>NZ_JMDZ01000059.1 GCF_000709345.1 Polaromonas glacialis | reverse complement strand
CCAGCAGCATTGCAACGTCCCTGTGCAACTGCGCTGGACAGATCTGCTGGTCACCCTGTGGCGGCGCCGGCACCGGCGTCGGCGCCACGCACTGACTCCACACCTGCATCCAGGCGCACATACCGCCACGGGTGAACAAAGCCAGGCCCTGGGGTTGAACGGCCGATCGGCCAAGCACCTGTTGGCGCAGATCTTCGTAGCGTGCAACCAGACTGTCGTCGCGCAGCAGCGGCGCAAGCGACACGGGTATCAGCGCCGTTTTTTTTTGCGCAGCAACTGCCGCTCGATGCTGCGAGGGTGAACTTGCACCCCGAAATTTTGGTGCACCAACTCGGCCAGGCGCTCCGCACGAATATCCGGATCGGTAGCACGCGCCTCGCAGATGAACTGCAGCACCGTTGGCGTGAGTTTGTGGCCACCGTGCGGACCACTCTTGTGGGCGAGTAAAGCGGCCAGGCCGCCGCTCTCGAAGGCCGTCATGGCCTGGTAGAACGAGGGACGCGAAAAGCCGCAGGCCTTGGCAGCCTCGCTGATCGAGCGCTTGTCGATGT
>NZ_JMDZ01000058.1 GCF_000709345.1 Polaromonas glacialis | reverse complement strand
AGGGTGGTGCGCGCAAGTCGCTGCATCTACCCCTGCCCAAGTGCTCCTGGCAGCAGCGTGTGACGCCCACTGCCGTGGTCCAGGAGATAGACCACTTGCTTGACGAACACACCACGGCGCAGATCGCCGACGTTCTCAATGCTCGTGGATTCGCGCCGGGTGCGGGATCGGCATTCAATACACGGATGATCGCGCGTTTGGCGCGCGACTACCATCTCAAACCGCGGTACGACCGATTGCGCGAGCGCGGCATGTTGACACTGCAGGAAATGGCCGACGCATTGCACGTCACCCCCCACACTGTCAAGATCTGGCTGCGGCGCGGCCTGTTGCGAGGCCACGCCTACAGCGACAAGAACGAGTCCTTGTATGAACCACCAGGCGACCTGGCTCCCCGCAAGAAGCCCGGCGCCAAGCTCTCGCAGCGGCGTCTGGAGGCAACGGTTCCACCTGAACGTACGGAAGGAGTGCAGTATGCGACGTAGTCCTTGTCGTTGCTTACGGACGGCCGGCTGCGCGTGTGCGCCACTCCCAGGCGCTGCATCGTGGCCAGCATGGTCTCGCCCT
>NZ_JMDZ01000057.1 GCF_000709345.1 Polaromonas glacialis | reverse complement strand
TTCGCCCGTCCGGACTACGGGCGCATGCACCAAGAACTGCGCCGCAAAGGCGTCACCGTCATGCTGCTGTGGCAGGAGTACAGCGCCCAGGTGGGCGAGGAGCACTGTGCTGAGCGCCCCCTCAAAGCCTTGCGCTACTCCCAGTTCAGCGAGAACTACCGCCAGTTTGCCAAACGGCTCAAGCGCTCCATGCGCCAGACACACCGCGCCGGCGAGAAGATGTTTATCGACTACGCCGGCCCCACCATTACCCTGTTTGAGCACGGTGTCGAGGTGGGGCGTGCCAACATCTTCGTGGCCGCCATGGCAGCGTCCGGCTACAGCTTTGCGCTGGCCACACCGCGCCAAACAGCGGCCGACTGGCTCAATGGCACCGCTTGTGCGTTGACCTTCTTTGGCGGCGTGCCCCAGCTCATCATTCCCGACAACCCACGCGCGTTGGTCAGCCAGGCCAACCGCTACGAGCCGCTGCTCACCGACAGCGTGCTGGACTTTGCCCGCCACTACGGCTGCTCGGTGCTGCCCGCGCGCGCCTACCACCCGCAAGACAAGGCGTGGACTTCATACTGCACCTTGTGTTGACGGTTGAGCGGGAATAAACGAAGCGCAGTGG
>NZ_JMDZ01000056.1 GCF_000709345.1 Polaromonas glacialis | reverse complement strand
GACTACCTGCAGATGGGCGTGATGGAAGCCATGGCCGCCGTCAAGTCGCTTACGGGTGCGCCCCGCATTCACGCGATGGGCTACTGCCTGGGCGGCACGTTCCTGTCCATCGTGGCCGCCGCGCTGGGCCTGAAGGAAAATGCCGCCCGATGGGGCTATCTGCCCGAGTTGGCCACGGTCACCCTGCTGGCGTCGTTGACCGACTTCAGTGAACCCGGCGAACTTGGCGTTTTTATCGACGATGACCAGATCCAGACCTTACGCGAGACCATGGCACGCACCGGCTACATGTCGGGGCGGCAGATGGGCGGCGCCTTCCAGTTTCTCAATTCCCGCGAGTTGATCTGGTCTCGCCAGACGCATCGTTACCTGCTGGGCGAGGACGACGTGGGCAACGACATGATGAGCTGGAACACCAACGTGACGCGCCTGACCGAGCGCATGCATTCGGAATACCTGTCTTCGCTTTATCTTGACAACGCGCTGGCCTGCGGGCATTACCGTTTGGGGGGCACGGGCGTGTCCCTCATGGACATCAAGGCGCCCATGCTGGTAGTGGGCACCATGCGGGATCACGTCTCGCCTTGGCGCTCTGTCTACAAGATTCACCTTCT
>NZ_JMDZ01000055.1 GCF_000709345.1 Polaromonas glacialis | reverse complement strand
GCTAGGTTGCACGCGCAACTGCGCGATCTGGGCGAGCAACAAGTCGATCTGGGCAAGGCACCGCGCGCGGGGAGCAAGCAGCGCCAGGTCTTCGACATTCGCCAGATACTGGCCAACTGGGCAGGCGTCGATCTCACGCGCATCAACGGGCTTGGCTTGACGGTGGCAAGCAAGATACTGACGGAAATCGGCCCCGACCTGAGCCGCTTTCCCACGGTCAAGCACTTCTGTTCCTGGCTGGGGTTGTGTCCGGGCACCAAAATCAGCGGAGGCAAGGTGCTTTCAAGCAGGACTCGGCAATCGAGCAACCGGGTGCGCCAGGCACTGAAGATGGCCGCCATGAGCCTGTATCACGGCAACAGCGCGCTGGGCGCGTATTACCGCCGCCTGTGCGCCCGCATGGACAAGCCCAGCGCCAACACGGCAGTGGCGCACAAGCTGGCGCGCATGGTGTATTTCATGCTGACACGCGGAGAAGAATTTGTCGATCAAGGCCAACAGCGCTATGAAGAGCAGCAGCGCCAGCGCAGCGTCGCAGCGCTCAAACGTCGGGCCACAAACTTGGGCTTTGTAATCACGCCAGTGGTGGCGGGGACCTGAAAATCTGGCTCAGCGAGTTTTGTTTCTTGAGAG
>NZ_JMDZ01000054.1 GCF_000709345.1 Polaromonas glacialis | reverse complement strand
GTCAGCCGCGTGGCGCTGACAAACGTCGTGGTGCGATTGGCGCCGTTCCAGCGCACGACCGAGCCGGTCACGAAGTTCGAGCCGTTCACAGTCAAACTCAGGCCCCCGCTGCCCGCTGTAGCGCCGGCCGGCGCCAGCGACGCCAATGCCGGAACCGGGTTGCCGGGGACCGGCGTGCTGCTGACGGTGAAGGTCTGAATAGCCGACGTACCGCCCCCCGGTGTCGGCGTGACCACGCTGACCTGCGCGGTGCCGGCGGCCTGAAGGTCAGTGGCCGGAATCGCTGCGGCAAGTTGCGTGGCGCTAATGTAGGTCGTCGATCTCTCCACGCCATTCCAGCGCACCTTGGAGGTGGGCACAAAGCTTGTGCCGGTGGCGGTCAGCGTGAAGGCATTCCCGCCCGTGGCAGCGGTCGCCGGCGCAATCGAGGACAGGGCCGGAACCGGGTTGTTCGCAGGCGGGGGCGATGCGCTGATGGCAAAGGCCAGCGGCGACGGGGAAATGCCCCCTCCTGGCGTCGGGTTGAACACCGACACTTGCGCGGTGCCGGCCGTGGCCGTGTCCGAGGCCGGGATGGCAGCCGTCAGCCGCGTGGCGCTGACAAACGTCGTGGTGCGATTGGCGCCGTTCCAGCGCACGACCGAGC
>NZ_JMDZ01000053.1 GCF_000709345.1 Polaromonas glacialis | reverse complement strand
GGCGCCGCCACCATCAGCCACGGATTGGTGCCCAGGTAGCGCGCGCCCAGCGTCGAGTCGGCCATCGGCCCCATGCGGATGGCCAGGTCAATGCCTTGCTCGACCAGGTTCACGTAGCGGTCGTCAAAGGTCAAGTCCAGTGTGATGTCCGGGTGCTGCTGCATGTAGCGCAGCACCAGCGGCACCACCACGCGCCGCCCGAACGCCACCGAGGTGCTGATGCGCAGGTTGCCGCCCACCTTGCTTTGCAGCAGCGTGGCCAGGTTGTCGGCTTCCTCGATCTCGCGGGCGATCAGCTTGCATTTGTCGTAATACAGCGCGCCCACTTCGGTCAGCGTCACGCCGCGTGTCGAGCGGTGCAGCAGCCTGGCGCCCAGGCGCTGCTCCATGGCGGCCACGGCCTTGGTGGCCGTGGGCTGGGTAATGCCGGTCTCACCGGCCGCCTTGCTGAAGCTGCCGGTCTCGACGACGCGAATAAAAAGGGCAATGCCGGTGACGCGATCCATGGCGCTGACTGTAATCGCGTTTTGCGTATTTATGCCGCCATGGAATAGGTCTTATCGATGCAATGGTATTCACAAGTACACGTGCCAAAGGAATGATCGAGCCATCTAAACAAGGAGCAATCAATGGCAAAAATGAAGGCCGC
>NZ_JMDZ01000052.1 GCF_000709345.1 Polaromonas glacialis | reverse complement strand
ATTACGCGAGGATCTTGGCCACAACGCCAGCGCCCACGGTACGGCCGCCTTCGCGGATGGCGAAACGCAGGCCTTCTTCCATGGCAATCGGGTTGATCAGCTTGACGGTGATCGACACGTTGTCGCCTGGCATGACCATTTCCTTGCCTTCTGGTAACTCGATCGCGCCGGTTACGTCCGTCGTGCGGAAGTAGAACTGTGGGCGGTAGTTGTTGAAGAAGGGCGTGTGGCGGCCGCCTTCGTCCTTGGACAGGACATAGATCTCGCCGGTGAAGTGCGTGTGCGGCTTGATCGAACCGGGCTTGCACAGCACCTGGCCGCGCTGCACGTCTTCACGCTTGGTGCCGCGCAGCAAGATGCCGACGTTGTCGCCCGCCTGGCCCTGGTCGAGCAGCTTGCGGAACATTTCCACGCCGGTGCAAATCGTCTTTTGCGTGTCGGCAATGCCGACGATCTCGATTTCCTCGCCGACCTTGATGATGCCGCGCTCGATACGGCCGGTCACCACGGTGCCGCGGCCGGAGATCGAGAACACGTCTTCCACGGGCATCAGGAAGGCGCCGTCGACAGCGCGCTCTGGCAGGGGAATGTAGTTGTCCAGTGCGTCGGCCAGCTTCATGATGGCTTCTTCGCCCAGCGGACCCTTGTCGCCTTCGAGGGCGAGCTTGGCCGAGCCGTGGATGATCGGGGTGTCGTCACCGGGGAAATCGTACTT
>NZ_JMDZ01000051.1 GCF_000709345.1 Polaromonas glacialis | reverse complement strand
GCCGATTCGACATAGGGATTGGAGCGAGCAGTCAACTGCGCCGCATGGCGACGTTGAGCGACGACCTTTTCGCGTCACCCATCCGCACCATCCGCTGTTCGGTCAGGTGTTCGATCTGGTCGAGCGTGGGAGGAACTGGCGCGAAGACAGGGTTTTTTTCCACGACACAGCAGGAGGCTCGCACTCGATGCCGGCGGTCTGGACCGACCTGGTCGCCGAAGACCCTTTCAATGCTGTGGCGCGGGGACGTGCCGCGTTCCGGGCTCAAGAACTCCTCGAATTGGTGCAACTGATCGAGGCAATGAAGTCATGAGCCGGCCCCTTCAGTGTAAAGAAGATATTGTGCAAAGTGTAAAGGCGATTACGTCTTGTCTTGCATCTGTTCGATGCTACTGGCATGGGAGCTCAACATACATGCTGCACATGAAACCTCCTATCGCTTGCAGTGATCACCTTGACAGTGTGTTCATGCCGAACATAATCCTATTTACATACATTGACTGGCCTGAGCCGAGGAGGGTCCATGCCCATAGATCGAGACAAGCACGACAAGCAAGCGGTCCTGCGCCAGCACGCTGCGCTCAACCCGCGTGCGCACGGCGTCACTCACGCACTGTTCGCCAACAACGCGTTCTTCGACCCCGACGATGTGCTGCAGGTCAAGTACGAGATGCTGCGACTGGTCAACATCGACAAGCGCTCGATCAGCGAGGCTGCCA
>NZ_JMDZ01000050.1 GCF_000709345.1 Polaromonas glacialis | reverse complement strand
GCCACATAGACGCCGCTGTCGGCCAGGCGAGGCACGATCTGGCTCGGCGGCAAGTCCTTGAACGCTTCGCTGTTGAGCGTGGCCATCACGGCCTGGCGCTCTTCTTCAAGCAGCTTGTTGGCCGGGCGTGCATAGCGCCGCTTGCCTGAAGGGCGCTGGTCACCCTCGGCCGCCTCAGAGCGCTGCCAGCGCTGCACGCTGCGGCACGACAAGCCGATCTGGCGGCAAGCCGGTTGCAAACGCGCCCCGTCGGCGCAGGCCTTGTCAATGAGGCCGAGCAACTTTTGGCGCTGCTGGACGGACGTCATTTGTCCGCGCCCTCCAACAGCGCCTGGAAGTTTTTTTGCAACACCAGCAAGGCAGCCACCTCGGCCAGCGCCTTTTCCTTGCGCCTGAGTTCGCGCTGCAACTGATCATGCTGGCGCTGCAGCTCGCGAAAGGCGCCGCTCGCCTCGCGTGAAGCGGGCACGGCAGGGGTGCAAAACGCCTGGTGCCACTGCACCAGCTGATGCTCGAACACGCCATGCTCGCGGCACCAGCTGGCCCGGGCCATGTCATCCAGTGCATAGCTTTGCTGCAGCGCCATCAAACGCTGTGCAGGCGTCCAGGCCGACGCCGGGCCGTCCAGTGCAGCAGTTGCAGCGGACACCGGGGGGGCTATCGTGCCGGTTTTCTTGCTTGCGCTTTGCAGCCACTTCCTGAGCGTGCCGGCGGACATGTTGAG
>NZ_JMDZ01000049.1 GCF_000709345.1 Polaromonas glacialis | reverse complement strand
GGCACGACATCGACAAAGGCAGGCTCGGGCAGCACGACGCCACGGGCGCGAAAGTACGCCGCCACCTCGAACAGCAGGCGATAACGCCCGATCGCCATGGCGCCGGCGTCCAGCAACGGCCCGCCATCGTTGCGGCCATCGGCATTCAGGGTGAGGGTTTTGAGGGTCTCGAAGCTTGCGCCTGCAAGGCGCTGCAGCGTCACTTTCATGCCAGCAGCGGGGCAACCGTTCATGGTGTCGAGCACGTGGGTACTGAGATGGCCCATAAAAATTCTCCTTTTTAAAACACAACGAAACTGACACGACCTCCGAACATCGGGGTCTAGCAATGATAAAAACTTGTTTTACTGGAGTAAAGTGTATACACTTTGAAAATCACAATGAATACGCAATCACAAAAATCCATGAAACGTCTTAACCATCTTCAGGTTGTCGGCGCCAAGGAAGCGGCTGTGTCACCGGGCTCGACGCAACGCATCGTGGAGTCCATCACCGCTGCCATCGTTGAGCGCCGGCTGATGCCGGGCACCAAGCTCACCGAACAAAAAATCGCTGACATTTTTGATGTCTCGCGCACCATCGTGCGCCAGGCGCTGAATCAGCTCAGCCGCGAGCATCTGGTGGTTCTGGAGGCGGCACGAGGCGCGTCCGTCGCCATGCCCAGCATCGAGGAAGCCCGCCAGGTGTTTGAGGTTCGCGCCATGATCGAATCGGCGATGGTGCGCCAGCTCTGCG
>NZ_JMDZ01000048.1 GCF_000709345.1 Polaromonas glacialis | reverse complement strand
TAACTTTTGAGCTTCCCAACCCCGCGCGCGGGCCAAGCGTTCCTGAAGAAACAATGGGACAGGCCGGATGCCCCATGCGCCGATTTGCGCTAAAAAGGCAATGGCAGCGCCGAGATGACCGACTTGGCATTGGTGCGAGTTTCAAGCAAGCCCGCTTTTGAGCATGGTCGGGGAATCGTCAGCGACAGTGGTGAGCGCAGCGATGCGCATCCCGTTTGAGAGAGTGAGTCCAATTTGACGCTTCCCATGGCGCTGCCATTGATCAACCATTGTGGAGGATGCCATGGCCATTCGCAAGCATGACAGTGAGGTGTTTCCCAATGCCGCGGGCATTGATGTGGGCGCATCGAGCCACTGGGTGGCGGTGCCCGCGCATCTGGCCGATGACCCGGTGCGCGAGTTCGGCGCGATGACGGCCGACTTGAACGCGATGGCCGGCTGGCTGCTCGCGTGCGGCGTGGACACCGTAGCGCTGGAGTCCACTGGCGTGTACTGGATCCCGGTGTTTGAAGTGCTCGAACAGCGCGGCCTGAAAGTCTGGCTGGTCGATACGCGGCAGATGAAGTACGTCCCCGGGCGCAAGAGCGACGTGCAGGACTGCCAGTGGCTGCAAAAGCTCATGAGCCTGGGTTTGCTGCGCGCGGCGTTTCGTCCAGACGCCCAGGTCTGCGAGCTGCGGGCGGTGGCGCGTCAGCGTGACGTGCTGCTGGTCGAGCAGGGCAGTTGGGTCCAGCGCATGCAAAAGGCGCTGGTGCAGATGAACATCCAGCTCACCGAGGTGCTCACCGATGTGATGGGACTGAGCGGCCAATTGATTATCCGGGACATCGTCGCTGGCGAGCGTGACCCTAGGGCGCTGGCACGCCACCGCCACAGCCGCGTCAAGGCCAGCGCGCAGGAAATCACGAAAGCGCTGACCGGCAACTGGCGCGAAGAGCACCTGTTCGTGCTGCGTCAGGCGTTGGGAATGTATGACGACATTGCCCGCCACCTGGCCGAGTGCGATGCTAG
>NZ_JMDZ01000047.1 GCF_000709345.1 Polaromonas glacialis | reverse complement strand
CGAATGGCACTTACTTTGGCTCGTAAGCATGACCATGCTTCTCGACATGTTGGCGGGCTTGGGCGCGCGGCACCTTCAACCAGGGGTAGGGTTTGGGCCTTCGTTTTCGCATTCGCGGCTCGATGCGTCCGGGTCGATGGCCGACCCGGCATTGAGCGATCAACGCGAACAACTGCCCGCAATCCTTGGTGGCTGAGAGGCCTCGCGAGACCCACTCTAACCACAGTTGCACCGTGTGCTTAAAGCTCAGGCCGCGCGGGTCTATCCCGGCATTGCAGGCAGCCTGCGCCATGAGCAGTCGGATCACGTTGTAAGCGAGCAGATGGACCCACAGTTGCTTTTCGTTCATCTGCGGCGTCTGACAGCTCAGTACATCCATGCCCGTGGTGGTCTTGAGGTTGCGCAGGTCCAGCTCAACGTTCCAGCGACGCGCGTACAGCGCCGAGAGGTCGCGCTTGGTGACCTGGCGATGGTTGAGCAGCGTGGTGACCAGCACCTGATGATCGACCTTGACTTCACGCAGCGTGATCTCATCGGGAAAGCGCGCGTACTGCTCGGGCGTCATCCACTCTGGACGGGCTGCGGGCTTGGGCCAGCGCACGATGTGATCGCGTGTGCCCAGCGACTGGCCGCGTCGAAAGTCGGTGATTCGTGCTCCGTTTTGCTCGAACAGCGCATCCACACCGGCGGCCATCAGCGTGGCGATCAGAAAATAGTTGCAGTACAAGGCATCGGCAAGCATTACATCGCCGGGGCAAAAGCCTGCGAGCAGACGGCGTACCAGCCCAAGCTCGCCACTGCCTTTGCCGCGCTGTGGCCCTATCGCCGCGTCCAGCGCCGCGCCGGTGGCCAGGCAAATCACCATGACCAGCCGCGCCAGGGGAAAGCCGACCCCGGGCGCCTGCGTGCTGGGCTGGGGATACAAGGCTTGGTTCTGCGCGGTATCGGGCATCGACAGGCAGGTGCCGTCCACCAGCTTGACCGCGCGACCGCGCCAGAGCCATTGCGCCAGCGCTTTTTCGCCGAGCAGCCGCCCTGTTTTGCGCGCGAGCGTGCTGACCATCTCCAGTGGCAGCCGCTGACGAGCCCTGCAGTACCCGCCAGTGCGAACGCTGCACGCGCTCAAACCATCGGCTGCGCGCTGCGCCGCCCAGCCGTTGACCGC
>NZ_JMDZ01000046.1 GCF_000709345.1 Polaromonas glacialis | reverse complement strand
CGGCGCGCTGCTGGTTCTCAACGAGCTGCTCGGCAAAGTCGCCCGAGCCCGCCGGACGAATCACCGCGGGAATGTCCGGCACCTCGGCAAGCCGGGACGCGCGCAGGCGGCGCGCGCCAAAGGCTAGCAGATAACGCCCATTGACGGGCGGACGCACGACGATGGGTTGGACCACCCCGTGCGCCCGGATGCTGTCGGCCATGCTTTGCAACTCGGCCGTATCAAAGACGGTGCGGGGCTGGTGCGGGTCTTCATCGATATCGCCCAATGAAAGGCGCAGCGCCTCGCCTGGCGCCTGGCTGCTCGCCACGCGCAGGCTGGCCCGGATCGCCTCGGGCAGCCGGGCGCGAGGCTTGATGGAAATGACGGGCCGGGGGGCCTGCTGGGGTGAAAAGGGAAAAAGGTCGTCGTTGGGCATAAGTGAAAAGCCATCTGAGGCTAAGCAGCCGATCTTATAGGGAACTGCGCTTAAGGCGCTGCGGATTTTTTCTTCGGCCTGGCAGGCAGCAGTGCTTTTTAAACAGTTCGCGCTTGCTGTGAAAGGGACCATCCCCCGAGGGCGCAGGAGACTGCCTGAGTTGTGTTGCACGGGAAGCCCACAAGCTTTGCACCGTGCAAGACTGCCGGCTTGCTCGGGTCAGGCACCAAAGCCTTGCAAAAAGGAAATCCAGCTTGTGCTGTGCCCTGCCCCGCCATTTCTCGGCGATGAAAATTCATAACCTGCCCGGTCGGCAAACACCTGCCTGGTAGACCTCACTGCTGTTTAAAGTGATTTGGGATCGTCATCAATAATCGAGGCCATGAGCTCGCTTGCAATGCCAACCCCAGCTTCGCCAGCCGTGCCCGCGTACGCGTGTGAGCAGGGAATCGATGCCCGGCAGCTGGAAGTTGCGCGCATCCGCTGGAGCTGCTTTATGGCGAAGTCGCCGCGGACAGGCCAGGCTTCATCGCCCGGCCGGGCCAGTACGAGATGATGCAGGGGTGCCCGCTGACGTTCCTCTCGGCCAGGGCACCCGAGGACGCAGACCGCTCGGGCAGCCACCTGGCACAGTTAGAGGCGGGCACCGGCACCGGCAAGACGGTGGCCTACTGCCTGGCGGCCCTTGTCGCGGCCGAGGTGCTCAAGAAAACCGTGATGATCTCGTCCGCCACCGCGGCGCTGCAGGAGCAGCTCATCCACAAGGACTGCCGCGCCTGGCAGGCATCATTCCCGAGCTGACGTTCGACATCCTCAAGGGCCGGGCCCGCGTAACCGGTAACCCTGCGGCGTTGTTGACGCGTAAGCCCGAATGCTCAGGAAGGTCGGAGTCAGG
>NZ_JMDZ01000045.1 GCF_000709345.1 Polaromonas glacialis | reverse complement strand
GCGCATAAGCGCTAACCTAAAAATTATTCCATTCGTCAATCTTGAGTTTTCGTTTTCGAGGCGGCTCGGCCAGACGATAGCGCACGCACCTCCACTGGGTAAGGGCCTGCACAAGTGACAAGGCCGGCAGCACGGCGCGACACAGCAACTCATGCATCAGCGAGAACTCCCGCCACAGGCACGGACTTCTCGTTTTCGTTCGCGCCCTGCTCGCCAGTGGCGCTGCGGTTGCCAGTGAGTTCGATGTAACCCCAGGGGGGAAAAGCCTCGCCGGCGACCCGCAAGGCATCAATGAGAAGCGCCACCAAAAGCTTGCCCTGTAGCCACGCGCGAGCGGCCCGGGGGTCATGCTTTTTTAGATGTCCCAGCCCGGCTAAAGACTTCAGCCGCTTGAACACCAGCTCAATTTGCCAGCGCGCCCGGTATAAATCGAGCACCTCAGCGGCGCTTAGCTCGTCGCCAACGGTTGTGAAGACCAGCACATAGTCGGCCGCCAGCAGCGTGCGCGGCTGCAGCTCGGTGCCATTGCGCTGGCTTTCGCGCGTCACGCGCTGGCGCGCCTTGAGCGCCGAGGCGGCGTCTTTCTTGACCGCGCACAGCCGCCCCGCAATCAGGCGCTTGCCGTGGCTGACGTAGGCGGGCCATGCACCGCACTGCCCGGTCTCCAGTGCGCTGACGCACTCAAGAATCCCCAGCGGCTGGCCTTGCGCGGTTTTTAGCGGCAAGGTGACCAAATTGGTACGCACCACCACGGCGCCTCCCGCATCGTGGACATGGGCCACGCCCGGCGGGTTGGCAAAACCCCGGTCTGCGACCAGTACCTCTCCAGGCAGAACCGTAAAGCGGCGCAGCGTCTCTCCCTCTTTGCTGGTGCTGACAATGACCTCGTCGGCGCGCAGGCTAGGCCACTGCACGGAGTAGTGCAAGCGCCACTTGGAGCCGCTCGCGCCAGGCTCGCTGACCATGGTGCCATCGACCAGGCGGATGCAGTAGTTGCCCCAACAGGGCCGCAAGGCCTGGCTCGCCTTGAGCGCGGCCGGCATCCACTGCTGGCGTAGCTGGCTGCCCATCCATTCAAACCAGCTCGCGCAGTGACGCAGGCGCTTCAAAACAGCAACATCGCTGAGCGCGGCGATCCCGCCCAGGCGTGCCCGCTGCGCAGTCTCCCGCAAGCCGCAGCCCTGAGCAATGTGAATGAGCATGACGCGCAGCAGCGCTGCTGCATCCGCGACGCCTCGCGTGCGCCTGAGCGCGTGCAGCTCACGCGCCTTGGCTTGCCAATGCTCGGGCAGCAGGCGCTCTATCGCCGCCCAGTCTTCGTCAGCCAGCTTTGACGGCACGCTTTGCTCTTGCCGTGTTGAAGAGTCCGCTTGTTCGGTGTGAAAAACCATGCCTGCATTATCTCTGATATCTGCAATGAC
>NZ_JMDZ01000044.1 GCF_000709345.1 Polaromonas glacialis | reverse complement strand
CCTGAATCCGTGAGTTCAAAAAACGCGGCCTGATTTTCAAACTGGAGTGGACAAATCCCGGTGGAATATGCCGTGCTGTCGCGTACTGAAGCGGTTTATGGCGACGCCATGAGGGCGGGCAAGGCGGTTTTCCCAGGTTTTGAGCAGCATGAAGATTTTCCAGCCCAGGGCTGAACATGCCGCGCTGCGCGCAGGCCAGGTAAATGGAGCATGGGGCAGCGCGAGGATTTGCGCTGCTACGCGGTTGCGAGTTGCCCGTAATGCCGGTCAAACACCGCAAAGCCACTGTCGTTCGCGCCCAGGCCGAGCACCCAACGCCCAGCATGGCGGATCATGCGGGCGGCTTTGAACATCATCTCGTGCAACACCGTCTTGATACGCCGGCGCTGGGCCGGGTGGCGCACGGGCGCATCGGGCTCGTTCAGGGTGTTTTGTCCAATCAGGCGCAGCAGGTTCATGGCGACCGCAGCGAGCCGACAGACCAGATAATTGGTGTCAAACTTGCCACTGGGCAGGCGCTCCAGGTCCATATCGGACTTGAACTCGGCGTGAAACTGCTCGTGCGTGGCGTGGTCGGCGTACAGCGCAATGATGTCTTTCGCCTCAAAGCGCTCGGGCAGCGTCGTCGTCCAGCCGTCGAGCACATATTCGGGCAGCAACAAAGCATTGCCGTACTTGTCGATCGTGCGCTCGGTCAGGCGGTAAACGCGCCGGGCCGGATTCGCTGGGTTGCCGACATCGACCAGATCGAGCCTATCCTGCCAGACGCACTCGCGTTTGCCCGGGCGCAGCGTCTGCCAGGCATTGTTCGGATCGCCCGCCTTTCCCACTGCCACCGTCTCAACTGGGGTCTTGCGCGGGTTCCACTTGATGATTGAGGAGCTATCTCGCGTCCAAGAGCCGCGCCCTGGGCCGAGATTTCCTGCATCAGCTTCAAAGAGCAAAAGCCCGAATCGGCACGCACCAGCAAAGGCCCCTTGACCAGGCTTGCCGCCAGGGGCAGCGCGCGTTCGAGGTTGTACTCGCTCTCCCGGGCCGAATGCTGCACGCCGGGGCGCAGCGCCAACTCTAGACAGTAACCCAGGCGGCCCAGGTACACCGCCAGCGGACAGTAACCATCAACCCCCGCGTAGGTACGCCCGACCAGTTCCTTTTGCGTGTCGCTGTTGTCCATCGCGAAGGTGTCCAGATCCACTGGCGTGTAGCCGCAGCCCAGCGCGCCAAAATCAATGGGCCGCCCTTCAATACGGCTGCCCAGCAGCGCCTGGTTGATCTGCGCGGCCAGTTCAAACCAGTCGCTGGCCTGGGTGTTCAGGCGCTGGCGCAGCGTCGGACTCGACGGCACCGCCTGCAACCCCAGCGCGCGCATGAAAAAAGCGTTACCCCGAAAGCTCTCGATGGCGTCAAAGTCGTTCTTGCCCAGGCACAGCAGCCCGAGGTAGCTCTTGAGGATGTCGCTATTGGCAATGCCCGAGCGGACCGGGAAGGCCGGATCGATCAGCGCGTTGATATTGATGCGCTTGAG
>NZ_JMDZ01000043.1 GCF_000709345.1 Polaromonas glacialis | reverse complement strand
TAGTTCGGCCCGCCGCCGCCCTCTGGGGTGACCCAGACGATGTTTTGCGTCGGGTCCTTGATGTCGCAGGTCTTGCAGTGAACGCAGTTCTGCGCGTTGATCTGCAGGCGGTCTGTGTTGTCGGCGTTCTTGACGTATTCGTACACCCCGGCCGGGCAGTAGCGGCTCTCGGGGCCGGCGAACCGGGCCAGGTTGATGCTGACCGGCACGCTGGCGTCCTTGAGCGTCAGGTGCGCGGGCTGGTGCTCCTCGTGGTTGGTGTTGCTGATGAACACCGACGTGAGGCGGTCAAAGGTCAGCTTGTTGTCCGGCTTGGGGTAAACGATGGGCTGGCACTCCGATGCCGGCCTGAGCATCGCGTAATCGGGCTTGTGACGGTGGATCGTCCACGGCGGGCTCTTCACGCCGATGCGCGGCAGCAGCCAGTGCTCGACGCCCGTCATCAACGCGCCCACGTACAGGCCCTTCTTGAACCACGACTTGAAGTTGCGCGACTGGTTCAGCTCTTTGGCCAGCCAGCTCGCTGCGTACGCCTCGGGGTAGCTGCCCAGTTCATCATGGTGCCGGCCTGCCGTCACGGCTTCGTACGCCGCCTCGGCCGCCAGCATGCCCGTCTTGATCGCCGCGTGGCTGCCCTTGATGCGCGCCGCGTTCAGATAACCCGCCTCGCAGCCGATCAGCGCGCCGCCGGGAAACACGGTTTTTGGCAGGCTCAAGGCGCCGCCGGCGGTCAGTGCCCGCGCGCCGTAGCCGATGCGCTTGCCGCCCTCCAGGTATTTGCGGATCGCCGGGTGCGTCTTCCAGCGCTGCATTTCCTCGAAGGGGCTCAGGTAGGGATTGCTGTAGTCCAGCCCGGTGACAAAGCCCAGCGTGACCTGGTTGCCATCGAGGTGGTACAAAAAGCCGCCGCCGTAGGTGTCGCTCGTCATCGGCCAGCCGGCGGTGTGAACGACCAGTCCCGGCTGGTGCTTGGCGGGGTCGATTTCCCAGAGTTCCTTCACGCCCAGCGCGTAGGCCTGTGGGTCGCGGCCTTCGTCCAGCTTGAAGCGGCTGATGAGCTGGCGGCCCAGGTGGCCGCGCGCGCCTTCGGCAAACACCGTGTACTTACCCAGCAGTTCCATGCCCAATTGAAAGTTCTCCGTGGGCTCGCCGTCCTTGCCCACGCCCAGGTTGCCCGTGGCCACGCCCCGGACAGAGCCGTCGTCGTTGTACAGCACTTCGGCGGCGGCAAAGCCGGGAAAGATTTCCACGCCCAGGCTTTCGGCTTGACTCGCCAGCCAGCGCGTGACGTTGCCCAGGCTGATGACGAAGTTGCCGTCGTTGTGAAAGCAGTCGGGCACGAAGAACGCCGGCGTTTTGGTCGCGCCGGTCTCGCTCAGGAACAGCACTTCGTCGGCCGTGACCGGCTGCGTCAAGGGCGCGCCCAGCGCCTTCCAGTCGGGGATCAGCTCGGTGAGGGCTCTAGGGTCCATGACCGCGCCCGACAGGATGTGCGCGCCGGGCTCGGAGCCTTTTTCGAGCACGACCACCGACAGCTCCGTGCCTTTTTCAGCCGCCAGTTGCTTCAGGCGAATCGCCGCCGACAGCCCGCCCGGGCCGCCGCCGACCACGACCACGTCGTAGTCCATCGATTCTCTAGGGCCGAACTGGGCCAGGATTTCT
>NZ_JMDZ01000042.1 GCF_000709345.1 Polaromonas glacialis | reverse complement strand
GTGATCCGGGACACACAGGCTTACCAAAGTGTGGCGCAGACGCCCTGGGCGACCCCCTTGGTCTACCCGCAAAGCGCTTGGCTGCTCGGTCTGATCATGTTCGCCCTGGTCTCTGCAGCATTTGCGATCCATGCGTCGATCCTACTGCTGAGCGGCCGTACCGACGAGCTGAACGCCGATTACGGCCCGCGCTCGACCAAGCAGGAAGTCGATGAAGAGGTTGAAGATCTCAAGACGCGCTCAAGCGACGATGCGCCCCATGTCCATCACATTACCGCCCCGGGAGCCCGCGCATGAACGTCACTTACATCCTGCTCGCCTTTGGCCTCATGCTCGGCATGATGCTGCTAGGGCTGCCCATCGCCGTTGCAATGGCGGGGGTTGGAATCGTCGGCGGCCTGCTGGCTTACGGCATGCCATTCATCGACTCCATCGCCCCGGTGCTTTGGGGCGTGCACAACGACAACTTGCTGACGGCCGTCCCGTTGTTTGTGCTGATGGGCGAATTGCTGCTGCGCTCGGGTATCGCCGACCGCATGTTCGGCGCACTGGCTGCCTGGCTGGGCCGGCTTCCCGGTGGCTTGCTGCACACCGGCATCGGCTGCAGCGCCCTGTTCGCGGCCACCTCAGGCTCATCGGTGGCCACTGCAGCCACCGTGGGCACGGTGGCGTTGCCATCGCTGTACAAGCGCGGCTACCGGATGGACATGTCGCTCGGGGCGATCGCAGCCGGCGGCACGCTGGGCATCCTGATCCCGCCATCGGTCAACATGATCATCTATGGCTCGTTGACCGATACCTCTATCGGCAAGCTGTTCATTGCCGGCATCCTGCCTGGACTCTTGCTGACCGGGTGTTTCATGCTCTTCATCATGGGCCACGCGCTCCTGACGGGCAGCACCATCCGTGAGGAAAAGGTGCCGCTGGCGCAGCGCTTGCGCCTGCTGAAAGACCTGATTCCGCCAGCGGTGGTGTTCTTCATCGTGATGGGCAGCCTCTACACCGGTCTGGCAACGACCACCGAATCGGCCGCGCTCGGTGTTGTCACCTCAGTGTTCTTCGCCTGGCACGGCGGAAAGCTGAACTGGACGCTGCTGCAACACTGTTTTGTGCAAACCGCCAAGACCAGCGGCATGATCCTCTTGATCATCACCGCCGCGTTCATCCTGAATCTGGCCATCAGTCTGACGGGCGTTGCCGAGGCGATGACCACCTGGGTGACATCGTTCGGTCTGTCGGCCACCCAGATGCTGCTGGTGCTGGTCGTCTTTTATTTCGTGCTTGGCATGTTCATGGACGTGCTGTCGATGATGGTGGCGACCATTCCGATCACCTTTCCAATCGTCACCCACCTGGGGGTCGATCCGGTCTGGTTCGGCATCTTCATTGTTCTGATGTGCGAGTTGGGCATGATCACGCCGCCGGTGGGCATGAACCTGTTCGTCGTGCATGGCATCCGGCCGGACAAGGGCGGCATCCGTGACGCCATGGTGGGCGCCGTTCCCTACGTCATCATCATGCTCGTGTTCACGCTGCTGATCATCGCATTCCCGGGGATCGTCTCCTGGCTGCCCTCGAAGATGTGAGGCGAATGCAATGACCGAATCACCTGAACTCTGGCGTCTTTCCGCTGTGGAACTGCACCGCCGCTTTCGCGAGGGCTCATTGACGCCGCTGGCGGTGGCGCAGGACTGCTTGGTGCGGCTCGACGCGGTCAATCCGCACCTGAACGCGATCGTTGTCCGCCGCGACGAGCGGTTTCTAGAGGAAGCGGAGGCGGCTACCAGGCGCCACGCTCAAGCGCAGCCCTTGTCAGCACTCGATGGCATCCCCTTGACCGTGAAGGACAGCCTGCTGACGTCTGATATGCCAACGACCTGGGGCACACCAGCCCTGCGCCAGCACCAGACCGGGCACGACGAACTGGCGGTGGCCCGCGCCCGCGCCGGCGGGGCCCTCATCGTCGGCAAGACCAACGTGCCCGAGTTTGCGCTTGAAGGTTATACGGACAACCCGCTGTTCGGTGTCACTGGCAATCCGTGGGCGCCGGCGTTGACGCCTGGCGGCTCCAGCGGCGGCGCCGTGGCCGCCGTGGCCGCCGGTATCGCGCCGCTGGC
>NZ_JMDZ01000041.1 GCF_000709345.1 Polaromonas glacialis | reverse complement strand
CCGACCTCTCCAACTCTGACCTGGCTGCGGCCATCGCGCGGCTGGTGGGCGAAGGCGCGAGCACCAAGGAGATTGCCGCGCTGTGCGCGCTCAAGGACTATCAGGTCGCCGCATTCCGGCAGGCGGGCAACTTCCCGCCCGCCCTTAGTGCGCGCCTGGACACGTCTGACATGCGCGCGCTCTACGACCTGTACCGCCAGTGGGGCAAGACGCCAAGAGAGGTCATTGCTGCCTTGCCCGAACCTAGCGTGTTCATCAGCGTGACCGAGGCCAGGCGCATCATTGGCGCGATCACCGGCAAGCCGACCGGCTCCATCGTGCTCGAGCGCGCCCGGGTGGAGGTTTTTCAGGAGCGCGGCCAGACGCTGCCAGGCGGTGAGCCCGAGACAGCGCCCCCGGTGCGCGAGCCTTCCCCGGAAAAACCAATCCCACCGATCGAGGAGCCTGCTGCCTCAAGAGACTTGCCGGTGCAGGCCAGGTCTAAAGCTGCCCCGGGTACTGTCCAGGCGTTTGGGACCGGCGCACCCGTGTTCCTCGTCGCTGCGGGCGACGGGCGCAGTGGCCGGCTGGTGGTGGACCGGCGGGCCAGCCGGGCAGGGTGGGCACGGGTTTTTTATGCCACCGGCGAGGAGGAGGTGGACGTCACGCAACTGCGGATCGTTCGCATCGAGTAGGTAAGGGCAGTGCGCCTTGCCCGCTTGCCGGCGGGCGCTGTCGATGAACCTGTCAAGGTTGGCGGCCGGCCTACTGCGCCTTCTCCAGTGTTGCAGCAAAGGCTCAAACGCCCTTGTCGTCCATAAGCCGGAAAAAAGGACCCGCAAAGCGGGCCCCTCAAATCAATGCACAGTTTCTTTGTCATGCCGGGCCGAAGCTTGCAGCCCCAGCCTTTGCCAATGTTTTTTCAAAACGCTGAAAACTGTTTCGAGCAAAAGCTCAATTCCGCCACGCTGTGCGCCGGCGCTCGCCTTGCGTGCGTGTTCTTTGTCCGATTCGCGTGGCCTTGGCGTCAGCCGATCACGACATCAGGCGTTTGTCGCATTGCCTGAGCGTTTCCTCGGGCATCAGGATGGTCAGGCTGACGTGATGCACCGCCTTGCTCTGCGGGGCCGGCGGTATCCGCGCCGGCTCGGTCATATCCTTGACTACCCGGAAATACTCCATCATCACTTGCTCACGGACGGTTTTCGCTAACGGCATCGCAAACACCTGCAGCGCCAGCAGTTCATGCGCCCCGATGCGGCTGCGCCACACGAGCGCATCGGCCCCATCGTTGTTTGCCAGCGAAATAGCCAACGTTCCCCGGGCCATGGCGGCCAAAAACGCTGCAACCTTCGGTTCAAACAACGGCAACAGGAAACGGTGCTGGAATCCCTGACGCTGCTGCATCAGGACTGCGTAGCTGCCACCGGCCGGCGTTGAGAATGCCGTAATGCGTTCGTGCAAGCCGTGCTCGCCATGCGCGGCTTGCAGCCCTGCAAACATCTTGGTGCAGACGTCCCCGCACAGCGTCCAGTGTCCGGCAAGTTCGTTTCGGACCGCCTCAGGGTAGCAGGCCGTGGCGGCATTGACTTGCGCCGGTGTCATGAGCCGTCCGAAATACAGCGCGGGCTGTGGCCTTTGGCTACCGGCCGAATCGGCCGGTTTTTGTAGTGGAGTGTTGATTGTCATGGTGTCCTCATGGGTTTGTGCCGAATTGGCACGCAGCGTATAGGCACGTCTAGAAAACTGCCGTTGATCCGCCTAAGCACCCACCTTAATAAGCGGTCGTTGCAAACCCACAGCTCCATCAAGCGGGCACGACTGGCTCGATTAGTGGACCAACGCCAACCCTGTGTTCACCCAATTGCCGCGCCCTGTTTTTTCCCGGTGACTACACGTAGTGCCAAGGCAATTGATTACACAAAGGAAATTTCATGAAAGACGAATTGAGTGAGCTCATCGAGCTCTTGATAGACATCGCCATGACGCCGAAGAAAACCATCAACAGCACGGAAACGGAAAAAACATGCCAGTCGCAGCCATTTACGCCCGCTACTCGACCGACGAGCAGCGCCCCACCAGCATTGAAGACCAGGTGCGGCGTTGCCGTGACACGGCCGGCAAGGAAAAACTCACGGTAGAGGTAACCGGTAACCCTGCGGCGTTGTTGACGCGTAAGCCCGAATGCTCAGGAAGGTCGGAGTCAGGG
>NZ_JMDZ01000040.1 GCF_000709345.1 Polaromonas glacialis | reverse complement strand
CCGAGTATTTCGTCGTCTCAGGGCTCGGAAGACAGCTAATCAATACGTAATGCGAACAGCGCCACATATACACAGTAGTATAGCCCTCACCCTTTTAGGGGCATGCACGGTGCAATCCCGGATGCCCGGAAATGAAGACTTGCGCTAGGGAAAGAAACCCAAGCTGGCCGATGCCGGCAAACCCACGTGCTGCAGACTGGGTACTGCGCCGCGCGCTAACCGGTCAGCGGCTCAGCTTGAACTCAAAGTAGGCCTCGGGCGATTCGCCTAAAGAGCGAAAGCCGGCCTGCCGGGCCAGGTCCGAGGCCTTTTGCCATTGGCTGGCCTGAGCCGCCTCCTCCTTGCCTACCAGGTCGTTGCCGCTTTCGCTGACGCTGAGCTAGGCGCGGTAAGCCGGCACGACCTCCTCGGGCGCGCCCAGCGCCTTTTCCAGGGCGCGGCGGTACTGCTCCTCGACTTTCATGCGGGAGCCCTCCGGGATCTAGGGGAAGTCTTCAAGGGTAATACTCGTTATCGGCTTCTTCAAGCTGGCCGGGCTAGCCTGATCACGGCATGAGGCAAGCTGCTCAAGGCGGCGGTCTATTCGGACAAATTCCGGGTTAGTCGGACTTAGTCTCTACGACGTCCGACTCATCAGACTCCAGGTCACCTTCTCCCATGTCAAGCTGACCCTGTGGATTGGGTGCAAAGCGAAACTCCAAGCTGGTGACGCGTCGGCTTCCTGCGCGTATCGGCTTCCACTCCACCAGCATGGATGCCTTGGTAGTGATCGCCGCCACGGCTGGCTCAATAATCCGGATGCGCAGCGCCTTAAAGTCCTTACGGCAGCTGGGCGGCGCTTCCATGACCTCCCAAAAGTTCTCAATGGACGTGGTGTACAAGCCGGTGCTCTGCCATGACTTCAAAGTTTCAAACAGACGCCATGCGTAGATGCTGTCAAACGCTGCAGCATGGCGCAGTTTGTAACTGGTGAATTGCTTGCGCAGGCCCAGCAGGTGCGGGGCAATTTCGGGCGTGAAGTTGAGTTCGACATAGCCGTCACCCGGCGCATACGTGACGCCCGATACCCAGCGAAATTTCTTTTCAACGACCAGGCCGCGCCTGTCTTTGATCTCGTAGCGTACGTAGCGCTCAAACAACTTTTCAGAAGATGACTTAAGCTGCTCGTAAGCGGTCGTGGGATGAATGCCAAAGGCCTCGGCGTAAGCCATGGCGGTGACTTTCATCTTCCAGCCCGCATTGGCTGCCAGCACTAAGCTCTTGAGCGGTACAGAGTCGGTGCCAGCCAAGCCTAGCGCCACCAGACGCTTTTCAGACAGGTTAAGCCCTTGCGCTGATCTAGCCAGCCGGTTGCTCATCGAAACGTAGCGGTCCCTAGCGTCTTCTGTTGCCAGTGTAGTGATAGGGTCTAGAAGTTGCGGATTATGTTGGGCCATTCGGACAGATACCGGGTTAGTCGTACATGAAATACATAGAGTCCGACTATTACCGCATTGCCCTCCCGTTTTGTCAAACTTTCACTGCCTATTTTTTAACCAACAGCACCGGAATATGTCCGACTGACCCGGGAAACTGTCCGTTTGATACCGGGATTTGTCCGAATAGGTTCGAAGTTGTCCACATGCAGAATGCAGCATTGACGCGGGTTTTTAAGGGGTTTTCTCAAAAAACAGCTTCCTCAAGAAACAGAAGAAACTATATTAAAAACCCCCGAGCTTTAACCTGCTGTGGATAACTCAAAATCGAACAGCCGTTTATCAGTGGAATGCGGGTACAAATCGCGCTCCCCTACTCCTTGTAGTATTTCTTGAGAAGTTCTTCAATCTTTTCTTCCACTGCCATTCGATACAGCTTCTGCTGACTCATGGCCGGCATGTTTTCACAAAGCCAAACCGCTTTGGCGTGCAGACGCTGATCCATTCTGAAATTGAAGCCCACTGGCACCTTTGGATTCGCGTCATCCCATGGTGCTGTCTTGGGTTTGCGCTTGGGCGTCGATTCTGGATTGTTTGCGGGCGGTGCAGTCTGAGCTGGTGCTGTGTGGTCTGGCATAGCATGGCGCCATGCCGTATTGTCTGCTACGGTGTAATGTGGTTCAGTGTGGTTTGGTACCATACCACTTGGTACCACTTCAACAGGCTTTATGTTTTCCTGCTTGGAGCGAATGAGTGCCATTAAATCATCGGTCGATGCGGCTTGGTTCAGCGCCGGCGGCATACTGAAAGTGTCCTCAACAGGTGGTTTTTTGCTCATGCCCAAACCTCTTGCGCTAGTTGTTCAATTTCCTCACAGGCCTTGGCAAAGCCAGGAGTGCCCTTTGGCAATTCCATCACGCCCTTGCCGCGCTCGCCGCAAAGGTCGTACAGGCTACGGTTGACGATGGCCGTTTCTAGCATCCGATAGCCTTTGTACTGCTCGGCCACTGTACGCCGCATGCGAGGCACTTTGGTATTGCCTTTATTGCTCGGGGCGTAGTTCGCCAAGACCAGTGCCTGTAGTTTGGGGTTGATCATGCGCTTCGACTTCACCAGCTTTTCCATGTAGCCAAGGGTAGCAATATCGAACATTGCAGGGCGCAGTGGTGTGACCACCTTGTCAGCAATCTCAAGCACTTCGCCCAGTTCGGTGCTTTCGTCGCCCTTGGTGTCAATCACGATGTCATCGAACGAGCCTTGCAACGCCCGGATGGCATCGACAATAGTGCCGGCTTGGCCGATGACGCAGCTAATTTTCGGCTCAATTCCTTGTCGGGTGCGAATGGATACCCAGAGCTGGCCTGACCCTTGCGCGTCCGTGTCAATCAACAATACTTTGCTATGCCCTGGTTGATGCGCTCTCCAAACGGTGAGGTTTAGCCCAAGCGTTGATTTGCCGACGCCGCCCTTTTGGGCGCCCACCACAATCATCATGTTCAGCCTTTTTAGTTTCAATGGTGGGGTATGTTGCCACACGGGACCTTGCCACACCGCACGGCGCTATACGGTATAGGATAGTATCGTGTGGATTTGTACTATACCGTACCACACGGTACCACTTAATTATGACTAAGAAAATAGCCCTAAATATTGGTAATTTTTACTTCAATCACTTAACCAAATACCTTGCCCAGCTCATCCATCCGCCGCTGGAAGGACGTGATGTGCACTTGAAAATGCCGATGTGGCGTATGCGCTAAACCCTTGTATTTTCAGGCGAGGCAAAGTGTGCGGAAAACCAAGGCTTTAAAAATTTCAAATTTTCGTGCTCAAAACTGCGAGCAAAGCGCTGCCAATGAGCGATGAGTAAAAACAAGCAGTTGAAGACCACGATAGAACCTTTTCTGTGAATTTGTAAATTCCCCAGAAAAACAGCCCCATCAGAACCATGCTCTGTATGGTGAATGCACTTTCCTCATCAGATGTCAACACATTTCCTGCGCGATCAAGCCCTGCATGGGCCGCCGAGCTGACGACCAAAAGCAAAGTTGGAATGATGGGCTTCATAGAATCCTGTAAGTAAATAATTACGGGAGAACTATGCCAGAAGCTAGCATCTGGACTTCTAGCTTGATGTTTCAGTGCTTGCGTTGCTATGCCACGTACTCACACAACTTTCCATGCTCGACAATTGGACTACAAAAAAGGAGCCAATAATGGATATTGAAACTGAGAGATTTTTCTTTACTAACGTGTTACTCGACTATTCGACTTCACGCGAAATAAACGCAAGCCGTAACTCCGGTGCAAGAGTGAAAACGGGAGTTAACTCAGTCAATGTGACATGCAAATCATGCGGTTTTGCATGGCGCGCAACAGCATGCAGGCGAGGCGGGCTAGTTCAGACCGTTGGCGCAATACTGGTTACATGCCCTGAATGTGCAACAGACGAGGGTATCGCTGCTAAAAAGCTGATGGGTTAGCTTCCAACTCAACATATAAAGCTAACGTACAAATGAAAACGGCACCCAAAAGGTGTCGAAATTTACAGTTTATGAGCTGAAGATGCCCGCTTCCTTTTCTCGTCGTTGTGCTCGATGCCCAAGTAGCGCCGGGGAGGAGGGAGTCGGTGTCATGGGTTGGGTGGGCTCGCTGGGGAAGGCGCAAGGGGAAGGGGGGCAGGCAGTGGCAGCGCCTGGCACAAGTCCCATTGTCGCGCCAAACCAAGTTTTGGCGGCATTATTTGGCCCTGAGATAATGATCCTTATCTTAGGGCGGTGGGCCGGGAAAAGGCCAAAGCAGGGGTCTTTGCCCGTTCAGACAACTAAATTTGACCCTACTTTGCAACTAAATCTGGCCCTACTTTTAACCGAACCCATCGAAGGCCTTCTTGGCGAGATAAAACACCTCCGAACAGTGTTTAAACCGTGCAATTTGACCTTTCGAACCCAATGTCCGGCCGCCATCAGGGGTCAGATTTGCTTGAAACCGCCAGCAAGGGCCAAAATTGCTTGCATACCACAGCGTTGAAACTGGCGTTGTAGGCAGTTTTTAAGCAAATCTGACCCTTCAATTTGGGCCAAATTTACTTGTCTGAACGACATCACCGTTCATTGGCTTGAAAAAGCATCTGGATGGACTTCAGCCTCTGCTTTTTTCCAGAGGTCAAGATAATCAACCATTTGCGTGCTTTGGCCAGTAGTTTTTCCAGGCAATTGAGCGGTTAGCCTGTTGCGACGCCCGCCGATTAACGCTGGTGCCAGCCGCGCCGCAAAATTTGCGACGAAGCCGCTTCATGCAGTTGTAGGTCCGTGTCGATTTACAACTTAGGCGTCATGGCAGCCGAAGGTTCGTTGTATTTTCAATGCAACGGACAAATTGCAGAATGGGCGCGCCGGAGTTCGTATCTGTGCCAGAGATGCCAGCACTTGCAAATACCTTCTCTGCCGTCTTGCGTGATGCAAGGTTATCAACACCGATGATTCCTTCGAGATAGAACTTCTTACCCTGTTGCTTTGATAAGAAAATGTGCCGCAACTCACGCACGGCCGCAAGAAATGCTTCGCCGGCACGACCTTTCCCTCTAAATTTCAATGGAACGGCCCAGCCTACGTCAAAGCATCGCTCGCCCTCGTAAGGCTCCGCATTAAAGAACTGGACCAAGACCGTCACCTGCTTTGCTTTGTCCAAGCGAGCATATGTCATTCGAGGTTCTCCATCCGCAATGTCTAAATGATGGAATAGTGTCTTGTCCAGTGTGCAGGGATGAACCTCGATCACACCTGCATCCATGGCCTTTTGAAAAGACGGTAATACAACTGACGGGTCAACAAGTAAAGGCATAGCAACTCCAAAAAATAATATAAAAGCACCTAGCCCAGCAGAAGTTCAAACTGGCGCTATCTTTTGATGCGGCTCGGATGTAAGAGGTGCATCGACCGCCGCAAGCGCTCGCTGTAGGCGCTGGCGGCGTACCACCAAGCGCGCAGCCAGCGCCTTCGAATCTGCCCTGGTGATAAGTTGCATGACGCTTTTAGGAGGGTTGTGGATGGAGAGCGTCGGAAGCGTTAATGCCTGAAGCCCTTGGTTATGGAGCCACGCTTGCTGTGCCTGTGTTTTAAGGGTTAACGCGTCCAGATAGGGCTCATTGGTGAGGAAAAATTCGCCTGTCGAGGGATCGAGCCACTCCAGCTCGTGGTCCAGGGCAGGGCATCGCCTTTCCGAGAAGTCCATGCCAAGCCATTCGTACGCTGCGCGCGACTTGGCAGGCACGACACGCAGCGCATCGACGAAAGCTAAAGCCCGGGCGGCCTTGCCGGCGTAATGCTGTGCGTTTGTAACCGGTAACCCTGCGGCGTTGTTGACGCGTAAGCCCGAATGCTCAGGAAGGTCGGAGTCAGGGCGCGGCTTGCTTGCCAGAAGAAGGACGGCGCTGAGGTGTGCCGCCGGGCGCGGTGGCGGCGATGCATTCGACGAGATTGAAGGACGCCAGCAGCAGGTATTTCTCGGCATCGCTGCGAACCGCCAGCAAGTCATGATCGCGCAAGTATCCGTGTACGAACGCCAGCAGATAGCGTTGCGCATGACCGTCGACGCGTTGTTGGGCGGCTTGCCGCATAAGCTCGGGACTCAAACCTTCGTCGAACCGAATGCTGCCATTGAGGCGCTGCAGGCAGCGCTCCTGAACGTCCTCCGTGATGAGGGGCCAGTCCAGCCTAGAGGCCTTGATGGCCTGGTAGGCCACCATCAGGATGTAAATCGGTACTTCCAGCTGTTGCAGGCTCACGCCCATGCGCTCGAGCACCAGCACCGAGGCCAGCAAGTTGGGCTGGCGCAGATAAATTTCGTCGGCCAGCTGCACGCGCTGTGCAGCGCTCATGCGTTCCACAGAAACGACCGCCTGGACGACCTGGGCCTGGGACAGCTCGCTCATGGAGCCAGATCCGAACGCAAGGGACGCTCGGCGAAGTGTTGCTTCCACAGCCGCGGGATGAGCTCATGCACGCGCTGCGCCGGCTGCATGCTGATGCGCTGCAAGACATCGACGAGGTAGGTGTATGGATCGATATCGTGCAGCCGGCATGTCGCGATCAGGCTTTGCACGATGCCGGCATGCTTGGCGCCCACCTCCGTCCAACAAAATAACCAATTCTTCTTGCCCATCGGAATCGGGCGCAGGGCACGTTCGATGTGGTTCGTGTCGATGGCCACGTCAGCGTCTTCGAGGAAGACCGACAGCCCCGCACGACGCTCGCGCACGTAGGCCAAGGCCTTCGTCAACGGGTTTTTCGGCAACAGGCCCTGCTGTTCAAACTGCTGATCGACCCAGGTGAAGAATGCCTGAACCCGAGGCTTGCTGTGGGTGAGACGATGCACGCGCTTGGCCTCACCCGAGAGCTTGGCCTGGCGGATATCGTCCTCGATCTGGTAGAGCGCGCCGATCTGGCGCAAGGCTTCGGCCGCCCCCTGGGGCTCGGCGCCCTGCGCTTCGAAGAACGCTCGCCTGGAGTGGGCCCAGCATTGAGCGTGGGTGATGCCGCTCTTGCTGGCGTAGCTGGCATACGCCTCGTAGCCGTCGCTCAGCAGCACGGTGCCCGGTTTGCGTTTGAGGCCGAGGGCCTGCTGCACATGCTCATGGCGACGTGACTCGAAGTGCGGGAAGCACACCTCGTCATGTTCACCGTAAACCGGCCAGAAGTAGCTGGTCTTCATCTTGCCGCCGCCGCCCAGACCGGCCTTGATCGGGGTCTCGTCCATCGTGATGACGCGGCTGGCACGGATCGACTCGAGCTGCGCCGTGTAGATGGGTTCGAGCAACTGTGCCGCTTGCTGCACCAGCTGTGTCAACCACGGCCGACTGGTCTTGAAGCCGGCCTCCTGGAGGCGCTGGTGTTGGCGGTACAGCGGCAGGTGCCAGCGGAACTTGTCCAGCAACACGCCGGCGATGAAGCTGACGTCGGCACGGCTGCCCTCGATGACGCCCAGCGGCGCGCTCGGACAGTGCAGGGTCTGCGTGTCGCGGCGCTTGATCACGGGGCGCACGTACTTGAGCACGACAAAGCTGCCTGGGCGCTGCGCCAGGCGGTGGCTGACCTTCTCGCCGATGACCTCGTACTGCTCGGGCGCCAGACCTTGTGCTTCGGGGTTGGGGACCTCGATGACCTGCACCGGCACCTTGGCCTCGTCGAAGAATGTCGCCGCCGCAGCCCCCTCATCGCTAAAGTCGCTGACGGTCCGGCGGCGCTTGTGGGCGGGAACGATCTGGGTGGTTTCGCTCTGATCGCCAGGCTGTGCAAGATCGCCCAGCAACTGGCCGAGGTGCATCTGCTGCGCATCGACCTGGGGCACAAAGCGCTCGCGCTTGTTGCCGAAGATCTGGCGCTTGAACCACTCGATCTGGCGTTTGAGCTCCTCGATCTGCGCGGCCTGGCTCTGCAGCATCTGCGCTATTTTCGCAGGCCCGAGCGCAGCCACCGCGATGGCATCAGGAACTCGGGGCGTCAGCGTCAAAGACATGGACCTTATGTTACCGAGGGCGCCTGCGGTACGGCACAGGATTGTCCCCAATTGCGCGGGCTGCGATAGCGCTTGTACTGCCGTTTGGGCTCGATGCCCTCGAGCATGAGTTTCAACGCCGTCCAGTCCATCTCGCGGTGAACCACCGCACTCCAGTCACGCAAGAATGTCCCGGCCTCCAGTCGTTTGGCCCACACGCACCAGCCGCTGCGGTCAAAGTACAGCACCTTCATCTGCGTGGCGCGGCGGTTGACGAAGACAAACAGATGCCCGCTCAGCGGGTCCTGATGCAGCCCGTGCCGCGCCAGTGCGTACAGGCCATCGAAGGACAGCCTCATGCTCACCGGTTGACCAAAAAGGAAGACGCGAATCTGGCCTTCGGGGAAGAACATCAGCGCCGAACCAGGGTGAGGGTCAGACCCGCGCCGAGGTCCAGGCGCAACTCCAGCGCCGGGCAGGGCGCGGGCGCACCCGAGCCCATCACACCCAAATCGACGAAAGCCATCGGTGCCTGGCTTTGGGCGTCCTGCTTGAGCTGGCGAGGCACGCCAGCCCCACCAAGCAAGCGCGAACGCCAGCGGGCAAAGCTACTGCGGCACAGACCCTCACGGCGGCAGAACGCCTCTACCGTCAATCCGGCGCCTTCAAAGCGTTTGAACGCTTCGAGCCAGGCTTGCTCGTTCAAACGGTGACGGCGCTTTACGCCCTCGTTGACCATGGCTTGCATCGCTGTTGCTCCTCATCGTAAATCGATGAAGGCATTGTTCCCGGCGACACCTTTGCAAGGAAGGACGCCGTTCAGTTACCGGTTACGTGCGTTTTCCGCGTTGTTGAAGTTTGATGAGGACACCAGCTTGGCGCGGTCTTTGCCTTCGATGCGAAAGTGGGCAACGGCCACCACAGAGCGCCTTTGCGCCAAGCTCAAAAACCTCCACCATGGTTCAGAAAGTCTGACCTGGGCAACTTCGACACCCCAAGTGCGCGTGCCGGCCCAGTGTGCACTCAAGGTGAGTACAAAGCCTGCTGCCTCGCTGGCGCGGTCAGCCTTCCAAGCTTTCTCATACGCCTTGTAGTTTGGCCAGCCGCACTCGCGCACAAGTATGTTCAGGGCGTCTAGATGGGAAAGGTCAGGATTTTCCTTGCGCATCAGATCGGCAAGGCGCTTAAATCGAAGCGGTGAAGCAGGTGTATTCCCCGCTACATGTGTAGGTCTAGACATCAAGTAAATCCTTGAGCCCGATCTGCATCCGCTACCGATCATGGGCATCAAAGGTTCCCGTCAGGGCGACCGATGGCTTAGATGATGTTGATACGCTGCAGCGCGAAGGGCCGCCTTCCAAGGCGGATGGGGGTGCTGCGATAAGCCCCTTTATCCTATCACAAGGTCGCGCTGGCTCGGCTGTGTCCCTAGCGGCTTTCCTTGCCCAAGCTTGGGAGGCTTGGATTTACCTCTGCCATCTAGACGGCGGCGTTAATCTAAACATGTACGCGCGGCTCGGTACCTGAATCCCTCTGAAATTTCATGTTTTCAGGTACCGACAGATTTGCTTTCCTTAGATACGCTCATGGGAAACATTAATTAGGAACTACTGTGGCAACAGAACAATCTTCCATGAAAAGTGCGCGTGAGATCTGCGAGGCACTTCTACGCCAAAAGCGAAGCGACAGAATCGAAAAGGCAATTTTGCCCAGCGAGGTCAAAATCATTGATCAACTCCTTGAGCGCGGGCTCGAACTGGAAGAGGCCTACGGTGAACTACACAGTAAGCTCCATGACCATTCTCTCGCGCTGAAGGTGTTCTTTGATCAACTACTGAGCATTGCAGCGTTCTGGAACCCGGAAGCAAATCTAGAGGCCCGTAAGGGAAGATTGAGGCTCATCGAGGTGAACCGACAGATTGCAGAGATGGCAACAGAGCTTGCCAGCCTATTAAATGAACGCACAGAGTTGAAGAATCATTCAGGCTTTACCTGCGACACGCACTATCACCCTGTGGATCTGATCCACGCAGCAGCCAAAGAGAACTACAGCTATGAGCATTGGGTGAAAGAGAAGCTGGAGTGCATCACTGGCCAGTTTGATCTCAAATACTGGCCTTCGCTGAGCGAAGTCGTTCAAGTGATTGCGGATGACGCGGCACGAGCTACCCCATTGCCACACGATGTAGTCACTGAGGCGGGAACAGAAGGACCTAAGGCCGGGCTGGATGGCACCTTTAAGGCATTCTTTGTCGCACTCCAAGAGTCGAGCGAACGCAACTACGGATTACTGCCACGTACCTTCGCGCTTACTGATCGAAGTGTGGCTAGCTTGATGAGTTGCGCGTTGGGCGTTGGCCCTGACAAGGTGGTTGATTCGACCTACGTTAAGCGCCTGCGACAGCGGCAGCGTGAGCGAGAACGCCGGCAGTGAAATCCGCAAAACCCGCTTGGTGGTTATCGTAAGCAATGACGCGGCAAACCCGTGACTTCTCCCGCTTGCTGGGAACGCAGTAAGGCTTTGAGCAATGCTCGCATGTTTTATTAATTTTCATGGTTTTACTATGCTTTTTGAGTATCAATAAGGTGCTTGAGGTGGTTCATACTTAAGCCTATATAGGGACACAGGCGATGCACTTAAAATTTAATGAAACTCACCAAGTTGTGGAGTTTTCAATCCAGGTTGATAGGGAAGACAAAATTTTCTGGATAAGCCAAAAAGGACTAACTTGGCCCTTGTGCAATGCATATAACATCATCAAGACACAAACCTAGATAATCCCAGTGCTTCATTGAGCGAGCCCTCAGTGGCCATCGAAACGGGTCAACTTAAACTTAAAACAAAGATCAAAAGAATGACCGGCAAAAGAAAAAGAGTGCTCGACAATCTGGGTGATGCTGGGCATGCAGAGCTGGCTTTCCAAGCCATTGAGTGTGCATTCAATCCTTTGTGGCTTGAAGCTGAAGGTCCACACCCCATCAAAAAATTATGGAAAAGACGTGACAGGCTGTCCACGGTTGAGCTGTATATTTTTGGTTTCGCACTTGAGAAGCTTCAAAGAACTCATCCCGAATGGTTGAAGATGACGCTCAAAAAGGTCAAGACCAACAACCCTTACATAGGCTTCATCACAGAAATCATTACCTTTGCACAGCTTGAAGCTATTCAAGGCAGGGTTGATCCTGCTGGGGCAAACCAAAAAGGCTATGACCTAGTAACAACCTATGAGCATGGTGCCAAGCATTTCATCTCAATTAAAAATCATGATGTTTCAGACCCTCAAAAGGAATTCAATCAGCACTCAAAACAACTCCGCAATTTGTGGAGGCAAAAGCTCAGGCTGGAAAAAGAAAATCTTGCATTAAGGGTATATGGAAAAGCGCCGATTTCCATTGAAGATTTTGAGGATTTGAAACGCTATATACAAAAAGATATTGACCTCTATCAGCTGAAGTCTGTTCAGGTTAACTCAAATGTCCAAGTTACTGTATCCCCTCTTTATCGAACTAATGGAGAGGTTTCCAAGGGCCACATCTCCGACATGATCATGGTAATTGCTCCAGGTCCCAACAGTGAACAACTCAGGTTCAGAAGGAACATTATCGCAGCAGCGGCCAACATGAAGAAAAATATTGAAGCTGATGGAAATGCTTGCAATGTGATTTATATGAGAGTCCATGTTAACGCTGATCTGGAATACCTGGGAAAAGTTGCTCAGGAAATTTTGAATGAAGGCGTAAGTGGAGTCGACTGTATTTTGTTCTATCAGCCCAGTTATGTAAGGAACACAGATAATGCATCCATTATTTGTAATTCATTTAAACTTGCAGTCAACATGAGGTACGTTCATAGTCTTGATGGTCGAGCTGGCTACAAAATCAGTGCAGCACTTGGAACATTTTCACTAAACCGTTCAAGAGAAATCATACAAACTAACGGAGTGAACGCTGACGATCTCCCGCCAAATCTGTTTATTTTCCAGGAGGGGGATGTTTATGTTGTCAGCCACGATCCAAATGCAGGCTATATGAGATCCCCAGCGGTAGGTATTCGTGAGCATGCTGTCATTCACATTGAAGGGCGAGAGATTACCGTATCTGCTGTAGGTTACGCGTTGAGTGACGAACTGCTGATCGTCTGAAACGCCGACCAAAAAACCAACCATTAAAGACACAAACCCTGCTTATGTGCGGCTATACAAAAAATTCCAGCCGCATGTGCAATGGGAAACTCTGCTTCATTCGTACCAGGGAAGGATGATTGCTCATGGTCAGGATCGCAATGAGGACTGTGGAGTCATGGTCACAGACAGTTCAGGCAAGAGTGCGGCACTGGGCTTGCGCATTCCTTATATGTGAACGGCGGAGTAAAAGGGAGCCAGTTGGCGGCGTAACCGGTCACCAGTCCTAAGCCTATCCTGTGGTCCAAGATTGGATCTGGGGAGGCAGAGATGAGGTACACAGAAGTGGACCTATACGCCAAAGTCAGGCGCGCCGTCATGGTCGATGCCATGAGCGAGCGCGCTGCAGCAAAGAAGTTCGGCATCAGCCGCAAGACGGTCGCCAAGATGGTTAATCACGCGGTGCCGCCCGGCTACCAGCGTAAAGACCGTCCGGTAGCACCCAAACTTGGTGCCTTCATTGGCATCATCCATCAAATCCTGCAAGACGACCGGGACGTTCTCAAGAAGCAGCGGCACACGGCCCAGCGCATTTTTGAGCGCCTGCGTGACGAACATCAGTATCTCGGTGGTTACACGGTTGTGCGGGAATTTGTGGCCAAGCAACGCCTGCGGCAGCAGGAAGTGTTCATTCCTTTGGCCCATCCGCCAGGACACGCACAAGTGGATTTCGGCGAAGCCGACATCTATCTGGGTGGCGTCAAGACCCGCATTCATTACTTCTGCATGGATTTGCCACAGTTCAACGCTATCTTTGTGAAGGCGTACCCGGCGGAAACGACGGATGCTGGCCGAACAGTCCTCGAGCACATCGGCAACGTTGTGCACGTCCTGTGGGGTAGCAAAGAACTCGACAGGGAACGTGGCCGACGTGCCTAGTCCGGCTTCGACCGCTGCGGCTAGGCTGTCGAGCATCTGGTTCATTCTGGAGCCGTCAACATACTCGATCATGTTCTTGAATGAGGTGAGTGTTCCGCTCCGGGGGTCGCCTCCGCCCGGGGCGCCGTGCTGCTCCGGAAATTCGGGCAGTTCGGCTGCAGGTGTGTTGCCGTCGATGACGTCCCAAGCGATGGGCGTGTGGGAATCACCATAATTAGGCGAATAAATTATCGCACTTACTGTGCCTTTCAAAACCTAGAAATTGGCTTGGTCGCCCATAGCTCGGGGGCATGAAAAGAGCACTGGTAACTGATGAACTTTGGTCCATCGTGACGCCGCTGCTGCCGGCCGAGCCGCCCAAGCCCAAGGGCGGGCGCCCTCGGGTCTCAGACCGCGCGGCGCTGACCGGCATCCTGTTCGTGCTGCGATCGGGCATCCCTTGGGAGATGATGCCCCAGGAGATGGGCTGCGGCTCGGGCGTGACGTGCTGGCGCCGGCTGCGCGACTGGCAAGTGGCCGGGGTGTGGGCCAGGCTGCACTACGAACTCTTACAGGGCCTGCACTGGGCAGGGCGCATCGACTGGAGCCGGGCCTGCATGGACAGCGCATCCATCGCGGCAAAAAAGGGGGTGTGCGGCCACCGGAGCAAACCCGACGGACCGAGGCAAGGCGGACACAAAGCGCCACCTGCTGACCGACCGCAGCGGGCTGCCTCTGGCGTTCATGTTCACGGGCGCCAACGTGCATGACAGCGTGCCCCTGGTCGAGTTGCTTGATGGGGTAGCGCCCATCAAAGGCAGGCGCGGCAGGCCGCGCCAGAGGCCGGACAAGCTGCACGCCGACAAGGCGTATGACTACCAGCGCTGCCGCCGGGCTTGCCGCCAGCGCGGCATTCAGCCTCGCATTGCCCGCCGTGGTGTGGAAAGTAGCGAACGGTTGGGCCGCCACAGGTGGGTCGTCGAGCGCACATTGGCTTGGCTGGCCCGCATGCGCCGATTATCCATTCGGTACGAACGCAGGATCGACATTCACTATGCCTTCACCTCTTTGGCTTGCTCGCTCATCTGCTTCAATGCGCTTTCGGGGAAGTTTTGAAAGACACTGTTATTGCACGCTTATCATCGCGATTTCAAGTAATCACTTATGAGAACTTTATACAGTTCTTGATCTTCAAATACGCGCCTCACGTTCGTTCTTGACAGTTCAGCCAATGGTTTTGGAAGATCTTGGAGTAAATCTTTCTTGAATTCCTTAGGGCCGAGCATGCAATCGTATGTATGTACTGTCCGGCAAGCAATCACCATTGCATCTCCATGGTCATGCTTAGGATTTAATGCATCGGCAAGTAAAGGGAAATGTTTCGCAAGCCAGCCCTTACTCCTCAACTTTTCAGAGTGAAAATATACATCTCCTGAAACCTTTTCATAAACTTCAAATGTTCCACCATCGAGTTGATATTCATCAATATCGGCATCAGAAATGTTGTTCAAGCCATCAATGATGATTTTTTCAAAGTCAATTTGGTTTGTCATATTTTACTGTTCTTTATGTGACGTAGACTGGCTACTTATGTCAATTTTTCAATATATGTTGTTTATGCCTGATAGATATTAAAAGCATGTTGACACCACTTGCTTTTAAAAAAATCGTTGACATAAGGTGTGCCATGCTCATGGCATGCTTTTGCACGCGTTAATTATTTGTATGCATTGCGATCCGCGAAAACCGTTAATTTCTTCTGAAAAATACTTTTGCTGCAAAAGATTTGTCAGCGTTCATTTCCTTGGCTGAAGCAGGTGCTGTAGATCGTGCCAAGATGAGTTGACCGCTTTCGAATCATGAAGTGCAGAGCCACGTTTGAAAGCCATGTATCCATGATGCGCTCCTGGTTCAATTCATTGTACTTAGGCGTGCCTCATCGTTGACGCGATAAAGGCGGCAACTTATTTCCAGAGTTTGATGATTTTTTCCTGTGTTTTTGCATCCAGCTGCGAATAGACTTCCTTGAATTTTGCCCCATGCACTGCCAAAGCTGCTTGCTCAGGAACCTGATTCGCGCGGTAAGTCATGAAAAGCACCAAAATGGCCGCACTGATTGTTGATGCCAACAGGGCAAATGAGAAGAACTCCAACACTCCAATTGACCGGTGTTGTGATGCGCTTATTTGCAATGACAGATCATATTTCTTAACGGCTTTTTCTGCGTTTTTGACGCACTCCACCAGTTCATTAATGAACAGTCCTCTGACCTCAACAAATGCCTTATTGGCAACGGCAACAGTGTCCAATGCCTCAACAAACTTGCTTTCGATCAACTCCAGCACACCGTCGACAGCCTCTTGCCTTGCCTGATATGCGCTGACCATAATGGCATTGATTTCCTCCATTGACTTTTCTTTGCTCGCTATTTCAAATAATTTGATTTCTGTGTTTGCCTTCTCCTCAATGTGTGCCATAGAAACTGCCACCTTATCTTGAATAAAGGCGGCTTGCCTGCCTTTGAGTGCCTCGGCTTCAGTAATCAAACCATTTAGCGTGTCAGCAAACTGGTTTTTTGCGACATCTATTTGTCGACTGATAAATCCCTGATTTTTTAATTGAATTTGAATGCGTCCCTGCAAATCATCAATTCTGCGAGTGACAGCGTCTATTTCGCCCATGATCTGAGAAGCAATTGAATCGGTTAGTTGTTGAGACATGATTAATTTTCTGCAAACAAAACTTCAAATACAGTGTCAAATTCTGTGAGCACAGGCTTGACAGAATTTTGAGCACGCATTAATTTGGTTAATTCAAGACGACGTGTTTCATTTTCAATTGGAGTTGCCTTGAATTCACGTCGATAGTCCGTTTTATCGCCGCACATGACTGAAAATGTTTTTTTGACCTCGCTCAGTGCTGCAAACGCGGGGGAGTTGTGAATGACGGCTCGTTTGTCTAAGGTGAAAAATCCATCCATTTGATGTGCTTTGAGCACCTTGCGCATTTCATATTCAATGTCATCATTCACAGCCAGTTTATTGAACAGCACCTTGATCCGCTCTGGTTCGACACCTTGTTTGTTCAACAACTCCACCAAGGACAAGAACTCATCAATGGCGTCTGCTTTTTTATCAGTCGCTTCAATCGGAATGACAAAATAATCATAATCTAGGTGCGCGCCTGGCTGCTGCGCCAATGCCAGCATAAAGGCTTCAACATTAGAGGCTCCGACGTCAACAATTCCTGTGTCGACCTTGGCCAGTTCATTTTGAAGCTTCACAACATCCTGTCCTTTCATTTTCACTACTTCATTTTCAGACATGCCAGACAAGTTAATAGTTTCGAGTCGATAGATTTTGGCGCCAGGCATGCGAGGCGCCAGCACATTATTGACAAATGTGGATTTGCCAACTTTGCCAGTTAGTGCCAAAACACAGACAATTTTTTTCATTTTCAATTATTTTGGTTAGTCGTCGTAGCGAGAAAAATCTTTCACTTTAGAGAATGAGTTTTTTACCTCGTCGGATGTAATGGCTTGTCGTTTTTTTGGTTTTGCCGCCATTCCAAGTGTTTTCTTTTCATTTGATAAAACCGGCGAAGCCGTGAGAATGCACTGTTTTGTCTTTTTAGGGTTTGGCTCTCTTTGGGCTGCTCTTGTTTTTTGTATTCCTTTCTTTTTTCTGATTTGGGACAGGTAGCTGGTCAGGTTGCCAGGCTTTAAGGCAAATCCCCGCTCATTGAGGCGTGCCTCAATGTATTTCATACGAACTCCCGCTTCTTGAAGCTCAATGATTTCTTTATAAACTTCTCCAATCTGGATCATTTTGCTGCGCTCAGTGTCTGTTGTGAGCAGGCTTTTTAAGCCTGCAATGATGTCTTCCCTGGTTGCCACACAGCCTCCTACTATTTGATGAATTGCTTTCCTCGGCAGTCGCTACGTTGACCGAATTAGCATTAATAAAACGTCCGATTTATTAAATGTAGCATTCATTTTTTGATAAATTTAATTATTATTTAATGATTTTTAGCTACTCCACGAGTATCTAAGTATTAAAAAACTGCATTAATAAATAACTTTGGTATTTATTCTTCATTGATCAGGCATTTTGATTTTGTTGTCTATGATTGAGTATTCCCCGGTCAGGAATTTAGGCACGACAGTTGTATACAAATGCTGCGCATTTTTATCCAACCGTGCCAAAGGGGGTGTCCCCCTTTGAACCCCCCAGTGCTGTGCCCTGGAGAAAAAAGCCGTGCTACGCACAAGGATGACGCCATGAAAGACACCAGTGAAGGCTTGAGCCGCCTTTACCATTTCCGGTTAAACGAAGCCGATGGGCAAGTGTGGGACGAAAAAATCGCCCGCTCGGGAATGAAGATTTCGCCATTTATGCGCTTGGCTGTGGTTCACAATGAAACGGTCGTGATTGGTGATGCCAGTAACAAGAAAAAGCGGCGCACCAGAACCAAAGCCAATTCCAACCCGGACATTCAAAAAAACAACTTTTTGTTGGCCGCGCTCAGCAGGAACATGAACCAGATCGCTCACCGGCTCAATTCAGACAACCTGATGGGACTGGTCACGCCTGCCAGTTATGCAGCCGTCCTGGACGAGCTTCACAGTATTTCTGCTCGAATCAAGGCGCAGATGTAATGGCCATTTTTGAATTTGGCGGCGGCAATGCCGGTATCAAAGAATATTTGGAAGAAGGCAAAAAACAAGGCCGCGAACTGTCCCGCGATCAGATCGACCAGCGTATTGTTTTAGAAGGGGACCTGGATATTTGTGACCGGATCATTGAATCCAGAGAAACAGAGGCCGAGCGTTACGACCATGTCACCCTGTCATTCAAGGAAAATAATATTTCACCGGAAACGCTCAAAGCCATTGCTGCCGACTTCAAGGAATTCATCGGGGCCGCATATGCCGAGGATGAAATATACCTGTATGCCGAAGCCCATATGCCGAAAACGGCGACCGAGCAAAAGTGGAATACACAAACCAGGCAATACGAAACCGTAGCCCGTCACCCGCATATTCATTTTATTATTCCAAAAACAAACATGGTGACGGGGGAGCGTGCTTCTGTTTTTGAAATGCTCAGTGCCAAGTATGCAGGCACAGACAAGACGATGGCGTTTATTGATGCGTTTCAGGAAAGCATCAACCAAAAATATGCATTAGCCTCACCCAAGGATAACCGCCGCACAGAGTTTACGGGTGAAGCCGACATGATTTCACGCTTCAAAAAAGACGTGTTTCAAGGCCGCAACTGTGAAGCACTTGGAATGATTCGCGACAAACTCATCGAGCAAAAGATTGAAAGCCCACAAGCATTCAGAAAAATGCTGGAGGGAATAGGGGTTGTTTCGGTCGGACACGGCAAGGCTGGTGACTATTTGCAAGTGCGGCTGCACGGCCAACAACAAAACGTCAGGCTCAAGGACTACCAATTCAGTGATGAATTTTTAGCCAAATCCATGAAAGACAAATATGCCTTTTATGAGATAAAAGGCGCAGAACCAAATGCAGAACATAAAGCAGAGGAAAAAGTCGAAGACGCTGCCAAGCGAAAACTTTTGCTGCAAAAGTGGATCGACCGGGCCCGGGAAATAAAGTACCTCACGCCGTCATCGAAATTCTATTTGCAGCACTATGTGAAAGCGACGGATGCGCAAAAAACGCACATGCTCGACCGGATTGAAACTGCCCACTTTATGGCGCTTGAAAAAGATTGTGGCTATGTCAACGAGAAAATAAACCAAGCCGCCATCGAGCGGCTGGCCGGGCCGCAGGTTTTAGACCAGTCACACATCGACGCGCTGGTGAAATACATGAAGGTGAGGCAAGCCGAGCAGGTGGCGTACCACGCCAATATCCAGGACTTTGTCAGCGCCAAACTGAACGCGACTTACCTGCGCACCGCCGAGCAATTACGGGAAGCCGAAACTGCTGGGCAGCAGATCATCGCCGCACCAGGCGACGTCATCGATCTCCTGACCTTCAACCAATCGCACTTTTCAGAAGCCGCATTGGAGCGCCACCTGCTTAAGAACACAGACGGCCCCGAGCAATACCAAGCCGCCATGAAAGCCGTGCTGGCCTGCCCTGCGCTGGTGATTCACAGCGACGACGAGCGCGGGATGCAGTTCACCTCGAGCGCCATTGTGGCCATTGAAAAGCGCCTGACCGAGCGGGCCGCTCGCATGGCCGGGGCCACTGTCCAAGCGGTGTCAGCTGCCCAGCAGCAGGGGGTCATCGCCGCCAAGCCCTTCAACCCGGGGCAGCGTGAAGCTTTCGAGCTGCTGTGCGCAGGAAAGCAACTGGCCGTGGTCAATGGCGCCGCCGGAACCGGCAAATCGTTCGTGCTGGCTGCGATGCGCGAAGCCTACGAAAAAGAAGGCTTCAAGGTATACGGGGCCATCCTGCAGGGCAAGACCGCCGAAGACCTGGAGCGCGATTCCGGCATCCCTTCGCGCACCATTGCCCGCATGCTGATTGATCTTCAAAAAGGCAATCTCAAGCTCGACGCCCAAAGCGTGCTGGTGGTTGACGAGGCGGGCATGGTCGGCTCACGCGACCTTGAAAAGCTCATGGCCTATACCGAGGCTGCAGGCGCGCGCCTGCGCCTGGTGGGTGACGCCAAGCAGCTTGCCGCCGTGGAGTATGGCAATGCGTTCGTGGAGGTCAGCCAGCGGGCCGAAGTCGCCAGCTTGACCCAAATCATGCGGCAAAAAACCGAATGGATGCGCCAGGCTTCCCAAAAGTTTGCCGTGCACGACATTGGCGGCTTGCAGGACTATGCCGACCGGGGCCATGTCCACCTGGAAGACACTGCCAAGGACGCACAGATCGCGCTGGTCAGGGACTGGAGCATTCACCGCATCATGAACCCCGAGCAAAGCCGCATTGTGCTGGCCCACACCAACTCGGCCCGCATCGAGCTCAACGACTTGATGCGGGCCGAACTCAAAAAGCAGCGCCAGCTCAAAACCGAAATCGACGTCACCACCAGCCGGGGAACGATCTCCATGGCCGTGGGTGAAAAAGTCATGTTCACCAAAGCCGACCGCGATCTGGGCGTGAAAAATGGCACCACTGGCACCGTGTCGGCAATCAGCGCAGAAGGCGCCGTGACCGTCACCCTGGAGAGCGGCCGCACCACGGAATTTGCAGCGCAGCAGGAGGCGGATCAAGGCATCCACATCGATTATGGCTATGCCGTGACCGTCCACAAATCCCAGGGCATGACTTTAGACGCGGCATTTGTCCTGGCCGACAAAAACATGACCAAGGAGAGTTTGGGGGTGGCCATGACGCGCCACCGGCACGAAGCCAGCGTGTACGCCAGCGCCGAGCAGTTTGCCAGCCTCCCTGCAATGGTCAAGGCCCTGGACCGCACCGGCCAAAAAGCCTTCACCGCAGGCCGTGAGTGGACTTCGGACCACCGCCAAGAAGATTCAGTGGTGGGTCAATACGTGGCCAATCTGAACGCCGCCAAGGTCATCGAGCGCGCCGCGCAGACCGCCCAGTACCAGGAAATTGCCGCCCACCTGGAGGCCAAGCGGGTGCTCGACCACGTAAGCAAATCCCATGGCCTGGACACCAGCCGCTGCCGCATCGTGATGGATGGCGCTGGAAAGCAGCGCATCCGGGTAGGCGATCAAACGATGGACGCCGCGGCCTTTCTGACCCAGGCCATGCACCTGGACTACCGGATGGAAGCCGCGCCGATCCTCAAGCAGTGCTACGCCGAGCAGCTGGCCAAAGCCTACTCACAGCCGCGCCGCGAACCGGGCCAGGCCATTGACCAGACCCTGCAGCGCGAGTTTTCACAGCACCTGAAAAACCGGGAAGCGCAGTTTAAGGCAGCTAGCCAAGACATTGATGAACACAAACGCCAAGACAAGGTCGTCATTGAGACATCACAGGCACCAGAGGACGCGAAGAAGAAAGCGCAAGCCGCGCTGACCCAACAGATCAAATCAAATAAAAAGGAACTCGAAGCCGAGCATGACAAACCTCAAGCCGACCTCTACAAAGACTTTTTAGCCGCCCACGCGCCGACATCGGCAAGGCACCTGGACGAACTCGCCCGCGTGTCATTCACCCCGGCAGACCAAGCGCGTCTGGCCGCCATCCAAATCGCCCAGGGCATCACGCCCGGCTTGTCCCACCTGACCCCGCAACAGATTCAAAAAGGTATTGCCCATGTCCTCAATCGAACTCAAACCCAGGGCCGGCCTCCTGCCCATATCCTTGGCAGAAACCAACGGGACGCCGACGCCCGCGCTCGATTTGCCGACGACCTCGTTCGTGCTCAAGAACGCGCCGCAGCACCTGAAGCCGACCTCGTCAGTAGCCTGCATGAACTGCCCGCTGGCCGTCTGGATGCTGCTGGAAACCACGGTGGAATGCCATTGCCGAACGCTTCACATGACCGTCTGGGACACCCACAAACCGGGCAAGGTCAAGCTGTGCGACGCGCCGGAGCAAGTAAGGCAGGAAGCCGCCGCATCAAGCTAGGCGACGTAGCCAAGCCAGCCGCGCAGGTTTTGAGCCTGAACCCCGAGCCAGCCGCCCTCGATGCCGCCCGGGGCGTTCAAGTGGCCATGGCACAGGTCAAAGAAGCCGCTGCCCAGGCCGCTCAAGCCGAAGCGCACCGCCTGGAGCAAAAAGATAAAACCGAAGCCGAGCATCCCGCCCACATCGAATCCGCCGAAGCGCAAAAAGTTGCTGCACCGCGCGTAGGGAAAATGACAGGAACGGTCAAGGCCGTCGATGGACGCGGGTTTGCGCTTGCGAAAAACCGGGAAGGCGACTTGGTCTGGCACGACATGGACAACTTGCCGGGGTGCGATTTGCCCCAGGTGGGCGACACGGTCAACATTGATTACCTCAAGGGTGTGGGCAAGGTGGCCGTGAAGGTCCCAGGCCAAGGCCAGGGGCGCTGAGCCATGCTCGCTTTCCTCGACACCGAATTCACCGATTTTGTCTGGCCCGACCTCATCAGCATTGCGCTTGGGAGTGAAGTGTCCCCAGGCATGGGCCATACTCGAATGACCCGCGTCCTGCTTGGAGCGACGAGAATCTACACATGCTTTCTCGCGCTCCAACCCAAACCAAACCCCTTACCCCTTTAATGCTTGCCACACTACAACACTTGGCAAGCCGCGGAGATCAAACATTAGTGCGTCTTTACTCGGGGTTTTGGATTGCAGAATCTGACGAAAAACCCAATCCTCTTTCCCGTGAAACGCGGGATTTTGACGGCCGTTTTCTGGCTAGTGGTGGGATTCTTGACGAATACGCGCAGCCACTGTTGGTGGTACGAACCACCACGGTCAAAGCAATGGTTGCTCGTGGGCTTTTAAAGCTTTTTGGTCAAAAGCGCGCTACCGGCGCAACTGGCAAGCGGAAAGACTTTTCGCGCGCAGCCCTTACCTCGCAAGCGACTGCGATACGTGAAGAGCTGGAAGATATATCGCAAGCAGCGTATGAAGAGATATTACGCCGCCTTCGTTGAGCAAGTCACCCTCCTTTTCGATCTGCAAGTTGACTGTCAAGAAACCAATGACCTGTGCACATTTTCCTTAAGCGACTAACGGCTGGCAAGTGCGACAAGCACTGCTTTAAGTGGGTTTTACGTTCCATTGGTCCCTAATACCTAAGCAAGTATTTATAATAGAGTTTTACGTTTTTAAGAAATATACCAATGACACAAGATTCCACACTGCAACAGAAAATCCAGGAAGCTGAAGCTGCCCTCAATGAATTGCGTAAAAAGCTCGATGAAGAGCGAAAAGGCGAACGCATGCAGGCCATTTCTTCAGCCAAAGAACTCATCAAAACGCATGAGTTGACCGCTGCTGATTTAGGTTTATTGGGCAAAGGCTCATCCGCCAAGCGTCCAGTTAGCGACAAGCGCGGTATGGTCGCGGCCAAATACCAGGACCACGAGAGCGGAAAAACTTGGACTGGTCGCGGGAAATCTCCTGCTTGGCTGGCGGCTCAACTGGCAGCGGGCTATAGCAAAGACGACTTCCTTATTAAAAGTTAACGGCATCCTTCGCCAAATATTGAATTCGATCCTTTGTTAAACCCAAAACCTGCTTCGCCTTTGCAGCTGAAGCAGTCATTCATCCCTGCTACTTGAACTGCTGAACTTGGCCGGAAGCAGCCCTGGAATTACGTCCGCTTGGAGATATCGAGCCCGTGCCGCATCCTCTCAACCGAAAGTCTCCACGGAATGCCTTGGGTATCATGTGAAGCATGAATGATCCTCATGTCGTAGCAGTTCACTACAACTTAGTATTCGGGGAGGAGGTTAAGTACCAACCGCCGCCCACTCCGGTGACTTATAGCCTGATGGATTTCGAGATTATTGTGCACGGCTGCCTCGTAAGTTTTCTGCCGCAATCACATTTCGTCGATCGCGATTCAGTTCGTGCAGCGTCTGATCCAATCGCGCGCGCTTGGGAACTGATGATTGCCTTAGAGGTGGGAGCCATCAATGCTCACCTGAAGTACAAGAACACGGAAATTGTGGACCGCGCTCCTACACCTGGAGTTATTGAACTCCATGCCGAAGCAATCGCGTCGGCTACTGCCTTTGGTCATGCCATGCTGATCCAATCGTTCAAGCGCTATCCTCAGCCTCCAGATCCGAGCTTCCAATTCACACCTGATGTGGATTTCCTCTGGCAGCGATATTGTTTGTTTAAGAAAGGTAGAGAGCCGCTCCTGAGCATGGCCTACTTCGTGCTGACGATGATTGAGATACCCGCCGGAGGTCGGAGGCCCGCTGCCACTACGCTTAATATCGAGGAAGACGTGCTGCGCAAGATCGGTGAACTAACATCGACTCGCGGCGACCGGCTGACGGCGAGGAAGCGATCGAATACGGAACTGCCGCTTGAGGCACAGGAGCAGGTCTGGCTTGAGGCAGCAGTAAAGAAGCTCATCCTGCAGGTGGGCAGAAGTGCAGCCGGACCAGCTCACACTCGCCTGTCGCTTGCTGACCTACCGGATCTTTAATGCAAATCGTCGATTTTGAATGCTCGCTATCGATGGCGGATTCAACCAGTGATGCAAACATTAAAACTGCGTGAGCAGAAGCAGTGTTGCAAATCTAGGGTGTCGCCAAGACCTCGCTGCCAAAGTCAAAGGGCGGCTAACCCTTTGTTTAAACAGCAAACGCTGGGGTACCGGCGTGTACCGCTTAATTCAAACATTAATGCTTGGTTAACAGCCGGTGAGAAAGTCGGCTTTCAGTGAAATAGCGTTCGTCAAACGGTCGGATACTGTTGGCGAATTGGGCGATGCTGGTGTTAACAAGGGAATACGAAAGCTTGAAGTGCTCGTCAACTCTTAAAACCGCGTTTGGCTCGATCAAAATTTCGCTAATACTTGCGACTTTTTCGGAGCTCTCGGCGCTTTTTTGGAATTTGCAAACAGTATCCGGTCGTTTAGTTGATACATGTGATTACTTAAAACACAAAGGAGCTCGTGGTGATTTCCTGAATAAGGGAAGAACAACATTTGACCCAAATCCGACTTCTTATCGCGGAGCTATCTCTTTAACTCCACAACGACAAGTTTGGTACAAAAACAGAGCGTGGCAAAACTGGGTGGGAAAAGGCGACTCCTGAGTGTGTGGACTACTAGAGCCGCTCAAAGGCAACACACTTCTACGTGCAAGTGTGTCAACTCGATTCACGTGCAAGCACGTGTTCGAAGCGCAAAAGCAACCGATCCGTGTATGCACGCATCGGCAACTGAAAAGCTTCAAGAAGGCGTCAACCTCTTCCCATAACAATCTTAGCTCAATATGCGCGCTTCAGCTCTCGTTTTTCGAGGCTATTTAAAAGATCAACTTTGATCCAGGGTGCCGTCCATTCGTCTCCCATTTCGGCAACAAAAACAGTAGCGTCGGCGACGGATACCGAATCCCCATTGGCCGAAAGGCAAGCACGTACCCATTTGGCACGTCTTGCTGTTGGGATGTGAGGGCATGAAATTGCATCTAAAAAAATATGGGCTATCTCACTGGAAGATTTGACGCTTTTGCAATCTCCCAATTTTTCTTCGATTGATTCAACAATTTCGTCAAGTACTTCTGCATAGCGCGGTAACGGGCCTATGTAAAACAAACAGGCAGACAATGAAAAATAGTTTTTCTCAGAGTCTCCAAGAAAAGTCGATTTTACTATTTTTGAAGATAGAAGAAAAGATGGTCCTAGTTCTTGTGATGCAAGAACAATGTTAATTATTTCGAGATCAATAAAATCGCTAACTAGCGTACTGCGTGCTCGATTATTTTCTAATAGCAACCTCTGTACAGAGTGAAAAATGTAATTACACATTTGTTCGCTTGTCGTATATCGATTGGTTCTAAAATAACGGATTAAAAGAATTATAGCGGTGCTCAATTTATACGAAGCATTAACGGTAGGCGCGACGCCATATAAAAAAAAGCAAACGTCGAGTACCAACTTTAGGCACTTAAGTCTTTCAATGTCTTCAATATCATGATCACATGATCCTTCACAAACTTTTTTTATGCGCTCAACAAAAATGGCAATGAGTAGCGAGCTTATATCGTAGTAGTTTGATTCAACTTGCTGACAAATAGTTTTTATAGAAGCAATATATTTCTTTAGTAATAATTCTGGCTCATACACCACAGCTACACCTAATGAGCTACCAGACTCAGAAAAAATTTTGGCACTTAATGTTTCAGTTACTTCTAACGATAGGCTCACCAAAGTCGATTTCTTTGTTGCGAATGGGCGGGTTTGAAGTTGAGATTTCAACGGATTAACGTGGAGATTGAACATAAGCAAACATTCCGTATAAGCAATCTTTACTATATTGGCAGTAGCCTCACTTTCAGCGTAAATAAATATATCATCAACATATCGTCGAATAGAGTATTGCTTATTAAATACATAACGTGGTAATAATCGACGGACAGTATTTCGATCAACTTGTTGAAGGATAATTTCAGCGAATACCCTGCTGCTTTCTGGTCCAATAGGTATGCCGTTGGTTTCATCATGGTTTCCATGCCGTATTACATTATCAAAATCATCGCCAAACGTTTTACATCTTAAATTATCTTTAGAAAATTGTTTATCTTTTGTCGCCCATGACATGCAATGCGTATAAATGCTATCAAAGCATTTCGATACGTCCATCGTGGCTAAGTGGGAAAATTTACGCTCTAATTCTATATACTCTTCAGAGTTATAAAATTTCCACAATCTGTCAAAGCCACGGTAGGTAAAATACGAGGGTGAGTGTTTAGTAAATTCTCCGAGGTCATTTATACTTACCGAGCCATCTTTGTATTTATAAATATCTTCCCAAGACTTTTTAGTATAAAAACTTCCAGCGATTTTGGTTGGCGAACGAATTGTAATTTCACTTTGGGACGTATAGTGAAGCATCAGACTACTATAGCGTCCGTAAAATTCGGTCATTAACCACTGTGAACTTGGATGTATAAGCGCGAGTCGTCTTAAACTATCTTCAGTTTTACGTATTTGGTACCTGTATGGGACTGTCGCTTTCCTGTCGTTCAAAATTACGGCATCAACCAGCTTTTTTTGAATTGGATTTGAGGTTTTACTTGTAAGTTTTGTGTAGATATAATCGACTGAAAATGTAATCGGTGTTTCATATGGAAGCGTATCCGTCAATAACACTCTGAAACCATCTTTTTTATTGATTTTATTTTTTTTAGGCATTAGTATTTCCAGCACCTTCCTATTATTTCTAGTCTATTTCCTGAGAAGGAAGTAAAAATTTGATCCGTATGTCCCCTTTGGAAACTTAAACGCAATAGGCGTTTGCATAATACATTGCTAAGTGATAGCGATAAGCCACGACGTTTTACACTTCTTGTCGATAGAATAGCACTGGACAAAAACTTATCAAGAAGTTTTAATTTTTCGTCGCCGGAATCGATTAATGAATAGTTAAAATAAATTCCAGCCATATTTGTATAGCCTGTATTCTTGTTGTAAACCTTAAAATTCGAAGTCAAAAACTTTATTCGATCTACTAACAAGTCGTCGTTTGCATTTTTGCCATAATCTGCTAATGCTCGAAAGATTCGGGTTTTAATTTTTTTAATCTTTTTTTCAGAAATAGAGCATAAAACTTTACGACTAGCTCCAGTTTTTCCTGTAACTGAATTAAACACTGAAAATTCATAGCCTAAATACTCAACATCTAGCTTAGATTGTCCAGCAGGATCTTTCTCGGATTTTGCTAGCGATTTAACAAGAAACTTTTTTTTGTTAAAAACTAGGCCACTCGGGAGTGCATTTTCGAGTCGACTAATAAAATTATCGGGATTTTCTCTGTTTGCACTAATAATAATAATATCATCTACGTATCGAGCATAGAAAAACACCTCTTTATCATTAATTATATCGAGATCGAATTTTCGCATCATCAGCTCCGACAGGATTGCACTTATAGCTAAGCCTCTCGGAATGCCTTGCTCACCTAAGAGAATTTGATAATCCAGAATCGTGTCAGCGATCGCTTTAGTGCATGGCGCTAACGCGTCGCAGTCTTCGATCATTTGTCTTGTGTCGTCTAAACTTATTGACTCATAAAAGTTGCTGATGTCGAGACGATATAACCGATACGGTACACCTTCCGTCAATAGATGCTTCAAATTTTCTACAATTCCATCACGAGTAGTCTGCTGCCATGACACCCCATGCATGAGATTCTTGGAAAGTTTACGTAGTAGGAGTTCGGCTGGCTTTGAATCAGGTGCAAAATGCCACTTCTCTCGTAATATCCATTTTCTTAGGGGGTAAAACGGAAGGAGTTTGTTATAAAGTTCATATGCGCTTGACGCAAGCTGATCCGCGTGAGTAGACCTCATTGCACTCGGAATGCCTTTAAAATCTGACCGAGTAATCAAATGTTTTAATGTGGTAGGCGTAATTGATTGTCTGTGCATATTCTTTATTTGTTGACTTGCAAGATTCTTTCGGACCAATATCAATTTAATCTTTATTTTGAAATCGCTTTTCTCACCCTTAATGAAATGCCTAATATGCTGTAGCTCAAACTTGAATGCATGCGAATTTTATTGCAGTAACGCCGCAGGTCAGCTTTCGTCTCAGAGTAAATACTATTAGATCGAGACTACTACCCAGCGCTTAGCATCCGGTCTACTGGTGCTTGGCGCAAGCAGGAATTCCCTGCTCTAAAATTAGTCTGTGAGTTGACTTTTCGTCATACTGTACGGCTGAATAGAAAAAAGCATTGCCTGCCTCATATGCGGCTTACTGACAGATCGTTGGTTTTAGCTTGCTGCTGCTCCCTGCCGGAGTCAAAGTAGGGCGGCGTGTTGTAACTTTCCCCTGAATGACCTGTTCGCGGAAATGTGGACGCTTACGAGAACTACTTACAAAGAGCGCCTAGCGCGAAAGGAACGGATGCCGGTTAACCTAAATAAGCCTGAAAATTGGAAAGCTGACGTTGCTCGATCAGTCGATATGTACAACGACTGGTTCATGAATTTCGCCCCAAGCGCTTTTCGCAGCACGCGCATTCAAACCACCAAGGACGTGGAAGCCGCACTTTATGCGACTGGCAACCTGACGGATATTAAGCCTGCGATGTTGCGCGCGCGTCCTGAAATCCTGCCTACGCTGCGCATGTCCACCTGTCCACCCTTGGCGGTTGATCGCCTGATCGGCTTGGCCGGTGTTTCGTCCAGCTTGGTCAAGCGGATGGAACTTCACCAAAAGCTGCCAGTGCGGATGAAAGCAGCCCAAGTGGATGTGGAACTGGCCAAAATCACCGCCATCATCGAAAAGCTGGCCGACCCTGATATTTTTGTTTGGCTTGGACGCGAAGCTGCGGCAACGCAAGTCGAGATCCACCGATCGGCCACCATCGTTGCTGATCGGCTCTGCGGCGCGGTCGCAAACCCGATTATCCGCAACGCTCAGGAAAAACGGCAACTGCAAGAAATCAAGAATTGGTTAGAAGCCCACGGCTATACGCAGCTGCCCAGCGGGGCAGGTACTAAATTCGACGCCATGCCGCCAGGCACCTTCAGCTTTCGCATGAATGTGCCTGTCAAACTCAATGTCAATGTCAATGTCAATGCGATGCCGGTCACGGTGGACGATGAGGAACCTCAGTTAATCGAGGTAGAGGAAGAAGAACTGGTCGTTGAGGTCAAGGGCAATAAATTAACGATCAACATCCCGATCGACGCGGTCATCATGCCAAAGTCGGCAAAGCCTGGCGACTTCCCACTGTTCTTCGAGGCGAAATCGGCGGGTGATTTCACCAATACCAACAAACGCCGCAAGGAAGAAGCCAAAAAGGTTGCCCAGTTGCACAGCACTTACGGTTCAGCCGTGCGCTTCAACCTGTTTTTGTGCGGCTACTTTGACAGCGGCTATCTCGGCTACGAGGCGGCAGACGGCATCGATTGGGTGTGGGAACACCGAATCGATGACTTCGCCCTGTTTGGACTTTAATCATGTCACATAGCCTAGACGCCATCGAACAACGCCGCTGCGCCCTGCAGATCGAGCTGGACGCGCAAAAGTCGCAAGCCGAACGCAACAAGCTTGGCCAATTTGCGACGCCAACGCAGCTTGCCCGCGACGTGCTGGCCTATGGCCTAGCGCTGCTGCCAAAATTAACGCCTGTGCGTTTTCTTGATCCTGCCATCGGCACCGGTTCTTTTTATTCTGCGCTCATGTCGGTGTCGACAGGTCGACCTGTGGAATCGGCAGTTGGTTTCGAAATTGACCCGCATTACGGTACGCCGTCAAAAGCGCTGTGGGAGAAAACGCCGCTCAACATTACGCTAGCCGATTTCACACAAGAAGCTCCCCCGGCCGACACCCAAAAGCGAGCAAACCTGCTGATCTGCAATCCACCTTACGTTCGGCACCATCACCTGAACGGTGCGGACAAAGTGCGCCTTCATGCCGCTGCGCGGGAAGCGTCGAACGTCGTGCTGTCGGGCCTTTCTGGCCTTTACTGCTACTTCATGGCTCTGGCCCATGGTTGGATGGCCGAAGGCGGCGTTGCAGGCTGGTTGATCCCCAGCGAATTTATGGACGTGAACTATGGGCGAGCGCTCAAAGCCTATTTGTTGCGTGAAGTGACGCTATTGCATATCCACCGTTTTGACCCGAACGATGTGCAGTTCGATGACGCGCTGGTCTCGTCCGCCGTCGTCTGGTTCAAAAAGGAAAAACCGCCGGTCAATCATCGGGTGCGTTTTTCCTATGGTGGCACGATGCAGCAACCGGTCATCAGCAAAAACGTCACCGTTCTCGACCTGGAGCGCGCTGATAAATGGACACGGTTTCCACGCCAGGACGCCCAAGCGCAGCACGATGGCTACCGGCTCGGTGACCTGTTTGCCATCAAGCGCGGCCTCGCCACGGGCGCCAACGAATTTTTCATCCTGGATGAAGAGAAGGCGCACGCGCTCAAACTGCCGCCGCAGTTCCTAAAGCCAATCCTGCCGAGTACGCGCTACATCAAAGCTGACGAAATAAACGCGGATGGGGCAGGAATACCACTGCTGGACAAACGCCTGCTTATGATTGACTGCGACTTGCCGGAAAAAGAGGTTGAGCGTGACTATCCGGCGTTGTGGGCATATTTGAAAACCGGCATGGATGATGTCGCGCTACGCTATCTGTGCCGCACACGGCGGTGCTGGTACGCGCAAGAGCGCCGCGCTGCCGCGCCGATCATCTGCACCTACATTGGCCGCAGCGACCATGACGGGCGGCCTTTTCGCTTCCTGCTGAACAACAGCAAGGCGACCGCCACAAACGTCTATTTAATGCTCTATCCGCAGCCGCTGCTGGCCGAGCAACTCGCGCGCGATCCGACAGCGCTGCGCCGACTGTGGCAGGCGCTAAACGCCATTGACCGGGAAACATTGCTCGGCAATGGCCGCGTCTATGGCGGTGGGATGCACAAGCTGGAGCCGAAGGAACTGGCCAACGTGCCCGCCGATACCCTGGCTGCCTTGGTGGGCCTTGGCGAAAAGCACACGTCGCTCCAACTGGAACTGACGGAATCCATTGCGGCCTAAGCCGGCCGCTGTAAAGAAGCAATAGGCACCGAATGAGCATTGAAAAAAAGACCATCAAAGAGCGCAAAGCTGAACACCTTGCGGCATGGGAACTGGCCAAACAGGGAGACGAGGCGGCCTATCGTGCGTTGACTGAAGAAAGGTGCATTGCTGAATGCGCCTCTGATGGCGTTGCGCCTCACGGAATGTTTGCCCGCTCGCGCAAATTTTCCAATCCCCTATTTATGACGCCAACCGGATACCTGGCGGCCTTTCCTGAACTGGATGAGCATCTCTTCCTGTCCAGTGAAACGGCATTTCAGGCGATCGCAAAGTACAGTAAACCTGAACATTACGCCTCCTGGCGTGTCAGTTCAACGAAGCTATCAAAGGAACTTCGAGACAAGCAGTATCAGCGCTGGCTACGCGAGGTCAAAAATTCAAATGCACCATATATTGAGCCTCGCAGGTCGCTCGAAGAATGCGCTTCAATTTATGCCAGTGGCGGTATCGAAGCTTTAAAGAAAATTTATTCCAAAGCGCATGCCCTTAAAACCGAGCATCGCATTGTTGAGGCAGGTTTGGCAGAACGCGAAATCAGGCAGGTGCCTGATTTCTCCTACAACTCAAGGAACGACAGATGATCTGCAAAAGCCACAATGTTTTCCTTTACTGCCTCTGTATAAAATTGGGGTTACTACAAACGGCTGGTGTAAATGATTAAGCCAATTGTGCTTAATAATATGAAAATTTCTGAATATCTAATCGTTTCATTTGCAATTTTTCTCAGCATATTAACTGGAAATGCGTATTCACAGTCTCTCAGTTTTAAAGGACTCGAACTCGGAACAGTGATGAAGGGCTGTCCCAAAGGCACTATTGAAATAGCCTTCAGACTGTTCAAAGAGCAGCTTTCTTGCCGATTTTTGGACAATCAAACGGTTGCAGGGCGTAATGTGGGCCAAATGACGCTTGACATCGTAGATGAAAAGGTTGTTAGTATTAATGCAAATACTAAATCTCCCGATGACTATGATCACATCACAGGTGCTTTGGAAGCCAAGTACGGCTCTCCAACCGAGCCCCATTTTATGTCAGGTATGTACACTTTATGGAGAATCGGACCTTGGACGATAGCAGCCATGCCGGGGATGGGAACCATAACATTTTCTGATAGTGGTGCTACTTTGCACAGGCTTCGAGCGCGGAATGCGGCATTGAGTAAGGACGATTTGTAAAACGAACGGCTTTTAACCAGAGTTGGCAGCGCTAGTCAGCTGTAGGCTACTTTGATAGAAAGCCAATCCTTGGGTCAGAAGCGGCGCAGGTTATAAACGGGTGTGCTGATGCAAGCGTAGCTTGGCCACTCCTACACTCTAGCGGTGGCAGCTTCTCATTTTGCCCACTACCAACAGCACCACTTTATGCCACTTAAATGCATCTCAGGCAATCAAGAACTCTTTGCGTTCAATATAGCAAGCGCTGAAGATTGGAATGAGTTACGAGCAAGGAACGCTCAAGACCGTTACTTGCACATGCATTGTTGCGGTGCCGGGGTGATTTTAAAGACTAGCAAGCTTGGGACACGTTACTTTTCCCATGTTCGAAAAGGGCCATGCTTGTCTGCTCCTGAATCCTCTGAGCACCTGCGTGCCAAGGAAATCATCGCCACTGCCGTCCAACATGCAGGTTGGGTGGCGCGGGTTGAACAGTCAGGACAGACCAATGATCAGCGAACTTGGATCGCAGACGTTCTTGCCAGCCGCGGTGGCAAAACAGCAATCGCGTTTGAAGTACAGTGGAGCCGTCAAGCGTTTGAGGAGACCGTACGGCGGCAGGACGTATACCGATCCGCATCGGTACGCGGTATGTGGTTTATGCGTCAACATAATTTCCCGATCAGTAAAGAGATTCCGGCTTTTATGCTGACATTTGACGAGGTAAGTGGGGCTTTCCATGTCTTATTGCCAGCGCCCTCTTTCAATCCACTTTGGATTTCTGCCCGTGACAAACACAGACCCGAGTATTGGCAGCAACGGGTTGAACTCGGCCGGTTTGTGGAAGGTGCGCTTCAGGGAAAATTGCGCTTCGCACCTCAGCTTGGAAAGATGCTGCCTCTCGATGTAAGTGCGGCATACACGAACTGTTGGCGCTGTAAGAAAACGACCGGAATTATTATCGACCTCCGCTTTGCAGCAAGTCGTGTACAGCCGGGCGCAGCCGATGTCACCGCATCGATTTATGATTTTGATGACGATGATGGACATGGCTCCACTTTGCTGAGGAACACTCTCCACCCGAATCTTTTGGCGCAACACGGAATTGGACCGATCAAGCCTCGTTATAGCCGTACCGAGGGCCATAAATACCTCTCGAACGGCTGTGTCCACTGTGACGCGTTGCAAGGTCGCTTTTTTGACCATGAGGTGGCTTATGACGCTCAGTCAATCTTCAGCGTCGATGTACTTTTCGACGATCAGTGGACACGCCATTTGGAAGACCAAGATGCTATGAATCGCTGGTGGTTTGACGATATGCCTGCACAGCCACTTCCCATGCTCTCGGAGCCAAATTAAATTTTCTGTGCGTTTTGCGATGAATTCGTTGTCGAGCTTTCCACCAATTGAAATTTCGCCATTTCTTCAGAAGTCAAAACCCCTTTCCAGATGAGGCGTCATCTTCGTTCTGCCTTTTAATCTAAGCCATTCACTCGAATTTTTCCAAAATGGTCGGTTTCAGCTGATCGAGCTAGTCCCATTGGTTTTGACAGAGATATAGTGGCTGGTCTGCAAAAACCTTGATACTTGCAACTATTCTGCGGTGGTGTCTACTTTGGTTTCTGCGAGTGCTTGAGCCTGGGTCTTCACTGCGATAGCAGCGCGGTGCCCAACCTGGGCCGCATCGGCATAGGTCGGGTCCTCATCGAGCCCGACGGCACGGGCCACACGCTGTCGCAGGCGATGAAGTTCAAGGGCTGCAACAACGTAGCCGAACTCAGGGCGCTGTTCGCGGCGCTTCGGGAGGGCAAGGCACTTGGTGCGAAGGCAGTGCTGGTTTATTGCGACAGCCATATACTGATTAATCAGCTCGGCGGTCTGGACTACAAGCCCGATATCAAGCTTATTGCTCGGCTGGCCGGCTTCTTTGATGAAGCCCGCGCGTTGCTGGAATCGTTCGAGCAGGCCAGCCTGCATGGATCCTGCTTCATCGCAACGCCCATGCCGACGCGCTAGAAATTTAGCCCAACCGTGTAGTGAAAGGTTTGAAGCGTTTCCATCACATCGCGAAGTGAACTAATTTTGTTAATCGCCGCCGTTTGCGATCAATTTCCAGCAATGTAATCTACCAAGAACTCCAACCTCACCTAAATCACTCTTTGCCTATCTCCCGGCACTTCCGCGGAAATTGAGGAGAGAAATAGATTTTGTAGATGATAATTAAATTTATGTTAATTACATTAACGGTTGACAAACCGTAATTAGCATTCACATATATATCTGATTCACAATGGCGGCACTTTAATAAAGAACACGCTTATAAGCACCGAGTCAATTTCGATTTCGATTAGCATAGGCGAGATGGCCACCAATATTATGGTTAAAGGATTTAACAAACAGCTACGCTAAAAGCGTTTGAACGAGAATTGGTTTTTGACCGTTGGCAACGCCCTAAAGAAATTCGAAACTTGGGCCACTTTTCTAACATGGCTAGACTTCAGTTTGCGCTAAACTGCGAGCACGCGATCATGCGATCATGCGAAATTTAGAGCCTCCATTCAAGATGGGTTTTCTGGGTTCTTACTGCACAATTGGAAAAATGAAAGACTATTATAAAGATCGTCCCGAACTGCCGGTTAAACAACTTACTGCACGTATTGAAGGCGCATATCATCGATTTTTTGCCCATTTTTCTGAAAGTTCAGGAATAAACCATAGCCTTTCGAAAGGAGAAGTTAGAGAAAATCCAGTACGTGACTTTTTTGAAAGCTTGCTCCCAAGAAGATTTTCCGTTTCATCAGGTGAAATTATTGACTCACGCGGTGGCATAAGCCCTCAAAGCGATCTTATTATTTATCGAACTTTAGATGGAATTCCAATCCTCAACATGCAACCTACGATTCTACAAGTTGAATCGGTTATGTGTGTCACAGAAGTCAAATCAGTAATAAATATTAGCGAATACGAAGATTGCTTAATAAAGGCTAAGAAGCTATTTAAACTTCGTCCTTTCGATACAGAATTACAAAAATATCAGCGTGGTCGTGACCCCGGGCCGGAAGACTGTCGCATTTTTATATCTATATTTGCCTATAGCTCCAACACAAAAAGCGGCCTTGATGAGGAAGCAAAGCGTTATTTAGAATGCGCCAAGAAACTCGATATCGATCCAGGTATTGTGGACAGGATTTATATACTTGGCAAAGGTGTAATAAATCCAGCAGATGGGAGATATGCTGCAGATACAAATGAACGAAGAATAGGCTTATTTTACTACTACTCGAATTTACTTCAATTTGCGATGCGAGAGTCAACAAGACGAAACGAAGTTCCATATCTCTACTATTTCGGAAGAATGAGCGAAGGTTGGAAAAGAATCTAATTATTCGTTACACCGGATTAGTTTCTGAACTGTTGAAGTCCACCTCTGAATGGTTGCTATCACTGCCAGCGTAATTTCCATATAGTCTCAGAGTACATGGGTGCTATTTTTAGAGGTTTGCATCACTGATGCCGATCTTTTGGCAGATCTCATCGACCTACGTTTCTAATTCCACCTGCTTATGGCAAACGCAATTTGCCTTTACCTGTACTTACTGCTTATTTTCATTATATGTTGCAGTGTTTGTGGAAGTAAAAATCATGTTGAAATTTTTACTTTTAAATAGCCATGTTTCTTGGCTAGCATTATCGTAAACAGATCTTCGGGAAAAGGCCTAGACTGCGGCTTTTGAAAACTTTTAAAAAGAGGACATAAAATGGTAAAACCACAACACTATGAAAGAGTTATTACGGTATGAGTGTAAATGAATCGGAAGCACGTCTTGCGAATTTATCCCGTCAGACATTCTTATCAATGTGGTCTTACCAAAACCCTTATTACTCTGAAGGCAAGGAACTTTGCGATGTGCTCATCGTCTTCGGCGATGACGTAATTATCATTTCGGACAAGGTCATCAAATATAGTGAAGATAATACGCCTGATATTGCGTGGAAACGGTGGTACGGTAAGGCGGTGAGCGCCAGTGTGAAGCAGTTACGAGGGGCACTAAAAACGATCAAGACCTCGCCCGAGGCCGTTCATCTTGATGCACGTGTTTCGTCGCCATTTCCCTTGAGATTCCCCGATGTAACCCGGGCTCGGTATCACTTAATTGCTGTCGCTCATGGAATTGAAGCGACACGCACCCGGCATTTAAAAACGTCCAGCTTTGGCCTTGACTCTAGTCTGACCAACAGCGTCACGTTATTCACAGTTGGTGTGCACTTTCCAGAGTTTGTCCATGTAGTCAGTAGAACCGCACTGGACGCCCTGTTTGAGTGTTTTGATACTACAGCTGACTTTGTTATGTATCTTACAGCGAAAGAGGCCTTTCTCACCAAAAATCATGTGCTGTTCACAGGTGAAGAGGACTTAATCGGTGTGTACATGAGAGGTCGTCGTCCTGGCGGAAGCTCACCGCTGTGCGAACTAATCGAAGCTGACGAAAAGGGAGTACGTATAGTTGATGCGGATGTGTGGTCTTCGTTGCGAAAGGACCTGAACTTTATGCAACGCAAGGCAAAGCTTGCGCCCTCCTACTTGATCGACGAAGTTATTGAGCATCATGCATCGGAGTACATGCGAGGCCGGATGGTTAGCGGTCAAGACAAAGCACTGGCCTATCACGCCACAGCCTTGCAAGTCCTAGCTTCAGAGTCGAGGATGGCACGTATGCTAATGGGCATGGCGGTTGTGGATGTTTTGATTGAAAACCCAAAAACGTACTGGAGTGTTGTCGTAGAGTCGTCAGAGCAGCCTGGCGTGCACTTTCTTTGGTTAGTTTATCCAGTGGTGAACGAACGCGTTTCCGACGATGACCTTGAGACCGCTGTGGGACACGAACTGAAGACCTACATCTATGTGGCAATGAGCAAGTTTCCCAATGCTCAAACAGTGTTCGGTATAGCGATACCGAATGCGGAAAGCGCACGGACATCACGTGCGTTCCAGATAGCTGTGCGCAATGTTTGGACTGACGAAATGCAGAAAGAGGCGGAATTGTTGGGATTAACTAGAGGGATTTTCAGCCATGTCGAAACAACAACACGAGTCGCAGTACATGCCATCTAGGACAACCTAATCTAGAAGTTATTCTTTACGGCTTTGAAAACATTTTGGCGATGGTATGCCAGGTAGCTTTTTTGGTTTTCCGTAAATGAGCCCACATTTTTGCCGGCCGCAACGCCCCAAGCACTAGCAATGCTTGAGGTAAGCGCAGGTGAAATCAAGACCAGCCCAGAGTCATCGAATGAAATGAAGCCACGGTCAAACAGGTGATCAATGTGTGGTGCTAGCAGTAAGCCATTTGAACCATCAAGCTTTTCGCTGTCGGATGAATCTTTCCACGGCTTGATATGGCTGGCTCGAAGGTGCTCAGGGTCAGACACCAAAGTTAATCGGCACGCATATTCATGCAAACGCACGTTGGCACGAAATAGGCCCTGGCCACGCCGTGCGTTGATCAGCTGCTTTTTCTGGGTGGGCCCAATATCCGTTCGCTCCAGCAGCGCCATTTCTACTGCTTTCAAGGGCGCTTCAACATCCGGTTCAATACGGGTCATCAACGAATCGATTGCTGCAGGGTAGTCAAGGCCAATGAGCTGAATCAATACCTCCGCCATGTGCGGCGGGACATTTGCAAGGTAGACCGATTGGAGACCATCGCCGGTCGACTGAAGCGGTGAATACTTCACAGGCAAATGGGGACGAAGCGCATCGATGTGATCTTTGGGTCGTATGGGGTGGTCGAAAACGGAAAATTCAGTCGTGACTAACCACCCTTCTGCCGACCATGAGCTACCCGCAGAACCGAAATCCGGTTTGGGAGAAGATACGGCTCGTTGGGTCGCAACACCCACCGCTTTGATACGGGTATCGCAAAATGAAAAAACAATATCGCCGGGATGAACCTCGAGCATGTTGTCGTAGAACTGATTGCGCGCGCCGTCTGAACGGGTTTTAGGGGACCAAAGAAACCCACCACCGACCTCCGCTTTGTACGTTTGATTTTGATTGACCCACCAGTAATTCATAAAGTTGTTCCGGGATAAAGCGCAAATGTGGAAACAAGTGTCGCTCAGCTTTGTCCGTGAACTGCAGGCGTCGCATCGGGCCAGGGCGTTTTTGCCGCTGTGCAAGCGCTGAAAAGGAAACAATCAGTTCACACGGCCTTGGCAATCGGCATGTCCGCCCACGCGGTCGTGTAGCCCGGGGTCAGGCGCTCCTGGCGCATGCCCCACTGACGGGTACGGTCATCGATCCCGCTGCTGGCAAGGTGCACCGTGCCCTTGCCGTATTTATTGTTGAGCGTATCGATCGTGGCCATCAGCTTCGATCGCTCACTGGTAACTTCAGGCTCCAGATCCAACTCGCCCTGATACAAGCTGCCGGGCACCAGGTCGAGCAGCAGGACGCCGGCCTTGATCAGCGCAAACCCGGGCTGGTAGATCGAGCGCAGGCCCAGCACCGCGGCCTGCACCAGGGCGGCCGTGTCCGAGGTGGGCCGGCGCAGCGGCACCACCGCGCTTTGCGAAAAGCGCGGGCCCGGCCGGTGCGGCGAGGTGTGGGCAAACACCAGGACCTCGCTCGCGACGCTGGCTTGCCCGCGCAGCTTTTCAGCAGCGCGGGTTGCAAACTCGCTCACGGCCTCGATGAGGGGCCCGAGGTCCGTCACCGGCCGGCTAAAGCTGCGCGTACAGGCAATCTCTTTTTTCGGCGTGGGCTGGTCCTGCAGGGCAATGCAGGAGATGCCCTGGAGCTCGCGCACCGTGCGCTCGAGCACCACGCTCCAGCGCCGGCGCACGGTCGCCGGGTCCATGCGCATGAGGTCCAGGACTGTAGCAATGCCGCCCTCCTCCAGCTGCCCCGCGATCCGGCGCCCTACGCCCCAGACCTCGCCGACCTTGGTGGCACCCAACACCGCGTCCAGGTCGCTCGCGGGCAGTGCCGCCAGGTTGCACACCTGCCCAAACTCGGCCGGGTAGCTGCCGGGCTTTCGCTCGGCGGTCTTGGCAATGAAGTTGGCCAGCTTGGCCAGGGTTTTCGTCGACCCGATGCCGATCCCGGTGGGAATGCCGGTCCACTGCAGAATGCGCGCGCGCACTTGCCGGCTTCGAGCCGTGAGGTCCCCGCGCACGCCCGCGAGGTCGATGAAGCTCTCGTCGATGCTGTAGATCTCTTGATGCGGCCCCAGGCCCGCGGCAATGGACATCATGCGATCGCTCATGTCGCCGTAGAGCGTGAAGTTGGCCGACAGGCCCACCAGCCCGTCGCTGTCGTTCAGGTGCTTGACCTCGAACCAGGGGGCGCCCATCTTGATGCTCAGGGCCTTGGCTTCATTGCTGCGGGCGATGCAGCAGCCGTCGTTGTTAGAGAGCACCACCACCGGCCAGCTTTTCAGGCTGGGGCGAAAGACGCGCTCGCAGGAGACGTAAAAGTTGTTGCCGTCGACCAGCGCGAACAGGGCCATGGCAGTGCTCCTTCGGTTTTTGTTTTTCGATCCGGCCTTCTATCCCAGCTGTCGTTACTTCGCTACGTCGCTACTTTGCTACGGGCGCATTTTGCGGATCGTGTACGTCACCACGCCGCAAATCGTCAAGGTCTGCCCTTCCTTGAGCAGGAGGGGCGGAAAGGTCGGGTTGGCCGCGCGCAGCGAGACCGAGCCGCCTTTGCAGCAAAAGTGCTTGACCGTGAACTCGCCGTCGACCTCGGCCACCACCACGTCCATGTGCTGGGGCGCGAGCGCCCGGTTGACCACCAGCAGGTCGCCGTCGCTAATGCCCGCGTCCACCATCGAGGTGCCGCGCACGTGCCAAAAGAACGTCGCCGCCGGGTGCGTGACCATCAGATCGTTGAGGTCGCAGCGCTTGACCGCAAAGTCGGCTGCTGGCGAGGGAAAGCCAGCCCAGACCGTGCCCTCGACCATTGGCAAAGCCAAGGGCCCGCTCGATTCAAAGCGCGTGGCCGAGGGCGGGAAAAGTAGAGGGCTGTACATATACGGCGCTGTTCGCAAATAGTATGGGTTTTGTTGAGTTTTCGGGATTTTCAGAGGAGAATTTCGCATGC
>NZ_KL448329.1:50941-57857 GCF_000709345.1 Polaromonas glacialis | reverse complement strand
CAAAGACGCCCTGCGTCTGAAATTCGAGGGTGGACAGTCCCATCAACAAATCGCCAGTGCCCTGGGGCTCTCCAAAGGTGTTGTCACCAAATACGTGGGTCTGGCCGTTGCCGCCGGGCTGGACTGGGCAGCCATTTCCGCCATGGACGAAGCAGCCCTGGAGCGACGCCTGCTGGCGTCGTCTCGCGCCAGCCAGACCTATGCGCAAGCCGACTTCGGGCGGCTTCACCAGGAGTTGGGCCGCAAGGGTGTGACGCTCATGCTGCTGTGGGAGGAATACTGCGCTCAGGTCGGCGACGAGCACCGTGCGGACTGGCCCCTCAAGCCCTGGCGCTACTCGCAGTTTTGCGAGAACTACCGCCAGTTTGCCAAACGCCTCAAGCGTTCCATGCGCCAGGTCCACCGCGCCGGTGAGAAACTCTTCATCGACTACGCCGGCCCGACGGTGGCCCTGAGGGTGCACGGGCAGGAAATTGGCCGCGCCAACCTCTTCGTCGCTGCCATGGGCGTGTCGGGCTACTGCTTTTGCCTGGCAACGCCCGCGCAGACGGCACGCGACTGGCTGGGTGCCACCGCGCAGGCGCTGACCTTTTATGGCGGCGTGCCCCAGCTCATCATCCCCGACAACCCGCGCGCCCTGGTGACCAAGGCCGACCGCTACGAGCCGCTGCTGACCGACAGCGTGCAGGACTTTGCCCGTCATTACGGCTGCAGTGTGCTGCCTGCACGCGCTTATCACCCACAGGACAAGGCGTGGACTTCATACTGCACCTTGTGTTGACGGTTGAGCGGGAATAAACGAAGCGCAGTGGCTGGTGTACCGGCCACCGACGCCGCGCACCAGTTGACCACCGTTTGGTGGCTCGTACAAGCAACGGTGGTGGTTGCCGTACAGGTGGCGCGCCAGCACCCCTTTGCGGCCGAGCTGATGGATGGTGGTCGACGACACACCGAGCTGCTCGGCCATCTCCTGGCCCGTGAGCATGCCGTGCGCTCGCAGCCGTTCGAAACGACTGCGCAATCGGTAGGCACGGCGAACGGACATGACCGTTCTCGACGTGAACGACTGCCCCTTCCAGTTGCGGTGGCCCTGTTCGTTGAGCCTGGCGGCGACCTGCCTGTCCGTTGAGGCATCGAGCCATTCATCGATGAGCTTGACGACTTCGCAGGGCGTTTTGCGGATCTGCGCGATGGGGCGTGGCTTGTCCACGCTCAGGCTCTGGGTATGCCCGCCGCGCCAGCGTACATGAACGGCAATGCTGGGGCCGGCCACAAGCGTCACGTCCTCGACCAGGAGCGCGAGCATGCGCTTGCGTTCCTGGGCGCTGGTCCGGGCATCGTTCCAGACGCGGGGAAAGTCGCTTGTCAGCTCGGCGATCCGCTGGCGCGCCGCGTCGTCCAGTTGGGTTTCATCGCTCTGGCGTTGGCGATCTTGAAGTTGTTGCAAGGCATCGAGTTCGCGTAGGCGATGGTTCCAGTCGGCCTCCAGCGCATCGGCTACCAGGCGGTTGTCCGGATCGACCTTGGCGTAGCGGCGCCGGGCCAGCTCGGCTTCGTAGCGTGCGCGCTCGAGCTGCGCCTGGCGCCGCTCGGCGGCCTGCCCGATGCGCTGGGCAATTTCGTCCTGCACGGCCAGCGCCACCTCGATCGCTGCGGGCGCCACGGTCTGCAGCAGCAAGGCACTCACCGCGGCATCGACCGCCGGTCCGTGGACGGCCTGGCATGGCTTGCCGGCACGGCGCACCACCTCTTCGCTGCAGCGGTAGTAGGCACGAAGCCCGGCGCCAAGCGCCTCGTAGTGCACGCGCATGCGCGCACCGCACTTGCCGCACAGCACGCGACCCTGCAGCAAGGCCTGACCTTCGCGCGGCATGCGACCGCGCTCCCCGGGTGCAAAACCCAGGTTCTGACGCAGCCGCAGCGCATTGCGCTCGAACTGCGGCCAGTCGATGTAGCCCGGATGGGCGTCACGGATCAACACCTTCCAGTCCTTTTGCCCGACGACGCGCTGCACCGGATGGAGCTGTGCGTTGCATCCGGTGCGCGAGCGCCCGTAGACGAACGCGCCGGCGTAACGCGGGTTGTGCAGGATCTGCAGCACCCGCGAGACGTCAATCGACCCCCACAGCAGATCGCCCTTGCCGATTCCTCGGCGGATGCGCCGGGGAAACAGCACCTGCTGAGCGCGCAGACGCCGCACCACGGCGCAGGCCGAGCCGACCGCGTCGAACACATCGAAGAGCAGCCGCACCGTGTCCTGGACCTGGCGGTCCGGGTCGAGCACGACCCGGCCGAGGCCGTCGTACGTCAGGCCGATCGGCAAGGGTATCTCCAGCTCCCCGCGGCGAGCTTTGTTGAGAATGCCGCCTTGCAGGCGGGACCTGAGGATATGCAATTCAGCCTCACTCATGGTGCCCTTGAGGCCCAGCAGCAAGCGGTCGTTGAAGTGGGCCGGGTCGTAGACCCCGTCCTCGTCGAGGATCAGCGTATGCGACAGCGCGGCCAGCTCGAGCAGACGGTGCCAATCGGCGTTGTTGCGCGCCAGGCGCGAGACCTCCAGACCCAGCACGATGCCGGCGTGGCCCAGCGCCACCTCGGTGACCAGGTGCTGGAAGCCGTCACGGCCCTGCGCCTGCGCGCCGGACTGGCCCAGGTCGCTGTCGATGACATGCACGCGCTCGATGGGCCAGCCCAGCGCGACCGCGCGCTCGCGCAGCGCGTACTGGCGCTGGGTGCTCTCGGTGTTCTCGAACACCTGGCGCAACGAGGATTGGCGCACGTACAGGAACGCGTCGCGGCGTAGATGGTCGGCATCGATCTTCAAGGCGGACTCACTGGGCATGGATCACCTCCTGTCTGTAAGGCCAGCACCATGTCGGCCAGCAAACGCACGAGCTGGCGATCGGGCGTGCCGGTGGGGGTCGCCGCTGATGGCGGCGACACGGTCGGTGAAGGCAGTGGCAATGGCGAGGCTGCCGTCTCGAGCAGTACCCCAAGCCCTCGCCACATGCCGTGAAAGACGATGGCGCCCACGGCGTCGGGGCGCGCCTGGCCGGCCATCACGTCGGCGCGAATGCGCTCGTATGCCGACGCGGCTTGCGCGGGCAGACCCTTTGCGCAGCACACGACAGCCGCCGATGTCAGCGTTTTTTTTTGCGTGTCATGGCCCGCTCGATGCTGCGCGGGTGCACCTTCAGGCCCAGCTGGCTGAACACCACCCGGGCCATCTCGCGCGCCTGCATCGGGGCGCCCGGGCGATGGTGCGACTCGATCACGCCCATCACCTCGGCAGTGAGCTTGTGCGCCGACTTCGGGCCGCGCGGCTGCGGCAGCAAGCCGGCCACGCCGCCCTGCTCGAACGCGGCTTCGGCCTGATAGAAAGTCGGGCGCGACAGGCCAAAAAGACTCGCCGCCTCGGCCTTGGTGACGCCGTCCTGGCGCGCGTGGCGCAGCATCTCGTATTTGACCTGCACCAGATCGTTGGCGTCGAAGAAGCTCCCCGGCTGGAACCAAGCGGCCTGCACTCGCCCAGGCTGTGCGTTGAGGACGCCGGCCTGGCGCAGTCGATCGAGCTTGGGGGTGGTCTTGGTCATCGTCTAAAGGCGACTTGTGGTGTAAATAATAATATGCCGCTGGCTGCGTGGCGTCAAGGCAGCCATGACCTCCTACTCCTGTGGATGCTATTGCCCAGAAAGAAACCAAGACACCTGAATCGGTGGTTATTTCGGCAACGCCATGCCATGCGGCATTAATGCCTTTACAGATGCGGCAAAATTTACTTGACACGGCGAGGCCTCCTCAAGTGCTGGGTCCTGATCTCGTCGATCAGCGCTGCAAGCCTGAGGAGATCGTCCGAACGAAACGCCGCACGACCAGCGGCTGCCTGCGTGCAAACGTCCGGCGGGTCGATGTCGGTCCACGCCGCAGGCAGCGAACGCAGCCGGCCTTGGGCGTCGAAGTACATCACCCGATCCTCGCCCCAGTTTCGCTTGCGCGTGGCCAGCACAAAGCGCTGGCCACGCCAGGGATGAAAGGGATGCGTGACTTCGATCTCTATGCACGCTCCAGTGGCCGGACAGCCGGCAGTTCTGGACCTATGAGAAACCGAAGGTCGAGCTGAGCGTTTTGCTGGTCGAGCGCTGGATTCTGGCACGCCTGCGCAAGCATCAGTTCGCCAGCGTGGAGGAAGTTAACGACGCCATCGCCCCCTTGCTGCACTGGCTCAACCAGCGTGCGTTTCAAAAGTTGCCGGGCAGCCGCGCCAGCGTGTTCGCGCAGATCGACGCGCCGGCCCTGATGGCCTTGCCGGTGCAGCCCTGGGAATGGGCGGTCTTCAAAACGGTGCGCGTACACATCGACAGCCATGTCGAATACGAAGGCCACCGCTACAGCGTGCCCAACGCCCTGGTGGGCCTGGCGCTGGAGCTGCGCGTCACCGCCCATGCGGTGGAGATTTTGCACCGTGGCAACCGGGTGGCCAGCCACATGCGCTGCGTCTACAAAGGCGGTTTCACCACCGTGACTGAGCACCTGCCCGAGCGCCACCAGCACCAGGCGCAATGGACACCTGAGCGGCTCATCGCCTGGGGCGCGCGTATCGGGGTGGCCTGTGCGGCCACGGTGCAAAAGATGCTGCAGCGCCAACCCCATCCCGAGCACGCCTACCGCGCCTGCCTGGGCCTGCTGTCCCTGTCCAAGCGCTACGGTGATGCCCGGCTGGAGGCGGCCTGCACCATGGCCCTTGGCCTGGGCACCAGCAAATACACCCACATCCGCGACATCCTGCTCAACCGGCGCGACCTGTTGCAGGCCAGCACCACACCCGAGTGGACCAGCCCGACTCACGCCCATGTGCGTGGCGCGAACTACTACCAATGAAACCCAACACGACAGAGCCCAACATGATGATGAATACCACCCTGAACCAGCTGCGCGGCCTGCGCCTGGAGACCATGGCCCAGGCACTGGAGCAGCAGCTTGCGCAAAGCGGCATCGGCGCCATGAGCTTTGAAGAACGGCTGGCCTTGCTGGTAGACCGTGAGGTGCATGGCAGGCAAGACCGGCGCTGTGCGCGATTGCTCAAGACCGCCAAACTCAAATATCCGCAAGCGGCCATTGAAGATTTGGACAGCCGCAGCACCCGGGGCATTGAACGCAGCGCGGTGATGAGTCTGGCCCTGGGGGAGTGGGTCAATGCCGGGCACGCCGTGCTGATCACCGGAGCCACCGGCGCTGGCAAGTCCTGGCTGGCGTGCGCGCTGGCCCAGCATGCCTGCCGGCGTGGCCACAGTGCGCTGTACCTGCGGGTTCCTCGCCTGGGTGAGGAACTGCGCATTCGCCATGCCAACGGCACCTTTACGCGCTGGCTGGACACGCTCAAAAATACGGACGTCTTGCTGCTGGACGACTGGGGCATGGCCGCCATGGACAGTCAAACTCGGGCCGATCTGCTGGAGATCATTGACGACAGAGCCAGCCAGCGCGCCACCATCATCACCAGCCAGTTGCCCATTGAGCACTGGCACGAGTGGATAGGTGACCAAACTGTGGCCGATGCCATGCTCGATCGCCTGATGCAAAACCATCACCGCTTCACCCTCACCGGCGAATCTCTGCGCAAAAAAAGCCCGCCAGCACAAGGGAGCACCGACCACTAATCCACCACGCTCAGGGACCTCGGGCGGCCTGGCAGGGGCCTATTCGTTCAAAAACAATTCAATTTCAGAGAGGGCAAAACAGCCGGGAAAGCAGGCCGGCATAAAATCAAAACGCGCAACACCAACCTTCGGTCACGTTCGCCGGAATGCCGGTCACGTTGCCGGAATCAGCGGTCACGTTTACCGGAATACGCACCCATACTGCAATGCGAGGCTTCACGGGTTGCAGGCAGTACGCCACGATTCCCACCATGAGGTTGACGGCGAAATTCGAGAGTGAACGGTGCCGGGTGTGCTCAATCTGGCACAGGTTCTTGAGCTCATCAAAGACGGTTTCCACCAGCGAGCGCTTGCGCAGCAACGCCTGGTCAAACTCGGAGTGAACCACTTCTTTCATGTTCTTGCGCACCCGCGTGATGACATCGACGCCCTTGTCCTTCATCTTTTGCGCAAACTCCTTGCCGATGTAACCCTTGTCGGCGTAGAGCTTGCCAAACAGGGTTGAGGCGATGGCCAGCAATCCCTTGCGGTCATCTACGTTGCCTGGGGTGAGCTTGATGGCCAGCAACTCGCCGCGATGGTTGATAACCGCGTGCAGCTTGAAGCCGTAGAACCATCCGGTGGACGATTTGCCGCGCTGGGCAATGCCTTTGAAAACCCGGTGGCGCTGGATGCGCAGGTTGTCGCAAACGGCCAGCGGCGTTGAGTCGGCAATGGCCAAGCCCGTGCAGGCGCCCTTGAGCGTCTGGAACAATGCAGCCAGCACCACCGCACAGCGCGGCATCAGGGCGACGAAGCGGGTGTAAGACAGCCGGCGGGGAAACTCCGCAGTCATAAGTAACCGGTAACCCTGCGGCGTTGTTGACGCGTAAGCCCGAATGCTCAGGAAGGTCGGAGTCAGGGCGCGGCTTGCTTGCCAGAAGAAGGACGGCGCTGAGGTGTGCCGCCGGGCGCGGTGGCGGCGATGCATTCGACGAGATTGAAGGACGCCAGCAGCAGGTATTTCTCGGCATCGCTGCGAACCGCCAGCAAGTCATGATCGCGCAAGTATCCGTGTACGAACGCCAGCAGATAGCGTTGCGCATGACCGTCGACGCGTTGTTGGACGGCTTGCCGCATAAGCTCGGGACTCAAACCTTCGTCGAACCGAATGCTGCCATTGAGGCGCTGCAGGCAGCGCTCCTGAACGTCCTCCGTGATGAGGGGCCAGTCCAGCCTAGAGGCCTTGATGGCCTGGTAGGCCACCATCAGGATGTAAA
>NZ_KL448329.1:0-49011 GCF_000709345.1 Polaromonas glacialis | reverse complement strand
CGTGCCGCGCCAGTGCGTACAGGCCATCGAAGGACAGCCTCATGCTCACCGGTTGACCATAAAGGAAGACGCGAATCTGGCCTTCGGGGAAGAACATCAGCGCCGAACCAGGGTGAGGGTCAGACCCGCGCCGAGGTCCAGGCGCAACTCCAGTACCGGGCAAGGCGCGGGCGCACCCGAGCCCAGCGTACCCAAATCGACGAAAGCCACCGGTGCCTGGCTTTGGGCGTCGTGCTTGAGCTGGCGAGGCACGCCAGCCCCACCAAGCAAGCGCGAACGCCAGCGCGCAAAGCTGCTGCGGCACAGACCCTCACGGCGGCAGAACGCCTCTACCGTCAATCCGGCGCCTTCAAAGCGTTTGAACGCTTCGAGCCAGGCTTGCTCGTTTAAACGGTGACGGCGCTTTACGCCCTCGTTGACCGTGGCTTGCATCGCTGTTGCTCCTCATCGTAAATCGATGAAGGCATTGTTCCCGGCGACACCTTTGCAAGGAAGGACGCCGTTCAGTTACCGGTTACAGTCATAAAGCGGCAGACGGTGCCACCGTAGAACGCTTTGAACTGCCGACCGCGCATTGTGTGAAACAGCACCACAATCGTGGTCATCTCGGACAGCGACATGGCGCATTCCCGGTTACGCCGCTGCTTGTCGCTGCGCTCGTCGAGCAGACGCTGCGCAAGCAGCGGCTCGAATTGCTGGCAGAAGTCGTCGATCAGACAGAACAGCTCCGTGGTCTTGTCCATCATGGGGCACCTCCATAGGCATCGGATGCGCCAATTTTGCAGCCAGTCACCTCTGGTTTGCACGCCGCAGGGAGGCTCCGCTTATCCAGAATTCAGGTTCCATAAGCATTTTTTTGGCCACCTCCAGATCGACCTGGTCCGGGATTAAGCCAATGAATTGAGCTGCATGGCGGCGGTACACCTTCGCATCTATGTCGTGCATGAATTTCGCCGCCGACTGCCCTGTCTTCAGCGCGCTTTGTCGCGTCAGCGCCACTTTTTCAGCGTCCTGATCCGACGCCAGCCGCAATGATCTCAAGCGCACCAGCGTCTTCATGCAAAGCACCCCCAGCGCCCCCAGCGCCTCCAGAAGGACGGTCAGCGTGCTCTTTTTCGCGGGCCCATAGCGGGTAAAACCGGCCAGGGGCAGGCCTTGAGCGCGCTCATACCATTCCTCTTTGTGACTGTTCAGCCCTCCTGAATTGCAGCCCAAGGGGTTTATGTCAAACTTGAAGCCGTGCAAGAACCAGACGCTACTGCCGACCTGACGCTCCAGGCCATGAACGAGAAAGCCCAAGCGCTGCAAGGGCAAGTGCAGGCGCTCACGAGCGAAGTCGAAAGACTGCGTTTGCGCATCAAGGAGCTCGAAGGCCAGGCATCGAAGAACAGCAAGAACTCGAGCAAGCCGCCATCTTCGGACGGCTTGAAAAAGACGACCTCGCTGCGCGTGGCCTCGGGCAGGAAGCCGGGCGGTCAGGCCGGGCACGCGGGCAAGACGTTGGAGCAAACAGACAGGCCAGACATCGTCATCCGGCATGCGCTGCCCGAGCGCTGCGATGCCTGCCAGGCGACGCTGTCCAATAGTGATGCGCAAGTTCACCGGCGCGGCCAGGTGTTTGACATCCCGGCCGTGCGTTTTGAGGTGGTGGAGTTCCAGACGCTGCAACTGCGCTGCCCGTGCGGCAAGCTCCACGAGAACGAGTTTGCGCCCGAAGTGTGTGAAGTCGCGCAATACGGCCCGAACGTGCGGGCGCTGGCGGTGCACCTGACGCAGGGCCAGTTGCTGCCTTTCGCGCGGGCGGGCGAACTCATCAAGGACCTGTATGGACTGGACATCTCGCCGGCCACGCTGGTGCAGTGGGTGCACGAGGCCGCGCAGGCGCTGGTGCCCACGGTGCAGGCCATCGTGCAAAGCGTGCAGGCCGCAGCGGTGGTGCATGTCGATGAATCGGGCCTGCGCGTAGCGTCTTGCCTGCAGTGGCTGCATACGGCCGCCACGGCCACCCACACTTGGTACGGCGTGCATCCCAAGCGGGGCATGCAAGCAATAGCCGACCATGGGGTGCTGCCCAACTACGCGGGCACGCTGGTGCACGACTGCTGGGCGCCCTACTGGAGCCTGGAGTGCGCGCACTCGCTGTGCGGCGCACACTTACTGCGCGAGCTGATTTATCAAAAAGAGACCACTGCGCAAGCGTGGCCCCAGGGCCTTATCGAGTTGTTGCTGGCCGCTGACCAAGCCTGCAAGGCGGCGCGTCAGACCGATACGGCACTACAGGCTGTGCAGGTCGAGGTCTTTGCCAGCCAATACCGCGCCTTGGTGCAGGAAGGCCAGGCGCAAAACCTGCCAGCGGCCAAGGCGCTAGGACAACGTGGCCGGGCCAAGCAGTCAGGTGCCTTCAACCTGCTGCGCCGGCTGTTGGAGCGAGAGCAGGAGGTACTGCGCTTCATGCGCGATTTGGGTGTGCCCTTTACCAACAACCTGGCCGAGCGCGCCATTCGCATGCCAAAGGTCAAGCAGAGAATTTCAGGCTGCTTTCGTACCTTGCCGGGCGCGCAGAATTTCTGCACCATCCGCTCCTATCTGGACACCGCGCGCAAGCAAGGCTTTGGCATGCTTCACGCCATGCGCGCCGTCTTCTCGGGACAGGCCCTGGCGCTCGCGTAGGCTGAACAGTCACTCCTCTTTTCTATTACTTTCTGTTAGTTCATTCCCGAGCTTGGGGTGAACACGATCAAATGCATCAGTCTTGAGCGTCCACCAACGGTTCATCCCACGGCTGTAGGGATGCAGCGCATCGCCTCCAAGCCGATTGACTTTCAATGCAGGCTTTTCGGAGCCATCTTTCAAGTGGCAGTGGAGTTTTTTCCCCTGTTCAACCCGGTTTCCCTGCTTTCGGACGCATTCATCCCTGCCCCAGGGATTTCTGTGCCCGGTGCTTCATTTAATCTATCCCCTAGGGAAATTGGCACTGAACGCGATGTATTCAAGTGCGCGATTCATCAGCAGTTAGAGAAAAGCTATTGATTCGGCACTAAAACACTGAAGTTCGGCCACAAATAACTCTATTTTTCATTAGAAACTGAATTGATGATCCAGTCCTAGCCGGCAATGCTGTGAATGCGCTGGGGGTTTGCCTCGAATACTTTGAGCGCTTGCACGAGTTGAGCGTCTTGTTGCGTTCTCACGGCAGCAGCAGTCCACTCACGTACGGTCGGAAACCGCGCCGCTGAGCGGGAGTGTGCAACACCGGATCAAACCGCACTGCATAGTCTTTGAGCCGCTCGGGCAGCGCAGGAAAAGCAAGACGAGTAGCCATGGCGTTTCACCTCCTGTCATATTTTCTCACCGATCAAATTCCGATTCAACAAAGTATCGATAAAAATACAGATGCCCTCCTTTCGTCGTTGTGTGCTCCGTCCTAAATCAGAAAGCATAGTAGACAATTTCTACCCTCTCCGAATCCATAGTCAATACCCGAAAGACAACAAACCTAATAGACTTCTGTCCTCTGTTGTTATACACATATAGATGTCCAAGCAATGCCTTCACGCTGTCACTGTAGGGACCCTTCGGCTTCACCGTCGTAAGGTCCCGGTCGGATTGCCCGCGATCCTCTAGGCCACTAATGAATTTATCGGAAACCAAGAACTCGAACTCCCCGTTAACGTTCCAATAACCGAAATCACCACCAGCACCTGCCTTCCAAAATTCCTTCTGAGAGAAGTCGTAAAAGGTGCCTCGTTCAATGATCAACCGCACTCCTTCAGGAGCAGCACTTGGCGTAAAAGAAGGAATCTCCGGAACCGGAACTGGAGTCGGAGTCGGAGTCGGAGCTGCAGCCAAGTAATATAAAAGGGGCAGCGCACACGTCATCAGCGCAACCGCAACAACGTTTCTATTGTTACGTGGTGGTAGTGGTAGTGGTAGTGGTAGTGGTAGTGGTGGGGATAACCGCTTCGCCGAGTTTGGAAAGAGCTGCACCCGTTGAGCAATATTGCCGTCTGATTGATCGGGACAGTGAATGGACGGACGAACAGGCTCATTGTGGAGTTTTCGTATTTGATCCCACACCAAGTGGCTAAGGTGATCCAGTGTTAGCACGTCTGGCAGCAATGGATCACCAGCAGCTAGCGCACGAAGAAGACCGTCAGTGAACATCGTTCGGTCGTGCCCTATAGGACTTCTAGCAACACTATCTTTATCTGCAGCACAATAAAGGGCAGTGCCTCGCGTCGGAATCTCACTTTTGGCACTTTGCCCTTCCTCCGCAAAAGCTTTTGTCGCGCCGCGCATTATTGCGTCCGTTCCTTCGGACTGAAAGGTAGCTAAAGCTTCTGCGGCAAAGCAACAGTCGAGCACGATAAAGCGACAATAACGTCTTGCTTTAGATTTCAACTCTTCAGCTAAGAACGACACTCTTAGGCCGCTAGCCCCTTCATAGCCGTGCTCCAAACTTTGAATTGCTAGTTGATATTCGTTATTGTACGGGCCCGTAAAAAAGCCATGCCCAACGTAATAAACAATTAAGTTTCGAGTAACGTCCTGTGAGGCTGCGCCACTCAATCGGTCTAAAAAACGTCCAATTTCTACTAGTTGATTTCCGGCTGTTTGCGACGAATCAAATAAATCAAGAATGACATTGTCTGAAAGGTCGAGTCCGTTAACTGCATTCTGCAAATATGCTCGAAAGTCTCGCCGAGAGTTAGCGAAAGCTATGTTGTCAGAATATGTGTGTCGGGGGAAGGTAGACGCACCCAACAAAATAGCGGCTGTAAAAGATACCATGATCCTGAAGCCTACTCATTCTGCAGGCCGCTCTCTAATTTTGACTTAAATATATTGGTGATGATTCGCTCCACGTCTTCAGGCTGCACGTTTTCAGCAGCGACAGATCCATCTGCACCAATAGAAATAGTAGCTTTCCGTTTGCGGAGCCAGTCCGAAATTCCTTTTGCCAACTCCATCGCCGGGCCACGAGCAAGTTCCACGACTGCAGGAGCTGCCAACATTGCTATCAAAACAGTGCCGGCGTCCATTGATGTGGAGTCGACCTTGGCTCGCTTAAGCGTCACTCCTACGATATGTGATCTTAAAAAGCTCTCAAGATCTGATGTAAGTCGATTGGCCTCGGCAGCACTAGTTGACTTCACACTGATTGATAGAATGGTTTCCATGCTGCCCTCGCATAGTTTTCTTACAGGCTGGGGTTTGAGGTCCAACGGAACGGAAAATTGTTTTAAGCCACGAAAATATAAAGAACCAATGATTCAGCTTAAAAGGCTATAAAACTTCAAGTTTCAATCGAAATTCGTAATGTCGCACATTAGATTTTGTCGATCGGTGCCGTTTTGAAGGGCAGCCAAATTGAGTACACCCATCCTGGCCGCCCGAAATTCTGATGGACAAAAGCTAAAAAGTCGATGAAAGTTGGCTACAACGTATTTGGCTACTTCAATTGACCAGTTAAACAGGTTTTCCGTTCCACTGCACCTCAGACCCCAGGCTCTGAAGCATATTAAGCCTACTGCGGTGCTGATGCAATCTTTGGCTTCTTGTAAGCTACTGCTTTGTGTGACGTGATGGCGGGACTGCTGGAGGGCGCGGACAAATGACGTCCGTTTAGCAGCGCCAGAACCTGCTCGGCCTGATAGCCCAGGCCTGCGCCGACGGGGCGCGCTTGAACCCGGCATGCCGTCAGATCGGCCTGTCGTGGCGCAGCGTGCAGCGCCCGGAGGCGGCCGAGGGTGACCAGCGCCCTTCGGGAAAGCTATGTGTGCCCGCCGAACAAGCTGCGCGAAGAAGAGCGCCAGGCCGTGATGGCCACGCTCAACAGCGAAGCGTTCATCAAGGACTTGCCGCCAGAGCCAGATCGTGCCGCGCCTGGCCGACAGCGGCGTCTATGTGGCCTCGGAGTCCACGTTAGACCTCTTTTACAAGTGGCAAAGAGGGTTCATCTGGTGCAGTTGAGAAGAAAGCGCCCATTCCAGCCGCCACAAGACCCTGGAAGGGTCCAAGCCAAAGATTTGACTGCTGCATGAGTTGTAGCGGGGGTACAGTCGTAAATGGCTGTAGCAAGAATAGAAAAAAGACTGAGATAAGGTATGCGCACGAGATGCCAAGCGTCAATCGGTAAAGGAACTCATCGGCCCTTGCAACCTTCGCTCCCTTTCCTAGTCCGTCCATGACTAACACACCGATAGCGAGTGACAGAGTGGGAATAACAGTAGGCAAAAGCCAGCTCCAAACTTCAGTTGTCTTGTCTCCATATCGACCAAATATTGTCTGAAGATAGACCACAAAGAAAATTGTTCCGGCACCAAGAAACCAAACGGTAGCTAGACGGCGTTTGCAGCGGGACATTGACACGGTCATTGAAGTAGCCTTTGAAGTCCAGTTCCAACGATATGACGGTCTGCAGAGATTGATCCCGGATGTAGAAGAAGCGACTGATTCAAGTTGCCATCTTTCCAGAACTCGTAGATTAGCGCGGTGCAGAGCGTACCCGGCTCAATCGGTTGAAGCAAGAGGTCCAGTGGGAGAGTGTTTGTTCCTTCCCGAAGCCAACGGGTCGCATCGTCTCTTCCGAGCTGAGCGTCTACTGCAGCGAACTGCTCAGACGTCACCACGAATACGATGACACGGTATCGTCCAACAGGCGCCCTAAAAAGAGCCTCAATATATGAAGAGATCGAAAAAAATTTGCCATTTCTGCTTTCGGTATCCCAACGCAAGGAGCCTGGCTTAGGCATTCCATCGGCTTGGATGCTCTCCAGCCGGGTAACCAAGGCGAATCCCCTAGGTACTCCGTAGTAGCTTGCCTCAAAGTGTCCAGCCTCCCGTAGCGCGTGCCTCAGAGCTTCATCTATATCCTGCCACCGATCCGTCAGGACTGAATGTCTCGCAAGCACCCGTGGTATCGGGATTGTTATCACAGCTGATGGTGCAGGCGGTGGCCAAGGAAATAACCAGTTGGGAATGTTTTGTGATGTAGGCTTAGACTCCTCTTTTATGCCCAGGTTCAAAATTATTAATGAAAAAATCACAATAATCCAAATTGTGATAACCAATACGTAAGTTAACCTGGGAGACTCTGCAACTAACCCGGAGGGGAAGTATTGACGCGCAATGCGAGTAATCGAATAACCTATGACGATTGGTGTCAAAAAAAGTAGTGCAATTACAATTGCAATGGTGACTGCAACTTTCCAGTCCATCTTCCCACTCTTTTCTGTTTATTGATTCAGATAAAACAGCATTTAATTTCTTACTTTGAACCCAATCAAGAGGAAATTCAAGCTCTAGCAGGATGCTGAAATACCTCCAGACACCTCACGGCGAAAAGCTTTCGGTCTCATAGAACAGGCTTTCCCGCGACTCGAACCGTAGCCAGATGACGAGCACGAACGCCATCAAAAGCGCAGGAATCAAAAAGTGCCCTAATGCGGCATCATTTGTTATCCGCATCACGCGACCTCGTTTGGAAGCCCTCGCCGCTGGTCGTCACGCCACCACCGCAGCGAGGCCGGCGCCGACCACTGCAGCCAGGCTGATGACGTTGATAAACTTTTCCACAGGAATGTTCGGCAATGCAAGTCGTACTAAGGCATACATCAACAAGCCGAAAAGCAAACTAACACCAACACTGCTGAGTATTGCATTCATACTTTGTGACTTTTAGAAGCCAGCTTACAAACGCTCTTCACGAGCGCGCAAATCACCCGGTGTCAATCTACGCGCCGCATCGATCAGCGCCCTCTGCATTTAACACCCAATAATAAAATTACTCAATCACTGGATTCTGACCCGAGCCTCGCTTGAGTAGAACGTGCAAACGGTAGTACCCAAAGTTATCATCGAAAATGTGATCCCATGGGTAAATTAGGATGTCGCCATCGGCGCTCGCGATACGCTTATTGGGAGAGCCCGCTTGTAAAAAGAATGCCTTTTTCACGTGGTCCGGGCGATGGGCATCATCCCTCGTGCCAGGCTCTTTGATCCAGCGTTCCTTATGATCGCTGTTGCCGCTGTAAAAGGCTTGCCGCGCTTCGGGCAAGCTCACCAGCACACCGCCTTCTTGCCGCGCCTTGTGTCCTGAGCTTGGGTCTACTCCAAACGGATCCCGGCGCTTGGTCTTGACCTTCTTTTCCTCAAATTGCGTGTTGGCGAATTTCTCAGCTGCCCCGATGACTGGCGCAAGTTGTGGCAGGCCAAAAGCGGCTGACGTCACAGTGGCGCCGGCTGCGATAAGACCAATCAATGCGCCAGCTCCTTTGTTTTTGGTCTCTTCAGCAAAAGAAGCTATTCCTGTACAGGAGAAAAATTCGATCGTGTCTGTGCTCTTAACGCCGCTGACCATCACGCCCAAATAATCACCTGCATTCAAAAAAATAACTGCAGCGATGCTTTTGTCCTCTGGCGCCCAAAGGATCTGCTTACCAAACCCATCTGGAGATTCCCCGACCGAGACCATGGTCGATTTGGGCTTGGCCTGACCAGGTTCAACAAATCTTCCAGCGATAGTTTTCGTAGCGGAAACCGCCTGTTTGGGCCCGAAAAGCGCCGTATTTTGGCGAATAAAAGTGGTTCTTGCAGCCGTTATTCCCCCAATCTTGTCAATGATCGCCTGATTGGCCTTCATTGATTTAATAATACTGGGATTCATTTTTCACTCCTTCTTAATTAGAACGAATCAAAAATCATTATTCGGCTAAGCTTTATTTATTACGATAAATGGCAATGATTGGAATGATGACAGCCTAACAAGATTTATTTCCTAATTAATTGGTAAATACACTAAACAAGTGCAACTAGAAACTTCTCAATAGAACGGCTGAGCCATGACTTTTCCCCCCTGGAAAAAGAACCCCCAGAAAGCTTTTGGTAGCGGGACGTCCGGATGCAGGGTAAAAGACCTTTGGCCATCATGGCCCCGCATGCGCACCCGGCAGAAAATCTAACCCCATTTCACCTTCACCCCGGGAACCGAATGACCGGGCACGCTTCCTTTCTCTTTTTTCCTTCTCTTTTGCCCAGCTCACGGCGCCGAGGCATCCAGCGCCTTGCGCGCCTTGTTCACGATTTCCTTCACATACCGATCGGCATCGGGATGGCGCTCCGCCAGACTTGGCGAGGTGCGCAGCGCTGCCTTCACCTGGCCGGGCGATTGCCCTTCCATAAGCATTTTTTTGGTCACCTCCAGATCGACCTGGTCCGGGGTTAAGCCAATGAATTGAGCTGCATGGCGGCGGTACACCTTCGCATCTATGTCGCTCATGAATTTCGCCGCCGACTGCCCTGTATTCAATGCGCTTTGCTGGGCAAGCGCCACTTTTTTAGCGTCCTCATCGGACGTCAGCCGCAACGATTTCAGGCGCGCCAGCGTCTTCATGCAAAGCGCGCCCAGGGCCTCCAGAACGACGGTCAGCGCGCTCTTTTTCACGGGCCCATGGCGGGTAAAGCCTGCCATCGGCAGGCCTTGACCGGCGTCCTCTGGCGCCTGGCCTCCCCAGCGCTGATTCAGCTCCAGGCTGACCGCATCGGCCAGGCTTGGTTCATCCTCCCGGTCACTTTCCCGGGGCGCTTTCAGCACTGCCCGCAGGTCGTGCTTGCCGGACTGCTGCACCAGCGCGGGCACGTAACCGTCCGCGCGCAGACCGTCCAGGTTGGCAGGCGTCAGGCCCTGCACCACCAAATAATGGTGCGCTGGATCGACGGGCGTGAGGTACACGTCAAACCCTTTCCCGCTGAATTCCCGAAGTTTGGGGATCAAGGCTTCAACCTGGTCGGCGCTGTACCCAGGCGCAGGCTTGCCCGCCTTGTGCAGGCCGATACGGGGGGGCGCGCGCTCTTTCCCCAGGGGACGCAAACCATCCTTCAGGATCAGCCGGTAGACAGGTGCGCCCAGCGCCGCCGCCTGCTGGCGCCACGCCTTGACCTTGAGGTCTTCGTCATGCGCAACCGCTACTTGACCAATTTCTTGAAGAATCCGGACGGCTTGAGCGCGTCCAGACTCCCCTGGCTCGCCAGTTTGAGCAGTTGCCCCGCGCTGTCCTGCGGGAACGCGGTCGTCAGCCGCGTCAGGCTGTCCTTCGCCTCGTTTGTCGCCTTGATGGCCGTCAATGTGCTCGCCTCGCTGGCCAGCATCACCAGCTGTCCGTTCTTGTCCTTGGGCAGCACCGACTCGATCGCCTGGAGCCTCTCGTCCATCGCCTGCAGCGACTCGAGCAGCGGAATCATCACGTGCAGCGCCTGCGCCAGCGGCACGATCGCCGCGGCCAACTCCGAGGTCTGCAGCGGCAGCGCTGCGATCTGCTGTGTCAAGCCCTCCAGTTGCGGCTGCAGCGCCGACAGGCTCTGGCGCTGCGTCTGCAGATCGGCCTGCAGCTGGCTCATTTGCTCGCCGGTCGCGTGCTTCGCTTTGGCGTCGGGCAAGCTCTGCACGGTCTGTAGCTTCGTCATAAACAATTTCCTTTTGAATCGCGGCCCATTTGTACGCCGCGCCAAGCTGGCTGCCGGTCAACAGCACGCCTTCCCACTCGAATGCAAAACCGCTCATGCGCCCGGTGGACGCAATGTTGGGCACGGCCCTCACCCCGGCCGCGTCCAGCCTTTCCAGGAACTGCAGCGTCGTCGGCCGGCCCTTCAGCGCGTCGGCCACCAGTTCCTGCAGCACCTGCCGCGCGGGCTTGGTCTGTGTACGCAGCGCCATCTCGATCTCGGCCTTCTTGAGCCCGCTTTTCGCAGGCATCACGATCTTTCCCTCAGGCGTGTAGCTTGGGCCCCGGGTGACGGTCAGCTTGAATGCTTTTTCCAGCTCGCCGATGACCCGCGTGGAGATGAGGTTCTCCTGCTTGCCGAGAAACACCGTGCCATCGATCAGCACGCGGTTGACGATCAGGTGCATGTGCTCCTCGTCGTGCTTGAAGAAAGCGAACTGGGTGTTTTTCAGATCAAAACCCATCCGCTTGAGGTAGCTTTTCCCGATCGCCATCCAGCGCTCGTCGCTGATGTCCTCGCCTGCGGGCATGCGCAGGCTGTTGTGCCAGACCGGCTTGGCGATGTCGGGCCGGCGCGCGGCGATGGCCCGGAACTCCGCCGCCAGGCTGCTGATGCCGGTGCTGGCCATATTCCCGCCGAGCAGACGGCCGTGGCCCTTCTGCTTCTTTTCGCCCTCGAAGGCGTAGCTGAGCACGCCTTTGAAACCGCTGCCCCGGCTGATTTTCTGCATGCCTTTCATGGCAACAGCCCGGTTTGTTGATCGCCGTCGTCACCGTCTTTGCCTTCGTTTCCTTGGGCTTGGGCGTCGGCTTTGGCCTGTTCTTCAAGCTCGCTGCCCACGCCCAGGAGCGCCGCGCGGAACGTGGCCAGCGTCGCAGCCAGCTCGGCGATCTCCAGCCGGTCGGCGGCGTTGGCGCGCCGGGACAGCTGATTGAGGTTGCTGGCGGCACGGGCCAGCGCGCCGTAGGCCTCGAGATTGATTTCGGGAATCGCGCGCGGCAGCCGGCGCGCCAGTGCCAAGGTGCGCAGCCACTCGCCGCGCGGCAGCGCGCCGCGGCCGGCATCCAGCTGGGCCAGCTCGGCCGGGGTCAGCCGGCCGGTGACGCTGGCGCCCCGCTTTTCGCCGTGCGGCTTGGGCTTGGGGCCGCGCCGTTTGCGCCCCAGGGGGGCGGGGGCGGGCTCGCGGGGCGGGGAGTTCGGCTGTTCAGGCATTTGGACTTGGGCTGTTGGCTGTTGGGGTATTCAACCGGGCGCGAAGCGAACCGGCGACGAAGCGAAGCGAAAGTCGGGGGAATTAAGCGCAGCGAAATTAGCCCTTGCTTTAGTTCCGTATTTTCTCCTAATTGGCCATGATACCGGTGCCTCTGCGGCGTGTCAAATTTGGCGCTTCTGCGCTTTCCTTGCCTGGGATTGTTCGCGGTTTTGCAGTGGCGGTGCTTGGAAACTGGGATGCGTTCACCCTCCTTCCGGGCACGACGCCATACCCAAATGGCGCGGCCTGACACGGAAAAGGCGTTCCCGTGCCAGGCTTGACCTGCTAGGCCTGGGCTTCGGGCATGGCGCTCGAAGGATCGAAATCGATCGGGATTGAAGCCGAGGCCGGTATCTGCCCGGCAGCCTGCGCTGGGGCCGCTTTGTCCCCTGCCATGGGCACTTGCCAGCGCCCGATGATGGCCAGCAGCTCAGTCGTTTGCTTTTGCATGACCTCGACCTGGCCACGCAGTTGGGCGGCATCTTCCCGCGCTGCGCGGGTTACCCGGTCGGCTTCGCTGACTTTCGTCTCAGCCTCGTTTACACGCTTCTGGGCACTGGCTTCGTGCTGGCTTTGCGTCTGCTTGGCAGCGACGGCATCGGCCTTGGCGGTCGCAATTTCCTTGTTCAGCGCGTCCCGTGCCGTGGCGGCGTTCTTGGCTTGTTCCTGCAGTTCATCGCGTTGTTGTGCCACCGCGTCCGCGTGGCGCTTGCGCTCGTCGTTCAACAAGGTATTGAGCCGATCGAGTTCAGCAGCATGCTCCGTGCCGGCCTGCTTGCTTTGCTTTTCCTGCGCATTCAGGCGTTCGTGTACCTGGGTGAGCTCCAACACCTGCCTCTGGATCAGGGCCTGGGCGTCCGTCAGCTGATTTTTCAGTGCACCGGCATCGGTGCCTGCCTGGGTCAGCTTGGCCCCCAGATCGTCGGCCACGGCCAAGGCACTGACCCGCTCAGCCTTGGCAGCAGCCAGTTCGCCTCGCATGGCCTCCAGTTCGCGCTGCAGTTGCGCCAGGTCGCTCGCCGATGTCGTAGCACTGGCCTGAAGCCGGGTGATTTCCCGTTGCGCCGCTTCCACCTCCAGGATCTTGACTTCGTAGTCATCAGCCACTTCCTTGGACAAGGCATCTGCTTCGAGCCGCGCCACCTCCCACCCGGCCTGCGCCGACCGCAGGGCATTGTTGCTCAACTCCTGCGCGCTTTGCCACAGCGACCCCAGCAGGACGCGGCTGGCCTCTTCGATCGCCTGCGGTACCTGAATCAGCGCGGCTGGTGCAGGCTGGATCTTTTGCAGGTTTCGCCATGTTTTCATGGCGGTACACACATCGTTCATGCTGGCCCGGACCGCTTTGCGCACCACATCGACCGTGGGAAAAGACTCTCGACCACCCTCCTCGTAAAGCGCGTTGGCGGCGGCAAAAATGCGATTTTCGATCTCTTGGTCCATGGTGCGGCTTCTTATTTTAATAATAGTAATAATTTTATTACTATTACTAGTATGTGTCAACGTGTTGATAACGCGTGTCTTCTCGGTGTGCATGACCGCTTGTCGCGCGACAGGTTCAGTGAGTTCCAGGCACTCCCCACGCGTAATGTTCCTGTGTTGGCATGACGGCAGGACAGCCTCAAGCCTGAGCGGCTTCAAGTCAATCAACTCACAAGCAAGGTAGAGGTCCAATCTCGGCATTGGAATCGTGAGGTACCGCTCACGATTGATCAACGGGTAGCGACTCACACGACCCCGAGGATGGTGGCGCCACAGCACAGCGGTAAGCCAAATAAAGTGTTTGTAGAGTGCAGATTGAAATTTCCATGAATTTCATTCCACATATTGCGTTCAATTAAAGAATTGAATACAATAAGGTCATTGAAACTATTGTTAGGAAAAAATCATGAGATTTACAGCACAAATCATCTATGGCGCGGATGCGCAGCCGCTTTTTGCCGTCCTGCCTTACGAGGCTTATGTGCGCTTGCAGCATCAGGTGGGCTCGGCGGTGACTTTCGAAGATGATGGACAACGCTTTGTAAGCCTGCCCCATGGGGGGCCGAAGGCGCGGCTGGATGTGCTCAGACTGGTCGAGTTTCTCGCTCGCGAAAACATCCTGGAGATACCTGTCAACCAGCGCGCACAGGTCTACGAAAAGTTTCCGCAAGACCAGCAAATGACCCTGGATCCCTTGATCCGGCGTGACTTTCTGGGCCTGAAATCGCCTTACGTCAACACCATGCAGGCAACCAATGAGTTGATTGATTCGCTGGTTCGGACGGGCTTGTTTGAGCGCAGCAAGATGAAACACAAGGCTTTCTTTCGTGCCGTCAATTCAGTGAAGCTCAACCTGGAAAAAGTGCCTGAATTCCTGGAGCGCTTCCCCCCTCTGGCGGAAGAAGAAAAGATCCATTTGGCTGAGATGGCCTGTGCCTGAGTTTTTGCTGGCCATGTCCTTCATGGCTCAATTTTCTTAAGAACGAGAGCTGGTCTTATGCTTGAATTTCAAATGCTTGATGCCGCTTCCGATGATTTCCATATCCTGGTGAGGCTGTACAGGCACAAGCTTCATATGACAAGAAGCGAGCTTGCCAAGGCTTTGGCGCTCTCGTGCGAGGTAGTGACCGCGTATGAAGCGCCGCCGGTTTCGCATGCGCGTCCGGATGCAGAGCAACTGCAGAGGATGAACTGCTTTTTTGAGAAAAACCTCAAGGTGCCTCGTTCCTAAATCACGCAGACAGGATCATCTTATGGATGAGCGATCCTTGGACTCCGATTAAAGTTTTAGCGAAAGTAGTAATAATTAAATTATTACTACTATTACTTTAAATGATCAGGTTGGGCGCTTCAGAGAAATCGTAGCAAGCCGTGTGCAACTCGCGTGAGACTGATTGAATTTCTGCTTTTCTGTGCAGAGCCGTCTATTTGGGGGCGCTTCAGAAAAAGGAAAAAATCGTTAAGCCGGTTGCAGCGGTCGTAGCGGTCTGAACTTGCCCGGGCCGATCTTGGCGCTGCTGCGCAAGAGCCAATCTCGGAAATACCCCAAACACAGGGACAAGTCAGGTTCCCGTATTGAAGAGCTTGTTTAATTGGTTTTAGCTAGGCCTAGGGCACCTGGGGAAATCCGGGCCGCAACAAAAAAATGACAAGGGAGCGACCGTATGGATTCATGGGATGACGACCGCACAAAAGAGGCAATGCGTGACACTGCAGAGATCTTGGCCAACTTCACGAATCAGCTAAAGATGAGGCTGATGCCACATGACCACGACATGACGCCAGACGATGTCCTGCTCCTTTAGCGCCAGATCACATCGTTTGCTGACTCAATGAGCGATACATGCGAAGCCGCCAAGCAAGCGGAAGGTTCGCACGGCCAGCTCGGCGCGGCTGCAGATAAATTCCAGAAAGTGTCGGGATAGGGTCTAAGACGTTGACCGCATTCTGTCCAACAAAGACAAAAACGACCCCAGAAAAACACAATTTTCGTCAAGTTGGACTGTCAACCTAGGGTATACCTGTACGGTACAATTGTCTCAGGCAACTTCCGCTTTCGGCCAAATGCGGTCATTAGCTCAAACTGCGCAAAGCGGCCAGTCGGTATTCAGCTTAGGCAACCGCCTGCGCACCAAGAAATGCCTGTGAGAGAACAATATGCACAGTCGCGGATTTTGGGGGGAAAAGCACGGCTCTCGCGTTGAAGCGACCGTCTAGAACGTCGATCATGGGCCCGGCTGCAGGGATACGACGATGGCAAGGATAGTCGAAAGGCTAACAGCTGAGCAGCTCAGCAGCCGGGCAGTTGCGCGCGGAGCAGGCGGCTTGACCAAGGCTGCCGAGACGATCAATTGCGAGCCCCCGCGTCCAGTAGCCATGCATCGATCAAAAAGTATGCAAGGGCATAGCCCATCGCATAGTCGTCGGCGATGGTGAAGATCCGCATCTCGCTGTGCTGCTGACATTGTTTTAGGAATTCGGTCTGCATGTCCAGCCTGAGTCGGAATGCCTCCCAGTTCCCGGCAACCAGCGCCCCCTTGTCATCCGTTGCGAGCGTCCGGCCAATCCGATCGACTAGGATTCGTGCCGAAGCAAGACCTTCGACATCGTGCCTTTCACAAGCAGCCAAAATTCGCCGTGCGATCTGTGCCGCGATAGGAATGAACCGCAGCACCCTGACCTTCATGTCCAGCCCGTGACGCAGTTGCGCGAGCAAATGTCTCAGCCCCAGTTCGACTTCGCGGAGGTCGTTGCGCAAGAAGTTTATGTCGAGCAGCGCATGGAATCTTTGAACTTGAGTGTCCAGGTCAGCCAAGTGCTGTTCGCACATCCTGACGAACTCCAGATAGCGCTCTTCGTTGCCTTGGTTGGCCGCCTGACCCAAGCCGGATACGACATACAGCAGCCGCATGTTATCAACGAAGATTGCGGTGCAGATCACGAGTATCCATCGTGCAGCTGCCGTGCTCCGCTCACCCAGATCTGTCTCTGGTTGACCTCCCTGATAAAGGTTAATGGTGCCAGCCTTTACGACCGACGCCAAAAGCCCGATTGAGACAGCAGCGGGTGGGTTTTCAGCTGTCTCTAGGATTTTTTTCCGGAATTACTGCCGACCTTCAGGCCACGTGCGACGAACTCTTCGGTTTCCACCACGCGCGCGCGCAGGCCGATGCCGTTGGCGACCTCGAGGCCACTGAGATCGACCAGGCGGCTACGGAGTTGATCCACGTCGATACCCACCGCCGTCGATTGTGACTGCTTCAGTGCATCAAGAAGTATCCGCGCCAATTGTTCGATGCTCGCACGATCAGATTCCGGTTGACCATCGATCGCCTCAGCCACGACCAGCTGGCGCCCAGCAGTCGGTGCTTCAGCGAGCTTGTCGAAGTCGCCAGATGCCCATTTCCCGACTTGAGTCTTGAGAGCCTTATACGCATCCTTGACAGCTTCGCCGACAACGCCCTTGAGCGTGGCCTCGCCGGCCATCGTCAACACTGACACCACGAATGCCCCCACGGTAACGGGATCTGCCATGAACTCCTCCGTTCGCGCGAGACGCGCAAAACGCATCATAGTCGCTAGAAAGAAGGCCCCAGGCTAGATCTGAGTTCCGATCGTTATCCTCGGATCGAACGTCCGCTCAGCACCGAGCAATTGGTCCGCTTTGGGTCGAAAGCTGCCTGTCAGCGCAAGCATTTCATTTGCAGTTAGCGTGAGCACGCTTCCGCCGAATGCGAGCTGGCGCCTTCGATTGCAAGCACGTTTGCAGATAGCGTGAGCACGCGCCCACTTTCATTTGCAGTTAATTCGAGCCTAAATTGGCCTCGAATGCGAGCACGGTCGGTTTGAAACGCGAGCCGCTACATCTAGGTTGTCACCGTGAATAATCCGGTTGTCAATGCTGTTAGTAGGAAGGCCTTTGGGTGCACGAAAGGTGGAGACCTTATTGAGCACGCGGAACGGCACGTGATGATGATGGTTTACGACTTTCTCTTTTCCTACCCAATGCAGTGTTGGCATATGTTCTTTAATCTTTTCTATGTAGCGCAGCCAGAGCGAATGGATCATTATCCCCGCCATACAGTTCGTTTTGCCCCCTGTGTAACAGATGGGTCATCTGTAAGTGACCCCGTTCACGCTTAACGCGCACCGTTGCAATATGCACCAACGTTAGGGTAAGCGCGCCCGTAATTCGGCTACGCCTACAAGCCTTAATACGTACGTACGCACCCACTGAGTTACGTGCGTCCTTCCGTGGGCAAGCGCGTACTACACTGGGCCCCTCGTCTACAGGAAAAATCATGAAAACAGTTGTCATTGCCAGTCGAAAGGGCGGCGTCGGCAAGACCACCATGTCCGCACACTTGGGCGTGGCAGCCGAGGCCGATGACTTCGGGCCGGTTGCGCTCATCGACATGGACACACAAGAAAGCCTGGCTAAATGGTGGAACAAGCGCTTGGCTCTGACGCCGGTGTTTTCGACTGCCACGCTGGCCAACCTGAAGCAGCACCTTGCCGCCCTCAAGGAATCCGGCGTCAAACTAACGATCATCGACACGCCACCGCAGGCGACCGAAACGATCCGGGCTGTGATCGCGCATGCCGACCTGGTGCTGATCCCGACCCGGCCGAGTTCGCTGGATCTGGAAGCTGTAGGCGCGACGATTGAGATGGCCGAGGCCGAAGGCAAGCGCATGGTGTTCATCATCAATGGCGCAGCTAACCGCGCCCGCATCACTGGGCAGGCCGCCGTCGCGCTTAGCCAGCACGGCACCGTGGCGCCCGTGACGGTGTACCAGCGCGATGCCCTGGCCAGCGCCATGACGGACGGGCGAACCGCCGGCGAGATCGACGCCAAGAGCAAGGCATCCGAGGAAGTCGCCGATCTATGGGCGTACGTCCGCACCCAGCTAAGTAAAAAAGTAGGCAAGTAGGCACGTACGTACGTAGGAATTAGTAAAGGAAGCACTCTCAATGAGTACGCAAAATAAACCCACCGCGCTCAGCGCCGGCCTGATCGCCGTGAAGGGTCAAGCGGTTTCCGCTGCCCAGAGCGCACCGCTGTCCCTGCCAGCACCAGCACCTGTCATGGGTTATCTCAAGGCCATGACCCTGAAGTTGGATGGGGAGCGGTATCGCCAGCTCAAGCAACTTGGCCTTGACCGTGGCAAGACCTCGCAGGAGCTTTTGGTAGAGGCAGTTGATATGCTGCTGGGCCGGTCTCCCTGATCCGTATTCCTATTGGTAGACGGCTGTTTGGTGTTTAGTTATCCACAAGGTGTAGTGCAACGCTGACAGTACTTGGCGGATTAAAAAAGATTAGAAGGGATTAAGAATGATTAGCGCCTGTGGACAATTGCTTATTTGTGCACGGAATCAAGCACTTGCAAGGTGGCCCTGTCAGGCTTGCGCTACACAAGCGTCAGCGTTGCACTACATCGGCGTCAACGTTGCACTACACAAGCGTCAACGTTGCACTACACCAAAAAACGAGGCGTCAGCGTTGCACTACATGCCGCGTCAGCGTTGCACTATGTATGAACATACAGGCATTTATGTCTGAAGAACTTCCTGAAAATCTGCCGGCATGGCACCAAGACTGGCGCGGCATCCCGAACGCACTGGCACGCTCGGCGCTGTTCAACGTGTCAAACCTGCGCAGCGCAGAGCGACGCCACTTCAATCTTGCAGAGATCGCATCGACACGCGGCATCAGCCTGGTCTACACCGGCGCCGAACTGCGCCAGGATGACCAGGACGTGTTTCTACAAGTGCTGCATTTAGCCAAGGAACAAAAGCTCGGCGAAAACATTCGTTTTACCGCCAACTCGATGATCCTGGCACTGGGGTGGACGCGCAACTCGGAGAGCTACGAGCGTTTGGCGATCTGCATGAACCGCATGAAGGCAACTGCACTACGTCTGACCATTGAGCGACCAGAGGGCGGCCGCATCAGCTATTCCGGCTCGCTCATGGGGCAGTTCAGTTGGCGCGAAACCGGCTCGGACGATCCGCTGCGCGAATGGACAGTCTCGCTGGAAGAAAACATCGTCAAGCTGTTTGCGCCGGACGCCTACTCACTGTTGCACTGGCAGACCCGGCTTAGCCTGCCGCCGCTTTCCAAGTGGCTGCACGCCTACTACAGCACACACCGCGACCCATTCCCAGTCAAGGTTGAAACACTTCACCGACTGTCAGCTTCCAAAATGAAGGAGTTGCGCAAGTTCCGTTACGAGCTCAAGGCAGCCTTGGCGTTGTTGGTCGAGCGCGGATTTTTCTTGAATGCCCACATTGACCCTAAGAGTGACCTCGTGAACGTGGAACGTGCGGCAGACCGCAGGCGCCTGGAGTGACCTTTCAGGGGTTATAAATCGGAACTCCTGAAAATTCTGCCGAAAAACATCACAACCCATGTTTGCGGCCACTGAATCTATCCGACACGGTTTGTCATGCATGTTTTCCCCAGCCAAGAGTACCGTTTTCAACCCATGGTAGGCCACGCCAGAAAACAGATGCTTGACGACACGCAAATGCTTGCAGGTATTGCATGCAATTAATTACAATGACTGCATTGAATGTATTTTGACGAGGTGACGCCATGGCCATGCTGACAGTAAGAAATCTGCCTGATGAGGTGCATCGCGCGTTGCGGATGCAGGCCGCGCTTCATGGGCGCAGCACTGAGGCCGAGGTTCGGGAAATTCTGGCCATCGCGGTCAAGCCCGAGGCGCGCGTTCGCCTGGGCGAAGCGCTCGCGGCGTTGAGCCGCGATATTGGCCTGACCAACGAGGATTTCGAGGTTTTTGAGCGAGTCCGAGACAGGGCGCCGGCCATGCCGCTGGGGTTTGAATGATCGTCCTCGATACCAACGTTGTTTCCGAGGCGATGAAGCCAGAGCCGCACCCGGCCGTGCGCGCCTGGCTGAACGCGCAAGCCGCCCCAACGCTCTACCTGTCCAGTGTGACGCTGGCCGAGTTGCTGTTTGGCATCGCGGCGCTGCCCGCTGGCAAGCGCAAAGACATGCTGGCCAAGGCGCTTGACGGTCTGCTGGGACTGTTTCGGGATCGGGTGCTGCCCTTTGACACCGAGGCGGCCAAGCGCTATGCCGAGCTGGCCGTAAGGGCCAGGGCGGGCGGGCGAGGGTTCCCAACGCCTGATGGGTACATCGCCGCGATTGCGGCCTCGCGCGGCTTCATCGTGGCTTCGCGCGACACAGCGCCTTTCGAAGCGGCCGGCGTCCCCCTCATCAATCCGTGGGAGGCTTGAATTGCCCATGAATGAATTTCGCCGGCTGGCCGCAAGGATCGACCAGCACATGCAGCAGCTCGGTGCCCAAGGCGTCAACGACCCCGATGCCATCATCCATCGCATGATGGGATACACGCCCGACCTGCACAAGATCTGGGTCGGGACATCCGACGCTCAGCTCATGGCGCTGTCCAAGGAATTTCCTGGGTTCTATCGCTATGCCCTCATCATGGAAGAGGCGTCCGAAGTCGAGGGCTACAAGGCAGCGCGTCCCTATGACGGTGTGGCCGAGTTCTCTGATGCGCACAAGCAACAGGCGGTTCAACTGCTGGCCACGGCCGCGACCCTTGAGCGCGGCTACCAGGCGTTTCGTGCAAGCGGCAACCTACAAGTCTTCCAGCAACAAGTCTATGAACTGGGCCGGCTACACCGGCAATGGTTGGCCGATCTGGACAGTTTCAAAGCTTCTGTACGGGACGCGCAACCCAAGGCATTGGAATACGTGAACGAAGCGTTCAGACACCTGGTCGAGCGCATCAAACAGCTTGCCGGTTGATCGCCGGGACAGGCGGCGGAATTTTCGGCGGTTCCGGCTTAAAAACTCATAACAGCGCGATTGCACGCTATGCCCCGCGCACATTGCTTTAAATTCCTGAGGCCCCCCCTCTCTGGCCCAGATTCCTTTTGAAGTGTGCCCTGCCCAATCCATGAAAAAACGCAGTCTGTCTTCGCGTTCTCGCGCTTCCCAACTGATCCGCCGATCCGGCACGCTGCTCACGCTCTTAGTGGGCCTGTCGCTGCACTCGTGCGCTCCGGTTCCTGCGCAGCGCGAACTGGCGGCCGCTGGCGCAGGCCTGGAAAAGCTGGTCAAGGAACTGGGCACAGTGGTGCGCGAGCATGCAGTCGCGTCTGTGAACTCGTCCGGGCCTGCCCCTGGCATTGCAAAGGGGGAGGTGGACAACAGCGATAGCACCGGCGACTTTGCCGCCTGCCGGCAATTTTTTGCAGGAGGACGCTCGCCCGCCGTTGCGCCCCGGCCGACGCACCGCGCGCTGTGCTACGAGGCGTTCGCTATTCTGCACAGTGGCGAGACGCGCACGCCTGTTTTTGTGGCCGAAAAGCTCAACCGGCAAAGCATCCTGGATGCCGACGAAAAGCGGAGCGACAAGTTTTTCGGCGATGCGCGCCTGCCTCGCGCTGAACGCGCCGAGTTGACCGATTACAAGGGTTCCGGCTACGCCCGTGGTCACATGGCGCCAGCCGGTGACATGCCCACGCCGGCGGCCATGGCGCAGAGCTTCAGCCTCGCGAACATGGTCCCGCAGTCCATGAAACAAAACAGCGGCCCGTGGGCAAAGATCGAGAAAGACACCCGGCATTACGCATCGCGGGCGAAGGGCGACGTGTTTGTCATCACCGGTCCAGTGTTCGACGTCAGCAGCGGCACCATCGGCGCCAACAAGGTGCGCGTGCCCAGCCACCTCTTCAAACTGGTCTATGACGCGCAGACGGGGCGGGCCTGGGCGCACTGGCAACAGAATGCGGACAGCACGAAGGCTGGGCCACCAATCAGCTACGGCGAACTGGTCAAGCGCACGGGTGTGAACTTCTTGCCGGGAGCGCCCCGGAACGATTGAGTTTGGCGTAAAGGTCCAACGGCATCGCCCATACTCAGCAGGGCGTAAGTTACAAGTTGCAACATTCATCCATCGGCAAACAACCTGGCCACGACATCAGCATTGATCGCAATCGAGTAGGGCATCCCAGATGCGGTCGCGTCCTACCTGAAAGTTATGCAATTCGCAAGCATTAAGAAAGAAATCATGAGCTCGACAAGCGATAATAAAAATATGACTGCGTCTGTACATTTTTCTATCAAATACGATGGGCCGGCGCTTGCGACCCATGAGATGGATGTACGCGAACTTGCCCCTGCCTTGCTTGCTCTTTCGACGCTCTTGGAAGAGGCAAACCGAGTCGTTTATCCGGACTCCCCAGAAGTTCGCGTCAATGTAAAGGGTAGCTTCCAAAGCGGATCGTTTGGGATTGATTTCTCGGTTTTACAAAGTGTGCGCGAACAACTGGTGGCCATATTCTCCGGTCCCGAGGTGTCTGCAATATCCAATTTGCTAGGTATCATCGGCGGCATCGGCATGGTGGGCCAAGCTGCGGGATCGAACTTGATTGGGTTGATTAAATGGCTGAAAGGGCGCCATCCTAGCGAGATTCGTTTTGAGACAAACCGCGCCGTATTTGTCATCCAGGAAGAGGATTCGTACGAAACATTTGAAGCCGATCTGATCACCGCACGCCTTTATCACAGCAAGGTAGTTCGCCAGTCATTGGCCAAGGTAGTCAAACCTTTGGAGCGTGAAGGCATCGACATTTTCGTCGCTGGACGCGATGGCAAGATAGAGGTGAGCATCGAAAAGGAAGATATTGCAGCTTTTTTTCTGGCCGCAAATGAAGCAGAGGTTGTTTCCGACATAACCAGTGAAGGAAGCGTGCTGCAGATCGAATCACCGGTATTCAAAGAAAAAAATAAATGGCGATTTACTGACGGAACTAATTCATTTTTCGCCGAAATCGTTGATCAAGTATTTCTTGCAGGCGTCGAGTCTGGGCTCTCCAGGTTTGGCAAAGGCGATGTTCTTGTGGTTGACCTGCGGAAAATTCAATCCATTGTGGATACAGGCCTGAAAAGCGAATACGTGATCACCAAAGTGAGGGAGCATCGTGCGCCCCTGCAATCAAAGTTATTCCCACAGTTGAATTAAATTTCAACTTCCCAACCAAGCCCGCCCCGAGCGGGCTTTTTTACGCCCATCGAGATCAAAAATGCCTGTAAGGGTGGAATCCGAAAGGGCCAAAGTAAGGGGGCATGAACGGCTGATTTGCCAGGTGCTGATAAGCGCTTTTCGTATCGAGCTTCACAATGCAGTCACGCCACGGATCGGTGTCGCGCTTGTACCCCAGCTTGTCACAAGTTGGGCCATACCACTGGACCATACGGTCAACTTCTCGCTGCGTTCGGGCTTCGCGTTCTGCTGGCGTTGTCGCGCATCCGGCAAGCAAGGCTATCAAGAGCACGGGGGAAATACGGCGCATATTGACCTCCAATTCCTTGTCTTGCCCAGAGTTTGCGCCCAGCTGCGCGCCAAAGGCAAGACCCCAACAGCCCACCCCGCGCAGGTTTTTTTTATGTCTTCCCTAAAAAGCTCGACTGTTTAGCAACTAACGCTACCTGATGTGTCGAGCTCTTGCATATCAAAATAAGCATCTCAAGATTCTTGATTCAAAGAAAGGAGTTTGCAATGCCACTAGAGCTGCTTCAAAAAACATCGCGTAGAGCCCTGCCGTTGACCGTTACCGACATCGAGAGCATTGACAAGCTGAGAGTCTTGCACGCGTCAGGTCATGTGGCTATGCTCTTGCCGTCCGTCAATGCAAAGCGGCAATTCGCCCGGGTTCTAGCCATTACCGAAAAGGGGCGCGAAGCCCTTGCAAACTTTGAAACCGTATCTGGCTGAAAGCTCAACGCTGGATGCACCAGCCCGCCCCGCGCGAGCTTTTTAACGCCTGGGCTCAGTCTCGATACCGGTTTGTTCCATGCATCAAATCCACCAAGTAATCACCTTGCACATGGTCTTTGTACCAAGCCCAGGCTGTCCAAACGATGGACACAACAGCCACACACAGCGCAGCGATGTGAAGCCAGGTCGGCAACATTGGCGCACAGTCAATCGTTTTGGGCATTCTTGCGCAGAGCACGCTGTCTACTGTGTCGGTAAACAGCACACCACCAAAAGCAATCACTGCTGGCAGTAAATACCAAAGTGATTTGAAATATTTAGGTCTACGTCTTCTTGCCATCCTGCCTCCTTATTGACAAAGCCATCGTAGCTCAGCAATAGGCCATGCCCAAACTATCCTTCGAGCATGGCGCCAACCCCTTCACCATCGCACCACCCAGTCACGCCAGACTACCGGTATTTCGTGGTGCGTGGCCGGCTCTGGCGCATGGCCAATCCCGAACTGTCTGAGCTTGAGCGTGCCCGTCTCGTCGCCGACCTGATGCAGGCGCGCCGGGACGTGGGAAAAGCACTGCGCGGCAAAGACCTCGATGCCCAAAGACTGGCCCGCCAAGCCGTCGATGCGGCCAAGCGCAGCCTGGGCGAACGCGGGCCGCCATGGTGGACGGATGGCGCGCTTGATTACAACCGGCGCATGGTGCGCAATACGCCCTATGCGGGGTGGTATGCAGCGCTGGGCATCGAGTAGTCCTGGGGCGTTCCACTCGGCAGATCCCACAAGTGGAGTTTTACGCCCTCAATTAAGGTCGTGCTTATGCCGAAGATGGTCTGAAAGTTCGGTAACTCGCACGCCGACTTTGGATAGCGCTTCATCTGCGTCAAACTCCAGCCGGGCGCTCTCAATGATTTGCAGTTTGAGATACAGCCGCCCGTTTACGGTCATTGGCTTGCCACCGGGGAACGTCACGGTAAGCAAGCCCACACCTTCATCAGACGGATCGGGTACAGGTGCAACGCGGGCGCCGGTCAAAACATTTTCAGCGTAATCGGGCGCGTTGCTGTGGTGCCCTGGCATGAACTGCTCAAGTTGCTGCAATGCGCTGATGATTCTTTGGCTCGTGCTGTTCATTGATGATCCTGTGAATGGAAGGCAATGGTAGCGGCTTGTGACTCACGTCTTTTCAGGCGCGGGCCGGCACGTCTATGCATCACGGCAACGATGCAGCGCTGGACACGCCGTCGCAGGCGCCGCGTTTTGAATCCCCCTTATCAGAACGAGCGATTGGGCGTGTCAGACCGTTTATCCCAGCGGCTTGTACTGCACGGGTTCGGGGCGAAGCTCAGGCTGGGGCCGGTCCCACTGCAGCAGCTCCTGGAGCCGTTGACGTTTGAGCTGGCGCGGCTTGGGCCGGGGCCGCTCGTCCTGGCGGTAGGTCCTGGACATCGTGCGCATTCAATGCAGCCGGCTGCGGCTCGGGGCGCACAGCTTCCAAAACAGCGCTGTGTCCTGCGCGCTCGCTTCCAGCGCTTGCTGGAGTCGGCGCAGGTGACGCGTCAGGCGCGGGGGTTTGGGCTCAAGCATGGACGGTTTGCGCATGGGTCTCTCCTGTTGGGGTTCTGACGGCTGACGGCACCTGCCTCCCGGAGGTGTCACCGGTTCGATGTGAAGCTTTTTCTCCTTTCCAATAGCGTGAAGATGCCACCCTGCGGCGAGAGCGTCATCAGAAAAGTCAACGGATCGGTGTATGCCTGCGCAACCTCATCCATAGCAGCGCCTTCCGGTCAGTCTACAGCTGTCGAGCTGCATGTCAAATCGGCCAGCCGATTGGAAAAACGGCAAAAAAATAGACCGGCTAAAACCCAGCCGCGCTTGGCGCCTGGGATAGCTGGAGGCTACCGAAGTAAAGTTGAAGGGCAGCAAAACGCATCTTTCGTTGCGGTGGCCGGCCCAACGCCTACGCATTCACTTCAAACCCATGCGCCGCACGCGAGAGGGCTCAAGCGGTGCAGCGTCGCCTCATGCCCGCCAGGCGTTCGTGCAGGCTGGCGGCGATGCGCTCGACGGCCACGCCGACCGCTTCATACGTCTCAACCGTGTTGACGCCGTGGTACACCAGCGCCCGGCGAATGCCCAGGGCATCAAGCGCCCGGCCGAGTTCGGCATGCACCGTGGTTTTGCGCGCAAAGCCATTGAACGGATACGCCTTGCCTTTGAGGTGAAGGCGCCTGAGCAGCTTCATGCGCTGCTCGCCTTCGGCCAAGGTCAAGGAACCCGCATCGTGCAGCCGCAAGTCGATGCTGACGGTGCCGTGAATGTCCAGCCAGACATACAGGCCCAGGTCAGCCATGGCGCGGCAGCTGCTAGCCATGAAGCTGTACGGATCGCCCGACACCACGCCGCGCAGCGACAGCCACAAAGCCGTGGACTGGTTGTCATAGCTGAGAAAGTCGCTGTCGCCCCAGTAGCCTGGTCCGGCGCGCCCGGCCCAGGTGGCCATGACGATTTCGGTTTTGGTTTTGGTTGCGGTTCTGAGAGATGGGTTCATGGATTGACTCCTGTGAAAGTTGTTGAGAAAAAATGAAAAGAAAAAACCCCCGGCGTGCGGGGTTTGGGGAAGGTGCTAGAAACGCCGGAAATCGGCCTTGTCGAATCGCTTTTTGTCCCAGCCCAGCACGCGCAACAGGCGCGCCCTGGCTTGCCCGGGGTCGTGGTCACACCCACGGTAGGTTTCGCCGTCGCGGGTGTATTCGTACACCCAGCCGCCGCTGATGCGCTGAAAGACAATCACGTCCCTGGCGCTCACGGCCGTCCGTCCCGGTCAGATGCGCGCGCGGCTACGGTGCTAGAAGCCGAAGCGCCATTTCCATTGAGCTGCGCCGCTTTCTGGCTGAGTTTGTCGGCGAGTAGTACCTTGGCTGGCTTGGCAGCGGGCATTTCTTGCGCGCAGCTCTCAAGGTTTTCCGGATAAAACTCCTCGATGACCGCCGCGCCTTCCTCCTCGGACTCCTCGAACGCCCCGTCGGCAAAGCCCTGGCGCGCCGCAATGTCCAGCGCCGCCTGGTCAAAGCCCGTGACGTGGCGCTCGGCGCCCTGCAGCCTGGCCGCGCTGATGGCTTCGTTCATCGTCATGCCCGACCGCACGGTCAGGTCCACGTAGTAGATTGCCGAGCGGTGCGACTGCGTGGTCGATTTGCCCCGCAGGCGCAATTCCAGCGGCAGGGTCGAAAGCAGGCCACCCGACACCGCATGGAAATACTTCAGCCGGGTCGAGAGCGTGCGGATGCTGTTGAACCCGGTGGTGCGAAAGACAAAGCTGCCCAGCTCATCGTCGTCACCGATGCGAACGTTCAGCCGGCCATAGGGCTTGCAATACCCGCCCAGGGCGAGGTCGCACGCTTCCGGCGAGGGACAAGGCAGTGTCTGGATACCCGAGGCGGTCGAGCGCCGGCAGGTCTCGCCGTTGCCGACGCACAGCGGCCGGCCCGTTCCCCGGTCGAACAGCGAGTAGCTGGCGCGCAGGTTCAGGTCCGGATCATCGAACAGCAGCCGCACCGGAATGCTGCGCAGCTTGGTGGACGCATCTTTTCGCAAGGTGGCATCCAGCGGATGGTTCACCCAGCCGTCGCGGTTTTGCACCTGGCTGGTGACGGTGAATTCGTCGTCCTTTTCCGGCAGGCGCTTGCCGTCTTTCACGATGATTTTTCCAATGGCAATCCGGCCAATGACCGGGGGTGTTAAAGCGAGTCCTTTGAGCATGGTGGTTTCCTTGGGTGGTTGAAGAGGCGGTTGAAGAAAAGCGAAAGAACGTAAAAAAGCCCGCTGCCCGAATAAACGGGAGCGGGCTGCTTCGCAGGCCCCTAAAGAGGCGTTACGGATTTGGCTGAACGAGAATCAGCCGTTGACGAGAAACCGCCGGGAGCCGGGCTTGACCAAGGGGTACTGCTGCGCGAGTTCGGGCTGGTCCTTGAGCAGGCTCAGGATGTCCAGTCCAACCCCGTCCTTGCTGCGTTTCCAGGTGACGCTGCCTGTTTCAAACAGCGCCTTGGTCGCTATCCCCATGCGCTGCTGGATACGCTGCTTGACCTGGGCCTCGAACTGGGTGTTCGTGGCCAGCACCTGGCGAATCACCAGGAGGTCCGAGAACGCGGCCGACATGGAGGTGTCCTGCGAGAAATCCAGCGTCTGGCCGCTGTCGTGCGGGTACAAAGCGCGCAGCGCCAGATCGGCCGAGTCCGAGCCATCGGCGGGCGGCGCCTGGTCACGCTCCACATAGCTCCAGAACTGGCGTTCCAGCGCCATTAGGCGGTGAATCATGGCGTCGTCGCGCTCGATGCGATGCACCTGCAATTCCTGCCCGCAAATCAAGACGGCCACGTCGGCGGCCTGCTTGCCAGTGACGGCCAGCTGGTGCATGACCTGGAGCTGGACGTATTCGGGCACGCCATCCTTCCAGAGCCTGGCGCCGTTCATGCCGGCGGTCTTGCACTCCAAAATCTGCACGTCCGGGCTGCCAACGACCTCCCGGTCGATGTTGGCCAGCATCCAGGGCTCAGTCGGGTGCTGCAGCACGGCGTTGATGCGCCGCACCTTGCGTCCGGTGCGTTTGGTGTAGTGGCTCGCCACGATGGATTCGAGCAGCGTGCCCCAGTACATCGGGCTCAGCTCATCGTTCGGGTCGGTGATGGGCAGATTGCCGTCGCGGCCGGTCTTTTCCATCCACAGCTCCAGATGGGACTTGTAGGGGTGCAGCCCGACGGCAGCGCCCGCGTCCGAGCTGCCAATGCCGCGCTTGCGCACGGCCAGCCACTCGTCGCGGTTGATCTGGTTGGTCTTGACCAGCTTCAGGGCTGCCTGGGGTTTGGCGGTGGATGGAGCGGTAGGTGAGGCCTGGGTGAAGGGGTTCATGGTGGTTCCTTGGGGTTGGTGAAATGGGTTGGCACAAATGAAAAACCCCGTTCAATTCGGAAAATTGAACGGGGATCTATGCCGGCGCTTGGCCGGAGGGGTGGCTGGCCGGATGGCCGCAAGAAGACAGATCGCTTCAAGCCGCCAGCAGCAAGGCGTGGTGCAGGGCGCGCTGCTTGAGGCTGGCGCCCTGGCCAAACCAGGCGCTGTCCAGCCGGAACTCCTGGCTGCGGGCGCGCTTTTCGTGGTCCACGAACTCGGTGACCGCGTTGAGCAATCCCCAGGCCGTGCCGCTGGCCGACGCTAGTTCCGCGCCGTGTCCCTGCCCCTCGTACATGGACTGGACTTTCTTGAGCGCGCGCTCGTTCGTCAGGACGGCGGCCTGATCGGGCTGGCTGTCGGTCTGGCACAGCACCTTGAGGAAGTAGTTCATGGCCTCGTGGTTTTTGACCTTGCGCTCGGACAGCGTTTTCATGCGGTACATGAAGCTGTCCCATTGCGAGACGGCAATCCCGAGCTGCTTCTTGACGGCTTGCGCATCAAAGCTGGTGCTGTGCGGCACCTTGATCGCGCTGCTGGCGCCATTCAGCGCAATGGTGAGCGTGTTATTGCACACCACGCGAATGGTCGTGGGCGTCGCCGTGGTGGCCAGACTCCCGTCGCAGGATGTGGCCAGCAGCAGGTAGCCGTTGACGACATCATTGCCCTTGAGCGCCATGGACTTGCCGGTACGCGCCAGTGCCCAGAACTTGCGGCCTTCCTTCAAGACGCCGGCGGTTTCCAGCTCGAAGCCGGAGACTTCCGTCAGGTCGCGGTAGAACTCCAGCACGGCCTTGGGCTGGACTACCTGGTAGCGGCTGCTGACCACTGACAAGGGCGCCTTGGTGTCGCTGCGGTACAGCACCTTTTGGTCGTCAAAGGCAGGGCTTCTCAGTGATGTTGAGCCGGTAACTTCTAAGGCAACAGCCAATGTACTGTTGCGCAAAGGATAATTTGTGCACGGTTTCCCCTGGAACTAGAGACTGGCGAATGCGACAAGCGCAGCCTTAACGGGGTTTTACGTTCTATTGCTCCCTAAACCTAAAACCAATTAGGCGATCTGGCGCCCGTGCGTATATCCGCGGTTCGTGCATATTGAACGCAGTTCGTGCATACTGAATGAACCAGCGTTCGTACGCGCAGGCTGCGCGCCATGCTCACGACAACGCATTACGGCCGCCGGTCACGGGCACTCGGAGATACCAACAACGACAGCGATTCATGGTTTATCGACTGCGTATCCTTCACATCTCGGATCTGCACGAACGCGTGGCGTTAAGTTGGATGAAGGAAGAGCGCCTGCGCCTGATCGAGGTCAAGGCGCCGGGCCGTCACCGCGTGCTCCAGGCCAGCAACTTCGAAGCCGAGCTATTGAAGTTTTGCCGATCGGAACCGATCGACCTGATCTGCTTCACCGGCGACATCGCCGATTGGGGCCTGAAGGAAGAGTACGACATTGCCACCGATCTGGTACGCCGGCTGCTGAAGATCTGCGGGCTCAGCATCGACCGCTTCTTCGTGGTTCCCGGCAACCACGACATCCTGCGGACGCACGAGAAGGAACTTTGGGAGCAGATCCGTGCCGTGGCGAACGAACGCCAGGCGGAGTTCAGCGATTGGCTGGCCGGGATTACCCGAACGCTGGGCGAACACCCTGAATGGCGCGCCACGCTACGAGGCCGCAGCCAGAACTTCTGGAACTGGGTGACGCATCTCGGGCGCGGCGATCTCGACCCTCGCTTGCATCCCCATCGAACCGTGGGCTATCGATCCCGCGTGCAATTTCCGGGATTTCCCTTCCACGTGAACATCGTTGGGCTTGACACGGCGTGGCTGGCGGGCGGCGATGACGATGCCAAACGTCTGCAACTGACAGAGAACCAGATCGAATTGCTGGCGTCTGACCGGGGTAGGCGGCTGGAAGGTCCGACCATTGCGCTCATGCACCACCCGCTAACCGATCTGGCCGACGAGAAGCTAGCGTTCAACCTGCTGGCGGCCTACGTGGACGTGGCGTTGCGTGGGCACATGCACGACCCGGGGGTTACGACCACCCGTGATCCGGACCGTCAACTGCGTGTCCTCGCCGCCGGCTCACTCTACGAGGGCGACGAAGGTCCGCGCTGGATCAACGGCTTTCAGGTGATCGAGCTCTCAGTCGGCGAGACCGGACACCCACAGCAGGCGCGGGTCAAGTTCTGGGCCTGGTCGCCCAACGGGCACTGGCATCCCTCCGGCGCCGTGTACCGGGCAGCCTCCAACGGCACTCTGGAGCTTGACTTTGACGACAAACCCGGGGAGGTCGATCCGCTTTCGGGCAGCCCCACCCTCCAGCAGGGCCGGAGGTCTCCGTGGTGCGTCGAGATCGAGGGCAGCCCGCTGTGGCAGACGGTGGCGGACGGGTCGCCGGAACTGGCCACTGGCATCCGGCAGATCGTCTGGAATGCCGAGGCCATGGTCCATCGCGCCGTGGCGGCGGTACCGACCGACCGCTGGCGCGACCTGCAAGCACCGGCGCGCGTCATCCGGCAACTGCTGGTGCTTCTGGGCGACAAGGCTGCCATGCTGTCGCCCGCGGAAGCGGCCATTGCTCTGGTCGTGCCCCATGTCTACGAGGCCATCCTGGCGGCCGGTACGCTGATGCTGACAATTGGAGGTGATCCTCTGCGCCCGCTGGTGGACGAAGCGGATGCGAACCCGAGCGCCCCCTGGATCGCGTGGCGCAACTCGTTCCGCTCGGAAGAGATGCTGGCCGAGCGGCATGCGCAGCTCTGGCACCGCGGCGCCGTGACGGAAGCCGAGGATCTCGCGGCCTGGTGCCTGAACCGGTTCCTCCACGTCAGCGGTGAACTCTGGGAATACGTGCCCGATGCGGCCGAGCATTCGATCGGCGGCTGGATCAACGCCGACCTGGGCACTTTGTTCGCCCTGCCTGAGTTTGCCGTGCGGGACGACCGCGTGAGCGTCGTGCTCGGCGGTCGACGCATCGTCCAGCTCGCTCGCCTGATGTATGCCGACTTTGAGGAGATCGAGGCCGGTCGCGAACCGCTGGGCGGTGGCAAGCTCCTCGACGATGAGCGGATCGGCCCGCCGCCTAGCGACTGGCACTTGCACGAGGCCACGCTAGCGCACCTGCTGTCCCTTGCGGCAAGCATGAGCGCGGATCCGCGCCGGCTCGACAGGGTTCTGGTCGACCACCTAGGCTTGGCTGCGCAGAGTTCGGCCGCGGCCTACGTGCGCATCTTCGCGAAGATCGGCTGGTACGCGGAAGGTACCGGGCTGGTGCTGGGCCTAGTGTGCCCGCATGAGGCGGTGGACCTGGCGGCGCAACGCCTGGTGGAAGCGCTGGACGCGCATGGGCACAAGCTGGCACCCAGGGCGCGCGTCGACGCCGGCGGGTTGCTCTCGGTGCTACCGCGGCATTTCTCGGATCTCCGGGTCACACCCGAGGAGGACGCCCACGGCCGCAAGGTGTACATCCGGCCGCACCTGCAATTCATACTCGACCATGGTCGGGTGATGCAGCTCCTGATGGGCAAGGAGTTGTATGGCCGACCCGAACTGGCGTTGCGCGAGCTCTACCAGAACGCCATGGATGCCTGCCGGCTGCGGCGGGCTAGGACCGACTACCTGCGATTGTCGGATTCGAGCATTCCGGCCTATACAGGCTTGATCGTGTTCCGCGCCGGCTACGACGAAGGAGAGCGGCAGCGGACCTATGTCGAATGCGTGGACGACGGCATCGGCATGACTGAGCGTCACTTGCGCTCGTTCTTTGCGCAAGCCGGCCGGCGCTTCACCGACAGCCACGAGTTCCACGTCGAGAAGGCAGCCTGGAGCGAGATGGGCATTGAAATCTTCCCGAACAGCCGCTTTGGCATCGGCGTCTTCAGCTACTTCATGGTGGCCGAGGAATTGCTGTTGCGCACGCGCCGGCTCAGCCGCAACGGCGTGGACCGGGATCCGGGCGTCGGCGCGCGCGTGATTGCCGGCAGCAACCTGTTCAGGATTCAGCGGGACACGTCGCAGGCATCGCGCGGGACCTCCGTGCGCCTTTACTTGCGAAGCGCCATCAACCTGGATGAATTGCTGGAGTCGATGCACGGATGGTTGTGGCTGCCGGAATTCGAGACGAAGCTCGAGCGACCGGGACAGCCCCCATTGCTGCTCGAAGCAGGCCAACCAGCGCCGGGGTTCAAGCGGGCGTTGCCGGATGCCGTGGCAATGTCGCACGGGCGCGACCGCAATGGGCATGCTCGCTTCTATTGGCATTCGGTCGGCGAGCAGGACAACGCCGGTGCTCTTCACCTGCTGGTCGACGGCGTGTCCACGGCGGCTGCCAAGACGCTGCGTGCGCCTTACCTGCTCGCCAACCTCAACGAGGACCTGCGGCCGGAGCTGAAGGTCGATCGCTCGGAGGTGACATCATGGCCACGCGGATTCAACCACCTCACCCAAGCCATCCGTGACGGCGGGTGGCACGCTCTGCTCGATCTGCCTAAGGTCGATCTCTTTGCTCTGGAAGCGGCGTTCGAAGACTGGCTTTTGCCGTTGGCTTTCATCGACCGAAACTGGCGCAGCGGTAGCCTGGCCGCTGCTCTGCTGCCCGCGCGGGCCGATAGCACGCAGACAGCCGCGTTTCCTGCGCTGAGCAGCATGCTGCTGAAACGACCCATCGGCGTGGCGCCGATGCTCGATGCCTGGCTGTTTCGGCAGGAATGGCTCTGGCACGGCCGGGGCAGGCGCGACGAGCAGATCAACGGGCTCACTGCCCTTTTTTGTTCGTCGTGCGGTGGGGCGTTGGCTCGCTGGTTGGCCGCTCGCGCGGCTGCACTGGCGCCAAGCGCCGTCCTTCCTGAAGCGTACAAAATGCTCGGTCTCTACGCGGCTCAGCGTGGGTGGTCGGACGTGGAGAGCCTCGGCCTGCGCTTGCTTTCATCGGACGTTAGCTGGAATTGGAATGCCTCGGGCATCGTGAAGCTTTCCCTCGTTCGCCTGATTGAGGCCGCAGATTCATGGGCCTTGACTCTTGCCGAGATCGCCGACCTGGCCCGACCGCTGGCCGACCTAGGCGTGGTTCTGCCGGATGTCGACCATCTCGCGCGCTGCGAAGTCCCTGGCGTTGCTGCCATCAGCCTTCTTCGCAGGATTAGTGGGAACTATCGTAATCCTCACCACGTACTCTCCCTAGGGAAAATTCTCAGCGCCGCGTTGTCGATGGGCATGTCGATGGCAGATATCTCCCAGGCATGCGCCGAGTTGCGATCGACAGGGCTGCGAGTTGTCGTGCCACCGATCACTGCGGACCTCTCGAAGCTGACCGCAGACCACCGGAAATTCTTGGATCAACTCGGGAACAATGATGAGGAGACATTGCAGGGTGCGAATTGCCTGACAGCGGATGACCTCCAGTTGGTGATGCACCACTTGAGCTGCGGTGCGTCATCGGCGCTTGAGTGTTTGCGGTCGCTGCCGAGCCTGGGCTTTTCCATCGAAAAGCTGGAAGCGCTCGGTAACGACCCGCTACGTCTCGATCTGCTATTCCATGACAGAACCTACCTGTCCAAGTGCGTGACGGCGCGGCGCCAGCTTGCCGTGGCCGTATTGCACAGGCTGCCACTAACGGTTGTCGCCGAAGCAGCGCTCGCGCTGCGGGACTTCGGGTTCGAGGCGGAGTCCCTCCCCGGAGGACACGCGGAATTCGTTCCAGGACAGCGCGATCTCGACTTACACGATGCCCTCTCTCGGATGGGACGACCATGGACCGCCCTTGTCGAGGTGGCCGCCAAGTACGACATGACGTGGGGCGATGTCGAGAAGGCCTTAGCTCGCCTGCCGCCGCTGGCGGGTGAGACGCCGCCGCCCATGCCGGCGGAATTCCAGCCGACGCAGCGGCATGTGGCGCTGATGGCCTCAACAAGAGATAGCTCGGGGTCCTTCACGATTGCGCCGGCTCGATTGGTGACGGCTTGCGTCGACTGGTCTTGCACGTTGGGCGACGTTCTGGCGGTGGCGGAGCCTCTGGCTGCCTTGGGCGTGCAGATTCCACCGTGCAGTGGCTTGCCGGCAAATTATCGACCTGACGACCTGATGGCACGTCTATTGTCGCGGCGCTTGGATGGGCGCGAGCCGTGGCGCTCGACGGTTCCCCCCGGTCAAGTGGTCGAAGCGTTGTCGCGGTCGAGCTTCAAGTACGAGGCGGTGGTCGCCGCTTGTGCATCGCTCCACGCGCTGGGAATTCAGGTGCCGACCCTTGATCGCTATCGCGGCGTCCGTCCGACCGAAGCGTTCAAAATACTGCTGTCGGAAGAGCTGGATGGCCAGGCACCCTGGGTCCAGGAGGTCAACGCGAGCCACCTCGTCTGGGCCTGCGGAGAACTGGAAATGTCACTGGGGATTGCGGCAGACATGCTGCTTGTGTTGGGTGCGTTGCCCGAAGCACTGCATGAGAAGGTCGCGCCAGTGCGTGACTTCATCCCCGAAGAGCGCCACTTGGTGCTGCTCACCCAGTATCTGCGCCTGGGCGGTAGGGATTTCCGTCGCATCGACGGACAGTTGCCGCTGGGTCATCTGCTCAATGCGGCTGTGAAATGGTCCTGCAGCCTGCAGCAGGTGATGGACTGGGCGCGACCGCTGGAAATGCTGGGTGTTATCCAATGGCCGCACATTGACCCGGAGAACCGTGGCTTTGCTCCGAACGAGCGCCACCTCATCCTGTTGTCCAGAAATGGTGATGGGCATGCGCCGTGGTACGACAAGGTGGACCCCTACATGCTGCGCACGATTTCCAATAGGGATGGCTGGAAAGGCCAGATCTTCATCGACGTGCTGCAATCACTTGCACGACTGGGCATCCAGGTGCCACCCATATTCGAGCTGACAACACAGGCCGGAGCGCTCGTTCTGCGGATGCTGCGCCACCTGCCTCACGACCAGAACACCGTCTTTGCCTGCAACGTAGCCGCCGTACTGGAGACCAACTATACGGGATTTTCGGACTTCTTGGCGATATTTCCGGTGCTCGAAGGCTTCGGGCTCGATGTTTCCGATGCTCGTTCCTTCATCGAGTTCTGGCTGCAGCGCGGGATCGGTCCCGGCTGACCGTCGAGGTTCACGGCATGACGCTCGACAGCAAGACCCGCTCCGTGCAAAGCCTCCGCGAGGGCGATTACCTGATGAATCGCCCTGATCTTCCGATGGACCAGGCGTGCCTGAAGCGATTGCTGCGCGACGGCGTCGATCCTCGCGTCGCGGCGATCAACCTTGAGGCGGTGAAAGCAACCTTGCGGGCAGAGCGTTGCTGGTCGGTCAAGCGGGCAGATTTGGCCGAGCGGGAGTATAAACGCTTGCTAACCTTGCGGCTCTGGAATTCGTGCCTTCCCTATCCTTTGGTTCCGACGAAGTTCGCGGACGCGGTCTGGCATGCGCACATCCTCGACACTCATAGCTACCACAAAGACATGCAAGCCCTCTTCGGCGAGTATCTCCATCACTTTCCGTACCTTGGCTTTGGCAGCGAGTTGCGTCTGCAGAGGAAGTACGAGGCATTTGAGCGCACTTGCGCGCTTTACGAACGAACCTTTGGTGAGCCCATGACCATTGTTCCCGCTAAATCTCGGCGTTCGCGCTTGGCAATCCGGAGCACTCAATGAACCCTTCGCCCTCCTCCGCTGAGGATCGGACTCCGCCGACATCGTTGACGTTTGCCGTCCTACTTGAAGACGAAACGCCACGTGCACAGTGGGTCGACTTCTTTGATCGACATGGGGGCACCCTGTCGGAATTAGTACCGCTGTCGGTCTATCACGTCACCGTTACAGCCACAGTCATACAGCCACCGGACTTCGTACTCTTTCCTCACGATGGGCCGAGTGGTTGCCAATTCGGCGCGTTCGAGGCCCAGCCAGCGCGCAGTCGAGGTCTGAAGCCGCCTAGCCGAGTAGTCGGTTATGCGCCCGACCTCGGGGCTGCTATCAGCCTTTGCCGGAGGGGCGTACCCAATGAGTCGCCGAGCATTGCCAATCGCGAGATTTTATGCTTGGGCAGTCGCTGGTATTTATTCATCGTTATTGGAATGAAACCAGAGCAGCGACTCGCGCTTGAGGCAGATCTCGCGACCTCCGATTCGCTGCCTGAGGGCCTGTGCTTACTGGACGGTAGGACCTTGCAATCGATGCTTACCGCGGAGGCACCTCCCACCATCATTGTCCTCGCCCCGGTGAACTACCAGGAAAGGGAAGCGCGCACTGCCATCGACAGGCCTGAGCCTGAACGAAAAGATAGTTCTATGTGCGGCTGAGGAGCGAGAATCCGGACTGCCAACGCTTAACGGGATTGGGGGGACTAGTAAAGGGTCGGCTGGGATTGGCTAGGCGTAAGGATTCGTTCGTAAATGAGTAAGATCGCCCGCAAACCCGCGCCAGGCTTGGATTTCAGGGATTTGACAGATACGTTTTGGTGGAACTACCCACCGAACCTCAGCCTGTAATCGTTGCTTGTTTTGCGCGGTCGCGCTTGCTGATGCTCAAGGGCAGATCGACCTCCCGGTACGACTGCCCCGCAGCCACCAGTTCCAGCGCACGGTTTTGATGGCGATCGGCTTTCACGCACCGGCCTCTGGCTATTTTCAAGTGCCAGGTTCCCGGAACCCAAGACACATTTTTTCTCCATTTTGGTGCGGTATAAGATGGCGTAACGACCGTTAGCCATTTCTATACCTGAGGCCAAAAGTGAAAAAAATCGTCTGCTACCTGCGCGTTTCCACTTCTCGGCAGGGATCGTCGGGTTTGGGGTTGGAGGCGCAGCGCCAGGCGATCGAGCACTACGCCACCTCGCTGCCCGCGAGCATCCTGGCGACCTACACTGAAATCGAGACGGGCAAGCTCAACACCCGCCCGCAACTGGCCCAGGCGCTGCACCTCACCAAGGTGACCGGCGCGACCCTGGTGATCGCCAAGCTCGACCGGCTCAGCCGCAACGCCGCCTTCTTGATGACGCTGCAGGACGCCGGCGTGCGGTTCATCGCCGCCGACCTGCCCCAGGCCAACAACCTGACCATTGGCATCATGGCCCTGGTGGCGCAGCAGGAGGCCGAAGCCATTTCTAAACGCACCAAGGACGCTTTACAGGCAGCAAAACGTCGAAGGCAGATTCTTGGAAACCCCAATGGCGCTGCTGCACTGAAAAAAGCCGCAAAAGGAAACACGGCAGCGATATCGGTCATCAAGGCCAAAGCCGATCACCACGCGGCCGATCTGCGGCCGGTAATCGATTCCCTGAAAGGAGAAGGCATCATTTCCCTGGGCAATATCGCCAGGGCGCTCAATGCACGGGGCATCCTTACGCCGCGCCGGCGCACTTGGCATAAAACCAGCGTATCGAATCTCCTGACCAGGCTTTGCGCCTGATGGTGGTCATCAAGGCGCAATATTTTTTACCACCGGCATACGCCGGGCATAAAAAAGCCTGCTCGAAAGCTGGCTTTAATGGCGTATTCAATTGACTGGGCCCATCAGGTAGTCTTGCCTGTTTTTGCCTTGCAGCTATTTTGGCGCCAGGCCCCTGCCAACCCGTTGGGCTTCGATGCTCCCCTGCGAGGTGGAGACACGGCAGTTGGCAATGTCGCCAATTTTTGGTTCAAAAGATAGTTCGTCAAATTTAAGCCAGGCTCGAAACTTGTTTAAGCGTCTTTTGAGCCTGGCTTCATGAGGCTTTTCGGCCAGGCCCACAACTTACAAGTTATGAGCCTGGCAAATTTCCGAAGTTTTGTCTCAAACCCGTGCCCGAGTTTCTTGATGTCCTGCAGGCCCAGGCCCTGCTGGTTGACAAGGCATACGACTCAGACAAGATTGTCCAGGCGTCACAAAAGCGTGGCATGCAGTTCGTCATCCCCTCCAGGGTGAACCGCAAAAAACTACGCATTCTGGACCGGCACCGCTACAAGGCATGCCACTTGGTTGAAAACCTCTTCCAGCGCATGAAAGTCTTTCGCCGTGTGGCCACCTGCTTTGACAAGCGCGACTTCACGTTTTTTGGCTTTGTGCACATCGCCAGCACTCATAAAGTGGCTCCACTGAACGTCCCGGAGACGCATAGCAGTAGAAATTACATATAAATGTTTTTTACAAAATGGCACAATATCGCTCAAAAGCTACTACCCTAAGATGGGTACCCATTAGGTGGCTACACGGTGAATAGCTGGGAGAAAAAAATTTTTTTAGATCGCAAAAGAAACCTCTTTAGTCCAACAGAGACTTCGGTGAGACACCGTTTTCTCAAAGACTACACGAAGAGTCAAGGCTTTACCCTGATTGAACTGATGATTGTGGTTGCCATTGTCGGCATTTTGGCCGCCATCGCACTGCCCTCCTATCAATCGTATATCAGGAAATCAAACCGGTCTGATGCGATAGTGGCCCTCAGCACGTTGCAGTTGGCACAAGAGAAATATCGTATCAGCAACACAACCTACGGCACGCTCGCGCAAATCGGCGGTGCGTCCCTTTCTGAAGGTGGCTACTACACGTTAACGGTCCCCGTTGGTACGGCTACGGCGTACACGCTGGTTGCGACCCCTGTGACAACCAAGGCACAGGGGTCGGACACTGAATGTCCGAGTTTGACGCTTACGCAAACTGGAGCTGTAACGAGCTACACCCCTTTGACTTGCTGGGGAAAATGATGAATAGGTTAGGTTTGACCTATCGGAAGCCTCAATCAGGCTTAACACTGATAGAAGTGCTTGTCGTTTTTGGCATCATCGCCATTCTTGCTGCCATTGCGCTACCGTCCTACCAGTCCACACTGGATAAATATCGACTCAAAGGCGCATCCGACGCGCTACTGACAAATCTTCAATTTGCCCGAACATCGGCAATAAAAAACAACCAGACCGTATTTATCAATTTCTCTACGGGCATCACATGGTGTTACGGCATGAAATTAGGTGCCACATGTACTTGCACGAGCGCAACTACGACGGACACGGACTATTGCGATCTCCAACGAGTCAGTTCAACCGACTTTAGGGGTGCAACGCTTTCAACATCAACATTTTCGACAGATCCTAGTTTTGACCCAATACGGGGACTTGCTACGCCAACAGGCAGTTCCCTGTTCGAATCTCCCCTCGGCAAGCAGGCGAAAATTAGTCTTACCCTCCTCGGAAAAGCTGCAATCTGCACGCCCACCGGCGCAATATCTGCAGGGTATCCCTCATGCTGAATAAAGCAAGGCAGCAGGGATTCACGCTAGTGGAGTTAATGATTTCAATCACTATAGGGCTTTTCCTGATGCTGGGGTTGACCTCTTTTCTTGCCGCGCATCTGAGGGCTAACGCGGCTATTTTGAAGGCGGCCAGTTTGAATCAGGAGCTTCGAGCTGTCATGACCTTAATGGTTCGCGACATACGGCGTGCCAGTTATTGGGGCAGCCCACTTTTCTCAAATGGAGCCATCAACGGAATTGGCTATGGATCCACATATAGCAACCCATTTGCAACCGTTAACGTTGCAACACCCGGATGTATCTTGTATGCGTATGACAAAAATGGCAACGGAGTAAAAACTTCAGATGAAGAATTCGGTTTTCTACTTAATGCCGGCGGTATCATGATGCGGACTGGGGTGAATGCTACCACTTTTGACTGTACAACAGCGAGCACCAACGCCTTGGATAACTTGTCAGATACCAAAACCACCACGATCACAGCACTGACTTTTGCCGAAACCAACTCCGTGCCAATCTATGTCAACAGCACATCTGGTCCAAATATTAAAATTCGTCAGATTGTTATTACTTTGACTGGGCAGGTCAAAAGTGATGGGAAAATTACTCAATCGCTGACTGAAACGGTAAAGCTGCAAAATGATTTATTTAGCCCAACATAAGCCGTTACGCGGTAGCTGGCGAAAAAAGCCATTTTCTCCGAACTCACTTGTTTCGCGTACAAAGCAGGGTGGAGCCGCAATCCTGTCTATATCCGTGATAATTTTATTTCTAATCACGTTTGTTACGCTTTATGCAAACCGAGGCGCTATTCTTGAACAGAAAATGTCCGCCAACCAGTACAACCACTCCGGGTCGTTCGAAGCTGCACAAGGTGGTATTGACTATACGATGGCTTGGCTGGCAACTGGTGGAAATGCAAGCAGTATTGCATGGAACGCAGTAGCAGGGACCACCGGTGCTGCATGGACCAGTAATACATCCTATCCGCCTTACAACCAAAGAAACACGACATCTTTACCTGCGCAGACGATTGGTAAATTCCTTGTCACAACGACCTTATGGCGAAGCACTACAAGTCCTAAGGTGGTAGAAATCAATGCGATCTCTACTGGAGATGCTACAGCAACTGTAAAGCAGATTATTAATCTAGTAACACTGAAATTCAAGGTTCCGACAATTGCGCCATTGGTTGTCAATGGTCCCATTTCTGGAATAACAGGCAATCCAAATATTGTTGGAACTAACTCAATTGGCCAAGCAGTAGTCAGCTCCGCGCCACTAAGTAGCATTGATATGGGCCACATGAAAGATGAAAATGGAAACCCAGTGGCAGTGACTCCTATTGGATTCTCGGGTACTTCATGGGATTATGTTTTTGATATTTCAAAATCTGACATGGCGCAGATTGCAAAAACTCAACCCGGTGGAGCTACCGCCGGTCCTATATATTACTACAATGATGCAACAATTGGCAGCTATAGTCCATCAACTATTGGTAGTTTAAGTCAACCAGTTATTCTTGTTTTCGATATACAAACAACAACCGACTGCCCAAAAATTAACGGAGGGCAGACCATTGTTGGAATAGTTTACTGCGGCAAAGGCTTTGATATGAATGGCTGGGGCGGAACCAAAATTTTTGGTTCTTTAATTATTGACACGCCACTCACACAGTTCACTGCCAATACTGAGCTTTATGTTAACAGCGGCAATAATATATCTCCTTATACTGCATCAACATCGGCAATTGTCACAAAAGTAACCGGCTCATGGCGGGACTTTTAATATGCGAAAATTATTGCCTTTTGTTTTTTTAAAGCAAGTTTCCCAACGCGGATTCGGCTTAATTGAAGTGCTGGTTACCCTTGTTATTCTGACCGGTGGTCTTATTTCTTTAATGAAATTTCAAACAACGCTTTTCAACGTTAATTCCCAGGCAAAGCAGCGATCCGAAGCAACCATGCGGGCTCAGCAAAAACTCGATGAACTTCGCTCATATGCCAACTTGACCGCTTACGGAAATATTGCAACTGGCAGTGATTCGATCATTGGTGGTGATGCTACCTATAACCGGGCATGGACGGTCACTTCCCATACCACGGCGCCAATCTACAAGGAAGTGGCTATTACTGTGACATGGATCGATAGCAAGGCAAACACCTTATCTATCACACTCAACAGCAACATCGCGTCCAACGATCCAAAGCAGACCGGCTATCTGATTTCTTCTACGACCAGTACAACCACGACAACTGCTGGTTCAACCACCACAACCACAGCAACGACGACGACCAACTCGTCTAGCACCACATCAACGACATCACCGACGACCACGACATCACCGACGACCACGACAACCACTGTAACTCCATCGACTACGACAACTTTATGTCAGTCAAAATTGATTAATTTTTTATCGCATGGAAACGGCAATAGCGACAAGATTGAGAGACTATCGTCACCTCAATGCTCGGCAACAAGTATTGCATCGAGTGGCCATTCCGGAACTTGCACGACAACTACAGGAAGTGTTGCCTTTATCATAAGCGATGGAAACGGTAATACCATTCCAATTCCCGGATGCAGTTCACTTAGGAATAATCAAACTTTTCAATTTTGACGGTATATGATCAAAAAAGCCTTTCCGCTAATTGTTATTGATTGCGGAGTTACCGGTTTTTTTGTTTGCCTTATTGCTTTTACTCTGCAATGGCCGCTACTAAACCTGCCAACGCTACCGACTGGCGGAGACCTTGCCTCTCATGTTCTGACTGCCTGGTATTTCACAACTGAATTTCTACCTTCCGGAAAATTAACAGCCTGGATGCCAGAAGTATTTGGAGGGCTTCCAGCACTTTCATATTATTTTCCTCTTCCGTTTATAACAATAGCGGCTCTAGAGAAAATATTAGGATTTGCTATTGGCTTTAAATGGGCAACTGTTTTACCTTCACTATTATTGCCTGGAACTGTATTTGTCGTTGTGAGAAGATTTTTACAACTTCACTGGTTGTCAGCATTAACAGCGGCGCTGGCAAGCTTAGCCTATCTTCTGCACGAGCAAAATTCGATATGGGGTGGCAACCTTTTGTCAACTCTATCCGGTGAATTCGCCTACAGTTATGGTCAACTATTCGCGGTATTGGCGCTTGTCGCATGGTTGCGAGCAAAAGATGGCGACGGGATGTGGATTGTGGCGGGTGTTTTGGAAGCCTTTACCGGAGCTAGTCATGGGTATCCATTATTGGTCGTCGGAATTTCCAGCTTCACTCTGCTTTTCATTCGTCAGAATTGTCGGCAGACAATGTGGATTATCATCAAGGGAAACGCACTGGCCTTTTGTCTTCTGGCCGGCTGGTTGTGGCCATTGCTTGAAATGCATGGCTATACGGTTGCCAATGACAATGCCTATTTTGTTGAAGACTGGCATGATCTACTTCCCAACAGCCTTCTGCCTTTTACCGTCATGGGTTTGATCGGCAGCAGTGCTTGGTTATTTCCATCCATCTTAAAAAAGCTATCCCCAGGAGCAGTGACGGCGGCAAGTTTTTTTGCCGCTGCCGCTGTCGTTTCGGTAACCGGATGGCTTGCTGCCGAGTCGCTTGGCATGGCTGATATTAGGTTTTTCCCGCTGGCCTGGTTATGCGGCGGTATCACCGCTGGGATTGTGTTCGGTGAAGCATTCGCAGCCATAGCAGTTCGGGGGGGTATGCTGACTATAGCCTGCTCTGCCGTTGTGTTACTCGTCGGTACGACCACTTGGATTGCTCACAGCGTTCATCGGGCTCCCGACTGGGCTTTCTGGAATTACTCTGGATATGAGGCCAAACCACAATGGCAAAATCTGACTCGCTTATTTCCCCTGCTTAAAGGCACGCCGACTTCATCACGCCTCGTTTTTGAACATGCCCCAGCCAACAGCGATCTGGGGTCGACACGAGCACTTGAAGCGCTCCCGATGTTTCTTGGCGGACGGCCCGTGCTCGAAGGCCTATATATGGAATCAGCGTTACTGGGGCCTGCAATTTATTGGTTGCAATCCGAAATTTCAGCGCAGCCATCTTCCCCCCTAAGCCGATTTCCATCCGGCAGCCTGGACCTGGAGAAAGCGGCCGTACACATGCAGTGGCTGCATGCTGACACGCTACTGCTCCGCAGCGACGCTGCCAAACTTGCAGCGCAAACCAGTAAGCTCTTTGAAAAAATTGGTGAGGCGCCACCTTTTGCTGTGTATCAGCTTCGGAATTTTTCCAGCCAAATGATTACGCCTGTGACGTGGGATCTATTGCAAACTCCCATGGCAGGATGGATGGAAAATGCCTTTGACTGGTTCAGGCGCCAGGACCATCGAGACGGATCACAACCATATTACCTGGGAAAGAATCAACACGAGATCCATATTTCTCATGCCGATCCTGCTCGAATTAAAGTGTCAGATGAACACATTTCACGCGAAGAAATTCGATTTTCAACAACCGGCATAGGCACGCCACATCTGATCAAGATGGCATTTCATCCTCGCTGGCAACTCGCATCCCCTGGAACACTCACCTTGGCCGCACCCGGATTTATGCTGGTAGTCCCTGAAACAACGCAAGTAGTCTTGCATTACTCTACTACGTTGATCGGAAAAGTAGGCAAAGTAGTTTCAACTTTTGCATGCTTTTTTCTTGCATTTATCTGTATAAAGCGCATCCTGATTTTTTATAATTACAAACAGAAAATTAGGCTACACCGTGATGTACTAACTGATATAACAGAACCAAGTAAATATATAGCCTGGATCGCAATACTTTTTATAACGTCCATGGTCATTCATGCATTGTCTCCGGAGCGCAACTACCGCTTGGGATGGCAGTCCATGCGGCATCACGATTATGCCAAAGCGCAATTTTATTTCATCGAATCTGCTGGCCAACGCCGCGGGCGTGGCAGGTCAGAAGAAGCTATTTTCTGGGCAGCAAAGGCAAGCGAACTAGGTGGTCGAAAAAAGGAAGCTCTTGCCCTTTATACAAAACTCATCCTTACATATAGTGGTTACTGGGTGCCGGAAGCACTTTACACGGCTGCTGAGTTGGCCCGAACAGAAGGGAACCTCGACCAAGCGAATGCTTGGACGCAACGTTTAAACCAGAATTATCCAGCAAACATCTGGAGTAAAAAGAGTGTAAAAAGGTGAAAGACCAAAATGCGACGACAGCTATCATTGAGTCTCTCTCAACGGATACCATCGACCTACTTGATTTAGTCAATATCGTCAACAAGCAAGAGCGTGAGATTCTGCGTCTACGTAAGCACGTCAAGGAACTCCAAGAACAGACTGCAGTTGCAATGCAACGCGATAATTCAGACAAAAAACGGAACCCATTTTTTGTCATGACGAAAAATGACGAAGCCAAACCTTTGGTGAGTCTCGTGGTTCCGATTTATAACGAAGGCGAACACATTCTTGCAAATCTACAGACGATTTTAAAATCTGCTCAGACACAGTGGTACGATCTTGAGCTAATTGCGGTCGACGACGGATCCCGGGATGAAAGCCAAAAACAAATCAGTATGGCGGCGACTCACGACAAGCGGATTCGACTCATTTCTTTCACACGCAACTTCGGCAAGGAAGCCGCGATCCAAGCCGGACTTGCCGATGCACGTGGCGCAGTAGCCGTCATCCTTGATAGTGATTTACAGCATCCTCCGGAATTAATTCCTAGAATGATTTCAATTTGGCGTCAAGGCATATTGATCGTTGAAGCTAGAAAGCAGGACCGCAGGAACGAATGTCTTACCAACCGCTTATACGCAAAACTTTTTTATTCGGTTTTTCAGTATTTTTCAGGCTTTGATATTAATGGTCAGTCAGATTTTAAATTGATTGATCGCAAGGTGATTGATACCTACCTCTCACTTCCTGAGAAGGTGCGGTTTTTTCGAGGATTAGTCCACTGGACAAGTTATCCCAGTATTCAAATTTATTTTTTGGTCCCGCAACGTGTTGGAGGGACCAGTCGCTGGAGCCGGATAAAGTTGCTACGCTATGCAATCAATAACATCACAAATTTTTCCAGTGCCCCTTTGCAAATTGTATCGATCATAGGATTTTTGACCTTGATCATCGGAACACTGTTCGGCGCAATCAGCCTCTTTCAAAAAATAAATGGTCATTCAATAGATGGATTTACGACTGTGATTCTTTTACTGGTTATCATAGGTGGTGCCATTCTAATGGGCTTAGGAATCATTGGTCACTACATTGCACGTCTGTACGATGAGGTCAAAGCTAGACCAGCATATATTATTAAATAATTATTTAGTTGATTCTGAATAATTTATACTCTTAATAAGATTAAGCTGACCTACAAGTCGTATGCATAATTCCTCGGCTTTCGAAGTGTAGGCTGCCGTACTGATACGGCTAAGACTGCTGGTCATTTGTGATGGATTACGACGCTTTTCCGTCACACAATTGCTGTGGCACATGCGACTCGTCGAAAGCCTATGACAAAGAGGGCAATAACATTACGGCCTTGTAATGACAGCGAGGCCGCATCATTCCATGATTCGAATTTGCATAAGAAACGGCTTCGTCTACGTTTTTAAGGCCCTCCAACCGTTGATAAAAACCGTTATCATCAGTTTAATCAAAAGGATGAGCTCATGACAAACGGTGCTGATAAAGATCTATGGATTGCTCAGAAATATGAATCAGCGGATACGCCGACCAAGATATTTTTTGTGATCAGGGGCACTACCCAGGTTGTCTTTGTCACACACACCTTGGAAAAAGCTAGGGAATGGATAGCAATCGAAAAAAAGATCGAGGCCGGCATCATTCTCGGCAAGGATTTAGCCGATTTGAAGGCAGCTATGGAAGCCCTTCTGCAGGTTAACGTTTTTTCTCAAAATTGGGAGAAAAGGTTTTACATTGCAGCTAATCCTGAATTGATGATCGTCGGGGAAGAAGCATTTTTTGTGATTGACTACGATAAAAAAGCTGCTTATGGGTCATTTCCTACCTTTTGGAATGCCTCCGATGAGTTGGCCAAGCTGCGTATTAAATTTTCCCAACCATGAGTGTGACGGTCTATCAGGACAGCGCCGTACTGACTTGAAAGAGATGGGATGAAAACCCATGATCTGGTGGCGCTTAGCTTGCCGCGCGCCCTGACTGCACCCGAATTTGCCCGCCTCGCTGACGTACCGCCCGAGGCGGCATGGTTCGCCAACCTGGTCAGCATGCAGACCAAGCGCGCTTACCAAAACGACCTGCGCGCCTTCATGGCCTTCACCGGCATCCAACAGCCCGAGGAATTTCGCTCCGTGACGCGCGCCCACATCCTCGCCTGGCGCGCCGAGTTGGAAAAGCAGAATCTGGCCGGCGCGACCATCCGGCGCAAGCTCGCCGCGCTCGCGTCGCTCTATGACTACCTGTGCGAGTGCAATGCGGTCACCCACAACCCGGTCCGGGGCGTCAGGCGCCCCAAGGCCGAAACCAGCGAAGGCAAGACGCCCGCGCTGGGCGACGCCCAGGCGCGCCGGCTGCTCGATGCGCCCCCCAGCGACACGCTGAAAGGAAAACGGGACCGGGCCATCCTGTCGGTGCTGCTGTACCACGCGCTCCGGCGCGAGGAACTGACCAAATTGCTGGTCAAGGATTTCAGTCAGGAGCGCCGGGGCGTGCCGCATTTGCGCGTGCAGGGCAAGGGCGGCAAGCTGCGCTACCTGCCCGCGCACCCGCACTCGCTGCGCCTGGTGGCCGAGTACCTGGCCGCCGCCGGCCATGGCGGAGAAGCGGACGCGCCGCTTTTCAGGCGCATCCGTACGCCCAAAGCGGGGATGGCCGCCACGGCGCTCACGCCCGGCGGCGTGTATTCGGAGGTGGTGGTGCGGTACATGGCCCAAGTCGGCATCACGGGCGAAAACATGGGCCCGCATGCGCTGCGCGCCACCGCCGCGACCTCCGCCCTGGAGCACCACGCCGACATCGCTCGGGTCCAGGAGTGGCTGGGCCACGCGAACATCGGCACTACCCGGGTCTATGACCGGCGCGGCTCCAGGCCGGAGGATTCGCCGACTTTCAAGGTCGCCTACTGATCTTGAAAAGGAGGAGATCTGGCGGCTAGCCGATGGCACATTTTTCGAGCTCATGGCGCCGATGGCCGACTGACGGGCGACACCGCCTGCCGGGCAGGCAGGGCAGTGATGCGAGGTTGAAAAGAGAAAGAAAAGGGGATCAGGAAGAGGGCTTCCCCTGGGGGAACGAACCCCAGGAGGCTTTTGGTTACGGGCCCTCGGAATAGAGAGCAGGAGACCTTGGCCACATCATGGCGCCGCATGCACACCCGGCAGACCATCGACCCGGGTTCACCCGGGCAAAATGACCAGTCAGTCAAGCTTACCTTTTTCTGGCCCGGCTCACGGCGCCGAGGCATCCAGCGCCTGGTCCGCATTTTTCACCGCTTCCTTCACATACTGCTCGGCATCGGGATGGCGCTCCGCCAGGCCGGGCGAAGTGCGCAGCGCCGCCTTCACTTGGCTAGGCGATTGCCCTTCCATAACCTCAGTTCTGGTTAAGGAAATGAGTCAGTCAGTTCACGGCCAGTGGGTCCCGCGAGTCCCATTGAGTATTCCGGACCAACGTGACCGGTGATTCCGGGATCGTGACCGACATTCCGGTGAACGTGACCGGAGGGATTCCGGCAACGTGACCGCTGATTCCGATGAACGTGACCGATGTTTTTGGTCACGCCTGTCAGCACGGCGGTAGACACCGTCGGCACGGTGTTGCGCATAAACGAAACCCGGCGTGGCGTGTAGCTTCG
>NZ_KL448328.1:100942-103293 GCF_000709345.1 Polaromonas glacialis | reverse complement strand
GGCCTGAAAATTCAGTACGAGCGACATCCAGCTCTCACGGATGAAAGATGGGCGTTCGCGCTTGGCCAAGCCAAGATCGCGATGAAACAGCGGTTTGGATGTGCAAGGAACGAGTCCTGCAAAGTGGGTCCGGACCAGCAGGGAATCATCGACGGGTGCGTTGAGCGTGCGGCAACGCGCGTGGACAACGCCAATGGGCCAACACACTACGTTGTATTGCAGTCTCTGGCGGTAGAGAGCACGATGGCCTTCCGTACCGCACATTCCTGTGCAGCGCCTGTAGGAGGTGCCCGATCATGCCAATGTTGATTCCTGAAGTAACCACGGACGTGTTGCAGGACTTTGCCGACGCATGGAATCGCCACGATGTCGATGTCCTCATGTCGTTCATGACAGACGACTGCGTCTTCGAGTCCTCTGCTGGCGCTGATGCCTGCGGCACCCGATACGTTGGCAGACAAGCCGTGCGAGCGGGCTTCGCGCAGGTCTGGGGGGTCTTTCCCGATGCCCACTGGGGCAATGTGCGCCATTTTGTCTATGGAAACCGAGGCGTCTCCGAGTGGACGTTCACTGGAACATGTGCGGATGGTACCCGCGTCGAAGTTCATGGGTGTGATCTGTTCACCTTTCGCGACGGCAAGATCTTCCTGAAGGACTCCTACCGCAAGAACCGTCCACCCAGTGAGAACTCAACGCGATGACACCCGACCCTTCGTTCTACCGGCCTTTCCTCAGCAACCGGTGAACTGAAGTGTTGAAGGTCAGGCATCCGGAAATTTGAAGGTGAGCGTCCAGTGTTTTGGCGTCCGTCCATTGATGATCAGAAATGCAGCGCTTTGCGCCGGCTCTTCCGTGTCGGCTTGACTGCCAACCGAATTGATGTGCAGTCAACGGTCGTTCATGACCGGCTCTTGACGGCCCGATAAATTCGTTCGAATCGACACTGTGTGCGGTTGCCGAGCGGACAGTCGAGCTGTGGTAGTGACGCGCGCTTCGAGCGCAATCCTCGGAGTCAAAGGATGATGCGATTCTTCGGCTTCACAGCAGTTCGCGCATTTGAAATTTGATCATCCGGTTGATCTGCGCAGTCCGCAATGGACACGGCATTGACACCCCAAGCGTCAAGACAAAGTTGTTCGCGTTTCTTGTGGATAACGTTGTTGATGAGGAGACAAAAATCCATCCAAACCAAGTCAGGGCGCGGCTTTCTCAAGGTTGCCTGCATTTTACGCAGTGCTGCTGGTGTGGCTATCCAGTGCGCGCGGGTCGCGCTTTTGATTGCCGGCGTCATTGACGCTTTCGCGCCCGTTCGCCAATGCCCTGAATCCGTGATCTCGTTGTCAGATTTTGGTGGTTTCCTTATTGAAATCAAGCACTTGTCCGCCAAGTTCAGTTCACCCTGCAGGTGAGCGAAAACATGACCGATTTTCTTATCAAGCGACTTCCCTACGACCTCATACCAATCCCGACAGACAAAGAACCAAAGCCAGCGATCGGAGTCTGAGACATATTGGCTCTCGCAGGAGGTTACGAAAATGTTATCTCAGCACATCATTGATCAGCTGCAGCCCTATGATTTCGACCGACTGGCCCACAAGGAAAAGGATGGGCGCCGGCGACTGCGCCTGATCGCGCTGGCGCACCTAAAGGACGGCAAGAGCTATACCGAAGTGGCGGCTGCATTGCGCGTGACCCGCCACGCGGTCATGCGCTGGGTGCAATGGTTCCTCGCTGGCGGCGTGGCCCGTCTGGCCGGCATGCCGCATGACTGGAGCACGCAGCGCCTTGCCAAAGCACAGGAGGAAGCGTTTCGCCAGGCGGTCGAGCAACTGCAGGGCGAACGCGGCGGCGGTCGGGTGCGGGGCGAAGACATCCGCCAGTTGCTGGCCGGGCAGTTTGGCGTGGCCTACAGCCTGAACGGTGTGTATGACCTGATGAAGCGCCTGGGGCTGGTATGGATTTCGGCCCGCGCCGTCAGTCCCTACGCCGATCTGGTTGCACAAGCCGAATTCAAAAAAAAACTTCGTCCAGGAAGTCGCCGCAACGCTGCCGCCAGGCGTTGCGCCTGAACAGGTGGACATCTGGTTCCAGGATGAAATGCGCATCGGCCAGCGCGGCACGCAAACGCGCCTGTGGGCGCGCAAGGGAACGCGGCCCCGGGTGGTGCGCCAGCAGCAGTCCGAATCGGCGTACATCTTTGGCGCCGTCTGTCCACGGCAGGACAGTGCCATCGGTCTGGTCATGCCGCACGCCAATACCGAGGCGATGAGCCATCATCTGCAGGTCCTGAGCGAAGCGGTGCCTGCGGGACGCCATGCCGTGCTGGTGCTGGACCGCGCGGGATGGCACAC
>NZ_KL448328.1:17010-100932 GCF_000709345.1 Polaromonas glacialis | reverse complement strand
TGAGCGAAAACATGACCGATTTTCTTATCAAGCGACTTCCCTACGACCTCAGTTCCCATGCCGGACTGGCGTTGATTGGCAGATATCTCAAGCGCATCAATATCAACGCGCTGATCGATCCGGCCTTCCCGGTCCGCTCGGGCATTGCCAATAGCGACATCCTCAAGAGCTACCTCGGGCTGCTGTGCCTGGGCAAGAACGACTTTGACGCCATCGAGAGCTTTCGGGGTAACGCTTTTTTCATGCGCGCGCTGGGGTTGCAGGCGGTGCCGTCGAGTCCGACGCTGCGCCAGCGCCTGAACACCCAGGCCAGCGACTGGTTTGAACTGGCCGCGCAGATCAACCAGGCGCTGCTGGGCAGCCGTATTGAAGGGCGGCCCATTGATTTTGGCGCGCTGGGCTGCGGCTACACGCCAGTGGATCTGGACACCTTCGCGATGGACAACAGCGACACGCAAAAGGAACTGGTCGGGCGTACCTACGCGGGGGTTGATGGTTACTGTCCGCTGGCGGTGTACCTGGGCCGCCTGGGTTACTGTCTAGAGTTGGCGCTGCGCCCCGGCGTGCAGCATTCGGCCCGGGAGAGCGAGTACAACCTCGAACGCGCGCTGCCCCTGGCGGCAAGCCTGGTCAAGGGGCCTTTGCTGGTGCGTGCCGATTCGGGCTTTTGCTCTTTGAAGCTGATGCAGGAAATCTCGGCCCAGGGCGCGGCTCTTGGACGCGAGATAGCTCCTCAATCATCAAGTGGAACCCGCGCAAGACCCCAGTTGAGACGGTGGCAGTGGGAAAGGCGGGCGATCCGAACAATGCCTGGCAGACGCTGCGCCCGGGCAAACGCGAGTGCGTCTGGCAGGATAGGCTCGATCTGGTCGATGTCGGCAACCCAGCGAATCCGGCCCGGCGCGTTTACCGCCTGACCGAGCGCACGATCGACAAGTACGGCAATGCTTTGTTGCTGCCCGAATATGTGCTCGACGGCTGGACGACGACGCTGCCCGAGCGCTTTGAGGCGAAAGACATCATTGCGCTGTACGCCGACCACGCCACGCACGAGCAGTTTCACGCCGAGTTCAAGTCCGATATGGACCTGGAGCGCCTGCCCAGTGGCAAGTTTGACACCAATTATCTGGTCTGTCGGCTCGCTGCGGTCGCCATGAACCTGCTGCGCCTGATTGGACAAAACACCCTGAACGAGCCCGATGCGCCCGTGCGCCACCCGGCCCAGCGCCGGCGTATCAAGACGGTGTTGCACGAGATGATGTTCAAAGCCGCCCGCATGATCCGCCATGCTGGGCGTTGGGTGCTCGGCCTGGGCGCGAACGACAGTGGCTTTGCGGTGTTTGACCGGCATTACGGGCAACTCGCAACCGCGTAGCAGCGCAAATCCTCGCGCTGCCCCATGCTCCATTTACCTGGCCTGCGCGCAGCGCGGCATGTTCAGCCCTGGGCTGGAAAATCTTCATGCTGCTCAAAACCTGGGAAAACCGCCTTGCCCGCCCTCATGGCGTCGCCATAAACCGCTTCAGTACGCGACAGCACGGCATATTCCACCGGGATTTGTCCACTCCAGTTTGAAAATCAGGCCGCGTTTTTTGAACTCACGGATTCAGGAATGCGTCAAAGCCTTGAGGAAACCGAACAACGAAGACGCGCGCTCCCTAGGGGCAGTACGATACGTGCTGCTACAACTCCAGAAGAACCCAAAATGAACGAACTTGTCAAACTCCGCCAGCAAATTTCCGACATGGAAAAGCAGGCCGCTGAACTGCAGAAAAAGAACCGGCCTGCCGTGTTGACCCAGTTGCGTGAGCAAATGGCCGCCTACGGCATCACCGCCGAGGAGCTCAGTCGTCCGGCGGCCAGGGTACAAAAGCCAAGGCAGCCACTGGCCAAAGTAGCGAGTCCGACAAAAGGCAAGAAGCCGGCTGCGGCGTCGCCCGCGAAATACCGCGGACCCGAGGGTCAGGAATGGACCGGCCGCGGAACCGCGCCGAAGTGGCTCAACGACTTGCTCGTCGACGGCAAGACCCGGGAAGATTTCCTGATCGATCAGAACCGGGCCGCCTCTGGCAGCGCAGCAGCAGAGTAAACAAACAGGCGGCCCGAATCGGGTCGTTTTCTTTTCTGGAAGAGCGCCCCGATCAACTGCCCTTAGCGCAGCACCAGCACGGGAAGCCGGCTTTCGATGATGACGTTCTTGGTATGCGAGCCGAATACGAATTTCCCCACTCGGCTGCGCCCGTGCGTGACCATGACAATCATGTCGGCGCCAGCTTTTTCGGCCTCGTCAACGATGGTCTGATCGACCGTGTAAGAGGTCACATGATGGGCGGTGAACTGCACCCCTTTGGCTTGGGCGCGCGTTTCAAACTGCCCCAGCAAGGCTGCAGCGTGCGCTTCATTTTTGGATTCATGGTCCTTGATGCGATTCATGAACTCATCACCCCGCGGGGCGTTCGTGGAAAGCGGCAGATCGGGCTCGACCACAAAGCCCGTGATGCGCGCCCCCAATTGCACAGCGATTTCAATGCTGCCATCCATCGCACGGTGGGAGAGTTCGGAGCCGTCAACGGGCACAAAAAGATGCTTATACATGGGTGATGAATCCTCAACAAAAAAAGCAATGAACGTCTGCGCCTCAAACACCAGGCGCAGCGCTGAAAGTTCAGTGTAGCCAGTTCATGGCGCTGCTTTTGGCCATGGCCGGCTAAGAAGCCTGCCATCTTCCCGGGCACTGTTGAAAAGAGCTTCTACGCTTGGCAGCCACCTGGCGTCCTGCTGGAGCCATCGAGTCCCCAAGGCCGTTCATCACGCGGGATTTTGTATGTTCGCCGTGCCAGTGGATCAGGCGAGTGGGTCAGGCAAATGGGTCAGTGATGCCGGAGTGAACTGCCAGGCACGTCCAGACGCTGCTGCGTAAACCCTCAGATCCATCCCGGGGCGCAAGGCCATGTGCGCGCCGAGGACGGCGCTGAACGTTCATGGACAGCTAGGTCGGTAGCGATGGTGAACGGGATGGAAAAACGGGATACTGAATCATTTCGGCTGGACGGTGCATTTCTACCGCTGGACACGCGTGTTGCGCGCCAAGAAGGCAATGGCCCCGAGCTGGGCTGACGCATAATTTCAACTGTGCGGGTGCCAAAGCATTCGCACAGCGCTAGGCGATCGGTCCGTTTCGCAGGCGACAGCGCTACTTTTGTTCTGTGTTGTGCTCTCTAGACCCCATCGCTTTTGTTTTTGTGTTTTTCGAGGAATTCCCTTCATGGGCAACAAACTATACGTCGGCAACCTGCCTTACACGGTGCGTGACGAAGACCTGCAACAGTCTTTCGGTCAATTTGGCGCGGTCACCAGCGCCAAGGTCATGATGGAGCGTGACACGGGTCGCTCCAAAGGCTTTGGCTTTGTCGAGATGGCTAATGATGCCCAAGCGCAAGCGGCCATCAGCGGCATGAACGGCCAGCCTCTGGGCGGGCGCAGTATCACCGTGAACGAAGCCCGTCCGATGGAGGCACGTCCTCCACGCACCGGCGGCTTCGGCGGTGGGGGCGGTGGCGATCGTTCTGGCGGAGGCGGTTATGGTGGCGGTGGCGGCGATCGCTCTGGTGTTGGCGGCGGCTATGGCGGCGGTGGCCGTTCGGGTGGCGGCGGCTATGGCGGCGGTGGCCGTTCGGGTGGCGGCGGCTATGGCGGTGGCGATCGTTCTGGCGGCGATGGCTACGGTGGTGGTGGTGGTGGTGGTGGTGGTCGCGGCGGTTATTAAACCCTGCACACCCGGTCAACGGCAACGATGCTGCTTGCTACCGGCTGCCCTGGCCTTGCGCTGAGCAAGGCACAAAAGGCTTCGAAACTTCGGTGTTGAAGCCTTTTTACCTTGAAGAGCCTATGCAGGTTGGCGTCCAAGCACCATTGTCCCTATTGTCGATTTTCTGTTGCACCTCCATGCAAGCCGCAAGATCGGCTCAGCGTAAGAATTCCAGTCCTTTGAAGCGGGGACAGCCAGCATCGCCAGCATGGATCAAACTTCAATGGACCGCGATCTGCGTACCATGCGCCTGAAACCCTGGCCCCACAAGTTTTCATCACGACAAACTACCTTCCCCATGGACAACTCATCCTCTTACACGCCGCCCCATGTCTGGACTCATGCCAAGGAAAGCGGTGGCCGCTTTGCCAGCATCAACCGACCGACCGCAGGCCCCACCCATGACAAGGAGCTCCCGATCGGGCGCCATCCGCTGCAGCTTTATTCACTGGGCACGCCCAACGGCGTCAAGGTGACGGTGATGCTTGAAGAACTGCTGGCCGCAGGGCACACGGGCGCCGAGTACGACGCCTGGCTCATCCGCATCCAGGAGGGCGACCAGTTCGGCAGCGGTTTTGTTTCAGCCAATCCCAATTCCAAGATCCCGGCGTTGGTGGACCGCAGCGGACCGGCGCCGGTTCGGGTGTTTGAGTCCGGGGCGATCTTGCTGTACCTTGCCGAGAAATTCGGCGCCTTTCTTCCCGCGGACGGGCCCAGGCGCGCCGAATGCCTGTCGTGGCTGTTCTGGCAGATGGGCAGTGCGCCTTTTCTGGGCGGGGGGTTTGGTCATTTCTACGCTTACGCGCCCACAAAAATAGAGTACGCGATCGATCGGTACGCGATGGAGGTCAAGCGCCAGCTTGACGTGCTCGACCGTCGGCTCGCCGAAAGTGCCTATTTGGCGGGGGACGAGTACACCGTGGCCGACATGGCGGTGTGGCCCTGGTACGGCACGCTGGTCAAGGGCCAGCTGTACGAAGCGGGTGAATTCCTGCAGGTTCAGGCGTACCGCCATGTGCTGCGCTGGACGGACCAGATTGCCCAGCGTCCGGCCGCCCAGCGCGGCCGCATGGTCAACCGCACCATGGGCGCGCTGTCCAGCCAATTGCATGAGCGCCATGAAGCCGGCGACTTTGACACCCAGACCCAGGACAAGCTGGCTGCGCCAGTTTGAGGCTCAGTTGGCTTGCCTGTCCTGAGCTCCAACCGGAACTGAACCATGATCACCCTGTACGACTGCGCCACCGCGCCCAGCCCGCGCCGCGTCCGCATTTTGCTCGCCGAAAAAGGGATTTCCCATGAGACGGTCCAGGTGGACCTGAGGAATTCCGAACAATTGAGCGTCGCCTACCAACAAATCAATCCGCAGTGCACGGTCCCAGCGTTGCGCACGGGGGAGGGGGCCATGCTGACCGACAATGCGGCGATCACGGCCTACCTGGAGGCTCGTTACCCAGAGCCTCCGCTGCTGGGCACCACCCCGGACGAAAAAGCAGAAATCGCCAGCTGGAACTGGCGCGTCGAGTTCGAAGGGCTGCTGGCCGTCGCCGAAGCACTGCGCAACAGTGCGCCGGCCATGGCCAACCGGGCGCTGCCCGGGCAGATGAACTACCCGCAGATTCCCGAGCTGGCGCAACGCGGCTTGGTAAGGGTGCAGCAGTTCCTTGTCATGCTCAACGAACGCCTCTCTGACCGGGACTTCATCGCCACCGACCGTTTCAGCGTGGCCGACATCACTGCGGTGGTGGCCCTGGACTTTGCACGCGTAGTGAGAATCAAGCCCGGCGAACAACACCCGCACCTGCAGCGCTGGCGGGCGGCGATGGCCCAGCGGCCGTCGATGTCACTGTAGACGCGCAGCTCAGCGTGATGTTGTGTGGCCTGCGGCTGAAGCACCAAGCCTTGCCTATGGCGCACCCGCATTAAATTAACCGATCCCTGCCCAACCAAACCGGCTATTTCCATGCTTAAAGAAGTCCATGAATTCCCGCGTGAACGTTATGGCGCGTGGAAACACGCTGGACTTGCGGATTCTCTGGGCGCTTGAAGCAATGCAATTGCCTTTCTAGCAGATTCCAGCGATCAATGATGACGCGATCGTGCTGACTGAATTGGCCGCGATTGTGATTTACCGCGCAAAGAAGTCTGGCAAGTTATCCCTGACGATCGATCCCGTGGGGGGGGGAGCACAACAGCATTCAAATGGTGAAGAGCTTGTTGACTTTCCTTGATATGAGCCAAAATCCACATCGATGACTGCAACGAAAGCACAAAAGATCCGGACTTTAAATGGCCGGATCAAGAGGACCCGAACAACGCTTCCAGATCCACTGCTTCGGTTGAACTGTCGAGTTTCAAGCTGCGTTCGATGTGATCGAGATGCTCCAGCATCAGGCGTTCAGCACGCGCCGCATCTCGTTTAGTCACAGCATCGATGATTTCAGAATGCTCATCAGCGCGACAACTGGAAGCAGTCGGTGCATCGTACAAAATGATGATCAGACAAGTCAGGGTCGTCAGTTCGCGCATGCTGCGTGTCAAAGGAGCATTTCCAGCCAGTTCAGCCAACAACTGGTGAAACTCGCCGGTCAGGCGAACCATCGCCCGCTTGTCGTCGCGCCGCCGCGCATCGATTTCGAGTTCCTGGTGCTGGCGCAAGCGCGCCACTTTGTCGTTGGTCAAGGTGTGGATCAGGCGGCGCAGCAGCGCAGGCTCTATCAATCGCCGTGCCTCGAACACATCAAGGGCCTGCTCTGGCGAAGGCTGGGCCACAAAGGCACCGCGTTGCGGATAGAGGTTGACGATCTGCTCATGTGCTAAGCGCCCGAGCACTTCGCGTACCCGCGCGCGGCTCACACCAAAGATGTTGGCCAGACGGTCTTCGCCCAGCTTGGTGCCTGGGTGCAGACGATGCTCGACGATGGCACCGTAGATTTTTTCGTAAATACCGTCATTCGCAGTTTCGCGCTCAAGATGAACCACGGGGGGTGTTTTTTGCGCTGTGCGGGCCATATTTAAACTATTTGTTGGAAGCAATAGACTGATGCCAACTGGCACAAATACCAGGACGTCGGCAGGCGGGTCGACATCGACGCGATCCGCAAGGAGTTTATCAAGCCGTTTGTTGCGTATTGAAAGACATTTAGCGCCAGCCGTAAAGCTGGCCCCAGCCGCGCACGCCAGCCGGATCGACGCCCACCTTGCGCAGCATGCCCCAAACCGTGGTGCTGACAGTGTCGAGCAAAGGAATGGCAAGGCTGGCTTCAATTTCCTCAGCCAAACTGGCTGCATGCAAGTTGGTGCAGAAGGTAGTGAGGGCTTGGGGTTGCGCCGTAGAAACCTGCCTCATCAGTGCGCCTAGCGCTTCAGGTTCGACCAGCGCAAAGTCGTGGTTGACACTGATGCCCAGGTGGCGTTCAGCGACCACTTCAATACCCAGGGCGCGGTAGTTGCCGATGATGCGCTGCTGCACATCAGCCGTGTAAGGCGTCACCAGCGCCAACCGTTTGATGCCGCGCAGCGCCAGCAGTTCGTTCAAGGCCAGCACCGCCGTGGTGGCCGGGATACCGGTGTGCTGGTGAATGCGCTCGCACATCCGGACATCCGCATCAAAGCCCAGCCAGCCCGAGGACGTACCGCTCCAGCCAATCACATCGACTTTTGCATCGGCCAGCAACTCGGCAGCGGCCAGGATCTTGCTGTCGTCAAACTGCTCGAGCGCCTGTGTCTTTAGCGATATCTCCGTCACCCTGAAACGCGAAAAATGGGCCGTCACGCCAGGAATACTGGCGACGATGGCACTGGTCAGCGGCTCCAGCGCTGTGTTAGATGACGGTGTCAGCACACCAAGGCGAACGGGTGGGGTCAAGGCAAGCTCCGAATAAAAAGGAAGGCTTGTAATAAGGCCATTGCCTTATTACAAGTTTTGCTGCAAATGTTGACAATAGTGTAAACACTAAGATTGAATATTAACTATCACGTTAGCATGAATTGTCGTTCACAAATCGTGTTTGAGTGAAACAGGCCCAGAATTTGCTCTAGCTATCTCAATCTTTGCCATACACATCATGATGCACCAAAACAAACTTAACAAGATATTGTCAACATGCATGTTTTCATTGAAGTTAACCAAATTTCACCATTTTGGTGCATCCAGGGTACTGGCATGATTGATACAGCCTTTGATCTGGTCATCCGACATGCACGCATCGCCACGGCCAGCGATACCTTTAGCGCAGATATCGGTATCACTGGTGGACGGATTGTTCAGTTAGGAACGAATCTGGGCGCGGGCAAAAAAAAAATTGATGCCGCCGGCCGCACGGTCACCCCAGGCGGTGTCGATGCCCACTGCCACCTTGACCAGCCGATGGCGCCGCCGGTGCGCATGGCCGATGACTTCAACACCGGCACGCGTGCGGCGGCCTGCGGCGGCACGACGACCGTGATTTCCTTCGCAGCCCAGGAAAAAGGACAGTCGCTGCGGGCGGCCGTCGACGACTACCACCGGCGGGCCGATGGCCGCGCCCATATCGACTATTCCTTCCACCTGATCGTCAGCGACCCGACCGCGCAGGTCTTGACGGAGGAGTTGCCGGCGCTGATTGCCGAGGGCTACACCTCGTTCAAGATCTACATGACGTATGACGACTTGAAGCTCGACGATGGCCAGATCCTCGATGTGCTCGATGTGGCGCGCCAGCACGGCGCCATGGCGATGATCCATGCCGAGAATGCCGACTGCATCGAATGGCTGACCCGGCGGCTGGAAGCGGGCGGGCGTACCGCGCCGCGCTTTCATGCGCATGCGCGGCCAATGCTGGTGGAGCGCGAGGCCACGCATCGGGCCATCGCCCTGGCCGAACTGGTGGATGTGCCGATCCTGATCGTTCATGTTTCCGGCCGCGAGGCGATTGAGCAGATCCGATGGGCTCGTAGCCACGGGCTTCAGGTTTTTGCCGAAACCTGTCCGCAGTACCTGTTCCTGACCGCCGAGGACTTGGGAATCGATGACAGTTACCAGGGCGCCCGCTGCATCTGCAGCCCGCCGCCACGGGACAAGGCCAACCAGGAGATCATCTGGAACGGCCTCAACGATGGCCTGTTCACGCTGTTTTCGTCCGACCATGCGCCCTTCAACTACGACGGCAGCGAAGGCAAGAAGCCCGGCGGCAGCGAGGTCGAATTCCGTCATATTCCGAACGGCCTGGCGGGTATCGAAACCCGCATGGCACTGCTGTATTCCGAAGGCGTGCTCGGCGGGCGCATCACGCTGCAGAAGTTTGTCGAACTGACCGCGACCAACCCGGCCAAGGCCTACGGTCTGCATCCGCGCAAGGGCACGATTGCCATCGGTTCCGATGCCGACCTGGTGATCTGGGACGAGCGCGACCTGGTGCTGCGCAACACCCAGCTGCACCATGCGGTGGACCACACGCCCTACGAAGGCATGGCGCTGAAAGCCTGGCCTGGCCTCACGCTCTCGCGCGGCGAGGTGGTGTGGGATGGCCAGGAATTCCACGGTCGTGCCGGTAGCGGCCAGTTTCTGAGCCGGGGCGCGCCGTCCCTGATGCCGCGCCAGCCGGGAGGCCGCGCATGAAACTGTTGCTCATCAACCCGAACATCTCGGACAGCGTGTCGGCCTTGATCCGCAGCGAAGCCGAGCGCAGCGCATCGCCGGGCACGCACATCGAGGTGCTGACGGCGCCGTTTGGGGTGGCCTACATCGAGACTCGCTTTGAAGCGCTGATCGGCGGCTATGCGGCGGCCCAGTTGGCTGCCGAGCACCATGCGCAGTATGACGCTGTGGTGGTTGCCGCCTTCGGCGACCCCGGCCTGATGGCCTTGCGCGAAGTGCTGCCCATTCCGGTGGTGGGTTTGACCGACGCCGCGCTGACCAGCGCCTGCTTGCTGGGACGGCGCATTTCCATCATCGCCATTTCACAGCGCATCCAGGCCTGGTACCGCGAAGTGGTCGAGTCTTACGGGTTGGGCTCGCGGCTGGCCAGCATCCGTGCGCTGGACCGGCCGCTGGCCAGCATCGGCGCCGTTCAGGACGAGCATGCGCAGGCCCTGCAGGCGCTGGCCGAACGCGCGGTCGACGAGGACGGCACGGACGTGATCATCCTGGCCGGCGCACCGCTCGCCGGACTGGCGCGGCTGCTCAAGGGCCGTCTGCCGGTGCCGGCGGTCGATGGCGTGTCCAGCGCGGTACGGCAGGCCGAAACCCTGGTGGCGCTGCAGCCCGGCATGGCCCGGCGCGGCAGTTTTTCACCGCCGCCGCCCAAACCCCACCATGGCCTGCCGCCGGCCATTGCCCGGCTGCTGGACCCCTCGGCCTGACTTTCGTCTTTTATTCCATCCTCTATTCCATGCCACGAAAGACCGCCATGAAACTTCGCTCCCATTTCAAACTCCCCCTGATGGCCCGTATGGCCGCTGCCGCTGCCGTGACCTTCGGTTGCGCCATGGCGCCGGCAGCAGCCCAGCAAAAGCTGCAGATCGCCGGCAACTTCGCGTCCGAACACCCGAGCAGCGTGGCGGTCGAGCAGGTGTTCAAGAAAGAAGTCGCCCGGCTGACCAACAACCAGCTGCAGGTCGATGTATTTCCGGCGATGCAACTGGGCGGCGCCAAGGAAAACGTGGACGCCGTGCGTTCTGGCACGCTGGCACTGACCTGGGTCGGCGCGGCCTTCCTCTCCCGAATCGCGCCCGAACTGGAAGCGGTCAGCCTGCCCTTCGTATTTTCCAACCGTGAAATAGCTTTTCGCGTGATTGATGGCCCTGTCGGCGATGCCATCGACAAGAAGCTGCAAGCCAAGGGTTTTGTCTCGCTCGGCTGGATGGAGCTGGGCATGCGCCACATCACCAACAGCCGGGGTCCGATCAAGACCATGGCCGACCTCAAAGGACTCAAAGTGCGCCTGCAGCCCAATGAAACCCACCTCAACACCTTCCGGGCACTGGGCGCCAATCCGGTCGCCATGGACGTGAAGGAACTCTATTCGGCGCTGGAGCAGCATGTCGTCGATGCCCAGGAGAATCCCTACACCGTGATTTCGGCCGCGCGTTACGGCGAAGTGCAAAAGCACCTGTCCAACAGCGGCCACTTTTTCGACCTGATTGCCGTGGTGGCCAGCCGCAAGGCCTTCGAGCAGCTCAATCCCGAGCACCAGAAGGCGATCCGCGAAGCCATGACATCGACGATTGCGTTTCAGCGCAAGCTGGCCGAACAAGACGAGTCCAAGCGCCTGGCCGAGCTCAAGGGCAAGATGACCTACACCGAAATCTCTGCCGCTTCCCTCGATGAAATGCGCCGCGCAACCGCGCCTGTGATCGAGGATGTCAAAAAGCGCGCCGGCGCGGACCTGGTCAACCAGGTGCTGGCCGAAGTGGCCAAGCGCTAAGGAAATCGAGCCATGGAGAGTGCCATGACAGCAAAAACAAACGCAACTGAAATGCCCGGTCAGCCGATTGCGGCCGTTGCGCACCCCCTGGCGGAGCGGATGCTGGGCGGGCTGGACCGTCTGGTGACCACCATTTTGCTCGCCACCGTGGCGGTGATGGTGGGCGTGGTGTCGGCGCAGGTCGCGCTGCGCTACGGCTTCAACCTGTCCCTGGACTGGGCGGACGAGGTCGGGCGGCTCGCTTTCGTCTGGTCCATCTTCATGGCCATTCCGCTGGGGGTGCGCCAGGGTTCGCACATCGGCATCAACATCCTGGTCGACAAGCTGCCGCCAGGCTGGCAATTGGCCTTCAGGCGCGCGGCGGCAGCCCTATGCGCAGCCCTGATGCTGGCCATCGCGTGGGCGTCCCTGGGAGTGGCGCAGGAGCAGTGGGATGAACTGATGGCGACCGTGGACTGGAGCGTTGGCTGGTTCATCGTGCCAGTCGGACTGGGCGCGCTGCTGAGTGCCCTGCACCTGGCGCGGATCGCCATCGTCGGCGCGCCCCTGCCTGCCCTGGGAGGTGCCGAATGAGCCTTGCCGTCATCATCTCCTTCATGGGGCTGGCCCTGCTGGGCCTGCCTATCGCCTTTTCCATGGGCGTGGCCGCGCTGGGCGCGCTGTGGTACAGCGGAGTGGACTTCAGCATGGTGCCGCAGCGCATGATGCATGCGGTCAATTCATTCCCGCTGATGTCGATTCCCTTCTTCATGCTCGCCGGCGAACTGATGATCAAGGCCGGCATCGTCGAGCGCCTGATTGCGCTGGCCAACACCCTGGTGGGCCGGGTGCGTGGCGGCATGGCGCATGTCACCATGCTGTCAGGCGCGGGCCTGGCGACCGTGTCGGGCGCGGCGGTCTCGGACGCCAGCGCGCTGTCGTCGATGCTGGTGCCGTCGCTGACCAAGATCTACGACAAAGGGTTTGCCACCGCCATCGTGGCCGCTGCCGCCAACCTCGGGCCGATCATCCCGCCTTCAGGCGCCATGATCGTGTATGCCTTCATGGCGGGCTCGTCGGTGTCGGTCGGCGGCATGTTCATGGCCGGTGTGGTGCCCGGACTGATCATCACCGCCGGTTTTCTCGCCATCTGTTCGTGGATCGCCACGCGCCGCGGCTGGGCTGTCACGGGCGAGCCGTTTCGGATGGCCGCCGTACTGAAGGAACTGCGGCGCTCGCTGATCGTGCTGGCCATGCCGGTGCTGGTCATCGGCGGCATTGTCGGCGGCGCCTTCACCGCCACGGAAGGCTCGGCGATTGCGGTGGTGTATTCCATGGCGCTGGGATTTTTCGTCACTCGAACGCTCAAGCTGGCCGATCTGCCCGGCATCGTGGTGCGGGCGGCCATCACCTCGGGCATGGTGGGCGCGCTGATCGCTTTTGCCTCCATCATCACCTACCTGATGACGGTGGACCTGCTGCCGCAGCAGCTCTCGGAACTGCTGCGCGGGCTGACGAGCAATCCGCTGGTGTTTCTCGCGCTGGTCGCCTTGCTGCTCTTTGTGGTCGGCATGTTCCTCGAATCGAACGCGGCCTACATCATGCTGGTGCCGCTGCTGCATCCAATTGCCCTGCAGTACGGCATCGATCCGCTGCATTTTGGCTTCCTGTTTGTTCTCAACCTGGTCATCGGCATGCTGACGCCGCCGGTGGGTGTGGTGCTGTTCGTTGTTTGCGGCGTGACCGGCGTGCGCATGCGCGAGCTGGTCAGCAACCTCTGGCCCTTCATCCTGCTGATGTACGGCGTGCTGCTGGTCTGCATGCTGGTGCCTTCTTTCGTGACGGCCCTGCCGCGCGCGCTCGGCTATTAACCGCTTTGGTAGGCACAAAGGACAAGTGCATGTCATTTTTCTCAGCCGTTGCGCCATGTCATTTGGCGCGCGGCAGTTCAATCCCGTTTCCCAACCGCAATCGAAAAAAGGAGTTCCCCTATGTTCCGTCTTACCAAAACCTTCGCCGCATTGAGCCTGGCCGTGGGCTTGACCATGGCAGCAAGCGCGCAGGAGCGCATCACGTTCAAGGTGGTCGGCCAGCCGGCCGCGACCGGCCTGATCCAGAAAAACAAGGAAAAACCATTTTTCGACAATTTCGCCAAGAACACGGGCCTGCCCATCGATGCCGAGTACAAGTCCATTGACACCTTGGGCATCAAGGACACGGAGCAGTTGCGTGTGTTGAAGGCGGGCTTGTTCGACATCGTTTCGCTGCGGGTCTCGCAGAACTCACGCGATGAGCCAACGCTGCTGGGCATGGACCTCGTCGGCGCGTCACCCGACTACCCGACCGCCCGGAAAGTTTACGACGCCTATTTAGAGACGCTCGACACTCGCCTGCAAAAGAGTTTTCAGGTCAAGCTGCTGGGCGTCTGGCCATTTGGCCCGCAGATCTTGTTTTGCAAGAAGCCGATCACCAAGCTGGGCGACCTGGCGGGCATGAAGGTGCGCGTCTACGACCAGAACCTGTCCAAGTTCATTGAATCCGTCGGCGGCACGCCGGTGCCCCTTTCATTTACCGAGGTGCACCAGTCTTTGTCGCTGGGCGTTGTCGATTGCGCCATCTCCGGCCCCAGCTCTGCCAATTCGTCGAACTGGCCCGAGGTAACGACCCACCAGTACCCGATAGGGTTCCAGATGGCGCTCAACGGATACGCGATCTCGCTCAAGTCCTGGAACAAACTGACCCCGGACCAGAAAACAAAAATGCAGACGGCCTTCAAGACGCTGACCGACGATATCTGGACCTATTCGCAGGAACTGACGCAGGACGCGCTCAATTGCAACGCAGGCAAGGACCCATGCACCACTGGCAAGAAGTTCAATCTCGTCAATGTGCCCGTCAAGCCCGAGGATATTGCCACCTTGCGCAAGGCCGTGTCCACAGTTTCGCTGCCGACTTGGGGTGAGATCTGCGACAAGTCCAATCCAGGCTGCTCTGATGCCTGGAAGAAAACCGTCGGCAAGGTGATCGGCGTTCAGTAACTGTGCGGGTGGGTGGCGTGCCGCTGGGTGCTGCCCACTGAACTGCATTCAACAAGGATGACATGATGAAAGATTTCATCGAGCGCTGGCTCGGAACACTGTTTGGCCTGATTTTCATGGGCCTGTCGGTGGTGGTGACGGTGGAGACCGTGATGCGCAAGGTCTTCACCGTGTCGCTTCAGGGTGCCGATGAACTGGGTGGCTACGCGCTGGCCATCGGTGCCACGATCGCTTTCAGTCTGGCACTGATCGGCCGCACGCACATTCGCGTGGATGTCTTTCACGAGCGCTTGCCGGCGTGGTTGCAAACGGCGTTGAACTGGTTGTCGGTCACCTCCCTTGCCGCGTTCGCCGGCTTGATGGCCTGGCTGGCCTGGTTCGTGATCCGGGACACACAGGCTTACCAAAGTGTGGCGCAGACGCCCTGGGCGACCCCCTTGGTCTACCCGCAAAGCGCTTGGCTGCTCGGTCTGATCATGTTCGCCCTGGTCTCTGCAGCATTTGCGATCCATGCGTCGATCCTACTGCTGAGCGGCCGTACCGACGAGCTGAACGCCGATTACGGCCCGCGCTCGACCAAGCAGGAAGTCGATGAAGAGGTTGAAGATCTCAAGACGCGCTCAAGCGACGATGCGCCCCATGTCCATCACATTACCGCCCCGGGAGCCCGCGCATGAACGTCACTTACATCCTGCTCGCCTTTGGCCTCATGCTCGGCATGATGCTGCTAGGGCTGCCCATCGCCGTTGCAATGGCGGGGGTTGGAATCGTCGGCGGCCTGCTGGCTTACGGCATGCCATTCATCGACTCCATCGCCCCGGTGCTTTGGGGCGTGCACAACGACAACTTGCTGACGGCCGTCCCGTTGTTTGTGCTGATGGGCGAATTGCTGCTGCGCTCGGGTATCGCCGACCGCATGTTCGGCGCACTGGCTGCCTGGCTGGGCCGGCTTCCCGGTGGCTTGCTGCACACCGGCATCGGCTGCAGCGCCCTGTTCGCGGCCACCTCAGGCTCATCGGTGGCCACTGCAGCCACCGTGGGCACGGTGGCGTTGCCATCGCTGTACAAGCGCGGCTACCGGATGGACATGTCGCTCGGGGCGATCGCAGCCGGCGGCACGCTGGGCATCCTGATCCCGCCATCGGTCAACATGATCATCTATGGCTCGTTGACCGATACCTCTATCGGCAAGCTGTTCATTGCCGGCATCCTGCCTGGACTCTTGCTGACCGGGTGTTTCATGCTCTTCATCATGGGCCACGCGCTCCTGACGGGCAGCACCATCCGTGAGGAAAAGGTGCCGCTGGCGCAGCGCTTGCGCCTGCTGAAAGACCTGATTCCGCCAGCGGTGGTGTTCTTCATCGTGATGGGCAGCCTCTACACCGGTCTGGCAACGACCACCGAATCGGCCGCGCTCGGTGTTGTCACCTCAGTGTTCTTCGCCTGGCACGGCGGAAAGCTGAACTGGACGCTGCTGCAACACTGTTTTGTGCAAACCGCCAAGACCAGCGGCATGATCCTCTTGATCATCACCGCCGCGTTCATCCTGAATCTGGCCATCAGTCTGACGGGCGTTGCCGAGGCGATGACCACCTGGGTGACATCGTTCGGTCTGTCGGCCACCCAGATGCTGCTGGTGCTGGTCGTCTTTTATTTCGTGCTTGGCATGTTCATGGACGTGCTGTCGATGATGGTGGCGACCATTCCGATCACCTTTCCAATCGTCACCCACCTGGGGGTCGATCCGGTCTGGTTCGGCATCTTCATTGTTCTGATGTGCGAGTTGGGCATGATCACGCCGCCGGTGGGCATGAACCTGTTCGTCGTGCATGGCATCCGGCCGGACAAGGGCGGCATCCGTGACGCCATGGTGGGCGCCGTTCCCTACGTCATCATCATGCTCGTGTTCACGCTGCTGATCATCGCATTCCCGGGGATCGTCTCCTGGCTGCCCTCGAAGATGTGAGGCGAATGCAATGACCGAATCACCTGAACTCTGGCGTCTTTCCGCTGTGGAACTGCACCGCCGCTTTCGCGAGGGCTCATTGACGCCGCTGGCGGTGGCGCAGGACTGCTTGGTGCGGCTCGACGCGGTCAATCCGCACCTGAACGCGATCGTTGTCCGCCGCGACGAGCGGTTTCTAGAGGAAGCGGAGGCGGCTACCAGGCGCCACGCTCAAGCGCAGCCCTTGTCAGCACTCGATGGCATCCCCTTGACCGTGAAGGACAGCCTGCTGACGTCTGATATGCCAACGACCTGGGGCACACCAGCCCTGCGCCAGCACCAGACCGGGCACGACGAACTGGCGGTGGCCCGCGCCCGCGCCGGCGGGGCCCTCATCGTCGGCAAGACCAACGTGCCCGAGTTTGCGCTTGAAGGTTATACGGACAACCCGCTGTTCGGTGTCACTGGCAATCCGTGGGCGCCGGCGTTGACGCCTGGCGGCTCCAGCGGCGGCGCCGTGGCCGCCGTGGCCGCCGGTATCGCGCCGCTGGCCATTGGCCAAGACGGGGGAGGGTCGATCCGGCGGCCGGCCTCGCACGCAGGGGTGGTGGGCCTGAAGCCATCGCTCAGTGCATGGCCGCGTGAGCATGCGCTGCCCAGTTTGCTGCTGGACTTCGAAGTGATCGGCCCGCTGGCGCGCACTGTGGCCGACACGCAGTTGCTGTTCGAGGCGCTGCGCGGACCGGCGCCGGTCGACCGGTCGTCGCTCGCTGCGGCGCAAGCGGCGGTTCAACCTCGCCAGGCCGGGCCATTGCGCGTGCTGTATGTCGAGCGCATGGGAGACGCGCCGCTGGATCCGCAGATTGCCGCCAGTGTGGGGCGCGCCGTAGGGCAACTGGCAGCTCTTGGCCACCGTATCGAAGCAGGTGCGCTGCCTCTGGATCTGGGTTTTTTTTCCGAAGCCTGGCCGCAGATCGGACAGATCGGTCTGGCAAGCATGTTCGATCAGCATCCGCTTTGGGAAGGCATGGCCTCACGGCAGTACCGCGATATGGCTGAGGCCGGCCGTCGCCTGCCAGCGTCCCGTTTGTGGCAGATTATCGAGCGGGTCAAGCAACTTCGCCGTGACAGCCAGCAGCTTTTCGAGCATGTGGATGTGATCGTGATGCCGTCCGCCGCAGCGCTGCCGTGGGCAGCGAGCGAAGCTTATCCACAGCGCATCGATGGCCGGGAGGTTGGACCCCGGGGGCACGCCATCTATACCGGTTGGGTCAACGCCGCTGGACTGCCTGGGCTTGCTTTGCCGGCCTCGCCATCGGCCGAAGGCTTGCCGATCGGCTTGCAGCTGGTCGGTGGTTACGGTAGCGATGAGGCATTGCTGGCGCTCGGGGCTCAATACGAAGCAATCGCGCCATGGGCCCATCGTTGGCCCTCGCTCTAACCGAGAAAAGCACTCCCATGAAAGCAATCCCATGACTGACGAGACAACTCGCCGCTTGATTGAAGCACGGCGCAGCGGCCAGCCTTCGATGGCCGCAGGTGCTTGCCCCACGGATGCAAAAGCGGCCTATGCCGCGCAGGACGCAGTCGCCCAGGCGTTGGGCTGGTTCGATGCGGAGCCAGCACGTCACTGGAAATCCGGCGGGCCTTCGCGGGCGTCTGCGCTGACGCACGCGCCGCTGCCCCCGCAAGGTGTGTGGACGAGTCCGGCCCAGGCCGCAGGATGGCCATTTCATTTGCGCGGCATCGAAGCCGAAATCGCATTGCGTCTGCAATGCGACGTTGATGCGGCGCTGGCGATGACGCTGGGCGAAAGCTGCGCGATGGAACTGGTCGACGCGATGTGCGTGTCAATCGAGGTGGTTGATTCGCGCTGGGAAGAAGCGCTCGAGGCGCCGCCATTTGCGAAATTGGCCGATCTGCAGTCGCATGGCGCACTCATCCCCAGCGCCTGGTCCTCTTATGTCCCACGCGACTGGAGCAAGCAATTGTGCCGGGTAGAAATTGGCACCAAGACCAGGATTGAGCGCTGTGGCACCCATTCGCTGGGAGATCCAGCTTTCCTGCTTCCGGCGTGGTTACGTCACGCCACACAAGGTGGGCGTAGCGTCCTGGCCGGAACCGTGGTAACCACCGGCACCTGGGTTGGCATTCTGAACGCTTCAGCAGGTGACCTCGTGACTGCCGTATTCCCAGGCATTGGCAACGCATCCGTCCAGCTTTAGCATGGGCATGGGCATCTGTGAGTTCAACGAGATCGTGCTTTCGAAAAGCAAACTGAACATTTTTTCCTAATGATTCATCCATGGCCGCCATTTCTTGCAAGTACCACAGTCATGCGCAAGCACTTGCCTGATCATATTGCGCGCGCGCTCAGCAGGCTGAACATGGCTCATCGCAGGGTCAGCATCTGCAATCAATAACTGTTTGCGCCCTTAAAGTGAAAGTTGGCAATGAACGAGTTGATCCGGGATTTTGTGGGCTATGGACGTGTCCAGCCCCAGTTTGTATGGCCAGGAGCCAAGCGAATAGCGCTTAGCGTCGTAGTCAACTACGAGGAAGGCGGCGAGAGCTGTGTGCTCGACGGCGATGAGTGCTCGGAGTTTCTCAACAGTGATGTTGCCGACGCCCAGCCTCGTCCGGGACGGCGAAACCTTGCGGTCGAGTCCCACTATGAGTACGGTAGCCGCGTGGGTCACTGGCGCCTTCTTGATCTGCTGCGCGAGTGCAGGATTCCTGCAACCTATTTTGCGGTTTCCAGCGCTCTTGAGAAGCATCCTGAGGCGGCACGCTCAATCGTACAAGAAGGGCATGAAGTGGTTTCGCATGGTGCGCGGTGGATCGACTATGACGCAGTGGACTGTGAAACCGAAAACCAGCACATGAGGCAGTCCCTCGATGCGATCGAACGCTTGTGCGGCGTGCGACCCGTTGGCTGGTATACCGGCCGGGTCAGCATGAACACCCGCGCCCTGGCCCAAAAACACGGGCTTCTTTATGACTGTGATGCTTACAACGATGACCTGCCCTATTGGACAAGGGCCAACAATTGCCCACATTTGGTTGTGCCGTACAGCTTTGACTGCAATGACATGCGGTTTGCGTCCGCGCCCGGTTTCAACACCCCGGATGATTTCATTGGCCATCTGCAGCGCACGCTCGATTGTTTGCGCAGAGAAAGCAAAACGCACCCCAGGATGATGTCGATCGGACTTCACCTGCGATTGGCCGGGCGTCCTGGCCGAGCAGAAGCATTGCGCGAATTCCTCCTGCGTGCGGCTGAGCACAGTGACATCTGGTTCTGCCGGCGCCAAGACATTGCCCGGTTTTGGCTTGAACGTTTTCCGGCGCCTGCCGCATCATCATGAAGACACTGTTTCTAAATCCCAACTCAAGCGACACGATCACAAAAATATTGAGGCGCCAGATCGCCGCGCAGGGTTGGTTGCCTGACAGCTATGAGGTCTGTTGCCTGGCGGGAGCGCCGCAAATTATTGGCTCTTTGCAAGATGAGTTCAAATCGCAGGCACTGCTTGAAAAACATTACAAGGAGCTGACCCACGGCTTCACGCGACTGGTGATGATGTCGTCACTGGATACTGGATTTGAGACCGCGCGTCGATTGGGCGGCGTCGATGTCCACGGTTTTACACGCAGTGTCCTTGCCTGGCATCGAAGTCAGGCGCAGCAGCTGCAGGTGATCACCTTTGACTCATCAATGACTCCTCTTTATCAAGCGCTTTTTTCAATGGAAGAAAATCAAAGCGTTGTATTGAACACCACGGTAATGGCGTTCGCCCCGGCCGCTGTCGCTGAAGCGAAAGAGGCTGTACTTGATTTGCTGCGCAAGACATGCCGGCAATTGACTGAAGCGTCTTCTGCGCCGATTTTCATCGTCGGTGCTGTTGGTCTGGATTTGGGTGAGGCATTGCGCCAGGAAGAATTTAAGCAAGTTATCGATCCAGTCGCCAACCTGATTGCCCACTTGCAGTGCTTGGCCAGCGGGTCGTAATTGCACCGTCCGTCGCGTTTGCGCCCGACCACCAGCCGGGCCAACAACCGAGGTTGCGGGGGTGTTCGCGCAAGAGGGAATCGGCCTGCATGCGCCTTCTGGCCTGCGCAAGGAAACCGGCGACGGCCGAATTAACCTCGGCAATGCTGCGCTCGAGCTGGCGGTCGGCCGCAGAGCGCATGAAGCGCCAGATCGGCACGGGCGAGAGGATGCGTTTGTTAAGGGCCGGGAAGATTTTGTCCAGGTGCTGCTGGATCACGTCGTCGTCAGACTCCAGCGTATTGACCCGTGCGCCGAATGCCAGACCCTGCTGAGCGGCCCGTTGCCAGCGCCCGACCAGGCGCTGCGAAACCGCCTGCAAGGCGGGGAAGTAGCGCTTGACATGCCCCGGATCAAACCCCGCCATCACCATGCGGCGTTGGCGCCGCCAGGTGTCGCCATTGGCGGCGAACACGCCGAGCGGCAAACCCATTTCGATACAGATGGCTTTGAAGCGGGTCGTGCGGCGCAGGCCGTCAGGCCGATCACGCAAGAGCGAAGCCACCACCTGATGGTCACCGACCACCAGCATCTTGCGATTGCCAATTTGCAGCTTGAACAGGGGTCCGTACTCGCCGCACCACTGTTCGAGTTGCTGGTGAAAGCGCGGCGCTTCGATCTGCAGTGCATTGCCCAGCAGTGGAATGCCGCGCGGACCCGGCAGTTCGTCATAGTGGCGCAGAACGTGCGGCGGTTGTGCCACGAGTTTGTCCGGTATGTCGGTTTGCATGATGGCCTCGCTTTCCTTCGCGGCTCATCGAGCGTGGGCCAAGGCCCAAAGCCTCGGGCCTGCCCTGGCAGGCTGCGCCGCATCAACTGATGACGTGCGCACAACACATTGTGGGCGAAGTCATCCCTCTCAAACAGGTCCGGTAGCCAGTGCTTACGGCTTTTTCCGAAATTGAAATCTTGTACAAAGGTTGTGCAACGGGTTTTTGACCTTCGCAAAGGTTCATTCTCCGGCAGGGTATGCGGCACGGTGTCGGTGGACAGGCCCATGGGCTTTTGAATGTCACTCAGTGCGTATTCGGTCCCCCAGGCGGGTCCTTGGCGCTTGTACAGCAGCGGCTCGATGGTGTGCTGGAACTCGCGCTCGCCCACCTGCAGGGCACCTGGCTGTTGACGCCGACCTGAAATTGGGTCTTGCTCACTTGGTGCTTGCGCAAGAAAGCGATTTCATGGCGCTGGCAGCTCCCGCTCAAGGCTGTCCGAATGCTGGAATCGACGTGTCAAACGGCTTGAGCGGGGCCCCCTGGTAGATCGTCGGCCGGCACAGCCACATCTGCACAAACTCATGGGTTCGCTTGTTGATGACTTCCACCTCCGTGCCCCGGATCAACATTGCGTCCGCCGTGGTCATCAGCAATTCCGGATCAAAGACGGTGGCCACCGTCTGCCTGGTGCAGCCGTTGATGAGGAAGAGGTTGGCCACCCGCATGTGGCGCTTGAAGTTGTTGCTCGAACCATCCTAGTCGCGCACCTCCAGCGTCAAGACCTGTGGCCTGGGCCATTCCGACTGCTGGAGCCTCATGCCGCTGCGCCTGAGGACGGTGACCTCGTAAAGCATGCGACGGCTTGGCTCAAGCCAGCCCGGCCAGCTTGGCGGCGCCGACAACCAGCGCGGCGCCAGCAATGATCCAGACCAGGTTAGCGGGATCGGCATCCTTCCCGGCATGGTGGTTCAAAATACCTTTCGCAAAGCCTAGGGCGACGGGCGCCAAAGCGGCGGCCCTCAGGCCAAAAGGCAGAGTAACCGCCGCACACACCGCGCCGATCAATAGGTGAACACAGGGCGCCGCAGCTTGGAGGCGCCAGTTTTGTTGTTCGTCGGTTTTTTCCGCTGGGCCCGATGCCAAGACGACGGATGGATAAGACAGCTGGGTAACCATGGTGACGCTCCCCGGGTGTTGGGTGAAAAGCCAATGCAACTAGCTTTTGAAAATATACGCCGTTACGGCAGAGCTTTGCGAACAGGTGCGTAGCCCGTTTGCCCTATGCCCTATGCCCTAACACCCCGGTGCGCTGCGATAGCGCGACCCCAGGCGCTGGCGCTGCGGGGATCAGGTCGGTACACAACGCGCTTTCAACCGATCAAGGCCGCTGTAGCGCGGCGCGACCTGGTGCCCGAGGCAACAAGCGATCGGGCCGGCTGATGACCGCAATGTATACGCTCGACAAGACAGACAACCAGCACGGGGCACCTGCCCTGTGGTGGAATCTCTGATCGATGGGCGCTGCAGAAGGCGCTTGGGGCGGCGTTAGAAAAGTCCGTGGGTCGCAGCAAAACTCACCGCATGGGCGCGGTTGTGCACATTGAGCTTGCGATAGATGTTCTTGATGTGCGTGTTGACGGTTTGGCTGCCGATGCCAAGGCGCGTGCCGATGTCCGTGCTTGTGTGGCCCGCGGCGACGAGCGTGAGCACGGCTTTCTCACGCTCGGACAGTACGTCCCTGGCCTTGTGAGGGTTCGCCGCAGCAGGCGCGCTGCCCCCTGCGGGCTCGAATTTGCCCAGAAGCCTGCGCGCCAGATTCGGCGTGATGGAGGCGCCGCCATTGACGACCTGGAGCACCGCCTGGGGAAAGCTGCCGAACCAGGAATTTTTCACCAGGTAGCCGGTGGCGCCAAGCTCGAACGCTCTCAAGGCGTGCTGCGCGTCTTCCATCGCCGAAATGACAATCGCCTCGGCTGCGGGGCGCACGGTTTTGAGGTGCTCGATCAGGGCAAAGCCGGTGCCATCGCCCAGGTTCAGGTCCACCAGCAGGACGTCAAAGTCGCTCTGGCTGATCAGCTGGCGCCCTTCGCGCACGCTGCTGCCTTGCCCCACCAGGCAGACGCGCCGATCGGCCAGCAGTTCGCGGGCGATCTCGCGGCGCATGGGCGCATCGTCATCGACCAGCAGCACGCGCACCGGCTGCTCGGCCTGGCCGGTGAGAAATCCCGGCCACACGGGCTGCGCGGCGCCATGCGGGGTCAAATGGTAACTAGCCGACGGCAAGGCGCTCTTGATCAAAGAATCGGGGGGGCCCTTTTGATTCATTACAAATTTCCATACGTTTCCCGTAGATGGCTATCCAGCAGAATGTTTTTCGTGACCGTTCTACCGGCTGTCCGGCGCGCTCTGAACTCTGGATCGGAACGGGTAGTTTTCCAGCGAGAAAGGCTTGTCAATATCAAGGTGGTAACAAATTTATCCAAAAATACCATTGTATTTTTAGTGTTTCACTTTTTACCATTTTTTGCTTCAGCTTATTCCCGCTGTTAAAGCCCCTGAAACTCGTGACAAAGCTGCCTATTCAAGAGTGACACTGCGCAGACAGGCGCTGCAAGGACGAACGCGACCCGCTTTCATGGGGTGCCCCATCGGCGTGATTGGCGGCAAGCGCGGTCTTGACGAAACTGGGCTCGACCTCCCCCGGCAGGGGACCTGGCCGCCATGGAACCGGGCGTGCACCGGCCCTGTGCAGCGAACCCCTCCACACCGATGGACAAGGAAGTGCCCATGCTTTTTCCCAACCACCCCGTCAACTGGGACAACCGCGACTACCGCGCTTACTGCGACCACAGGACCCGCCAGAAGCGTCGCCTGCGGCTGCGCATGTCCATTGGCCTGGCGCTCGCGCTGATGGTGGGCATGGTGCTGGTGGCCGCCGGGTTTTCCACCGTGACCGTTTGGTGACGGCCCATAGCAAGTTGCAAAATCCTCCCGTCATGCGCCGTCCGTTTTGCGTCAGCCCGAAAGTGCATCATGGCCCATGACTGACCAACCATGACTGAAGCCGCGCCGGCCGGGCCGGACTTTCTGGCGCATGCGGGCCAGATGGGCGCGCGCATCAAGGCACAGGACTGGAGCGCACATCCGCTGGGCGCGCCCGAGGGCTGGCCCAGCGGCCTGAAGGCCGTGCTTGCGACCGTGCTGGGCAGCCCCAGGCCGATGTATGTCCTGTGGGGCCCGGAGTTTATCTTCTTTTTCAACGACGCCTACGCGCCGATGCTGGGCCAACACGGGGACGGCGCGATGGGTCGGCCGTTTGCCCGGGTGTGGCCCGAGCTGTGGGCCGACTTCGAGCCGATGCTGCGCCAGGCCCTAAGCGGCCAGGGGTCTTCCTACGACAACATGGCGCTCACCCTGGCGCGCCACGGCTACCCCGAGCCGACCTGGTGGACGTTTTCCTTTCTTTGCTTGCGCGACGAGCACGGCGCGGTCGTCGGCGTGCATTGCATCACCACCGAGACGACGGAACTGGTGCGCGCGCAAGCGCGCCAGGCGTTTTGGCTCGAACTCGCAGGCGCCCTTCGCGCAGCCGACACACTCGAGCAACTGAAGGCGGTGGCGGCCGAAAAGCTGGGCCGGTACCTCACGGTGAGCTGCGTCGGCTATGGGGAGGTTGACGTAGCGGGCGAGTGGATGCAGATTCATCACGACTGGACGGCCGGCGGTTTTTCCAGCGTGGTGGGAACCCACTGGCTTGACACGTATGGGCCCTTGATGATTGCCCAGTTGCGGGCAGGCCGAACCGTCGTGGTGACCGACAGCGCCACCGACCCGCTGACCGCCGGAACGGCCTACGCGTCCGCTTACCAGGCGGTCGGTACCCGGGCGTTCATCGATGCCCCGTTGATCAAGGACGGTCGCCTGGCCGTGATCTTTTTTGTGATCGATCCCCGGCCCCGCGCCTGGACGCAGGACGAGCAGGCGCTGGTCGAGGAAGTGGCCGAGCGGACCTGGACGGCTCTTCAGCGGCTGCAGGCAGAACTCGACCTGCGCCAGACCCACGAAGTGCTCGACCACCGCACGACCGAGCTGCTGCACACGGAAAATGCACTGCGCCAATCGCAAAAGCTCGACGCGCTGGGCCAGCTCACCGGCGGCGTAGCGCATGACGTCAACAACTTGCTGGCGGTGATCGGCGCCTCGGCCGAGCTGCTGCGCAGTCCCGGCCTGGCCCAGGACCAGCGGGGGCAGTACCTGGACCGGATTTTCGACACGGTCGCGCGCGCAGCCAAGCTCACCGGCCAGCTGCTCGCTTTTGCCCGGCAGCAGTCGCTCAGGCCCGAGGTGTTCAACGTGAACGAGCAGGTGCAAGGCGTGCTCGTTCTGGTGCGCCCGCTGATGGGCGAGCAGGTCGCCATCGAGCTGAAGGCCTGCGGGGTGAACTGCTGCCACGGCCAAGCCGACGTCAACCAGTTTGACACCGCGCTGGTCAACCTGCTCGTCAACGCGCGCGACGCCATGGACGCCCAGGGACGGATCACCGTGCAAGTGCAGCGGGTTGATCGTCTCCCGGCGGGCCCGGGCCGGGACATGCAGCCAGGCGATTTCGTGGCCATCTCGGTGCGTGACACCGGCTGCGGCATTGCCGCCGACCAGCTCGAAGCAATCTTCGAGCCGTTTTACACGACCAAGGAAGTCGGCAAGGGCACCGGCCTGGGCCTGAGCCAGGTGTTTGGCTTTGCCCGACAGTCGGGCGGCGAGATCGCGGTCACGAGCGCGCCGGGCCAGGGCGCGGTCTTTACGCTGTACCTGCCGTGGGCCGAGGAGGGCGCTGCGGCGCCACACGCCCGGGCAGCGCTGCCCGGACAGAACGCGGATGCACCGGGCCCCAAGGTGCTGGTGGTGGAAGACAACGACATCCTGGGCGAGATAACGTGCGAGATGCTGGCGGCACAGGGCTACCGGACGGTCTGGGCGGCCAGCGCCGCTGCGGCGCTGGCGCTGCTGGGCACGGACGGCGGCGGCTTCGAACTGGTGTTTTCCGACGTGGTCATGCCCGGCATGAACGGCATTGAACTGGGCCTGGAGGTGCGCCGGCGCTATCCCGGCCTGCCGGTGGTGCTCACCAGCGGGTACAACGCGGTCATGGCCAGGGAGGGGCCGTATGGGTTTGAACTGGTGCTCAAACCCTACACCCTCGACACCCTGGCGCGTGCCGTTGGCCAGGCCCTGGCAGGCAAGACTGGCCAGGGGTGATGGCGCCATGGAGCGGCATTCATTTTTTGATCTCCATGATCCTAAGAGCTGCAACAAAATGAATCCGACCCGGATAACTGTCACTGAATGCTCGACGACATCAGGAAAACACTCAGGCTGGGGCCGCCACAGGAAATGTACAGCGTAAGCCGGTCGAAAGGACCGCAGAGGCGAAATCCACCGCGATGGTGCGCAGCCGTGTGGTGTGCGATGACCCGGCAGGGCAGCACCTACCAAGCGCTCAATGGCCAGGCCATCGATGCACACTGCCAGATGGAAGCCCGCAGCGGCCAAGTGCCTCAATCTGGCAGCGACGCGACTGGGCTGGTCGAGCCCGGGCATTCACCGCTGCCTGAAAGTGGCTCGCACCATTGCCCATCCAGCGGGTGCCCACGCGGTGCAGCTCGCCCATGTGGCTGAAGCGGTGCAGTACCGCTGGGCGCTAAAAGGCAGCCAGTGAAACCCCGGCAGCAAAACCAGCGCGTTGAATCAAGGCAAAAAATTGAAACCATTGCCCGGTTGCGTCGCCTCACGCCAGGCAGTCAGGCATTTGACCCAGGCCGAGTAAGAAGCCCAAACAATCGCTACAAACCGATACTGGCAATGCCACAGGCCCTGCCGATGAGATTGACGCTGTCAACAAAACGGCGTTTGATGCTTCCATGTAGCGGCGGCTGGATTTTTTGTTGCCCAGCGTGTCCGATCGGCGTCCTTTTGCGCAGGGAAAAGGTGTGCCTTTTTATACCTTTGCCCTGCATCGAATGGAGGATTGATCATGGCTTCAAATTCGGACAACAAGGGCAAAGGTGAAAGCAGCGCGCAGGGTAGCAAGCCGTCCAAGCCGCGAGACGACGCCTGCGAGTGTCGATCGGGGCCGATTTTCGGCTCTGCGCTCATCAGTGGCGCGACGTTTACCAATAGATGGCTGCATTACGCCGAGGTGGACGGAAACGCGATGTTCGAGGGCGACATCGTGCTCGGGTCGGTGGCCGATGTTCAGGCTGACGAGGGTGGTAATCCGGTATTGTTTTCAGTCGGCATTACCGGCCAGCAGTTTCGCTGGCCGGGCGGGCGCATCCCGTTCGAGATCGACCCGGCACTTTCCAATCAGCAGCGTGTCACCGATGCAATTGCCCATTGGCATGCCAACACCGGCATCCGCTTTGCCCCACGCGCCGGCGAAGCGGACTTTGTGCGCTTTGTTCCTGGCGGCGGCTGCTCCTCACGGGTAGGGCGTATTGGGGGACGACAAGACATCACGCTGGGTACCAACTGCACGACGGGCAATGCCATCCATGAAATTGGCCACACGGTGGGCCTGTGGCATGAGCAGAGCCGCGAAGACCGCAACAATTTCATCAATGTGGTTTTCGCCAATATCGACCCGGCGATGCAGCACAACTTCAACCAGCAGATCTCGGATGGCGACGATCTCGGCGCTTACGATTTCGGCTCTGTCATGCATTACCCAGCGACTGCCTTTTCGATCAACGGCCAGCCAACCATCGTTCCGCGCCAGCCCTTGCCAGGGGGCGTGACAATGGGCCAGCGCAGCGGTCTTTCCACGGGCGACATCGACGGCGTGCGCATGATGTACCCCGGCCTGCAACCCACCATCAAAGAGATGGCGAAAGACCCGATCACCGATCCCGTCGGCACCTTCAAGGAGGTCCGCAAGGACCCCATCCAGGACCCGGTGACGATCAAGGAAATTCGCAAGGATCCGATCAGGGATCCGATCACCCTCAAGGAAGTCCGCAAGGATCCCATCCAGGACCCGGTGACGATCAAGGAAACGCGCAAGGACCCGATCCAGGACCCCGTCACCATCAAGGAAGTGGGGAGCGATCCGGGTTTCCCCGGCGGCGGCTTTGTGCCACGGCCCGGATTTGACACCGGACCCCGTCCTTTCGTGCTGGCGGGCGCAAGCCGCTTCATGCCGAGCGATCCCTTAATCGATGCCATGAACCAGGTGCAGCAACTGGCCGCCGCGCACACCGAAGCGCAGCAGCAGGCGGACGCGCTGGCAGCGGCCTATGAGCAGGCGGTTGAAGCGCTCGCGCAATGGCAGCAGGGGCAAACGTGAACTCCGGGACTCAGCCGTGATTCTCGTCGTGTCCTACCCGGGCGAAGAGCACACGGCCTTGGTGGTCGATCACCTCACGCGCGCGGGGCGTGAGGTGGTGCAAATCGATCTTGCCGATTTTCCAGCCCGGCGCGCGATCGAATTGAGCTGGAGCAACACCAGAAAACCGGAGTTCCTGATTGAGCATGACGGACGGCGGGTGAACCTTGCTGAGGCCAGCGCCGTCTGGTGGCGCCGAGTGGCCAATTTCGCGGTCGATCCTTCGATCGGCTACGGTGAACGCAGCACGTTTGCCCACAGCGAAACCTCCCAGGCTGTGTACGGCATGCTGGACTCGCTGTCATGCCAGTGGATGAATCCGCGCGAAGCCGATGCGGCTGCGCACCACAAGCCGTACCAGTGGACCGTCGCGCATGAACTGGGGCTGAAACTGCCGCGCACGCTGGTGACCACAAATGCACGGGCGGCGCGTGAATTCATCGAGAGCGTGCGCCCTGCCAAAGTCGTGTTCAAGGCGTTTCTTGCGGCAATTCAGGAATGGCGCGAGACGCGTCTGATCGAACAAGAAGACCTGGACCGGCTCGAACTGGTGCGCTACGCGCCCGTGATTTTCCAGGAGTACGTTCCCGGCGTGGATTTGCGCATCACCATGATTGGCAACGACATTTTTGCCGCCGAAATTGATGTGCGCAACACATCCTACGAGGTGGACATGCGGATGGTGGTGGGTGAAGGCATTGTCAACGCCGTCACGCTGCCAGACGCGGTACAGACAAAACTGCGCAAGCTCCAGCATAGACTCAAGCTCGTTTATGGCGCCATCGACATGCGCCGGACCGAGGCGGGTGAATATGTATTCCTGGAGGTCAACCCGGCCGGACAATGGCTGTTTGTTGAACAGCGTACCGGCCTGCCGATTGCCAGGGCGCTGGCGGATTATTTGTGTGTCGTGAGCGAAAACCATGACGCAACCCAACCGCGTGGAACCGCAACAATAGCCTATCCAAGAACGGAAAAATCCCATGACTCAATCCCGGCGCATCCAGGGTGAAATCGTTTTTCCTGACCATGCGGACAAGGGGATGGCCGCAAAAATTACCATTGAATTGCGTGATGTGTCCCTGCAGGACCAGGCCTCCACGGTTGTCGCGGCCATGACGCTGGACAAGGTTTCCGTCGGCCCCAATTACCGCGTTCCCTTCGAGTTCAATGCACCGGCGGTAGCCCCAAGCCGGTTGCTCACCCTGCGGGTGCAGGTCGATAGGCATTCAGGCCAGCGGCACGCGAGTGGAGATTTTCTTTCCACCAGTGCCCAACGTGTGCCTGCAGGGGGCGATGCGTGTGGACTGGTCGTGCCCGTGACAGGGGTTTAGGGTCAATACTGGGATCAAGGTGGCCCAAGTGACTCAAAGACCAGTTGGCCCGGGGAAAAAATCGGGAGGATGTCCTGATCGGCCAGGATGACGCTGCGGCATCAAGCAGCGCAGCGGCAGAGTAAAAAACAGGTGGCTTGAAACAAGCCACCTTTCTTGCATGGGGCCAAGCTGGTTTGAAATAAGTTCAAGCTCGATGGTCGGATTGACAGGTGGAAAGCTGTTGAACAGACGTGTCGGTGGACACTACAGATGATATTGCGTTGCCTGCCCGGGCATGGACATAGTAATGATTGCCGCAGGAGTTGACATGGCTGTACCTCGAGTCCAGAAGCTGGACGAGGCAACAATGCGCCATTTCTATTTTGGACAAATGCGACATTACTATTTAGCGCCTACATGATTACATTCCTCAAAACTTATCCTTATGTTAAGTATTATGAATATTCTTATATTATTTCCCGCGCACATTGTGTGACTCCGCTGTCGCTGTCGCTGTCGCTGTCGCTGTCGCTGTCGATAAAAATCTATTTCCCTTCGCGTCTTCTGATCGCTCTGGTAACCGCTTGCGCCAGCAGCGGGCTGGCCAGCTGGGATGCGGTCGCAGCGGCAGCCGCGGCTTCTCGGTCATGGCCGCGTGCCAATTCTTGCACCGCGACGCGTGCAAGCGCTGCCGCCTGGCGCCGCGCACGCCGGGAAATGGAGAAGTCGCTTCCGCAACGCGCGCACACATCCGCCTCGCCCAGACGCGCACGGCAAGCCAGACAGCGCTCCAGCGGTTCCAAGCCTTGCATCACTGGTCGAGGTAGTACAGCACGTCGGCCAATGCCGCCATGGCTTGTTCAAGTCCAGCCTCATCCTCAGCTGCGTCTGCGCCCATGGCGTCGCGCACGGCTTCGATGCTGTCGATCAGGTCTTCGCGGTCATCCGCGCCTGCGGTCTTCATTAGTCGCTCGGCCTTTTCAATCAAGGCGAGCGCTTCCACCCTGCTGCGGCGAAGTTCCAGCCGCTCAGCGTCTGGCTGCACATCATCCGCATCATCACTGCCATGTGCAGGCGACCAGGCATCGTCACCAAACATCGCTCGGATGCGGTCACGCGCCTGGTCGAGCTTGCCGTCTTCAAAGCGGGAAATCGCGTTGTCGATGGTGATGGCGTATTCCAGTCCGGTTTTCTTCTCGCTGGCGCGAACCTGAAGAATTCCGTTGATGTCGATAGAAAACTCCAGCACGATGGGGTTGCCGGACGGCACCTTGCGCAGGCCCTCGACCAGAAAGCGGCCGATCTCGATATTGTCGAGTGCGTCCGGGGCTTCGCCCTGGTACACCGTGACATCGACCTTATCCTGGTTGTCCACCAGGGTATAAAAGACCTCGCTGCGCGAGGCCGGTATCGGCGTATTGCGGCGGATCAGCGGAACAAAACAGTAGGGGTATTCCCGGCCATCGAGGAAGCCGAACGTGCTGGTGCCAAAGGTATAGGGCGTCACATCGATCAGCACCGTGGGCGATGCACCACCGGCAATGGTCTGGCCCTGAATCGCCGCGCCCATGGCCACGCACAAATCGGGATTGATTTCGCCATGGGGCGCAATGCCGGTCAGCGCCTCCAGCAGGCGCGACACCATGGGCGTGCGCGTGGCGCCGCCCACCAGCAGCACCTCGTCAAGATCCGAAACGGCCAGCCGGGCGCCGCTCAGTGCCACATGGACGGCATCCATGGTCTCGGAAATGTAGGGCTCGATCAACGCCTCGTACTCAACGCGCGAGATTTCAAGTGACAAGTGAACGGGCGCGCCATCCTTTTCGAATAAAAACTCCTCGGCCAGCGTCGCGTAGGGGCGGTCCGAGAGCGCAATCTTGGCCGCTTCCGCCGCACGCTGCAGGCGCGCCAGGGCAATCGGCGAGGCTGCTGCCGTTGCGGCATCGATGCCGTGGGCGCTGTCCAGGTGGTCCAGTGCGAAATCGACAATGCAGCGATCAAAGTCGTCGCCGCCCAGGCGGTTGTTGCCGTGGCTTGCCAGCACCTCGACTACATCGCCTTCCATGTTGACAATCGACACGTCGAAAGTGCCGCCCCCCAGGTCGTACACCAGCGCCTTGCGCGCCACCGTGCTGGCGGCTGAACCCGCCTCGGCACTGCGGTGCGCGCCGTAGGCCAGCGCGGCGGCGGTCGGCTCGTTCAGGATGCGCATCACCTCCAGCCCGGCGATTTCCCCGGCCTCACGCGTGGCCTGGCGCTGGGCATCTGAAAAGTAGGCTGGAACAGTGATCACCGCCCGCTTGACCTCCGCCCCCAGATGCGTTTCGGCCACCTTCTTGAGCCGCAGCAGGATCATCGCTGAAATCTCGGGCGGGCTGTATTGCTTGTCGCCCAGCTCCAGGCGCGTGGCCTCGCCCATGCGGCGTTTGACAGAACGAATCGTGCGCTCGGGGTGAAGCACGTACTGGTTGCGCGCCGCAGCCCCCACCAGCAAGGCGTTGTCGTCGCCCAGACCGACCACCGAAGGCAGCATCGGCACGCCATTTTCGATATCGATGACTTCAACCCGGCCGTTTCGGACAACGGCAATTTCGGAGTTGGTGGTCCCCAGATCTATTCCGACAATGGTGTCGCTCATATTTGGTTCTCCCTTTTATTCACGATGACTTCGGCCAGGCGCAGCAGTTCGTCGCCCTGCATATAGCCGCGCCGCGCCTCGCTGAGCACTTCGCCTGGGGCATGGTCCGCGTCAACGGCGGTCGCGATGGCGCGCATGGTGCTCGGGTCCAGCCGGCCCCCGACCGCTTCGATGGCGCGCACGCGCCGCTCCGAGAGGGCAGCGTCGAGCCGGCGCAGGGTCAGCGCGATACCTTCGCCCAGGCCCTGCGCCAGCCGGGTCTCGGCCGGTGCCAGGCGGGACAGCACACCGGGACGATAGGCACTGAAAACGCCCATGGCAGCGCAAATGCGGTCGCGAACTTCCAGCATCTCCAGCAACAAGCGGCGCTCGGTCTGGCGTTGCACGGTTTTTTCGGCTTCGCGGGCGCGCTCCAGGTCATGCGTGAGGCGGCGGTTCTGTTCGCTGAGCAATTCGGTGAGCGCGCGCATGTCGTCCAGCGCAGCCTTGAACTGGCGGGCCTCGGTCCGAACCTCGTTGCGCAGCACCGACAACTCGGAGAACAGCAGCGCTAGGTCCACCACCGGCCCGTCTCCAGTTGCGTCGCAAGCGCTGCCACCGGCTGGCTCCCAGTCCTCCAGGCAGGCCCGAAACTCATCGATCAGGCGCTCTTTCGCTTCAGCGTCCATCAGGGCCTCCTTTGAGCAGTCGCAGCAGGCTGGCAGTGTCGGGGCGGCGTGGAGAAAAATCGGACTGTAGCAAATGGAGCAATCCATTGAGGGTCGGGGGTTCTTGGTTAAACAACTCGTGCTCAAGCCGCAAGGGTGCACTTGACACCGCGTCAAACGCCCTGCGCACGGCGGCAAAGCGCTCGGCATCGCGCTCGGGCGGGTGCAGCCGCACGGCAGCGAGGTAGGCTGCGCGCACGGCGGCATCGTCGGCGCCATCGGCAATGCCCAGCACCTGGTATGGATCACTCATCGGTCAGGCTTCCTAGCCCTCGGGCGGGCGCTATGGGTTTGGCGGGCGGTGCCTTGTTGATGATCGTCGCGGGCTGGAACGGTTGGCCGAAAGGTCCGGCTACTTCAGCAACGGCCATATCAATGAGGCGACGCAACACTGCCTTTTTGTCGCCAGCACACTCCTTCTCAATCTGGCGGATCAGCGCATCGCCATAATTGGCGCGGGCCTTTTTCAAAAAGTCCTTGCCCCCATCGATCATGATCGTCTGTTCGAGCATCGCTCGAAACGCCTGCAGCATCTGGAGTGGCGGTCCATCCATAGAGGGTGAATCATCAACGCCCGGGCCTGGATCGTCGGCCTCGAACAGCGCCTCGATGCGTGCATGCAGTTTGAAATCCTTGTTTTTCTGCGCAAGCTCCCCCGCGCGTTCCAGATCATCGAAGTCGCGATCGGTCTCAATACCCCCGTTCTTGCCAAAGCGTGCGGCCACCGCGTGATAAACAAAGATGGGCCAGTCCGGCCAGCGCTTGCGTGCAGCAGTGGCGAACTTTTCAAGCAGATCGTGCTCCTGGTGGCGACTCCATGCCTCGCAGATTCTCACGCTTGTCTCGGCGTCGAACAACGGGCTCGAAGCCAGCGCCACCAGCGCCTTGCGCCACGCCACCAGCGGGTCTGCCCCTTTGCGGGCGATGAAGGGCTCTTGCTCCAGCACCTGCACCAGCCCCAAGACATCGGCTGGCGCCAGTGCTTTGGCTGAATCGATGCCTGCTTCACCAAGCCGCCAATTCGCCGAGGCCAAGTCCACACGGGGAAAGATGCCCTGCGCCTCCCGCAGCAGGCGCCAGCCAGCGGCCAACCCGCCGCCCCAGGTCGTCACGGCAAGTTGCGCCAAACGCAGCCGCTCGGGGCTTGCTTGCGGTTCGGTCCAGGCCAGCAGCAGGTGCAAGCGGCCCTGCTCGGCAGCGGCGCCCAGCCAGCTGCGCGCTTCTTCGATCTCCTTCTTCGCCGACTCCAGCTTGCCTGCTGCAATGTGTTTGCCGGCATGTGACAAATGGGCGTTGCCGAGCAGGGTGCGCACCTTGCGGTTGAGCGGATCGAGCGCCAGCAGACGACGTGCCGTGGTGGCCGCCTTTTTGAAGGCGCCAGCCGCCAGCGCGGTTTCAACCGCTTCGCTCAGCAGCGCCGCGCTGTCGGGAAACAGGCTCAGCGCCGCGTCCAGGCGTTCACGGGCTTTTTTCAAGTCCCCCTGGCGTCGAAAGTACGCAACCAGCCGAACATGCACATCACAGTCACTAGCATCAAACTCCAGGCTTCGCATCAAATACCCGGCGCCCGCCTTGTCGAGCATTCCTTCGCGCGAAAAATGCTCTTTCATGGTCGCCATGTGACGCAGCACCATCGCTGCGCGCTGGCGGTCATCGGTGTCTTTGCTGCTTGCCAGCATGTCCACCGCGTCCAGCCAATGCTCCTCGGCATGGCCCAGTTCCCCCTTGATCTCGACTGCTAGTGCAGTGGCGCACTCCTGCTGCGCCCGGGAGGGTTTGCCAAAGATCAGCGGGTTGTCGCAACCGCGCCGCGGTGCCCACGGAGCCAGCCATCGCCACACGCGCGTGGCAAGCGTTTCGGGCAAAACGCGCGCATTACGCTGCACCAGATCGAACAGCTCAGCGGGAGCCGCATCGGCCTTGGCACCCGCCAGCGCTTGCAACAAGCCTGCCCATGTGCGCGGGCAGCCCATCAAATCCAGAGCCATCAATTGCTGGCTGTTGTTGAGACGGGCCCAATGCGGCAGCCGCTCGGAACCGGACGCTGCCACGCTGCGCAAGGGCGCAGCGAGTGGCTCGAATGGGCCACCCGGCGGCACGCGCTCTATGGCTGCGCGCGCCGCCTCACGATCAGTCTCCCAAAGCACCAGCGCCTTGAGCAGCGAGCGCAAGTCGCGATAGGGGGAACGAAAGGAAATGCCTGCCAAGGCCTCTTCCAGCGCGGGCCCGTCCTGGCGGGCGTAGGCCGCCAAAGCCGCCAGGGCGAGCGGGCGATGTTGCAACAGCAGCGACCCGGCTGGCAGCTGCTTCAATACCGTGTCGTCGGCTGACAACACGCCGGGGGCCAACTGCGCTTCCAGGGCAGCGAGCCCGTCGTCGGTTTTGCCATCGAGTGCTGTGCGGCGCCTGGCGAGATAGCCCAGCACCTCGCTCACTCTGCCCTCGGCCACCAGCCAGCCTGCGTAGGGGCCTTCCCACAACGCCGTGTGGCAAACCTCGGCACGGCTGCGCCATAGCTCGATCGCTTCGCGTCGCATGCCTTTGTCGGCCAGTGCTTTTGCGCGTCCCGCATAGGCGCTGGCAAGCCCGGCCAGCCATTCGGGGCGCTGCTCGGTCTTGAGCAGGGTCTTGTAGCAGTCAACGGCATTACGAAAGCGGCCTTTCTCGAGATGCATCAGTGCCAGTGCCGCTTGCTCTTCGGGGAGGGCGGCATCGGAGATCGGCTTCTTGACGGGGCGTGCTGGGTTGCGGGACATGGATTGTGCTGATTTTGGAAACGACGGGCGGCTGAAGTCGGAGAATTCCGAATTCCAATTATGCCCACCGTAGTCTGCGCATGGCCCAAACCAAATCTGTCACTTTTAAACTTTCAATTGACACTGTGGACCGTCATTACCTGTTGCAAAACTCAGCAGCGATCCCCACGGACGTAGGGACAAATCGGGCAGTAATCATGTTAATTTTTTAACAATTTCTACTTATCTGATGCCTGACCAAGTATCCCGACATTCTCTGCACAAAACCACACTCCTTTGACAAAAGCCGCAAGGAACTGTCAGTGTGTCGAAGCGCTGCGCACAAACATTTTGTGCCGATCGTACTTGTGCTCATTTCAATACCTCCCAGTGACCGCCCTTTTGCGGGCCGACATGTTTTAATTTTCCGTCCTTGACCAGCCGGGCGCTGGCGCGTTCCACGGCGCTGAGCGATTTTTCAATCTTGGCTGCGACTTCGGCCAGTGTCATGGACGGGTTGGCCGCCAGGCATCGCAGGATTTCTGCCGGCGTTTTGACCGGCACTTTGACCGGCGTTTTCACCAGCGTTCCTACCGGCGTTTTGGGCGGCTCAACCACCTCGGGAAACGCAAACTCGACCCAAAATCCCGTGCTGTCGCATTCAAACCGTGGCGCAGGCGTGCCTTGCGCTTTGCAGGCGTTGCGAATCAAGTCAATGCCGCGCCCCCAGGATTCGATCTTGCCAGCGACAAACAGCACATTGGCTACATCCGGGTTGGCGGGCTGCGACGCATGCTTGGCGAGCAGGCGGTCCAGCGACCAGTCGGGTGGCAGCTGACCAGGGTTCCACAGCATCAGCTTGTCGTCATACACGCTGATTTGAACCGGGATGCAGGCCGCATAGTCCTTGTGCGCGATGGCATTGATCAGCGCTTCGCGCAAGGCCGCCTCGGGCACCGGCAGGCGCTCGAGCCGCTGCGAGCCTTGGTACGAAATGCCCGCCCGCAGGTATTTGGTCAGCAGCAGGTCGAGTGCTTTTTCCACCTGCGTGACCAAGTCGCCCTGGACCACGTCATGAAAGAGCAGGTCCGAGTCGGTGCGAAAAAACCCGATCTTCACACAGGCGCCCGTGGTGAACTTCTCGGGGTCGGCATGAAACAGCAGCGTTGCTGCACGCTTGAGATAAGGCCCTTCGAGCAGGTGCAGCTTTTCGATCAGCAAGGCATCGCTGTCAGCGACAAACGCAGCGCTCAATCGCCCGCTTTGGGCTGCCAGCGTGCGAAAAGCCTGAATCGCTGCCGGGTCCAGGTCTTTCACACCGACATGCGGTACCGGCACCCCGTCCCAGTGCCGCCCGAGCTTGCGCAGCAAAAAGCGGTCTAGCGCCGCGCCCTTGAGTTCTTGCTTGGTGCTGCCGCTGCGCAGGTGGTATTCCCCCTTGTAGCTGATGGGGCTGGGGTACGGATCCACCTCGATTTCCAGCCAGTCAAGCCCCGCTTGCGAGTGCAGGTTGACCGCCACCACGATGCCCAGGATGTCGCGCACCTTGTTTGGAATGTCTTCGAGCAGCCGGGCGGCATTGGCGATGCCGACCACTTCGCCCTGATCGTTCTTGCCGATCACCAGCGTGCCGCCCTCGGCATTGGCAAAGCCGCAGATCCACCTCAGGTACTCATCGCGCCAGGACTGCTTCCACTCGGTGTTCTGGCTTTCTTTCATACCAGGCAAATGCTGTGGGTCAGCAGCTCGTGCATCATCCATTTTTTAAGGTCGCGCATTTTTTTAGGGCAAACTTCGAGCGTGACGTATTTGGCGAACTGCATAACCACGACGAATATCTTGTACTGACTGGCGTCCATAGAACCGCGCAGTTCGACGCAGGACTGCCAAAATGAGAAATAGCATTCTGATTTTTTGGTGGTCATGAAAATCAATTTAATTGGAGAAGTCTGCACTGCTGTGACTGACGACATCAATGACGACACTGAGGCGATTCCAGGTGCCCCTGATCGACTTTTACAGTCGCGTTACGGCACTTTTAAACTGAAATCGTTAACAGGTCGAAGCGAATGAGTTCATTGAGAATTCCAGCCTAACTTGAGCCTTCCGAGGAACGAACCAGACGCATCTCTCCACGCGGCTTTTCTGAATTGGGCGTGCTGCCTTTGCGGCCGCCATTCAACAGGTTCAGCATGAGGTTAAAGGTCAGTGCGTCAATTTCCTCAATGGGAATGAGCAGTTCGTCGGCCACGTCGAATTTCGAAACGCCCTCCTCGCGCAGCGCCTTGAATACCTTTTCGAGGATCAACGACTTCTCGTGGGTGGCCTCTTCAGGCTCCTTGGTACGGTAGCCGGCTTCGGCCAGTTGAATGCACAGCGTCCGGTAGACCCAGTCCGACGTCATACCCAGCGCATGGAGTCGGTAATTCAAAGCCGCGACCGAAACTCTCCAATAGTGTTTTGCGCGCACCAATCCGGGAAGAGTAGCAACGCGCGGTGCGTTGGCCAGCACGCTCTTTCTGGGCATCAAAAACGCCGAGGCAAAGGCATTGGCTTCGCGCTCGAGCTCTGGCCCCTGCGTCTGGCCGTGGCGATGCAGGACCAGGTGTCCGAGTTCGTGCGCGGCATCGAACCGGCAATGCTCGGCGGACTTGAACGTGTTAAGGAACATGAAGGGTTTGCCGCCATGCCACATCGAAAATGCATCGACCTCCTTGGCATCGACCGCCAGGGAAAAGACGCGCACCCCCTTGGACTCCAGAAGGGTGATCATGTTCTTGACGGGCAACTCGCCCAGACCCCAGTGCGACCGGAATGCCTCGGCCGCCGCTTCCGGGCCATTGGCGGTCGACTTCGAAGGGAAAGCAATCTTCTCCTCGTAAGTTTCTCGTCGGGACGGGTCTGTCAGAACGCCAGGCTCGCGGCCCAGATCGGGAAGGTTCGGCTCGGGCAGGTTGAATTTCTTTTCAAGCCATTCGTTGAGCAGCAACCCAATCGAGCCCGACCCCAGTGCCGAGTCGCGTTGGCGCGCGCTCATTTTTGACATGGAGCGAAAACTTGCAATGCCCATGGTCAGCTCTTCAGGATCGGCCGCATAGAAAAACGCTCGCGGGAAGTTCAGCGCTTTCGTCATCCGCTGAACGTTGGAGGGCTCGGGCTCCTGGTCACCCTTTTCATAGGCAGATACCGAGCGCTCGCTCACGCCGATGCTTTCAGCAATCTCCCGTTTGGTCAGGCCTCGCCGGCGCCGGGCGAGCGAAAAACGTTTCGGATTAAACATTCAGGGCCTACGCTGCCTTGCGAGTGATAAGTATGTCGTCTTCGGGAAGCTGGGGCATCAGCATGGGCATGGGATCGTTGTCCAGCGAGATGGCGCCCAGCAAGATGCGCTCGGACCATCCTGTCACGAAGCGCTCGGTGTCATCAAAGCCGTTGGGACGCGACAGCTCCAGCCGAATTGCGCTAGCGCAGCGGTGGTGCAGCAGTATCCAGGTATCGGCGGGGACGATGCTTTCTGGCACGGTAGGGACTGTTTCGGGAAAAAAATCAGCCGTCTGATTGTCTTTGACGGCCTTGGCCGTGCGCGGGCCTTTTTCACTTTTGTTCGATGGAACGCGCAGCCGGTCACCCGTTGCTTCGTTGCCAGAGGCCACAGCAATGCTCATGTTCAAGCGAGGATTGAAGACCAGCTCGTAGTTGCCTTCATTTCGCACTTCCCAGCCACGAGGCGCCAAAAAATCGCGAAGCGCAGCGACCGTTTCAGCCGTCAAGACACCATAACGATAAAGAAGCGGATGGTGAGATGTCAGGCGCGCAAAGTACATATGGGCCTGGACCAGCGCATCGGTCAGCACCTGTCGGTCCAAATCAAGGCTCGCCAAGCGGACATCGACGGTTTCTGGTTCATCGAAAATGATGGGTGCGAGCATGGAAAGCTTCCTGAATTGACTTCCGATAATCTTACCGCAATTGAGGCTATGAAACCGGAAGCCAGCAGCCGAATTCGCCCAACTTATTTTGAGCAAGCGCAATACCGCTTGACGGTAGCCAGTGAGAGGCCCCAGTGCTCTGCAGTCTTTGCCAGGCTCACGCCGCCCTCGCGTCGCCACCGGGCCACCTCGCCGGCGTCGGCCTTGGCAGGGCGACCCAAGCTTAACTTGCCACGGTGCGTCATACCCGTACGCGTCAGCGACTCTCTAGCCACCTGCCGGCCAGCGGCGGTGCGCTCGGCAATGCGCTGGCGCTCCATATCGGCCACTTGCGCAAGCACGGCCAGGATCAACTCGCCGGCGCCCTTGGCCATCACGCCTAGGCCCTGCACGTGAACGGCCACGCCCTTACCCAGCAGGAAGCGAACCGTTGACTGGACATCCAGGGCATCGCGTCCGAGCCGGTCGACCGCGTAGACATGCAGCGTGTCGCCCCTTCGGATGAAAGCCAGCAGCCTGGCAAAGCCCGGTCGTTTTGCCGCCAAGATGGCGCCGCTCACCCCGACATCATCAAATTCTTCATCAAAGCTGCCACCCATGGCCGCGCGCTGCGATGCGATGCTCTGGTCCGAGGTCGAGACCCGGTAGTAGGCGATGTTGCTCATTTCTGGCTCAAAAGCTAGTTCGCCAACTATAAGCCAGGCTCAAAACCCGTTTCAGTGTCTTTTAAACCCATATTTTGGAGGCTCTTTAGGCTGGCTTAAAAGTTACAAGTTCTGAGCCAACCACCTTGACCGAAGTCTTATCCCGTTCTGGAGCTTTTGAAGCTTTCATCAGCCCAGCCTTGGGGCAAGGCATACTTTGCGCATGCGCCTGAGCCAATTCATCAAAGACAACATCGAACCCATCCTGCTTGAATGGGAAGCCTATGCCCGCACCATGATTCCGCCTGCGGAGACCATGTCTGTTGCCGAGCTTCGGGACCATGCGCATGACATCTTGCTCGCTGTCGCCCAGGACATGGACACGGCGCAGTCCGAGGACGAGCGCCAGGCCAAGTCGTTGGGCCGGGGGAAACCGCCAGCCCAAGCGTCGTTTTCTGCGATCCATGGACAATTGCGCCAGCGCTCGGGCTTTGACCTCATCCAGCTGGGCGCCGAGTACCGGGCGTTGCGGGCAACCGTTCTTCGGCTGTGGATGCACACCGTGGACACGGTCGATGCGGCCAAGCTCGAAGAGATGACTCGTTTCAATGAAGGCATCGACCAGACGCTGGCCGAAGCCCTGGCGTCCTACTCGGAGCTTGTTGCCAACTCCAGGGACACCTTTCTTGCCGTCCTCGGGCATGACCTGCGTAATCCGTTAAGCGCGCTGAGTTCGTGCATTGAGCTTCTTGCCCGAACAGAGGAGCCGGCTAAGAAGGGCAATACGGTTGAAGTTGCCAAGCGCAGCCTCAACGCCATCAACACCATGGTGACGGACTTGCTGGAGTACACGCGTACGCGGCTGGGCCGCGGAATCAAAGTCAGCCCGAAACCGGGCAACTTCGCCGCCTTGTGCCGGCGCACTTTCGAGGAGGTCTGCTTTGCCCATCCCAAGCGAGCGCTGAGGTCCGAAATTCCTGAGGCTGTTCCCCTGACATTTGATGAACCCCGGATGCGCCAGGTGCTGACCAATCTGCTCGGCAACGCCGTGCAGCACGGCGATGCAGCGTCTCCCATAATTCTTGTGGTTCAGAGTGATGATGAAGGGGTGACGGTGGTGGTGAAGAACCAAGGCGTGCCGATACCGCCAGAAGCGATGCAGGTCATCTTCAACCCCTTGGTGCAGGTGGCCAGCAAAGAATCAGAGTTACACGAGCGCCCCTCGACCAGCCTAGGGCTGGGCCTGTTCATTGCCCGCGAAATCGTCACCGGGCATAGTGGAAGGATTGCCGTGACCTCCACGGCCAAGGAGGGCACCGCATTTACTGTGCACCTGCCCCGTACTGCTGCGTAACCCCGGGTCGGCAAAGCGAGCGCAGCAGCAAGCGGATCCATCAGCGCTGCTCAGGCGTCATCAGGCATTTTCCAGAACAACCCTTGCCGAGCCTGCGTCCGTGGCGCTGATGGGTGCCTTTTTTGAAATCCCCATATAACAATAAAACCCATTCTTGGCGCACGAAGTGACGCCAGTCGCTCGACATCAATGCTTGGCCAGCAGATCAAATCTCACAAGTTTTGAGCCATCGCACTGACCAATTGATGACCTTCATACGGCTTCCCGCAAGCGCGTTCAAACATGGTGGCAAGCTTTTCGGCCAGCGGCGTCAAGGGCAGGGCGCTGCGCCTGACCAGTACGATGTCGGGACCGGCCAGCGCTTCGATCACCGGGATTTCCTGCAGGGATGTTTTGAAGATGGCACTGCTCACCCACTGCTGGGGCAAGAATGCCAGCGCGTCGGTGGATGTCAGCAAAGCCACGACGGGCAGCGTGGTCAGCGTCTGAGTGACTGATTTGGGTGCGGGCAGGCCGTGCACTGCGAACTGCTCCTCAAACTCGACCTCGACCGGCTGGCGCAAGCCCGTCATGATCCACTGGGCATTGATCAGCCCGCGCAGGCTGCGCACACCGGCCAACGGATGGCCTCGGCGGCCCACAACCGCGCGTCGATTTTGAAACAGCAGCTGCACGGCATAGGAATGATCCAGTTCGCCCAGCGGGCGTGGCCCGACATAAAAGTCGAGGCTGCCATTTCTGAGCTGCGGCTCCAGCGCCGGAAACAGCCCTTCCGTCAGACTCACATGGGCATCGGGAAACTGTTTGCGAAACAGCGGGTACACCTCGGGCACCAGCGATAAAAACACCGCGCTGGACAGACCGGCGCTGACCTTGCCGGCGACGCCCCCCTTAAGCTGCTCGATCTCCTGCCGTCCGCGTTCGACGTCTTGCAGGATGGAGCGGGCACGTACCACGAACGCCTGGCCATAGACGCTGAGCGACACGCCCTTGCCGTGCCGCTCCAGTAAGGGAACGCCCAGCTCCTTTTCCAGATCACGCAGGCCGCGCGTGATGGCCGGCTGCGCCAACCCTTGCGCGCGCGCCGCAGCCCGGATGCTGCTGGCGTCGGCCACGGCGACCAGATTGCGCAGTTGGTGTAATTTCATAAGTGATGCCGAACGGGTATCAAAAGTCCTATTTTGCCTGTTTATTGTTTTGTTGATCGACATCAATAATCGCCACATTGCTAAGTGGTAATCAATTACTGGAGACAAAATGAAACGTCGATCATTCACTTTTCTGGCCGCCGGCATGGGCCTGAGCCTGCTGGCCAACCCGGGCTGGGCGCAGTCCTTTCCCGCCCAGCCGGTGCGCATCATTTCCCCCTTTCCGGCGGGCAGCGGGCCCGATGTGGTGGCCCGCATCGTCGGCGAGAAGCTGACGGCCAGCTGGAAGCAGGGCGTTGTGGTTGATGCTCGGCCGGGCGCCAATGGTTTTCTGGCCATCGGCGCGGTCAAACAGGCGGCGCCCACGGGCTACGACCTGCTGATCGCCGACGTCGGCCACTTGTCCATCAGCCCCTCGCTGTTCAAAAAGCTGCCCTATGACCCGAAGCTTGACTTCGTTCCGGTGGGCGGTGTGTACCGCACCTCGTTCTTTGTCGTGGTGGCGGCCAACAGCCCGATCCGCACGGTCAAGGACCTGATTGCCGCCGCCGCCACGCCGGGCAAGGTCACCTACGGTTCGAACTCGATCGGCGGTCCTTTGCACCTGGGCGCCGCGCAGTTAGAGGCGGCCAGCGGCACCAAGATGACGCATGTGCCCTACAAGGAAATCTCGCAGCTCTACATTGCCGTGTCCACCGGCGAGATCGACTGGGCCATGGGCAGCATGGCCAGCGCCGGCCCGCTGCTCAAGGCGGGCAAGGTCCGTTTCATCGCCGTGGCCGATGATGTCCGCTCACCCAGCCTGCCCAATGTGCCGACGCTGGAAGAGTCGGGCGGCCCGAAGGGCGTGAAAGCGCGCACCTGGGTGGCCTTGATGGCACCCAAGGGAACGCCTGCAGCCGTTATCAACACACTGAACCAGAGCCTAAACGATGCGCTCAGGCAGCCTGACGTGGCGGAAAAATTCGCGAACTTCGGCTTCGTGCCGGATCCGACCACGCCGGCGGCGCTCGCCAGCCTGATCGACAGCGATGCCGTGGTCTATGCGGCCATGGTCAAGCGCACCGGCGCCAGCGTTGACTGACAACAGGAGCCAAGCCATGAAAAAAACAACCGACGTTGCCATCATCGGCGGCGGACCGGCCGGCCTGATGCTGGCCATCGAGCTGGGCTGCCGGGGCGTGGACTGCGTGGTGCTGGAGGAAGACATCGCCGCGCCCGATTTCCCCAAGGCCAACGCCACCTCGTCGCGCACCATGGAGCATTACCGGCGCCGGGGTTTCGCCGCACAGATCCGCTCGCTGGGCCTGGCCGAAGACCATCCGCAGGACGTGATCTACTGCACCACGCTGGTCGGCCATGAACTGACCCGGTTTGCGATTCCGTCGCGCAGCCAGGCGCTGGCCCGGACGTCGTTTGGCGACTACGGCGAGGAATCCTGGCCCACCCCGGAGCTCCCACACCGGGGCCAGCAGATGCTCATCGAACCGGTGCTGCGGGCGCAGGCGCAGCAATACGACAGCGTCCACCTAATGCTCGGCTGGCAGGCGCAGTCGCTGGCGATGGATGACGAACAGGTCACCATCGTGTCCCGGCATGCGCACAGCGGCGAAGCGTTCGAGATGCGCGCGCGCTACGTTGTCGGTTGCGACGGCCCGCGCAGCCTGGTGCGCAAGACCTGCGGCATCCGCTACAGCGGGCAAAGCGACGAAGCGCGCGACTTTTTCGGCGGGCAGATGCTTTCGGTGTATTTCACCTCGGCCAGCCTGTACGATGTACTGGACAAGCCGCGTGCCTGGATGTACTGGGCCGTCAATGCGGTGCAGCGCGGCCTGCTGATCGCCATTGACGGGGTGGACCAGTTCTTGTTCTGCCTGCAGCTGGCGCCCGGTCAAAGCCCGGAATCGGTGGACTACAAGGCGGCGATGTTCGCGGCCATCGGCAGCGAATTTGCGTTCGAGCTGATCGCCACCGGTCCCTGGCATGCCGGGTTCACGCTGGTGGCGGACCAGTTCTCCAAAGGCCGCGCCTTCATCGCCGGTGATGCCGCGCACCTGTTTACGCCCACCGGCGGCATGGGTTACAACACCAGCGTGGACGATGCGGTCAACCTGGGCTGGAAGCTGGCGGCCGTGGTCAAGGGCTGGGCCGGCGAGGAACTGCTCGACTCGTACGAGGCCGAGCGCAAGCCCATCGCGCAGCGCAACACCACGTTCGCCCGCGCCATGGCCGACAGCATCGGCGGCATCAAGGTGCCGCCCAATGTCGATGCCGAGGGCCTTGATGCCGAACGCGTGCGCCAGCAGCTCGGTGATGCCCTTCACCGGCATGTGCGCAACGAATTCAACATTCCTGGCCTGCAGCTGGGCCTGCGCTACGAGGGCAGCCCCATTGTGGCGAGCGAAGCGGGCGCGCCAACGCTTGATGAGCCCAATCACTACCTTCCTTCGGCGCGCCCTGGCGCGCGCGCACCGCATATCTGGCTGGACGGCGCCTCCATCTTCGACCTGTTCGGGCGCGATTACACCCTGCTGTGTTTTACCGCCAGTGACCACAATGCCCCGCCCGCCGATGCCCTAGCCTGGCAGGCTGCTGCCGCAGCCATGAATGTGCCGCTGGCACTGGTGTGCTGCAGCAGCCTAGACGCTAGAGCCCTGTACGGCGCCGACCGGGTGCTGGTCCGGCCCGACCACCATGTGGCCTGGCGCGGTGATGCCAGTGCCGACGCCCCAGCCTTGCTGGCGATGGCCTGCGCCCGGGAACGCCATCGGGCCCTGCAGCCCATTGCCGCATAAACCTTTGATTAATCCTTTTTCATCGACCCAACACGGAAAGCATCGACATGCGTTTTTTAAATTTCAAACAAGATGGCCGCAAAGGAATGGCCGTTGCCGACGGCACGCAGTTTCGAGGGATTTTCAGCACCGACGCGGGCTTTCCGGGTGACCTGCAGTCCTTGCTGGCCCAGGGGCCGAAAGCGCTTGAGAAGGCCGCCGAGGCGCTGCGCCAGGGACCGGTGATTGACCTGGACAAAATCACTTACCTGCCGCCACTGGAAAACCCGGGCCGTATCTTCTGCATCGGCCTGAACTACGTGGACCATTCGGTCGAAAGCGGGTTTGCCGTTCCGACCTACCCGGCGATTTTTTCGCGCTTCGCCGCCAGCATGACAGGCCACGGCCAGCCCATCGTGCGCCCCAGGGTGTCCACGCAGCTCGACTACGAAGGCGAACTCGTTGCCGTGATTGGCAAGGCCGGGCGCTACATCGCCAAGGACCAGGCGCTCGACCATGTGGCGGGTTATTCGATCTGCAATGACGCGTCGATCCGCGACTACCAGTTCAAGTCTGCCCAGTGGACGATCGGCAAGAACTTTGACGACACCGGACCGTTCGGCCCGCACTTTGTCACCAGCGACGAGCTGCCGCCCGGCGCTGCCGGCCTGAAGATCCAGACCCGGCTCAACGGCGTCGTTGTGCAGGACGCTTCGACGTCGTCATTGATCTTCGACGTGGCCACGCTGGTCAGCCTGCTCAGCGAAGCGGTGTGCCTGCAGCCCGGCGACGTGATCGTCACCGGCACCCCGTCGGGCGTCGGCCTGGCGCGCAAGCCGCCGCTGTTCATGAAGCACGGAGATGTCTGCGAAGTCGAAATCGAAGGCATCGGCATTTTGCGCAACCCGGTGGTGGACGAGCAATAAATCAAGCGCGTTGCCGCCATCCGGCCACCGTTCGCTGATTCCCCGATAGAAAAATAACGAGAGACAAACAATGAAAACAGTGGCAAAAAAATGGGCACCCGCAGCAGCCCTGGCGATCAGCATTTTGGGCATGGCCGGCTGCGGAGGCGGGTCAGACCCGGTCGAGGCAAGCCAACCGCTCACCAGCACGGTAGGGGTGTCCAATGGCACCCTGTTTGGCAATGAGCGCGATGCAGCCGGCATCCTGAACTTCAAAGGCATTCCCTATGCGGCAGCGCCTGTTGGCGATCTTCGGTGGCGCGCGCCCCAGCCGGCGCCGAACTGGACAGGAACGCGGGACGCCCGGCAATACGGCAGCAAGTGCTGGGCCAACGGCACGCCTGCGCCCGTGGTCGCCGATCCCACAGTCAGCGAAGACTGCCTTTTCCTGAACGTGTGGAGCGGTGCCCGGACATCGGGCGAGCGGCGTCCAGTCATGGTCTGGCTGCATGGTGGCGGCTTTCAGTTCGGCACCTCGGGCGATCCCCGCTGGGAAGGCAATAATTTGGCCAAAAAAGGCGTGGTCGTGGTCTCGCTCAATTACCGGCTGGGTGTTTTCGGTCACTTGGCACGCCCTGACCTGGCCGCTGAATCGGGCGGTAGATCTTCGGGCATGTACGGCCTGCAGGACCACCTGGCCGCGCTGCAATGGGTCAAGAACAACATCGCGTCTTTTGGCGGCGATCCAGCCAACATCACGCTGTTCGGCGAATCCGCGGGCGCCCACGCGGTCGGCATGCTGTCGGCATCGCCGCTGGCGGCGGGCACGTTTCACAAAGCAATCGGCCAGAGCGGCGCGTTTTGGGAAAGCGAATTCGGGCCGCTGCCGTCACGCGTCACCGCGGAACAAAAAGGCTTGGCGCTGGGCACGACCCTGGGCGCTGCAAGCCTGGCCGCGCTTCGCGCCGTGCCTGCGCTGCAACTGGCCAGCGCGACCAATGCTGCAGCGCCGCCGTTCGCGCCGCCTTTTGGCCCCAGCCTGGATGGTTACGTGCTGCCTGAAGAACCCGCAGCCCGATTTTTTGCCGGCCGGCAAAACGATGTGCCGCTGCTGGTCGGGCAAAACGTCGCTGAGGGCAACATTTTCGCTGTTCCCGGCCGCGCCCTGCCCAATACCCCAACCGGGTTTACCGCCGCCGTGACCAAGGTGTTTGGCGCGTCCAACGTCAGCAGCCTGCTCGGGTTTTACCCAGCGGGAACCGACGCGCAGGCAGCGCAGTCATCGGTGCAGCTGCTGGGCGACCTGATCATCGGACTGCAGACCTGGACCTGGGGCGTCGTCCAGAAGGCCACCGGAAAGTCACCGGTGTACAGCTACTACTTCAAGCAGGCCTCGCTCTACACCCCGCTGGCCGTCCATGTCTCGGAAGTCCCCTACGTGTTCCAAAATCTGGTGCCCAAGGGAACGGCAGCAGCACCGGTGCTGGCCGGCGCGCAGGACCAGGCGCTGGCCGACACGATGTCCTCCTACTGGACCAGCTTTGCCAAAAGCGGCAATCCCAACCAGCCGGGTCTGCCGGTCTGGCCCGAGTATTCAGGCGCCGGCGGCAATGTCATGGGCCTGGGCGCCACCGTCGCGCTAGAGCCCGAACCCTTCACGGCGCGCTACCAATTTCTGAACAAATTCAGAGACAGCAGTGGCAGCCTGACGGTGAAGTTCTGACTGACGTCAAAGTTGAAATAGAAGGTGGCCTGTACCAGCTTGCCGCCTGAACCCTTTGGAGAATGAAAATGCAAGTGCGTCAAGACCGGTTGCCTGTCGCCCGTCGCGCCGGCACCTTCGCCGTCCATTCCGTCGAGCGAGTCGTGTTCACTGTGCCCGACATCGCACCAGCCGAGGCGTTCTACACGGCTTTCGGGCTGGATGTGAAGCGTGCCGGCCCGCGAATCGATCTGTATACCCACGGGCACAGCCACTGCTGGATGACGGTGGTCGCCAACGGCCAGCCCAAGGCCCTGCAGTACGTCAGTCTGGGGATTTTTGCCGAAGACAGGCCTGCCTTCGAGGCAAAGATCCAGGCGCTGGGCATCGGCTGCGGGCCGCATCCGATGGCCATGGATGACTCCGGCCTATGGCTGCGCAGCCCTGACGGCATGCCGATGCAACTGCTGGTCTGCGACAAGGTGTCTCCCAGTTGCAAGACCCCGGCCCATCCTGTGCGCATACCAGCGCGGCAGACGGCTGCTGCACACGCGCGCAGCCAGTGCGCCCGGGTTTTTCCGCGCTGGCTGTCGCACGTCCTGCTGTTCACGCCCGATGTCGCGCGCATGCTGGGGTTTTGCGACGAGGTGCTGGGCCTGCGGCTGTCGGATCGCTCGGGTGACCTGGTGGCCTTCATGCACTCGCCGCATGGCAGCGACCACCATTTGCTGGCCTTCGTCAAGTCCGGCGGTCCGGGCCTGCACCACACCAGTTGGGACGTCGGCAGCCTGGACGAAGTGGGCGAGGGCAGCGAGCAAATGCGAACCGCCGGTTTCACCGAGGGCTGGGGTGTGGGGCGCCATGTGCTGGGATCGAACTATTTTTACTACGCGCGCGATCCGTGGGGCAGCTTTGCCGAGTATTCGTTTGACATCGACTTCGTTTCGCAAACCACCGACTGGACTGCTGGCGACTACGCACCGGAGGATTCTTTTTACCTCTGGGGCCCCGTCGTGCCTGAATGGTTCGTGGCCAATACGGAGTTACCGGCACCATCCGCCGTTGAGGCAAGCCAAGCAGGATAAAAAGTGGATCAGGCGTTTACACCGCAATGATTGGCAATCATTGATTTCAGAAATTGATGGTCAATTGATCGCATGGATCACGAATGTTTTGTGCTGGGTGTGCTGGCTTTCAGTCTGGAAAAAATAGGCCCTTCCACCGCTCCCGGCATTTCAAGCGGCATGAAGGCGATGGCTTGGGCTTCGCTGGGCGTTAACCCCAGACCGATGAGCACGCTGCGCACCAGTTGCTCGGCATGGTTGCTCCGGGTCGGCTCCGTCAGCATCGTTTCGATGCCATAAAAAATGGCGCCCAGTACAAGGTCGCGGCCTACGCGAACGCTGTCTACCGACAGCCGCCCGCTCTTGTGCGCAAGCTCCAGGTCGCGCGTCAGGAAGAGATCGATCAATTGACCCCGCGTTGCGATGCGTGTGCCCACTTGCGTGATAAAGCTGCCCCACAGGGGATACCGCAAGGCCATCTGCATGTAAAGGCGCGATCCTGCCGCAAAGCGCTGAATCGGATCGTCGTAGTGCAGCACCAAGGGGTCAACGATCTGCAGCACCTCGTCACTCATGGCCGTGGCAAGGGCAAACAAGAGCTCGCTGGTGGTCTTGAAGTGGTTGTAGAACGTGCCGCGCGACACACCGGCAGCAGCAATGAAGTCATCGATCACAGCAACGTCCGGTCCCTTTTCGTTGAAGACGGTCAGTGCGGTCTCCAGAAGGCGAAGCCGTGTCTTTTCCCGACGTTGCGCCCCTACCCGCACGCGATGGTCTGCAACGGGTTCTTCGCTGTCTTCATTTGCCATTGCTGTAGAGCGTACGAGAACGTTCTGCTGAGCTACTGATTTGCTGGTACTAAGGGAAATCCCTACCATTTTAGACTTTCTGTCATATTGACGAAATCGTCATGTCGGTTAAAAATTCATTTTATACAAACAGTTTAATTCAACCAAAGGAATCCATTAAATGAAGCTGCTACGTCACGGTCCCGTAGGCCAGGAAAAACCCGGCGCACTCGACGCCAATGGACAGATTCGCGACCTGTCACTCTTGATCCCCGACTTCACGCCCGAGTGGATGTCTCCAGCCAAGCTGCAGGCCTTGGGAGCGATCGACTTGTCGCGCATGCCGCAGGTAGCGCAAGGCACACGCCTGGGCGCGCCGGTGGCCGGCACGCGTCAGTTCGTCGCCATTGGCCTGAACTACCGCAAGCATGCCGAAGAATCCGGCCTGGAAATCCCGAAGGAGCCGGTCGTCTTCACCAAGGCAATCACCTGCATCGCCGGCCCGAACGATGATGTCGAGCTGCCCGAAGGCTCAGTGGCGGGAGACTGGGAGATCGAATTGGGCTTTGTGATAGGCACGCTGGCCCGCAAAGTGTCTGTCGCGCAAGCTCTCTCGCATGTGGCCGGCTACTGCCTGGCCAATGACGTGTCCGAGCGTGACTGGCAGATCAAGCGCAATGGCCAGTGGGGCAAAGGCAAGAGCTTCGACGGTTTTGGCCCCATCGGCCCTTGGTTGGTGACCAGCGACGAATTACCCGATCCGCAGAGCATTCCGCTGGAGCTCGCCGTCAACGGCGAGACCCGTCAGCAGAGCAACACGGCCGACATGATCTTCCCGGTGGCCGAGATCGTCTCGTATCTCAGCCAGTTCATGACGCTGCTGCCCGGCGATCTCGTCATCACCGGTACACCACAAGGTGTTGGCCTGGGCATGAAGCCAAGCCCGGTGTTCCTGCGCCGCGGTGACGTGATGACGCTCAGCGCCGGCCCACTGGGCACGCAGCGCCAGCAGGTCATCTGACCCGCAAGCCCATCTGAAATAACCACCAAAAAAACGCCGTGCTTGGCGCGGTGCGGGCGGAGCCTTGCCCGGATTCACAGGAGACAAAAATGAAAGTAGTAAAAACCATCATCCTTGCCGTGGCTGCGACTTGCAGCTTCTGGGCAGCTGCGCAATCATCAACGCGCGCGATCAGCATCATCGTGCCGCAGCCGCCCGGCAATCCGACCGACGGTGTGGCGCGCAAGCTCCAAACGCTGTTGCAGGCCGAACTGAAGCAGACAGTGATTGTCGAGAATGCGGCGGGTGCCGGCGGTTCGATCGGCACGGCCAAGGTTCTCGCATCCAAGGCCGACGGCAATACGATCCTCATCGCATCGCAGACCGAGCCAATCCTCACGCCCTTCACGCTTTCTCACGTCAAATACAAGGCTGAAGACCTTCGGATGGTCGCGCTGGTCTGCCGCACATCCTACGTTTTGGTGGGTCGGCCTGACCTGCCAGCCAAAACTTTGGCGGAGTTGACCGATCAGGCCAAAAAACCAGGGGCCAAGCCGCTTAACTTCGGACACATCGGCCCGGGATCGATGATTCATTTGCTGGGTGAGCAATGGTCCAAACAGAGCGGCGTTCCCGTGATGCACGTGCCTTACAAGGGCGTGCCTCCGCTGTCGCAGGATGTGATGGCCAGCCAGATTGACATCAGCTTTTTGCCATTGGGCGGAACCTTGCCGTCATTGATCGAAAGCGGCAAAGTGCAGCCGTTCAGCACGACTGCGGCCACGGTGCACCCCCGTTTCATCAAGGTGCCGACGATGACTTCACAAAGCCCTGCACTCAAAGACTTCATCTACGGGACGTGGGTCGCGTTGCTGGTGCCCAGGAGCACGCCCGCAGACGTGGTTGGCCGGCTGCACCAGACGCTCGCAGTGGCGATGAAAGACAGCGAATTGCAAGCCTACGTGGGCTCGACGGGCATGGAGATGGCGCAGCCGATGTCACAGGCCGATCTCGACAAGTTTTATCGGCAAGAGACAGGGACCTATCAAACGCTTGCACGCAATGTCGGTGTTGACAGCAAATAACTGGGAGGAAATGAAAATGACGTCTACCAACACGATAGCCGAACCCGTGCGCCCAGGACCGGACGCAACACTTCTGGCCGTGCACTCTGTCGACGAATTCGTCTTCAGCGTGCCTAACCTTGAGGAGGCCAGGCATTTCTACACCAGCTTCGGGCTGGACGTGCGCAACGAGGATGGCGCACTGGCCCTTTACACATTTGGGCACCCGCATCGCTGGGCAAGAATCCTTCCGGGCGCCACCAAGCGATTGCTCTGGCTGAGCCTGGGCATCCATGCCACCGATGAACAGCGCTTTGAGCAGCACCTTGCGGAGCAGGGAATTTCCAGCATCGCGCCGCCACATGGTGCAGGCACCGGCGGCCTCTGGATTGAAGGACCGGACGGTCTGCCCATTGAACTACGCGTTGCGGACAAATCGTCTCCCTCTCAGCCTGCGCCGCGCGAGTACCCGCCGCAACACGGCAACTTCGGCCGCTCACCGAGCCGGAGCAAAGCGCAAGCCACGCGTCCGCTCTACCTCTCGCACATCTTACTGTTCAGCGCCGATGTCGATCAGGCGGTCCGTTTCTACGAAGACATCCTGGGCTTGCGGCTTTCTGACAAGTCCGGCTCGGTGATTGCCTTTTTGCACAGCCCGCACGGTAGCGACCATCACCTGGTCGCGTTTGCCAAGTCCAGTGGCCTGGGACTGCACCACAGCAGCTGGTGCGTGCCTTCGATCGACGCCGTTGGCATTGGCACGCAGCAGATGGCGCAGGCGGGCTACGAGCAGGGCTGGGGCGTCGGTCGGCACGTGCTGGGTTCGAACTATTTCCGCTACGTACGCGATCCGTGGGGCAGTTATGCCGAGTATTCCTACGACATCGACTTCGTCCACGCTGGCGACCAGTGGCCCTCGGCAGACCACCCCGGCGAAGACTCTCTCTACGTCTGGGGGCCCGCGCTGCCTGACGACTTCATCATTAACCACGAACTGCCAGCCTCGGCAACGGGCGGCGAAGGACAACCATCATGAGCCAAGACAACATTCCTTTTTACGATGTCGTGCAGATCGGGTATGGCCCGGTCAGCGAAATCATGGCCCTTGCGCTGGCGCGCCAGGGTCGCAGCGTGGCCGTTTTCGAGCGCTGGCGTGTGCGCTTTGCCCTGCCGCGTGCTGTCTGCATCGACCATGAGCTTTACCGCGTGCTGTCTGCCCTGGGCATGGGCAAGGAGCTTCCCGCAGTCAGCCATGCCGGACCCATGTACCGCTGGTACAACGCTGACTGGAAAGAGTTGCTAGCCATTGACTGGGAGTCCGAATCGATTTCGGGCGGGCCGGAGGTCAACTTCGTGCACCAGCCGACGTTGGAAAAGCTGTTCGAAGATGTCGTCGAGGCTTGTCCGAATGTTGAGCTCAACCTGGGTTGGGAAGCCGTGGAGGCAACCCAGACGGCTGACTACGCGCAGCTGGTGGTTCGCGACTTCGAGACCGGGGAAACCCGAACGGTACGCTGCAAATACCTCATTGGCGCTGACGGGGCGAACAGCTTGGTGCGTCAAGCCATCGGCTCGACCCAGGAAGACAAGGGCTTTGAGGCCGACTGGCTGGTGATCGACGTGTTGCCCCACGAAGGCGTCACGCTCGACATCCCGCCGGCCGCTCAATACTGCAATCCACTGCGGCCCACCACGATCGTGCCCGCCGGTGTCAAGGACGGCCGGTATTTTCGTCGCTGGGAGTTCATGCGCCTGCCGCACGAAACGGCCGCAGAGATCGAAAACGAAGACTTTGCGTGGGAACTTCTTGCGCCGTGGGTGACGCGCAACCAGGCGACCATCGTGCGCCATAAGGTCTACACGTTCCGCTCCCTGCTGGCCAACACCTGGCGCAAGGGCCGGATGCTGATCGCTGGCGACGCTGCCCATGTGATGCCGCCTTTCATGGGCCAGGGCATGTGCGCCGGTCTGCGCGACGACTGGAACCTGGCATGGAAGCTCAACCTCGTGCTGAACGGCCAAGCCAGCGATGAACTGCTTGACACCTACCAGCCCGAACGCCGGCCCCATGTCAGCGACGTGATCGACTTGTCAATGTATCTTGGCAAAGTGATTTGCATTGCCGATCCCGCAAAAGCGGCGCAGCGCGACGAAGCCTTTTTCAGCGGCAAGGCGCCACCGCCACCCGCCTTCCCCAGTTTGAGCGACGGTATTTTGCGCCGCGGGCCTGATGGCACGGTGCAGGCACCGGCCGGATTGCTCAGCCCGCACGGGACCGTTCGCTCAGGCGATCGGCAAGGGCGCTTCGATGAGGTCGTCGGCCTGGGCTTCATGCTGGTATCGAGGAGCGCTGCGGTCGAGGCCGAGCTTGGCAAGAAGCAGCGCGCTTTCCTCGATGCGCTGGATGCCAAACGCGTTGTCATTTCCGCAGCGGGCGCCGAGGCGGGTCCGGGCGCCTGGGAGGACCTGGACAGCAAGTTCATTCCGTACATGGAGCAGCACGGCATCGAAGCCATGCTGGTGCGGCCGGACTTCTACTTATATGGCGCCGCGTCAACGGCGAGCGACATCAACCAACTGGTGGATGACCTGGCCGGAGATTTGAAACGCCATGGCGTCACCCTCGGCACTCAGCCTGAGCAGGAAGCCGCAAGCGCTTAAGGCAAGCGTAGACAAGAAACCCGAATGAAGGCGCCCGCCGGAGGACATGGGTCACCGGCCAGTGCGGCGCGAGCCTGCTCGGATCCAAAAGAGCCAAGCGTCACGACAGTGCATTTTTCAATTTTTTCAACTCTGGGGAGATATTCATGAACACTAAATTACTTACCTGCGTGCCTGCGCTTCTGGCTGGACTGCTGGCCACCTTGAGCATGACAGGCCATGCGACGGAGGGAGGCGGCAGCCTGTATCCCAACGGGGCAGACAATTTCAGCGCAGGCGCCATGCCGCCTCCAGGGTTTTATGGAATGCTGTTCGCGAACCACTACAGCGCGGACCGCGTGAACGATGCCAACGGCAACAATTTGAACGTTCCCGGGTTCAAGGTCACGGCCAACGCGGTGGTGCCCCGCTTCATCTGGGTGACGGGCGCCAAATTTCTGGGCGGCGACCTCTCGCTCCACGCCCTGCTTCCGGTGGTTGATCTGAAGGTTTCAGCCGCAGGCAACTCACAAAGGAAGTCCGGCATTGGAGACCTCACCACTGGCCCGGGACTGGGCTACCACCACAGTCCCAACTTGCACAGCCTGCTCGGCCTCGACTTCTACCTGCCAACGGGAAGCTACAACCAAGGCGATCTGGCCAACATCGGACGCAATTACTACGCTGTCGAGCCTTTGTACATCCTGAGCTACATCGATCCGCAGGGGTTCAATGGCGACATCAAGATGGGCTACCTCTTCAACCAGCGCAACAAGGACACCGATTACCGGTCAGGGCAGGAATTTCACTTCGATTACGCCGCCGGCTGGGGATTGGGCAATGGCTTGACCGCCGGTGTCGGCGGCTACTACTACCAGCAGACCACCACCGACAGGCAGGCCGGCGTCGATTTGGCCAACAGCAAGGCAAAGGCGTTTGCCATCGGGCCCTCCTTGAAATACGACAGTGGCAAGGGCTGGTTCGCAACCGTCAAGTGGCAAAAAGAAATGAAGTCGGAAAACCGCGCGCAGGGCAACGCGCTGTGGGTCAAGGCGGTGTTTCCTCTCTAACACCCACGCTGGGCGCGATCGGACTTGCATTTCACGCTCACGCAGCAGCACGCCTATTGGACGAAAACCTCACGCTGTCCTCTAAAAGAGGGCAGCGTTTTTCAACAAACCACCTGAACAACTAATCACCATGAACACGCATGTCAACATCAATCCGAGCATCGGCACGACGTCTCGCTGGGACGTGAGCTACGAATGGAAAGCCGTCACCCTCCTGTGCCTGGCCTTTGGCCTGGTCGGCATGGACCGCTTCATGCTGCTGCCGCTTTTTCCTGTGATTGCGCCTGATCTCAAGCTCGACTACCAGGATCTAGGCCACATCACCGGCATTCTGGCAGTCGCCTGGGGCGTTTCTGCATTGTTCATGGGCAATCTTTCGGACAGGCTCGGGCATCGCAAGGTCATCATCCCGGCCATCATCATCTTCTCGTTACTGGCCGGCTTCAGCGGCCTGGCAACCAGTGTCGTCAGCTTGATGGCCATTCGCGCGCTGATCGGCTTTGCCGAAGGCGCCTACACGCCCCCCAGCATTGTTGCAACGCTCGATGCGTCCAAGCCGTCGCGGCAAGGCTTGAATATCGGGATTCAACAGGCGGCGCTGCCGTTGTTTGGCCTGGGCATTGCGCCCATCCTCGTCACGCAGTTGCTCAAGGTGGTCGAGTGGCACTGGATTTTTGCGATGGTCTCGATTCCAGGCCTGATCGTGGCGTACCTGCTGTATCGCGTGCTACGCAACACAACGCCAACGGTCGCGGCACTGCACACCTCGACCCATGATGCGTCTGAGCACAAGTGGAGCGATGTGTTCAAGTACCGCAACATTCCTTTAAACATGCTGGGGATGCTGTGCTGGCTCACCTGCCTGGTGGTGCTCAGCGCCTTGCTGCCCAATTACCTGATCGACTACCTGCACCTGTCCCTCGAACAGATGGGCCTGGTGCTCTCGGCCATTGGTTTTGGCGGCACGATGGGTACCTTGGTCATGCCAGCACTGTCGGATCGCCTTGGACGCAAGCCGGTCATGATTATTTCTGTCATCGGCGCAGCAATCGGTCTGTATTTCCTCATGCATACCGGGGCCGAGCCGTATCGCTTGTTTGCCAGCCTGTTCGTCACCTTGTTTTTTGTCTTCAGCATGATCTGCCTGACGGTGGGGCCAATCAGTGCCGAGTCGGTACCTGCCAAGCTGATGTCAACCGCCTCGGGCATCGTGGTCGGGACCGGCGAGATTTTCGGCGGTGGCATCGCACCCGTCATTGCTGGCTATGTGGCGAAGAACCACGGCATCCAATACATCATGCATTTGGCTGCAATCGCGCTTGCCATCGGTTTTTTCGTGGCAATTTCGCTAAAGGAAACAGCGCCGATCAAACAGCGCTAGGTACCTTTCAAAGAGTGCCTTGCGAAATCAATTGTCACCAACAGGAAGCTTCAACCGCATTGAAGTTTTGACAAGCGGGCTACCCGTGCATTTTAAAGTTTCCAGGCAGCTTTGCTGCATAGCTGCGTTGGGCACCAAAAGAGTTCTTTTTTGAGCAGCTTGGTGTGTGCGGGCGAGCCTGGTGTCCTTAGGAAAACTCTAGAAACGTCGAATTGAATCATGGCGGGTACATTCCTCGCCGCTTGCGGCGCTCCCCACTCCAGGTTTCTAGGATTCCAATACCTGCCCCTTGGGGCGGGGTTCTTTATTTAATTTTATGAAAGTACCTGAAGCATGAACAATCCTGAATTGCAAACCATTTTTTCTCACGTTAAACCCTCGGACACAGATTTTGTTTCTGGAGGACTGCGCGACTTCTTCACCTACCGCGACCTGGGCATCGAAAAGGCTACAGGCGGACGCGTCATCGCACAACTGGTGAAGGCTAATCAACCTCCCGAACGAGGCACGGGCTGGCATGTTCATGAAGCCCAATTTCACATTGTGTACATGCTCAAGGGCTGGGCGCGCTTTATGTATGAGAACCAAGAGACGCTGGTCGTGGCAGGCGACTGCGTGCATCAGGCACCGGGAATTCGCCACTTTCTCTTTGACTACTCGCCGGATATGGAATACCTGGAAGTTGTCGGCCCCGCTGCATTCAGCAGTATTGATGCACAGGGCCCATGCGCAGTGCCTGAACCAACGCCATGGGTCTGAACACGGGCAAGTTACGACTATTTGGGCGACCTGAACCGCGCAAGCTATTTCGCCATGTTCCGAGACAAAAGCACACCTTTTGCCATCAGCCTCTATTCAATCAGAGAAGGTATGGAGGAACTGCCTGGCGGTAATCAAGTTGTTCTCAATTCAAATGATTTTCTTCATAAAGTCACAGCCACGTTACGGCTGGCGTCCAACAAGTTGGCAGCCGCCCATTGATGGTCAACGGCCACGCCCTTTTTGACTGGAATAAGACGCCAGTCATAAAACCTTGAATTCATAGCGGAGTTCAGGCGTTTGACTGCAAATGATGATTTGAATATAGGTAATTGGAAATTCTAAAAATGAAATCGATACAAAACAAGCCATCACGGCGCTCGGCGCTGGGCTACATCACCTCTTCCCTGGCCTTAGGCTTGGCTGGCGCAACTTCCGGTTGCGCAACTATCGATGAGCCAAGCGTGGCTGGCGCTGTGGCAGTCAATGGCGGAGTCAGGCCAGGGGCTATGCGTTGCGTTTGCGGGCTGATTGATGTCCATTCTCATTATCTTCCCCCGACTTATGCGCGTGCCTTGGCAAGCGAAGGCTTGCTGACGCTGGATGGCGGTTTTCCTGTGCCGCAGTGGTCAGAAGAAAAAGCGCTGGCGCATATGGACAAGTACAACATCGAAGCCTCGATCCTGTCGGTGTCCTCGCCAAACGTCGGCTTTCTTAAGAATCCGCTGGCGCGCCAGCGACTCGCACGGGAAATGAATGATTTTGCAGGCGATCTGGTCAAGCGTAAACCCAATCGGTTTGGGGCCTTTGCCACGTTGCCTTTGCCCGATATCAACGCCTCGCTGGCTGAAATCGGCTATGCCCTCGACACCCTGAAGCTCGACGGCATTGTCATGGAAACCAATGTTCACGGCATTTACCTCGGCGACACGCGGCTCGATCCAATTTTTGCTGAACTCAACCGGCGCCGTGCCACACTGTTCCTGCACCCGACTTCTCCGCCCTGTTTCGAGTCAGTCGGACTGGGCAGGCCAGCACCAATCCTTGAGTTTCCACTGGATACGTCGCGAACCATCACGGACCTGATCTTTGCCGGTACCCTGACGCGCTACCCAGACATTCGCATGATCGTTCCGCATGCAGGCGGTGCATTGACAGCAGTGGCAGAACGGATTTCAGGATTTTCCACCTTGCCCTTCCTAAAGCAACGCCCTGTCGGCGGGGCAGAAGAAGTGCGCCGCGTGCTGGCATCTCTTTATTACGATCTGGCCGGGTCGGCAAGCGATGGCGCCATTGAGCGTCTAAGGCGAATCACATCACTGAGCCACATCCTGTTTGGCAGCGATTTTCCTTTTACCCCGGCAGCCGGCATTGATGCCAATGTCGAGAGTTTTCGAACGCTTAGCGGTTTGACCAAGTCCGAACACGAGGGAATTGCGAAAGAAAATGCCCTACAGCTGTTTGCACGCCTGGGTAGGACAGCGATAGTCAAATAAGGTGAGTGTCTTCGCAAGCAGTTCTGTGTCGCATTAGCCACCGGTGAACGCCGAGCAGATCGTGATGCGCCAAGTCGAATTTGGATTCAGCAACAGGCGAACCGGTTTTTACATCGCTGATGTCATCGGGCGAAAAGTATTCTGTCAAATTTTTCAGTCAGTGCTGGTATTGCAGGCAAAAGTCCAGCCTTGGGTGGCTTTGAGAGTAGCGCCCTACCGGGGATCAATTACACCTTCATGAGCGGTTTTGCCTTGCGCAGCTAAACCAAGTTTATTTCAGACACCTCAATAGATTGCTCAGTTGCCACTTCAGGACGCACCTTGCGCTGGGAGGTTTTCTAGTTGTGGAATGCGGTGGTCATGTTGGATGTGGAACCTGCCTTAAGCCTGCCTCACGCTTTATTCACTTGACAACATGTCATTAACTCAATTTTTGATAGAAAAATAATCAATTTATCAATTTTATAAAAATTGAAGGGAATCCACCATTGACACTATATGTCACTGAAATTACTTTCAAAGATACCCTTAAATAGTTATGTATTTTTGCTTACAAATCTACTGAGACAATCATGGTCAAAGCATCGAAATTTTTCTTATCTCTCACATGCGGACTTGTTGTATGCGCCGCGGATCCAGCCACAGCGGCTGACGTCAAGTTTGGACAGATCGCCTCTCAAACCAATCCTGCATCCATCGCCAATGCCAAAGAGCTCCAGGCCGGCATTGAGGCCTATTTTGAGTCTGTCAACGTTAAAGGCGGCATCAACGGCAACAATCTCAAGCTGCAGGTGCTCGACGACAGCATTCAGGCCGCAAAGATGGTGGAACTAACTGGCCAGTTAATTGCCAACCCGTCCGTTGTCGGGCTGATCGGGTTTTTGAATACGGGGGGCTTGACTGCGCTGACCAAGGAAAACGCATTTGGCAAGAGCGGCATTGCCATGATCGCACCGATGCAGGGCGATAAAAATATTGTCGAGGCTGAGAACGTTTTTCCGCTTCGAAGCGGTTTTCCCGAAGAAATTGAAGCCTTGCTCAAAGAGGCCAAGACTTGGGGCAAGGACACGATCTCGATCGTCAACATGAATGTCGGGTTTGGACCGGTGCTTGCTGAATTTGCTGAAAAACGAGCGACCGAGATGGGCCTGAAAGTACTGTCCCGCTCAGTAGTCGATTTCAATCCCAACACGCAAGCGGCCAGTGTCACTGCAGCGGTCAAGTCTATAGTGCAAGCCAAGCCCAAGGGAATTTTGGTAGTGGCCGCAGGCGCGCCCGCATTTGAATTCATCAAGGCTGTGCGTGACGTGCCTGAAGGAGCTTTACAGATTTATGGTTTGTCTGTTGTGCGGCACAGCGATTTGATCGCCACCACGGGCGTGGTCAAGGCACGCGGCATTGTGCTCAGCCAAGCAACACCGTACCCCTATACCTCTAACAAGACAGTGATTACCGAATACCAAAATGCCATGAAGGCACACAACCCCAAGGCCGAATTTTCTTTTGCCAGCCTGGAGGGCTTCTTGGGGGCCAAGATCGCAGGCGAGGCAGTCAGGCGCGCTGGCGGCACTCCCACGCGAGAGCGCATGCTTACCACTTTGAAAACGATGGGCGAATACAATTTGGGGGGCATCTCGGTTAATTACGGACCTCAGGCTCGCAAAGGCTGGGGCGGCGTTGACGTCACGATCGTGGGCGCCAGCGGCAACCTGCAAAAGTAAGGTTGTAAACACGTAGCAGGCGATGTGATGGTACTTTATCCGGCAGTTGTCCAGGCGTACCTCGCAACACATTCTGGGCGACATACGCCGCGGTTTTTTTTGCGATGTCGCGCTCCATCGTCAGGCGCGCCACCTCTGCGCGCAAACGGGCCAGCTCCATCTGCTCTGGGGTGACCGCGGGCTTGTCACCTGCGCCTCTGATTGGGGCCCGGGCGCTTTGGCGCACCCAGTTGCTCAGGCTGGCCTTGGGGATGCCCAATACCTTGGCCGTGGCAGCCACTGACTGTCCGGCCTTGACCTGGCGAACGGCTTCGAGTTTGAATTCCAGCGTGTACTGCCCACGCACTTGCTTTTCTGACATTTCCTGACTCCTTGAACACATTTTGTACAAGGCTCAAGAACGCCACTTTTAGGGGACAAGGTCAGAAAATCTTCGCTTGATTTTGATGAAGAATTTCTGATGGGGCAGCCCTGACATTGTTCACTTTTTCAGGTTGTATCGGCTTGCGGGGCGGCGCATCATGTCACACAGATATTCAGCCGCTGGCGTCGGCGGAATCGCATGGCGCCGTATCAGGACAATTGCCGGGGCAGCAATGAGTTCCTGCACCTTGATCTGCGAAATCGCGCCTTTGATGAGTGAGGAGTCCAGCCATTGCACGGGTGACATGGTCAGCATGTCGGTGGATGCCACAGCGGTGATCCAGGTCAGCGCGGACTCGGCCTGGATGGACAGCCGGGGTGCGGGCAAGCCAAACTTGGCAAACACGCTGCTGAATTCAGCCTCGGCATGATCGGTAATCGATGTGGTAACCCACTTGGCATCCACCAGTTCGGCGAGCGAGCGCGCCTTTGAAAGCCGATGCCCGACGCGGCACAGTACAACCCGGGTATTGTCGAAAAGCTTGACCAGTTGCAAGTCGGGTGCCGGCCCGCCTTCTGGCGCCGCTCCGATGTAGAAGTCAACCGCGCCGCTCTTGAGCCTAGCCTCGACCATTGGATACACGCCTTCGATAATTCGCAGCTTGACATGGGGATAAGCCTCATAGAACGGTGCCAGTGCCTCGGACAACAATGAGATATGCGCAACTCCAGATACGCAGGCCACCACCGTGCCCTGCACGGAACCCTGCAGCTGCTGGACTTCATCACGCGCGCGCCTGAGCTCGTTGACGGCAGACGTTGCGCGGCGTGCGAACAGAATGCCCATGGGCGTCAGCATGGTGCCCGTTGGCTGGCGCTCCAGCAAGGGAACGCCGATTTCCCGCTCAAGTTCGCGCACGCTTCTGCTGAGCGCTGGTTGCGCCATGCCAAGGTGCTTGGCCGCTGAATTGATGCTTCCCTTTTCCGCGATAGCCAGCAAATCACGCAGGTGATGCAGCTTCATCTTTTTGCCTCCTCAGCATGTGCGTATGCAATAAACGGATTTTGTCGCGTGGCTGCTGCTTTTTTCTGCGATAGCGGGCAGCTCACGCGGACGGTTCAACGTCATTTGGTCTCTTTGAACTTGATTCCTGCACAAAGGCCTATGCGAAAGAAGTATAGGCTGGACTTATTTGTAATCTAGCGTTGCTGCGGCCCCAGGATGAAACTAGCACTACTTTATTTCTGGATGGAACATCAATGCAAGACAAAGAACTTGGCGGTTTGTTGGAGCGAGCGAAGATTGCGGAGCTGCTGGCGGGCTGGGGCTACTGGCGTGACACCTGCAACTGGGCACGTCTGGCTGGCTGCTACACACCCGATGCCCGGATGCTCACCACCTGGTTTGCCGGGACAGCCACGGACTTCATCGAGGCATCGCAGCGCATGGCGGCGAAGGGTTCCAACGTACAGCATTACATCGGAACGCCCATCATCGACATCCATCAGGATCGCGCAACGGCTGCAACACGCATCCAATTGCTGGTGCGTGCAGAAATTGAAGGCGTAACGGTCGATGCGACCTGTTATGGCCGCTTTCATGATCGGCTCGTCAAGCAAAACGGCGCTTGGCGAATCCAGAGGCGCATACCGGTTTATGAAAAAGACACCATCTGCGCCGTGCATCCCGAGGACGAGTTGACGCTTGATGTCGAACGGCTGCAGGCGTTTCCGGCTCATTACCGGTTTCTCGCCTATTTGCAGTCCATGGGGGGGGGCACCATTACCCCGGATCTGCCGGCGCCCAACAGCCCGGCTGAGCACCAGCTGTTCAAGGAAGACGACGCATGGCTGTCGTCCTCTCAATCCCCCACTCAGTAAGACAAATCATGAAACTCAAACCCCTCATCGCCCTGGCGGCCGTGTGCGCCACCCTCCTTTCTCCATCAGCCCGCGCCGTCGACGCCTACCCCGGCAAGCCGGTCGTCATCGTCGCCCCGTCGGGCGCGGGCGGCGGCTTTGACTTTGTCGCACGCATGATGGGGCAGACCTTGACCGAGCAGCTCAAGGGCAGCTTCATCGTGGACAACCGCACCGGCTCGGGCACCGTCGTGGGCACCAAAAGCGTGTCTATCGCGCCACCCGACGGCTACACGCTGCTGGTCGGCGGACTGAGCAACATGGTCTTCAACGCCGCCTTGTACGAAAAGCAGGCCTACAGCCCGCAAAACGACTTCACCCCGGTCAAGCTGGTTGCCCGCTATCCCTACGTGCTGGCGGCCCGCGCCGACCTCAAGCTCGACACGGCCAGCCAGATCATGGCTGCGGCCAAACTGCAGCCCGAGACCTTCACCATTGCCACCGCCGGCGCGGGCAGCGGCCAGCAGGTGCTGGCCGCCGCGTTTGAAAAGAGCGCCAAGGCTAAGTTCCTCATCGTTCCGTACAAGAGCGCGCAGGCCGCCTACCAGGACCTGATCGCCGGGCGGGTGGACCTGTTTTTCGATACCTTGCCCTCGGTACGGCCGCACCTGCAGTCCAAGCGCGTCAAGGCCATCTTCATCACCAGCCCGGTGCGCAACCCGGTCGTTCCCGCGTTGCCGACGGCCAGGGAAATCGGCTTGCCGGAGCTGGAAATGGGCTCGTGGTTCGGCCTGTTCGCGCCGCGCAAGACGCCGCCGAACGTGGTCGCAGAGCTGCGCCGGGCGCTGGACGCGGGGATGAAGGAGCCCGCAATGCTGACGCGGCTCGACGCCGCCGGCATCGAGCCCATGGCGCTGACCCCGGAGCAGACCGACGCCTTCATCAAGGCTGAGTACATCAAATGGACCGGCGTCATCAAGCAGGCTGGCATCACGGCTGAATGAGTCCGCTTTTACCCTCTTATCCCCAAATGACCCCCTCAAACGACTTCCTCGACACGGTGTTCCACCATGCGCGAACGGCTAATGCATTCACCAATGCGCCGGTCGCGCCCGCGCTGCTGCGCCAGGCCTATGACATCGCGAAAATGGGCCCCACGTCCATGAACACGCAGCCGGCGCGCTATGTGTTCTTGACCACGAAGGAAGCCAAGGCGCGCCTTATCCCGGCCCTGAGTCCGGGCAACGTGGATAAGGCGCTGCAGGCGCCGGTCATCGCCATCGTGGCGACCGACACCCGGTTCTACGAATTCATGTCCATCGTGTTTCCTCATAACCCGAACGCCACCGCGCTGTTTGAAGGCAACGCGGCGCTGGCCAGCGGGACGGCCTCGCGCAACGGCACGCTGGGCAGCGCCTACTTCATCGTGGCGGCGCGCGCGCTCGGCCTGGACTGCGGGCCGATGAGTGGCTTTGACATGGCCAGGGTCAACGAGGAATTTTTCCCTGACGGCCGCTGGCTGGCGAACTACCTGATCAACCTGGGCTACGGCGACAAATCCAAATTGTTCAGCCGCAGCCCCCGGCTGACGTTCGAGCAGGCCACCGTGGTGCTCTGAGGCGCCCGGCCCATGAACGACTACTGCCTGAAAGGCGCTGGTCCCCCGGGTCGCTGGGAAGGACGCTGCACGAGCGAAAGACTCGGGCAGTGTCTAAACCTGCGCCCATTTTTTTACTATAAAGAGACTCTTCAATGAAAAAGACCCTTATTGCTTTGACCGCCCTGAGCGCCATCGTCGGCATGGCGCAGGCCCAGTCCACCGTGACCCTTTACGGCTTGATCGACACGGGTATCGGCAGCTTCAAAACCAATGCCGTTGTTGGCAACACGATTCAAAACCTGACACAGACGAGTATTCAAACCGATGGTCTGAACGGTAGCCGTTGGGGCATGCGCATGAGCGAAGACCTGGGCGGCGGCCTGGCGGCTGTTGCCAACCTCGAAAGTGGCATGGCAGTTGACACCGGTGCTTCCGCTCAAGGCGGTTTATTGTTCGGCCGGCGCGCCAACGTGGGCCTGAGCGGCGGCTTCGGCACTGTGACGATGGGTCGCAATTCGACCTCGTACGATGACGTGTCTGCTGACAGTTCCGTGATGAATCGCACTGTGTTTTTTGATCCGTCCCAGACCAACAACGGCCCAGCCACTTCTGTTGCCGGCGCCCCTTTGACTGCCGTCAATGCCGCTTCCTTGCTGTCTCACGGCGGCAAGACCTGGATTGGCTACCAGACGCGTTTCAACAACAGCGTCAAGTACACCAGCCCCAGCTTTTACGGTTTCAGCGGCTCGGTGACATACGCCCTAGGTGAAGACAAAGCCAGCCCGGCGGCCGCTGCAAATGCCAGCAAAAGCGTGTCGGCTTTCCTGAAGTACGTCAGTGGGCCTTTGCTGGTGTCAGGCGGCTACCAGTCCGAAGCGCCCGGTGGCACACTGGCAGTGGGGGGTGCTGGCACAACGAACGCGGCCGTTGGTGGTGTCAAGCCTGCACTGGAAAACGCACTGCTCAGCGTTGCCTACGACTTCGGGGCGGTGAAAATTGGCGCTGGCTTCAACCGTGCCAAGTTCAAGGACGTCCCTGCTCCGGCACAACTCAACGGCGGTGTTGTTGGCGGCTCTTTTGATGCCCAAAAGGAGGTTAGCTTGAGCGTTGCCGTGCCTTTGGGTGCGACAACCCTCAGCGCTGGTTATGCACAGTCTAACGGCGGTACGCTCGGCAAGAGCACCGGCTTTGGTGTGCAAGCTTTGTACGCTTTGAGCAAGCGAACGACGCTGTACGCGGGCGGCCTGAGCACAAAGGCTTATGACAAGCTAGCTGCAGCTGTTGTTGTGGCGCTACCGGGCAGCAACATTGGCCACATCACTACGTTCGCCGCCGGCATTCGCCACACGTTCTAAATAAAGAAAGCTGGCGATCTTCGTGCAGTGGCACAACTCGTGAGGGCGAACCAGGCGCACGAGCGCGGCACCGGGTGGCATGTGCATGAGGCTCCGTTTCACATTGTGTACATGCTCAAGGGCTGGGCACGCTTCATGTACGAGGATCGGGAGACACTGGTCGAGGCTGGTGACTGCGTACATCAGGCGCCGGGAATTCGCCATTATTTGTTCGATTACTCGCCGGACATGGAATACATGGAGATTGTTGGTCCGGCCGCCTTCACCAGTATCGAAGCAGAAGGCCCATGCGCGGTGCCCGAACCAGTGCCCTGGGCATGAGCGCTCGACACTAACGCTGCTCAAGAGTCATTCCAGCAATTCCAAATTGACCCTTGCCGAGTCTGCACCCATGGCGCCAGTTGCCGCCCGCCTTCAATCCCCCCAACTAACGATAAAAACCGTAATCATCAGTTGAAGGAGCAGTGAACAGCGTCGGATGAACAGCGCCGTTTTTATAAAAGACACGCCAAGCGATCAATGCGATACTTGTATCTCTTTTGGTCATTGGCAATTTGGAGAAAAACATGGGCGCTGTATCCCTTCGACTGCCTGACGATGTGTCGGCCCGCCTGCAGGACCTGGCCGAGCGCACCGGGCGCAGCAAGACGTTCTACATGGTCGAGGCCATCCGCGAGCACCTCGACGACCTGGAAGATGTCTACCTGGCCGAGCAACGCTTGAGCGACCTCCGCGCCGGCACAAGCCAAGCCGTGCCCTTGGAAGAAGTCATGAAGCGTTATGGCTTGGCGGGTTGAGCTCGATCCTGCCGCCGTGCGCGAACTGGGCAAGCTCGACCCGCAAAACGCCCGGCGCATCCTGACGTTTTTGCACAGCCGCGTCGCAGTGCTGGACGACCCGCGCAGCCTCGGCGAGGCCCTCAAGGGAAGCAAGCTGGGCGAATTCTGGAAATACCGTGTGGGCGACTGCCGCATCATCAGCCGCATCGAGGACGGCGCCTTGCGCATCCTGGTGGTCAAGATCGGCAACCGGCGCGAGGTGTACCGGTAGCGGGCGCGCCTTGTGCAAGGCAGGTGAAAGTGATGCCCTTGACAGGTATTTCTCAAGAAGGGTTTCCCATGGCTGGACCATTGGAACGGAGGGTGCCCGGCGGGTTCCGCCGGCTTTCTGTGGTGCAATTCGCCCGCGTGGTCGATGTGCCGCCCAAGGCCCAGGGGTTTGCCAACCTGGCGAGCGTGCAGACTCTGGCGCGCATGCCAAAGCGATTTGTGCGCCTTCACGGCGTTCACTGCCATTGTCCAGCCCGAGGAATTGCGCACCGTCACGCGCACCCACACATCCTGGCCTGACGCACCGAGATGGATAAGCAAAATTTGGCCCATGCAGCATCGGGCGCAAGCTCGCCGCGCTCGCCTCGCTTTAACCAGCCTGCTGTGTTGACATGACGCCAGACATGAAAGGAAAGACCGGACCGGTCGCAAAGCTGGCTGCTTAATTTTTGTGCATCGCCACGCAAGTCAATGCAGGCGCGGCTTTGGCGGCTCGTGAATGCAGTTATCCACAAGGTGGCCCACAGAAAAGGCGCACAAGGTGGATTGGCGCTTGCTCGGCGTTGCTCAAGGGAAGAATCCGGGCGCTCAGGAACAGCGCATGAAGGATGGCCGCCGCCCCCTTGGCACAGCGCACGCAAGCGCGGCAACGGCTTTACGCGGCAGCCTCACTGGTGCTGCCCCCCGGCTGACGCAAGTGATCGCCAGACGACACCATTCGCAAACGCTTGTTGACGTTTTCACCGCTGGCGCTGGCGCAATGGTCAGCAAGCCAGGCCTCGCAGACTGCGCGTTGGGCAACACCTGATCTCGTTTAAGTCAGGACGCGGCAATCTCAACAATAAACTGAGGCGCAGGACTACAAGCGTAAGTAACATGTAAGGTTAAAAATAACGTTCTCGATCACATTCGTTTTCCCTGCTTCACGAATCGCCTCATTTTCTTCAAAGCCGCACAAGCCAGCTTTCGCGCAAGGCTGACATTTTGGTTCTGCCTGGTGCCTGGCAGCCAGCACGCCAAGCTCCATGCCGACGCAGGCTCGGTCGGGTCTCGGTCTGATGCAAGCGCGCATAGCCAAGCACACCATCCATCGCACCGGAATGGCGCTTGATGCTCGCCAGAAGCACACAGAAGAAGCTCATGGCAGGGCAACTCACAACATCGAACTTATAAGGGGACTTGTCCTGTGCCAGTTAGTCCATTTGCAATCGACGAATTGCAGCTTTTGAATGACGCCGGGGTGGGGTCCGAATTTTTGACAAAAGGCGCTTACCCGCCAGCCACCCCTGCTCGGGCTGGGCACCGTGGCGTGCCATCGATGTGGCCGGGCTTCCTCAACGGCCAGGCCGAGCAACCGGTGCGGGTGCTGCTGGTTGATGACGATGCGAACATGCGCCGCGTGATCGCGCACGAATTGCTCGCCGACCTGCGCATCGACCTGCTGAGTGAAGGTGCCAGTATGCGCGAAGGGCGCCGGTTAATCAGCCAGCGCGAATTTGACGTCATGCTGGTCGACCTGAACCTGGGCGACGGCACGGGCTTTGATCTGATCGAACACATGAAGGCCGTGCGCCCCGCAGCCGAGGCCATCGTCATTTCGGCCATGGAAGACGCGCAGCACGCGCTGCATGCGTTCAAACTCGGCGCCACGGGTTACCTGGTGAAAAATTCCTGGTTCGGCAACTTTGCGCAGGCCGTGCTGCAGGTGGTCAATGGCGGGGCGTCCATCACGCCCGGGCTGGCGCGCAGGCTTTTGGGCAAATTCGAGCCTCTGCACACGAGAGGCGCTGGCGCGCCAGGCAGCGAGAAAGCCAGGGAACAACTCTCCGAGCGTGAAAAAGGCGTGCTGCAGCTGGTGGCCTCGGGCAATACGAGCACGGCCATTGGCGCGCGCCTGAACATCAGCGGGCAGACCGTCAACACGCACATCAAGAACATCTACCGCAAGTTCAATGTGCGCAGCCGCGCGCAAGCGGTGAGCTTTGCAGCAGCCCACGGCGTTTTTTAACGCAGCCGTTCAACGCCAGCGTGCTGGCTTGCTGCCCCAGCCATTTGCAGCCAACGCAAGTTAACGGGAAGCATTTGTGTAAATGGTTGAGGTTACCTGCCCGGCCTGCACCATGACGGGAAAAGCGCCCTACCGTCTTTCAGGCATTGGACAATGCCACGATTTAATGTCAAAACGTCGTCAAAAGCGGCCTGCTCGCGCAGGTGTCTCGGGGCCTGACATGGATGTGCACGGCCAGTGACTTGATGCCCGCCACACGCTGCGCGGCATAGTGGGCGCGCTGCTTGTGCGCGTAAATGTCCACCTCGCCGGTCAGCGTCACCGTTGCGTTCGCTGCTTCGAAATGGATTGTTTTGGCATGCTTGCCCAGTTCCCATGCCAATTCCTCGGCGATGTCTCTTTCAAGCTGCAGGTCGGTTTTCATCTGGTGTCACTTTCAGCACAAACTTGACGGTAGGGAGTTCGCAAAGCCAAACCCACCGAGCGGCTTTGGTGACTGGGCGTCGTTTCGTCCGGGTAAGCCGCTGCTGGGCGCTATCTGTCCATGGCGCTATCTTCGCGTGCCGGGCAGGATATGCGGCGTAGGAGACGGCGGCTGATGCGGGCAGGCCATTGTTCTGCTTTTTATTCATCAAACACTGACAAGCACGATGGGGGCGATCAGGCGAGCCGTCAGCTCGCCTGAAGGGCTGCCTGGACCGTTGAGCGGCAGGCCCCGTAGGGGGGGTACTTTTTTGGGAGATGGTCAGGCTGAGGATCGTCGCTAATGCCGAATGAGTGCACTTTACTGTTTCCCTAGCGACGCCAGGGCGCGCAAAATTCGCATGGCTGCAGTCCAGCTTTGCCTTAACGCAGGCAAAAAAACGTCGTGCCAGCGGCCATGTCCCGGTTCCAACAGGCCGGCGCTCAAGCAGCGCACCGTCGGCAGGTGCTGCCCCTGGCCTTGGCTGGTTTATGTCTACTGCTCAAGACGGTTGAACGAGCTTGTTTATCCACCCAGCAACACCGACACCCATGAATTTGAGAAATTTGAGAGATTTGAGAGATTTGAGAAACACTCATCATGTAATCAACAATATTAAGTAACATTAAGGCAAATATCGTTTTTCTAAGAAACAACAAGTAATGCGCACCTTGCTCCGTTCGGACGCCTTCATCCAAGTGCGCGGCACCCGACACAAACCGGTCCAATGCGGTTTTCAAGGGGCTTGGCCGCGTCCTTGGATGAACGCCCGCCAGCTGTGGGTTAGCGCCGCAGCATCAGCTTTCGTCAACGCAAACCGTGCTTTTTCCCTGACCGGGAACTTCGATGGAAATGGCGCGGCGTTCATCCTGTTGCATGCCGGCGCAACTTTGCGCTGGTGCCTCAAGACCGTTCCTGCGCAAGGCCGCGTTGCACGTGACCAGGGGATTGCCCATGAACAACACGATGGCCATTGCAGCCGGCCAGGCCAACGCCACCATCCAAAGGCGCAAGGCTTTGAAACTTCACGAGGACCCAGGCCATGCTCCAAACCACTAGCCTCTTGATCCTGTGGCTGGCCGCTTGCGCGTTGCTGCCGGCACGGCTGGTCAGTTGGGCAATGCCTCCCACACTGCCGGGAGCACGTGAGGCAGCCAAGCCGCTGCCGATACAGGCGACGACCCTGCCGGCAGCGGTGCAAATGACAGCGCTTGGAATTTCGGATCTGGGCCGACACAGCGTAGTGACCTTAGGCTTCAACAAATTACCGCGAGAGCTTCAATGTGCTCAAAAAGCGACTTCGGAGTCGAAAAGCCCTGAGCTCTGCCAAGAAGCTAATACGACCACAGCAGAATAGTACGGGAAGGAAAATTTTTTGATCACTGCCAGTCCCGTCAACCTCTTGCTTGTCGACAACGAGCCCGACAGCCTTGAACTGCTTCAGGAGTTTCTAGCTGCACCCGGGGTCGACTTCACTCTGGCCAGCTCGGGGCTGCAGGCCTTGCACAACATTGAAACTCTGGATTTTGCCGTCATCGTGCTTGACCTGCACATGCCTGGCATCAGCGGCTTCGAGCTGGCCCAACGCATTCGCCACTGCGAGCGCTCCAAATCCACACCCATCATTTTCGTGACCGGTGCGGATCCCCGGGCGTTTCCGGTCGAGAAGGCCTATGCGCTTGGAGCCGTTGACTACCTGATCAAACCGGTCAACCCCATCATCCTGCGCGCCAAGGTGGCGGTGTTTATCGAGCTTTATCGCCTCATGATGCATCAGCACCATGAGATCGAGCGCGAGCACCTGCTCAAAGAGGTGCAGGCGGCCAACGAACGGCTGGCCGACGTCTTCAGGCAAGCCCCTGCATTCATGGCCGTCCTGCGCGGACCCGAGCATGTGTTTGAGATGACCAACGATTGCTTCCTCGCGTTGGTGGGCAACCGCACGCTGATCGGCCTGCCAGTCCGGCAGGCGCTGCCCGATTTGGCTGGCCAAGGGTTTTACGAGCGGATGGACCGGGTGTTTGCAACCGGCGAGCCGTTTGTCGGAGTCGATCTGGCGATAGCGCTGCAACGCCAGGCCAATGGACCCATCGAAACACGATCGGTCGATTTTGTTTATACGGCGCTGCGTGACACCAACGGCGCCATAAGCGCTGTGCTCGTACATGGCGTGGACCAGACGCAGCGCAAGCAAGCCGAGGCGGCGCTGCGCGCGAGCGAAGCGCGTTACCGCATGCTGTTCGAATCCATGGACCAGGGGTTCAGCATTGTCCAGATGCTGGACGGCGCAGAAGGTACGCCTACCGACTTTCGGATCCTGGAAGTCAACGCCATGGCGTACCAGCATACCGGTCTGTCAGAGGCGGTAGGCAAAACTCTGCGTCAGCTCGCACCCGATGTCGATAGCCGCTGGCTCGAGCGCATTGCCCAGGTGGCGCTCACGGGGCAGTCGGTGCATTTTGAGGACTTCAGCAAGGCCTTGAATCGCTGGCTTGAGGTATTCGTGCATCCTGTCGGCCAACCCGACAACAATAAAGTAGCGCTGCTGTTCAGCGACATCACGGCGCGAAAGCAGTCAGAAGAAGCCCTGCAGCAACTCGCCTCTAGCCTGCTCGTAGCAGACCGGCGCAAGACCGAGTTCTTGGCCACGCTGGCGCACGAGTTGAGAAACCCGCTGGCGCCCATCACGGCCGGCCTGGCCATTGTGCGCATGCAGGCCGATCCGGCGCAGGCCCGCCAGACGCTGGACAAGGTGGAGCGCCAGGTCAGCCAGATGGTCATTTTGGTCGATGACCTGCTCGACATTGCAAGGATCGGTGGCGGCAAGCTCGAGCTCAAAAAGGAGCTCGTGGAACTCAAGGCAATTGTGTCCATGGCTATCGAGACCAGCCAGCCGCATATTCAGGAGAAGGAGCATGCGCTGCGAGTCCAGATGCCAGAAGAAACGCTGGTGCTCGAGGCAGACCCGACGCGCATTGCACAGGTCATCGCCAATTTGCTGAACAATGCCGCCAAGTACACCCCTAGCGGAGGCCACATCGAACTGTCGGTGCACCGTGACAACGGCCAGGACGGTGAGAACGCAGACGCTGTCATTTCAGTCGCGGACAACGGCATAGGACTTGCGCAAAACAGTCTGGACACGATCTTCGAAATGTTCAGCCAGGGCGATCTGAGTGCGGACCGCACGCATGGCGGCTTGGGCATTGGATTGTCGCTGGTGCGCCAGCTGGTTCAGATGCATGTCGGAACTGTGAACGCGGCCAGTGCGGGGCTGGGCCAGGGAAGCACCTTCACCGTCAGGCTGCCCCTGGCGAGTCGCACAGCACTTCCTGCGCTGGACCACAAACGGTTGGGCAGCAAGCCGCCTGCCAGCATCAAACAGCTGCGCATCCTGGTGGTCGATGACCACGTTGATGCGGCAAAGGCCCTGGCCACCGTTCTTGCGTTCAAGGGTCATGTGACCGAAATGGCCCACAGCGGCTTGAGCGCCCTGGACATGGCTGTTGAGTTCAGGCCCGACGTTGCTTTTCTTGACATCGGCATGCCAGGAATGGATGGCTATGAGACGGCGTGCGCAGTGCGCAAGATTGCAGGGCTGGAGGCGATGCGGTTGATTGCGCTGACTGGCTGGGGTACCCAGATGGATCGGGCGCGATCAGCCAAAGCAGGCTTTGATCATCACCTCACCAAGCCGGCAGCGCTTGACGCAGTTGATACGCTGCTGGCCAAGATTGCTGACACCTTGCATTAGGGAGCGGCAGTCGCGGCGACCCATGATCATCGCTGCACCGTTTCATGGTCCAAGCTTGAAACGAGATGCCCCCGTTTCCACGGATACGATGCGCTGGCCTATCGAAGAAGCGCCAAAATGAATGTGGCCAGGCGGTAAGTTGGGAGCATCGAGTGCCCTGCGATGTGTTGCCAGCCAGTCAGCGAGCTCAAACCCACCAGAACCAAACGCAACCGAGAAGTTTGTCTGCGTTGAATGAACGAACTCGGCTGCCTGGTAGGTTGAACAAAGCTTTTTTTAAGGCGCTGTGTTGCGGTCAATGGGCAGTGCGCCGAAATAGCGCGCAAAAATGCCGTCGCCGTTGCCATCGAAATGCTGAAGGGAAAGCATGAATCCGCCTTGTGAGGTCCCGCTCACGGCAGGCTGGAAACCACTTGCAAGCTGCGTGGGGTCGCCGGTGGGCGCGCCGTTGGCGCCATAGCGCCGGGCGTAGGACTCGGTGGCCGCCGGGCCAATGCCCTCATTGAAGACCACCACGAAACCGCCATCGTCCAGGGCGGCTACTGCGGGAGACGCCACGGGACGCGGGCATGGCCCGACGGCTCCGAGCCGGGTGCAGGTGGGAAGCGGCGCAAGCAAGGGGTTGACCGCGCTTTGCGCGGCCAGCACCGTGCCGTCGGAGCGAAAGGACTGAACCGCGATCACGGGAACGGTCTGGCCCCGAGCCAGGAAATAAGCCACGGCATAGCCGCCGCCCGCCAAGCCGGACACGGCGGGGGAACTGGCGCCGAGTAGGTCGCCTGAAGTGTCCGGTGTGAGTATCGCTTCTGGCCCGATGGGTGAATTCTGGGCACCATAGCGCTGCGCGTAAATGGCCGTGCCCGTGAAAGCGCGCTGCCCGGTGCCTGCCCAAGTAACCACGTATCCCCCGTCGGCCAGGGCGGCCACCGCCGGGTCGGATCGGGTGATCAGGTTGGACGAACTGACAAGGGTGTTCACCCGCTTTTCAGCACCGCACGGGCATGGAGCGCCATCGGCGTCAAAGCGCCGCGCATAGATGTCGCGGTTAGTTTGCAAGGGGGCGGCCGCCCCCCAAGTCACCACATAGCCGCCATCGGCCAGACCAGCTGCGGCAATGGTGGGGTAAAGGTAGCTGCTCAGGGTGGTGCTGTTGATCTGCTGGACAGCGCGAACCGGAGCTCCACTGGCATCGAAGCGCTGCGCGAAGAGATTGTGGTCGAAGCCTGCTCCGTCCGTTTGGCGTACCGGCCAGACAAGCAGATAGCCCCCGTCTTCCAGCGCAGCGAGTGCCGGCTTGCTCAGGAACACCGCCTCCGGTGCCCTGCAGGTTTCCTGCCCCAGCGCGGCGCCATCCACGCCGTAGCGCTGGGTGCATACGCCCTGCGTGTCCGCAGGGATGGAAGTGCCGTCATAAAACTCTGAACTGGAGATCCAGGCGATCACGTGGCCTCCACCCTTGAGCCGGGTGATGCTGGAATTTTCCTGCCTTCCGGCTATGGTCGTGTTAACCCTGAATTCGGCACTGACGGGTGCTGCGGCTGGCGCCAGAGCTGCTCCGGGCGCAGGATCGGCCGTGGGTGCAGGCGTGGGCGATGCGGCCGGCAGCTGCAGCGCAGCCGGTTGCATGGGGGGTGGGGTTTGTGGAGGTTGTGAGGTGAAGGACGCCAGCGCAGCGGCCGCAGGCGCGGAATCCCCGCCGCCACAGGCCGTCAGACAAAGCGCAGTCAGCACTACCAGCACACTGGCGGGCGCGGTGCGCCAGCCCTGTTTGAGCCTGGAAAAATGGGTGGTCACGAAAGGGCTTTCCTGCGGCTATTGCCGTCATGGTTTGTTTGAAAAAATCAAACATGATTTTTGATCCGCCGCAGCGCGCGTCCTGTGCGATAAAACCGCCTGTTGGGCTAGGGGCTTTGGCCGATGATCAGCCCAATCACACGCTGGCACCGGGGACACAGGGGGCGCCTCTGTCCCAGATGGAATGCATCAAGATGCCGGCGAGCCAGGCGCATTGCCATCGTTGTCCCTCAACGCAGGACCCAGGCTCGTTCTAAGGGATGTAGACGAAATCAACCGGATCTGGCGAGTCGGTTGAATTCATCTACGCCTCCTAAAACTTTCTAGCCGCTGTCCCGGCGCTGAAAAGCCGTCTGTGCAAAGCACCCTGCCCCGTCAGACCGCCTTGGCAATGGGCATGTCCCCCCACGCGGTCGTGTAGCCCGGCGTCAAGCGCTCCTGGCGCATGCCCCACTGCCGGGTGCGACCGTCGATCCCGCTGGCTGGCCAAGGGCACCATGCCCTTGCCGTATTTGGCGTTGAGCGCATCGATCGTGGCCATCAGTTTTACCCGCTCGCCGGTGGTCTCGGGCTCCAGGTCCAGCTCGCCCTGGTACAAGCTGCCGGGCACCAGGTCGAGCAGCAGGACGCCGGCCTTGATCAGCTGAAACCCGGGCTGGTAAATCGAGCGCAGGCCCAGCACCGCGGCCTGCACCAGGCAGGCGGTGTCGGCCGTCGGGCGGCGCAGCGGCACCACCGTGCTTTGCGAAAAGCGCGGGCCCGGCCGGTGCGGCGAGGTGTGGGCAAACACCAAGACTTCGCTGGCTACACTCCCCTGCCCGCGCAGCTTTTCAGCAGCGCGCGTCGCAAACTCGCTCACCGCTTCAATAAGGGGCCCGAGGTCCGTCACCGGCCGGCCAAAGCTGCGGGTGCAGGCAATCTCTTTTTTCGGCGTGGGCTGGTCATCCAACGCAATGCAACTCAAGCCCTGGAGCTCGCGCACCGTGCGCTCGAGCACCACGCTCCAGCGCCGACGCACGGTGGCCGGGTCCATGCGCATGAGGTCCAGCACGGTGAGAATTCCGCCCTCCTCCAGCTGCTCCGCAATGCGCCGCCCCACGCCCCAGACTTCGCCCACCTTTGTTGCGGCAAACACCGTGTCCTGGTCGCTTGCCGGCAGGGCCGCCAGGTTGCACACCTGCCCAAACTCAGCCGGGTAGCTGCCGGGCTTGCGCTCGGCGGTCTTGGCAATGTGGTTGGCCAGCTTGGCCAGGGTTTTCGTGGACCCCATGCCGATCCCGGTCGGAATGCCGGTCCACTGCAGGATGCGCTCGCGCACTTGCCGGCTGCGCGCTGTCAGGTCCCCGCGCACCCCGGCCAGGTCAATAAAGCTCTCATCGATGCTGTAGATCTCCTGCCCGGGGCCCAGGCCCGCGGCGATCGACATCATGCGTTCCGACATGTCGCCGTAGAGCGTGAAGTTGGCCGACAGGCCCACCAGCCCGTCGCTGTCGTTCAGGTGCTTGACCTCGAACCAGGGCGCGCCCATCTTGATATGCAGGGCTTTCGCTTCGTTGCTCCGGGCGATGCAGCAGCCGTCGTTGTTGGAAAGCACCACCACCGGCCAGCTTTTCAGGCTGGGGCGAAAGACGCGCTCGCAGGAGACATAAAAGTTGTTGCCGTCGACCAGCGCGAACAGGGCCATCGCAGTGCTCCTTTGTTTTTGGTTTTTTTTTCGCTTTTCGTTTTGTTGCTTCTTCGCTACTTGCGCAATTGGCGGATCGTGTACGTGACCACGCCGCAGATGATCAAGGTCTGCCCTTCCTTCAGAAGGATGGGCGGAAACGTCGGGTTGGCCGCGCGCAGCGAGACGGGGCTGCCCTTGCAGCAAAAATGCTTGACCGTGAACTCGCCGTCGACCTCGGCGACCACCACGTCCATGTGCTGGGGCGCGAGCGCCCGGTTGACCACCAGCAGGTCGCCGTCGCAGATGCCTGCGTCCACCATCGAGGTGCCGCGCACGTGCCAGAAGAAGGTCGCTGCCGGGTGCGTGATCATCAGGTCGTTGAGGTCGCAGCGCTTGACCGCGAAGTCCGCCGCCGGCGAGGGAAAGCCCGCCCAGACCGTGCCTTCGACCATCGGGAGCAGCAAGGGACCACTCGATTCATAGCGCGTGGCGGCTGGCGGCAAAGAGCTGTACATATAAAAGGGCTATCCACTTAGCTCCCTGAGTGGCAAAATGGCTCATGAACGAGAGTCACTCACCACCCATTGCAGGTCAGGATTACCCAAAGACCTGGAGCCAGTTTATGGATTGGTTTCATACCGAGCAAGCCTGCCTGGACTATCTTCAAAAGCTGCGCTGGCCCCATGAATTCGTTTGCCCCAGATGTGGCGTCATCAGCGCGCCCCTCAAGACCAGCCGAAACCGGCTGGTATGCCAGAGCTGCAAGCACCAGGCCAGTGTGACGGCGGGAACCCTTTTCGACAAGACGCGCACGCCGCTCAAGGTGTGGCTGGCCGCTGCGTGGTACATCACCAACCAGAAACAAGGCGTCAGCGCCCTGGGGCTGCAACGCGTGCTCGGTCTTGGGAGCTATCAGACGGCTTGGACCATGCTGCACCGCTTTCGCCGGGCCATGGTTCGCCCTGGCAGAGATATGCTCGGTGGGTTGGTGGAGGTCGATGAAACCTTCATCGCCATTGGCGACAAGGCCCAATCAGTCAATGCCAAAGGGCGCAAATCCCATACCGCCAAAACCCTGGTGGTCATCGCAGTCGAGATGATTGAGCCCAAGGGATTTGGACGCATCCGGTTGCGCCGCATTGTCGATGACTCTGAAAGCCAGGTGCTGCCTTTTGTCAAGGATGCTATTGAAGCCGGCGCCACCGTACATACCGATGGTTCGGCTGCTTACCGTCACCTCAAGGAAGAAGGTTACGTCCATCAGCAAAGCGTCATGCTGGGCTCTGACACACCGGCGCATGTGTCCATGCCAGGGGTCCACCGGGTCGCCGCGCTCATTCATCGCTGGTTGCTTGGAACGCACCAAGGCGCGGTGCAGCCTGCTCAGCTTGACTACTATCTCGAGGAGTTTGTATTTCGCTTTAACCGGCGCCAGTCGCTGTCGCGCGGAATGCTTTTTTACAGGTTGCTGGAGCAAGCCGTCGTGACCGACCCGGTGACCTACCAACACGTCGTTGCCCAGTCGAAACTACGGGTCATACAGTCTATGGAGCTAAGTGGATAGCCCATACATATAACCAGTAGTGTAACCCTGGCGCTTTCAGGGGCATGCACGGTGCAATCCCGGATGCCAAAAAACCAAGACTTGGAGTAGGAAATGAAATCCAGGCCGGCCCCTGCCTGCAAACCCCAGGGCCTCAGGCTGGGTGCTATGACAGGCGCTACCCGGTCAGCGGCCCGGCTTGAACTCGAAGTAGGCCTCGGGCGATTCGCCTAAAGTGCGAAAGCCGGCCTGCCGGGCCAAGTCCGAGGCCCTTTGCCATCGGGTCGCCTGGGCCATCTCCTCCTTGCTCAACTGGTCGTTGCCGCTTTCGCTGACGCTGAGCCAGGCGCGGTAGGCCGGCACAACCTCATCGGGTCCGCCCAGTGCTTTTTCCAGAGCGCGGCGGTACTGGTCTTCGGCTTTGATACGGGTGTCTTCCGGAATTTCGGGGAAGTCCTGCAGGGTGATGCTGTAGTTCATACTTTTCAGTATGCCTAAGTCATGCCTCGATCTGGTGCTTGCGAACTACATGCACCAAGTCGGTTTTAACATCAATATGGCTGCTCAAGAGGAATCCTTTTTCAACCAGAGACTCAAGGGCTTTGCGAAGCTTGTAGCGGAATTTGCGCAAGTCAACGATTTCGCTATCAGTCAAGCGGTGCAAGGTTTCCACCTTATATGCAAACGGCTGGGCGTGCGAATGATAAAACGTGTGCAACCACTTCTCCAGTGGAGACAGTTTTAGACGGGCCTGCCAGTTCAAGCGCAGATGGGAGGCCGGATCAAACAAGGAGGCAATCTGGGGGTTGATTTGAATATGCCACTGCCGCAGTGGCGGGCCGCCCTCCCCGTCCCGCCATTGAAACCCGCCAATCAATGAGCCCGTGTAGTTTTCGCGCCCTGCCTTGCCGCTGTCCACCGTGATGCCGACCGTGGCCACAGTTAGCCGGTACAGGGTATCAGCCAGACGCAGATAACTCGGGCCGTTTCCTGTCCAGCGCAAGTCCGTCAGCATGGAATTGGCTGTAAAGTAAACCTCGGTGCCAAGGCCCTGCATACGCGCCAGGTGCAGGCACTGCAAAAAAACATCCTCATCGTCCTGCCGCAACTCTTCGCCCGTGTAAGTGATGCTGATGCCCTTGAGCGCGGCAATCTCCCGCTTGCGGTGGAACTCCCTCTCGCCACCCTTGCGAGCACTGGCGGTATTGAACAAGGCCGAGCGAGCAATGGCATTTGGCAAGGCTCGCTGGTCCCGTGGCCACAGAGGCAGCTGGGCATTGCTATCGAGTGTCACGATTGGACCGAACGAGAGTGCTTTTTGAGGCGCGGTAGAAGGCATTCTGTGAGTTTGACCGGCGTCCTTCAGGCTGTCCAGCAGTAATCCTCGGTCCAATCGTGACATCTAACTCGGTCCAATCGTGACCTAGCCAAATCGAGTTCGTTTCAATCGTGACGCTCACCTCGTTTCAATCGTGACATATGTTCGTTTCAATCGTGACAAGCCGCCAAAATAATATGAATAAATTCAAAGAGTTAGTTCTGTTATCCACAGACGCTAATCTTCTTTAACTCTTTATTTAAACAACCAATAACTGTCACGATTAAAACGAACCCTGTGGATAACTTAAATCCAAAAAACAGTCTATCAAAAGGAATGCGGGTTCAATACGCCCTGTCCTACCAGTAAGAATGACTTTTGAACGAGATCTGCTTGCATTCGGCTAGCTGAATGGCTATCCTCTTGCTTATCCATTTGGCAACCCATGCGGCTAGCCTTGTGGATACCCAAGAGGGTATCTCATAAATCCATTCGTTTAGGGTCTTTTGCATGCCATCCATTGTTTTCGTGTCGCCCAAAGGTGGTGCTGGCAAAACCACTTCTGCACTCATCCTTGCCACGCAGATCGCCAAACAGGGCATTGGTGTCACCATCATCGACGCCGATCCTAACCACCCCATCAAGCTGTGGGCGCAAGGTGATGTTCCCCCTAAGAATCTTGCCATTGTGTCGGATGTGACAGAGGCAAATATTGCAGACCAAATAGCAGAGGCTGCCGGTAAAACGCCGTTTGTGGTGGTCGACCTAGAAGGAACCGCAGCCACTATCGTGGCCTATGCTATTTCCGAGGCTGATTTCGTGATCATCCCCACGCAAGGCTCGCAACTCGATGCCGAACAGGCCAGCAAAGCACTGCGCCTGATCCGAGCCCATGAGCGAGGCATACAAAAGCATAAGCCTGCCTACAGGCTGCCTTACTCGGTTCTCTTCACCCGCACGTCGCCTGCCATTACCAGTCGCGATACAAAGCATGTGCGCAACAGCTTTAAAAATGCTGACGTCACATGCTTTCAAACGGAATTGAATGAGCGTGCCGCATTCAAGGCCATGTTTTCATTTCGGCAACCGCTCGAAACTTTGGATCCGAAGGAGGTGTCAAATATTCCGCAAGCTATCAAGAACGCTGAGGAATATACCCGGGAAGTTATCGCTGCGATTCGATCAGCAAAAGCAGTCGAGCCTGCAGGGAAGGCTAAACAATGAGCCGCACCAATCCAATGGAAGGTTTTGATCTGACTGATTTTGAGGTCAAGCCAGTGGAGGATAAAAAACCCAAACAGAACCGCGAAGCCATTGCCAAGATTGCCGAGCAAAATGGATTTCCAAGCCGTCAGGCGCCACCGCTTAAGAGTGAAGCCGAGCGGCCGCGGCAGCACTATTTCCGCACGGGGCGCAATGTACAGATCCCGATCAAGGGTACTTCGGAGTGCCAAGAGCATCTGCAGCGCTTGGTGGAGGAGTTGAATGTGCCCAAAGGAGTAATTCTGGAAGAAGCGCTCAAGGCGCTGGAGGCTGTAAAGCATGAGCCTGCTTTATTGGACCGTCTTGACCGAGAGTTTCCTAGGCGAAGTGAACGGTAGCCAAGCGGGTAACCGTTCGATGACCCTTTCAGTTACCTACTCCGGTCCCAACAAGGATAGCTGAATTGATATCTTATTGGGTAGCCTAATGGATACCCGTTAGGGTAACCAGAAAGACATCCAAACAGATATCCTTAAGGGCATCCGTTTGGATGTCCGTTCATTGGTAGTTCTAGAAGAATTATCAGTAGTAGTAGTGCCGGCCACCACAACAGCCACACATTAAATCTACTCAACGATTACCAAAAACCGATGCTTTTCACTCTGAAAAAGGGTAGGGGCAGCGCCAAGATGCACTTTTGACTGCAGTCTTTGACCTCAGATATGTAGAGTTTTCACTGCGATCAGTTACCCGAATGCCTTGCCCAGCTCATCCACCCGCCGCTGGATCGGCGCCCGGCCATAGATCGCCGTGGTGGTCTGGATCGAGGCATGCCCCATCTGCGCCTGGATCACATCGAGCGGCACCTGCCGGGCAATGGCCCGGGTGCCAAAGGTATGATGCAGCCAGTGCGTCGTTGCCCCCGCCAGTCTTTCTCTCTCATTGGCAGGCAGGCTGGAGGCCCGTACGGCCTTGGCCAGCCAGCCCTTGACATGCTCGTAGAGCGCCTGGTAGCCCACTGGCTCCATGGGATCCAGGCTGCTCGCTAGCAGCGGCGCCTCGGGCGGCGCTTCCTGGACTGAGCCCAGGCCGCGCACGGCCAGGTACTCCTGCAGCGCAGCCAGAGCCTGCCCCGGCACGGCCGCTAGTCTGTTCTTCGAGCCCTTGCCGCGCACCTGCATCACCCAGCCTTCGGGCTCCATGCGCAGATCGCCCAGCGTGGCTGACAGGAGTTCGGCCGAGCGCAGCCCGACCGCCTCTACAAACAGCAGGGTGAACCGGATCCGGGCGGTTGACGGGGAGGGCGCCTGCACGTCAACGAAGCGCAGGACCTCCAGCATTGCCGCTTCGCTGAAGGCCTTGGTATCTAACATCTTCTTGCCCGGGTCGTCGCCGGTGAGCTGGTTGACCAGCACCCAGGGGTTGGCGCTCAAGTACTGCGCAGACTGCAGCCAAGCAAAGAGCGAAGCAATGATGGTGATGCTTTGGCGGCAACTCCCGTGCGAGAGCTGGCCGCGAAACGGCGCCCAGCCGGGCGTGCCGGGAGCGGCGCGTGCCCGGGAGATCCAGCGCGGCGGGATGTGCTGCAGGAACGCCATGAACGCGCCGCAGTCGGACACCGACATCTGGGCCAGTGTTGCACCCCGGCATTCGTATTGCAGCCACAGCAAGAGGCGGTGCGCATCGCGCTGGTAGACGCGCGCGGTGGCCAGCGACCCTGCCCGCGCCTGGATCCAGCTTTGCACTGCCTCCAAATCCGAGTTCACGTTCAGCAGCGGGCGTGCCAAGGCGGCACTCGTCACCTCTTGCACCACCAGGTCGCTGGGTGCCCCATCGGTTTGCGCGCCAGAGGCGTGAGAAGCGCGAGCAGGCGAGGGCGCGCCGAACAGCGCCGGCCCCGGGTGTCAGACTTGTTGTCGCGTCCAATTCTTCAATGGCTAACTGCCCGGCAACGACATTTCATGACCAGAACACCGCATTCACATCACTCCCTTGAATTTAAAGAGCAGGCATTGCTCAAAGCCAGGCATCGCGGCACGCGTTCCGTTATCAGCGTTGCCGGTGAACTCAACATGTCCGCCGGCACGCTCAGGAAGTGGCTGCAAAGCGCAAGCAAGAAAACCGGCACGATAGCCCCCCCGGTGTCCGCTGCAACTGCTGCACTGGACGGCCCGGCGTCGGCCTGGACGCCTGCACAGCGTTTGATGGCGCTGCAGCAAAGCTATGCACTGGATGACATGGCCCGGGCCAGCTGGTGCCGCGAGCATGGCGTGTTCGAGCATCAGCTGGTGCAGTGGCACCAGGCGTTTTGCACCCCTGCCGTGCCCGCTTCACGCGAGGCGAGCGGCGCCTTTCGCGAGCTGCAGCGCCAGCATGATCAGTTGCAGCGCGAACTCAGGCGCAAGGAAAAGGCGCTGGCCGAGGTGGCTGCCTTGCTGGTGTTGCAAAAAAACTTCCAGGCGCTGTTGGAGGGCGCGGACAAATGACGTCCGTCCAGCAGCGCCAAAAGTTGCTCGGCCTCATTGACAAGGCCTGCGCCGACGGGGCGCGTTTGCAACCGGCTTGCCGCCAGATCGGCTTGTCGTGCCGCAGCGTGCAGCGCTGGCAGCGCTCTGAGGCGGCCGAGGGTGACCAGCGCCCTTCAGGCAAGCGGCGCTATGCACGCCCGGCCAACAAGCTGCTTGAAGAAGAGCGCCAGGCCGTGATGGCCACGCTCAACAGCGAAGCGTTCAAGGACTTGCCGCCGAGCCAGATCGTGCCTCGCCTGGCCGACAGCGGCGTCTATGTGGC
>NZ_KL448328.1:1997-13368 GCF_000709345.1 Polaromonas glacialis | reverse complement strand
GCATTCAGAACCCTGAAGTACCGCCCCGAACTGCCGGTCAAGCCGTTCGAGAACCTGCTGGCCGCAAGGCGCTGGGTCACCGAGCTGGCCCATTGGTACAACCACGAGCATCGCCACAGCGCCATCGGCTTCGTAACACCAGCGCAGCGCCATGCCGGCCTGGACAGAGGCCTGCTTGCGCAGCGTGCGCTCGTCTATGAACGGGCCCGCCAGGAAAATCCTCAGCGCTGGTCAGGACAGGCTCGCCAGTGGGCGCATGTCGATGTCGTGCACCTCAACCCAGAAAACCCACAAATCAAGGAGCTTCGAAACACTCAAAAGGTAGCCTGACTCACTTCACTTCAGGCGACAACTTCCTTGACAGCCACCGCCGGCGTGGCCGACAGCGCAAACAGCGGCTTAGTGGGCTGCGTCTCACGCGGCAGCAGCGTGGTCAGGTGGCGCTCGATGCGCCGCGCCTTGGCGATGCCGACTGCCGGCAGCGCAGCAAACCAGCGCCCGCCCGCCGAGATGCGGGCGTTGAGCGCGCCCAGCGTCAGGAGGCCTGCGATCACGAGCTTGGCTGCCAAGGCCTCGTCGAACCAGCCAGCCACCAGGTCGGTGGGCTGCGGCGTTTCGGCGGCCAGGCCCTCCAGGCGGCGCAAGAGCGTGAGCTGGCGCTCGCGTAGGCGCTGGCCGCGCGCGGCTTGACGCTCCAGGGGAAACGCTTCGGTGTAGAGCTTGAGCACTTCGCTTTCGGAAAAGCCGTCCAGCCCGTGCTGCTGCGCAAAGGCGTCGAGCGAAGGGCGCGGTGTGCCTTGTGGCGCCCGGATGGTGAGGCCCACCAGACGCCAGGCGGTGTCGCCCTGGCGCCTGGCCACGGCGCGCACCGCGTCGACCGCTTCCTGGTGCGCCGTCCTCGCTTCATGGCCGTGCTCGATGCCAAGATAGCGCCGGGCGCAGTCGGCCAGGTCCAGGCCTTCGGCACAAGCGCGCAGGTAGGCGAAGTGGTGCGGCCCCAGGCGGCGCACGAAGCGCCCGCTTGGCGCTGCGGAGGAGGGGGATGGTGTCATGGATGGGGGTAAGTTCGGTCTGCAGAGGGATCTAGGCCGCAGGTGGCAGCCTCAGGACAGTGCGTGGCCAGCGTCAGATCTCAATTTTGACTGCATTATTTTACCCTGAGATAATTGCACTTATCTTAGGGCAGTGGGGCACAATGCTGGGTTTGCTGATGGAATTTTTCGCTCGTCCAAGGCTTGACGCCACTTGTGGCGATGCGCCCTGATGAGCCAAGCCCGTACGCTGCGCCAGTCCGGCTGATGGGCCACAAAGTAATCGCTGCCTGACTATCTGAAAATAATTCTGGACCTGTCCACCCCCGGTGTCAACGCCCCTTCACGCGCAGGGGTAAACCGCCGGCGGGACGCGTCCTGACCCTGGGCGAGTTCGTCAAATTTAGGTCAGAGCACTGAGCCGAGAGCGGCCTGACGCCCGTTTAGAAGTGAGCGGGGAATTTGGGAGGGACGTCACCTCACACAGGCGAGTGCCCCGGGTGTCAGACTTGTTGTCGCGTCCAATTCTTCAATGGCTAATACCAATCCCGACAGACAAAGAACCAAAGCCAGCGATCGGAGTCTGAGACATATTGGCTCTCGCAGGAGGTTACGAAAATGTTATCTCAGCACATCATTGATCAGCTGCAGCCCTATGATTTCGACCGACTGGCCCACAAGGAAAAGGATGGGCGCCGGCGACTGCGCCTGATCGCGCTGGCGCACCTAAAGGACGGCAAGAGCTATACCGAAGTGGCGGCTGCATTGCGCGTGACCCGCCACGCGGTCATGCGCTGGGTGCAATGGTTCCTCGCTGGCGGCGTGGCCCGTCTGGCCGGCATGCCGCATGACTGGAGCACGCAGCGCCTTGCCAAAGCACAGGAGGAAGCGTTTCGCCAGGCGGTCGAGCAACTGCAGGGCGAACGCGGCGGCGGTCGGGTGCGGGGCGAAGACATCCGCCAGTTGCTGGCCGGGCAGTTTGGCGTGGCCTACAGCCTGAACGGTGTGTATGACCTGATGAAGCGCCTGGGGCTGGTATGGATTTCGGCCCGCGCCGTCAGTCCCTACGCCGATCTGGTTGCACAAGCCGAATTCAAAAAAAAACTTCGTCCAGGAAGTCGCCGCAACGCTGCCGCCAGGCGTTGCGCCTGAACAGGTGGACATCTGGTTCCAGGATGAAATGCGCATCGGCCAGCGCGGCACGCAAACGCGCCTGTGGGCGCGCAAGGGAACGCGGCCCCGGGTGGTGCGCCAGCAGCAGTCCGAATCGGCGTACATCTTTGGCGCCGTCTGTCCACGGCAGGACAGTGCCATCGGTCTGGTCATGCCGCACGCCAATACCGAGGCGATGAGCCATCATCTGCAGGTCCTGAGCGAAGCGGTGCCTGCGGGACGCCATGCCGTGCTGGTGCTGGACCGCGCGGGATGGCACACCACGCCCAAACTGCCGCAGTTCCCGAACGTTTCATTGTTGCCGCTGCCAGCGGGGTCGCCCGAGCTCAACCCGGCCGAGCAGGTGTGGGCGCAACTACGCGACCGGCACTTGGCCAACCGCTGCTACGACGGCTACGAGCAGATTGTTGACGCCTGCTGCGACGCCTGGAATGCCTTCACGCAAATCCCTGGCGCCATCCGCTCTTTGTGCTCCCGCAGCTGGGCAGTGCTGCCCTCGGCTTCGGTTATTTCATGACACGGGATTGGTATTAGTCCTTGAGCCAGCCCAGTACGGCGGTGTACTCTGGAAAATGCAGTTCGTCTACCCGCACAAAACGTATGGGTTTTTTGTCCTCCTCTTTCAGCGCCACCAGCCGGTTGTTCCATAAGGCGCCGCAATGAAGTGGGACTGCTTGTCCGTGATGAACTCAAAGTTCTCCTTCGAGGCGAACCAGCAGTCCATCAGCAAGAAGCGAGACTTCAAGCTGGGGCAGAGATTTTCGGCCGCTTGGATCGATCCGGCATTGACACCAATATTGGCGCCGTTTCGATGCGCGGCGGCATTGCCGGAAACCAAGGCTTTACCTGACCTGATGACCGTCAAAAGCCATGCGCGCTTTTGACCAGCATGAGCACGTCCGAGGCGCTGCGCCCGGGGGCGGCCATGGCCATGGCCCGGCAAAACAGGTCCAGCACGTAGCAGGCGGTGGTGGGCGGCACGGGTACCGCGTAGCTGAACGTTTTGTCACCCGTGACCATTACCAACCCGCTTTCCTGGCGCCGCACCTCGACAAACTTGTCGCGGTTCGCGCCGTGGTGGCCAAAGCGCACCGAGGGCGTCAAGCCCATCAAGGTGGCGATGACGGCGGGCATTTCCTCAGGGGTAAGCTGGAGCACCAGCTTGCGCTCCCAGGCGTAGCCCCCGCCGGTGCCCAGGGCATGGGCCGAGTCGATGCTCACCACATGCACGCCCATAAAATCGCCGCCCCGGCGGTGGGGGGTGACTTCCAGCGTGTGCGCCGCCGCCTTGCCGAACAGGCGCAAGCGCAGCCGGGGCTCGTGCGGGGCGCCACCTGCGGCGCTGGCCGGGCCGGCGAGCGCATCGGGCCGCTGGCGCGCAAAGCGCGTGGGCAGCACGGGCAGGACCGTCGCTGGGTTTGACACAGCCGGCGACTCATCCATTGCGCCCATGGGTTCCCCCTCCCAGCCGGACGCTTGGCCATCGGGCGGGCCGTCGTCATAGGGCCAGGGGAACAATGGGTTGTCCACGGCCATCTCTTCATGGCCGCCGGACCCGGCCTCGTTGTGCTGGCCCGATTCAGGTTCACCGGGCTCCACGGGCAGCGCGGCGGGCAGCAAAGCGCGCAGCGTGTCCACGTCCGCAGGGTTGCCTGCCAGCTGCGCGATCCGGTGTTGCATGTCCCAGCCTTCAGCCCGGAGTTTCAGGCCGCAGGCAAACAGGCTTGCACTGGTGAATGCCAGGCCGTGGGCGGCCAAGCGCTCGAGCAGGGCAGGGTGCGTGCAGCCAGCTGCCCAGCTGAGCACGCTCAGCTCGCCCGGCGGTTCCCGGCCGCGCGCGGCCAGAAGCAGGACGCTTTGGAGCTTTTCCCTCGCATGCGTTTCCAAATCCTCCATGAAGCGGACAAGCCCCGCCGGATCGGGCGCGGGCGTGCCGCGCGAGGCGCACACCTGACGCCACAGCTGCTCGAGCGCCGCGTCCTGGCTCTTGGGGCTTCCTGTTGGCTGCATGCTGGTCTCTCAGAGCGGAAAGGAGTTGACTAGGTGCGCGCCCAGGCGGCTCATGACGCTGGCGTCTTTGAAGCCGCAGCGGCGCTGGATCTCTTGCAAAGGCACGCCGGCGTTGAACCACCCGGCAATGCAGGTGTTGCGCAGCGTGTTGGGCCCCATGTGGGCCAGCGCGCCCGGATCGAGCGTGGCGTGGGGCGCCTGCTCGGCCAGCAAGCCTTTTTCCACCAGGCAGCGCGCCAGGTGCGCCTGACAGATGTTGTACAGGCCATTGGGTGCAATGCTGCGCCCGATGCGGTCCCCCACGACCAGGCGACTGCCCGGATGCAGGGCAGGAAGGCCCACCGGGCGCACCTCAAGCCAGGCGTGCAGCGCCCGGCTGGTCTCCAGGTCGAGTGGCAACACGCGTTCGTGCCCGCCGCCAGCTTTTCGTACGCGTAGGGCGTACAAAGGGTCCGCTCCCGCGCTCACCTCCGGCAAGCTTGCGCAAATCTGGGCGCAGTCCAGCGTCAAGCCAATGATCTCGCGCACGGTGAGCGCGGCGCGCATCATGAGCAGCAGCGCCAATCGGTTGCGCCTGGCCTTGAAGTCGTCGCCGCCGGGAAAACCTTCATAGAGGCCTTCGTGCAGGGCCGTCCACATGGGAAGTGACAGCGCCAGCGAAGGCACGCGCTCGGTGGCCGGCGGCTGGGCGCCCTCGGCCGGGTTGACCGCGACGAGGCGCCTCGCCAGCGCATGCGCATACAGGTCGCGCAGCACGCGCCAGTAGCGCCTCCGCGTGACGGGCGAGGTTTTCTTCAGGGAAGAGCGCGGGCCGATGGCTTGGCAGAACCGGGCGATGTCCGCGCTTTGCGCCTCATACCAGGCTACGCCGTGCACCGTGCAAAACGCCAGCCAGTGACGCCAGACCAGCGAAGCCTGGGTCAAGCCGGCCGCGCCCATGGACTTGAGGTCCGAGCGGGTCAGTCGGGCAGCCTGCCAGGACGCAAAGAACGCGTCGGGGTCCGCAGCGGTCACATCAAGCATCCCATGACTCCAAAATCAATATTGCATTTACAACAAATCTGGCCACCAAATCATACCCCGCTTGCCCCATGCCCACCTTCTGCCAAACCGCGAAGCCCGCCTTTGGTTTTCCTCATTTCCCCTTCGCTCCCCCTCAAGGCGCGGGCGGTGAGGTCGTTCAGGGGTATTGGGTATGGAGTCTTGTTGTAAATGCAATTACAGTGTTTCTAGACAAAGCATCAGCCGCACTGACTTCGAAACCAATGCACCGGGGGCTTTGAAGATTCCAGCCGCCCGATTATTTACCCCCTCTCGTGCCCGTTATTTCATTCCAAAGCAGGCATCTGCTTTATGGCGAGGTCTCTCTGGTAAACAAAGCAATTGCTGCGCGTCTCTGCGGGGTCAATAGCATTGCCTATGGCCGGTCAAACCGTGCCCTTGCTATCGCTGATGGAAGAATTTGTGTACACTAGGATTCACATTCATTCGAATCAAACCACAGGACAGAACCATGCAAACCACCAAAGTAGGCATTCGGCAATTCCGCGCTGGCATGGCCGAGTTCATCGCCTCGAGCACGCCCGTGGCCGTCACGCGCCATGGGCAGACTGTCGGCTATTTCATCCCCACGCAAGGCCAGGCAGATGCGGACATTGCGGCGCTGAAGCAGGCGAGCCAGGTGCTCGACCAGCTGCTGGCCACGCAGCGCGTTGACCTGGACGAGGTGGTGACTGAATTCAAGGCCGCGCGCCAGCAGACACCCGCCCGCAAAAAGCTCAAGGCTGGGCCAGCATGAATGGCAAGGCGATCGTTCTCGACGCCAACATCCTGATCCGGGCTGTGCTGGGCCAGCGGGTGCGCCAGCTCCTTCTTGAGCATGCGGCCACTGTCAAATTCTTCTCGCCTGACGTGGCGTATGCGGATGCGCGCAAGTACCTTCCTGCCCTGCTGGAAAAGCGCGGTGTCAGCGGCGCCGCGGCATTGACCGTGCTGGACACGCTCGCGTCCATTGTCCGGCCTCTCGAATTTGACCTGTATGCGGGCCTGCAACATCAAGCCCTTCAGAGAATTGCCATGCGCGATGCGGATGACTGGCCTGTTCTGGCCTGCGCGGTGATGCTGGGCTGCCCGGTATGGACGGAGGATGCCGACTTTTTTGGCACCGGCGTGGCCACGTGGACCAGTGACCGGGTGGCGCTGTATCTGGCGGGATGATTGCCGCCCGGCTGCTTAGGCGGGGGCATCATGGTGGACGTCACGACACGGAGGCCCAAGTGCTCGCCACCTTGGGCTATCCTTCGATGAGCCGCATGGAACCCCCATGCGTCATCAATCCTTTCCCTGGGGAGGCGACCCAATGATCGAAGCCCTGGTATCGGGCAAGCTGCACGGCCAGCCCGCCCAAAAGATCTCCAAGACGGGCAAACCGTTCGTGGTCGCCAAGGTGCGCGCCTATATCAGCGACGCCGATGTGTTCGTCAACGTCATTGCCTTCAGCTCGGCCGCTTGCGAGGCGTTGCTGGCCCTGGGCGAGGGCGATGCCGTGGCGCTGGCCGGCACCTTGACGCCCAAGGCGTGGACGGACCGCGAGGGTATTGCCCGGCCCGCGCTGGACTTGGTGGCCAGCCAGGTGCTCACGGCCTACCATGTGACGAGCAAGCGCAGGGCGCTCGAGCGCAGGCCGCATGACCCATCCGAATCCCATCCGCCAAACCAGCACAATGAGCGTGATGAGCTTGACGATGGGAGCCCGCTGGACTTCTGAGCGGCACGGCGCTGGCGTTGCATTTCACTGTGTGCTGCAGCTGACATTGGGATCATCGCCGTCTCCTGCGCGCTGTGTCCATCCTTGTCCAAAGCGGCGTAGCGAGGGCTGTTGGTCAATCCAGGCAGGCGCCCCTGATCACGGGCAAGCGCCGTATCGCCCACCGGCCGCGCTTCAACTACCAAGCGGTCGAGCACGAGCGCCCATGAGGGCCTTGCGCCCACAGTGGCTTGTGATTAACGCATTGGTGGCGCAAACCGCGTTTGGGGGCACCGGCTTGCTGGATAAGGACGAACACCTGGCCGATGCGCTGCGGGCCCTGGTCGCGTGGCGGCTTAGCGGCATCTATCTCGCGTTTTGCGGCGGCGCCCTATGAAACGGCGAGAATGCAGCGAATGCATATCCCCCTTGGTTTTCCCGCACCAGCCCGCCGCTGGCTTGTCCCCGCATGGCTGTCGATCTTGGCCGTGGCGGGTTGCGCCTCCATACCACCACCAATCCCACCCGAGGCACCGGCGCCCTCGAAGCTCAGCGACAGCCCGGCCCCACCCCAGGCTGTAGCCGTGGTCGACGAGGTCGAGCGCAGCCAGCAGTTCGCCCGCTGGGTGGCTGAGTTCCGCACCGGCGCACGCGCAGCCGGCATCGACGAGGCTACGCTCCATCTCGCTTTCGACAACGTCCGCCTCATCCCGCGCGTCATCGCGTCGGACCGGGCTCAGCCAGAATTCACGCGCGCGGTGTGGGACTACCTCGACAGCGCCCTATCGCCGCAGCGCGTCACCCGTGGCCAGGACAAGCTGCTCGAACTGCGCCCCGTTGTCGACACGATGGCCGTGCGCTACGGCGTGCCCGCCGAGGTCCTCGTCGCGATCTGGGGCATGGAGAGCAATTACGGCAGCTTTGTGGGCGACATCCCGACCATCGACGCGCTGGCGACGCTCGGCTTCGAAGGGCGGCGCGAGGCGTGGGCGCGTGGCCAGTTGCTCGCGGCCTTAAAAATCCTCCAGAGCGGCGACATCGAGCGCGCGCAAATGATCGGTTCATGGGCTGGCGCAATGGGCCAGACACAGTTCTTGCCCTCGAACTTCCTGGCCTATGCGGTCGATGCTGATGGCGATGGCCGGCGCGACATCTGGGGCAGCGTGCCTGACGTGATGGCCTCGACCGCGAACTTCCTGACACGCGCGGGATGGCAGGCCGGCCAGCTGTGGGGGATCGAGGTGCGCCTGCCGCCGGGATTTGATTACGCGCGCGCCGATCTGGAGGTGCGCCAGCCAACTTTGGCCTGGGCGGCCGAGGGGGTGCAATCGATGAACGGCACGCTACTGCCGGCGCTGGAGGAAGCTTCGATCCTGCTTCCGGCTGGCGCGCGCGGGCCGGCCTTCCTGGTCGGCGCGAACTTTCGCACGATTCTGCGCTACAACAACTCGACCAGTTATGCGCTGGCCGTCGGCTTGCTGGCGCAGCAGCTCTCGGGCGGCCCCGCAGTGCAGACCGCCTGGCCGCGCGAATTGATGCCGCTGTCGCGCAGCCAGGTGCTGGCGCTGCAGACGGCGCTCAGCGCGCGCGGCTTTGACAGCGGCCCACCCGACGGGGTCATGGGCCCGGCCACGCAGCGCGGCGTTCGCCACTACCAGCGCAGCCTGGGCTTGCCGGCCGACGGCTATCCGACCGAGGAACTGCTGCAGCGCCTGCAGCAACAAGGCGCCGCTGCGCATTGAGGCCGTTGGGCAGTTCAGTGCCGGGTTCTTGCCCGGCAGCGTCCGCATCGTCCAGTGGGAACTGACCGCAGACAGCCGGTCCTGGACTTGGAAGACTAACGGGGATGCGGCTGACGGTCAGAGTGAAAAAATCGATGTCGGGTTTGACGTGAGAATTTCGAATGGCTAAGCTTACAGTCAGTCCTTTGCAGGCGGTAACCGCCAACCTCTTGATCGGCAGCATTACAGCGTGAGCTGACGTTCACAAGTACCCGTTTCCTGGAATCCAGTTCCCCCCATCTCGAAGGAACGTTCCCACTGCCTAGAAGCAGCATAGGTGAAAATGCGAGTGGGTTCAACAGACGCTCGTCAGGACACCAACCCGAGCCCAAGGACATGCACTCGCTCCCGGAATTTGCCCACGTGTTCATTGCGAACCACCAGAGTTTTGGGCCCGGCGCGCAAGCATAACGCGCTCGTCTCCTTGTGCGTGGCCACGTTGTCAGCGGTTTCGCAGTCTCGGCATTCGATCAGCACTGCGCTGGCGCCAGTCTTGAGTGCCTGGCCATCTCGTGCGCAGCGAAGCAAAAACGATTCGACCAACTCCGGCAACGGCAGGTCGTCGTTATTTTCCAAAAATTGCCTGAGCAGCGCGATGTCGGGGCCTTTCTCGATGGCGGCCACGGCTTTTTGGCGGTCCAGATGCCACATATCGTCCTGTATCGGTTCTGCCCAGAGTTCAAGCAACAGCGTGTCTTGTGGGCTGAGAATTCCGCGCACCCGTTTGACCTGCAGGCTTGGCATCACCGAAATGGCCACATGGCTGGGCTGGGCCACTGGTTGGTAGGTGGCCTCCCGCCCCAGTATGTAAGCCCCGAGCGCAGTGATTCTGAAACTGTTCAACCCATCGTAACGGCTCAAAAACCGCAGTTCGTCGGCGCCCCACATATCCCGAAAGTCATCATGCCCCTGAGCAGGGTCACCGTAGGACACATCGACGATGCCGAGCGGGGCAGCATATTCAAACAATACGGCCGCCATGTAGCGGTCTTGAAAAATGTCCCATCCATGGGAGCCGTCATACCCCAGACTGCCGTACTGACGTTCGCCCAGGTACAGCTTCCAGGGGTCATGGGCAACTGCAAAGACGTGATCGGCTGCCCGCATGAACCGTGAAAAATCATCGAGTCGCACCCATCGTCCGGTCGCGCACGTCTGCAATGCCGCTTCGATCGCAGCGCGCCGTGGGGGCACGGCACTCATCACGCGTCCGGTGCCGCTTTGCCCCTTGATGGCATCCACTCGGCTGAATTCATCGAGCAGCGTGGTTTTAAGCCACTTGCGCCACAGCATGCGCAGCACGTCTGCAGGAGGCGCGCTCAGGGCTTTGACGCCGCTCGGTCTCAGCGCCAGGCGCGTGCCGGTGCGCAGCGCCAAGCCAGAGGCCTGGAGCAGCATAGGCCAGGCAAAGGCTTTGATCGGGCCAATCGTCTGGTCCCACTTGTCTGTTTTCTCCGCCACAGGGTAGAAGTCGCCGCCGACAAGTCTTTCGGCCAGTAGTTTTAGAGTGCTGCTGGGCAGCGCCGTCTTCTCGCTGACGGTTAGGCGGGCCTGCTCGAAGGTGCGCAGCATGACCACGACTTCCTGGAAGGCTTCATGCTCACTGACCTTACGCAGCAGCTTGAAATTTCTGAAGCTGGTCAAAAGCGCTGCGGGTGGCATTGATGAGAAGTTTGAACCGTAAAGCAAAAGGGTTTATCTTGCTTTTTACGCTCAGGCATTCAAGTTTGAATACGGCATAAATCGCCATGAAGACGTGGTTGCTTTGGGTTCTCAACGTCTGCGTTGGCGATTTGGCCATGCCTGCGTTGGACTTCAAGGATTTGTGAAACACCTCCACTTGCCACCGTTTTTTGTAGGTCGTGGTGATGGCGTCATAGTCGCACGTGAGGTCACTGCAAACCAGGTGCAATGTGCCGGTGCTGCTGTCTTGGTTTTTAAAGACCTGGCGGACCAAACGGACTGCCCTGGCAGACCCCTTGAGCCAGCCTTGCACGGCGCCTTGCTCTGGAAATTGCAGCTCGTCTACGCGCACGAAACGCTTTTTCTTCCAGTCCTCCTGGCTCAACGCCACCAGCCGGTTGTCCTTCAGTGCCGCTATGAAATGCTTGCCCCGGCTCGTGATGAAATCAAAATTCTCCTCGAAGGAGAACCAACTGTCCATCAGCACGAAGTGAAATTGCAAGGTGTTTTGCAAGCAGGCATGGATCATCTGGCGCATCATTTCATTTTTGGTCTTCTCGCTTTTGCGCTTGACCAGGCGGCTCACCAGGTCGCATTGGAGCGGCTTTTGCACCAGTTCAAAGGCTACTGGAATGGACCTGCCGTCGCAGTGGTACAGCGCGTTGAGCAGGTTAATTCCTTTGACCGTGCGACCGCTGCAATGGTTCGCAAGTGCCAACAAATCAAATCGCTCTCGTCCGTCCACGCCTTTTCCTGGATGGTGTCGTCAAAAATCAGCACGCCTTGGACATCCTGCACTTCACGAACCATCGCCTTGACTTGGCGCCACAAGTCCTTTGACGTGTAGTCCTGCCCGGATAAAAACCGGGTAATCCGGTCATGGCTGACATCGCCCTGCACCATGGCCGACAGCCCCGTCGCTGTTGTCGCTCCAAAGCTGCTCAGCA
>NZ_KL448328.1:0-1987 GCF_000709345.1 Polaromonas glacialis | reverse complement strand
GGTTGCACAAGCCGAATTCAAAAAAAAACTTCGTCCAGGAAGTCGCCGCAACGCTGCCGCCAGGCGTTGCGCCTGAACAGGTGGACATCTGGTTCCAGGATGAAATGCGCATCGGCCAGCGCGGCACGCAAACGCGCCTGTGGGCACGCAAGGGAACGCGGCCCCGGGTGGTGCGTCAGCAGCAGTCCGAATCGGCCTACGTCTTTGGCGCCGTCTGTCCACAGCAGGACAGTGCCATCGGTCTGGTCATGCCGCACGCCAATACCGAGGCGATGAGCCATCATCTGCAGGTCCTGAGCGAAGCGGTGCCTGCGGGACGCCATGCCGTGCTGGTGCTGGACCGCGCGGGATGGCACACCACGCCCAAACTGCCGCAGTTCCCGAACGTTTCATTGTTGCCGCTGCCAGCGGGTTCGCCCGAGCTCAACCCGGCCGAGCAGGTGTGGCAGCAACTGCGCGACCGGCACCTGGCCAATCGCTGCTACGAAGGCTACGAACAGATTGTTGACGCCTGCTGCGACGCCTGGAATGCCTTCATGCAGATCCCTGGCGCCATCCGCTCTTTGTGCTCCCGAAGCTGGGCAGTGCTGCCTTCGGCTTCGGTTATTTCATGACACGGGATTGGTATAACAGGCGGGCTGCTGCGTAAGGTCAGATGCTCAGTCAGGCGCGCTATCAGCCCTTCACCCGTTGGCGCAGTGTCGGAGCTGTCCAACCGCACATCGGCGGGTTTTGGCACAAACGCAAGCAAGCTCGCCCGCAGATCAGCAGGTACGAAATACCGCCGCTCCTTGAAGGCATAGTGGATGAACAACGCCAGGGCCGATTTTTTGTTGCTGGAAGAGCGGGACGACTGAGTCCCAGCCACTTCAAACGAGGGGTCACCCTGGTACTTGGCGTGAAAGCGCTGCGGCGAGAACTCTCCCTGCGGATGGTGAACGGCCTCGGCGACGGCGGCAGCCTGCAGGGTGTCGAGCTTTGACCAAATGGCCTGCAACGTTGCGCCCTTCATTGCGTCGGCTATTCGGTCAATCAACTCGTCTTTGCGGCCGACGGCCACCAATTCTGGCACGTAGCGGATTAAATCCTTCAAGTCGGCAACGACCAAACTTTGCAGCGCTTCTTTGAGCGTGATGGGCATGGCTACGTCCTTGGGACAATAGGTGATGGACAGGTTGGGAGACTGGCTTGGCGCCCCAGTGAAACTGGCAAGCGGGTGCGTCACTGGCGGTCAGAGCGGCACCCTATTTTGTCAGGTGCCTGGCTAACTTCTGCAAGAAAACCGTTGCCCAGAGGAATAGAAAGGCGGTGCAGCAGCCGCTCAAGCCCATAGTTCCTCATCACGATTATCATGACGTGAGCCCCCAGGAACCCCGCACGCCATGAAACGCATACCCGAGCAGCCCGACCGGGAAAACCGCATCGCCTTCGAGATCGTCGTGGATGCCTACGACGCGGCGGAACGGGCCATGGGCTGGTACTACTACCTTCAAGACCAACTGCAAGTGCCGGTCAGCTCGCTCGACGTCACCGCTGGAAGTCGGCGTCGAGGTCGAAGTCGTCGACCTGGCAAGTGAAGACGACTGCATGTCCGAAATTTTCGTACTCGTCAAGTACGCCAAGTCCCAGCTTGCGGTGCCACTCGAACAGCTTGCGTGTCACGCGCCAGAGGAGCAAACTTGCCAAGCCGTTGCCGATTGGCACTATTGGGTGGCACGTGGCTACGACTACTGACGGCGGGCCTGCTCACCGCCGCGATGTGCTCACCAGCCAACACCGATCCGCCCAAGACGTTGTACGACGACAAATTCCTCGACGTGTGCCAGAACCTCGAAGCTGGCCTGAAAATTCAGTACGAGCGACATCCAGCTCTCACGGATGAAAGATGGGCGTTCGCGCTTGGCCAAGCCAAGATCGCGATGAAACAGCGGTTTGGATGTGCAAGGAACGAGTCCTGCAAAGTGGGTCCGGACCAGCAGGGAATCAT
>NZ_KL448327.1:82573-119933 GCF_000709345.1 Polaromonas glacialis | reverse complement strand
TCGATGAAGGCATTGTTCCCGGCGACACCTTTGCAAGGAAGGACGCCGTTCAGTTACCGGTTACGGGCCCGCTACGTCCGCCAAAGCCGTTTGGAAGGCGTGATCGAGGGCGTAGTGCCCGGCTGCGAACTTGCGGGCGAACTCCAGGACATCTTTGCCGATAACCGCAGGCCTGCAGCAAGCATCGTGCGCGACCGTCAAGCGGCCATGCGCTGGTTCAAGAGCAGCGCGAAAAAACTCAACGCCCGCGCCTGGGATGGGTACATCGACTCCCTGGCGCAGCCGCCCGACCCACAGGACTGGCGCGAAGTCCAGGCCAATGTCCACGCCTGCAACGGCGGGCAGTGCGAGCACTTTCGCTCAAGCGTTAGCAGCCCCTAAGCGCGATTGCTTTCAGGCTTTAATGATCGTAGCTGATCGTGCTTGCTCAAGCATTAAGACGCTGAACAAAACGGACACGCTTGACATGTACGACATCGCTCGTGATGGCGTAATTTTCAAGCAGGCCGATGGCGATTAGCGTTTCCATGGAATTGCGTAAACGGGCACGAAAGTTAGCAATCTTTTTCTCTTCAGACTTACACAGCTCATGCAGCTTGGTGACCGAATAGGAGAGCGGTTCCCGATGGCTCGAATAAAACGTGTGAAGCCACAAGGTCAGGGCAGCCCGGGTGCCGATCTGTTTACGCTGCTCCCATTCCAGAAGTGTTGTGTTCTCAAAAAGAAATAGGTTGGCAATAGCCGGCTCAAGCCGGACCATCCAACGGGTGTTACCTGCTTCATCCACATTGTTAAACGCAAAGTCCCGGATCAACGAACCTGCGTAGCCAGAATCTTGCCCTTTAGTAGTGATTTTGACGCTGGTGACCTTGAGCCGTTCGATGCAGGCACGCAGCCGTGTGTAACTGTCGACATGCATTCGCCACTTCATGTCCTTGATCATCCGGTATGCCGTGAAGATACATGGTTCACCGACAGGCTTATCACGGCCGAGATTGACGATAGACATCCATACGGTGAGGTCGTCCTGGCGCAGTTCTTCACCGGTGTAGAGAATGTCCGAATTGGACAGCGATGCAATCTGCTCACTCTTAAGGGACATTCTTTTGGTTGACATCCGCGTGGTAAAAAGCCCGCCGCGAATCAGTGGATTTGGTACGCCACGGCGGTCTTCATCCCAGTTTGGGAAGCCCATCTGGAGAATCTGTTGTGCTGGGTCAGCTTTCTTCTGCAGCGCGGCTGCAGTTTTCATCGCTAGTATTTCCATACTTGTTTTGCGATGCGCGGGAGCCATGACTCCTGTACGCGATTTTTTTAAAGTTGTTTGCGTTCCGCTGTCCACTTCCGCTGACGAAAAACTGCTCTCCAATGTGTCCTTTTCGTCGGGCACGGCGTTTCCGATCTTAGGATTTCCAGGGGGTAAATGGCCAATGCTGTGTTTCATGCGGGTGAACTTATGTGCACCAAGTGTCGTACGTCGTCTTCCACAGTGTCAATAGCGCCTATTGTCGCAACGCATGCTCTTTGTTTTCGCTGATCTGTGCTTGAGTTATGGACATAAGGCATGCCAAATTCGTCTTTGCGGGGTTTAATTAATTCGGGGATTAAAACCTTGATTAAAAGATAAAGATTAAAGAGAAGAGATTAAAGAAGGCTACAAAGCCTTTATTCATGCGGGTTTCAGGGTGTGGATAACCTTCGTAGCGCTAATAGCGGAGCCTTCGTTTAGCCAATAGCGTTGCCTGCATTGCGCTATTAGCGATCACTTCGTAGCGACCATAGTCTGTGGATAACTGTCATGTGTAGCGACCATAGTTGACGGGGTTTGCTGTGATGTCAAGAAAAGCATCCGTTCCGACAATAGTGCTGTGTTGACTTGCTTTGCGTCACGCGTTGCGACCATAGTGGTCGTGTTTGAGCACATGTCGTGTGTATTGACCAGATTTTCTGGGGCCAGAGCTCGTTATCATGTGTTTCGACAATACCCGCTCGGTATGAGTAGCATGCGTTGCGACCATACAGTGGCAGGCGAAACAGGCCCATTTCATGTGTTCCGACCATAGTGAAACGCGCACTTTAAAACTTGTCATGTGTTCCGACAGTACGTTGGGAAGGGCCAAGACGCGTCCAGAATCAGGACAGCCTTGAATTTATCAAAACTGGATCAGCTTTCGTGTGTCGTGCTGAGCATGTGCTGGAATTTCGGTTTGGTAAGCTTCTTCATCCGGTTGTTGGGGATGACTTTGCGATGCAGGCAGTGATTTATGCCGTGTGAACCAGTGGTTGGAGCATGCGTTGCGCCAATAGTTCGCTGGGTTTTATTCTTTGTCAGCCTCCTCCTCAGTAGCTTTGCCTATTCTAGGGAGTTCAATCAAGCCGTTGGATTGTCGTGACGCAACGAAAGTTAGCACTGACTATGGTCGCTACGCATGTTGCTTTATCGATAAAGTGCTTATTTTCATTACAGACATTGCCAAGTAACGAATTCTTTCAAACTTGACTTGGCCATTAAAAGCATGTGATCCGCTAATAGTGCCCAGTCATAGAGCCTCCCGGCAACTCGAGCGCGTTAGAACTTTTGATGAGACCTTGTCCCCCAACGCAATGACTTGACCGTATCTGTGCCTCGGGAAATTGCGATACAAACCTGAATATCAATGGCTCGGTTTTCGCAGGTTGTCACGCATCAGACCGCGTGCGGAATGCTCTGGTAGGAAAATGGGGGGAAACCTACATGCTGCTCTTGACTGTACACGGGATGTTGCATACCAAGCCGGGCCGAAAGAAAACGCCATTAAACAGCGGCCTGCGTACAAGGACTCGGCGTGTCATGTTCGTCAATCAGGACTGCGTGCTGGTCTCAGGCGTTGCACTGCCCAAAGAGGCGCAAAGGGCTTCTATTTTCAGCTTCAGAAGGTTTACTTGATCAGGGGCGAGGTCCTTGAGACTGAAATCAATTCTGCCCTTCTCGTCGTTTGATTTAAGGACCGCTTTTGCCGTCCCAAAGGCAAAGTGTCGAACTTCGTAGCGATCTCGTTTACGCGGACCGGTAAGGCGGCTGTTGACAAGCGCGGTCGTCTGAACGCCTGTAAGGTTGCGCCGAATCACCTCGTCCACTACTTCGGTCGCTATGTCTGCCGCCTGTTCGGCATCCGGATATTTGAATAGCGTGGTGATGGACGACAGTGCGTCGATGTTGTTGGCTATACCCGTATCTCGCAGCCGCCGCAACAGTCGCTCGGGAATGACGTTGAGCTTTTTGATTTTTGACACCATGGACTGGCTGATCTTTAACTCAGCGGCCAGGGCCTCCTGGTTGGGAAACACTTTGGCTTCGATAAGATATTCAAAACGCACTGCGTCATCGAGCAGCGTCTGGCTGCTACGCTCCTTGTTGATGCGTCTCGAGTTGAGGTACAACTGCGCGACAGTAGACGGTTTTTCACAAAGCTCGATTCGCAGGTTTTCTATACCTGCCGCCTTACACCCTCGCAGGCGTTTTTGGCCATCGAGTAACACAACGAAGTCACCGTCCGGGTAACCGATAGCAGGAACAGATTGACCATTGTTCGTCAGGCTTTGCGAGATTTCGTCAATTTCCTCTGTAGCGTAAAAAACTCGTGAATTGAGAGCATGCTCCTTTACTTTCGCGACTGGCCAGATCACGGTACGGCCGACTTCTGCCTGTGAAATGCCTTGAGCCGAATTAGATGAGGTGGATGAAGGCTTAACCGGGATCGAAGTCACTGGTACTGACTGAACGTTTCCGAGGGCGAATTTCATCTGCTCGGTGTCACGACTGCGCATGATGATGGGACTTGGCTTGGCTTTCATAAACTACTTTCTGTTTAGGACTTGCTGTGGTGCAACAGTGCTTCGTCGTAAACGCTCTCGAACTCTTCTATAGATTTGGCAGCCTCACGGCTTGGCATCTCGGATACCCCGAGCCCAAGGCGTCCAGCATCGCGCCAAGCTTTGCGTTCTTTGATGTGCGATTTGAGGATAACGATACCTTGGCACATCTGCTCCAGAAACTCACGTGCGTCCAGTTCCTCGCTCGAATTCCACGTGGATGAAACGCGGTTAAACACCACGACAAAGGGAATTTTTCCATTCTTATGCAACGCATGAAATTCTGAGATAGCCTCGAATAAGCGAACAGTAGAAGTTAAATCTCCTTGCCCAACGGTTGTTGGCGCAATCCAAAGATCACAAATTCTTGCCAAATCGCGCAGTTTTGCATAGTCACGTGCACCGACATCGACAACTACCGCATCGTACTTGGTTGCTAGTTCAATGATTGCAGGTGCGGGGTTGACAAGTTGTTGAACGACAGGAACTACTGGGAGAATGTTCCGAGAATCACGGATTGCGTTCCATCCGGCCGAAGTCGCAGTTGCGTCAGTGTCCACGACTACGGCGGTCGCCCCACTCTGAATGACTCTTGCTGCGAAGCTGGTGGCCAGTACAGACTTGCCTGTACCTCCCTTTTCGTGTCCTGTAACGATCACACTCATATTGCTCTTTCTATTAATGAACTCTAATGTAATTGGCAACATCGACGTTAGCTACACATTTGAATGTATTCATTGTCGTGAACAAAATTTACAACACATCACTGCGAAGTTACAGTTTGATCAGATCCCAGGATACAGCCCGCTTAGGAGTTCGACGTAATCGCATCGGTGCAAGCTCCAGAAATTATTCGGATCCGAATATTCAAGCCATCCCGCAGAGTAGAGAAGCATGAATCCCTGAAGCGTTCAACATGGCTCTGCCACTGTTAAATGTAAAAATTTTTCAGAAGCGTAGAGTTCATAGCGAACCGTGAAGGAGGTTAGCCATGAACGCCGAGACTTTCAATGCGTTGATGAACCAACAGGTGCCCCGGCTCACGCTGCGCCAGCGTGAACTGCTCAAAAAGCGTCTGGATGAACTCGATGAGCAGCAAAAAGGGCTGGCCGTCATTGAGTCGTCCAGCGCGACTGAGCCGCGCTGCTGCCCACACTGCCAAGGCAGCGAGCTTTACCGGCATGGCCACGTCAGTGGGTTGCAGCGCTACCGCTGCCGGACATGCCACCGCACGTTCAATGCCCTGACGGGCACCGCGCTGGCGCGGCTGCGCAAGAAGGGCAAGTGGTTCGGTTTTAGTCAAGCCCTGGCCGCGTCCCTCACCCTTCGCCGGGCCGCTACTGCCCTGCAGGTTCACCGAAACACGGCGCTGCGCTGGCGCCATCGCTTTCTCAGCGGCCTCAAGGCAGACCGCGCGACAACGCTGCAAGGTATTACCGAGGCCGACGAGACCTATATCCTGGAGTCGCGCAAGGGCTGTCGCAAGCTGGACCGCCCGCCTCGCCGTCGCGGCAGCAAGGCGAGAAAAGCGGGCCTGTCCGGTGAACTGGTCTGCGTTTTGGTGGCTCGGGACCGTGCCGGACAGACGCTGGACTGGGTGATGGGACGCGGGCAGATGACAAAAGCCGCACTGGCCGGCGCACTGCAGCCCGTGCTGGCCAAGGATGCGCTGCTGGTGAGCGATGGCAACCGGACCTACTGCGGCTTTGCGCACGACGCGCACCTGGCGCACGAGGCGGTCAATCTGAACGCAGGCGTGCGCGTCAACGGCGCCATCCATGTCCAGAATGTCAACGCCTATCACGGCCGTCTCAAACAGTGGCTGCACCGCTTTCACGGCGTTGCCACGGGCTATCTGGACAACTACCTGGGCTGGTTTCGCGCCCTGGACAGCCACCATGGCGACTCTGGGCAAGCTGTCTTGGCGATGGCACTGGGAAGAGTTCCACATTTAACAGTGACATAGCCATTGACATTGCTGCGCTGGAATAGCTGAACTATTGCCTCATCATTATTCGGATCCGAATAATCAAATCCCCAAGACTTAGGGCGAAAGATAATAGTTTTGTGAATTTGCTTCCAAGGCCATGAGCATGGCTACTTTGGTAAACATGAGCATGGCAAAGACTACGAAGTGCAGAGCGGCCCGGACCGCAGACATGCATTCAAAATTGCGGCTCAGCCGTTAGAAGTAAGACTGCTATACCGCGCATCTGGCGCGCTTTTGCACTGGCTCCTCACCAATGTAAGACCTTCAAGCTTCCGGTCCTATCGCCATTCATTGACAAGTTCCGGGACATCGTAAGGATATACGTAGGCCTGTTTTAGCAGACATCCCAAAATTTGAAGGTAGTCGCAAATAAGTTATACGCAGAGCGGTAATGGATTGATGGTGGTTCATTCGTAAGTCAAGAAATGCGCAGACAGACCAAGTGACCGGCGAACTCGCCCTTACGCCGATTCACCACTCGCAGGGCATTGATTGCCTGATAGTGACCGGGGGTGCTTCGTGATCAAGGCCTAGGTAGAGTTGGGCGCACTCGATGAGGTTCACCCCTTTTTACATACCGTGTAAGTGGGCAAAGTGATGAGGTCCGAGCGACACACAAAGCGTGCTTTCGGACGCGCAGGTGAGGGCGAATGCACAGGCGTATCTCCTGATAAAGCCGCTGGTATGGCAACAATTCGCGCGGAGGATGTCTAGGTTCGTCGCGGATAGCCTGTGGGTGAACCTAACCCCCGGCCCCTGATGGGGGCGTGCCCGGACGATCCGAACATAATCCTGGAGCGAGCAAATGTTTGTCGGGGTTGAGTTTTTTTACGGTGTGCTGGCAGGCAGATGTTTTGACTGGAGGATCTGTCCCTTTGTTGTGTCTAGTTTTCACTGCGATCAGTTACCCGAACGCCTTCCCCAGCTCATCCACCCTCCGCTTGATCGGTGCCCGGCCATAGATCGCCGTGGTGGTCTGGATCGACGCATGGCCCATCTGCGCCTGGATCACGTCCAAGGGCACCTCCCGGGCGATGGCCCGCGTGCCGAAGGTATGGCGCAGCCAGTGCGTTGTCGCCCCGGCTAGCCGCTCCCGCTCATTGGCTGGCAGGCTAGAGGCCCGCACCGCTTTGGCGAGCCATCCCTTGACATGCTCGTAGAGCGCCTGGTAACCCACTGGCGCCATCGGATCATTGGTGCTGGCCAGCAGGGGCGCGGTGTGCGGCGCTGCCTGGATCGATCCCAGGCCACGGACTAGCAGGTACTCCTGCAGCGCATGCAGCGCCTGCCCGGGTACGGCCGCCATCCTGTTTTTAGAGCCCTTGCCATGCACCTGCATCACCCAGCCTTCGGGCTCCATGCGCAGGTCGCCCAGTGTGGCCGACAGGAGCTCGGCCGAGCGCAGCCCGACCGCCTCGACGAACAGCAAAATGAAACGGATGCGCGCGCGCGAAGGCGAGGGCGCTTGGGCGTCGATGAAGCGCAGCACCTCAAGCATCGCCGCCTCGCTCAGCGCCTTGGTGTCGAGCATCTTCTTGCCCGGATCGTCGCCGGTGGCTTGGTTGACCAGCACCCAGGGGTTGGCGCTCAAATACTGCGCGGACTGCAGCCAGGCGAACATCGAGGCAATGATGACAATGGTCTGGCGGCAGCTCCCGTGCGAGAGCTGGCCGCGAAACGGCGCCCAGCCGGGCGTGCCCGGCGCGGCGCGAACCCGGGAGATCCAGCGCGCCGGGATGTTTTGCAAGAAGGCCATGAAGTCGCCGCAGTCGGCAACCGACATCTGCGAGAGCGTGGCGCCCCGGCATTCGTATTGCAGCCATAGCAGGAGGCGGTGCGCTTCGCGCTGGTAGAGCGTCGCTGTGGCCGTCGAGCCGGCCCGGGCCTGGATCCAGCTTTGGACCGCCTGCAGGTCCGAGTCCACGTCCAGCAGCGGGCGTGCCAGGGCGGTAGTCGTCGCCTCCTGTACCACCCCGTCACCTGAGGCCCCATCGGCTTGCGCGCCGGAGGCGTGGAAAGCGCGGGAAGGCGAGGGCACGCCCCACAGCGCCGGCGTCGCGCTTAGCGTAAAGAGCGGCTTGGCGGGCTGCGCCTCGCGCAGCAGGAGCGTGGCCAGGTGGCGCTCGATGCGCCGCGCCTTGGCGATGCCCACGGCAGGCAGGGCGCGCCACCACACGCCGCCGGCGCTGATGCGGGCGTTGAGCGCCCCCAGCGTGAGAAAACCCGCCGTGACTAATTTTGCCGCCAGCGCCTCCTCAAACCAGCCCGCCACGAGGTCCGAGGGCTGCGGCGTCTCGGCGGCCAGGCCCTCCAGGCGGCGCAGCAGCGCCAGCTGGCGCTCGCGCAGACGCTGGCCACGTGTGGTTTTACGCTCTGCAGGAAAGGCTTCTTCGTAGAGCTTGAGCACCTCGCTTTCGGAGAAGCCGTCCAGGCCGTGGTGCTGCGCGAACGCCTCCAAAGACGGTCGCGGCGCGCCGCCAGGGACCCGGATCGACAGGCCCACCAAGCGCCAGGCGGATTCGCCTCGCCGCCGGGCGACGGCGCGCACCGCGTCCACCGCTTCCTGGTGCGCCGTCTTCGCTTCGTGGCCGTGCTCGATGCCCAGGTAGCGCCGTGCGCAGTCGCCCAGGTCCAAACCTTCGGCCACGGCGCGCAGGTAGGCAAAGTGGTGCGGGCCCAGGCGGCGAACGAAACGCCCGCTTGGCGCCGGAGAGGAGGGGATTGCTGTCATGGGCGGGGTGGGCTCGCTGTGTAAGGCGCAAGACCGCTTGCGGCGGAGTCAGGCAAGGGGCGTGGGAAGGGACGGGTGGTGCTGGCGCTGTGATTGTGCCAGTTACAGCCCCTGACCCCGGTTTTGACGGAAATATTTTACCCATAGATAATTGCACTTATCTTAGGGATAGAAGAGTTGAAAAGAGTTGGAATTGGCATATTTATGGTGCTGCATTCTGACTGAAGCTGGCAATCTGGAGCACCGTTGGCTGCTTGTTGACATTGGGGCTATCGGCACATCAACGCACGCCATTCAGCCGCTGCGGCAACTGCTCGGGGTTCTCGAACACCTGCAACTTGTGCAAGGCGTTCGAGGGCCCGAACAGATCGGCGTAGCGCTTCGCGTCCTGGCCTTCGCAGCTGACGTTGCGGATGTAGACCGCATCGACACGCGCACCGAACTCCTTGACGATCGCTGCATAGGCCTCGGGGTCGCGCTCGCCTGAGTCGCCCACCAGCACCACATGGCGCAGCGGCAGCCGCACCAGCAGCGCGCGGATCGCCGCAACCTTGAAGTCTTCCACCCGCTGCGGGTCAGGCTTGACAGTTTCCTCGACCAGCACGGCCGGGTTGGTGATATCGATGCAGCGCATGTCCCATGTGAACGGCGGAAAGCCCGCCTCCTCGGTAAAGCGCCGCAGCGGTTCGTGGAACTGCCACGGACCGGCCGACACGACATGGAAATGCACGGGCGCGCTGCTCGCTTGCTGCCATGCACGGTAGAGTGCTGACATGCCGGCCACCGCCCGGAACGGCCGCACGAAAGTGTTCGCCTTGGCCTCGGCGCGGTCCCTGATGTTGGTTTCCTTGAGGGTGTCGTCCATGTCGGTCACCACCGTCACTCCTTCGGGCGGCACCAGCAGGGCCGTGCCATGAAATCGGCTTGCCTGGCCCGGTGTGGGAAGCGACTCGAAGGCGATGAGGCCGTCACGTGCTAGGTGCGCCACTTCGTCGCTGCCCACAGGGATGTCGGCGGCAAAGCAGCCCGAGGCATCGGTGGGTTCGAGCGGGGCGACCCGATCGCCCAGCGCGATCGAGACACGCGCATTGCGAACGCTGTCGGAGACGAAATACCCGGCGCGCGCCCGGTACAGCGGATCGCTGCGATTGGCCCCGAGCGTCGGCGCCAGCGCGTCGATCAGCGCTTGGCGCCCCGCGCTGCCTTCGCCCGGCTCGAAGACGCGCCCCTGAACTCGCATTGACCATTGAGTGCTGCCGTTCACTAGGGCCGAAGAAGCCAGCGAAGGTCCAAACAGAACCTGCTGGTTGGCTGTCAGGTCATGTGTCGTGGCGCAGCCGCTCAGGCAGACGATGAGGCTGGCGTAAATGAACAGGCGTATGGCAAGACCTCGCGCCGCCAGACCATGCAAGCTCATATTCATCGCATTACTCTTGGTTAATGTTGTCCTCAAGCAGTTCCTGGCGAGTTTGTATTGCGTCATCGCGCAGCTGGGAAATAGCTTTTACAGAAGGTTCCTTCTTAATTGTTTTGTAACGTGTAACTCCGTGGCAAACCAGCCCGTCCACTTCCTCCCTACAGTAAGCCCGAACCCAAACCCCGATGAGATTGAAATTGCAAATGTCAAATACGGCAGTACCTTGTCGGCACGATAAATCCTCGTTGCGGAGTCGTTTCCATGCGGCTAGTTTGAATTCTATGTCGTACATCTCGCGCTGCTTAAGCCGAATACCAGCGATTCCTTGGGCCTGGGTATTTTCTAACAAACACCCTAAATTTAATCCAATTTTTCGGGGATGACTTCAAAGTTCACTCTGACACATCGTTGTAATTGCTTTTGTTGTCTACCTATTGATGAGTAATTGCTCTCGGCAGTTGCACCGATTAAGACAGGAGAAATGCTAACTTACCTCACAATCAAACTCGACCTTAGTCAGACTTTTATGCTGCCTCATAAAAAAATAGGGGATGTTTTTTACCTTAATAGCGAAATATTATTTTTAGCCATTTCCTCTGTCTTGCATTCAGAAACAGAAACACCAGGAGGGATGCAATGACTGAAGAACGAAGCCTCTATCTGAACAATGGCCAAGCATGCCATCTTCACATAAAGGCATCTTTCGAGAAATTTTTTAACTGGTCTAGGCTTTTCGCCGCACGTATGCTTGCGCCGTTGTGGTTGATCGTGGGCATCTGCGCCTCAGGCATGGCGCATGCTGCTCCACTGGATGCCCCTGTGTTGAAACCAGACAGCGGACCGTGGAGTACAGGAGAGGGTTTTAATATCGACGAGAAGACAAGACGATCTGTCAGTGGCATTGCGTGCGTGCCCAGCCTTGGAGATCGCGTCTGTCTTGTTGTCTTCGACGAAGGAATCGAAGCCCGCCACGCAGTGCTTAAGAAGGACATGTTATTGCCTCAAAGCGAACACCTTATGCTGTTGGGCTCAGGCAGCGAGCTCGATGCCGAAGGTGCAGCTTCCGACGGACGAAACTTTTATGTAACGGGCTCACACTCGATGAGTCGTACGCGCTGCGCGCCCAATCCAGACAGCCGGCATGTCATTCGTTTCAGTATTGACCCGAAAACCAGTCGGGCGATGCGCGATCACAATGGCAAACTGTCGGGCTATCAAGCATCTGGGCGGCTGTGGGAAATCCTGTCCAGTCAGGAGGGGTTCAAGCAATACTTGGGCAAATGCCTTGGCACGCAACCTCCAGAAAAAAGCCCGGAGTTGAAAGGCGAGCAAGGCATTAACATCGAAGGTCTTGCAGTGAAGGACGGGCTCCTGTATTTTGGCTTTCGCGGCCCTGCACAGGAGGGCGCGGTGCCGATTCTGTCCGTCAAAGCAGATGCTTTATTCAGTGATCTCCCTTTAAAACCTGCAACGTTTCGGCTTGCCGTAGGCCAGGGACGCGGCATTCGTGATCTGCTGGCGGTTAAGGACGGATTTTTGGTGCTTACTGGCCCTGATGACGATGAGCGAAAAAAGCAGCCGAGCTCCATGCTTCTGTTCTGGAACGGCAAGGACTCAACTAGACGCATCTCTAACGTAAAACCGCTCGCAAATCTCGATCTTTCCAAAATAGTCCGCAGCACTTGCGATAAGGTGGCAAAGCCTGAAGCGCTTGCGCTTATTTCCGAAAGCGCGCGTGAATACAAAGTGCTGGTCCTCTCAGACGGCATGTGTGACGGTGGCCCACTCGCTTTCACGGTCACGCGACGATAGAGATCTTGCTCAAGTTAGAACTGGAGCCGTAACATGCAACTCGACGAAGCTTTCGCAGAACTGAAGCTGGTGCAAGACTTTATCCCCACTGGTAATTCGAATCGTCCCGGGACAAAACTTATTCCCCGTTTCATCACAATTCATAACACTGACAACAGCAGTCCCGGAGCAAACGCTGCGGCGCATGCTAAATATCAAAAAGGCCAAGATGCACGCAACCGTCGTGTTTCCTGGCACTTTACTGTAGATGACAAAAGTGTCTACCAAAGCCTTCCTACAAACGAAATAGGCTGGCATGCCGGAACATCTCAAGGCAACGCCTCCAGCATTGGCATCGAGGTATGCATGCATCCTGAAATGGACAAAATCTCCGCCTACAAAAAGGCAGCGCTTCTTGTTGCCATCATGGCAAGACGCTTCGGAGTTACGTTACCTAACGGTGTGGTCCAACATCATGACTGGTCCGCAAAACATTGTCCCCGTGTGCTGCGAGATACGCCCGGCGGTTGGGAGAAGTTTCTTCAATCAGTGACAGAAGCCGCAGCTGCTCTCCAGGAAGTCGCAGCACCAGACATCATTGCTTTACACGACCACGACCACGACCACGACCAAAGCATCATGAATGTCAACGGCAGCGCTGTTCGACCGTCAAGCATTCCTATAGATCACTACGTTGTAAATTCTAGGCACGGGCTGCGCTTGCGCGCTGGCCCAGGTACAGATTTCGACATTATTTCCAGTTTACCTTTTGGTGCGCCAGTATCGGTCGTTTCGCGTTTTGGCGATTGGTCAATGGTTGACCTTAGTGGGGACAGTGCCGGTGATGGCTTTGTGCACTCCGCCTTTTTGAAAACGGTTTGAACGCATTTCGCTGGTTGCCAAGTCTGTGTCGATAGCCGGGCACTTTTAAAAAGTGACAAAGGGAATGGAGATGAAACCCGTTTTATAGACAGTTAAAAAGGCCTCTTGGACGAAAACGCTTCTATTAGGGAAGTAAATGGACCCATTTCAGGTATCTAGGATCAGGATGAACGAGCCCGACGCCAATGGCTTGAGAGTCAAGTCTATCTACGCACGATTCGATTCCCGTTATGCTGTGTATCGAACCGAAGAACGCGTCACTATACAGTTTGCCGATGATCCAGTTCGGGAAATTGAACAACGTGAGAAAGTTGCCCGACTCTCGCCACTTCGAGGAGAGATCAACGGTCTGGTGGATGGCTGGCGGACACATAAACGAAAGAGATTCCAGAGCGCTGCGCTCCGATACGACCGCCGCGTCGCAGACACTTTAATCGTCGCGCTTGAAGGTGATGTTGAGTCCGCATTGCTAATCCTGTCACAAATTCGCGATGATGTTGTCGCCGAGCGGAAATCGTTCGCCCGATTCATGTATCTGGTTTACGCCGCGGCGACCGCCGCGATGCTCGGCCTCCTTGCCGCGTTCGCAACCAGTGATCTCGTAAAAAACCAGGCTTGGTTTGTTCCTTATGGCTTTTACACCTCCAACACGTGGCTAGCGGTTGCGGCAGGTACGCTCGGCGCATTCTTCTCGATCGCCCTGGGAATCAGCAGCAGAAGTATTCATACAGATCTGCAGATGCTCGACAACATCATCGATGCCATCGTGCGCATCGTGATCGGGGCGATTGCTGCGATCGTTCTTCAGGCGCTGATGGATGCCGACCTGTTCGCACTCCGTCTTGGCAGCGCTGTCATGGGGGCTACAGATCATCTGAGTGACGGCCCGGACAGCAGCAACCTGCGCATCACGGATCACCTGGTCTTGCTCGTTGCAGCCTTTATCGCCGGATTCAGTGAACGGCTGATTCCGGATTTGCTCAATAGCGCCACCATGGCCGCTTCCGACAAGCCTCAGACTGCGTCACCTATACCAAGGCCTGTCGAGAAGGAGACGACAAAGAGTGAAGGCAAAGAATTGCCACAGACTTTCTATGACCTCGATGCCCATGGACTCAATCCGCATTCGAACGAAGAAGAGAAGATCGATGGTTGTGACGTCGACGCTTCCAACAGCGATGTGCCACCGACACCAGACGATCGCCTGCCGGCTGCATCCGGTGGTGTTGCCAGCAGCCGTTAGGGAGGAAAGGAGCTATGGTTTTTTCTCTAACTTGGCTGCCCGGCGTGCTGGAGGCGGCGGGCCTGAAGGTCGCCGAGGTCGACGGCTGGCGCAGTCGCGGTCGTGCTGAAATGGGCACTGCGCGCGGCGTGATCTGCCACCACACTGTTGGGTCTGCGATCGGCAACATGCCGACTTTGGATCTCTTGATCAAGGGGCGCTCCGATCTTTCGGGGCCGCTCGCGCAACTTGGCCTGGGTCGCGACGGCACTTATTACGTCATCGCCGCGGGCCGCGCGAATCATGCCGGCGCTGGCCAGTGGCGCGGCATTGACACGGGCAACTCTAGCTTCATTGGCATCGAGGCAGAAAACACCGGCAAGCTTAGCGATGTCTGGCCAGCGGTTCAAATGGACGCTTATCACCGAGGGGTGGCAGCGATCCTGGCGCATATCCGGGCTGACGCGAGCATGTGCTGCGCTCACAAGGAATATGCGCTGCCTGCGGGCCGAAAAAGCGACCCGCTGTTTGAGATGGCACCTTTTAGAGCCGCGGTGCAGGCAATCTTGTCTGGCCAAGTTCTGGCGCCGCCGCTGATTCCAGCCATTGACACCAAGTCTCGCCCCACATTGCGTCGAGGAAACGAAGGCGACGTTGTTCGTCTTCTGCAGCAAAAATTGGGTGTTCAAATCGATGGTCGATTCGGATCCGGCACTGAAGCCCAAGCGCGCCAATTTCAGCGTGAGCATCAATTGGTGCCCGATGGCATTTTCGGGCCTAAGTCTTGGGCAGCGCTGGACGCAGCGACTGCCAACGCAGTTTCGAACTTGGCACCAATTGCGCCGATTGAAACAGCACCCCCCGTATCACCGGGAGCAGCGGTCGCATTGGACGGCAAGGTGCTGCCGCCCTTGGAAGACGAAATGCACCGAGTCAGTGTTCAGAATAACAAAGCGCTCGCGCCCAATGGTGAGGTGTTTGCAAAAGTCTTCCGGGAGGGTTTCTTCACAACTGGCCGCACTTCACTAGCCCGATGGCTGGCAGGCTTGGATGCTCGTCCTTCCGGTCTCAGTGATTCGGTGATTCGCGTCGTTCGCGCCATGTGCGTCAACGAGGGCGGCCTCGAAGCGATCAATTCCTATGACGGAAGTTTTTTATCTGTTGGGATTTTTCAGTGGACGGCCGGCGCGGACGTTGCGGAAGGGGAATTGCCAGTGCTGCTGTCTCGCTTTAAGGCAGCCAGTCCAGAGGCTTACCAAGAATGCTTCGGCCGCTACAAGCTCGATACCCTGGTGCAGGCCAACAAATTGACGGGACTTCTTTTGCTGGATAACCACCGACTCGACACCATCTTGGCTAAGTCAGAGCTTCGAAAACCGGAGTGGGCCTACCGTTTCTGGCGGGCGGGGCATCATGCCGATTTCCGCACTACGCAATTGGTGTTTGCTGCGGGCCGCATCAAACGCTTTATAAAGATTTCTGTGGCGGGACATGACGTGGATGAATGGTTCACTTCTCAATATGGCATTGCTTTGATTCTGGACGAGCATGTGAACCGCCCAGGGCATGTACCCGGTACGCTGGAAACTGCACTAAAGAAGCTATTTGCTGAACAGGTGACCGTTCAGGATCCCGGGTCATGGACCGAAGCCGACGAATCACGTCTGATTGAAGCTTACATCGAGGTTCGGGAGGGCACAAGCATGACTAATTCCACGGCGCGAGCTCGGCTCATCGGCGAGTGCACGCGCACGGGTCAGCTTTCGGATAGTAGAGGATCGTTTCAGATTTGAGAAGGATAGCTGTTGGAGATAAGGAATTGACTCGGACTGTGTCGCCGTAGGACTTTATCCCCATTTCATTACACATAAGTCACCATCGTTGAACTGCCGGGCATAACGGGCCAATCCACCCAAGTTAACGATGTGAGCCATCATTAACAGGCTGAGTTATGTGTTTATGCGACTTGGGTCGAGGCTTGCGTGGTTTTGAGAGCCCTTCTTTTTGCAGGTAGGTATGCAGGGCCACGAGCGCCAGGGCATCGAGCAGCAGATGAAGGATGTTCCTGGCCAGCAGCAAAGCGGACAGCAAGGGGTTGAGGAGGGTGTGGACATAGGCCTGAGCGTTATTGCTTGTATCGTTGGGTGAGTGGGCACAGCACTAAACAGTCGTCAAGGTAAGGTTTATCCCAAGTAAACAGATCTGAGAGCAGCGCAAAGGCGCAAATTCAAATGGTGACCGGACATGAACGACTTTAAGCGGTTTCTTGAGAACGGTACAGCTCGAACTGAACTCTTTGTCTTGATACATGGATTTAAATTTCGCCTCTTAGGAAAAGGAATTTCGGACGTCAAGGATGTGCTCCGCGCGGAGCACCCGAATGCCGACATCTTTGCACCGGAACTGCCATTCGCGAGAAAACCACTTTGTCTGCAGAAAGCCGAGAGCATTGTTGCCGGTCTCGTTGCGGCTATTGATGAACTCGTGGCGGATCGTAAGCGATCGGGAGGCAAATACATTTCCATCACGTTCGTCGGACACAGTTTCGGAGCAGTGATTGCACGCAAGATCGCAATCATCGCCTTCGGTGAGCAGATGGGCGCGGGCGGTGACCGGCCTGCGCCTTTCGAACCAGAGTTTGCAGAATTCCGTGAACCACGAACTTGGGCTACCTCAATCCAGCGCCTTATTCTCTTCGCCGGGATGAATAGAGGTTGGTCAGTGTCCTCAGCGATGGATTGGTTGACCAGCGTAAAGTGGAGCATCTCGCAGTTGTTCGGCGAATTTGTCTTGCGTGGCAAGCCCACGATTTTTGCAATCCGAAAGGGAGCACCTTTTCTGGTGCAAGCGCGGTTGCAGTGGCTTGCGCTGATGGACCAGGAATATGGACCTCGTCCTGACATTATTGTCGTGCAGCTGTTAGGTACCGTTGACGACCAAGTGTCGCCGGACGATAACGTCGACTATTCAGTTGATCTCATTGGCGAGAATGAACGTCACTCTTATTTCTACCTGGAAGTCGGGAAGTCAAATCATTCAAATGTGATCGAGATGTCAGCGACCGGACCGCTCGAAACCGCGCTGGCACGTACGGAACGGCGCAAGAAATTCCTGATAGCTCTCAACGAAAGTCGCGAAACGCTGGCGAACAAGTCTATTACGCGGGAGGAGATGGCTGACAACCTACCGCCGAAACCGGATCCTACGGTTACCGATTTAGTGTTTGTTGTGCACGGAATACGCGACAAGGGGTTTTGGACACAGAAGATCGCGCGCTGTATCAAAAAACATGCGACGTTGGATCAAAAATTCGAATCGTGGACTGAAAGCTATGGCTATTTCGCTATGCTGCCATTCATGTTTCGAACGGTTCGCCAGCGAAAGGTCGAATGGCTAATGGATCGCTTTGCCGAAGCTCGCGCCCGTTATCCAAGGTCGACGTTCCACTATGTCGGTCATTCCAACGGCACTTACCTTGTGGCTCAGGCATTGCAGGACTATCCGGCTGCGCGGTTCAAACACGTCGTACTCGCCGGCAGCGTCGTTCGCCGTGATTATGATTGGTTGAGCTTAATTCAGACTAACTCGCAGGTTCCCCGCGTGAAAAAGGTGCTGAATTATGTGGCGACGCGAGATTGGGTGGTCGCGGTATTTCCAAAAGCCCTGCAGCCGTGGCGACGCTTCAATCTTGGCAGCGCTGGCCATGACGGATTTATCCAAGGCTCGGAGTTGGGCCCAGTTCACCAGATCAACTATATTGTTGGCAATCACGGCGTGGGCCATGAGGAGGAAAATTGGGACGATATCGCGCACTTTATCGTGTCCGGAACGGCGCCTGAAGTCACTTTTCCGCCGTTCAGCAAATTGCAGAGCCGAATTTGGCGCTTAGTGGGCAATTGCTCAGTTATCCTTTTGCCCGTGCTTGTCGCTGCAATTCTTTTAGTTGGCATTGATCTTTTTTTGTGGACTGGACTTCTGTGTCCGCTCGCTTCCATACTAGTACCATCAAAGTCTACCTTGTGCCTAGATCTGACGCCACTCCAAGCGGCCAGCCGTACGATCGTACCCTTTGGGTATTTTTGGATGGTGTATATGTTCACTACACGGTTCTGAGGACTTTGGTGATTGCCATCGATTACGTCCTGTCTGATCTAACTCGATGGCTATGTCACTGTTAAATGTGGAAATTTTCCCAAGGCCATCGCCAAGACAGCTTGCCCAGAGTCGCCATGGTGGCTGTCCAGGGCGCGAAACCAGCCCAGGTAGTTGTCCAGATAGCCCGTGGCAACGCCGTGAAAGCGGTGCAGCCACTGTTTGAGACGGCCGTGATAGGCGTTGACATTCTGGACATGGATGGCGCCGTTGACGCGCACGCCTGCGTTCAGATTGACCGCCTCGTGCGCCAGGTGCGCGTCGTGCGCAAAGCCGCAGTAGGTCCGGTTGCCATCGCTCACCAGCAGCGCATCCTTGGCCAGCACGGGCTGCAGTGCGCCGGCCAGTGCGGCTTTTGTCATCTGCCCGCGTCCCATCACCCAGTCCAGCGTCTGTCCGGCACGGTCCCGAGCCACCAAAACGCAGACCAGTTCACCGGACAGGCCCGCTTTTCTCGCCTTGCTGCCGCGACGGCGAGGCGGGCGGTCCAGCTTGCGACAGCCCTTGCGCGACTCCAGGATATAGGTCTCGTCGGCCTCGGTAATACCTTGCAGCGTTGTCGCGCGGTCTGCCTTGAGGCCGCTGAGAAAGCGATGGCGCCAGCGCAGCGCCGTGTTTCGGTGAACCTGCAGGGCAGTAGCGGCCCGGCGAAGGGTGAGGGAGGCGGCCAGGGCTTGACTAAAACCGAACCACTTGCCCTTCTTGCGCAGCCGCGCCAGCGCGGTGCCCGTCAGGGCATTGAACGTGCGGTGGCATGTCCGGCAGCGGTAGCGCTGCAACCCACTGACGTGGCCATGCCGGTAAAGCTCGCTGCCTTGGCAGTGTGGGCAGCAGCGCGGCTCAGTCGCGCTGGACGACTCAATGACGGCCAGCCCTTTTTGCTGCTCATCGAGTTCATCCAGACGCTTTTTGAGCAGTTCACGCTGGCGCAGCGTGAGCCGGGGCACCTGTTGGTTCATCAACGCATTGAAAGTCTCGGCGTTCATGGCTAACCTCCTTCACGGTTCGCTATGAACTCTACGCCTCTGGAAAAAAAATTCCACATCTAACAGTGACAGAGCCAACTCGATAGACTCGGCGGCTACTTGGCTCGAGCTTCGGATTCACCCCCAGGCAACACAGTAATGTGGCTCGGCATGGCCCGGCTGACCGACATTGAACTGAGCTTCTCACTCAGGACTCAAAACTGTAGCCTGAATCCGTGACCTCAAACAAAGCGGTCTGATTTTCAAGCTGGACTGTTCAAATATCCGTGGAATATGTCGTGATGTTGGTAAGCGTCCGCCCAGTACCCATATTGAAATTCAAGACGCTGTGTGGTTGAGCCACAGGTTGATCTCGGCCGCGTCGAATGCGGCAGGGTCAAACGGGCGGCCGACCCATTGCTTGAGCTCATCGTGCTCCGGGTGGGCCGGATCGGCCAGCGCCTGCACGAAGTCCTCGTAGCCCGGCGCGCCGCCCACGTCCTCGGGCGGACAGGCGTTTTCTCCGGCCAGGCACAGCGCCAGCGACAACGGCGCGTCAAGCGTGACGGTTTTTTCCACCTTGACCTTGTGGCGCCAGTTGTCCCCGAAGTCGTAGACGTAGAGGAACGTCCTGCGAGCGCCCAGCGCCTCTTCCAGCGTGACGCTGGCCTCATCGATCACGCCGTCTGGCAAGTCCCAGTTGGGCTCCAACGGGCCGTAATTAGGATGTGGCCAGAAATAACTTCCCGAGCTCAGCCATTGGCCGGGACGGCACGGTAGTTCCAACGGGGCAGATGCGCATCGAAGACGATGCGCATGTTTGCCAAGAAGTCTGCCGCGACTTTTTTACCCTTGACGTAGACCCCGCCGAGCACCTCGGCCGTCACCTTCAGCCCGGTAGTCGTTTTGGCCTTTGCCATGAACTGCCGGGCGATCTCCACCGTGTGAAACGTCACGCCCTGGCAGGCGCGCGTGACATGGGCAAACAGGCGGTGCTCGATCGGGTTGTGTTTGGAGCAGTATGGCGGGTAGTGCGCGACGCGGACCTCCAGCCCGAGCTGCTCGGCCAGGTGTTGCAGCGCTTCCTTGAACACATGGCGATTCGACGCGTTGGAGCCGCCTCCATCGCACAGCAGCAACAGGCGCTTAGCATCGGGGTAGTGCTTGCTGCCGTGCCGCTCCCACCAGTGCGCGATGGAGTCGCAGCAGAACTCGCTCGACTCCGTGCTCGTGTTCAGGTGCATGTGCCCCTCGTTGCGCGCCAGGTCATACAAGCCGTGCGGAATCAGCTTGCCTTGTCCTGCGCTGGGAAAGTCATGGTCCAGCGTTTGAACCTGCGCCTGCGTGTGGGTCTGCCCCTCCCGGGCAAAGTTGCCGATCAGCTCCTTTTTCTTCGTGTCGATGCTGAGCACCGGCTCGCCCCTGGCCAGATACGCGGCCTTGAGCCGGGCGATGTTCTCGAACTGCGCGTTGCGGTCGGGATGCGCGCCCATCGACTTTTTCTTGCGCGCCTTGCGCGTACCCAGGCCGTGCTTTTTGAGCAGCTTGCGCACCACATGGCGGCTCGCCGGCGTGCCCATGTCGGCCAGGCGCCTGCTGATCTCGCGGCGCGACAGGTTCGTCCAGAGCACGCCCTGGCGCATTGGGTCGCCCGCCGTGAACTCGGCCAGCAGCGCGCGAAAATTCTCGTCGAGCGTGGCAACGCTGTCGATCAGCGGCTTGCGTCCACCGCCTTTTTTCGAACCCGCTCTTGCGCGGGATCAACGGGCAGCGCCAACTCCGTCAGCCCGCGGCGCACGGTCTTGGCATCGAGCCCAAACAAGCCCGAGACAACGCTGATGCCGCCGCTGCCGAGCTTGGCCGCCTCAATGGCCGCATAGCGCCGCCGGTCCTTTTCCGACAGCGTTGCGAACAGCCGCTTCATCTTGACCTCAATGTCTTGTCCGTAACCCGTCTGTGTGCTCATTGCTGGATTTTACGTACCCGCCGTGCCCCTGCACGCCACCCATTGGGCAGCACTGCATTTTGACCAGAGAGGGGGGAAGTTATTCCTGGCCACATCCTTAAAGGCTTGCGACCGGGATAAGACTTCGGTCAAGGTGGTTGGCTCATAAGAAACCAAAGTTCGTTGAGGATCAGGCAGGTACTTCCGTCGGGGCGATGAGGAATCCGAGGGCGGCAGCGCGACGCTTGAGCGCTGCCACGCTGCGCTGGCGCTGCTGCTCTTCATAGTGCTGCTGGCCCTGGTCGACGAAGTCCTCGCCGCGCGTGAGCATGAAGTAGACCATTCTGGCAAGCTTGTGGGCGGTGGCCGTGTTGGCGCGGGGTTTGTCCATGCGCGCGCACATGCGGCGATAGAAGGCACCGAGTGCCGAGCCGTTGCGCGACAAGCTCATGGCGGCCATCTTCAGTGCCTGGCGCGCCCGGTTGACTGAGCGCCGCGTCCTGCTTGAGAGCACCTTGCCCCCGCTGATCTTGGTGCCCGGACACAGTCCGAGCCAGGAGCAGAAGTGCTTGACGCTGGCAAAGCGGCTCAGGTCCGGGCCGATTTCCGAGAGCACCGTCAGCACCGAGGTCACCCCCGGGTGTCAGACTTGTTGTCGCGTCCAATTCTTCAATGGCTAACTGCCCGGCAACGACATTTCATGACCAGAACACCGCATTCACATCACTCCCTTGAATTTAAAGAGCAGGCATTGCTCAAAGCCAGGCATCGCGGCACGCGTTCCGTTATCAGCGTTGCCAGTGAACTCAACATGTCCGCCGGCACGCTCAGGAAGTGGCTGCAAAGCGCAAGCAAGAAAACCGGCACGATAGCCCCCCCGGTGTCCGCTGCAACTGCTGCACTGGACGGCCCGGCGTCGGCCTGGACGCCTGCACAGCGTTTGATGGCGCTGCAGCAAAGCTATGCACTGGATGACATGGCCCGGGCCAGCTGGTGCCGCGAGCATGGCGTGTTCGAGCATCAGCTGGTGCAGTGGCACCAGGCGTTTTGCACCCCTGCCGTGCCCGCTTCACGCGAGGCGAGCGGCGCCTTTCGCGAGCTGCAGCGCCAGCATGATCAGTTGCAGCGCGAACTCAGGCGCAAGGAAAAGGCGCTGGCCGAGGTGGCTGCCTTGCTGGTGTTGCAAAAAAACTTCCAGGCGCTGTTGGAGGGCGCGGACAAATGACGTCCGTCCAGCAGCGCCAAAAGTTGCTCGGCCTCATTGACAAGGCCTGCGCCGACGGGGCGCGTTTGCAACCGGCTTGCCGCCAGATCGGCTTGTCGTGCCGCAGCGTGCAGCGCTGGCAGCGCTCTGAGGCGGCCGAGGGTGACCAGCGCCCTTCAGGCAAGCGGCGCTATGCACGCCCGGCCAACAAGCTGCTTGAAGAAGAGCGCCAGGCCGTGATGGCCACGCTCAACAGCGAAGCGTTCAAGGACTTGCCGCCGAGCCAGATCGTGCCTCGCCTGGCCGACAGCGGCGTCTATGTGGCGTCCGAATCCACGATGTACCGCCTGCTGCGCCAGGAGGGCCAGTTGGCCCATCGGCGCGCAGAGCGTTCAGCGCAAAAGCGCAGCCGGCCGCGCGCCCTGGCCGCGACCGGGCCCGATCAGGTGTTTTGCTGGGATATCACGTACCTGCCAACCCAGGTGCGCGGCCAGCACTTCTACCTGTACCTGTTCGAGGATCTGTTCAGCCGCAAGATCGTTGGCTGGCAGGTGTTCGATTGCGAGAGTGCCGAGCTGGCCAGCCAGTTGCTGCGCGACATCTGCGCGCGGCACAGCATTCCCCCGGGCCAGCTGACGGTGCATTCGGACAATGGCGCGCCGATGAAGGGCGAGACCATGCTGGCCACGATGCAGCGCCTGGGAGTGGCGCACACGCGCAGCCGGCCGTCCGTAAGCAACGACAAGGACTACGTCGCATACTGCACTCCTTCCGTACGTTCAGGTGGAACCGTTGCCTCCAGACGCCGCTGCGAGAGCTTGGCGCCGGGCTTCTTGCGGGGAGCCAGGTCGCCTGGTGGTTCATACAAGGACTCGTTCTTGTCGCTGTAGGCGTGGCCTCGCAACAGGCCGCGCCGCAGCCAGATCTTGACAGTGTGGGGGGTGACGTGCAATGCGTCGGCCATTTCCTGCAGTGTCAACATGCCGCGCTCGCGCAATCGGTCGTACCGCGGTTTGAGATGGTAGTCGCGCGCCAAACGCGCGATCATCCGTGTATTGAATGCCGATCCCGCACCCGGCGCGAATCCACGAGCATTGAGAACGTCGGCGATCTGCGCCGTGGTGTGTTCGTCAAGCAAGTGGTCTATCTCCTGGACCACGGCAGTGGGCGTCACACGCTGCTGCCAGGAGCACTTGGGCAGGGGTAGATGCAGCGACTTGCGCGCACCACCCTTGAAGCGAATATGTATGGTGATCTTGTCGTCACGATTCAAGGTGACGTCCTCCACCAGCAATCTGACCATGCGTTTGCGATCGCGATCGAGCGTACCCGGATCGTTCCACAGGCGAGGGAAGTCGGTGGCCAGTTGCACGATCGCTTTGCGCTGCTCGTCGGTCAACAAGCGTGCGTCTTCATCCCGGCGACGGGTGTACTCCTCGCGTGCATCGCCCAGCGCGCGCAGCTTCTCGTTCCAATCCGCCTCCAGGGAGTCGGCCACCAGCCGGTTGTCGGGATCAACGCGCATATAGCGTCGCTGCGCCAGTTCGCATTCGTACTGCGCGCGTTCAACATTGGCATGGCGCATGCGGTCCGCCTCTTCAAAGCGAGACTGCAGTTCCTGTTGAACGACCAGCGACACCTCGAGCGCAACCGGATTGACCGCCTCGATGAGCACCGCTGCGACCGCTTGGTCAATGCCGGTTCCGGGCACGTGTTGGCACACCGCTTGACCGTGCTTGATGCGTTCGCGCTGGCATATGTAGTCGGGACACAATTGCCCATGACGATCGTGATAGCGAACCGTCATGCGTTGACCGCAGCGCCCACACAAGACCATTCCTTGCAGCAGCGCAGGACCCTCGCGCGGTGGTCCGCGCCGCCGATCGGTGCCCATCGCCTGCGCGTTGGCATGCAGGCGATGCTGGTTGAGCTCGAACTCGTCCCAAGAGATATACCCCGCATGGTTACCCGGGATCAACGTGACCCATTCATCGCGCGGCATTCGACGCAGCCGGGTGCGGCCATCGATGGTCCTGACCGTATGGCAACGTCCATAAACAAACGCTCCAGCGTATCGGGGACTGTGCAGCACCCGAAGCACCTGGTCGTGCGTCAGGCTGCCCCACAGCAGTTCGCCTTTGTGGGGACCCTTGGCGCAGCGCCGCGGAAATGCCAGCTTCTCATCACGCGCGGCCTTGACCGTGGCGCAGGCTGAGCCGGTGCGGGCGAACGCCGCGAACAGCCACCTCAGGCAATGCTGGACTTGCTGATCAGGATCGAGCACGAGCGTGCCATCGCTGGTGTAGATCAACCCCACGGGCGGGCGCATCTCCAACTCGCCGCGGCGCGCCTTGTTCAGGATTCCGCCCTGCAGGCGCGCGCGCAGCACATGCAGTTCCGCCTCGCTCATGGTGCCCTTCAGGCCGAGCAGCAACCGGTCGTTGAAGTGTGCCGGGTCATAGACTCCATCCTCGTCGCAGATCAGCGTCGAGGTGAGCGCGCAGATCTCCAGCAACCGATGCCAGTCCATGGAGTTGCGTGCCAGGCGCGAGACCTCCAGACCCAGCACGATGCCCGCGTGGCCCATGCCGACTTCGGCGACCAAGCGCTGGAAGCCTTCGCGATCCGTGGCGGCGCCGGACTGGCCAAGATCGGTATCGATGACGATGACGCGTTCGTCTGCCCAGCCAAGGGCCACGGCGCGTTGGCGCAAGCCGTACTGGCGCTTGGTGCTCTCGGTGTTCTCGAACACCTGGCGCAGCGTCGACTGGCGGACATAGAGGTAGGCGTTGCGCTTGAGGTGACTGGCCTGCACCTTCTGATGGTGATCATTCAACATACGAGGGCCTCCTGCCGATTGAACAAAACCATACTGGCCAGCAGCATTGCAACGTCCCTGTGCAACTGCGCTGGACAGATCTGCTGGTCACCCTGTGGCGGCGCCGGCACCGGCGTCGGCGCCACGCACTGACTCCACACCTGCATCCAGGCGCACATACCGCCACGGGTGAACAAAGCCAGGCCCTGGGGTTGAACGGCCGATCGGCCAAGCACCTGTTGGCGCAGATCTTCGTAGCGTGCAACCAGACTGTCGTCGCGCAGCAGCGGCGCAAGCGACACGGGTATCAGCGCCGTTTTTTTTTGCGCAGCAACTGCCGCTCGATGCTGCGAGGGTGAACTTGCACCCCGAAATTTTGGTGCACCAACTCGGCCAGGCGCTCCGCACGAATATCCGGATCGGTAGCACGCGCCTCGCAGATGAACTGCAGCACCGTTGGCGTGAGTTTGTGGCCACCGTGCGGACCACTCTTGTGGGCGAGTAAAGCGGCCAGGCCGCCGCTCTCGAAGGCCGTCATGGCCTGGTAGAACGAGGGACGCGAAAAGCCGCAGGCCTTGGCAGCCTCGCTGATCGAGCGCTTGTCGATGTTGACCAGTCGCAGCATCTCGTACTTGACCTGCAGCACATCGTCGGGGTCGAAGAACGCGTTGTTGGCGAACAGTGCGTGAGTGACGCCGTGCGCACGCGGGTTGAGCGCAGCGTGCTGGCGCAGGACCGCTTGCTTGTCGTGCTTGTCTCGATCTATGGGCATGGACCCTCCTCGGCTCAGGCCAGTCAATGTATGTAAATAGGATTATGTTCGGCATGAACACACTGTCAAGGTGATCACTGCAAGCGATAGGAGGTTTCATGTGCAGCATGTATGTTGAGCTCCCATGCCAGTAGCATCGAACAGATGCAAGACAAGACGTAATCGCCTTTACACTTTGCACAATATCTTCTTTACACTGAAGGGGCCGGCTCATGACTTCATTGCCTCGATCAGTTGCACCAATTCGAGGAGTTCTTGAGCCCGGAACGCGGCACGTCCCCGCGCCACAGCATTGAAAGGGTCTTCGGCGACCAGGTCGGTCCAGACCGCCGGCATCGAGTGCGAGCCTCCTGCTGTGTCGTGGAAAAAAACCCTGTCTTCGCGCCAGTTCCTCCCACGCTCGACCAGATCGAACACCTGACCGAACAGCGGATGGTGCGGATGGGTGACGCGAAAAGGTCGTCGCTCAACGTCGCCATGCGGCGCAGTTGACTGCTCGCTCCAATCCCTATGTCGAATCGGCGTTCAGAACCCTGAAGTACCGCCCGCAATTGCCTGTCAAGCCGTTTGAAAACCTGCTGGCCGCAAGGCGCTGGGTGACCGAGCTGGCGCACTGGTACAACCATCAGCATCACCACAGCGCGATTGGCTTCGTGACTCCAGCCCAACGCCATGCCGGCCTGGACCGGGCATTGCTTGAGGAGCGATCGCTCGTCTATGAACGGGCACGCCAGGAAAATCCCCAGCGCTGGTCAAGGCAGACCCGCCAGTGGGCGCATGTCGATGTCGTGCACCTCAACCCAGAAAACCCACAAATCAAGGAGCTTCGAAACACTCAAAAGGTAGCCTGACTCACTTCACTTCAGGCGACAACTTCCTTGACAGCCACCGTCATCAACGTGGTGATCGAGCAACTGGTGCGCCAGCGTTTCGAGCTGCCAGGGTTCAGCACCTTGCTGCGCACCGCGCGCCGCATTCGTGCGCAAGTCAATGACGAGTTGTTCAGCGTGCTGTCTGCCGGGCTATCGCCAGCGCTCAAACATGAAATCGACGACTTGTTTCTGGTCAAGGCTGGGGCCACATCGGGCTGGCTCAGGCTCAAACGCGAGCCCAAAAAACCGACGAACCCTGAAGTGCGTGCCTATCTGGAGCACCTTTCATGGCTAAAGGCCTGGGTGGCCCGCCTGCCGGCCATCGACCACATTGCAGCGCCGAAATTCCACCAGTACGTGCTCGAAGCCCGCGCGCTCGACGCGGCGGACATCAAGGCGACCAAACCGGCCAAGCGCTACGCGCTGGCCGTGGTGCTGATTCATGCCCAATTGCGCCAGGCGCTGGACGACGCCGTGGACATTTTGCGGCGCAAAGTGCGAAAACTCCATGCCACGGGCGCCGAGCAGCTGGAGCGCTATTTCACCGAGCACCGCCTGCGGGCGGAAAAGCTCATCGCCACGCTGCGCGACGTGCTCAAGGCCTTCGAGGCGGGCGCCACGGATGCCGAGCGCGGCGGGCGAATCGCCAGCGCCATCGAGGGCGAGTCGGCGCAGTTGCTGGCGCAATGCGACGAGCACATGGCTTACGCCGCCGACAATTACTTTCCCTTCATGATGGCCTCCTACCAGGCGCAGCGCCCGCTGCTGCTCAACTGCCTGGGGCTCCTAGAATTGGCCTCGACCCACAGCGACCAGACGCTGGTGCAGGCGATTGCCTTTGTGCTGCAGCACCGCAGCAGCCATAAAGAGCACTTGCCCGTGGACGAGGCGGCGCTCAGCGTGCAATGGCTGCCGGACAAATGGCGGCGACTCGTCGTCCAGGAAAACGAACAAGGCAAGCCTGCCAGCGTTCACCGCAAGTATTTTGAATTGTGCGTGCTCTCGGAAGTGGCGCGCGAGCTGCAGTCCGGTGACCTGTTTGTCCGCCACAGCGAGCAGTACGGCGACTACCGCGAGCAACTCATCAGTTGGGACGCGTTCGAGTCCCAGGTGGCCGACTACGGCGCCATGCTGGCGCTGCCCACAGAGGCGGGCGCATTCGTCGCGCAGCTCCGGCAGCGCCTGGCGGACACGGCCAAGCGGGTCGATGGCGCCTTTCCCGACAATGCCCATGCCGCCTTCGTTGGGGAGGAACTGGTCATCCGCAAGAATTCGAAACAAGCCGCGCCTGCCGCGTTGTTACGGGTGGATCAGCAGCTCACCGCCCGGTTGGCGCCGAAGAACATTCTGGACATCCTGGTCGAAGGCGAGCGCTGGCTCGATCTGCACAAGCTGTTTGGCCCCCTGTCCGGCTTTGAGGGCAAGATCGACAATCCACGGCTGCGCTTTGTCACCACGCTGTTTTGCTACGGGTGCAATCTTGGCCCCACGCAAACGGCCCGCTCGCTCAAGGATCTGAGCCGCAAGCAGGTCGCCTGGCTCAATTTGCACCACATGACCGAGGCGCGGCTGGAAAAAGCCTTGGTGCAGGTCATCAACGCTTACAACAAGTTCCTCTTGCCCAAATACTGGGGAAGCGGCGAGGCAGCCTCGGCCGACGGCACCCAGTGGAATCTGTACGAGCAAAATCTGCTGGCCGAAAGCCATATCCGCTACGGCGGTTATGGCGGCATCGGCTACTACCATGTCTCGGACAGGTACATCGCGCTGTTCAGCCACTTCATTCCCTGCGGCGTGTATGAGGCGGTCTACATTCTCGATGGGCTCATCAAGAACGAGTCCGACGTGCAGCCCGATACGGTGCATGGCGACACCCATGCGCAGAGCACGCCGGCCTTCGCTCTGGCCTATTTGCTGGGCATCAAACTGATGCCCCGGATCCGCCAGTTCAAAAAGCTGGTGTTCTTCCGGCCAGACAAGAAAACCCGCTACAAGCACATCGACGCGCTGTTTGGCGAAAGCATTGACTGGTCGCTGATTTCAACCCATCTGCCCGACATGCTGCGCGTCGCCTTGTCGATCAAGGCGGGAAAGATCACTCCATCGGCCCTGCTGCGCCGCCTGGGTACGGCCAGCCGCAAGAACAAGCTCTACTTTGCCTTTCGCGAGCTCGGGCGGGTGGTTCGAACGCAGTTCCTGCTGGACTACATCGGGGACGTGGAGCTGCGCCGCACGATTCAGGCGGCCACCTGCAAGAGCGAAGAGTTCAACCAGTTCACGAAGTGGCTGTTCTTTGGCGGCGAGGGCGTCATTGCCGAGAACGTACGGCACGAGCAGCGCAAGGTCATCAAGTACAACCAGCTGGTGGCCAACCTGGTCATCCTGCACAACGTGGAGGCGATGACCCGGGTGCTCAAGGAGCTTCAGGCCGAGGGGTTTGCCGTTGACGCGGCTGTCTTGGGCGGCCTGGCGCCCTACCGGGTCGAGCACATCAATCGATTTGGCGATTACTCGCTGGATCTGGAGCGGCCGGTGCCGCCCATGCAATTCGAGACTATTCTTATTTGAAATCAATCGGTTACGTCAAAAAACGCCGGATTCCGTCCGAATCCCGGCCGACCCTCAGGTGGATTGCGCATTGGCCACGCAGCGGTTCTGGAGGCGTGGCGCGGCCTCTCAAGGCAGCGGTCTGGGTCTTTCCATCGTCAGCGAGATTGCCAGCCGTTACGCGGGAAGCTTACAGTTTCGTCCGCGAAATCCGGTGGGCCTGGAGGCCTGTTTGACATTTCCCGAAAACTTCGACCAACAGGCGAGTGCTGACGTGGCACCGGCATCAGAGCATTGGGTTTAATCATTCACAGGCCTCGACCTGGCGTTTCATGACGATTTGACGCAGTAGCAATAAATGAACTGCTGCGAAGTCCCAAACGGCGTGTCGTGTACTTCAGTTGCGCTTTCGACGAGGCGAAAGGCATCGCCAAACCCACCGTGCAGCCCTTCCGCGTCATAACGAACCACGTCAAGACCGCTGCACTTGGAGGGACCCTCGGGCCCAAACGTCGCCACGATGACGTGGCCCCCCGGTTTGACCGCATGCATCACCAAACGCACATAGGCCCGGCGCTGCGCGAGGTCAGTCAGGAAGTGAAAAACCGCTCGGTCATGCCATACGTCGTATCTTGCCTCGGGGAGTGCGACCTTGGTGATGTCCCCGACCCACCACGCCACAGCATTGCCTGCGGAACCGAGCCGTTGCCGGGTTGCATCAATGGCCGCCTGCGAAATATCAAGAACGCTAACGTCAAGGTAGCCCGCGCCGAGCAAATCATCGACCAAGGTCGACTCGCCGCCACCGGCGTCAATGATGGACATCGCAGGGTCTGACGCAGCTTTTTCTATCAACGAAAGCGAGCGCTCCAGATGAGAGCGAAACCAGCTGACCGCGTCCGCTGCCTTGCTCTGATAGACCTGTTCCCAATGATTTTGCGTGTTCATTCTGACCTCGTTCATAAAGCTGCCAAAGTGAAATCTGGTTGTTCAGCGACGATCGCTCCCGGTTCAAAGCGCATGCTATTTGCTCTTCACGCCCAGCGTGTTGACCGGAATTTTGAGATAACTGATGCCGTTTTCTTCGGGGGGCGGCAGGTCGCCGGCGCGGACGTTGACCTGAATGGCCGGCAGGATGAGCGTGGGCATTCCCAGCGTCGCGTCTCTGGCGATGCGCATGGCGACGAAGGCATCTTCGTTAACGCCGTCATGCACATGGATGTTGTTCGCGCGCTGTTCACCCACGGTGGTCTGCCATTGCGGCGTGCGGGATGCCGGCGGATAGTCGTGGCAGACAAACATCTTGGTCTCCTCCGGCAAGGCCAGTAGTTTGCGGATGGACCGGTACAGCGCATGCACGTCGCCGCCCGGGAAGTCTGCCCGCGCCGTGCCGACATCAGGCATGAACAGCGTGTCGCCCACAAAGACCGAGTCTTCCACCCGGTACGCCATGTCCGCCGGGGTATGGCCGGGAACCAGCAGTGCTGTCGCCTCGACATCGCCAATTTTGAACGTCTCGCCTTCCTTGAACAGATGGTCGAACTGGCTGCCATTGGGCAGGAACGAAGGTTCCAGGTTAAAGACTGCCTTGAAGGTCGACTGGACGGCGCGGATGTTCTCGCCAATGGCAATGCGCCCGCCGACGTACTCCTTCAAATAGTGTGCGCCCGAGAGGTGGTCGGCATGAGCATGGGTTTCCAGAATCCAGTCCACATGCAGTTGCTTGTCCGCCAGGTAGTCCCGCACCCGGTCGGCTGATGTAGTGCTCGTGCGTCCCGACTTGAAGTCGTAGTCGAGCACCGGGTCGATGATGGCCGCGTGGCCGCTCTGGTTGTCCGAGACGACGTAGGTGACGGTCCAGGTCTCGGGGTCAAAAAAAGCTTGGGTCGTTATTTTTGCATTCATGGCGGACTCCGTGGATTGATTTCGATATGTTGACGTATATTGTATTGTTTTATATAATATAGTCAACCTAACCAAAAAATCTACCTCATGACTCCCACCTGTCTCGTCCTGGACCCTGAGTTGCTGCGCGCCGCAGCGACGCAAGCCGTTGGCACCCTGAAAGTGCTGGCCAATGAAGACCGACTCTTGTTGCTGTGCCAGCTGTCGCAAGGCGAGCGCTGCGTCGGCGAACTGGAAGACGCCCTGGGCATCCATCAGCCCACCTTGTCTCAGCAGCTCGGCGTGTTGCGCAACGAAGGCCTGGTCAACACGCGCCGCCAGGGCAAGCACATCTTCTACAGCGTGGCCAACCCGGCAACGCTGGAAATCCTGGCGCTGCTTTACCGTATTTATTGTCCCGAAGAAAGTAATTGATGACTATCGACTGGAATGCATTTACCCCCTGGTCCTCCCTGCTGGGCGGCGTATTGATCGGGGTGGCTGCCGCCATGTTTGCGTTGCTCAATGGACGCATCGCGGGAATCAGCGGCGTGCTGGGCAGTCTCTTGAGGCCCGTGCGGGGCGATATGGGCTGGCGAGTTGCATTTATCCTGGGGCTGGTAGGCGCTCCGCTGCTGTATGCGCTCTTCGCCGATGTGCCTGCGGTGCAGATTGACGCCAGCTACGGCGCCCTGGTCGCCGCGGGCCTTCTCGTGGGCATCGGCACCCGGTATGGCTCGGGCTGCACCAGCGGCCACGGCGTTTGCGGTCTGTCAAGGCTCTCGCTTCGTTCGCTGGCGGCGACGGCCACGTTCATGGGCGCAGGCTTTTTGACCGTGTTCGTGCTTCGCCATCTGTTCAGTATCTAAGGAAAAATCCATGTTTGTCTTGACCTCTTTACTCACGGGCATGGTGTTTGGCCTGGGGCTCATCGTCTCCGGCATGGCCAATCCCGCCAAAGTGCTGGGCTTCCTCGATGTCGGGGGCGCCTGGGACCCTTCGCTGGCGCTGGTGATGGCGGGGGCCATCGCGGTGGGCTTGGTCGCTTTCTTCTTTGCGAAAAACCGGACCCTGTCGCTCATGGGCGCGGTGATGAAACTGCCCACAGCAAGCCCGATTGACCGCCGCCTGGTGAGGGGCAGCACGCTGTTTGGCATCGGCTGGGGCATTGCCGGGTTCTGCCCGGGCCCCGGCCTGGTGGCGCTGGGCATGGGCGAGTCCAAGGCGCTGGTCTTTGTGGCCACGATGCTCATCGGAATGATCGTGTTTGAGTTGCTGGAGCTGCGCCGGCCAGCGATGACGCCCCGGGCTGCGTGAGCGCCTGGCCAGCATGACCAACACTACCACCTGGCTGGCGAGCCTCATGACCATTGCCATACTCGTGGCCTACGAAGTCGCGCTGCTGCTGGTGCAGCGCAGGCACCCCAAGCGGCTGGCGCGCTCTGCGCATGCGACCTTGCGCGAAGACTGGTTCGCCGCGCTGTCCAAGCACCGTGGTTCGGAAATCCTGGCAGTGCAAACGCTGCGCAATTCAATGATGTCGGCGACCATGACCGCATCAACGGCAGCGCTGGGACTGATGGGCGCGGTCACGTTGGCCGCCCCTTCTTTGAACTCATCGTTTGGCGCCAGCGACGCCATCTCCGCGCATTTGACCGCGCGGTTGGTGCTCGAACTGGTACTGATGACGATTTTGTTTGCCTCGCTGGTCTGCTCTGCGATGGCGGTTCGCTATTACAACCACGCCGGATTCATCAGTTCCATGCCGGTTGACTCCGAGGAGCGCCTGCGTTGGTCGCCTGCCGGTACGGTCTATTTGCGCAGGGCAGGGCTGCTGTACAGCTGGGGCTTGCGCCACCTGCTTTTGGTGGCGCCGATTCTCGCGTCCATCGTCTACCCGCTGGCAGGCCCCGTGGCCGCGGTGGTTGTGGTCATGGCGCTGCTGGGTTTTGACAGATTCACCACGACATGAACGGGGGTGCGGCGGAAAACTTGGACTGGTTGATTGGTATCGGCTTGACCGTGCCGCTGGGCATGCTGCTGAACGTTTTGATGAAATACGCCTTTCATCGTGCCCGGCCGAGTTTTGATGATCCGCTGCTGGCGCTGACAACTTACAGCTTTCCCAGCGGCCATGTGGCGGGAGCCACCTTGTTTTATGGCGTCATGGCAGCCGTGGTCATTTCCAGAACTGCTGCCTGGCGCTGGCGCGTGATGGCCGTTCTTGCCGCAATCACGATGGTGGCGCTGGTGGCACTGACGCGTATGTACCTGGGTGTTCACTACCTGAGCGACGTGCTGGCTGCATTTGCCGAGGGCGTGGCCTGGTTGACGTTGTGCCTCACCGGGCCGCACACCTAGATGTAGCGACCTGCATTCAAAAACAGTCCGACTTGCAATCAGCGGCTTTTTCGACCAGAATTAACTGCGACTGATAGGCCTCTCAAACCAGAGATAACTGCAAATGAACCTGCATTTACCGACGCCGACCTGCATTCCATCGGCGTGAACCAGCAATAACTGCGACTGACCGGGTGGTGCAATCAGCCAGCGCTAAAACACATTCGCCCCAGCGTTGAAGGCTAGATTGGCAAGCCCGCAGCCAACATGCGCTCGCGGATCTCTGCCGTGCGCTTGGGCTCAAGCTGATTGCTAAACAGCGCACGGATTTCTGCCGCCTTGGCGTCGAACTGCTCGACCATGTCCTTGAGGCGATAGCCGTGGCGCGTGAGCGTCGGCTCCAGGTCGTCGAGCTGGCGCGAGAGCACGGACCCCACCAGTTCAGCCGTGACCGGTCGTTCACCCGTCTATCCTGCTTCGAGCGCCAGGGTCAGGTGCAACTGGACTTGCAGCGGCGTGCGCAACTTGGTGGCCAGCATGTCGATCGCATCGGCGCTCAGAATCGACTCCGGCCCGGTTTTGTTGCCGGTGCAAACCCCCAGCAACCACTGGATGTACTCGCGCTGGCTACCGGTGATGCTGTCCAGGGTGAAGATGTCGGTGCGGTAGCAGATTTCCTCCATGGTCGGGCGGCGCAGGTCGTTGCGCAGTTTGGGATGGCCGGCCAGGATGACCGACAGGCGCCCGCCGCCGTCTTCCACGACCTCCATCAAGCGCTTCAGGCCAATGAGCGTATGCCCGTTCAAGTCGTGCGCTTCATCGACAAACAGGGCCACCGGGCGTTTTCCCTTTTTGACCAGCTCCTGCAACTCGCGCTCGCGCCGTTCGCCCTGCTTGGGAATCTGCACCAGTTTGTCCTGTGCCAGGTCGTAGAAGAGTGCCGTGATCAGCGTTGCAAGCTTGATGCTGTGCTTTTCTACCGACAGCGATCTGGCAACTGCTAAGCGGTTTTCATCCTTCAGGATTTGCTGCAAGCGCCGCAGGGTCACGGTTTTTCCGCTGCCCACGACGTCGCAGACCGCGATCAGCCGCCCTTCCAGGACTGCAGCCTTGATGTCCTTGATGAGCTGCTGGTGATGCTCGGTTTCATAGTACCCAGCCTGGCTGAACGGCTACGTCAACCCGTAATACTGCATGACCTCAACTCGCATGGTCCTCTCCTGATTTTTTGTTGCGGAAATACGCTCGTACGCGCGCCAGCATGATGCTGCGAATCAGCGTCTCGCCCAGCACCTGTTCGATAAAGGCCCGATCCTCCGGCGCGATCTTGGCCAGCGGTTGCGCCAGGTCATCGGCAATCGCCAACTTGGCGGCGATGCTGCTGGGGAAATGGTATTCGTGCGCTTGTGCATCAAAGGGTTGTTTCGCGAGTTCAAGTTCGCCAGGAAGATTCAAAGGAGCCCACCGCAGGTCTTCTCCGGCCAGCGCCGTGATGGGCAGCTTAAGCTGGTCCGCCAGCGTGCGGATGCGGCCGGCCCGCTCATCGGCGGTACCGCGCTTGAACGCCCGGTACCGGCCCAACGGAATCGGACCAGACACAGGATGGTAGGGACCGGTTCGCGCGCCCTCATACTCGACGTACAGTTCGCTGTCGAACAACCCCCACAACAACAGTACGGTTTCGCCGGCCATGTCTGGTTCCACCTCATAAGCGGTGCCATCCACCGAGACACGCGCATCGATGCCGACCTTGCGCCGCTCAGGTTCGCGGGCAAAGCGGCAGAACTGCTCCCAGGTACACCTCTCACGGATGCCCTCCGCAGGGAAATTGGCAATCCAGTCCTCGATGCGGGAGTGCGGTTCAGAGCGGTGGTCTTGTCGGTTGTAGCGCAGCAAATAGCGCATCAACCACTCATTGGCCTGTTGTTCGGTCTCCGGCTTGTGGAAGTGATACAGCGTTTCGTGGGCATCCTTGACAGTGCGAAAAGGGCGCTCGACCTTGCCCTTCGAGCGGGCGGTCACGCGCTCACCATCTTTGCCTGCAGGGATGTGGGTCTGCCACTCGATGCCCAGTGCCAGCATCACGTTTTGAAATACGCGGCTCTTGGCCACCGGACCATTGTCGAGGTAGATCATCTTGGGCCGGCCCTGGAACGGGAATTCAGCCTCGCCTTTCGTTGTCATCGCATTGAACAGAAAACGCAACGCGGATTCCGCGTCCTCGCCGTAGACGCACCGGTATTCGAGAAAGCACACGCCGCTTCGGTCATCGACCACGCTGTACAACATCAAGGTGGGCTCGCCCTTGGATGAGTCCACCCATGAGGGTGCTTCGATACGTTTCAGGTCGGACGGCGACATGTCGAATTGCTAGCAGTCGTTGCTGCACTCAGCCTGAAACCGCACGGCGGGCGGCTGTCGGCGCAGGCGTGCCTGATTCAGATGCCAGTGCGTGAGGTATTCATTGACCGTGCTGCGCGTCAGCACGCCTTGCGGCGCACGCACCAAGCCCTGCCAGGTCTCGACGCCATATTCTTCCAGCAGTTCGATGGCGCGCTTGGTAGAAAGGTGACGTCCGGCCTTGTTGGTCGTTCTGAGTTTGAGGGCCGCGACCAGTTCGCAGTAACGTTCCAGTTCGGCTTTGGGCATCAGACGCGGTATGCCATGATCCACACGATGCGCCGCACGCGGCTTGAGAAAATCCTTGAGCGCGCGATAAACTGTGCTGGCAGAAAGACCATACAGGTCTGCGGCCGCTTGTACCTGGGCTGCCCGCTGTGGACTTTTGCGGGGCAAGCGGTCCAGCCGCTGCCGCAAGAGCAGCAGCGAATCGGACGGGATCTGTTTACGCCGCCCCGAGGACATGACGGTCCGCCCTGGCGAGGTAGTTGTAGAGTGTCGATTTGGAAGAAATGCCCATCATCTGGCAGATTTCCTTGATCGTATGCTTGGCCTCGTGGTGAAGCCGCAAAGCCAATGCCAGTTTGGCGGGGTCGAGCCGCTTGGGCCGTCCGCCCATCCGGCCGCGCACACGAGCGGCGGCCATGCCAGCTTGGGTGCGTTCGCGGATCAGGTTGCGTTCAAACTCGGCGAGGGCGCCGAACAGATGGAACACGAGGCGGCCACCGCTGGTGGTGGTGTCGATGTTTTCTTGCAAGCTGCGCAAGCCCACCTTGGCGGCTTCAAAACGTTCCACCAGTTCGATCAGGTTTTTGAGCGAGCGGCCCAATCGGTCCAGCCGCCAGATGACGACGGTATCGCCGGCGCGCAGCATGCTCATCAGCGCGGCCAGGCCCGTGCGATCTGCTTTCGCACCGCTCGCCTTGTCCTCTAACATCCGCTCGCAACCGGCCCGCCTCAACGCATCGCGTTGCAGGTCCAGGTTCTGGTCATCGGTCGATACCCGGGCGTAGCCGATCAGCATGGCGCCAAGTCCAATTAGTCACGGAATTCAAATATAGCTGGATTGTGACTGTTCAGCCTACGCGAGCGCCAGGGCCTGTCCCGAGAAGACGGCGCGCATGGCGTGAAGCATGCCAAAGCCTTGCTTGCGCGCGGTGTCCAGATAGGAGCGGATGGTGCAGAAATTCTGCGCGCCCGGCAAGGTACGAAAGCAGCCTGAAATTCTCTGCTTGACCTTTGGCATGCGAATGGCGCGCTCGGCCAGGTTGTTGGTAAAGGGCACACCCAAATCGCGCATGAAGCGCAGTACCTCCTGCTCTCGCTCCAACAGCCGGCGCAGCAGGTTGAAGGCACCTGACTGCTTGGCCCGGCCACGTTGTCCTAGCGCCTTGGCCGCTGGCAGGTTTTGCGCCTGGCCTTCCTGCACCAAGGCGCGGTATTGGCTGGCAAAGACCTCGACCTGCACAGCCTGTAGTGCCGTATCGGTCTGACGCGCCGCCTTGCAGGCTTGGTCAGCGGCCAGCAACAACTCGATAAGGCCCTGGGTTGAGGAGGAACGAGTGTTCCAGGTTAA
>NZ_KL448327.1:57955-82563 GCF_000709345.1 Polaromonas glacialis | reverse complement strand
ACCAAGTGTGGGTGGCCGTGGCGGCCGTATGCAGCCACTGCAGGCAAGACGCTACGCGCAGGCCCGATTCATCGACATGCACCACCGCTGCGGCCTGCACGCTTTGCACGATGGCCTGCACCGTGGGCACCAGCGCCTGCGCGGCCTCGTGCACCCACTGCACCAGCGTGGCCGGCGAGATGTCCAGTCCATACAGGTCCTTGATGAGTTCGCCCGCCCGCGCGAAAGGCAGCAACTGGCCCTGCGTCAGGTGCACCGCCAGCGCCCGCACGTTCGGGCCGTATTGCGCGACTTCACACACTTCGGGCGCAAACTCGTTCTCGTGGAGCTTGCCGCACGGGCAGCGCAGTTGCAGCGTCTGGAACTCCACCACCTCAAAACGCACGGCCGGGATGTCAAACACCTGGCCGCGCCGGTGAACTTGCGCATCACTATTGGACAGCGTCGCCTGGCAGGCATCGCAGCGCTCGGGCAGCGCATGCCGGATGACGATGTCTGGCCTGTCTGTTTGCTCCAACGTCTTGCCCGCGTGCCCGGCCTGACCGCCCGGCTTCCTGCCCGAGGCCACGCGCAGCGAGGTCGTCTTTTTCAAGCCGTCCGAAGATGGCGGCTTGCTCGAGTTCTTGCTGTTCTTCGATGCCTGGCCTTCGAGCTCCTTGATGCGCAAACGCAGTCTTTCGACTTCGCTCGTGAGCGCCTGCACTTGCCCTTGCAGCGCTTGGGCTTTCTCGTTCATGGCCTGGAGCGTCAGGTCGGCAGTAGCGTCTGGTTCTTGCACGGCTTCAAGTTTGACATAAACCCCTTGGGCTGCAATTCAGGAGGGCTGAACAGTCACGCTGGATTTTGAATAGTGGAAAGGGATGATGGAGTGCCGGCCTACGGATCACAGCCGTTTTTCGCATCTGGTTTGCGAGGGTGCAAAAACCCCTCGTTTTTTGGACACCCTCTGGCAGCGCGGCAAGCATAACAAACGCTTTACATATGCCGGCCCTGACCTTGCCAGTCATTCCGATCCAAAAACGCTAGCCAGCGCGATTGCACAACAACATCCAAAAACCCTGAAATTTCACCGTCAGCATAGACGCTGGAAGCGGTTCTATCGTTCACGCGTCTGCCATCCTAATACCCGACATTCGCGTAGGCCCGCCTACAAATCGCCATCAAATCAGGCGACCAGCTTGCCCAGCGCCTCTACGCCAATGGGTGGGTGCGCAAGCCACGGCAATACGTAGGCCTTCTTGGCCAAGTCATTTTCGACCCTCGCCATCTGTTTGGCTTCACCCGTCAATCTGGCTTGCAATAGGGGGTCATGCGTGTCGGCGGCCAATATGCTTTTGTTAATGACCCAGGCGAAGGGCTCAATTTGAGCTCTGCGAAGGTCCTCCTGTAGCGCTTGAGCCTGCAGTACGGGCGTGGTCTCTGGGAGAGTCACCAGAATGATTTTGGTGTACTCGGGGTCTTGCAAACGCATTAACGGTGTGACCAGACGGGCTGTGCCGTGATTTTCAAGTTCTCGCACCATCTGACGGTGGTACGCACCGGTGGCGTCCATCAGCAGCATCGAGTGGCCGGTAGGGGCGGTATCCAACACCACAAAGGCACTACGCGCTTCACTCACCACGCGCGAAAACGCATGAAAGACGGCGACCTCTTCCGTGCACGGTGACTTGAGGTCTTCGAACATCAACGCCCGCTCCTGCTCGTTCAGACCGGCACCTTTGGTGGCCATGATTTTGTCGACATAGCGCTGGGTCTCAACAATGGGGTCAATCCGGTCGACCCGAAGGCCTTCCACAGCGCCGTCCAGTGTTCCAGCTAGGTGGGCGGCCGGGTCAGTGGTGCTCAGGTGTACGGTTTTGCCGCGTTGAACCAAGCCCAATGCGAGGGCCGCAGCAACCGTTGTCTTGCCGACACCGCCTTTGCCCATGACCATGATGAGGCCGTGTCCAGCCATTGCCAGCGTATCGGCCAGCGCAGCCAAGCCCATTCCTTGTTTCATCGTTGGTGCGACCAATGCCTTGTTCCCCAGGTCTGCTTGCTTGCTGGTAACGAGCAATGCGCGCAGGGCCGGGAGTCCGACGGTATCGAAGGCGCGCAATGGAACCTGGTCTTGCGGGAGCTCGCGCAGGTTGTCCGGCATTTCATCAAGGGCTTGTGTTCCCAGCGCTTCAAACGCATTGGCGACCTCGTCGGCCTTGTTGCTCGCATGGAACACGGCATTGACGACCAGCCTCTGGTTGTTCAACCCCAGCGCCTTCAACTCATCGGACGTACGGGAAGCTTCTGCGATGGCGCCTTTGTCGGGCCGGGTCACCAACACGACTGAGGTCAGCGCAGGATTGGACAAGGCATCGAGTGCAGCTTTGAAGCGAATCTCTTGCATCTTCAAGCCCGAATGCGGTCCAAGGCAGGACGCCCCCTGATCGTTATTGGCCAGAAAACCGCTCCAGGCTTTGGGCAAGCTCAGCAACCGCAGAGTGTGGCCGGTCGGTGCTGTGTCAAAAACAATGTGGTCGTACTCTTGGTTTTTATCGGCAAGCAGTGAAGAGAACTCATCGAAGGATGCAATCTCGGTCGTGCAGGCGCCGGACAGCTGTTCGCGCACGGTCGAGATTTCTGCGGTGGTGGCGTCTTGCGCCATTTGGTCGACAACACGTTGCCGATAGGCCTCAGCCGCCGCGTCCGGGTCAATATTGAGGACAGACAAGCCAGGCGCTCCCGGCACGGGGGTGGGATGGTTGCTCAGAGGAACGCCCAGCATCTCATCCAGGTTGGAGGCAGAGTCGGTACTGACCAGAAGTACCTTCTTTCCGCAGTCTGCCAAATGAAGGGCTACTGCCGTGGACAGAGAAGTCTTGCCCACTCCACCCTTGCCGGTAAAAAACAGGTGCCTCGTGGGCTGCTTGAGCAGCTCCAGTGGCGTCGGTGTCAGCCAGACTTGCACCCTCTCATGGGAAGGAATGCCGCCACTGTGGACGAGCTTGCCATCAACCATAACGGCGGGGGTAGCATGAATGCCAAAGCGCTCTCGGTCTTCTTTGCGCTCATTGAGCGTGATGTTCACTGGGACGCCCAAGCCCTTGGCCACACGCTCCACCAATCCAGCGGTGCTATGGCATTTGCTGCATCCCGAACCCAAAACAACGATGTCCATACGAAATCCTCCAAGTTGAGGCGCAGGAAATGCCCGCACCCATGACCGCAAAAAGGGTCGTCACACGTCTGTCATAAAATACTTCCAAAACTATTGTATTATTTCTGTATGAAAGAAGTTGACGTTGTTCGCTCACTTGCTGCGCTAGCGCAAGAAGTTCGCCTTCGGGTCTTTCGCGCCCTTGTGGTGGCGGGAAAAGAGGGGCTCACGCCTGGGGTCATCCTGGACAAGCTCGGGATGACGCCGGCACTCCTGTCCTTCCATCTGAAGGAGCTCGTGCAGGCCGGGCTCGTGACCCAGGAGCGCCAAGGGCGCAACCTGATTTACCGCGCATCGTTTGACGCCATGAACGAGCTGTTGGGCTACCTCACCGAAAACTGCTGCGCTGGCGAGGGCTGCCTGACCTCCGACGCCACCGCTTGCCACTGCTAAAAAGGAGAAACGCCATGAAAAGATTCCACGTCCATGTTCACGTCGACGATTTGGTCAAAAGTGTTGCCTTTTATTCCAAGCTGTTCGCATCCGAGCCGGCACGGGTGGAGGCAGATTACGCAAAGTGGATGCTTGATGACCCGCGCGTGAATTTCGCCATCTCCACCCGCGGCGCCAAGCCCGGTCTGGACCATCTGGGTTTTCAGGTGGACGATGCCTCGGAACTGGAGGAACTCAAAGTGCGTGCGCAATCTGCAGACATGAGCCTGCTCGATGAGGGTGCCACCACATGCTGCTATGCCCGCAGTGAAAAACACTGGATTACTGACCCCCAGGGCATTGCGTGGGAGCACTTTCACACGCTGGGCAACATTCCCGTATTCAACGAGGCGGACAAGTCCGTGGCGGCTGGCGCATGCTGTGCTCCAGCGCCAGGAGCTACCAAGACCGAACCCACATGCTGCGCGCCGGCTGGCAATGATGCGACCGCTTCTGCCGGCTGCACGCCCACCGCTGAATCTGCCGCAAAACCTTCCTGCTGCGGCCCCAAGCCATCAACAACCTCTTCTTGCTGCTAATCCATGACCACAATGTCTTGCCTGAACGTCCTGTTTCTCTGTACCCATAACTCAGCGCGCAGCATCCTGGCTGAGGCTTTGCTAAATAGCATGGGCAAGAGCGGTTTCAAAGCCTATTCCGCCGGTAGCAGCCCACGAGAAAACCAGCAGCCTAACCCTTTGGGTCTGCAGATCCTGCAAAAGGCGGGTATTTCCATTGAAGGACTGCGCAGCAAAAGCTGGGATGAGTTCGCAATCCTTGACGCCCCCAAGATGGACCTCATCATCACCGTCTGCGATAACGCGGCCGGTGAGGTGTGCCCCATCTGGCCGGGTCACCCTGCCACCGCACATTGGGGGTACCCCGACCCATCCGAAGGTGATGGCTCAGATGCTGAAAAACTCGAAGCCTTCCGCAAGACCATGCATGCGATGAAACGCCGCTTGGCGCTGCTCATCAGTCTGCCAACAAGCAAGTTGGCAAAGGGAGTTCTGCAAGGAACAGCCCGTGACCTCGCCAAGAGTTGAGTCCCGACATGAGCAGCAATCAAATGACGCTTGGCCAGCAGGCGGCAGTCGCGCCCATGAGCGTGTTCGAGCGGTATCTGACCGTCTGGGTATTCCTGTGCATCGTGGCAGGCATCGCAATGGGACAACTCTTGCCAGATCTATTTCAGGCCATTGGACGCATGGAGCTTGCCAAGGTCAACCTGCCGGTGGGATTGCTCATCTGGGTGATGATTATTCCGATGCTGGTGAAAGTGGATTTCGCAGCACTGGGAGAGGTACGCAAGCACGTCAAGGGCATTGGCGTCACCCTGTTTGTGAACTGGCTGGTCAAGCCGTTTTCAATGGCATTTCTGGGTTGGCTTTTCATCCGCCATTGGTTTGCCCCGCTTTTGCCGCCTGACCAACTCGACAGCTATATCGCCGGACTCATTTTGCTGGCGGCAGCACCCTGTACTGCCATGGTGTTTGTCTGGAGCAGGCTGACAGGGGGAGACCCACTGTTCACGCTGTCGCAAGTGGCACTGAACGACAGCATCATGGTGATTGCTTTTGCACCTTTGGTGGCATTCCTGCTTGGACTCTCGGCCATCACCGTGCCTTGGGATACCTTGCTGACCTCGGTGGTGCTCTACATCGTGATACCCGTCCTCCTGGCTCAGTGGCTGCGCAAAATCCTGCTGGCTAAAGGCACAGCGGCTTTTGATGCCGCGATGGCCAAGATTGGACCCTGGTCAATCACGGCGCTTTTAGCGACGCTGGTCTTGCTCTTTGCCTTCCAAGGCGAAGCCATCTTGAAGCAGCCGTTGGTGATTGGCCTGTTGGCCGTGCCCATACTGATTCAGGTGTTCTTCAACTCAGCATTGGCCTATTGGCTCAACCGTGCGGTCGGTGAGAAGCACAGCATCGCTTGCCCATCCGCGCTGATTGGCGCCTCCAATTTCTTTGAACTGGCGGTGGCCGCTGCCATCAGCCTGTTCGGATTCAACTCTGGGGCAGCGCTGGCCACAGTGGTTGGCGTTCTGATTGAAGTACCGGTGATGCTGTTGGTGGTGTACATCGTGAATAACAGCAAGGACTGGTATGAGAGGGCCTGAAGGTCATTTCCGAAGAATGTTGCGAACTCGCTCGATAGCAGTCAATCCGCAATGACTGCTACTGCTGCGAAGTTGTAGTTCGCAGTAAATCTCAGGGTGCCTGTTTTTGCTTATCTGACCTGAAATTCATTCGCAATTATTGCTGGCTCGCGCCGATGGAATGCAGGCCGGCGTCGGTAAATGCAGGTTCATTCGCAGTTATCTCTGGTTTGAGAAGTCCGCTGGACGCAGTTAATTCTGGTCGAAAAAACTGTTGATTGCAGGTCGGACTGTTTTTGAATGCAGGTCGCTACACCTATTGGGCACATCGCGTTGCCGGGAATAAAGTTTTGGCAGTGCCCGACTCATAAACTCGACATTGTCAAAGCATGACTGAATTTTGATAAGAAGTTTTTGGAGGTTTTTGTGAACATATTTACTGCCTTGCGCGGCTGGGCCAAACAACTCAAACGAGACGGTGTCACGCTGTGGTTTGCGTGCAAGCACCCACTCACTCCGTGGTATGCCAAGGCGCTTGGGGGTTTTGTAGTGGCCTACGCCTTAAGCCCGATCGACCTGATTCCAGACTTCATCCCGGTGCTGGGATATGTGGACGACGTGCTGCTGCTTCCGGGCCTGATCTGGCTGGCGATTCGCTTGACGCCTGCGGCAGTATTGGCCGAGTGCCGCCAGCAGGGCGCTGAGTGGATGGCGCGAGAGGGGGCGAAACCGCGCAACTTGTGGGGTATCGCTTTGGTGCTGACAGTCTGGGTTGGAATAGCGTGGGCCGCCTGGCACTGGTGGTCGGTCTCGCAGGCCCTTTCTTGATACCAAAGCAAACATGCCTTGGTGTCCAATACGATCGTGGCTCACAACTTGTAAGTTGTGATCTAGGCTGAAAAGCTTACGAATCCGGGGTCAAAACATAATGCAATTGGTTTTGGGCCTGGCTTATAAGTGGACCTGTGTCTTTTGAGCTGGAGAATGAGCCACTTTGCCATCCGTTGCACCCCGTCTTGGCATTGACCAGAGCACTCAATGCCGAGTTGTTGCTTTCGTCCGATCAGGCGTTCGGCGCCGGCGCGGGGTCGACGGTCGATGCCTTCATGCGCACCTCTCGGAGCGCACGGCCCGCGCCGCCGATTTGCAGGTCAGCCGGCCAAGCGTAGCGTTCACCTGGTCGATGGCTTTCCCATACCGGTTTTGCCACTTTCGGCAGGTGCTTTTCAGCTGTATGCGGATCAGCGCATGCGCGGCCGCTTTGCCGTTTCAGCCGTTTTTCCTGCCGCGATCCGCTCGCGCATGGCCGGCGTCATCTCGACATTCCGGTTGGCATCGATCAGCATGACTTCGTTCAGGCCGAGCCGCTGCGCCGTTGCGCGCCAATGCAGCGGGCCGGCGATGAACAGCGGCTTGGAATTCCCGTCCGAGCGCAAGCCAGCATCAGCGCCGCCGGACGTGATGATCGTCACCGACGCCACCAGGTCGATGGTTTGCCCGGTGCGGCCGTCGATGATGTGCGGATGGCGCTTGCCGTTCTTCATGAAATAACGCTGGTAGTCGCCGCTGGTCCCCATCGCTTCGTTGTCATGCAGTTCCACCGCCGCCACCGTGCCCTCGCCGCGCGGGTTCCGGATGCCGACCTTCCAGGGCCGGTCGCCCGGCTGGCCAACAGCCAGCACATTGCCGCCCACGTTGATCAGCGCTGCATTCACGCCGGCATCGCGCAAAATCCGCGCCGCCTGGTCCAGCGCATACCCTTTGGCATAGCCGCCCAAGTCGATCATGACCGCCTTGTTGCGGCTTGAAACCTGCAGGCCGTTGTAGCGCAGGTCGGACATGCGCGGATTGGCATCGACCCAGCGCCTGATTTCCGCCGGCGCGGGCGACTGCTCCGTGATGTCGCTGCTCTGGAATCCCCACAGGCGGATCAGGTGACCGATCGCCGGGTTGAATAAATTGTCCGATCGCTCGGCCAGTTGCGTGGCCGTCTGCAGCAGGCTGACCATTTCGGCATCGGCCTGGTACGACTCGCCCCGTGCAATGCTGTCGTTCAGGGCGGTCAGTGCGCTGGGCTCCCAGGCATGGAACTTGTGGTGCAGCCGGTCGAACTCGCTCAGCACGCGCGCGCCCAGTAGATTCGCGCGCGCTTCCGGCTCGCCGTAAATCGCGACCTCGACCGGGGTCCCGAACACGTAACCCGGAATGCGGTGGATGGCGTCATTGGCGGCGTGGCTGCTGGGCCACGACAGCACCAGCAGGGCGCTGGCCAGGGACTTGATGATGGTGAGCAGGATTTTAGGAAACATGGACGAGACACCTTTTCGGGCAAGGGAGCGTCAAGCCAGACTGGCCGACGCTTCCTTGGTCAAATCAACTTGCCTTGCTGACCATGTAGTCAACGGCGGCCTTCATCTCGTCATCCTTCAAGGCAGCATTGCCGCCGCGCGCCGGCATCATGTTGATGCCATTGATCGAATTGGTGTAGAGCGTGTCCATTCCCTTGGCAATGCGCGGCGCCCACAAGGCCTTGTCGCCAAATTTCGGAGCGCCCAGCACGCCTGCGCCATGGCAGGCCAGGCAGGTCGCGGTGTAGATTTTTTCGCCCTGGGCCAGCACTTCCGCGCTGGGCGCCGGACCCTTGGCTGCCGCTGCGGCCGGCGGTGCGGCAGCGACGATTGGCGCCGGTGGCGTGACCGGCGCTGTTGCCGCTGGCGTCACCGCTGCCGGTGCTGCCGATTCGCTGGTCGTTGGGGCTTTTTCGCCGCACGCGGCCAGAGCCGCAACCAGGACGAGGGGCAATAATTTGTAGGCGTTCATGATTTGATTTCCTGTCGGGGTTGAAAAGGTTGAAAAGGTTGAAAAGATTGAAAGACGGGGTGAGGGGATGAATTGCAGTTGACTCGATGGGCGCCGTGCTCCTTGCCAGGCTCCCTGTTGTGGCGGCGCAATCCGTTGCCGCATTTTTTAAAGCACATTTATTTTGACCAATAAACGAGTTTTCAGCATTAAATGTGCCTCTTGCTCATACTGGGATTGCGCAAGCAGCTATAAATTAAGTAGCAAAAATTGTTAGGCATTTCAAGCGCAATGATTTCCAGTCAGGCGGGTTTCGCGCCAAGGAAGGACGGCGCTGCCAGCAAAGGGTCTGACAGCAAGCGGTCCAGCAGCCCGGACAGGTTGAGCCAGCAGTCCGTACCAGGCAACGTTGCGCTGTCTGGCGCCAGCGTGCCGTCTTCCCTGTGCAGATGGTGAGGTCGTGTCGTGCAGTCGGGATGCGAGGGCGCGGTATCGATTCGCAATTCGAAGCCATCCCAGGACCAGCCGATGGAATATTCCTGACGGCTGAAATAGCGCACTTCCACCTTCAGTCCGGTATCAAACGACAGCATCAAGGCATCCTGTGCCAGTTGGACCGGTTCAGAGAGGCGTGACGCGTAATGGGTTTGCAGCTGTTGCCGGAGTCCCAAATGCACGCTGATGGACGGTAAATCAATTTCATTGGCGGCATTGGCGGGACCGAGTTGCGACACCATTTCCGCCCTGATCTGCATGCGGGTTTGTTCCAGAATCAGCGCACTCAGGTAAAGCTCATAAGCGGGATGTTCGGCCACACGGGCTTGCCCGATTTGCGCGAGCAACCCGGCTTCACTTTGCACCGCGTAACGCTGCAAAACCGCCTTGCGCGATTCACGCAGGCGATAGTTGGTTTCTGCAAACAAAGCCTGCAGTTCTTCGGCGCTCAGGGGCGCTGGGGTCAAGGTTTCCATGGCGGGGGTGAATTCGTGTTTCAAGCGGGCTACCTCAACGCGACATCGTGGCGTCGTGCGCCATACCGCCGGTCAGGTTGACCATGTCGGGTGTGATTTGCGCAAAGCGCATCGTTTGGCCGCCTTCTTTTTTGGCAAAGTTGTCGGCGTCCAGCTGGCTGGAAAACGAGCCGAAGGTCGGCCCCATGGAGCCGCGTTTGCGGCTTCCGGTCACGTAGAAGGCCGTTTTGGCATCAATCCAGTTCGCCTCTGGATGATCCCAGTCGGTCTTGCCCATGTCCTGCACAAACACGGCGCTGGGCGGGCGTTTTTGCTCCGGCATGAGCAGTGCGGTAAACAGCTCGACCAGGTCACAGTAAAAGTCGGGTGCGCCTTCGGCATAGTGAACCTGCCCTTTGGGACCTGGAAAGTCTTTGAGCACCATGCCATCGACCACGCAGGCGGTGTCGCTGCCGGGCTCCAGCGCCACTGCTGGCTGAAGGGCGCGGTTGCAGGCCGGAAGCAGTGCCAGCAGGGCCAGGGCGCCGGCCCATTGGATGGATGTGCGCAGGCCCTGGCGCCTGGCGGTATTGATCGCTTTCATTTGAATCTCCAGTTGGCGAATAGGAAGGGCACGATGATCCAGCCCAGCATGATGCTCATCAGCACCATCGGGTTGGTCAGGCTGCCCGGCATGACGGTGGCCAGGCCATACATCGTCTGCACCTGCTGCGAACTGAAGATGTTCAGCAGCCGGAACACATCGGCCGGGTTGAGCATCAGCAAGCCGGCGAAAACGGTGCTGCTCAGGCTGCCCTTGCTGGCCACCAGCAGACCCATCAGCAGCAGGTCAAACACCAGCACGAAGAAGAACCAGGTCCCGATCGCCATGCCGCTGGCACGCATGCGGTCTTGCGACACCACGGACAGCCACAGCGACAGGCTCAGGAAAGCCATGCCCATCAGGACGGCAGAGAAAACAAAACCTGCGTAATGGTAAAAATCGCGCGTGCCCAGCTGGTTTGCCAAAGGCAGCAAGCCTGCGCCAAAGCCAATCGCCGTGGCGCAGGCCAGGGCGGCCGACAAGCCCAGGTACTTTCCGAGCAAAATTTCAAAGCGGGTGATCGGCATTGACAGCAGCAACTCCAGCGAGCCGCGTTCCCTCTCGCCGACGATGGCGTCGTAGCCCAGGATCATGGCGATCAGCGGCACCAGGTAAATCACCAGGCTGACCAGGCTGGAGATGGTGACATCGATACCGTGAAAGCCAATGCTGCCTTGCTGCGCCGAACCGAAGTAGGCAATCGCCAGCGCAAACAGCGCAAAAATCACCGCCACCGCGAGAACCCACGAGTTGCGGATGCGCTCGCGCCATTCCTTGGCCGCGATGACGCGAACCTGTGCCCACTCAATGTGCTTGAACATGCTGCTCCCCATAACCCAGAAACAGGTCTTCCAGCGACGGCTCGCGCACCGCAATGTCCTGCACCGCACCGCCAAGCCCAAACAGCAGTTCGAACACCGCGACTTTTTGCGCCGGCAGACAGGAAATGCGCGCGTGCTGGCCGTTCATGGTGATTTGCAGCCCGGCCATGCGCGCCAGCCCGGCCTCTATGCGGGCTTGCTGGCCGGGCGCCAGCGTCACTTCGATGACCGACGGCAGGACGCGCTGCGTGCGCAACTGCGCCAGCGTTCCCTGCGCGGCAATCTGTCCGGTTTGCAAAATCACCAGGCGGTCCACCCGCTCCTGGATCTCGGCCAGAATGTGCGAGGTCAGGATGATGGTGGCGCCTTGCGCCTGTACCTGGCGCAGGATCTGGTAAAAATCATGGATTCCCTGCGGGTCCAGGCCGTTGGTCGGTTCGTCCAGAAAAATCAGGTCCGGCTTGCCCAGCAGCACCTGCGCAAAGCCCAGTCGCTGGCGCATGCCCTTGGAATACCCGCTGACCCGCCGCCCCGCTGCATCCGCCAGCCCGACGCGCTCCAGTAGCGCCGCGCAACTGCTACGCGGCACCTGCTTCAGATCGGCAAACAGACGCAGTATTTCCAGGCCCGTCAAATTGTCGTAGGTGACAAAGCTTTCAGGCAGGTAGCCGATGCGCCGCCGCACCGCCCTGAAGTCGCGGCCATCGATGGGCACGCCATGCACCCGGATGCTGCCTGACGTCGGCGAGATGAGTCCCAGCATGAGCTTGAACAGCGTGCTTTTGCCGGCCCCGTTGGGACCGATCAAGCCGAACATCTCGCCTTGCACCACCGACAGGCTGATGCCGTCCAGCGCCGTGATGTCGCCATAAATCTTGCTGACATCGGCCACTTCGATCACGTTGGTTTTTTGGATCACTTCAGCCGTGCCCGCCATTTTTTCATTTATCACTCCAGCGCCTCCAGTCCTGATGCGCAGGCTGCATGCGCGGATGCTTGTCCACAATACTGGGCGCGCGCAGCACCGGGAACTGGCGCGCGACAAAGCGCAGCGTCTGTATCGAAGGGCTGGTCAGCAGCAGCTTGAGCAGCGGGTATTGCCAGTTAAGCCGGTCCACTACATCATTGGCTTCATAAGCCATGTCGCCGATGCCGTCGGCATTTTGATCCCAGCCGCTGTAATTGCTCCAGTAGTTGCCCCGGTCGCGGCCCCATTGCACATCGCGCGCAGCAACGTATTTGATTTGCTCCTGGTTGCTGATGAAGTCATTGCCATCGACCTTGTTGTTGCCGGAGCCGGCCGTCAGGTGGATGCCCACGCGGTTGCCAATGACCAGGTTGTCCCGCACGGTGTTGTATTCGGCGTCATAAATGAAAAAACCGCGCCCGTTGCCGGCAACGACGTTGTTTTCAATCACCGAGTCCTGAATCGTGCGCAGCATGATGCCGTGGTCGGCGTTGCCCCAGGCTTTGTTGTTGCGCACGGTCAGATCGCGCACTTCCATCAGCGCCAGGCCGCCGCGATTGAGGTAGGACTCGTTGTTTTCCCAGGTGCTGTGGTTGGTGTTCATGTAGTGCGTGCCATAACGCAGGTGATGAATCTTGTTGCCCCGAAACAAGGCATTGCGGGAGACATCCACATAAATGCCGTCGCGTGCGTAACTGATGTTGTTGTCGATGATTTGCACATTGCTGGTGTTGAACACCTGAATGCCGTCGCCGCGTGCCGCCGACGGCAAATCACGCTTGCCAGTGATGATGTTGTTCACGACGCGCGCGTCCTTGACGCTTTCCAGCCACACGCCGAACAGGTTGTAGGGCAGCGAGTTGTTGCTGATCCTTACCCGGTCCGAGGCGGGTTCGACATGAACGCCTGAGTTCTTGGCCGCCAGGTCGATGCCGCTGTCCCGGATGATGAAGCCGTCGATGCTCACGTCAGCCGCGCGCACCCGGATCACGTCGCCGCTGCCTTGCGCGCTCAGGGTCGGTCGGCCAAGGCCTTGCAGCGTGATCGGCTTGTCGATCAGCAGTTGTCCGGCGTAAACGCCTTGCGCCACCTGAACGGTATCGCCAGGCTGGGCCGCACGGATGGTTGCGGCAATCGATTCGCCAGGCTTGACCAGCAGCACAGCGCCCCAGGCCATGTTGACAGACAGCGCCAGGCTAGCGGCGAGCAACACGGCCCTGGACGTCCAGGCATAAAGCGCGGCTACCGCCTTGTTCACGTCAGGCTTTCCTTTCAGCCAGTTCCGCCGTTTTTTCGGACAGATTGCGGCGCACGCTGTCCAGCGGAATGAAGTAGCCCTTGGCATTGATGGCGGTCAGCGGCAGGCCTTGCTTCTCGCGTGTCTTGCGCTCCTTGACCAGCGGCGGACAGGCATGGTCGTCGTAATACAGGACCATGCAGTCGAGGCACAGCATGCATTCCATCGGGTCGATCTTGCCGGCAGCATCAATCGCATGGGAGCCGCAGCCGGCGGCGCACGCATGGCAGGTCTGGCATTCTGCCTTGCGCTTCAAACCGGACAATGGGAACTTTCCGGGGATGGCCAGGCCGGCGCCCAGCGGGCAAATGTATTTGCAATACGGACGCTCGCTGAGGAAAGACCAGCCCAGAATGCCGCCAACGAACAGCCAGAATGGCCAGGTGCGGTTCCACACGCCGACGATGAAGGTCGTCTTGAAAGGCTCGATTTCAGCCAGCTTTTCGGCCGTTTCCATCCAATAAAAAGACACGCCGAGCAGGACAAAAAACACGCCGTACTTGATCCATTTGAGCTTGTCGTGCAGCGGTTTGGGCAGCAGGCGCTGAAAACGCTTCAGGCCAAGCCACTTGCCGGCGCTGTGCGCGAGCTGCTGCAGCGAGCCGAACGGGCATAGCCAGCCGCAGAACACACCGCGCCCCCACACCAGCACCGTGACGACGATGAACAGCCAGAAGATGAAGATGAACGGGTCCGACAGGAACAGCTCCCACTTCCACTGGTTCAGCATCGAATGGAACCAGGTCATCACCTGCGTGATGCTCGGTTGCGCCTTGAGGTAAAAGCCCAGGAAGGCCACACTGGCAATCCATATCAGGTGATGCGGCACCGCTGTCCACGGCTTGTGTTTGCGGCTCGATCTGCGCACCAGCTTGTCGCGCAGCGAATACACCAGTGCGGTCACGCCCAGGAGGAGGACAAACAGGGTGATTTCAAGCTTTTGATTTTTCCAGATCGACTTCCACGCTGCTTCCGGGCGGTCCACATGCGGGCGACCGCCCTCCAGATAGCGCGCAGGCAGCCACAGTTCCTGGTCGAAGTGCACAAAGGTTTTGCTGCCGGTTGCGGGATTGACCTTGTTGGCCAGCACCGTCAGCTGCCATGGCCAGGCCGGATTGAAACTGGCCGAGCGAATGATGAAAATCGCCGACTCTTTAAAGCCTGGCACACCGGCGGGCTGCAGACCGTAAAGATTCTGGTAGTCGGTATCCATGAATGTGAAGGTCATCGGGTCCTGGCGCACCTGCACCCGGTCGTAAATGCCGCCGCGCACGTAGCCGGAGCCCTTGAAGGTCTCCTGCCCGTTGCCGATGATGAAGATCGCATGTTCGTCCGGCTTCAGGTCCTGCATCAGCCTCTGGTAGCCGCGTTCACCCAGCAGGCTGTTGCCAATTGCCGGGACATTGAGGTAACCGAAATACAAATCCATGTACGACTGGGACTGATCCGGCAGACCCATGTCGGATGCCGTCACCACCAGATGCTGCACGCTGCCTTCCTTGAGCAAGCCGGCCCAGTCCAGCGGCTCCTCTTTCAGCTGCGTAAAGCGCGCTGGCGGCCGGGGCGTGCTCTTGATGAGGCCAACCTGTTTGCCGATCTCGTAGGCACTGCGTGAGATCACCTGGTTTTCGGCAATCGCGGTGACGGTCGCGCCGCTGATGGCGTCCAGCCCGATGGCGTCATCGCCTTCCCGGTCGCGGCCGATCACCAGCTTGGCGTCGGCGGCTTTGCCGACATACTGGGCAATGAATTTAAGCAGTGCGGACTCGGGAATTCCGGCCAGCAGGATGGGTTCCGAGTGCTTGAGCACACGCACCCCGGTGATGATGCCGCGGGTGTCCATGCCAATCAGCGTGACAACCGGCTTGCCCGAATAGGCGGGAATATCGACCACGTCGGTTGAAAGAAAAACATAGCCCACCAGGCGCGTCTTGTCGCCTTCGACGGCGTACGCTTCAACATAATTGGGCGCGCCCTTGCGCTTGGAAAACTGCTGTGCGGCGGGCATGACATCGCGGCAAGGCGCTGCCGCGCACAGGTCCGGTCCGTGCTTCAATTGCTCGGACAGCTCGGCGTCGTAAACGGTCGCCTCGGCCTGTGCCGCAAATGGCAGGCAGAGCATGAAGGCCAGGACGATGAGCAGGGGGCGCAGCAGGCGCCTGCGGAAAACTGAATGTTCCATAAAACTACGGTCCGATCGCGTCAGCGTTGGGTTGAACGCTGTTTGAGGCTTGGCAAGGTGCGTGGCACACACCTTGCCAAGGTTGCATCTGGCGCGAAATTACGCCTCGATCAACAAGCGGCTGCGCATTTCAAGGTGCAGGGCGTGGCAGAAGTGCGTGCAGTAAATCCAGTAGGCACCCACGCGGTCCGCCTTGAACGTGACGGACTTGGTTTCCTGCGGGTTGACGATAAAACAGATGTTGTAGGTCGGAATCGCACAGCCATGCGTCAGGTCCTCGACCTTGTCATAGTTGGTCAGGGTGATAGTGACTTCGTCGCCCTTCTTGATCTTGATGACCGGCATGCTGAAGGCTGGCGCCTGTGACATCAGGCGCACATGGACCTTGTTGCCCTTGCGCTCGATTCCGGCGTTCTCGGCCTTGACCGCATTTGGGAAATCATCCATGTTGTAGATCTGGCGCGTCTTGACCACGTCGCGGCGCACGATGATGCCGTCATGCGGCTCGGGGTAAGCCGTGTGCTCTGCCAGCGTCACCATCTTTTCGCCGCTGATGTTGATCAGTTGCTCGGTTTCCGGATGCAATGGGCCGACGGGCAGGAAGCGGTCCTTGGAAAACTTGTTGCCGGAATTCATGTACTTGCCATCCGCTTCCTTGGTTTCGCCCATCGACGAGTAACCATGGCCGGGCTGAAAATTCACGTCCATCTTGTCAAGCACAACCTTGGCGGCCTTGTCGCCCTTGAACTGCGCTATAGCTGCTGCGACGTTCCACTTGACAACCTGGCTGTCGAGAAACAGCGAGGTGTAGGCATTGCCCTTGCCGTCAAAAGCGGTGTGCAGCGGTCCCAGGCCGATCTCAGGCTGGGCTACGACGACTTCACGCAGCTCTTTCAATTCGCCGTCAAACCATTTCAGCACCAGGGACAGCTCGATCACCGAGGCGGTGGGCGAGAGTTTGTCGGCGGTGACAAAATATTTTCCGTCCGGCGAGGCGTTCACGCCGTGCGGATTTTTGCCCAGCGGGACATAGCAGGTGACGGCTGTCTTCGGGTCTGGATTGGCGGCCTTGCGGCCATCGACCACCGGCACCTTGGAGCTGCCGATGGTGGTGAATTTCCCCTCCTTGACGAGTTTTTCGATGCGCTCGATGTGGAAGAACGTGCAGGCATCGCGCTCGGCCGTCATCATTCCGGCCAGGTCAGGCGCGTTTTCGGTGTTGTAGTTGGTCGAGCCGGCCAGCTTGCCGTCATACGAGGTGGCCACCAGTTCCATGTTGCCGTCGATCCGGCACTGCCAGCGCACGTCCATCGTGGCGGCATCCACGCAGGTGAACAGGCAACCCCATTTGCTTGGGTCATCCAGGTCGCGGCCATCGTTGGGCAGCGGGGTATGGAATTCCTGTCCGCAGAACACGCGCGTCGTGTAGTTGATGGCTTGGTCCACTGGATCGCGCTTGTCAGTAAAAATGCCGTGAAACCCCATCACGTTGGGCAATTCGGTGATCTTGTCGCATTCCATGGTGTCCATGCGGATGCGGGCCAGCCGGGAATGGATCTTGTCATTGGTGAACAGCCAGCGGCCGTCGTAGGTGCCGTCCTTGTAGCTGCCATGCACATGATGGGTATCGCCGGTGGTGTACTTCAGGCTGCCATCGGGCTTGGTGCCCATGATCGCCTTGGACTCATTCGTGATGCCCCAGCCCACCATCGGATCGATGTTGAAGATCGGGATTCGGCGCAAGGTACGGCCTGAAGGCATGCCCAGAATCCGCGCTTCGCCGGAGTGGCCGCCACTGGAAAAGTGATAGTAGTCATCGAGCTGTCCGGGCGCCAGTTCATGCCCGGCCGCTGGCGCTGCTGCAGCGGCTGCAGCCGGTTTGGTCGCGACTTCATCCTTGCAGCCGGCCAGACCCAGCGACACGCCGGCACCCGTCAATCCCAGCAGCGCACTTCTGCTGAGAAAATTTCGACGACTTTTGCCCTTGGCCAAGTCTTCGTCGTGCTGGTTTTTTTGTTCGGTTTTCATGAGTGATTCCTAAATTGGTATCTGGAAAATGCGCTGCCCGCTTCATGCGGGTCATCGAATTTATGGATGAAGTCACCGTTGCGCTTTCCACGAAAAGTGGTGCAGTGTTGACTTCGAAAGTGCTGGGCGTGACCAGGGACGATTAGCAACTCGGAATTTGGGCTCTTTATCTTGAAATGGGAGCCGAAACTCTGTCCGTACGCTGGAACGCTTAGTCTTATTTTTTTACAATATTGACCAAGCGGCTTCGCTTTTGATCTCTTCATTCAGATGCATCAAATTACTTGAGAAATGAAATGTCGCTACTTTTCGCAAAAATCTGTTAATTTTTCAGGTGAGTACACAAAGTAGTGGCCGAAAGTCATGCATTCATGATAGGAAGTCCTTAAACATGTATTTAATATGAATGTTATTTTACCAATTTAAATGCATTTGAAATGTATTTTTTAATCTGTTACAACCCATGTCCGTTTAACAATAGTTTGTTGAGACCGAAGGTAGAGATTGATCGGTGGCCGGCGTGCAATGCGTCAAGTGGCGTGCGGCAAGGTTGGCTGACAGGGCGTGCGCTAAAAATCGCTCCAGCAGCCTGCAATCATGCCGCCACCAGCCGGCGCAGCCAGTCCAGCAGCACACCAGGCAGCAGCTCGGGCCGGGGCAGCAGGGCATAGTGATGCGGCCCGAACACCGCCGGCAGGTAGTTGGCCGCTTGGCGATCAATCGTCAGGCAGAACGGCGAAATGCCCTGCAGCTTGGCTTCAAGCACGGCCTGGCGCATGTCCTCGACACCGTAGCGGCCTTCGTAGTCGTCCACGTCGTTCGGTTTGCCGTCGGAAAGCAGCAGCAGCAGCCGGTGCTCGGCGGGCTCGCGCATCAGCAGGCTGCAGGCGTGGCGCAGGGCGGCGCCGGCGCGGGTATAGTGCTCGGGCTCCAGGCCGGCGATGCGCTGCGCGACCGCGCTGTCATAGCGCTCGTCAAACCGCTTGATGCTGCGCACAACCACCGCCTGGGGCCCTTCGCCTGAAAAAGCCAGCACGCTGTACGGGTCGGCCATGCCGTCGAGCGCCAGGCACACCAGCAGCAGGGCTTCGCGCTCGACGTCGATGATGCGCTTGTCGGCGGTAATCCAGCCGTCGGTCGAGCCGCTGACATCGACCAGCAGCATCACCGCCATGTCGCGCCGGCTGCGCCGCTCGGTCTGGTAAAGGCGCTGGGCCATCGGCAGGCCGGCGCGAAAGTCGGCCTGGCTTTCTATGTAGGCCTGCAGGTCGATGTCGTCGCCATCGAGCTGCCTGCGCAGGCGGGTCCGCTGGGCGCGCAGCAGCTCAAAGCGGCGGCGGATTTCATGCAGCATGCTGCGGCGCGCCGCCAGCGTGTCGTCCACCCATTGCTGCGGCCCAAAGGGCGCGGGCAGCAGCAGCACCGTGGCGCCCGGGTCGCGGTAGGCGCGCAGGCGCCAGTCCCATTCGGGGTAGTGGCGCTTTTCCGGCGCCTGGCCCGGCTGAGCGTCCGCGCCGCGATGGGTGCGCGCTTCAGGCGGGTCGTCGGAAATCAACACTTCCTTCGGCTTGCCGGGCGCTGACACTAACCTAGCCTCGGGCAGTTCGGACAGGGCATCGGCAAAGTCCTCGGATGCGGTGGTCTGGTCGCGGTCGGTCGGGCGCTGCAGGCCCATCGGGTCTTCGGCCTTTTCCTGGGGCTGGGCGGTTTGCACCATCCAGGCGCCGGGCTGGCCGTCGTCCTCGTCCTCGGGGTTGTCACGCACCTCGGGCCGGCGGGACAGGCGGGCGCTGCGCGGCGATGGGCTGCCTTCGCTGTCGTCGTCCCCGCCGGCGCTCTGGCCGCCAGCCTGCGGGAGCGGCGGCGTTGCGCGCAGGTCGCCGGTCCATGCGTCGCGCCACAGCAGGCGCGTGCCCCTGAGTGCCGACGCGGCGCTGCCGCCTAGCGCGCTGGCCAGCGCACGGGCCTGGGTGTTGGCTTGCGCCGGGCTGGCCGGCAGTGCAAACAGGCCGGCATCGAGGTCGCCTGGCAATCGGGCGGTGAATACGGTGTCGCCGCCGGGCGCGAGCGCGGCGCGCGCCAACTGCTCGATGAGCCGCAAGGACGCCGGAAAGGCCTCCAGTGGCGGCCTCAGCGCCAGTGCCTCCTTCCGTAACGCGACCAGCGCGGCGGCCATTCCTGGTAATCGGCTGGCCAGCGCCGCATCGGCCGCCCGTGCTTCGAGCAGCAAATACAGTTCGCGCTCCAACTGCGGCGCATCGCCTGGAAGATGCTTGGGGCTGCCGCGTTCCGCGCGCATGGCCTGCTGCAGCGCCAGCGTGCAATATCGCGCAGCCGCCGAGGCTGTGCCGGATGGCCCGGCCTCGAGCGACGCCGGCAGCCAAATACTGCGCCCGTCAGTGGCCGGAATCGCCTGGTGCCCCACCGGCAACTGGTGCCTGAGCAGCTTTCGGCCAATCCATGAAGGCCGTGCCGGCGGCTGCGCCGCACGCAGCGTCAGGCTCAGGCCGAACGCTGCGGCGACCAGCAGGTCGAGCCGCCGCGCCATGTCGGCGAGTTGCAGCGCTGCCGGTCCGGCCGGCGCGGGACGGTGGCGGCGCCACAGCGCCTGCGCATACACCGTGGCATGCCGCGCCGCATCGGTGATGACGTCTTCCGCCTCGGCCATGGAGCGCTGCCGTGTCTACCTAGACGAACAGCGCGTCCACCAGGTCGCGCATGGCGCTAACCAGCGACGGTTCGTCCGACAGGGGCGATACGATAGCCGCATGGCAGGCCTGGGGCACGGCAATGCCTGAGGCGATGAGCCTTGCCGCCGCGATCAAGAGGCGGGTGCTCGGCACTTCGGCCAGGCCCCGGTCCCGCAGACCGCGCAACCGCTGGCCCAGGGCGACCAGGCCGCGCGCCATGGGGGGCTCGACGCCGCCTTCATGGAGGACGATGGCCGCTTCCAGGTCGGCCGGCGGAAAGTCGAAGTCGAGTGCGACAAAGCGCTGGCGGGTGCTGGGCTTCATGTCCTTGAGCATGCGCTGGTAGCCGGGGTTGTACGACACCACCAGCTGGAAGCCTTCGGCCGCCGCCACCACTTCGCCGGTCTTGTCGATGGGCAGCATGCGCCGGTGGTCGGTCAGCGGATGCAGCACCACCACCGTGTCCTGGCGCGCCTCGACCACCTCGTCGAGGTAGCAAATCGCGCCTTCGCGCACCGCCCGGGTCAGCGGGCCGTCCTGCCAAGCGGTGCCATCGTGGCGGATCAGGAAGCGGCCGATCAGGTCGCTGGCGCTCAGGTCGTCGTGGCAGGCAATGGTGATGAGCGGGCGACCCAGCCGCCAGGCCATGTACTCGACAAAGCGCGTCTTGCCGCAGCCAGTGGGTCCCTTGAGCATGACCGCCAGCTGGCGCGCATAGCATTGCTCGAACACCGCCACCTCCTGGCCGGTGGGCAGGTAGTAGGGGGCTTGCACGGCTTGCGGCACTGGGGCCATCGGCTCGGCGTTCACCTGCTCAGGCCATGGCTGGTCGTGCCGGACGCGCTGGCTTAACGGGCCGCAGTCCCGGCTCGGGGTCGCTGCTTACTTCAAATACCGGGCTGTAGCGGAAAAAATCAATGATGAACAGCGCCACGCCGATGGCGAAGATGGACGCGGTGATGATCAGCATCACGAAATGGATCTGGATCTTCAGCTGCGCATCGAGGTAGCCCATGCCCATGATGCGCTCCAGGTACACCTGGCCGATGCCTGCGGTGGCAAACGACAGCGTCATGCCGAACATGCCGGCGATCTGCATCCAGAAGGAGGTATAGCCCATCGCCGTGCCTTCCTCCGGCCGGCGGGTGAAGGCCGGCAGGGCGTAGGTAATCATCGCCAGCACGATCATCGCGTAGGCACCATAAAACGCCGCATGGCCGTGCATGGCGGTGATCAAGGTGCCGTGCGTCCATTTGTTGACGCTGGGAAAGGTGTGCGCCAGGCCCAGCAGGCCGGCGCCGAACAGGGTGAACACCGCGCTGCCCACAGTCCAGTGCAGGGCCAGCTTGTTGGGATGGGCCAGGCCCGAGCGACGGATGGCCGAGTACGCGTACATCGCCATGCCGACCAGCGCCAGCGGTTCGAGCGCGCTGAAAACCCCGCCAATCGGCAGCCAGTAGCTGGGCACCCCTACCCAGTAATAGTGGTGGGCGGTGCCCAGGATGCCGGCGATGAACACCAGGCCGACGATGACGTACAGCCACTTTTCCATTACCTCGCGGTCGGCGCCCGACAGGCGAATCAGCAGGTAGGCCAGGAAGCCCCCCTGGATCATTTCCCACACGCCCTCGACCCACAGGTGGATAGTCCACCAGCGGTAGAAGATGGCCACGGTGTAGTTCTCGTACTCCAGCAGCGCCGGCAGGTAAAGCAGCGCGGCCAGGCCGAGGCCGCCGATCAGCACGCCCTCGGTGGTGGTGAAGCGGCCCGAGTTGCGGATGGTCATGGCGATGTTGTAGAGGAACATCAGCATCACGATGACGATGACGATCTTCGACGGCAGCGGCTGCTCGAGCAGCTTGTTGCCGGTGCCGTAACGAAACAGGTAGCCAACGACGGTGGCCACGCCCATCAGCGTCCACAGCACCAGCTGGACATAGGCCAGCTTGGTGCTGTACAGCTCGGTGCGCGATTCGTCCGGCACCATCCAGTAGGTTGCGCCCATGAAGCCGGTGAGAACCCAGACGATCAGCAAATTGGTGTGGATCATCTTGGTCACGTCAAAGGGCAGGATGTACAGCAGCGGGTCGGGCCCCAGGTACTTGGCGGCCGACAGCAGGCCGAACACCAGCTGCAGGCCGAACAGGGCCAGCGCCACGGCGAAATACCAGTAGGCGACGGATTGCGATTTGTATCTCATGGCGGACTCCGGCGAGAAAAAGCGACTAATAGGCGAATGAAAGGCGAATGAAAGGCGAACCAGGACGGGGAATGGTGAACTGGCGCAGGCGCGGGGCCAACGCGCGCTGCACGTTACTTGAGCGAGGACAGGTAGGCGACGAGCTGGTCGATCTGCGCCGGCGTCAGGTCCTTGGCATAGGTCGTTGGCATGAAGGATGCGCCGTTGGCCGAATACATCGGGCCGGGAACCACATGCGCGCTGGGCTCGGCGATGGCTTCGTGGATATAGCCCGCCAGGTCCTTGGCCTTGCCCTTGTAGTCGCTTGACGCCAGCAAGGCCTGGGTGCGCGCCGACAGGCCTGCCAGCGACGGCCCGGCCATGTTGACGCCCGGTGCCACCGAGTGGCAGGCGGTGCAGGCCGGCGTGGCGCTGCGAAACAGTTTTTCGCCCAGAGCCATCGGGTTGTCGTCGCCAGCGACGGGCCGTGCTCCGGGAGGCGTTGCCGCCGTGCTGCCACCCAGGGCTGCCGCGCTTTGCTGGGCCACCGACATGTCCGAGCCAGGCAAGGACGCGCCGGTCACCAGGATGGGACGGGGCGGCCAGCCCTGGTTGTCCACCTTGCTGACCCAGTCCATGAAGGCGATCAGGTCGCTGATGTCGGTCGGGCTCAGGTCCTGCTTGGGCATCAGCCGGCGGTGGCGGTTCTCGTCGTAGAACTTGGACGGATCCTGAAGGTAGGCCGTCAGGTAGGCCTCGCCCCGGTGCTGGGTGATCTTGGTCAGGTCGGGCGCGTAATAGGCGCCTTCGCCAAACAGGGTGTGGCAGTTGATGCAGTTGTTCTTGTGCCAGACATCCTTGCCGCGGGTGACGGCCGGCGTGATGTTTTCGGCATGGGTGAGCTTGCCGAACTGCCGGTGGCTGTCCAGCGTCAGGCCGATGAACACCAGGGCGGCCAGCAGCGAGGAGCCGATGGCAAACAGGCGGGTTTGTCGTTTGTTCATGGCGCGGTGCTCCTAGACACTGATGCCGGACCAGTATTTGATCGAGATAAAGGCAGCATACAAAATAGCCACCAGCATCAACAGCACCACGACATGGCTGAATATTTTCAGCGGTCCGATCCACTTTTGCATGAACGTCTCCTGCGTAGTTGGCCCTCAATGTAAAGCCAGCTCATGAATTTATTCATTTTGTTGCATTCGCATACATAACCGTTTTAGTTAGGAGTGAGTTATTTGCGGGTTTGATTGCTTTGGAATGCATCTTCACCAGGCTCTTAAGGCACGGTCGGCACGTATGTGCATCACGGCAACGATGCAGCGCTGAGCACGCCGTCGCAGGCGCCTCGTTCTGAATCGCCCGTATCAGAACGAGCCGGCAACGTTATTCCACGGTGCGCTTCGAGGCGGCTGATTCGCTCGGCATACAGTTGGGTCAAGGCGCCATGGTGTTCGGCCGCTGCCTGTCGCTCTACAAGGCTGAGAAAACCCTTGCAGTGCGATTTTTCCCCAGCTTTCTGCGTTGACCCCCAAAATGGCTTCTCTGATGAGAAAAGTCGGAGGCAAGGCTTCGACCAAAGTCAGGGCTTGGCTGCGCGTGAAAACAGCAAACTCAGGAGCCGAGCCTGGAAATGCCATAGGTTAGCTGCGGCATAAGCGGCAGCGCACGCGAAATTGTTCATGGTCAGACCCGCTGCGTACCGCGCTGACGTGCGTTATGTCAATCCAGCCCACTGGGTTGACATAACCCTGAATCCGTGATCTCGTTGTCAGATTTTGGTGGTTTCCTTATTGAAATCAATGAGTTGGCCGCCAAGTTCAGCTCACCCTGCAGGTGAGCTAAGAACATGACCGACTTTCTTATCAAACGATTGCCCTACGACCTGAGTTCGCACGCCGGACTGGCCTTCATTGGCCAATACCTCAAGCGCATCAATATCAACGCGCTGATCGATCCGGCCTTCCCGGTCCGCTCGGGCATTGCCAATAGCGACATCCTCAAGAGCTACCTCGGGCTGCTGTGCCTGGGCAAGAACGACTTTGACGCCATCGAGAGCTTTCGGGGTAACGCTTTTTTCATGCGCGCGCTGGGGTTGCAGGCGGTGCCGTCGAGTCCGACGCTGCGCCAGCGCCTGAACACCCAGGCCAGCGACTGGTTTGAACTGGCCGCGCAGATCAACCAGGCGCTGCTGGGCAGCCGTATTGAAGGGCGGCCCATTGATTTTGGCGCGCTGGGCTGCGGCTACACGCCAGTGGATCTGGACACCTTCGCGATGGACAACAGCGACACGCAAAAGGAACTGGTCGGGCGTACCTACGCGGGGGTTGATGGTTACTGTCCGCTGGCCCTGCAGCAGGTAGTT
>NZ_KL448327.1:21371-57579 GCF_000709345.1 Polaromonas glacialis | reverse complement strand
CACGCCGAGTTCAAGTCCGATATGGACCTGGAGCGCCTGCCCAGTGGCAAGTTTGACACCAATTATCTGGTCTGTCGGCTCGCTGCGGTCGCCATGAACCTGCTGCGCCTGATTGGACAAAACACCCTGAACGAGCCCGATGCGCCCGTGCGCCACCCGGCCCAGCGCCGGCGTATCAAGACGGTGTTGCACGAGATGATGTTCAAAGCCGCCCGCATGATCCGCCATGCTGGGCGTTGGGTGCTCGGCCTGGGCGCGAACGACAGTGGCTTTGCGGTGTTTGACCGGCATTACGGGCAACTCGCAACCGCGTAGCAGCGCAAATCCTCGCGCTGCCCCATGCTCCATTTACCTGGCCTGCGCGCAGCGCGGCATGTTCAGCCCTGGGCTGGAAAATCTTCATGCTGCTCAAAACCTGGGAAAACCGCCTTGCCCGCCCTCATGGCGTCGCCATAAACCGCTTCAGTACGCGACAGCACGGCATATTCCACCGGGATTTGTCCACTCCAGTTTGAAAATCAGGCCGCGTTTTTTGAACTCACGGATTCAGGATAACGCCAGACGTGGACAAGTGACTTGACTTGACTACTTTCCAGGACGGGCGTTTTGTTCAGTGGAGTGAGCAATCCAATGTCACATACACCATACCCGGCCCTGAAACGGCGCGGGAAAAAACGCTGGCGCGGGAGCGAATCCAGGAACGCGATTTACCGCAGCGTGGCCACGGACGGCGGTAAGAGAGCCGGGGCGACCGCTTAACGCGCCAGCCCGATGAGGACGTCAACGTTCCCGTCCGGGGTCTCGCTTAATTTCGGGAGTTCTGCCCGGATCAGCGTTACGGGTAACTTCCCGGTCGCGCAGCTTTTCCTGGCGCATTTTCTCCACGGAATCGCGTTCCTGCTGCATTTCGGGGTGTTTCATTCTCTCGGCTTCATACATTCGATCAGTTCCGGCATTCCGGTCATCGATTTCGAGTTGTCTATTTATCTTGCGCTGCTCAATAATCTGTTTTTCCACTCTCATCTCGACATCTTTCAAACTTTCTCGGACAGCTCCTGGCGGTGGCTGTACCTTGAGTTTGCAATGTTCGAGTAGTGCTTTATCCAGCTCTTGCTTCTTTATATCGGGATATTTTCGTTCCCATTCTTGATCGCTGCGTTCTAGTTCGAGTTTATCAGCCTCAGATTTTTCATGGATTCTTTTTTTAAATTCAGGAGAAAAGCGTTGATCTTCGTAAGCTTGCCGGTCAGCGGCTTTATCAAAGTCTTTCATGGTCATCCTCGTAAATTTATGGACAACAGCGCCAGTTTATGAAATCCTGAAAAAACCCCTTAATTTGAAAGAAAAAATAATGGAGAAATCTCCGGAAGCATTGGAAATGCTAATTAAAGATCCTGAAGGCAATGCTGCCCAAGTCGCTCTAATGGGACGGTAATAAAATTATTGGCAGATGATGTTAATGTGCAACCCATTTGCAGAGCCTTGAGCTGAATTATTCTTCAGCTGACAGATGATGCAATGATTTCAGAAAATGCAGATCGTGAATGGGCAATAGAATTTCTGCGTGACACGGCCAGCAAGATGCAATACGAAGCAGACAATTGCGCTTCCATCGTAAGGCGGCTGGCCACAGAACTAATACTTGTCCAGGGCGAACCTCGCGGTTCAGCATAGTCATTTTTTTTTAGTAATCTGTAAGGGTATGCCTCCTCCGAGCCGGGGCGTGGGTGCGGCTTTGGCCGTGGTCTTGGCAGACAGACCCAATGCCAAAGATGAACCAGTTGGCACGGCTTTACCCTCCATGGCTTTGAATTTATCAAGAGGGAGGAGCCGGCCGCTCGCGCCGCAGGAAGCGCGGCACTGAAAGCGGCTTTCTCCATCGATCTTCTGGACGCTGCTATTACAGATGAAGTGGTCGCAGGTCTGGCACAAGACCAAACCGCCAACAGCGGCGCAACCAGGACACTTCCAGCTTTGCAGGTCGATTGCCTCTACATCCACCTCGCGCATCCTGGCGGCAGATCCTTTGCCGGCTGGTGTGGGTAGAACCGTTTCCGTTCGGGCGAACTTAAAAGGCTCTTTCGCATCAAATCGCTCCATCGTCACCAAATATTCATGGTCATGAGTTGCGCAAGCAAAATTGAGCAGCAATCTCTCCGGAGCTCCAACGGCTTTGCGAAAGGCCGTCAATTTTGCCGCGAAATCGTCTTTCGTAACGGTAGAGATTTTATTTTCATCTTTACTCATGACCATCCTTTCTTAAGTTCTATTACTTTGGCAGCCTTGGTAATTTCATGGAAGAACCAGTTGCTGCCGCCTTGATCAGGAAAGGCTCGCCCTCTGATCTTGCGATAACGCTCATTGAATTCTTGTTGTGAAAATTCGCCATTTTCAGGCAATCCTAGTTTTTGACAGGCCTCATGAAATTCATCAATTGATTCATGCTCAGGGCCGGATGCTTCAGGCTTTTGGGTATTTTCTGTGGGATTATTAAAGAACTTTTTGAAGCTTCTATAAGAAGGAAATAATTCGCGAAATTGTTGCTCCCAGATTTCCCGAAGTTGCGCTTCTTCTGCCATTCTGTCGCGAAGTTCTTGCGTTGAAATTTTATAGAATTTTACGAACGCTGTCCAAATTGAAACAAATGGAAAAGCAAAAATATGAAGAATTTTAATTACGATCGAGGTCGAGCCGCGCTGAAGTCCTATTGCCGAATTCCGTACCCCTCGGCCTGTTCCACGGATAGATTTGATCACCAATAATTCAAGCTGTGCATATGCCCGGTCGATCACGATTAAAATCAGGCGCAAGACAGTGAACCCGATAACCAGACTGACGCCGAAGGCGATAAACAGAGCCCAGACCGGCCAGTTCAATATCGCGTTCATGGTGCAGCTATGGGTGGCAGCGTTTATTGTTTAACTAGTTTGCTCAGCACGGGATGCGTGTCCCATTGCACTTTTTCCACAATAATAAAATCCTGGTCACGCCGGAAGACTAATTTTTTATTGGCCCCGAGCTGGGCCAGTTGCCATGGAAGCATTCGCATGCGGCGTTCTTGCTGCGTGTTCTGGTTTCGCGTCACCGAAGACACTTTTCCTCCGTATCCACGGCCATCGCTGGTTTCTGGATCCATGCCAAGAGACGTGCTGTTAGTGCGCACTTCCACATAGACCTCACCGATTTTTTCGGAAAAGTATCGGCAGCCGAAATTGTCGTTGAGATTGAAGACTTCGATTGCGCCGCTGTTGGCGACGAAGTTTTCCCGGCCGTGCTCGCCATAAATATCGTCGAGCTGCGACAGGCTCTGCAAGATTGCCCAAATCTTGATCCCGGCCCCTCTGGCCAAGCCATAGGCTGTTTTAATCGCTTCCAGTTCACCCAGATGCGCGAATTCGTCTAAAACCATCAGCACCGGCACAGCCGCGCGGCGTGACTCGCCCATGCCGGCACTTAAGAGCCTGTCCAGGGCGCAGCCTACTAACAGACGAAGCCACCGGCTGAAGGTTTCAAGATAGGGCGCTGGCAAGACGACGAAGATGCTGGTTTTTCCTTTCAGCAGTTCGGCGAAGTCGAAATCGCATCGTTTGAGGTTTTCAGCTAGACGAGGGTCGTCAAGAAATTGGCCGAGATTGGCCTGTACGGTGCTCCAGACACTCCCGCCTTCTTTTTCAGATTTGTCTTTCATGCGCCACGACAGCCGGGCGATCAAGCCGTCATAGCTTGGATTCGTCAGAAACTCGCTGCCCTCCGCTAAAAGCGTGCTGGGGCGGCTCGCCAACTCGTTGACAGTGACCAGATTCCGCCGATCCTCAAAGGTGGGATGGGTACGGACGTGAAGAATAAGCGTTTTGAGCAGAATCCGCGCTTCGTCGCTGAAGAATCGATTTTCGCCCTTTTCTCTGATGATCAAAGTATCGGCAATCCGGTCAGCCTGGGTGATGCCGGAAGGGCCGAGTTCTACAAATCGCAAAGGGTTGAAGCAGGCGGACTTGACGGGCTGACCGCCAACGCGCGTGATCCCGAAAGGATCAAGGACAAAGACCTCCTGGCCCATACCATCGCGGCGGTGTTTTGATGTGTGCTCGGCGTTCTCTCCCTTGGGGTCGATAACGAAGACGGAGCCGGGCCATTCAAGCAGGTTTGGAATGATTGATGTGCGCCCTTTGCCCGCACCGGTTGGCGCGATGGTCATCACATGAGCGTCGGAGCTGTCCGAAATGGTTCGCTTGGTATCGGCGTGATTACCAAAATAGATGGGCGCAGCAGTGGTTTGGACGCGGGCCATAGCGTTATATCCATTTCTTCGAGGAGTCGATTGACCGCTGTTGAGGGGGGTTCCCTTGAGCAGTTGCGCCAGCCGGCATCGTGGGAGGATCGAATGCGCCGAAGTGCTGAAGGACGAGACGAAGGCCATGACCGGCAAAAATGGCAAGAAGCGCCCAGCCGATCCACCCGAAACCAGTCCGCCAGACCCCAAGAATTCCTAATACCCAATGGAGTAAGTAAAAATTTTTCTCGAAGCGCCGGCTGAAAAAAAGCCATTGTCCCTGAATGATCCGCTGCCGGCTGAAGAGAAGGAACCATCCGTAAAAAATGCCGTGAATGACAGCTCCCCATTGAGTTACAGGATTATTCATGCCAAGGAACTTAAGAACAGGCGTGAAGAAGCCGCTTTTATCAGATTTTTCAGATATATCTGTCGTCTGTTTAAATCGTGTAACTGTCTGAGGCCGGATATCTTCAGGAGCTGATAAGGCCTCTGTAATTTTAGGCCTGTCTTGTGGCGGATTTGGAGAGGGGGAAGGAGGAACAATTGAAGGAGGGGCAGTATCCGGTAACGGTGGTTCAATAATATTCTTTAACGCCTCAGGTGCGGCGGCTTCAGACTCTTGTGTTTGTTCTAGTCGTTGGTGCTCCAGCTGTTCTTTATTTTGATCCTCACGCTCCTTGGTTATTTGATCAGATTTACTTAAAAAAATGGCATCAACACTGCGGCACGATGGCCTTTGATACGAGGGTGGCAAAGTGGGATTGACCGATTGCGTTATATACGCAGCCTGGAGAGCAATTTCATATTGCTCAGTAGCATCGTTACAATCTTTTATTGTAAATAATGTTCTGTTAATACCATATCGTAGAGGTAAAAACCGCTCAAGGCAGGAGCGCATGTGATTAGTATCGAAGGCTCCGGGATAGTTAGTACAAAAAGTCCAGGGAAGTTGCTGACCTTTTAATTTTTCAAGCGCCAGCGCAAGCATATGGCAGGTCGGAATTATCAGGATAGTCCCGGGAGGATATTTCGTAGAGTAACTGAGAGCCAATCTATAAATATGTGCAATTTCACTGCAATTGTTAGCATGGTTTTGAAGAAACGGATTCGGTTGATTTACAAGACCATAATCGCGAGTCGAGGACATGCAGGCAAGAACCTGATTTATAGAGTTAGGGTCAGGCGCTTGGCAGGCTTGGCTCTGTCCATAGGCTGTTGGACATAAAAGAAAAATTAAAAAGAGGGGTAAGGCTCTAACGGCCGTCCGTGCAACCGCGATACGGAAAGCGATGCTCCGCAATCTAAGCCTGGGCAAGGTTGTAGGGGATAGGTGAATATCCATAGCGAAATCCGCTAAATTTAAATATAGCAGAAATGGTGAAATTTAGGGAAGAAGCGTATTGATGAGCGTTAATGTTGCTTTGTTCAAAATTCGAGCGAACACCGTTGCTTGCATCGAGCGCCTACAGGCTCTCGCTGATGAACTGATGAACTGATAGCCGGAGGAGCTCAGCCGGTTGCCGTAATCTCGCGGCCATTGGAGAGGCTGCCTGAAGAAGTGCCAAGCTGGACCCCATAGGCGGGCCACCGGCACTAGAGGGCCTCTCAGCCGTCTCAAATGCCATGGCACAGGCCCATCCGAGGCCGTCGCGTTATGACGGGTCTGCAGGAGGCTCTAAAGGGCTAGCGGTTTCAGGTTCCCGGTCGAGCAAAACGGTTGCGCCAAGCGCATAGGGCCCAAAGAAAAGCAGCCACAGGAAGACGGTTCCCTCGATGAAGATCAACCAGGCCGCTCGATCCTCCCGACCGTCCAAGGTTTGACCGAACCAGTAGCCCATCAACAGCGCGAACGCCAACGCAACGAGCCCGGCAATCTGGTCAATGGACCTGATGGGCTTCACGATGAGCAGATCCCACGCGGCCATCGAATAAAGGGCGCATAGCACGATGCCGCCGCCCATCAAAAGGAGGCGCACTGTGTGACTGGTGTTGTGGTAGATCCAGCTCACCCACTCCCCGGCAAGAGGGCCCCAAAATCCCGCGATACAGCAGGCCACAACCAGCTTCAACATGCCGAATGGCGTCCACGTGTCGCGCAGCCAAAACTGCTTGCCTTCTCGCCACTCTTTCCGGAGGTAGTTCGCAAGGGCCTTCATGGTGGGGCCTTGGTTTTGTCGTCGGGAGGGAAGGCGTCTGCCTCAACCATCTCATGAAACAGCGCCGTATTGAGGACGGTGTTCAGTAAGCGGTCCGCGAACCACGCCCTTTTATTCGTGAGCTGATTCGATGATGCTATGTGTCCATCTACAACTACATGGACACCTATGACAGAGATGAACGCAGAGTTGCTGGCCCGGCTGGTGGTCGGGCGCAAACGCGACGGACGGTGCACTTACGACCCGCTGGCCAAGCAGGCGCTAATTGACGAATGCCTCAAGCCTGGCGTGTCGGTGGCGCGCGTGGGGATGCTGTACGGCATCAACGCCAATTTGCTGCGCACCTGGATTGCCAAGTCAGGCCAGCCCAACCATGGCAAAGCGCTGGCGTCGCCAGCGGCTTTCGTGGCCGTGCAGGTTAGCGAGCCGGCAGCGCCGGCTGCAACAACCGCACCAGTCGCACTTTGCCTGCACGTGCGCCTGCCCAACGGGGTGGCGCTCGATGTGGGCCAGGTCCCGCTGGAGGCGATGGCGCCCGTGCTGCAACTGCTGGGCACACTGGCGTGTTCACGCTGAACGCCACCCGTGCGGTGTACCTGCACCAGGAGGCCATTGATTTTCGCAAGAGCATCAACGGTCTGGCCAGCCTGGTCGAGCATGGCCTGGGCCTGGACGCGTTTGCCCAGGCACTGTTTGTCTTTGCCAACCGCAGGCGCGACCGCATCAAGATTCTGGGCTGGGATGTCAACGGGTTTTGGCTGCTGCACAAGCGCCTGGAGAAGGACCGCTTCATCTGGCCGCGAGGCGAACTCGGCGTCGTGACGCTCAGCGTGGAGCAGCTGCACTGGCTGCTCAAGGGTATCGACATCCAGGCCCTGCGCGGACACCAGGCCGTGCGCTACGAGCGCGCAGCGTAAGGGGGACAAATTCTGGCTTGGAAGGCAAGGCTCAGACTCGGATTTTTGGGAACTTTCACCCGCGCCGCCTTGTCTAAACGGGCATGCTCGCTGTGCCTGATGCCCAAGAAATAGACGCCTTGAAAGAGGCGCTGGCGCAGGCTTTGCAGCGCAGCGACGCCCTGGCGGGGGAGTTGCGTATGGTGCGCGCCGAGCGTGACCTGCTCCAGGAGCGGCTCAAGCAGTTCATGCGCAAGCTCTTTGCCGCCCGCAGCGAAGCGGGCAGCCCGCAGCAAAGGGACCTGTTCTTCAACGAGGCCGAGGCGCTGGGCGCGGCCAGCGAACCGGCCACTTGCGACGGCCACGAAGATGGCAGCCAGGAGGTCCGCGCCCATCAGCGCGTGCCGCGCGGACGCAAGCCGCTCGATGCGGCCTTGCCCCGGGAGGTGGTGCGCCACGAACTGCCCGAAGACCAGCGGGTGTGCCCGCACGATGGCACGGCGCTGGTGGAAATTGGCGTGGAGACCAGCGAGCAGCTCGACATCATTCCCCAGCAGGTTCGCGTGATTCGCCATGAACGCGTCAAATATGCCTGTCCCTGCTGCGATGGCGCCTTGCGCCTGGCGTCCAAGCCGGCGCAAATCATCCCCAAGGGCTTGTTCAGCGAAGGCCTGCTGGCCTGGGTGATTACGTCGAAGTATTGCGACGGCCTGCCGCTGTACCGCCAGACGGCGCTGCTCTCGCGCTTTGGCGGCGGCGACCTGGCGCGCAACACCCTGGCCGCCAGCGTCGTGCGCGTGGGCCGGGAGGTGCAGCCCATCATCAATGTGCTGCGCGACCATTTGCTGGACTCGCCCCTCATCCATGGCGACGAAACCCATGTGCAGGTACTCAAAGAAGCCGGCAAAAGCGCGCAGTCCAAAAGCTACATGTGGGTGCAGACAACCCCGTGCTCCGGGGTGCAGGGAGCGGGGCCACCCATCCGGCTGTTTGGCTACGCGCCCTCGCGCAGCACGGCGGCCGCACAAATCCTGTATGCCGGGGTGCAAGAAGGCAGCGTGCTGATGACGGATGGCTACGCGGTTTATGACGCCATCGCGCAGGCGCACCACCTCGTGCATCTGGGATGCTGGGCGCATTGCAGGCGCGGGTTCCATGAGGCGCTGCAGGCGCTGCCCAGGAATGCGCGCGGCCCCGAGCAGCTCGCTGCGCGGTTTCTCGCGCTCATCGCCCAGTTGTATGCGGTAGAGTCGCGCGCACGCGAGCACCGGCTTCCTCCCCAGGAATTGCTGGTCCAGCGGCAACAGCACAGCGTGCCCGTGCTTGGCCAGATAGAGGCGTTGCTGCTGGCCAACGTGCACACCGTGCTGCCGGGCAGTTTGCTGGGCAAGGCGCTGCATTACCTGGCTTCGCAATGGACGAAGCTGGCGCTGTATGTCACCGATGGCGCCTACCCGATTGACAACAATGCTGCCGAAAATTCGATTCGTCCGTTTTGTATTGGAAGACGCAACTGGCTCTTCAGCGATACGGTAGCCGGCGCACAGGCCAGCGCCAACCTGTATTCGTTGCTGCAGACCTGCGTGGTCAACGGCGTCGACGGCTACGCGTACCTGCGCGCATTGCTCACCGCGCTGCCCAGCGCGCAAACGGCAGACGACTACGAGGCGCTACTGCCTTGGCGCATTACATTGCCCGGCCGCTGAGCAGCGGCCGGGCAACGCTCCTCAGCCATTTCAATCACACCCCGGCCAGCGGCGCAAGGTACGCTGTTAATTGACCGCATACGGTGTTCAGGTAGTCCTCGGCACCGAAGTGCGAGAGTTCTTTCCATCGGACTTTGACGAAATCCATCACGTCCGGAGCCAGCACCAGGCGCACGGAGTAGCAGCCGTTTGAAAGCTTCCTCATAGGCTTGGTCTTGAGAGCGGATGAGACCTAGAACATCTCTGCGAAGCCACCCGGAGGCCACTTCATGACGCGGATCTTGTCGGCGTTCTTGAGCGCTTCTGCAAGCTCGTACTGACGCTGCAGACGAAGCCAGAAGTCCGGATCATTGCCAAGGGCCTTGCCTAGGCGAATTGCCATCTCCGGAGTGATTCCAGCCTTCTCGTTGAGCAAGTTGCTCAGGTGAGGACGGCTCACGCCGAGCTTCTCTGCAGCCTGACCAACAGTCAGATTGAAGGGCTCCAAAATTTCATCCCGGACAATCCGGCCCGGATGCGGTGGGTTATTCATCATCAGGTTCGCACTCCTTTGCGATTAAAGCGGCTCAGTGGTAGTCCACTAAGTCCACGTCGAAACAGTCACCATCCTCAAAGCGGAAAACGATCCGCCAATTTGCTCGCACAGTCACAGCATGGAAGCCCTTGAGATCACCCTTCAGAGGGTGCAGCTTCAGTGATGGCAAGCTGAGATCTTTGAGCTTCTCAGCGACCGACAGCATGGCAAGAATGTTCTCAATACGGTCAGCAAGTTCGGCACTCACGCCGCTACGGTCTCCGTTGAACAGCTTCTTCAAGCCCTTGTGTTTGAAACACTCGATCATTCTTAAGTGTAGCCTGTTAGCTTACACATTACAAGACCTTTTTTTTAGACCTCAGGGCTCGACGCGGTCCTTGGATACCGCTTATGCGTATAACGAATAGATGCTATGTGGGACTACTTATTCGAAGACTACTCAATCGGCAAGGGTTGAGCTAAAAATGAGGTTTCAAACTTCCACTGCAAAGGAGAATTGAAATGTCTAGCTTCCACACAGTCCTGCATGGCGAGGGTACGCAGCTTCCGGCCGAGCTGTACATGAGCTTCGAGCTGAGTGACAAGAAGTGGCAGTTGACGCTGAGCGATGGCCGCCGAGGTCCGAGCCGATACGCTGTGAACGCTGGCGACACAGCCGAAGTCGCGCAGTGCATGGCCAAGGCCAGGGAGCGTTGCAAGCTTGAGCCGCAAGCCAAGGTGCATTCGTGCTACGAAGCCGGGCGCGACGGGTGGTGGCTGCACCGCTGTCTGCTTGAGCAGGGCGTCGACAACATCGTGGTTGACTCTGCCAGCATCGAGGTGAACCGGCACGCCAGGCGCGCCAAGACCGACCGGCTCGACGGTGACAAGCTGCTCTCGATGCTGCTTCGCCACCACGCAGGCGAGCGCGTGTGGTCGGTGCTGCACGCGCCATCGGCCGAGGACGAGGACGCGCGGCGCGCGCACCGCGAACTGGCACGGCTATGTTGGGGGCCACTAAAAGACCATCGAGATATGCCTCCATGTTTCATGTCCATTTATGTCTCAAAAAGAAAAATGAACTGCAAGCGAACAAGCAGTTGCCCGAGACAGTGGTGCTAAAGGCCACCAGGACCGTCAAAAAATCCGTTTTCATTAAATGCGAACGGCCTGGCCTTGAGTCAGAATGGATCTAATTCTCCACCCTGTTGACAGCGACCACAGCAGTGCCGCGATGAATGATTGTTGAAGGGCTTGGGATTTCCTTTTCAGTGACTCCTCCCAGGAACCAGTTGCGCAATGCTCTGGCAGATATGCGCGACCGTCGCAGGTTTTGAAAGGTGGGCATTAAAGCCATTCTGCAAGGCGCGCACTTTGTCCACCTGCCGTCCGTAGCCGCTGAGCGCAATCGCCTGGAGGTCGCGCCCCTCCGGGCGCTTGCGTATCTTGCGGATCAGCTCGTAGCCGTCCATGTAGGGCATGCCCAGGTCCGAGATCAGCAGGTCGTAACTGTGTTTGTCCAGCATTTCCAGCACCTGCTGGCCGCTGCTGGCCATGTCCACCGCAGCGCCTTCGAGCCGTAAAAGAGCAGCAAAAGGCTTGAGTAGGTCTACAGGGACTTCCCGTGCAGTCAAGCAGCGTTGGCATTTTTCTTGATGAACACTACGGCTGACGTCAATCTATGAGCTTGAAACGAGGAACAGACTACTGAGATGGACCCGGCGCCACCTTTGAAGGAAACTGGGCATCCGTTGTCAACCGTTCTCATCAGGAGGTTCATCATGGAAATCGATCTTCTGGGCATTGATCTGGCCAAGCGTGTCTTTCAACTCCACGGTGCCGACCGCCGTGGTCACGTGCTTCATCGCGCCAAGGTGTCGCGAGCCGCGCTCGTTGACACTGTGCGGCAATTGCGTCCTCGCGTCATCGCCATGGAAGCGTGCAGTTCGGCTCATCACTGGGCTCGGCGCTTCCAGGAGCTGGGCGCCGAGGTGCGGCTTATCAGTCCGCAGTACGTCACGCCCTTCGTCAAGACGAACAAGAACGACCGCAACGATGCCGAGGCGATCGTCGAGGCCGCATGCCGTCCGGCGATGCGCTTTGTAACCGTAAAGTCGGTCGAGCAACAGGACATGCAGGCGGCCCACCGCGTCCGCGAGCTGCTGGTTCAGCAGCGCACGGCACTGATCAACCAGTGCAGAGGTTTGCTCGGCGAGCGCGGCATCACGATTGCCCAGTCACCTGCAGCATTCAAGCGTGCCGTACCGGAAATTCTCAAGGAGTGCGAAGGCGAAATCACCAGCTTTTGCCAGGCGCTCATGATGGAGTTGCTCGAGCAGGTCCATGCCATCGAAGAACGGATTGCAACCTCGGAAGCCTGGATAAAGGCGTTTTTGAAACGCTCAGCATTATGCAAAAAGATTGCTGCCATTGACGGCATCGGCCCGATCACTGCCACGGCCATCGTTGCGGCTGTGGGCGATGCCAAGGCGTTCAAAAATGGCCGACACCTGGCGGCCTGGCTCGGTCTGGTGCCCAGGCAGTATTCATCGGGCGGCAAGTCGCGGCTCCAGGGCATCAGCAAGCGCGGCGATAAATACCTGCGCACGCTGCTGATCCATGGTGCGCGTTCAGTGCTGCGCTACGTCGCCAACAAGACAGACGCGCGCAGCCGGTGGTTGCAGGAACTGATCGCGCGCCGTGGCTATAACCGTGCAGCGGTGGCGCTGGCCAACAAAAACGCCCGCGTTATCCAGGTGCTGCTGAGCAGCGAGGTTGCCTATCACCCCAGGGGCATTTCGGTCTGAGCGGTTGCCAGCCGACGAGCCCAAAGACAACTCGTTTTGAAGGAGGAAGGACTACCCCAACACTGGTTTGCGAAGCTTTTTGAACGTGATGACGAAACCGGTTAGACCAGCTCCCTGAAACCTGTTAGATGTGCCGGCTGGACTTCAATGTTCAAGCCGTCAGACTGCTAAGGACAGGGTGCGCGAATCTCATCGAGGCTGCGGGCATGGATGTGACATTGCCCAGATGCAAGCCGTATACATGCCTGCAAACTGTTTCTAGTCACAAAAAAGCTTGCAAAAGTGCGTCGGGTCCATACATGCACATCTACAGACGGGTTTATTGCACATTTGTGCGACCCCAGATACAAACCGCTCAACAGGACTCCATTCAATTTGCGTGGCGCCTGATTGGCCCACAGCCCACTCATCGAGTTTTCCTGTTGCCGGTCTGACCTTGTTCAATGCATCTTCGATTTAACGTCCGACGGAGAAATTGATGGGTTTAGGTTCTGGATTTCACCTTGCAGCCTTAATCAAGCCGAATCTGGCATGCAAGTCGAGGTGTAGACGCTGACATGGTGAACATCAAAGCGCTTGTCCTTGGTCATGACTGCCCACAATATTCTGGCGTTTTTGTTGGCCAGCGCAACAACCGCTTTTTGCCAGCCACTGCGTTCACGCAGCCTTTGCGCCCATTGGGAGATGGGGTCGTCTTTGTTCTTTGCGGTCAGTATGGCCGCCTTGGCGCCGGGGTTTAGGGCGCAATGGAACGCAAAACACGGTTAAGGAATTTTGTTGCGCTGCAAAAGACGCGAGATGGTCGCGGGATGGACGTTGAACAGTCTGGCCGCTGCTGCTGCGGTTTTCTGACCCGTGTGGACCAAGCTCACGATTTCTTCTTGCTGGTCGGGCCTGAGCTTGTGGCGTCGCCCCCCAAGCCGACCTTGCTTGCGCGCTTCATCGAGACCGCTGCGCGTGCGCTCGCGAAGCATCGCGCGCTCGAACTCGGCAAAGCTTGCGACGATTTGCATCATCATGCGACCTCCGGCGGAGGTGGTGTCAATCGCTTCGGTCAGACTGCGAAAGCCAGCCTGCGCCTGAGCAATTTTCTCCATCAGGCTGAGCACATCCTTGAGAGAGCGTGACAGGCGGTCGAGCTTCCAGACCACCAGCACGTCACCCTTGCGCAACTGCGCGAGCAGGCGATGCAACTCCGGCCGGTCCCACCGGCCACCCGAGGCCTTCTCCCGAAATATCAGTTCACACCCGGCTGTTTTTAACGCGGCAATCTGTGCCGCCGTTTCCTGATCCTGGGTTGAAACGCGTGCGTAGCCAATCAGCATTGGTGCATAAACCTATTGCAAATGAATTCTATTTTGCAATACATTTGTGCAACACACAATGCCTTGATGGGCGGTCCTTCAGTCATCGTTGCGCAAACGAAGGTTTGTGCAACGCTCTTGAACTTTTCTTCTTCCTCCGATGCCCGTCCAATTCCTCACTCCCGAACAGCGCGCCAGTTACGGTCGGTATGCAGACGATCCGAGCGCCGATGAACTGACGCGCTATTTCCACCTCGATGACGCTGACCACCTGCTGATCAGCGTCAAACGCGGAGACCACAACCGGCTGGGATTTGCGCTACAGCTGACCACGGCTCGATTTCTCGGCACCTTTCTCGAAGACCCTGTTGACGTACCTGACGCGGTCGTGCAAACACTCGTTCGGCAATTGAGTGGCACCCATCTTGAGCAGCTGGCGCGCTATCGCAGCGCGAACCAGCGATGGGAACACACCATGGAAATCCGGTTGAAATATGGTTTTCGTGAATGGGGCGAGCCTACTGTGGGTTTTCGCCTGAGCCGCTGGCTCTATGCCTTGAGCTGGACCGGCACCGAGCAGTTGGGCGTCCTGTTTGACCGCGCAACCACCTGGCTGCTTGCACACAAGGTGATTTTGCCGGGCTGCACGACCCTGGAGCGTTTCGTGTCCCGCTTGCGCAGCCGCGTCGAAGATCGGCTGTGGAAACGGCTGGGACGGGGCATCACGGACGAGCAACGCTCGCGCCTGGAAGACTTGCTGACGGTGCCAGCGCCCGGTCGCAGTTCGTGGCTCGATAAATTGCGATCCGGCCCCATGCGCATCAGTGGCCGGGCACTGGTGAAAGCCATCGTGCGCCTGCAGCTGGTGCGTGATTTGGGCATCAAACTGCCTGCGACGGGTGTGCCGCCGAGCCGACTCGCCTCCCTGGCGCGTTTTGCCGGCGCCGCTAAGGTCACGGCCATCAGCCGCCTGCCTCCCGTGCGCCGCCTGGCCACGCTGGTGGCATTTATCCACTGCCTGGAGGCCAGCGCGCACGACGATGTGATTGAAGTGCTTGACATGCTGCTTCAGGAATTTTTCAGCGACGCCGTCAAGGCCGACAAGAAAGCGCGGATGCGCAGTCTCAAGGATCTCGATCTGGCTGCCACCGTGCTGGCCACGGCATGCCGGACTTTGCTCGATCCGGACCTCGCTGATGACGATTTGCGTGACAGCGTGTTCGCGCGCATTTCGCGCGAGCGACTGACACAGGCGCTCGCAAGCGTCGACGCATTGGTGCGCCCGCCCAATGACGTGTATTACGGCGAGCTCAATGCACGGTATCGCGCCGTACGGATTTTTCTGCCGACCCTGCTGCGGCACATCCGGTTCGGCTCCAGCCCGGCAGGCGAGCCTGTGCTCGCCGGCTTTGAGTGGTTGCAGGCACGCGAGAGGCGCATCAAGCCAGCGCCGCCAGCGCCGCAAGAGGTGATTACGAAGCCGTGGCAGCGCCATGTCCTGCGCGAGAACGCCAGCGTGGATCCCCGCGCCTACACATTCTGTGTGCTTGATGGGCTGCACAAAGCACTGCGCCGCCGGGATGTATTTGTCAGTCCGAGTTGGCGCTATGCCGATCCCCGAGCCGGACTGCTTACCGGCTTGCAATGGGACGCCGCGCGGCCCATTATTTGCCGTAGCCTGGGACTCTCGGCCGACCCGGTGCCCGCTTTGGCTGCCCTGAGCGCAGAGCTGGACCAGACCTACCGTGCGGTGGCCTCTCGCCTGCCCAATAATCCTGCCGTTCGATTCGAAACCGTGGGCGACAAAAAGGAACTCGTCCTGAGTCCGTTGGACAAGCTGGAGGAGCCGGCGTCCTTGATCGCCCTGCGCGAGGCAGTCGTTGCCCTGCTGCCTGAAGTTGATTTGCCGGAAATCCTCCTGGACATATCCGCCCGCACCGGGTTCACCGACGCCTTCACGCACTTCACGCAGGCCACCGCACGGGCAGACGGTCTGAGCACCAGTCTGTGCGCGGTGCTGCTGGCCCAGGCCTGCAATACAGGCCCCGAACCATTGATCCGTTACGACGTGCCCGCGCTCAAGCGCGAGCGGCTGGCCTGGGTGGATCAGAATTACCTGCGCGACGACACCCTGGCCGGCGCCAATGCCCTCTTGGTTGCCGCGCAGAACCGCGTGGCATTGGCCCACGCCTGGGGTGGTGGCGACGTGGCATCAGCCGATGGGATGCGTTTCGTGGTGCCGGTGCGCACCGTGCATGCCGGCCCCAATCCCAAATACTTCGGTTTCGGACGGGGCGTCACCTGGTACAACCTGCTGTCCGACCAATGTTCGGGCCTCAACGCCATCACCGTACCCGGCACATTGCGCGACAGTCTGGTCTTGCTGGCAGTCCTTCTGGAGCAGCAAACCGAGTTGCAACCGACCAAGATCATGACCGACACCGGCGCCTACAGCGATGTGGTCTTTGGACTGTTTCGCTTGCTGGGTTATCGTTTCAGCCCGCGCCTGGCTGACATCGGTGGCACGCGCTTTTGGCGCATTGATCCAGACGCAGACTATGGCGAGCTCAACTCGCTTGCCCGGCACAGCGTCTCGCTTGGAAAAATCTCGGCGAACTGGGATGACCTGTTGCGACTGGCCGGCTCCCTCAAGCTGGGCCGGGTGCCTGCCACGGGCATCATGAGAACGTTGCAGGTGGGGGACCGGCCGACGCAACTGGCCCTGGCGCTGGCCGAGTTGGGCCGCATCGAGAAAACGTTGCACACCCTGAACTACATCGATGACGAGAACCGGCGCCGGGTCATCTTGCGTCAGCTCAATCGCGGCGAAGGACGCCACAGCCTGGCGCGCGACGTGTTCCACGGAAAGCGCGGCGAGCTGTGCCAGCGCTACCGGGAAGGACAGGAAGATCAGTTGAGCGCGCTCGGTCTGGTGGTCAACATCATCGTGCTGTGGAACACCCTCTACATTGACGCGACGCTTGGCCAGTTGCGCCGGGAAGGCTTCCTGGTGCGCGATGAAGATGTCGCGCGCTTGTCGCCCTTCATCCATGAGCGTCACATCAATCTGCTGGGGCGTTACTCCTTTGCAGTGCCCGAGGCGGTCACCCGAGGAGAGTTGCGGCCCTTACGAAATCCCAATGAGCGCAACACTTAACCGTGTTTTACGTTCCATTGCTCCCTAAACCCCAATAGCGCCCAATGAAATTGCATTTACAACAAACATAGCAAAAGAATCATACGCACTGCATGCCCCCTGCCAACCCCCTCCTGAAAAGCGAAGCCCGCCTTTGGTTTTCCTCATTCCCCCTTCGCTCCCCCTCAAGGCCCGGCACGGGGAGGTCGGGCAGGAGTAGGGGGTTCAAGAAGTTTTGATGTGTGAAAGTCTGTTGTAAATGCAATTACTGTCCGCCAACAGATACCGACGAACGACCGGTTTGCGCGCGGTAAAGATGGAAGCACCGGACCTCAAAGCTTCAGGGCGCGGTGTTCGCTGGCCACGAACGCGGGCACGAATTTGATGAATGTCACTGCGCCAACACTGTCAAAAACAAGCGCGTCGCCCAGCACGGCGCACAGGCCCCAGGTCAGCACGATTACCATCGATTCCAGGCGCCCGCTGCGCCACAAGCCTAAGGAATGCCGGCGAAAGATCCACGGCACACCCAAAGGGTTGGGCCAGTCAGTGAGCAAATGCATGAGGCCGCCACAAGCAAATCCAAAGGCCAAAGGAGCCCACCAAACAGCGCCCAGGTTCGCATGGCTGTAGTAGAGCAGGGCCACCCACCCAAGGCCCCAGTGGGTGATAGTCCGGTGCGTGATCCACAGGCGGTGGGTGCCGCGGCGTTTCTTCTTGCTGCGCCACCAGGCCACCTCCATCCAGTCTGGTGCCGTGCCTCCGAGCGTACCCGCGATCAACGTCAGCATGGCCAGCACAAGATAGGGGCCGCCGGCTCCGGCCTTGATCACGATGGCAGCGGCCAGCAGCCCGGCAGCCATGCCCGAGGCATGGTGTGTTTTTTGAGACGCCATTCGTATTCTTCTTGGATAGGCGGCTTATCGGCGCGTAAGGCTAAAGTGGAGGACAGGTCGAGGCCGCCAGTGAAACTCCTGGCAACGATGAATTGCGAGACGGGAAGTCATTATGTACAGGGCATCGCCTGGAGCCGGGCAGCAGCGCGCCGCAGGCCCTGGAACACCGTGTCGGCCACGTTGCGGGGTGAAGTGCTGCGGCAGGCGCGCCGACACGTCCTGGATCACGCGTTCGGTGCGCCCAATGATCTGGTAGATCACGGACTGGGCATCCTTGCCAAGACCGCAGAGCACGCCCAGGGCATTGAAGTGCCGGCGCTCGATGTCCTTGATGTGATAGTGGTGGTTTTCCCTCTGCATGGCCATGGCTATTTTTGCCTTGTGCCAGGACCTCTGGCCCTGCCCCGGGCCTTCGACCGGCCAGACAGACATGACGATGTCGAGCAGGGTCCGCCGATAGCGTCCCCCGGCCAGGCGCTGCAGGCTGAAGTTCTTGGCATGGCCGCTAGGTGCTGCCAGCACCCCAAAAGGAACTGCATGGCCACAAAAGTGCGCAGGGCTTCGGCGCTATTGACTGAATTTATGAGCACCGGCGCCATCCAAGCAAGGCGATTGCGCGCACCACGCCATGCCTGCTAGCGCTGTATTGCATCGTCACGCTGGCAGCGCAGGACCTGTTTTCGACTGGACAACTCTATCGGCGCTGCGCCGCCTGGTATCCCAAACCGCAGGCCAATTTTTCCGACACCATCGCCGCCGTGCGCCGCGAGTTGCGGTGCCACGCGTATTTTTCAACCTCGCACAGCGAAGCGGACATGGTGAAAATCCCGCGCCCCTTGGTCGATCGCTTTATCGATTCACTTTGTTATGCAGCGTAAATGGACAAAGTCCAGCTAAGCTTGCGCTATCCTTCCAGCATGCACCCGGCATGGACATCCCATAAAGAAGGCGGCTGAATGATTGAAGCGCTGGTCTCGGGCAAGGTGCACGGCCAGCCCGCCCAAAAGATTTCCAAGACGGGCAAACCGTTCGTGGTTGCCAAGGTGCGCGCCCATGCCGGCGAGGCCGATGTGTTCGTCAACGTCATTGCCTTCAGCCAAGCTGCTTGCGAAGCCCTGCTGGCGTTGAGTGAGGGCGATGCCGTGGCGCTGGCCGGCACCCTCACGCCCAAGGCCTGGACGGACCGCGAGGGCACGGCCCGCCCGGCACTTGACCTGGTCGCCAGCCAGGTGCTCAGCGCCTACCATGTGACGCGCAAGCGCAGGGCGATCGAGCGCACGCCGCCTGAGCCGTCCGAATCTCAAAAAACAAGCCGGCACGACGAGCTTGACGATGGGAGCCCGCTGGATTTCTAAGCGGCATGACTCTGGCGTTCCATTCAACTGTGCGCGGCAGCTGACGTTGGGGTCAATGCCATTGCCTGCGTACCGCGTTCATCCTTGTCCAAACCGGCGAGGCGAGGGCATTTGCTCCATCAAGTGAGGCGTTCGCGATCCTCAGACCCGATGATCGTCATGGGTGCCTGTTTTCCGTTTTATAGCAACAAGTTACCTTGAATATGCAGCGCAGGTAAAATGCAAGGAACTCACTATCTTAGGCACGCATGAACATTCTCGAACGCATCAAACGCTCCGTCGCCAACCAGGGCGATAGCGTGTTCCTGCGTGCCGAGTTCGAGCGTTTTGGCGGCCCGGCCCAGGTCGGCCGCGCCTTGAGACAGCTCACGAGTGAAGGCACTTTGGTCCGGCTCGGCCTGGGCGTTTATGCCAAAGCCAAGCCCAGCGTGCTCACCGGCCAGCCCATCCCGGCCCGGCCGCTCGAAGTCCTGGCGCCCGAGGCCTTGAAAAAACTCGGCATCGCTGTGACGCCCAGCCGTCTCACGCGGGAGTACAACGCCGGGCGCAGCACCCAGGTGCCTTCGGGCATCGTCCTGAACACGGGCAAGCGCCGCGTCGCCCGCAAACTGAGTTTCAACGCCCAGGCCGTCCAGTACGAGCGCGCATGAGGGCCTTGCGTCCGGAGCAGCTCGAACTGATCGACGCCCTCGTCGCGCAAACCCCGTTTGGGGGCATAACCGCCGGCCTGCTGGAAAAGGATGAACACCTGACCGATGCGCTGCGGGCTCTGTTTGCAATGCGGCTGGACGGCATGCATCTCGCGTTTTGTGGCGGCACCAGCCTGTCCAAGGCACACGCCCTGATCGAGCGCATGTCAGAAGACGCCGATCTGAAAATCGTGCTGGCAGCACAAACGCCGCCGCTCTCCAGGACACAGTTGCGCAGGCGGTTGTCCGAACTCAAAGGCACTGTTTCCGAGACCCTGGCCGGCATCGGCCTGGTTGAGGACCGGAGCCAGGCGCGCACGCTCAATGAGAACCGCTACTTCTGCAGCGAATGGACGTATGCCCGTCACTATGGCTCTGTCACCGGCTTGAGGCCGCACCTGCAAATTGAACTGACCGTCCGCGCTCCGGTGCTCGTCACCGAGCTGTGCCAGATTGGCAGCCTGGCCGACCAGCTGGCCGGTCGCCAGGACCACACCTTCGCCGTTGCCACCGTGGCCGTCGCGGAAACGGTGGCGGAAAAAGTCTTATCTTTCCTGCGCCGCTACGCCCAGCACCGGGCGGGCCTGCTGCCGCACGCGTGGGACACCGCCCTGGTGCGGCACATCTATGACGTTTATTGCGCCCATGTCCGCCATCCGGACATCGTTGCCACGGCCTCCCGGGCGTTTGCGGCACTGGTCGCTGGCGACCAGAAGGAATTCGGCGGCCAGTTCCCCGATTTCGCAGCCGCCGCGCTGCCGGTGCTCTCTGGCGCGCTCAAGCAGGCCGGCGCCAACCCGACGATCCAGGCCGAGTACACCGGCAATCTGCTGCCCCTCATCTACGGCCGCCTCAAGCCCGATTTTGCTGAAGCTTTTGCCGGCTTTGAAGGGGTAGCGTTGGCGCTGCTGGCAACGCTTGATCAACCATCGATCAATAAATGATGCTGTTCTTCAACTGCAGCCGTGGCGGCAGGCCGTGATCGCCCGGCAGTGCGCGCGCAGTTCGATCTTGATCAACCGGTCGATCTGCGCGATGGCCACGTCGAAAGCGCAGGCCCCCCAAGGCGCTAAGGCAAGGAGGTTCCAAGTTGTTCGCGTTTCTTGTGGATAACTTTGTTGATGAGGGGACAAAAATCCTTCCAAAGCCACACAGGGCGCGGCTTTGGCAAGGCTGCCTGTATTTTACGCAGTGCTGCGGGTCAAGAAATGCTTGTCACCGCGTCCAGGGCATCCTTGACGGCAACAAAACACCCAGGAGTTGATGGCTGCCTGCTGACCATGACGGGAGTCGCGCCAAGTGTGCGTAACGCGCGCTTTTGATGGCCGGTCTCATTGAACTTTGGCGCCTGTTCGCCGATGCGTCAAAGCGCTCGAGGAAACTGGACAACGAAGGCGCGCGCGCTCCCCAAGCGCATTAGCGCAGTAGGATGGGCGCTGATAAAACTTTAGAAAAACTCAACATGAATGAACTCGTCAAGCTCCGCCAGCAAATTGCCGACCTGGAAAAGCAGGCCGCTGAACTGCAGAAAAAGAACCGGCCCGCCGTCCTGGCCGAACTGCGCGAACTGATGGCCGCCTACGGCATCACGGCCGAAGAGTTGAGCCGCCCGGCATCCAAAACTGCCCGGCCCAAGGCGGCGGCCAAGGCAGCAAGCCCGTCCAACGGCAAGAAGCCGGCCGCGCCATCGCCTGCAAAATACCGCGGACCGCAAGGCCAGACGTGGACCGGCCATGGCACCGCGCCGAAGTGGCTCAATGAGTTGGTGGCGGTCGGCAATACCCGGGACGATTTTCTCATCCGCCAAGACACGCCAGCGTAAGGCCAGGTTGCAACACAGGCATCACAGACGGTTTAAATCGGGCCGCTTTGGCATGCCTGGCGTCAAGCCGGCTTGTTACAGAGCGCTCACTTTGTGGCCGGCCCAAGTGAAAGCGGTGAAGGTAGGCACCCCTTGGCAAAACCGTTTGAATTGCAGTGCATGCCAGGCAAGCTGCCCGCCAAACAAAAAAGCCCCAGCACATGTGGATGCGCTGAGGCTTTTGTCTTGGTTGCGCGGGCAAGATTTGAACTTACGACCTTTGGGTTATGAGCCCAACGAGCTACCAGGCTGCTCCACCGCGCGGAAATTTCGAAAGCGACTTGCCCCTCAAAGGTTTGAGCGCTGTCGTGCTTGTGATGCTGTTACTTCCCAGCACAGGGCATCTGCATGATGGCTCCATTGTACGGCAGCACAGGGGTTGGTTTTTCATCGCCTAAAAACCCAACGCCAGCGATGACACCAGTGCCTAGATGGTCGCCGGCTAGCTACCAGCAGGGCAGTCCGCCAGGGCATGAAAGCTTGGGTCGGCGCGCACTGCAAGCTTGCTGCGGCAGGCTTGATGCGTCACAACCACGACACGCGCCGTCTCCAAGAAGAACATTTGCCTCCCGGTGGTCCAACCACCGGACTTGCCCAGCAAAAGCATCTGGTTGCTGCGCGCCAGCAAAAACAGGTCAATTTGCGCGCGGATGAAAGCGCTGAACGTTCATGGACAGCCCGTTCAGTATTGATCATGAGACTCAATGTTTGGTGATTTTGACGGGGCCGTGCGTTTCTACCGCTGGACACGCGTGTTGCGCGCCGGGAATGCGATGACCCAGAGCTGGGCTGACGCATAATTTGAAATGTGCGGGTGCCAAAGCATTCGCGCAAAGTCAGGTGATCGGCCAGTTTCGCAGGTGACGGCGCTACTTTTCGGATGTGTTGTGCTCTCCAGACCCCCATCGCCTTTGTGTTTATGTTTTTCGAGGAATCCCCTTCATGGGCAACAAACTATACGTCGGCAATCTGCCTTATACGGTACGTGATGAAGACCTGCAGCAGTCGTTTGGCCAGTTCGGCGCGGTCACCAGCGCCAAAGTCATGATGGAGCGCGACACGGGACGCTCCAAAGGATTTGGCTTTGTCGAGATGGCCAATGATGCCCAAGCGCAAGCGGCCATCAGCGGCATGAACGGGCAGCCTCTGGGCGGGCGCAGCATCACTGTGAACGAAGCCCGTCCGATGGAGGCACGTCCTCCACGCACCGGCGGCTTTGGCGGTGGGGGCGGTGGCGATCGTTCTGGCGGCGGTGGTTACGGCGGCGGCGGTGGTGGTGGTCGCGGCGGCTACTAAGCCCTTCACCCCCCGGTCAACAGTCAAGATGGCGTTGACGCCAGCAGCCCTGGCCTTGCGCTAAGCAAACCACAAAAGGCTTCAGAACTTCGGTTTTGGAGCCTTTTTTCCGTCAAAGGGCAGTCTGATACGACCCTGAGTGCAGCAGGCCGAGCGAACATAGCGCTTTCAAGCCGTCTGCCAGCAGTTGGACCGAATGGGCATTGAGAAGGTTCATCTTGCAAGGCAAAGCAGAAACTCCTCACAGATAAAAGCTCAAGCCAGCTCTCCATGCATCACGATCAGCTGGGTGCAAGCGTGCAGCGGGCGGCGCCTGCTCGCCTGCTCTTTCAGAACACGCCCAGCGCCAGACCCGCGGCCATGGCCTCGCCCAGCGTGCGGCAGCGCTCCAGGTCACCGGCAGAAATGTGCTTGGGCGCCAAAATGGCTTGCGCCGTCTGCGCATGCGTGCACACGATCAGCGGCTCGGCAATGGGCTTGAGGCGCCAACCCGTGGCGATGCGCTCGATCTGCCTGGCCGCATTGCTTCCATCGCTGCCGGCGCAGACCAAGCTGGCATAGGGCCGGCCGCCGGCATGGTCCAGCACAGCGTAGTAGCTGCGGTCGAAGAAGTCCTTGAGCTGACCGCTCATGGCCGCAAGGTTTTCTGGCGTGGCGAAGATCATGCCGTCGGCCGCCAGCACATCGTCGGGGCCTGCTTGCGAGGCATGCAGCAGCCGGACCTCGACGCCGGTGTCCGTCAGGGCTCCGGCGCACGCTGATTCGGCCATCTGGCGCGTGCCGCCAGTCATGGAGTGGTACACGATCAACAGGGACTTGGGTGCGCTCATGCCCTCAGCATAGACCGTATGCGGTCAATTAACAGCGTACCTTGCGCCGCTGGCCGGGGTGTGATTGAAATGGCTGAGGAGCGTTGCCCGGCCGCTGCTCAGCGGCCGGGCAATGTAATGCGCCAAGGCAGTAGCGCCTCGTAGTCGTCTGCCGTTTGCGCGCTGGGCAGCGCGGTGAGCAATGCGCGCAGGTACGCGTAGCCGTCGACGCCGTTGACCACGCAGGTCTGCAGCAACGAATACAGGTTGGCGCTGGCCTGTGCGCCGGCTACCGTATCGCTGAAGAGCCAGTTGCGTCTTCCAATACAAAACGGACGAATCGAATTTTCGGCAGCATTGTTGTCAATCGGGTAGGCGCCATCGGTGACATACAGCGCCAGCTTCGTCCATTGCGAAGCCAGGTAATGCAGCGCCTTGCCCAGCAAACTGCCCGGCAGCACGGTGTGCACGTTGGCCAGCAGCAACGCCTCTATCTGGCCAAGCACGGGCACGCTGTGCTGTTGCCGCTGGACCAGCAATTCCTGGGGAGGAAGCCGGTGCTCGCGTGCGCGCGACTCTACCGCATACAACTGGGCGATGAGCGCGAGAAACCGCGCAGCGAGCTGCTCGGGGCCGCGCGCATTCCTGGGCAGCGCCTGCAGCGCCTCATGGAACCCGCGCCTGCAATGCGCCCAGCATCCCAGATGCACGAGGTGGTGCGCCTGCGCGATGGCGTCATAAACCGCGTAGCCATCCGTCATCAGCACGCTGCCTTCTTGCACCCCGGCATACAGGATTTGTGCGGCCGCCGTGCTGCGCGAGGGCGCGTAGCCAAACAGCCGGATGGGTGGCCCCGCTCCCTGCACCCCGGAGCACGGGGTTGTCTGCACCCACATGTAGCTTTTGGACTGCGCGCTTTTGCCGGCTTCTTTGAGTACCTGCACATGGGTTTCGTCGCCATGGATGAGGGGCGAGTCCAGCAAATGGTCGCGCAGCACATTGATGATGGGCTGCACCTCCCGGCCCACGCGCACGACGCTGGCGGCCAGGGTGTTGCGCGCCAGGTCGCCGCCGCCAAAGCGCGAGAGCAGCGCCGTCTGGCGGTACAGCGGCAGGCCGTCGCAATACTTCGACGTAATCACCCAGGCCAGCAGGCCTTCGCTGAACAAGCCCTTGGGGATGATTTGCGCCGGCTTGGACGCCAGGCGCAAGGCGCCATCGCAGCAGGGACAGGCATATTTGACGCGTTCATGGCGAATCACGCGAACCTGCTGGGGAATGATGTCGAGCTGCTCGCTGGTCTCCACGCCAATTTCCACCAGCGCCGTGCCATCGTGCGGGCACACCCGCTGGTCTTCGGGCAGTTCGTGGCGCACCACCTCCCGGGGCAAGGCCGCATCGAGCGGCTTGCGTCCGCGCGGCACGCGCTGATGGGCGCGGACCTCCTGGCTGCCATCTTCGTGGCCGTCGCAAGTGGCCGGTTCGCTGGCCGCGCCCAGCGCCTCGGCCTCGTTGAAGAACAGGTCCCTTTGCTGCGGGCTGCCCGCTTCGCTGCGGGCGGCAAAGAGCTTGCGCATGAACTGCTTGAGCCGCTCCTGGAGCAGGTCACGCTCGGCGCGCACCATACGCAACTCCCCCGCCAGGGCGTCGCTGCGCTGCAAAGCCTGCGCCAGCGCCTCTTTCAAGGCGTCTATTTCTTGGGCATCAGGCACAGCGAGCATGCCCGTTTAGACAAGGCGGCGCGGGTGAAAGTTCCCAAAAATCCGAGTCTGAGCCTTGCCTTCCAAGCCAGAATTTGTCCCCCTTACGCTGCGCGCTCGTAGCGCACGGCCTGGTGTCCGCGCAGGGCCTGGATGTCGATACCCTTGAGCAGCCAGTGCAGCTGCTCCACGCTGAGCGTCACGACGCCGAGTTCGCCTCGCGGCCAGATGAAGCGGTCCTTCTCCAGGCGCTTGTGCAGCAGCCAAAACCCGTTGACATCCCAGCCCAGAATCTTGATGCGGTCGCGCCTGCGGTTGGCAAAGACAAACAGTGCCTGGGCAAACGCGTCCAGGCCCAGGCCATGCTCGACCAGGCTGGCCAGACCGTTGATGCTCTTGCGAAAATCAATGGCCTCCTGGTGCAGGTACACCGCACGGGTGGCGTTCAGCGTGAACACGCCAGTGTGCCCAGCAGTTGCAGCACGGGCGCCATCGCCTCCAGCGGGACCTGGCCCACATCGAGCGCCACCCCGTTGGGCAGGCGCACGTGCAGGCAAAGTGCGACTGGTGCGGTTGTTGCAGCCGGCGCTGCCGGCTCGCTAACCTGCACGGCCACGAAAGCCGCTGGCGACGCCAGCGCTTTGCCATGGTTGGGCTGGCCTGACTTGGCAATCCAGGTGCGCAGCAAATTGGCGTTGATGCCGTACAGCATCCCCACGCGCGCCACCGACACGCCAGGCTTGAGGCATTCGTCAATTAGCGCCTGCTTGGCCAGCGGGTCGTAAGTGCACCGTCCGTCGCGTTTGCGCCCGACCACCAGCCGGGCCAGCAACTCTGCGTTCATCTCTGTCATAGGTGTCCATGTAGTTGTAGATGGACACATAGCATCATCGAATCAGCTCACGAATAAAAGGGCGTGGTTCGCGGACCGCTTACCATAGACCTGCACAGCTTATCCGTAATGCCCTGCCATGCACCGAACTTGGTCACGCCCGTAAACGGCTTCACATGACTGATCACAGGGAAGGCTGTGAAGGCTGTGAATGCACCGGCAAAAGCGGCCTGGCCGCCAGCATGATCGACATCGATCCCATCGCGCATTTAGCGCATGCCAGACAGCCGGGTGCAAGACGTTGAAGCGGCCGCGCAAAAGCCGTCGGCGATGCCGATCTTCGTCTGTAGAGCCTTGTTGCATTCAGCCCATCAAGTCCCCATCGCCCAGCACGCTGACCAGCCTGCAGCAGCAGGCTCTTGACTGACAAGGCTCACCGTTCAGGCGCAGTACGATAGGCGCTGTATAACTTTAGAAAAAATCCAACATGAACGAACTCGTCAAGCTCCGCCAGCAAATCGCCGACATGGAAAAGCAAGCTGCCGAACTGCAGAGAAAAAGCCGGCCCGCCGTACTGGCCCAGCTGCGCGAGCAAATGGCCGCCTACGGCATCACGGCCGAAGAGCTGAGCCGTCCGGCGCCCAAAGCCAGGCCCAAGGCAGCCCCGGCCAAACCGGCGAGTCCGGTCAAGGGCAAAAAACCCGTCGTGTCCTCGCCCATCAAGTACCGCGGCCCAGAAGGCCAGGGCTGGACCGGCCGGGGTACTGCGCCCAAGTGGCTCAACGACTTGGTGGCCGCCGGCAATACGCGGGAGGATTTCCTGATTCGCAATGATGACGCGGCAGCTTCCGGCAGCGCAGCAGCCGAGTAAAAAATCCGGCAAGCCTGGGACTTGCTTAACTTGCTCAGCGCCAACTGGGCAAGATTGAACCGCCTTGATAAAGCCGGGACATCGCCCTGGGGAGCTTGTCATATTCACACGTCCACGCCTGGCAGTGGCTTTACCCAGCTGAAGCTAATCCTGGCGCCAGGTCACGACAAGCTACCCATGTCCTTCTGGACCTCCAACTTCCGAAATGAGCGCTTGGGATCCACTGTCCTTAGCGCAGCACCAGCACGGGAAGCGTGCTCTCGATGATGACGTTCTTGGTGTGCGAGCCGAACACGAATTTCCCCACCCGGCTTCGCCCGTGCGTGACCATGACAATCATGTCAGCGCCGGCTTTTTGGGCCTCGTCAACGATGGTCTCATCGACCGAGTAAGAAGTCACATGGTGGGCGGTGAACTGAACCCCTTTGGCCTGGGCGCGCTTTTCAAACTGCCCGAGCAGGGCTGCGGCGTGCGCTTCGTTTTTGGCTTCATGGTCCTTGATGCGATGGATGAACTCGTCACCGCGCGGGGCGTTCGCAGAAAGCGGCAGATCGGGCTCGACCACAAAGCCCGTGATACGGGCGCCCAGTTGAAGGGCAAGTTCAATGCTGCCATCCATCGCACGGTGGGAAAGCTCGGAGCCGTCAACGGGCACAAAAAGATGCTTGTACATGGGGTATGAATCCTCAACAAAGGAATACCAATGAACGCCTGTGATCAAACTCCAGGCGCTGCTTTATAAGTTCAGTGTAGCCAGTTCATGATGCCTTGATACACCATGGTGAAGCGGCAGCGCCGGGCAGCGCAGCCTTAAAGGCAACATGCCGCTGGCTTCGGGCCACCTTTCGGGCACTGCGCCAGGCCGGCGTGATAAACAGCACGCATTCGATGGCCCGCTTTCCAGGTCAAATCCGCTGAAGACTCGCGCCGGTAGGAAAATGGTTTGATTTACGATGCACTTCCAGGCATGGCAGGGGGTTCAAACTGGCAGAGATCGCGCTGTCGGCATGAAAAATTCATAAGCCAGGATGAACTCAGGAGCAGCAAGTGAAATTAACATAATTCCTAGTTGCGCACCGCCCGACGCGGTCCCCCACGCTACGCCGCGCGCACGAGCCTCACTGACAGGGACATCTTCGGGATTGATTTTTCCTTTCCATTCCCAGGTGGGTGTAGTATCTTCCGACATTCCTAATGCCGTAATTCTGGCTTTCGAATACCGGAAGGATGCCGGAAATTTCGCCCTCTCTATCCGGGATAGGAGTTTGTAATGAGTTTTCCTGTTCAGACCAATCGAATTCCGCTGACGATTGTGGGCGAGGTGCTACCTCCGCAACGTCAGATCGACCCGAAAGCAATCTCGCGAAGCCTGAAGGTCGTTGGGCTGAATTGCGACGACAACTCCTCGCAGTCCGTGGATAGCATGATTGCCGTCGTCAAGGCGAGCGTCCCAGCGACAGGCCAAAAGTTCCAGGTCGTTCGAGTCGTGGACCCCAATGCAATGGTGACACGGGAGAGCGGCGGCACGCCCGCCAAGCCATCAGATGGCTACAACTATCAGATTGCCAGCCCCGAGCTGGTGTCGTACGAGTCCCAACTCAACAAAGTTCTCGATAACTTCGAGCTGGTCAGTGCCAACCACCTGTACACGGTTTCGTCAAAAAATCTGAGCCAAACGGTGACTTCGACCACCTACGGACTGATTCAGGATATTTTCAAGGCCGCAGCCTCAGTGCTTGGCGAGGTTCAAGGCGGCCATATAGACCCAGTACAGGTCGCAGGTCACTTGGAAACGGTCATCACTGGCATCACCGAAACAAAAAGCAATGCGGTTCATGAAGACAACTCGGAATTCTGGTTCCTGACATCGCCAGTGGTGAAGGCCGAGGACGGCACGTCGAGCGTCAGTGAGGTTTCAGCGCTTTGGTATCACTACGTGGTCGATCTCAGCGACATCGGGGACAGCAAGAGCACCACTCACAAGGGCTCGGTGACCATCACGACCCATTCCGTTGCCTTCAGTGACATCGCCATGCTTGCACAGATTTGCACGCAAATCGACGCCCTCAAGGCAGCCCCGCACTGAGCACGAAGAGGAATACCTAGGACGTTTGACCACGCGGTCGGCAAAGCCGCAGTGCGGCACTTGGGAAGGTGTATTGATGCAAATCGCGAAACCGAGCTTGCGATCTCGCTCATGCGGGCCGACATTGATTCTGCTCGCCTGCACATGCTTCATCGGTGCTTCGCATGCGCAGCTGGTCTGCCCCCAACCACTTGACTCGATCATCAGCGGACAACCTGAGGTCTGGCGCATCAACTTGAATCACATCTTCTGCGGTGAGATTGTCAATGCAAACGGGGGCCAGGCCTCGGGATTTCACTCGCGGCCGCTGGGGGTGAATCCCGTGAACACGCAGCAGCGTGCCGTGTCTTGCCCCCCTCCGCCCGTGCAATCGAATGTGCGTATTAATCTAGGGGTAGTTTCGCCGGTCAACAACGGCATGTACAGCATGACGAACTTTTGCATCACGGCCCCTCGCAACGGCGGGGGCCCCTGGCAAACGCGAATCAAGGGCGGTTCCTCGATGTGGCCGGACGCCTGCACCCAAGTTCAAATCCTGGCAAGCATTAATCATGTGCGACAAAATGGAGGGGGGTGGGTCAATCTTTTGAAGTCCGGACCGAGTTCGCCTGCGCCGAACAACGCAAATTATTGTTTGCGTGCGGATGGAACAGCGTTCAATGTGCTCCTTATCAAGGCTGCAGGCGCAGGCAGGTTAATCTACAACGCATATCCTCAATGATAGGGCTCTGGTGCGGTTTTTTGACGCGGCCAAACGGCTAGGCGGGTATGTCGTGCCGGTCAGGCTAAAAGCACCGCGTTCGGCTTCTGTGCAGCGAAACCCGACGGCCGTCAGTACCCGCTTTCTGGCAGGCTGGCAAACAGGCGTTTTTTGCTGCCGGGCATCTACTACCGGTCAGATTTCAGTTTGCTCGGCCATTTTCAATGCATCATCAACTTCAATTCCAAGGTAGCGCACAGTGCTCTCCAGCCTATGTACATCAGTCCATAGGCTGGACTATCTCCCGCGCCGGACTATGTCCTGCCACGCGGCCGGCCTCCAATGAACCGGCATGCGCGGTTGTGGACATAGGCCGAAGGCCTACAACCCCTTCAAGAACGCCAGCAGCTTGTCGCCGGGGCGGTAGCGACCAGGCTTGCCGGTGGGAGGAGTCGTCTTGTCGAGGATCTTCTGCTTCAACTCCAGGTCGGCGTCCAAATAGACCTGGGTTGTCTCGATCGACTCATGGCCTAGCCACAGGGCGATCGCGATCTGCTCCGTGCCCTCCTGCAGCAGGTCCATCGCCGTGGTATGCCGCAGCACGTGTGGGCTGACACGCTTGCGCTTCAGCGACGGGCAGGCGTCGCTGGCTGCTGCCACGTGCTTGGCCAACAGGTACTGCAATCCGTGCGCGCTCAATGTACCGCCGCGCGCATTGGGAAACAGCGGCTGGTTTGCCGCCAGCGGCGGCTCTCGCACCCACGCAGCAAGGACGGTCCGCGTGTTCTTGCTCAGCGGTGTACATCGCTCCTTACGGCCCTTGCCGATCACGCGGACGTGTGCGCCGGTGCCTACATGCAAGTCGTCGGGTCGAAGACTGGTCAGCTCCGACAGTCGTAAGCCCGTCTGCACGGCCAACAGGATCAGTGCGTGATCGCGCCGTCCGGACCAGGTGCGTTGATCTGGCGCCGCAAGCAGCGCATCGACCTCCGGCCGACTCAGGAACGGCACCAAGGCGCGCGTGAAGCGCTTGGCCGGAATGGCCAGCACCCTTTGAATCTGCGCCGAATTCGCCGGCGCCTCGAAGGCGGCGTAGCGGAAGAATGAATGAACCGCGGTCAGGCGCAGATTGCGCGTTCGCGCCGTGACTCTTCGGACCATCTCCAGATCATCTAGGAACGCCGTGATCAGCGGCGCGTCGATGTCCTCCAAGACAAGCACCGAAGGCGCCTTGTGCAACCGCCGCTGGGCGAACTGAAGTAGCAGTCGCCACGTATCTCTGTAGGACGCGATGGTGTGCGCGCTGGCCTGACGCTGCTGCATCAGGCGCTGGGTGAAGAAGGCCTGCAGCAGCGGGGCCAGACTCGACTGGCCCGTCATGATGGATCTCCCCAGCGCCGTTCCAGCCGAGCCATCGCCTGTGCCATCAACTCCGGCCAGGCACTCAGGTACCAGTAGGTTCCGCCGACGTAGACATGGCCAAGGAAGGTCGACAGCACCGGCAGCTTGCGCGCGGGGTCGTTACCGGCCTGGTACCAGCGCAAAAGCGTCAGGACCGCGAAGCGATGCCTGAAATCGTGCAGCCTCGGGCCTTTGCTGGCGCCAAGCGCACGCAATCCCGCCTGCCGCGAGAGCATGTAGAAGGCCCGGTGAACGCGGCCGATGTCCAGGCGCGTGCCGCGGGTGGAGATGAACACGAACTGCGAAGCCGTATGACCGAGGAACTGCTCTCGACGTCGAAGGTAGTCGGTCAGGGCCGTGACGGTCGATGCGTGGATCGGCACGAGACGCCATCGACCCCGCTTCGCAGCCCGAATCGTCAGAACACCCTGCTCGAGGTCGACATCGTCGAGCTTCAAGTCCAGCGCCTCCGAGATGCGCAGACCGGTGACGCTGAGCAAACCCAGCAGGCAATGGAATACCCAGGGGCGTAGCGACGACGACGGCCGCTTCGTCGGCAGTTGCAGCGCCGCATCCAACAGGCGTTGCACTTCCTGCTCCGTGTAGATGTGGGGCCTGGCGCGGGTCGAGCGGTGGGGTAGCAGTTCCGGCGGCGGCACCTCTGTTCGGCCGTCGGTGGCGCTGCGGTATCGAGCGAAGCCGCGCACGAAGCCCAGGCGCCGGGCCCACTCAGCGGGTTGAACCGTCTGTGCCTGCTGCGCCCACTCCAGCGCCAGTCGCGCGGTGATGTACGGCGCCTGGCGCTCTTGCATGAAGGCGACGAACCGTGGCAGCACAAGACCGGCGTCGCGCATCTTGAAGCCCAGAGCGCGACGCAGTTCGAGATACTCTCTCAAGGCCTGATCAAGCGTGTTCATTGCGCAGCTCCCGGCCAAGCCACGACCAAGCACCGCAATGCTTCGATGTCGACCCTGGCGTAGATGGATGTGGACTGCTGGCTGCGGTGGCGCAGCACCTCGCCGATCTCTGGCAACGAGGCGCCGCTTTGCAGCATGCGTACGGCCAGGGCGTGACGGAACTGGTGCGAGCCGCTGTGCGGCGCATCGACCTGGGCTCGGCGCAGCGCGTAGCGCACGATCGAGCCGATGCCGTCGGAGCCTTGCAGGAGTCCGCGCACCGGCGCCATGGACCGCAAGAATAGGTGGCGGTCTTCGCAGTGGTGTCGTCCGCGCTCGAGATAGGCGGCGATGGCCTCGCCCACGTCGACGGGCATCGGCAGGATGCACTCGCGTCGAGCCTTTCCGCAAATGAGCAGCTGGCCGCGATCCCAATCGCAATCCTCCAAGCGCAATGCGATGACCTCGCGAGCCCGCAGACCCAGGCGCGCCAACAGCAACAGGACAGCGCGATCGCGAAGGCCGATCGCTGTGGTGAGGTCACAGCTGTCAATGGCTCGTTGGGCATGCTCCGCGGAGATCGCCTTGGGCACAGCCGGCGTGCATGCCCAGCTGGCCACCGCCGGCACGGCAGCGACGAGTTCAGGCACGACATCGCCGCGATACTGGGCGTATCGAAGGAAGGAGCGCAGGCCGTTGATGACGCACTTCACCGCCGGGGGCGTCAGGCGCTTGGATTGCCGTTGCACGAACCCGATGACGTCGACGGTGCCAATGGTGCTCAGATCAACAGCGCCCTGGCCGAAGCACTCAACAAGGAATTGCCGAGCGACGGTCCTGTAGCGCTCAATCGAGGAGTCCGCCAGGCCTTGCTGGTGCTGCAGGTGGTGCCCAAAGGCGGCGGCAATATCGTCGGTCGGCACCGTCGCCACGCGGGCCTTAGCGCACACGCCCAGCTCGCGCAGGTCGCCAAGCAGGTGGACCAACTCGCGTCGTTCTTGCCGCCGCGTGGAGGCACAAACGGGCTGACGCATTCGCCGCCGTCGGTCCTGGTACTGGGTGAGATGAACCTCGCTGAGATCCTCAAGATCAATTCGCTGTGCGGTTAACCAGTGGTCGAATGCTGCCGCATGCCGCGCCTTGACGTAGACGACAGCTGCAGCGTACTGCTTGTCGATCAGCGAGCTGACCCACGATTCGAAATGCGCCGCCAATGGTCCGGTGGCGCGATTGGCGAGCGCCATGGCGCTCTCATAGGTTCGTTCCAAGATGCTCTCCTTGCGGGCAACAGCGCCCAGTAAGGAGCATTGCTATGTCCAGCGACTAAGGTCGCAGGCCGTACCTACGCTTGCGGTTCCGCAAACACGGGACATAGTCCGGCGCGGGAGATAGTCCAACTTGGAATGGCCAAGAAGCAATTGCACTGCCCTAAGATTCTTTGTCCGCCGGTAAATCAAGGTTGCCTTGGTTCGCCGCATTGAATGTGTCCCGTATTCGGACGGATTCAGCCCAATCTGAGACCCAAGAATCAACGATGCGAGCGTATTGACGGGTTCCAATATGCGGGGAGTCGTGAATGCGACTGGGGAACAAGTAATCGTCCTGCCCAAGTTTGGCCTCCTTGATCCAGTCGCTAACTGCGTCGCGGGTCGCTTGTGTAATTTCGAACTGAACGGGTCGCGAGGTCTTTTGCTGCATCACGGTTGCTCGGGGCGATACGTGTTCGCTGCATATTCCGTTTCATCGTGACCGCACATTCCGGCAATGTGACCAGGGATTCCGGTCATCGTGACCGGGGGTTAAATCACAGATTCCGGCATCGTGACCGCGAATTCCGGCGATCGTGACCGATGCTCCAGTAGGCATGGTGTTGCGCATGTAAATCAACTTGGTGGGTCTGTAGCCTCTGGCAGTTTGTCAGGAGCCACATGCCTACCCCCAGGATCAACATGCGCAAACTTAAAGACGCCCTGCGTCTCAAACTCGTTGGTGAGCAAAGCCACCAACAAATAGCTACCGCCCTTGGCATCGCCAAAGGCAGCGTCACCAAATACTGCGCCCTGGCGGCGACGGTCGGTCTTGACTGGAGCGCCATTGACGCCATGAGCGAGACCGATTTGGAACACCGATTGTTCGGGTCATCCAAGGCCTGCACCTTCGCCCGTCCGGACTACGGGCGCATGCACCAAGAACTGCGCCGCAAAGGCGTCACCGTCATGCTGCCCCCGGGTGTCAGACTTGTTGTCGCGTCCAATTCTTCAATGGCTAACTGCCCGGCAACGACATTTCATGACCAGAACACCGCATTCACATCACTCCCTTGAATTTAAAGAGCAGGCATTGCTCAAAGCCAGGCATCGCGGCACGCGTTCCGTTATCAGCGTTGCCAGTGAACTCAACATGTCCGCCGGCACGCTCAGGAAGTGGCTGCAAAGCGCAAGCAAGAAAACCGGCACGATAGCCCCCCCGGTGTCCGCTGCAACTGCTGCACTGGACGGCCCGGCGTCGGCCTGGACGCCTGCACAGCGTTTGATGGCGCTGCAGCAAAGCTATGCACTGGATGACATGGCCCGGGCCAGCTGGTGCCGCGAGCATGGCGTGTTCGAGCATCAGCTGGTGCAGTGGCACCAGGCGTTTTGCACCCCTGCCGTGCCCGCTTCACGCGAGGCGAGCGGCGCCTTTCGCGAGCTGCAGCGCCAGCATGATCAGTTGCAGCGCGAACTCAGGCGCAAGGAAAAGGCGCTGGCCGAGGTGGCTGCCTTGCTGGTGTTGCAAAAAAACTTCCAGGCGCTGTTGGAGGGCGCGGACAAATGACGTCCGTCCAGCAGCGCCAAAAGTTGCTCGGCCTCATTGACAAGGCCTGCGCCGACGGGGCGCGTTTGCAACCGGCTTGCCGCCAGATCGGCTTGTCGTGCCGCAGCGTGCAGCGCTGGCAGCGCTCTGAGGCGGCCGAGGGTGACCAGCGCCCTTCAGGCAAGCGGCGCTATGCACGCCCGGCCAACAAGCTGCTTGAAGAAGAGCGCCAGGCCGTGATGGCCACGCTCAACAGCGAAGCGTTCAAGGACTTGCCGCCGAGCCAGATCGTGCCTCGCCTGGCCGACAGCGGCGTCTATGTGGCGTCCGAATCCACGATGTACCGCCTGCTGCGCCAGGAGGGCCAGTTGGCCCATCGGCGCGCAGAGCGTTCAGCGCAAAAGCGCAGCCGGCCGCGCGCCCTGGCCGCGACCGGGCCCGATCAGGTGTTTTGCTGGGATATCACGTACCTGCCAACCCAGGTGCGCGGCCAGCACTTCTACCTGTACCTGTTCGAGGATCTGTTCAGCCGCAAGATCGTTGGCTGGCAGGTGTTCGATTGCGAGAGTGCCGAGCTGGCCAGCCAGTTGCTGCGCGACATCTGCGCGCGGCACAGCATCCGCCCCGGCCAATTGACGGCGGTGGCTGTCAAGGAAGTTGTCGCCTGAAGTGAAGTGAGTCAGGCTACCTTTTGAGTGTTTCGAAGCTCCTTGATTTGTGGGTTTTCTGGGTTGAGGTGCACGACATCGACATGCGCCCACTGGCGAGCCTGTCCTGACCAGCGCTGAGGATTTTCCTGGCGGGCCCGTTCATAGACGAGCGCACGCTGCGCAAGCAGGCCTCTGTCCAGGCCGGCATGGCGCTGCGCTGGTGTTACGAAGCCGATGGCGCTGTGGCGATGCTCGTGGTTGTACCAATGGGCCAGCTCGGTGACCCAGCGCCTTGCGGCCAGCAGGTTCTCGAACGGCTTGACCGGCAGTTCGGGGCGGTACTTCAGGGTTCTGAATGCTGATTCGATGTACGGATTGTCATTGCTCACGGAAGGACGGCTGCGCGTGTGGGCGACTCCCAGGCGCTGCATGGTGCCGAGCATGGTCTCGCCCTTCATCGGCGCGCCATTGTCCGAATGCACCGTCAGCTGGCCCGGGGGAATGCTGTGCCGCGCGCAGATGTCGCGCAGCAACTGGCTGGCCAGCTCGGCACTCTCGCAATCGAACACCTGCCAGCCAAC
>NZ_KL448327.1:0-20110 GCF_000709345.1 Polaromonas glacialis | reverse complement strand
GCGTGGTGTGCCATCCCGCGCGGTCCAGCACCAGCACGGCATGGCGTCCCGCAGGCACCGCTTCGCTCAGGACCTGCAGATGATGGCTCATCGCCTCGGTATTGGCGTGCGGCATGACCAGACCGATGGCACTGTCCTGCCGTGGACAGACGGCGCCAAAGATGTACGCCGATTCGGACTGCTGCTGGCGCACCACCCGGGGCCGCGTTCCCTTGCGCGCCCACAGGCGCGTTTGCGTGCCGCGCTGGCCGATGCGCATTTCATCCTGGAACCAGATGTCCACCTGTTCAGGCGCAACGCCTGGCGGCAGCGTTGCGGCGACTTCCTGGACGAAGTTTTTTTTTGAATTCGGCTTGTGCAACCAGATCGGCGTAGGGACTGACGGCGCGGGCCGAAATCCATACCAGCCCCAGGCGCTTCATCAGGTCATACACACCGTTCAGGCTGTAGGCCACGCCAAACTGCCCGGCCAGCAACTGGCGGATGTCTTCGCCCCGCACCCGACCGCCGCCGCGTTCGCCCTGCAGTTGCTCGACCGCCTGGCGAAACGCTTCCTCCTGTGCTTTGGCAAGGCGCTGCGTGCTCCAGTCGTGCGGCAGACCGGCCAGACGGGCCACGCCGCCAGCGCTAAACCACTGCACCCAGCGCATGACGGCGTGGCGGGTCACGCGCAATGCAGCCGCCACTTCGGTATAGCTCTTGCCGTCCTTTAGGTGCGCCAGCGCGATCAGGCGCAGTCGCCGGCGCCCATCCTTTTCCTTGTGGGCCAGTCGGTCGAAATCATAGGGCTGCAGCTGATCAATGATGTGCTGAGATAACATTTTCGTAACCTCCTGCGAGAGCCAATATGTCTCAGACTCCGATCGCTGGCTTTGGTTCTTTGTCTGTCGGGATTGGTATAAGCGCAAGCTGTCCGCTTGAGCCGCCAAGTCTTTACAAACAAGGACGTCAGCACGGCTAGACGGCATCTGGTTTGCAGCGACCTCGCTTGTGACGACGACGCCATGACCACGCGCTACAAAAAACGGTGGTTTTTCGGGGTGTCGACTCTCAACTGGGGATACCGCGACTACGTTAGGTACGTGTTCTCACCACAAATTTTCATTCTTGTAAATTGGCAAATTTGTGTAGTTAACCGCTTAAAACATCCAATATCTTTAAAGCTTTGCCCCTCCTACTAGAGGGTGTTATGAACTCGCTCCTGAGGCCAAAAGCATGGCTGCTTTGGGCAGCATCAGCATGGCAAAGACTACGAAATGCAGCCCGGCCAATACTTCAGGCATGCGTTCGAAATCACGGCTCAGGCGCCTGAACCGGGCCAGCCAGGCGAAGCTGCGCTCCACGACCCAGCGCCTGGGAAGCAGCACAAAGCCCTTCTTCGCCTCAGGCAGCTTGACCACTTGCAGTTCAATGGCGTTTTCAGCCGCGTCCCTTTTGACCTGCTCGCCCGTGTAGCCTTGGTCTGCCCAGGCCAGCTTGACCGTATTGCCCGTGGCCTGCTGTACCTGCTCGCACAACGCATCGACCTGGGCTCGCTCTTGCTCATCGGCAGGCGTGACCGTCAGCGCTATCAAGTGGCCCAGCGTGTCCACGGCCATGTGCACCTTGCTGCCTTTGCGCCGCTTATAGCCGTCGTACCCTGCACGCGGCCCACTTTCACAGCTGCTTTGCAGGGTTCTGCCATCCAGGATAACTGCGCTGGGCTGGCCTTGGCGGCCTTGGGCAGCGCGGATGATTGAGCGCATGTCGCTGACCATCGCTTCAAAGCAGCCTGCCTCCTCCCAACGGCGAAACTGCTGGTAAACCACCGCCCAGGGTGGCAAGTCATGGGGCACAAGCCGCCAGGGCGCACCTGCCCGAGCCAGCCAGCGAAGCGCATTGAACACTTCGCGCAGGCTATAGCGCCGCTGGGGCGCCTGCTCGTCAATCAAGGCAAGGTAGGGCGCGGCGAAGTTCCATTCTTCGTCGCTCACATCGCTGGGATAAGGCTTTCTGGTCATTCCCAGGAATTAAGGGCAAGTCAGGAAAAATCAGCCCTGAGTTCATAACACCCTCTATGCAATTACGCCACAAGGCGATTAGGCGCTGTTCGGAAAGTTCAGTGGATTTCATGATGCCGGCGATGTGCACAAAGCCTAGAAACGTGATGTCGAGCTTGTCATAGCGGGTGGCCACGCGGCGAAAAACCTTCATGCGCTGGAAAAGGTTTTCCACCAGGTGGCGAGCCTTATAGCGGTGCGTGTCCAGGACGCGCTGATTCTTTCTGCGGTTGACCCGGCAGGCGATGATGACCTGCATGCCCTGCTGTCGTGATGCCTGAACAATCTTGTCACTGTCGTAGGCTTTGTCGGCCAAAAGCGCCTTGGCCTGCAGCCCATCGAGCAACTCAGGCACTGGTTTGGAGTCGTGACGCTGCCCGGCAGTCAGTACAAAGCGCAGCGGGTTGCCCAAGACGTCACACACGGCATGGATTTTGGTGTTCAAGCCACCGCGCGTGATGCCGATGGCCTGCGGGCCGCTGATTTTGCGTGCGCCTGCCGAGGATTGGTGCGCCTTGCAGCAGGTCGAATCCACCATCACCTCCTCCATGTCGGGCTGCTGTACGCCCTGGAAAAGGCGCGCAAAATGGCCTTTTTTGCACCAATACGCATAGCGCTGGTACACCACGTTCCAGGCGCCCAGCCGCTCGGGCAGGTCGCGCCAAGGCGCGCCCGTGCGGGCCATCCACAGCAGGGCGTCAAAAAACGGCCTGTGCGCCCCACCGGGGCGGCCCTTGCAAGGCGGCATGGACAGCTCGATACGCTGCCATTGCGCATCGGTGAAGGTGTGGCGTTTTTGGGTCATTGGGCTGGCCAAAACGAGGGATTACATCACTGCTTTAGCGCAAAAGGTGTGCGGCAGTCATGTAAAGCCTTTTCCAGCTTGCACAACACCAGCACCTCAAACTTTCCGAACACGGCCTATTCATTTGATGCCAATTTAAGGTGTAAAAGTGACAGACTTAAGGCAAACCGACAGTGGCCAGCCAGACCAAATTGACCGCCAATTCAGGCACCCGCAGAAACTACCCTGACCCGTGCTCATGCCCCTTCAGCTGCCTCATCCATGCGTCATACCCGCCCTTGAGCGGGCGAACACGGGTGTAGCCCCGCTTCATCAGAACGCGTGCCGCCCGCACGGCCGTGGCGTCTTGCGGGCAAGCGCACAGGGTCACGATGTCATGGTCCTTTGGCCAGGCGCTGACAACCCGGGGCAAGTCATCGAGGTGGGCCGGCGTTGCGAGTGCGATGGGACCCTCCTGGGCGATCAGCGCCTCGCCACGAAAGTCCAGCAGCAAAGGCGGTTTTTCTGATGCCATGTTTTTCATCAGTTCCGCCGGCGTGATGTGGGGAATGGCCGCGAGTTGTTCAAAACGATATTTTTGCCCTATTTTCCACAGTAGCCAGGCACCCAAGGCGATTGCGGCAACGGCGATGGCTGTGCCGCCATGCCGGCTCATGGTTTCCAGCGCGGCCTGCACCTCGGCCCGCAACCACCAGCCGGCGAGAATGGCCGCGCCCGCCCAGAGCGCCGCGCCAAGACCGGCTGCCGCTATGAATCGAGGCAGCGGCATACGCAGCGAGCCGGCAATCGGTGGCGCCACCGTGGAAAAGCCCGGAACGAACTTGGCGACCACCAGCGACCACGCGCCCCACCGGATGAAACGGCCTTCCGTCTCCGAAACACAGGAGCCCGGGTTGATGGACAGTTTGCATAAACCGGACAGGACGCGATAACCAAACGCGCGGCCGGCCTGGTACCAGACCCCGTCAGCGAGGACCGACGCCAGCACTGCGGCCGCAAGCATCTGGCCGGCTTGAGCCGGGGAGGCTGCAAGGCTGCCGGCGACCAGGAGGGTCGGAACAGCCGGCACCGGTAGACCGATTTGCTGCAGCAGCACATTCACAAACACGACCCACACGGCGTCACGCTGGAGAGCTTCGGTGATAGGGGTGAGGTCCATGCGCGTGACTTGCATTTTTCTTTGCATTATCAGCGCCCGCCCTGCTTGCGCAGCAATCAACGAATCACGGTAAGCGATCCCGATGTTGTCTGATTCCGGAATGAGGACTACTTTTCCTGCGCAGCCCGCGGCATTTTTTCTGGCAAAGGTTTAGGATGACAAACCGCCTGCCTGTCGGTCAGGTTCCAAAATTCCTTGCTACAGACCGCACAGTCGGGCTACAGATTCAAGGATCAACCAACCGACACACCGTAGCGCCGGCGCTCATCCAGCCAAAAGGAGCCGCGATATGAAGCACAGCCTCAGCCTCTTGCCCCCGGCCCGGTACCGCTCGATCCGCGGCGCCGCGTCGTTCTGGCCGGACTGAAGGGCGCCTATGCCGCCTCGCTGATTCCCTGGGCGCTGGCGCAACCCGTGGCCAGCGCCGAACAAGGCGCATTCTTGGCCGTTTCCGCCATCCTCGCGGGCCGCCAGACGCTGGACGCCGCGCAGACTAAGGGCTTGTATGAGGCCCTGGTGGCCGACGACGCGGGCTTTGCGGCCGCCGCACAGGCGCTGCTCAAACTGATCAACGACCGCAAAATCGATTCGGCGGATCTGCACAAGGTGCTCACCGACGAGAAATCGCCACTGGCGCCGGTGCCCCAGAACATCGCCAGGGCCTGGTTCATGGGAATTGTCGGCAACGGCGACAAGGCCCGAGTCCGCGCATACGAAGACGCGCTCAATGCCCAGATCGTCCAGGACTTTCTCAAACCGCCTACCTACGCCTATGGCGCCTACGGTAGCTGGTCCAAAAACCCTAGCTGAAGGAGCCCGCAATGGCAGGCAATTTATCCGCAGACTTCGTGGTCATCGACTCGGGCATCATTGGCTCGCTCGCCGGGCGCAAGCTGGCCCAGGCCGGCGCCTCGGTGCTGATCCTGGAGGCCGGCCCCCGCGTCACCCGCAACGAGATCGTGGCGCGCTTTCGCAACTCGCCGCGCCGCAGCGACTGGATAGGCGGCAAGCTGGATGGTTGGGCTCAGGCAAATGAGAGCCATGGGCGCGAACCTAATCTCGCCACGGCGGCGCGGCAACCCGATCCATCTCGCCTGCAATGGGCTCGAAGCCGCCTTCGCTCCAGCGTTGCGCAGCTTGGGCAATCCGCGCCCGATCGGTCGCCACGAAGTTCCACCACATGCGCACGGGTTGCTCCAGCGCTGCGCCGCCGATGACCACCAGCCGCGCGCCTTTCGGCCCGGTCTGCACCTTCACAACTGAAGCGGCGGGAAGCACCGCCATCTCCTGCGCGGAAATGGACTGGCCGTTGATGAACAGGGTCTGCTCGGGACTGTAGACGGCCATCTCTGCGGCTAGCGGCGGCAAGGCCCACTCGACGCCCGCGGGCAGCTGCACATCCAGGTACAACGTCGGCGAAGCGGTCCGCACCGGGCTGCGCACGCCAAATGCCTCACCCACCAGCACGCGCACCTGGACTGCACTGGTCTGGACCAATATGGGTAGATCGGCGGCGGGGACGTGCTGGAATGACGGATCCATCGTTTCCAGATCGGGCGGAAGCGCAATTCACAGCTGCAGACCGTGCAGTCGGCGCTGTTTGCCCCGTTCCTCAGGCGTCACCCGCTCGCTGTGCACGATGCCGCGGCCGGCGGTCATCCAGTTAATCGCACCCGGAGTAATGGTCTGCACCGTTCCCAAGCTGTCGTGGTGCAGGAAGCTGCCTTCGAAAAGGTAGGTGACGGTTGCCAGGCCAATGTGCGGGTGACCGCCGATGTCGCTGTCGACCTCTGGCGGCACGGTCAAGGGGCCGAAGTGATCGAAGAACACGAAAAGGCCGACGGCGCGCCTGGCCGCTGCCGGCAGCACCCGGCGTACCTGCAGGCCTGTGGCCAGCTCACTCATGCGTCCTGGTAAACAAAGCAGCTCGGTCATCGCAGTATTCCTTCAGGCCAGTTCGGTATGCATGTCAACCGCGGTGTGATGACGTGTTAAATCTGGGCGGTACCGCCATCAACAAACAGTTCGATGCCGTTGATGAAGCTGCTGTCGTCGGACGCCAGGAACGCCGCGGCCTTGGCGACCTCGCCGGGCCGGCCCAGGCGGCCTATCGGCACCACCGTCGCCAAGTGGTCCAGCAGGCCTTGCTGCTGCTCGACCGGGGCCAGGCCAGCCAGACCGGGCGTGTGCACCGGTCCGGGGCTGAGGGCATTCACGCGGATGCGGCGCGGCTTCAGGTCGAGCAGCCAGGTGCGGGCGAAATTGCGCACCGCCGCCTTGCTGGCGCTGTACACGCTGAAGCATTCCGTGCCTTTGACCGAAGTGGTGGAGGCGGTCAGGATGATCGAGCTGCCGTCCCTGAGCAGCGGCAGCGCTTTTTGCACGGTGAACAGCGTGCCCTTGACGTTGGCATTGAAGATGCGGTCGAAATGCTCTTCGGTGATGTCGGCCAGCGCCATCATGTCGCCGCCGCCGGCATTGGCAAACAGGATGTCGAGGTGGCCGGCACTGGCCTTGATCTCGGCGTACACGCGGTCCAGGTCGTCCAGGCTGGCCACGTCGCCGCGAATGCCGATAGCGCTGGCGCCGATGGACGCGACCGCCGCGTCCAGCTCGGCCTGGCGGCGGCCGGTGATGAAGACGGTCGCGCCCTGCGCGGCGAATTCCTGCGCCGAGGCCAGGCCGATGCCGGTGGTGCCGCCGGTGACGAGGGCAATCTTGCCTTGGAGTTGATGGCTCATGATGGGTAGTCCTGATGGGTTGGGAAAGGGAAGGGCTGGTGGCCCGGTTAATGGAAATGGATGCGGTGGATACGGTGGATGGGGTCAGACGCGTGGTGGCCAGGCTTTGGCCGGCCGTTTGCACGCCTCATACGCCAAAGGCCTTGCCGACGGCGTAGGTGTCTTCATGCAGGTGCAGCGCGGTGATGGCGCCGTTTTTCACCGTCAGGTGCATGGCGAAGGGCGTGCTGAATGCCTGTCCGGTGCTGCGGGCGACATGGCTGAAGCGGCCCAGCGCCACCGCGTCCTCGCCGTCGAACAGCAGCTTGTCAATCTGGGCACGACTGTGCGCCAGCTCGAAGTGCGACCACATCGTGCGGAAATACGCCGGCACCTGCTCGCGGCGGGTGCGTTGGCCGGTCCAGGGCAGCGCTTGCGGACCGGGCACGAACCAGTCAATGTCTTCGGCGAACAGCGCCGCAACCCCTTCGGCGTCCTGGGCGCCCAGGCGGGTGAAGAACGTGTTGATGAGGCTGCGAATGTCGGTTGCGTTGGCGGCCTTGGCGGGGGCGGCCCGGTCTGGGGTTGTACTGTCCATGAGCTGTCTCCTGAGGGTGGAATCAAGGCCTTTCGGCCGGGTTGATGGGGTGACAGGTGAACTTTACGGCGACTTGATTGTTCGATAAAGTAGCTAAAAGCGAATGCTTTATTCCCAATTCTGAATAATCGGAACACCATGGACCAGCTGCTGGCGATACGCGCCTTTGCCCGGGTGGTGGAGGCCGGCACCTTCACCAGGGCGGCCGATTCGCTCGGCATGCCCAACGCCTCCCTGACCAAGCTGGTGCAGTCGCTGGAGTCGCACCTGCGCGTCAAGCTGCTGCAGCGCACCACGCGCCGGGTGTCGGTCACGCCAGAAGGCGCCGTGTATTACGAGAAAACCATGCGGCTGCTCAAGGAACTTGACGATGTGGACACCAGCTTTGGCGCCGAGCAGAGCCGCCCGCGCGGCTATCTGCGCATAGACACCGGCAGCTCGGTCGCCAACCTGCTGATCATCCCGGCGCTGCCGGAATTCTTTGCCTTTTATCCGGACATCCGGGTGGACATGGGCGTGAGTGACCGGCTGGTCGATCTGGTCGGCGAGAGCGTGGACTGCGTGATCCGGGGCGGCGTCCTGACCGAGCTGTCGATGATCGGCCGCCAGATCGGCACCGCCCCCTGGGTCACCTGCGCCACGCCGGCCTACCTGCTGGCCCACGGCACGCCGACCCACCCCGACCAGCTGGAAAAGGAGCACCGGGTGGTGAGCTACCTGTCGCCGCGCACCAGCCGGGTGGTGCCGATGGGCTTTGCAAAAGCCGGCCAGAAGATCGAGGTGGTCGGCAAGCGCACGATGGGCGTCAACGAAAGCAATGCCCATGTGGCCGCCGGCCTGGCCGGGCTCGGCGTGCTGCACACCTTTGCCTACGTGGCCAGGCCGTACATCCAATCCGGCGCGCTGGTGCCCATCCTGCAGGACTGGCGGCCCGAGCCTTATCCATTTTTCGTGGCCTACCCGCCCAACCGGCACCTGAGCCGCCGGCTGCGGGTGTTCATCGACTGGATTGCCGAGCGGTTTTCCACGCTGGCGTCCTGATCCGCTCGTTTCGCCGCAGCATTGAGCTAGCTGGAACTGCTATTAGGATGCGGCCAGGAATAACTTCCCAGACCTGATAAAAATTGGGCGCTGCCCGATTGGTTTTTGAAAAATCATGCCAGGCTACATAAAATCCAGCAATGAGCACACAGACGGGTTACAGGCCAGACATTGAGGTACAGATGAAGCGGCTGTTCGCAACGCTGTCAGAAAAGGACCGTCGGCGCTACGCGGCGATAGAGACGGCCAAGCTTGGGAGCGGCGGCATCAGCGCCATCGCGGGTTTGTTTGGCCTCGATGCCAAGACCGTGCGCCGAGGTTTGACGGAGCTGGCGCTGCTTGATGATCCCGCGCTAGGCCGGGTTCGAAAAAAGGCGGTGGACGCAAGCAGCTGATTGCCAGTGCCGCTGCGCTTGAGAAGAATTTTCTCGCGCTGCTGGCCGAGTTCACGGCGGGCGACCCGATGCGACAAGGCGTGCTGTGGACGAACTTGTCGCGCCGCGAGATCAGCCGGCGCTTGAGCGAGATGGGCACGCCGGCGAGCCGCCACGTGGTGCGCAAGCTGCTCAAGAAACACGGCCTGGGCCAGCGCAAGGCATGCAAGAAAAAGTCGATGGGCGTGCATCCCGATCGCAACGCACAGTTCGAGAACATCGCCCGATTCAAGGCCAGCTCTGTGGCCCGGGGTGAGCCGGTGCTGAGCATCGACACGAAGAAAAAGGAGCTGATCGGCAATTTTGCCCGGGAGGGCCAGACCCACACGCAGGCGCAGGTGCAAACGCTGGACCATGATTTCCCCAGCGCAGGACAAGGCAAGCTGATCCCGCACGGTCTTTATGACCTGGCACGCAACGAGGGCTACCTGCACCTGAACACCAGCACGGAGACGAGCGAGTTGTGCTGCGACTCCATCGCGCGCTGGTGGGAGCGGCACGGCAGCAAGCACTATCCCCATGCTCGGCGCCTGTTGATGCTGTGCGATGGCGGGGGCTCCAACGCGTCGAATCGCCATGTGTTCAAGGAGGCGCTGCAGCACCTGGCCGATCGGCTCGGGCTGGAGATCCGCATCGCGCACTACCCGCCGTACTGCTCAAAGCACAACCCGATCGAGCACCGCCTGTTTGCCCATGTGACGCGTGCCTGCCAGGGTGTGACGTTTCACACGGTGGAGATCGCCCGGCAATTCATGGCAAAGGCCAAAACGGCCGCCGGCCTGAAGGTGACGGCCGAGGTGCTCGGCGGGGTCTACGTCAAAGGCAAAAAAGTCGCGGCAGACTTCTTGGCAAACATGCGCATCGTCTTCGATGAACACCTGCCCCGCTGGAACTACCGGGCCGTCCCGGCCAATGGCTGAGCTCGGGAAGTTATTTCTGACCACATCCTAAGTGGGATAAGGCGTGTCCGACAGCAGCAAGATACCGATAAGGGCGCTGACCGCCGTCAGCACGGGAATCAAAAAAGGGCTGGCGCCGCTGCGCCGGTACAGCCACACCGCCGCCAGGTAAACCAGCAGCGTGACCGTGAGCCACAGCAGCGGCGATTTGGCCAGGAACACCCAGATACCGGACAGGCTGGAGATCATGGCGCTGGCCTTTTATGCAGCCTGAGCATCCAGCGCAGGGTCAATGCCGTCACGACCAGGGTCACTGCCGCGCCCCCGACGCAGGCGGCCAAAAACGGCTGCCATTCCGACGCCACCCGGCCAAAATGCATCATCACGCCGGTGACCGCCGGAATGAACAGCAGCATCATGTGCTGCAGCAGCGTTCCGGCCGTGCGGCTAAGCGCGTCGGGCACGCGGCCGTACCCCAGCAGTGCTGCGAACAGCACCAGCATGCCCAGCAGCGGGCCGGGCAGTGGCAAGCCCAGCGCCTGGACAGCGACTTCACCGATCAGCTGGAACACGAATAGGATGGCAATGGCGTAAATCATGGTCGGTAGGTAAAAAAGGGAAATCGAGCGTAGCGCAATTCAAGGATTGATCAAGCTTGCGCAGCGCGTTTGGGCAAGGCATTGCCGCGAAGCGTGGGCCAGCCACAAGCCCAGCCAACGGCCCCCCCTGGCGCCCTACCCTGCCTTGCTGCTTGGCCAATCAAAAAGCTGAAATAAAGGTGATCAACTGCCAGCAGAAGGAATCATCGCCTTCTTTGTGGGGCCATCATTGACAAGACAACGCAGGGCTCAGTTTCATGAGCAGGTCATCATCGTAGCGGCTACAGATCACCTGGTGAAGTATCAGTCAGTGCCAAAAAAACCGGATCAGATAAAACCGCGATTGACTTTGGTCGCGTCAAAGAACTCTGATGTAATCCGCAATCAAAACAAGAAATCAGCACAGATGCCATGGATGACGACCATCTGAATAAATCAATCACAGCTGGTTTTCTCGCAGACCGGCCTTGGGACGCCAAACAGTCCTGCAACGAAAAAAAACATGAAACGCTACGAAGCACTGGCCAGCGAAATTAGCGCCTCCATCCAGACCGGCGTCCTACGCTCAGGTGACCGCCTGCCGTCGGTGAGGCAAGCCAGCGCCAGCCGTGGCGTGAGTCCGTCCACCGTGTTCCAGGCTTACTACCTGCTGGAAGCCCAAGGCCTGGTCCGGGCGCGCGAACGCTCGGGCTATTACGTGGCGCCAGGCGTTCGCCAGTTTCCGCCCGAGCCTGACATGGCGTCAAGGCCGCCCGACGAAGCCGTCGCGCTGAACGTGAGCGAGCTGGTGTTCGAGGTGCTGCAGTCCACCATGGCGCATGACGTGGTGCCCCTGGGTTCAGCCTTTCCCAGCCCGCTGTTGTATCCACTGGTCCGGCTCGGAAAAGTGATGGCCGCCTGCGTGCAAAAACTCGATCCGTGGGGCACGGTGGATGACTTGACGCCGGGCCACGCCGGGCTGCGGCGGCAGATTGCCCTGCGCTACCTGGCCGACGGGCTGCATGTGCATACCGACGAGATCGTCATCACCAACGGCGCGCTCGAAGCGCTGAACCTGTGCCTGGAAAGCGTCACCCGGCCCGGCGACACGGTGCTGGTCGAGTCGCCCACCTTCTATGCCGCCTTGCAGGCCCTTGAGCGGCTTGGACTCAATGCCATCGAGGTGCCCACGCATCCGCGCGAAGGCATCGAGCTGGCAGCGCTCGAGCATGCCTTGGCGCGCCACCAACCCAAGGCCTGCTGGCTGATGACCAATTTTCAGAACCCGCTGGGCAGCTTGATGCCCGACAGCAAGAAAAAGGCCCTGGTCGAGCTGCTCACGCGCTACCAGGTGCCCTTGATCGAGGACGATGTCTATGGCGAGCTGTATTTTGGCGACAAGCGGCCCATGCCCGCCAAGGCCTTCGACACCGAGGGGCTGGTCATGCATTGCTCCTCTTTTTCGAAATGCCTGGCGCCGGGCTGGCGCATCGGCTGGGCTGCGCCGGGACGCTTTGCGCGCCGGGTCGCCCGGCAAAAACTCATCACCAGCCTGGCCACTTCGGCGCCCGCCCAGGCCGCGCTGGCCGCCTACCTGGAAAAAGGCGGCTACGACAAGCATCTGCGCCGGCTGCGCCATGCCCTGCAAGTGCAGCAGGCCCAGTTCGCCCAAGCGCTGGGCCAGCACTTTCCTCCGGGCACGCGCGCCACGCGGCCTGCCGGTGGCTACTTTTTGTGGGTCGAGTTGCCCGATCAGGTGAACGCCCTGGAGATTCACCGCCAGGCCCTGTCGCTGGGCATCAGCGTGGCACCGGGGCCAATTTTTTCAGCCAAGCAGGACTTTGCCAACTGCCTGCGCCTGAACTATGGCCATGTCTGGGATGAACGAACCGAACGGGCCGTTGCAACGCTAGGGCAACTGGTTCGGGCTCAGGCCAACCGATGAGGGCCTGCATCAATGCCCCTGGTTGGCCCGGATGCGACTGACTTCTTGCGCCGTGATGGTGCTGGCCTGGTTGCCCCATGAGGTGCGAATGTGGGTGATGACATCGGCGACCTCGCCGTCGCTGAGCACCAGCACAAAAGGCGGCATGCCGAACGGTTTGGGATTGCCAGCCGTGGCTGGCGGGTAACCACCGCCCAGCACCATTTGCACCAGGTTGGTGGTCGAAGTCATGGTCACTGCTCGGTTGCCGGATAATGGCGGATAGGCATTGGGTACGCCCTGGCCCTTGTCGCCGTGGCACTGCGCGCAGTGCTGCTCATAGAGTTTTGCGAATTTTTCCGGGTTGGCCGGGGCGCTCACCGTGCGCGGCGCGGCCGATGCTTCGGGCGCAGGGCTGGCGCCGGGAAGCGCCTTGAGGTAAGTAGCCATGGCGCCCAGGTCCTGGTCTGTCAGGTGCTGGGTGCTGCGCAGCACCACCTCGGCCATCGGTCCGCTGACCGATGCGCCCGGCGCTACGCCGTTTTTGAGCAGGCTCACGATGTGCTCCCGGTCCCAGCCGCCCACGCCGGCCTCGTGCGGTGAGGCCAGCGACGGCGCATACCAGTTCTGCATCGGGATCAGACCACCGGCCAAGGCTAGGCTGTTGCGAGTTCCGCCCAGCGCATCGCGGGGTGAATGACACGCGCTGCAGTGGCCCAGGCCACTGACCAAGTAGGCGCCCCGGTTCCATTCGGCATCGCGGCTGGCGTCAAGCTGGTACACGCCGGGCTTGAAATAAAGGGCGCGCCACACCGCCAGCGCGGCCTGCGACTGGTAGGGAAAGCGCAGCGTGTTCGGCTGATTCGGCTGGTTGACCACCGGCTGGCTGCGCAGGTAGACAAAGATCGCGTCCGAATCCTCCCGCGTCACCTGGGTGTAGCTGGTGTATGGAAAAGCCGGATAGAGCAGCCGGCCGTCCTTGGAGCGGCCGTTGTGCATGGCGCGCCAGAAATGCGATGAGGTCCAGCTGCCAATGCCGGTAGCAGCGTCGGGCGTGAGGTTGGAGGTGAACACCGTGCCGAACGGCGTGGCAATGCCCAGGCCGCCGGCATAGGGCTGTCCGCCACGCGCCGTGTGGCACGTCATGCAGTTTCCGGCCACCGTTAGGTATTTTCCGCGCGCGATCACGCTGTCGCTGGTCACGAAAGCGACCGGGACATCCACATCGACTTCGTCGCGCACGTTCAGCGACCAGACCACGGCGCCAGCGCCAGCTGCGAGCAGGCCCATGCCAAGTGCCAGTTTCAGTCTTTTTTTCATTTTTGAGCCTTCGTTCCGACCATGCCAGGCATACCGGATGCAGGCAGTGATGCGCTGCCGCAGTCAAACGCGGGGCTTCCTGGCGGCGGGACTGGCAGCGATGTGGCGGGGTGGCTGTCGGCCGGCAGCGGCTGGGCGGCAATCCAGCTGGAAACGGCGTGGATGTCTTCCAGGCTAAGGCGGTCCACCACCTGCTTCATGCAATCGGGTGCATGGGCCTGGCGCTGCCCGGCCTTCCAGGCACCCAGCTGCGCATTGAGGTAGTGGCGCGGCAAACCAAGAAGGCCTGGCACCCCACGCGCCACGCCGGTCATGGTTTGGCCGTGGCATTGCACGCAGGCCGGCAGCTTGCGGCTGGCGTCGCCTTGGGTAGCGAGCTGGCGGCCCAGGCGCAGTACCTCGGCCGGTGCCGTGCTGGGCAGCGGGGCCGGATAAGGCACCTCCAGGCTGGAGAAATACTGCGCCATTTCCAGCAGGTAGGCGTCGCTCAGCGGATCGATCAGTCCGGTCATCAGGGCGTAGTGACGCCGCCCGTCGCGGAAATTGAGCAGCTGGTGGTACAGGTAGCTGGCCGGCTTGCCGGCCAAGCGCGGGTAGTAGCCATCAGGCGCGGCGCGGCCTTGCGGGCCGTGGCAGGCGGTGCACGCCAGCGTGCGCTGGGCCATCGTGTCTTCAAACGGCGCAGCGGCGGCGGCCGGAGCCAGGCCGCCTGCCAACAAACCGCAACTCATCAGTACAGGCGCTGCCATTTGGCGCAGCAGAAATTCCAGTCGAGTCTTCTTCATGGGTTTCATCATGTCGGTGTTCACCGTGGAACCCAAAAGATGCTGTCCTCCAGAACCTGCACTTCCCGAACTTCGTGGCCGTTTTCCGCCAGTTGTGTGACGGCAAAATGGATGGGCAGTTTATGGCCGGCCAGGGATGCGGCGGCGGCGCCCGGCAATTTGACGGTGACGGGGACGTAGCGTTCTTCAATGGGCATGAGCTCCAGGCCAGCGGCCTGCGCCAGGGTCATTCCGTGCGGCCCCTGGACATCGATCCGGTAACGCTGCACCGTTTCGGTTGCGTTCATGACCTGCAGCCGATAGACATTCTCGGCAACGCCCTGCCCCACTGTGCGGGCTATGACGCCGCGGTCACGGATGACGTTCACCCGGAAAGGGCTGCGCAGGGACAGGCTGGCGACCACTGTGGCCGCGACCAGCAGCAAAATGGCGCCGTAGACCAGAACCCGGGGCCGCACGATGCGTCGGAGCAGTTCCGAGCGGCTCCAGCCATGGGCCAGGGCATTTTCTGTGGAATAGCGAATCAAGCCGCGCGGGTAGTTCATCTTGTCCATGACCGAGTCGCACACATCGATGCAGGCCGCGCAGCCGATGCAGTTGCTCTGCAGGCCGTCACGGATGTCGATACCGGTCGGGCAAACCTGCACGCACAAGGTGCAGTCGATGCAGTCGCCCAGTCCCAGCGCTTTGGGCTCGGCAGTGCGCGGTCGCGAGCCGCGCGATTCGCCGCGCACCTTGTCGTAGCCGATGATCAGGGTGTCGCGGTCGAACATGGCGCCCTGAAAACGGGCGTAGGGGCACATGTGCTTGCAGACCTGCTCGCGCAGGTAGCCCGCGTTGCCGTAGGTAAAGAGTCCGTAGAACACCACCCAGAACACTTCCCAAGGGCCTGCGCTCCAGGCGCTCGCTGAAGCGGCAAGCGTGAGGATGGGCGTGAAGTAGCCGACGAAGGTAAAGCCCGTCCACAAGCTGATGGTCAGCCACAGCGTTTGCTTGGCGGCCTTGCGCACCAGCTTTTGTGCTGACCAGGGCGCTGCGTCCAGCCGCATCCGGGCAATGCGGTCACCTTCGGTTTTGCGCTCGATCCACATGAAAATTTCGGTGTAGACCGTTTGCGGGCAGGCAAAGCCGCACCACAGCCGTCCGGCCACGGCGGTGAAGAAAAACAGCGCCAGCGCCGAGAGAATCAGCAGCGCGGCCAGGTAGATCAGGTCCTGGGGATACAAAGCCAGGCCGAACAGGAAAAAGCGCTGGCCCTCCAGGTCGAACAGCACCGCCTGGCGCCCATTCCATTGCAGCCACGGCAAGCCATAGAACACGAGCTGGGTGATCCAGACCATGGCCCAGCGCCAGGCGGCAAACCAGCCGCTGACCGCACGCGCGTAAATCTGGTTCGGTGCCTCATAGGCAAATAGCGAGGCAGCGGCGGTTTTGCCGCTGCCGGCCACGGCGATGGGAATTATTTTTCTGGGCTTGCTCATGGAGGACTCACAAAGGGCGGTGTTGCCTTGTCCCCTACTGTGCCGAACTTCAATCTGATGCGTAAGAGGCAGTTGCTTTTAAAAAAACCATATCAGTTGGGATTGTCAGCGCCTTGCCTTGGGCATAAAGCGGGATGAGCTTGCGCGTGTATACCTCTGCAATGCGCGCGTTGTCGGAGCCGCGCCGCAGTTCAGACCGGTGGCTCAGGTGCATCCCGCCTGAATCGTGAACGCCCAAAGACGTGCGTACCGAGTCGCCAAGATTCATGTTGCTGTAGAAGACCATTTCGCGCTCGATGATCGAGGCAGGTTGGCCCGGCGGCAGAGCATTCACCATCCAGGACCACTCGGCACGGTCCACCACGGCCTGGAACGAGGCGAAGTACAACAGGTCGGCGCCATTGAAGTCGTTATTGGGACACGGCATGAAGACCGTTTCGTACCTGTCTGTTCCGCCCTCCTCCAAATCCATACCAGGAGGCCCACTCCAGACGCCAGCCCGACGTTCGCGCCCGTGACGCACAAACGCGTCGGCGGCAGTGGCTAGTTCCTGGTCCATGGCGTCGTGGTTGACCTTGGACTCGGTCATCGCGGCACGCACTACACTGAGGTTGTTGCCCGGCTTCTCGCGGCGCACAAAAGCCGAGAGCATCTCCACCCGTGCCCCGCGCCGACCATGCACCCGCAGGTCATGTCGGCTGTAATGCTGGGCTCGCCCGACCGACCGGCAGGCAGGCAGGCACTGACTGATGATGAAGAAGGCGTCGTGTTCCCCGATCTGCTCCAGCTTGGCATCGCTCAGGCGCACCAGCGTGAACGCCGCATAGACCTTGCGGCCTTGCGCATTGCGGAACTCCGGCTGCTGCCTGCCCAATGCTTGCGCCATCGCCAGCCAGTGGCGATGTCCGCATTCCTTCAGTAGCCAGTTTTCCGACAGGCCGTTGTAGCAAAGATTGGGCATGCCGGCGACATAAAGCGCTTCAAGGCAGGCCTGACGCACAACAACGCGGGTCATGACAGCAGGACTTCTGCTTGGCGCATTGCCGACGCGGCTTTCATGAGGCGCTGCAGGCGCTGCCCAGGAACGCGCGCGGCCCCGAGCAGCTCGCTGCGCGGTTTCTCGCGCTCATCGCCCAGCTGTATGCGGTGGAGTCACGCGCACGCGAGCACCGGCTCACTCCCCAGTAATTGCTGGCCCAGCGGCAGCAGCACAGCGTGCCCGTGCTTGGCCAGATACAGGCGTTGCTGCTGGCCAACCTGCACACCGTGCTGCCGGGTAGTTTGCTCGGCAAGGCGCTGCATTACCTGGCTTCGCAATGGACGAAGCTGGCGCTGTATGTCACCGATGGCGCCTATCCGATAGACAACAATGCCTGTCATGCCGCTAACGGCATGACAGGCATTATCCGACTCCAAAATTATGCCGAATTCGACTTGCGCGAAGGCGTGGCTGTGGCGCTTATGAGTCGGCATAATTCCCATGATTTCTTCAGGCTGGCAATCACGCTGGCCGAGGAGAAATCACATGACGATAGACATGACCGCAGGCGGCCTATATGAAGGGCTGCCGGCACGTCATATTGAGGCCTTCCTTGAACACCTGCGCACAGCGGGATATGTCGACTCGACGCTTCGTAAAAAGCAAAGAGTCTTGACCGCCTTCGCGCGATGGATGAAGGGCAGGACCATCGCTTTGGCGCACCTTGACGAATCCGCGATCGGCGCTTTCGTGAACCGCTCAGTTGGCGCACCGGCGACTCGTGTTCAGTTCGAGCTCGCGGTGTTGCGACTGCTGCTGACGTATCTTCGCAGCAAAGCCATAGTTCGATTGGCGGCGCCGGTCGACGATTTGTTGGTTGACCGCATCAGTGGCCGTTACGTTGACTATCTGCGGCAAGATCGCGGGCTTGCCGAGAATTCGGTGCATGTCTACGCACCTTTCATTCGTAATTTCCTTCGCAGCCAGCATGCCGCAGACACTGGCTTCGTCATACCTGCCGCGTTCGATGCCACGACGATCCGAAACCACCTCCTGGCCCGCAGCAAGGGGCGCTCAGGCGAGTACACACGGCTCATGACGGTGGCACTGCGCTCGTTTTTCCACTTCCTCTTTCTGTGTGGCGACACGCCGCGTGATCTGGCGAGTGCAGTGCCCACGGTCAGAAAGTGGCGGCAGTCATCCGTGCCAACTTTCCTTACGCCAGAACAAGAAGAAACCATTCTTTCCTGTACGGATCGATCGAGTCCTCGCGGGCGCTGTGACTATGCCGTATTGCTTCTGTTGGCACGACTCGGGCTGCGCGCAGGTGAAATCGTTGCACTCGAACTCGATGACATCCACTGGCGTTCAGCCGAACTCGTCGTTCACGGCAAGAACCACATGGTCGAGCACGTGCCGCTCCTATACGACGTTGGCGAGGCATTGGCGATGTACCTTCGTGATGATCGTGGCGCAAGCGCATCGCGGCGTGTCTTTTTGCGAATGTGGGCACCACGGATTGGTTTGACGGGGCCTGCGGCGGTCGGCCATATTGTCCGCCTGGCCTTCGCTCGTGCCGGGTTTCGTCCCGCATGCCGGGGTGCTGCGCATCTGTTTCGTCACGGCTTGGCGACGACAATGATCCGTCATGGCGCGTCCATGGCTGAGATTGCTGAAGTCTTGCGGCATCGCCCGCAAGACAGTACCGCGATTTACGCGAAAGTATCTTTCGAAGCCCTGCGTGGTGTAGCACGGGCGTGGCCAGCGACGGGGGGTGCATGATGAGTGCGATTCGCGATTCCCTGGTCCAGTACGTGGCCGTTCGCCGTGCCCTCGGATCGAAATTCTATGAGCCGGCATTGGCGTTGGATCACTTTGTTGACTTTCTCGAACGGGAGGGATCCGGGTTCATCACTACCGATCTGGCCCTGTGCTGGGCGATGGAGCCTAAACTTGCCCAACGGGCAACGTGGGGGCGGCGCCTCTCGCAAGTGAGGGGATTCGCCAAATGGCTCAACGCCGCCGATATCCGCAACGAGATTCCCCCAGCGCGACTTCTGGAGGCTTGCCGGCGACGCAATGCGCCGCACATCATACCGAACAGGAAATTGAGCTGCTCATGGCGCAAGCGGCTCGACTGCGTTCGCGTACGGGAATACGGGCGCAGACCTATTGGACGCTGATCGGGCTTTTAGCCGCTACCGGCCTAAGGTCAAGCGAGGCCATTGGACTGGACCGCTCTGACGTCGATCTGGTGAACGGCATCCTCTCGATTCGGGAATCCAAGTTCGGCAAATCACGCTTTGTACCGATTGAAGAGTCGACCCGCGCGGCACTCGAACGTTATTCACGATGCCGCGACCAGATCTTCTCGCTACGGATAAGTGAGGCGTTCCTCGTCGGCGAACGAGGTCTGCGGTTGAAGCCTGGTTCTGCCCGTAGCATGTTTGTAAGATTGTCCCGCGTGGTCGGCCTGCGGGCCACAAGGGAGGACGGGCGCGCTGGGCACGGACCACGCCTTCAGGACTTCAGACACTATTCCGTGTCCGGGAATATGCCGCGTGGCGTCAGGCAAGCCTGTGCTGCAGGGGCAATCGGTAGCATCGAGCAAGGCGTGCAGTCGGCATATTCCATGGCTTCAGAGCGCATTGAGAAAGGCGAGCAGTTTGTCATCGGGTCGAAAGCGGCCCACCCGCCCAGGCGGCGGTTCAACTTTGTCCAGAGCGGCCTGCTTCATCGCCAGATTTGCATCGAGATAGATTTGCGTCGTCTCAATCGACTCGTGTCCGAGCCACAGGGCAATCACGCTGCGTTCAACCCCTGCCTGCAGCAGTTCCATCGCAGCCGTGTGGCGCAACACGTGCGCAGTCACATGTTTTTTTCCCAATGACGCACAGGTTTGACCGGCTTGTGTAACGTGCTTTGCCAGCAAATACTGCACACCATCGGCGCTTAGGCGGGTGCCCCTTGCACTGGGAAAGATAATGGCTTCATCGCTGGCCTCAATCTCACGCAACCAGGCACGCAAGACATCCGCAGTTGCCTTGGTCAGCGGCGTCGATCGTTGCTTGCGGCCTTTGCCAACGACACGTACATGGGCTCCCGTGGTCATGCAGACATCACGCCGGCACAAACCAGTGATCTCCGACAGGCGTAATCCCGTCTGAACAGCCAGTAGCATGAGTGCGTGGTCACGCCGACCTGCGCGGCTGCTCAGGTCCGGAGCGTGCAAAAGGGCGTCAACCTCCTGTCTTGTCAGAAACCCAATCTGGGTGCGGGTAAGTAACCGGTAACTGAACGGCGTCCTTCCTTGCAAAGGTGTCGCCGGGAACAATGCCTTCATCGATT
>NZ_KL448326.1:143605-181631 GCF_000709345.1 Polaromonas glacialis | reverse complement strand
GGTCACGATGACCGGAATCCCTGGTCACATTGCCGGAATGTGCGGTCACGATGAAACGGAATATGCAATTGAGAGGTTCGGCGTGAAATAGCCTGACCTGCAAACGCAATGGCGAGCGCAAGGCTGATCAGGCCTGCGGCGACTTCAAAAGTGAAGCGCATACCAGACACAACCGCCTCCGGAGGTGCCTTCAGGAGATTGGCAGTGGCCGCTCCCATGGCGAACACAGCGCCCATCAGTGATGCGCCGGTAATCAACCCGAGTATGCGGTCAATTAACAGCGTACCTTGCGCCGCTGGCCGGGGTGTGATTGAAATGGCTGAGGAGCGTTGCCCGGCCGCTGCTCAGCGGCCGGGCAATGTAATGCGCCAAGGCAGTAGCGCCTCGTAGTCGTCTGCCGTTTGCGCGCTGGGCAGCGCGGTGAGCAATGCGCGCAGGTACGCGTAGCCGTCGACGCCGTTGACCACGCAGGTCTGCAGCAACGAATACAGGTTGGCGCTGGCCTGTGCGCCGGCTACCGTATCGCTGAAGAGCCAGTTGCGTCTTCCAATACAAAACGGACGAATCGAATTTTCGGCAGCATTGTTGTCAATCGGGTAGGCGCCATCGGTGACATACAGCGCCAGCTTCGTCCATTGCGAAGCCAGGTAATGCAGCGCCTTGCGCAGCAAACTGCCCGGCAGCACGGTGTGCACGTTGGCCAGCAGCAACGCCTCTATCTGGCCAAGCACGGGCACGCTGTGCTGTTGCCGCTGGACCAGCAATTCCTGGGGAGGAAGCCGGTGCTCGCGTGCGCGCGACTCTACCGCATACAACTGGGCGATGAGCGCGAGAAACCGCGCAGCGAGCTGCTCGGGGCCGCGCGCATTCCTGGGCAGCGCCTGCAGCGCCTCATGGAACCCGCGCCTGCAATGCGCCCAGCATCCCAGATGCACGAGGTGGTGCGCCTGCGCGATGGCGTCATAAACCGCGTAGCCATCCGTCATCAGCACGCTGCCTTCTTGCACCCCGGCATACAGGATTTGTGCGGCCGCCGTGCTGCGCGAGGGCGCGTAGCCAAACAGCCGGATGGGTGGCCCCGCTCCCTGCACCCCGGAGCACGGGGTTGTCTGCACCCACATGTAGCTTTTGGACTGCGCGCTTTTGCCGGCTTCTTTGAGTACCTGCACATGGGTTTCGTCGCCATGGATGAGGGGCGAGTCCAGCAAATGGTCGCGCAGCACATTGATGATGGGCTGCACCTCCCGGCCCACGCGCACGACGCTGGCGGCCAGGGTGTTGCGCGCCAGGTCGCCGCCGCCAAAGCGCGAGAGCAGCGCCGTCTGGCGGTACAGCGGCAGGCCGTCGCAATACTTCGACGTAATCACCCAGGCCAGCAGGCCTTCGCTGAACAAGCCCTTGGGGATGATTTGCGCCGGCTTGGACGCCAGGCGCAAGGCGCCATCGCAGCAGGGACAGGCATATTTGACGCGTTCATGGCGAATCACGCGAACCTGCTGGGGAATGATGTCGAGCTGCTCGCTGGTCTCCACGCCAATTTCCACCAGCGCCGTGCCATCGTGCGGGCACACCCGCTGGTCTTCGGGCAGTTCGTGGCGCACCACCTCCCGGGGCAAGGCCGCATCGAGCGGCTTGCGTCCGCGCGGCACGCGCTGATGGGCGCGGACCTCCTGGCTGCCATCTTCGTGGCCGTCGCAAGTGGCCGGTTCGCTGGCCGCGCCCAGCGCCTCGGCCTCGTTGAAGAACAGGTCCCTTTGCTGCGGGCTGCCCGCTTCGCTGCGGGCGGCAAAGAGCTTGCGCATGAACTGCTTGAGCCGCTCCTGGAGCAGGTCACGCTCGGCGCGCACCATACGCAACTCCCCCGCCAGGGCGTCGCTGCGCTGCAAAGCCTGCGCCAGCGCCTCTTTCAAGGCGTCTATTTCTTGGGCATCAGGCACAGCGAGCATGCCCGTTTAGACAAGGCGGCGCGGGTGAAAGTTCCCAAAAATCCGAGTCTGAGCCTTGCCTTCCAAGCCAGAATTTGTCCCCCTTACGCTGCGCGCTCGTAGCGCACGGCCTGGTGTCCGCGCAGGGCCTGGATGTCGATACCCTTGAGCAGCCAGTGCAGCTGCTCCACGCTGAGCGTCACGACGCCGAGTTCGCCTCGCGGCCAGATGAAGCGGTCCTTCTCCAGGCGCTTGTGCAGCAGCCAAAACCCGTTGACATCCCAGCCCAGAATCTTGATGCGGTCGCGCCTGCGGTTGGCAAAGACAAACAGTGCCTGGGCAAACGCGTCCAGGCCCAGGCCATGCTCGACCAGGCTGGCCAGACCGTTGATGCTCTTGCGAAAATCAATGGCCTCCTGGTGCAGGTACACCGCACGGGTGGCGTTCAGCGTGAACACGCCAGTGTGCCCAGCAGTTGCAGCACGGGCGCCATCGCCTCCAGCGGGACCTGGCCCACATCGAGCGCCACCCCGTTGGGCAGGCGCACGTGCAGGCAAAGTGCGACTGGTGCGGTTGTTGCAGCCGGCGCTGCCGGCTCGCTAACCTGCACGGCCACGAAAGCCGCTGGCGACGCCAGCGCTTTGCCATGGTTGGGCTGGCCTGACTTGGCAATCCAGGTGCGCAGCAAATTGGCGTTGATGCCGTACAGCATCCCCACGCGCGCCACCGACACGCCAGGCTTGAGGCATTCGTCAATTAGCGCCTGCTTGGCCAGCGGGTCGTAAGTGCACCGTCCGTCGCGTTTGCGCCCGACCACCAGCCGGGCCAGCAACTCTGCGTTCATCTCTGTCATAGGTGTCCATGTAGTTGTAGATGGACACATAGCATCATCGAATCAGCTCACGAATAAAAGGGCGTGGTTCGCGGACCGCTTACAGTTATGACTACGAGCGGTGCGATGTAACCGGGTATGCCGAACCCTGATGGAAGCAGAGCCATTACGGATGTGCCGATGGCCATGCCAACGAGTCCAAAAATTCCCATTCGGTATGCACCCAACCGGTCAACTAGGCGACCAGCAGGAGCACCTGTGAGTGCTGCAATGATGGGACCTGATGACATAACCAGGCCAACATGGGCCGGAGCGAGCCCAAGCGCACCAGAGAGATAGAACGGTCCGACAACCAATGTTGCCATCACCACCGTTGTGACTAGGGCACTCATAGTGAAACCGGTGGCTGTCAAGGAAGTTGTCGCCTGAAGTGAAGTGAGTCAGGCTACCTTTTGAGTGTTTCGAAGCTCCTTGATTTGTGGGTTTTCTGGGTTGAGGTGCACGACATCGACATGCGCCCACTGGCGAGCCTGTCCTGACCAGCGCTGAGGATTTTCCTGGCGGGCCCGTTCATAGACGAGCGCACGCTGCGCAAGCAGGCCTCTGTCCAGGCCGGCATGGCGCTGCGCTGGTGTTACGAAGCCGATGGCGCTGTGGCGATGCTCGTGGTTGTACCAATGGGCCAGCTCGGTGACCCAGCGCCTTGCGGCCAGCAGGTTCTCGAACGGCTTGACCGGCAGTTCGGGGCGGTACTTCAGGGTTCTGAATGCTGATTCGATGTACGGATTGTCATTGCTCACGGACGGCCGGCTGCGCGTGTGCGCCACTCCCAGGCGCTGCATCGTGGCCAGCATGGTCTCGCCCTTCATCGGCGCGCCATTGTCCGAATGCACCGTCAATTGGCCGGGGGAATGCTGTGCCGCGCGCAGATGTCGCGCAGCAACTGGCTGGCCAGCTCGGCACTCTCGCAGTCGAACACCTGCCAGCCAACAATCTTGCGGCTGAACAAGTCCTCGAACAGGTACAGGTAGAAGTGCTGGCCGCGCACCTGGGTTGGCAGGTACGTGATATCCCAGCAAAACACCTGATCGGGCCCGGTCGCGGCCAGGGCGCGCGGCCGGCTGCGCTTTTGCGCTGAACGCTCTGCGCGCCGATGGGCCAACTGGCCCTCCTGGCGCAGCAGGCGGTACATCGTGGATTCGGACGCCACATAGACGCCGCTGTCGGCCAGGCGAGGCACGATCTGGCTCGGCGGCAAGTCCTTGAACGCTTCGCTGTTGAGCGTGGCCATCACGGCCTGGCGCTCTTCTTCAAGCAGCTTGTTGGCCGGGCGTGCATAGCGCCGCTTGCCTGAAGGGCGCTGGTCACCCTCGGCCGCCTCAGAGCGCTGCCAGCGCTGCACGCTGCGGCACGACAAGCCGATCTGGCGGCAAGCCGGTTGCAAACGCGCCCCGTCGGCGCAGGCCTTGTCAATGAGGCCGAGCAACTTTTGGCGCTGCTGGACGGACGTCATTTGTCCGCGCCCTCCAACAGCGCCTGGAAGTTTTTTTGCAACACCAGCAAGGCAGCCACCTCGGCCAGCGCCTTTTCCTTGCGCCTGAGTTCGCGCTGCAACTGATCATGCTGGCGCTGCAGCTCGCGAAAGGCGCCGCTCGCCTCGCGTGAAGCGGGCACGGCAGGGGTGCAAAACGCCTGGTGCCACTGCACCAGCTGATGCTCGAACACGCCATGCTCGCGGCACCAGCTGGCCCGGGCCATGTCATCCAGTGCATAGCTTTGCTGCAGCGCCATCAAACGCTGTGCAGGCGTCCAGGCCGACGCCGGGCCGTCCAGTGCAGCAGTTGCAGCGGACACCGGGGGGGCTATCGTGCCGGTTTTCTTGCTTGCGCTTTGCAGCCACTTCCTGAGCGTGCCGGCGGACATGTTGAGTTCACTGGCAACGCTGATAACGGAACGCGTGCCGCGATGCCTGGCTTTGAGCAATGCCTGCTCTTTAAATTCAAGGGAGTGATGTGAATGCGGTGTTCTGGTCATGAAATGTCGTTGCCGGGCAGTTAGCCATTGAAGAATTGGACGCGACAACAAGTCTGACACCCGGGGCTTCGGTGCAAATGCTATCGGCAGTCTCGCGTGCGGCGTTCACCAGCGCACGCCCGGCTGGGCGAAGCACGGCCTGACGAAATCCATTCGCACCCTCGCGCACCACGAGGCCTATTTTCTCGAGCAAGATCAACTGACGCAGCACAGCTGATTGAGGCTGACCAAGCGGACGCACGAGTTCCGGAATGCTTACCCGACCACCGTCCGCTCGCGCGAGCAAATTCAGCAACGCAAAGTCGTTGAAACTGATGCCATGGTATATGCCCAACTCGTCGTCAAGCTTGAGTTGCAGGCTGGCGTTGGCACGGTGTAGCGCCAAACAGAAGCCGAGATTCGTGTTCATCGAGGTTCGCTCCTGGGTTCGTCGTAGCCGAGTTCGCCGACACAAGGGATTTCCTGGCGCCATAGACTGACCAGCATTTCCAATTCTCGTGTGGCATTGAACGCTGGATCTTCGCTGGGTTTGACCATATCGAGTACGTCGAAGAGAAAGTTGGTCTCACCGTGCTCGACCCAGTCCTGCGCAAGCCTCGCATTGCGATGCAGTCCATGCTGCAGTTCAAAACGATGCCGGTTGAGTGTGCCCTGAACGTTCGTACTTCCGGCAACCAACGCCCGGCCCGTGATCTGGTTACGGATCGCATATACGCCTGCTCGGGTTTTCGTCTCCAGATACTGTCGTTTCAGCGTCTTTTTGTTTGTCATCATCATTCCTTTTTGTTCCAAATGAGTCACGGTGCAAGCGATGGCACTTCTGCCAACGGGAACGGACAAGCAAGGTACCTGAGGTAATCGCGAACGTCGGTCGGCCAAGCTTCGGTCAGTTGGTGGAACTTTGCCGCGTCGTTTGCGAACAGTGCACGCGAGGCCTCTTCAAACCCAGCCATATCACCAGCCATGGTGGACATGAAGTGGTACGCACGTTCATTCGTCTGGCGTTGTCGGTCTCGGTCCACGCTTGCCCGGCGTGCCTCATCAACCAGTTTCCGCAAAGTCACCGATGCACCGCCTCGCTGTGCAGCCAACCAATCCCAGTGGCGCGGCAGTAACGTGACTTCTCGCGCGACAACCCCAAGCTTTGGGCGGCCACGGCCACGTGGCTCACCAGGATCCGCGGAATCAATCAGTGCCGAGTCGGTTCCCTGAAGCTGGTGCCCGTCTGGCGGTAGACGTGCAAACATCTCGGCATCGCTTCCTCGAATGTCGATATCGACAACTTGGCCAGTCTGGTCGCAGAAGGTCAGCAGCGGATTGGGTACGCCTGCCGCCAGGGCGTGTTTCACAGCCAATGCGTTGACCTTCAAGCTGCCAGAGGCAATTCGCTTGTGGCTGTTGAAGCTGGTGTAGGAAGGTGTAGCGGTATCAGTCACGGTGAGATTGGGCTTGAATTGGATGAGCCAATAATACCCGGGTTAAATTACCGTGTCAATAATACCCGGGTGAAAATTGGCCGTGGTGCTTCTGTGACTGGCGCATCGGTACTGCCAATTCGGTTGGCGCCCACCGATGGATTCCGCTTCACTCGTTAGCCCGTGTGCCAATGCAGCCTTGCCAAACCCGTTGTGTCCGACCAAACCAATGTGTCGTAGATAGAGAACCTCGTTGAGATATGAGAACAGAGCTTTGCCACCTGCACGCAAACCGCAAGATCCGCTCAGCGCAAGAATTCCTGTTCTTTGAAGCGAGGACAGCTAATATCGCCAGCATGGATGAAACCGTCACTTGACGGCGATCCGCGTACCATGGGCCCGAGAACACTCCCGCCCCACAAGCTTCAATCAGGGCAAACTGCCTTCCCCATGGACAACTCTTCCTCTTACACGCCGCCCAGGGTCTGGTCTGGCATCAAGGATAACGGTGGCCGCTTCGCCAGCATCAATCGGCCGACCGCGGGCCCGACCCATGACAAGGAGCTGCCGGTCAGGCGCCATCCGCTGCAGCTTTATTCACTGGGCACGCCCAACGGCGTCAAGGTGACGGTGATGCTCGAAGAACTGCTGGCAGCGGGGCACACGGGCGCCAAGTACGACGCCTGGCTGATCCGCATCCAGGACGGTGACCAGTTCGGCAGCGGTTTCGTCTCAGCCAATCCAAACTCCAAGATCCCGACGCTGGTGGACCGCAGTGGACCAACGCCAGTTCGGGTGTTTGAGTCCGGCGCGATCCTGATGTATCTGGCCGAGAAGTTCGGCGCCTTTCTTCCCGCAGACGGCCTCAGGCGCGCCGAATGCCTGTCGTGGCTGTTCTGGCAGATGGGCAGCGCGCCTTTTCTGGGCGGGGGATTCGGTCATTTCTACGCGTACGCGCCAACCAAGATCGAGTACGCGATCGATCGGTACGCGATGGAGGTCAAGCGCCAGCTGGATGTGCTCGACCGTCGCCTTGCCGAGAGCGCCTATCTCACGGGGGACGAGTACACCGTCGCCGACATGGCGGTGTGACCCTGGTACGGCACGCTGGTCAAGGGGCATCTGTACGAAGCAGGTGAATTCATGCAGGTTCAGGCGTACACCCATGTGCTGCGCTGGACAAACCAGATTGCCCAGCGTCCGGCCGTGCAGCGCGGCCGCATGGTCAACCGCACCATGGGCGCGCCATCGAGCCAATTGCACGAGCGCCACGATGCCAGCGACTTCGACACCCAGACCCAGGACAAGCTGACTGGGCCGCTTTGATGCTCAGTTGACTTTACTTTTCCTGTCCTGTCCTGTCCTGTCCTTCAAATGGAATTGAACCATGATCACCCTGTACGACTGCGCCAGCGCGCCCAGCCCGCGCCGCGCCCGCATTTTTCTCGCCGAAAAGGGGGTTGCCCATGAGACGGTCCAGGTGGACCTGAGGAATTCCGAGCAATTGAGCAGCGCCTACCAAAACATCAATACGAAGTGCATGGTCCCAGCGCTGCGCACTGAAGAGGTGACTGTGCTGACCGACAACGCGGCAATCACGGCCTACCTGGAGGCGCTTTACCCGGAGCCACCGCTATTGGGCACCACTCCGAATGAAAAGGCGCAAATTGCCAGCTTGAACTGGCGCGTCGAGTTCGAGGGGCTGCTGGCCGTTGCCGAAGCACTGCGCAACAGCGCGCCGGCCATGGCCAACCGGGCGCTGCCCGGGCCGATGGATTACCCGCAGATTCCCGAACTGGCGCAACGCGGCATGGCCAGGGTGCAGCAGTTCTTTGTCATGCTCAACGAGCGCCTGGCTGAGCGCGACTTCATCGCCACCGACCGTTTCTCCGTAGCCGACATCACTGCGGTGGTGGCCCTTGACTTTGCACGCGTTGTGAGAATCAAGCCCGGTGAACAACACCCACACCTGCAGCGCTGGCGGGCGGCAATGGGCCAGCGGCCATCGATGTCTGTCTAGAGGTGATTGCCCAAGTGAGCAGCGTAATGATTTGTGGCCTACGGCACCAGGCCTTGCCTTCATGGCACGCTCGCGCTAAATTGAACGATCCCAAACGCTGCAAATCGCAAGCAGCCTGGCGCCGAACCATTGACCGTTATCGTGCCCATGTCGAGGCTGCGTAGAAATCCCTAACGGACGCAAAACACATGAGCCATCTGGAGCGCAGCCTGGTCAAGGCGGAACTGGACCGTCTCACCATGAAGTTCTTCCAGGCTGTGTCTTTCGAGCCCGGCGAAGCGCCTTCGTACGCAAGCATTGCAGTCTTGTTCATCGAACGCGGCTTGCTCATCAAGAACGTCGGCTCTGCACCCGAGATCTCATCAGTTCAGGAGTTCATTGCGCCACGAGAGGCGCTGGTGAACTCGGGCACGCTCACGCGGTTTCATGAGTCCGAGATTTCGGAATCCACCGTGATCTTCGGCAACGTGGCGCATCGATTCAGTGCCTACGCCAAATCCGGCACATTGAACACAAAGCCGTTCGAAGCCCGAGGGATGATCACCACGCAGTTTGTCAACACGCCTGAGGGCTGGAAAATGAGCGCCATGGCGTGGGACGACGAGAGGCCCGGTCTTTCCATCGACAAAGCGACCGAGCATTCAAGTTGAACTCAGAGGTTGCCAGTGGATTGAACATAATTGCCTGTGGCACCAAAACTCCCAACGGCGACATTCCACGAACATAATTATGTTAACTTTGTTAAATCAGCCCCATCAGGCTACCATCTTTTATGCACGGCGCCATGCTGAAATGCCTCGTAGCCAGGCAGGATACTCACCAGTGCAATGGTTTGACAATTGGCTTCTTGTTCGTGGGTACGCGTGGCGGCAACCGCGCAGCCGCGAGTTCGCCATCGAGCAAGTAGCGGCGTGTCCAATGGGCATGGCGCGAGAGCGATGAGCTAACCCCTCGAGGACTGCCCCTGGCCGGGTCTGGCGGTGACACGGGCGTGACGACGCCAATCACCAGCGCGGGAAAGTCTTCGCGTAGCGCCTGCAGCACCGGCTCAGCATCCGAATCATTCGAGCAGAGCACGACCTGGTCGAACAGGCCTTTGGCGGCATCCCGGTACATGGCCATGGCCAGGTTCACATCGGTCTTTTTCTCCTCGATCTTCCAGACCCGCACACGATCATTCCTGTCGTAGGCAATACCATCGCGAAAGACGGGAACCAGGGCGCCGCTGTTGTCCATGCTGTGGGTTCCGAGAACGATCGAAAAGCGCTCTGGATAAAGGGTCTGCAGTGCCCGGTGGTACGCTTGCTGTGCCTGCACCGAGGCGTTGCCGTGCGAGGCAAAACGCGCCAATGCATGCGCACTGAAGAGTTTGACCGCTTCGATGCGGGCGCCACCGTCCTGAACGGTCATCAGGTCATCGAACAGGCGCACCAGGTCGAGCCACTTGTACGGCGTATTGCGCAACCGGCCGTAATACAAGTTGTAGCCGTCGACGTAGACGGCCGTTTTCTTTGTCACCAAAGCGGCTTTCTGAAAATCAATTGGGCATGAAAAAACCGCTCAAGAGCGGTTTTTTCGTCCTGAGCCGGAAGCCAACTAAATGACGCGGCAAAGGAGGAGTGGTGTTCTGATAGTAGCTCTTATTGGAACCAAAGTCAATCCCTGCCGAGTTCTCCAGGATGCCGCCATCGACCTGTTTTCAGTTGGCGGCAAGGCACCATTGCCGTATCCGTGCCTGGGTCGGGTGATCGAAGTTGCTACTTCGGCTCGGCCATCCGGTAACCCATCGCCCGGTAGCCGCGCTGGCGCTTGTCCCACATTCGCAGCAACGCAGGGTGACCTGTGTCCACGAAGTCGACGATGCGCACATCGGTCTTGCTTGCGTGGTAACGGTGCAGGCGACCCGCGTACTGCTGCAAGGTGCCTTTCCACGATACCGGCATGGCCAGCACCAGCGTGTCCAGCGCGGGATGATCGAATCCCTCGCCGACCAGCCTGCCCGTGGCCAGCAGGATGCGGGGGGCATCGGCTGGCAGTTCATCAAGCGCGGCAATCAGTTCGACCCGCAGTTTCCTGGACATCCGGCCGTGCAGCGCAAAGGGCGGCGGCACCTTGCCTTCAAGGGCTGCCAGGATCGCATCCAGGTGCTCGGTGCGTTCGGTCAGCACCAGCACTTTTCGACCTTGCCGGTAGGCGCTTTGAATCTCAAGAGCAATCGCTTCGGTTCTTCGTTGGTCGTTCGCCAGGTGGCGGAAAACCTCCTGAATGCCAGAAGCCGAAGGCGTCTCAATACGAGCCTGACAGTAGCGTGGCGAGACTTCCAGATCATGCGGCGCGCCCGACGGCCGGTCTGCCGTGTAGCGCAGCGGGCCACACTGCATGAAGATGATGGGCTGCTGCCCATCGCGGCGGATGGGCGTGGCGGTCAGCCCATGGACAAACCTGGCCTTGACCCTTTGAAGTATCGCGTCAAAGCTCAAAGCGCCAACATGGTGGCATTCGTCAACGATCACCTGACCGTAGTGCGCCACCAGAGGATTGACGTCACCTTTTCGGGACAACGACTGCATCACGGTAATGTCGATGCGGCCAGTGGGCCTGGATATGCCGCCCCCAATGACGCCGATCACCTCCTTGCCCACGCCCAGGAAGGTCTGCAGGCGCTCCTGCCACTGCTTGAGCAACTCCGTGCGGTGCACCAGAATCAAGGTGTTGACGCTCCGGCGGGCGATGAGATCGGCGGCCACGACCGTCTTGCCGAACGCCGTCGGTGCGCACAGCACCCCGGTGTCATGGGGCAACAGGCCTGCGACAGCAGCCTGCTGGTCCAGGCGCAGGGTTCCCTTGAAGCTGACGTCAAGGATCTGGCCCCGACAGCGCTCATCATGTAACTCGCACGCGATGCCGTTTTCCTGCAGCAGCGCCTGCGCAGCCTCCAGGCAGCCACGGGGCAAGGCAATGTGGTGGGGATAGTTTTGCGCGCAGCCAATGATGCGGGGCTTGTCCCACACCGACATCCGCATGGCCTGCGCCTTGTAGAACTCGGGGTTCTGGAACGCAGCCAGGCGAATCAGCCTGTTGACCAGGGCTTGAGGCAGCGCAGCCTTTTCAAAATAAACCTGATTGGCCACCGTCACTGCCAGGGACGCAGGCATCTCCCCAGGCAGTTTTTGCGTAGCGGGAATGGCAGCCAGCCAGGGAGTGGCCAGGTCCTCATCGTCCACAAAGGTTACGTCGAGCGGGTGCGCGCCACCTGTCGCCCGCAAGATGGTGGGCTCGATATCCTCGGGGTCCATCCGTACGATGGAGGCCAGAAACGCCCACTGGTCGGAATAGGGGTTGAGCGCTTCATCGACAAAGACGCTGCAGCCATTCTCGCGCGGCTTCTTTTGCAGTGGCAACGCGATCAGGTTGCCAAATCCACCCTTGGGCATGGTGTCCTGGTTCGGAAACAGGCGATCGTAGGACGCCAGCTTCAGTTGCCGGGTCTGCGTGCAGGTATGGCTGATGATGGCGGTGCCCAGGCGACGGGCATCGCGGGCCGACACGTTGTCGTTGAAAAACACCCATGCGTGCGCACCCTTGCCGGAACGGGAGATCTCTAGAGCCGCCGGGACGCCCAGGTCACGGCATGACCGCATGAAGGCCAAGGCGTCTTCATGCCACTGGGCTTCGTCAAAATCAACGGCAACAAAGCAGCAAGTGTCATCTGTCCGCAGCGGATACACCCCGATGGTGTGCTGGCCGGCAAGGTGTTTATAGACCACCTGATCGGTCAGCGGTATGAGCGCTCGATGGGCGCAGTCGCCGCATTTGATGCGGGGCTTGTCGCAAACGCCTGCCCGCCATTCATTGGCGCAGGCTGGCGCATAACCCGACTTGCCGCTTGCCTGGCTGTCCCAGCGCACAGGATAAACATCGGTTCGGCCACGAAACAGGCGCCGGAACATGGCGATCTTGGCATCGGCCGAATAACGAACGAGACTTGCTGGTTCTTCAGTCGAAGCTGTGCAGGGAGGCTGTTGAGGCGCAAGTCGCCATTCAAGGCCATGCTGCTCCAGCAGCCTAACCAAGCGGTTGTTTTCCGCCTGCAACGCCGCCAGTGCATCGCGCTCAGTCATGGATGGTGTATCGAGTCAACACGTCTCTCATTTTCCTCCCCGCCCAGCAGGTGCCCTACCCATTTGAGCAAGCTGGCGCAGTCAAAGTCTACGCTGATCATAGGACCAGAGCCGGTAGCAGGCGATGATGCACATTTGTGTGCTCAAAAGTTAGCAGGCTAACAACGAGCTAGGCTCAAAACCAGTTTCAGTATCTTTTGAACCCATATTTTGGAGGCTCTTCAGGCTGGCTTAAAAGTTACAAGTTTTGAGCCACATCCTCTATTGAAAATTTGTTTTCAAGGTGAAATAAATCGCAGGGGATCAGCCTTCTAGTACCAAGAAGACAGATGTCGCCCGCGCAGAGGTCGAACGACAGATCAGCCGGCTCAGTTGGTGGCTGTTATCGAAGATCGCTCCCCATGCTGCTTGGGCATCCGAGTCGGCCAGCATACGGGCAAAACCTTTAGGCCTACCGACCTGCACCAGTGCAGCGTTGTAGGCGGCTTCAGGCAGATTCGCGGTAAACCACTGCCTTGCCGGACTGCCGAGCGATTTCCGCAGCCAATTCCATCCGGGTTTAAGCCTTAACACCTGCCAGCTCTTGGACGCGACCGGCCTGGCTTTGCCCTGTCAGAACCGCTGTAGCCGCTGCAGCCGCTGCAGCAAAATTAACCCGAGCCGCAGAGGCAATGCGCCCGTCTTTTGCGCAGCCCAGCAATGCAGTGCTCTCACCGCGCTTGCTGGGCGATTTCCTTGCAACTCTGTGGTTAAGGCAGCACGCTGGCTGCAGTTGCCTGCTGCACCCGCCGGTCAGCATCGCGCTGCAATAAAAAGCGCTGCGCCACCAAGTTGGTGCTGGCCGCCGTGACAGCGGCCACGTAACCCGCCTGGCTGGCGTACAGCGACTCCAATGACGGCCGCGTGTCTCCCGCCGCAATCCGCGCCGCTTCGGTCTTGTGAAAGGGAATGAAGCTGCCGGTGAGGCTGGTCAGGTCGATGATGCCCGGCGTGGCTACATAGTTAAATTCAATGCTGGTTCCCAGGGGGGCCTGCACTTCCACGCCGCGAATACCGGACCTCGTCAAGCCGGTGGACGCGTCCACCTGTGGCACCAAGATGGCATAGTCCACCCCGGTGTTGACCGGAGGCAAGTTGGTGGCAATGCCCGATTCGTCCTGGGCAATGAACTGCGGACCAAAGTCCAGCACGGAATAGTTGTTGTAGCGCGCCAGGTAATTGAAGGCCGGAATGGCGGTCTGCACGCTGGACGCGGCCCAGCTCAAACCCTTCATCTGCGGATAGACCACCTTGTCGGGCCGCACCAAGGTGCCGTCGGCAATGCGCGGCACCTGGCTCGCCGGGGGCGCGACATCGCGCACGACCCAGTCTTCGAGCGCGATGAACAAAGCGCGGAAGGTGTCGGTATGGTGCGTCACTGTCCCGGTCGGGTACACGTTGGCTGCCGGGTTGTAGCCAATGCCAGAGGTGCCGCCGTTGCCGCCGTGCTGCGTGCTGCTGTAATAGTAGATGCGCGCGTTGTCCGGCTGCGCCAGATCACGCACGCCAGCCGCATCGGTCAGCACGGGCGAGCCCTGCAGTTGCCAGAACTCCGTACCCGACAAGCCGAGAAAGAATTTCGGGCAGGTGTTGCTCGCCGCACAGCGCGTCATCACCCCGCCCTTGCGGCCGGTGAGTGGATCGACGTAGTCCTTGTCGAGGGCACGGGGCGCGGTCTGGCCAAAGGCAGTGTGGTCGGTGCGGATGGCGCCGCCGCCGCCAGGCACAGCGAAGCGGGTGTTCACGTTGGTCTGGCGAGCGGCCACATGGGCATAAAGGCCGTCGAACACCTTGCTTCCGTCCAGCGCCTGGTTGAAGCCCAGGTGCAAGAAGGTCTTCATGGCGTTGCCCGACTGCGAAGTGCCCTGCCCGATCACGCTGTTAATGCGGCCGGCCAGGGGATTGGCGACTCCGCCCGCATCAACCGAGGCTTTGCGAAAAAAGCTCACCGTGTCGCGCAACGCGGCCAGCCCTACGCCCATGACCTTGGGGTCTTTGGCCACGTACACCACTTCATACAGGTACTTCGGGTCAAAGCCGCCCTTGACACAGATCTTGCTGCCGTCGGCCGTGCCCGGGAACGGGTTGGTGCCGGTGTTGCAGTCGGCAAACTTCCAGTCAGCGGCAGGCACAGGGACGCGTGGATCGGTGTCGTTGATCCGGCGCGTGAGCGAGTAGCCGGGCAGCGTGTTGTCCAGGCTGGCCGGGGCATAGGGGATCATGGAGCCATTGAATACGCCCCCGGGGAGCGTCATGACCGGTGAAGCGGCAGAAGGGATCAGTTCGCTGCGATAGGCGCCAGTGATGGACGAGCCGTCCTTGTTCCTGGCCACGGGCACCGTGGCTGTGAGACGGCCAGGCGAACTCTTGGGCACGTCGCCTTGCCAGGCCGAGTACAGCAGCACGTAGCCGCGCTCCAGGAATACCGCATCGCTCGGAGTAGTAGCCGGGTTCAGCATTGTCAGAATATTGCCGCGATTGGGCGCATCGTAACGCAGCACGCCGCTGGCCTTGGCCATGTCCTTGGGCTTGAGCATCACAAAATCGGCCTGGTACTCGACCATCCCGCGGGCGTTGACCGGGGCCAGTGCCAAGTCCTGGATCACGGCGTTCTTGGGATCGGACGGGTCGACTTCGCCCGAGAGCGTGCCGGTGAGTTTTTCGTACGCTCCGACGCTGCCGTAGGTGCCGGCAAAGTCCTCGGTGGCGGTGACATTGAGCTTGACGGCAGGCGTGCTGCCGCTGCTGTTGACAACTCCGCCTATATCTGCGCCTGCGCCTCCGTCGCCGCCGCATGCTGCAACGGCTGCTGCCGCGACGAGGGCCAATAAGGGGGTTTTGAAATACATCGTCTGTCTCCTGCTGTTATATAAAAAAGACACGCTCACGCGCTGGCGCGGTGTCCGCCACAAAAAAATAAAGAACTTAGAGGCGGCGCAGTGCGCCGCAGGCCCTGCCCGGCTTACTCGGCTTCGATGCCGGCAGCCTTGAAGATACGGCCCCACTTTTGCGACTCGCCGGTCTGGAATTTGGCCAATTCCTGCGGCGACGTGGTGAACACCTCGGTGCCGGTGGGCTCATAAAAGGCTTTTTTAGCCGCTTCACTCCTGGCCGCCTTGACCAGCAACTCGTTGAGCTGACTGACCACCGCCGGCGGCGTGCCCGCAGGCGCGTAAGCGGCGAACCAGTAGCCGATCTCGTAGCCCTTCACACCGGCCTCGGCAATCGTCGGCACCTCGGGCGCCAGGGGCGAGCGCTGGGCACTTGACACACCGAGGGCGCGCAGCTTGCCGGCCTTGACCTGCGGCAGACCGGTCGCCGCATCGGTGATCATCATGTCGATCTGCGTGCCCAGCAGGTCGGTGACGGCCAGCGTGTTGCTCTTGTAGGGCACATGCAGCAGCTTGATGCCGGCCATCTGCTGGAGCAGCTCGCCGGCCATGCGGCTCGATGAGCTGCCGCTGCCAAACGTGTATTTGCCCGGATCTTTTTTGGCCAATGCAACGAACTCCGCCACGGTCTTGGCCGGAAAGGCGGGATTCACCACCATGATCTGCCCGCCCTTGCCCAGCGCAGAGATCGGCGCGAAGTCCTTGACCGGGTCGTACGGCAGTTTCTTGAACAGATGCTCGTTGGCCGCATGCGTGGTGTTCGTGGTGATGAGCACGGTGTAGCCGTCGGGCAGCGCCTTGGCCACCTGCTGCGAGGCAATGAAGCCGCTCGCGCCAGCCTTGTTGTCGATGACGACCGCCTGCTTGGTCTCAAGGGTGACGCCATTGGCGACGGCCCGCGCAATCTGGTCAGTCGCGGTGCCTGCGGCGAACGGCACCACGAAGGTGATGGTCTTGGCGGGAAAGCTCTGGGCGAACGTGAATGCAGGCGCGAGCGCGAGTGCGGCAGCGGCGAAGGCGATGGAATGCAAGCGGGTCATGGTCGGGTTGTCTCCGTGGGTGTTGTAAAAATCAGAGGCTGCCGGAAAAGCCTCATAGGTCTGAAGGGCCGGCGAGCAGGTGTTGCAGGTGATCGGGCACGTCGATGGGCATCTCCAGCAGCAGGAACGACAACGCCTTGCCATGGGTGTCCAGGTTGAGCGCATCGTTGACGCCTCCGTCGAGCACACCGTCCAGCACGAAATTCATGGCCTGCAGCCGGGGCAGCACGAAGCGCTGCACCTGGCTCGGATCGCGATGCCGAAACTGCGCGGCCACGGCTTCTAGCGTGACCTGTTCGACCAGCAGCGCGAACAACTCTGGGTGCCAGGCGATGACGCTGATGTTGGAGCGGTCGCCCTTGTCGCCGGTGCGGCCATGCGCTGCGCGGTACAGCGGAACGGTTGTCCGGTTCATGGCGCCACCATTTCAAATCGGACCGGCACCGCCTCGCGCGCCAGCAGGCACGAAATCGTATTCAGCCGTGGCGTCAGGGTAGAACGCACGCCGCCCCCGCCGGCCGGGCCGCAGGTGTACAGCGCCATCACCTCCCGGCCCAGGCGCTCGGCTTCGCTCCGATCGGCGTGCGTGGCCGCCACGCGCAGCCGTACATCGCGCATGCCGCTGTCGGGGGTCGCCGCAAGCGCATGACCGGCATCGTCATTGAACACGCTGAGCGCGCCGATCAGATCGACACGCAAAGCCAAGCTCGGCAGTCGGTTGCGCAGCACATCGGCTGCCAGGCGGGCGCGCGCTTCGGCGCGGGCGCCGGCGTACGAGATCTCGCCTTCGGCCAGCCAGCCGCCTTCGTAGCAGACGTTGACTTTGTAGTGGGTCGGGCGCGCGTGGCCGCGCACGCCGCTCAGCAGCACCCGGTCGGCGCCCTGGGCCGTGACGCGCGCCTCGCCGATGTCGGCGATCACGTCGGGCGTGAGGTAGGCGGCCGGGTCATGCACCTCGTAGAGCAGCTGCTCCTTGACGGTCGCCTCCGTCACCAGACCCCCCGTGCCGTCCGCCTTGCCGATCGTGCATCGCCCATCGGCCTCGATCTCGGCAATCGGAAAGCCGACGCGCTCCAGCCCGGGCACGTCCTTGTAGCCCGGGTCGGCGAAATAGCCGCCGCAGACCTGCGCGCCGCATTCGAGCAGGTGCCCGGCCATCGTGGCGCGGCTAAGTGCGGTCCAGTCGTCGGCCTTCCAGCCGAAGTGCGACATGGCCGGGCCGACGGTGAGCGAGGGGTCGGCCACACGGCCGCACACCACTATCTGCGCGCCGGCATTGAGCGCCGCGGCAATCGGCTCGGCGCCGATGTAGGCGTTGGCGCTCACCACCGCCAGCTCGTCCATCCTGGCGCCAAGCTGCTCGCGCAGCAAGGCGCGCTGCGCGGGCGAGGACAGGTCGTCGCCCTCGACCACTGCAATGCGGGGTGCCGGGGCACCGAGTTCACGCGCCATGCGCGCGATGTGCCGCGCCGCCGCGCGCGGATTGGCCGCGCCGAAGTTGCTCACGATCCGGATGCCATGCGCCAGACAGCGTGCCAGCACTGGACGCAGCATGGCGTCGAGCAGCGGCTCGTAGCCCGCTTCGGCGTCGGCGCGCCGGCGCAGCTGCGCCAGCGCCAGCGTGCGTTCGGCCAGCGTTTCGAAGATCAGGAAGGCCCGCTGCCCGGCCGGGCCTTGTGCGAGGCGCGCGATCAAGGTATCGACCACGGGGCCGGCCGCATCGGTGCGGTCCCCGGAAAAACCGGCTGCGCAACCAATGAGCAGCGGCGGGCGGGCAGTAGAAATCATGGGCTTGTTGTCTCCTGATCTTTTTTGTGTAAGGCGACTTTAGGGGTATCTCGTTAATATGCAAAATCGAAATTTCAGATGGCATGATCTGCAATTCAAATAACTCCCCAAGGAGACGATTTTTGAGGACACCCGATATTTCCACGCGTCAGCTGCGGGCCTTCGCCGCACTGGCAGACCAGCGCAACTTCACGCGTGCGGCGCTCACCTGCCACCTGTCGCAGCCGGCCTTCAGCGCGCTCATCGCCACGCTGGAGTCAGCGGTGGGCACGCGGCTGTTTGACCGCGACAAGCGCAGCGTGCGCCTGACGCCCGAGGGGCAACTGTTTGACGGCTGGGCGCGCCGCCTGCTGGACGACATGGGCAGCGCGCTGGAAAGCGTAGCCAGCCATGTTGAGCTTCGCCAGGGCCGCGTGCGCGTGGCGGCCTTGCCTTCGCTGGCCGCGGGCTGGCTGCCAGCGGTATTCGCGGAATTCATGAAAGCGTGGCCGGGCATTACGCTCGATCTGCACGATGCGCTGTCCGACCCCTGCATCGCCTTGGTGCGCAGCGGCCAAGCCGATTTCGCGCTGGCCGTGCCGGGCACGGGCGCCACTTTGAGCGATCTGCGCACGCATCAGTTGTGCTCCGACGGGTTTCACCTGGTGTGCCTGCCCGGGCACCCGCTGGCGCAAGAGGCGCTCATCACAGCCGAGCAACTCCTGCCCTGGCCCTTCATCCAGATGACGCGCAACAGCTCCGTGCGCCAGGCGCTGGACGCGGCACTGCATCCCCTGCGCCTGAACGCGGTGTTCGAGGTCGAACACCTGGCGACCGTCAGGGGCCTGGTTGAGGCCGGGCTGGGCATCAGCGTGGTGCCATCGCTCACGCTGTTTCACTTTCATGGTGCGGTGGTGACGCGCCCACTGTCCCTGCCCTTGCTCACCCGCAGCGTGCACCTGATCGAGCGGCGCGATGCCAGTTTGTCCGTGGCCGCGCAAGCGCTGCATGACCTGATCGTCGAGCGGATCGGCAACCGCGTGCTGGCTTGACGCGGTTCGAGCGGATCACTGCTGCAAGCGGGAAAAACCGCTTCTGGAGCGCAAAGTGGCGCCAGTCGCTTGACACCAATGCCTGGCGAGGCAGCTCAATTCTCTCAAGTTATGAGCCCACCACCTTGACACGAGTTACTACTGGTAGACGCTTTCTGAGCGGTCGGATGGAAGGATAAGACCGGCTTGCCGATCCCACCACGTCCGCAAGGCAGCGCCTACAATCGGGAAGAAAGGTACCGAGCGGCTGTTCAAGCGCCCAATCTAAGATGGAACTGCGTCAGCTGCGTTACTTTGTGAAGATCTGCGAGTTGCGCAGCATGGGACGCGCAGCGGCCGAACTCGGCGTTGTCACTTCGGCCTTGAGCCAGCAGATCAGCCGGCTCGAAGGCGAACTGTGCACCCGGCTCCTGCAACGCATCTCGACGGGCGTCACGCCCACCGCCGCTGGCGTGGCCTTTCTTCACCAGGCGCAGCTGACATTGCGCCATGCCGATGCGGCGATTCTCGCCGCGCAGCAAGCGCGACTGTCGGGCCATGTCAGCGTGGGACTTGCCCCGACCACGGCGTCTGTGCTCGGTGTGCCGCTGCTGCAGGCCATGCGCCAGTCCTACCCGGATGTGCGTTTGCACCTAGTCGAGTCGCTCTCGGGGCACCTGGCAACGATGCTTCAGGCACGCCAGCTGGACCTGGCCGTTTTATTTCAGACCAACGCTTCCCGCCGCTGGAGCGTTGCGCCCCTGCTCGAGGAAAAGCTGTTTGTTATTGCCTCGCCAGCGCTCGCCCAGCGGCCGGTGGGCGCCAAGGTGCGCCTGTCTCAGCTGGCGGACACGCCGCTCATCCTTCCGAGCATCGACCACGGACTGCGTGCGACGCTGACAGCCGCATTCGCGCGCGTAAGCGTGGAACCCCATGTCGTGGCGGAAATCGATGGGCTCGCTTTGCTGATGGATGCGGTGCGCGCGGGTCTCGGCGCGACGATCCAGCCGGGCGCTGCAACAGCGCGGCATTCGGGGGGTGACTTGCAGCGCAGCCAGATCACCGATGCCCATGTGGGGCGCCGCAACCTCTTGGTCAGCCTGTGCGACGATGAGCTTTCACCGGCCGCCCTCGCCGCCCGGGTGGTGATGACCGACACGGTGCGCCGTCTGGTGCGCGAAGGCCTTTGGGCGGGCGCAAGTCTTCTCGAAAGCTAAACACCTGTTGCCCGATTAGGACTTTCGCCTGAAGAGGCGACTGGCTACAGTCTCTCCAACCCATAAGGAGAGACCCACGTGATCGATGTACTGATCGTCGGCGGCGGAAATGCCGCGCTGTGCGCCGCGCTCATGGCGCGCGAGGCGGGCGCCAGCGTGCTGCTGCTCGAAGCGGCGCCTCGCGCTTGGCGCGGTGGCAACTCACAGCACACACGCAACTTGCGCTGCATGCATGACGCACCGCAAGACGTCCTGATCGACGCCTACCCGGAGGAGGAATTTTGGCAAGACCTGCTCAAGGTCACGGGGGGGCTGACTGACGAGTACCTGGCGCGCCTGGTGATCCGGGCATCGTCCAATTGCCGCGACTGGATGCGCAGCCACGGCGTGCATTTCCAGCCGCCGCTGTCGGGCGCCCTGCATGTTGCGCGCACCAACGCATTTTTCATGGGCGGCGGCAAGGCACTGGTCAACGCCTACTTTCGAAGCGCCGAGCGTCTGGGCGTGCAGATCCGCTACGAGACGCCCGTGGTGTCGGTGGAAATGGACGGCGAGCGCTTTGTCGCCGCCCATACCGAGCGCGGCGAACGCATTGAAGCCAGGAGCTGCGTGCTGGCCGCGGGCGGCTTTGAGTCCAACCGCGAGTGGCTGCGGCAAGCCTGGGGGCAAAACGAGCGCGGCGAGTGGCCGGCTGATAATTTCCTGATCCGCGGAACCCGCTTCAACCAGGGCGTGCTACTCAAATACCTGATCGACGCTGGCGCCGACACCATCGGTGATGCGTCACAGGGGCACATGGTCGCCATTGACGCGCGTGCGCCGCTCTACGACGGCGGCATCTGCACGCGGATCGACTGCGTCTCGCTCGGCGTGGTGATCAACCGGGACGCAGCGCGCTTTTACGACGAGGGCGAGGACTTCTGGCCCAAGCGCTACGCCATCTGGGGCCGGCTGGTCGCGCAGCAGCCCGGGCAGGTGGCCTACTCCATCATCGACCAGAAAGCCATTGGCCGCTTCATGCCTCCGGTGTTTCCGGGCACCACGGCGTCCTCGCTGCCGGAACTGGCGCAAAAGCTGGGCCTGAACGTCCAAAGCTTCGTGCAAACGATCACCGATTACAACGCCGCCTGCCGAGTGGGCAGTTTTGACCACACGGCGCTCGATGATTGCCATACCGAAGGGGTGAGCCCGGCCAAGACGCACTGGGCAAGGCCCATCGACACAGCGCCGTTCTACGGCTATGCCCTCAAGCCTGGCATCACCTTCACCTACCTCGGACTGAAGGTGGACGACACGGCGGCGGTGCGCTTTTCAGGACGAGCCAGTCCCAACCTTTTTGTGGCCGGAGAAATGATGGCCGGCAATGTGCTCGGCAAGGGCTACACCGCCGGCGTAGGCATGAGCATCGGCACCGCGTTTGGCCGCATTGCTGGCGTCCAAGCTGCGCGTGCGGCTGCCTTGACATCCAACACATCCAACATTTCCCAGGAGGCTCCCCTTGCAACAGCTTGATGCCCTGACGCGTGAAGCGGTGTCGCTCGCCGGCGGCGCGCGCCGCGTGATTCCCATCCTCACCGCCAAAGAAACCGAGGTCGGTCGGCAGATGCAGATCTGCAATTCGTGCCGCTACTGCGAGGGGTTTTGCGCTGTGTTCCCCGCCATGACGCGCCGGCTGGAATTTGGCAAAGCCGACATCCACTTCCTGGCCAACTTGTGCCACAACTGCGGGGCCTGCCTGCACGCCTGCCAGTATGCCCCGCCTCACGAGTTCGCGGTCAACGTGCCCAAGGCCATGGCCGAAGTGCGGGGCCAGACCTATGTTGATTACGCCTGGCCGCCGGCGCTGGGCACGCTGTACCAACGCAACGGACTCACCTTGTCGGTGGCCTTGGCGGCGGCGCTGGCGCTGTTTCTGATCATGGCCGTTGCCGCGCAGGGAACGCTGTGGAACGCCAAGCTGGGCGGCAATTTCTACCGCCTGTTCCCGCATAACCTGTTGGTGGGCATGTTCGCACCCGTCTTTGGGTTTGCTGCGCTGGCGCTGGCGATGGGCGTCAGGCGTTTTTGGCGTGACATCACGCCGGCCACCAGTGGCGCGGCGCTGAGCGGGCCGGCGGCAGCCGAAGCCACGGATACGGTGCTGCGCCTGAAGTACCTTGGCGGCGGGCACGGCGAAGGCTGCAACAACGAGGACGATGCCTTTTCCCTGGCACGCCGGCGCTTTCATCACTTCACGTTCTACGGCTTCATGCTGTGTTTTTTAGCCACCAGCGTGGCCACGCTGTACCACTATGCCCTGGGCTGGACCGCCCCGTACGAGCTGCCCAGCCTGCCCAAGCTGCTGGGCGTGGCCGGTGGCGTCAGCCTGCTGGTCGGCACCGCCGGGCTGTGGCGCCTGAACCGCCAACGCCATCCATTGCACGGCGACCTGGCGCAAAAGCCGATGGACCTGGGGTTCATCGCGCTGCTGTTTTTCACCAGTGCGAGCGGCTTGGCCCTGTGGCTGGGGCGCAGCACGCCAGCGCTCGCCTTGCTGCTCTGCCTGCATCTGGGGGCGGTGATGGCCTTGTTTGCTACGTTGCCTTACGGCAAATTTGCGCACGGTATTTTCCGCACCGCGTCGCTGCTGCGTCATGCGACAGAAAAGCGCCAGCCCAGCCCGGTGGGCCTGGCCGACGACTGAAGAGCCTAAATAAATAACCCCTCAAAGGAAAACCGCGATGAACAACTTCTCTCTGCGCCGCACTGCGGCGTTGGCCGTACTCCCAGTGTTGCTCGCCAGCCAAGGCTACGCGCAAGACTTTCCACCCCAAAAACCGGTCACGCTGGTGGTCGGCTTTGCCGCCGGTGGCGCTGCCGATGCGGCCGCGCGCCTGATCGCCAAGAAGCTGGGTGAAAACATCGGCCAAACCGTCGTGGTCGACAACAAAGCCGGCGCCGGCGGCAACATCGCGCATCAGCAGGTGGCCAACGGGCCCGCCGATGGCTCCATGCTGCTGTTCGGCTCCATTGGCCCGCTCACCATCGCCCCGCATGTGATGAAGGTGAGCTACGACCCGTTCAAGGATCTGGCAGCGGTGTCGGGCGGCGTCAATTTCCCCAACGTGCTGGTCGTGCACAAGGGTCTGGGCATCAAGACGCTGGCCGAGTTTGTGGCGCTGTCAAAGAAAAAGCAGGGCAGCGTGGAATTTGCTTCTACCGGCGCAGGGTCTGCCTCCCATCTGGCGGGAGAGCTGTTCAACCAGCGCGCTGGCATCGACATGGTGCATGTGCCGTACAAGGGCGGCGCCCCCGCCCTGCAGGACTTGCTGGGCGAGCGAATTGCATCGTATTTCTCGGCGCCCCCTACGGCCTTGCCGCATGTGGAATCGGGCAAGCTCATCCCGCTGGCGACCACCGGTTTGACCAGGCCGGCTTATATGCCCAACATCCCGACCGTGGCGGAATCCGGTTACCCCGGATTCGAAGCGTTGAATTGGTACGCCTTTGTGGCGCCAAGCAAGACGCCTGCGGCCCTGCTGGATCGTTGGAACACAGAGATTGTGAAGGTGCTCAACGATGCCGGCGTCAAGGATGCGCTGAACAAGCACGGTTTGAGCCCGCAGCCCACGTCGCGTGCCGAGCTGACGGCTTTCATGAAAAAAGAAGATGTCAAGTGGAGCACCATTGTCCGCGAGCGCAAGATCACAGCCAACTGATAGCAGCCCTGAGGGCAAAGTTCTGATACTTTCTTCAAGACCGACCAGGGTTCGCTAGAAGGTTGATCATCTTGGCAAACCAGCGTGCCACACCACGACTTGGGTAAAGGTGGTTGTAGAGCGCAAGATGCCGGCCAGCGTAAGACAGTCTTGCGGGCCGGCCGCAGCGCTTAAAAGCTGTGCACGACGCCTGCAGAAACACCAGAAGCGCTGCTCTTGAAGCCGGTGCCCTGGTAGCCGTTTTTCCAGTGGGTCTGGTCCAACTCGGCATACGCGCGGGTGCGCTTGGAGAACTTGTACTCCAGGAACGCCACAGTGCGGTTAAAACCGTCGTCCACGGCCGCGGTGCGTGCGCGCCTGACTTGGTAATGCGCCAGGATCAGGTCCACGCTCGCGCCCAGCGGCACGGTGCCGCCCAGGCCCAGCGTGCGGTTGCGGGTCTTGGCAGTGGCGGAAGTTTCCGCCTCATGGTTGCCATAGGTCAGCGCAATCTTGTTGCCGACCAGCATCGCGCTGGCGCCGCCCAGGTAACCCTTGAGACTCAAGCCGGCCGCGTTCTTGAACTGCGCATACGACAGCGCGGCGGTGTAGCCGCCCGCTTGGTAGCCCGCGCCCACGCCCGAAGACGAGAGGTTCGACGAGTTGCCAGCCTGCTCGCCAAAGGCATGCATGGCCCGCACGCTAAAGTCACTGAAGCGGCCGACGTACTTGACCGAGTTGTCCAGCCGGTAAGCGCCGGTGGTGGACCCTGCGGGACCAAATTCAGCTGCCAGTCGATGCGCGCTCAGCGCGGCAATTCCCACGTTGGGGTTGAAGCTGGCAAACCGGCTGCCCAGCGGATCCACCGCGCTCACCACATCGGCGAGCACCGTGGTCTGGCGGCCCGCCGTGACGGTTCCCCAACTGCCTTGCAGGCCCACGATGGCGGCACGGTCGAACAGCTTGGTGGCGCTGGCCGAGGCGCCGGTGTCGAGGTTGACACCCGACTCAAGGTTAAAAATAGCCTTCAGGCCTCCGCCCAGGTCTTCCGAGCCGCGAAATCCAAACCGGCTGGTGGTGTTAATGCCGCTGTTGACGGCGCTGCTGGCGTCTGCCGATCCAGCATAGGCGGCGGTCAGCCCGCTGCTGTGGCGCACCCCGGCATCGGCCACGCCGTAGAGGGTAACGCTGCTTTGGGCATGGCCCGTGCAGGCCAATGCCAGCAGGGACAGGCCAAGCAGGGGTTTGCGGCAATTGGTGGAGTGAGTCTTCATGCGTTTGTCTCTTTCTTTTTTCTGAGGGTTAAAAAATTCCTGGGTTCAGGCTTTGCGCGCCGCCAATACCCGGTCCACCATCACGCCGGCCTGGCCCAGGTTGTTCATCGGGTCGCAAAACGACGCCAGTTGTTCGCGCGTGACGTGCTGGTTGATTTCCGAGTGCTCGGCCAGCAGGTCGATCAGCGGGCGTTTTTGCGCCAGCGCGGCGCGGCAGATGTCATAGACCAGGTCGTGCGCGTATTCGCGGCCGATGTAGGGCCCCAGGCCCATCATCACAGCCTCGGACATCACCAGCCCGTGCGTCATGTCGATGTTGCGGCGCATCTGACCAGCATCGACTTCCAGCCCGGCGAGGATGAACTTGGTCTGCTTGAGCGCCCCGGACATCAGGCAAAAGATTTCGGGCATGGCGACCCACTCGATTTCCCACGGGCCGGTCGAGCGTTCATGGTCAGCGACCATCGCGTCCATCAGCGAGGCGGCCAGTTGGCGCACCACCGAGATGTTGGCGTGGATGTACAGGCACGAGATCGGGTTGCGCTTTTGCGGCATGGTCGATGAGGAGCCGCGCCCTGGCGCATAGGGCTCGAACACCTCGGCCACCTCGGTCTGCATCATCAGCTTGACGTCCATGGCAATCTTGCCCAGCGAGCCGCCGACGATGCCGAGGAACGCGCCGACCTCGGCGAAGTTGTCGCGCACCGTGTGCCATGAAATCAAGGGCTGGCCCAGGCCCAACTCCTTCATCAGCCCGGCCTGCGTTTCCATGGCGCCGGTTTCCAGCGACGACAGCGTGCCCGACGCACCGCCGAATTCGCCCACCAGCACCCTGGGCTTGAGCTGCTCCAGCCGTTCGCGGTGGCGCTCGATGCCCGCCAGGATGCTGGCCATCTTGTAGCCGAAGGTGATCGGCGTGGCCTGCTGCAGGTTGCTGCGGCCGATGATCGGCGTGTCGCGATGCTCTAGGGCCAGTTTGGCGAGCGAGTTGGAGATGTCCTTCAGGTCGGCTTCGACCAGGCCCAGGCTTTCGCGGATCTGCAGCACGGCCGCCGTGTCGGTGATGTCTTGCGTGGTCGCGCCCCAGTGGCAGTATTCGCCCAGCTTGTCGCGGCAGGCAGCATTGATCTGGTTGACCACGGCAATGATGGGGTAGCCGATTTGTTCGGTCTTGGCCTTGAGCTTGACCCAGTCGATCTGCTCGATGTTGCAGTTCTTGACGATCTCGTCGGCCGCTTCCTGCGGGATGAGGCCGAGTTCGCCCTGCACCTTGGCCAGCGCCCGCTCGATGTCGAGATACTTGGCGGTGCGGTTTTCGTCCGACCAGACGCGCCGCATGGCCGCGTCGCTGAACATGTCGCCGAAGATTCGGGAGTCGATGATGGTGGATGGCATGAGGTTCTCCTGTGGGGTTTGTGTTTTAGGGGGTAAGACTTGAATCGGTGCGGGCGGCCTGCGCGGCGATGCGCTCGGCTTTCAGGACCACCGGCCGGTCGATCATCTTTCCGTCCAGCTGGAGGGCGCCGGTGCTGCACGCCTGCCAGGCCTGCAGCACGCGCTGCGCCCACGCCCGTTCTTCGGCGCTGGGTGCCAGCGCGGCGCGCACGGCGGCAACTTGGGCGGGGTGGATGCACATCTTGGCGCCAAAGCCCAGGCTGCGCGCATGGCGCATGTCGGCGCTGACCTGCGCGGCATCGAGCGCGGGCGTGACGCCCGCGACCGGCGAGTTCAAGCCGGCTGCGCGCGAAGCGATGGCGATTTGCGACGCCGCAAAGTCCAGCGCCAGGCTGTCCGCCGGAATATTCAGGTCCACCATGTAGTCGAGCGAACCGAACGCCAGGCACGCCACGCCGGGTGCGGCGGCAATGCCGGGCAGTCCCATCACACCGCGCGCAGTCTCGATCAATGGGAGCACGGTAGCGTTGATGGCCAGGCTGGCCAGCACGGCGGCCACCTGCGCGGCTGTCTCGCATTTGGGCAGCATGACGCATGCCGGCTGCACGGCGCGCATCAGCGCCAAATCGTCCAGGTGCCAGGGCGTGGCGTCATCGTTGATACGGATCAGCACCTTGCCCTGCGCTTCCCCGGCGCCAGTCATCCATTGGACAACGGCGTCTCGCGCCGCGGCCTTGTCGCCAGGGGCTACCGCGTCTTCCAGGTCCAGGATGACGCGGTCGGCGCCCGAGGCCAGCGCCTTGGCAAAGCGCTCGGGGCGGTTGCCGGGCACGAACAGGTAGGTCTGCGGTGGGTCGCCGGACATGGTCAGATCACCCCTTCGGCGCGCAGCTCGCCAATGCGCTCGGCGCTGTAGCCCTGGCCCTCCAGAATCGCGTCGGTGTGCTGGCCCAGCGCGGGCACGGCGTCCATGCGCGGCGCGCCGTGCTGCCAGGAGCCGGGCGGCAGTAGCGCGGGAACCCGGCCGGCGGCGGTGTCCACCTTGCGCCAGCGGCCGCGCGCCTTGAGCTGGGGATGCGCCCACACCTCGGCCATGGTGTTAACCTGGGCATTGGCGATGCCCGCCTGCTCCAGGCGGGTTGACACCTGCTCGGCGGTGAAGGGGGCGAATGCTTCAACAATCAGTGCTGACAGCTCGGCCCGCGCCGCGCTTCGTTTGGTATTGCCCGAAAAGCGCTCGTCGGTGGCCAGTTCCGGCTGCTGCAAGAGTTTGTCGCAAAAGATCTTCCATTCGCGCTCGTTCTGCAGGCCGAGCATCACGGTCTTGCCGTCGCCGGCGGGAAACGGGCCGTAGGGATAAATCGTGGCGTGGCTGGCGCCCGTGCGCGGCGGCGGCGGGGCACCGTCGAAGGCGTAGTACAACGGGTAGCCCATCCATTCCGTCAAGGATTCGAGCATCGACACGTCGATGCGCTGGCCTTCGCCGGTTTGCTGGCGGTGCATGAGCGCGGCCAGGATGTTGGTGTAGGCGTACATGCCGGCGGCAATGTCGGCAATCGACGGCCCGGCCTTGGACGGTGTCTCGGGCGTTCCCGTGACCGAGACAAAGCCCGCTTCGCTCTGGATCAAGAGGTCGTAGGCCTTCTTGTCGCGGTAGGGGCCGTCGCTGCCGTAGCCGGAGATGTCGCACACGATGATGCCGGGTTTCAGTGCCGACAGCGCTTCATACGACAGTCCCAGCCGCGCCGCTGCGCCAGGCGCGAGGTTCTGCACCACGACATCGGCTTCCTCCAAGATCAGCCGCATCAGGATTTTTTGTGCTTCGGCATGCTTCACATCGAGCGTGAGGCTTTCCTTGGAGCGGTTGGTCCAGACGAAATGCGAGGCCAGGCCGCGCACGCGCTCGTCGTAGCCGCGCGCAAAGTCGCCAACGCCGGGACGTTCGACCTTGATGACGCGCGCGCCCAGGTCGGCCAGCTGGCGCGTGGCGAAGGGCGCGGCAATCGCGTGTTCCAGCGTGACGATGGTGATGTTTTTCAGGGGTTGCATGAAAGTGGTCCTGGTCGGTGGTCAGGCAAGCGTTGCGGTGGCGTCCATCGTCAGCCAGCCTTCATGGTCGCGGCCCCACAGGCGCACGGTCTTGCCATCAAGCGAAGGCTGGCCGTGGACGGAAAAAGGATGGATGTCAAAGGTCGGCCGGACCGCGCGGAACTCGAAATTCGTCACGTTCGCCTCGGGCAACTGACGGCGCAGCAGGTCCATCAACAGCGTGGCAATCAACGGGCCGTGCACGATCAGGCCGGGGTAGCCTTCAGTCTCGGTGACGTACTGGCGGTCGTAATGGATGCGGTGGCCATTGAAGGTCAGCGCCGAGTAGCGAAACAGCAGCACGTCGTCGGGAACGATGCGCCGTTCCCAAGCGGACGCTTCAGGCGCGGCCTGTGGCGGCGGGCTCACGTCGCCAGGCTGCGCTGCGGCGCGGTAAACGATGTTGTGGTGCTCGGTCAGCGCGACATCCAGACTGGCGTTGCGGCGGATTTCATGGCGCACTTTCACGAAGATCAGGCTGCCGGTGCGGCCCGACTTTTCCTTCACCTCGGCAATCGTCGACGTCCGGCTCAAGGTGTCACCAATGCGCAGCGGCTCATGGAAGGCGAAGTCGCTGCCCGCCCACATGCGCCGGGGCAGGGGCACCGGCGGCATGAAGCCGCCACGCTTTGCGTGGCCGTCCGGCCCGATGTCGGATTGTCGGTAGATGGGCAAAAAATACAGCCAGTGCCACAGGCTCGGCAGCAGCGTGCCGGGCGCGGGGCGCTCCTGACCGGGCGTGGCCGGCCAGTCGAGCGTTGCGGCCAGGGCGGCATACGGCGTTGCCGTGGCGATGTCTTCAACCGTCTCGCTGTGGCCGGTCCAGTCTTGCAGGTTCATGCGCGTGTTCTCCGGGTGAGACAGGTTGACAGGGTTACTCAGCCTTGATCTTGGCGGTCGTCACGACGGTTTTCCAGTGCGCCACTTCTTTTTGCACCAGGGTCTTGAGCTGCTCGGGCGTGCCGGTTTCTACCTCGGCGCCTTGTTCCTGGATTTTTTTCTGCACCGCCTGGTCGCCCAGCACGCCGTTCATTTCGCGGTTCAGCCGGTCCACCACCGCTTTAGGCGTTTTGGCGGGTGCGAACATGGCATACCACTGCGACATGTTGACGTTGGCCACGCCCTGCTCGGCCAGCGTGGGCATGTCGGGAAGGAGCGCCGAGCGTTTCTCGCCGGCGATGCCGATCGCCCTGAGCCGGCCGTTTTTGATGTGCGGATAGGCCGTGAACAGGCTGGGGAACATCAACTGGGTGTTGCCCGAAATCGTGTCCACCACGGCGGGCGCCGAGCCCTTGTACGGAATGCTCACCACGTCCAGCCCGGCCGAGAGCTTGAACAACTCGCCGGCGATGTGCGGCGCCGTGCCGTTGCCGGCCGAGGCGTAACTGAAGGTGCCCGGCTTGGACTTGATCAGCTGCACCAGTTCCTTGACGTTCTTGGCCGCGACGTTGTTGTTGATCACCAGCACGGTCGGCGAGACCGCCACCATGCCGATGGGCTCGAAGTCCGCGACCGGGTCGTACTTGAGCTTTTGCAGCGCCGGGTTGATGCCGTGGGTGGCGATGTAGCCGAACATGATCGTGTAGCCGTCGGGCGCGGCACGGGCCACGAACTCGCTGGCGATCGCGCCATTGGCGCCGGCCTTGTTTTCAACAATTACCCCTTTTCCAAGCCGGGCGGCCAGGCCTTGTCCGATGATGCGGGCCATGGCGTCATTGGCGCCGCCGGCAGCGGTGGGCACGACGATGGTGATGTTTTTGGCGGGCCAGTCCTGTGCCAGCGCCTGGCTGGACGCGGCGCTCAGAAGCGCCATGGAAAGCCCGGCCAGCCAGGGCGTGAAGACCATGGAGCGGGTTGAAGCCTTCAATGAGAAAGGCGGGGCAGTGCGTGAATGCGGCATGTGAAAATCTCCTTCGATTTGGCTTGGGATCAACCAGCTGATCCTTGCTTTGAACACGATCATCCCTTGATCCTGCTGGCTTGTGAATTGCAAGTTTTGCTACCATTGCTGCATGGCACGCATCAATTTCGATTTGCAGCAACTGCAGGGTTTCGTGGCCGTGGCCGAGCGCGGCAGCTTTCGCGCGGCGGCCGAGCACATCAACTTGTCGTCCCCGGCGCTGAGCCGGCGCATCGACAAGCTGGAGACCATCCTGGGCGCGCGCCTGTTCCACCGCACCACGCGCGAGGTGGAGCTCACGCCGCTGGGCCGGGTATTCCTGGAGCGCGCGCGCACCGCGCTGGACGACCTGGAATCGGCCATGCTGGGCATTGCCGACATTGCCACCCACCGCAGCGGCCACGTGACGGTGGCCTGCGTGCCGTCGGCGGCCCTGTACTTTTTACCGAGTGTGATCAGCAGCTTTTCCCGCAACTACCCCGGCATTCGCATACGGGTGGTCGATGAGACGATGAACCTGGTGCTGCAAAGCGTGCTCTCGGGCGATGCCGACTTTGGCATCGGCTTCATGAACACCTTGATGCCCGAGATCGCCTTTGAGTCGATTCACGACGATCCCTTTGTGCTGGCGATGCCGCGCAACCATGCGCTGGCCAAATGTAAGACGGTGAACTGGGCGGATGTGGAGAAGGAAAGCTTGATTGCCGTGGCGCGCAGCAGCGGCAACCGCCAGCTGCTCGACGACTCCTTGACCAAAGCAGGCCTGAATCCGAGCTTTGCGTTCGAGGTCAGCCATGTCGCAACGCTGCTGGGCATGGTCGAGGCGGGCCTGGGCTTGGCGGCCGTGCCGCGTATGGCACTGGCCAGCACGCACGCCACGCTGGTGGGCCTGCCATTGCGCCAGCCGCACACCGTGCGCAGGGTGGGTTTGCTCATGCGCCACGGCATCAAGCTGCGGCCAGCGGCCGAGGTGTTTCACCAGCATTTGCGCACGGCCTTGAAGACCCGAAAATCGGCCGCTGGCGACCCGGCCTGAATTCTCCCAGGCGCTTGGCGCCATATCCGTGGCGGGTTTACTCGACCAGCTGCAGCTCCAACCGCAAGCCCGTCTGCTGGACCACCTGGCGCCACTTGGTCCGCTCGGCAAGCAGCAGGTGGTGCAGCTCTTCGGGCGTGCTGGTCTGCACTTGGGCGCCGTCGGCGTCGAAGCGGGCGATGATTTCAAGGTCCTGCAGCACGGTGTTGAGCGCGCTGTTGAGCTGCGCCACCACCGGCGCCGGCGTTTTGGCCGGCGCAAACAAGGCGTACCACTGGGTCAGCTCGATGCCGGCCACGCCCGCCTCGGCCAGCGTGGGCACGTCGGGCAGGCCGCTCAGGCGCGCCGGACCGGCCACCGCCAGCGCCCGCAGCTTGCCACTGCGCAAATAGGGCTGGGCGGTGAACAGGCTGGGGAACATCAGCTGGGCGTTGCCACGCGCGGTGTCGGCAATGGCCGGCGCCGCGCCGGCATGGGCCAAGCCGGGCAGCGTGATGCCGGTTTGCAGCTTAAACAGTTCGGCCGCCAGGTGCGGCGCCGTGCCTTCGCCGGCCGAGGCGTAACTGAAGCGCCCCGGCTGGGACCGGATGAGTCTGACCAACTCCGCCACGCTGTGCACCGCAAGGTCGGCGTGAACCACCAGCAGCGTGGGCGAGTGGCCGACCAGGCCGATCGGTGCAAAATCGGCCACCGGGTCGTAGCGCAGCGCCTGCAAGGCCGGGTTGATGCCGTGGGTGGCGATGTAGCCCAGCATCAGGGTATGGCCGTCCGGCCGGGCGGCGGCGACGAATTCGCTGGCAATGCTGCCGTTGGCGCCGGCGCGGTTGTCCACCGTCACCGACTGGCCCAGCACCGGACCGAGCTTGCGCGTCAAGGTGCGCGCCATGGTGTCGTTGCCGCCGCCGGCGCTGGTCGGCACGATGATCTGGATGTCCTGGCTTGGAAAGGGGCGCGCCGCCTGGGTGCTGGTCACTGGCTCCGGGCTGACTTGAGGAAACACGTAGCCGGGCAGGTGCAGCTCGCCCTGCATGATCTTGCGGGCGGTGCGCACCAGCGCCGCGCGCTGAATCGTCGCGTCCTGGCCTTCACCTTCCAGTTCGACTTCAATGTCGATTTGCCCTGCCGGGTGCAGCACCGTCAGCGGGTGTTTGCCTGCCGTCCTGGCCATGCCGCTGGCCACCGTGCCGGGCAATGCAAAGGCGGTCGCCACGCCGATGGCGCCGGTCACGGCATGCGAGGCATGGCAGCGCCGGGGTGTGAAATAGCGCGAGGTGATGCTGAGCGGGCCGTCGCCCGCGCTGACCAGCACCGGCTTGGGAATCACGCTGTCGGACACATCTCCCAGGCCCATGCGAACACCAGCGATCAGGCGCAGCGCCTCGATGCGCGCCAGGAGCGCCGTATTGGCATCGAGTTCTGCCGGCCGCTCGCGGCCCGTCAGACCCAGGTCGCTGGCGCGCAGGATCATCAAGGGCATGGCCGCGTCGATGCAGGTGAGCTCCAGCCCGTCGATCACGTCAATGCGCTGGCCGGTCGGGAACAGCTGGCCGGTGATGGCGCCCCAAGCGTCGAGAAAGTTCAGCAGGATCGGCGCAGCGGTGCCGGCCACGCCGTCAATCCGCGCATCGCCTTCGTAAGTGACGCGCCCGCCGGGCGTGCAGACGGTCACGTCGATGCGCGCGCCCGTGTTGACGTTGTAGATCCTCGCCGTGGTGTGGCCGTCCTGCGCCGGGATCAAACCCTGCTCAATCGCGAACGGCGCGACGCCCGAGAGCATGTTGCCGCAATTAGGCCGGGTGTCCACCGACTGATGGCCAACGCCCACCTGCGCAAACAGGTAGTCCAGGTCGCAGCCGCTCTGGCTCGAGCGCGACACGATGGCAACCTTGCTGTTGAGTGTGCTGCCCCCGCCCAAGCCGTCGAGCTGCAGCGGGTCGGACGCGCCGATGGCGCCAATCAATGCCTGGTCGCGGGCTTCATCGCCCTCGGGCAGCCATTCGCGCAGGAAAAACGGGCCGCGCGAGGTACCGGCGCGCATCAGCACGCAAGGTATTTTTCGGTTCAGCATGCCGAGCCTTCGGGCCGGCAGCAAGCGGTGATCAATTTCAACATCGGGTTTCCTGTGCGTGGCGGGGCTTTGATGCCTGCGCCTTCGCCTTGTGTAAGGTGGTTACCCGATGCATTGCCCGGTGGCTGTCAAGGTAGTTGTCGCCTAAAGTGAAGTGAGTCAGGCTGCTTTTTGCGTGTTTTGAGGCTCCTTGATTTGTGGGGTTTCCGGGTTGAGGTGAACGACATCGACATGCGCCCACTGGCGGGTCTGCCTTGACCAGCGCTGGGGATTTTCCTGGCGTGCCCGTTCATAGACGAGCGATCGCTCCTCAAGCAATGCCCGGTCCAGGCCGGCATGGCGTTGGGCTGGAGTCACGAAGCCAATCGCGCTGTGGTGATGCTGATGGTTGTACCAGTGCGCCAGCTCGGTCACCCAGCGCCTTGCGGCCAGCAGGTTTTCAAACGGCTTGACAGGCAATTGCGGGCGGTACTTCAGGGTTCTGAACGCCGATTCGACATAGGGATTGGAGCGAGCAGTCAACTGCGCCGCATGGCGACGTTGAGCGACGACCTTTTCGCGTCACCCATCCGCACCATCCGCTGTTCGGTCAGGTGTTCGATCTGGTCGAGCGTGGGAGGAACTGGCGCGAAGACAGGGTTTTTTTCCACGACACAGCAGGAGGCTCGCACTCGATGCCGGCGGTCTGGACCGACCTGGTCGCCGAAGACCCTTTCAATGCTGTGGCGCGGGGACGTGCCGCGTTCCGGGCTCAAGAACTCCTCGAATTGGTGCAACTGATCGAGGCAATGAAGTCATGAGCCGGCCCCTTCAGTGTAAAGAAGATATTGTGCAAAGTGTAAAGGCGATTACGTCTTGTCTTGCATCTGTTCGATGCTACTGGCATGGGAGCTCAACATACATGCTGCACATGAAACCTCCTATCGCTTGCAGTGATCACCTTGACAGTGTGTTCATGCCGAACATAATCCTATTTACATACATTGACTGGCCTGAGCCGAGGAGGGTCCATGCCCATAGATCGAGACAAGCACGACAAGCAAGCGGTCCTGCGCCAGCACGCTGCGCTCAACCCGCGTGCGCACGGCGTCACTCACGCACTGTTCGCCAACAACGCGTTCTTCGACCCCGACGATGTGCTGCAGGTCAAGTACGAGATGCTGCGACTGGTCAACATCGACAAGCGCTCGATCAGCGAGGCTGCCAAGGCCTGCGGCTTTTCGCGTCCCTCGTTCTACCAGGCCATGACGGCCTTCGAGAGCGGCGGCCTGGCCGCTTTACTCGCCCACAAGAGTGGTCCGCACGGTGGCCACAAACTCACGCCAACGGTGCTGCAGTTCATCTGCGAGGCGCGTGCTACCGATCCGGATATTCGTGCGGAGCGCCTGGCCGAGTTGGTGCACCAAAATTTCGGGGTGCAAGTTCACCCTCGCAGCATCGAGCGGCAGTTGCTGCGCAAAAAAAAACGGCGCTGATACCCGTGTCGCTTGCGCCGCTGCTGCGCGACGACAGTCTGGTTGCACGCTACGAAGATCTGCGCCAACAGGTGCTTGGCCGATCGGCCGTTCAACCCCAGGGCCTGGCTTTGTTCACCCGTGGCGGTATGTGCGCCTGGATGCAGGTGTGGAGTCAGTGCGTGGCGCCGACGCCGGTGCCGGCGCCGCCACAGGGTGACCAGCAGATCTGTCCAGCGCAGTTGCACAGGGACGTTGCAATGCTGCTGGCCAGTATGGTTTTGTTCAATCGGCAGGAGGCCCTCGTATGTTGAATGATCACCATCAGAAGGTGCAGGCCAGTCACCTCAAGCGCAACGCCTACCTCTATGTCCGCCAGTCGACGCTGCGCCAGGTGTTCGAGAACACCGAGAGCACCAAGCGCCAGTACGGCTTGCGCCAACGCGCCGTGGCCCTTGGCTGGGCAGACGAACGCGTCATCGTCATCGATACCGATCTTGGCCAGTCCGGCGCCGCCACGGATCGCGAAGGCTTCCAGCGCTTGGTCGCCGAAGTCGGCATGGGCCACGCGGGCATCGTGCTGGGTCTGGAGGTCTCGCGCCTGGCACGCAACTCCATGGACTGGCATCGGTTGCTGGAGATCTGCGCGCTCACCTCGACGCTGATCTGCGACGAGGATGGAGTCTATGACCCGGCACACTTCAACGACCGGTTGCTGCTCGGCCTGAAGGGCACCATGAGCGAGGCGGAACTGCATGTGCTGCGCGCGCGCCTGCAGGGCGGAATCCTGAACAAGGCGCGCCGCGGCGAGTTGGAGATGCGCCCGCCCGTGGGGTTGATCTACACCAGCGATGGCACGCTCGTGCTCGATCCTGATCAGCAAGTCCAGCATTGCCTGAGGTGGCTGTTCGCGGCGTTCGCCCGCACCGGCTCAGCCTGCGCCACGGTCAAGGCCGCGCGTGATGAGAAGCTGGCATTTCCGCGGCGCTGCGCCAAGGGTCCCCACAAAGGCGAACTGCTGTGGGGCAGCCTGACGCACGACCAGGTGCTTCGGGTGCTGCACAGTCCCCGATACGCTGGAGCGTTTGTTTATGGACGTTGCCATACGGTCAGGACCATCGATGGCCGCACCCGGCTGCGTCGAATGCCGCGCGATGAATGGGTCACGTTGATCCCGGGTAACCATGCGGGGTATATCTCTTGGGACGAGTTCGAGCTCAACCAGCATCGCCTGCATGCCAACGCGCAGGCGATGGGCACCGATCGGCGGCGCGGACCACCGCGCGAGGGTCCTGCGCTGCTGCAAGGAATGGTCTTGTGTGGGCGCTGCGGTCAACGCATGACGGTTCGCTATCACGATCGTCATGGGCAATTGTGTCCCGACTACATATGCCAGCGCGAACGCATCAAGCACGGTCAAGCGGTGTGCCAACACGTGCCCGGAACCGGCATTGACCAAGCGGTCGCAGCGGTGCTCATCGAGGCGGTCAATCCGGTTGCGCTCGAGGTGTCGCTGGTCGTTCAACAGGAACTGCAGTCTCGCTTTGAAGAGGCGGACCGCATGCGCCATGCCAATGTTGAACGCGCGCAGTACGAATGCGAACTGGCGCAGCGACGCTATATGCGCGTTGATCCCGACAACCGGCTGGTGGCCGACTCCCTGGAGGCGGATTGGAACGAGAAGCTGCGCGCGCTGGGCGATGCACGCGAGGAGTACACCCGTCGCCGGGATGAAGACGCACGCTTGTTGACCGACGAGCAGCGCAAAGCGATCGTGCAACTGGCCACCGACTTCCCTCGCCTGTGGAACGATCCGGGTACGCTCGATCGCGATCGCAAACGCATGGTCAGATTGCTGGTGGAGGACGTCACCTTGAATCGTGACGACAAGATCACCATACATATTCGCTTCAAGGGTGGTGCGCGCAAGTCGCTGCATCTACCCCTGCCCAAGTGCTCCTGGCAGCAGCGTGTGACGCCCACTGCCGTGGTCCAGGAGATAGACCACTTGCTTGACGAACACACCACGGCGCAGATCGCCGACGTTCTCAATGCTCGTGGATTCGCGCCGGGTGCGGGATCGGCATTCAATACACGGATGATCGCGCGTTTGGCGCGCGACTACCATCTCAAACCGCGGTACGACCGATTGCGCGAGCGCGGCATGTTGACACTGCAGGAAATGGCCGACGCATTGCACGTCACCCCCCACACTGTCAAGATCTGGCTGCGGCGCGGCCTGTTGCGAGGCCACGCCTACAGCGACAAGAACGAGTCCTTGTATGAACCACCAGGCGACCTGGCTCCCCGCAAGAAGCCCGGCGCCAAGCTCTCGCAGCGGCGTCTGGAGGCAACGGTTCCACCTGAACGTACGGAAGGAGTGCAGTATGCGACGTAGTCCTTGTCGTTGCTTACGGACGGCCGGCTGCGCGTGTGCGCCACTCCCAGGCGCTGCATCGTGGCCAGCATGGTCTCGCCCTTCATCGGCGCGCCATTGTCCGAATGCACCGTCAGCTGGCCCGGGGGAATGCTGTGCCGCGCGCAGATGTCGCGCAGCAACTGGCTGGCCAGCTCGGCACTCTCGCAATCGAACACCTGCCAGCCAACGATCTTGCGGCTGAACAGATCCTCGAACAGGTACAGGTAGAAGTGCTGGCCGCGCACCTGGGTTGGCAGGTACGTGATATCCCAGCAAAACACCTGATCGGGCCCGGTCGCGGCCAGGGCGCGCGGCCGGCTGCGCTTTTGCGCTGAACGCTCTGCGCGCCGATGGGCCAACTGGCCCTCCTGGCGCAGCAGGCG
>NZ_KL448326.1:122318-142416 GCF_000709345.1 Polaromonas glacialis | reverse complement strand
CGTGCCGCGCCAGTGCGTACAGGCCATCGAAGGACAGCCTCATGCTCACCGGTTGACCAAAAAGGAAGACGCGAATCTGGCCTTCGGGGAAGAACATCAGCGCCGAACCAGGGTGAGGGTCAGACCCGCGCCGAGGTCCAGGCGCAACTCCAGCGCCGGGCAGGGCGCGGGCGCACCCGAGCCCATCACACCCAAATCGACGAAAGCCATCGGTGCCTGGCTTTGGGCGTCCTGCTTGAGCTGGCGAGGCACGCCAGCCCCACCAAGCAAGCGCGAACGCCAGCGGGCAAAGCTACTGCGGCACAGACCCTCACGGCGGCAGAACGCCTCTACCGTCAATCCGGCGCCTTCAAAGCGTTTGAACGCTTCGAGCCAGGCTTGCTCGTTTAAACGGTGACGGCGCTTTACGCCCTCGTTGACCGTGGCTTGCATCGCTGTTGCTCCTCATCGTAAATCGATGAAGGCATTGTTCCCGGCGACACCTTTGCAAGGAAGGACGCCGTTCAGTTACCGGTTACCCGCCCCGAGGGTGCAGAAGACTGCCTGGGTGGTTAAACGGTGAAACTGTGCATGCCTTGCACCGTGCAAGACTGCTGTCTGGCTTGGGTTGGCTTGGATCAGCGTGGGTCAGCTCCAAAGCCTTGCAAATGGGAAATCCAGCTTGTGCTGTGCCCTGCCCCGCAATTTCGCCACGATGAAATCCATACCCGGCCTGGGCGGCAAAGACCTGCCAGGTCAATCTCAGTGTTCTCTGAGTGATTTGGGGATCGTCATCAATAATCACGGCCATGAGCTCATTCGCAATGCCAACCCCTGCTTCGCCAGCGCTGCCGGCTGCTTCGCAAGCTGGCCCTGCACAGCGGCTTGCCGTCGTGCCCGCGTACGCATGTGAGCAGGGGATTGATGCCGAGAAGCTGGAAGCTGCGCGCATCCGCCTGGAGCTGCTCTACGGCGAAGTCGCCGCTGACTGGCCCGGCTTCATCGCCCGGCCGGGACAGTACGAGATGATGCAGGCATGCATCCTGACGTTCCTCTCGGCCAAGGCGCCCGAAGACCAAGAACGCAGCGGCAACCATTTGGCGCAACTGGAAGCGGGTACCGGCACGGGCAAGACGGTGGCTTACTGCCTGGCGGCCATTGTCGCGGCCGAGGTGCTCAAGAAAACCGTGATGGTCTCGACCGCCACCGTGGCGCTGCAGGAGCAGCTCATCCACAAGGACCTGCCGCGCCTGGCGGGCATCATTCCCGAGCTGACGTTCAACATCCTCAAGGGCCGGGCCCGCTACGTCTGCCAAAGCCGCCTGGAAGGCGTGATCGAGGGCGTGGTGCCCGGCAGCGAATCTGCGGGCGAACTCCAGGACCTCTTTGCTGATAGCCGCCGTTCGGCACCAAGCGCAGCGCGCGACCGTCAAGCGGCCATGCGCTGGTACAAAGGCAGCGCAAAAAAACTCAACTCTGGCGCCTGGGATGGGGACATCGACTCCCTGGCGCAGCCGCCCGACCCGCAGGACTGGCGCGAAGTCCAGGCCAATGCCCACGCCTGCAACGGCGGGCAGTGCGAGCACTTTCGCAACTGCGCTTTTTTCAAGGCCAGGCGCCAGGCGGCTGGCGCTACCTTACAGGTGGCCAACCACGCCTTGGTGCTCGCCACGCTGCAGACCGACAGCAGCCTGATCGATGCGGGCAACACCTTGTTTGTATTCGACGAGGCGCACCACCTGCCGGCCATCGCGGCCGAGCAGTTCTCCTACCGCGCGCGCCTGGGTGCCAGCAGCCGTCTGCTTGCCGGCCTGCGTACGGTGGCGCTGCGCCATGCCAAAGCTCTGCCGGCCTCGACCCGGCCCGATGCGGTCGCCTTTGGCCAGCTTGTCACGGGCTGCACCGACCGCCTGGCCATGCTCGAGCGCTACTGGCAGGACTCCCACCTCGTGAGCGCCGATCAGCCCGTCCACCGTTTCAGCGAAGGCCGGATCCCCGAGGAATTGGTTACCGAGTGCGGGCAGTTGGTGAATCTGCTTCGCGCCATCGGCTCGCAGGTGGCTAGCATCGCGGCGGCCTTGAAGGAGCCCGACGACGCGAAACCGCTTGCCCAGCGCGAGGCGCAAAGCCACGCCGGCGTCGAGCTCGGCGTGTATCTGGCGCGCCTGGACACCCTGGACAAGCTGCTCAGTGCCTGGGCCACCCATGACCGGGTGCCGTGGGCCAAATGGATCGAGTGGGCCGAGGGCGCTGCCGGCATCGCGCCGGACGCTTGGCTGTGCGCCAGCCCGATGACGGCGGCCCAGGTGCTGTCCAGGCACCTGTGGAGCCAGGTCAGCGCCGCCGTCTGCACCTCGGCCACCTTGACCGCCTGCGGCAGCTTTGATTTTTTTGACCGCCTGAGCGGCATGAACCGTTTCCCCAGGCGCCGCTGCCTGGTCGTGGCGTCGCCCTTTGACTACGCCGTGCAGGGCGAGCTGCGCATCGCGCCCATGATGCATTCGCCCAAAAGCCCGGGGTTTTCCGATGAGCTGTGCGACAAGCTGCCGGACCTGCTGCGCGCGCATCAGCATGGCCAGTTGGTGCTGTTCACCTCCAGGCGGCAGATGCAGGCCTGCTATGCCGCCCTGCCCCAGGATTTGGGGGACGAGGTGCTGGTCCAGGGCGTGCGTTCGCGTACCGAGCTGCTCAGGGAGCACAGCCGGCGCGTCAAAGCCGGCTCGCGCTCCATCATTTTCGGCCTGCAGTCCTTTGGCGAAGGCATCGACCTGCCCGGCTCCTTGTGCGAGCACGTCGTCATTGACAAGCTGCCGTTCACGCCGCCGAGCTCGCCGGTCGAGGAAGCTCTGGCCGAGTGGCTCGATGGCCAGGGGCGCGACCCGTTTGCCGAATTGTCGGTGCCACGGGCGAGCATGAAGCTGGCCCAATGGGCCGGGCGCGGCGTGCGCACGGAGACGGACTGGGCGGTGATCACCGTGTGCGACACCCGCTTGAGGACCATGGGCTACGGCCGGGCGATCCTGGCCGGGCTGCCGCCGTTTCCGGTGGTACAACCGTAAGCAACTGGCTAAAACTTTTTGAGAGGGCTTGGTTGACAACCTACCCATTCTTCATGGATGTATCGTTTTCAGACGATGAAATAATTAATCTCAAGCATTACTTCGCCCGTATTAGCTTTGGTCTTAGCTTTTTCTGCACATGAACCGTGTCATCTTTGACGACAAACATGGTCAAGAAACCGACATCGACCAGTTTGGTGAGTGCGTTCTTGATATTTCGCCGGAAACTGCTCAAAGAGTCACCTGACCGGCATAACTCATAAAGCTTTTCCACCTTGAACGGAATTGGATCTCTGTGGGAAGAATAAAACGAATGAAGAAACAGCGCGAGAGTTGCGCGAGTTCCAATGCTTTTACGAGTCTCCCATTCCAAAAGTGTGGTGGTGTCTTCCATGAACAGCATCGACACTGTAGGCTCGAATCGAACCATCCACCGAGCATTGCCTTTATCATCTGATGCAGTCCATGCATATTCACGAATTAACGATCCGCTATACGCCGATTCACTATTGTTAGTGCTAATTTCTATCCCGGTCACTTTTAGACGTTCTATTGACTGTTTAGCGCGCCTGTATGAATCGGAGTGCATACGCCAGCCCATATCCTTTATCAGCTGGTAGCCAGTGAATAACACTGAGTCTGACATAGGCTGATTTCGGGCTAAGTTTATCAACGACATCCAAACCGTTAGATCATCCTGTTGGAGATCTTGACCTGTATAAGAAACATTGTAATTTGACAAGGAGGCAATGTGCAGTTTTGGCAAATACTCGCGCTTTTCCGTGTTCCTAACACTGAAAAGGCCTGATCTGATCAAAGGGTTTGGAACTCCACGGTTATCGTCATCCCACATCGGCAACACAGTTTGCAGCATCCTCGCATCGATGACGCTACGCTGTCTCATCAAGGCTTCTGTTGTCTTCCTTTTGAGAACTTCCATCGAAGTAGCTGCATTTGGCTGGCGTGTGCGTGCAGGGCCTTTAGGCTTGGCCGATGCTTTCAAAACCGATTCAGACAGCATGGCTACAGTTCCAATTGAGTCTTTAGACTCAAGAAGCAACTCGATGTTATCGAAGTTGAGCTTTACAAAAGATGTTTGGTTGGTGCTCATGTAGGACTTTTTAATCTGCACCGATTACATGAGATGTAGCGTTAAAGGTCAAGCGTAACTATTAGCGGTACAACACGCTCTCGATCCCGCGTTCAGATTTATTGATACAAATTGCTTTGTAAATTTCATCATGCTGCTGTTTTGTCCACAGAGGTTTCAAGATTAGAAGAGATTAAGCAAAGACTACGGAAGACTAGGTTCTTCGCAAACCCATTGACTGTGCGGTTTACGACCGGTTTTCGATGATGTACCGCTATTAGCGGTACATCTTTACGCTAATAGCGATACGTCACATCGCTACTAGCGGTACGTCATACCGCTAGTAGTGGTGAATAGTTATTCACAGGCTCAATTGGCTATTTTTTTATGCGAAATGCAACTGCCCTGATACTAGCGGAACAACACGATTGGACTGAAATGATCGATATTTTATTGTTGGCATTGGTACCATGAAGTTGAACAATCGTGTGGGAAGCATCATAAAAATGCAAAAAAGCATAGCGGAGCAACACGTTTTTACATGGACTACTAGCGGAACAACACGTATAGATGAACAGTTGTAGGTCTGTCCGCCTCAGGATGGACACTTTAGGGCTAGATATAGGTGTTTTTTGCTCTTGCAGGCATGGAAAGTCATGCTTCAAGTCGGAAAACAAAAAACTTCTCACTCTCTGCTGGCCGACAGGCTACTAGCGAACCAACACGTTTTGACGTGCCAGTTCATTTTTTTGAGCCTTTCTGGTGAGAGGTATCCTTTGGAGTAGAGAACATCAGCCTTCCAAGTCGTGTTGCTCCGCTAATAGTTTTGGTAGTAGAAAGATCAAAATTCTCGTATCTGTATGCAGGTAATTGTTTAGCTGGAGAGACGTTGATGACTATTGAAGAACTGTGAACGAAAGCGCAACACCAACTTTCACTTCCTCAATTTGGTTTTCTCAACCATGCTGATCAGGAGATCGTGGACAAGTTTTGACGGTTATGCAGATTCACTCAGGCGAATCGGTTGAAAGGTTAAAGCGCTCCCTTAGCTCACTGACTAGACGCTCACGCTCGGCCGGATCGGTCAACATCACTTCCATCACAACCTTACCCGAATCCCAATCTTTAATAGTTCCCCGATGAGCGCCATTCATAACAATCTTGTGTTGCCGACTGATTTCTTTTTGCTTACGGGGCGTCTTTGTTTTCCGAGCCTCCCGTAGCCTAGTCAAGTCGCGTGTGGAAAAATCTCCCGCTGCTACCTTTTGTGCAATGGTAATCAGCTCTGTTTCCGAAAAACCAGACGTCATTAGACTAAGCTCGTAGCCAGCAGTCAGCGTAAATTTGTCAGGAGTTTCTTTCAGCACTGACAAGATGCCAGGGGACAAGTTGAGTAGAGCCAGCGTTTTGTTAATAGTGGTTCTAGGTTTTCCAACAAGAGCTGCTATTTCGTCTTGCGTTCCCACCTCCCCTGCAGCTTGCAATTCCTGCCATGACAAAGCATCGTCTAAGGGCGTGCCGCTTTGCCTTTCATCGTTTTCTGCATAGCTTAGACGGTAGAGATCGAAGTTGTTTTTTGCTGGCAACAACTTGATTTGTATGTGTGTTGCTCCATTTTGCAGCAATGCTTTTTTACGATAATGACCACCAATTAGGATATAAGAACCAGGATTTTCCCAATCGAGACAAGCCGGTGCCGGAGTCATTTGCCCATCAAGCCGTATAGAAGTTGCACGCTGGGTAACGACTGCAGGGTCGTACAGCTTGCGTGCGTTTCTGGGGTTGTCACGCACCTTGGTAATTTCTACGCTCAACACATCAAGCGCAAGCATTTCAACGGTTGATGAAAGACCATTTCCCTTTTCTAAAACGGGGACTGCGCTAGGAGGTAATCCAGAGGGTTTCGCACTGACGATTTGCTCTGCCTTTGCCCAGCGAGTATCACTGCTCTTGTCTGCGCTCTCCATAAACCCAACTGCACGGGCTGACATGTCAAATTTTCGTTTGGTCATTTGCGAACCTTGATTGTTTTGCTTAAACCAAGCAACTTGAGTGTTTCGTCTGCTAACGATTCAATTTCTTTTACTGCATCTTCACCGTTTGAAACAGCATGGGCAGATGAACCCATAACCATTGATCGCGAATAAGCTTTACGATCACCCATCACGCATGGCATAACGGGAAACTCTTTATCTTTCTTAAGAACGTTCATCAAAGCTTTGTCATCGTTCATGTGCATCCGGGTTGCATTGGCGACAACCCGTACAGGGTAATTAAGGCCCATTTCTTCCCTAGCTCTTCGCGCTAGGCGTTTTGCGTTTGGCAACGCAGCCATATCGAGCGGACTTAGTCGCGTTGGTATGAGCGCAAGGTCAGATACAAGAAGCATGCCCCAGGTGGATTTGTTTTCAACCGACGGAGCGCAATCTGCAATGATTACGTCGTATTTATTGCTGAATTCCTTGATTTGCTGTATTACACGCTCTCCATATCGATGTCCAGACCAAACTTGTGCTTTCAATCCATCGCCACCGTTTTCAGTAAGCCATTGCGAAGCCGTCTCTTGTGGGTCTAGATCAGCCAGAAGCACACGAAATCCTCGAAGCCCAAGCGTCCCAGCAAGTTGGCAAGAAGTTGTGGTTTTGCCGCTGCCACCTTTCTCATTGAAAACACAAATCACCTTAGCTGCAATCGCTGTTTCACTCACAATTTTCTCCTTGAATGTTCTGCGCAGAACATAGTCTCATAAATATAAGAAGTTCACTAATATTGCAAATAGTGAACTATTCATTCTTAATATTCTATTGTTCTTTTTAAGAATTCGGAATTTTTTTATAAAAATATGTTATCTAGTGTTCTGCGCGGAACATCATGCTTAGAGAACGTTGTTGGTAGAGGCTGATTTTTGCTTTAGCGCACAGTTGCACCTTTCAGCAGATGATCTGCTTGAGGACAGTATCCAGATGGTTCTCCATGCTGATATCTAGGTTTTAACTAGGCTGTTGACGTAAGTGAAAAGTAGAATTTCGACCTTTTTGGATGGCATAGATAAGAGCAAGTTGCGTGATGAGGAGTGGATGGAAACTGGTTGTGGGCTTGAAGAAACCCCATCATTCGAATTGGATGCGAGAGCCGTGAAGTACCTTCCAGCCAACCCTTGGTTGCTGGTGAAATAGGCCACGGCAGACGGCCGCAACGAAAGGATGCTGGACACCAAAAGGCGCTGAGCGAAGCGGCGATGCTAAAAGCGCTGCGCTTCATCGACGTCTAGGCGCCTGCACCTTCGCGGACGCACATGCGCTTTACCCGGCTGTTTGTCGAGGCGGTCGGGCTGCGTTCGGTCGAACTACTGTTCCCCATGTCAATTAACAAACGAGCCCCATTAAAAATGATTCGACGAACTTGACAAATGCTTTTGCTAGAGAATGTTCTGCGCAGAACACTCTCTACAATATTGATATCCATAGCCAGTCACAGCTTCTTTGCTCATTGCGATTGGCCTTGGGCGGTATTACCGCTGCGATACCAAGCTATATGAGCCAGTCAAGCAGGGAATTGGCATCATAACTTTTGTCGGCCAGCAGCGCGCCTGTGATGCTCATGTTCTTCATCAAGGAAATCGCTTTCGTAATATCCACCGATTGACATCCCGCCAAATTGAAACGCAGGCCAAGCCCAGTGTATCGGTCAGTGCGTAAATCTTGCAACCAAAACCACCGTGAGCGCGTCCCAACGCCTCTGCCACGACCGCGCCAGCGGCACAGGCGTGAATCCGCACCACGGTACTGTCGATGCAAACATTCTTCAGGTCAGCATTGGCTGATACATGGGCCAACATGTTTCCCAGATATCAAACCAGTATCAAACAACTTGAACACACTATTCCAGTGCCAAAGCCTGTTCGGCAAGAAATGCTACTAGCGCGCAAGCGCGCAAAATCCACAGCACTGCCTTCACAAATTGACCACAAGTGCCCTGGGCCAAGGGAACATCGAGGCAATGATCGTGACCGCCTTGCGGCAGCTCCCTTACGACAGGGTGCTGCGAAACTGCGCCCAGCCCGGCGTGCCCGGAACAGCGCGCGCGCCAGATTCAATGCGGAAAGATGTGCTACAAGAACGCCATGAACATGCGGCATCCGGCGACCGGCAGCTGCGCGAGCGCAGCTGTCTGTTTCACCGCGCTCGTACTGCAGCCACAGCAAGAGGCGGTGCGCCAGCCTCGGGTATGGCTTTTGAACCCACACGTCTGGTGCCAGTGCCGGACCGGTTTCTCAAGGTAGCGGTCAGCAGCTCGGTCAAGCACAAGCTCAACATCCTTGACCAATAAATTATGAAACGCATACGCGACCGGGAAGGCGAGGGCGCCTAGACGTCAAGTGAAATGCAGCACTTCTCGCATGGCCGCTTTGCTCAATGCTATGGCGTTAAGAACGTTGTGACACGAATCGGTGGCGAAAGGAGGAGAGGAGCTTGGCTGCTAGCACGTCATCGAACCAGCCTGTGACCAGGTCCAATGGCTGCGGGGTTTCACTGGCGAGGTCGGCGAAGTTATCGAAGAGGCGAATAAGCGCGAGTTGGCGCTCGTCGTACGCGGTTTTTCAGGATACAAAATGTTACCAGGGTTCAAGCGCTTTGCTTTGTGAAACCCGTCCACACGGGCAAGCGTGCCCCGCATGTTCCGGCGCCTTGCTACGGTGAGCGCGCCGTTAATACCTTCATGGTACGACGTGACGGACTCATGAACGCACTTCATTCCACAGAAACGCGAGCGCATTCGCATTTGTCTAAATCTTGGGCCACAGTACACAAACAGGTGCGGGCCCTGGGCCAGTGTACAAAACGAGAACACGGGCGCGGGCAGAAGGGGTCTATAGCTTGCCGGTCTACGAGGTGGGCGGCAGCGAGCGCGGGGACTGTTTTTCGAATCGCCAGAACGCCTTGGGCGGGCCGAACGCAGGCGTGCCAGGGGAGTAGGCAGGGCGGGGTGGAAAAAACCGCTGACGGGGCTGCAAACCGGTCGGACCCGACGTGGCCTGCCCAGGCCGGGTGCCCGGCAGGCCCGGTGGCCGCCACCGGGCCTGCCAGCTGCGGCGAACGCAAGTGCTTGTCAGAACTGAAGTTTTTCATGAGGTGCTGGCTCGGTCCTGTTTTGACGGCCGGATTTTACCCTGAGATAATCAATGTTATCTTAGGGCAGTGGGCTGCTAAAAGTACCCACAAACGTGCATTTTCATAAATCCGTACCTAGATTTTTCATAAATCTGTACCTGCGTAGATAACGAGGGTTGCTACCTGTCAGAAGGCCTTCATTCAACCATGATTTCGTTCAGCTCAGGTACGTTTTCTTGAAAAATTCCATGCGCGGTACGTTATGCTGAAAAATATCTTTTCATGATTTTGAGCCAGTAATTTTCGGATTACAAGGAAATCAATGCCTTGCGTGCACCAAGCCGGGTACGGATTTATGAAAATGAACGATTCACATAAAACCGTACCCAGATTTCACATAAAACTGTACCTGCGTTTACCAACGCTCTGCTGACCAGCAAGGATGCGCTCATCCCTGGCTAATTTCGTTCAGTTCGAGAACGGTTTTAAGTGAAACTCCATGCGGGGAACGTTATTGTGTGAAAGAACTTCACACAATTTTGGTACTGGCTTTTTGGAAATGCAAGCAAATCAACGGCCAATGCCCACTGCGCTGGGAACAGTTTTATGTGAATGAACGCCGTTGCTTGTATTTTTGTGAACCATGGTTCACAATTCGCAAATGCTTCAAATCCTGCGCACCTCTGAATTTGATGCTTGGATCGGCTCGCTTCGTGACAAGGTCGGCCAAAAGCAGGTTTTGGCGCGCCTGGCCCGCCTGTCGCTTGGACACTGGGGCGACTGCAAGCCCGTCGGCCAGGAAGTGACGGAGCTTCGCATCGACTCCGGGCCTGGCTACCGCGTCTATTGCTGGAAAGAGGGCGCCACGGTCGTCGTCGCCCTAGGCGGCGGCGACAAGTCCACTCAAGCCAGGGACATCGCCAAGGCCCAGGGCATGGTCCAACTTTTGAAGGAATGAACGATGAATCCCACAGCCGCTGAAAAACTGGGCATCCAGCCCTTCGATGCCGCCGACTACCTGCAGTCCGATGAAGACTGCGCCATGTACTTGCAGGCCTGCATCGAGCAGGCGCCTGACGATGCCGCCCTGTTCGCCAAAGCGCTGGGCGACATCGCCCGCGCTCACGGCATGATGCAGCTCGCCCGCGACACGGGCATTACCCGCGAAGGGCTCTACAAGGCCCTGGGCGAGCAAGGGAACCCGACTTTGTCCACAGCCTTGAAAGTGCTGCATGCGCTGGGCTTGCGGCTGCATATTGACGCGCGGCCCAAGCACGCCTGAAACTTCAAAGGCTTGGGGGACAGCGGCGATGTCGAAACCCCTGCGATGAACACCGCTGCTTTTACCCACACGGTGGGCTCACGTGCTCGATTTGCGCAATCAGTGCGCAAAAGTCAGGTTTGCGCGTGGCGATGCCACTTGTCGGTTCACCTTCAATGTGTCACTTTTGAACTTTCAATTGGCACCAAATAGACCACACAGATACCTGCAAGGACATGGCGATGGGACGTTTTCAGGTGGTAGCCAATGCCCTGGCCGTTGCCGGCGACCGCCTTGTGGCCATCATCAGCTTCGAGCCTGCCGGATCCGTCACGGTCCGTGATCTTGCCAGTGGACGAATTCATGCAGTTTGCGCCGCGGACCTGAGTGCGCCACCTGCGGCAGTTCGCCTGAAGGCCTCCAGCGAGTCCAACATTTGCGCTGCCACGGATTCCCAGTGGGCGTTGGCCCAACGCCGCAAGGAAGCCATCTGTGGAATCGATGAGGCGCTAAATGCTGCCCGACAAGTCGCGCAAATTGGGGCTGAGTACGAAGTATCCCAGCGCAGACCGGGGCGGTCATCCTTTCGCCCCGAGGCCCTGTCTGCGTAGATATGGGAGGATGCGACTGCGGCAGCCACCAAGGCATCGAGTTGCAGGTCGAGCGCCTGTGATCCGTCGGCTATCGATACCCGCATGTAGCCGATCAGCATAGGTTTTCCTTGTCACTTATACGTTCGATTATGTGACAGTGTGCAGCGATATCGCTCAAGCGTCAAAATTTGTCACTTAAGCCGTTATTTAAAGTAAAGCCCTCAAAGGGTTTGAAGCCGCGCTAATGTGACAAGAATTCGATGGGAATCTCAAGCTCGGCCAACATCGCTGTGGCCTCGCGTTTGGGTATGGACACGTATCGCGCAGAGGAATTCTGCGCAAAAAGTGAAATGGTGCAGGGCACTCCTGATCAACGGGCTATCAGAAGTCCCCAGCACATGGCGGGTTTTGCCCAGCGAGATGGTGCAGTCGTCTTCTGAAAATGACACATCCTTCAATTCATCCCGAGGATGCAGGGGATGCGGCCGGTCTTTGTTGATCGCGTCGAGCCGCGGGCGCAAAATGCGGTTCCATGCGTCCGTTTCGAGTGTCAGTCTGCTCCTGCCTGCTGGCAGCGTGCACGACATTGCCCCCCTACGCGGTGCCCGCGCCCGAGTATCCCCGACAGGGGTTGGTGGCCGTCGACATCGACGGCACGCTGACGCCACGCGACAGTGCCTTCCTCGAAGCACGCGAGGGCGCCGCGCAAGCGCTGGCAACCTACGTACGCAAGGGCTACACAATCGTGTACCTGAGCGCGCGGGTTCCGCTGCTGCAGCAAGGCTTGCCCGACTGGTTGCGACGCCACGAATTTCCCGACGGGCCGTTGCATGTGGCGCAGTCCGCCGGCGACCGTACGCAGGTTGATCGGTTCAAGGCAGACGTGTTGCGCGTCTATGTGCGGCGTGGGTGGCGACTGGCCTTCGCCTATGGGGACTCCAGCACCGACTTCCAGGCCTATGCCGAAGCCGGGTTTCGCCCCGAACAGGTCTATGCGATCCGGCGCCGGAGTGATCCGAACTGCCAGCCAGGCGTCTACATCCTATGTCTTGGCGGGTGGACCGAGCATCTCCCTGAGATCGAACGTATGTTGGCGCCCGCTTGCCGAGCCTAAGGGATGGGGCTAGGATCAATGGACGGGTAACCCAGACCACGGGGAGAGCGGCATGAGGGACACCAGAAACATCGGTCGTGCGGGTCTAGCATTCGCGGCGATGGTCCTGCTGGCGGGATGCAGCGGCTTTGCGCCGTACCGCTTGAACCTTGAGGCGGAGTGCATCGTGTCCGCTGCGGCGCCGTCCCAAACCCCTGAGACGTGCCGCAATGCCCAGCTCGAGAAGGTTCCGGCCGCCGGTGACACCCCAGGATTCGAAGTGGTCTATGTCGAGTTCACCGATCAGGGATGGCTGCAGTCACGGGAGCAGATGAGCCGAGCGATTGCGCAGGCGCTGCCTCGGGCCGGCGACCCGCGGCCGGTGCAACTGGTGGTGTTCGTGCACGGCTGGAAGCACAACGCCGGTTTCGACGACGATAACGTGCGCAACTTCCGCAGCGCCATCCTCCCGCCTTTCGCAAAACGCGCGGGGCCTGACGTGCGCACCTTGGGCCTCTATGTGGGTTGGCGCGGAAACTCGATTGACGTGGCCGGCCTCGACAACATCACCTTCTACGACCGCAAGGCTACTGCCGAGCACGTGGCACGCGGATCAATCCGCGAGCTCTTCTCGCGGATTCGGGTCCTCAGCGTGGACAAAAGCGTGAGCGTGGTACTGATAGGCCACAGCTTCGGTGGGCTGATCGTGTTCAACGCGATCGCAGAATCGCTACTGGACGAATTGGTGCGCGCCCAGGACGGGGCGCTGCCTCGTCGACTGGTGGACTTGGCGCTGGTGATCAACCCGGCGTTCGAGGCATCCCGCTTCGAGCCCCTGTTCCAGGTCGCGATGAGCGCACCGCGCGTCGGCGCTGACCGGCCCTTGTTCATCTCCATCACCGCCACCAACGACAGCGCGACTGGCACGGCCTTCCCCGTCGGTCGCGTGGTTAACTCGCTGTTCGACCACGAAGGCTGGACCGACGAGGACCAATGCCCGGGCGGCTTCACCGTGACCGGCGAGTGCCCGGCCTTCGAACGCTCGTTGCGACTGGAGAAACGCGCAAACACGCACACGATGGGACACATGCCGCGGTACGTCACCCATGACCTGTCACGGTCGGGCGATGGGCTCGTGGAGTGCCACATGGCGCTCAATCCACCCGTGGTCGCTGGTGCGGCGCCCGCACTCTCGCCTCAGGCACCGGAGCCGCGCAACCACTTCCCGCTGTGGACCATGCGGGCTTCGCCGCAGGTCGTCGATAACCACAGCGGCATTTATGACCCAGCACTCTGGGACTTCGTCACAAAGTTGGTGGGTGACCAAGTGAATGTGAACGCGCTGTGCACCGCGCCACCGGGCCGGTGATGCCCGCCCGCGCGCGGCGGGCACGCTGACAGCTTGATGTCCGAAGTCATGCGTTGACCTACTTTTCAACCATTGATAACGGCTATCTTTATCGAGAGCACATTTTCCTTGATGACGCCCGCTAGCCGGGTCAACGGATTGATCTTTCGAGGCTTTCAATCAACATAACGCCAGTCGTCAGCGCCAACCGCAATGCCATGGACCGGCACTCATCAAGTGCAGGAAAACTTAGCCTTGGAGAAAGCTCAACAAGGTGGTTTTCACGACCACGACTAGGGGAAAACCATGTCAAGCGATTGTGTTGGTTTTGCAAGAAGAGTACAAAAGACCCTTTACTTGTCGGAGGGTAGCGTGGCTTGTTATCAATCACTTAAGTGATGTTACGCAGAGCAAAAATCTCTCCCACACAAACGGGGTGGAACGTGCAATAAAAAGGTTGTTTGCTCCACGTGTAGAGCAAAAAATGGTGTGGCTTTCCCACTTCTAACGCTGAAAAACAAACGTCTGCGTAACGTCACTTAATAAATGCACTGCTGCAGACGTGGGTTCACCAACGGGGCAGTGCAACTACCCCTTCTTCACTATGTGCATGGTCTCAATTTCGGCGATAAGTTTTTGGGCGCTCAAAAACGACTTAAAGCCCAACGTCGGATCTGTGATGCGTTTCACAGCCCGGTGGTTCTTCTCCACGAGGTTATTCAGGTACTTGGACTGACGCAGCTCAATATCAAGACAGGCGTCAGCATTGATGCTGCAAATGGAAGCCGTGTTGGCACCGCTTTTGTCAATGGTGATTTTCTCTGACTAGTCCATGTAGGTTGATGGCGCGCTCCAAGTAGCGCCTGGCAGCAGCCAAAGCTCGCTTCGCAATAAGAAGGGATCCACGGTGTGGTCTGCCTTGTCGACTGCACGGTACAAGTATTTCAACTAGCTAGCGACCTTTAATGAAAATCTTGTCCATATGTCAACTCACACCAACAGGACGCTTGCTTCTGCGAAAGACAAGAGCCAAAACGGGCAGAATTTTGAGAGCACCAACGGTGCAGGCTGGAATGGTTGTCAACCATGGCTTATCGCGACAGAGCCGTTTGCAATTCCGGTCGAGTTCAATGTAGCAAATCAAGCAAGGTCCGTGCGACCACCTTGGTAGCACGGCGCAGGTCTTCTAGGACCAGGTGCTCGTCGGCGCGCTTGGCGTTGCTTTCAAACACCGTGCGCGGCCCGGCGCCGTACATGGCAGCCGGCACGCCAGCGGCGCTAAACAGCCGAACGTCGGTGTACAGCGGCGTGCCCGAGGTGGGAATGGGTTCGCCAAACACTTCTTCACCATGCTTTTGCAACGCCTGCACCAGCGCCGCATTGCGGTTGTCGGGTTTCCACGCGTTGGCCATCAGCAGGCGCTTGATCTCGACCGTGATGCCGGGAATGGCCGCGGCGGCATCCAGAATCACGCGGCGCACCTCGGCCTCGACCTCCACCGGGTTTTCCTCGGGAATCATGCGGCGGTCCAGCTTGAACATCACCTTGCCGGGCACGACATTGGTGTTGGTCCCGCCTTCGATGCGGCCGACGTTGAGGTAAGGGTGCGTGATGCCCTCGATCTGCGAGGTGATGGACTGGTAAAGCGGGTTCTGCCGGTACAGCGCCGTGAGGATGGCGTTGGCGCCCTGCAGCGCGTCGATGCCGGTGTCAGGGATGGCCGCATGCGCCATCTTGCCGTGGACCGTGACTTCCATCTGCAGGCAGCCGTTGTGCGCGGTGATGACCTGGTAGCTGAAGCCGGCGGCGATCAGCAGGTCAGGCCGGCTGAGCTTGTTTTTCAGCAGCCAGCCGGGGCCGAGTTCGCCGCCGAATTCCTCGTCGTAGGTGAACAGCAGCTCGATGCCGCCCTTGAGCGGCAGGCCCAGGGCTTCGAGCGCACGGACGGCGAAGGTGTAGGTGGCGAAGTCGCTCTTGCTCACGGCCGAGGCGCGGCCGTAGAGCTTGCCATCGACGATCTCGGCGCCGTACGGGTCGTGCGTCCAGCCATCGCCGGGGGGTACCACGTCGCCGTGTGCGTTCAAAGCGATAATGCGACCGTCGCCGTACTGGCGGCGAACGATCAGGTTGGTGATGGATTCCATGCCGTAGTCCTTGACTTCTTGGGCCGGGACCTGATGCTTTTCAGCCTCGAAGCCAAAGTAGGCCAGCAGCTCTGCGGTGCGCTCGGCATGCGGCGAATTGTTGCCGGGCGGCGTGTCGGTGGGCACGCGCACCAGCGCCTGCAGGAACTTGACTTCTTCGTCAAAGTGAGCGTCAATCCAGGCGTCAAGCGCCGTGTTGTGGATGGTATTGGTCATTATTGTTCCGCAGCAAGTTGGTTAAGGAGGTTCTGGAAGGCGCGCACGCACAGGTCGGCGTCGTCGCTAGTTATTGATTCAAGTGGGTTGTGGCTGATGCCGGCGTTCAGCCCGCGAACGAACAGCATCGCCTGGGGCATGATTTCATGCAGTTTCATCGCGTCATGGCCGGCGCCGCTGGGCATGCGGAACACCGGCAGGCCCAGCGTCTCGACCGCGCGTTCCCAGCGCTGCTGCCATTTGGGCGCGCTGGGCGCGGCGGCGGCGCGCATGGTTTCTTCCAGCTTGTAGTGCACGCCGCGCCGCTCGCAGATGGCTTGTAACGCGCTGCGCGTGTCGGCGGCGCAGGCGTCGCGCACTTCGTTCGTGGTGGCACGGATATCCAGGCTGAAGGTGCAGCGCCCTGGCACCACGTTGATCGAACCGTTGGGCACTTCGAGCATGCCAACGGTAGAAACCAGGTGGGGCACACTGCTGCCGCGCTTCTCGACATACAAGGCCAGTTCCGCAGCAGCCGTTGCGGCATCGCGGCGGCGGTCCATGGGCGTAGTGCCGGCGTGGCTGGCCATGCCGATGATTTCACCCACGAAACGCACGCTGCCGTTGATGGAGGTCACGATGCCCAGCGGCAGATCAACCTCGTTGAGGACCGGGCCTTGCTCGATATGCACCTCGACAAAACCGAGGTAACGGGCAGGGTCGCGCTGCAGCTTAGGGATGTCGTCAATGCACAGCCCGGCATGGTTGATGGCCTCGCGCATCGTAATGCCGTCGGTGTCCTGCTGGTCTAGCCAGGCCGCGTCGAAATGGCCGGTGAGCGCGCCCGAGCCCAGGAAGGTCGCCTTGTAGCGCTGGCCTTCCTCTTCGGCAAAGCCGACGACCTCGAAGCCGAACGGCAGGCGCCAGCCCTGGCGGTGCAACTCGCGCACGCAGGCCATCGGCACGAAGATGCCCAGGCGGCCGTCGTACTTGCCGCCGTTGCGCACCGTGTCGTAGTGCGAGCCGGTCAGCAGGCGCGTGGCCTGCGGATCGCTGCCGTGGTAGATGCCGACCACGTTGCCGACCGCATCAATCGACACTTCATCGAAGCCGCATTCCTCTCGCATCCAGTGCGACAGTCGCTGGGCGCAGGCGCGGTGCGCGTCGGTCAGGTAGGTCACGGTGAGTTCGCCGCGTTCGGCGTAGCCGGGGTCGGTGTTGGTGCTCAGGCGCTCGGCCCAGTCCCAGACTAAGTTGCCCAGGTCGGGCGAGTGGCCGAACTTGTCGTTCAGGCGGAGTTCGGCAATACGGTGAATGTTGCGCAGGCACTCGGCCAGTTCAAAGTCGGGATGGTTGTTCAGCCGGCGCGCAAAGGTGGCGATGATCTCGGCCTTGGGCAGGCCCTGGCCGCGCGGGCCGCGCACTGCCAAGGTAAACGGAAAGCCGAAGCGGGCGCTGTAGTCGGCATTGAGCTGCTGGATGCGCGCGAATTCTTCGTGCGTACAGTCGGTCAGGCCGGCCTTGCCCTGCTCGTTCGTCGATTCGGCGGTCAGGGTCTGGCTGACCATGGCCTTGCCGGCGAGTTCCGGGTGGGCGCGGATCAGGGCCAGCTGCGCGGCCCGGTCGGAGCTGCGCACGCCTTCGGCCAGCGCCAGCTTGAGCTGGGCCAGGCTGGTGAAGGGCCGCCGGGCCCAGGCCTGCGCCGCGATCCACGGCGAATGTTCGTAGGTGCCGTCCAGGAGCTGGACGAATTCGGCCTGCGAGGCCGTGTTGAGTTGTTCGAGGGTAATCATTTGCAGGCGGGCCAGACAAAGGCGTTCTCAGGGTTGAAGGGATGCGCCGCTTTCCAGTGGCGCGCTATGTCGATACGCCGGGCGACCCAGACGCGGTCGTGCTTTTCAATGTGGTCCAGAAAGCGCTGCAGTGCACGCATCCGGCCCGGGCGGCCCAGGATGCGGCAGTGCATGCCGATGCTCAGCATCGCCGGATGCTCGTCGCCTTCGGCATACAGCACGTCAAAGCTGTCGCGCAGGTAGGTGAAGAAATCGTCGCCCTGCGAAAAGCCCTGCGGCAGCGCAAAGCGCATGTCGTTGGTGTCCAGCGTATAGGGAACGACGAGCTGCGGCGCTAGCGAGCCGTCGGTTTTCTCGACCTGGAGCCAGAAGGGCAGGTCGTCCCCGTAATAGTCGCTGTCGTACTCGAAACCACCGTAATCGGCCACCAGCCGGCGCGTGTTCGGGCTGTCGCGGCCGGTGTACCAGCCCAACGGCCGCTGGCCGGTCAGGCGTGCTATGGCCGCCATGCCTTGTGCCATATGTTCGCGCTCGGTCGCCTCGTCAATCCCCTGGTAATTGATCCAGCGCCAGCCGTGGCAGGCGATTTCATGGCCGAGTTCCTGAAAGGCCGCCGCTACTTCGGGGCAACGCTCCAGCGCCATTCCAACGCCGAATACCGTCAGCGGCAAGCCACGCTTTTCAAACTCGCGCAGCAAGCGCCACACGCCGGCGCGCGCGCCGTATTCGTAGATGCCTTCCATGCTCAGGTGGCGCTCGGGGTAGGCCGGCGGGCTGGCCATTTCGGACAAAAACTGCTCGCTGCCAGCGTCGCCGTGCAGCACCGAGTTCTCGCCGCCTTCTTCGTAATTCAGCACGAACTGCACCGCAATGCGGGCGCGGCCCGGCCAGTTGGCATGCGGCGGATTACGGCCGTAGCCGGCCAGGTCGCGCGGGTAAGCGCGAAGAAGGGGGGTGTCAACATTCATGCAAAGGTCAATCAAAGAGGCCGAAGTGCATCGGCAAGGTCTGTGGAATTGGGGTTGAGCCGCAGGTTGCGTTCGACATTGGTAATGTGGTGCTCCATCAGCCGAACCGCCGTACGCGCATCGCGTTTTTCGAGCGCATCCACGATGTGCAGGTGCTCGTCCTGGGAATGCACCGCCGAATGGGCGGACTGGTACATCAGCGAGATCAGCGACGAGCGGCTGAGCAGGTCGGCCAGCAACTGGGCCAACACCTCATTGCCCAGCAGGCGTGCGAGCAGCACGTGAAAGTCGGCCAGCAACCGCGTGCGGCCCGAAACATCGGTGCGCTTGACGGCTTCCTGCTCGTTGCGCAGGTGGGCGCGCAGTTGCGCGATTTGTACATCGGTGATTTGTGCGCAGAGCTGGCGCACCATCGCCGATTCGATCATGGCGCGAACCTCAAACACCTGGCGGGCTTCCTCGATGCTGGGCATGGCGACGGACGCGCCTCGTGCCGCCTCCAGAACCACCAGATGCTCGCGGCTGAGCTGATTCAGCGCCTGGCGCACGATGGTGCGCGAGACATCAAAAATGTCAGCGATTTTTTGTTCGGTGAGCTTGGTGCCCGGCATCAGCCGGCGCTCAACGATGGCAGCGGTGATGGACTCCACGATGCGTTGCGTCGAGCCCGGTGACACAGCCGCTTCCTTGGCGCCGACAACCTGAAGATGGTTAAGACGTTTCATGGATTTTTGTGATTGCGTATTCATTGTGATTTTCAAAGTGTATACACTTTACTCCAGTAAAACAAGTTTTTATCATTGCTAGACCCCGATGTTCGAAGGTAGTGTCAGTTTCGTTGTGTTTTAAAAAGGAGAATTTTTATGGGCCATCTCAGTACCCACGTGCTCGACACCATGAACGGTTGCCCCGCTGCTGGCATGAAAGTGACGCTGCAGCGCCTTGCAGGCGCAAGCTTCGAGACCCTCAAAACCCTCACCCTGAATGCCGATGGCCGCAACGATGGCGGGCCGTTGCTGGACGCCGGCGCCATGGCGATCGGGCGTTATCGCCTGCTGTTCGAGGTGGCGGCGTACTTTCGCGCCCGTGGCGTCGTGCTGCCCGAGCCTGCCTTTGTCGATGTCGTGCCTATTGATTTTGGCATCTCCGACGCGCAGGGCCATTACCACGTCCCCTTGCTGGTGACGCCCTGGACCTACGCGACCTACCGGGGCTCTTGAGCGCCGGCTGGTTGACCGGGGTCTTGTCTGCGATGCGACGATGCAATATTTTTTTACACGATACCGGGAAAACCCTGTGAATCCGTGCCCTGAAAACTGTATACATTAATTCCACGTCGCCGCGGAGCCCGGACTGGCCGGCCCTCTCAAGGCAGGTCCACCCGGTTGCGATGTCCACTCCTTAGAGAGCCCGCAGTGGTAAGGGGAAAGCGCAGCGCATGGCGGCTGTGCATTCCTTGAATTG
>NZ_KL448326.1:112063-119860 GCF_000709345.1 Polaromonas glacialis | reverse complement strand
GTCAGGCGTGCTATGGCCGCCATGCCTTGTGCCATATGTTCGCGCTCGGTCGCCTCGTCAATCCCCTGGTAATTGATCCAGCGCCAGCCGTGGCAGGCGATTTCATGGCCGAGTTCCTGAAAGGCCGCCGCTACTTCGGGGCAACGCTCCAGCGCCATTCCAACGCCGAATACCGTCAGCGGCAAGCCACGCTTTTCAAACTCGCGCAGCAAGCGCCACACGCCGGCGCGCGCGCCGTATTCGTAGATGCCTTCCATGCTCAGGTGGCGCTCGGGGTAGGCCGGCGGGCTGGCCATTTCGGACAAAAACTGCTCGCTGCCAGCGTCGCCGTGCAGCACCGAGTTCTCGCCGCCTTCTTCGTAATTCAGCACGAACTGCACCGCAATGCGGGCGCGGCCCGGCCAGTTGGCATGCGGCGGATTACGGCCGTAGCCGGCCAGGTCGCGCGGGTAAGCGCGAAGAAGGGGGGTGTCAACATTCATGCAAAGGTCAATCAAAGAGGCCGAAGTGCATCGGCAAGGTCTGTGGAATTGGGGTTGAGCCGCAGGTTGCGTTCGACATTGGTAATGTGGTGCTCCATCAGCCGAACCGCCGTACGCGCATCGCGTTTTTCGAGCGCATCCACGATGTGCAGGTGCTCGTCCTGGGAATGCACCGCCGAATGGGCGGACTGGTACATCAGCGAGATCAGCGACGAGCGGCTGAGCAGGTCGGCCAGCAACTGGGCCAACACCTCATTGCCCAGCAGGCGTGCGAGCAGCACGTGAAAGTCGGCCAGCAACCGCGTGCGGCCCGAAACATCGGTGCGCTTGACGGCTTCCTGCTCGTTGCGCAGGTGGGCGCGCAGTTGCGCGATTTGTACATCGGTGATTTGTGCGCAGAGCTGGCGCACCATCGCCGATTCGATCATGGCGCGAACCTCAAACACCTGGCGGGCTTCCTCGATGCTGGGCATGGCGACGGACGCGCCCCGTGCCGGCTCCAGAACCACCAGATGCTCGCGGCTGAGCTGATTCAGCGCCTGGCGCACGATGGTGCGCGAGACATCAAAAATGTCAGCGATTTTTTGTTCGGTGAGCTTGGTGCCCGGCATCAGCCGGCGCTCAACGATGGCAGCGGTGATGGACTCCACGATGCGTTGCGTCGAGCCCGGTGGCACAGCCGCTTCCTTGGCGCCGACAACCTGAAGATGGTTAAGACGTTTCATGGATTTTTGTGATTGCGTATTCATTGTGATTTTCAAAGTGTATACACTTTACTCCAGTAAAACAAGTTTTTATCATTGCTAGACCCCGATGTTCGAAGGTAGTGTCAGTTTCGTTGTGTTTTAAAAAGGAGAATTTTTATGGGCCATCTCAGTACCCACGTGCTCGACACCATGAACGGTTGCCCCGCTGCTGGCATGAAAGTGACGCTGCAGCGCCTTGCAGGCGCAAGCTTCGAGACCCTCAAAACCCTCACCCTGAATGCCGATGGCCGCAACGATGGCGGGCCGTTGCTGGACGCCGGCGCCATGGCGATCGGGCGTTATCGCCTGCTGTTCGAGGTGGCGGCGTACTTTCGCGCCCGTGGCGTCGTGCTGCCCGAGCCTGCCTTTGTCGATGTCGTGCCGATTGATTTTGGCATCTCCGACGCGCAGGGCCATTACCACGTGCCCTTGCTGGTGACGCCCTGGACTTACTCGACTTACCGGGGCTCCTGAGCGGCGGCAGGGTGGCGGGTTGTTTCTGGCTGTGCTGCAAGGGAATATTTTTTTACTCCAAACCGGGAAAACCCTATGAATCTACGGATTAAAAAGTGTATACATTAATTTCACGTCGCCGCGGAGCCCGAGTCCGCCGGCCCTTTTGGGGCGGGTCTACCCGGTTGCGATGTCCACTCCTTAGAGAGCCCGCAGTGGTAAGGGGAAAGCGCAGCGCATGGCGGCTGTGCATTCCTTGAATTTTGAGACTGCACATGGATACCGCATACCTTCTCGACTGGGCCAACCTGCTGCTGCGCTGGGCCCACGTCATCACGGCGATTGCCTGGATCGGCTCGTCGTTCTACTTTGTTTTCCTTGACAGCAGCCTGACCAAGCCCGCCGACCCGGAACTGGTTAAAAAAGGCGTGGACGGTGAACTGTGGGCGGTTCACGGCGGGGGCTTTTACCACCCGCAAAAGTACCTGGTCGCGCCGAAGCAGATGCCGCAAAACCTGCACTGGTTCTACTGGGAAAGCTATTCCACCTGGCTGACCGGCTTTGCGCTGTTCACGGTGCTTTACCTGTTCAACGCCGCCACCTTCCTGGTCGACAAGAGTGTTTATGACTGGTCCGCCGGTGCAGCCATTGGCGCGGCGCTGAGCTTTCTGGTGGCGGGCTGGCTGGTCTACGACACCATCTGCCGCGTCTTTGGCCGGCGCAAGAACGGTGACCTGATCGTTGGCGCCGGACTGCTGGCCTTCGTGGTGTTTGCCGCCTGGCTGGCCTGCCAGCTGTTCGCCGGCCGGGCCGCCTTTTTGCTGGTCGGTGCCATGCTGGCCACCACCATGAGCGCCAACGTGTTTGTCTGGATCATTCCCGGCCAGCGCAAGGTGGTGGCCCAGCTCAAGGCCGGCCTGCCGGTGGACCCGGTGTACGGCTGGCGCGCCAAGCAGCGCAGCGTGCACAACACCTATTTCACGCTGCCGGTGCTCATTGCCATGCTGTCCAACCATTACGGCTGGCTGTATTCGGCCAAGGGCAACTGGCTGGTGCTGGTGGCCCTGATGCTGGCCGGCGCCCTGATCCGCCACAGCTTCGTGGCCCGGCACAAGGCTGGCGTTCAGGGCAAGCGCGCACCCTGGGAATATGCGGGTCTGGGCGTGGCCATGCTGGCCGGGCTGGTGGTGTGGATGGCCCCGCCGCCGCCGTCTGCTGCCGCCATTGCGGCCGCGGGCAAGACGGTCAGTTTCGCCGAAGTCAAGACCGTCATCGACCAGCGCTGCGCCCTGTGCCACAACGCGCAGCTGCAAAGCAAGGGTGTTGCGCTGCACACCCCCGAGCTGATCAAGCAGCATGCCCAGGCGCTGTACCAGCAGGCGGTCGTGCTCAAGATCATGCCGATGAACAACGCCACGCAGATCACCGACGACGAACGCGCCGTGCTCAAGCGCTGGTTCGAAGCGGGCGCGGCGGTCAACTAGACCGGCCGGCACACCGCATCCGGCACCGCATTCCAGGCAGACATCGCCCCCGGCCCGTGGCGTGAACGGGCTTTTTTTTCCAGCCCCAAAACGACCCCAAGGAGACAAGCATGACCACTGACACCGTCCATCCGGTAGATGAAAAGCTGCCCATCGGCAAACTCACCGCGCTGGGCCTGCAGCACGTGATGGTGATGTATGCCGGCGCCATCGCCGTGCCGCTGATCATCGGCCGCGCCCTGAAGCTCTCGCCCGAGCAGGTGGCGCTCTTGATCTCGGCCGACCTGTTTGCCTGCGGCATCGTCACGCTGATCCAGTCGCTCGGCTTTGGCCGCTACTTTGGCATCCGGTTGCCGGTGATGATGGGCGTGACGTTTGCGGCCGTCGGGCCGATGGTGGCCTTTGCCAATGCCATGCCGGGCGTGGAGGGCGCGCGCGCCATCTTTGGCGCCATCATCGGGGCGGGCGTGCTGTCGATGCTGATCGCGCCCATGATCAGCCGGCTGCTGCGCTTTTTTCCGCCGGTGGTCACCGGCACCATCATTGCCATCATCGGCATCAGCCTGATGCGGGTCGGCGTGGGCTGGGCCGTGGGCGGGCCGGCGCAACTGGCGCAAACGGTCGATGTGCCCAAGCTGGTGGCCATGGTCGACAGCGCCAAGGCCGCGGCAGGCGCGGCTGCAGCGGCTGCCCCGGCAGGCGCGGCGCTGCCGGTCATGAAGCTGCCCGGGCCGATCCCGATGCTCGACAACCTGGCCTACGGCGCGCTGGACAACCTGGCGATTGCCGCCTTCGTGCTGGTGGTCATCTTGCTGCTGGTCAAGTTCATGCGCGGCTTTGTGGCCAACATTTCGGTGCTGCTGGGCATGGCCGCCGGCTGCGTGCTGGCCCTCTCGCTTGGCAAGATGAACTTCGACAAGGTCGGCAAGGCGCACTGGTTTGACGTGGTCACGCCGTTTGCCTTTGGCCCGCCGACCTTCGACATCGTGATGATCCTGACCATGACGCTGGTGATGATCGTCGTGATGATCGAGTCGGTCGGCATGTTCCTGGCGCTGTCGGACCTGACGGGCAAGAAGATCAGCCAGGCCGAGATGTCGGCCGGCCTGCGCACCGACGGCCTGGGCACGCTGATTGGCGGCATCTTCAACACCTTTCCCTACACCAGCTTTTCGCAAAACGTCGGCCTGGTCGGCGTGACCGGCGTCAAGAGCCGCTGGGTCTGCGTAGCCGGCGGCGTCATCATGATCATCTTGGGCATGCTGCCCAAGATGGCCGCCTTCGTCGAGTCGATTCCCATGTTCGTGCTGGGCGGCGCCGGGCTGGTGATGTTCGGCATGGTCGCGGCCACCGGCATCCGCATCCTGTCCACGGTGGATTACAAAGGCAACCGCAACAACCTCTACATCGTGGCGCTGGCCATCGGTTTTGGCCTGATTCCGCTGGTGGCGCCGCGCTGGATGCAGCAGATGGCCCACGGCCTGCACCCGCTGCTCGAATCGGGCATCTTGCTGACCGCCGTGTCGGCGGTGCTGCTCAACCTGTTCTTCAACGGTGCCAAAGCCGACGTGGGCAGTTCCATCGAGGCGGCCAAACTGGCCGAGGCGCATTGAGGGCACCCGCCGCCCTTTTGCCGTTGCTTTCCATTTTTTTTCGTCCTTCCTTCCTGCTCCTTACTTTAAGCCACACCATGATGAAACCACTCCTGCGATCCCTCTCCCTGGCCTGCCTGGCCGCCACGGCATTTGGCGCCCAGGCGCAAAGTTCGGTCACCCTGTTCGGCCTGGTCGACATGAGCATTGGCTCAAGCAAAGCACCGGGCGGCTTGCGCCAGAGCGGCGTGGACAGCGGCAAGCTGACCACCAGCCACTTCGGCATGCGTGGCGCCGAGGATTTGGGTGGTGGTTTGTCCGCTGTGTTCCGGCTGGAGGGTTTCCTGCTGGCCGACACCGGCGCTTCGGGCCGCTTTGCGGGCGACACGCTGTTTTCGCGCACCGCATCGGTGGGCTTGTCGAGTAAAAGTTGGGGCACCTTCACGCTGGGGCGCAACACCACGCCGTTGTTCATCTCCACCGTGTCGTTTAATCCCTTTGGCGACTCCTACGGCTATTCACCCAGCATCCGCCATTACTTCACCAGCAGCACGGTCACCGGGGACTCGGCCTGGAACAACTCGGCGCTTTACGCCAGTCCCGATTTTGGCGGCTTCAGGTTCGGCGTGATCAGCGCTGCGGCGGCGACCAAGAGCACTGGCGCGGGTTCCAGCAACGGCTCGAACTGGGGTGCCAACGTCGGTTATGCCGGCGGCCCGTTGTCTGCCGCGCTGGTCTATCAGTCGGTCAAGAAAGACGAAACAAGGCCTGTGCCGGCGGCAGTGCAAACCGACACGCGCACCTGGCAGCTCAATGGCGCCTACGATTTCACGGTCGCCAAGGCCTTCGCGCAGTACGGTGAAGTCAAGAACACGACGACTGCCAACCGGTACCGCATTTCCGAACTGGGCGCCCGGGTGCCGGTGGGTGCGGGCGCAGTGCTGGCCGCGTGGGGACGTGTGGCGCCAAAAACCGGGCCTGACCGCAACACGGTTTCCCTCGGCTACGACTACAACCTGTCCAAGCGCACCGATATCTACGCCGTGGCCATGCGTGACAAGATCGACAACCTGTCGAATGGCAGCAGCTATTCGGTGGGCGTGCGCCACCGGTTCTGAAGAACAAGCAACCGCTGGTCATAAAGTGTTGCGCTTGCCCTCAGACCGTGCCCCGCGCAGCGAGCAGCAGGTGCGCGTTGACCTGGCGGCTGCCTACCGGCTGGCCGCGCTGGCGGGTTGGGACGATACGGTGTACACCCATCTCTCGGCCACTGTGCCGGGCGAGCCGGGCGTCTATTTGATCAATGAATTCGGACTGGGTTTTGACGAGATGACCGCCTCCAGTCTGGTCAAGGTGAACCTGCGCGGCGAGGTGGTCGATGGTTCGGGCCGGGCCGTCAACCCGACCGGCTTCACCATTCATGGCGCCGTGCATGCGGCCCGGCCAGAGCTTGAATGCGTGATCCATCTGCACACGCCCTGGGGGGTGGCGCTGTCAATGCTCCCCAAGGGCTTGCAGCCAGGCTCGCAGTGGGCGATGCGGCTGCATGGCCGGCTGGGTCGCCACCGCTATGAAGGGCTGTCGCTTGGCGTTGATGAGCAACAACGCCTCGTGGTCAACCTGGGCCTGCTTGACGGCTTGATCCTGGAAAACCATGGCACGCTCACCGTGGGCCGCAGCGTGGCCGAAGCCTTTATGCTGATGCATGTGCTTGAGCGGGCCGCGCAGGCACAACTGCACGCCATGGCGGCCACTGGCGGACATATCGCCGTGGCCAGCGACGAACTTGCAAGCCGCACCTGTCGCCAATGGGCTGGCGACGGCAGCGAGTGGGACGGCGACGTCGAATGGCCCGCGTTGCTGCGCCGCGCCGACCGTTTGACACCGGGCTACCGCGACTGAACCAAATTTTTGCGCCACAGGCGTTTTTGCCCCTGACGGCTTGAAGCCTGAGCCTGATTGACTGGCAACCACTGGCTGCAAAAAGCAGTGTTTTTGCTATTTAATTGATAGCTGCTAGTGCATATGGAGCATGCGCAAGAGGCCTATTTGATGCAAAAAATTTATTTTTTTGGGCAGGTTGATCCCGCTCTGATGCGGCCGGGGCTGGTTTTGCGCTGAACAGGCGATGGGTGTTCGTGCAACTGTCCGGATTGTGTAATGGGGCGCAAGTTGTGCGCTTGTTTTTAAATTCTGGTGAGTTAATGATGAAATCAGTCTTGATCTCTGTAATCCTGCACGGCTTCGTTGCATCTGCCGTCGCGCAATCCGCCAGCGATATTCTCATCGGCGTCAGTTTGCCCTTGTCAGGCCCTGGTGCTGCGGCCGGGAAAGAGGGGCAGGCCGTCATGCAGGCTTACATCGACTCGGTCAACAAGGCGGGCGGCATCCAGGGCAAACGCATCGTGTTGCGGGTGCTGGACGACGAATTCAATCCGCAGAAAGCAGCCGACAACGCACGGCAACTCGCCAACGACAAGGTGGTGGCATTGTTCAATTGCTGGGGCACCAGCAGTTGCAGCGCGATGCTGCCGGTTGCCAGCGAATACAGTGTGCCGCTGATCGCTGGCATCGCGGGTTCAGGCCCCATGCGTACCCAGCCGGGTCATTTTGTGTTCAATGTGCGACCCACCACGAGCGCGGAAATTGCGCGCATGGTCGAGCAGATGGTCGTGGGCGGCCAGACCCGCATTGCTGTGGTTTACCAAAAGGATGCTTTCGGCCAGAGCGCCCTGGCCGCAGCCCAGGAGGTACTGGCCAAGGCCGGCATCAAGCCGACCGGCGAGGTGGCGTTGTCGGCCGACGCGTCCGATGTGCCTGCCGTGTTGGAGGCGCTGAAAAAGGGAGCACCCAATGGCGTCGTGTTGCTCGCCTCGTCCCGCTCTACCGTTGCACTGATCACGCAGGCACGCCGTAGCGGGTTGGCGGTGCCGATTTACAACCTCGCCGCGCAGGCCAACCAGCGGGTCGCGACCGATCTGGGCGAGTACACGGGCAATGTGATCTTCACGACCGTCGTGCCCAGCCCTGCGCGCGTCGC
>NZ_KL448326.1:111565-112053 GCF_000709345.1 Polaromonas glacialis | reverse complement strand
GTGTCAGTTTCGTTGTGTTTTAAAAAGGAGAATTTTTATGGGCCATCTCAGTACCCACGTGCTCGACACCATGAACGGTTGCCCCGCTGCTGGCATGAAAGTGACGCTGCAGCGCCTTGCGGGCGCAAGCTTCGAGACCCTCAAAACCCTCACCCTGAATGCCGATGGCCGCAACGATGGCGGGCCGTTGCTGGACGCCGGCGCCATGGCGATCGGGCGTTATCGCCTGCTGTTCGAGGTGGCGGCGTACTTTCGCGCCCGTGGCGTCGTGCTGCCCGAGCCTGCCTTTGTCGATGTCGTGCCGATTGATTTTGGCATCTCCGACGCGCAGGGCCATTACCACGTGCCCTTGCTGGTGACGCCCTGGACTTACTCGACTTACCGGGGCTCCTGAGCGGCGGCAGGGTGGCGGGTTGTTTCTGGCTGTGCTGCAAGGGAATATTTTTTTACTCCAAACCGGGAAAACCCTATGAATCTACGGATTAAAA
>NZ_KL448326.1:105684-111555 GCF_000709345.1 Polaromonas glacialis | reverse complement strand
GGCGCCGCCACCATCAGCCACGGATTGGTGCCCAGGTAGCGCGCGCCCAGCGTCGAGTCGGCCATCGGCCCCATGCGGATGGCCAGGTCAATGCCTTGCTCGACCAGGTTCACGTAGCGGTCGTCAAAGGTCAAGTCCAGTGTGATGTCCGGGTGCTGCTGCATGTAGCGCAGCACCAGCGGCACCACCACGCGCCGCCCGAACGCCACCGAGGTGCTGATGCGCAGGTTGCCGCCCACCTTGCTTTGCAGCAGCGTGGCCAGGTTGTCGGCTTCCTCGATCTCGCGGGCGATCAGCTTGCATTTGTCGTAATACAGCGCGCCCACTTCGGTCAGCGTCACGCCGCGTGTCGAGCGGTGCAGCAGCCTGGCGCCCAGGCGCTGCTCCATGGCGGCCACGGCCTTGGTGGCCGTGGGCTGGGTAATGCCGGTCTCACCGGCCGCCTTGCTGAAGCTGCCGGTCTCGACGACGCGAATAAAAAGGGCAATGCCGGTGACGCGATCCATGGCGCTGACTGTAATCGCGTTTTGCGTATTTATGCCGCCATGGAATAGGTCTTATCGATGCAATGGTATTCACAAGTACACGTGCCAAAGGAATGATCGAGCCATCTAAACAAGGAGCAATCAATGGCAAAAATGAAGGCCGCAATGGCCGCCGTGCTGGTGATGGAAAAAGAAGGCGTGACCCAGGCTTTTGGCGTACCCGGCGCCGCTATTAATCCGCTGTATGCGCAAATGCGCGAGCGCAACTCGATTGCCCACATCCTGGCGCGTCACGTCGAAGGTGCCTCGCACATGGCCGAGGGTTACACCCGCGCCAAGGCCGGCAACATCGGCGTGTGCATCGGCACGTCGGGCCCGGCGGGCACCGACATGATCACGGGACTGTATTCGGCCAGCGCCGACAGCATTCCAATCCTGTGCATCACCGGCCAGGCGCCGCGCGCACGGCTGTACAAGGAAGACTTCCAGGCCGTTGACATTGAAAGCATTTCCAAGCCGGTGACGAAGTGGTCGGTCACGGTGCGCGAACCCGGCCTGGTGCCGCGCGCTTTCCAGCAGGCCTTTCACCTGATGCGCTCGGGCCGTCCCGGCCCGGTGCTGATTGACCTGCCGTTTGACGTGCAAATGGCCGAAATCGAATTCGACATCGACACCTACGAGCCGCTTCCGGTCTACAAGTCGGTCGCGTCGCGCAAGCAGATTGAAAAAGCGTTTGACATGCTGATGGCATCGAGCAAACCGCTGATCGTGGCCGGTGGCGGCATCGTCAATGCCGATGCTGCCGACCTGCTGGTCGAGTTTGCCGAGTTGACCGGCGTGCCCGTCATCCCGACGCTGATGGGCTGGGGCACGATTCCCGACGACCATCCCTTGATGGCCGGCATGGTGGGTCTGCAGACCAGCCACCGCTACGGCAATGCGACCATGCTGGCCAGCGACTTCGTGCTGGGCATTGGCAACCGCTGGGCCAACCGCCACACTGGTTCGCCCGAGGTGTACTGCAAGGGCCGCACCTTCGTGCATGTGGACATCGAGCCGACCCAGATCGGCCGCGTCTTCACCCCCGACCTGGGCATCGTCAGCGACGCCAAGGTGGCGCTGGAGATGTTTGTCCAGGTGGCCCGCGAACGCCAGGCCGCAGCGCAGCTCAAGGACTTCAGCGAATGGGTTAGCCGCTGCGCCGAACGCAAGGCGCTGATGCACCGCAAGACGCATTTCACCGAAACGCCGGTTAAGCCGATGCGTGTGTACGAAGAGATGAACAAGGCGTTCCCGCGCGACACCATCTATGTCACGACCATCGGCCTGAGCCAGATCGCCGGTGCGCAGTTCTTGCACGTGTACGGTCCCCGCAACTGGATCAACTGCGGCCAGGCCGGCCCGCTGGGCTGGACGATTCCTGCCGCGCTGGGCGTTGTTGCTGCGGACCCGTCGCGCACGGTGGTCGGCTTGTCGGGCGACTACGACTTCCAGTTCATGATCGAAGAGCTGGCCGTTGGCGCACAGTTCCGCCTGCCTTATGTGCAGGTGCTGGTGAATAACAGCTACTTGGGCCTGATCCGCCAGAGCCAGCGCGGCTTCGAGATGGATTTTTGCGTGCAGCTGGCTTTCGAGAACCAGAACGTGCCCGAAGGCGAAGGCAGCCTGCGCGGCTACGGCGTGGATCACCAGGCCGTGGTCAAGGGGCTGGGCTGCAAGTCTCTGCGCGTGACCAACCCTGAAAAGATCCACGAAGCCTTAGTCGAGGCCCAGGCCATGGCGCAAAAGTACCGCGTGCCGGTTGTGGTCGAAGTGATCCTGGAGAAGATCACCAACATCGCCATGGGCACCGAGATCGACAAGATCAACGAGTTCGAGGATATCGACTGCCGCCATCCCGAGGGCCTGAAGGGCCTGGAACTGGCTGGTTTGCTTGAGTAAGCGATTGAGCGCCAGCTGAAAAAAAAAGGAGAAACCATGCCCAAATTTGCCGCCAACCTGACCATGCTTTTCACCGAAGTGCCCTTCCTCGACCGCTTTGAACGTGCCGCCCAGGCCGGATTCAAGGCCGTGGAATTTCTCTTCCCCTATGCCTACGCAGCCGAAGAGATTCGGCAAAGGCTTGATGCCAACGACCTGACGCTGGTGTTGCACAACCTGCCCGCCGGCGACTGGGATGCCGGCGAGCGCGGCATTGCCTGCCACCCGGACCGGGTCGACGAGTTCCGCGAAGGTGTCGGGCGGGCCATTGCCTATGCCCAGGCGCTGGGCGTGGGCCAGCTCAACTGCCTGGCAGGTAAGGCGTCGGCCGGCGTGAGCGAAGACGTGCTGCGCCAGACGTTTGTTAACAACCTGCGCTTTGCCGCTGCCGAACTCAAGACGGCCGGCCTGCGCCTGCTCATCGAGCCAATCAACACCTTCGACATCCCCGGCTTTTACCTTAGCCGCACCGTGCAGGCCGTGGCGATTTTGGACGAGGTCGGCGCCGACAACGCCTTTGTCCAATACGACATCTACCATGCCCAACGCATGGAGGGCGAACTGGCCGCGACGATGCAGAAATACCTCCCGCGCATTGGCCATGTGCAGTTGGCCGACAACCCAGGCCGCAACGAGCCGGGCACAGGGGAAATCAACTACCCCTTCCTGTTCGCTCACCTGGACCACATCGGCTACGACGGCTGGATCGGCTGCGAATACAAGCCGGCCACCATCACCGAGGCCGGTCTAGGCTGGCGCGAAAAGCTTGCCCGGTAATCATCCACAACGACAACCACATTAAAAAGACAACTGACAATGACTTCACAACCCCTCAAAATCGGTTTTATCGGCCTCGGCATCATGGGCGCGCCCATGGCAAACCACCTGATCAATGCCGGCCACCAGCTATTTGTCTACACCCTTGGCAAGATGCCTGATGCAATTGCCAGCAGTAGGGCCACCCAATGCGTTAGCGCGCGCGGTGTGGCCGAACGCGCCGAGATCATCATCCTGATGGTTCCCGACACACCAGATGTCGAAGCCGCGCTGTTTTCCGAAAAAGGCATTTCTGGCGGCTTGGGTGCTGGCAAGGTGGTGGTCGACATGAGCTCGATCTCGCCGATTGCCACCAAAACCTTCGCTCAGAAAATCAATGCGCTGGGCTGCGACTACCTGGACGCACCGGTCTCCGGCGGGGAAGTTGGCGCGAAAAACGCCACGCTGTCCATCATGGTCGGCGGCCCGGAGGACACGTTCGAGCGCATCAAGCCGGTGTTCGAGCTGATGGGCAAGAACATCACGCTGGTCGGCGGCAATGGGGACGGCCAGACCGCAAAGGTGGCCAACCAGATCATCGTGGCGCTCAACATCGAGGCGGTGGCCGAGGCGCTGCTGTTCGCCGCCCGCGCCGGTGCCGATCCGGCGCGCGTGCGCCAGGCGCTGATGGGCGGATTTGCCGCGTCAAAAATCCTGGAAGTGCATGGCGAGCGCATGGTCAAGCGCACCTTTGAGCCGGGCTTTCGCATCGAGCTGCACCAGAAGGACCTGAACCTGGCTTTGTCCAGCGCCCGTGCGCTCGGCGTGTCGCTGCCCAACACCGCCATGGCGCAGGAACTGTTCAATTCCTGCGCAGCCCACGGCGGCAAGGCCTGGGACCACTCGGCCATGGTGCGCGCGCTGGAAAAGATGGCGAACTTCGAAATCGGTCAGAAGGCCGATTGAGCGGACTGTAGCAAACGGTGCCCGCCATGAACCCCTGTGACCAGCTCCCCGAGACACAGCAGACGCTGCTGCGCCGCATGTTCGACGCTGCCATTGCCTCTGCCCAGCCAGCGCTTTGCATTCCTCCTCATCTGCCGAATGCGCAGCGCATCGGTACGGGCCGTTTGATCGTGATCGGTGCCGGCAAGGCCTCGGCTGCGATGGCCCGGGCTGTTGAGGAGAACTGGTCTGGACCGCTGACCGGCCTGGTGGTCACGCGTTACGGCTATGCGGTTCCCTGCGAACATATCGAGATCGTCGAAGCTGCCCACCCGGTACCCGATGCGCCCGGACAGGTGGCCGCCAAGCGTTTGCTGCACCTCGTGCAGGGGCTCAATAGCGACGATCTGGTGCTGTGCCTGATCTCCGGTGGCGGCTCGTCGCTGTTGCCTCTGCCCGCGCCCGGTCTGACACTGGAGCACAAGCAGGCCGTCAGCCGTGCGCTGCTGAAGTCCGGCGCCACCATCAGCGAGATGAACTGCGTGCGGCGCCACCTGTCGGCCATCAAGGGCGGGAGGCTGGCGGCGGCCTGCCATCCCGCGCGGGTTCTGACGCTGCTGATTTCCGATGTGCCCGGCGATGACCCGATGGACATTGCCTCGGGTCCGACCGTGGCCGACCCGACCACCTGCGACGACGCACTGGCCGTCATTCGCCGCTACGGCATTGACGTGCCGGCCGAGGTGATGGCGGTGCTGCAAAGCGGGCGCGGTGAATCCATCAAACCGGGCGACCCGCGACTTGAAGGCACCGAAACCCGCATGATCGCGACGCCGCAAATGGCGCTGGAAGCCGCTGCTGTTGTGGCCAGTGCGTCGGGTGTCACTCCCTACATTTTGGGCGATGCGCTCGAAGGCGAGGCCCGGGACGTCGGCAAGGTGCTGGCCGGCATTGCGCTGCAGGTGGCCGGGCGCGGCCAGCCTGTGCCAGCGCCTTGCGTGCTGCTGTCGGGCGGCGAGACCACGGTCACCGTGCGCGGCAACGGCCGGGGCGGGCGCAATGTGGAGTGGCTGCTGGCCGCAGGCATTGCCCTGCACGGCCATCCGCGCATTCATGCGCTGGCGGGTGACACCGACGGTGTTGACGGCCAGGAAGAGATTGCTGGAGGCTATTGGGCGCCAGATTCTCTGGAACGCGCCTGGGCCCTGGGCCTGCGGCCCAAGGACAGCCTGGCCAACAACGATGGGCATGGCTTTTTTCAAGCACTGGGCGACTCGGTAGTCACCGGCCCCACGCTGACCAATGTGAATGACTTTCGCGCCATCCTGATCGATGCGCCAACTACCGAGAACTAAACCATGCGTAGAACCCGAAATGCAAAAATTGTGGCCACCCTTGGCCCCACCAGTTCCGACAAGGATACGGTTCGTCGCCTGTTCCTGGCCGGCGTAGATGTCTTCCGACTGAACTTCAGCCATGGCAGCCATAGTGATCACCGCGCGCGTTTTGCGATCCTGCGAGAGCTGGAACAAGAAACCGGGCGCCCTATCGGCATCCTGGCTGACCTGCAGGGGCCCAAGCTGCGCGTGGGTACTTTCAGCGATGGGCCGGTCATGCTGGTGGAAGGCGCTTCGTTTCGACTCGACCTGGACCCTACGCCCGGCGATGTATTGCGCGCCGGCATGCCGCATCCTGAAATATTCGC
>NZ_KL448326.1:25951-105593 GCF_000709345.1 Polaromonas glacialis | reverse complement strand
GCCATTGTGTCGAAGCTGGAAAAGCCATCAGCCATCGACCGCCTGGACGAAATCGTAGCGCTGTCTGACGCGGTCATGGTGGCGCGCGGCGACCTCGGTGTGGAAATGCCCGCCGAACGTGTGCCTACGATCCAGAAGCGCATCATCCGCAGTTGCCGCCACGCTGGCAAGCCGGTGATTGTGGCCACGCAGATGCTGGAGTCCATGATCGACAGCCCGGTGCCCACGCGCGCTGAAGCGTCCGATGTGGCCACTGCCATTTACGACGGCGCCGACGCGGTCATGCTGTCGGCGGAATCGGCTTCGGGCCAGTTCCCCATCGAGGCGGTGAAGATGATGAACCGCATCATCGAACAGGTCGAAGGCGACGCGCAGTACCGCCAGCTGATTGACGCATCGCACACCGCGGCCCGCCCGGGCGGCGACGTTGCGGAGGCCGTATGTTGCGCCATGCGCCGCGCCGTGTCGCTAGTGCAGGCCGCAGCCATCGTCTGCTACACCAGCTCCGGCCACACCAGCCTACGCGCCGCTCGCGAGCGGCCCGAGTCGCCGATCCTGAGCCTGACGCCCAGCATCGGCGTTGCACGCCGGCTGGCGCTGGTCTGGGGTGTGCATTCAGTGCATATTGCCGATGTCAGTGACGTCAGCCAGATGACCGACCTCGCTTGCGAGCTGGCGAGCAGTGAGAAGTTCGCTGACAGCGGCCAGACCATTGTCGCGATTGCCGGCATGCCGTTTGCCACGTCGGGCACCACTAATTTGATGCGTATCGCCACTGTTTAACGGCCAAGCTACACACTTGCGGAGTCTTTTTCATGAGTCTGATCACCGGCCTTCGTGGCCTTGAAATTCTTGATTCACGCGGCAACCCCACCGTCGCCGCCGAAGTCACCCTTGCCTGTGGCGCGCGCGGCTATGCAGCGGCCCCGTCGGGCGCATCCACCGGCTCACGCGAAGCCATCGAATTGCGCGATGGCGATGCCAAACGCTACGGCGGCAAGGGTGTACAGCGCGCGGTTGGCCATGTCAACGGCGAGCTGCGCACCGCGCTGTCGGGAACCGACAGCACCGACCAGGCGGCGCTGGACGCCAGGCTGATCCAGCTCGATGGCACCGCCGGCAAGTCCCGCCTGGGTGCCAATGCGCTGCTGGCCGTGTCGCTGGCCACGGCCCGGGCTGCGGCCGCGAGCAAGGGCGTTCCGCTGTACCGGCACCTGTGCCTGCAGCAACAGTTCACGCTGCCCGTGCCCATGATGAACATCATCAATGGTGGCGCCCATGCCGACAACAACGTGGACATCCAGGAATTCATGATCCTGCCGGTAGCCGCGCCGAGCTTTGCTGAGAGTCTGCGCTGGGGTGCCGAGGTGTTCCACGCACTGAAGTCCCAGCTCAAGGCGGCGGGCATGGCCACGTCTGTCGGCGACGAAGGCGGATTTGCCCCCAACCTGCCGTCTAACACGGCGGCGCTGGACGTGATCTTGCAGGCCATAGAAACCGCAGGCTTTCGGCCCGGACGCGATATCTGGCTCGGCCTGGACGCGGCCAGCACCGAGTTTTTCGAGGACGGCCGCTATGTGCTGGCCTCGGAAGGCCAGCGCTTTGACTCGGACCAGTTTGTCGACTGGCTGGCCGGCCTGGTGCGCCAATACCCGATTTTGTCGATCGAAGACGGCATGGCCGAAGACGACTGGGTCGGCTGGAAGCTGCTGACCGACAAGGTGGTCAACCAGCTCCAGCTGGTTGGCGACGATCTCTTCGTCACCGACGCGGCAACGCTTGGCAAAGGCATTGCCGGCGGCGTGGCCAATGCCATCCTGATCAAACCCAACCAGATCGGAACACTCAGCGAGACGCTGGACGCGATTGCGCTGGCCACTGAGAGCGGCTATGCCGCCGTGGTGTCCCCCGCTCGGGTGAGACCGAGGACACCACCATTGCCGACCTAGCGGTGGGCACCACGGCTACGCAGATCAAGACCGGTTCGCTGTGCCGCTCCGATCGCGTCTCCAAGTACAACCGCCTGCTGGTCATTGAAGACGAACTCGGCGGTGCGGCTTCATACGCCGGCCTGGCAGCATTCAAGCGTTTCATTCCTGCGGCCTAGGCTTCAGCGAAACGGTTTTTTGTTGATGGAGTCGTTTAATGTTGCTGGGTCTGGTGCTGTTTTATGTGGGTGCGGTGCTTATTCTCAATGGTCTGTGGATGTTGGGGCACATCGGTGACAGAGAAATCTGGGTGATCAACCTGTTTGTGGGGGCTGTCAGCCTGCTGGTCGCGCTCAGTCAGGCGTTCGGCGCGGCTGCCGATGCTGCCTCGATCCGGGCGGCCGCTCTCTCGCTGTTGTTTTCACTGACCTACCTGTGGGTGGCGATCAACCGCTTCACCGGTGCCGATGGGCGCGGGCTGGGCTGGTTCAGCTTGTTTGTGGCGATTACCGCCGTGCCGGTCGCTACCAACACGTTTCGAACAGCTGAGCATATCTGGGACGTTTGGTCTGGCTTGTCGTGGGCTGCATGGGCAGTTTTGTGGTTTGTATTTTTTCTTCAGTTGGTACTGCGCAAGCAGGTGGTGCGCATGGCAGCCTGGATGGCGATTGGAGAAGGTATCCTGACAGGGTGGGTGCCAGGTTATTTGCTTTTAACGGGTGTTATTGCCTCACCTTAACCGTCAAGATTTTTTGCCTGGCATGACATCGTCACGGCAGCGCAAATACAGCGCGGCCTGTTGGTTGTCATCAACGCCGTTACGATCGTGGCCCAACACGCCTCGCAGGTATAAGCGCCCAGGCACCCCGGTTTTGTTTGTTGTCAGTCGTTTGGACGGTCATCCAGCGTTGAACCTCATGCAAGAATACATTCATGCCTCAAGTGTTTCGTCGTTATTGGCTGTGGATCGTGGCCTGGTGTGCTCTTGTCATTTTGGGTAGCACCCTGTTGGCGCGCAATGAATTCGGCCGACTGCGCGAAGAGTTCGAAACCAGCGCCCGAATAGCCCACCGCCTGCTAAGCCAGCGTGTGGTGCAGCACGATGCCATCCTGGCCACGCTGGCGCTGCTTCAACCCGCCAGCGATGGCAGGCACCCCGAGCAACGTCTGACTTCAGTTTACCCACAAATATTGAGAGTCAGCAGGCGCGAGCCTCTCGGTATGTGGTCCGATAAACGCTTACTGCCAGCTGAAACCCTTTCGCGCACCCTTCGTCGTCCTGTATTGGCTGCTGTCGATTTAGCCAAGGGCCGCTATGAACTGGTGCTGGCCTCGGAGCCCGTCAGTTATGCGCTGCAGATCGATTTGCGCGCAAGCGTTCCCTGGAGCGAATGGCCCATGGCCTCAGACCGCAGCCCCGTACGAGTGATGCTGGAGCATGCAAGTGAAAGCTTCATCATTCAGCCGGGGCAGTTGCGCGCAGGCGGCTGGCCGATTGAATTTCGCAAGCTCCTCGCAGCCGAAAGTCAGCCTTTTGAGGTGGTCGCCATCCGCCGAGTGGGCCTCGCTGATCTGCCCTGGCGCTGGATGCTGGCCTACTCCGCAGTGGTTGGCGGCGCTCTCGCTGCGCTGGTGAGTTTGCAGCGCCAGCGCGTCGGGCGCCGCCGAGCAGAAGAGTTGCTGCGGCTGGGCCAGGTCGCGCGCCTGAATACTCTGGGCGAACTCGCGGCCGGACTGGCGCATGAACTGAATCAGCCGCTGACAGCGGTGCTGGCCAATACGCAGGCTGCCAGCCGCTTGCTGGCCGACGACCCCCCAGAGCTGGACATCGCCCGCCGCGCAATGGCGCAGGCTGTCCAGCAGGCACGCCGAGCATCTGAAGTAGTGATCCGTTTGCGCCGCGCTGTTGAGCGGCCAGACAGCACGGCACAGCAACAGGTGGTGGATTTGCAGGACGCTGTGCGCAATGCGCTGTATCTTCTGGAGCCCGAGTTCAATCGCCGAGGTGCAGTTGCGTCAATGGCGTCACTCTCCACGCCTCCCGCGGTATTGGCCGAGCCCGTGGCGCTTGAGCAGATCATCCACAATCTGCTGATGAATGCACTTCAGGCGCTTGAACAGGTGCCCAAAGCGGAGCGACAATTGAAAATTGGTCTGGTGCAGGAAGGCGGTCGCGGCCTGCTGACCATCGCTGATAGCGGCCCCGGCATTCCCTCCGACGTGCTACCGCGCATTTTCGAGCCTTTTTATACGACCCGCAATGGTGGTCTAGGTCTTGGTCTGAGCCTATGTGAAACGCTGTCTGCAAGTATGGGCGGCAGTATCTATGCAAGGAATAATATGCCGCGTGGGTCTGTATTTACCCTTGATCTCCCCCTGGCCTGAAAGGCCCCATGAATTCCAATTTCTCAACGCTGTCACCATTGGTCCACCTTATTGACGACGATGAAGCCGTACGCGATAGCCTCGCACTGTTGATTGGCACTGTGGGCTTGCGTGTTCAGTCCTGGGCCGACCCGCAGGCCTTTGTCGAACATTTCGCCCGTGAGTCGATAGGCGCTATCCTGCTCGATGTGCGCATGCCTGGCATCAGCGGACTAGTGGTGCTTGACACCCTGATCGCGCAAGGCGTGGATCATCCCGTCATCCTGCTGACGGGCCATGGCACGGTAGAGATGTGCAGGCGCGCATTTAAGTGCGGCGCGGCGGAGTTTCTGGAAAAGCCAGTGAATGACGAAGCCCTCATCGATGCGCTTCAAAATGCCGTGCGCCAGCATGTGAAATCCCGCCAGCGATTGAGCGCAGACCGTTCGGCGCGGACGCTTTACCTGCAACTGACGGAACGTGAACGCGAAGTGCTGGGGTTCATCGTGGCCGGGTTGACCAATAAGGAAATCGGACGTGCAATGACGCTTTCCCCACGCACTGTAGAGACTCACCGCGCCAATCTTTTTTCGAAGCTAAAAGCCGATTCTCTAGCACAAATTATCCGGCATTACGCGGCTCTGGTAGACGAGAAGCAAGAATCTTAACGGCTGCGCAATGCTGGTGAGATAACGCGTACTCGGTAGTTTTACGGAGGTGAGCGCGTAGCGCTACGACTAGGCAATAAGTCCTCAGTTTTTTACAATTTTCCTGCGGTTAATTGAACCGAACCACAAGAAAACCATGAAAAAACTGACTGTACTTTGCGCCCCTGTGATCGCGATTGCACTGACTTCGTTTGGCATTACAGCCAGCGCTCAATCTGTTCGAAACGAAAAGAACATTTCGCTCGAACTGGCCAACCAGATTGCCTCAGCCAGCGTCGTTGCATGCGCTGCCAATGGCTACGCCGTGACCGCAACCGTGGTTGACCGTGCAGGCTCTGTGCGTGCAGTGCAGCGCGCCGACACTGCCGGTCCGCACACGCTGGACGCCAGCCGTCAAAAGGCTTTTACCTCTGCTTCCGCCAAGAACACCACGCTTGCCATGATGGAAGGCAGCCAGAAAAATCCTGCTGCAGCCAATCTGGTTTTCATCCCCGGCTATCTGTTGCTGGGCGGCGGCGTGCCGATCAAGGTCGGCAATGAAACCATTGGCGCTGTCGGTGTCGGTGGCGCTCCAAGTGGCAACCTCGACGAGCAATGTGCGCTCAGCGCCATCGAGAAGGTCAAGGACCAGCTCAAGTAAATCAACATGTCTGGCAAGTTGGTTTATGTAGGCGGCAAAAACCATTTTCGAACGTCGGCCAAGGGCCGGTCATGCGGAACTTGACCACTTTGAGGAGGTGCCACGGCCATGCAGTAGCTCAGGGTCGGGTTCTTCTCAACTAAGTCCTGGTGGTAGCCCTGATCCGGCCAGCAATTGGTGAGTGGCACCACGTCGGTAGCAATTGTTTGCCAAACTGCTGGTTCTGGCTCATGCGGCCTTGACCGTAAGCCGAAAAACTTTTTCGCAAGCTTTTTGGCTCTCCGGAAGAGATCACGCAGGAAGGCGTTTTCCGCCAGCAGGACATGAAATGATTTTGATAACTGACCTTACGCAGCAGCCCGCCTGTTAGCCTACGCGCATGAAAAATTCTGAACTGGAGTTGTACACGGACTACCTGCTGAGCAGCTTTGGAGCGACAACAGCGACGGGGCTGTCGGCCATGGTGCAGGGCGATGTCAGCCATGACCGGATTACCCGGTTTTTATCCGGGCAGGACTACACGTCAAAGGACTTGTGGCGCCAAGTCAAGGCGATGGTTCGTGAAGTGCAGGATGTCCAAGGCGTGCTGATTTTTGACGACACCATCCAGGAAAAGGCGTGGACGGACGAGAGCGATTTGATTTGTTGGCACTTGCGAACCATTGCAGCGGTCGCACGGTCAAAGGAATTCCTGAATCCGTGAGTTCAAAAAACGCGGCCTGATTTTCAAACTGGAGTGGACAAATCCCGGTGGAATATGCCGTGCTGTCGCGTACTGAAGCGGTTTATGGCGACGCCATGAGGGCGGGCAAGGCGGTTTTCCCAGGTTTTGAGCAGCATGAAGATTTTCCAGCCCAGGGCTGAACATGCCGCGCTGCGCGCAGGCCAGGTAAATGGAGCATGGGGCAGCGCGAGGATTTGCGCTGCTACGCGGTTGCGAGTTGCCCGTAATGCCGGTCAAACACCGCAAAGCCACTGTCGTTCGCGCCCAGGCCGAGCACCCAACGCCCAGCATGGCGGATCATGCGGGCGGCTTTGAACATCATCTCGTGCAACACCGTCTTGATACGCCGGCGCTGGGCCGGGTGGCGCACGGGCGCATCGGGCTCGTTCAGGGTGTTTTGTCCAATCAGGCGCAGCAGGTTCATGGCGACCGCAGCGAGCCGACAGACCAGATAATTGGTGTCAAACTTGCCACTGGGCAGGCGCTCCAGGTCCATATCGGACTTGAACTCGGCGTGAAACTGCTCGTGCGTGGCGTGGTCGGCGTACAGCGCAATGATGTCTTTCGCCTCAAAGCGCTCGGGCAGCGTCGTCGTCCAGCCGTCGAGCACATATTCGGGCAGCAACAAAGCATTGCCGTACTTGTCGATCGTGCGCTCGGTCAGGCGGTAAACGCGCCGGGCCGGATTCGCTGGGTTGCCGACATCGACCAGATCGAGCCTATCCTGCCAGACGCACTCGCGTTTGCCCGGGCGCAGCGTCTGCCAGGCATTGTTCGGATCGCCCGCCTTTCCCACTGCCACCGTCTCAACTGGGGTCTTGCGCGGGTTCCACTTGATGATTGAGGAGCTATCTCGCGTCCAAGAGCCGCGCCCTGGGCCGAGATTTCCTGCATCAGCTTCAAAGAGCAAAAGCCCGAATCGGCACGCACCAGCAAAGGCCCCTTGACCAGGCTTGCCGCCAGGGGCAGCGCGCGTTCGAGGTTGTACTCGCTCTCCCGGGCCGAATGCTGCACGCCGGGGCGCAGCGCCAACTCTAGACAGTAACCCAGGCGGCCCAGGTACACCGCCAGCGGACAGTAACCATCAACCCCCGCGTAGGTACGCCCGACCAGTTCCTTTTGCGTGTCGCTGTTGTCCATCGCGAAGGTGTCCAGATCCACTGGCGTGTAGCCGCAGCCCAGCGCGCCAAAATCAATGGGCCGCCCTTCAATACGGCTGCCCAGCAGCGCCTGGTTGATCTGCGCGGCCAGTTCAAACCAGTCGCTGGCCTGGGTGTTCAGGCGCTGGCGCAGCGTCGGACTCGACGGCACCGCCTGCAACCCCAGCGCGCGCATGAAAAAAGCGTTACCCCGAAAGCTCTCGATGGCGTCAAAGTCGTTCTTGCCCAGGCACAGCAGCCCGAGGTAGCTCTTGAGGATGTCGCTATTGGCAATGCCCGAGCGGACCGGGAAGGCCGGATCGATCAGCGCGTTGATATTGATGCGCTTGAGATATCTGCCAATCAACGCCAGTCCGGCATGGGAACTGAGGTCGTAGGGAAGTCGCTTGATAAGAAAATCGGTCATGTTTTCGCTCACCTGCAGGGTGAACTGAACTTGGCGGACAAGTGCTTGATTTCAATAAGGAAACCACCAAAATCTGACAACGAGATCACGGATTCAGGAAATAGGCATCGTCCTATTGCATGCTGTACGGCGGCGACCAGGCGTGCTGGGGACAGGTCGCTTTCCATGCAACGGGGGTTCGCGAGCAGATCTGACCAATGACCGAATTCATTGCCTTCTACCTGAATCCGTGACTTCAAACAAAGCGGCCTGATTTTCAAACTCGAATGGTCAAGTTCCGGTGGAATAGGTCGTCATGTCGGGTGCTAAAGCGGTTTATGGCGACGCCCCGAGTGCGGGAAACGCAGCTTTCCCAGGTTTTGAGCACCGTGAAGATTTTCCAGCCCAAGGCTGATCAATCCGCGCTGCCTGCGCGCGGACCAAGTAAATGGCGGACTGGGCGGTGGCAAGCCCGAGGGTTTGCGCGGCTACGCGGTCCTGAGTTGCCCGTAGTGCCGGTCAAACACCGCAAAGCCGCTGTCGCCCGCGCCCAGGCCAAGCACCCAGCGCCCGGCATGGCGAATCATGCGGGCGGCCTTGTGCATCATCTCGTGCAGCACCGTCCGGATACGCCGGCGCTGGGCCGGGTGGCGCACGGGCGCATCGGGCTCGTTCAGGGTGTTTTGTCCGATCAGGCGCAACAGGTTCATGGCGACCGCAGCGAGCCGGCAGACCAGGTAGTTGGTGTCAAACTTGCCGCTGGGCAGGCGCTCGAGATCCATATCGGACTTGAACTCGGCGTGAAACTGCTCGTGCGTGGCGTGGTCCGCGTACAGCGCGATGATCTCGGCCGGGCCGAACCGCCCGGGCAGCGTCGTCGTCCAGCCTTCGAGCACATACTCGGGCAGCAACAAAGCATTGCCGTGCTTGTCGAGCGTGCGCTCGGTAAGCCGGTAAACGCGCCGGGCCGGATTTGCCGCGTTGCCGACACCGACCAGATCGAGCCTGTCCTGCCAAATGCATTCGCGCTTGCCCGGGCGCAGCGTCTGCCAGGCAATGCTCGGATCGCCCGCCTTGTGTGCGGCAATCGTCTCAACCGGGGTCTTGCGCGGGTTCCACTTGATGATAAAGGCCATCTCGCGCCCACAAGCGGCGCCCTGGGCGCAGATTTCCTGCATCAGCTTGACGGAGCAAAAGCCCGCATCAGCGCGTACCAGCAAAGGCTCCTTGACCAAGCTGAGCGCCAAAGGCAGCGCGCGCTCCAGGTTGTATTCACTCTCGCACGCCGAATGCTGCACGCCCGGGCGCAGCGCCAACTCCAGGCAATAGCCCAGGCGGCCCAGGTACACCGCCAGGGGGCAGTAGCCGTCCACCCCGGCGTAGGTGCGCCCGACCAACTCTTTCTGGGTATTACTGTTGTCCATGGCAAAGGTGTCCAGATCCACTGGCGTGTAGCCGCAGGGAAGCGCGCCAAAATCAATGGCCCGCCCTTCGATGCGGCTGCCCAGGAGCGCCTGGTTTATCTGCGCGGCCAGCTCAAACCAGTCGCTGGCCTGGGTATCGAGGCGCTGGCGCAACGTAGGACTCGACGGCACCGCCCGCAGTCCCAGCGCGCGCATGAAAAAAGCGTTGCCCCGAAAATTCTCGATGGCGTCAAAGTCGTTCTTGCCCAGGCACAACAGACCGAGGTAGCTCTTGACAACGCAGCTGTTGGCGATGCCCGAGCGCACAGGGAAGGCCGGATCGATCAGTGCGTTGATATTGATGCGCTTGAGGTACTTGCCAATGAACGCCAGTCCGGCGTGCGAACTCAGGTCGTAGGGCAGTCGTTTGATAACAAAGTCGGTCATGTTTTCGCTCACCTGCAGGGTGGAACTGGACTTGGGTGCCAAGTGCTTGATTTCAATAAGGAAACCCGAAAAATCTCACGCCGAAGTCACGGACTCAGGTTCTAGAAACTGGCTGCAGGCCCAGACTGACTCAAACTTCTCACGTCAAACCCGACCGTGTTTTTTCCACTGTGATGATCAGCAACATGCCCATGAATTCTCCGGGGTCAGCAACCACTACCGGCCTTTGGCAGCCAGCGACCAAGGGACGAGGCGCGCGCTGCAGCACAGGAACAGGCACTGAACTGTCTTTAGTGCGCGGCGGCCCCTGGTTGCTGCAGGCGCTGCAGCAGCTTCCCGGTCGCGTAGCCGTCCGCAGCCAAGCCCAGGCTGCGCTGGTAGTGGCGAACGCCGCGCTGCGTGGCCGGTCCTATCGTGCCGTCGGGCGCGCCGCTGTCAAAGCCGTGTGCGTTCAGTGCTGTTTGCAGCGCCAGCGCTTGGCTGCGCGACAGCGCCAGCAAGTCGCGCGGCCAGGCAGTCTGCACCGCGGGGCCGCTAGAGAGCTGCTGCGCCAGCAGGCCGACGGCCAGCGCGTAGCTGGTCGAGTTGTTGTAGCGCAGGATCGTGCGAAAGTTCGCGCCGACCAGGAAGGCTCTGTCACTGTTAGATGTGGAATTTTTTTTCCAGAGGCGTAGAGTTCATAGCGAACCGTGAAGGAGGTTAGCCATGAACGCCGAGACTTTCAATGCGTTGATGAACCAACAGGTGCCCCGGCTCACGCTGCGCCAGCGTGAACTGCTCAAAAAGCGTCTGGATGAACTCGATGAGCAGCAAAAAGGGCTGGCCGTCATTGAGTCGTCCAGCGCGACTGAGCCGCGCTGCTGCCCACACTGCCAAGGCAGCGAGCTTTACCGGCATGGCCACGTCAGTGGGTTGCAGCGCTACCGCTGCCGGACATGCCACCGCACGTTCAATGCCCTGACGGGCACCGCGCTGGCGCGGCTGCGCAAGAAGGGCAAGTGGTTCGGTTTTAGTCAAGCCCTGGCCGCGTCCCTCACCCTTCGCCGGGCCGCTACTGCCCTGCAGGTTCACCGAAACACGGCGCTGCGCTGGCGCCATCGCTTTCTCAGCGGCCTCAAGGCAGACCGCGCGACAACGCTGCAAGGTATTACCGAGGCCGACGAGACCTATATCCTGGAGTCGCGCAAGGGCTGTCGCAAGCTGGACCGCCCGCCTCGCCGTCGCGGCAGCAAGGCGAGAAAAGCGGGCCTGTCCGGTGAACTGGTCTGCGTTTTGGTGGCTCGGGACCGTGCCGGACAGACGCTGGACTGGGTGATGGGACGCGGGCAGATGACAAAAGCCGCACTGGCCGGCGCACTGCAGCCCGTGCTGGCCAAGGATGCGCTGCTGGTGAGCGATGGCAACCGGACCTACTGCGGCTTTGCGCACGACGCGCACCTGGCGCACGAGGCGGTCAATCTGAACGCAGGCGTGCGCGTCAACGGCGCCATCCATGTCCAGAATGTCAACGCCTATCACGGCCGTCTCAAACAGTGGCTGCACCGCTTTCACGGCGTTGCCACGGGCTATCTGGACAACTACCTGGGCTGGTTTCGCGCCCTGGACAGCCACCATGGCGACTCTGGGCAAGCTGTCTTGGCGATGGCCTTGGGAAAATTTCCACATTTAACAGTGACATAGCCACCAGGAACGCCGGCCCGCGCGCGCCAGCCGCAAGCAGGAGCGAAGCGTCCTGCAGCGCCGGCAGCGGCGCGCCGTCCATCGACTGCACCCCTTCGCCCGCCCACTGGCTCGCCGGCTGGCGCACTTCCAGGTCGGCGCGCGCGTAATCAAATCCCGGCAGCAAGCGCACTTCGAGTCCCCACGGCTGGCCGGCCTGCCATCCGGCGCTGGCCAGGAAGTTCGCGGTCGAGGCCATCACGTCAGGCACGCTGCCCCAGATGTCGCGGCGGCCGTCGCCATCGGCATCGACCGCATAGGCCAGGAATTTTGAATCTGCTCGAGTGGCTCGCGCAGCCAGGGGCAGGTGTCGCGCACCGCAAGCCGGGCCACCCTGTGCAACGCAGAGCTGTCAAGCTCTTCCATTCATTTGCTTTTCAAGGCGAACTGATGCGCGTCACACCTGCGCGGCCCAGCACGAGCAGCGCGCCGTCAATGCCCACGCGCATATCGACCGGCGCATCGCTGATGCTGGCAAACGCGTAGGCGGCGTTGCCATTGGCCGGGTCGAGCCGCCCGATGAATCTGCGGCCAAAGTCGGCAAAAAAGTAGTTGCTGTGGTAAGGCGCTGGGAACACTCCGGTCGCAGGGTAAAACGTGCCGCCTGCGATGGCAAAGCCGGTAAAAAACCCACCCGGGCCGGAACCGGGCGGCGCCGCATCGCTGTGGCGGTAGGCGAACAGCGGCGCCGCGATGCCTGCGCCGACGTTGTCAGGGCCTTCGGAGCCAGGCCATCCGAAATTTGCGCCAGCCACGCCCACGTTGATCTCTTCCCAGGTGTTGGCCCCAGCGTCATTGATGTGGATGCGGCCGGTCAACGGTTGCACCGCGAAGCTGAACGGGTTGCGCAGCCCGTAAGCCCACACGGCGCGCGCCAGTCCCTGCTGGGCGGCAAAAAACGGGTTGTCCGCCGGAATGCTGCCATCGTCGTTAAAGCGCAGCAGCTTACCCAGCGGGCTGCGCAGGTCCTGCGACTTGCTCGGATCGGCGTTCTCGCCAACGCCAACGTAGAGCTTGCCATCGGCGCCAAAGTGCAATGCGCCGCCGTTGTGGTTGGTCGCCGCGGACAGCGGTGGGAGCTCGACCAGGACCAACTCGCTCGAAGCCATGGCCTCATCGCCCTGCGCGGTGAAGCGGCTGATACGGTTGTGCGTTGCGCCCGCCGCGCCAGCGTTCACCGTGTAGTGCGCAAAGACATGGGGCGTGGCCGGAAAATTCGGGTGCAGTGTGAGGCCGATCAGGCCGCGCTCGCCCGACGCGTCAACTGCCAGCCGCACGAAAGGCTGCAGCAGCAGCCCACCGGCCTTGTACACCCGCACCGCGCCGCCCTGCTCTGCGATGAACAACCGTCCGTCGGGCGCTTGCGCCAGCGCCGTGGCCTGACTCAGGCCGGAGATGAAACGCTCGTTTTTCGTGAAACCGGCCGGCACCGAGGTGCTGCCGCCAAACTTCACCGTCGCTGCGGACCAGGCCGAGACGTTGCCTGCGGCATCACGCGCACGCGCGCGAACCACGTGCTGGCCGGCGGCATACTCGGCAGTATTGACGCTGGCGGCAAAGGGCGCGGTGTCATCCGTGCCTGCGCCAAGGCCATCGACCTCGAACTCGACCCGCGTGACGGCGATGTTGTCGGTTGCAACGGCGCCCAGGGCCAGCGTACCGGTCAGATCGATGGCAAGGTTCACAGGCGCCGTGAGCGTCACCTGCGGCGCCGTGGTGTCGGTGGGGCCGATTTCATTTTCACCGCTTGCCCCGCCACTTCCCCCGCCACTTCCCCCGCCACCGCAGTTCAAAAGGAGTGGCGCAGCGAAAACCAGCATCCACCGACGTGCAGTCGAGCAAGCGCCCATGTGTCTTCTCCTGTGGCATCGTGAAGAGAAATTTGACCATTGCATTGTATGGACCGGCACGATTCCCACCCGTGGGCGGGGTCATGAAGCCATTCAATGGGGTGCCGGCAAGAAAAGCCTTCGTTCCTGGTGGATGCCCTCCTACTCTTCGGATGTGCCGTTGTTGCAGCCGCCGCTTTACGCTTTACCGCATCACACCCGGTGCCGCGCGACCATGTCCTCGCGCCACGCCAGCCCGATCCCCGGGGAGTCCCAGGGCAGCAGCATCCCGCCCTTGATCTGCAGGGGCGCCTGCCGCAGCCCGCCGGCGGCGTCCAGCACTTCGATCCAGTGCGCCGTCGGCGCCCCGCACAGCAGCTGCGCGCTCGCTTCGACGAACGTGTGGGACGACATGGGCAGCCCCGCCGCCTGGGCCAGCGCCGACGCCTCGAGCCAGCCTGTGACGCCGTGGATGAACTGCGCGTCCGGCATGACCAGGTCCGAAGCACAAGCCTCAATCGCCGCGCGCATCTCGGACGGCCCGTGAAAGTTCTCGCCGATCTGGATGGGCGTGGCGATCGCCTGGGCAATGCGGGCGCAGCCCGCCAGGTCGTCGGCGAGCACCGGCTCCTCGATCCACTCGAGCCCTTCGCCATCGAGCGCCTTGCAGCGCGCCATCGCCTCGGGTAGCGTCTGCGACTGGTTGTAGTCGATCATGAGCGCCGTGGCGTTGCCCAGCGCCCGCTTGGCCGCGCGCACGGCGGCCAGGTCCTCGGCGAAGGTGGCAAACCCCGCCTTGATCTTCAGCCCGGCAAACCCCGCCGCCAGCGTTTCTTCTGCGATGGCGACGACTTCTGCTGCGCTGTACAGGCCCACGCTGTAGTAGGCCCTGAGCGGCCGAAGCTCGGCCCCGAGCGCGCGCGCCAGCGGCTGCCCGCGTGCGCGCGCCCAGGCGTCCCACAGCGCCATGTCCAGTCCCCCAAGCGCTGCGCCCAGCAGGCCCTTCATGCCAAACAGGCGGCAGCGGCGCAGCAGGTGCGCGTGGACATCCCGGGGCGCCAGCGGCAAGCCGATGGTCATGCTCGCAAGACTGGCCACGGTTTGCTCCAGCGCCGCCAGCAGCTCGGGCAGGTACACCTGCGCGTAGGCGTGGCCCTGCACCCCTGCATCGGTGTCCACATCGATCAGGACAAGGGGAAAGCGGTCGATGGTGCCCGACGCGGTGCGCACCGGCCGGGTCAAGGGGGCCAGCACAGGCGTCGTGCGGATACTGGTGATCTTCATGGGCGCGAATGTCCAGTCGGGTGAAGTGGAAGCCATCGGAGAACGAGCGCAGTGTGGCAGGAATTGAAGGCTCGTGCGGTCCGTCATCGAGAAACCAAGCAACCGGAAAAACACGGGAAACACCGCAATTGATGCATGTTCGAGCGGAAAGTTTTAATTGTTTTGAGAAACAAGTCAAAGCGCTTTTGACGCTTGCCGTGATCCAGATGGCGTCGTCATTGGCGGGGAGCGTACAACGCCGTCACACCCTGATGATGTAACGCCTTGATTAGGGCTGCGAACCGATGGGGCGAAGCGGTCGATCCACGCTTGCTGGACGGCCCGACCGTACACTGCCGGATAGCGATTTCACTTTTTCCCCAAAGAAAGACCGAGCATCCACCATGGCAGGACCCACCACCGATTTCTGGCAAGCGCGCTTTGACAATAAAGAAACCGGCTGGGACCGCGGTGCGCCCAGTCCCCAACTGCTGGCATGGCTGGAAGGCGGCGCCTTGCAGCCATGCCGGGTGGCTGTTCCCGGCTGCGGCGGCGGCTGGGAGGTGGCGGAGCTGGCCAGGCGAGGGTTTGAAGTGGTTGGCATCGACTACACCCCGGCGGCGGTCGAGCGGACCCGGGCTCTGTTATCGGCCCAAGGCTTGAGCGCCGAGGTCGTGCAGGCCGATGTCCTGACGTATCAGCCCGACAAACCATTTGATGCCATCTACGAGCAGACCTGCCTGTGCGCGCTGCATCCAGACCATTGGGTGGACTACGCCCGGCAGCTTCAAAATTGGCTCATCCCCCAGGGCAGTATTTGGGCTCTATTCATGCAGATGATGCGACCGGAAGCCAGCAGCGAAGGGGTCATAGCGGGTCCGCCTTACCACTGCGACATCAACGCCATGCGGGCGCTCTTTCCCGCGCAAGACTGGAGGTGGCCCAAGCCGCCCTATGAAAAAGTGCCCCATCCTAACGTCGGCCATGAGCTCGGCCTTCATCTGATACTTCGCCAGGGGCGGTGACCTTGGCGTTGACGGAACTCGAACGCAAGCGTTGTGAAAAGGCCCTGGCGGACTTCATGGCACGCCGCCGGCCGCTACCGCACCTGCACAGCCAGCTCGACCTTGGCTACAAAATGGAAGGCCAGAGCATCGAGATTTTTGAAAGTCGGCCCCACTGGAAAGACGCTGGCGTTCGGCAGGAGTCCCCCGTGGCCAAGGCGACTTTTGTGCGAACACAGGGCCTCTGGAAAGTCTTCTGGATGCGTGCAGACTTGAAGTGGCACAACTACGAACCCAAGGCTGCGGTCAACACGTTCAAAGAGTTCCTGGGTGCAGTTGACCGTGATGAGCACGGGTGTTTCTTTGGCTGAACGCGGCGCGTTGAATGTCAAGCGAACGGTGAGATGGATAGGGAGCTGACGGGATTTCAAGCATGGCGCCTTCCTGCAGACATGCAGGTCAGGCTTTCATTCAAATATTCGTTTTTCAGGGGCCCCTCATGCCGCACGAATCCAGACTGACCTTTGAGCTGCGTGCTCTGTTGCATGCCAGGCGCGTCGCTGCCCTGGGAACCCTCGGCGAAGATGGCAACCCGTTTGTTTCCATGGTGCCTTTTGCGATGGCGCCGTCGCTCGGGTGCCTGGTCATCCATGTGAGCGGCCTGGCGGCCCACACGGGCAACCTGCAAGCCCGGCCCAACGTATCGCTGCTTATTATGCAGGCGGAGGTGCAGGGCGAACCCGTCCATGCGTTGCCACGCGTCACGCTGGACGGCCGGGCACAGGTGCTGGAGGCCGGCACTCCAGCCTGGGAAACGTGCCAGGCTGCCTATGTGAAGCGATTTCCGGAAGCCCAATTCATGACGCAACTGGGCGACTTCCGATTTGTCGCCATCGAGCTCAACGGTGCCCGTCAGGTCGCCGGGTTCGGCGCTGCGCGATCAATCGACGCGCAAGAAGTCAGGCTGGCTTTGGGGTTGCCAGGACCGTAACGCAGGCGTCAAGCCTGGTCGGGCAAGTGTCCGTCCGTTCTTGTGTTTGCTGGCGTTGCAGGGGCGTTCGAGGCAGCGCGTACGACGCCAAGCTTCAGGCTCGGGAGGGCGAACATGCGGTCCATCGTCTGAACGCTGCCCTCTCTGCCCTCGCTGCGCTGCTGCTCCATGTCCTGCAGCGTGCGAAACCCCACGCCTGCAAGCTTGGCGAGTTCCGCAGTGGTGAGCCGCATCGTCTTTTTCAGGTGCCGCATGGCCAGGGCAGGCTCCACACCTGATGGGCCAGCACAGACATTCAACATTTAAATTCACCGGCGCGGCTGAGGAAAAGCCCGTGAAACGAAGGGCTGGGTGTCATCGCGTTGACTTCTCAATAGGTGGACGGTTCTTGCGGTAAGAGTTTTTCAGCAAGATCTTGCCGTCGCGAAAGGTGAACAGATCACAACCATGAACTTCGACGCGCTTTCCATCCGCATGTGTTCCCGTGAATGTCCACTCGGAGAGACCTCGGTCTCCATGGACCACATGGCGCACCTGGCCCCAGTGGGCATCGGGAAAGACCTCCCAGACCTGCGCGAAGCCCGCGCGCACGGCTTGTCTGCCAACGTACCGGGTGCCGCAGGCCTCAGCGCCAGCAGAGGACTCGAAGACGCAGTCCTCTGTCATGAACGACATGAGAGCATCGACGTCGTGGCGATTCCACGCGTCGGCAAAGGCCTGCAATACGTCCGTGGTCACTTCAGGAATCAACATTGGCATGATCGGGCACCTCCTACAGGCGCTGCACAGGAATGTGCGGTACGGAAGGCCATCGTGCTCTCTGCCGCCAGAGACTGCAATACAACGTGGTGTGTTGGCCCATTGGCGTTGTGCACGCGCGTTGCGGCGCACCCGGCGCACCAGTCGATAATTTCCTGTCGGCCTGGATCAACAGGGCAGGACTCGTTCCTTGCAAATCCAAACCGCTGATTCACCGCGATCTGGGCCTGGCCAAGCGCGAACGCCCATCTTTCATCCGTGAGAGCTGGATGTCGCTCGTACTGAATTTTCAGGCCAGCTTCGATGTTCTGGCATACGTCAAGGAATTGGTCGTCGTTCAAACGCATGGGCGGACCGGTGGTGGCGGGTCAGCAAATCGAGGCGGTCAGTATGCCAACCGTCAGTATGAGTAGCCACGCGCCACCCAATAGTGCCAATCGGCAACGGCTTGGCCAGTTTGTACGTCTGGCGCATGACACGCAAGCTGCTCGAGTGGCACCGCAAGCTCGGACTTGGCGTACTTGACGAGAACGAACACCTCTGACATGCAGTCATCTTCTGATGCCAGGCCAACGACGTCGACTCCGGTGCCGACTTCCAGCGGTGATGTCGCGCGAGCAGACTGGCACGCCGCCTTGAACGGCACTTGCAGTTTGTCTTGGAGGTAGCAGTACCAGCCCATGGCGCGTTCCGTCGCGTCGTAGGCATCCACGACGATCTCGAAAGTGATGCGGTTTTCCCGGTCGGGCTGCTCGGGTAGGCGTTTCATGGCGTGCGGGGTTTGTGAAGGCTCACGTCATGATAATCGTGGTGAGGAACTTTGGGCTTGAGCGGCAGCTGCACGGCTTGTCAATTTCTCTGGGCAACGGTTTTGCGGCGCAAGTTGGCCAGGCACCTGACAAAATACGGTGCCGCGCTGACCGCCCGTGAGCTACCGGCTTGCCAGTGTCACCAAGGCGCCAAGCCAGTCCCCCAACGTGTCCATCCCCTGTTGTCCCAAGGACGTCGCCATGCCCATGACGCTCAAAGAAGCGCTGCAAAGTTTGCTCGTTGCCGACCTGAAGGATTTGATCCGCTACGTGCCGCAAGCCGAGGCCGTCGGCCGCAAAGACGAGTTGATCGAGCGAATCGCTGACGCGATGAAGAGCGCAACGTTGCACGCCATTTGGTTGAAACTCGATACCCTGCAGGCGGCCGCTGTCGCCGAGGCCGTTCACCATCCGCAGGGCGAGTTCTCGCCGCAGCGCTTTCGCGCCAAGTACCAGGGTGACCCCTCGTTTGAAGTGGCTGGGACTCAGCCGTCCCGCTATTCGAGCCACAAAAAATCGGCCCTGGCATTGTTCATCCACTATGCGTTCAAGGAGCGGGTGTATTTCGTACCGCTTGACTTGCGGGCGAGCTTGCTTGCGTTCGTGCCCAAACCCGCTGATGTGCGATTAAGCAGTTCCGACACTGCCCCAGCGGGTGAAGGGCTGACAGAGCGCCTGACCGAGCGCGAAGCCTTGCACGAAGTGGTGGTCATGCTGCGCACGCTTGAACAGGCCCGCCTAACCGTCAGCGAGAAGACGGCGCTGCCCAGCAGCAGCACTCTAAAACTACTGGTCGAAAAACTTGTCGGCGGCGATTTCTACCCTGTGGAGGAGAAAAAAGACAAGTGGGATCAGACGATCGGCCCGATCAAGGCCTTTGCCTGGCCCATGCTGCTCCAGGCTTCTGGCCTGGCGCTGCGCACCGGCATGCGCCTGACGCTGAGCCCGAGCGGCGTCAAAGCCCTGAGCGCGCCTCCTGCGGACGTGCTGCGCACGCTGTGGCGCAAGTGGCTCAAAACCACGCTGCTCGACGAATTCAGCCGGGTGGACGCCATCAAGGGCCAAAGCGGCACCGGGCGCGTGATGAGCGCCGTGCCCCCACGGCGCGCTGCGATCGAAGCGGCATTGCAGGCGTGCCCGACCGGTCGATGGGTGCGACTCGATGATTTTTCACGGTTCATGCGGGCAGCCGATCACGTCTTTGCAGTCGCCCATGACCCCTGGAAGCTGTACCTGTGCGAACGTCAATACGGCAGCCTGGGGTATGACGGCTCTAATGGATGGAACATTTTGCAAGATCGCTACATGGCGGCCGTATTGTTTGAATATGCCGCCACGCTCGGCATCGTCGATGTGGCCTACGTTGATCCCACTGAAGGGCATGATGACTTTCGGGATCTGTGGGGCGCCGACGACCTGCGGTTTTTGAGCCGTTACGATGGGTTGAACAGTTTCAGAATCACGGCGCTGGGCGCTTTCATCCTGGGGCGGGAGGCCACTTACCAACCGGTGGCCCAGCCCAGCCAGGTGGCCATTTCGGTGATGCCCAGCCTGCAGGTCCAACGGGTGCGCGGAATCCTCAGCGCACAAGACGCGCTGCTGCTCGAACTCTGGGCAGAACCGATACAGAAGGATGTTTGGCATCTGGACCGCCCAAAAGCCGTGGCCGCCATCGAGAAAGGCCACGACATCGCGCTGCTCAGGCAATTTTTGGAAAATAACGACGACCTGCCGTTGCCGGAGTTGGTCGAATCGTTTTTGCTTCGCTGCGCACGCGACGGCCAGGCACTCAGGACCGGCGCCAGCGCCGTGCTGATCGAATGCCGCGACTGCGAAACCGCTGACAGTGTGGCCACGCACAAGGAAACGAGCTCGCTGTGCTTGCGCGCCGGACCGAAAACCCTGGTGGTTCGCCATGAGCACTTGGGCAAATTCCGGGAGAGCGTGCACGTCCTCGGGCTCGGGCTGGTGTCTTGAGGCAGGTTTATTCAGGCCCCCTGCATTTCCACCTTGGAGGCGTCTGGTCAGTGGACGCGAAGGGCCGTTCCAGCTGGGGAAACACCGGACCTCCCGGAAGCGGGTACTTGTCACTGATGGGTTGCCTTGCAATCCTGCCAAGCAAGAGGTCGGCAGTTACCGCCTGCAAAAGACTGACTGAAAGCGTAGCCCCAGTCGAAGTTTCCACGTCAAACCCGACATCGATTTTTTCATTTTGACCGTCAGCTGCATTCCCGTGCGTCTTCCAAGTCCAGGACCGGCTGTCTGCGGTCAGTTTCCACTGGACGATGCGCACGCTGCAGGACAAGAACCCGGCACTGAACTGCCCACTGCCTCAATTCGCGGCGGCGCCTTGTTGCTGCAGGCGCTGCAGCAGCTCCCCGGTCGGGTAGCCGTCGGCCGGCAAGCCCAGGCTGCGCTGGTACTGGCGAACCCCGCGCCCCGTAGCTGGTCCCATCGTGCCATCGGGCGCCCCGCTGTCAAAGCCGCGTGCGTTCAGCGCCGTTTGCAGTGCCAGCAGCTCGCTACGCGACAGCGGCAGCAAGTCGCGCGGCCAGGCGGTCTGCACTGCGGGGCCGCCAGCGAGCTGCTGCGCCAGCAACCCGACGGCCAGCGCGTAGCTGGTCGAGTTGTTGTAGCGCAGGATCGTGCGAAAGTTCGCGCCGACCAGGAACGCCGGCCCGCGCGCGCTGGCGGGAAGCAGGAGCGAAGCGTCCAAAAGCAGCGGCAGCGGCGCGCCGTCCATCGACTGCACCCCTTCGCCCGCCCACTGGCTCGCCGGCTGACGGACCTGCAGGTCGGCGCGCGCGTAATCAAATCCCGGCGGCAGGCGCACCTCGATCCCCCACGGCTGGCCGGCCTGCCAGCCGGAACTGGCCAGGAAGTTTGCGGTCGACGCCATCACGTCGGGCAGGCTGCCCCAGATGTCGCGCCGGCCGTCGCCATCGGCATCGACCGCATAGGCCAGATAGTTCGACGGCAGGAACTGCGTCTGGCCCATCGCGCCGGCCCAGGAGCCGACCATCTGCGCGCGGCCGATGTCGCCGTTTTGCAGGATCGTCAAGGATGCGAGCAACTGGCTACGGGCCCACGCCTCGCGCCGGCCCTCGAAGCCAAGCGTCGCCAACGCGTCGATGGTCGGGATGTCGCCCACGAAGCTGCCGTAATTGCTCTCCATGCCCCAGATCGCGATGAGGACCTCTGCGGGCACGCCGTAGCGCGCGGCCATGGTGTCGACAACGGGGCGCAATTGCGCCAGCTTGTCCTGGCCACGGTTGACGCGCTGCGCCGACAGCGCGCGGTCGAGGTAGTCCCACACCGCGCGCGTGAACTCGGGCTGCGCCCGGTCCGACGCGATGACGCGCGGGACGAGGCGCACGGTGTCGAAGGCGCTCTGGAGCGTGGCTTCGCCAATGCCGGCTACGCGTGCGCTGGCGCGGAACCCGGCCACCCAGCGGGCGAACTGCTCGCTGCGCCCGGCCTCGTCGACCACGGCTGCGGCCTGGGGTGGGGCCGGGCTGGCGCTGAGCTTCGAGGGCGCCGGCGCCTCGGGTGGGACCGGTGGAGTCGAGGCGCAGCCCGCCACGACGAAGGTCGCCAGCAACGCGGGCACCAGCCAGCGGCAGGCTGGTGCTGGAAAACGAAATGGGGTGTGCATTCGATCTATTCTCGCCGGTCCATGGGGTGTCGCCGCAAAACGCGAGGGGCATGCTATCCAGCGCGCAGCGCGAACAGGGCCCGCAGCGCATCGGTCAGGTGTTCGTCCTTTTCCAGCAAGCCAGTGGTGATGCCGCCGAGCGCATTTTCCGCGACGGGCGCACCGATCAGTTCGAGCTGCTGCGGGCGTAAGGCAGTTGAAAAAAGGACGGCTGGTTGCGACCGCTGTGCCAGCGGTCGCAAGACCACCCGGCCCTCCCCTGGTCGGCTGAGACCCATCCCATCATTTATGCGCTTAAAGAATAACTAAATGATATTCTTTAAAGGAATAGAATTCAGTTATTCTTAAAAGGCATATTCATGCAGCACCGTATTGTGAGCGTCGATCAGCTGGGACTGCTTTTGCACTCTGCACGCAAGGCCGCTCACTTCACGCAGGCGCGATTGGCTTCTCAGTTGGGGCTGAGCCAGTCCCGGCTGTCCAAAATCGAGCAGAACCCCGGCGGTGCGACGGTCCAGCAGTTACTGGCCTTGTGCGGCGTACTGGACATTGAGCTGATGATGCACTCTAGCCCTCGCACCCCCTCCAGCCCCAGCGCACCGGGTGATGATGTCGCCTGTGCCCCGGAGTGGTGAAGTGGCAGGACCGGTGGCTGTCAAGGAAGTTGTCGCCTGAAGTGAAGTGAGTCAGGCTACCTTTTGAGTGTTTCGAAGCTCCTTGATTTGTGGGTTTTCTGGGTTGAGGTGCACGACATCGACATGCGCCCACTGGCGGGTCTGCCTTGACCAGCGCTGGGGATTTTCCTGGCGTGCCCGTTCATAGACGAGCGATCGCTCCTCAAGCAATGCCCGGTCCAGGCCGGCATGGCGTTGGGCTGGAGTCACGAAGCCAATCGCGCTGTGGTGATGCTGATGGTTGTACCAGTGCGCCAGCTCGGTCACCCAGCGCCTTGCGGCCAGCAGGTTTTCAAACGGCTTGACAGGCAATTGCGGGCGGTACTTCAGGGTTCTGAACGCCGATTCGACATAGGGATTGGAGCGAGCAGTCAACTGCGCCGCATGGCGACGTTGAGCGACGACCTTTTCGCGTCACCCATCCGCACCATCCGCTGTTCGGTCAGGTGTTCGATCTGGTCGAGCGTGGGAGGAACTGGCGCGAAGACAGGGTTTTTTTCCACGACACAGCAGGAGGCTCGCACTCGATGCCGGCGGTCTGGACCGACCTGGTCGCCGAAGACCCTTTCAATGCTGTGGCGCGGGGACGTGCCGCGTTCCGGGCTCAAGAACTCCTCGAATTGGTGCAACTGATCGAGGCAATGAAGTCATGAGCCGGCCCCTTCAGTGTAAAGAAGATATTGTGCAAAGTGTAAAGGCGATTACGTCTTGTCTTGCATCTGTTCGATGCTACTGGCATGGGAGCTCAACATACATGCTGCACATGAAACCTCCTATCGCTTGCAGTGATCACCTTGACAGTGTGTTCATGCCGAACATAATCCTATTTACATACATTGACTGGCCTGAGCCGAGGAGGGTCCATGCCCATAGATCGAGACAAGCACGACAAGCAAGCGGTCCTGCGCCAGCACGCTGCGCTCAACCCGCGTGCGCACGGCGTCACTCACGCACTGTTCGCCAACAACGCGTTCTTCGACCCCGACGATGTGCTGCAGGTCAAGTACGAGATGCTGCGACTGGTCAACATCGACAAGCGCTCGATCAGCGAGGCTGCCAAGGCCTGCGGCTTTTCGCGTCCCTCGTTCTACCAGGCCATGACGGCCTTCGAGAGCGGCGGCCTGGCCGCTTTACTCGCCCACAAGAGTGGTCCGCACGGTGGCCACAAACTCACGCCAACGGTGCTGCAGTTCATCTGCGAGGCGCGTGCTACCGATCCGGATATTCGTGCGGAGCGCCTGGCCGAGTTGGTGCACCAAAATTTCGGGGTGCAAGTTCACCCTCGCAGCATCGAGCGGCAGTTGCTGCGCAAAAAAAAACGGCGCTGATACCCGTGTCGCTTGCGCCGCTGCTGCGCGACGACAGTCTGGTTGCACGCTACGAAGATCTGCGCCAACAGGTGCTTGGCCGATCGGCCGTTCAACCCCAGGGCCTGGCTTTGTTCACCCGTGGCGGTATGTGCGCCTGGATGCAGGTGTGGAGTCAGTGCGTGGCGCCGACGCCGGTGCCGGCGCCGCCACAGGGTGACCAGCAGATCTGTCCAGCGCAGTTGCACAGGGACGTTGCAATGCTGCTGGCCAGTATGGTTTTGTTCAATCGGCAGGAGGCCCTCGTATGTTGAATGATCACCATCAGAAGGTGCAGGCCAGTCACCTCAAGCGCAACGCCTACCTCTATGTCCGCCAGTCGACGCTGCGCCAGGTGTTCGAGAACACCGAGAGCACCAAGCGCCAGTACGGCTTGCGCCAACGCGCCGTGGCCCTTGGCTGGGCAGACGAACGCGTCATCGTCATCGATACCGATCTTGGCCAGTCCGGCGCCGCCACGGATCGCGAAGGCTTCCAGCGCTTGGTCGCCGAAGTCGGCATGGGCCACGCGGGCATCGTGCTGGGTCTGGAGGTCTCGCGCCTGGCACGCAACTCCATGGACTGGCATCGGTTGCTGGAGATCTGCGCGCTCACCTCGACGCTGATCTGCGACGAGGATGGAGTCTATGACCCGGCACACTTCAACGACCGGTTGCTGCTCGGCCTGAAGGGCACCATGAGCGAGGCGGAACTGCATGTGCTGCGCGCGCGCCTGCAGGGCGGAATCCTGAACAAGGCGCGCCGCGGCGAGTTGGAGATGCGCCCGCCCGTGGGGTTGATCTACACCAGCGATGGCACGCTCGTGCTCGATCCTGATCAGCAAGTCCAGCATTGCCTGAGGTGGCTGTTCGCGGCGTTCGCCCGCACCGGCTCAGCCTGCGCCACGGTCAAGGCCGCGCGTGATGAGAAGCTGGCATTTCCGCGGCGCTGCGCCAAGGGTCCCCACAAAGGCGAACTGCTGTGGGGCAGCCTGACGCACGACCAGGTGCTTCGGGTGCTGCACAGTCCCCGATACGCTGGAGCGTTTGTTTATGGACGTTGCCATACGGTCAGGACCATCGATGGCCGCACCCGGCTGCGTCGAATGCCGCGCGATGAATGGGTCACGTTGATCCCGGGTAACCATGCGGGGTATATCTCTTGGGACGAGTTCGAGCTCAACCAGCATCGCCTGCATGCCAACGCGCAGGCGATGGGCACCGATCGGCGGCGCGGACCACCGCGCGAGGGTCCTGCGCTGCTGCAAGGAATGGTCTTGTGTGGGCGCTGCGGTCAACGCATGACGGTTCGCTATCACGATCGTCATGGGCAATTGTGTCCCGACTACATATGCCAGCGCGAACGCATCAAGCACGGTCAAGCGGTGTGCCAACACGTGCCCGGAACCGGCATTGACCAAGCGGTCGCAGCGGTGCTCATCGAGGCGGTCAATCCGGTTGCGCTCGAGGTGTCGCTGGTCGTTCAACAGGAACTGCAGTCTCGCTTTGAAGAGGCGGACCGCATGCGCCATGCCAATGTTGAACGCGCGCAGTACGAATGCGAACTGGCGCAGCGACGCTATATGCGCGTTGATCCCGACAACCGGCTGGTGGCCGACTCCCTGGAGGCGGATTGGAACGAGAAGCTGCGCGCGCTGGGCGATGCACGCGAGGAGTACACCCGTCGCCGGGATGAAGACGCACGCTTGTTGACCGACGAGCAGCGCAAAGCGATCGTGCAACTGGCCACCGACTTCCCTCGCCTGTGGAACGATCCGGGTACGCTCGATCGCGATCGCAAACGCATGGTCAGATTGCTGGTGGAGGACGTCACCTTGAATCGTGACGACAAGATCACCATACATATTCGCTTCAAGGGTGGTGCGCGCAAGTCGCTGCATCTACCCCTGCCCAAGTGCTCCTGGCAGCAGCGTGTGACGCCCACTGCCGTGGTCCAGGAGATAGACCACTTGCTTGACGAACACACCACGGCGCAGATCGCCGACGTTCTCAATGCTCGTGGATTCGCGCCGGGTGCGGGATCGGCATTCAATACACGGATGATCGCGCGTTTGGCGCGCGACTACCATCTCAAACCGCGGTACGACCGATTGCGCGAGCGCGGCATGTTGACACTGCAGGAAATGGCCGACGCATTGCACGTCACCCCCCACACTGTCAAGATCTGGCTGCGGCGCGGCCTGTTGCGAGGCCACGCCTACAGCGACAAGAACGAGTCCTTGTATGAACCACCAGGCGACCTGGCTCCCCGCAAGAAGCCCGGCGCCAAGCTCTCGCAGCGGCGTCTGGAGGCAACGGTTCCACCTGAACGTACGGAAGGAGTGCAGTATGCGACGTAGTCCTTGTCGTTGCTTACGGACGGCCGGCTGCGCGTGTGCGCCACTCCCAGGCGCTGCATCGTGGCCAGCATGGTCTCGCCCTTCATCGGCGCGCCATTGTCCGAATGCACCGTCAGCTGGCCCGGGGGAATGCTGTGCCGCGCGCAGATGTCGCGCAGCAACTGGCTGGCCAGCTCGGCACTCTCGCAATCGAACACCTGCCAGCCAACGATCTTGCGGCTGAACAGATCCTCGAACAGGTACAGGTAGAAGTGCTGGCCGCGCACCTGGGTTGGCAGGTACGTGATATCCCAGCAAAACACCTGATCGGGCCCGGTCGCGGCCAGGGCGCGCGGCCGGCTGCGCTTTTGCGCTGAACGCTCTGCGCGCCGATGGGCCAACTGGCCCTCCTGGCGCAGCAGGCGGTACATCGTGGATTCGGACGCCACATAGACGCCGCTGTCGGCCAGGCGAGGCACGATCTGGCTCGGCGGCAAGTCCTTGAACGCTTCGCTGTTGAGCGTGGCCATCACGGCCTGGCGCTCTTCTTCAAGCAGCTTGTTGGCCGGGCGTGCATAGCGCCGCTTGCCTGAAGGGCGCTGGTCACCCTCGGCCGCCTCAGAGCGCTGCCAGCGCTGCACGCTGCGGCACGACAAGCCGATCTGGCGGCAAGCCGGTTGCAAACGCGCCCCGTCGGCGCAGGCCTTGTCAATGAGGCCGAGCAACTTTTGGCGCTGCTGGACGGACGTCATTTGTCCGCGCCCTCCAACAGCGCCTGGAAGTTTTTTTGCAACACCAGCAAGGCAGCCACCTCGGCCAGCGCCTTTTCCTTGCGCCTGAGTTCGCGCTGCAACTGATCATGCTGGCGCTGCAGCTCGCGAAAGGCGCCGCTCGCCTCGCGTGAAGCGGGCACGGCAGGGGTGCAAAACGCCTGGTGCCACTGCACCAGCTGATGCTCGAACACGCCATGCTCGCGGCACCAGCTGGCCCGGGCCATGTCATCCAGTGCATAGCTTTGCTGCAGCGCCATCAAACGCTGTGCAGGCGTCCAGGCCGACGCCGGGCCGTCCAGTGCAGCAGTTGCAGCGGACACCGGGGGGGCTATCGTGCCGGTTTTCTTGCTTGCGCTTTGCAGCCACTTCCTGAGCGTGCCGGCGGACATGTTGAGTTCACTGGCAACGCTGATAACGGAACGCGTGCCGCGATGCCTGGCTTTGAGCAATGCCTGCTCTTTAAATTCAAGGGAGTGATGTGAATGCGGTGTTCTGGTCATGAAATGTCGTTGCCGGGCAGTTAGCCATTGAAGAATTGGACGCGACAACAAGTCTGACACCCGGGGACGACATCGCCCGTGTGGCGCCGTCGATTTTTGCTGCCCAGGCGCACGCTAGCCGCTCAGAGCGCTACACCTACATTCCCACCATCGACGTGCTGCGCGGCCTGCGCCGCGAAGGCTTCGAGCCCTTCATGGTGGCGCAAACGCGCGTGCGCCAAGAAGGCAAGCGCGAGCACACCAAGCACATGCTGCGCCTGCGCCATGCCGACCAGATCGAGGGCAGGGAAGCCAACGAGATCATCTTGCTCAACAGCCACGACGGCACCAGCAGCTACCAGATGCTCGCCGGCATGTTCCGGTTCGTCTGCCAAAACGGCATGGTCTGCGGCGATACCGTGCATGAGGTACGCGTCCCGCACAAGGGCGACGTGGTGGGGCAGGTCATCGAAGGCGCCTTCACCGTGCTGGATAGCTTCGAGGCGGCCCAGGCGCAGCGGGACAGCATGCAGCGCGTGTGCCTGTCCAGTGGAGAACAGAGAGCGTTTGCCCGCGCGGCCCTGGCGCTGAAATACGACGAGCAAGCCGCGCCGGCGCCGGTCAGCGACGTGCAGCTGTTGACGCCGCGCCGCCTGGAAGACGGTGCGCCGGACCTGTGGACCACGTTCAACCGGGTGCAGGAAAACCTCACCCGGGGCGGCTTGCGCGGGCGCAACCGCACCGGGCGCGCGACCACGACGCGCCCGGTGAGCAGCATTGACCAGAGCGTCAAGCTCAACCGCGCCTTGTGGGTGCTGGCCGATGAAATGAGAAAGCTTCGCGGCTAAAAGTCCACGCCCTGGCATGGGGCCAGTCCCCGGTCCCCTGTCCAGGGCGTGTACTTCCCATAGGATGGCGCGCCTTGGATCTTGCCCTTTGTGGAGGCATAATTTATTGTCAATAAACAGCCATGCCTTGTTGACAACCATTGACCCACCATCCGGCGACCGAAGGACACCATGCCCACCCTTGAGAAAATGACATTGCAAGAGTTCGAGGCGCTACGTCCCCTGCTGGGGCGCCTGGCGCTGGACACGGTCGATATCGCGCGGGCCGTGCTGGTCGAGGGCGTCAAGCCCGCCGAGGCGGCCACGCGCAACCACATGAGCCGCCAGCGCGTGCATGGGATCGTGCAGCGCTTTCGCGCCGCTGCCCGGCAAGTGCCGGCCACCTGGCGGCGGGTCGAGGTCTGGCTGCCGCCCGAGCTGGCCGCGCAGGTGGAGGCCATCGCCGCCAAGGCGCGGGACGACCACGCGGCCGGCGTTCCTCATGGAAAAAAAGCCGTGCAAGCAGGCAGCACCCGTGCGCCCGGCGCCGATTCACTGCACGGTGCCGCAGAAGGCTGACCTGCCGGACAAGCCAAGCCATCCATTTTTTCTTCCTCCTGCCCGAATGGCGTTGCACCCGGCGCAGCGCCAGCGACACCGCGCCAAGGACTTGAACAGTGCAAGCGTTGGCGCCTTGGCCGACGGACCTGGACGACATGAATTTGCAAACAATTGTATTCATAACCTTTATAGCTATTTACTGAAATAGCACCAAACGTTAAAATAGAGGTATTGGATTCCCTGGTCCAATGGACGTCGCGGTGGTGGCAGCTGCTGCGGTATTGGCTGCTTTCCAGCAGGAGGAGACGGGATGAAAACCTTGGTGGTGATGAACGAGAAAGGCGGCGTGGGCAAGACCACCCTGGTCGCGCATGCCAGCTGGTATTTCGCCGAACGCCACCGAACCCTGGCTATCGACCTGGACCAGCAGGCCAACCTCACCAGCACGCTGGGCGCGCAGGTGGGTAGCGTAGACAGCGTGGCGCTGTTTGCGCAAGTCACGCGGGTTCCCAGCCTGGGCGACTTGACGGTCACGCGCTCGACGCGCGACCTGCTGGGCGTTGAAAGCGTGGACCGTGCCTGCATCGAGACATTCCGGGACAGCTTGGGCTGCATGGGGGACGACTACGACGCGTGCGTGATCGACACCCCGCCGGCCTTGAGCAATCGCACCTTTGCCGCCTTGCTGGCCGCCGATGCGGTGCTGGCGCCCATCGGCATCAACGACTACTCCATCCAGGGCGTGGCCGAGCTGCTGCGGGCAATCAAGGGCGTGTGCAGCCACTATGGCCGCGCCGAGCCGCAGTTCCTGGGCCTGCTGCCCTCGATCTTTGACCGCAAGAGCCGCCGCGAGCGCGAGATGTTCGAGGACCTGGCCGGGCAGGTCGGCCAGTTGCTGTTTCCCGGCATTGTCGCCAAGCGCGACAGCTATGCGCGCGCGGCCAGCGAAGGCGCGCCGGTCTGGCGCCTCAAGGGCGCTTCGGCCAGGCAAGCCGGCCAGGAAATCCGCACTGTTTTTGGCGCCGTCCAAACCCTGATGGAGTTCAAGCCATGAGCCAACAATCTATCAAGACCGCCGCCGCCCAGCCGGCAACTCCCGCCAGGGCGCGCGCGACGTTTGCCGCCGCCTCGTTCGGCAACCTGCGCGCCGCCAGCGGGGAAGGGCGGGGCCAAGCCCTGCGCCTGCTGCTGGCCGACATCGACGAGGACCCGCACCAGCCCAGGACCGTCTTTGACGCGGACGCGCTGCAAAGCATGGCCGAGAGCGTCAAGGCGCATGGTGTGGTGCAGCCCATTGTCGTGCAGCCACCTGTGAACGGGCGCTACCTGCTGGTGTTTGGCGCGCGCCGCCTGCGTGCGTCGAAGCTGGCCGGCGTGGCCGACATTCCGGCTGTGGTGCGCCCCCGGGGCGCGGGGGACTTTGCCGCGCAGCTGATCGAGAACCAGCAGCGCGCCCATCTTTCGAACCGCGACCTGGCTGCCGCGATTGCCCGGCTGGCTCGGGAGGGCTCGACCAACAGGCAGATCGCCGCGATCTGCTCGCTCAAGGACTACCAGGTGGCGGCGTTCCGGCAGGTCGGGCATTTCCCGCCCGAGTTGGCCGCGCGCCTGGACACGGCCGACATCCGGGCGCTGTACGACCTGTTTCGCCAGTGGGGCAAGACACCCGCGCAGGTCATCGCCGGCTTGCCGGAGCCGGAAATTTTCCTCACGGTGACCGAGGCGCGGCGCATCATTGGCGCCATCACGGGCAAGCCAACCGGCTCGTTTGTGCTGGACCGGCCAGCGGCGGATGCAGGCAGCATTCCGCCGCCTCCACCACCACCACCACCACCGCCGGTCGGCGATCCCGTCACGCCGGCGCCGGTGCAAGACCCGCCAGCGGCCCCGATGGTGCCGCCTGTCCAGGAGCCGCCGCCGGAAGCGCTGCTGGCCGCGCCCGCGTTTGACCCGGCGTCCCCGGCCCTGCAGCGGGCCGAGGCGCCCAGGACCGGCGAGCCCGTGTTCATCGTTGACCTGGGGGAGGGCCGGACGGGCCGCCTGGTCGTGCACCGGCGCGCCGCGCGCGAGGGCTGGGCGCTGGTGGCCTGCACCACCGGGAGGGAGAAGGCCGTGGTGGAAGTGGAAATGGAAATGGAGGTAGAGGTGACGCGGTTGCGCATTGTCCGCATCGCGTAGCACGCGCAAGGACGTTGATTTCTTCGTCGCGGGAGGTGCCGACATGGACCAGGAACTGGAAGACTTGCGCCGCCTGGTGGACTGCCGGGCGGTGCTGGAGCACGCCGGCTGGACGCTGGACGCGCGCCAAAGCAGTGTCAACTGTGCCAAGTACCGGGGCGGCCAAGCGCAAATCGTCATCGTTACGCACCAGGGCCAGGGCTGGTTCGATCCCTTGAGCGATGCGCGCGGCGACGTGTTCGCCCTGGCGCAGTACCTGTGGGGCGGAACGCTGGGGCATGCCAGGCGCGCACTGCGCCCGCTGGCGGGCATCGCGCCGGTAATGCGCCCCGAACTGCACCCGGGCCAACACCCGCCCGCGCCGGTCGACGCGCCCAAGGTCTGGGCGCAGGCCAAGCAGCTGGTGGCCGGCTCGCAAGGCTGGGTTTATCTCACCGAGCAACGCGGCTTGCCTGCGGCTACCTTGAACCGGGCCGTGCAGGCCGAGGTGCTGCGCGAAGGTATTTACGGCACGGTGTGGGCGCTGCACCGGACCGCCCAGGACGCGCCGTGCGGCTGGGAGATGCGCGGGCCGCACTACAAAGGCTTTTGCCGGGGCGGGGGCAAGGCGCTGTTCTGGCTGGGCGCGCTGGCCAACGCCCGGCGCGTGGCGGTAGCGGAAAGCGCGATTGACGCGCTGAGCCTGGGCACGCTGGAGGACTGGCCGCCAGGCACGGCGTACCTCTCGACCGGCGGCGGCTTTGGAAGCAGGACCGCCGAGGTGATTCGCGCCTTGGTGCCGCCCGGTTCGCGCTTGGTCGCAGCGACCGACCAGGACCCGGGTGGCGAGTTGCTGGCCGAGCGGTTGCGCGGCATTGCCCGGGCGAGCTGCGCTGGGTTCGGGCGGTTGCGGCCGAAGGCGAAGGACTGGAATGCGCAGCTGAAGGGAGAGTGAGGGGAGAGTAATACCAATCCCGTGTCATGAAATAACCGAAGCCGAAGGCAGCACTGCCCAGCTGCGGGAGCACAAAGAGCGGATGGCGCCAGGGATTTGCGTGAAGGCATTCCAGGCGTCGCAGCAGGCGTCAACAATCTGCTCGTAGCCGTCGTAGCAGCGGTTGGCCAAGTGCCGGTCGCGCAGTTGCGCCCACACCTGCTCGGCCGGGTTGAGCTCGGGCGACCCCGCTGGCAGCGGCAACAAGGAAACGTTGGGGAACTGCGGCAGTTTGAGCGTGGTGTGCCATCCCGCCCGGTCCAGCACCAGCACGGCGTGGCGCCCCGCAGGCACCGCCTCGCTCAGGGCCTGCAGGTGGTGGGCCATCGCCTCGGTATTGGCGTGCGGCATGACCAGACCGACGGCACTATCCTGCTGTGGACAGACGGCGCCAAAGATATAGGCCGACTCGGACTGCTGCTGGCGCACCACCCGGGGCCGCGTTCCCTTGCGCGCCCACAGGCGCGTTTGCGTGCCGCGCTGGCCGATGCGCATTTCATCCTGAAACCAGATGTGTACCTGCTCAGGCGCAATGCCTGGCGGCAGCGTTTGCAGGACTTTTGGGGCGAAGTTATTTTTTGAATTCGGCTTGTGCAACCGGATCGGCATAGGGCTTGAGGGCGCGTGCCGAAATCCATACCATGCCCAAGCGCTTCATCAGGTCATACACACCGTTCAGGCTGTAGGCCACGCCAAACTGCCGGGTCAGTAACTGGCGTATGTCTTCACCGCGCACCCGACCGCCGCCGCGTTCGCCCTACAGTTGCTCGACCGCCTGGCGAAACGCTTCCTCCTGTGCTTTGGCAAGGCGCTTGCCGTGCTCCAGTCGTGCGGCAGACCGGCCAGACGGGCCACGCCGCCAGCGCTAAACCACTGCACCCAGCGCATGACGGCGTGGCGGGTCACGCGCAGTGCAGCGGCCACTTCGGTATAGCTCTTGCCGTCCTTGAGGTGCGCCAGAGCAATCAGGCGCAGTCGCCGGCGCCCATCCTTTTCCTTGTGGGCCAGTCGGTCGAAATCATAGGGCTGCAGCTGATCAATGATGTGCTGAGATGACATTTTCGTAATCTCCTGCGAGAGCCAAGACTGCTCTGACTCCGATCGCTGGCTTTGGTTCTCTATATCTTGGGATTGGTATAAGGGCAAGTAGGCCCGGCGAAGGCTTGCACAGTGCAAGCGTTGTGCGTCCCCTGATTTTTCCTTTTCGCCTGCCCAGTTCGGCGCTCAGCCATAGGGGAACGTGCGTGAGAAGGGACTAGGGCAGGATATGTTTGGTGGTAGCAGGTTTAAAACTTGGAGGATTTATGCCGGTAAAACCTGGACACAAGATGCTTGGCGTTTACGTGGACGCAGCCCTTGCTGAGCAGTTCCTGGCCATGGCGCGTCAGATGGACGGCGGCGCTTCAGGCGCGCTGCGCCGGCTGATTGCGCAGGCGGTCGAGCAGGAAGGTCAAGCCCAAGGCTTGCACAGTGCAAGCGCGCAAGAAGCCATTGCTCCGCGCGGTGTGGGCCGGGGCGAGCAGGTCGGCGTGCGATTGAAAGCGACCGAGCGACAAGCGCTCGCCGAAGCGGCGCGTCTGCAGGGCACGAGCCCGGCGAACTGGCTACGTTCACTGGCGCTGGTTCACCTGGCGCGCCGGCCGCAGTGGAACCCGGATGAACTGGAAGCCTTGCGCGCGCTGTTCGGCGAACTGCGCGCCATCGGCAACAACGTCAACCAGATGGCGCACGCGCTCAACATCGCGGTCACGACCGGCGACTATCCGCCCGAACAAGGCACTGCAGCCCAGCAGGCGGCCGAGCGCATCCGGCTGGAGATGCGGCGCGTGGCGGCCGTCATCACGGGCAATTTTGACTACTGGGGCCTGCCCGACGCCGATCGTCCGAAAGCCGCGCCCGGAGCGCTTCAGCGTGAAAAAGCACAGGAAAGGGCCATGGAGACCGCACGCAAGCTGCGACCGAGGCGGCGCCCGGCACGCTTTGCGGGCGATGATGATTATTAAAAACGCCCTTTGGGAAAATGGCACTTACTTTGGCTGTTTGGCATTGAGCGACGGGCGTAAGTGCTTGAATGCAAAGGCTATTCACCTTTCGTGCAAAAATTCAGCAACGCTCAGGCAGGTATCCAAACCGTTGAATTGCATGTTGCGAAGCGGCAACAAAACAAGGGTTTTCCATGTGATTTGATTTCATTTTGCGCCGCACCATGAAAAAGCATTCACTGCTTTTTGAACATGCCCCCAGTTCATCTAATCAGTCAAGTAAATCCTATGCGTACTGATGACGGCCCGGCTTGCATCTTTTCAACGGATTTCGTTAACGATGCTTCCACGATGCAGAGCCATGCATCGTTTAAAGGGGAGGTCGCCGACGACGGTAATTTCGAAGTGTGTGCCTGTATGCTGACAAGAGTCGATTTCAAATGGTTGATGGCCGGTCAAGGGTGGTGGATTGACCCCCATCGCTTGGAGCACGACTGCCTGTACGCCGAAGAGGTGCTGAGTTTTGCGCTGGCATCGCCATCTCTCGTCTTGCGTGCATGCGCGGCTTCGCTACAGATGCAACTCAGGTGCCCGGTTTCTCATTGACTGGCGGCCCTGGCTCACCAAGCGGCTGCTTGCAGGCGTGACTTCGAACAGGAAACTATCGTGGATACCAACTCGACATCACACGGTCTGGAGCGTTTTGTGGAGGCGCAAGACCGGATCTATGCGGCGGTCAAGGAAGAGCTCGCGGCGGGCAACAAGACCAGCCATTGGATGTGTTTCGTTTTTCCGCAGCTCAAGGCCCTGGGACGAAGCAGCATGGCCAAACATTTCGGCATCGAATCCGGAGGTGAAGCGCTTGCTTATTGGCAGCACCCCGTCCTCGGCAAGCGTCTGAAGGAATGCACGGAACTGGTTTTGGCTGCTGGTGGCAAGACGGTCCACGAAATTTTTGGCTCGCCCGATGACCTCAAGTTCAGGTCATGCATGACGCTTTTTGCGCAGGTCGCCCCGGAGGAGCCGGTCTTCAGCCAAGCGTTGGAACACTTTTTTGACGGGAAGCCTGACACAATGACGCTCAGTTTGCTTCAGCCGGTTGCGGAGCATTGAGCTATTGGAGGCTTAAATCAGCGAAAGCAAAAGCGTTTGTTTCTTGGTCAACGCTGCAGGGCTGTCGAAACCCGCAATGGCACTTCCTTAAAGGGCTGTGGTGAACATTACTATGTTTGGGTGGTTTTCGCGATTCATCGGTAAAAGGGTGACTCTACTTTGCATTTGCTCCAAATTCCCAACGCCGTAGCTGCAGCTTGGCTACTGTTCGTCGGGAAAATGGCTGTTACTGGCAATGGCTATAAATGAAGCGTTTCGACTCATTGCACCATCTGACCAAACGGGCGCACTATTTTGGCGTGCAGCAGCCGCACACTGTGGCCCAGCGAGCGCAACTCACGCGCCCAGTAGTGAGCGCCACCACACGCTTCAATGGCGATCAGGCACGCTGGTTTGTTTGCAAAGCGCTCCAGTACCTTGGCCCGTTTGAGCTGAACGTTGACGATCTCGCCCGTGTTCATCTCCACCGTATGCATCTGAAACACCTGCTTGGCAATATCCAGACCGACCACCTGCAGGCCGTTCATGGTGCCGATCACTTGTCCCGCGTTCATACCCGTATTACGATTCATGATGGATCCTCTGTGGTGTTTGTGAAGACCGTGGTCTATCACGCCTTGGGCACTTTGATGCCGTATCCATCAGAGGATCCGCCTCGGCAGCGAGGCTTTTCTTCCTGAGCTTTTCTTCCTGATTAACGGCTACTCAATCTCAGGGCTCCAGTTTTCTTCCCTTTTAAAAAGGGGAGGCATCCATAGCATCTGGCATGACAACGGGAAACCCTGGCAATGGTTGAAGCCCGGGTGCAGCGCGCGATTGCCTTTCAAACACCTCCGGATTGCCGGTTGCTGCAGATCCATAACGACACCAGCCTTGACGCAGCGGGATTGAACCTTGTGCAATCTCTCAACCGCTTGGAAAAATGGCCGTCAGCAGTTTGGGTATGTACGCAAGCGCTGAATTGATCCGTTCTTCGGCAATACGCCCAGCATCGCATGAGAACCCCCCGCTTCATCAGTTTTTGTGGCTGGCTATGACTGATCGCAGGGATTGAATCGGCCGGGCCGACTTCATGGTCAGGAGCGACCGGGCGATCCAAAGCCACTGGAAGCCGGTGTGCTGCGCGTTTGCTTTTTGCTGGTGGCACGCTGTCTCGCAAGCCGGCACAGGCGAATCATCCATGAAACTGGCGGATACGCCGACAACGCTATCCAAGCAGAGGAAAAAACCAGCACCGCGCTGCCGTGCTGGCCGCGCAGTTCAAGCGTCTGCCGTCGTTCCTGCCAGGAATCCTGGATAAATCGTGCCTGCCACCTGGCGAATATGCCTGAGCAGCAGCTGGGCCCCTGGAGACAGTTCATGGTCGGCTCGCGTGATGATGCCGAAGTTGTCCATGCTGCAGCGCAGGTCGAAGGGCAAGATGGCCAACTCGCCTGACTCAACGTAGTACTGGGCAATCTCCATCGGCATGACATGCAGGAAGTCTGTTTGCTGCAGCAGGCTTTTGATCACCGACATGGCGGTGGTTTCCACCACGTTGGTCGGCGCCTCCAGGCGGCTGCGGTGAAAGACCATGTCGAACTGGTGACGCAAGATGCTCCCCCTGGGCGACAGGATCCAGCCTGCGCAGGCCAGTTCACGCAAGCTGATGTCCGGGCGCTGCAGCAGAGGATGGCCGATCCGCGCCACCGCGCAGTCGGTTTCCTTGGACAGGTCTTCGTAGCGCAGGCTCAATTGATCTTCCTGCGTCTGAATGCGGGCGATCAAGAAGTCGAGCTGGCCTTTTTTGAAGCGCTCCATCAGTACCGCGCTGGTGCCCACGTCAACGCCGATCGTCAACTGCGGCGCTTCCGACTTGGCGCTGGCAATGGCCCGGGGCACCAGGGTCATGGACGCGGTGATGATGACGCCCACATCGGCCTGGCCGCTCAGCCCGGCCTGCAGCGCGGTGATGGCATTCTCGCCTTGCGACAGCTTGTCCAGCGCCATCCGGACATGGCGCACCAGGGTCTCTCCGCAGGCGGTCGGCTGCATGCCTCTTGGCAGGCGCTCGAAAAAGGCAACGCCAAACGACTCCTCCATGTCCTTGAGCATCTTGGAGGCGGCCGGCTGGCTCATGCTCGTCGCCTGGGCCGCCCGGTGCAGGTTGCGCGTCCCATCGAGCGCCATCAGCAACTCCATCTGGCGAATCTTGAATTTGGGACGGGGAGCGGTCATCTGGCGATCATTCCTGTCGAACATTGATATTAATAAGTGTATCAATGACGCGTATTTATTCATTGGATATATATGAACAAACGCCCTACCATAACGCAACTTTTCACCACTTTGCCTTGAAAGACGCCCGATGTCCGACTCTCCAAAACGCCCCTTGCGGTCTGCTGCATGGTTTGGCAGCGCTGACAAAAACGGCTTCATGTACCGCAGCTGGATGAAGAACCAGGGCATCCCGGACCATGAATTCCAGGGCAAGCCGATCATCGGCATCTGCAACACCTGGTCGGAGCTGACGCCGTGCAATGCCCACTTCCGCAAGATTGCCGAGCATGTCAAGCGCGGCATCTCCGAGGCCGGCGGCTTTCCGGTCGAGTTTCCGGTGTTTTCCAACGGCGAATCCAACCTGCGGCCCACCGCCATGCTCACGCGCAACCTGACCAGCATGGATGTGGAGGAGTCGATTCGAGGCAACCCGATGGATGCGGTCGTGCTGCTGGTCGGCTGCGACAAGACCACGCCGGCGCTGCTGATGGGCGCAGCCAGCTGCGACATTCCGACCATCGTCGTTACCGGCGGCCCGATGCTCAACGGCAAGCACGAAGGCCGCAACATTGGCTCTGGCACCGTGGTATGGCAGCTGCATGAGGCCGTGAAGGCCGGAAAGATCACGCTGAACCAGTTCATGTCGGCCGAAGCGGGCATGTCGCGCTCGGCCGGCACCTGCAACACCATGGGCACCGCCTCGACCATGGCCTGCATGGCCGAGGCGCTGGGCACCTCGCTGCCGCACAATGCAGCGATTCCGGCGGTCGATGCGCGGCGCTACGTGCTGGCGCATATGTCGGGCATGCGCATCGTGGACATGGTGTGGGAAGACCTGAAGCTGTCCAAGGTGCTGACGCGCCAGGCCTTTGAAAACGCCATCCGGGTCAATGCGGCCATTGGCGGCTCGACCAACGCGGTGATCCACCTCAAGGCGATTGCCGGACGCATCGGCGTGCCGCTGGCACTGGAAGACTGGACCGAGATCGGCAAAGGAACCCCGACGCTGGTGGACCTGCAACCATCGGGCCGCTTCCTGATGGAGGAGTTCTACTATGCCGGCGGCCTGCCGGGTGTGCTGCGGCGCATGGGCGAAGGCGGCCTGCTGCCGCACAAGGAGGCGCTGACGGTCAACGGCAAGTCAATCTGGGACAACGTGCTGGACGCGCCGATCTACAACGACGAGGTCATCCGCACGCTGGACAACCCGCTGGTCGCCGACGGCAGCATGTGCATCCTGCGCGGCAACCTGGCGCCGCGCGGCGCGGTGCTCAAGCCTTCCGCCGCAACGCCCGCCCTGATGAAGCACCGGGGCCGGGCGGTGGTGTTCGAGGATTTCGACCATTACAAGGCGCGCATCAGCGACCCGGACCTGGATGTCAATGCCAACTCGGTGATGGTGCTGAAGAACTGCGGCCCCAAGGGCTACCCCGGCATGGCCGAGGTTGGCAACATGGGCCTGCCGCCCAAGCTGCTGGCCCAGGGCATCACCGACATGGTGCGCATCTCGGACGCCCGCATGAGCGGCACGGCCTACGGCACGGTGGTGCTGCATGTGGCGCCCGAAGCGGCCGCCGGCGGACCGCTGGCCATCGTGCGCGATGGCGACTGGATTGCGCTGGACAGCCATGCCGGCAAGCTCGACCTGGAGGTCAGCGATGCCGAGATTGCCCAGCGCCATGCAGAGCGCGAGACCGCGCAAGCCCAGACGCCGGCGACACCCAAGAGCGGCTACCAGCAGCTCTACATCGACCGTGTGCTGCAGGCCGATGAAGGCTGCGATTTCGATTTCCTGGTCGGCTGCCGCGGCGCTGAAGTGCCCCGGCATTCGCACTGACCGCCGGCACTGTGGACCCACTGACTCATCACCCCATGACCTCATCAATGCAAGCCCGCTACCGGGGCGTTTTTCCGGTGGTTCCCACTACTTTCTTCGAAAACGGCGAACTGGATCTGGCCAGCCAGAAGCGCTGTGTCGATTTCATGATCGATGCTGGCTCCAATGGCCTGTGCATCCTGGCGAACTTCTCCGAGCAGTTTTTGCTTTCAGATGACGAACGCGAGGTGCTGACCGCCGCCATCCTCAAGCACGTCGCCGGCCGGGTGCCGGTGATCGTCACCACCACGCATTTCAGCACCCGGGTCTGTGCCCAACGCAGCCGCCGGGCGCAGGACCTGGGCGCGGCCATGGTGATGGTCATGCCGCCCTACCACGGCGCCACCTTCCGGGTTTCCGAGGACAAGATTCATGCGTTCTATGCCGGCGTGTCCGACGCACTCGACATTCCCATCATGGTCCAGGACGCGCCGGCCAGCGGAACGCCCTTGTCGGCCGCGTTTCTGGCCCGCATGGCGCAGGAGATCGAGCAGGTAGCGTATTTCAAGATCGAGACCGCCGGCGCCGCGTCCAAATTGCGCGAGCTGATCCGCCTGGGTGGCAATGCCATCGAAGGCCCCTGGGATGGCGAGGAAGCCATTACCCTGCTGCCCGATCTGGACGCTGGGGCCACCGGCGCCATGACCGGCGGCGGCTATCCCGACGGCATCCGGCTGATCGTCGATGCCCATGCCGCCGGCCAGCGCGCCAAAGCCATTGACCTGTACCAGCAGTGGCTGCCGCTGATCAACTATGAAAACCGCCAGGGCGGCATCCTGAGCGCCAAGGCCCTGATGAAAGAAGGCGGTGTGATTGCCTGCGAGGCACCGCGCCACCCGTGGCCCGACATGCATCCTGAAGTGCGCAAGAGACTGATAGAGGCGGCACAACGCCTGAACCCCCTGGTGTTGCGTTGGGGTAAATAGGGAAAGTCCTGACGCGACGCCACGGCGCATGCGTCAACAATCAAAGTTGTCATACAAATTACACCTTGCTGTCACAGGACCAACCGATGCCCTTCAAAAAATTGCTGATCAGCCTGACCCTTCCGCTGGTGACAACCCTTGCGTTGGCCCAGGCGCCTGACAAGGCGACCTACCCAAACCTGAAGGAAGGCGATTACATCGTCAAGGACTTCAAATTCCACACTGGCGAAGTTTTTTCTGCGCTGAAAATCCATTACACAACCCTTGGCAACCCGGACGGTGAGCCGGTGCTGGTGCTGCACGGCACCGCAGGCTCGGGCACGGCAATGATCAACCCGGCTTTTGCCGGCGAGCTGTTGGGGCCGGGCCAGCCGCTGGATGCGGCCAAGTATTTCATCATCCTTCCCGACGCCATCGGCACCGGCAAAAGCAGCAAGCCGTCAGACGGGCTGCGTGCCAAATTCCCGCGCTATAACTACGACGACATGGTGGCCGCGCAGCATGCGCTGGTGCGCGATCACCTGGGGCTCAAGCGTCTGCGCCTGGTGATTGGCAACTCGATGGGAGGCATGCAGACCTGGATCTGGGCGCAAAAATACCCCATGATGGACGTTGCCGTGCCCATGGCTTCTCTGCCTGTCGAAATGTCGGGCCGCAACTGGATGCTGCGCCGCCTGATTGTCGATTCCATCCGCCGCGACCCGGAATGGATGGAGGGCAACTACACCGTTCAGCCCAAAAGCGCATCGTTCGCATCCACCTATTTCGCCATTGCCACCAATGGCGGCAACCAGGCGCTGTTCAAGGCAGCCCCGACCCGCGAGCGGGCCGATGCCTTTCTCGATGCCCGCCTGAACGCCAAATTTACCGGCGACGCCAACGACCTGCTTTTCCAGTGGGACTCGTCGGCGGACTACAACCCCAGCGCCGGTCTGGAAAAAATAACGGCTACCGTGCTGGCCATCAATTCGGCGGACGATGAGCGCAATCCGCCCGAGCTCGGGGTGCTGGACAAGGAGATCAAGCGCGTCAAGCAGGGGCGCGTGTTCTTGATTCCTGCCAGCGAACGCACTGCCGGACACGGCACGACAGGGCAGGCCCGTTTTTGGAAGGGCGAGCTGGCGCAACTGCTGCAAACCGCCCCCCGACTGATACAGGCTCCCTGAGCCGGAACCCGATAATTTTTCCAGGAAACACCATGTCCCAGACTTCTTCTCCCCAAGGCGGGTCCTGCAACATTGTCATCACCGGCGGCGCCGGTTTTCTGGGCGTGCGCCTGGCGCGCGCCCTGCTGGCGCAAGCCCAGTTGTCCGTGGCGGGCGGCCCGGCCCGTCCGATCACGCGCCTGACCCTGGTGGACCGCGCACTGCCGCCCGACGACCTGATGGCCGACCCGCGCGTGGCTGCGCTGACCGGCGACCTCAACGCACTGTTGGCGCCCGGCGCAGCAACGCCGGTCGTGGAGGCGCAGACCGACGTGGTGTTCCACCTAGCCGCAGCCGTCAGCGGTGAGTGCGAAGCCGACTTCGACCTCGGCATGCGCAGCAACTTTGCCGCGACGCTGGCCCTGCTGGAAGCATGCCGTGCCCTGAAGACCCGGCCCATGGTGGTGTTTGCCAGTTCCTTGGCGGTCTTTGGCCATGCCCCCGGCCTGCCGCTGCCACCGGTGATCGAGGACAGCACGCTGCCCACGCCGCAAAGCAGCTACGGCATCCAGAAATTCATGGGCGAGCAACTGGTGGCGGACTTCAGCCGCAAAGGCTTCATCCAGGGCCGCAGCGTTCGCCTGATGACCGTGAGCGTACGGCCAGGCCTGCCCAATGGCGCGGCGTCGAGCTTCCTGAGCGGCATGCTGCGCGAGCCCCTGGCCGGGGTGCGGGCGACCTGCCCGGTGCCGCCCGATACCCCGGTAGCCTTGTCTTCGCCCGAGCGCACCATCGCCGGGCTGGTCTGCGCCGCGCAGACCAGCGACCCGGCCTGGGGGCCGCGCACGGCCCTGACGCTGCCCGCGCTCACCACGACACCGGCCGACATGGCCGCCGCCCTGGCGCGCGTGGCCGGGCCGCAGGTCGCCGCGCTGATCGACTGGACGCCCGATGCGGCGATCTACAACATCGTCAAGACCTGGCCGGCCCGCATCGACGCCGTGCGGGCGCGTGGTCTGGGTTTGCTGCCCGACACCTGTTTTGAAGACATTGTGTCGGCCTACATCAGGGAAAACACTGATGCCTTAAAGCCGCCGGCGCGATAAAAATCCATCAACCCAAAGTTGTCATACAACTTTTATGATTTAAAACGAAGGAGACATCAGATGAAATTGAGCAAACTGTTTATTGGCCTGTCATTCGCTGTCGGCCTGGTGGCGACCGCCGCCGCGCAGACCAGCATGAAGATCAATATTTCCATCGCGCAGAATTCGCACCAGGGCGTGGCCATCGACACCTTCGCCAAGGAAGTCGAAAAGAACACCGCCGGGCGCTACAAGATCCAGCCGTTCTACAACGCATCCTTGGGCAGCGAGCGCGAATCCATCGAGTCGGTCCAGCTAGGCACGCAGGAACTGACCTTCACCTCGTCCGGCCCGGTGCCCAACTTTGTGCCCGAAACCAAGATCCTGGACATTCCCTTCCTGTTCCGCGACAAGGCCCATGCCCGCGCCGTGCTCGATGGCCCTATTGGCCAGGACATGCTGGCCAAGTTTGACTCCAAGGGCTTCAAGGCGCTGGCCTGGGGCGAAAACGGCATGCGCAATGTGACCAACAACAAGCGCGCCATCAACACGCCCGAGGACCTCAAGGGCCTGAAGCTGCGTACCATGGAAAACCCGGTGCACGTCGCTGCCTACAAGGGCCTGGGCATCGTGACCACGCCGATGGCCATGGCCGAAGTCTTCACCGCGCTGCAGCAAGGCACTGTCGACGGCCAGGAAAACCCGTTGTCGGTGATCATGGCGGCCAAGCTCGACCAGGTGCAAAAGCATGTGTCCCTCACCGGCCACGTCTATTCGCCCGCCATCTTCCTGATGAACAAGGAGGCCTTTGGCAAGCTCGCACCGGCGGACCAGAAGGTGTTTCTGGATGCGGCCAAGACCGCCGTGGCCGCCAACCGCGCCCGTGTCGATGCGGATGACGCCATGGGCGTGACCTACCTGCGCGGCAAGGGAATGACCGTGACCGAGAACCTGGACAAGTCCAAGTTCGTCGCGGCGCTCGGGCCGGTCTATGCCGACTTCGAGAAGCAGTTCGGCAAGGCCAACATGGACCGGATCCGCAACACCAAGTAACTCGCTTCCTGCGACGCCAAACGCCCGACGGCTTAGCACGCTCGGGCGTTTTTTTAACTTCGATTTCAAGCGGAGAATGCGATGAAAGATAAATTTCTGCGCCTGGAGCACTGGACCAGCCACTTTTCGCTGGTCACGGCCTGCCTCATGCTGGTGGTGTCCGCCAGCCTGGGCATGCTTCAGATCATCACCCGCTTCGTGCTGGAAACTCCGGCCGAATGGAGCGAGGTGCTGATCCGCTTCAGCCTGATCTGGATGGTGTTCATGGGCATTCCCATGGCCTTCCGTCAAGGCGCCATGGTCAGCGTGGACGTGCTCTACCGCTGGAGTCCGCCGCAGATACGCCGCATTCTGGACTGGGTGGTCTGCCTGGCCGCACTGGCGCTGATTCTGGTCATCATCTGGTGGGGCTGGGACTACACCCTGCGCGGCCGGGTGCAGTCCATGGCCGGGCTGGAGTCGATCTCGATGTTCTGGGCCTACCTCGCCATGCCCGTGGGCGGCGTGTTCAGTGTCCTCAGCATTATTGGAAACCTGCTGGACCCCCAGCGCCTTGAACTGGAAACCGCCCAATGACCCTCACCATGCTTGTCACCATGGTGCTGTGCTTTGCACTCACCGTTTCGGTGGCCGTGTCCATCGGACTGTCCGCCATCCTGGGCATCCAGGTGGCCGACGTCAACATGCTCATCTCGGTCAAGGAGATGTTCAACTCGATCAACAAGTTTCCGCTGGCCGCCATCCCGTTCTTCATCCTGGCGGGCAATGTGATGGAAACCGGCGGCATCTCGCGACGCCTGGTCGAGTTTGCCAAGAGCCTGGTCGGCGGCGTGCAAGGCGGCTTGCCCATGACCTGCGTGCTGACCTGCATGATCTTTGCGGCAGTGTCGGGCTCGTCGGTCGCCACCACCTTTGCGATTGGCACCATCTTGATTCCGGCGCTCATCAAGCACGGTTATCCGGTCACCTGGGCCGCTTCGCTGCAAGCCACCAGCGCCGAGCTGGGCGTGATCATTCCGCCTTCCATTCCCTTGATTCTGTATGGCGTGAGCGCTGAAGTCTCGATTGGCGAGTTGTTCATCGCCGGTTTTGGCCCGGGCCTGTTCATCAGCGGCGCGCTGATGCTGTTCGTCTGGCTGTACTGCAAGCGCAAGGGCTGGGGCAAGAACGACGGTGACGGCCGCCTGTCGGTCGGCAAAGCCACGCTCAATGCCGGTTGGGCGCTGCTGATGCCGGTCATCATCCTGGGCGGAATCTACGGCGGCGTGTTCACGCCCACTGAAGCGTCTGCGGTGGCGGTGTTTTATGCCTTGGTCGTCGGCATGGTGATCCACCGCGAAATCAGGTTCGCTGATCTTTACACCATCTTGCGCAAGTCGGTGCTGTCGTCGGCTGTGATCATGTTCATCATTGCCAACGCGGGCCTGTTTGCGTTCATGATCACCCGCGCCGGCGTGCCCGAGATGATCGGCCTGTGGCTGCAGGATGTGCTCAAGAGCCCGGCGTATTTCCTGCTGGGCGTCAATGCGGCGCTGTTCCTGATCGGCATGTTCATCGAGACCGGCGCGGCCATCATCGTGCTGGCGCCGATCCTGGTTCCCGTCGCCATTCACTTCGGCATTGATCCGGTGCATTTCGGCCTGGTCATGGTGGTGAACCTGGCGCTGGGCATGATCACGCCGCCCTTCGGCGTGAACCTGTTTGCCGCCTGCACGGTGGCGCGAATATCGCTGGACCGGATGATCAAGGACCTGATCCCCTTCGTGCTGGTGATCCTGGCCTGCCTGATGGTGATTTCCTACGTGCCGGTCCTGTCGCTGGGATTGCGCGATCTGGTTTACGCCAAATAGTGCGCGACCTAATGCAACGCCAGCCCATGCCAGCCGCTTTCAAGCCTGCCACACCCGGCGCCTACCTGTCCGATCAGGTGGCCGATGCGATGGCGGCCGAGATCCGGGCGGGCCGGCTGGAGGCCGGCGACAAATTGCCGACAGAAGCCACGCTGGTGGAGCAGTTTTCGGTCAGCCGCACCGTGGTCAGGGAGGCCTTGTCACGGCTCAAGTCGCTCAGCCTGGTGGAGTCGCGACAAGGCAGCGGCGTGTATGTCAAGGAAATCGGTTTTTCGCCGCTGAACTTCGATGTCAAATCGTCCGTGTCACGGCAAGCGGTGATCCAGATGGTCGAGCTGCGCCGTGCCCTGGAGGCCGAGGTGGCGGCACTGGCCGCGCAGCGCCGCAACGAGGCGGACCTCAAGCGCATCCGCAAGTCGATCACGCTGCTGGACCAGGCGGTACGCGCCGGCGGCGACGGGGTGGATGAAGACGTGCAATACCACCGCGCGATTGCGGAGGCGGCACGCAACCCTTTTCTGATCAGCACGCTCGAATACCTGGGGCAGTTCTTGCGCGGCGCGACCCGCGTCACCCGGGCCAACGAGGCACGGCGCGCGGATTTTGCCCGCCAGGTGCTCGACGAGCATGCCCTGATCGTCAGCGCCATTGAAGCCGGCGATGCTGAAGCTGCACGCCGGGCGGCCACGTCCCACATGGACAACGCCATTGCCCGGATCGAACAGGCCGACCCGGCGTTCTGGCAGCAGACCGGGGTTGAACTGGCCAGCGCCCTGGTGGCGTCGAAGCCCAAGAGGCTGCCAGACTGAATCTGTACAAATGCCAATACGAATGGAGAATGACCAATGACAAGCAATGTAGGTTTGATCGGCCTGGGCGCCATGGGCAGCGGCATGGCCGGGTCCTTGCGCAGCCACGGCTGCAATGTTTATGTATTCGACGTGCGAAACCAAGCTGCACAAGCCTTTGTGGCGCAAGGGGGCGTGGCCTGCGAATCGCCCGCCGAACTGGCGGCGTATTGCGATGTAATCGTCTCGGTGGTGGTCAATGCCGCCCAGACGGAGGCGGTGCTGTTTGGCGACAAGGGCTGCGCCGCCGCGATGCGCCCAGGCAGCGTGTTCGTGATGTGCTCCACGGTGGACCCCGGCTGGTCGATCTCGATGGAAGCGCGTCTGGCTGAGCTGGGCATTTTGTATGTGGACGCGCCCATCTCCGGCGGCGCGGCCAAGGCCGCCAGCGGCCAGATGACCATGATGACCGCCGCCACGCCCGAGGCCTACGCCGCGGTGGGGCCGCTGCTCGATGCCATGGCCGCCAAGGTGTATCGCCTGGGCAACCAGGCCGGCGCAGGCAGCAAGGTCAAGATCATCAACCAGCTGCTGGCTGGCGTGCACATTGCCGCTGCGGCCGAGGCCATGGCGCTGGGCCTGCGCGAAGGCGTCGATGCCCATGCCTTGTACGAGGTGATCACCCACAGCGCCGGCAACAGCTGGATGTTCGAAAACCGCATGGCCCATGTGCTGGCCGGGGACTACACGCCGCTGTCAGCGGTGGACATCTTTGTCAAAGACCTCGGGCTGGTGCTCGATGTTGCCCGCGCCAGCAAGTTTCCGCTGCCCTTGTCCAGCACGGCGCACCAGATGTTCATGCAGGCATCGACCTCGGGTTTTGCGCGGGAGGACGACAGCGCGGTCATCAAGATATTTCCCGGCATCGAGCTGCCGCAAAAGCCATGAAAAAAATTCTTCTGGGCTGCATTGCCGACGACTTCACCGGGGCTACCGACCTGGCGAACAACCTGGTGCGCGCCGGCATGCGCGTTGTGCAGGCCATCGGCGTTCCGGCGCAGCCGCTCGCAGCCAGCGCCGATGCGGTGGTGGTGGCGCTCAAGTCGCGCACCGTGCCGGCTGACGAGGCGGTGGCCCAGTCGCTCGCCGCCCTGCGCTGGCTGCAGGCGCAGGGGGCGCAGCAGATTTATTTCAAATACTGCTCCACCTTTGACAGCACCGCCCAGGGCAACATCGGCCCGGTGGCCGAAGCCCTGATGGACGCGCTGGCGGACCAGCCGGGGAGCGACTTCACCATTGCCACGCCGGCGTTTCCGGACAACCAGCGCACCGTGTTCAAGGGTCACCTCTTCGTCGGCGATGTCCTGCTCAACGACAGCGGCATGCAGAACCATCCGCTCACGCCCATGGCGGATGCCAACCTGGTGCGCGTGCTGCAGGCGCAATGCCGGCGCAAGGTCGGGCTGATCGACCACCGCGTGGTGGCCCAGGGGCCGCAGGCCATCCAGGACCGCATCGGCCAGTTGCGCGCCGAGGGCGTCGGCCTGGCCGTGGTGGATGCTGTCTCGAATGACGACCTGATGTGCCTGGGACCGGCACTCAAGGGCATGCCGCTGGTGACGGCGGGGTCGGGCGTGGCCATCGGCCTGCCTGGGAATTTCGGTCTGGCCCCCTCTGGCACCGCCAGCGCCTTGCCCGTCGCTACGGGATTGCAGGCAGTAGTGTCGGGCAGCTGCTCACTCGCGACCAACCGGCAGGTCAAGGCCTTCATCGCCTCTGGCCGGCCGGCGCTGGCGCTCGACCCCCTGGCCCTGGCGGCGGATGAACCGGGCGCGGTGGCGCAGGCCCTGGACTGGGCGCGGCCCTTGCTGGGCGCCGGGCCGGTGCTGATTTATTCGTCGGCCGACTCCGCATCCGTCAAGTCGGTGCAGGCGCAACTCGGCGTGCAGGCCGCTGGCGAGTTGGTGGAGCGCGCGTTGGCCACCGTGGCGCGCGGCCTGGTCGGCCGTCTGGGCGTGCGACAGCTGGTGGTGGCCGGTGGCGAAACCTCCGGCGCCTGCGTACAGGCGCTAAACATCACACAGCTGCAGATCGGACCGCAGATTGATCCGGGCGTTCCCTGGTGCCATGCCCGCAGCGATGCCGCGCCCAATGGCGGATTGCACCTCACGCTGAAGTCGGGCAACTTCGGGAGTGACGACTTTTTCAGCAAAGCCTTGGCCCAACTGGCATGACCGAGTCCCAGGCCCGCGAAGAGATCTGCCGCGTCGGCCGCAGCCTGTTCGAGCGCGGCTATGTGCATGCCACGGCCGGCAACATCAGCATGCGCCTTGGTGATTCGGAAGGCGGCGGTTTCCTGATCACACCGACCGATGCCTGCCTGGGTTTTCTGGCGCCTTCCAGGCTGGCCAGGCTCGATGCCAATGCGCAGCAAACAAGCGGTGACAAGGCGAGCAAAACCCTCGCGCTGCACACCCGCATTTACCAGGCAGCGCGCGCCTACGATGCGCAAACCTGCTGCGTCATCCACACCCACAGCACGCACTGCGTGGGGCTGACCCTGCGCCCCCCGCTGGACAGGTTGCCCGAGCTGCTGCCTGCTATAACGCCTTACTTTGTCATGAAGGTAGGCCATGTTCCCGTCATTCCCTACCACCGTCCCGGCAACTCTGCGGCTGCGCAATGGGTGGCTGACACCATCCGTCGCTACGGTCAGGCAGGCACCCCGATTCGCGCCGTGATGCTGTCGCGCTTGGGTCCGAATGTGTGGCACGACTCGCCGGCCGCTGCCATGGCCACGCTGGAAGAGCTTGAAGAAACCGCCCGGCTGGTGTGCCTGAGCGCGACAGCGCCCGAGCCGCTAACCGAACCCCAAATCAACGAACTGCGCCAGACTTTTGGCGCCCGATGGTGAAACCTATGCCCCAATTTGCTGCCAACCTGTCCATGCTCTACCAGGAGCATGCGTTTCTGGACCGTTTCGAGGCCGCCGCCCAGGACGGCTTCAAGGCGGTTGAATTTCTGTTCCCGTATGCTTTTTCCAGCGAAGCCATTGCCGAGCGCCTGAAAGCCCATGGCTTGCAGCAGGTGCTGTTCAATGCACCGCCCGGCAACTGGGAGGCAGGCGAGCGCGGCATGGCCTGCCTGCCTGGCCGCGAAGCCGAATTCCGCACCGGCATGGGCGCAGCGCTGGCCTACGCAGCGGCGCTGGACTGCCCGCGCATTCACCTGATGGCCGGGCTGCTGCCCGCAGGCGCCACGCAGGCAGCGCTGTACCCGACCTACATCGCCAACCTGCGTTGGGCCGCCCGGGAAGCCGCGAAGGAAGGCCGGGACGTTTTGATCGAGCCCATCAATGCGCGCGACATACCGGGCTTTTACCTGAACCGCCAAGATGCTGCGCACCAGGTTCTGGCCGACGTGGGCGAGCCCAACCTGAAGGTGCAGATGGACTTGTACCACTGCCAGATTGTCGAAGGTGACCTGGCTATGAAGCTGCGCAAGTACCTGCCCACGGGCAAGGTGGGGCATATTCAGATCGCCGGTGTTCCCCAGCGCCATGAGCCGGACCTGGGGGAGATCAACCATGCATATTTGTTCGCCTTGCTCGATGAACTGGGCTACGCCGGATGGGTCGGCTGCGAATACCGGCCGGCCGACAGCCAGCTAGGCGGCACATCGGCTGGCCTGGGCTGGCTCAAGCCTTATCTGTCCCGCTGACATCCAGACTGAAAAATCAAAAAATTGAAATCGACCATGAAAGACACACAAGCCAAGCTCAACATCGGCTTTATCGGCCTGGGCATGATGGGCCGGGGCATGGCCCGGCATGTGCTAGCCGAAGGCCATGAGGTCGGCTTGCTGGTGCGCTCGAAGGAAGGCGAGGCGCGCTGCGCGGACCTGCTGGCAGCCGGTGCCCGCCCCCTGGCAACGCCCGCCGACATGGCCGCCATGGCCGATGTCCTGATCATCTGCGTCACCGGCTCGCCCGAGGTCGAGGACGTGGTGCTCGGCCCGCGCGGCGTGCTCAAAGGCGTCAAGCCGGGCTGTATCGTTGTGGACTGCTCGACCTCGCAGCCAGACTCCACGCGCCACCTGTGCGCCGCCATCGAGGCCAAGGGCGCCCGGTTTCTGGACGCGGCGCTGACTGGCACGCCCAAACATGCCGAAGACGGCCAGCTCAACCTGCTCGTGGGCGGCGACAAAGCGGTGCTGGAACAGGTCCGTCCGGTCTTTGCGTTGTTTGCCAAGAACATCTTTTATTGCGGCGAGGCAGGCGCCGGCCACACCACCAAGCTGTTGCACCAGTTCGTGGTACTGGGCAATTCGGCCATTCTTGCCGAAGCGTTTTCATGCGCGCGCAAAACCGGTGTCGATCTGGAGGTGTTGTGCGACGTGATTGATTCGGGCGGCGCCAACAGCACCGCCTTTCAGCGCCTGCGCCCCTATGTGCTGGAGGGCAACGACCAGATGTTCCGCTTCTCGATCGGCAATGCGCACAAGGACATGCGCTACTACGCCCGCATGACGGGCGAGGCCCGCGTGGTTTCGCACCTGGGCGATGCGGTGCACAACACCTACACCGTGGCCATCAACCAGGGCCACGCACCGCACTTCATTCCGCACCTGGTCAACAGCTTGAACACACTCAACTGCTCCGCACCAGAGCCGGCAAAAGGCTAGGCCTAGCTATGCAATACAACTTCATTGCCAATATCTCGCAGGTCTCATCGTCCGGTCTTACCCTGGCGGTGGTGGACCCGTCGGACGGCCAGGTGTTCGACCAGATCCAGCGCAGCAACGCGGCCGATATCGACGCCGCAGTGCGCGCCGCGCGCCAGTGCCTTGACACCGCCTGGCGCCAGTTGGATGCTGTGGAACGGGGCCGCCTGCTCATGCGCCTTTCGGTCAAGATCAGCGCCAGCGTGGAGGAGCTGGCGGCCATCGAGCAGCGCGATTGCGGCAAACCTACGCGCCAGGCGCGCGCCGATGCCGTCGCGCTGGCGCGCTATTTCGAGTTTTATGCCGGCGCTTGCGACAAGCTGCACGGCGACACCCTTCCCTACCTGGAAGGCTACAGCGTACTCACCTGGCGCGAGCCCCACGGCATCACGGGTCATGTTATCCCGTGGAACTATCCGATGCAGATTTTCGGCCGCAGCGTGGGCGGCGCCCTGGCAGCCGGCAACGTGTGCGTGGTCAAGCCCGCCGAGGATGCGTCACTCATCCGGGTGGCACAAATGGCGGCCGAGGTGGGTTTTCCCACCGGGGCAATCAACATCGTCACCGGCTACGGCCATGAAGTGGGCGACGCCCTGGCGCGCCACCCCGGCATCGACCACATCAGCTTCACCGGCAGCCCGTCGGTCGGCACCTTGATCCAGCAGGCGGCGGCCGAGCGGCATTGCCCGGTCACGCTGGAGCTGGGCGGCAAGAGTCCGCAGATCGTCTTCGCCGACGCCGACCTGGACGCCGCCGTGCCCGCCATCATCAACGGCATCGTGCAGAACGCCGGGCAAACCTGCTCGGCCGGCTCGCGCCTGCTGGTCGACCAGGCCATCTACGAGCCGCTGCTGGAACGCCTGGGCGCGGCCTTCGAGGCGCTGCGCGTCGGGCCAGCGAGCAGCGACCTGGACCTCGGCCCGCTGATTCGCCAGAGCCAGCAACAGCGTGTCTGGGATTTTTTGAGCGATGCCCATGCGGGCAACATTCCCATGGTGGCCCAGGGCAGCGTGGTGGAAGAGGCACCGCAGTCCGGTTTTTACCAAGCGCCGACACTGCTTCGCGACGTTCCGGTGAACCACCGCCTGGCGCAGGAAGAAGTGTTCGGCCCGGTGCTGTGCGCCATGCCGTTTCAGGGCGAAGACCAGGCGGTGGCGCTGGCCAATGCCACGCAGTTCGGCCTGGTGGCCGGGGTCTGGACGGCCGACGGCGCGCGCCAGTTCCGCATGGCCCGGCGCATCCGCAGCGGCCAGGTGTTCATCAACAACTATGGCGCGGGCGGCGGCGTCGAGTTGCCCTTTGGCGGCGTCAAGTCCTCGGGCTACGGCCGTGAAAAAGGGTTTGAAGCGCTGCTGGGCTTCACCACGCTCAAGACCGTGGCCTTCAGGCATGGCTCCTAGAGCCAGCCGCTTCATCGAATTTTCATCACAAAGGCAAACCCCATGCGCGTTCAAGACAAGTCCATCATCGTGACGGGCGCCGGCGGTGGCATCGGCAAGGGAATTGCCCTGCGCCTGGCCGCCGAGGGCGCCCGGGTGATCGTCAACGACCTGCATGCCGAATTGGGCGAAAGCGTTGTGCGCGAGATTGTCGGTGCCGGCGGCATCGCCTCTTTTTTTGCCGCTGACGTGACGAAATCCGAGCAAGTCCAGGCGCTGGTGGCCGCCGCCGTGCAGCGCCACGGCAGGCTCGATGTGATGGTCAACAATGCCGGCTGGACGCACCGCAACCGCCCGGCGCTGGAGGTCAGCGAGGAAGAATTCGACAAGGTGTACCTGGTCAACGTCAAAAGCGTTTACCTGGCCACGGTGCATGCGGTGCCGGTGTTCCGCAAGCAAGGTGGCGGTTGTTTCGTCAACATTGCCTCCACCGCCGGTGTGCGCCCGCGCCCGGGGCTCACCTGGTACAACGGCTCCAAGGGCGCGGTGATCACCACGTCGAAATCGCTGGCCGCTGAACTGGGGCCGGACAACATCCGGGTCAACTGCATCAATCCGGTTTTCAACCCGGAAACCGGGCTGGCGGCTGAATTTGCCGGTGGCCCCTTGACCGATGAGCGCCTGGCCATTTTTCGCGCCAGCATTCCCCTGGGGCGTTTTTCCAGCGTGCTGGACGTGGCCAATGCCGTGCTTTACCTGGCCAGCGACGAAGCAGCGTTCATCAGCGGCGTCTGCATCGAGGTGGACGGCGCACGCTGTGTCTAGCGGTAGGATACTGTTGGCGAATTCGATTATGGCTGGGAACAACGACAAATGAGGTGAATCTTCTCGCAATACTGCTGCCGAGGAGGTTTCCACCATGTCGCTCAAGCCTACCCCCATTGAACCTGTTCCGGAACAGACGGCCCGAATTGCGCGTGCCGCGTTTCCCAAGGGCAATTCCTATCTCACGCTGCGTGACGAGTTTGGCACACTGTATCGCGATGAGGATTTCGCCGGACTCTTTTCAGTGCGTGGTCAACCAGCGCTGCCGCCCTGGCGGCTGGCGCTCGTCACCATTTTGCAGTTTCACGAAAATTTGTCGGACCGGCAGGCGGCCCAGGCGGTGCGCGCCCGCATCGACTGGAAATACCTCTTGGGCCTGGAACTGGCGCCGCGCCAACTCTCGTTGCATCCGCAGGCGCACCATGAAGCACTGTCCGCGGCGCGGCAACGTCTGGGCAGCGAGGAAGGGTGGACGTTGTATGCGCGCCGAGCCGGCATCGAGGGTACCTTGTCGCAGGCCGTGCGGGCATTCGGGTTGCGCCGCACGCGTTACCGGGGATTGGCAAAAACAAGCCTGCAGCATGTGGCGACAGCCGTGGCCATGAATGTCGAGCGGGTCACTGCGTGGCTGACCGGCCAGCCTCGGGAGAAAACACGAACATCGCGTTTTGCCCGGCTGGCGACATGAATAAGGCTGCCGGCAATTCGCCAACAGTATCCTACCGCTAAGGTAGTGCCATTGAGGTCAAGCCTGGGATGACAATGGTTCATATGTTCTTCAAATTAATAGCAGAAGGTGAAGGCTGGGCTTGCGGAAGAGGCTGATTTCAAGCTCAGATGCAGTCGTGCAGGCAGTCAGATTTAAGAAATTTGTTCCCGTGGTCGCCCCTGTCCGGACGGGCCGCGCATCAGGCCGGCAGGTCAAACACCGCTTCAGGCAACTCGCCCTCCAGCGCCTGCAGCAAATTGGTCGTTGCCAGCACCGCCATCGCGTGGCGGGTTTCAACGGTGGCCGAGCCGATGTGCGGCAGTGCGGTCACTTTTGGATGGGTGCGCAGCCGGGAGGTCAGGGGCAGTGGTTCGGTGGCGAACACATCCAGCCCGGCAGCGCGCAGGCGGCCCTGTTCCAGTGCCTCGAGCAAGGCGCTTTCCTGTACCGTGGCGCCACGCCCGCCGTTGATGAAGATGGCGCCCGGCTTCATCAGCCCGAACTCGCGCCGGCCCATCAGGTTGCGAGTTTCATCCGACAGCGGTAGCACCGCCGCCACGATGTCGGCGCGCGCCAGCAGTTCGTCGAGCGGCGTGTGCGCAGCCTTGCCGGCCAGCTCGGGCGCCTGCCGGGTCAGGTCCACTGGCCGGCGGCTGTGGTAGAGCACCGGCATGCCAAAGCCCAGCGCCGCACGCCGCGCCAGCGCCTGCCCGATGCGGCCAAAGCCGAGGATGCCCAGTGTCTTGCCGTGAACATCCGTGCCGAACAGGTCTTCGCCGATGTTGCGTGTCCAGCGGCCTTCGCGCACATGATTTGCCAGCTCAACGATGCGCCGGCTGGTCGCCATGACCAGTGAAAAAACGGTGTCGGCAGTGGTTTCGGTCAGCACGCCGGGCGTGTGGCAGAGCATGATGTTTCGTGCAGCAAGCGCTTTCAGGTCGTAGTTGTCCACGCCGACCGACACGCTGGAGATGACCTTGAGTTGTGGCGCCCTGGCCAGCAGCGCCTTGTCCACCGGGTAGCTGGAGCCGATCAGGCCTTCGGCGGTCGCCAGCGAGGTTTCGAAGGCCGGCAGTTGCCCGGCAAGGCGCGGATTGGCAACCGTCACGTCGTGCTGTGCCTGCAGTCGCGCCAGTTGGTCCGGGGGCAGTTCCCTGAAGACCAGAATTTTCTTGCGTTGATTGGAAACAGCCATTTTCAGCATCCTGTCGGATGGAGTTCATTGAATTCATGGAGTTCGGCGCGCGTCGGCAGGCCTTCGCTGTCGCCCTGCACCTGCACCGCGCGGGCGCCAATCCAAGCACCACGCCTCACCGCTTCGACAATGCCCAAGCCATCGAGCAATGCGCTGATCACGCCGACGGCAAAACCGTCGCCTGCGCCCACGGTATCCACCACCTGGGCCACCGGGAACCCCGGCACATGGCCGCTGCCGCCGGTGTCGCTGTCGAACCAGGCGCCATCGGCACCCAGTTTGACGACGACCAGCCGGGCGCCGCGCTGGCGGTAGAAGCGGGCAATGCCTTCGGCGCTGGCTTCGCCTGTTAATAAACGGCCTTCTTCCAGTCCGGGCAACACCCAGTCGGCGCGCGTGGCCAGGTCATTGATCGATTCACGCATCAGCTCGGGGCTGGACCACAGCGTGGGGCGCAGGTTGGGGTCGAACGACACGCTGCGGCCCGCCGCGCGCATCAGGTCCATGGTCTTGCGTGCAGCGGGAAGGGTGGTGGCCGAAATGGCGGCAAACACGCCGGTGGCATGCAGATGGCGCGCCGACAGCAGCCAGGCCTCGTCAACGTCATCTACAGACATATGACTGGCCGCCGAACCCTGACGGTGGTATTCAACCTCCGGGTCGCTGCCATCCAACACCTTGGACTTGAACTGGAAACCAGTCTTTTGCAACGGGTCGCACACCACATGCGAGCAGTCAATGCCTTCCTTTTGCATGGCGGCCAGCAAATACCGGCCCATCGAATCGGTGCCCAGGCGGCTGCCCCAGCCAACCTTTATGCCAAGCCTCGCTAGGCCGATGGCGACATTGGTTTCCGCACCGGCGGTACGCTTGTAAAAAGCTTCGGCCTGCTCCAGCGGTCCGGGCCGGTCGGCCACCAGCAGCAGCATGGCTTCGCCAAAGGTGATCACGTCCAGGGCGGGTGTCATAGGTGTTTTGTTTTTGAAATAGGGGAAACACAAGCGCGGTCTGCCATGGCGACGGCTACGCTGCGCAGCTGATCGATTTCGCGCCGCGTGACTGCCGGCAGGTCTTCGCCAGTCAGCGGGTATTCGATGGCCCATGGCACATCGGCGGGCAGGGCGCGCAGCACGGCGCGCCACGGGGCATTGGATTCAGCCAGCGGCACAGCCACCCAGCGCTGCGGCATGCGTTGCACGCCCTTGCAGTGCACATAACGCACCTGCGGGGCCAGTGCGGCAGCGGCGAGCAGCGGACATTCGCCGGTCCAGTGCCAGTTGCCCATGTCGAACGTCATGCCCAGGAAAATGCCCTGGTCATTGGCCGTGTTAAAAAAGTTTTGCAGCGCCGGCAGCGTGCCGGCGGCTGGGGTCTGGTCGTTTTCAATCACCAGTTCGACTTTGGCGGCCTGCAGCAGTTCTTGCAAGGCGGTCAGCGTGGCGCTGGAAGCATCGTTGAAACCGCCTATCGCCATTTTTAGTCGGGGTGCGCCCAGTGCCTGGCTGGCCGCCAAGGCGTCGTCCAGTGCGGCAGCATCCAGAGTACCGTCCGATTTCCAGAGACAGTCGGCGCTGGAATACACCACGCGCAAGCCGGTTTCCCGCACGTACGCGGCAAGGGCCGGGAATTCGCTGGCAGCATCGACCAGCAGTTCGCTGCGCACTTCGATGCCGTCAGCACCGGCTTCGTGGCTGAGCCGGGTAAACCACAGCTGCCCATGGCGGCGCACTTCGCCAGCGCCAAAAGCGGTCAGGGAAATCAGGATGGGCGGCGCGCCTGGGGCTGCTGGAACTTCAGTGCGCATGTTGCGAATTCAAAATCTGGCCGAGGAAGTTTCGGGTTTTTTCGTTTTGCGGATTGCTGAAGAATTGCTGCGGCGGTGCCTGCTCGACGATCTTGCCGTCAGCCATGAAGATCACCCGGTCGGCCACGCTGCGGGCAAAACCCATTTCATGCGTGACGCACAGCATGGTCATTCCGTCGTCGGCCAGGCTGATCATGGTGTCCAGCACTTCCTTGACCATTTCCGGGTCCAGCGCCGACGTCGGCTCGTCAAACAGCATGATCTTGGGCGTCATGCACAAGGCGCGCGCAATCGCCACGCGTTGCTGCTGGCCGCCTGAAAGCTGGCTCGGGTATTTTTTCGCCTGCTCGGGAATGCGCACGCGGGTCAAATATTTCATGGCGATGGTTTCGGCTTCCTCCTGGCTCAGGCCGCGAGACCGCATCGGCGCCAGCGTGCAGTTCTGCAAAATCGTCAGGTGCGGAAACAAATTGAACTGCTGGAACACCATGCCGACTTCCTGGCGCACCGAATCAACGTTCTTGCCGCCGGCCGTCAGGTCGATGCCATCGACCACGATGCGACCCTTTTGCACCACTTCGAGCCGGTTGATGCAGCGGATCAATGTCGATTTGCCCGACCCGGAGGGTCCGCAGACCACAATGCGCTCGCCCGGCGCGACGTTCAGGTTGATGCCGGTCAGCACCTGGAACTTGCCATACCACTTGTCCACCGCCTCGATGCGGATGATGGGTTCGGCGCCGTCAGCCGGCGAGGGGGAATGCATTGAGTCTGTCATAAAAGCACCGTGGTCAGTCGCGTGTCAAGGATTACTGCAGCTTGGGCAGGTCTGTCTGCAGCCATTTTTGATACAACTTGTTGAGTTCGCCGTTGGCCGTGTTGCGGGCGACAAAGTCATCGACAGTCTTGAGCAGTTCGTCCTGGCCGGGGCGCATGGCCACGCCCATGACCTGCTGGCGCAGGATGAACTTGTTTTCAAACGCATTGGCCGGGGCGCGCTTGGCAATCTGCGCGGCCACCGTGGTCGAGCAGCCGATGGCGTCAACCTGTCCCGACAGCAGCGCCTGCATGGCCGAAGCGTCGTCGTCGAACCGGCGGATTTCGGTGCCCTCGGGCGCCACGGCGGTCAGCGCCACATCCTGGGTGCTGGCGCGGGCGACGCCAACGCGCTTGCCCTTTAGATCGGCCGGCGCCTTCAGGTCAGCCTTCTTGTCGCCGTAGAGCACGATGCTGGCGGCCGCGTACGGCTTGGAAAATTGCACCTGCTTGGCGCGCTCGGGCGTCACGGCCAGCGAGGCGACCAGCAGATCGACCTTGTTGGTGAGAAGAAACGGAATGCGGTTCGGGCCGGTCACCGGCACCAGGTTGAGCTTGACGCCCAGGTCCTTGGCCATCAGGCGCGCCACGTCGGCGTCGTAGCCGTCGGGCTGGTTGCTGCTGTTCATGGTGCCGTAGGGCGGAAAGTCCACCAGCATGCCAACGGTCAGCTCGCCTTTTTTCTTGATGTCGGCCACGCTTTGTGCGCTCGCGGCGGGTGCCCAGGTGCCCAAGGTGGCGGCCAGGCCAAGGGCCAGCGCGGTGCTGGTAAATACGCGGCGTTGCAGATGCTTGATCATGGTGAAGTCTCCGTTTTAGGGTGAAAAACTACTCGAAAAATGAAGCTGAAATCAGCGTGACAGGGCGGCCGCCTGCCGGCGTTCCATACGGGAAGCCATCAGCGACAGCGGCCAGCACAGCGCGAAATAAATCGCCGCGACTACGCTGAAAACGACCAGCGGCTGAAAGGTGGCGTTGTTGATGATCTGGCCGGCGCGCGTGATTTCGGTGAAACCGATGATGGCTGCCAGCGACGTGCCCTTGATGATCTGCACCATGTAGCCCACGGTGGGTGCCAGCGCGATCTTGAAGGCCTGCGGGAGGATGACAAAGCGCATTCGCGAAAAGTACGACAGGCTCAGCGCATGCGCCGCCTCGACCTGGCCCGCGGGAATCGCCTGGATGCAGCCGCGCCAGATCTCACCCAGGAAGGCGCTGCTGTTCAGGATCAAGGCCACGCCCGCCGCCACCCACGGATTGATGTCAAAGCCCAGCACCGGCGCGCCAAAGAACACCAGGAACAATTGCAGCAGCAGCGGCGTGCCCTGGAATATCTGGATGAAAACGCCCGATAAAAACTGCGCCAGCCGGTTTTCAGACGTGCGCCCCAGCGCCACCAGCAGACCGCCCATGGCGCCGCCAAGGAAGGCGATCAGCGACAGGGCCACCGTCCACTGCGCCGCCTGGAGGATGAAGAGGAATTCAGGAAATCCGAAAGTACGCATTACCGACGATCCGGGTAGTTAAGGCTGATCTTGTAGATCACGCGGAACAGCGCCGAGAATGACAGCGCCAGCAGCAGGTAGATGCCCGCCACGACGATGTAGATCTCGAAACTGCGAAAAGTTTGTGATTGCAGATTCGCCGCGACCGAGGTCAGATCGTCGGCAGAAATGGCCGACACCACTGCCGAGCTCAGCATCAGCAAGATGAACTGGCTGGTCAGCGCCGGGTAGATCGCCTTGAGTGCCGGCTTCAAAATGACGAAACGAAAAATCTCGTGGCGCTTCAGGTTCAACGCCAGGCCGGCTTCGATCTGGCCCTTGGGAATCGACTCGATACCGGCGCGGATGATTTCGGTCGCGTAAGCGCCCAGGTTGATGACCAGCGCCGTCAGCGCGGCGGTGTAGGCCGACCAGCGCAGGCCCAATGCTGGCAGAGCGAAAAAGAAAAAGAACAGCTGCACCAGAAACGGCGTGTTGCGGATCAGCTCGATGTAGGCGTTGATCACAAAGCGCAGCGGCTTGGGTCCGGCGGTCTTGCCCCAGGCACAGACGATGGCCACCACCAGCCCGAGCAGCATCGCCAGCAGCGACAGCTCGATGGTGTTCCATGTGCCCTTGAGCAGCAGCGGCCAGGCTGCAAAGACGTCGCCGAACTGGAAGGTGTAGTTCATGGGTGGATTGCTGGTGTCGCAAAGAACGTCAACTCTTTGAGTACAGCGGAAAAGATAAGTTTTTCTGAAAACATGACAAGGCGTTGATTTTTGTTAATCCTGAAACCGGTTTCATTGGATTATAAAATCAGGTGTGCCTCGCCAGTAACCCCGTGAAAACCCTAATTTTTTGAAATAGATTTGACTGCTGCCGGAACCGATGAGCCGCGTGGCAACAGGCGGCCAGACAGCAGGATCTGGCGCGGCGGTAGGTCCAGTCCCTGAAGTCGTTCCATCAGGCATTTGGCGGCCAGTCGGCCGATTTCGTCGGTCGGCTGGGCAATGGTGGTGAGGCCCGGGCCGATGTAGGGCGACCATTCGGTGTCGTCAAATCCCACCAGTCCCAGGTCGCTGCCCAATTGCCAGCCCAGACGCGCCATGCTGGCCACCACCCGCAATGTGACCACGGCATTGCTCGAAATGACGCCGGCCAAACGCCCGCCGGCACGCTGGCGCTGGTCGCGCAAGGCGTTGTCCAGCGCATCGTCGTTATCCTCTGTGCTTTCAAAAATGTGGCCCTGAAGGTCTAGAAACTCTGGCTTGGCATTGCCAATGAAGCTGCGAAACGCGGCATCGCGTTCCACACGTGAACTCACGTTTTTGACCGGCTCCGAGATGAACAGCAGTTCGCAGTAGCCGGCTTCGACCAGATGACGCGCGCCGAGCTGCACGGCGCCCGCATTGTCGAGGGAGACAAAGTCCGCCTGCATATTTTGGTGGCGCCGGTCCACCAATACCACGGGTTTACCGTGGCGGGCAGCATCGGCGGCGGCGCCGGCGTCGCCACCCAGGGTGTTGAGGATGAAGCCTTCGACCTGATAGGCCGAGAGCGCTTCAATGGCCTTGCCCTCGCAACGGCTGTCATTGCCGAGGTTGAACAGCATCAGCAGGTAGCCGGCTTCCTGACAGGCCTTTTCGGCGCCGCGCAACACGGCCACCGAAAAAGGGTTGGTCACGTCGGCCACCACCAGGCCGATCAGCCGCGAACGGCCGCGTTTGAGCGCCCGCGCCATCGGGCTGGGGCTGTAGGCCAGCGCGGCCACCGCCACCTCGACGCGCGCGGCAATGTCGGGCGTGAGCAGGGTTTCACGGTGGTTCAGAAAGCGCGACACCGTGGCTTTGGAAACGCCGGCTTCCCGGGCAACATCTGCAATCGTGGCGCGCACCGGGGGTCGCGCAGAGGAAGGCTGTTTGTTTGAAAAAGGCATGGGCAGGGCAAGGGTAAAAAGCAGGCAGGTTTTGACAAGGTTTTGAAACCAGTTTCAGGAATGGTAGCACTGCCCAAAAGCAACCAAGGATTTCTTGAGGCTATGATTTTCATAGCAATAAAATATTGTGCTGTATGCGCATAGACCATTTTTTATCCACAATTTCAATGGCGGTTGCGATGTCAGCCTTGGCCTTGCTGCATGCTTTCTGACTTATGAGTAAGGCCGCTTAGCCCCCACTTTGGTTTGCTCTCGCACCGGTGGCGATGCCGACCCATCAGAATGATGTCAACCGGGGTGGCCAGCTCCCAGAAAAACACCTTGCCGACCAACGACAATGACGATGCGCGGCTGATCGTGTCGGAGATGGTGATCGATGCACTGGCAGGCCTGAATATGCAGTACCCGGTGGTCAACACCGTGCGCTGGCGGGAACTGCTCTATCCCCGCAGGCAGTTGGCGAAGTCAGGCGGGTCAGGGTCAGTCGATGTCGCCTTTTGGGATCCGAAGGTCCTGGTGTAGACACAGGTGAACTCTGCGCCCACCAGCAGGATCTGCGCTGAAAAGTATACCCAGAGCAGCACCACCACCAGCGAACCGGCCGCCCCGAAGCCCGACGCGATGCCGCTGCTGCCGATATATGCGCCGATGACGAACTTGCCCCCCGTGAAGAACAAGGCAGCAAGCAAGGCCCCGAGCCAGACGTCTGCCGCCAGGACACGCTGGCGCGGCATGAGCCTGTAGATCAGGCCGAACATGAATGCCACCAGCAGAAAGCCACCGATGGCATCGCCAGCCTCCACCACGGTCTGCCAGCCCCCGAAAACAGGACCCAGACGACGGCGCACGGCAGCCAGCATCGCACTGGTAACCAGCGACACGATGAGCAGGAAGCCCACTGCGAGTATCATGCCGAACGCCATCAGGCGGGCACGCACAAGAGTGAGCCATCCGCTCTTGCGCAGCCGTCCTGGCACGCGCCAGATTCGGTCGAGCGCGTCTTGCAACTCGGCGAACACGGTGGTCGCGCCCACGAGGAGAAGCACCAGGCCCACTGCAGTGGCCGTCATACCCTCGGCCGGCTCGCGTACGCTGGACAGCAGATCCTGAACCGCGCCCGCGCCGCGTTCACCCATCAGTTCCTGCAACTGCGCTTGGATCTCGCCACGGGCGGCGTCTTCACCGAACACGAGCCCGGCTACCGAAACCACGATCAGCAGCAGCGGGGCCAGCGAGAACATCGTGTAAAAGGCCAATGCTGCCCCCATGCTCGGCACGTAGTCGTCGAGCCACGAGGTCGCGACCTGCTTGACGAGATCCCACCACGGGGCAGACATCATGGGGCACCGCCAGCCAGGCTGACCCGGCTCCCCGCGCGGCCGGCAAGCATGTCCTTGATCCGGTCGGGCGAGCGGGTCATCGCGCGCTGACCTGTAGCGTGCACGAACACTCGTGCGCTTTCAACCTTCGGACCCACCGAATCCGCCGCTTGCAGCCAGCGATCGATCTTTCGTACTGCCCGATGGCCGAAGCAGCGGATGCCTTCATTGTGCGCAACGCGGACTTGAGGTAGCACTGCGCCGACGACGATCAACGCTGTCACTCCACAGGGCTGTCACTCCAATTCTTGGGATCCGTCCCAGACAGGGGCAGGCCGGACGTCTTCTCGCGATGGTCGTGCAACCGCCCAAGCCTGCTGTCCAGCAGATGCGCCAGTTTCTGCGCTGCGCCTTGCACCGCCTGCTCCAGCGTCGCGGCGTGGTTGGTCACCGCCACCGGCTGACGGCCTTCCAGGCGTGCCTCCAGCATGCAGCGCTGGTCGTGCTGCCCGCTCTTGCCGGCGTTCTCGTCGCTCAGATGAACTTCCACCCTGGTGATGTGTTCGTCAAAGCGCTCCAGCGCCTGCTCGATCGAAGCGCTGACCTGAGCGGCTAGCGCCTCGGTGCCGTGGATGTTGACGTCGGTATTGAATTGAATCTTCATGGAGTTCTCCTGTGGGGTCTGGGGTGCATGCAGAGTCAGTGACGAAAACTCGCCGCCACGCCCGTATGACAGGGCATGCTCTCGGCTGGCAGGATATGGACCTGGCCGCCCATCTTCTCGACCAGCGCACTCAGGTCGTCGAGCACGTCGTCGACGCGGGGGTTGCCGAGTTCTGCGGGATCGATGCGCCCGGTCGACTGGTCGATCCGGCCAGCCACTTGGCGCTCGGCCTCGATCAGCAGCGTCGCCACGCGCCCGGCCACTGCGGCATGGGCGACCTCCGACAGGTCTTCGCTGCCCAGCCCCTGGGCCGCGGCGGCCGCGTAGGCATCGCTCCATGCCGACTGCTGCGCCTCTAGCTGTGGTGCTACCACGTCCCAGGCGCGCTGCCGCAACTCGTCTTGCGTCAGGCCCTGGGGGTCGACCGTCAGGCCGCTGGCCATCAGGAATGGGTTGTGGCTGACCTCGCGGAACAGGTGGTGGTGTTCGGGCAAGGCCGCCAGCATCAAGGGTAAGCCTGACGGGCGCGAGTGGTGTTCCAGCACGGCACGGTCCACCGCACGGAAGAAGCGCTGGGCGTCGCCGTCGATCTCGTCTTTCTTGCCGCCTTGGCCGTGGTGCATGGCCATGTGGCCACTGCCAAGGCCGCCATGCGACGACACGGTGGTGTGCGGCTCGGTGAGCTCGTCGCCCAGTGCCGCGGTCATCGTCTGCGGCACGCCAAGGGCCAATGTCACCGCATCAAGCGCGTTGCGGTCCCCTTCAAAGAGCTGCACCTTATGCAGGCTCAGGGCCAGCACCTGGTAGCGCCCGGTCGACTGCAGGAATTGACGCAGCGGTTTGGTGTGGAAGCTGTCAGCCACCACGGCCAGCTCAGCCACTGGCCGCTGTAGCAAGAACACGCGGAACAGGCCCGGTGCGCCCAGTACGCCCTTCGTGTGGTTCCAGAAATCGTGGTCTTGTGCCAGGGCTTCAAACGGCTCGACCAGAGCCTGGACGGCATCGGCCGCGTGCTGCCTTAGCAGTGATGTCTCCATCGCCTTCACCAAGTGGCGGAACCTGATCGGGTCTTGCTGATTGTCCGGATGGTGTCGATGGGTCGGCTGGTAAAGCGACAGGCAGGGCCGTTCCTAGAACGATGCCAGTTCGGCCAAGCTTGGCTGGTTGAGGGTGTCGGGCGTGTGGACGGTTTTCATGTCGCTTCCTTATGGGGGTGTCAGTGGCGCGGCGGCACGCAGCGGCTTGTGCATGTGGCGCGTTCGCTGGAACGAGAGCACTGGCCAACGCGGTGCCGGGCGATCAATCAGTTTGCCCGTCTGGTCTCGCACCGTCTGTGCGACAGCGAACATACAAGCGGCAGCGGATTTCGCGTTTGCTGCGCAGACGGGTCAGCACCGTGGGACCTGTCCGACCGCGTGGCCCGAAGCTTTCCCACACGTTTCAGATGGACCGCCTTTGACAATGGCAAACGCTTACGGTGAAGCCTTGCCTGTCGATGCTTGCAGAGTGCGACAGACGCCTGATCGTGCAAGGGTCCGCCCAGACCCGTTTGCATGTCAGTCAGCGACCGTGCCACCTCCCCCGGAACCAGGAAACCCACCATGCCGTCACCCACCCATGAATGGAGCCGACGCGGCTTGCTGTCGATGATTGGCAAGGTGGCCGGCGGTGGCCTGATGTACCAAGCCATGGCATCGCTGGGCCACGCACAGGCATCGAGCTACCGGGGTCCGCTGCAATTGAGCCAATCCAAAAAAGGCGGCACGGTGCTGGTGCTCGGGGCCGGGCTGGCGGGCATGACGGCGGCGTTCGAGTTGCGAGCCGCTGGCTACACCGTGCAGATTCTGGAATATCAGGAACGCGCCGGTGGACGCTGCTGGACGCTGCGTGGAGGTGATTCGTTCACCGAACTGGACGGCACACGTCAGACCTGTGAGTTCGACAAAGGCCTGTACATCAACCCCGGCCCGTGGCGCGTGCCTTACCACCACTACGCGGTGCTGGACTACTGCAAGCGCTTTGGCGTGCGGCTGGAGCCGTTCGTGCAGGTCAATTACAACGCGCTGGTGCATTCCACCCAGGCCTTTGGCGGCAAGCCGCAAAGATTTCGCCAGGTTCAGTCAGACCTGCACGGTTATGTGGCCGAGCTGCTGGGCAAGGCGACCAACCAGGGCGCGCTGGACCAGGCCGTCACCAAGGAAGACCGGGAACTGTTGATGCAGGGTTTGAAGGACTGGGGCGCTTTGGACAGCCAATACCGCTACCGCGAAGGCCTTGTGGCCAGTGAGCACCGCGGTTACCAGCGCGACCCGGCGGGCGGCCTGATGCCGCTGGCCAAACCGTCCAAGCCCATCGACATGAGCGAGCTGCTGCGCTCGCGCCTGTGGTCGCAAATCAACATCGGTCAGCTTTACGAATTCCAGACGGCCATTTTCGAGCCGGTGGGCGGCATGGACATGATTGCCCAGGGCTTCGAGCGCGAAGTGGGCAAGCTGATTCGCTACAACACGAAGGTGACCAAAATCGAGCAGTCGGCGCAGGGCGTCACGGTCAGCTTTGTGGATGCCCGCAGCGGCGGCAACGCCCAAGGCGGTGACGCGGGCAACGCGGTGCAGCAGGTCAAGGGCGACTGGTGCGTGTGCACCATCCCGCTCTCCATCTTGAGCCAGCTCGACGTGCAGGCGGGCGCGCCCATGAAACAGGCCATCGCGGCTGTGCACTACGCCGCCGCGTTTAAGGTCGGGCTGCAGTTCAAGCGCCGTTTCTGGGAAGAGGACGAGGCGATCTTTGGTGGCATCAGCTACACCGACCTGCCCATCGGGCAGATTTCGTACCCGTCCAACAATTTCAACAGCAACGGGCCGGCGGTGCTTCTGGGTGGCTATGGCTACGAGAGCACCCATGCCTACGAATTCACCGCCATGGCGCCGAAAGACCGCATTCGCGCGGCGGTGGAATTCGGCTCGCAGCTGCACCCGCAGTACAGGGAAGCGTTCCAGAACGGGGTGGCGGTTGGCTGGCACCGCGTGCCGTGGATGCTCGGTTGCTATGGCGTCTGGACCGAGGAAACACGCCTGCAGCACTACACCAACCTGTGCGCGGTGGACGGGCGCATCGTGCTGGCGGGCGAGCATGCGTGTTACATCCCGGGCTGGCAGGAAGGCTCGATCTTGTCTTCCCTGGACGCTGTCAGGCGGCTGCACGAACACGCTCAGGCCACCTGAGCGCGCCGACGCAGATCTTTGCACCGTCCCCACACCCGAGAAGGAAGCCACCATGACCACCCGACAAACCCATGGGCTGGCCAGTGCCAGTGCAGCCAGCGCTGCCGTGCTGCTGATCTGGGCTGCCAACGCCGCTGCTCAGCAGCCACCAGCAGCGCCCGCCATGCCTGCCTCTGCCGCTGCGACTTCCACCCAGAGCAGCACCACACCCATCCAGCGGCCATCCCTGGGCACGGCCACGCCTCGGCCGCTCAAGCGCGATGCCCTTGGTGCGGCCAAGCCGGCCGGTTACAACCCGAGCTTTTCCCCCGATGGGCAACACTTTGTTCAACAAGGCGGTGCGCAGCTGTACCAGGCCATCTGCCAGGCCTGCCACATGCCGCAGGGGCAGGGTGCCCAGGGCGCAGGTTTCTACCCGGCGTTGACCAACAACCCCCGCATGGCATCGAGCGCTTACCCGACCTATGTGGTGCTGGCTGGGCTGCGCGGCATGCCGCCGTTTGCTGAGCGGCTGACCGATCAGCAGGTGGCCGAGGTGGTGAACTACGTGCGTACGAATTTTGGCAACACCTACCAGGACGCTGTCACACCTGAATCGGTGAATGTCCAGCGTTCCGCGCTGGAGCGCTAGGAGTCTGCGTGGTGCAAAGCCGTGACAGGTCGGTCAGCCTACGCAACAGACCCGCGCCGCTCTCACGAGTTGTTTGAATCGTCGCACACTGAGACTCGCACCACATGCCCGATGCTCAGGCCCTGCACCAGGATCGAGAACACCACCACGCAGTAGGTGAGCGCGAGTACCGTGTCGCGGTGCGGGCCCAGCGGCAGCGACAGCGCCAGCGCCACCGAAATGCCGCCGCGCAACCCGCCCCAGGTCAGCACGCGCCAGGAGCCGTTGGGCAGGCCGAAGTGGCCACCCAGCGCGGCCACCGGCAGGCCCACGCTCAAGGAGCGCGAGAGCAGGGTGACGACAATCGCCGCCGCGCCCGCCACGAGCACCGGCACCGAGAAATTGATCATCAGCACCTCCATGCCGATGAGCACGAACAGCACGGCGTTGAGGATCTCATCGATCAGCTCCCAGAACATGTCGAGATAGCGGCGCGTGGTGTCACTCATGGCCAGCGCGCGGCCCTGGTTGCCGATGATCAGACCAGTGACCACCATGGCCAGCGGACCGGAGATATGCAGATACCTGGCCAGCGCGTAGCCTCCGGTCACGGCGGCCAGGGTCAGCAGCACCTCGACCTGGTACTCGTCAACGCTTTTCAGCATGCGGTAGGTGACATAGCCGAGCACCAGACCAAAGGCAATGCCGCCGCCGGCTTCGCGCGCCAGCAGCGCCAGTGCCGAGCCGGTGCTGGGGGTGTCGCCACTGACCAGCATGCCCAGCAGCAGTGCAAAGATGACAACACCCACACCGTCGTTGAACAGGGACTCGCCGGCAATCACCAGTTCAAGGTCCTTCGGCGCGCCCGCGGACTTCAGGATGCCCATCACCGCGATGGGATCGGTGGGCGAGATCAGCGCGCCGAACACCAGGCAGTACATCAGCGGCAGTTCCAGGCCCACCCAGGGCAGCGCTGTCCAGATGCCGTAGCCGACGATCAAGGTGGAGACCATGGTGCCGATCAAGGCCAGCGAAGCGACCGGCCAGCGCAGCGCCTTCAGCTCACTTAGGTCCACATGCAGCGCGCCGGCAAACAGCAGCAGCGACAACATGCCCTGCATCAGCACGTCGGAGAAGTCGATCGATCGCAGCAGCGATTCCTCGTAGGTGCGCAGGGCGTGCGACACGCCGATGATGTCCAGCCCGACGATCACCAGCGACAGCACCAGCGCGATGACCATCACCCCGATGGTCGTCGGCAGGCGCACGAAGCGGTGGTTCAGGTAGGCCAGCAGCGCGGTGACGACGAGGCAGGCGGCGGCAATGTCGAGCATGTTGCGTGTGGCGGCTGCTCAGCCGGCGACATCAGGTAGGTCGATGCGATGGCGCGACTCGATGTAGATGCGCGTGACCTTGGGAAAGCGCTCGCGGATGGTGCGCTCGATCTGCTCGACGGTGGCGGCGGCATCGTCCGCGCCGACGCTGTCAGCGAAGACGACGTCGAGCGCCAGCAGCACGTCGTCGGCACCGATGTACATCGTCAGCGGCAGCCCCGCCTTTTTGATCTGCGGCTGCTGCTGCGCGATGGCGCGGATGGCCGCAGCCGTCTCGGGTCGCACGCCTTCGCCCACCAGCAGGCCGCGCGACTCGCGGATCAGCAGCACCGCCACCCCAGCCAGGATGCAGCCGATGACGACCGACGCCGCGCCGTCGAGCACCGGCATGTCCAAGCTGTGGCTGGCCCAGACACCAGCGGCGGCCACCGCCAGGCCGGCCAGTGCGGCGCCGTCTTCGGCCAGCACGGTGTAGAGCGATGGGTCCTTGCTGCCATGCAGCGATGACCAGAAAGGCCGCCCCGCCGACAGGCGGAGAAACTGGCGCAGGGCGATCAGGAAGCTGGCGCCCTCGAACACCGCCGCCATGGCCAGTACGACATAGATCCAGAACGGATCGGTCAGCGGTTCGGGCTCGCGCATGTGCACCACGCCCTCGTAGATCGACATGCCGCCGCCCAGACCGAAGATCAGCACAGCGACGATCAGGCTCCAGAAATACAGCTCCTTTCCGCGTCCGAAAGGGTATTCAGGCGTCGCCGGTTTTTTCGCCATGTGCAGACCCACCAGCAGCAGGCCCCCGTTGCCGGCGTCAACCGCCGAGTGGATGCCTTCGGAGAGCATCGCCGAGCTGCCGGTGATGCCGGCCACGACGAACTTCGTCACCGCAATTGCCACGTTGGCGGCGATGGCGCCATAGATAGCAATTTTCGAGTCAGCCATGTCGCGGGTCCTCGTTCGGGAGTCCTTGGGGCTCAACCAGCAGGGGCCTGCCGGCGATTAGGATCGTGTGTGCTCGCATGGCTGCAAGCAAGGCATCCGAGGTCACACGGGAGATCTCGCCTGTTGTCGCCTTGGTCATTGATGAGGAGCTTTCCTGTTGCATCAGGCGTTCCGCCCGCGCAGCGCATGGCTTGCCTTTGCGAAGGCCGCCTCAACGGCGAGCACATCGTCCGCTTCCGGCACAGCTTCTCGCGCCCCTATGATGATCATGTGGGCGTGGCGCTGGAGGCAGGCTGCGTCCTGTGCGCTCCGAACATGGCCGGCGATCTGGACGATGGCATCGAGCATGCGGATCGACACGGCCGGGTTCAAACGAGCGTTTTGCCTGATTTGGTTGAAGGCCGTGTCCACGATGCCTGAAAACGTGGACCCTTGCGCCACCAGCCGCAGCCGCCCATCAGAGTCGAATCGTTGGGGTGATGGCATGTCGCATCTGGCCAGGCGGCACAGGGCCGATCCCAGCCGGTCCACGCAAGCGATCGCCGTGAACGGATCGTTGATGCCCGGGGACAGCGCCCGCACCGCAATCTCGACCAACTGGTGGAAGGTGAACTCGATGTCCTGGGCGGCGGTGCGCTGGTTGCCGAGCACGAAGGCGGCGTTCACCTTGCCCATCAAGGCCTCCGTGACGCGGTCCCCGGGCCAGACCATCACCATCGCGCGGCCCTTGGCGAGGTAGTGCCCAGGCCGGCGCTCCAGCCGCAGCAGCATATCCTCTTGGCTGGCCAACGCCATCAGGGCGTCAGTATCGATCAACTGGAGATAGCCGTCTTCGACAGCACCCACAGGACGGGCCTGGCGCGCGAACGCCGCTGGCAGGGTGGCGTCGCTTGGCGCTCTAGAGGCTTCAGATCCAGGGGTGCCAAGGTTGCCGGGAAACAATCTGTCGATCCCGTCATCCAGTTCCTTGCCGACCCGTGCCACGACCTGATCCGCCTGGATCGAGACCAAGATGTGGTGGATGAAGTAGATCAACACCCCAACGCTGACAATGGCCAGCAGCATGCCGATGCTGACGGAGAGATGGGGCACGAAGGCCCCCTCGTCGGCGCGCCGGATGGTGCGCAGTACGAGCAGGCAGTACACGAACGTGGCCACGAAGGTGCCCAGCACCACCTGGTTGACGGTGTCGCGCATGAAGTTGCGCAGCAGCCGGGGCCCCAACTGGGACGAGGCGAGCGACAGCGCCACCAGCGTCATCGAGAATACGGTGCCGGCGATGGCGATCATCGACCCGGCCACGGTGCCCAGCAGCAGGCTGGCACCCTCGGCACCACCTGAATAGCTCCAGCCCAGGCGCTGCATCAAGTCGCCATCGACGGCCCTGTCGAGCTCGACGGCAGAGACGGCCAGTGCGGCGGCAAGGCACGCCATGGCCGCTGGCACGAACCAGAAGCTGGATCGAAAGCGCCCCCAGTATTTCAGCAGTAGTGTTTTCATGAAGCTTCACTTCAACTCGTGCGCCATGAACTAAGCGCCCAAGTTGGCGCTGAACAGGCCATTGCTACAGTGTAAGTTCTCTAACCGAAGCTACCTGCTAACAGAACTCGCCGTACGCATCAATGCGTAATTCTATTTCTCAGTAGAAACTGCATTAATGATCCAGTCCCAACCGGCAATGCTGCGCATCCGCTGGGGATCTGCCTCAAATGCCTTGAGCGCTTGCACGAGTTGATCTTCCAATGCGTCGAGGCTGTCGAAAACACGGTTGTGAAAATGCTTCTCGCGCAGCTCATCCCAGATGTGCTCCTGCGGGTTGAGTTCGGGCGAGTACGGGGGCAGGAAATGCGGCCGAAGGTTGTCCGGCAGTTCGAGCGAGCCGGCCTTGTGCCAGCCCGCTCCATCGACGACCATGATGAGGTTCTCGTTCGGGTAGCGGCGGGCGAGTTCATTGATGAACAACTGCATGCACTGGGCGTTGACATGGGGCAGCACCAGGGCGTCAAGGCGTCCATCGACAGGGCTGACTGCTGCGTAGGCGTACACGTACTCGTGCGTGAGCATCGCTTTTACCAGCGGGCGCAAGGGCTTTTTGCACCAGCAGCGGCGCGAGTCGCTGATGCGGCCAAAGCGTGCCTCGTCCTGAAACATCACCCGGATGGGCTGCTGCGCGGGGAATCGGGCGCGCACTTGCGCCAGATCGGACGAGAGTTTTTTTTCCACTCCTCGCGCGCCTGCGCGTTACCTTGCGGGTGCTGCGTGTCGGGGGCCATCTTGCGCCAGCCGTGGCGCGCGAGCATGCGGTACACCCCGGACAGGGAAACGCTGTGGCCCAGGTGGGCCTCGATTTTTTCCTTCAGGCCCGGGATGACCAGCACGGCGCCCTCGGCGGCGCCAGCCAGCGCCGCATCAAGCGCGGCCGCTTCGGCCTGCAGCGTGCTTTGGGCGCGATTGCGCAGTTCTGTTTTTTTGCGACGCGCGGCGCGTAGCCCGCTGGCGCGGGCACAAAAACCGGTCCGCAACGCGCAGGTAGTGCGCCTGGAGCGGCCCAATACGAGGGCGGTTTGCGCCAGATTCAAGCCCGCTTCAAGGGGCAACAAGACGGCCAAGGCGATGCGCAACTCGTCGGCAGTACGGGCCTCGTCGCGCGCTTGCCTGGCCGCTTCGATACTACTTTGTCCTGTGAACGGGCGTGCCATGACTGCTCCTCAATTGAGAGCAAATATTATGGCCAATTTCATTGGCAAATGGAATAAGTCCTAATTAAATTGACTGTCTACTAGCCTGCTCACGCAGCTTCAAACGCAAAGCGTGATGGGCTCCAGCGCTTCGTCTTGCACCAGGATCCGGCCAATCGCCGCCGTATGGTTGTAGCCCAGCGCGCGCAGCGCCTCAATGCACGCCTCGGCGCGCTCGGCCGGGACGCTGGCCAGCAGCCCGCCCGCGGTCTGGGGGTCGAAGATCAGCGGATAGCGCGGATGCTTGAGCATGGCCTCCTGGTTGCGCAAGGCGCGGCGCAATCGCACGTTGGCGCTTTGCAGTGAGCTGACAATGCCGGCGTCCACGCATTCCTGCGCGCCGTCGAGCAGGGGCAGGGCGCCCAGGTCGATTTCCGCGTCCACGCCAGAGGGGCGGGTCATTTCCACCAGATGGCCCAGCAGCCCGAAACCGGTCAGATCGGTGCAGGCAGTGGCGCCAAATTCGCGCAGGCACTGCGCACCCCGCTGGTTCGACACCACCATGGACTGCAGGGCTGCGTCGATCCAGCGGCCCTTGGCCGCCAGCCGTGCGTGCGCGGCAAACAGGGTGCCGGTTCCAATGGGTTTGGTCAGAATCAGCACATCGCCTGGGCGCATGCCGCTTTTTCGCAGCAGCTGGGACGGGTCGTCATCGATCAGGCCGTTGATGGCAAAGCCCAGCGCCAGTTCCTTGCCCTCGCCCGTGTGGCCCCCCACCAGCGCACAGTTGGCGGCGTTCAATACCTCCAGCGCGCCGGTCATCATCTGGAACAGCACGTCTTCGACCTTGCTCTCCAGGCCAGAGGGAACGGTCGCAATCGCGGTGGCCGATTGCGCCTGCGCGCCCATGGCCCAGATGTCGCCCAGTGCATGGTTGGCCGCGACCTTGCCGAAGAGGTAGGGGTCGTCAATGAAGGAGCGGAAAAAGTCCACCGAATGCACCATGGCTTTGCCGGGGGGGACCCGCACCACGGCGGCGTCGTCCGGGTCTTTCAGGCCCACCACCACGTCGTCGAGCTGAACCGGGTGCAGTTGGGCCAAGGCGCGTGACAGCACCGTGGCGCCTACCTTGGCACCGCAGCCGCCGCAGCGCATGGCGATGGCCGAGATGGCCTGCAACGATTCTTCTGAAGTGAGTTGCACCGTGCCAGGTGAAGCAGCTGCAGAGGCTGCGGCGCGGGTGTCCATCGGCGCCAGGTCTTGAAACTTGCGCATGAAGCGCTGGTCAATCCAGTCCTTCCAGCGCCACACCCAAGGGCCGCCAAAACCCAGCCAGCCGCGCGATGCCACGGCGTTCTGATCGCCCGTGCTGATGAGGGCCAGCCAGCTGCGCTGGGGGTGGTACGGCTTCAGGCGCAGGCCCTGTACGCTGCGGCGCAGGTTCTCGGTCAGCGGCGGCCCCTGGCGCACCGCAAAGACGCCGGCTTTTTCCAGCGGATGGTTGACCATGCTGGCGATGTCGCCGGCGGCAAAAATGGCCGGATCGGTCAGGGTCTGCAAGGTGTCGGCGACTTGAATGAAACCGTCCGGCTCAAGCGCCAAGCCGGTGTCCCTCAACCACGCGGCACCGCCGGCGCGGGTCACCCACACAATCTCGTCGGCCTCGACCACTTCGCCCGACGCCGTTTGCAGGCGTCCCGGCATGACCTGGGTGACGGCCGCATTGCGATGCACGCGTACGTGGCGCTCGGCCAGCACGGCATCAAAACGCCGTCGCACACCGGGGTTGTGGGTGGGCAATATGCAGGCGCTGTTGGTAAACAGGTGAAACACCAGCTCATCCGGGTTGCGGCCCAGCGCGGCTAGGACATTGCGCAGGCGAAACTGCATGGCCAGGAGCAGTTCCACGCCGCCCGCGCCAGCGCCCACCACGGCCACGGTGGTTTTGCCAGGGTGGCGCTGCACGCGTTCCAGCAGCGCCAGCCAGCGGTCATTGAAGCGCGTGATGGGCTTGACCGCCACCGCATGCTCCACAGCGCCGGGCACATCCTGAAGCCGGGGCGTGGAGCCAATGTTGATGGACAAGACATCAAAAGGCACGGGCGGGCGGTTGCGGCACAGCACCTTGCGGTTGACGCGGTCCAGCCCAATCACTTCATCGCGGTACAGCCTGGCCCCGGCGAAAACCGCCAGGCGGCTCAAATCGATATGCACCGCGTCATAGTCATAGTGGCCCGCCACATACCCGGGCAGCATGCCTGAGTAAGGCGTGTGCATGTCGGTGCAAATCAGGGTGAGGCGCACGCCGGCAATGGGCCGCATGCCAAAGCTCTTGAGTACGCCGACATGGCTGTGGCCACCGCCCACCAGAACGATGTCTCTCAAAATGGGTTGTTCAGGCGCAAGCATGGGTGTGTGATTTCTCGGGTTGGCGTTTGGGGGGCAGCAACGCCTGGACTAATTTCATCAGCGCGGCTTTCTCGGCAGCCGGTGCAAACAGGGGCGCCCGCCGGGCGCACTGGGCTTGCAGCAGGCTGTAAAAACTGTCGGTACGGGTTTGTTCGGCGCGCAGGCGAAGCAGCAAACCGGCCAGTCCCTGCGCGTCGCCATGTTCAAAATACCCTGCGTAGTCGGGCCCCAGCATGCCCAGGTTGCCCGCAATTTTCGAGGCCAGGACCGGTGTGCCGCTGGCTATGGCCTCCATCACCACATGGGCGCCGCCCTCCATGCGGCTGGTATGCACCAGCACATGCGCGCGCTGGATGTGGCGGCGCGTGGCTTCATGCGACAACCCGCCCAGCCAGCGGTAGTGGGGGCATTCGGCGGCGCAGGCCTGCGCTTGTCCGCCCAGTTCAGCGTCCAGCGCATCGCCAATGTGATCGATGAAGATGTCGGTATGGTCTTTGAGCCGTCGCGCGGCGGCAAAAAGGGTTTGCGGCGACTTTTCATCGCGCAAATGCCCCACCATCACCGCACGCAGATGCCGCTGAGGCTTCACGGCGGTTTGCCTGGGGGTAACGGACTGATAAATCACGCGGGCCTTGGGCCGGACAGCCGTCGGCAGGGCCTCGGGTGCGCATTCCTGCAGCACCACCAGCTGCGCTGCATAGGCCAGGGACGCTTGCGCCGATGCATCGGTTTGAATGTCGCGGTACAAGTCGGTGCCGGTCAGCACCACACCCAGGCCCGGTGCTGCGGCGCTCGCACCTTGTGCCTGCGCCCAGCGGGCAATAGAGCCGGCTGAGCGTCGGGCATGCAGCGCCAGCATCACATCAACAGGCTCACCGCCCCAGGACGGTGCAATCGTGACCTCAAAGGCCGGGCGCAGCAGGCGTGACCAGCGCCAGGCGGTTTGCCAATTGCCATTGTTGGCATCGGCTGATGCAGGGGAAATGATGAGTATGTGGGGGCGTTTCATGAGGCAATTGGGGGTGTGAGCCTCCAGATGAAAAACCAGGCGGGTCGTCCATGGAGCAAGAAACAGGCACTGATTTTTACCGCACAGTGCAGTCTGCAGGAGTCCCCGATTTCAAGTCTAATCGACAACTCTTTTGTTTATTCCCACGAGGTTTTTCATGGCTGGTATTGTCACTTCCCGCTCGCTTCGCGCCGTGATCGCGTTCGGGTTGCTCGCCTTTGGGTCCCTGTTGCATGCCCAAGGGGTTTTCAGGGTCACCGCCATTCCTGACGAGTCTCCGACCGAGCTGGCGCGCAAGGCCGCCCCGCTGATGAAATACCTTGAAAAAACCCTGGGCATGAAGGTTGAATTCACGCCGGTGACCGACTACGCCGCATCGGTCGAGGCGCTGGCCAACAAGCAAGTGGACATGGCCTGGTACGGCGGTTTTACCTTTGTGCAGGCCAATGTGCGTTCGGGCGGCAAGGCCATTCCCCTGGTTCAGCGTGAGGAAGATGAAAAATTCCGCTCGGTTTTCATCACCAGTGACCCCGGCATCAAAACCCTGGCAGATCTGAAGGGCAAGACCGTGAGCTTTGGCTCGCAATCCAGCACCTCCGGGCATTTGATGCCCCGCAGCTTTTTGCTCCAGGCCCGTATCGACCCGGACAAGGACTTTAAGCGCGTGGCCTATTCGGGTGCGCACGATGCCACCATTGCGTCGGTGGCGGCTGGCAAGGTCGATGCAGGTGCCCTGAATATCTCGGTCTGGGAAAAGTTTGTGGCTGAAGGCAAGGTGGACACCACCAAGGTCAAGGTGTTTTTTACCACCCCTGGTTACTTTGACTACAACTGGACGGTGCATGCCGATATGCCTGTCGCGCAGCGTGAAAAACTGACCAAGGCTTTCTTGAGCCTGGATCGAAACACCGCAGAAGGCAAGGAGATTTTGGATCTGCAACGCGCCACGCGCTTCATCCCCACCAAGGCCGACAACTACAAAGGCATTGAGCAGGCCGCGCGCAGTGCTGGCCTTTTGAAGTAGCCGTGTGCGTAATTTTGCTATTAATTTAATAGCTGTTTGCGCATATGCAACAAGCGCCGGATGCCATTTTCGTTCATGAAAATAGAGTTCTTCGACGTTTCGGGCAGGCACCCGGCGGCCAGGCCGGGGGATGCTCCTGCGGTGCGGGCGCTGAGTTTGAGCGTGCGTGCCGGTGAGCAAGTGGCCATCATCGGCCCTTCAGGCGCTGGCAAAACCACGCTGCTGCATTTGATGGCCTGCGCGCTCAGGCCGTCAGCCGGGCGTCTGCTGCTAAATGACAATGATCCGTGGCAGCTGTCGCGCAGTGCCTTGCAAGACCTGCGCGGTGCGCTGTTTCTCGCGCCCCAGTTGCCGCCGCTGCCGCCCCGCCAGCGCGTGGTCACTGCGGTGCTCGCCGGGCGGCTGCCGCATGAGAGTCTGTGGACCAGCTTGTGCAGCCTGTTCTACCCGGTGGACATCCCCAGGGCCGAGCGCGCCTTGGCCGGTTTTGACGTGAGCGACAAACTGTTTGACCGCGTGGACCGCCTCTCGGGCGGCGAGCGCCAGCGCGTGGGCTTGGCCCGGGCGCTGGTGTCTGAAGCCAGCCTTTTGCTGGTCGATGAGCCCTTGTCAGCGCTGGACCCGACCCGCTCGCAACACGCCATCGAAACCCTGACCCAGGCGGCATGCGAACGCGGTGCCACACTGGTGGCTACGCTGCACCATGTGGAGATGGCCCTGGCCCATTTCCCGCGCATCGTGGGCTTGCGCGATGGCGCGTTGGCCTTTGACCTGCCCGCTGCTGCGGTCACGCAGCAACATCTGCAGGCGTTGTATGCGCAGAAACTGCACGAGCTGACGGAGCCCGCAAGCGTTGATGCGGATGCTTTTCCCACAGCCGCCGCACCCGTGGTGATGCATTGCCGATGACCTGCAGCGCGTCATGACGAACGCTGTGCCTGGAACTGCCTTGGCCGGACGCAGCCCAGCCCTGCGCGACCCGGCATGGGCCGGGCGGGTTTTCTGGGTGCTGGCAGGGTTGGCCTTGCTCTGGCCCACCCTGGTGCTGACCGAATTCAACCCCTGGCTGTTGATGGAGCCGGGCGCGTTGAAGCCTGCGCTGAATTTTGTGGGGGACTTCTTTCCACCCCGCACAGACGCTGCTTTCTTGGGGCTGCTATTGCGCGAGACCTGGCGCACCGTGGCGATGGCAACGGCCGGCTTGACGCTGGCGCTGTTGCTGGCGATACCGCTGTCGCTTTTGTCGGTGCGGGTATTGTCCCTGTCGGCACTCACCGGTCGCATGGCCTTTTTGCCCGCTGTGCTGCGGCAAGTGGTCCGTTGGGTGCTGATGGTGTTGCGCAGCGTGCCTGAGCTGGTGTGGGCGCTGGTGTTTGTGAGGGTGGTGGGCCTTGGGCCTACGTCGGGCGTGCTGGCGATTGCGCTCACTTATGGCGGCATGCTGGGCAAGGTGTATGCCGATATTCTGGAGAGCGGAGACGACCACGCCACCTCCAGCCTGATGCGCAATGGCTCGGGCCGCCTGCAAGCCTTCTTCTATGGCCTGCTGCCCCAAAACGCCGGGGAGCTGACCAGCTACACCGTGTACCGCTGGGAGTGCGCCATTCGCTCCAGTGCCGTGCTGGGTTTTGTCGGAGCCGGTGGCCTGGGCCAGCTGATGGACTCCTCCATGAAGATGTTCAACGGGTCTGAAGTCGCCAGTATCTTGCTGGTCTTCATGGCGCTGGTGTGGCTGGCCGATCGCATGAGCGCGGCACTGCGCAAGGGCTTGGCCTGAGGACACCGCATGAAACCCAGCGCCGCCAACGACACTTACAAATTGCCGCCCAGGCTGTTCGACGCACGATGCAAGGCGTGCTGGCTGATGCTGGGCGTCGTGCTGCTGGTAGTCGCCAGTTTTGCCACGCTGAATTTGCAATGGGCGCAGTTCTGGTCGTGGGACGCGGCAAACCGGATGGGCCGGTTTTTGGGGGAGCTTTTGCACCCGGAGACCGGCACGGTATTCCTCGACAAGGTGGTGATGGCCGCGCTGGAGACCCTGGCCATGTCGGCATTGGGGACGCTGTTGGCGGTGCTGCTGGGCCTGGCGCTGGCGCTGCCCGCCAGCAAAGCCCATGCGCAGGACCCGGCGCACTGGCGCGCTGCGACCCGGCTGCTGCTCAATGCCTTGCGCAGCACGCCCGAGCTGGTGTGGGCGGCACTGCTGCTGATCGCGGTGGGTTTGGGGCCTTTTGCGGGCACGCTGGCCTTGGGTCTGCACACCTCTGGCGTTCTGGGTCGCCTGTTTGCCGAATCCATAGAAAACGCTGCGCCGGGGCCTGCTTTTGCGCTCAGGGTGCGCGGTGTGGGCGAGGGCCGGGTGTTCTTTTATGCCACCTTGCCGCAGATACTGCCGCAGCTGATGAGCTACACCTTGTACCGCTGGGAAAACAACATCCGCGCCGCCGCCGTGTTGGGTGTGGTGGGTGCAGGGGGCCTGGGGCAGATGCTGGCGTTTCACATGGGCTTGTTTCAGATGGCCGAGACCAGCACGGTCTTGTTGGCCATGCTGGTTCTGGTGGCCCTGGTGGATGCGCTGAGCTACCTGCTTCGCAACGCGTTGTCGCGCTAAATGAATTTTGCGAGGCACAAACAGGCCATGACCGGGTTTTTAAGGCTGCTGAACTTCGGTGTGCTCGCAGCGGCATGTGTTTCGGGCGTTTGTGCCGAAAGCATTCATACGGCGGCGTATCGGAATCCGGCAGAACGATATAGTCATTTCGCTCTCGGCCGTCCGCATCACCCGATAAAGGTGGTGATCGGTGTAACGATCTGGTGCGGTCGAATGACTATATCCACGAGTGACTGTTCAGCCTACGCGAGCGCCAGGGCCTGTCCCGAGAAGACGGCGCGCATGGCGTGAAGCATGCCAAAGCCTTGCTTGCGCGCGGTGTCCAGATAGGAGCGGATGGTGCAGAAATTCTGCGCGCCCGGCAAGGTACGAAAGCAGCCTGAAATTCTCTGCTTGACCTTTGGCATGCGAATGGCGCGCTCGGCCAGGTTGTTGGTAAAGGGCACACCCAAATCGCGCATGAAGCGCAGTACCTCCTGCTCTCGCTCCAACAGCCGGCGCAGCAGGTTGAAGGCACCTGACTGCTTGGCCCGGCCACGTTGTCCTAGCGCCTTGGCCGCTGGCAGGTTTTGCGCCTGGCCTTCCTGCACCAAGGCGCGGTATTGGCTGGCAAAGACCTCGACCTGCACAGCCTGTAGTGCCGTATCGGTCTGACGCGCCGCCTTGCAGGCTTGGTCAGCGGCCAGCAACAACTCGATAAGGCCCTGGGGCCACGCTTGCGCAGTGGTCTCTTTTTGATAAATCAGCTCGCGCAGTAAGTGTGCGCCGCACAGCGAGTGCGCGCACTCCAGGCTCCAGTAGGGCGCCCAGCAGTCGTGCACCAGCGTGCCCGCGTAGTTGGGCAGCACCCCATGGTCGGCTATTGCTTGCATGCCCCGCTTGGGATGCACGCCGTACCAAGTGTGGGTGGCCGTGGCGGCCGTATGCAGCCACTGCAGGCAAGACGCTACGCGCAGGCCCGATTCATCGAC
>NZ_KL448326.1:4561-25941 GCF_000709345.1 Polaromonas glacialis | reverse complement strand
TCATTGAAATGCCGGGCATACACACACTTCGGGCGCAAACTCGTTCTCGTGGAGCTTGCCGCACGGGCAGCGCAGTTGCAGCGTCTGGAACTCCACCACCTCAAAACGCACGGCCGGGATGTCAAACACCTGGCCGCGCCGGTGAACTTGCGCATCACTATTGGACAGCGTCGCCTGGCAGGCATCGCAGCGCTCGGGCAGCGCATGCCGGATGACGATGTCTGGCCTGTCTGTTTGCTCCAACGTCTTGCCCGCGTGCCCGGCCTGACCGCCCGGCTTCCTGCCCGAGGCCACGCGCAGCGAGGTCGTCTTTTTCAAGCCGTCCGAAGATGGCGGCTTGCTCGAGTTCTTGCTGTTCTTCGATGCCTGGCCTTCGAGCTCCTTGATGCGCAAACGCAGTCTTTCGACTTCGCTCGTGAGCGCCTGCACTTGCCCTTGCAGCGCTTGGGCTTTCTCGTTCATGGCCTGGAGCGTCAGGTCGGCAGTAGCGTCTGGTTCTTGCACGGCTTCAAGTTTGACATAAACCCCTTGGGCTGCAATTCAGGAGGGCTGAACAGTCACATCCACGAAAGCCTCGTTTTGTACGTGACTTTCCGCGTTTTCCCAACGTTACGACCGATTCAACCAAACAAGGACATCCCATGAGCAACCTATCATCCAAAATCGCCAAAACCATCGCATCTGCAGTCGTGACCGCTGCAGCGCTTTCTGGAAACGTAATGGCTGCCAGCTGCGCTGGCGCCAAGTGCGGACCCAAACAGGCGACCTCATCCAAAGCCAAATGTGGTGCATGCAAGTCGAAATATGCCGCGAGCAGCGTAAAAGGAAGCAAGAACAAGACGGTCAAGGCGAAGTGCGGCGCATGCAGCGCCAAATGTGGCGCTTGCGCGGCAGTCAAAAAGTAAGCAAGTCTTTTCGCCTCAATCTGCCAGGAGAATCAACATGAACTCGCTTTCCTCAACCTTGACCAAAACCTTGGCATCCGCCGGTACTGAGCGAAAGCCGAATTGTTCGTTTTAAAGTCAAGGCATTAGGAGCATTACATGAACAAGAACAAGCCCGTCATCGAGTTTGACGTCGTTGTGATCGGCGCCGGCCAAGCAGGCCCTAACCTTGCCATGACGCTGGCTGGGCGCGGCGAGAAGGTTGCCTTGATAGAAGGGGGATTGGTCGGTGGTTCGTGCGTCAATCACGGTTGCACGCCGACCAAGACCCTGCGCAAAAGCGCCCGGGTCGCGTATCTGGCAGGTCGTGCTGGCGACTTCGGTATCCAGGCCGGAAAAATCGAAATCGGCTTCGCGGCCGCTATGGAGCGGATGCAGCAGCGGGTCGACGAATCGCGAGCCGGGCTGGAAAAATCGATCACTGGGCAAGACGGCCTGACCTTGTTGCGGGGCTGGGGAGCCTTTGTGGGCCGAGCCGGTGACCGGTTCGAGCTGACTGCCGGTGACCAAGCGCTGCGGGCCGCGCGGGTTTTCCTCAACACCGGCACCCGCGCGCTCATCCCGCCGCTTCCGGGCATCGATGACGTGCCGCATCTGGACAACGTCAGCTTGCTCCAGCTTCGTGAGCTTCCGCGCCATCTTGTCATCATCGGCGGCAGTTACATCGGTCTCGAAATGGGGCAAATTTTTCGCCGGCTCGGCAGCGAAGTCACCGTGATTGAGGCCGGTCCGCGCATCACCCGCCACGAAAACGAGGCGGTTTCAAAGGCGATCACCGAAATGCTGCAGGGAGAAGGCATCCATTTCCACACCGGCAACGAGGTTGAGCGGGTGGAAAACATTTTCGATGCCGGAATCGCCGTGACAGTGGGCGGACAGCGGATCGAAGGCTCGCACCTTCTGGTCGCCACCGGGCGCAGCCCGAACACCGAGCGCCTTAACTTGGCGGCGGTCGGGGTTAAGACCGACGAGCGCGGCTTTGTACCTACCGATGGCAAGCTTCAAACCAATGTGCCGGGCATCTGGGCGGTGGGTGACATCAACAAGCGCGGTGCTTTCACACACACCAGCTACCAGGATGGGCAAATCGTACTGGCCAATCTTATGGGCGGCGCACGCTCCGCTGACAGCCGGGTATCGACCTACGCGATGTACACCGATCCGCCGCTGGGCCGGGTCGGCCTATCGGAGGACGAAGCTAGAAAGTCGGGCCGCGCTACGCTGGCAGCAAATTATCAGATGAAGGACGTCAGCCGGGCCAAGGAGGAGGGGGAGACCGCGGGTTTGATGCAGATATTGGTGGACGAGCAAAGCGAAGAGATCGTCGGCGCGTCGCTGCTGGGGTTCGGCTGCGACGAGGTGATTCAGGTGATCAGCAGTTTCATGGCCACCGGCGCCCGCTACCAGATGCTGCGCGATGCCTTGCCAATCCATCCTACGGTCGCCGAATTCCTGCCCTTCCTGCTGGACAAGGTCGAGCCGCTGAAATAGTGTCCCGAGACTGATGCTCTGAACGTGGAGCAGCACCGCCTTCATGGATTTTGTTGTCATAGCTGCCTAAAAGCAGGATTTTCCCCAGCACGGCTGGTACGGTTGGATGGTGGTTTCGCATGAACCCAAAGCAAAGCAGGTGGATGGCGCACATGCACTACCTCGAACGCGGTTACCCATCCACGCGGAGTTGAGTCAGGTCTAGGAAAAGCTGCTGAGGATGAGCATAAGCAACACTGCGAGCAACAAATTACGACGGTTCGTTCTGTAGCGACCGGCACCGGGAAGAACGGCAAACTGGACAGCCATTGTTGGGGCCTTGTGTTGTCGTAGCAGTGAGAAATTCACGGCCTTTTCCAAAGGCGATGCTTAATTTAATCAGGCTGCAATTGCCCCTCCTCACATCACAATTTGCACGCTTCCAATGGTCGCACCGTTCTCAACTGCTTCGTGCGCCAGGGCGATCTCATCCAGACTGAAGGTGGCACCGATTTTGTGGACCAGCGAGTTCGACTCCAACATTGCCGTCAATTCTGCTGTGATGATTTCACGGTCTGCGTCCTTCAGGTCGTAGACGAGAAATGCCTTGATTCCAAAGGAGCCGAACAGCATGGCGCGAAAGTCGACTGGAATTGCGCCAACGCTATTCGAGCCGTAGGTGACCAGCGTGCCATGAGCCTTCAATACGCCCTGGCCTAAAAGCCCAGCCGTTGAAGCAAAGTCCATATCAATAATTCCATCAACGCCATAGTCGGCTGTAATTTGTTTGATCCTCTGCGCGATGGCTTCGGTTTTGTAATCCAGTACGTGGGCGGCACCGCCCTCGCTGGAATGCGACTTTCGGTGGGCTGAACCGGTTGTTCCAATCACGGTTGCGCCGCCCAATACAGCCAATTGCGTGACGTAGTTCCCGACCACGTTACCTGCGCCGGTAACCAGCACGGTTTTACCCTTCAGTGAACCCGCAAGATGCACTGCCTGCAAGGCCGTCAATACCGGGATACCAAGGCATGCGGCCACTTCAAAGTCAACTCCCGGTGGGAGCGCAACAGCCTGTGACTGGGGGAGAGCGATGAATTCAGCCGCAGTACCCATTGGCCGCTGCCATTGACAATTCCATAGCCATACGCGCTGGCCAACCCGCTCCTGGGCAACTCCCTCCCCCACGGAATGGATGACACCCCCACCGTCGCTGTGCGGGACAATGAGTTCAGCGTTCACAAGGCGGCTCTTGCGGGACTTCACATCGGACGGATTGATGCCGGATCGGTAAATCTTCACCAGCACTTCACCGGGACCAGGCTCTGGCGTGGGCAATTCACCCACCACCAGCACGTCGCGTGCCGTCCCATTCTTCGTGTACCAGGCTGCCTTCATTTGATATCCTTTGTCGGTGTGATCAGAGTTCGGTCAAGGCCATGACCAGGATTCAGGACTTGAAGTCCAGTTCCTGTAATTCAATCGGTCGTCCATGCGGTGTCCGGTCTGCAGCCTGGTCCCACGCCTGCTGGTACTGTTTGAGTTCGACTTCACTGCTGAGTTGCTTCGTCGTCACAAGGCTCTCCAATGCCGCCAGCCAATGTTGATAGTAGGTGTCACCCAGATCTGGATCGCCCTGGGCCTGCGCGATTGCAATCTGTTGCGACAGGGCGTGTGCCCATTCGCTCCAGGTGAATAGCCCACGTTCATGGAGCGAGATCGTCATGGCAAAGGCTTGTGCTTCCCATGGCTCGCGAAACACCGGGCCGTCGTCATCCTTGGGCTGCCCCGACAGAAGGTGGGTCGGCACATTCATTACGTCTGCTCCAGGTAGGGTTCCCACGCATCGACGTACACCGTCAAGCCAGGATCGGCCTCCTGCCCCCACAAAGTAGTGCCTTTAAAAGCGACGCTGTAGAGCCACTGCGGCTGTTCACCCAAGCCCTGGGCGTTGGTGTCTGGAAAGACATGCACGGCCCGAACGGCCGCGATGCGCCCCGCTTTGCCTCGCGCATAGGCGGGTAGCCGCGTGTGGTGATCTGCCTGACCTTCAGAAGTGCGCACACAGTCACCTACAGAAAAACTGGCAGGACTCGCTGTGGACCGCTCGGTAGGAGCACCTCTGGCCAGAACGCCGGCCACCATTGGTGCGACAAGAACCCTTTTTACAGGAAGTGCAGGGGACAGCATGTGGCCTGCCTGGATTTCTTCGTCGGTGACAAGCCCTCGCTCCGTCAAGAGTTTGCACAGGCCATTGAGCCATATCTGGTAGTAGCTCAGCGAAAGGTAGTTTGGCAGTGTTTCCCTTGCGCTACGGCTCATATCAATGTTCCAGGATCCCGTAGAGCCCATTGCCAAGGTCAGGGCAAACGCACTGGCTTCCCAGTTGCCATGAAACATAGGCTCGTTTGATTCCTTCAGAACAGGTCCCATGCCGGTTTGACCACTCAGATCAGCAAAGCTTTGGTAGTTCATGGTTTGACTGCCGGTGCCGTAGGCAATCCAGTGCCGATCATGGAGTCTCGTGTCACCCACGCCGCCAGCTCGTCTTCTTGCAGGTGAATAGTTTCGGCAGGGCGTAGAGGAATGACCAGGTAACGTATTTCCGCCGTGGAATCCCAGACACGGATGGCAATCGATTCGAGGAGCGTGACGCCAAAGTCTGACAAGACGCCGCGTGGTTCTTTGACAGCCCGCGAGCGATAGGGCGCGCTCTTGTACCAAACCGGGGGCAGTCCCAAAACGGTCACCGGATAACAGCTACACAGGGTGCAAACCACCATGTTGTGAACACTCGACGTGTTTTCAACCGCGACCATGTGCTCACCTTGTCGACCCGTGTATCCAAGGGAGGCGATGGCGGCCGTGGCGTCTTCCAGCAGCCATTGGCGGTAAGCTGGATCCATCCATGCCCTTGCCACCACGCGAGCACCATTGCGCGGACCAATCTTGTTTTGATAAGTGTCGATCAGGACATCCAGGGCGTCAGGATCTATATGACCCTTTTGGGACAGCACCGTTTTCAGTGCAAGCACCCGGGTCTCGGTTTCGCTGAGATTGCTATGATCATCGGCGTTATGGTCGTGGTCATGAGTCATCTTGAAATGCTATACGAATTCGCAATGTTCGTCTCAGATTGTGCCAAGCCGGCTTTGCCACCGAAGCAACATCAATGATATGGCTTCCAGCCGGCAGCGTGTATAAACGCCAAGCAGTCTATACGAAAGATAAATTCCATGGCAAACATCACATTCCTTGGCACCGGCTTGTTGGGCAGCGCGTTCGCAGAAGCTGCGGCCAAGCGAGGCGATACCGTCACTGTCTGGAACCGGTCACCCGAAAAAGCTGAAGCGCTAAAGGCGTTTGGCATAGCGGTTGCGGCAACCGCTGCCGATGCCGTCCGGGGAGCGTCCCAGGTTCACCTGATACTGAAAGACGATGCGGTGGTTGACGAAGTGCTTGCAGCCGCACGTTCTGCCTTGTCACCCAGTGCCTTGGTGCTAGACCACTCCACCACGCTGCCCGCCAGTACAGCGACTCGCGCTGCGCGGCTGAATTCAGAAGGCGTGAACTACCTGCATTGTCCGGTATTCATGGGGCCAGCAGCGGCCCGCGCTGCTCAGGGGTCCATGATGGTGGCAGGGCCTCAAGCCCTATTTGAGCAGGCCAAAGGTGATCTGGCGCGGATGACTGCACGCCTGGAATATCTTGGGGAGCGTCAAGACCTGGCAGCAGTCAACAAGCTGTTTGGCAATGCCATGATCATTGGGATGTCGTCCATTTTGGCTGACATTCTCACCATCGCCAAAGCCAGCGGCGTCAAGGGGGACGATGCGATCGAGTTGCTCGGGCTGCTGGACCTTAACGCCATGGTGGCTGGGCGCGGCAAAAAAATGGCCCAAGGCAACTTTGCGGTAAGCTTTGAATTGACTATGGCCCGCAAGGATGTACGGCTGATGCTGGAGACTGCGGGTGATCTCCCGATGTCCGTGCTGCCAGGCATTGCGCAGCGCATGGACCAACTTATTGCTCAAGGACATGGGGCCGAAGATGCGAGCGTGGTGGGTATTGATTCGCTGTCGTAAAGACCAGACCCCTTGAACATGGATCCCTCTAGAAGCATGCCATTACTACGATTCATCCATCATTGAAATGCCGGGCATAACGGGCATCCTCGACGAAGATGGCAATCTCCTCATGTCCAGCCAAATCGCCTTGGCGCCCGGTTCGCCATCGTGCTTTCTGCCCAGAAAGCCCTAGTGCTGGGCAATCAGGCGAACCACGGTGTTAAGCGTGGAAGTCTGGCGGGTCACGGGCTTTTTGTTCAGGATAAACGTCACTCGCCACTCGTCAGACTCGAACAACAGGTCAGCCAGTAAATCGGACAAGTTGCGTCCGAGCTGCATTAGACGGTTGAGGCGCCAGGCAATCACCATGTGTACAGCGCCAGAGTGGTCTGTAGTCGGTCTATATCGCTCGGCTGCAGCCGTTTGACCCGACAGCCCTGTTGGCGCCGATGCGGTTTTGATCCTGGATCAATTCGACATCGGCGCCAACAACCCAGGTTTTGCCTGATCTGATGGCCGTCAAAAGCCGTGCGCGCTTTTGACCAGCATGAGCACGTCCGCAACGCTGCGCCCGGGCGCAGCCATAGCCATGGCCCGGCAAAACAGGTCCAGCACGTAGCAGGCGGTGCCGGCCGGCACGGGCACCGCGTAGCTCAGTGCGCGCTCGCCCGTGACCAGCACCAGCCCGTTTTCCTGGCGGCGCAACTCGACGAACTTGCTGCGGTCCGCGCCGTGGTGGCCAAAGCGCACCGAGGGTATCAAGCCCATCAAGGTGGCAATGACGGCGGGCATTTCCTCGGGCGTGAGCTGGATCACCAACTTGCGCTCCCAGGCGTAGCCCACGCCGCTGCCCAGCGCAGGGGCCGAATCGATGCTTACCACGTGCACGCCCAGAAAGTCGCCACCCCGGCGGTGCGGGGTGATTTCCAGCGTGTGCGCTGCCGCCTTGCCGAACAGGCGCAGGCGCAGCCGGGGCGCGCCTGGGGAGTGCCCGGCGCTGGCCGCGCCGGAGGCGTTGGGAAAAGCCTCCGACCGCTGGCGCGCAAAGCGCGTGAGCAGCACGGGCAGGCTAGCTGACAGATTTGACGCCGGCATGTCGTCCATGGGTTCCTCCTCCCAGCCGGGCGCTTGGCCATCGGGCGGGCCGTATTCATCGTCCTCGGGCCAGGGGGAAAATGGCTTGTCCACGGCCCTGCCTTCAGGGCTGTCGGGTCCGGACTGTTCTTGCGGATGCGCTTGAGGCGCACCCAGCGCCACAGTTTTCACAGGCAGTAAGGCGCGCAGCGTGTCCACGTCCGCGGGGTTGCCTGCCAGCTGCGCGATCCGGTGCTGCATGTCCCAGCCTTGTTCGCGCAGCCTCAAGCCGCAGGCAAACAGGTGCGCGCCGGTGAAGGCCAGGCCGTAGGTGGCCAGGCGCTCAAGCAGGGCAGGGCGCGTGCAGCTAGCTGCCCAGCTGAGCAGGCTCAACTCGCCCGGCGCTTCCCGGCCCCGAGCTGCCAGAAGCAAGACGCTTTGGAGCTTTTCCCGCACGTGCGTTTCCAAATCCTCCATGAAGCGGGCAAGCCCCGCCGGATCGGGCGCCGGCGTGCCGCGCGAGGCGCACACCTGGCGCCACAGCTGCTCAAGCGCCGCATCCTGGCTCTTAGGGGTTCCCGGTGGATGCCTCATCATGCTGCTTTCAAAGCGGAAAAGGGCTTAGCAGGTGCGCGCCCAGGCGGCTCATGACGCTGGCGTCCTTGAAGCCGCAGCGCCGCTGGATCTCAGCGAGCGGTACGCCGGCGTTGAACCACCCGGCAATGCAGGTGTTGCGCAGCGTGTTGGGCCCCATGTGGGCCAAGGCGCCCGGATCGAGCGTAGCCACGGGATTGGACGTTTCCAAGAAACCTTTTTCCACCAGGCATCGCGCCAGGTGCGCCTGGCAGATGTTGTACAGGCCGTTGGGTGCGATGCTGCGCCCGATGCGGTCGCCTACGAGCAGGCGGCTGCCCGGATGCAGTGCGGGAAGGCCCACCGGGCGCACCGCGAGCCAGGCTTGCAGCGCCCGGCTGGTTTCCAGGTCGAGTTGCAGGGAGCGTTCGTGCCCGCCGCCGGCTTTTCGTACGCGTAGGGCGTACAAAGGGTCCGCTCCCGCGCTCACCTCAGGAAAGCTTGCACAAATCTGGGCGCAGTCCAGCGTCAAGCCGATGATCTCACGCACGGTGAGCGCGGCGCGCATCATGAGCAGCAGTGCCAGGCGGTTGCGCCTGGCCTTGAAGTCGTCGCCACCTAGCAAGCCTTCATAGAGGCCCTCGTGCAGGGCGGTCCACATGGGAAGTGACAGTGCCAGCGAAGGCACGCGCTCGGTGGCCGGCGGTTGGGCGCCCTCGGCCGGGTTGACCTCGATGAGGCCACCGGCCAGCGCATGCGCGTACAGGTCGCGCAGCACGCGCCAGTAGCGGCGCAGCGTCACAGGCGAGGTTTTCTTGAGGCTCGAGCGCGGGCCGATGGCTTGGGTGAACCGAGCAATGTCTGCGCTGCGCGCTGCGTCCTAAGCTATACCGTGCCCCGAGCAAAACGCCAGCCAGTGTCGCCAGACCAGCGAAGCCTGGGTCAAGCCGGCCGCGCCCATGGGCTTCAAATCCTTGTTCGCCAGCCGGGCGGCCTGCCAGGACGCAAAGAACGCGTCGGGCTCCGGAGCAGACACGTCACTCATCCAATAACTCTCCTATTTAAATTGCATTTACAACAAATATAGCAAAAGAGTCGTACGCCCTGCATGCCCCATGACAACCCCCTCTTGAAAAGCGAAGTCCGACTTTGGACTTCCTCACTTCCCCTCCCCGCTCCCGCCTTGAGGGGGAGCGGGGAGGGGAAGTCGATCAGGGGGTAGGATTCATGGTTGGCTTGTTGTAAATGCAATTACGTCAACTGCTCTTTAAATGACGCCGATCATTTCAAACTCTTTGCGCAGCCGTGCCACCACGACGCCCAAGGCAATCGCACCGAGCTGGTTCTTCCTGAGGAATGCATTCCACTGCGTCTGCTTGAGGGCATTTTCCGGTGGCTGTCAAGGAAGTTGTCGCCTAAAGTGAAGTGAGTCAGGCTGCTTTTTGCGTGTTTTGAGGCTCCTTGATTTGTGGGGTTTCCGGGTTGAGGTGAACGACATCGACATGCGCCCACTGGCGGGTCTGCCTTGACCAGCGCTGGGGATTTTCCTGGCGTGCCCGTTCATAGACGAGCGATCGCTCCTCAAGCAATGCCCGGTCCAGGCCGGCATGGCGTTGGGCTGGAGTCACGAAGCCAATCGCGCTGTGGTGATGCTGATGGTTGTACCAGTGCGCCAGCTCGGTCACCCAGCGCCTTGCGGCCAGCAGGTTTTCAAACGGCTTGACAGGCAATTGCGGGCGGTACTTCAGGGTTCTGAACGCCGATTCGACATAGGGATTGGAGCGAGCAGTCAACTGCGCCGCATGGCGACGTTGAGCGACGACCTTTTCGCGTCACCCATCCGCACCATCCGCTGTTCGGTCAGGTGTTCGATCTGGTCGAGCGTGGGAGGAACTGGCGCGAAGACAGGGTTTTTTTCCACGACACAGCAGGAGGCTCGCACTCGATGCCGGCGGTCTGGACCGACCTGGTCGCCGAAGACCCTTTCAATGCTGTGGCGCGGGGACGTGCCGCGTTCCGGGCTCAAGAACTCCTCGAATTGGTGCAACTGATCGAGGCAATGAAGTCATGAGCCGGCCCCTTCAGTGTAAAGAAGATATTGTGCAAAGTGTAAAGGCGATTACGTCTTGTCTTGCATCTGTTCGATGCTACTGGCATGGGAGCTCAACATACATGCTGCACATGAAACCTCCTATCGCTTGCAGTGATCACCTTGACAGTGTGTTCATGCCGAACATAATCCTATTTACATACATTGACTGGCCTGAGCCGAGGAGGGTCCATGCCCATAGATCGAGACAAGCACGACAAGCAAGCGGTCCTGCGCCAGCACGCTGCGCTCAACCCGCGTGCGCACGGCGTCACTCACGCACTGTTCGCCAACAACGCGTTCTTCGACCCCGACGATGTGCTGCAGGTCAAGTACGAGATGCTGCGACTGGTCAACATCGACAAGCGCTCGATCAGCGAGGCTGCCAAGGCCTGCGGCTTTTCGCGTCCCTCGTTCTACCAGGCCATGACGGCCTTCGAGAGCGGCGGCCTGGCCGCTTTACTCGCCCACAAGAGTGGTCCGCACGGTGGCCACAAACTCACGCCAACGGTGCTGCAGTTCATCTGCGAGGCGCGTGCTACCGATCCGGATATTCGTGCGGAGCGCCTGGCCGAGTTGGTGCACCAAAATTTCGGGGTGCAAGTTCACCCTCGCAGCATCGAGCGGCAGTTGCTGCGCAAAAAAAAACGGCGCTGATACCCGTGTCGCTTGCGCCGCTGCTGCGCGACGACAGTCTGGTTGCACGCTACGAAGATCTGCGCCAACAGGTGCTTGGCCGATCGGCCGTTCAACCCCAGGGCCTGGCTTTGTTCACCCGTGGCGGTATGTGCGCCTGGATGCAGGTGTGGAGTCAGTGCGTGGCGCCGACGCCGGTGCCGGCGCCGCCACAGGGTGACCAGCAGATCTGTCCAGCGCAGTTGCACAGGGACGTTGCAATGCTGCTGGCCAGTATGGTTTTGTTCAATCGGCAGGAGGCCCTCGTATGTTGAATGATCACCATCAGAAGGTGCAGGCCAGTCACCTCAAGCGCAACGCCTACCTCTATGTCCGCCAGTCGACGCTGCGCCAGGTGTTCGAGAACACCGAGAGCACCAAGCGCCAGTACGGCTTGCGCCAACGCGCCGTGGCCCTTGGCTGGGCAGACGAACGCGTCATCGTCATCGATACCGATCTTGGCCAGTCCGGCGCCGCCACGGATCGCGAAGGCTTCCAGCGCTTGGTCGCCGAAGTCGGCATGGGCCACGCGGGCATCGTGCTGGGTCTGGAGGTCTCGCGCCTGGCACGCAACTCCATGGACTGGCATCGGTTGCTGGAGATCTGCGCGCTCACCTCGACGCTGATCTGCGACGAGGATGGAGTCTATGACCCGGCACACTTCAACGACCGGTTGCTGCTCGGCCTGAAGGGCACCATGAGCGAGGCGGAACTGCATGTGCTGCGCGCGCGCCTGCAGGGCGGAATCCTGAACAAGGCGCGCCGCGGCGAGTTGGAGATGCGCCCGCCCGTGGGGTTGATCTACACCAGCGATGGCACGCTCGTGCTCGATCCTGATCAGCAAGTCCAGCATTGCCTGAGGTGGCTGTTCGCGGCGTTCGCCCGCACCGGCTCAGCCTGCGCCACGGTCAAGGCCGCGCGTGATGAGAAGCTGGCATTTCCGCGGCGCTGCGCCAAGGGTCCCCACAAAGGCGAACTGCTGTGGGGCAGCCTGACGCACGACCAGGTGCTTCGGGTGCTGCACAGTCCCCGATACGCTGGAGCGTTTGTTTATGGACGTTGCCATACGGTCAGGACCATCGATGGCCGCACCCGGCTGCGTCGAATGCCGCGCGATGAATGGGTCACGTTGATCCCGGGTAACCATGCGGGGTATATCTCTTGGGACGAGTTCGAGCTCAACCAGCATCGCCTGCATGCCAACGCGCAGGCGATGGGCACCGATCGGCGGCGCGGACCACCGCGCGAGGGTCCTGCGCTGCTGCAAGGAATGGTCTTGTGTGGGCGCTGCGGTCAACGCATGACGGTTCGCTATCACGATCGTCATGGGCAATTGTGTCCCGACTACATATGCCAGCGCGAACGCATCAAGCACGGTCAAGCGGTGTGCCAACACGTGCCCGGAACCGGCATTGACCAAGCGGTCGCAGCGGTGCTCATCGAGGCGGTCAATCCGGTTGCGCTCGAGGTGTCGCTGGTCGTTCAACAGGAACTGCAGTCTCGCTTTGAAGAGGCGGACCGCATGCGCCATGCCAATGTTGAACGCGCGCAGTACGAATGCGAACTGGCGCAGCGACGCTATATGCGCGTTGATCCCGACAACCGGCTGGTGGCCGACTCCCTGGAGGCGGATTGGAACGAGAAGCTGCGCGCGCTGGGCGATGCACGCGAGGAGTACACCCGTCGCCGGGATGAAGACGCACGCTTGTTGACCGACGAGCAGCGCAAAGCGATCGTGCAACTGGCCACCGACTTCCCTCGCCTGTGGAACGATCCGGGTACGCTCGATCGCGATCGCAAACGCATGGTCAGATTGCTGGTGGAGGACGTCACCTTGAATCGTGACGACAAGATCACCATACATATTCGCTTCAAGGGTGGTGCGCGCAAGTCGCTGCATCTACCCCTGCCCAAGTGCTCCTGGCAGCAGCGTGTGACGCCCACTGCCGTGGTCCAGGAGATAGACCACTTGCTTGACGAACACACCACGGCGCAGATCGCCGACGTTCTCAATGCTCGTGGATTCGCGCCGGGTGCGGGATCGGCATTCAATACACGGATGATCGCGCGTTTGGCGCGCGACTACCATCTCAAACCGCGGTACGACCGATTGCGCGAGCGCGGCATGTTGACACTGCAGGAAATGGCCGACGCATTGCACGTCACCCCCCACACTGTCAAGATCTGGCTGCGGCGCGGCCTGTTGCGAGGCCACGCCTACAGCGACAAGAACGAGTCCTTGTATGAACCACCAGGCGACCTGGCTCCCCGCAAGAAGCCCGGCGCCAAGCTCTCGCAGCGGCGTCTGGAGGCAACGGTTCCACCTGAACGTACGGAAGGAGTGCAGTATGCGACGTAGTCCTTGTCGTTGCTTACGGACGGCCGGCTGCGCGTGTGCGCCACTCCCAGGCGCTGCATCGTGGCCAGCATGGTCTCGCCCTTCATCGGCGCGCCATTGTCCGAATGCACCGTCAGCTGGCCCGGGGGAATGCTGTGCCGCGCGCAGATGTCGCGCAGCAACTGGCTGGCCAGCTCGGCACTCTCGCAATCGAACACCTGCCAGCCAACGATCTTGCGGCTGAACAGATCCTCGAACAGGTACAGGTAGAAGTGCTGGCCGCGCACCTGGGTTGGCAGGTACGTGATATCCCAGCAAAACACCTGATCGGGCCCGGTCGCGGCCAGGGCGCGCGGCCGGCTGCGCTTTTGCGCTGAACGCTCTGCGCGCCGATGGGCCAACTGGCCCTCCTGGCGCAGCAGGCGGTACATCGTGGATTCGGACGCCACATAGACGCCGCTGTCGGCCAGGCGAGGCACGATCTGGCTCGGCGGCAAGTCCTTGAACGCTTCGCTGTTGAGCGTGGCCATCACGGCCTGGCGCTCTTCTTCAAGCAGCTTGTTGGCCGGGCGTGCATAGCGCCGCTTGCCTGAAGGGCGCTGGTCACCCTCGGCCGCCTCAGAGCGCTGCCAGCGCTGCACGCTGCGGCACGACAAGCCGATCTGGCGGCAAGCCGGTTGCAAACGCGCCCCGTCGGCGCAGGCCTTGTCAATGAGGCCGAGCAACTTTTGGCGCTGCTGGACGGACGTCATTTGTCCGCGCCCTCCAACAGCGCCTGGAAGTTTTTTTGCAACACCAGCAAGGCAGCCACCTCGGCCAGCGCCTTTTCCTTGCGCCTGAGTTCGCGCTGCAACTGATCATGCTGGCGCTGCAGCTCGCGAAAGGCGCCGCTCGCCTCGCGTGAAGCGGGCACGGCAGGGGTGCAAAACGCCTGGTGCCACTGCACCAGCTGATGCTCGAACACGCCATGCTCGCGGCACCAGCTGGCCCGGGCCATGTCATCCAGTGCATAGCTTTGCTGCAGCGCCATCAAACGCTGTGCAGGCGTCCAGGCCGACGCCGGGCCGTCCAGTGCAGCAGTTGCAGCGGACACCGGGGGGGCTATCGTGCCGGTTTTCTTGCTTGCGCTTTGCAGCCACTTCCTGAGCGTGCCGGCGGACATGTTGAGTTCACTGGCAACGCTGATAACGGAACGCGTGCCGCGATGCCTGGCTTTGAGCAATGCCTGCTCTTTAAATTCAAGGGAGTGATGTGAATGCGGTGTTCTGGTCATGAAATGTCGTTGCCGGGTAGTTAGCCATTGAAGAATTGGACGCGACAACAAGTCTGACACCCGGGGGACATCGAGGCGGTCCAATACTCGCGTGTCTCGTCGTTTGTGACTTCCGGCGCGCTGCTGCTTCAGGCTGTAGAGCACCTTCCACGGGTATGCGAACACCAGGACATGGCTGAGTTGCTTGATGCCGCTGCCGATATAGGCAGGGCGGCAAACGAAGTAAAGCTGAGCGTCGCCAAAAAATAGCCTATCGGGAGACCGTCGATGGCGCTGGCTCTTGCCCTTGCATGATATTCATCAGCTGATCGTGCCTGTTCGCATACCAGCGCAGCAGGCACTCCCGATCCCGGCACATCGCCTCGCGCCTGCGCCACTCTTCGCTGTTCTGGCGCCGAAAGGCGGCGCCGTCAGAGGCCGCGTTTTTCGCCCGCGCGTACACCCGGCCCAGTTCGCGGTCGAGCCGGGCAAGCTCGGCGTCCGAGCAAATCATCTTCTCGGGCATGGAGCGCGCCTTGGCGCAGTCAAAACTCGGTCCGGGCGACGCTGCTGCGCCCGGCTCGCCCGGCGCTGGTGAAGCCGCTTGTGCGGCCTCATTGCGGCGGGGCCGCGATGGCGGCATGGAGGCTTGGGAAGGCTTTGACGTGCCCTCCTGCGCCGACCCGACCGGCTGGCCCAGCGCCTGGAGCCCTTCGGCCGCGAACCGTGACTTCTCATGGGCCTGGCCATACTTGGCCTGATAGGTCTGCAAGCTGTCGGCGTAAAGGCGTTCGGCACGCCTGCGCAGCTCGGCGCGACTGGCTCTGGCAGAGCCATCCTCCAAAGCGAGCCCGGCATAAAGCCAGCCCAGCTGGTACTTTGCGTCGGCGGACTCAACGGAGTCCATCCCCTTGAGCTTGTCCGCCACCCGGCATGACATCAGGAAAGCCACTTCGGCGTCGCGCGGCCGGCCTGCCGCAGCCGCTTCCTTGCCCAGGACAATAAACGAGGCGATATTGCTCGCGGTCATGCCGGACAAGTCGGTCTGCAGGGTAAATTTCCCGTCTTTCCTGCCGGCTACTGTCGCTGCCAGCTGCAAGGGACAGGCGGCTCGCTGCACGGGCGTCAGTGCTGCGCTCTGCGGCGCAGCCGCTCCCTTCGGTTGATCGGGAAAAGGCGATGAAGCAGCATGACCCAGCATCAGCAGCCATGCGCCCGCTACGGCTGCCGCCCCGCGCCCAACTGCGGAGGCAAGGCTGACTCCCTGACGTTTGATGATGACCATGCCGATACCATAGCGCGGCAAGGGAAGCGCAAGGGTAGGACTTCATCCACTGCTCGAAATAAGCGCTTCTTGGCAATGTCAATGTGACCCAGGCATGGGAGGTAAGATGAAAGCTTAGCTCAACGTGCAGCTCGGCCCTTGATAGCTTGATGCTGGCTGCATAGACAAATGGCAGCAGTGAAAGCTTGGCCAAAACGAGCCTGCAGCATGGGGTGACGGGGGGTTGCCATGAATGTCAAGCGGATCACGGCATGCCTAACCGGCCAGCCTCGGGAGAAAGCACGAACATCGCGCTTCGCCCGGCTGGCGTCATGAACTTGACAATTCGCCAACAGTGCCCTACCGTTCATCGCGCTTTACCGCCACCATAGGAAGCCTTACCATGGAACCATTTCTAGGTCAAATTCAACTACTTCCGTATAACTTCGCCCCAAACGGCTGGGCATTCTGCGAAGGGCAACTCATGGCCATTTCGCAAAATACTGCCCTCTTCAGTTTACTGGGCACAACCTACGGAGGAGACGGTGCTACGACCTTCGCATTGCCAAATCTGAAGGGTAAAGAGCCAGATCCCAACACGCACTTTTGCATTGCGTTGGAGGGGATATATCCGTCCAGGTCCTAATATGCCTTGCCCAATACTTGGTCGAGGCATAGCCTTGGGGGGGGGGATTCACAGGCAGGTGCGGCTTTATTGGCACACGACCCCGCCTTCGAGTTTGGGGTCCGGGACCAGTGCGCGCTTGAGTTGCTCGTTTTCATCTTGCAGGCTGCGTAATTTCCCCGTGGTGGCGCTGAATGTGCAGAAGTCCATTGCGTGTAGGGTCAAGTAGCCGTTTAAAACTTTCCACGTCACAGCGTACAAAATCCTTTCGGTTGAACGGATCACGCTGACGGATTTTTTCCTTTGCTTGAAACGCAATGAATCGTTGCCGGCTTCCCGTACTTTGCCGTGATGCGTGATGCGTGATCCGGCCGAGCAAGGCGGCGGTCATCCTGGCATTCCCGAAAACGCTATGGAGCATACAGTGCTGCCTGATAAACCGAGCCACATTGCCATTGCCGGAGGTGGCTTCAGCGGTGTCTGCGCGGCGGTCCAGCTGGTGAGAAGCACCCGAGCACCATTGCACATCACCCTCATCGAACCGCGTAACCGGGTTGGCCTGGGCCTGGCCTATTCGACCACCGATCCCGATCACCGCTTGAATGGGCCGACCTGGGTTCACTCCATCGACCCTCGGGATTCAGGGCATTTCACGCGATGGTGTGAACAGCAAGGCCTCTTTGCAGCTGACCCGCAGGCGCTGCTGCCCGATGGCAGCGCTTTCGTGCGGCGTGCAGACTTTGGCAGGTATATGGAATCTGCCTTTCGTGAGCACGCTCGGTGGCCATCGACGCAATCGACCATCACGCATCTTCAAGCCCGCGTAGTCGATGCGTTGAAAAAAGGCGATTCGATCGAGGTGGTGACCGATGCAGGGCACGCACTGGTGTGCGACATGCTGATCATCGCCACCGGCAATCCGCCACCGAGGCTGCAAACGCCGCTCGATGCCTCGCTGACGGCACATCCCGGGGTCCTTGAAAATCCGCTCGAGACTCAACGTTTGCTTGAAATTCCCGGTGAGGCCAACGTCTTGATCATCGGCAGCAGCTTGATGGCGCTCGATGTCCTGGCGACCCTGCTGCGGCAAGGGCACACGGGCAAGATCGTGAGCATTTCAAGACGCGGATTGCAGCCACGTCCCCAGGCGCCCTCCGCCGGCCCCCTTTCCCCTCCCCCGACCGTGCCGGTTGCGCCTGCAACGGCCACGGGCCGCCAGATGCTGGATCGAATCCTGGGACCGGCGCCGGGCTTTCTCACGCAACCGGGGGTTGAGCCTACGTTGCGAGCCTGGATCCGAGCGCTTCGGCAGCGTATTGGGGAGGTCCAGGCGCAGGGCGTAAGCTGGCAATCGGCCTTTGATGAGCTACGCGACGTGGTGTGGCGGACCTGGCCCCTGTTGCCTGCAGCGCAAAAGCGACGATTTCTGAAGAAAGCGCGGACCTGGTACGACGTGCACCGCTTTCGCTCGCCGCCACAAACGCAACGCCTGGTGCAGGCTGCGCAGGCGCAGGGTCGCATCGAGTTCAGGGCGGAGCGCATCCAGTCAGTGGCTGCGCTTGAAGCAAGCGGCTCGCTTCAAGTTCGTTTTGCACCCAGAGAGGGTGAGGGCAAGGCCAACCGGTGCGAAGCGTTCGAGTTCATCATCAATTGCACGGGCCTGGACGTTTTGTCGAGGGTTTCATCGAGTCCATTTCTCTCTGCATTGATGGGCAAGGGCTGGCTCACTGCCGACGAATGCGGTATCGGCTTCGCGGTCGATGAGAATTGCCAGGCGTTGAGCGCAAAGAGGACGAAACAACCGGCTGTCCGCGTGATAGGACCGCCAACAGCGGGTACCTTTGGCGATCCACTCGGAGCGATATTTATCGCTGCGCAAATCTACCGCATCCTTCCTGACATTTTGAGCAGCCTGGGGGCAAGCCGTAGTAGTTGACGGCCGAAGGGAACGGTCTTGCTGCAGCAAGCTGCCATGGGCAAGGTTGTCTTTTTTGCAGAAGAGTAGTCTTTAATTTCTTATGGTTACGTAAGTTACTCGATGGTGCTCACTTGTTTGGAGCTTCAAAAAATCGCTATGGGTTCCCTTAACGTTCTAATGGATGAGCTTCAAATCCAGCATGCCAAAACTTCAATTAAGTAACCCATCTAAGTGATGGGCAATAAGCACTGCATTGACGAAACTGGACCCAGACAACGCAGGTGCGACGCGGCAGTGGAAATTGGTTCGAACTGCACTGCGCAGGAAGCACATCAACAACGCATGGACAAGGGAGTGCTATGTTTTCTATCAACCGCAGCGTGAATTGGAACAACCGGGACTACCGGGATTACTGCGACCACAGGGCTCGTGTGAAACGTCGCTCGCGCCTGCGGATGTCCATTGGCCTGACGCTGATGGGTTGCATGCTGATGATCGCTGCGTGGGCTCCCAACGTCAGCGTGTAGATTAAGGCCCAGTCGATGCAGGCTGCGCCTGGACTGTCGGTGTTGGCAGTGATGCGGAGTTGACAGTGATGCCGGCAAAGCATTGATCACCCTGCAAGCCAGGACAATCGAGGCTGCTGGCTGCGCAACATCCAGGGCGTTCTGCGTCCCAAGCTCGAAGCCCATGTCTGGCATGAGCGCATTGCTGCAGCATTGATGAACGCCCCACGGGCAAAGTAGAAATGACTGCTTTGTCTGTCCCTGATCGCTCAGAAGGTATGGACTCAAAAGTCCAGCGGGCTGCCATCGTCAAGCTCATCATGATGGCTTGATTGTTGGGATTCAGACGGGTCAGGTGGCTTGCGCTCGAGGGCTCTGCGCTTGCGCGTCACATGGTAGGCGGTCAATACATGGCTGGCCACCAGGTCGAGTGCCGGGCGGGCCATACCCTCGCGGTCCGTCCACGCCTTGGGGGTGAGGCTGCCGGCGAGCGACACGGCGTCGCCGCTCTCCAACGCCAAGAGGGCCGCGCAGGCCGATTCGCTGAAGGCAATGACGTTCACGAACACATCGGCGTCCCCCGCATGCACGCGCACCTTGGCCGTCACAAACGGCTTGCCGGTCTTGGCCATCTTTTCGGAAGGTTGTCCCTGTGGCTTGCCGGATATCAAGGCCTCAATCATGGGTGGCTCCACAGATGAAAGATTCCAAGGGGCGGATGCTTTGTCCAGTGTATTGCCCGCAGCGGCGACGCATCTGTATTGCACGGTATGACCCCGGGTGTCGTTGCAGCGTGCTGGTTACTTTTTCTTCCTTGACCGGGCTTTTTTCGGTTGCCGGGCTGCAATTGCTGCCTGCAATGCCAGATGGGCCCAGGGGGCCATCTCGCGGGCTGACTCCATGGCTTCACCGGGGGCGCTGTAAAAGCCCAGGTGCCTCTCCTTGCCTTTAGCCTGGTAGGTGAAACGTTCACATCCTGCAGCTTCAAACAGGGCGCGGGTATCCGGGCCGGCCTTGAGCCACAGCGTTTCGCCTTGGCCCAGGTCGGCAACCAATGCCAGCGTGAGCCCGTCGGTGCTGATGCCGTACCCGCCGAACATGCGACGCGCCGTGCATGGACCGGCTGCGTACAGCAGTTCACAGCAGTATTGGGCAAACTCGTCAGGCTGTGCGATCACAGCAAAAAGTTTAACAATCCAATGGCGAATACTTCTTTTGCAGCCTGCCGACTGACTCCTTCAGACTGACAAGAGTCAGTCGACCTCCGGAACTGCTTGCTGCATTCCCGACATTGGGACCAGCAGCTTGACCGTCAGCAAAGGGGCGACGATTTCGATGAGCGCAGCACCGGCACCCGACCAAGAGCTGTCGCTGAATCTATTAAAACCAATGTCCGCTCTAGTTAAGGGTTGTCCGATACCTGCCCGTGCAACACAGCAGCGCCCAAGCACGACGACGGCGTGAGGGCAGGTGTTGGACAAGCCTCGAAGGAGGAAAGCGCGCAATGCACCGCAAGGGCTTGAGAACGCGACGAACCTATGGGGATTCGGGATGCCTGGGGCGAGTCGGCGCCGACGATGCGCCTGGCGAACCGGCCAATGTCGTTGGCACAGCGCAGCGGATCGAAGTCGTCACCTTGACTTGGCCGGAGACAGGACGAGCTACAAGGGCCGTCGTTGAGCATGAAGACAAAAGCACCTCGCGACCCACGAAGACGAGGGATCGAGGTTGCCTCGAACGCTGATGCAGCTTTGTACTCATGGTGCCCGAGCCTGCTGGGGCGGTGCGCGGATCGGTTGGCCGCGAGCGAAGGTCAGCAGGACGATCATCGGAGCGCCGCAGTGCATACAAAGGAAGGCCCCGGGTGTCAGACTTGTTGTCGCGTCCAATTCTTCAATGGCTAACTGCCCGGCAACGACATTTCATGACCAGAACACCGCATTCACATCACTCCCTTGAATTTAAAGAGCAGGCATTGCTCAAAGCCAGGCATCGCGGCACGCGTTCCGTTATCAGCGTTGCCAGTGAACTCAACATGTCCGCCGGCACGCTCAGGAAGTGGCTGCAAAGCGCAAGCAAGAAAACCGGCACGATAGCCCCCCCGGTGTCCGCTGCAACTGCTGCACTGGACGGCCCGGCGTCGGCCTGGACGCCTGCACAGCGTTTGATGGCGCTGCAGCAAAGCTATGCACTGGATGACATGGCCCGGGCCAGCTGGTGCCGCGAGCATGGCGTGTTCGAGCATCAGCTGGTGCAGTGGCACCAGGCGTTTTGCACCCCTGCCGTGCCCGCTTCACGCGAGGCGAGCGGCGCCTTTCGCGAGCTGCAGCGCCAGCATGATCAGTTGCAGCGCGAACTCAGGCGCAAGGAAAAGGCGCTGGCCGAGGTGGCTGCCTTGCTGGTGTTGCAAAAAAACTTCCAGGCGCTGTTGGAGGGCGCGGACAAATGACGTCCGTCCAGCAGCGCCAAAAGTTGCTCGGCCTCATTGACAAGGCCTGCGCCGACGGGGCGCGTTTGCAACCGGCTTGCCGCCAGATCGGCTTGTCGTGCCGCAGCGTGCAGCGCTGGCAGCGCTCTGAGGCGGC
>NZ_KL448326.1:0-4551 GCF_000709345.1 Polaromonas glacialis | reverse complement strand
CGCCTGCTGCGCCAGGAGGGCCAGTTGGCCCATCGGCGCGCAGAGCGTTCAGCGCAAAAGCGCAGCCGGCCGCGCGCCCTGGCCGCGACCGGGCCCGATCAGGTGTTTTGCTGGGATATCACGTACCTGCCAACCCAGGTGCGCGGCCAGCACTTCTACCTGTACCTGTTCGAGGATCTGTTCAGCCGCAAGATCGTTGGCTGGCAGGTGTTCGATTGCGAGAGTGCCGAGCTGGCCAGCCAGTTGCTGCGCGACATCTGCGCGCGGCACAGCATTCCCCCGGGCCAGCTGACGGTGCATTCGGACAATGGCGCGCCGATGAAGGGCGAGACCATGCTGGCCACGATGCAGCGCCTGGGAGTGGCGCACACGCGCAGCCGGCCGTCCGTAAGCAACGACAAGGACTACGTCGCATACTGCACTCCTTCCGTACGTTCAGGTGGAACCGTTGCCTCCAGACGCCGCTGCGAGAGCTTGGCGCCGGGCTTCTTGCGGGGAGCCAGGTCGCCTGGTGGTTCATACAAGGACTCGTTCTTGTCGCTGTAGGCGTGGCCTCGCAACAGGCCGCGCCGCAGCCAGATCTTGACAGTGTGGGGGGTGACGTGCAATGCGTCGGCCATTTCCTGCAGTGTCAACATGCCGCGCTCGCGCAATCGGTCGTACCGCGGTTTGAGATGGTAGTCGCGCGCCAAACGCGCGATCATCCGTGTATTGAATGCCGATCCCGCACCCGGCGCGAATCCACGAGCATTGAGAACGTCGGCGATCTGCGCCGTGGTGTGTTCGTCAAGCAAGTGGTCTATCTCCTGGACCACGGCAGTGGGCGTCACACGCTGCTGCCAGGAGCACTTGGGCAGGGGTAGATGCAGCGACTTGCGCGCACCACCCTTGAAGCGAATATGTATGGTGATCTTGTCGTCACGATTCAAGGTGACGTCCTCCACCAGCAATCTGACCATGCGTTTGCGATCGCGATCGAGCGTACCCGGATCGTTCCACAGGCGAGGGAAGTCGGTGGCCAGTTGCACGATCGCTTTGCGCTGCTCGTCGGTCAACAAGCGTGCGTCTTCATCCCGGCGACGGGTGTACTCCTCGCGTGCATCGCCCAGCGCGCGCAGCTTCTCGTTCCAATCCGCCTCCAGGGAGTCGGCCACCAGCCGGTTGTCGGGATCAACGCGCATATAGCGTCGCTGCGCCAGTTCGCATTCGTACTGCGCGCGTTCAACATTGGCATGGCGCATGCGGTCCGCCTCTTCAAAGCGAGACTGCAGTTCCTGTTGAACGACCAGCGACACCTCGAGCGCAACCGGATTGACCGCCTCGATGAGCACCGCTGCGACCGCTTGGTCAATGCCGGTTCCGGGCACGTGTTGGCACACCGCTTGACCGTGCTTGATGCGTTCGCGCTGGCATATGTAGTCGGGACACAATTGCCCATGACGATCGTGATAGCGAACCGTCATGCGTTGACCGCAGCGCCCACACAAGACCATTCCTTGCAGCAGCGCAGGACCCTCGCGCGGTGGTCCGCGCCGCCGATCGGTGCCCATCGCCTGCGCGTTGGCATGCAGGCGATGCTGGTTGAGCTCGAACTCGTCCCAAGAGATATACCCCGCATGGTTACCCGGGATCAACGTGACCCATTCATCGCGCGGCATTCGACGCAGCCGGGTGCGGCCATCGATGGTCCTGACCGTATGGCAACGTCCATAAACAAACGCTCCAGCGTATCGGGGACTGTGCAGCACCCGAAGCACCTGGTCGTGCGTCAGGCTGCCCCACAGCAGTTCGCCTTTGTGGGGACCCTTGGCGCAGCGCCGCGGAAATGCCAGCTTCTCATCACGCGCGGCCTTGACCGTGGCGCAGGCTGAGCCGGTGCGGGCGAACGCCGCGAACAGCCACCTCAGGCAATGCTGGACTTGCTGATCAGGATCGAGCACGAGCGTGCCATCGCTGGTGTAGATCAACCCCACGGGCGGGCGCATCTCCAACTCGCCGCGGCGCGCCTTGTTCAGGATTCCGCCCTGCAGGCGCGCGCGCAGCACATGCAGTTCCGCCTCGCTCATGGTGCCCTTCAGGCCGAGCAGCAACCGGTCGTTGAAGTGTGCCGGGTCATAGACTCCATCCTCGTCGCAGATCAGCGTCGAGGTGAGCGCGCAGATCTCCAGCAACCGATGCCAGTCCATGGAGTTGCGTGCCAGGCGCGAGACCTCCAGACCCAGCACGATGCCCGCGTGGCCCATGCCGACTTCGGCGACCAAGCGCTGGAAGCCTTCGCGATCCGTGGCGGCGCCGGACTGGCCAAGATCGGTATCGATGACGATGACGCGTTCGTCTGCCCAGCCAAGGGCCACGGCGCGTTGGCGCAAGCCGTACTGGCGCTTGGTGCTCTCGGTGTTCTCGAACACCTGGCGCAGCGTCGACTGGCGGACATAGAGGTAGGCGTTGCGCTTGAGGTGACTGGCCTGCACCTTCTGATGGTGATCATTCAACATACGAGGGCCTCCTGCCGATTGAACAAAACCATACTGGCCAGCAGCATTGCAACGTCCCTGTGCAACTGCGCTGGACAGATCTGCTGGTCACCCTGTGGCGGCGCCGGCACCGGCGTCGGCGCCACGCACTGACTCCACACCTGCATCCAGGCGCACATACCGCCACGGGTGAACAAAGCCAGGCCCTGGGGTTGAACGGCCGATCGGCCAAGCACCTGTTGGCGCAGATCTTCGTAGCGTGCAACCAGACTGTCGTCGCGCAGCAGCGGCGCAAGCGACACGGGTATCAGCGCCGTTTTTTTTTGCGCAGCAACTGCCGCTCGATGCTGCGAGGGTGAACTTGCACCCCGAAATTTTGGTGCACCAACTCGGCCAGGCGCTCCGCACGAATATCCGGATCGGTAGCACGCGCCTCGCAGATGAACTGCAGCACCGTTGGCGTGAGTTTGTGGCCACCGTGCGGACCACTCTTGTGGGCGAGTAAAGCGGCCAGGCCGCCGCTCTCGAAGGCCGTCATGGCCTGGTAGAACGAGGGACGCGAAAAGCCGCAGGCCTTGGCAGCCTCGCTGATCGAGCGCTTGTCGATGTTGACCAGTCGCAGCATCTCGTACTTGACCTGCAGCACATCGTCGGGGTCGAAGAACGCGTTGTTGGCGAACAGTGCGTGAGTGACGCCGTGCGCACGCGGGTTGAGCGCAGCGTGCTGGCGCAGGACCGCTTGCTTGTCGTGCTTGTCTCGATCTATGGGCATGGACCCTCCTCGGCTCAGGCCAGTCAATGTATGTAAATAGGATTATGTTCGGCATGAACACACTGTCAAGGTGATCACTGCAAGCGATAGGAGGTTTCATGTGCAGCATGTATGTTGAGCTCCCATGCCAGTAGCATCGAACAGATGCAAGACAAGACGTAATCGCCTTTACACTTTGCACAATATCTTCTTTACACTGAAGGGGCCGGCTCATGACTTCATTGCCTCGATCAGTTGCACCAATTCGAGGAGTTCTTGAGCCCGGAACGCGGCACGTCCCCGCGCCACAGCATTGAAAGGGTCTTCGGCGACCAGGTCGGTCCAGACCGCCGGCATCGAGTGCGAGCCTCCTGCTGTGTCGTGGAAAAAAACCCTGTCTTCGCGCCAGTTCCTCCCACGCTCGACCAGATCGAACACCTGACCGAACAGCGGATGGTGCGGATGGGTGACGCGAAAAGGTCGTCGCTCAACGTCGCCATGCGGCGCAGTTGACTGCTCGCTCCAATCCCTATGTCGAATCGGCGTTCAGAACCCTGAAGTACCGCCCGCAATTGCCTGTCAAGCCGTTTGAAAACCTGCTGGCCGCAAGGCGCTGGGTGACCGAGCTGGCGCACTGGTACAACCATCAGCATCACCACAGCGCGATTGGCTTCGTGACTCCAGCCCAACGCCATGCCGGCCTGGACCGGGCATTGCTTGAGGAGCGATCGCTCGTCTATGAACGGGCACGCCAGGAAAATCCCCAGCGCTGGTCAAGGCAGACCCGCCAGTGGGCGCATGTCGATGTCGTTCACCTCAACCCGGAAACCCCACAAATCAAGGAGCCTCAAAACACGCAAAAAGCAGCCTGACTCACTTCACTTTAGGCGACAACTTCCTTGACAGCCACCTCCACCGCGCGGGCGGTGATACGTAGCTCCAAGGCCAGCCCAACCAGGGCATGGGGCACGCTGTAGCGGTGGCCTTCAAACTCGATGTGGCTGTCGATATGAACGCGTACCGTCTTGAAGCTGGCCCACTCCCAGGGTTGGGTAGGCAATGGGCTAAGGGCCGGGGCATCGAGTTGGGCGAAGGCGCTGGCTCGGCTGCCGGGGAGCTTTTGAAACAGCTTGTTGTTCAGCCGCGTGAGCAGCGGGGCAATGGCATCGTTGACTTCTTGCACCGTGACAAAGCGCTGATGACGCAGGCACGCCAGTATCCAGCGCTCCACCAGCAATACGCTGAGTTCGACCTTGGCCTTCTCATAGGTCCAGAACTGCCGGCTGTCCGGCCACTGGAGCGTGCATAGAGATCGAAGTCACGCAT
>NZ_KL448325.1:261137-263842 GCF_000709345.1 Polaromonas glacialis | reverse complement strand
TGCTCAGCAGGTAGTCCGTGTACAACTCCAGTTCAGAATTTTTCATGCGCGTAGGCTAACAGGCGGGTTGCTGCGTAAGGTCAGTGACTCAGCAACAAAGCCTATCGCGCAAGGTCAGCGGGGATGGCAAGGTTTCCCTCCGAGCGCCAGCCGTTTCGAAGTGAACAGGCAAGTTCACGTGCGGGACACGCTTCATCAACTCAAGGACTGGTTTGGGCCTAGCCGCGCTGCCTCTATCGCGGCGATGTCGATCTTTTTCATGGTCATCATCGCGTCGAACGCGCGCTTGGCCGCCGCCCGATCGGGGTCCGATACCGCTGCAATGAGCGAGCGCGGGGTAATCTGCCATGACACTCCCCAACGGTCCTTGCACCAGCCGCATTCGCTTTCCTGACCGCCGTTGCCAACGACGGCGTTCCACAAGCGGTCGGTCTCAAGCTGGTCGTCGGTCGCGATCTGAAACGAGAACGCTTCGCTGTGCTTGAAGTGCGGGCCACCGTTGAGCCCAATGCAGGGGATGCCGGCGACGGTAAACTCGACCGTAAGGACATTGCCCTGCTTGCCGTCGGGATAGTCGCCCGGAGCGCAAAAGACCGTGCCGACAGCGCTGTCAGGAAAGGTCTTGGCGTAGAAGTTTGCAGCGTCAACGGCAGTGCCGTCATACCACAGGCAGATCGTGTTCTTGCTGGTCACATCGTTTCTCCTGAAGCGTAAAAAGATCTTGAGATCGCTCGTGATCTTTCAGTCTGGCACCGAATTGGGCGGCAGATGGGATGGGCTTGGCAACTCCCAGGCATCTCACGCCAAGCCGGGATTACTAGAGGCACGCGCATCAATGGGTGTCTCCGTATGCATCGCACAGCGCCAGCCGTGGTCGGTCTTGACCCAGGTCGAGGTGTCGTTCATCTCCTGCTCACTAGCAGCGCCTTTGCCGCGCGGCGCGATAACTTGCTTGGCGTGGTAAGCGAGGATCGCCGTCGCGTCGTTCGGAAACATGACTTGCCTGTCGCTAAGTTCGAATGAATTGACCACCATGGCGCCGTGCTCGGCCATCTGGCGGTAGCCCGCATGGTCTAACTTTATCGCGCCATGCATGCTGACCATGAGCGCCGGCTCGCACAGCTGGTTCAGCGCCACATCGGTTTGCTGGTCCACCATCGACTGCTAAAACTTTGTTTCGAGGTCGACCAGGGTTGAGCTTGGGTTCTGCATTTTGGTTTCCTTACCATCACAAGGCTGCAATTGTCCTGGTAGCGGGCAATGCTGTCCATCGGACTGCGCTGATGCGGTTGTACGCATGCGTCGACGCCTGCGCGCCGATGAGCGGCGCGGGCGGCTCAAATGTGATCGGCGCCTCTAGCACACCAAGTGTGCCAAATCATGTACGAGTGCTGACGGGCAAGTCAGCCATTAAAATTCAGCACTCACTCAGCTGTCGCTGACGAGCACCCGCAAGCGCTGGATGACAGTGATCGAAGGCCGCCCTACAACCCAGTAGCTCGCTGACGCAGCGTTCCCTGGCTGGGTTCAATTGCATGACGCGGATGCGAAGCAAGTCAAGCTTGGCGCAGCCGTCCATCTGACGTTAGTGATCAGCGCTACAGGGCGCCAGAAATGGCCAATGACCCATGCCAAGTGAGGAATACCCCAATTTTGGCTGAGCGCCAGCGATCGTCCACCGTTTTTTTGAAAAAACCACAGACTGTCAAAACTTGCTGATGAGGCGAAGTAGCATAGGCGCTGGTACAACTTTTGGAAAATCCAACATGAACGAACTCGTTAAACTCCGCCAGCAAATAGCCGACATGGAAAAGCAGGCAGCCGAACTGCAGAAAAAGAACCGGCCCGCCGTCCTGGCCGAACTGCGCGAACAGATGGCCGCCTATGGCATCACTGCTGAAGAGCTGAGCCGTCCGGCGCCCAGGGCGCAAAAGCCGAGGCAATCGCTGGCCAAGTCAGCGAGTCCGGCAAAAGGTCCGACAAAAGGCAAGAAGCCGGCCGCGGCGTCGCCCGCGAAATACCGCGGACCCAAGGGACAGGAATGGACCGGCCGCGGAACTGCGCCCAAGTGGCTCAACGACTTGCTGGTGGACGGTAAAACCCGGGACGATTTCCTAATCGACCAGAATCAAGCCACCTCTGGCAGCGCAGCCGCAGAGTAAACCGACAGGCGGCCCGAATCGGGCCGCTATCATGTCTGGACTGCGCCATGCATGCCGGTGTACTTCATGCAGGTTGTGACTGGCTACTGATGCGCTGTGGAGTTCAAACTGTTCCAAACAAAGCGCCCGGATCAACTTCCTTTACTGCCCTTAGCGAAGTACCAGCACGGGAAGCGAACTTTCGATGATGACGTTCTTGGTGTGCGAACCGAACACGAACTTGCCCACGCGGCTGCGCCCGTGCGTCACCATGACAATCATGTCGGCGCCTGTTTTTTGGGCCTCGTCAACGATGGTCTGATCGACCGTATACGAGGTCACATGATGGGCGGTGAACTGCACCCCTTTGGCCTGGGCGCGCTTTTCAAACTGCCCGAGCAGTGCGCCAGCGTGTGCCTCGTTTTGGGCTTCATGGTCCTTGATGCGGTTGATGAACTCATCACCGCGCGGGGCGTTCGTCGAAAGCGGCAGATCGGGTTCAACCACAAAGCCCGTGATGCGCGCGCCCAGTTGAAGCGCGAGTTCGATGCTGCCATCCATCGC
>NZ_KL448325.1:257525-261127 GCF_000709345.1 Polaromonas glacialis | reverse complement strand
TCATCACCGCGCGGGGCGTTCGTCGAAAGCGGCAGATCGGGTTCAACCACAAAGCCCGTGATGCGCGCGCCCAGTTGAAGCGCGAGTTCGATGCTGCCATCCATCGCACGGTGGGAAAGCTCGGAGCCGTCAACGGGCACAAAAAGATGCTTGTACATGGGGTATGAATCCTCAACAAAAATACCAATGAACGCCTGTGCCTCAAACACCAGGCACTGCTTGAAAATTCAGTGTAGCCAGTTCATGATGCCCTGACTCACCCTGCAGAAGCGCCAGCGCCAAGCAAGCGTAGCCACAAAGTAAAAACAACAGGCCGCTGACCGGCGACAGCTTGCTGATCAAGGGCAGCGCGACCATTGCGGCGACCGGTGCCATGGAACTGGTATGCGGCGAAATCCGGACGCCGCAGTACCAGTGCAGCTTCGTCCTGAGCTGCGAGCCAGCCATCGACCCAACACGGTTCAACACAACCCGAGAAAATACATCAACTTCAGGCTAACCCATTCCTTAATTGCCCAGGGATGCGGTGGCTTGGCAAGGAGTGATGTAAATCAGAAAGGTCAACATGGAGCATTGTCAAAATGCTGAAAAAATCCAACTTCAATAGCCTTACCGGGCTTGTGATGGCGTGTCTCATCGGACCCTATGTTGTCGGATTTTCACTCGATGCACACGCCACAGGAAAACCAGCACGGCACCATTTGGTGTCGTCACGGCAGGCTACGAAGGTCAAGCCGGACCTGTCGGGTCGCAAACGCATTGGACACGCATCGGTTTACGCAGGAAAGTTTGCAGGCAAAATGATGGCCGATGGGACAAAAATGAACCCACACAGCAACAATGCTGCCAGCAAAACGCTGCCGCTGGGCACCACTGCGAAGGTGACCAACCTGCAGACCGGCCAAAGCGCAAAAGTCACCATTCGGGATCGTGGACCACACGTGAAAGGTCGGATATTGGACGTGTCTCCTTCTACAGCGCACAAGATTGGCATCACGAAACACCAGGGCGTGGTCAAGGTCCAAGTCGCTCCCAAAGCCGTTGCGAAAACCAATGACAGCATGAAACCTCGCATCCCTGCGCACAAAGCGAAAACGAACAAGACCACTTCTATCGCACAGCGCAAATAGCTGGGTTAGCCCCAGCCTGGAGATAATCTTTTACTGCGCTGATTCAAGCCAAAGCCTGCATGGCTTTGCCATAGGTGATGCCAAGACGATAGCTCAGCAACGCATGGGCAGCTTGTTCCCGCGTGACGCCACCGAGTTCAATTTGCCGCGTGTAGGCTCGAACCTCTGCTGCAAGGCGGAACTTTCGGGAAACGAGATACAGCACTACCCATACCGGCGTGATCCAAGCCTGCTCGCGGTAATGAACCAGCTCGTGCTCGATCAAGGCACTGTCGCTGCGTTGATCGTGACGCACAAAGATAAACGGCCACCAGGAAAAGGCTGAGAACCCTTTGGGAATCAGATTCGTGCCAACGATCATTCCAAGCCCTCCTTTTCAATTCCCCTCGACCACTCGTGCCACATCACCATGGCATTCTGCACACAAACCGACCAGCAGCAGACAGCCACTCTTCACAGTTCCGGTGAAGTTGCTGATGATGACCTCGTGTCGACATTTCCCGCACCAGACGTTCGAGAGCAATTGTTTCTTGGCATCCGCAGGAATGGCTGCCCACATGATGGCTGCTGGACCTGTGAATTTGGGAATCGACTTCATGCTCATGAAATGAAGTTTAGGTCCAATCCCAGGCAGTGAGTTGCTAAAGAAAAGGGTATGGCGTCGAACCAACTAAACCCGCGTAATGCCCTACCATGTTTTGGCTACGGGAAAACCACCTAGCACGAAACGATACTAAAAAGTAAGCTTTATTTACAAATAACAAAGAAAGTCAACTCAGTGTCGGATCAATACCTTATTGAATGCGAAGCAACGTCCCAAGGCGGCTTGTTGCCAGCCACCAATCCCAGCCACCTGTATAAAAACCTTTCATTGGCCGTTGCGGTGGCGGCCAAAAGCATGGCGCATCCCAAGCACCAGGAAGTCCGGGTCATACACATCCCAAGCCGGGCAATTGTTTTCAGAGCGCCCGGTCGCCGAAAAATGCTTCACACCCTGTGAGCCATGGAAGTCGCGCGAGCCCTCACGCGATAGATGAAGAAACGAAGTTGTACCAGCCATCTGCCAAGTCTCTACCACCGAAAGAATTGATCATGCTGCATCCGTACGAAATAGCCAAATCCCAAGAATTGACCCTGCTTCGCAGGTCATGCTCAACTTGTAATGCGTTCACCCCGGCAGAAGGCAAGCAAGTTTCCTCATGCGCAAACCGGGTTCCAGTCGTCAGATATCTTTTGGCCAGCGAGAAAAAGCAAAAATTGAGCCTTGAGCCGGGGCCGGATGACTGGTGCAGCTTTCACCACACCCAGGAGGAAGACTGGCAAAAGGATGCAGCCATGGATTCGTTCTGGCAGCGGCTCGTTTACACTAAAATCCAATCGGCGCAAATCTATCCATCTGCTTGAATGAATTGAAAAAAGATCGAGCGGTGCAGGGGTCAGTTACTGATGACTTAACGGAAATGTTGAATTGCCTGGATAGGAGTTACGCACTTCAGCGTTTGTTGTAGTCTAAAGCGGCATGCACAAGCCCAGATTCAGCGACGACAACGGCAGTATCGATTTCCTGATCGTCAGCTCGCGCAGGACGCAGCCTTCGCGCACAATGCGCTGACTCGCCTGCTGTATCGCCTGCAGGCCGATCCGGACGAGTTATGGCAAGAACCGCGCATCCAGTTCAAGCTCACTCAAGGCGTGCTGGTTAAGGATGACCGGGCGCTGGGCAAGCCTTACACGCGCACCTCCAATCTCAAGGTGATCAGGTCAAGCCTTCCAATTCGCCATGAGCAGCCACACGTGCTGGTGACTATCAGTGGTCACGTCCGGGACGGTACATCGCCAGAGAATTAATCCATTCCTTGCCTATCCGGTTGATTGCCAAAGCGATGCCCCGATGCTAAATTTCCGGCATGGACCTTCGCGGTTTCCCGACGACGCTTCCCGAGTTTCAGCGGGTATTCCCTGATGAAGCGGCTTGTGCAAAGTACCTTGAGCACCTGCGATGGCCGAACGGGTTTACCTGCACGAAGTGCGGGAGTAGCGGCGAGCCCTACCGGTTTGCCCAGCGTACATCGGTCGTTTTGAGATGCCGTGCCTGCCAAGCCAACGTGTCGCTCATGGCAGACACCGTCCTGAAGGACAGTCACACGCCGTTGTCTATATGGTTCTGGGGTGCGTACCTCGTGGCAACGCAGACGCCCGGCCAGTCTGCTCTGCAGTTTCAGCGCCAGCTTGGACTGTCGCGCTATGAGACAGCGTTTCAGATGCTCCACAAGCTGCGTGCCGGTATGGTACGGCCGGAGCGCGATGCGATCGGCTCCCAGCATCCAGTCGAAGTCGATGAGACGTTTGTGGGTGGTCGTACAAAAGGCGAGGGGCGTGGCGTCCACCATAAGGCGACGATCGTTGGGGCCATCGAGGTACGCACCAGAATGCCTGTCGAGAAAAGCAAGAAGCACAAGAGAGTTGTCTATG
>NZ_KL448325.1:0-257364 GCF_000709345.1 Polaromonas glacialis | reverse complement strand
ACGAGACACTCTACAGCGGTGAGTGGATTCACCCAACAGCATGATTGGCAATCAACCGGATAGGCAAGATCCATTCAACACTGAGGCCCACTCAGCGAAAAACGGTCAGAGCAAAATGTGCGAGCCATTGATTTGTGACACCAGGCAAGTAGCGTGTTTGGATCGCCTGACTTTGTTTTACTGAAGGATCTCCCATCATGACTTCTTCTTTTGGCTATGCCAGCGATGCGCCCTCACGGGGCGCGATCGATGCTTTGCGCGGGACGGCGCTGCTGGAGTTCGGCACCGATTGGTGCGGCCACTGCCTGGCCAGTGCGCCCATCATTTCCAAAGCCTTGGCTGCCCACCCTGCGGTCCAGCACCTCAAGGTCGAGGATGGCCACGGCCGGGCGCTGGGCCGGTCGTTCCAGGTCAAGCTGTGGCCAACCCTGATTTTCCTGGCCAATGGAAATGAAGTGGCCCGCTTGGTGCGGCCAACAGACGGGCATGCCGTGGCGCAGGCGCTTGCCGCCATTGATCCCATTGATCCGATTGATCCGATTGATCCTGCCCAGTGAAGCTGAGCCAGGGCTCAGTTGCCGCTGCCCTGGCAACTGAGCTCTAAACCCCAAGCACGCGCGGCGCACAAACCCGGCGCTGGGGAGAAACCCGTTCCATCCCCGAAGCGAAACGCTGCTGCCTGTGAAGCAGCATGGGTCCTGGTGCAATATTGCCCTCGGGATCTAAAAGCTATTTTTCTCGTTTACGCTGCCAAGCGCCAGTAATGCGCATTGAACGGGCTGCTCATGCGCAGCGCCAGCGGCGAGACGTCGCACAGCTTGTCCGTCGGCATGGGCTCATCGCCCTCCATAAGGATCGGTTTGGGAAGGCTTTTTTGGCCTGGTGGAGCAGGGGCCGGTTTGCGGGCGACGGCAAAGGTGTAGAAACACCGGAAGGGAAGCTTGCGTTCTGCCCAGTAGTCGGCGGCATCGCGAAAAATGTCCAGGAGCTGCTCGCGCGCTTCCTTGTCAAACTTGGCATGCGCCGGGAGCTGTTCGATCACCACGACAAAGCCCAGGGGTGTCGGCAGTTTGGGCATGTCCTCGGTCAGTCCCCTGGCCAGCGCCTCCAGGCTCTTGGCGGACGGCCCCGGCAGGGCGCACTGCGCAGCGAGCAGATCCAGGGTGTCCTGCTTGCAGGTGGCGTTGCCCAGGTCGGCATACAAAAAAGTATGACCCAGATCTACTGCTGCTGCTTGCAACTCCTGCCGGCTCCAAGCGCGTATGCCCTGCACGATGTTGGGACGCACGCCTTTCAAGGGAAGGTCGGTCTCGGGTCTTGGGTCACTGGGTTTGTTGGTCAACATAAGGGCAGGTAACAAGGGTTGATGATCGAGCGAGTGCCAATGGATTGGCAGGAAAGATCGAAGCCAGAAAAAGAGGGAGTCAACATGGAAAGAATTCAAAGTCAACCAACGGGTTGTGCTTGCCATCATTTAGCTGGCGGGGTCTTGCCAGGCCAGGGCGTGGGCACTGCACACCGAATCGTCAGGAAATGGTATCGAGAAGAACAACCCGATGCCTCTAAAGCGGCAGGATACAAGGTATAGGCCCGAGCAGTTGCGCGCACTTTGCAGCCCAGGGGCCTGCATAATGGACCAGACGAAAAAATAGGGCTTTCCTTACTGCTGACGGTTAGTTTGCCCGATACAGGGGTTTTACGCAAGCCGCGGGCCGTAGGAAGGGCGAGCCTGCCCCGGATTGAACCTAACGAGCTTGGGTTTTGAGTTGTCGAAGTTGTTCGCGCTTGTTGTGGATAACTTTGTTGAAGAGGTGCTGCAAAGCCCTCCAAAGCCAGACAGGGCGCGGCTTTCCCAAGGCTGCCTCTATTTTAAGCAGCGCTGCGGGTGAAGCTATTGCTGATTGCCACGCGTTTAGGAAGACAGCCGGCCCGCTTGGCTGGCGCAGGCAAGCGGGCTTGTGCACCTCGAATCAGGCACTTGACCTAGCCGGCATGTCAAGGCCGCGCGCTCAGGATGAGTGCGGATCGCCTTGACGTTTTGGAGGCAAGCGGCTTGACACCCTCGACGCCATGGGCCGTGCCGGGCCCTTTAAGTGCGTAATTACCACCAGCACGCTGCAAGGGGCCTGCTCGATCAAGGCCTTAGAGACCGAGCTGCGCCACCACCGAGCGGTCCAGCTGGTCAAATGCTGGTGACCCACCATAATCAGATCGACCTCGATCCTGCGGGCACAGTCGGCAATTTCATACACCGCATCCCCGACCACCACCTCGCCGCGCACGCGCAGGCCGGCATCGGCCAGCTTTCGCACCCCTGTCTCGAGGATGGTTTGGTAGCGCGCTTTCTCGCTTTCCTGCACTGCTCCGATATAGACGAGGCCTTCCGTCCCGACGGAGGCCAGGGGAAGCGGCATTACAGCAATCAGCATGAGTTCGGCGTGGCTCCACTGCGCAATTTCATGGCAGTCGAGCAAGGCCTGCTGCCCGGAAGCCGAACCGTCGTAGGCCAGCAAGATTCGTTTGTACATGGCGCTGCCCTTGACAACTTGCAAAGTTTTAACGAAGGGCGGCTACTCCAGTGTGAATCCGATCTTGAGCGACACCTGCCAGTGCGCCACCCGGCCGTCCTCCACATGGCCCCGGGTTTCGGTGATGCTGAACCACTGGATGCCTCGCACGGTTTCATGCGCCTTGGCGATGGCCACGCGCACGGCCTCTTCAATGCTGACGCTGGACGAGCCGGTCAGTTCGAGCTGCTTGTAGACATGTTGGCTCATCGCATTTGCTCCCAGAGTGGATCGGCCTGTGCTGCGAAATCTTACGCGCTTTGCGATGAAATGAAACCACCAAGCCACGAAAGCGATCCGCCTGACAGCCTTCATATTCCCGGGCCGGGCAGGGCAGCGCAATTGCCATCAATGTTGTTCGCACCCAGTTTCCCTGCGCACACCCGTCCCCCATTTGAGGGCATGCCCATCCCTATCGCTCAATTCGCAATTAATCCACACACCGGACAGCTTATGCTCCATAATTGCTGCACTGCAACATTTTCAAGGACATCTCATGCCGACCCATAAATCGTACGAATCCGCTGAAAAAGCCCTGAAGTCGAGCGCCGAAAAATTCACCCCGGCCGCCGCCCAAGAAGCTTTCCAACCGATCATGGACAATTTGAAGGCCTGGGGCGACCTGGTTCAGGAACAAGCGCAGGCATCGCAGGCGGCTCTGGCCCAAACGTTTGAAGTGCTCAAAGACATCAAGGAGCCCCAGGCAGCGTTCAATGCCATGGGCGCTTTTGCTGAAAGCCTCACAGCAATGTTTTCAAAGAACATCATGGACGCGGTCGCCCTGAGCGTGGCGCAATTCAAAGGCACCGTGGCTTCGCTGGAAAACAGTTTTCCGGCTTCTGAAGCCTTTGCCGGCATTGCCAACGGCTTTAAGGAAGCGGCTTCCAAAATGGAAAGTTCCATGGAAACTGCGGTCAATGATGGCGCGGCTGCTGTCAAGAAACTGCGCGCCGCGTAAGCAGGAACCTCCCTGGCTATCAGCCTGACTGCTCCGTTGAGGTTGACAGGGCCCCGAGCGGTTTTCGCCAACTCCGATTGGTAGAAAATTGAAATGTTTGACCCGGCCCATGCGCCGGGTTTTTTCTTGAAGGTAGCGCATCGCAATGTGACAGCTATATCACTGCCAAGTGGTCATGCCGTGCCGGGCAGCTTTTGCGCCTGCCAAGCAGCGACTGTGGATTTGCACGTTGCCACCTTGTTCTCCAGCGTAAGTGCTTGGGCGTTGCCAACACTTTATTTGCGTCTCATGCGGCCATCTCTCGCAAAGTAGGAAAGCTCGAAGCCGTCAACGGTCACAAAAAGGTGTTTGTACATGGGTCGTAAATCGTCAACAAAAAAACAATGACTGTGTATGCCTCAAACACCACGCGCCGCGCTAATGGTTTAGTGCAGCCATTTCATGATGTCTTAATTGTTATGGTGAAGCGCCAGCGCAAGCAGCGCAGCCACGAAAGTAAAAAAATACAGGCGGCGAATTCAATGCGGCAGAGATTGCACGGGCCGAATGGAAAATCAATCGGTCAAAATACAACCAGGAGGGGACAAATTACTTAACATAAATCATAAAAGCACCGGTACATGTAGCGAACATATTCCACGATACGGATTATGTTAAGTTTGTTACCAATTTATGTCTGCCTTGGCGTTCCAGCGCCCTCCGCAAAAAACAAAACTCTTTTTTGTAAAAGCCCAAGGCGCTGGGATTGAAAAGCTTTGTCTCTGTACGTAAATGACTCCTATGCAGCGGAAGCGAAAGGTGCTGTGGAGCCGCAGTCAAAATTGCCGCGAATTCAGCCGACGCCTGGTCCGCCACTATGCAATTATCTCGTCACCATCACCTTGTAACCACTTCATTGGTACGAGTTTGATGCCATCGCGCCATTCTTTCAGGCCGACGACTCCGGGTATGTTGCCCCAAAGGTCGCGCGACGCGTGATCCAGTACGATAACCTGAAGCTTGCCTTTGGCTTGTAGCACCACCTTGCCTAGGACCTCGAACGCCTTTTGCACAGCATCAATGTCCTCGTCACGCAAACGCAATTCCTGCTCTTCCTCGTCCGGACGTCGCACGGCGTTCTTGGGAAAGTAGACTTGGCTGGGCTGATCCACCACTAAAAAGCCAGGCACGGGGCTGTTCGGCTGGGATAGATAGAACTGATGCAGTGCTAACAGCATGGCCAAGTGGTAAGAAAGCCAGTTAGACCCGCTGCCGATCTCTGACAGGTAGTCGTCGCGGTCAGCGCCGCGGACTTTGATCGTAAGGTCGCTAATCTCCAGCGAAATGGGATCGTCTGGGTTCTCCACATCCAGTAAGGGCAACAGCCTTCCGGCGTAGCTGTTAACGGCATCTAACGCGCGACGTTTGCGAGAATCTACATCCTGTGTCCGCAATTCAGCCTCGAGCCCTTGCACCCTCTCGCGCAGCTTACCCACCTCATCAACTAATCCGCTGTCGCTGCCTAGACGACGGTGCAGGTCCAGCGCAGCTTCAAGATTCCCGACGAAGCGCTCCGCCTTCTTGGCCCCAAACTGCCGCTCACTGGCTTCCTTCGAGCGGCCCGATAGCGCCCGCTTACGGATCTGGACTGAGCGAAGGCGCTCCGTTGTCACCCCGACCTCAGTCATAACGCGCTGAAGTTCGCGATCAAACGCTGCCGGCACCTCCTTATCCACACCCGCTTCGGCTTCGACTTCCAGCAACCGGGCGGACAGCACTTCAAGTTTGCTGCGTGCCGATGCCGTATGGCTGCCGCACATGGGGCAGTCGGCGTCGCCGTCGGTATGGCGGACCAGCCAGCTGGATAGCTGGAGGCGGCCGCGCTGCAGGCTTATGGCCGCATCGTATTGATCGCCGCCCACGCGCATGCGGTTCATTTCTTCTAGCCGGTGCCGCAACGTGGTCAACTCGCGTGACACCTCGCGCTCCTCGCGCTCCAGGTCAGTGAGCTCGCTCAACGCTTGCGAGATGGTCGCCGTGCTGACCGTGATTGTTAGGTCCGTCCGTGCGACAACATCTTCCAGTAACTCAATCATTTGCCACCGTTTGGGTGGTTGCTCGGGCTTGGGTGTCAAGCCCAACTCCTGCGCCTGGCTGAACTTGGCGGTAAGGTCCGCTAGCCAGCGTCCCGATACTTCCTGGGCTTCCTTAAGTTCTCGCTCCTTCCGTCGCAGTTCCGATTTTGTGCGCTGCAGCTCGAACTGCTTGGCCATGAGACCCGGCGTCACGGCACCCAGCACATATGGGAAGATCTTGCGCAGCTTCTCCCGGTGTTCATAGGTGTTTGTCTTGAAGAACAATACGTCGGGGTTGGCAACGATGTTCTGCGGCTGGAACGTGAAGGCCGCCAAATCTCGGAAACTGGGTCGGCCGTCGAAGCCCGTCGATTCCTCGCCCCCTGTGAAATCCAGCTTGGACAGTGCAGCGAGGTCGTCGAGCAGCCGCTTCACCGCGTCGGCATTAGTATTCTTAACGATGCGCTGGGGAATGTCGACGATGGTGTCGGCTTCCATCAAGAACATGTCGTCGGTGTTGCGCTGTGCGCCGGGCTCGCGCCGGGCCAGCAGCTTGTCCCCTTGATCAGTCGCGACGATCACACCGAACCACTCGCAATGCTTGCGGATGGTGTTGACGGGGATCGAGCAAGTGCTGGCGCCCAGGCAGTAATCAATGATGGGGATAACCGCTGACTTGCCGGTGCGCGAGGCGCCACTGATTACGTTGACCTTGCCCAGCTCAAAACGCAATCGTCGAGGTTTGAACGCAGGATTCCGAGGCCAGAGCAGGATCGCGCGGATCTGGAAGAACATCAGAGCCTCACCTTCAGTGTTGTTGTTATTTCGTGCAAGGTCAGCTGGCCACACCAGGCGCCGAGCTTTTCTGCATCGCTCATTAATTGCTTCACTTCATCGGGCAAGCCGCGCGCCTTAGTTTTGGACAGGGGCATCACCTTACCGGACTCGGTCAGATGGATCAGACTTCCGGCTGCAGCTAATTCGATCGACTGCATCGTCAGCGTACGCCAGCGCAGCGACCGGTCATGTATCTGCAGCAGCAGGTCCTGCTTGGCGACCGCGACGTCGCCAAACTTGGCCGCGAAGGCCCGCAGCCCCGAACCAGGCCGAGTGCGGCGCAACAGCTCGGCGGTGGCTTGATGCAGCACGATTGGCAGAATTACGAACAACATGGGCAACGCAGGCGCATCGTTCATCGGATGATTTGTCGTATAGGAGCAGCAGAAGCGCCAAAGGATGGCTGCGCCCAGCGCGGGGTTCTGTACGTTCTGGGCCTCCCTTGCCAGCATCTTCAGGCCGCCTTTTTGGGCTTTAGCTGCCCTGCAAACTCGGGATGCCAACCAATCGACAGATCATCAGCCAACCGGTGCAAGCAGCCCGGGATGAAGTGGTCAGGCGTCTCCTTTTGCTGCACGGCGACGTTCACGGCCATGCAGTCGGCGTACAAGGCTAGACCCTGCTCATCAAAGGCTTTTCCGCCATACGCCACTTTGCAAGCAAGCCGTTTGTTTTTCCAAGTGCGCTTGAGTCTGATGTTGAGTTCATCGAACGAGGTTGCGTCCACATCCCCGCTGGCGGCCCACTCTGTGCGGTCAGCAGCCGCCATCAGGTAGTCGCCCACCGCCTCGAGCTTGTCTTCGAACGGCAAACCGATCAGGTCGAGTTGCTGCACAAATACTCTGGGCAGATGGCCTTCGGCCTCCTCGTCGCTGGGTCGCTTGGCATGACTTCGAAGTACCATGTCTCGGTCGACCTTTTGCACGTAAGCGGTGTACCAAGTATGGAACTCGTCACTCTTGATAATGGCAGGCTTGCCCGCTTCCAAGAACTCGTCGACGCGACGCTTGACGACGCCGCTCATGTGGTCGGCGATGTCGCGAACCTTGCTTTGCGCGATCGGATGCGTCTTAAGGATGGCTTCGACGTCGGCCTGAGGGTTACCCGAGCCGCAAGTGAGCCTGAAGTTTTTGATGACCCGCACCACCAGAGCTGGGTCGGCTGTGAAGACTCTGTCGACATAGGGCGCGATTTCGGCTGCTACCTCGTTGCGCTTGGCATGCTCTGGTTCCTCGCCCCACAGTGTGCTGCGGGCCAACTGGAGGGCGAGCTGCGCAGCGTCCAGCGTGATGGAGACAGAAAAGGCATCGACCAGCAACCCTGAAACAGGGCGCGACACATACATCTCAAAGACAGTGCGATCCGGATCGCATCCGCCCTCCGTTGCCAAAGTAACCCAGTTCGATAAGGTCTTCCACAGAGACTTGGCCCGATTCGCCACTGGATTGGCCGTGAGCGCGCTCTTGCTTTGACCGAGCTTGATGCCTAGGGCGCTTTCCTCTGCGACGTCGTCCAGGTACTCCATGCTGCAGGCAATGCCAGGATCAGCCTGTAACAAGATCTGCAATAGCCGGGTGTACTGAAGTCCAATGCCCAGTGCCTGGCCCGGGACCTCGGTCTTGCGTTTTCTTGGAAAGGTGACTCTGCCCGTTGATGTTTTCATGTTGCCTCCCGGAGATAATAGCAACATCCTCTTACAGGTGCGGCGATGAGATTGATGCAACGAGTCTTCATCACCAGCTCGACTAGCCCAGATGCAGGGCGAAAAGACGTTGCTACTTAACACACCACTTTGTTATTGGCGCTATCGTTTCGATGAACCCTGCATCGACGTTCGGTAGGGGGTGTCCGCTTTCAGTCGATTGTGTTAAAAACTCGGATTTCTGGCCATAGCTCTCAAAAGTGGCGAACTGACCTTTTCAATTCGCCCCAGGATCGCCGATCGCATTGCGAGCAAGGATCAAAGTACCCCAACAAAAGTGCGCAAGAACTCTGCTGAGGAGTTTTTCAACACAATCAGTTGAAGGAGACTGTCGGCAGGCTAAATAAGAAGCGCCCGCCGTTGAACGGCTAAACTTTTGCTGTGATCGCACACCCTGACGAGTTTGCCCAATACTGCTGTGAACTGCTGTCCGCAGCCGGTCCATGCACGGCGCGGCGCATGTTTGGTGGCCACGGCATCAGCACCGGCGGGCTCACGCTGGCATTGGTGGCCGACCTCGGCCGGGGCCCGACGCTGTGGCTCAAGGCCGGCCCGGATACCCGCGCCTTGTTTGAAGCCGCAGGATGTGAACGTTTCACCTACCAGGCCAAAGGCAAGGCCCGAAGCTTGGGCTTCTACAGCGCGCCTGTTGAGGCCATGGAGTCGGCCCGCGAGATGGCGCATTGGGCGCTTCTCGCGTTGCAGGCGGCACAAGCAGCCCGGCAAGCAAAACAAGCCAGGCCAGGGAAGAAAAAGTAACCGTCAGGGTGGAATGACATTCGGGGTCACACCGCGCAATAACGACAAGCGGGCACCGCTGGCAATACACTGAACAAAGCATTCGCCCCTGCGGCATCTTCACCTCTGGAGCTCCCCATGATTGAGGCCTTGATCTCCGGCAAGCTGCTGGGCTCGCCTTCTGAAAAGATGGCCAAGACCGGCAAGCCGTTCGTGACGGCCAAGGTGCGCGTGCATGCGGGCGACGCCGATGTATTCGTGAACGTCATTGCCTTCAGCGAATCGGCCTGCGCGGCCCTCCTGGGATTGGAGAGCGGCGACGCCGTGTCGCTCGCCGGCAGCTTGACCCCCAAGGCGTGGACCGACCGCGAGGGCGTTGTCCGGCCGGCACTGGACCTGGTGGCCAGCCAGGTGCTGACCGCCTACCATGTGGCCCGCAAGCGCAAGGCGGCCGAGCCTATTCGGCACGACCAGAACCAACTGCGGCACGCCGACCCGGCCAGCCGACACGATGACCTCGACGATGGCGCGCCACTGGACTTTTGACAGACGCTGCTGGCCTTGTGCTGGCCTTGTACTGGAAGGCACCTGGATCTCAGTTCAGCGTTTTGGTTTCCTCAAAACGGAATATCGTCCGGGTCGTCTAGCGCGGCGGCAGGTGCCGGGATCTTGACCGCAGGCGGGTTGTTACTGGGTACCGCCTGCGTGTCGCCCAAGGCCTTTTCCAGCGCTTTTTCGACCGCTTCGATTCGCTCCTGGCACACCTTGTACGCCTGCACTGATTCCGTTACGATGGTCAGCAGGTCGTCAATGTTGGGCTCGCGCTGATCGCGCAGTGTCTGGGCATGCTGCTGCAGCACGCCGTAGGCTTGTTTGAATGTTTCGCTCGCCATGGGGCTTTTTCCTCAAAGATGTTTTTTTTGTGGTGGCCGCAACCCGGCCATCCTGGAACTCAATTTCAATGGCTGCGCCGTCCATGGCCTGCGACACCCGGGTCAGCGGCTTGCCGCTTTGACTTCGCACGATGGCAAAGCCGCGCTGCAGTGTCTTTTCCGGGCCCTGCCCGGTGATTTCCCGCAGCAAGGCCTGGAAGTCGGCCGCAGCGCTGCAAACCAGCCGCCGGGCCGAATCCGAGATGGTGTCCAGCGCGTCACCACTGGATTGCCTGGCGCGCGACGCCTCCTGCCGGGCGCGCTCCAAAACAGTGTCCTTCAGCGCAGCGTTTTCTTTAGCAGCCGTTCGAAGGGCGTGCGCGCTGCCCATGGCTATCTGGCTCCACAGTGCCGGGACGTCACCCCTGGCGTCAGCCAGCTGCGACGCGACTGCCATTTTGACGGCCTGCAAGGCATCCCGCGATTGCTCGGCTGCTTTGCGCACGCCCTGCATGGCATCCATGCGAATGGCCGCCAGATGCCCGGAAGCGCCCTGCTTGCCCTGGGCCAGATGCCGCAAGGCCTCAAGCCGCACCGTCATCTCAAACTTGCCGGCCTGGTCTTTGGCCGCCTGGCTGGCCCGGGCCGCGAGATTTGATACCTGCGCGAAGTTTGCCTTGACTTCGCCCACCCGCTGATGGATGCGCTGCTCGATGCCGGCAATCACCTTGCTGGGGGTGTCGTACCGGGTATGGGCCACTTCGTCGAGCAACGTGCTGTCGCGCTCGTGGCCGATGCCGGTCATCACGGGAATGGGCAGGTCGCAGATGAGGCGCGCCAGGCCATAGTCATTGAGCCAAGCCAAATCATTGACAGCGCCGCCGCCGCGGATGATAGCCACCGCATCGAACGGGGTTGCGCCAATTCCAGTTCCCTGTCCCAAGGCGGCCTGCAAGGCATGGCGTATTTCCGCCGGGGCACCCTCCCCCTGAAAACGGCTCAAGGCATACGTGAAGCAGCAAATGCCATGCGATTGCAGCCGGTCGGCCTCAGCCTGGAAGTCTCCCAGCCCGGCCCCGCCCGTGGGCGCGACCACCAGGACGGCATGGAAGTCCCAGGGAGGCGGCAACTGCTTGTTGGCGGCAAACACCCCCTCGGCCTGAAGCCGCGCCCGAATTTCTCGCTTGCGCGCCTCGAGCTCGCCCAGGGTGTAGGCCGGGTCAATCGCATCGATGTCCAGGCTGAACCCGTACTGGGCCTTGAAAACCGGCCGGACCCGCACCAGGAGCTTGATACCCGGGGCCAACTGGGCGCCGGTCGCCCGTTCAAACGCAGGCAGGATGGCGCTGGCCGTGGACTGCCAGATGACGGCACGGGCCTTGGCCAGCACCGCCCCGTGGGCGTCGCGCTCGGACACTTCGAGGTAGACATGGCCCCCGTTGGCCCGAAGTTCCACGACCTCGACAAGGGTCCAGACCCCGGCTTTACAGGCCTGCGCCACGGCCCGGGATACATCGCCCAGCAGGCTGGACAGGGAAACGCCCTTCTGGCTGGGTGCCGCAAGCGCCGCAGGCTCGTTCACTATGGAGAGAACATCTCGTGAGGTCGACACCGGAACCGGACCGGCCGGCAGCCACACGGCAAAAGGCGCCAGTTCCCGGCCATCGGGCACAAACCATTGGCGCTGCGCAGCGTCCCACCGGGCGCCCAGGCCCTTGGCGGCGTCTTTGTCCTTGAAGGGAACGGTCAGGAAGGTATTGGCCATCGGGCGATTTTGCAGGAGACGGGGCACGGCCCAGCTATTGGCCACGTCCACAAACCCAGAAAAGCCGCAGCATGCGTGGTCGACCACTCATTGCCTCGTCATGTATCACGGCCGATACACTCGTTGCATGGCCACCCCGAATCCCAATCTCTCTTCCTTCATCTGGTCCGTCGCCGACCTGCTGCGCGGCGACTACCGGCCATCCGACTACGGCAAGGTCATCCTCCCGTTCACCGTGCTGCGCCGACTGGACTGCGTGCTCGAATCAACCAAGGCCGCCATGCTGGCCGAGAAAGCCACCCGGGAAGCGGCCGGCCTGAACCCCGAGCCCTTCCTGCTGCGCAAGTCCGGCCAGTTCTTCTACAACACCTCACCGCTCGACCTGAAAAAGCTCATGGGCGACCAGGACCACATTGGCGAGAACCTGCGCGCCTACCTGCAGGCGTTCAGCCCGGCCGTGCGCGACATCTTCGAGAGTTTTGAATTCCACACCCAGATCGACAAGCTGAGCAAAGCCGGCCTGCTCTACATGGTCACCGAGAAGTTCGCCACCATCGACCTGCACCCGGACGCCGTCAGCAACGCCGACATGGGCGCCGTGTTCGAGGAGCTGATCCGCAAGTTCGCCGAACTGTCGAACGAGACCGCTGGCGAGCATTTCACCCCGCGTGAGGTGATCCGCCTGATGGTCAACCTGCTGTTCATCGAGGACGACCAGGCGCTGACCAAGCCCGGCGTGGTGCGGTCGCTGTACGACCCCACGGCGGGCACCGGCGGCATGCTCAGTGTTGCTGGTGAGCACTTGGCGGGCCTGAACCCCGACGCGCGCCTGGTAATGTACGGCCAGGAGCTCAACCCCGAGTCCTATGCGATCTGCAAGGCCGACATGCTGATCAAGGGCCAGGACATTGCCAACATCATTTTGGGCAACACCCTGTCCAACGACGGCCTGGGCGGCAAGGTGTTCGACTACAGCTTGTCCAACCCGCCGTTTGGCGTGGAGTGGAAGAAGATCGAGAAGGACATCCGCAAGGAAGCCGAGCAGCATGGCTTCAACGGGCGTTTCGGCCCGGGCTTGCCGCGCGTGAGCGACGGCTCTTTATTGTTCTTGCTGCACCTGATTGCCAAGATGCGCCCGGCGGTCGATGGCGGCAGCCGGTTTGGCATCGTACTCAACGGCTCGCCGCTGTTCACGGGCGGCGCCGGTTCGGGCGAGAGCGAGATTCGCCGCTATGTGCTGGAAAACGACCTGGTGGAGGCGATCATCGCGCTGCCGACCGACATGTTCTACAACACCGGCATCTCGACCTACGTCTGGATCGTCAGCAACCGAAAACCGGTAGCGCGCAAGGGCAAGGTCCAGCTGATCGATGCGAGCAGCTTCTGGCAAAAGATGCGCAAGTCCCTGGGCTCCAAGCGCAAAGAGCTCAGCCCGGCGCACATCGAGGACATCACGCGCCTGTTCGGCAGCTTTGAAGAGCTGAACCGGGACGGTGTTCCAATCAGCCGCATCTTCAACAACAAGGACTTCGGCTACCGCACCATCACCGTCGAGCGCCCGGAGCGCGATGCTGCCGGCCAGGTCGTGCTCGGCAGCAAAGGCAAAGCCAAGGGCAAGCCGATGGCGGATTCCAGCCTGCGCGACACCGAGAACGTGCCGCTGAGCGAAGACATCGCCGCCTACTTCAAGCGCGAGGTGCTGCCCCATGCACCCGATGCCTGGATTGATGCCGAGAAAACCAAGGTGGGATACGAAATTCCTTTCAACCGCCACTTCTACGTCTTCAAGCCGCCGCGCCCGCTGGCCGAGATCGACGCCGAGCTCAAGGGCGTGACCGACCGCATCCTGTCCATGATTGGCGGGCTGACGGCATGACGAAAAATACATCGGCGCATTTACGAAAAATCAAGCAAAGTGCTAGAATCGCGGGCAACAAAACCCGCCAAGGCTATGCGCGCAAGCGTATCCTCAAACTGGCGGGTTACTTCTTTGTGGGGTGCTCAACATGAAGCGCCCTTTCAACAAGCCTGCCACCACCTACGCAGAGCAAATTGCCCAGCTTCAGGCGCGTGGATTGGTCATTGCCGACCCTGTGGCGGCAGCGCATTACCTCCAGCACATCAACTACTACCGGCTCGGCGCCTACTGGCTGCCGCTGGAAGCCGATCACGCGACGCACCGGTTTCGCAGCGGCGCGCGCTTTGAGGATGCGCTGGACCTGTACATTTTTGACCGGGAGCTGCGCCTCTTGGTGCTCGACGCGATTGAGCGTTTCGAGGTTTCCGCTCGCGCCCAATGGGCGCATCAGATGGCCCACGCCCACGGCCCCCACAGCCACCTCGACGCCAGCCTGGCCCGCAAACCGGGCCACTGGCAGACTAACCTGGACAAGTTGGCGACTGAAGTGCGGCGCTCAGACGAGGCATTCATTTCGCACCTGATGCAAACCTACGCCGAGGCACTGCCCCCGATCTGGGCGGTCTGCGAGGTTATGTCGCTGGGCCTGCTGTCGCGCTGGTACGGCAACCTCAAGCCTGGCGCGACCCGCCGAGCCGTGGCCGGTGTGTATGGCCTGGATGAGCGCGTGCTCGAATCCTGGCTGCACCACCTGACTTTCATCCGCAACACCTGCGCCCACCACAGCCGCTTGTGGAATCGGGATTTCACCATCACCGCTGAACTGCCGCGCAGCAAGCCTGCCCACCTGGCGAGTGAGTTTGTGAGCGGTTCGCGCAAGCTCTACAACACACTGGTCATGCTGCTCCATTTCATGGACATCATCGCGCCAGGCCATCACTGGCGGCAAAGGCTCAAGCAGTTGATTCATCACCACACCATCAACACCGTCGCGATGGGATTTCCTGCGGGCTGGGACACTCGGGTCATCTGGCAGGAGGCTCGGCCATGAGTTTTGCGCGTTACCCGACTTACAAAGACAGCGGCGTGGAATGGCTGGGGCAAGTGCCGGAGCATTGGTCACTTCCAAAACTCAAGAGTATTGCTTCGTTCTCCGGTGGCGGGACACCAAGCCGCGAGAATCTGGCTTATTGGAATGGCGACATTCCTTGGGTCTCTCCAAAAGACATGAAAGTCGAGCGCATCGTCGGCGCGGAAGAGTCGATCACGAATGAAGGTCTAAAAAGCAGTGCGTCCAATTTGCTTCCGCTTGGTCGCGTGTTGATGGTCGTTCGTTCCGGCATCCTCAAGCACACAATTCCAGTGGCGATCAATGAGGTTGAGGTCGTATTGAACCAAGATATGAAGGCGCTGAACTTCGACGCCAGAAAATGTGTAGGTCGTTTCTTTCTCCGCTGGGTCCAAGGCCACAACGACCAACTCTTGCTCGCCTGGGCAAAGCAAGGTGCCACGGTCGAAAGCATCGAACACACCTACCTTGCCGAAACGGTGATGCCGTTACCTGATATTGCCGAACAAACTCAAATCGCCGCCTTCCTAGACTGCGAAACAGCGAAGATTGATGGGCTGGTGGCCGAGCAGCGGCGGCTGATGGCGCTGCTGAAGGAAAAGCGCCAGGCCGTCATCTCTCACGCCGTCACCCGGGGGCTGAACCCCGACGCCCCCATGAAGCAGTCTGGCATCGAGTGGCTAGGGGAGGTGCCGGCGCATTGGGAGGTGATTCGACTAAAGCAGCTCGTTGTTGAAGGCGTGGCTGGCCCTTATGGGGCATCCTTGACCAAGGGAATGTATTCCGCGTCCGGCTATCGCGTTTATGGGCAACAGCAAGTAATCCCGGATGATTTCAGTATCGGTGACTACTTTATTTCGGCAGAAAAATATAAAGAGATGCACCGGTATAAGGTTTTTCCAGACGACCTCTTGGTCAGCGTGATGGGAACCATTGGTCAAGTGGCAGTTGTGCCAACGAGCATCGCGCCAGGAATAATCAACCCGCGACTTGTCAGATATCGATGCGGTCCACTTATCCAACCCAGATACCTTCAGCGCGTCTTGATGTCGCGGCAACATCAAGAACATCTCGCGTTGGAGTCACGAGGAACAACAATGGACGGACTGAACATGCAGACCCTTGGCAGGGTTCCTGTGCCAATCCCTCCAGACACTGAGCAGCTACAAATTTTGGAATATGTGGCAGACCAAGCGAGAAAATTTGACGACCTCACCGCCGAAGCCCAGAGAGCCATCGACCTGCTACAAGAGCGCCGCACCGCACTGATCTCCGCCGCCGTCACCGGCCAGATCGACGTGCGCAGCGCGGTGGCATCGGCATGACTGCCCCCTCAACCCGCAGATAACCAACGCGCACAGGACCACCCATGGGCATGCAAGACCGCGACTGGTACCGTGACCTCCAGAAGGAGCGCGCCAGAAAACAAAATGCCCAGCCATTCCGGGCCACGGGCAAGCCGTCAGGACTGAGCCGGGGCCTGAAGATGGCGCCCTTCGGGATCATCGTGTTCTGGGCGGTGGTCATGGGGAGCCTCTACTTCGCCATGAACCATTACCTCAAGCCCAAGCAGGCGGTGGTATCGAGCAATGGCGATCTGGTCATCCCCCGGGCAAGGGACGGTCACTTTTACGCCCAGGGCCAGGTCAACGGCCAGCCGGTCAACTTCCTGGTGGACACCGGCGCCTCGCTGGTTACGGTCAGCCACCAGTTCGCCCGCAAGGCGTCGCTTCCCAGAGGCGAGCCTACCGTCTTCAAAACGGCCAATGGTGACCTCAGTGGCAGCATCGTGTCCGGGGTGGCGGTGTCGGTCGGCCCGATGGCGGTGAGCCGCGTCCGGTTGGGCGTCGGGCTGGAAGGCCAGGACGAGGACGCCGCGCTGCTCGGGCAGAGCTTCCTGTCGAAGTTCGATGTGGTGCTGCAGAAGAATCAGATGATTTTGCGGCCACGGTAGCCCGTCGGCCCGCCGTTGGTATGCCCAGCGGCTGTTAAGGCAAGAACGAGTAACAAAGAAAGCGCCGCATGAGCCTGCACAAGGAAATCAGCTTCGAGAACGAGATTTGCCAGCACCTGGCCGCCCACGGCTGGCTTTACGCCGCAGGGGACGCACAAGGCTACGACCGCGCCCGGGCGCTGTTTCCCGCCGACGTTCTGGCCTGGGTGCAGGCCACGCAGCCCAAGGCGTGGGAGGTGCTGGTTAAGAACCACGGCGCCAAGGCGGGCGACACGCTCTTGAGCCGCCTGCGCGACCAGTTGGACCAGCGCGGCACCCTGGACGTGCTGCGCAACGGGATCGAGATACTGGGCCTGAAAAGCCCGCTCAAGCTCGCCGAGTTCAAGCCGGCGCTCGCCATCAACGCCGACATCCTGGCCCGCTACAGTGCCAACCGGCTGCGCGTGGTGCGCCAGGTGCGCTACTCCTTGCATAACGAGAACAACATCGACCTGGTGCTGTTCCTCAACGGCCTGCCCGTGGCGACGGTTGAACTCAAGACAGACTTCACCCAGAGCGTACAGGACGCCATCGACCAGTACCGCTTTGACCGCCATCCGAAACCGAAGGGCCAGGCGGCCGAGCCGCTGCTGTCGTTTCCTGGCGGCGCGCTGGTTCACTTTGCCGTCAGCAATAGCGAAGTGGCGATGGTGACGCGGCTGGACGGTGCGTCCACCGTGTTCCTGCCGTTCAACCTGGGCAACGACGGCGCGGCCGGCAACCCGGTCAATCCGCTGGGCGGGCACCGCACCGCTTACCTGTGGGAGCAGGTCTGGGCGGTTGACAGCTGGCTCGAAATCCTGGGCCGCTACCTCATTGCCCAGCGCGACAAGAAAAAGCAGATCGCGCGCATCGTCTTTCCGCGCTACCACCAGCTGGACGTGACGCGCAAGCTCCAAGTGGCGGTGCTGAAGGACGGCCCGGGCGGCAAGTACCTGATCCAGCATTCGGCCGGCTCGGGCAAAACGAACTCGATTGCCTGGACGGCGCATTTCCTGGCCGAGCTGCACGACGCCGAGCACTGCAAGGTGTTCGACACCGTGCTGGTGGTCTCCGACCGCAACGTCATCGACGCGCAGTTGCAGGAAGCCCTCTTTGACTTTCAGCGCACCACAGGCGTGGTGGCCACCATCAAGAACACCGACGGCTCCAAGAGCGCGGCGCTGGCCGAGGCGCTCGACGGCAGCAAGAAGATCGTGGTCTGCACCATCCAGACCTTTCCGTTCGCGCTGGAAGCCGTGCGCAAGCTGGCGGCTACGCAGGGCAAGCGCTTTGCCGTGATCGCCGACGAGGCGCACAGCTCGCAGACCGGCGAGGCTGCAGCCAAGCTCAAGGCAGTGCTCAGTCCCGAAGAATTGAAGGAGCTGGGCGACGGCGGCGAAATCAGCACCGAGGACCTCCTGGCCGCGCAGATGGCCACGCGCGCCGACGACAGTGGCATTACCTTCGTGGCGTTCACGGCCACGCCCAAGAACAAGACGCTGGAACTGTTTGGCACCTGCCCGGACCGAATGCGCAAGCCGGCCCCGGATAACGTGCCGGCGCCGTTTCACGTGTACTCCATGCGCCAAGCCATCGAGGAGAAGTTCATCCTGGACGTACTGCAGAACTACACGCCGTACAGCCTGGCGTTCAAGCTCGCGCACAACGGCCAGGAGCTTGACGACCGGGAGGTCGAGCGCAGCGCGGCGATGAAGGGCATCATGGGCTGGGTCCGGCTGCACCCGTACAACATCGCTCAGAAGGTCGAGATCGTGGTCGAGCACTTCCGGGAGTTCGTCTCGCCGCTGCTTGCGGGCAAGGCCAAGGCGATGGTGGTGGTCGGCAGCCGCCTGGAAGCGGTGCGCTGGCAGATCGCCATCGAGAAGTACATCCAGGCGCACGGCTACCCCATCAGCACGCTGGTGGCGTTCTCGGGCGAAGTCAGCGACCCAGATTCCGGCCCGGATGGTTTCACCGAGAACACGGCGCTGCTCAACCCCAGGCTCAAGGGCCGCGACATCCGTGAAGCCTTCAAGGGCGAGGAGTACCAAATCCTCCTGGTTGCCAACAAGTTCCAGACCGGGTTCGACCAGCCGCTGCTGTGCGGCATGTACGTGGACAAACGCCTGGCCGGCATCCAGGCGGTGCAGACCTTGAGCCGGCTGAATCGCGCCTACTCCGGCAAGGACACGACCTACGTGCTGGACTTCGTCAACGACACCGAGGAGGTGCTGGTGTCCTTCAAGGCGTACCACACCACGGCCGAACTCTCGGCCACGACCGACCCGAACCTGGTGTTCAACCTGCGCGCCAAGCTCGATGCGGCCGGGCACTACGACGATTTTGAAGTTGAGCGTGTGGTGGCTGTCGAACTCGATCCGGACGCCAGGCAGAGCGAGCTGGTCGCGGCCCTGGCGCCGGTGCAGGACCGGCTCATGAAGCGCTACCAAGCCGCGCAGGGGGCGTTGAAGGTGGCCCTGGGCAAGGACGACCCCAAGGCGGCCAAGGGCGTGCAGGACGAGCTCGACGCCCTGGTCCTGTTCAAGGGCGACATGGGCGCCTACCTGCGCCTCTACACCTTCCTGTCGCAGATCTTCGACTACGGCAACACCGACATCGAAAAGCGCGCCATGTTTTACAAGCGCCTGCTGCCGCTGCTGGAGTTCGGCCGGGAGCGCGAGGGCATCGACCTGTCCAAGGTGGTGCTCACGCACCACCACCTCAAAAGCCTGGGCAAGGCCGCCATGGTGTTGGCTGAGGGCGAGTCGATCAAGCTGGCGCCATTCACCGAGGCGGGCAGCGGCACGGTGCAGGAAAAAGAAAAAGCCTGGCTGAACGAGATCATCGAAAAGGTCAACGACCTGTTCGAGGGCGCGCTGACCGACCAGAACAAGCTGGTCTATGTGAACAACGTCATCAAGGGCAAGCTGCTGGAGTCGGCCAAGCTCAAGCAGCAGGCGACGAACAACACCAAGGAGCAGTTCGCCAACTCGCCGGACCTCAAGACCGAGCTCTTGAACGCCATCATGGGCGCGCTGGACGCGCACACCTTGATGAGCACGCAGGCGCTCAATTCAGCCACGGTGCAAGGTGGGCTGAAGGATATTTTGCTCAACCATGCAAGGCTGTATGAAACCCTCAGGGCGCAGACCGAGAGGCCAGTGCAAGCGTAGGCGCAAGGAAGCGGACTGTTCAAACGCTAATTCGCAGCCGAGCGTGGCGGCACCAGGTGCAAATTGAGTGCCTGTCGGCAGCACTTCGCTTTGTGTAGGCGTCACAGGCGAACTGTGCGCAGCTTCACCACGCGGACCGCCAGGCGGCCGTCGACCAGCATAGGGCGATGGTGATCGTCCGCCAGGAACGCGCCAATTTCCATACATCGGAGCGCAGCAGCCGCACGCTGGGTAGCCCGGCGCAGCACTGAGATGAGATGAGCGTCATGGCCTGTCTGGCGGGACGATCAGCTTGACGATCTGCGCACGCACTTCGTCGTCGTGCCCGACCCAGGTGTGCCCGCCCTGCTCGAACGAGATGAACTTTGCGCCGGCAATCTGGCCGGCGGTGTACTGCGCGCTCGCATAGGTGCCGTACCGGTCGTCACGCGCGCTGATGACCAGCGTCGGTGTCTTGATGGAGGCCAGCGGCGCTGGCGCCAGGTGTTTGCCTGCAGCCGTGTCGCTGCGCAAGCCCTCGGCCCGAGCGGACACTGGCAAGATGCCGTCCAGCATTGCCTGGACCCGTGCCCGCTCCTGCGCACTGGCGGTCGTCAGCAACTCGGGCGGCGTTGCCAGCACGATCTTGATCACCTGATCGCGTAAGGCATGCGAGGCAGCCCAGAACAGGAAATCCGATCCGATCAGCCGCATCATCGCGCTTTCAACCCACGGCGGCAATGGCGGTGCGGAACTGGCCAGCGTCGCGGGCTTGTAAGCCAGCGGCACCAGCAACACCAGCGCGCTGACCCGGTCTGGGTGACGGATGGCCATCTGCAGCGCCGAAGGCGCGCCGGCCGAGCCGCCCATGACGGTGGCCCGGTCGATCCCCAGCGCGTCGAGCAGGCACACATGGGCATCGGCCTGCGCGGCAGCCGATGCATTGGCGGGCATCGGCGTGCGCAGGTAACCGAACCGCGACATCGCGATCACCCGGATGCCGTGCTGAGCGAGGTTGCCTGCGAACGCCATGCCCTGGTCGTGGCCGCCGCCGCTGCCATGCACGGCCAGCAGCGGCACACCCCGCCCGGCCTCTTGGTACTCAATGGGGCCGCAGCGCGTTTGCAGCAGCACGCTGCCCTCTGCGGCGCGGGTGAGGGCCTGCTTCATATCGCGGTCAAAACGCCATGCAATTACAAGCGCGGCGCCCACCAGCGCCAGTACCAGGGCCAGCAGGGCAAGCGTTCCGCGACGTGTGGAGCGACTCATGGCGACTCGATGCGGTCGCCGCGCACCGCAAAGCGCCCGCCAAACTTGATGGGCAGCGGCTCACCGCCCAGAGGAGCGCCGACAGGATCCGGGCGCTGGGCGTGCACGTGCAGGTGCGGCTCACTGGTGTTGCCCGAATTGCCCGCCAAACCCAGCCAGTCACCGACCGCGACGGCGGCCCCCTGCTGCACCTGTACGCTGCCGGGCCGCAGGTGAGCGAGCAGGACATCGGCATTCGTGTTGGCATCAACGCAGCGCAGCATCACATGATTGCCCGCCAGGTGGTCGCGGTCCACCTGGGGCACCGGCATGTCGCGCAAGCCATCCACGGCCAGCACCACCCGGCCAGCGCAGGGCGCCAGCACGCGCGCACCGTAGATGCGGTAGGCCTTCGGCTCTGGCGGCTGCACACCGCGCGCCCGCAGTCCGAGCCCGTCGAGCTTGACGATGTCAACGCCATACGACTGTCCGCGCCACTGGCCAAACCGGGGGCTGCTGGCATCAAGGGTCAAAAGGTGCGCGTTGGTGTGAAGGCTGCTGCCGCCGTTGACGACAAGATAAACGCCGCGCTCCAGCGGGAACGCCAATGACACCGCCTCGACGGGCGGCGCGATCCGGCTGCCCAGAGCGATGCCGATGCCGTAGAGCGACGCGGCGCCAACAACAGCGAAAAGCCCGGCCATGCGCCAAGCGCCCGCAGTCGCCGGCAGCGCAGCAGCAAAGGGCCAGCGCCGGCGCAGCCCCGCCCAGGCTGCTGCTGCGAGCGCCACCCCGAATGCCAAGGGTGCCCACCAGGGCGGCAGCAGCCAGATGCCTAGCAGGGCCATGGCCCCCAGCGCCGCTGCAGACGCGATGACCTGAATGCAAAAGCCTGTCAAATTGCGGGGAGGCACAAGCGCTACCCAGCCAATCAAGGCCAGGGGCAGCGCCAACTGAGCCATAAAGAGCTCGGTCATGGAGCCCTTGTCTCACAAAAAACGCAAGGGCAAAGCGAAAACGGCTCGCGTACGCCATACCAGCATTGAGGCGCCTGTTTCAAGCCAAAGCCCCTGCCACCCGAGGCCTCACTCTGCGAACTCATAGGCGAGCGACGTGATGGTGCCGAGAAAATAGGGCTTGCGCCCTTCTGGCCGCACCCACGCGGCTTGGCCGTTGATCGGTACGGTCATGCTACTACGCACCTGGTAGTTGGACATGGCGGATTCCCACGGCAGCATGACGACCTCCTTGCCAACCATGGCGCCACGAGCCTTGGCACACACCGAATCGATCATGTCGGCGTCGTTGAAGCCGAACAGCAGGGTCAGCGTGAGCGGACCGTCCGTGAGCGTGGCGTTCGCTGAGTGTTCATCGACTGCCTCCCAGCGCACGCCCTGGCTGGGCAGCAGCGCGGTCGGATACCACGGCGCTTCGGCAAGAAAGCGCATGAATTCGCCACGCGCAATCTCGCCGCCGCCCCGGACGCTAGCGACCGTGAACAATCCCAGTACGGCAGCGCGCAGCAAGCCCTTGCCAGCGATATAGCTGTCAATTACGCGCACCGTTACTCCGGGCAGCATCGACACCTTGGCGTTCCACAGAAAGCCCGGTCGGTGCACTGCGACCCTTTGCCGCGATGTGAACGGCTTCCACTGCTCGCCACCAGCGGCCAGGTTGAAGCTGCCGGCGAGCTCGATCGTGACGGCAGCGATGATGGGCTGGCCATCCTTGAGCACCGCGCGGAAGTAGCGTTGCACAGGCTCAGGCAGGCCTTCGAGTTCATGTGCGTTGTAGCGCGTGGCAGGCGGCAACTGAGCCTTGCTGTCAGTTCGGGATGCTTCGAGCCTGAGCGCCAGCGCCCGGGTGGTGTTGGCCCAGCGCTTGGCGCCAACAACCGCCAAGCCAAGCTCCGCAGCTGTCAGCACGCATAACACCAGCCCGAGCCACAGCAGCCACGTCATTAAAATTCCTCCGCTTCGGATCCAAATGTTCTCAGACTAGCACGGCGTGGGATGGCCGGCGCGGTGATGTTGGCAGCGTTACCCTTTGACCGAAGCGCATCCCCTGATCAAGCCGAGGGCGGCGGCGAACTGCAGCCGGAACGTTGGCACTTTGACCGGCTTGCTCAAAAAAAGCATTGCGAATGCCATGCACTGTCGCCTGCAGCGCGAACCGTGCCTACCAGCGGATCTGATGTGCGTACTTTTCGTTTCCGTCCTTGGCCGTGAACAACCCCTGGAAAGCGACATCGCCCAGTCAGGCGGCCAAAGCCTGGTTATCAAACGGCACGGTGAACAGGCCCTCCAGGAGGCGGGGCCAGGCCTTGAGCTTTTTAACGAATGCAGCGTCGAACATCTGGTTTTCTGATCTGAGATCAAGACCCGGCAAAGGCAATGTTACTCATGAATAGGACGCTCAAAAGATAGTTCGCCGGCTATGAGCCAGGCTCAATATGAGTTGTGGTATCTTTTAATCGTGGATTCATAAGTCTTTTAAAACTGGTTCACAACTTACAAGTTTTGAGCTTCCCAACCCCGCAAGCATGGCAGGCATTCGCAACAGCGTGCAATCGAACTGGTTGGCAGACAACGCCTCCCCTGCGCCAAACAACGTTTTCTGCAAATTTGATGCAACCCTTACGCCAGAAAATTCTGTAGAACTCACTCGTTTGTACCTTGCCTATCCGGTTGATTGCCAATCATGCTGTTGGGTGAATCCACTCACCGCTGTAGAGTGTCTCGTAGGTGGGTGCCGAAGCATGCGCCGCGAGGCCCAGTGCAGAGTTGAACGCGGTCATTGGATAGAAGCGCCGGTTGAAGCGAAACACAAATTCGTTGAGGTAAGCCTGTAAATGCTGCTGACTAACTCCATGATGCGTTCCAAGCAGCCATGTCTTCAGGTTGGAGAATGCAATGTGGATCATCGGCAGGTGGGCATCGACTCTTTCGGGGTCACCGTCAAGCACCAAGGGTTCGTGCGTGTAGCCCAATTTCGCCAAATCATCGTAGCCCCTCCATCCATCGGTGCGCACAACAGCGCCCTGGGCGACATTCTCTTGCACGAATTGCGTGAGTTCCTTGGCTCCACGACCAGGCACGAGGCGTAGCCGCAATCTGCCGGCATAGACAACTCTCTTGTGCTTCTTGCTTTTCTCGACAGGCATTCTGGTGCGTACCTCGATGGCCCCAACGATCGTCGCCTTATGGTGGACGCCACGCCCCTCGCCTTTTGTACGACCACCCACAAACGTCTCATCGACTTCGACTGGATGCTGGGAGCCGATCGCATCGCGCTCCGGCCGTACCATACCGGCACGCAGCTTGTGGAGCATCTGAAACGCTGTCTCATAGCGCGACAGTCCAAGCTGGCGCTGAAACTGCAGAGCAGACTGGCCGGGCGTCTGCGTTGCCACGAGGTACGCACCCCAGAACCATATAGACAACGGCGTGTGACTGTCCTTCAGGACGGTGTCTGCCATGAGCGACACGTTGGCTTGGCAGGCACGGCATCTCAAAACGACCGATGTACGCTGGGCAAACCGGTAGGGCTCGCCGCTACTCCCGCACTTCGTGCAGGTAAACCCGTTCGGCCATCGCAGGTGCTCAAGGTACTTTGCACAAGCCGCTTCATCAGGGAATACCCGCTGAAACTCGGGAAGCGTCGTCGGGAAACCGCGAAGGTCCATGCCGGAAATTTAGCATCGGGGCATCGCTTTGGCAATCAACCGGATAGGCAAGGTTTGTACGGATGGTGCAAGTCTAGCCTGAGAAAATACAGGGCATGAAACAAGCCGCCTTGGACCTCAATTTGAGCGTAAGAAAACGCGCAAGCGCGACCCCGAGATGCATTATTCTATTTCTCATTAGAAACTGAATTAATAATCCAGTCCCAGCCGGCAATGCTGTGCATGCGCTGGGGGTCTTCCTCGAATATTTTGAGGGCTTGGATGAGTTGGTCTTCCAGTGCATCGAGACTGCCAAAAACACGGTTGTGAAAGTGCTTCTCGCGCAGCTCATCCCAGATGTGCTCCTGTGGGTTGAGTTCGGGCGAGTACGGAGGCAGGAAATGCAACCGAAGGTTGTCGGGCAGTTGCAGCGCTCCGGCTTTATGCCAGCCCGCGCCATCGACGACCATGATGATGTTCTGCACGGGGTAACGACTTGCGACCTCGTCGATGAACAGTTGCATGCACAGGGCGTTGACGTGGGGCAGCACCAAGGAGTCTAGGCGCCCATCGAGAGGGCTGACCGCTGCGTAGGCGTACACGTACTCGTGCGTGAGCATCGCCTTGACCAGGGGACGCAAGGGCTTTTTGCACCAGCAGCGGCGTGAGTCGCTTATGCGGCCAAAACGCGCCTCGTCCTGAAACATCACCCGGATGGGTTGTTGTCTGGGGAATCGGGCGCGCACTTGCGCCAGATCGGACGAGAGTTTTTTTTCCACGCTTCGCGTGCCTGTGCGTTGCCTTGCGGGTGCTCGGTGTCGGGCGCCACCTTGCGCCAGCCGTGGCGCGCCAGCATGCGGTACACCCCGGACAGGGAAACGCTGTGGCCCAGGTGGGCCTCGATTTTCTCTTTCAGTTCCGGGATGACCAACACCGCGCCTTGGGCAGCGCCGGCCAGCGCCGCGTCCAGCGCCGCCGCTTCGGCCTGCAGCGTGCTTTGGGCACGATTGCGCAGCTCTGTTTTTTTGCGACGCGTGGCACGTAGCCCGCTGGCGCGAGCACAAAAATCGGTGCGCAGGGCGCAAGTGGTGTGCCTGGAGCGGCCCAGCACCAGGGCGGTTTGCGTCAGGTTCAATCCAGCCTCCAGGGGCAACAAAACGGCCAGCGCAATGCGCAACTCATCGGCCGTGCGGGCCTCGTCGCGTGCCTTGCGCGCTGCTTCGAGACTGCCTTGTCCTGTGAACGGTCGGGCCATGACTGCTCCTCAATTTAGAGCAAATATTATCGTTAATTTCATTGGGAAATGGAATTAGAGCAAAAAGGGCAACCAGTGGCATTTCGGAATGAAAGCGCATATTGGCGTGGATGTCGCCTCTAGCCTGGTGCATACCGTATGCGGCACGGGCGGCCATGTGTGCGATGCGGCCGAAGGCAATGCGCTGCTGCATCGGCAAGAAACCGTTGTCTTTGCCGATGCGGAGTACCAGGGCACCTATAAACCGCTTGACGCCAACCCCAGCCTTGGCAAGAGGCAATGCGCCCTGGCAAGCGCAGGAAACTGGACAAGACAAACAATCCGATCGATGTGCTCGTCGACAAAGTGGAAAAGCTCAAGGCCAGAATTCGCGCCCAAGTCGTGCACCTGTTTCGCGTGGCCAAGTGCCATTTTGGCTCCGTAAAAGTACATTATCAGGGAATTCAGAAGTACACGCTGCATCTCAAAATGCTGCGGCAGCACGCCTGGGTTTGAGTTATTGATAGGAGTTACGTAGTTCGAATCAGGTGGTACTGGGGCAGAGCGATATAGGCGCGGACGGCATCGCGAACAATTTGTGTTTTCGCTGCAAACCAGCGGATGCCGGCGATTGGCTTTTACGAGGAGGCCGGACGGGCGCCCAAAGCGCACGCCGCGCGCTTGCGCTGCGGCAATTCCTGAGCGCACCGTTCGCGCATGAGGTCGCGCTCGAATTCAGCCGAAACGGACATAACGACGCAATACGCTTTCCCTACGGCTTGCCCCGATCGAACTGCAAGCCCGTCTGGGCAATGTCTCAAATGGGCAAAACCAAGCTCAGTCCTGGCGTTTACTCAACCGTGGCTCGATACCCAGCCGCTGCCAGAAGGTATCAATCGCTGCGTCCTCCGCATTGCTTTGCGCCGTGGTCTGGTGACTGCTGCAACAGTCCTCCGGCTTTGGGGGTCGAAACCATGCTTTTGACGCACCAGATGATTTAATAATGTTGTCCGAAGCCCAGCACCCAAGTTTCGGGTCAAAAGCGCAACAGGTCGCACAAGTTTTTTGCGGCAAGGTCATTTTTTTGTTTTGTCTGATCAGACTGGGTCGTGATGGAAGGGCGTCAAAAATAGGAGGTTTTTCTGCTCTCGGGCCACATCTTTCAGATGAATCGACTCGATTTGAGAAGTTGCTGTTTGTATGGTGTCATGGTCAATGCCGCAGAAACCCGTGAAGCGCCCTTGCGCATGCATCAAACATCGGAAAGCCGCTGATGCGCCAGAAATGGATCTGTCCTTGCTTATCAATTGAAGGTCCTTATTGATTTGACCTTGCCCTTGGATTGCGTCTCCCATAACTGAGATCAGAGCTGGCTTGTCGGGGCTGAGCCGCAAGCTAGGTTTTCTCACGGCGTTACCCGGTCGCGCAAGACAGCCAAGCAATCTCCAGAATCAACCGGTGTCATCAACGTCAACTTGCGTCTAGCGTATGCCCGATCTGCGCAAATGGCCAGACCAGCATCACATCAGCGCTTCATCCGCTGGACGCATGCCAATAATTGCACGATTGACGCCCGTGCATCGGAGTTGAAAGATGGCCTCACTCACGACCGACACTTGTGCAGCCAGATTCTCCAGCGTAGCCTCGTTTTCCAGGCACAAGGCGAACCTCTGGCATATTTGTTCCGTCAAATTGTCGGATTGCGTGTGGAAAGGCAAAATGTCGCGACTCAACCCCTCCGTGCGCTTCAAGAAGGAAGCGAAACGGATATTTCGCAATAACTGCGTGGCATCAATCGCAGCGTTGCCGGGAGCATGTTGAGAAGCCATGATGTCCTCGGCTAATTTCAAGCAGGTGTCAATGCACTTCAGGCGGACGCGGAAAAGCGCTGGCAATCCGTTCAAACCTTCAGCCCATGTGCAGGCCGCCATTGAGCGAGAAGTCGGCGCCCGTGGCATAACCGCCTTCTTCGGACGCGATCCAGGCAATGATGGAGGCAATCTCTTGCGGTTTTCCCAGACGCTTGGCGGGCACGCCGGCCACGATTTTTTCCAGCACTTCAGGCCGTATCGCATTGACCATGTCAGTCCCGATGTATCCTGGGCTGACTGTGTTCACCGTCACGCCCTTACCGGCCACTTCCTGCGCCAGCGCCATGGTAAAACCATGCAGACCAGCCTTGGCGGTGGAATAGTTCACCTGGCCAAACTGGCCTTTCTGACCATTGACCGACGAGATGTTGATGACGCGGCCAAAACCCGCTGTCACCATGTCATCAATCACCTGCTTGGTCACATTGAACATGCTGTCGAGATTGGTGGAGATCACGGCGTCCCAGTCAGCCTTGCTCATCTTTCGGAACTGACCGTCACGGGTGATGCCTGCGTTGTTCACCAGCACGCTGACCGGACCATGCTCTGCCTTGACCTTTTCGAAGGCAGCCACAGTGGAATCCCAGTCGCCCACATTGCCAACCGAGGCATGGAAGGAATAACCTAGTGCTTTTTGCTCGTCGAGCCATTTGGCGAAGTCACGCGTGGGACCGCAGCCGGCAATGACGGTGAAGCCATCCTTGGCCAGCCGCTGGCAGATGGCCGTTCCGATACCACCCATGCCACCGGTGACATACGCTACTTTGTTGCTCATTTGCCTTCTCCTGGTATCGTCGGTTTTATTAAAAACACTTGCTGTTCCTCTGCCCAGTTGCCCGCGTCCTGTTGGCAGCCGCGCCGCCTATTGAACGCGCGGCAAGCTGCGCAATGTTCCGTCGAGCCCATTTGTCTTCCTCCACTGCCTTGTGTATTGCTTTCGAGCAATTTGCACACATTAATTTTGATGCGATTGCTTGCTGGTAATTATTCGATGCCCAAGTCGGTGTTTTCCTTACAGAATAAACAATTGTTCACTGGGAAGGCTGAACACAGCCAATTTTCTTGGCGGTCGATGGCAACATTCATCGCGGCACTGCGGTGGTCCTGCGCCGCATAGCTGTCCTTGGTCAGCCCAACCGCAGGCGTTGCGCGCCACGCAGGCGGCGTTAAAAAAGCCCGTGGGTGGCAGCAAAACTCACCGCATGGGCGCGGTTGTGCACATTGAGCTTGCGATAGATGTTCTTGATGTGCGTGTTGACGGTCTGGCTGCCGATGCCCAGGCGCGCGCCGATGTCCGTGCTGGTGTGGCCCGCGGCGACGAGCGTGAGGACGGCTTTCTCACGCTCGGACAGCACGCCCCTGGCTTTGTGCGGGTTCGCCGCGGCAGGCGCGCTGCCTGCTGCAGGCTCGAACCTGCCGAGAAGCCTGCGCGCCAGATTCGGCGTGATGGAGGCGCCGCCATTGACGACCTGGAGCACCGCCTGGGGAAAGCTGCCGAACCAGGAGTTCTTCACCAGGTAGCCCGTGGCGCCAAGCTCGAACGCACGCAAGGCGTGCTGCTCGTCTTCCATGGCCGAAATGACGACCGCCTCGGCCAGGGGGAGCACGGCTTTGAGGTGCTCGATCAGGGCAAAGCCGGTGCCATCGCCCAGGTTCAGGTCCACCAGCAGGACGTCAAAGTCGCTCTGGCTGATCAGCTGGCGCCCTTCGCGCACGCTACTGCCTTGCCCCACCAGGCGGACGCGCCGATCGGCCAGCAGTTCGTGCGCGATCTCGCGGCGCATGGGCGCATCGTCATCGATCAAGAGCACGCGCACGGGCTGATCGGCCTGGCCGGTGAGAAATCCAGGCCACACGGGCGGCACGGCGCCATGGGGGGCCAAATCATGGCTGACCGAGGGCAAGCTGCGCTTGCTCAAAAAATCTAAAGCACCCTCAGTTTCACTACAAATTTGCATACGGCTCCCGTGAGGTGGATGTCCAGCAGAATTTTCTTGGTTACCGTTCATCTGCCGTCAGGTGGACTTTGGATCGGAAAGGGTATTTTTCCAGGGAGAAAAGCTTGTCAACACCAAGGTGGTAACAAATTTATCTAAAAATACCATTTGATTTTTATTGTTTCACTTTTTACCATTGTTTGCTCCAGCTTATTGCCGCTTTTAAATTCCCTGAAACTCGTAAAAAAGCCGCCTGCGCACGAGTGAGGCCAGGGCACCAAGCGCTGCAAGGACAAACGCGACCCGACTTGTGCAGTCCCCCATCGGCGTGATTGGCGGCGAGTGCGGTCTTGAGGAAACTGGAGGCAGACCCGGCAGGGACGCAGGCAGCCTTGAATCTGGGCGTACATCGGCTCTGCGCAGGGAACTCTTCAACACCGATGGACAAGGACGTGCCCATGCTTTTTCCCAACCGCCCCGTCAACTGGGACAACCGCGACTACCGCGCTTACTGCGATCACAGGACCCGCCAGAAGCGTCGCCTGCGGTTGCGGATGTCCATCGGTTTGGGGCTCGCGTTGATGGTGGGCATGGTGTTGGTGGCCGCTGGGTTTGCCACCATGACCATTTAGGGACGGCCCATAGCACTCAGCAACAAACAACATGGCATTTTTGCCTGCTGCCGTTACGCGGGCGCAGCGTGTAGTGCCACATCGGGCAGACCGCATCGGTTTTAAGGTTCAGAGAGCGCATCAGCGCATGGGAAATGCGCTCGCCGATTTCATTTCCACTGCGTTTGAGTACGGCACGCACCTTTAATCCAGGCTTTGTCACCGTGCCAGCGATGTAACTCAGCATTGTTTCAAATGTGCGTAAAGGAACGCCTGCCCAGTTTATGCTGATGTGACTGAATAACCGGTGTTCGATCGGATTCCACTGAGAACAGCCAGTCGGATAATGGCATACCGTCACCTCCAGGCCGCATGCGTCACACAATTGCGCCTGCAATTGCGCCTTCCACACTCGTGAACGGCAACTGTTGGAGCCGCCTGCATCGACCAAAATCAAGAAAAATATTAGCCTAATTTATGACACAGTAAGAATAGTAACTGATGTTACGCAGCCGCCCTGAACAGCTGAAGCTGTGCATAGGCAGTGCGCGATGCGTTGATGAGCAGCTTGCGACAAAGCGCAAAGGGATTGAGTTTGTTCGTAATGCTCAGGCATTCAAGCTTGAACGTGGCGTAAATGGCCATGAAAACATGGTTGCTTTGGGTCCGCAACGTTCGCGTGGGGGACTTGGCCAGATTCGCATTGGACTTCAACGATTTGTGAAACACCTCCACTTGCCACCGTTTTTTGTAGGTCGTGGTGATGGCGTCATAGTCGCAAGTCAAGTCACTGCAAACCAGATGCAAGATCCCCGTACTGTCGTCCTTGTTTTTAAAGACTTGGCGGACCACAAGGACTTCTTTCGCATAGCCCTTGAGCCAGCCGCGCACGGGAGTCTGCTCTGAAAAAATTAGTTCATCTACACGAGTAAAACGCTTGTTCTTCCTGTCTTCTTCGCTCAAGGCCAGCAGCCGGTTGTCCTTGAGTGCGGCAATGAAATGCCGGCCCTTGCCGGTGATGAAATCGAAGTTCTCCTCTGAAGAAAACCAACTGTCCATCAGCACGAAGCGAAACTTCAAGGTGTTGTGGATACAGGTCTGGACCATCTCGCGCATCATTTCGTTCTTGGTCTTGTCACTTTTTCGCTTGAGTTTCCTGCTCGCAAGGTCGCTGTACTGAATGGACTTTTTCACCAGCTCAAACGCCACCGGGATAGAGGTGCCGTTGCAGAAATACAGCGCATTGAGAAGGTTGATCCCTCTGACGGTACGCCCGCTGCAGTGGTCAAAGTGCCAGCACATCAACTCGCTCTCGTCGGTCCAGGCTTTCTCTTGAATCGTGTCGTCAAAGATCAGCACGCCGTCGTCGCGCTCAATCGATCTGACGGTCGATTTGACCTGATGCCACAGGTCCTTGGAGGTGTACTCCTGCGCTGATAAAAACCGCGTGATCTGGTCGTGGCTTACGTCACCGTCGACCATTGCCGACAAGCCCGTTGCCGTCGCAGCACCAAAGGTGCTCAACAAATAGTCAGTGTACAAATCCAGGTCAGCTTTTTTCATCTGTCCAGCCTATCAGGTGGGGGCTGCGTAACATCAGATAGTAAGTTGCACAGCCCTCAAATCATGCGCCGTCCGTTTAGCGTCAGCCTGAAAGCGCATCATTGCCCATGACTGACCAACCATGACTGAAGCCGCGTTGGCGCCGGCCGTGCCGGACTTTCTGGCGCATGCGGGCCAGATGGGCACGCTCATCAAGGCGCAAGACTGGAGCGCACATCCGCTGGGCGGGCCCGAGGGCTGGCCCAGCGGCCTGAAGACCGTGCTCGCGACCGTGCTGGGCAGCCCCAGGCCGATGTATGTCCTGTGGGGCCCGGAGTTTGTCTTCTTTTTCAACGACGCCTACGCGCCGATGCTGGGCCAACACGGGGACGGCGCGATGGGTCGGCCGTTTGCCCGGGTGTGGCCCGAGCTGTGGGCCGACTTCGAGCCGATGCTGCGCCAGGCCCTAAGCGGCCAGGGGTCTTCCTACGACAACATGGCGCTCACCCTGGCGCGCCACGGCTACCCCGAGCCGACCTGGTGGACGTTTTCCTTTCTTTGCTTGCGCGACGAGCACGGCGCGGTTGCCGGCGTGCACTGCATCTGCACCGAGACGACGGAACTGGTGCGCGCGCAGGCGCGCCAGGCGTTTTGGTTTGAGCTCGCAGGCGCCCTGCGCGAGGCCCACACGCCCGAGGAGCTCAAGGCGGTAGCGGCCGAAATACTGGGCCGGTACCTCGCGGCGAGCTGTGTCGGCTATGGGGAGGTTGATGAGGCGGGCGAATGCAGCCGGGTTCAGCAGGATTGGACGGCTGAGGGTTTTCCCAGCGTGGTGGGAACCCACTGGCTTGACACATATGGGCCCTTGATGATTGCCCAGTTGCGGGCAGGCCGAACCGTCGTGGTGACCGACAGCGCCACCGACCCGCTGACCGCCGGAACGGCCTACGCGTCCGCTTACCAGGCGGTCGGTACCCGGGCGTTCATCGATGCCCCGTTGATCAAGGACGGTCGCCTGGCCGTGATCTTTTTTGTGATCGATCCCCGGCCCCGCGCCTGGACGCAGGACGAGCAGGCGCTGGTCGAGGAAGTGGCCGAGCGGACCTGGACGGCCCTGCAGCGGCTGCAGGCCGAGCTCGACCTGCGCCTGACCCACGAAGTGCTGGACCACCGCACGACCGAGCTGCTGCACACGGAAAATGCACTGCGCCAATCGCAAAAGCTCGACGCGCTGGGCCAGCTCACCGGCGGCGTAGCGCATGACGTCAACAACTTGCTGGCGGTGATCGGCGCCTCGGCCGAGCTGCTGCGCAGTCCGGGCCTTGCCGAGGACCAGCGGGGCCCGTACCTGGACCGGATCTTCGAGACGGTCGCGCGCGCGGCCAAGCTCACCGGCCAGCTGCTCGCTTTTGCCCGCCAGCAGTCGCTCAGGCCCGAAGTGTTCAACGTGAACGAGCAGGTGCAAGGCGTGCTCGATCTGGTGCGCCCGCTGATGGGCGAGCAGGTCGCCATCGAGCTGAAGGCCTGCGGGGTCAACTGCTGCCACGGCCAAGCCGACATCAACCAGTTTGACACCGCGCTGGTCAACCTGCTCGTCAACGCGCGCGATGCCATGGACGCCAAAGGCCGGATCACCGTGCAGGTGCAGCGGGTCGATCGCGTCCCGGGTGGCCCGGGAAGCAGCCCGCGGCCAGGCGATTTCGTGGCCATCTCGGTCAGGGACACCGGCTGCGGCATGGCATCGGACCAGTTTGAGGCGATCTTCGAGCCGTTCTACACGACCAAGGAAGTGGGCAAGGGCACCGGCCTGGGCCTGAGCCAGGTGTTTGGCTTTGCCCGGCAGTCGGGCGGCGAGATCGCAGTCACGAGCGCGCCGGGCCAGGGCGCGGTCTTCACGCTGTACCTGCCATGGGCGCAGGGCGCACCCTTGGTGCCAGATGCGGCCCAGCCGCTTGATACGGGCGGCAATGGACCGGCCCCGCAAGTCGCGGTGCTGGTCGTGGAGGACAACGACATCCTGGGAGAGATGGCGTGCGAGATCTTGGCCAGCCTGGGCTACCGCGCGGTCTGGGCGGCCAGTGCTGCGCCGGCGCTGGCGCTGCTGGGCACGGACGGCGGCGGCTTCGACCTGGTATTTTCCTTGCCTATCCGGTTGATTGCCAATCATGCTGTTGGGTGAATCCACTCACCGCTGTAGAGTGTCTCGTAGGTGGGTGCCGAAGCATGCGCCGCGAGGCCCAGTGCAGAGTTGAACGCGGTCATTGGATAGAAGCGCCGGTTGAAGCGAAACACAAATTCGTTGAGGTAAGCCTGTAAATGCTGCTGACTAACTCCATGATGCGTTCCAAGCAGCCATGTCTTCAGGTTGGAGAATGCAATGTGGATCATCGGCAGGTGGGCATCGACTCTTTCGGGGTCACCGTCAAGCACCAAGGGTTCGTGCGTGTAGCCCAATTTCGCCAAATCATCGTAGCCCCTCCATCCATCGGTGCGCACAACAGCGCCCTGGGCGACATTCTCTTGCACGAATTGCGTGAGTTCCTTGGCTCCACGACCAGGCACGAGGCGCAGCCGCAATCTGCCGACATAGACAACTCTCTTGTGCTTCTTGCTTTTCTCGACAGGCATTCTGGTGCGTACCTCGATGGCCCCAACGATCGTCGCCTTATGGTGGACGCCACGCCCCTCGCCTTTTGTACGACCACCCACAAACGTCTCATCGACTTCGACTGGATGCTGGGAGCCGATCGCATCGCGCTCCGGCCGTACCATACCGGCACGCAGCTTGTGGAGCATCTGAAACGCTGTCTCATAGCGCGACAGTCCAAGCTGGCGCTGAAACTGCAGAGCAGACTGGCCGGGCGTCTGCGTTGCCACGAGGTACGCACCCCAGAACCATATAGACAACGGCGTGTGACTGTCCTTCAGGACGGTGTCTGCCATGAGCGACACGTTGGCTTGGCAGGCACGGCATCTCAAAACGACCGATGTACGCTGGGCAAACCGGTAGGGCTCGCCGCTACTCCCGCACTTCGTGCAGGTAAACCCGTTCGGCCATCGCAGGTGCTCAAGGTACTTTGCACAAGCCGCTTCATCAGGGAATACCCGCTGAAACTCGGGAAGCGTCGTCGGGAAACCGCGAAGGTCCATGCCGGAAATTTAGCATCGGGGCATCGCTTTGGCAATCAACCGGATAGGCAAGGTATTTTCCGACGTGGTCATGCCCGGCATGAACGGCATTGAGCTGGGTCTGGAGGTGCGCCGGCGTTATCCTGGCGTGCCGGTGGTGCTCACCAGCGGGTACAACGCGGTCATGGCCAGGGAGGGACCGTATGGGTTTGAACTGGTGCTCAAACCCTACACGCGTGACACCCTCGCGCGCGCCGTTGGCAAGGCCCTGGCAGGCCAAGCAGGCCAGGCGTAATGGCGCCATGGATCGGCGTTCATTTTTGGCCTTGATCAGGCCGCATGGTGGGTCTGACCGAGACTGCCCGTCAAACTGCTTTGGTAATGGGTAAGCCCGCCCAGTTGGTGGTGCATGCTGCGTACAGCGGCGCTGAATTGATCAGTTTTCGACGATGACGCTGGCATACCGGCGCCCGACTCTTGGAATTAGACTTGAATCGCAATGTTTTTGATATTACGATTTTTTTAACCCTCGAAAACGAGGCTGTGCTGGAAAATCTGGCTGTACAAGTGCCGGCCCTGAATGACACTCTCCTCGAACTCCGGTTTGCCGGCGACCGATGCACGGACGCCAGTCGTGCAGCCGTTGACATGCCTCCAACAGATGAAGCGCCGATGTGATCCTGATCTGGCCAACAATCCCACGGCGACTTGGCCTACTCGGGTATCAACGCCTCATGCAGCAAGCTTGGCGTGCGCGTGTTCAACACTCCCTGATCGGGCCACCTTGATCGGTCCACTGCAACTGGAACTGCTGAAAATTTTCTGCGGTGGCTGTATCGGGCGAGCCTCTTGAAAAAGTGACAAGGTAGCGCTCCGGACGGACGCAGCGCTTGGTAAAACACAGCGCGCCAGCGAACGGTGCAAACTGGTGAATGCGCGCGGCCCGAACGCGGCGGTCAACGCGGCCGGCGGCGACGTGCCCCGGCCCGGCACCATCCATATCACGCCACCCGACCAGCACATGCGGCTCGAAGGCCCGGTCCCCTTCATGATTTCTTATAAATCACTCAATCGCTTTTTCACAAGGCTGCTCAATGCATAAGTTAATCACAATAAGTGCAGATATGATGCATAATTTGACGGTTTTCCTACTGGAGAAAACGGCATGTTGACTGCAGCCCTTCAGCCATCCCCCGCCTTGAGCCACGGCTTCGATGGGTTTATCGCCTTCCTGCACGACCCGCAGGCAGGGGCCTCCACACTGTCGCCCAAACGCTTCAGCGATGTCCTGAGCATCGACCTCCAGACGCTTGCCACGCAGGCGCACGTCCACCGCAACACCATCCACCGGGCCCCTGCGTCGGAGAGCGTGCAGAAGTTTTTGCGCGAAGCGCTGCGCGTACTGCGTGCGGCCACCGACCTGTGCGGTGATGTCGGACGCGCCATCTTCTGGTATCGCAACGAACCGCTGCCGCCGTTTGGCTACCAGACCGCCGAGCAGCTGGTGACGCAGGGCCGCACGGACGATGTGCTGCGCTACGTCGAGTCGTTAGAAGCGGGCGCTGCCGGTTGAAACTGCTCGCATTGGCCGGCCTTACGGCTTACCGCATGCATGTTCCGCGCTGGGCCGTGGCGCCGACCAGTGGGGCGGGCGCTGCCAGGCACGGCGGGCGCGCCAACCGTCCGGGCGTGGCCGCGCTTTACTTGGCGCTGGAGACCACAACGGCCATCCACGAATACCAGCAGGTCTCCACCTTGGTGCCCCCGGGCACGTTGACAAGCTACCAGCTGACGGTCGCGCCCGTGGTCGATTTCACTGCGGGCTACAGTGCCCTGGCATGGGACCCCATCTGGGAAGACTTTTACTGCGATTGGCGCGAATTGTGGTTCAACCGGCGCATTGAGCCACCGAGCTGGATCGCCGCCGATGCGGCCATGGCCGCCGATGCGGCCATGGCCGCCGGCGCAAAAGGCATCCTGTTTCCTTCCGGCCTGGCGCCAGGCGGAACCAACCTCGTGCTGTTCACCCACATGCTCGCTGCTTCTGATGCTTTGCAAGTTCACGATCCCGGCAACGATTTGCCGCAGACGCAGGCCTCCTGGCCTTGAGGGCAAGGCCTCGTTGACCGCGGCGGCGATGCCCTGTCCAACCTCACGACGCTTGCCCGCCTGCGTCTAGGCGACGCAAAGTCCATCGTGGTGACGCGGTTGAAGATTCCTGGACCGTTTCATGCAGGAAGAAGCCGTCACAAGCCGCACCCCATCCCCAAGAGGACAAGGTAACGGGCGCAAAACCCAACACGCCATTCCAGTCTGCCTTGCGTTGAAACTGGGCTCGACGCCAGCGTTTGTCGACGGTGACCCAACGTGCTTGGTCCAGGTTCTGTCCAATCTGCTCAACAACGCGGCCGAGTGCACGCCGCACAGCGGAAAAATCGTGCTTGCGCTGGAGGTACGTGCGGACCAGGTGCACTTACACAGCAGTCAGTAAGTTAGAAGACAAGATAGCCATATTTCATGAGGGTGAAAACTGGCATTTTTGTCCGCTAAGTTTCTGACTTCTGAGTAACCGTGAGTGACAACGGCAACGGCATCTCGCCCGGCCTCCTGCCCCACATTTTTGAACTGTTTACCCAAGCAGAGCGCACACCGGATCGTGTGCAGGGTGGACTGGGTTGGGCCTGGTCAAACACATCATTGCCCTGCACGGGGGCAAGGTTGAAGCTCAAAGCGAAGGACTGGGCAAGGGCAGCGTGTTAACGGTCACGCTGCCCTTGATCAAAAAACAACCCGGTACGGACACAGCCAACCATCCTAAAGAGGTATGCCCGGCAGGGCTTGCAGTGCGGCACAGTGAATTGCCGCGCCTCATGATCGTTGACGACAACCGTGATGCTAGACAGTTGCTGGCGACCTTGCTCGAAGCCAAGGGCTACCAGGTGTTAAGGCATGAAAGCGCAGAAAGCGCCTTGGCTGACGCGGCGCTGCCTGGCATCGAGGTGTTCATTCTGGACATCGGCCTGCCAGGAATGGACGGGTTTGAGCTGGCCCGCCGGCTTCGCGCCAACCCCGACACACAGGGCGCCGTGCTGGGCGCGCTGACGGGTTATAGGCAGGCGCACCACCGTGCAAGGGGCAAGGCCGCCGGGTTTGATCATTATTGCGTTAAGCCGATCTATATGCATCAGCTGGCAGCGCTTTTGGCGAAGCTGAACACGTAAGTTGGGGGTTGGGGAGCAGCGCAACGTAAAAACCGTATTGGGTCAAGGCAGCACTTGTCGTAGCTGCCAGTCATTTGGTCAGCAAGAAAACCGTGCTTCAACCAAAGTCTGCTGGGCGCGGGCAACCCGGTCAACTGCAGCTAATCCTGGCCCAAAAATCCGCTGGATGCAGGCTCGACGCATTTTTCAAATGCAGCTCCCTAAAAATAATTTGTGAATTTGTCACAAAAATTTACTTTATTAGGGCTAACAAGATAAGCTTGAGCTCAACAGCAATAAATTCAATTAGCACCAAAACCGAATCGCGGCAAGGCTTGAAGGCATCAAGCTTCAGTAGCAAGGCGGAGCAGCAGCAGTTTCCTGTCAAAAACGATGCGTGCTCATTCTTGCAATGCATCTGAGTCCAAGGAGTCCACAAGCATGTTACAGTTTTTGACAAAAGGAACTTCCCTTCAGGCAAACCCCCATCTGTCGCCGCACGGTGATTTGCCTTCCATGTGGCCGGGCTTTCTGGTGGGCCAGGTTGAAAAGCCGGTGCGTGTGCTGCTGGTCGATGATGATGCGCACATGAGCCGCGTGATTGCCAACGAGCTGCTGGCCGATCTGCGAATTGACCTGCTAGGCCAGGGCGCCAGTGTGAAGGAAGGGCGCCGCCTGATCAGCCAGCACGACTTTGACGTGCTGTTGGTGGACCTGAACCTGGGCGACGGCACGGGCTTTACCCTGATCGAGCATATGAAGGCGGTGCGCCCGATGGCCGAGGCCGTCGTCATTTCGGCCATGGAAGACGAGCAGCATGCCTTGCGAGCGTTCGAACTGGGCGCCACAGGCTACCTGGTCAAGAACTCGTGGTTCGGCAATTTTCCGCAGGCAGTGCTTCAGGTGGCCAATGGCGGCGCCTCCATCACACCCAACCTGGCGCGCAGGCTGCTGAGTAAATTCGACTCTGCAGTACAGCCGGGTCGCCCGCAGCAAAACAAAGCCAGGGAGCCGCTGTCCGCGCGCGAGAAGGACGTGCTCAAGCTGATCGCAGCGGGCAACACCAGCAATGAGATCGGCGCACGTTTGACCATCAGCGCGCAGACCGTCAACACACACATCAAGAACATGTACCGCAAGCTCAACGTGCGCTCGCGGGCGCAGGCGGTGAGCTTTGCCGTCAGCCAGGGGCTCTTGTGAGCTGGCGCTTTGCGGCTGCCTTTTTTTCCAAGCACTGCCGAGCAAATCCCGGTGAAGAAGAAAGAAACATGAATTCAGCAGATAGAGCCTGTTTTGTTTTGTAGCGTGCGCGCGCCAGTTACGCATACCTGGAAAACATCTCCTACAGCGCAACCGTCGCTACCCTTTGTATCCAGTCCGGGCCGGTCCAAAAAAATAGCTCGACAATATTTTTACAAAGGATATTGCCATGCCCCTGGAGCTGCTTCGACAAATTTCAAGCAAGGCACTGCCGATGACAGTGAGCGATATTGAAAGCGTTGACAAGTTGAGAGTCTTGCATGCCGCCGGTCATGTGCTGGTGCAATTGCCTGGCGTCGGCGCAAAGCGACAAGTCGCGCACGTCTTGGCCATCACCGAGCTGGGCCGGGAGGCGCTGCGTCTTAGTGGAACGGCAAGCAGGTGAGTTTTATGGTCAGTTTTCACACCGCTCACCCTGCGCGGGGTTTTTACGGTTGGCGCTGCAGCAGCTTGTAGATGCAGGCGCCGACATACAGCAGATTTTGGTAGTCAGACTTGTCCAGCGTGCGCTCTGTACGCTCCAAAAACTCAGCTGACCTGCTCGTTGCGTAGAAACCGGTAGGCTGCCGCCGTCTCGGCCCAGTTCTCGCACGCCCCCGGAATACTCGCGCCAGGTTTTTGCCCCAGCCGCTCGGCCAACAGCACGGCGCGCCGGTTCAGACGCGGGTCACCCAAATCAATCGTCTCGAATTCCTGTTCCGCCCAGCCCATGCACTCGCCCCTTTAATTGCTCTGCTGCTTATATTACGGGCATGTGTGTAATGGGATGGGCTACAACGTCGCTTGAATGCGTTTTGACTGCTTGGCAGACTACCCCGGCTGAGCCTGCCTGCTCGTCGGCCAGCATCATGTTTCTTGCAGAACGCGTGGCCCGCGTGCGGGGTTGGAAAGCTCAAAACTCACAAGTTGTGAGCCAGTCCCTTCAGGGGTGCGCTACGTATTCCGTTGTTCGTGACCGGTGATTCCGGCATCGTGACCGCAGATTCCAATGGGATGGACGCCCCCTCCTAAAAAGGCATCATTTATGCCAAAGTGACGTCGGCGTATCAACCAATCAGACTGAACAGGAGCGTGCAACATGAAAGTGACGACTGTAGGCATTGATCTGGCCAAAACGGTGTTCCAGATTCACGGCGTTGACGAGCACGGTAAAGCGATCGTTAAAAAGCAGATTAAGCGCGACCAGATGGCGGTGTTCTTTGTGAATTTGCCTCCGTGCCTCATTGGCATGGAAGCTTGCGGCAGTGCCCACCACTGGGCGCGCAAGCTCACTGGCATGGGCCACGTGGTCAAGCTGATGGCGCCGCAATACGTCAAGCCCTATGTCAAGACCAACAAGAACGATGCGGCTGATGCCGAAGCGATCTGCGAAGCGGTGAGCCGGCCCAACATGCGTTTCGTGCCCGTCAAAGATACCGGGCAACAGGCCGTGCTGGCCATGCATCGGGTTCGCCAGGGGTTTGTCAAGGCACGCACGGCGCAGGCCAACCAGATCCGGGGCCTGCTCTCGGAGTTCGGGCTGGTCATCCCGCAGGGCATTGGCCACATTGCCCTGCGCGTGCCCGAACTGATTGAAAATGCCAGCAACGATCTGCCTGGCTCGTTTCGCCTGCTTGTGCAGCGTCTGCTGGACCATCTGAAGGAGCTCGATCGACAGGTCGGTGAGCTTGAAGCGCAAATTCAAGCTTGGCACCGCAACAGCGCCATCAGCTGCAAGCTCGCACAGATCCCGGGTATCGGGCCGATTACCGCGAGTGCGCTGGTGGCTTCGATTGCCGATGCGAAGAGTTTTGACAGCGGCCGCCAGGTGGCTGCCTGGCTGGGCCTGGTGCCCAGGCAGCACTCCAGTGGCGGCAGGCAAAACCTGTTGGGCATCAGCAAGCGCGGCGATACTTACCTGCGAACGCTGCTGATACACGGCGCTCGGTCCGTAATCTTTCACACGCAGCACAAGGCCGATTCGTGCACCTGGGTCAAGGCGCTGGCCGAGCGGCGCAACAAGAATGTGGCGGCGGTCGCGCTGGCCAACAAAAACGCGCGCATCGTTTGGGCGCTGCTGGCGCATGACCGACAGTACCAGGACAATTACACGCCGGCAGCGGCATGAAGGCAGCCCGCAGTCCGGTCAGTCAATAACAAGCAGCAGGATAAACACACCACCGATTGCGCAAGCGATGATGAAGTGATGGCAAAACTGGTAAGACCGTGGTTGGCAAAACCCGAACGTTCACCCGCACAGAAAGTGCGCTATTCCGATGGAGGTGCAGACCAGCGAATCCCATCAGGGAGAGTGGCCAAAAGCCACATCAAAACTCCGAATGTACGGGTCCAATCATTACCTTCAAGCTGTCATGAATTAAAGCTTGGCATACCGGGGGCGTCCATGTACGGTGATCGTGACCGGGCATGGTGTTGCGCGGTTTAAATTGTAGAGGGTGCTGGTTTTTAGCGGTTTTGACCTTTCTCGGCATTCAGTTTTGGTTGCTCTGAATTTGTTTGACTCAGGCCCTTGCCAGGGCGCCGCAGGCCCTCCCGGTTGTGCATGTACCCATGCACAACCCCGGCGAAGGCTGCGAGGCTATGCGTCCTCGGAGGTAGTCGCAGCTGCGCTGGTCTTGGCTTTGGCCGCGGTCTTTTTGCGCATCGATTCGCCCGTGAGCGTGAAGCGGTGGTGGTTTTGCATCAGCCTGTCGAGCATCGCGTCAGCAATCGTGGCGTTGCCTATCCATTCGTGCCAGTGCTCGATAGGCAACTGGCTGGTGATGATGGTTGCGCGTGCGTTGGCACGATCATCAATGATCTCGGGGTCTGAGGTGCAGTGGAACAGTAAAAGCAGTTAAGAGGCCAAGATAGATGGTCAAATAGGGTGAGGCTAATTTACATTGGCTTTTTGCCTCTTGGCCGCGTCTTGGTGAGGTAGCCAAGTGATGTGTACCCATCCTGGCCGCCTAGCTAAACGGCTACTTGGTGCTCAAAAACCATGGAATTGCTCTTGGCAGCAGCCAAGAAACAAGCACTTCATGCCGAATTGAAGCAATATTTTTTTCGTTATATCTGTACGGATTAACTCGGTTTTCCGTTCCACTGCACCTCAGACCCCTTTTCCGGCGCGGTCTACCATGGGTCGAAAACGGCACTCTTAACCGGGCAAAACATACACGACAAACCGTGTCGGATAGGTTCAGGGGCCGGAAACGTGGGTTGTGATGTTTTCCGGCGGAATTTTCTAGGATTCCGGCTTGCAACCCCAAATAGGGTCAGTTGTGCTTGGACAAGTCGCCCGGCGCCTCCGGGTGCCCGTGCTTGTTCAGATAGGCGAGAGCCGCACCCAGCACCCAGCACCCAGCACGCGGCGGAGGCTGGCGAGCCTGCGGGCGACCAGGTAACTGCCGGCAAGCACTCCGATTCGCACCGCGACGTCAATGCCGTCGGCGAGTAAGTCGGTAAAGACTTCGCTGTAGTGATGAACGGCAGTGTTCAAAACCCCGCGTAAACGACATCGCTGATCGGAAAAATGGATTTGCATACCCGGCCACCTCGGCTCTGATTTCCGCCAAGAAGCTCAACAGACTGTGTAGTCACTGTCAGGCACCAGCCCACGTGGAAGCCACTCTTGACGCCCGAGGCATTGCTGTCCTTCGCGACCTTGACGACCACGATGTCGCCCGCCACGGGTGCATTGCCGTGGCGTCGGGTGCCCCATGCTGTCCAGCTTTGGGCCAGCGTCGGTGTCGTAGGCGGGTCTGGCATGCGTTTAAAGGGCGGTAAGGCCGTTCTCGCCGTTGCCTCGGCGTTATAGCGGGTCACCACCCACGCGGCAAAGGCGCCGCACCACGGTGTGATGTCGCCCTGGTCGCCATAACTCGTGGTCACCGCGTCCAGGTATGCGCAGATGCGCAGATTGCTGGCTTTGCGGCTAGAGGCGTTCACTTCCACTTGACCCAGTTCGCCGAGCACCCAATCCATCCATGGCTCGGCGGAGCGTGGGAAGATGATGGTGTTCTGCAGGATCTCGTTCATTAACGCTTCGTCCAGTTCATCCAGCGTTGACGGGTTGTCACGCGCCAGCGCCATCAGCGCATCGCGTTTGGCTGGTGCCGCCTTGTAGCGGTACAGCACGCTGAGTGCGCGCAGGTCGTCGCTGAAGGCGCGTTCGGCGGACGGAATGCGCCCGGGAAAGTCGAGTGCGAGCATCAGCTTGTTCGCCAGCACCGGCACCTGGGGATGCGGCTGGCGCACCCGCGGCCGGCTGGCTGCTGATGCCAGGTTGATGCTGCTTGCCATGGGCGGGCGACCCACGAGTTCGGTGTAAGTAGTTGATGTGAGCACGTCGCTACCCCCCAGCTCCGCCCGCAGCTTCAGGCGTGTGGCTTCGTCCAGTTCACCGGTTTCGGGCGTCACGCCCAGCCGCTGCTGCAACGCGATGATCTCGCGCCGGCTCAGTTCGGCTTCATAGGGCGTTGCGGTCGGCGAAGGGAAGAGCGTTGGCGCCGGTGTGTTCGAAGCAGGGGTGAGCTTGTTCGGAGGAAGAAGCGGCAAAGTACCATTCGCCCGGGCTGCGTTGTTGTCCCGGTCTTCCATACGGCCGGCCACGCGCAGCTTGACGAATTTGCCCAACACGTCGAACCAGACTGGTGCGCCCAGGCAGATGAAGAACGTGGTGACGAGGATGCCGGCGAACCAGCTGACATACGCCATGACACCCCTGCTATGCAAGCGCATCGCTGGCAGGCCGATCTCAGATCTCGGTTTTACTACGTCCTCGTCCTCATCCTGGCAGAACAGCAGCCCGGACGTGGCTTTGATTTCCTTCAGGGTGTCCCCGCTGCGCACGCTGCAGAACTGGTCGTTCAGGTTGGCACTGCTGTATCCGAAGGGCAGCCGCGTCCACACGTTGTCGGTTTCCATGCAAATGCTCACCGACTCCAGACTGGAGGCAGTGCGGGCGCATTCGCTGAATTCTTGTGGGTCGGACTTGAACAGGCGTTGCAGCTTTTGCGGTGCCTTGCTGCGCTTCATCAGCGCGTCCAGTGCTGCCTGGCTGTCTTTGAGCGCCAATGCTGCGGCCTGCATCGCGGTTTGCACAGATGCATCATTGCTGGCGGTAGATGCGGCGCCGACCCAGGTCGAGATATGGCTTACGCAGGTGTGCGCGTCCTGAAGTGCTTTGGCCACCAGCTTGGCTTGGCTGGCGTCGCCGGGCTTTTCGGGCACGTAACCCGCGATTGCCATGTCTATGTACGGAATCATGGCGGGAATTACTTCGAGCCACGACGGCGAGTCCGAGATGAACTTGTCGCTGACCTTGTCGCCCCGGCTCTTGGGCGTCGACCTTTTCTGTGCCGTGGACCACAGGCCCTCGACGATCTGGCAACTCTCCTTCACCGGCTGCAGGCGACGTTCGAAGCGGCCGACGTTCTCGTCGCGCTCAAACACCGAGCTCAATCGGTTGTAGGCGTCCATCAAGCGTGCGGTCGCCACGACCTCCGGCTTGGCCGGTGCCGGCGCTTGCGCGGGTAAGGGTGCCGTGGAGCCTTGCTGCTCCTGGCGGATGAAACGCTCGGCAAGGTCTGCCAGGCCCACGCGAAGCTCCGCATCGCCGCCCAGCACGCGAGCGATATGAAAGCTGTCCACGTTGAGCGTCAGCGCCAGGCATAGCGACAGCCAGAAGGTCCAGATGGTCGCGCTGCGTTTGAACCAGCCCTTGGACCGGTCGCCGATGTATTCGAACCAGGCGGCGATGGCCGCCTCAAAACCGCCCCAATCGGTTTCGCGGCCCACCACCAGGGCGCGCAATGCACCCACCACCTTGCGTTCCCCGGTGCCGTCCTTGTCCAGGCCCTTTTCCTTGAGCGCGTCCAGAAAACTCAGCGGCGAGGCGTAGCGGTCGCTGGGGTGCTTGCCGGGGTCAATCTGATTGACTTCGGTCAGCAGCGCTCGGGCGAAGAGGTCTGGAGGAATCTCGACCGGCCCACTCGCCCGGCGCCACATTTTGATGCCTTCGTGCGCCACTGCGCCCCGATACAGCGCGAACACCAGCGGGTTGGCGAGCACGCGCTGCTTCAGTGCGTCGTCCTGCCCCGTCGCTTCGTAGAGCAGGTCGTGCAAGATGGCTTGCCGGCCCTTGAACAGCGCACCGCTGATCATCTCCTGCGCCGAGCTGATCAGCAGCGACAGCGCCAGATAGATCAACGCCAGACCGAGGACGACATCAATGATCGAGTTTTCCATCGTTCAAGCCACGCCTACATAGAACAAGTGATTGCCTATCTGCCTTGCCGTCCTGCCGCGCGCCCAGCCCGGGAACGGTCGCATGGTCACGGCGTGGTAGTGGCGTGCGCCCTGGGTCGCGTCCGCCAGCGAGCCGGCGATCGCTTGCTGCGCGACTTGGAACGCTACCTGATATGAGGCGTCGGGCTGTGAGTCGATGCGATCTAGGCTGCGCCGGTTCGGGTCGCCGGGGTTCCAGCAACTGAACTGCCAAGGGTCCAGGCAGACCTCTGCCACGTTGTCGCAGCCCCGGTAGTGCGTGTTACAGCGGTTCATGACCACGCAGGCCACGGCTTCCATGCCCGCACGGCCTTCGCCGCGCGCTTCGGCCCATAGCGTCTTGGCCAGCATGACGACTTCGTTGCGTGCGGGGTCCAGCAGTTGCCCCTTGGGTGCTTGCGGCAGCCGTGGCGAAGGTGCCGGGCGCGGCAGGCCGCCCAGCGTCGCAGGGTCGTCGCGCGTGAAGGGTTTCACGCAGAACCAGTCCAGCACCGGTGCGATACGACCCAGCACTGCGTTTGCGCCGAAGGCGCCTTCGGGCGCGATGGCGGCCACATGCATGCCAATCAACGCGTCCTCGCTGGTCCAGACCGGTCCGCCGCTGTCCCCCGCTCGGGTGGCCTCGGGCGTCATATAGCCAATCGCGTCCTGCAGGAAATAGTCGGGAAAGTCATCGCCATCGGGCATGCATACCTTGCCCGACCAGTGCACTTTCAGCGAACCCGCCAGCTCGCCGTCATGGCGCAACAGGCGCACCGGCCGGTCCGGCCAGATTTCGTCATTCACGCGCTGCGGCGTCCAGCCGGCGGCATCGCCGCGCAAGGCGGTCGCGGCGGCGGTGTCCAACTCGACCAGGCCCGCGTCGATCGTGGACGGCGGCACGCCGGTACCTACGGAGGGCTGCCATTCGCGCAGCCGGCCGTCATAACGCTGTGCGTCGCCGATGATGGTGACCGGGTCGTCCCAGCGCGCTCCCCTCGTGGAGGCCAGCACATGCCCGCAGGTCAGCACATAGTGGCGGTCGGGGTTCAGCCGATCCCGCACCAGGCAGGTGGCAGTGCCGCTTTCCAGCGGTACCGAGGTGCGTTCGACCTTTGGCACCGCCTGCGCTCGCGCAGGCTCCGCGCGTACGCAGCGCAGCCGGACAGGGGGATAGCGCGTTCCCAGGTGCAAAAGCCGAGGAACGGCACGCCCGGGGATACCATCGCGCAGCGCAATCACCAGTTCCCAGTGCATCTGCGGGTCTTCGCGCGCACCGGCCAGCCGCATCGCGATCGCATCCACCGCGTACGGGTCGGCCCAATCCGGTGCCTGGGCGGCCGTGCTTCCGCCGCCAGGTCGCAGGCGCAGCGCAGACCCGAGCATGTGGAAGGCGAACCGCAGCTGTGCATGTGGGCTCTGCGGCGCGAAGGATGGGAATCCGGTCATGGTGATGTTCCGATACGACGCCCATTCGGCGTACCCGGCGCCGACACGGCGCTGGCCGGCAGCGCTGGCATCACGCTGCGGAGCGACTGGGTGTCCGCAAACAGGGCGTCGCTGCAATGGGTGCCGGCAGCCTGGTTGCGGGTGCGATTGCGACGATCCTGGACGCGCTGAATCCAGTCGTTCGCGCTGGGGATGGCGCGCTCCAGATCGGCAGCCTGTCCTTCGACGAAGATGATCAGACGTGCACGCGATGCCGGCGTCAATGCCTGCAACGTCTTCTCGTTCACCTCCCAGGGCTCAGCGGCTCCTTGCGCGGTTGCAGTCGCGCCGCTTGCGGCGCCGGCAGGCGTCTGCACGGCCTTCAGCGCCGCAACGATGCTGCTGTAAACATCCGCCGGCGGGGTCAGCGTATGTGTGCGATCATTCAGCGCCCTGACCAGGTCCGCTTCGATGGTCATGCGGCGCGTGGCCAGGGACGATGCGCTCCAGCGCAGTTCGCCGTGGACCCTGCTCAGCTCGGCGAAGAGTTTGTGCGCATTTGTGCTGCGTGCATTTGTCGCGCGGCTGAAATCGGTGATCACCGTCGAGGAGCCGCCGCCGGATCCGCCCGTGCGCGCCCAGCGGCGCTCGATGCTGATGAGATGGCCCGTGGCGACGACCGGCGCCTTTCTTGTTTCCAGCGTTGCCACCAAGCGCTTGCGGGCCGAGTCGTAGTTCTCCAGCGCGCCCTGCAGACGCAACATGGTCTGTTCCAGCGTGTCCTGGCTGCTCGCCAAGCGGCGCACCGTGGCGGCATCTTCGATGTCGGATTTCAAGTACAGATCGCCGCTGGCCAGTGCCATCGCACAGGCGATGCGGCGCGCCGCCTCCAAGTACAGCTTATCGCGATCGGGTATGCCCGAATTCATGAGTCCGTAGGCCGCGATGGAGAACGCCGCCGCGTTGCGTACCAGCGCCGCCGATGGGTTGCTGGCGGCGCTGACCGCCACCGCGGCGCCTGCCGGCCATAACAACCCATTGAAGGTGAAAACCTCGTTGGTGCGCTTGGCGCCCAGCAGTGCTAGGTCGCGCCGGCGCAGGTCGGTCAGCCATATTTCGCGCCCGAGGCCTTCATAGTACGGGTCGGCCGGTTCCGACTTCGGAATGCAGCTGTCAGGCAGGGGGCCCAGTGTGTTGCATGGATCGCGCTGGGCATCGGAGGCCGCTAGGGCCGGCGGCGGTGCGAAGAACTGGCCGACGGTAGAAGAGGGGATCGGCTCCAATGCCGTGCACGCGGACAACAGGCCAACGCAAACCGGCAACAGCAATGCCCGGCGAATTCCGGCACCGGTACACAGCCAGAGATCAACTCCTTGGCCCATCCAATACCCTTCATAAATGAAAGGAAACTTTAACTCGCTAATGCCGCCGATGCCATCCCCAAAACTGTTGAAACATTGGTAAACTGTCAATTAACTACGTTTCTTGCGCCAATAACAGAAATGTGATTAAAATGACCCGAAATTGCTGGCAGTCTGGTGCTCAGCGGCCGAGCAGCTAGAGGCGCCAGGGAAGCAGCGTCTCGTAGTCATCTGCCGTTTGCGCATTGGGCAGCGCTGTGAGCAATGGGTGCAGATACGCGTAGCCCTCGATGCCGTGGGCCGGGCAGGTCTGCAGCAACGAATACAAGTTGGCGCTGGCCTGGGCGCCGGCCACCGTATCGCTGGAGAGCCAACACTCAATTACCAAAAACTGTCATTTACGCTCGTCTGATTTGGATAGTTTGCTTCATTAAAAATAGCGACAAACCCGGCAAGTTGTAAGAAATAGCTAAATCAATCCACATTTAGCGCGATTCTCAGCCAAACATTGTGGTTTAAACATCCCTCATTTGAGGGGGCTGCCGGTCAGCTTCTAACTGGACTTTGAGCAGTTTGGAACTCTAAGCTTTTTGAGTGTATTGTTTGGCAAACCTGCGCGCAAGCGTGGCACACGGGTCTCTTGAAAAGGCAGCGAATCGACAATTTCGCCCAGCGTCCTGCGTCGATCCGGCTTAATGAGGAGTTCCGACAGCACCTCAGGACTCAGCAGGAGGACGGGTGGCGCCGTTGTGTCCCTGGCATTGCGGATGAGAAACACCCGCCTGCTCGCTGCTGAATCGCGAATGAGTTTTGACAGCTCAGCGCGTGCATATCCAACGCCGACCTCCTTGACCTCGAGCGTCAACGCCCCGATCCGGAGCGTTCTGTGCACTGCGTTCTCAGGTCGTTTAGCCATTTTTCTCTCCCAAGCTTCGCGCTGGTTGCCACAAATTGGCCATACGTCATCTGCGTGATTATGAACAGGAGTGCTGCATCGAGCAATGCAGCGAGTGCACGCGGGGGCGCCAAGCCGCTTTCAAGTCCATGTCAAAGTGCACGGACTGGTGAATTCCTGCTTCATCGGTGGCATTCATAGCACCCCCTTGAATACCGAGTCCATCGGCACCCTGCAATCAATGCTAGACAGCCACAGCACGCTGTCCTGGGTCTGGTCAGTCGCCAGCCAGGCCCCATCCTGTGCCAGCGTGAACACCTCGACTTGGCGCCTGGCCGGATGAATGAGCACGTACTCGCGCAACGATGCCAGTGTGCGGTAGAGGATGAACTTGTTCCGCTGGTCGTAGCCTTTGGTCCCCGGTGACAGCACCTCAATGATCACCTTGGGGGCTGTTGTGGCCCGTTCATCGCCCGCTTCGGCTTTGGCGCACGTCACCATCACATCCGGATAGAGCACCGCGTCAGCAATCAGCACTTGCATGCTCGTGGCGAACGCTTGGCAGGACGTGCCGTCCAGGTGGTCAGCGATGCGGCTGGCCAGGTTCAAGACCACGCGATTGTGCCGAGCCGACCCACCCGCCATGGCGAAAGTCTCGCCCCGATAGAACTCGTGTCGCTCTGCCTGCCGTGCTTCCCACGTCAGGAATTCGCTCAAGGTCATTTTTTGCTTTCCCCAATACATCCGAGAAAACCAGCCTGCCGATCGCCAGGGTTTCCTGTCATTCGGATTGTCTAGCTTCATGCGGCACGGCTTGCATGCCCAAAGCAAACTGCGCTGCTTCATCACGGCGCAAGCCTTCGCTCACATAAGCCATGACAAGCGCTTCGCAACCGGCAAACCGCGCTTGCGGACGATGTCCTCCATTGACTCCACCACGTCCACGGGAAGGTGCAGCGTGATCGGAATCATGACTCAGTCCGTGGCCAAGCGGGTTTTGATGCGTTCGGAAATGCTCATTTTTCTCGCCTTTCATCGTTATTGGCCATGCCTTGGCCGCCATCCATTTTCGGATCGAAGATCTTTGAGGATTGGCGCCGACTTGGAAGCAATGGCACACGCAGCGGGATGCTTGAACCGATAGAGAAACCCTTTTTTTCACCCCGACGGCGAGCCATTCGCGGCTTGCACGGGCGTCAACGCGCGCCAGATGATCCAAAGCCCATCGGCAACCTCGTTACTTCAACGCCAGGGCGCCTGAAGTCATCAAGCTTTACTTCCCGGCGCCCGTCCTGCAATGCCCGGCCGATGGCCACGCCCGCCAGGGTCTTGAATTCGCGCATGCCCAGGCCCTGCACAGGCTTGATGAGTGTTTCCGGCAGCTGTCCCTTAAACCCGCCCAGGCCCGTGCTGTCGACCAGCATTTTGAAGATGCGGGCAAACAGGTGGCGTTTTTGCGCCGGGGTGAGTTCGGGAATTTCAAAAACATGGACACGGCTCAGAATCGGTGCAGGCAGGTTCCTGGCCGAGTTGCCAGCGAGCAGCCAGCGCACGTACGAGGCGTCCAGGCCAATGCCGGTCATCGATTGGTCTTCGAACCGCCGGGCGCTTTCGACCTCCAAGAGCGAATACAGGCCGGCCATCGGGTCGTAGCGCAGGCTGTCACTGTTGACTTTGTCGATCTCGTCGAGAAAAACCAAGGGGTCGGCGCTGGGCCGCTGGCCCGGGCTGCCGAACGCCAGGAGTTTGAACAGCTCGCCAGGCGAGCTGTTGGACCAGAAAGCAGAAGATCCGGCCAGCGCGGCCCCATGGGTCTGCGCCGCCATGTCAACCTTGAGCGACGAAATACCCAGGTGACGGGCCAGGCAGTCGGCAAAATAGGACTTGCCGACGCCCGGCGCCCCGAGCAGCAGCGCCGGCGCCGGGCGGACGCGGCCGCCGGCCGCGGCGATCGCCAGTGTGGGGCGCACGTTGGTCTCGAGCACCTCGGAAAAATTCGGGTGCATGTCCCCAAAAACGCGCAGCAGTTCGGACCAGCCCGCCTGGGGCACGGACAGCGCCCGGGCTTCCCCGGCGTCGGCGAGCTTTTGGATCGTGCTTTTGATCCGGCCCTTGGAGTCATCATCGCCGGTATCGAGCGTTTCGATCTTTGCCGCCATCTCCTGCACGTCAAAAACCTTCACCTGAGGACCTTCAAGTTCGCATCGACGGGTTGATTTCCACTGCTTGCGCTGGGCCATGGCCATCTTTGCCAGTGTGCCGCCCAGGGCGCTGTCGCACGACAGGCACACGGCCCGCTGGGTTGTGTATGCAACGCGCCGGGATCCGCACGACTCGCACGTCAAAAAATCGCCCAGCATTTTCCCGCGCGGGCGTTGATGTTCCCCCGTTTTCCTGGGCTCGCAGCGGTAGCACTGGTACTGGCCGCCGGGCATTGTGACGATGGACAGTTCATCGCAGTCCGGGCAGCGCATCTGGCGCGCCGGCTGCTGGAGCCACTGCAGCACCTTGGCCTCATCGCCATCGCCCAGCGGGTAAGCGATGCCGCACTTATCGCACGTGCCGGGATACGCGCTGGACTCTCGGCCCTTTTGGCAAAGCAGGCACGGCGGCGCCGTAAACGCCCACTCAAACTCGACCTCGTCTTGGTCGTCGTCTTCGTCGACGCCTTCTTGCTTCATGGCGCGCGGCCGCGGGTGCAAGTGTGCATTGATGTCATGGCACGCCCGCCTCGGCTGCTGTCGGGACGAGAAAGCACCATACCGGGCGCAGTCCTTTGTCCCACGCCCCAGGAGACTGCCCGACGCCCTGTGCGCGACCACCATGACCAGCGTGGCCGGGATGCCGGCGAGCGCAGCGCACGGTCATGATCCGGGCGCGTCATACTGGTCCTCCGGACCCAGCCACGGCGTGCCGGCCCTGGCTGTGCCCGAGTAGTGGGCCTCGTTCGAGTAGCGTGCTTCGTGAGCAATGCTGTGGGCTTGCGGATAGTGGCGCAAAATCGCCTTTGCCTGCTGCTTGAGCGCTGGCGGGCATTCGGCCGACTCCATGACTTCCTGCAAAAATTCCCCCGCCCAGCGCAAGGCCCGGGTGCGTTCGTGGGGCATCGTCATATCGATTCCTTTGAGTGCAGTGGTTGATAAAGCAGGCAAGACAATTTCTCAGCGACCGCGCCGCCGCCTGCTTGCCTGGCAGGTGGCGGCCGAGGGGTGCAGCTCGGCAACGAGCCCGCAAGATGCGCCCAAAGCGTCCCTCTGAGTTGCCGCGCAGTACAGCACAGTTACGAGCCAGGCTCGTCCCGGCTTTCCTCGGGGCCTAGCCAACAAAATGGGGAGCTCTGCGGGTCGTACCGCTGCGACTGGGACGTGATGTCCCAGTCCTCGGGATAGTGGCGCAGAATCACGTGCGCTTGGCGCCGGAATTCTTCGGGACACTCATCGGAACGCCGCACTTCGCGCAAAAACTCCCCTGCGCATCTGAGGGCCCATGTTCGCTCGTATGGCATGGTCATGATTCAGCTCCTTTGGGTAGTGAAAAATTCGTTTCAGGCGCTCCTGGCGCGATTCCCTGCAGGCGCCGCATGCGGCGCAGCCGAAGTAGCGCGCGCATGATGTCCCTCACGTGCGTTGCCCCGGCAAACCGGCTCCACGCGTCCCAGACGTATTGCGCGTCCGGGTCCTGTCCGGGCGGTCCTTGGAGCCGGTAAAAGCGCCCCGACCCTGAAATGGCCGTAAGTGTCAAAAGATCAAGGCTGGCCAGGGCGCTGCACACGCGCCCCTCCCCGCCGGCGCGCCCCACCAAATGGCGGCTGCTCCGGCCGGTCTGGCCCAGCAGCTGAAAGAGCCGCCAGTGCGTCATCACCGCGACCGGCTCACGCGAAACAGGCCCAATCAGGTGAATGGAAGGTGGCAGGCCTGGGCTGGGGTTCGGGTTCATGCATTCACCTCAGACCCCACTGCAAGGCGAGGATGGCCTCGAAGATGCGGTGGCTCTGGATGGATGCCGGAAAGGTGGTGCAGGCAGATGGCACATGACAAATGGTTTTCATTGATGAAAGGCAGAGTTCTCAGCTATTGGACGGCGAGACGCATCGCTCGCCAGACCACATCGGTCACGTCACAGCTGCCCTCACCGAGTCCGCTAACCCTGGCCAGCCGGCCCATTTGCTCGCGCAGCTGTCGGTCCCCAGTCGGCGGGCCCGGCGTTTCATACACGCGACCCGACTGAGTAACCCATACCCGCATGGATGGATCGATGGCCTGCAGGGCAGTAGTGATCCGCAGCGTGGCCCGATTGGGCAGGATACCGATGAGAAAGCGCTCGCCTTCATAATCCATCAGCACGCGCCAGTCCGCGAGTTCTATCCTAGGTTGCGCGCTGACATCGGGTGCGCAGCGCCAAGTGGAAAAATCAATCAGTATTTCCATGTCGTTTTGCTCTCATTTGGGGCATGTCAGAGGGCATGCATTGGATTCATGTTGAACAGGATTCTTCGACTCGTAAAGGGTCAACTGGCCCGATGCACAACATTTCTTTAGGCGATCGCGCAGCGTGTACACGCTACGCGATCAGGTGTTTTTTCCATGCAACAGGTCATGCTCGGGCAGCGTTTTGGCGGGTCGGTGACCATTGGCAATGCGCTCGTCCATCGCCTCTCAGTGGGATACTCAAGCCAGAAATCGCGCTGGACTGATGCACTCTCTGCTTGCCAGGCCTTTGCACCCCGGGTGGCCCACCGCCGCTTGGCAAAAGCTCGGCTGCGGCACCAAAGGAGTTCACTTCAGCTCTTGCATGCGCCGGTAATACTCCTCACGGATGGCGATTTCTTCGGCCGAGTGCGGCGTACGCCCGCCCCTGCGCAACTGCAGGCGCAACGCGAACTCCAGCGCCAGCCGTGCTTCTGCCTGCTTGCGCACGAGGTACGGCAGCAGGAGTATCAAGGCATCACGGGCGTTGGCGCACAAGTAAGTCAGCAGATACACAGGTCTACGAAAGCTTTTCCGGTACGGGAACTGGCAGATACTGCTTTGTACGCCGAGGATCTTCTGGCAATGCTCGAGCGTCTCCAACCGGTTCTGGCTAATGGCCAAGTGCAAGTGATAGATTGGATTTACTCCACCTGCGTTGGTATGCTTGGCAATTCTCAAGCAACCCTCCCCGTCAATGAAGCCTCCAGCCCATGCAAGATTAATTTCATTCGTATTTGATTTCACTTAAATGCACTCCTTGGTTACTAATGTGCTTATGGTGCACGAAATTAAAAGGAATGGCAATCGATTTATGCAGCTTGAGTGCTCAAACGTAGCTCTGTTGCACAATTGACAATTTGGAGGTACCTAATAATGCTCAGGTTTCGATTGCGCCGATTGATGGAAGATTTTGAGTACAGGGAGCAGCGACGCTTGACCATGACCGAAATCAGCGAGGCAACTGGAATCGTGCGAACCACGCTGTCACGCATGGTGGGTCCGAAGCACTTCAATACGACTTCGGATAACCTGGAAAAACTTTGCAAATTCTTTGGCTGCCAGGTGAGCGATCTGGTGGAGTACCTGCCGGACGAAGCAGCTGACGCTGCTGAAGGTTGAGCGTTAGCGCTGATTCATATTGGCTAAAGTCGCCACCAGTCCAGGTTCAAGCGTCTGGCGAGGGTCCGTCAAGCTACGGTCTCCAGCGAGGCGAAAACCAGCGCTGCCCGTCAAAACGGCACGTTCGGCGGCCGGCCCAGGAAATCAAAGGCATTGACGGTCGCCTGAGGCACAGCATCAACGACGTGACCGACCGCGGCGTTCCTTCATTGCGGATTTATCGGTATAGGCAAGCGGGAGCGGGGCACGGAGCCACACATTCCCAAGAAGGCCGAAGTGGCGAAGGGGGGATGGTCTCGGCGAGGCTACAACGCCCCAAGCCGTCCGTTTCAGCCAGGGCGTCGGCATGGGTCCATAACGGCACAAATAACCCGGTTTTTCGGGCCTTCTGCGCACCGATCCTTATCCTTGTCGCGAACCCGGACGCCGCTTTCCCGGTGTCTTTATTTTTCTTTTCCTTTCCTTCGCCAACCCTGGCCTCTTGGTGAAAATTTTCCCTGCACGCCAGGCTGTCAATGGCGTAGGCATACGAGTTCGCTTCTTGCGGTCAGGGCGACGCTGGCGTGCTTTCATCTTTGCATTCCGCTCAGTGTCAAACGCCTCCATCGCCTTGCGCGCCTGTGCAGCGAAGTCCGCTCGCTCGCAGTAATTGCCGTTGGCATGCGCCTGGCTCGCCGCTTCCTGATCTGCTACAGCATTCATTGCAGTGTTGTCCATTCGGGCCGCCGGTGCCACGTCGTGCCTGTGAACTTCAGCAGCCCGCTCAAGAAGTGCGCGGATGTGGGGCAGCAGCAGCGCGCCCGCCTGGTCGCTGCTGACAATCACGGTGCTGCGTGGCTCGCCGCGCAGTATCTGCAGCGTTTGCAGCTGCAGCGCCTCCAGGCCGCTGGAGACGATGTCAACCGACTTTGATTCATCATCGCCCGGCAGCACGGGCGGGAACTGATGGCGCAGCGCCTCGGTGCGCGGCGCATCCCCGCCGAGCAGGCACACCGGCTGGCCAGGTGCGCGGCCTGGTGTACCTGTGCTGCCCGGACGGTACCCGATGAAGACGGGCGTTTGCGAATCTTCAAACGATACGAACCCTGCCTGCACTGCCTCCCACGCGACATCGGGATGCACGTGGTGGCGCTGCGTGAGCCAGTCGCTGCCCTCTTGCATGACCAGATCCGGCGGCCGGGGGATGGGCAGCACATACGTGTCGGCCTCCTGAAACGGCATCGCCTTGCAGCGCGGCGCGGGCGACAAGCGAAGGCGCGCAAGCGCGCGGCCGGCGGCGAGGCGCTCCTTGCGCAGGCGCTGCATGTCCTCCTCGGCCTCGGCATCCACTCGTGCCCCGCCCTGCTCCCATTTGGCGTAATCCAGGGTCGAGGTCTTTTCCTTCTGAGCCGACCAGCCCGCAGCCATCCGCGCCAAGCACTCCTCGTCAGTAAACGCCGAAAGCGGCGTCCACTCATCGGCCAGCGCATGGCGCATCTTCGCCTGATGACGCAGCGCCTTGTCGACAAACACCTGGCAGCCCTCCCGATGGCGCGACATGCCCACGCCCGCCGAAGCGCGGTCGAGCACGGTGGAGTCTTTCAGAAATGTGAGATCGGCCGTCAGGCCCTGCGCGCTGTAGGTGCTGATGCAGTACCCCAGTTGCAGCGCCAGGCCGCCGCTCTCCACATACCGCCACTTCTCATCCTTGGGATCGACCCGGACCACCGCGTTGCTACCGGTCAGACGTACAAAGAGAACGCCCGCCTCGATCCGCTCGACCACGCCCCGGCTACGGTTGAAGACCTGGTCCTCCTTGGCGTTGACGCGAAACACGACATCGTCGCCCACGGACACCTCCACGCGGTCATCGGGCTCTAGGCAGTCCATCGTCTCGAGCGGCAGGCCCGGTCCGATGCTCCCGGCCGCCTGGCGCGCCGCGTGCGCCATGTTGTTGAGCTGCCGAACCGAGACGTTGTCCGACGCCATGATCAAGTGCTGTTTATCTCCATGGGCTTGGCGGCTACGCATCCAGGCCTCGATCAGCTGCTGCTCAGCCGCCTCGGCGCTGGGCGCGAAGTGCACCAGGTCCCGCGCCGCATAGGTTGCCAGACCCTCCTTGGCGCGGCCGGCAAAAAAATCGTACACCGCCTGGCGCTCGGAAGGGTCCTTTTGCCGGAAAATGGCATCGAGCCGGGTGCTGCCGATTGCCTTGGCGATCACGCGCAGCGCGTCGCCTGCGGCTATCGACTTTTGCTGCAGCGTGTCGCCGATCAATATTACCTTGGCGCCTGCTGTCTTGGCGATGTCCAGCACCGCGACCATGTCCCTGGCGCCCACCATGCCGGCTTCATCCATGACGATGAGAGTTTTGGCGTTGAGCGTCAATTGTCCTTTGCGCACCGCCTGCAGCCAGCCGGTGATGGCCCGGCCGGTCTGCAGCTGTGCCGAGGCCTGCAGGTTGATTGCGGCCGTCCAACTGCTTGCCAGCCCGGTGACTTTATAACCATGGCGCTCGAATTCGCGGCTGATCGCAGCCACAGTAAATGTCTTGCCCGCCCCGGCCGTGCCCTCGATCACCGACACCGCATGGCCGTCGCTCAGCGCGTTCAAGGCGGCTTTGCGCTGCTCGGGCAATAAGCCCGGGGCGAACTTGGGGTCCCCGCCGGGCGTGTCTTTCTCATGCTCGATCACCGTAATGGCGTTGACATCGGTTACGGCCTTGACGGCCGCGTCGCGCTGATTCGGGGTGAGCTGGGCAGGCAGCCCAAGCGCCTCGGGTGTGCCCAGCACGTGCCTAGTATCCGGGCGCCTGGCCAGACGCAGCAGCCGGCGCTCGAGCAGCAGCATCTCGCGGGTCGTGAACAGAAGCTCGTCCTGGCCCGCCTTGTTGAGCGTCGGCGTGGACAGCAGGTCCTGCGCCTTGACATCCTCCACCGCCTGCCTGATCTGCCCGGGCGAGGCCCGGCCCAGCAGATGGACCGCCACCTGCGTGAGCAACTCTGGAGCGCGAAACACCGCTTTTGTCCCGGTGAGTTCGGCCACGGCCAGGCGCGCTTCTTGGAGCAGTTCCTCGCGCGTGAGCTCGGCCACCGGCGTGCGCGTAACCAGCGCCTGCGCCTCGGCTGTAGTGAACCCCAGCGCGGCGCCCTCGTCCAGCCAGCGCTGCTGCAGCGCCTGGCGGTTCAGGTCCGATTTGTCCTGGCGAGTCGCGAGCGTTGCCCGGTCGTGCAGTCGGCCGTGTTGCCCAAAGCCGGCCGGATCGATACCTGCTGCGCGCAGCTCTTCCTGGACAACGGCCTCGATTTGGCGGCGGCGTTTGGAGAACTGCTTCAACACCTTTTCTGGCACGCCGGCAATCTCGAAGAGCTTGCCTTTTTTCTCGACCGCCAGGCCCAGATTTCTTAATTCCCAGGCCAGGCGCGCATGGGCCAGACTGGCCGCCGCGCCTTGCCAGCGCATGAGCTCGAGCGTTTGCAGCGCACCGGTGGTGCCGTCCGGGCGCTCGCACAGGTTGAACGCGACGCAGTGGGTGTGCAGGTGTGGATCATGTTCCCGGCTGCTGCCGTGGCCAAACAGCGCGCCGATCAACGCTGCCGGCGTTTGCACCACCCCGCCCTTGCCCTGCCGGGTGTAGGCGTGCTCGCCCAGCAGGTCCATCATCTCGCGGGCGGCCCGCTGCTGCGCGGCCTCGATGCCTGACTTGAGCTCGCCGTCGGCCATGGACCAGACCACCGAGACCGATTTGGGCGCGGACAGCGTGAAGTCGTGCAGCGCAATGCGTCCCCTGTCCCCTGCGTTTTGCACCAGCGGCGCGCCGGTCTCGGGATGAAAGCCTTGGATAAAGCGGCCAAAGCGGCGCGCATCCCCCGCGTCCGGCACGGCGCCGAACATCTGGCCGTCCTCAATGCCCAGGCCATTGCCGCGCCCTCCTCCAGACCGCGCTCCGGCGTACCACGCGCCCGGCAGTTCCTTGCCACCCGTGGCACTGTAATAGTCGTCGACCGCCTTGCCGCCAGCCGTCATGGCGCTGGTGTAGTAGCCGCCCCCGCCCGGGCCAGATTTCTTGTAGCTTACCGTCATGGGACGGCCTGGCCAGTCACAGGGTCCAGACCAAGAGCCTGCAGCACGAGGGACAGCGCGGTCATGATCTTGATGGCCTGCAGGGCGCTGGTGTGCGCGGCACTGGTGCTGCCACGTTGGTAAACAAGGATGCTCGCCTGCTGGTCGAGCAGCAGTTGCACGCGTCGGTCCAGCTCGGCCAGGGTCACTGCTCGCTCGGGCTTGACGTCCGCGCGAAACGCCATGTCGCGTTCCAGCGCCTGCCGAGCGATATCCGCGACGGGCACGGCTTCGTTTTTTGCAGCCTCCCGGATGGCCTGCATCATGCCGGGCGACACGCGCAAATTAAGGGCCTCAGTCAAAGATTTGGCACCTGATGCGCCTGGCGTTGCCCGGCCGGTCATGCGCAGATCCCCCTCATGTAATGCACGGCAAATACAAGGCAAAGCTGCCGATTTTTGCCAGCTTTCATAGGGAGAACCGGCTCCGGGGCCCGTCTTTCGACCCGCACCAAAGGTGGGTGTCTGTGTGATGGGATTTCCCTGGCTTTGCGGGGCACTTTTTGACAGCCCGACAGCCGCTGGCCATTTCCTTCATTTGCGCCGAGCGCGCTACTCTGGGGTGTCCGGCCACGTGTCAACAGCACCTGTCCGTGCACTGGCGCGTTGCAAGCATGGCTACCCTGGCGCCAGGCAACCGCGATGCCGAGCGATTGCGTGAGCACGCCAAGCAAGCGGCTCATGACGCTTTCTGACCATGGGTCAGCGGATGGGCAAGGCCCGGGCATTTGTACGCCTCATGACTGAGCAGTTCCCCCAAAGCGACTGCCAGCAGATCGCACTGCTGCGGGCTGAGCCAGACGTGAAGTTGAATCAACACCTTACCCTGCTGACCAACGCTCACTGCACCGACCTCATCGGCCTCGGCGTTAATGACCGGGCACCAGACACTGGACGGTCCAACGGCGAACTCCTTCGGCGCGAGGTTTTCACCAGCGGTCGTCAAGCCCTCAAGCGCCTGCGCGGGCAGACAGTTGCCCGCATTTCTGGCGCTACCGGTCTCAATGGCGACGCCGGCTTCATGCGGCTGGTGCGTCAATATGGGACACCCAATGTTGGACGGTCCAACACTTGGCCCCTCCAGCGAGGCGGTTTGATCGACAGCCATGTCGTCCTCAGGCATCGCGGCAGGCGGGCACTGGGCAACGTCCTCGGGCAGCGCGGTGACGGCGCTGACTTCTGGCTGTGGATCCGAGAACAGGCGATGCCAGGTGTTGGACGGTCCAACAACGTCCCCTGCCGGTGGATCGGTTTCGCCGCTCACCATAACGCCTTCCTCAGTGGCTGCAGGCAGGCATTGAACTGCCTTTTCGGGCAAGCCGCTTGTCCCGTCCAGCACGTCTTTCACCGCGCTGGGCATGGCTATAGAATTTGTGGCCCTGGCGTGCGCAGCAGGGGGTTGCACCAGCCGCTTTCCGAGCAGCATCTCGTAGACGGCCCGCCCGTCCAGACTGGGAGTAGCTGAACTGCGCAGGCTGCCGATGGCAAGGGCGCGCTGGTAAATCGGCCTGTACTTGGATGCATCGGTGAGCCCCTTGGCAAAGCGGTACTGCAGATCATGCGGGCTGCTGAATGCTTTGATAATTAAAGCTCGCAGACGAGAAAGTGCCAGAGCGTTGCTCACGTCGCCCTTGTCGACACCGAGCGCGCGAGACAGCGCGCCATCGGTTTCATAGACCCGTTCCTTGCGCAGCTGGGCATACCACCGCCCCTTCTCCAAGGGAGACAAATCGTGCCGGGCGGTGTTTTCGTGCGCCATGGCCCGAACGGCTTGCTCGTTCGTCAAGCTCCTGGCTATCAACGCGTTGACTTTCAGGCCTGCCATCTCACAGGCCTTGAGGCGCCGGTGCCCGTACACCAATTCATGGCTGCTGTCTGGGAGTAGGCGCACAAGGACGGGAACGGTGTTTCCACCCGTAGCAATCATCAAGCTCATCAGCTCTTTGAAGTCAGGCGTGTCAACGAAACACGGCATCCGGTTAGCCCGCGGAGAAAGCTGAACCAACGCCGGGTCAAGTTTCACGGGCTTGCCGTAATAAGTCATGGAAAGGACCGGCAAAGGCACCTCGACGGTTGCAGCTTTGGAGTGCATGCCATTTTTCTTTGCGGCCTGGGCTTTGGGTGTTGCAGTTCTGGAAGGCTTGGCCTTCTTGCCGGCGCTGACGATGTTGGGCTTTGTCGTAGTCGGAGGCAGAGTATCCACGGATGGATGAGTCGGTTCGGTGTGCATGCAAGCTCCTCGCTCAGGAAAGGTCAAATATGGGATGGACAGGCGCCTTGCGGGCGCAGCAGTGCTGCACCTGACAAAAATGGTGCTTCAAATGCGATGCGGGAGCGCGAACTCCCGGGCTGCGGAAAGGGTGGGTTCTAGCGCTGCGCGCTCGGACGCGGCGGCTTGCGGCGCCGCCGGTCGACGCTTGCGTGCAGTGTCTGCTGCGCCGTGGATCGGCCCCATCGGTGCAAATGCCACCGGCCATGCACACTGCCGCGTTCGCGGCCAAAGCAATCAATCAGCACAGGGGCGTTGCGGCCACTGGCCAGATCAGGTATCGTCGAGAGTCTCATCAGGAAGTTCCAAGTCATTGATGGGAAAATCCGAGGCTGCAAGCGCGGGGTGTCCAGGGCCTAAATTCCGGGCAATCCACAGCATTTCGCAGCCAAGGGGCTGGTGCTTTCTTTTTGAAAGCATCTGTTTCGTCAACGTGTGGTGCTGGCAAGCTATAACTTTTCGGCACTGCACGCTTTTCGATTCATTGCAAAGACTGTAGCGCTCAAAAAAACAAAAAAATGCTGATAACGCCGCCAGAAAAAGTTTTTCAGAGGCGATTTTTGAAAGTTTTTTGCGGCCGTTTTCATTTCGCTGTTTAGTTTTGCCGCCGCGCCAGGATTTGCACGCTTTGTCGGACAAATGTGTGGTATGAAATTTGTTTTTCACAAAAAACCATGTTGGTGATGGTTATTGACGCCATACAAAAAGTGCCGCACGCCCCAGTAAAGGCTGTGACGACCAAAACAATTTTTTTAACTGGTTTACCCAGAAATAAGGGAGTTTTTTTGCTGTTCGAATTGGATCGTCCAATGGTCGTGCATCGCCCGCACCAGTCCGTCAGTGCGATGGTCAAGCCGGTTTGTTGCCTGCGTGCCATTACACGCGCCAAGCCCCGCGTGCTTTTGGCGCCTTGACAAATGCGCCCGAGGCTCCATGGCCCCATGGCCCCATGGTCCTCGGCGTAGACTGCGCAAGCGTTGCTGACCCCTGCGGCTTCATTCACAAATTCTCGCGCCAGAAAAATCTGACGGAATCCAAGGTTGACAGTGGTGCTCTGGGTAGGTTAAAAGCGGATCATGAAAGTGTTCCCAATGCCACCAATGTGCCCGACGACTCATTCGCTAACCTGCAGGGACGAGCGCCGGCTTCGCAAGCACGACGCTCTAGAGTGGAGCGCAAATGTCGTCGTGACTGCGGTGATTCCAGAGCTGGAGATGGTCGTCGCCCAAGCCGAGAGCCAGGGTATTGAAGTTCATCTGACAGATCCAGTTCCAGGGGTACGGTGGAAAGAATTTTGCACAGGCCAGCACCTGCAGGTGAAGCTCATCGGTATTCTGGCGCCGCGCATAGTCTCTGTGGAAATTGCGTAGTGATCTTCTACGCCAGCTTGGCGAGTCCGCTGATCTTGCAGGTGCCCAACATGGCAGCACGGCGGATATAGCATGCCGATTGGTTCGCTCACGGGATCCCATAATTCAAGTGGCAGCTTGTCGTGTCTCCACGCTCGTGCCAAGGATCGGTTTGATGGTCTGGGTGCATGGTCACGCAAAGTCATGATGTGCATCGTCAGCGTTGGTATTTTCGTTTGCGGAATCACGATTCCAAACCGTTCGATGTCGGCATTAAGACTGAACCACGGCAACGGCGAGTTCATCGTCCACGAGTACAACGGCTTCGAGAATTTCTACTTGCGGGGCCCTGCGTTGCGGCGAAGTCGTCAACACAGTTTGTGGTCAAGACACGCGCTCTGGTGCCGACCGATCGTGTGGCTCACCCCGAAGATCATCGACTGCGTATTCCACGCGATGGCGGACACGATTCCATGCTGATGATGGCAGGCAGCAGCACCTGCACCGACTGGATCTTGTCCAGGACTTTTTGGGAATTTGGCGGTCATCACGGCGGCAAGGCCCTCGCCTGCGAATGCCACGATTTCGTCAACTGGATTTTCGAAGTCGTGCGTTTGCGAGGCCGTCAAGGCACACTGGAGATAAAGCTGCAGCGTGGGTTTTTTCGTTGGCGTGGTAATGACGGGGGCGCAGCAGGATTCGCCAGCGTGTCCGGTTCCGTATACGTTCACCGGAGTGCTCGACAAAAACGCCGCCAGTGAATACTTAACTGACGGACATCACACCTGCCTGGCAGACCTTTTTGTATTGAAAACGTCCAAGCGCGTGGCAAGCCGGTTCACGACACGCGTTTGTCTTTTGCCGTGGAGCCGACATCTGGGAAAGGCGAGGCCGATCGGGCAAGAAACCTGGCACTGCGCTTTTTGCAAATGCTGGCTACCTCATGGCTCAGACGCTCAGCCATGGTCTTTTCGGGGTGACCAAGATGGGCCTGAAGCTCCAGGATCGACGCCTCGATGGCCGGATTGATCAGGTCGGCCATTTCCTTGGCCAGCTTGAGCATGTATTTTTCAGACACATTGAGCGAATCAGCGAGGTCTTTCAACTCACCGGGGCCAATCTCACCGGGCTTGAATGTCCCGCCAATGCTGAAGGCAAAGTGAGTTGAAAAACCGGGGTAGACAGTGGTAGTCATCAAGTCGTAGAACGGCGCGAGCCGCTCGCCATCGCTGGTGGAGAGCATCGAGACGTTCTTGGCGTGACTGTCGTTGTTGCCAACGTAGAGATTGAAAAACAGCCACTTGAGCAAGTTGGCGCAGTCGATGAGCGGATTCGCGCTGAGGGATTTGACGCGCGCGTAGCAAGCAGCAAAACTCGGTCCCCCGTCGACCTCGTATTTGACGCCTGATACTGTGTTAAGAAGCTGGCAAAGGTCGGATTGGTGGACCCGGATCACCACGCCGTTTCTGGCCAGTCGGTCATAGCGCTCGACCAGGCAGGACTTCACGGCCGCGACGTAGTCCACGTTGGCAATGGGCAGGCCACATTTGCCGGCTGCGCGCATGATGATGGTCTCGTTGATGGCGGAGGCCCAGATCTTCTGTCCGGTGCGTTCAATGTCAGGCTTGAGTATGTGCGTCGACGGGGTGGAGCCCACAGGCAGCAGCGGGTTAGCTTGCCCGTCCAGGCAGAGCAGGAGCTTGTATTGCGCCCCGGAAATGGAGGCTTTGGAAGACTCTCGCGGCACGCCATGGCCCGCAATGATTTGTGCAATTTCAGTCCAGCTGCTTTTGACGTAGGCGGGGATGTTTGAGTCCGATCCGCTGGGTTGCAGAACGATGGCCCCCACAGTGTCCCACCCTGCACTCCAGAGCAAGCCAAAGACCGAAGTCGCGTGGTGCTTTTCTTCAAGCGTTCGCCGCTGGTCTCCCTCTGGCAACAAGTTTTCAAAGTAAGCCAGAACGGCAGGCGTGGCGATGTCGCCCGGCGCCAAGGCGATGACGCTGGAAAAAGGCGAGCGCAACAGGCCATTGAGGACATCGTCCGAATACACAAAGGCCAGCGGGTCCTTGTCATAAAGGTGGCCAATGAGCTTGCCGTCCACCAGCACATCGAGCGCCCTGGTCATTTCGGACCTTTCTTGCGGATTACGATTTCCAGGCCCAGCCAGCCGATGAGGTCAAAGAGCATCTGAGCCCGCACAGTCGGCTTTCCGTTTTCGACGTCGCCAATAAAGCGCCCGCCCCAGTTCGCCATGCCAGAAAGCGTAGCCTGCGTGATCTGCTGCGACTTTCGATGCTGCTTCAAGAGCTGGCCCAGCTCCTCGGTTGACGAGATGGTGACGCCCGCTCTGAGGTCTGTGGAATCCATGAATACTGTCCTCAATTAAACCGATCGGTAAATTCTAATAGAAACAGCGACTTAGACAATGAAATATGACCTATCGGTAAAATTTTAGTCGAAATCCAGAAGGCGTTAATGGAAGTTTCATTCTTGGCATTTCGGCACTTTCAGGTCCCATTTTGGGGCGGGGCGACCATTCCATTAAGTCACCCATCGTTGAGCTGCCGGGATAACGAGCACCCTCGACGAAGACGGCAATCTCCTGCATACCCACCAAATTGTTCTTGCACCCGGCTTGCCATCGTGCTTTCTTCCCAGAAATCCACCTCGCTGGGCAATCGAGCGCACCACAGCGTTAAGCGTGGGCGTCTACTGGCAATACTTTTGCGGCGAAGCCGTGCTGCACATTGGACTGCCACTCATGCCCTTTCCGGCGCTGCACGCTGTGAACTCAAAAACGCGAATCAGCGAACGATGACGGCGGCCCCCAGGCGCTCGGCAAGGGTCAACACTGCCTCCAGATGTGGTCCGTCGGTAAAGATCTCATCCTTCGTTTCTGGCACCAGTTTGACCGAGCTCATCCGCGGCTCGAACAGCACTACGGCCTTGCCCTCGTCGAACTGGCGCGAGGTCCAGCAGATGCCCTGGGCCTGCGGCTTATTCTCGTACAGCCAAGCCGCCAGTTGCCTGGTGAGCGGGTATTCCGACGGGTCGCTGTCGATGACGTCAGAGCGGGCGAGTCCCAAGCGTCGTAAGCCGACCGTTGTCAGATCGACCAGCCTCAGTGGCATGGAAGGCTTCAAAGAGCCCACGCGACGCGTCTCGGTCGACTCGTTGAGCACCAGATGAAATCCCTCTGATGCGGTGGGCACATCGTGCCAGACGGTTTCCATGAGCGCGACGTCCAGCGTGCCGCCCGCGTACAAGGCCGGCACGACCGCGCCGGCGATGCTCAGCGGAGAAAACCGCGCGTTACCCAGCGCAGTCCCATTGAAACCGCCCACGCCGTACTTTTCGGGGTAAACGCGCCACAGCAGGGACAAGTCCAAGTCGAGCATGCTGACCTTCGGCGGCTTCAGGCGACCGTCAGCCAGGGCCTCATCGAACCAGCTCAACCGTGGTTCTCCTGAACCTCGATCATGTTGCGCGCGCACGCGAGGACCTTGGCCGGCGCGGTAGCCATGAGTTCGCGCGGGCGTTTGCCGCCAAGAAAGCGCGAAGTGCTGTCGAACCAGGCGGCCAGCAGGTCGGGGTCATGGCTGGGCAGCACGGCCATAATGTCTTTGATCACCGGCAACGGATGAAAGTCCGTACCCAGCGCATACCGCGGGTAGTAGTCTTTTCCGCCCGAGTGCAGCGCGAAAATCCGGCGCTGCTGCTTCCAACGACTGATGGTTGCTATGGGGTTGGCCAAGCCCAGGTTGGCGTGTTTGGCGACCTCGGTAGCCGTGAGCCACTCCGTGCCGTCCCGCACTGCACTTAATGCCCTTGCCTCAAGCATGGCGCGCTTGACATCGAGCGGCCTGAGCGGGGCGTCCTCAAGCAGCAGGGCCACCAGTTGATCGCGCTTGTCCTGGCGTCGGGCTGGCCGCAGGCTCAAGGCGATGTCCACCACGCTGGCCATCAAGCGCTGGACATCTTTGATGTCGCTGTCTGTGACGCGAGCCGCCCTACTGGGGTCGATGTCGATTGCGAACTGCACCTGCATGAAATTCTCCTGATGCTATATGTGCTCATATTTTAACAAATTAGCACTAGTAGCAAAAAACTTTTGGCCACCTGCTGGTCAGATGTGACTGAAGATGCATCGAGCGATGCCTGTTCGTTACCAATCGGTTCCATAAACCTCTGAAAGTCCCAGTCGAAAGCGCTGGCCGGTTATTGCTTGAAAGGGCGCAGTAGTCTAACAAGGCATATGGCCGTCCCCTGGTTTACTCGATACGAACGATCCGCAGCTGCGTAGCGTCCACTTCCTCCTCGCCGGTGGCGTAAAGGACAAGCGCCCACCCTGCCCGCTTGGCCCACCTGTCCACCACCAGCTGGCCGCTGCGCCCGTCGCGCGCAGCGACGAGGAACACGGGCGCACCGGTTCCAGGCGCCTGCACAGTACCCGGGGCCACTTTAGACCTAGCCTGCACTGGCAAGTCTTCTGGCGTAGGCGGCTCCTCGATGGGTGGGATGGGTTTTTCCGGGGAAGGCTCGCGCACCGGGGGTGGTGTGTTGGGCTCACCGCCTGGAAGCGTCTCGCTGCTCTGCTCAAACGCAGCCTGCGCCCGAACGCGCTCGAGCACAATGGAGCCGGTGGGCTTGCCGGTGATCGCGCCAATGATGCGCCTGGCCTCGGTCACGCTGATGAACACGCCCTCCTCCGGCAAGGCGGCCACGACCTCTCTTGGCGTCTTGCCCCACTGGCGGTACAGGTCATAGAGCGCGCGCATGTCGGATGTGTCCAGGCGAGACGCGAGCTCGGGCGGGAAGTTGCCCGCCTGCCGAAAGGCAGCGACCTGGTAGTCCTTGAGCGCGCACAGCGCGGCGATGTCTTTGGTGCTCGCGCCTTCGCCCACCAGCCGCGCGATGGCCGCAGCCAGGTCAGAGTTGGAGAGGTCGGCGCGCTGCTGGTTCTCAACGAGCTGCTCGGCAAAGTCGCCCGAGCCCGCCGGACGAATCACCGCAGGAATGTCCGGCACCTCGGCAAGCCGGGACGCGCGCAGGCGGCGCGCGCCAAAGGCCAGCAGATAGCGTCCGTTCACAGGCGGGCGGACCACGATGGGTTGGACCACGCCATGGGCCTGGATGCTGTCGGCCATGCTTTGCAGCTCGGCCGCATCAAAGACGGTGCGAGGCTGGTGCGGGTCCTCGTCGATGTCACTCAGGCGAAGGCGCAGCGCCTCGCCTGGCTGGGCGATGGCCGCGCGCAGGCTGGCCCGAGTCGCTTCGGGCAGGCGGGCTTTAGGCTTGATGGAAATGACGGGCCGGGGGGCCTGCTGGGCTGAAAAGGGAAAAAGGTCGTCGTTGGTCATAAGTGAAAAGCCACCTGAGGCTAGGCGCCCATCTTATCGGGAACGGCGCCCAGGATGCTGCGGATTTTTTCATTGGCATGGCAGGCAGCGGTGCATTTGACACCGTTCGTGCTTTCGGCGAACAGGACCGCACATGAGGGTGCAGGAGCCTGACTGGGTTGTGTTGCACGGTGAAACCCACCAGCATGCCTTGCACCATGCAAGACTGCTGGCTTGCGGTCAACGTGGGTCAGCACCAAAGACTTGCAAATGCGAAATCCAGCTTGTGCGCTGCCCTACTCTGCCTGTCCCCCGCAATTTCAACGCAATGAACTTCATACCCGGCTTGAACGGCAAACACCTGCCGAGTCAATTTTGGTGTTTCATGAGGGCTGTGGGCATCGTCATCCACAATCAGGGCCATGCGCTCGCTTGCAATGCCAACCCCTGCTTCGCCAGCGCGGCCGGCCGCTGGCCTTGGGTCGCTTCCTGCTGTCGTGCCCGCGTACGCGTGTGAGCACGGGATCGGTGCCGAGCAGCTCGAAGCGGCGCGCATCCGCCTGGAGCTGCTCTACGGCGAGGTTGCCGCTGACTGGCCGGGTTTCATCGTCCGGCCAGGCCAGTACGCAATGATGCAGGCGTGCCTGTTGACGTTCCTGTCGGCCAAGACGCCCGAAGACGAAGAACGCAGCGGCAACCATTTGGCGCAACTGGAAGCGGGTACCGGGACGGGTAAGACGATGGCTTAATGCCTGGCGGCCCTTGTCGCGGCCGAGGTGCTCAAGAAAACCGTGATTGTCTCGACCGCCACCGTGGCGCTGCAAGAGCAACTCATCCACAAGGACCTGCCGCGCCTGGCGGGCATCATTCCCGAACTGACGTTCAACATCCTCAAGGGCCGGGCCCGCTACGTCTGCCAAAGCCGCCTGGAAAGCGTGATTGAAGGCGTGGTGCCCGGTAGCGAATCCGCCTGCCCAGCGGCGAGGCGCAAAGCCATACCGGCGTCGAGCTCGGCGTGTACCTGGAGCGCCTGGACATCCTAGACAAACTGCTCAGTGCCTGGGCCACGCATGACTGGGTGCCGTGGGCCCAATGGATCGAGTGGGCCGAGAACGCAGCCGGCACCGCGCCGGACACTTGGGCTGTGCGCCAGCCCGATGACGGCGGCCCAAGTGCTGTCCAGGCACCTGTGGAATCAGGTCAGCGCCGCTGTCTGCACCTCGGCCACCTTGACCGCCTGCGGCAGGTTTGATTTTTTTGACCGCCTGAGCGGCATGAACCGCTTCCCCAGGCGCTGCAGCCTGGTCGTGGTGTCGCCCTCTGACTACGCCGTGCAGGACGAGCTGCGCATCGCGCGCATGACGCATTTGCGCAGGAGCCCGGGATTTTCTGATGAGCTGTGCGACATGCTGCCGGCGCTGCTGCGCGGGCATCGGCATGGTCAGCTGGTGCTGTTCACCTCCATACAGAAAATGCAGGCATGCCATGGCGCACTGCCCCAGAACTTGTGAATCAGGTGCTGGTCCAGGGCGTGCGCTCGCGCACCGAGCTGCTCAGGGAGCACGGCCTGCGCGCGCAATCATTTTCGGCCTGCAGTCCTTTGGCGAAGGCATCGACCTGCCAGGCTCCTTGTGCAAGCACGTCGTCATTGACAAGCTGCCGTTCACGCCGCCGAGCTCGCCGGCCGAGGAGTCACTGGTAGAGTGGCTCATGGGCCAGCGGCGCGACCCGTTCAACAATTTGTCCGTGCCTCGGGTAGTCAGCCTGTGCCAGCGCGCCCCTGCCGGTTGAACTCGCCGCGCTGCTCGGCGCCTTGAACGCCAGCCAAGGAATCAAAATTTATCTTTGGATTTAACAAACTACCGCTAGACAACAGCTCGCCAGTTCAATTCTTCGAGAACTGGATCAGCAAGCATGCTGCTGAGGATGCGGCCAGGAATAACTTCCCATACCTGATCAAAATTGGGCGTTGCCCGATTGGTTTTTGAAGAATCAGGCCAGGCTACATAAAATCCAGCGATGAGCACACAGACGGGTTACAGGCCAGACATTGAGGTACAGATGAAGCGGCTGTTCGCAACGCTGTCGGAAAAGGATCGTCGGCGCTACGCGGCGGTTGAGGCGGCCAAGCTCGGCAACGGGGGCATCAGCGCCATCGCGGGTTTGTTTGGCCTGGACGCCAAGACGGTGCGCAGAGGTTTGACAGAACTGGCGCTGCCCGTTGATCTGGCGCCGGGCCGGGTTCGAAAAAAGGCGGTGGACGCAGGCAGCTGATTGCCAGTACCGCTGCGCTTGAGGAGAATTTTCTCGCGCTGCTGGCCGAGTTCACGGCAGGCGATCCGATGCGCCAGGGCGTGCTGTGGACGAACCTTTCCCGACGCGAGATCAGCCGGCGCTTGGCCTCCATGGGCACGCCGGCGAGCCGCCACGTGGTGCGAAAGCTGCTCAAAAAGCACGGGCTGGGTACGCGCAAGGCGGGCAAGAAAAAGTCGATGGGCGCGCATCCGGATCGCAACGCGCAGTTCGAAAACATAGGCCAAATTAAAGCGGAGTATCTGGCCAAGGGCGAGCCTGTGCTCAGCATCGACACGAAGAAAAAGGAGCTGATCGGCAATTTCGCCCGCGAGGGCCAGACCCACACGCAGGCGCAAGTGCAAGTGCAAACGTTTGATCATGATTTCCCAAGCGCAGGACAAGGCAAGCTGATCCCGCACGGGCTGTATGACTTGGCGCGCAACGAGGGTCACATGCACCTGAACACGAGCACGGAGACGAGCGAGTTGTGCTGCGCCTGCATTGCGCACTGGTGGAGCCAGCACGGCTGCAAACACTACCCCGATGCCAAGGGGCTGTTGCTGCTGTGCGACGGGGGCGGCTCCAACGCGTCGAACCGCCATGTGTTCAAGCAGGCGTTGCAGGACTTGGCGGATCGCCTTGGGCTGGAGATCCGCATCGCGCACTACCCGCCGTACTGCTCATAACATAACCCGATCGAGCACCGCCTGTTTGCCCATGTGACGCGTGCCTGCCAGGGCGTAACGTTCCACACGGTGGAGATCGCCCGGCAGTTCATGGCAAAGGCCCAAACGACCACCGGTCTGAAGGTGACGGCCGAGGTGCTTGGCGGGGTCTACGTCAAAGGCAAAAAAGTCGCAGCAGACTTCTTGGCAAACATGCGCATCGTCTTCGATGTGCATCTGCCCCGCTGGAACTACCGGGCCGTTCCGGCCAATGGCTGAGCTCGGGAAGTTATTTTTGGCCACATCCTTAGCAATCCCTGGCGTTATAAGTGCGACACGCTGAAGACGAAATTCGATGGGCACCTCAGTTTGATTACTGGCCCGCCCTAATTTGCGAACATGCGCGCTGGAAGCGCGTGCGTTTTCACGTCAAAACCTTACTCAGCAGTCAGAAACTTAGCGGACAAAAATGCCCTGTTTTACTCTTATAAAATATGGATCTTGTGTCTTCTAACTTACTGACTTCTGTGTAAGGTCAGGCCAGCCTGGTGCAGCAACAGGGAACTGATCTCAACTGCCATCAATTGACTTGGCTGTTTGGCAGCAGTTCTGCGCCCATCCATTCACTACCTCTGCTTTTTTTCCAATAGAACCGAATCAGTTCTCCCATGACCAATGCAGATTGCCATTTTCCATCCGCCAGTCGTTGCATTACCGTCGGCGGCATGTTACGTGTCGTTAAATGGGCTTTGAACTCATTTAAAAGCAAGCCCAAAGCCTGAGGGTCAAGTTCTTCGATTTCTGCTCTTACTTTCTTAACCCGTTCACTCTCGCGTTCTCGAAGCTTGTTGAAGCGCTGTTCCGCGTCATTTTGCACCAGCAGAAGCGGCGGTTTTTCAATTGGCTCAACGGTCTTTGTTTCTTCAACAGAACTCTGAACTGCATCGATGGCACGCCCAGACAAAAGCACTTTCAGGTAAGCATGTCTTGAAAATACAGGCGTACCCGGCATGGCGATACGCGCCGCTAAACGCTGCACTGCCTTTCCAAACATAAAGGCTCCATACCGGAGATAAAGATCTTCAGCAACTTCGATATCGATTCCTAGTTGTTGAGCATGAACCACTTCAGCGAAATTGACCGGCTTAGCCAATGCATCTTGAGGCTCAGATTTTTTGTAAACTTCAAACTGCAAATATTCGACAGTACGCCCAACTTTGTGCTCTTTTACTGTGACCGTTAACTCACTGATCTCGTTCACTTCATCGATTGCTGGCTTAATCGTGTCTCGATTAAAAAAACGAAATTCCGTTTTTATTTTGTCAGGTATCGGTTTACCTGTTAACACTGGCAGCCACCATTGCCAATGCTGCTTACTGGTCATGTGGGATGGATTATCTTTGTAGCGTGCACAAATCTCATAAAGTGCCAAACCGGCATGGGTTCTGAATTGCGCAATCGTCGAGCGACGAATTTGTGCATAACGCTGAGGGTTGATCATTTCTTGACGCAGAGACGGTGGGTAAGCCCACGATAACCAGTTTTCCCCGTTTTTTTTGAACAACCTGACTTCAGACAACAACGCACAGGCACCCCATTCAGTCGCCTCTGATGGCGAAGGCGACTGCCATTCCACGACATGGGTCACCATCGATCGCAGATGTTTCTTTAAATCATTACTGGCAGAAACGTTCCCTTCAAAGCCTCGAATGACTGTGTTCAGCGGCGCCGAAAACATTCCTGTATCCGTGTCTTCTCTGCCTTGGTCACGTGCGATCAGCAGCATTACGGTATAGGCTTGGCGTCCGACTCGGGTAATGGCGGCTGTCTTTGGAATCAAGGCCAGAGTTGACACAGGTTTTTCCAACCGATCAGATCCGAGGTGTTGTTCGACTTTCATAATTTCATTATCTGTGAGTTCTTCAAATTCACAAAAGCAATTGGTGTTCGCCCTCTAGTTTTCTCACGTCTTTACAACTTTAAGAGCACAGGGCATCAGATTTCGCTCACATGTAGTCATCTTGCTCAATCCAACAGCCTCTGATTCATCTCACATTTGCAAAGAAGTATCGAAATATTTGGCTTTGAAAGTTAATTTGTGGCAAAAAAAGAAGCCGAAAATGTCAAATTTCTCCCTGTGGACAAATGTGGAACCCTGTAGATTTTTATCTCACACTTCAGCTGAATCGGCTCACAACTCATCATTTTGTTCTCACAACTCCCGCTGTTTAGCTCCACTAAATCTCGTAAGTCATTGATTTAAATAGATTTTTTTCAAGTAAAGGTATTGAAGCTTCTAAAACTTCTTAAAAGAGAAGGAGGTGATTGATGCATTTGAAGATAGAAGAGGAAACAAAACTACCTGTAACAGGGAAGTTTCACGCACAATCTGGCACTTGAGATAATTTCCGCGTCTTTTCAGGAAAAATGCATGACAAACAAAAAATTGACTGATTCAAGAGTTAGTCTTGAGGACTTGATTGCCACTTCAAGCCGCGTTGGTGCAGTAATCGAAAGTGTTCGAAGTACGATGCTGGCGCCCAATGCGCGAAAAAAGCCACCAACCTTTACGACGAATCAAGTTGCCACTATTTGTGGTCTTGAAAAAGCACAGATGGACTATCGCATTAAAAAGGGGGATCTACCGATCGGTCAGATGGAACTTGGCCATAGGCGTCGATTCTCTCTGTCAGACACTCGCATTTGGGCAAAGACAGTCCGCGCCAAGCACATGCGCCCTGAAAGCGCTGAGGCGATAACAATTGCTGTTGCGAACTTCAAAGGCGGCGTCACTAAAACGACAACAGCGGTCACTCTGGCTCAGGGTTTAAGCCTGCGCGGTCACAACGTCCTTGTCATCGACACTGACCCACAAGGATCCATGACTACCTTGTTTGGCGTGCTGCCTGATGTCGACGTATCTGATGAGCAAACTATCCTTCCGCTGTGCTTCGGCTCTGAAATTTCCATCGACTATGCAATCCAATCGACCTACTGGTCAGGAATTGACATCGTTCCCGCGAATCTCGCCCTTTATTCGGCTGAATTCGCGCTGCCTTCTCGACAAAAGGAAGAAAGTAGCTTTGAGTTCTGGAATGTCCTGACGCATGGCATTGATATTGCGCGCACACAGTACGACGTGATCATCATTGATACATCTCCATCGCTGTCATATTTAACGATCAATTCGCTGCTTGCTGCCGATGGGTTGATCATGCCGTTGCCGCCCAGCACGCTCGACTTCACGTCAAGTGGTCAATTCTGGAATCTATTCAACGACCTTACGACGAATCTGATTACCAACCGTGGAAAAACCAAGAGCTTTGATTTTGTTGATGTGCTGCTTGCGCGTGTGGATGCCAATGATTCCTCGTCAAGCGTTGTCCGTGAATGGATCACAGCGGGTTATGCCAACATGGTTTTGCCGGTTGAAATTCCAAAGACGTCTTTAACAGCCAGTGCGAGTGCCGAATTCGGGACGGTTTATGACACGGATCCGTCGTCAATCAATGCACGCACCTATCGCCGTGCTTTTGATGCTTACGAACGTGTCGTAGAGTTGGTAGAAGAACAGATAGAAACTGCGTGGAACCGCCAGGTAGGAGATCAGCATGGCACTTAAAGATAAAGCAGCGTTGGTTGATTTGAGCAAGATTGACCGGTCCTCTTCTGCGCGTGTGCAGACGGCAAAAACTGCCATAGGCATGCATGCGGAGGCTTTGTTTCGCGATGAAAAGGTATCTATTGAAAACAGCCGGTTGAAGCAACAGTTGGCCGAATTTCAGGGTGCGAGTCCAGCGCGTCAGCTTGACCCTAAAACCATCGTGCGAAGCAAGTGGGCTAACCGTCACGAAGAATCGTTCAACAATGTTGAGTTTCAAAACCTTAAAAAAGAAATTGAATCGGCCGGTGGGAATATTCAGCCCATCAAAGTGCGACCCCTTCCCAATAATCCAGGGATCTACGAATTGATTTTTGGTCATCGACGCCACATGGCATGTCTCGAGCTTGGTCTTCCGGTTTTTGCACTGATAGAGCACATGGACGATGCTGAATTGTTCTGTCAGATGGACAGGGAAAATCGTGAGCGTTCTCCGCTCAAACCCTATGAAGCCGGTCTTGCGTATGCACGCGCACTCGATGAGGGTTTGTTTCCATCTGCCAGAAAGCTTGCGGAGTCCGCCTCCATTGACCTTAGCCAACTGGGCAAAGCTCTTGCCCTTGCCCGACTCCCTGGTGATGTCTTGTCGGCGTTTCGCAGTCCGCTTGACCTTCAATACCGTTGGGCAACCGAATTAACTCAGGCGTTGCAGAAAGACCCTGATCATGTGATCGCAGTCGCCAAAAAGATCAATTCTGAGCCTGCAAATCGTTCTTCCACACAAGTTCTGAAGATGCTGGTGGAGGGGAGTGGAACCGTTCCACCCCCTTCAAAGAAAGCGGTTTCTATCTCCGGGGTGAAAGGTCAAACCGGATCGATCATTCGTAATTCGAAAGCAAGAAGCATTTCCGTCAATTTCACGAACATTGATCCCCAAAGGTTTGACGAGATCATTAACGAGTTGATTAAATTGATCAGCTAGACTTGATGTAGAGAGACACTGGAAGGGGGGGTGGAACGGTTCCACTCCCCCTTTTTTTTTCGAAACTTTTTCGAAACTAAAAGAAAAATTCAATTCGTGTGTGGCTGATCAGCCTGATGGGAATTACCCTGCAGACATTGAAATGCCTTGCCCAGCTCATCCACCCGCCGCTTGATGGGCGCGCGGCCATAAATCGCCGTGGTGGTCTGGATACTCGCATGCCCCATCTGCGCCTGTATCACGTCCAGAGGCACTTGCCGGGCAATCGCCCGGGTGCCGAAGGTGTGGCGCAGCCAGTGCGTTGTCGCCCCCGCCAGTCTTTCTCTCTCATTGGCCGGCAGGCAGGAGGCCCGCACGGCCTTGGCCAGCCACCCCCTGACATGCTCGTAGAGCGCCTGGTAGCCAATCGGCTCCATGGGATCCACGGTGCTGGCGAGCAGGTGCGCGCCAGGCGGTGCTTCCTGGATAGAGCCCAGGCCGCGCACGGCCAGGTACGCCTGCAGCGCAGCCAGAGCCTGGCCCGGCACGGCCGCAATCCGGTTCTTCGAGCCCTTGCCATGCACCTGCATCACCCAGCCTTCGGGCTCCATGCGCAGATCGCCCAGTGTGGCCGAGAGAAGCTCTGCCGAGCGCAGGCCGACGGCCTCGACAAACAGCAGGGTAAAACGGATCCGGGCGCGCGAAGGGGAAGGCTTTTGGCCGTCCACAAAGCGCAGCACTTCGAGCATCGCCGCTTCGCTGAGCGCCTTGGTGTCCAGCATCTTTTTGCCCGGGTCGTCGCCCGTGGCCTGGTTCACCAGCACCCAGGGGTTGGCACTCAAATACTGCGCGGATTGAAGCCAGGCGAACATCGAGGCAATGATGATGATGCTCTGGCGGCAGCTCGCGTGCGAGAGCTGACCGCGAAAGGGCGCCCAGCCAGGCGTGCCAGGGGCGGCGCGAACCCGTGAGATCCAGCGCGGCGGGATGTGCTGCAAAAAAGCCATGAACGCGCCGCAGTCGGCCACCGACATCTGCGCGAGTGTCGCGCCCTGGCGTTCATACTGCAGCCACAGCAGGAGGCGGTGCGCATCGCGCTGGTAGAGCGTCGCCGTGGCAAGCGAACCGGCCCGGGCCTGGATCCAGCTCTGGACCGCCTGCCCGTCCGAGTCCACGTCCAGCAGCGGGCGCGCCAAGGCCACCTGCGTGATCTCCTCCAAAACACGGATGCCTGATGCCTCATCCGTATGGGCGCCAGAAGCGCGGGAAGGCGAGGGCGCCCCAAACAGCGCCGGCGTCGCGTTCAGGGCAAACAGAGGCTTCGTGGGCTGCACATCCCTCGGCAAGAGCGTGGCCAGGTGGCGCTCGATGCGCCGGGCCTTGGCAATGCCGACCGCAGGCAGCGAAGCAAACCAGCGCCCACCCGCCGAGATGCGGGCGTTGAGCGCTCCGAGCGTGAGCAGGCCCGCAGTGACCAGCCTGGCCGCCAGCGCCTCCTCAAACCAGCCGGCCACCAAGTCCGAGGGCTGCGGCGTCTCGGCGGACAGGACTTCCAGGCGGCGCAGCAGCGCCAGTTGGCGCTCGCGCAAGCGCTGGCCGCGTGCGGTTTTGCGATCTGCCGGAAAGGCTTCGGTGTAGAGCTTGACCACCTCTCCTTCGGAAAATCCGTCCAGATCGTGCTGCTCCGCGAACGTGTCGAGCGACGGGCGCGACGCGCCGCTGGCGACCCGGATCGTTAGGCCCACCAGGCGCCAGGCGGACTCGCCCCGCCGGCGGGCCACGGCGCGCACGGCGTCGACCGCTTCCTGGTGCGCCGTCTTCGCTTCGTGGCCGTGCTCGATGCCCAGGTAGCGCCGGGCGCATTCGCCCAGGTGCAGCCCTTCGGCACAAGCGCGCAGGTAGGCAAAGTGGTGCGGGCCCAGGCGGCGCACGAAGCGGCCGGACGTCGGCGCTGACATAGCGGAGGAGGGCGAAGAGGACGAGGCGTGCGCGCTGGTCATGGGTCGTCAAACCTGTGGGAAAGGCAAGGCAGCGGGTCGGAACGCGCGCGCCGTGGCCCCAATCCGGCCCGTCAGAACAGCCCAGGCGGGCTGAATGCGGGCTTGGTAAGGCAGTGGGCAGGGGACACCTCTGAAAGCCGCTGGCGGGGATGCCATCGGGCGTACCGGGCGGCGGGCCGGTTCTGCCAGCCGCCGGGCCAGTCCTGGGCGCATGAGAAACGAATCCGGGCCACCGGCACGCGTGCGTGGCGCCTGGGCGGGGCAGGGCGCGGGCAAGTCCTTGTCGTAGTTGAAGTATTTCATGGCGTGCTGGCAGGGGAAAGTTTTGACTTGGATATTTTGCCATTTGTTTATGCGACTTATCTTAGGGTAGTCTATGTAAAAACCCGCTGTAGTTCACATAAAACTGTCGTTCATTCACATAAAACTGTTGCCAGGTTTCACATAAAACTGTACCTGCGTGGACCCAAGCGCTGCCGACCTGCAAGGATGCGCTCATCCTTCATTGATTCCGTTCACTTCAGGAATGGTTTTATGTGAAATTCCACGCGAAGAACATTATTGTGTGAAAGAACTTCACTCAATTTTGGTACTGGATTTTTGGAAATTCAAGAAAATCAACGGCTTGTGCTTGCCCTGCTGGAACACTTTTATGTGAATGAACGGTTCGCTCACACAACTAAATTTGACCCCAGTTTGCAACTAAATCTGGCCCTACTTTTGCGCATGCTGCTTTCGGCTGTGCATCGCTGGGTTCGATCCAGCCAGAAGGATAAGCCAGCGCGCTGCTGCCGTAAAGATGAAGGTACTGCGCCGTGCACTTTCTGAGCGCATCAATGGCGCGGCCCGGCGTCGCACCGAACGCCTGCAGGGGGCTCGTGCAAAGACGGGCCGTGAATCGGGCTCCATCCTCGAACAGCCAGAACTGCGGCCGCTCACCCGGCACGCCCAGCAGGCGGTGGCGTCGCCACGCCTGCGCTGCGGGCTGCGCCGCAGCCGCTACATACCAGCCGTCGCACGGCGTCCAGCTCAGGCAGGGGCCGCTGCACACGGCCAGCACGCGCTGCCAGCGGTCTTGCTGTGCTTGGTGCCGTGCATTGCGCCGGGCCGATTTGTCAGGAGATGGTCGCGCAGTCCATCCGACCGTGTCCGCGCTCAGGCCCCAGAAGCGCAGGCTGCCGCCCTGCTGGACTTGTGCTGACCAGTCGCACCGGCTTGCTTGGTCGTCCACAAGATTCCAGTCGGCAGCGCCGGCGCTGGCCATGGCGCTGGCCCGGGCCAGTGCCTCGCGCCACAGCGCCACCATCACGTGTGCGGCCGCGTGGTATTCGATCCAGTGCCAGGCCGCTGCACTCAAAGGGCAGGGCGCGCCCGGCAGCGCATCGCGGCCGGGCACCATGCTCGCTGGCGCGAGCCGGCCGTGCAACGGGTCGGCACCCGGGCGCCACGGGTGTCGATAAGGCCAGCGCCGCGCGTGCGCCTCGGGCTCCATTTGAAGCGCCCACAGCATTTCAGCCAGAGCGGGCATCGCGCTGGGGTCCGTGCGCAGCAAGCGCGCAAGGCGCGGCGGATCGGCACGTGCGCCCAGCAGCCGCGTTCCTTGAGTCCACTGGCGGCGCACCACATGGCGCCGCAGGTGCCGCGACATGGCCCGGTAGGTCCATGTCGCGGAGGAGTCCGTCCAATAGGAGGACCGCGCTGGCATTGGCGTCGCAGGCGCTGCTGCGCGCTTGACGGCGCCCAGGCGCGGCGCGCTCGCCTGCACCGTGAGCATTAAACGCGTCGCCTGCAGCGGCTTTTCAAAGCACGCCGGCCAGGCCAGTCCCAGCGACGCACTGCACTCGAACAGCAAACCGAGCCATGCCGGGCTGTCGCCGCGCCTGGCGAGTTCGCGCCACGGCGCCGGCTTGATGAGCCCGGACAGCTGGCCGAGCCAGTCGACGACCGGCACCAAGGCACGCGTCAAGCTGGCAGGCAGCGTCGGGCAGCGGCACGTTTCGCGCGTAAAGAGCGCCAGCCGGTAACACGCGCAGCTGCCTGCACGCGCGAAGTCCGCCGGCGCCAAGCGGTCCCTGAACGCTTGACCACAGTGGCACTGCGCCAGCAGTGGCGTGCCATGAATGGGGCACACGCTCAGGAGGCGCAAGGAGAACAGCGCCGAATGGTAGCCCTCGGCCAGGCAGGGGACGCACAGCCGAAAGCCCGGCGTGACGGCAAACCTCAGCCAGGGCGCCAGCGCGCCGAAGTGCGACCCCGTGAACATGGCAGGCGCTTCGCCCAGCGCGCTGGCCAGCGCATCGGTATTGACCGCAGCCCTGGCGTTGTGCAGCGGGTACAGGCTGCGCGGCCTCTGCCCTGTCGCGCTCAAGGTGGTCGGCCAGTCGGGCAGCTCCCCGGACCGCATGCCATTGAGCGCGGTCACGCGCAGCACGGTGTGCCAGAGCGATGCGTAGGGCAGGATGCTGCCCGGGTGCCAGGTCAACCGCGCCGCCGGTGTTGAGGTGAGCATGGCGCATCACCCCGGCGCCTGGCACAGCTTGGGCGCTGCTGCCGAGACAATGCCCATCAACGCCTTGTGGCCGCTCTCGGCCACGATGCGTTGCCACGACTCGGGCGACGCCGCGTCGCGCCAGTCGGCGCCGCCGGCCACCCGCAGCAGCACGTGCCGGCACGCCTGGACCACGGTCTTCATCGGAAAGTCGGTCGGTCCGGCGTAGCGTGGCGGGAGCTCCTCGGTCATGGCTTTCATCAGCGCCGGCGCCTGGCTTTCCATCCTGAAACCCTCGGCCCACGCCTGGGCTGCCAGGCCGGCGGTGAACGACACGCCCGAGCCCGAAGGCCACGCCGTTCCGCTGTCATAACCGGCCATCACATAGGCCAGTTCCTGGACGCTGCGCACGCCATGAAACGCCCTGGCCACCAGCATGAAACGCGCCGCGACATGCGCGCCGCCGGACAGGGCCATGCCGATGGGCTCGTCGAAGAACTGCAGCGACGCCACCGAGAACACGCACAGGCGGATGCGCTGCTTTTGCAGCGTGCTGTGCAGCTCGACCAGCCAGATCCACTCGCGCTGGGTCATCGACTGCGCCTCGTCGATGACCAGCACCACAAAGCGCCCGCCGCCTTGCGCCGCCATCGCCATCCACCGCTCGACCAGCATGTGCTGGCGGTCCAGCGGGCTGCGCACGGCCTTGGCCAGCGGGTGCGCGCTGGCATCGAGCAAGTTCGCGTAGAACCGGCCGACCGACTGCGCGCCGCCCGAGTCGATATGGCTCCAGACCACCATGGGCACGTAGCCGCCATGGCGCTCGGACAGCAGTTTTTGCAGCCAATGGTCAACGGCGCTCGACTTGCCAAAGCGCGAGGGGCCAAAGATCGTCGCGCCGTCCGCCTGGTCGTCGAGCCAGCCGGCGATGCTTTGGGCCATCTCGTGGATGGCCAGCGTGAACAGCGAATAGTCGCGCGTCACGATCGGGTGGTCGCGTGCGATGTGGGGCGGGATCAGGAGCGGTGCCAAGGGCGCCGCCGTGGCGTCGTGCGTCACCATTGCTGGGCCATTCGCATTGGCGGCAGCACGACGGCTGGCTCGGGCGGATCGGGTGCGGGCGCTGGCGGCTCAATCCTGCCAGGGGCCGGCGTTGCCGCCGCAGGGAATGCGGCGACCTTGGCCAGCGCCACCATGGACTGGCCCGCCAGCGACTCGGCATGGCTTTGCAGCACGCGCCTGGCTTGCAGGTAGGCGGGGTGGGGAGGGAGCTTTTTGTCCGCGCAAGACTCGGCGTAGCGCACCAGCTCCTCGACGGCATCGCAGCTGCCCGACAGGTGCAGCAGGCGCCGCTTTTGCAGGGCACGAATTGCCTGGCGCATGTACAGGGTGTGCGGCGTCTGGTGCCAGGGCGGCGCGGCGCGCACCGCGCCGAGATAGAAGCCCTGCGTCGTCGATACGCTCGCATAGCGGGCGTCGTCCTCATTTTCGATATGGAGCCACAGGCTTTTGCCGATCAGGTCGGTGCGCAGGCACAGCCACTCGGCCGAGTACCGGGCGTTGGCAAAATTGAAGTGCGGCCGCCGCCCCGTGTGGGCGCCGCCCAGCAGCGTGCACAGCTTGCGAATGCCCACCATCCGCTGCACTTCGCCCGGGTCTGCCGTGCGGATCGTGGTGGAGGCGCTGGATGTCAGAAAGTCGAGCTGCTCAAGCGGGCTGCGGTAGCCCAGGCCGCTGTGCGGGATCGCGTTGTAGTTGGCCACGAGCGTGTCGAGCAGTTCCTCGGCATATTCGAGCTGAAAGCCGCTTGCCTGGGCAGCGGCATCCGGGTCGCGGCCCTGCTTGTCTTTCGGTGCGCTGCCCGTGCTCGTCGAGAGCCGGTGAAAGCCGCCCTCGGCCAGGTGCCGGAAGAGCGACTCGATAAAGGGCCTGTCGTCCAGGCTGCGTCGGCTGGAGTAACTGTGGGGATCTTGCGGTTTGAGGATGCGCGCGCCGACCACATCCGTCAAGGGCCGCTCGACGCGGGCGCAGATGTTGGCCAGCGCCCCATCGACGCTGAACTCATTCCAGCACGCGCCCAGGTAGCGCGGCGAGCGCCCGGACGGCAGGCCGGCGCCCGGGACGTAGGCGTTGGCGCTGAACTGGAGCTCGCGCGGGCACCATGGCGTGAGCGCGCGCTTGACGGCGCGCAGCACATCTTCGGCCGAGCATTCCCGGCCCAGGCTCAGGTGGTAGCCCAGCACCGCGCGCGAGGCCACTTCAATGAGCACCACGACCCAGAGCCGGTGAATTTTGCGGGCCTCTTGGCCGCCGTGCGGCGAGGGCACCATCACGACCATGCGGCTGTCGAGCTTGTGCGCATCGCATTCGACCCGCTCGAACGCCTGCAGGCGCGGGCGCTCGGCGCCATCGCCCGCCCTGGCCTTGCGCACGGCATCGATGCCACCGAGGATTTCGCGTTGGCGCTGGGGGTTCTCGGACAGGACTTTGTCAATAAAACCGCAGATCGTGACGTATCCCATGCGCTCGACGTTGAATGGCCACTCGCCGCGTTGCTCGTAGCCCAGACGGCGCAGCTCTTCGATGAACCAGTGAAACAAGCTCTGTCTGGGCTGCCGTGGCGCTGCCAGGGCGCGTGTTTTGCCGAGAATTTGCTGTCGAAACTTTGCTTCGAGCTGGTGCCCATCGGGAGAAGAAAATAGCCACTGAAGCGCGCCAACCGCGCCGTCTCCCCACGGGTCGACCTTCGGCGCAACGTATCGCGTGTAGGCCTTGATTCGAAAGAATGGCAGCGCGCCGCGCCAGCCCAGCACCGTCCCATCGTCGGCCTGCTGCATGCACCTGTCGGCAATGAGCCGGTAAACGTTGCGCCGTTTGAGCCCGGTTTCCTCACGCAGCATGGCATCGGTTGCACCATCGGCATACAGCTCGATAGCGCGCTTGCGTTTGAGGAACTGTTCACGCCGGTCTTTTGGCAAGGCCGCCGCGTCGACATGGAGCCACTGCGCTGGATCAAAAGGCTGCAACAAGGGGAAATCCCTGCCCGTGGACCGGCCACCAATTCGCTGCCGTTTTGCCATTGCACGCTCCAGTTCAGAACGCCATCAAGGGTCAAATTTACTTGAAACTGCCAGCAAGGGCCAGAATTGCTTGCAATTTGGTCGGCTGAAATTGTCGCTATGGGTGTTTTTTGCGCCTTATTGACCCTAATTTAAGGGCCAAATTTAGTTGTGTGAACGTTGTTAGCCAACAGTACCCGGCTTCGCTAAGCCTCGCGCGCCAGGATCGATGGCCGCGAGCGCGTGCGTCACAGCTTGTCCATCCGTTGGCCGGACCAGTCGGGCCACTTCTTTTCCATCGTCCAGGAAGATCAGGGTCGGCCACAGCTTGACCCCGAATGATCGGCCCAGCGCCCGGCCGCGGCCGTCCTCCACCTTGAGGTGCCTGACTGCGGGATGGGCGGCCAGGGCCTTTGCGATGATGGGCGCGCTGGCAAGGCAAAAGCCGCACCAATCGGTGCCGAACTCCAGCAGTGCAACCCCAGGCAAGGCATCGATCGCCTCGCGTGATGGCGGATCGCTGGCATAGCTAAGAGCAGATGTCATGATTTGAGGTTCCCTTTAGTAAAGCGATCAAAACACGCTTCAGTGCCAACTGTCAAAAAATCAATAGATTGCATATTGTGATCAGGCAGTCTTTCGCTGACGGCTGAATAGTCACAAAAGATGGCTCCATTCTTCTCGTACTTCAGTGCGAGAGGCACTGCCTTGACGTGGCGAATTCCTACACTCCCGCGGCAGCCTTTTCCACAGGCCCGCACGAGTTTTTGGGCCAAAGTGCGAAGGACTCCGATCCGCTTCGGGTCGGTATTCACCTTTTGGAACCTACCTTATGACCGAAACCGTGGCTTATGAAGACGCGGTGGATCTGCTCGACGCAGACCACAAAGCCGTCAAAAAACTTTTCATCAACTTCAACGCGTTGTGCGAAGACAATGCGCCGGCCGATCAAAAGCAGCCCATCGCCCAACGCATCTGCCAGGAGTTGACGGTCCACGCGCAGATTGAGGAGGAGATTTTCTATCCCCAGGTGCGCGAGGCGATCGGCGATGACGCGTTGATGGACGACGCACTTGAAGAGCACAACGAAGCCAAGCAAATGATCGCGAAAATCCAGGCCATGGATGCCAGCGACGAAGGGTATGACGCTATGGTGAAGGCACTTGGAACCCTCATCGATCACCATGTTCTCAATGAGCGCGAGCAGATATTCCTGCAGGCGCGAAACGCCCCGCTGGACCTGCGAGGTATGGTTCCGGAACTATTCGCTCGAAAAAAGCAACTACAAGCTGAGGCAAAGCCGGCTGCTTCACCAAGGAAGAAGAGGGAAGCGGCATGAAAGCACTTGTCTACAACGGCCCGCGAGACGTGCAGGTCAGGGAAGTGCCGGATGCAAAGATCGAGCGCACCACTGACGTGCTGGTGAAGATATCGAGTGCCAATATCTGCGGATCTGACCTGCATATGTACGAAGGGCGAACCAGCATGGAGCCCGGCCGCATCCTGGGCCATGAAAACATGGGGGAAGTCATTGAGGTGGGATCTGCCGTCGATCGGGTCAAGGTCGGCGATCGCGTCTGCCTGCCATTTAACATCGGCTGCGGCTTTTGTGAAAACTGCGAGAAGGGCTTGACCGGTTTCTGCCTCACCGCCAATCCCGGTACTGCTGGCGCGGCCTACGGCTTTGCCGGCATGGGACCCTACAGCGGTGGACAGGCCGAGTATTTGCGGGTGCCTTACGGCGACTTCAATTGCCTGGTGCTGCCGCGTGGCTCGGAGGAAAAGGAAAACGACTATGTGATGCTCTCGGACATCTTTCCTACGGGCTACCATGCGACCGAGCTGGCTGGCGTGAAACCTGGGGATAGTGTCGTGATCTATGGCGCGGGGCCCGTCGGCTTGATGGCAGCCAGTTCTGCAACGCTCAAGGGCGCGAGCATGGTCATGGTGGTAGACATGCATAAGGACCGCTTGAAGCTTGCTGAAAAGCTGGGCGCCATTGCGATTGACGACACCGAGGGCGACGGGGTGGAGCGCATCATGGAGCTGACGGGAGGAAAAGGCGCTGACTGCGGCTGCGAATGCGTGGGTTACCAGTGCTGCAACATGCACAGTGAGGAAGTCCCCAACCTCACCATGAACAACCTGGTGGCCACGGTCAAGGCGACGGGGGGCATCGGCGTGGTCGGTGTCTTCGTGCCAGAGGATCCCGGGTCCAAGGAGAAGCTCCAAAAGCGTGGACAGATGGCTTTTGACTTCGGGCAGTTTTGGATCAAGGGCCAGAGGATGGGGACGGGGCAAGCTAACGTCAAAGCCTACAACCGTCTGCTGAGCCGGTTGATCGAAAAGGACAAGGTCAAGCCCTCGTGGATTGTTTCGCATGAACTGCCGCTCGAGCAGGCGCCCGAGGCGTATGAGAATTTTGACAAACGAAAAACGGGCTGGACCAAGGTGGTGCTCAAGCCGGGCAAATCAGCATAGCCCGAAGCATGCGCCCTTGACCATCACTGGCTTGTCAGGCGTGAGTTTTTTACTGACTTTATGGAAAGAGGTATTGTCATGAAAACGCTGAAAAAATTTGCTTTAGGTGTGGTGTCTGCAACACTGCTGCTCGGCTTGATGGCTTGTAGCGGCATGACGACGCGTCAGAAGGACACCGCGATCGGTGCTGGGGTCGGCGCCGTTACGGGTTCCGTGCTGTCGGGCGGAAGCGGCGTCGGAACTGTGGGCGGCGCAGCGGTCGGCGGGATCATTGGCAGCGAGGTCGGTAAAGACAAGAAGTAAGTACAAGGAGAAATGAATGGATGGCACAGCGACTGGCGCGCACGTCAGTCGCTGTGCCGGGACCCGCAAGTTCGCAGGGCGCGAGCGCTCAAGGCAACGAGGGCTGCCAAGGCGCAACCGGCAAATCTGGCGATGGCGTCACCGTGATATCCCGTGCTTCAGCGGCGGCGAACTTAATCCAGGTAATCACAACGCGAAGGAAGAGCCATGAGTCTGGGAACCATACTGTTGATCGTGCTGATCCTGCTGCTGATCGGTGCCTTTCCTACCTGGCCGCATAGCAGTAGCTGGGGCTACGGACCCAGCGGCGTGCTTGGGCTGGTGGTCATCGTCATTGTCGTGATGCTGTTGATGGGGCGGCTGTAACGGGTATTCACACTCTGCGAAGCGGTGGATTGCGCGTATCGTCAGCGGCACCGACTTCGACGCTAATAACCTATGCGCTGCCTCTTGATCCTCGCCCATCCTCGCCGCGACAGCCTGTGCGGTGCACTCTTCGATGCTTACGCCGAGGGCGCGCGGCAAGCAGGCGCGCAGTGCCGTGAGTTGATCCTGAGTGAGATGAGGTTCGATCCGGATGTCCACACGGTCTCGCCCGAACTGCAGCCGCTGGAGCCGGACCTCGTGCGCGCCCAGCACGACATCGCTTGGGCGGAGCACCTGGTGTTCATCTACCCAACTTGGTGGGGCACCTTCCCAGCCCGGCTCAAGGGCTTTCTCGACCGCGTCATGACGCCGGGCTTCGCCTTTCGTCATGTCGCACCCGACAAATGGGACAAGTTGCTCGCTGGCCGCACGGCTGACCTGATCACGACAATGGATACGCCGCCCCTTGTCTACTGGCTCGTCTATCGAGCGCCGGGATGCCAGGCGCTGGCGCGTGCCACGCTCGGCTATTGCGGCCTGCGCACTGCGCGTATCGAGACCTTCGGTCCGGTCGTCACCTCCAGTCCAGAGCAACGCCGCCGCTGGCTGGACCGTGCGCGGACCAGCGGTTCGCGCCTGGTGCACGGCGCCCTCTCTCCAGCGAAGCGCCGCGCGCAAAGGCTCTTCGCATGGCTCGCAGCGCTTCGCCTGCAGTTCTACCCGATGACGTGGATCGTCTATACCGTTGGCGCACTCGCCGCCGGCGCGGGCAAACCGATGTCCATGACACCCTACCTGCTCGGCTATCTCACCCTGTTTCTACTCGAAGCGGCCACCGTCTTTCTTAACGACTGGTTCGATTTCGACAGCGACCGGCGCAACCGCAATGCCGGCCCGTTTACCGGCGGCTCGCGCGTGCTGGTGGATGGCCGGCTCGAACGCTCGGCGATGCGCAAGGGCATCGGCCTGTCGCTCCTGGCCGCAGGGGCGGCGCTGATCGCCTTGCTCGCGGCCGCTCCAGCAGCCTCGGCCATGGCGATCGTCGTGCTGTATACCGTGTTCGCCGCGCTCGCGCTCAGCTACACCGTCCCGCCGCTAAAGCTTTCGCACCGCGGATTCGGTGAACTCGATGTGGCGCTTACCCACAGCGCCGGCGCCATCATGGCCGGCTACGTGGTGCAGGGCGGCGGCTGGAGCGACGACATGCCGTGGCTGCTGGCGCTGCCACTGGGCGTGTCGATTTTGCCTTCGATCCTGCTGGCCGGCTGCCCCGACCGCGCGGCCGACCAGGCTGCGGCCAAGCGCACGCTCGTGGTGATCCTCGGCAAACGCAGCACCGCGCGTCTGGCGATGGCGGCGACCGTCGCCGCACCGGCCCTCGCGGCGCTGCTGTCGCTGGCGCGACCGGATATGGCATCGCTGCTTGGCTGGAGCGCCGCCGGCGGCGCCGTCCATGGCGCGTGGCTATGGCTGCGCCTGCGCCGGTTAACGGCCCGCGAGATGCCCGAGCGCATCGACGGCGCCATCGTGCTGGCACTCACCTTCATGCTCTGGTTCTGCGTCCCACCGCTGATTGCGCTCATGCGCGGGCCGGGAGCGTGAAATGTCAGCATCGGACCGATGCAATTTCGTCTCGCGCCAGCGCACTTCAGCGCTTGTCAAACTAAAAGGAATCACCCATGAAAGCCTTTGCTGCTATACACACCTGCCCGATTGACCTGCGGAGGCGGCCATGATTGAGATTCGCAAGGGCCAGGCACCGGCCCCGCTCGTGCGTGCGGAGTTCGGCGTCCGGTTTCGTGCCGGCTTCATCGATCCGGCGTTCCGTGCCGAAGATCAGTCACTTGCGCGGCTTGAAGAGATTGCCTGGGCCGCCTACACCGAAGGCCGCAAGGCCCCCTTCACGCAGAAGGCAGGCCCGGGTTATGCCGATCCGGACTACGACTTGTCAACCGAGTGGGTTGCCACGAAGCAGCGCATCGTTGACGCGCAACAACGCTGGGCCGACCCCGAGAGCCCGTCCCGGGTGTTGCTGATCTGCGGCTCGGCGCGCAATGACGGCACCTGCCCGGGCGAGATGTCCAAGACCTTCCGTTTGCTGCAAATCGCTCGCGAGACGCTGGAACAGGCCGACACCCAGGTCGATGTACTGGACCTGAGCTTGCTCACTTCCGACTACAGCCGCCATATCCACCCCTGCAAGGGTTGTGTATCGACCGCGATGCCCTTGTGCCACTGGCCATGCAGCTGCTACCCGAACCACGCGCTCAACCAGACCAATGACTGGATGGCCGAGATTTACGAACGGTGGGCTGCCGCCCATGGCGTGATCATCGTCTCGCCTGTGTACTGGTACCAGAGCCCGAGTCCATTAAAACTGATGATTGATCGCCTGGTGTGCGCTGATGGTGGCAATGCCGACCCCACCTCGACCTGCGGCAAAAAAGCGGGCAAGGCCAAAGAACTCGAGATGGCCGGCTGGGATTACCCCCAGCATCTGGCCGGGCGCACCTACGGGCTGGTAGTTCATGGCGACGTGGCCGGTGTCGATGACGCGCGCCGCGCGCTATCAGACTGGCTCGACTGGATGGGTTTCATCGATGCCGGCGCACAGGCGAGATTAGGTCGCTACGTCGGCTACTACGAGCCGTATGCGACCAGTCACGAAACGCTGGACCGGGATGCGGCGGTGCAAGAAGAAGCACGCAATGTGGCGCGCGCGGTGGCCCAGGCGGTGGTCGAGTTGCGTTCTGGCCGGCTCCAGGCGGTGCAGCCGAGCCTGTCGCGTCCCCGGAAAAAGTGAGACGCGAAGGCGAAGGGGCCAGCGGTTCTGACATTTGTGAGACGACACGCAGACGCCTCAAGGGCAGCCTGATAAGCGCATATTCCACCGTCTCTCACGGGTTAGATCAAGGAGAGATACGGTGAACATACCCCCCTGTGTCAGACTAGTTGCCGCTCCCCCGTGATTGCGGATGATCCGCATTGGAGCGCTATTCATGACAACAAATCGACATTCAACTGAATTCCAAGAACAGGCCCTGAGCAAAGCCAGGCAACGAGGCACACGCAGCGTCCAGGACGTTGCCAATGAATTGAATATGGCGGTGGGCACCTTGAGAAAATGGATCAGCAAATCCAACCAAAAGCATGAAGTCGGTGGCCCCGCAGCGCAACTGCCTGACGACTTACCGGCCCAATCGTGGAGCCCTGCCCAGCGCTTGCTTGCGCTGAACCAGACGCATGCCATGTCGCAGACACAGCTGCATGCATGGTGCCGAGAGAAGGGGTTGTTTGAGCACCAACTGAAGGCCTGGGGTGAAGCATTCTGCAGCGCCACAGCGCCTGAATCGCGCGAAGCCAAGACAGCGTTGCGTGAACTGCAAGTCAAACACGATGGGCTGCAGCGTGAACTGCACCGAAAAGAGAAGGCGCTGGCGGAAGCCGCAGCTTTGCTGGTGCTTGCCGAAAAAAGTTCCAGGCCCTGTGGGAGGACGAGGAGAAATGACCACTTGCAAACAGCGGCAGATCCTGCTGCCGCTGATCCGACAGTGCTGCGACAGTGGCGCACGTCTGCAAAAGGCCTGCGCCCTGATTGGGTTGGATGCGCGTACTGTTCAGCGCTGGAGACGCCCGGAGAACCAGGAGGGAGACCTCAGGGTCGGCGACAAACGCCGCATCACCGTGCCGCCCAACAAGTTCAGTGAGGCGGAGCGACAAGCTGCGCTGGAGGTGGTCAACAGCGATGAGTTCAAGGATCTGCCACCAAGCCAGATCGTGCCGCGCCTGGCTGACCAGGGCCTGTATGTGGCCAGCGAGTCGACCCTGTACCGACTGCTGCGTGAAGCCGGCCAGTTGACGCACCGCCGCCTGGAACGGGTGGCGCAAAAACGCAGCAAGCCAGTAACCGGTAACTGAACGGCGTCCTTCCTTGCAAAGGTGTCGCCGGGAACAATGCCTTCATCGATTTACGATGAGGAGCAACAGCGATGCAAGCCATGGTCAACGAGGGCGTAAAGCGCCGTCACCGTTTGAACGAGCAAGCCTGGCTCGAAGCGTTCAAACGCTTTGAAGGCGCCGGATTGACGGTAGAGGCGTTCTGCCGCCGTGAGGGTCTGTGCCGCAGTAGCTTTGCCCGCTGGCGTTCGCGCTTGCTTGGTGGGGCTGGCGTGCCTCGCCAGCTCAAGCAGGACGCCCAAAGCCAGGCACCGATGGCTTTCGTCGATTTGGGTGTGATGGGCTCGGGTGCGCCCGCGCCCTGCCCGGCGCTGGAGTTGCGCCTGGACCTCGGCGCGGGTCTGACCCTCACCCTGGTTCGGCGCTGATGTTCTTCCCCGAAGGCCAGATTCGCGTCTTCCTTTTTGGTCAACCGGTGAGCATGAGGCTGTCCTTCGATGGCCTGTACGCACTGGCGCGGCACGGGCTGCATCAGGACCCGCTGAGCGGGCATCTGTTTGTCTTCGTCAACCGCCGCGCCACGCAGATGAAGGTGCTGTACTTTGACCGCAGCGGCTGGTGCGTGTGGGCCAAACGACTGGAGGCCGGGACATTCTTGCGTGACTGGAGTGCGGTGGTTCACCGCGAGATGGACTGGACGGCGTTGAAACTCATGCTCGAGGGCATCGAGCCCAAACGGCAGTACAAGCGCTATCGCAGCCCGCGCAATTGGGGACAATCCTGTGCCGTACCGCAGGCGCCCTCGGTAACATAAGGTCCATGTCTTTGACGCTGACGCCCCGAGTTCCTGATGCCATCGCGGTGGCTGCGCTCGGGCCTGCGAAAATAGCGCAGATGCTGCAGAGCCAGGCCGCGCAGATCGAGGAGCTCAAACGCCAGATCGAGTGGTTCAAGCGCCAGATCTTCGGCAACAAGCGCGAGCGCTTTGTGCCCCAGGTCGATGCGCAGCAGATGCACCTCGGCCAGTTGCTGGGCGATCTTGCACAGCCTGGCGATCAGAGCGAAACCACCCAGATCGTTCCCGCCCACAAGCGCCGCCGGACCGTCAGCGACTTTAGCGATGAGGGGGCTGCGGCGGCGACATTCTTCGACGAGGCCAAGGTGCCGGTGCAGGTCATCGAGGTCCCCAACCCCGAAGCACAAGGTCTGGCGCCCGAGCAGTACGAGGTCATCGGCGAGAAGGTCAGCCACCGCCTGGCGCAGCGCCCAGGCAGCTTTGTCGTGCTCAAGTACGTGCGCCCCGTGATCAAGCGCCGCGACACGCAGACCCTGCACTGTCCGAGCGCGCCGCTGGGCGTCATCGAGGGCAGCCGTGCCGACGTCAGCTTCATCGCCGGCGTGTTGCTGGACAAGTTCCGCTGGCACCTGCCGCTGTACCGCCAACACCAGCGCCTCCAGGAGGCCGGCTTCAAGACCAGTCGGCCGTGGTTGACACAGCTGGTGCAGCAAGCGGCACAGTTGCTCGAACCCATCTACACGGCGCAGCTCGAGTCGATCCGTGCCAGCCGCGTCATCACGATGGACGAGACCCCGATCAAGGCCGGTCTGGGCGGCGGCGGCAAGATGAAGACCAGCTACTTCTGGCCGGTTTACGGTGAACATGACGAGGTGTGCTTCCCGCACTTCGAGTCACGTCGCCATGAGCATGTGCAGCAGGCCCTGGGCCTCAAACGCAAACCGGGCACCGTGCTGCTGAGCGACGGCTACGAGGCCTATGCCAGCTACGCCAGCAAGAGCGGCATCACCCACGCTCAATGCTGGGCCCACTCCAGGCGAGCGTTCTTCGAAGCGCAGGGCGCCGAGCCCCAGGGGGCGGCCGAAGCCTTGCGCCAGATCGGCGCGCTCTACCAGATCGAGGACGATATCCGCCAGGCCAAGCTCTCGGGTGAGGCCAAGCGCGTGCATCGTCTCACCCACAGCAAGCCTCGGGTTCAGGCATTCTTCACCTGGGTCGATCAGCAGTTTGAACAGCAGGGCCTGTTGCCGAAAAACCCGTTGACGAAGGCCTTGGCCTATGTGCGCGAGCGTCGTGCGGGGTTGTCGGTCTTCCTCGAAGACGCTGACGTGGCCATCGACACGAACCACATCGAACGTGCCCTGCGCCCGATTCCGATGGGCAAGAAGAATTGGTTATTTTGTTGGACGGAGGTGGGCGCCAAGCATGCCGGCATCGTGCAAAGCCTGATCGCGACATGCCGGCTGCACGATATCGATCCATACACCTACCTCGTCGATGTCTTGCAGCGCATCAGCATGCAGCCGGCGCAGCGCGTGCATGAGCTCATCCCGCGGCTGTGGAAGCAACACTTCGCCGAGCGTCCCTTGCGTTCGGATCTGGCTCCATGAGCGAGCTGTCCCAGGCCCAGGTCGTCCAGGCGGTCGTTTCTGTGGAACGCATGAGCGCTGCACAGCGCGTGCAGCTGGCCGACGAAATTTATCTGCGCCAGCCCAACTTGCTGGCCTCGGTGCTGGTGCTCGAGCGCATGGGCGTGAGCCTGCAACAGCTGGAAGTACCGATTTACATCCTGATGGTGGCCTACCAGGCCATCAAGGCCTCTAGGCTGGACTGGCCCCTCATCACGGAGGACGTTCAGGAGCGCTGCCTGCAGCGCCTCAATGGCAGCATTCGGTTCGACGAAGGTTTGAGTCCCGAGCTTATGCGGCAAGCCGCCCAACAACGCGTCGACGGTCATGCGCAACGCTATCTGCTGGCGTTCGTACACGGATACTTGCGCGATCATGACTTGCTGGCGGTTCGCAGCGATGCCGAGAAATACCTGCTGCTGGCGTCCTTCAATCTCGTCGAATGCATCGCCGCCACCGCGCCCGGCGGCACACCTCAGCGCCGTCCTTCTTCTGGCAAGCAAGCCGCGCCCTGACTCCGACCTTCCTGAGCATTCGGGCTTACGCGTCAACAACGCCGCAGGGTTACCGGTTACCAAGCCACGCGCGCTGGTGGCCACCGGGCCCGATCAGATTTACTGCTGGGACATCAGCTACTTGCCCACCGAGGTACGCGGCATCTACTTCTACCTTTACCTGTTTGTGGATTTGTTCAGCCGCAGGATCGTTGGCTGGCAGGTGTACGACTGCGAGAGTGCTGAGTTGGCCAGCGGGCTGCTCCAGGCCATCTGCGAGCGTCAGGGCATCACGCCCAATCAGCTCACTGTTCACTCGGACAACGGCTCCCCGATGAAGGGGGAAACGATGCTCGCCACCATGCAGCGCCTGGGCGTGGCTGCGTCTCGCAGCCGACCGGCGGTAAGTAACGACAAGGACTACGTCGCATACTGCACTCCTTCCGTACGTTCAGGTGGAACCGTTGCCTCGAGACGCCGCTGCGAGAGCTTGGCGCCGGGCTTCTTGCGGAGAGCCAGGTCGCCTGGTGGTTCATACAAGGACTCGTTCTTGTCGCTGTAGGCATGACCTCGCAACAGGCCGCGCCGCAGCCAGATCTTGACAGTGTGGGCGGTGACTTGCAATGCGTCGGCCATCTCTTGCAGTGTCAACATGCCGCGCTCGCGCAATCGGTCGTATCGTGGTTTGAGATGGTAGTCGCGCGCCAGACGCGCGACCATCCGTGTATTGAATGCCGATCCCGCGCCCGGCGCGAATCCACGGGCATTGAGAACGTCGGCGATCTGCGCAGTGGTGTGTTCGTCAAGCAAGCGGTCTATCTCCTGGACCACGGAAGTCGGCGTCACACGCTGCTGCCAGGAGCACTTGGGCAGGGGTAGATGCAGCGACTTGCGCGCACCACCCTTGAAGCGAATATGTATGGTGATCTTGTCGTCACGATTCAAGGTGACGTCCTCCACCAGCAATCTGACCATGCGTTTGCGATCGCGATCGAGCGTACCCGGATCGTTCCACAGGCGAGGGAAGTCGGTGGCCAGTTGCACGATCGCTTTGCGCTGCTCGTCAGTCAACAGGCGTGCGTCTTCGTCTCGGCGACGGGTGTACTCCTCGCGTGCCTCGCCCAGCGCGCGCAGCTTCTCGTTCCAGTCCGCCTCCAGGGAGTCGGCCACCAACCGGTTGTCGGGATCAACGCGCATGAATCGTCGCTGCGCCAGTTCGCATTCGTACTGCGCGCGTTCAACGTGGGCATGGCGCATGCGGTCGGCCTCTTCAAAGCGGGACTGCAGTTCCTGTTGAACGACCAGCGACACCTCGAGCGCAACCGGATTGACCGCCTCGATGAGCATCGCTGCGACCGCTTGGTCAATGCCGGTTCCGGGCGCGTGTTGGCACACCGCTTGACCGTGCTTGATGCGTTCGCGCTGGCAGATGTAGTCGGGACACAATTGCCCATGACGATCGTGATAGCGAACCGTCATGCGTTGACCGCAGCGCCCACACAAGACCATTCCCTGCAGCAGCGCAGGCCCCTCGCGCGGTGGTCCGCGCCGCCGATCGGTGCCCCTCGCCTGCGCGTTAGCATGCAGGCGATGCTGGTTGAGCTCGAACTCGTCCCAGGAGATATATCCGGCATGGCTGCCAGGGATCAACGTGACCCATTCATCGCGCGGCCGTCGACGCAGCCGGGTGCGGCCATCGATGGTTTTGATCGTATGGCAACGTCCATAAACAAACGCTCCAGCGTATCGGGGACTGTGCAGCACCCGAAGCACCTGGTCGTGCGTCAGGCTGCCCCACAGCAGTTCGCCCTTGTGGGGACCCTTGGCGCAGCGCCGCGGGAATGCCAGCTTCTCATCGCGCGCGGCCTTGACCGTGGCGCAGGCCGAGCCGGTGCGGGCGAACGCTGCGAACAGCCACCTCAGGCAATGCTGGACTTGCTGATCAGGATCGAGCACGAGCGTGCCCTCGCTGGTGTAGATCAACCCCACGGGCGGGCGCATCTCCAACTCGCCGCGGCGCGCCTTGTTCAGGATTCCGCCCTGCAGGCGCGCGCGCAGCACATGCAGTTCCGCCTCGCTCATGGTGCCCTTCAGGCCCAGCAGCAACCGGTCGTTGAAGTGTGCCGGGTCATAAACGCCATCCTCGTCGCAGATCAGCGTCGAGGTGAGCGCGCAGATCTCCAGCAACCGATGCCAGTCCATGGAGTTGCGTGCCAGGCGCGAGACCTCCAGACCCAGCACGATGCCCGCGTGGCCCATGCCGACTTCGGCGACCAAGCGCTGGAAGCCTTCGCGATCCGTGGCGGCGCCGGACTGGCCAAGATCGGTATCGATGACGATGACGCGTTCGTCTGCCCAGCCAAGGGCCACGGCGCGTTGGCGCAAGCCGTACTGGCGCTTGGTGCTCTCGGTGTTCTCGAACACCTGGCGCAGCGTCGACTGGCGGACATAGAGGTAGGCGTTGCGCTTGAGGTGACTGGCCTGCACCTTCTGATGGTGATCATTCAACATACGAGGGCCTCCTGCCGATTGAACAAAACCATACTGGCCAGCAGCATTGCAACGTCCCTGTGCAACTGCGCTGGACAGATCTGCTGGTCACCCTGTGGCGGCGCGGGCGTCGGCGTCGGCGCCACGCACTGACTCCACGCCTGCATCCAGGCGCACATTCCGCGACGGGTGAACAAAGCCAGGCCCTGGGGTTGAACGGTCGATTGGCCAAGCACCTGTTGGCGCAGATCCTCGTAGCGTGCAACCAAACTGTCGTCGCGCAGCAGCGGCGCTGGCGACACAAGTATCAGCGCTGTTTTTTTTTGCGCAGCAACTGCCGCTCGATGCTGCGAGGGTGAACTTGCACCCCGAAATGTTGCTGCACCAACTCGGCCAGGCGCTCGGCACGAACGTTCGGATCGGTAGTACGCGCCTCGCAGACGAACTGCAGCACCGTTGGCGTGAGTTTGTGGCCACCGTGCGGACCACTCTTGTGGGCAAGTAAACCCGCCAAGCCGCCGTTCTCGAAGGCCGTCATGGCTTGGTAGAACGAGGGACGCGAAAAGCCGCAGGCCTTGGCAGCCTCGCTGATCGAGCGCTTGTCGATGTTGACCAGTCGCAGCATCTCGTACTTGACCTGCAGTACATCGTCGGGGTCGAAGAACGCGTTGCTGGCGAACAGTGCGTGAGTGACGCCGTGCGGACGCGGGTTGAGCGTAGCGTGTTGGCGCAGGACCGCTTGTTTGTCGTGCTTGTCTCGATCTATGGGCATGGAACCTCCTCGGCTCAGGCCAGTCAATGTATGTAAATAGGATTATGTTCGGCATGATCACACTGTCAAGGTGATCACTGCAAGCGACAGGAGGTTTCATTTCCAGCGCGCTGGATGAGCTGCCATGCCGGTAGTATCGAACAGATGCAAACCAAGACGTAATCGCCTTTACACTTTGCACAATATCCTCTTTACACTGGGGGGGCCGGTTCATGACTTCATTGCCTCGATCAGTTTCACCAACTCGAGGAGTTCCTGAGCCCGGAACGCGGCACGTCCCCGCGCCACAGCATTGAAAGGGTCCTCGGCGACCAGGTCGGTCCAGACCGCCGGCATCGAGTGCGAGACTCCAACTGTGTCGTGGAAAAAAACCCTGTCTTCGCGCCAGTTCCTCCCACGCTCGACCAGATCGAACTCCTGACCGAACAGCGGATGGTGCGGATGGGTTACGCGAAAAGGTCGTCGCTCAACGTCGCCATGCGGCGCAGTTGACTGCTCGCTCCAACCCCTACTCGGAGGCTCTGTTCAGGACACTGAAGTACCGGCCTCAACTGCCCGTCAAACCGTTCAATGGCTTGCTACAGGCGCGGCGCTGGGTGACAGAGTTGGTGCACTGGTACAACCACGAGCATCGGCACAGCGCGATTGGCTTTGTCACGCCTGCTCAACGTCACATGCAAATCGATCAAGCCCTTCTGGATGACCGCGTCAAAGTGTATGCCGCAGCGCGCGATGCCAACCCAAACCGCTGGTCCGGTCCGACCCGCAATTGGGACCGAATCGCACAAGTCCACCTCAATCCGGAAACCCAACAAAACCAGAACCAACTCACCCAACAAATCGCCTGAGCATCAAACTTTTTGCGACAACTAGCTTGACATCCACCGCTATGTGTGGGCTGTGGACGTCACGGCACCAACGGGTAGCTATGACAGCAACAAGCTGGCCAACCTCAGCCGGAACTATTGGAACATCGAGCCCGTATTTGCAGTGACCTATGTTCAGCCAACTGGCATTAATGCGGATGTGAAGCTCATGTATGACTTCAACGGCACTGTCGGTTCACCTTCAATCTGTCACTTTTGAACTTTCAATTGGCACCAAATAGACCACGCAGATAGGGGATTTTCACTGGAGACGCTTGGTAAAAATGCGTTATCCAGGCAAATCTGTCCAGCCAAGATTTTTTCAAAATATAGTCCTTTCAATTGGCACAACCTTGCATCTGCTTGCTTTCAATGTGTCGTTATGCACGCCTTGGCCTGCAAGGACATGACGATGGGATGTTTTCAGGTGGTATCCAATGCCCTGGCAGTTGCCGGCGACCGGCTTGTGGCCATCATCAGCGTCGAGCCTGCCGGATCGGTCATGGTCCGTGATTCTGGTCAATGGACGAATTCATGCAGTTTGCGCTGCGGACCTGAGTGCGCCCCCTGCGGCAGTTCGCCTGAAGGCCTCCAGCGAGTCCGTCATTTCCGCTGCCACGGATTCTCAATGGGCGTTGGCCCAACGCCGCAAGGAAGCTATCTCTGGAATCGATGAGGCACCAAATGCGGCCCGGCAAGTCGCGCAAATTGCGGCTGATTTCGAAGTATCCCGGCGCACCGTCTTTCGCTGGCTTGCACTGTACCCCGCCAGGCCCCTCAAACTTCCACGCTCCTGCCTCGTGCCCGCGGAACGCCCGTTGGCGCCCACCGCATCGATGATCGGCTGGATAAATTGATTGCCGAGGTCATCCAGGAGGTGTACTTGACCAAAGTGCGCGCCAAAAAAGAGGAGGTCGTGCGGATGGTGGGTTTGCGTTGTGCGGCTCTGGGCTTGAGGCCTCCTTCGCGCAAGCCCATACTTGCCCGGCTCAAAGAACTCGACCCTGGTCAAGCCGCGAAAGCTAGGCTGCAGCCAGGAGAGGCAGCAACCCAAACGGCCTTTGTTCCTGGAAACTACCAGGTCCAGCATGCCCTGGAAGTCGTGCAGATCGACCACACCCCGGTGGACGCCATCGTCGTGGATGAGGCCAGTCGCCTTCCCATAGGCCGGCCGTGGCTCACGCTGGCAGTCGATGTGGCCACGCGCGTGGTGGTCGGGTTTTATCTCTCGATGGAGGCGCCATCTTCAACTTCCGTGGCCCTGTGCCTGTCGCAGGCGATCCTGCCCAAAGAGAGCTGGCTCAAGTCCAGGGGACTGGCATGCACCTGGCCCGTTTGGGGACTGCCTGCGGCCGTGCATACGGACAACGGTGCGGACTTCACAGCAGCCGCGCTGCACCGAGGGTGTGACGAGCATGGCATTGGGCTGATTCTTCGTCCCATCGCCACACCGCACTACGGCGGGCATATTGAGCGCCTGATTGGCACACTGATGGGCCGCGTGCATTTGCTGCCGGGAACCACCGGTTCGAACACGCAGGACAGGGGGGACTATCCGTCCGAGTCCAATGCGCGGCTGACGATGGCAGAGCTGGAGCAGTGGCTGACCCTTGAGATCTGCGAGCAATACCATCGCCGCGTCCACAAGGGAATTCGCCGGAGCCCGCTGGCGGCGTGGCAGGCCGCGACAAGTGGCCCGACTGCGCACGCCCGGTCGCTGCCTGAGCAACCCGATCAATTCATGATCAGCTTTCTGCCCTCGATGCAGCGCAAATTGCGCCGGGATGGATTGCACCTGTTCAACATCCGCTACTGGGACAACGTGCTGCCTTCCATCGTGCAACTTGGCTCCCCTGTATTGGTGCGCTACGATCCGCGAAATCTGTCCAGGGTGTTTCTGTGCGGTCCCGACCGGCGCTACTGCCCGATACCGTACGCTGATCTGGCGTTGCCACCCATCACGCTGTGGGAGCAACGCGCCGCCTTGTCTGCGTTGCGCGAACAAGGGCACAACGCCCCCACTCAGGACGCCATATTCAAGGCCGTGACTGCCCAGCGTGCCTTGATCGAGCGTGCCACGGCCAAAACAAAGGCGGCAAGGCGACATTCGCAGCGACGCAAAGATGCCCAGTCCGCAACGATGGGCACAACAGCTACTCCCGCAGGTGGGGTGGATTATTCGCAGCCGGTAAAGCCCTCGGACGCTGAAATCTGGGACCACTGAGCCATGGCAAACGGCCTTGATCATCTGCATGTCGGGGTCTGGTCCTACCTGGAAGGCCCGATCGATGAACGGGTGTCCAGACTGTATGCGCCCAAGTGGGTGGCGTACTCCCGAGGCAATGAGGCGCTGGTCAGAATGGCGCACTTGTTGAATCACCCACCCAGCGGGCGCATACCCTGCATGCTGCTGCACGGCGACAGCAACATTGGCAAAACCATGATTGTCGAAAAGTTTGTTCGCGACAACCCCAACATATGCAACGAGTTCAATGAAGTGGAAATCCGTAAAACGGTTCACCTTCAGATGCCTGCCAACCCTTGCGACAACAAGCTGTACGCCCAGATCATCGAAGGCCTGGGTGTTCAGCCGCCGGTCAATCGCCGTGGTACCGATATGGAGTTGCTCGGACTGCGTCTGCTGCACCGCCAGCCGCCAAAATTGATGATCATCGACGAGGTCCATCACTTGTTGGCCGGTTCGGTCCGCGAACAGCGTCAACTGCTGAACCAGCTCAAATTCATCAGCAATGAATTGCGCATGCCGATCGTGGCACTGGGCACCAGTGAGGCGCTGTATGCCATGCAGACCGATCCGCAGATTGCCTCCCGGTTCGAACCCTTTTCCTTGCCGAAGTGGCGTGAAAGCCCGGAGTTCCGGGAATTCGTGGTGAGCTTTGGCCGGCTGCTGCCGCTGGAAAAACCGTCGCCACTGGCCGACAAGGCCATCATCCAAAAACTCATGGGTAAGAGCGGCGGGTTGACTGGCAAGGTCACGACCTTGCTGACGCAGGCCGCAGAGCTGGCGATCCGCCAGAAAACCGAATTCATCAGCGCTGAACTGATTGATCAGGCGGCGGCCAATGGCATCTACAAACTGGCCCGATTGGACTCAGACTCAGAAATGCAAGACTTTTAAGGATGGGGAGTAAGCGTAGTGCGCTCGAAATAGGACGCCATCGACTGATTTGGTGACACATTGAAGGGGTTGGTGCCAAATGAAAGTTCAAAAGTGACAGATTGAAGGTGAACCGACACACAGCTTGACCTTGAACGATCGGCCCAGCGCCCGGCCGCTGCCGTCCTCCACCTTGAGGTGCTTGAGCGCGGGGTGGGCGGCCAGGGCCTTGGTGACGATGGGCGCGCTGGCAAGGCAAAAGCCGCACCAATCGGTGCCGAACTCCAGCAGCGCCAACACAGAAGGCACTGACCTTGATGAACCTGCAACTGCACCATGTGGTCAGCGGCGTGACAGGCATGACGATCATCCGCGCGATTGTCAATGGTTAGCGCAATCCAGACGTGCTCGCGGCAATGCGGGACGTTCGTTGCAAAGCGAGCACTGCGACGGTGAAAGCGGCGATGGTCGGCAACTACCAACCCGAGCACCTCTTCGAGTTGACACAGGCGCTGTGGAGCAGGTCATGTTGCAGACACGCGCTCAACATTTCCTTGAATCGGCTGTGGTTGATGCAGGACGTTCAGAATCGGGCAAAACTGCTCAACAGCCTTATGTAACTTCGTCAGCTGATCGTCGGTTCCGGTCGAATCAACCTGCAGTCGATATCTGATGTTCGGTATGCCTGCTGAAAACTCAGGGAACGCTGGATGGCCAGTGCGACCGCTGAAGTCCCCTGTCACAATAACTTCGGCCGCATCAATCGCAATATCGAGCCAGGCGGCCTGAATCATCAAGGTATGCACAAGACAACTGCCTAAGCTTCCGAGCAGCAGCTCCGGCGCGCTTGGTCCCAAGTTGTAGCCCGCAAAATCCTTTGGTGCGTCAGTCACGATCTGAAAATCACGAATTCGAACACGGCGGATGCCGCTGCGTCCCTCTACGCTGACTTGCGCGTTCAACTGCTTCGTGCCCAACTCTCCACCGACAATTTTTGTCTTGCGATCCTGAAGAATGGCCGCTTTTTCTTTCAGATAGTCGCGCAGCGCACTCATCGCCGCCTCCATGAGCCGTGCGCGACTTCCACATCTCGCTCAGCCGCAGCCAGCGCCTGCGTCAACCCGGCCACATCCAGCGGAATGCAATAAGCAGGCTTGGCGCGCTCAAAGCGCCAGCTTTCGCTTAAGGGGCCGGCGTCCACTGCGTCAAAACCGAAGGCGTCGATCAGGCCGGTGACAACCTGCTTGGCCTGAGCATCGTCGCCGGCAATCGGCAGCGCACGCCGGTCTGGCGCGCCAGCGGGGCGACCGTCTTTTTCCAAGTCACCCTGCAAAATGGCATTGAACGCCTTGACTACTTTAGCGCCAGCAAGGTGCTCTGCCAGGAGCTCGCTCGTGGTCGTTGCATGGCTTTCCAATTCTTCAATGGCGCCATCGCGTTGGGGATAGTAGTTGTTGGCATCGACGACAATCTTGCCTGCCAGCGGCACTTCTGGTATCTCTTTGTAGGCCAGCAGTGGGATCGCAACGAAGACGACGTCACCGAATTCGGCCGCATCTTGCGCGGTGCCAATCCTGCAGCCAATTGCCACGGCAGTGCTACCTAACGTTCTGGGATGACGCGAGTTGCTGATCATCACTTCGTGTCCGCTCTTGACCGCCAGGGTTGCCAATGCGCGGCCGATAAAGCCTGCGCCAATAACTCCGATTTTCATTTCTTCACTCCATTGATTTACAACAATAATAATAGTCAGCCCAATGCCTAAATTGGCCACCCGGCGCAGCGCCTCATAGACCAGATCGGGAACTTCGATCGCGTTCGCCCATTCAGCGACAGATCGATCAAATGGAACACGGACCGGCTCATCCCGGTTTAACCTGCCGGGTGTCTATACGCTGTCGGCGTAGCCAGCCACGCGTTGCTGAAACCTTTTCCCTCGATCTCCCGGGTCTTGCGTGGGCTATTCGTCTGGGACAAAGTGCATCCTTTGGACAGCAGATTACCGAGTTGATTTTTCATAATTACTTTATTCAGGAGCATGCTGGACGTACCAATCTCCAAATGATCAGCGTTGTTTTCGATGGAAACCTAAACCCAAACGCGAACAGGTTGGTGCTGAACCGGCCCTCGGTGCCACCATGCAGCGCGACCTTTTGCTCGCCGCTGCAAACAATTATTCACTGACCTTACGCACTGAGAGCGCTGTTCTCCAATGAAAGCAGATTTGGCAAAATTTTTTCTTCATTGAAGAGTGCGTAAGGTCAGTTATTCAGGCAAAACCGGCTTTTGTGATCCGCTCAAAGTAGTAAGAAATGATTCCTGTGCACCAAGTCTTGGAGACGCCGACAACAGTGGTGCCGGTTTTGCCTCCATTCAATAAAATATGCACACTTTCCTTAACCCAAGTAAATTGAGAAATGATCACTTATCGTTGTGTGAAACAATGCAGTCGGATAAATCGGCAATATATATTGTCTTTTAGGTACTCCTAGCAGGCTGCTGTAATACCTCCAGACATCTCACGACGAAGAGCTTTCGACCTCATAAAACAGGCTACAAGAGACTTTTCGAGGTAAACAAGGGGTAAGTGACCCTTGATCTGCTCAATTTTTGAGTCAAGAACTAGTATTTAGCAGTCTGCTAGGCCTATATGCATTATGTAAGGAGATCTTGATTATTCAATGACAATCAAGACCACATCAAATCAAAACGCGTGTGTAAGGCCAAACGATAATGCTTTTGGATCCGCGCCAATAGCTCCAGCCGGAAGGGTTGCAGTCGTGGCAGATAATGTGAATTGTCCTCTGTCACTGTTTTTCAGCCATCCGCTCGATGCATATACGCTTGTTCGCTTCGAAAGACGATGAACATATGTCAAACCGACAGATGTTCCTTTTGCATCACCCCCGCTGAGGTCCTGTTTCAGCCGCGCTACTTGCGCCAGCACAGTACCTGCTGAGCCTACAGGTACACGGGTACCCAACCACACTACTTTATTATTCAAAAATGTTGTCGGACTGATAACTTTATTATTTTCTGACGGATTAAAGTTGTAATACCCGGCATATACCGAGGCAGGCCCAAAATTATAAGAACCTCCTACGACGGTTTCGGTTTGCCAGGCAGCTTGGGCCAGTGCCGGTATATCAGGAGCACACTGACGAATACGGGTGTATGCAGCCGTCACGGTGAGTGCGTCGTTGGAAAAGGTAAGGCTCGGGTTGTAGGTTCGTCCGGAACCTCGGCCGTTCTCGTCTCCGGCTCCCATCAGCAATCGCCCGGTAATTCCACCAGCGGTCCATGCGCCCAGTACGGAATTGTTGACCCTCAGGCTGGCGCCCTGGCAGCCTGCACCCATGGTGGTCGAGCCGGGGCTTTGCGAGCCATTGCCGAAGCCGGTGCTGCTGCCCCAATAGTTTTGACCCATTGCGTCAGTTGCCGCCAGGGCCTGTTGTGTTGGCGAATAATGTCTGCCCAGCGTAACACTCCAGCCATTACTCGAAGTGATGCCGGTGAACGCCTGCCGTCCAAAAAGTAAACCACCTTGCTGTGAGGTGCCCGTACTTGTGTCAAAGCCCCCTTCCAGTGTGTAAATTGCACGCAAGCCACCCCCCAGCTCTTCCGTGCCCCGCAAGCCAAAGCGACTTCCCGGACCGATTGCCGAATCGATGCGCGTATTACGCACGACGCCGTTATCAACAAACGAGACCGCAGCGTCAACCACGCCATATAACGTGACGCTGCTTTGTGCGTGCGCAAGCACTAAGGGAAATATAGTTGCAAGTGCAATTCCGATTTTTTTCATAATTGTCTCCTCAGGTTATAGGCGCATTACGCGCAGGTGCAAAAACTGGACATTATCTTCTTGCTGTATACGTAAAAAACTGGAAAGGATAACTTCGAGGCCACTCGATTTTGCCGAAAGTGGCCATAACCACCGCTTGCTTCGAAATACGCATCTAACTCAATATATTCATGACCTGACGCAAGCGGCATGGGAAAAACGGTGTGCATTTTCAGTACAGCTGCTTATGTATTCATGGCAGGCAGGTTTGCATGGAACGTCAAAATCATAAATGGAACATTCCGATGTTCAATGCTTATGCGCGGCATACAACCTATGTCAAAAAGTATGAGGTGAACTCTGAAAGTTCAACTTATGATGAATAAGACAACACCCATCCAGGCTTCAGGTTGACACAGCGCTTGCGCCATCTTCAGACCTGCGCCGCTCGCAACACCTGCGATGTTTGACAAGAAGGAGTTTTTCAAATGGCCTATCTGCCAGCGGGAATGCCCGCTCCCCAAGCGACACGAGAGGACGCACCGTTCTGGACTGCCTGCAACGAGCAAAGACTGGTGATCCGGCATTGCAATGCGTGCCATCGGTTCTTTCATCCCCCCATGCCTGCATGCCCGCGTTGCGCATCGACCGACGTTGGATGGCAGGAGGTGAGCGGCACCGGCACTGTCTTTACCTATACCGTGGGCTACCACGCCACGCATTCCGCACTTAAAGGACATCCGCCCTACAACGTGGCAGTCGTTCTGCTGGACGGTGCCGACGATGTGCGTTTGGTGAGCAATGTGGTCGATGTAGCGCCGCAAGACATGAAGATTGGCATGCCCGTCACGGTCTTCTGGGACGAAATCAGCGAAGGCGTGAATCTTCCCCGGTTTAAAAAGCGCCTTGTGCAAGGCAGCGGCGCAAAGGATGCAGCATGAATTTCCCGAAAGATTTGCCAAAGAACCTGCAGCCTTGCGTTATTGGCGTAGGCGAGAGCGTGTACACAAGACGCGGTGGGCATACCGAAAAATCAGAGTTTGAGTTGTGCCTGGAAGCGATCCGGAACGCCGCCGCCGATGCGGGCATATCGCCTGGCAAGATTGACGGCTACACGTCGTTTGGCTTTGAAAGGCACGAGCCCGTGATGGTCCAGGCCGCATTGGCCGCGCCACTTCTGAGGTATGCATCGATGGTGTGGGGCGCCGGGGGCGGTGGCTGCGTTTCCTCTGTCATGCAGGCCGCCATGGCGGTGGCCACAGGTCAGTGCCAGTATGCGGTGGCTTACCGCTCCATCTGCCAGGGTCAGTACGAACGGTACGGCGAGTTTCGCGCGCGGCCCGTTGGCGGCTCCTATATCGCACCCTTTGGCTTGATGTCGCCAGGCATGATGATGGCACTCGTTTACAGGCGCTTCATGGAGGAGTCAGGAACCTCCGCGGACCATCTGGCCGAGATTGCCCTCACTGTTCGCGCCAATGCCCAGAAAAATCCCCGTGCAGTGATGTATGGCAAACCCCTGACGCGGGAAGATTATTTTGCAGCGCGCATGGTCGCTGACCCCTTCCGCTTGTATGACTGCTGCCTTGAAACAGACGGCGCTTGCGCCGTGATCGTGACGTCTGCCGAGCTGGCTGGGCGGCTGAATCGCAAAGCCGTTCCCATCCTGGGCGCAGCGCAGGCCAGCGGTGAACGCTGGACGTCGGGCCCGATGGGTTCGCACAACATGCCGATTGAGGACTACGCGACCATCAACTCCAGGCAAGTTGCTGCCGCTGTGTATGAACAGGCGGGCTTGGGGCCTGCTGACATTGATGTGGCGCAGATCTATGACGCCTTCACCGGTCTGATCCCCATGGCCCTTGAAGACTACGGATTTTGCAAGCGCGGTGAGACTGTCGGTTTCATCGAATCGGGCGCGCTCAGGGCTGGCGGCCAATTGCCGATCAATACATCGGGTGGCCTGTTGTCGGAGGCCTACCTGCACGGCCTCAACCTGGTCATTGAAGGCACCAGGCAAATGCGGGGCGAGTCCGTCAACCAGGTGGCCGACGCGAAGACCTGCCTGGTCACCAGCGGCGGCGGCGGCGGTCACAAAAGCGCGCTCATTCTGGGCCGGTAAGCCAGGGCGTAGTGCCGCTTTCACCAAGACAACAAGAGAGAACTTCAGAAATTCAACCATGCCCAACAAGCTTTTGGAAATCACCGCAGAGCTGGCTTTCCAGTGCCGTAACCAGTTGGGCGAAGGCCCCCTCTGGCACCCGGATGAGAACGCGCTTTACTGGATTGACCTGATAGGGAAAAAACTCTTCAGGGGAGACGCATCTTCAGGAAAAGTCACTGAAAAGGACTTGCCTTACCGTTGCGCGCGGGTGACGCTGTGCGATGACGACCGCATGCTGTTTTCGTTCACGCGCGGTCTGGCGTTCGGGACTTATGGGGGTGACAGCTACCAGCCCCTGTCCGACACGCCCGTCATTGCCGATGGTGAGCGGTTTAATGACGGCGCATGCGATTCACTCGGCCGGTTCTGGACCGGCACCTATGACGCGCAGCTGGCTTCGCCAATCGGCGGCATCTATTGCGTTGACGCGGGCAAGACCTCGCAGGCCGCCACAGGCGTGCGGCTGGCGAACGGCTTGCGCTGGAGTCCCGATGAAAAGCTGATGTACTTTGCCGATTCGCGCCCTGGACAACTGTGGGTCTATGACTTCGACCTGGACGCCGCGCGCATCGATAACCGCCGCCTGGTTGTTGACTATGAAGGCACGGGCGTCAAACCCGATGGATGTGCGACAGACGCCGATGGCTGTATTTGGATTGCCGAAGTCCATCGAAGCCAGGTGGCCCGCTACACACCGGATGGCAAGCTGGACCAGGTTGTCAAGGTGCCGACGCGCCGGCCAACATCCGTCAGTTTTGGCGGCGCCGACAACAAGACGCTTTTTATCACCACCCGTGCCGATGGCATGAGCGCCGAAGAGCTGGCCAAGGAGCCGCTTGCCGGAGCGGTGCTGAGCGCTAGGGTCGGCACGCCTGGCTTGCGTGAATACAGATACAGGGCCTGAATGGCGCGTTGCATAGATTGCGCTCGCCGGCCATGTCAACTCGTGAATACCTAAACACATTGAAAGCACCCCGTGCGATGACCCAAACCTCACTCTCATCCTTGCCCGGCATTTATCCACTTGCAGGCTCCATTTTGGTGCAGTTGCGCGCGCTGTTCGATGACGCGGTTGTGGAAATAGCCCGCCAGTGTTCCAGCAAAGGCAAGCTCAACGCCGCGCTGCTCGATCAGCACCAGTTCGTCAGCTACGAGCTGGCGCTGGCGAGTGCGGATTTGCTCTCGGCAGAAATTGGTTGTTTGCCGGATGCCGAAATTTCCAAACTCGATGCCGACCTTGCCTTGGTGGCTGCAGGCGAGGCGCTGGTCAGCGTCACGCAGCGGCTGGAGACGGTTTATATGGGCGCGGGCATGGGCATGCAACAGTTGCATGCGCTGGCACATAGCGCTGACATGGTGAAATTTCGCACGCAAACCGGCCATGCCGGCGTCCTGGCCAGCATCGGCGCCCAAGTGGCGACGGCGGATGATGTGGGGGCGGTCAATCTGTCCGAGTCTGTGGCCATGGCCCGGGATGCCTTCCATCGCTTTGCCCAGGAAGTCGTCAAACCGCTGGCGGAAGACATCCACCGCGAAAACCTGATCATTCCGCAAGCGCTGTTGCAGGGCATGCGGGAGATGGGTGCGTTTGGCCTGTCCATCCCAGAAGAATATGGCGGCAGTGCCAGCAACACCAGCCAGGATGTGCTGATGATGATCGCCGTGACTGAAACCCTCTCGGAAGCATCGCTCGCCGCAGCGGGCAGCCTGATCACGCGGCCGGAGATTCTTTCACGCGCGCTGCTGGCGGGCGGCACCGATCAGCAAAAGCAGGACTTGCTGCCCAAAATTGCCGCCGGCGAGCTGTTGTGCGGAATCGCCATCACGGAGCCGGATTTCGGTTCCGACGTGGCAAGCCTGGCACTCAAGGGTGACCGCACGGAAGGCGGCTGGATTCTGAACGGCGCCAAAACCTGGTGCACTTTCGCGGGCAAGGCCAACTTGCTGATGGTGGTGACGAGGACGGATACCGACAGGTCTGCCGGGCACCGTGGCCTGAGCATCATGCTGGTTGAAAAACCGTCCCATGACGGCCATGTGTTTGCGTACGCGCAGGAGGGCGGCGGCCTGCTGACAGGTCGCGCCATTCCGACCATCGGTTACCGGGGCATGCATTCTTTCGATCTTCACTTCGAAAATTTCTTTGTCCCTGACGACCGGTTGCTCGGGGGCGAAGGTGGCTTGGGCAAGGGTTTTTACTACACCATGGCCGGCATGACCGGCGGACGCATGCAGACTGCGGCACGCGCGTCGGGCGTCATGCGCGCTGCGCTGTATGCGGCGATCCGTTATGCGCAGGACCGGCGGGTGTTTGGCTCGGCATTGATGAACATGCCGCTCACCCAGGTGAAGATTGCCAAAATGGCGGCGCGCTATTCCTCCTGCAGGAAACTCACCTACGCCATCGGGCAGCGGCTGGAGGAGGGCGGGTCTCAGATGGAAGCCAGCCTGGCCAAACTGCTGACCTGCAGATCGGCGGAATTGGTGACGCGGGAGGCGCTGCAGATACACGGCGGCATGGGCTATGCCGAGGAGTGCCCGGTGAGCCGGTATTTCGTGGATGCACGTGTGCTTTCGATCTTTGAGGGCGCAGAAGAAACGCTGGCCCTAAAAATCATTGCCAAAAGCCTTTTCGAGGCCGCACTTGCCCGATCAAACTCAGCCGTCAAAGAGCCTGCCCATGTTGACTGATTCCATCCTTAAAGGCTTGCGCGTTGTTGAGGCCTCCGCTTTTGTTGCCGCGCCGCTGGGCGGCATGACGCTTGCACAACTGGGCGCGGAGGTCATCCGGATCGACCCCTTGGCAGGCGGGCTTGACTACAAACGCTGGCCGGTCAGTGAAAACAACACCAGCCTGTTCTGGTGTGGATTGAACAAATCCAAAAAGTCGGTGGCCATCGACCTGGCATCGCCCGAAGGCCGCGAACTGGCGACAGCCCTGATCACCGCGCCAGGCCCGGACGCCGGGATTCTTTTGACTAATTTCCCGCCGCGCGGATTCCTTGATCATGAAACCCTCAAAAAACGCCGGCCCGACCTGATCCAGCTGACGATCTCCGGCGACAGGCATGGCGGCTCTGCCGTTGACTACACCATCAACCCGCGTCTGGGAATACCTTTTCTGACCGGTGGCGGCGATGCACAGGAAGTGTGGAACCATGTGCTTCCAGCCTGGGATCTGGTGACAGGCAACATGGCTGTAATTGGAATTCTTGCAGCAGAGCGTATCCGCAGGCAAACAGGCGAAGGGCAGCACATCAAGCTGGCCCTCGAAGATGCTGCGTTGGCCGTCATGGGCCACCTCGGTTTGATTGCCGAAGCACAGTTGGGAACGCGCCGTGAGCGAGTCAACAACGATTTGTTCGGCGCCTTCGGCCGTGATTTCCTGACCGGAGACGGCGAGCGGATAATGATTGTCGGGTTAACCCTGAAGCAGTGGAAAGCTCTGTGCAAGGCGACAGAATTAAGCGCATCCATCGCCGAGCTTGAAGTGCAACTGAACCTGAACCTTAATGAGGAAGGCAACCGCTTCAAGGCCCGGGAAGACATCGCTGCACTGCTCAAGCCCTGGGTTAGTTCGCGAAGCCTTGTACAAATAGCCGAGGTGTTTGAAAAAAGCGGCGTTTGCTGGAGCAAATACCAGACCGTTCAGCAGCTCGTGGGCTCCGATCCAGCCTGTTCGACATCCAACCCCCTGTTTACCGACGTTGAACAGTCCGGTGTCGGCAACTGGCTGGTTCCCGGCCTACCCCTTAATTTTTCAGGGATTCCTCGGGCGCCTGCCAGGGCAGCACCGCAACTGGGCGAGCACACCGAAGAAGTGCTGACATGTTTACTCGGTTTGAGCACCGCCGAACTGGGCCGCTTGTTTGACAAAGGACTCATTGGCGCTCCTTCCACGCAGAAGACGACGGTTAAGGCCTGATGTTGAAAAACCCTCAACATAATCCGGCCCAGGATGGGGTCGGCGCTGGAATCTTGACGGACGAATCGAATCTTCCCGATCTGACGCCTTACATTCGCGATGGCGACACGGTGATGTGGGGTCAGGCCGCAGCAGAACCACTGACCCTCACGCGCGCACTGATCGCCCAAAGGCAGCTGTTCGGGCGACTGAAACTGTTCCTGGGTATTGGGCTGAGCACTACCCTGAGCGCAGCGTATGCAGACAGTTTTCATTTCATGAGCTACTGCGGCGCGGGCAGCAACCGTGATTTGGCGCGTGCCGGCGTGCTCGATATTTTTCCCTGTGCCTATTCAACTTTCCCTGAAGTCTTGAGCCGGCGCCGCCCCTTTGTTGACGTTGTGCTGGTACAGGTTTCCCCTGCGGATGCGCACGGCAATTTCAGCCTGGGCCTTGCAAACGATCTGTTGATCGCAGCCATCCAGAACGCAAGGGTGGTGATTGCGGAAGTCAATCCCCTGGTGCCGCGAACTTTTGGCGCACGCACGCTGGCAGCCGCAGACATCAACATGGTGGTTCCCGCGCTGTTCCCGCCGATAGAAACTTTGTCGGGGGTGGTTTCACCGGTAGATGCCCTCATTGCCAGGCAGGTGGCTGGCCTGATCGAGGATGGGGCCACCTTGCAGTTTGGTCTGGGGGGCGTTGCCGATGCGACGCTTTCACTGCTGCATGACCGCAAGGATCTCGGTGTTCATTCCGGGATTGCCGGAGACGGCATCGTCGGGCTGGCGGAGTCGGGCGCGCTGACCAATGCAAGGAAGGGCAGGGATGCCGGTATCAGCATCACGGGGCTGTTGATAGGCTCGCGCCGCCTGTATGACTTTGCCGACCGCAATGCGGCGCTCGGCATGCGGGGCACCGACTACACGCACGGACCCGAGGTGCTTCGCTCGCTCAACCAGTTTGTCGCCATCAACTCCGCCATTGAGGTTGACCTGACGGGACAGGTCAACTCCGAGGTCGCCAATGGCGAATACCTGGGCGCTGTGGGCGGTGCGCCCGACTTCCTGCGTGCCGCGCATTTCAGCCGTGGCGGCATCCCTATCGTCGCGTTGCCGTCGCTGGCAGGCAAGCGTTCGCGCATCGTGGCGAGCTTGTCGGGGCCGGTGACCACGCCCCGCTGCGACGCGGGCGTGATCGTGACCGAGCATGGCGTGGCTGACCTGCGGGGACTTTCGATTGCACAAAGGAAGCGCCGCATGCTGGACCTCGCGCATCCGTCGCAGCGGGAGATGCTTGAACGAGAGGCGCATTCAAGCTAAACCGCAGCAAAAAATAATGGTTATTCAAAGAAAGATTTTTCATGACAACGTACACCGACACCCGGCTGCTGATTAACGGCCAATGGGCTGATGCCGCCAGCGGCAAAACCATCGATGTCGCCAATCCCGCCACCGGCAAAGTCATCGGAAAAGTGGCGCATGCCGGCATTGCCGATCTTGACCGTGCGCTGGCGTCCGCGCAGCGCGGCTTTGAGGCCTGGCGCCTGGTGCCCGCCAACGAGCGGGCCGGGATCATGCGCAAGGCGGCAGCGCTGATGCGCGAACGCGCCCCTGACATTGCATCGCTCCTGACACAGGAGCAAGGCAAACCATTGGCCGAAGCCCGGGTGGAAGTATTGGCCGCCGCCGACATCATCGAATGGTTTGCCGATGAAGGCCGCCGCATTTATGGCCGCATCGTACCGTCGCGCAACCTCGGGGCGCAGCAACTGGTGCTTAAGGAGCCGGTCGGCCCTGTCGCCGCCTTCACACCCTGGAACTTCCCCATCAACCAGGCCGTTCGCAAAATAGCGGCGGCACTGGCCACGGGTTGCTCCATCCTCGTCAAGGCACCCGAGGAAACGCCCGCTTCACCGGCTGCGCTGCTGCAGGCATTTGTTGACGCTGGCGTGCCCGCAGGCACTGTCAACCTAGTGTATGGCGACCCGGCGGAAATATCCGCCTACCTGATACCGCACCCCATTATTCGCAAGGTAACGTTTACCGGCTCAACACAGGTAGGCAAACAACTGGCTGCCCTGGCTGGCCTGCACATGAAACGCGTCACCATGGAGCTTGGCGGCCATGCGCCCGTGATCGTTTGTGAAGATGCGGACATCGATGTGGCGGTCAAGGCTTCTGCTTCGGCCAAATTTCGCAACGCTGGGCAGGTCTGCATCGCTCCAACACGTTTTCTGGTGCACAACAGCATCCGCAGCGCGTTTGCTAAAGCCTTGGTTGCCCATGCACAAGGCTTGACGATTGGCGATGGCATGGCAACGGGCACGACGCTCGGTCCGCTTGCAAACCCGCGCCGCCTGAGCGCGATGGCGAAGGTCACCGAAGATGCGCTCGCCAGGGGCGCAAAAGTCGAAACCGGCGGCGAGTGCTTTGGCAGCGTGGGCAACTTCTACATGCCGACGGTCCTCAACGACGTGCCGCTCGACGCCGATGTTTTTAACAACGAGCCTTTTGGCCCGGTGGCCGCGATCCGTGGCTTCGATACGCTGGACGAGGCCATCCTGGAGGCCAACCGCCTGCCTTATGGACTGGCCGGTTATGCGTTCACGCGGTCGATCAGCACGCTGCATGCGCTGTCGTATCGGCTGGAACTTGGCATGCTGTGGGTCAACCAGCCCGCAACGCCTTCGCCCGAGATGCCGTTTGGCGGCGTGAAGGATTCGGGTTACGGCTCGGAAGGCGGCCCCGAAGCGCTGGAGTCCTATCTTGTGACCAAGGCTGTGAGTGTCATGGCGATGTAGCTTGGACGAGCCGCGTTACCATGAGGCCGATACCCGCCTGGTGGTGATTGACAACCGTATACCTGACCATGACTGATATTGACGTTCGTGCGCTTCGCTATTTTTGCGCCGTGGCCCAGTTTGGCAGCTACTCGCAAGCTGCCCTGCATTTGAGGATTTCGCAGCCGGCCGTCAGCCGCCAAGTTCTTTTGCTGGAGCGCACGCTCAAGACAAGGCTGCTCCGCAAAGTGAGCAAGGGATTTGCGTTGACGGAAACCGGGATTGCGCTTCACGAAAAAGCCCAGAAAATTGTCGGCGAGGTCGATTCCCTTTACGAAACACTCGGAGCTGCGGCGCGGTTGCCAAGAGGCCGCCTCACCATTGGCGTATCCACTGCAATCTCGCAATACCTGATGCCGAGCGTCATGCGCAGTTACCGGTCCAAGTACCCGGACGTCGCTGTGCACATCGTGCAAAGTTATCCGTCCGCCCTGACCAACCTGCTCATCGGTGGTTCGCTGGACATGGCGCTTCTTTATGGCAACCCGCGCATGGCCGAGCTGGAGCTCAAAGGACTGATGGACCTGGAGATGGGGCTTGTACTCCCGCCCGCCAAACTGTCAAAGGAAGCAGATCAACTCGTAAAAAGTAACTCGGTGACGCTGGAGACTGTGTCCAAACTTCCCTTGATCACCGCTGGTAAGGGACAAGATCTGCGCAGGATGGTCGATGACGCGTTTTCCACCATCAACATGACTCCCAACATCGTCATAGAGGTCGATGGGATTTCGCTGGCCAAGGCACTTGTCAATGCCGGCCTGGGATTCACTATCCTGGCCTACAACGCGGTCCATTCCGAAGTGCAGCTTGAAGACGGCGTGCGCTTCCTGCCCATTGTCGAACCGTCAATGCAATGGAGGCTGTTTCTCGCAACCCATCGCCTCAAGCCCGAAACGCTGCCCATGCGCGCGATGGCTGAAGAAATTTCTTCGGCCATTGTCAGCGGGGTGCGTGGACGCACTTGGCAAGGCAAGTTGCTGTCGAGCGACATACCTGAATAGACGCTGCCTGTAGCCTGCTTCAAAAGGCGTTGTGCTGCAGAGGTGCGCGCCCGGGACCGCAGCTTCGCGCCTCACCCCCACGCCTCGAAATAAATTTTGTTATATCGACTATGACCCGCATGCGTATTGCTGTGGACAGGGCCTGTTCGTATCATTGAAATCACCTGAAGGCGATCACGGCGCCACGCAAAAAAACAATGAAATTCAAACAAAGAGTCGGGTCCAGGATGGTGCCGCCAAGAAGGTTGCACTTATGCCCGCTTGCATATACAGACGGAGACAGTTGTGAATATCTACAGATACTTTGGAAAATATTTTGCATTCATTTGCGCGCTTGCGGGTGCCTGCATGACCGGGATGCCTTCTTATGCGCAGAACTACCCAAACAAAGCGGTTCGCGTCATCGTTCCCTACAGCCCGGGCTCCAATCCCGACGTGATGACACGCCTCGTCACACGGCACTTGGCCGAGCGTTTGGGGCAGCCGTTTGTGATCGATACCAAGATTGGCGCAGGCGGCTCCATTGGTATGGGGGTCGGCGCCAAGGCTGAGCCTGATGGCTACGCCATCATCGTGGGGCATGTTGCAGGACTGGCCATCAACCCGAATGTTTACACCAAGCTGCCATATGACGTTGCCAAGGACTTCGTGCCTATCGCGCAGATTTACAAATCGCCGCTGCTTTTGGTCGTATCCGAAAGCTCTCCCTACAAAACACTCCCAGACCTGATCGCAGCCGCGAAGGCAAGCCCCGGAAAACTCACGTTTTCTTCCGGGGGGAATGGCACCGGCGCGCATCTGTCTGGCGAGTATCTTGGCGTGTTGAGTGGTGCATCCTTTCTGCACATTCCCTTCAAGACTTCGTCCGACGCCATGGTCTCGGTTGTGAGCGGCGATTCGACCCTGAATTTCATCAACCAATCGGCGGCCTGGCCCCTTGTGAAAAGCAAAAAGCTGCGTGTCCTTGCCATCAGCGGGGATGCCCGGCTGCCTGAATATCCCGACTTGCCTACGGTGGGCGAGACGCTCAAGGGATTTGATTACTACGACTGGGCTGGCCTGTTAGCCCCCGCCGGTACACCTGCGGCGACGGTGCTCAAGTTGCAGCGTGAAATCTCTGCCGTGCTGGCGCTGCCTGATGTGGTTCAGCAAATGCGCGGACAAGGTTTTCTACCCGTTCAAGGCACCTCCGAGGAGTTCGGGAAATTCATCAAGAACGAACAACAAAAATGGGGCCAGGTCGCCAAGCGTATCAACCTCAAGCTGGACTGATGGCTGTTTGCCAGCGTCTCGTACCCAGCCAGCACCGATCACACAAAAACCGCACAGGAAGCCCATGAGAAAGCAAGACATGTTCGCCCCCACCGTCCCGCTTGAGGAACGCGTATTTGGCCAGTTCATCATCAACCAGGTTGCCAAACATGCCGACCGGAATTATTTGAGCTTTGCGGATCAGAAATGGACGTTTTCGGAGTTTTTCAGGGACTCGCAGAACCTCGCAAGGGGCTTGAATGCGCTGGGAGTTGGCAGCCAGCAGCCAGTGATTGTGCTGATGCACAACAGCCCCGAGTTCATGATCGCGTATTGGGCGCTTTCTTTCCTTAATGCGATTGTGGTACCCGTCAACACCTCGCTCAAGGGAGATACTCTTGCCTACGTCCTTCAGGACGTGGGCGCGCGCGCTGTTTTTGCCGACGCCGCATTGCTGGGCAATCTTGCAATGGTCCAGAAGGAATTGCTGGCATCCATTGATGTCCTGGTGGTCGTCGGGGAAAACAAAAATACGAAGCAGCCGCTTCCCGTTAAAAAGTGCCTGTCGTATGAGGAAGTCAGCCACATGGGTTCAGTCGGTGAAACGATCTGTGCGCCGGCGAAATTTGATGATATTCACCTGATTCCCTACACCTCCGGAACAACCGGGCCGTCCAAGGGTGTGCTGGTTCCCTACGCCCAGACCTTCCAGACATCGCTGACGTGCATTGAATCCGTAGGCATGCGCAGCGACGATATTATTTATGCGCCGCTGCCGCTGTTCCATGGCATGTCGCGCAGCATGGGGGCTTTGCCCGCCCTTATTCTTGGCGCGCATGTCCACCTTGTTCCTCGGTTCAGCGGAACAAGCTTCTGGCAGGACGTGACCGACGTGAAAGCGACAGTGGGCGTGACGATTTTCACGATTCCGCCCACACTCAAGGCGCGGCCTCCTTCGGCGCTTGACCGTGCGCACAAGCTCCGGGTCATGTTCAATGGACACCATGATCCGGTGTTCGAGGAAAGATTCGGCGTGCAACTGGTTGAAGCTTTCGCCATGACCGAAACCGGCATCGTACTGCACAGCAAGTGGCCTGAACGCCGGGAAGGCTCGTCAGGGCGCATCGGGCAGGACTGGGAAGCACAGGTTGTTGACGAGATGGACAGGCCGCTGCCGGTGGGCGAGGTGGGAGAACTGGTCGTCAGGCCAAAACAGCCCTCCATCATGATGAAGGGCTACCTCAACAAGCCTGCGGAAACCGCTGTTTCGTTGAAAAACCTCTGGTTTCACACGGGCGATTATTTGCGCGCCGATTCCGATGGTTTCTACTATTTTGATGGCAGAAAAAAGGAGCGCATCCGTTCCCGTGGCGAGAATATTTCCGCCTATGAAGTGGAAGCCATCGTCATGCAGCAGCCCGATGTGGTCGAGTGTGCCGTGGTCGCCTATCCCGCCGGAGATGGCGAAGACGACGTGCGGCTGGTAGCCGTCATGAAAGAGAATTCGACACTCGATGAAGCCGCACTTGCAGCGCGCATTGACAGCATGTTGCCCAAGTTCATGCTTCCGCGGTACATCGAGTTTCGTGCAATCCTGCCCAAGACGCTTTCAGGCAAGGTAGAAAAATTCCGCATCGTCGATACCGCGCTGCAGGCAGGGCACTGGGATCGCCGAGATGTTGCCGCCTAACCTATGGCTTGAAGACTAAATCATTTTTTAGCAGGGAAAATTTAAATCGGAGTAATCGGCTTGGGTTTAATTGGTTGCCTGATCGTCCTTCACGGCGTCAGGAACAGCCACGAAGTGATGGTCAGCAACTCACGAGACCAGACTCTTTTGGCAATGCAGTTGCTGCCATTAAATTCAAATCCGGCTTCACGCAAGGATGCGGCGAGATCCAGTGGTGTCGTGTTTATCGCCGTACTTTTTAGCAAGTACCACTCGCTGCTGGTGCAAGCCTCTGTGCAAAAGATGGTTGTCAATGCGAACATCTATTGCCCGAATTGCGACGGCCCTATTTCTAAACTAGACAGCACAAAGGCGACTACCAGTGAACTGGTGGTTGCCCATCTCTAGAACTAAAAAATCATGACGGCTTTTACGCCATCATGGTTAACGATCTGGAAAAGAATAGCCGTCTGGCTGTAAGTGTGGGTCGCCGAGCGCTACTCATGGCTTGCGCTGACGAAGTCGTGAAGGCAGTTGTCGCCGGGTTGAGGGACGAATTCGATTTTGATGTGGTCGATGCCGCCCCTCTATCCAACGGTTTGCGCTATGTGTAAGCGCGGCTGGCTAACAGCGTGCCTTGCAAGCGTAATGAACTTGCTGAAGTGCTTACAGGCACTACACGCCAAAGCCGTACAGCTGCATATTCCTGGCGCAAGTAAAGTGGATTTGATGTCCTTTTACGAGTACGACTTTCAAACACTTTTGTTATAGGAAGTATGCCCTGTGTGTGTCTTGAAAATCTCGGGGTGGTCGTTACCATTTCCTTGGCACTCTGAAACCGCATCAGGTCTGATTAATATTCCGCGAGAGCCACTGTACATGTCTTACGCAACAACTTGAAAAATGGAGACTTCATGAATAACCAGATAAATGCGATTGCTTCAATAGCTTCAATTGCTTCAATTGCTTCCCGCAGGTCTGCCTGTGCCGCAATGCTGCTGACAGCTGTTTTGCCAATTACCGCATTTGCCCAAGCTACAAACTATCCCAACAAGCCAATCCGACTAGTTGTACCCTATGCGCCCGGTGGAGCTGTGGATATAGTGGCGCGCTTACTTTCTGATAAGCTGGCCTCCGAACTGGGAGTCAGCGTCTTCATCGACAACCGGCCCGGCGGTGATGGCTCCATTGGAGGGCAGGCAGTAGCTTCAGCAAAACCTGATGGACTGACACTGCTCATCACAGTTAGTAGCGCTCACACGCTAACGCCGCTTCTTAACAAGAGCGCGCCTGATCCAGTACGCGCTTTTGAGCCGATTGCAACGGTCGGGAAATTGGGTTATATAGTAATAGTAAGAAGTGATTTTCCAGCAAAGACATTTCAGGAATATGTCGCTTATGCAAAAAGCAATTCCAGCAAGAGCAGTATTGGGTCCAGCACTAGCGGAATATATCTGACATCAGAGAGACTCAAGCGCGCCACAGGAATTGGAGACGTAGTCATTGTTTCTTACAAAGGTCCAGTCCTTTCTGCGCTTCTTGGCGGAGAAATCGACATGACGCTTGATCCTTACAACAGTGTAGCCTTTATCAAGGATGGAAAAGTCCGGCCGCTGGCCGTTTTATCTGACCAGCGCAATTCGGAATTTCCTGATGTGCCGACGATGGAAGAGCTAGGTTACAAGGACATTCGATATTCGTCCTGGATGGGTGTATTGGCTCCGGCAGGAACACCTCCTGCAGTCGTGGATCGCCTTTATACAGCCTTTGCCAAGGCTATGAACTCACCGGACGTGTTGAAGCGGTTTCGCGAGCAACACTATACAGTCATGGTTAATAAGCCAGCGGAATTCTCCGCCTTGATTACAAAAGACACTGCTGACTGGAAGAAGCTTCTTGCTACTGTTCCCGGTATGGCAAAGTGACGCGTGCCTAGTTTCAATTCGGTGAATGAGAACAAGGCCTCTATCCACTGTTCATGCAATTTAAACGTAAGTCGAAGCTTCCTCGATTCGATTGAACTGCCTAGACGCAGGTCATGACGTCACAGACATAAAGTGCCAAAGGTAGTTGATACGCCAACAAATGAGTGAAAAATATGTATCGATCGACAACAGAATACGCACCGAGTCTTACTCGAGAGACTGCTCAAATCGCACTCGCCCTGGGTCATGAAGACATTGAGCAGTCGATTCGCGAGAAAGTATCACTTGTGCTGCTTGATTTCCTTGGCTGTTGCATGGAGGCGTCACGAAGCGAAGCGGGACGCAAGATGCTCGCCTATAAACGTATTGCACTCGCTGAGCCTGGGCTCAAGCAGGGGGATTATGCCTTTCACCAGAGCTCGGGGGCGGAAACGGAAGCATTGGTCAGTGGCATGTTGGGTCATGCCCTGATTCGCGAAGATATGCATGTGCCTAGCGGTACACATCCCGGCGTTGTCATTCTGCCAGCAATGCTGGCGCTGGCACGGCGTGAAAAATTGTCTGGCAAGGCGTTGGTGCGTGGCATCGCGGCTGGATACCATGTAATGGGTGCGCTAGGAATTGCAGTCCGTTCAGGCCTTACCAATCGACATTTCCGGCCTTTAGGAATTTCTGGTCCTTTCGGCGCAACTGCGGGAGCTTTGGCTGCAACCGGTGCCGATGAAGAAACCGCTGTCAATGCGCTGGCTTTTGCAGCAAACTTTATAAGCGGACTTAACCAGTGGCCCTGGTCGGGCGGTCAAGAAATTTACGTGCAGGCTGGAATGGCCGCGCGCAATGCGTTAGTCGCCCTAGATCTTGGTCGTGCTGGTTTACGAGCATCGCCTGACATTCTAGAAGGCAAAGACGGGCTGTTCATGGCAATAGGCAGCGATTCAGAAGCCTCAACCATATTTCGAGCCAAGCTTTCCGCACCTAACTGTTTGATGGAAGTGACACATAAGCCCGTGGCCGGATGTAATTATGTCCAAACGGCCGCAGCCGCTGCCCTGCAATTGCGCAAAAGCCTTGGTGTTTCCGGCACCGGGAATATTCGAAGAATCGTGGTATCGACCTTTTCCGCCGCTCGCGCGTATCCGGGTTGTGACAACATTGGTCCTTTCGACTATCTCGAACAACGAAAGATGAGCTTTCAATTTGCAATTTGCACTGCGCTTCGATATGGCCGACTAGATGGCGAAAGTTATTCCGCTCCGCTCGATAGTGAGTTACTTCGTCTCATCGGTGCTACCGAGATCCGTATTGATGAGAAGTTCGAGCTTAGGGAATTTCCTGCCCAGCCAGCCCGTGTCGAATTGGTTATGTCAATGGGAGAAGACCTCGTATATGAACTTCACGATGTACCCTGGCTCAATCCCAAAGACGTCCGCCTTCGATTTGAAACTGAAGTGGCTCCTTCTCTGAGTAGCCTAGATTTAAACAGGCTAGTAGTGCTGGTTTCTACTTTATGGGATCAGCCTGACACTTCCGAGCTATTTGCGTTGCTTCAGCGGGCAATGGCAACGACTGATCTGTGATGATTTAAGTAGTGCCTTGTTCACGCTGTGAGACTGTAATTCTTCAAGAAGTTAATTACTCGAAGTGAAGAAAGACCATAGTGGCATTCTTGCGCATACTCATGCGATGACGCCGAAAGGTCGAGACAATTGATCAAAAAAGAGTCGTTTTGATCAGTGTAAGTTCAAGCGCTGAAGCCGCTAACTTGAGCGCTCGCACAGCCTGCAGATGGCGGGGTACCGAGAATTCGCCTATTCCAGCCAGGGACTTATGGTCCGTTACTTTCAGTTGTGGTTGCGTGTCGGGCCTTGCCAATTGCAGTCGATGATTCTGTGACGAAATGCTGTGACTGGCGATGCGATACGTGCCCATTGGGGCACCGAGAACAAACTGCACTGGGGTTTTGGTGTCATGTACAAGGAAGACGCCATTCGATCACGCACCGGTCACGCGGCCAAAAAATTCAATATGGTTATAAAAATCACCATGAACCTGTTGCGGCAAAATCAACCAATGAAACGCAAGTATGCAGGACTTCATGAACATTGCCCTTGCAACGGTGCTTGGGTTACGTTCGTTGGTAATTTAATGCGTTTGCCTTGGCTTGCGAGCACAACACAAAAAAGCCGAGCTGCCAAGCACTCTTGGCACAATTAGAGTCAACTTGAAGTCTTTGTTTGAGTGGGATTTCAAACGCTTTTGTTATAGGAAGTATGCCTCACTTCTGTCTTGTAAAAGCCGGGACTGCGACTACCATTTCTCTGAACGCGTGAATCGATACTGATGTCGCGCAACGATTCAAAAATGGAGACTTCATGAAAAACCAGAACAATGCGATCTTTGCTGTCGCTTCTCGCCGGACTGCTTGCATAGCGCTGTTGCTGACGCTCACTGTTCAAGGTGTCGCATTCAGCCAAACACAGAACTGGCCCAACAAACCGATACGGTTAATCGTTCCGTTTTCACCAGGTGGCGGCTCCGATATTGCGGGTCGCTTTATTGCAAATGGTCTGAGTCAGCGTCTTGGCCAACCAGTAGTGGTAGAGAACAAGCCCGGGGCTTCGGGAATCATCGGGTCTGATTTTGCAGCCAAGTCCGCACCCGATGGGTACACCCTCTTGATTGGGCATGTGGGTACGCTCGCCATGAATTCGTCACTGTATGAAAAAGTACCCTACGACATACAAAAAAACTTTGACCCGGTGGGACTTGTTTTTTCCGCACCTTTGGTTGCAGTAACTGCGCCAAGCACCGGTATAAGTTCAATGTCCAAATTGATTTCCCGGGCAAAGGCAATGCCTGGGCAAATTAATTACAGCACTTCAGGCGCAGGCACTTCAGCGCACATCACGTCGGAGATGATCAACGCCGCATCCCATGTAAAAATAACGCATATTCCTTATAAGGGCGCTGCACCCGCGTTAGCTGCAGTTCTTGCGGGTGAAGTCTCCTTCACCTTCACCTCGCCCGCCCTGGCACTGCCGTTAGTCAAAGCCGGAAAGCTGCTAGCTTTGGCCGTCACTGAAACCCATCGCAATGTTCAGTTTCCTGATGTGCCAACATTGGCCGAAGCCGGAATTACTGGCGTTGAGTTTGGCGACTGGTATGGCGTAGTGGCACCTGCCGGCACGCCAAAGCCCATTCTTGACAAGCTGAGTGCGGAATTGACGGACTACCTTAAAGATCCTCAAACCAAGGCCCAGTTTGAGCAACGCGGATTAGTGCCAGGCACGGGCGGCCGTGACAAGTTCGGTGCGCTCATCAAGTCGGAAACGCTGAAGTGGTCCGGAGTTATCAAAGCTGCAAATATCAAACCTGAATGAGCTGCTACACCATACGTGGTGTGTGTGCGAAGTTTTCACAAGCAGGGTTTGTATGCCCGATTTTGTTAGTCCACTAATTTTTCAATAGGAGACATTCATGATTCTTACTATCGTACAAGCTCGCGAACTGGTCGAAGCATCCATGGTGGCCGTTGGGCACACCCAGAAGGAGGCTGAGATCATTGGAGATCACTTGATCGATTGCGAACTGCGGGGCTTGTCATTTGGTGGCTTACCACGTGCGTTGTCGGTGATTGAACGGATCCAGGCCACGACAACGCCGCGCCATGCTATCCAAGTGATCAAGGAAACGCCTGTCTCGGTCGCCCTTGATGGAGGCGACCAGGTCGGCTACCTGATCGGGCGCATGGCCACCGACATGGCGATAGACAAAGCCCGCAAGACGGGTCTAGCGGTAGTGAGCGCTAATCAGACCTGGTACACAGGCATGTTTTCCTACTATTTGGAAGAGATCACGAAAGCCGGTTTCGCCGGCATGATTGCGGGCAGCGGCGGACGCCGTGTTGCGCCGCACGGGGGTACTGAAGGCCGTTTCTCCACAAATCCAATCGCTTTTGGATTTCCATCGACTTCAACCCCCGTAATTTGGGACATTGGAACATCGGCAGTGATGCTTGGAGAAGTCGTGCTTGCTCAGCGACTCGGTCAACTCCTCCCGGAAGGCGTTGCATTCGACCCCCAGGGCAACCCGACGCGCGACCCATCTGCAGCACTTGAAGGTGCCTTTGGCGTTTGGGGCGGTCATAAAGGATCGGGCTTGGCCATGGTGGTGCAACTGCTTGGGATGATGGGCGGCGCTTCTGGCGCGCCTCGCAAGACACACGACTGCGGTTTTTTCATGCTGGTCATCAACCCGGAGTTACTGTCGTCGGCAGAAGACTATAAGAAAAGGGTGAAGGAATTTGCCGATAGCATGCGCACCACGAGGCCACTCGACCCGGCCCGGCCTGTCCGCGTGCCTTTCGAACGTTCTGCGGCAGATCGGGAAAAGCGTCGACTGGAAGACCGTATTGAGGTGGCGGACGAAGTCTACGAAGCGCTGGTTCATATAGCAACGCCGGTTGGCATTGCAAAGTGACACGTAGGTGTGGAGATCTTTACAAGCCTTTGAAGGTGCCGTTTCTTTAAGCCAAGATATTGATCGATCCAATCTGCGCCAGCGACTGCACCACTGGCTTATCGCACCGGCAGAAAGCATTCGACGTGCTCCTTGAAAATCCTGCCTAGCCTAGGACCAAATAAATGCTGTCTAACAGACAGCACCTGCAAATGATCGAAGAAACTTTCATTAATCACTCCAGCGTCAAGCCCGTTCTCGACTACCCGTGCGGCAAGGCGCCGCGAGTGGGATTGGCGCGCGAGGTTGCACCAGGCGTCCTGTGGCTGCGCATGCCGCTGCCGTTAGCGCTCAATCACATCAATCTTTGGGCAGTGCGTGATGGCGACGGCTGGGCCGCTTTCGACAGTGGCCTGCAGACGGATGAAACTGCCGCAGCCTGGCATACCCTCTTTGGACATGATGGCGCGATGGAAAACGGTGGCTTGACGCGTTTGCTGGTCACGCACATGCATCCCGACCACGTAGGTATGGCGGGTTGGCTGACGCGCAGGTTTGACTGCCGCCTGTGGATGACGCGGCTCGAATACTTGACGTGCCGGGTGCTGGCGGCCGACACGGGACGGGAAGCACCGCGCGATGGGATCAACTTCTATAGACGGGCTGGTTGGGACGATAAGAAGCTTGAGAACTACCGTGCCCGTTTTGGAAGCTTTGGCAAATTTGTGCATACGCTGCCCGACAGCTATCGTCGCCTGCATGATGGCGAGTTGCTGAAAATAGGTGACCATGAATGGCAAGTCATTGTGGGCAATGGGCATTCGCCGGAGCATGCCTGTTTTTACAGCGCAGCGCTCAAGCTGCTGATTTCCGGCGACCAGGTATTGCCCCGGATTTCATCGAATGTTTCTGTATTTCCGACCGAGCCCGATGCCGACCCCATGAGTGACTGGCTGGCTTCGCTGGACAAGCTGCGGCGGGAGGTGCCGGACGATGTCCTTGTTCTGCCCTCCCACAACGAACCGTTTCACGGACTGCACGCGCGGCTTGACTACCTGGCGCGCAGTCAACACCAGGCACTGGATCGATTGTGTTTGGCACTTGCCGAACCCAGGCGAGCGGTCGATGTATTTGGCGAGTTGTTCAGTCAACCGATAGGCTCCGAGCCCAACTTGCTGAGCATGGCCACGGGCGAGAGCGTGGCCCACTTGAACTACCTGCTTCACCGCAACAAAGTGGCAAAGGACGTCGATGCCGATGGCGTCGTCTGGTACCGAATGACATAAACCGAATGACTTAATTTTTGGTGGTGTGAATGACTCAATCAGCACATGGGCAGTGCGTCTTGTCTACGTTGCTGGCCAGTCAAGCCGTAAATCGTGCGCTCCTTCATCGAGCGAGTGCACTGCTCGCGCGGGTCATGCCAGGCTTTTCCTCAATCAAGTCAATGAACGTTCGCGCCACCAGGGACTTGTGGCGATCGGGCCTATTCGAGATTTACTGAAACTTTAGCGGGGCAGACCGCGAAATTGCACGGCATTTTTCGCTCTGTCCTCAACCCACTGAAGACACGACATGGACCTGAACTTCACCCTCCAAGAAGAAGCCTTGCGCAATGAAGTGCGCGACTTTCTGGCCACCCGGCTGCCGGCCCGCCTGTCCGGCAAGGTCGCCAGCGGCATGCACCTCGGCAAGGCCGACATGCAGGAATGGCACGCCCTCCTCAATGAGCGCGGCTGGCTCGCCAACCACTGGCCCGAAGCGTACGGCGGCCCCGGCTGGAGCGCGATCGAGAAGTTCATCTTCGAGAATGAATGCGCGCTGGCCCATGCGCCGCGCATTGTGCCCTTCGGCGTCAACATGCTGGGACCCGTCTTAATTAAGTACGGCAGTGAAGCGCAAAAGCGCCACTGGCTGCCGCGCATCCTCGACGGCTCGGACTGGTGGTGCCAGGGGGTATTCGGAGCCTGGCGCGGGTTCCGACCTGGCCTCGGTCAAGACATCGGCCGTGCGCGCCATGGACGCCGGAGGCGAGCACTTCATCGTCAACGGCCAGAAGACCTGGACCACGCTCGGCCAGCACGCCGACATGATCTTTTGCCTGGTACGGACCAACCGCGAGGCCAAGAAGCAGGAAGGCATTAGTTTCTTGCTGGTCGACATGAAGGCGCCCGGCGTCGAGGTGCGACCGATCATCACTCTGGACGGTGAGCATGAAGTCAACGAAGTGTTCTTCTCCGACGTGCGCGTGCCGGCCGAGAACCTGGTGGGCGAAGAGAACAAGGGCTGGACCTGCGCCAAGTACCTGCTGACCTACGAGCGCACCAACATCGCCGGTGTCGGCTTCTCGGTGGCCGCGCTGGAGCAGCTCAAGGCCATCGCCGCAAAGCAGACGAAGAACGGCCGGCCGCTGGCCGAAGACCCGGCCTTCGCCGCGCGCATGGCCCGCGTCGAGATCGACTTGGAAAACATGAAGACCACCAATCTGCGCGTGATCGCGGCCGTGGCCGGCGGCGGCGTACCGGGCGCTGAAAGCTCGATGCTCAAGATCCGCGACACCGAGATCCGCCAAGAGATTTCGTCGCTGGCGCGGCGCGCGATGGGTCCCTACGCGCGGCCCTTCGTTGCCGAGGCGCTGCAAGAAGGCTACGCCGGCGCGCCGGTCGGCCCGGCCTGGGCCGCGTCTGCGGCAGCCAAATACTTCAACAACCGCAAGCTGTCGATCTTCGGCGGTTCCAATGAAATCCAGAAGAACATCATTTCCAAGATGATCCTCGGCCTGTAAGGAGAGAGCACCTCATGAACTTCGAACACACCGATGACCGGCGCATGCTCGCCGACAGCCTGAACCGTTTCATCGCCGAGCAGTACGCGTTCGAGACGCGCGACCGCATCGCCAAGTCGGCGCACGGCTTCAGCCCCAAGATCTGGCAGCAGTTCGCCGAATTGGGCGTGATCGGCGCGCTGTTCAGCGAAGCCGACGGCGGCTTTGGCGGCGTGGGCTTTGACGTGGCCGTGGTCTTCGAGGCGCTGGGTCACGGCCTGGTGGTCGAGCCGCTGCTAGGCGCCGTGATGGCCGGCGAAGCGATTGCTGCAGATGGCAACGACGGGCAGAAAGCCGTGCTGGCTGCGATCATCAGCGGCAGCACCATCGCCGCCTTCGCCCATGACGAGCCCGAGACGCACTACGAACTCACGCACGTTCAAACCCGCGCTCAGCGCAGCGGCGACGGCTGGGTGCTGGACGGCGCCAAGGCCGTCGTGCTGCAGGGCGAGCAAGCCGATCTGTTCGTGGTTTCCGCACGCAGCGCAGGTGCCGTGGACGACGAGTCCGGCATTTCGCTGTTCCTGGTGCCCGCGAGCGCGCCCGGCTTGAGCGTGCGCGGCTATCCCCTGATCGACGGGGGCCGCGCCGCCGAGCTGACGCTCAATGGCGTGGTGCTGGGCGCCGATGCGCTGCTGGGCGCCGAAGACCAGGGTTACGCCACGCTGGAACGGGCCATTGGCCGCGGCGTGCTGGCGCTGTGCGCCGAAAGCCTGGGCGCGATGGAGGCGGCCAAGGCCGCCACGCTCGACTATCTGCGAACGCGCAAGCAGTTCGGCCTGCTCATCGGCAGCTTCCAGGCGCTGCAGCACCGCATGGCGGACCTGCTGCTGGAGATCGAACAGGCCCGCTCGGCCGTCATCAATGCCGCTGCCGCGTTGGGTGCCGACCGGCTGACGCGCGAGCGCGCGCTGTCGGCCGCCAAGGTCAGCATCGGGCGCATCGGCACCCTGGTGGCCGAGGAAAGCATCCAGATGCACGGCGGCATCGGCATGAGCTGGGAGCTGCCGCTGGCCCACTACGCCAAGCGCCTGGTGATGATCGACCACCAGCTGGGCGACGAAGACCATCACATGCAGCGTTTCATCGCGCTCGGTAGGCAGACGGCTGCAGGCCCGAAACAGACTTCCGTACGCCTGGAGCAGCCATGTCAGCATTGAACTCTGCCCTGCCGCTGGCCGGTGTGCGCGTCCTTGACCTGTCCCGTATCCTCGCCGGTCCCTGGTGCGGCATGGTGCTGGCCGACCTGGGCGCCGAGGTGATCAAGGTCGAACACCCGGGCCGCGGCGATGACACCCGCGACTGGGGCTTGCGCGTAGGTGCCACCGAGACCGCTTACTTCAACAGCGTCAACCGCAACAAACGCTCGGTCACGCTCGACCTGCAGACCGCTGAGGGCCAGGAAATCGCACGCGAGCTGGTCAAAAAGAGTGACGTCGTGATCCAGAACTTCAAGTTTGGCGGCGTGGAAAAACTCGGTCTTGGCCACGCCCGGCTGCGCGAAGGGCAGCCGGGGCTGATCTACTGCTCGATTTCCGGCTACGACCGCACCGGACCGGAAGCGGCGCGACCCGGCTACGATCTCGTGGTGCAGGGCGAAACCGGCCTGATGGCGCTCAACGGCGAAGCCCATCAGCCGCCGCTGAAGTTCGGCGTGGCTGCGGTCGACCTGTTCACCGGCATGTACTCGGCGCAGGCCATCCTGGCCGCCCTGTTCGAACGCGAAAAAACCGGCACAGGCCGCCATATCGAGATGGCATTGTTCGACTGCGGCCTGATGATCACGGCCTACTGCGGCCTTGAAGCGCTGCTGATAGGCGAAGACCCACCGCGGTATGGCAACGCGCACCCGTCCATCGTGCCCTATGGCGTCTTCGATGCAGAGGACGGGTCGCTGGTGATCACGGTCGGCAACAACAGCCAGTTCGCGCGCTTTTGCACCGAGGTGATCGAACGCCCCGACCTGTCGACCGACGAGCGCTTCCAGACCAACATCCTTCGCTCGGCGAATCGCAACGCCCTGATGCCCGAGATCAACCGGGAGCTCGGCCGCCGCAAGCGCAAGGATCTGCTCGAGCAATTGGCGCGTTCCGGCATTCCGTGCGGCGAAGTGCTTGGCCTGCACGAGGCGCTGACCTCGAAGCGTGCGACTGATGCGGGTCTGGTGACGACGCAGCCACACCCGGTGGTTGGCAGCGTGAACGTGCTGGCGCCGCCCTACCGCTTCGATGGTGAGCGCCTGCCGGTGCGCAGCGCGCCTCCCCAATTGGGCGAAGGGACCCGGGAGGTGCTTCAGTCACTCCTCGGCCTGACCGAAGAAAAGCTTTTGCAGTTAAAGGCGAACGGCGTGGTTTGACGCTTCACCCTGGAACACACACGTTGCTCTGGAGTCAGTGATTCTGGACAACTGCATCGCAATTAAGCAACCAAAATTGAAAGACTCTTTATGAAGATCCTAGTCCCCGTCAAGCGCGTCGTCGATTACAACGTCAAAGTCCGTGTCAAGTCCGACGGCAGCGGTGTCGATATCGCCAACGTCAAGATGAGCATGAATCCGTTTGACGAGATCGCCATCGAGGAAGCCGTGCGCCTGAAGGAAAAGGGCGTGGCGACGGAAGTCATCGCCGTCTCGTGCGGCCCGCTGCAGTGCCAGGAAACGCTGCGCACGGCCATGGCCATCGGTGCGGACCGCGCCATCCTGGTCGAGACCAGCGAAGAGCTGCAGCCGCTGGCCGTCGCCAAGCTTTTGAAAGCCCTGGTCGACAAAGAAGCCCCCCAGCTCGTCATTCTGGGCAAGCAAGCCATCGACGACGACTGCAACCAGACCGGCCAGATGTTAGCTGCCCTGCTGGGCTGGGGCCAAGCGACGTTTGCCTCCAAGGTCGAAGTGGAGGGCGGCGTGGCCAAGGTCACGCGCGAGGTCGATGGCGGGCTCGAAACGCTCTCGCTGGCGCTGCCGGCGATCATCACGACGGATTTGCGCCTGAACGAGCCGCGCTACGTGACGCTGCCCAACATCATGAAGGCCAAGAAAAAGCCGCTGGAGCGCGTCTTGCCAGCCGATCTGGGCGTCGATGTCGCCCCGCGCATCAAGACGCTCAAAGTGAGCGAGCCGCCCAAGCGCAGCGCCGGCATCAAGGTCGCGGACGTGGCCGCGCTGGTGGACAAGCTGCGCAACGAAGCCAAAGTCATCTAAGAACAACCCTGAGAAAACACGGAAGTACCCCACCATGACCTCCTTAGTCATTGCAGAACACGACAACGCCAGCATCCGCCCGGCCACCCTGAACACCGTGACCGCAGCCAGTCAGTGCGGCGGCGACGTGCATGTGCTGGTCGCCGGGCTGAATGCCGCCTCAGCGGCTCAAGCCGCCTCGCAAATCGCTGGCGTCGCCAAAGTCATCCACGTCGAAGGCGCGCATTTCGCCCACGGCCTGGCAGAGAACATGGCCGCGCAGGTCGTGGCGCTAGCCAGCAGCTACAGCCATATCCTGTTCCCGGCCACGGCTTCGGGCAAGAACATTGCCCCGCGCGTGGCCGCCTTGCTCGATGTGGGGCAGATCTCGGACATCACGAAGGTCGATGCGCTTGATACCTTCGAGCGCCCGATCTACGCGGGCAACGCCATTGCCATCGTGCAGAGCCTGGACGCGGTGAAAGTCATCACGGTGCGCACCACCGGCTTTGATGCGGCCGCGAGCACCGGCGGCGCGGCAAGCATTGAAACGCCGGGCGGCGTGGCCGACAGCGGCAAGTCGTCTTTCCTGGGCAGCGAAATCGCCAGGAGCGACCGCCCTGAGCTGACGGCGGCCAAGATCATCGTCTCCGGTGGCCGTGCGCTCGGTTCGAGCGAGAAGTTCCATCAAGTGCTCGAGCCGCTGGCCGACAAGCTCGGCGCGGCGCTGGGTGCGAGCCGCGCGGCGGTCGATGCCGGTTACGCCCCGAACGACTGGCAGGTCGGGCAGACCGGCAAGATTGTCGCGCCCCAGCTGTACGTGGCCATCGGCATCTCGGGCGCGATCCAGCACCTGGCCGGCATGAAGGACTCCAAGGTCATCGTCGCCATCAACAAGGACGCCGAGGCGCCGATCTTTGGCGTGGCCGACTACGGGCTGGAAGCCGACCTATTCACGGCGGTGCCGGAACTGACTCAAGCGCTTTAAGGAGCACCCATGGTTCAAGTTGAGTGGAATGATTGGGTGGGAACGTCGGCCGAGAGCGGCGATGTCCTGACCGAGACGCCCGTGCGGCTCATGTTGGCAACGCTGGACCGTGCTGCGGATGCAGCAGCCGTTAGGGTACTACCTGCCTTGTGGCATTGGCTGTATTTCCTGCCGGGCGAACGACAATCGAACATCGGTTTGGATGGCCATCCGCTGCGGGGTGGATTTTTACCACCGGTGACACTGCCACGACGCATGTGGGCCGGTGGGCGGCTGCAGTTTCTCAGGCCGTTGCACATGGGCAGTGAAGTCCGACGCCTCTCCCGCATCACGGGGATCCAGAGCAAGGACGGCCGAAGCGGTCGTCTTGTGTTCGTCAAGGTTCAACACGACATCTCGGATGGACAAGGCGTGGCCATTCGAGAAGAGCAGGATATTGTGTACCGCGGTGAGCCGGCTGCCAATGCACCCGCCGCGCCGGTTAAGCAGGCACCGACGGACGAACAGTTCTCGCGCCAGGTGGTGCCCGATCCGGTGATGCTCATGCGCTACTCGGCGCTGACGTTCAATGGGCACCGCATCCACTACGACCGGCCCTATGCGATCGAGCAGGAGGGGTATCCTGGGCTGGTCGTTCATGGACCGTTCATCGCCACGCTGTTGCTCGACCATCTGAAGCAGTCGCTTCCCAATGCGGAGGTTGAATTGTTTGAATTCAAGGCGGTGAGCCCGCTCTTTGATACCGCCCCGTTCACGGTGGCTGGAAAGGTTGAGGGTCGAATTGCTACGCTTTGGGCGCGGGGTTCGCAGGGCCAGTTGGCCATGATGGCCACGGCCCAGTTGGCGTGACTGTCTTTGCTGAGGATTTGACCAGGTGAATAACAACTTGCCCTTAAACGGCGTCACAGTCGTCGCGCCGCGCACCAATGGAGTTATCTGACATGACATTTTTAGTGGCACGGGCGCGCAGCCTACTGTTTGTTCCGGCTTCACGGCCTGACCGTTTCCCAAAGGCACTGGAGTCCGGTGCGGGTTGCGTGATTCTTGACCTTGAAGACGCGGTGGCGCCAGACCACAAAAAGAGCGCGCGCGATCAACTCTCTGAGCGGCTGGTGGACATGAGCCCTGCGCAACTGGCACGCATAGTCGTCCGCATCAACGCTGCCGGCACGCCTTGGCATGACGATGATCTGCGTTTACTCAGGGACTGGACTGCCAAAGGCATCGCCGGTGTGGTGGTTCCCAAGGCAGAAACCACGGAAGTTTTGCGCGCTGCGGCTGCGGCGCTGGGACCGAAAGCCGCAATTGTGGCGCTGGTCGAGTCGCTTGCCGGTCTGGATGCGGTGGACGAATTGGCATCAATGGAGCAGGTCGTTCGTCTGGCCTTCGGTCACCTGGATTTTCAGCTCGATCTCGGCATGCGTTGCGCAGCAGAAGAGGCTGAACTTACCTGCGCACGCTTTGCTCTGGTAGCCGCCTCACGGCGTGCGCAATTGCCGCCGCCGATCGACGGGGTCACGACAGACACGGGCAACCGCGAGCGGCTCCTCGCGGACGTGCGGCGCGCACGGGCGTTCGGCTTCGGTGGCAAGTTGTGCATCCATCCGGCACAGGTAGCCCCGGTCAACGAGACGTTTGCGCCGACCCTGAACGAGATCGAATGGGCCCGCCGGGTGATCCAAGCCGCTCAAGTGCATTCGGGTGAAGCATTCAGTCTGGATGGTCGCATGGTCGATCTGCCTGTGATCCGGCTGGCCGAGAAGACATTGCACCAGGCAGATCTCACATAGCGCGACCCTCCCAGTCTAATCCCGAGACACGAAAGAATTGATGACTACCGCCGCTTGACGGCTTTCAGTGATGAAGCAAGGTTGGACCTGCACGGGGAATGCCTGGAAAACGTACGGATGTGGCCTTTGGCCACCTCGATTAACGAACGAGGCCCCCGCGTGCGTCTTTCATCAGGGACCGCTGCCAACAGCCGCAGCAATCATGTCCGTTTGTAGTTCAGCCAGTCCGCGCCTTGTGTTTCTTCCTCATCACTGTCGTCCAAAAGAGGTGCAGCTTCCATCCGCTGGTTCCCGGAAATGTGGCGACCCATGCATGCAGGTCGTCAGGGGAAAGTGTTGCTTGACTTCGGAAAACGCCCTTGTAGTACGCTGTGATCCGTTTCTTGAAGTGACCCCTTTTCAAGCTCTATCATGGAAAGTCGGGCGCTTTTGGAAAACTTGGTGCCCAAGGGTGTTAGTACCGGGCCTCGCACATGCCGTTTAGACAAGGGAATGCCCAGCTCTTTTTCGAGTTTACGAATGCTGCGGCTCAGCGATGGCTGCGCGATGTCGAGGTATTTGGCCGCTGCGCTGATGCTTACCTTTTCGACGATGGCAAAGAAATTCCGCAGTTGATGAAGCTTCATGATGACCTAAGCCCTGATTGGCGTCGTTTTTGGCCGACGGGTTATACAGTTTGACATGTGCATGCGCCGAATGCTTTCAAGCAAGGGCTAAAGTCTATTCTGGCGGTCGCTCAATCGGCGGTGATGTGGGCGTCAACGACGACCTTTTCCCAGCGCACCAGGTCGCCCCTGATGACGCTGGCGAGTTGGGCCGGTGTGGAGGTCTTCACGACCAGCCCTTTGGCTGCGAGGTCAGCTTTGATGTCGGCGCTGTTCATCACCTTGGCGATGTCGCGGTTGAGGCGGGCGATGGTGTTGGGCGGCGTGCGGCCAGGCGCCAGCACGGCGTACCAAGCATCGATCCCTTCCAGTTCGTTGATGCCTTGCTCCTTGAAGGTCGGCACTTCTGGCGCGATAGGGTTGCGGCCCTCACCTGTCACGGCAATGAAGCGCAACTTACCAGCCTGCTCAAGCGGGCGCGTCGAGTGCACAGTGGCGAACATCATCTGTACCTGGCCGCCCATGAGGTCGGTCAGAGCGCCTTGTATGCCCTTGTAGGGCACGTGCAACATAGCGAGCTGGCGGCGCGACTTGAATAGCTCCATGGCCAGGTGGTGCGGCGTGCCGTTGCCGGGCGAGGCGTAGTTGATTTTCCCACCGCTTTTCTTCACCAGCTCCATGAGCGATTTCATGTCCTTGGCGGGCACGGAGGGGTTCACCACAAACGCAAAGCCGGTCTCGGCCAGCTGGGTAACCGGGGCGAAATCTGCCACGGGGTCGTAGTTGACGTTCTTGTAGATCGCCGGCGCCATGGTGAACGTATTGATCGCCATCAGCAGAGTGTGCCCGTCTGGCGTTGCCTTGGCCACCGCCTGGGTGCCCAGGTTGCCGCTGGCACCGGGCTTGTTGTCAACAATCACGGCTTGGCCCCAGCGTGCTGCCAGCTTAGGCGCAATGATGCGGGCGATGATGTCACTGCCGCTGCTCGGGGTGAAGGGCACGACCAGCGTTACGGTCCTAGACGGAAACGCGGCAGGGCTTTGGGCCGCAGCGGTGGCGGACAACAGGGCGCCCGCGAGTGTGGCTGCAGCCAGCTTGAGCATCGATTTTTTCATGATGTTGTCTCCAGTGGGCGTGTTTAGAGTTTCAAAAGCCTCTCGGCGTTGAGGTGGGCCAGCTAGGCTGGCGCGGTTTCCTTCACCAAAAGCGCAGTCGCCAGTAGGCTCATGTTCGGACCGGCAGTTCATGGTTGGTGATGAAGTCGTCAGGAAGCGCGGGCCCCCAGACGTAAAGAGAGTCTTCGCCGGGGTGGTCTGCCGAGGGCCACTGATCGCCAGCGTTGACGAAGTCGATGTCGTAGGAATACTCGGCATAACTGCCCCACGGATCGCGCACGTAACGAAAGTAGTTGGAGCCCAGCACGTGCCGGCCAACGCCCCAGCCTTGCCCGTAGCCCGCCTGCGCCATCTGCTGCGTGCCAATGCCAACGGCGTCGATGGAAGGCACGCACCAGCTGCTGTGGTGCAGTCCCAGGCCGGCCGACTTGGCAAACGCGATCAGGTGATGGTCGCTGCCGTGCGGGCTGTGCAAGAAGGCAATCACTGAGCCGGACTTGTCAGAAAGCCGCAAGCCCAGGATGTCCTCGTAGAAACGGACCGCCTGATCGACATCGGCGCTGAACAGCAAGATGTGCGAGAGGTACAGCGGACGCGTGGCTTGCGCCTTGCTCCGGCTCGGTGAGCGGCCGAAGTTGCCGTGTTGCGGCGGGTACTCGCGCGGCGCAGGCTGAGAGGGAGACGATTTGTCCGCAACGCGCAGTTCAATGGGCAGACCGTCCGGTCCTTCAATCCAGAGGCCGCCGGTGCCTGCGCCATGTGGCGGCGCGATGCGGGAAATTCCCTGCTCCTCAAGGTGCTGCTCAAAGCGCTGTTCATCGGTGGCATGGATGCCCAGGCTCAGCCAGAGCAATCGCTTGGTGGCGCCCGGAAGGATTCTTGCCCAGCGATGCGGGTGCCCAAATGTGTAAAGGGCCAGTGCGCCATCCTCGTTGCGCACGTCCAGCCCGAAGCTGGTGTAGAAATGCCTGGCCTCCTCAAGGTTAGGCACGCTGAAGACGAATTCGTCGACAGAGTGCACGGCCAGAAGTGTTGCGTCCGGTCCTGGGCGCACGGGTTCGGCTATCGTGTTGGTAGACGTCATTTTCATTTCCTCCCAGTTATTTGCTGTCAACACCGACATTGCGTGCAAGCGTTTGATAGGTCCCTGTCTCTTGCCGATAAAACTTGTCGAGATCGGCCTGTGACATCGGCTGCGCCATCTCCATGCCCGTCGAGTCCACGTAGGCTTGCAATTCGCTGTCTTTCATCGCCACTGCGAGCGCCTGGTGCAGCCGGCCCACCACGTCTGCGGGCGTGCTCCTGGGCACCAGCAACGCGACCCACGTCCCATAGATGAAGTCTTTGAGTGCAGGGCTTTGTGAAGTCATCGTCGGCACCTTGATGAAACGGGGGTGCACCGTGGCCGCAGTTGTGCTGAACGGCTGCACTTTGCCGCTTTCAATCAATGACGGCAAGGTTCCGCCCAAGGGCAAAAAGCTGATGTCGATCTGGCTGGCCATCACATCCTGCGACAGCGGAGGCACGCCCTTGTAAGGCACATGCATCACGGGAACGCCGCTCTGTTTGGACCATTGCTCACCCAGCAAATGAATCATCGATCCCGGGCCGATGTGTCCGAAGTTAAGCGGCTTAGCCCCTGGTTTTTTGGCCTGATCGGTCAACTCCGCCAAAGTTTTGGCCGGCAGATCGGGCCGACCCACCAAAACGTAGGATGTGCGGCAGACCAGCGCGACCATCCGAAGGTCTTCAGCCTTGTATTTGACGTGAGAAAGCGTGAAGGGCGTGAGGATTGGCTCGGTCTGCGATGCGATGAGGATCGTATTGCCGTCGGCCTTGGATGCGAGAACCTTGGCCGTGCCGATCGAACCGCCGGCGCCCGCCGCATTCTCGACAATCACTGTCTGCTTCAGTTCGGTCTGCAGCAGCGTTTGGAGCTTGCGCGCCACGCCGTCGGTCGGATTGCCGGGCGGCTGCGGCACGATGATGCTGACTGCGCGCGTTGATGATTGCGCAGCTGCCCAGAAGCTGCAAGTCGCAGCCACGGCAAGGATGATGGCCTTTACTGCTTTCATTTTTGTCTCCTGTGGATCCGGGCTAGGCTCCGCCCGCACCGCGACAATCGCGGCGTTTTTTGGTGGCTATTTCAGGTGGGCTTGTGGGGTCAGATGACCTGCTGACGCTGCGTGCCCAGCGGGCCGGCGCTCAGCGTCATCACATCACCTCGGCGCAGGAACACCGGGCTTGGCTTCATGCCCAGGCCCACACCTTGTGGCGTACCGGTGATGACAAGGTCACCGGGCAGCAGCGTCATGAACTGGCTGAGATACGAGACGATCTGAGCCACCGGGAAGATCATGTCGGCCGTGTTGCTCTGCTGACGCGTCTCGCCGTTGACGGCGAGCTCCAGCGGGATGCTCTGCGGATCGGGCAATTCGTCGCTGGTCACCAACCAAGGGCCGATGGGTCCAAAACCGTCGAAGCTCTTGCCTTTGCCCCACTGGCCATTGCGCTTGATCTGCCAGTCGCGCTCGGACACGTCATTGGCCAGGCAGTAACCGGCCACATGAGAGAGAGCTTGCGCGACAGACACCTTTCGGGCCAGCGTACCGATCACAAAACCCAGTTCGATTTCCCAGTCGCCGGCCACTGAGCCTTCGGGCAGCTCGACATCGTCGTTGGGGCCGGCGATGCAGGTAATCGCCTTCGTGAAGACAACGGGCTCCTTGGGAATTTCCAAGCCGGATTCTTCGGCATGCTGGCGGTAGTTCAGGCCAATGGCGACGAACTGGCGCGTGCCGGCAACCGGCGCGCCCAGGCGCGTGCCTTCAGGCACCAGTGGCATGCGCGACAAATCGATCGCTCCCAAGGCCTGCAGCTTGGCTGGAGACATCCACTCGGGCGTGAAGTCAGAAATCAAGAGCGACAGGTCGCGAATCTGTCCATTGGCGTCGAGTGCGCCGGGTTTTTCCTGGCCTACGGGACCGTGACGCAGCAGTTTCATATATCGGTTTCTTTATCAGTGAGTTAAATGATTTGTCTGAACAGGTTTTCAGAAATGCAGGCCGCTACGGATATTCGTGAACGACCTGCCGATTCCCTGAAAATCGGGTTAAGGTCCGTTTTGAATCAGAAAGTGTGGCGAATGCCAGCGGCGTACGTGGTGGTGCGGCCAATGCTGCTGCCGGGCAATCCCACAACAACCGCAGCAGCCAGCTTGTCATACGCTTTGACATTAAGACCGCCCGCATACAAGGTCGTTCGCTTGCTCAATGCGTACAGGGCCTGCACGCCAACGCCAGCGCTCTTGCCGAGCGTGTCACCTTTTGACTGTGCATAGCCTGCGCTCAGCATTGCAGCGCCCACCGGCACGGCAACACTCAGGGTGACTTCTTTTTGTGCAGCAAAAGCGCCCCCGACACTGCCCCCATTGAGTTGCGCCGGTGCGGACACGTCCTTGAATTTGGCGCGATTCAGGCCACCGGCGATTTTCAACATACCGAAGTCATAGGCGACGTTGATGAGCGTGTTTTGCAGTGCCGGCCGCGCACTGCCGTTCGCTGCATTCGTCACGCCGGCACCAGCGACTGCCAGCGTACCACCTGGCGCTTCCGATTGGTGACCACCGGATACCAGCAGTGGCCCGTTGACATACTTTAGGAAAACCGAGATGCTTTTGCTGGCATTGGCGGAGACAACCGGGTTTGATTTGTCTTCTCCGACGGCATACGTCAGCGAGCCAGTGAAGCCGGCGATATTTGGACTGATGTACTTGATGCTGTTATTGAAACGCGTCTGGTACCCGATCCAGGTCTTGCTGCCGTGGGACAACAGAGTTGCCGCACTGCCAGCAGTCAAAGCTGAACCAGCTACGGCTGTGGATGGACCGTTATTGGTCTGGGACGGGTCAAAAATCACAGAGTGACCCATGGCAGAACCCTCAGAAGACACGTCTTCGTACGAGCTGGTATTGCGCCCGATGGTCACCGTCCCAAATCCTCCGGCCAGGCCCACGTTGGCACGACGACCGAACAACACACCACCCTGCGCAGAAGCTCCAGTATCCATGGCCATACCGCTTTCGAGGTTGGCGACAGCCGCAAGGCCATTGCCTAGATCTTCGCTTACTCGAAAGCCCCACCGGCTTCCACTCAGGCCATCCGTTTGAACTGCACGCTGGCTCAGATTCTGAACAGTGTTTCCGACGACTACGTTGGTTTTGAAGATGCCGATATTTGCGTCGAGCAAACCGTAAATCGTCACGGTGGACTGCGCTTGCGCCATGCCGGCGAAGGTGCCGATGGCAGCTAAAACGATAAGATTTTTTTTCATATTGCGTCTCTCTTTATGTAAAACATGGGCAACGGTTGAGCCACCGCTTGCGCATTTCGCTTCAGCGGCTACCAAGCCCTCGGAGCAACTCCCTTGCGGGTAATTGTTAAATTTCGGCCTTGGCTTGTCAGAGCACTACTGCCGCTTGTTCGAACGTCAAACGAGGGCTTCGACCGAACAATTTCGATTTGTCTGCGTAGCCCAGGTTGATCAGGTAATTCGCCTGCCAGCGGCCATCGGGGAAAAATTCCGCGTTGACCTTGGCCATGTCAAAGCCACTCATCGGCCCGCAATCCAGGCCGAGCGCGCGCGCTGCCACGATGAAGTAGGCGCTGCCCAGCGTGCCGTTGCGCGCGGCCGTCCCGCTGGCCAGCGCTGCGTTGCCTTCGAACAGGGCGGTGGCGTTCGCGTTATGGGGAAACACCAGGGGCATGAACTCGTAGAAACGGGTGTCGGTCGCCACGATGGCGATGACGGGTGCCTGCATGGCTTTGTCCACGTTGCCCGGACTCAATGCTGGAATCAGACGCGCCCTGGCGTCCTTTGTGGTCAAGAACACATAACGCGCCGGCTGCGTGTTCATGGATGTGGGGCCCATTTTCGCGATGTCATAGGCCTGGCGCAAAAGCTCGGGCGCCACCAGCGTGTCGGTAAAGGCATTGGCCGTTCGCGCATGGTTAAAAACGGTGTCGAGGAAGTCGTTGGAGTCGGTCATGGTGGATGCAAAAAAAAGTAAAAGGGGTTGCGCAGCCTCAAGCCATCAATCAATCCATGAACAGCTCAGTCAGCCGTGATGCCGGCCTGCTTGATGACGCCTGTCCATTTGGTGTACTCAGCCTTGATGAAAGCGTCGGTCTGCTCCGGGGTGAGCGCCAGGGGCTCGATGCCGGCGGCGTCGAGCCGCGTCAGCATGGCGGGCTCTTTCATGCCCGCGTCCAGCGCCCGGCGCAGCTCTGTGACCACGTTCGGCGGCGTCTTGCGCGGCGCGAACAGGCCGAACCACGAGCCCATTTCCAGCTCTGGCAGGCCGATTTCCCTGGCCGTCGGCAACGCGGGAACGGCCGGGTTGCGCACCGGGCTGGTGATGAAGATGGCCTTGACGCGCTTGGACTGCAGGTGCGGCCGCACCGAGGGCAAGGTATCGAAAAACAGGTCCACCCGCCCGGCGATCAGGTCCTGGTAGGCGGCCTGCGCGCTCTTGTACGGAACGATGAGGAACTTAGCCTTGGCGCTCTTTTCAAACGCGGCGGCCAGCACCTGCTGGCCGCTGCCCGCGCCGGCGGTGGCAATGGTGAAGGTCTCGGGCTGCAGTTTGGCCGCGGCCATGATCTGGCTGGCTGTGTCGAGCTTGAGGTCGGCGCGGGCCGCCAGCACGTAGGGGTAGCGGGCGACCAGCTTGACAGGGATGAAGTCGTTTTGCGGGCTGTAGGCCTGCTTGTCGTACAGCGCCGCGTTGAAGACCATGTTGCTCAGCCCGCCGACCAGCAGCGTGTAGCCGTCGGGTGGCGCGATGGCCACGCTTTTGGTGCCCACGACGGTGCCCGAGCCGGTGCGGTTGTCCACGATGAAGCTGCCCTTGAGCTGCTCGGTCAAGGTCTGCCCCATCATGCGCCCGACAAAGTCAAAGCCGCCGCCCGCGCCTGACGGGGCGACGATGACGACCGGCTTGCCGGGGTAGGCGTCGGCGGCGCGGGCTGATGGAGAAAGGAGGGTGGCGCACACGGCCGCCAGGGCGATGAGGGGTTTGAGTTTCATGATTTGTCAGCCTTAGTGGGGGATTGAGAGGACGACAGCCATGCGTCGTCTTCCTTGAACAACTGGTGCTCAGCAGGGCTGTTGGGCGCCGGCAGATCCGGGGAAATGGTGGCCCCCCCCAGGGACTGCAAATAGGCGAGAAACCGGTAATGAGCCGGAAACGTCTGCAGCCGTTCGACATCGAGCGTCAACTCGTCCTCGGGATGTACGACGCAAAGAGTGTCTTTTTCATAAACCGGTACCCGCCTTTGAATACGCCAGGTGCCGTTTTGCTTGACAAGCCGATCATGAAAACGGCCATAACAGGTCGCATCGACCGCTACGCCTTCAATCTCCCCCCGCACCAGCAACTGGATGCGTGTTGCGGCAGTTGCGCGATCCTGATGGATGTCGATGATGGGTGTTCCGATGTAATGCTGCAGGTTGGAGCCCTTCGCTGCCATGCGCTGCGATGCTTCCAAGAAAGCGCAAGCTGTCCCGTCAAACCACGTGGTCAACATATGCGCATCGGCTGTGTAGCAATCTGCCAGACGCGCCCAATTGCAGGTGTCACGCCAGTAACCCCAGCCCGTCAATAACGCTGAAATCTTTGCTCGCTCCACCAAACCGTCGAGTTCTTTGTTTTGCATTGATGTTCGATCCAGAACTAAAGTAAATAAAGTAGCGCTAGTTTCATCCTGGGGCAGCGGCAACGCCAGACTACAAATTAGTCCACCCTATACTTGTTACGCATAGGCCTTGGCGCAGGAATCCATGCAGGAATCCATTTACGGCTTAGGTACACGCCCAGGAGGCAAAAATATGAAGCTGCATCACCTGCGTGATTTGCTAGCGATTGCGGAAAAGGGAAGCATCAATTCAGCGGCGAAGCACCTTGGCATGGCGCAACCAGCGCTCAGCAGGAGCGTGCGCGAACTGGAGCGCGAAATCGGCGTTCCCTTGCTGGAGCGCCAGCCAACAGGCACCGTGCTGACGCCCATGGGCATCCTGTTCGCACGCCGTGCAACGTCTGCCGTCAATGAACTCAGGCGCGCGCGCGAAGAAGTCCAGCAACTTCAGGGATCTGTGCATGGTACCGTCGTTGCTTGCGTGTCGAGCGTCGCGCACATTGCATTGCTGTCGGAAGCCCTGTCACCGTTTTATCACGCCTATCCCAATGTCAAATTGCGCATTATCGAAGGCGTTTATCCGGTGGTTGAAGCAAAGCTCAAGAGCGGATCAGTTGACTTCTATATCGGAGCGGCGCCCCAAGGTGGGCCTGCACCCGACCTTCAAATGGTTAAACTTTTTGACAATACCCGGGTTGTTTTGTGCCGGATCGGACATCCTCTATCGAAGGCTCGCTCCCTGGCTGAGCTGATAGATGCCAGCTGGGTCACCACGTCAATTACCGATCATGCCGAGGCTGAGTTCAGCAGCGTGTTCGCCAGTTTCGGCTTGCCCGCACCGCGGCTGTCCATCCAGGCCGAATCTGCGCTGACCTGGATCACTGCTGTGGCATCCACTGACATGCTGACCATGTCACCCGTGCAATGGCTGGATTCTCCGCTCATCAAAGGTGTGATTTCTCAGATTAAAGTGCAGGAACTGATTGCGGCACCGGCGATTGTCTTGATACAACGCAATGCGATTCCTCCAACGCCGGCAGCTGAATATCTCTGCGACATGATGCGCCGCCCCGCGAGCCGCTACAACCTGGAAAAGTGAGCGTCCGCCTCAGGCCCCTGTCCTACACTACCTGTGTGATGGCAGCGCGGTCGAGCAGCGTGTACAACGCGACGGAGTTGCCATCGTGTTGTACTCATGAATTTTTCCTCAGTGAACTGGCAAACATGACTGCGTAGTCCGATGCCGTTGGATGAAACGGCGCGAACAGGTTGAAATGGCTCTGGTGCGCGGCATCGGCAAGTGTCTGCAGATCACGCGGCACGTAGTTCAGCTCTGCCAAAGTCGCCGGCAGACCCAATTCACGCATGAGGCGAGCAACCGCTTGCCCCAACGATTCCGTACGCCCCAGACCAAGGGCCAACGCAACTTCAGCAGCCAGCTCTGGCACGTGCGCACTGGTCGCATCCAGCGTGGCGACCAGTCCGATTCCGCTCAACAGTCCGTGGTGAAAGCCTTGATCACTGCAGACGATGGCGATGGCGTGCGCGGGTCCGAGACCCATGCCGATTGCCGCCCCGCCCGCGAAAGCCGCGAGCATCATTTCCCCACGGGCTTGAACGTCATCGCGGTTCGTAACGGCACGACGCAGGTAACGGGCTACGCGGGCGATTCCGTCCAGCGCGATCGATTTGCCAAGCGGAATGTCTTTTTTTGACAAGAAGCCTTCGATGCAATGAGACAACGCATCCACGCCGGTGGCTGCCGTCAGGCGCGCCGGCAGGCTGCGCGTCAGATCCGGGTCAAGGATGGCAAGCTTCGGAACAAGGTGGCGAGAGTTCATGCCGACTGAGGCGGTGACTGCGTCAGGGTGGATGCCTGCGGACGGCGAGGCTTCGCTGCCTGTGCCAGCAGTCGTCGGAATGACGATCAGCGGAGCGCTGGGTCCATGGACCGCATTTCGTACACCGGCATAGTTGGCGACTGAGCCGGGGTTGGTAGCCAGCAGTGCAATCATTTTTGCGGTATCGATCACCGATCCACCACCCAATGCAAGCACACCATCGCAGCCCTGCTGGGCATACCATGCGGCGCCGCTGTCGACATCGATGAACAGCGGGTTCTCCGTTACGCAGTCGAAAACTGCCGGTGCGGCCTTCCCACAAGCGGCAATCGCCTTCGTGGCCAGTCCAGCCGCAACCAGCCCCTGATCCGTCACCAGCAGCGGCCGATGGATGCCGAGTGCGTCTAGTTCGCTGGCAAGCGCGGACAATGCCCCAGCCGCGAACAAGACGCGCGGCAAGTTCAGTGTGGAAGGCGGTTGGTTGCCTGGGTTCATGGCTTGCTCCCTTTGGTCATACGCATCAGGCGCAGCGCATTGCCAAGATAGAGTTTGTCCTGGTCCTCGTCGCTCAGTCCCAGCTCCTCGATGGAGCGTATGCCCTCGCGGATGAACATCGGCCCGCCTTCGGGATCGAACGGACAGTCGGATGCAAAGACCACGTTATCGACACCAAAAAAGTCGAGTCCGCAGCGCAGCGCCGCACGGGAGCCGCCCAGCACCGTGTCGCCGTAGAACATCTTGAAGTATTCGATAGGCGGCTTGGACAGGCGCTTGAGCACGTCTGCCTCGCTGCCGTCTGCGCTACGGCTGCCCAGTTGTGCCCACAAGGATTCGGCGCGCCCGGCGAAGTAAGGCAACATCCCGCCGCAGTGGTGCGTGATGATGCGCAGATCGGGCAGTTTTTCCAGCAGGCCCGAGAACACCATCCGTGACATGGCCACCGACGTCTCGAACGGCCAGCCCAGCACTTGCCAGATCTCATAGCGTGAGCGTTCTTCTTCCGGATAGTCGGATCGGGTGCCGGGCCGAAACGGATGCATCCAGACTGGCAGCTTGTGATGGTTGGCCATGCGCTCGAAGATCGTAAAAAACTCCGGGTCGTCAAGCGGGCGGCCATTGACGCTGGTGAGCAACTGCACGCCGCGCGCACCCAGCGTATTGATGGCACGGTCCATCTCCTTGAGCGCCTCGGACAGGTTGTTCATGGGCAGCGACGCGACAAAGACCGGAAACTGGTCTGGCCATCGCCTGCAAATTTCGGCCATGCCGTCGTTGGCCACGCGGGCGAACTCGGGAGATTCAAGCGGCCCACCCAGCATCTCGGGCGATGGCGCGCTCAACGTGAGCACCTGCGCTAGGTCGGGAAACTTCTGGACCAGCATCTCTGCGCGGGCCTCCACGTCCCATAGCATGCGTATGCTCGCCATGCGTTTGAGGAGGCCTGCATCCCTGGAATGTGCCTTGACCAGTTCAAAGTACGCCGGCGGCAGTACATGGTTGTAGATGTCGAGCTTTTTCATAATGGTCCTTGCAATTGGGGCGTTCAAAAAGGGTAGTGCCGTTTCTGCTCACTCACGGTCACCAAATGCAGGTCGGAGAAGATGTCGATTGCCCAGCGGCCAAATCGGGCCCATCCACTGTCTTTGACACCGCCAAATGGAATCTGCGGTTCGCCGCCCATGGTTGGTCCGTTCACATTGACCATGCCGGCCTCGATCTGCCCGGCCAGTGTGATGGCGCGCCACGCATCGCGCGACATGATCGAGGCGGACAATCCGTAGTCGCTGCCATTTGCTTTTTGCACAGCCTCTTGTTCGTCGTCGAACGGTTCAATCAATACGACAGGGCCGAACACTTCTTCGCAATAGATGGGGGCGTTCGTTGGCACGTTGACAAGGACGGTTGGCTCGAAGCATCGGCCGTTGTGGTTTCCGCCAGCGACGACGCGAGCGCCCAGCGCCACGGCACTGGCAATTCCGTCACGCACCTTTGCAACGGCCTGGTCGTTGATCAGCGGCCCTATTTTGGTTGCCGGATTTGTCGGGTCGCCGGGCTTGAGGGCCTTGGCACGCTCAACAAACCGCTCCAGGAAGTCGTCAAACAGCGGCCTGGCGACCAGTATCTTGCGCGTGTTCATGCAGATCTGTCCTTGGTGAAAGAACGACGCGAAGATGGCGGTATCGACGGAGTACGCCAGGTCGGCATCGTGCAGCACCAGCATCGGGTTGTAGCCACCGAGTTCCAGCGCAATGCGTTTGAGGTGTTTGCCAGCGCGTGCGGCCAGCATGGAGCCCGTTGCTGACGAGCCTGTGAAGTTGTAGGCGCGTACAGCGCGGCTTTCGAACAGCTCGTCGGCAATAGGTCCGATTTGTGAAGGTGCATGCGTGATGACGTTGATCACGCCTGCTGGGAATCCCGCCTCGTGAAGAATCTCCCCGATGACCAGGCCAGCACAGATCGGCGCTTCCTCCGAGGGTTTAAGCACCACCGTGTTTCCGCATGCCAGTGGACTTACCACCGTGCGCAGCCCCAGTGCCAGGGCCCCGTTCCACGGTGATATGCCCGCCACCACGCCCAGCGGCTTGCGGATTGCCATGGCAAAGACGCCAGGGGTATCCGATGGAACTATCTCTCCGCCTGACAGATAGGGGTAACCGGCTGCCTGCCGCAGGAGCCCCGCAGACCACTGGATCTGAAAGCGGGAGTAAGCGTTCGACGCACCCGTCTCCAGAGCCATGATGCTGACCAACTCATCGGCGCGGCGCTCCACAATGTCCGCCGCCTTGAGAAACAGTGCTTGACGGGCGCGGGCTCCCAGTTTGGCCCAGGCCGGAAAAGCTTTTTCCGCTGCATCGATGGCGCGTTTCGCATCGGCAGCGCCGGAGGCGGGTATCCGGGCGAAGACCTCCCCGGTGTACGGATTGATGTCATCGAAGGTTTGGCCGCTTGCAGCCGCTACCCATTCCCCGTCAATCAGCTGTTGATGAGACCGGATTCCGGACGCTATTGCGTTTGCACTTTCTTTTGTACTTGTCATGTCATTTCCTTGGGTCGATAGTGGGTCGTCACTGAGGTTGAATGCCGGCCTTTGCCAGCAAGGCGGGCCAGCGCTGGTTCTCAGCACGCACGAAAGTTTCGACATCCGGCGTCGTAAATGGGCTGAAGCTGCGCGAATTCAGGTGTTCCTTGAAAGCCGGCGTTGACACCACCTTCTCGATAGCCTGACGTAAGCGAAGTACGATGGGCCGGGGTGTGGCAGCAGGCACGAAAAGCCCCGTCCAACTGGACAGCACCAAATCGGGTAAGCCGCTTTCCCGCGCTGTTGGGATATCAGGCAGCTCGCGGGTTTCGCCAGAAGTTACGAGGGCCTGCACCTTGCCGCTTTTGACGAAGGGCTGCGCAGTCCCGGTACCGTCAAAGAAAAGGTCGATGCGACCAGCTATGAGTTCGGTGTAGACGGGTGAAGTGCCCTTGAACTGAACTTCCAGGATGTCGATGCCCGCCAGGCTTTTTAAAAGTGCAGCCCCGACCGCTTGTCCACTCCCCTGACCGGGCGTGCCGATCGTGAGTTTGCCGGGGTTGGCCCGCGCATAAGCAATCAATTCAGGCAATGTCTTTTGCGGCAGGTCGGGACGCGCAATCAGCGTGTAGCCATTGGTCGAAACCAGCTGCAACGGCTGCAGGTCTTTGGTGGGGTTATAAGGCAAATTACGTGTCAGCGCCGGTGCCTGAGCAATGCTGCCGACCCCCCCCACCACCATGGTGTAGCCATCGGGTGGACTTTTGACTGCGAAAGTCGTTCCGACGACAGTCCCCGCGCCGGGCTTGTTGTCCACTAGTACCGGCTGCCCCAGTTCCTTTGACAATCCGTCGCCCAACAACCGCCCAAGGTAGTCGTAACTGCCTCCAGGCCCGACGGGAACGACGATGGTCAACATCCGGCTTGGAAACACCGGTGCTGTCTGTGCTGTCACCGATAAAAAAGGTGTCGCCAGGATGATGGCGGAAAGAAGTGCATTGCGAATACGCATCGGATATGTCTCCAGTGGTTTGAATTTTTTGACCAGCCAGGCCGTGGCCTTTTCGGCTCTGGTAGCTAGTCTAGGAACGAACAGAGAACAACGTAAGATGTCAAAAGTGTTCCAGCGACAGTTTTTATTTATCAATCATGAAATTGCATCAATTACGTGCGGCCTTGGCGGTGGCAGAGCAGGGCAGCCTTCGTGGCGCAGCGCGTGCGTTGGGCATGTCGCAACCCGCGCTTACCCACAACATCGGCGAACTTGAGCGGGAGCTCGGTGCGCCCCTGTTTGAACGACGTTCACGCGGCATGACAACAACGCCGGTGGGCGAACTGGTTTTAAGGCGGGCTCGCACCATTACCAACGAATCGCGCCATGTGCTAGAAGATGTGCAGCAGTACCTCGGGGGCGACAAAGGCCACGTGGCGGTCTGCCTGTCCATCGTGACCCATTTCACCTTGCTGCCTGTGGCCTTGCCCTTGTTTCAGCAGCGGTTCGCCAACGTGCATTTGCAGATCGTCGAAGGCTCGTTCCCGGCCGTGGAGACCCGGCTGCGCGATGGCAGCATGGATTTTTACCTGGGCCCAGCGCCAAAACCCGCACCCTCACGCGAATATTCGGTCGAGAAATTGTTCAACAATACACGGCGGGTTTTTGCCCGTCGCGGTCACCCACTGGCACAGGCGCGTTCATTGCGAGACTTGGTTGGGGCCAGTTGGATCACGACGGGCACGACCAGCGACGCTGAGGCAGAGTTCCGAGCACTGTTTGTACACCACAAGTTGCCACCGCCGCGCCTGGTCATCAGAGCCGAATCCATGCTCAGCGCGTTGATCACGCTGATGTCATCGGATGCGTTAGCAGTGACACTGCGGCAATACGATGAGTTCGAACTGACCCGCAGTGCATTGCAGGTGATCGACATAGAGGAGCCACTGCCGGCTCCGGATATCGTCGTGATCCGGCGCACCGGATTCCCGCTGACGCCGGCAGCAGATTATTTGTGCGACATGTTCCGACGTGCCAGCGTCCATTATGTGTCCGCGCGGCAGACGTGAGAGGATTGCTTCGCATTGGCTGGTAAGCCACCTGCTCGTCTATGCTACTAAATCGGTTTAATCAATGGTCGAGAAGTTTGAAAACGGCGGCCGTCAAAGCCATGGCTGCAAATTTGGCAAGGGCCGATTAGGAATTGCTGGAATGACTCTTGAACCGCGTTACTGTCGAGCGCTCATGCCCAGGGCATTGGTTCGGGCACCGCGCACGGGCCTTTTGCTTCGATACTGGTGAAGGCGGCCGGACCAACGACCTCCAGGTATTCCATGTCCGGCGAGTAATCGAACAAATAATGGCGAATTCCCGGCGCCTGATGCACGCAGTCACCAGCTTCGACCAGTGTCTCCCGATCCTCGTACATGAAGCGTGCCCAGCCCTTGAGCATGTACACAATGTGAAACTGAGCCTCATGCACATGCCACCCGGTGCCGCGCTCGGGCGCCTGGTTCGCTCTCACGAGTTGTGCCACAACCCGTCCGTTGGTAGCTTGTTCAATACCCAAATCACGATAGGTGAAAAAATCGCGCAGGCCACCGGAAACGAAGGGTGTATCCGAAGGTTTGATGTGGGAAAAAAGGGTGGTGAGGTCATTGTTTTTCATGCTTCAGGCTCCATGGGTAAAAAGTATTGACTGTTGCGATTTTTCTGAGTGCTGGCCTGTGATTTCTTGGCCTGTCTATAGGAGATGTTCAGCGCTGCTTGGACGGCGCGGTTTCTCTCAAGCAAAGCGTCACCACGAACCCAACTGCCAGTGCGACCGCGGCCAGGTACATGATGTATTGAATGCCGTAGTTTTGCGCGACATACCCGGCAATGACGGGTGCGATGCCGCCGCCGAAAATCTCGCCGGTGCCGACCACGATGCCCGAGGCCGTTGACATCAGCTTGGCAGGCACCGACTCGGCACTGATCGGCCCCACCGTCAGGCAGATCATGCTGAAAACAAAAAAGAGCGTGACGAACAGGCTGGCAAACAAGCGATACGGCTCGGCCCCGGTATGCATGAGGAAATACAGACCGATCGCTGCGCCGATGACAGAAATAATCATGACCGGCTTGCGTCCAAGGCGATCGGACAGTGCTGGCATGACCAAGGTGCCCATCGTGCCGCCAAAACCAATCGCCGAGAGCACTAGGCCCATCTGTTCGAGCGACAGGTGCAGGTAGTCGATCAGGTAGTTCGGCAGCAAGGCGCTGAGCACCACCAGGCAGGTGAGCCAGCACAGCATCCCCAGCATGTTCAACGGAATGTTGCGGTACTTGAACACATCGCTCCACTTGTGCTCAGACGCATCATGGGTCGACGTGTGCAGTGCCGCGACCGTTGGCGTCGTGTTGCGTAGCACGCGGTACAGCAGGTACGCCACGATCAGGCCTGGAATCGAGACCATCGCGAAAATCCAGTGCCACTCGACCACCTTGAGCAACTGCGTGACGAGGATGGGCGCAATGCCCAGGCCGAACAACGGCAGCGCCGCCTGTTGAATCCCGATATTTAAGCCTTGCCGCGACGGCTTGGACGCATCGAGCGTTGCAACAATGCTGGGGGGCGTGTAGGCGCCTTCGGCAAAGCCGATCAGCGCGCGAATGGCCATCAGGCTGACGACACTGGTTGCCAGGCCGCTGAAGCCGGCCAGTAACGAGAAGACGATGATGGCCGGGATGATGACCTTGCGATGCCCGAGCCGGTCCGACAGGTTGCCCATGAACAATGCAGAGACGCCCCAGGCGACTGCCAAAATGCCGGTGATGTGGCCCAAATCCTGGTAATTGAGCTTGAGATCAGGCGCAATCACAGGAAAAAGCGGCAGCAGCATGAACCGGTCCATGCCGACCAAGCCAAAGGCCAGGCACAGGAGGGTGACGGCTTTCCATTCGTAGCTCACGTCCCAGCGGGACGTCGTGCCGATGCTCGGATTGATGTTGACATGCGTGTTCATGGTGATTAGTTGTTCAGGTGGTTTGTTGGAAAACGCAGCCCTCTTTTAGAGGACAGCGCGAGGCTTTCATCCAATAGGCGTGCTGCTGCGTGAGCGTGAAATGCAAGTCCGATCGCGCCCAGCGTGGGTGTCAAAGAGGAAACACCGCCTTGACCCACAGCGCGTTGCCCTGCACGCGGTTTTCCGACTTCATTTCCTTTTGCCACTTGACGGTCGCAAACCAGCCCTTGCCGCTGTCGTATTTCAAGGAGGGCCCGATGGCAAACGCCTTTGCCTTGCTGTTGGCCAGATCGACGCCGGCTTGCCTGTCGGTGGTGGTTTGCTGGTAGTAGTAGCCGCCGACACCGGCGGTCAAGCCATTGCCCAATCCCCAGCCGGCGGCATAATCAAAGTGAAATTCCTGCCCTGACCGGTAATCGGTGTCCTTGTTGCGCTGGTTGAAGAGGTAGCCCATCTTGATGTCGCCATTGAACCCCTGGGGATCGATGTAGCTCAGGATGTACAAAGGCTCGACAGCGTAGTAATTGCGTCCGATATTGGCCAGATCACCTTTGTTGTAGCCGCCCGTGGGCAGGTAGAAGTCGAGGCCGAGCAGGCTGTGCAGGTTGGGACTGTGGTGGTAGCCCAGTCCCGGGCCAGTGGTGAGGTCTCCAATGCCGGACTTCCTTTGTGAGTTGCCTGCGGCTGAAACCTTCAGATCAACCACCGGAAGCAGGGCGTGGAGCGAGAGGTCGCCGCCCAGAAATTTGGCGCCCGTCACCCAGATGAAGCGGGGCACCACCGCGTTGGCCGTGACCTTGAACCCGGGAACGTTCAAATTGTTGCCGTTGGCATCGTTCACGCGGTCCGCGCTGTAGTGGTTCGCGAACAGCATTCCATAAAACCCCGGAGGCGGCATGGCGCCTGCGCTGAAATTGTCTGCCCCGTTGGGATACAAGCTGCCGCCTCCCTCCGTCGCATGGCCTGTCATGCTCAAAGTGGCCAGCAGTCCAGCCAGAAGCGCAGGCACGCAGGTAAGTAATTTAGTGGTCATGAATGTCTCCCCAGAGTTGAAAAAATTGAAAAAATGCACTGTCGTGACGCTTGACTCTTTTGGATCCGAGCAGGCTCGCGCCGCACTGACCGGTGACCCATGTCCTCCGGCGGGCGCCTTCATTTGGGTTTCTTGTCTACGCTTGCCTTAAGCGCTTGCGGCTTCCTGCTCAGGCTGAGTGCCGAGGGTGACGCCATGGCGTCTCAAATCCTTGGCCAGGTCATCCACCAGTTGATTGATGTCGCTCGCTTTCGACGCCGCGCCATACAGGTAGAAGTCCGGCCGCACCAGCATGGCTTCGATGCCGTGCTGCGCCATGTACGGTATGAACTTGCCGTCCAGGTCCTCCCAGGCGCCCGGACCCGCTTCGGTGCCCGCTGCGCCAATGACAATGCGTTTAGCATCCAGCGCATCGAGGAAAGCGCGCTGCTTCTCGCCAAGCTCGGCCTCGACCGCAGCGCTCCTCGATACCAGCACGAAGCCCAGGCCGACGACCTCATCGAAGCGCCCTTGCCGATCGCCTGAGCGAACGGTCCCGTGCGGGCTGAGCAATCCGGCCGGTGCCTGCACCGCGCCATCAGGCCCGCGGCGCAAAATACCGTCGCTCAAGCTGGGGAAGGCGGGCGGCGGTGGCGCCTTGCCGCTGAAAAAGGCTTCGTCGCGCTGCGCCGCTTTTGCGGGATCGGCGATGCAAATCACTTTGCCAAGATACATTGACAAGTCAATCACGTCGCTGACATGGGGCCGGCGTTCGGGCTGGTAGGTGTCGAGCAAGTCGTCACTCGCCTGGCCGTCCAGCACGAGGTTGAGCTTCCACGCCAGGTTCCAATCGTCCCGCAGACCGGCGCACATGCCCTGGCCCATGAACGGCGGCATCACATGCGCGGCGTCGCCGGCGATCAGCATCCGGCCCTTGCGCCAGGTGTTGGCCAGCAGGGAGCGGAACGTGTAGACCTTGTGGCGCACGATGGTCGCTTGGTCGCGCGTCACCCACGGCGCAAGAAGTTCCCACGCAAAGTCTTCGTTCTCGATCTCTGCGGCGGTCTCGTGCGGCAGGCGCATGAACTCCCAGCGACGAAAGTACCGGCCGTCCTTGACACCGGCGGGCACGATCGTGGTGGGCCGCAGTGGGTTGCAGTATTGCGCGGCCGGTGGGACGTCGAGCGTGACGCCTTCGTGAGGCAACACGTCGATCACCAGCCAGTCGGCCTCAAAGCCCTTGTCTTCCTGAGTCGAGCCGATGGCGCGACGCACCAAGCTGTTCGCCCCGTCAGCGCCAATGAGGTATTTGCACCGTACCGTTCGGGTTTCACCCGTCTCGAAGTCGCGAACCACCAGCTGCGCGTAGTCAGCCGTCTGGGTTGCCTCCACGGCTTCCCAACCCAGGTTGAGCTCAACATTGGGACAAGCCTCGACGACGTCTTCGAACAGCTTTTCCAACGTCGGCTGGTGCACGAAGTTGACCTCCGGCCCGCCTGAAATCGATTCGGACTCCCAGTCAATGGCCAGCAACTCTTTCCAGTCAGCGTTGAACCAGCGGTACATGGGTCCGGAATGGCTGACTGCGGGAAGCTCCTTGCCCATGCCCAGCGCTGACAGCACGCGGTAAAGCTCGTGGTCGATGCACACCGCACGCGGCAGGGCAAACCGCACGCGCCAGCGCTCGAAAACGGCCACGCTGCGACCCTGGCGCGCCAGTGCAAGGGCCATGATTTCGCTGACCGGGCCATACCCGATCTGCACGACATCGTAAAAAGGAATGTTGTCTTGGCTCATGATGGTTGTCCTTGGCCGCCCGTTGCCGAGGCTGGCAGTTCGTGGTTGATGATGAAGTCGTTAGGCAGCGCGGGGCCCCAGACGTAGAGAGAGTCTTCGCCGGGGTGGTCTGCCGAGGGCCACTGGTCGCCAGCGTGGACGAAGTCGATGTCGTAGGAATACTCGGCATAACTGCCCCACGGATCGCGTACGTAGCGGAAATAGTTCGAGCCCAGCACGTGCCGGCCAACGCCCCAGCCCTGCTCGTAGCCAGCCTGCACCATCTGCTGCGTACCGATCCCGACAGCGTCGATGGAAGGAACGCACCAGCTGCTGTGGTGCAGCCCCAGGCCACCGGACTTGGCAAACGCGATCAGGTGATGGTCACTGCCGTGCGGGCTGTGCAAAAAGGCAATTACCGAGCCGGACTTGTCAGAAAGCCGCAAGCCCAGGATGTCCTCGTAAAACCGCACCGCCTGATCGACATCGGCGCTGAACAGCAGGATGTGCGAGAGGTACAGTGGTCGCACCGCCTGGGCCTTGCTGCGGCTGGGCGAGCGGCCCTGGTTGCGGCTTTGCAGCGGGAGCTCCCGCGGTGCCGGCTCCGAAGGCGATGATTTTTCTGCGACACGTAACTGCAGGGCCAGCCCGTCCGGCCCTTCGATCCATAGGCCGGCTTGGTCGGCCTGTGACGGTGGTACCGCCCGAGCGATTCCCTGCTGGGCAAGGCGTTGCACAAATCGCGCTTCATCAGCCCCATGAATGCCCAGGCTGAGCCACAAAAGGCGTTTGGTGACGCCTGGGAAAATGCGTGCCCATCGATGTGCATGGCCATGGGTGTACAAAGCCAGCGCACCGTTTTCGTCGCGCACATCCAGGCCAAAGCTGGTGTAGAAGTGCCGGGCTTGCTCCAAATCTGGCACGCTAAAGACAAATTCGTCGACAGAATGCACCGCAAGAAAGTCGGGGGGCGCGTGCTGGCCGGTAGCTTGAGTCATCGTTGTCTCCTGGTGATCCGGGCAAGGCTCCGCCCGCACCGCGACAATCGCGGCGTTTTTTGGTTGCTGTTTCAGGTTGGCTTGCGGGTTAGATGACCTGCTGACGCTGCGTGCCCAGCGGGCCGGCGCTCAGCGTCATCACATCACCACGACGCAGGAACACCGGGCTTGGCTTCATACCCAGGCCCACACCTTGTGGTGTACCGGTGATGACGAGATCGCCGGGCAGCAGCGTCATGAACTGGCTGAGATACGAGACGATCTCGGCCACCGGGAAGATCATGTCGGCCGTGTTGCTCTGCTGCCGCGTCTCGCCGTTGACGGCGAGCTCCAGCGGGATGCTCTGCGGATCGGGCAATTCGTCGCTGGTCACCAACCAAGGGCCGATGGGTCCAAAACCGTCAAAACTCTTTCCCTTGCCCCACTGGCCATTGCGCTTGATCTGCCAATCACGCTCGGACACGTCATTGGCCAGGCAGTAGCCGGCCACATGCGAGAGAGCTTGCGCGACAGACACTTTGCGGGCCAGCGTACCGATGACAAAACCCAGTTCGATTTCCCAGTCGCCGGCTACTGAGCCTTCGGGCAGCTCGACATCGTCGTTAGGGCCTGCGATGCAGGTAATCGCCTTCGTGAAGACAACGGGTTCCTTGGGAATTTCCAAGCCAGATTCTTCGGCATGCTTGCGGTAGTTCAGGCCAATGGCGACGAACTGGCGCGTGCCGGCCACCGGCGCGCCCAGGCGCGTGCCTTGCGCTACCTGCGGCATGCGCGACAAGTCGATCGCTCCCAAGGCCTGCAGCTTGGCTGGCGACATCCACTCGGGCGTGAAGTCAGAAATCAAGAGTGACAGGTCGCGAATCTGTCCATTGGCGTCGAGTGCGCCGGGTTTTTCCTGGCCTACGGGACCGTGACGTAGCAGCTTCATTTAATAGACTCCTTTGGTTGAATTAAACTGTTTGTATAAAATGAATTTTTAACCGATATGACGATTTCGTCAACATGACAAAAGGTATAAAATGGTAGGGGTTTCCCTTAGTACCCGGAAGTTGCCTGCTCCGCAGGGTGCACTGGCACGCTCTACAACAATCGCAAATGAAGACAGCGAAGAACCCGTTGCAGACCATCGCGTGCGGGTAGGGGCGCAACGTCGGGAAAAGACACGGCTTCGCCTTCTGGAGACCGCACTGACCGTCTTCAACGAAAAGGGACCGGACGTTGCTGTGATCGATGACTTCATTGCTGCTGCCGGTGTGTCGCGCGGCACGTTCTACAACCACTTCAAGACCACCAGCGAGCTCTTGTTTGCCCTTGCCACGGCCATGAGTGACGAGGTGCTGCAGATCGTTGACCCCTTGGTGCTGCACTACGACGATCCGATTCAGCGCTTTGCGGCAGGATCGCGCCTTTATATGCAGATGGCCTTGCGGTATCCCCTGTGGGGCAGCTTTATTACGCAAGTGGGCACACGCATCGCAACGCGGGGTCAATTGATCGATCTCTTCCTGACGCGCGACCTGGAGCTTGCGCACAAGAGCGGGCGGCTGTCGGTGGACAGCGTTCGCGTAGGCCGCGACCTTGTGCTGGGCGCCATTTTTTATGGCATCGAAACGATGTTGACGGAGCCGACCCGGAGCAACCACGCCGAGCAACTGGTGCGCAGCGTGCTCATCGGTCTGGGGTTAACGCCCACGGAAGCCGAAGCCATCGCCTTCATGCCGCTTGAAATGCCGGGAGCGGTGGAAGGGCCTATTTTTTCAAGGCTGAAAGCCAGCACGCCCAGCGCAAAACATTCGTGATCCATGCGATCAATTGACCATCAATTTCTGAAATCAATGATTGCAAATCATTGCGGTGTAAACGCCTGATGCACTTTTTATCCTGCTTGGCTGGCCTCAAAGGCGGATGGTGCCGGTAACTCCGCATTGGCCACGAACCATTCGGGCACGGCAGGGCCCCAGAGGTAAAAAGAGTCTTCCGGCGCGTAGTCGCCGGCAGTCCAGTCGCTGGCTGGCGAGACAAAGTCAATGTCAAAGGAATATTCAGCAAAGCTGCCCCACGGATCGCGCGCGTAGTAAAAATAGTTCGATCCCAGCACATGGCGCCCCACACCCCAGCCCTCGGTGAAACCGGCGGTTCGCATTTGCTCGCTGCCCTCGCCCACTTCGTCCAGGCTGCCGACGTCCCAACTGGTGTGGTGCAGGCCCGGACCGCCGGACTTGACGAAGGCCAGCAAATGGTGGTCGCTGCCATGCGGCGAGTGCATGAAGGCCACCAGGTCACCCGAGCGATCCGACAGCCGCAGGCCCAGCACCTCGTCGCAAAACCCCAGCATGCGCGCGACATCGGGCGTGAACAGCAGGACGTGCGACAGCCAGCGCGGAAAAACCCGGGCGCACTGGCTGCGCGCGTGTGCAGCAGCCGTCTGCCGCGCTGGTATGCGCACAGGATGGGCCGGGGTCTTGCAACTGGGAGACACCTTGTCGCAGACCAGCAGTTGCATCGGCATGCCGTCAGGGCTGCGCAGCCATAGGCCGGAGTCATCCATGGCCATCGGATGCGGCCCGCAGCCGATGCCCAGCGCCTGGATCTTTGCCTCGAAGGCAGGCCTGTCTTCGGCAAAAATCCCCATACTGACGTACTGCAGGGCCTTGGGCTGGCCGTTGGCGACCACCGTCATCCAGCAGTGGCTGTGCCCGTGGGTATACAGATCGATTCGCGGGCCGGCACGCTTCACATCCAGCCCGAAAGCCGTGTAGAACGCCTCGGCTGGTGCGATGTCGGGCACAGTGAACACGACTCGCTCGACGGAATGGACGGCGAAGGTGCCGGCGCGACGGGCGACAGGCAACCGGTCTTGACGCACTTGCATTTTCATTCTCCAAAGGGTTCAGGCGGCAAGCTGGTACAGGCCACCTTCTATTTCAACTTTGACGTCAGTCAGAACTTTACCGTCAGGCTGCCAGTGCTGTCTCTGAATTTGTTCAAAAATTGGTAGCGCGCCGTGAAAGGTTCGGGCTCTAGCGCGACGGTGGCACCCAGGCCCATGACATTGCCGCCGGCGCCTGAATACTCGGGCCAGACCGGCAGACCCGGCTGGTTGGGATTGCCGCTTTTGGCAAAGCTGGTCCAGTAGGAGGACATCGTGTCGGCCAGCGCCTGGTCCTGCGCGCCGGGCAGCACCGGTGCTGCTGCCGTTCCCTTGGGTACCAGATTTTGGAACACGTAGGGGACTTCCGAGACGTGGACGGCCAGCGGGGTGTAGGGCGAGGCCTGCTTGAAGTAGTAGCTGTACACCGGCGACTTTCCGGTGGCCTTCTGGACGACGCCCCAGGTCCAGGTCTGCAGTCCGATGATCAGGTCGCCCAGCAGCTGCACCGATGACTGCGCTGCCTGCGCGTCGGTTCCCGCTGGGTAAAACCCGAGCAGGCTGCTGACGTTGGACGCGCCAAACACCTTGGTCACGGCGGCGGTAAACCCGGTTGGGGTATTGGGCAGGGCGCGGCCGGGAACAGCGAAAATGTTGCCCTCAGCGACGTTTTGCCCGACCAGCAGCGGCACATCGTTTTGCCGGCCGGCAAAAAATCGGGCTGCGGGTTCTTCAGGCAGCACGTAACCATCCAGGCTGGGGCCGAAAGGCGGCGCGAACGGCGGCGCTGCAGCATTGGTCGCGCTGGCCAGCTGCAGCGCTGGCACGGCGCGAAGCGCGGCCAGGCTGGCAGCGCCCAGGGTCGTGCCCAGCGCCAGGCCTTTTTGTTCCGCGGTGACGCGTGACGGCAGCGGCCCGAACTCGCTTTCCCAAAACGCGCCGCTCTGGCCGATTGCTTTGTGAAACGTGCCTGCCGCCAGCGGCGATGCCGACAGCATGCCGACCGCGTGGGCGCCCGCGGATTCGCCGAACAGCGTGATGTTGGCTGGATCGCCGCCGAAAGACGCAATGTTGCTCTTGACCCATTGCAGCGCGGCCAGGTGGTCCTGCAGGCCATACATGCCCGAAGATTTACCGCCCGATTCAGCGGCCAGGTCAGGGCGTGCCAAGTGACCGAAAACACCCAGCCGGTAATTGAGCGAGACCACGACCACGCCTTTTTTGGCCAAATTATGGCCTTCCCAGCGGGGATCGCCCGAGGTGCCGAACTGAAACCCGCCACCATGCAGCCAGACCATGACTGGACGCCGCTCGCCCGATGTCCGGGCACCGCTCCACACGTTCAGGAAAAGGCAGTCTTCGCTGACTGTGGGATCGGCGACCACAGGCGCAGGCGTGCCGTTGGCCCAGCACTTGCTGCCGTATTGACGAGCGTCTCGCGTTCCTGTCCAGTTTGGCGCCGGCTGGGGCGCGCGCCACCGAAGGTCGCCGACAGGCGCTGCCGCATACGGAATACCCTTGAAATTCAGGATGCCTGCCGCATCGCGCTCATTGCCGACCAGGGTGCCATTGGCCACCCCTACCGTGCTGGTGAGCGACTGGGCCGCGTCGACCGGGTCTGACCCGCCTCCGCAGCCGGCCATGCCTAGAATGCTTAGTGCCAGGGCTGCTGCGGGTGCCCATTTTTTTGCCACTGGTTTCATTGTTTGTCTCTCGTTATTTTTCTATCGGGGAATCAGCGAACGGTGGCCGGATGGCGGCAACGCGCCTGATTTATTGCTCGTCCACCACCGGGTTGCGCAGGATGCCGAGGCCTTCGATTTCGACTTCACAGACATCGCCGTGCTTCATGAACAGCGGCGGCTTGCGCGCCAGGCCGACGCCCGACGGGGTGCCGGTGACGATCACGTCGCCAGGCTGCAGGCAGACCGCTTCGCTGAGCAGGCTGACCAGCGTGGCCACGTCAAAGATCAATGACGACGTCGAGGCGTCCTGCACGACGACGCCGTTGAGCCGGGTCTGGATCTTCAGACCCGCCGCGCCGGGCGGCAGCTCGTCGCTGGTGACAAAGTGCGGGCCAAACGGGCCAGTGTCGTCAAAGTTCTTGCCGATCGTCCACTGCGCGGACTTGAACTGGTAGTCGCGGATCGATGCGTCATTGCAGATCGAATAACCCGCCACGTGGTCGAGCGCCTGCTCCTTGGTGATGTAGCGCCCGGCCTTGCCGATGACGGCGACGAGTTCACCTTCGTAGTCCAGCTGCGTCGAGACTTTGGGGCGCACGATAGGCTCGCCGTGGCCGGTCATGCTGGCGGCAAAGCGCGAAAAAATCGCCGGGTAGGTCGGCACGGCAAACCCGCTTTCGACCGAATGGTCCACATAGTTCAGGCCGATGCAGAAAATGCGGCCCGGGTTTTCCAGTGGCGGCAAGTAGGTGATTGTGTCCAGGTCAATCACCGGCCCCTGGCGCAGCGCCTCGGCGGCCTCTTGAAGCGCTTGCGGCCCCTGGGCCAGCAAGGACTGCAGGTCGCCCGGAAAGCCCGCGTCGGAGCTGAAAAGGCCCCTGAATTGCGCGCCGTCGGCCACGGCCATGCCTGGCTGGCTACCCTGTTTGAAATTTAAAAAACGCATGTCGATGCTTTCAGTGTTGGGTCGTTAAAAAGATTTACGCGGCGATGGGCTGCAGGGCCGGAAGGCTTTCCCGGGCGCAGGCCATCGCCAGCAAGGCATGGGCATCGGCGCTGGCATCTCCGCGCCACGCCACATGGTGGTCGGGCCGGACCAGCACCCGGTCGGCGCCGTACAGGTCTCTAGCGTCCAGGCTGGCGCAGTACACCAGTGCCAGCGGCACATTCATGGCGGCGGCAGCAGCCTGCCAGGCAAGGGCATCGGCGGGCGGGGCATTGTGGTCACTGGCGGTAAAACACAGCAGGGTGTAATCGCGCCCAAACAGGTCGAAGATGGAGGCGCCGTCCAGCCAGATATGCGGTGCGCGCGCGCCAGGGCGCGCCGAAGGAAGGTAGTGATTGGGCTCATCAAGCGTTGGCGCGCCCGCTTCGCTCGCCACAATGGGGCTGCCCTCGTAGCGCAGGCCCAGCTGCAGGCCAGGAATGTTGAATTCGTTGCGCACATGCCGGTGCAGGGCATCACCGAGCTGCTGGCGCACGCGTTCGGCATCAAGGCCCTCGGCATCGACATTGGGCGGCACCTTGATGCCGCCGATGCTGTCGGCCATGGCGCGGGCGAACGTGGTGTTGCGCTGCGCGATGGGCTTGCGCTCGGCCTCGTACGAGTCGAGCAGTTCCTCGCCGGCCCAGCCCTTGACCACGGCCGCCAGCTTCCAGCCCAGGTTGACCGCATCGTCCACGCTGGTGTTGTAACCCATGCCGCCGGTGGGCGTGAACAGGTGCGCGGCATCACCGGCGATGAAGGCGCGGCCTTTGGAGAACTGGTCCGCCACCAGCGTGAACCCGGCATGCCAGGGGCCGACGGCGATCAGCTCGAACGCGAATTCACGGCCGATGGCCGCGAACATCGCGGCCCGGAAGTCCACCGATTCGGGCGTTTGCCCGGCGCTGAGCTGCAGGCAGAACAAAAACTGGTCCACGCCGTCAATGGCGATCAGCAGGCCGCGCTGCACCGCGTTGACGGCCCAGTATTGCCAGGCTTTCTCCTTGCCCAGCACCTGGTAGAGCGTGCTGGAGGTGAAATACACCGACAGCATCTGCCCGCCGAAAAACTCGCGCGCTTCGTCGCTCTGGCCGCTGTAGCGAATGCCGCAGGTCTTGCGCACCAAGCTGCGCGGGCCGTCGCAGCCCACGACGTAGCGCGCGCTCAAGGTCAGCGCTTCGCCGCTTTCGGCATGCCGGGACACAATGCTGACCTGTTGGTCATCCATTGCCATCGACTCGGCCTGCCAGCCGAGCATCAGCTTGACGCTGTCATATTGCCCAGCCTGCGCGCGCAGCACGGGCTCGATGAACATCTGCTGGCCCCGGTGCGGCAGCTCAGGCGTGGGCCAGGATTCCTCGCCGTAGTCGCCAAAGGATGTCCGGTTCAGGGCCTCAGTGCGCGAAGGAATTGAAAATCGCGTCAGTTCCCTGCCCGCCAGTGTGGTGCAGTACACCACGTCCTGGGGGTGGTCAGCGGCCAGGCCCAGCGAGCGAATCTGCTGGGCAAAGCCGCGGCGGCGGTAATGCTCCATGGTGCGTGACGAGGTGGCATTGGCCTTGGGGAAATCCGGCGCGGCAATGTCTTCCTCGAGCAGCACGCAGTCCACGCCCCGGCAACCCAGTTCAATGGCCAGCATCAGGCCGGCTGGCCCGCCGCCGATGATGGCGACATCAGTTGTTTGTTTCATGGCCTGGCTCCTGTTGTCAGTCAACGCTGGCGGCGGTGCGCTTGACCATGGCCGCATAGACCATGGCATCGCTGTCGATCAGGCTGGCGAGCGCTGCGGGCGTGGTCGGGTCCGGCACGAAGCCGAAGTTCGCGAATTTTTCAGCCACGTCAGGCTGCCTGAGCGCATCGTTTAGGCTCTGGTTCAGTGTGGTGATAACGGCTGCAGGCGTTCCCTTGGGTGCCATCAAGGCCACCCAGGTGCGCGCCTTGACACCCTTCGGGCCGCCCGACTCTTCCAGCGTCGGCACGTTGGGCAGGCTGGGGGAACGGGCGTCGTCGGCCACGGCGATGAAGCGCACCTTGCCCGCCTTGAGCAGCGGGCCGGCGCTGGCCATGCTGCCCATGGCCCAGTCGATCTCGCCGGTGGACACGGCAATGTAGAGCTGCGAGATTTCCTTGTAGGGCACATGCGTCATCTTGGTGCCGCTGGCAGCCTCTAACTGCGCGGCGCCCAGGTGCAGCGGACCGCCGATCGAGTTCGAACCGTAGGTGACCTTGCCCGGGGTGGCGGCGGCAGCAATCAGGTCCTTGACCGTGCGGATCGGACTGTTGGCTGCCACCACGACGAAGAACGAGGTGCGGTACACCCCACCCACCGGAACGAAATCGGCCTTCGGGTCATAGGGGAGTTTCTTGAACAGCGAGGGGCTGATGGACAGATGGCCCACGTCGGCGATCAGCAGGTCGTGGCCGGTGGGCGCCGCCTGTTTGACCGCGCCGATGGCCAGAAAACCGTTGGCGCCCGGCCGGGCATCGACCACGACGCCCTGCTTCCAGCCGGCGGTCAGCTTTTCCCCGACGATGCGAGCCACCACATCGGGGCCGCTGCCCGCCGGAAACGGGGAAATGATGCGCACCGGCTGGGCGGGAAAGGACTGCGCCCAGCCCGGGTTGGCCAGCAGGCTCAGGCCCATGCCGGCGGCCAGAAAAGTGAATGATCGACGTTTCATTTTGTCTCCAGTAATTGACTACCACTTAGCAATGTGGCGATTATTGATGTCGATCAACAAAACAATAAGCATGCAAAATGGTACTTTTGATACCTGATAGGCATCACTTATGAAATTACACCAACTGCGCAATCTGGTCGCCGTGGCCGACGCCAGCAGCATCCGGGCTGCGGCGCGCGCGCAAGGCTTGGCGCAGCCGGCCATCACGCGGGGCCTGCGCGATCTGGAAAAAGAACTCGGCGTTCCCCTGCTGGAGCGGCACGGCAAGGGCGTGTCGCTCAGCGTCTATGGCCAGGCCTTCGTCATGCGCGCCCGCTCCATCCTGAACGATGTCGAGCGCGGGCGGCAGGAAATCGAGCAGCTCAAGGGCGGTGTCGCCGGCAAGGTCAGCGCCGGGCTGTCGAGCGCAGTGTTTTTGTCGCTGGTGCCGCAGGTGTATCCGGCTTTTCGCAAGAATTTTCCGGATGCGCAGGTGAGCCTGACGGAAGGGCTTTTCCCGGCGCTGGAGCCCCAGCTCAGAAATGGCAGCCTCGACTTTTACATTGGGCCGCAGCCCCTGGGCGAGCTGGACCATTCCTATGCCGTGCAGCTGCTGTTTCGCAACAAGCGGGTGGTGGTGGGCCGCCGTGGCCATCCGCTGGCCGGTGTGCGCAGCTTGCGCGGGCTGATCGATGCCGAGTGGATCATGACGGGCCTGCGCCAGCCGGTGGAGATCGAATTCGAAGAGCAGTTCGCGTTGCATGGTCTGCCAGCGCCCCGGTCGGTCACGCAAACACTGACCACGCTGCCGGTAGTGGCCTTGCTGACATCGACCGACGCACTGGCATTCTTGCCGCAGCAGTGGGTGAGCAGCGCCATCTTCAAAACCTCCCTGCAGGAAATCCCGGTGGCCGAAGCGCTGGCCGGTCCCGACATTGTGCTGATCCGGCGCAACGCCCTGCCCTTGACACCACTGGCCGAAAAGCTGGCGACCTTGTTTGAACGGGCCTCCGGGAAGCCGTATGAAGGTCATCAATTGGTCAGTGCTATGGCTCAGAACTTGTGAGAGTTGAGCTGCTGGCTAGGCATTGGTGCCAAGCGACCAGCATCACTTCTTGCGCCAAAAACGGTTTTTATCGTTAGTTGAAGAGGCGAGAAAAAGCCAGCGAGATCTGGCTCCATGCTTTATCTTTCTTCATGTCCCAAAAGAGGACATGAATTTATGGATGCATCACTTTATCGTCTAAGCTTTGGTAAGCAATGCGCTGGCATCGTGTCAGCAATAACAGCTTGCAATCCTCAGAAGTTGGAAACTTCGCGCAGCAACCGTTACCTTGGGTTCGAACGGTTTGCCTCGGTGACTTGATCGGCGGTGGACCAATTGGTAGTTTTACACAAAAGGCTTTCCCGCTGCGCGTTGCAACAGCACCGCAAAGCGCTCTGCAACGGGCGTCAGCGGCACAGAGCTTCTGGCAATCAAGACAATGTCAGGCGCACGCAATTTTTCTTCAATAAGTATTGGCGCCAGCACCCCCTTGAACAGGGGTAGATTTGTCCACTGCCTCGGCAGCAGTACCAGCGCATCGGTACTGCTCATCACCATCAAAAGACCGACCATGGATTCGATCCGGGTGCGCGAGTGCGGGGCAGCCAGGTCAAACGCCGAGAAAAGCTCTTCGAACTCCGCCTCTTCTTTTTCGCGCAAACCGGTCATGATCCAATCGGCCTGGATGAGTTGCTTCAGGCTGCGCGCACTGCTCAGCGGGTGGCCCTGGCGCGCGACCACCACACGTTCGTTGTGAAAGAAAAACTCCGAGCGCAGTTCACGCGGCATGTGCACCGGCTTGGCGCCAACATAAAAGTCCAACTGGCCGTCGAGCAGTCGTGATTCCACGGTGGGAAATACCGCTTCAATCAGCCGCAAATGCACCCTGGGATAACCAAGGCGAAACGCACTGATTGCCGGTGCCGCAAGGGCCAGCATGGCTGCAGCTGAGAGTGCCGCCACGACCGTGCCCTCGCCGGATCCACCGAGTTGCCCCACTTCCTCAGAGGCGCGCTGCACCTCGGACACGGCGCTTTGCGCACGCACCAGAAAGCGTTTGCCGACTTCGGTCAGCACCACGCCGCGCGCGTGCCTTTCAACCAAAGAGGCGTTGAGCTCCTTCTCCAGCTCGCGCAGGCTGCGCGTCACAGCCGGCTGGGCGAGCCCTAGTGCGCGCGCGGCAGACCGCACGCTTTGATGCTGGGCAATGGCAACGAAATGACGCAGGTGATGAAGTTTAAGGTTAGCTGTCATACGGTAATTTCTCAATGATAAGGTGATAACAAAAATATAGCTCTGGAATTTTTTTGCTATCTTTTGTTTTCATTGAATGATTTTTAAGATGCGGCATCGCTGGTTCTATAAAACGCAGGAGATAGGCGCATCGTGACAAATCAAACCTTATTGAGACAAGCTGTTGCCATCGTGGGGGGCGGCCCTAGCGGGCTGATGCTCGCCATCGAACTGGGTTGCCGGGGCGTGCCCTGCGTGCTGATTGAGGCACAGAGCGAAGCGCCTTCAGTACCGAAAGCCAACGCAACTTCCTCGCGCACCATGGAGCATTACCGCCGCAGGGGTTTTGCAGGCCGTGTGCGTCAGGTGGGTATGACGAAAGACCATCCTCAGGACGTGCTGTACTGCACCCGGCTGACGGGTCATGAAATCGCGCGTTTCCGGATTCCTTCGCGTGCGCAGGCTACCGAGCGCAGCGACTTTGGCGATTACGGAGAAGCCGCCTGGCCTACGCCAGAGTTGCCGCACCGCGCCCAGCAGATGTACATCGAGCGCATCCTGCGCGAAGAGGTGTCTCGCTACCCCAGCGTGGTAACGCGCTATGGCTGGCAGGTCATGTCAGTGGCTGATACGGCAGAGGGTACGGTTGTCACCGCTTGTGAAGTGGCGGGCAAAAGCACATTAACAATAAATGCTGACTATGCTGTGGGATGCGACGGGCCCCGCAGTCTGGTGCGCGAGGCCATGCAGGTCGGCTACCAAGGCGCCAGCCAGGCGCAGCGCGAATTCTTCGGCGGCCAGATGATGACGTTTCACTTCCGGTCGGCAGACCTGTACCAACGCCTGGCACAGGGACCTTTGCAGCGCCCGGCCTGGCAGTCCTGGATCGTCAACTGCGAGATGCGCGGCATTTTGGTGACCATCAATGGCGTGGACGAGTTCGCCATTGGCATTCAACTCAAGCCAGGCCAGTCGGCCGACAGCATCAATCCGGACGAGGTGTTTCGCACGCTGTCCGGGGGGCCGGTTTTTCAATACGAGATGCTTCACAGCGGAACCTGGACCGCCGGCTACATGCTGGTGGCCGAGGCCTTTCGGCGTGGCCGCCTCTTCATTGCGGGGGATGCGGCCCACTTGTTCACCCCCACCGGCGGCATGGGCTACAACACCAGTGTCGATGACGCGGTGAACCTGGGCTGGAAACTGGCCGCCGTCACCCAGGGCTGGGCGCCGGACGCATTGCTCGACAGCTACCACGCCGAACGCCACCCGATGGCCGAGCGCAATACCCGGTTTGCGCACCGCATGGCTGACAGCATCGGCCAGCTGGTCATGCCGCCCGAGCTCGAAGCCGGCACGCCCGAAGGCGAGCAGGCGCGCAAGACGCTGGGGCAAACACTGCTTAAGCATGTGGCAGATGAATTCAACATTCCGGGCCTTCAGCTGGGTGTGCGGTATGCAAGTGCCATCGTCGCCCATGAAGCTGGCGAACCGCCCCTTGACAGCCCGAATACCTACGTAGCCAGTGGCTACCCCGGCGCGCGCGCTCCCCACTTGCCTGATCAACAAGCGGATATGCCGCAAGGCAGCTCGTTGCTGGACCTGTTCGGCACTGGCTTTACCCTGTTGAGCACGGTGGAGCTGGCACCTGCAGCACAGACTGATTGGTCGAGTGCTGCGGCCGCATTGGGCGTTCCGCTTGAGAAGGTGATACGCACCGATGCGGCTGTGCGTGATTTGTATGGCGCCGAACTGGTGCTGATCCGTCCTGACCACCACATCGCGTGGCGCGGCCCGGCCAGCTCGGGCCCCTTGCCTGTGCTGCGCCTTGTCACCGGTCTTTTTCCTAGGAGTTAAGCCATGCCTGTTATTGCCGTTGAAGACATTGCCTATGTGCGCTTTGAAGCGCCTGATCTTGAGCTGATGGAGCGTTTTCTCATCGACTTCGGTCTGGTGCGGGCGGCCCGCACTGCCGACACGCTGTACATGCGTGGCAAGGGCTCCGCTCCCTATGTGCATATCACCCACCAGGGGCCAACGGCCAGGGGAATCGGCTTGGGGTTGCGCGCGCAAAGCAGCGCGGACCTGCAGCGCCTGGCAGACCACCTGGGCACCGGGGTCGAAGACAGCCCTGAGCCGGCAGGCGGACAGGTGGTGCGCTGCACCGATCCGGCCGGTTTTCGCGTCGAGGTGCTGTGCGGACAAACCCTTGCCGAGCCGCTGGCGGTGCGGCCGTCGCATCAACTCAATGCGGCCGATGTCCGCCGGCGCCCCCAAGGGGCAGTTCGCACGGCCGGCGGGCCTTCGCAGGTGATGCGTCTGGGCCATGCGGTTTTATTTGTCCCGGATTTCGAGCCGGTGTTCGACTTCTATCACCAGGTGCTGGGCCTTAGGATTTCCGACTCATTGCATATGCAGGATCCGGAAAAGACCACCTTCGCGTTTTTGCACTGCGGTCTGGGCGCGCGCTACACCGACCACCACACGCTTGCCCTGGGCACGCCGCCGGGCGGGATTGAAAGCGCCCGCTTCGATCACGTGGCTTACGAGGTGCTGGACCTGGAAGACCTGCAGGCGGGCCATGCCCACCTCAAGGCGGGTGGCTGGCGCCACAGCTGGGGTGTCGGGCGTCATGTGCTGGGCAGCCAGCTGTTTGACTACTGGCGCGACCCGTTTGGCCACAAGGTGGAGCACTGGACCGATGGCGATTTGGTGAACGACCAGCACCAGCCCAGCCACGGCCCTCTCCAACTCGAAGGCCTGTCGCAATGGGCACCGCCGCTGACCCCTGAATTTTTCGAATAACGATACCTTTTTGGAGACACCATGAAACTTGTAACCTACCGCCGTGGCGAGCGCACCTCTATTGGAAAAGTAGTGGGCGACCAGGTCCTGGACCTGCCCGCATCCGACGCTGGTTTGCCGTCCACCATGATGGAGCTGCTCGCCGCAGGCAGCGAAGCATTGAAACGCGCTCAGGCCATTTCCCCCGGGCAGGGCATTGCTTACCCGCTCGCTGAGGTGCGGCTTTTGGCACCGGTGCCCAACCCGCGCAAGTTTTTGGCCATTGGCATGAACTACCGCAAGCATGTTGAAGAAGCCCTTCGCGCTGGCATGAAAGTGCCTGAGGTACAGATCTGGTTCAACAAACAAGTCACCTGCGTCAACGGCCCGACAGGCGACGTGCACATGCCGCGCGTGTCGGACCAGCTCGACTATGAGGTGGAGCTGTGCGTGGTGATTGGCCAGCGCTGCCGCCATGTGAGCGCAGCCAACGCGCGCCAGGTCATCGCCGGCTACATGGTCTGCAACGACGTCACGGTGCGCGACTGGCAATTGCGCTCGCCCACCATGACGATAGGCAAATCGTTCGACACCTCAGGGCCAACCGGACCGTGGATCGTGACCGATGACGAGGTGCTTGATCCGCACGCGCTGAACATGCGCATGTATATCAACGACGAGTTGCGTCAGCAGGAAAGCACGGCAGGCATGGTCTACAACATCTATCAGCAGATCGAGCACCTGTCGGCTGCCTTCACGCTGGAGCCTGGCGACCTGATTGCCACAGGAACGCCGTCAGGCGTCGGCATTGCCATGCAGCCTGCGCGTTTTCTGAAAGTGGGTGACGTGATGCGTGCGGAAATTGACGGTATCGGCCAGATCGAGAACCGTGTCGTGGCTGAGCCCGAAAACATCTGAAAGGAAACTACACCATGGCACGCAAAGTCATCATTACCTGCGCCATCACCGGCTCCATCCACACGCCGAGCATGTCGCCGCACCTGCCCATCACGCCGGCGCAAATTGCCGAGCAGGCCATTGCCGCCGCCCAGGCCGGCGCGGCGGTGCTGCATCTGCATGCGCGCAACCCGCTCGACGGCCGGCCCGCCTTCGACCCGGCCATCTACCGCCAGTTCCTCGAACCTATCCATGCGCAGACCGACGCGGTGCTCAACATCACCACGGGCGGCTCCCATACCATGACCTTGGACCAGCGTTTGGCCGGCGCGCTCGACGTCTTGCCGGAGATGGCTTCTTGCAATATGGGCTCAATGAATTTTGGCTTTTTCCCGATACTGGAAAAAATCAAGACGTGGCAGCATGCGTGGGAGCCGGAGTTCCTGGAGGGTTCGCGCAACGGGATTTTCCGCAACACCTTCGGCGACATCGAGCAGTTGTTCGAGCGTCTGGCCAAGCCGCACGGCACCCGGTTTGAATTCGAGTGCTACGACGTGGGCCACCTGTACACGCTGCACCATTTCGTGCAGCGCGGCTTTGTCAAGCGGCCATTCATCCAGTTCGTACTGGGCGTGCTGGGCGGTATCGGCGCCGATCCAGAGAACCTCACGCACATGAAGCACATCGCCGACAAACTGTTCGGCGCCGACTACGACTGGTCAGTGCTGGGCGCTGGCCGCCGGCAGATGGGACTGGTCACGCAGGCGGCGTTAATGGGCGGCAATGTGCGCGTCGGGCTGGAGGATTCGCTCTACCTCAAACCCAATGAAATGGCGACCAGCAATGCCCAGCAGGTGCAGCTGATTCGCGGGGTGCTCGAAGCCCTGGGGATGGAAATTGCCACGCCTTCCGAGGCGCGCGCGATGCTGGGCTTGAAGGGAAGGGAGGGGTTGAACATGCCTGCGGCATTGACGACCAGCGATCACCAAGTTAAGGCCGGGGTATTGGTTGGCGCCAAATAAATATCGTCCAGTTTCTGGAGTGGATTTTTCGTCAGGTTAATGGAATTAACTTGCAATTAATAAACCGGCAATCGTTGCGCCGGAATAATTGTGCTATGTGACCGTACGTCTTATGAAGACGTACAAATTTTAAAAATTAAACTGGAGACAAAAGTATGAACAATAAAACTCATTTTACCGCCCTAGCATTTGCAGGCCTTCTTGCACAAACCTCATCGTTCGCCCAAAGTGTTGTGACACTTTATGGATCCGTGGATGCCAGCTTGAATTACACAACCAATAAAAATGCTGCTGGTACTTCTTTGACAGCACTTAATTCCGGAAGTTTTTTACCTTCAAACTGGGGAATTACAGGTGCCGAGGACTTGAGTGACGGCGCCAAAGCATTTTTTAAACTTGAAAATAGCTTCAACGTTGACACGGGCGCTCAGGCAACTCCGGTAGCATTTTTTAACCGCTTTGCTTACGTTGGCCTGAGTAACAATTGGGGCACTGTTTCGGCTGGTCGTTTGGGGGGCGTGCAGTATGACTATACGGTGCTTGGCACATATGACCCGACTTATGGAACGACATACGGGATTGGTTCCCTAAATGCAGTGCCTATCCAGCTTTATAAATTAAATAACGCAATCAAGTATGTATCGCCAAGCTTCGCTGGCATCTCAGGAACGGTCATGTATTCGTTTGGCCAAGAGTTGCCTGGCAATAGCAGCGCCGGTCGGTACAAGGGTGCCGGTCTGGAGTATGTTAACAACAAGTTCCGCACGCGTGTCACTTATGAAACTTCTAATGGAACAGTGGCGGCGACCAATCTGTCTTCTTTGTCGGATAAACGTTTAAGCGTCGCCGCACGGTATGACACAGGTCCGTTCGAGTTGTTTGCTGATTATGTAAAAGTGAGTGGCAACTTGAACATTTCACCTGCCGGAGATGTTTATATAGGAAGTATCGGGTATAAATTTTCTCCAGCATTGCGTGTGGTAGCGCATGCGGGACAATATAATTTTGATCTTGGCGATAAAACAAGACTCGCCGGTGTTCTTGGAACCTACAGTCTTTCCAAACGAACGCTTGTTTATACCTCTGCCGCGCGCGTGCTGAATGGCAAGAACAGCAACTTTGGGGTGGCATTTGCGACGGTGATGTCATCGCCTGGTCAAGGCCAAACCGGAGTGGCGCTAGGTATACGTCATGCATTTTAACTTTAGTCTTTTTGTAATTTGTCTTTCCTAATTAACAAATCGTATTACTTCTGGCACCGTCCAGCGCAAACCGCTGGCGTGGCCTGGTCGCTATTTTTGACAAACGCAGTACAAAAGAAAATGAAACATCCAATGAATAAATTTCGGCGCCAATTAATGCTGGCAGGTGTGCTGCTTGCAACAGCTGCGGCAGGCCCTGCAAATTCTCAGTCTCCAGCTTGGCCAAGCAAGCCCGTACGGTTGGTGGTGCCGTCTCCAGCGGGTACGGCGCCTGACATCATGGCACGCCTCATTGGCGACAAGCTGTCGCGCATGTGGGGCCAGCCGGTGATTGTCGATAACCGTCCCGGCGCCGGTGGCATGGTGGCATTTTCCAACATGAAAATGACTGAAAAAGACGACCACGTCTTTACCTTCGCGCCCGCCAGTAGCGTCGCGCTGTCGCCTTACATGTACAAAAGCACGCAGGTCGATATTGCACGCGACCTCACGCCGGTGGCCTTTATTGGCGAGAGCCCGATGATCCTGGCGGTCAAGGCAGGTTCCCCTATTTCAAGCTTTGCAGAGCTGCTGGCGGCCATGCGCAGGCAACCCGACACGCTGGTGACGGCAGTACCGCTGCAATTTTCATTGCCGCATTTGACGAACGAGTTGCTGTCAAAAGCTGCGGGGGCATCCCTGCGGTCCGTGCCGTATCCCGGCAGCAGCCAGGGCGCCTCGGCCGTGGTGGGCGAAGACGTACAGGTGGTCATCGATGGGCTGCCTGCACTCGACGGGCTGATCCAGGGTGGACGGCTCAAGGCGCTGGCCACTTTCTCCGCAAAAAGGATGCCCGCGCATCCGGACTGGGTGGCGGTATCGGAGACTTTTCCGGGCCTGGTGGTCAACGGCTGGTTCGGTGTGCTGGCCATGACAGGCCTCAATCCGAAGGTGGTGCAAAAGGTCAACGCAGATGTTGCAAAAGTCACCTCCATGCCGGACGTCGTTGAAAAGATGGCTGGCATGGCTATCTTCCCGCGCAACATGACCGTGCCGGAATTCACCGACTACCTCGCCAACGAGCGCAACCGCTGGGAAAAAGCGCTGCGCGACGTGGGGGCCAAGCCGTAATAACTGCAATAACCGCAACCCCGAACGGGAAGGAAACACAGCATGTTCGTATACAACGCCTGGTACATGGCCGCTTGGGCCGATGAAGTGAAGCCAAAGGGCTTGTTGGGCCGTGTCCTGCTCAACCTGCCGGTGGTTTTTTACCGCACGGAAAATGGAATGGCGCTCGCGCTGGAAGACAGGTGCTGCCATCGTGCGTTGCCGCTGTCGCACGGCTGTGTTGTCGGCGATCAGCTTCAGTGCGGTTACCACGGGCTAGTCTATGACCGCAACGGCCTTTGCGTCAAGGTGCCGGGCCAAGAACGCATTCCTGTGCAGGCTCGGGTCAGGAGCTACCCGGTGGTGGAGCAGGACCAGATGCTCTGGATATGGATGGGCGAGCCTGCACTGGCGAATCCGGCGCTGATCGTGCGCCACCCATGGCATGACGACCCGGCCTGGGTGTGGATCAAGGACAGGTATTCCATCAAGGCCAACTACCAGTTGGTGACCGACAACCTTATGGACCTGACACATGTCGGGTATGTCCACCAGCGCACCATCGGCGGCACGCCGCAGGCGCATTCGGATGCCGACACCCAGACCACGCGCTCTGAAACCGGCGTCAAGGTAACGCGCTGGATGATGAACTCGGTGCCGCCGCCTTCCTACCTTGCCGCGCACAAGTTCAACACGCCGACGGTGGACCGCTGGATGGAGATTGATTTCTTTGCGCCTGTCGTCGTGCGTATCCACACCGGCGCCACAGATGCAGGCACCGGCGCGCGGGAAGGACACCGCGAGGGCGGCCTGGCGTTTATGGGCCTGAACCTGCAGACCCCAGAAACCGAAAAGACGACCCACTACTTCTGGTCGGGTGCGCATAACTACGAAGAAGGCCAATCCGATATGCGCGCCAAGCTGCTGACCAGCCTGCCGATCACGTTTGCCGAGGACAAGGTGGTGGTCGAGGCGCAGCAAGAATCAATCGACAGGCTGGAGGGGGCTCCGCTCGTCATGATTGCATCGGACGCCGGACTGGTTCATGCCCGCCGACTGGTGGCGGGCATGATGGAGAGCGAAATGAAAGTTAGAGAAGCTGCCGCCAACCCCTAACAGGTCGCTCAAATATCTCAAAGCAAAGCCTGCCGGTTTTCCGCCTCACTCGATAATTTGAAGCAGCCCTTTTGGATGCAGCAGGTTCCGGCGCCGGAATGATCCGCATCCGAATTTTTCCTACATTTATAAGAAACCGGGACTATGAAAAAACTTTTTATCGCAGGCGTCGCCACCGTCACTATCGGCGCGATCCTTTCTGCATGCGGCGGTGGTGACGCGTTCGAAGTCACGAAAGGCACGGTCATTCAGAATGCAACAGTGGTCAATACCCGGGACGGCTCGCTCGCTTCCGGAATGTCGGTGATCATTGACGAGGGAAAAATTCAGAAAATCATGGCCGGCACAGCCATTCGCCTCAGCGGGAGCGCGCAGGCCATCGATGCCTCGGGCAAGTACCTGGTGCCGGGCTACCTGGACATGCACACCCACGCCATGAGCGCCGCCGACCAGCAGCCCACTTATTGGCCGCTGCTCATCGCCAACGGCATCACCGGCATCCGCGAGATGTCGGGCTCGGCCGCCTTGATCCAGCGCGCCCGCCAGCTCAATGCCGACAGGGCGGCAGGCCGCGTTGACGCCCCCGAAATTTTGATGATCCCGGGCGACATATTCGGCGGTCAAGCCCCTACGGCGCCCCTTGCGGTTCAGTTTGTCCAGCAGCAAAAGGCCAATGGCGCGGACTTCATCAAAATTTCCGCCGGCGCACGCGACCCCGTCCTGGCGATTCTGGGGGAAGCCAAAAATCAGGGACTGACTGTCGCGGGCCACCTGGTGCCTAGCCTCAGTGCGCTGGAGTCAAGCAACGCAGGCTGGCGCGCCATCGAACACCTGGGCTCCGGCTGGGGGCTGATGCTCGATTGCGCCAATGACGAGACAAGCATTCGACAGGCCGTGTTGAGCGGCCAAGCCGCCAGGCCGCCCTTTCCGGCCACCTTCGTACTCAATCCACGGATTTATGACGGCGCGCAGAACGCCCCGCTATACCAGCGCATCTTTGACACGTACAGCGATGCCAAGTGTCAGAGCCTGTCGCAAGCCTTCGTGAAAAACGAAACCTGGCAGGTGCCCACCTTGATTCGCCTGCGCACGCAGAGCTTCGGCGGCGATCCGCTGTACCGCACCGATCCGAACCTTGTCTATGTTGACAAGACCACCCGGGCGCTGTGGGAAAAGCTGGGGCAGGATTTTGTGACGACGCTGCCGCCCGCTGCGGTCGCCACGCTGCAGCAATTTTATGGACTGGAGAAACAAGTCACGAAGCTGATGAAGCAAAATGGCGTGAAAATGCTCGCCGGCTCCGACCTGGGCGGCATCTGGGTAATCCCGGGCTTTGGTCTTCACCAGGAGTTCCGTGAACTGGCCGCCTCCGGCTTGTCGCCGCTCGAGGTGTTGCAGATGACCACGCTGAACGGCGCGCAGTTCCTCAAGCGTGAAGCAACGATGGGAACCGTTGACGAGGGAAAAAATGCCGACCTGGTGCTGCTCGATGCCAACCCGGTCGTCGATGTGGCCAACCTCGGCAAGATCGCCGGCGTGTTCCTGAAGGGCAAATATTTTTCGAAGGATGCGCTGGAAAAGCAGAAGAAGGATGTGGCCGCCGAGTATGAAAAACAGTCGGTCAAGACGCTGGAGTCTGCACTCGACCCCGCCCACAAGGACTGAACGCAGTCGGCCCTGCAGCGGCTAGAGCGGAATTACCCTAACTGGCAATAGCCGCAATGGCGAATGTAGTGCTCGCATTCGCTGTTGCTGAACTGGTCCATCAATGAACCAATGGCGCTACAGAGCGCCTCGAGCGTGCGGGCCCGGGTTTTGCGCAGCAAGCCCTTGAGCTTGGCCAAGCTTTGCTCGATCGGGTTGAAATCTGGGCTGTACGACGGCAAGTACCGCAGCGCAGCGCCCGCGCCCTCAATAGCTACCTTGACGCCGGCCACCTTGTGCGAGTTCAGGTTATCCAGCACGATGACCGAAGCGGCAGTCAGGACACTTGACATCGACCAGCCCGGCAAGTTGCGCGGTCTATGCGCGGTTTTAAAACGTAATGCCAGTGCCAACGCTTCGCTGTCGTGCACGGCTTTGTTGCGCAAAGGGCCATTCCTGATCAATCTCCGCGGCGGTTAATCGGCCGCATGATTTTCACCCTTAGTCTGAGCGATGCCAAAAAGGCATCGTAACTTCTAATTGGTAGGCTGGTTGTTTTTTCAGCAGTCTCTAACAATCATCATGTTCGACACACATAAAAACTGGAGACAAAATGAAAAAGCGAAACACTCTATTTCTAGCCGCAGCCCTGGGTTTTGGACTGCTTGGTGGAAACGGCTGGGCGCAGTCGTTTCCTAATCAGACAGTGCGCTTTATTTCCCCATTTCCCGCAGGCAGCGGGCCCGACGTCATTGCGCGCATTGTTGGAGAACGCCTTGGGGCAAGCTGGAAGCAGCCTGTGGTGATCGATAGTCGCCCCGGTGCCAGTGGATTTTTGGCAGCCAGTGCGGTCAAGCAGGCGGCTCCCACCGGTTACGACCTGCTACTTGCTGATGTGGGCCATCTGGCGATCAGCCCTTCGTTGTTCAAAAAGCTTCCCTACACACCCAAAACAGATTTTGTTCCGGTTGGCGGAATTTACCGAACCTCTTTTTTTGTTGTTGTTGGCGCCAACAGCCCGTTTCATTCTGTAAAAGACTTGATCGCAGCGGCAGCAAAAAGTCCTGACAAAGTCACTTATGGTTCCAACTCGATCGGCGGGCCGCTGCACCTGGGCGCCGCGCAGGTGGAGGCCGTCTCGGGAACCAAGATGGTGCATGTTCCCTACAAGGAAATCTCCCAGCTTTACCTGGCGGTGTCCACCGGAGAAATCGATTGGGCCATGGGCAGCCTGGCAAGCGCAGGGCCGCTGCTGCGGGCCGGCAAGGTCCGGCTGATTGCCGTTGCCGACACTGCCCGCTCCACCGCGATGCCCAATGTGCCGACATTTGAAGAGTCCGGCGGACCCAAGGGCGTGATCGTTCGCAGCTGGGTAGCCTTGATGGCCCCAAAGGAAACACCACCAGCCCTTGTCGCCACCCTGAACAACAGCCTCAACGATGTTCTCAAACAGCCCGAAATCGCTGAAAAATTCTCTACTTTTGGCTTTGTTCCCTATCCGTTGGCGCCAAGCGCCGTGTCAAGCCTGATCGACAGCGAGACCGTGTTTTACGCCGACATGGTCAAGCGCACGGGCGCAAGTGTCGACTAGCGCCATCGCCCAGGTATGAAATCGGCAAACCCAGACAAAGGATTCAGCGCAATGAACACTAAAACACAAGTCCTCATCGTCGGCGCCGGGCCGGCGGGCCAAGGGCTAGCCATCGAACTGGGCCAGCGCGGCATTAACTGCCTGGTCATCGAAAAGAACCCGCGCATCGGCGTGGCGCCGCGTGCCAAGAACACCAACGTCAGGACGCGCGAGCATTTCCGGCGCTGGGGCATTGCTGACGCCCTGCGCGATGCCTCGCCCCTGGGTGTGGACTATCCGTCCAACATCGCATTCACCACGCGGATGTCGGGCCACTTGCTGACGCGCTTTGACAATGCCCTGTACTGCGCGCCGGGGCGCAACCCGCTGTATTCCGAGAACGCGCAATGGATTCCCCAGTACACGGTGGAGCGCGTGATGCGCCGCCACCTCGACACGCTCCCCAGCGTTCAGGTCAGGCTCAACTGCGAGCTGATGGGCTTTGAGCAGGATGGCGAGTCTGTTGTCGCGACGCTGCGTGATGTGGTCAGCGGTGAGCAGAGCCAGGTCCAGGCCCGATTTCTCGCAGGTTGTGATGGCGGGAACAGTTTTGTGCGTGACGCGATCGGGGCACGCCTGCAAGGCACGTTTGGCCTGTCGAGGAACTACAACATCGTCTTTCGTGCGCCGGGCTTGGCACAAGCCCATCCGCATGGCCGTGCCATCATGTACTGGCAGATCAACGGCGAAGTGCCCAGCATGATCGGTCCGATGGACTCGGGGGACCTCTGGTTCTTCATGCCGACCGGGCTTGCGCCCGACGTGCAGGTCACACTGGAGACGGCCGCCGATTTGATTCGCCGCGCCACCGGGATCGATTTGCCGTTCGAGGTACTCAGCATCGATGAGTGGAAGGCGCACCGGGCTATTGCCGACCACTACCGCGACCGGCGGGTTTTTCTGGTCGGCGATGCGTGCCACCTGCATCCGCCCTATGGAGGATTCGGCATGAACATGGGCGTGAGCGATTCGGTCGACCTGGGCTGGAAGCTTGCGGCAACGCTTCAGGGCTGGGGTGGCCAGGCCCTGCTGGAAAGCTACGAGCTTGAGCGCCGCCCGGTGCACATGCATGTGCTGCAGGAATCCAGCGCAAACCACTCGAAGATCAGCAATGCCCTTTGCGAAGAGGGACTGGAAGATGACACACCGGCCGGTCAGGCGGCGCGCGAGCGCGTCGGCAAGCGCATCAACGCTGAAAAACTCTCCGAGTTCTACACACTGGGCACGATCCTGGGCGACCGCTACACCGATTCGCCCATCGTCCAGCAGCTGACCGCAGCGCCTGCCGTGCCGCGCGATTTCCTGAACTACGTTCCAAGCTCACTGCCGGGCGGGCGCGCTCCGCATGCCTGGCTGCACGATGGCAGCTCGCTCTTTGACCACTTTGGTGCGGGCTTCACGCTGCTGGCCCTGCCGGATAGCTCGGCCAGCACCTCAAGCGCCGCCGCTGTTCAAGCTGCAGCGTGCGATGCGGCCCGGCTAGGCGTTCCCCTGACGATATTGCAGCCAGACAACCCTGCGCTGGCGGCTCTCTATGCGCGCCGCCTGACCTTGATCCGGCCGGACCAGCACATCGCATGGACGGGCGACGCATGGCCGGACCGCGAGAATTTCGATGTGCTTTCGATGGCGACCGGGCAACAACCCGCGACTGTTTCTCACGCTAATCAAGACAAGGAGACCCTTCATGAATCAAACGCTTGAATCCCGCCCGCAAAGTGCCGTGCCGGCCGCCATTTCACCGGCGCGGCTTGCGCATGTCGTGCTGCGCAGTTCGCAGTTCGATGCGCTGGTCGACTGGTACAAAACCGTGCTGGGCGCGAAGACCGCTTTTTCCGACGGCCACCTGGCTTTCTTGTCCTACGACGAAGAGCACCACCGCATCGCCGTTCTCAACATTCCCGGCCTGCAACCGCAGGTGCCGGGCGTGGCGGGCGTGCATCACATGGCGTTTACCTATGCCGCGCTGAGCGACCTGGTGGCGACCTATGAACGACTGGATAAGGTCGGCATCCGACCGGTGACCTGCATCAACCATGGTCCGACGACGTCGATGTACTACGCCGACCCGGACGGCAACCAGGTCGAGCTGCAGGTGGACAACTACGACACGGTCGAAAAAGCCGGTGAATTCTTCTACAGCCCGGCTTTCGCAAAAAATCCGATCGGCGTGGACTTTGAGCCCGAAGAACTGGCGCGGCGATTTCATTCCGGCGAGGATGAAGCCTCGATCAAGCAGCGCCCGGACGGCGGCGCTCGCGGCCTGGATACGCTGACGGCGCTTCGCTAGCCCTAGGCGCCTTCTCATCATGAATACTGAAGACCAGCTCCGCTGCGAGCACGACTGTACCCGCCTGTGCTACGACTTCGCCTGGAGCGTCGACACGCTCGACTACGACGGCTTCGTCGCGCTGTTTGCCGACGATGGCGTATTCGAACGCGCCGGGCTGCAAAGCCGCGGCCATGAAGCGATCCGAAAATTCCTCGATGCACGTCCGGCGGACCGGGTCACGCGGCATTTTTGCACCAATGTGCGCATCGACATGACTGGGCCCGGGACGGCAACGGGAACCTGCCTGGCCTTGATGTATCAAGCAACGGCCGCAAAAAATGCGCCGCTTCCGGTTTCATCGCCGCTGGTGGCCGAGTACGCCGACGACTATGTGTTGACGGCTGCCGGCTGGAAGTTCAAGCACCGCAGAACGACTGTCGTCTTCCAGCCTTGAGACGTCAAGCGCTTCAATTTCCCTTTAACCTTCCAAAAGTCAAGGACACCGCATGAAACTGGTTTCATTCTCGAAATACGCGCAGGGCGCGCAGGAAGCCCGCATCGGCATCGTCGTCAATGACAGAATCATCGACGTGGCCGCCCACTTGGCCGATGTGCCAAGCGACATGATCGGCCTGATAAATCAGTGGACGGCGCAGCGGCCGCGTTTCGAAGCGCTGGCGGGCAAGGCGGGCGGGGCAGACGAACTTGTGCTGGCCGACGTCACGCTGCTGGCGCCGGTCCCGCGCCCGGGAAAGATATTCGGCATAGGTCTGAACTACGCCGACCACATCGCGGAATCGGGAATGGGCCGGCCTGCCGATCAGGTCTGGTTTGCCAAGGCCGTCACCTCGACCAATGCGCCGTTCGCATCGATCGAACTGCCGCTCGCATCGACACAACTGGACTACGAGGCCGAACTGGCCTTTGTCATCGGCACGCGGTGCAGGAATGTGCCTGTCGAGCGAGCGCACGAAGTGATCTTCGGCTACTGCGCGGCCAATGATGTCAGCGTTCGGGACTGGCAACTCAAGACTTCCCAGTTCGTGCTGGGCAAGTCGTTCGACACGCATTGCCCTTACGGGCCCTGGATCGTCACGTCTGATGAGCTTGGCGATCCGCATGCACTCGATATTCGCTGTTTCGTCAACGGTGAGATCCGGCAGAGCTCAAACACCAAGGAGCTCATCTACAACTGCTTCGAGCAAGTGGCCCATCTGAGCCAGGCCATGACGCTCGAACCCGGTGACCTCATCCTCACAGGAACCCCGGGCGGTGTCGGCATCGGCTTCAAACCCGCCCGGTGGCTGCAGGCTGGCGACGTCGTTCGCGTCGAGATCGACCGCATCGGCATGATCGAAAACCGGGTGGTTGCGCAAAGCGCCTCGATTTTTTGACACGCTGTTGGTTGGGCAAGACTTAGACTGCCATGCTTATGCTCAAAAGCCGCCATCTGCGTGATTTCATGGCCATCGCCAACTCTCGCAGCCTGCGAAGTGCTGCAGTGTCTTTGGGTCTGACGCAACCGGCGATTTCACGCAGTTTGCAGGAGCTGGAGGAAGAACTGGGCGTGCCGCTTTTCGAGCGGCATGCGCGGGGGGTTGTCCTCACGCCGGCGGGTGAAAAATTCCTCATTCGCGCGCAGATTGCCACGCAATCCATACGACGCGGTTTTGAGGAGGCGCGCCAGTTCCAGGGTGACCTGCGCGGCACGGTGTCCGTTTCCCTGTCCAGCGCGGCCGTTCTGGGGCTCTTGCCCCATGCCTATCCCCAGTTCCGCAAAGTTTGGCCCGCCATCAGTGTTCGATTCGTGGAGGGGCAGTTCCCCCTGATCGAACACAGACTTCGCGACGGAGAACTCGATTTTTATATCGGGCCACGTCCTGAAAAAGAGAGGGGTATAGGCTACTGCATCGAGCGCATCGCCGATAACGAGCGCGTGATCATGGCGCGCAAAGGGCATCCGCTGGCGGGTTCAAAAAGCCTGGCAGCGCTGGTCGATGCCGAGTGGCTGATTGCCGGATTGCGTGATCGCGTCGAAGAGGAGTTTGAGGAAGTTTTTTCCCAATACGGCTTGCCAAGCCCGGCCGTGCGGACGCGGGCTGAATCGATGCTGGTCCTTGTCGCGCTGCTCGGCACCACTGACGCGCTGGCTATTTTGCCGAGGGTCTGGTCGTCGAGCCCGCTGTTTGCCGGAATTCTTGTCAGCATTGCCATTGAGGAACAACTGGCAGCCCCGGAGATTGTGCAAATGCATCCTGTCCGGTTTCCCCTGACCCCGGCTGCGGAACATTTTTCTCTTCTTTTGCAGCGGGCAGCAGGCACGCCCTTTCATCCAGCGCAGTGAACCTGGCCCCCGGCTGCGTACTACCGTGAGGCATCTCGTTCATGACGCTTTTCCCCCTCCTTGACACAGTAGCGTCACGACTTTGTGAAATTAAAGACTCAATGGCAAGGCTGTCTTGTAGCGGACCTGCTTGAGCGCGAAGCTGGAGCGGATCTTTTCGACCTGTGCGATCGGCGCCAACTGCTCCAGAATGAACCTCTCCAGCGCCGGCATGTCGGCAATGGCCACGCGCAGCAGGTAGTCCGCGTCCCCAGTCATCAGGTAGCACTCCATGACCTCGTCGCGCACGCAAATGCGTTCTTCAAACGCCTGCAGCGCCTTGCGACTTTGCTGTTTGAGGCTGATGGAGATGAACACATTGAGGTGCAGGCCCAGTTGTTTGGCGTCCAGCAAGGCCACGTATTGCCGGATCAAGCCCTGCGCCTCCAGCGCGCGAACGCGCGTCAAGCAGGGCGAGGGGGAGAGGTAAACACGCCGGGCAAGCTCCACATTCGACAGGCTGGCATCGGCCTGCAATTCGTTGAGTATCTTCAGATCAGTGCTGTCAATTTCCATAATGCTTTAAAACCTTGGATTTACGGCACGATCTGCCGGTGAATGCCTCATAGTTTAGCTATTTAAGCTACAAATTTTGCTGTTCTCTTTTTACAGTAGAGCAACTGTTCAGACCTTATTAAATGAGACTTTCCATGCAACACCTCCCTGTTTCCTTTTCTTCTGTTGAGTCCATCGATCCTGATCCTAGGGAAAGCGCCGAATGGCGCGCTGCGCTGCTGTCCCTGCTTGACGCGTCCGGTCCGGAGCGCACGCGGCAAATTCTGGACATGCTCGATGCGATGAGCCGAGATCCGAAGATCGCCTGGCAGCCGGCACGCGGAACGCCTTATGTGAATACGATCCACGTGGACAACCAGCCCGTCTTTCCGGGCGACCTGGCCATGGAAGAACGTTTGGCCTCGCTCGTGCGCTGGAATGCGCTGGCCATGGTGGTGCGGGCCAACCAGGCCTATGGCGAACTCGGCGGCCACATCGCCAGCTATGCAAGTGCGGCCGATCTGTTCGAGACCGGCTACAACCATTTCTTCCAAGCGCGCTGCGACGAACCCGGGCGTCAGCACCTGGGCGACCTGGTGTTCTTCCAGCCGCACAGCTCGCCAGGGGTGTATGCCCGGGCCTATCTAGAAGGGCGGCTGAACGTCGAGGATTTGAGCTACTACCGCCAGGAATTGACGGCGCCCGCAGCCGTGACCGGAACAGGACCGCGCGGCTTGTGCAGCTATCCTCATCCCTACCTCATGCCCGATTTCTGGCAGTTCCCCACTGGCTCGATGGGCATCGGCCCGATCAGCTCGATCTACCACGCGCGCTTCATGCGCTACCTCACGCATCGCCAGCTGCTCGACTGCTCGGCCAGAAAGGTCTGGGGCGTGTTTGGCGACGGCGAGATGGATGAGCCCGAATCGATGAGTGCGCTCACGCTGGCCGCACGTGAAAAGCTGGACAACCTGGTCTGGGTGGTCAACTGCAACTTGCAGCGGCTCGACGGCCCGGTGCGCGGCAATGGCCGCATCATCGACGAGCTCGAGCAGCTGTTTCTAGGTGCCGGCTGGAACGTCATCAAGCTGGTGTGGGGCAGCGACTGGGACGGCCTCTTTGCACGCGATGTGACCGGTGCGCTCGCCAAGGTCTTTGCGAACACGGTGGACGGCCAAATGCAGACGTTTGCCGCCAAGGACGGGCGCTACAACCGGGAACACTTCTTTGACCAGAACGAGGCCCTGGCCGCGCTGGCTCAAGGCATGACCGACGAACAGATTGACCGGCTCAAGCGCGGCGGCCACGACATGGTGAAGATCTACGCCGCTTATGCGGCTGCCGCGCAGCACCAGGGCCAGCCCACGGTGATCCTGGCGCATACCAAGAAAGGCTACGGCATGGGCAGCGCGGGCCAAGGCAAGATGACCACGCACAGCCAGAAGAAGTTTGACGAGACCGACCTGATTGCGTTTCGCAATCGCTTCCAGCTGCCCTTGACGGACGAGCAGGTCACGTCCCTGAACTTTTACCAGCCTCCGGCGGACAGCCCCGAGATGCAATATTTGCATGCGCAGCGCCAGAAACTGGGCGGCTACCTGCCCAAGCGCTACACCGCGTGCGAGCAGGTCGCCGTGCCCGAGATTGCCAGCTACGCCCAGTTCGCCCTCAAGGCCGACGGCAAGGAGATGAGCACCACCATGGCGTTTGTGCGCATGCTGGGCGGCTTGCTCAAGGACCCGGCCTTGGGCCAACGCATCGTGCCGATCGTGGCCGACGAGGCCCGGACCTTCGGCATGGCAAACCTGTTCAAGCAGGTCGGCATCTATTCCAGCGTGGGCCAGCGCTACGCGCCGGAAGACATCGGCTCGGTGCTGAGCTACCGCGAAGCCATGGACGGCCAGATCCTGGAAGAAGGCATTTCCGAGGCGGGCGCACTGGCCAGCTGGACCGCGGCGTCCACCAGCTACAGCGTGCATGGCCTGGCCATGCTGCCGTTCTACATCTATTACTCCATGTTCGGCTTTCAGCGCGTGGGCGACCAGATCTGGGCCGCAGCCGATCAGCGGGCGCGCGGCTTTTTGCTCGGCGCCACGTCGGGCCGCACCACGCTGGGCGGCGAAGGGCTGCAACACCAGGACGGCACCAGTCACCTCGTTGCGGCGACCATTCCCAATTGCAAGGCCTACGACCCGGCATTTGCCGGCGAGTTGGCCGTCATCATCGACCACGGCATGCGCGAGATGATGGTGGAGCAAAAGGACGTTTTCTACTACATCACCATGATGAACGAGAACTACGCCCAGCCCAGCCTGCCCGACGGCGCGGCGGCCGACGTGATTCGAGGGTGCTATAAATTCAATAGCTACTTGGGCGGCGATGGTCAAGCGCAGGGCGATGAAGCGCCCAAAGAAGTGACCTTGATGGGGTCCGGTGCCATCCTTCTGGAGGTGATCAAGGCTGCGCAGCAGCTGGCCGGGCAGGGCATCTCGGTGACCGTGTTCAGCGTGACCAGCTGGAGCGAACTCGCACGCGAAGGCCAAGCCAGCACCCAGCACACGCCAGCGGGCAAGAAGAGCGAGTCGGTTCCGTTCATTGCCGGCATGCTGCGCAAAAGCCGTGGCCCCATCATTGCCGCGACCGACTATGTCCGTGCCGTGCCGGAAAGCGTGCGCGCCTTCGTGCCCGACGGGCGTGACTACCTTACCCTGGGCACGGACGGTTTTGGCCGGAGTGACACGCGCGCGGCACTGCGCGCCTTCTTTGGCGTCGATGCCGCCAGCATCGTCCAGGCCGCCCTCACGCTGCTGGCCCAGGACTGACCCGGCCCATCTGCTCTGCACCTGAACAACAAGAACAAGGAAACGCATGTCTCTTATTGATATTCAAGTCCCTGACATCGGGGACTTTGACGAAGTGACGGTCATCGAACTGCTGGTCAAGCCGGGCGATACCGTGACGGCCGAGCAGTCGCTCATCACGGTCGAGTCCGACAAGGCCTCGATGGAGATTCCCTCCAGCCACGCCGGCGTGGTCAAGGACATCAAGGTCAAGCTCGACGACAAGGTCAAGCAGGGTTCGGTCGTGCTGACACTGGAAGTGGCGGGCGCCGCACAATCCGAGCCAAAACAGGCTCCTGCGCAAGCTGAGAATGCGCCGGCAGCTATCAAAACAGAAGCGCCAGCTGCTGCGCCGGTAGCGCCTGCTTCGGCTCCTGCCCAGGCAGCGGCCGCAGGCCCGGTCGAAGTGCGCGTTCCCGACATTGGCGACTTCAAGGATGTGGTCGTGATCGAGGTGCTGGTCAAGACGGGCGACACCGTCAAGGTCGAGCAATCGCTGATCACGGTCGAGTCCGACAAGGCCTCGATGGAGATTCCGTCTTCCACCGCCGGCGTGATCAAGGAGCTCAAGGTCAAGCTGGGCGACACCGTCAATATCGGCGACCTGCTGGCGATTCTGGAAGGCTCGGCCGCTGCGGCGGCAAGTGCGCCTGCACCGGCACCGGCCGCAGCCCCGGCTGCTCCAGCCGCAACCACACCGGCGGCTGCAGCGCCTGCGCCAGCCGCAGCGCCCCAGGCCCAGCCCGCACACGAACCCACGGCCGCGCCGCAGGGCGGCTTGCCGCATGCCTCGCCGTCGGTGCGCAAGTTTGCCCGTGAACTGGGCGTGCCGCTGGCCGAACTCAAGGGCTCCGGCCCCAAGGGCCGCATCACGCAGGACGATGTCCAGGGTTTCACCAAAGCCGTGATGGCCGGCGACACCCGCACCCAGGCGCAGGTGGCCAAAGCCCCGACGCCTGCCGCTGCAGCCAGCGGCGGCACGGGCGCAGGGCTGGACCTGCTGCCGTGGCCCAAGGTCGATTTCACCAAATTCGGCCCGGTCGAGCGCCAGCCCTTGTCGCGCATCAAGAAGATCAGCGGCGCCAACCTGCACCGCAACTGGGTGATGATTCCGCACGTCTGCAACCACGACGACGCTGACATCACCGAGCTCGAAGCCTTCCGCGTGCAGATGAACAAGGAAAACGAGAAATCCGGCGTGAAGATCACGATGCTGGCCTTCCTGATCAAGGCCTCGGTGGCTGCGCTCAAGAAGTTCCCGCAGTTCAATGCTTCGCTCGACGGCGACCAGCTGGTGCTCAAGCAGTATTTCAATATTGCCTTTGCCGCCGACACGCCCAACGGCTTGGTGGTTCCAGTGATCAAGGACGCCGACAAGAAAGGCATCATCCAGATTTCGCAGGAAATGGGCGAGCTGGCCAAGAAAGCGCGCGACGGTAAGCTCGGTCCGGCGGACATGCAGGGGGCGTGCTTCACGATCTCGTCGCTGGGCGGCATTGGCGGGCGCTACTTCACGCCCATCATCAATGCACCCGAGGTGGCGATCATGGGCGTGTGCAAGAGCCGCATCGAACCCGTCTGGGACGGCAAGGCTTTCCAGCCGCGCCTGATGCAGCCGATGAGCCTGAGCTGGGATCACCGTGTGATTGATGGCGCGGCGGCGGCGCGTTTCAATGCGTACTTTGGCCAGGTGCTGGCGGATTTTCGCCGCATCCTGCTTTAAAAACCAAAACGCTCCAAGGTTGACCGCTGCCTGTTCCGAGGCCCGGCGGTGGCCTCAACTGCCTGTACGAAAGAGAAAATGGCATTCATCAATATTCAAGTGCCCGACATTGGCGACTTTGACGAAGTGTCCGTCATTGAAGTGCTGGTCAAGCCCGGCGACACTATCAAGGCCGAACAAAGCCTGATCACCGTGGAAAGCGACAAGGCGTCGATGGAAATCCCATCGTCGCACGGCGGCGTGGTCAAGGACATCCTGGTCAAGCTCGGCGACATGGTCAAGCAGGGCTCGGTCGTGCTGACGCTGGAAGTCGCTGGCGCTGGAAACGCGGCCGCTGCTCCGGCTGAATCCCCAAAACCGGCGCCTGCGCAGGCCGCGCCTGCACCAGCAGCGGCTGGAAAAGTAGCGCCCGCTGCTGCAGCGCCATCGACAACGCCGGCTCCGGCCGCCGCCAGCTTTGGCGGTACGGCCGACCTGGACTGCGACCTTCTGGTGCTGGGGGCCGGCCCCGGCGGCTACTCGGCCGCCTTCCGCGCGGCTGATTTGGGCCTCAAGGTGGTGCTGGTCGAGCGCTACGCCGCGCTGGGCGGCGTTTGCCTGAACGTAGGCTGCATTCCCTCCAAGGCGCTGCTGCATGTGGCCGCCGTGATGGACGAGGTCAGCCACATGGCCGCGCTCGGCGTTGACTTCGGCGCGCCCACCCTCAACATCGACATGCTGCGCGGCCACAAGGACAAGGTGGTGAGCAAGCTGACCGGCGGGCTGGCCGCCATGGCCAAGATGCGCAAGGTCACCGTGGTGCGCGGCTACGGCGCTTTTGCCGGCGCCAACCACCTCGAAGTCGAGGAAACCAGCGGCACGTCGCAGGAAAAGACCGGCAAGAAGCAGACCATCGGCTTCAAGACCTGCATCATCGCCGCCGGCTCACAAGCCATGCGCCTGCCGTTCATGCCTGACGATCCGCGCGTGGTCGATTCCACCGGCGCACTGGGACTGAAGCAAGTGCCCAAGCGCATGCTGATTCTGGGCGGCGGCATCATCGGCCTGGAAATGGGCACGGTGTACAGCACGCTGGGCGCCCGCCTGGACGTGGTGGAAATGATGGACGGCCTGATGCAGGGCGCCGACCGCGACCTGGTCAAGGTCTGGCAGAAGATGAACGCGCCGCGTTTTGACAACATCATGCTCAAGACCAAAACGGTGGGCGCCAGGGCCACGCCCGAAGGGATCGAGGTGACGTTCGAAAGCGCCGAGCCGGGCGGCACCGCGCCCGCGCTGCAAACCTACGACCTGGTGCTCCAGGCCGTCGGCCGCAGCCCCAACGGCAAGAAGATCGCCGCCGACAAGGCCGGCGTCAGCGTGACCGACCGGGGCTTTATCCCGGTGGATATCCAGATGCGCACCAACGTCAAGCACATCTTCGCCATCGGCGACATCGTCGGCCAGTCGATGCTGGCGCACAAGGCGGTGCACGAAGCGCATGTCGCCGCCGAAGTGATCGCCGGCGAACTGCAGGGCAACAAGGAACTGGCGGCAGCGGCCTTCAACGCCCGGGTGATTCCAAGCGTCGCCTACACCGACCCCGAGGTGGCCTGGGTTGGCCTGACCGAAGACCAGGCCAAGGCGCAGGGCATCAAGGTGAAAAAGGGACTGTTCCCGTGGACGGCTTCAGGCCGCGCGATTGCCAACGGCCGCGACGAGGGTTTCACCAAGCTGCTGTTCGACGATTCACCGGAGGCACACGGCCACGGCAAGATTCTGGGCGGCGGCATGGTCGGCACGCATGCCGGCGACATGATTGGCGAGATTGCATTGGCGATTGAAATGGGCGCCGACGCGGTGGACATCGGCAAGACGATTCACCCGCATCCGACGCTGGGAGAAAGCATCGCCATGGCGGCCGAAGTGGCGCATGGCAGTTGCACGGACTTGCCGCCGGCAAAACGTTGAGCGCAACCACCTTCTTGACCTATCACAATGAAAAACCCACCGACTATCACCACTGCTGCCGACCATCTGATCCAGGCACTGCAAGCCGAAGGCGTCACCCATGTCTTCGGCTACCCGGGCGGAGCCGCGCTGCCCATCTATGATGCGCTTGACCGCAGCGGCGCGATTGAGCATGTTCTGGTTCGCCATGAACAAAGCGCGGCCCATGCGGCCGACGGTTATGCGCGTTCCAGCGGCCGCGTTGGCGTGTGCCTGGTCTCCTCGGGGCCGGGCGTCACCAACGCGCTAACCGGCATTGCGACGGCCTTCATGGACTCGATCCCGATGGTGGTGTTGACCGGACAGGCACCCAGCCAGATGCTGGGGCAGGATGCTTTCCAGGAAGTGGACACGATGGGCATCACCCGTTCCTGCGTCAAGCACAGCTTCCTGCTGACGGATCCCGAGAAGATCGAGCAAACGGTCAAGAAAGCCTTCTTTCTAGCCCGCACCGGTCGGCCCGGCCCGGTCCTGATCGACCTGCCGCGCGACATCAGCTCGGCGCCCATGAAACGCTCGTTCGACTACCCCGCCGAGGTCAACATCCGCGCGTACAGGCATGGCGGCAGCATTCCCCAGCGGCAGCTGGCAGCGGCTGCACTGGCCATCGCCGAGGCTAAACGGCCGCTGATCTATTACGGCGGAGGCGTCGTGCTGGGCAACGCTTCGCTGAGTCTGCAAAAGCTCGCGCGCGCCACTGGGGCGCCGGTGACCAGTACCTTGATGGGCTTGGGTGCGTTTTCTGCCACTGACCCGATGTACCTGGGGATGCTGGGCATGCACGGCCTGTATGAAGCGAACCTGGCGATGCAGCATTGCGACGTGTTGATCGCCATCGGCGCCCGGTTCGATGACCGCGTCATTGGCGACCCCAAGGACTTCATGCGGCCCCAGCGCAAGATCATTCACATCGACGTGGATCCGACCTCAATCTCCAAGCGCGTCGCGGTGCATATCCCGATTGTGGGCGAATGCGCCCAGGCCATCGATCTTCTTCTGGAGCACCTCGAACCCCATCCGCTAGACGCTGGCCGCTTTGCCCCTTGGCTGGCGCAAATTGAGGCGTGGCGCGCGCTGCGCTGCCTGGACTATCAGAAATCTGACCGGATCAAGCCGCAGCATGTGATCGAACTGCTTTCCCAAATGCCGGGTGCCGAGGACTTCATCGTGACCTCCGATGTCGGCCAGCACCAGATGTGGACGGCGCAGTATTTCAAGTTCAGGAAGCCGCGCAAGTGGATCAACTCGGGCGGACTGGGCACCATGGGCTTCGGCCTGCCAGCTGCCATCGGCGCGGCCATGGCCAATCCGGGCGCGACGGTGATCTGCATCACCGGCGACGGCAGTATCCAGATGTCCACCAAAGAGTTGTCCACCTGCCTGCAATACCGTCTTCCGATCAAGGTCATCTGCCTCAACAACAATTTTCTGGGCATGGTGCGCCAGCAGCAAGAGCTATTCCATGAAAACCGGCGCTCGCAGTCTTACATGGAATCGATTCCTGACTTTGTCGGGATGGCTGAAGCCTATGGCCATCGTGGCCTACGCGTAAAAAGCAGCCTTGATTTGCCGCAGGTGCTTGCCGATGCCGTCCATGATTCAGACAACCTGGTGTTTGTCGATGTTTTGATCGACCGTACCGAAAACGTTTTTCCGACACTGGCCAGTGATAAACCGCTGACGGCCATGATGCTCAGGCCGCAAGTCGTCTCCGAGGATCTATGAAAGATCCGCAACAGCAATGACTGAACATGCGCCAACTACAGCAGGTAGGCTCGCATGAAGCGCACGAGAGTGAAATTCATCCACTCCCGCACCTCTAAATTAGTTCATCCAGAATTGGGATCGGCATTTATGACACTGTAGGACTAGTGTCGCGTCAAGCGTATAAAGCCTGCTCTCTTCAGAGTAAGGCGTACCGACAGTTTTCTGATGACGCGACACTAGAGCCGGTCATGGCGTACGCTCCTGCTTGTTCAAGTGGGTTGATAGACGCCTCAACTTCGTCACATTGCGGGTCAGCTTGGGTAGGGGCGTCCATCCCATTGATCTGCGACAACAATTGCGTTACCAGTAAGTGGGAAGTTTCTTGGTATTCAGATTGTCATTGCAAACGCAGGCTTGCCAATAATTGCTTAGGCAAGTATTATTTGAGCCATGGATTCAAAGCAAAACTCTACTTCCTGCAGTGACGCACCGTCAAACCCTTCGGCCGATTTTTACCGGGCAGAAAGTTATTCGCCCGATGACAGCGTCGGCTACATGATGCGCCGCATCATTTCGTTGGTTGCGCAAGGCGTCGAGCGCGAACTCGAACCCTCGGGTCTGACCAATGCGCAGTGGGTGCCCATGCTCAAGCTCTACATGGGCTGCGCTTCGACGGCGACCGAACTGGCGCGCCAGTGCGAACTCGACGCTGGCTCGATGACGCGGCTGCTGGACCGGCTGCAGGCCAAGCAGCTGTGCAACCGGGTGCGCTCGTCGGATGACCGGCGCGTGGTCAACCTAGAACTAACCGATGCTGGCCGCGCGGCTGCCAAGGAGATTCCGGGCATTCTTTGCAGCATGCAAAACGCGCTGCTAACCGGTTTCTCGGCCGAAGAATGGCAAACCCTCAAGATCTATGTGCGCCGCATGCTCGATACGGCGCAAACCCTGCAGGCACAGGTGGAAAAAAATGACAAATAAAACCAACGCACCATTTCGCGAAGACACAGCACAGATTTTAATTGTATTGAAGCAGGGTCCTCGCAAAATTCAGAAAAAATCGTATGGCAAGGATTGGCTCGTCAGCTTGAAATCTTAGACGCCAATTAAAATTCGTCAGGAAAAGATAAAAACAACTCAATCCTGACGCTATTTTTCAAGCATCGTCACACCTTACAGTACGATTTTTTCCCTTTTCTGAAGTGATCCCAAGCAGGCGAATGGGCAGCTGGACATGCCGGCTTCACGTGCCTCGCTGCGCATGGCGCTGGTGGCTTTCGCACTAATCGCCACCGGTATCACTGGCTGCGCTGACATGACCGGCATTCAATCTCAGGGCAGCCTGCGCGATGTAACGTCACTGAGCTTGAGCGCAGTCACTGTGCCAGTGCCGGTCATCGCCGAATGATGGCTCGACTTTGGCGGCGAAACGTTCAATCGCTTGGTGGCCCAGGCGATGCAGGACAGCCCGAATCTTAAGGATGTGGCCAGAAATAACTACTCTCTATCTGATCAAAATTCAGGTGCTACCCAACGGGTGACTTGCCGAGGCGAAGCCGCTACGTAAAATCCATGAATGACCACACAGACGGGTTACGGACAAGACGTTGAGGTCAAGATGAAGCGGCCGTTCGCGACGCTGTCGTAAAATGACCGGCAGCGATATGCGGCCATAAAGGCGGCCAAGTTCGGCAGCGGCACTATCTCAAGCCTGTTGGGCGTGGATGCCAAGACGGTTCGCCGCGGGCTCACGGAAGTTGGCACTGCAAGGCGCTCCCGCGCAAGGCCGGGTTTGAAAAAAGGTGGTGGACGCAAGCAGTTGATGGAGCGGTCTCGTGCCGCGAGGAGTTGGTCAAATCCATCAAAAACAAACCAACCTGGTTGAACCGTTTCTCCGGCAGGGACAGGTAGCTCAACCCGCGGCGATCCGGTTAATAGCAATCCATCCTCGCACCACTGGCGGATGCCAGATGCTGCACCATCCTGTCGAACAGGAGTTTGACCCGCATCAGCTCCAGTCGAGCAGTCGGCACCATGATTTTCACCCAGCGTTCTACCAACGGGAATTGCTCCAATACAGGAACGAGTTGCCCGGCCAGCAGCGCATCCGCAACAATCGGTAGTGCAAGCTGGACAATCCCCTGGCCATCGCAGGCGGCGGCGCACAAATATCCGGCATCATTTGTTTTGAGAACAGGTCGCACGTCCACTTCTATGCGCCCATCCGGCGAGTTGAACCCCCAAATCGGTCCAGCTAGGGAAAATGCGAGGCAAGGGTGATGAATCAGGTCGCGGGGATGCAGTGGCGCATCGCACTGGGCGAGATAGGCAGGGGCCGCGCAAAGAAGCCGGGGAAAGGGCCGGATGACCTGCTCGATGACGTCCGGGTAGGCCATTTGATCCATCCCGACCGCAATATCGAATCCCTCCGTCGCTGGATTGCCACCCCGGTCAGAGGCAATGATCTCAAAATGGACGAGCGGATTTTGGGCGCGGTAGACGGCAAATAGGTCACTAAGCCCCTGCCGGATCAAAACGGCTGGAGCCTTGATCCTGATCGGTCCTTCGATGCTGCCGGGGCTCAGAATCGCACCGCTGACCATGTCGTTGTAGGACCGGATCAGTTGGCGTGCATGGATAAGATAGCTTTGCCCCGTGTTTGTCAACGTCAATCGCCGGGTTGATCGGTCGAATAGCGTCGTTTTGAAATCCCACTCGAGCGCGTCGACCCTCTTCATCATGACCGATGGTGAGGCATACGAGTTGCGCGCGGCTGCGGAGAAGTTACCAGCGTCGGCTGTCGCGATGAAAGCCTTTAGCTTGAGTAACATATCCATAGGAAGAAGCGGTCAAGATGAAGTTATGGTTTCAGACTCAATAGCGCGACGAATTTCGATGTTCGTCCACAGGCGGTCGTGGTGCGACCGACAATTATCACCTAAAGACCCAATTCCATTGACCACACACCAGTGCTCGAGATAGAACAGCGCAAAATCCGCAATGCTCATTTTCTCGAACAGCCAGTCCTTGCCGTTGATCTGCCGTTCTGCTCGATCGAGTCCGGCTTGGAATACCCCGAGGCCGAACGACTTGACTGTCGCGTGGTCCGATTCGCTTGGCGCAAATTTTTCGGGCCGGCGAACACGCGTATAGCCTTGCATGTGCACGGTAGACACAAGATATTCGGTCATTTCCAGCACGCGAATCTCGCCTTCCATATCCGTCGGGATCAATTCTTTTTCAGGATTCATGCGGGCGAGATAAAGCGCTACTACTGGAAACTCGGTGAGAAGCGATCCGTCATGACGAATCAGGGCTGGGACTTTTCCCTTGGGATTGACCTGCTTGTAGGCCTCGAACTCGGGCGTTCCCGGACGAGCCGCCTTTTCGATCTCGAACGGCTGGCCGATCTCGGCGAGCAAAGCGTGTATTCCGATCGAGCATGCACCGGGCAAAAAGTAAAGTTTCATACAACATTCCGTATGTGATGGGGGATGGGGAGCAGCGACTTGCGACAGAGTCGGTATGAGGGCGTTGCATCGACTGGCTGACTCCGCAGTCCGCGCAAACACCTGCGTTCACTTCGTCTAAACGATGAAGGTTTCCAGGACACCGATGCCGTCCACCCCTGCTTCTACCCGGTCGCCGGGCTTGAGGTACCACGCGCTCGGGTCTGGCTTGTGGTGCAAGGCCACGCCTTCGGGCGTACCTGTGCTGATCAGGTCGCCGGGAACCAGCCCGAAACGAGACCAGAACGCCACCATGCGCTCGAAGTCGAAGATCAGGTCGCGGCAGTCGGAGTGCTGGCGCAATTCGCCATTAACCTTCAGCCACAGGACCAGGCCGTTGGGGTCGGGGACTTCGTCCGCGGTGAGGATGTAGGGCCCAAGGGGCCCGAAGCCGGGGAAGTTCTTGCCCAACATGATCATGCCGTTGTGCATTTCGCGCAGCTGCCATTCGCGTGCCGACAGGTCGTTGAAGATGGTGTAGCCGAAGATGGCGCTGGACGGCTCGATGTCGCTGTCCACATCAATGGCCTTGCCCAGCACGAGCACGATCTCGACTTCGTAATCGAAGTCAAGAACGTCCTTGGGACGCTTTACCTGGCTTTTGTGCGGAACCAATGTGCGACCCAGCTTAACGAAGCCTGTTGGAAAATCGCTGTGCAGCTTGCTGCCACTGACCAAGTTGCCCTTCATCGACTCCATCTTGTGGCGCCCGAAATTGCGGCCGGCGCAGATCATGGATTTGGGCGGCACCGGGGTGAGCCACTGCACGCAGTCCGGATCATCCATCCAGGCGGGATCCTGACGATGCGAGGCCCACAAGAGCAATTCGCGCGTGGCGTCCATTGCCGGTGCCTCGCCCTCGATCAGGCCCATTACCGACGACGGCGTAGACGGGCCACTACGGATGGCGGCAGCTTTTGCGACATCGACCAACAACTCACAGCCTAACAAGGAGGTGACGATGCCAAGCCGCTCTGAACCAGCGGAAGATAGGTAGCGAGCGATCTTCATGCGTCGGGTTCCTCCAAAAAGTAGCCGATGCAGGATGTTGCATCGCTGATGTAGTCGCGCTGAAGGACAAATGTTAAAACTTCCAGCATCAGTCCGGCTGGCCCACTGTAAATTTTATCAACGGCGGTTATTTTCATGGCGTGCCTCACGGTTTAATCGACGGTGGCGCCGGTGCGTTTGACCATGGCCGCATAGGCCACTGTGTCGCTGTCGATCAGGCTGGCGAGCGCGGCAGGCGTCATTGGATCTGCCACAAAGCCTACGGTTTCGAATCTTTCCGCAACTTCAGACTGCCTGAGCACATCGTTCAGGCTCTGGTTCAGGGTGCTTACCACGGCAGCAGGCGTGCCCTTGGGTGCCATCAACGCAACCCAGCTGCGCGCCTGTACGCCAGCGGGGCCACCCGACTCTTCCACCGTTGGGACATTGGGCAAGCTTACTGAGCGGATCCCATCCGCAACGGCAATGAACCGCACCTTGCCGGCCTTGAGCAGCGGTCCGGCGGTGGCCAAGGTGCTCATGGTCCAGTCAATCTCGCCGTTGGATACGGCAATGTTGAGCTGCGAAACCTCTTTGTAAGGCACATGCGTCATCCTGGTTCCGCTGGCCGCTGCGAGCTGCGCCGCGCCCAGGTGAGGCGGGCTGCCGATCGCGGTGGAACCATAGGTGACTTTGCCAGGCGTGGCGGCTGCGGCAATCAGATCCTTCACAGTGCGAAGCGGGCTATTGGCCCCCACCATGATAAAAAACGAGGTGCGAAACATGCCGCCCACCGGCACAAAGTCCTCCTTCGGATCATAGGGCAGCTTTTTGAACAGGGATGGGTTGATAGCCAGATGACCGACATCAGCCAGGAAAAGGTCGTGGCCCGTGGGCGCTGCCTGTTTTGCGGCTCCAGCAGCCAGAAAACCACTGGCGCCTGGCCGGGGATCGACCACCACGGCCACTTTCCATATGGCCGACAGCTTGTCCGCAACGATTCGGGTCAGGGCATCGGGCCCACTACCTGCGGAAAATGGGGAAATGATGCGCACCGGCTTCATAGGGAAGGACTGCGCCCAGCTCACCGGTAAAGCTAAACCAAGGCCTATGGCCACAAAGGCAAGTGTTCGTCGTTTCATTTTTGTCTCCTCAATTTCATGGTTTTTTTTGTGCGCGTCATATTCGCCCGGCCAGAATCAGAGGCCCTTCAAGGGACGGAGAGTTCCGGACAGACAAGCTTCGTGCCGCTCACCGCTTCAATCTGATCAGACTTACATCGGTCAATTAACGTTGCGGGTTTGGGTGCTTAAGTCGATGCCACCACGTGGGCGGAATGTTCAAGCCGACCCAAAAGGTGTTTCAGCAGTTGCACTTCGCTCGGGTCCAGACTGCCCTGGACATCGGCCTCGCTAGACTTGCGTATCGCGATTAGTTCCATGACCGAAAGGCGGCCTTCGGAGGTCAACCTGACCTTTGTCTGTCCATCCGTGGAATCGCCTTCGTGAAGCAGGCCACGTGCGACGAGCTTTTGAACGATCTCGGCGGAAATCGTCTGGCCCCGGAATTTTTCGCTACGCGCCACGATCTCAGGCATGCACAACCCATCTTCCCGACCAATGATGCTGAGTACGGCATACTCTTCTGCCGTCCAGCCATGGTGCTCCAGCTCATCAACCACGGCCTGCCGTGTCCGGAAGTAGGCGTTCGAGACCTGGTACAGCAAATCATCCGACGACAGATTGCTGAGCGCATCCGCCGAATCCGCCGCCGGGGCCGATTGCTTGGGCAGCAACATACCATAGCGTCCGCCGTGAAAGACCAGTGGCTTGCGCGCGGAATGGCCGAAATCGACAATCTCGCCGACGAAGATCACGTGGTCGCCGCCCTCGTACTGGTAAGCAAGCTTGCAGGCAAAGCGGGCCATGCAGTCTGGCAACATCGGAATGCCGTCCGGCCCGCGGTCGAGTGCAAGTCCTTCGAAGCGGTCTGCGACCTTGCTTGCAAACCGCCCCGACAGCGCTTCCTGATCGGCAGACAGGATGTGCACGGCGAAATGCCCGCTGTTGCGAAAAGCATCGATGTTTGCGGAGGTGCGGGCCAGGCTCCAGAGCACCATGGGCGGGTCCAGCGACACGGAGGAAAAGCTGTTCGCTGTCAAACCGATATCGGCCCCGGTTGGCCCGGCCGTGGTGACAATCGTCACGCCCGTGGCGAACGAGCCAAATGCGTCCCGCAAGCTGCGTTTGTCAAAGCTAGTTGTGACAGCGCTGCTACGCGCTTCAATCGTGGTGGCCATCTGTGTCGTCATTTTGAATGTCTCCGATTTTTTGGGTCGATGTTGTCCCGCCAAGGCGGGGGCCACCGAAGCGGCCCCGTGCAGAACTATTGAGCGGCCCTGGCGCGCGCTTTGTCTGCCAGGTAGTTCTCAAGCGTCGCCATGGGACCCCGCTTGCCATCGAGTTCCACGACCGGAACGTCGCTGAAATGGGTGGCTTCGGTGAACCAGCACTCCTGGGGTGGCAAGCCCCAGCGCAATGACAGGCCGGGCTTGCTCATGTCCCACAGCACGGGTTCAACCTCGCTATCGATCAGTGCATAGTGATCGCAGAACAATTCCACCCGATGGCCATCGGGGTCCCTGAAGTAAACGAAAAACACACCCGCCGGGCCATGCCGTCCTGGCCCTCGCTCCACCGAATCGCCAAAGCCCAGATTGCCGGCAACATCGCAGGCGCGCAGGATGCTGTGCGAATCGGAAACGGTGTAGGCAAAGTGATGCAGGCGCGGGCCCGGGTTCTCCAAAAAGACGATGTCCTGGGTGCTGTGCTTGCGAAACATGAAGGTCACAATCAGTTTGTCATCCAGCGCCATGTACTCTGAAATGCGAAACCCCATTTCGGCATAAAAATCGGTCTGAGTCTGCACGTCTGTCACGGGCACTTGGTAGTGGTCGAAGCGCATGGCAGCGCCGCCCTTGAAGTCCTGGAATTGCGTGTATAGACGGGGCATCACCGACATGGTGGCGCACAGCTGCAGCGGCGTTCCGGCCGGGTCGTTCACCAGGAGCGTGCGGCCCTGGTGGGGCACCTCGATCCAACGCGCCGGCAGACCCTTGGCCTTGAAGAAATGCTCGGCCTTGTCCAGCTCTTCATCCGTCAGCACCCGCATGCCGATGGCTTCACATTCATGCCCCTTGCTGCCGCTGCGCTTGATGACCAGGCTGTGGTGGCACACCTCTTCCAATCCACGGAAGTAAAGGGTGTCAGCGTCGCGGTCGGTCAAGACAAGTCCCACGACCTGTTCATAAAAGTCCCGGCTAGCCTCGAGATCGCGCGAGGTGATGACGGCGTGGCTCGCCCGGGTGATGTTAAAGGGTGGATAGAAAACGGGTTTGGGAAGTGGCATGGTGTGTCTCCTGTTGTATATTTAAATGCGAGCGAACGCGGCCTCGTCGCTGAGGTCGAGGGGACCCGTCAAGCGACCAGTCATGTTGTACCAACCGATGCTGAACAAAAGCGCCAGACTCTGCTGACTGCCCAGTTCGCGGTGCACGGCGTTCCAGACTTCGGGGCTCACCTGCGCTGGCGCACGGGTCGCATCCCGTGCCAGACGAAGCACGGCTTTTTCAAGCTCTGAGAAGAGGGCGCTCTGTTCGAAATCCCAAAGCGCCAGCATTTTCTCCTTCGAAACGCCCTCCTTGATGGCCCGATTCCAATGCGGGTTGTGTTCGTAACTTGTGCCCATGGTCTGGCACGTCATGACAATGGCCATCTCCCGCAATTTGGGATCGATGCCATAGCCCTTGCGAACCGCATCGGCCATGGGTAGGAAAGCCTCCAGGATTTCCGGGCAAATGGCAAGCGTCCGGTAGATTTCCGCATTCGGCGCGTGACTGCGCTTGGCCTGGAGAAGCGCAAATGCCTCGGGTTCGTCGGCTGGCGTGGGAAGGGGGATACGGGCCATGCTGCTCTCCTAGGCGCCGTTGATCCGCTGCTCCCACTCACCATTGCGATCGAGGAACGCCCAGACACGGTCTTGTGCCTCGCGGGCGCCCGGATACCGCTCGCCGCGCATGGCGGCATTGCGCCAGGGATCGCCCGAGAAGAATTTTTCGTACAGATTCTGCCGCCCGGCAAAGGACGAGCAAGACGCATCCCAGGCAAGCCGCGTCAGCTGCATCCTGCGTTCGGCCGGAATGTCGGCCCCGGCGCAATAGCGTTCGATGGCCGGGCCGCTTTCGCTGTGCAGGTCCTCAACGGAGGGCGCCACGACCAGGTTGCCAGCGCCCAGGAATTGCAGGATCTCCAGCGCGCGGGCATGCATCGCCGGATACTGAGCGCGCACCACATTGAGCGGCTGCTCATAGGGAACGACCGTGCCATTGGGCCCAGGAATGCAATCAATTTCTGCCACGCGGACCAAGGCTCGCAAGGTCTCTACAAAGGCTACCAATTCCGCCAGTTGAACCATCACGTTGGGGAAGTGGCTGTGGCTCACTTCCACCAGGTTATAAGCAATGCCCAGCAGGAATTCCATCTTCGCCAAAGAGCGCGTGGCCGACTGGTGTGAACCATGCGGGCCGGAGGGCGACTTCATCGCGGCTTCCACGGCCTTGATGTTGCGGTACATGAACACGCGCTCCCACGGCACAAAGCAGTCTTCAAACCAGAGCACCGCGTCCATCTCGTCCATGCGCCCCGAAAGGGGGTCGTTGGCGAACTTTCCCGTCGTGGGGTAGGAGGGGCGGCAGATCATCTTCATGCCGGGCGTGTCGATGCTGACGGCAAACCCGACCGCATAGGCTTCGGCGTCCGCCACCAGCGGGAATTTCGCGGCCGCCGGCATGATGAGCACCTCGTTGGCCAGTGGGCCGAGGGTGGCCACCGAACGGGCGCCCGAAACGTAGATGCCGGCATCGGATTCGCGCACGACCCGCATCACCATCTCACCGGGCTGCTCGAACATCTGCTTGCGCTTATCGATGTCCGGCGACACCAGCGAGTGTGTCAGCGCCAGGTCGTTTTCCCGAATGTATTCATGGTAATTGACAATGTTCTGGGCAAACCGTTCGCCGCCCACCGCAAACACTTCGTGTGCCGAGGCGTGGGCGCTGACCATCACGTTGAGGAAATCAGGCGTGCGACCCATCATGCCGCCCACGGCATCCATCCAGGTCTTCATCATGTCACGCCGGCGTCGCAGATCTTCGGCAGAGCGTGGCTGGATGAAGGACATGCCCACGCGCGCGCCGGAGGTCGGCGAGGTGAAGGTCATCTTGTCCGACAAAGCGGGATCGCATTGGATGTCATAAAGATCTGCGATGGATTGAATCGCGCCACGAAAGCGCCGGTCAACCGTCACATCCTTGATGCGTTCTCCATCAATCCAGACGGAGCGGCCGTCTTGGAGCGATGCGATGTAATCGGCCCCGTTGCGCACGCCTTTTCTGGCTCCATTCATGGCAGTCGATTTGATATCCATATTTATAGTCATATCCATTGGTATTGCTCCTGTCGTGTGAAACACCTGGCTTTGGCCTCATGCTTCTTTGTTTTACATGCGGAAAAAGGCTGAATCGGACACAAGCGACATTTCGTTGCCTGGGCTCACCTCGACACTCTTACCGTCGTGCATCTGTCAAATTCCGATCGAACGATACTTGAGATCGATCAATAAATGAATACGCTTTATTGAACGAGGACTTGATCCAAAACGGAAGAGATCGCACTGCCTGAGCTTGCGGATAATGACTTCAGCGCTTGACGCTGATCGGCTGCGGTGGAGCCCGCCAGCAGCGACCTAAGCGGTCAATCCGGCACATTCTTGTTGCTGCCTGAGTCGGCCATCACAGTGACACCTCTTTCATTCATCGAGGAGTCCTCATCGCCCAGATGAGTCGCACGCCGCAGCGCCGCCGGGGGGCGGATCGCCAACCAGCATCTCGCCGTAATACCAGGCGCGCTGCGTAATCGCGGCACGCGTGAAATGCATGAGGGGTACAGTGGAATGCGGTGATTGGCTCGGGGCGTGCTGGCTCGGGGATGCCACTACTGGCCTAGCCAGCGCGAGTCCAGCCAGTGGCCCTCGTCGAAGGTCGTCTTGACGCACTCCGTCAAAATGCTGACCACACATCGCACCGGTGCAGTAGCCTGCCGGCTGCTTGGCATGACCAGCACGATGGTGCGCCGAAGACCGGGCGCCGCGAGGGGGGCAGCACTCAGGAGGCCGCGTTCGACTTCCTGTGCGACGCCCACCACAGGAAGAATGGTCCAGCCGTAGCCTTCTGCGACCAGGGCTTTCTGAACACTCAATGAATTGGTTTCGGCGAACACTTGCAGCGTCACGCCTGCCTCCAATGCCGCATGTTCGATGGCCGCCCGCAGGCCTTGCGGTGCAGCGGGCAGGATGAAGGGCTCGCGTGCCACGCGTGCCAACTGCAGTGGCCGCTTTCGGGATAGCTTGGCCGATGGCGGTGCCACGATCCAGAGGCTCTCCTCAAGCAGTTCTTTCACGTGCAGTGCGGGCGTTTCCTTGCGCCCGTACAGAAGGGCGGCATCGATTTCCCCATTCTCGAGCCAGTCCTGCAGATGCCCGGCGTAGCCGATCAACAGCCTCAGGCGAATGTGGGGATAGCGTTGCACGACCTCGGCGGCCAGTTTCGTCGCAAGCAGGTCCGATGTGCTTGCCAGCAACCCGATGCTCACAATGCCCGAGACCGGGCTGTCGGTAGGTTGAATTTCGGCCTTGGCGCGCGCCACTTCGTTGAGGATGCGGCGCGCGTATTCCAGCATGGTTTTGCCCGAGGGCGTGAGTTGCATGCCATGGCGGCGTTCAAACAGCTCGGTGCCGAGGTCTTCTTCGAGCATGCGCAACTGGCGCGACACCGCGGGTTGCACCAGGTTCAACAAATTGGAAGCACGCGTGACATTGCCCGTTTCGGCCACGGTGATAAAAGCGCGCAGTTGTTTGAAATCCATCTTTTTCTCAATACCGAAAGTTGATAGGTTGATCAGAAATTTCTATTGTTTTAAAAATTGATCAGATATTACTATCGAACAACTTCATTAACTTTTTACGCAAACATGACCGCATCCATCTTCTCCGCGCCTGACCAGTACCAGGAACTTCGTGACGCGGTACGCGGCCTGTGCAGCCAGTTTCCTGCCGAATATCACCGTCAGATCGATGAAAAGCGCGAATACCCTGAGGCGTTTGTCAACGCCCTCACCAAGGCGGGCTGGCTGGCCGCATTGATTCCGCAGGAGTTCGGCGGACCGGGCCTTTCCATGGCCGAGGCCTCAGTGATCATGGAAGAGATCAACCGTTCGGGCGGCAATTCGGGCGCCTGCCATGGGCAGATGTATGTGATGAACACGATTGTCTTTAGTGGAACCCCGGCTCAGAAGGAGTTTTACCTGCCTCGCATCGCGTCGGGTGAGCTGCGCGTGCAGTCCATGGGTGTAACAGAGCCCACCACCGGCAGCGACACCACCAAACTCAAGACCACCGCCGTCAAAAAAGACGGCCGCTGGGTCATCAACGGCCAGAAGGTCTGGATATCTCGCGTGCAGCACAGCGACCTGCTCATCCTGCTGGCGCGCACCACTCCCCTGGATCAAGTGCAAAAGAAGAGCGACGGTCTCTCGTGCTTCATCGTCGAGTTGGACAAGGCGATCGGCAAAGGCCTGACAGTGCGGCCCATCCCGAACATGGTTAACCACGAGACCAACGAGCTGTTCTTCGATAACCTGGAACTGCCCGAAGACGCGCTGCTGGGCCAGGAGGGCAAGGGTTTGAAGGTCATCTTTGAGGGACTGAACGCCGAGCGTACGTTGATTGCTGCGGAGTGCATTGGCGACGGCTACTGGTTTTTGGAAAAGGCCTGCAACTACGCCAATGAGCGCAAAGTGTTCGGGCGATCGATTGGGCAGAACCAGGGCATCCAGTTTCCGCTGGCTGAATCTTTCATCGAGCTAGAAGCCGCCAATCTGATGCGCTGGCGCGCCTGCGAGAAGATCGATGCGCGACAGAACGCCGGCGTGGAAGCCAACATGGCCAAATACCTGGCGGCCAAGGCGAGCTGGGAGGCCGCGAATGCCTGCCTGCAAACGCACGGCGGTTTTGGGTTTGCCTGCGAATACGACATAGAGCGCAAGTTCCGCGAGACACGCCTATATCAGGTCGCGCCCATCTCAACCAACATGATCCTGAGCCATGTGGCCGAGCACGTGCTTGAACTTCCCCGTTCCTACTGATCTCAGGGGGATCATTGATATGAAAGTTCTCGTTCCCATCAAGCGTGTTGTCGATTACAACGTCAAAGTCCGCGTCAAATCCGATGGCACGGGCGTGGAGATCGCCAATGTCAAGATGAGCATGAACCCGTTTGATGAGATCGCCGTCGAAGAGGCGATGCGGCTGAAGGAAAAAGGCGTCGCCACGGAAGTCATCGCCGTCAGCTGCGGCGTTGCCCAGTGCCAGGAAACGCTACGCACGGCCATGGCCATTGGCGCGGACCGCGCCATTCTGGTCGAGACGTCAGAAGAATTGCAGCCGCTGGCCGTGGCCAAGCTGTTGAAAGCCCTGGTCGATAAAGAGCAGCCGCAGCTCGTCATCCTGGGCAAGCAGGCCATCGACGACGACTGCAACCAGACCGGCCAGATGCTGGCGGCCCTGCTGGACTGGGGACAGGCGACGTTTGCCTCCAAAGCCGAAGTGGCTGATGGCGTTGCCCGGGTCACCCGTGAAGTCGATGGCGGGCTCGAGACGCTTTCCTTGACGCTGCCAGCGATCATCACGACCGATTTGCGTCTGAACGAGCCGCGCTACGTGACGCTGCCCAACATCATGAAGGCCAAGAAAAAGCCGCTGGAGCGCGTCTTGCCGGCCGACCTGGGCGTCGATGTGACCCCGCGCATCAAGACCCTGAAGGTCAGCGAGCCCCCGAAGCGCAGCGCCGGCATCAAGGTCGCCGACGTGGCCACCTTGGTCAGCAAGCTCAGGAACGAAGCCAAAGTGATCTAAGGAACCGACTGAAATGACCACACTCGTTATTGCTGAACACGACAATGCCTCCCTCAAGGTGGCTACCCTTCATACCGTCAAGGCCGCCGCCGAGATCAGCATGTTCACGAACGGGCAGGTGCACGTTCTGGTGCTGGGGTACCAGGCCAAAAGCGTGGCCGAAGCAGCTGCTCGAATCACCGGTGTAAGCAAAGTGATTTATGCAGACGGTGACTCATTGGCTTACGGACTGGCCGAGAACATGGCAGCCCAAGTGGTTGCCATGGCTAGTAGCTACAGCCACCTTTTGTTCCCGGCCACGGCCTCGGGCAAAAACATCGCCCCGCGTGTGGCCGCGTTGCTGGGCGTGGGCCAGATCTCGGACATCACCCGGGTGGTTGCCGCCGATACCTTCGAGCGCCCGATCTACGCCGGCAACGCCATTGCCACCGTCCAGAGCTTGGACGTTACTCAGGTCATCACCGTGCGCACCACGGGCTTTGATGCTGCCGCCTCAACAGGCGGCTTCGGTGCCGTGCAAACTGTTGCCGCTGTCGCCGACAGCGGCAAGTCATCTTTCCTGGGCTCGGAAATCGCCAAAAGCGACCGGCCCGAGCTGACGGCGGCCAAGGTCATCGTCTCGGGCGGCCGGGCGCTGGGCTCGAGCGAGAAGTTCGGCGAAGTCTTGACGCCGCTGGCTGACAAGCTCGGCGCGGCCCTGGGCGCCTCGCGCGGGGCGGTCGATGCCGGTTACGCGCCCAACGACTGGCAGGTCGGGCAGACCGGCAAGATCGTGGCGCCACAGCTGTATGTGGCTGCGGGTATCTCCGGCGCCATCCAGCATCTGGCCGGCATGAAGGACAGCAAGGTCATCGTCGCGATCAACAAGGATGAGGAAGCGCCCATCTTCTCGGTGGCCGACTACGGCCTCGTTGCTGACCTGTTTGTGGCTGTACCGGAACTGGTTTCGGTTTTGTGAAGCGCTCCCGTCAATCTTTAGCGGCCAACCGATTTTATTTACTGTGGAGTGCAAGGCGCCATGAATTCTGAGAATCCTGAATCCTTTGACAGCTGGGTTGGCCGCCTTGACGAATGCGAGGACCCGGTGAGCAGCGCGCCGGTCCGCCTCTTGCTGGCCACGCTGGACAACGCCAACGCGCCTGCGCTGCCTTCGGAATTACCACCGCTTTGGCATTGGCTTTATTTCCTGCCAGGCGAGCGCCAATCGAACATTGACACGGACGGGCATCCAAAGCGCGGCGGTTTTCTGCCTCCCGTCCAGTTGCCCCGGCGCATGTGGGCTGGTGGGCGGCTGCAGTTCCTGCGCCCGCTGGCCCTGGGGGCGCAGATGCGGCGGGTGTCCGTCATCAAGAACATCCAAAGCAAGACGGGTCGCAGCGGCCAGCTGGTGTTCGTGACCGTGCAGCACGACATCTTCGATGCGCAGGGCCTTGCCATCCGCGAGGAGCAGGACCTCGTCTATCGCGACGCACCCACGCCAGGTACGCCCGCGCCGAAGCCTGCGGCTGCACCCAACGATGAGCAATTCGCCCGCATCATCACGCCCGACCCGGTGCTGCTGATGCGCTACTCAGCCCTGACCTTCAACGGCCACCGCATCCACTACGACAGGACCTATGCCATGCAGGAAGAGGGCTACCCCGGCCTCGTGGTGCATGGACCTCTGATCGCCACGCTGCTCATGGAGGAGCTGCGCCGGGCGCACCCCCACAAGCACGTCAAAACCTTTGTGTTCAAGGCCGTTGGTCCCTTGTTCGACACGGCACCCTTCACGGTAGCCGGAAAGGTGGAGGACAACGGACACACGGCACACCTGTGGGCGCGGGCCCCCGATGGCCAGCTGGCAATGCAGGCCAGCGCCGAGATCGACTGATATCCATCAAACAACCAAACAACGACACAAATTATGCAAATGCGTCCCCTGACAGGCATTACCGTCATTACGCTGGAGCATGCCATTGCCGCTCCTTTCTGCACCCGGCAATTGGCCGACCTGGGTGCGCGCGTTATCAAAGTCGAGCGGCCAGGCAGCGGCGACTTCGCGCGAGCCTATGACCATCGCACGCGCGGGCTTGCCTCGCATTTCGTCTGGACCAACCGGTCCAAGGAAAGTCTCACACTGGACTTGAAGCAGCCCCAGGCACTGGAGGTGCTGGGCGAACTCATTGCGCAGGCCGATGTACTGGTACAGAATCTGGCCCCCGGTGCTGCAGCCCGCATGGGTCTGAGCTTCGAGGCGCTGCATGCCAAAAATCCACGCCTGATTGTTTGCGACATCTCTGGTTATGGGGCTGACGGCCCTTACCGCGACAAGAAGGCCTACGACCTGCTGATCCAGAGCGAGGCCGCCTTCCTTTCGATCACCGGAACGCCGGAAGAGCCCAGCAAGGCAGGCAACTCCATCGCCGATATCGCCGCAGGCATGTATGCCTACACCGGCGTGCTCAGTGCCTTGCTGCAGCGCCAGCAGACTGGCCAGGGCTCGCATGTGGAAGTGTCCATGCTGGAGGCGCTCACGGAGTGGATGGGCTTCCCCATGTATTACGCCTACGACGGCCAGCAGCCGCCCAGCCGCAATGGTGCGTCGCATGCGACCATCTACCCCTATGGCCCCTTCGAGGCAGGGGACGGCAAGGTCGTGATGCTTGGCCTGCAGAATGAGCGTGAGTGGAAGGCGTTTTGCGAGCAAGTGCTGCGTCGCCCGGAGTTGGTCTCCGATCCGCGCTTCGACGCAAACGTGCGCCGCGTCGAGAACCGCGCTGCGCTGCGACAGACCATTCTGGATCTGTTTGCCGAACTCACGGCAGAGGAGGTGCTCGCGCGGCTGGATAAGGCGAAGATCGCCAATGCCAGCGTCAATCAGGTGGGCGACCTGTGGTCACATCCACAACTGCACGCGCGCCAGCGCTTTCGCACAATCGGCTCGGCGGCGGGCGAGTTGCAGGCGCTGCTGCCACCGGCCACCAGCAATGCGTTTGAATGCCGCATGGATGCTGTGCCTGCATTGGGCGAGCACAGCAAAAGCATTCTGCAAGAGCTGGGGCGTTCCGAGGCCGACATTGCGCAACTGAGCGCCACTGGAGTGATTTGACCGTGCAAGCAAGCCCATCACCAGTGCTTGTTGCACGCAGCTTGCTGTTCGTGCCCGCCACGCGGCCTGAACGCTTCGCCAAGGCTTTCGAATCCGGTGCCGATTGCATCATCATCGATCTGGAAGATGCCGTATCGCCCGACAGCAAGGACAGTGCCCGGGATCAGTTGGCGCAGCATCTGCCGCTTTTTCCCCCAGTTCAGCTGGCTCGCCTGCTTGTGCGTGTCAACGCGACTGGAACCGAATGGCACGATCGCGACATTGAATCATTGCGGGACTGGACCCGCCAGGGCCTGACCGTCATGCTGCCCAAGTCGGAAGACGCGGGTGTGGTTGGCAGGGTAGGGGAGAGGCTCGGCTCTGGCGCGCGCATCGTGGCCCTCATCGAATCCCTGGCGGGTCTGGATGCGGCTGATTCGCTGGCCCGCGAAAAACATGTCCTGCGCCTTGCATTTGGCCATCTGGACTTCCAGCTCGACCTCGGCATGTCCGCATCGCCCGATGAGCATGAACTGGCATTCGCGCGCAACGCGCTCGTGTGCGCCTCGCGCCGGTCCCGACTGCCGGCGCCGATCGATGGAGTGACCACCGCTACGGGCAACGCCGAGCGGCTGGCGGCGGATGCCCGGCGCTCGCGCGCTTTCGGCTTTGGCTGCAAGCTATGCATCCATCCCGCGCAAGTGGCTGGCGTTCACGAGGCCCTGGGCTATTCCGAAGCTGACCAGGCCTGGGCGCGCCGTGTGCTGGCGGAGGCGGCAAGGCGCGGCGGCGAGGCTTTCAGCCTGGATGACCGCATGGTCGATTTGCCCGTCATCCATGCTGCACAGAAGATCGTGGCGAGTGCCCAGAGATAACTGCTGCCAGCCCATGGAAAACGGAAAAATGGAGTTTTTTCGCATCAATGCTATTCCTGCCCGTTGCTTCAGATCTTTCGAGTTCTGCGCCACGTGTTGGCTATGGCACCAGAATCTTTTGAATAGCCGGGGCGATGATCGTGACAAGTTGTTCCGTATGCGCTGCGACAAGAAGAGGCACGCCAATGATTCGCCGACTGGTGACGAGGCCGATGAGCAAAGATGACGCCAGGCCAGCGCGGAGCGCGGCATCAGAACCGCGGTGTTCGCTGGTGCCGGCCAACAGCCTGGACTGAATGAAGTCACGCAGCTGAGCGCGTGCTTGTTCATTGACGATCGCACCGCGAAGCGACGCCATGAGGGGTTCTGACTCCTCGGGTACGCCTTCCCAAGCCTGGAGAAAGGCGCGGACCACCCGCTCGCCCAGATGCTCATCAGGTCCCTCGAATACCGTGCTGAATCGGTCCAGCGCGGACACGGGGACGGCCATCACGGCCGCGAAGAGTTCGTCTTTAGAGCGGAAGAATTGCATCACCTGGGCCACGTCGACCCCGGCATCAGAGGCCACGAGCCGGATGGTGGTGGCGGCGAACCCGTCTTTGGCGAAGCGGACGCGCGCCGCGTCGAGCACCGTTTGCCGCGTGCTGTTCTGCCCTGGCCGCCGACCACGGCGCACCGTGGGAGTTGAATTTTTTTTGATGGTCATCCCCTGATTATCTCGAAATATAAAACATATCAACACAAGTTGATTTTCTGTGGCAACAGACTTAGACTTGCATCTAACCGGGAGTCGTTCCCAGGTTCAAAAGACAAAAGGAGACACCATGAGTGATAGCCAGAAGATTTTCGTGCAGTCCAATCCGCTTCCGCCAGGAAGAACCGGCCTCCTGACCGCTTTCGCGCCGGGAACCCGAACCTTGAATGCGGGCTTCCAGCTCGCGCCGCAGTTCCGTCCGCTGCCAGTGGACATCATTTTTGAAAAAGACGTGGCCGTGAAGTTGCGCGACGGTGTCACGATCTACGTCGATGTGTTCCGGCCCGCCGGCGTCGAGAATGTGCCGGTCCTGCTGGCCTGGAGTCCATACGGCAAGGGCCAGGGAAGCTCCATGAGCGTGATGGGCGTGTTTGGCCTGGTCGGCCTGAGCAACTCCATCGTCTCGGGCCTGGAAAAGTTCGAAGGCCCGGACCCCGCGTACTGGTGCGAAAAGGGTTACGCGATTTGCAACCCCGACGTACGCGGCGGCGTTGACTCCGAGGGCGACAGCGTGCTGTGGGATCGCCAGGAAGGCCGCGACTGCCACGACCTGATCGAATGGCTAGGCACGCAAGCCTGGTCGAATGGCAAGGTCGGCATGAGCGGCACCTCCTACCTCGCGGTCTCGCAATGGTTCACTGCGGCCGAGCAGCCCAAACACCTGGCGGCGATCAACCCGTGGGAAGGCGTGAGCGACGTGTACCGCGATCTGGTCATGCGCGGCGGCATGCCTGACACCGGGTTCGCCCAGCTGCTTCAGGATGGCAGTTTCTTCGGCAAGAACCAGAAGGAAGACATCCTGTCGGAAGCGGCGCGCTATCCGCTGATCAACGACCTGTGGGAAAACAAGATCCCCGATTTTGATCGCATCACGGTGCCGGCGTTCGTCGTGGCCTGCTACACGAACACGCTGCACACCGCAGGAACGTTCCGCGCCTGGCGACGCCTGGCTTCGCAAGACAAATGGTTGCGCATCCACAATGGCCAGGAGTGGCCCGACTACTACGACGAAGTCAACCTGACGGACCAGCGCCGCTTCTTTGACCGTTACCTGAAAGATGAGGACAACGGCTGGGAAACCACGCCCCGTGTCCGCTACGCCGTGCATGACTTCAAGGGCGGCGATCAGGTCAACGTGCCTGCTGACGCTTTCCCGCCAGCGGGCGTCGCCTCGACCAGATTTTACCTCGACGGCATGAAGCGCACGCTGACGACCACCGCGCCGGCGGTCGGCAACCCTGCCGCCTACAACGTCGCAGTCAACCCGAATGCGGTGTCGTTCATCACCCGCTTCGAGCAGGAAACAGTGATGGTCGGCTACCCAAAGGCGCACCTGTGGGTCGAGGCGCAAGGCGCCGACGACATGGACTTGTTCGTGCTGATCCAGAAGCTCGACGCCTACGGCACACCCCTGCAGCAGTTCACCGTGCCCAACCAGAACGCGCGCATCCACGATCTCACCGATCACGGCGCGACTGTCCTGCGCTACAAGGGCTCCGATGGCCGGTTGCGGGTGTCGGCGCGCCACCTCGACGAAAAACTGTCCACCGTTGACGTGCCGGCCCACAGCTTCGACCGCGTGGAGAAACTCTCGCCCGGCCAGATCGTTGACATTGAAATTGATTTGTTCCCGATTGGCCTGGTGTTTTACCCGGGCGAACAGCTGCGCTTCGTGATCAGCTCGCGCAACCTGGTGGGAACGATCATGCCCGGGATCCGCGAGTACGCTGGCGCCAACAGTGGGCAGCACGTCATTCATACCGGCGGCGAACACGCCTCCTATCTCCAGCTGCCAATCAAGGCAGCCTGACCGGCCCGCGTGCCGCACCTACCGTTTTAATCCTGAAGGATCTTTCCATGCAAAAATCTTCTGCTCCAGATCAGAACCCTGTTCTGAAAGGTGTCTTTGCCGGGCCGACGTCTGGCCTGAAATACCAAACGCCGACGCTGTCGGGCATCACAACCGACAACGGCGAATTCCATTACAGGGCCGGAGAGGCCATTACCTTCCTGGTCGGCGGGCTGGTTCTGGGGGCAGTTGAAGCCGCGCCGCGGATGAATCTGGCACAGCTGGTCACCCGCGTTTCAGGAAAGATCGACAAGCTTCACGATCCGTTCGTGACCAATCTTGCCCGATTGGTTCACACACTCGATCACGACGGCAATATCGAGACGGGCGTCAAGATTGCGCCTATCGTGCATGAGCTCATCGGCCCCATGACGATCAACTTCGAACAACCCGTCGTCGCAACCGACGCGAACGGCGCCAACCACTTCGGCAATGACCCAAAGGTGCGCGCCATTCTCGACGCGCTCAATGCCCACCCCGACGTTTTCGCCACCAGCTTGCCCCGTACCTTGAGCGATCCGGCGACCACGCGCAACGAATTGCGGCGCAATATACGCGGCATCATCAAAATGACCGATGTCAAGATTCCGGTGCGCGACGGCTCGTATGTCGGAGCCGATGTCTTTCGCCCAGCAGAGCCTGGCCACTATCCCGTCGTGATGGCCAAGGGCTTTTACGGCAAGAGCTTTTATCACGACTGCATCGCCAACGAAGCCGATGTGCTGCGCAAGGAAGTGATGGAAGACCGCTATTTTTCCGGCAATCCGGACGGCGCCCAGTATGAAAACCACGAAAGCGTCGATTCCTCGGTGTGGGTACCGGCCGGCTACGTCTGCATCCGGGTAGAGTCGCGCGGCGTCTGCAAGAGCCCCGGATTGCAGGCCCCACTGAGCGTGCAGGAAGCCGAAGATTATTACGACGCGATCGAATGGGCCGGCACCCAGCCCTGGTCGAATGGCAATGTCGGCCTGTGGGGCATGTCCTATCTGGCCATGACGCAGCACAACGTCGCCAGCCTGCAGCCGCCGCATCTCAAAGCGATGATTGCGCAGGGGACCGATTCCGACATCTACAACGAAGCGCTGTATGGCGGCGGTATCTTTGGGTCCGGGTTCTGGATGTGGTGGTGGAAAATCTGGTCCGGCAACAACCACTGCGGCATGCGGCGCGAATCGGACTGGATGGCCCGCGCTCTGGCCACGCCCTTCAACGATCCGCAGGCCTATGGCCCGCGCGGCACGATCTTCATGCGCCCTGAAATGGAAAAAGCCACCGCGCCGGTCTGGATCGTCGGCCCTCAGGTTGGCGCCATCATCCATCAGCTTGGCAGCAGCGAAACCTTCATCCGGTCCACCAGCGCCAAGGCAAGAAAGTTCGACTTCACGGATACCTGGTTCCCGGGCAGCTATACCAGCAAGACCACCGAAGAGCACATGCGGTATTTCGATTACTGGCTTAAGGGCATCGAAAACGGGGTGATGGACGAAGCGCCGGTTCGGGTTCAGGTCAGAACCGGCAACGGCGCCCATTTCGTGTTGAAAGAACAGGAATGGCCGATCGCCCGCACAGACTATCGCCGCTGGTACCTCGACGCCAAACCGTCGGATTGGCAAAAGGATGGCCGACGCACCGACATGCTGCGGATCAGCGAAACCGTCCCGAGCGAGAGCAGCTCCGCAGAATATGAAGCCCACTTTGACCTTGGCACGCCCTCGCTTGCGCCGAGTGGTCCCATCGGCGGCGCGCCGCGCTGGTCTACCGGCGTCTCCTTCGTCAGCGATCCGATGGCCGAAGACATGACGCTGGCCGGTTACATGAAGGTTGGCCTGTGGGTGGAATCAACCAGCAAGGACATGGATGTCTTCGTTTCCCTGCGCGTGCTCGATGGGAACGACCGCGAGATCCGCTACGAGTCGCTGGTGCTTCCGGTGGATCTGAACCATATCCACCCGGTCGGCCATGGTCTGCTGAAAGTGTCGCGCCGCAAGCTTGATGGTGAACGCTCGTCCAACTACTGGCCGGTTCATACGCATCAGGAACAAGATAGCGCACCTCTGAGCAGTGGCGACATCGTGCCGATCGAAGTCGGGCTCAACCCCAGTACGGCATTGATCCGAAAAGGATACCGCCTTCGGGTTGATATTCAGCCTTACTCGCCAGCGGGGGTTCCGGTGCGCGCCTATGACGAGAGTTATCACGTCGGCGCGGTGAACCGGATTTACACCGGTTCTGACCATCCAAGCTATCTGCAGCTGCCCATCGTCCCCTGGAACATCACTCAATGATCCTGATCACTTCTGCCAACGGCAACCAAGGCAAACATCTGATCCCAAAGCTTCTCGGGGCAGGGCATCGTGTGCGCGCTTGCGTGAGAACCGAAGCGTCGGCCCGCCATCTCCGAGAGCAGGGCGTGCAGCAGGTGTTGGTGGGTGACCTCGCTGACACCACCTTTATTGCAGAGGCCGTGCGCGGCGTTGCGAGCCTCTACCATGTCGGCCCGACCCTGCACAGTGACGAACGGGCAATGGGTTTTGCCATGATTGACGCGGCAAGGGCTGCGGGCGTCGGCCACTTCGTGTTGAGTTCAGTGCTTCACGCCATCACCACCGACCTGATCCAGCACGAGATCAAGCGTGATCTAGAAGAGCACCTGTTGTCCTCCGGGATGGCGTTCACCATCCTGCAGCCGGCCAACTACATGTTGCCGCACCGTCTCACGTCGGTATTCGAGGAGAATGTTTTTCGCCTGTCCTGGTCGCTGGATCGGCGCCAGTCCATGGTGGACCTCGACGACGTCACCGACGTCGTCGCGCTGGTGCTGGCCCAGTCGGAACGCCATTGCGCAGCGACCTACGAACTAGCTGGGCCTGACCACTTCACGGGCCATGACATCGGCCGGGTACTTTCGGAGGTGCTTGGGCGCGATATCCGAGTCGAGCGCATCGACGCGGCGGCCTTCCTGCGCGCGCGAATGGGCGACTCCGACCCGAGCGCCCTTGAGTACCAACTGCGGATGATCCGCGCCATTGAGGCCCGCTACAGCAGCCATGACTTCCTCGGCAATCCGAACGTCTTGACCTGGTTGCTCGGTCGTCCTCCGACTAGCTTTGAGGAGTTCGTGCGCAGGGAAAACGCCGTCTTCAACGCGTCTCGCATATCTGCGCGAGCTGCCCAATGTTGACGGCGACGCAAATCCGCTGGCGGAAAATCAATGCACTCGCCATTTTGATGAGTTCATAAATTAAAGGAGACAACATGACTACCCATACAGGCAAAGTAGCTGTTGTGACCGGCGCAAGTCAGGGCATCGGTTAGGCCATCGCTGCGGGGCTCGTTGCACGGGGTGCCATTATCGTTGACGTGGACATTAGCGAGGCCGAAGAGACTCGCGGTCTGGTGGAAGCCACCAGGGCGGAATGGCTGGAAGTCGTTGACGACGTGTTATCTCCCACCGATGTCGCACGCCTTGCTGAAGCAACGCTCTGGCGCTTCGGCAAGTGCGACATCGTCATCAACAATGCGGGCATATTCCCGGCTTACGTCTTTGATGACTTGAGCTTTGATGTCATGGCGTAGAGTCATTTCGATCAACCTTGACTCGAAATTTTTCGTGAGCCAGGCGTTTGTTCCCTCCATGGAGGAGCGCGGATGGGGACGCATCGTGAACATGACGTCAGACTCCGTACAGCTCTCCACCGAAAAAGGGGCTGCGTACAAGGCCAGCAAGATGGGCGCTATCGGTCTGACCCGGGGTATGGCGGCCGACCTTTGAAAATATGGCATTACCGTCAGTGCCGCCAGTCCGTCGCTCACACGAACCCCAGGCGTTTTGTCGATCAATGGCGCGACCAATTGGCTCAATGCGATGGCCAATGCGCAGGCGATCAAACGGGTATCCGAGCCCACTGAAATCGTCGGGTTCATTCGATTTCTGACGGACGAGGATTCGCATTTCGTCACCGGCCAGACAATTCGGGCAGACGGTGGTTTGTACTATTTTTGAATGAATCCATGGGTCGGCACAAGCGCGTGCTGAATAGCGGGGGCGGCGATTGCCACAAGAGTTTCACGATCTGCCGCGGCAAGAATTGGAACGCCGATGATTTGTCGGCCTGTAATCAAGCCCACGAGCATGGATAACGCCACGCCCCCCCGGATTCCGGCATCAGGCCCGAGTCGTTGGCTCGCGCCCGTCAGAAGCCTGGACTCAATGTAGTCCCGCAATTGATGACGCGCCTGTTCGTTCACGATCGCACCACGGAGCATCGCCATGAGGGGCTCAGACTCCTCGGGCGCACCATCCCACGCCTGAAGAAAAGCGCGAACTACACGCTCTCCCAATTGGTCGTCCGCTCCCTCGAAAACCGTACTCAACTTTTCCAGGGCAGATCCTGGAATGTTCATGACAGCCGCAAAAAGTTCGTCTTTCGAGCGAAAAAACTGCATCACCATGGACACGTCAACGCCGGCATCGGCGGCCACGAGCCGCATGGTAGTCGCAGCAAATCCATCGCTGGCGAAACGGGCACGTGCGACATCGAGCACCGTCTGTCGGGTGCTACCCGACCCCGGTCGCCGACCCGGCCGTCGCTCTGGGCGCCCGGTAGGCGTTGGTTCTTCATTCATGGTCATTCTTTTTAATACTTTAGGGTAAACCCCAATCTCAACGTGTGTTGAGTTTTCGGATCAACAAGCTTACACTGATGTCACTAACCAAAGTAATGCCACGGTCTGCAAGACACAAGGATTTCACCATGAGCGATACTCCGCAAATTTTCGTTCCATCCCACCCACTGCCGGCAGACAGAACCGGCCTACTGACCGCCTTCAAACCGGGGGTCCGAACACTGGCAGCAGGTTTCCAGATTGCGCCGCAATTCAAGCCACTGCCGGTCGACATCGTGTTCGAGAAGGATGTCGCCGTTCCCTTGCGCGACGGTTTGACGATCTATGTTGATGTGTTCCGCCCAGTTGGCGTCGAAAAGGTGCCCGTTATCGTAGCGTGGAGCCCCTACGGCAAGGGGCAGGGCACCTCGATCAGTGTGATGGGCGTCTTCGGGCTGGTGGGACTGAGCAACTCGATCGTCTCGGGTTTGGCAAAGTTCGAAGCGCTGGACCCGGCGTACTGGTGTGCGCAGGGCTATGCGATTTGCAACCCGGACATCCGCGGCATTGTCGACTCTGAGGGCGACAGCGTATTTTGGGACCGCCAAGAAGGTCGCGACTGCCACGACCTGATCGAGTGGCTGGCCGAACAAGCGTGGTGCTCCGGCAAGGTCGGAATGAGCGGGACCTCTTACCTCGCGGTCTCGCAATGGTTCACTGCGGCTGAGCAACCCAAACACCTGGCAGCGATCAACCCATGGGAGGGTGTGAGCGACGTCTACCGTGACCTGGTGATGCGCGGCGGCATGCCAGACACCGGCTTCGCCGGGATGCTCCAGAACGGCAGCTTCTGTGGCAAGAACCGCAAGGAAGACATCCTGTCTGAGGCGGAGCACTACCCGCTGATCAACGACCTGTGGGAAAACAAGATTCCCGATTTTGATCGCATCACCGTGCCCGCCTTCGTCGTAGCCAGCTACTCCAATACCTTACACACGGCGGGCACGTTCCGCGCCTGGCGGCGCATGGCCTCGCAAGATAAGTGGCTGCGTATCCACAACAGCCAAGAGTGGCCTGACTATTACGACGAAGCGAACGTGGAAGATCTGCGCCGCTTCCTTGACCGCTACCTCAAAGACGTGGACAACGGATGGGAGTCAACGCCACGCGTCCGCTATGCCGTTCACGATTTTCAGGGTGGCGACCAGGTCAATGTGGCGGCCATGGCCTTTCCGCCGGAGGACGTCACATCGACCAAGTTCTACCTCGACGGCGCCAGCCGCATGCTAGCCACCAAATTGCCAGCCAACGATGTGCCAGCGGCCTACGACGTCGCATCCAATCCGAATGCGGTGTCGTTCATCACGCGCTTCGCACAGGAAACGGTGATGGTCGGCTACCCGAAGGCGCACCTCTGGGTCGAAGCAAAAGGCGCCGACGACATGGACCTGTTCGTGCTGATTCAAAAGCTCGACGCCTACGGCACGCCCCTGCAGCAGTTTACGGTGCCCAACCAGAATGCGAGGATCCACGATCTTACGGACCATGGCGCGACCATTCTGCGTTACAAAGGCTCCGACGGCCGCTTGCGCGTCTCGGCCCGCCACCTTGATGGAAAACTGTCGACCGAGGACGTGCCGGCCCATAGCTTTAATCGCGTGGAGAAGCTCTCGCCTGGTCAGATCGTCGACATTGAAATCGACTTGCTTCCCATTGGTTGGGCCTTCCATCCTGGCGAGCAGTTGCGCTTCGTTATCAGTGCCAGAAACCTTCTGGGAACGATGATGCCCGGAATTCGTGAATACACCGGCGCCAACAGTGGGCAGCATGTCATACACACTGGTGGTGGGCACGCTTCTTATCTTCAGTTGCCCATCAGGGTGGACAGATAGGTATTTCAACCGCATGAGCCCAAGCATGACACCGTAACCGTCCTGAGAAAACGGACTTCCCCTGCGATGACTTTTTTTGATTCAGCTGTCATCGCGATTAAGACCCATGGGTCGATAAGACTCCTGAAAGGAATTCAGCATGCTCCAAACAGGCATTTTTTCCGGGCCGGTTTCCGGCCTTAAATACCAAACCCCAACCGTCAATGGGCTAACGAACGACAAGGGCGAATTTCAGTATTGCCACGGCGAACGTGTTGCGTTTCTTGTAGGAAGCACCACGATCGGCTCTGCGTTGGGCGCACCCCGCATCAATCTGGCGGAAATCGTCAGTCGTGTGGATGGCAACATCAACAAACTGTTCGATGCGGGCCTGACCAACATTGCGCGATTTTTGTGCTCGCTCGATCGAGACGGTAATCTGGACGGTGGAATTGCAATTGATCCGGTAGTGCATGACATCATCGGCCAACGGCGCATTAACTTCCGGCACGACATCTCCTTTGCGGGCCTTGATCGAAACCCCGTTTCCGAATTTGAGCAAGACCCCTTGATCGCAACGCTGCTCGAAGAACTCGATGCTTCTGGCGTCTTCACGGATCGCATGCCGCGCCAGCTATGCAAGGCAGCAACTGCGCGCAATGAAGTTCGTCGCAATATCCTCGGTATATTACGTTTCAAAGACGTCAAGGTGCCGCTGCAAAACGGTCTGTACGTCTACGCAGATGTGTTCCGCCCTGCAAAGGAAGGCAAGTTTCCAGTCATCATGAACTGTGGCCCCTATGGCCGGGCGTTCTACCATCATTCGATTGCAAATGCTGCCGATTTCGAGGCTCATGAAGAAATGGAGGAGCGCTATTTCCAGGGCAACTCCGATGGACAGGTGTTTGAGAACCACGAGACTGTCAATACAGTAGATTGGGTTCCGCACGACTACGTGGTGATGCGCGTTGATGGTCCCGGCTCAGGCAAAAACCCCGGAACACTTGCGCCTTGGGGTATTGAGACGGCCGAGGCATTCCGCGATGCGATCGATTGGTCGGGGGAGCAGTCGTGGTCTAACGGCAATGTAGGACTGTGGGGCATGTCCTACTACGCCATGAGCCAACACGCAGCGGCCAGCCTTGAGCCATTGCATCTGAAAGCGATGATCGCCATCGGCACCGATGTCGATCTGTACGATGAAGTAGCGTATACCGGTGGCATTCTCAACGAAGAATTTTTCACTCACTGGTACAGGGCCGGTGTTCTTGCTGCCGTGTGCGGAGAACCCAACGCAGTTGACTTCATCGGGATGCTCAAAGAAGCCTCCTTCAAGGACTCCGACACCAGCGCAGCTTTTGGGCCAAGATCCACGATCATGATGAACCCAGACATGAGCAAGGTAACTGTGCCCCTCTGGGCCATCGCCTGTACCACCCACATGGCTCATTTCCACCAGCTAGGTAGCAGCGAAGCTTATCTGGCCACGAACACGGCGGCTAAAAAGCTCGACTTTTGGGAAGATTGGTTCACCAAACCCTATTCGCGAGCAGCCATCGCTGATCATCGGGCATTTTTTGACCATTGGCTGAAAGACATCGACAATGGCATCATGGACAAGCCGCCAGTGCGACTGGAGATTCGCAGCGGCAATGGCGCTTCCTATATTCAGGAAGAAAATGAATGGCCTATCGCAAGGACGACCTATCCCCGATGGTTCTTCGATGCCACGCCTTCGGATTGGACGGGCGACGAGTACCGCAATGATTTCCTTCGTCTGTCGCTTACGCCTCCGACCGCTGAACGCAAAGCCGACTATTCCGCCGAGATTCCATTGGAACTGCGCACGGGTATACCCCCATGCTTTCTGCCAGTCAAACCGCCCTCCGTGCTTGAAATCTGGAAGACGGGTGTCTCTTTTATCAGTGAGCCTGTGAAAGAAGACATGGTTTTTGCGGGTTATGGCAAAGCGAAGCTGTGGGTTTCGTCTACCAGCGAAGACATGGACATTTACATCAGCCTGCGGATTCTCGATGATGAGGGCCGGGAGGTCGACTACGCTGGCCCGACCACGATGGGGATGAACGTCCCTAATTACCCGCTCGCGAAGGGCTGGTTGAAGGTGTCACACCGCAAGATCGATGTGTCGCGATCGACCGACTACACGGTCAAGCACACGCATCGCCAAGCCGACTACGCGCCACTTGAAGGTAACGAAGTAGTGCCGGTTGAAGTCGAGATCATTCCCAACACGGCTTTGATCCGCAAGGGATACCGTCTACGCGTAGACATTCAGCCGTTCGATGGGGTCGATCACGGCCCCCGGCATGGCTATAACACCGCCTACCACGACGGCGCGCGAAACACGATCTACACCGGGCCGGATTGCCCGGGTTTCATCCAGCTACCCATTGTTCCGGCGAAGGACTCGTAAAACTTGGCTGCCGCTGCACGGGCAGTCTGGCAGCAGTAACTTCTACAAACCGATTTTTTATTCGATAGCATATCGCGGGTTCTTCTGAACAAGAGCCCGTGAGTCGAAAACTGAAAATTTAATTCCCATTTAAACAGGAGATAACTATGACTCTCGAAGAACTCGCCGCGCGCACCGAAATCCACGATGTTCTGCTGCGCTATTGCCGTGGCCTTGACCGGATCGACATGTCATTGGTGCGTGGCGCATTCCATAAAGACGCTTACATCCATTTTCCCGAGAGCCTGCATGTCGGGGGAGCCGAGGGTTTCTTCCAGTTTTTGACTGACGAAATGCCACGCTTCGAACGCACAATGCATTTCCTCGGCAATAGCTTGGTCGAATTCGACGGTCCAGAGATTGCCTATGTCGAAACCTATTTACAAGCTGACCACGAAGCCTCCGATCGGCATCACTGGAAAGGCGATACCGTCAAGTTGTGGGCGCGCTATTTCGATCGGTTTGAACGCCGTGATGGCGTTTGGCTAATCGCTGAACGCCGCCTCATGGTCGACTGGATGTACCGCTATCCCAAGGGTAACTTTTTCGACGATCATCCCGACGCTTCGAATACTCGTCGCGACGGCACTGATCGCGTTCTGCGAAAAGTCGCAGGATATTCCGGCACCCCGACTGCAGAAAAATCACTCGCAGACGCCTAAATCACAAATCGCCGGGAGTGGCACCTCCCTCAGGTCGCCACCGTTAGCATGGACACAAGGAGATAATTAACCTGAGTTCTGGATAAGCGCAGTCTCCGTACGGCGTGCAAGCAAGGGGTGACCGACTGCAAAATTGGCGCACCCAATGCTTATGGAGGTGCCCCATCATGGACAAGACCACGGAGTTGTTCTGCCTCATCGACGACTTCTGACAGCAATTTGAGCCGCTGCTTGCGCAGCGCATGCTCGACACCAGCGACAAACAGCGGCGCAACCGGCCGGGCGCGATGTCGCTGTCCGAGATGACCACGATTCCAGTGCTGTTTCACACGATGCTCGGCCGGCAGTTCAAGGAGTTCTTCCGGGGCACCGTGTGCCGCTTCATGACCGCGGAATTTCCCCGCCGGCTGTCGTATACCCGCTTCGTGGCCCTGATACTGCGCTGCGCGGTGGTGCTGGCAGCCTTGTTCGAGACGCTCAAGGGCACCTGCACAGGGTTGTCGATTGCCGACGCCACACCGCTGGTCGTCTGCCACAACCTGCGCATTAAGCGCCACAAGGTTTTCAAGGGCATTGCCCAGCGCGGCAAATCGTCTACCGGGTGGTTTTATGGCTTCAAGCTGCACGCGGTCATCAACCACCAGGGCGAATTGCTGGCCATCAAGGTCACGCCGGGCAACGTGGATTGAACCGCAAAGGATTGCTGGCCATCGCCTCCAATCTGTTTGGCAAGCTGTACGCCGACAAGGGCTACATTGGCAAGGAGTTTTCGCAGAAGATGAAGGACAACGGCATCGACCTCGTCACGCGGGTACGCAAGAACATGAAAACGGTCGTGCATTCTGAGTGCGACCAGGCGCTGCTGCGCAAGCGCTCGCTGGTGGAGACCGTGTTCGATGAACTCAAGAACCTGTGCCATATTGAGCACACCCGGCACCGTTCGCCCATGAATTTTGCTGTCAACCTGATGGCCGGCATCGTGGCGTACTGCCTGCAACCCGTGAAGCCTCGCATTGCGGTATGGGATTGTCGGGACCCCCTGGCCGTGAACTGACTCCTTTCGCTATCCAGAACTCAGGTTAATTATGACTCACGAGGAACAGCTGTCGCTTGTTCATCAGCACTACGCGCTAGGTCTCGCCGGAAATCAAATTGCGGCACGCGAATTGCTCACCGACGATTTTCAAATCACAATCCCCTACTTCATGCCTTTTGGAGGAACTTATAGGAGTAAAGATGCATTTCGCGAATTGATTCCGATCGTGCTAAAAGCTCTGGCAATTCGCAAGATTGATCATATCGCCACTACGGTTGGCGAAGGATACGCTATGGGACTCGTGGAGTTCACTTTGGAAGGCCATGACGGGCAGCCTTTGGCGGTAGCAGAGGTTATTAAGTTCCGTGACAATAAAATTTGTGAAATACGACCTTATTACTATGATCCATTTCCAATGATCAAGATGGCCGAACAACGAAGTCAGAAAGTGACGATGAAGTCTGACTGAATTTGGTTGATGTAAAGGCGACCTTCGGTAAAGATCCTGTATGAAATTTGCCTGAGACGATAAGCTCAATGACTGTTGATCTCCACACAATCTTGACCCCAATCGCACTGCGCCTCCTTCTAGCTCATCAATCTGACCTTGCCCACCCTCGCTGCCCTCCGCACGATGAAAAGGAGACACTTCTATCTGGGGCACAGGGGGATATCATTGCTAGAGACTTACACGATTTTCCAGAATTATAGATTTGCCTGCATGCCTTGCGCAATGATGATGGACCGCTTTGCAATTTCCCATGTTGCGCGCGCTCGAAGACTCAGCCGCGACAACTGGCGCCCGGGAAGCTGGATTTAGCACTCGATGCGAGCGCGAGGCTGTCCCCCGGTCGACTCGTTGTCCGACGAGAAATTGCGTAGCAGCAAGAGGTGCTCCTGGGTCACTTCTTGAAGGATGCGTATGGCTGCCAGCGTTAGCGGGGAAGGCGTTGGATGAGGCGGCTGCACCAGCCGCAGTTCCAGCGTCAGACCGGAGCCGGAGAAGGGGTTGATTCTGAAGTCCCGCTCCGAAGGATCGGCGCTGATGTCGTGAACGAACAGCAGCCCGGGAAGAATGGCCATCCAATCGCTTTGCCGGATCAGGTCTAGTGTTGCCAGAACGGCGCCCAGCTGGTAACGAGGACCTGGACCCGAAAGCATGTCCAGCTGCGCGCCGATCCACCGGGCATGCTCGCGGCTGTCAGAGGCTAGTAGCTTGAGGCCCGCCAGCGCGTCGAATTTGATGGCTTCCCCATGCCTGAAGCCGCTGGCGTGGGTGGTGGATGAGACCAGGAACCCAGGCGTGGCGGCAAAGACCGTCGTGACCAGATCCGCAGGCGGCTGCGAAATCGACGGAATGATTGCAAAGTCGAGTTCCCTAGCCCGCACCATGTCCATCAGCATGTTGCTGGGGGCGTCCACCACCGCGATGGAGGCGTTGGGGTTCTGCGTCATCAGGCGCAGATAGGCCGGCGCGAGCTGATGGGTCGCTAGTGTGGGCGTCAGCCCGAAGCGGACTTCGCCGGCAAGGCCGGACTCGAAGGCGCCCAGCGCCAGCAGGGCCTTGGAGTTGGCAGCCAGCACCTCCAGGCAGTGCTGGTAGAACAAGGTGCCCGCCGCGGTGGAATCCACAATCTTGTTATGCCGGTTGAACAACTGTACGCCCAGGGATTCTTCGATTTGCTTGACATGCTGAGAGATGCCCGACTGGGTGGCGAATTCGCGTGCCGCCGCGGCGGTGAAGGACCGCTCCTCATACACCGCCACGAACATTCTGATCTCCCGCAGGCCGGGCAGCGATTCATCCATGGGAAGCAGTGACCAGTGCAGGCAGCAAGCTCAATGGTTGCTCAGGGCCGAGCGTCTGGCCGAGGCTGGGCAACCGCTCGCCATGGGCGATGCGGATCGGGATCATGTTGATCTCTTCGGTGGCCTTGCTCAACAAGCCGATGAAGTCGTGGGCAACCATGGACAAGGGCTTGCGTTCCGGCTCCACCAGCAGCAGATCGTCCCAGAGTATGGGATCGGCCAGTGGGTTGAGCGTAAAACGCCGGCGCCGCAGGTCGTCGGCGATGAACAGTCCGGAAATTACGGCCGTCCAGTGGCTGGAACGGACCAGGTCCATGGCGCCCAGCATGGACTCGAACCAGCTGAGCCGCTGCGCGACCTGGACCTTGTGGTCGATCAGGTACTGTTCGAGCAGCGGCCGTCGCCCGACGGGCAGCACCAGGTGCAGGTCCTTGATGTCGCGCAGGCGAACCGGCTCGCAATGGGGCAAGTCAGAGTCGGGTGAGGAAACCAGAAACGCCGGTGTTCTGGTGAACAACGAGGTGCGCAGCCCGCTGGTTCCGCTGGCGTCGTCCGGCATGCGCTGCGTGATGCCGAAATCCAGCATTCCGCGCCGCACCGCGGTCGCAATCACGCTGCCGGAACCTTCAGTCAATTGGATCGAAACGGTGGGATAAGACGCCTCAAAGGCGAGCAGCGCCCGGCTAAATACCGAGCGGCTTATGGTCGGGATCATGCCGATGCGCAGCGCGCCGGCGGGCTGCTCCGCGCGGCGGCCGACCGCGTGGCATGCGACCGCATGCGTGCGCAGCAGCTGCACGCACTGGCGATAGTAGGCATGGCCGGCCGGTGTGGGAACGATCGCGCGGTCGCGCGCGAAAAGCTGTACGCCCAGTTGCGTTTCCAACTGCCGCACATGCGCGGAAACGCCGGACTGGCCCAGCCCCTCGCGGCTGGCAGCCGCCGTGAACGAGCCTTCCTCGTACACGGCGACAAAGAGACTGATGTGCAATAACTTGGGAAACATGGGCCCATTGTCGTAAGTTGCTTGCCAGAGGTGCTACGGGATAACCCGAATTTATCAAGTATCCAACTGATGCGCAGCAGTATTAATCATTTTCCATGTCGTCGAGAGCTGCCTATATTCCAACCCAACCCGGATACGCGATCCAGACTAAACGAGGACATGGAATTGATCTTTCAAGTTGAAACCCTGTGTTGCTTTGACACCGATGCGTGCGTGCAACGAATCTACACCGGTACCAGCAAGACCATGAAGGAGGTAATTTTGCGGTCGCTATGACTGGCCGATCTTTATGTTGCTGGGCAGATCAGTAATCAGAGCCCATGCGCCCTACCATCAAATTAAGGAGACAAGAATGAGCGTAAAAAGAATTTCCATGACACGGAACAGCGCGTCTCGCCAACGGCTTCGATCCGTGGCCGTCGCCACCAGCCTGGTAGCTGCGGCCACCTGCTCGCTTGCAGCGCCCATCGAAATGAGCAACCCCGACTTCCAACTGCGCTGGGACAACACGGTCAAGTATTCTCTTGGCGCCCGCGTCAAGAGTCCTTCAACTACCCTTACCGGATTCGCCCCGCCTCCAACGGGTGGTGCCACTGGCCCTAGTGCGCTCAGCGCCGACGACGGCGACCGCAACTTCAAGCGGGGCCGCCTCATCTCCAACCGAATCGACCTGTTGTCCGAACTGGACCTGGTCTACCGCAAGGATTTTGGCCTGCGTGTCAGCGCGGCGGGCTGGTATGACGCGGTCTACAACCGGTCCAATGCCAACGACTCCAGAGCCACCAACAACTCGCTGTCGGTGCCGTACAACGAATTCACCGATGCCACGCGCAATCTGCACGGACGCAAGGCCGAGGTGCTGGATGCCTTTGTTTTTGGCGCAACCGACGTCGGCACTGCACGCGTGAGCGGCCGCCTGGGCCGGCACACGGTGCTCTGGGGCGAGAGCCTGTTCTTCGGCGCCAACGCCATTGCCGGAACCCAGTCGCCGGTGGATGCGATCAAGGCCACATCAGTGCCGGGATCGACCACTAAGGAAATCATCATGCCGGTGGGGCAACTCTCGGGCCAGGTTCAGCTGTCGCCGGCTCTGACCTTGATGGGCTACTACCAATACGATTGGAAGAGCACCCGCCTGCCCGCAGTCGGCAGCTACTTTTCAGTGGTGGACCACGTGGGCGCTGGCGCTGAGAGGATACGGGTCGTACCCGGTGTGCCGGGCAACGGCTTGGCGCACGGAGCCGACATCAATGCGAAAGACAGTGGACAGTTCGGCCTGGGCCTGCGCACGAACCTGGGAGAATTCGACCTTGGCGCCTATGCGACCCGCTACCACGCCAAGACGCCCGTAGCTTATAGCCGAGCGCCATTGCCGACCGGCATCGTTGGTGCCGGGCTGGGGCAGTACCAGTTACTCTTCCCGGAGGGCATCAAAGCCTTCGGCCTCAGCGCCACCACCACCGTGGGTGCCATCAACTACGCTGCCGAAGTCTCGGCGCGCCGCGGCACGCCGCTTACCAGCAACCCGCAAGCCGTAACCGGGGTGGCGGACAACAACGATCACCCGTTCTACGCCATCGGTAATACGGCTCACGTCAATTTGTCGATGATCTGGACCATGCCGCGGTTCTTCCTGTCCAACGAACCCAGCCTCACCATGGAGGTGGCCTACAACCAGCTGACCAGTTGTACCCGCAACTGCACGCCTACAGCGGCCAACGCATTCCGCTCCAAAGGAGCCTTGGACCCAGGTACAGACCGCAGCGCGGCCGCTGTGCGTATGGCATTCGCTGCGCCGCAGCGCAACGTGATGGACGGCCTGGACCTCACGCCGTCTATTTCAGTGGGTTACAACAGCGGCAAGTCGCCGGTGGTGGTGTTCGGGCCCGACAAGGGCGGGGACGTTACCCTGACGCTGACCGGCAACTACCTGACTGTCTGGGATTTCTCGTTGGGCTACACCCACTACTACGGCAAGGAAAACACAGGCGCGTTTTCGTCTACCAACCCCGCCCTCAATGGCACGAACACCTACGCGCAGACCTTGAAAGACCGGAATTTCGTTTCCCTGTCGGTACGGCGCAGTTTTTGATTGAGAACAACATGCCCTCATTTACTCCCTTGTGTCTGATGGACTTAGCCTACGCCACGCTGTCTGCGCCAGAAGTTCAGCCGGCCGTGTCAGCCGAAGAGGCGGTCACACTTAAGACCGCATCCATACCGCTGGACGCAGTGCGTACCAGCAACAAGGATGCATCAATTCCGCCATGCGAAGGCTGGTTTCCAGTCGACGCGTTGTACAACTTCGGGTCGATTCGGGACCTGTTCGCCATGCGGCGCACTTTCTAATAGGAAACAACATGATTACATTCACTCGCTTGACTCTGCTGACCTTGGCGTGCGCAACCTTGGCGGTGCCTGTGGCCCATGCCGCCGTTTCCGCCGAAGAGGCGGCCAAACTCAAAACCACGCTGACCCCTCTGGGTGGGGAGCGTGCCGGTAACAAGGATGGATCGATTCCGCCTTGGGAGGGTGGCCATTCGATCGATGCCTCCTATACCTCCGCTTCGATTCCGGACCTGTTCGCCAAGGACAAGCCGCTGTTCACTATCACGCCGCAGAACGCGGCGCAGTATGCGGATAAGCTGACCGACGGCAGCATGGGCCTGTTGAAGAAGTACCCGAGCTTCAAGATCCACGTGTTCCCCACCCGGCGTACCGCGTCGGCGCCGCAATGGGTGTATGACAACACCGCCAAGAACGCAACCCGGGCAACGATGAACCCCGGCGCCGAGCTCGGTCCTTTCCCCAAAGGCGCCTACGGCGGCATCCCGTTCCCGATCCCGAAGACCGGCGAAGAGGCCCTCTGGAACCATCTGCTCCGATGGACGAGCTCAGGATTCCGAACGTCGCCCAGCTTGGCGCGCGTCACCCCTGAGGGCAAGGTGATCCCGGTCTCGCAGGTCACGGGCGAAAGCCTGTATCCGTATTACGACTCGAACAGTAACCTGGAGAAGTGGGAAGCCGCAGGGTCCGACGTGGTGCTGCGCCGTGTCAACACCTCCGGCCCGCCGATCCGCGCCGGAGAGATCCTCATCCAGCGCAACAACATCGATGAAGCCAAATCCCGCACCTGGGTGTACCTGACGGGGCAGCGGCGCGTTCGCCGCCTGCCGCTGACGTGCTGCGACGTGCCCAGTCCGGTGGCTGGTGGGATCGCGAACTTCGACGAAGTCAATGTGTACGAAAGCTCCATCGGCCGCTACAACTGGAAGATCGTGGGCAAGCGTGAGATGTATGTACCGTACAACACGAACAGCTACCACCAGGCGACGTCGCTCGACCAAGTGATGACCCCATCAACTATCAACCCCGACTTCATGCGCTTTGAGCTGCATCGGGTGTGGGTGGTGGAGGGCGAGCTCAAGCCGGGCCAGCGCCATGTGGTACCGCGCGTTCGCCTGTACCTGGACGAGGACACTTGGACCGCCGTTGCGGGTGACCGCTGGGACGCCCAGGGGCAGCTGTGGAAAGTGGCCCATACCTTGGTCACGACGATGCCCTCGACGGGCCCAATCGTGGCGGGCTACCACATCTACGACATGATTGGCGGCGGCTACTTCGGATCCGCCTATCTGCCCCGCGACAAGCAGATTGACCTCAAGGCCTCGATACCGGACCGGATCTTCACGCCCGAATCGCTTTCCGGCGAAGGCGTGCGTTGAAGCTGTGTGCCCCATAAACGGTATGCACCTGATGAGCACGATGAAACAGAATGGCATAACCGGGCCGCGCCGCCGGCAGATGCTGCTGGCGGGCGTGGGCGTGGGCCTGGGTCTGCAAGCCGCGCTGTCCCCCGCTGCAGCACACGCCGCGGCAGCCCTGCCCGGGCCGCTGGGCCAGCCGGCCGGCATGACTGCCCGCGCGGCGCGCGCCATCCTGACCCGGGTGGTGCGGGCCGGCGACCGGCTGGTGGCCATGGGTGAGCGCGGCCTGGTCGTGCTGTCCGACGACGGCGGCAAGCAGTGGCGCCAGGCCCGCGTACCCGTCAGCGTAACTCTGACATCGGCCAGCTTCGCCGATGCCCGCCAGGGCTGGATGGCCGGCCACGGCGGTGTGGTGCTGCACACCATCGACGGTGGTGAGAACTGGGCACTCCAGACCGACGGCATGGCCTTCGCCAAGGCAGCCCTGGACCAGGCCAAGGGCATGCCTGACACTGCCGCCGGCCGCGAGCGCAAAATTCAGCAGGCCCAGCGCCTGATGGACGAAGGCGCGGACAAGCCCTTGCTCTCAATCTGCTTTGCTGACGCCCAGCGCGGCATGGTGGTTGGCGCCTACGGCCTGGCTGCCACCACCGGCGACGGCGGCAAGACCTGGGTTTCGTGCATGGACCGCCTGCCCAATCCTCAAAGCATGCACCTCTACGCGGTTGCCCGCCACGGTAAGACCTGGGTGCTTGCCGGAGAGCAGGGCGTGCTGATGCGCTCCAGTGACGACGGCGCCAGCTTCGAGCCCTTGGCTTCGCCTTTCAAGAGCAGTTTCTTCGTCGCCACGGCCACGCGCAATGGCGGTTTTGTGCTTGCCGGCCTGCTGGGCAGTGCCTGTCGCATCGAGTCGGGCGGCGCAGCCGTCACCCCGGTTGTTTTGCCGGCGCTCTACACGATCCTGTCTTGCACCGAACTGCGTGACGGCCGGGTGATGCTGCTGGCGCAGGGTGGGCGAATCATGGTCAGCGATGACGGCGGTGCCCACTTCACCGAGCATCAGCCTCCGCGACGCGAGCAGCTGACATCGCTGACCGAAGCTGCGGACGGCGGCCTAGTAGCCACCAGCCTGGGCGGTGTTGCCCGGCTTGCCTGACAACACCCATTTCCAGATTCAGGCGGCGCGCCGCTCTAACGAGAACAACAACATGACTCCCGTGACCCCCAACGAGACCTCGCACGGCCGGCTCGAAGATTTTGACCCGCGCTCGGGCTCCCGGCTCGAACGCGCAGTGTTCAATCACCGCATCCTGGTGCTGCTGCTGTGCGTGCTCGCGACGATCGTGCTCGGCGCCAGTGCGCTGCGCCTGAAGCTCAACGCCAGTTTCGAGAAGACCATTCCGGCCGGTCACCCGTACATCACGAACTACCTGGCGCACAAGAAGGAGCTCTCCGGGCTGGGCAACTCGGTGCGGATCGCGGTGGAAGCCCGCAAGGGCAACATCTACGACGCGCGCTACATAGAGACGCTGCGCAAGATCAGTGACGAGGTGTTGTTGCTGCCTGGAGTGGACCGGCCGTTCATGAAATCGCTGTGGACGCCCAACACCCGCTGGACGGCGGTAACGGCAGACGGCCTGGATGGCGGCCAGGTCATCCCCGATCGCTATGACGGCTCTGCGCCCAAGCTCGAGGAGTTGCGCCTGAACGTGCAGCGTTCGGGCGAGATCGGGCAGCTGGTGGCAGTCAATGGCAGCTCGACCGTGATCCATGTGCCGCTGCTGGACCGCGACGCCGCAGGCAAGCCGCTGGACTACGCGGCCTTGTCCGAACAGCTGGAACAAGTGCGCTCCAAGTACAGTGGCGACGAGGTGTCCATCCACATCACCGGCTTTGCCAAGGTGGCCGGCGACCTGATGGATGGCCTGCGTGAGGTGATCGGCTTCTTCTTCATCGCGCTGGCCATCTGCGCTGCCATGGTGTACCTGTACAACCGCGACGTGATCAGCACCGCGCTGGTGGTGACCACCTCAGTGATCGGAGTGGTGTGGCAATTGGGCCTTTTGCCGCTGCTGGGGTATTCGCTGGACCCGTATTCCATGCTGGTGCCTTTTCTCATCTTCGCCATCGGCGTGAGTCATGGTGCTCAGAAGATGAACGGCATCCTGCAAGACATCGGGCGCGGGACGCACCGCTATGTGGCGGCCCGCTACACCTTCAGGCGTCTGTTCGTGGCCGGCCTCACGGCGCTGCTGGCCGATGCCGTGGGCTTCGCAGTGCTGCTGGTGATCGACATCCCTGTCATCCGTGAACTGGCCATCGCTGCCAGTCTGGGTGTGCTGGTGCTGGTGTTCTCCAACCTGATCCTGCTGCCCGTGCTCTTGAGCTACGTCGGGGTGAGCCGAAAGGCCGGCGAGCGTGCCGTGCGCCAGGAGGCGGCCATGGCGGCCGGCCAGACCAGCGCCTTCTGGCGTGTGCTGGTCAGCTTCACCGAGGGCTGGCGCGCTACGGTCGCAGTCGCTGCGGCCGCTGTTCTGGCGGTGGTGGGCTTTGCCGTCAGCACCCAGCTGAGGATCGGCGACCTCAACCCAGGCGCCCCGGAACTGCGGGCTGACTCGCGCTACAACCGCGACGTGGCCTTCCTGGCAAAGAACTACGGCGCCAGCAACGATGTTTTTGCCGTCATGGTCAAGACGCCCGAAGGCGGCTGCAGCCAGTACGAGGTGCTGCGCCGCGTGGACCAACTTGAATGGGAGCTGCTGGACCTGCCCGGCGTGGAGTCCACCCAGTCGCTGGCGCGGCTGCAGCGGCGCGTGCTGGTGGGCATGAACGAGGGCAGTCCGCTATGGTACGAGTTGCTGCGCAACCAGGACATGCTCAACACCATCACAGCCCGTGCGCCGCGTGAGCTGTACAACGAAGAATGCAATCTGCTGACGGTGTACGCCTACCTGCGCGATCACCGCGCCGAAACCCTGCAACGGGTGGTGGACCATGTTGAGGGCTTTGCCCGCAAGAACAACGACAAGGATGTCACGTTCATGCTGGCGGCCGGCTCGGCCGGAATCGACGCCACCACCAACATCGTGGTGCGCAAGGCCTGGTACCAAATGCTGTTCATGGTCTACGGTGCTGTGGCGCTGCTGTGCCTCATCACCTTTCGCTCCTGGCGGGCAGTGCTGGTGGCCATGCTGCCGTTGATGCTCACGACGATTCTGGCCGAGGCGCTGATGGTGGGCCTGGGCATCGGCGTGAAGGTCGCGACCCTGCCGGTAATTGCGCTTGGGGTGGGCATCGGAGTGGATTACGCGTTGTACGTACTGAGCGTGACTCTGGCGCGCATGCGCGAAGGCGCCACCCTGAAAGAGGCCTATGCAAGCGCCATGCAGTTCACTGGCCGGGTGGTGCTGCTGACTGGCGTGACTCTTGCCGCGGCGGTCGTGACGTGGCATTTCTCCAGCATCAAATTTCAAGCCGACATGGGCCTGCTGCTGGCGTTCATGTTCCTGTTGAACATGATTGGGGCGCTGGTGCTGGTGCCGGCTCTGGCGCGGTTTCTGTTGCCTGGCGCCCATAAAGTCTCGGTCACCGCGCCAATGATCAGTGGGGATAGTTATGCGAAGTAATGCTGGAAGTGCGTCAATTGCCGGCTCACGTCAAGTGGACGTCACCAGGTTGATCGACAACAGCACACGCAAATCACTACCCATCACCGTGGCGGTGATCTGCTTTCTGGCGATTGTGTTCGACGGTCTCGACAGCGCACTGTTCGGCACGTTGCTCCCGGCCATCATGAAAGACATGAAACTGGGCCCGGTCGAGGCGGGCATCCTGGCGAGCATTGGACATGTAGGGGCTGTGGGTGGCGCCATCGTCTTTGGCATTGCGGCCGACTCAATTGGCCGCAAGCAAATGTTGCTCATTGGCATAACCCTCTTCACCGTTTTCTCTGCGGCCTGTGGCCTGTCGCAGGGGTTCATTGATTTCGCCATTTACAGGTTCATCGCCGGTTTTGGTTTGGCCGGAATTGTTCCGATTGCCGTGGCGCTGGTCTTCGAATATACGCCTGGCAAGAGAAAAGCCATGGTTTCCAGCATGTCCTATATTGGACTCTCGATCGGTGTTTTGCTTTCTGCGCTGCTGTCCATCGCTTTACTCTCTGCCGTTGGATGGAGAGCGATTTTGATCGGAACATTCATTTGCATATGCCTGGTCCCTGTCGCGCTTCTCTGGCTGCCCGAATCGATGTCCATTTTGGTGAAAAAGGGTAGGAAAGACAGTATCCGCAAGATATTGCTGCAAGTGGACCCAAAGTTTATTTCCGACGTCAACGACGACTACGTTTTGAACGAGCCACCTGCCTTGAAGGTGCCTCTTAAACGTCTGTTTCAAGGCGAGTACGCACGCAACACGGTTCTTTTGGGTGTAGCGTCGCATTGCCTCCAGATGGTCGCGGTCACCCTGATGACCTGGGTTGCGCACTTGATGGTTCAGCGAGGGTTTACGTTGGCCACAGGCATTACTTTTATTCTCGTCTTCTCAGCGAGCAATTTAATCTCCACCCCATTTGCCGGATGGATGGCCGACAGAGTGGGCTACAAAAAAGTGTTCACGCTCTACATGCCCATTTTGTTTGTCTCCATATCGCTGATAGGGATCGTGCCGGGTTCGATTGCCGCCTTCATCTGCATGTTTTTCGCTGGATTCGCGGTGTTGGGTGCCATATGCCTGTTGCTTCCCTACTCAGGAGCGCTGTATCCGATGAGTTTCCGATCCACCGCGATGGGGGTGATTTATGCCATAGGTCGGATCGGTCCGATCATCGGCCCTGCCTTAGTCGGTTTCATGCTTGCGGCGGAAATGAGTGTTCCGGTCATTTTCTCTCTCATGGCGGTTCCGAGCCTTGTGGCCCTGGCTGCTCTTCTGCTGGTCAAGGAGGCTCCTTCACAGTCACTTTCTGATCAGAAGACATCTCGGACCACTGAGCCCTTGCCATGTGTAGTGGCTATTGACGCAAAGTAATTCAGCATGATTCACCAAGTCAAGGGCCTTGCCAGGAATAACAACGACAAGGACGCCACTATCCTGCTGGCGGACGGCTCGGACGGGATCAACGCCACCACCAACATCGTGGTGCGCAAGGCCTGTTACAAGATGCTGTTCATGGTGTACGGGGCGTTGGCGCTGCTGTGCTTCATCACCTTTCGCTCCTGGCGGGCGCTGATGGTGGGCCTGGGCATGGGCGTAAAGGTCTCGACCCTGGCGCGCATGCGCGAAGGCGCCACCCTGAAAGAGGCCTATGCCACCGCCATGCAGTTCACTGGCCGGGTGGTGCTGCTGACCGGCGTGACTCTGGCTGCGGCGGTCGTGACCTGGCATTTCTCCAGCATCAAGTTCCAGGCCGACATGGGTCTGCTGCTGGCGTTCATGTTCCTTTTAAACATGATCGGGGCGCTGGTGCTGATGCCGGCCCTGGCGCATTTTCTGCTGCCCGGCGCTCGTGAAGGCTTGGTTGCCGAGCAGATCAATGCCGCGGCCCAGGCTGCATGATCATTCCCGATCGCCCTTTCTCTTATCGGTTTTCGCACATTCTTATTCTTACAGGTATCGATATGAGAGCAGTCACTCGAATCAACATCCTTCAGCAGCTGGCCTTGGCCGTTCTCCTGGCGATCGGCACCACCTCGGCCCAGTCTGCCGAACCCAGCGCCGGGCGCAAGATATTGATCGGCATGACAGCGCCGCTGACAGGCAGCATGGGAACGTACGGCGCAGGGCTGGAGCAGGGGCTGCGGCTCGGGTTTGCACACCTGAATGCCAATGGGGGAATCGGCGGCCGAGCGGTAGAACTGCTAGTCAAAGACGATGCGGGTGATCCCGTGCGCGCAACGTCCAACGCGCAGGAGCTGGCCAACGCGGGTATCTTGGCCCTGACGGGCATGCACGGGATGCCGGCGATCGAGGCGGTGTTGCCGATAGCAGAACGGATGTATCTGCCGGTGATTGGTGTGGCGAGCGGAGCCGAGAGTCTGCGTGAGCCGCCCAGGCAAAACGTCTTCAATCTCCGTGCTGGCATTCGCGACGAGACCAGCGCCATGGTGCTGCATCTCGACACCATCGGACTGACCGAGATCGCCGTACTTGCCCAGGACGACGCGCTGGGGCGCGCCGGTCTTGAGGGCGTGCAGTTCGAGCTCATGCGACTGGCCATTCGGCCTCAGGCACTGCTTACCATGCGCAGTGAATCGTCGCCAGCAGAGCTCACTCAAGCTGTCAAAGCCGCTTGCCGGAATCGACCACAGGCGCTTGTGCTGGCACTGAACGCTAGCAATGCGCTTCCTGTGATCCGCGCCGCTCGGCGTATCGGGTGCGCACCTCAGATTTACGTGACAAGCGAAGCAGGCGCTCAGCTTGCGGGACCTGAACTCGCCGGTGTCGTGGTTGCTCAAGTGTTACCACATCCCAGTGCGGGAACCATCCCGCTCGTCACCGAACTGCAGCGGCGCCTGTCTGCTGCGCCGGCAAGCGCGCGGCCGACCTACCCGCTGCTGGAAGGTTACGTCTACGCACAACTCATCTCCGAAGGGCTACGCCGCTGCACCTCCGATCTCGTCCGGCGATGCCTGATCTCGGCAATGGAGTCACGTGTCATTGACGCAGGAGGATACAGAGTGCAGTTCAGCCCCAAAGACCGACGCGGCTCGCGCTTCGTGGAGATGACGATCGTCACGAAGGACGGACATTTCCGCCGTTAGCCACACCGCTGCGCCTGCGAGCGCTCGATCTCAGGCGACAGCTTGTCGCATCCAGATCGAGGCTATCAGTTTCGCGTGAAGCTTGACAGCTATGCATATTCCATATGTTTGAAATATTTAGGAGAGATACAGATCGTGGTTAATTTAAGCGACACGCCAATATCCGCCAAGCGTCAAGTAAACGTGACCAAACTGATTGACGATAGCAAATTCAATTCGTTTAGCTTGAACGTGGCAGTGATCTGCTTTCTTGCAATTGTGTTTGACGGTCTCGACAGCGCACTGTTCGGTACGTTACTCCCATCGCTCATGAAGGACATGAACATGGGTCCGGCCGAGGCGGGAATCCTGGCGAGCATTGGGCATATAGGAGCCGTGGGCGGTGCCATCCTCTTTGGCGTGGCGGCCGATTCAATTGGCCGCAAGCGGATGATGCTCATCGGCATTACCATCTTCACCCTTTTCACCGCAGCCTGCGGCCTGGCTCAGGGATTCGTCGATTTCGCCATATACCGATTCATCGCCGGTTTCGGTCTCGCCGGAATCGTTCCGATTGCGGTGGCGCTGGTTTTCGAATATACGCCGGGCAATAGGAAGGCCGTCGTTTCCGGCGCGTCCTATATGGGTATCACAGTTGGCGTTTTACTGTCTGCGCTGCTATCCATTGCTTTTCTATCCACCGCTGGATGGAGAACGATATTGATCGGAACCGTCTTTTGCATCATTCTGGTTCCAATCGCCCACCTGTGGCTGCCTGAATCGATGTCCATTTTGGTGAAAAAGGGCAAAAAAGACAGTATTCGCAAGATATTACTGAAGGTAGACCCAACGTTCATCTCACATGCCGACGACGAGTATGTTTTGGCTGAACCTCCAGCGTCGAAGGTGCCTCTTGTCCGTCTGTTTCAGGGCGAATATGCGCGCAACACGCTGTTTTTGGGTATAGCACTGCTCTGCCTCATGATGATCGCAGTGACCCTGACGACCTGGATTGCCCAGTTAATGGTTCAGCGAGGGTTTACCTTGGCAACGGGGATCACTTTCATCCTAGTATTCTCCAGCAGCAATTTCATCTCCACGCCGCTGGCCGGATGGATGTCCGACAGGATGGGCTACAAAAAAGTGTTCGCTATTTACATGCCCATTCTGTTTGTGTCCATATCACTGATAGGCATGGTCCAGAACCCGGTTGCTGCCTTGATCTGCATGTTCTTTGCGGGATTTGCGGCAATGGGCGCCACATGCCTGTTGCTTCCCTATGCAGGGTCGCTGTATCCGATGAGTTTTCGTTCAAGCGCGATGGGAGTGATCTATGCCATCGGCCGGGTTGGCCCGATTATTGGCCCTGCAATTGCTGGCGTGATGCTTGCCGCTGGAATGAGTGTTCCGTTGATATTGGTTTGTATGGCGGCGCCCAGTATTGTGGCCTTGGGCGCTTTTCTGCTCATCAAGGAAATTCCTTCGCAGCGAATTGCTCAACCGGAGACTCATTCCGCCCCTGAGCCGCTGCAGGCGTAGTGTCACGATATTGTGGACATAGTTTGAAGAAGGGAAATTTCAAAGATCAGCCAGTTAGATTATTTTAAAAATTTTTGCATCGATTAACACCATTAAATATTTTGTCTTACCACCCATTGAAGGAAAACCATGATTAACCGCTTATTTCACGTATGCATCACCGTTGCTGACATCGAAGCAGCACTTGAGTTCTATTGTGGCGTTTTGGAGCTTGAATCCATCGGCGCACTAAGAAACGAGAAAGCACCCGGCGCAGTGCTCGGCTTTCCTGGCCAAGAGATCGAAATTCACGCCGATCACCTGGTCGGCAAGAATAAGGAAAACGCTACCGTCATCGATCTGATCGAATTCGTTTCGCCCAAGACGGTTGTAGCTCCAGGCCCCTCTGCACCCCTGAACCATGCAGGCATCAACCGCATGGCCTTTTCCGTGGACAGCACCGATGCCATCTATGAAAAACTGAAACTGCGTGGCGACATTGTTTTCCTGTGTGAACCACAAGTGGTCATCGCTCCAACCGGCGGCAAATTCAAAATCCTGACTTTCAAGGATCCGTTTGGCAATGTGCTGGAAGTCATTGAATACATGAAGGAGTAACTAGTTTTCAGCCTGCGCAATGTTTGTGGACATCGAAACTGCAAATCTTGCGCGCTTGGTTTTTTATTTCAACAGGACAGGAGAGTAAGCAATGAGTGTTCAAGAAGACAGATCCCAAATTATCGACACTATCAATCTGTATGGTGTCGCGCTCGATAGCCATGCCTGGGACTTGCTGGACGACATCTTTACCGTGGATGCCCATGCGGACTTCGGGCCGGCAGGTGCAGTATGGAAGTCTGTGGCTGCGCTCAAGTTTGCTTTCAAGGACTTTCACGAGACGCTGACCAACCATATGCACACCATGACGGGGTCTTGTGTGCACGTGGATGGCGACAAGGCCAATGCCTTGACCTATGGGGACTGGCTGCTCTCGCGCGATTCGGCGGTAGGCGGGCCGGACTGGGTAGGTCGTGGCTGGTACGACGATGAACTGGTCCGCACGGACAAAGGCTGGCGCATTAGCAGCCGGGTTTGCAGACTGATCTCTTGGACCGGCAACCCGCTGGTTCCTGAACCCGCTTATGAACAGCGCCCGGTGATGACCACCCACACGCTGCGCAGCCACCGCGAGGCAGGAAAGGTCAAATATTTCCTGGCCATTGGCAAGAAGTGAGCATTCAAATGAAAAAAGAAACCGTCATTTGGACTGTGGGCATTCAATGCAGGGCCGAAGACGAAGTCAAATTCAACAGCTGGTACGACGACATCCATGTGCCCATGCTGTTGCAAGGCAACTGCGTCAATAAAGTGACCCGCTTCAAAATAGCCGATCACGACTACCACGTTGGCACTACCACACAGACTTGCCCCAATTACCTGACCATCTATGAGTTCGAGAGTCAGGAAAAATTCGATGAGTGGATGAATAGCCCGGCACGCGCGGAAGCGGGCGACGACAAAGTCAAGACCTGGGGCGATAACGGCTACGAGTTGAAGTGGGCCTCGCTCTACCAGCTCACAAATGCATGGAATGTGCAATAAATAAACAAGGAACCCATATGAACGCATTAGTTAAAAAGCTCCTGCATGTCTGCATTACTGTGCCGGACCTGGATCAGGCACTCAAGTTTTACCGCGACGTGCTCGGCTTTGTTTCCACTTTTGAGACCAGAACCGACAAGGCGGACGGCAAGCTGCTGGGCTTTGAACAAGAAGAGATTGGTCTCTATGCGCACCACGTCATGACCGTGGGCGCACAGCATGGCCAAGCTACTGAAATAAATCTGGTGGAGTTCACCAACCCCACAACGGCGGTGGACGAGAACCCCTACAGCATGATGAACCATATTGGGATCACCCGCCTGGCCATGCTGGTCATAAATGCGCAAGAAGCCTACGACAAGGTGCGGGCTTATGAGGGTGTGGAAATCGTCTGCGCACCCAAGGACATTGTGATCCGCGAGCCCGGCAAGAATTTCACCATGACCTGGTTCAGTTTTAAAGACCCCAATGGTGTGTTCATCACCATGACCGAGCCGCCCAAGCCATCAACCGGTCCGACGCAATAAAAAAATCGAGGAGACAGTATGCAGATCGATGTTTTGTTGGATGTAAAGCCGACCATAGGTGAAGGCCCAGTATGGGATGTGCAGGAGCAGCGCTTGTACTGGATAGACGTGGAGGGCTGCCGCGTCTTTCGCTGCACCGCTGACGGACGCGAGCTGCGTGCGTGGGACCTGCCCGAGGCAATAGGCTCACTGGCTCTGCGCCGCGAGGGTGGCGCAGTCGTCGCCCTTGCATCGGGTTTTCACTTTCTGGACTTCAATACGGGCGACACGCAGCTGATCGTCAACCCTGAACCCGATAAGCCCCACACCCGCTTGAACGATGGTAAGGTAGATGCGCGGGGGCGCTTCATCGTTGGCAGCATGGACACCCGAGAGGGTGGTGCGGACGGCGCACTGTTTCGACTCGACCCCGACTTGTCGGTGCACCAGCTCGACGCAGGATTCGCGATCTCCAACGGGCCGTGCTGGAGTCCTGACGGATCGACGTTCTATTTCTCGGACACCTTCTCCGGTGAAATCTGGGCATACGATTACGACCTCGAGACAGGAAACATCGCCAACCGGCGCACCTTCACGAAGGCTGGCATCACGCCCGGGATTGCGACCGACGGATCGACCGTGGACGCCGAAGGATTTCTGTGGAACGCCCAGGTCTTCGCGGGCAAGCTGTGCCGCTACGCGCCCGACGGCAGCCTGGACCGCGTCATCGAGATGCCGGTCAAGAAGGTCACGAGCGTCAGCTTTGGCGGACCTGAGTTGGACATTCTGTACGTGACGTCCATGACCAAGCCTCCCATGCCCCATTTACCGGGTGACGGCGTGTTGCGCGGGAGTCTCTTCGCGATCCATGGCCTCGGCGTGAAGGGCCTGCCAGAACCCCGCTTTGGTGGCTGAACTCAATGCCGAGTTGGCTGGCATGGCGTAAATTTCAATTACTGGTGCGAGCAGAGCTGCGCTATTTGGCAACGTTCAACACCAGTGACCGTCGCTGGCAAATGCCTGCTTGTGCAGCTCTGGCTTCAGGTCTGCCCTTGCTGGTAGGAGCTTATTTTGACCAAATGAATTACGGTCTCGCCGCTTCACTGGGTGGGGTGGTGTTCCTTTATGCGCCCAACACGTCCTTGTCGCACCGTATGGTGTCTCTGATGGCGTGCGCTTTTGGTTTATGTGCCTGCTACACACTGGGGCTGATGAGTCATTACTTTCCGCAGCTGCTGCTGGTGCCGGTGCTGAGTTTCATTGCTATTCTGGTCACGATGGTGTGCCGGTTCTACGCATTGGGGCCGCCGGGGAGCCTGTTTTTTATCATGGCTGCCGCGATTGGCGCTTACGCACCTATCGATGGCGTGCAGGTACCCTTGTTCGTTGGACTGCTCACCATGGGCTGTCTGCAGGCCTGCCTGATCGCATTTTTCTACAGCCTATATTTCTTGCCCAAGCAGGCACCGCTGCCTGTCAGCCCGATGCCTCCTGCGACTTTCGAGTTCGTGATCTTTGATTCGGTCGTGATCGGCTTGTTTGTGGGCATTTCATTGGCTGTTGCACAGGTCATGCAAATGGAACGCGCCTACTGGGTGCCGGTGAGTTGTCTGGCGGTGATGCAGGGCGCGTCCTTGCGGGCGGTGTGGAACAAGCAGGTCCACCGCATTGTGGGAACCGGCATCGGTCTTGTTCTTTCTTGGGGACTGTTGACGCTACCTCTGGATAAATGGCGTGTTTCGCTGATGATGATGGTGCTGGCCTTCATGATCGAGATATTGGTGGTGCGCCACTATGCGCTTGCCGTCATATTTATTACCCCGATGACCATCTTTCTCGCCGAGGGGGGCGATCTCGGGCAGGGAACCCCGGATGCGTTGCTGCAGGCGCGCCTTCTGGATACCGTACTGGGTTCGGTGGTAGGGTTGATTGGCGGCGTATGCCTGCATAGCCCGCGCTTTCGCGAACGAGTGGGCCGTCAGCTTCGACGCCTATTGCCTTCGTACTACAACCGCACTTAACTTGGGTATTCTGCGCTTCATGCATGGTGATGGCAGCGCATGGCCCGGGCTTGGCGCTGGCGTCGCCAACGGGACCAAGATGATCCGGGACGGCCGCGATGTGCTGTTCATTTCCAGCGGCATCATGACCATGCGGGCGCTGGAAGCCGCCCAGGCGCTGCAGCAGGACCAGGTCGATGTCGCCGTGCTGCATGTGCCCACCCTCAAGCCGCTGGACACCGAAACCATCCTGCGCGAAGCCGCCCGGCCCGGCCGCCTGGTGGTGGTGGCCGAGAACCACTCGACCATCGGCGGTCTTGGCGAAGCGGTGGCGACCGCGTTGATGCGTGCCGGCATCCATCCCGCCTTCCGGCAGATTGCGCTGCCCGATGCGTTTTTGGATGCGGGCGCGCTGCCCACGCTGCACGACCGCTACGGCATTTCCACCACGGCCGTGGTGGCGTCGGTCAAAAGCTGGCTTTGAGGCACGGCGGCCGTGGTGGCCGCCACCTTGCTTCTCCTTCCTTCTTTACGGTAGGGCCAGCCGGCGCTCGGTGTCCGCCAGCGCCAGCAGGGTCCTGGCACAAGCCTGCGCCACTTCCCGCCCTTTGTGGACAAAGTGCGCGGCAAAGTAGCGGCGATGTTCCTCGTGTTCGTGGAAGTGGTGCGGCGTCAGCACCGCTGAAAACACCGGCACGCCCGTGTCCAGCTGGACCCGCATCAGGCCGTCAATCACGGCCGAGGCGACAAACTCATGGCGATAGATGCCGCCGTCCACCACCAGGCCGCAGGCGATCACCGCCTGGTAGCGCCCTGACCGGGCCAGCCTGAGCGCATGCAGGGGAATTTCAAAGGCGCCCGGAAGCTCAAAAAAGTCCAGTGACTCGGCAGGCCAGCCCATGCTGCGCAACTCGTCGGACAGCGCTAGGCGTGCCTGCTCAACGATGTCCTGGTGCCAGGAGGCGCACACTACTGCGATGCGGGTCGAGTTTGCCAAGGCGGCGAAAGGGTTTGAAGTCTGATTCATGAAAAACCATGTGAAGGTCTAAAACACCAATCAGGGCACGCACGCGAAAAGCTGGCAGCCTGCCTGCAGGCAAGCTGTCGAAACTGTCGCGATCTCTTTCATCCGGACTGTGACCGTCGGCCCTGGAATTGAACCAGGTCTGCTGACCCTGAAACTCGCTGAGGCGAGTTGCCAGGCGCTCGCGGGCTCCTGTGTAAAAGCACAGATACCGCCGGTGGGGAATTTCACCCCGCCCTGAGAACGCTGCCGGGCTTGGAGGTCCGGCTTGGATATTTTAAGGGGTGTGAGACGCCAGAAAAATCAAGTTGATGAATAGGCCGCACGAATAGAGCGTGAAACGATAGAACTTCTCGTCTCTTGCTCAAATGAAGAACCCCGCCCCAAGGGACGGGGTATCAAACACCAGGGATACCATACGGCTCACTGACGTTCGCCTTGCGAGGGAACGCCGCAAGCGGCGGGGAATATACCTGCCATGATTAAAAACGATGCAGGCCAACAAGATGCTATCTCACACGTGTATGTTGGGAGTATCAGAGGCAGCATTTCGATGGCGGCCAAGCGCTGCCAGCGGACACAACGCCTTCAATGATGCGCACGCGATGATGGCCTTCGTCAGCGATGACCGGCAGGACGAGACGATGCGAGCGCTCGAGGCAGCCCAGCTGCGCACCATGGCTGGCATGGGTGACAACGCCATATTCACCCGCGAGGTGGGCGCGCCGCTGAGTGAGTCCATCGGCGCTTTTGCCCAGGGCCGTCCCATGCGCACGGTGCAACTGCAGCGTCGCGTGCGCAACATGGCCCAGCGCTTTGGCGGCAGCCAGGCGCGGTGTGGTCTGATCGATCTGACGCTGTTCGAGGCCGCGTGGGTGAGCCCGTACACTTGCGTCGAACGGGGTCGACACCAACTCCTCCAGCGCGAGCGCACACGCATTGCTGCAGCCTTGTTCCCTACGAACTTGATCCGAATATCAAAACTTTGTTCGGGCGCTTTCCTGGCGGATTTAACTCAGTTACAGCGGGATGTCAGACTGGATGCACTGGTTCGTAAGGCGCTCGAAACTTGGGCCGGATGCCCAAATGCCTGACGGTGCAGCAAGCGTGCGGGTGCGGGGTCGGCGTCAGTAGACATCGCTTTGGAATGGTGGTGCTGCGTTATGGCCGGGAATCAAGGTTTTGCCTGGACCGATGGTTGTCAAAAGCTGTGCGCGCTTTTGACGAGCATGAGAACATCCGGCACGCTGCGCCCGAGCGTATCCATCGCCATGGCCCGGCAAAACAGGTCCAGCACGTAGTAAACGCTAGCCGTGGGCACGGGCACGGAATAGCTGAGCGCCTTTTCACCCGTGACCATCACCAGCCCGCCGTCCTGGCGGCGCACCTCGACGAATTTGTCTCGGTTCGCGCCGTGGTGGCCAAAGCGTACCGAGGGCGTCAGGCCCATCAAGGTGGCGATGACGGCGGGCATTTCCTCGGGCGTGAGCTGGATCACCAGTTTGCGCTCCCAGGCGTAGCCCCCGCCGCTGCCCAGGGCATGGGCCGAGTCGATGCTGACCACGTGCACGCCCAGAAAATCGCCACCCCGGCGGTGGGAGGTGACCTCCAGCGTGTGCGCGGCCGACTTGCAAAACAGGCGCAGGCGCATGCGGGGCTCGTGCGGGGCGCCTGCGGCGCTGGCCGCGCCGGGGAGCGAATCAGGCCGCTGGCGCGCAAAGCGTGTGGGCAGCACGGGTAGGGCTGCTGGCATGTTTGACGCGGCCGCGGCCAGCATGTCGTCCATGGGGTCCCTATCTCCGCCGGGCGCTTGGCCATCGGGCAAGCCATTGTCGTCATCATCCTCGGGCCAGGGGAAATAGACTTCCTCCGCGACGGCCTCTTCAGGGCGCCCGGGCGCAGCCTCCTCCTGAGAGAGCGCTTGGGGCTTCCCCGCAGGCTCCACTGGCAGCCAGGCGCGCAGCGTGTCCACGTCGCCGGGGTTGCTTTGCAGCTGCGCGAGACGCTGCTGCATGTCCCAGCCTTCTTGCCGCAGCGCCAGGCCGCAGGCAAACAATCCGGCACTGGTGAAGGCCAGGCTGTGGGCGGCCAGCCGCTCCAACAGGGCAGGGCGCGTGCAGGCTGCGGCCCAGCTGAGCACGCCCAGCTCGCCGGGCTGCTCCCGGCCCCGCGCCGCCAGCGACAAAACGCTTTCGAGTCTTTCGCGCTCAAGCGGGCCCAGCCCTTGTGTGAAACCGGCGAGCTGCGCCGGATCAGGCGAGGGCGTCCCGCGCGAGGCGCACACCTGGCGCCACAGCTGCTCAAGCGCCGCGTCCTGGCTCTTGGGGGTTCCCGGTGGAGGCCTCATCATGCTGCTTTCAAAGCGGAAAAGGACTGACAAGGTGCGCGCCCAGGCGGCTCATGACGCTGGCGTCCTTGAAGCCGCAGCGGCGCTGGATTTCTTGCAACGGCACGCCGGCGTTAAACCACGCGGCGATGCAGGTGTTGCGCAGCGTGTTGGGCCCCATGTGGGCTAGAAGGCCCGGATCGAGGACGGTGTGGGGCGCCTGCTCGGGCAGCAAGCCTTTGGCCTTCAGGCAGCGCGCCAGGTGCGCCTGGCAGATGTTGTACAGCCCGTTGGGCGCGATGGCCCGGCCGATGCGGTCGCCCACGACCAGGCGGCTGCCCGGATGCAAGTCGGGAAGGCCGACCGGGCGGACCTCGAGCCAGGCATGCAGCGCCCGGCTGGTGGGCAGATCGAGCAGCAATTCCCGTTCGTGCCCGCCACCCGCCTTGCGCACACGCAGGAGGTACAGCGGGCCGGGCCCGCCGGTGCTTTCAACCGAGTCCGCGCAGGGCTGGGCACTGGCCAGCGTCAAGCCAATGATCTCGCGCACGGTGAGCGCGGCGCGCATCATGAGCAGCAGCGCCAGGCGGTTGCGCCGGGCCTTGAAGTCGTCGCCGCCGGGAAAGTGTTCATACAAGCCTTCGTGCAGGGCGGTCCACATGGGAAGAGGCAGCGCCAGCGATGGCACGCGTTCGGTGGCCGGCGGCTGGGCGCCCTCTGCCGGGTTGACAGCCACCAGGCCACCGACCAGCGCATGGTCGTACAGGTCGCGCAGCACGCGCCAGTAGCGCCGCCGCGTGACGGGCGAGGTTTTCTTCAAGGATGAGCGCGGGCCGATGCTTTGACAGAACCGGGCGACATCAAGGCTGCGCGCCGCGTCCCAGGCCACGCTGTGCACGGTGCAAAACGCCAGCCAGTGGCGCCAGACCAGCGAAGCCTGCATCAAACCGGCCGCGCCCATGGGCTTGAGGTCGGTGCGGGCCAACCGGGCAGCCCGCCAGGACGCAAAGAATGCGTCCGGTTCCGAAACAGGCACGTCACTCATCGAACAACTCTCCGATCTAAATTGCATTTACAACAAACCCACCCAACAAATCATACCCCCTCCCGCCCCATGCCAAACAAAGAAGCCTGACTTCAATCTTCCTCATTCCCCCTTAGCTCCCCTCAAGGCGGGGCGGGGAAGGGGGAGGTCGTTCAAGGGTATTGGAGGATGAGGCTTGTTGTAAATGCAATTAATTAATATTTAACAACACATCATGGCCCTGGGGACGGCGACGCCGTGGCGCTGTCCGGTAGTTTGACTTCCAAGGCGTTGACGGACCGCGAGGGAACGACCCGGCATGCGCTGGACCTGGTCGCCAGCCAGGTGCTCACCGCCTACCATGTGACGCGCAAGCGCAAGGCCCTTGAGCGCAACTTGCCTGACCCGTCCGAACCCTGGCAGGCAAGCCAGCGCAATGAGCTTGACGATGGGAGCCCGCTGGACTTCTGAGCGACACGGTACTGGCGTTGCGTTCAACCGTGTGCGGCAGTTAGTCTTTGGAATCCTCGCCATTTCCTGCGTGCCCTGCCTATCCTTTTCCAAAGCGGCAAGGCAAGAGCGGTTGGCCAATCAAGGCAAGCGCCCTCGATTTTCAGACCCGATGATCGTCATCAGCACCTATTTTTCTTTTAATAGCAACAACTTAACTTTCATTTTAAACATAGGTAAAATGAGAGGAATTCGCTCTCTCAGGCACGCCATGAATATTCTCGAACGCATCAAACGCTCTGTCGCCAACCAGGCAGAAGGTGTGTTCCTGCGCGCCGAGTTCGAACGCTTTGGCAGCCCGGCGCAGGTCGGCCGCGCCTTGCGCCAGCTCACGCAGGGTGGCGTCCTGGTCCGGCTCGGCCTGGGCGTTTATGCCAAAGCCAAGCCCAGCGTGCTCTCCGGCCAGCCCATCCCGGCCCGACCGCTCGAAGTCCTGGCGCCCGAGGTCTTGAAAAAACTCGGCATCGCCGTGATGCCCAGCCGCTTGACCCAGGACTACAACGCCGGGCGCAGCACCCAACTGCCTTCGGGCATCGTCCTGAACACGGGCAAGCGCCGCATCGCCCGCCGGCTGAGCTTCAACGGCCAGGCGGTCCAGTACGAGCGCGCATGAGGGCCTTGCGCCCTGAGCAGCTCGAAGTAATCGACGCGCTCGTCGCGCAATCTGCGCTCGGCAGCATCACCGCCGGCCTGCTGGAAAAGGACGAACACCTGACCGATGCGCTGCGGGCCTTGTTCGCGCTGCGGCTGGACGGCATGCATTTCGCGTTTTGCGGCGGCACCAGCCTGTCCAAGGCACACGGCTTGATCGAGCGCATGTCCGAAGACGCCGACCTGAAAATAGTGCTGGACGCACAGACGCCGCAGCTGTCCCGAGCGCAGCTGCGCAAACGCCTGTCTGGGCTCAAAAGCATCGTTTCGCAAACGCTGGCCGGCATTGGCTTGGTCGAGGACACAAGCCAGGCGCGCGCGCTCAACGAAAACCGTTACTTCTGCAGCGAATGGACGTATGCCCGTCACTACGCCTCCGTCGCCGGGCTGCGACCACACCTTCAAATTGAACTGCCCGTCCGCGCTCCGGTGCTTAGTACCGAGCTGTGCTGGATTGGTAGCCTGGCCGACCAGCTGGCAGGCCGTCAGGACCACACCTTCGCCGTTGCCACTGTGGCCGTGGCTGAAACGGTGGCGGAAAAAATCTTGTCCTTCCTGCGCCGCTACGCCCAGCATCGGGCCCGCCTCTTGCCGCACGATTGGGATACCGCCCTGGTGCGGCACATCTATGACGTCCATTGCGCTCATGTCCACCATCCGGACATCGTCGTCACGGCCTCCCAGGCGTTTGCGGCACTGGTCGCTGGCGACCAGAAGGAATTTGGCGGGCAGTTCCCTGACTTTGCAACTGCCGCGCTGCCGGTGCTCTACGGCGCGCTCAGGCAGGCCGGCGCCAACCCGCAGATTCAGGACGAGTACACCGGCCATCTGCTCCCGCTCATCTACGGCCACCTCAAACCGGATTTTGCCGAAGCCTTCGCGGGCTTTGAATGGGTAGCATTGGCGCTACTGGCAACGCTGGATCAACCATCGATCAAAGCATGATGGTGTTCTTTCACTGCAGCAGTATCGCCAGATCGGCATGGCCCAGCAGTTCGCGTAATTCAACCCGACCAGAGCCCCAGAAAGTCACCAGGCCCGCATGATGGAGCAAGACCGAATCGTTGAGCAGCAAGTCGTGCAGTTGACGCGCCTGACAGACATGCTCAAGAGCGAGCTCGAGCAGCATAAACGCCTGCTGCTCGCGTCCCAGGACGAGGTCAGAAAGCTGCGCAGCCTCAAACCGCTTCATGCTGGCGGGGCCTGGCAGACGCCCGATCCGCACGGCTCAAGCGCAGCGCCTGAAGGGGCTGCGCAAGAGGTCATGTCCAGGACCGGGGGGTCAAGCGAGCCTGCGGGGATAGGCGGCCCTGAGCCCGAGCAGGCCCACCAGACGCTGCGCCTGAGCGATCTAGGCATTGGCTCGCTTGCCAATGCGCTGGCCGAGGGCGTGGTGCTGCACGATGCGGATGGCTGGGTACTGGACTGCAATGCGGGCGCTGAACGTATCTTTGGCCGGTCTTTGGCCCAATTGAAAGGCGCCATTGCCCTGGCGCCCGACTGGCCCATGTCAAGGGAAGACGGCACGCCCATGCTGCCCCACGAGCTGCCCAGCGAGGTGGCCAAGGCCACCGGCCAGGCGCAGTCGAACCAGATCGTGCGCCATAAAAAACCCGATGGCAGTGTGCTGTGGACGTTGGTCAATGTTCAGCCTTTGTTCGACGACAGCGGCGCGCTGGCCTGGCTGGTCACCTCGTTTGGCGACATCACCGAGCGTAAAAATGCCGAGCTGGAAATCGTCAGGCTCAATGTTGAGCTCGAGCAGCGCGTGGCACGCAGAACGGCTCAGCTGCAAAACGCCAACCAGGAGCTCGAGGCGTTTTCGTATTCCGTCGCCCACGACCTTCGCTCTCCTTTGATTTCGATTGAAGGGTTTTGTGCGCTGCTGCAAAAGTCGATTGTTTTGATGGAGCCAAGCGGCAAGGCCAGCCACTACCTCGGCCGCATACGCGCAGGGGTCAGCCGCATGGGCGAGCTCACCGATGGGCTGCTGCTGCTCGCGCGCTTGTCCCGGGCCAGTTTGAAGTGGGAGGCGGTCGACCTCAGCATGGAGGCGTCCAAGGTGATGCAGCGGCTCGCCGAGATGGCGCCCGAGCGCGTGCTCAGCCTGGTGGTCGAGCCCGGCTTGGTGGCCACGGGCGATGCGGCTTTGGTGCGTCAGGTGCTGGAAAACCTCCTGGGCAATGCATGGAAGTTCACCGCCAAACGCCCTGTGGCGCACATTCGCATGGGCCAGGTGAAGCAAGGCAATGACGGGCAAGCGGTGTATGCCGTCCAGGACAACGGCGCCGGTTTTGACATGGCCTTTGCGCACAAGCTCTTTGGCACGTTCGAGCGGCTCCATGCAGTGCAGGACTTCCCGGGAAGCGGCATCGGGCTGGCCACCGTCAACCGAATCATTTCCCGCCACGGCGGCAGCGTCTGGGCTGAATCCGCCGTGGATGAGGGGACTACTTTTTACTTCACGCTGGGCAGTCCTCAGGCACTCACCAGCACCAGCGCGGCCCAAGCCTTCGGCGCGGCCGCTGCCAATGCGCTCGATGCGCGCGCTCCCCTGCACGCGCGTGTGGGCCTGGGGGCAACCTTTGATCAGTTCAGCAGCGCTTTCGAGCACTCCGCCCTGGGCATGTCCCTGGTGGCGCCCGATGGGCGGCGCCTGCGCGTGAACAGCGCGCTGTGCAAGATGCTCGGCTACTCGCAGGCGGAAATGATGTCGCGAACCATCGACGACATCACCTACGCCCAGGATGTGGCCTGGGACTTGGGGCAGCGCACGCGCGCCCTGGCCGGCGAAATGGAAGCATACCAAGGCGAAAAACGCTACGTTCATAAAGCAGGCCACATGGTGTGGGGCGACCTCACCTGCTCGCTGGTGCGCGATGCGGACCGAAAGCCGCTGCACTTCATTACCCAGATTCAGGACATCACCGCGCGCAAGAAGGTCGAGCAGACGCTGCGCGAGAGCGAAGAGCGGTTCCGCGCGCTCACGCAACTGTCATCCGACTGGTTCTGGGAGCAAGATGAGCACTTTCGCTTCGAGCAAGTCTCAGGCGACGACAGCCATACGGTGAAGTTTGGCCGCCAAAATGTTCTGGGCATGACCCGTTGGGAGCTGGACCACTGCGCCATGGATGACAAAGTCTGGGCCAGGCACCAGGCGCAACTCCAAAGTCATCAAACCTTTTGCGACTTTGAGATGACAGTGCTCGACCACCAAGGCCAGATCAGGCATGAGAGTATCAGCGGCGTGCCAAAGTACGACGCACTGGGGCGCTTTACCGGCTACCGCGGCACCGGCCGGGACATGACCGAGATACGGCGGATCAGCGCTGCGCTGCACGCCAGCGAGCAGCAACTGCGGGACATCACCGACACGGTGCAGGCGCTCATTGCCTATGTCACGGCAGACCAGCGCATCGGTTTTCACAACCGCGCTTACCAGGAGGTGTTCGGACTGGCCCCGGAGCAGATCATTGGCAAGACCCTGCTCGAAGTGATGGGCAAAGACTTCTTTGAAGTGGCCCGGCCTCACGTCGAAGAGGTGCTGCGCGGCTACCCGGCCGTTTACCAGTGCAGCCAGCTTACCGCCCATGGCAATAGGCGCGACTTCCTGGTCAGCTACCTTCCCCGGTATGGCGAAGGTCAGGACGAGGGCCTGGTCATCGGGTTTTATGCGCTTGCCACCGACATCACCGACTTCAAGCGAACGGGCGAGGACAGTCTCGTAGGCCTAAACGGCAAGGGCCTCAAGGGCGGGCCATCCGATGCGCAAAGTTAAAGATCTTCGGCAAACGCAACGCCAGCGCGGAGCATTGGCATTGAAATATGTCCCGGCTAACGCAATCGATTGAGTCTGCGATGTTTTTCCTTTTGACTGATCACAGAGTTCAATCTACGCCGGCAATCGTGCCTCAGCATCACAATATAAATGCCCGCTGCGATCAGCAGCCCGCTACTGAGCATCGCCAGCCCACTGTCCAGGCTCACCATGGCTAGGCCCCCTGCGGCTAGGTACCCATAAGGCAAGCTCTCGTAGAGCCAGGCCGGTTTGTAGAAATCAAGCATTTAGGTGTCTTCCTTTGAAAGGCTTACGTCCAGCACTTTTGTTGATGCGTTAAATATACGTTTGTGTTTGCTTGAATTTCTAAAGTAGGCTGAGCCGTTTGAGCCATTGAGGGGCGACACGCTGTGTGTAAGGGATTGTGTTAACCACACAAAAAAGCCTCAGCGGCATCGATGCGCGCTGAGGCCTTTTATGTTGGTTGCGCGGGCAAGATTTGAACTGACGACCTTTGGGTTATGCGCCCAGCGAGCTACCAGGGGGCTCCACCCCGCGGAAATTTTGAAAGCGATTTCGCTTGAAATGGCTTGATCGCTGTTGTGCTGTTACCCCGGCATGGGGCATTTGTACGGTCGCCGCGATGGCTAGGGTGCCCTGGGCCGGTTTCGGTCCTGGGACCGACAATGATCCGCGCAGCAAGGCCAAGTCTGAAATCTGGACCGAGCAGGCCAAGTTCAAGGCCGAAAGCCACAAGCTGATGCGGTTTTTTCACAGCGAGAGCAGCCTGCCTGGATCACCGCGATGGCGTGTCAGGCGTGTTCTGCCTGAGGCTCGAAACGGTGAATGTTCGCCAACTTGTCGGCGATCTTCTCGCGCGCCATGGCTAGGTCATAGCGCGCCTGCAGCGCCAGCCACCAGCCATCGCTCAGGCCAAAGAAGCGGCACAGGCGCAGATCGGTATCGGCCGTGATGGACCGATGGCCTGCGACGATCTCGCCAATGCGCGGGGCAGGCACGGCAATCTCCTTGGCCAGGCGGTACTTGCTCAGGCCCATGGGTTTCAAGAATTCTTCATCCAGCATTTCGCCGGGATGAACGGGAAGGACTTCACGCATGTCAAATCTCCTTTCAGTGGTAGTCAACGATTTCGACATCATGGGCTGCATCGTCTTTCCAAGCAAAGCAAACGCGCCACTGGTCATTGATGCGGATACTGTGCTGACCGGCGCGGTTGCCCCTGAGCAGTTCCAGCCGGTTGCCCGGCGGTATCCGCAGATCATCGAGCCGCGGCGACACCTGCAATTGCTCGAGCTTTCGCAGCGCCGCCCGCTCGATGTTCACCCAGCGCTTGACACGTTTGCCTTGAAACAGTGCTTGCGTGTCGGGGCAGACGAATGAACGAATCATCAGAAATAATAACGCCTAACGTTATTAACGTCAAACGTTATTTTGTGCCAGGCAAAACATACGGATGTTTTCCTGGTGCGTAAAGTCGCGGCCGCAAACATGTGCCAGACCTGGATGGGGCGCCTTGCAAAAGGCATCGAAGTAGACGCCAGGAGGGTTTGATTTATGCGCAACACTGGACCGGTGGCATCGACCGACGTGCCGGTGACCACACGGTTTGCTGATCACGGTCACCGCAAGGTTGGTCACGCTGGAGTGAAATACCTACTTGAATTGAATCTCCATGCGGGTTTGCGGCGTTAAGCGCTTGAGCGAATTGCCATGCGCGATGCAGATGACTGGCCTGTTTTGGCCTGCGCGATGACGCCGGGCTGCCCGGTATGGACAGAGAATGCCGACTTTTTTGGCTCTGGCGTGGCCATGTGAATCAGCGACCGGGTGGTGCTGTATCTGGTGGGATGATTGGCGCACGGCTGCTTGGCGTCACGACACGCAGCTCAGTGTTTGCTGCCTTGGGCTATCCTCGGACGAGCGGCATGGCATGCCCGTGCGACTTGAATCTTTTCTTTGGGAACGCTGCACAATGATCGAAGCGCTGATCTCGGGCAAGCTACACGGCCAGCCTACCCAAAAGATTTCTAAGACCGGCAAACCGTTCGTCGTCGCCAAGGTGCGCGCCCATGCCGGCGAGGCCGATGTGTTTGTGAACGTGATGCCTTCAGCCCGGCCGCTTGCGAAGCCTTGCTGGCCCTTGGCGAGGGCGACGCCGTGGCGCTGGCCGGCAGCCTCACACCCAAGGCCTAGGTTGACCGCGAGGGCATTGCCCGGCCAGCGCTGGATTTGGTGGCCAGTCAAGTGCTCACCGCCTACCATGTGACGCGCAAGCGCAAGGCTATCGAGCGAAAACCGCATGACCGGTCCGAACCACAGCTGGCAAACCGGCACGACGAGCTTGACGATGGGGCGCCCCTGGACTTTTAAGCCGTACGGCGCTGGCGTTGCGTTCAAATGCGCGCAGTAGCTGACTTTGGGTTCAATGCTATTTCCTGCATGCCCTGCCCATCGCCGCCACGCCGCTGGAAGTTCTGGCGCCCGAGGTCTTGAGAAAACTTGGCATCACCATAACACCCAGTCGCCTCACGCAGGACTACAACGCCAGGCGCAGCATTCAGCTGCCTTCGGGCATCGTCCTGAACACGGGCAAGCGCCTCATTGCCAGCCGGCTGATCTTTAGCTGCCAGGCAGTCCGGTACGAGCGCGCATGAAGGCCCTGCGCCCGGAGCAGCTCGAACTGATCGATGCGCTCGTCGCGCTACAACCCGATGAAAGACGAGTTCGGCTGAGTTGACTTCATGACCAGAAGTGCATGCTCAATGCGTTGCCATACTGCCCACAGCGTGTGCTGTGCTGATGATTTTTTGAACAATTTCCGAGCAGTCCAGGTATTGAGCTCACCACACCTCAAACCTGAAGCATCCGTGTGTGGAAAAGCACAGCTTTCCCACCAATCCAGAACCCAGGATGTCAAAATACGGGTCGAACCAGCAATGATTCCCCTTAGGCAATTCAGAAAGCGGTATCGCACCATGACTGAACCACTGAATCCCGAGTTTGATGAAAAGCGGTTGAACGACGACCGGACGGCTTGGTGTCAGGCTTACCTCGCTGTCTGGGCGCAGCTGTCCAAGGGCAGTTATGACCGGCAAGCGGTTGAGAAAGCAGCCGACGAGCACTGGCAACGAAGTCCGCAAAGTGACCCGGTGCAAATGGCAGCCGTCGAATTCACCCGGTAGGCGGCGATCAAAGCAGCTTTGAGCCAGACGCCAGCTTGGACAGTGCTTGCGCTCCATCAGAGAACCAGCGTTAAGAATTCAAGATAGCCTGCTCAGTAATCTCCGGGTCTGTGACATCACTGGCGTTACTGCTCACCGGACTGGAAATCGATTTGCGTGAGCGCCTGCGCCACAGAGGCTATATCCACAGGCCGAACCAAGCGCGCCACTTCCTTTCCATGGTCCAGGAAAATCAAGGTCGGCCACAGTTTGACCCGGTACGATCGGCCCAGAGATCGGCCGCTGCCGTCTTCCACCTTGAGGTGCCTCACCTTGGGATGCCCGGCCAGCGCAGCCGATACCACCGGCTCGGCCGCGCGGCAATAGCCGCACCAGTCCGTGCCAAATTCCAGCAAGGTGGCGCCCACCAAAGCATCCATCGCTTCCCGGGTCGGTGCGTCAGCAGCATAAGGCAGTGCAGATGTCATGGCGTTGGGATATCCTGAAAAGGAGCGTTTCATCAAGGCCGGAAATTCTTTCGTATCTGCGCTGACTTCATTCGGCGCAAGCAGAGCACATGCTAAATTGAATAGCAAACAACTGCCAGGTCACACACGCATGAGCTACTTGCGCCTTTTTCACCCCAAGCGTCACCCTTGCGCCATCTTGCTGGTCGTGCAGTTGCTGGGCATGCTGCTGTACCCGTTTATCGAGAACACCGAGGCGGGGCACATTGGCTTCAATGTCTTTGGCATTGTTGTGCTGGGCATCACCACTGGCATGGTCAGGCGCACGCCCGGCCTGGCCTGGATCAGCGCGTGCATTGCGGGTCCCGTCATTGTGCTGCTGGTATTGCAAATGGCATTTGGCATGCGGGCGCTGTTGCCTTGGTCATCGGGATTGGAAGCGCTGTTCTACTTTTATGCGGCGGGCAGCTTGATTGCCTATATGACGGAAGATCGCCACGCCACAACGGACGAATTGTTTGCCGCGGGTGCCACATTTACCTTGCTGGCCTGGGGGTTCACGCACCTTTTCGTCCTTGCCCAGGCGCTGCAACCCGGCACCTTCGCGGCGGCCATCAATCCAGCGGACCCCAGAAGCTGGACCCAGCTCAATTACTTGAGCTTTGCACTGCTTTCGAGCACCGGTATCGGCGATGTGATTCCCCTGACGGCCCATGCACGTGCGCTGGCCAGTGTGGAAATGTTTGTGGGCTTGATCTACCTGGCCGCCGTGGTCGCGCGACTGATCGGGTTTACGGTACAGGCAAACAAATAGCGCCTTAACTACAAACATCCTTGCTTAAGCCATTTCTCTTGACTCGCTGGCGCCTCTTACAACCCGTTATTCTTCCATGACCCGTCCTGCTTTGCCTACACCGCTGGCGCCGCGTGCCGGCGAGCTCTCGGTTCTCGCCAGCCCGGCTTGGTGGCGTGCCTTCGTTCCGGCGCGTACCCGCATCGACAGCCGCGAACGACTGCGAATCCTGGCAGGCGCGCTCATCGGCGTTTTTCTGACCGGCCTGCTGTGCCACCTGATGGGTGGGGTGGTGCTCGATCGCCTACCCTGGCTGATAGCTCCGCTGGGCGCCAGTGCAGTGCTGGTGTTTGCGTTGCCGGCCGGGCCGATGGCGCAGCCCTGGGCCGTGGTGGGCGGCAACACCTTGTCGGCGCTCGTGGGCATCGCTGGCGTGCATGGCGTGCATCTGCTCGGTTCCCCTGAAGTGGCCGCCTCCCTGGCGGTGGGGACCGCGATCACGCTGATGCTGATGCTGCGCTGCCTGCATCCGCCGGGCGGCGCCACCGCCTTGATGATGGTGCTGGGCGGCATTGGCGATCCTATGTTCGCCGTCTACCCGGTGCTGGTCAATTCCATTATTCTGGTGCTGGCAGGAATTCTTTACAACAACGCCACGGGCCGGCCCTACCCGCACATGCAACTGACCCCGGGCAATACTGCTCATTCCAGTGCATCGGACCGTGTGTTTGAGGCCGATCTGGACGCGGTGCTCAGGCACTACAACCAGGTGCTGGACGTGAGCCGGGATGATCTCAAAGCCTTGCTGGCCCAGACCCAGCTGCGCGCCTACGACCGCAAGCTCGCCGAGGTGCGCTGCGCCGACATCATGTCGCGTGACCTGGTAACGGTGGAGTTTGGCACGCCGCTACAGGAGGCCTGGGTGCTGCTGCGTGAGCGCCGCATCAAGGCATTGCCGGTGGTGGACCGCACCTTTCGGATTGCCGGCATCGTCACGCTGGCCGATTTCATGCGCGCTGCCGAACTCGATGTGTATGAAGGCTTTGACGGCAAGCTGCGCCAGCTCCTGCGCACGACCGGCAGCGTGTACTCGGACAAGCCCGAGGTGGTGGGTCAGATCATGACGCGCAATGTGCGGGTGGCTAGCATGGAGCGCCGCCTAGTGGAGATGCTGCCGCTGTTTGGCAGCACCGGCCACCACCATATTCCCATCATTGGCGAAGGTGAGCGACTGGTGGGCATGATCACCCAGTCTGACCTGGTGGCGGCATTGGGCCGCGCTGTCGATCCTGTTGCATAGCCATGGTGCAGATTCAGACCGACTGGGCGCACAGCGGTGCTGGCTTTGGCAAAGATTGACGGGTTACGCCACAAGCAGGGTATATTGAGAAGGCCAACGGTCGAGCCAGGTTTAACCAACAGCCCTTGACCAACAGGGATGTAACCGATGCCCGCACCGTCAACTCCATGGATCCAGTCACCACAGATTTGAACCACACCCCCGCGGAGGTTCTGCAGCCCAAACGGCCGCTGTCCGCCGCGCTGGCCCCGCTGCGCGCCCTGATGGTGCTGTTCATTGCCTTCCCCCTGCTCGCCTACCTGGCGTACGGCGCGGATCACTATCAGCAAATGCGTCAGGAAAGCGAGCTGCGCCTTGACCGCACGCTGCGCATTGCCCAGGAGCATGCCCTTAAGGTGCTTCAGACCAACGAAATCCTTCTTGAGCAGGCTGTCGCAGCACAAGGAAATGACGACGAGGCCGCTTTGCGCCATCGCCAGCTGGCCCTTCACCAGCAGCTCAGCGCCTTGTCCCGCGGTAAAGCGCAAACTGATTTCATCTGGCTGTGGGATGCGAGCGGCCAGCCTTTGGTGAACAACCGCATCTACCCCGTCCCCCCGGGGCTCAACGTGAGCGACCGTGACTACTTCCAATGGCACCAAGCCAAACAAGCGGGGCTGCATCTATCCGAACGCAACGTCGGCCGGGCCACGGGCGCGCCCTTCTTCAACATGAGCCGCGGGCGCTACCGGCCCGACGGCCGCTTTGCCGGTGTCACCTCCGTAGGCATGCCGACCTCCTATTTTGAGGCGTTCGCCAAGGATCTACTGGCCAATGAGGCGGGCATGAGACTCACCATGCTGCGTGAAGATGGCGCCATTTTGATGCGATGGCCTGTGCGGCCGGATCTGCCGTCCCGCCTAGCCAGCGACAGCCCGGTCATGATCGGCATTGGCCAGGGCCGGGCGTTCGGGGATGGGCAAGTGAGGTCGCCTCTGGATCAGAAGGATCGATTGATGAGTTATGCCAAGGTGGGCGACTACCCCGTCTACCTCGTCACCAGCATCATGGCTGGGCAGATTGTGCAGGACTGGATGCGCGAGATGGGCAGGCTGGCCGTTTTCGGATTACCGCCCATGATGGGGTTGTTGCTGGCGTCGCGCATGGTGCTGCGCCGCACCAAGGAAACCTTGGCTACGGCCGAGCAACTGAGCCACGAGATGGTCAACCGCCAGCAGGTCGAGGGCGCGCTGCTGCAGGCGCAAAAGATGGAGGCGCTGGGCCGGCTGACCGGCGCTGTGGCGCATGATTTCAACAATGCGCTCATGGTGATCAGCACCAACTTGGCATTGGTCGAGCAAAGAAATTCCGAGGACAAGCAGCTGCGGGCCATCGATCGTGCCGTGCAGGCGGCCACCAAACTGACCCGCCAGCTGCTGTCGTTCTCGCACCGCCAGCCGCTCATGCCCGAATACGTGCATTTGCCCAGTGGCTTGACAGCGTTGAGGACCTGATTCGCCCGGTGCTGGGCAGGCAGGTGCAGCTGTCGGTGAGCACGGCAAAGGGCGTTCGTGCGATTTACGTCGATTCGGCCGAGCTCGAGCTCGCGCTGATCAACTTGGCCATCAATGCCAAGGACGCCATGCCCGAGGGCGGCCAGCTGCACATTGCGGCGCGCAATGTGGACACAAACTTGCCCCCTGGCCTCAAAAGCCCCCTGGTGGTCATTGAGGTGAGCGACACGGGGCACGGGATCCCGGCAGACATTGTGAACAAGGTGTTTGAGCCGTTTTTTACCACCAAGCCAGTCGGCGAAGGCACGGGGCTCGGTCTGAGCCAGATCTATGGCCTGTGCCAGCGTGCCGGCGGGGCGGTGACGGTGCAAAGCCAGACGGGAACGGGCACGACGTTCAGGCTATTTTTTCCAGCATTTGACAGCGCGCCTGACGCCTCGGATACAGCGCACCACCGCGCGCTTGGCCGCCTGGACAAGGACCTGGTGCTGGTCGAGGACAACGCCGAGGTGGCCCAGGCCTTGATCCCCGCGCTCGAAGCAATGGGCTGCCAGGTGCGGCATTTTGACCGTGCCACGCTCGCCAGGGACTGGCTGGCGCAGCAAACGAGTTTGCCTGACGTGCTGCTCAGCGATGTGGTCATGCCCGGCAGCCTGGACGGCCTGGGCCTGGCCAGGCATGTGCGGGCAGCCTACCCGCAGCTCAAGGTGGTGTTGATGTCCGGCTATGCGCAGCAGCTGGACGCCATCACCGGCCAGGGCTTTGAGATCGTTCCCAAGCCGTGCTCGCCCGCGCAGCTGGCCGAAGCCATCGAGCGGGTCAGCGCTGCCGAGCACAGAGAAGACGGGCAGGCGCGCGCCAGCACGTCCTAACTGCAGTGCTCGACGGCAGGGTGCGTGCCACGAAGTCGTCCGTGGGTCTCAGCTCGCTGCCGGGAAAAAGCGGCACGAGCCCAAAGCGTGTGGCCGGGTGACAAGCCTGTGATAACAGGTGCAGCATGCAGCAACGCGATAGCACGAGAGGGCTGTGCATATTTTTATGTTGTTCATCTGTTGCCCTCCTCACTAGCAATGACTCACTGACCTTACGCAGCAGCTCGAAATTTCTGAAGCTGGTCAAAAGCGCTGCGGGTGGCATTGATGAGAAGTTTGAACCTTGCCTATCCGGTTGATTGCCAAAGCGATGCCCCGATGCTAAATTTCCGGCATGGACCTTCGCGGTTTCCCGACGACGCTTCCCGAGTTTCAGCGGGTATTCCCTGATGAAGCGGCTTGTGCAAAGTACCTTGAGCACCTGCGATGGCCGAACGGGTTTACCTGCACGAAGTGCGGGAGTAGCGGCGAGCCCTACCGGTTTGCCCAGCGTACATCGGTCGTTTTGAGATGCCGTGCCTGCCAAGCCAACGTGTCGCTCATGGCAGACACCGTCCTGAAGGACAGTCACACGCCGTTGTCTATATGGTTCTGGGGTGCGTACCTCGTGGCAACGCAGACGCCCGGCCAGTCTGCTCTGCAGTTTCAGCGCCAGCTTGGACTGTCGCGCTATGAGACAGCGTTTCAGATGCTCCACAAGCTGCGTGCCGGTATGGTACGGCCGGAGCGCGATGCGATCGGCTCCCAGCATCCAGTCGAAGTCGATGAGACGTTTGTGGGTGGTCGTACAAAAGGCGAGGGGCGTGGCGTCCACCATAAGGCGACGATCGTTGGGGCCATCGAGGTACGCACCAGAATGCCTGTCGAGAAAAGCAAGAAGCACAAGAGAGTTGTCTATGTCGGCAGATTGCGGCTGCGCCTCGTGCCTGGTCGTGGAGCCAAGGAACTCACGCAATTCGTGCAAGAGAATGTCGCCCAGGGCGCTGTTGTGCGCACCGATGGATGGAGGGGCTACGATGATTTGGCGAAATTGGGCTACACGCACGAACCCTTGGTGCTTGACGGTGACCCCGAAAGAGTCGATGCCCACCTGCCGATGATCCACATTGCATTCTCCAACCTGAAGACATGGCTGCTTGGAACGCATCATGGAGTTAGTCAGCAGCATTTACAGGCTTACCTCAACGAATTTGTGTTTCGCTTCAACCGGCGCTTCTATCCAATGACCGCGTTCAACTCTGCACTGGGCCTCGCGGCGCATGCTTCGGCACCCACCTACGAGACACTCTACAGCGGTGAGTGGATTCACCCAACAGCATGATTGGCAATCAACCGGATAGGCAAGGTTTGAACCGTAAAGCAAAGGGGCTTATCTTGCTTTTCACACTCAAGGATTCGAGTTTGAAGACGGCATAAATCGCCATGAAGACGTGGTTGCTTTGGGTTCTCAACGTCTGCGTTGGCGACTTGGCCATGCCTGCATTGGACTTTGAGGATTTGTGAAACACCTCCACTTGCCACCGTTTTTTATAGGTCGTGGTGATGGCGTCATAGTCGCAAGTGAGGTCACTGCAAACCAGATGCAATGTGCCGGTGCTGTTGTCCTGGTTTTTAAAGACTTGGCGGACCAAACGGACTGCTCTGGCAGACCCCTTGAGCCAGCCTTGCACGGCGCTTTGCTCTGAAAATTCCAGCTCGTCTACGCGCACGAAACGCTTTTTCTTCCAGTCCTCCTGGCTCAACGCCACCAGCCGATTGTCCTTCAGTGCCGCTATGAAATGCTTGCCCCGGCTCGTGATGAAATCAAAGTTCTCCTCGGAGGAGAACCAACTGTCCATCAGCACGAAGTGAAATTGCAAGGCGTTTTGCAAGCAGGCATGGATCATCTGGCGCATCATTTCATTTTTGGTCTTCTCGCTTTTGCGCTTGACCTGGCGCGTCGCCATGTCGCATTGGAGTGGCTTTTGCACCAACTCAAACGCCACCGGAATTGACCTGCCGTTGCAGTGGTACAGCGCGTTGAGCAGGTTGATTCCTTTGACCGTGCGACCGCTGCAATGGTCGTAGTGCCAACAAATCAAATCGCTCTCGTCCGTCCACGCCTTTTCCTGGATGGTGTCGTCAAAAATCAG
>NZ_KL448324.1:153197-360859 GCF_000709345.1 Polaromonas glacialis | reverse complement strand
CTGGAGCCTGCGCACGCCGGCGGGCCAGAAGCTGTCGGTGCCGGTCAGGGGCCTGCTGCGCTCGAATAACCTGTCGGCGGTGCTGGCCGCCACGCGCGCCGGCATGGGTCTGGCCGTGTTGCCCTGGTACGTCGCGCGCGAATCGCTGGCCGATGGCGCGGTCATGCCCGTGCTGGCCGACCACGGCCTGCCCGAGCAGGAAGTCCATGCCGTGTTTCCCTCGCCCAAGCTGGTGCCGCTGAAGGTGACGAGTTTCAGCGGCTTTTTGCAGCAGTCACTGGCTGGCGACTGGTGGCGTCAGGCGCCTTGCACAGGCGAGGCTGTGCAGCAAAGCCCATCGGAATATTGAGCGACGGGCACGCTGTATTGGCGCGCGGAAAAAGCGTGTGGTTCAGGTCGCGTCCCTGCAAGGCTACTCCCGGAATCGCCCTTGCCGATCAACGATGGCAAGCCCCACGAAGCTGGAACCGTCCCGGCGGTTGGGGCCATACTTGACCGAGACCACATCGCCAAAGGTTTTCGCACCCATGGTCTCAAGCGCGGTGACTAGGCCCTCGCGACTTTGATCACGTCCGGCATGTCGCAGACCCTCGACCAGTATCCTGGTATTGATAAAGGTCTCCAGCCCGAGGTAAGAGAACTCGTCGCTGCCGCTGACCGCAGCATAGAGCTTGCGGTATTCGTTGACCACCGGCAGGGCGACGCGCGCAGGGCTGGGCACGACGGTCGTAAAGATCACATTGCCCGTGTACTCGCCCAGATCGGTCGCGACCCGCTGGTTGGCCTGCGCGGCGAGGTTGTAAATCGGCACCGCCAACCCGCTACGGCGTGCCTGCGTGATCAGTGCAACGGTAGAGCGGGACGAGGCGAGCAACACGACGCCATTGGGTGCTCCCTTTTTCAGCGCCTCCAACACGGCAGGCACATCGGACGCGTCGGCCGACAACGCCACCTCGCCGGTCGGCTTGATGCCGGCCTTGGCCAGTACCTCCTGGGCTGCGGCCAGGGCGCTCTGGCCGAAAGCATCCTTTTGGTAAACCACAGCAATGCGGGTCTGGCCGCCCACGACCATCTGCTCGACCATGCGCGCAATTTCCGCGCTCGTGGTGGGTCGCACATTGAACACAAAATGACCCGGCTGGGTACGCATGGGGCCTGAACCCGCGATGCCAGCGATCAGCGGCACACTGTATTCGCTGGCAACCGGCAGCATCGCGCTGCAACTGCTGGTGCCCCAGCAATTGAACAATGCCACCACCTTGTCGTTGGCGAGTTGCCGTGCGTTGTCGGCTGCTTTCTGCGGATTGAATTCGTCGTCCAGCACCCGCAACACGATGCGTTTGCCCTGGATGCCGCCCGCCTTGTTGACCGAGTCGATGTAAGCCTGCATGACGGCCTGCCCCTCTTTCCCGGCCGCAGCACCAGGGCCTGACAAGGGCAAACTGACGCCGATGAGAATATCGCTGGCGGATTGCGCGACGGCAGATGCAACGAAGCCGTGCAGGATTACAGAGATCAAGACTGATTTCATCATTAACTCACCAGAATTTAAAAACAAGCGCACAACTTGCGCCCCATTACACAATCCGGACAGTTGCACGAACACCCATCGCCTGTTCAGCGCAAAACCAGCCCCGGCCGCATCAGAGCGGGATCAACCTGCCCAAAAAAATAAATTTTTTGCATCAAATAGGCCTCTTGCGCATGCTCCATATGCACTAGCAGCTATCAATTAAATAGCAAAAACACTGCTTTTTGCAGCCAGTGGTTGCCAGTCAATCAGGCTCAGGCTTCAAGCCGTCAGGGGCAAAAACGCCTGTGGCGCAAAAATTTGGTTCAGTCGCGGTAGCCCGGTGTCAAACGGTCGGCGCGGCGCAGCAACGCGGGCCATTCGACGTCGCCGTCCCACTCGCTGCCGTCGCCAGCCCATTGGCGACAGGTGCGGCTTGCAAGTTCGTCGCTGGCCACGGCGATATGTCCGCCAGTGGCCGCCATGGCGTGCAGTTGTGCCTGCGCGGCCCGCTCAAGCACATGCATCAGCATAAAGGCTTCGGCCACGCTGCGGCCCACGGTGAGCGTGCCATGGTTTTCCAGGATCAAGCCGTCAAGCAGGCCCAGGTTGACCACGAGGCGTTGTTGCTCATCAACGCCAAGCGACAGCCCTTCATAGCGGTGGCGACCCAGCCGGCCATGCAGCCGCATCGCCCACTGCGAGCCTGGCTGCAAGCCCTTGGGGAGCATTGACAGCGCCACCCCCCAGGGCGTGTGCAGATGGATCACGCATTCAAGCTCTGGCCGGGCCGCATGCACGGCGCCATGAATGGTGAAGCCGGTCGGGTTGACGGCCCGGCCCGAACCATCGACCACCTCGCCGCGCAGGTTCACCTTGACCAGACTGGAGGCGGTCATCTCGTCAAAACCCAGTCCGAATTCATTGATCAAATAGACGCCCGGCTCGCCCGGCACAGTGGCCGAGAGATGGGTGTACACCGTATCGTCCCAACCCGCCAGCGCGGCCAGCCGGTAGGCAGCCGCCAGGTCAACGCGCACCTGCTGCTCGCTGCGCGGGGCACGGTCTGAGGGCAAGCGCAACACTTTATGACCAGCGGTTGCTTGTTCTTCAGAACCGGTGGCGCACGCCCACCGAATAGCTGCTGCCATTCGACAGGTTGTCGATCTTGTCACGCATGGCCACGGCGTAGATATCGGTGCGCTTGGACAGGTTGTAGTCGTAGCCGAGGGAAACCGTGTTGCGGTCAGGCCCGGTTTTTGGCGCCACACGTCCCCACGCGGCCAGCACTGCGCCCGCACCCACCGGCACCCGGGCGCCCAGTTCGGAAATGCGGTACCGGTTGGCAGTCGTCGTGTTCTTGACTTCACCGTACTGCGCGAAGGCCTTGGCGACCGTGAAATCGTAGGCGCCATTGAGCTGCCAGGTGCGCGTGTCGGTTTGCACTGCCGCCGGCACAGGCCTTGTTTCGTCTTTCTTGACCGACTGATAGACCAGCGCGGCAGACAACGGGCCGCCGGCATAACCGACGTTGGCACCCCAGTTCGAGCCGTTGCTGGAACCCGCGCCAGTGCTCTTGGTCGCCGCCGCAGCGCTGATCACGCCGAACCTGAAGCCGCCAAAATCGGGACTGGCGTAAAGCGCCGAGTTGTTCCAGGCCGAGTCCCCGGTGACCGTGCTGCTGGTGAAGTAATGGCGGATGCTGGGTGAATAGCCGTAGGAGTCGCCAAAGGGATTAAACGACACGGTGGAGATGAACAACGGCGTGGTGTTGCGCCCCAGCGTGAAGGTGCCCCAACTTTTACTCGACAAGCCCACCGATGCGGTGCGCGAAAACAGCGTGTCGCCCGCAAAGCGGCCCGAAGCGCCGGTGTCGGCCAGCAGGAAACCCTCCAGCCGGAACACAGCGGACAAACCGCCGCCCAGGTCTTCGGCGCCCCGCATGCCGAAGTGGCTGGTGGTCAGCTTGCCGCTGTCCACGCCGCTCTGGCGCAAGCCGCCCGGTGCTTTGCTTGAGCCAATGCTCATGTCGACCAGGCCGAACAGGGTGACCGAACTTTGCGCCTGGGCGCCAAATGCCGTGGCGGCCAGGCAGGCCAGGGAGAGGGATCGCAGGAGTGGTTTCATCATGGTGTGGCTTAAAGTAAGGAGCAGGAAGGAAGGACGAAAAAAAATGGAAAGCAACGGCAAAAGGGCGGCGGGTGCCCTCAATGCGCCTCGGCCAGTTTGGCCGCCTCGATGGAACTGCCCACGTCGGCTTTGGCACCGTTGAAGAACAGGTTGAGCAGCACCGCCGACACGGCGGTCAGCAAGATGCCCGATTCGAGCAGCGGGTGCAGGCCGTGGGCCATCTGCTGCATCCAGCGCGGCGCCACCAGCGGAATCAGGCCAAAACCGATGGCCAGCGCCACGATGTAGAGGTTGTTGCGGTTGCCTTTGTAATCCACCGTGGACAGGATGCGGATGCCGGTGGCCGCGACCATGCCGAACATCACCAGCCCGGCGCCGCCCAGCACGAACATGGGAATCGACTCGACGAAGGCGGCCATCTTGGGCAGCATGCCCAAGATGATCATGATGACGCCGCCGGCTACGCAGACCCAGCGGCTCTTGACGCCGGTCACGCCGACCAGGCCGACGTTTTGCGAAAAGCTGGTGTAGGGAAAGGTGTTGAAGATGCCGCCAATCAGCGTGCCCAGGCCGTCGGTGCGCAGGCCGGCCGACATCTCGGCCTGGCTGATCTTCTTGCCCGTCAGGTCCGACAGCGCCAGGAACATGCCGACCGACTCGATCATCACGACGATCATCACCAGCGTCATGGTCAGGATCATCACGATGTCGAAGGTCGGCGGGCCAAAGGCAAACGGCGTGACCACGTCAAACCAGTGCGCCTTGCCGACCTTGTCGAAGTTCATCTTGCCAAGCGAGAGGGCCAGCACGCAGCCGGCGGCCATGCCCAGCAGCACCGAAATGTTGGCCACAAAGCCGCGCATGAACTTGACCAGCAGCAAGATGACCACCAGCACGAAGGCGGCAATCGCCAGGTTGTCCAGCGCGCCGTAGGCCAGGTTGTCGAGCATCGGGATCGGCCCGGGCAGCTTCATGACCGGCAGCGCCGCGCCTGCCGGGGCAGCCGCTGCAGCCGCGCCTGCCGCGGCCTTGGCGCTGTCGACCATGGCCACCAGCTTGGGCACATCGACCGTTTGCGCCAGTTGCGCCGGCCCGCCCACGGCCCAGCCCACGCCGACCCGCATCAGGCTGATGCCGATGATGGCAATGATGGTGCCGGTGACCACCGGCGGAAAAAAGCGCAGCAGCCGGCTGATCATGGGCGCGATCAGCATCGACAGCACGCCCGCCCCGATGATGGCGCCAAAGATGGCGCGCGCGCCCTCCACGCCCGGCATGGCATTGGCAAAGGCCACCATCGGCCCGACGGCCGCAAACGTCACGCCCATCATCACCGGCAACCGGATGCCAAAGTAGCGGCCAAAGCCGAGCGACTGGATCAGCGTGACGATGCCGCAGGCAAACAGGTCGGCCGAGATCAAGAGCGCCACCTGCTCGGGCGAGAGCTTCAGGGCGCGGCCGATGATCAGCGGCACGGCGATGGCGCCGGCATACATCACCATCACATGCTGCAGGCCCAGCGCGGTGAGTTTGCCGATGGGCAGCTTTTCATCTACCGGATGGACGGTGTCAGGGGTCATGCTTGTCTCCTTGGGGTCTTCTTGGGGGCGGGGAAAAAAGCCCGTTTACGCCACGGGCCGGGGGCGGTGTGTGACTGGTGTGCAGTGCCGGATGCGTTGGTGCGCCAGCGGTCTAGTTGACCGGGGCGCCCGCCTCGAACCAGCGCTTGAGCACGGCGCGTTCGTCGTCGGTGATTTGCGTGGCATTGTTCATGGGCATGATCTTGAGCACGACCGCCTGCTGGTACAGCGCCTGGGCATGCTGCTTGACCAGTTCGGGGGTGTGCAGGGCCACGCCCTTGCTTTGCAGCTGCGCGTTGTGGCACAGGACGCAGCGCTGGTCGATGACCGTCTTGACTTCGGCAAAATTGATCGGCTTGCCCGCGGCCGCAATGGCAGCGGCCGACGGCGGCGGCGGGGCCATCCAGACCACCAGCCCGGCCAGCAGGGCCACGCCCAGACCCGCATATTCCCAGGGTGCGCGCTTGCCCTGCACGCCAGCCTTGTGCCGGGCCACGAAGCTGTGGCGGATCAGGGCGCCGGCCAGCATCAGGGCCACCAGCACCAGCCAGTTGCCCTTGGCCGAATACAGCCAGCCGTAATGGTTGGACAGCATGGCAATGAGCACCGGCAGCGTGAAATAGGTGTTGTGTACGCTGCGCTGCTTGGCGCGCCAGCCATACACCGGGTCCACCGGCAGGCCGGCCTTGAGCTGGGCCACGACCTTGCGCTGGCCGGGAATGATCCAGACAAAGACGTTGGCGCTCATGGTGGTGGCCAGCATGGCGCCGACCAGCAGGAAGGCGGCCCGCCCGGCGAACAGCTGACAGGCCAGCCAGGCAGCGAACATGACAAAGGCAAGAATGCACACGCCCACGATCAGATCCCCGTTTTTCTTGCGCCCCAGGGTCCGGCAGATGGTGTCGTAGACAAACCAGAAGGCCACCAGAAAGCCCAGCGAGGCGCCAATGGCCGCACCAGCGGACCAGTCGTAAACGCTTTTGTCGACCAGGAAGGTGGCCGCGTTGAACAGGTAGAGCACCGTGAACAGGGCAAATCCGGTCAGCCAGGTGGAGTAACTCTCCCAGTAAAACCAGTGCAGGTTTTGCGGCATCTGCTTGGGCGCGACCAGGTACTTTTGCGGATGGTAAAAACCCCCGCCGTGCACGGCCCAGAGTTCGCCGTCCACGCCTTTGTTGACCAGTTCCGGGTCTTCGGGTTTGGTCAGGCTGCTGTCGAGAAAGACAAAGTAGAACGACGAGCCGATCCAGGCAATCGCCGTGATGACGTGGGCCCAGCGCAGCAGCAGGTTGGCCCAGTCGAGAAGGTATGCGGTATCCATTTACACGCTCGCAATTCAAGGCATGCACAGCCGCCATGCGCTGCGCTTTCCCCTTACCACTGCGGGCTCTCTAAGGAGTGGACATCGCAACCGGGTGGACCTGCCTTGAGAGGGCCGGCCAGTCCGGGCTCCGCGGCGACGTGGAATTAATGTATACAGTTTTCAGGGCACGGATTCACAGGGTTTTCCCGGTATCGTGTAAAAAAATATTGCATCGTCGCATCGCAGACAAGACCCCGGTCAACCAGCCGGCGCTCAAGAGCCCCGGTAGGTCGCGTAGGTCCAGGGCGTCACCAGCAAGGGGACGTGGTAATGGCCCTGCGCGTCGGAGATGCCAAAATCAATAGGCACGACATCGACAAAGGCAGGCTCGGGCAGCACGACGCCACGGGCGCGAAAGTACGCCGCCACCTCGAACAGCAGGCGATAACGCCCGATCGCCATGGCGCCGGCGTCCAGCAACGGCCCGCCATCGTTGCGGCCATCGGCATTCAGGGTGAGGGTTTTGAGGGTCTCGAAGCTTGCGCCTGCAAGGCGCTGCAGCGTCACTTTCATGCCAGCAGCGGGGCAACCGTTCATGGTGTCGAGCACGTGGGTACTGAGATGGCCCATAAAAATTCTCCTTTTTAAAACACAACGAAACTGACACGACCTCCGAACATCGGGGTCTAGCAATGATAAAAACTTGTTTTACTGGAGTAAAGTGTATACACTTTGAAAATCACAATGAATACGCAATCACAAAAATCCATGAAACGTCTTAACCATCTTCAGGTTGTCGGCGCCAAGGAAGCGGCTGTGTCACCGGGCTCGACGCAACGCATCGTGGAGTCCATCACCGCTGCCATCGTTGAGCGCCGGCTGATGCCGGGCACCAAGCTCACCGAACAAAAAATCGCTGACATTTTTGATGTCTCGCGCACCATCGTGCGCCAGGCGCTGAATCAGCTCAGCCGCGAGCATCTGGTGGTTCTGGAGGCGGCACGAGGCGCGTCCGTCGCCATGCCCAGCATCGAGGAAGCCCGCCAGGTGTTTGAGGTTCGCGCCATGATCGAATCGGCGATGGTGCGCCAGCTCTGCGCACAAATCACCGATGTACAAATCGCGCAACTGCGCGCCCACCTGCGCAACGAGCAGGAAGCCGTCAAGCGCACCGATGTTTCGGGCCGCACGCGGTTGCTGGCCGACTTTCACGTGCTGCTCGCACGCCTGCTGGGCAATGAGGTGTTGGCCCAGTTGCTGGCCGACCTGCTCAGCCGCTCGTCGCTGATCTCGCTGATGTACCAGTCCGCCCATTCGGCGGTGCATTCCCAGGACGAGCACCTGCACATCGTGGATGCGCTCGAAAAACGCGATGCGCGTACGGCGGTTCGGCTGATGGAGCACCACATTACCAATGTCGAACGCAACCTGCGGCTCAACCCCAATTCCACAGACCTTGCCGATGCACTTCGGCCTCTTTGATTGACCTTTGCATGAATGTTGACACCCCCCTTCTTCGCGCTTACCCGCGCGACCTGGCCGGCTACGGCCGTAATCCGCCGCATGCCAACTGGCCGGGCCGCGCCCGCATTGCGGTGCAGTTCGTGCTGAATTACGAAGAAGGCGGCGAGAACTCGGTGCTGCACGGCGACGCTGGCAGCGAGCAGTTTTTGTCCGAAATGGCCAGCCCGCCGGCCTACCCCGAGCGCCACCTGAGCATGGAAGGCATCTACGAATACGGCGCGCGCGCCGGCGTGTGGCGCTTGCTGCGCGAGTTTGAAAAGCGTGGCTTGCCGCTGACGGTATTCGGCGTTGGAATGGCGCTGGAGCGTTGCCCCGAAGTAGCGGCGGCCTTTCAGGAACTCGGCCATGAAATCGCCTGCCACGGCTGGCGCTGGATCAATTACCAGGGGATTGACGAGGCGACCGAGCGCGAACATATGGCACAAGGCATGGCGGCCATAGCACGCCTGACCGGCCAGCGGCCGTTGGGCTGGTACACCGGCCGCGACAGCCCGAACACGCGCCGGCTGGTGGCCGATTACGGTGGTTTCGAGTACGACAGCGACTATTACGGGGACGACCTGCCCTTCTGGCTCCAGGTCGAGAAAACCGACGGCTCGCTAGCGCCGCAGCTCGTCGTTCCCTATACGCTGGACACCAACGACATGCGCTTTGCGCTGCCGCAGGGCTTTTCGCAGGGCGACGATTTCTTCACCTACCTGCGCGACAGCTTTGACGTGCTGTATGCCGAAGGCGACGAGCATCCGGCGATGCTGAGCATCGGCATGCACTGCCGCATCCTGGGCCGCCCGGGCCGGATGCGTGCACTGCAGCGCTTTCTGGACCACATTGAAAAGCACGACCGCGTCTGGGTCGCCCGGCGTATCGACATAGCGCGCCACTGGAAAGCGGCGCATCCCTTCAACCCTGAGAACGCCTTTGTCTGGCCCGCCTGCAAATGATTACCCTCGAACAACTCAACACGGCCTCGCAGGCCGAATTCGTCCAGCTCCTGGACGGCACCTACGAACATTCACCATGGATTGCGGCGCAGGCCTGGGCGCAGCGCCCGTTCGCCAGCCTGGCCCAGCTCAAGCTGGCGCTGGCCGAAGGCGTGCGCAGCGCCGACCGGGCTGCGCAGCTGGCCCTGATCCGCGCCCACCCGGAACTCGCCGGCAAGGCCATGGTCAGTCAGACCCTGACTCCCGAATCGACGAACGAGCAGGGCAAGGCCGGCCTGACCGACTGCACGCCCGAAGAATTCGCGCGCATCCAGCAGCTCAATGCCGACTACAACGCCCGCTTCAGCTTTCCGTTTACCTTGGCAGTGCGCGGCCCGCGCGGCCAGGGCCTGCCCAAGGCTGAGATCATCGCCACCTTTGCGCGCCGGCTGGACAACCATCCCGACTTTGAACTGGCCGAGTGCCTGCGCAACATTCACCGTATTGCCGAACTCCGCCTGAACGACAAGTTCGGCCACTCGCCCGACCTGGGCAACCTAGTCTGGGACTGGGCCGAGCGCCTGAGCACAAACACCGACCCCGGTTACGCCGAACGCGGCGAACTCACCGTGACCTACCTGACCGACGCCCACCGCGCCTGCGCCCAGCGACTGTCGCATTGGATGCGAGAGGACTGCGGCTTCGATGAAGTGTCGATTGATGCGGTCGGCAACGTGGTTGGCATCTACCACGGCAGCGACCCGCAGGCCACGCGCCTGCTGACCGGCTCGCACTATGACACGGTGCGCAACGGCGGCAAGTACGATGGCCGCCTGGGCATCTTCGTGCCGATGGCCTGCGTGCGCGAGTTGCACCGCCAGGGCCGGCGCCTGCCGTTCGGCTTCGAGGTCGTCGGCTTTGCCGAAGAGGAAGGCCAGCGCTACAAGGCGACCTTCCTGGGCTCGGGCGCGCTCACCGGCCATTTCGACGCGGCCTGGCTAGACCAGCAGGACACCGACGGCATTACGATGCGCGAGGCCATCAACCATGCCGGGCTGTGCATTGACGACATCCCTAAGCTGCAGCGCGACCCTGCCCGTTACCTCGGTTTTGTCGAGGTGCATATCGAGCAAGGCCCGGTCCTCAACGAGGTTGATCTGCCGCTGGGCATCGTGACCTCCATCAACGGCAGCGTGCGTTTCGTGGGTGAAATCATCGGCATGGCCAGCCACGCCGGCACCACGCCCATGGACCGGCGCCGCGACGCGGCCACCGCCGCCGCCGAGCTGGCACTGTATGTCGAGCAACGCGGCGCCAGCGTGCCGCACCTGGTGGCTACCGTCGGCATGCTGGAGGTGCCCAATGGCTCGATCAACGTCGTGCCGGGCCGCTGCAAATTCAGCCTGGACATTCGCGCCACCACCAATGAGGTGCGCGACGCCTGCTCCGCCGACATTCGCAACGCGCTCAAAGACCTCTGCGAGCGGCGCGGCGTGCACTACAAGCTGGAAGAGACCATGCGCGCCGCCGCCGCGCCCAGCGCACCCGAATGGCAGCAGCGCTGGGAGCGTGCCGTCGAGACCCTGGGCCTGCCGGTGTTCCGCATGCCCAGCGGCGCCGGCCACGACGCCATGAAGCTGCACGAAATCATGCCGCAGGCGATGCTGTTTGTGCGCGGGCTGAACGCCGGCATCAGCCACAACCCGCTGGAATCGATCACCAACGACGACACCGACCTGTGCGTGCGCGCCTTCCAGAACCTGCTTGAACAACTTGCCACCGAATGACCATGACCAATACCCAAATCAATACCAACCACAATACGGCGATTGACGCCTGGATCGACGCGCACTTTGACGAAGAAGTCCAGTTCCTGCAGCAACTGGTGCGCGTGCCGACCGACACACCGCCCGGCAACAACGCGCCGCACGCCGAGCGCACCGCTGAATTGCTCCAGGGTTTCGGCTTTGAAGTTGAAAAGCATCCGGTCCCGGCCCAGGAGGTCAAGGACTACGGCATGGAGTCGATCACCAACCTGGTCGTTCGGCGCCACTATGGCGAAGGCCGCACCATCGCGCTGAATGCGCATGGCGACGTGGTGCCCCCTGGCGACGGCTGGACGCACGACCCGTACGGCGCAGAGGTCGTCGATGGCAAGCTCTACGGCCGCGCCTCGGCGGTCAGCAAAAGCGACTTTGCCACCTACACCTTTGCCGTTCGCGCCCTCGAAGCGCTGGGCTTGCCGTTGAAAGGCGGCGTCGAGTTGCTGTTCACCTACGACGAAGAATTTGGCGGCGAACTCGGCCCCGGCTGGTTGCTGCGCAACAAGCTGACACAACCCGACTTCCTGATTGCCGCCGGCTTTGCCTACCAGATCATCACCGCGCACAACGGCTGCCTGCAAATGGAAGTCACCGTCCACGGCAAGATGGCGCACGCGGCCATTCCCCACACCGGCATCGATGCGCTGCAGGGCGCCACTGCCATCCTGAACGCGCTGTACCAGCAAAACCAGCTGTACCAGTCGGTCACCTCAGACTTTGAGGGCATCGAGCATCCTTACCTCAATGTCGGCCGCATCGAAGGCGGCACGAACACCAACGTAGTGCCCGGCAAGGTCGTCATCAAGCTGGACCGCCGCATGATTCCCGAGGAGAACCCGGCTGAAGTCGAAGCCACCGTGCGCCGCGTGATTGCCGAAGCAGCCTCCACCATGCCCGGCATCACGGTCGACATCAAGCGCCTGCTGATGGCCGAGGCGTGGAAGCCAGACTCACGCAATGCCGAGCTGGTGCAAGCGCTGCAAAAGCATGGCGAGCAGGTGATGGGCGAGCCGGTGCCCACTTGCGGCACACCGCTGTACACCGATGTCCGCCTGTTCGGCGCGGCCGGCGTGCCTTCGGCCATCTATGGCGCCGGTCCGCGCACGGTGTTTGAAAGCAACGCCAAGCGCGCCGACGAACATCTGGTGCTCGAAGACCTGCGCCGCGCCACCAAGGTGGTGGCACGCGCGCTGCTTGAAATGCTGAAATAAGCCTTATTGAGTCGGCGGCTTGGCCGCGCCAGCGTCGGCCGATTTTTCAACTTCAATCTAAAGAAGTATTCATGCCATTCATTCGCACCTGTGTTCACAAGGACACGCCTGCCGCCCAGCGACAAAGCATCGTCGACGGTATTCACCAAGCGCTGGTGGACAGCATCGGCATGCCCGCCGACGAGCTGTTCAACCTCGTGACCGACTACGATGCGCAGCAGTTTTTCTACAGCCGCACGTTCAATGGCGTTGCCCGCTCTGACGCCGTGGTGGTGATTGATATCACCCTGCGCCGTGGCCGCAGTGACGCCATGAAGCGCGCGCTTTATGCCGGCATTGCGCAAAATCTTGAAAAAAATGCCGGCGTGGCGCCCAGCGACGTGTTCATTTTCATGCATGAAAACGATTACTCTGACTGGTCCGTCGGCGGCGGAAAATTCGCCATGGCGATTGTTCAGCAGGTGGGTATCTGACCTTACCGCTGCGCTCAAGGCAGACGCTGGCAAGCTGCCGGGCGTCATAAACCAGCATTGCATGGCTTGCAAAGAATCTGCAAAACAACAGATTCAGCCGCCGCCAGCCGTGGCTGTCATTCACTCTGGCAGCCACTGACCCCCATTCAAACCCCCAGGAGGATACCCATGACCGCAACAACCGCCGCCCACAGCTTGACCCACCACCCCGAAGAAGCCGCCGTGCGCGTGCCGCTCGAACACTACCTGCAGGGCCACGCGACCGATGACGCCGCCCACATGCGCCAGGCGTTCATGGTCTCGGCCCACATAGAAAGCGTGCGCGAAGGTCCGCTGACTTCCTGGACGATGGAGGAATACTGCCTGCGCTTCAAGGGCACGCCGGCCGCCGACGAAGCCACGCGACGCCGCACAATTGACGCCATCGACATTGGCGGCACCGCTGCCAGCGCCAGGATTACGCTGGTGCATGGCGCAGTCACTTTTATCGACTATTTCTTGCTGCTCAAGACCGCGCAAGGCTGGAAAATCGCCAACAAGGCATTTCACGCGCAGGCGAGCTGATCGCACGTGGCCTGCAGCCGCCCTGTGTGCGCCGAGATGCCGATCCGGCAAGCGGCGTTTGAACCGTAACTGACTTACGTTGGCCTTGCAATGGAACGCCGCAAGCGGCGGGCAATATACCCGCCATGATTAAATGAGTAAATACAGAATTAGAAATGAATACTATTATGAGTAACTATAACGAAGTATCAGCGAGAAACACGATAAATGCTCCAAAAGGCATAGGCCCATATTCACAAGCCGTAGCCTTCTCTCACTACAATAATATTTCAGCTCAATTACCAATCGACCCAAAAACTGGTGAAATCGTAACTGGTGATGTAAAAGAGCAAGCTAAACAGTGCTTCGAAAATATCAAGGCGATCGTAGAAAATATCGGCCATGTTATGGATGATATTATTAGAATAACTGTATTTGTTAAAAATATCTCGGATATTGACGCTGTAGACGGAGTTTTTACAACGTTTTTCTCAAGTTATGTTCCTACACGGACGACAATGGCAGTTGCAGCTTTACCTATGAATGCCTTGGTGCAAATTGAAGCGCTTATGTCACATGGTGAAGGCACCATACCAAATGCACCACAGGCAGGTGATCTGATAAAAGTTGCAAGAAATACAGATAATGCACCAAAAAGTTTTTTATCCACACAATCTGTAGCCTTTTCTCATTACAACAATATTTCAGCCCAATTACCTATCGATCCAAAATCCGGCAAAATAGTGGCTGGTGGTGTGAAGGAGCAGGCGAATCAATGCTTGAACAACATCAAAGCCATTTTGGAGAGTATTGACCATGTTATGAACGACATTGTCAGAATAACTATATTTGTTAAAAACATCTCAGATATTGAAGGCGCAAAAAATGTTTATACGACATTTTTCCCAAGCTACGTTCCTGCCCTGACAGCAATTGCAGTTACAGCTTTACCTCTGGATGCTTTAGTACAAATTGAAGCTGTTGTGTCACACGGAGATGGTACGCCCCCACAAGCTCCAGAAGACGCGCGTAACATCGTCATTAAAGCAAATAATACGGGTAATGCGCCAAAAGGTCCGTACTCACAAACTGTAGCTTTTTCTCATTACAATCATATTTCAGCACAATTGCCATTAGATCCAAAAACTGGTGAAATGGTAAATGGCTGCGTAAAAGAACAGGTCGGACAGTGCTTACACAATATAAAAGCAATTGTAGAAAGTGTTGGCCACGTTATGCGTGATGTGGTTAAAGTTAATATTTTTCTTAAAAACATCGAAGATATTTATGCTGTTGACGAAGTTTACACAGCATTCTTTCCGGGCGGTGTCCCTGCACGAAGAACAATTGGGGTATTAGCCTTACCTAGAGATGCTTTAGTCCAAATCGATGCAGTTGTATCAAACGTTGAAGGAACACCTTCACAAGCATAAGTTCTTTTCGCGTTGATTGTTGGCAGTGCTAAGGAAGGTCTTATATATGGACTATAAGGACTTTCCTTTATTTGGAAGCACCGACTCTGCCGTCTGTGATCGTGTAGCAATCACAGACGGAAAAAGATTTTTCGCTTACAAACCAAGCATTTTCAGCCTTTGTCTTTGAGTAGAGGAGGTGTGGATGGCGTATCTATAAACGGACACTGATTCCGCACAATTACATGGCGCCGGCCCTGATGAAAGTCGCGCACCAAGGGCTCCAATCGTCCCTCGGCAAAGCTTGAGGGCACTTTGCTTCGATTGCCCTTACCTTGCCATCCATATAAACGAGCACTCCCCGGCGCAGCTAGGCAACGTAAGTTCGGAGGTAAGTGCGATAAAGGAGTACGTTCTTACCGAGGATTATCTCGTCTTATACTTGAAAGAACGAAGGTGATGAGCTTGGGCGAGAAGTTGCAAAAGCCGTAGTAGCCCAGGTAGCGGGGCCGCTGAGACCAAAAGCGAACGGCCAAGGGCCGAATGAGAGCAAGTGGTTCCTAAGAACATGTTGATGTCAAAGACCATGCGTCAGATGCCAGCGCGAGCTCGGCGGACGAGAGTAGCATGCGGTGAATACGCACGTGATCTCGTCAGCGACGAAGCCTGCGGCCCGCGCCATGAACACTGAGGCACAGGGTCAAAGTTGCCAACGGTCAGAACCACATCCATGCTAAAGGTGGTCCTGACATGAGAGAGGCTCGCATGACCTCAAGCTCTCGAACCACCCGATGCGAACCCGCATGCCGGGTGGTATGGCAGGGGCGCAGCTTACGCTAGCTGCCCCCTATGCCAATGTCATCAAGGATTTTGTTAAAGCGTCAGCTGCCCCGGTAGGTCGAGCAGCTCCAGGGCGTGCACAACATAGGTACGTGGTAATGCTGCTTGGCATCGAAAATTGCAAAGCGCAAGGGCACGATGAGATCGACGAACATCGGGGCTGCCAGGCGCGCGTCCGAGCGTTCATAGAAGTCGGCGATGTGGAAGTTCAGCTCGTATTCACCAACCGCTGCTGCCTCGGCCGTGAGTACCGGCTGGTCGGTTCGGCCGTCGGCGTTGGTGGTCATGCTCTTGACCATTTTCCAACTACCGTCCTTGTCACGCATCGAGAAGTCGATGCGCATGCCGACGCCAGGGCGACCGGTAAGACTGTCGAGCACATGGGTTGAAATGCCTGCCATTGGGTTTTCTCCTGATTTCCTGAATTGGGGGGTGGTTTCAACTGCCGCGGTAATAGGAATAACCCCAGGGCGAGAACAGCGCCGCCAGATGCACGCGCTGGGCGGCATCCTGGATCACGAAGCGCAGCGGCACCTTCGAGAGGAAGGCCGGATTCGGCAGTTTGGCCCCCATCTGCGCAAAGTATTCGTCCAGATGCACCAGCACCTCGTAGCGGCCGGTGCGGTAGCTGTCGCCGATCAACAGGGGTTCGGCGGGGCGTCCACCGGCGTTCGCACGCACGGTCTTCAACAGCTGCCAGCGTTCGCCGTCGAAGCGCGACAGGTCGAGCTTCAAGCCCGCGCCCGTCGCGCCATGGTAGGTGTCGATCGCATGCACAGTCAGCCGCGGCGAGACGCCGGCCTGCGAATTGGGCGCTGCCGTCAGTCCAGCAGGCGCCGTCGCGGGCGCGTCCGCCGCCGTGGCGAACGGCGACGCGAGGGCGGCGCCCCCCATCAGCAAGCCCGCGCGCAGGATGCCGCGTCGCGGCATCCGATCAAGTTGCAAAGAAGTGGTTTCGTCATTCATCTTGTCTCCTTCAATGGGAAAAAGCCGTTCGGCTTTCATGCAGACACCTTGGCCTGCACTCGCAGCCGCGTGATGGTGCCGATTTGCGACAGGGCCTCGTTCAGCTCGGTGTCGCTGTCCCTCTCGATCCGTTCGCCCAGTTGCTCGAAGATCTCGCGCTTGCTGTAGCGCCGCACGGCGACGATAAACGGAAAGCCGTGGCGGTCGAGGTAGCGGGCGTTGAGCTCGCGCAACTCGCCGATCTCGCCTTTGCTCAGGGCATTGAGACCGGCGCTGGCCTGCTCGCCGACCGATTCGGTCGTCATCGTGCCCGCCTCCGCTTCCTTGCCGGCGAGTTCCGGGTGGCCGCACAGAAAGGCGATCTGCGTGGCGCGCGGCGCGCTCCGCACCACGCCGATCATGGCGCCATGCAAGACGTCGATGCTGGCGAACGGCCGTGCCGCCCATGCACCCTCGGCCACCCAGGGCGAATGCTCGAAAGTGCTGCCGAACTCGGCAACAAAGTCGTCCAAGTCAAGGGCATTGATGGTGTTGAGGTTGATCTTGAGCGCCTGTGTCGTGTCAGTCTCAGGCGCTTGCCTACTGCGGCACCAGCCCGGAAGCCTTTACCAGTTCGGCATGCACCTTGAGCTCTTGCGAAATCGTGGACTTGAACTGCTCGGGCGTGGTGGGCGCGACGTCCATTCCGGCCTCGCGCAACTGGACCTTCACGTCCTCGCGCGCCAGGATCGCGTGGACCTGGCGGTTCAGCTGGTCCACGATGGAGCGCGGCGTGCGTGCTGGAGCCAGCAAGCCTATCCAGGTCACCATGGTCATGTTGTCGATGCCGCTCTCGCGCATGGTCGGTACATCGCTGATTAGGTCCGAGCGCTTGTCTCCCATGATGGCCAAGGCCGACAGCTTGCCGGACTTGATGTGCGGCAGGGCCTCGGGCAATGGGGCGAACAGCAGATCCACATTGCCGCCCAGCATGTCGTTGATGGCCAGTGCGCCGCCCTTGTAGGGGATGTGCGTCATACGCACCTTCATGCGCGTCTCGAACATCAGCGCCGCCAGGTGTTGCGGGCTGCCGTCGCCGGACGAAGCGTAGGTTAGGCTGTCCGGCTTGGCCTTGGCTGCCGCCAGCACGGCGCCGGCGTTCGGAAACTTTTGCTTGTCCTTGACCACCAGCACCATGGACTGGTTCGCCAGCTTGGTGATGGGCGCGAAGTCGGCCTCGGGGTCGTACGACATCTCCTTGAAGATGCTCTTGTTCGTGGTCAGGAAGGACGCCGGGGACACCATCAGCGTGTAGCCGTCCGGCGCCGCCTTGGCCACTACTGGCAGGCCTATGCGCCCTGAGGCGCCGGCCCTGTTATCCACGATGAAGGGCTGGCCCACCTCGGCGGCCAGCCGCTGGCCAACCAGGCGCGCGATCATGTCCACGCCACCGCCGGCCGGCAGGGCCACCACCACCTTCACGGGACGGTCGGGATACTTGTCCTGAGCCGCCGCCGGGACGGCCATCGCCAGCAGGGCGAATGCACAGCCCAGACCGTAGAGCTTGCGTTGAATATTCATCTTGAAAAACTCCATCGTGATGCTTGCAGTGCTCATGTTTGTCTCCATTGATGGTTTTTGACTGACAGGCCTTGAAAAACCTGCATCTCCCGCGTCGTTGCCTGGGCACAAGCACAATGCGAAAGGTAGGCCTAGTCTAAGAACAAGCCTTCAATTTTGTGAACGCCTGCTGTTATGAACTTCATAGCGGAATCGAATACCATCACGGCCATGACCAAGGGGATTGATCCATGAGCCGACCTGCCGATCCGGTGGACAGTTACCTGCTGCGCGTGCTGGTCACACTGGTCAGTGAGCGAAATGTCTCGCGCACTGCCATCCGGCTGAACCAGTCGCAGCCAGCCATCAGCAGCGCGCTAGGGCGTGTTAACTCAAACTTGACAAGCTGAGGGGTTGCTGGAAAACTGTGGGAATGCAACTGACTCGTGAACAATTCGAACTGATCGCACCGTTGTTGCCGCGTCAGCGTGGCAATGTTTTGCTCGACAGCTTTGAGGTGCTCAACGCCATCTTGTACGTCGCGGCCAATGGCTGCAAATGGCGCGCGCTGCCGACGCACTACGGCTGCTGGCACACCATCTACACGCGCATGAGCCGCTGGGCCAGGGCTGGCGTGCTCAGCACGGTGTTCGAGAAACTCCAGCGCGAGCGCCTGATGCATGTGCGCATTGAAGCGGTCAGCTTGGACTCGACCATCATCAAGGTGCATCCGGACGGCACGGGTGCGCAAAAAAAAAACGGTCCCCAGGCCATTGGCAAGAGCCGGGGCGGCTGGAGCACCAAACTTCATCTGGTTGCCGCAGGTGCCTGCGACGTTATCACGTGGAGCTTGACGCCGGGGCAGCACGGCGATGCGCCTGAAGGGCGCAGGCTGATCGAGGCCATGGGCGGGCCGCAGGAGGCCGGCGAAGTCGCCTTGCTGATGGACAGTGCCTATGAGGGCGACGCCACGCGCGAGCTGGCCAGGCAGCTGGGTTTCGTGCCGGTGGTGCCCCCGAACCCGAAGCGGCGCGAGCCCTGGGAGCTGCACAAGGCGCTTTACCGCCGGCGCAATGAGGTCGAGCGCATGTTTCGCCGGCTCAAGGCCTGGCGTCGAGTGTTCACTCGCTACGACAAGCTTGACGTGATGTTTGCTGCCTTTATTACCGTTGCACTCATTGCCGAGGTGCTTCGATAGCGTTAACACGCCCTAAAACGCTTGCGCGAAATATTTGGCGACCCGCTGGTCCTGAAAGAAGTTGCGCACACGCTCGGGTGAGCGTTCCAGCATGGCCATGTGGTCATTGGCCGCATCGCGCAGCTTGGCTTTGGTTCGCGCTGGCACCCGTTTTCCCATGGCCTGTTTTCATCTTGTCTCCTTCAATAGGAAAAAGCCGTTCGGCTTTCATGCAGACACCTTGGCCTGCACTCGCAGCCGCGTGATGGTGCCGATTTGCGACAGGGCCTCGTTCAGCTCGGTGTCGCTGTCCCTCTCGATCCGTTCGCCCAGTTGCTCGAAGATCTCGCGCTTGCTGTAGCGCCGCACGGCGACGATAAACGGAAAGCCGTGGCGGTCGAGGTAGCGGGCGTTGAGCTCGCGCAACTCGCCGATCTCGCCTTTGCTCAGGGCATTGAGACCGGCGCTGGCCTGCTCGCCGACCGATTCGGTCGTCATCGTGCCTGCTTCCGCCTCCTTGCCAGCGAGTTCGGGGTGCCCGCACAGAAAGGCGATCTGCGTGGCGCGCGGCGCGCTTCGCACCACGCCGATCATGGCGCCATGCAAGACGTCGATGCTGGCGAACGGCCGTGCCGCCCAGGCACCCTCGGCCACCCAGGGCGAATGCTCGAAAATGCTGCCGAACTCGGCAATAAAGTCGTCCAAGTCAAGGGCATTGATGGCGTTGAGGTTCAGGTCCGGCGCTAATGTCGCTTCAGTCATGTTTGTTTTTCCAGTTTTGATCCGGGTTCAGTGAAAGGTCGCCTTGGTGGTCGCGGACGTTTTTGGAATGCGCGGCACGAACATCAGGATGAGCAGCGTGGCGCAGATCTCGAACGCGGCCACAACATACAAGCCGGATGTCAGCTGACCGGTAGAGGTCTTGATGACGCCCAGCATCCATGGCGCGCCAAAACCGGCCAGGTTGGCGACAGAGTTGATCAGTGCCACGCCGCCCGCCGCCGCCGCGCCGGACAAGAAACGGTTGGGCATTTGCCAGAACACCGGGATGGCGCTCATAGTGCCGACGATGGCCAGCGTCAACATCACCAGGGTCAACAGCGGGCTGGTCTTGAGCAGCAAAGCGATCACCAGCAGCGACACCGAGCCCAGTGCAGCGGCCAGGCCGCAGTGGTAACGTGCCTCCTGATACTTGTCGGAATGAAAACCGTTCAGAATCATGCCGGCGGCACCGCACAGGTAGGCCGCAGCCATGATCCAGCCGACAGCCATGGGGCTGGTGAAGCCGACTTCCTTGACCAGCGTCGGGCCATAGAAGGTCAGCGACGAGTTCGCGGCGATGATGCAGAAGTAGATCAGAATCATCAGCCAAATCTTGCCGTCCTTCAGCGAGGCCAGCAGGCTGTGCTCCCGATGGCCAAGCGATGCCGCGTCGCGGGCTAGGTCGGCATGCACCAGATTGCGTTCGCGTTCCGTCAGCCAGTGGGCTTGCTCGGGCTTGTCTGTCAGGTAGAAATAAGTGGCAATGCCCGCTATCACCGAGGGAATGCCTTCGATCAAAAACACCCACTGCCAGCCGGCCCAGCCATTGACGCCATTGAGGTTGGTCATAATGGCACCGGCCAGGGGCCCGCCAATCACGCCAGCAAAGGCCGATGCCGACATGAACATGCCAAAGGCCTTGGCGCGGCGGTCGTTCGGAAACCAGAAGGTCAGGTACAGGATGATGCCAGGGTAGAAGCCCGCCTCAAACACGCCCAGCAGAAAGCGCAAGAAGTAGAACATTCCCGACGTTTTCACGAACATCATGGCAATGCTTGTCAGGCCCCAGCCAATCGTGATACGCATGATGGTTTTCTTGGCACCGATTTTTTGCAGGAGCAAATTGCTGGGCACCTCGAAAAAGAAGTAGCCGAGGAAGAAAATGCCAGCACCCAATCCGTAAATGGCCTCGCTCCATTTGAGGTCGTCAAGCATCGTCAGCTTGACAAAGCCAATGTTGACACGGTCCAGCCAGGCCAGGACCCACAACATCATGAGGAACGGGATCAGCCGCATGAAGATTTTCTTGTAGGCGCCGTCCAGCTCCGTCTTTGCGGGCGCTTGGTCGACTAATAGCGGGATGCTTGCAGTGCTCATGTTTGTCTCCATTGATGGTTTTTGACTGACAGGCCTTGAAAAACCTGCATCTCCCGCGTCGTTGCCTGGGCACAAGCACAATGCGAAAGGTAGGCCTAGTCTAAGAACAAGCCTTCAATTTTGTGAACGCCTGCTGTTATGAACTTCATAGCGGAATCGAATACCATCACGGCCATGACCAAGGGGATTGATCCATGAGCCGACCTGCCGATCCGGTGGACAGTTACCTGCTGCGCGTGCTGGTCACACTGGTCAGTGAGCGAAATGTCTCGCGCACTGCCATCCGGCTGAACCAGTCGCAGCCAGCCATCAGCAGCGCGCTAAAACGCTTGCGCGAAATATTTGGCGACCCGCTGTTAGTGCGGGAAAAAAGGGGAATGGCGCCCACCGACCGTGCGCTGGTGCTCCGCGACCAGGCGCGACGGGCGCTCGGCGAGATTGATGCAATGCTGACCGGCGCCGAACAGTTCGACCCGGCCTGCAGCCAGCAAACCTTTCGCCTCGGATCGCCGGATTTCATGGTGGCCTCTTTTCTTGCAGGCGCTGTCGGTCGTTTTTGCCGGGAAGCGCCCCGTGCCCGTCTAGTGGTGCAACCGCTGGGGGCCGTGTTCGATTACGAACATGCACTGGCTACGGGAGAGCTCGATGTGGTCATTGGCAACTGGCCGCAGCCGCCGCCGCACCTGCATCTGTCTGTGCTGCTGGAAGACGAGGTCGTCTGCCTGATGAGCCGCAATGATCCTCGTGCTCACGGCCTGACGCGCGAACAATACCTGGCAGCACGCCACGTCGTGCCGCTGCCCTATTCGCAGTCCCAGCGGGGCGTGGTAGACACTTACCTAGCCAACCATCGCATGATTCGCGATGCCCGCGTGGTGGTGCCCTACTTCGAACTTGCGCCCCACCTGCTGCTCAATACCGATCTGGTGTTCACCACCGGCCGCCACTTTGCCGAGCACTTCGCACGCACCTTGCCGCTGGCGATTTCAAGCGCGCCCTTTGACTTTCCGCGCATGCGCTTTTACCAGCTCTGGCATGAGCGCTCGCACCACGCACCAGCCCACCGCTGGTTCCGCAAGCTGTTATCGGACGCGGCCGGCCGCGTGACGCAGAGCCTATCCGACCAGCTTGTGTCGCTGGCGACCGAAGTCGCCCCCAACGAATAAACCCGTTCTCGGATTTTGGCGTTCAGTGGCTCCGGCGCGCTACCGCCTCGTGCAACACCGCCATGGCTTCTTCGCCCAGCACGGGCCCATCCACCCGCATGGAAGGCGACGCGCCCGCCACCACATCTGCGCAGCGGATCGGCAGCGACTCGCCACCGAACAGGGCGGTCATTTGCGGGTTGGTGGCGCCATAGACCACCCGAGTCACGCCGGCCCAGAAGAGCGCGCCACTGCACATGGCGCAAGGCTCGCCGCTGGCGTACACGGTACTACCGCGAACGGATTGTGCGCCCAGGCGGGCGGTGGCTTGGCGCACCGCCACGATCTCGGCATGCGCCGTGCCGTCGCCGCTCGTCACCTGGGCATTGCCAGCCACCTGCAGGATCTCGCCATCGGCTGAAACCAGGGTCGCGCCATACGGCTGATTGCCAGCGTCGAGCGCCTCGCGGGAGGCGGATATCGCCAGGCGCATCGCTCTAAGTTCATCGGGAGCAAGCTGAATCGCAAGGTTGGCGTTGCCGGGGTGGTCGGGACTGGATTGCATGAAAACACTTTCGGTTAAAGCCGCGCCCGCCAGGAACGCACGCTATGGACTCAAACAAGGAACAAGGCGGCGCCGTAGGCATGAGGCAATATCTTGCGAGCCTTTCTTGCGTCAAGGCAACCCACCTTCAAGGCATTTCTACAAAAAGTATGCAAATGAGCAAACAATTGTATACAAATTATCTATTTTCGATGTTTGGGCAGCTACACCGCATAAATGCCATGGGAATTTGGCAGCGCATCAGGCATCTGCTTGTGGTTAAGGTACACACGTTTTCCGAGCCTGAAGGTGCAGCCAGTTGCACAGACGGTCAAGCCGCGCATTGGGCTGCGCCCGCCAGACGCCTGATTTTGTTGAGCCTGCCGACCTACAGCCCTTGGCTCAATCCGATTGAAATGGTCTGGATGGTCGATGTCAACTATCTTGACCGCTCGGCGACAACTATCGTGGCCGGTGGAAGCGGGGAATGAATTGAACTGGTTACGTTGTTGAGCGAGCCTTTCGCGCAGGCGGGGCATGCCCCGCCTGCGCGGCGCGGCGGCGGTAGCTCTCCACATTCATTTCCAAAATGGTGGCGTGATGCACCAGGCGGTCAACTGCGGCCAGCGTCATGGCGGGCTCGACAAATACCTCGCCCCATTGGGAAAATGGCGCGTTGGCGGTGATGGCCAGGCTCTTGCGTTCATAGCGCTCGCATATCAGCTCGAACAGGACCGAGGTTTCAGCCTGGTCGCGCCGCACATAACTCAAATCGTCCAGAATCAGCAAGTCAAAGCGGTCCAGTTTGGCCAGCTCCTGCGGCAGGCGCAAATCACGCCGCGCCGCCTGCAGGCGCTGCACCAAGTCCGAGCAGCGGGTGAACAGCACCCGCCGCCCGGCGTCAATCAACGCGTGCCCCAGCGCACAAACCAAATGGCTTTTGCCGGTGCCCGGCGGGCCAAACAGCAGCACGTTGGCGCCCCGGTCGAGCCACTCGGTGCCCTCGGCGAGCGCCATCACCTGAGCCTTTGACACACTGGGCACGGCCGAGAAGTCAAAGCTGGAGAGTCGCTTGTCCGGGCTCAGGCTTGATTCATTGCGGTGGCGGTCAATGCGCCGGGCCTCGCGCTCATTGATTTCATGCTCCAGCAGCGCTTCGAGCAGCCGGTGCGCCGGCCAGCCCTCGGCGTCCGACTGCGCGCACAGGTCACCGGCCAGGCGCTTGATGGTGGGCAGGCGCAAATCCGTCAGCATCATGCCCAGGCGCGCCGAGGTAGTTGTCGTAATTGACGCCGCGCTCATGCTGACACCTCCAGCAGCGCGTCATAGGACGCCAGCGTGGGCAGCGTCACTGCCACGTCAGGCACTTCGCTTCTGGGCGGCGCCAGCAACGCGGTCAAGGCGTTCAGGTCGGGCAACTGGTTCAGCTCAATCAACTGCTCGAGTTCCTGGGCCAGTTGTGCTTCATGGCCGTCAGCGGCCAGCACCAAGAGGCCCACCATCGTCTTGCACGCTTCGCGTTCGGGCCTCTGGGCTGCCAGGCGCTCCCACGTCTGGCGGTACACCGCGCGCGGGAATGCTGCGTCGCGCAGCACCCAGCGGGCGAATGCGCCGGGTTTGCGTTTCAAGGCGCCCACCAGATGGCGGTAGTCGATACTCCTGCCGTGGCGCTGTCCGTCCTGGGGCGTGGCCCTTGGACGACTGAGCACGCATTGCCCACCCAGCCAGCACTCGATGTGCTGGGCATACTGGCGCACCGTCAAGCGGTGGCCGATGAGCTGGCTCGGCGCGCTGTATTGCGCACCCTTGAGGGTGAAGATGCCGTATTTGCTGACCCTGGCGGGCATCTCCTCAAACTCGGCCGTGCGGCGCACCGGCAGGGGCCTGAGCATGGGGCGCTCGATGGCCAGCAGCTTGGCACAGCGGGTGTTCAAGCGCTGCACGATGGCGGCGACAAACGCCTCGTAGGCGCTGCGGTTGTCAAAGCTGCGGCTGCCGCGCAGTCGCAGCGCCTGGTCCAGCGCGGTCTTCAAAGAGTCGTGGCGCGATTCGATGGAGCCGTTCTCATTGGACTGGCCAGGGTTGCACCGCGTCGCGCGCAGCCCGTAGTGGCGGCACAGCTCGTCGTAGCGCCCGGTCAGCGACTCCTGCTCGGCCAGGTTGTTGAACGCTGCCGACAAGCTGTCGGTGCGGTGCTCTTCGGGCACGCCGCCCAGCGCCCACAGTGCGGCCTGCAGCCCGGTGGACAAGGCGATAAAACTCTCCCCCGAATCGATGACCGTCGCATGGCGCCACCCTGAATAGGCCAGCGCAAACTGGTACAGCCGGTGAGGAAACGCACAGCCCTCAATCTCCACGTTCAGGCCATCGGCCACCGTGAAGTCCGACAGGCCCTGGCGCCCTGGCGGGTGCTCCTGGGCAAAGTAAACCTCACGCTCGGCGCCAAACTGCGCGCGCCACTGGCGCACGCGCCGCTGCAGGGTGCGCAGCACGCTGGTGTCCCACTGGCCCGGGTAGCGGCGCTGAAGTTCTTCGAGCAGCGTGACGGCGTTGAGCTGGGCATCGGCTTGCAGCAGCGGCACGACCTCGCTGTCCCACACCGCTTGCAGCGGGTCTTGCCGGGTGCGCCAGTCGCGGGCGGGGCGCTGGGAAGGCAGGCTTGGCGCGCCTTCGATGCGCCGGGCGCTGCGTTCGCTGATGCCGGCTCTGGCGGCGGCCGCGACTTGGGTGAGCTTGTTGCGGTGTTGCTTGTACTTTTGCACTTGGTGGTCCGTGATGGTCTTGCCGGGCATGCCGCTTACTTTCGATAAATGTCGAAAGGTCTAACGGTAGCCCCGCCTCCCGGACCCGCCCGGCGAAGGCCTCTACCCGGCCAACATAGTTGTCGTCAACCGGCCAAGGTAATTGTCGTCAACCAGTCTGGAGGCACTTCAAACGCGAAGTCACCCACTGCGAACTGTTCAGCTGCATCGAGGCGCGGCTGGAAGTCACAAGAGAGTTTTCGACCGCTATAGCCGCAGACCCGATGGGATGCGGTCCATCATCGGCGCTATTCACATCCCACAGAGGTTATGAAGTTGTACTTAGTATTTCGTTTCATTCAATCAACCGATTTGAGTGAAAACCGCCGGGTTCCTTCGAAATCTCGGCCGGCCCTCGGGATGGCAACGCCCACCACAAGGGAAGCACTGGTGCTGGACGATGAAGATCATGTGATGTTGAAAGAATTGGCCAGTTCGCGGATGGCGGCAAAGCGCGAGGTCGAGCGCGCCAAGATGCTGTTGACATATACAAATAGCAAGCTGCCTACCGAGATTCAGCGCACACTTTGCGGCGTCGCATCCGACTAAAACGCGTTCAGATCCGAAGCCGCTTATATAAACAGACGGCCCCAGCCCTTGAGTGCGTGTGATTCAACGCCAACGCTCTTGAGCGCCTTCCAGACCACCGTGGCAACTGAGTCATAGATGGGAATACCCAGTTCCTGTTCCATCAGGTCCACCAATTGGGCGCCGTGCAGGTTGGTGCACATGATGGTGATGGCATCAGGACCTTGTTTAGCAACTTCACGCAGCATGCGCCGCAGCGTGTCGGGTGGTACTTCGCTGAAGGCGAAATTGACGGTGAGATCAAGGTGCTGCTCGGCGATGCAGTCAATGCCCAATCTGGCGTAGTTAGCAACAATTCTCTGCTGCACCTCCGCGACATAGGGCGAGACCAAGCCCATTGTGCTTGCGCCCTGCGCCGCCAGCAATTCGTTGAGCGCAAGCACCGAGGTGGTCGCCGGGATGCCGGTCACTTCCGTGATGCGTGCACACAGCGCCTCGTCTTTCTCGAATCCGAGCCAACTGGCCGAGGTTCCGCTCCAGCAGATGACATCGACATGGGCATCGGCCAACAAACGGGCCGCTTCCAGGATCTTGCTGTCATCAAATTGACCGAGCGACTGGTCACGCATCGAAATTTCAGTCACGGTGAAGCGTGAGAAGTGTGCCGAGACGCCTGGCAAGCTATTGACCATGGCGCTTGTGAGGGGCTCCAGCGCCGTGTTGGAAGAAGGCGTTAGCACGCCAATAAGTTTTCGATTGGTCATGAGTTTGCTTTCAGATGGATGCCTTGTGGTCTTGTGGCAGTGCGTGTGCGACGAGTCGCTTCTCCCGTGCCGTCAGCCATTTCGCATCCTTGGGATGGTCGGTCAGACAAAAGAATGAGGCGACGCCTGCCAGCACGGTGAACGTGCATTCAGTCAATAACCCGACTGCCAGTTTGACAGACCGCCAACGCCGCCGACCAAGTCGACAACGGCGGCTGACACAGTTATGAGGAAGGTCTCTTTGGTAGGTGTTGCATTCCGGAACGTCTGTCAAAACGATCAGTAAGTCCCGGCCCAGTCTGCTGTTGTGAAAGCGTTGACTGACCAGATTTGTAGCTTTCGACAACATTTCTGGAGTATATAAAAAAGTCGTGACTGTTCAGCCTACGCGAGCGCCAGGGCCTGTCCCGAGAAGACGGCGCGCATGGCGTGAAGCATGCCAAAGCCTTGCTTGCGCGCGGTGTCCAGATAGGAGCGGATGGTGCAGAAATTCTGCGCGCCCGGCAAGGTACGAAAGCAGCCTGAAATTCTCTGCTTGACCTTTGGCATGCGAATGGCGCGCTCGGCCAGGTTGTTGGTAAAGGGCACACCCAAATCGCGCATGAAGCGCAGTACCTCCTGCTCTCGCTCCAACAGCCGGCGCAGCAGGTTGAAGGCACCTGACTGCTTGGCCCGGCCACGTTGTCCTAGCGCCTTGGCCGCTGGCAGGTTTTGCGCCTGGCCTTCCTGCACCAAGGCGCGGTATTGGCTGGCAAAGACCTCGACCTGCACAGCCTGTAGTGCCGTATCGGTCTGACGCGCCGCCTTGCAGGCTTGGTCAGCGGCCAGCAACAACTCGATAAGGCCCTGGGGCCACGCTTGCGCAGTGGTCTCTTTTTGATAAATCAGCTCGCGCAGTAAGTGTGCGCCGCACAGCGAGTGCGCGCACTCCAGGCTCCAGTAGGGCGCCCAGCAGTCGTGCACCAGCGTGCCCGCGTAGTTGGGCAGCACCCCATGGTCGGCTATTGCTTGCATGCCCCGCTTGGGATGCACGCCGTACCAAGTGTGGGTGGCCGTGGCGGCCGTATGCAGCCACTGCAGGCAAGACGCTACGCGCAGGCCCGATTCATCGACATGCACCACCGCTGCGGCCTGCACGCTTTGCACGATGGCCTGCACCGTGGGCACCAGCGCCTGCGCGGCCTCGTGCACCCACTGCACCAGCGTGGCCGGCGAGATGTCCAGTCCATACAGGTCCTTGATGAGTTCGCCCGCCCGCGCGAAAGGCAGCAACTGGCCCTGCGTCAGGTGCACCGCCAGCGCCCGCACGTTCGGGCCGTATTGCGCGACTTCACACACTTCGGGCGCAAACTCGTTCTCGTGGAGCTTGCCGCACGGGCAGCGCAGTTGCAGCGTCTGGAACTCCACCACCTCAAAACGCACGGCCGGGATGTCAAACACCTGGCCGCGCCGGTGAACTTGCGCATCACTATTGGACAGCGTCGCCTGGCAGGCATCGCAGCGCTCGGGCAGCGCATGCCGGATGACGATGTCTGGCCTGTCTGTTTGCTCCAACGTCTTGCCCGCGTGCCCGGCCTGACCGCCCGGCTTCCTGCCCGAGGCCACGCGCAGCGAGGTCGTCTTTTTCAAGCCGTCCGAAGATGGCGGCTTGCTCGAGTTCTTGCTGTTCTTCGATGCCTGGCCTTCGAGCTCCTTGATGCGCAAACGCAGTCTTTCGACTTCGCTCGTGAGCGCCTGCACTTGCCCTTGCAGCGCTTGGGCTTTCTCGTTCATGGCCTGGAGCGTCAGGTCGGCAGTAGCGTCTGGTTCTTGCACGGCTTCAAGTTTGACATAAACCCCTTGGGCTGCAATTCAGGAGGGCTGAACAGTCACAAAAAGTCAACATAAGTGTCAACACAATTGTTGGCCATAGCTAATCCTCTTTTATTAATTTCGGATTTTTTGACAAAGGCATGGCTATCGCTTCTGATGCCACAGTGGTAGCCGCTGTGATACCCAATTTTGGGTTGCCCCGTCATGAACGGGGCATGCATCGCCCCGTTCATGCAGGCATGCGCCGGGATGTGCCACCTCCGCTTCAAAGATGGCCTGGCCTCTTTGTGGGTCATCGAATTTGGAGACCCAACACGGCTTCCAAGTCCACTTCTTCCGTCGAACTGTCGAGTTTGAGACTTTTCTCAATATGGTCGAGGTGCCCCAGCATCAGTTGCTCGGCTCGTGCGGCATCGCGTTTGGCAATGGCATCCACAATGGCAGAGTGTTCGTCGACGAGGCAACTCGATGCGGTTGGCGCGTCATACAGCACAATAATCAGGCAGGTCAACATGGACAGTTCCCGTATGCTGCGCGCCAGTGCCGTATTTCCGGCCAACACACCGAGCAACTGGTGAAACTCGCCGGAGAGCCTCACGACCGCATGCTTGTCGTCGCGCCGCCGGGCATCGATTTCCAGTTCCTGATGCTGCCGCAGGCGAGCCACCTTTTCCGACGTCAGCGTGTGAATCAGGCGGCGTAGCAGGGCGGGCTCGATCAGACGCCGCGCCTCGAAGACATCCATGGCTTGCTCGGGCGTTGGCTTGGCAACAAAGGCACCTCGTTGCGGGAACAGATTGACGATCTGCTCATGCGCCAGGCGTGCCAAGACTTCGCGTATGCGCGCCCGGCTGACGCCGAAGATGTTCGCCAGCCGGTCTTCGCCAAGCTTGGTACCCGGATGCAAGCGATGCTCAACGATGGCGACGTAAATTCTCTCGTAAATCTCATCATTCGCCGTTTCACGCTCAAGACGAACCTCGGGGGTTGTTTTGCGGGCAGGGGGAGACATAGGTACTTTCTCAGTTGTGGCAACGCAGCCATGGGAGCCGCATTGTCGGCAGGTTTGCCGACACGCTTGCTCGTCGACTACGAGTCGCCGTAGAAGTGCAAGGGGCATGCCATTTTAGCCAGCAGGTCAGACGTTCGTTTCATGTGTTACCACTAACTACGAATAGCGAGCCCCACTCGACACGACCAGGAATCCACCATCAGTGGGTCGCGAAAGACTCAAGGCATTGATGCACGCGGGATTGGCATATCGCCCTGCTCTTTGATTCAAAAAGTTCAGCGAATAACCGATTAGAGATTGAATGAAATCGCCCTTTTTACGTTGTTGAAAAATCAGAAAAAGCTGCGTACATCACTAAAACATTAAGTACTAATATTGTCAACATTAGTGTAAACACCTATATTTAACGTCTATTGTCAACATATAGTTTCTTAAATCGCCTGTCGGCACAAGCCAAACAGGCCCGTAATTTGCTTACAGAGGTCTCATACCGAATATGAAAAACACAACACGTCATAACTATCGTAAATATTCATCGTGTGCAGCACTGTCTGCACCAGATTCGACACTTATGCCGCAATGTGGTGCACAGGGAGCATATTCGTGAATCAGCCCGCATTTGACCTTGTTGTGCGCAATGCCTTGATTGCAACGGCGAGCGACACCTATTCAGCCGACATCGGCATCCGTGACGGGCGCATCGTGCAACTTGGCGCCTCTTTGGTGCCCGGTGTGCGCGAAATCGATGCCGCAGGTCGCGTTGTCACGCCTGGGGGCGTGGATGCGCATTGCCATCTGGACCAGCCGATGGAGCCGCCGGCGCGCATGGCCGATGATTTCGACAGCGGCACGCGTGCTGCCGCCTGCGGCGGAACCACCACCGTAATTCCCTTTGCGGCCCAGGAAAAAGGCCAGTCGCTGCGTGCGGCAGTGGATGATTACCACCGCCGTGCCAACGGTCGCGCCCATGTGGACTATGCCTTCCACTTGATCGTGAGCGATCCGACCCCGCAGGTGCTCAATAAGGAACTGCCCGAACTGATCGCCGAAGGCTACACGTCGTTCAAGATATACATGACTTACGACGACCTGAAGCTTGACGATGGGCAAATGCTCGACGTGTTCGATGTGGCAAGAAAACACGGCGCCATGGCCATGGTTCATGCAGAGAACGCCGATTGCATCGAATGGCTGACGAAAAGACTTGAAGCCGCCGGCCGCACTGCGCCCCGCTTTCATGCCCAAAGCCGACCCATGTTGGTAGAACGGGAAGCCACCCAACGCGCCATTGCGCTGGCTGAGTTGGTTGATGTGCCGGTCCTTATCGTGCATGTCTCGGGACGGGAAGCGGTCGACCAGATTCGCTGGGCGCGCAGCCATGGCCTTAATGTGTTCGCTGAAACCTGCCCACAGTACCTGTTTCTCAGCGCCGAAGACTTGGGGCTCGACAACAGCTACATGGGTGCGCGCTGTGTCTGCAGCCCGCCGCCGCGCGACAAGCGCAATCAGGAAGTGATCTGGCAAGGGTTGGCTGATGGGCTGTTCACCATCTTTTCTTCCGATCACGCGCCGTTCAACTTCGATTCGCCCGAAGGGAAGAAACCGGGCGGCGAGGAAGTGATATTTCGCCATATTCCCAATGGCATTCCGGGCATTGAGACTCGCATGGCGTTACTTTATTCCGAAGGCGTACTCGGCGGGCGCATCACGCTCAATCGCTTCGTCGAGCTGACGGCCACCAACCCCGCCAAGGCATATGGGTTGCATCCGCGCAAGGGCACGATAGCCGTCGGCAGCGATGCCGACTTGGTGATCTGGGATGAACGCCCGCTGACATTGAAAAACGCCCAACTTCACCATAACGTGGACTACACACCTTACGAAGGCATGTCACTCAAGGCGTGGCCAGCCGTTACCTTGGCGCACGGAGAAGTGGTCTGGGATGAACAGGGCTTCCATCCGCGCCAGGGCCGGGGTCGATTTCTGGCGTGCGGCCTGCCCACACTGATGCCTAGGAAGTCGGAAGGGTCGTCATGAAGCTGCTGCTAATCAACCCCAATATTTCAGACACGGTGTCCGACTTGATCCGCGTTGAGGCACAGCGCAGCGCCTCACCAGGGACAGAGATCGAGGTCCTGACCGCGCCCTTCGGTGTGGCCTATATCGAGACCCGTTTTGAATCATTGATCGGGGCCTATGCCACGGCGCAACTGGCGGCTGAACATCATGCGCGTTTCGACGTGGTGGTGGTGGCCGCCTTCGGCGACCCCGGACTGAGTGGCCTGCGAGAGGTCTTGCCGGTGCCCGTGACCGGGCTAACCGAAGCGGCGCTGGCCAGCGCCCACCTGCTGGGTAACCGGATCTCGGTGATCGCTATTTCGCAGCGGATTCAGGCCTGGTACCGCGAGGTGATCACGGCGTACGGCTTCAGCTCCCGGCTGGCCAGTATTCGTGCGCTGGATCGCCCACTGTCCAGCATCGGGGATATTCAGAGCGAACACGAGCAAGCCCTAAAGGCTCTGGCCGAGCGTGCAGTCGACGAGGATGGCGCTGACGTTATTGTGCTCGCCGGTGCACCGCTTGCAGGCTTGGCCCGCGCACTCCATGATCAGTTACCGGTACCTGTCGTCGATGGCGTGTCGAGTGCAGTGCGCCATGCCGAATCGCTGGTTGCAATGCAGTTGAGCCAGACCCGGCGCGGCAGTTTCGCGCCGCCGCCCACAAAACCAAATCGTGGCCTGCCCCCTGCAATTGAGGAGCTGCTGGCGGCAGGTGCGCTGCGGCGCCAGTTCTGAATTCATTAAGGCTCTATAACCCGCGACATTCTAAAAGGATTTTTAACATGAATCGCAAACCCACTTTTACCCAAATGACTCGTTGTTTCACCCTAACCGCTTACGCGGCGGCAGTCATGGCCTTCAGCACTTCTGTATTTGCGCAGCAAAAGCTACAAATTGCAGGTAATTTCGCCGGGGAGCACCCCAGCAGTGTTGCAGTTGACCAAGTTTTCAAGAAGGAAGTAGCGCGTTTGACCAATAACCAGTTGCAGGTGGATGTCTTTCCCTCAATGCAGTTAGGTGGCGCTAAGGAAAACGTTGACGCTGTGCGTTCTGGCACATTGGCATTGACCTGGGTTGGTGGCGCGTTTTTGTCGCGCATTGTGCCCGAATTGGAAGCGGTTAGCCTGCCGTTCGTGTTCCGCAACCGCGAAACGGCTTTTAGAGTGATCGACGGTCCTGTCGGCGCTGCAATTGACAAGAAACTACAGGACAAAGGCTTCATTGCTCTGGGCTGGATGGAGTTAGGCTCGCGCAATATCACCAACAGCCGCGGTCCAATCAAGAACATAGCCGATCTGAAGGGTCTGAAACTACGACTGCAGCCCAGCGAAACTCATCTGGCTTCGTTCCGTGCACTTGGCGCCAACCCGGTAGCGATGGACGTCAAGGAACTGTACTCGGCGCTTGAGCAGCGTGTGGTCGATGCACAGGAAAACCCGTACACGGTGATTAGCGCCAGTCGCTATAGCGAAGTGCAGAAGCACCTGTCTAATTCCGGTCACTTCTTTGACTTCATCGCTGTGGTAGCAAGCAAGAAAGCATTTGAGAAACTGACTCCCGAGCACCAAAAGGCCGTACGCGAAGCCATGATGTCAACCATCACGTTCCAGCGCAAGCTCGCTATCGAAAGCGAGGCTAAAGCCCTTGCTGAATTGAAAGCCAAGATGATTTACACCGAGATTGCACCCTCTGCTCTCGAAGAAATGCGCAAGGCCACAGCACCAGTGATCGAGGATGTCAAGAAACGCGCCGGCGCTGATCTGGTCAATCAGGTGTTGGCCGAAGCGGTCAAGAACTAATCCGACTTCCTGTATTTAGGAGTCTCAAATGAATGCCATAGCAACTATGCCTGAACGCGCGCCAAATTGGCTGGAGCACGCGTTGAATGGTGTTGACAAACTGGTTACTGGCTTGCTGCTTGCAGCCGTAGCCGTCATGGTGGGAGTCGTGTCGGCACAGGTGGGTTTGCGCTACGGCTTCAACCTCTCCATAGACTGGGCCGATGAACTCGGTCGACTCGCCTTCGTATGGTCAATTTTCCTTGCTATTCCTCTGGGTGTGCGCCAAGGCGCCCACATTGGTATCGACATTGTGGCCGACAAGCTTCCACCCGTCTTGCGTGCTGCGCTAAAGCGTATCGCTGCGGCAATGAGCGCGCTGATGATGGCAGTCATCGCATGGGCGGCTTTTGGCGTGGCACGTGAACAGTGGGATGAACTAATGTCCACGCTCGACTGGAGCGTAGGCTGGTTCATTGTGCCCGTGTGTATCGGTGCATTGTTGTCCGCCTTGCACTTGGTTCGTATTGTGATTGTGGGGCCGCCGCAGGCCCACATCGGAGGTGCCGAATGAGCACGATGGTTGTTGTTGGATTCATGTTGCTGGCACTATTCGGGCTACCGATTGCCTTTGCGATGGGCGTCGCTTCGCTGCTCGCATTATGGTTGACCGGGGTCGATATGTCCGTAGTGCCGCAGCGCATGATGCATTCGATCAACTCGTTTCCTTTGATGTCGATCCCGTTTTTCATGCTGGCCGGCGAACTAATGATTAAAGCTGGAATTGTGGAACGGTTGATTGCGCTGGCGAATACTCTGGTAGGCCGGGTGCGCGGCGGTATGGCGCATGTGACCATGCTGGCCGGTGCTGGTCTGGCCACGGTGTCAGGCGCAGCCGTGTCGGATGCAAGTGCCCTGTCGTCGATTCTAGGGCCTTCACTTTCGAAGATCTATGACAAAGGCTTTGCAGCCGCCATCGTCGCCGCCGCCGCCAATCTCGGCCCCATCATCCCCCCTTCTGGAGCCATGATTGTCTACGCCTTCATGGCTGGCTCGTCAGTATCAGTGGGAGGAATGTTTATGGCTGGCGTGGTACCGGGCTTGATCATCTGCTTTGGCTTTATCGGAGTAAACGTTTGGATCTGCACCAAGCGCGGCTGGGCGGTCACTGGTGAGCCGTTTCGCCTTGCCACCGTTTTGACAGAGCTGCGCCGATCACTGGTGGTGCTAGCCATGCCGGTGCTGGTGATCGGCGGCATTGTCGGAGGCGCTTTTACTGCCACCGAAGGCTCCGCAATTGCGGTTGTGTACTCCCTGCTACTTGGCTTCTTCGTTACCCGCACCCTCAAGCTGGCCGACTTACCAGGCCTGGTTATCCGTGGGGCGATTACCTCAGCGGTGGTAGGTGCCTTAATAGCCTTTGCGTCCATTATTACTTACCTGATGACCGTCGATCTTCTGCCGCAATTGCTATCTCAGGTGTTGCGAGACTTGACCACTAATCCCTTGGCTTACATGGCATTAGTCGCTGTGCTGCTCTTCGTGGTGGGTATGTTCCTGGAGTCCAATGCCGCTTATATCATGCTGGTGCCGCTGCTGCACCCCATCGCCCTGCAATATGGTATTGACCCACTGCACTTTGGTTTTCTATTCGTATTGAACCTGGTGATCGGCATGCTAACGCCTCCAGTAGGCGTAGTGTTGTTCGTGGTTTCCGGCGTTACCGGTGTGCGCATGCGCGAATTGGTTGTCAATGCCTGGCCTTATATAGCTCTGATGTATGCCGTGCTGGTGTTATGCATGCTGGTGCCCTCTGTTGTGACGGCCTTGCCGCGCGCGCTCGGCTATTAACCTCTTTAGTAGGCACAAAGGTCAAGTGCATGCCATTTTTCTCAGCCGTTGCGACCTGTCATTTGTCGCGCGGCAGTTCAATCCCGTTTCCCACCCGCAATCGAAAAAGGAGTTCTCATATGTTCCGTCTTACCAAAACCTTCGCTGCCTTGGCCCTGGCAGTGGGCTTGACTACGGTAGCAAGCGCGCAGGAGCGCATCACGTTCAAAGTGGTCGGCCAGCCGGCCGCGACCGGCCTGATCCAAAAAAACAAGGAAAAGCCATTTTTCGACAACTTCGCCAAAAACACAGGCCTGCCTATTGATGCCGAGTACAAATCCATTGACACCTTGGGCATCAAGGACACGGAGCAGTTGCGTGTGTTGAAGGCGGGCTTGTTCGACATCGTATCGCTGCGGGTCTCGCAGAACTCACGCGATGAGCCCACTTTGCTGGGCATGGACCTTGTCGGCGCTTCCCCGGACTATCCGACCGCCCGCAAAGTTTACGACGCTTACCTTGAAACGCTCGACACTCGACTGCAAAAGAGTTTTCAGGTCAAGCTGCTGGGCGTCTGGCCATTTGGTCCGCAGATCCTGTTTTGCAAGAAGCCGATCACCAAGCTGGGCGATCTGGCGGGCATGAAGGTGCGCGTCTACGACCAAAACCTGTCCAAATTCATTGAATCCGTCGGCGGCACGCCGGTGCCCCTTTCGTTTACCGAGGTGCACCAGTCTTTGTCGCTGGGCGTTGTCGATTGCGCCATCTCCGGTCCGAGCTCTGCCAATTCGTCGAACTGGCCCGAGGTGACGACCCACCAGTACCCGATAGGGTTCCAGATGGCGCTCAACGGTTACGCGATCTCGCTCAAGTCCTGGAACAAACTGACCCCGGACCAGAAAACAAAAATGCAGGCGGCATTCAAGACGCTGACGGACGATATCTGGACCTATTCCCAGGAACTGACGCAGGACGCGCTCAATTGCAACGCCGGCAAGGACCCATGCACTACAGGAAAAAAGTTCAATCTCGTCAATGTGCCCGTCAAGCCTGAAGACCTTACCACCTTGCGCAAGGCCGTGTCCACGGTTTCGCTGCCAACCTGGGCGGAAATCTGCAACAAGTCCAACCCGGGCTGCTCTGATGCCTGGAAGAAAACTGTCGGCAAGGCGATCGGCGTTCAGTAAACATCTCAGTGGTGGCGTGCTATTACGCGCTGCCCACTGAACTGCATTCAACAAGGATGACATGATGAAAGATTTCATCGAGCGCTGGCTCGGAACACTGTTTGGCCTGATTTTCATGGGCCTGTCGTTGGTGGTGACGGTGGAGACCGTGATGCGCAAGGTATTCACCGTGTCGCTTCAGGGGGCCGATGAACTGGGTGGCTACGCGCTGGCCATCGGGGCCACGATCGCTTTCAGTCTGGCGCTGATCGGCCGCACGCACATTCGCGTAGATGTCTTTCACGACCGCTTGCCGGGGTGGTTGCAAACAGCGTTGAACTGGTTGTCGGTCACATCCCTGGCCGCGTTCGCCGGCTTGATGGCCTGGTTGGCCTGGTTTGTGATCCGGGACACACAGGCTTACCAAAGTGTGGCGCAGACGCCCTGGGCGACCCCCTTGGTCTACCCGCAAAGCGCTTGGCTGCTCGGTCTGATCATGTTCGCCCTGGTCTCTGCAGCATTTGCGATCCATGCGTCGATCCTACTGCTGAGCGGCCGTACCGACGAGCTGAACGCCGATTACGGCCCGCGCTCGACCAAGCAGGAAGTCGATGAAGAGGTTGAAGATCTCAAGACGCGCTCAAGCGACGATGCGCCCCATGTCCATCACATTACCGCCCCGGGAGCCCGCGCATGAACGTCACTTACATCCTGCTCGCCTTTGGCCTCATGCTCGGCATGATGCTGCTAGGGCTGCCCATCGCCGTTGCAATGGCGGGGGTTGGAATCGTCGGCGGCCTGCTGGCTTACGGCATGCCATTCATCGACTCCATCGCCCCGGTGCTTTGGGGCGTGCACAACGACAACTTGCTGACGGCCGTCCCGTTGTTTGTGCTGATGGGCGAATTGCTGCTGCGCTCGGGTATCGCCGACCGCATGTTCGGCGCACTGGCTGCCTGGCTGGGCCGGCTTCCCGGTGGCTTGCTGCACACCGGCATCGGCTGCAGCGCCCTGTTCGCGGCCACCTCAGGCTCATCGGTGGCCACTGCAGCCACCGTGGGCACGGTGGCGTTGCCATCGCTGTACAAGCGCGGCTACCGGATGGACATGTCGCTCGGGGCGATCGCAGCCGGCGGCACGCTGGGCATCCTGATCCCGCCATCGGTCAACATGATCATCTATGGCTCGTTGACCGATACCTCTATCGGCAAGCTGTTCATTGCCGGCATCCTGCCTGGACTCTTGCTGACCGGGTGTTTCATGCTCTTCATCATGGGCCACGCGCTCCTGACGGGCAGCACCATCCGTGAGGAAAAGGTGCCGCTGGCGCAGCGCTTGCGCCTGCTGAAAGACCTGATTCCGCCAGCGGTGGTGTTCTTCATCGTGATGGGCAGCCTCTACACCGGTCTGGCAACGACCACCGAATCGGCCGCGCTCGGTGTTGTCACCTCAGTGTTCTTCGCCTGGCACGGCGGAAAGCTGAACTGGACGCTGCTGCAACACTGTTTTGTGCAAACCGCCAAGACCAGCGGCATGATCCTCTTGATCATCACCGCCGCGTTCATCCTGAATCTGGCCATCAGTCTGACGGGCGTTGCCGAGGCGATGACCACCTGGGTGACATCGTTCGGTCTGTCGGCCACCCAGATGCTGCTGGTGCTGGTCGTCTTTTATTTCGTGCTTGGCATGTTCATGGACGTGCTGTCGATGATGGTGGCGACCATTCCGATCACCTTTCCAATCGTCACCCACCTGGGGGTCGATCCGGTCTGGTTCGGCATCTTCATTGTTCTGATGTGCGAGTTGGGCATGATCACGCCGCCGGTGGGCATGAACCTGTTCGTCGTGCATGGCATCCGGCCGGACAAGGGCGGCATCCGTGACGCCATGGTGGGCGCCGTTCCCTACGTCATCATCATGCTCGTGTTCACGCTGCTGATCATCGCATTCCCGGGGATCGTCTCCTGGCTGCCCTCGAAGATGTGAGGCGAATGCAATGACCGAATCACCTGAACTCTGGCGTCTTTCCGCTGTGGAACTGCACCGCCGCTTTCGCGAGGGCTCATTGACGCCGCTGGCGGTGGCGCAGGACTGCTTGGTGCGGCTCGACGCGGTCAATCCGCACCTGAACGCGATCGTTGTCCGCCGCGACGAGCGGTTTCTAGAGGAAGCGGAGGCGGCTACCAGGCGCCACGCTCAAGCGCAGCCCTTGTCAGCACTCGATGGCATCCCCTTGACCGTGAAGGACAGCCTGCTGACGTCTGATATGCCAACGACCTGGGGCACACCAGCCCTGCGCCAGCACCAGACCGGGCACGACGAACTGGCGGTGGCCCGCGCCCGCGCCGGCGGGGCCCTCATCGTCGGCAAGACCAACGTGCCCGAGTTTGCGCTTGAAGGTTATACGGACAACCCGCTGTTCGGTGTCACTGGCAATCCGTGGGCGCCGGCGTTGACGCCTGGCGGCTCCAGCGGCGGCGCCGTGGCCGCCGTGGCCGCCGGTATCGCGCCGCTGGCAATTGGCCAGGACGGGGGAGGGTCGATCCGGCGTCCGGCTTCGCACGCAGGGGTGGTGGGCCTGAAGCCATCGCTCAGTGCATGGCCGCGTGAGCATGTATTGCCCAGTTTGCTGCTGGACTTCGAAGTGATCGGCCCGCTGGCGCGCACTGTGGGCGACGCGCGGCTGCTGTTCGATGCGCTTCGCGGACCGGCGCCGGTCGACCGGTCGTCGCTCGCTGCGGCGCAAGCGGCTGTGCAACCACGCCAGGCCGGGCCATTGCGCGTGCTGTATGTCGAGCGCATGGGAACGGCGCCGCTGGATCCGCAAATCGCCGTCAGCGTTGGCCGTGCCGTCGATCAGCTCGCTGCCTTGGGCCACCATGTCGACACGGGCACACTGCCGTTGGACCTGGACTTCTTCGTCGAAGCCTGGCCCCAGATTGGACAGATCGGCTTGGCCAGCATGTTTGCGCAGCATCCCGAGTGGGAAGCGCAGGCGTCACCCAAGTACCGCGAGTTGGCCGATGCTGGCAGATGCCTGCCGGCATCCCGCCTGTGGCAGATCCTAGAGCGGGTGAAGCAGTTGCGGCGCGACAGCGCGGCTCTGTTTGAGAACCTCGATGTGATCGTGATGCCATCCGCCGCAGCACTACCATGGCCGGCGCAAGAAGCCTTTCCGCGCCGTATCGATGGCCAGGACGTCGGTCCGCGCGGCCACGCCGTCTACACGGGCTGGGTCAATGCGGCGGGGCTACCGGCGCTGGCGCTACCGACTGCGCCATCGGCGGAAGGTCTGCCGATTGGTTTTCAGTTGATTGGCGGATTCGGCCGCGACACGGCGTTGTTAGAGCTTGGGGCTGCCTACGAGGTGATCGCTCCCTGGGCCGACCGCTGGCCCTCACTGTGATGAAAGGAAAATATATTCATGATTGATGAAACAGCGCGCCATCTGATTGAGGCGCGACGCACACAGGACGCGGTTTCTGCGGCAGGTTTGTGCCCGGCTGATGCTCAGGCGGCCTATGCCGCACAAAACGCTGTGGCCCAGGCCTGCGGTTGGTTTGGCAATGTATCGCCAGGCTACTGGAAATCCGGCGGACCCTCACGCCAGGCTGTGCTGACGCACGCGCCGCTGCCGCCGGATGGTGTGTGGTCCAGTCCGGCCGCAGCCGGCGCATGGCCGTTTCACATGCGGGGCATCGAGGCCGAGATTGCATTGCGTCTGGGATGCGACGTGGACCCGGCGCTGGCGCTGAAGCTGGACGTGAATGATGCGGTGAAACTGGTTGACGCCATGTGCGTGTCGATTGAAATCGTCGATTCGCGTTGGGTGGAGGGACTGGAGGCGCCCGCGCTGGCCAAGCTTGCCGACCTCCAGTCGCATGGCGCCCTCGTTCTCGGTCCCTGGGTTCCATTTTCGCAGCGGGACTGGCTTGCGCAGGTGTGTCGGGTCCAGATCGGCGTGCAGCCGCCGGTCGAGCGCCAAGGCACCCATTCGCTCGCCGATCCCGCTTTCCTGCTTGCGGCGTGGCTGCGTCACGCCACGCACGGCGGGCATAGCATCCTAGCCGGAACCGTAGTGACCACCGGCACCTGGGTTGGCATTCTGACCGCGTCAGCCGGTGACTTGGTGACCGCCGAATTTCCTGGAATTGGCAACGCAGCCGTCCAGCTTTAGGCTAGAAAACTTTGTACCTCCAACATCACCTCGCTTACAAGGAATAGAAATCTCCATGATCGCTTTGAACAACCATGCCAGTGGCCGCCATTTCCTGCAGATTCCAGGACCCAGCCCGGTACCAGACCGTATTCTGCGCGCCATCAGCATGCCCACCATCGACCATCGTGGACCTGAATTCGGCGCCCTTGGGACCCAGGTCATCACCGGTCTGCAGCGAATATTCCAGACGCAGCACCCCGTGGTGATCTACCCCGCTTCTGGCACAGGTGCCTGGGAAGCCGCACTCGTCAATATCGCCAGCCCAGGTGACGCGGTGCTCATGTATGAAACGGGTCACTTCGCCTCACTATGGCAAAAGATGGCCGTACGACTGGGTCTTGCACCCGAATTTTTGGCCTTGCCGGGGATCGACAGCATCACCGGATTGCCGCGCAGTTGGCGCCATGGCGTACAGGCTGACATGATCGAAAAGCGTTTAAAGGAAGACACGCTGCACACCATAAAAGCGGTATGTGTTGTTCACAACGAAACGTCTACTGGCGTGACGTCCGACATTGCCGCCGTGCGGCGAGCCATCGACGCGGCGAAGCATCCGGCACTGCTGATGGTCGACACAATTTCCGGGCTCGCCAGTGCCGACTATCGACACGATGAATGGGGCGTTGATGTCACGATCAGCGGTTCCCAAAAGGGATTGATGCTTCCGCCAGGAATCAGCTTCAATGCCGTGTCACCGAAGGCACTTGAGGCAAGTAAAACGGCCAAGTTGCCCAAGGCATTCTGGGCCTGGGACGAGATCATTGAGATGAACCGCACCGGTTACTGGCCCTACACGCCAAATACCAATTTGCTCTATGGCCTGAGCGAAGCACTCGACATGCTGCTGGAACAAGGCCTGGCGACGGTCTTCGCTCGTCACCAGCGGTGGGCTCAAGGCGTACGGGCCGCAGTCCAGGCTTGGGGCCTTGAAATTCAGTGTGCAGACGAAAGCGTGTATTCGCCGGTACTGACCGGCATCGTCACACCACAAGGAATCGACGCCGACGCCCTTCGCAAATCCATACACGGCAGGTTTGATTTGTCACTCGGTGCAGGCCTGGGGAAAGTCAAGGGTCGGATGTTTCGAATCGGACATCTTGGCGATTGCAACGACCTGACACTTCTCGCGGCGATTTCAGGCGTTGAAATGGGCCTCAAACTCGCGAACGTGCCATTAGCGGAAAGTGGTGTCGTGACCGCCATGGAGTATTTCGCGGCCACATCCAGGGTTTGAACTCCCTTGCAATCAGCTAAATTCGTGCATTTTTAGAAGGGAAGTTTTGCCATGAGTGGATCGATCCGGGATTTTGTGGGCTATGGACGAGAGCAGCCCCAGTTTGAATGGCCTGGAGGAAAACGAATGGCGCTCAGTCTCGTGGTCAATTATGAGGAGGGCGGGGAGAACTGTGTGCTCGATGGTGATGAGAGCTCGGAGGCTCTCAACAGTGATGTAGCCGGTGCTCAACCCCGTCGTGGCCGGCGAAATCTTGCGGTCGAATCTCACTACGAGTACGGTAGCCGAGTCGGCCACTGGCGGATTCTTGACCTTCTGCACGAGTGCAAAATTCCAGCAACCTACTTTGCGGTTTCAAGTGCTCTTGAAAAGCATCCTGAGGCGGCACGCTCTATCGTGCAGGAAGGACACGAGGTTGTCTCGCACGGAGCCCGGTGGATTGACTATGACACAGTAGATTGCGAAATCGAGAACCGGCACATGTCGCAGTCGCTGGATGTTATTGAACGATTGTGTGGCGTGCGACCTGTGGGCTGGTACACAGGTCGGGTTAGCCCAAATACCCGCTCGTTGGCACAAAAGCATGGGCTACTGTATGACTGCGATGTCTATAACGACGATCTGCCATATTGGACCCAGACCAACGATAGCCCCCATTTGGTCTTACCCTACAGCTTCGATTGCAATGACATGCGGTATGCGACTGCGCCAGGTTTCAACACCCCGGATGATTTCATCGGTCATTTGCAGCGCACACTCGATTGTTTGCGCAGAGAAAGCAAAACGCACCCCAAGATGATGTCAATCGGTTTGCATCTACGACTCGCGGGGCGCCCTGGCCGTGCGGAAGCATTGCGTGAATTCCTGATGAGGGCGACGAATCATGAGGACATCTGGTTCTGCCGCCGGGAGGATATTGCCCGGTTTTGGATTGAGCGCTTTCCAGCGCATCGGACGCAATCATGAAAACATTGTTTCTGAACCCCAATTCGAACGACGCGATCACAAAAACCTTGCGGCGCCAAATTGCCGCTCAGGGTTTGCCGCCAGCCAGCTTTGAAGTCCGTCAACTGGCTGGTGCACCAAAAATCATCGGATCTCTGCAAGACAACATGAAGGCGCAGAGAATTTTTAAAAAAAATTACAAACAACTGACGCAAGGATTCACACGGTTAGTGATGATGTCGTCTTTGGATACTGGCTTTGATGCTGCGCGTGACGTTGGTGTGATTGAAGTTTATGGTTTTACCCGTAGTGTTTTGGCTTGGCATCGAAGCCAAGCGCAACAGCTGCAGGCTATTACTTTCGACTCCTCTATGACTCCGCTTTATCAGGCGCTGTTTGCAATCAAGGAAAATCAAGGAGTTGTACTGCATATTTCGACACTTCCGCTTGCGCCGGGTGAGGTTGAAAGTGCTTGGGATGCTGTCCTGAATTCGCTGCGAAAGGTATGTCGTGAACTGACCGATACCTCGTCTGCGCCGATTTTCATCGTCGGTGCTGTTGGGCTGGAATTGGGTGAGGCATTGCGCCAAGAAGGGTTTCATCAAGTGATAGATCCAGTCGCCAATCTCATCGCTCACCTGCAGTCGACCGCATCTTCCATTAAGGCTCAATCAGTGAGTCATCCACTGAAGTCCGGCAGCAAGTAGCTTAAGGCTGCGGCACCAGTCCTCTTTGGTGGAACTGGAGTTGGGGGGTTGGCCCCATTTCATGGCCACTGAAGATGACCTCATTTCACGGCAGGAAAAGGTTCTGGTGACATTCGGTACGTGCGTTGTCGCAGTGAACTGACAGCGCCCAGCATCAGCAGTGCCGGCCCCAGCCACAGGCCCGCGCGAAGGGAACCGGTGAAATCCGATAACCAGCCGCCCAGTAAAGGTCCGATGGACTGGCCCAACGAAAACGCAGCTGTAAGCAGAGCCAGTCCCCAGGTCAGCGATGACGCAGGCAACAGCCGTTGGGCGGCCACGCTGACCGCTGCCGGCCCGGCCATAAAGCTGGCGCCGAAAATGAGGGCAGACGCGATTACCGCCCAGGACTCGGCCCAGATCAGCGCCGGCATGGTGCCGATGGCAACAAGCAAGCACACCAGCGCAAAGCCGTCCCCAGTCTTCAGCCGCCCCAGTAATCTGCCCCACAACGGGCTGGCCAGCATCGAAGCTCCGCCGATCAGTCCAAAAAAGACCATAGTGAGCGTGGCGCTGAATCCCAGCCGCTTGAGCAACGCAATCATGAAGGTCATGTAGCTTACATAGCCTGCACCGTAAAACAGGTTGGCTATCAAGCTGGGCCGCAGCGTGGCCCAAACCGGCCGTGCCGGAGCTGCGACGGCGCTGCCCGAAGACCGCATGGACGCGCGCGCCGCAGACCATGCCAGGGCCGACGCCAGCAGTGACGCCAGGCCCATGAATAGCCAGGCCTGGCGCCAGTCCAATGCATCGCTGCTTGCCTGCGCCAGCGGAATCAGCGTGCCCGCCAGCACGATGCCCAGCCCTGATCCAGCAAAGTAGATCGACAGCGCGGTGGCTGTGCGGCCCGGCATGGCGCTGGCAGCCAGCGAAGTGCCGAGTACGAATGCCACGGCGGTCGCAACGCCGCCGCAGGCGCGCACCGCCAGAAGCAGTGAAAAGCTCGATGGCCAGGCCGTCGCCATCAGGGCCAGCGCACTGAGCACCATCGCCCAGGTGAAGGTCTGCAGCGTTCCCCAGCGCCGACCCATCCATGCCGCCAGCAGCGCGCCGGCCAGGTAACCGATGGCATTACTGGTATTGAGCGCGCCTGCCTTGAAAAAGCTCCAGGCAAACTCGTCTTGCATGGGCGGCAGCAGCAGCGCGTAGGCAAAGCGTGAAAACCCGAGTGCCACCAGCGGCGCCAGCGCCAAGCCCAGCGCGGCTGGCAAACCCTGCCAGCGTGAAACAGACGATACGGACATGGCAATGCTCAGGACGGTATGGAGAAAAGCGCGACCAAATCAATCTCTGGCGGGCTGCTGTCGCGCTGCAGCTTGACCTGAGCGCCGTGAAGATGGTCGCCCATCAGCTTGCAGGCGTGCTCGTTGTCTCCTGATTCGAGGGCGTCCAAGATGTGGTTGTGCTCGTCGAAGGAGCAGACGTTGTGACCCAGCGAGTCGTACAGGGCGATCATCAGCGTGGTGCGGGCAATCAGGCTGCGCAGGATGTCTTCGAGTTCGGTATTGCCCAGCAGCCGCGCCACCTGCAGGTGGTATTCGCCGGACAGGCGCACCCACTTGGACCATTCGCCAGCCTTGTAGGCCGCGCTTTCCTGCGCGACCAGCTTGCGCACGGCTTCCAGCGCCTGAGGCGTGGCTTTTTTGCCGAGCGAGCGGACGATGCCGTTTTCAATCAGCTGCCGGGCTTCGAAAACCTGACGCATTTCTTCGGGGCCGGGCTGCGCAATGATCGCGCCCTTGTTGTGCTGCAGCTCAATCACTTTCTCGCCGGCCAGCCGTACAAAGACTCGGCGCAGCAGGGAACGGTTGACGCCGAAAGCTTCACACAGCCGCGTTTCAACCAGTCGCGTGCCTGGCGGCAGGCGGTGCGACAGCACGGCTTCCACGATGGCGTGGCGGACGCGGTTTTCTTCATCAACCTCAAGCTGCGAGGCATCGGGCTGGATTTCGCGGGGCGGTGCCGCGGACTTGTTTTTGCGTGGAGGCGGCATGGTGTCTCGCTTGATTCAGGTACCGATGGTGCCATAAATTTTTTTTAATCGTTACCAGAAAACTATTTATTGTCACAATCATGACAAAAACTGTGGCATTTATTTTTTTATAATTGCGATAAATTGATTGTTTTTTCGTGGTTTTCCCTATGTAGTTAGCTGTTCAATAATTGTCACAATTCATCGAAATGAAAATTCAACTAATCAATCCGAACACCAGCATGGCCATGACCGACAAGATGGCGGTGGCCGCACGCCAGGTCGCTTTCGCAGGCACGCAGATCCTTGCCGTGCAGTCGGCCACCGGGCCGGCATCCATCGAAAGCGCCAATGACGAAGCGCTGGCCTTGCCGGGAATGCTCGCGCAGATCCAGGCGGGTGAGGCGGCCGGCGTGGATGCGCATGTGATTGCCTGCTTTGGCGATCCGGGTTTGCGCGCCGCGCGTGAAATCGCCACGGCGCCCGTGATCGGTATCGCCGAAGCGGCCATGCAGATGGCTTGCCTGGTGGCCTCTTCCTTCAGCGTGGTGACCACCCTGGCGCGGACGGTGCCCACGGCCCAGCGCCTGCTGGTCGATTACGGCATGACCACCCGCTGCCGCAAGGTGCGCGCCACCGGCATCGCGGTTCTGGAACTCGAGGCGCAGTCAGATGGGCTGCTGCGCCAAAGAATTGGCGACGAATGCCGCCTGGCCTTGCGGGACGATGGCGTCGGCGCCATCGTGCTGGGATGCGCCGGGATGGCCGACCTGTGCACCGAACTGACCCGGGAGCTGGGCGTTCCAGTCATCGACGGCGTGACGGCAGCCATCAAGCTGGCCGAAGCCCTGCATGGCCTGGGCCTGCGCACCAGCAAGCGCGGCGACTATGCCGCGCCCGGCCCCAAGCGCTATGCCGGGGTGATGGCCCAGTTCGCGCCGGTCGCCTGAAGATCTTTATCTTCACACCCCTGTTTACCTTTCCAACCATGAAGGACTCCTCAATGAAGCTCTCAACATTCAGGCGCGCGGCCATTGGCCTGGCCACCTGCGCCGCCCTGTCGGCCATGTCCTGCGCCAGCGCCGCCACCTTCACCTGGTCTTCGGGAACGGATGCGCTGTCCATGGACCCACATTCGACCAACCATTCCTTTTCCAACGCTTTTGTCAGCAACATCTATGAGTCGCTGGTCCGCTTCAATGACAAGCTGCAGATCGAGCCGTCGCTCGCCACGTCCTGGAAATTGGTCAGCCCGACGGTCTGGCGGTATACCTTGCGCCAAGGCGTGAAGTTTCACAACGGCGAGAGTTTTGACGCGGACGACGTGGTGTTTTCATGGCAGCGCGTGAACACGCCTGGCTCCCTGGTCAAGGGCAACCTGAGCGACCTCAAGGACGTGCGCAAGGTCGATGCTTACACCGTCGATGTGGAAACCAATGCACCGCTGCCCACGCTGAACAACGAAATGGTGCAGCTGCTCATCATGGACAAGGGCTGGGCCGAGCAGAACCGTGCGGTGGAAGCCAGCGACCTGGGCCGGCAGAAGGAAAACTTTGCCAACCGCAATGCCAATGGCACTGGCCCGTTCAAGCTGGTGTCCCGCGAGGTCGATACCCGCACCGCACTTAGCGCCTATCCGGGCTGGTGGGACAAGCCGAAACACAACCTGACCGAGGTGCTGTTCACGCCGATCAAGTCAGATGCTACCCGCACCTCGTCGCTGATCAGCGGCGGCATTGATGCGTCCATCAGCGTGCCGCTGCAGGATGTGCCGCGCCTGAAGTCCAACCCGGCCCTGGACGTGGTGCAAGGGCCGGAGCTGCGCACGATCTTCATGGGCATGGACCAAAGCCGCGACGAGTTGCTGTACAGCGATGTCAAGGGCAAAAATCCGTTTAAGGACCTTCGCGTGCGCAAGGCGGTGTATCAGGCGATTGATGTGGAGGCGCTCAAGCGCTCGGTGATGCGCGGCGCCTCGTGGCCGGCCGGCAACCTGCTGTCGCCCTACCTCAACGGTTCGCCGGTTGCGTTGAACAAGCGGCTGCTGCCTTTCAGCCCCGACGCGTCCCGGGCGCTGCTCAAGGAAGCCGGCTATCCCAATGGGTTTACCGTGGGCCTGCAATGCCCGAACGACCGCTACGTCTATGACGAGGCGCTGTGCCTGGCCATGTCGTCGATGCTGGCCAAGGTCGGCATCAAGACCAACCTGATGATCGAGCCAACGTCCAAGTGGAGCGTGCGCCTGAATGCCGCCGATGTCTCGCTCTACATGGTGGGCCATGCCGGCCTGCCGATGGCCGACGTCTACGGCCTGCTCAAGGACGTGGTGGCCACCCGCACCGGCAAGGAAGGCTCGCTCAATGCGGGCAAATATTCCAACCCCAAGTTCGACGCATATTTGCCGCAGATCGCCAGCGAGATCGATCCCGCCAAACGCGCCCGGCTGGTGGAAGAGGCCGTGGCCATCGAGCGCGACGATGTGTCCCATGTTCCGCTGCATCAGCAGCCCGTGACCTGGGCGGCCCGCAAGGGCATTACGCTGGCACAGGCACCGGACAACCAGATGCGTCTGTGGCTGGTGAATGTGAACGGCAAGTGATGCAGGCAGGTGCCGTTCGACCCATCGTGCCGCGCGGCACCCCTTCACGGGAGAACAATCTATGATGCGTTTTCTTCTGGGCCGCCTGGCCAATGGCGCCATCGTGATGGTGCTGGTGTCCATCCTCTCGTTTTCCCTGTTCAACTTCATCGGCGACCCGGTCAGCAATCTGGTCGGGGAAACCGCCACGGTGGATGAGCGCGATGCCATGCGCCGTTCGCTGGGACTCGACCAGCCCTTGCCCCTGCAGTACCTGAAGTTTGTCGGGCGTGCGGTGCAGGGTGAGTTTGGCGTGTCCTACCGCAACATCGAACCGGTGTCGCGCGTGATTGCCAGCCGCCTGCCCGCCACGCTGGAGCTCAGCCTGGTGGCGGCCGTGCTGGCGCTAGGGGTGGGTATTCCGATGGGGGTGTATGCCGGGCTCAAGCCGCGCTCGCTGTTGACGCGCGGCTTGCAAGTCGTCTCGCTGATCGGAATTTCCGTGCCCTCGTTCGTGACCGGCATCATCCTGATCCTGGTCTTTTCGATCTACCTGAACTGGCTGCCTTCGTTCGGACGGGGCGACACCGTGCTGCTGGGCGTCTGGAGCACAGGTTTTCTGACGGCCAGCGGCTGGAAGTCCCTGGTGATGCCGGCCATCACGCTGGCGCTGTTCCAACTGACGCTCTTCATGCGCCTGACGCGGACCCAGATGATGGAAGTGCTGCGCAGCGAATACATCAAGTTTGCGCGGGCACGCGGCTTGCGTGAGCGCTCCATCAACTACCGACATGCACTGAAAAACACGCTGATTCCCATCATCACCGTGGCCGGGCTTCAGCTGGGCTCCATGATCGCGTTTTCCATCATCACCGAAACCGTGTTCCAGTGGCCCGGCCTGGGCCTGCTCATCATCCAGGCCATCAATTTCGGCGATGTGCCGGTCATTGCCGCCTACCTCTTGCTGATCGCCCTGCTGTTTGTGCTGATCAACATGGCGGTTGATCTTTTGTATTTTGCCGTTGACCCGCGCCTGCGCGCGCAACGCTAAGGAGCCGGCGATGAGCAACATGATGCTGACCCTGCGCCGGTGGCGCGAAACCGATCTGGTGTGGAGCCTGGGCCGCTCGCCCGAGGCCTGGATTTCTGCGCTGGTTCTGCTGCTGTACCTGAGCATGGCGCTGTTGGCGCCCTGGCTGGCGCCGCAAAATCCGTTCGATATTGCAGCGCTCGACCTGCTTGATGCGCGCCTGCCGCCGGCATGGACTGAAGGCGGCCAGCTGAAATACCTGTTGGGTACCGACGGCCAAGGCCGCGACATGGTTTCGGTGATGCTTTACGGACTGCGGGTGTCGCTACTGGTAGGCGTGATGTCCACCCTGCTGTCGCTGGTGGTAGGCGTGACCCTGGGGCTGGTTGCCGGGTATGTGGGCGGACGCATTGACAACCTCATCATGCGGGCGGCCGATGTGCAACTGAGTTTTCCGGCCATTTTGGTGGCCTTGCTGATCGACGGGCTGTCGCGCACAGTGCTGCCGCGGGCCCTGCACGAACAGCTCTCGCTGGCGATCGTGGTCATGGCGATTGCGCTGGCCAACTGGGTGCAATACGCCCGGACGGTGCGAGGCGTGACCATGATCGAAAAGGACAAGGACTATGTCAATGCGGTGCGACTGATCGGCATGGGCCGGGCGCGCATCCTGTTTCGCCATGTGCTGCCCAACATTTTGAGCCCGGTGCTGGTGATTGCCACTTTGTCCATCGGCCTGGCGGTGTTGACCGAGGCCACGCTGAGCTTTCTGGGCCTGGGCGTTCCGGCGACCTCGCCTTCACTGGGCACGCTGATACGGCTGGGCAACGAGGTGCTGTTTTCCGGCGAATGGTGGATCACCGTGCTGCCGGGCCTGCTGCTGATCGGCCTGGTGCTCAGTGTCAACCTGTTTGGTGACTGGCTGCGCGATGCGCTCAATCCACGATTGAAATAACCATGACCAATTCCAATACATCGCCCGGGGCCGGTCCCCTGCTTTCCGTGCGCGGCCTGCGCGTGCAGATTCCGACGCGACACGGCGTCCTGACCGCGCTCGATGACGTGAGTTTCGACATCGCCCGCGGAGAGATCCTCGGCTTCGTGGGCGAATCGGGCGCCGGCAAATCACTGACCGGCATGGCTGTGCTGGGCCTGCTGGACGCGCCCGCGCATATTGCCGCCGGTGAAATCATCTTCGACGGCCAGCCCCTACACCGGCTTCCGGCAGCGCAGATGCGCAAGCTGCGCGGCCGGCGCATAGGCGCCATATTTCAGGACCCGCTGCTCAGCCTGAACCCCTTGCTCACGGTCGGCGCCCAGCTGACCGAGACCATGCGCACCCACCTGCCCATGACAGGTGCCGAAGCGCGCGCGCGCGCCATCGAGTGGCTGCGGCAAGTCGGCATTCCTTCGCCGGCCGAACGGGTGGATGCCTATCCGCACCAGTTTTCCGGTGGCATGCGCCAGCGCATCGTGATCGCACTGGCGCTGTGCGCCGAGCCCGACCTGGTGATTGCCGACGAACCCACGACGGCGCTTGATGTGTCGGTGCAAGCGCAGGTGCTGGAATTGCTGCGCTCGCAATGCCGCGAACGCGGCACCGCCGTATTGCTGGTCACCCATGACATGGGTGTGATTTCCGAAAATGCCGACCGGGTCGCCGTCATGTACGCCGGCCATATTGCCGAGACCGGCCCGGTGGCCCAGATCGTGAACCGGCCGCGTCACCCCTATACACGGGGCTTGATGGGCTCGATCCCGCCGGTTGACCAGGATGTCCGGTGGCTGCAGCAGATTGACGGCGCCATGCCGCGGCTCGCGTCGCGGCCTACAGGCTGCGCATTTCACCCGCGTTGCAAGCATGCCAGTGCGCAGTGCGTGGCACATCGGCCGCAGCCGCACCAGCTGGATCAGGTGCTGGTGGCCTGCTGGCATCCTCAGCAAAGCCTCGCCATGACGGGAGTTGCCGCATGAGCACGCCTTACCTCAGTGTTAAAAATCTGTCGCGTGAGTTCAAGGCCCAGGGACGCAGGGTGCGTGCCGTCGACAACGTCAGCTTTGACATTCCCGTCGGCACGACCTTCAGCCTGGTGGGTGAGTCCGGTTGCGGTAAAACCACGCTGGCCCGTGTGGTGGCCGGGCTGGACCTGCCGAGTGCGGGCGCTATGGTGTTCGGCGCACCGTCAGACGGCCGCGTTCACCGTACCCAGATGATTTTTCAGGACCCGTATGCCTCACTCAATCCACGCTGGCGTGTTGGCGAAGCGATTGCCGAATCGATCACCTTCCAAAAGCTGCGCCCGTTCGCCGACGTGAGGCAGCGCGTCGAAGACTTGCTGGTCCGCGTGGGCCTGTCGGCGGCCGATACTGCCAAGTTTCCGCACGAATTTTCTGGCGGCCAGCGCCAGCGTGTTTCCATTGCGCGCGCACTGGCCGGTGAGCCGAGTTTTCTGGTCTGCGACGAGCCCACCTCGGCGCTGGATGTGTCGGTACAGGCACAAATCCTGAACCTGCTCAAGCGCCTGGAAAAAGAGGAGGGTCTGACCAGCCTCTTCATCAGCCATAACCTGGCGGTGGTGCGCTTTGTTTCTTCCATGATAGGCGTGATGTACCTCGGACGCCTGGTGGAGGTCGCGCCCACGGCCGAGTTGTTTGCCGCGCCGCGCCACCCCTACACCCAGCTGCTGCTGGAGGCCATTCCGCGCATCGGCCAGGGCCGCCGCGCCGTCAGCCTGCCCACGGGCGAGCTGCCCAGCCCGCTGGCGCCGCCGCCCGGCTGCACCTTTCACCCGCGTTGCCCCATCGCCATGGACATCTGCCGCAAGGAAGCCCCGGCCTTGCTGCCGGTGGCCAACGGCGCCTCCGCTGCCTGCCATGCCGTGGGCAGTGGCAGCCAGCCGGTGCGCTTCATGCCTGGCGCTGCCCATGCCGCCTCTTCCTTTTCACTTGCCTGAATGACCCCATGATTGAACACATAGATCTTTTGATAGAGCACGGCACCGTCATCAGCATGGACGCCGAGCGCCGCGTCATTGAAGACGGCGCCGTGGCGGTCAAGGCTGACCGCATTGTGGCCGTCGGCACCACCGCCGAGTTGCGCGCGCGTTTTACGGCCGCCAAGACCATCAACGCCTACCGCAAGGCGGTGTTGCCGGGCTTGATTGACAGCCATGCCCACGCCGGGCACGGCATGCTCCGCACCATGGGCGCGGGTGATCCGAACGCGTGGATGGCCGCCTGCGCCGTGATTTACACCTCGGCATCGGATGAGCAGTTCTGGCGCGCCGAATCGGCCATGACCTCGCTGGAGCGGCTCAAGGCCGGCGTGACGACGGGCGTGTCGCTGTTTGGCGGCGGCGACTCCATCATGCGTGTTGACGATCCCAAATATGCCAAAGCGCATTGCGATGCGGTGGCGCGTTCCGGCACGCGTTCTGTGGTGGCGGTGGGGCCTTCACGTCCCTCGGCACCCACACGTTACGTGGACTGGGCCACCGAACCGCCAAGCTCGCGCGATATTGATGCGGCCACCATGCTGGAAGTCTGCAACAAGATCATCGATGAGAATCATGGACGGGCCGACGGCCGGCTGAACATCGCCGTGACACTGCCGGTGTTTGCGCCCATGCACGAGCCCGATCACGGCCTGCTGCGCGAGGAATTTCACCGTCAGGCCGGCGATTATTTCCGCCTGGCCAAGGAGCGCGGCCTGACCTTCACCCAGGACGGCCACCGCACCGGCACGCTGGCGCTGGCGCACAGCGAGCTCGGCCTGCTGGGCCCGACCTCCTTCATGTCGCACTGCATCGACCTGAGCGAAGAAGACATTGCGGTGACCCAGGACACCCACACCCGCATAGTGCACAACCCCAGCGCCATCATGTCGATTCGCGGCCGCTGCCCGGTGCCCGAGCTGATCGATGCGGGCGTGATCGTGGCGATTGGCTCCGACGGCTCGGCCCCGGATCGCGGCTACGACATGTTCCGCCACATGTTCCAGTGCATGCACTACCATCGCCGGCATTTCCGCGACGCTGGTGTGCTGCCGCATGGCAAGGTGCTGGAGATGGTGACGATTGATGCCGCGCGGGCGCTGTCCATGGATCATGAGATTGGCTCGCTGGAAGTCGGCAAGAAGGCCGACATCATCCTGGTGGACCTGTTCAAGCCGCACCTGATGCCGCTGAACATGCCGGTCTACCGCATCACCTGCTTTGCCAATGCGGCCGATGTGAGCACCACCATCGTCAATGGCCGCATCCTGATGGAAGACCGCCAGGTGCTGAGTGTCAACGAGGGCGAAATCCTGGAAGAGGTGAATGTTGCCGCCGAGCGCATGCTGGACCGCAGCGGGCTGCGCCATCTGACCGAGTCGCCCGCCCGCTTGTGGGGCGCCAGCCATTATTGAAATTGTGAAGGATTAAGCATGCAAGACCTAGTCATACGGGGCGCTCGCCCCTGGGGCGGCGAGACCACCGACATTGCCGTACGCAATGGCCGCATCGCCGCGATCGGCTCCGATCTTCCGGCCGCGCCGGGCGACGAAATGATTGACGCGCGTGGCTGTCTCGCCATTCCCGGCCTGGTGGACGCGCACGCCCATATCGACAAGACGCTCTGGGGTACGCCCTGGCATCCGCACCAGGCCGGCCCCAGCCTGATGGAAAAAATCAACAACGAGCGGCAGGTACTTGCGGGTCTCGGTCTGTCGCCCGAAGTTCAGAGCGCCCGACTGCTCAGGCGCCTGATCGCCTGCGGCACCACCCATGTGCGGACTCATGTCGATGTCGGCCCCGACGTCGGCCTGGCGCACCTGCACGGCGTCCAGGCGATGCGCGAAAAACACCGCGACTGGATAGACATTGACATCGTGGCCTTCCCGCAAACCGGCGTGATGATACGGCCTGGCACCTTGGACCTGCTGGAGCAAGCCGCGCGCGATGGTGCGGAAGTGATAGGCGGACTCGACCCCGTGGGCGTAGACCGTGACCCCAAAGGCCAGCTCGACGGACTCTTCGCCATTGCCGGCAAGCACGGTTGCGGCATCGACATCCACCTGCATGACCGCGGCGACCTGGGTGCGGTGACGATGGAGATGATTGCCGAACGCACGCGCAGCCTGGGTCTGGCCGGCAAGGTCGCCATCAGCCATGCCTTCTGCCTGGGCGGCGTCGAGCCCGCGCGTCTGGAGTCCCTCATCGCGCTGCTGCTGGAGAATGACATCGCGATCATGACCCACGCACCCGCGGGCGCCACACCCTTCCCGCCGATACGTCTGCTGCACGAGCGCGGCGTGCGGCTGTTCTCGGGTTCGGACGGCATTCGCGATACCTGGAGCCCGCTCAACAACGGCGACATGCTGGAGCGCGCCTTTCTGCTGGCCTACCGCAGCGGATTCCGCGACGATACCGGCATTGAAATCGCTTTGCGCATGGCCACTTATGGCGGCGCGCAGGTGATGGGCGTGGCGAACTATGGCCTGACGGTCGGATCGGCCGCCGACCTGGTGCTGGTCGAGGCCGAAACCGCTGCCGAGGCCGTCGCCTACCACCCGGTGCGCCGGCTGGTGCTCAAGCGCGGCCGTGTGGTCGCCCGTGATGGGCGCTCCTTGTTGCCAGAGAGTGAATGTTTCCCTTCCTGCTTCAACGCGATAGCTTCTTCCCCATCTTGAACACCATTACCCCTGCTTACCTGAGAGGCCCCCTTGTCATCTTTTTTTTCCTCCAAGCGTCATGTTTTGATTCGCGCCTGCATTCTCGCGACCATGACGGTAGCTCCGGCGCTGACAGTCCTGTCCCACGCGCAGGAATGGCCGGGCAAGAAACCCATCACCCTGGTACTGGGGTTTCCTGCAGGCGGCAGCGCCGACATCGTGGCGCGCACCATTGCCGAGCCACTGGGCAAGCGCCTGGGCGCCACCATCATCGTGGAGAACCTCAGCGGCGCTGCCGGCACGATTGCCGGCCAGAAGGTCGTGAATGCCGCGCCTGACGGCTATACCCTGCTCATGGGATCAAGCAGCGAGGTGACGATTGCGCGCATGTTCAATCCCGCCGTCAAGTACAACGGTGAAACCGACCTCTCGCACATAGGACTGATAGGTGTGCAGCCCTTGATGCTCGTTGCCGGCCCCAAGTCGGGCGTGAAGACCCTCGAGGAGGCCTTGGCCAAAGCCAGGCGCGAACCGAACACCATGAGCTTTGCCTCCTCGGGCGTTGGCTCGGCCCTGCATGTGGCCGGCGAGCTGCTGAACCAGAAGGCCGGCATCAAGATCGACCATGTGCCCTACCGCGGCGCTCAGCAAATGACGATAGACATCGCGGGCGGCAACGTGGACTTTGGTTTCCTGGGGCCACCGACCGCCATGCCGCATATCGAGTCGGGCAAGATGATTGCGCTGGCCGTCACGTCCGCCGGTCGCACCCGTGTCGCCCCGCAGGTTCCGGCCCTGTCGGAAGCAGCCGCACTCAAGGGTTTCGAGATCACGCTCTGGAACGGACTGTTCGGCCCGGCCAAGCTGCCGGCACCGATGGTGGCGCGTCTGAACAAGGCGCTAAATGAGGTGATTCAGGAGCCGCAGGTGTGGCAGAAGCTGCAGAAGGCGGGTGTCACGACCGAAGGCGGCACACCGCAGGAATTCAGCCGGCGCATCCGTGATGAAGCGCAGCGCGTGCGCAGTGTGGCGCCGTCGACCATGCCCGCCGGCGCGGGTGCCTGAGCCGGCACAGGGAATGAGTGAACGGATTCGAGGTTTTTTTGTTATTTTTTGAATTCAGGAGTTTTGTATGAGTCAATTTGTTTTCACCAAAAGGCGCTTGCTGCAGCTTGCCGTTGCGAGCGCCGCGCTGGCCAACTCGATGGTCTGGGCGCAAGCCTGGCCCACGGGCCGTCCCATCACGATGGTGGTGGGTTTTCCGGCCGGCGGCAGCGCCGACATGATTGCGCGCACCATTGCCGAGCCCTTGGGCAAGCGCCTCGGTACGCCGGTCGTGATCGAAAACGTCAGCGGCGCGGGCGGCACCATCGCCGGCCAGAAGGTGGTCAATGCCGCCGCCGACGGTTACACCCTGTTCATAGCCTCGGGCAGCGAGGTGTCGATCGCCCGCTTGTTCAACCCGGCCATCAAATACAACGGCGAGACCGACTTCACGCCCATCGGCCTGATCGGCGATGTGCCCTTGGTGCTGGTGGCCAGTCCCAAGTCTGGCCTCAAGACCACGCAGGAGGCGCTCGCCAAGGCCAAGCGTGACCCGGGCGCTCTGAGCTATGCCTCCTCCGGCATTGGCACCGTGTTGCATGTGGCGGGCGAGCTGCTGAACCAGAAGGCCGGAACCCAAATCACCCACGTGCCTTACCGGGGCGCGTCTCAGATGGCGATTGACGTCGCCGGCGGCAACATTGAGTTGGCGTATTTCATGACGCCCACGGCCTTGCCGCACATAGAGACCGGCAAGATGGTGGCGCTAGGCGTCACCACCCCGGGCCGTTCCCGCGCTGCGCCGCAAATCCCCGCGCTCTCGGAAACCCCTGCGCTCAAGGGCTATGACATCAGCCTGTGGAACGGCTTGTTTGGCCCCGCCAAAATGCCGCCCACCATCACGGCGCGCCTGAACAAAGAGCTCAATGAGGTCTTGCGCGAGCCCGTGGTATGGCAAAAACTCCAGAAGGCGGGTGTTGAAACCCAAGGGAGCACGCCGCAGGCGCTGACGCAGCGGATTCGCGATGAGGTTAAAAAGGTTCAAAGTATTGCACCTGTTGAAATGAAGGGCGCCCGCTAAGCTCGGCTACAAGGGCGTCCCCACGTTTGTCAAACAGATTTCCACCGTGGTTGAATCGCGCAGCGATTGACCCACGGAACCTGACTTCTTCATTTCATCGTCACCCTGTCGATGCTGTGTCGTCGCCTGGTGAGCGCAAGGCATGTGGACGGCGAGACTACAACCGGTCATTTCTTGCTGCGTTGACTTGCAGCGGACCCTGATGAAAGACGCGCGCCAAGGGCTCCATTCTTCCACTTTCCCCAAGAGAAGTTCATGCGGTAGAGCCGCTTATGGGCGACTTCAGGCACTCCGCCCCAGAGCGCAGCGCCAGCGCCACCAGCCCGCGGTATGCGGGTTTGTCGCCCCAGCGCGGCGCGGCATCAAGCAGGCTCAGGCCGGGCCATCTTGTCAACAACTGGCCCAGAACGATCCGGGCCTCCATCAGCGTGAGCGCTGCCCCGATGCACACATGCGGCCCAGAGCCAAAGGCGAGCGAGGCAACTTGGTGGCGTTCGATGTCGAGCACATCGGGGTCGTGGTAGCGCGCCGGGTCGCGGCCGGCCGCGCCGATCATGGCCAGCACCAGTTCACCCCGGCGCAACTGCCGGCCATGGAGCACCATATCGGCCGCCACGCGCCGCCCGGTGTACTGCACCGGGCTTTCAAAGCGCAAGAGTTCTCGCACCGCACTGGGCAGCAGTTCGGGCTCGCGCGCTAGGCGCTGCCACTGCGCCGGGTGGGCGAGCAGGGCCTGCACGCTGCTCCCCAGCAGGTGACGCGTGGTTTCATGGCCGGCGAAAAGCAGCATCGCGCACTGCGCGAGCAACTCGGCGCCGCCTTTAATCTCGCCCCTGGACTGGGCCTGCGCCAGACGGCTGACCAGATCGTCGCCCGGCGTTTTACGTTTAAGCACTAAGAGCGACTCAAAATAACGCCCCATCGCCAGCAGGCTAGCCTGCGCGCTTCTCGCCTGCGCGCGCGTAGGCTGCGCCTCGCCGATGAAGCTGGCCAGATCCTCCGACCAAGCCATGAAGTCCTTATGAGGCTGATCAATGCCCAGCACCAGCGCCATCACCTGCACCGGCAGGGGCCGGGCCACGGCCTCGATGAAGTCAAACGTCCCGGCTTGCTCTACCCGATCAACCCGATCGAGCAGCTCGGTGACGACCTGCTCGATGTGCGGAGCCAGCCCCTGCAGGATGTCGGGGCGAAAGCCGGCATTGAGCACCTTACGTATGCGCGGGTGATCGGGCGCATCGAGAAACAGCAGCGCGCGGGCAAACAGCGCCTGGAATCCCTTGAGCTCGCCCGGCGCCGCCTCGCGATCCTTGACCCAGGCGCCGGTGCGCTGCGCCGAAAACCGCGGATCTTGGAGCACCTGCTGGACATCGGCATGGCGCGTGACCAGCCAGGCGCCGCCGAAAAACTCGTCGCTCCAATGGATCGGGCCGGCTTCCTGCCAGGCGCGGTAGGCCGGATAGGGATTGGCCATGAACGCTGGAGTGACAAGCGAGCCTTGCAGCGCCGGGGCACCCGGCCTCAGGACGACACTCACGCGCCCTTAGCCTTGCTGCTGCGCTTCGGGCCGAGCGCCCTGGGCTTTGAGGCCCAGGCGCTCAAACAGCTGGCGGTCGCGCTCGGCCTGCGGGTTGCTCGTCGTGAGCAGCCGGTCGCCGTAGAAAATCGAGTTGGCGCCAGCGAGCAGGCACAGCGCCTGCACGCTGTCGTCCATCTGCTCGCGCCCGGCCGACAATCGCACTATGGTGCGCGGCATGGTGATGCGCGCTGCGGCAATGGTGCGCACGAACTCGAACGGATCGAGCGGCGGCGCATCGGCCAGCAGCGTGCCGGGCACAGCGACCAGGTTGTTGATCGGCACAGATTCGGGGTAAGGCTCGAGGTTGGCCAGCTCGGCGATGAGTCCTGCGCGCTGCAGGCGGCTCTCGCCCATGCCGACGATGCCGCCGCAGCACACGTTGATGCCGGCCTGGCGTACATGGTCCAGCGTGTCCAGCCGGTCCTGGTAGGTGCGCGTGGTGATGATCTCGCCGTAGAACTCGGGCGAGCTGTCCAGGTTGTGGTTGTAGTAGTCCAGGCCCGCCTCCTTCAGGGCCTGCGCCTGGCTGGCCTCCAACATGCCCAGCGTCATGCAGGTTTCCAGGCCCAGGGCGCGGACCTCGCGCACCATCTCGGTCACGTTCTCCATGTCGCGCTCCTTGGGGCTGCGCCAGGCCGCACCCATGCAAAAGCGCGTGGCGCCCTGGTCCTTGGCGGCCTGCGCGGCGGCCATTACCTCGCCAAGGGGCATCAGTTTCGTGGCGGCGACGCCGCTGTCGGCGCTGGCCGCTTGCGGGCAGTAGCCGCAGTCCTCGGCGCAGCCGCCGGTCTTGATCGACAGCAGCGTGGAGAGCTGCACCTCGTTGGCATCGAAGCTCTCGCGGTGCACCTGCTGGGCTTGAAACAGCAGGTCCATGAACGGCAGCGCGTACAGCGCGGCCACGTCGGCGACGGCCCAGCGCAGCGGCGCGGGCGGCGCGTTCGAAGAAGCGTTCACAGGCGCCGGGGTACGGCGCAAGCGGGACACGTCAATGGTAGCAATTGGGGCAAGGGTAGTCATTCAGGCGCTCTTAAATAGGCAGGAGGAAGGCAAGGGAAGGTGGTCAAACACCTTGTGGAGGGCCGCAGCGTCCAGATGGGCGGCCACGGCGGCGGGGGTCGGCGCATCCAGCCAGGGCACGAGCCCCAGGCAGGGCGCCCGGTGGCGGCGCATCAGTTCGTGGCGCAAGCTGGCCAGGTTGCTTTCCCGCTGCGCCATGGCGGGATCAACGGTATTGGCCACCCAGCCGGCCAGCGGCAAGCCGCGCGCCCGAATCGCCTCGGCCGTCAGCAGCGCATGGCTGAGGCAGCCCAGGCGCAGGCCGATCACCAGAATCACGGGCAGTCCCAGGGCCATTGCCAGGTCGGCCGTGTCCCAGCCAGGGCCGAGCGGCACGCAAAAGCCGCCCACGCCCTCGACCACCAGGGCGTCGGCGCGGCCGGCCAGATGGCGCGCGGCCGCCATGAGGGTCGCCGGGTCGATGCGCCGGCCCTCCAGGGCGGCGGCAATCTCGGGCGCGCAGGCGGCCTTGAGTTGCAGCGGCCCGACTTCCGTCTCGGTGAGGTGAACCGAGCCGGCCTGGCGCAGGGCCTGCACGTCCTCATTGACCGGCTGGCCATCTATCAGTGTTGTGCCTGCCGCCACAGGTTTAAAGCCCGCGCTGCGCCAGCCTTGGCTGGCGCACCAGTGCAGGAGCGCCGCGCTGACTTCGGTTTTGCCTACGGCCGTGTCGGTGCCGGCGACAAAGCAGCCGCGCAGCGCTGGCGCTGGCAGGCCAGAGGCGGCTGGGCCCCCACTCATCTCTGTCTTCATGTCCGTGTTCCTGTCATGTCCCGCGCGGCCTGCCCCAGGCCGGCGAGCAGCTGCGCCACATCGCCTGCGCTGTGCGCGGCGCTCAGCGTGATGCGCAGCCGGGCCGTGCCCAGCGGCACCGTGGGCGGGCGGATGGCCGGCACCCACAAGCCTTGCCTGTCGAGCGCGGCCATCAGCGCCAGCGCCGCTTCGTTGCTGCCCACGATCAAGGGCTGGATCGCGGTGCTGGAAGGGGTTACAAGCCAGCCCAGCGCCGGGTGCGCAGCGATCAAAGCCGCCAGCCCGGCGCGCAGCTGACGTATCCGCTGCTGCAAGTGCGCGCGCCGGGCGTCGCCTTCGCTGCTGGCGATCAGGCGCAGGCTTTCGCGCAGCGCATGGGCCAGCGCCGGCGCCGCGGCGGTGGTGTAGAGGTAGGCGCGGGCGGACTGCACCAGCGCGTCGATGATGGCCGGGTGCGCCGCGACAAAGGCGCCGCCCACGCCGGCGGCCTTGCCCAGCGTGCCCATGTAGACCAGGCGCTCGCTGGAGAGGCCAAAGTGCCCCAAGGCGCCCCGGCCCCCTTCGCCCAGCACGCCAAAGCCGTGCGCATCGTCCACGATCAGCCAGGCGTCAAAGCGCTCGGCCAGCGCCAGGAGCGCCGGCAGGTCGGCCACGTCGCCGTCCATGCTGAAGACCGCATCGGTCACGATCAGCTTGACCGGCGCCGTGCAGCCTTGCAGCTGGCGCGCCAGGACCGTGAGATTGCCGTGGGCATAGCGCTGCAGCGGCGCGCGGGCCAGCAGCGCGCCGTCGACGAGCGAGGCGTGGTTGAGCTTGTCGGCAAAAATTGCCGCGCTGGCGCCGCCCAGCGCGGTGAGCAGCGCCAAGTTGGCCATGAAGCCGGTGCCAAAGTACAGGGCCTGCGCCTGCGGGATGCACGGCGCCAGCCAGGCGGCCAGGTCGTCCTCGAGCGCGGCGTGCGCGCGCGAGTGCCCGCTGATCAGGTGCGAGGCGCCGCTGCCCGCGCCGAACCGCCGCGCGCCCTCGGCCAGCGCGGCGACCAGCGCCGGGTGGTTGGCCAGGCCCAGGTAGTCGTTGCTGCCAAAGCCCAGCAGCGAGAGCGCCGCTTCGCCCTCCCGGCTGAACGCTTGGCGCGGCGCGCACGGCGACTCGGCAATGCGGCGCTGGCGCGCCAGGCCCTGCGCCTGGCGCTCAAGCCGTAGGCGGTTCAGGTGCTCGAGCAGCATCGCAGGACTCCGGGGTTTGGCGCAGCACATCGTCCAGTGTGGCCAGCAGCTGCCGGGCCAGCCAGGCCGACAGTTCATCGTCCAGCACATACGGCGGCATCAGGTACACCGTGCGGCCGATCGGGCGGATCAGCAGTTCGCGCTTGCGCCCCGCCAGATGGAAGCGCTCGGCAAAGCGAGGACCGGCGAAGGATTCGCGCACGTCAAAAGCCCAGATCATGCCGATCTGGCGAACGTGCTCGAGGCGCGCATCGAGCCACAGCGGCGCCAGCGCGGCGCTCAGGCCGGCCGCCTGCTGCCGGTTGCGCGCCAGCACGTCGTCCTGCGCGAACCGGTCGAGCACGGCCAGTGCCGCGCGGCAGGCCAGCGCGTTGCCGCTGTAGGAGTGCGAGTGCAAAAAGCCGCGCGCCACGTCGTCGTCGAGAAAAGCCTCGTAGACGCGGTCCCGCGAGAGCACCAGGGACAGCGGCAGGTAGCCCCCGCTGATGCCCTTGGACAGGCAGATCAGGTCGGGCCAGAGGCGCTCCTGCCCGGGCAGCGTTGCCTGCTCGAAGGCAAAGAAGGTGCCGGTGCGCCCGCAGCCCACGGCAATCTCGTCGGCGATCAGCAGCACGTCGTACTCGTCGCACAGCGCGCGCGCGGCGCGCAGGTAGGCCGCATCGTGCATCGCCATGCCGGCAGCGCCCTGCACCAGGGGTTCGAGGATCAAGGCGGCGATGTGCTCGTGGCGCGCGGCAAAAAGAGCTTGGAGGTCCGCGGCGGCGCGCAGCGCGACGTCAAGCGCGCCCTCGCCGGGTAGCGCCTGGCGCGCGTCGGGCGACATCGCCTGGTGCGCGCGCATCAGCAGCGGGTCGTACGCGTCGCGAAACACCGCCACGTCGGTGACGGCAAGGGCTCCCAGGGTTTCGCCGTGGTAACCGTGGCGCAGGCAGACGAACTCGCGCTTGGCCGGCTGGCCCCGGTTGCGCCAGTGGTGAAAGCTCATCTTCAGGGCAATTTCCACCGCCGAGGCGCCGTCGCTGGCGAAAAAGCAGTGGCCGAGCACGCCGCCCGTCAGCGCCGAGAGCCGCTCGGCCAGCTCGACGGCAGGCCGGTGGGTACAGCTGGCCAGCATGATGTGGGGCAGCGTGTCCAACTGGTCCTTGAGCGCGGCGTTGATGCGCGCATCGGCGTGGCCGAAGAGGTTCACCCACCACGAACTGCTGGTGTCGAAGTAACGCCGCCCGGCGTCGTCAAACAGCCAGGGGCCTTCGCCACGCACGATGGCCAGGGGCGGCACGGCAGCCGCGCGCTGCATCTGCGTGCACGGGTGCCAGACCGCTGCCAGGCTGCGCCGGGAGAGGGAAACCAGGGAAGAAGCGGACACGCTGCCGGGAGTTGGCATCACAGCTGCTGGGTTGGCACTTGGTGGCGCAGCGCGGTCTGGCGGTTTTGGTCGTTCACGAACACCAGCTGGGGTTGATGGCTGGCCACCTGGCCCTCATCCACCTGGGCAAAGGCGGCGATGATGAGCAGGTCGCCGCTGCAGGCGCGGCGCGCGGCCGAGCCGTTGACCGAAATCATCCCTGAGCCGCGCTCGCCCTTGATGGCGTACGTGATGAAGCGCTCGCCGTTGTTGATGTTCCAGATGTGGACCTGCTCGTTCTCGGCAATGTTGGCCGCCTCAAGGAGGTCCTCGTCGATGGCGCACGAGCCCTCGTAGTGCAGCTCGCAGTGGGTTACTGCAACTCGGTGAATCTTGGATTTGAGCAAGGTTCGAAACATCATCACATCCGCTCAAAGATCGCCGCAATGCCCTGCCCGCCGCCGATGCACATCGTCACCAGGGCGTAGCGGCCCCCGATGCGCTTGAGCTCGTGCAGCGCCTTGACGGTGATGAGCGCGCCCGTGGCGCCAACCGGGTGGCCCAGCGAGATGCCCGAGCCGTTGGGGTTGACCTTGGCCGGGTCCAGGCCCAAGTCGCGCGTGACGGCGCAGGACTGGGCGGCAAACGCCTCGTTGGCCTCGATCACGTCCAGGTCGTTCACCGTCAGGCCGGCTTTCTTTAGCGCCATCTGCGTTGCGGGCACCGGGCCGATGCCCATGTACTTTGGATCGACGCCGGCGTGTGCGTAGGCCACCAGCCGGGCCAGGGGCTTGAGGCCACGGGCTTGTGCAACGCCGGCTTCCATCAAGACCACGGCGGCCGCGGCGTCGTTGATGCCCGAGGCATTGCCGGCAGTCACCGTGCCGTTTTCCTTGATGAACACGGGCTTGAGCTTGGCCATGTCGGCCAGCGTGCAGTTGGGGCGGAAATGCTCGTCGGTGTCGTAGGCGACCTCGCCCTTGCGGCTTTTCAGCATGACCGGGACGATCTGCTCCTTGAAGTAACCGGCCTCGATGGCCTTCTGGGCCCGGTTGTGGCTTTCGACGGCAATGGCGTCCTGCTCTTCGCGCGTGATGCCCCATTTGGCGGCGATGTTCTCGGCCGTCACGCCCATATGAATGGTGTGGAACGGGTCGTGCAGCGCGCCGACCACCATGTCGACCAGCTTGGTGTCGCCCAGGCGCGCGCCAAAGCGCGTGGCCAGGCTGGCGTAGGGGCCGCGGCTCATGTTCTCGGCGCCGCCGCCAATGGCGATGTCGGCATCGCCCAGCAAGATCGACTGGCTGGCCGAGATGATCGCCTGCAGCCCCGAGCCGCACAGGCGGTTGACGTTGAACGCGGGCGTGCCTTCGGCGCAGCCGCCGTTGATGGCGGCCACGCGCGAGAGGTACATGTCCTTGGCTTCGGTATTGACGACATGGCCGAACACCACGTGGCCGACGTCCTTGCCTTCGACGCCGGCGCGCGCAAGCGATTCGCGCACCACCAGCACGGCCAGCTCGGTCGGCGGCGTGTCTTTGAGGCTGCCGCCGAACGTTCCAATGGCGGTGCGCACACCGCTGACAACGACTACTTCACGGGTCATGGCTAGGTTTTCTTCAATTAGGTTAAGGAATGAAATCTGATCAGCTTCAAGAAGCATGCCCGCGAGGCATCGGTTCAGTCCTGACGTTTCTAGAAGCCAAAAGATAGGCAAAGCCTTAAAGCGTATGGAGTTGGATAAGTCGAATTTCCATTCGGCTTTTATAATTATAAATTATTTATTTTATAAATGATTAATGACTTAAGTCAGTCATGGCGCATTGGGCTCAGTTCAGTGAGGCGGATGAGCGCTACAAGGGAAGAATGCCCGCAGCTTCATCGTGCGCAGTAAGGGAAATCCAGAGTCGTACTGGTCGTGCAGCCACGGCGCGGACCGGATGACGAGCCGAACTACAGCGCGCAAGCGGTTCAGCCTGTCCAACCTAATGGCACAGACCGCTGGTGTCGGTTTACCTTAAGTCTGTCACTTTTGCACCTTAAGTTGGCACAAATGCTACCTTTGCGCTGTCACCGAAGGCAAGCAGCCGCTCAAAACGACTCGGCCTCAAGGCCCACAGGCAAGTATTTGTAGATTCCGGATGCAGCGGCTTGTTCAATCAAATCCAGGGTAATGCACTCGGTTCTTTGACGAATTGCCAGTTCCGCCGCCTGCACCAGCAACGTCGTGACCTTGCCCGTCAAACCAGCACTCAGGCTCATCAATTTCTGGATGATGGCCTTGTCCGCCAATGGCGACGGTTTCTCCAGCGGTAGCAGCCGCCCGAAGCTCACCACGAAGGCCCGGAATTCACTGCTTTCACGCCACTTGGGCAAGGCAAACGGCTCAAAGCATGAGGCGATCTGCGGGTCCGTCTGCATGGCATACAGCGCCTCGTTGGTGCCCAGCGCAACAATGAGAATACGCAACTCGTTGCTGATGAATTTCAACTGGTTGAGCAGCTGGCGCTGCTCGCGAACCGTGCCGGCCAGCAGGTGGTGTACTTCGTCAATGATCATCATTTTCGGTGGCTGTCGATGCAAGAGCCGCAGGCCCAGAAGCTCCATGTCCACGCCCCGGCGGTTGATGGGCGCCTGTATCCCGAGTCCCTCGACGATCTGTGCATAGAGTTTGTCGTCGGACGGTTTGGCTGGCATCTGCAGATGCACGGTTCGCCTGACTTCAACCTCATTCAAGTCATTGCACACGTTGGGATTGTCGCGAAGGAACTTTTCGACAATCATGGTTTTGCCGATGTTGCTGTCGCCGTGCAGCAGCCTGCAGGGCATGCGCCCGCTGGGCGGATGGTTCTAGTCAAATGCCCCATCCTGGCCAGCGCTTCGTTGCCGCGCGCATAGGCAACCCACTTGGGGGAATACAGCCGGGTTACGCGCTCCTCGGTGGAGTCCTCAAGAAATGACCAGACGCCCGCGTGCAAACGGTTCAGGTTCGGTGTCATTCAGTCATCCCAGACTTCTGCGTCAGATGGCAATACCGGCTCGGAATAGTCCACAGCGCTTTCTCCCAAACGTGATCGGTCCATCGTAGCGAATTGGGCATTGCTTTGGCGCTGTGACTGCCGACGGGCGGCTTTTGTCCTGGCCGTGGCATTGGCGATCAAAGCGCGCTGTGCGACCACGGCCTTGAAGATGGCCGCCTGAGCTGGCGCATTGTCACGGTCACCGCGCAAATAGGCCACTGCGGCCCGCTGTTCCCACAAGGTAATCGGCGGCAATGACAGATCGGCGTAGGGAACCGGGTGATATCGCTGGTCCGGGCCAATGACGTAGATCCTGGACAAATTACGCGGGTCATAGCGAACGGTGAGCGGCGCGCCAAGCGGCACGATCGCTGGCAACACGTTGTCCCAGTACCGGATGTTGAAAACATGCAGCCCATCACGGCGCAGTTTGCGTTGCAAAAATGGCAAAAAAGTGATGGTGAATTGATCTGGATGATGAGGCAAGGAGCGTGGGACTGCATCGTCGGCATTGGCCGCCGTCTGCCATGCGGCCAAGGGGCTTTGGCCAATTCCTTTGTGGATGCGCCGGTGGTATTGCTCGCATATTTCAAGTGTCAACCACTGCTCCAACTCGTTCAGGGTCATTCGTGCCTGCGCCTCAGAGGGATAGTCGCCCTTGTCTTGCGGATTGGAGCCGGTGGTTCCTGGCAAAAGATGAACCCGGCCCATCAGGGTTCCGATCAGGCGTTCGATATGCCCACCGTAATGGGGCGTTGCGACCGGGCGAAGTATCAACCGGATGCCGTGTTCGTCACATCCTCGGCGCAGTGCTGCTGCGGTGAAGTCGGCGCCATTGTCGGCATGCACCGCCTGGGGCAGACCCCAGACGGGCCAGTTGCAGTCGAGGCCCCGCTGTTTGAGCCAAAGCTCTTTGGGCAAGGTTGCATGACTCAGGCACAGCGCCACGGAAGTCGATGATGGCGCCTCCAGCGACAGGTAAAACCCGACGATGACACGGGTTGCAACGTCCACGGCCAGCGTCAGCCATGGCCCCCCTATGGGAAGCCGTCTTGCTTCATCAACGACGATCAGATCGACACGCGTGTGGTCAATTTGTACGACGTCAAGTGGCCGGTTGACTCGGTACTGTCCTGGCACAAAGTCGCTCAGCGATGCAGCCTCGCCCGGCTGCAGTCTTGCCTTGGCCACTTCTCTGGGGTCGAGAGCTTTGAGCCGGGCAAGGATGGGTTTACGGGAAGGCGGCTTCAAGCCCTGGGCGGCACAGCGCAAATGCACCATGCGCACGACCTCCTCCTTTTTTGCGCGCACCTTTGTGAGGTAGACATCATTGATGACCTCGGTGATCAAGCGCTCAAGGTGCGCGTCAATGCGCCTGCCTCCAACAGGTGGGCCCATCGGGCGATGCAGCAAGGCAGATGTCTGTGGCGTTTCTCGATACACGGCAAGCCATCGAAAGACGGTGCGCCGTGACACACCGAATTCAGCGGCGACGCGCGAGACATGTTGAGCCACATCGTTGGTCTGGAGAATCGCGATGACGGCTGACTCGCGGCGCCGAGCGTCCTCCCACTGGGAGTCCGTTGCCTCATGAAGGGCTGTAGCGCTATCTGCGTTCAGACCAGATGCAATGGGTGGCGCGCTAAGCGCTACCGCGCTTGTTGTCCGCAATTGACCATTTGCCAGATCACGAATGGCGACTTTGCCATCGCTTTGTATGCGCACGATGGCCACCAGTCGGTCGGCACAAACCGCCACTGCATCGGGTACCACCGACAATTGCCTCATTGCTGATCCTCCGACAGACTGGTCGGCACATGGTGACACACTTAAGGTGCGTTATGCAAGGCATGTGACATGTACAAGGTGCCAATTCTCAAGGCTGATCAATTCACAATCACCCATCGTAGTGAGCAGTCAATCACCAGATAGACTGCAATGATTGGAGGATTTCTCCACGTTGAAGCTATTTTTTTATGCCAAGTTAAGGCGTAAAAGTGACAGACTTAAGGTAAACCGACACTGACCTTCTGCCCCACATTTTCGAGCTGTTCACCCAGGCAGAGCGCACGCCCGACCGGGCCCAAGGCGGACTGGGGTTGGGACTGGCCCTGGTCAAACACATCGTTGCCCTACACGGGGGCAAGGTTGAAGCTCAAAGCGAAGGACTGGGCAAGGGCAGCGTGTTCACGGTCACGCTGCCCTTGTAACCGGTAACCCTGCGGCGTTGTTGACGCGTAAGCCCGAATGCTCAGGAAGGTCGGAGTCAGGGCGCGGCTTGCTTGCCAGAAGAAGGACGGCGCTGAGGTGTGCCGCCGGGCGCGGTGGCGGCGATGCATTCGACGAGATTGAAGGACGCCAGCAGCAGGTATTTCTCGGCATCGCTGCGAACCGCCAGCAAGTCATGATCGCGCAAGTATCCGTGTACGAACGCCAGCAGATAGCGTTGCGCATGACCGTCGACGCGTTGTTGGACGGCTTGCCGCATAAGCTCGGGACTCAAACCTTCGTCGAACCGAATGCTGCCATTGAGGCGCTGCAGGCAGCGCTCCTGGACGTCCTCCGTGATGAGGGGCCAGTCCAGCCTAGAGGCCTTGATGGCCTGGTAGGCCACCATCAGGATATAAATCGGTACTTCCAGCTGCTGCAGGCTCACGCCCATGCGCTCGAGCACCAGCACCGAGGCCAGCAAGTTGGGCTGGCGCAGATAAATTTCGTCGGCCAGCTGCACGCGCTGTGCAGCGCTCATGCGTTCCACAGAAACGACCGCCTGGACGACCTGGGCCTGGGACAGCTCGCTCATGGAGCCAGATCCGAACGCAAGGGACGCTCGGCGAAGTGTTGCTTCCACAGCCGCGGGATGAGCTCATGCACGCGCTGCGCCGGCTGCATGCTGATGCGCTGCAAGACATCGACGAGGTAGGTGTATGGATCGATATCGTGCAGCCGGCATGTCGCGATCAGGCTTTGCACGATGCCGGCATGCTTGGCGCCCACCTCCGTCCAACAAAATAACCAATTCTTCTTGCCCATCGGAATCGGGCGCAGGGCACGTTCGATGTGGTTCGTGTCGATGGCCACGTCAGCGTCTTCGAGGAAGACCGACAACCCCGCACGACGCTCGCGCACATAGGCCAAGGCCTTCGTCAACGGGTTTTTCGGCAACAGGCCCTGCTGTTCAAACTGCTGATCGACCCAGGTGAAGAATGCCTGAACCCGAGGCTTGCTGTGGGTGAGACGATGCACGCGCTTGGCCTCACCCGAGAGCTTGGCCTGGCGGATATCGTCCTCGATCTGGTAGAGCGCGCCGATCTGGCGCAAGGCTTCGGCCGCCCCCTGGGGCTCGGCGCCCTGCGCTTCGAAGAACGCTCGCCTGGAGTGGGCCCAGCATTGAGCGTGGGTGATGCCGCTCTTGCTGGCGTAGCTGGCATAGGCCTCGTAGCCGTCGCTCAGCAGCACGGTGCCCGGTTTGCGTTTGAGGCCCAGGGCCTGCTGCACATGCTCATGGCGACGTGACTCGAAGTGCGGGAAGCACACCTCGTCATGTTCACCGTAAACCGGCCAGAAGTAGCTGGTCTTCATCTTGCCGCCGCCGCCCAGACCGGCCTTGATCGGGGTCTCGTCCATCGTGATGACGCGGCTGGCACGGATCGACTCGAGCTGCGCCGTGTAGATGGGTTCGAGCAACTGTGCCGCTTGCTGCACCAGCTGTGTCAACCACGGCCGACTGGTCTTGAAGCCGGCCTCCTGGAGGCGCTGGTGTTGGCGGTACAGCGGCAGGTGCCAGCGGAACTTGTCCAGCAACACGCCGGCGATGAAGCTGACGTCGGCACGGCTGCCCTCGATGACGCCCAGCGGCGCGCTCGGACAGTGCAGGGTCTGCGTGTCGCGGCGCTTGATCACGGGGCGCACGTACTTGAGCACGACAAAGCTGCCTGGGCGCTGCGCCAGGCGGTGGCTGACCTTCTCGCCGATGACCTCGTACTGCTCGGGCGCCAGACCTTGTGCTTCGGGGTTGGGGACCTCGATGACCTGCACCGGCACCTTGGCCTCGTCGAAGAATGTCGCCGCCGCAGCCCCCTCATCGCTAAAGTCGCTGACGGTCCGGCGGCGCTTGTGGGCGGGAACGATCTGGGTGGTTTCGCTCTGATCGCCAGGCTGTGCAAGATCGCCCAGCAACTGGCCGAGGTGCATCTGCTGCGCATCGACCTGGGGCACAAAGCGCTCGCGCTTGTTGCCGAAGATCTGGCGCTTGAACCACTCGATCTGGCGTTTGAGCTCCTCGATCTGCGCGGCCTGGCTCTGCAGCATCTGCGCTATTTTCGCAGGCCCGAGCGCAGCCACCGCGATGGCATCAGGAACTCGGGGCGTCAGCGTCAAAGACATGGACCTTATGTTACCGAGGGCGCCTGCGGTACGGCACAGGATTGTCCCCAATTGCGCGGGCTGCGATAGCGCTTGTACTGCCGTTTGGGCTCGATGCCCTCGAGCATGAGTTTCAACGCCGTCCAGTCCATCTCGCGGTGAACCACCGCACTCCAGTCACGCAAGAATGTCCCGGCCTCCAGTCGTTTGGCCCACACGCACCAGCCGCTGCGGTCAAAGTACAGCACCTTCATCTGCGTGGCGCGGCGGTTGACGAAGACAAACAGATGCCCGCTCAGCGGGTCCTGATGCAGCCCGTGCCGCGCCAGTGCGTACAGGCCATCGAAGGACAGCCTCATGCTCACCGGTTGACCAAAAAGGAAGACGCGAATCTGGCCTTCGGGGAAGAACATCAGCGCCGAACCAGGGTGAGGGTCAGACCCGCGCCGAGGTCCAGGCGCAACTCCAGCGCCGGGCAGGGCGCGGGCGCACCCGAGCCCATCACACCCAAATCGACGAAAGCCATCGGTGCCTGGCTTTGGGCGTCCTGCTTGAGCTGGCGAGGCACGCCAGCCCCACCAAGCAAGCGCGAACGCCAGCGGGCAAAGCTACTGCGGCACAGACCCTCACGGCGGCAGAACGCCTCTACCGTCAATCCGGCGCCTTCAAAGCGTTTGAACGCTTCGAGCCAGGCTTGCTCGTTCAAACGGTGACGGCGCTTTACGCCCTCGTTGACCATGGCTTGCATCGCTGTTGCTCCTCATCGTAAATCGATGAAGGCATTGTTCCCGGCGACACCTTTGCAAGGAAGGACGCCGTTCAGTTACCGGTTACGGCTGGTCGATACTCGGCAGATGAAGTACGTTCCCGGACGCAAGAGCGACGTGCAGGACTGCCAGTGGCTGCAAAAGCTCATGAGCCGTAGTCGTTTAGAACCCTACGTTCACATCCCCACCAGAGCCCCATGCTGGCCCAGCAATTGCATGGGAATGGGCGGCAGAGTCGGTGCTGGCAGACCGAGCCGGGCCGCATGGATGGCTCGGGCGAGCAAGTCAGTGGCGCTGGCTTTTCGCGCCCGGCAGGTATCGATGACGTCAGGCGGTTTCGAAGGGCAGCGATGCCCTTGGATACCGCTTCCTAAGAATCAGCAGACCGAAGCTGGCTGGCTTCTTTGAAAACCGCCTGCATCGCAGGCTGTCCTGCCATGGCGATCATTGGTCCTTGACCACCGGCCTCCATGTGATCCAAAAAAGGGGCAACCATTTGTGCATTCGTCGTGGCCAGAACTTTGAAATGATCCCGTTCTTTTTGCATGGCCTTCACGGCAGCTTCTGCGTCTCGCGCCCGTTCTTCGACCTCCTGCGCTGAGTCGGCCATAAGCTGGAGCCCCTCTTGCTGTGCAAACAATTTATCATATCGCGCGCTAGCGCTCTGAACTTGCGCTTCGAGTTTGCTTATCTGCTCACACAATTGAACTTTTTCAGCTGAATTGCGGCGTCCTGCTTCTGCGTCTTTTCTCAGCTCATTGCGTTCTTCAGCCCAAGTACCCTTGTCGATGCGATGCAAATCCTTCAGTTCTTCCAGTAGCCTGCGCTGGACATCGGCGTTGACTTCAGCGGTTCTCGTCTGCTCATACAATTTTTGCACGGAAGCAGCCGCGACTTCCAAGCCATTGATCTTTTGAATTGAAACATCGAGCTGAACTGTGCGAGATTGCAAATCAAGTTCAAGCTGGCGCACTTGGGCACGCAGTTGCATCGTTTCAGACGAATTTCGGCGCCCCAACTCTGCGTCAGTCTGCAGTTGCACCCGCTCCCTGGCCCAGTCGTTGCGCTCGTCTTGATGCAGTTCCTTGAGTTCATCAAGCAGCTCATCCGTTTTTTCGCTTACCTGTGCAATTCGTACATTAGCCCGGGTTTCGACCTCGACTGTGCGCCGTTCCATTTCGAGGTGAATGACAGCGGCGACCGTATCGGGCATGAGAAAGATCTTTTGTGCGCTGGCAGCCTTGGTTTCGTGCCATTGTTTAAGGAGTTTTCCAACATCGTCAGTGCTCCGACCCCCGAGAGCAGCCTGGACCACTTTGACAGTCGGCTTCAAGTTTTGCTCAACCAGCTGCTCCGCTTTCTGAGCTACTTCGTCAAATGTCAGTTTTGCCATGGGAAAATTCCTTCGGTATGCAAGCCGCCAGCGGCAATGAAATGAATGGTTGAATGATTGAGCTGCAAGCAGAGATGGGGGGCCGGTAATCTGCGTGATCCATTTCGCCCGGCGGTACGGCCATTCCGGTTCGTTATTCCGGTTCGTCATTCCGGTTCGTCATTCCGGTACGGGATACCGTACCGGGACGCTCGCACCGCATAGAACTCAAGCACAAAGCCCAGGTCGCCGAATGCGAAATGTCTTTCATATGAATACCTTGAGCGGTGACTTACAGGCCACTTTGGAATTCAGGGTGAATGCAAGGTCGCTCGGTGCATAAACAAACATCGCATCCATACTGTCTTCGCTAGTGATGTGAACAATGTTTATCAAATCGTTGTCAATAGAAACAATAGAACTTTCAACAGTGTTCATAGCAGTTCACCAATTAATTTGACTTAGGATATAAATGTCAAATCTAGTAACTTTTGAGATATTCAAGCCTAAATTGAAAATATTTATACTGTGCTAGCTCGCTCACTCAGCTAGGCAAAGTCATTGACAGCGGTTTCACTGCAGAACCGCTTGCAACGCATCGTTTTTGAGTTCTGGACGTCTTTTCAGAAGCAATTGCGGCGCGAAATGTTGGCAAATTCACCTCCTGTCACGTTTACTGCGCATCGGTGGCGGGATACTGCCGACTTAAAAGAAGGAGGCCCGCATGCCTACGCCCAACGACGACCGTAGCCGTGTGAAAGACCCGCTTCAGCCAGACTTCAAGGCCAACCAAGACAACCGCAGCAGGCAACTGAACCCGCAGCAGCAAGAGCAAGAGCCCGCTATGGATCCCGAGGGACAAACTGGCTCAAGTCCGCGGCCAGGCGCCGGCGCTGAAAAAGACAAGTAGCCTCAGGGCATGATGCCCAGCGTCCCCAGTTCGCCCTGCGCTGACAAACGCAGACAGGCTTGCATTTCTTCTTCAATCGGACGGTGCAAGGCGTTGCCTCGAATGAGGCCGTGCTGGTCGGCGATGGCACGGATAAGCCGCAGCGTAAACGGGTCCTGCACCTCGTCCTCGGTCGCCTCTTCGAGCAGGTTGTATTCAGAGACACACAGCAGACCCGGTATGCGGTAAACCGTCCAGCCCAGTTCGTGAAACCGGGCGTCCCGCTGCGCGTCGCTGGCCTTGTCCAGATGAAACTCCAGGCCGTCGCACTCGATGGCTACCTGGGCCACCGGGTTGGCGAAGTCGGCAAAGAACTTGTCCACCGGGTACTGCGGATAAAAGACCGCGCGGGCCTCGCGGATGCGCTCCCACACAGCGCTTTCGATGGGGCTCATGCGGAACAACTCAGCAAAGGCGCTAGGGTCCGCCGCCCATTTGTTTTGCTCCTCAGCAAGTATCAGAGGACTGGCAACCTTGTAAAACTCAAGGACAAGTTTGACTTGATTCATGTCGCGTTCCTCCACAGTGAATTCTCACACGGCGCTGGCCTGCCTGGAGAAAGTGAGCGCGTTAGCGGGGGCGTTTAGCGCTTGCACTAGTCCAGTTTTTTCTTGTCCTGTGGGCAACGCTCGAATCCCTTGCGGGCCGAAGGCGCCTTCGATCCCAAAGAGGTATGGTAACGAAGGGAAGACGCCATGCAAAGCCGCCTTCAGATCAGATCAACCTGGAGCAGTATGCCGATCATGATCAACACGGCAGATCGGGCGGCATGACGCTGTGCATGATGCAAGACCGGCTCATCCAACGGCCGGACTTCAGTCATCGATCAGTAGCCTTGTCCTCAACTCAGTTCCCAGTTTTCCGGTATTCGTCCCTGTTTCCTTTTTTCCTGTCCGCCGTCAACCCTGGCCTCCTGGAGAGCAGTCCCCGCATGCTAGTCCGACAAAGGAAGAGACCTATCTGCGTACCCCGCCTCTCGCGCTCAAAGCATTGGACTACGAAGTCTCCGGGACGACGTTCGTGTGCTCCATCCAATGCGGCCTAGCGGTATGCCTCTAGCCGATCCGCTTTGGGTGCGCACCAGTTTTCGGTGATTTGCGCCCAAGCGCTTCCATTCTCTCAATTTCTTTTAGCGCCTTGAGTGAGCGCAGCACCGTCTGCTCCGTAGATTGTTCGTCCGTGTGCGCCTCGTTGCGGCCCTCGAGCATCTGCCACTCATGGCGGTGCACTTCAAGCTCGGCCGCCTGCAAGTCGCCCGCTGCACTGTACGCAAAGCGCGCTGAGCGCCTGGCGTAGGCGAGCCAGTCACGCGTTTCCAGCGTTTCACGGATGCCGGGGGCGCATTGCCGCAAGGCGTGCGCGATGGCTGCTTGTGCGTGGCCGGTCACGCGCAGGCGCACGGCAATCATGCTGTCCACGCGCGACAGGTTGACCTGCCCCGCGGTATGGCGACTGAGCATATCCTGGTAATGCCGCCAGTAAGCATCAATGGCAGGCGTAGAAGAATGGGTAGGAGTCCCAGCTGTGGCCAAGGCCAGCGTAGAACCTGGCGGCCGCGTGCGCTCAGGCGGCACCACCGCCTTCACGATTTCCTGGCTCACCTGCGGCGAAGCCTGCGACCCGTCCTCGGTGCTGATCTTCAATGCCAGCGCCAGCGTCATGGGACACTCACAGCGCTCGGCCTGGATAAGGCGCACTTCCCAAAAGATGCCATCTGCCTGCCGGTGCGTGACCTCGCGCGCAGGGAATCCCGGAGCCGGATGCGGCTGGATGCAGCCGCCGCGCAGAGCCGGGTTGCCGTATTCAAGGTTCAACTGCCTGGCGAGTTGGCGACCCACCTCCTCGTCGTTCGAAGCGCCTGACTTGTGCACGGTGATGAGGGCTTGAAATCGCTCCGGGCTGGTTTGCAGCACGACTGCAGGACGGTAGCCGCCTCGCAGCAACTCGTCCAGCTGCGCCTGGCTCATCGCGTCGATCAATACGTGATGCTTATCGGCCGACAGCGGCGTGTAGTCAATCCCCTCCCCGCGCTCGCTCAGGCGCTGTATCCCCGGCATGCGCTGGCGCACCTCCTCGGGCGTGAACCCTTTGCTAAGCCCTGCCCTTTTATCCAGCAAGAATGTCATCCGCCCGCCGCCCGGCTTCAAGCGCACCGACGTGACACGGTAGCGCTGCGCATCGACCGCCTGAGCATACCGCTCGAACTGCTCGATCGGGGCCGAAGCCATCGCCCGTGGCGCTGGCTGCGCCACCTCCTCTTGCGCTCGCGCTTGCAGTGACCGCTGTATCCGCTCGCGCTCCTGCGCGATCCTGTCGTGCAACTCCGGATTGCTGATCGTCAAACCATGCGCTGCGGCCAGCCGGACGCACAGGGCCTTGAAGTCCTCGCTGCCCGTCACCTTGATGCAGCCCCACTTGCGCGCCGACAACTGCATGGCAGCCAGTGTCGCCTCCGCATGGCGCCAGTCGTGGACCTCGATGCGTTTACCGAGGTCCACGAAAGCGGCCTGCCCGCCCTTGCCGGCATCTTCCTTGCGAAAGTAGTGCACCTGCCGGCCACGTCGCTCCGCGCGGTAGTCCCCGATGTCTTGCGGCGTTGCTGGCGCGTCCTTTACCCCCTGCGTTACCCTCGCCGTCCCACCATTCCCGCTTTCGATACGCGCGGGCTCGCGCGCGCGGTGTCGCCACTGCTCGGCAAGCTCCGGATGCTGCCCATCTCGGAGCCACTGCTCGAGGTCGGAATAGGGCCGAAACCGCCGGCGCACCTCTTCTTGCGCGGTGCGGTGGCGCGCATGGAGTGCCGCCTTTTCCGCGGCTTGTTCCGCTCCCAGTACGCTGCGCAGGGCGTTGAGCGCGTCGCCCCTTCCCTTCCAGTTGCCACTGAGCACCTCCTGGCGCCTAGCCTGGTGCAGCACAGACATCGCCTGCCGTTCGGCCTCCTGCTGCAGCCGCTCCTCACCCATGGCCGCTTCCTTGTCTGTGTGATGCGCTTTGCGGCCGGCGATGTAGCGCTCCCATCCAAACACATCGTTGCGGATCGGCTCAGGCGCACGCACTGCCGCTTGCTGCAGCAGCGGCGCTGGTGCATAGGGTCCCAGCCGCTTTTGCAGCCGCGGCAGGCTTGCCTGGCGGTCGGCACTGCCGGCCTTGATGCCCACCTCGTTGACAAAAATTACCGCACCGCGCTGCGCCTTTTCGTAGCGCATGCCCCGCGCTGCCAGCGCCAGGTGAAGCTCGGCCCAGCTACCAGACTGCTCGATGAGGGGAGCGCCTTGCTCGATGGCAATGCGCTCGGCGGACTTTTCCCCGGTGCGGTTTTCCATATCCCGCTTGCGCTGGCCGGGCTGGCGAGGTGTATCCGGCTCGACATGCTCACGCCCAAGGTCGCCATTATCGAGCACCAGGTAACGACCATGGTGCTCACGCTGCCAGCCCTGAACATGTTCAATCCGGGCAATGGCCTGGTGCGCCGCCTCTACGTCAAAGCCTTTGTTGATCTCCACCACCGCGAGGGTGTCCGGATGCACGCGGTTGATAGCAAGGTGCAGGTGGATGTTGTCCGTATCCTGATGCAGCCCAAAGATCACCTGATGAGCGTTCAAGCCCAGTTCGTCCAGGAACAGGCCGACAATCTCCTCGACCTGCTCCGGACTGGGCTGCTCGCCTTCGCGCCAGCTCAAAATAAAGTGGGTCATTGGGTTTTTGCTTCGGACCGCTTCGTTGGCCAGGGCGATCATCTCGGCCTGCTGGCTCTTGTGACCGGCGCACAGGAAACCGCACCCTCCGGCATACAGAACTTTTTCCTGCGGGTTGATGGTCTGGGGCGCGCGAATGTAGTCCGTGAGGTGCCGGATGCTCGCGGCCTTGGCTTTGGTTTGGTCCGACTCAATTTTTTTAACGATCATGCGACAGCTTTTCAATGCAGGCGCGAACCTCGGCCAGCGCTGCCGTTGTTGGTTCGCTGGGCTCCGCATTGCTTTGGGCATGGCCTTGCTGGAGCAGTCGGCCGATGCGCCGCAGCTCCCTGATGATCACCGCATCGGCATCGGCGATGAGGGGCCGGCCGAAATAGCGGCGCCGCACGACCTCGGACATGCTCAAGCCCGCAAAGCCCGCATCCTCCTGGAGCCGGGCTTTTTCCTCGGACGTCACGCGCAGGTTGAGCGTTCCGTCCAGCGCTTGCGCGCCCTTGGTTTCGAATGGCATGGCCCTGTCTCCTTCCAACTTGAGAAAGTAAAACGCTCCCGGCGTGGGGCGCCTTCGAGCTGATCAGCAGTCATATGTATTACAAAGCCCATCCTGTTAAAGATTTCGTAAGCTGCTTTATTTGCATATGCTAACAACATTGCGCAATTTTTACAAATTTGCTATGCTGCAAGCTCAACCAGTCAAAAATTCAAGGAGCAAGCCAGTGAGCCACACGACCGAACAGCTCGAAGCCATCGCACTGAAGTTGCGCGCTATGCCGCCAATTGAAAAGAAAAAGCAGCAGCACAACAAGCAAGAAGCCGTCAAGGTGCTGGCCAAGGAAATCACCGCGATGCAAAAGCGTGGCTACACGCTCGACCAGATTTCCAAGGTGTTGCGCGGCGAAGGCCTGGATGTGGCGACGCCAACACTCAAGAGCTATTTGCAGCGCGCCAGGCCGGCGAGCAAGCAGCCCGTAGTGCAGGCCTCGCAGGACCCGCATGCTGTGCGGCCTGCCGTCGCCAAGCCCGTGGATACGCAAAAAGACGCGTCAGCCCTCTGACCGGACAGCAGCCCTTTGCGAGGGCAGTGATCCGGCATGGCACCACACTGTGCTGGACCGCCGGATTGCAAGGAAGGTTAGCCCACCGCCTGGCAGTATTCCAGTCGAGGAGGATTTTGCAGCGCTGAGCAAAAGCGCCTGCTCCGCCATGCGCCCAGCTCAGGGATACCCGGTAGGGGCAACGACAGCGAGCTTGCGCTCAGCCGTATAGGTATCTGCGCCCATACGCTCAAGCATCGCCACGAGGGGTGTGATTTGACTGAAAAAAAATCCGGCGACACTCGCCACTCCTTCGGAATCGTTTTCATACAGCAGCTCGGCTACCTTTTGCATCCCATGGGCCAGACCGTGGCAATATGCGACGCGCTCGTGCAGCGTGCTGGCTTCGTTCAGGATGGCCACCGGCTGCGTGTCAAGATTCCAGTTGTCTGTCGCCCACGCATCCAGACACAGCGGAGCACTGCAATGATTTTTCATGGCTCAAGCCCTTCCGTAGGTGGCTGACGCGGTGCAGGCGTGCTCGAGCAGGGACGCGGCCCGGACGGCCTTCAGCATCGCAGCGTCAAGGGCTTGGTGGTGTTCGATGTTGCCGATGGCGGGCGAGGTGGTGATGGCCGTGGGTGCGGTGGTGTGGTCGGCCTTGCGGGCAGACGGGGAGATGATGCTGGTCATGATTTCGGCTCCTAACTGAGACTGAAAACCACACGCTGTCTGTTTAAGGTCAACGGGTGGACGGGATGTTAAACACACGAAGTTAGTCGTGCGTGCGGCCTTGCGGTTCGCACCATCCCGCCCAAAACCATGAAAGCGGGAAAGCCCCGCATTTGCAAATTCTAGACGTGAAAAAACCTCGTTCACGGAGAGGTTGCCCGCTAACTTTATGGTGTGTTTAGCACCGAAAACAACTTTAGCACAGCGGCGTGATGAGTTCGAGAAATATTATTCACTTCTTGGTTGTCGAGAGAAGTGTCTCAGTCATTCTTGCTGGTCAGCCGTTCCAGCATCACCAGTAGGTCGCAACTGCGCTGGCGTGGGTCAGCCAATTCCAAGCTTGCAGGCACAGCGAGGCCACTGGCGCTCCAGCCCTGAGCAATTGGCGCAAAGCATCGCTGGCAGCACGGCCATTTGCTCCATCGCATGGGCACCTGTGCTGCGGGTTCGATTTCTTCAACGTAGTGCCTTGAGCGAACGTGTAGGGCCTCGCGAACACATCAGGCTTGTGTAGCAGCGTCAATTCGGGGCAGTCGAACACATGAAAACCCACTGCTCATCAGCGCCCGAACACAGCTTTTGCGATGATGCCATCATGCCTTCAGTTAAAAATTTTAGAGCAATCACGCCAGTAAAGGTGGTGGCCACGAATCAAAAACCAATGCTTGGCGGGCAATTGCGGGGCACGATACCGCTACCGGATGCCATCTCGCTTGCGTCAAGGCATGGACGATCTCGATGATCGATTGCGTTCGGGTGCCCTGCCCTGGCGCCGTTCAGAAATTGGACGGATGTTGCCTTGCACGCGAAAGCCAGTATGGTGGCCAAAAAGGTTATCGCTGTTCGGCTCGTTTTTTGCCGCAGCAGCTTGTGCGTCCAGCAGACTCGAGTGGCTCCGTGACAGGTGTGCAATTCACCAGCACGCACCATTCAGGTTAGCCAGAGCAGCTTTGTCGGCGGCAATGGCAATTTTTCGGACCAGACGGCTGACTGGCCGCCAAGAGCCTCACCCGCCCCCCGCATGAACGCCGGCAGAACCTCCGATCTCGCACTGTTTGATGCCGAGACCGAAATTGAACCACGGCAACGGCGAATCTATCGTCCACACACAATCGTTCTCATGAATTATTTTGTCGGTCCCGTATGTTGTTGCGCAGCCGTCAAGGCGGGGCGGGGCCGTTGCTGCCGCCGGGGAGTTGTTCGTGTACGTGGATATGACGCTCGCGCGTGAAAATTCGCCAGCGTGTTCCGTTCCGATATGAGTCCCTCGGATTCGGAAAACCATGTCGCGGGCGGACCATTTTCGGCTTCGATGAACGGGTGGTAGGTCGTGAGTTCCTTGTGCTCATAGCCTTGGCCATCAAGGCACACACGGAAGATAAAGCTGCAGCGCGGGTGTTTTCGTTGGAGTGGTAATGACGGGGGGCAGCAGGACTCGCCAGCGTGTCCGGTTCCGTATACGTTCACCGGAGTGCTCGACAAGAACGCCGCCAGTGAATACTTAACTGACGGGCATTACACCTGATGGATATTTTTGTATTGAAAATGCCCAAGCGCGTGCGTGGCAAGCCGGTTCACGACGCGCGTTTGTCTTTTGCCGTGGAGCCGACATCTGGGAAAGGCGAAGCCGATCGGGCAAGAAACCTGGCACTGCGCTTTTTGCATATGCTGGCCACCTCATGGCCCAGACGCTCAGCCATGGTCTTTTCGGGGTGACCAAAATGGGCCTGAAGCTCCAGGATCGACGCCTCGATGGCCGGATTGATCAGGTCGGCCATTTCCTTGGCCAGCTTAAGCATGTATTTTTCAGACACATTGAGCGAATCAGCGAGGTCTTTCAACTCGCCGGGGCCAATCTCGCCAGGCTTGAATGTCCCGCCAATGCTGAAGGCAAAGTGCGTTGAAAAACCGGGGTAGACCGTGGTGGTCATCAAGTCGTAGAACGGCGCGAGCCGCTCGCCATCGCTGGTGGAGAGCATCGAGACGTTCTTGGCGTGACTGTCGTTGTTGCCAACGTAGAGATTAAAAAACAGCCACTTGAGCAAGTTGGCGCAGTCGATGAGCGGATTCGCGCTGAGGGATTTAACGCGCGCGTAGCACGCAGCGAAACTCGGGCCCCCGTCGACCTCGTATTTGACGCCTGACGCTGTTTTGAGAAGCTGGCAAAGGTCGGATTGGTGGACCCGGATCACCACGCCGTTTTTGGCCAAGCGGTCATAGCGCTCGACCAGGCAGGACTTGACGGCTGCAACGTAGTCAACGTTGGCAATGGGCAGGCCGCATTTGCCGGCTGCGCGCATGATGATGGTCTCGTTGATGGCGGAGGCCCAGATCTTTTGTCCGGTGCGTTCAATGACAGGCTTGAGTATGTGCGTCGACGGGGTGGAGCCCACAGGCAGCAGCGGGTTGGATTGCCCGTCCAGGCAGAGCAGGAGCTTGTATTGCGCCCCCGAAATGGATGCCTTGGAAGACTCCCGGGGCAGGCCATGACCCGCAATGATTTGTGCAATTTCAGTCCAGTTGCTCTTGACATAGGCGGGGACATTTGAGTCCGATCCGCTGGGTTGCAGAACGATGGCCCCTGCGGTGTCCCACCCTGCACTCCAGAGCAAGCCAAAGACCGAAGTCGCGTGATGCTGTTCTTCGAGCGTTCGCCGCTGATCGCCTTCGGGCAACAGGTTCTCAAAGTAAGCCAGAACGGCAGGCGTGGCGATGTCGCCCGGCGCCAAGGCGATGACGCTGGAAAAAGGCGAGCGCAACAGGCCATTGAGGACATCGTCCGAGTACGCAAAGGCCAGCGGGTCCCTGTCGTAAAGGTGGCCAATGAGCTTGCCGTCCACCAGCACATCGAGCGCCCTGGTCATTTCGAGCCTTTCTTGCGGATCACGATTTCCAAACCCAGCCAGCCGATGAGGTCAAAGAGCATTTGAGCCCGCACAGTCGGCTTTCCGCTTTCAACATCGCCAATAAAGCGCCCGCCCCAGTTCGCCATGCCAGAAAGCGTGGCCTGCGTGATGTGCTGCGACTTGCGGACCTGCTTCAAGAGCTGGCCCAGTTCCTGGGTTGACGAGATGGTGACGCCCGCTCTGAGGTCTGTGGAATCCATAAACTCTGCCTTTAATTAAACCGATCGGTAAATTCTAAGATAAACAGCGACCGGGTCAATTAAATATGACCTATCGGTAAAATTTTAGTCGAAATCCAGTAAGTGTTGATAGGACTTTCATTCTCCGCATTTCGGCACTTCCAGGTGCCATTTTGGGACGGGGCGACCATTCATTAAGTCACCCATCGTTGAGCTGCCGGGCATAACGGGCACCCTCGACGAAGACGGAAATCTCCTGCATGCCCAGCCAAATCGTTCTGGCGCCCGGCTCGCCATCGTGCTTTCTTCCCAGAAAGCCACCGCGCTGGGCAATCGAGCGCACCACAGCGTTAAGGATGTGGTCAGAAATAACTTCCCAAGCTCAGCCATTGGCCGGGACGGCACGGTAGTTCCATCGGGGCAGATGCACATCGAAGACGATGCTCATGTTTGCCAGAAAGTCTGCCGCGACCTTTTTGCCTTTGACGTAGAACCCGCCGAGCACCTCGACCTTCACTGTCAGCCCGGCGGCCGTTTTGGCTTTTGCCATGAACTGCCGGGCGATGTCCACCGTGTGAAACGTCACGCCCTGGCAGGCGCGCGTGACATGTGCAAACAATCGGTGCTCGATCGGGTTGTGTTTGGAGCAGTACGGCGGGTAGTGCGCGATGCGTATCTCATCAAGCCCAAGGTGATGGCTGGCTGTCGGGGGCGTGCCCAGTTTGAGTGAGTATTCCGGACCAACGTGACCGGTGATTCCGGGATCGTGACCGACATTCCGGTGAACGTGACCGGAGGGATTCCGGCAACGTGACCGCTGATTCCGACGAACGTGACCGATGTTTTTGGTCACGCCTGTCGGCACGGCGGTAGACACCGTCGGCACGGTGTTGCGCATAAACGAAACCCGGCGTGGCGTGTAGCTTCGATGCTTTTTGCAAAGAGCTTCATGCCCGCCTTAAGGATCAATATGCGCAAACTCAAAGACGCCCTGCGTCTGAAATTCGAGGGTGGACAGTCCCATCAACAAATCGCCAGTGCCCTGGGGTTCTCCAAAGGTGTTGTCACCAAATACGTGGGTCTGGCCGTTGCCGCCGGGCTGGACTGGGCGGCCATTTCAGCCCTGGACGAAGCCGCGCTGGAGCGACGCCTGCTGGCGTCGTCTCGCGCCAGCCAGACCTATGCGCAAGCCGACTTCGGGCGCCTTCACCAGGAGCTGGGCCGCAAGGGCGTGACGCTCATGCTGCTGTGGGAGGAATACTGCGCCCAGGTCGGCGACGAGCACCGTGCGGACTTGCCCCTGAAGCCCTGGCGCTACTCGCAGTTTTGCGAGAACTACCGCCAGTTTGCCAAACGCCTCAAGCGTTCCATGCGCCAGGTCCACCGCGCTGGCGAGAAGCTGTTCATCGACTACGCCGGCCCCACCATTGCACTAGTGGCCGGTGGCCAGGAGGTGGGCCGCGCCAACCTCTTCGTCGCTGCCATGGGCGTGTCGGGCTACTGCTTTTGCCTGGCAACGGCCGCGCAGACGGCACGCGACTGGCTGGGCGCCACCGCGCAGGCGTTGAATTTTTATGGCGGCGTGCCCCAGCTCATCATCCCCGACAACCCGCGCGCCCTGGTGACCAAGGCCGACCGCTACGAGCCGCTGCTGACCGACAGCGTGCAGGACTTTGCCCGTCATTACGGCTGCAGTGTGCTGCCTGCACGCGCTTATCACCCACAGGACAAGGCGTGGACTTCATACTGCACCTTGTGTTGACGGTTGAGCGGGAATAAACGAAGCGCAGTGGCTGGTGTACCGGCCACCGACGCCGCGCACCAGTTGACCACCGTTTGGTGGCTCGTACAAGCAACGGTGGTGGTTGCCGTACAGGTGGCGCGCCAGCACCCCTTTGCGGCCGAGCTGATGGATGGTGGTCGACGACACACCGAGCTGCTCGGCCATCTCCTGGCCCGTGAGCATGCCGTGCGCTCGCAGCCGTTCGAAACGACTGCGCAATCGGTAGGCACGGCGAACGGACATGACCGTTCTCGACGTGAACGACTGCCCCTTCCAGTTGCGGTGGCCCTGTTCGTTGAGCCTGGCGGCGACCTGCCTGTCCGTTGAGGCATCGAGCCATTCATCGATGAGCTTGACGACTTCGCAGGGCGTTTTGCGGATCTGCGCGATGGGGCGTGGCTTGTCCACGCTCAGGCTCTGGGTATGCCCGCCGCGCCAGCGTACATGAACGGCAATGCTGGGGCCGGCCACAAGCGTCACGTCCTCGACCAGGAGCGCGAGCATGCGCTTGCGTTCCTGGGCGCTGGTCCGGGCATCGTTCCAGACGCGGGGAAAGTCGCTTGTCAGCTCGGCGATCCGCTGGCGCGCCGCGTCGTCCAGTTGGGTTTCATCGCTCTGGCGTTGGCGATCTTGAAGTTGTTGCAAGGCATCGAGTTCGCGTAGGCGATGGTTCCAGTCGGCCTCCAGCGCATCGGCTACCAGGCGGTTGTCCGGATCGACCTTGGCGTAGCGGCGCCGGGCCAGCTCGGCTTCGTAGCGTGCGCGCTCGAGCTGCGCCTGGCGCCGCTCGGCGGCCTGCCCGATGCGCTGGGCAATTTCGTCCTGCACGGCCAGCGCCACCTCGATCGCTGCGGGCGCCACGGTCTGCAGCAGCAAGGCACTCACCGCGGCATCGACCGCCGGTCCGTGGACGGCCTGGCATGGCTTGCCGGCACGGCGCACCACCTCTTCGCTGCAGCGGTAGTAGGCACGAAGCCCGGCGCCAAGCGCCTCGTAGTGCACGCGCATGCGCGCACCGCACTTGCCGCACAGCACGCGACCCTGCAGCAAGGCCTGACCTTCGCGCGGCATGCGACCGCGCTCCCCGGGTGCAAAACCCAGGTTCTGACGCAGCCGCAGCGCATTGCGCTCGAACTGCGGCCAGTCGATGTAGCCCGGATGGGCGTCACGGATCAACACCTTCCAGTCCTTTTGCCCGACGACGCGCTGCACCGGATGGAGCTGTGCGTTGCATCCGGTGCGCGAGCGCCCGTAGACGAACGCGCCGGCGTAACGCGGGTTGTGCAGGATCTGCAGCACCCGCGAGACGTCAATCGACCCCCACAGCAGATCGCCCTTGCCGATTCCTCGGCGGATGCGCCGGGGAAACAGCACCTGCTGAGCGCGCAGACGCCGCACCACGGCGCAGGCCGAGCCGACCGCGTCGAACACATCGAAGAGCAGCCGCACCGTGTCCTGGACCTGGCGGTCCGGGTCGAGCACGACCCGGCCGAGGCCGTCGTACGTCAGGCCGATCGGCAAGGGTATCTCCAGCTCCCCGCGGCGAGCTTTGTTGAGAATGCCGCCTTGCAGGCGGGACCTGAGGATATGCAATTCAGCCTCACTCATGGTGCCCTTGAGGCCCAGCAGCAAGCGGTCGTTGAAGTGGGCCGGGTCGTAGACCCCGTCCTCGTCGAGGATCAGCGTATGCGACAGCGCGGCCAGCTCGAGCAGACGGTGCCAATCGGCGTTGTTGCGCGCCAGGCGCGAGACCTCCAGACCCAGCACGATGCCGGCGTGGCCCAGCGCCACCTCGGTGACCAGGTGCTGGAAGCCGTCACGGCCCTGCGCCTGCGCGCCGGACTGGCCCAGGTCGCTGTCGATGACATGCACGCGCTCGATGGGCCAGCCCAGCGCGACCGCGCGCTCGCGCAGCGCGTACTGGCGCTGGGTGCTCTCGGTGTTCTCGAACACCTGGCGCAACGAGGATTGGCGCACGTACAGGAACGCGTCGCGGCGTAGATGGTCGGCATCGATCTTCAAGGCGGACTCACTGGGCATGGATCACCTCCTGTCTGTAAGGCCAGCACCATGTCGGCCAGCAAACGCACGAGCTGGCGATCGGGCGTGCCGGTGGGGGTCGCCGCTGATGGCGGCGACACGGTCGGTGAAGGCAGTGGCAATGGCGAGGCTGCCGTCTCGAGCAGTACCCCAAGCCCTCGCCACATGCCGTGAAAGACGATGGCGCCCACGGCGTCGGGGCGCGCCTGGCCGGCCATCACGTCGGCGCGAATGCGCTCGTATGCCGACGCGGCTTGCGCGGGCAGACCCTTTGCGCAGCACACGACAGCCGCCGATGTCAGCGTTTTTTTTTGCGTGTCATGGCCCGCTCGATGCTGCGCGGGTGCACCTTCAGGCCCAGCTGGCTGAACACCACCCGGGCCATCTCGCGCGCCTGCATCGGGGCGCCCGGGCGATGGTGCGACTCGATCACGCCCATCACCTCGGCAGTGAGCTTGTGCGCCGACTTCGGGCCGCGCGGCTGCGGCAGCAAGCCGGCCACGCCGCCCTGCTCGAACGCGGCTTCGGCCTGATAGAAAGTCGGGCGCGACAGGCCAAAAAGACTCGCCGCCTCGGCCTTGGTGACGCCGTCCTGGCGCGCGTGGCGCAGCATCTCGTATTTGACCTGCACCAGATCGTTGGCGTCGAAGAAGCTCCCCGGCTGGAACCAAGCGGCCTGCACTCGCCCAGGCTGTGCGTTGAGGACGCCGGCCTGGCGCAGTCGATCGAGCTTGGGGGTGGTCTTGGTCATCGTCTAAAGGCGACTTGTGGTGTAAATAATAATATGCCGCTGGCTGCGTGGCGTCAAGGCAGCCATGACCTCCTACTCCTGTGGATGCTATTGCCCAGAAAGAAACCAAGACACCTGAATCGGTGGTTATTTCGGCAACGCCATGCCATGCGGCATTAATGCCTTTACAGATGCGGCAAAATTTACTTGACACGGCGAGGCCTCCTCAAGTGCTGGGTCCTGATCTCGTCGATCAGCGCTGCAAGCCTGAGGAGATCGTCCGAACGAAACGCCGCACGACCAGCGGCTGCCTGCGTGCAAACGTCCGGCGGGTCGATGTCGGTCCACGCCGCAGGCAGCGAACGCAGCCGGCCTTGGGCGTCGAAGTACATCACCCGATCCTCGCCCCAGTTTCGCTTGCGCGTGGCCAGCACAAAGCGCTGGCCACGCCAGGGATGAAAGGGATGCGTGACTTCGATCTCTATGCACGCTCCAGTGGCCGGACAGCCGGCAGTTCTGGACCTATGAGAAACCGAAGGTCGAGCTGAGCGTTTTGCTGGTCGAGCGCTGGATTCTGGCACGCCTGCGCAAGCATCAGTTCGCCAGCGTGGAGGAAGTTAACGACGCCATCGCCCCCTTGCTGCACTGGCTCAACCAGCGTGCGTTTCAAAAGTTGCCGGGCAGCCGCGCCAGCGTGTTCGCGCAGATCGACGCGCCGGCCCTGATGGCCTTGCCGGTGCAGCCCTGGGAATGGGCGGTCTTCAAAACGGTGCGCGTACACATCGACAGCCATGTCGAATACGAAGGCCACCGCTACAGCGTGCCCAACGCCCTGGTGGGCCTGGCGCTGGAGCTGCGCGTCACCGCCCATGCGGTGGAGATTTTGCACCGTGGCAACCGGGTGGCCAGCCACATGCGCTGCGTCTACAAAGGCGGTTTCACCACCGTGACTGAGCACCTGCCCGAGCGCCACCAGCACCAGGCGCAATGGACACCTGAGCGGCTCATCGCCTGGGGCGCGCGTATCGGGGTGGCCTGTGCGGCCACGGTGCAAAAGATGCTGCAGCGCCAACCCCATCCCGAGCACGCCTACCGCGCCTGCCTGGGCCTGCTGTCCCTGTCCAAGCGCTACGGTGATGCCCGGCTGGAGGCGGCCTGCACCATGGCCCTTGGCCTGGGCACCAGCAAATACACCCACATCCGCGACATCCTGCTCAACCGGCGCGACCTGTTGCAGGCCAGCACCACACCCGAGTGGACCAGCCCGACTCACGCCCATGTGCGTGGCGCGAACTACTACCAATGAAACCCAACACGACAGAGCCCAACATGATGATGAATACCACCCTGAACCAGCTGCGCGGCCTGCGCCTGGAGACCATGGCCCAGGCACTGGAGCAGCAGCTTGCGCAAAGCGGCATCGGCGCCATGAGCTTTGAAGAACGGCTGGCCTTGCTGGTAGACCGTGAGGTGCATGGCAGGCAAGACCGGCGCTGTGCGCGATTGCTCAAGACCGCCAAACTCAAATATCCGCAAGCGGCCATTGAAGATTTGGACAGCCGCAGCACCCGGGGCATTGAACGCAGCGCGGTGATGAGTCTGGCCCTGGGGGAGTGGGTCAATGCCGGGCACGCCGTGCTGATCACCGGAGCCACCGGCGCTGGCAAGTCCTGGCTGGCGTGCGCGCTGGCCCAGCATGCCTGCCGGCGTGGCCACAGTGCGCTGTACCTGCGGGTTCCTCGCCTGGGTGAGGAACTGCGCATTCGCCATGCCAACGGCACCTTTACGCGCTGGCTGGACACGCTCAAAAATACGGACGTCTTGCTGCTGGACGACTGGGGCATGGCCGCCATGGACAGTCAAACTCGGGCCGATCTGCTGGAGATCATTGACGACAGAGCCAGCCAGCGCGCCACCATCATCACCAGCCAGTTGCCCATTGAGCACTGGCACGAGTGGATAGGTGACCAAACTGTGGCCGATGCCATGCTCGATCGCCTGATGCAAAACCATCACCGCTTCACCCTCACCGGCGAATCTCTGCGCAAAAAAAGCCCGCCAGCACAAGGGAGCACCGACCACTAATCCACCACGCTCAGGGACCTCGGGCGGCCTGGCAGGGGCCTATTCGTTCAAAAACAATTCAATTTCAGAGAGGGCAAAACAGCCGGGAAAGCAGGCCGGCATAAAATCAAAACGCGCAACACCAACCTTCGGTCACGTTCGCCGGAATGCCGGTCACGTTGCCGGAATCAGCGGTCACGTTTACCGGAATACGCAGTTTGAGGTGTTGGTGCTGGGCCTGCCTTGGGCGCGCATGGGCGAGGCGGGCATTATCACGAGTACCTGAAGCGGCTGTGCATTACCTGAAGCGGCTGTGCAATTGGGGCATCCGCCAATGGCCAGACGCCACCGGGTTGGGCAAACAGCTGCCCATGGTCAATGCACAGCACCTGGACAGCCTGAACGCCGAGCAACTGCGCGCGCTGGCCAAGGCATTGATTGATCAGGCGGCCAGCCGCAAAGAACTGCTCGCGGGCAAAAACCGCGAGCTCAAGGTATGCGGTCAATTAACAGCGTACCTTGCGCCGCTGGCCGGGGTGTGATTGAAATGGCTGAGGAGCGTTGCCCGGCCGCTGCTCAGCGGCCGGGCAATGTAATGCGCCAAGGCAGTAGCGCCTCGTAGTCGTCTGCCGTTTGCGCGCTGGGCAGCGCGGTGAGCAATGCGCGCAGGTACGCGTAGCCGTCGACGCCGTTGACCACGCAGGTCTGCAGCAACGAATACAGGTTGGCGCTGGCCTGTGCGCCGGCTACCGTATCGCTGAAGAGCCAGTTGCGTCTTCCAATACAAAACGGACGAATCGAATTTTCGGCAGCATTGTTGTCAATCGGGTAGGCGCCATCGGTGACATACAGCGCCAGCTTCGTCCATTGCGAAGCCAGGTAATGCAGCGCCTTGCCCAGCAAACTGCCCGGCAGCACGGTGTGCACGTTGGCCAGCAGCAACGCCTCTATCTGGCCAAGCACGGGCACGCTGTGCTGTTGCCGCTGGACCAGCAATTCCTGGGGAGGAAGCCGGTGCTCGCGTGCGCGCGACTCTACCGCATACAACTGGGCGATGAGCGCGAGAAACCGCGCAGCGAGCTGCTCGGGGCCGCGCGCATTCCTGGGCAGCGCCTGCAGCGCCTCATGGAACCCGCGCCTGCAATGCGCCCAGCATCCCAGATGCACGAGGTGGTGCGCCTGCGCGATGGCGTCATAAACCGCGTAGCCATCCGTCATCAGCACGCTGCCTTCTTGCACCCCGGCATACAGGATTTGTGCGGCCGCCGTGCTGCGCGAGGGCGCGTAGCCAAACAGCCGGATGGGTGGCCCCGCTCCCTGCACCCCGGAGCACGGGGTTGTCTGCACCCACATGTAGCTTTTGGACTGCGCGCTTTTGCCGGCTTCTTTGAGTACCTGCACATGGGTTTCGTCGCCATGGATGAGGGGCGAGTCCAGCAAATGGTCGCGCAGCACATTGATGATGGGCTGCACCTCCCGGCCCACGCGCACGACGCTGGCGGCCAGGGTGTTGCGCGCCAGGTCGCCGCCGCCAAAGCGCGAGAGCAGCGCCGTCTGGCGGTACAGCGGCAGGCCGTCGCAATACTTCGACGTAATCACCCAGGCCAGCAGGCCTTCGCTGAACAAGCCCTTGGGGATGATTTGCGCCGGCTTGGACGCCAGGCGCAAGGCGCCATCGCAGCAGGGACAGGCATATTTGACGCGTTCATGGCGAATCACGCGAACCTGCTGGGGAATGATGTCGAGCTGCTCGCTGGTCTCCACGCCAATTTCCACCAGCGCCGTGCCATCGTGCGGGCACACCCGCTGGTCTTCGGGCAGTTCGTGGCGCACCACCTCCCGGGGCAAGGCCGCATCGAGCGGCTTGCGTCCGCGCGGCACGCGCTGATGGGCGCGGACCTCCTGGCTGCCATCTTCGTGGCCGTCGCAAGTGGCCGGTTCGCTGGCCGCGCCCAGCGCCTCGGCCTCGTTGAAGAACAGGTCCCTTTGCTGCGGGCTGCCCGCTTCGCTGCGGGCGGCAAAGAGCTTGCGCATGAACTGCTTGAGCCGCTCCTGGAGCAGGTCACGCTCGGCGCGCACCATACGCAACTCCCCCGCCAGGGCGTCGCTGCGCTGCAAAGCCTGCGCCAGCGCCTCTTTCAAGGCGTCTATTTCTTGGGCATCAGGCACAGCGAGCATGCCCGTTTAGACAAGGCGGCGCGGGTGAAAGTTCCCAAAAATCCGAGTCTGAGCCTTGCCTTCCAAGCCAGAATTTGTCCCCCTTACGCTGCGCGCTCGTAGCGCACGGCCTGGTGTCCGCGCAGGGCCTGGATGTCGATACCCTTGAGCAGCCAGTGCAGCTGCTCCACGCTGAGCGTCACGACGCCGAGTTCGCCTCGCGGCCAGATGAAGCGGTCCTTCTCCAGGCGCTTGTGCAGCAGCCAAAACCCGTTGACATCCCAGCCCAGAATCTTGATGCGGTCGCGCCTGCGGTTGGCAAAGACAAACAGTGCCTGGGCAAACGCGTCCAGGCCCAGGCCATGCTCGACCAGGCTGGCCAGACCGTTGATGCTCTTGCGAAAATCAATGGCCTCCTGGTGCAGGTACACCGCACGGGTGGCGTTCAGCGTGAACACGCCAGTGTGCCCAGCAGTTGCAGCACGGGCGCCATCGCCTCCAGCGGGACCTGGCCCACATCGAGCGCCACCCCGTTGGGCAGGCGCACGTGCAGGCAAAGTGCGACTGGTGCGGTTGTTGCAGCCGGCGCTGCCGGCTCGCTAACCTGCACGGCCACGAAAGCCGCTGGCGACGCCAGCGCTTTGCCATGGTTGGGCTGGCCTGACTTGGCAATCCAGGTGCGCAGCAAATTGGCGTTGATGCCGTACAGCATCCCCACGCGCGCCACCGACACGCCAGGCTTGAGGCATTCGTCAATTAGCGCCTGCTTGGCCAGCGGGTCGTAAGTGCACCGTCCGTCGCGTTTGCGCCCGACCACCAGCCGGGCCAGCAACTCTGCGTTCATCTCTGTCATAGGTGTCCATGTAGTTGTAGATGGACACATAGCATCATCGAATCAGCTCACGAATAAAAGGGCGTGGTTCGCGGACCGCTTACAGCTCAAGTACCGCCAGGCCAAAATTGATCAGCTCACGCACGAGATGGCTGTGCTCAAGCGCTGGAAATTCGGGCGCAACGGCGAGCGGCTGGACCCGCGGCAGCGCAGCTCGACGAGATCATCGATGCGGACATCTCCGCTATCGAAGTGGAACTCCAGAGCCTGGCACCCACGACCCGAGCCGTCACCGAGGCGGGCAAGCCCAGACCCACCCGAACCACCCCGGGTGGAGATCACTCACAAGCCCGAGTCCACTGTCTGCACCACGCCGAGATGCGGCTGCACGCTCAAACGCATCCAGTCCAAGTTTTGTCCGCACCCTCCGAGCGCGAACACAGGACTGGGTCCAAAGCGTGAAAGAAGAATCGGCCTGAAGGTGTTCCTGTATGGGGTCTACTGTCTACCCGTAAAGCTGTCTGTTACCAATGAGCACTCAGGTATGGTTCCTCTTCGTCAAAACATGGTTTGCGCAAACTCGAGCAAATCCTCCGTACTGGGCTGGCCCCAGGTTTCCTGCGCAAGCCAGCGCAAGAAAGCAGATTGAGCGCCCTTGAACGGTTTGCTCTTTTTAATTCGAAAGCCACGGATTTCCTGCTGCGCGTTGTACCGCTCGACCAGTGCGTCCTGGTCTGCCCGACCTAGCTCATTGAAATAGGCCTGTGCGTCCTTGAACTGTTTCATCATAAAAGCATCGACAAGCTTGTTCTGACTGGAGGACTTTTCAGCGGCACCACCGGGAATAGCTCGCATCGAAAGCTCGCGCTTGATCTGTGCATCGGGCATCTCACCGGCAAGCGCCAGATCCTCGCTGGCCTCGTACCCCCTAGCAATAGCATTGCGAAGGTAAGCGGCAGGATTTTCGATCACGGAAGCTTTTTTATTGGCAATCCTGCCCTTTGTGTAGGCTAGCGCGGCAAGGACGCGCTGAGCAGGATATGCCTTAAGCATTTTCTTAGCTTCCGATTGAGAAAGGCCAAAGAGCACTAGCTCGCCAATCGCTTTCATGGCCTCCTCGTTGGAAGGGTCCATATCCTGACGCGCAAAATCATCTTTTCTGCTCACGATGAACTGCACGGTCGTCACCTGGCGCCCCTCCTTCGTCAGTTTCATTTCCACATCGATGTCGGCCAGTGCGTTCATCTCCACCACAGAGGGCCTGAGTATCTTGTTGTTGAAATGCTTGAATTCCTCGTAAGTCTTGGGAACCTCGGCACGCCCCAGAACAATGCTGCGCAAGACGGTCCAGTGAACCGGCGTTGTTGCGCCTATGTTCACAAAACGTACGCAGTGCTCGTAAATCGCAACCGATGAGGAGCGCTTGAACCTACCTATGACATTGAGGTCAATCATGGCGTACATCTTGGGCTGAAGAACGCGCTCCTGAAGCTCATGGTTGATCTGATAGAGCAGCTTGCCACTTCTTTGCTTGACGTTGGGAAACAGTGTTGCTGCGTCCCAGTCGGTGAGTTTTCTCAATTTAGGTGTGGGATGCTGCGTTGCCAACACATCGAACTCAAAGACGATCTTCATCAGCTCCATGGCAGCTTGTCTGAGATGCTGGTGGTTGTTGCTATCAAAGCCCAGATCGCTGGCCATTTCAGCAATGTTGATACTCCAGTAGCCGTCCTTGTCCACCTCGGTGTCAATGGCGTTCTTGATCCATGCATTAAGCATTTTTCTTAACACCAGGGTCATGTTGTTCAGCGGGATGCTGTGGACAACTTGTACAGCCTTTCGGTACGCGTTGGGCAATTCAATTGCCGGAAAGAGCGAAGCCTGAAACTCAGCCTCGTTGATGAGCAAGGCGTTCTCTTTCAAGTCGCTGCTTTGCAGGGATGCAGCTTTGGCTTTCAAAGTCATGGTCTTAAGTGTTTTATAGGTCACTGAGGCATGTCTGGATTGTGACCTATCTTGTTCATAGATGCACCTGCAAACTGCATTTCCTGACTTTGGATGTTTTGCTAAATTGAACAACAGCACCTGTTGTGTACTTTAACCAAAACACTTTCTTCTTTAATACATTTAGGCCTCGAAAAAAGCCCTTTTACAGAGGAGAGCTGCCATTCATTAGTCACCAACAGTGGGAGGGTAGGTCATAACTTGTGGGATTTGAGGTCTGCAGTTATGGGAGATGGGTCACTATTTATGGGATTTGAGGTCTGTGGTTATGGGATTTGAGGTCACCATTAATGGGAGAGAAAACACGCAGCCGACCTCGGACCTGTAAGGTCACCACCAATGGGAGAAAGAACTGCGCAAAGTTAAAGATTTGCTTGCAAAGTCACTTGGATTTGAGCCAGGTAACTGCCCTGGCACAGAATGAGCGGCTGTTCCAAAGGACATGGACGTTCAAGCGCTGTTGGCTGTAAGGTGCAGGCATAGCGCACAGGAACTGGCTGAGCCGATCGGGCCTTGTCCCGCTCGCCCAGAAGGCCGGCAACTGACCAATGGTTATTGGCCAGGCCACTGCCGGTGGCGGTGCATCGTTTGCTGGGCGGCTCGGTCTAGAGCGCCGATACGCTGCGCGATGAACTCGATGCCGCTGGCCGTGTGCGAGAACCTAGCGCTATCCAAACGCTACAAGGACTTCAAGGACATTGCTCAGCGGGGCAAATCCTCCACCGGCTGGTTCTACGGCTTCAAGCTGCATGCGATCAATCAACCATGAAAGCGAACTTCTGGCCATCGTCTCGGTTGTGTGCGGCAAGATATACGAAGACAAGGGCTGCATCGGCAAGGAGTGTCAACGCCGGATGAATACCCCCAAATGGGGAAATTTAAACCGGTATTGATAAGGAGTTTGCGCAGAAGGTGAGGGACAAGGGCATCGAGATCATCACGCGAGTGCGCAAGAACATAAAAGAGGCTTGCACTCTGACTTGACCGCGCTTTGCTACGCAAGCGCTCATTGGTCGAGACGGTCTTCGATGAACTCAAGAATCTGTGCCGGATCGGGCACACCCGACATCGCTCACTGACGAATTTCACTGTCAACTCGATTGCCGGTATCGTGGCCTACTGCCTGCAACCCGTCAAACCTCGCATCCAGTTGCACCCTTGCCAGAACACCATGACCGTGCATTGAGTTTTTGCTGATCCAAAACTCAGGGTGCTTCCAGCAACCGGGCCGAGGATGCCCAGCGCTGCCATTAAGCCGCAACTCGCGCGCAGCCGGTGCACTATCGAGGTCAATATCCTCCCTAACAGCGTCTAAGGTAATGATCGCCGATACTGATCGGTCCCGCGCAAGAGGATTGCTCGTAGGTGCTGATCATTGCCAGCCATGCAGCACCTGTGATGCGAGGATGCGCATTAACGTGAAAGAACCCAACCTCTGGGCGGGCATGATCTTGACCCCAGCCCGTCTTGGCGCTGCATGAGGCACCTTGGAGAACGCTCCATCCTATACGGGCTCGGCTCAGAAAAATATGTACAGCTGTAGTGACCAAAAATTCCCCTAAATAAAAGTTAGTTAATAAGTCACCAGCAATGGGATTGTTGGAAAATTTGAAATAGCTGGGCCTTATCCTATTCAAGCGTTTGGATATCTGGCGCCAACATCTTCCTGATATTCGGCGTGACTTGACCATACTGCAAAGACAGCACGTCGGTCTCTATGAATGTCTCATCTGCATCTTCATTGACCAGCTCATTCATCTGACTGACTCGGAACCGCTAATGCATTTCAGGCATGAAGTCTTCATAAATCACTTAATTCCAGGGTTGCCATAGGTTGCAAGCGATGAAAGAAGTGGACGGCTTACAGTCTGAGGTCCGTAGGTTTGGATAAGTAACCGGTAGTGGGATTCCCATAGGTCACTGGCAATGGGAGGTGGCTGTGAAGTCCTAGTGGGTCAATTGACAACCGGATAGTAATTTTTGCAGCGCCGAGGGCCGACGTCGCAGGGGACGGCGTGTGCAGGCGCCCGAGCCGGCCAGGGCGTGCTGTCGTTGGCGGCTTCGCAGACGCCGCGCCTGGCGCTTGCCACCCCAGTGAAAAGGCGTTGGATCCTTGTTCCAGCCTCTGACCGTCGCTTCCAGGGTATCGATGATCTGTTGCGCTGTCTGCAGATACTGCCCGGCCAGCGCCCGGCGGCCGATGATGCGTTGAATCGACTCGGCCATGTTCAGCCAGGAGCCGCTCAGCGGCGTGTACAACGGCATCACGCCGTGACTGAACAGCCACAACACCAGTGTGGGCGTCAAATGCCCTTTGAGGTTGTCCCACACCAGCAGCAGGCGCAGCTGCGGCAAGATGGCCGGCAGCGTGATGCTAATTTTGAGCCCCCGCTGCCACGTCTCCCACGCGCCATGGTTGCTGGCCGTATCGGTCACAGGCGGCGCCGCTGGCAACTGATCGAGCACCGCGGTCAGTTCCTGCTGCAGCCACGGGTGCAGCACCACATTGGGCGCAGCGGTGACGCCCTTGGCCCGCAGCTCGCCGCTGCCCGGGCAAAACAAGGTCAGCAGCTTGGCCGTGCCATTGCGCACGTATTCATGGGGTTGACGCTGCGCCTGGCCTTGCGCGGCCCAGCTTTGCCCGGGCATGGGGCGGGTCGAGTACGGCCCCGCCTCATCTTGCGTCCATACCGCCAGACAGAGCTGAGCGCCCTCGTGGTAAGCACGCTCGATCAGATTTTTTTTTGGCCTCGCTATCGGGGTCCGTGACCTTGACCGTGCCGGCGCGGCGCTTTCGCACCGCCCGGCCCGTCTCGCACCAGCTGCGCGCGGCCAGCCAGCGGTAGCCCGAGGCATGGAGCACCTGACCGATCGTGTAGGTGCTGACACGGGGCAGACCATCGGGCGCGCGGCGCAAGGCCCGGCGCAGCGTCATCAACGACCAGCTCGCCGTTCCATCGCGCGCGGGATCGGGCGCGCGCCGCGCTTCGGCCAGGATCCGCTCGCGCGCCTGCGCATCGTATTGCGGCTTGGGGCCGCCCCGGCCGTGTGGTTCGAGTGCCACCAAGCCCTCACGGTTAAAGCGCGCTACCAGCTTTGCGACCGCCTCGGCGGACCGGCGGTGCGCGCCATCTGCGGCAGCGCGGTAGCTCGCTCCCAACGCCACGGCCAGCACCTCCCTGGCCCGCGCTACCACATCGGCTCGCTCGCTGCCTGAACGCACAATTCTTTGCAGCGCTTGCCGCTCGTGTTGCGTCAGCGGCCGTAACGACTCTTTTGGGCATCGACTCATGGCTTCGCTCCTGTCCGTTTTTACCTCTTGGCTACCGCCTTTTTGCTTTAGTTGCCAAGTGACCCACTAGTGTCGCGTCACGAGAATTTTGACGCGGACAATGGGGAATGGAACATTACAAAGTCACCTTGTCAGAGCAAGAAAGAGCCGAACTGCAAGCCATCGCAGGCAAAGGCACGCACGCCGCGTCCAAGGTGATCAATGCCTTGATACTGCTCAACTGCGACCAAGCCGGGGGACGTGCCGAGCGATCCCGGACTTGCGACATCGCGGCCATGCTGTGCGTGAGCGAGCGCAAGGTGGACCGCATCAAGAAGAAGTTTGTTCTCGAAGGGTTGGAACTGACGCTGAACCGCCAGAGCGCCAAGTGCGAGTACGACTTGAAGATCGACGGCCGCCTGGAGGCCCAGCTGCTGGCGCTGAGCTGCTCGGCGCCGCCCGAAGGCCAGGCGCGCTGGTCGCTGCGGCTGCTGGTTAACCGGCTGGTCGAGCTCGAATTGATTGACACCGTCTCGCACGAGACGGTGCGCCGCACGCTCAAAAAAACGAACTCAAGCCCTGGAGGAAAGTCGGCTGGGTGATCGCGCCCCAGGCCAACGCTCAATTCGTGGCTGCCATGGAACAGGTACTGGTGCCCATTGACGCCAAGCACCCCGTGGTGTGCATGGACGAGACGCCTCGCCAGCTCATTCGTGAGACGCGCGAGCCTGTTCCAGCGGAGCCCGGCCGCCCCGAGCGCCATAACTACGAATACGAACGCTGCGGCGTGTGTAACGTGTTCATGGCCAGCGAGCCGGTGGCCGGGCGGCGCTTGAGCAAAGTCACCGAGCGCCGGACCAAACTGGACTGGGCGGAGTTCGTGCAGGACATCGCGGCAAACTATCCCGATGCCGAGCGCATCACGCTGGTCATGGACAACTTGAACACGCACACCCCGGGCTCGCTGTACGAGGCGTTTACCCCTGAGGAGGCCAAGGCGCTGTGGGATCGTTTCGAGTTTGTCTACACGCCCAAGCATGGCAGCTGGCTGAACATGGCAGAGATCGAGATCAACGTCATGGTGGCTCAGTGCCTGAGCCGGCGCATTGACAGCATCGAGACCGTGCGCAGCGAGGTCGCTGCCTGGCAGGTCCGGCGCGACCACCTTCAGGCCAAAGTCAACTGGCAGTTCACGACCAAAGATGCCCGCGTCAAGCTCAAACGCCTTTATCCGACAACTTCTTCATGACGCGACACTAGGCCACAGTCACAACACTAGGCAACATGTGCTCATCAGTGATAGGTAACCGATTCGAAAAATGTTTGCCATCATAGCCAATCGTTTTTTGTAAGTCCTTGATTTTGTTTGGGTTTCAAATTGAAACTCGAATAAAAGAGAATTTTCGGTGTCAATGTCGCTCTGTTTTTAGTGTTATTTTCGCGCCTCGCTGAGTTCCTTCAGTGTTTTTTCGATGGCCGCATACACGACCGTGGCTTCGCTCTCGTCTGCCAGATTTATGATCATTCTTTTCTGGCGAAGCGACAGCTCTGCGTATTTTTTCTTGCCGGAACGGATCATTACCCTGTGGGTTTCTACAGAGGACAAGGGCTTTTCTTCACCCCCCGCCTTAAGCCAGTCAAGAGCAGCTTTCTGCGTCATCTCGCCAGCCACTATGCGATAGACGGCTTTGGTTGCTAAGGCTGGATCGGCCACGGAATGCTCAACCAAGGCTGGCGCGAAGCTCGAACCGACGGCTGAGGGATGTTCTTTCAACACGGCATGAACCGATTCAGGAAGTCCTTCAAAAGACATCAGCTTGGAGATCACGGACGGATTGACTCCAGCCTCCTGGGCCAACTGGTCGTTCGTAAAACCCTTGCTCCGTTTGCGCTGAGAAAATCCCAGGTACTTCTGGTAGTCCGTGAGGGACGGCGCCAGCAAGTTGTCGAAAAAGACGAGACGCTCAGCTTCATCATCCGTGAGGTCGCGCAAGGACGCTTCGATTTCGCTGCGGCCCAATCGCCTGTAGGCTTCCCACCGGTGACGCCCTGCAATGATCTCTAGGGCACCGTCGGTGCGGCGACGCACAACGATGGGCGAACTCAGCTGGTTGTTGCGCAGGTTCTCGACTAGTTCGGCTATCTTTTCTTCGGATAACTCGCTGGTCTGGTAGGGACTGGCCTCGATCAGGCCAAGCTCTACCAGCACCGGCTTGCCCAGGTGCTGGGATGAGGCGCTGAAATCAAAAGAGGGCAGCTTTCGGCCTGCTGCGTCAACCTCTTCTTGGGAGTAGCCGAGTAGTCCGGTTTTCTTGGTGAATCGCTTTTCCGCGCTCATCGGGCCACTCCCTGCGCAGCGACGCGCTGGGAAGCGCTTTTGCGCGCAGCCCGAACCGCCGCAGTGCCACCGGGTTTTCTCGGGATGACGATCGGAATCATGCCGGCAAGCTGAACATCGTAGGCACCAAGGAGCGAGCGCGAAAGATCAATCATTACCTGGGCCGCTGGGCTGGTGGGTTCACGCTCGATCACAGGCCCGCTGTCGGAGTCGTCCGTCAAGGATACTTGTCTGAGAAACGATGCTAGTCTGGGAATGACGACAGGGTCTAGCTTGCCAGGATAAGCCGACTTCAAGGTGTCCAGTGCTTTCTGGCAATTCGTGATGCTCGGGACATAGCCGTTGGCGACGATCCGAACATCAAACGTACGATCAGGAAACGCTTCATTCATCTCTTCAAGATTGGCCGCCAGCACTTCCATTGCCTTAAGGGATTGGCCATCGAGCATGACAACGGCAAGCATGGCTTGCGTTGCATAGGTGAGCGCCACCGAGAGTTGTGAAGAGCCTGGCGCCCCATCGACCACGATTACGTCATAACGGCTGAAAACGTCAATGTGCGAGTTGAGCAGTTTAGCAACCGTCAGTTCTCGCCGAACGAGGCTTGTCAGCCAAGACTCGATGTTGGTGAGCGTGATGTCCGACGCAATTAAATCGAGCATGTTATCGGCATAGATGGGGCGGATGGCTTTTTCCAGTTGCGCGACTGTCAGCTTGTCGGTCTTAGCCTCGTTGGCTTTGAGCAAGTCCCCGATGTGCGTCACCTCTTCAGTCGCCCAGTCGATACCGAACATGGTGGTGAGGGAGGCTTGTGGATCTGCGTCGATCATGAGGACTCGGTAGCCTTGGAGAGCCATGCAGGCGGCAAGATTGGCTGTCACGCACGTTTTCCCTGTCCCGCCTTTGGAAATTCGCGAATAGATGATGGGCGGCAGCACTTTTTGCCGCCGAGGCTCTTCATAGATATCCATCAGCGCCAATCGCACCCGCCTGATGTCATAAGCACTGTAGAGGTTGTGATAGCGCTCATCCTTCTGGAATTCTGAGTCAGGAACCAAGCTTCTGAAGGTGGAAGAGGGGCCAGCCCAGCGGCAGAATTCTTGGGCCAATTTTAGCTTGATGAAGCCTCGCGTCATATCGGTGTCTTGAAGTTGTTTGTTTGTCGCAGTGTACATTAATCAATAAATTGAGCAATTAATGTTTTGTACTGGTATGAATCAGAGATTTAAATGAACTGAGGAGGTAGCGACATACTTCAATGCAAGAGCCTGTCTTGGCCGATCCGCTCGCTGTATACATCACATTGTCCAATGCTGATGGGGCAACTTTTAAAAGCTGGATATGTATTGCCCAGAGCTTGGCGTTTATGCCCCTCCTCTAAGCCTGTCTGGACCGAACTAGCGTTGAGGCTGACAAATATCGGTCTCATGGGTCGAATGTCTCGAGAGTTTTCCCCGCACGCTTGGGTGCACGGCTTGGGTATGGTGCTGCGGCGGGGAAGGCGTAACGCTGGCCCTGTGCGGCTCGCCTGAAAGCGCATGAGGAGCGTGTCGGGCATGAAGGTGTCCTTATTGAGGCGGCGGGTGGGCGCGCGGGAACTGTTTTTCTGGTCGACAGAACAGTCTATGCGGGCCGAGCGCAAGGGCGCCCAGGGGTAGGGGGGGGTGAGGCCCTCTAGGTCGTTGGCAGCGCTGCAAATCGCTCGGCTCTACTGCGGCGGGCCGGCCGCAGCGCCGCTAAGCGCTTGTCAGGCTTGAGGTTTTTCATTCAGTGCGGGCAGGCGGGTGTTTTGACCTCCAGATTTTACCCTGAGATAATGCGACTTATCTTAGGGCACTACATGTAGAGTCTTGCGCATTTTTTGATCGGCGCCATTTTGCAAACATCTCACCTGCTGTTGAGGCAAAAATGAAGCAATGCCGGATGACTTCGCCATACTTTGAACGCTGTAGTCATAAATCACGTCGGTCGCTGATAGGCGCATGCTGCGCCATCAGCTCGGCAACCCACTCGATGAACACGCGGAGCTTGGCGCTGACATGCCGGTTCGGTGGAAATGCCACGTACAGCGGCATTGGGTCAAGGCGCCAGCCCTCGAACAGCGGTACCAGTTCGCCGCGTGCCAGGTGCGGCTTGGCCATGTAGTCCGGTAGCCAAAGCACGCCCAGCCCGGCCAAGCCGGCCGCAAGGTAGGCATTGCCGTCATCGACCGCCAGCACGTAGCGGCCTTGCACTTTGACAGCTTCGTGGCCGTAGCGCATGGTGTGCGAAAAGGCCTTGCCGGCGCGCTCCCACAAAAAACACACGATGCGGTGATGCAAGCCCTCCAGCTCATGCGGATGCAGGGGCGTGCCGGCGCGCTCCAGGTAGCTCGGCGCCGCGTAAACCCTGATCTGCAGGTCGCACACGCGGCGAGCCACCAGCGACTGGTCGGTGAGCTCGCCGCCGCGCACGACGCAGTCCACGTTGTCGCCAATGATGTCCACCATGCGATCGCTCACGCCCATGTCGAGCTGGATGTCAGGGTATTGCGCGTGGAATGCCGGCAGTGCGGGTATCAGGATCATGCGCGCCAGTGGGCTGGGCACATCCACCCGCAGCCGGCCCCTGGGCGCGGCCGAGGCGCTCGACAGGCTGGTTTCAGCATCGTCCAGGTCGGCCAGCATGCGCAGCACGCGCTCGTAATAAGCGGCACCATCAGCCGTGACGTTGACCTTGCGGGTGGTGCGGTTGAGCAGCTTGACGCGCAGCCGCGCCTCCAATTGCTGCACCAGTTGCGTCACGGTGGTTTTGCTCATACGCAGCGTCTCGGCCGCCTTGGTGAAACTGCCTGCCTCCACGACACGAGCGAATGCCTGCATGGCGTCGAAACGGTCCATCTCTGCTCCAGATACTTTTGGGATTGTTTGGATTTTACAAACAGTGATGAACAAGCTTGCCCGTTTATCCGGGAGGCATTGCCCTTTAGAGTTGCCTCATCGTTAACCAAGGGTCGGCTTCGACCCTTTCATGAAGGACACCCATGACAACATCCATCGCAAAGCGCGACGTCGTTTTTCCGCCCGGGCGCCAAGCGCTCTATGAACGCAACCGCTACTCGCCGGCGGTCCGCTCCAATGGTTTCCTGTTCGTTTCAGGGCAGGTTGGCAGCCGCGAGGACGGATCCCCCGAGCCCGACCTGGAGGTGCAGGTCCGCCTCGCTTTCGACAATCTGAACGCGATTCTGAAGGCCGCGGGCTGCACGTTCGACGACGTGGTGGACGTGACCGTGTTCATCGTCGATCCCGAATCGGTGTTCGAGACGATCTGGAAGGTAATCCCAGAGTACTGGGGCAGCGCGCCGCACCCTACACTGACGGGTGTCGGTGTGACATGGCTCTATGGCTTCCAGTTCGAGATCAAGGTGATTGCCAAGCTTCCAGAACCCAGTCAAGGTTGATCTGACCGGCGGTAGCAAGAAATTACTGCGCTTTCACAAGCCCACGCGCACAACAGGCCGGGGCTCATGCGCGGCGCCGGCTTTGCCGAGGCGGCGGCGGCGATCCTGGCGGCGCGGGGCTAGGGCGTGTTAACGCTATCGAAGCACCTCGGCAATGAGTGCAACGGTAATAAAGGCAGCAAACATCACGTCAAGCTTGTCGTAGCGAGTGAACACTCGACGCCAGGCCTTGAGCCGGCGAAACATGCGCTCGACCTCATTGCGCCGGCGGTAAAGCGCCTTGTGCAGCTCCCAGGGCTCGCGCCGCTTCGGGTTCGGGGGCACCACCGGCACGAAACCCAGCTGCCTGGCCAGCTCGCGCGTGGCGTCGCCCTCATAGGCACTGTCCATCAGCAAGGCGACTTCGCCGGCCTCCTGCGGCCCGCCCATGGCCTCGATCAGCCTGCGCCCTTCAGGCGCATCGCCGTGCTGCCCCGGCGTCAAGCTCCACGTGATAACGTCGCAGGCACCTGCGGCAACCAGATGAAGTTTGGTGCTCCAGCCGCCCCGGCTCTTGCCAATGGCCTGGGGACCGTTTTTTTTTTGCGCACCCGTGCCGTCCGGATGCACCTTGATGATGGTCGAGTCCAAGCTGACCGCTTCAATGCGCACATGCATCAGGCGCTCGCGCTGGAGTTTCTCGAACACCGTGCTGAGCACGCCAGCCCTGGCCCAGCGGCTCATGCGCGTGTAGATGGTGTGCCAGCAGCCGTAGTGCGTCGGCAGCGCGCGCCATTTGCAGCCATTGGCCGCGACGTACAAGATGGCGTTGAGCACCTCAAAGCTGTCGAGCAAAACATTGCCACGCTGACGCGGCAACAACGGTGCGATCAGTTCGAATTGTTCACGAGTCAGTTGCATTCCCACAGTTTTCCAGCAACCCCTCAGCTTGTCAAGTTTGAGTTAACACGCCCTAGCGCAGCGGCCTCAAGGCCGGGCCGGCCGGGCCAGCGCCCGCCACTGAACGCCGGCGCCCACGGACGCGACCAGGATCAGCAGGCCGGCATAGCCCTCCACCGTTGCCAGCAGGCCCAGCGGCGCAATCAGCGTGCCCGCCAGCATGGCCGGCACGCTGAACGCCAGGTAGCTGGCGGCATACAGCGCGGCGAACAGCTCGGCGCGCTCGTTCGGCTGCGCCAGCGGCGCCAGCGTCTGGACCAGCGCTGAAAACGCCGCGCCGAAGCCGATGCCCGCCACCACCGTGCCGGCAAAGAACACCGGCACCGAATGGCTCGCCAGTGAAACTAGCAGCAGGGCCAGGCCGGCCGCCATGCTGCTCATGCCGACGGCGCCGGCCTTGGCGGCCGGCAGGCTTTTGGGCAGCGTCGGCGAAACGGCGCCCATGCCGAACAGGGTGGCAATCGCCAGGCCGTTGACGATGCCGCTGTGGATGCCGAAGACCTGCTGCATCAGCGAAGGCACCAGCGACAGGAACAGCCCGCCCAGCGCCCACACCGCCAGCATCACCGGCAGGCCGCGCACGAATTCGGCCCGCGCCCTGGCAGGCACCGAGATGCGCGGCACCAGCGACGCCAGCGCGCCCGGCCGGCGGGTGGCGCTTTCAGGGATGAACAGGGTGGCCAATGCGCCCATCACGCAGATGGCCGAGAGCAGGCCGAACACCAGAGGCACCGGATGCGCCAGCCCCTGCACGGCCAGTCCGGTCAGCAAGGCGCCGACGGCCAGCCCGGCCAGTGGCGACACGCTGCTGATCATCGCGCCCAGGCGCTTTTGCGAGGCCGGCGCGGCCTCCACGATGGCCGCCGTCAGGGCGCCGCTGGCCATGCCGGTCGCCACGCCCTGAATGACGCGCGCGGCAATCAGCCCGCCAATCCCCTCGGCCAGCAAAAACGCCACCATGGCCGCGGCCTGCAGCAGCAAGGCCGCGAACACCACCGGGCGGCGGCCGACATGATCGGACAGCGAACCAGCCACCAGCAGTGACAGCAGCAGCGCCAGCGCATAAATCGCAAATGCCACCGTCAGCAGGGCTGGCGAAAAGCCCCACATCTGCTGGAACACCACGAACAGCGGCGACGGGGCGCTGGCGGCGGCGAAAAAAGCGAACAGCAGCAGCGCCAGCATCGGAAATGCCGCGCTGGCGGGCAATCGCCAGCGCGGCGCAGACGCTGCGGCGCCGGGAATCTGACTGGAAGTGGCAGGGTTGTTGGCGGGGCAAGTGGCAGGCATAGAGTCCTTAACGCAAACATTTTTGCTTTTGTAATTGTAGGCTGAATAGTCTTTTAACGCAAATACCTTTGCATTAAGCTAAAATTGCAGCCATGAACACAGTCCAGCTCAAACGCCCCGGCGGACGCAGCGCGCAGGTGCAGGCGCTGGTGCGCACCGCGCTCGAAGAATTGGTGGCGGAACAGGGCCGCGAGCGCGTCACGGTGCCGGCGGTGGCCGAGCGAGCCGGCGTCAGCGCGTCGAGCATCTACCGGCGCTGGGGCGACCTGTCCAGCCTGCTGTCCGAGACCGCCATCCACAGGCTGGACCCGAACCGGCCGTTGCCGGACTCGGGCAGCCTGAAGGACGACATTGCAGCCTGGGCCAGGGAATTCATCCTCCACGTCGCCAAGCCGTGCAACACCTCGCTGCTGAAGGCGGCAGCGGCGCTGGCCCGCGACAAGGACTCCGACTGCCTGCACAACCGCAAGGCCGAAGCCGAGGTGCTGGTCCAGCGGGCGCGCTTGCGCGGCGAGTCCACGCCCGAGCCGCAGCAGGTGATCGACCATGTGGTGGCGCCCATCGTGTTCCGCCTGCTGTTCGGCGGCGATGCCGTCACGCCCGCGCTGGCCGCCCAGCTGGTGGACGAGCTGTTCAGGCTGGTCTTGCCAACGCCAGCGGCCGCAGATCGCGTTGCAGAGCGCTGAAAAGCCACGCGCATCGTTGCGTTTCCAAAGCTGAAGCGTCAAGACTTGTTGCCATACTTCGCAAATCTGCCCCCCGTGTGTTGTTGCCATGGAGGCGTGCGGCAGTTCACACCACTGGGCCAGGCAGTTAGGCAAGCTTGGGCACCAGGTTCGGCTGATTGCAACCAAATTTGTACGGCCGTTCGTCAAGGGCATCAAGACCGATGCTGGCGATGCTCGGGCGATCTGGGAAGCGGCGCAACGACTTGAGATGCGATTTGTTCCCCCTAAGACGCAAGCAGCAACAAGGAATTCTCATGCTGCACTCGATGTGTGATGGCTTGGTCAAGGCCCGGACAGCGCAGGTTCATCAGATCCGGGCAGCCTTCTGTGAGTTCCGTATCGATCTGCCGGAAGGTCGTCACTGGTGCATTAAGATCTTGGCCGCCACGTTCGAATGGTTGGAAGACAAGCTTCCAGCCCTGATCATTGAAGCATTGCGCACGCAGTTGTGTTTGATTCTTGACATTAATGCTGAAATCGATGATCTCGAGCTTAGGCTGGAAGCGCTACAAGCGCAGCGATGACCCGTGTCACAGGCTGCTGAAGGTGCCTGGCGTTGGATTGCTGACAGCTACTGCCGTAGTCTCTGCCGTGGGTGCGCAAGCTCAATATGTCCGTAGAAACGGGGCAACTTCATACAACATCACGACATATTTCAGTATATTTGAACAGTCCAGTTTAAAAATCAGGCCGCTTTGTTTGAGGTCGCGAATTCAGGAAAGCATTCAGCATAGACGAGCAGGCGGCTTACCCGTCAATGCGACACAACCAGCTAAACCGGCATCGCTCATCGCAGGTCATAAACAAACTGCCCGGCGCTCAGGGTGTTCACCGATTCGCCAGGAATTTCCATCAGGATGCGGCTGCGCTCGGGCGGCAGGTAGGCGGTGAGATGCAGGACAGGGCGGGCATCGACATCGTGCATGACCCGCACGAGCTTGAGCAAGGGACCGCCGCTCTCAGTCTGGAGGTGTCCGGCGCGTACCGGGTCAGCCACCACGGCCGTAATTTCTTGCACCACCCTTCCGAATCTGACGCCCTGCGCCATCAGGATTTCATACAGTGCGCGTTCGCGCAGTGCGCCAAACGATACCTGCGCAGCAAAGCTGGCGGGCACCCACGCTTCAGTCAGCATGACAGGCATGTTGCGAATGCTGCGCAATCGCACGGCGTGAACGGCTTTTTCGGCTTGCTCTAGCTTCAGGAGCGCAAATACGTCCGCCGGTGGATCGCCCTGCGTGACCTCAATCACCTTGACCTCTGTGGCCATTGCGGTCTTTAGCAGCTCGTCGATCAGGCCGAGATTGGGAAGCTCCCTGGCCAAGGAAAAGTCCTGGCTGACGAAGGTTCCAAGGCCGTGACGCCTTTCCACCAAGCCAAGCGCAGCAAGGTCGGCCAATGCCCGGCGCACGGTGATGCGCGAGACACCAAAGCGCTCACACAGCGTTTCTTCCTTCGGCAGGGCGCCCGTGGCACCGAACAAACCGCGCGAGATCTCGTCCCGTAACACCAGAAACAGTTGCCGGTGCAAGGACGTTCCTTTTGAAAACATGGGTGGCGGCGGCGAGGCAGGGTGGGGCAGTTGAGTTTTCATAATTATTTTGACCGTGTACAGCCTGCCATCATAATTAATTTGACATGTGATTATGTTGTGATAATATTAATACAACATAAGCGCAAGGCAGCTTTGTGACCTTGGTCAGAACGGTGAAATTTGCGCCCCCCAAAAGACTGGACACCCCCTTGAACACAACACTCAAACAACAACTTCTCCGGCCCGGCATGATCGTGGCGCCCGGTGCCTACGACGCCATAGGCGCACGCTTGATAGAACAGGCTGGTTTCAGCGCGGTTTATATGACGGGTGCCGGCACCTCGGCGGCACGCGGCTATCCTGACTTTGGCCTGCTGACCATGAGCGAGATGGTCGAGAACGCTGCCGTCATGGCGCGTTCGATCGGCATTGCGCTGATCGCCGATGCGGATACCGGCTATGGCAATGAGCTCAACGTGACACGGACCGTACGCGAATTCGAGGCACGTGGCGTTGCGGCCATCCACATTGAAGACCAGGTCGCGCCCAAGCGCTGCGGCCACCTCGACGGCAAGTTGGTGGTTTCGCGCGAGGAGTTCGTCTCCAAAATCCGCGCCGCGGTGGAAGGGCGCCGCACCAAAGAGTTCGTGATCATTGCGCGCACCGACGCGCGCGCCATGATGAGCCTGGACGAAGCGATCTGGCGCGCCAACGCCGCCCTGGAGGCCGGTGCCGACATGGCATTCGTCGAAGCCACGCAAACGCGCGAGGAGGCTGCGGCTGTGCCCCAACGTGTGCATGGGCCCTGCCTCCTGAACGTGGTGCCAGGCGGTCGCACGCCGGTCTTCGATATGCGCGAAGCCGAAGCGATGGGCTACAAGCTGGCGATACTGCCGGGCCTGATGCTCAAGGCCGCGATCGAAGCCGGCGATGCCGCACTGGCCGAACTCAAGGCCACCTCCATGGCACCCACCGCAGACCGCAGCGTGGCCGAAACCTTCCGCCGCTTCGGCGCGGACGAATGGGATGCGCTGCGAACCCGTTTCAATGCCGGCGCCACCATGCAAACGAAGTAAGCGCCATGGCCGCCGGAACTCTTTTCGACAAGCTGTGGGATGCGCACGTGGTGCGCGACCTCGGTGACGGCTGGGCGCTGCTGCACATCGACCGGCATCTGCTGCACGACCTGTCCGGCCCGCCCGCATTGGCCGAGGTCGTCGCGCGCGGCATGCCGCTTCACAATCCTGAGTTGGCGTTTGCCACGCCCGACCATGCGGTATCGAGCCAGCCCGGGCGCATCGCAACGACTTTTGCACTCGGCGGCAAGCTGCACGGGGCGCTCAAGAGCCTCAGCGCCAAAATGGGTGTGCAGCTGTTTGACCTCGGCCAGCCAGGCCAGGGCATTGTCCATGTAATGGGGCCGGAGCTCGGCATCGTGCTGCCAGGCCTCACCGTGATCTGCGGCGACAGCCACACCTGCACCAACGGCGGACTCGGCGCAATGGCGTTCGGCGTCGGCTCGTCCGAAAGCACGCATGCGCTAGCGACGCAGACGCTGCGCCTGCAAAAACCCCGTCAGCTGCGCATCCGCTGCGAAGGCGCTTTGCGCGCCGGCGTCACCGCCAAGGACCTGGCGCTGCACATCATCGGCAAGCTCGGCGCCGCGGCGGGCGGCGGCTACGCCATCGAGTTCGCTGGCCCGGCCATCGAGGCGATGGAGGTCGAAGGCCGGCTGACGATGTGCAACCTGTCGGTGGAACTGGGCGCGCGCTTCGGCATGATCGCGCCCGACGAGCGCACGTTCGACTACCTGCGCGGCCGGCCTTTCGCGCCGCAGGGCGCGGCCTTCGATGCGGCGGTGGCCGACTGGCGGCGGCTGCCCTCGGACGCGGATGCCGTCTTCGACTGCGAGGAAGTCATCGACGCCTGCGCCATCCGCCCGACCATCACCTGGGGCACCAGCCCCGAACACGCCATTGCCATCGACGGCCGCGTGCCCGACCCGCGCAACGCCGCCAACGCGGCCGAGCGCGACACGCTGGCCGCCGCGCTCGATTACATGGGCCTCGTCGCCGGCCAACCCATCGCCGGCACGCCGGTTGACTGGGTCTTTATCGGCTCATGCGCCAACTCGCGCCTGTCGGATTTGCGCGCCGCAGCCGACGTGGCACGCGGCAGGCAGGTCGCGCCCGGCGTCACCGCCTGGGTGGTTCCCGGCTCCGAAAGTGTCAAGCGCGCGGCCGAGGCCGAAGGCCTGAAGGACGTGTTCGAAGCGGCCGGCTTTGCCTGGCGCGAGCCCGGCTGCAGCATGTGCGTGGCAGCCAACGGCGAGCAGGTGCCGCCACAGCAACGCTGCGTGTCAACCTCGAACCGCAACTTCGTCGGCCGCCAGGGGCCTGGTGCGCGTACGCACCTTGCCAGCCCGGCGATGGCAGCGGCTGCTGCCATCGCCGGCGTCATCACCGATCTGGAGCCCGCATGACTACTCACCCACCCATCGCTTCCCCCGCCCAACCCGGCGACGGTGACCTTCCCCAGCCGGCTGGCAATCAGCCTTTCACCGTTGTCACAGGCGCTGCCGCGCACCTGCCGCGCGCCAATGTCGATACCGATGTCATCATCCGCATCGAGCGCCTGACCGCCCTGCCCAAAGAGCAACTTGGTGCCTACGCTTTCGAAGCGCTGCGCTACCTTGAAGACGGCAGCGAGGATCCCGATTGCGTGTTCAACCAGACCCTCTTTCGCAACGCCCCCATCTTGCTGGCCGGCGACAACTTCGGCTGCGGCTCGTCGCGCGAAGGTGCCGTCACCGCGCTGCAGGGCCTGGGCCTGCGCTGCGTGATCGCGCCGAGCTTCGGCGATATTTTCTTCAGCAATTGTTTTCAGAATGGCGTTCTGCCCATCCGCCTGTCCGCGCCCGAGGTCGATGCGCTGGCGGCGGCTTGCGCCCACGGCGAGTTGCTGAGTGTTGACCTGGAGCGCCAGACGATTCGCACCGCCGCCGGCGCCGAGACCGTTTTCAGCGTCGATCCGATGCGCCGCGAGGGCCTGCTGCATGGCCTGGATGATATCGACCTGACGCTGAAGGACGATGCGCTTATCAACGCCTGGCAACAGGCCGACCGTCAACGCCGGCCCTGGGCCTGGCCAGTCGGCACAACCACCGTCGTCTAAACGCCATCGCGCCCCTCACTGGAAACAAAATGATCCGAAAAAATGCATCAAATTTGCCTTTTACGCACGTCCTGCATGCGTTGACAGCTATTGTTTTAATAGCGTCTTCAGCGCAGGCGCAATCTGCTCCCTGGAAGCCCGACCGCGCCGTCACGCTGGTGGTGCCCTACGCGGCCGGCGGCGGCACCGACGCCACAGCGCGCGCTGTCTCAAGGCAGCTCGGCGTGCTGTGGGGTCAGCCGGTGGTCGTCGAGAACGTTCCCGGCGCCGACGGCCTGATCGGCACGCGGCGCGTGATGGACGCCAAGCCCGACGGCTATACCTTGCTGCTGCAGGTGCCGGGAATCGTCGTGACCAAGTACACGCCAGGGCTTAAGGGTATAGACCCGCTGGCGCGGCTGGAGCCGGTCACCGCCGTGTCGCAATCGCCTGCCGCCATCGTCGCCAGCGCCAAACTGCCGGTCAAGACGCTGGCCGAGTTCGTTGCGTACTGCAAGACGTCGGTGCAACCGTGTTCGCTGGCCACCGGCGAGAGCCTGGCGCGCATCTCGGGCCGGCAGCTGGCGGCAGAAGCCGGCATTCCCAACCTCATCGTCGTCAATTACCGCGGCACCGGCGCGATCGTCACCGACCTGGTGGCCAACAACGTCAACCTGTCGTTTACCGGCATCACCGCCGCGTTGCCGCACTACCGGGCCGGCACGCTGAAGATTCTGGCCACCCAGGGCAAGACGCGCGCGGCCGCGCTGCCCGACGTGCCGACCACGGCCGAAGCGGGTTTTCCACAGTTCCAGTCCGTCACCTGGTTCGGCCTGTTCGCGCCCAAGGGCACGCCCGCCGCCGTGACGCAGGGCATCGTCGCCGCGCTGCGCGAAGCGGTGAAGGATGCCAACGTGAAAAAGACGATTGCCGCCGCCGGCGCAGAGCCGGTGGTCAATTCGCCGGCCGAATTCGCTGCTCAGGTGCGCACTGAGAGCGACCGCCTGGGCGCGCTGGTCAAGCTGTACCCGCTTGAGTGAATCACCAGCGTCATCGCCACACGTGCCACGCTCCCTGAACGCATTGAAATCGAAACGCCCATGACCGCACCATCCCAACCCGAACAAACTGCAGTGCCCTGCGTGCTGATGCGCGGCGGCACCAGCAAGGCGCTGTTCTTCCATGAAGCCGACGTGCCTCCCGCCGGCCCGGCGCGCGACCGTCTGCTCAAGCGCGCCATGGGCACGCCTGACGTGATGCAGATCGACGGCCTGGGCGGCTCGCGAGCGGTCACTTCCAAGGTCGCCATCATCCGGCGATCAGCGCGCCCGGATGCTGATGTGGACTATACCTTCGCGCAGGTCGACATCGACCGCGACCAGGTCGGGTATGACGGCAACTGCGGCAACATTTCGTCGGGAGTCGCGCCGTTTTCCATCGATGAGGGCTTGGTGGACGCGGTCGAACCGGTCACCACCGTGCGCATCTACAACACCAACACCGACAAGCTGCTGGTGTCGAGGGTTCAGGTACAGGGTGGCAAAGCGCGTGTCCTGGGCAACTGCGCGATTGCCGGCGTCCCTGGTACCGGCGCCGAGATTCTGATGGACTATTGCGGCACCGTCGGCGCCAAGACCGGCAAGCTGCTGCCGACGGGGAATAGGGTCGATACCGTCACGCTCGAAGACGGCCGCCGCATCGAGGTCACGGTCTGCGACACCGCCAACCCTTGCGTCTTCATCGCCGCCGCGTCGCTGGGCCTTTCCGGCAGTGAACTGCCGCAAGCCATCGCGGCCGACGCCGGGCTGATCGAGACGATCGGCGAAATCCAGTCCAAAGTCGGCCAGCAGATCGGCCTGTACAAAGACTGGCGAGACGTGCACCTGCCAGGCCTGCCGCTGGCCGTGCTGGTGGCGCCGCCGGCGGACTTCACCGACATGAACGGCGCGGCGCAAAACGCCGCCGACATGGACTTGCGCGCGCGCCTGGTCTTTATCGGCCAGTGCCACGAAAGCATGGCCGGCACCGGCTCGATGTGCACCGCCGCCGCATCGCGCGTGCCGGGCACGCTGGTCAACCGGGCGGTGGGCGCCCGCGCCGCGACCGGAACACTGCGCATCGGCCACCCGCTCGGTGTGATGGAGGTCAAGGTCGTCGCCCAGCCTGGTGTGGACCCGGCGCAAACGACTTTCCTGGCGCTCGGCCTGACGCGGACCGCACGGCGGCTGATGGCCGGCATCGTCTATGTGCCGAACGACGACGCCTGATATTCCCACCCCATTCAAACCAGGAAACATAGAAATGACTCATTTATTCAAACGTCGCGTTGTGCTTGGAGCATGCACAATTGCCATCGCCCTCACGGCTGTCGGTGCTGCCGCTCAAACAGCCAGCGGCCTGCCCACCAAACCGGTGCGCATCGTGGTCGGTTACCCGGCTGGTCAGACTGTGGACATCATCGCGCGCAGCTACGCCGCGGCGCTGACCAGGGAACTCGGTCAGCCGGTCTATGTCGATAACCGTGCCGGGGCGAACGGCAGCCTGGGCGCGCAGGAGGCCAAGAAAAGCGCGCGGGACGGCACCACGCTGCTGCTCGGAACGCTGGGCCAGATGGCCGTAAACCCGGCGCTTTACAAGAAACTGCCCTACGACACCCTGAAGGACTTTGCGCCGGTGTCGCTGGTCAGCTTCGGGGCCTTGTATCTGGTGGCCAACCCGGCGTTTCCGCCCAACAACATCGCCGAGCTGCTGGCCTATGTGAAGTCGCATCCCGGTGCCGTCGATTACGCCTCGGGCGGCAACGGCATCACCGCACACTTGGCAATGGAATTGTTCCAGTCGCAGGCCGGCATCAAGCTCAATCACATCCCGTACAAAGGCACACCGGTGGCGCTCAACGATGTGATGGGCGGACAGGTGCCCATCATGTTCGACGCCGGAGCGTCGGCGCTGCCGCATGTCAAGTCGGGCAAGCTGAAGGCGCTCGGCGTGACCAGCCTCAAACGCAATCCGGAGGCGCCGTCCGTTGCCACGCTGGACGAGCAGGGTGTCAAGGGTTTCAACGTGCTTTCCTGGGTCGGCTTTCTGGCGCCGGCCGGCACCCCGCCGAACGTCGTTTCCGCGCTTAACGCCGCCATCGGGCGCGCGTCGGCCAGTCCTGCGCTCCTGGCGTCTATCCGGGCCTCGGGCTCGGAGCCGGTGCTGGAGTCGCCCGCGTACTTCGGCACCTTCCTGCAGGCCGAAATGAAGAAATGGGGCAAGGCGGTGGCCGATAGCGGTGTCCAGATCGACTGAACTTGAAACATCAAACTGGAATGACATGAAAACAACGACCCTGACAGCAAGCCCTTCGACTGGCACCTCGGCGACGCAAGCCACCGACCCAACCGGCCCGACCGGCCAGCTCTGCGACTGGCTCGCCGGCTTCCACCTCGGCGACGCGCCCGATTCGGCACGCGAACGCGCCAAGGCGTTGACGCTCGACGGCATTGCCTGTGCCATCGTCGGCGCCCAGTTGCCATGGTCGCGAACGGCGGCGAACATCGTGCAGAAGTTTGAGGGGCGCGGCGACCGCACCCTCGTCGGTTGGGGCGCCAAAACCAGCGCGCCGGGCGCTGCGCTTCTCAACGGCACCTTCATCCAGGGCTTCGAGCTCGACGACTACCACCCGCTCGGGCCGTTGCACAGCGCATCTGTCGTGTTGCCCGCGCTGTGGGCCGCCTCCGAAGGCGATGCGAAAGTCAGCGGCCGCGAGTTCCTGCAAGCCGCGCTGGTCGGCTACGAGGTCGGCCCGCGCGTTGGCATGGCGCTGCATGGCGCGCAGATGCTGTCGCGCGGCTGGCATTCGGGCTCGGTGTTCGGCACGCACGCGGCGGCGGCAGCGGTCGGCAAGCTGATGGGGCTGGACGCGGCGCGCTTCGAGGATGCGCTGGGCCTGGCAGGAACGCAGTCGGCCGGACTCATGGCGGCGCAGTACGAAGCCATGTGCAAGCGCATGCACCACGGCTTTTCGGCGCGCAACGGCCTGTATGCGGCGGTGCTGGCCGAAGGCGGCTACACCGGCATCAAGCGCGTGTTCGAGCGCGAATACGGCGGCTTTCTGTCGACCTTCGGCGAAGGCCACGATCCCGATGCGTCGCAGATCACCAGCGGCCTGGGTCAGCGCTGGGAGGTCGAGCGCATTGTCATCAAGCCCTATGCAGCGATGGGCGGCATTCACTCGCCGCTCGATGCGCTGTTCGAGATCGGCCGCCAGCGCGCGCTGAACGCCGGTGACATCGCACGCATCGAATGCGACGTCTCACACGCGGTCTTCCACCACGGCTGGTGGGTGCCCGAGCGGCCACTGACGCCGATCGGCGCGCAGATGAACATTGGTTATGCGCTGGCGGTGGCGGCGATCGACGGCGCGGCGATGGTGGCGCAGTTTTCACCGGCGCGCATCGACGCCGACGACGTGTGGGCGCTGCTGGCGAAGGTCGAGGTGCGGCACGACCCGGCTTTCGACGTGGGCGGGCCGATGAAACGGGGCCAGACACGGGTGGCCGTGACCTTTACCGACGGCCAGCGCATCGTCGTTGAACGCGCTGCGTCGCGCGCCATTGAATCGCCGCAGAACAGCGACGAAGTGGCCGCCAAGTACCGCACGCTGACCGACGGCCTGATCGACGCGCCGCGCCAGCAAGCCATTGAGCAGATGGTGCGTTCACTTGAAGACCTGGGCGACATACGCGAACTGCTGGCGCTGCTAGCGCCGCCCGTCAACGCCGCATTCGATTAACTCAGGATATATCCATGCAAGCGTCAAAGACTTCTCTCGCCGCGCCGTTTCGGCGCAACGCACTGGCCCGTGGTGCATCGCTGTTGCTCGGGATCACGCTCGCTAGCAACGTGCTGGCACAAACGACCGACGCCAAATGGCCAGCGCGGCCCATCAGGCTGGTGACACCCTTTTCCGCCGGCGGTCCCGGCGACGACACGGCGCGCCTCATCGCCCATGGTCTGTCAAAGGCGCTGGGCCAGTCCGTCGTCGTTGACAACAAACCCGGCGCAGGCAGCATCATCGGCGCCGATGCGGTCGCCAAGGCCGCGCCGGATGGCTACACGCTGCTTGCGGCCGCCAACGGCACATTGATCAACAGCCTGATCCGAAACAAGATGCCCTATGCCGCGGCCGACCTGGTGCCGGTGACGGGTGTCTCTTCTTCGCCTTCGCTGCTGGTCATCGATCCACAGATCAAGGCGACCAATCTCAAGGAATTGCAGGCCTTTGCCAAGTCAGACAAGAACGGCCTTTTCTTTGCGACAACAGGCATTGGCAGCACCAGCCACTTCTCGGGCGAAATGCTCAAGGCAAGCATGGGTGTGCCATTGACCTTCGTGCAATACAAGAGCGGTGGCGAAAGCAGTCTAGCGCTGCTGGCACGCCAAGTGCAGTTGCTATCAGAGGTGCCTTCCGTCGGCATGGTGGCGCTGGCCAAGTCCGGTAAAGTGCGTGCGCTTGCCGTGGCCTCCGACAGGCGGCTGCCGCAATTGCCGGAGGTACCCACCACCGCTGAAGCCGGGTTTCCTGAGATACGCATGACCCACTGGCTTGGGCTGATGGCACCGAAGGGTACGCCACCCGAGGTGCTCGACCGTATCAACAGTGCAGTGCAAAATTTCATTTCGAGCCGCGAAGTGCGGGAAACCATGGCAGCGAGCAATTCGGAGCCGATGCTCGGCGACCGTGCGCAGTTCACCCGTTTTATCGACATCGAAAACAAACGACTTGGCAAGATCGCCACCGATCTGAAGATTCTTGCGCAATGAATAAGCACGGAAAAATCCCCGCTGTCTTCATGCGCGGCGGTACCAGCAAGGCGCTGATGTTTCATGAGCGCGACCTGCCCGCTGACCGCAGCGCCTGGGACGCCATCTTCCTGGCCGCAATGGGCAGCCCCGACCCAAATGGCAGGCAGCTCAACGGCATGGGCGGCGGCGTGACCTCGGTGTCCAAAGTCTGCGTGATCGGGCTGCCCAGCCGTGATGATGCAGATGTCGACTACACCTTCGCCCAGGTGCTCGTGAAGGAAGCGCGCGTCAGCTACAAAGGCAACTGCGGCAATATGTCTGCGGCTATCGGTCCATTCGCAGTCGATGAGGAACTGGTGGCGGCATTCGATGGCGAAGCGGTGGTTCGGATTCACAACACCAATACCAAGAAGATCATCCGGGCGACATTCAGCGTGATGGACGGCCGGGCAGCCATCGACGGCGACCTGGCGATTCCCGGGGTTGCGGGCACGGGCTCGCCCGTCAAACTGGATTTTCTTGACCTTGGCGGCGCAGACACCGGCCGACTCTTGCCCACCGGCAACGTGGTCGACCGCCTGTCCGTCGATGGCCTGGGCGAGGTCGAGGTATCGATCGTGGACGCGGCCAACCCTTGCGTGTTCATCGATGCCACCAGCCTGGGTATGAGTGGCGTAGAGATGCCTGAGCTGCTCGAGCGCGATGCCGTCACGATGGAAAAATTGATCTCGATTGGCGCGCATGCGGCGATCGCCATGGGTTTTACGGGGAACGCCCAGGAAGCGCGCAAGCGTTTACCCTTGATTGGCGTGGTCACGTCGCCGCAGGACAACCCGACATTGTCCGGCGAAGTGGTCCCTTCCGCATCTGCGGACCTGGTTGTCCGCATGCTGTCGTCCGGACAGCCGCACCGTGCGCTGCCAGTAACGGGATCGATTTGCGCAGCGGTCGCGGCCCGCATTCCCGGGACGATTCCGCACCGCTTGGCGCAGACCACGGGGGGTGCGGCCGTCCGCCTGGCGATGCCATCGGGCGTGATCACGGTCGATGCGAGCGTCCATGATGACGCGGGAACCTGGCGCGCCGGTCACGGGACGGTGTTCCGTACAGCGAGAAGGCTGTTCGACGGATCGGTGTATTTCTGAGACAAAAAGCAATGCTGGCCCAACGCATCAATTTATTAAAAAAGGAGACATCCATGAAATTCAAGCTGCTACGGCACATTTTGCCCATTTCGATACTGGTCACAGCCTCGGCAAGCGCCTTCCCGCAATCGGCATGGCCTGCAAAGCCAATTCGAATTGTGGTTGCCTTAACCGGCGGTGGCGCGCTGGACGCGAGCAGAGTATGAACTTTCTAGTTAACCGCCGCCTCGCGGTAACTTTTCTCGGCGCCTGTGCGCTACCGGCTTTCGCTCAAAGCGGATGGCCCGGCAAGCCGATTCGCCTCGTGCTGCCGTTTTCCGCAGGCGGCCCCGGTGACATCACGACGCGTCAGATTGGGCAGGCGTTGTCGCTGCAGCTCAAGCAGCCCGTCATCGTTGACAACAAGCCCGGCGCTGGCGGCATCATTGGTTCCGACTTTGTCGCCAAGAGCCCGGCCGACGGCTACACGCTGCTGATCGCGGGTAACGGCGCCATTGCCAACGCCCTGCTACGTCCGAAGATGCCCTATGCCGAGACCGACTTCGTGCCGGTAATCGGCACCAGCAACAGCCCTTCGGTCATCGTCATCAACGCGTCGAGCCCGATCAAGAATTTGAAGGACCTGCAGGCCTACGCCAAGACCCGCCCCGGCGGCATTACCTTTGGCACGGCCGGGGCCGGCAGCACCGGCCACTTCGTCGCCGAGATGCTCAAGTCGGCGCTCGGCGTGTCCGTTACCGTGGTGCATTACAAGAGCGGCTCGGAAACCGTGGCCGCCATTATTGGCGGCCAGATCGACCTGGCTTCGGAATCTCCCGTAGCAGTGCAGGGCTACCTGCGCTCCGGCAAGCTGCGCGGGCTGGCTATCACCAACGACAAGCGGCTGGCCTCGCTGCCTGATGTAGCAACAACCGCCGAGCAGGGCTTTGCAGTGATCCTCATGCAGCACTGGGGCGGGATCTTCGCGCCGCGCGGCACGCCGCCAGCAGTGCTGGACCGCATTGGCGCGGCCTGGAACGCAGGCTTCCTGGCCGACGCCAAGCTGCGCAGCGATTTCGAGGCCAACGGTTCTTTTCAAACGGGAAGCGGCACGCGCGCCGAGTTCGAGCAATTCCTGCGCAGCGAGAAGCAGCGCCTGGGCAAGATCGTGGCGGATTCGAAGATGACGCTGGAATAGGCCGCGCGCCGGGCAGCCTACTGTCGCCATCTCAAACGCGGCACCCAACATCCCCCGGAACATGTCGCCAGCCGGTGCGCCCTCATGCGCGGCGGTATCAGTAAAGCACTGTTTTTGTGCCAGAACACATTGTGTAAACGCAAAACGTGAAGACACCCACTGAAAGTAAACGATGAATAAATTATCGATGTCTGAGTCTGCTGCCTGGACTGCCCGCAATCTGGACGAGAGCTGCTGGACATCCCGCGCGTCACCATCTGCTGAACTGGGCGTGAACATGAATGGAAAGGTTTCGTGATGCTGCAAGGCTTGATGCAAAACCAGCCATTATTGATTTCATCGCTGATCGATTTTGCGCAGCGCCATCATGGCGATGCAGAGATCGTGTCGCGCCGGGTCGAAGGCGATATTCACCGCTACACCTACAAGGATGTGGCGCGCCGCTCGCATCAGGCGGCCAGGGCACTGGATGCGCTCCAGCTCAAGTTCAGTGACCGCGTCGCCACCCTGGCCTGGAACGGTTACCGCCACCTGGAGCTGTATTACGGTGTCAGCGGTTCAGGCCGCGTGCTCCACACCATCAACCCGCGCCTGCACCCCGACCAGATCGCCTGGATCGCCAACCACGCCGAAGACCAGGTGCTGTGTTTTGATTTGTCTTTTCTGCCGCTGGTGCAGGCGGTTCATGCGAAGTGCACAAGCATCAAACATTACATCGCGCTGTGTGATGCCGACAAGCTGCCCGAGGGCAGCGGCATCCCCGGGCTGTGCAGCTACGAGTCCTGGCTGGCCCCGCACGCGCCGGAGTACGAATGGCCCAGCTTTGACGAGAACTCGGCCTCCAGCATGTGCTACACCAGTGGCACCACCGGCCATCCGAAAGCCGCGCTGTACAGCCACCGATCGTCGGTGCTGCATGCGTACGCAACGGCCCTGCCCGACGTGATGTGCCTGTCGGCGCGCGACTCGGTGCTTCCTGTGGTGCCGATGTTCCATGTCAACGCCTGGGGCATTCCGTATTCGGCCGCCTTGACCGGCTGCAAGCTGGTGTTTCCCGGCCCGGCGATGGACGGCAAGTCCATCTTCGAACTCATCGAAGCCGAGGGCGTTACATTCGCCGCCGGCGTGCCAACGGTGTGGCAGATGATGCTGGGCCACATGCAGGCCAACGGTCTCAAGTTCTCGCGGCTAAACCGCACGGTGATCGGCGGCTCGGCCTGCCCGCCCGCAATGATCCATGCCTTCCAGGAAGACTACGGCGTCGAAGTGCTGCACGCCTGGGGCATGACGGAAATGTCACCGCTGGGAACCTTGTGCACGCTGAAGAACAAGCACCTGTCGATGTCCAAAGAAGAGCAGATGAAGATACGCCTGAAGCAGGGCCGGGCCATCTATGGCATGGACATGAAGATTGTTGGCGAGGACGGCAAGGAAATCGTCTGGGACGGCAAGGCCTATGGCGATCTGCATGTCAAGGGCCCATGGATCATCGCCGAATATTTCAAGGGTGAGGGCGGCAATCCCCTGGTGGACGGCTGGTTTCCGACCGGCGACGTGGCGACGATTGATGCCGATGGCTACATGCAGATAACCGATCGTAGCAAGGACGTGATCAAGTCCGGCGGCGAGTGGATCAGCTCCATCGACATCGAAAACATCGCTGTGGCGCACCCGGCAGTGGCCATGGCAGCTTGCATTGGTGTGAAGCACCCGAAATGGGACGAGCGGCCCATTCTGGCCGTGGTGAAAAAGCCGGGCGCAGAAGTCACGCGCGAGGAACTCATCAAGTTCTACGAAGGCAAGACGGCCAAATGGCAAATCCCCGACGACGTCGTGTTTGTCAATGCTATTGCATTGGGCGCCACCGGAAAAATGCTCAAGACACGGCTGCGGGAAATGCTCAAGGACTACACGCTGCCAGCGCATTGACGAGGACGTCGAGAGAACCGCGTTCTGTCCCTGCTTAAGCGCCTTGGCTGTGCGGACGCAAGAGATTGCCTCAGATCGATCAACACGGAGACCACAAACACCCTAATCCTGAACAACCCTCCGTTCCAAACCTCCGTTCCCTGCGTTCTCATGCGCGGCGGCATCCGCAAGGCGCTCTTTGTCCATGACCGCGACGTTCCCGCCGCGGAGACTGAACGATGGCAGCGCCGTACGTGCCTGCGCTTTAAGCAACCCGAATTTCAACTTTCATTCACCAAAGAGACATATGAAAATCACAAAAAAATCAACTCATTCCCGCGCATTCACATGCGGTGCTGCCGCTGTTGTGGCAATGTTTGGGCAGTCGGCGCTGGCGCAAAGCAGCGTCACCTTGTACGGCACGGTCGACGGAGGCTTCGCGCTGCTGCGCAGCGGCGCGCCGGGAGTGGGTACGGTGAAGGCCGTCACCTCGGGCATCAGCAGCGGTTCGCGCTGGGGACTTCGTGGTAGCGAGGATCTGGGCGGCGGCCTGAAGGCCATCTTCCAGCTGGAAGCCGGCCTGGAACTGGACACCGGTGCGGCGAAGGCGTTCTCGGGCAACCCCTCGACAGCAACGCCCACTGCGCCCAACGGCGTATCGGCTACTGGATTTAACCGGCGCTCGTATGTGGGCCTTCAAAGCGACTACGGAACGCTTACGCTGGGTCGGGACTACACGCCGCTTTATCACGCAGCCCTGGCCACAGACATCTTTAGATTAGGCATGTTTGGCAATCTTCAGACGTTTGTCGGGCCAGCAGGCGGCTCCGAGCGCTTTGCCCGTGTGAGCAATGCCGTGTTCTATACATCACCCGAATTCAACAGCATCAAGGCGCGCGCCGTGTACAGCCTGGGTTCGGAAAGCACAGGCGCGGCAGGCGGTCTGCCCAAGGATGCCAATAGATTTTTAGGCGTCGGCGCCGAGTATGCCAACGCAGGCCTGGTTCTGACGGCTTCTTTTCAGGAATTGAAGTACCCGGTGGTAGGTGGCACTCCGGCCGCCTTCACCGGTGCGACCGCCAACCGACGCGATGGGCTGATCGGCGCCAAGTACAGCTTCGGCGACTTCGCGCTCGCGGGGGGTTACTGGAAAATCACTGCGCCGCAGAACGCAACCGATGCGTGGGTGGGCGCGTCAATGAACATCGGCAAGGGATCGGTGATGGCTCAAGTGCAACGATTGAAGCAGGACAATCCGACGGGCGCACAGCGCAAAGGGACGGCTTTTGGGCTTGGCTACATGCACAACCTGTCCAAACGGACCGCCCTGTATGCGAGCTACGGCAGCGTTTCCAACAATGCCACCGGCGCATTCGCCGTGGCTTCCAGCGACGTGTCCGTAGCTGCGGGTGTTACGGGCGCCAACCCGAGTGCGCTGGGCTTGGGCATCCGTCACAACTTCTAATAGTTTGACCTCGTCTAGGAACCGGCCATCGTCAAGACGGGTTCACCGGAGGCATACTCTTACTTAACTTTGAATACTAGAGAACTGATGAGACTTGCTGTATGCGAACTGCCTGATGGCCTCGAACTTGGTAGTCCGACGTGGCTCACATTCATAGAGAGAGTGGGCGACTTAGACCCTGACCTGCTGGTTCTCAATGAAATGCCACTGGGCGACTGGATCGCGGACCGCCGTGGGCCAAACGCCGCCGTTGCAGAACGATTCGCGAAGCCGTATGACGAGCTCGTGAAGGAGCTTCTCTCCCTGCCGTGGGCAACCTTTGGATCGCGCCCGGTCCAGCGTGGCGAGTTGCTCGCAAATGAGGCGTTCTTAGTCGACGAGGGACACTACAGGCCGGTGCATCACAAGCAATACTTTCCACAAGAAGCTGGTTGGTACGAGCAGGATTGGTTCGCGCCGGCGATAAATGGTTTTGACGTTGTGGACCGTGGAAACGTCCACATTGGCGCACTTCTCTGTACTGAGTTAATGTTCAATGAGTGGGCAAGACACTACAGGCGGCGCGGTGCCAACGTCATTGCGGTTCCGCGCGCTACGGGCGCTCTCGACACCAAGTGGCGCGCTGCGGGTGCCATGGCCGCCGTCGTCTCGGGTTGCTATGTGGCGAGTTCCAATCGGTCTGCCCACGAAGGTACCAGACCCAGCCAGTTCGGCGGCGGCGGCTTCGTGTTCGCCCCGAGTGGAGAGCTTTTAGCGCAAACCACGGCATCCGAACCTATTGCGGTTGTAGAGGTTGATCTCGACCTCGTGGTCGAGGCGCAGAGGGCTTACCCCTCGTATGTGCCAGAAATTGGCTAATGGGCGAGGGCGCATCTCGGTGGATGTAGGCTTAAGGCGAATGGCACTTACTTTGGCTCGTAAGCATGACCATGCTTCTCGACATGTTGGCGGGCTTGGGCGCGCGGCACCTTCAACCAGGGGTAGGGTTTGGGCCTTCGTTTTCGCATTCGCGGCTCGATGCGTCCGGGTCGATGGCCGACCCGGCATTGAGCGATCAACGCGAACAACTGCCCGCAATCCTTGGTGGCTGAGAGGCCTCGCGAGACCCACTCTAACCACAGTTGCACCGTGTGCTTAAAGCTCAGGCCGCGCGGGTCTATCCCGGCATTGCAGGCAGCCTGCGCCATGAGCAGTCGGATCACGTTGTAAGCGAGCAGATGGACCCACAGTTGCTTTTCGTTCATCTGCGGCGTCTGACAGCTCAGTACATCCATGCCCGTGGTGGTCTTGAGGTTGCGCAGGTCCAGCTCAACGTTCCAGCGACGCGCGTACAGCGCCGAGAGGTCGCGCTTGGTGACCTGGCGATGGTTGAGCAGCGTGGTGACCAGCACCTGATGATCGACCTTGACTTCACGCAGCGTGATCTCATCGGGAAAGCGCGCGTACTGCTCGGGCGTCATCCACTCTGGACGGGCTGCGGGCTTGGGCCAGCGCACGATGTGATCGCGTGTGCCCAGCGACTGGCCGCGTCGAAAGTCGGTGATTCGTGCTCCGTTTTGCTCGAACAGCGCATCCACACCGGCGGCCATCAGCGTGGCGATCAGAAAATAGTTGCAGTACAAGGCATCGGCAAGCATTACATCGCCGGGGCAAAAGCCTGCGAGCAGACGGCGTACCAGCCCAAGCTCGCCACTGCCTTTGCCGCGCTGTGGCCCTATCGCCGCGTCCAGCGCCGCGCCGGTGGCCAGGCAAATCACCATGACCAGCCGCGCCAGGGGAAAGCCGACCCCGGGCGCCTGCGTGCTGGGCTGGGGATACAAGGCTTGGTTCTGCGCGGTATCGGGCATCGACAGGCAGGTGCCGTCCACCAGCTTGACCGCGCGACCGCGCCAGAGCCATTGCGCCAGCGCTTTTTCGCCGAGCAGGCGGCCTGTTTTGCGCGCGAGCGTGCTGACCATCTCCAGTGGCAGCCGCTGACGAGCCCTGCAGTACCCGCCAGTGCGAACGCTGCACGCGCTCAAACCATCGGCTGCGCGCTGCGCCGCCCAGCCGTTGACCGCTTTCTGGCATGAGCCATCGGCCTGCAGCGCCTGGCGCATGAACATTGACAGCGTCACCGTTGGCGGATACAGCCGCTCGCGGTGCTCGGGCAGCAGCGCTTCGCTCGCGTGCAGCAACTCCGGACTCGTCAGCACGTTGAAGAACTCCACCGCTTCGGTCGATCGCGCGCGCCGTTCAATGCCTCTTTGACGTTGATGCAAACCGCTTCGGGCATTACGATCCATGGTGGCAGGCCTTCGGAAAGATGGTTTGGGTGCTTCGTAAACAACCATCCTATCGACCCTTGGTCAGCCACTTCCCTTTGCATTCAAGCACTTACGCCCGTCGCTCAATGCCAAACAGCCAAAGTAAGTGCCATTCAGCTTAAGGCCAGTTTTTGATATGGAAATATTGGAGCATCATGTTTAAGAATGGTATGCGTCCCGTCCACCCTGGAGAAGTTTTGCTGGAGGACTACATAAAACCCATGGGTACCAGTGTTCGTGCCCTGTCATTGGCTCTGCAGGTTCCGAATTCGCAATTGCGCGAAATCGTTGATGGCCATCGTGGTGTGTCAGTGGACATGGCCCTTTGCCTGGAGCGCCATTTCGGCAGCGAGGCCCAAGGGTGGCTGAATCTGCAAGCAGCCCATGACCTGCGGGTTGCTGAAAAGTTGAGCGCCAAAGTCAGGTTGCAGCCACCAGATTAGTGTCATTCGAGCGGGTGTGCAGCCTGCAAACACAAATGGCGTCCACCACTTCTCAACTAATGATAACGCTTTTTATCAGTAGTTGAGGGCTGCACAAAAGTTGATGAGATTCGGCGCCATGTGTCATGTTCATTTATGCCTCAAAAAGAGAAATTGACTGCAAGCGGGCGAGCAGCTGCCTGAGACAGTGGCGTTGAAAGCCACCCAGACCATCAAAAGATCCGTTTTCATTAAATGCGAACGGCCTGGCCTTGAGTCAGAATGGATCTAATTCTCCACCTTGTTTACAGCGACCACAGCACTGCCGCGATGAATGTTCGTTGGAGGGCTTGGAATTTCCTTTTCAGTGACTCCTCCCAGGAACCAGTTGCGCAATGCTCTGGCAGATATGCGCGACCGTCGCAGGTTTTGAAAGGTGGGCATTAAAGCCATTCTGCAAGGCGCGCACCTTGTCCACCTGCCGTCCGTAGCCGCTGAGCGCAATCGCCTTGAGGTTGAGCCAGTCGGGGCGCTTGCGTACCTTGCGAATCAGCTCGTAGCCGTCCATGTAGGGCATGCCCAGGTCCGAGATCAGCAGGTCGTAGCTGTTTTTGTCCAACATTTCCAGCGCCTGCTGGCCGCTGCTGGCCATGTCTACGGCAGCGCCCTCCATACGCAGCAAGGCTGAAAAGGGCGTCAGCAAGTTGATCATGTCATCGACCGCCAGAATCCGCAGACCCTTGAGGTGGCCGATTGGCAGGGCAGGGGGAGGTTCTTGCACTTTTTCCTGCGCCAGTGGCAGCCAGATGGTGAAGCAAGTGCCCTTGCCGATGCCCTCCGAATCGGCCAGCACCCGGCCGCTCTGGGCCACCGTCAGGTCGCGCACCAGCGTCAAGCCCACGCCCAGGCCGGTGTTGGTGTTGGTGTTGGTGTTACAGATTTTTTGATCAGACGCCTGGACAAACATGCCGAAGATGTGCGGGAGGACCGCCGGGTCGATGCCCTGGCCGGTATCGACCACGCTCACCGTGGCAAACGTGCCGTCGCGTCCCAGCCGCACGGTGATGCTTCCCCCGGTAGGCGTGAACTTGATGGCGTTGTTGATCAGGTTCCACAGGACCTGCTCCGTGAGGACACGGTCGCACAGGGCGATGACCTCCTGGTCCTGGCATTCGAAGTTCATCCTCAAACTTTTTTTGCTGGCTGCTTCCTGCTCTGCGGCGGCAATCGATCTGGCCATTTCAGCCAAATCGACCGGCGCCAGCCGCAGCGTCAGCTTGCCGGTACGGGCGCGCGAGAGGTTCAGCAGGTCGTCGATGATCTTGGTCTGGCTGACCACGGCGCTCCTAATGGTCTCGCCGACCCGCGCCACCTCGGGCAGCGCGCGCACCTCGGGGTGGCTCAGCAGCAATTCGGTGTTGACCTGGATCAGGTTCAGCGGGTGCTTGAGTTCATGCGACATCACGGCCAAAAACTGGTCCTTAAGTTCGTTGGCCTGCTTTTCCATGGCCAGTAACTCGTCGCGACGCACCTGCTGCGAGCGGCTTTTGGTCATGTCCCGGGTAATCTTGGCAAAGCCGCCGGCCTTGCCTTCCAGCCGGGTGACCACGCCGCTGCCAAAAAAGGTGCTGCCGTCCTTGCGCAGGTGCCAGCGCTCGTCCAGGCTGCGGCCTTCCTCGCGCGCGCCGCGCAATTCCTCCTCCGGCGCCCCGACGGCGCAGGCTTCGGGCGTGAAAAGCATGGCATATGGCTGGCTGACAGCATCCTGCTCCAAATACCCGAACAACTGCTCGGCACCTTGGTTCCAGGTCGTGATCAAGCCTTCCTCATCAAGGGTCAAGATGGCGTAATCCTGGGTGGTCTCGGCAGCAATGCGCAGCCGATCTTCGCCGGCGCGCACACTTTCCTCGGCCTTGCGCAATTCGGTGACATCGACAAACGTCAGCACCACGCCATCGATGTGGTCGTCCGTCGTGCGGTAGGGACGAAGATGGGCCAGGTATTGCCTTCCGTCGCTGCTGCTGACCGGCCGCTCCACCAGGGCCAATGTTTTGAGAATGGCAGTGACATCGCTTGCAAGCGACGGGTAGTCCAGCTTGTGGGCGATGTCCATCAAGGGACGGTTGATGTCGGACTCGATCAGGTTGAAGAGGCGGGTGGCCTGGGGAGTGAAACGCTTGATGTGCAGGCTGGGGTCGACGAATATCGTGGCAATGTCCGACGATGCCATCAGGTTTTTCAGGTCGTCGTTCATCATGCTGACTTCATCGACCTTGCTCTTGAGTTCAAAGTTGACGGTGCTCAGTTCCTCATTGGTCGACTGGAGTTCCTCCTGGCTGGTTTCCAGCTCTTCGCTCGCCGAGCGAAGTTCTTCATTGACGGCCTGCTGCTCCTGGTTCGATGACTTGAGCTCTTCGTTCGACGTTTCGGACTGCTCGATGATCTGTTGAAGATTTTCCTTGAGCTGCCTGATTTCGGTTTGCAGCAGCTCGACCGGCGCCTGGTTTGCCTGATCGGCACTGCTGGGCAGCGAGCCGACTCGTTTGTCAAGCACCTCTTCAAACATCACCAGCGCCTGTGCCGACTGCTGGCCTTCCTCCCCGAAAAACCAAACGGTCAGCTGCACCCATATCGAGCTGCCGCCGCGTTGGACCGAGAGCGCACGGGTCTTGACGGGCCCAACCGCCTGCGCGGCCTGGTAGAGCGCCGTGCGCAACTCGGTGCGCAACTCGGCTGGCGTGTTGTCAAGAAGATTGACCGATGGCGTGTCGCTGCCCAGCAGCAGGAATTTTCCAACATTCTCGGACAGGTGCAGGATGCTGTGGTTGCCGTCGATCAACGCACTGGGCGAGACCATCTGGCTGATGAGCTTGTGGTGCAGTTCCGAAAACGATGCGGGCTTGGGCGCGCGCCGGTCCAGCCCGCGCTGGTTGAACACCAGGCGATCGGGTGGCGGGTCCTTTGCCAGCAACAAGTGGCGGATCGACTTCCCATTTGGGTTGAGCTTGAAGAACCGGCTCTTTGTATCCAGCATGGCAAACAGGTTCGGCGCTGCATCCACCGCTTCCGAACTGCCCAGGAACAAGATCCCTTCAGGCTTGAGCGCAAAGCGAAAGGTTCCCAGGACCCTGGCCTGCGCCGACGTGTTTAGGTAGCTCAGCAGGTTGCAGCAGCACATCAGGTCGATGCGGGAAAAAGGTGGATCGCGCAGCACATTGTGGTGGGCAAACAGCACGCTTTCCCGCAGGGGCTTGACCACCCGGAACTGCTCTTTTTCCGGGAGGAAAAACCTTTTCAGCCTGGCTGGCGACACATCGTTCGCAATCGATGCCGGATACAGTGCGTTGCGGCCGAAGTTGACAGCCCTTTCATCCATGTCGGTGGCGAAAATCTGGAGTTCGGACGTGCAGTGGTTCAGTTCCATCTGCTCTTTGAGCAAGATGGCCACCGAATAGGCTTCTTCCCCCGTGGCGCAGCCCGCCACCCAGACCCGTACCGGCTCGTCTGGCGAACGATCGAACAGCAGGCCGGGCAGCACCTCGCGCTCAAGCGCTTCGAAAGCCGCCGGGTCGCGAAAGAAGTTCGTCACGCTGATCAAGAGGTCCTGCAGCAGCGGCTGGACTTCTTCAGGATGCGCGCGCAGGTAGTCGCGGTAGGCGGGCAAATCCGGCAGACAGCGAATTTGCAGCCGGCGCTCGATGCGGCGAAGGACCGTGGCCCGCTTGTACTGGCGGAAATCATTTTTGGTGTGAGTGCGCAGCAGCGCCAGGATGTCGCGCAGGGCTTCTTCGCCCAGCCGCAACGCTTGCGCATCCTGGGAAGCCATGACCTCCTGTGATGCCTCAGCCATTCCGGGCAGCCTGATGCGGCAGGCATTGGCCCACAGTGCCACCAAGCGCTGCGGCATGTCAGCCGCCTTCTCGATGAAATCGACCATGCCCGTGGCAATGGCGGCCTGGGGCATGCCGCCCGATTTGGCCTCTTCGGGCAGCTGCGCCAGGCTGATGCCGCAGCATTCCTTGATCCGGCTCAGCCCTGCCGCGCCGTCCTGGCCGGTGCCCGACAACACAATGGCAATCGCCCTTTCCTGGTGCGCCTGGGCAAGGCTGCGGAAAAACTGATCAATCACCACTGGCCTGGCGCCGATGTGCTCAAGCTCGCTCAAGCGCAGTTCGCCGCCCTGCATTGTCAGGCCGTGGCCGGGCGGTATGACATAGACATGGTTGGCTTCAAGCGCCGTTGGTGCCTGCACCTGTTGCACCGGCATGCCGGTGGTGCGCTGCAAAATATCGGCTGCGCTGCTTGCCTGCGTGGGGGCCAGATGCAAGATGACCACGAACGCCATGCCGCTTTGCGCCGGCATGGCCTGGAAAAAGCGCATCAAGGCTTGCAGGCCACCGGCCGAGGCGCCCAGGCCCACCACAGGGAAATCCGGGGCGTGCGGCCCGGGGCCTTGGGGCGCTGAAAAATCACACGGTTCTTCCAGCGGATGTTCAAGCGGCTCAGACATAGGACTGCCCCCTGGGTGATGCATCAACCCATGGTACGGCCAGATGAGGCACAACTATTGATCCGGCCCGATGAAGTATCAAGCGGCATAGCGAACACGCCGATCCTGGAAATAGGCGATAACTCGCTCAGGCGTGCGTTCGAGCAACGTCATGTGCTCATTGGCAGCATCGCGTAATTTGGCTTTGCTGCGCACCGGTACGCGCTTTCCCAACTCTTGCTTGAGGTCCGCGTTCAGGCGTTCCTCCGGGTTGAGTTGCGGGCTGTAGCTGGGCAAATAGAACAGTTCGATGTCCTCCTTATGTTCAGCCACCCACGCCTTGACGATTTTGCTGTGATGAACCCGCAAGTTGTCCAGAATCAAAAACACCTTTTTTTCCGCATCCTTGATCAGCGCTTGCAAGAATTCGATGAGCTTGTCCGCGTCAAACGCATCGTCAATGATCATCCAGCGGGTCTTTCCCTGGTTGGTCACCGTGGCAATCATCGAGAGTTTTTGCCGGGTGCCGCCGATGGTCCTGGCCACGGGCGTTTTCCCAGCGGGCGCAAAGCTTCTGCCGCGCACATCCGTGTTGACAAGCGCCGTCTCGTCACCCCAATGGATTTCAGCGCCCTCCTGACGGGCACGTTGCTCTATCGCCGGGTACTCCCCTTCGAGCCAGGCTTGCACAGCTTCAGGGTTTTGTTCGTAGGCGCGCTTGATAGGCTTTTGAGGGGTAAAACCCCAGCGGGCCAGGTATTTGCCAACGCTGCGCACCTGCAGCTTGACCCCGTACTCCTGCTCGATGAGTTGGCCCACGGCCGCCCGGCTCCACAGGAAGAAATCCATCTTGAGCTGCTCAGGGCGTTGGTCGATGATGCTGCGCTGAATGCTGTCCTCCTGGGCTTGGCTCAGGGTGCGCCCAAGACCCTGGCTGCGCCCTCGCAAGGCCGGTCGAATCGCCGGCCAGCCGCCCGCATCAAAGAGATCGATGCACCTGCGCACAGCCGGGTAGCTCAGACCCGTCATGGAAACAATTTGCATGATGCCTATTGCCCTTTTATGCAGCCTCACGACTTGCTTGCGCCGCTCGTGAAGCTGCTCCAGCGTCTGCTTTCTTGCATTTTCTTTTTCCATCTTTCTTCGATAGAGAAAATTCAATAAAGTTGATACTTCATTGGGCCGGATCAATAATAGATGACCGGTTACCCATACATTGATTTAATAAGGCTTGGTCGCAGGCAATTCAGAGCCAGAGCCCTTATGAGCTGAACAGGTATATTGTTGGCATAGATGCCGAACCACGAGGGGACTGCGCACGATGGCAGTGTTTTCTCAGAAGCCAATATCGTCATGAAAAGCGAGTCACCCCTATGATCGAGGACGACCTTGCACCGGCCATGCCAGACTTTTTAGCGCAGGGTGGCGCCATGGCCACGCGCATCCGGGCGCTGGACTGGGAAAAAACCCGGCTGGGCGTGCTTGATGGCTGGCCCAACAGCCTGAAATGTATGCTCGCGACGGTCCTGGGCAGTCCCAAGCCCATGTATGTCCTTTGGGGCCCGGAGTTTGTCTTCTTTTTCAACGACGCCTACGCGCCGATGCTGGGAAAACACCTGGACGGTGCGATGGGCCGGCCGTTTGCCCAGGTCTGGCCCGAGCTGTGGGCCGACTTCGAGCCGATGCTGCGCCAGGCCCTGAGCGGCCAGGGGTCTTCCTACGACAACATGGCGCTCACCCTGGCGCGCCACGGCTACCCCGAGCCGACCTGGTGGACGTTTTCCTTTCTTTGCTTGCGCGACGAGCGCGGCGCGGTCGTCGGCGTGCACTGCATCTGCATCGAAACGACAGAACTGGTGCGCGCGCAGGCGCACCAGGCGTTTTGGCTCGATCTCGCAGGCGCGCTGCGCGCGGCCCACACACCGGAGCAGCTGAAGGCGGTGGCGGCCGAAAAGCTGGGCCGCTACCTCGCGGCGAGCTGCGTCGGTTATGGGGAGGTTGATGCGGCGGGCGACCACGGCGTGGTTCCTCAGGATTGGACAGCCGAGGGTTGTCCCAGTGTGGTGGGAATGCACCGGCTGGACGACTTCGGGCCTTTGATGGCGCAGCAGCTGCGCGCAGGCCGGACCGTGGTCGTCCATGGGATCGACCAGGACCCGCTCACCGCCGGGCCAGCTTACGCCGCGAGCTACCAGGCCATAGAATGCCAGGCATTCATCAACGCGCCGCTGGTCAAGGAGGGGCGCCTGGCCGCGATCTTCTTTGTGCTCAATGCCGAGCCACGCGCTTGGGCTGAAGGCGAGCAGGCGCTGGTCGAGGAAGTGGCCGAGCGCACCTGGTCGGCCCTGCAGCGGCTGCAGGTAGAACTCGACCTGCGCCAGACACACGAAGTGCTCGACCACCGCACGACCGAGCTGCTGCACTCGGAAAATGCGCTGCGCCAATCGCAAAAGCTCGACGCGCTGGGCCAGCTCACCGGCGGCGTAGCCCATGATGTCAACAACTTGCTGGCGGTGATCGGCGCCTCGGCCGAGCTGCTGCGCAGTCCCGGCCTTGCGCAGGACCAGCGGGGCCAGTACCTGGACCGGATTTTCGACACAGTGGCGCGCGCCGCCAAGCTCACCGGCCAGCTGCTCGCTTTCGCCCGGCAGCAGTCGCTCAGGCCCGAAGTGTTCGACGCGAACGAGCAGGTGCAAGGCGTGCTCGATCTGGTGCGCCCGCTCTTGGGGACGCAGGTTGAAATCGATCTGCAGGGCTGCGAGGAACAAAGCTGCCTGGCCGAAGCCGACATCAATCAGTTTGAAACTTCGCTGGTCAACCTCGCGGTCAACGCACGCGACGCCATGGACGCCAAGGGCCGGATCACCGTGCAGGTCCAGCAGGTCGATCGCATCCCGGCTGGCCCGGGCCGAGATGTGCGGCCAGGCGATTTCGTGTCCATTTCGATTCGTGACACCGGGGTCGGCATTGCCGCCGACCAGCTCGAAGCGATCTTCGAGCCCTTTTACACGACCAAGGCGGTGGGCAAGGGCACCGGCCTGGGCCTGAGCCAGGTGTTTGGCTTTGCCCGGCAGTCGGGCGGCGAGATCGCGGTCACGAGCGAGCCGGGCCAGGGCGCGGTCTTTACGCTGTACTTGCCGCGCGCCGAGGGCGCCCCGGCGCCACACCCCCGGGCAGCGCTGCCCGAACAGAGCAACGCGCAGGCGCCGGGCGCCAAGGTGCTGGTGGTGGAAGACAACGACGTCCTGGGAGAGATGACGTGCGAGATCTTGGCGGCACAAGGCTACCGCGCGGTCTGGGCGGCCAGTGCCACAGCGGCGCTGGCGCTGCTGGGCACAAACGGCAGCGGCTTTGACCTGGTGTTTTCAGACGTGGTCATGCCCGGCATGAACGGTATGCAGCTGGGCCTGGAGGTGCGCCGGCGCCATCCCGGCCTGCCGGTGGTGCTGACCAGCGGGTACAACGCTGTCACGGCCAACGAGGGACAGTACGGGTTCGAACTGGTGTTAAAGCCCTACACGCTCGATACCCTGGCGCGCGTCTTTGGCAAGGCTCTGGCAGGCCGAGCAGGCCAGGCCAGCAAGGGGTAATGGCGCCATGGATCGGCGTTCATTTCCAGGCCAACTAGGCCGCGTCTTCGGTCGCACAAGGGGGGCGTGACATGCGCAGGGCTCGCAAAATTGAGCACGATCTGTCAGGAGTGGCCAACGCATTTCTCGCCCTTGTGGTGGTCATGATGCGCCAATGAGCATGCTGATGTATGCAGGCGTGAGTTTTTATCGTTGAGGACAACCCGTTCATCCTGGAGTGGCTGACCCAAGCGTTGTATGACTTGACGTTGGCCCAGGTGGTGGGGGTCCGCTGCCACCGAGAACCAAGCCTGCGACTGGTTGCTCACGCATCACGCGGACTGGGATTTGGCGGTGGTCGACATTGGCCTGGCCCAGGGCAATGGCGTCAATGTGATCATGCGCCTTCGCAGCAGGCGCGCCGCGCAACGACATGGTGGTGCTGACCAAGTACAGCGCCACGCACGCTCGGAGCACCTGCATGACGGCCGGTGCTAATGCGTTTTTTGACAAGTCCACACAAATTGAGGAGTTCGCCCAGTACGTGAACGACGGATCCTTCTGTATTTGATGGGGTCAAGCCACCGCTCAGAGCCTGCTTCAATGCGTCTCAATACAGGTTTTGAAAGGCTCTGCACGCATCGCCCTGAGGCCAGCTATGTGCGGCACCGTACCGACCATGTCGTCCCAAGGTGTTATTTTGGATGGGCAAACATTCAAGCGACAGACCTCTCTGCTGCGCGTTTGACGCGGCTGCCTGTTGGGTCATCAAGACACCGGCGTGCTAGTTCCTTGTCAGTGAACGGCCTCAAACGCCAGGAAAGTTGAACCCATGCTGTACCAGTTTTTAGCCAACAACCGCGGCATCCTGATTGACAGGTGCATTGAAAAGGTCGCCAAAAGACCGAAACGGGCCGCTTCCGCCGAGCAGTTGAAAAACGGCATTCCGATGTTCATCGACCAGTTGACCAGAACACTCAAGGCCGAGCAGCGTAATGAAGACGCGACCAGTCTTGAGATTTCCGGCCCGGCGGGCGGCGATGCGTCTAACTTGTCTGAAATGGGGCTCACCGCGACTGCGCATGGCAAGGCGTTGCTGCACCTGGGCTACAGCGTGGACCAAGTCGTGCATGATTATGGCGACCTGTGCCAGGCCATCACCGATTTGGCTTTCGAGCGGGATGCGCCGTTCAGCATCGACGAATACCGAACCTTGAACCGCTGCCTGGACAATGTCATGGCCGACGCCGTGACCGAATTCAGCGCCCAGCGCGACGCAGCCCTGGCGCTGCAGCAAGGCATGCACGAGAATGAGCAGCTCGGCTTTTTGATGCACGAGCTGCGCAATGCGCTTGGAACGGCAAGCCTTGCGGTCAGAGCCCTGGAGATGGGCAACTTGCCCCTGGCGGGGGCCACCGGCGCGGTGTTAAAGCACAGTCACGCGTCGATGGCCCGGCTTATCAGCCATTCCCTGGCCGAAGTGGCCATCAAAGGAGCAGCGCCCGGTCGGCGCCACAGACTCGCGCTGGCCGATTTCATTGCCGACGCCAAAACTGGCGCCGACCTGGAGGCGACTGCGCGGGGATGCCTGCTTACCGTGCCCGAGGTGGACGGGAGTCTGGGCATCGAGGTCAACCGTGACCTGATGCTGGCGGCCTTGATGAACCTGCTGCACAACGCCTTCAAGTTCACGCACCCGCATACCGAGGTGACGCTCAAGGCGCATGCGCTGGCGGGACGTATCCTGATCGACGTGAAAGACCACTGCGGCGGCCTGCCGGCTGGAAACACTGAGAAAATGTTCACGCCCTTCACGCAGCGCAGCGGTGACCGGACAGGCATGGGTTTGGGCCTGTCGATTGCGCGAAAAAGCATCGAGGCCGACGGCGGCACCCTGAGCGTTCGGGACGTGCCGGGCACGGGATGCATTTTCACCATCGACCTGCCGTGCCATTCACTGGGATAAGCCGCTCAGGTTCTTCACCGTTTTTTCGGCTCTTGAGAGTTTGCCGTGCGGTGCTTTTTGCGCAGCTACCTGTATCGCGCCTTGGGCCTCATGCGGGGCCTGCGCACAAAAAGGCAATCAATGGCCTGATCATGCCGCAAGCCCGACTGGCAGCAGGCGGTCATATTCCTTCTTGACCACGGCATAACACTCGCAGCTGCGTTTTTCCAGCGCCGGGCGGTCGAGCACCGTGATGCGGCCGCGTGAATAGCAAATCAGGCCAAGCTTTTGCAGCTTGGACGCACTTTCGGTCACGCTTTCGCGGCGTACGCCGAGCATGTTGGCGATCAGTTCCTGCGTCATCACCAGCTCGTTGCACTGCAGGCGGTCCAGGCTCAGCAGCAGCCAGCGGCACAGTTGCTGGTCCAGCGAATGGTGCCGGTTGCATACGGCGGTTTGCGCCATCTGCGTGATCAGCGCCTGAGTGAAGCGCAGCAACAGGTGCAGCACCGGGGCGCGCCTGAACTCGTCCTTGATCGCCCGCCCGCCCAGCATGAACCCTTGGCCGGCGCTTTGCACGACCGCGCGGTTGGGCGTGGACTCGCTGCCCATGAACAGGGCGATGCCGACCAGACCCTCATTGCCTACGACGGCGATCTCGGCCGAGGCGCCGTTTTCCATCACGTACAGCAACGAGACGATGGCAGTGGTCGGAAAGTACACGTGGCTTTGCTGAGCGCCCGACTCGTAGAGCACTTTACCCAATGGCAGCTCGATCCACTGCAGTTGCGGGAGCCAGCGCTGCCACTCGGCATCGGGCAGCGCGGCGAGCAAGTGGTTGACTTTGGGGTCGATGATGAGGGCCATCAGGCAATCCCCGGCAGGCCTGGACTGAGTGCCTGTTCCTGCGCTGCCATGCCTGGCAATGGACCTGCCCTAGGAGGCCTGCTGGTGAGGAAGCAGTCGGTCGTATTCATTTTTGACCACCAGGTAGCATTCGCACGTGCGCTTTTCCACGCCTGACCGGTCAATCACCGTGATTCGGCCGTCCACATACCGGATGAGCCCGGCAGCCTGAAGATTGAGGGCGCCTTGCGTCATTTTTTCATCGGTCGCGCCGAGCATGTTGGAGATCAGCTTTCGCGTCATCACCAACTCGTTGCCTGAATGGCGGTCCAGGCTCAGCAGCAGCCAGCGGCACAGCTGCTGGTCCAGCGTGTGGTGTCGGTTGCAGGCCGCCGTTTGCGTCATCTGCGAAATCAGCGCCTGCGTGTAGCGCAGCAGCAGGTGGGAAACGGGGAGTGATCGTTCAAACTCCGCTTTGAGCGTTTGTGCCTTCATCCGAAAACCCTGGCCCGCATTTTGGACAACGGCCCGGCTCGGCGTGGAGCCGCCGCCCATGAAGAGCGAAATGCCGACCACGCCTTCACAGCCAATGACAGCGATTTCGGCCGAGTCACCGTCTTGCATCACGTAGAGCATTGAAACGATGGCGGTGGTGGGGAAATAGGCATGGCTGAGCGTTCCCCCGGACTCGTAGATCACCTGGCCCAGCGCCAGGTCGGCAGGCTCCAGGTGAGGCAGCCAGCGGCGCCATTCCGCATCGGGCAAGGCGGCAAGCAACCGGTTGTCCCTGGGATCAGACAGCGTTTTCATGCGCACCAATATAAACACTTCCCGGCTCAGTGTCTGGTTGATTTTGTGAAATCAGTGCGCTCGTGACTCGCTAATTTCCAGGAGGATCTTTAAGATCAATGCCTTCGTGCCCATGGTCAGGACAACGGGAAAAAGAAGCCCAGTGTATTAAATTGGGCTCAAAGGGAACTCCTTAGGAGTTCCAGGGAGACTTTCACAACTGTCTTATAAATTGAGCGGCCTTGCAACTCAACAACGGCGCAAGTTCTGTAAACAGTCGAACATAAAGTCCAACCACTTCACCTATTTTGAGAAGATAGCATGGGCGTTCCCCGCAAGGAAATCCCATCCGCTGCGACCCTGGTCATTGCCGCCTTATCCACCCAAGATGAGCATTCGAAACCTCGACCCATTGTTCGATCCGGTATCGGTGGCTGTGTTTGGCGCCTCGCAGCGCCCAGCCAGCATGGGCGCTGCGGTATGGCGCAACGTTCGCAACAGCCACTTCAAGGGCCCGGTGTACGCGGTCAACCCGAAGTATCGCAAGCTTGGCGGCGAGCCAGTCTTTGCGCGCGCAGCCGATTTGCCGACCGTGCCCGAACTGGCCGTGATCTGCACGCCACCTGCCACCGTAGCGGGCTTGATTGCAGAGCTGGAGGCCATTGGCACGCGCGCTGCGGTGGTGCTGACCGTCGGGTTGAACATTGCGCAGAAAGCCGCCTTGCTTGCAGCTGCCCGTCCTCACCTGCTGCGCATCCTGGGGCCGGACTGCAGCGCTTTGCTGGCACCCCACATTGGCCTGAACGCCAGCTTCGCTCCCACCAATGCGTTAAAGGGAGAACTGGCGTTTGTTTCCCAATCGGGCGCACTGGTTGCGGCGATGCTCGACTGGGCGCATGCGCGTGCGATCGGGTTTTCGCACGTGGTTTCGCTGGGATCGCAGGCCGATGTGGACCTGGGCGACATGCTGGACTACCTGGGCAGTGATTCCAGGACCCGCGCCATCATGCTCTATATCGAAGCGGTCGAGTCGCCGCGCAAGTTCATGTCGGCCGCGCGCGCCGCGGCGCGCAACAAGCCGGTGATCGTGGTCAAGTCCGGGCGTTCACCCCAAGGCCAGCGGGCTGCAGGCGCCCACACCGGCGCACAGGCCGGCTCTGACCTGGTCTATGACGCAGCCATCGCACGCACCGGCATGCTTCGCGTGGACACGCTGCAGCAGTTGTTCCTGGCGGCCGAGACGCTGACGCGCTTTCGCACTAACCCCTGCGAAGAACTCACCATCCTGAGCAACAGTGGGGGGGGGCCGGCGTGATGGCCGCCGACGCCGCGTCGCATGCCGGCGTGAAACTGGCTGATCTGGACGAAGACACGATGCGGTGCTGCCGGGCAACTGGTCACGCGCCAACCCAGTCGATATCGGCGGTGACGCGCCGGTGGAGCGCTATGTGCAGGCCCTGCAGGCCTTGAGCGACGGTCCTGCGGCCAGTGCCGTGCTGTTAATCCATGCGCCTTTTGTCATCGTACCGAGAGCCGAGATTGCACAGGCGCTGCTCCCCTTGGCCCACAGCGCACCCCCGCGCTTGATCGCTTGCTGGCTCGGCGAGGCGGCGGTCGCCCAGGCGCGCCAGACCTTCCAGAACGGCGGAATCGCCTGCTACCCGACCCCCGAAGAAGCCGTGCGCGCATTTGCGATGCTGGTGACCTACCGCCGCAACCAGGCACAGTTGCTGGAGGCGCCTGCGGCGGCGCTGCCACCCCCTCCTGCCAGATCCTGCGCCGATGGCTGGGCCGTGCGAGAACTGCTTGCAAAGGTACTGGCCGATGGCCGCGACCGGCTCAGCGAGCCCGAAGCCAAGGCCTTGCTGGCCGCCTACCGCATCCCCGTGGTGGCCACCCGAAGCGTCGGTCTGCAGCCGACTGATGCCGCCAGCGCCGCTGAAGCCATCGGCTTTCCGGTGGCATTGAAGATGCTGTCATCCGACATTTCGCACGCGTCCGATGTCGGCGGCGTGGCGATGAACCTGGACAACGCGGCTATGGTGGGCGACGCTGCCCACGAGATGCTGGCGCGGGTGCGTCGGGCCCGACCCGACGCACGCCTCGACGGCTTCACCGTGCAGGCAATAGTGCGGCACCGCCATGCGCACAAGCTGTTCGTCGGCGCCCACATCGACAGCGTGTTCGGCCCGGTCATTCTGTTCGGCCAGGGCGGCACCTCGGCCGAAGTGGCGGCCGATTGCGCTGTAGCCCTGCCGCCTCTCAACGCGACGTTGGCCCGCGCGTTGGTACAGCGCACCCACGTGGCAAGGCTACTTGAGGGAGAAGGCGACACCGTAGCCAGCTCAGACCGGCACCCCGCAGCGCTCCATCAGCCAGAGTGGTGCATCCTGCAAGGCCACCGGGCGCAGGAAGCGGTCACTGGCGGTGAAGCCGACCGAAGTGAACAGCGGCTGGGTCGAGGCTGGCCACGGGCCGCCATGGTGCTGGGCATGGGTGACGGCCACGCCGGTCGGCATGCCCTGGAACAGCACCCGGCCCGATATTTTTTGAGCGATGCGAAACACCCGGCGGTCGCGTTCGCCGCCACCATCGGCCCCCAGGAGCGTGGTGGTGAGGGATCCGCCGACGGCCGCCAGCACGGCGCACAGCTCGTCCAGCGACGTGGCCAGCACGCAGACGCACGCGGCGCCAAACACTTCATGCCGCAAGGCCTGGTCCGCCAGGAATGCGGCCGCGCTGACCAAACCGACAAAGCCATTGCCCGCACCTTCAGTTGATGCTGCCGACGTCAGCGTCCGCACCTCGGGATGGCGCTTCAGCGCCGCCACGCCTTGCACGTAACCCTGATGAATGCGCTCGGACAGCATGCGGTGCAGGCCGATCTGATCGATTTCCACCGCCAGCTGCCCGACCAGCGCCCGCGCGTCAAGGCTGTCCAGCATCATCAAGAGGCCAGGGCTGGTGCAAAACTGGCCTGAGCCCTGGGTAATGGAGGCAGCCAGCGTCTTGGCCAGGCTGCCCCTGTCCGCTTCAAGGGCTTCGGGCAACACCACCACCGGATTGACTGAACCCAGCTCGCCGTAAAAAGGAATCGGCTGGCTGCGAGCCTGCGCCTGCCGGCCCAGCGCCTGGCCGCCCGCCAGGGAGCCGGTGAACGCTACCGCCTGGATGCCGGGGTGGGCCACCAGTTCAAGGCCGGCGGCATGGGTGTCGAGGTCGATGTGGCCAATCAGGCCTTCGGGCAGTTCCAGGCTGCGCAGCACGCCCTGCGCCAACTGGTGCACCCGGCGCGACAGGCCGATGTGCGCCGGATGGCCCTTGACCACCACTGGGCAGCCGGCGGCCAGGGCCGATGCGGTGTCGCCGCCCAGCACCGAGAAGGCAAAGGGGAAATTGCTCGCGGAAAACATTGCCACCGGCCCGAGGGGCACCCGCACCCGGGTCAGGTCCGGCCGGCCTGCAGGCGGCGGGCCGGCAACGGCGGGGTCGTCGATGCGACCGTAAAAACCACCGTCCCGGGCCAGCGATGCAAAGCCCCTCAGCTGGAAACAGGTGCGGTCCAGTTCGCCGTTCAGCCGGGCGGCGCCCAAATGAGTTTCGCTGTCGGCCAGCGCCACCAGCGCCGGCCGGTCGTTCTCCAACGCCTCGGCCAATCGGTCCAGTAGCGCCGCGCGGCGCAGACCGTCCGAGCCGGCCCAGGCATCTGCGGCATCGCAGGCCAGGGCGACAGCGGTATCGACATCAGGATGAAGGGTCATGATTTTTTCCAAAAAAAGGGTGAATGCCTGCAAAGTGGCTGAACACAGCCGCAGGCGGTTTTGAGATGGGAGCGCGCCGCACCCGTCAAGGCTCACGTCATCGGACGGTGCCGAGTTCACTGTGACATGCCACGTTATTAAACATTAAATATTTTATAAAATCTATTTTTTTAGTTTAAAGTAGCGTCATGTCTGCCATCAACACCCCCACCTACATGCGTTTGCGCGACCAAGTCCGCGTTGACATCGTCTCCGGCATCTGGCCCCTGGGCAGCCACGTCACGCTGGCGCAGTTGGCGGAGCATTACCAGGTCAGCGCCAACCCGGTGCGCGAGGCATTGCTGCAGCTCCAAGGCGAAGGCGTCATCGCCATGCGAATGAACCGCGGCGCGGTCATTCCGTTGGTTGATGAGCGCTACATCGACAACCTGTACCGGCTGCGCGGCGCCGTGCAGTCGATGCTGGTGCGCGATGCGGCGCGCATGGCGGTTCCCGAGCAGGTCAACCGCATGATGGAACTGGCCGCCGCGTATGAAAGCGCAGCCCAGTCCAATGACCCCGCCGCCTGCGTCGAGGCCAACCGCAACCTGCACCGGCACATCGACGTGATCGCCGACAACCCGCTGGCGGTCGATCTGCTGCAGGGCCGCTCCACGCTGGTTGATGCTTACCGCCGCTCGGTCGGCTACGGCACCGGCCGCCTGGACCTGGTGGTGGCGCAGCACCGCCAGATCGTTCGTGCCATTGCAGCGGGCGACGAGGAAAAAGCTGCGCAGGCCATGCTGGAGCACACCGATTCCTCCCGGCTTGACCTGCTGGCCATCTGCCGGGCCGCGCGCGGCTGACCGAAAAACCTCGGGCGCCTGCCCCGGGCGTCCATTTTTGACTTAGAAGAACTGGAGACACACCCCATGAAACATCCGCTGTTGCCGTCAAGCCTTGTCCGCCGCCAGCTGCTCGCAGCATGCGCCGCAGGGGCGCTGTTGAACGCCGTGCCGCTCACCGCGCAGGCGCAAGCCGCCTACCCGAACCATCCGATCCGCTTCATCGTCGGCTTTGCGCCAGGCGGCTCGGCCGACGTGGTGGCGCGGGCCGTGGCCCAGGAGCTGGGCAAGGACCTGGGCCAGCCGGTGGTGGTAGACAACAAGCCCGGGGCGAGTGCCCACATTGCCACGCAGGCGCTGCTCTCGGCGCCGGCCGACGGCTACACCATCTTGTTCGCCGGGCTGACGCTGGCCACCAATCCGGCGCTGATGGCCTCGGTGGGCTACGACCCCGAAAAAGACATCACCATGGTCTCGCAGATGACGGCCATGCCTATCGTCGTGTTCGTGCCCGGCAAGTCAGAGATCAACAGCCTGCAGGACCTGATTGCCGTGTCGAAGAAAAGTCCCAGCGGCCTTAACTTCGCCTCCGGCGGCACGGGCACCTCGTCCCACCTCGGCCCCGAGCTGTTCACCCGCACCGTCGGCATCAAATACACCCATGTGCCCTACCGGGGCGGCGCGCCGGCCCTGCAGGGCCTGCTGGGCGGCGAAACCGACGCCATGTTCGACACGGCGGTCACGCCTTTGCACCGCGTCAATGTCGAGGCCGGCAAGATCAAATTCATCGGCGTGATGCAGAAAGACCCGATTGCGAGCTACCCGTCGATCAAGCCGGCCGGCCAGCAGGGCATTGCGCCTGCGGCCTTCATGCGCAGCTGGCAGGGCGTCGCGGTGCGCACCGGCACGCCGCCCGAGATCGTCCAGAAACTGCATGCCAGCATCTCGAAGGCGCTGAAGAACAAGGAGGTCATTGACCGCCTGGTCGGCGCCGGCACCGAGGTGCAGGGAAGCGCCAATCCGGGTGAATTCCAGAAACTGTACCGCGACGAGCTGGTGCGCTGGACGGCGCTCATCAAGGCGGCCGGCATCAAGGCGGAATAAGCCAGGTGTGAATCGCGCAAGGCAACTGGCGTGCTCGGCTACCGTGCCGGCGCAGTTCAAACATCAAACGGAAACCTGCAGTGGCTGACTATCTGTCCGACGACTTCTTATTGCACTCTAAGGTGGCGCGCTCGCTCTACCATGACCATGCGGCCGCGCTGCCGGTCATCGACTTTCACAGCCACATCGACCCGCAGGCCGTGGCCGATGACCGGGTGTTCGGAAACCTGGCCGAGCTGTGGATCAGCGCCGACCCGTACAAATGGCGCGCCATGCGCATGAACGGCATCGCCGAGCACGCCATCACCGGCGGCGCGTCAAGCCGCGAAAAGTTCGGCGCCTGGGCGCACACCGTGCCCTACACCGTCGGCAACCCGCTCTATCACTGGACTTCGCTCGAACTCAAGCGCTATTTCGGCGTTGATGCGCCGCTGTCGCCAACAACCGCCGACGCCATCTGGGCCGACTGCAACCGCCAGCTGAAGGAACCGCGCCTGTCGGCGCGTGGCTTGCTGAAACAGGCGCGGGTCGAGCTGCTCTGCACCTCCGACGACCTGCTGGATTCGCTGGCGCCGCACCGGCGGATGCAGGCCGAAGGCGGAACCCTGACCATGCTGCCGTCGCTGCGGGCCGACCGCATCATCGCCGTGGACGCGCCGGGCTTCATGGCATTTTGCAGTGCGCTGCAAGCAGCCACCAGCATCCCAATCGACGGACTCGATGCCTTCAAGGCTGCCGTTCGCATCCGGATGGACGTATTTCAGGAAGCGGGTTGCTGCGTGGCAGATGTCGGGCTGGACCGACCCGTGTTTGAACTGGCTGATGACGCACGGGTGGCGGGCATTTTCAACCGGCTGATGGCGGGCGGCACCCTTGATGCGCACGAAGTGCGGCAACTCAAGACCGCGCTGCTGCTTTTTTTGGGTGGCGAATACCACTGCCGCGACTGGACCATGCAGCTGCACATCGGTGCGCAGCGCACCACCAGCGAGCGCCTGCAGCGTATCACCGGGGGCGCGGGCGGCTATGCCTGCATCGGCACCTCGTCGGATGTGGCGCTGGTCTGCGGCGTGCTGAACCAGCTCGAATGCCAGGGGGCGCTGCCGCGCACGATTCTGTTCACCCTCAACCCGTCGGACACCGACATGTTCGCCTCGGTGACCGGCTCGTTCACCGGGGAAGGCATTCCGGGCAAGGTCCAGTTCGGGCCGGCCTGGTGGTTCAACGACAACCGCGACGGCATGGTGCGCCAACTGAAAGCGCTGGGCAACATGGGTCTGCTCGGGCGGCACATCGGCATGACGACCGATTCGCGCAGCCTGCTGTCGTATTCGCGGCACGAATACTACCGGCGCATTCTCTGCAACCTGGTCGGTGAATGGGTGGAGTCGGGCGAGCTGCCGCGCGATCAGGATTTTCTGCAGAACTTCATCCAGGACCTGTGCTATTTCAATGCCCGCCGCTGGCTGCGTCCCGACACCAAGCCAGTTACTCAACAACGCATGCAAGGAAACCCATGAAAATCACCGCCATCCACGGCCACCTGATGCAGGCTGGCGCCCCTGGCCACACCGGCTGGTCGGCCACCGGCAAGAGCGCGCTGGCGACCGGCCGCAACTGGTTTTTCGTGACGATTGAAACCGATGCCGGCCTGGTCGGCACCGGCGAAGGCTCGGGCTGGCCGCGCGTGGTGGCCGCCGCCGTCGAAGACCTGAGCCGCCTCCTGATCGGCGAGACGGTGCGCGATGTCGAGCGCATCGGCCAGAAAATCCGCGTCGCGCTGATGGGCCACGGCCAGACCGGCGTGGTCGGCATGGGCGCGCTGGCCGCCATCGACATGGCGCTGTGGGACCTGAACGCGCAGGCGCTCGGCGTGCCGGTGTCCGCGCTGCTGGGCGGCACCACCCGCCCCGCCGTTCCCTACTATGTGCATGCCTCGAATGTCGAAACCGCTAAAGCCGCCGTGGCCGATGGCGTGCGGGCGCTCAAGGTCGGCGGCACCAAGGACATCGTCGAACGCGCCTTTGCGATCCGCGCCGCCGTGGGCGACGACATCGACCTGATGGTCGATCTGCACGGGCCGCCGTGGCTGACCACCGGGGACGCGGTGGCGATTGGCCGCGCGCTGGAGCCGCTGCACCTGCTGTTCCTTGAAGAAGCCGTCGCGCCCGATGACCTGGCCGGCTGGAAGCGGGTGCGCGACAAGGTGGCGCTGCCGCTGGCTGGCGGCGAGCGCCTGGCCACACTGGCCGAGATGCGGCCCTTCCTGGAAAACGGCCTGTTCGACGTGGTGCAGCCCGACACCGGCCGCTTCGGCGGGCTGACGCAGATGAAAAAGCTCGCCGCCATGGCCGAGGCCTGCGGCATCATGGTCGCGCCGCATTCCGGCTCGCTCGGGCCGGTGGCCGAGTTCGCCGCCACCCATTTCCTGTCGGCCATTCCCAACGGTCTGATCCTTGAGCGGCTTGAGCCCGACTGGGCAGGGCGCGCCAAAACCATCACCACTGCTCTCGCCGCCAGGGACGGGCTGATCGACGTGCCGCAGGGCGCCGGGCTGGGCGTCACGCTCGACCTGGACTTCGTCGCCAGCCACCCGAGCGAGCGAAACATCTCGATCGCCACCGGCGGCTGGAACGCCGGCACCGAAGACCAGACCGTGCTGACTCAGGCTCGCCGCCCGCGCGCCCCCCAATTTCAAACCCGAAAGACGCCCCCACCATGAACGACACCACCCGAGCCCGCTTGATGCGGGTCTCCACCGCCACCCTGACCACCGTGCTGTTCAAGCGCGGCTTTCACAACACCTTTCTTCAGCAGGTCAGGCTGGTGGGCGGCACCCAGGCCAACATGGTCGGCGCGGCCTACACCCTGCGCTACATTCCGGCCCGCGAAGACCTCGACGGCATCGACGCCTTCAACGACCGCAGCCATCCGCAGCGCGTGGCGGTGGAAGAATGCCCTGAAGGCCAGGTGCTGGTGATGGACAGCCGGGGCGATGCAAGCGCGGCCTCCAGCGGCGGCCTACTGCTGACGCGCCTGCTCAAGCGCGGCGTGGCCGGCGTGGTGACCGACGGCGGCTTTCGCGACACACCGGAAATCGCGCTGATGGACTTTGCCGCCTACCACCAGCGGCCGTCGGCGCCGACCAACCTCATCAAGCACCATGCGATGGACCTGCAGCTGCCGATAGCCTGCGGCGGCGTGGCGGTGTACCCGGGCGATGTGATGGTGGGCGATGCCGAAGGCGTGGTCTGCATTCCGGCACACATTGCCGACGCGGTGGCGGTGGAGGCCTACGACCAGACGCTGTATGAAGACTGGGTGGCCAAGCGCATTGGTGAAGGCGCGGGCCTGTTTGGCGTGTACCCGATGACCGATGCATCCGAGCAGGCAGAGTTTGCCGCGTGGCGCGGCGCGCAGGCGGCGCACTATCCGCTGGCGACCGGGATGAACTGACATGGCGCTGATCGACTGCATTGTGCTGACAGGTGCGGCCGGCCGCCTGGGCCGGTCGCTGCGCCCTGGCCTGGCGGCCAGTTGCAGGGAACTTCGGGTGCTCGACCAGGCGCCGCTGACGCCTGAGCATGCCAACGAAACCGCCTTCCAGATCGACCTGAACGACGAAACGGCGCTCAAGGAAGTGTTGCAAGGAGCTTCGGCGGTTGTTCACTTCGCCGGCTACCCGCGCGAGGCGCAGTGGAACGTCCTCTTGCCGGCCAACATCGAAGGCACGATCAAGCTCTGGGATCAGGCACACACTGCCGGCGTCGACCGCATCATCTACGCGACGTCCAACCACGCGGTAGGCCTTTATCCCCGAGACAGGCCACTGGATGAACTGGTGCATCCGCTGCCGGACTCGCGCTACGGCTTGAGCAAGGTCTTCATGGAGGGTCTTGCCAGTCTCTACGCGATCAAGCACGGGGTGCGCGGTTTTGGCATGCGGATTGGTCACTGCGCACCGGAGCCAACGGACGCACGGATGTTGTCGCACTGGATTCACCCCGAAGACCTAGCGGCATTGGTGAGCGTTGGCTTGCATGCTGACTACGAGAACGAGATCGTCTACGGTGCCTCCGACAACATGCGCTCCTGGTGGCCCAATGCGAGAGCACGTGAGTTGGGCTACCACCCGCGCCACAGTGCTGACGCTTTTATCGAGCAACTCAAGGGATGCGTGAGCAACGACCCTGTCGCGGAGCGATTCCAGGGCGGTTCTTTTGCGTCAAACGGATTCTCCAATGTACGCACCACGCAGCGTTGAGTACGTCATCTCGTCGGCGCTGGCGCATCCTTCGCTCGAGCAACTGACCGTTTGGCCTGTCGGATGCAAGGTCGGCGAGTCGCCGGTCTGGCATCAAGGAGAAGAAGCGCTGTACTGGGTCGATGTCCGCGCGCCCCAGCTGTTGCGCCTGCACCCTCAAACGGGTGAACTGTCACGATGGCAGTTGCCCGAAGTGGTCGGGGCGCTAGCGCTTTGTGGCGGGTCGCGCGCGTGGCTTGCACTCAAGCATCGCCTGGTTCAAATTGATCTGCTGACAGGTGAGCTGCAGGTGGTCGCGAATGTCGAGCTTGATATTGCCGGCAATCGGCTCAATGACGGCAAGGTTTCCCCGAGCGGGCGCTGGTTCGTGTTCGGGTCAATGGACGATGGCGTGGACAAGCAGCAAACGGGTGCGCTCTACAGAGCTGGCGTAAAAGGCGGCTTTGAGAAAATTCACGCCACCCTTGGCGTGGCCAATGGCATTGCCTGGAATTGTGATGCGACAGCGATCCACTTCTCGGACAGCTTGCGCGGCCAGCTGTTTGTCGCGCCCTGGGACGAAGCAACCGGCATGATGGGTCCACCGCGGATCCTGGCGATGCTCGACGAGCAGGCTGGAAGGCCCGATGGCGGTATGGTCGACTCGCAAAACATCTACTGGTCGGCGGGCGTTTCTGCGGGGGTGCTGAACCGTATAGACCCTCATGGCAAAGTCATCGAGCGCATTCGAATGCCGTGCATGGCACCCACGATGTGTGCCTTCGGGGGACGGAACGCTGAAAGCATTTTTGTGACGTCACTCGTGCGTCCCCAGTGGAATTCGCCTGGCGCCATGGAAGGTGCGCTCTTCCAATTTCGCAGCCCAGTGCCAGGCGTATGGTCGCCTTTCCTTGATGTTGCCATGGACCAGCATCTTCCCGCTTCATCCCATCTGTGATGATCAAATAAAGCGCATGCCCAGCGTCACGATGCCTTCTCAGCCCTCTATTCCAAGCTTCGGCTACCAAGCGCAAGATTTCAAGACGAGTCCGTTCGTCTTCGAGATGTCCAGGCTTGGCAGCCGGTCCGGCGGACCGCGCGGCTTTGCCCATCGGCATACCTATTTTCACATCCTGTGGCTCATGCAAGGAACGGGCACACACATCATTGACTTCGAGGCGTTCGACCTAAAACCACCCTCGGTTTTCTTCATCTCACCGCATCAGGTCCATCTGTGGAGTTCTGAAACGCCTGTCGATGGTTATTCGATCAAATTCAGCGTCGATTTTTTCCAGCGCTTGATGGCCCGAAGTGAAGCTCTGTACAGCCTTCCATTCGGCCCCATTGGCTGCGAACCGGTGTTGTATCTCGGTGAAGCTGAGACGCGCGACTTCAAGCCTCTGCTGCAAAACCTCTTGGACGAGGGCAACATCCAAGATCGATGGTGGCAAGACATGATCGCAGCGATGCTGCAGGTGATCTTGTTGAGGCTTTGCCGGCTGCACCCCGCACCTTTGCAAACTAACGAAGCGAATCACTACTCCCTGAATCCGTGATCTCGTTGTCAGATTTTGGTGGTTTCCTTATTGAAATCAAGCACTTGTCCGCCAAGTTCAGTTCACCCTGCAGTTGAGCGAAAACATGACCGATTTTCTTATCAAGCGACTTCCCTACGACCTCAGTTCCCATGCCGGACTGGCGTTGATTGGCAGATATCTCAAGCGCATCAATATCAACGCGCTGATCGATCCGGCCTTCCCGGTCCGCTCGGGCATTGCCAACAGCGACATCCTCAAGAGCTACCTCGGGCTGCTGTGCCTGGGCAAGAACGACTTTGACGCCATCGAGAGCTTTCGGGGTAACGCTTTTTTCATGCGCGCGCTGGGGTTGCAGGCGGTGCCGTCGAGTCCGACGCTGCGCCAGCGCCTGAACACCCAGGCCAGCGACTGGTTTGAACTGGCCGCGCAGATCAACCAGGCGCTGCTGGGCAGCCGTATTGAAGGGCGGCCCATTGATTTTGGCGCGCTGGGCTGCGGCTACACGCCAGTGGATCTGGACACCTTCGCGATGGACAACAGCGACACGCAAAAGGAACTGGTCGGGCGTACCTACGCGGGGGTTGATGGTTACTGTCCGCTGGCGGTGTACCTGGGCCGCCTGGGTTACTGTCTAGAGTTGGCGCTGCGCCCCGGCGTGCAGCATTCGGCCCGGGAGAGCGAGTACAACCTCGAACGCGCGCTGCCCCTGGCGGCAAGCCTGGTCAAGGGGCCTTTGCTGGTGCGTGCCGATTCGGGCTTTTGCTCTTTGAAGCTGATGCAGGAAATCTCGGCCCAGGGCGCGGCTCTTGGACGCGAGATAGCTCCTCAATCATCAAGTGGAACCCGCGCAAGACCCCAGTTGAGACGGTGGCAGTGGGAAAGGCGGGCGATCCGAACAATGCCTGGCAGACGCTGCGCCCGGGCAAACGCGAGTGCGTCTGGCAGGATAGGCTCGATCTGGTCGATGTCGGCAACCCAGCGAATCCGGCCCGGCGCGTTTACCGCCTGACCGAGCGCACGATCGACAAGTACGGCAATGCTTTGTTGCTGCCCGAATATGTGCTCGACGGCTGGACGACGACGCTGCCCGAGCGCTTTGAGGCGAAAGACATCATTGCGCTGTACGCCGACCACGCCACGCACGAGCAGTTTCACGCCGAGTTCAAGTCCGATATGGACCTGGAGCGCCTGCCCAGTGGCAAGTTTGACACCAATTATCTGGTCTGTCGGCTCAGTGCGGTCGCCATGAACCTGCTGCGCCTGATTGGACAAAACACCCTGAACGAGCCCGATGCGCCCGTGCGCCACCCGGCCCAGCGCCGGCGTATCAAGACGGTGTTGCACGAGATGATGTTCAAAGCCGCCCGCATGATCCGCCATGCTGGGCGTTGGGTGCTCGGCCTGGGCGCGAACGACAGTGGCTTTGCGGTGTTTGACCGGCATTACGGGCAACTCGCAACCGCGTAGCAGCGCAAATCCTCGCGCTGCCCCATGCTCCATTTACCTGGCCTGCGCGCAGCGCGGCATGTTCAGCCCTGGGCTGGAAAATCTTCATGCTGCTCAAAACCTGGGAAAACCGCCTTGCCCGCCCTCATGGCGTCGCCATAAACCGCTTCAGTACGCGACAGCACGGCATATTCCACCGGGATTTGTCCACTCCAGTTTGAAAATCAGGCCGCGTTTTTTGAACTCACGGATTCAGGTACTCGGCAATCACGCGCCGGTTCGTGAAGCTTCTAGAAATGCATTTTCTGACAACGAAAAAGGTGGATGAGTATGCTCGGATGCTCGATGTCACCTTGGGCTTTCTGAATGATGCCCTCAAACGCGTCCGGGGTCGCACGGCCTTGCAACTCATTGCCGAACGCCTGCTTCTAGAGGCCAAGCGCCGGCTCATGTTCTCCGATGCGACGATTGCTGAAGTCGGGTTCGAGCTCGGATTTGAAGATCCTGCTTACTTCGCCCGGTTTTTCCGCAAAGGGGTCCACTTGTCTCCGGGAGAATTCCGCCGGTCCCACGAGCAATTCAAGTGAGTCTTGCGGTCTCATCGCGCTAAACCTTCAAAAAGTACCAGCCGACGCACAGTCTGTCCTAACAGGAAAGCATCGCTGAAACCTAACATTTGCGTTCATTCACAACGCACACAGATGTAGGAGACAAAGATGCACAAAGGTACCCGCCTTACTTCGTTCATTTCGCGCTCGATCAGGTCGCTCTGCTTTCTGGCGGCAGTGACAGCCACTTGGGCTCAAGCCCAGAACTTTCCCGACAAGCCGCTGTCACTCGTCCTGGGGTTTCCGCCAGGCGGTGCCACCGACAGCTCGATGCGGGCTGTCGCCGACGAGCTGTCGAAGGTGCTGGGCCAGGGTGTGGTCGTTGACAATCGGCCGGGTGCCGGCGGCGCCATTGCAACCCAGTATGTGGTGGGGGCAAGGGCGGATGGCTACACCTTGTTGACCGCCGGACTCCAACTGGCCACGGGGCCGCACCTCAACAAGGTGCCCTACAACCCATTGAAGGATCTGACCATGATCGGGCAACTCGGCAACGTGCCCGTTCTTCTTCTTGCCAAGGGCGACAGCACCATTCAGTCAGCGGCGGACATCGTTGCACTGGCTGCATCCCGTGGAAATGGCGTGTCGATTGCTTCCGGCGGTGTGGGAACAACGGGTCATTTCGGCAGCCTGATTCTGGGAAATGCGCTGAAGTTCAAAACGGTCCATGTGCCTTTCAAAGGCGGGACACCTGGACTCCAGGCACTGGCTTCCGGCGACGTCGATCTGATGTTTGACCAGATGTCCGGCTCCATGCAGGGCTTGATCCAGGCAGGCAAGGTTCGAGTCGTTGCGGTAATGCAGAACACCCGACTGGCAGCGCTTCCGAACGTGAAGTCTGCCCGGGAATTCGGTGTCTTACTGGATGCGCCGCTCCAAGGCTGGCAAGGCCTTGCCGTGCGTTCTGGCACGCCCGATGCGGTCGTGCAGAAACTACGCGCTGCCTGGATCACCGCAGTCAATTCCGCCGCGGTCAAAACCAAGGCCGAGCAGCTAGGGATCGAACTCGACACGGCCAAGTCGTCCGAGGCATTCCAGAAGTTTTACCTGGCCGAATACGACCGCTGGGGCACTTTCATCAAAAATAACCAGATCACTGCACAGTGATCCGGCCTGCCAATCAATTCTTTCACCATGACAGGCAATCCCATGATGCAACGAATTCTTCTTACAGGTGCAGCAGGAAAGCTGGGCAGACGACTCAGAGCGCCCCTGGCAAAACGCTATCCGCTGCTGCGCGTCACCGACATCCTCGAGTTGCAGCCCATCGAGAGCAATGAAGAGGTTGTCCAGTGCGATCTTTCCAATGCTGCGGCCGTCGAGAAACTGCTGGTCGGCGTTGATGCGATCGTGCATTTCGGCGGGTATCCGCGTGAAGCAGCGTGGGACACGATCCTTCCTGCGAACATCATCTCGACCACGAACTTGTGGGAGGCCGCAATGAAGGCGGGCGTGCGTCGCATCGTGTATGCGAGCTCCAATCACGCCATTGGTTTCCACCCAGTGGGCCGTACGATCGGAATCGATGCTGAGCTCAAGCCCGACTCACGTTATGGCGTTTCCAAAGCTTTCACCGAGATCGTCGCCAGGTTCTATTACGAGAATTTGCGCTTGAATCGCTGGGCCTGCGAATTGGCCGTTGTGAGGATCTTCCTTCGGATGAACGCATGTTGTCCACGTGGATCCATCCGGACGACTTGGTTCAGCTGGTGACCCGGGGCATCGAAGAACGTGTCCAGGCTGATGTCGCCTACGGCTTGTCCCAGAATTCAAAGGGCTGGTGGCGCAACGACGGACTGGCAGCCTTGAAGTACGAGCCCGCACACAGCGCCGACGACCATTTGGACAACATCGCCGTGGCGGACCCCTCTGCGCCGTCCTGGCAATACCAAGGCGGCCCGTTTGCCACCGCAGAGTACGTCGGCGACCCTGAACGTGCTGCCTTGTTCTCCCGTTAGGCCCTGCTGACGAGAGCTTTCAATCCCTCTTTTAAACCATACCATGACCTACCAAGACATCCCCGCCGAACTTCGTGCCTCCTTGATGAAGACTTCTGCTGCGAGCATCAGTACGCAGCTGATCCGTCGCGGACTGCGCAACGTGGCCATCCGGGGCGTGCGGCCTCTCAATCCGGATCTGCCGCCAATGGTTGGTCCCGCATTCACGTTGCGCTACGTCCCAGCTCGGGAGGATCTGGACGCCTATGGCTCCGGAGGTGACCCGCAAAACATCCAACGCCAGGCCATTGAGGTTGCGCCTTCGGGTCACGTCTTCGTCGTCGATTGCCGCGGCGTGACCGACATTGCTGGTATTGGCGCCATCTTGGGGCGGCGACTTTTGCAGCGCGGACTGACAGGCATCGTGCTCGACGGAGGAGTGCGTGACACCCATGCGCTGGCTGTCACCGACATGCCGGTGTACTGCGCAGGTCCTTCTGCGCCGCCAAATTACACGGGTCACCATGCAGCAGACATGAACATTGTGATTTCATGCGGCGGTGTTGCCGTCTACCCCGGGGACATTATTTTCGGAGACTGCGAAGCGGTGGTCGTCATTCCACGCCATCTTGCGGAGGAAATTGCTGCGGACGCCGTCGAAATGGAGCGCCGAGAGCGGTTCCTCTTCGCTCAAATCGAAGAAGGTAATTCGATCAATGGCGTCTACCCACCAAGCGAGGAAACGCTTCATCGATATGCCATTGCATGCGAGCACGGTCTGGCCTGAAAGCCACTGCGGTTTCCAGTGAAGACCCAATGACTGAATAAATTTCGACCGCGATCACGAACAGAGGCACCGCACGTGTGTTCATACAATATTTTTGTAAATTAAAACATTTTATAAAATATACAAAATTAAAAGTTATATTAGAACCCTTAAAACTTGGAGACAACATGAAACTGCCTTTGATCACCCTGGCTTCTCTGCTGGCTTGCGGCGCCTCGATGGCCCAATCAAGCGTGACGCTCTACGGCATTGCCGATGCCTACTTTGGCCAGAAGGAAACCGGTGTCGGAGCCACCAAAGTGAAAAGAACGGTCGTTGACAGCGACGGCATGGCCAATTCCCGCTGGGGCCTGCGGGGTTCGGAAGACCTGGGCGGCGGCCTGAAAGCCGAATTCCAGTTTGAAAGCCTGTTTGACATCACCAACGGCGCCACCACACAGGTCACCACAGCGCCAGCCTCGGTCGCGCCGCAGTTGTTCAGCAGCCAGGCCTGGGTGGGCGTGTCGGGCGGCTTTGGCAGCGTGAAGCTGGGCCGCCAGGTGTCACCCTTCCATTCGTTCGTGGGCCTGACCAACAATTTGTACGACGCGACGGCTTTTTCCACCACCGGCACGGTATGGGGCTTGGGTAACCTGCCCAACTATGTTGGGCGATTCGACAACGCTATCAGCTACGAGTCACCGGTTTTCAGCGGATTCAGCGGCAAGGTTGCACTGGGTTTCGGCGAAGATAAGGCGCTTGCCACACCGACCACCCCGGCGCTGTCAGCCTCGCGCAATACCAGCCTGAACATCAAGTACGCGCAGGGCCCGCTGGTGGCAGGCTATAGTTTTCAGGAGCAAAGGCCGCAGGGCAGTGCGACGGCCCTGAAGTACAACTTGTTGGGCGGCTCGTATGACTTTGGCATGGTCAAGGTGGTGGGCGGAGTCAACACTGCTCGGCGCGACAACACCAAAGACAATGAATGGCAGCTGGGCGTGAGCATTCCGTTTGGCGCCGCATCAGTTGCCGCAGGCTACGGCAGCTCTAAGGGACATGTAAATGGCGCAACAGGCAACAAAGGCACTGGCCTGGCCTTGCTGGGCACCTACGACCTGTCCAAGCGTTCTCGCCTGTATGCCGGTTGGAGAACTACCACTGCAAAAAACGCAAGCGGCACAACGATTAACGAAACCTCAACGATGGGTGCCGGCATCATTCACCGTTTCTGATTGCCAACAAGCCATCAGCATCGGAATTTATTGAAAAATGATTAAAACCGACAAAGTTGGCTTGGGGCCTTTGACGCATTAGGCACCTGGCCCGCCGGATTAGGCTGACGGCCACCCAAATGGCGGACTACACGGATGCGCTCCTCGCGCTGGCAGGCCTTTCGCAATTGGAACTGCGGGTCACGGATGTGGACCTGAGCGCCCTGGCCTGCAGTGCCCTGGCCAATTTGCAGGAACGCAACGCGCAGCGGGTCGTGTGTTTGACTGTTCAGGAAAATCTGAATGTCCGCGGAGACGCTCGGTTGCTGCGCCTGGTAATGGACCACCTGCTGGACAATGCCTGGAAATTCACCAGCCTGCGCAAAGTCGCAGAAATCTCCTTTACGTCCAATGAAAATGCGCAAGGTGAGAGGTTTACTGCGTCAAGGACAATGGCGTAGGCTTCAACCCGTCATATGTCGACAAGCTCTTTAACAGCTTGTCGGTGCACCTTCAATCTGTCACTTTTGAACTTTCAATTGGCACCAAATAGACCACGCAGATAGATCATTTTCCCTAGAGGCACTTGGTAAAAGGCGTTATCCAGGAAAATTTGCCCAGACAAGCATTCTTCAAAATATAGTCCTTTCAATTGGCACAACCTTGCATTTGCTACCTTCAATGTGTCACTATGTGCGCATTGACCTGCAAGGAAAGGACGATGAGACGTTTTCAGGTGGTATCCAATGCGCTGGCCGTTGCCGGCGACCGCCTTGTGGCCATCATCAGCGTCGAGCCTGCCGGATCCGTCACGGTCACTGAACAACATCAGCCAGAAATGGACCATGCCGATTAAAGATTGGAAGGCCGCCTTGAATCGCTTTACCATTCAGTTCGACGAGCGCATGCCGCGCTTCTAACTCAACCGCCGTTTACACAAAATTCGGGACACCCTCTCGGCCTGCTCACGGCCAGCTTTTGAGCAACGGCTTGTGCACTTACCTGCCGAGTGCACAGCTCAATAACTGCCGCCTGCTTGAGCTCTGGTGAGTGCTGTACACCGCCCGCTTTGCCGACAACGTGGGGGTGCAGCTCATCGATCCAGGCCGCGAGCGTGTCCCGGCATGGATAGCCCAGTGCTTCTATGGCTCCTGTAATGCAGCGATCATGATTGAGGTAATGCTCGACCGCCACCTGTTTCTGTTCGTCAGAATACTTCTGCCATGAGCGCACATAGCCAGTCGGAAAATCCTCGCCTTGTTCGAATGCCCGATGCCAGCTCTTGAGACTATTCTTTGTCGGATAACCCAACTGTCGAATGGTCGCGCCAGTGCGTTTGCCGAGTTTTATATAGAGCTTGACGGCTCGAATTCGGTCTACGTAAGAGTACATGAACTATCTTCCCAAGTAGTCCAAGAATTCCGCCGCACCCCCTTTTGAGAAAAAGTGATCCCTATGACTACAGCATTGCGCGACGACCAATTTATTGAGTGATTAATGGGCAATGATTAGTTGCAGATTTAGCCACAGGGGATCGGGCGCTTTCACATCGCCGAAACTTCGTTAATATCAAGCAAGCGTGCGGTAGAGTGCTACCCGTCGATTGACTTCAACTCCCGACTCAAAAGGCCTCCGTCCAAGGGCGGAGTTCAAGTTCATGAGTCCAGGCGCTGCGGTGCTGGATATGAAGCTGCCAATAGGTTTCCGCAATTGCATCGATAGAAAGCAGACCATCTGGCCCTTTTTCGTTTTGACGGCCAGGAAATGCTGATAGCAATCGATCCCCCTCAATGCCACCGTCTATGACGACGTGAGCGACATGAATGCCCTTCGGCCCTAACTCACGCGCCATACTTTGAGCAGTAGCGCGCAGTCCTGCCTTTGCAGCCGCGAATGCAGCAAACATCGCACGGCCGCGCAGTGAACCAGAAGCACCCGTGAAAAGAATTGTCCCGCGGCCGCGCGCCACCATGTGCCTAGCACTTTCCCGACCAGTTAAAAAACCGCCGAGGCAATGTTCGCGCCATAGGTTCTCGAAGTCGCTGGTTTCAAGATCCAAAAACGCGTCGCGGCGATTGCTGCCCGCATTGTGTAAAACCAACTCAAGCGGCCCATATTCTTCGGCACTTGCTACGAAACGCTTCGCGTCCGATTCGTTGGAGCCATCTCCGATGACAGCATGCGCAGAGCCCCCGGTTGCACAGATCTCCGCTACTACCGTGTCGAGCTTCTCAGCGGTACGCCCCGCAACCACTACATGAAGGCCTTCCCTTGCAAAACGCCTCGCCGCTGCAGCACCCAGACCTCGGCTTGCACCAACGCCGACAATAAGTGCGGATCTATTTTGTGTCATCAAACTTCCCCCTTATGAGTCAATGCATCAATTTAAAGCATGTCAATTTCTGCTCATTTGATCGTCGACTGGAAGTCGACCGAGTGCAGCACCGAGATTGAGTTCAACACCACCATCCGTCGCGGCGTCCTGTGACAGCAACCATTTGACGCGTTTCGCCACTACTGGCTGAACCATTAGTATTTGGAAGCGCTGACTCTCGTCTGTCATCAAACTCTCGGCGGGCAGCGTCGCAAGATTCACCATATGCTTTGCGTTTTGAATACCACTTTGCGGGAACCCGGCTATTCGTTTCGCAAGACGATCGACAAAGCCACTCAATTCAGAATCCGGTAGTGCGCGATTGATCCAGCCGTACCGCTCCGCCTGTGCGGCATCGTAGTCGTCACTCGACAGAATGACTTCGAGCGCGCGGGCGCGTCCGAGCAATGCTGGTAACCATTGAGTCCCGCCCGCCCCCGGCAGCAGACCACTGCCGACTTCCGGTTGACCGAATACTGCTCTTTCAAGCGAGGCAAACCGCATGTCCAGCGCCAGCGCAAACTCACCTCCCGCTCCCCGCACACGGCCACGAATTTCGCCAATGGTGACCTGGGGGAGTTGCGATATCCGTATGTATAGCTGTGCGAGGGGCGACAGGCCGTTGCGTGGCTTCGACGCGGGGGTTGAATTTACCTGGGCCGCCATGTCAAAGTGGTTTACAAAAAAGTCCGTAAGGGCGCTGCGAAAGACAACAACCCGAGTGATTTCATCCTTCGACAACGAATCGACCAAGGCCATTAAATCGACGACCAATTTGCGGTCGACTAAATTGGTTGGCGGGTTGTTTATCTCAATGATGGCGATACCATCGCGATCCGTACGACTTAGTGTTGATAAATTTTCAGTATTCATTGTGGTTTCCTGTTAAGGCTGAATTGCCCGAACGATTTCTTCCTCAACTTCTCTGAGGCGGTCTTTACCAAAGAAGATCTCATTACCCACGAAGAATGTGGGTATGCCAAATGCGCCGCGTTCAAACGCTGACTGAGTATTTGTGAGAAGGGTGCCTTTGACGTCAGGCTGTTGTGACGCCTCAACTAAGCCCCCACCATCAATCCCAGCAGCCGACAGGACGGCAACGATCTCGGTCGGGTCATTCATGTTTCGCTCCTGTTCCCACATGGCCCGGTACATCGCATCCACGTAGGGCTTGAAAATGCCAAGCTTTTGCGCCGCGACGGCCCCACGCATCAGTTGTAGCGTGTTGATTGGGAAGAAAGGGTTGAAGCGGAATTTTTCGACCTTGTGCTTGGCAATGAAGCGTTGTATTTCAAGCGCGTCGTAGGCTTGCTTTTTCGGGATGCCTGCAAATGCTTCCATAGGTGAACGATTGTTGGCAAGCTTAAATAGACCCCCCAAAAGTATTGGCACGTACTCAAAGTTGACGCGGGTGCGCCATTCGATTTCAGGAATTGCTTTGTGACAGAGGTAGGCATTCGGACTTCCAAAGTCGAAGATGAATTGAACTGCAGGATGACTCATGGGTGACTCCAATGGGTGTTGATTGATCCAAACGTAAACGTTGGTGAATTACCAGCGCTCCAGCCACGGGCGCAGTTCTGTCTCATGCGTCCATGCATCTCGCGGTTGGGCATGTATCTGCCAGTAGGCCTCCGCAATGCTGTCTGGGTTCAAGATGCCGAGTTGTTCCTTCAGCTCGTAGCGTTCCGGAAAATTCGTGCGAATGAATTCCGTGTCAATGGCACCATCGATGACCGGGTGCGCCACGTGGATGCCCTTTGGCCAAAGTTCGCGGGCCATGCTCTGCGAAAGCGCACGCAATGCATGCTTTGCACCTGCGAAGGCCGCAAAGCCATCGCTGCCGCGCAGGCTTGCGGTAGCACCGGTGAAAATGATGGTTCCCCGACCCCGTGGCAACATCACTTTTGCGGTCTCCCGTCCCATAAGAAAACCGGAAAAGCAAGCCATCTCCCACACCTTTTGGTAGACACGGGAAGTCGTTTCAGTGATCGAGAAGCGCACGTTGGCACCAATGTTGAACACAGCTACTTCAATAGGTGCAATGTCGCGCTCGATCTTTTCGATGAGCGCGATCATTTCCTCTTCTTTGCGGGCATCGCTGCCAAATCCGTATGCCTCGCCCCCGCTATTGCGGATTTCAGCCACAAGGGGTTGAAGCTTATCTTCGCTACGACGGGTAACACAGGCAATGTAGCCTTCGCGTGCAAACCGTCGAGCAATTGCTCCCCCTGTGGCATCACCGGCGCCGATGACAAGAATGGCTTTCTTTTCGTTCATGATGAATTCCTTTTAAAACGTTTCTACCAAATACAAACTACATAGCCATTAAGCTACTGACAATTGTTCGCACGGATATCGCGCCTCAGTGGATAAGACGTCAGCGCTCTCAGCGGCGTGCTGATAAATGAAATCAGCGATGCCAGAAATGTCGGATAGCGCCAGTGCGGGCTTGCCAAATATGGCCACGGCGCCGTCAGTCGCAATGGCCTCTATACCGGGAAACGATGGCCAGAGAGGGGGCTTACCAAGCTCAGCGCGCCACACTTCCAACTTTGGAAAATTCCCTTGTTTGAATCCCTCTATCAACACCAGATCACACGCTTGTAACTTGCTCAACATATGAGACAACGACGGCTCAATCTCTTCACGCATTTCATGCATAAGAGCCCATCGACTCCGACCCATTAGCAGTAGTTCTTGACAACCAGCTTCGCGCAGACGGTATGAGTCCTTGCCTGGACGGTCAATGTCCAAGTCCTTATGACTATGTTTGATCAGAGAAACTGTCAGCGCGCGCGCTTTCAACTCAGGGAGGATGCGCTCCAGCAATGTAGTCTTGCCCATTCCAGAATGCCCCGCGATACCAAATACACGCATATCAGCTCCGCCCTGCCATCTGATTTGGCTTGTCGCTGCGGATAAGGTGCTCCCCGGCGTTGCGAACTGCGTCCAACAGTTCGTGCTGCATCGCTTCACTACGCATTGCACGCGCAAGCATCACTGCTCCCACGTTCTGTGCCATGACGGCCCACGCAGTATCTGAATTACCTGTCAAAGCGCTAACGTTGGCATGAATAGTTTGGACGCCTTGCTCAAATGCCAGTCTCACGGCGTCTTCGGAACGCCCTATCTCGGGTGTCAACGAGGGCAGTGGGCATCCCATTTCCGGGTGCTGCACATGACTCAAACTTAAATACCCCGCTAAGGCTCGGGACACCCCTACTGGATCTGCAGCATCTACAGCGGCATACATGTCAGCCGTGCGCTTCAGTTCGGCCGTGATCATCGCGACGAACAGGTCCGACTTGCCGCTGAAGTGTTTGTACAAGGAACCGGTTGTCACTCCCGCAGCTGCAGCCAAGTCTGCCATTCCACTGCTAATGAATCCATGCCGCTTTGCGTGCCGACCTCCTGCATCCACTAGTTTTGCGCGTGCTTGTTCTTTGTACTCGTTGGTGTAACGCATGGGGCTTCTCTAAAAATTTAGTTGACACATTTTCAACAGGTAGCGTAGGATAACGTTCATTATCCAATAAATCAACAACTTTTTTCTGAGGACGGAAACCCCATGGAAAGCACAGAGACAGACGGCTGGAAAAAGACGGCTTGCATCATTTGCTCACTCAACTGCGGCCTGGAAATCAAGACTGAGGGGGGACGAATCACAAAGATCAAGGGTGACAAGTCCAATCCAATCTCACAGGGCTACATCTGCGAGAAGTCGCAGCGCATGGACTTCTACCAAAACGGTGCTGACCGCATTGACTCACCCAAACGCCGCAAGCCCGACGGCAGCTACGAGAACATCCATTGGGAAACGGCTATACGCGAGATTGCGGAGAAGTTCGCTGCAATTAAGCACCGGCATGGCGGTGAAAGCATTCTTTACTATGGTGGTGGCAGCCAGGGCAACCACCTCGGCGGCACGTACGCAGATAGCACCATCAAAGCACTAGGCATTCAGTACCGCTCGAACGCATTAGCACAGGAAAAAACGGGGGAAGGCTGGGTACAGGGCAAGATGACCGGTGCGCCAGTACATGGTGACTTTGAGCACTGCGAGGTGGCGGTTTTCCTTGGCAAGAACCCATGGCAATCACATGGATTTGCCCGGACACGTGTCACGCTTCGTGAGATTCAGAATGACCCAAACCGGGCGATGATCGTCATAGACCCCCGGCGAACGGAGACCGCCGAAATGGCGGATTACCACTTGGCCGTAAAACCTGGTACCGACGCGTGGTGCCTGGCGGCAATGTCCGCCATTTTGGTGCAAGAAGAACTGGTGGCCACGGAGTGGCTCGTCGAGCACACTACCGGCTACGCCGCAGTGCTAGCGGCCATAAATAAGATTGACATTACCCGCTATGCCAAGACCTGTGGAGTTGAAGAGTCTTTACTAAGGGCGGCCACCAGACGTATTGCGATCGCGAAAAGTGTCTCGATGATCGAAGACCTTGGAGTGCAAATGAATTTGCACTCCACACTCAACAGCTACCTCAACCGCTTAGTGTGGTTGCTGACGGGAAACTACGCGAAGCCGGGTGCCAATAACGCATTTGTGCCTTTTCTCAATCTATCCAACTCCAGCCGAAGTACATCAAAACCATCAGGCTCAGGCAAGCCCGCTGCACCCCGTAAATGGACACATAGCCCGGTCACCCATTCGAAGGTGATCATGGGGCTGATTCCGTGCAACGTGATCCCGGATGAAATACTGACTCAGCATCCCAAGCGTTTTCGGGCGATGTTCATTGAAAGCGCCAACCCGGTGCATTCTTTGGCGGACAGCCAGCGCATGCGCCAATCGTTGCGCGCCCTGGAGTGCAGTGTGGTGATTGATGTTGCCATGACAGAAACCGCCCGGCAAGCCGACTATGTGTTGCCAGCTAGCAGTCAGTTTGAAAAGGCCGAGGCCACGTTTTTTAACCTGGAATTCCCGCGCAATGGATTCCAGTTGCGTCACCCGCACCTTATCCCTCGCCCGGGCACGTTGCCTGAAGCAGAGATTCATGCACGTCTGCTGGAGGCCATGGGCGAGTTGAACGATTCCAGCTACACGTTCTTACGGGCTGCTGCGCGAATAGGGCTCAAGGCATTCGGGCTGGCCTTTGCTTGGAAGTCGATGCGCGACAAAGCGGTGGCACGGTATGCCCCAGTGGTGCTTTATCGCACTCTGGGTCCAAGCCTGCCAGCCAATCTCGCGCCAGCAGCATCCCTATGGGGAATCAGCCAACTTTACGTGCGGGCACAGCCCGCAGCGGCAAAGGGCGCTGGGTTTGGTGGCCCCACGCTGCTGGGTGGTAATCGGCTTTTTGATGCCATATTAAATAGTCCATCCGGTGTCATATTTGGCGTCAGCCAGTACAGCGATAGCTGGGATGCGGTGAAGTTGCCCGACCACAAAATTAACTTGAACATCAAAGAAATGCTGGACGAGTTGGCAACGATTGACTGCAAGCTACCACTCCACCGAGCAGACTACCCGTACGTTCTATCGGCCGGGGAACGACGCCCTGAAACAAGCCAAACGTCCATCCGCAACCCAGAGTGGATGAAGAAAGGTCAGTTTGGCTTGCTGCGCATACACCCGCAGGATGCGGTCAAGCTTGGGTGTGCGGAAGGGGACTGGATTCAAATTCGTACCCCGCGTGGCACCGCGCAAGTACCCATTGAACTGACCGATGAACTGCAGCCAGGGCACGTATCTTTGCCCAATGGCCATGGCCTGGACTACCACAGGGCCGATGGCACGCTGGACCGCAGAGGCGTCTCGTTGAACGAACTGACCAACACCACCGATCGCGATCCCTTCGCAGGCACGCCCTGGCACAAGTATGTGCCGGTGCACCTGGAAAAAATCGGCGCCCCTTAAACCCAAACCGAGAACCACCATGACCCATGTCGTCACCGAAAGCTGCATACGCTGCAAATACACCGATTGCATTGATGTTTGCCCCGTGGACTGCTTTGTCGAAGGCCCCAACTTTTTGGCTATTGACCCCGACGCTTGCATAGATTGCGCTGTGTGCATCCCCGAATGCCCCGTAAACGCCATTTACGCAGAAGAAGATCTCCCCGCAGACCAGCGGCACATGACCGCCCTTAATGCCGAGCTATCCCGCTTACCCGGTTGGAAAGTCATCACAAAGCGCAAAGACCCTTTGCCTGAAGCGCCAGAGTGGAAAGACCGAACCGGCAAATTGGCCCAGCTGCAGCGCTAAGCGCAGGCTCTTCCACATGATCAATCAGAAAGAACAACCATGAGTGCATGTTTAGAAGAAACCGTTTTGAGCGTCCACCACTGGACCGACCGGTTGTTTAGTTTCACTACCACGCGGGACAGCAGCCTGCGTTTTTCCAACGGGCACTTCACCATGATCGGTTTGCGTCTGGAAACGGGCAAGCCGCTGCTGCGCGCATACAGCATCGTCAGCGCCAACTACGAAGACCACCTGGAGTTTTTCAGCATCAAAGTGCAGGATGGCCCGTTGACCTCGCGCCTGCAGCACATCAAGGTGGGTGACAAGATTGTGGTGGGCCGCAAGCCAACCGGCACCCTGCTGATCGACTACCTGCTGCCGGGCAAGACCCTCTACCTCGTTGGCACCGGCACCGGCCTGGCACCATTCCTGAGCCTGATCCGCGACCCGGCCACGTATGAAAAATACGAGAAAGTGGTGCTGTTCCATGGCGTGCGTGAGGTCAATGAACTGGCCTATGCAGATTTCATCAACGTGGACCTGCCCAAAGATGAGTTTCTGGGGGAGTTTGCTACCGCGCAATTGCTGTACTACCCCAGCGTCACACGAGAACCCTTCAAGAACCGTGGCCGTGCCACGGACCTGTTTGCCAGCGGCAAGCTGGCGTCTGATTTGAGCTTGCCCAAGCTGGACCCGACCCACGACCGCATCATGATCTGCGGCAGCCCGGCTTTGAACAAAGACATGCGCGAGCTGCTGGATGCGCGCGGCTTCGTTGAGGGCAACACCACTACACCGGGCGACTACCTAGTGGAGCGGGCGTTTGTGGAAATGTAAACGGCGGTTGGTAAAGCGCACAGATCGGTTGACCTGTCAACCGTACCAACCTAAAGTTAGTGAAGTCCGTCCTACGCGCGCAGGTCATCGCGCACGGCATCGGCACCCCAGTGCGCCGCGTTGAGCAGTCGTTGCACGCCATGGGGCTGCGCTCGCCCAGATGCTCGGCAAGTTGCAACCCGTTCTTTCGTTGCACCGAACTCAACAAGCCGCGCAAATACCGCAGGGCGCGCGCCAGAGGCTTTGCATGGAAAAAGCGCGGTCCAATCCGCTCGTGCAGTGCCATCAGTTCGCCGCTCATTGCCTGACTGCTGCTTCTTGCATGGCCACCTCCATTGGCTTGATCCATGCCTGTTAGATCAACAAGGCGCCTATAAGTGCGATTGTAGTATTAAGGCAACAAACAAAACAGACCCGGTGAGCCGCTGGGCGTTGCAACTCAAGGAGCGGCGGGGTTACTGGCGCGCCATCGTCGCCATTGCGGCCAAGAACGCCCGGATGTGTTGTGCCGCGCTGAAGCTGGGAGAAGGCTTCAAAGTTCCCGCGTGATGGAGTTCGGCTTGTAGATTTTCAAAACCAGCACCGTGTGATGTGCCATTGTTGATGAGTTGAGAGGTTGGGACCTGCGCCGGGGAGTGCTCGTTTATATGGATGGCAAGGTAAGAGCAATCGAAGCCAGGTGCCCTCAAGCTTTGCCGAGGGACGATTGGAGCCCCTAGCGCGCGTCTTTCATCAGGGCTGCCGCCATGCAAGTGCGGAATCAGTAGCCGTTTATAGACACGCTATCCACACCCCTCTATTCAAAAGCAAAGGCTGAAAAGTGCCTGGTTTGAAAGCGAAAAACACGGGTTTCCGTCTGTGATCGCTACAAGATCACAGACGGCGAGGTCGGTGCTTGCAAAAAAGGGAAAGTCCTTATAGACCATGTAAGAACCTAGATTCGCAGCGAACCATTTTTTAGTTTCGACTACTGGTCAGACCGGATTCCGGCCTCGCGGATCACGCGCGCCATCGCTGCCCTGTCGGTACGCAGAAAATCGGCAAAGGCGGCCGGTGTGGAGCCCACGGGCTCGACGTTGACGCCGACGAGCTTCAGGCGCGTGTCGGGCTCGCGGACGATCTCCTGAACTTCGCGCGAAAGGCGCTGCACAATTGCGTCCGGCGTACCGGCTGGCGCCACCAGGCCGAACCAAACGGTAATGTCGATACCGGAATAGCCAAACTCTTTCATGGACGGAATATCCGGCGCTAGCGCTGAGCGGTCAGGCTGCATCACTGCGAGTCCCCTGGCCCTGCCCGCCTTGACCTGTGCCAGCGCAGTGGACGCGGTATCAAAGAGGATGGGGACTTGTCCGGAAACGAGATCCTGGATGGCCGGGGCACTGCCTTTATACGGTATGTGGATCAGGCTCGTGCCCGTGTCTCGCTTAAACAGCTCCCCGCCTATATGTCCCGTGGTTGCATTTCCGAAGGACGCATAGGACAGCTTTCCCGGCTCTTTTTTTGCCATGCTGATGAGAGCGGGCACATCTCGAGCCTCGAATTGAGGATTTGCAATCAGCACCAATGGTGTACGGATCACCTGGGATACCGCAACAAAGCTGGTCGCTGCGTCATAGGGGAGCTTTGCCTGCACAAAGGGGTTGGTTGAAAGCGTTGTGTTTGTCGCCATCAACAGGGTGTAGCCGTCGGCAGGTGCGCTGGCCACTTTGCCCGCGCCTATCATGCTGCTCGCGCCGGCGACGTTCTCTACCAGTACAGGCTGGCCCATGCGGGTCGCCATACGCGCGCCGACGATCCGCGCAACGATATCGGAGCCGCCGCCGGCTGGAAACGGAACCACGATGCGTATTGGTTTCGATGGAAAGGGCTCCTCGGCCCAACCGTGAACGGGCAGTATGGCCGTCAGCAGGGCAAGCGTGACCACTCTTCGTACGCGAAAGATGAGATGCCTTGATTTGGATGGTTTGTGCACGATGTGTCCTTATGAAAGACTGAGGTTTAGTTGTCGAAAGGGCCGCGGGGTGAGCGTCGGCTGAGCAGCACACGGCGTTTGCGCAGGCCCTGGATCACCTCATCGGTGAGCCCGGCACGGCTGAGAACCAGCTCGTTGTCTTCGCCCTGGAAGGACGGCGCGCCGGGCTTGGGCAGTCGTGACCGGCTGAACCGCCAAGGCACGCCGGGCATGCGGGTGGTCTCGCCCATGCGGTTGTCAACCTCCACAATCGCTCCCCATTCCCGCGCCCAGTCGGACTTGGCGAACTCCTGAGTTGTCCGCACCACGCCTATTGCCAGGCTGGCCTCGCTGACCTGTGCCTGCAGCTCGTCCAGATTTGTGAAAGTAAGAATCCACGCCCTGACCTCGGCTAGCAGCGCCTGCAGGTTTTCGCGCCTGAGCCGGGCAGTCAGGAATCGTGGGTCCCGCTGCAGGTCGGGGCGCCGCATCATGGCGCAGTAGCGGACGAAGGTCGTAGTTCCGATAGGGCTGCTCGCGACAGTGATACGGCGGCCGTCGGACAGCTCATAAATGTGGGAATCCGGCGCTCCCAGCGCCATCGGCTCGCCGTCGGTGTCGATACTGGATAACAGCGCACCGGCGCGCTCGTTGACGGACAGCATGGTCGCGGCCATCGACACATCAACATGCTGGCCTGCGCCGGTTAGATGGCGGTGGTGCAGCGCCGCGAGCACAGCGATCGCGCCTTCCAGGCCGGTATACATGTCGGCGTGGCTACAGGCGTCGTTACGGGGCTGGCCTAGGTCGCCGCCGAAGTGGTCCTGCACGATGGAGGTGAGTCCCGTCTCCGCATGAATCGTTGGTGCGAACGCTGGTCGGTTGCTCCATACCCCGGTCTGTCCATAGCCGCTTATGGATACATAGACCACGCCGGGGTTGCAGATTGCGACATCCTCGTAACCTAGGCCGAACCTTGCCAGCGTGCCGGGGCGAAAGTTCTCGACGATCACATGGGCCTTGCTGCACATTCCGGTGACGATCTCCCGCGCCTCCGGCCAGTTCAAATCTATGCTCAGGTTTCGTTTGCCAGCATTTTGCTGTGCGTAATAGGCCGACATGCCGTTGAAATGGGGCACGCCAGCGCGGGCAATGTCGCCAGCAGGCGGCTCGATCTTGGTGATGTCCGCGCCCAGGTCGCGTAGCACCTTGGTGCAATGTGGGCCGGCGAGCACTCGGGTGAAGTCGATGACCTGCAGGCCAGCTAGCGGTGCCTGTGAGGTTTCATTGGGCGTCTCGTTCATGGTCAGTTTCCCTCGAACACAGCGGTGCCAGGGCCTGTGGCGGCGAACGCGGCCAGTCCGCGTTTTTGATCTGCGGTAGCCCACATCGCGTCATTTACCTCGGTCTGGATGAGATCAGCCGCATATACCCCGCTGCGTGCCGAGAGATTTGCCAGTCGCTTGATGCCGCCCAAGGCCACCGTCGGGCCGGCTGCCAGCTGGCGTGCCCAGGACATGGCAGCCTCGGGCAGATCTACCTCTGCCACGACGAGATTGATCACGCCCCAGCGCTCCAGCATGGCGGGCTCGTGCCGCCGCGCGAGCATCGCCATTTCCTTGGCGCGCGCGCTGCCCGCGCGCTGGGCCACGCGTTGCACGCCGCCAAGCAGGGGTAAAAGCCCGAGGGAAGCCTCCGCCATTCCAAACTTGGCGGTATCAGCGGCAATGATCGTATCGCAGGTCAGCGCAAGCTCAAAGCCGCCCCCGAGCGCAGCACCATGAACGGCTGCAACCGTCGGGATGGTGACATCTTCGAGGCCGTTCAGGATCGCCTCGAACTCAGCCTGATTCCGACGACGTCCTGTGCTGAACCCGTTAGTATCGGCACCCGCGCAGAAATGCCGCATGGCACTGCGCAGCACGATAGCGCGGCAGTTTTCACGTGCGGCACATTCGTAGCAGTCCATCAGCGCTTTCAGGAAGATGTCATCAATTAGGTTGTGTGGCGGCTTGTTAAGTGTCACAACACCCACAGCACCCTGCTTTTCAAAAATGACTGTACTCACTGGTGGACTCCTGTCTGATAAATGTTTCATATGCAATGTGATCTCTGACAACATCATAAGTTATCGCCGCATACATTGTCTAGGGGTTGACCCTTGTTGCAGGGCACAATGTGGTGATGTCAGCCATCAAATCCACCTCGTATCATCACGGCGACCTGCGCAATGCGCTGATCCAGGAGGGCCGTCTTTATTTGGAAGAAGCGGGTCTTGCGGAGCTAAGTCTGCGAGGACTGGCGCGGCGCATTGGCGTATCCATTGGCGCGCCAGTGCGGCACTTTCGCGACAAGAATGAATTGCTTGCCGTGCTGGCGACACAAGGGTTTGTGGAGCTCAGCGATGTACGCCGCAGCATTGCCGCATCGAACCTGGCAGCGGGCGACAAACTGCGGGAAATGATGCGCGGCTATGTCATGTTCGCGCTTAAAAACCCAGGGCTTTTTAACCTGATGACCGGGCCGCGTGTGCTTGATCTTTCTGTCCACAACGAGTTACGCGAGACGAGCACCGCATCCTTCCAGCTTTTTTCTGATGCAGCGCAAGAGTTTGCGCGCCTAAACGGATGGCCTCCCGACCAGCGCCAGCTGGTGGCACATGCTGGTTGGTCAGTAGAGCATGGCTTGGCCACCTTGCTGATCACAAGACGGGCTCCCCGCGACGGACTTGATCCCACCCAAATAATTGAGCTTGCCATCTCCATATTTCTGGAAGGGGTCACCAAACCGCTCGTGCCGCCCGTCCCGGCGCCGCAGACTGCGAGCGTGACTTAAAGCATTTCGTTATACACATAGATGGTCGCCCCTGTTTGCCAAGCGTTCAATTCGATGATGGATCGAAAGGTGGAGATTGCAGCCATAGATCCGGACTTTGATTGAGGCTGAGGCCTCCCGTCCCTGATGGAATCCGCTGGTCAAGTCCTTATCAACTCCACGCGCTCAAGGCGCTTTGTGTATATCAGGCTTGCTCGACCACGGTCTGACCTGTTCTTGCCATCACTTCGTTGAATTGCCTGTGCAATCGGTACGCTTCTCCTGTGAAACGGGGTTGCTGGAACTCGCTCTACATCGCAGGGCCTGGGCTTGTCTTCACGCCGCCGAGCCGCATTGGGCTGGGTAGGTCGATGCGTAGGGGCGGTCGTTGACCAGCAGGGCCCAGACGATGCGGGCATTCTTGTTGGCCAGCGCAACGGCGGCCACGTTCTTGTTGCGCCGCGCCAGCACATTGGCGAGCCATCCGCTGGCCTGCTCGGTTTTGCTTTGGGCGACCCGGATCACTGCGCGCGCCCCGTGGATCAGCAACGTGCGCAGGTAGGCGTCTCCACGTTTGCTGATGCCCAGCAGCGTGGGCTTGCCGCCGCTGGAGTGCTGGCGCGGCACGAGGCCCAGCCATGCAGCGAGCTGTCGGCCATTGTCAAAGTTCTTGGCGTCGCCAATGGAGGCCACCAGCGCACTGGCCGTGATCGGGCCGATGCCAGGGATCTGCGCGAGCTTCTTGCTGGCGTCGCTCTGACGATGCCAGAGCTGGATCTGTGCATCGAGTTCGCCCACCTGGGCGTCGAGCACCTTGAGATGCTCACGCAGCCTTTCGAGGAGCAGGCGAAACGCGCCCGGCAGCTCGTTGTCAGCGTCCTCCAGGATTTCTGGCAGCCGCCCGGCAATATGACTGATGCCCTGCGGGATGATGATCCCGTGCTCGGCCAGCAGCCCGCGGATCTGGTTGGCCTGCGCGGTGCGTGCCTTGACAAAGCCCTGGCGGGCACGGTGCAGCGCCAGCACGGCTTGCTGCTCGGCGCTTTTGAGCGGCACGAAGCGCATGTTGGGCCGCGCCACAGCTTCGCAAATCGCCTCGGCATCGGCCGCATCGTTCTTGTTGGTCTTCACATAGGGCTTGACGAACTGAGGCGCCATCAATTTGACGGTGTGACCAAACCCTTGCAGTTTGCGCGCCCAGTGATGGGCGCTGCCGCAGGCCTCCATGCCCACCAGGCAGGGCGGGAGATTGGCGAAGAACGGCGCCATCTGGTCGCGCCTGAGTTGTTTTCGCAGCACCGTGTGGCCTTGCGCATCCACGCCGTGAAGCTGAAAAACAGTTTTCGCCAGATCGATGCCAACAGTCGTAATGTTCATTTCGCTTGCCTCTATCGGTTAGGTTAGTGGAACTTTCATTCTCCGCATTTCGGCACTTCCAGGTGCCGTTTTGGGGCGGGGCGACCATTCCATTAACTCCCGGGAAAATCCCTCTCAAGAAAAGTTGAAGGAAACCGATGGGCTGTGCAAGCACTGAATTTGAGACGATAGACTTGGGCGATGAGCGGCGCAACAAGCGGGCCATCCGGCTGGTCGAGTGCCTGAGCACACAGCCCAGGGCGAGCGTGCCGCAGGCCTGCGGGGACTGGGCCGACACCATGGCGGCGTACCGGTTCTTCAACAACGAGGGAATCGACTGGCGTGATTTTGGGCGCACACACGGACTGCGCAGCCTGCAGCATTTGGCAACGGCCGCTGCCATGAATGTCGAGCGGCTTACGGCATGGCTGAGTGGCCAGCCTCGGGCCAAAACACGAATCTCACGTTTCGTCCGGCTGGCAACATGATCGAGGCCGTTGTCAATTCGCCAACAGATGGCATGGTCACCCCACCTAAACCGCTGCAGTTGCTGCTGACGTGAGGCAATAAACTACCCATGAATGCGGCCTCGCAGTAACGGCATCGATGTGCAAGAGATACACCATGAAGCCAGCCTCTTTGCGCCAATCCACCAGCCAGTACCATTGAAGGTGGACTCAACAACGATCCCTGCCAACTCTGGCCGCCAAGGTTTGAGCATCCCAATGATCTTTTTAAGGTCATTGGGTAACGGCTTCCCGGCCACGACGCAGATATTGTTTGTCGAGCATCGACACCACGCTATCGTTCGAATGAAAGTCAATTCCGCTGTATTTCATCTTGGCCTCTTGGTTGGTGAAAGCAAGTTTGCAAGCTCACTTTAAATATGCCACCAATCTCAGCGACAGGTTGCTGGTTAGATGATTTTCAGAGCTAATGCAGGTGCACTGACCCAGAAAACTTGGGACAGGGTCATTTCACTTCTGACCACCGTTCAGGGCGGCGGTTTCGTCCGACAGATTTATCTGCCGCTGATCAGCAGCGGTGCGACTGGTCGGCATTGCAGCAGCGGCACATAAACGTTATTCGTCATGCTAATATGAAAGAAAGATATTTAGACTTTCTGTAAGTGCATCTTTTGACATGGGATCTGCAACTTGCATTCTTGATTTAGCCGAAATATATTGACAAGCTTGCATGAGCGAACGTTCAACCTACCATCATGGAAACCTTCGCGATACGCTCGTCGCGTACGGTAAACAACTGCTTCTTACGCAGGGACCGCTAAATATTTCACTCCGTTCCGTGACTCGGGCAGCTGGAGTCTCGCCTGCGGCTCCCCGCCATGAGTTTGGAGATCTGAACGGTTTACTCTCTGCCATTGCCGTTGAGGGCTTTGACGAACTCATTGCTTTGCGGTCTGCCGCAGTTGCTCAGGCCGCCGATCCTGTACAACGTTTGCGTGCTGTTTTGCAGGTGTATGTGGACTTTGCCATTGAGAAGCCCGGCCTCTTTTGGCTGATGATCGGACCACAGATTTCAGATCGGCACGAGCGACCCGAGATCAATCAGGCAACAGAGCGTTCTTACGCGCTGTTGCAGCGTTATGTTTATGAATACCTACAATCCCAAGACTTGGGTGCAGCCTGTACCCATGAACTTGTTCAATGCGCATGGTCGGCTATGCATGGTGTGAGCATGCTGTTCAGTGGGCGTTCCCACGGACCGAACCCTGCAGCTTCCCTGCCTTTTGAGGTGTGGCGAGAATCTGTTATCGACTTTACCTTGGTGGGGCTCGTCGCAAGAGGCAAGGAGATTTCGGCCAAGAAGTTGGCTGATCATTCGCAGAGCCATCTGCCATAAGATCAGCCTGGAAAAAGCAGGCCGGCACCAAGCAAAAATGGACCAACGCCATAACCTCAACGTCGATGACACTGATTCTTCGATCCATTGTGAGCACCGTAGATTCAATTCCTGCGCCGGGGCTGGCATAGGTGATGGCCGATTGTGGCCCAATCGGGATCTGGTAGACGGGCACAACCTAGCATGCAGAGCGACGTCTGACTCGTTCAAACATGAGGCGCGACGATGGATGGACATTCCTTTATCTATCGAGTTGCGGCAGGCAGGCTTGGCTGATAAGGCTGCTTGCCCTACAAGCCTGCAGTCATGACTGGCAACTGCAGGAGCCGAACAGGCTCGTACCCGCTACCGATCAAGCCAAGATTATTGGCAGGCTGTACTTGTCTTTTAAAGCCTTTTTGTAGAGTTTTCCTGTGTCGTGCCTGGGAAAGTCTGTCTCGAAGTAGACGCGGCGCGGCGTCTTGATGGGCCCTAACGTTTCGCGGCAAAAGGTTCTTAGCACAGCCTCTAATTCCGCGCCAGCATGAGATGGGCTGGCGGGCTGCACGACCGCAATGACTTCTTCCCCAAATTCCGGGTTTGGCACGCCGAAGACGGCCACGTCCTGAACGCCTGCATGCCCGAGCAGTGCATCTTCAATTTCTTGAGGATAAATCTTGACGCCGCCAGAATTAATCGTGAAGTCCTTTCGGTCGGTGAGATATAGATACTCGTCAGCGTCCATGTACCCCACGTCACCGAATGAACGCCAGCCTTGGGCACTGTGGATGCCTTGAGTCTTGACGGGATCGTTCCAATATTCGAACTTGGCGTCGCTTTCGAAAAAGACCAGCCCAACTGTTCCAGTTGGAACTTCTCGGCCCGCGTCGTCCAAAATGTGCAGGATTCCATCCTTTGCACGACCTACCGAGCCTTTGTGCAGCAACCACTCCTGCGACGAGATGGACGTGGCACCAATTCCTTCTGTACCCGAGTAATACTCATAAAGCACTGGACCCCACCAGTCAATCATCTGCTCTTTCAAATGCACTGGACAAGGAGCGGCGCCATGAACGGCCATGCGCATCGAACTCACGTCAGATTGCTGGCGGTCTTGTTGGGGCAAGCGAAGCAGGCGATGGAACATGGTCGGCACCCAAAGAGAGTGCGTACATTTGTACCGCGCAATGAAGTCGAGTGCTGGTCTTGCGTCAAACCTCTCCATGACAATACTGGTTGCGCCGAAATGCACAGCCGCAGAAAGGTAGCGGTTGGGCGCAGCGTGATACAGGGGCGACGTGGACAGGTAGACTGAATCTGAAGTCAGCTCAATGCCCGCTGCCGTGTATGCGTTGCGGCTGTCGACCGCGTCAAAGGCACCTGTGAAGGCCGGCTTGCGAACACCCTTGGGCCTGCCGGTTGTGCCCGAGGTGTAGACCATCTCCCTGCCAGGCAAGGGGCCGCTGGGTAGTTCCTTTGAGGCTTTCGTGAATACTTCGTTCCAGCTACTGCCCGTGAACTCAGGCCAGCCGATGGACCTGACGGCACATACGAAGTCAGCGTTTCCAGAGGCATGCTGCGCCGCTTCAGTCGCGCCTGAAATGATCGCAAACCGGGCTGCCGAATCGGCCAGGATGTAGTTCAAGTCGGCCGTCGAAAGTTTTGTTGAGGCCAGTACGTAGTACAGACCGATTCGCTGCGCACCCAAGGTGAGCGCGAGGAGCTCAGGCGAGTTCTCGAGACATAGCGCGATGCAGTCCCCGGTCACCAGGCCAAGGGAGCGCAAGGCGTTGGCTGCCATGTTCGCCTCCGTCTCCAATTCAACGAATGTCCTTGATCGACCGCTGGGCTCGAACACCAATGCCAACTTGTGGGGTGTGACAGAAGCGATGTTGTGCAAGTGGTACGTCATTCAATATTCCTTTGAGTTGCACGGCGGCCTCTAGGGGATGGGCCACTGAAACAACGGGTGATACTTCATTTTCAACAGTCCGCGCGAGAACCCATGCCAATGGAAACCGCTCAGAACAACTCTAGCTGTGCATCATCCACTTTTGTGGCAGGCCGCGCCAGGGGTTCAAACTGCACTGCAGTTTTCTTGTTCGGTTTAAGAGCGGCCATGAATGCGCGTTGAACTAGGTGTGGACCTAAACTCGGTCGGGATCGCAAATCCAACACCACATACAGACATGATCAAGCAAACACCTGCGACTCCAACTCGAATCCATGAGCTGCTGGAGCCCTGGATCGCGTGCGACCCGACAATGCCAGCGCTGAAGGATGACCATGCCTCTTACACTTATGGCGAGCTAAAAAAAGCGAGTATCGCCGCAGCAAAGCAGCTGAGCAGCTGGGGCGTGCGCGCCGGCGACAGAGTGCTCGTAGTCGGCGAAAACTGTGCCGGTAACGGTGTCATTGCGCTCGCTGTCAGTCGACTCGATGCCTGGCTTTGCATTGTGAACGGCCGGCTCAGCCAGCGGGAGATCGATGGAATTATCGAGCATGCCGCGCCTCGGAGAACGCTCTACGCCACCCATGTCTCCGCAGATGCGTTGAAGCACGCCGCGCGCCACGGTGCAGAGCCGTTGGACTGGACGGGAGTTGCCAAACTGCACCTGGGGCCTCTGAACGAACAAGCTCAAGCGGAGCCTTGCTTTGCTTGCCCAACTGAACAGGTCGCGGCCTTAATCTACACCTCTGGCACTTCGGGAGCGCCCAAAGGCGTCATGCTGACCCACGCGAACATAGCTTTTGCTGCGCTTTCCGTGCACGCAGTGCGCGGACTCGGGCCAGGCGACGTCGTGTATGGAGCCTTGCCAATGGCGCATGTCGTGGGGCTTTCAGCCCAGTTGTTCGGCACCCTTGCCTGCGGCGCCGAACTTATCCTCGAGCCTAGGTTCTCCCCTGCGCTGATGGTAAAAGCCTTCGAGTCAGGGGTCACATGCTTTACAGGTGTGCCAGCGATGTATGCGCGTCTGCTCGAGTGGCTACGCGAGGAAAACATGTCTCTGAATGCGCCCAAGCTACGCATCATCGGTGTTGCAGGCTCCCCGCTGACGCAGACGCTCAAGTCCAATGTGGAGCGCGCGTTCGGCTTGCCGTTGCTGAACGGCTATGGGCTTACCGAAACGTCGCCGACGATCGCACAAGTGCGTACCGACTCGGCCCGCACTGACTGCGCCGTTGGCAATCCTATTCCCGACGTTGAAGTACGCGTCATGGACCAGGGCCGAACCGACGTCAAGCCGGGAGAGGTTGGTGAACTCTGGGTGCGCGGCCCGAACGTGATGAAAGGCTACTACCGCAATGAGGCACTCACCCGCGACGTCATCAACCCGCAAGGTTGGTTCAACACCGGTGACATGGCCAGGCAGTCTGATGACGGTGCGCTGCACATCGTTGGCCGCACCAAAGAGCTGATCATCCGATCTGGCTTCAATGTCTATCCGGTAGAAGTAGAGCAGGTGATCAACAGCTTTCCCGACGTGGTTCAGTCCGCGGTCGTTGGACGCACAGCAGGTCACAACGAGGAAATCATTGCCTTCGTCGAGGTGCGTACTGGCAAGCTCATCGCCGAAGATGAACTCCGGGCTTTCCTGCGTGCACGGCTTTCCCCCTACAAGCAGCCGACGGAAATTCATTTCATGCCACAGCTCCCTGCCTCGGCAACCGGCAAGGTTTTAAAGAGCGTCTTGAAGATCCTGGTCGAAGGCGACAAGCTGGCGAACCGAGCCTCGTAGCCGCTTCAAACATGCGTATTTTATACAACTGAAGGAGATCGAATGAGCAGCAAGAAAGCTATTTTGGTAATAGGCGCCGGTGATGCCACTGGCGGCGCCATTGCGCGCCGTTTTGCACGCGAGGGCTACATTGCGTGTGTCACCCGCCGCAGCGAGGATAAGCTCGCACCCCTGGTGGACCAGATCAAGGCCGACGGTGGAGAGGCCTTCGGATTTGGCAGCGATGCCCGAAAAGAAGAGGAGATGGTGGCGCTTTTTCAAAAGATCGAGACAGAAATCGCCCCTATCGAGGTCGCCGTCTTCAACATCGGTGCAAACGTACGCTATGGCATTACCGAGACGACGGCTCGCGTCTATTACAAGGTGTGGGAGATGGCCTGCTTTGGAGGTTTCCTGATGGGGCGTGAGGCGGCCAAAGCAATGTTGCCAAGAGGCCGCGGGACGATCATTTTCACTGGAGCGACGGCCAGCCTTCGCGGCAGAGATGGTTTCGCCGCTTTCGCGGGGGCTAAACACGCATTGCGCGCATTGGCGCAAAGCATGGCGCGCGAGCTCTGGCCCAAAGGCATCCATGTCGCACACCCGGTCATCGATGGGGCGATCGATACGGAGTTCATCCGCTCCACCTTTCCAGAGCGGTATGCGACCAAGGACCAGGGCGGCATCATCAATCCCGACAGCATCGCAGAAGCCTACTGGCAATTACATATGCAGCCTCGCGACGCGTGGACGCACGAGTTGGAAATCCGTCCATGGCTGGAGACCTGGTGATGAGCGATCAAGAAGCCGGTATTGTGCAGTCGATAGCCAACGGCGTGTTGATGCTGGCGTTCAATCGTCCTGCTCGTAAGAATGCCATCACCCAGGCGATGTACGCCGCACTGGCCGATGCGGTCACCACAGCCGACACGGATGAAGATATCCGAGTGGTGGTCCTTCACGGCAGTGAAGCGGTTTTTACGGCTGGCAATAACATCGGTGACTTTGCCGCTGCCGTGCAATCCGCTGGCGAACGCCCTTCAGCGCGGTTCATGAAAGCAGTGGTCAATCTTCGCAAGCCGCTTGTCGCTGCGGTGAACGGCCCAGCGGTGGGAATTGGCGCGACCGTACTGCTCCACTGCGACCTGGTGTATGCAGGTGAGAACGCAACGCTGTCGTTTCCCTTTGTCAAGCTCGGGCTATGCCCGGAGTTCGGCTCGAGCCTGCTCCTGTCGCGAAGAGTAGGACCGCAGCGGGCTGCGCAGCTTTTTCTCTTGGGCGAGCCCTGTAGCGCGCACCAGGCGCTCGCGCTCGGGTTGGTTAACGAGGTCGTGGGGCCCAATGAGACGCTGCAGCGTGCCATGGGTGCAGCAAATCAGCTGGCCAGGTCGTCACCCGACGCTGTCATGACGACGAAGTGGTTGATGCGTCACGCGTGTGTTGACGAAACACTCGCACGCGTGCAACTCGAGAACATGCATTTTTCCCAATTGCTGCAAACACCGCCTGCACAGGCGGCGTTTGCCTCATTCTTAAAAAAAGCCAACCCTGCGGAGCCGGGCACCGCAATTCATCAAGAGGTGCTCAAGTGAATACTGTGTCCGTTCATTTTTTGTTCGATTTCGGCAGCCCCAATGCGTATCTGTGCCACAAGGTAATTCCGCGGATCGAGGCGCGCACCGGTGTCAAGTTCGAGTACGTCCCAATTTTGCTGGGTGGGCTTTTCAAGCTCGCCAACAACCGATCCCCGGCCGAAGCATTCGCAGACATCCCCAACAAGCGCGCGTATGACTTGATGGAGCTGGACCGGTTCGTGAAGAGGTATGGTCTCGCGCATTACAAGCGAAACCCTTTCTTTCCAGTCAATACGCTCCCGATCATGCGCGGGGCAGTGGCAGCCCAGAAGCTGAACTGCTTTGAGAAGTACGTAGGCACCGTATTTGCGAGCATGTGGGAGCGTGAACAGAACATGGCTGACCTTCAGGTGATCTTCAGCGAACTCAAAGCAGCGGGTCTGGATTCAGAGGCGATCTTCTCGGCCACGCAGGATCAGGAGGTTAAGGACCGGCTGCTGGCGAACACGAAGGACGCGCATGCCCGAGGCGCCTTCGGATCTCCGACTTTCTTCGTTGGCAACGAGATTTTCTTTGGGAAGGACCGTCTGCGCGAGATTGAAGAAGAAATCGTTCGCGCAACTTCCAACTAATTCATTTTAAGGAGACATCGATGATTTTTCTCAAGAATCTGCTTGCTTCACTTTCCCTACTTGCCGCAGCGGCGGCCCCTGCTGTCCAAGCCCAGGATCAGGCCAGTTCCTATCCCACCCGCCCCATCAAGATCATTATCGGCTTCGCGCCCGGAGGTTCGACCGACGCGCCGATGCGCGTGCTGGCGGAAAGCGCTTCGAAGATCCTGAAGCAGGCTGTCATCATCGAAAACAAGCCCGGTGTAGGCGGCACATTTCCGGCGATCGCCCTGCAAAGCGCGCCTAACGATGGGTACACGCTCGCCATCCTGGCCGCCAGCGTCTTTCGCCTGCCGTACACGACCAACATCACGTGGGATCCAGCCCGCGACATCAGCTACGTCATCGGGCTGACCGGCTATGCGTTCGGCATCGTCGTGCCGGCTTCGTCTCCCATCACCACGTGGAGCCAGTACGTCGCGCACGCAAAGGCTCACCCCGGTGAGACCACCTACGCGTCGCCGGGCACCGTGACCACCAACCATCTGACGATGGAGAGGATCGCTCGGGATGCGGGCATCAAGTTGACGCATGTCCCTTTCAAGGGAAGCTCCGAATCGATCCAGGCGCTGCTGGGTGGCCATGTGCAATCCGCCGCCGAAACTTCGGCCTGGGTGCCTTACGTCGAGAGCGGCAAGTTCCGCTTGCTGGTGGTTTGGGGCGAAAAGCGGATGGCGCGCTTCCCGAACGTGCCGACACTCAAGGAATCGGGCATCAACATCGTCCAGGCGTCGCCGTGGGGCATCGGTGTCCCGAAGGGGACCGATCCCGCGATCGTCAAGAAGATCCACGATGCGTTCAAGCAAGCCATGGAGATGCCCAACTTCAAGGCTGCGCTGGCGCAGTACGAGATGGAGCCGATGTACATGGACTCCGAGCATTACCGCCGTTTCGCTATCGAGTCGATGAAGCGCGACAAAGAAGCTCTTGAGTCCCTGAACATCACGAAGCAGTAGCCCTCACGCCCAGGCGGTGAACCGCCTGGGCGGTAGTCCGCCCCCTGTGGCATCCAAGTCCGGCACACATCTGCTGGTCGCCCACGTGGCGTCGCGCAAGCGCCGCCATTCGTCCCGAAAGTGCGTTATGTCCCTTCCTCCTATTCTCAAAGGCAGACTGACGGTACCCGTCGTCGGTTCACCGCTCTTTATCATTTCGAATCCCGAGAGCGTCATCGCTCAATGCAAGGCAGGGGTCGTCGGCTCGTTCCCCGCCTTGAATGCGCGGCCCGCGCCGGTCCTGGAAGAGTGGTTGGAACGCATCACGCGGGAGCTGGCGGAATACAACGCCGCCAACCCTGATCGTCCTGCGGCGCCATTTGCGGTCAATCAGATCGTTCACCGCTCCAACGAGCGGCTCGAGCACGATATGGATCTTTGCGTGAAGTTCAAGGTACCGATCGTGATCACGTCCTTGGGGGCTAGTGAGGAGGTCTTCCGCGCGGTGCATTCCTATGGCGGCATCGTTTTGCACGACGTCATCGACAACGAGTTCGCCAAGAAGGCGATCGCCAAGGGTGCCGACGGTCTGATCGCGGTAGCGGCGGGAGCCGGCGGACATGCTGGCATCTTGTCGCCTTTCGCGCTGCTTCACGAGATCCGCGAATGGTTCGACGGCCCGCTTCTACTGTCGGGTGCCATCGCGCATGGCAACGCCATCTTGGCCGCGCAGGCAGCGGGAGCCGATCTGGCCTATGTTGGCTCGGCGTTCATCGCGACCGACGAAGCGAACGCAAGCCCGGAATACAAACAGATGCTTGTCGACAGCAGCGCGGGCGACATCGTCTATACCAACCTGTTCACGGGCGTCCACGGAAACTACCTGCGCAAGAGCATCGTGAACGCGGGCCTCGATCCCGAGGAGCTGCCGACTTCCGATGCGTCGAAGATGAATTTCGGTTCATCGCGGGTGAAGCCCTGGAAGGACGTCTGGGGTGCTGGTCAAGGGGTCGGCAGCATCAAGGCCGTGCTGCCCGTGGCCCAACTGGTGGAGCGCCTGCAACACGAGTACGAGCAAGCACGTGCGCGGCTCGAGTTGAGGCATTGAGCGATAGACCGAAGGCACGGCATGACAAGGCGAACTCACAACGACCGAAGTCAAGCGTGGCAGACCAACCAGTAAACAAGGCGTGGAGCGTTCTGCAATGCAGTTCTGCGTTTTTGACGGGAGTGGTTCCTTCTGCGTGAAACGAACTAGACTTCACCAGAGAACCATCAATAGCTTAGGAGATAAACAGTGAACTTTTCAAGTTTCGCGAGCCATGCGGGCCGCGTCCTCACCGCCGCCATAGCGCTCAGTTCTATGAACGCCGCATGGAGCCAGGCCTCCACCTCATTCCCATCTAGGCCCATCAGACTCGTCGTGCCGTTTCCTGCCGGAGGAGGAACCGACCTGATTGCTCGACCCCTTGCCGCGAATCTCAGCCAGGCGCTTTCTGTGCCTGTGATTGTCGACAACAAGGCTGGCGGCGCGGCCATGATAGGTTCAGGTTTCGTAGCAAAGGCCAAGCCGGATGGATACACGCTCTTGATTACGGTAGGAAGCCCTATTGTCATCAATCCGGCAGTCTTCAAAAAGATGACGTACGACTCGGTAAAGGACTTCACGGCAGTCTCGCAGGTGAGCACGATGCCGGTGGCCATCGCTGTCCAGAAATCCTTTCCCGCAAATAATTTGGAAGAGTTCGTCGACTTCGTCAAGAAGAGCAAACAGCCTTTGAGCTTTGGCTCCACGGGCCCAGGCTCGGCTAGCCACATCATTGGTGAAGTAGTGAATCGTCGCCTCGGAGTGGACCTGACCCACATCCCTTATCAAGGGTCGGCTCCCGCAGTCAATGCCGTGCTGGCTGGCCACGTCACCGCGGTATACGCAGACATGGCCGCCATCGCGACTCAGGTCGATGGCGGAAAGCTCAAGGTGCTGGCCGTGACGGGAACGCAGCGCGGGCGCACGCGGCCTGACGTCAAAACGTTTGAAGAACAGGGCGTGAAGGGTCTTAGGTCAAGCTGGGTGGCAGTTTTCGCGCCAGCCGGAACGCCGCAGTCGGTACTCCACACGCTGTCAGATGCTGTCGCCAAAGCCGTGCACACAAAAGACATTTCCGACCTCATTATTCGCGGGGGGATGGAGCCTTCAGTCTCTCTGCCGGCAGAGATGAACCACCGCGTTCAAGTAGACTTGGCAAACTGGCAAGAACTGGTCAAAGATATTGGTGGGATTAGCCTCGAATGACGCACTCAGACCCTGGGCGTTCTGGCCAGATGGCATTTGATGGATATGACATTGCCAGTTGGCTCGTCGATTTGGCGCAGCGGCGCGGAGCGCACCCGTTTCTCATCTGGTCTCCATTTGAGGGCGAGCCAAATGTTCTCAGCTATTCCGAATTTCTCGAGCGTGTACGCCACTTGGCCGGCGGACTTCAGCGCGCAGGCGTCGGGGTTGGCGACCGAGTTCTCGTACATCTGGACAACTGTCCAGAGACCTTGCTGGTGCGTTTCGCGTGCGCGTGGATAGGCGCAGTCTGCGTAGCGACAAACTCCGGGGCGTCTTCGGAAGAATTGAGTTTCTTCGCAGAAAGCTCCGCTGCGACATGCGCAATAACCCAAGAGCGTTTTTTATCTCTCGTGAATACTGCCTGCCCCCTGATGCGATGGATTGCAGTGACCGACGCTGCGGGCATGGAGCAATCAGAGTCCAGATACAAGGCATTTTCGGAGCTTTATGGCGAGCCGGCGGACTTGCGCCCGGCGGACCCTTGCGCTGAGGCGTCGGTGCTCTACACCACCGGGTCGACCGCCCGGCCAAAGGGCGTCGTGTGGACGCACGCCAACGTGCTATGGGGCGCCAGACTGAACGCCCAACAGCAAGGCTTGTCACCGGAAGATGTCCACTTGCTCTTCCTCCCCCTGTTCCATGTGGTCGGCCTTTCATGGGCCTTTTTCTCTACAATGTGGGTAGGCGGAACTGTCGTCCTTCAGCCCCGATTTTCCAAGTCCCGCTTCTGGCCCGTCGCCCAGATGTATCGGGCCACGGTGTCATCGCATGTGAACTTCACGACCACGGTCCTCGCGCAACAGACCGTTCCCCAGCATTTCTTTCGGACTTGGGTTACAGCGCGCTATGACCGAACCCAAGAGCAGAAATTTGGCGTCTCCATGGTGGCCGGCTGGGGGATGACCGAGCTTGTTACGCAAGTCGTCGTCGCGTCGCCCTATGCTCCGACAGTGCACGGAGGAATCGGACGGCCCAGCCTGGGCTACGTGGTCCGAATCGAAAACGACATGAGGGTGCTGGTGCGTAGCGGCGAGGCTGGCCATCTTGTCGTCAGAGGAGTTCCCGGCCTTTCCATCTTTAAATGTTATGAGGGAGACCCCGGAAGCACGGAGACGGCATTCGATGAGGACGGATTCTTCATGACCGGCGACCGCGTCCGCTTATTTGAAGACGGCTCCATCTCTTTCGAAGACAGACTCAAAGACGTCATCAAGGTGGGCGGCGAAAATGTGTCGGCCCTAGAAGTCGAACAATTCATTGCGAAGCTTCCGGGCGTGAGGGAGGTTGCGGTCGTCGCGAGACCCCATTCCGTCTACGGAGAAACCGTAGTGGCCTTCGTCGTTCCGGCCGATAGAAACTCGACACACTCGCTCCCGACATCCGTTGCCGCGGCGTGCGCGGGCGGTCTCGCGCGATTTAAGGTTCCAGCGGCCATTCGCGTCATTGATGAACTTCCGAGAATTGGCGTGGGCAAGGTTGCCAAGACCACATTGCGCGAAATAGCCAAGGCAGATGTCGGCGATGCCATGCCGCAAGGAATTCGCATACCGACCTCGGCGCTGGACGCGTGACGATGGCTACCCTGTATCACGCACCAAGGTCTCGTTCGTTCCGAGTGCTGTGGACGCTGGAGGAACTGCAGCTTCCATATACGCTGGAGGTTCTGCCATTTCCCCCAAGAGCGTTCGCCAAAGCCTACCTTGGCGTGAATCCTCTGGGCACGGTGCCGCTGTTTCTGGATAAGGATGTGCGCATGACAGAGTCTTGCGCCATATGCCAGTATTTAGCGGGACGACACAGTCCGGGTGGGCTCGGCGTGCTTCCGTCAGAGCGCGGCTATTCGGATTATCTGAACTATCTTTCGTTCGGCGAGGCCACGCTGATGTTTCCGCTGGCCGTGTACTTGCGCTACACCAAGGTGGAGCCCAGCGAGCGGAGGCTGCCTCAGGCTGCCGAAGATTACCGGCGTTTCTTCTTTGGCCGACTCCGAAACATCGATGCCCTCCTCGCCGATGGCCGTCAGTACATTTGCGCTGACCGGTTCACCGTAGCGGATATTTCGGTTGGCTACTCCCTGCTCTTTGCGGAAAACAACGCTCTGCAGGCGGAGTTTCCTGTCAACGTTAGCAACTACCTGGCGCGACTTAAATCCATCACATCGTTCGAGAAGGCACGGCAAATCGAAAGCAGCGCTCCGCTGTCTTCGTTAGCGCCATAGGCCATGCCAGGACGGTGAAACTGCACAGGTAGCCCTCACAACGCGCGGCCAAGACCGGAGTGCCATGCGGCGCTCCGCCTAGGTATCTGCTCGGTACTTTGTCTCGATGCTGTGTACTGTGGCGATGAGTCTCGGGCGGACTTCGCTCATGAAAGTTTCAGCCGAGATCAACTGCGCGGCCGCAGCGACATTGACCACCATCAGTGGAAGGCCCGGGTTGAGTGAAATTGGCACTGCGATGGCATTGACTTCGCGCCGCCAGTCACCGAAGGATCTGACGCAGCCATGCTCCTGAAGATCCGAGACAGCTTGCTGGATGCTTTGCTGTACCTGCGGCCATGCCTGTGGGTCCACTGCCTGAATCCGCAACTCAAGGGTTTCGCGTGCGCCGGCAGGCGCCCCTGCGAGGTAGCCCCGGCCAATTGCTGTGGTTGCCAGTGGCAGCCGAGAGCCGATGCCGAGCCGCAGGGTGAGGATGGCCGACTGGCTGCGGCAGTTATCGATATACAGCATTGAAAGCTGGTCGCGAATCGCGAGCGAGACCATGCAGTCAGTGTCGTTGGCGAGTTGCTGGAGCAGCGCGTTGCTCGCTTCTTTTACATCCAATCGCGAGAGCGTCGTGCCTCCGAGTGCCAGCGTTTTAAGACCCAGGCGATACCGTCTTGACTCTGGAATGTGATGCAGAAATTCTAGTTTGGTGAGCGTATAGGTCAGTCTCGTGACAGTGGATTTCGGAAGCGTGCATCGCTGTGCGAGTTCTTGGTTGCTCAACCGCTCCTCACCCGATTTGAACGCATGCAGCACTTCCAGGCCACGCGCAAGCGCAGTGACGAAGTGCCTGTCTTCCTTGGCATTTGTGGTCCGCTGGGACAAGTTATCGAATTCATTGTCGGATTTCGTCATAGCTCACTCTCAAATGCTCTAAGAACCGCAATGCGGAACAGACTGAAAAACCCAACAACACCGAAGGGTGTGTTGTGCCTGCCTGCGGCAACCTGGCGGGATGGATTCTAAACATATGGTGGTTCGGCAAGGATGAGCAATAAGACTGTTCTGCTATGCAGTTTAGAAATCTCAGGTCGAGTGGGCTTTTGCGTTTCTTCGACTCCACAATTCATAGCCAGCGACGTCTGCGCAGTTGCGATGTCATGAACGCACAAACCCGGAGAAACTCAATTGAAAGTTATTGTCGCAGTCAAGCGTGTGGTCGATTACAACGTGAAGGTGCGCGTGAGAAGCGACGGCACGGGTGTGGACATTGCCAACGTCAAGATGAGCATGAACCCTTTTGACGAGATCGCCATCGAAGAAGCCGTGCGGCTCAAGGAAAAAGGCCTGGCGACCGAAGTCGTTGCCGTCTCGTGCGGCCCGCTGCAGTGCCAGGAGACCTTGAGAACGGCCATGGCCATCGGCGCGGACCGCGCCATCCTGGTCGAGACTCTTGAGGAGCTCCAGCCGCTGGCCGTGGCCAAGCTGCTCAAGGCGCTGGTGGACAAGGAAGCGCCGCAGCTGGTGATCCTGGGCAAGCAGGCGATCGACGACGACTGCAACCAGACCGGGCAGATGCTGGCGGCGCTGCTGGGCTGGGGCCAGGCGACGTTTGCCTCCAAAGTCGAGGTGCTGGACGGCACGGTCCAGGTCACGCGCGAGGTCGATGGCGGCGCCGAGACGCTGTCCTTGAGCCTGCCGGCCATCGTCACGACCGACCTGCGCCTGAACGAGCCGCGCTACGTGACGCTGCCCAACATCATGAAGGCCAAGAAAAAGCCGCTGGAAAATATCAAACCCGCCGATCTGGGCGTCGATGTGGCCCCGCGTCTCAAGACCCTGAAGGTCAGCGAGCCGCCCAAGCGCAGCGCCGGCATCAAGGTTCCTGACGTGGCCACGCTGGTGGACAAGCTCAAGAACGTCGCCAAAGTCATCTAACACCTGTCCAGCCTGAACGGAGTAAACAACACATGACCTCTTTAGTCATTGCAGAACACGACCACGCCAGCATCCGCCCGGCCACGCTCAACACCGTCACCGCTGCCATCCAGTGCGGCGCTGGAACGGGTGAGGTGCATGTGCTGGTGGCCGGGCACCACGCCCAAGCGGCCGCGCAGGCCGCCGCCGCCATCGCCGGCGTCGCCAAGGTCATCCACGTCGAGGGCGAAGCCTTCGCCCACGGGCTGGCCGAGAACGTGGCCGCGCAGGTGATCGCGCTGGCCGCCAGCTACAGCCACCTCTTGTTCCCGGCCACCGCCTCGGGCAAGAACATCGCCCCGCGCGTGGCCGCGCTGCTCGACGTGGGCCAGATCTCGGACATCACGAAAGTCGATGCGGCCGACACCTTCGAGCGCCCGATCTACGCGGGCAACGCCATTGCCACCGTGCAGAGCACAGACGCCGTTAAGGTCATCACCGTGCGCACGACCGGCTTTGACGCGGCCGCATCCACTGGCGGCGCGGCCACGGTTGAAACCCCGGGCGGCGTCGCTGACAGCGGCAAGTCCAGCTTTGTGGGCAGCGAGATCGCCAAGAGCGACCGGCCCGAGCTGACGGCGGCCAAGATCATCGTCTCGGGCGGGCGTGCCTTGGGCTCATCCGAGCGGTTCCATGCCGTGCTCGAACCCCTGGCCGACAAGCTCGGCGCGGCGCTGGGCGCCTCCCGCGCGGCGGTCGATGCGGGCTACGCGCCCAACGACTGGCAAGTGGGGCAGACCGGCAAGATCGTGGCGCCCCAGCTGTACGTGGCCATCGGCATCTCGGGGGCCATCCAGCACCTGGCGGGCATGAAGGACTCCAAAGTCATCGTGGCGATCAACAAGGACGGCGAAGCGCCCATCTTCAGCGTGGCCGACTACGGGCTGGAGGCCGACCTGTTTGCCGCCGTGCCGGAACTGACGGGGGCGCTGTGATGGAATTGAGCCAACTTGTTGTTCAAACGTGCCTCGACGGCGTAGTCCTCCTGCGGGTCAGCAATCCCCCAGTGAACGCCATCAGCACCGGCGTTCGCAGGGCATTGCTTGACGCGGTCGAGCAGGCCGACACCGACAGCGCAATCCGCGCCATTGTGATCACGGGTGCTGGCAAGAGCTTTATGGCCGGTGCAGATATCCGTGAGTTGGGTCTTCCTGCCCAGCCTCCCAGTCTGCCAGACCTCTGCAACAGAATCGAGAACTGCGCAAAGCCGGTCATCGCGGCCATGCACGGCGTGGCGCTGGGCGGCGGGCTGGAAATTGCTCTGAGCTGCCACTATAGGCTCGCTGCGGAGGAGGTGAAGTTAGGACTGCCGGAGGTTCTTCTTGGCCTGATGCCAGGGGCGGGAGGTACGCAGCGGTTGCCTCGCCTGATCGGGGTCGAGTCTGCGTTAGCGCTCATGCTGAGCGGCCGGCATGTGTTGGCGAAAGAGGCGCTTTTACTGGGAATTATCGACAGACATGTGCTGCTCGGTGATGCCGCAGCGGCGGGCGTTCAGTACGCGCACGAGCTATTGAATGCCGGGGCTGGCGTTCGCCGCTCCCGCGATGCCGAAGGCCTCAAGGATCACGCAGCTGCCCAGGCCTTTTTGGACGAAGCGCGCAATGTGCTCGCCAAAAAATCCAGGCACCTGTTTTCCCCACACAAGATCGTCGAGGCCGTGCAGTCAGCACTTGGGATGGCATTTAGCGAAGGCTTGACGCAAGAGCGGGCAGCCTTTCTGAGCTGCCTGCAGAGCCCGCAGTGCGAAGCTTTCACTCATGCCTTTTTGGCCGAGCGAGCAGTCTCCAAGGCACCCGAAACGCCCGGCGCGCCGCCGCTTCCCGTCATGGCAGTGGGAATTGTCGGCGGGGGACTGATGGGGGCAGGGATCGCCGTGTCGGCCATTGACGCGGGCTTGTGCGTACGGATGGTCGAACAGGACGACAAGGCGGCCGCCCGGGGCCTGGCAAACGTCGAGAAAGTCTTCGCCGGACAAGTCTCCAAGGGACGGATCACCCAGGCGGGCATGGACTCGGCACTCAAGCGCTTTTCTGTCTCTACCGACTACCAGTCGCTGAAAGATGTCGACCTGGCGATCGAAGCCGTGTTTGAAGATATGAACGTCAAAAAGATGGTCTTCGAGCGACTGAACCTTACCTGCAAGCCAGAAGCGGTGCTCGCGACGAACACTTCCTACCTTGACATCGATGAAATCGCCCGGACGGTCTCGCGTCCGGAGCGCGTCATCGGGCTGCACTTCTTCTCGCCCGCGAACATCATGCCTCTTCTTGAGATTGTCGTTGCGGGCAAGACGGATGCGCAGACGGTCTCAACGGCATTCGAATTTGCGAAAAAGCTGCGCAAGGTTCCTGTTCGCGCGGGTGTCTGCGACGGATTCATTGGCAATCGGGTGCTGGCTGTTTATCGGGCTGCTGCCGACCACATGATGGAAGATGGCGCATCGCCCTATCAGATTGACCGGGCGCTGCGGGATTTCGGGTTTGCCATGGGTCCATACCAGGTGGCCGACCTGGCTGGCGGTGACATCGGATGGGCAACGCGAAAGCGCCGCGCCGCAAACCGCGACCCCAACGCGCGTTACGTGCAGATTCCGGACCGCCTCTGCGAGCGCGGCTGGTTTGGGCAAAAGACGGGACGCGGGTACTACCTATATCCCCAGGGTTCACGAACGGGCGAGGAAGATCCGCAAGTGCTGGCCATCATCGACGAAGAGCGCCGCCGTGTCGGCATCGAGCCCAAGAGGTTCACGGATGGAGAAATCGTGCGGCGCTATCTGGCGGCCATGATCAATGAGGGCGCCAACGTGGTTTTTGACGGCATTGCGCTACGCCCCCTGGATGTGGACGTCACATTCCTTCACGGCTATGGCTTTCCCAGATTCAGGGGGGGGCCCATGAAGTACGCGGACACCATCGGTCTGGGCAAGGTGTTGGCCGACATCAACGAGTTTTCCGTTGCAGACCCACTTTTTTGGAAACCTTCAGCCCTGTTGGTAGACCTTGTCGGGCGGCGTGCCGGATTCGCCACTCTGAACAACGCTCTTTCGTGATCAAACCTAGGAAAACCATCATGCGTGAAGCAGTTATCGTCTCCACCGCAAGAACTCCCTTAACCCATCCCATTACACATAAGTCACCCATCATTAAACTGCCGGGCATAACGGGCGCCCTCAACAAAGACGGCAATCTCCTGCATGCCCAGCCAAATCGTCCTGGCCCCCGGTTCGCCATCGTGCTTTCTCCCCAGAAAGCCGCCGCGCTGAGCAATCAAACGCACCACGGTGTTGAGCGGGGGCGTCTGCCGGGGCACGGGCTTTTTGTTCAGGATGAACGCCGCTCGCCACTCGTCGGGCTCGAACAGCAGGTCTGCCGGTAAATCGGGCAAGGTGCGCCCCAGCCGCATCAGGCGGTTGATGCGCCAGGCAATCACCATGTACAGCGCCAGCGCGGTCTGCAGCCGCTCGGTGTCGGCCAGCTGCAAGCGCTCGACACGGCAGCCCTCCTTAAGCACCAAGAAAAAAAGCTCAATTTCCCATCGAGCGCGGTACCAATTGACGAGCTCCACTGCGTCCTGCAGCGTGGATGCCACCCGGTTGGTCAGTAGCCGCCAGACCACCGGCTTGGCGCCTGCGGGGGCGTTGATTTCCGACGCAATCAGGCAGGTCACTTCAAGTTCGCCGCCCTGGCGGTCAGGCAGCAGGACACGCTGGGCACGCTGGGCACGTACCTCCTGCTCGACCGCGCGGGCCTTGCGCCCGCGACCGGCCGGCATCTCAAAGCGTATATGCCCCAGCGGCACGCCGGCCATGACCTCATCCCACAGCTTGCCCCCTTCGGGCAGCACCCGGTTGTGCTGGCAGCGCACCAGGTAATCGGCCGCATGGTTCATCTTGCGCGCCATCACCAGCAGCGCCAGGATGTCCGACTCGCGGTCGCCGATGCACACGTGGCGCGTGCCGGGCAGCTCGCTGGCCTGCTCGGCGATGCGCTCGTAACTTTCCACCCAGCGCACACTTTCGAGCATGCCGCCGCGCGGCGCATCGCCTTGTTTGAACTCGCGCGCCCATGTCCAGGCGTTCATCACCCCCAGCGGCTCGCGCTCGGGCGTGACCACGTAGGTCGGGTGCAGATACAGCCCGCGCTGCGCTTCGTAGCTCAGCGGCCCCAGGCCCGTCATCGCCTGCCCGTTGTAGTCCAGCTCGGTCGTGTCCTGCAGGCACAGCACCACCGCGTGCTCGCGAATGCGGCCCATCGTCGCCTGGCGGTGGGCTGCCATCACGCCTTCGCAACTGACCTGCTCGTTGCGCAGGAAGCGGTACGCCGCCGCCGTCTCGGCCCAGTTCTCGCTCGCCCCCGGAATGCTCGCGCCGGGCTTTTGCCCCAGCCGCTCGGCCAGCAGCACGGCGCGCCGGTTCAGACGCGGGTCACCTAAATCAATCGTCTCGAATTCCTGTTGCGCCCAGCCCATCCACTTGCCCCTTCAATTACTCTGCTGCCTATATTACGGGCATGTGTGTAATGGGATGCCCTTAACCAAGGCGCACCGCGGCGAGTTCAACATTACCCCAGGCGCGACGCTGGCCTCATTCGCAGTTCGCGCAGCCGTCGAGCGTTCAGGCGTCGACCCCGAACTGGTCGAGGACTTGATTCTCGGCTGCGGCTATCCAGAAGGGCGAACCGGTCGCAACCTTGCACGCCAAGCGGTGTTTCGCTCCGGTCTGCCGACCAGCATCGCAGGGATCACCGTGGCGCGCTTTTGCGCGTCGGGCCTGCAGGCCATCGCATTTGCGGCCGGTCGAATCGTGGTGGATGGCGCGCCAGCGGTCATCGCTGGTGGCGTTGAAAGCATTTCTGGGATCCGTACACGTGAAAACGGGGAGGACACCGATCCCTGGATTGCTGAACACAAGCCGGACGTGTACATGCCAATGATCGACACTGCCGACATCGTTGCCATGCGCTACGGCATCAGCCGCGAGGCGCAGGATCGATTTGCGCTGCAAAGTCAGAAACGGACCGAAGAGGCACAGGTTGCCGGGCGTTTTAACGATGAGATCATCTCGGTTACCACGACAATGGCAGTCACCGACAAGGTCACAGGAATCGTGACCCGTATTCCGGTCACGGTGAATCAAGATACCTGCAACCGACGCGGCACCACTTATGAGGCGCTGGCAAAGCTGCCGCCAGTCAAGGGAGAGGGAAACTTTGTCACGGCTGGCAACTCTTCGCAACTGTCGGATGGCGCTAGCGCCTGCGTGATGATGGAAGCAAAGGCTGCGCAGCAGGCCAATCTCGTGCCGCTGGGGGTTTTCCGTGGATTTGTCGTTGCCGGCTGCGAACCTGATGAGATGGGCATCGGTCCAGTCCTGGCCGTTCCCAAGCTCTTGAAGCGCCATGGCCTCAAGGTTGACGACATCGGGCTGTGGGAGCTGAACGAAGCCTTTGCGTCGCAGGCCCTCTATTGCCAGCAGCAACTCGGGATTTCCGACGAATGCCTCAACGTCAATGGCGGCGCCATCTCCGTCGGGCACCCCTTTGGCATGACCGGCGCACGCCTCACGGGCCACGCGCTGATTGAAGGCAAGCGGCGCGGTGTGAAGTATGTGGTCGTCACCATGTGCATCGCCGGCGGCATGGGCGCCGCCGGGCTGTTCGAGATTTTCTGAGTCAGACGCCATCAGATTTTGAACCCTTCACTTATGTGCGGCCTAGCACCAGGCTTTGGTTACCTGTTTATTGGAAAAACTCTATGAATGCATCCGTCAGGATAAACATGATCAAACGTACTGCCGCTGCCGTGCTGCACGCCAACGTAGGCCTGGCCTGGGAAAAATCTCTGGACGCCGACCGCCTGCAACAGCTTGACCAGCGTACGAGCGTGCTGCTGGCGAATAGGGTCGCCTCAGCGTTCTCTTTTTTCTCGCTGATCTGCCCAAAGGCAGGGCGTCAGGCACACACGCACCTGACCATTTGCCAAGCTTCAATGTTGATGAAGGCTCGGTGGCACTCAATTTTTTGTACCATTTAGGAGCCACTCGTGGATCTCAAATTTACCCTTGAAGAAGAAGCCTTTCGCGGCGAAGTCCGCGCTTTTCTGGCCGACAAGCTTCCGCGACGCTTTTCGGAAATTGTGAAGTCCGGCAGGCGATTGAAAAAGGCCGACATGGCCGAGTGGCATGCCATTCTCAATCGCCAGGGTTGGCTCGTGAGCCATTGGCCCAAAGAGTACGGCGGTCCGGGATGGACGGTGGTCGAGCGATTTATTTTTGAAAACGAATGTGCACTGGCCGCAGCCCCGCGCATCGTGCCATTTGGCGTGAGCATGCTCGGTCCTGTGCTGATCAAGTACGGCAACGAGCAGCAAAAGCGCCACTGGCTGCCCCGAATGCTCGATGGGTCCGACTGGTGGTGCCAGGGTTACTCGGAGCCCGGAGCAGGCTCCGACCTGGCGTCGGTCAAGACCACGGCGGTACGGGGCAGCGACGCGCAGGGCGACCACTACATCGTCAATGGCCAGAAAACCTGGACCACGCTGGGTCAGCATGCCAACATGATCTTTTGCCTGGTCCGCACCAACCGCGAGGCCTCCAAGCAAGCGGGCATCAGCTTCCTGCTGATCGACCTTCAGTCGCCTGGCGTGCAAATGAGGCCTATCGTGCTGCTTGACGGTGAACCAGAAGTGAACGAAGTGTTCTTCACCGATGTGCGGGTGCCGGCTGCAAACCTGGTGGGCGAAGAGAACCAGGGCTGGACCTATGCCAAGTACCTGCTGACCTACGAGCGCACCAACATTGCGGGTGTCGGCTTCTCCGTGGCCGCGCTCGAACGCCTCCAGGCCATCGCCGGCAAGTCGATGCGCAACGGCAGGCCGCTGACCGAAGATCCGCAGTTCGCCGCACGCCTGGCAAGGGTAGAGATCGATCTGGAGAATATGAAGACAACCAACCTGCGCGTGATTGCCGCTGTCGCTGGAGGGGGTGTGCCGGGGGCCGAGAGTTCGATGCTCAAGATCCGGGGCACCGAGATTCGGCAGGAAATCTCATCGCTCGCACGGCGCGCCATGGGCCCTTACGCCTTGCCTTTTATTGAGGAAGCGCTCTACGAAGGCTACACCGAGGCCCCTGTAGGCCCTGACGAGGCCGCTGGCGCCGCTGCGCTTTACTTTAACAACCGCAAGCTGTCGATTTTCGGCGGCTCCAACGAAATCCAGAAGAACATCATTTCCAAGATGATCTTGGGACTCTGAAAGCAAGGCCATGAACTTCGTACACACAGAAGACCGCCGCATGCTCGCGGACACCCTGGACCGCTTCATTGCACAACAATACGGTTTTGAGACCCGCGATCGCATCGCTTGCTCCAGCAAAGGCGTGAGCCCCGAGATCTGGCGCCAACTGGCCGAAATCGGCGCCATCGGCGCGCTGTTCACCGAGGAAGATGGCGGCTTTGGCGGTGCCGGCTTCGACATCGCCGTGGTGTTCGAAAGCCTGGGCCGCGGCCTGGTGGTCGAGCCTTTCCTAGGCTCGCTGGTGGTCGGCCGTGCCATTGCCCACGCCGGTACCAGTGCCCAGAAAGAGGCACTAAGCGCCCTTATCGACGGCAGCACCATCGCGGCGCTGGCGCACGACGAGCCGGGCTCTCACTACGAGCTGGCGCGGGTGGGAACGCGCGCCGAGAAGCATGGCGCCGGGTGGCTACTGCAAGGGGCCAAGGCGGTAGTGCACCAGGCCGAGCAGGCGGGACTGCTGCTGGTGTCGGCACGCACGGCGGGGGCCGTTGGTGACGAGCAGGGCATCTCGCTGTTTGTGGTTCCCACCGATGTCAAGGGCTTGTCAATGCGCGGCTACGGCAGAATCGATGGCGGCCGCGCGGCCGAAGTCACGCTCCACGATGTGCAGCTCGGCGCCGACGCGCTGCTGGGTGTGCAAGGGCAGGGCTATGCGGTGCTGGAGCGGGCTGTCGGCTATGGCGTGCTGGCGCTTTGCGCTGAGGCTGTCGGCGCAATGGACGTGGCCAGGAAACACACGCTCGAATACCTGCAGACGCGCAAGCAGTTCGGTGTGCCGATCGGCAGCTTCCAGGCCTTGCAGCACCGCATGGCCGATCTGCTACTCGAGATCGAACAGGCGCGCTCTGCCGTGATTAATGCCGCAGCGGCGCTGGACGCCGACCGTATTTCGCGCGAGCGAGCGCTGTCAGCTGCCAAGTACAGCATTGGCCGCATCGGCGCACTGGTAGGCGAAGAAGCAATACAGCTGCATGGCGGCATTGGCATGACCTGGGAGTTGCCTTTGTCCCACTATGCTAAGCGCTTGGTGATGATCGACCACCAGCTCGGCGATGAGGACCACCACCTCCAGCGCTTCATGGCGCTTGGAGCCAGCCACTGAGGTGAAAAACCAAGCAGCATGACCGGTGCCGGTCCGCGGCAGCTGAGCCAACAAAAGACTGTTGGCGAACGGATGCACAGCCTGCGTGACCCGACTCCGGCCAGCTGCCATGTCAGCGTTTCTACAAAAGCTTCAGCTACAAGGAAAACTAAGCAGTGAAAACACGAATTACCGAACTCTTCGGGATCCAGCATCCCATCATCCAGGGTGGAATGCACTTTGTCGGGCTGGCAGAACTGGCCTCGGCGGTATCCAACGCTGGCGGTCTAGGCATCCTGACGGCGTTGACGCAACCCAGCCCTGTCGCACTCTCAGCAGAAATAGTGCGTTGCCGCGCCATGACCGACATGCCCTTCGGCGTCAACTTAACGTTCCTGCCCTCCCGAACGCCGCCGGATTACGCAGGCTACGTCCGTGCCATCGTCGATGGTGGGGTCAAGATCGTCGAAACTGCGGGCAACAATCCGCAAAAGTGGCTTCCTGCGTTGCATGAAGCAGGCGTCAAGGTCATGCACAAGTGCACCTCAGTGCGCCATGCGCTGAAAGCACAAAGCATTGGCTGCGATGCGGTGAGTGTCGATGGCTTCGAATGCGGCGGTCATCCGGGCGAAGACGACGTGCCGAACTTCATTTTGCTGCCGCGCGCTGCACAAGCGTTGACGATTCCCTTTGTCGCGTCCGGCGGCATGGCTGATGCGCGCTCACTTGTTGCCGCGTTGGCTCTTGGAGCTGAGGGAATAAATATGGGGACACGATTTGTTGCGACCAAAGAAGCCCCAGTTCATGAGAACGTGAAGCAGGCTATCTTGAGAGCAAGTGAGCTAGACACTCGACTCGTCATGCGGCCTCTGCAAAACACCGAACGCGTCCTTAACAATGCGGGGGTCGAGCGCCTTCTTGAGAAGGAAAGGCAGCTCGGTTCTGCGATTACCTTTGATGACATCGTCGCCGAGGTTGGCGGCGTCTATCCGCGCGTGATGAAGGATGGTGAGATGGACGCTGGAGCATGGTCATGCGGCATGGTGGCTGGCTTGATTCAAGACATTCCAAGGGTGAAGGAACTGATCGACCGGATTATGCTCGAAGCAGAGGAAATCATACGACGTCGGCTGATAGGTATGCTGGCATAGTTGGCCCTTGCATGAACGTTTTCCAGCAAGCATCAGCATTGTGAATGTTTCAACGGGGGATTACAGGTTAATCGGCGGCGCCATGTGCGCATCCGTTTCGTCCTGCTGGCCCTGTGATGGCATTCACTGACAAGGCTTCTTGTGCAGATTAGGATTTATGCCCAGTCTTACTCCTGGAGGCCCCCAAGCCCGATGCGATCTGTTGACCCATCACTTCAATTTTTGCCTAACTCGTGTGTAAAACGCTGCACCATCGTCGCGTTATTCAAATCTTCGGTCAACAAGATCAGGCTTCCGCCAAATCGGTCAGGTCATCTGAGCTGATCAATTAAAGACTCTGACTTGGGTCAGCATGACCCAGACGGTGTACGCCAGCTCGTTGGCTAAAAACGAAACCACCACATACACGAGCAGTGCTCTAATGTCGCTACTGCCGAATACGACCTGTTGAGGTAACGATTGTCATTTCGACAAAGCGAGAACCCGATTGCTGATTGGGCCTGAAGCCCAGCTTGTAGCCCCCCAGATCGTAATTATCAATGCCCTCTAGGGCCTTGACAAACCCCTCGCGCGAGATTTTGGGCCCCATGCGACGCGCACTCTCGACGATCAGGGCACCGACGATATACCCTTCCATCATCGCGTAGCTCACCGGCACCGTCTGGTCAACCCTCTTGGCAGCTAGGTCAACGAACGTCTTGGTGAGCTTGCCGGAAATTTTGTATGGACTGGGCGTCACCTGGGTAATGGCAACGCCCCTCATGTGTTCCTCCCCAAGGCGCCGCGAAATCTGTTCGATATCCACACTCGAATGCGCCAGCAGTTGCGCCGCGCCCCCGGTTGCACGGTACTTTTCAATGAACGCACCAGTGGCTGGCGAACTGGACACCAGAATGATGGCTTGGGGCGCGGCTGCAATGAAGGCGTCAATGATCTCACTGGTCACTTTGGTCGTGCCAGCCGCATGAAATCCTTTAACCACCAGTCGCGCATTCTTGCTTTTGGCCATCTCTTCGACAGCTGTGACCAGCGCAGCCGAAGGCGGGCCGTCCTGATAGAAAAAGCCCAGCTTGGTAATTCCGACGGTTGCCAGGTGCTCGACCATCTTGCTCACTTCGTCGAGCAAACCGGCGCGCACGTTGTAGACCAGCGGTGCTTGTGCCCGCATCTCGTTGATACGGTAGCCGACCAAGGCTATGTTTTCCGTCTCCAGCAAGCGGGTCTTGATCAGCTCGGCCAGATTCGCATCTCCGAAATAGCCCGCCAGGACTAAAGGGCGGCTTTCCGCAAGCAGTTGCCGGGTGGCGGCAATGGTTTCTGCGGGCATGCTTCGATCGTCTTTCACAGCCAGCGCAAACGTGTGGCCGTTGACGCCCCCGGCCGCGTTAGCGTGGCTTAGTGCCAGCTGAAGGCCGGCAGAGTAGGAGCGCCCCAAAGTTGCTTCCGGCCCAGTTAGGGGCGCTGCCTGTCCGATGACAAGCTCGGTAGCTTCTGCCACAAATGAAAGCATCAATGCAACCAAAACCAAAACCAATCCGCTACGCATCTGTGTTTTGAAGTGTCTCATAAGGCAATACCTTTTCTTTTTGTTAAAATGAGTGGGGTCATGCAGGTTTGCCAGTTCATCCATTGCCTGGAACGCAAGCGCATTTTGATGCTGGTGCACCTATCTGATTTGCTGGCTGATGCTCGATCTAAAACCATCGCTGAATTCCCGTCGCACTATCAGGGTCGGCATGCTCAACTCCCGCAAGCTCTTTTTCAGTGAGTGCGTTGGAATGCCACTACAGGAGTCAACAATGCATTGCCGCGTACTCTTGCGCGAGGATGGCAAATTGAAGCAAGTCAACAGTAGCGACGCAACTGCCACGAAGGCACTATTGAATCGCTGGGTTGAAGTTTGGTGTGCAGTACCGTAGCTACGAACCGCAGATGAATTTCTGTTGGAAAGCGCTACCGATTCCTGGTTGTTAATGAGGGGTGCGCGGTGCTTACCAACTCATGCAATGATTTAATACGTTTTGCGCGTTCATGGAAACGATCTGCTTGAGCCATGGGAAGGCTTTCTGATCTCTACCATTACTCTGGCTGTATACCTGCTGCACGTATTGTTTCTCGGTACCGGATGAGCTGGTCGTCGACTAGCTTGCCCAATGCAGCTGCGTCGCCTGGAGTGGCAACAAAGCCCTGCTTTTGCAAAGTGCTAAGTACTGCCGGGTCTTTTAGCGCGTCTGTGAAGGCAACTCGAATCTTGGCAATCACTGGATCGGGTGTTCCCGCAGGAGCAAACAGGCCAGCCCAGGAAGTGATCGTAAAGCCCTTCACACCGCTTTCGCCCATTGTCGGCACTTGCGGCAAGAGCGGGCTGCGCTCTTCCGACGTCGTCGCGAGGACTCGCAGCTTTCCCGATGTCAAGTGCGGCAATCCGAGCGCAGGCGTTCCGAACATCACTTGCACTTGGTTGCTCAAGAGATCGAGAATTGCTGCCGGCTCGCCCTTGTACGCCACATGCTCCATCTTGATCGCACTGATGGAATTGAGCTGAAGTGAAGAGACAAGCGCGGTTGTATTGCCTGTCGCGAAGTTGAGCTTTCCAGGATTTTGCTTCGCCAATCCGATGAGTTCAGAAACCGTTTTGGCTTGAGTTTTTTCATTGACATAAAGGAAGAACGTATACCGTCCGATAGCCGTTACCGGTACGAAGCTTTTGACTGGGTCGTAAGGCAGTTTCGTTTTCAGCGCTGGCGAAGCTGACAGGGCACTGTTCGTACCGAACAACAGGGTAAGGCCGTCTGGCTTCGAGCGGGCAACTTCCGCTGCGGAAATGATGCCGTCGCCTCCGGCCTTGTTGTCTATGACAATTGGCTGCCCCACCTTGGATGAAGCTGAAATGGCGATGGCACGCGCGATGGCATCGGAGGCAGATCCCGGAGGAAAGGGTACAACCAGGCGTATCGGCGCATTTGGGTAATCGGCGCGTGCCATCGAGGAAATAGCCAAAGCGGCAAATAGAATGATTAGTCGGTTCATGATGTTCATAGAGGAAATTAGCAACTGCTGTTAGGTCTTATGGTCCAAAGCTTGAGCGCATTTGGATGCCCCATCGGCCTTCGAACTGAGTGAGTACGTAGAGTGATTCATAAATACCGATAATCGAGCCATCGCTGCGAAACCGGGTGTAGCTCAGGGCGTAATGAGATTTGAAGTCGCTGAACTGCACCAGGTCTCTGGTTCGCCAGGTACTGTGCTGCCAGCCGTCTTCCCTTTGAAGTTTCTGGAACAGATCCATGGGATTGCTGCCCGCCTTGTCATAAACCTTGACCTGGCTGCCCGTAAAGCGAAAATGTGGAAAGTGCATTGCCGCATCCATGGCAACTGCGTCGTGGGCATTGAGCGCGGCCATAAAGCTATCGAGTACCTTTTTGCACTGGATGTCGATTTCACTTTTTTGATCGGACATGTGTTTATCCTTGGGCTGTGTTGTAGGTCAAAAAATTCCGCACTGCTTGCTCGAACGCCATGGGTTCGTCGAGCGGGGCGAGATGCGCGGCAGGGAGTTCGAGATAAGTGCTTTTCGGGATACCCTTATGCAGCACGAGGGCTTGGTCAACGCTGGTGGCCCTGTCTTGGGCACCGCCGATGACCAACGTAGGAGACTGCACCAGATGCAATGTTTCTCGCGCGTCAAACGACATCACAATGCAGCAACACTGCACGTAGCCCTCTACACTGGTTGCTTTAAACATCTCTTTGAGCCACGACACCAACAAGGGGGAAACTTGTGCGTGTTCAGGTTTCAGCCAGCGCGCAACAGTGGCATCCGTTAGGACGGCTAACCCGCCAAGCTGTGCTTGCGAGAGTCGAGATTCCCACAATTCAGGGGCACCAAAGTGTGCGGCTGTATTGCTAAGTACCAGCCCGCGCATCCGATGAGAAGACTGCATAGCCAGTTCCAACCCCAACGCCCCACCCATCGATACACCGCAATAGAAGAAGCTTTCGATTTTTTGGACATCGAGCTCGGCGAGCAGCATTTTCGCCATTTCAGCGAGGGACACAGCAGGCCACGCAGGAGAGTCGCCATGCCCCGGGTAATCAAATCGGACAAGGCGATAATCCTCACCCAAGCTTCGCTCCAGTGAATTCCAAATTCGTTTGTCAGTGCCAAGTGCGTTGCCAAGCACCAGACACGGCGCATGCTTGGGCCCCGTACAAACGAGACGCATTTGACGTTTGCCTGGGCTCACGCTAACGGCCGTGCAATACGGGTTCATTGCGCATCAGCATTGAAGGCTTTAATAGTCACAGATGTTGACGCTGGTTGCTGGTCAGTACCTTCAGCATTACTGCACAGGTGCCTCACTGGCGCCAACCTCAAAAATGCCGCTCGACTATCGGACAGCTTGCAGCCTGCGTCAAACAAAAAGTTGAGGTTCATATGCTTTGCGGTCCGCCAGAGCTCAAAAAGCCGTTGGTTTCCAGCCAAGCAGCATCATCCTTCGGGTGGGGAAGCAAGATGCCTCCCTCCATTACGTTGGATCCCGGCACCTCGGCGAGTGAGACAACGATTTCTCCCAATTGGGTCGTTGGGCACTCTTTAAGCCACAGAGCGGTGAACTGTTTCATCATGGACTCCTTGATCTCTTGGCTTCGACCTGCGCGAACGCTGCCACGGATATTGGCAACCCCAGAGTCTTCACCGCCTGAAAAGCAGTTCGAAGCTGTGTATGCCTGGAACATGACGTGGACAAAGTGCCGCGGGGCGCCTGTGAGCCCACAATGGATGTCCGTAATACCCTGTGCAATCGAACGTTTCGCTTCGTTGGACAGAATTCCTTCTTTGTGTACGCATGTATAGAACGGCATATCTTTCTTTCGTATGTGTTTGCAATTCAGATAGAAAAGCGGTGCAGGTTTAAGCCACTTCTTCGTCTATGGACGGATTTGATTAGTCCAGTTTGATCGAGTTGCGTTCGATCACAGATTTCCAGCGTGCCCGCTCTTTTGCAAAAAGGGCTGTGGTCTCGGCTTGCGTCATGGCCGGATAGCTTTGGAGCGCTTGATCGTCAAGCGATTTAATGAAGTTTGGATTGGTCGTCGCGGCAGTGAGTGCCTCATACAGGCGGCTCTGAGTTGCAGCAGGGGTTGCTGCCGGTACCAAAATGGCGAACGAGGTTGAGACATCAAGGCCTTTAAAACCCAGTTCGGCCAAGGTCGGAACGTCTGGAATCTTGGGGTGCCGTTCGTTCGCCATCACAGCCAAGATTTTCAGCCTGCCCGCCTTGACCATGGGCAGAACTGTTTGCAAGACTTCAAAGCTTGCGCTGGTTTCACCCGACAATAGAGCAGTCATGGAGGGCGCACTGCCTTGGTATGGAATCTGTTGCAGCTCAATGCCCGTGATTTGTGCGAAGAGGGCTCCAGCCAGGTGCGTTGGATTTCCGTTCCCCGCAGATCCATAGTTCAATGGTGTCTTGGCTTTCTTCGCTGTGCCAAGGAATTCATCAATTGTCTTAACGGCAGAGGTGCTGTTCACCACAACAACGAAGGGCATCCGACTGACCATTCCAATTGGAGCAAACGCCTTTTCCGTATCGTAGGGCAGCTTTTTATAAAGGAATGGATTGGAGGTGGTGGCCGCAGTTCCCGCTAGGAGAGCGACCGTGCCATCGGCTGGTGACTGCGCCACATACTGAGCTGCAATGATGCTGTTTGCGCCAGGCTTGTTCTCCACCACGACTGTAGTGCCTAAAGGTCCGGTCAGGTACTGTGCTGCCAGTCGGCCTGCATAATCTGAAGAACCACCAGCGGCATAAGGAACAATCAGTCGCAGCACTTTATTGGATGCCTGGCCTTGCGCAAAGTTTGGCAAGAGACTTGCAGCAGGCAGCGTCAGAAATGAGGCAATAAGTCTTCGGCGCGCTTTGGAATCGGGAGAGGCTGACTCTGTGATGTGTAATTTATCCATGGGTGGTCCTTGTTTCGGTTGTGGATCTGTATCGAGTGATTGATTGCTTAGGTACCGTTTTGAGTAGGTATCGCTTGGTCGGAGCGCGCAACCTGCAATCCGAGCAGGCGCTCTAATTCTTCGTGGGAAAGACCCGGAGTGAGCTCAATCACCTTGATGCCATCCGGAGTGCACTCGAGCGTTGCCAAGTCCGAATAGATGCGCTTGACGCATGCGACGCCGGTCAGCGGGTAGGAGCACCTGTCAACGACTTTGCTCTGACCATCCTTCGTGAGCAAATCCATCATCACCCAGGTCTGCTTGGCACCGACAGCGAGGTCCATTGCGCCGCCAACGGCCGGAATCGCGCCAGGCTCGCTGGTGCTCCAGTTGGCCAGATCACCTGTAGCAGACACTTGAAATGCGCCGAGAACACAAATATCGAGATGATTACCGCGCATCATGGCGAAGCTATCTGCTTGGTTGAAAAAACTGCCACCCTCAAGCAGGGTCACAGGCTGCTTGCCCGCATTGATCAGGTCGTAGTCTTCGTGGCCACAAGCTGGCGCGGGACCCATGCCCAAAATGCCGTTTTCGCTGTGCAAGATGACCTCTCGATCGTTCGAAATGTGATTGGCAACCAGTGTCGGTTGACCGATACCGAGGTTGACATAGGCTCCATCATGGATGTCGCGTGCCACGAGCTTGGCGACATCCATCTTGCTGCGCCGTTGGTAAATCGCTGCCATGGCGGACTCAGGGTTGCCGACTTTGCTCATGCTGCCTCCTTAAATCCACCTGCCTCAGTACGGACTCGGGGTACCTTGACGACAGCCTGGACGAAGATTCCAGGTGTGATGATCGCTTCAGGATCCAAGGACCCGAGCTCTTGCAACGCGTGAACCGTTGCAATTGTTCGCCGCGCTGCCGTTGCCATGACCGGTCCGAAGTTGCGTGCCGCCTTGCGGTAGGTCAGGTTGCCCCACCGGTCTCCGGTCTCTGCCCGAATGAGGGCAATGTCGCCTGCAATCGGGTACTCAATGACGTACATCTGACCATTGATTTCCCGCGTCTCTCTGCCTGCGCCCAGTTCTGTGCCGTAAGCCGTCCGGCTGAAGAACGCGCCAATGCCAGCACCCGCTGCACGAAGCCGCTCAGCAAGGTTGCCTTGAGGAACAAGCTCGAGTTGAATTTTTCCGGCTCGGTAGAGCTCGTTGAAGACCCAGCTGTCAGCGGTGCGAGGAAAGCTGCAGACCATTTTTCCAACTTGGCCAGCCTGGAGTAATGCTGCAAGGCCGGCATAGCCATTGCCAGCGTTATTGTTAACAACCGTGAGGTTCCGAGCCTTGGTAGCCATCAGTGCATCGATGAGCTCAGTCGGTATGCCTGCAGTGCCAAAACCTCCAATCAAAATTGTCGCGCCGTCAGCGACGGGCCCGAGTGCTTGCTCAGGAGAGCCTGCCACTTTATTGATCAATTTATCAACTCCAGATGAAATAGACGAGTTAATGTAAACAGCATATACAAGAAAGTTAACAGTGTTTACCCTTAGATTAACGAAGCAATCTCTTCAGTAAAAGCATATTAATAATTCCTATTTGCCAAGTTCACAACGAATGACCGCATGAAGGTAAAGAGTGGGTTTTGCCAGAATGGCAATCAAGCAGCTTGCTCGGCCATGCTGAGCGCTATGACTGAAATACTTGAGCCAGATGCTGACTAACAAGGCAATGCGCTTGCCCGTTAACGTCATGCATGCTGGCATATCTGGTACGCGGCCTAAACGTTGAGCTATCGTCATCTTGAAGGCTTGGCGGTGCACCCTGCGAGGTAATCGAGTGAGAGTGCAAAATCACGTCCAGCGCAGCCTAGGAAATGACGTACTTCATAGGCCCCAAGAATTCGTATTTGCAGGGTTTGAGGTTCGAGGTGCAGTGGAACGGAAAACCGGGTTAACTGGCTAATTGAAATAGCCAAATAGGTTGTGGCCAATTTACATTGGCGAATTTGCTCTTGGCCGCCTCTCCTACAATGGGCCAAATTGAGTACACCCATTTTGACCATCCCTTCATGAATATTGCCCGCATCTACCTGCGTGTCAGCACCGACGAGCAGGACCTCACACGCCAGAGCGACATTGAGCGCAACACAAGGGATGCCGGGTACTACATCGCCGGGGTCTACCGTGAGAAAGCATCCGGTGCGCGCGTTGATCGGCCCGAGTTGCAGCGGATGATCGCCGACCTTCAGCCGGGCGAAGTGGTGGTCGCGGAGAAGATCGACCGCCTCAGCCGATTGCCACTCCCGCAAGCAGAGAAACTGGTCAACTCGATTCGCGCCAGGGGCGCACGCCTGGCGATACCCGGTCTGGTCGATTTATCGGACCTTGCGGCTGACGCGGATGGAATGACCAAAATCGTGCTGGAGTCGATCCAGGAATTGCTTCTCAAGCTGGCCTTGCAGATGGCTCGGGACGACTACGAAACACGCCGTGAACGCCAGCGCCAAGGTGTACAGCTGGCCAAGTCAGCCGGTAAATATGTCGGACGCATTGCAGACACCACCATTCATAAGCGCATCGTTGCATTGCGTGGTGCAGGCCAAACGATCCAGCGAACTGCCGAGCTGTCCGGATGCAGCCCGAGCCAGGTCAAGCGAATATGGGCACTCCATCTGCAAGCCAAGACTTGATCAATGCCCGTTGGTTTTCTCTCCAGCGATCAGCGCGAGCATTATGGCCGTTTCACCGGGGAGCCGTCATCAGATGATCTGGCCCGCTATTTCCACCTGGATGAATTCGATCTCGGGCTGATTTCACAAAAGCGTGGCCCGCACAACCGGGTTGGCTTTGCCGTGCAGCTGGGCACAGTGCGCTATCTTGGCACCTTCCAGTACGACCCGCTGGACATCCCAACATCGGTGTTGCAGGCGCTGACGAGGCAGCTGTACATCGATTCCACCGAGGGTGTTCAAGCCTACCGTGCCGGTGAGCAGCGGTGGTTGCATGCGGCGGAAATCCGAGCGCAATATGGCTACGTCGAGATTACCGAGCATCGCATCGGATTGCGCCTGACCCGCTGGCTGTACGCATTGTGTTGGACGGGAACTGATCGGCCCAGCGTGCTGTTCGAGCGGGCGAGCACCTGGTTGATCACGCAAAAAGTGCTGCTGCCAGGCTGCACCACCCTTGAACGCTATGTGTCACGCCTGCGCAGTCGAGTCGAGGCGCGGCTGTGGAAGTTGCTTACTCAAGGCGTCAGCATGACGCAGCAGGCAAGGCTGCAAGCCTTGCTGGAGGTGCCTAAGGGCACCCGTAAATCACAACTCGACCGCCTGCGCACCGGGCCGGTGATGACCAGCAGCACATCGCTGACCCTGGCATTGTTTCGCCTGAACTCGGTGCGTGAGCTGGGTATCAAACTGCCCGCTACAACCCGCATACCGGCAACCCATATCGCCGCTCTGGCGCGTTTTGCGGGTGCTGCCAAAATCAATGCAATCGTGCGCTTGCCCAATCCACGCCGCCTGGCAACGCTGGTCGCCTTTGCACATTGCCTGGAAGCGTCGGCGCAAGACGATGCCTTGGACGTGCTGGAAGGGGTTTTACGCGCCCTGTTCGGCGGTGCCGCCAAGGCCGAGAAGAAAGCCCGCCTGCGCACGATGAAAGATCTGGATCAGGCTGCGGCTACTTTGGCCAGCGCTTGCCGGGTATTGCTCGATCCCGATGTGCAGGATGGCGAACTGCGCACCAAGCTGTTCGAGAAGATGTCTCCAGGCACACTGCAGCACGCAGTCGATGGCATTACTGCCCTGATCCGGCCGGCCAACAATGTTTATTACAAGGAGCTGGAGGCGAAGTACAGAACAGTGCGGCGATTCCTTCCCGCCTTGGTGGCTCACATCCGCTTTGGCGCAAACCCAACTGGCAGGCCAGTCGTTGCCGCGCTCGACTGGCTGCGAGTCAACTTGACGCGCAAGACACCGCAAAGCGATGCCCCGTGCGAGGTGATCCCCAAGGCTTGGCGGTCACATGTTTTTCAGGACGATGGCACCGTTGATCGCCGTGCTTACACCTTCTGCGTCCTCGAAGAGCTTCAATCAGCGCTCAAGCGGCGTGACGTTTTTGTGGCGCCAAGCTGGCGGTATGCCGATCCGCGCGCGGGTTTGCTGGGCGGCTCCGAATGGCAAGCCACCAGACCCGTCATCTGTCGCACGCTGGGATTTTCGGCCAGACCTGGGCCTGTGCTGACCGCCTTGACCATGGAGCTGGACAGCACGTACCGCGCGGTGCTGGCCAGGCTGCCGGACAATCCGGCTGTGCGGTTTGAGTTCGTGGCTGACAAGCACGATCTGGTGCTCAGCAGGCTGGAGAAAACGGATGAGCCAGCCTCGCTGGCCGCATTGCGCGACAAAGTGTTCGGCATGCTACCGCGCGTGGACTTGCCGGAGTTGTTTCTGGAGATTGCCGTACGCACCGAATTTACGGCCGCGTTCACCCACCTCTCGGAGCGCACGGCCCGCGCTGCCGATTTGCAGGTCAGTTTGTGCGCCGTGCTGATGGCCGAAGCCTGCAACACCGGACTGGAGCCTCTGATCCGAGGCGATGCGCCTGCGCTCAAACGGGATCGGCTTTCCTGGGTGGATCAGAACTACATTCGTGACGACACGCTGGCACAGGCCAACGCGACCCTGGTGGCCGCTCAAAGCAGTCTGGCACTGGCCGACCTGTGGGGCGGAGGCGAGGTCGCCTCGGCCGATGGCATGCGGTTTGTAGTTCCGGTTCGCTCCGTGCATGCCGGGCCGAACCCCAAATACTTCGGTACCGGCCGCGGCGTCACCTGGTACAACTTGATCTCGGATCAGTTCTCCGGGCTGAACCACATTACCGTGCCTGGCACGCTGCGCGATAGTTTGATACTGCTGGCAGTGGTGCTGGAGCAGCAGACAGAGCTTCAACCCACGCAAATCATGACCGATACCGGCGCGTACAGCGACGTGGTGTTCGGCCTGTTCCGGCTGCTGGGTTATCGGTTCAGTCCGCGTCTGGCCGATGTTGGCGGAACACGTTTCTGGCGCATCGATCCCAAGGCCGATTACGGCTTGCTCAACGACATCTCGGCCAATCAGCTCAGCTTGCAGCGCATTAAGTCGCACTGGGATGACATGCTGCGCCTGGCCGGCTCCCTCAAACTTGGCAGGGTGTCGGCCGCCGGCATCATGCGCACCCTGCAAATCGGCAACAAACCAACCCGCCTAGCGCAGGCCATCGCCGAATTCGGACGCATTGACAAGACGCTGCATACGCTGACCTACATCGATGACGAGACCAAGCGCCGTGACACGCTGATTCAGCTCAACCGTGGAGAAGGCCGCCACAGTGTGGCGCGGGCCGTGTTTCACGGCAAGCGCGGTGAACTGCGCCAGCAATACCGTGAAGGCCAGGAGGACCAGCTCGGTGCGCTTGGCCTGGTGCTCAACATGAGCGTTCTGTGGAACACCCTTTACATGCAAGCCGCCTTGAACCAATTGCGCGCCAATGGTGAGCCCGTCAACGATGCGGATGTCGCCAGGCTTTCGCCGCTGCTTCATGAGCACATCAATATGTTGGGTCGATATTCTTTCTCGATGCCAGAGGCTGTGGCCAAGGGTGAGTTACGGCCTTTGCGTGACCTGACAGACCCGAGCCAAGCATGAAAAATGGCAGGCCGACACAGCCAAAATTCATTTGTCCACTTAAATTGACTGCTTAACCCGGTTTTCCGTTCCACTGCACCTCAGACCCCGCTTTCGAGGGCGTGAGCCTTTTTCACCTTTCGGTGCCCGGCATCGTGTTTGGCGTGACGCCGCCACCCAGCGGACTCTCCCCGTATGAAGTGCGGTACTGCGCGCCGATGCCCGGCCGTGTTCGCTGTGACCAAGGCATGGAAATTGAGGTGCCCGGCGGACTCGACGCCATGGACGATGCTGACCTTGTCATTGTTCCTGCGTGGAACCATCCCGAAAACGTTGCTCCCCCTCTCCTGGCGCACGCCCTGCGCAAAGCACATGCCCGCGGTGCCCAGGTTGTCGGCCTGTGCTTGGGCGCCTTCGTGCTAGGGGATGCAGGCTTATTGGACGGGAGCCGCGCGACGACCCACTGGGCTTGTCGCGACCTCTTCGCCGAGCGGTTTGCGCTGGTTAATTTCCTGCCTGACGTACTGTATGTTGACGACGGCAACGTCATCACGTCTGCCGGGACGGTAGCGTCGATTGACTGCTGCCTGAACCTTGTGCGTCAGCGTCACGGCGCCGACGTTGCCAACCGCGTGGCCAGGCTGCTGGTGACACCGCCGCACCGCCAGGGCGGACAGGCGCAATACATCGAGCAGCCGGTGCCTGCACTGCCCAGCGAGAGCCGTTTGCCGGGCGTGCTGGAGTGGGCACGCGAGCATTTACCGGAGCCGTTGTCGCTCGATGTACTGGCCGACATTGCGCGCATGAGCCGGCGAACCTTCACCCGACGTTTTCGTGAGGCCACGGGCACCACCGTCAACAAATGGCTGGCGGCCGAGCGTATAGCCAGGGCGCAGCAGTTGCTGGAAACCACGAATTTGTCGATTGAGCGCGTTGCGACCGAGGTGGGCTTTGGCACCGCACTGTCCCTGAGGCAGCACTTTGCGAGCGAGTTGCACACATCGCCTTCTGCCTACCGGCAGCTCTTTTGTGAAGGCCAACAAGGCGTTTTGGACGCCTCAACCGGTATAAGACCTCAGCAAGGTGGTTTGCTCAAAACTTGTAACTTTTGAGCTTCCCAACCCCGCGCGCGGGCCAAGCGTTCCTGAAGAAACAATGGGACAGGCCGGATGCCCCATGCGCCGATTTGCGCTAAAAAGGCAATGGCAGCGCCGAGATGACCGACTTGGCATTGGTGCGAGTTTCAAGCAAGCCCGCTTTTGAGCATGGTCGGGGAATCGTCAGCGACAGTGGTGAGCGCAGCGATGCGCATCCCGTTTGAGAGAGTGAGTCCAATTTGACGCTTCCCATGGCGCTGCCATTGATCAACCATTGTGGAGGATGCCATGGCCATTCGCAAGCATGACAGTGAGGTGTTTCCCAATGCCGCGGGCATTGATGTGGGCGCATCGAGCCACTGGGTGGCGGTGCCCGCGCATCTGGCCGATGACCCGGTGCGCGAGTTCGGCGCGATGACGGCCGACTTGAACGCGATGGCCGGCTGGCTGCTCGCGTGCGGCGTGGACACCGTAGCGCTGGAGTCCACTGGCGTGTACTGGATCCCGGTGTTTGAAGTGCTCGAACAGCGCGGCCTGAAAGTCTGGCTGGTCGATACGCGGCAGATGAAGTACGTCCCCGGGCGCAAGAGCGACGTGCAGGACTGCCAGTGGCTGCAAAAGCTCATGAGCCTGGGTTTGCTGCGCGCGGCGTTTCGTCCAGACGCCCAGGTCTGCGAGCTGCGGGCGGTGGCGCGTCAGCGTGACGTGCTGCTGGTCGAGCAGGGCAGTTGGGTCCAGCGCATGCAAAAGGCGCTGGTGCAGATGAACATCCAGCTCACCGAGGTGCTCACCGATGTGATGGGACTGAGCGGCCAATTGATTATCCGGGACATCGTCGCTGGCGAGCGTGACCCTAGGGCGCTGGCACGCCACCGCCACAGCCGCGTCAAGGCCAGCGCGCAGGAAATCACGAAAGCGCTGACCGGCAACTGGCGCGAAGAGCACCTGTTCGTGCTGCGTCAGGCGTTGGGAATGTATGACGACATTGCCCGCCACCTGGCCGAGTGCGATGCTAG
>NZ_KL448324.1:98708-152986 GCF_000709345.1 Polaromonas glacialis | reverse complement strand
GCACGCGCAACTGCGCGATCTGGGCGAGCAACAAGTCGATCTGGGCAAGGCACCGCGCGCGGGGAGCAAGCAGCGCCAGGTCTTCGACATTCGCCAGATACTGGCCAACTGGGCAGGCGTCGATCTCACGCGCATCAACGGGCTTGGCTTGACGGTGGCAAGCAAGATACTGACGGAAATCGGCCCCGACCTGAGCCGCTTTCCCACGGTCAAGCACTTCTGTTCCTGGCTGGGGTTGTGTCCGGGCACCAAAATCAGCGGAGGCAAGGTGCTTTCAAGCAGGACTCGGCAATCGAGCAACCGGGTGCGCCAGGCACTGAAGATGGCCGCCATGAGCCTGTATCACGGCAACAGCGCGCTGGGCGCGTATTACCGCCGCCTGTGCGCCCGCATGGACAAGCCCAGCGCCAACACGGCAGTGGCGCACAAGCTGGCGCGCATGGTGTATTTCATGCTGACACGCGGAGAAGAATTTGTCGATCAAGGCCAACAGCGCTATGAAGAGCAGCAGCGCCAGCGCAGCGTCGCAGCGCTCAAACGTCGGGCCACAAACTTGGGCTTTGTAATCACGCCAGTGGTGGCGGGGACCTGAAAATCTGGCTCAGCGAGTTTTGTTTCTTGAGAGAGCCAGGTCGGAAAGCCACATGAATTCAGGCTAAAAAGATAGCAAAACAGTTTTAAAGCTTGGCTTGTAGGTGACATGCTAACTTTTGAGCTTCCCAACCCCGCGCGCGGGCCAAGCGTTCCTGAAGAAACAATGGGACAGGCCGGATGCCCCATGCGCCGATTTGCGCTAAAAAGGCAATGGCAGCGCCGAGATGACCGACTTGGCATTGGTGCGAGTTTCAAGCAAGCCCGCTTTTGAGCATGGTCGGGGAATCGTCAGCGACAGTGGTGAGCGCAGCGATGCGCATCCCGTTTGAGAGAGTGAGTCCAATTTGACGCTTCCCATGGCGCTGCCATTGATCAACCATTGTGGAGGATGCCATGGCCATTCGCAAGCATGACAGTGAGGTGTTTCCCAATGCCGCGGGCATTGATGTGGGCGCATCGAGCCACTGGGTGGCGGTGCCCGCGCATCTGGCCGATGACCCGGTGCGCGAGTTCGGCGCGATGACGGCCGACTTGAACGCGATGGCCGGCTGGCTGCTCGCGTGCGGCGTGGACACCGTAGCGCTGGAGTCCACTGGCGTGTACTGGATCCCGGTGTTTGAAGTGCTCGAACAGCGCGGCCTGAAAGTCTGGCTGGTCGATACGCGGCAGATGAAGTACGTCCCCGGGCGCAAGAGCGACGTGCAGGACTGCCAGTGGCTGCAAAAGCTCATGAGCCTGGGTTTGCTGCGCGCGGCGTTTCGTCCAGACGCCCAGGTCTGCGAGCTGCGGGCGGTGGCGCGTCAGCGTGACGTGCTGCTGGTCGAGCAGGGCAGTTGGGTCCAGCGCATGCAAAAGGCGCTGGTGCAGATGAACATCCAGCTCACCGAGGTGCTCACCGATGTGATGGGACTGAGCGGCCAATTGATTATCCGGGACATCGTCGCTGGCGAGCGTGACCCTAGGGCGCTGGCACGCCACCGCCACAGCCGCGTCAAGGCCAGCGCGCAGGAAATCACGAAAGCGCTGACCGGCAACTGGCGCGAAGAGCACCTGTTCGTGCTGCGTCAGGCGTTGGGAATGTATGACGACATTGCCCGCCACCTGGCCGAGTGCGATGCTAGCGGTAGCTGTCAAGGTAGTTGTCGCTTAAAGTAAAGTGAGTCAGGCTACTTTTTGCGTGTTTTGAGGCTCCTTGATTTGTGGGGTTTCCGGGTTGAGGTGAACGGTATCGACATGCGCCCACTGGCGAGGCTGCCCTGACCAGCGCTGGGGATTTTCCTGGCGGGCCTGTTCATAGACGAGCGAGCGCTTTTCAAGCAAGGCCCGGTCCAAGCCGGCATGGCGCTGCGCCGGTGTCACGAAGCCGATGGCGCTGTGGCGATGCTCGTGGTTATACCAATGGGCCAGTTCGGTAACCCATCGCCTTGCGGCCAGCAGGTTCTCGAACGGCTTGACCGGCAGTTCGGGGCGGTACTTCAGGGTTCTGAATGCTGATTCGATGTACGGACTGTCATTGCTCACGGAAGGACGGCTGCGCGTGTGGGCGACTCCCAGGCGCTGCATGGTGCCGAGCATGGTCTCGCCCTTCATCGGCGCGCCATTGTCCGAATGCACCGTCAATTGGCCGGGGCGGATGCTGTGCCGTGCACAAATGTCGCGCAGCAACTGGCTGGCCAGCTCGGCACTCTCGCAATCGAACACCTGCCAGCCAACGATCTTGCGGCTGAACAGATCCTCGAACAGGTACAGGTAGAAGTGCTGGCCGCGCACCTGGGTTGGCAGGTACGTGATATCCCAGCAAAACACCTGATCGGGCCCGGTCGCGGCCAGGGCGCGCGGCCGGCTGCGCTTTTGCGCTGAACGCTCTGCGCGCCGATGGGCCAGCTGGCCCTCCTGGCGCAGCAGGCGATACATCGTGGACTCCGAGGCCACATAGACGCCGCTGTCGGCCAGGCGAGGCACGATCTGGCTCGGCGGCAAGTCCTTGAACGCTTCGCTGTTGAGCGTGGCCATCACGGCCTGGCGCTCTTCTTCAAGCAGCTTGTTGGCCGGGCGTGCATAGCGCCGCTTGCCTGAAGGGCGCTGGTCACCCTCGGCCGCCTCAGAGCGCTGCCAGCGCTGCACGCTGCGGCACGACAAGCCGATCTGGCGGCAAGCCGGTTGCAAACGCGCCCCGTCGGCGCAGGCCTTGTCAATGAGGCCGAGCAACTTTTGGCGCTGCTGGACGGACGTCATTTGTCCGCGCCCTCCAACAGCGCCTGGAAGTTTTTTTGCAACACCAGCAAGGCAGCCACCTCGGCCAGCGCCTTTTCCTTGCGCCTGAGTTCGCGCTGCAACTGATCATGCTGGCGCTGCAGCTCGCGAAAGGCGCCGCTCGCCTCGCGTGAAGCGGGCACGGCAGGGGTGCAAAACGCCTGGTGCCACTGCACCAGCTGATGCTCGAACACGCCATGCTCGCGGCACCAGCTGGCCCGGGCCATGTCATCCAGTGCATAGCTTTGCTGCAGCGCCATCAAACGCTGTGCAGGCGTCCAGGCCGACGCCGGGCCGTCCAGTGCAGCAGTTGCAGCGGACACCGGGGGGGCTATCGTGCCGGTTTTCTTGCTTGCGCTTTGCAGCCACTTCCTGAGCGTGCCGGCGGACATGTTGAGCTCGCCGGCAATGCTGATAACGGAACGCGTGCCGCGATGCCTGGCTTTGAGCAGTGCCTGCTCTTTGAATTCGGGAGAGTGATGTGAATGCGGTGTTCTGGTCATGAAATGAAGCTGCCGGGCAGTTAGCCCTCAAAGAATTGGATGCGACAACAATTCTGACACCCGGGGCTAGGTTGCACGCGCAACTGCGCGATCTGGGCGAGCAACAAGTCGATCTGGGCAAGGCACCGCGCGCGGGGAGCAAGCAGCGCCAGGTCTTCGACATTCGCCAGATACTGGCCAACTGGGCAGGCGTCGATCTCACGCGCATCAACGGGCTTGGCTTGACGGTGGCAAGCAAGATACTGACGGAAATCGGCCCCGACCTGAGCCGCTTTCCCACGGTCAAGCACTTCTGTTCCTGGCTGGGGTTGTGTCCGGGCACCAAAATCAGCGGAGGCAAGGTGCTTTCAAGCAGGACTCGGCAATCGAGCAACCGGGTGCGCCAGGCACTGAAGATGGCCGCCATGAGCCTGTATCACGGCAACAGCGCGCTGGGCGCGTATTACCGCCGCCTGTGCGCCCGCATGGACAAGCCCAGCGCCAACACGGCAGTGGCGCACAAGCTGGCGCGCATGGTGTATTTCATGCTGACACGCGGAGAAGAATTTGTCGATCAAGGCCAACAGCGCTATGAAGAGCAGCAGCGCCAGCGCAGCGTCGCAGCGCTCAAACGTCGGGCCACAAACTTGGGCTTTGTAATCACGCCAGTGGTGGCGGGGACCTGAAAATCTGGCTCAGCGAGTTTTGTTTCTTGAGAGCCAAAAATGCGCTATATCGTTACTAACGCGTTTCGAACTCGGACCTGGCCTTTCCTTTGGCGATGCATTCGACCTCGGGCGTATACAGCGAATACAGCGTAAGCCTGAGGCAAACCCATCTCGAGATAGCACCTTGGTTTGAGGAACTGCCCCAACCACGCTGCTTAGTCGTTCACGCTTACTCGAAGTGCGCCCATCGCCAGTTCAGGGCGTGGACTGCGGCCCCCGTCATTTCCCCTACATACGCGTAGGCGGTTTCCTCCTGCCGAACATCGCGTCGGACTGCATGCAGCTCTTTGCACCATACCTATCGTTCATCTTAGACCGCAGTTGCATTTACTGAAGCTCAACCCCCGAACCTATGCTGTATTGGCCAGACCACCTGTTCATGTTTCGAAACAACGTCTTTGATTCGTGGTTTCCGTGCATTGATGCGCGATCGGCGCAGAATAGTGGCAAGATGAAATTTGGCACCTATAGCGCTCTTGGCAGCGAACCGTCCGCACAGTCGCTCCGCGACGAGCTATCATTTTTGTCCAGGATATACAAATCGCCCAGCGCGGGCCCTCTCTTTTTCGTTGTAATGTTCGAACAACAGTGACGAACGAAGCAGTCCCCCTACGAATCGATATGCAGGTACTCTCAAACAGACGCACAAAACGGAACATCGCCTTCGCGGCGCCGTTGGTGTGGATGTTTACTTTTGCTTCGGGGTCAATGCAGACGCTCGGCAAGCACAGCGTGACAGTGAATTGACCGAGGTCAATGGAATGCGCAAAACCAAATCAGCGATTCATTACGCTGTCCACGATGCGGCGAAGGGAATGCTCAAGGTTGGTGTGACGGATCAGGTGACATTCCCTCAGCTGCACTCCTGGAAGTTCTAGGTGAATCAAACCACTCCGATGTTACGAGATTTTGCCGAACGGCTCATTTTGATTGGAGTGAAAGAGCGCGAATCTCCCGCGTCAAAACCACTGGCCGTCTTTACTGTCCTTGACAAGCTCCGTCCGTGTTTGGTGCAAATTGTGGGAGATTTAGGTTTTAGAGCTGTCCTTTCGCGCGCGCTCGCGACAGCCAACGCGGATGTTGCATGGCTGCATGCGGTACATGTTAAGCCAGATGGCTCTTTGGAGGGTTTGGATGAACTGGAAGCGAAGGTTGATTCCAAGGAGGTTGCCGAGGGAAAGGTTGTTTTGCTCGCCGAATTTTTCGGCCTGCTGGTGGCACTAATTGGCGAACGACTAGTGCTGCAGTTGGTGCACACAGCCATGCCGAATGTGTCCAAGAACGATCTATATTTTGGTGAAGGTAGTTCAACGTGAAAAAAAGTAACGCGGATAGCCGCAATCCTAAAAAAGCGGTGAGCCAACCGGCCGGCGTCACGATCCACCAACTTTCAACGGGTGTACGCGGCCTCGACGACATCTTGGGCGGCGGCATTCCTGAGTTCTCGTTCAACGTTATCGCCGCAGCACCGGGATGCGGCAAAACCACGCTAGCCCATCAAATTGTTTTTGCTAATGCGACAGCGCAGAAACCTGCGATCTATTTCACCGTTCTAGGCGAACCCGCCATAAAGATGCTGCGTTACCAGCAAAAGTTTTCTTTCTTCGACGAATCCAAGTTGGGCAAGGCGATCCGCTTTATTAATCTGACTCAATTGGTATTGGAACAAGATTTGAAGGCAGTGCTGGAGGAGATCATCAAGCAAGTCACGGCCATCAATCCGTCCATTGTCGTGGTGGATTCTTTTCGCACCGTAATACGCACAGCGACGGCCGCTGGCAGCGAAATAGAGGTGCAGTCGTTTATCCAAGGTCTCACCCAGTTTCTCACCAGCTGGCAGGCCACGACGTTTTTGGTCGGTGAATATGACAAAGACGAGGTCCGCGATAACCCCCTGTTCATCGTCGCCGATGGCATCTTCTGGCTGTCCCAAGTGGCTGAGAGAAATTCCGTGGTCAGGAAATTGCAAATCATGAAACTGCGCGGGCAGGATTCGGTGCCAGGACTGCATACCATCCGCATCAGCGCTGACGGATTGCAAGCATTCTCTCGCACGCTGGGACTGGTCGGTAAAAGGAACAGGCCGACGGGACGTCGGCGGCTTTCTATTGATGTTTCCGAGTTGGACAAGATGTTGGGCGGGGGCATCTTTGAAGGCGACAGTTGCCTCGTGGCGGGGCCTTCTGGTACGGGTAAATCAGCGCTGGCAACGCAGTTTATTGACGAAGGTCTTCGCCGTGGGGAATCGGCGGTTATAGCGATCTTCGAAGAACGCCCGGAGGGATATATGATCCGCGCCGCTGGCTTCGGTCTGGATTTGAAAACACCGCAGAAAACGGGAAAGCTTGAAATTCTTTATATACGTCCGCTTGATCTTTCAGTGGATGAAACGATGCAAGAAATTCTAGATGTAGTCGAGAGACTCGGTGCCACCCGATTGGTGATCGATTCGTTAGTCGGTTTTGAGATGGCGTTGGCGCCCGGATTCCGAACCGACTTTCGCGAGTCTTTATACCGGATGATTGGGGCGTTGACAGGAGCCGGAATCACGATTTTAAGCACCGTCGAAGTGGAAGACACATTCACGGCACTGCCCTTTAGTCAGTATGTGATTTCGTTTCTCACCGATGACATTATCCGGATGCGTTATGTGGAAATTGATGGCCAGATACGAAAGGTGTTGGTCGTCATAAAAATGCGCGGCAGCAATCACAGCAAAGACATCCGCGAATACGTCATCACGGACAAGGGCCTTGTGCTCATCGAGCCGCGGAAAACCGAGTATTCCAAGCTGACGACAGGGTCACCGGACATAGTCAGACGGCCGGAAGAAGACACGCCGGAACCGAAGGCGAGGAGACAAAGGTAATCTCCCCAATAACGGTGCAAATTTGTATGCACGCAGCAAAGTTTATGTTGGCCGCTGCGCGGCAGCCGTGGTTGGCGATCATGCCTGGTGCGATGGGTGCGCCAGCCAAAGATGCCGCAGCAATTTTCTGATCTGACTGGAACGCTATATGGGCAGGCGTGTCCCGCCTCAAGTTGCGTCGACGGCCCGATTGTCATGGGGCATTGCTACGGAAAGATTGTCTACACCGGGGTCACCTCTTCATGCGCAGGTGCCGTCATTGACGGTAAATGTGTTGGCGCCGATTGAATATTGACCAGCTGGGGGTGCGGACAAAAACTTGGACTGGTTTATGCCGTAAGCCCGAGGCTTTCCCGGTATTCAAGGGGACTGAGGAAGCCAAGGGAGATCTTGATGCGCTTTTCGTTATACCAGCGGATGTAGGCGTCAACTGCCTGAATGAACTGCTCAAGGGTTGTGGCTTGCCAGTCCCGCGGGTAGAACAGCTCGGTTTTCAGCCGCCCGAAGAAGCCCTCACAGGCCGCATTGTCGGGCGAGCACCCTTTGCGTGACATCGAGCGAATCAGCTTTGCATTGTGCATTCGCGAGAGCCATCCAGGCCAACGATAGTGCCCACCACGATCGGAGTGGACGACGGGCCGCTCGTTGCTGTTGGCTACCTTCTCGATGGCCGCATCCAACATGGTGTTCACAAGAGCGGCGTCTGGACGCGTGGCGATGGTCCAGCTGACAACCAGCCCATCGAAGCAGTCGATCATGGGCGATAAATACACCTTGCCAGCAGCGATCTGGAACTCTGTGATGTCGGTAAGCCACTTCTCATTCGGGGCAGCCGCCTGGAAGTCGCGGTTGATGAGATTGTCCGGGGCCGGGCTGATTTCTCCCAGGTAGGAGCCGTACTTACGCCGCTTGTTAGTGGCAACGACCAGGCATTCCTGCCTCATCAAACGCCGCACGACTTTCTCCGAGAGGCTGAACTTTTGCCGGCCCAATGCCGCCCGCATCCGTCGATAGCCGTAGCAGCGATGATTGCGTTCGAAGGCATCTGTGATGGCAACACGCGCATCGGCATACTTGTCGGCGAGCCGTAGCCGGGCTCGATGATAAAAGTACGAGCTGCGGGCAAAGCCTAGCGCGTCAAAGAGTTCTGGCAACGTGTAGGTGTCTCTCAGGGCGTCAACCAGCCGGGTCTTCTCCTGGTTGCTCAGGAGCGGCAGGTCGACGCCCAGGCCTTTCCTAAGAAACACCAGCCTCCGTCGGCTGCAAGGAGAACCCGAAGTGCGCAGCACGGCGCTGGAGCTGCTTGACCACGCGCTCGCGGTATCGCTGCTCGTATTGATCGGCACCAGGATCGTCGTAGTTCAAGCCGAACCGGATCGCGCGATAGAACAGTATTGCGATCTTGCGAGCCGTCGCCGTCACCGCTTTGGCCTTGCCGATCCGGGCGGCCAGGCGTCGGTAGAACGCACCCAAGGCCGTCTCCGTGCGACCGACCGTGACGGCCGCCATTCGCAGGCGTGACGCCACGCGGTTATTGGTCTTGCGGGTATGCGAGGACAGTACCTTGCCACCGCTGATCTTGCAGCCCGGCGACAAGCACAGCCATGACGTGAAGTGCTTCTCGGTGGGCCACCGGCTCAGATCGGTGCCGCATTCGGCAATCAGGCTCAGCGCGACGCTGGAACCGATGCCATGGATCAAGGTCAGATCGGTGCCGGTGAGTTGGTGGAGCAGTGAACGCACATCGAACCTGGGTGCGTTGGCCTGCTTTGTCTTGGTTCGAGGCGCCGGCAGCGGCTCCCGCGGCTTGGGCTTGTCAGCATTCAGCATTTGCAGGACACGCTCGATCTGCACATCGCAGTCGGCAATCCGCTCCTGATAGGCATCGAACAGCGCAAGGGCTTGTGCCAGCGCGAACACGTGCTCCGGCTGGTAGTTGCCGACCAGCGCAGCGCGGATAGTCTGCAAATTCTCACGACAGCGAACGTCACGCATGGCTGCCAAAGCGTCGGGATCTCGTTCGCCATCAACGATAGCGCGGATGATCTTCAGGCCAGTCACGCCGCTGATGTCGCTGAGCACATGATGAAGTTGCAGGTTCATGTGCGTCATCGCCTTCTGCATGTGCTGCATATGGGCTGCTGCGTAGTCCAGGTGACGATCTCGAATCCGCATGTACATCCGTAGGGCGGCGATGTCGCGCGCCGGGCGGAAACTGGCGCGCAGCAGTCCGCAGGCATGGAGCCGTTGCAACCACTGGGCATCGTTGACATCGCTCTTGCGACCGGGAACCGCCTTGCAGTCACGCGCGTTGGCCAGCACGACCGCCAGGCCTCGATCCTCCAGAATCTCGTACACCGGAATCCAATACACACCGGTCGACTCCATCGCCACGGTGGTGATGCCCACCGAGATCAGCCAGTCGGCCATGCGCTCGATGTCGGCGGTGAAGCTCTGGAATGTCTGCACCGGCTCGTCACTCAGCTCCGGCGGCACCGCCGCCACTTGAATACGAGAGCCGATGTCGATGCCGGCGGCTCTGACGTTGACGATCGGCAACCCGACCGATTTACCCTTCTTGGACATGGCAACCTCCTGTAAGTAGTGCCAGACAGGGGAGCGGTTCAAATCATTTTCCTAAACGGGGTCGCACGAAGCGCCACCACAGCTGGGTCCGCAAGATCCCCAAGGGCCACGTTTTTTGACGGGGTCGAATGCCTCCAAAAAGCTAACGGCCACGATCCGGCACCGATCAGTGTAGGCATCCCCGTGTTTCTTGCCATAGGGACGGGGCAAAGCCACGATGGGCGTTTTTTAGCAGTTCATTGGCCTTCTTCAAGAGGTCGTGCTAAAGCTGCAATTTGCGGATGTCGCGTTGAAGCGATTGGACTTGCCGCTCCAGTTCTGCCCGCTCAGGATCTGGCGGTGAATCGTTGTTGGGTTTCATAGATGCGGGCGCCTCAGGACCCAGGAGTTGGTTTTTCCATTTGTACAGCGCCCCCCTGCTCACGGCGAGCTTTTGAGCAATTTCCCGCGCACTTGTCTGTCGGGTGCACAACTCAATGACTGCCGCCTGCTTGAGCTCTGGAGGGCGCGGTACGCTTCTCGCTTTGCCGACAACGCGTTTCCTCGTTTCGGGGTAAAGCGCATCGACCCAGGCTGCGAGCGTTTCGCGCTCCGGATATCCCAGCGCCCTCAGGGTTCCAGCAAGGCAGCGGTCATGGTTGAGGTAGTGCTCGACGGCCACTTTTTTCTGCTCGTCTGAATACTTGGGTCTCGAACGAACATAGCCGGCCGGCAAATCGCAGCCTTGTTCGTATTCTCGATGCCAGCTCTTGAGCGCGTTCTTGGTCGGGTACCCCAGCTTGCGAATCGTCGCTCCAGTGCGTTTGCCGAGTTTTATATAAAGCTTGACGGCTCGAATTCGGTCTTCGTATGAGTACATGAACTACCTCCAAAGTAGTCCAAGTTTTCCGCCGCACCCCCAACCTCTATAAGTGGGTCAGTTTTCGTACATGGACGCCCCCGAATTTGCCAGGCTTTCAATTCATGACGGATAGAAGGTAAAGATTGCACCCGTACATTCGGACTTTGAATGCGGCTTTCGCCGCTGTCCCTTACATGGTCGTCCCAAGGAAAGCAAGATTGGGCGGCGTGAAGTTTCAAAGGGCTTGCAGTCTTACATTCGGCCTGTTTGTGCAGGCTTGATTTCCTGCTGGCCCTGATGGCATTCGCGGGCGGGGTTCCTATCTGATGGTCGGGCTTATTGCCCAAGGGATAGTTCGGAATGCCCCCGCCCCGGTTTGACCTGTGACCCATCACATCGCTTGGTGCAGGCTCTCCTTCAAAAAATTAGTATTTCGTAATCAACTGATCCAGACTTGGCTTTAGATTTCAGGTCGCGGCAGCCTCGGTCGGATTCCACTTGAGTGAGTCAAAGGCTTTGCCTTTGGCCAGGACCGCCCAGGCCGTGCGTGCCATCTTGTTGGCCAGCGCCGCAACCACCACGTTGAAGTGGCGTCGCTGCAACAATCGTTCGAGCCAGCTGTTGTGCGCGCTTCGACCGACGACGGCTCTTGCCCCGTTGACCAGCAAGCTGCGCAAGTAGGTATCGCCCCGCTTGGAAATCCCCAATTGTTGCGTCTTGCCACCCGTGCCCACTTGCCGCGGCGTCAAGCCCAGCCAGGCGGCAAACTGCCGCCCGCTCTTGAATGTCGACACGTCCGCAACGGTGGCTATCAATGCCGTTGCCGTCAACGGACCTATGCCTGGAATCGCCTGCACGGCCAGCATGTGCTGGTTTTGCCTGACCATGGCAGCCAGCCGCTTATCAAGCCGGTCGATGTCATCTTGCATCGCATCGATTCGCTTCAGCTGCTCCTGCACGCTCAACACCACCACGTCGCACAAGCGGTTGTCCTGCTGGGCTTTAGCCAGTTCGCCCTGGATGGATTGCAGCAATTTCTTGTGTCCCTCAGGCAGCACCATGCCGAACTCGTAGAGCAAGCCACGCAGGGCGTTGGTCTGCATGATGCGCATCTTCATCAACTGGGCTCGTATGCGGTGCAGGCTCAGGCAGGCTTGCTGCTGCTCGCTTTTAACGGGCACCTCCCGGATGTGCGGTTGCTGGGCCGCCACCCAAATGGCCTGCGCATCAAGGGCGTCGGTCTTGTCGCGCAGCACAAAGGCGCGCACATGCTTGGCCGGCAGCAGTTTGACCTGATGACCCATGCCTTGCAGGGTGCGTGCCCAGTGGTGGGCTCCGCCGCAAGCTTCAATCGCCACCAGGGACGGTTGGCGGTTGGAGAAGAACTCTGCTACCTTGGCGCGCTTGAGCTGGCGTCGCTGTATCTCCCCTGTCTCGGCATCCACGATATGGAGCTGAAAAACATTTTTGGCAATATCCATTCCAATGACTGGCAGTTGTGCGGTAGATTGCATGGCGCAGCCTCCAAAAGTTAAGTGGTTTCGTCGAAACATCACTTTGGCACTTTGATGCTGTTACTGCGAGGTACCACCCTCCAGGGGGTTATTGCCTCACTTCAACAGCAACGTGTAGGTGGGACGACCATGCCATCTGATGGGATTCGCTGGTTGACGCCTCTATCGGTCGGGCGCACTTTGTGTGCTTCGAAAATTTCGGGCTTTGCCAACCACGGTCTGACCTGTCTTGCCATCACTTCATGATCGCCTGAGCAATCGTTGGTTTGTTTTTCCTGTCTCGTTGTTGTCGTGTTGCGTTCTGATTCTGGTCAGGTCGCCTCGACCACCCGTGTGTAGCCGGTCTCGTAGCGCCGATCATGGGCCAACAACGCCCAGACGATTCGCGCATTTTTGTTTGCTAAGGCTACGGCCGCGACATTCTTGTTCCGTCGGTTCACCACTGCACTGACCCAGCTGCAAGACTCAGGTTTCTTTGCGGCGTGATAGATCACCGATCGAGCACCGTGTATCAGAAGCGTTCGAAGATAGGTATCCCCTCGCTTGCTGATACTCAGCAAATTAGACTTTCCGCCAGTGGAGTGCTGCTTGGGCACGAGCCCCAGCCACGCGGCAAGTTGGCGCCCATTGTCGAAATTCTTCGCGTCTCCAATGGAAGCGACCAGGGCACTGGCGCTAATCGGCCCGATACCAGGCACCTGAGCGATCTTGGTGCTGAGATCACTGTTGCGGTGCCAGGCCTGAATCTGCGCTTCAAGTTCATCGACTTGGCGATCGAGTTCTTTGAGGTGGTCCAGCAAGCGCTGGACAAGTACGCGAAACGCGCCCGGCAACTCGTTGCCGGCATCCTCGATCAGTTCTGGAACGCGCGAACCAATGTTGTTGATGCCTTGTGGGATGATGATTCCGAATTCGGCGAGAAGGCCCCGTATCTGATTGCCCTGCGCCGTGCGAGCCTTCACGAACCCCTGCCTCACCCGGTGAAGTGCGAGAACGGCCTGTTGCTCGACATTTTTGATAGGCACAAAGCGCATGTTTGGGCGCCCCACAGCTTCGCAGATCGCCTCAGCATCGGCCGCGTCGTTCTTGTTTGTCTTGACGTAAGGTTTGACGAACTGCGGAGCCATCAAGCGCACGGTGTGACCCATTGTCTGCAGTTTGCGCGCCCAGTGATGCGCACTGCCGCATGCCTCAATGCCGACCAGGCACGGCGGCAGGTTGATGAAGAACGGCGCCATCTGAGCTCGCTTGAGTTGCTTCTTCAACATCACCTTGCCGTGCTGATCAATGCCGTGGACCTGGAACACGTTCTTTGCCAGATCGATGCCCAATGTTGTAACCTTCATGTCGGACGCTCCTGTCTGTTCAAGTGGGTTGGTAAACACCCCCACTTTGGCACATTGCGATGCCGCTTAGGTGGGGGCGTCCATCCCATTGGTCGGCGTCAACAGTGTTTGTTCGGCATGCAAAACTATCACCAAGCAGTGTCAGCAGTGCATGGCGGTGTTCTCGTTCCAGACAGTCGGAAAAGTTAACAACGACAAGCGATTTTTTTGTGGACACCGGTGTGCAGCGACATGGCGCAACGCTCAGCCTGGCGTTATCGACCGCTTTAACAGGACGATCGGCCCGCATCGCATCGGGCCCAGACCGAAGTCACCAGCAACGTCACTTCGGATGAAGGCCAACAATCCAATGCACAACCCCGAAACAGTGATGAAGGTGAAGGCATCGATGCAAGGCAAGACGTTTCTTTCGCGCGGCGGGAATCCAAAAATAACGCCGGAACAGCAAACGCTCGCGGATATTTTGAATTTGCCGATGGAGCATGCCATTGCAACGCGGCCGGCCCGCGGTCATTTTCCGTGCGTGCCAAACTGCTACAAAGTGGATTTAGCCTCACCCGAGCACCTGCTGGCAATCGAGGTGGACGGCAACACTCACAAGCTGAAGAAATGGAAATTTTTAGACCAGCGAAAAACGGAAATTCTCAATTTCCTGGGGTGGAAGGTGTTGAGGTTCTGGAACGAGGACATCCGAGCAAACCCACAGCTGGTGGCGGCGACAATTCGGCTGTCAATGACTTTGAAGTAAAGCCTAACCTTGCAAGCGCGCGTGACGTCACATATGGCAGCCATTGATTTTTCCTGAAGCGCTCCCGGGCGACAAGGGTGGTGCGCACGTCGTAAATCTGGCAGCCATGTTCGGCCACCACGTATGCAGGGATTGGCACTGGGTCAACGCTGCCTTGGTAAAAATGCCGCGCATTGGGCCTCACATTGGCCACGGTCAAGTGCTACTGCGGATCGGAAAGCCATATCCTTTTGAAAGCACACTTGTTATCGTCAAATTGACAGAGGCAGTCTGTGCCAAGAATATTCTCTTGGTGGAATATTCCATGGAAGCTATAATTTGTCGATGAGTTGGGATATTGAGTACACGGATGAGTTCGGCCAATGGTGGGCGAGCTTGAGCGAAGATGAGCAGGAATCGCTTGATGCGTCCGTGCGGTTGCTTGAAGCGCGTGGCCCGAATTTGGGCTTTCCGCACAGTTCCGGAATCAACGGCTCGAAGCACAGCCATATGCGCGAGTTGCGCACGCAGCATGACGGCCGGCCGTTTCGGACCCTTTACGCATTTGATCCCCGGCGTGCGGCCATCTTGTTGATCGGCGGCGACAAGACTGGAGACGACCGGTGGTATGACGTGCATGTTCCTATTGCCGACGAGCTTTACAACGACCACCTGGAGCAGCTTCGAAAGGAAGGACTGATCAATGGCCAATAAATTCTCACAACTGCGTTCGCAGATGTCCCCAGCGGCGCAGGCGCGTGCCGAGTCAAAAGCGCAGGCCATGCTCGCCGAGATGCCACTCAACGAGTTGCGCCAGGCGCGCGGGCTGTCGCAAAAGATGCTGGCCGAGGTGCTTCACGTCCAGCAGCCGTCTATTGCCAAGCTGGAAAAGCGCACGGACATGTATCTCTCGACCCTGCGCAGTCACATTGAAGCGATGGGCGGGCAGCTCGATGTCATCGCCCGCTTTCCCGATGGCTCGGTCAAGATCAGGAACTTCACGGCGCTTGGGGACAATGCGCCAGCGTGAAAAGCAGGCTGAAGTAACGATTCTCCTTGCGTGGGCAATTCGGGTTCGGCAAAGGGCGAAGCGCCGATTCAAAATGTTCAGGGTGTTGCACTGACCTGCTGAATTATTCAGCAGGCACTGCGGCTGCACCCCACCTCAGCGGCGGCTGTCGTCGCGTATGCCCGGGCCTTGGCGCCTTGCACGCCGTGCTGTGCTGTGCGGCGCGGGCCACAACGGACCTGGTCGGCCAGTTGCACCAGCAGGGCGTGCATTTCAAGAGCCTGACCGATGCCATCGATACAGCAACACCCTCGGGCCGATTCTTCTTTCATGTCATGGCCAGCCTGGCCGAGATGGAGAGGGAACTGACGGGAGAGCGTACCCGTGCAGGGCTGGAAGCCGCCCGCCAGCTGGGCCGCAAGGGCGGGCGCAAGCGGAAAATGACCGACAGCAAAATCGAATCAGCCAGGAAGCTGCTGGCCAGCGGCGTGCCGCCGCGCGACGTGGCCAAGAACCTGGGCGTGTCCGTGCCAACTATGTAGTCGGCGCTGAAAAATTCAGTTTTACGACGCGACAGGAGAAACAAGCAGCTTCTTGATCATTAGCCGGATGTTGTGGCCCGCGCCGCACAGCACGGCATGCAATGCGTCACCCAAAGCACCTTTGAGCGGATTTCGGGCCAGTCGGCCCTCCGTTTTCATGTGCCCAATGGTCGGCTCGATGGCACTGCGCCGCTTGATCATCGCCTTCATCGTTCGGGTGATGCCCCGGCGCTGTCCTGATCGAAGGATCTGTACCCCCTGGACCTGCACGCCCCGGTAGCCCTTGTCCACAATGGCAATACCGGGCCTTTTATCGGCAAGGATTTCGACCTGCTCGAGGGCTTCGCCCAGCGTGTGCCCGTCGTACGGATTACCTGGCATGCTGCGCATCCCGAGCACCAGGCCCTCCTTAAGCGTAGTGGCAATCGTCACTTTGACGCCGAACTCGTAGGGCGTCCTGGCCTTTCCCTTGGAAATACATTCGACCTCGGGCGCGTGCAGCGCATACAGTTTGTTCTTGTCCCTGGTTTTTTGCGTCAGGATGCGGCCCACGCGCTGCAGCAGGTTCTTCGCTTGGGCCTGTGCACGCTCTGGCAGCTGAGCGATCTTGCGAGTGACTTCGCGGTGCACGCGGGCCACCCTGATTCGCAGCGCCTTGAGGGCTTTGCGCATGCGCTTGAACTGCTTTGCATGAGCATAGCGGCCGACCTGTGCGGCCATGCGGGGCGCCTGCCGGTTGTAATTCTGGCGCAGTTCCAGATGGTGTTCATCAGCGAGACTGACCAGATGCTGGCGGCTTTTCTCCAGCAGCCGGCTGTCGGTGGGATGCGCTATCGCTTTGGGCATCACGGTGGTATCGACAATGACTTTGTCCAGGCTGCTTTTCTTGATCAAGCCCGCTGCGCGGGCCGCTTCGATGGTGACGGCCAGCAAAGTCTCCACGCCTTCTTCACCAATGCGCTTTCGCCAGCGGCTCAAGCTGGATGGGTCAATGGGCAGCTCGGTTTGCAAATAGGTCTCACCGCAAAAGTATTGCCAATAGGGGTTCTCCAGCCAAGTGGCCACCACCGCTTCGTCCGAAGCGTCATTGGCATGCTGCAGATACAGCAGTCCGGCGACCAGGCGAGGACGCAATGCGGGGCGCCCTCGGTTTGAAGCGAAGTGCGCGCCCAAACTGCGCTCGATCTGCTCCCAATTCATCAGATTTGTGAGCCTGATCAGCGGATGGCTCATCTTGAGTTGCTCGTCCAGGCGGGGGCGGGCAAGCTCGTCCGTTTGCGCTGCGTGGGTTCTGGGTTCCATGGAAAACCTCGTCGAAATTTGCAAGAAATCAAATGGATGGCATTCATTTTCTTGCAAATTCAGCCGTCAACAATCCGTAAATTCCCCAGACAGATCAAGAGCTTGCGAGTTTTTCAGCGTGGACTATGTACCGCTGGATTCCGGCATCCTCGCAGGCTTAACGTACGCTGTGATCCGTTTCCTGAAGTGACCCCAACCTGTGTTCGCTGGCTGCTTACGCAAGGCACTCCTGCACCACGGTTTGAATGCGACAGCGCGGAGTTTTGGGTTGAGTTTGCGTATCCCGAGGCGGTTGAGACGCCCAAAACGCCGGTAGGCGCGTTGGTGAAAACGCCGGTTAAAGTGACGGCAAAACGCCGGCAGAAATCCTGCGGTGCCTGTCGGCCAACCCGACTATGACGATGGTCGAAGTCGCAGCCGAAATCCAAAAATCGCTCAGCGCCGTGGAGCGCGCCAGCGCCCGGTTGGTCAAGGACGGTAAATTAAAATATGTCGGTCCGCAAAAGCGGCGGTCGTTGGATGGTATCGAAGTGAAGATGAATCATGTTAGCGTTGATTGAGGCTGACTAATCAAACAACTCAGGATCGTGGAGTGGCGAGATGGGCTTCGCTCGCTGTACTCGTCGCTTTCGCCCGTGACATGCCATACAGCAGCCTCCTCAACGGTCATTGCTACCAGAAGATTTACGGCAAAGAACAGCTTCGGCCCGAAGGGCAACAATACTGGCCTGGCGCCGCGGGCTATGCCTTCAACTAAGGATCGCAGCGAAAAGTATGTATCGACTGGAGAGAGGACTTGATAGTAAGCAACGCGCTCTTTGCTATTGTCAATCAGGTTCTTGTTGTGGCGCCTGACTTCCGCCAGGTAAGCGGCTTCGGGTGATTGCGGTACGCAAATCCAACGATGGCGAGGCTCCAAGTATTCCACGGCTCCAAGCGCTTTGCCACGTTCGTAACCGAGACCGACTACGATATCCAGGGGCGCGCTAGCCCCCTCGGAGGTCCAACCTGAGAAGGTTGGATGTACCGGGCAAATGGTGCGGTTCGGCACCGCCCAAACAAGCGGTGACGGCCCATACGTGGCTAGGCTGTAGGCAACATGGAGTTCGACATCACGCGTCTGAGCAATGATGGTCAAGCATGCGAACACCTCTGCGATAAATGGTCTCGGGAGGCACGAAACATCGATCATGATCTTCAGTGGCTTATTTGCCCCCCTGACATCCTTTGCGGCCGCGAGCAGTTGCTGCATAAGCGTGCTCTTATTGGACATCGGTGCCGTGGAGAAGGAGCCAACAGCTGGATGCTGTGTAGCGCAGGTAATCCTCACAATACCGGGAATTTTCTCGAAAGTCCTCGAGAAGTAAGTGTGCCGGCGCTTTACGCCCGAGCTGAGAATGGCAATATCGGGGACGCCACCGACGTTCTCCAGCGTCGGCGTCGTGTCGAGCACGACTTGATTTAAGGCGGAAATGGCTACGCCCACGGCAACTCTCCTTGAATTGGTGGTGTTGTGGATGTAGATGGGGCCCGCGGTAATGCTGGCGTAGCGTTTCGCACACTGAGAACCGTGCTCAGGTCAACGGCCTTCGACTTTCGAAGCGGTAACTTAAACTCCGGCGCAAGTAAATAGGCAAGTCGGAAGCGCTTTCCCTTGAGTGAGGCGTAACCTCCTAGGCTATCAGGGGTTTCATAGCAAACTAATGCTCCATGATTAACAGCGATTCTTAACGCGTTCTCTGTGTTCTGGTCAACGGCGTTGTCAACTACAAACGACATCGGGGGATCCTCAACAAACTGATCACGCACCAATCTATTGTGAAAATACTGCCCGATCTTTTCGAGTGTTTCGTATACAGGCGCGGTTGTACCCATGCCGCGCAATTGCCCCGTCGCGGCTGCCCTCAGTATTTCAGCGAAGGCTTGTGAAAGCCCGGTCAGTTGCCCCTGCTGTACCACCACTGAGATTGGTAGTATCAATTTTTCGCGAGACAGATTAGACATGATGGCGTTGATGATGCCGATCAACCAACGAGGGTTGCCCTCGCTCATCGCGCAGATGGCTGCCCAGCCGCTGTAGGCCGAGGTGTAGGGCTTACGGCCGCGTTTTTCTCCTTCGACCTTACCTTTGTAGGCATTGCGAAAGGCCACCAGGGGTGCGATCTTCCTAATGGTGTTTCCATTATGTGCTGTAGGTGAAGGATCTAGACGTCAGCCTCAATCGCCTGGAGCAGGCTCATTCCATCGCTACCTATTCTAGCCAGCCCAGACCTGACGGCCGGCAACGCTCCTGGGCATCCGGAACTCCTCAGCTTGCAGGCTATAACGGTCAACCCACTCGGGTCTCATGTGTGCCAGCAGCCACTCGGGAGCGAACGTGGCCAGATCGTCGAGGGCGTGGCGCAACGTCCGGGCAACACATTTGAGTCTGGACATCACGCGCATGGCACCCAGCACATGGGTAGAGTCGCTACGCTGGCCGCCGCCGGCCTTGAGCACGTCACGCGTCCTGGCCAGCGCCAGCACGGCGTCGAATAGCCGCCGCTCGGCGCCATGGTCGAGCAGTCTCGAGCGGAACTCACTCAACACCGTATGGTCGAAGCCCGCGTCGCCAAGCTCCAGGCACAACAGGTATTTCCAATCGATGCCGGTACGCATAGCGTGCGCGGCCTGACGGTCGGTCAGTCCTTCCATGAACTGCAGCAGCGTTGCCAGCGCCAGTCTCACTGGCGCCTCAGCGGGTTGGCCATGCGCTGGGTACAGGTCGGCGAAATCATGTGCAATTCGTCGAGCATGCGCATGACAGGGCTTGCGTTAGGGAATATCGACCGCGCCACCTGGGCTGTGCTTTCGGGCATCACGTAGACAGGCCTTGCTTGCAGCGACATCGCACACCTCCTGATATTGGTTTTATCAGCGTCAGGTGGTTAGGCTGTCAAATAGCTGCGCCACCCGCCAACACTGGCATCCTGCACCCAGCCCAGCGAATTCGCCACCAATATCAAAGTGCTGAAGACCAAACTTTCGGTCGGCGACAACAACATGGCAAACCTTGCACGTTGATCATCTGGCAAGCCTCATTTAACCATGTTATTAAAATAGTTATTAAGCGCTGTAAGCTATCTTACAAAAATAAGCTATGATTGTGCTGTCAGGTGTCGTAAGACGTATGATAAAAATTAAATTAAATTAAATTAAATTAAATTAAATTAAATTAAATTAAAACTTAAACTAAACTAAAACTTAATTTTATTAAACTATGAACATTACTAGAACCGAAGCAATAGTGCTTCAACAACTCGTGTCTGCTGCCGGCTCCGAGTTGTACGGATTAGCGATGGTGAAGGCAGCAGATGGTGCTTTGAAAATGGGCTCTGTCTACGTAATTCTGGGCCGCTTGCAAGACAAGGGGTTTGTTGAATCACGTCGAGAAGAATTGGCACAAAATTCTGATCGCTCCGTTCCCCGTCGTCTATACAAAATTACTGGAGCCGGACAGCGTGTTTACCTTGCTTACGAAGCTGCAATGACAGCATATGAACAAGGTATAAATGGAGCATTGGTTTATGGCTAAAGATGAGAAAGAATCAGCGACTATAGTTTTTGAAATTAAAAGAACTACGTATAGGGTTCACATAACGCACTCTGACACGGTGTTTTCTAGGACCGCAGTCACTACAGCCAAAGCATTTTTCAATTTTGCTCGTGCTGTTGTAACTAAGTTCGAGGAGTATCAGCAGGTAGTCTTTTTGACAGAAAAGGCGTCAAAACTTGAGATTGCACCAGGATATAGGTTGCATAACTTTTTGAGTTCAATTTGTTCTAAGGCTTTCAGCGAACGCGAGTTGGACGCTCTTCATGCTGACTCGATTGAGCTTTACTATGAAAAGCTTAAAGCTGGCGATGAGCCAGGAGCAGTCCGGGTCCGTTACTCTATGCATGTATGGATGATTTGGGCTGTTATTGGTGGTGCCATTACCGGAATCTTTTCCATGGTCCGTGGAAAACAAAAATCATCAGAGTAATTTTTTGATTCAATGGAAAATGGGCCATGTGCCCCTTTTTTTATGCAATTTCAGCTATGAACATGCATTTCATTTGCACGAAATTTGCACTTTTGACCAGATGCGGGCGGGTATCGCATTGGCTCTACCTCTAAATGAGCTATAGGCGTAACGGGCATATTACTTGTCTTTATGTCGCTCTAGTTCAATGCAGGGGCTACAAACACTATAGGTCAGGGATTGAGAAACTCTCTATTGCTAAGTTTTATTCGTTGTCCGAGTTCTGCATTTTGCCGCTGTGGCTGCTATCCGTGCTTTAGTTCTTACACTCGATCCGCGTAGTGAACCCGCCATCGCCCAGGCTGTGGGTGGCGGTGATGTAGAGCCATTCTTCTGAATCGATTTCTGATTTGAAACCAGTGACGCGCACGGGGGTTTGCGGCTCCAGTAGAGGGTCGGCCCGGGCCAGAGTCAGCTCGAAGGTGGCGGCGCCTCCCTGCAGACACTGCCATTCGGCCTGCGCAGTTGCCCGTGCAGTGCTCTCGTCCGCTTAGCTCTCCCTGAGCCGCTTTGCATTGCCGCTCAGGCCGATGAGCACGCCGCGCCGCATGGCGCGATTGGAGTCATGTTAGTCTTAACATATTGTTGAGTTTTATCATTATTAGCTTAACATAACCCGCATCGTGGAATGTCGCCGTTGGGAGTTTTGGTACCACAGGCAATTATGTTCAATCCACTGGCAACCTCTGAGTTCAACTTGAATGCTCGGTCGCCTTGTCGATGGAAAGACCGGGCCTCTCGTCGTCCCACGCCATGGCACTCATCTTCCAGCCCTCAGGCGTGTTGACAAACTGCGTGGTGATCATCCCTCGGGCTTCGAACGGCTTTGCGTTCAATGTGCCGGATTTCGCGTAGGCACTGAATCGATGCGCCACGTTACCGAATATCAAGGTGGATTCCGAAATCTCGGCCTCATGAAACCGCGTGAGCGTGCCCGAGCTCACCAGCACCTCACGTGGCGCAATGAACTCTCGAACTGATGAGATCTCGGGTGCAGAGCCGACGTTCTTGATGAGCAAGCCGCGTTCGATGAACAAGGCCGCAATGCTCGTGTACGAAGGCGCTTCGCCGGGCTCGAAAGAGACAGCATGGAAGAACTTCATGGTGAGACGGTCCAGTTCCGCCTTGACCGGGCTGTGCTCCAGATGTTTCATGTGTTTTGCGTCCGTCAGGAGTTTTTATGCTGCCTTGACGCGGGCACCATAACGGTCAATGGTTCGGCGCCAGGCTGCTTGCAATTTGCAGCGTTTGGATCGTTCAATTTAGCGCGAGCGTGCCATAAAGGCAAGGCCTGGTGCCGCGGGCCACAAATCATTACGCTGCTCACCTGGGCAATCACCTCTAGACAGACATCGACGGCCGCTGGGCCATTGCCGCTCGCCAGCGTTGCAGGTGCGGGTGCTGTTCACCGGGCTTGATTCTCACAACACGTGCAAAGTCAAGGGCCACCACCGCAGTGATGTCGGCCACGCTGAAACGGTCGGTAGCGATGAAGTCGCGCTCAGCCAAGCGCTCGTCGAGCATGACAAAGAACTGCTGCACCCTGGCCAAGCCCCGTCGTGCCAGTTCGGGAATTTGCGGGTAATCTACCTGCCCGGGCAGCGCCCGGTTGGCCATGGCCGGCGCGCTGTTGCGCAGTGCTTCGGCGACGGCCAGCAGTCCTTCGAACTCGATGCGCCAGTTCCAGCTGGCGATTTCTGCCTTTTCGTGCGGGGTGGTGCCCAGTAGCGGCGGCTCCGTGTAACGCGCCTCCAGGTAGGCCGTGATCGCCGCGTTGTCGGTCAGCACAGTCCCCTCTTCAGTGCGCAGCGCTGGGACCGTGCACTGCGGATTGATGTTTTGGTAGGCGCTGCTCAATTGCTCGGAATTCCTCAGGTCCACCTGGACCGTTTCATGGGCAACGCCCTTTTCGGCGAGAAAAATGCGGGCGCGGCGCGGGCTGGGCGCGCTGGCGCAGTCGTACAGGGTGATCATGGTTGTGTTCCGCGTAGAGGATTGGACTGGACGTGCAGCTGAGCCTCAAAACGGCGCAGCCAGCTTGTCCTGGGTCTTGGTGTCGAAGTCGCCGGCATCGTGGCGCTCGTGCAACTGGTTTGACAGCGCGCCCATGGTGCGGTTGACCATGCGGCCGCGCTGCACGGCCGGACGCTGGGCAATCTGGTTTGTCCAGCGCAGCACATGGGTGTACGCCTGAACCTGCATGAATTCACCTGCTTCGTACAGATGCCCCTTGACCAGCGTGCCGTACCAGGGTCACACCGCCATGTCGGCGACGGTGTACTCGTCCCCCGCCAGATAGGGACTCTCGGCGAGGCGACGGTCGAGCACGTCAAGCTGGCGCTTGACCTCCATCGCGTACCGATCAATCGCGTATTCTATTTTTGTTGGCGCGTACGCGTAGAAATGACCGAAACCCCCGCCCAGAAAAGGCGCACTGCCCATCTGCCAGAACAGCCACGACAGGCATTCGGCGCGCTTGGGGCCATCTAGAGGAAGAAAGGCGCCGAACTTCTCGGCCAGATACATCAGGATCGCGCCGGACTCAAACACCCTGACCGGCGTCGGTCCGCTGCGGTCCACCAGCGCCGGGATCTTGGAGTTTGGATTGACCGAGACGAAACCGCTGCCGAACTGGTCACCGTCCTGGATCCGGATCAGCCAGGCGTCGTACTCGGCGCCCGTGTGCCCCGCGGCCAGCAGTTCCTCTAACATCACCGTCACCTTGACGCCGTTGGGCGTGCCCAGCGAATACAGCTGCAGCGGGTGGCGCCCGACCGGCAGCTCCTTGTCATGGGTCGGGCCCGCGGTCGGCCGATTGATGCTGGCGAAGCGGCCACCGTTATCCTTGATGCCAGACCAAACCCTGGGCGGCGTGTAAGAGGAGGAGGAAGAGTTGTCCATGAGGAAGGCACTTTGTCGTGGTTGAAGCTTGTTGGGCGGGGGGCCAGACGCATGGTACGCGGGTCGCCGTCAATGAAGGTGTGATCCATGCTGGCTGTTTTCGCTTTCATAGACTGGAATGCTTGCGCTGAGCGGGGATTGCGGCTTGCAGGATGGGTGAAACAGAAATCGACAATAGGGGGGTCAATTTTGTGTGGGCGCCAACCTGCACAGGCCCTTCAAGGTAAAAAGGCTTCCAAACCGAAGTTTGGAAGCCTTTTATGCTGTGCTCAGCGCAAGGCCAGGGCAGCTGGTGTCAAACGCCATCTTTGCCGTTGACCGGGTGGGCCGTGCTTAGTAGCCGCCGCGACCACCACCACCACCACCACCGTAGCCACCGCCGCCAGAACGATCTCCACCGCCGTAGCCGCCCCCACCCGAACGGCCGCCGCCATAGCCGCCGCCACCGCCAGAGCGATCACCGCCACCATAACCGCCTCCGCCAGAACGATCACCGCCGCCACCACCGCCGAAACCGCCGGTGCGTGGAGGCCGTGCCTCCATCGGACGGGCTTCGTTCACGGTAATGCTGCGCCCGCCCAGAGGCTGACCGTTCATGCCGTTGATGGCCGCTTGTGCTTCAGCATCACTGGCCATTTCAACAAAGCCAAAGCCTTTGGAGCGACCCGTGTCGCGCTCCATCATGACTTTGGCGCTGGTGACCGCGCCGAATTGACCAAACGATTGCTGCAGGTCTTCGTCACGTACCGTGTAAGGCAGGTTGCCGACGTATAGTTTGTTGCCCATGAAGGGACTCCTCGAAAAACACAAAAACAAAAGCGATGGGGTCCCGAAAGCACAACACACACGAAAAGTAGCGCCGTCGCATGCGAAACTGACCGATCACCTGACTCTGTGCGAATGCTTTGGCACCCGCACCCTTGAAATTATGCTTCAGGACGCGTGGGCAACATCATTCCTTGCCCGCAACCTGCGTGTCCAGCGGTAGAAACGCACGGTCCCGCCGAAATCATTCAGCATCCAGTTTTACCATCAACACCGACCGAGCTGTCCATGAACGTTCAGCGCTTTCATCCGCGCGCAAATTGCCCTGAACTTGCTGGCGCGCAGCAGCCTGATCTTTTCGCTTGGCAAGTCCGGTGGCTGGGCCATTGAGTTGCCGATGTTATTTCTGGTGAGGCTCACCAAGGCTTTCGGAGCAAGCTTGCAGTGCAAGCCGAGTAAGCTTTCATGCCCTGGCTAGCTGGCTAGCTGGCTGGCTGGCTGCCGTGCTGGTATCTAGCCTGCGGCCATCAAGGCACGGGTGTCATCGCTGAAGTTGGGTTTTCAGGCGATGAAAAACCAACCCCAGTGCTGCCGTACAATGGAGGTATCCTGCAAATGCCCTGTACTGTGAAGTAACAGCATAACAAGCACAACAGCGATCAAGCCTTTCAGGCAAAGTCGCTTTCGAAATTTCCGCGCGGTGGAGCAGCCTGGTAGCTCGTTGGGCTCATAACCCAAAGGTCGTAAGTTCAAATCTTGCCCGCGCAACCAAGACAAAAGCCTCAGCGCATCCATGTGCTGAGGCTTTTTTCTGCGGGCAGCTTGACGCCATGCATGCAAAGGTGGCCCGATTCAAGCCGCCTGTCATGACGCTGTTGCTGCCCTGCCCTGTGCCCTACGCTGCAGTGTCCTGTCGGATCAGTAAATCGTCCCGGGTTTTGCCGCCCGCCAGAAAATCATTGAGCCACTTGGGCGCCGTTCCCCGGCCGCTCCACTCCTGGCCTTCGGGGCCGCGGTATTTCGCGGGCGAATGCACTACGGGCTTCTTGCCCTTGGTCGGGCTCGCCGCAGGCTTGGCCAGCGTCGCCTTGGGCTTGGTGGCTTTGGCCGCCGGACGGCTCAGTTCATCAGCCGTGATGCCGTAGGCGGCCATTTGCTCGCGCAACTGGGCCAGCACGGCGGGCCGGTTCTTTTTCTGCAGATCCGCGGCCTGCTTTTCCATCTCGGCGATTTGCTGGCGGAGCTTGACGAGTTCATTCATGGTGGGTTTTTCTAAAGTTGTAGCAGCACGTATCGTACTGCGCCCGGGGTGCGCGCGCCTTCGTTGTTCGATTTCCTCGATGTTTTTGACGCACCAACGAACGGGCGCTAAAGCTCACTGAGGCCGGCAATAAAAAGCGCGACTTGCACACCCTGGAGCGACTCCCGCGATGGGCAGTGGACAGCACCAACCCTTTGGGTGTTACGTTGCCGTCAAGGATGCCCTTGACGCAGTAACAACCATTTCTTGCCCCGCAGCACTGCGTAAAATGTAGGCAGCCTTGCGCAAGCCGCGCCCTGACTTGGTTTGGACGGATTTTTGGCCCCTCATCAACAAAGTTATCCACAAGAAACGCGAACAACTTGGACAACTTCGTTTTGCGGCCTGGGTGTCGTCGTCAACGACGTGTCTACTGCGGATTGCGCAGATCAACCGGATTATTAAGCTGACCTTACGCAGCAGCCTGAAATTTTTGAAGCTGGTCAAAAGCACTGCGGGTGGCATTGATGAGAAGTTTGAACCGTAAAGCAAAGGGGTTTATCTTGCTTTTGACACTCAAGCATTCGAGTTTGAAGACGGCATAAATCGCCATGAAGACGTGGTTGCTTTGGGTTCTCAACGTCTGCGTTGGCGACTTGGCCATGCCCGCATTGGACTTCAAGGATTTGTGAAACACCTCCACTTGCCACCGTTTTTTGTAGGTAGTGGTGATGACGTCATAGTCGCAAGTGAGGTCACTGCAAACCAGATGCAATGTGCCGGTGCTGTTGTCCTGGTTTTTAAAGACTTGGCGGACCAAACGGACTGCTCTGGCAGACCCCTTGAGCCAGCCTTGCACGGCGCTTTGCTCTGAAAATTCCAGCTCGTCTACGCGCACGAAACGCTTTTTCTTCCAGTCCTCCTGGCTCAACGCCACCAGCCGGTTGTCCTTGAGGGCCGCGATGAAGTGCTTGCCCCGGCTCGTGATGAAATCAAAGTTCTCCTCCGAGGAGAACCAGCTGTCCATCAGCACGAAGCGAAATTGCAAGGCATTTTGCAGGCACGCATGGATCATCTGGCGCATCATTTCATTTTTTGTTTTCTCGCTTTTGCGCTTGACCTGGCGGCTCGCCATGTCGCACTGGAGCGGCTTTTGCACCAACTCAAAGGCCACTGGAATCGACCTGCCGTTGCAGTGGTACAGGGCGTTGAGCAGGTTGATTCCTTTGACCGTGCGACCGCTGCAATGGTCGTAATGCCAACAGATCAAATCGCTCTCGTCCGTCCAGGCCTTCTCCTGGATGGTGTCGTCAAAAATCAGCACGCCTTCAGCGGTTTGCACTTGCCGCACCATCGTTTTGACTTGCAGCCATAAGTCCTTGGACGTGTAGTCCTGCCCGGATAAAAACCGCGTAATCCGTTCATGGCTGACATCGCCCTGCACCATGGCTGACAGCCCTGTCGCTGTCGTCGCTCCAAAGCTGCTCAGCAAGTAGTCCGTGTACAACTCCAGTTCAGAATTTTTCATGCTCGTAGGCTAACAGGCGGGTTGCTGCGTAAGGTCAGTTATTAAGGTTGAAATGCGCGTACTGCTGTGCCGCCGTAGAACCGCATCATTCTTTGACTCCGAGGAGTCCGCTCGAAGCGCGCGTCACTGCTACAGCTCGACTGTCCGCTCGGCAACCGCACACAGTGTCGATTCGAACGAACTTATCGGGGCCGTCAAGAGCCGGTCATGAACGATCGTTGACTGCAAATCAATTGGGTTGCTAGTTAAGCCGACACTGACGATCGGAAGCACACGCTGCATTTCTAACGATCAATGGACGGTCGCCAAAAGACTGGATGCTCACCTTCAAATTTCCGGATACCGGACATTCAACATTTAAGTTCACCGGCTGCTGAGGAAAGACCGGTAAAACGAAGGGCTGGGTGTCATCGCGTTGACTTCTCAATGGGTGGACGGTTCTTGCGGTAAGAGTCCTTCAGCAAGATCTTGCCGTCGCGAAAGGTGAACAGATCACAACCATGAACTTCAACGCGGGTTCCATCCGCACGTGTTCCCGTGAACGTCCACTCGGAGACGCCTCGGTCTCCATGGACAATATGGCGCACATTGCCCCAGTGGGCATCGGGAAAGACCCCCCAGACTTCTGCGAAGCCCGCTCGCACGGCTTGTCTGCCAACGTACCGGGTGCCGCAGACATCAGCGCCAGCAGAGGACTCGAAGACGCAGTCGTCTGTCATGAACGACATGAGGACATCGACATCGTGGCGATTCCACGCGTCGGCAAAGGCCTGCAATACGTCCGTGGTCACTTCAGGAATCAACATTGGCATGATCGGGCACCTCCTACAGGCTCTGCACAGGAATGTGCGGTACGGAAGGCCATCGTGCTCTCTACCGCCTGAGACTGCAATACAACGTAGTGTGTTGGCCCATTGGCGTTGTCCACGCGCGTTGCCGCACGCTCGACGCACCCGTCGATGATTCCCTGCTGGTCCGGACCCACTTTGCAGGACTCGTTCCTTGCACATCCAAACCGCTGTTTCACCGCGATCTTGGCCTGGTCAAGCGCGAACGCGCATCTTTCATCCGTGAGAGCTGGATTTCGCTCGTAGTGTATTTTCAGGCCAGCTTCGACGTTCTGGCACGCGTCGAGGAATTTGTCGTCGTTCAAATTCATGGGCGGATCGGTTTTGGCTGGTGAGTAGATTGGGGCGGTGAGCATGTCCGCCGTCAGTATTCATGGCCACGTGCCACCCCATAGTGCCAATCGGCAACGGCTTAGCACGTTTGTTCGTCTGGCGCGTGACACGCAAGCTGTTCGAGGGGCACGGCAAGCCGGGACTTTGCGTACCTGACGAGTACGAAGATCTCGGACATGCAGTCGTCTTCACTTGCCAGGCCAACGACTTCGACCTCGACGCCGACTTCCAGCGGTGACGTCGAGCGAGCTGACCGGCACGTCGCCTTGAGCGGCACTTGCATTTGGTCTTGAAGGTAGCAGTACCAGCCCATGGCCCGTTCCGCCTGGTCGTAGGCATCCACGACGATCTCGAAGGCGATGCGGTTTTCCCGGTCGGGCTGCTCGGGTAGGCGTTTCATGGCGTGCGGGGTTCCTGGGGCTCACGTCATGATCATCGTGGTGAGGAACTATGGGCTTGAGCGGCTGCTGCACCGCCTGTCTATTCCTCTGGGCAACGGTTTTTTTTGCGCAAGTTAGCCAGGCACCTGACAAAATAGGGTACCGCTCTGACCGCCAGTGAGCTACCGGCTTGCCAGTGTCACTGGGGCGCCAAGCCAGTCCCACGAGCTGTTCATCACCTGTTCTCCAAAAGACGTAGCCATGCCCATCACGCTCAAGGAAGCGCTGCAAAGTTTAGTCGTTGCAGACTTGAAGGATTTAATCCGCCACGTGCCGCAAGCCGAGGCCGTCGGCCGCAAAGACGAGTTGATCGAGCACATAGCCGACGCGATGAAAGGCGCAACGTTGCAGTCCATTTGGTTGAAGCTCGACACCCTGCAGGCGGCCGCCGTCGCCGAAGCCGTTCACCATCCGCAGGGAGAGTTCTCGCCGCAGCGCTTTCGCGCCAAGTACCAGGGTGACCCCTCGTTTGAAGTGGCTGGGACTCAGCCGTCCCGCTATTCGAGCCACAAAAAATCGGCCCTGGCATTGTTCATCCACTATGCGTTCAAGGAGCGGGTGTATTTCGTACCGCTTGACTTGCGGGCGAGCTTGCTTGCGTTCGTGCCCAAACCCGCTGATGTGCGATTAAGCAGTTCCGACACTGCCCCAGCGGGTGAAGGGCTGACAGAGCGCCTGACCGAGCGCGAAGCCTTGCACGAAGTGGTGGTCATGCTGCGCACGCTTGAACAGGCCCGCCTAACCGTCAGCGAGAAGACGGCGCTGCCCGCGAGCAGCACACTCAAGCTGCTGGCCGAAAGACTCGTCGGCGGCGACTTCTACCCTGTGGAGGAGAAAAAAGACAAGTGGGACCAGCCGATTGGCCCGATCAAAGCCTTTGCCTGGCCGATGCTGCTCCAGGCGTCCGGCTTGGCGCTGCGCACCGGCACGCGCCTGGCGCTGAGCCCGAGCGGCGTCAAAGCCCTGAGCGCGCCTCCTGCAGAGGTGCTGCGCACGCTGTGGCGCAAGTGGCTCAAAACCACGCTGCTCGATGAATTCAGCCGGGTCGATGCCATCAAGGGGCAAAGCGGCACCGGGCGCGTGATGAGTGCCGTGCCCCCACGGCGCGCTGCGATCGAAGCGGCATTGCAGGCGTGCCCGACCGGACGATGGGTGCTGCTGGATGATTTTTCACGGTTCATGCGGGCAGCCGATCACGTTTTCGTGGTTGCCCATGACCCCTGGAAGCTGTACCTGTGCCAACGTCAATACGGCAGCCTGGGGTATGACGGCTCCCATGGATGGAACATTTTGCAAGATCGGTTCATCGCTGCCGTCTTGTTTGAATATGCCGCCACGCTGGGCATCGTCGATGTTTCCTACGGTGACCCTGCTCAGGGGCATGGTGACTTTCGGGATCTGTGGGGCGCCGACGACTTGCGTTTTTTGAGCCGTTACGATGGATTGAACAGTTTCAGAATCACTGCGTTGGGGGCTTACCTGCTGGGGCGGGAGGCCACCTACCACCCGGTGGCCCAACCCAGCCATGTGGCCATTTCGGTGATGCCAAGCCTTCAGGTCCAACGGGTGCGCGGATTCCTCAGTGCACAAGACGCGCTGTTGCTTGAACTCTGGGCAGAACCGATACAGGACGATATCTGGCATCTGGACCGCCAAAAAGCCGTGGCCGCCATCGAAAAGGGCCACGACATCGCGCTGCTCAGGCAATTTTTGGAAAATAACGACGATCTGCCGCTGCCGGAGTTGGTCGAATCGTTTTTGCTTCGCTGCGCGCGAGACGGCCAGGCACTCAGGACCGGCGCCGGCGCAGTGCTGATCGAATGCCGCGACACCGAAACCGCTGACAGCGTGGCCACGCACAAGGAAACGAGCGCGCTGTGCTTGCGCGCTGGACCGAAAACCTTGGTGGTTCGCAATGAACATGTGGGAAAGTTTCGAGAGCGAGTGCACGTCCTCGGGCTCGGGTTGGTGTCTTGAGGCAGGTCTATTGACGCCCGCCTGCATTTCCACCTTGGATGCGTCTGGTCAGTGGAAACGAAGGTCCCTTCGAGATGGGGAGACACCGGACCTCCAGGAAGCGGGTACTTGTGACCGTTGGGTTCCGCTGCAATCCTGCCGAGCAAGAGGTTGGCGGTTAGCGCCTGCAAAGGACTGACTGTAAGCACAGCTCATTCGAAATTCTCAATTCAAACCCGACATCGATTTTTTCACTCTAACCGTCAGCCGCATCCCCGTGAGTGTTCCAAGTCCAGGATCGGCCATCTGCGGTCAGTTCCTACTGGACGATGCGGACGCTGCAGGACAAGAACCCGGCACTGAACTGCCCACTGCCTTAATGCGCGGCGGCGCCTTGTTGCTGCAGGCGCTGGAGCAGCTCCAAGGTCGGGTAGCCGTCGGCCGGCAAGCCCAGGCTGCGCTGGTAGTGGCGAACGCCGCGCTGCGTGGCCGGTCCCATCGTGCCGTCGGGCACGCCGCTGTCAAAGCCGCGTGCGTTCAGTGCTGTTTGCAGCGCCAGCAGCTCGCTGCGTGACAGCGGCGCAAGACCGCGGGGCCAGGGGGTCTGCACTGCGGGGCCGCCAGCGAGCTGCTGCGCCAGCAGGCCGACGGCCAGCGCATAGCTGGTCGCGTTGTTGTAGCGCAGGAGCGTGCGAAAGTTCGCTCCGACCAGGAAGGCCGGCCCGCGCGCGCCGGCCGGAAGCAGGATCGAAGCGCCCTCCAGCGCAGGCAGCGGCGCGCCGTCCATCGACTGCACCCCCTCGCCCGCCCACTGGTTCGCCGGCTGGCGCACCTCCAGGTCGGCGCGCGCGTAGTCAAATCCCGGTGGCAAGCGCACCTCCAGCCCCCACCGCTGGCCGGCTTGCCAGCCTGAGCTTGCCAGGAAGTTCGCGGTCGACGCCATCACATCGGGCAGGCTGCCCCAGATGTCGCGGCGGCCATCGCCATCGGCGTCGACCGCATAGGCCAGATAGTTCGACGGCAGGAACTGCGTCTGGCCCATCGCGCCGGCCCAGGAACCAATCATCTGCGCACGGTCGATATCGCGGTTCTGCAGGATTTTCAAGGCGGCGAGCAGTTCGCCACGCGCCCACGCCTCGCGCCGCCCCTCGAAGCCGAGCGTCGCCAGCGCGTCGATGGTCGGGATATCGCCCACGAAGCTGCCGTAGTTGCTTTCCATGCCCCAGATCGCGATGAGGACCTCTGCGGGCACGCCGTAGCGCGCGGCCATGGTGTCGACAACGGGGCGCAATTGCGCCAGCTTGTCCTGGCCACGGTTGACGCGCTGCGCCGACAGCGCGCGGTCGAGGTAGTCCCACACCGCGCGCGTGAACTCGGGCTGCGCCCGGTCCGACGCGATGACGCGCGGGACGAGGCGCACGGTGTCGAAGGCGCTCTGGAGCGTGGCTTCGCCAATGCCGGCTACGCGTGCGCTGGCGCGGAACCCGGCCACCCAGCGGGCGAACTGCTGGCTGCGCTCGACCTCGTTGACCACGACCACGACTGCGGCCTCGGCTGAGGCCGGGCTGGCGCCGGCGCGCGATGGCACTGGTGCCTCGGGCTGGACCGGGGGAGCGGAGGCGCAACTCGCCATGGTCAAGAGCGCCAGCAGCGCGGGCACCAGCCAGCGGCGAGCCGGCGCTGGAAAACGGGATGGGGTTTGCATTCGATCTATTCTCGCCGGTCCATGTGGTGTCGCCGCAAAACGCGAGGGGCATGCCATCGAGCCGCAGCGCGAACAGGGCTCGTAGCGCATCCGTCAGGTGTTCGTCCTTTTTCAGCAGGCCGGAGGGGATGCCGCCCAGGGCCGTTCCGCCACCAGCGCGTCGATCAGTTCGAGCTGCTGCGGGCGCAAGACCCTCATGCGCGCTCGTACCGGACTGCCTGGCCGTTGAAGCTCAGCCGGCGGGCGATGCGGCGCTTGCCGGTGTTGAGCACGATGCCCGCAGGCAGCTGGCTGCCGCGCCCGGCGTTGTAGTCCTGAGTAAGGCGGCTGGGCATCACCGGGATGCCCAGCTTCTTCAAGACCTCGGGCGCCAGGACTTCAAGCGGCCGGGATGGGCTGGCCGGAGAGCACGCTGGGCTTGGCTTTGGCATAGACGTCCAGGCCGAGCCGGACCAGGGTGCCTTCGCTCGTGAGCTGGCGCAAGGCGCGGCCGACCTGCGCCGGGCTGCCGAAGCGCGCGAACTCGGCGCGCAGGAACACACCATCGCCCTGGTTGGCGACGGAGCTTTTGATGCTTTCCAGGATGTTCATGGCGTGCTTGAGAGAAGCGGGTTCCTTGGATATTGCCTGCATTGCAAATTGAAGGTAACTTGTTGCTGTGAAACGGAAAACAGGTGCTGATGACGATCATCGGGGCCGGGGATCGAAGGGCGCCTGCCTTGACCTTGATAGACCAACCGCCCTCGCCTCGCCGGTTTGGACAAGGATGAACGCGGTATGCAGGCAATGGCATTGTTCCCAACGTCAGCTGCCGCGCACATTTGGACAGAACGCCAGCGCCGTGCGGCTCAAAAGTCCAGCGAACCCCCATCGTCAAGCTCGTCGTGCCTGCTTGCCGGTTGGGTTTCGGTCTGATCGTACGGCTTGCGCTCGAGCGCCTTGCGCTTGCGCGTCACATGGTAGGCGCTCAAGACCTGGCTGGCCACCAAATCGAGTGCCGGCCGGGCCACGCCCTCGCGGTCCGTCCAGGCCTTGGGTGTCAGGCTGCCAGCCAGCGCCACGGCGTCGCCGTCACCTAGGGCCAGCAAGGCCTCGCAAGCGGCCTGGCTGAAGGCAATCACGTTCACGAACACATCGCTATCGCCGGCATGGGCGCGCACCTTGGCGACAACGAACGGTTTTCCCGTCTTTGAGATCTTTTGGGCGGGCTGGCCGTGCAGCTTGCCCGATACCAGGGCTTCGATCATTGACTCGCCTCCCCAGGGAAAGGATTTATGCCGCATGGGAGTTCCATGCGGCTCATCGGAGGATAGCCCAAGGTGGCAAGCACTGGGCTGCGTGTCGTGACGTTTAGCGGCAAGGTCAGTCCGCCCTGAGGGTGCCCGCCAGGTAGCGCAGACGCGTCACCCCACCAAACACAACGCCACCGGGTCCCGGATCCACGTGGCCACGCCGGTTCAAAAAAGTCGGCATCCTCCGTCCATACGGGGCAGCCCGGCATCATGGCGCAGGCCAGAGGCGGCCAGTCATCCGCATCGCGCATGGCAATACTTTGGAGGGCTTGACGCTGCAAACCCGCATACAGATCAAATTCCAGTGAGTATTCCGGTCCAACGTGACTGCTGATTCCGGCAACGTGACCAACATTGCGGTGGCCCGTGACCAGCAACTGTGTGGTCACGGGCCACCGGCACGGCGGTCTACGCCGCCGATGCGGTGTTGCGCATAAATCAAACCCGCGTGGCGTGTAGCTTTGATGCTTTTTGCAAGGAGCGACATCCAAGTGGGGCGCATGTTTGCGGCCGCGACTTTACGCATCAGCAAGGAATCCTTATGCCTGCCGTTATAGAGAAATAACGTTTGACGTTAATAACGTTAGGCATTATTATTTGCTAATGATTCGCTCATTCGTCTGCCCCGACACGCAAGCACTCTTTCAAGGCAAACGTGTCAAGCGCTGGGTGAACATCGAGCGGGCGGCGCTGCGAAAGCTCGAGCAATTGCAGGTGTCGGCACGGCTCGATGATCTGCGGATACCGCCGGGCAACCGGCTGGAGCTGCTCAGAGGCAACCGTGCCGGTCAGCACAGTATCCGGATCAATGACCAGTGGCGCGTTTGCTTTGTCTGGCAGGACGATGCAGCCCATGATGTCGAAATCGTTGACTACCACTGAAAGGAGCCTTGTGATGCGTGAAGTCCTTCCCGTTCACCCCGGCGAAATGCTGGATGAAGAATTCTTGAAGCCCATGGGCCTGAGCAAGTACCGCCTGGCCAAGGAGATTGCCGTGCCTGCCCCGCGCATTGGCGAGATCGTCGCAGGTCATCGGTCAATCACGGCTGATACCGATCTGCGCCTGTGCCGGTTCTTTGGCCTGAGCGATGGCTGGTGGCTGGCGCTGCAGGCGCGGTATGACCTGGCCATGGCGCGCGAGAAGATCGCCGACAAGCTGGCGAACATTCACCGTTTTGAGCCTCAGGCAGAACACGCCTGACAGGCCAACGGGCTGAGCCAGGCAGGCCGCCGTAGCGTTGGAAAACGGCATCATCTTTGATCTGGCCAGCGTCAAGGTGGAGGACCTCAGCAAGGAAGCCGGTTATGGCGGTGCGCAGGTGCTGATCACGGGCGAGCTGGGAAAAGCGCGCTGCTGGGTTATGAGCAACATCCGGTTGAAAGACTACCTGGCTTTGTTGCTCATGCTTGAACGCTGGCACCTCGGCTATGCAGCAGAGACCTTTATCCAAATCAAATTTATTGCATTTACAACAAGCATTTATCTTGAATACCCTCTGGATGACCTCCCCCTCCCAGCCCCGCCTTGAGGGAAAGCGAAGGGGAAGTGAGGAAGACCAAAGGCGGGCTTCGCTTTTCAGGAGGGGGTTAGCATGGGGCGGGAAGGCTTATGATTGGTTGGGTGGGCTTGTTGTAAATGCAATTTAGGTGGGAGGGTTATCGGATGAGTGATGTGATCGCTTTAGACCCCGACGCGTTCTTTGCGTCCTGGCAGACCACCCGGCTGGCAAGCAAGGAATTGAAACCCATGGGCGCGGCCGGTTTGACCCAGACTGCGCTGGTCTGGCGCCACTGGTTGGCCTTTTGCACGGTGCACAGCGTCGCCTGGGACGCGGCGTGCAGCCTTGATGTCGCCCGGTTCTGCCAAGCCATCGGCCCGCGCTCCTCCTTGAAGAAAACCTCCCCCGTCACGCGGCGGCGCTACTGGCGCGTGCTGCGCGACCTGTACGACCATGCGCTGGTCAGCCGCCTCGTCGAGGTCAACCCGGCCGAGGGCGCCCAGCCGCCGGCCACCGAGCGCGTGCCTTCGCTGGCGCTGTCACCGCCCATGTGGACGGCCCTGCTCGAAGGCCTGTATGAAGGCTTTCCCGGTGGCGACGACTTCAAGGCCAGGCGCAACCGATTAGCGCTGCTGCTCATGATGCGCGCCGCCCTCACCGTGCGCGAGATCATCGGCTTGACGCTGGACTGTGCCCAACCTTGCCCGGACTCGCCTGGGAGCTCTGCCGGGCCGGGCTCGCTTTATCTCCTGCGCGTGCGCAAGGCGGGCGGCGGGCACGAACGGGTGTTGCAGCTCGATTCGCAAACCAGCCGGGCCCTGCACGCCTGGCTCGAGGTGCGCCCGGTGGGCTTGCCTGCCCTGCATCCGGGCAGCCGCCTGGTCGTGGGCGACCGCATTGGGCGCTCCATTGCGCCCAATGGCTTGTACAACATCTGCCAGGCGCACTTGGCGCGCTGCTTGGTGGAAAAAGGTTTGCTGGACGCGCCCAATCCCATGGCTACGCTCGATCCGGGCGCCTTGGCCCACATGGGCCCTAACACGCTGCGCAACACCTGCATTGCCGGGTGGTTCAACGCCGGCGTGCCTTTGCAAGAGATCCAGCGCCGCTGCGGCTTCAAGGACGCCAGCGTCATGAGCCGCCTGGGCGCGCACCTCGTCAATTCCTTTCCGCTTTGAACGCTGCATGATGATGCAGCCACCGGGGACCCCAAAGCGCGAGGACGCGGCGCTGCAGCAATTGTGGCGCCAGGTGTGCGCCTCGCGCGGCACGCCCGCGCCTGATGCGGCGCAGCTCGCCGGCTTTATCGAGGATTTGGGCGCACTCGAGCGGGAAAAGCTCGAAAGCGTCCTGCTTCTGGCCGCGCGGGGCCGGGAGCCGGCCGGCGAGTTGAGCGTGCTCAGCTGGGCCGCCGCCTGCACGCGCCCTGCCCTGCTGGACCAGCTCCAAACCCACGGCCTGGGCTTCACCAGTGCCGGTCTGTTTGCCTGCGGCCTGGGGCTCAGGGAAAAAGGCTGGGACATGCAGCAGCGCATCGCGCAACTGCAAAGCCACCCTGCGGACGTGGACACGCTGCGCGCGTGGGCGCCTGCCGCGTTGCCCCTGGGACCCGGTCAAGCGCAAGAGGACCCGCCCAAAGAGGTAGATCCCGACAGCCCTGAAGACAGTGACTTGGGACAACCATTTTTCGCCTGGCCCGATGATGGCGACAACGGCTCACCCGAGGGCCAGACGCCCGGCTCGGAGGGGGAACCCATGGACGCAATGGATGAGTCGCCGGCTGCATCAAACCTTGAGGAGACCCCGCCCGTGCTGCCCACCCGCTTTGCGCGCCAGCGGCCCGATGCGCTCGCCGGCCCGGCCAGCGTTGCAGGCGGCACCCCGCACGAGCTTCGGCTGCGCATGCGCCTGTTCGGCAAGGCGGCGGCGCACACACTGGAAGTCACCCCCCACCGCCGGGGCGGCGATTTTATGGGGATGCACGTGGTCAGCATCGACTCGGCCCATGCCCTTGGCGCTGGCGGGGGTTACGCCTGGGAGCGTAAGCTGGTCATCCAGCTCACGCCCGAGGAAATGCCAGCCGTCATCGCCACCTTGATGGGCCTCACACACTCGGTGCGCTTGGGTCACCATGGCGCGGTCCGCGACAAGTTTCTCGAGGTGCGCCGCCAGGACGGCGGGCTGGTGATGGTCACGGGTGAAAAGGCGCTTAGCTATTCGGTGCCCGTGCCCACGGCTACCCTCTACTACGTGCTGGACCTGTTTTGCAGAGCCATGAGTATGGGCACGGAGGAAAACAAGCCCGGGCGCAGCGTTGCGGACGTGCTCATGCTGGTCAGGAGCGCGCACGGCGTGTGACAGCCATCAGGTCAGGCAAAACCTTGGTTTCAAGCGATGACGCGCACCCCATCATCAGCGAGTGTTGGCGCCGATGCCGGATTGATCAAAACTGCGTTGGCGCCAACAGACTATGGAGTCGGGTTTGAAACATCAACCTGGCGCGGGTTTGCGGACGATCCTACGCATTTACGAAGGAATCCTTAAGCCTACCCATAACGCCATATCCATATATGGGGGAAGTTATTCCTGGCTACATCCTTACTTCGTTCGTTGTACCCGAAGAACGCCGCAAACGGCGGGGAATTTACATGCCATGATTAAAAATCGTTCTGTGGCTTTTCAGCGCTGAAGCGCTGCTTAACTCCCGCAGGCCGGCCCGGCACCATCGTCTTAGCGGACGATGCCCGGTCCGGATGCACACCGAAAATGCATACCATGGCCGACTGCGACTGCATACCCAGATGCCGCGCACCGGCACCATTGGCTCGGCAAAGCATGGCGGGCCGGATGGACACCCATTGTCACACCAGGAGTTTTTTCATGACCCAACCCGCCCACGGCTGGCGCAGCCACTACGCCCTGCTGGTGCTGCTCTTTGTCTATACCATGAGCTTCATCGACCGGCAGATCATGGGCATCCTGGTGCAGCCGATCAAGCAGGAATTCGGCGTGTCCGACACCGCTATGGGCGTGCTGACCGGACTGGCGTTTGCCGTGTTCTACAGCGCGCTGGCGATTCCCTTTGGCCGCTACGCTGACCGCAGCAACCGGCGCAACTTTGTCGCCTACTGCTGCGCCGCCTGGAGCGTGATGACGGCGCTGTGCGGCATGGCCACGGGTTTTTGGTCGCTGGCGCTGGCGCGCATGGGCGTGGCCGTCGGCGAGGCCGGCGGCGGCCCGCCGTCAATCTCGATGATTGCCGACCACTACCCGCCACAGCAGCGCGGGCGCGCCATGAGTATCTACATGCTGGGCCCCCAGCTGGGCATCCTGCTGGGCCTGGCGGGGGGCGGCTGGATTGCTCAGCACTATGGCTGGCGCACGGCTTTCATGGTCATGTCCGTGCCGGGCCTGCTGGCCGCCTTTTTGCTGCGCTTCACCGCAGTGGAGCCACGGCGCGGCACCTGGGAAACAGCGGCGGGTGCCGCTAGCGCGCCAGCCACTGAGTCGCTGGGCGTGGTGCTGCGCGACCTGTGGGCATCCCGTCCCTTTGTCCGCATTACCGTGGCGGTGACGCTGATGAACTTCATCGGTTACGGCATCGGCATCTGGACACCGGCCTTCCTGGTGCGCTCGCATGGCATGACGCTGCAGGGCGCCGGCGCAGTCATGGGCATCGTTGGCGGCTTGGCTGCGGTGTCAGGCGCGCTGACCAGTGGCTGGCTGAGCGACGCGCTGGCCAAGCGGGACCCGCGCTGGCGCCTGGGCGTGCCGTTGCTGGGCTGCCTGCTGACACTGCCCTCGGGCCTGGCCTTTTACCTGATGCCGGCCGGCGACGCCTGGATGATTGGCGGCTTTGCCATGCCGCACGCGATTGGTTTTTACCTGCTGTTTGGCTTTACCGCCGTGTGGTGGACGGCGCCGGTGTATGCCATGCTGGCAGGACTGATCGTGCCGCATCGCCGCGCCACCGGGCTGGCCATGTTCAACCTGGTGATCACGCTGATTGGCGGCGGAATGGGGCCGCTGGCGGTGGGCATGCTCAGCGACCTGCTGGTGCCGCATTTCGGCAATGAGGCGCTGCGCTGGGCACTGGCCGCCGGCACGGCCGCCGGCTTCCTGCTGGGGTCGCTGGCCTTTGCGCTGGCGCTTCGGGCGTACAGCCAGACCCTGAGGACGCAAGCCGCCTGAGTGGGGCCGAAGGCATGGCGCGCCTTGCGCGGCCTTTGCCCGCTGGCTCCCGCATGCAACCTGCGTGGGTTTTCAGTTCGAGTGCGGCCGGCGCGGCGTGGCGCCGTGGCCGCCATCGACGTAGATGTGCTGGCCGGTGACCCAGGCGGCCTGCTCGCTGCACAGGAAAGTCACCATGTTCGCCACGTCTTCGCCCGTTCCGGCTCGGCCCAGCGGAATGAAGGTGGACACCATGTCGTTCCAGACCTGACCGCGCGGCACGTCGTCAAGCCGGCTGGTGTCGATGATGCCGGGCCCCACGGCGTTGACGCGGATGTTCTTCGGCCCCAGCTCGCCCGCCATGATGGTGGTCAGCGCGTTGACGGCCACTTTGCTGGCGGCATAGGCGCCGGTGTCGGGCGCCAGCAGGCGCGCTGCCAACGAGGAAATGTTGACGATGGCGCCGCCTTGGCCCTGCGCGCTCATGTACTGCGCAAACGCGCGCGACATGTAGAAGGTGCCGTTCAGGTTGGTGTCCATGACGCGCTTCCAGGTCTCCAGCGCCAGTTCGGTGACGGGCACGCGGTCGCCGCCGCGCGAGGCGCCGGCGTTGTTCACCAGAAAATCCACGCGGCCAAATTCGGCCACTACCCGCGCCACCAGCGCATCGACCGCCTCGGGGTCGGTCACGCTGGTGATCACAGGCAGGGCGCGCCGGCCCAGCGCGCGAATCTCGTCGGCGACCGACTCGATGTCGCGCCAGCCAGCGTCCTGCTCGTCCTTGGGATAGGTCCCCGACGCGCGCCCGGTGCCGGTCAGCACCACGTCGCAGCCGGCCTGCGCCAGCGCCAGCGCAATCGGCCGGCCAATGCTGCGCATCCGGCCCGCACCTGTCACCACGGCCACCTTGCCGTCAAAACCCGTTAATGTGAAAGCCATGAAGTCTCCTTTTGCGGTAGATTGTTCTTTTTCTGGCGGGGCAGCTACATCGTCTGCCTAGACCATACGCAGCCGGCCCTGCACCATGTGCGCTGGCGCGGCCGACACATGCTTCTTAAAAGATAGCTATCTGTGCCCGCCCCGCCTGCGCAAAAAGCATTTTTGGCCCTTGACGTCATTGTTCAGCCTGCACTGAAAGGGCTGGCGTCGCGCGGGCCTTTCGTGCGCCATCGTCTGAGCGGACGATGCCTGCGGCCAGCGCCCGCCAAAAAATGCACGCGACGGCTTTGCTCTTGAAGCACCAACGCACGCTGCGCAGCGGCAAGACCGGCCTTTTTCAGGGGCAGTCTTGGCCGCGCACCCATTGCCATTGCAACGACGAGGATTTTTTTTCATGACCCAACCCGCCCACGGCTGGCGCAGCCACTATGCCTTGCTGATGCTGATGTTCGTCTACACCATGAGCTTCATCGACCGGCAGATCATGGGCATACTGGTTCAGCCGATCAAGCAGGAATTCGGCGTGTCCGACACTGCCATGGGCGTGCTGACCGGGCTGGCGTTTTCGCTGTTCTACAGCGTGCTGGCGATTCCCTTTGGCCGCTACGCCGACCGCGCCAACCGGCGCAACTTCGTCGCCTACTGCTGCGCCGCCTGGAGCGTGATGACGGCGCTGTGCGGCATGGCCACGGGCTTTTGGTCGCTGGCGCTGGCGCGCATGGGCGTGGCCGTCGGTGAGGCCGGCGGCGGCCCGCCGTCGATCTCGATGATCGCCGACCACTATCCGCAGCAGCAGCGCGGGCGTGCCATGAGCGTGTACATGCTCGGCCCCCAGCTGGGCATTTTGCTGGGCCTGACGCTGGGCGGCTGGATTGCCCAGCACCACGGCTGGCGCGCTGCTTTTCTGGTCATGTCGGTGCCCGGCGTGCTGGCGGCGCTGCTGCTGCGCTTTACCGTGGTCGAGCCGCGCCGTGGCCAGTGGGACGCGCCGGGCAGCGTGCCGGTGGGCGCCGCTGCCGAGCCAATGCGCGTTTTGCTGCGTGACCTGTGGGCGTCGCGCGCGTTTGTCCGCATTACCCTGGCCTGCCTGCTGATGGGCGTTACCGGCTATGGCATCGGCATCTGGACGCCGGCCTTTCTGGTGCGCTCGCATGGCATGTCACTGCAGGGCGCGGGCATCGTGATGGGCCTGATGGGCGGCGTTTTTGCCATGCTGGGCGCGCTGACCAGCGGCTGGCTGAGCGACAAGCTGGGCAAGCGCGATGCGCGCTGGCGCATCGGCGTGCCCATGCTGGGCTGCCTGCTGGCCATGCCGAGCGGGCTGGCTTTTTTCATGATGCCGGCGGGCGGTGCCTGGCAAGTCGGCGGCATGCTGGTGCCGCACGCTTTGGGTTTTTACGTGGTGTTCGCCTTTACCGCCGTGTGGTGGACGGCGCCGGTGTATGCGGTGCTGGCCGAGCTGGTTCCGGCGCACCGCCGCTCGTCGGGCATGGCAATTTTCAACCTCGGCATCACCATGCTGGGCGGCGGCCTGGGCCCGCTGCTGGTGGGCATGCTCAGCGACTTCCTGGTGCCGCAATTTGGCAACGAGGCGCTGCGCTGGGCGCTGGCGGCTACCACGGGCATCTGTTTCCTGCTGGGCATGCTGGTTTTCGCCTGGACCATCAGGCCTTACGCGGTCGAGCGGCTGGTGCCTGCGGTCGCACCTGCGCCAGCAGTGCCACGGGCAACGGTCAGGGCGTGAGCCCGAGCCCGGCTCCAGTCACCGCCCCATGACGACACCCCACGCGACTTCCCCCACCCGGCCCGGCTACACGCTGACATTGCTCACCCTGATGTCGGCGCTGGCCTTCATGGACCGGCAAATCCTGGCGGTGCTGATCCAGCCGGTCAAGCTGGAGTTTGGCTTGAGTGACCTGCAAATCGGCCTGGTCACCGGGCTGGGTTTTGCCTTCACCTTCAGCCTGCTGGGCGTGCCGCTGGGCCGGCTGGCCGACCGCTGCGAGCGCCGCAACCTGATTGCCTGGTGCCGTGGCATGGGCGGGCTGCTGGGCGCGCTGGGCGGCGCTTCGCTGGGTTTCTGGACGCTGATGCTGTCGCGCACAGGTGGCGCACTCAGCGATGCCGGCGGCACGCCCGCTTCCATGTCCATGCTGGCCGACCTGTATCCGCCGTCGCAGCGCTCGCGCGCCATGAGCGTGATCAGCACCGGCGGCAGCCTGGGCGCGCTGCTGGCGCTGGTGCTGGGCTCCTGGCTAGCAGCGCACTACGGTTGGCGCACCACGATGGTGGTGGCGGGCAGCGGCTCGCTGGTGCTGGCGCTGGTGCTGCACTGGAGCGTGCGCGAGCCGCTGCGCGTGGTCACGGCACACGCCGCCCATGACGCCACCGACGCACGCCAGCCCGGCGCAGTGACGGCCATCTGGGGCCAGCCGGTCACGCGCTGGCTGATCGTGGGAGCGGCCTGCGCGCTGCTAGCTGCTTATTCATTCGGTGCCTGGAACATCGCGCTCATGCTGCGCCGCCATGGTATGTCGTTGCAGCAGGCCGGCTCGATCTCGGGCGCGGCGGCACTGACCTCGATTGTCGGCGGGCTGACGTCAGGCGCACTGACCGACCGCCTGGCACGCCGCGATTTGCGCTGGCAACTGGGCATGCCGATACTGGGCCTCGGGCTGTCGCTGCTGTGCGGCATGGCCTACCTGCTACTGCCAGCCGGCGCGCTGCTGCCAGCCACCGTGCTGATGGTGGCCTTTGCGTTCTTCATGCCCTGGTGGGTGGCGCCCACCTATGCGGCCATCAGCCTGGTCGTTCCCAGCCAGCGCCGCGCCACCGCCAACGCCATGGTGCTGCTGGCCGGCGCCATCGTCGGCAATGGCCTGGGGCCGATCCTGACCGGCTGGCTCAGCGACGTGCTCAACGCCAGCCTGGGTGGCGACGGCCTGCGCTATGCGCTGATGGGCATGGTGAGCATGATGCTGCCGGGCATGCTGGCGTTTGGCCGCGCCTTGCAAGCCTACCCGGCCGCGCACCGCAGCGCCCTGCAACCCGATGTGCCTGCCACGGCAACCGCGCCATGAACACGACAACCCAACGCTTTGCCACCCGTGTGGCCGTGGTCACCGGCGCCAGCCGGGGCGCCGGCAAGGGCATTGCGCTGGCGCTGGGAGCCGTCGGCCTGACGGTCTACGTCACCGGCCGCAGCCAGCGCGAGGGCGACGCCGCCCTGCCCGGTAGCGTGCAGGCCACGGCCGACGCGGTGACGCAGGCCGGCGGGCAAGGCATTGCCGTGGTTTGCGACCATGCCGACGATGCCCAGGTGGCGGCGCTGTTCGAGCGCGTGCAGCTTGAACAAGGCCGGCTCGACCTGCTGGTCAACAACGCCTGCACCATTCCCGACGAGCTGACGCAGCCCGGCCCGTTCTGGGAAAAACCGCTGCACATGCTGGACTTGCTGAACGTCGGCATGCGCTCGCACTACGTCGCCAGCTGGCACGCCGCGCGCCTGATGGCGGCGCAAGGCAGCGGGCTGATCGTGCACACCTCGTCGTATGGCTCGGTTTGCTACATGCACGGCCCGGCCTATGGCGCGGGCAAGGCCGCCGTTGACAAGATGGCGCACGACATGGCGTTTGACCTGCGCCCGCACGGCGTGGCGGCAGTCTCGCTTTGGATGGGCCTGCTGCGCACCGAACGCACCGAGCGCGCGCTGCAAGACCCCGAGATGGCGCGCAAGTACGCTGCCAGCGTGGCGCACATGGAGTCGCCGCAGTTTCCCGGCCGCGTGATTGCCGCGCTGCTGGACGACCCGGCGCTGATGAAGCGCAGCGGCAAGGTCTGGATCGACGCCGAACTGGGCCTGGAGCTTGGCGTCAGCGACATCGACGGGCGCCAGCCGCCCAGCTACCGCAACGCCCTCGGCGCGCCGCCGGTCTACAGCCGCGCCATCGTGGAGTGAAACACCTGATGAACAATCCTGCAGACATGAACCCGGCTCTTGAGGCACAGGCGCGCTGGAAAATGATTTACCTGGCCAGGCGCAACCCGGCGCTGGCTGCCGGCGACTTCGCCCAGGCCTGGCGCGAGCATTCGGCGCTGGGCCGCCGGTGCCGCAACGTACAGGACAAGGTGCTGGGCGTGATGCAGTGCACACGGCTGCGCGAATCTGGCGAGGACGGTGGCCTGCGCGGCGCCAGCACCGATTACGACGGCGTCAACCTGCTGCAGCTGCGCGACCTGGGCGTCGCCAGCGATCTCTGGAACGACCCGGAAACGTTGGCCATCATGCGTCCCGACGAGCCGCGCGTATTCTCGACCTATGTGCGCGACTTCACGCTGGTTTGCCGCGAACGCGTGCTGCGCGATGCGCCGCGCGGTGCGGTGGCGGTGTTTGCCTTTGTGCGCCGCAACGCCAGCGTGGCCACGGCGGACTTCGACACCGCCTGGGACGACGGCCCTGCGCCGGACTGGCTGGCGGCACCGGCCTTGCAAGACGCGCTGCGCGTGGTTCACAACACCGTGGTGCAGACGCCGCCCGAAGGTTACGACTACGACGGCATTGCCGAATGGTGGTTTACCTCTGCCGGCGCTGCCCGCGCAGCTTTCGCAGGGCGCGACATTCGCGCGCAATTGCCCCCGGCCTACGCGGCCGTTGCCGACGTCGCCGGCGCGGTCTTCATGTTCACGCACGTCACCCACAGCCGTCCGTAGCGGCGCTGCCGGCAGCCCAAAAAAAGCCCGCCGAAGTGACGGGCCATGCAGCTGAAGGCTGGCGCCCTTTGGAAAGCGCCAATCTGGCTCAAGCCACTTCAGGAACTGCGGTGTAAGGCGTGGCGCCGCGCGGCACGTACATGCCTTCGCACTGTTCCAGGTACTCGCTCTTGTTGGCGCGCGGGTTGTAGAACTGCTTGTACCAGACGCGCGCCTTCATGAACGGGCCGTCGCTGGGAATGAACAGGCCGTTCAGGCAAGGGCCCTTGTTGGTCCAGACCTCGAAGTCCTGCGCAAAGGCCAGGCGGCTTGATTCCTGGAACTGGCGCGCGGCCACCACATCGGCGATGGAGGCCTCGGCTTTGTTGCCCGCTGGCTTGACGATCAGCGAGTGCCAGACCTTGATGGAGCCGTCATCGACCGGCGTGTGCATGATGAGCAGCACGGTTTCAAACATGCCCGTGAGCATGGAGATCAGCACGCCGGGGCCGTGGTAAACCGTGTCCGTGTGCAAGATGGCGCTGGCGCCGTCAGCGCCCACCAGCGTGCGGTGTCCGCCGCACTGGCGCTGGATGGCGTAGTGGCCCTTGAACTCGTTCTCGTAGCGCTCGACGGTCGAGCCGTGGATAGGGCTCAAATGGCCGTAGTCGGCGATGTTGTCGATGACTTCCTGCGGGTGCTGGTTCAACAACCCCAAGTGATCCCAGTGGCCGCGCACACAGGAGGCGCCCTCCCACTGCGGCAGGCTGGGGTGTTCCCACTCGGGCTCGCCGCCCTCGGGGTCGTGCCACACAAAGATGGCGCCCAGGCTCTCGACCACGGTCCAGCTCTTGACGCAGGCGGCCGCGGGAATCGGGCCGCTGTGGTACGGAATGTCGTCGCACTTGCCGTCGGGACCGAAGCGCCAGGCGTGGTAGGGGCAGCGGATGCCGTCGCCGTCTATGTTGCTGCCGCCACCGTCAATGACGACGTAGGAGGTGTGGTTCGGCGCCGCCAGGTGGGTCTTCATGTGCGGGCAGTAGGCGTCCAGCAGCACCACCTTGCCGGTAGCGCGGCCGCGGTAGAGGGCAAAGTCCTTGCCGAAAAAGCGCACTGCCAGCGGCTTGTGCGTGTTGAGTTCCTCGGCGTCGGCGATCATGAACCAGCCTCGGGGAAAGGTGAATTCGCCGAGTCGATAGTCTTTGGAAGTGGCCATAAAGTCTCCAGGCAAAGCAGTGATGGGTAAACACCAATCATGGGTTTGTGCCGGCCTGCTCGCATACCCTGTTTGGACGATGGGCGCGCATTGACTGATCCAGCGCAAACCGCAGGGCCTGGTTCACAGGAGTAGGCAGACTCGCAAAAAACCCGGTTGCCCGTCTCTACGTGATAAATCACTCCTGTTTTTACTACTTTATTGATAGCTGACAGCGCTTATTCAACCTGCGCAAACAGGCTTTTTCTTATAAATTTATTGATGCCCAGAATGATTATCTGGCCAGCCGCCCAGCAGCAAACTGCCTGCCAGGAGTCTGCTGGAAAATCAGGTTTTTCAGCGCTGGCGAAAACTGCACCCGCGCATCGGCCAGCGCGATGTGCTGCGCGCCCATGCGCTCGTGCAACTCGGCCAGCGCAACCATCAGCACCGCTTGCGACCAGTGCAGCTTGCGCGCGGCATGGGCAATGTCGGCCACCTCGCTGAGCACCCGCAGGCAGCGCCATTGGGCACTACTCAAGGGTGGCAGCGCCAGCAGCAGCGGGCAGTGCGGCGTCATGCCAGCTGATGTTCGCGCACCAGCGCCTGCAACTCGATGAGTGTCGGTTTTCGGGCCAGCGCGGCGGCGCCGGGGTTGGTGGCCAGCCACAGCAGGCTGGCGGCAATGGCGCCGGGTGCCACGGCGCCGTAGCGCTGCGCCAGCACGCCGTCGTCGCCCAGCGTGGCGGAAACGGCCTCGGTGGTGACCAGGCCGGGATTGACGCTGAAAGCGCGCACGCCCTGGTCACAGTGCTCGCGGTTGATGCAGCCGGCCAGCCGCGCCAGGCCGGCTTTTGACGCGCCATAGGCAAAGCCCCAGCCGCCCTGGTTGGCGGCCACCGGCGGATCCTTCTCGCCAGCGCCCGAGCACACATTGATAATCTGCCCGCCGCCCTGCGCCAGCAGCGTGGGCAGCAGACGGCGCGCCAGGTGAAACGGCGCCACCACATTGCCAACCAGCGTGCGCTCAAGGGCTGCGTCGTCCAGGTCGAGCAGCATGGCGTTGATCTCGCGGTCCTGGTAGACGGCGTTGTTGATCAGCAGGTCGATGCGGCCGAAATGCGCCAGCACCGCGTCCAGCGCCGCATCCATCGAGGCCGTGTCCATCAGGTCCATGGCGTGGGCAAACACCTCGGCGCCGCTGGCCTGCACGGCGGCGGCGGTGGTGGCCAGGCTGCCGGCCAGCAGCTGGCCGTCCGGGCGGCGCAGCTGGTGCGCCAGCGGCTGGCTGTCGGCGTGGGTGCGGGCGGCAATCGCCACGCGCCAGCCGGCGCGGCCAAAGGCCTCGGCCGTAGCCGCGCCAATGCCGCGGCTGGCGCCGGTGATAAAAATAACGGGGGCAAGCGAGATAGTCAATGGATCATCCTTTTCAAACAGTTTTCAAGCTGCGCGCAGGACGGGCGACGCCATCTGCGTCAGCCGCGCGCGGTAGGGGTTCAGCGCCGCCGCCAGCAGCCAGGCGGTGGGAATCATCAACAGCATCACGCACACCAGTGACCAGCGCAGGGCCTGAACGCCAAACACCGGCGTCAGCAGATCGCTGACTATGCCGGTGACCAGCGGGCCCGCGCCAACGCCAAACAGCGTGACGAAAAAATTGAGCAGGGCCGCCGCCACGCTGCGCTCGTTCGCGCCCACCATGTGGCTGGTGGCGCTGTACGACAGCGAAGGCCACCAGCTGGCGAAAAAGCCAAACAACATGGCAAACGCCATGGCGTGCGGCACCGCCAGGCTGCCCAGCATCCAGACACCCGTGGTTGGCCAGACGAAAAAGGCAATGGCGCAGGGAATCGACACCACCACGCCCAGCAGCGGCAGGCCCAGTTGCCAGCGCACATCGCGCCTGACCAGCCGGTCACACAGCCAGCCGCTGCTCAAGGCGCCAGCCACCGCGCCCACGCCGCTGGCCACGCCAAACAGCAAGCCGGCCTGGGCAATGCTCAAGCCGTGCGTGCGCACCAGAAAGCTCGGCGTCCACACACCGTAGCCGTAGCCGGCCACACCGGCCATGCCGCAGGCCAGCGCCAGGCGGCGAAACGCGGTGATGGCCAGCAAGCGGCGCACCTGCGCCCAGAGCGATTCGGCCGCCTGTGCCGGCGCCTGCACGGCAGCCGCCACCGTCTCGAAGCCGCCCCGGCGCGGCTCGCGCACCAGCCAATAGACCAGCGCCGCCAGCAGCATGCCCGGCGCGCCAAACCAGATGAAAGTGGCGCGCCAGCCGTAGTGCTGCGCAATCCAGCCGCCCAGCGCCAGGCCAATCAGCACGCCAAAGTGCGGGCCCATCATGAACAGGCTGATCATCAGCGAGCGCTGCTTGGGCGGGTACAGATCGGACACCAGCGAGATCGACGGCGCCATGCCGCCCGCCTCGCCCACCGCCACCGACATGCGCGCCAGCAGCAGCTGCCAGAAATGGCCGGCAAAGCCGCAGGCCATGGTGGCCAGGCTCCACAGCCCGCACGCCACTGCCACGATGGCGCGGCGGTTGTAGCGGTCAGCGAGCTTGCCCACCGGCACGCCCAGCGCGGCATACAGCAGGCCAAAGGCCAGGCCTGTCAGCAGCCCGATTTGCGAGTCGCTGGCGCCAAATTCGTGCTTGATGGGCTCGATCAGGATGGCGATGACCTGGCGGTCAATGTAGGAAAAAACATAGACCAGCGCCAACAGCGCCAGGCTCAAGTGGGTGCGCCATGTCACGCGCGGAGGATCGTTTAAATTCATGGCGCATGTTCACCGCGCAAGCCCTGCCACGCCATCGTCTTTTCAGACTAAGCAAGGGAAAACCATCACCGCTAGCATGCATTCCTTGCCAGCAAGGCCCCAACCCTTCAGGAGACTGCATGTCCGATTCCATTGCCACCCCGTCCCTGCCCGCACTGCTTGCGGCGCAACAGGCGGCCTTTCGCGCCGAAGGCCCCGTCAGCGCCGCCACGCGCCAGGCCCGCCTGCAGCGCGTGATTGACATGCTGGTCAAGCACAACGACGCGCTGTGCGACGCCATGGGCGTGGACTTTGGCGGCCGCGCGGCGGTGTTTTCGATGATGAACGACGTGGCCGGCTCGCTGGGCTCGCTCAAGCACGCCCGCGACCATCTGACCGAGTGGCTGCCCGACCAGCCGCGCCCCAGCGTGGCGCCGTTCGACAACTTTGGCGCCACCGCCTGGGTACGCTTTCAGCCCAAGGGCGTGGTCGGCATCATCGGCACCTGGAACGCGCCGGTCTTTACCCTGCTCTCGCCGCTGGCCTGCGCCTTTGCGGCGGGCAACCGGGCCATCCTCAAGCCGTCGGAAATCGCCCCGCGCACCGCCGAGGCGCTGGCGCGCGCGGTGGCCGAGTTCTTCGACCCCGAAGAGCTGGCGGTCGTCACTGGCGGCCCCGACGTGGCCGCCGAGTTCTCGCGCCAGCCCTGGAACCACCTGGTATTCACCGGCTCGACCAGCGTCGGCAAGCTCATCATGAAGGCCGCCGCCGAGAACCTGGTACCGGTCACGCTGGAGCTGGGCGGCAAGTCGCCGGTGCTGATTGGCCAGAGCGCCGACATTGCCAATGCCGCCGAGCGCATTGCCGTCGGCAAGGGCGCGAACTCGGGCCAGCTCTGCGTCTCGCCCGACACGGTGTGGGTGTATGCGTCGCAGCTTGAGGCGCTGATTGACGGGCTGAAAGCGTTTTACAGCAGCCAGTTCCCGACGATTGCCGGCAACCCCGACGTGACGCCAGTGGTCAACGAGCGGCATTTCGCCCGCGTCGAGTCCTATGTGGCCGATGCCGGCGCACGCGGCGCGCGCGTGGTAATGGCCGGCGACTGGCCGTGCGGCGACGCCGTGGCCGAGCGCCGCATGCCGCTGCGCATCGTCGTCAACCCGCCGGCCGACAGCGAGATTGCCCGGCACGAGATCTTCGGCCCGGCCGTGGTGCTGCGCAGCTACAGCGCGCTCAGCGATGCCGTCGCCGAGATCAATGCCGGCGAGCGCCCGCTGGCGCTTTACTACTTCGGCAACGATGCCGCCGAGCAGCAATGGGTGCTGGACCACACGCTGTCGGGCGGTGTGTCGATCAACGACGTGACCATGCACCCGGCGCTGCACGACGCACCGTTTGGTGGCGTGGGCGCTTCGGGCATGGGCCATTACCACGGCCACGAAGGCTTTCTGGAGTTCAGCCATGCGCGCAGCGTCTACAGCGCAGGCGGCCACGACCCGCGCCGCGAGTGGGGCATGCTGCCACCGTACAACGAGAACTTCGTGCAGATGATTCGCGGCGTGGTCACGCCCTGAATCGCTTCAATCCACCCCGGCCTTCTTTCAATCTTTCCAGAACCCGAACATGAACTCTCTTTCGCCTCTTTTCTCCCTGACCGGCCAGGTGGCCATCGTGACCGGCGCCGGCAAGGGCATAGGCCGCGCCTGCGCCCTTGCACTGGCCCAGGCTGGCGCCGATGTGGCACTGGCCGCCCGCACGCAGGCCGACCTGGACGCCGTGGCGGCCGAAATCCGCGCACTGGGCCGTCGCGCCATCACGGTGGCGGGCGATGTCAGCGACGAAGCCAACCTCGACACGCTGGTGGCGCGCACCGTGGCCGAATTGGGCAAAGTGACCATCCTGATCAACAACGCCGGCGGCGCCGGTCCGAACAGCCCGATGAAGATGGGCGGCGACGAGTTCAGCGCCGTGCTGGCCTGGAACGTCACGCCCGCCTATCTCTTGATCCAGAAAACCGCGCAGGCGATGAAGGACGCCGGCGGCGGCGCGGTGGTCAACATCTCGTCGGTGGCGGCGCGCTATGCGCAAAAGCACTTCAGCGCTTATGGCGCGGCCAAGGCTGCGCTCAACCAGATGACGCGCAATCTGGCACAGGACTTTGCGCCGCAGGTGCGCATCAACGCCATCGAGCCCGGCACCATCATGACCGACGCGCTGGCTAGGGTGCTGACGCCCGACCGCCTGGAAAACATGCGCAAGACCACGCCCATGGGCCGCATGGGCCAGCCCGAAGACATCGCCCATGCAGCGCTGTTCCTGGTCTCGCCGGCGTCCGCCTGGATCACCGGCAAGGTGCTGGGCGTGGACGGCGGCGTCGAGGCGCCGAACTTTTGATTCCAACACCGTCCATCGGGTCCCAGCAACTATCAAATCAATAGCTTCTGGCGCTTACCCCATAAGGGCTAGCGACTTGAAATACTAAAATAGTGGCCTCTCTCGCCCCCGCCATGCCATGCGAATAACTGCTTACGCCACGGGTGTCGGCACAGGCAGTCCGTCGAAATGCGCAGCCAGGTTGTCGAAGGTCAGGTCCAGCATGGCTTGCACGGTGGCACCCGTGGTGCTGGCCATGTGCGGCGTCAGCACCACGTTTTCGAGCGCCAGCAGGCCCTGCGCAATGTGGGGCTCATGGCAGAACACGTCCAGCCCCGCCGCCAGAATGATGCGTTCACGCAAGGCCTCCACCAGGGCATCTTCGTCAACGATGGAACCGCGTGCAATATTGACCAGAACACCCGTCGGGCCCAGCGCGGCAAGCACGTCGGCGTCGATCAGGGCGCGCGTGTCAGCACCGCCGCTGGCGCACACCACCAGAAAGTCGACACTGGCCGCCAAAGTGCGCGCGTCAATGCACCAGCGATAGGCCATATCGGCCTTGGGCGTGCGCCCGGTGTAGGCAATGTCCATGCCAAAGGCCTGTGCACGCGTGGCCACCGCCCGGCCAATGCGGCCCAGGCCAACGATGCCCAGACGGGCACCGGACACGCGCCGCGTCATGGGAAAGCGCCCGGTGGTCCAGCCGCCACTGCGGACAAACCGGTCGGCGTTGACCACCTGGCGCGCTGCTGCCAGCAGCAGCGCCATGGCGAAATCCGCGATGTCGTCGGTTGACAGGCCGGGGGTGTGGGCCACCACCACCTTGCGTTCACGCGCCGCCGCCATGTCGATGCCGTCGTAGCCGACTCCCAGCACCGAAATGACTTCCAGCGCGGGCAAACAGGCAATCAGTTCGCGCGCCACCACCGACTCGCCCGTAGCCACCATGCCGCGCAGCCGGGGCGCCAGTGCCGCCAGACCGGCGTCGTCCAGCTCGGCCAGCACATGGCAGTCGAAACGCTCACGCAGCCGCCCGACCAGGGAGTCAGGCAGGCGCGCAACCAGCAATACGGCAGGTTTCATCGTCACCTCATTCACTCCAGCACGGTCGGGTCGCGGCGGATTTCGTCACGGGCCATGGCTTCCCACAGGAAGGGAAAGCCGTTCGCATCGGGGCGCTGTCCGGTGGCGGTGGCGACGGCGGCCGGCAGCGGGACGCCGCCGCCGAGCACCTCGACGCGCCACGCCATGCGGCTGCGCCACTCCAGCGTGATGGCCCGCAGGTGGGCCTGGCGGACATTCTTGGCGACCAGCAGCACGCCGTGGTTGGCCAGCAACGCCCACTTGTGTGGGCCAAGCGCGTCCGCTGCGGCGCGTCCGGCTTCGCCGTCTTCCACCGTGCCGCGGTACTCGTCATAAACCACCGGGTCGGTATCGACCAGGGCCGAGGTCTGGTCGTAAATGGGTGGAACGCGCCCCACCGCCGACCACACCGAACCCCACTGGGAATGGTTGTGGATCACCACGTTGACATCGTGCCGGGCGGTGTGCACATCGATGTGCAGGTTGATGGCGGGCGTGATGTTCCATTGGCCTTCGATGACCTTGCCTTGCGCGTCAAGACGCAAAATGTCGGAAGCGGTCAGCTCGCCCCAAGTGAGCTCCCAGGGGTTGGCCAGATAGGTGCCATCCTCCTGCTTGACTGTGATGTGGCCGGCAATGTGGTCGTTGTAGCCTTCGCGGTGCAGCACGCGGCACAGCAGCGCCAGTTGCTGCTGCGGGTTCAGGTCGGGCAGCAGCGCATACCGGCCGGGCATGGGGGCGTAGCGGGCCAGCATTTCGGTATTGATGTCATCTTTCATCGTCGTTATCTCTTTCTTCAATTCAAAATCTTCAGGCTGCACAAGCAGATCAAGCGTGTACGGCGTTGCGGTCAAACACCGACGCGCGCTGCATGCGGCGCTGGTGCGGCTTGTAGTCCAGGATGGCGTTATGAATCACGCTGCGGTTGTCCCACAGCACCATGTCACCGACAGTCCAGCGATGCCGGTACATGAACTGGACATGCTGGGCGCTGTTCGCAAATAGTATGGGTTTTGTTGAGTTTTCGGGATTTTCAGAGGAGAATTTCGCATGCGCACTTCTCAGTTCAAAAATCTGCTTGCCCAATTGCCCCAACTCAGCGCCGAGCAGCTTGCGAATCTGCGGGCGGCAGCAGACCTCTTGCACCAGCACACCCAAGCGCTGAGTTCCATTGATGCGGCGATGGCAGGAGCCGGTTGCCCACATTGCAACAGCTTCAAGCACACCAAAAACGGACAAGGACGGGGCGTCCAGCGCTACCGCTGCAAGGACTGCTCGAGAACCTTCAACGCCGCGACAAACACACCGTTATCCCACCTTCACTCGAAGAAACAGTTTTTTCAACACGGTGAGTGTCTGCAAAAGGGTTTGACCATCCGGCAAACTGCCAAGGAACTGGGCGTGGCGGCAAGTACCGCTTTCCGATGGCGACACCGGTTCCTTGAATCTGTCGTTGAGCACCAGCCCAAGGATGTAGCAGGCATCTTTGAGGCCGACGAGACGTACTTTAGGGAGTCCCAGAAAGGCAGCCGAAATCTCAAGTCCCCCGAAAACTCCGTCAAGACACGGCCCGCGCGCCACCATGGCGGTAAGCCGCCGACCGGGGAGAAGCGGGGCAAGAGTGCGTCGCGCAAGGACCTGGTGCCCGTACTGGTTGGGCGTCTGCGCGGCCAACCCTACATTGCAGACCAGGTATTGGGCG
>NZ_KL448324.1:2300-98539 GCF_000709345.1 Polaromonas glacialis | reverse complement strand
TCGTCTCAGGGCTCGGAAGACAGCTAATCAATACGTAATGCGAACAGCGCCACATGCTGGCAGTGCGCATGCAGATAAGCCAGGATGGCGTCGCTTTCCGCTGGGGCCAGGCCGTCGATGTGCGTCGTGTAGGTCGGGCTGATGTAGAGTGCCTTGCGGCCCGTGACCGGGTGCGTGGTGACCACCGGGTGCAGTTGGCGCTTGTTCATCTTGATGACTTCAAGACAGCGCTCGTGCGTCACAACGTTCTGGCGCAGGGCCGTCGTCATCGGGCCGTTCATGTCGTGCCAGGCCTCAAGCCCGTCGAGGTACTGTTTCATGCGGTCGGACAGCGCGTCGTAGGCGGTCGTCATGCTGATCCAGCAGGTGTCGCCGCCGCAAGGCGGCAGGATTTTGGCCTGTGTCATGGTGACGATGGGCGCGCTGGGCAGAAAGCTCTCGTCGTGGTGCCACATGTCGGCGCGGTCGCCGAGCTTGGAGTCGATCAAGGTGATTTGCTCGAAACCCGGACCCAGGTTGGGGTAGAACATGTGAACTTCGGCTTCGCCGAAATGCTTTGCAATCGCCAGATGCTGCTCTGGCGTCAGCGCTGGAACATGCAGGACAAGTGCCTCGTGCTTGACCAGCGCGGCCTCGATGGCCTGCAGCGTTTCCGGCAAAAATACGTTGGCAAGATCAAGATCAAGCACTTCGGCGCCAATAGCGGGGCCAAGCGGGCGGACAGTAAAGGGTGACGACACAACAGTCTCCTGATGGATTTGGAATCTTTAGAATCAACAGGCCAAGCGACTCAGAGATGACCCGCTGGATGTATTCACATACGGGAAAAATCAACGTCGATGCCACTTGCATTTGCCGATCGGGTTCTCATGCCCTTGATGGCGAATTGTTTACACGCCAGGCTATTTTTCGATCGACACAGCAAAGTGTATGAAGGTCGCGCACCTTGCGATAGTCGCTTTCCCGAACAGCGAATCAACAACGCAACTTGTTGATTTTATTGAATAATTCGAATAATTGGCGACTCAGGAACAACCCCACTCGCATTTCCATGGACAAGAAACGCCATCCGCCCTCTTCTGGCACCTCGCCATCGCCGGGGCAGCTTCCCACGCCACGCAAGCGTCCCAACCAGTCGCGCTCGCGCGCGTTGGTCGACGCTGTGGCACAGGCCTGCCTGCGCATCCTGGACGAAGAGGGAGACGAGGCCCTGACCGTGGCCCGCATCGCGGAGGTGTCAGGCGCCGCCGTCGGCTCCATCTATCAATACTTTCCCAACAAGGACGCCATCGTTGCCATGCTGTACGAGCGCGTTCTCGACCAGGAGTCCGAGGAGTTGCTGTTGATGCGCGAAAGGTTGGCCGGCGTGCCGCTGACCACTGCCCTGCGCGAGATCCTGGCCAACATCATTCGTGTCGAGCTGCGGCTCTTCAAATTGAACCAGGCGTTTCACTTGCGCTACCACACGGCCCTGCATCTGGGGATGTGGCGCGGCCCGTACCGGACCGCCGGCGAATTCATCGAAGGCACCTGGCTGCCGCTGCTGCAGATGTATGCGCATGAAATCAACACCCCCCATCCCGCATTGGCGGCCTATTTGCTCGGGCAGGGATTGCGCAGCGTGATCCGGTCGGTGCTTGAAGACATTCCGGCGCAACTGGAATCTCCGGCCATGCTCGACAGCCTGGTTGGAATGGCTGTGGGTTGCCTGCAGCCGACGCCACCACACCGCACGGAGGCGGACGCGTGAAATGTCCCAAAGGAGGTGAGGATGCGGGAAAGTGACGCCGCGTTTTTCCGGCACGGGCGCATTGGCGTGCATCTTGTCTGAAAGCCGTGCGGGCGCATCCGGGGAACAGCGTTGAACCGCTACGCTGCGAGGGTGCGGCGGCTTGAAATTCCAAGCCGCCACACCGGGTGGTGAATGGATTGGGGTGGTCTAGACCGTGCGTCCGGCCCGGTTGCCGTCGTGCATCGCACCCTCGATGTAGCTGACGCTGGCGCAGTCGCCAATGCGCTGCACCGGCACGCCGCAGCCAGCCAGCGCGCTGGCCACGCTGTCGTCGGCCTCGGCGCCAATGGCGAGCACCACCGAGTCGGCGGGCGTGCGCTGCGCGGCGCCGTCGGCGTCAGTCCACAGCACGGCGTCGCGGGTGATTTCCTGCACCGTCGCCTTGAGGTGCAGCGTGCCGTGCGAGGTGACGGCATCGAGCACGCGCCAGCGCCGCACGATGGACAGCTCGCGGCCAGCGCGGTTGCCAGGCTCCAGCACCGTGACCTGGCGGCCGCGCGCCAGCAGAAATTCGGCCAGCTCCAGCCCGACCAGCCCGCCACCAACGATGACGACTTTCTTGCCCAGCGGCATCCACAACTTGGAGAGCTGCTGTAGCGCCTGCGTGCTGTCGGTCACGCGCAGCATGCCACCGGCCTTGAACATGGCGCGCTCGGCCAAGCCGAGCTTGGCCTTGGCAATCTCGTCGGCGCGGTCGCCGGTCATCAGGCGGCGCAGTTCGTCGCCGCTCCAGACATGCTTTTGCTCGGCACCCTTGATGGCTGGCGCAGCGCGCCGTGCGCCGGTGGCCACGACGATGGTGTCGGGCTTGAGCTGGGCAACCAGGGCTGGAGTCGCTTGGGTTGACAGTTTCACGTCAATCGGCGACTGCTTGACCTGCTCGACCAGGTAGTCCAGCAGCTTGCCGTTTTCCGGGTAGGCCAGCGCGGCAAAAAACAAGGTGCCGCCCAATCGGTCGCTGCGCTCGACCAATGTCACGCGGTGGCCGCGCAGGGCGGCAACGCGCGCCGCCTCCATGCCGCCGGGGCCGCCGCCGACCACCAGCACATGGCCGGGATTGGCTGCAGGAAGGATGGGCGCCTCGAACTCGTGGCCGGTCTGCGCGTTGACGGCGCACTTGACGCGCTTGTTGATGAAAATCTCGCTGACGCAGGCGTAGCAGTAGATGCAGGGCCGGATGTCCTGCGGGCGGTTGCGTTCCAGCTTGATCGGAATCTCGGGGTCGGCCAGCATCTTGCGCGCCATGGCGACAAAGTCGAACTGGCCCTCGGCAATCGCTTTGGCGGCCACGTCCGGCTCGATGCGGCCGGCGGTGATGACGGGAATGGTCAAGGCCTGCTTGATGGCTGCGGCATTCGAGACATAGGCCGCAGGTTTTTGCGGAATCGGCGCATCGGTAAAGTCCGCGCCCTTGGTCATGGTGGCGTAGGCCGAGACGCTGATGGCGTCGGCCCCGGCCGCCTCGCACAGCTTGGCCGTAGCAATGGCGTCCGGCAGCGTGATGCCGCCGGGCGTGTGCATCTCTTCGCTGTCCAGCCGCACCCAGACCGGAAAGTCGGCCCCCACGCGCGCCTTGACGGCGCGCAGTGTCTCGATCAACAGGCGGGCGCGGTTTTCCAGCGGGCCGCCGTACTCGTCGTCGCGCTGGTTGGAATAGGCCGACAGGAAGCCGGCCAGGATGTAGGTGTGCGCGCCGTGCAGCTCGACGGCATCAAAACCCGCCTGCTTGGCGCGCAGCGCGGCGGCGGCAAACCATTCGACCATCTGCGCAATGTCGGCCTTGTCCATCACGCGCATGCGTATCGGGTGCGGGCCGATGCCGATGAAGGTCGCCAGCTCTTCGGGCGTGATGGCCGACATGATGTCGTTCTTGACCATCTTCGGCATCGACGGCACCCACAGCTCGCGGCCCTGCGCCCGGTCCAGCGCGGCAGTCTTGCTTGCATGCTGCAGCTGCATGGCAATCTTGGCGCCATGGCGGTGCACGCGCTCGGCCACGGCGGCCAGGCCGGGAATGAAGTCGTCGCGCGAGACACCGACCTGGAACGGCTCACCCGTGCCATGCGGATAGGCGATGGAGCACACGCCCATCGTCAACAGGCCGGCGCCGCCTTTGGCGCGCGCCTCGTAATAGGCCTGGATGCGTTCCCCGCAGGTGCCGTCGGTTTCGGCGAAGTTCGACCCCATGGGCGCCATGACGATGCGGTTGCGGATGTCCAGCGTGCCGATGCGGCCCGGCTGAAGCAGCGGAGAAAAAGGATTGCTCATGGGTGTCTTGATGCCTCGCAGTAAAAACTGTTGCCATTGTGAAAGAGCCAAGGCGGCCAACATCGTCCATTCGGACGCTGACCTGCGTTCGACGTTACGCCACAGTAGGGAAGATTGATCACTGGCCTTTTATTTTTCGCTTCAAAAGACATTCACAGGAACCCTGCCCCATGAAAATTCTGGTCCCCGTCAAGCGCGTCGTCGATTACAACGTCAAGGTGCGCGTCAAGAGCGACGGCAGCGGCGTTGACATCGCCAACGTCAAGATGAGCATGAACCCCTTTGACGAAATCGCCATCGAGGAAGCCGTTCGGCTCAAGGAAAAAGGCGTGGCCACCGAGGTCATCGCCGTTTCCTGCGGCGTACTGCAGTGCCAGGAAACGCTGCGCACGGCCATGGCCATTGGCGCCGACCGCGCCATCCTGGTTGAAACCGCCGAGGAACTGCAGCCGCTGGCCGTGGCCAAGCTGCTCAAGGCGCTGGTAGAAAAAGAGCAACCCCAACTGGTGATCCTGGGCAAGCAGGCCATCGACGACGACTGCAACCAGACCGGCCAGATGCTGGCTGCGCTGCTGGGCTGGGGCCAAGCCACCTTCGCCTCCAAGGTCGAAGTCGCTGGCAGCCAGGTCAGTGTCACGCGCGAGGTCGACGGCGGCGCCGAGACCCTGAGCTTGAGCCTGCCGGCCGTCATCACGACCGACCTGCGCCTCAACGAGCCGCGTTACGTCACGCTGCCCAACATCATGAAGGCCAAGAAAAAGCCGCTTGAAAACCTCAAGCCCGAAGAACTCGGCGTCGATGTCAAGCCGCGCATCAAGACCCTCAAGGTCAGCGAGCCGCCCAAGCGCAGCGCCGGCGTCAAAGTGGCCGACGTGGCCACGCTGGTCGACAAACTCAGAAACGAAGCGAAGGTGATCTAAATGACTGCACTTGTAATTGCCGAACACGACAACGCCAGCATCAAGCCCGCCACCCTCAACACCGTGACCGCCGCCAGCCAGATCAGCCTGTTTGCCGACGGCCAGGTCCACCTGCTGGTGATGGGCCATGGCGCGCAGCAGGCGGCCGAAGCGGCCACGCACATTGCCGGCATTGCCAAGGTCATCCATGCCGATGGCCAGGCCCTTGCCCACGGCCTGGCCGAAAACATGGCCGCGCAGGTGCTGGCCCTGGCGCTGTCGGGCGGCTACAGCCACATCCTGTTCGCCGCCACCGCCAGCGGCAAGAACGTGGCGCCCCGGGTGGCGGCACTGCTGGATGTCGCGCAGATCAGCGACATCACCCGCGTCGATGCGCAGGACACCTTCGAGCGTCCAATCTATGCCGGTAACGCGATGGCGACCGTGCAGAGCCTGGACGCGACCAAGGTCATCACCGTGCGCACGACCGGATTTGACGCGACGGCGGCCAGCGGCGGCAGCGCCTTGGTGGAAATGGCCGGCGCCACGCCCGACACGGGCAAAACCCGCTTCGTAAGCAGCGAGATCGCCAAAAATGACCGGCCGGAACTGACGGCCGCCAAAATCATCGTCTCGGGCGGCCGCGCCCTGGGTTCGAGCGAAAAGTTTGCCGAAGTGATGACACCGTTGGCCGACAAGCTCGGCGCCGCGCTGGGTGCCAGCCGCGCGGCGGTCGATGCCGGTTACGCCCCCAACGACTGGCAGGTCGGGCAGACCGGCAAGATTGTCGCGCCGCAGCTGTATGTGGCCGTTGGCATTTCAGGCGCCATTCAGCACCTGGCCGGCATGAAGGACTCCAAGGTCATCGTCGCCATCAACAAGGACGCCGATGCGCCGATTTTTGGTGTGGCCGATTACGGCCTGGAGGCCGACCTGTTCACGGCGGTGCCCGAACTGGCGGCGGCGCTGTAGCGCCTGACTGCGCAGCCGCACAGGGCCAGGACCGCATGACCCTCCACCCCACAACGCATGCTTGAATTTGCCTTGCCGTCTCTGGCCGTTCTGCTCGGCTATATTGTGCTCGGCATCACGGGCTTTGGCTCGGCCCTGATCATCGTGCCACTGCTGAGCTGGATCTGGCCGCTGCCCGAAGTGGTGGCCTTGACCTTGTTGCTTGATCTGCCCGCCTGCGTGATGCACGGCGGATTGAACCTGCGCCAGGTGCGCTGGGACGAAGTGCGCAGGATGGTGCCGGGCATGCTGTTCGGCAGCCTGCTGGGCCTGTGGCTGGTTCGCATCCTGGAGCCGCGTTGGCCGCTGTTCTTTTTGGGGCTGTACATTGCCGCAGTGGGCGTCAAGCTCCTGCGCCGCCCCGCCCTGGTGCATGCCGGCCTGCCCGACAAGGCCTCGACGGCAGCCGGTGCGGCGGCTGGAATGGTCGAAACAATGTTTGGCTGCGCCGGACCGGTGCTTGTCACCTGGTTGCGCTGGCGTCTGCCCGACGTACGGCAAATGCGCGCCACCGCACCTGCCCTGATCGCGTGCAGCGCGTCCATTGTGATCGCCGGCCTGGGCGCAACCGGTCGCCTGTCGAGCAGCGAACTCTGGTGGCGCTGGCTCCTGATGGCAGGCTTTGCGCTGGCCGGTGTGGTGCTGGGTGACCGCCTTGCGCGCCATGTGCCTGCGCCTGTCCTGATGCGCTGGGTCGCCCTCCTGCTTATCGTGAGCGGCCTGCTGCTGACCAAACATGTGCTCGTAGCCTGAACGGTGGCCATCGTCCGTTTGGGTGTGGCCTGCCAGTGATGATTGCGGTCTGATGCCTGGCATCCCGTTTGTCATTGAACTTATGAAAAGGACTGTTCCCATGCCTCTTACCCTCGTTACCGGCTCGGCCTCCGGCATTGGCGCTGCCACCGTTGCCGCCTTGCAGGCCGCCGGCCACACCGTCATTGGCGTGGACCTGCGCAATGCCGACATCACCGGCGACCTGTCCACCGCCGAAGGCCGCCAGGCCATCCTTGCGCAGGCGCTGGAGCGTTCTGGCGGCACGCTCGACGGCCTGGTGCTGTGCGCCGGCCTGGGCGCGCAAGTGCAGCCGGCATCGCTGGTTACATCGGTCAACTACTTTGGCGCGGTCGAGCTGCTCGACGCCCTGCTGCCGGCGCTGCAAAAAGGCAAAAATCCTTCGGCCGTGGTGATTTCGTCGGTCGCTTCGGCCATGCTGCCGTGGGACAAGAACCCGCTGGCCGCCGCCTGCGAGGCCGGCGACGAAGCTGCCGTCGCCGCCATCGTCATGGGCGCGGGCGCGCAGGGTGGCAACCTGGCCTACGCCGGCTCGAAAAACGCCCTTACGGTGGCCGTGCGCAAGCGCGCTGCCGCCTGGGGCCAGGCCGGCGTGCGCCTGAACACGCTGGCGCCTGGCGCGACCGAAACCCCGCTGCTGCAGGCCGGCTTGCAAGACGCGCGCTACGGCGAAGCCATCAGGAATTTTGTCGCGCCCATCGCGCGCCGCGCCGAACCGAGCGAGATGGCCTCGGTGGTGGCCTTCCTGATGAGCCCGGCCGCCAGCTTCGTGCATGGCGCGCAGTTTTATGTGGACGGCGGCATCGACGCGGTCACTCGGCCCACACAGTTCTGAGCCAGGAACAACGAAACATGCCCACGCCCGAACACATGCAGGCCACTGTCGAGGCCTATGTCCGCGCACTCAACGCCTCTGACCTGGACGCCATCGTCGCGCTGTACGCCGACGATGCGGTGGTCGAAGACCCGGTGGGTACAGCGCCAAAGCGCGGCCTTGCCGAGATTCGCGCTTTCTATGCCGGCTCGCTGAAGCTCAAGCTGCGGGTTGAACTCGAAGGCCAGATCCGCGCCGTGGCCAGCGAGGCCGCCTTTGCCTTCAGCGTCTCTTTTGAGGTGAAAGGCCAGCGCACCACCATCCGGCCCATCGACCTGTTCCGCTTTGACGACGCCGGACGCATCGTGCAGATGCGCGCCTTCTTCGGGCCGGCCAACATCAGCGCGGACTGAGCCACCCGGCCGATCCGCCTGTCAACGCCGTCGCTGAAACAGCGTCGGAATTCAAGCCTTTTCAACGGTTTGCGCAGGCAGCGCGGGCGCTTTCAGCTCCTGAATGCATAGCATTTAAAATCTGCATGGTGGCCCCGCATCCTCACTGCGAGCGCAGCGCGGCAATCGAGCTGTGCGCTTCATGCATGACAGATCGCCACGCTGCGCACCGATGACGGTGCCGAACCACCGCATTGAAATGAACATGAATCGGCCATGAAAAAACCCGGGGAAGCCCGGGTTTTTTTACAAGTTTCTGGCCGACCTCAGAACGAATATTTCATGTTCAGCGCCAGCTGGTCGCGATCGGCAAGCAGACGATTCTCTGTCGCATCCAGAGACGCACCACCGGCATAACCCAAATAGGTCACGCCGATGGAGAGGTTCCCCTGGCGGACGAAAGAGGCGCCGATGCTGTAGCGCTTGTCGCCCTTGCCGCCGACGCTGCCCAACAAGGTACGGCCACTCAGCTGCTGCGAATAGCTGATGGGAACCGTGAGGTCCCAGCCTTCGAAAATGCCGGGATAGCCCAGCACCAGGGTGCCCGAAAATGCCAGGCCAGAGTCCGTCTTGAAAGTCAGGCCGCTCTCGGGGCCGTTGTACCCACGGTATTTCACGGCCGAGATTTCGCCCAGCAGGTTGACCGACTCGGCAAACGGCGTACGACCGAAGTTGGTAAAGGTACCGAGGTTGAGCTGCATGGCCTTGGCACGCACTGGCGTGCCGAGCGCACCCATGAGCACCGGTACACCATCGCGATAAGTCAGTTCACCGTAGCCGGAGGTATTGTTCAGCACCTTGGTGCTGACGGTTCCGCCGATCAGCTTGACTTTGTCAAAGTAGCGTACCTGGTACGAACTCGTGGCTGCGTTGATGATCGGCAGCGGCGTGCGGTCGTTGTAATTGAGGTAATACAGGCCCGCCTCGGTCTGGTCAGTGACGCGGTAGCGCGTGCCAATGCCCCACTGGCCGGTTTTGCTGGGCAGGATGTCGTTCCCGCGCAGGCCAAAGGTGCACCTGTTGCCCACATAGGGTTGCAGGCACGTGCCGCCCGGCCCCACGCCATCAGAGCTGTTCAGGAATGAACCTGGCGCCGGCGCGATGGTCTCATGAAACCCGAACTGATACTGACCCAGCAAGGTCAGGCGCGGCGTCACCTCGATGGAGGCGACGAGCTGGTCCTCGGGCAGGATCACGTCCTTGGTTTCAGTGCCCGGTACCCCGGTTTTGGTGCCGTCAAACGGTCCTTGCGCCTGCGCGATGTTGGGAAAGTACACCGACTCTCCCCAGTTGACCGCCTGGCGGCCCAGACGCACCGTGGCGCGGCTGGACTCGCCCAGCTCAAACGAGGTGTAGCCATAGGCATCCAGGATGCGGCTGTAGCCGCCGTGGTAGCGCCTGGTTGCATCGGTGAACTCGTTCACCCGGCCCGGCTTGTTCACCAGGCCGGTGTTGTCGTTGGTGCGATGGTAAACGTCGTCATAAAACGTGCTGCCGGACAGCACGAAGCCGCTCTCGCCCTTGGAGACCTTGCCCTCGAACAGCCCCGAAATACGGTTGGCCGTCAGGGCGTTCTTGGCAAAGTTGTTGTCTCCGTCGTTGGCGCCGGCATTGCGGGCCAGCACCGGGTCGGCACTCTTGGTGCGCTGCGACAGCGTGTAGTTCGTTGTAAAGCGCCAGTCCAGATTCACGCCATTCTCAAAAGTAATGGTTTCACCGGCCTGTGCAATGCCAGACGCGACCAGCACCAAAATGGCCATGGCAACGGGCTTGAGTGTCTTGTTTTTTTTCATCATTAGGTCTCCTTGTTTTTCTGTGAAAGCACTTAGTTGCCAGCGTTGCGTGCTGCTTCCGGCGTGAACATGGACGGGGTCAGGTTGCCCTTGTTCAGGATTGGCCCGTTGGGGCGTTCCTGGAACAGGTTGTAGGCAATGTAGCCGCCCGAGTTCAGGTCGAAATAAAAGGCCGTGCCCGCCTGCCACGCGTTGATGTCAAAGCCGTAGTAGTAGTTCAGGAAGGCGTACTGCCACAGCGAGCCACGTGCGTCATACATGTCGGCCATCACGGCCTGGCCGGTATCCTCGTCCAAGAACAGCACGCGCTTGCCGTACAGGTGGCGATAACCCTCTTTCAACGTTCCCTCGACGGCCCAGACGCGGCGCAGCTCCCAGCGGATGAATTCGGGGTTGGGCACGCCCGGCTTGAGCAGGTCAGCATACTTGACGGTCTTGGCGTGCAGCTTGTAGGCGTTGGCGGGGACGTACATCTCGCGCTTTCCCAGCAGTTTCCAGTTGTAGCGCTCGGGCGAGCCGTTGAACAGGCGGTCGGAGTCAATCGTCATCTTGCCGCCGGAGCCGCCCAGGGGCTGGTCAAAGCCGTACTCGGGCAGCTGGCGCACGCGGCGCGTACCGGGGTCGTAGCTCCAGGCCAGGCGTTTGTCCTTGGCGAAATTGACGGGCTCGGACGAGACGCTGACGCTGCCCTTTTCGCGCTCGGGCAACAAGGTACCCGTGCTGCTGTAAGCCATCACACCTTCAAGCGGCTTGCCCACCTCGTCCGGCTTGCCGACGATACCCAAGTTGCGGTTGCGCTGCCTGCCCCAGGCAATGTTGCCATCGGACAGCACGTTGGCAAAGTCGGTGGTCTTGTCTTCGTTGAAGGCCCGGTTGGGGAACATGTTGTTCATCAACGCTTCCTGGCCGTTCTTCGGGATCGGGAACGGGATGGCACCCTTGAGCGCGCCACTGATGCCCAGGCCGCCGTCGGTGATCTCGGCATTCAGCGCATTTTTCTTGGCCACTTCGCAGGCCGAGTCGGGCAGGCGGAAATCACGGTGGCCCGGATAGACCTCCATGCGGAAGGTCTTGGGAAACTTGGCAAACAGGGCTTTTTGACCATCGGACAGCTTGGATGCGTACTGCGCCTGGTTGTCGGCGGTGATGCTCAGCACCGGCTTTTCTCCGGCATACGGGTCCACCGGGTGCTGGCCGACGTGCGGGGTGTACTCAACGCCGGGTGGTGTGCCCAGCCACTTGCCGGTGAACTCGGGAACGCCGTCCTTGGTGCCGGCTTTCTCGGCGCCGACGCAGGTCAGCTCCTTGCCCAGTTTGTCGGCCTCGGCGGCGGGCACTTTGGCCAGCGCGCTGCCGGCCATGAGCAAGCTCACGGCAACAGGTATCAGGGTCATCGTTACTTTCATCAAAGTCTCCTTTTCCCTTGTTCAAGGGAGTAGTAATCCAGGTCGCCACGCAAGCGCGTGAGGGGCAATACAGACGAGTGGGAAAATAATTTCAATGCCCAGCCATCTCGACTGGAATTGTTGGTTCAGGCCACATTCTCTCCATCGTCTAATAAGACTAGGTTATGACCCGCAGGGCCGCAACCGGCAACTGGCGGCCGTCACACGCCGGTGAACCGGTCACGTCCCGCACACATGGGTGGCCGCCAATTGCTATTTAATCAATAGCTGCAAGCGCACTACGGCTAAGCGAAACGGGCATTTTTTCCTGATTAGCGACTTACCTCAGATTCGCAACACCTTCAACGGCAGCGGCCTTGTGGTGGCCAGTGCCCGCAGCAGCCTGGGCAGCCTGGGCAGCATGGCGGGCAGGTCAAAGCGGCGGTTGAAGCGATAGCAAAACTCGGCCAGATAGCGCGCGGCATATTTGGCATGGTCAAACGAATGGTAGGTGCCCGCCATGCTGGTCTTGAGATTGCTCAGCAGGGTATTGACCCAGTGCAGCTGAGGCGTTTGCACGCCCTGGCGCCCACCGCCGGTGACATGGCGCTCGTGCGTAGCGCCCGCTTGGCACACATGGGCAAAAGCGGCCGTGCCATCGCTCACCACATGGCAGCCGGGCGCTAAGTGGCGCCCGGCCCATTGCTTGACGTCCTCGATCGTGAAATCGGCCACGGGCGTCAGGCGCATGTACAGGGGCCTGCCGTCCGAGTGGGTCTGCACCGCAGCGATAAAGGCCGTCTTGTTGGCCGCCTTGCGCCCGCCGTTGATGTGGCCCGCACGCTCGCCCCCGAGGTAGGCATCGTCGATCTCCACGCGCCCGTGCAAGCGGTAGCGCGCATCGCGCTGGCTCATGGTCTGCATCAGCTTGTGCTTGAGTAGCCATGCTGTTTTGTAGGACACGCCGAGCTGGCGCTTGAGTGCCAGGGCGCTGATAGCGTTTTTGTACTGCGTCAGCAGGTACATGGCCAAAAACCACAGATTCAAGGGCAGATGGGTGTGCTCCATCACCGTGCCCACGATGCTGGAGGACTGGTAGCCACAGACAAAGCACTCCCACAGCTGGCGGCCCGGGCCATTGCGGGTGAGAAAAAAGCGCTTGCAGCCGCAGTGCGTACATCGCCAGCCGTGGGGCCATCGTGCGGCAATGAGGGCGCGCTCGCATTGCGCCTCGCTGCCGTAAAGCGCCTGGAACTGGGGCAGCGAGAGCCCGCGCTGGAACTGGATGGCATTCATTGACATGACCTGCTCCTTGGCCGATGACTCGGCATCGCCTGTTGGACAACAGACATGCCTGAAGGTTCAACGTGTCTGAGGTAAGTCGCTAATCAGGCATTTTTTCTTGAAATTTTGAGGCATTCCCAGTGGCGGCATGAACGCCGTCCTCGTGCCGGGTTTACACATTTTTTTCTGCTGTGCCAAGGCCGCGATGGAGCACGGCCGCAAAAAGTTACGCTTTATTTATGTCTCTGGCAGGAAGCGACTGCCTGGTGAGCGTGCAGGCTGGCGTGCGCACCGAAAAAATTCCTGGCCCACCTTTCTTCGCCAGCGAATGAAGGGGCACGCCGTCATGCGACGGCAAGACGGCCTGGATCATTGAGAGAAACCGATGCGGCGGGTGTTGCACCACGCATGATTCGGCCCGCGCCGCGCCAGTGCGATACAGCGGCTGGCGCGGCCGCGTGGTCGCAGCGCGATCAGGCTGGCGCGTACTCGCGCTTGAGCGCGGTCTTGAGCATCTTGCCGGCCGGGTTGCGCGGCAGGCTGTCCTGGCGCACGTAAACCAGTTTGGGCACCTTGTACGCGGCCAGGCGGGCAGCGACATGCGCCTGTACGTCTTCGGCGCTCAAGTGGGCGCCGGGCGTGAGCACGACCACGGCGACGACGGCCTCGCCGGTCTGATCGTCGGGCTGGGCAAACACCGCCGCCTCGACCAGCAAGGGGTGCTGCAGCAGGCAGGACTCGATCTCGGCGGCAGCGATTTTCTCGCCGGCGCGGTTGATCACGTCCTTGATGCGGTCCACCACGCGCAAGAAGCCGTCGGCGTCCAGAATGCCGATATCGCCGGTGCGAAACCAGCCGCCTTCCATCGCCTTGGCGCTGGCTTCGGGCTGGCCGCAGTAGCCCTGCATCACGGTGACGCCGCGCAGCCACACCTCACCCGGCTGGCCCGTCGGCATGGGCGTGCCGTCAAAGTCGGCCACGCGCAGCTCGATGATGGGCGCGATCATTCCCGACGCCTGCGGCCGCAGCTGGAACAGCAGCCCCGAAGCGGCCGCGCCCACGCCGTTGGTCTCGGTCAGGCCAAAGCCGACCCCCGACATGGCGTCGCCGCGCCGACTCAGTACGTCGTCGATCAGCCGCTGCGGCAGGCCGGCGCCGCCAAAGCCGACGCCGCCCAGGCTACCGGTGATGGCCGGGTCGTCAAAGCCGGGCTCGGCCAGCAACTGCATCACCATCGACGGCGCGCCGTTGAACTGGGTGATTTTTTCGCTCTGGATCAATTTCAGCGCCTGCGCCGGCGCCCAGCGGTGCATGAACACCAGCCGGCGTCCGTGGCGCAGCGAGGCCAGCAGCTGCGCATGCAGGCCGCTGACGTGAAACAGCGGCACGGCGGTCAGCGTGGTCGGCTGCAGGCCGCGCGCCATCATGACCTTGACCATGTCGGGCGAGGTCATGGCGGTGATGGCGCCGATGTAGTCGATGTTGTGCAGCGCCTGGCAGACCGAGCGCTGGCAAGAGAGCACGCCCTTGGCCTGGCTGCTGGCGCCCGAGGTGAACAAAATCAGTGCGTCGTCGTCTGGTGCCGGCACGGGCGGCTGCAGCGCTTGCGCGCCGGGCGCGATCAGTGCGGCCCAGGCCACGTCGCCCTGCCCCGGCTCGCCCTCGACCACGGTCGCGCGGCAATCGAGCGCGGCCAGGTCGGCGCCCACGCGGGCAAAGCGTTCGGCGTCGCAGATCAGCCAGCGCGGCCCGAGGTCGCGCAGGTTGGCCAGCAGTTCACCCTGCAGGCCAAAGCTGTTGAGCGGCGCGGGCACGGCGCCCAGCAGCGCCACCGCGGCAAATGCCACCGCCCACTCGGGCCGGTTGCGCATGGCAATGGCAATGCGGTCGCCGGCCTTGACGCCGTGCCCGGACTGCAGGCGCCCGGCCAGCGCGTCCACCGCCTGGTAAAAGCGGTCAAACGTCCAGCGGTCGCCTTCGTAGACCATGAATTCGCGCGCGCCATGCACGCGGCCGGCGTCAATCACCGCCGGCAGCGAGGCCAAGGCGTTGCGGTAGGCGGGCAGCGTCTGGCCATTGACGCTGATCTGGGTCAGCTCGAAAGGCGCGCCGGGCGCGATGAGCTGCGCGTGGCAGCGGGCGAACTCGCTGAGTAAATCCGGCTCTGGAGGCGACGCAATGGCGGTGGTGGTTGCAGCAGAAGTCATGGCGTTCAAAACCCTTTCAGTCGTGCATAGCGCTCGCGGTGAAACACCGCGTCGCCCAGGCTGTGTTGCAGCACGCGGGCGCGCTTGACCATCAGCCCCAAATCAAATTCGTCGGTCACGCCGATGCCGCCGTGCAGCTGCACCGCCTCGTTCATCAGCTTTTCGCACAGGTCGGAGGCACGCGCCTTGGCCAGGCTGGCCAGCAGCGCCAGTTCGGCATCATTCGCGTCAATGGCCGACAAGGCGGCGCGCACGCAGCTTTCCAGCATTTCCAGCTCGACGTAGAGCCGCGCCATGCGGTGCTGCAGCGCCTGGAAGGAGCCAATCTGCACATCAAACTGCACGCGCTCCTTCAGGTAGGCGTTGGTGCGCTCGAAAGCCTCGCGCAGCAGGCCCAGCCCTTCGGCGGCCAGGCAGATGCGGGCGCGGTCCAGCACGGCGTCCAGCGCCTGCGCGCCATCATCAGCGGCGTTCAGGCGCAGCTCGTCGGCCACTTCCACGCCCGCCAGTTGCAGGCGCGCGTGGTTGCGGCTGTCGGCCAGCAGCGTCGGCTGCAGCGTGAGGCCGGCCTGCGTGGCCTCGACCATGAACAGACCCAGGCTATCGCCCGCGCCCTGCGCATCTTGCACACGCGCCACGACGATCAGCCAGGGCGCGTCTATGCCGTCGATGACAAACCATTTCTCGCCATCGAGCACCCAGCCGTTGCCCTGGGCATTGCGCCGGGCGCGCGTCATGATGCGCTTGGGGTGGTGGCGACCCTGCTCGTCCAGCGCCAGGGCCAGGCGCTGCTGGCCGTCCACCAGGCCGGGCAGCCAGCGCTGGCGCTGCGCCTCGCTGCCGGCAGCGAGCACCAGCTCGCCGCACAGCACCACCGACGATAGCAGCGGCAGCGCTGCCAGCGTGCGGCCCATGGCCTCGAACACCGCGCCCAGGCCGGCGTAGCCCACGCCCAGGCCGTCATACGCCTCGGGAAAGACGGCAGCCGGCCAGCCCAGATCAACCACCTGCTGCCACAGCGCCGGCTCAAAGCCCAGCGGTGCGCGCTCGTCGCGCAGGCGGCGCTGCAGGCTGATGGGCGACTGCGCGTTCAAAAATTCAGTGGCGCTGTCGCCCAGCTGGCGCTGTTCATCGTTCAGCAAAAAACTCATGCCTGTGTCTCCGGTTTTTTTGTCGTGTGCATCGCGGTGTTCTTTCAGCCCGGCAGGCCGAGCACGCGCTTGGCAATGATGTTGAGCTGCACCTCGCTGCTGCCGCCAGAGATGGTGTAGGTCTTGGCCAACAGCCAGAGCCGGCAGATGTCGTGCTCGTCGGCGCTGAACTCGCTCCCTTCCCAGCTCAGGCCGCGCTGGCCCATCAGCTGCGTCAAGAGCTCGTACTTGGCCACTTCCTGCTCGGTCTGCACCAGCTTCATGATGGACGACGGGCCGCTGATGTCCATCCGCGCCATGCCTTCTTCCTTGACGCGCTGGTGCGTCAGCGAAAACGCGTGCGAGTCCATCAGCAGCGCGGCCAGGCGGTCGCGCCATACCGGCTCCAGCAAGGTGCCGTCTTCGTCATACAGATAGGGCCGCGCCACGGCCAGCGCGTCGTGCGACGGCGCGGCGCCCTCGCTGAACTTGGACATGGCGGCGCGCTCGTGCTGCAGCAGCTTCTTGGCCACGGTCCAGCCGCCGTTGAGCGGGCCGATCAGCTGGCGCGCCGGCACCCGCACGTCGTCAAAAAACACCTCGCAAAAGCTCGACTTGCCGCTGATCAGCTCGATGGGCTTGACCGTGACGCCGTGGCTTTTCATGTCGATCAGCACAAAGCTGATGCCTTGCTGCTTCTTCACCGTGGTGTCGGTGCGCACCAGCGCGTACATCCAGTCGGCCGCATCGCCGTAGGACGTCCATATTTTCGAGCCGTTGACGACGAAGTCGCCGTTCTCGTCCACGCGCGCCGAGGTCTTCAGGCTGGCCAGGTCGGAGCCGGCATTGGGCTCGCTGAAACCCTGGCACCAGCGCATGCGCCCCTCCATCATGGGCGGCAAGTGCTCTCGCTTTTGCGCTTCGGTGCCCAGCTCCAGCAGCACCGGACCGAGCATCCACACGCCCAGGTTGAACTGGGGCGGGCGGCAGGCCAGGCGCAGCATTTCCTGCTCGACGATGCGCGCCTGCTTGGGGGCCAGGCCGCCGCCGCCCAGCTCGGCCGGCCAGTCGGGCGCAAACCAGCCCCGGTCGCGCATGCGCTCGAACCAGACGCGCTGGTCGTCGTTGGCAAACTTGACCGTGGAGCCGCTCCAGACGATTTGCTCTTGCGTCAGGGGCTGGCGCATGGCGGGCGGGCAGTTGGCTTCCAGCCAGGCGCGGGTTTCGGCGCGAAAATTTTCAGTGTCTTGCATGGTTTTCCTCTGCGAGTTCGGGGCTGTCGGTAGCGTCGGAAGGAGGAAGTGTCAGCGCAAACGACGGGTCGGCCAGCGCAAAACGGTAAACACCGTCTTCGTCGAGCACGCGCCGCAGCACGCCTTCAAAGCGCAGCCAGGACAGGTGGGCAATCGACTCGCCCAGCGCCAGCATGTCGTCGACCGGGCCGCGCAGGCGCGGAAACAGGCACAGCATGGCTTCAAAGGCGGTGCAGCTGGCGTTGTCGGTCAGGTAGGCGCGCAGCAGCACGAACTGGTGCTCGTGGTGCTCGCGCAGTTCTTGCGTGCGCGCATGCAGGCCGCGAAACACCCGCTCGTGCGAAGGCAGCACCAGCGTGCCGGGCGCCAGTTGCTCCAGCCGCGTCAGCGAGGCCAGCCACAGCTTGAGCGGATTGGCCTCGGGCTCAATGCCGGTGACCAGCACGTTGGAGCTGATGCGCGGCAGCAGCTGGTCGCCGGCAATCAAAATCTCGTCCTGCTCGCAGTACAGGCAGGCATGCTCGGGCGAGTGGCCTTCGCCAATCACCACACGCCAGATGCGCCCACCCAGCTCGATCTCGTCGCCGCCGCGCAGGCGCGTGAACGAATGCGGCTGCGGCGGCAGAAAGGGGTCTTTGCGCATGGCTTTCCACATGCGGTCGACGCGCTCTTGCGGCATGCCGGCGCGCTGGTAAAACTCGACCTGAGCCTGCGGCAAGGGGTCGGGCATGGGATCGGCCAGCGTGCGCATCATGTAGTACTCGCCGTGCGTCATGTACAGCGGGATGCCAAAGCGCTCGCACAGCCAGCTCGCCAGCCCCGCGTGGTCGTAGTGCATGTGGGTGCAGACCAGCCGGACGATGGGCAGGCCCTGCAGGTGGTGGGCGGCAATGTGTTCCCAGCGCTCGCGCGTGAGTTCGGTGTTCAGGCCGGTGTCTATCAGCGTCCAGCCCTCTTCTGCGCGCAGCAAATAGACGTTGATGTGGTCCAGCGCCATCGGCATGGGCATGCGCACCCACAAAATGCCGGGCGCCACCTCGACCACCGAGCCGTCGGTGGCCGGTGCGGTGAAGGGGTAGTCAAGCACCACCCGGGCGTGCAGCCGCGTCATGCCAGGGCCTTTTGCGCCGGCGCCATCGCATTGACGGGCAACAGGGGCACGTAGGTCTGTGCCTTGTCATCGCGCACGAACAACGGGTCCTGGACCAGCGCCGTGTCGTAGCCCTGGCGCTGCAGGTCAACCTTGCGCAGCTTGTAGTTGCCGGTCATGTCGGTGGTCGGCGCAATGCGCAGAAACAGCGGCGCGGCGTAGCGCGGCAGGCGCTCCAGCGCAAAGGCCCAGAACGCCGCGGGATCGAACTCCACGCCTGGATGCAGCACCAGCGCGGCCATGCCGGCGCGGCCGTCGGCGCCCTCCACCTTCACGCCGTAGACGGTGATGGCGTCAAGCCCCGCAAAGTCGCCCAGCGCATCGGCCACCTCGGTGGTCGAGACGTTCTCGCTGTTCCAGCGGAAGGTGTCGCCGATGCGGTCAACGAACCAGCAGTAGCCGTCGGCATCAATGCGCAGCAGGTCGCCCGACGACCACCAGGCGTCGCCTTCCTTGAAGACGTTGCGCAGAACCTTCTTTTCCGTTGCCTCGGCCGAGGTGTAGCCTTCGAAACGGCCGCCCACCACGTCGGGAATGTCGATGATCATGCCGATGGCCTCGCCGACCTCGCCGACCTCGCACAGCTGCAAAAAGCCGTTCTCGTCGCGCGGGTGGCTGTCGCTGTCGATGTCGTAGCGCACCAGGCGCAGGTTGGTCTTTTCCCAGAACGGCACGCGGCCGCACGAGCCGATGCGGTTGTCGACGTTGATGGTGTTGGTGTTGGACTCGGTCGAGCCCCAGCCCTCGTAAATGTCGAAATCGCCAAAACGGCGCACCCACTGGTCCCAGATTTCGGGCGCCATGCCGGCGCCGACCATCTTGCGCAGCGGGTGGTCGCGGTCGTCGGGCTGCGGCGGAACGGTCAGCAAAAAGCGGCAAATCTCGCCCACGTACTGGCAAATCGTCACCTGGTGGCGGCGCACGTCGGGCCAGAACTCGCTGCGGCTGAACTTGCGGCGCAGCAGCAGGCTGGCGCCCGAGACAAACGCCGTGGCGCCGGCCGACAGCGAGGCCGCGCCATGGTAGAGCGGCAAGAAGCAATAAAAGCAGTCGCTGGCCTGCACGTCCATCGTCGCCTGCATGACGTCGCCGGTGATGAGCCAGCGGGCGTGGCTGATCACCGCCGCCTTGGGCAGTCCGGTGGTGCCGGAGGTAAAGATGTACAAGGCCGGGTCGCCCGCCACCAGCCCGGCGCGCCACTCGGCCGGCGGGTTGGTGTCAGGCGCCTGGGCTGCCGCCTGCGCCAGATCCAGCACGCAGCGCTCGCGCAGCGCCGCTGGCGCAGGCCGCTCTGCGTCCGGCCAGAGCCAGTAGCGCATGTCGCCGGGCAGCTCGGTCGCGGCAAACAGCGCCAGGCACTCCTCGCCCACCACGATGTGCCGGGCGCCCGTGGCGTCCAGCGCATGCAGCAGCGGCTTGCCGCTGACGTTGGTGTTGAGAAACGCCACGCGCGCGCCCAGCTTGGCCAGGCCCAGCCAGGCAAACATGAACGCCGGACGGTTCTCCATGCACAGCGCCACCACGTCACCACAGCGCACGCCCTGCGCGTGCGCGGCGTGTGCCACCTGGTTGATGCGGCGGTTGGTCTGGTCGTAGTCGTAATGCTCGCTGCCATACCCAATGCAGGGCCGCGTGGCAAAGCGCACGGCGCTTTCCTCGATACGGTCGGCCATCGTGTAGGTTTGCGAGGCGCGGTGGCGCTGGCCCGCCTGGTTACGGTGGTCGAGTTTGGCCTGCGTCACTTCGCGCGGCACGATGGATGCTGTATTCACGCGGTTTCCCTTTGTGTCGTTGTGTGGGCGATGGGCCGGACGCTTCAGCGCACCGGACGCGGCATGTTCAGGCCGAACTGCGCGATCAGCTCACGCTGTATTTCGTTGGTGCCGCCGCCAAAGGTCAGCAGCGTGCTGGCGCGCACCTCGTACTCCAGCTCGCCCAGCAGCAGCGCGGCGCTGGAGCCGGAACGCACCAGCGCGCTGGCGCCGACGATATCGATGAGCTTGCGCAAAATCTCCAGCACGCTTTCCGAGCCATAGACCTTGGTGGTCGAGGCCAGCGCCACGTCCATGCCGCCCGACTCCAGGTCGGCCGCAATGCGAAAGTTGATCAGGCGCATGGCCTCCATGCGCGCATAGCACTCGGCCAGCGAGCGCCGCACCCAGGGCTGATCGACCGCGCGGCGGCCCTGCTCGTCGCGCGCCTTGGCCCACTGCAGCACCCGGGTAAACGGGCCGAACACCTTGTCCGACCAGGAGCCCAGGCCCAGGCGCTCGTGGTTGAGCTGTGCGGTGATGAGCTTCCAGCCGCCGTGCAGTTGGCCGACCAGCCGGTCGGCCGGCACCTGGACGTTGTCGTAGTAGGTGGCCGCCGTGAAGTTGCCCACGGTCTTGATCAGCGTGTGCGAGAAGCCTGGCGCATCGGTGTCCAGGATCATGATCGAGATGCCCTTGTGGCGCGCCAGATCGGGGCTGGTGCGGGCGGCCAGCCAGACATGGTCGGCCGACTCGATGCCCGAGGTCCACAGCTTGGCGCCGTTGACCACGAAATGGCCGGTCTCCAGGTCGCCTTCCAGGCGTGCCTGCGTCTTGAGCGTGGCCAGGTCGGAGCCGGCCTGCTGCTCGGAGTAGCCGATGGCAAAGATAATTTCGCCAGCGGCAATGCCGGGCAAAAAGCGCTCTTTTTGCGCCTGCGTGCCGTTTTCCATCAGTGCCGGGCCGACGGTGCTGATGGTCACGAAGGGCAGCGGCGCGCCGGCAATGTTGGCCTCTTCAAAGAAAATCAGCTGCTCGGTGGCGCTCAGGCCCTGGCCGCCGTGCGCCTTGGGCCAACCCACGGCCAGCCAGCCGTCGCGGCCCATCTGGCGGATGGTATTGCGGTAGGTGTCGCCGCCTTCGGCGCCGCGCAGCTCCTGGCGCAGCTCGGGCGTCATCAGGTCGTTGAAATAATCGCGCACCTTCAGGCGAAGGGCGTGCTGTTCGGGGGTGAGGTCAATAAACATGGTGTGTGTCTCCTTGCCCGGTTTCAGGCGTCGCCCAGAATCAGGCCGCTGGTGGGAACGCCGGTGCCGGCCGTGACCAGCACGTTGTGAACGTCGCTGACCTGGTTGACCGAGCTGCCGCGCACCTGGCGCACGCCCTCGGCCACGCCGTTCATGCCGTGGATGTAGGCCTCGCCGATCTGGCCGCCATGGGTGTTGATGGGCAGCTTGCCGCCGCGCGCGTGCTCGCCGGCGCGGATGAAGTCCTTGGCCTCACCGCGCTTGACGAAACCGAACTCTTCGAGCTGCGGCAAGACGAAAGGCGTGAAATGGTCATAAATGACCGCCGTCTGGATGTCTTCGGCCGACAGACCGCTTTGCTGCCAAAGCTGCTTGGCAACCAGCCCCATTTCGGGCAGGCCAGTGATGTCTTTGCGAAAGTACGACGTCATGATTTGCTGGCCGTCGCTCAAGCCCTGGGCCGCGCCCTTGATGATGACGGGCTTTTGCTTGAGGTCGCGCGCCCGCTCGCTGGACGTGATGACCATGGCGACGGCGCCGTCGGACTCCTGGCAGCAGTCCAGCAGATGCAGCGGCTCGCAAATCCAGCGCGAGGCCTGGTGCTCTTCGAGCGTGATCGGCTTGCCGTGGAAGAACGCTGCCGGGTTGGTGGCGGCAAAGTCACGCGCTGCCACGGCCACGCGGCCAAAGTCCTCGCTGGTGGCGCCGTAGGTGTGCATGTAGCGCTGGGCGAACATGCCCACCCATGCGGCCGGCGTGTGAAAGCCGTAAGGCATGTACCAGCCGTAGTTGACGTTCTCGACAATTGGCGACGAACCAAAGCCGTAGTTGCCGTTGCCAAAGCGGTACCAGCTGCGCTCGTTCATGGCGCGGTAGACCACCACCGTCTTGGCGATGCCCGTGGCCACGGCCATCGCGGCGTGCAGGATCGGCGCGCAGGCGGCGCCACCGCCATGCGGCACTTGCGAGAAAAACTTGATGTTTTTGGCGCCCAGCAAGCGGGCGATTTCGTACTCGGGCACCTTGTCGATGGAGTAGGACGAAAAGCCGTCGACTTCGCTGGGGTCGATGCCGGCGTCGGCCAGCGCGGCCAGCGTGGCCTCCATGGCCAGCCGTATTTCGGTGCGGCCGGAATTCTTGGAGAACTCGGTGGTGCCCAGGCCGGCAATGGCGGCGCGGCCGGAAATTGAGAGATCGTTCATAAAAATGTGTGCTCCTGGCTGTGCGGCATCAAGGCAGGGAAACGCGCACCGTGCCGGTGACGTGGTTGCCCATGGAATTGGCGCCCTTGAGCGTGACTTCGACGCTGCGGTCGGACGCGCGCTTGTCAGTGACGGCGCCGTTGATCGTCATGGCGTCGCCGGGGTAGTTGGGCGTGCCCAGCTTGATCTTCAGCTCGCGCATGCGGCCTTCAGGGCCGCTCCAGTCGTCGATGAAGCGCTGCACCAGCCCGTTGGTGGTCAGGATGTTCATGAAGATGTGCGGTGAGCCCAGTTCGCGCGCGGCCTGCAGGTCGTGGTGGCCGGGAAAGTAGTCGCGCGTGGCAATCGCCCCGCCGTTGATCAGCGCCACCGTGACCGGAACGATCAAAGAGGGCAGCTCTTCGCCCACTGCAATGTCGTCAAACCGTGGCATGGTCGGCCTCCTGGTGGGTGTTATTGGTGTTGTTGGCGTTGTTGTGGTCTTCGGCAGCGTCATATTTCCATCCCAGGGTGTCGTTGTCGGCCAGCCAGTCGCCCAGCCGGGCCAGGTGGTGCTCGGTGCCGCCCAGCGCCACGCCGAGCGCGCGGCTCCAGAAAAGAAAGCGGTGGGCCGGGTAGGTGATGTCCACACCGATGCCGCCGTGCACGTGCTGCGCCATGTGGCCGGCGCGGTGGCCGGTGTCATTGGCCAGCGCGCGCGTGGCCCAGGCCTGCGGCGCGGCGCCCAGGTTGGCGTCGAGCCGGTAGACCAGTTGCCACACCGAGGTGCGCAGGGCTTCCACGGCAATGTAGCCATCGGCCATCTGGCCGGCGACCAGCTGGAACGTGCCAATGGCGCGGCCAAACTGCTGGCGCTCGCTGACGTATTCCACGGTGCGGCGCAGTTGCTCCTGCGTCACGCCCAGCTGCAATGCAGCCAGGCAGGCAATGGCGCGCTGCTCGACCCAGCCGGTGGCCTCGACCGGCAGCACGTTGGTGGCTGCCACGGGCACGGCGTCAAACGCCAGGTCGGCCACCGACTGGTGGTGCTGGTCCATGCCTTCGGTGCGCTCAACGCCGGCCTGCGTCAAGTCCACCAGCACCAGGCGCATCTGGCCTGCGGCGTCGGCCGCCAGCAGCGCCTGGTTCGCCTGGGCGCCCAGTGGCACCGCGCTGGCCTGGCCCTTCAAGGTCCAGCCGTCACCGGCACGCACCAGCTGCAGCGACGGGCCGCGTGACTGCGACAGCGATTGCAGCGACAGCGCCACCGGCGCCTCGCCCGACAGCGCGTCGTCCAGCACCTGCGGCAAGGCGGCCGGCGCAAATTGGACCAAAGCCGCCACGGTCAGCTGCGGCTCCCACAGCGGCACCATGGCCAGGGCGCGGCCTTGCTGCTCCAGCACGGCCATCAGTTCGGTCATGCCCAGCCCCAGGCCGCCCTGCGCTTCGGGAACCATCACGGTGTTGAGGCCGGCGGTCACGCACTGCTGCCACAAATCCTGCATGAATGGCGCGCCGGAGGCGTCGTAATCACGCAGCTGGTCGTCGCCGCAGTAGTCGGCAAACAGGCCGTTGGCCATTTCGGCAAACGCGCGCTGATCTTCGCTCAGTTGGAAGTTCATGCGGTGACTCCTTCGGTCGCGGCCACGGGCCTGAATTGCGGCAGCACCAGCTCGCCGTCGTTGAAACTGTTGAACTCGACCTGCACCGCCTGGCCAATCTTCACGTCGCCCGGCTTGATGCAGACGATTTGCGAAATCAGCCGCGTGCCCTCTTCCAGCTCGACCAGAACAATCGGGTTGGGATGGTCAAACGGCGCGACCTCGGGGTAATGCATCACCACGAAGGAGTAAACCGTGCCGCGTCCCGAGGACTCGACCGTGTCCCACTCGAACGAATGGCAGCTTGGGCAGACCGGGCCGGGCGGGTGGCGCAACTCGCCGCAGCCCTTGCAGCGCTGGATGAGCAGCTTGCCGGCGCGCGCGCCTTCCCAGAAAAAGCGCGTGTCATCGCTGATGCCAGGCAGGGGGCGCTTGGTGGCGGCTGGCGCTGCGGCCTTGGCCTTGTCAGCGGCGGCATCAGGCTTCTTGACCGGGTTGGCCGGGCGAAACTTGAAGACGCGAAACAGCAACTGGCCGACTTCTTCGTCGCCCTCGGGCTTTTGCGAGAAGAACGTCATCACCAGCGTGACAAAGTGGCCGGTGCCGAGCGCGGTGGTTTTTTCCGGGCTGATGCTGTCGAGCCGGGTCGTGTAGTACAGCCGCTCGCCTTCGCGCACATCGCGCCCGAAGGTCAGCTCGGAGTTCACCGCCACCACCGATGCCAGGCCTTGCGCTTCCAGCAGCCCCAGCGCCTCGTAGGGGTTTTCGGTGGTCGAGCCAGGCGGATAGTTGTTGGGCACCAAGCCCTCCATGCACCAGACCTGCAGCATCGCTGGCGGCGCCACCACGGCGCCCTCGGCGGTGTAGCGCGCCGGGTCCACGCCCATGACTTCGCACCACTGGCGAATCATGGGGGCATTGACCTTGTCCCAGGCGTAGACCCGCCCGTATTCCTTGCCCACCAGGGCGCGGATTTCATTCATCCATTCGTGTTCAGCCAAGGCCATGCTCCTTTGTTGGTTTGATTCAGTGATTCCCGTGGGCGCCGTCGCCATCAGGAAGTGCCCGCTTGCGCCGCTGCCAGAAAGGCCGGCTTTTCGCCGCCGCCGTGCAGCAGCACATTGGTTCCGCTCAGGTAGCTGGCGCGTGGCGACGCCACGAACACACAGGCCTGGGCAATGTCGGAAGGCTCGGCCATGCGGCCGGCCGGAATCGTGGCGCCGACGGCGGCAATGCCGGCCTCGTCACCAAAATGCAGATGCGACTGCTCGGTGCGCACCAGGCCGGGACTGACCGCCACAACGCGCACCTTGGGGCCCCACTCGACCGCCAGCGACGACGCCAGGCTCAGCACCGCCGCCTTGGCCGCGCCGTAGGCAGCCGTGCCCGGCGAAGGACGCAGCGCGCTGACGCTGCCGATAAAGACAATCACGCCGCCCGTGTCCTGCGTTTGCATGGTGGCGTTGGCGGCCTGCGCCATGTGCAGCGCCGCCGTCAGGTTCAGGCGAATCACGCCCTCATGAAAGCGTGGCGAGACCGTGGCCGCATCGACCGGCGGGCTGCCGCCGGCGTTGTGCACCAGCACATCAAGCCGGCCGTGGCGCTGCACGATGGCGTCGACCAGCGCGCGCACCGCATCGGCCTCGCGCACGTCGCAGGGCAGGAATTCGGCGCTGCGTCCGGCTGCGCTCGGCAAGGCTTCGGGCGCGCTGCGGGCGCACACCACCACCGTGGCGCCTTCGGCCAGAAAGCCCTCGGCAATGCCGCGCCCTATGCCCTTGGTGCCGCCGGTGACAAGCACCACGCGTTGGTCAAAATCGTTTTTCTGGTTCATGGGTGCAAATTTACGGATTGCCCCTCAGTACAGATACGTCCAAAAGGACGATATCGACCTGAGCGGACAAGGCAGTAAGGGCTAAACCGGCCGGCGAAGCATGACCACGTTATTGAGAAAACTCACGACCACTTCACCGCGCTGGTTGAGCAACTCGAAGCGCGCCACCAAAAGACCCCGTTCAGGGCGACGGTCGTCCTGGCGCTCCAGTTGCGTGACGCGCGCGCGCAGGATGTCGCCCGCCACCGCAGGCCGGTGAAAGCGAACCTGGTCCCAGCCACGAGCGGCAATCGACGAACTTTCTTCATGCGGCACGGTGTGGCTCAGGCGAATCAGGATGGACAGCAGATGCACGCCCGCAGCGAACAACTCACCGATGGGCGAGCGCGCGGCCACAGCCTCGTCAATGTGCGGGCCAAAGGGGTCCCAGTCGAGGGCAAACGCCTTGATCGCCTGTGCCGTCAGGGAAAACGTCTGGGCCGATTCCCTGGGCTGGCCAAGCACGATGTCTTCCCAGTATTTGATGGGGGCGTCGTTTGATGGTGGGGCAGGCGGGGCAGTTTCATTTTGAAGGTTCATGCCGGCCAATTTAGGCACCGCCCTGCCCGCCAGATACGTCCAAAGGGACGATGTGACGGCGGGCGGGCAAAACGATCATCGTGAAGCTTCATCACTTGCAGGATTTGCGCATGCGTCTCGAACCTTCTTCTCTCGCTTCTTCCGCCCACGCCACCGATGCGGCCGCCAGCGAGCTGCTGATTGACTACCCCGGCGACGGCGTGGCCGTGGTGCGCATGAACCGCCCGCAGGCGACCAACGCGCTCAGCCTGAACCTGCAGGCGCTGCTGTCAAGCGCCTTCACGCAGCTGGCGGCAGACCCGCAAGTGCGCGCCATTGTGCTGACCGGGGGCGAGAAAGTGTTTGCCGCCGGCGGCGACATCAAAGGCCTGGAAGGCGCCGGCCCGATTGAAATCATGCAGCGCCACACCGAGCGCGTCTGGGCGCCCATCGAGCGCTGCCCCAAACCCATCATTGCCGCCGTGTGCGGCTATGCTTTTGGCGGCGGCGCCGAGCTGGCGATGCACTGCGACATCATCCTGGCCGGCGAAGGCGCGAGCTTTTCGCAGCCCGAAATCCGCATCGGCATCATGCCGGGCATTGGCGGCACGCAGCGCCTGGTGCGCGCCGTGGGCAAGTTCAACGCCATGCGCATGCTGCTGACCGGCAAGCCCGTCAGCGCCAGCGAAGCGCAAGCCATGGGCCTGGTCAGCCAGGTGTTTGCCGACGACCAGGTGCTGCCCGAGGCGCTGAAAATGGCCAAGTTGATTGCCGCCATGCCGCCGCTGGCGGTGATGCAGATCAAGGAAGTCGTGCTGGCCGGCGTCGATGCTTCGCTGGAAACCGCGCTGATGCTGGAGCGCAAGGCCAACCAGCTGCTGTTTGCCACGCGCGACCAGAAGGAAGGCATGCAGGCCTTCATTGAAAAGCGCAAGCCGAAGTTCGAGGGACGCTGAAAGCCCGACGCGGGGCGAGCGGCGTGCCGCGCAGCGCAGCGCACGCCCTGTGATTCACGGGCCGTTGTTTCTGTCCGCTTCGGCTTCCGGCCAAAGCTGAGGGAACAAAAAACGCAAGGCGTGCTGCGGCAGGCCAAACCGGACTTTGCCTTGGGGCGAGTCGGACTTGAGCAGTCCGCGCTTGACCAGCGCCCCCAGCGCGTCGGTGGCGCCCCGGTCGCTCATCCCCAGCATGGCCTTGAAATCACCCCGCGCCATCTCCTCGCCGCTCAGAAAAAGGTAGTGCAGCCCGCGCAGCGACTCCTGGCGCACCCCCTGCTTGACCACCGTGGCTTCAAACACCAGGCAGGCTTCGATGCGCGTTTTCAGGGTGTCAAAGTCGAGCATGCCAGTCATGAAAGTGACCTGGTCCAGGCAGGTGTCCAGCACATAGTCAATCCAGGCGATCAGCGCCTGTTCGCTCAGGTTGCCGCGCCCGTCCAGGTCACCCCGGCGCAGGCTGTCGGCGTCGGCCAGCAAGGCGTAGTAGCGCGGCGTGCTGCGCGCAAAGCCGCGCAGCGGCGACCACAGCCCTGCCGTATAGCCCAGGGCGCTGAGCAGCGTATGGGTGTGGAGGCGCATCACCCGCCCGTTGCCGTCGATGAAGGGATGAATCCAGCCTAGGCGCTGATGCGCAGCGGCCAGGGCCACCAGCGCCGCTTCACCGCGCCGCACCTGGCCGTAAAACCCGGCCCAGCGCTTAAGGAAAAGTGGCACGCTGGCATGGGCCGGTGCCACGTGCTGACCCACCTTGACTTCGCGCAGACGCCACTGGCCTGGCACGATGGCTTCGTTTTCCGGGGTGAACAGGTCTGACGCCGGCAGCCGGCCAAACAGCTCTCGATGCATGTCCTGCACCGCGTCCACCGAGTACAGGTCGAGCGCGCCTTGCGGCCCGGTGTAGCGCAGCTCCAGTGCGGCCTCGGCCTCGATGTGGGCCACGGCCAGGCGCTGTTTGGCGGCCAGCGCGGCATCGCTGGAAAAATCCTGGCGCAAGGCCTGCTCAATCTCATGCGGCCGGGTGTGTTGCCCTTCAATGCGGTTGGTGTAGTAGGAATTCATGCTGCGCAACAGGCTGCGCAGTTCCAGCGGGACGCGCGTGCCCGAAAGCAGCGTGGCCAGGCGCGAGAGGTCGTGGGCCTTGGTTAGCAGGGGAGCCATGCGCGCATCGGATGGCAGCAAGGGCTCAAACTGGTAGGGCTCTGTATACATGCCTTGTATTTTGCCAAGTTTTAATTAAGTCTAACTATTTGATTTGGTTAATTTTTTATCTCTTTTTGCCAACTTTTTTGCCAACGTTTAAAACTGACCATACTGCCACTGGCGATGATGCAGATCAAGGAAGTGGTGCTGGCTGGCGTCGATGCCTCGCTGGAAACCGCGCTGATGCTGGAGCGCAAGGCCAACCAGCTGCTGTTTGCTACGCACGAATAGAAGGAAGGCATTGAGGCCTTTATTGAAAAGCGCAAGCCGAAGTTTGAGGGGCGCTGAGGCGGGTTAATTTGCTATTGAAAAAATAGCCTCTTACGCCGGTGGGGCATGGGCGTAAGGCGTTTTTGGGTAAAAAGCAAAGATGTGCAGGCTGTCTGGCGTCCTGCGCTGCGTTATGGGCAAGCGGCGCTGAAAGGGCAAAGTCCTGCCAAAACGGGTGGCGGCAGAAATGCAGAAGAAAAATCGCCGAAGCCAGGAAAAAGCCAGAAGTTGGACGTGTTTCGGTTTCGATAGCGGCCCACGGCCAAGAAGCTAACTTTCGAATTGAAGTTTTCTAAGCCCGGGTCAGGTTGGAAGCCGTCATTCACTCAGAGCACGTCGCTAGCCACTTTCGACCCATTCAGACCTTCAGAACAAAGTTTTTATGGACAGCTAAAGTACGTGTGCGAACCCCCAACTTAGAGGTCCCACACTAAATAAAGGTCAAAATGAACGTCGCTTCTGAAACTGAAAAAAATAAGAACCCTCAATGGGACATCAGATTGACCGAGGAATTGGTCACTGCGGTATTCGGTACGGCGCAGTGGAAGAAAGCGCATCCGAGCGTAAGGTCCATGACAGACAGACCTGAGTTCTGCCGCTACCACTACCACGAAGCCTTGGACATGATGAAAGAGTACATCCAATCGAATCTGGCGGAGTTTGGCCTGTTTGGTGTCTACGAGGACTACGATGAGTTCAGTTATCTGATGCTGAAGATCAGGGCGAATATCGTTGCCTTTGTCCAAAGCCTGCATGCCGTGGCGGACACCTGCTCCCACATGCTCTATTACTCCTTGGCGCTGGACAAGCACCCCAAATCTCTCAAGGAGCGGGGCATTTATGCCAAGGAAGTCCTCAAGCTCTTAGAGCAGCTACGTAATGCAGGATATTCCGAATACGAAAAGCTCTGCAGGTTGTTCCGCGAGGTCACAACTGGCGACGATTACAAGTACCATAATGCCCTGACCAACTCGTCAAAGCACCGAAGTATCGTCCGCCCTGAACTGAACGAGGATTGCACTGGCATGCGGGAAGAAAAGTGGATTCTCTTCTTGGAGTCGTTCTGGTACGAAGGAAAATTTTTTGAAAAAACCAATGCTCGCGAGTTCATGCAAAAGGAGCACGACCGTATCCAACCTCTGACCGTAAACATTGGTGTAGAACTGAACGAGGTCTTGAAGAAGCTCCAACCTTTGAAACCCACGACCCATGCCATTGAAGAAAGTTGGTAAAGAGTCTATACCGCAGCAGTGGTGCGGCCACCACGACTGTATGACCGTAGTCAGCCTAAAACTGTCAGTTGAGCAAATGTGTCAACAGACTGTTTATGGCCGAATCCAGTAGTTCAACAAGATGAATCGAATAACGCCTTTTGATGCAAAGCCGAAGTTTGAAACAACGTCCCTAAAGACAGCATCAGGAGCGTGTCTGCATTCACTCACCATGCAACTTCTGGGTGAACCAAAGACACTCGGTCTCCCTCCCCTCTGAGAAAACTACGAATTCAATAGCAAAGAGTGGCCGTACTGATTGGGCCAGCGCCTTATTCGGCTAAAAACTCGCCTCAGACCTTCGCCTTCACCAGCCGCGCCACCGCCAGCTGCGCCAGCTCGCGCTTGAGCACCTTGTTCGAGGCGTTGACCGGAAAGCTGTCAAACCACAACACATGGCGCGGCACCTTGTAGTTGGCCATGTTGGCGCGCGACCAGGCGACCAGCGCTTCGGGCGTCAGCTCGCTGCCGGCGCGGCGCACGACGCAGGCGCAGCCGACTTCGCCCATGCGCTCGTCGGGCACGCCGACCACGGCGACCTGCGCAATCGCGGGGTGGTCGGCCAGCTGGCGCTCGATTTCGGCCGGGTAGCAGTTGAAGCCGCCGACGATGAACATGTCTTTGAGGCGGTCGGTGATGCGCAGGTAACCGCGCTCGTCGAGCACGCCCACGTCGCCGGTGTGCAGCCAGCCGTCGGCGTCAATCGCTTCGGCCGTCGCTGCCTCGTCGTCGAAATAGCCTTGCATGACGTGGTAGCCGCGCAGCAGCACCTCGCCCGGCTGGCCGGTGGGCACGGGGCGGCCTTCTTCGTCAACGCAGCGCACTTCGGTGCCCGGCAGGGCGCGGCCACAGGTGCCGGCCACGGTTTCGGCGCTGTCGCCGGGGTCGCACAGGGTGGCGCAGCCGCCGCATTCGGTCAGGCCGTAGGCGGTGGTGACGTTGGTGATGCCGAGTTCCTCGCGCATGCGGGTGATCAGCACCGGTGGCACGCTGGCTGCGCCGGTGACGGCCACGCGCAGCGTGGCAATGTCGAAATCCTTCAGGCGCGGATGCGCCAGCATGGTCAGAAACAGCGTGGGTGGGCCGGGCATGAAACTGATGCGGTCGTGTGCGATGCGCGCCAGCACCTTGTCGGCGTCAAACACCTGCTCGGGATAGACGGTGGCGCCCTGGATAAACGCCGCCACCCAGCCTGCCTTGTAGCCAAAGGAATGGAAAAACGGGTTGACGATGAGGTAGCGGTCGCCCGGCTGCAGCCCGACGACGCGGCTCCAGGTGCTGAAGGCGCGAATCGTCGGGCCATGCGCCGACATCACGCCCTTGGGCCGGCCGGTGGTGCCCGAGGTAAACATCAGGTCGGCCGTGCTGTCGGCGCTGAGCATTTGCTCACGCGCCAGCACTTGGGAAGGCGCCAGCAGGCAGCCCTGGCCCATGAAGTAGCGCCAGCCCATGTCGCCGGGCTGGTCGGGGTCGGCCTTGAAGCCGTCGCGCAGCACGACGATGTGCTTGAGCGTGACCGGGCGCTGGCCCGCCAGCAGCGCCGGGTAGTGCTGGCCCAGAAAATCGCCAATGCAAAACAGCACCTTGGTGCCACTGCGCTCCAGGATGTCGGCCGCTTCGCCGCCCTTCATGCGGGTGTTCAGTGGCACCAGCACCGCGCCGGCGGCATGCGTGCCGCAAGCGGCCAGAATCCACTCGTGCAGGTTTGGGGCCCAAACGGCCACGCGGTCGCCCGCCTGCACGCCCAGCGCAATCAGCGAGCGCGCCACCGCCTGGCTGCGCACCAGCAAGTCGGCGTAGCTGATGGTTACCGCACCATCGACGATGGCTGCTTGCTCTGCAAACTTGGTCGCCGCCTGGCGAATCAGCGCCGGCAGCGTCTCGGGCAGGTCGGGCGCCAGCGCCCAGGACGACGACTCGGGAACGGCGCTGACGGGCGCTTCGGAAAGCAGGCTCATGGGGGTTTACTCCGGAAATTTGATACGTAGCCGCTCGCTGGTCGGCACGGCCTGGCAGGCCAGCGTCCAGGCCTTGGCGAGGTCTTTTTTGTCCAGCACGTCGTTGTGGCGCAGGTGCACGCTGCCTTCGACGATCTGGCACATGCACGAGGCGCACATGCCGGCCTGGCACGAATACGGCGCGTTCAGGCCGGCCTTGAGGGCGGCTTCGAGCAGCGTTTCGTTGCCGCTGCAGTGCAGCGTGTGGGTTTCGCCGTTGAGCAGCACTTCGACGATGGCTTCGTCCACCGCGCCCGGCAGCGGCGGCGCGGCCTGCGCAACGGCGTTGGCCGCAGCCAGGGTTTCCTCGTCGGGCAGCGAGGCAAAGCGCTCGACGTGAATGCGCTCGGACGGCATTTCAATGGCCTGCAATGCCGCCACGGCGGCGTCCATGTAGGGGCCGGGGCCGCAGATAAAGGCTTGCGCGCTGCGATGGTGCCGCGCCAGCTCGGCCAGCTGCGCCACCGAGGGCACGCCCTGTACCGAATCCAGCCAGTGAATCACGCTGAATCGTGCCGGATAGGCCTCGGCCAGCGCCTTGAGTTCGTTCTTGAAGATGATCGATTTTTCGTCGCGGTTGGCGTACAGCAGCGTGATGCGGCCATGCCCCTTGGCCAGCACCGAGCGCAAGATGGAAAACACCGGCGTGATGCCGCTTCCACCGGCCAGCAGCAAAAAGTCGCCGTCCAGCGTGCGCGGATGGAACACGCCCGAAGGCGGCATCAGCTCAATCACATCGCCGGCCTTGACATGGTCGCAGACCCAGTTCGAGCCGCGCCCGTCCCTGACGCGCTTGACGGTGACGCGCGGCGCGTCGTCGACGCCGGGCGCGCTCGACATGGAGTAGCAGCGCGGCACATGACGCCCGTCAATGCTTAGCCGCAGCGTGAGGAACTGGCCCGGCTGGTAGGCAAAGGCATTGGCCAGCGCAGGCGGCACCTCGAACACCAGCGACTTGGTGTCGTGCGTCTCGTCAACTACCGCGCTGACGCGCAGCGCATGGTAGCGGCTCATGGGGGGCTCCTTTTCACCAAGCGCTCAGACACTATGAAAATAATAGCTAGATGCGCCCGTGTAGCGTGCGCAAAAGGCCTTTTTGGCATTAAAAATGAAGAAGTCATGGGCAGTTGCAGTAAACAAAGCGCCCGAGCTTAAAGCCCCGTGCCCAGAATGGCGCTGTCGGCGCGAATCTCGGCGCCGCTGATGGCCTGCGAATCGTCCGAGGCCAAAAACAACAGCACCTTGGCGATCTGCTCGGGCAGGGCGGCGCGACCCTTGGGATTCTTTTGGGCGTCGAACAGCAAAAACTTGGCCGGCACGCCGGGTGCGGAGGCCTGCATCATGGGCGTGTAGATACCGTCGGGGTGCAGCGAATTGACGCGCACCGGCAGGCTGTTGTTGCGGCAGTACAGCGCGCTGGCGCGGGTCAGCGCGCCCACGGCCGCCTTGCTGGCGCTGTAGCCGGCGTAGCCCTCGATAGGCAACCATGATGACACCGACGCCATGTTGACGATGCTACCGCCGCGCTCTTTCATGGCTTCAATGCCCTGCTGGCAACCCACAAAGCACGAGTCGGCATTGACCTGCATGAGCTGGCGAAACTGCGCCAGCGTGGCGGTCGCTATGCTGCCCGGAATCAAAATGCCGGCGTTGTTGATCAGGATATCGAGCGGGCCAAAGCGCTGCTGCACGGCAGCGATGGCAGCGCGCCAGTCGTCTTCGCTGGCCACGTCGTGGCGCACAAACAGCGCGCGCTCGCCGCACTCGGCGGCAAAGGCCTGGCCGGCCTCCACGTTGATGTCGCTGATGGCGACGAAGGCGCCCTCCTCCAGCAGCAGCTTGACCGTCTCGCGGCCGACGCCGCTGGCGCCGCCGGTAACCAGCGCCACCTTGTCTTGTACACGTCCCATCTTGATTCCTTTTTTTATGACGCCATGGTGGCGCGCCCGGCACGCCGCCCGGAAAACACACAATCGGCCAGCGACAGCCCGCTGATGTAGCGCGACGACGGCAGGCCAATCGCCGTGCGGCCGGCGGCAAACAGCCCGGCGATGCGCTGGCCGGCGCTGTCAAGCACCTGACCGTTGGATTCGTCGAGCACCAGCCCGCCCAGCGTCAGCGTGGCCAGCGGAAAAGTCGGTGCGCCTATGGAAATGTCCAGCGCGTAATACGGCCCGCGTGCCATGTCGTAGCGCATGTCGGGCGACTTGCCAAAAGCGTCATCGCGCTCGCCGCGCGCCGCCGCGCTGGCCGTGTCCAGGCTGGCGCGCAGCTTGGCCGGGTCGGCCTGGATGCGCGCCGCCAGCGCCTCGGGTGTGGCAGCTTTTTTGGCGCTGAATAGCAGCATGGCCAGCGCCGGCAATGACTGGAACGCCCAGAGTCCGCCAAACAGACACTGGCGCATCGCGTGCGCACGCAGCTTGGCGTCCAGCACCAGCCAGCCGCGCCCGCCCTGGTGATCGACCAGTTCGTGGCCCAGCGTGGCGCCGTAGACCTGTTCATTGCAAAAGCGCTCGCCTTCGGCGTTGACGACCACGCCCTTGGGCCAGACCGACGGCGGCGTGATGAAGCGCCAGGCCGACACATTGTCCAGGGCCTGCGTGGCTGCGCCCGCGCTTTGGCCCAGGCGCAGGCCGCTGCCGTCGCAGCCGGCGCCGCCAATTGGCCAGCCGCGCCGGGTGTGCGGCGCATTCGCCTTGACCAGCTCGGGGTTGTAGATAAAGCCGCCGGTAGACAGCACGACGCCGCGCACAGCGCGAATGAAGCGCGGCTTGGCCGCTTGCTGCTCGATTTTTGCGGCCTCGACCCGGCAGGCGGCGGCCTTGCCCGGCCTGAAGGTGCGCCAGCGCGCCACCTGGCGATTGAGTTCGGCATGGCGCAGCGTGGCGGGGTCGCCGGGCGGCAACTGCCAGATTTCAACGCCCAGCACGGCGCCGCTCTGGCCATCGGCACCGCGCTGGCGCACCAGCCGGCGCACGCTGGCCTGCGTGACGGGAACGGCGCCGGCACGCAGCGTGGCGTCGCGCAACGCGGCATACAGCGTGGCGCCAGACTGGCCCTTGGCCACGGCCCGGTGGCCGCGCGGCGCGGGCGCGCCGCGCTCGCCCCAGCAGGCCGGCACCATCTCGTTGCCGGAGTAATACAAAAACTTGCCCTCGGGCGGGTACGAGGTCTTGTGGTCGGGCATGGTGGCACCAAAGCGCGCACCGTGCGCCTCCAGCCACGCCAGGTTGGCGACGCTGTCGTCGCAGAATTTTTGCAGCGTGGCGTCGCTCACCACGCCATTGACCTCGTGGCGCAGGTAGTCGGCCATGGCCTCGGGCGAGTCTTTAAAGCCCGCCTGCCTTTGGTAAGGCGTGCCGCCGCCGGCATAAACCACGCCGCCCGACAGCGCGCTGGCGCCGCCGCCTTCAAAACGGTCAATCACCAGCACCGAAGCGCCAGCGGCCCGCGCCTCGATGGCCGCGCAGGCGCCGGCGGCGCCCCAGCCGACAACCACCACGTCGGCGCTGTCACTCCAGTTGACGGCGCTGGCGTCATCGACCTCCAGCGCGGGCGCAATCGGGGTGACGGTGGAGGGCCGCTTGCCTTGGCTCACGCCACGGCCTCCAGTGGCTCGGTGTGCGCCAGGAGGTCGGTTCGCTCCAGCGCCATCGGTGCGCCCTTGATGGCGGCAATGGCGCGGTAGGCAAAGGTCATGGCCGGGCCCAGCGTCGAGCCGGCGCCGGGATAGGCGGGGCCCATCACCGAAGCCGAGTTGTTGCCGATGCAGTACAGGCCGTCGATCACGTTGCCGGCGCCGTCCAGCACGCGGGCGTCGCGGTCGGTCAGCAAGCCGCCCTTGGTGCCGATGTCGCCGGGGAACAGCTTCATGGCATAGAACGGGCCCTTGGCAATCGGCGCCAGGTTGGGGTTGGGCGACACGTTCACGTCGCCGTAGTAGCGGTCAAACACGTTACCGCCCCGGTCAAACTCCAGGTCCTTGCCGGTGCGGGAAAATTCTGTCATGCGGGCGGCACTGGCAACCAGTCCGGCAGCGTCCACACCGATATTGGCCGCCAGTTCTTCCAGCGTCTCGCCTTTCCAGTACACCGTGTTCAGCCAGCTTTTTCGCATCCGGCTGTCTGGCACGGCCGAGCCGGGCATGAGCGGGCCAATCGGGTAATTGGCGCGGAAGGTGGCGTCAAACACAATCCAGGCCGGAATGCCGCCGCCGGTCTTGGCGTGGTTCGCGAACATCGCCTGCTGGAATTCGGGGTACGGCCCCGACTCGTTCAAAAAACGTTCGCCGCGCGTATTGACCACCATGCAGCCGGGCAGCGAACGCTCGACAAACAGGGGCCGGAATTTTTCTTCCTTGGGCACTTCCAGCGTCGGCACGCCCCAGGTGTGCGCCATCAGGTGCGTCTGGGCGCCCACGGCAGCGCCCGCGCGTATCGCGTCGCCGGTGTTAGCGCCCGGCGGCGTGGCGGTCCAGGCCTGGTCGGTTGGCTTGGGCAGGTGCTGCTCGCGCATTTGCTGGTTGCGCTCAAAGCCGCCGGCGCCCAGGATCACGCCCTTGCGCGCCTGCAGGCGCAGCGACTGGCCGCCCTGCTTCACCACGACGCCGGTGACGCGGCTGCCTTCGGTGATGAGCGATTCGAGTGGCGTTTCCAGCGCCAGCGTGATGTTGCGCTTGCGCAGCGCCGTCAGCAGCCCGCCGACCAGCGCCTGGCCACCGGTGAGGCGGCGGTCGCGCTTGCTCTTGCGGCGCCATGGGTAGTCGAGAAAATAGCGCGCCATGATGCCCATCAGCATCCACTTGGCCTTTTTCTCGCGGGCCAGCAGGGTGCGCGCCTGGAAGGCGTTGATGTTCATGCGGCCCAGAATCAGCTGGCCGGGGTTGGTCGGTCGCAGCAGCGCCAGGCCGTCCATGCCCAGCTTGACGGCATTGAATTCGATCGGGTCCATGGTGCGGCCACCGGGCAGCGCGCCCTGGATGGCCGGGTAATAATCCGAGTAGAGCGGTATGCAGCGATAGGGCACGCCAATTTCTGCCAGGTAGCGTGCCATGTGGCGCGCCGTCTCGACATAGGCCAGCACCCGGTCGTCGCTGGCCAGTCCCTTGGCGCAGGCCTTGACGTAGCCAAAGGCCACGTCCACGCTGTCGCGCAGGCCGGCCTTGGGCATGTCGTGGTTGTCGGGAATCCAGATGCCGCCGCCCGAGATGGCCGAGGTGCCCCCGACCAGCGCGGTTTTTTCGACCACCAGGGCTTTGAGCCCTTCGTCGCTGGCGCGGATGGCCGCCAGCAGCGCGCCGGCGCCCGAGCCGACGACGATGACGTCGAACGCCTGGTTTTCTGTCAACGTTGCTTGTGGCATGCCGCCTCCTGTTGTCATGCGTTGGGGCCGAATCAGACGAAAGCGTCGGCGTTGGGCAGGCCCAGCATCACGGCGCCGTGGCTGCGGGCGTAAGTGTCGGTGTTGTTGGCGATGTGGCCGCGCGCCACATGCAGGTCACGGAAGGTGCGCTCGATCGGGTTGGTCTTGAACACGCCGCCGGCAGCGCAGGCCCGCATGATCTCGTTGACCACCTCAGCACACAGCTTGGGCACCTGTGCGGACTGGGCGCGCTGCATCAGGCGCTCTTCGACCGGCATCTTCTCGCCGCTCTTGGCGCAATCCACGATGCGCTGGAAATTGCGGTGCAGCACCAGCTTGAGCTGGTCGGTGGTCATCATGGCTTCGCTCACGGCCAGCTGGGCGTTGACGTCCTCTGCGGTCTTGGCGCCGTGCTTGCCGACAAAGCTGGCAGCGCGGTTGCGGAAATTATTGACCGCGCCATCGGTCGCACCAATGCAGGCCGTGGACACGGCGCGCTGGAACACTTGCGTGAACGGAATGCGGTAGAGCCAGCCGGGGTTGACGGCGCGGCCCAGGCAGCCTTCGTCGCTGTGGTCGTTGGTGCGGTGGGTGCGGTGCGTGGGCACAAAGGCATCGGTCACCTGGATGTCATGGCTGCCGGTGGCGCGCAGGCCCAGCACGTCAAAGTTGTTGACGATTTCAAAGTCCGCCTTGGGCAGCAGGAAGGTGCAGTGCTCCAGCGCGCCCGAGCCGTCTTTCTTGGGCAGCAGGCCGCCCAGCAAAATCCATTCGCAGTGCTGCGAGCCGCTGCTCCAGCTCCAGCGGCCGCTGAAGCGGTAGCCGCCCTCTACCGGCTCGGCCTTGCCGGTGGGCATGTAGGTCGAGGCGGTCAGTGTGCTCGGGTCCTTGCCCCAGACGTCGATTTGCGCCTGCTCGGGGAACAGCGGAATCTGCCAGTTGTGTACGCCGACCACGCCGTAGATCCAGGCAGTCGCCATGCAGCCTTCGGCCAGCGCCATCTGCACTTCGTAAAACACGCGCGGGTCCATCTCGTAGCCGCCCCAGCGCTTGGGCTGCAGCACCTTGAAAAAACCCGCTTCCTGCATTTCGTCGATGGTCTGGCGCGGCACCAGGCCGGCGTCCTCGGCGGCGCGGGCGCGTTCGGCCAGGCGCGGGGCCATGGCGCGGGCGCGCGCTATCAACTCAAGGGCTTCAGGGGTCAGGTAGTCGTCTTTCACTGGGTTCATGGTGTCATCTCCGAAAGGCTGGGCCTGTGCGGCGCAAGAGGGTTAAAGCGCAAGGGGGATACCTTGCGATGCACAGATATTCCCACCCGCCGCATGCGCACTCATCGTCCAATCAGACTAAAAGCCTGCCGGTGCGCGAGCCGGTCAGCAGGCTGGCGCCTGACCTAGTCCGTGTGAGGGATTCGACACGGCCGGCCTGGCGGCAAGCTTGACCTACCCGGTATCAGGAGACACTTATGGACCAACTCGCCCCGCCCTTTGACCCCAAAGATTTTCGCCGCGCCCTTGGCATGTTTGCCACCGGCGTCACCATCGTGACCACGAACGCGGCCGACGGCACGCCGGTCGGCATCACGGCCAACAGCTTCAATTCGGTGTCGCTGGACCCGCCGATGGTGCTGTGGAGCCTGGCCAACAATTCCCGCAGCCTGCCCGCCTTCAGCGGCAGCGAATTCTGGAACGTGCATGTCCTGTCGAACGAGCAGGAAGCGCTGTCCAACCGATTTGCCCGCCCCAGCGAAGACAAGTTTGCCGGCCTGGCGCTTGATACGCAGGCCAGCGGCGCGCCGCTGCTGCCCGGCTGCAGCGCACGCTTTCAGTGCAAGAACGCCTTCAAATACGACGGCGGCGACCACACCATCTTTGTTGGCGAAGTCGTGCAGTACGACAGCTGCACCCTGCCCCCACTGCTGTATGTCACCGGTAGTTATGCGCTGGCCGCCCGCAAGGCGGCGCCGGTGTCCACGGAGCCGCTGGCCAACCTGGAAGGCGCCTCGTATTCGGAAAACCTGCTGGGCTACCTGTTTGGCCGCGCGCATTTCCAGTTTATCCACGGCATACGCGGCACGCTGCAGCAGCGCGAGCTGTCGGACACTGACTTTTTCGTGCTTTCGCTGCTGAGCGTGCGCCAGCCGCTGGCGGCCGAGGAAATCGCCGCGCACATCGCCTACACCGGCGTCGATCTGAGCGCGGGCGCGCTGCAGTCGCTGGTGCAGCGCGGCCTGCTGATGGAAGAGCCCGGCGCGCAGCCCGGACTGCGCCTGAGCCCGTCAGGCTCGGACGCCATCTTGCACGTGCTGGCCGCCGCCAAGGCGGTCGAGGCCGATCTGGTGGGCCGCCTGGGCGAGCTGGAATCGGCCGCGCTGCGCAACCTGCTCAAGCAAGCCATCCTGGCGACCGACCCCGGTTTGCCCAAGCTCTGGCAGGCGCCAGCTACAGCGGCCTAGGTTTCAAAACCGCCGTGGACTGGCCACGGCAACCCGCCGGGGCAGTTTCCCGCACGTCTTTTTACCCTTCTTTTTCTACCTACACCCCATGCAGACAACCCACTCCATTCCAGAAGGCCACTACCTCGACATTGGCGAGGTCGCCGGCCTGCCGCAGCGCGTTCACTACCACGACCAAGGCGAGGGCGAAGCGGTCATCTTCTTGCATGGTGCAGGCGGCGGCGCCAGCGGCTACAGCAATTTCAAGGGCAACTACCCTGAATTTGCCAAGGCCGGCTACCGCGCCATCGTGCCCGACATGATTGGCTATGGCCTGTCGAGCAAGCCCGACCTGCCGCAGTACGACCTGGACCTGTTCATTGCCGGCATCAAGGGCCTGGTCGATGGACTGGGCCTTAAAAACGTCACGCTGCTGGGAAATTCGCTTGGCGGTGCGGTGGCGCTGGGCTATGCGCTGGCCCATCCCGACGACGTGGCCCGCCTGATCCTGATGGCACCCGGCGGCGTCGAAGACCTGGACACCTACCTGGCCATGCCCGGCATTGCCAACATGTTCGCCATCTACAAGTCCGGCAAGACCGGCGCCGAGGCGATGCGCGCCGTCATGACCATGCAGCTGTTCGACCCCAGCCTGCTGACCGACGAGATCATCAACGAGCGCGCGCCGATTGCCGCCACGCAGACGCAGGCCGCCCGCTCCATCCTGAAAGTACCCAACATGACCGCCCAGCTGCACCAGCTGCGCTGCCCGGTGTTTGGCTTCTGGGGCGTGAACGACCAGTTCAACCCGGCCAGCGGCACCATGAAGCTGATGGACAACTGCCCGCAGGCGCGCATGGTGCTGGTCAACCGCTGCGGCCACTGGGTGCAGGTCGAGCACCGCGAGATGTTCAACCGCAGCTGCATTGACTTCTTGCAGAACGGCTGAACGATGGACGCTACCACCCTTGAAACCCTGGGCGATGAACTGTTCGACGCATTGCGCGAGCGCCGCACACTGACACCACTGACCAGCCGCCACACCGACATCAGCGTGGACGACGCCTACCGCATCTCGCTGCGCTTTCTGGCGCGGCGCGAGGCCGCCGGCGAGCGCGTCATCGGCAAGAAAATCGGCGTCACGTCCAAGCCGGTGCAGGACATGCTGGGCGTGTTCCAGCCCGACTTCGGTTTTTTGACCGACGCCATGCAGTTTGCCGATGGCTCCACGGTATCGCTCAAAAAATCCGGCCTGATCCAGCCGCGCGCCGAGGGCGAGATTGCCTTCATGCTCAAGTCCGACCTGCAAGGCCCGGGCGTGACGCGGGGCGACGTGCTGGCCGCCACCGAATGGGTCGCGCCGTGCTTCGAGATCGTTGATTCGCGCATCGACGACTGGAAAATCAAGATTCAGGACACCGTGGCCGACAACGCCTCGTGCGGTGTGTTTGTCGTCGGCACGCAGCATACCGATCCACGCGCGCTCGACCTGGCCGCTGCATCCATGCAGATGTGGAAGAACGACGCCCCTGCCGGCAGCGGCCTGGGTTCTGCCGTGCAGGGCCATCCTGCCGAGGCCGTGGCCTGGCTGGCGAACACGCTGGGCGCCTTTGGCATTCCGTTCAAGGCCGGCGAGCTGATCTTGTCAGGCTCTTTGGCGCCGCTGGTGCCAGCCGTCAGCGGCGACCGTTTCACGATGCAGATCGAAGGCCTGGGCGGCTGCTCGATCGCTTTTTCAGACTAAGGAAACCCTTCAATGACCTCAAAGAAAATCAAATGCGCCCTGATCGGGCCGGGCAACATCGGCACCGACCTGCTGGCCAAGCTGCAACGCAGCGCGGTGCTGGAGCCGGTCTGGATGGTCGGCATCGACCCCGAATCGGACGGCCTCAAGCGTGCCCGCGAAATGGGCATCAAGACCACCTCGGACGGCATTGACGGCCTGATTCCGCACATGTTGGCCGATGGCGTGCAAATCGTCTTTGACGCGACCAGCGCCTATGCGCATGCCGAAAACTCACGCAAGGTGAACGCGCAAGGCGCCATGATGATCGACCTCACGCCGGCGGCGATTGGGCCGTTTTGCGTGCCGCCGGTGAATTTGAAACAGCATGTCGGCCAGCGCGAGATGAACGTCAACATGGTCACCTGCGGCGGCCAGGCGACGATTCCGATGGTTGCAGCGGTGAGCCGCGTGCAGGCCGTGGCCTATGGCGAAATCGTCGCCACCGTGTCGTCTAGGTCGGTCGGGCCCGGCACGCGCAAGAACATCGACGAGTTCACCCGAACCACCGCTGGCGCTGTCGAGAAAGTGGGCGGCGCCAAAAAGGGCAAGGCCATCATCATCATCAACCCGGCCGAGCCGCCGATGATGATGCGCGACACCGTGCACTGCCTGCTGGAGGCCGAGCCCGACCAGGCCGCCATCACCCAGTCGATCCACGACATGATCAAGGAAGTGCAAAAGTACGTGCCCGGCTACCGCCTGGTCAATGGCCCGGTGTTCGACGGCAAGCGCGTCTCAGTGTTTCTGGAGGTCGAGGGCCTGGGCGACTACCTGCCCAAGTACGCCGGCAACCTGGACATCATGACCGCTGCTGCCGCCCGCACCGCCGAGATGTTTGCCGAGGAAATCCTCGCCGGCACGCTGACCCTGATTCCCACGCCCGCCAGCGCTGCGCCCGCCGCCCTGGTCACCGCTTGAACTGCCTGAACTGTCTGAACCGCCAAGGAGCCATTCCATGAATTTACAAGGCAAGAAAATCACCGTCCACGACATGACGCTGCGCGACGGCATGCACCCCAAGCGCCACCTGATGACGCTGGCTGAAATGAAAGGCATCGCCTGCGGCCTGGATGCCGCCGGCGTGCCGCTGATCGAGGTCACCCACGGCGACGGCCTGGGCGGCAGCTCGGTCAACTACGGCTTTCCGGCGCACACCGACGAGGAATACCTGAGCGCAGTGGTTCCGCTGATGAAGCGCGCCAAGGTGTCGGCGCTGCTGATTCCCGGCATCGGCACCGTGGACCACCTGCTGATGGCCCGGGACCTGGGCGTGAGCACCATTCGCGTGGCCACCCACTGCACCGAGGCCGATGTGAGCGAGCAGCACATCAGCAAGGCGCGCGCGCTGGGCATGGACACCGTGGGCTTTTTGATGATGGCGCACATGGCCAGCGCCGACAAGCTGGTGAGCCAGGCGCTGCTGATGGAAGGCTATGGCGCCAACTGCATCTATATCACCGACTCGGCCGGCCACATGCTGCCGGGCGACGTGAAGGAAAAACTCAGCGCGGTGCGCGCCGCCCTCAAGCCCGGGACCGAGCTGGGCTTTCACGCCCACCACAACCTGGCCATGGGCGTGGCCAACTCCATCACCGCCATTGAATGCGGCGCCAACCGCATCGACGCCGCCGCCGCCGGCCTGGGCGCGGGCGCGGGCAACACGCCGATGGAAGTGCTGGTGGCCGTGTGCGCGCTTATGGGCATTGAAACCGGCGTGGACGTGTTCAAGATCCAGGACGTGGCCGAAGACCTGGTGGTGCCGATGATGGACTTCCCGATCCGCATCGACCGCGATGCGCTGACGCTGGGTTACGCTGGCGTGTACGGCTCGTTTTTGCTGTTCGCCAAGCGTGCCGAGAAGAAATACGGCGTGCCGGCGCGCGACATCCTGGTCGAGATGGGCCGGCGCGGCATGGTCGGCGGCCAGGAAGACATGATTGAAGACACGGCCATGACGATGGCGCGCGAGCGCCGGGAAAGGGCAGCCGCCTGAGTCAAATGCCCTGCCCGCCTGTGGCTGCATGCCAGCCTCTGCCCCTGAACCGGGGCAAGGCGAAAACAGCGGCACGACGGCAAAAATGAAAAAAGGAGGCCTTGGCCTCCTTTTTTCATGGGTGTATTGCACTGACTAAAATACTATGCTTTTAATAGCTGAAAAACCACAACCAGCAACCGCTTAAGCCTATTTTTACCATTTATTTCCAGCAGGAACAGGGACAAGGTGGCCTGACCTGGGGCCTGCACCAAGGCCCCGGGCAGCGCGCCTTACCAGCGATTGGACGTCATCGCCACTTGCCATGAAGCACCCGCAGGTGGGGCGCCAACGCTGTATGCAGCTGGGGGTGCAATGCTCGAAAAAGCCAGCGGGGTGAGGGAAGGCAGGCTCATCAGCGAAGTGCACAGTGCAATGGCAACGGTAGCGGCAAGAATCCAGCGTGAACGGCGGCTTTTCATGGTGTGTCTCCTTGGTTCAAAGAACAGGCTTTTCAGCCACTGCGGTTCCTTCGGAACTCTTTTTTATTGTCAGAAGCCCCGTTTTTGCAGGAGCCATGGCGCAAGTATCAAATCAATGAAACCGCACAACATCACCCGTTTGAACTAAGGGTTTTCCTTCAAACCCTTTACTTTTTCAAGTTCGGTGACAGTGCTTTTCTGGTTAGCCCCTGCATTACCGGCAATACCTACAGCCAGTTGGTACAGTGCCCCGCGTGGGACTGCCTTTCACTGCTGCCTGACATACGTCACCCCGCACCAGCCAAGGTGTTTTTATTCACGACTTGGTGCCATGCGCGTCACCTGCGACCCATGCCCCCTGAGGGCGCCACAGCCAGGCGGCCAGCAGAGGCACCAGCGAAGAAGCGAGGGCAAACACCAACAAACCGCCAAAGCTGCCGCCTGCGACGATCTGGCCGGCCAAGCCCGGCCCGGCCATCGAGCTCAGGGCAAACGCGCCCGGCACCAGCGTGACCGCGCGGCCGCTTGGGTCACTGCGCGCAATAGCCGCCGTCTGGAACACGCAGCCGCAGGTAAAAGCGAATTCCCAGACCCAGGCGCCCAGCGCAAAGCCGACAAAACCGGTGGTGCTGGCGCTGGCCAGAAGCGCCAGTCCCGCGCCAATCACCACCAGCACCAGCAGCGCGGCACGCCGCGGCGCCAAGCGCTCGCCAAGAGCTGCCACACTGAACGCGGCAACGCCCCCCAGCAACTTGAGCAGTGCAAAGACAATGCCCATCTCGGTCGGGCTGACCTTGAGCGACGACCCGATGCGTTCCAGAAAAGCCCACAGGCCGATGTTGCCCACCAGAAACAGCAAAAACAGCCCCAGCGCCCGCCAGGAGGCCGCCGGCAACGGGCCACGGACTGCGGCGACCGAAGCATGGCCCTGCGGCGGGCCGTGCGGCACCCACAGCGCCGACAGCCCCAAGAGCGCCACCACGCCTGCCAGCGCCAGCGCCGCGCCGGGGTATTTGAAATGCGCAATCACCAGCGGCGGCAGCGCAAACAGCACCAGCGCCGTGACCGACAGCTCGACGCCCTGGCGCACGCCAAAGGCGCGCACCTTGTTGGGCAGGTCCGACAGGATGCGCATGCCCAGGCAGGTCATGGTCGAGGCAAAAAAGCCGATCAGCGCCCACATGGCATAGAGCACCGGCACGCTGCTGACGCCCGCGCTCAGGGCAAAGAACAGCGAAGTTCCCGCCGCGCTCACCACCGTCAGCACGCGCCAGTTGAGCCGGTTCATCCACAGCGGCGCGCCCAGCGTGCCGACCAGGTAGCCTGCAAAGCAGACCGAGCCCATCAGCCCGGCGGCGCTGGCGTCCAGCCCGAACGAGTCGGCCATGCTGCCCAGCATCACCGGCAACAGGTTGAACGGCAGGCCGCCAATGGTCGAAGCCAGGCTGGCCGACAGCATGAAGGCGATCAGCGTGCGGTCATGCAGCGTGGGAGTGTTCATAAAATTTTTCCAACCCGACTGCAGTCGGGACAGGCCGCGTGAAAAGCTTCACAGGCAGTAGCCAGCCAGGGGCGCGGGGGCGCAGGGGCGGATAAGCCTGGCGTGACGCTGGCTGCCGCACCCGGCGTGGCGTTTCACATGTAGAGCATCACCAGGTCGTTGATGACCGAAGGTCGGTCCTGGCCGACGCCGTGGATGTTGATTTCCATGGTCACCTGCACGCCGCTCTTGACCTGCTCGACCGACTTGATGCGGTAGCGGCCATGAATCCGGCAGCCCGCCGGCACCGGCGTGGCAAAACGCAAGCGGTCCGAGCCGTAGTTGACGATGTTGCGAAAGTCCGTGACCTCGAAATCCATCGGCATCTTGAGCCGGCTGACCAGCACCTGCACCAGCGCGCCGTGGGCAATCGTGGTGCCGAACGGGCTTTCGGCTTTGGCCTTGACCGGGTCGGTGTGAATCCAGTAGTCGTCGCCCGACAGCTCGGCGAACTGGTTGATCAGCTCCTGCGTCACCTCGATCTGGTTCGACCAGTCGGAGAACGCATCAGACACCAGCGAACGCATGGCATCAATGTCCTTGCTGCTAACCTGGCGCTTGGGCGTCTCAGCCGCTGCGGCAGGCGCGACTTTGGGCTCCTCTGCCGGCTTGTCTGCGGGGATGACGTTGGCCTGCGCGGACTCGACCGGCGTGAAGCGCAGCAGCGTGGCGCTGCCAGGGCGCTCGTCAAACACCGGGCGCACGCGCTGGCCGACGCGCAGGTCTTCGGGCTTTACGCCGACCATCGTGGTGTTGATGTGCACGCCCTCTTGCAACTCGACCACGGCCAGCAGCTGCGGCATCTCGTCGCTGAACTCGGGCAGCGTGGGCACGCGCGCCACGGTGTAGGTGTAGAGCGTGCCTTCGCCCGAAACGGTTTTCCACGCCAGCTGGCGCGAGCCGCAGGTCGGGCAGTGCGTGCGCGGAAAGAACAGCCAGTGGCCCTGGTCGCATTGCTGCAGGCGCACTTCGTGGGCTTTGAGGCCGTCCCAGAACGGGGCGGAAATGGCGGTCGGTCGCGGCAGGGGTTTGTTCCAGCTCATGGCTCAGGCCCCTTTCAAAATCAAGGCGCCCTGCTCGCTCATCACGCCGCCGGTGCCCGAGACATAAGCCAGGTCGTGGCGTGCCACTTGGCGCTCGCCGGCACGGCCCTGGATCTGGTGCATCGCCTCGATCACCTGCGTCATGCCGCCGGAGCTGCCGGTCTGGCCAAAGCTGAGTTGTCCGCCATGGGTATTCATTGGAAAGTCGCCCTTGAATGTGAAATCGTGTTCGCGCAAAAAGCGCATGCCCTCGCCCTTGGCGCAAAAGCCGGCGTCTTCCAGCGTCAGCAGCACGGTGATGGTGTAGCAGTCGTAGATTTGCGCCATGTGCATGTCGGCGGGCGTGAGGCCCGCCATTGCAAAGGCGCGGCGCGAGGCCGGGCCAATCGGCGTGGCCAGCATGTCGGCGGCATAGGTGGGCGACTTGGTCTGCACATGCTCGCCGCAGCCAATCACCTTCACGCCGCGGTGCTGGCCCTTACGGGCCTTTTCGTTTCGCGTGACGACCACAGCGCCGCCGCCGGCCACCGGCATGACGATCTCCAGCATGCGCAGCGGCTCGGCCACCATGCGCGATGCCAGCACGTCCTCGACGGTGATGGGCTGGCCATAAAACATGGCGTTGGGGTTGTGGCAGGCATTGAAGCGCTGGTCCACGGCGATGCGCGCCAGTGCAGCCGCGTCGTAGCCGTAAATGGCCGCGTAGCGCTGGGCAATCATGGCGTAGCCGGTGTTTTGCGCCATGTGGCCGTAGGGCAGGTCCATCTCGGCCTCGGGCGCGCCAAAGCGCGTGCTGTGGCCGCCAAAGCGCGACGCCTTCATCACCTCGGCCATGTGGTCGTCGTTCGGCGTGGTGGGTGCCATGCGCGACGGAATCACGCACACCACGGTGTCGCACATGCCCATCTCGATGGCCATGGCGGCGCGCCAGACGGCGCCCACCGAGCTGGCGCCGCCCAAGTCGACCACCTCGGCAAAGTTCAGCGGCACGCCCAGGTATTCGCCGGCCATGGCGGGCACGAACATGCCGGCTTCATGGAACTGCGGGCCAACGGTGATGAGGCCGTCCACGTCGGACAGCGACAGGCCGGCGTCGTCCAGCGCCTGCGTGGCCAGATCGGCCACCTGCTCCAGATGGAACATTTGCGGCGCGGTGGAATATTTTTCTGGCTTGTACTGCGCGGCGCCAACCAGCGACGCCTGTCCTGTGAGTCCCATGGGTTTCCTTGTTAATGTGCGCCGGCTCAAGGTGTTGGGCCGACAATCCAACGTGCATCTATAGTGCGCCAAGAGACATGCTCCGGCCATCGTCTGAGAGGACTAGAAACTCGCGGGTTGAATTTTGGCTATCAACCCCTTTGGCCGCGCATCAATGCGGGTGAAATAAAAATTTGCAGGGCAAGGCCCTATTGCTGAATGCCCCGCATGGCTTTTTCAGCACACGACATTTATCTCTCTTCGAAACCGTTTTCCCTACCCTTGTTGGACGATGCCGGCAGAGCGGATCAATGAAAATATGGTGGCACCAACGTAACGGTTTTAATCAGCCGCGCTACCGCTGCTGGAATGGCCATAGCGGCGACAGCCATGCCCAGCCGCCGGGTTCTCATCGACAGCACAGACATGCGGTGACTGTCTTATCCATGGCGCATGTGTAGTTGCGATTTCCATTGCCTTCCTGCCAATGCAGGCCACACCTACACACGACATAGGAATGCCCAGATGAAAACTGCAGTGAGTCCCAGGAAACGTTTCACCAACAAGAAAATAATCGCAGCAGCGTGCAAGGTTGTTGCCGTCGCACTGACTTTGGGCATTGGCCTGGGCGCGGCCAAGCTGCCAAGGCAGGCAACAGTGCCGCAGGCGCCTCAAATTGTTGCCGGTGACGGCGTGCATGGCCGCATAGGCATGATGTGGGTGCCGGGCGGTGAGTTCCTGATGGGAACCGACAGCAAGCTTGCGCAGCCTAACGAACGGCCTGCTCACAAGGTGCGGGTTCATGGTTTCTGGATGGACCAGCATCACGTCACCAACGCTGAATTTCGCGCATTTGTGAAGGCTACCGGCTACGTCACCACGGCCGAGAAAAAGCCCGACTGGGAAACGCTTAAAGTGCAATTGCCGCCTGGCACGCCACGCCCGCCTGCCGATGTGCTGGTGGCTGGCGCCATGGTGTTTACCGGTACGACCGGCCCAGCGTCTCTGGATGACTATGCGCAATGGTGGCGTTTCGCTCCTGGCGCCAACTGGCGCCATCCGACTGGGCCGAACAGTACCATCGACGACAAAGAAGACCACCCGGTGGTACAGGTGTCTTACGAGGACGCGCAGGCTTATGCCAAATGGACCGGCAAGCGCTTGCCTACCGAGGCCGAATGGGAATTCGCTGCGCGCGGCGGGCTGGAGCAGGCAACGTACGCCTGGGGCAACGATTTCGCGCCCGACGGCAAGCAGATGGCCAACGTGTGGCAGGGTCAGCAGCAGCAAGCGTTTCCTGTGGTCAGCCCCAAAGCCGGCGGCGCACTTGGCACCAGCCCGGCCGGCACCTTCCCGCCAAATGGCTACGGTTTGTCCGACATGACCGGCAATGCCTGGCAGTGGGTGGCCGACTGGTACCGCGCCGATGCCTTCGAGAAAGAGGCCAAGGGGGGAAGCCCGGCCAATCCGCAAGGTCCGGCCGATAGTTTCGACCCCTCCGAGCCGGGTACGCCGGTCAACGCGCCGAAGCACGTGACGCGGGGCGGATCTTTCCTGTGCAATGAGAGCTATTGCCTGAGCTACCGACCCAGTGCACGACGCGGCACCGACCCCTACACCAGCATGTCGCACCTCGGTTTTCGCCTCGTGCTGGACGCAAATGGCAGCAAGACGTAAATTTGAAGCCTTCTCTTGAGACCGCATGCTCAGGGAGGCACTTTTTGCCGGGCTTGACACCGGCGTCTGGCTTATTTCAAATCAACGGCGACCTTGGCAATCTTGCCGTTGAATACATAGTTGCGCGGATAGTTGCCGACAGGCGACTTGGTATCGGTGCCCACGTCGAAGCTCTCACTCATGGAAAAGAGATTGGGAACGGTCCTGTCGATGCGCGCTTCACCTATCGTCTTGCCATCGACCAGGAGTTTGCCGGTGCCGCCCTTGCCGCGTCCACCGCCATCGTAAGTAAATTCGAAACGCACGACCGTCTTGCCCGCCGGTAGACGCTGAGACCCGGTAATGGTCGTGCGCTTGCCGGCAAACACATAGGTGTACTCCGGCGTGCCATCCTTGTTGACATAGAGCGACCAACCGGAGGTTGCGCCGCCCTGGGCCACCAGCACACCTTGCGCGCCCGCCTCATTGATTTGCGCGTCAACGGTAATCGCATAGGAGCGATTCTTTATGTTTGGCGCATTCGCCTCGTTGATGGCCACCGCGCCCTGGTAGTAGGTGAAGTTGCTGCGGCCGGCGGTCAAGCTCGGGCGGTCAGACTGGCCGGCATCGTTTGTCAGCGACAGCCGTTCGACGAAACGATCGTCCAGCGGCAACACTTTATTTTTCTCAGCCTCTGCCCAGAACAAAGCCTGCAGTTCCTGCAATTTATCGGGATGCTGCTTCGCCAGGTCCTGCGACTGGGTGAAGTCTTTGTCGACGTGATACAGCTCCCAGTTCTCCGTGCCCAACGCGCTGGGTCCCCAGCTCAGCACTTTCCATGGCATCCGGGTCGGCGTGGTCGATGCCATCCAGCCGTCCCGGTACATGGCCCGATTGCCGAGCATCTCGAAATACTGGGTACGGTCTCGGCTGGCGCGCTTGGGCGCATTGAAACTCTCCAGCAGGCTTTGGCCATCGATGGACTGCTGCGCGGTGCCGTTCACCATGGTGAGCGCTGGAATACGGGCGGCTTCCAGAATGGTGGGCATCAGATCGCTGACATTCGAAAACTGCGACCGGAGTCCGCCAGGTTCGCGTATGTGCTTTGGCCAGGTGACCACCATCGGGTTGCGGGTGCCGCCGAAATGCGAGGCCACTTGTTTCATCCATTGGAACGGCGTGTCCATGGCCCACGCCCAACCGGCTGGATAGTGCGGATATGTGCCGGGACCGCCAATTTCATCGAGTCGCTTGACAAGCGTTGCCGTGTCTGGGCGCACACCATTGAAGCCGTCGATTTCATGAAAACTTCCTTCCAATCCGCCCTCGCCACTTGCACCGTTGTCGCCCACGACATAAATGAACAAGGTGTTGTCGAACTGTCCCATCTGTTGCAATGTTCCGACCAGCCGGCCCACTTGCGCATCGGTTTGCGCAAGAAATCCGGCGTAGGTTTCCATCAGCCGGGCCGAGATTTTCATTTGATCCGAAGACTGGCTGTTCCATGCCGGCAATTCCTTGGGCCGTGGCGTCAGCACCGAGTCTGCTGGAATAACGCCAAACTGTTTTTGGCGTGCAAAGATTTCCTCACGGACTTTGTCCCATCCTTGATCAAATTTCCCCTTGAAGCGATCTATCCAGGGTTTAGGTGCTTGTAGCGGCGAGTGGGCGCCCCCCGGTGCAAAGTAGACAAAAAAGGGCTTGTCTGGCGACACCGACTTTTGCTGCTGCATCCAGGCAATGGCATGGTCTGCCAAATCTTCGTTTAGGGTGTAGCCGGGCTTTTGGGGGGGCTGGACTGGCGTGGTGTTGTCAAAAAGCTCTGGCTCGTATTGGTCCATGGCACCGCCCAGAAAACCATAGAATTTTTCGAACCCTTCCCCGGTTGGCCAATGATCAAATGGACCGGTCGCCGATGTTTCCCAGATGCCCGTGTTATGCCATTTTCCCCAGGCCGAGGTGCCATACCCATGCTGGCGAAGAATCTCGGCGATGGTGGCCGCGCTCTTGGGGATCATGCCGGCGTAGCCGTCGTAGCTGGTGCTGAGTTCGCTGACCACGCCCCAGCCGACCGCATGCGGGTTGCGCCCGGTCAGAAGCGATGCGCGCGTGGGCGAGCACATTGCCGTGGTATGAAAACGGTTGTAGCGCAGGCCCTGCTGCGCCAGCATATCGAGTGTCGGCGTGGGAATCAGTCCGCCAAAAGTGCCGGCGGCACCGAAACCGACGTCATCGAGCAGCACCACGACCACATTGGGCGCGCCTGCCGGAGCTTTCGTCATTTGCAGCTTGGGCGGCACCGACTCCTTGAAGGTCCGCCCGATAACGGCGCTCGACTTGGGCGTTGGCATGGGCAGGACAAGACCGGCTGCGGGCGCTGGGGCATTTTCCTGCGCCAGAGCTTGCAGGGGCATGGCAAGTGCGAGCATTTGCAAGATGCCTGCCGCCAGTGCCGTCATCATCACACCATGTCTCATTTTGAATTCCTCGATGGGCGAAAACATGCGGGGTTTTGCGCTTGGGTTTTTTTGGATACCTGCATGAGGCTGGGTTGTACTGCGCGGCGCCAGCCAGCGACGTCTGCTCTTTAAGCCCCATGGGTTCCTTCGGTGAAGGCGTCGGCACGCTGCATTGTGGGTAGCCGCACCCGGCTATCCATCGTCCAACAAGACTAGCCATGCAGCGGCCTTGTGCCTGGGGTCCGGACTCAAGGGAAAACCCTTGACCAATACCCAGGGTTTATCCTCATAAAAGCGCCTTGTCGTCCTTTCGGACGATGACTTATTGTCCCGACTGCGAAGAATCGCCCCTACAGCGCGCCGGAAAATAGCGGCGACGCATCACGATTCCAAGGAGACAAATTGTGCGAACCCCAGTCGGAATAGCAATGGCAGTCCTGATGGCCCTGGGCGCGGCCCAGGCCTTCGCCCCGCGCCACACCCCACCGCTAGCAGCCACCCGGCTGGCGGTGGAGCGCATGCACCTGAACACCCTGGTGGCCTCGAAAGCCGGACTCGTCACTGGCGGCGAGCTGGGAACGCTGCTTTATTCCACCAACCAGGGCAAGGACTGGCAGCGCGCCAAGGTGTCCGCAGACCGGCAGGCACTGATCAACCAGATCAGCTTTGCGCCCGATGGCCTGCACGGCATGGCCGTTGGCCACGAAGGCTGGATTCTGCGCACCAGCGACGGCGGCCTCAGCTGGCAGGAAGTCGCCTTCGATGAAAAAAATGGCGAGCCGCTGATGAGCGTGGCACGGCTGCCCTCGGGCGTCTGGATCGCGGTGGGCGCCTTTGGACGGGCACTGCAGTCGGACGACCAGGGCGATCATTGGACGCGTCTGGCGCTGCCCGGCGCCGGCGTCGAAGACAAGCACCTGAACCGCATCGTCGGTTCGGCCGACGGCCAGCGCTGGCTGATCGTTGGCGAGCGCGGCCTGGTGCTGCACTCGGGCGATGCCGGCCAGAGCTGGAGCGTGATCGAGCCCTTCTACAACGGCTCTCTCTACAACGCCATGCCCCTGCCCAACGGCGGCTGGCTGGCCTACGGCATGCGCGGCAACATTTTTCACACTGACGGCGACCAAGGCCCCTGGAGCCGCTCCGACATCCCGGTGCAGGCGTCCTTCTTCGGCCATGCCATGACCGCCGATGGCCGGTTGATGCTGGTCGGCCAGGGCAGCGTGATAGCCACCAGCACCGATGGCGGTCGTCATTTCAGCCTCAGCCGCGCCCAGGGCCGGGCCAGCCTGACCGACTTGCTGCTGCTGCCTGACGGCCAGGGCCTGCTGGCCAGCGACGCCGGCCTGCAGGCTTTCTCGTCCGTGCCCAAGGCCGTCACAACCCCTTCTTCCGGAGTCGCCCAATGAACACGCACCAGCCCGCGTCCCGCACCCAGGCGCTGATCGCCCGCATGGCCCACGGCCTGATTGCCTGGCGCAACACGATTGCCGTGATCACCACCATCATCACGCTGGTGCTGGGCGCCTCGGCGCTGCGCACCCACCTGGATGCCGGCTTCAACAAGCTGATTCCGCTGCGCCACGCCTACATGGCGGCCTTTTTGAAGCACTCCACCACGTTTTCTGGCGCCAACCGGGTGCTGATCAATGTGCGCTGGAAGGGTGAAGGCGACATCTACAACGAGGAATTCTTCAAGACCCTGCGTGCCGTCACCGACGAGGTGTTCTTCACCCCCGGTGTGAACCGCGCGCAGGTGTTCTCGCTGTTCACGCCCAACGTGCGCTACATCGAGGTCACCGAGTTGGGTTTTGTCGGCGAAGTCATCATTCCCTCGCGCTTCACGCCCAACGAGGAAGGCTTGGCGCAGGTACGCTCGAACGTGTCCAAATCGGGCCAGATCGGCCGGTTGATCAGCTCCGACCTGAAGTCCGCCATGGTGCGCGCCGACCTGCTGGAGACCGACCCGCAGACAGGCAAACAGCTCGACTACAGCGAGGTGGCCAAGAAACTCGAAGCCATCCGCACCCAGTTCGGCAGCGACAAGATTGAAATCAACATCGTCGGCTTTGCCAAGGTGCTGGGCGACGTGATGGACGGCCTGACCACCGTCATCAGTTTCTTCGGCCTGGCCTTCCTCATCACCGCCGTGCTGCTGTGGCTGTATTCCCGCTCGGTCAACCTGACCGTGCTGGCCCTGCTGGTGGCGCTGCTGCCGGTGATCTGGCTGCTGGGTCTGCTGGCTGCGCTGGGCTTTGGCATCGACCCGATGTCCATCCTGGTGCCGTTCCTGGTGTTTTCGATCGGCGTGTCGCACGCCGTGCAGATGACCAATGCCTGGAAGCAGGACGTGCGTGCCGGCATGAGTTCAGAGCAGGCTGCCGAGAGCGCCTTTCGCAAGCTGGCCATTCCCGGCACCGTGGCGTTGCTGACCAACGCGCTGGGTTTCATGGTCATCATGCTGATCGACATTCCGATCGTGCACGAGCTGGGCCTGACCGCCTGCTTAGGCGTGCTCTTGATGATCATCACCAACAAGATGATGCTGCCGGTCATCCTGTCGCGCCTGCGCCTGGAGCCGGCTGCGCTGGGCCGCACGGACGGCGTGACGGGCCTGCACAAACGCTGGTGGGCCATTTCGGTGCTGTCCCAGCCGCGACCTGCGCTGGTGACGCTGGCGGTGTCGCTGGTGCTGCTGGTCGGCGGCACGGTCACCTCGCGCCACCTGCTGACCGGCGACATAGGTTCGGGCGCGCCCGAGCTGCGTGCCGACTCGCGTTACAACCGCGACAACGACCGCATCATCAGCACTTACGCCATCGGCATGGACGTGCTGTCTGTGTACGCCGAAGCCACCGACATCCCCGAGGCCTGCCTGAACTGGAGCGTGATGAACGCGGTGGAGCGCTTTGACCTGGCCATGCGCGGCGTCGACGGTGTGCGCTCGGTCACCACCGTGGCAGGTCTGGCCAAGCTGGCGGCTGGCGGCAACAACGAAGGCAACCCGCGCTGGGCGGCGCTGCAGCGTACCGAAGCGGCGCTGCGCACCGGCGCCAAGGCGGCCAACCCCGAGCTGGGCCTGAACACCGGCAGCTGCGACGTCATCCACCTGCAGCTGTTCCTGAAGGACCATGAAGGCGCAACCCTCACGCACGTCGTGGGCGAAGTGCAGAAGTTCATCGACGCCGACAAGACGCCCAACCTGAAGTTCCGCCTGGCCGGCGGCAATGCGGGCGTGGCTGCGGCCACCAACGATGCCGTCGAACACGCAGAAGTGCAGATGCTGGCCTCCATCTTTGGCGCCATCACGCTGCTGTGCTGGCTGACCTTTCGCAGCTGGCGCGCGGTGCTGTGCATCATCGTGCCGCTGACACTGGTGTCCATTTTGTGCAACGCACTGATGGCGCTGCTGGGCATTGGCCTGAAGGTGGCGACGCTGCCGGTGATTGCCATGGGCGTGGGCGTGGGCGTGGACTACGGCATTTACCTCTACGAGAGCCTGCAGCACGAGCTGGAGCACAACGGCAAGTCGCTGCGCGAAGCCTTTTACGAAGCGCTGCGCCAGCGCGGCACGGCCGCCGTGTTCACCGGCGTCACCATGTCGATTGGCGTGGGCACCTGGGCCTTCTCGGCATTGAAGTTCCAAGCCGACATGGGCATCTTGCTGGCCTTCATGTTCCTGGTGAACATGCTGGGCGCGGTGTTCCTGCTGCCGGCCATGGCCTGCTGGCTGGGCGTGGGCCAGAGCAAAAGCCAAATCCAAAGCCAAAATCGGCATCAGACGGCTTGACGCTTGCCCCTGATGCGTTCACTCATTCCAACCAAAAGAGAAACCGTGATGCTCAACGCCTCCACCACACCCTGGTCAGGACTCAAGTGCATCGCCGCGCTGGCAGTGGCCGCCTCGTCCGTCCTGGCTGCGGCGCAGCAGCCCGCCACGCCAGCGCCATCCGACGCATCTGCACTGGACGGACTGATTCGCGAGGCCATGCTGTATGCCTACCCCTACCAGGAATTCATGAAGTTGCGCCAGGCAGCGCTGCATGACAAAGAGGGGCCGACCTACACGACGCTGAACAACTTTCGCCATGCCCGCCACCTGGCAACGCCCAAGGACCGCTGGGCCAATGCCCCCATCAACGACACCTTCTACTCCACCAACTGGCTTGACGTAGGCGCCTCGCCCGTCATCTTGTCGGTACCTGATACCGCCGGGCGCTACTACGTCATTGCGCTGGTGGGCGCTGACCTCAACACCTTCGGCTACGTCGGCAGTCGGCTGAGTGGCACGACAGCCAGGCGCATTGCCATCGTGGCGCCTGACTGGAAGGGCAAGCTGCCGCAGGTGGATCAAATCATCCGCGCGCCAACCCGGGACATTTATTTCAACATGCGCGTGCTGGTCGATGGGCCCGATGACCTGGCGCGCGCTCACGCCGTGCAGGACGCCTTCAAGACCGTTCCATTCGATGCCAGCGCAGGCCAGAGCGAGCCCAAGATGCAACCTAAAGCCGGCGACTGGAGCCACTTTGTCGACGTGGCCAACGAATCGCTCGTGCGCAACCCGCCGCCGGCCAGCGAAACCGCCCTTCTGCAGCGGTTTGCCCAGGTGGGCATCTGCGGCCAGGGCTGCTCATGGGCCGGCCTGACGCCGCAGGTGCAGGCGCGCTGGCAGGCCTTGGCGCCTCAAATTGAAAAAGGGCTGAAAAGCGCGCTCAATGTGGATAACCGCGCTGCCATGCAAAACCGGCGCAATGGCTGGGTGCCTTACCGCCTGCCAAAAAGCTTTGGCAACCACTACGCGATGCGCGCCGGGTCTGCGGCGATGTCGGGCGGCATCCTGGGCCTGGAAGCGGCCGAGGCGATCTACTTCTTTGCCAGCGTCGATGGCAAAAACGAGGCGCTGGCCGACGGCGCGCACTACAAGCTGCACGTGCCGCAGGGCCGCTTGCCGGCCGATGCGTTCTGGTCCGTCGCGCTGTACGAGTTTGTGCCAGGCGGCCAGTACCTGGTGGACAACCCGATCAACCGCTACTCCATCGGCGACCGCACGCGCGGCCTGAAGTTCAACGCCGACGGCAGCCTTGACCTGTGGATAGGCCCCACCGACCCCGGCCCCGACAAGCGCGCCAACTGGCTGCCCAGCCCGGCGAGCAACAAGTTCTACGTGTTCGCCCGCCTCTACCAGCCCTGGCCAGAAGTGATGGACGCGTCCTGGACACCCGAGCCCGTCGAAAAAATTTCGCCTTGAAACCGACCCGGGAGGCGCTGGTGTATGCCGAACATATGGCGCGGCTGCAACTCACCCTGAACCACCTCAAGACCAAGCCATGACACCGCCGCCCGCCACGCAAGTCAAAACTTCAATCACGCTTGAGCGCCTGCTGCTGGAGCGCGAACTGCACCAGGTGTTGATTGCCTACGCGCTGCTGTGCGACGGGCGCGACTGGCCCGGCATGGGCAACATTTTCAGCGACGACGCCAGTGCCAGCTACGGTGGGCGCGCCCTGCCAGATCGCGCCGCCATCCTGGCGATGCTGCGCAACAACCTGGGCGGCTGCGGGCCGACCCAGCATTTGCTGGGCAATTTGCAGGTGTGGGTGGACGGCGAACAGGTGACGAGCCGTATCGAAGTGCGCGCCAGCCACCGGGGCACAGGCGACAAACAAGACCAGACCTACGACTGCATGGGCCACTACCAGGACCGCTGGACGCGCACCCCCGACGGCTGGCGCATCGCCCACCGCGCCATGGTGGTGGCACTGGAATTCGGCAGCCGCCGGGTGCTCGGCCCGGAGCGTTAAGCGAAAGGCGGGCAGCCTCCAGCCGAATATTAAAGAAAAAACTGCCTTTTTCGCTTATTCCACGGGCATAAGCAGCTATTAAAAAGTGAGCAAATAAAACCCCGCTTTAATGCCACGACGTCATCGCTGCCCCGTCTCATGGCCCAGCCCCTCGTCGCGCAGTTGCAGGCTGTGGCAATTCTGATCCCGCCTCGTCATCGCGAAGCGGCGCGGCAATCGCAATGACGAAGATGGTTTGACTCAACAACGGCGCCCCAGGCGCGCGTTCAGTCGCCAGCGCTCAGCCAGGCCACGCTGTTGAGGAAAATACGCACCAGCTCGGTCTGACGCCGCACGCCGGTCTTGGAGAAGATCGAGCGCAGGTGGGCGCGCGCCGTGTTGCGCTTGATGTTCAGCACCTCGGCGGCTTCTTCGAGCGACAGGCCGTTGGCCAGCTGGATCGCCAGCGCGGTTTCGGCCGGCGTCAGGTGAAACAGCTGCTGGGCCAGACGCACCGGCGGATCGACCTTGCCCTCGGTATCCCGCACGAACACCGCCACGCTGGGCCGCTGCTTGCCTTCGGTCCACTGGTCGGACGAGATGCTTTGGACGATCAGCCCCCAGCTGAGCTTGCCAGACGGCCGGCTGACCGATATCGCCTGGGTCAGCGCCAGCCGGGACGCATGGGGGTGGATCAGCGCATCGCGCACCAGACCCTGCAGCTTGCGGTTGTCGTTGGCATAGGACGCTTCGAGCTGCTTGCCGGCCACGCGCAGGCCATCCTTGAGGTCCAGGATGGCGTTGGCGGCCGGGTTGCATTCGATCACCAGGCCGTCCTGGTCCAGCACCACCACGCCGACCATCAGCTGCGCCATGGCATGGCTGTACAGCGTGCTGACCTTGCGGTCCTGGTTGATCGACAGGTGCAGGTTCAGCGCGCGCTTGATATGGGGAATCAGCAGGCTGCAAAAGTCACGATCGGCCCTGGAAAAGTCGGGCGATGTTTCGGCTCGGGTGACGCGAAAACCGTAGACCCCGCCATTGCGCGTGGCAATGTCGGCGGCCAGCACATAAAAAACGCCCTGCGGCTTGCAGTAATCACGGTAATAGGTCGAGGCACGCCAGTCTTTTTCCGACAGCACATCGCCCATCGAGACCAGCTGGTCAGGCTTCATCCCGGTGAAGGGACTCATGGCGATATAGGGGTTGCCGGGGTCCAGATTGGGCTGGTCATTGCCGGCCGAGACGATCAGGCCGATGTCGTCGGTGGTTTCGGTACGGACAATCAGCGATGCATAGTTGGCGCCCATGATCTTGCGTATCGATTCCAGGCAGGTGACCCAGCCAGCCTCGTCGAGGGCAGCGTCGTAGATCGCGCCCAGGATATGGCTTAAAAATTCCGGCGACAGGATGTCGCCGAGGGGTGGTTCAGATAAAGAGTCTTGCAAGGCAGCTGTTTCTGGACACGTTGGATTCATTGAAAAAATCGAGTATAGCCGTCGGACGGGACACTGCAAAACACCTTGTTCACCACCTATTTTCAGGCCAGTTCAAACAGTCCGGCGGCACCCATGCCGCCGCCAATGCACATGCTGACCACGGCATACTTCACGCCGCGCCGGCGTCCTTCGAGCAACGCGTGACCGACCAGGCGCGCGCCCGACATGCCGAACGGGTGGCCAATCGAGATGGCGCCGCCGTTGACGTTCAGGCGGTCATCGGGAATGCCCAGCGTGTCGCGGCAATGGATGACCTGGCAGGCAAAGGCTTCATTGATTTCCCACAGGCCGATGTCGTCCACAGTCAAGCCGTGGCGCGCCAGCAGCTTGGGAATGGCAAACACCGGGCCAATGCCCATTTCGTCGGCAGCGCAGCCGGCCACGGCCACGCCGCGGTAAGTGCCCAGCGGCGTCAGGCCCCGGCGCCTGGCTTCGGCGGCGCTCATCAGCACCGAGGCCGAGGCGCCGTCGGACAGCTGCGAGGCGTTGCCGGCGGTGATGAACTCGCCCTCGGGCACCCACTGGCCGTTTTTCCAGACCGGCTTGAGCTTGGCCAGGCTTTCCAGCGTGGTGTCGGCGCGGTTGCCTTCGTCCTGCGTGAGCATCACGTCCTGGTTGCCGGTGACATTGCCTTCCTTGTCGAACAGCTGCTTGCTGGTGGCCAGCGGCACGATTTCATCGGCATACAGGCCGGCCTGCTGGGCTGCGGCGGTGCGCTGCTGGCTGCGCAGCGAATACGCGTCTTGCGCCTCGCGTGAAATGCCGTAGCGGCGGCTGACTATTTCGGCCGTCTCGATCATCTGGATGTAGGCCGTGGGCATGGCCTGCAGCACCGATTTGGATTGCGCGCGGTAGCTGTTCTTGTGCTTGTTCTGCACCAGCGTGATGGACTCCAGGCCACCGGCCACGGCAATGTCCATCTCGTTGCACATGATGCCCTTGGCGGCGGTGGCAATCGCCATCAGGCCAGAGGCGCACATGCGGTCAATCGCCATGCCGCCCACGCTTTCGGGCAGACCGGCCGTGTAGGCGCACAGGCGGCCCAGGTTGTAGCCCTGGTTGCCCTGCTGGGCGGCAATGCCCAAGATCACGTCATCGACCTCGTGGCCAGCCACAACGGCCTTGTCGAGTGCAGCGCGAATCACATGGCCGCCCAGCGCGGGCGCTTCGGTATCGTTGAAAGCGCCGCGGTAAGCCTTGCCAATGGGCGTGCGGGCGGTGGAAACAATGACGGCGTCTTGGGTGTTCATGCAAATGCTTTCTTATTCAAAATAAAGGCGGCTGATGGTGTCAACCACGCAGCCGGGCTTGTCGGCGCCTTCGATCTCGACGCTGATGCGCACGGTGACCTGCACGCCATCGCCCTTGACTGGCTCGGCCGCCACCACTTCACCGCGTCCGCGAACGCGCGAATCCACCTTCACGGGCGCCGGAAAGCGCACCTTGTCGCAGCCGTAGTTCACGCCCATCTTCAGGCGCTGGTAGCTGACCAGTTGCGGCAAGAACAGGTTGGCCAGCGACAGGGTCAGGTAGCCATGCGCCACGCAGGCGCCAAACGGGCCGGTTTTGGCGCGTTCGGGATCGACGTGAATCCACTGATGGTCGCCCGTGGCGTCGGCAAAGGTGTTGATGCGCTCTTGCGTGACGGTGATCCAGTCGGTGCTGCCCAAGTCAGAACCGACCGCCGCCAGCACGCCGGCGACGGAGTCAAAACAGGTGGTCGGCGTTTTCAGGGTGATGTTGTGCGTCGTCATGTCAAGCGTGCTGCGAGCTGACCGACACCACCTCGCCGGTCATGTAGGACGAGTAATCGCTGGCCAGGAAAATCATCACGTTGGCGATTTCCCACGGCTCGGCGCCCCGGCCAAAGGCTTCCTTGGCCGACAACTCGTTGAGCAGCTCTTCGGAGGCCGATTTTTTCAGGAAGGCGTGGATGGCAATCGACGGCGCCACGGCATTGATGCGAATGCCGAACTCGGCCGCCTCCAGGGCGGCGCAGCGCGTCAGCGCCATCACGCCGGCCTTGGCAGCGGCATAGTGCGCCTGCTCGGTCTGGGCGCGCCAGCCCAGCACCGAGGCGTTGTTGATGATCACGCCCTTGCCGCGCGGCTGCATGACCTTGAGCGCGGCGCGCATCATGCGAAAGGTGCCGGTCAGCGTCACGTCGATGACCTTGTGCCACTCGGCGTCGTCCATGTCGACCACGCGGCGGCTGGTGCCCAGGCCAGCATTGTTGACCAGCACGTCGATGCCGCCCAGCTGCGCCTCAGCCGCGTCAACCAGCGACTGAACCTGGCTTTCCTGGCTGACATCGCACAGCTGGCTGTAGACCTCTTTCAGGCCGGTTTCGCGCTGGATGGCTTCAACGGCTTCGCTCAGCCGGCGTTCATGCACGTCGGAAATGAAGAGCGCGCGGCAGCCTTCTTCGGCGGCGCGCCTGGCAATGGCAAAGCCGATGCCGGCGCCGGCGGCGGCGGTGACCAGCACGGACTTGCCGCGCAACAGGCCATGGGCGGGAACGTAATTGGGAGCAGGTTTCATGGGTCAATATCCGTCAAGTTGATGAGCCTGATGGTGCTTGCAGCCCAGGCGCGTTACATCGTCTGCATGGACGATGAGTCGGGCGCCTTGCGGGCCGAGTGGCCTCAGCGCGGCATTTGCAGCGCGCGCTCAGCCATCAGGTTGAGCTGGATCTCGTTGCTGCCGGCGTAGATCGTGTCGGCGCGGCTGACCAGCCAGAGCCGCTGCAGCGCCTGGTGCAAGGGGTCGTCGCTGGCGATGTCGCCGCTTTCGCCCAGCACATCCACCGCCAGCTCGCCCAGCGAGCGGCGCCAGTTCGACCACAAGTATTTGCCGATGCTGACCGCGCGCGCCGGCGCGTCATCGCTTGAGGTGCGCAGCGCATGGCTGCGCAGCGTTTGCAGGCCCAGCGCGGCATGTGCAATGCGCTGGCGCAGCAGCGGGTCGCGGGCCGCGCCGTTGCGCTGCGCCACGGCCATGACCTGCTCCAGCTCGCTCTTGAAATGCGCCTGCTGGCCCAGCGTCGAGGCGCCGCGCTCGCAGCCCAGCAAGTACATGGCGACCGCCCAGCCCTGCCCGGGCGCGCCCAGGTGCAGCGCGCCTTCGGTGCGGGCGCCATCGAAAAACACCTCGTTGAATTCGGCCTCGCCGGTGATCTGGCGAATGGGCCGCAGCGTCACGCCCGGCTGGGTCAAAGGCACCAGCAGCAGCACCAGGCCCTTGTGGCGGATCGAGCCGGGCTCGCAGCGCGCCAGCACAAAAATCCAGTCTGACTCATGCGCCCACGACGTCCACACCTTCTGGCCGTCGATCACCCATTCGCCGCTGTCGGGGTCGATGCGCGCGCGGGTACGAACCGCCGCCAGGTCGGAACCTGCGCCGGGCTCGGAATAGCCCTGCGCCCAATAGGTTTCACCGGCCAAAATGCCGGGCAAAAAGCGCGCCTGCAATTCGGGCGAGCCGTGGGCCATCAGCGTCGGCGCCAGCAGCGTCTCGCCAATGTGGCCCAACCGGCCCGGACCGCCACAGCGCACGTATTCCTCATGAAAGATCACCTGCTGCGCCAGCGGCAGCTCGCGCCCGCCGTGCTGGCGCGGCCAGCCCAGGCCGGTCCAGCCACCGGCGGCCAGCTGCTGCTCCCAGCGCTTGGCCAGTGCCGGCTCGTAGCCCGGCGCGCCCAGGCCGTGGGCATGGCGCAGCGGCTCGAATTCGCCGCACAGATGTTCGCCCATCCAGTCGCGCACGCTGGCGCGAAAAGCGTTTTCAGTCTCAGTTTCCTGCAAATTCATGCGGTTTCCTTCAGCGTGTCAAGCAGTTGCGCGGCCACCTGTTCGAGCCACCAGGACGCAGGCGCCAGCCGCTGGCTGGACGCCTGCGCGCGGCGCAGGTACAGGTGCGGGTCAAACTCCCAGGTAAAACCCACGCCGCCATGCAGCTGAATGGCTTCGCGGGCGCAGAACTGCGCGGCCTCGGTGGCGGCCACGCGGGCCTGCGCGGCCTGCAGCAGCAAGGTGGCCGCATCAAGCGCGGTATCGGCCATGCAGGCCGCGCCGTAGACCGCCGAACGGGCGCTTTCCACCGCCACCAGCATCTGCGCGCAGCGGTGCTTGACGGCCTGAAAGCTGGCGATGGTGCGGTCAAACTGGCTGCGCTGCGCGGCATAGTCCAGCGTCATGTCCAGGCACTGCTGCGCCACGCCGACCTGTTCGGCCGCCAGCGCAATGGCGGCCAGTTGCTGTACGCGCGCCAGCACACCGTCCAGCGGCGCTCCCCGGCCGATACAGCTGGACGCCGGCAGCGTTACGCCACGGGCCTTCACGGCTGCCATGCGGCGGGTGGTGTCCAGCGTGGTGAGCGGCCCGACCTGCAGGCCGGTTGCATCGGCCTGCACTGCAAACAGCAGGCTTTCGCCTGAAGCCGTTTGCGCGGGCAGCAGCAGCACATCGGCCAAGGCGGCCGAGCCGACCTGCGGCCAGGCGCCCTGCAGCGTCCAGCCGTCATTGGCCGGGGTATTGGGGGTGGCGATGGCGCGGGGCGTGCCGGCTTTGTCGGCCACCAGCGCCAGCGCACCAATGGCCTCGCCTGCTGCCAGCCGCTCCAGCCATTGCTGCGCCAGCGCGCTGTCCGGCAGCTCGCGCAATGCGGTCGCCGCCAGCGCCACGCTGTCAAAAAAAGGCACGCAGGCCAGGCGCCGGCCCAGCTGCTCCTGCAGCAGCACCAGCTCAACCAGGCCCAGGCCCAGTCCGCCGGCAGACTCGGGCAGATGCACGCCGCACCAGCCCAGCTCGGCCATGCCGCGCCACAGCGCGCTGTCCAGACCGCTGCCGCTCTGGCTGGCGGCGCGCACCGCCGGCATGGCGCTGGCTTCCGTCAGGAAAATTGACGCGCTCTCAGCAATTTGCTGCTGTTCGTCGCTAAGGGAAAGATCCATCTGCCATGTCCTCCAAAAAAGGTGCGGCGCGGCAATCCATGGCGGCGATGGCTACCGCGCTACGTTGGTGCGCCCGCAGCCTGAGTGCGGGCGCATGCGTGCTCAAAGAGCGGGCCGCCGGTCTTTCCAGGGCGCGGCCTGCTCCAGCTGCGCGGCCAGTGCCAGCAAGGTGGCTTCGTCGCCAAAGGGCGCGGCAAACTGTGCGCCTATGGGCATGCCTTGGTCGTTCCAGTGCAACGGCACCGACATGGCCGGGTGGCCGCTCATGTTGAACATGGCAGTGAACGGCGATGCGGTCATCGCCACCTTCACATAGTCCTCGTAAGGCTGGTCCAGCGACATGGCGCCCAGCAGCGGCGCAGGCGCTGCCGTCACGGGCGACAGGATCATGTCGTAGTCGCCAAGGAACAGGTCCAGCGTGCGGCTCGCCTGGTCAAACACAAGGCGGGCGGTCAGGGCCTGCTCGGCACTGTAGCCGCGTGCCAGCTGCACGCTGCGCCAGTTCAGCCGCTCGAACTCGTCTTCGCGGGCCTCGCGGCCCAGCTCTTTTTCACGCGCCTTGACCGTGGTCAGCATGCCGGTGGCCGTGGCCACGCCCATGCTGGCGAACATCTCGCCAACCGCCAGCTGCGGCGCAGCCACTTCAACCCTGTGGCCCAGCGACTCGCACAGGCGCGCAGCCGCGCGCACGGCGTCCAGGCAGTCCGGATGCACCGGCGCGCCAAACGGGTTTTGCTCCATCAGCGCAATGCGCAGCCGGCGCGGCGGCCGGGCGATGGCGTCCATCACGTCGCCGGCCTGCGGGCCGGTACGGCTGCCGGCCTCGGGGCCCTGCGTGAGCTGCAGCAGCCAGGCGCTGTCGCGCACCGAGCGGCTGATGACGTGCTGCACCGACAGGCCCAGCCAGCCTTCGAGCATCTTCGGGCCCATGGGCACCAGGCCCCGGCTGGGCTTCAGGCCAAACAAGCCGCAGTTGGACGCCGGAATGCGAATCGAGCCGCCGCCGTCGCTGGCATGCGCCACCGGCAGGATACCTGCCGCCACCGCCACCGCCGCGCCGCCGGACGAGCCGCCGGCGCTGTAGTTCAGGTTCCACGGGTTGCGCGTCAGGCCGAACAGGCGCGACTCGGTCGTGGCCGTCTGACCAAATTCGGGCGTGGTGGTCTTGGCAAAGATGTTCAGTCCGGCGGCGCGGTAACGCTGCACCAGCGTTGAATCGTGGTCGGCCACCGCGTCCTTGAAAAAGGCGCAGCCCTGGGTGGTAACCGTGCCTTTCATGGCAACGCCCAGGTCTTTCAGCGCAAACGGCACGCCTAGCAGCGGCGCCTGCTCACTCAGGCGGGTGCGTTCTGCCTCGCCCAGGGCGGACAGGCGCTGCGCGGCTTCGTAGGCCAGTTCGTCATGGCGCATCGCCACCGCGTTGATGTGGCGGCGTGCGTCAAGCCGCGCAATGGCCGCCTCCAGCAGCTCCAGCGGCGTCAGCTGGCCGCTGCGCAGATGCCCGGCCAGCGCCGTGGCATCGAATTGCTCGTATTCGGGCAGCGGCAGCGCAGCCGCCTGCAAGGCATGATCCGGCCGGACGCCGGTCTGCACCGCGTCCATGTCAGCTGCCCCAGACTTTTTGCGCCGGCACCGCTTCGGCCAGCAGCTGGTCGATGACGGGGCCGAGTTCGGCCGGCTCCCAGCGTGCGCCCTTGTCGCGCGTGGCGTCGGTGCGCCAGCCGTCGCCCATCGAGATGCGCCCGCCCTGGCTTTCAAAGACCTTGCCGGTCACATGCGCCGACTCGGGGCTGCCCAGCCAGACCACCAGAGGAGCGACGTTTTCTGCCGCCCAGCTGTCAAAGCTGCCATCCTCGGGCGCCTTGACCATGTCGGGCATGCCCGCTTCGGTCATCGCGGTGCGCGCGGCCGGGGCCAGCGCATTGGCCGTCACGCCGTAGCGTCCCAGCTCGGCCGCCTGCACCAGCGTGAGCGTGGCGATGCCGCCCTTGGCCGCGGCATAGTTGGACTGGCCAATCGAGCCTTGCAGGCCGGCGCCCGAGCTGGTGTTGATGATTCGCGCATCGACCGGATTGCCGGCCTTGGCCTGGTCACGCCAGCGCTTGCCCAGCAGGTTGGCCAGGCAGAAGTGGCCTTTCAGGTGGACCCGCATCACCTGGTCCCAGTCGTCCTCGCTCAGGCTGATGAACATGCGGTCGCGCAGGATGCCGGCGTTGTTGACCAGCACATGGACCTCGCCGTACGCGGCCAGTGCCGCATCGATGATGGACTGTGCGCCGGCCATGGTAGTGATGTCGCCGTTATTGGCGATCGCCTTGCCACCGGCGGCAAGCACTTCGGCCACGACGGCCTCGGCAGCTTCGAGCCGGATGTCGTTGACGACGACGTTGGCGCCCTCGGCGGCAAAAGCCAGCGCATAGGCGCGGCCCAGGCCGCCGCCGGCGCCGGTGATGATGACGGTACGATGGTTGCAAATAGCCATGATTTCAGAGTCTTTCAATGATGGTGACGTTGGCCTGGCCGCCGCCTTCGCACATGGTTTGCAGGCCGTAGCGCCCGCCGGTGCGTTCGAGTTCGTGCAAGAGCGTGGTCATCAGCTTGGCGCCCGAGGCGCCCAGTGGGTGGCCCAGTGCGATGGCGCCGCCGTTGACGTTGGTGCGCTCGTGCGGGTAACGGGTTTCCTTCAGCCATGCCATGACGACCGAGGCAAAGGCTTCGTTGATCTCGACCAAGTCGATGTCTTCGAGCTTCATGCCGGCTTTTTTCAGCGCATAGGCCGTGGCCGCAATAGGCGCCGTCAGGTGCCAGATCGGGTCATCGGCGCGCACGCTCAGGTGATGGATGCGGGCGCGCGGCGTGAGGCCATAGCGCTTGAGCGCGGCTTCCGACACCACCAGCACGGCGGCGGCGGCGTCGCAGGTCGAGCTGGACACGGCAGCAGTGATCTTGGGATAGGCCGGGTCCACCGGCTGCAGCGTGGCGAGCTTTTCCAGCGTGCTGGCGCGTGCCGTTTCGTCCATGCGAAAGTCGCCAAACGGCACGATTTCGCGGTCAAAGCGCCCTTCGGCCATGGCGCGCAGGGCACGGTCGTGGCTTTCCTTGGAAAACACTTCCATGTCTTCGCGCGACAAATCCCAATGGTCGGCAATGCGCTGCGCAGCATAAAACTGGTTGACCGGCGCGTCGCCAAAGCGCGCCTGCCAGCCCTTGCTTTCGGCAAACGGCGTGGTAAAGCCCAGCGGCTGGCCGGCCAGCATGGCCGAGCTGATGGGGATGGCGCTCATGGTCTGCACGCCGCCTGCCAGAATCACGTCCTGCGTGCCGCTCATCACCGCCTGCGCGGCAAAATGCACCGCCTGCTGCGACGAGCCGCACTGCCGGTCAATGGTGGTGCCGGGCACGCACATCGGCATGCCAGCGGCTAGCCACGAGGTGCGGGCAATGTCGCCAGCCAGCGAGCCGATGGTGTCGACGCAACCAAAGATGACGTCGTCGTACTCGGACGCCGGAACCTCGTTGCGCTCGACCAGCGCCTTGATGACATGTGCGCCCAGATCGGCGCCATGCACCGCGGCCAGCGAACCCTTGCGCTTGCCGGTGGGCGAGCGCAGGGCATCAACAATATAAGCTTCTGCCATGGAAAAACTCCGAATCAAGAGTGGGTGTTGAAAGTGGCGCCGGGGCCGAGCAGCGTCTCGTCGGTCAGCAGCGCATCGGCCAGCCGCTGCTTGTGAAAGGCGCGGTCGCCCCAGGCGGAATCCAGCACCCAGGCGCGTTTCATGAACATCTGCAGATCGACTTCCCAGGTGTAGCCCATCGCACCATGCACCTGGATACCCTTGCGCGCCGAGAACCAGCCAGCCTCGGCGCAGGCCAGCTTGGCGTGCGAGACACGCACCGAGCGCTGCGCTTCGCCGTTGGCCAAGGCGCTCGCGGCACGGTAGAGCACCGGCTTGGCAAACTCGATCTTGGTGACCACATCGGCCAAGTGGTGCTTGACCGCCTGGAACGAGCCAATCGGCTTGCCAAACTGCTTGCGCTGCGCGGCATAGTCCACCGTCAGGTCCAGCATGCGTTGCGCCAGGCCCAGCAGCTGACCCGACACATTGAGCGCGCCCCGGTCGAGCAGGTCATCGGCCAGCGCCTGGCCAGCCGCTGCATCGACGATGCGGGTGGCGTCCGATGGCGCCCAGGCCACGGTGGCTAGTCGACGCGAGGCGTCGATGCTGGCGCAGGGCGTGAGCTGCACCTGTTCGGGCGTCACGGCGTGCCACTCGGTACCGCCGTCGGCCGGGTGCGCCAGCAACAGCAAGTCGGCCAGGTGGGCGTCGGCCACCCAGGGGTTGACCGGATGACCCAGAGCGATGCGGGCGCTGCCGTCGGAAATGCGCGGCAGCCAGGCGCTGCGCACGGCATTCGCCTCGGGCAAGGCCACGAGCAGACCGGTGGCCAGGTAGGCCGTGTCGGCGAGTGAATCCGGGATGCCAAAGTAGCCCAGCTCCTGGTTCATCAAGCTCCAGTCGATGTCGCCCATGCCCAGGCCGCCCTGTGCTTCGGGGACCGACAGCGCAGTCAGCCCCTGCTCGGCGAGCTTGCCACGCAGCTCGGAGGATCGGCCGACGTCGGTCTGCCAGATCTCGCGCAGTTTTTCCGGCGCAGCCTCGACCATCAAAAAGCGGCTGACCGAGTCGCGCAGCGCTTGCTGGTCTTCGTTAAAGGTGAAATCCATGGTCGGCCTCGTTCAGTTCTTGGGCAGGCCGAGCAAGCGCTCGGCAATAATGTTGCGCTGGATCTCGTTGCTGCCGGCGTAGATGGAGCCGGCTTGCGCAAACAAAAAGCCTTCGAGCCAGTCGTGCGTTTCGGGGTCATCGCACAGTTCGGCGCGCGGGCCCAGGATGCGCATGGCGGTCTCGTGCATGTCCAGATCCAGCTCGGACCAGAAAATCTTGTTGGTGCTAGCCTCGGCGCCAATGCGTGCGCCATGCTGCACCCGGCTAACCGTGTGATAGGACGCCAGGTTGTAGGCCTCGGCGCCCATCCAGGCGCGCAGCACGGCCTCGCGGATGGACGGGTCGCGGTCGGCGCTGGCCTGGTGCTTGCGGTACAGCTGCATCAGTTTTTGCGCGGTGCGCTGGTAGCGCGCCGGCGAGCGCAGCAGCAAGCCGCGCTCGAAGCCGGCGGTGGCCATGGCCACATTCCAGCCCTGGCCCTCGTCGCCCAGCAGGTTGTCCACCGACACGCGCACGTCGTCAAAAAAGATTTCAGCAAACGCTTCCTTGCCGTTGAGCGCCTGGATAGGCCGGATCGTGATGCCCGGCGTGTCCAGCGGCACCATCATGTAGCTCAGGCCATGGTGGCGGCTGGACGTTGGATCGCTGCGAAACAGGCCGAACATCCAGTTGGCAAACACCGCCCGGGTCGACCAGGTTTTTTGGCCATTGAGCACATAGTGGTCGCCGTCCTTGATGGCGCGGCTGCTGATGGCCGCCATGTCCGAGCCGGCATTGGGCTCGCTCCAGCCCTGTGCCCACATGTCGTCGCAGCGCGCCATGCGCGGTAAAAACCTGGCTTTTTGCTCGGCTGTGCCGAACTCCATCAGCGTGGGGCCGAGCAGCAAGATGCCGTTCTGGTTGACGCGAAACGGCGCATCGGCGGCGGCGTATTCTTCCTCGAAGATCAGCCAGTCGATCAGGTCGCAGCCGCGTCCGCCCAGCTCTTTGGGCCAAGTCACGCTGCTCCAGCCGCCCTCGGCCAGCGTGGCTTCCCAGCGGCGGTGCTGCTCGAAGCCTTCACGCGTGTCGTAGCTGCCGAACTTCTCGCTCGGCACATGGGCATGCAGCCATTCGCGCACCTCGACCCGGAAGGCCTGTTGCGCGGGGGTGTAGTTCAAGTCCATCGTGGTGTCCTCTCGTTCAGAACTTGGCGTCGCGTTTTTCGACGAAAGCGGCGCGGGTCTCGCTGGAATCGGGGCTCATGTAAGCCTGCAGCGTGAAGCCCTGCTCCCAGCGGTACTTGGCTTCCAGATCGCCGTCCTCGATGCCGGTCAGCGCTTCCTTGGCAATGCGGATCATGGCCGGGCTCTTGGCGGCAATCTTGCCGGCAATTTCAAGGGCGGTATCGCGCAGCTGATCGCGCGGCACCACGCGCTCAATGGCGCCCAGGCGCAGCGCCTCCGGGGCGCCAATCATGTCGCCGGTAAAGAACAGGTAGCGCGTCTTTTGCACGCCGAACATGCGCTGCAGGTGCGCCGCGCCGCCCATGGCGCCGCGATCCACTTCGGGCAGGCCAAAAGTGGCGTCGTCAGCGGCAATCACAATGTCGGCCGCACCGCAAATGCCGATGCCGCCGCCCAGTACAAAACCTTGCACGGCGGCAATCACCGGCACCTTGTTCAGGTGCACCGCCTTGAAGGTGGCGTAGTTGCCGGCGTTCACGTCCAGGATGAGCTTGTCGTTGGCAGCCAGTTCCTTAATGTCCACGCCAGCGCAAAAGCCCCGGCCTTCGGCGCGCACAATGATGACGCGCACTTCGGGGCGCTCGCCCAGCGCGTGAATTTCGGCGGCCAGCCCGTACCAGCCGGCCGCGTTGAGCGCGTTGACCGGCGGGCGGTTGAGCACGACCTCGGCCACGCCGTTGTCATGCACCAGGGAAGAAAATTGCTGTGTCATGGTTCCTCGTCCTCGTTCTGTTCTTTGGCTTTGTTGTTGGATTTCAGGCGACTTGCGCGCTGGGCAGTGCAGCCGGGGCCGTGGCAGCACGTTCGGTTGTCATGGCATTGAGCGCGGCCCGACGTTCGCAGGCCTGGGCCACGATGCCGGCAATCACCTGCTCGCAGGAATCGAGCTTGCCAATCAGCGCGGCGACCTGGCCGGCCGACATCACGCCTTCGTCGGGCTTGCCGTCGATCATCGAGCGCTGCAGCAGCATGGGCGCGTTGGCGGCCATGACGGTTTGTGCGGCGCTGCCGGGGTTCTCGCGCAGGCCTTTCCACAGCACGCCCATCGCATGCCGTGTGGTCATGCCGGTCTGCGCCTTCCACTGCAAGGCCAGGCTGAGGGCAATGCGCAGACGCTTGAAGGGCGAGGCTTTTTCAAGCATGGCCAGGTATTCGTTCGGAATCATGCGCTGCGGCATGCCGTCAACCAGGTAGGAAATCTGGATTTTTTCGGCGTCGCGGGTGGCCAGGTAACGCTTGAGGGTCACCTCGGGCACGCCCGAGTCGCTGGTCATCAAGAAGCGCGTGCCCATGGCAATGCCCTGCGCGCCAAAGGCCAGCGCCGCCAGCAGGCCGCGCCCGTCGTAAAAGCCGCCCGCCGCCACCACCGGCACCTGCACGGCATCGACGACTTGCGGCAACAGCACGGTGGTGGGCACCGAGCCGGTATGGCCGCCACCCTCGCCGCCCTGGATGGTGATGGCGTTGGCGCCCATCTCAATCGCCTTTTGGGCATGCTTGAGCGCGCCCACGGTCGGCATGCAGACGATGCCGGCGTCGCGCAGCCGGCCAATGACCTTTTTATCAGGCCCGCGGCCATAGCTGACAGCACGCAGCTTGTGCTTGACGGCCAGGTCCAGCAACTGCTGTGCGTTGGGCTGGAACATGTGGAAGTTCAGGCCGAAGGGCTTGTCGCCCGTCAGTTCGCGAATGCGGACAATTTCACCTTCGATCTGGTCGGCGGCAATCGTCGCGCCGGCCAGAAAGCCGAAGCCGCCGGCATTGGTGGTGGCGACCACCAGCGAGGAGCCGGCAACCCAGCCCATGGCCGTCTGGACAACCGGATAGCGGCAACCCAGAAGGTCGCACAAGGGGGTATGGATGTCAGAAGGCGCGCTCATGTGTTGCCGTCCTTTTTGTTGGCCTGCACCATCGATTTGGCGTCGTGCCCGCCCAGCTGTCCGGCACCCAGCACCTGGCTGTGGGCATGGGCAAAGTGGTGGTAGCCAAAGGCCATGTCCATCGTGGAGCGCAGTCCCTGCATTTCCTCGACGCGGTTGATGACGGTCTTGGTCAACGCCAGGCCCAGGCGTGGCTGCTTGGCAATGCGGGCAGCGATGTCATAGGTCTGCGCTTCAAGTTCGTCGCGCGGCACCACGCGGTTGACCATGCCCATCATGTAGGCGCGGTCTGCCTTCATGCGGTCCCCGAGAAATAAAAATTCCTTGGCGATGCGCGGATTGAGTTCGTGGACATGGGCAAAATACTCGACGCCCGGAATGCCCATGCGGACCACAGGGTCCTGGAAAAAAGCGTCATCGCTGGCAATGATCATGTCGCAGACCCAGGCCAGCATCAGCCCGCCGGCCACGCAGGCGCCCTGCACCATGGCAATGGTCGGCTTGGGAATGTCATGCCAGCGCCGGCACATGCCCAGGTAAACCTCCTGCTCGCGCGCGAACAGCTGCTCGGCGCCAGGCTTGTTGGTGTGGTCCCACCACAGCGTTTCACGCTCGAAAGGCTTGTTGATGTCGCGCCCCGGCGTGCCGATGTCGTGGCCGGCGCTGAAGTGCTTGCCGGCGCCGCGCAGCACGATCACCTTGACGCTGTCGTCATCGACGGCGCGGCGAAAGCAGGCGTCCAGCGCGTACGTCATCTGTGAGTTCTGCGCGTTGTTGAAGTCGGGCCGGTTCATCGTCAGGGTGGCGATGCCGTCCTTGGCCTCGTACAGCACCGGCGCATCGGTCTCGTAGACCGACGTGTCGTCGCGCTGCACGAAGCTATCGCCGGGGTCTGTATGGCTCATGGCAAGGACTCAGTTCAGCACCGAAGCGCGCAGGTTGTGGGGGTCCAGCCGTGCCAGCAGCACCAGCTGTTCATCGGTCGGCGGGGCGGTCTCGGACATGTCGGCCGGAATATGCAATTCAAAGCCGGTGGCTTCCTGCACCTGGGCGGCCGTAACGCCGGGGTGCAGCGAGCGCAGCCGCGCCTGGCGATTGGGGCCGCCAAAATCAAACACCGCCAGGTTGGTGAAAATCAACCGCACGTCGATGTCGTCCAGGCTCCAGCCGCGCGCTAGCCGCGCCGGGTTGTAGCCCACCGACGCCACCATATCAACCTCGCCGGCCACAAACACCTTGGTGCTGTGGTTGGGAACGAAAAACGAGTTGGCGTGGCTGATGGAGTTGCCCGGAAAACCGCGCACGCCCAGCATCATCGACTTGGGTTTTTGATAGTCGCTGCCAATCATCGAGATGTTGGCCTGGCCAAATCGGTCCACCTGCGTCGGGCCGACCATGGCGTGGCGCTTGCCGCTCCAGACATTGTCGAAAATGCGGGTAAAGCCCATCCAGCCTTCGCGCTTGGGCTGGTAGCCGTTGCGCGGGCCAATCGGCACCGGCTCGCTGACCAGCCAGGCCTCCGAGTCGGTCATCATCAGATCCGGGTTGCTTGACAGCATGCTCATGGAGGCTGCCAGACGCGGCACGATGCCAATGCCGGTGGCCAGCACCTCGCCATCGTCCTTCCAGGCGCTTGAGGCAGCGCAGATGATGCGATCCACCAAAGAAAATTCACTCATGACAGCTCCCGTCGTCGTCAAAATACTGGCAGCGGCAGCTTGTGCACCGCATCGAGACCACCCACCCGCTCCAAATACTCGGCGTGGGTGCAGTTCACATAGCGGTCGGCATATTTCTGCCAACCCCCTTCTTCCTTGGCGCTGGCCGTGTATTCCTTGAAGTGCTTGACGTCAAAGCCATACATCGGCGCGCACGAGCTGGGGTGCGCGCCGGCGGGCACATGCACCACGCCGCTGGTGTGGGCACGCTCCCAGAACACCTGGCGCGACTCGTCGCTGTCGTTAAAGAAGCTGCTGTCGACCAGTTCGTCGCAGCTCACGAAGCTTTGCTTGGCGGCGCGCACGAACATTTCGTCCATGTAGATGTCCGGGCCATTGATCTGGCAGACACCGCGCGCGTCGGCCCGGTCCACATGCACCAGCGCCACGTCCAGCGGCAGCGCCGGCATGGCCACCCACTGGCGGTCGTCGTAGGGCGAATCGACCAGCTTGATGCCGGGGTTGCGCAGCAGCACGTCGGTGCCCAGGCCAATGCGCGAAGGAATGAAAGGCACGCGCATGGCGGCGGCCCGCAAACCGAGCAGCATCATGCCTTCGTCGATTTCCATCACGTCCAGCTTGCCGCTCTGGCGTGCCTGGCGAAAGTAGGGCTCCAGCGGAATGAAGTCCAGCGTCACAAAGGCAAAGATCAGCTTCTTGACCTTGCCGGCAGCGCACAGCATGCCCACCTCGGCGCCGCCATAGGCGACCACCGTCAGGTCTTTCACGGGGCTGCGCAACATCTCGCGCACCAGCGCCATCGGCTTGCGCCGCGGGCCCCAGCCGCCAATGCCCACGATCATGCCGTCCTTGATGTGCGCGACCGCCTCTGCGGCGCTCATTTGTTTATTGGCCATAACTGCTTCGCTCTCCTGTTCAGGCAACTGCGTTGACAGCGCTGCGCTGTCCCACGCTGAAATCGTGGCCCCAAAGGCTCACGCGGGTGAATTCGTGGGTGATGTGCTCGCGCCAGTCCACCACCGCGCCGCCATAGCCGTACTCGATGTCGAAGTTCGACGGGCTGCGCATGTAAAAGGAAATCATCTTGTCGTTGGTGTGCTGGCCGAGCGTGGCGGTCTGTTGCACCTGGTGCGCCGCCATGCGGTCCAGGCCGCGGCCGACTTCAGGCATGTTCTCGACCTCGACCATGACATGCACGCAGCCGCTCTCTGCTGGAAAGCCTGCGAACGCCAGGCTGTGATGGCGGGCATTGTTGCAGTGGAAAAAGTGGATCGGCAGCGTCGGGCCATCCGGGCCGGCAGGCTGGAAGTTGAAGATGTCCGACAGGCCAAAACCCATCACCTGGGTGGCAAATTCGACGGTCTTTTCAAAATCGGGCGCCGGCAGCACGGTGTGGCCCATGCCGATGTTGCCAGTGACAAAGCGCGACACGCCCATGGGCGAGGCAAAGTGCGCAAAGTCCGAGCGAAAACCCCAGACCAGTTCATGGCGGTTGCCCGACGGATCCTTGAACCCGGCCACCTGCTGCACGCAGCGCAGCCGGCACTGGGCGGCGTCGCCCATGCTCACCTCGACGCCGGCACCCTGCAGCACCTGCAGCGCATGGTCAAAGTCGGCGCGGCCGGTGACTTCCCAGCCCGACACCACATAGGCATCACGCGCGCCGGGCTGCACGGCAAAGCGGTATTGCCGCTCGTCCATGCGCACATACAGGCCGCCGTCAGGCGACGGCGCTGTCATCATGCCCAGCACGCCTTCGGCGTAATTCTTCCACTTGGCCAGATCGGTGGTTTCAGCCACCACGTAAGCCAGTCCGCTGATGTTCATCATTGTTTGTTTCTCCTGGCTTTGCACCGATGAAGCCGTTGGACTTGATTCTGGTCAGCCGACCCCCTGCCAGCATCGTCCGTTGAGACTAACGAAATGGACCGGCGGATAGCGCACCGCTCCGTCATGGCGGCGGCAATCCATGACTGCGCCTTATCGGCGCGGGATGACCACGCCAGCGGCATACGTTCAGCGCCAAAAGCCAAGTTTCAGTATCAAATCAGCCTCTTGCGCATGCTGTATATGCGCTAACAGCTATTGATTCAGTAGCAAAATACAGATTTTTTGCTGGCGTGATCGGATGTGAAGCCGCCTCCGCTCTGGCGCGCAGGGACGAATTGGAGGCTAGGATTGCCACGCATTTCGGCCTCGCGATGGCGAGGCCGGACGGGCATTACGCATAGAGCGAGAGGAAAGAACAAAGGGCGCGAAAACGCCCTGTGTGCGGGCGCTGCACCCAGCGCCACCAAGGCCTTAAGCCGTGGCGGGGTCGGTGCAGTAGCTGTCGTAGCTGGTGTAGCCGGCGGCGCCCGGCGTGTACAGCGTCTTGCGGTCAAAGCGTGTTAGCGGCTGGCCGGCGCGCAGCCGCTCCACCAGATCGGGGTTGCCGATGAAATGTCGCGCAAACGACAGGGCAGCGCTGGGGTGGTCGCGCAGCGTGGCTTCGGCGTTGTCTGCACCAAAACCATCGTTCAGGATCAGCCGTTCGCCAAACTGCTCACGCGCCAAGGCAAAGGCGTCCACCTCCGGCATGGGCGCGCGCATCACGTGCAGGTAGGCCAGGCCCAGCGTGGCCGCCTGGCGCATCAGCTCGGCATGCGTGGCGCTTGAGTCCTCGTCGCTGGTGTCGTTGTAGGTGTTGCCGGGGTTCAGGCGCAAGCCGACGCGGCCGGCGCCTATCGCCGCCGCCATCTCGCGCAGGCATTCAAAGGCAAAGCGCGCGCGGTTGGTGGCCGTTCCGCCGTATTCGTCGCTGCGCTGGTTGGTGCCCGAGCTGAGGAATTGCATCGGCAAGTAGCCGCTGGTGCCGTGCAGCTCGACGCCGTCAAAACCCGCCTCGCGCGCATTGCGCGCGGCCTGGGCATGCTCCTGCACGACGGCGCGGACTTCTTCGGTGCTGAGTGCGCGCGGCGTGTCGTAGGGCTGCATGCCGGCGCTGTCGGTGACAACCTCACCGGCAGCCTGCAGCGCTGAGGGCGCCACGGTCTCGACGCCCTCGGGCTTGATGTGCCGGCTGCCGATGCGGCCGCCATGCATGACTTGCAGCACGATCAGGCCACCGCGCGCGTGCACGGCGTCGGTCACGCGCTTCCAGCCGGCGATGTGCGCTGGCGTGGCTATGCCGGGCTGGCGGCAGTAGGACTGGCCGACCGCGCTGGGCCAGGTGCCCTCGGCCACGATCAGCCCGGCGTCGCCGCGCTGGCCGTAGTGCTCGGCCATCAAGGCGTTGGGCACGCCGTCGGCGTCGGCGCGGTTGCGCGTCATCGGCGCCATCACGATGCGGTTGGCCAGGCGCAAGTCGCCCAGTTGCAAGGGTTCAAACAGCGTGTTCATATCAACGCACCTTCATTTTTGGCGCGGGAGTGCCGCGCCGCAGGGTGACCAAAAACTGCTCCAGCGGCGCGGGCTCGGCCACCTCGGGCAGCGTGTCCTTGTCGCTGCGCTCTGCCCAGAACTCCTTCCAGCTCGGAAACAGCTCGTGGAACGTGCCGTTGTAAGGCTGGCGGCCGGGCCAGCGCATTTTCATGTCGCCAATCGGCGGCTTGTTCAGGTCGGTGGCGTACCAGTAGCACGGCAGGCGGCGGCGGAAATACCAATGGCCATCGATGCGCTCGTAGTCGTCCCAGTAGAGCATCTGCATGATCACCCATTCGGCGCCGCACTCGTGCTCGTTCTTGGAGTAGACGACGCCGGTGGCGTGATCGGCATCGACTAACTCGATGATGTGCTGGCCCAGGTGGTGCGAGGTGCCGGTGAACTGCTCGCGCAGCGTGTCGGTCTGCCAGGCCTTGAAGTGCGCGCGCCCCACCTTGTCGCGGCCGACGCGGATGTCGGGCGCGAACAGGTTGACATGCGCATCCATGTCGCGCATGTCCAGCGACAACGAATACTTGCCGGCCAGCTGGCGAATCGCGTCAAGGGATTCGAGCCGGTCGACGCGTTCTTCGAGGTTGGCGGGCCAGGTCATGGGGTGCGCGCTTTTCACAGTGCGGTGACCAGCACGGCCGAGCGGCCGCCGTCCACCGGCAGCGCCGCGCCGGTGATGTAGCTGGCCTCGTCGCTGGCCAGGAACAAGATGGCGTTGGCGAGTTCTTGCGGCTGGCCGACGCGGCCCATGGGAATGAGTTTTTCGGTGTTCTGGCGTGATGCGTCGTCGGACAGCATGCCGGCGGTGGCGGGCGTCTCGACCACGGCCGGAATCACCACGTTGACGCGAATGCCTTGGGCTGCGCCTTCGGCAGCGGCCGCGCGCGAGAAGTTGATGATGGCCGCCTTGGCTGCCGAGTAACCCGACATCTGTGCCGTGCCCAGCAGGCCGCAGATGGACGACACATTGATGATGGAACCGCCTTGGGCTTTCATCAGCTTCATCGCTGCACGCGTGCCCCAGAAGGTGCCGTCCACCGAGGTGCTGAAGTTGCTGTGCCAGTCGGCCGTGCTGGTGTCTTCAATGGAGCCCCAGCTGTAGGCCATGGCGTTGTTGACCAGCACGTCGAGCCGGCCATGGCGCTGCGCGGCCGCTTCGATGGCGGCGGTGAAGCCGGCTTCGTCGCTGACGTCGGCCTGCACCGCCTCGGCTTGGCCGCCAGCTGCCTTGATTTTTGCTACCACCTCGTCCAGCGGCGCCTGGCGGCGGCCGCAAATCACCACGGTGGCGCCTTCCTGGGCGAGACGGATGGCCGTTGCCGCGCCGATTCCGGTGCCTGCGCCGGTCACGAAAGCGACCTTGCCCTGCATTCTTGCTTGCGTCATGTAGCTCTTTCAGTTAGCGGCAGAGGGGCGCCGCGCGCCGGTCTGTCCCGCAAGGTTGATGGATTAAAGGAAGGCGCTGCCGCCGTTGACCGCCAGGTTCTGGCCGGTGACAAAGCCGCTGTCGTCGCTGGCCAGGAACAGCGCGGCGCGCGCGATGTCCTCGGGCTCGGCCATGCGGCCCATGGGCACGCCCTTGATGATGGCGTCGGTCCACTCTTGCGGGATGCTTTGCATCATTGGCGTGTTGGTCGGCCCCGGCACCAGCGTGTTGACGCGGATCCCCTGCGACGCCAGCTCCTTGGCCATGCTGCGCGTCAGGCCCATCAGTGCGGCCTTGGAGGCGCAGTAATGCGCCGGACCGTCGCCGCTGGCCGCAGCCGTGCTGGCCACGTTGATGATCACGCCGCGCGTGCCGGCCTTTTGCATGGCGCGCACCGCCTGGCGGGCGCAGTAAAAAGCGCCGTTCAGGTTCACATTGATGACGCGCGCCCAGGTCTCGTCGGGAATATCGGCAAAGGCATCGACCGAGCCAATGCCAGCGTTGTTGACCAGCACATCGACCCGGCCAAACGTGGCGACGACTTCATCGACCACGGCAGCGACGGCGGCGCTGTCGGCCACGTTCAGGCTGCGTGCAATGCTTCGACCCCCCATCCCAGCCAGCGTCTCCTGTGCGGCTTCGAGGTTAAGGTCAAGCGCCACGACGATTGCGCCCTCATGGGCAAAACAGCGCGAAATGGCACGCCCCATACCCTGCCCGGCACCGGTCACCAATGCCACTTTGTCTGCGAGTCTCATCTGTTGTTCCTTTACGAATCATCCTGCACGATCTGAGCATCAAAGCGTAGACAACCCCTGGCGGACGGCCATCGTCCATTGAGACTATTGATGGGACATGATTTACTCACTGACCTTACGCAGCCGCCGATTTTGATAGCTCTACCATTCGTTGACTATTGATCCGGCCCAATGAAGTATCAACTTTATTGAATTTTCTCTATCGAAGAAAGATGGAAAAAGAAAATGCAAGAAAGCAGACGCTGGAGCAGCTTCACGAGCGGCGCAAGCAAGTCGTGAGGCTGCATAAAAGGGCAATAGGCATCATGCAAATTGTTTCCATGACGGGTCTGAGCTACCCGGCTGTGCGCAGGTGCATCGATCTCTTTGATGCGGGCGGCTGGCCGGCGATTCGACCGGCCTTGCGAGGGCGCAGCCAGGGTCTTGGGCGCACCCTGAGCCAAGCCCAGGAGGACAGCATTCAGCGCAGCATCATCGACCAACGCCCTGAGCAGCTCAAGATGGATTTCTTCCTGTGGAGCCGGGCGGCCGTGGGCCAACTCATCGAGCAGGAGTACGGGGTCAAGCTGCAGGTGCGCAGCGTTGGCAAATACCTGGCCCGCTGGGGTTTTACCCCTCAAAAGCCTATCAAGCGCGCCTACGAACAAAACCCTGAAGCTGTGCAAGCCTGGCTCGAAGGGGAGTACCCGGCGATAGAGCAACGTGCCCGTCAGGAGGGCGCTGAAATCCATTGGGGTGACGAGACGGCGCTTGTCAACACGGATGTGCGCGGCAGAAGCTTTGCGCCCGCTGGGAAAACGCCCGTGGCCAGGACCATCGGCGGCACCCGGCAAAAACTCTCGATGATTGCCACGGTGACCAACCAGGGAAAGACCCGCTGGATGATCATTGACGATGCGTTTGACGCGGACAAGCTCATCGAATTCTTGCAAGCGCTGATCAAGGATGCGGAAAAAAAGGTGTTTTTGATTCTGGACAACTTGCGGGTTCATCACAGCAAAATCGTCAAGGCGTGGGTGGCTGAACATAAGGAGGACATCGAACTGTTCTATTTGCCCAGCTACAGCCCGCAACTCAATCCGGAGGAACGCCTGAACGCGGACCTCAAGCAAGAGTTGGGAAAGCGCGTACCGGTGCGCAGCAAAGCCAAATTACGCGATGCTGCCAATGAGCACATGACGTTGCTCGAACGCACGCCTGAGCGAGTTATCGCCTATTTCCAGGATCGGCGTGTTCGCTATGCCGCTTGATACTTCATCGGGCCGGATCAATATGAAAAGGTTTGAGGCGCCATGGCGGAGATGAACTTGTTTCCCTGCGAGGCTTGAATTTGCCCGACGAGCGGTGACATAAGCCGTTTTGGAGGGTTCAGTCATGAAAAATACTGAGCTGGAGTTGTACACGGACTATTTGTTGAGCACCTTCGGTGCAGCGACGGCGACAGGGCTGTCGGCGATGGTTGAGGGCGATGTCAGCCATGACCGAATCACGAGGCTTTTATCGAAGCAGGCGTACGCGTCCAAGGACCTGTGGCTGCAAGTCAAGGCGATGGTCAGGAGCGTGCAAAGCGAGGAAGGCGTGTTGATTTTTGACGACACGATTCAGGAAAAGGCCTGGACCGACGAAAGTGAATTGATATGCTGGCATTTTGACCACTGCAGCGGCCGCAGCGTCAAGGGAATCAACCTTCTCAATGCGGTTTACCACAGCAAAGGGGCATCAATTCCGGTGGCTTTCGAGCTGGTGAAAAAGCCGATTCAATACTGCGACCTGCAGACCCGGGAGTTAAAGCGCAAAAGCGAGGTAACAAAAAACGAACTCATGCGCGAGATGATCGAGGCATGCCTTCACAACGGGTTGAAGTTTCGCTTCGTGCTGATGGACAGCTGGTTCGCATCGAAAGAGAACTTTGAGTTCATCACGGGCAAACAGCGCCACTTCATTGCCGCGCTCAAGAACAACCGGCTGGTGGCGCTGAGCGAGGAAGACAGGAAAAACAAGCGTTTCGTGCGGGTAGACGAGCTGGATTTGCCAGAGCACGCCGCCGTGCAGGGCTGGCTCAAGGACTATGCGCAAGCCGTCCGTGTGGTCCGCCAGGTCTTTACAAACAAGGACGGCAGCACGGCAATATTGCATCTGGTTTGCAGCGACCTCACTTGCGACTATGACGCCATGACCACAAGCTACAAAAAACGGTGGCAAGTGGAGGTGTTTCACAAATCCCTCAAGTCCAACGCCGGCCTGGCCCGGTCACCGACGCAAACCCTCAGAACCCAAAGCAACCACGTCTTCATGGCCATTTACGCCGTGTTCAAGCTCCAGTGCTTGAGCCTCAAGACCAGGATCAACCCGTTTGCCCTCAGGCTCAAGCTTCTCATCAACGCCTCGCGCAGTGCCTATGCGGAACTTCAACAATGGCGAGCGGCTGCGTAAGGTCAGTTACTCACCGTCAGTTCACCTTCAGTCCGTCACTTTTGAATTTTCATTTGGCACCAATCCCTTCAATGTGTCACCACATGTTTCTGTCGCGTTGCCGGCTGATGAACGTGCTTGGGGCAGGAATATTTTGCCCGGCGCACCCGCGAAGGCTTGTCAAAAAAAGGAAATCCACCGCTGCCTCAAGCGCTACATTATTCGCGAGCTGTACCCAATCATCCTGGTTGGCCGGCAAAATTGCACGCCCACCACTTGACTTAGGAGCGTCAAATCAGTCATGGAACGCTTCTTTCTCTATCTGATAATGGAGCGGGTTTGGCAGAAGGACTATGCTAATCACCTTGAGGCGACAACCGATATTGCTGACTACACCGTTGGCTTTTACAACAACTTCAGACTGCACTCAAAACTGGGTAACCTGTCGCCCAACGTTTTTGAGCGTGAATCGACATCAAAAAATCTATCAAGCTGTCCGAAATTACTTGACCACCACATGTTAATCCTTCACTCCTACTGGCTTTCTCTGGCAACCTATCGCGTGCGTATCGCTCTTAATTTGAAGGCGGTCGCGTTCGAAGAACGTCCCCATGACCTGACCAAGGGCGAGCAGCACTTACCCGACTTCCGGAAGCTCAATCCTGCTGGTGCAGTGCCAGCCTTGGAAGGTGGCACACGCCAGCCACTCACGCAAAGTCTTGCCATCCTGGAGTGGTTAGAGGAAAGCTATCCGACACCGCCGCTTCTGCCACTCGATGCGGAAGGGCGCGCCAGGGTGCGTTCCCTGTTTCTCCTGACTGCCTCAGATACCCATCCGCTGGTAGTTCCACGCGTTCAGGCCAGGTTAACCAAACAATTTGGATCGAATGAGGCAACAGGGCGGGCATGGTCTGCATATTGGTTTCGCGAAGGTCTTGCCGCCTTTGAAGCGCAGCTAGCGCCTGGTGCCACGCGCTGCCATGGCGAAGCGTTGAGCATCGCCGATCTGGCACTTGCAAGCCACTTGATTGGCGTCTCGCGTTTTGGAGTTGACCTTACAGAGTTTCCACGCACTGCCGCCGTGGGCGCAAGCCTGTTTGCGCTGCCCGAGTTCGCCTCTGCGCACCCGCGCCTTCAACTGGGTGCGCCGAGCGCTTAAATTACAAGCTATAGGCTCCGCTCAAACTTTGGCCTGGGGTCGGTGGTCGACGAGGAAGATCACTTAGCCGAAAAGCGTTTACCCAATGATATTGAAAAGATCATTGAGCTTATCAAACCCTGCCAATCAGAATTTGCAGGCGTCGTAGTCAAATCCACTTTCAATTGGTACTGGGGTTGGTCGACGGACTTAAATGGAATTACTGGTAACAGCAGCGCCACGCCATTCGGCCATGACGCTCACTGCCTTTATCGTGCTGGACGCTACCACCACGCCTTACGACACGCACTGCCTGTGGACGACGTCGCGCGACAACGCCGTGTTGGCGACGTTCGTAGCTGCAGTGTGGGACAAAAACCGCTTAGAAATCCTTGCGCAGTGACACAAACAGGTTGTGCTCACGCAGCTTGCTTCTCATCAATTCATCTTGCACGCCGACGCGGGTGACGTTGTTGAATGCGGCGGTACTGTAGTTGTTGACGCCCGACTCAACGCGCCCCATATAGGTGTAGCGGTAACCCAGGCCCAGCTTCCAGTCGCGGGCCATCGCATATTCGGCGCCGGCACCAATGCTGGCGGCAAGCTTGGTCTGGGAATTTTCTTCCAGGAAGCGGCCCGGGTTTCCCTGCCAGCCTTTGGCTTTGACAAAGGCCGCGCCCAGGCCGACCATCAGGTTGGCGGACCACTGGCTGCTCAGGGGAAATTCCTTGTAGGCGTTGAGCATCAAACGCTGCGACCGGATCTGGAACACGTTGGCATTGGCATTGAAGGGTGTCCAGAAACTGGTGTATTCGGTCGACTTGGGAAATGAGTATTCGACCTCGGCGCGGTAGTCGGACGCATACGCCTTGCCAACGCTGATAGCGCCGCTTGCAAAGTTTTGCGCACTTGAACCGCTGAGCAGGGAGTTTTGGCGCGGACTAACGCGCTGATCGTCGCCGATAGATTGCCTGCTGGCCGATATTTTTAAGCCCACGTACGTTGTCGAATTGTCGGCAGCGTGCGCCGCTGATGTCACTGCAAGCAAGGCACTGCCCAGGCAGCAGAGCGTATGTCGTTGAATCATGGCATTGCATCCTTTTTCATTAAAGTTGGGTTTACAAAGGGTATTTCTTATTATCAAAATCATTTCATGTCCTGCTGGCGTAAAACGCCTTCCTGCGTGATCTCTTCAGGAGAACCAAAAAGCTTGCAAAAAAAATTTTCAGCTTACGGTCAAGGCCGCATGAGCCAGAACCAGCAGTTTGGCAAACAATTGCTACCGACGTGGTGCCACTCACCAATTGCTGGCCGGATCAGGGCTACCACCAGGACTTAGTTGAGAAGAACCCGACCCTGAGCTACTGCATGGCCGTGGCACCTCCTCAAAGTGGTCAAGTTCCGCATGACCGGCCCTTGGCCGACGTTCGAAAATGGTTTTTGCCGCCTACATAAACCAACTTGCCAGACATGTTGATTTACTTGAGCTGGTCCTTGACCTTCTCGATGGCGCTGAGCGCACATTGCTCGTCGAGGTTGCCACTTGGAGCGCCACCGACACCGACAGCGCCAATGGTTTCATTGCCGACCTTGATCGGCACGCCGCCGCCCAGCAACAGATAGCCGGGGATGAAAACCAGATTGGCTGCAGCAGGGTTTTTCTGGCTGCCTTCCATCATGGCAAGCGTGGTGTTTTTGGCGGAAGCAGAGGTAAAAGCCTTTTGACGGCTGGCGTCCAGCGTGTGCGGACCGGCAGTGTCGCCGCGCTGCACTGCACGCACAGTGCCTGCACGGTCAACCACGGTTGCGGTCACGGCGTAGCCATTGGCAGCGCATGCAACGACGCTGGCTGAGGCAATCTGGTTGGCCAGTTCGAGCGAAATGTTCTTTTCGTTTCGAACAGATTGAGCGCTGGCTGTAATGCCAAACGAAGTCAGTGCAATCGCGATCACAGGGGCGCAAAGTACAGTCAGTTTTTTCATGGTTTTCTTGTGGTTCGGTTCAATTAACCGCAGAAAAATTGTAAAAAACTGAGGACTCATTGCCTAGTCGTAGCGCTACGCGCTCACCTCCGTAAAACTACCGAGTACGCGTTATCTCACCAGTATTGCGCAGCCGTTAAGATTCCTGCTTCTCGTCCACCAGAGCCGCGTAATGCCGGATAATTTGTGCTAGAGAATCGGCTTTTAGCTTGGCAAAAAGATTGGCACGGTGGGTCTCTACAGTGCGCGGGGAAAGTATCATCGCACGTCCGATTTCCTTATTGGTCAATCCGGCCACGATAAAACCCAGCACTTCGCGTTCGCGTTCCGTCAGTTGCTGGTAAAGCGTCCGCGCCGAACGGTCTGCGCTCAATCGCTGGCGGGATTTCACATGCTGGCGCACGGCATTTTGAAGCGCATCGATGAGGGCTTCGTCATTCACTGGCTTTTCCAGAAACTCCGCCGCGCCGCACTTAAATGCGCGCCTGCACATCTCTACCGTGCCATGGCCCGTCAGCAGGATGACGGGATGATCCACGCCTTGCGCGATCAGGGTGTCAAGCACCACTAGTCCGCTGATGCCAGGCATGCGCACATCGAGCACGATAGCGCCTATCGATTCACGGGCGAAATTTTTGACAAAGGCCTGAGGGTCGGCCCAGGGTTGAACGCGCAAGCCCACAGTGCCGATCAACAGTGCGAGACTGTCGCGTACCGCTTCATCGTCGTCAATAAGGTGGATCAATGGAGACAGCGTTGAAAAATTGGAATTCATGAGACATTCAGGCCAATCGCAGATCAAGGGTAAATACAGACCCACGCGGCATATTATTTCTTGCATAGATACTGCCGCCCATACTTGCAGACAGCGTTTCACATAGGCTCAGACCAAGACCTAGACCGCCATTGCGGGTCGTAAAAAAAGGCTCGAAGATGCGCGGCAGCACGTCGGAGGCAATGCCGGGGCCGCTATCAGCGATGGTCAGCAGGCCGCGACCGCCTTCCTGCACCAGACCGATCTTCAATTGTCGCTCCGCTTTGGGTACCTGTTCAAGCGCCTGAAGTGCATTCATCAGCAGATTGTGGATGATCTGCTCAAGCGCCACGGGCTCGGCCAATACCGCGGGCGGTGTGGAAAGAAACGCCATTGACGCTACTGCACCTCGGCGATTGAACTCGGGCTCCAGAAGATACAGCGCATTGCGCACAGCGTCCTGCAAATCCACCACCTGTTGCTGTGCCATGCAGTCTGGCCGCTCAACAGCGCGGCGCAATCGGATCACCACTTCAGATGCTCGGCGTGCCTGCTGGACAGCCTGCGCCATTGCGCGGCGGGCGACGTCCAGTTCTGGGGGGTCGTCGGCCAGCAAGCGGGTGGCAGCCTGCGTATTGGCCAGTACCGCTGTCAGCGGCTGATTCAGTTCATGCGCCAGTCCGGCCGCGAGTTCGCCCAGAGTATTCAGGCGCGCGACCTGGCCCAGCCGCAGCAACTCTTCTGCTCGGCGGCGCCCGACGCGCTGGCGCTGCAAACTCACCAGCGCAGCGAGAGCGCCGCTAACCACTGCGGTGTAGGCCAGCATCCAGCGCCAGGGCAGATCAGCGAGGCCCACTCGGCGGGTGGCGACCACCTCAAAAAGCTGACTTTCGGCTGCGAGAAGCTTGCGAAATTCAATCGGCCAGCCGCCTGCGCGCAACTGCCCCGGCTGAATGATGAAGCTTTCACTTTCATGCTCCAGCGTCACTCGCACGGGGCTGCGGTCTGTGGCCATGGGCCATTCACTCCAGGGAACGCTTGCGCGCAAGTCGATCTGCAGCGCATAACTGACAGGCTCCGAGGCCAGCACTAACTCATAACGGCCTTTGTCGAAATCGATAGCAGCCAACACAGGACGATGAAGGGTGCGCGAAAGGGTTTCAGCTGGCAGTAAGCGTTTATCGGACCATATACCGTGAGGCTCACGTCTGCTGACTCCCAATATTTGTGGGTAAACTGAAGTCAGACGTTGCTCGGGGTGCCTGCCATCGCTGGCGGGTTGAAGCAGCGCCAGCGTGGCCAGGATGGCATCGTGCTGCACGACACGTTGGCTTAGCAGGCGGTGGACTATTCGGGCACTGGTTTCAAACTCTTCGCGCAAGCGGCCGAATTCATTGCGCGCCAACAGGGTGCTACCCAAAATGACAAGAGCACACCAGGCCACGATCCACAGCCAATAACGACGAAACACTTGAGGCATGAATGTATTCTTGCATGAGGTTCAACGCTGGATGACCGTCTAAACGACTGACAACAAACAAAACCGGGGTGCCTGGGCGCTTATACCTGAGAGGCGTGTTGAGCCACGATCGTAACGGCGTTGATGACAACCAACAGGCCGCGCAGTATTTGCGCTACCGTGACGATGTCGCGCCAGGTAAAAAAAGCTTGACGATTAAGGTGAGGCAATAACACCCGTTAAAAGCAAATAACCTGGCACCCACCCTGTCAGGATACCTTCTCCAATCGCCATCCAGGCTGCAATGCGCACCACCTGCTTGCGCAGTACCAACTGAAGAAAAAATACAAACCACAAAACAGCCCATGCAGCCCACGACAAGCCAGACCAAACGTCCCAGATATGCTCAGCTGTTCGAAACGTGTTGGTAGCGACCGGCACGGCGGTAATCGCCACAAACAAGCTGAACCAGCCAATGCGCACCACCTGCTTGCGCAGTACCAACTGAAGAAAAAATACAAACCACAAAACAGCCCATGCAGCCCACGACAAGCCAGACCAAACACCCCAGATGTGCTCAGCTGTTCGAAACGTGTTGGTAGCGACCGGCACGGCGGTAATCGCCACAAACAAGCTGAACCAGCCCAGCCCGCGCCCATCGGCACCGGTAAAGCGGTTGATCGCCACCCACAGGTAGGTCAGTGAAAACAACAGCGAGAGAGCGGCCGCCTGGATCGAGGCAGCATCGGCAGCCGCGCCGAACGCCTGACTGAGCGCGACCAACAGGCTGACAGCGCCCACAAACAAGTTGATCACCCAGATTTCACTGTCACCGATGTGCCCCAACATCCACAGACCATTGAGAATGAGCACCGCACCCACATAAAACAGCACCAGACCCAGCAACATTAAACGACTCCATCAACAAAAAACCCTGCGCCGTGACCCGGCGCAGGGTTAACAGAAAAACCGTTTCGCTGAAGTCTAGGCCGCAGGAATGAAACGCTTGAATGCTGCCAGGCCGGCGTAGGAACCCGCACCGCCGAGTTCGTCTTCAATGACCAGCAGGCGGTTGTACTTAGCGACGCGATCGGAGCGGCACAGCGAACCGGTCTTGATCTGCGTAGCCGTGGTGCCCACCGCCAGGTCGGCAATGGTGGTGTCCTCGGTCTCACCCGAGCGGTGGGACACCACGGCGGCATAGCCGCTCTCAGTGGCCAGCGCAATCGCGTCCAGCGTCTCGGTGAGTGTGCCGATCTGGTTGGGTTTGATCAAGATGGCATTGGCCACGCCGCCGGCAATGCCTTTGCCAAGCGTTGCCGCGTCGGTGACGAAGAGATCGTCGCCAACCAGCTGGACCTGGTTGCCCACCTTGTCGGTCAGCAGCTTCCAGCCCACCCAGTCGTCTTCGGCCATGCCGTCTTCAATCGACAAAATCGGGTATTGGCGCACCAGGCCGGCCAGCCAGTCGACAAACTGGTCCGAGTCAAAGCGCTGGCCTTCCGAGGCCAGCACATAGCGGCCGTCCTCGAAAAACTCGGTGCTGGCCGCGTCCAGGCCGAGCCAGATATCGCGTCCGGGCCGAAAGCCTGCGGTTTCTATGGCCTGCAAGATCACGTCCAGCGCCGCCGTGTTAGACGGCAGGTTGGGGGCAAATCCGCCTTCGTCGCCGACAGACGTGGCCATGCCCGCCGCCTTGAGCTGGGACTTCAGTGCGTGGAACACCTCGGCACCCCAGCGCAGACCCTCAGCAAAGCTCGGCGCGGCTATCGGCAGGATCATGAATTCCTGGATGTCCACGTTGTTGTCGGCATGCGCGCCACCATTGATGATGTTCATCATGGGCACGGGCAACGTGAACTGTTGCTGCAGGCCCAGGTGCCGGTACAGCGGAACGCCCTTGCTCGCGGCCGCGGCCCGGGCCGTGGCCAGTGACACTGCCAGCAGCGCATTGGCACCCAGGCGGGACTTTCCGGCGGTGCCGTCGAGCTGGATCAGCCTGGCGTCCAACGCCGCCTGGTCGGTGCTGTCGGTTCCCAACAGCACGGTGCGCAGCTCGCCGTTGACATGGCCAACCGCGCGCTGTACGCCCTTGCCGCCGTAGCGTTTGGCATCGCCATCGCGCAATTCGATGGCTTCGCGTGAGCCGGTGGATGCGCCCGACGGGGCCGCTGCATAGCCGCGTGCGCCACAGGCAAGGGTGACTTCGGCGGCGACCGTGGGGTTGCCGCGTGAATCAAGAATTTCAAGGCCACGAAGGCCGGTGATTAGACTCATGAAAAAGACTCCGGAAGTGTGTAGCTTGGCCGTTAAACAGTAGCGATACGCATCAAATTAGTGGTACCCGGCGTGGCAAACGGCATTCCGGCAATCGCGACGATGGTCTGGCCGCTGTCGGCGAACTTCTCGCTGCGCGCCACCTCACAAGCGAGGTCGGTCATCTGGCTGACGTCACTGACATCGGCAATATGCACTGAATGCACACCCCAGACCAGCGCCAGCCGGCGTGCAACGCCGATGCTGGGCGTCAGGCTCAGGATCGGCGACTCGGGCCGCTCGCGAGCGGCGCGTAGGCTGGTGTGGCCGGAGCTGGTGTAGCAGACGATGGCTGCGGCCTGCACTAGCGACACGGCGCGGCGCATGGCGCAACATACGGCCTCCGCAACGTCGCCACCCGGGCGGGCCGCGGTGTGCGATGCGTCAATCAGCTGGCGGTACTGCGGGTCGCCTTCGACCTGTTCGATGATGCGGTTCATCATCTTCACCGCCTCGACCGGGAACTGGCCCGAAGCCGATTCCGCCGACAGCATGACCGCGTCGGCGCCGTCGTAAATGGCAGTGGCCACATCGGACGCTTCAGCGCGCGTGGGCACCGGGCTGTCGATCATGGACTCCAGCATCTGCGTGGCCACAATCACCGGCTTGCCAGCGTGGCGGCAACTGCGGATGATGCGCTTCTGGATCGTAGGCACACGTTCGGCGGGCATTTCCACACCGAGGTCGCCGCGCGCCACCATGACCGCGTCAGACAGCGCTACGATTTCGTCCAGGCGGTCGATGGCTGATGGCTTTTCCAGCTTCGACACAATGGCCGCGCGATCGCCAATCAACGCACGCGCCTCGGCTACATCTTCAGGCCGCTGCACGAACGACAGCGCAATCCAGTCAGCGCCTTCTTCTAGCGCCAGGGCCAAGTCGCGCCGGTCCTTAGCCGTCAAGGCCGTGATAGGGAGCACTACACCAGGCACATTGACGCCCTTGCGCTCCGACAGTTTGCCGCCTACGGCCACACGCGTTTCGGCAAAATCGGCGCCACAGCGCTCAACTACCAGGCGCAGCCGTCCATCGTCAAGCAGCAATTCGGCGCCCGGCACCAGCGCGGCGAATATTTCAGGATGCGGCATGCCGGCGCGCAATACATCGCCGGGCGTAGGGTCCAGGTCGAGTCGAAACGAAGCGCCTTCCACCAGCATGACCGGCCCATCGCTGAAAGTACCCACGCGCAGCTTGGGCCCCTGCAGGTCAGCCAGGATGCCGATAGGGCGCCCGGTTTCTTGTTCCAGCTCTCGCAGGATCGCAAAACGCGCGCGGTGATCACTAGGGCTGCCATGGCTGAAGTTCAGTCGGAAGACATCGACGCCGGCCAAGAACAGGCGGCGAACCGTATCCTTGTCGGAACTGGTGGGGCCAAGGGTGGCCACAATTTTTGCATTTCGGGTTCTACGCATGGTTTAGTTCTCGGTAGTTGGCGCATCGATCAGGATGGCGCGAAAGTCATTCACATTGGTCAGCGTGGGGCCGGTGACTACCGAGTCGCCCAGTGCTTGAAAAAAGCCATGCCCATCGTTGTTGGCCAGGCTGTCCTTGGGCCGCAGGCCCAGGGCCCAGGCGCGTTCCAGAGAATCTGGCGCCCAATAGCCTCCGGCAATCTCTTCCTGGCCGTCAACACCGTCGGTGTCACCCGCCAGCGCATGAATGCGCGGATGGCCGTGCAGGGCAATGCCTGCGGCCAGCAGCCACTCCACATTACGCCCGCCTCGGCCGTTGCCGCGCACGGTGACCGTGGTCTCGCCGCCCGACAGGAGTACGCAGGGAGCCGGTACAGGCTGGCCGCGCCCGGCCACCTGCAGCGCAATGCCAGCCAACACCTTGCCGACGTCCCGGGCCTCGCCTTCGAGCGCATCGCCCAAAATGTAGGGCGTGACACCCGACGCACGGGCCACAGCAGCAGCCGCTTCCAGCGCCATTTGCGGCGTGGCGATCATACGCACTTCGGTGCCGGCCAGGCATGGGTCGCCCGGCTTGATGGATTCGCTCCGGCCGCTTTGCAAGATAGCCATGACTTTAGCCGGCACGTCAATGTTGTAGCGGCGAATCACGGCCAGCGCATCTTCACAAGTGGTGGGGTCGGCCACGGTCGGCCCCGAGGCGATGTCCATGGGATCGTCGCCCGGGACATCGGAAATCAGGAGCGTTAGCACCTTGGCAGGATGGCAAGCAGCGGCCAGGCGGCCGCCCTTGATGGCCGAGAGGTGGCGGCGTACACAGTTCATCTCGCTGATGGTCGCACCGGACTTCAGCAGCGCGCGGCTGACGTCCTGCTTGTGTTGCAGGCTCAGGCCGGGCAACGGCAGTGGCAGCAGCGACGAGCCGCCACCGGAAATCAGGCACAGCACCAGATCGTCGGCCGTCAGTCCCTGCACCAGTTGCAGCATGCGCTGGGCGGCGACCTCACCGGCGGCGTCGGGCACCGGATGAGCGGCTTCGACGATCTCGATCCGTTCGCACGGTACGGCATAACCGTAGCGCGTGACCACCAGACCGGACAGCGGAGCCAGCCAATGGTCCTCGACGGCCCGGGCCATCGCCGCCGACGCTTTGCCAGCACCGATCACGATCAATCGGCCTTTGCCAAGGCTTTGCGGGTCCGGCAGATGGGCAGGAATGCAAAGCGCCGGCTGGGCCGAGGCAATGGCGGCGTCGAACATGCGGCGCAACAGCGCCTGCTGGGGGTCGAAAGACACGTCGGGGATTTTCATGATGGCGCGGGTTCGGTCAGTTCGCAACTCTTTTATTCAGCCTTCTGGCCAATCTCGAAGTTCGACATCTTCTCCAACGCGCGCACCATCGCCGAATGGTCCCAGGCCTTACCGCCATAGGCGACGCAGGAATTGAACAACTCTTGCGCCATCGCGGTGTTGGGCAGGGCCACGCCCAGCGCGCGGGCGCTGGACAGCGCCAGGTTCAAATCCTTTTGGTGCAGCTCAATGCGAAAGCCCGGATCAAAAGTGCGCTTGACCATGCGGTCGCCATGCACTTCCAGAATTTTGGAGGAAGCGAATCCACCCATCAGGGCCTGGCGCACGCGGGCCGGATCGGCACCGGCACGGGCCGCAAACAGCAGCGCCTCGGCCACCGCCTCGATGTTCAGCGCGACGATGATCTGGTTGGCGACCTTGGCGGTCTGGCCGTCACCGTTGCCGCCGACCAGCGTGATGTTCTTGCCCATCAGCTCGAACAAAGGCTTGATGCGCTCGAACACCGCTTCCGGGCCGCCGACCATGATCGACAGCGTGGCGTTCTTCGCACCGACTTCGCCGCCGGACACGGGCGCGTCCAGGTAGTCGCACCCCAGCGCGTTGATCTTTTGCGCAAACGTCTTGGTGGCAATTGGCGAGATCGAGCTCATGTCCACCACCACCTTACCGGCGGTCAGCCCGGCGGCAATGCCTTTTTCGGAAAACAGCGCGTCTTGCACATCGGGCGTGTCGGGCACCATCACGATGATGATGTCGGCGCGCTCAGCCACACCGCGTGCGCTGATGCATTGGGTCGCGCTGCTGCCGGCAATCGCTTCGGGCATCTTGCCAAGGGTGTAGACAAACAGCTGGTGGCCGGCATTGATGAGGTGGACGGCCATGGGCGCGCCCATGATGCCGAGGCCGACGAAACCGATTTTGAGGGGTTGTGAAGTCATGAGGTGTTCTCCTGTTTGTTGTGATTGATTAACCGGCAAACTGTTCGCGCCAGCCTAGACCGGCCTCGGTGGTGGTGGCAGGCTTGTATTCGCAGCCGATCCAGCCGTCGTAGCCGATGCGGTCCAGGTGCGCGAAGAGAAACGGGTAGTTGATCTCGCCAGTGCCCGGCTCGTTGCGGCCGGGGTTGTCGGCCAGCTGGATGTGGCCGATGCGCGGCAAATACTTCTGCATCGTCGCGGCCAGCTCGCCTTCCATGCGCTGGGCGTGGTAGATGTCGTACTGCACGAAGGCGTTGTCAGCGCCGACTTCCACCAGAATCGACACCGCCTGGGTGGTGCGATTGAGATAAAAGCCCGGAATGTCGAAGGTGTTTATCGGCTCGATCAACATGCGCAGGCCGGCCTTCTTCAGCTCGGCAGCGGCAAAGCGCAGGTTCTCGACCACCGTCTGGCGCAGCACCTCATCGGCTACGCCTTCGGGCGCTTTGCCGACCAGGCAATTGAGCTGTTTCACACCCAGCGCCTGGGCGTAAACAATCGCCTTGGCCACGCCTTCGCGGAATTCAGCCACCCGGTCAGGCAGGCAGGCAATGCCGCGTTCGCCCGCATCCCAGTCGCCAGCGGGCAGGTTGTGCAAGATCAGCGTCAAGCCGTTCGCGTCAAGCCGCTGGCGGATTTCTTCAGCCGGCCAGGCATACGGAAAAAGGAACTCCACGGCTTTGAAGCCTGCCTTCGCGGCGTGCTCGAAGCGGTCAAGAAAAGGATGCTCGGTGAAAAGCATCGTGAGGTTGGCAGCAAACTTGGGCATCAGTTTCTCCTCAGTCGAGCATCGAAATGGCGGTGGGCGCATCAACCCAATCCGTGGCGAGTTCTTCAAACTCGTTGATGTTGTCGATTTCGGTGCCCATCGAGATGTTGGTGACACGCTCCAGCATGACCTCGATCACGACAGGTACCTGAAACTCGGCCATCCAGGCTTCGGCCTGCTTGATGGCGGGTGCCAGTTCTTCCTGGCGGTACACGCGGATGCCCTTGCAGCCCAGTCCTTCGACGACCTTCATGTGATCGACGCCGTAATTTTCGAGATTGGGCGAATTGATGTTTTCAAAGCCCAACTGCACGCAGTAGTCCATCGTGAAGCCGCGCTGCGACTGGCGAATCAGTCCCAGGTAGCTGTTGTTCACCACCATGTGGATGTAGGGCAGCTTGAACTGCGCACCGACGGCCAGCTCTTCGATCATGAACTGGAAGTCGTAGTCGCCCGAGAGCGCAACGATCTTGCGTGTCGGGTCTGCGGCGCGCACACCCAGCGCGGCGGGCAGCGTCCAGCCCAGCGGGCCGGCTTGTCCACAGTTGATCCAGTGGCGCGGCTTGTAGACGTGCAGGAATTGAGCGCCGGCAATCTGCGACAGACCGATGGTCGAGATGTAGCAAACATCCTTGCCAAACGCATTGATCATGCATTGGTAGACACGCTGCGGCTTCATCGGCACGGTGTCGAAATTGGTCTTGCGCAGGTAGTCCAACGACGACTTGCGGGCTTGGCATTCATTTGCCCAGCCCGACCAGTTGCGCAGCTTGCCGGCCTGCTTCCACTCGCGGGCAATCTCGACGAGCAGCTGCAATGCGACTTTGGCGTCCGACACAATGCCGTAGTCGGGCGCGAACACGCGGCCAATCTGCGTCGGCTCAATGTCGATGTGGATGAACTTGCGGCCCTTGCAATAGACCTCGGGCGAGCCGGTGTGGCGGTTCGCCCAGCGGTTGCCGATGCCGAGCACGAAGTCGCTGGCCAGCATCGTCGCATTGCCGTAGCGGTGGCTGGTCTGCAGCCCGACCATGCCGGCCATCAGCGGGTGGTCGTCGGGAATCGTGCCCCAGCCCATCAGCGTCGGAATCACCGGCACGCCGGTCAGTTCGGCAAACTCGACCAGCAAGTCGGACGCATCGGCGTTGATGACGCCGCCGCCAGAAACGATCAGCGGGCGCTCGGCCGTCATCAGCATTTCAAGCGCTTTTTCGATCTGTTTCCGGCTCGCTGTCGGCTTGTAAACGGCCAGCGGCTCGTAGGTGTCGATGTCGAATTCGATCTCGGCCATCTGCACGTCGAAGGGCAGGTCGATCAGCACCGGGCCGGGGCGGCCCGAGCGCATCAGGTGAAAGGCCTGCTGGAAAGCGCGCGGCACCTGGGCCGGCTCCATCACGCGGGTCGACCACTTGGTGACCGGCTTGGAGATGGACTCAATGTCCACCGCCTGGAAGTCTTCCTTGTGCATGCGCGCGCGCGGCGCCTGGCCGGTGATGCACAGAATTGGAATGCTGTCGGCCTGGGCCGAATATAGCCCGGTGATCATGTCGGTGCCGGCCGGTCCCGACGTGCCGATGCACACGCCGATGTTACCGGCCTGGGCGCGGGTGTAGCCCTCGGCCATGTGCGAGGCGCCCTCGACGTGGCGCGCCAGGATGTGTGCGATCGCCGGGTGCTCGCGCATCGCTGCGTACAGCGGATTGATGGCCGCGCCCGGCACGCCGAAGGCCTGCGTCACGCCTTCTTTTTCCATCACCAGTACGGCGGCCATGGCGGCCTTCATTTTTGCCATTGATTGCTCCTTGTTTAGATGGCTCGATCATTCCTTTGGCACGTGTACTTGTGAATACCATTGCATCGATAAGACCTATTCCATGGCGGCATAAATACGCAAAACGCGATTACAGTCAGCGCCATGGATCGCGTCACCGGCATTGCCCTTTTTATTCGCGTCGTCGAGACCGGCAGCTTCAGCAAGGCGGCCGGTGAGACCGGCATTACCCAGCCCACGGCCACCAAGGCCGTGGCCGCCATGGAGCAGCGCCTGGGCGCCAGGCTGCTGCACCGCTCGACACGCGGCGTGACGCTGACCGAAGTGGGCGCGCTGTATTACGACAAATGCAAGCTGATCGCCCGCGAGATCGAGGAAGCCGACAACCTGGCCACGCTGCTGCAAAGCAAGGTGGGCGGCAACCTGCGCATCAGCACCTCGGTGGCGTTCGGGCGGCGCGTGGTGGTGCCGCTGGTGCTGCGCTACATGCAGCAGCACCCGGACATCACACTGGACTTGACCTT
>NZ_KL448324.1:0-2290 GCF_000709345.1 Polaromonas glacialis | reverse complement strand
TGTTTTCAAAGCCCAACTGCACGCAGTAGTCCATCGTGAAGCCGCGCTGCGACTGGCGAATCAGTCCCAGGTAGCTGTTGTTCACCACCATGTGGATGTAGGGCAGCTTGAACTGCGCACCGACGGCCAGCTCTTCGATCATGAACTGGAAGTCGTAGTCGCCCGAGAGCGCAACGATCTTGCGTGTCGGGTCTGCGGCGCGCACACCCAGCGCGGCGGGCAGCGTCCAGCCCAGCGGGCCGGCTTGTCCACAGTTGATCCAGTGGCGCGGCTTGTAGACGTGCAGGAATTGAGCGCCGGCAATCTGCGACAGACCGATGGTCGAGATGTAGCAAACATCCTTGCCAAACGCATTGATCATGCATTGGTAGACACGCTGCGGCTTCATCGGCACGGTGTCGAAATTGGTCTTGCGCAGGTAGTCCAACGACGACTTGCGGGCTTGGCATTCATTTGCCCAGCCCGACCAGTTGCGCAGCTTGCCGGCCTGCTTCCACTCGCGGGCAATCTCGACGAGCAGCTGCAATGCGACTTTGGCGTCCGACACAATGCCGTAGTCGGGCGCGAACACGCGGCCAATCTGCGTCGGCTCAATGTCGATGTGGATGAACTTGCGGCCCTTGCAATAGACCTCGGGCGAGCCGGTGTGGCGGTTCGCCCAGCGGTTGCCGATGCCGAGCACGAAGTCGCTGGCCAGCATCGTCGCATTGCCGTAGCGGTGGCTGGTCTGCAGCCCGACCATGCCGGCCATCAGCGGGTGGTCGTCGGGAATCGTGCCCCAGCCCATCAGCGTCGGAATCACCGGCACGCCGGTCAGTTCGGCAAACTCGACCAGCAAGTCGGACGCATCGGCGTTGATGACGCCGCCGCCAGAAACGATCAGCGGGCGCTCGGCCGTCATCAGCATTTCAAGCGCTTTTTCGATCTGTTTCCGGCTCGCTGTCGGCTTGTAAACGGCCAGCGGCTCGTAGGTGTCGATGTCGAATTCGATCTCGGCCATCTGCACGTCGAAGGGCAGGTCGATCAGCACCGGGCCGGGGCGGCCCGAGCGCATCAGGTGAAAGGCCTGCTGGAAAGCGCGCGGCACCTGGGCCGGCTCCATCACGCGGGTCGACCACTTGGTGACCGGCTTGGAGATGGACTCAATGTCCACCGCCTGGAAGTCTTCCTTGTGCATGCGCGCGCGCGGCGCCTGGCCGGTGATGCACAGAATTGGAATGCTGTCGGCCTGGGCCGAATATAGCCCGGTGATCATGTCGGTGCCGGCCGGTCCCGACGTGCCGATGCACACGCCGATGTTACCGGCCTGGGCGCGGGTGTAGCCCTCGGCCATGTGCGAGGCGCCCTCGACGTGGCGCGCCAGGATGTGTGCGATCGCCGGGTGCTCGCGCATCGCTGCGTACAGCGGATTGATGGCCGCGCCCGGCACGCCGAAGGCCTGCGTCACGCCTTCTTTTTCCATCACCAGTACGGCGGCCATGGCGGCCTTCATTTTTGCCATTGATTGCTCCTTGTTTAGATGGCTCGATCATTCCTTTGGCACGTGTACTTGTGAATACCATTGCATCGATAAGACCTATTCCATGGCGGCATAAATACGCAAAACGCGATTACAGTCAGCGCCATGGATCGCGTCACCGGCATTGCCCTTTTTATTCGCGTCGTCGAGACCGGCAGCTTCAGCAAGGCGGCCGGTGAGACCGGCATTACCCAGCCCACGGCCACCAAGGCCGTGGCCGCCATGGAGCAGCGCCTGGGCGCCAGGCTGCTGCACCGCTCGACACGCGGCGTGACGCTGACCGAAGTGGGCGCGCTGTATTACGACAAATGCAAGCTGATCGCCCGCGAGATCGAGGAAGCCGACAACCTGGCCACGCTGCTGCAAAGCAAGGTGGGCGGCAACCTGCGCATCAGCACCTCGGTGGCGTTCGGGCGGCGCGTGGTGGTGCCGCTGGTGCTGCGCTACATGCAGCAGCACCCGGACATCACACTGGACTTGACCTTTGACGACCGCTACGTGAACCTGGTCGAGCAAGGCATTGACCTGGCCATCCGCATGGGGCCGATGGCCGACTCGACGCTGGGCGCGCGCTACCTGGGCACCAATCCGTGGCTGATGGTGGCGGCGCCGTCCTATTTACGTGCGCGCGGCACGCCGGGTAGCGCGGCCGACCTGGCAGCGCACGACTGCGTGGTGTACAGCAGCGTGCAGGGCGATGACCTCTGGAGCCTGCGCACGCCGGCGGGCCAGAAGCTGTCGGTGCCGGTCAGGGGCCTGCTGCGCTCGAAT
>NZ_KL448323.1:4006657-4136691 GCF_000709345.1 Polaromonas glacialis | reverse complement strand
TGCTGGTAGTGGGCACCATGCGGGATCACGTCTCGCCTTGGCGCTCTGTCTACAAGATTCACCTTCTTACGGATACCCACACCACGTTCATCCTGGCCGCTGGCGGGCATAACGCTGGAATTGTCTCCGAGCCGGGCCACCCCCGGCGCAACTACCAACCGGGCAGCGTGGAGCCAGGCCACGGTTGGACAGACCCGGACGAATGGGCTGCAAATGCGCCCTCGTTTGAGGGTTCCTGGTGGGATGCCATGGACGTCTGGCTGAAGGAGCGTTCGGGCGCACCCGTAGCGCCTGCGCCCCTCAATCCTGCCTGCGTGCTGGGTGATGCGCCTGGCGACTACATACAAGTTCGTTATGCAGACTGACTGAGACCTGAATCCGTGAGTTCAAAAAACGCGGCCTGATTTTCAAACTGGAGTGGACAAATCCCGGTGGAATATGCCGTGCTGTCGCGTACTGAAGCGGTTTATGGCGACGCCATGAGGGCGGGCAAGGCGGTTTTCCCAGGTTTTGAGCAGCATGAAGATTTTCCAGCCCAGGGCTGAACATGCCGCGCTGCGCGCAGGCCAGGTAAATGGAGCATGGGGCAGCGCGAGGATTTGCGCTGCTACGCGGTTGCGAGTTGCCCGTAATGCCGGTCAAACACCGCAAAGCCACTGTCGTTCGCGCCCAGGCCGAGCACCCAACGCCCAGCATGGCGGATCATGCGGGCGGCTTTGAACATCATCTCGTGCAACACCGTCTTGATACGCCGGCGCTGGGCCGGGTGGCGCACGGGCGCATCGGGCTCGTTCAGGGTGTTTTGTCCAATCAGGCGCAGCAGGTTCATGGCGACCGCAGCGAGCCGACAGACCAGATAATTGGTGTCAAACTTGCCACTGGGCAGGCGCTCCAGGTCCATATCGGACTTGAACTCGGCGTGAAACTGCTCGTGCGTGGCGTGGTCGGCGTACAGCGCAATGATGTCTTTCGCCTCAAAGCGCTCGGGCAGCGTCGTCGTCCAGCCGTCGAGCACATATTCGGGCAGCAACAAAGCATTGCCGTACTTGTCGATCGTGCGCTCGGTCAGGCGGTAAACGCGCCGGGCCGGATTCGCTGGGTTGCCGACATCGACCAGATCGAGCCTATCCTGCCAGACGCACTCGCGTTTGCCCGGGCGCAGCGTCTGCCAGGCATTGTTCGGATCGCCCGCCTTTCCCACTGCCACCGTCTCAACTGGGGTCTTGCGCGGGTTCCACTTGATGATTGAGGAGCTATCTCGCGTCCAAGAGCCGCGCCCTGGGCCGAGATTTCCTGCATCAGCTTCAAAGAGCAAAAGCCCGAATCGGCACGCACCAGCAAAGGCCCCTTGACCAGGCTTGCCGCCAGGGGCAGCGCGCGTTCGAGGTTGTACTCGCTCTCCCGGGCCGAATGCTGCACGCCGGGGCGCAGCGCCAACTCTAGACAGTAACCCAGGCGGCCCAGGTACACCGCCAGCGGACAGTAACCATCAACCCCCGCGTAGGTACGCCCGACCAGTTCCTTTTGCGTGTCGCTGTTGTCCATCGCGAAGGTGTCCAGATCCACTGGCGTGTAGCCGCAGCCCAGCGCGCCAAAATCAATGGGCCGCCCTTCAATACGGCTGCCCAGCAGCGCCTGGTTGATCTGCGCGGCCAGTTCAAACCAGTCGCTGGCCTGGGTGTTCAGGCGCTGGCGCAGCGTCGGACTCGACGGCACCGCCTGCAACCCCAGCGCGCGCATGAAAAAAGCGTTACCCCGAAAGCTCTCGATGGCGTCAAAGTCGTTCTTGCCCAGGCACAGCAGCCCGAGGTAGCTCTTGAGGATGTCGCTATTGGCAATGCCCGAGCGGACCGGGAAGGCCGGATCGATCAGCGCGTTGATATTGATGCGCTTGAGATATCTGCCAATCAACGCCAGTCCGGCATGGGAACTGAGGTCGTAGGGAAGTCGCTTGATAAGAAAATCGGTCATGTTTTCGCTCACCTGCAGGGTGAACTGAACTTGGCGGACAAGTGCTTGATTTCAATAAGGAAACCACCAAAATCTGACAACGAGATCACGGATTCAGGTGAGAGGCTACTCCTACGGAGGAGTAGCACAAGTCATCAGTAATGCCAGGCTCGCAACCAGTTTTACTCCGGCGGCAACATCATTGCGATGCGCTCGCTCAAGCCGTCGGCTCTTTCCGATCCTGCAATTTCTTCCACTTTCGCAATGATGTCGCGAGCAATAGCGACCATGGATTCGCGGTCACGTGCTTGACGCAGTTGATCTCGGTATTGATGGGCCAGTGCGGGCGCCTTTTTGGAAAACATTCGCTCGCAAATGTCAAACAGGAACATTCGGGTGGTTGCAAAGGAGCGTTTGCCGTCGAAGTTGTCGCTGGACGATCCGGGCGGTGCAACAGTGGCCGGGGGCAGCTGAAGCGCTGGAGCCACTACTTTAGTCTCAAGAGCCAATGCGCGCTTATCGCTTGCCTCTAGATGGATCAGATACCCGTCAGAAATCAGTTTTTGCAAGATGCTGCCATCATCGCGCAGCAACACCTGCATTTCATCCTGCGTTTTGCAACCATCTGCGAGAAAAAGTGCCCCTCGCTCGCGAATGTTGAGCACACGCTGCCTGGAACTGAGTTCGCGGCTGGCCTTTTCTGACTTGTGGAGGTGCATGCGCGACGCCTAATTTTTATTTGTAATGAAGTGATGCATCGTAGAAATTTTCCGTGTCTTATTTATGACTGTTGGCTGCCGCATCATGTTTCCATCCATACACCGATTATTTGACCAGTCAGCTCCCGCCTAACGGCAGTTTTTACGGGCAGAGAAAGATATCTCATCCCTGACCGGCTTGCCAAGGCGCCGAGCAATGCGGCTAGTTCGGCTGGCGGGGCATGCTGGCAAAAGCGTTCAGCGGCGTGCATGCCAGTGCGCCGGAGCCCAGTACAACGGTAGCCTCGGTGCTATCTGGGACTGACAGCGTTGCAGCTCAAAGCAGCAACTGCTCATCCGGGTTTCGCTCCTTGCCCGTCCGTGAAAAGCAGCCTTACGGACACGGGTTCATTCGGTGAGCGCGGCGTTGCAGTAACTACTCCCGGCCTTTGGCGTCATGAAACTGACACCGTCACTGCCTACATTGCCATGGTGCTTTCCCAAATTGCTTGAGATCCTGAAAGAGTTTCATGTTGAACAAAACTTTCTTTGCCGCTACCGCACTGTCGTTGGTGGCAGGTTCTGTACTGATTGCCTGCGGAGGCAGTGATGACACCTCGGTCGCCACGCCCACACCGCTGGCCGAGCCTTTCACCATTAAGGTGATGGGATTCAACGACTACCACGGCACGCTGGAATCGCCCGGCACGTTTGGCGAAACCACTGCGGTGCCTGCGGCCAGCCGTCCGGCCGTGGGCGGCGCGGAGTTCATGGCGGCCCATATCGCCAGCCTTAAAAAGAAAAATCCGCTCAACGTAGTGGTCGGCGCGGGTGACTCGATTGGGGCCTCACCGCTGATTTCATCGCTGTTTTTCGACGAGCCTTCGGTGGAAACGTTGAACCGCATCGGTCTGGAATTCAATTCAGTCGGCAACCACGAGTTCGACAAAGGCTCGGCCGAACTGCTGCGCCTGCAAAACGGCGGCTGCAAGATGACTGCCGGTGTGGTGGACCCCAACAGCTGCCAAGGTGCAGCAGCTGGTACTCCGGTGCCGTTCGAGGGTGCCAAGTTCCAATGGCTGTCGGCCAACGTGATTTCCACCGCTACTGGCAAGCCGCTGCTGCCGGCCTATGGCGTCAAGACGTTCAACGGCGTCAAGGTGGCCTTCATTGGCATGACACTCAAGGCCACGCCTACCATCGTCACACCCTCGGGCGTCGCCGGGCTGGAGTTTCGCGACGAGGCACAAACGGTCAATGCACTGATTCCTGAATTGAAGGCTGCCGGCATTACCTCCATCGTCGTCCTGGTGCATGAAGGCGGCTTTCAGGCTGGCACACTGGGCGACATCAATGCCTGCGAAGGCCAGCTGGCCGGATCGGCGATTGCCAGCATTGTCAGCAAGTTCGACAACGCCGTAGACCTGGTGGTCAGTGGCCACACGCACGCGGCCTACAACTGCATGCTGCCCAACGTCACCGGCCGCCGCATCTCGGTCACCAGCGCCAGTTCGTTCGGCCGGGTGCTGACCGATATTGATGTGACGATTGACCCCTCGACCGGCGACATCACCAAAGCCTTGGCAACCAACCGGCTGGTGGTGCGCAACGACCCCGCCATCACCGCCGACACCGTGGTGGCGAAGATCGTGGCCAGCTACAAAGGCCTGGTTTCGCCACTGGCCAACAGCATCATCGGCGGCATCACTGCCGACCTGCCCAATAGCCGCACCGACGGCGCCTGCAACATGCCGGCTGGCAACCTGCTCGCCGACTCGCAGCTGGCAGCCACCAAGCCCGCCAGCTTCGGCGGCGCCGTGATGGCCTTCATGAACGGCGGCGGCGTGCGCAGCCCAGGCTTTACCTTTGCCTCCAGCACGGCAGGCGAAGGCAACGGCAATGTAACCTACGGCGAAGCTTTCACGGTTCAGCCCTTCGGCAACAGCCTGGTCACGCTGTCGCTGAGCACGCAGCACATCAAGGATTTCCTGGAAGAGCAGTTCGCCGGCTGCCTGGGCCAGTCGCCCACCGCCACCCGCTTTGCGATTCCTTCGGCCGGCGTCAAATACACCTGGGACGGCGCCAAAGCCTGCGGCGCGCGTGTCAGCAACGTCACGCTGCGCAGTGGCAGCACCGTTGAAACCCTGGTGGACGCCAGCGGCGCGGTGCAAAACCCTACCAAGTCCTACCGCGTGACGGTCAACAACTTCATGGCCGATGGCGGCGACGGCTATGCCACGCTGATCAAGGGAACCAACCGCATCGGCGGCGCGCAGGACATCGATGCGCTGACCGCCTACCTGGCCGAATTCAAGGCGCCCAAGGCGGCTTATGCGCCTGGCGCCAACGTGCTTGATGCGGGCACGCCACGCATCAACCGCGTAGGTACCAGCGCCATCTGCCCGGGTGGCGCCAACGTCAATCCGTGAGAAAAATACGACAGGCGAATGGCACTTCGTCAAAACGCCGCACGGTTTTGCTGCTGGGACTTAGCATTTTGGCGGTAGCGGCAGGCAGCGCAAAGGCGACGGGGCCCGACAGCAACGCCCGTCTTCACCCGCTTATCGAGCAAAGGAAATCTCAGCCGCCTGCTGGCCATGCGCATCGTGAAGCGGAGGCAGCATCGCCAGCCCGTTTGCAGGAACGAGCCGAGTTGCTCAAGAAAGGCGAAATCGCGCTGGCCCGGCTCGACGTGACCGGCGCGCTCGATGCGTTCGAACGTGCTGCGCTGATCCTGCATGCCGCCGACACTGAAATCGCCTTGGTTCGCGCCTACATGCAGTCCGGCGACTACCGACGCGCACTGGCGTTTGGCGCGCATACCGCCGGCGCCCACCTTGACGAGGTGGGCGGATCGCTGCTCTATGTGTGGCTGCTGCATGCGGGCGGCCAGCCTGCCATTGCCCAGCGGCTGCTGGCCAACGCCGAAACCCGCATGCCGGGCAACCCAAGGGTTCAGGCGGTGCAGCAGCAACTGCGCTCGGGCATGCCGGTCGCCAGCGGCCCGCTACTGTTGCTGCCGACACGGCTGGCGCCGTATGGCGGCATGAAAGGCTTGCCTGCCACCGCCCGCGTCGTGGGCAGTGCGGTGCTGCTGCACAGCGGCACGAAAGCGCTGCTGCCCTTGAGCCTGCTGCCGGCCTCCGGTCGCCTCTGGCTGCGCAACGGGCTGGGCCAACTGGTGCAAGCCCGGACTGATCAAAAATTCAGTGCGCTGGGCGTGGCGCTGGTGCGCCTGCAAAGCCGGCTGCCCGTCCCGGACGACCAGTTGGCGGCCGCCGGTGATGCTTTTCCGGGAAGTCCGGGTTTTGCCGTGGAATATGCCGTATCGCCAGATGCCGCGCCTGCCTGGCCCCTGTTGCGTACCGGGTTTCTGGGCAGTGCCAGTGGCGCGACCGGCGATCGACAGCTGGGCATAGAACTTCCGTCGGGGCCGCGTGGCGGGCCGGTGTTTGGTGCAGGCGGGCAACTCATCGGCCTGGCGCTTGCGGGTCGGGCCGGCCAAGGCGGCGACCGTCTGGTTCCGGCTTCGGAACTCAAAAAAGCGCTTGGCGCCAGCTTTGCGGCCGTGCCGCCGCAAGCCGGCGTGCCAACGGCCCCTGCAAGTGCCCGGCCGCGCTCCCCGGTGGACAAGATTTACGAGACCAGCTTGAAAACCAGCTTGCAGGTGATTGCGGTGCCCTGAAAATGCCACTGGCTTTTTCTTAATATCTTGCGACCAACAGCACTTCCGGTTTCACCGCATTGTCACAACCCAGCGACATACTGCAAAATTAATTCAATACAGGAGTTTGTTCATGATGCTTGCTACAAAGCCCGCACGCCTGGCTCATTTTGCGATGGCGGCGGTCGCGCTGCTGGCGCTTTCTGCCTGCGGTGGCGGTGAAGACGCACCGGTCAGCACGGTCCAGCCTTTTAAGACATTGAAGAACGAGCAGCCCCTGGTGATCGCGCACCGTGGCGCGTCGGGCTATCTGCCCGAAGAAACGCTGGAAGCCTATGCCAAGGCGATTGACATGGGCGCCGATGCGGTGGAGCCGGACCTGGTTTCCACAAAAGACGGCGTGTTGATTGCACGCCACGACCCCAACCTCGACTACAGCACCGACGTGGCCAAGCATCCTGAGTTTGCCAGCCGCAAAAAGACGATACAGGTAGACGGTGAAACGCAGACCGGCTGGTTTGCCGATGACTTCACGTTGGCCGAGGTCAAGACACTCGGCGCCTTGATTACCGACGCCGAGCGTCCGCAGCAGTTCAACGGCCTGTACAAGGTGGTGACCTTCAAGGAAATCATTGATCTGGTCAAGCTGCGCAGCACGCAGCTGAACCGCACCATTGCGGTCTATCCGGAAACCAAGAACCCCAGCTACCACCGCAGCGTCGGCCTGCCGCTGGAAGACAAGCTGATCGCCACGGTCAAGGCCGCAGGCTGGAACAGCAAGACTGCGCCCATCTTCGTGCAGAGCTTTGAGCCGAGCAGCCTGAAGGAAATGCGCGCCAAAGGCCTGGACACCCGCATGGTCCAGCTGATCGACGCCGACGACTACGATCTCAAGACCGGCAAGCTGACCTACGCCGCGCCTTACAACCGCCCTTATGACTGGACGCTGGCCAGCGACGCCCGCCTGTTCAGCGCCATGGTCACGCCCGCTGGCCTGGCCGAGATCAAGACCTATGCCGATGGCATTGGTCCCTGGAAGCCCTACATCGTGCCGGTCAAGGGCACGCTGGACGCCAGCGGCAATCTGCGCGACATGAACGGCGACGGCGCGGTGAACTATGCGGACGCCAGCACCCAGGCTCCCACCACGCTGATCGACGATGCGCACAAGGCCGGCCTGTTCGTGCATGCCTACACCTTTCGGAACGAAGCACGCCGCCTGGCCTTCGACTACAAAAAGGACCCGAAAGCCGAATACCTGCAGTTCTACCGCCTGGGGATTGATGGCCTGTTCAGCGACTTTGCCGATACCGCGCTGGAAGCGCGCAAGGACTACCTGAAAGAGTTGGGCCGCTGACCGGGAAATTTTCGAGACGAGGTCGCAAGGTGAATGGCGCGAACAAAGCGCATGCGCATCCCAGGCTCGATGCATCGCGTTGAATGGATCAATTCAGCGCTGAAACGCGCCCTCGTCGTAAGCACAGGCAAACGCTGCGGCATCCAGCATGGTTTGCCTGGCGAGGTCTTGCGATGACGCCAGCAACTGGCTTTGCCACTTCTTGCCCTGGGCATAGCCCATCAGCTCGTCGGCAATGGCCGAGCCTTGCCGGCCTGCACTGCGCAACTGGCCCCATGCCACGATGCGTCCCATGGTGGCAATCACCTGCTTGATGTCCCCCTGGGACTGCTTGGCGCCGTCCAGCGAGACACGGTCTTCCGAGGCTTGGAGTTCGCGCAACACATAAGCTTGACGGCCGATGAAAACCGGCTGTAAAAACGCCATCGGTACGGCCTGCAGGCGCCGCTGCATCTCCACGATGCGGTGTGCCTCGGACTTCCACTTGGGCTGTTTGGCTGTCGCATGCCTGGCCAGCGACGAGGAGAAGGACGCCTTGAGATCGAGCAGGTAATGCCCGTCGGGCGACCCCTTGCCTTGCACCAGGATCACGTAGCGTTCCACGCCCAGGCTACCCGTACCCGCAATGCGGCGTGCCACGTCCAGCACCTTGAAGAACCCTGGGTCGGATTGCGCTTTGGCGAAATCGGCCATGAAGCTTTCCACCTTCTTGCGGTCAGCCTTGGCGGCAGGCAAGGCTTTCTGGCCGTCGACCTTGATGACGCATTGGTTGTCCTTGCGCTGCGTGCGCGAATCGATGAAGTCGCCTCGCTTGCGCTCGCCCAGGCCATCGAGCAGATCCTGCACCAAGCCATTGGCCGTGCGCGGATCGACCCAATACGCCTTGCCCTGTGCCAGCGCCGATCCATAGGCCTCCAGAAAGGTAGCGCATAGCTCCTTGGTCTCACCCGGCTTGATCTCCAGGCTGTGGGCCGCCAGGCGCAGGCTGGTCAGCATGCGCACCACATCCCAGCTGGCGGGCGCCAGAAGTCCTTCATCGAAGTCATTCATATCGAAATAGACCGGGCGGTTTTCGCCCTTGTAGCTGCCGAAGTTCTCCAGATGCAGGTCACCGCATGACCAGACCAGGGGGGCCGACTTGAAGAAGCCTTTGTACGGCAACCGGTCGTAGAACAGGTGGCAGGCGCCTCGCAAAAACGCGAAGGTGTCACTGCGCATCTTGCTGTACTTGAGCGCCAGCCGCTCGGGATCACGCCCGGCATTGAAGGCACGAATTTGCTGAACCACATCCATTGATGAAATCTCCCTGTTGATTCTGGCCGTCAAGGCAACCCTGCTTCGCTGGCACACAAACTTGGCTTCAAACTTCTTCTCAAACGATATAAACTGTATACCCTGTTTAATGAAGAGGTATTACACCATGACCGCCACCGACGCAACAATCACCACAGCCATTTCGGAACCAGCCCAGGCATCCATTCCAACTCCATCTCAAGCAGCCACTACAGCCATCGCGTCGCAAGATGCGGCGAATCTGCCCGCCAATGAAGGGACAGCGCCGGTGGTCAAAGAACCCGCTGTAGCGGCAAAGCCAGCGACTAAAGCACCAGCCAAGGTGTCAGCCAAAGCAGCGTTACCGGCGACTCATAAATCCGCCGTAGCTGCAAAGCCAGGGGTCAAATCAAACGCCAAGTTGCCCGCCAAAGCAGCCGCAACACCGGTTGCCAAAAAAACTGCAGTCGCTGCAAAGCCAGCGACTCAAGCCGTTTCCAAAATGCCCGCCAAACCAGCGGGTAAAACGGCACCAGCGGTGCAAGCGGTATTCAAGTCCTCGGTGAAACCAATTCTCAAGGCACCTGCCAAAGCATTGATCAATCAGGCCATTAGCCAGAAAGCCGAAAAGACGCTCAAGGAGAAAAAACCGAAACTGGTGCGTGACAGTTTCACCATTCCCAAAGCGGAGTACACGGTGCTCGATGAACTCAAGCACCGTGCAGGCAAGCTGGGCACTTCAATCAAAAAAAGCGAGTTGATTCGTGCGGGTATTAAGGCCTTGGCTGCCATGCCGGATGCCATGTATTTAAGTGCATTGAAGGTTGTCCCCACAGTGAAGACTGGCCGTCCTTCCAAAAAATAGCCACTACGCAGCAGACAGCCGGCCAATACGCGCGGCAAAAATATCGCAGAAAAGCAGGAACCCTGCGCCGTGGCTTGGCCAGACGCAGCGTACTTGTCCATGTCAAGGGCTTGCCCCATACCGCCAGGTTCACGTGAACGGTTTGCGATCAATCCTGAAGAAATATGCCGTACGCCGCTACAGGTGTTGCAGAACAATAACGCAGCCGCTTTCCTTGGCGTTAAATCACGGGGGGGGGGGGGGTAAACTCTCCGCCGCTTGCAGCGTTGCACTGCAAGGCGAACATAAGTGCTCCGCATGGTGGTGGCGCACTGTATGGGTCAACAGATTGGACATTGCGCTGTAAGGCCCGGTTTGCACGCCAGCGATTTCACACGGCTGAACGCCTTCAAACTCGATCCGGTGCATGTTTGAGCCAACACACCAGAAAGTGACTTGGTTTCCGTCTCGCACTGGATCAGTCCCAAAAATTGCGGCTCACCAAGTCTTCTCGCTGATAACTCGCGGGAAAGCGTGTCACGCAAGTGCCATTGAACTGACATTACTTCGTCACCCTCAGCGCCCAAAATTCCATCATTCCCGCATGGAGTTCGCTTAGGAGTTCAATATGAAACCCACCAGCCAGCTTGAAAAATGTGTCGCTTACGCCACCGGCGCCAGCATTCACGACCTCGACAACCAGCGCCGGCGGATTGTTCGCTGCACCACGCACGCCATGACACTCAGCCCCGGCGAACTGCGCTTCAAATCCGGCATCCGTCCACGCCCCCAAGGTCTGCCGCCCAGCCGGTCAACGTCATCCAGGCGCCATGTCCAACCCAGACGGTCGGAAATGCAGCCCTCTGCCAGCTGATCTTTACGCCGTTGCAAGCCCTTTGCAAGGGCTTTTTGATAACTCTTCCGGTTGGGGCGGACTGGAAGGGGCACTGTGTGATTGCCCCGTAAACCAAGGACATTGCCATGAAAGAATTGCCTACCCCAACTTTTGCCTTTTCGCCAGTTGAAATGCCTCGGAGGTCACTTCATCGAACCCCTCATGAACGCATTTCAATCCCTGTGGAGCCGAAGCCCACCCCGTTCATGGGAAAAATTTCGGTTAGCTGGGCCCGCAATCAAGATGAGGTCCGGGAAGCGCAGCGGCTGAGATACCAGGTGTTTGCACTCGAAATGGGTGCCAACTTGTCCCAGGTGTTGCCCATGCATGATGTTGATTTGTTCGACGATTACTGTGAGCACCTACTGGTGCGGGATACGACCAGCCAGGAAGTGATCGGCACCTACCGGGTGCTTACCCCGGCGCAGGCCAAGCGCGCGGGCGGTACCTACAGCGACACCGAGTTCGACCTGACCAGGCTTGGACCCCTGCGTGAGCGCATGGTCGAGCTGGGCCGCAGTTGCGTCCATGCTGACCATCGCCATGGCGGTGTAATTCTCACGCTCTGGGGGGCGCTGGCCGAGTTCATGGCCCGCAATCGGCTCGACACCATGATCGGTTGCGCGAGCATTCCCATGCAGCACAACGGGGTGCTGGGCGGCCACGCGGCTGCCAGCATCTGGCGCCAGGTCAGGCAAACGCACTTGGCCCCTATCGACTACCGGGTTACGCCGCGCTTGGCGCTGCCGGTCGAGCAGCTTGACGACTCGCTGGTGGTCGAGCCGCCCGCGCTGATCAAGGGCTATCTGCGACTGGGGGCCAGGGTGCTTGGTGCGCCGGCATGGGACCCGGACTTTAACTCGGCGGACCTGCCCATGATGATGCAGATTGCGGATTTGCCAGCACGCTACCTTAAGCATTTTTCGGTACAAACGGTGCTGGATTGATGTCGCCCCATGCACCGCAGAAGCAGAATCGGCTACTTTTGCTGCCATCATGAGGGCGGGCTCCAGTTGACCTGTCAGCAATTGCCGTAGCCGTGGAGCCACGAACAACAGACAAGACGACTGCAACGATCAGTTCTGCGCGCGCCAGGCCCGATAGCGGGAACGCTGCAAGGCAAGAAATTCGGCAAAGCCTAGCATGACGCTATTGCACAGCACCAGCAACTTGAACCCCATTTTGGAAGCGTTGAGATGTCCAATCATTTTTTGAGCCCGCAACGCTTGCCATCATCAAGGCAAATCCAGTCGCAGCCAAAAATCCAGTCAAGTTTCTTCGGTAAGTCAAACAGTTTCCAGAACATGATGAGATCCTTGGCGTGATGGATGACTTGCAAACGATAGCCACTTCACGTGACGGTTTTGCGTCAGCCCGCATCTTTCCTCGCCCGCCCTCCTTTGCTGATGACCGCAACTCATGGTTACGTTGCCGGCTTTTGATGGGCCCTGGGCCCCGAAACGGCGATTCACACGGTGCTTGAACCTTCATTACCCGAGTTGTTGGCGCTCGAAAGCGTCATTGAACTGGGCGGCTCGCACCTGGACGTCAGCCTGTTGCGCCAGGTGTCGGGGCTAGGGGCGTCGGGTTATCCCATCTATGCGATCGCCTTGGGCAATCCCAGTCCCGACACACCAGCGGTCGGTTTTTTTGGTGGCGTGCATGGACTTGAGCGCATCGGTGCCCAAGTGGTGATTTCCTACCTGCAAAGCCTGGTGATGCGGCTGCACTGGGACACCAGCTTGCACCGCCAGCTCGAAAACGTTCGACTTGTGTTTATGCCGATCGTGAATCCGGCTGGCATGGCATTGGGTACCCGGGCCAATCCGCGTGGCGTAGATCTGATGCGCAACGCCCCAGTCGATGCCACTGAAAAAGTGCCCTTTCTGGCCGGTGGCCAGCGCATCAGCCCCGGCCTGCCCTGGTATCGGGGCAAATCAGGCGAGCCTCTGGAGCAAGAAAGTCAGGCCCTGTGTGAGGTAGTGACGTCTGAGCTTTTGACTCGGAAATTCAGTATTGCCCTCGACTGCCATTCTGGACTGGGCTTCAAGGACCGGATCTGGTTTCCGTATGCGCATACCAAAACACCCATCGCGCATCTGGCTGAAATGCATGCGCTCAAGGAGATTTATTTGCAAGCTTATAGCCACCATCAGTATGTCTTCGAGCCGCAGAGCGTTCAGTATCTGGCCCACGGCGATTTATGGGATCACCTGTATCTGCAGGCTTGTCAAAATACGCAAAACATTTTTCTACCCTTGACGCTTGAGATGGGCTCGTGGTCGTGGATCAAGAAGAACCCGAGGCAGGCGTTTTCACGCCACGGAATTTTTAACCCCCTGATCGCGCACCGGGAGCACCGGGTGCTACGGCGCCATATCGGGCTGCTGGACTTTCTGGGACGGGCAGCTTGCGGTCACGCGCTTTGGACGCCTGCGCCTGCAGATCGTGCCAAGCACCATGCTGATGCGCTTGCCCAGTGGTACGGCTAGGCGCTGGAAATGCTCTGGATATTCTTGCGCGGACTGACCCGTGAAACGGCCCACTGGGGCAGCTTCCCCAATGATTTTGAGCAATCACTACCCGGATCAAAGGTGATCTGTCTTGATTTGCCTGGAAACGGTGAGCTTCACCATATGACCAGTCCGATGTCCATCCCAACGATGGTGACCTACTGCCGAAATGAACTCATCAAACGAGGGCACCCGCCTCCCTACTTCTTGCTGGCCATGTCGCTCGGTGCCATGGTAGCGACCGAATGGTCCTACAGCGGCAACGGTGAAGTGAAGGGGTGCGTCCTCATGAACATCAGTTTGGGTAAATTCAGCCCCTTTTACCACCGCATGCGGCCACGCAACTACCTCCCGCTTCTTCGGCTTGTCCTGCTGATCCGGGACCCTGCGGAGGCCGAGCGCATCATCTTGCAGTTGACCAGCAATCGAGCGACACAGCGCGCGCAAGTTATTGATGAGTGGGTTCAGGCGCACATCAAGCACCCGGTGAGCCGGGCCAATGCACTCAGGCAAGTCGTGGCCGCCCTTCGGTATCGAGTCCGTTCCCGGGCCCCTGATACAGACGTGTTGATCTTGTCCAGCAAGCAAGACAGGCTGGTGCATGTCAACTGCTCACTGGCTATCGCGTCCCGCTGGAAATGCCCGGTGCAGCTTCACCCAATGGCCGGACATGACCTTGTCCTGGACGATCCCAACTGGGTGATCGAAAAGGTCCAGCAGTGGTTAGGCAGGCAGCAGCGTCGAGATCAAGCCGCCAAGCTGCGCACTGCCCAGTAGTGACAGCCTGTCCCAACAGCGACAAACCCGTGCCAGACCGCATGCGCGTAGCGCACGCGGGCATCTACCATGAAGAAAAGGGTTCCAACGGTGTAGGCAATCCCGCCTGCGACCAGCCAGGTCATGCTTGCCACAGGCAGATGATCGACGAGCGGCAGTGCGGCCATCAGTACCGCCCAGCCCATCAAAACATATAACACCGTGGACAGCCAAGGCTGCCTCAAGCGGTTTGAAATCTTCAGCGCCATGCCAAAAATGGCCATCAACCAGACGGCCCCAAGCAATGCCCAATCTGGTACTTCGTCACGAGAACTCAGCGCGAAGGGGGTGTAACTTCCCGCGATGAACGAGAAGATGGCGCCGTAGTCGAGTTTGAGGAGCATCTGCTTGGCGCGGCCGATCGGTAGCGCGTGGTAAATGGTCGAGGTTAGATACAAGCACACCATCGTTCCCGCAAAAACCATGGCCCCGACGAAGCTTGCCGGGGTTTTGTAGTGGTCAGAGGCCATCAGAGACCATGTGGCTGCGATCACTGCCAGCAATGCAATCCCATGGCTGACACTATTGGCAATTTCTTCGCCCGCGCTTTGTGTATGTGAGGTCATGGCTGCGAATTTTTTATAGGTTCGCTCAATGTAGATTTTTTAGTTTCAATGAAATGCATGACGCTTTGATGAAGGTTCCTGAAGGCGGCGACATTAAGCCCGACACCCTGCACGGCCTGTACGACGCACCCGTGGACGGCAAGCCCGCCGTGGTCGAATACGAGGCCGACGCCGACCTGCGCGACACCGAGCAGGTGCCCTTGCTGGAAGACGGCGGCATAGCCGCCTTCATCCGCCGCGAAGTGTTGCCAGCGAAGTGGTCGAATACGCGCTCAGCCGTTCGCTCTTCCCCGCGCTGGTCACCGAATACCAGACCCAGCTGCCGGACAAAAAATTACTCGCCGCCAAGCTGCACGAGTTTTATGCGCTGAATGTGCCGGGGCCAGACGAAAAGTCGGATATTTAGCATAAAAACGGCCTTTTGCGCAAGCTGCATAAGCACAAGCAGCTACAAAAATAATAGCAATTATCGCCAGGCCGTTATTGCAACCTTCTTCAATAAATACCTAATTAGATATAATTTCACATGCTGCCAAAACGCAGCGAAAAGCCATTGCACTGGGTCGGTTCGTCCAGGAAAGACCTGGTGGCCTTGCCCGCTGACGCGGTGGATGACTTTGGCTATGCCTTGAGCGCTATGCAGATGGACGCCACGTCGCCGCAAGCCAAGCCGTGGAAAGGCGAGGGTTCGGGCGTGCTGGAGTTGGTGGAAAACGATTCGGGCAATACCTTCCGGGCCGTTTACACCGTGCGTTTTGCCAAGGCGGTTTACGTGCTGCATTGCTTCCAGAAAAAGTCGCCCAGCGGTAGCCGCACATCGCAGAACGATATTGTCCTGATTCACACGCGCCTCAAACTCGCCCAGCAACATTACAAGGAACACCATGAGCACCAAAGCTAAAGCGCCACCTGCTGAAACGGTGGACAACACAGTGATCGAAACAGTCGAGGCCGGTTCGGGCAATGTGTTTGCTGATTTGGGTTTGCCAGACCCCGATGGGCGTCAGCTTCGGGTGCAATTGGCACTGCGCCTGAACGACTTGCTAAAAGACGAAGGGCTGACCCAGGCGGCAGCGGCCAAACGTCTGGGGATTTCGCAGCCGCATGTGTCGGAGCTTAAACACTACAAGCTCAGCCGTTTTTCCAGCGAACGCCTGTTGCACTACATCACCTTGCTGAACCGCGATGTTGAAATCTTTATCCGCCCGCGCGCCGGTACCGACAGCTCCGGCGCGGGCGCTGTGATGGTCTGGGCGGCGGCTTGAGGCGCGGCGGTCCTTGCGGCCTCGATCCGCAATCAAAAATCTCTAAAAAAGTATGAAAACAGCCTCTGGTGCAATCTGCATAAGCGCAAGCAGCTACCAAATAAATAGCATCTCGCCCGGCTGTCATTGCGGACTTGACCCGCACTCCATACCCGCCGACTTCAATTTGACGGACAAGGGATTCAAGGTGTATTGCCCGGTTGCTTACTTTGAAGCAAGCAGTTCCGGAGGTCGTCTGACTCTTGTCAGTCTGAAGCGGTCCGACATTTGTGTAGCGTCGGGCCAGAATGCAAAATCCAGGGTTAGAAATTGTTGCCCACATTACGGCGATCTGCGCGAGACTCGCTCGCCATGGCGTATGCGATCTTCAATCCTGCACACTATCTTTGGAAACTCAGCCTTATCTCAAGTTGAGATGCCTGGCTGCACCTTCTCAAAGACGTGCGTTTTATTGATCAATGTCCGCCAGCAACCGCAGCGATCCAAAGATTTTTAGGGGACTAATAGGACACCGATTCTGAAAAGAAGAAAGGACTTAGAGCCTTTCGACTCTAAGTCCTTGTTTCATATGGTGCGGCTGGCAGGAATTGAACCCACGACCCCTTGGTTCGTAGCCAAGTACTCTATCCAACTGAGCTACAGCCGCCAAGCTTCAAATTATAGCGCAGTTATTGACACTGACTGATCGATCCCAAAGAAGAGGAAAAATTACAACTGATGCTGGAGTTTCGGACTTTCTTCATAAATGCACGCACGGCAGGTTTTCCTGTTTTTTTACCAACGGGTTGTTGATTGAATAGGCTTACCCCTGAACAGCGCAGGGCTTGCGCCAGATCAAAAAGTGCATGACAGCCAGAACACAGAATGACCTTGCACCCTCAAGACTTCTTCTTTGCTTCAATCATTCAAGGACACTCTTAATGACTGTGAAAACATTTCGCCCTTCCGTGCTGACCACCTGGCCCGATAACGGTTCCCCAGTTGCGAACTATGTGACGAACCTCAGCCAGGAACAGTATGCGATTGTTGTGGAAGCTGCCTGCACATGGTTTCGCAGCATGGAAACCCTGTGCCAGGCCCGGCAGCAAGCAGCCCATCAAGCCCTCAGCGCGTGCGAAGGCGCAGCAAAAAAACTGCGTACGGCAGGTGCTGACGCCAACCTGCTGGATATCCACGCCGAACTGATGAGTTTCTATCTGGAAAGCCCTGTCAACTATTGGCAGCGACTTGCCACGACAGGGCTGCAGACGCAGATTGAAATGATGGCACGGTTCAACCACTTGTTTGTTGGCAATACAAAAGAACGAATGGAAAAGGCCTTCAGCAATTTCCAGGCGACCTTGCCGGGAATATCTGAACTTTTTAACAAAAAACTCGACGCGACTGCCAGTTAAACCATGGCGCGTTGAACTGCCTGCGATCGATGGGCATCAATAGCCGCTGGTCGCGGCAGAACGCGCCGAGCAAGAGAAATATCGTAAAAACAAGCTACTTTCGCTTATGGGTAAAGGGTTTATAGCTATTTTATTAATAGCAGATTAATTGACTTTCCCATGCCGGGAGTTATTGCGGTGAAACCCTGTTTTGAACACAGCACGAAAGCCAGGATGGACAGTGATCGACACGCACTCTGTTCAATGCAGGCTAGTTTTCAGAGCCCGCTTCAACCCATCGATGCTCAGCAGCCTGATGTGCCGTTTGTCGACTTCCAGTAAATTCAATTGCTGAAAGGCGGAAAAAGTCCTGCTCACGGTCTCCAGCGTCATTCCAAGGTAGCTTCCAATCTCGGCGCGCGACATTCGCAGGTGGAATTCAACGGCCGAGTAACCCCGCACTTTCAGCCGGTGCGAAAGGTTCAACAAAAAGGCAGCCAACCGCTCTTCCGCATTCAGGCTTCCCAGCAGGGTGATCAGGCGATGCTCCCGCAAGATTTCACGGCTCATCATTCGCGCGATCACCTGAAGAAGGCCAGCGTTGCTTGCGGCCAGTTCCGTCAGATGGGCATAGGAAATCACGCAAACGTCGGCGTCTTCCAGTGCGATGGCGCTGGAGGCATAGGCGCCGTAAGCCACGCCGTCCAGACCCAGAATTTCGCCCGCCATGCAAAAGCCGTTGACCTGCTCCCTTCCATCCGCCAGCAGCAACCTGGATTTGAAAGTGCCGCTGCGCACCGCATACAGGAACTGAAAGTCGTCGCCTTCATGAAAAAGGGTTTGTCCTGTCTTGACCTTGCGCTGGCCGAATCTGAATGCGGCCAGCTGACGCGCATCGTTCACGGCAATTCCGCATGGAAAGCACGTTTCCTTATGAAGGCATGTGGCGCAGCGCATCATGAGGGACGTATCCGGCACGGATGTTTCTGTCTTTAGCCGAATGCGCGGCTCTGGGGGACGGGCTAAGTTTTCGAAAACGGCGGCCATGGCAAACGCTCCTTCGACTGACGCTGAAAAATCTCAACAGTCGGCATGCTGTGAGGCATTGAGCACCGCTTTGGCGAGCTGGTCAAATTGATGGGTCTTGTCCAGGAAATCCTCGGCCCCGGCGCCCAGGTAGCGCTTTCGATAGATCGGGTCCGAACTGTTGCTGAAAATCACGAATGCGATGTCTGGCGCTGCATGGCGAATTGCCCGCAAGACCTGCAGGCCAGATCCGCCTTCGAGCTGAACGTCCAGCACCACCACATCCGGGTAGACGGCAAGGATGCCTTCTATCGAGTCCTGGGGCGTTTCAGCTTGGCCGACGACGGTCATGGCGCTGGCGCCGAGCATCGACGCCACGCGCTCCCGTATGACCAGTGAATCGTCGGCAATGAAGATTCTTAACGATACATTTTCTTGGCCCATTGCGCTACTATGCCGCCCATTCAAGGTGCGCGCCATGCGTGTTGCCTGACAAGCAGCATCGGAAAACTCCGGATGCGTCAAGGGCCGGCACCGACCACTACTCAGCCAATCCCGGCAGGCCGGGCGGCATGCAAACCGCTCCATCAGGACTGCCGGTGAACGGAAGACCCCTTTAAATCGCTTCATGGCTCCAGGGGTTCGGTCACGCCATGCTTGATGGCGTAACGAATCAGTTCACTCTGGTTTTGCAGATTCATCTTCTGCATGAGATTTGCTTTATGGGTGCTGATGGTTTTTGCCGAAAGGTTCAGCCGCCCCGCAATATCGGTGACGGACATGCCGATGGCGATCAAACGGAAGACCTCGAATTCCCGGTCCGTCAGCTTTTCATGCGCTGCCGATGTGGATCCGAGCATGGAGCCGAGCGCCAGCTGCTCGGCAACCCCTGTGCTGATGAAGGCGCCGCCTGCTGCAATCTTGCGCAGCACTTGCATCAGTTGTGTCGGCGCACTTTCCTTGGTCAGGTAGCCGCTGGCGCCGGACTTGATCGAGCGAACGGCGTACTGCAGTTCTTCATGCATGCTGAGCACGAGAATGCGAAGTTTCGGCTTTTCGCAGCGCACCAGCTTGATCAGTTCCATTCCGCTTCGGCCCGGCATGGACAAATCGAGAACCAGAACATCGAAATCAGACTCACGCACCTGGCGCATGACCTCCATTCCGTTGGACGCCTCACCCACCACGGTCATGTCTTCCGCCGAGGTGACGATGCGCTTGAGGCCCTCTCTCACAATGGCATGATCGTCCGCTATCACGATCCTGATCATTGGTGAACTCCCGTCTGGTCCACGGGGATGCTGACCTCGACGGTAGTTCCCTTTCCCCGCGCACTGCTGATGGCGACGCTTCCCCCGAGGAGTTGCGCCCGCTCGCGCAGGCCCATGAGCCCGAGCGATTGCGGCTTGCGTGCGCCATCCGAAAAGAATCCGCAGCCATCATCCTGAACTCGCAGCCTTACTGCATCCTGGGTCTTGTCCAGCGTGACCATGACCTGCGAGGCAGCCGCATGCTTGGCAATGTTGTTAAGCGACTCCTGAACGATCCGGAACACGGCCGTTGCGTACGGCTCGGGCAGTTCGAGTTCCAGTTCGTTATTGACCGAAAGTGTGCAGGGCACGCCGCAGCGCTGCATGAAATTGCTTGCAAGCCATTCGATCGCCGGCACCAAGCCCAGGTCATCGAGCATCAACGGCCGCAGGTCGGCGGCCATCCGGCGTGTTGCCGCCACCGTGCGGTCAAGCATTTCGACCATCTCGTTCAGCTTCGCGGTCACCGTCCCAGGAACGGATGAAACGTGGTCGCGAACCCAAATGGTGTCCATCTTCAGCGCCGTCAATGACTGCGCAAGTTCATCGTGCAGCTCCCGAGCCAAGCGCGCTTTTTCCTCTTCGCGGATAGCCTGTGCCGCGACAGCAAAGGTACGCCGCTCCTCCAAAAGCTGTGAGGTTTCAGCCGACCCCAGCGGAATATTGACCATGAATGCTTGAGGAAGAGGCGGCAGCCCGTGAAGTTGATAACCGGCTGGCCGCTTATCCCTCACCCGTCCCGTTTTCTTTGAATCGATCTCAAAATGCATCTGGCTTTTCATGGTTCCTCCGGAAGATTTCGTGTTTGCAGTCTGGACTTCAGGCGATGCGCGGCTTTTTCAAAGACTTTCTGATCGCTGCACCTAAAGACTCAATGGCAAACTCGCATCTCTTTATCTGCTTGTGGAATGACCTTAAAGCAAATGGGAATGCAGTTCGCTGAATACGAGGGCCTATCTACAAAGCGTTATTGCGGTTACAGACTTCGCTACCCAGTTCAGCTAGCTTTTGCAGAAAAAACTGTTAGCAATTCGAGATGCGTCTTGCGCAATCTTTCAAGGTATAAGATCGTTGAAGCTTTTGCGCAGCTTGACGTGAATCAAGACCGGCAGGGCTCCATATGCCTACGCTGAAACTTTGTATCTAAATTGGAGAACGCATCATGTACAAACGAATTCTTGTCGCTACCGACGGTTCGGATCTTTCAAATACGGCGGTGGGCAGCGCCATCGAACTGGCTGCAGCCATAGGCGCCGAACTGGTCGCGCTGTATGTCGTGCCGCGCTACCCGGTGAGCTACTTTGAAGGTGGCATCACCATTTCGGTGGAAGACATTGCCCGCACCGAGAAGCAGTGGAGCGACAAAGGCCAGGCGGTTGTTGATGCGGTGCAAGAACAGGCCAAGGCCCAGGGCGTCACGGCCAAGGCGGTGGTTGCGCAGTCTGACCTGGTTGCCGAGTCCATCATGTCCGCAGCCACCAAACATGGGTGCGACCTGGTCGTCATGGCGTCGCATGGTCGCAAGGGCATCAAGCGGGTCCTGCTGGGCAGCGAAACCCAGCATGTACTGACGCACAGCACCGTGCCGGTTCTGGTCCTGCGCTGACTGACTTGGCAAAACCCTAACCCTCTCGCTGAAAGCGCTGCCGGGCGTTCTGTATTGGTCACCATCGGGCCAAAGTAGAGGTGGATTCGGAAAGCAAAAAGGGCACTCTTGAAGTGCCCTTTTTTCTGGTTGGTTACCTACTGGCGAACACGTTCATAGCGGCAATGGGTTGCGCAGACGTATGTGCAATTCGCGCAACTGCTTTTCGTCAACGGGGCTAGGCGCATGGGTCAGCAGGCACTGCGCGCGCTGGGTTTTCGGGAATGCAATCACGTCGCGGATCGACTCGGCGCCGGTCATCATGGTCACGATGCGGTCCAGGCCAAAGGCCAGGCCACCGTGCGGCGGCGCTCCATACTGCAACGCGTCGAGCAGGAAGCCGAACTTCAGCTGGGCTTCTTCAGGGCCGATGTTCAGCGCGCTGAACACCTTGCTCTGCACATCGGCGCGGTGGATACGGACCGAGCCGCCGCCCAGTTCCCAGCCATTGAGCACCATGTCGTAGGCCTTGGCAATGCAGCGACCGGGGTCGGTGTCCATCCAGTCTTCATGGCCGTCTTTCGGCGCGGTAAAGGGATGATGCACTGCGCTCCAGCGCTTGCCGTCCTCGTCATATTCGAACATCGGGAAATCAACCACCCACAGCGGCTTCCAGCCTTTGGTGAACAGACCGGTCTTCTTGCCGAAGGCGCTGTGGCCGACCTTCAGTCGCAGCGCGCCGATGCTGTCGTTCACCACCTTGGACTTGTCGGCGCCGAAAAACAGAATGTCGCCATTCTGCGCGCTGGTGCGCTTGAGTATCTCGGCCACAGCCGCATCATGGATGTTCTTGACGATGGGGCTTTGCAAGCCTTCACGGCCTTTGCTGATGTCGTTGACCTTGATCCAGGCCAGGCCCTTGGCGCCGTAGATCTTGACGAAATCAGTGTAGCCGTCGATTTCGCTGCGGCTGATTTCAGCGCCGCCGGGCACGCGCAAGGCCACCACGCGGCCGCCCGGTGTGGTCGCCGGTGCGCTGAAGACCTTGAAATCCACATCGGCCATCACGTCGGTAAGTTCGGTGAATTCCATGCTGATGCGCAGATCGGGCTTGTCCGAACCGTAGCGGTGCATGGCATCGGCATAGGCCATGACCGGGAACTCGCCCAAGTCGGTGTTCAGCACCGTCTTGAACATGTTGCTCATCATGCCCTGGAACATATCGCGGATTTCCTGCTCGCCCATGAAGGACGTCTCGATATCGATCTGCGTGAATTCAGGCTGACGGTCAGCGCGCAGGTCCTCGTCGCGAAAGCACTTGGTGATCTGGTAGTAGCGGTCGAAGCCGGCCACCATCAAGAGTTGCTTGAACAGTTGCGGACTCTGCGGCAAGGCAAAAAACTGGCCTTCGTTGACGCGGCTGGGCACCAGGTAATCGCGAGCGCCCTCGGGCGTGCTCTTGGTCAGCATGGGCGTTTCGATGTCGATGAAACCGTTGGCGTCCAAAAACTTGCGCGTTTCCATCGCCACGCGGTAACGCAGCATCAGGTTGTTCTGCATGTAGGGACGGCGCAGGTCGAGCACCCGGTGCGTCAGGCGCGTGGTTTCCGACAGGTTATCGTCGTCAAGCTGAAACGGCGGCGTGACGCTGGGGTTGAGCACGATCAGCTCATGGCACAGCACCTCGACCTGGCCGCTTTTAAGGCTGGCGTTGGCCGTGCCTTCAGGACGGGCGCGGACAATTCCCTTGACTTGGACGCAGAACTCGTTGCGCACGTCTTCGGCAATGCCGAACATGTCGGCGCGGTCCGGATCGCACACGACTTGCACATAGCCTTCGCGATCGCGCAGGTCAATGAAGATCACGCCGCCATGGTCGCGCCGGCGGTTGACCCAGCCACACAGGCTGACCGTCTGGCCCATCAGGCTTTCGGTCACCAGACCGCAATAGGTGGTGCGCATTTGAGCGCCTTGTGTTTGGGCGATAGCCATGAATAAATACTCGGGTGATCAGCGCTGCCGCGCTGTTTACAGGGGGGGATTGAGCGGGGGAACAGGGCGGGCGGCAGGCACCACGACGCCCATGGAAATGACATACGTCAGCGCTTCATCGACACTCATTTTCAGCTCAACGCATTCGGCTCTTTTGAGCATGACGAAATAGCCGCCGGTGGGATTTGGCGTGGTCGGGACATAGACGCTCACATAGTCTGCGGGCAAATGGTTCACAACGTCGCCGCCGGGCAAGCCGGTGAGGAAGCCGATGGTCCAGACGCCTTCGCGCGGCCACTGCACCAGCAGGGCTTTGCGAAAGGCGTTGCCGTTTTCGGAAAACAGGGTGTCGGATACCTGTTTTACGCTGGAGTAGATGGAGCGGACAATCGGAATGCGGCGCAGCAGGGCATTTCCGACCATCAGCAGTTTCCTGCCCAGGAAGTTGCTGGCAATGGCTCCCATCAGCAGCACGATTCCCAGCGTCAGCAGCACGCCAAAACCTGGAATATGAAAACCTAGCAGCCTGTCCGGATGCCACGCCACCGGCAGGATCAAGAGGGTCTGGTCCAGCGTGGCCACAATCCAGTTGAGCACCGCCAGCGTGATGGCCAGCGGCACAAGAACCAGGAGTCCAGCCAGCAGCCACCGGCGAATCGAGCTCATCATGACGTTTTTGTGGAAGCGCCGCTGGTACTGTTAGTGCTGCTCGATGGGGCTGGAGAAGCCGTTGCCGATGGCGCTGCGGCCGGACTTGCTGCCGAACCGCTACCGGTGCCAGAATCCGAAGATGTCTTGCCCGCGTCTCCTGACGCAGCAGCCTGCGTCTCGGCCGGTTTTGCAACGGGCGCGCCGCTGTTGCCGCCCCGAAAATCGGTGACATACCAGCCAGAACCCTTGAGTTGAAAACCAGCGGCGGTCAACTGCTTCTTGAAGCTCGATGCACTGCATTGCGGGCATACCGACAAGGGAGCATCCGACATTTTTTGCAGTACATCCTTGGCGAATCCGCAGGATTCACATTTGTAGGCGTAGATGGGCATGGTGCTTTAGCTCGTTTTCCGGAGAGTTTGCCGCCAGCAAAGGCCAGGCGGTGCAAAGCCTTTAATTATAGGGCGTGCCCCGCCCTTCCCTGCTGAACGAAATTTCCCATTAAAAAAGCCGAATACGCAACACGACCTGCATGAAGATCAGCCCCAGAACAAAACCCAGGCCGCCGTAGATCAGGCTTTGCAGCAGCTTGTTTGTGCGTTTTTGTTCCGCCAGCAATTCGTTCAGGCGACTGTGGTTGGCTGGCGGTCCGGCCTTCAGGTATTGCGCCATCAGACGCGGCAGCATGGGCAGCAATTTGGCATACGACGGCGCTTCGGCCTTGAGTTGGGCCAGAAGTTTTTCAGGACCGACCTGCTCCAGCATCCAGCGCTCCAGAAAAGGCTTGGCCGTGCTCCACAGGTCCAGGTCAGGGTCGAGGTCGCGTCCCAGCCCTTCAATATTGAGCAGCGTTTTTTGCAGCAGGACCAGTTGCGGCTGGATTTCCACCTGGAAGCGGCGCGAAGTCTGGAACAGACGCATCAGCACCATGCCCAGGGAAAGCTCCTTGAGCGGTCGGTCGAACATCGGCTCGCAGCAGGCACGAATCGCAGACTCCAGTTCATCGACACGCGTGGCCGGCGGAACCCAGCCGGATTCGATGTGCAGTTCGGCCACGCGCTTGTAGTCGCGCTGGAAGAAGGCGCTGAAATTTTGCGCCAGATATTCCTTGTCCACCTCGGTGAGCGTGCCCACGATGCCGAAGTCGAGCGAGATATAGCGGCCAAAGGTTTCAGGCGCCAAACTGACCTGGATGTTGCCGGGGTGCATGTCGGCGTGGAAAAACCCGTCGCGAAACACCTGGGTGAAAAACAGCGTGACACCATCGCGCGACAGTTTTTTCATGTCCACGCCGGCATCGCGCAGGCGCTGGGTCTGGCCAATGGGAACACCGTACATGCGCTGCATCACCATCACATCGGGCATGCAGTAGTCCCAGTACATCTCCGGAATCATCACCAGATCAAGGCTTTGCATGTTGCGGCGCAGTTGCGCCGCATTCGACGCCTCGCGCAACAGGTCCAGCTCGTCGTGCAGGTACTTGTCGAACTCGGCCACGACCTCGCGCGGCTTGAGGCGCTTGCCGTCTTTTGACGCACGCTCGACCCAGCCGGCCATCATGCTCATCAGCGCCAGGTCCTTTTTGAAAGCGGCCACCATGTTGGGCCGCAGCACTTTGACGGCCACCTCACGGCCACCGGGTAGCGTGGCAAAGTGAACCTGCGCTATCGATGCACTGGCGACCGGCGTCTGCTCAAAGCTTTCGAAGATGCGATCCAGCGGCTTGCCAAAGGATTTTTCAATGATCGCCACCGCGACGGCAGACGGGAACGGCGGCACGCGGTCCTGCAATCGTGCCAGCTCGTCGGCAATGTCAGGCGGCAGCAGATCGCGGCGGGTCGAAAGCACCTGGCCAAACTTGACAAAAATCGGCCCCAGGTGCTCTAGCGCCTGCCTAAGACGCTCTCCCCGGGGGGCTTCAAGATTGCGCCCAAACGACACGATGCGCGAGAGCAGGCGAATCCATGGCTTCTCGAAGCTTGACAGGACGAGTTCGTCCAGTCCGAACCGCAGCACGGTCCAGACAATGATGAAGCCCCGGACAATCCGGCTCACGCAGCGGCCCCGGGCGGCATGGGCGGTGCCTCGCCTGCCGAGCCATGGGTGCTGGTTTCTCCAGAAGGCAGGGTGCCACCGCCTGCTTCAGTCTGGATGGCGGACCCGGCAGGAACCGCTGCCGCCTCGGCGGGCAACGGGCTGGTGACTGATGATGCCTGGGGGGCGACAGGCGCGGTCCTGCGCTGCGGCACGGCAGGGGCCGGAGCCACTGGGGACGAGGTTGCGGCCTGCGCAGCAGGCGCCAGCGGCCCCTGGGTCAAAAATTGCCTCAGGCCGGAGGCCAGTCGTCGTCCGGCGTCGGCCAGGGCATGGGCTGGCGCATCGCCGATCAGGCGGGACAAGTCTTCTTCGGCGTCCCATCGTAAATTTTCAGCCAGCCAGCCAATATCGGCCGCCAGTTGCACATCGCCTTCGATCTTGACGGGGGGTGCCTTCCCCGCCAGCACCGACTGCACCACAACCAGCGGCGATTCAGCGGCAACCGACAGAACCAGATCCGGCTTGGAAAAAGCCGGGGCACGATCCGCGAGGCCGGCTGGAGTGACTATTAAATCAATAGCAAACAAACCCCACCGCAAATGCACCACACGGCCTTTTTGTCGCAAGAGCCGTTCCTGGGCCTGCTTTTCCTGCAGAAGAACATGGTTGAGAAAAAGTACCAGCCGCTGCTGCCCTTCATCAACCACCCACGCGGGCGGCTGAAAACGGGTGGCGATGGATTCCAGAAATGAAAAAGGAGACGTGTTATTCATACGTCTCCGATTTTGCAGGATAAAAAGTGCCTGGGGTCTAATGTCCCTGGCTTGGCCTTAAGGTATCACTGCTTGCTTGATGCCCCGCTTATTGCAATGCCTGGACACCGGCGACCAGCCAGCCGCTGCCGCCGGTGCGGGGCTTGGTCATGTTCCAGACTTCCCGGAACGGGCTGGCGCCGCTGGATGCGTCTTCCTTGATCATGCCGGAGAACTCGACGCTGGCCATGTACACGTCGCTCATTTCCTCGATGCCCAGCAGTTGCGCGTCGAGCATAACCACCTCGGTCTTGTTGGACGTGCCGCCCGTGTGGGTTTCGCGGTCAGCCAGTTGCGTCTTGATCTGCTCCAGCATGTCGTCGGTCATCATGGCACGCAGGTTCTGGATGTCGGAACGGTCCCAGGCATCCTGGAGCGTCACGAAATTGGACTTGCAGGCCTTGAGGAAGCCTTCGGCATCAAAGCCGGCAGGCACGCCCCAGGATTGCGAACCCGCCAGGCCGGAACCGATCATCGAACCACCCGCGCTAGTGGCAGCCACGTTGCTGTCAAAAGCTGTTGCGCTGCGCTCCCATGGGCGTGCCGACGCGTCGTTGCCGACGTTGGCCGGGCTGTAGTTTCGGGCCGGCGTGGCTTCAGGCGTGTTGCCGGCGCCCTGGAAGGCGAAAGGCGGCTGCGCTCGCGTGGCGCCCGGCGAATTCGCCGCGCCGCCCTTGAGCCTGCGCATCACGAAGCCGATCACCACCATGACCACCAGCGCCAGCAAGGCGAACATGATGATCTGGCCGAAAGCGCCGCCCAGGCCCAGCGATGAAGCCAGCCAGGCCAGGCCCAAGCCCGCGGCCAGGCCGCCGAGCATGGCGCCCCATGGCTTTTTCGGTGCGGCTGCCGCAGCGGCGCCTGCCCCTGGCGCGGCCGAAGGAGTGGTCGCATTGTTGGCCGGCGCCTGGCGCTGCGTCACGTTGGACGACTGCTTGCCGAACGAGCCGCCACCGCCCATGCGCTTGGCATCGGCTGGCGTACCCGACAGGGTGAGGGTGACCGCAAATACTGCGGAAAGAATAACCTGCCAAATTTTCATATCGTCTCCTTCATCAAACCAATTAAAACCTGATCACGGCAAGAGGCCGTTCAAGCTGTCAACACTTGATTCCAACATGCAATGCCACCACCCCGCCAGACAGGTTGTGGTAATCCACATGGCCAAAGCCAGTATTTCGCATAAGGGTTTTCAACTCTTCCTGGCTCGGATGCATGCGAATCGACTCGGCCAGGTACTGGTAGCTGGCGTCGTCATTGGCCACCAGCTTGCCGATCCTGGGCAAAACCTTGAACGAATACCAGTCGTAAAGCTTTTCGAGCGGCTTGGCGACCTTGGAAAACTCCAGCACCAGCAGCTTGCCGCCAGGCTTGAGCACCCGGTTCATTTCCTTCAGGGCCACGTCCTTGTGCGTCATGTTGCGCAGGCCGAAGGCCACGGTGACGACATCAAAGCTGTCATCGGCAAAAGGGAGTTTTTCGGCATCGCAGACCAACGTCGGAAGATTGACCCCCGCATCAAGCAGGCGGTTGCGCCCTTCCCTGAGCATGGCTTCGTTGATGTCGGTATGCACCACGCGCCCGGTGGCGCCGACCTTGGGTGCGAACGCCAGTGCCAGGTCGCCCGTGCCGCCCGCGATGTCCAGCACCTGCTGGCCTTCTTTCACGTTGGCGACCAGCACGGTGTAAGCCTTCCAGGCGCGGTGCAAGCCCATCGACATCAGGTCGTTCATCACATCGTATTTAGGTGCGACCGAGTCAAACACGCTGCGCACTCGGCGCGCCTTGTCCTGCTCGTCTACCGATTCAAAACCAAAGTGGGTTGTTGTCATAAAGAGTGAATGCTAGATGGCAAAGTGCCGGTTGACAGCGACAACCCTGCGCTGACTCAGGTCATTGGCGGGAACTTGCCTGAAAAAAATCAATGGCGCAACGAAGGCAAGGCCCCGTCAATGGCTGCTGCAGCCATGGCCACCTGCGGCAACCATGGGCGCGTCACGCGCCACACCCGCCGCTTGCAGCCTGCGCTCGTAGTCGTCCCAAAGCCGGCTTTGGTCAGCGCCCAGGTGGTACAGATAGTCCCAGGTGAAGAGCCCGCTTTCATGGCCGTCGGAAAACACCGGCTTGACCGCGTAGTTGCCAATCGGCTCCAGCTCCACGACATTGACTTCGCGCTTGCCGGTCTGCAGGACTTCCTGCCCCGGACCGTGGCCCTGCACCTCGGCAGATGGCGAATAGATGCGCATCAGTTCAAACGGAATCCTGAATTGCGCGCCGTCTGAAAATGCAATTTCGAGAAGGCGCGACTGGCTGTGAACCGTCAGTGCCACAGGGGTCGGCGACCCGGCTTGAAGACCTGCCATGGGGTTGTCTCGCTTTCTGAATAAATGGGTTGGAGCGCCTCAAAGCGCCATGGCTTCGGCGATCAGCCGGTTGACGTCAATGCACCGCGACGCGACAGCCGCCACCTGCTTCTCGTCCACCGGACGCTGCGGCGCACTCCAGACCGGCGCCGGAAAGTGGCTATCCCCATCAAACCGTGCCACGACATGCCAGTGCAGATGCGGCACCATGTTGCCCAGCGCGGCCAGGTTGATCTTGGCGGGCCGCAGTTCGCTGCGCAGCAGCTGCTCGACCTTCACGACGGCATGCATGCAAACCTGGCGTTCAGCGGCCGACAGGTCGGAAAACTCGGCGACATGCCGGTTCCAGACCACGCGGTAAAACGCCGGAAAGCCCACCTCGCTGGCCTGGATGATTCGCAGCGTTTCGTTGCGAAATACCAGCAGGCCGCCATCGGCCTCGCACAAGGGACAGACAGTATTCGTCATACCAGCACCCGTTCAATGCCGCCATGGTTGGCTGCGGCCACGTAGTCGGGCAGCCAATCCTTGCCCAGGATCTGGTTGGCCATCTCGACGACGATGTAGTCGGCCTCTAACAGTCCATTTTGCAGGTCGTCGCCGTAGCGGGTCAAGCCCTGCAGGCAGCTCGGGCAACTGGTCAGAATCTTGACGTTTCCGGTCGCGGCGACCGCGCCCGACGCACGCAGCTGCGCTTCGCCCTTGCGGATTTCCTCTTCCTTGCGAAAGCGTATCTGCGTCGAGATGTCCGGCCGGGTCACGCCCAGCGTGCCCGATTCGCCGCAGCAGCGCTCGCTCTTGAGCACGTTGTCGCCAATCAGCGCCTTGACGGTCTTCATCGAGTCCCCGAGCTTCATCGGGTTGTGGCACGGCTCGTGGTACAGGAAACCGGGCTGGTTCGCTGGCAGCGTGATGCCTTTTTCCAGCAGGTATTCATGGATGTCGATGATGCGGCTGCCGGGGAAAATCTTGTCGAACTGGTAGCCCTGCAGCTGGTCGTAGCAGGTGCCGCAGCTCACCACCACGGTCTTGATGTCGAGGTAGTTCAGCGTGTTGGCAACCCGGTGGAACAGCACCCGGTTGTCGGTGATCATCTTTTCGGCCTTGTCGAAGTCGCCGCTGCCGCGCTGCGGATAGCCGCAGCACAGGTAGCCCGGCGGCAGCACGGTCTGCACGCCGGCATGCCAGAGCATGGCCTGCGTCGCCAGGCCAACCTGGCTGAACAGCCGCTCCGAGCCGCAGCCGGGGAAATAAAACACCGCCTCGGTCTCGGCCGTGGTGGCTTTCGGGTTGCGGATGATCGGGACGTAGTCCTTGTCCTCGATGTCCAGCAAGGCGCGCGCGGTCTTCTTGGGCAGGCCGCCGGGCATCTTCTTGTTGATGAAGTGGATGATCTGTTCCTTGACCGGCGCCTTGCCCACGGTGGCGGGCGGCAGGGCGGTCTGCTTTTTCGCCAGCGCCCCGAGCACGTCATTGGCCAGGCGCTGCGCCTTGAAGCCGACATCGACCATCGCCGTTCGCATCACCTTGATAGTCTGCGGATTGGTGGCATTCAAAAAGAACATCGCCGCCGCGTTGCCCGGCCGGAACGATTTCTGCCCCATCTTGCGCAGCAGATTGCGCATGTTCATCGACACCTCGCCAAAGTCGATATCGACCGGGCACGGGTTCAGGCATTTGTGGCAAACGGTGCAATGGTCGGCCACGTCCTCGAACTCTTCCCAGTGCTTCAGGCTGATGCCGCGCCGGGTTTGTTCCTCGTACAAAAAGGCCTCGACCAGCAGCGAGGTCGCCAGAATCTTGTTGCGCGGGCTGTACAGCAGGTTGGCGCGCGGCACATGCGTGGCGCATACCGGCTTGCATTTGCCGCAGCGCAGGCAGTCCTTCACGCTGTCGGCAATCGCGCCGATGTCGCTTTGCTGCATGATCAGCGACTCATGGCCCATCAGGCCGAAGCTGGGCGTGTAGGCATTGGTCAAATCGGCCGTTAGCGCATTCTGGCCGGGCGCAAGCAGCTCCGTATTTCGTAGCAGCTTGCCTTTGTTAAAACGCCCTTCCGGGTCAATCCGCTGCTTGTATTCGGTGAAAGGGCGCAGTTCCTCGTCGGTCAAAAATTCGAGCTTGGTGATGCCGATGCCGTGCTCGCCGGAAATCACGCCGTCGAGCGAGCGCGCCAGCACCATGATGCGCGCCACCGCGCCGTGGGCGGCCTGCAGCATTTCGTAGTCGTCGCTGTTGACCGGCAAATTGGTATGCACATTGCCGTCGCCGGCATGCATATGCAGCGCGGCCCAGACCCGGCCCTTGAGCACGCGCTTGTGAATCGCGCTGCATTCATCAAGAATGGGCTTGAACGCGCCGCCGCTGAAAATCGCCTGCAACGGGGCGCGAATCTGCGTTTTCCAGCTCGCGCGCAGCGTGTGGTCCTGCAGTTGCGGGAACAGCGTGGCCACGTCCTGCAGCCAGCCGGCCCACAGCTTGCGCACGTCGGCCACCAGCGCCAGCGCCTGACCGACCCGGTCCTCCATCAGTTCGGCCGAAGGAATCTCGCTGGCGTCCTCGGCCTTGCCCAGCGGCAGGTTGCCCTTGCGGAAAAACGCGTCCAGCTCGTCGCACAGCTTGATCTTGTTGCGCAGGCTCAGCTCGATGTTGATTTGCTCGATGCCGTCGGTGTATTCGGCCATGCGCGGCAACGGAATCACCACGTCCTCGTTGATCTTGAAGGCATTGGTGTGGCGCGAAATCGCCGCCGTCTTCTTGCGGTCGAGCCAGAACTTCTTGCGCGCCTCGGGGCTGATGGCGATGAAGCCTTCGCCGCTGCGCGAATTGGCGATGCGCACGACCTCGCTGGTGGCCCGCGCCACCACATCGGCATCGTCGCCGGCAATGTCGCCGATCAGCACCATTTTGGGCACGCCCGATGTTCCGCCCTTGCCGTCGCCGCCGCGCTTGGACTTGGTGGCGTAGCCCACAGCGCGCAGATAGCGGTCGTCCAGGTGCTCCAGCCCGGCCAGAATCGCCCCGCCGCGCTTTTGCTCGGCGAACATGAAGTCCTTGATCTCGACGATGCTGGGCACCGCGTCCCTGGCGTTGCCGAAGAACTCCATGCACACCGTGCGCGTGTGTACCGGCATGCGGTGGACAATCCAGCGCGCGCTGGTGATCAGGCCGTCGCAGCCTTCCTTCTGGATGCCCGGCAGGCCGCTGAGGAACTTGTCGGTCACGTCCTTGCCCAGGCCTTCCTTGCGGAAGGTCTTGCCGGGAATGTCGAGCCGCTCGGTGCGGATGGGCGTTTTGCCGTTGGCCTCAAAGTAGTTCAGGTCAAAGCTCGCCATCTCGGCGTCGTGGATCTTGCCCAGGTTATGGCCCACACGCACGACTTCGAGCCACTGCGCGTCGGGCGTCACCATGCGCCACGAGGCCAGGTTGTCCAGCGCCGTGCCCCAGAGCACCGCCTTCTTGCCGCCCGCGTTCATGGCGATGTTGCCGCCGATGCACGACGCTTCGGCCGAGGTCGGATCGACCGCGAACACGAAGCCGCCGCGCTCGGCCGCATCGGCCACGCGCTGCGTGACCACGCCGGCTTCGGTCCAGACCGTGGCGACCGGCTGGTCCAGGCCGGGCAGCGAGACCATCTCGACTTCCGTCATGGCTTCGAGCTTTTCGGTGTTGATGACGGCCGACTTCCAGGTCAGCGGAATCGCCCCGCCGGTATAACCCGTGCCGCCGCCGCGCGGGACAATCGTCAGCCCCAGCTCGATGCAGGCCTTGACCAGCCCGGCCATTTCGGTTTCCGTATCCGGGGTCAGCACCACGAACGGGTATTCGACGCGCCAGTCGGTCGCATCGGTCACATGCGAGACGCGCGACAGGCCGTCGAACTTGATGTTGTCCTTGCGCGTGAGCTTGTGCAGCTTGCGTTCGGTCTGCTGGCGCAGGCCGGCGACTTCCTCGAACGAGGCGGAGAACCGGCCGACAGCCGCTTGGGCGCCCTGCATCAGTTCGCCGACGATGGCGTCTCGCTCGCTGTCCACATGGGGCGTGCGGCGCTTTTCAATTTCCCCCAGGCGGTGCTGCAAGGCTTCGACCAGCAGCTTGCGCCGCTTCGGGTTGTCGAGCAAGTCGTCCTGCAGGTAGGGGTTGCGCTGCACCACCCAGATGTCGCCCAGCACTTCATACAGCATGCGCGCCGAGCGGCCGGTGTGGCGTTCGCCGCGCAGCAAATTGAGCAGGTCCCAGGCGCGGCTGCCCAGCAGGCGGATCACCACTTCCCGGTCGGAAAACGAGGTGTAGTTGTAGGGAATCTCGCGAATGCGGGGTTCGGCATGCTTTGCGCTGTCGGCAAAAACATTCAGTTCTTGGAGGGTAGTAGGTGCGTTCATCGTGTATTTAAGCGGCTTCGGACCCATGCCCAGCGCTTTCGTCCGATATTATCGCAGCGCACCTTTTGCGGGCACGCGGCCAGAATGACCTCATGGAAACCCCGCTTGCCCTGATCGCGCCGCATCGTTTAAATAGAACGGTCACAAAAAGTTTCTAGACTGCCCTTTCCCCACAGCGAATCCGCATTCCATCAGGAACATTCATGAAAAATCGTTTATCCGTCCTATCCCTTGCCGCTTGCGCGCTGTGCGCGCCACTGGCCAGCCAGGCCCAGACCGAAGTCCAGTGGTGGCATGCCATGAGCGGTCCGCTCGGCGAATGGGTCAACGACCTGGCCAAGGACTTCAATGCCAGCCAGAAGGATTACAAGGTCGTGCCGACCTTCAAGGGCACGTATGACGAATCGATGACGGCGGCCGTCGCCGCTTTCCGCTCCGGCAACGCGCCGCACATCCTGCAGGTGTTTGATGTCGGCACGGCGACCATGATGGCGGCCAAAGGCGCGATCAAGCCGGTCGGTGAAGTCATGATCGAGGGCGGCGCCAAGTTCGACACCAAGGCCTACATTCCTGCCGTGGCCGGCTACTACACCGCGCCCAACGGCCAGATGCTGAGCTTTCCGTTCAACAGCTCGACCACGATCTTTTATTACAACAAGGACGCCTTCAAGGCCGCCGGACTCGACCCCGAAAAAGCCCCGACCACCTGGCCCGAAGTGGCGTTGGCCGCCGGCAAGCTCAAGGCGGCAGGCCACAAATGCCCGTTCACCACCAGCTGGATCAGCTGGACGCAACTGGAGAGTTTTTCGACTTGGCACAACACGCTGTTTGCCACCCAGAACAACGGCTTCGGCGGCCCGTCCGCCCGGCTGGCCTTCAACTCGCCACTGCATGTGCGCCACTTTGAAAACCTGGCCAACATGTCCAAACAGGGCCTGTTTGTGTACAAGGGCCGTGCCAATGCGGCGGACGTGTCCTTTCCGTCGGGCGAATGCGCCATGATCACGGCCTCGTCGGGCCTGTACGCCCGCGTCAGCAAGGAAGCCAAGTTTGCCTACGGCATCGCCCAATTGCCGTATTACCCGGACGTGGCCGGCGCGCCGCAAAACACCGTCATCGGCGGCGCCAGCCTGTGGGCGATGGCCGGCAAGAAGCCCGATGAATACAAGGGCGTGGCGGCGTTCTTCAACTACCTGTCCAAGCCTGAAGTGCAGTCGGCCAGCCACAAGCGCACCGGCTACCTGCCGATCACCATGGCAGCGTTCGAGCTGACTGAAAAATCGGGCTTTTACAAGCAGTTCCCCGGCACCGACGTGGCGGTGACGCAGATGATCCGCAAGACCACCGACAAGTCGCGCGGCGTGCGCCTGGGCAACTTCAACCAGATCCGCACCATCATCGACGAGGAAACCGAGCAGATCTGGAGCGGCAAGAAGCAGCCCAAGGAAGCGCTGGACACCGCCATCAAGCGCGGCAACGAGCAGCTCGAACGCTTCCAGAAGGCCAACAAGTCCTGAAGCACAGGCCGGCGCGCTGCAAGCGCCCGGCCGGCTTTGCTATTTAATCAATAGCTGCTTATGCAATACAGGCGTGCGCAAATGGCATTTTTCATTTAAAAAATTGTCTTTTCTTAGCCATGCGCCCTGGCCTCGCCTCTATCCCCCTCCTGGCCGCCTCTTGAAAAACAGGCGGCCAGGGTGGCCTCAACGTGAACGGACCCCATGGAAAAACGCGTTTTGTTCCGCTCGGCCTGGCTCCCCTGGCTGCTGCTGGCACCCCAGCTGATCGTCATCAGCGTCTTTTTCTTCTGGCCTGCCGCGCAGGCGCTGCTGCAGTCCTTCCAATTGCAGGACGCCTTCGGCCTGTCCACCGAATGGGTAGGACTGGACAATTTCAGGAACCTGTACAACGACGAGGCCTACCTGGAGTCGTTCAAGACCACCGCGTTCTTCTCGGTCATGGTGGCGGTGCTGGGCATCAGCCTGTCGCTGGTGCTGGCGGTGTTTGCCGACCGCATCATCAAGGGTGCGCTGGCTTACAAAACCCTGCTGATCCTGCCCTACGCCGTGGCGCCCGCCGTGGCCGGCGTGCTGTGGATCTTCATGTTTTCACCGACGCTGGGCGTGGTGGCCTATGCGCTGCATGGTATCGGCATCGACTGGAACCACCTGCTCAATTCCAGCCACGCGATGACGCTGATCATCATGGCCGCCGTGTGGAAGCAGATTTCCTACAATTTTTTGTTTTTCCTGGCCGGCCTGCAGTCGATCCCGAAGTCGCTGATCGAGGCCGCCGCGATTGACGGTGCGCGCCCCTGGCGGCGCTTCTGGTCGATCCAGTTCCCGCTGCTGTCGCCGACGACCTTCTTTTTGCTGGTGATCAACATCGTTTACGCGTTTTTCGACACCTTCGCCATCGTCGATGCATCGACCCAGGGTGGACCGGGCCGCGACACCCTGATCCTGGTTTACAAGGTCTACCACGACGGCTTCAAGAACGGCGACTTGGGCGGCTCTGCCGCGCAGTCGGTGGTGCTGATGGTGATCGTCGTGGCGCTGACGGTGGTCCAGTTCCGCTATGTTGAAAAGAAGGTCCAGTACTGATGTCCACTTTTTCACCGACTGCCGGCTTGCGGCATTTCAGGGTACGCCATCATGGTTGAACGCAGCGCCGTACTGAGAATCTTTGCGCACCTCGTCATGCTGCTGGGCATCGTGGTCGTTGCCTTTCCGCTGTACCTGGCCTTCGTGGCCTCGACCCACACGGCGCAGGAGATCGTTCAGGCGCCGATGCCGATGTGGCCGGGCAGCCATATGTGGGAAACCTACAAGACCGCGCTGTTCGGTGGCGGCGATGGCGCGGGCTCTACGGCCCCCGTGGCCCGCATGATGTGGGTCAGCCTGGTGACGGCGCTCGTCATCACCTTCGGCAAGATCGCGATTTCGCTGCTGTCGGCCTTTGCCATCGTGTACTTTCGCTTTCCGTTCAAGAACTTCTTCTTCTGGTCCATCTTTGTCACCCTGATGCTGCCGGTCGAAGTGCGCATCGGGCCGACCTACCAGGTGGTGTCCAGCCTGGGCATGCTCAACACCTTTGCCGGCCTGACGATTCCGCTGATTGCATCGGCCACCGCCACCTTCTTGTTCCGGCAGTTCTTCATGACCGTGCCCGACGAGCTGGTCGAGGCGGCGCGCATGGACGGCGCCAGCCCGATGCGCTTTTTCTGGGACATCTTGCTGCCGCTGTCGAAAACCTCGATGGCCGCGCTGTTCGTGATCCAGTTCATTTACGGGTGGAACCAGTACCTTTGGCCGCTGCTGGCCACCACCAGCGAAGACATGTACCCGGTGGTCATCGGCATCAAGCGGATGATTGCCGGCGGCGATGCGGCCAATGAATGGAACGTGGTCATGGCGACGGCCATCCTGGCCATGCTGCCGCCCGCGCTGGTCGTCGTGCTGATGCAGAAGTGGTTCGTCAAGGGCCTGGTCGATACCGAAAAATAACAAGTCAGGCATTCATCAATGGCATCCCTTTCCCTTACCAACGTCATCAAGCGCTACGGCGCCGGCAAGAGCGCTGTTCCGGTGCTGCACGGCGTCAGCGCCGAGATTGCCGACCACGAATTCATCGTCATCGTCGGGCCGTCGGGCTGCGGCAAGTCCACGCTGCTGCGCATGGTCGCAGGGCTGGAGGAAATCACCGAAGGCCAGATTTCCATTGGCGGCCGGGTCGTCAACGACCTGGAGCCGTCGGAGCGCGACATTGCCATGGTGTTCCAGAACTACGCGCTGTATCCGCACATGAGCGTGTTCGACAACATGGCCTATGGCCTGAAAATAGCCAAGGTTCCCAGGGAGGAAATCAAGGCGCGCGTGGACAAGGCCGCAAAAATCCTCGAACTCGGCCATTTGCTTGACCGCAAGCCGCGCGCGCTTTCCGGCGGCCAGCGCCAGCGCGTCGCAATGGGCCGCGCCATCGTGCGCCAGCCGCAGGTCTTTTTGTTCGACGAGCCGCTGTCCAACCTGGACGCCAAGCTGCGCGTGCAGACCCGGCTGGAAATCCAGAAGCTGCACCGCGAGCTCGGCATTACCTCGCTGTTTGTCACCCACGACCAGGTCGAGGCGATGACGCTGGCCCAGCGCATGATGGTGATGAACGCCGGGCGCATGGAGCAGTTCGGCACGCCGGAAGAAGTCTACAACCGGCCGGCCACCACGTTTGTCGCCAGCTTCATGGGTTCGCCACCAATGAATTTGCTGAAGAACGCGCCCAACGCCGACTTTGGCGGCAGGCCGGGCGCCATCCTGGGGATCCGCCCCGAGCACCTGCTGGTCGGCGACACCGGCTGGAAGGTGGTGGTGGACACCATCGAAATGCTGGGCGCCGAACGCCTGCTGTACTGCCGCCTGGGCGACGAGTTCCTGATCGTTCGCACCGACGAAAGCCTGTCGCTGGCGCCGACGATTGGCCAAACGCTGCAGGTCACGCCGCGTCCGGACCGGCTGCACTGGTTTGACGCAGCCACCGGCCAACGCCTGTGAAAAAGCCCGAAGCTGGCATGGAAGTCAACCCAGTCCGCTCAGGAACCGAGGACGTTTCACCGCTCCCCGTTCCAGACCAGCCAGGGCCGCGGAACCGGCTTCGCCGGGCCGCAGGCGCAGCGGCCCCCTTGGGGGGCAGCGAACCACACGAAGTGGGGAGCGTGGGGGCTTCAATCTCGTGGCCCTACCCGTTCTGGATCGCGCACCGCGGCGCCGGCAAGCTGGCCCCGGAAAACACGCTGGCCGCCTTCCGCCTGGGCGCGCGGCACGGCTACCGGATGTTCGAATGCGATGCCAAGCTCAGCGCCGATGGCGTGCCCTTCCTCATGCACGACGGCACGCTTACCCGCACCACCAACGCGCGTGAAAGCCTGGCGCCAGATGCCAGCGCGGCAGGCGGCGACCACGCCTGGGCCGAGTTGTCGCAGCTCGATGCCGGCAGTTGGCATTCGCGCGCCTTCGCCGGCGAGCCGCTGCCGACGCTGGAAAACGCCACCCGCTTTTGCCGCGCCAATGGTCATGCGCTGAACATCGAGATCAAGCCGACGCCGGGAACCGAGCGCCGCACCGGCGAGGTGGTGGCGTCGCACGCCCTGCGCTGGTGGCAAGGCGCCGGCGTTGCGCCGCTGCTGACTTCTTTTTCACGCGATGCGCTGCAGGGCGCGCGCGAAACGGCGCCCGGTTTGCCGCGCGGGCTGCTGCTGGAGACGCTGCCTGATGGCTGGCTGGAAGCCGCCCTCGCGCTGGGCTGTGTCGCCGTCATCTGCAACCATGTCTTGTGGGACAGCGCCAGCGTTGAAAAAGCCCATGACGCGGGCTTGCGCGTCTTGAGCTACACCGTCAACGACGACGCGTCCGTCCAGCGCCTGATGGAACTGGGCACCGACGGCATCATCACCGACCGCGTGGATTTGTTCAGCCCGGCTTGATGAGGCCGCCCGTTTCTTGACCCAGGTCAACAAACCGGCTGCCGTTCCTGTATCGGACAAGCTATCGCTAGCGCTTCCAGCCGCCCAGTTGGCACCACTGGCTGGCCGCCATGGCGAACACCAGAAGCACATAGGTCAGCATCTTGCCGTCACGGCCGAGCAGGACCAGGCCGGCGACCAGCACCGCCGACCCGACTACAAAATTGATAGCAGCTTGCGCCCGCCAGCTGTGCGGAAAAGCCTTATTTGATGTAAAAAACCCTGAAAACAGGCGGGAGAATGCCACCAGCAGCAAGGCGATCAGCGCGGCAGGCGCCAGCAGGTTGAGCAGATGCCCGGCAAGGAGGTAAGCAGTCATGGCAGTCCGTCGGGATTCAGGAGAACGCGCCAGAAGCGGCTGGTGGAAATGCGCAAAAGGAGATTGCGCCCGGGCGCCCGGTTCTCATCACTTCAATTTTATAATGCGCGCATGTCAGTCTGGGCCCTGGGGCTAAACCATCACACCGCACCGCTGGATCTGCGCGGACGTTTCGCGTTCGCCCTCGACCAGGTAGAACCCACCCTGCGCGGCCTGCGCGCCTCGCTGGCGCGCCAGCCCGAGGCCACGCTGCTGTCCACCTGCAACCGCACCGAGATCTACTGCGCCGGCGACGCCAACGACCTGGACAGCACGGTCGAATGGCTGGCGCACAACGGCGGCGTGTCGCCTTCGCTCCTGCGCGCCCATGCCTACACGCTGCACGATGACCAGGCCGCGCGCCATGCCTTCCGCGTCGCCAGCGGGCTCGATTCGATGGTGCTGGGCGAGCCGCAGATCCTCGGCCAGATGAAGGACGCGGTGCGCGCCGCCGAAGATGCCGGCGCCATTGGCACGACGCTGCACCAGCTGTTCCAGCGCTCGTTTGCCGTCGCCAAGGAAGTGCGCACCAGCACCGAGATTGGCGCGCACAGCATCAGCATGGCGGCTGCAAGCGTGCGGCTGGCCGGCCAGCTGTTTGAAGACCTGGCCGACATCAAGGTGTTGTTTGTCGGCGCCGGTGAAATGATCGACCTGGCCGCCACCCACTTCGCCGCCAAGAATCCCAAGGCCATGGCGATTGCCAACCGCTCCCTGGCACGCGGTGAAAAGCTCGCCAGCCGCTTTGGCGCCGAGGTGATGCGCCTGGGCGACCTGCCCGGCCGGCTGCATGAATTCGACGCGGTCATCAGCTGCACCGCCAGCACCCTGCCCATCATCGGCCTGGGCGCGGTCGAGCGCGCCCTGAAGCAGCGCCGGCACCGGCCGATGTTCATGGTCGATCTGGCGGTGCCGCGCGACATCGAGCCCGAAGTCAAGGCGCTGTCCGACATTTACCTCTACACCGTCGATGACCTGGCGCATGTGGTGCAGACCGGCCGCGACAGCCGGCAGGCGGCGGTGGCCGAGGCCGAGGTCATCATCGACGCGGGCGTGCAGAACTTCATGCACTGGCTGGACCAGCGCGGCAGCGTGCCGCTGATCCAGCAGCTCAATGCGCAGGCCGATGCCTGGCGCGCCGCTGAAATCGTGCGCGCCAGAAAGCTGCTGGCCCGGGGCGAATCCATCGAGGAAGTGTTAGAGGCCATGAGCCGTGGCCTGACGCAAAAAATGCTGCACGGCGCGATGGCCGAGCTGCATGCAGGCGATGCCAGCAGCCGTGAAGCCACGGCGCGCACCGTGTCCAGGCTGTTCCTGCGCGGCCAGACGCCCCGGACCACGGCCGATCGCAAAGAGCGTTAGCGCCGGCTTTCCAACTGCCGCCGCCGCCAAAGCGCGCTGCGCCCTCCTCCCGGCCAGCCGCCGGAAGTTTCTCCTGATGCTTTCTTGTCCCTGCCCATGAAACCTTTTCTTCGCCAGACCCTCGACCGCCAGCTTTTGCGGCTGCATGAACTCGACGCGTTGCTGTCCGCCAGCGACGTGGTCAGCGACCTGGACCGTTTTCGCGCCCTGACCCGCGAACACGCCGAAGCCAGCGTGGTGGCCGAGCAGTACAACCGCCTGACCCGCCGCGAAGCCGACCTGGCCAGCGCCGAAACCATGCTCGCCGAAGCCAGGCAAGACCCCGACATGGCGGAAATGGCCGAAGAGGAAATCAACGCCGCCAAAACCGACATCGCGCAAATCGACGAAGCGCTGCAGCTGATGCTGATTCCGAAAGACCCGGACGACAAGCGCGCGGCCTTCATTGAAATCCGCGCCGGCGCCGGCGGCGACGAATCGGCGCTGTTCGCCGGCGACCTGTTTCGCCTGTACACCCGCTTTGCCGAGCGCAAGCGCTGGCAGGTCGAGATCATCAGCGAGTCGCCCAGCGAACTGGGCGGCTACAAGGAAGTGGTGCTGCGCATCGACGGCCCGCCCGACATGCTGGGCGTGGGGGTGTACGGCAAGCTGCGCTTCGAATCGGGCGGCCACCGCGTGCAGCGCGTGCCGGCGACCGAAACGCAAGGCCGCATCCACACCAGCGCCTGCACCGTGGCGGTGCTGCCCGAGCCGGACGAGGCCGTCGCCATCCAGATCAACCCGGCCGACCTGCGCATCGACACCTACCGCGCCAGCGGCGCCGGCGGCCAGCACATCAACAAGACCGATTCGGCGGTGCGCATCACGCATTTGCCGACCGGCATCGTCGCCGAATGCCAGGAAGGCCGCAGCCAGCACGGCAACAAGGCCCAGGCGATGAAGGTCCTCACGGCCCGCATCCATGAAAAAGACCGCTCGGCCCAGGCCGCCAGGGACGCCGCCACGCGCAAGGGCCTGATCGGCAGCGGTGACCGCAGCGACCGCATCCGCACCTACAACTTCCCGCAGGGCCGGCTGACCGACCACCGCATCAACCTCACGCTGTACAAGCTGCTCACCATCATGGAAGGCGACCTGGACGATGTCATCACCGCGCTGCAGGTGGCGCGCGGCGCCGAGCAGCTGAACGAGCTGGAAGCAGCCAACAACGGCGGCTGACCCGGAAAATCCCATGATTTCAAGAGAAATAGCCTCCTTGCGCAATAACCACGGGCGCAAGAAGCTATCATTTATATAGCAACTAAAAGCCCAACCGTGAAACCATACACCTGCGCGCAAGCCCTGGCAGCGGCCCGACACCTTGGGCTCGACCGGCTGGACGCCCAATTGCTGCTGCTGCACGCGCTGGGCAGGCCCGCCAGCGACCGCTCCTGGCTGCTGGCGCACGACACCGACGAACTGGCGCAGGATGCAATTGAAGCATTCGACGCTTACAGTCTGCGCCGCGCGGCCGGTGAGCCGCTGGCCTACATCGTGGGCAACAAGGAGTTTTTCGGCCTGTCGCTGCAGGTCGATGCGCGCGTGCTGGTACCGCGCCCCGACACCGAAACGCTGGTCGAATGGTCTCTTGAGGTATTGAAAATGCCGGAACTGCCGCCCGTGCCGCGCGTGATGGACCTGGGCACCGGCAGCGGCGCGATTGCCCTGGCCATTGCGCACAGCCTGATGGCCGCCGGGCGCGAGGCAAAGGTCACGGCGGTGGACGCAAGCGCTGAGGCCTTGAGCGTTGCGCGTGAGAATTGCCGGCGCCTTGGCTTGCGCGTGGAATTCATGGAAAGCCACTGGCTTGCGCAGGTCAGCGGGCGTTTTAACCTGATCGCCAGCAATCCGCCCTATATTGCCAGCGCTGACACGCATCTGGCGGCGCTTGGGCATGAACCCCTGCAGGCGCTGGCAGCCGGTGCTGACGGGCTGGACGACATCCGGCAAATCATTGAACAGGCGCCTGCTTGCCTGCAGAACGGTGGCTGGCTGCTGCTGGAGCATGGTTATGACCAGGCCGAACGGGTTCGCGGGCTGCTGGCCCGGCAAGGGTTTGCGCAGGTTCAAAGCCGCCTTGACCTGGCCGGGATTGAGCGCTGCTCGGGCGGGCAATGGACACCATGACCGGCAATTCCCGCCACGCACGCAGCTTCAAGCAGACAGCGATAATCAGTCTCTGGAATTGCTGCATTCTGATTCCATGTATTCCACAGTCCGGCCTTGCTGCCGGTTAACCATTTTCAAAGCCCGGCAAGGGCTGTTTCATCACAAGGATTTCACCATGAGCCAAACCGACCCGACCCAGCAACGCATTGACGAAATTGTCAAATCCAGCGACGTGGTGCTTTTCATGAAGGGCACGGCCCAGTTTCCGATGTGCGGTTTTTCCGGACGTGCGATCCAGGTGCTCAAGGCCTGCGGCGTGACCAAGCCGGCCACGGTCAATGTGCTGGAAGACGAGGGCATCCGCAATGGCATCAAGACCTACAGCAACTGGCCGACCATTCCCCAGTTGTATGTCAAGGGCGAGTTCGTGGGCGGCTCCGACATCATGATGGAGATGTACCAGAACGGTGAACTTCAGGAAATGCTGGGCGCGCCCAAGGACTGAAGCCAAGCCACCCGAGCCTGCAACGCCCGCGTCGCGGGCGTTTTTCGTTTCTGCTTCAGCGCGTATAGCCTGCGCAGGCGCCGGCATTGACCTGCCCCTGGCATTCACGCTTGAGGCGGCTGCTTCGTTCCTTGGCCGTTTCGGCGGAGCCCGGCAGGAACCGCACCTGGCCGCTGGCGCCTGTTTTGGTCTTTTTCTTGGCCGACGCTGCCGGCTTGTCGCCGGAAGCGGCAGAGGCTGCCCCGGCGTGTACGCTGCCGATCAGCACGGCGGCCAGGAGCATGGCGGTCCAGAATGGCTTGAGCACGATATTTTTCATTTTTATCTTCCTGTTTCTACCTGCTTACGTCGCAACACCCGTACTGGCCGCCTTGCATGGCACGAACAAGCCTCAATGCAGTTTCGGATCACCATAGGGCTGGTCATCGGGCGGTGTGTCGGCAGGCAGGCGGAAATCTTCGCTCGCCCAGGCACCCATGTCGATGTTTTTGCAGCGTTCGCTGCAAAAGGGACGAAAAGGATTGCTGGGCGCATAAACACTGGGACCGCCGCAGCCAGGGCACACCACCTGCCGCACAGGTGTAGGGTCTTTTTTCATGGGGAGAAGGAAGTTCGGGGTGATGAAAAACGCAATGCGGGTTCGGCCTGGCCTGGCTCAGGTACACAGGGTCAGGTCAAACACGGTTTCCTCGCTGCTGGCCTGCTGGCGGCCGTCGTTGTCATGGGTCATGAAACGCACCGACACCATCAGGCGGTTGCAGCTGATTTCGGGAATCACGGCCACGCCTGAACGCAGTTGCAGCCGCAGCAACTGGTAAGTCCGCCCCTGGGGCAGCATTTGCTGGTACTGGCCGGCGGGCGCAATCACCTTTTGCGGCGCGCCCGAATCGCGCACCAGCCTGAGCAGCAGGTTCAGCGACTCGGCCAGCGGAACCAGCGGCACCACCCAGCGCTGCAGGTCGTGCTGGCGAACGTTGGCGCCGAGGTGCTGCCAGGCATGATAGGCCGGCAGGTCGAATTCGCAGGTGCCGCCGGGAATGCCGACACGGCTGCGGATGCTCATCAGCCAGTCGTTTTCGGTCAGTGACTGGCCAACCTTGCCTGAAAGTTCATTCATGCTGGAAAAACAGGCATCAAGCTCGGCAGTGATGTCGTCCAGCACGCGCTCGGAGATGACCGGGTTGCCACGGTAGCCATTGAGCACGTGCTTGTGCTTTTCAATATCCTTGAGCACATCGGTTTTCAGGTCCGCCCGCGCACCGACATCCATGATTTCAAAAATGGTCACCAGCGCGTGGTGGTGGTCAATCGGGCTGTCCCGTTTCACCAGTTCGGCCAGGCGCAAGAACAGGTGCTCAAGCCGCAGGTAGGTGCGTATGCGTTCGTTGAAGGGATGCTCGTAAAGAATCACGGAACTGGTTTTCCTGGCTTCAGTAGATGTTTGGTCATCATAGCCCGAAGCTGCGCGCCAGCTCACGCACTTGCCGCTCCAGCGCCTGCAGCGACAAACCCTCGTTACAAATGCAGGCATCAGCCGCCGCCAGCCGTTGCGCGCGGCTGGCCTGGCCGGCGATGATTTTCACGACCATTTCACGCGGCAAGGCGTTCCTGGCCATGACACGGGCAATTTGCGTTTCTTCCGTGCAGTCCACCACCAGCACCCGGTCGAGCTGCTGGCGCCAGCGCCCGGACTCCACCAGCAAGGGGATGTCGAACACCATGCAGGCGCGGCCGGCTTGCAAGGCCGCGCCGGCCTGGCGGGTGGATTCAAGGCTGACCAGGGGGTGAATGATGGCTTCGAGCTGCCCTTTGATGGCGGGGTCGCTGAAAGCAAGCTGGCGCATCCGGTCACGGTCCATCGCGCCTTCTGCCGTGATGAACTGCGGCCCGAACTGCTTCGCCAGCTCAGGGATGGCGGCGCCTCCGGGCGCTGTCAGCTGCCGGGAAATCGCATCGGCATCGATCAGCGCGGCGCCGCACGACACCAGAACGCGCGCCACGGTGCTTTTGCCGCTGCCGATGCCGCCTGTCAGGCCGATACGCTGGGCCGGCGGACTCATGGTTTACAAACCAATGAACCGAAGAATCGACTGGGGGCCGAAAATCATCGCGGTGAAGCCTGCGCCGGCCAGAAAAGGGCCGAAAGGCACGTAGCCGCCCTCGCGCAGGCCGCTCGAGAACTTCATCGCGATGCCGACCGCCGCGCCAATCACCGAAGCCATCAGGATCATGGGCACCAGCGCTGTCCAGCCAAACCACGCCCCAAGCGCGGCAAACAGCTTGAAGTCGCCGTAGCCCATGCCCTCCTTGCCGGTGGCCAGCTTGAAGGCCCAGTACACACTCCACAATGAAAGATAGCCGGCCACCGCCCCCCACAGGGCCGATGACAGATCGACCGCCGGGTTCCACTGCAGCGCTGCCGCGATCAGCCCCGCCCACAGCAGGGGCAAGGTCATGTCGTCGGGCAGCAGGGTGGTGTCCCAGTCGATCACCGCCAGCGCCAGCAGCGCGGCAGAAAAGCCGCACCAGGCCAGTGCCGTCATCGTCCAGCCCCAGCGCCAGGCGCAAAAGAAAAACAGAGCGCCTGTGACGGCCTCGACCAGCGGATAGCGAATCCCGTAAGGCGCGCTGCAAGCCGAGCACTTGCCCCGCAGGAAAACATAGCTGAGCACCGGAATGTTTTCATACCATCGGATCAAATGGCCGCAACTGGAGCAGCGTGAACGAGGCGTCAGCAGATTGAACTGTTCTGCTGGCTGCGCTGGCGCGCCGTTCAAATTGGCACATTCGGCAGCCCACTGGCGCTCCATCATCTTCGGAACCCGGTAGATGACGACATTGAGAAAGCTGCCGATGAGCAGGCCCAGGATTGCGGCAAGCGCAGCGACCAATCCGGGACCCATGTCTGCTGGCAACAGCAGCATCAAACGACTTGGCCGAGCTTGAAGATCGGCAGGTACATCGACACCACGATCCCGCCAATCAAGGTACCCAGGAACACGATGATGATGGGCTCCATCAGGCTGGACAGGCCGGCGACCATTTCATCGACTTCGGCTTCGTAGAAATCGGCTGCCTTGCCCAGCATGTGGTCCACCGAGCCCGATTCCTCGCCAATGGCGCACATCTGCAGCACCATGGTGGGAAACAGGTTGGCATTTCCCATGGCGGCGGTCAGGCTGGTGCCGGTCGAGACTTCCTGCTGGATTTTCTCGGTGGCGTCAGCGTAAAGCGAGTTGCCCGATGCGCCGCCGACCGAATCCAGCGCTTCGACCAGCGGCACGCCGGCCGCGAACATGGTGGACAAGGTACGGGTCCAGCGGGCAATGACGGATTTTTCGATCAAGGTGCCGAACACCGGCATTTTCAGCAGCAGCCGGTCCATGACCTTCTGCATTTTCTCGCTACGCTTCCAGGCCTGGAGGAAGAAATAGATACCGCCGCCGACACCGCCAAAAATCAGCCACCAGTAAGCGACGAAAAACTCGCTGATGGCCATCACGATCAGCGTGGGCGCAGGCAAATCGGCACCAAAGGATGAAAACACCTCCTTGAACGCAGGTATCACGAAAATCATGATCACGGCGACCACCACGAAAGCCACCACCACCACGGAAGCCGGATACATCAGCGCCGATTTGATCTTCGACTTGATGGCCTCGGTTTTCTCCATGTAAATCGCCAAGCGGTCCAGCAGCGACTCCAGAATACCGGCGGCCTCGCCGGCTTCGACGAGGTTGCAGTACAGCGCATTGAAGTACATCGGGTACTTGCGGAAAGCACCGCTGAGCGACGTTCCCGTTTCAACATCGGTGCGCACATCGTTCAGCAGCTTGGTCACGCTGGCGTTGGGATTGCCACGGCCGACGATGTCGAATGACTGCAGCAGCGGCACGCCGGCCTTCATCATGGTGGCAAGCTGGCGGGTGAAGATGGCAATGTCACGCGGCTTGATGGACTTGCCCGAACGCATGCGGCGCTTTTTGATCTTCGTCGCCATCACCCCTTGACGGCGCAGCGACACCTTGACCTGGTTTTCTCCGGACGCACGAACCTCGCCGCGAACCTGTTTGCCGCCTCGGTCCTTGCCTTCCCACTCGAAGACAAATTCCTTGATATTTTTGGACAATGCGGTTGCCATAAAGCCTTATCGTTGTGTGGACAGTGTTAAGCCGTCTTGTGTCTGCTGCCGGATGCCATTTGTCCTGCCGTGGCGACGCGCCAGGCTAGGCATTGGTGCAACCCAACACTTCTTCCATCGAGGTCATTCCCAGTCTAACTTTGTACAAACCAGACTGGCGCAGGCTTCGCACGCCTTCGGCTTCGGCCTGGGCCGCAATTTCCATGGCGCTGCCGTCACGCAGGACGATGCGCTGGATTTCCTCGGAAATGGGCATGACCTGGTAGATGCCCAGCCGGCCCTTGTAGCCGTTGTTGCACTTGGCGCAACCCACCGGATGAAAAGGCTTCCATGAACCATCGAGTTCATCGTCCTTGAAGCCGGCCTCCAGCATGGCCTCGCGCGGAATCTCGATGGCCGTCTTGCAGTGCGGGCACAGGCGCCGCGCCAGCCGCTGCGCCGTGATAAGGATCACGCTCGACGCGATGTTGAAGGGCGCAATGCCCATGTTGCGCATGCGTGTGAGGGTCGTGGGCGCGTCGTTGGTGTGCAGCGTGGACAGTACCAGGTGGCCGGTCTGCGCGGCCTTGATGGCGATGTCGGCGGTTTCAACATCGCGGATTTCGCCGACCATGATGATGTCCGGATCCTGGCGCAGGAAGGCTTTGAGCGCAACCGGAAAGGTCATTCCGGCCTTCTCGTTCATGCTGACCTGGTTCACCCCGGGCAAGGTGATTTCAGCCGGGTCCTCAGCCGTGGAAATGTTCACGCCGGCGGTGTTCAAAATGTTCAGGCAGGTATAGAGCGAGACGGTTTTACCCGAACCTGTCGGCCCGGTCACCAGCACCATGCCATAGGGCCGCTTGATGGCTTCGAGCAGGCGCTCTTTTTCGACCGGCTCGTAGCCCAGCGCGTCAATGCCCAGTTTGGCGCTGCTCGGGTCCAGGATACGGATGACGATTTTTTCACCGAACATGGTCGGCAAGGTGCTGACCCGGAAATCGATCACCCGGTCGGGGCCGATCTTGAGCTTCATCTTGCCGTCCTGCGGCACCCGTTTCTCGGAAATGTCCAGCTTGGAAATCACCTTGATGCGCGCGGCCAGCTTTTCCTTGATGGCCACGGGCGGTGAAGAAATTTCACGCAGTTCGCCGTCCACGCGAAATCGAACTCGGTAGGAATGCTCGAAAGGCTCGAAGTGCAGGTCGGACGCGCGCATGTTGAAGGCGTCAACCAGCATTTTGTGCAGGAATTTGACAACCGGCGCGTCTTCAACCTCCGATACGCTCGCTTCATTTTCCTGCACAGCCGCAGTCTGCGACATATCCTCGTCAAACTCGAAATCCTCGCCGACGATGTTTTCAAGGGCCTCTGACGCCGTGGCGCCAGAAGCATCGACCAGCCGGGACAGCTTGTCGTATTCCGCAATGATCCAGTCCACGCCCAGCTGGGTGGAGAACTTGATTTTTTCCGCCGCGCCCTGGTCGGACGGATCAGCGGTTGCAATGATGAGCCGGTTGTTGCGCTTGCCCAGCACCACGACGCGGCAGGCCAGGCAGATTTTTGCATCGAGCAAATCCTTGGGCAAGCGCTGCATGTCGACGGCGTCCATGTCCACCAGCGGTGCGGCAAAGGACGTTGACATGATGTGCGCCAGATCGAACGCCGAGACCGCTCCTGAGCCTGTCAGCTCGGCGATGAAACTGTTTCGGCTGCCCTGCGCCTTCAGGAAAATGTCCTCGGCTGCCTTTTGGCCCAGCTTGCCGGCCGACACCAACGCTCTGCCAAGTCCGGGCAATGCCGTGGAGGCGGGATTTTTTAGCGCGGTCTCGGTAACGGACATGGTGTTCAATACGGGATCAAAGAAAGAATCATCGCTTAATGACTACAAGGTGTAAACCCAGAGGATCGGCGACAGTGTCCCGGTGTTGCAATCATTCACAAAATAACCAATAACGCAACAAAACAGTGACTACCGGCTGAGGCCTGAACCGTTTCGACGCTAATGACCCTGAAGGGCGCGTGAATCATGCGCCGCATGCTATGGAAACAGCAGCATTATTGCGTCAGCTTGGGCATCTCCAGCGTCAGTTTTGCCGCAGTCCCTGTGCTCGAGGACAATACCGCCTGCCGGCCGTTGACCGATTCCAGCACCATCTCGTTGTCAACCAGGTTACCTACGCGGACCGGTTTGGCGTCCTGACCATCGACCGAAATCAGCGCGGCACCGGCACGAATTCGTCCTGCCACCACGCCAATCAGGTCATAGCGGCTGGCTGCGGGCGCTGCGGTTGACGCCGTGGCAACCGCAGCCATCCCGCCGCCGAGCGCCCGGGCAATGGCCTGTGAACTGACAGCGGACATGGGCTCAACCAGCGCGGAGGAAGGCGCGGCCGGCGTGGACAAACCCCAGACCTTCAGACCCCAGTACACCACGCTGGCAGCGGCCAGCGCGGAGAGGGCAAATGTCACAATTCTGGTGGACCATAGGCGATAGGCGTCTGTCTGCATGGCAGGATTATCATTGAAGCGACTATATGACTACACACACAAAATTTTTTCCCTCCATCCGGCGGCGCCTGTCCGCAGGTTTCACCCTGATCGAACTGATGGTGGTGCTGGTGATCATTGGCGTGCTGGCCGCGTTGGTCGTGCCCAACGTACTGGACCGCGCGGACGATGCACGCGCCACGGCCGCCAAAACCGACGTCAACAACCTGATGCAGGCACTCAAGCTGTACCGCCTGGACAACCAGCGCTACCCCGCCGCCGAGCAGGGATTGCAGTCGCTGGTGGCCAAGCCGACCACCGGGCCGATTCCCTCCAACTGGAAATCCTACGTGGACAAGCTGCCTAACGACCCTTGGGGCCGTCCCTACCAATACCTGAATCCTGGCATCAAGGGCGAAATCGACGTGATGTCCTTTGGTGCCGACGGGCAACCAGGGGGCGAGGGCAAGAATGCGGATATTGGCAGCTGGGATTGAAGTAGCCCCCACGCTCCCCACTGCGTGTGGTTCGCTGCCCCCCGCGGGGGCCGCTGCGCCTGCGGCCTGGCAAAGCCAGTTCCGCGGCCCCGGCTGGTTTGGAGCGGGTACGTCCCTGCTCCTCGCTTTGTGGGTTCGCCGCTTTCCAAGGGTGCCATGACGCACGGTGCGCCTTTGCGTCGGATTCGCCATCGCGGGTTCACGCTGATCGAACTGCTGATGGTGGTGGCGATCATGGCCATCGCGACGGCGGGCGTCGGGCTGGCGCTGCGCGACACGTCGGGGACGGCGCTGGAGCGCGAGGCGCAGCGGCTGGCCGTTTTGCTGGATTCAGCCCGGGCGCAGTCGCGCATGACCGCCAACCCGGTGCGCTGGCGGCCCACCGCCACCGGCTTTGTCTTTGAAGGGTTGGCCAAAGGCTCAAGCTTCCCCGCCGCCTGGCTGGGCCCAGACGTGCGCGCAGCCGTCACCAGCGTCGTGGTGCTGGGGCCGGAACCGGTCATCGGGCCGCAGCAAATCCGCCTGGTTTCCACCTCGGACCCTTCGCGCAGCCTGATCCTGGCCACGGACGGCATCCGGCCCTTTTCGGTGCTGACGGACGGTGGCCAATGATGCTGCGCAGCCGGCTCAGGCGCCTTGGGATTCGCGGTTTCACGCTGATCGAGGTGCTGGTCGCGCTTGGCATCGTGGCGGTCGCGCTGGCGGCCGGCGTGCGGGCCACAGGCTCGCTGATGCGCAATTCGGAACGCCAGTCCGACCTGCTGCTGGCCCACCTGTGCGCTGAAAATGCACTGGTCAATGTTCGGCTGTCGCGGCAAATGCCGGCGGTTGGCGACAACACCAGCCCTTGCGAACAGGCCGGTCGTGTGCTTTCCGTGCGGCTCTGGGTGCAGCCCACGCCCAATCCGAATTTTTTGCGGGTTGAAGCGCAGGTGATGGACGGTGCGGCGCGAATACTGGCGCTTTCGACCATCGTGGGACGGTACTGAACATGGCGCTGCCGCATGCTGCTTCACACCGTTTGCCGCTTCCTGCGCAGGCGCGCGGCTTCACCCTGATCGAGCTGCTGGTGGCCCTGGCCGCAATGGCCGTCATGGCCGGGCTCAGCTGGCGCGGGCTCGACGGCATGACACGGGCGCAGGCGCAGATCCAGCAGCGGGCCGATGCGGTGCTCACCCTGCAGGCCGGCCTGACGCAATGGTCGGCCGACCTGGACGCGCTGGTACAACTGCCTCGCACACCGACACTGGACTGGGACGGGCGCGGAATGCGGATTGTCCGCCGCAGCACGGTGCGGCCTGGCGACGGCCTGCTGGTGGTGGCCTGGTCACGGCGCAATGTGAACGGCACCGACCAGTGGCTGCGCTGGCAGTCGCCGCCGCAGTTTTCGCGGGGCGCCTTGCAAACCGCATGGGAGCGTGCCGCCCAGTGGGCACAGAACCCGGGCGATGCCGAGAAAAGGGATGAAGTCCGCATCACGCCGCTCGCGCAGTGGCAGATCTTCTACTTTCGCGGCAATTCCTGGACCAACCCCTTGTCCAGCGACAACGCCAGCACTCCGGCGGCGCCGACTCGCGGCGCGCCCCAGGCCGTGGACACCGACCTGGCGCTGCCCGACGGTGTCCGGCTGGTGCTGACCCTGCCCGCCGGCGAAGCCATCAACGGCACCCTCACGCGCGACTGGGTCCGCCCGGCGCTGGTGGGCGCCAAATCATGACGCCGACTTTCTGTTCCCCGAAGCAGCGCGGTGCGCGAGCGGCTGCAAGCCAGGCCGGCGCAGCCCTGCTCACGGCGATGCTGACGGTGGCGCTGGTGGCCAGCCTGGCGGCCAGCTCCCTGTGGCAGCAATGGCGCAGCGTGGAAGTCGAGGCCGCCGAGCGCGCGCGCGTGCAGTCGCTCTGGCTGCTGACCGGCGCGCTCGACTGGGCGCGCCTGATCCTGCGCGAGGATGCGCGCTCGGGCGGCGCCGACCACCTGGCCGAGCCCTGGGCGGTGCCGCTGGAAGAAGCCCGGCTGTCCACCTTCTTGGCGGCCGACAAGAAAAACGACCCGGACGACGAGGCCAATGCTTCGCAAACCTTCCTGTCGGGCTTGATCACTGATTTGCAGTCGCGCCTGAACGTCACCAACCTGGTGGAAAGCGGCGGCAAGGTGTCCGAGCCCTCGCTGAAAGCCTTTGCCAAACTGTTCGAACTGCTGGGACTCCCCCCCGGGGAACTGCAGGTGCTGGTGGAAAATTTGAAGCTCGCGCTGGACACCCGGCCTGACAATGCGGCAGCCCAGCTAGCCCCCCTGATGCCGCAGCGCATCGAGCAGCTGGTCTGGCTCGGCCTGTCGCCAACCAGTCTTGCCGTCCTGCGGCCTTACATCACCCTGCTGCCGGTGCGCACACCGGTCAACCTGAACACCGCCAGCGCCACCGTGCTGTCGGCCAGCATTGCGTCGCTGGAGATGGGGCAGGCCCAGCGGCTGGTGAACACGCGCCAGGCGAACCACTTCAAGACGCTGGCCGATGTGAGCGCGCAGCTTGGCCAGACCGCCGTGCCGCTCGATGAATCGCAGCACAGCGTCAACTCACGTTTCTTCGAGGTCCAGGGGCGGCTGCGGCTGGACCAGGCAGTGGTCGAGGAACATTCGGTGGTGCAGCGCGACGGGCTGGAGGTCAAGACCTTGTGGCGCGACCGGGGTGCTCAAGCGCCTTGACACGCCCCCTACAATGGCCCCCTTGATTCCACCATGACTACCCTGATCATCACCCTTTCCCGCGCGCTTCCGACTGCCGCCATGCTTTGTGAGGGCGTTCTGAGCGATGACGGGCACACCGCTTTGCGCGCCGTCCAGGCACCTGCAGCGCTGTTGCCCACACCCTCCGGCGCCGACATCGTGGCGGTGGTTCCCGCCTGCCACCTGTCCTGGCACCGGCTTGCACTGCCCAAAGGGGCGCTGAAAGGCGGCTTGTTCCAGGACGGCAATGCCGGGCGGCTGCGTGCCGTGCTTGACGGGCTTCTGGAAGACAGCGTGCTCGACGAAACCAGCCAGCTGCATTTCGCCATCGAGCCGAAGCCGCGCGCCGACGAGCCGGTATGGGTCGCGGCCTGCGACAGGGCATGGCTGCATGCCTGGCTGGCCCTGCTGGCGCAGTCAGGCCGCCCGGCCAGCCGCATCGTTCCCGAACTGGCGCCGCCCTCAGGCGATGCCCCCGCCTCGCTGCATGTCACCGGTACGTCCGACCAGGCCCAGCTGATGCGCACCGGTCCAGAGGGTGTGACGCTGCTGCCGCTGTCGGTGGCCAGCGCCGCGCTGATGGCGTGGCCGGAAGAGGCCGAAGTGCTGGCCGAACCCGGCGTCGCCGCACTGGCGGAGCATTTCTTCAACCGTCCTGCCCGGCTGCAGACCCCGCCCGAGCGCTGGCTGGCGGCGGCGCAGTCGGACTGGGACCTGGCGCAGTTCGACCTGCTCTACACCCGCGGCACGCGCACCCGCAAGCATCTGTCGGCCATGATCTCCTCGCTGTTCAGGGCGCCGCGCTGGCGCGCTGCGCGCTGGGCCGGCGTGGCCCTGGTGCTGGCCAACGTGGTGGGCCTGCAGGCCTGGGCCTGGAAAGAGCAGTCCTCGCAGGCCGCCCAGCGCGCCGCCATCCGCAACCTGCTGAGCGCCACGTTTCCCGACGTGCGCGTGGTCGTCGATGCGCCGGTGCAGATGGCCCGCGCGCTGTCCGACCTGCAACGCCGAAATGGCGTCGCCTCTTCCGCCGACATGGAAACCATGTTAGGACAATTTCAGGCTGCTGCGCCCGATACGCCTGCGCCAACAGCTATTGAATTCATAGCAAATGAACTTCGCCTGAAAGGGCTTTCCCCTACGGCGCCCGCGCTGGCCGACATCGCGGCGCGGCTGCGGCCACGGGGCTACAGCCTGCGCACGGAGGCCGATGGCCTGACGATGAAAGAGGAGCGTTTTCCATGAGCTTGACGAGCGCCCTGGAGCCGCTGCGAGCGCGCTGGGCCGGGCTGCCGGGCCGCGAAAAAAACGGCATCCGGCTGGCCGGCCTGCTGGTCCTGTCTTTTTTTCTCTGGCAATTCAGCGTCGGGCCGGCGCTTGGCACATTGCGCAGCGCCGACGCCCAGGCCAGGGCGCTGGGCGCGCAGCTGCAGGCCATGCAGGCGATGCAAATTCAGGCGCAGGCCGTCCAGAAGCAGCCTGCCCTTGGCTTTGACGAAGCGGTGCGCGCCTTGACCGCCGCCACCAAGCAAACGCTGGGCGCCAGCGCCCAGCTGGTGCTGGCAGGCGAGCGCGCCAGCATCACCATCAAGGACGCCAGCCCCGATGCGCTGGCTGAGTGGCTGTCGCAGGCGCGCCTGAACGCCCGCTCGGCACTGATCGAGGCGCGTATCGTGCGCGCCTCGACGCCAGGCGGCCCGGTCTGGAATGGCGTGCTTGTGATGGGCCTGCCGGCCCGCTAGCCAGAGCATGGCCTATCCAACGCCCACCGCCAGCCCTGCCTTCGCCGCCGCCCCGTGGCGCTGGGCAGCGGCGGGCGCCCTGGGCGGGCTGGTGCTGGCCCTGGGCCTGTTTGCCCCGGCACGCTGGCTGGCGGCGCTGGTTTTTCAGGCCAGCGGCGGCCATGCCGTGCTGGCGGCCCCCCGGGGCAGTTTCTGGCAGGGTTCGGCGCAACTGGTGCTGTCGGGGGGCGCAGGCAGCCTCGACGCCGTGTCCTTGCCGGGGCTGGTGAGCTGGCGCATCCGCCCGGCCTGGACCGGCCTGGACCTTCAACTCAATGCCGACTGCTGCATGCATCAAGCCTGGCGGCTTCAGGCCAGGCCGGCGGGCTGGGGCGGCGTGCAGCTGGCGCTGTCCGACAGCCAGTCGCAATGGCCCGCAGCCCTGCTTTCGGGTCTGGGCACGCCGTGGAACACGGTACAGGCGCAAGGCCAGCTGGCGGCTTCGACCCAGGGCTTCAATGTCCGCTGGAGCCAGGGCCGGCTGGCGCTGTCAGGCCGCCTGCAGCTTGACGCCCTGCAGATTTCCTCGCGACTTTCCACGCTGCGGCCCATGGGCAGCTACCGCCTGCTGCTCCAGGGCGGCAGCCCATCCACGCTGGAGCTGAGCACCCTTGACGGCAGCCTGCTGCTCACCGGCCAGGGCCAGTGGGTTGGCCAGCGCCTGCGATTCAATGGCACTGCCAGCGCCACGTCCGGGAGCGTTGACGCGCTCTCGAATCTCTTGAACATCATCGGGCGGCGCAACGGCGCAACGGCCGTCATCAAAGTAGGTTAACGCCGCATGAAACATCCGAACTTCAAACAACACCCGCTTGCTATTTTTTCAATAGCTGGAAGCGCCCTGCTGGCTTGCGGAACAGGCCTTTTTTCTTCAAATTTGCAGGCGCAGCCGCAAGTCGCGTCGCCGGCAGCCGAAGGCCGGCGCGGCGAAGCCATCACGCTGAACTTCGTCAATGCCAACATCGACGCGGTGGCCCGCACCATGGCCACGCTGACGGGCCGCAACGTGGTGGTCGATCCGCGCGTCAAGGGCACGATCACGCTGACGACCGAACGCCCGGTCAGCCCGGCCGTGGCCTACAGCCAGTTCCTGGCGATCCTGCGCCTGCAGGGCTTTACCGTGGTCAACGCCGCCGGCCTGGACAAGATCGTTCCCGAGGCCGATGCCAAGCTGCAGGGCGGCGCCGTGTCGACCAACGTGCCGGTCGGCGGCGGCCAGATCGCCACGACGATTTTCAAGCTCAGTTTCGAGAACGCCAACAACCTGCTGCCCATCCTGCGGCCGCTGATCAGCCCGAACAACACCATCAACGTCAACCCCGGCAACAACTCGCTGGTGATCACCGACTATGCCGACAACCTGAACCGCCTGGGCCGCATCATTGCCGCGCTGGACGTGTCCAACGCCACCAATGTCGAGCTGATCCCGGTGCGCTATGCGTCGGTGACCGACCTCGCGCCCCTGCTGACGCGGCTGCTCGACAACAGCGCCAGCGGCGGCGTGGTGACGGCCGAGGCCAGCTACAAGACCACCGTGCTCGCCGAGCCGCGCAGCAACTCGCTGATCGTTCGTGCCGCCAACGGCGCCCGGCTGGAACTGGTGAAGTCGCTGCTCAAGACACTGGACACGCCGACCCTGAACGGCCCGAACGGCGACGCCGGCAACATCTACGTGGTCTACCTGAAGAATGCCGATGCCACCAACCTGGCCACGGTCCTGCGCGCTTCCATGGCCGGGACCGGCGGTGGCGGCGGCTCGACCAGCCCGGCAACGCCGCAGATGGGCAATGCACAGGCCCTCAACACCGGCGGACAGGCGGGCACGGCAGGCGGCATGGGTCAGCCCAGCAGCGCGGCGACCGCCCCCCTCACGCCGAGCGCAGGCCCTTCGACCGGCGGGCAGATCCAGGCCGACCCGTCGACTAATTCGCTCATCATCACCGCCTCCGAGCCGCAGTACCGGCAACTGCGCGCGGTGATTGAAAAGCTCGACGCCCGGCGGGCGCAGGTGTATGTGGAAAGCCTGATCGCCGAAGTCAACATGGACAAGGCGGCCGAGTTCGGCATCCAGTGGCAAGGGCCTCTGGGCGGCAAGGGCGACAGTCTGATCGGCCTGCTGGGCACCAACTTTGGCGCCAGCGGCAAGAACATCATCCAGTCGGCCGTCGCTGCCGCCAGCGGCACGCCGCTGACGCCCGGAACCGGCCTGAACCTGGGCGTGGCGGCGCGCAGCAACGGCGTGTATTTCCTTGGTTTCCTGGCCAACTTCCTGCAGACCTCGGGCGCCGGCAACATCCTGTCAACGCCCAACCTCATCACGCTGGACAACGAGGAAGCCAAGATCATCATCGGCCAGAACGTGCCCTTCGTGACCGGTCAGTTCACCAACACCGGCGGCGGCGGCAACGGCAGCGTCAACCCGTTCCAGACCATCGAGCGCAAGGACGTCGGCCTGACCTTGCGCGTCAAGCCGCAGATCAGCGAGAACGGCACGGTCAAGATGGCAATTTTTCAGGAAGTCTCCAGCGTGCAGCCGGGCTCGGTCAACTCGGCCACCGGCCTGATCACCAACAAGCGCTCGATCGAGTCGCATGTGCTGGTCGAGGACGGCGCGATCATCGTGCTCGGCGGGCTGCTGCAGGACGAATATTCGGGCAACCAGGAAAAGGTGCCCGGCCTGGGCGATGTGCCGGTGTTCGGCAACCTGTTCAAGTCCGAGAGCCGCAGCCGCAAGAAAACCAACCTGATGGTCTTCCTGCGGCCGGTGGTGGTGCGCGACGGCGCCTCGACGAATGCCCTGTCGATGGACCGCTACGACCTGATGCGCACCAGCCAGCAGCAGTCGCAGCCGGTCAACAGCAGCCTGGTGCCGGTCAATGAATCGCCGGTGCTGCCGGCCATCGCGCCCATGCCCGCAGCGGTGCCGGCCAGGCCTGCGGGCCAATCCCTGTTCCAGACGGCGCCGCCGCCCATGACAACAGATCGATAAGCCCATGCAACATCCCGCCAGCTACCCTTTGCCTTATGCGTTCGCACGCAGCCAGCAGTTGCTGCTGGAAGACTTTGGCGGCGACCTGACGCTGTGGCTGAACAGCCTGGGCACGCCCGAAACGGCAGGCGCCATCAGCGAGGTGATGCGCAAGTTCGAGGTCCAGCACATCAGCATCGAGGCGCCCGAACTGCTGCAGCAACGCATCAGCGCGGCCTATTCGCAGAGCGAGTCGAGCGCCGCCACCGTCATCAGCGAGGTCGAAAGCGACGTCGATCTGTCGCGCATGATGCAGGCGCTGCCGGCCATCGAGGACTTGCTGGAAACGTCGGACGACGCGCCCATCATCCGCATGCTCAATGCCCTGCTGACGCAGGCCGCGCGCGACGGCGCCAGCGACATCCACATCGAGCCCTACGAGCGCCACTCCAGCGTGCGCTTCCGGGTCGATGGCTCGCTGCGCAACGTGGTGCAGCCCAACCGCGCGTTGCATGCGGCGCTGATCTCGCGCCTGAAGATCATGGCCGAACTCGACATTGCCGAAAAACGCCTGCCGCAGGACGGCCGCATCTCGCTGCGCATCGGCACCCGCGCGGTCGATGTGCGCGTCTCCACGCTGCCCAGCGCCCACGGCGAGCGCGCCGTGCTGCGGCTGCTGGACAAGAGCGGCGACCGGCTCAATTTAGAGGCCGTCGGCATGCAGGGCGATGTGCTGAGCCGCTTCGAGCACCTGGTGGCGCAGCCGCACGGCATCATCCTGGTGACCGGCCCGACCGGCTCGGGCAAGACCACCACGCTGTACGCGGCGATGGAGCGCCTGGACACCCGGCGCCAGAACATCATGACGGTCGAGGACCCGATCGAGTACGAGCTGGCCGGCGTCGGCCAGACACAGGTCAACGCCAAGATCGAGCTGACCTTTGCCAAGGCCCTGCGCGCCATCCTGCGCCAGGACCCGGACGTGATCATGATTGGCGAGATCCGCGACTTTGAAACCGCGCAGATCGCCATCCAGGCTTCGCTCACCGGCCACCTGGTGCTGGCCACGCTGCACACCAACGACGCCGCCAGCGCCGTCACGCGGCTGACCGACATGGGCATCGAGCCGTTTTTGCTCAGCTCATCGCTGCTCGGCGTGCTGGCGCAGCGGCTGGTGCGCAAGGTCTGCATTCACTGCCAGGGCGCCGGCTGCGCCACCTGCGGCCAGACCGGCTACCAGGGCCGCACCGGCGTGTTCGAACTGCTGGCGACCAACGACGCCATCCGGGCGCAGATCCACCACCAGGCGTCGGAAGCGGAGCTGCGCGAAGCAGGCCTGAAAAACGGCATGACGCTGATGCGCGACGATGGCGAACGGCTTGTCCAGGCAGGCATCACCACGCGCGAAGAACTCGTTCGCGTCACCCGAGACTAGATATGGCCCCCACACTATTCACTTCGTGTAATGCGCTGCCCACGGGGGGGGCCGCTGCCCTTGCAGGGCGCCACGCCGCCAGAGGCGGCGCATCTGCAGGCTGTCCAAGCCCGCGCAGGCGGGCTTGGAGCCGCAGCCTACAGCCTGCGGCATGGCAAAGCCAGTTCCGCGGCACTGGCTGGAATGGAACTGCTGCCCCGGTTACATCGCCGGACGTTTAACGAGAGCATCCATGCCCGCCTATTCATTCGAAGCCTTGAGCGCCGACGGCGCGACCCGCAAGGGCATCATCGAGGCCGACACCGCCCGGTCGGCGCGCAGCATGCTGCGGGCGCAGGCGCTGGTGCCGCTGGCGGTCCAGGCGGTCGGCGCGGCGGGCAAGGGCGTGCAGTCCGCCAGCGCTTCGGGCTGGAACACCACGCTGTGGAGCAAGCGCGTCTTCAATGCCACGGCGCTGGCGATCTGGACGCGCCAGATCGCCGGGCTGGTCACTTCCGGCCTGCCGCTGGAGCGGGCGCTGACGGCACTGGCCGACGAATCCGAAAACATTCCCCAGCGCCACCTGGTCGCCAACCTGCGCGCCGAAGTCAACGGCGGCACCGCTTTCGCCACCGCGCTGGCCCAGCACCCGCGCGAGTTTTCAGCGACGTACTGCGCGGTCGTGGGCGCCGGCGAACACAGCGGCAATCTCGGCATGGTGCTCGAACGGCTGGCCGACGACCTGGAGCAGAGTCAGGAACTCAAGGCCAAGCTGGTGGGCGCGGCCCTGTACCCGGCCATCGTCACGCTGGTGGCCATTGTCATCGTCACCTTCCTGCTGGGCTATGTGGTGCCGCAGGTGGCGCAGGTGTTTGCCGGCAGCAAGCGGGCCTTGCCGGTGCTGACCGTCATCATGCTCGGCCTGGCCGGCTTCGTGCGCAACCAGGGCTGGCTGGTGCTGCTGGCGCTGGCCGCGATGGCGGGCGGCTTCCGGCTGGCCTGGACCAGCGCCGCATTCCGTGAACGGTTCGATGCGGCCTGGCTGACGCTGCCGGTGCTGGGCAAGCTCTCGCGCGGCTACAACGCCGCGCGTTTTGCCGGCACCCTGTCCATGCTGGCGGGCGCCGGCGTGCCCATCCTCAAGGCCTTGCAGGCAGCGGCCGACACGTTGTCGAACCGGGCCATGCGCGCCGACGCGCTCGACGCGCTGGTGCTGGTGCGCGAAGGCACGCCGCTGGCGTCGGCCATCGGGCATAAAAAGCGTTTTCCGGGGCTGCTCAGCATGTTTGCCCGACTGGGCGAGCAGACCGGCCAGTTGCCGGTGATGCTGGACCGCGCGGCCCGCCAGCTCGGCACCGAAGTGCAACGCCGCGCGATGCAAATTGCCACCTTGCTGGAGCCGCTGCTGATCGTGGTGATGGGCCTGGTCGTGATGCTGATCGTTCTTGCCGTGCTGCTGCCCATCATCCAGCTCAACCAGCTGGCGCGGTGAACCAGGCACCGGGGGCAAGGCATGGCATGGGCCATGCGCGGACCGTCATCGCCGGCCCACCAGATAGGTCACGCCTTCAGGTCCATACTGCTCGGAATGCGGCTTGCCCGCCAGCAGATGGAACACCTCGCCGGTCCGATAGAACTGGTCTTCATCCCCGGCCCGCAGGCGCAGGCCGCCGCTGAGAATCAGCGCCTTTGCCTCAAAGGGATGCGCGTGCGTGTCGAGGAATCCACCGGCTTCCCGCGTCACGGTCACTACTTCCCTGAAACCTTCCCGGGCAAGGATTTCCATAAAGGTGTCTCGTTCCATTTTTGCAGCCTTGTGATGATGGGGTTGATGGAGCGATGCTCTCCAAGGACGCTGTTCAGAAAGCCGGCGGTTTTCCTTGAAGCAATGCCAGCCTGCGAACCGCCTGCTTGCGCAAATCAACACGTAGGAATCAACCCACGTATGCTTGAGCTATGTACCGCTTTTCACGATGCGCCAATGATATTACCGTGGCTTCGTCACTCACCTCAACACTCAAAAGGATCAAATTATGAACACTGATCAAGTCAAGGGCGCGCTCAAGGAAGCGGCTGGCAAGGTTCAATCCAAGACTGGCGAACTGATCGACAGTCCCGAACAGGAAGCAAAAGGTCTTGTGAAACAATCCGAAGGGCGAATCCAGAAAAACGTCGGCGACGCCAAGGAAGTCCTGAAGGACGCTGTCGATAAAATCTGATCCGGATTAAAACCCGAACGAAAGCGGCTGGTCTGGTACCGGCCGCTTTGCTTTTCGGGATCGAGAAATAACACCGAAAACCCGCATGCTGGTTGGCATTGCGGGCTTTCTCCGTTTCAGCCGGTCGTTCCGGGCGGCAAGAAGCCGGTCGATTTGTGCCCGCCAATGGCCTGGTGGAACAGCCGCGCCAGGGTGTCCGACGTGTAAGGCTTCAGGATCAGTTCAAACGCATGATGGCCGTTTTCGGCCATGACCGAGTTGTAGCCGCTGGTCAGCACCACCGGAAGGCCGGGATATTCACGCCGGACCTGTTCGCCAAACTCGATTCCATTGATCCCCGGCATCACGACATCGGAAAAAACCAGGCCAAACCGCCCGGCGTCAGCGGCCAGCAGTTTCAGCGCGGCGGCGGCGCTGGCCGCCCAGACCGACTGGTAGCCCAGCACCTCAAGAATCTCGCAGGTGATCTGGCCCAGGGCTTCGTTGTCCTCCACAACCAGCACCGCTATGGCGTCATGGAAAATTGGCGCTTCTGGCACTGCCGGTAGGGCCTGCGGCTCGGAGGCCCTTTCGGCGCGCGGCAGGTAGAGGGTAAAAACAGATCCCTTGCCGGGCTCGCTCCTGACAGTCACCTCTCCGCCCGATTGCTGGGCAAAGCCGAAAACCTGGCTCAAGCCAAGGCCCGTGCCCCTGCCCACCTCCTTGGTGGTGTAGAAAGGCTCGAAAATCGCTTCCAGTTTTTCAGCGGCAATGCCGCAGCCTGTGTCGCTGGCCGAAATGGCAATGAAATCTCCCTGCCGGGGGCCACGGCCCGGACCGGCCGGTATCCTGTCGACTTTTTGAACCTCAATGACAAACTGGCCGCTGGCATTCATGGCATCGCGGGCATTGACCGCCAGGTTCACCAAGGCGGTTTCAAACTGGTTGACGTCGGCCAGGGCGAAACAGCCCCCCGGCACATTGAACCGATGAAGAATTTCTATCCGAGCCCCCACCAGCGGTTTGACCAGGTCAATCACGCTTTTCACCTGCCGGTCAACGTCGAACACTTCCGGGACAAGCGGCTGCTGGCGGGCAAAGGCCAGCAGCTGGCGCGTGAGCTTGACGGCGCGGCCCACCGTGTCGTGGATCAGTTCCAGGTAATAGTCGCAATGCTCCGCAGGGAGCCGTTGGCTGCGCAACAGTTCGACCGACGAATTGATCACGGCCAGCAGGTTGTTGAAATCGTGGGCAACGCCGCCGGTGAGTTGCCCGAGCGCCTCCAGCTTTTGCGACTGGCGCAACGCCGTCTCGCTGCGCAGCAGTTCGGTCGTGCGCTGTTCGAGGACCGCATTCGTCAGGCGCAGGTTCTTTTCCGCCAGCAGCCGCCGCAGTGAAATCCAGGTCCGCGCCGCGACCTCCTCGACCAGCGCTTTCTCGCAGTCCAGCCAGGCACGCGGCCGGGAATTGACCACGAACAGCACCATCGCCAGGCGGCCGTTCACGATGAGCGGTGAACCCATGAAGGCATGGGCCCGGGGAGACATGTCGCTGGCATCGCAGGCGGCTGCGGCGGTGAGTGGATCGACAGCCGTGTCGTTGACGGCCACGGTGCGTCCCGAACGGAGTTCTGCAAGCATGTCCGGTCCGTAAGCGTCAAGCCGATGGCTTGCGGCCAGGCAGGGGAAGCTGCCATCGGACCACATGGGCACCACCGGGCGCCATTCGCCCGCTTGGTCGGCCTCGGCATAGCCGGTACACGTGGCGTTGAGATACTGGCCCAGCTTTTGCGCCGCCAGCGCCATCATGGGCTCGGGTTCAGCGGCGTCGCGCAAGGCATCGCTGATCTCGACCTGGAAAGCCTGCTGCTTTTGCGCTTGCACCCGGCGCTGTTCCGCCAGCCGTTTTTCAGTGGTTTCGACGAGAAGGCAGTACACGCCGGCGACCTGACCTGTTTCGTCACGAAACGGCAGGAATGAAAGCCTCCACCAGGTCGCTTCCCTGTAGCCTTTGCGCTTCAAGGTCAAGGGCATGTCCTCGTAATAGGCGCCCTCGCCGCCAAGCGCTTTCTTCGCAATGGGCTCGATGTCCGACCAGGAATCGCTCCACTGTTCGGCGGCAGGCACGCCCGACAGGCCGCCAAAGCGTGAACCGAGCATCTGGCTGTAACTGTCGTTGAAGAATGAGAAAAAGTCTGGCCCCCAGCCCATGATCATGGGCTGGGGACTGCTGAGCAGCGTGGCCAGCATGCTTTTAAGGGTGGGCGGCCAGCTGGCCGGTGAGCCGAGAGCGGTCCCGCGCCAGTCCTGGGCATTGATCAGCGCGCCCATTTCGCCACCATTGGCCAGAAAAGCGGGCTTCCGCGACGCGTCTGCCGGGTTGTTCTGATGGTTCATTGGCATGCGAGACAAGAGTTGGTTTTGATCCAGGGGCTTGTTCAGGATGAGTGACAAATGTCATTTTGCATCAATTGTGACTTTCATTCACTTACTTACTCGCTTACTCGCTTACTCTATTGCTGGCTCGGGCACATCCGTTCCTGCAGGCTGGATTTCGCCGCCAGCCAAGGATGCGGCGAATTGACGCCTGGTCACCAAGCATTTCACTGTATCCAACCTGTTTAAAATGTAACTCAGCCGGGATTGAAAAACCCAGCCACATTATTCGCTATTATTTAAATAGCAGCTTATGCAGGCAGCATAAGCGCAAAAGACATATCTGATCATCAAAACCACTTGATGATGGCCTGGGTGGAAATATCCGGCATTCTCAAGCTGCCAGCCGTTGAAAAGCGGGCACCCAGGACTTTTCCGCTCCCGCACTGCACCCTGCAAGAAATGCTGACGCACTCACGCCTTGAACGGCAAGGACAAGCAAATTTGAAAAACTCGCTCAATGGCCCAGCTGAAGATGCAGGCCGGATCGACATTGTTTACCTCTGGGTAAACGGCGCCGATCCTGTCTGGCTGCGCAAGCGCCAACGCGCCTATGCCGCCTGGACCCGCCGGAACGGCGAGGAACTGGCGGCTTTTGGCAACGTGGCAGGGCGCTACCGGGACAATTCGGAACTGCTTTTCAACCTGCGCGCGCTGGAACTTTTCTTCCCGGACCACGGCCATGTCTACATCGTGACCGACGCGCAAACGCCGGCCTGGCTGCGGCCGTCTGGCCGGGTGACGCTGGTGGACCACCGCCAGCTGCTGCCGCCAGCCTCGCCCGAGGTGTTCGACTCGGGCCATATCGAGTCCTGGCTGCACTATATTCCCGGCCTGTCCGAACGGTTCATCTACCTGAACGACGACGTGTTTTTTGGCCAGAAGGTCAATCCGGCCTGGTGGTTCGAAGGCCGGCTCAAGGTATTTCTGGAGCCGGCGTCGGCGGCGCACCCCGAGGCGCTGCAGCCGGACGAGACGGCGCTGGTCAATGCGTCGATCGAGTCCGGACGCTGGCTCGCCGAGCGCTATCCGCACTACCGGCATATTGCCCAGGTCTATTCGCACACGCCGCGCGCCATGCGCAAAAGCGTGATGCATGAGCTTGAGCACCTGGCGCAGGACTGGTTTGCGCAGGTGCGCTCCACCGTGTTTCGCTCCTGGCGGATTCCGCCCATCGTTCCCGACCTGGCGCCGCGCTGGATGGTGCAGATGGGCTACGCCGAGCAGCAGGTGCTCAATCCGCTCTACATCAACACCGGCGACGCCCAGGCGGCGCAGCAATTTGACGCGCTTGAGCAGAACTTCGGCCACCTGCCGTTTTTCTGCATCAACGACACCTGCGACGAAGCGGCGGGCGACGATCCGCGCCTGCTGAGGATTGCGCAAACCCTGGAAAAACTCCTGCCCGAACCGTCATCGTTTGAATGGGCAGGCGACCAGCGAATGGCCGCCTGAACCGCCAGGATTATTGGTCAAAACAGCCTTCTTCGCTTAGTGCATATGCGATTTCAGCTATCAAAAAAAGATTCACTATTGCGAACGAAAAAATCCCGGCCTGTCTGCACAGTTGCGGGATTTTCAAGGCCTTGGCGTCATGGGCATGAACTGCCCTGACCGGCACTCAGGCAAGCATCACATGCCGAACTTGGCCTTGGCATCGGCCTGGCAGGTGTCCTTGGCATTGCCGGCCAGGCTGTCGCAGCGCTCCCTGGCGGCCTTGTACTGGGCTTCGCGCGTTTCAGCGCTGGCTTCTTTTTTGGCTTCGTTCACATTGGCGGCCTTGTTGGCGCTGCCTTCGGTGGCAGCCTGGACGACCTTGGCATCCTCCTTGGCTTTTACGTGCGCGGCCTTGGCATCCTTGACGCAGACATCCTTGGCATTGCCGGCCAGGTCATCGCACTTTTCCTTGGCGGTGTCGTAAGCCGTGTCGGCCTTGGTCATGGCGACATCACGGGTGTGCTTGACGCTGGGCTTGTACTGGGATTCGAGTTCGGCCTTGGCGACCTTTTCGGCGCCCTTGGCTTCGGACACGCAGACGTCCTTGGCGTTGGCTTTGAGGCTGCCGCACTTGTCGCGGTTGACCTTGTAGTCGGCGCTGATCTGCTTTTTCTGGGTATCGTATTCGGCTTTGGTCAGGGCGATGGCATTGCCGGCAAAAATGCACGACATGGCGACGCTGAGCATGAGAAGTCTGGTTTTCATGATGAATCCTTGAAAAGTTGGATAGTTTTAGCTTTTAAACAGAGAAGCTGATCAACAGCGGCTCAGTAACGCTCGAAGAAATTGGTGGGGTTGCGCTCATGCCAGGCATTGACCTGGATTTCGGCTTCTTCGAGCGTCACGCCATGGCGCTCCTGAATCTTGCCCAGCAACTGGTCGCGCTTGCCGGCAATGACATCAAGGTCATCATCGGTCAGCTTGCCCCACTGCTCCTTGACCTTGCCTTTGAACTGGAGCCAGTTACCTTCTATTCGATCTTCGTTCATGCTTTTCTCCTCGTTATGGTGTCACTCTGCCTGGCATTTTGGAGAATGCCGCAAGGGCAACCGTCCCTGCCTGCAGAAACAAGATGCTAGCCATGACAAGGCGGCAAAGAAGTAGGCCGTCGGATTTTGAAGCGGTAGTCTGATGACTACAGTCGGGCTGGGCAGACGCTGGAACGGTTATTTTCTGGCGCGCAGGGTGCGGCTCAGCAAAGCCACCGGCAGCAGGCCGACCAGCACCAGCGCCAGCGCCGGCAGGGCCGCCTCGCCCAGGCGCTCGTCGCGCGCCAGCTGGTAGGTCACCACCGCCAGGGTGTCGCTGTTGAAGGGCCGCAGCACCAGCGTGGCGGGCAGTTCCTTCATCACATCGACAAACACCAGGAGGCCGGCCACCGCCACCGAGCGTTTCAATAGCGGCCAATGCACCCGCACCAAGAGGCCGGCGCCGGTGGTGCCGAGCATGCGGGCGCTGTCGTCAAAGCTGGCCGGAATGCGCGAATAGCCGCTCTGGATACTTTGCAGCGCCACCGCGCTGAAACGCACCAGGTAGGCCCAGACCACGCCAAGGACGGTGGCGGTGACCCAGTAGCCCGCGCCGGTTTGCGGCGCGGCCGCCTGCAGCCAGCCCACCGGCAGCAGCAGCCCGACCACGATGACGGCGCCCGGAACGGCATAGCCCAGGCTGGCCAGTTGCACCGCGCCACGGGTCAGCAGGTCGGGCTGGCGCCGCACGGCAAACGCCAGGCCAAGGGCCAGCGCGGTGGCCAGCACGGCGCTCAGCCCGGCTAGATACAGGCTGTTCAGCGTCCAGTTGGCAAACTGGCCCCAGAGCAGGTTGTCCCAGCCCAGCACCAGCGGCCGCAGCATGAACAGCACCGGCAGCACGAAGCCGAAGCCGATCGGCGCGGCGCAGAGGCCCCAGGCCAGCGCCGCCCGCCCGCCGCGCAGCTGCACCGGGGCGGCGTCGGCGGACCCGGCACGCGCGCCGCGCCCGGCGGCAAAGCGCATGCGCCGCTGGGCGCTGTGCTCGATGCGCAGCAGCACCGCGACGAACACCAGCAGCACGGTGGCGAGTTGCGCGGCCGCCATTCGGTTGTCCATCGACAGCCAGGCCTTGTAGATGCCGGCGGTGAAGGTCTGGATGCCAAAGTAGCTGGACACGCCAAAATCCGCCAGCGTTTCCATCAACGCCAGCGCCACGCCGGCCGCCACCGCCGGACGCGCCAGCGGCAGGGCGACCTCACGGATGCGCCGGGACAGCGGCGCGCCCAGCAGCCGGGCCGCCTCCATCAGGTGCGCGGCGCGCTCGGACAGGGCGGTGCGCGCCAGCAGATAGACATACGGGTACAGCGACACCGTGAACACCAGCACCGCGCCGCCCAGGCTGCGCACTTCGGGCAGCAGCCGCCCCTGCAGCCCGAAGGCCGCGCGCAGCCATGCCTGCAGCGGCCCGCCGTACTGCAAAAAGTCGGTGTAGGCATAGGCCACCACATACGCCGGCATGGCCAGCGGCAGCAACAAAGCCCATTCAAACGTGCGCCGGCCCGGAAACTCGAACAGCGTGACCGCGCTGGCCGTGGCCATGCCGACGCCAGCGACGCCCGTGCCGACCAGCAGGCACAGCAGCAGCGAGGTCCAGGTGTAGTCGGGCAGCACCGTCTGCAGCATCTGCGTCAGGATGGAGCGCGCCCCGGCGTCGAATTCAAGCCAGGACAGCACCACGGCCAGCACCGGCAGAGTCAGGAATGCCACCAGCAGCAGCAAAAAGGCGGAAGGAACAAAGCGGAAAAAGAGTCGGCGGAACATGGAAACCCGATAGAAGGCTGTGGCCGGCCGGCCCCTGCCCTGCCCGCTTGTGCCGTGGTGTCGCAGCCAGTCACTGCAAATGAGAATTGTAAGCATCTACAATCCAGCCATGTTTCTCGAAGTCTCCCAGCTCGGTGTGCATTACGCAGGCAGCCGCCATGCGGCGGTCGATGGCGTGTCCTTCAACCTGCAGGCCGGCGAGATCGGCGTGCTGATCGGCCCGTCGGGCTGCGGCAAGACCACGCTGCTGCGCGCCGTTGCAGGGCTGGAACGCGCGCATGCGGGAAGCATCCGGCTGGCGCGGCAAATCGTCAGCAGCCCGCAGCTTCACCTGCCTGCAGAGTCGCGCCAGATCGGCATGGTGTTCCAGGATTACGCGCTGTTTCCGCATCTGGACGTGGCGCGCAACGTGGCCTTCGGCTTGAGCCACCTGGGCGCTCCGGCCCGAAGCCGGCGTGTGGACGAGGTGCTGGAACTGGTCGGCATGGGCCATGCCCACAAGGTCTTTCCGCACGAGCTGTCGGGCGGACAGCAGCAGCGCGTGGCGCTGGCCAGGGCGCTGGCGCCGGGGCCACGCCTGCTGCTGCTCGACGAGCCGTTTTCGAACCTCGATGTCGATCTGCGCGAACGGCTGGCGCATGAGGTGCGCGCCATCCTGAAGGCGGCGGGCGCCACGGCGCTGTTCGTGACGCACGACCAGCTCGAAGCGTTTGCCATCGGCGACCGCATCGGCGTGATGCACGAAGGCCATCTGCACCAGTGGGACGACGCCTATGCGCTGTACCACCGGCCGGCCACCCGCTTTGTCGCCGACTTCATCGGCCACGGCGTTTTCGTGCCGGCGACCCTGATGCACCAGGAAAGCGGCGTGGTGGCACGCACCCCGCTGGGCGACCTGGTCGGGCTGGACGAATGCCCCCTGCCGTCGAGCTACCCCGGCGGCGAATGCGACGTGCTGCTGCGCGCCGACGACATCGTGCACGACGACAACGCGCCGGTGAAGGCGCGTATCGTTCGCAAGTCGTTTCGCGGTTCGGAGTTTTTGTACACGATGCAACTGGCCAGCGGCGAAGCGCTTTTAGCCCATGTGCCGAGCCACCACGACCATGCGGTCGGCGAATGGGTGGGCATCCGGGCCGAAGTGGACCACGTGGTGACCTTCGTGCGCGAAACCGATGCACATTCAGAACAAAATAGGCCTCTTGCGCACGTTCCTCCAGCACCTATAGCTATTAATTTAGTAGCAAATAGCGGCAGCGCCTGATTCGGGCAAGGCGTCAACCCTGGCGCAGGCCGTCCACCTTGCCGCGCAATTGCGCGCTCCAGGTACGCCGGTCGCGCCCCTCGGCCAGCTCGGATTCACCAAAATGGACGCGCGCCACGATGGGCGGCGCGCACAAGGTGCGCCAGATAGATCCCAGCAGTGTTTCGTCACGGACATAGCTCGGCGCGTGGCTGGGCTGGCCGCTGGCCTGGTCGATGAAGCGCAGGCCCACGGGCTGGGCCGGCGCATCGGCCGACAGCGCGGCCTGCAGCAAGTTGGCATGAAAGGGCAACACGCTCAGTCCATCGCCGGTCGTGCCCTCGGGGAACACCGCCAGCACCTCGCCGGCCAGCAGGGCGTCGCGCATCAGGTGCACCACGCGCATGGCATCGCGGCGCGAACTGCGCTCGATGTACAGCGTGCCGCCTGCCGTCGCCAGCGTGCCGACGAGCGGCCAGTCCTGGATGTCGGACTTGGAGACAAAGCGGCAATGCCGCGCGGCATGCATCACCGGGATGTCGAGCCAGGAAATATGGTTGGCCACCAGCAGCACCGGCCCAAGGATGGGCGGCTGGCCGCGAATTTGCAGCGTGATGCCGATGTGGCCCAGCAGCGCCAGCGACCAGACCTGGACCTGGGCGCTTTGAGCGGCAGGCTGCAGGCGCGGCAGCCGCACGGCGGCAATCCACAGGCCGGCCAGGATATGCAGGAAAACCCGCAGCAAGCGCCAGCAGGCCCGGATGCGCCGCATCAGGCGTCTGCGGGCATGCTGCCGGACAGCGGAAAACAGCCGGCCGGCATCGCTCAGCCGCGCTCGAAGGCGAGCTGCCCGCCGACCAGGGTGTAGCGCACGGCGCCTGGCAGGGCGTGCCCTGAAAACGGCGTGTGCTTGCCCTGGCTGCGCAGGGCGGCGGGCTTGACCGTCCATTCGCTGTCCGGGTCGAACACGCAGACATCGGCCACGCCGCCCTTGACCAGCCGGCCCGCGCAGGCCTGCAGTGTGCCCAGCGCAGTCCCGAGCACGCGCGCCGGCTCGCTGGTCAGCACGGCCAGCACCCGGCGCATGTCCGCGCCGCTTTCGATTCCCCATTTGCAGGCCAGGCCCAGCAGCAGTTCCAGGCCGGTCGCGCCGGCCTCGGCCTCGGCGAACGGCAGGGTCTTGGCATCCGCGCCGACCGGCGAATGGTCGGACACCAGCGCATCGATGGTGCTGTCGAGCAGCCCCCGGCGCAGCGCATCGCGGTCGCGCTGCTGGCGCAGCGGCGGGTCCAGGCGCATCCGGCTGTCGAAGTAGCCGATGTCCACATCGGTCAGGTGCAGGCTGTTGATGCTGACGTCGCAGGTCACGTCCAGGCCCTCGGCCTTGGCCCGGGCCACCAGCGCCACGCCGGCCGCGCTGCTGATCCGGCACAGGTGGACGCGCGCGCCAGTGGCACGCACCAGTTCGAAAATCGTGTGCAGCGCAATGGTTTCAGCGGCGACCGGAACGCCGCTCAAGCCCAGCCGCGTGGCCAATGCTCCGCTGGCGGCCACGCCCTTGCCCAAGTGCAGTTCCTGCGGACGCAGCCAGATTGAATAGCCAAACGTGGCGGCATACTGCATGGCGCGCATCAGCACCTGCGTGTTGGCCAGCGGCACCTCGGCCTGGCTGAAGCCCACGCAACCCGATTCGGTCAGCTGGACCATCTCGGTCAGGGATTCGCCTCTGAGCGCGCGCGTCAGGGCGCCAAGGGGAAAGACACGCGACTGGTGATGCTTTTCAGCGCGGAACTTCAGCATTTCGACCAGGCCGGGCTCATCCAGCACCGGATCGGTATCGGGCGGGCACACCAGGCTGGTCACGCCGCCGGCCACCGCCGCAGCCAGTTCGCTTTCCAGCATGCCTTCATGCTCATGGCCGGGTTCGCGCAGGCGTGCCGACAGGTCGATCAGGCCAGGGGCAACGATGCAGCCGGTGGCGTCGAGGGTCTTGTTCGGCGTGAAATCGGCCAGTCCGCCGTTCAGCGAAACGATGCGCCCGGCGGCAATCGCCAGGTCGCCGACCTGGTCGAAACCGGTGGCGGGGTCAATGACCCGGCCGTTTTTAATCAATAACTTCATGACTCATTTCCAGAAACTATGCTCATCACCGCCATGCGGACCGCAATGCCGAACGTGACCTGCGGCAGGATGACGCTCTGCGCGCCATCGACCACGGCCGAGTCGATTTCCACGCCCCGGTTGATCGGCCCGGGGTGCATCACGATGGCGTCGGCCTTGGCGAGTTGCAGCTTGTCGGGCGTCAGGCCAAAACTTTTCGAAAACTCCTGGCTGCTGGGCAGCAGCGCGCCGGTCATGCGCTCGTTCTGCAGCCTGAGCATGATGACCACGTCGGCGTCCCTGATGCCCTCTTCAAGAGTGTTGCACACGCGTACGCCCATCTGCGCCATGTCGGACGGCACCAGCGTCTTGGGGCCGACGACCCGCACTTCGGCGCAGCCCAGCGTCGTCAGCGCATGGATGTCGGAGCGCGCCACGCGCGAATGCAGCACGTCGCCGACGATGGCGACGATCAGGTTGCTGAAGTCCTTCTTGTAATGGCGGATGGTGTACATGTCGAGCAGGCCCTGCGTCGGGTGCGCATGGCGGCCGTCGCCGGCATTGACGACATGCACATGCGGCGCGACATGCTGGGCAATCAGGTAGGGCGCGCCCGATTCGCCGTGGCGCACCACGAAGATGTCGGCGGCCATGGCGCTCAGGTTGGCGATGGTGTCGAGCAGCGACTCGCCCTTGGACGCCGAGGAGCGGGCAATGTCCAGGTTGATCACGTCGGCTGACAAGCGCGTGGCGGCGATTTCGAACGTCGTGCGGGTGCGGGTCGAGTTTTCAAAGAACAGGTTGAACACGCTCTTGCCGCGCAGCAGCGGGACTTTTTTCACGTCGCGGCTGCTGACGGACACGAAGTTGGCGGCGGTGTCCAGAATCTGCGTCAGTATGTCCCTGGACAGGCCTTCGGTGGACAGCAGATGGATCAGTTCGCCGTTCTTGTTGAGCTGGGGGTTTCGTCGGTACAACACGCGTTAAGTTCCTCTTGCGGTTTCAATTCAGGCGGGGGTTGGGTTGTCCTGCAGGCGGAACCGGAACCGGCCGTCGTCGGTGCGGGCCAGCTCCAGCGTCTGCGTCGCCGGCAGCGTGACGCGCGCCACGGCCAGGTCGGCCTGCACCGGCAATTCGCGTCCGCCCCGGTCCACCAGCACCATCAGCCTGACGCTGGCGGGCCGGCCGTAGTCGAACAGCTCATTGAGCACGGCGCGAATCGTCCGCCCGGTGTAGAGCACGTCGTCCACGACGATCAGGTGCATGCCATTGACATCGAACGGCAGCACGGTCTGGCCGCTGGAGGCCAGCCCGCGCTGCGCAAAATCGTCGCGGTGCATGGACGACGACAGGATGCCAATGTCTTCGCTCAGCCCCAGGTCTTTTCGCAGGCGCTCTGCCAGCCAGGCGCCACCCGACGCCACGCCGACCAGTCGCGGCGGCTGCGGGCAAGCGGCCAGTTGCTGGCGCATGCCGCGCAGCAAATCGGCATACAGCGCCTCGGCGTCAAGAACCAAACTACTCATGGGGAAGACTCCTTAAAAATTGTTCGAGAATGATGCAGGCCGACGCGGCATCGGCGTCTTTGGCGCCACTGGCCAGCGCCTCGGTCGTGCTGTAGCGCTCGTCAACCTCGAACACCTGCAGGCCAAAACGACCGCGCAACTGGCGCGCAAACTTTTGCGCGCGCACGGTATTGTCGTGGCTCGCGCCATCGGGGTGAAACGGAACGCCGACTACCAGCGCATCGGGCTGCCATTCCTGGATGCGCGCCTGAATCAGCGGAAACCGCGCCGCCCCTTCGGCGCTGATGGTCGCCTGCGCCGAAGCCGTGCGGGTCAGGCTGTTGCCCGAGGCCACGCCGGTGCGCTTCAGACCGAAATCGAATGCCAGAAAAGTCTGCGGGCGTGCGACCCGATGCGGCCCTGGCGCCTGCCGCTCGCCCAATTGAAAACCATCGGGTTGCGCCAGGCTTTTCGGTTCATCCATGTCCGGCGACGGGGGAAATCATCCAGCTTTCAAGGCCGAGCAGCTTGAGCGCCTTGTCGTAGCGCTCCTCGACCGGCGTGTCAAAAATCACGCCCAGGTCGGCGGCCACCGTCAGCCAGCTGTTGTCGAGCAGTTCCGATTCAAGCTGGCCCTCGCCCCAGGCGGAGTAGCCGAGCGAGACAAACACCTTGCGCGGGCCGGCGCCGGTGGACAGCGCTTCGAGCACATCCTTGGACGTCGTCATTTCCAGCCCGCCCGGGATCGACATGGTCGAGGCATACACCGATTCGCTGCCCGGCAGCATGGATTCGTGCAGCACAAAGCCGCGCTCGGTCTGCACCGGTCCGCCCTGGAACACCGGGGTGGTCGTCAGGTCTTCGCGGCGCAGCGGCAATTCGACCTTGTCGAACAAGCCCTGGACATTGATGTCGCTGGGCTTGTTGATGATCAGGCCCAGCGCGCCGCGCTCGCTGTGCTCGCACATGTAGACCACGCTTTTTGAAAAGCCTTCATCCTCCAGCCCGGGCATGGCAATGAGAAAGTGGTGCGTGAGGTTGATCGAAGGTGGGGGTTCCGTGGCCATCGCTGGATTTTACGCGTTGCCTTGCGGCTGGCGTGGCACGCCGATTGGATGTATCCGCGGTCCGGGATCATTTTTCCCGGTGAAAAGGCATTCAGGCTTCAGGTCTGGGTTCTTTTCACTACCATCGACCGCATGCAAAAAAAATACAAGACAGGGCTGATGTGGTTCAGGCGGGATTTGCGGACCGAGGACAATGCGGCGCTTCACCATGCGCTCAAATCGTGCGAGCAGGTGTACTGCGCCTTTATTTTTGACCGTTCCATTCTGGATGCGCTGCCCAGGGCCGACCGGCGCGTGGAATTCATCCGCGAATCGCTGGTGGATTTGAACGGCCAGCTGGCGAAACTGTGTTCCACGGAGTCGGCACCTCCCGCCGGTTTGCTGGTGCGGCACGAGGCGGCAGGCAGCGCCCTGCCCGCGCTGGCGCGGCACGTGTCAGCAAATGCCGTGTTCACCAACCACGACGACGAGCCCTACAGCCTGGGGCGCGACGCGCAGGTTCAGGCTACGCTGGAAAGCCAGGGGGTGGCGTTTCACACCTTCAAGGACCATGTCATTTTTGAACGCCAGGAGGTGCTGACGCTGGCCGGAAAACCGTACAGCGTGTTCACGCCCTACAAGAATGCCTGGCTGAAAAAGGTCGATGCCTTTTACCTCAAGCCCTATCCGGTTGAAGAATACGCCGCCGCATTGGCGCCCTTGCCCGCGAACGAAGCACCTGACATGCCGTCGCTGGCCGAACTGGGGTTCAAAACCACTAACTTGTCAGCGCTCAGACTGCCGGCGGGCAACCAGGGCGGGAATGCGCTGTTTGAAGACTTCCTCGGTCGAATGGAAAATTACCGGGAAACCCGCGATTTTCCCGGCATCCGGGGTCCGAGTTACCTGAGCGTTCATTTGCGCTTCGGAACCGTCTCGATCCGAAAACTGGCGGCCTGTGCATTGGCGCAGCAAGCGGGCAATGAAGGCGCGGCCACCTGGCTCGGCGAGCTGATCTGGCGGGACTTTTACGCCCAGATCCTGTCGAACTTTCCACATGTTGCCGATAGTGCCTTCAAGCCCGAATACGACGCGGTTCAGTGGGAACAGGGCGAAAAGGCCGAGTCGCTGTTCCTTGCCTGGTGCGAAGGCCGGACCGGGTATCCACTGGTCGACGCCGCCATGGCCCAGCTCAACCAGACCGGCTACATGCATAACCGCCTGCGCATGGTGACGGCCAGCTTCCTGGTCAAGGACCTGGGCATCGACTGGCGCTGGGGCGAGCGTTATTTTGCCGAAAAGCTCAATGACTTTGACCTGGCGTCAAACAATGGCGGCTGGCAGTGGGCCGCCAGCACCGGCTGCGATGCCCAGCCCTATTTCCGCATCTTCAACCCCGTCAGCCAGAGCAAAAAGTTCGACGCTGACGGAAAGTTCATCCACCGGTACCTGCCGGTGCTGGCCCGGCTGCCCAAGCCTGCGCTGCACAGCCCCTGGCTGGCTTCCGGGGTGGAACTGATGGCCGCGGACGTGACACTGGGCAGCAACTACCCGATGCCGGTGGTCAGCCATGCTAGAGCACGGGCGCTGACCCTGCAGCGTTACGCGATCGTGAAAAAGGCCTGACGCTTACATGCTATTTTTTTAATAGCATACTACGCCCTACCCGCCTGCGCAAAAGGCCTTTTTAAACCGGAACAGCGGTCAGCACCGAGCAGTACTGCCGGATCAGCCCCAGCAACTCGTCTTCGGAGTAAGGCTTGCCCAGATAATGGTTCACGCCCAGTTCCACAGCATGCTCGTTGTGCTTTCCGGCAATACGCGACGTGATCATGATGATCGGCAGGCCTTTCATGCGCTCATCGGCCCGGATGTTGCGCGCCAGGTCAAAGCCGTCCATACGCGGCATTTCAATGTCCGAGAGCACCACGGCCGGGAGTTCTTCATGCAGCCTTTCGAGTGCCTGCAAACCGTCGGCGGCCATGACCACCCGATAGCCATCGCGCAACAGCATGCGCTGGGTCACACGGCGCACGGTGATGGAGTCATCGACCACCAGAATCAGGGGGGCTCGCGGCGCGGCCAGCGCCGGTGCAGTGATTCCCGTCGGGCGACCGCCAGCCTGTTCCAGGTAGTCCTTGCTCCACACCCGTGCCTGCTTGCCATAGACGGCGGCCAGTGCCACGGGGTTGTAGATCAGCACCACGGCACCAGACGGCAGCATGGACATGCCGGTCAGTCCTGGCAGTCCCGACAACTGGGGCCCGAGGTTCTTCACCACCACTTCGCGGTTGCCCAGCACCTCGTCGACGTGCATGGCGATCCGCTGGGCGGCGCTTCGGAAAACAACCACTGGCGTGGTCTTGGCCTGGGCTTCGCTGCTGAAATGCGAGGCCTGCAGCAAGGCGCCCGACCAGAAAAACGGCACGGACTCGCCGCTCACGTCAAGCATGCCGGAGCGGTAAGCCTGTTGCAGCTCGGCAGCGGTGGCGCGCCGCACGGTTTCCACCACGTTGGCCGGCACACCGACCGACATGCTGCCCGCGCGAAGCATCACCACCTGCGTCACGGCCGTGGTCAACGGCAGCACCATGGTGAATTCCGTGCCTTTGCCCGCAACGGTCGAGGTCTTGATCCGGCCACCGAGCGAAATCACCTCGCTTCGCACCACATCCAGGCCAATGCCACGCCCGGCCAGTTCGGTCACTTCCTGCGCGGTTGAAAAGCCGGGAAGGAAGATCAGATTGGCCGTGGCTTCATTGTCAGTGGACTGGCTGGCCGTCACAAGCCCTTGCTTGATGCCCTGCGCACGGATGCGGGCCAGGTCCAGGCCGGCGCCGTCATCACCCAGCTGCACGGAAATATCGTTGCCTTCTTGGCGAAGCTGGATGGTGATCAAGCCCACAGCGTCCTTGCCAGCGCGAATCCGATCCTGGGGCGCTTCGATTCCATGGGTCAAACAGTTGCGCAGCAGGTGCTCAAAGGCAGGCATCATGCGGTCCAGCATGCCCCGGTCCATTTCAAGGTTGCCTCCGTGCAGATCCAGGCGCACCTGCTTGCCGGTTTCCTTGGACGTTTGCCGTACCACGCGGTACAGCCGCTCGGAAACGCTTTCAAACTGCACCATTCGGGTGCGCAGCAAATCGCGCTGCAGTTCCCGCGCCTGGCGGCCCTGTGCGACCAGATCGTCTTCGGTCGCTTCAATGGTTCGCTGAATGGTGCGCTGGACGGTGGCCACGTCGTTCACCGACTCGGCCATCATGCGGGTCAGCTCCTGAACACGGGTGAAGCGGTCGAACTCCAGCGGATCGAAACCGGCCTTGGCTTCCTTCGCCAGCGCCAGGCGCGACTGCATCTGCGTTTCAGCCTGCAATTCGATGTCGCGCAGCTGCTGGCGCAACCGTGTCAGGCTGCCGGTCATGTCCGTCAGGGACATGCGCAACTGGCCCACTTCAGCCTCAAGGCGTGAACGGCTGATCATGACTTCACCGGCCTGGTTGACCATGCGGTCAAGCAACTGCGTGCGTACCCGTATGCTCGCATTGGCAGCCTGGCGCAAGGGCTGCATGACCATGGCTTGCGGCCCGGGGATTTCAATTTTTCTGGCATGGACATTAGCACTGGCGGCATAACGGGTGCTGTCGATTGCAGGGGAAATTTCAACATCATTTTCCTCGACATCATTTTTGGAAAGGAAGACATAAGGATCCTGCGGATCCGGTTCAATGGCAATGACAGGCAGGGTTTCAGCCTGGGTCGGCATGGCCTGCGGCGTTGCCGCATCGAGACGGCGCAAACGCTCAAACGCGTTTTGCATCCCGTCAAAACGGGTCAACAGGAATTCAATCTCCTGGCTGGCAGGCGCATGCGAGCCAATCGACGTGAGCTCGGACTCGATGCGGTGGGCCATTTCCCCAAGGCGCATCGCCCCGGCAAGGCGTGCACTGCCTTTGAGGGTGTGCAGCACGCGCGACACTTCCGACCGGGGTCCGGAGTCAGCCGGCGCCCGTGCCCATTGGCGCAGGGCCGAACCCAGACGAGGCATGAGCTCGGCGCACTCCTCCTCAAAAATCGGAAACAGGTCAAGGTCGATGACGTCGACGGCGTCGATATCATCGATGTCATCGATGTCGTCATACGCTGCCTGGCTGATGACCCTGCCAAGTCTCGAAAGAGAACTTTCTGCGGGCAGGGGCAAGTCGGCGTTATTGGCAGGTATCAGGTCATCAAATCCGCCAAGCACGGCGTCGTCTGTTTCCGGAAAAACCGAGTCGGAAAACTCTAGCCCGGCCAGCCGCTCAAGGATGCCAGGCAGGGGCTGCTTGAGGAAACCGGCTGCAAACTGGTTCAGCAAGCGGCGTACGTCCTCGGACGCTTCGATGAACAAGCGACCGTAGGCACTGGCGCAATGACTGTGGTGGTTGCGGGAATTTTCAAGCGCATGTTCCAGCGCACGCGCCAGGTCGGACAAGGCCATAAAACCCACCGTTGCAGAACTTCCTGCCAGTGAATGGGCGAGCGCCACGCTGGAAGCGCTGATGGGCTGATGGCTTTCAAGTGCCCATTCGGCCACTTCAATGACCAGGCGGCGCGACCATTCGTCAGCTTCATTCACATACACGTTGTAAAGCGGAATGCCTATGCGCAAGCCATCGATGACCTTGATCGCGTCATCTTCTCTTTCCGTCTCGTCAGGCTGTCCGCTTTCGTGCGCTGGTTCCTGCCTGGTGCCGCTGTTGTCTGCTGGAATACCAGAAGGTGTTTCGGGCAGGAACGCAGCATCCGAAACACTGGACGCATTGACAGAATCCGCAACTGTAGCCAGAGCGCTACTTTCGAAGGCCATGGGGAACAAGCTGTCGAAATCCAGTTCTTCGAGTTCGACGGGAACAAGATCGGCTTGTCCGGCCGACCGGGAGGTCGCTGCGATGCCGGTTTCTTCTTCAAAGAAGAACTCGGACATGGGCTCGCTCTCGAAGCCAGTCCCGATCCGGGGGGCGGTCTGCGAAACAGGCACGTCGCCCAGAGAGAGAATTTTCTGCACCTTGCCAGACTGACCAGAAAGGTCCAGAGCAAGGTAACGACCGTCCGTACGCATGGCTTGTGCGCTGTCGCAAAACGCAAGGGCTGACCACGCGCCGTCTTGGTTTCCCTCGATATCTCCGATCCAGCGCTCCAGGCCGGCCATGACCTCGCTGCACAAAGCACGAAATTTGCTGCTCGCCGCATTCTGGTCAGCCAGCCAGCTATTGAGCAATTGCTCCATAGCCCAGGAGGCTTCGCCAAACTCGTCCAGCCCGACCATTCGGGCACTTCCCTTGAGTGTATGGAAGGCGCGCCGCAATACCGTCAGCTGCTCCAGGTCGTCAGGATGGCTTTCCAGCATGGCGATGGCAAGCATGGCATGGCCGGCGACTTCACGGGCTTCCTCAAGGAAGATATCGCGTAAATCGTCTTCTTCAAAATCGATGGAAGCCGGCGTCTCAAGCGTCGCTGGCGGCAAGGACAGTTCAATGGCCATCGTGCCGGTCAGTGCCGGGGCGTCAGCCGGCAGATGCAACACAGCCTCGTCCGCAAGCGGCGCAACCACGCCCTCCAGGCTTGACACTGCGTCAAGACGGGCGCCAGGCAGCTCATGCAAAGTCTTGTCAGTGGTTTTCTCCACGGCAACGACAGGGTTCGGCGAAAGCGGCTCGATGTTCACCGTGATGCTCGAAGCAGCATCGCCGGCAGCTGGCGGACGTCCCATCAAGGAGGTTAGCTGGTCTTTTTCCTCATCGTAAACAAACAGTTTTTTCACCAGCGCTGGCTGGTAATTGAGCATGTCGATGAGGAAACTTAAGACCCCCAGATTGTTGCCCAGTTGCTCGAAGGTTCCTGCCGCGCGCACCTGTTGATCATCGATCTCGGTGTCGAGCATTTGCTCGACAGTGCCCTTCATTTGCAAAACAGCCCGGGAAGCCTGGTCAAGGCCCAGCACCGACAGTACGCCACGCATCTGCGCCAACTGTCTTGGCACCGGTTGCAGACGGGTCTTGTCACGCGAATCGCGAAAAAACAGATCGAGCGAGCTTTCAACCTCAGCCAGCGCGACGCGCAGTTCGCTCACCACGCTGCTCATCGTCTGTTTGTCGCTGACCCGACGGTACAACTCCTCCATCCAGGCTTCAAGCGGCTGGGGCGCTCCGCCATCAATGACGTCTTCAAGCCGCTCTGCCAGACTGGCGGTCCGGATCGCCAGTTGTGGATCGGAAGGATCGAGGTCATCGAACACGGCTTCAAGATAAAGCATGGAAGTGGCGACTTCCATTGCCATCGCAATAGCGGGCACCTGCTTTCTGCTTTCCGTGGTTTCAATTGCCCGGGCCAGCGCCTGCGCAAGCGGCTCACTGGCTGCATGAAGTTTTCGCAGCGAATCAGTCACCAGGCTGAACTGGTCGGCTACCTGCTTGATTTTTGTGATTTCACCCGCGCACAGGGAAGACCAGGCATCCTTGGCCAGAACAATGCGCTTGCGCGCCTGTGCCAGCAGCGCGGGGTCAAAGCGGCCGAATTGAACCAGTTCATAGTCCACGGGCTTAAAACGGGCCAGGCCATAGGCAAAGCGCACAGCCGAAAGCACCGGCGTGTCGCTGGCACGGCCGGACACCGCCTGAAAGCAGAAGAACAGCAGATCCAGGACCAGCCGCTCCGGGATGGCGGCCTCGCCTCGGGACAAGGCGGCGTATTGCAACAGGACTCGGGAGGCGGCTCGCCTGACGTAAAGGTCGGAACCTAGCAGGTTGTGGGCAATGGCCTCGAAAAACCCGGCGGCAAGCAGCCAGAAAATTCTTGGCTGCCGTTGGGTCTGGCCCGCTGCGAATCCGAGGCCTAGATCCCTGAGGCTGGCGGCGGCTTGCGGAGCCTTGCCTTTCATCAGTTGCAAAATGGCCTTGTCGAGCATTTCACGCGCATCGTCGCCGTAGGAATGCGGCTCGGGCATTGGGGACACTTCCGGCTCAAGCCAGCGCCACTCGTAGGACCACAAATCGGCAGGATGAATGCGGTCGGCTCGCACCAGCTCCTGAACATCGCGGTATTGGGGAAACAGGGACACGGCGGAAAATGGCTTGTCGGCCAGTATGCCTTCGAGATACTCTGTCAAGGCGAAGCTGGCGTACTCGATTTTGGCAACTGCGTCCTGGCTGCACAGCTCTGGCTGCTGTACGAACTTTTGTACAGCGACTTCCATGGCGCGGAGCACTATGGCAGGCTCCGCAAGGCCGACCACTTCCAGGACGCCAACGGCTTGATGGAGTTGCTGGCGCGCGGCACGCAGCTGGCTGGCGTCCATCGCAGCCAGATCGGAACCGCGCGCGGCCTCAGTCTCTTTTGTAAATCGCCTGAGCGCCTTGGTGGCAGCCTCCAGCGATTTGCACAGTTCATTGAGCACCCAGGCCAGCGGGCCCAGGTCATTCATGACGACATCGGGTTTGGCGGCAATTGAATTCGTGACCATGGGGTGCATAAATAACAGGCAGGTTCAGGAATCGGCGTTCGCAGTCAGGGGCTTGGCGAGGGGCATCACACGATCTTGAATCGGGACACCGACTGCCGGAGATCTTCAGCCATACGGGAAAGATCGCGCACCTGCTGCGCCGTGGAACGGGTGCCTTCTCCCGTTTGCTCGGTCACTACGAAAATATGCTGGATGTTGTCGGCCACCACATTGGCCGAAGCCGCTTCCCTGGAGGCGGAATCGGAAATCTGCTCAATCAGTTCGGCCAGACGACGCGACACCTGGTCAATTTCACTCAATGCCGTGCCGGCGTTGTCGGAGAGCTTCGCGCCTTCGACCACACCTTGGGTCGAGCGCTCCATGGCGGCTACTGCATCCTGGGTATCGGTCTGAATGGCCTTGACCAGCACCGAAATCTGCCGGGTCGCATCGGCGGAACGTTCAGCCAGGCGCTGCACTTCCTCGGCCACCACAGAGAAACCCCGGCCCGCCTCGCCCGCCGACGCAGCCTGAATGGCTGCGTTGAGCGCCAGTACATTGGTCTGCTCGGTAATGTCCGAAATCAGTTCGGTGATTTCACCAATTTCCTGGGACGACTCACCAAGGCGCTTGATGCGCTTGGAGGTTTCCTGGATCTGGTCACGAATGGAATTCATGCCGCCAATGGCGTTTTGCACCGCCTGCAGACCGGACTCGGCCGCCGACAGCGACTGGCGGGCTACCAGCGACGATTCCTGAGCCTGGGTGGACACTTCATTGATTCGGGTGGCCATGTCAAGTACCGACTGGCCGGTTTCACGAATCTCTCGCAGTTGCTGAGTCGAAGCTGCAAGAAGTTCCGTGGAAGTGTTTTCCACCCGCGCAGTCGTCTGCGCAACCCGGGTCGCCGTGTCCTGCACATTGCCAACCAGGAGGCGCAATTCTTCTACGGTGTAGTTGACCGAGTCGGCGATGGCGCCGGTGATGTCTTCGGTCACGGTGGCCTCCTGCGTCAGGTCGCCCTCGGCGACATTCTGCAATTCATTCATCAGGCGCAAGATGGCGGCTTGGTTGGCGTCATTGACGCGCTTGGCATCCTGCTCCTGGCTCTTGGCATCTTGCCGCTGACCTTCAGCCACAGCCTGGCGCTGCTGGCTGTCAATCACCTGCAGGCGAGCCAGGCCTGCTGCGCACAGCAGGGCAACAACGGCTGCGGCAACCAGGGTCGCAAGCGGCACTATGCCCATACCCGTCTGGGAAGACAGCTTTTCCTGCAAATCCTCAAGATCACGACGCAGGGGTTCACTGTCGGCAATGATGGCTGTCTGGGCTTCCCGGGCTGACACCAGGCCTTGAAGATTGCCCAGAATGGCGCCAGCCTGGACGCGCGTTTGTTCGTAAAGCGCGATCAGGGCTGTAAGGCTTTCTCGCGTCTGCGTGTCCTTTGATGCGCCCAGACGCAACTCGGGGCTGCCATCGAGCAGGCCCTGGGCAATTTCCTTGAAGGAATTCAGGTCCTTGCCCAGCAGGAAGACCGCCTCGGGGCTGACGCCTTCCATGGTCAGGAACTCGTTGGCGGACTTGCCGATCCGCTGGGTCAGCATCACCAGTTGGCCGGACGCGGAAATCTCTGTCGGCGCGGCATTTTGCTGAAGCTTGAGCGAAGAAACCGTTTCGGCAATTTCGAGCAGGTCGGAGGACTGCCGGTTGATGGTGCGCAAGGCCTCACCCACCTGAAGCAGGATGGCTTTTTGGCCCATCACGGTATTTGCATTCTGCTCGGCCCGTTCGACCAGCGGCGTGACCTTTGTCACTTCAGGCTGCAACGCGTCACTGACCGGGGACAGGCGCAGGGTGTCGTCGCCCGATTTCATTCCGGCCACTGTCTTGCTGAGGACATCGGCGCTCTCACGCACATCAGGGAAGGCCTGGGCACTGCCGACCAGTGCCTGCGAAGCCGATTTGGCGAGGCGCTGGGACTGCATCAGCGCTTGTCCCGTTGCCGCCACCTGCTGCGCGACACGGTCAGACTTGCTGAGTGCAAAAAATGTAACCCCCGCCAGGGCAGCAACGGCAAGCGCAAGTACCACGACCAGTATCTTCTGGTGTTCCCCAAGCGGCCGTACACCCAGCACGGGAAGGCTGAGAAGTTCGGTATTCATCAGCACGCCGTCTTCCGTAACAGCCATACCGCTGGATGAAAAAATCTCCTCTTGCGCTTGCGCGACTCCAGCCCGGCCGCGTTCCGTTGTGGTGCCGGCAACAGCCCCATCCGTCATGCCAAAAGCGCTCGTACTGTCGTCAGGCCGGTCTGACTTCGTTTTAAACAGCTTCTGGATATTTTCTAGAACAGACATGAATGAGCCTTCATAAAACGGGTAAAACGTATGCCAAGATGCACTAGGCGGCAATGGTCAGGAAATCAACCTGTTGCGCAAGCAGCTGCAGATTGATTTCCTGCCAGCTAGCGCCATTGAGATCGATGTACTGGTTTCCAAAAAATGCACCGGCGCCGGCCTCGGGAGCAGAAAAATCGATGAAGTCATCCTGCTTGCGCAGGCCTGCCAGTTTGTCGATCCGCAAGACACAATTGACTTCAAGAGCGCTATTGAGCGAAACCAGGCGCGACTCGGTGCGAGCAAGTTCATTTCTGGAACCGGATGCCTGTCCGCATACAAATCCGGCCAGATCCACCACGCCATAAAGACCGCCGCGCAAGCTGGCCACACCCAGAAACCAGGAATGTGTGTAGGAAACCGGCTGGACTCCGGCCCAGGGAAAAATTTCTCCTGACTGGTCCAGCGGGAAAAGGTATTTTTTCTCACCAGCCTCGACGGCCAGCCAAGAGGGCGCGATGCCCTGTGTTTTGGCAAGCTGCAATCGCTCTGCCAAACGCATTTGCAACTCTTTGAGGGCTTGTCTGTTTGCCATGGTGTGGTTTTACGCCAAATCTTAACCAAGAGCCTTGATTTTGGCCATTAGTTCGCTGGCATTGACCGGTTTGGTGATGTAGTCACGCGCACCCTGGCGCATGCCCCAGACCCGGTCGGTTTCCTGGTTTTTACTGGTGCACATCATGATGGGGATATCCGCATACAGAGGGTCACGCGCGATGGCGCGGGTCAGCTGGAAGCCGTTTTGACCAGGCATGACCACATCCATGAGAATCAACTCCGGCTTTTCCTCGGCCAGCCGGCGAAAAGCGTCTTCCGCATTTTCCGCTGTCTTGACGCTGAAGCCGTTTTTCACCAGCAAATCGGTCAGGAACATCAATTCGGTTTTCGAGTCGTCCACCACCAGCACTTTATTGATTGCCATTAAATTTCCCTTTGTTTTGCAGAGCCCAAAGCCTGTACGGTTTGCAGCAGTTGATCTTTGGTGAATGGCTTGGTCAGGTAGTCCTGCGAGCCCGCCATGCGTCCGCGTGCCTTGTCGAATACGCCATCCTTGGACGACAGCATCACAATCGGCACATTCGAAAATTTGGCATTGCGTTTGATAATTGCACAGGTCTGGTAGCCATCGAGGCGTGGCATCAGGATGTCGCAAAAAATGAGGTCGGGCTCGAAGTCATTGACCTTGGACAGGGCATCAAAGCCGTCTTCCGAGAGCAACACCTCATGGCCTCCCTGCTTGAGGAAGATTTCTGCGCTGCGCCTGATCGTATTGCTGTCGTCGATGACCAATACCTTCAAACTGGAACTGGAAATGCTCACTGTGTTACTCCTGTTTTGCAGCCGCCGAAGCAGTTGGATTCACTGTGGCCATGTTTTTCAGCAAGCAAGCCTGATGCCTACATCTGAACCATTTCAAAGTCTTCCTTGCGTGCCCCGCATTCAGGACATGTCCAGTTCATCGGAACCTGGCTCCATGGCGTACCCGCAGCAATGCCATGTTCGGGCGAACCCAGCGCCTCATCGTAAATCCACCCACAGATCAAACACATCCAGGTCATTGATTGAGTCACAGCTTAAATTGCCTTCAAATAGAATGCAACAATTGTATCTAGATGGTGTTGCTAATTTGCGCACAGGGCAAAATCATAGTCTATGGCAAACCTCCACACACCTGAACTGGACAGCCGGCAACTCCAGATCGAGGACAGCGATGCGTCCCCGGCGTGCGTCATGACGTTCAACGCCAATGACCCGAGCGGCGCAGGCGGCCTCACGGCGGACATCACGGCCATCACGTCGGCAGGCGCCCATCCACTGGCCATCGTCACGGGCACGTACCTGCGCGACACGGCGGAAATATTCGACCACTTGGCGTTTGACGACGAGGCCGTCACCGAGCAGGCCCGCGCCGCGCTGGAAGACATGCCGGTGGCCGCCATCAAGGTCGGTTTTGTCGGCAGTCCGGAGAACATCAGCACGATTGCCGAGATTGCATCCGACTACTCGGACGTGCCACTGGTGGCCTACATGCCCAGCCTGTCCTGGTGGGACGAAAGCGAGATCGACAGCTACCTCGATGCCTTTCGCGAACTGATGCTGCCGCAAGTTACCCTGTTGATCGGCAATCACAGCACGCTTTGGCGCTGGCTGCTGCCCGACTGGTCCACCGAACGCAGCCCATCGGCCCGCGACATCGCCAAGGCGGCTGCCGCGCTGGGCGTTCCCTACACGCTGGTGACCGGCATGCCGCTGCCGGACCAGTTCATCGACAACGTGCTCGCCACGCCGCAGGCCGTGCTTTACAGCGAAAAATTCGAGCGTTTCGAGGCGGTTTTCGAAGGGGCTGGCGAAACGCTGTCGGCCGCCCTGTGTGCCCTGCTGGCCAACGGCCACGACCTGCAGGCCGCCACGTCCGAAGCGCTGACCTACCTGGACCACAGCCTGGACGCCGGCTTTCACCCCGGCATGGGCCATATCATTCCGGACCGCCTGTTCTGGGCGCAGGCCGAGCTCGATGAAGAGCCTGACGACGAAACGGCCGCTGGCACCGACGATGCCGACCTGACTTCCCATCCACCTCTCGAATTCCCCCCCAATGGAACAACCAAACACTAAGCCTCCTCTCTCCACGACCATGTCCCGCAACGCATCCCTGTTCGAACGCGCCCAAAAACTGATTCCCGGCGGCGTCAACTCGCCGGTCCGGGCCTTCAGGGCCGTAGGCGGCACCCCGCGCTTTATACAACGCGCGCAGGGCGCCTACTTCTGGGACGCCGACGGCCAGCGCTACATCGACTACATCGGCTCGTGGGGGCCGATGATCCTGGGCCATGGCCATCCGGCGGTGGTGGAAGCCGTGCAGAAAGCCGTGCTCGAAGGCTTTTCCTACGGCGCGCCGACCGAGCGCGAAGTCGAGATGGCCGAGGAAATCGTCAAGCTCGTGCCGTCGATCGAAATGGTGCGGCTGGTCAGTTCCGGCACCGAGGCGACGATGAGCGTGATCCGGCTGGCGCGCGGCGCAACCGGGCGCAACAAGATCATCAAGTTCGAAGGCTGCTACCACGGCCACTCCGACGCCCTGCTGGTCAAGGCCGGCTCGGGCCTGGCGACCTTCGGCAGCCCGACCAGCGCCGGCGTTCCGCCCGAGGTGGTCAAGGACACCCTGGTGCTGGAATACAACCACATCGCCCAGCTCGAAGAAGCCTTTTCGCTGCATGGCCGGGAAATTGCCTGCCTGATGATCGAGCCGATTGCCGGCAACATGAACTTCGTGCGCGCCAGCGTCCCGTTCATCCAGCGCTGCCGCGAACTCTGCACGCAATACGACACGCTGCTGGTGTTCGACGAGGTGATGACCGGCTTTCGGGTGGCGCTGGGCGGCGCGCAAAGCGTCTATGCGCAAAGCATTCCAGGCTTCAAGCCGGACCTGACCGCGCTGGGCAAGGTGATTGGCGGCGGCATGCCGATGGCGGCCTTTGGCGGAACCCGCGCCGTGATGGAACATCTGGCGCCCATTGGCGGGGTTTACCAGGCGGGAACCCTGTCGGGCAACCCGATCGCCACCGCCTGTGGCCTGGCCACGCTGCGCGAAATCCAGAAACCTGGTTTTTACGAGGCGCTGGGCGCGCGCACCAGCAGCCTTGTGGAGGGCCTGACGAATGCGGCGCATCAGGCCGGCGTGCCTTTTTGCGGCGACAGCGAAGGCGGCATGTTCGGCTTTTTCCTGCTGGGCACGCTGCCGCAGAACTATCCGCAGGTCATGAAGACAGACGGCCCGGCCTTCAACCGCTTTTTCCACGCCATGCTCGACAGCGGCGTGTATTACGCGCCTGCGCTCTACGAAGCCGGCTTTGTCAGCGCGGCGCACACGGCCGAGGACATCGACGCCACGGTGGACGCGGCAAGCCGGTTTTTCTCTAGCCTCTGAACGGGAGTAACGGTTGGGGTGGAATCATCCACGCGCCGTTGCTTGCTATGAATAAAATAGCTGCTTGCGCATACCCAGCGTGCGCAAACACCTTCTTTCTTATAAAAAAAGCGGCCACGGCCGCTTTTTTTGATTCCAGGCCAGCGATTCGCCAGCGCCAGGCTCAATGCCTGAAATGGCGCACGCCGCTCAGGACCATGACCACGCCGCGCTCGTCGGCGGCATCGATCACTTCCTGGTCGCGCATCGAGCCGCCGGGCTGAATCACGCACGTCGCGCCGGCATCGACCACCACGTCAAGCCCGTCGCGGAACGGGAAGAACGCATCGCTCGCCACCGCCGTGCCCTTGAGCGACAGGCCGGCGTGCTCAGCCTTGATGCTGGCGATGCGCGCCGAATCGAGGCGGCTCATCTGGCCGGCGCCGACGCCCATGGTCATGCCGCCGGCGCAGAACACGATGGCGTTGGACTTGACGTACTTGGCGACGGTCCAGGCGAACAGCAGGTCCTGCAGCTGCCCGGGCGTGGGCTGGAGCTTGCTGACCACCTTCAGGTCGGAAAGCTGCAGCTCATGGTTGTCGGCGGTCTGCATCAGGAGGCCCGAACCGACGCGCTTGATGTCGATCAGGTTGCGGCCCTGCGCCCAGGCGGTCGCGCCGCCGGGCGGCAGGTCGATCTGCAGGATCCGCACGTTGACCTTGGTCTTGAACACTTCCAGCGCCTCGGGCGTGAAGCTTGGCGCCATCAGCACTTCGACGAACTGCTTCGAAATTTGTAGCGCCGCGCGCTCGTCCACCGTGCGGTTGAGGGCAATAATGCCGCCAAATGCCGAGGTCGGGTCGGTCTTGAAGGCCTTGCTGTAAGCCTCCAGTGCATCGGCGCCCACGGCCACGCCGCAGGGGTTGGCATGCTTGACGATGACACAGGCCGATTCGCTGAAGCTCTTGACACACTCCCAGGCGGCGTCGGCGTCGGCGATGTTGTTGTACGACAGTTCCTTGCCCTGCAGTTGTTTTGCGGTGACCAGCGAGCCCGGCGCCGGGTGCAAATCGCGGTACAGCGCGGCCTGCTGGTGCGCGTTTTCGCCGTAGCGCAGGTCCTGCAGCTTGGTGAACTGGCTGTTGGACTGGCCGGCGAACAGCGCGCGCTCGGGCACATAGTCCGGAGCGAGCTTGCCGGCGTCAAACGTGACCGACGACAAATAGTCGCTGATGGCGCCGTCGTACTGGCTGATGCGGTTGAACGCGGCGACCGACAGGGCAAATTTGGTCTGGTCGGTGAGCTTGCCGTCGGCCTGCAGTTCGGCCAGCACGCTGGCGTATTGCGACGCGTCGGTCAGCACGCCGACATCCTTCCAGTTCTTGGCCGCCGAGCGCACCATGGCCGGGCCACCGATGTCGATGTTTTCAATCGCGTCTTCCAGCGTGCAGCCGGGCTTGGCCACGGTCGATTCAAACGGGTAGAGGTTGACCACGAGCAGGTCGATGGTGTCGATGCCGTGGGTTTGCAGCGCCGCCATGTGCTCGGGCAGGTCGCGCCGCGCCAGCAGGCCGCCGTGGACTTTCGGGTGCAGCGTCTTGACCCGGCCGTCCAGCATTTCCGGAAAACCGGTGTGGTCGGCCACTTCGGTCACGGGCAGGCCGGCGTCCGCCAGCAGTTTGGCGGTGCCGCCGGTGGACAGCAGCTTGATGCCCAGCGCGTGCAGCGCCTGGGCGAATTCAAGGATGCCGGTTTTGTCGGAAACGGAAATCAGGGCGTTCATGGGGTTCTTTTGTGGGGAAAACAGAGTAACGGGTCTGGAGAAAACCGGCCTACTTGATGAGCTTGTGCTCGACCAGCTTCTTGCGCAGGGTGTTGCGGTTCAGGCCCAGCCATTCGGCGGCGCGCGACTGGTTTTGCTCGGCATGCTGCATGACCACTTCCAGCAGAGGCTTTTCGACCACGCGGACCATCATGTCGTACATGCCGCCCGGCGCGGTGCCGCCGAGGTCGGTGAAATAGCCTTCCAGGCTGGTACGCACACATTCCTCCAGGTTGATTTTGCTCATGGTGCAGCTTCCTCCTTCTTTTTATCGTTGTTCATCAATTCTTCTACCGTGGCATTGGGGTCATGCAAAGCGGCCGGGATGCGGTCCATGCGCTCGCCCAGGCCGTCAAAAAATTCGTTCACCGCTTCCAGTTGCGCACGGCAATCCTCCAGGGCGTTCATGCGGCCGCGAAACGCCTCCCCGCCGGGCAGCGTCCGGACATACCAGCCAATGTGCTTGCGCGCCGTGCGCACGCCAGAATATTCGCCGTAGAGCTGGTAATGGTCGAGCAGGTGGTCGAGCAGCAGGCGCTTGACGTCGGCGACCAGCGGCGGCGCCAGGTGGCGGCCGGTCGCCAGGAAATGCGTCAGCTCGCGAAAAATCCAGGGCCGGCCCTGCGCGGCGCGGCCGACCATCAGCGCATCGGCGCCGGTGTAGACCAGCACGTCGCGCGCTTTTTCCGGGCTGTCGATGTCGCCGTTGGCCACCACCGGGATGCGCAGCGCGGCCTTGACCTCGGCGATGGTGTCGTATTCGGCCAGGCCCTTGTAGCCCTGCTCGCGGGTTCGGCCATGCACGGCGATCATCTGCACGCCGGCGCTTTCGGCGGCGCGGGCAATCGTCAAGGCATTCTTGTGGGTTTGCGCCCAGCCGGTGCGCATCTTGAGCGTGACCGGAACACCATGCGGCTGGCAGGCGGCCACCACCGCCTCAATGATCTGCAGCGCCAGGGTTTCGTCCTGCATCAGTGCCGAACCGGCCCATTTGTTGCAGACCTTCTTGGCCGGGCAACCCATGTTGATGTCGATGATCTGCGCGCCCCGGTCGAGGTTGTAGGCGGCGGCGTCGGCCATCATTTGCGCGTCGGTGCCGGCGATCTGCACGGCAATCGGCGCCGCTTCGCCGTCATGGTTGGCGCGGCGCGAGGTTTTCAGCGTGTCCCACAAATCGCGGCGCGAAGTCACCATCTCGCTGACCGCGTAGCCGGCGCCAAGCTTCTTGCACAGCTGGCGGAATGGCCGGTCCGTGACGCCGGCCATGGGCGCGACAAACACATTGTTTGCCAAGGCATAGGGACCGATGTTCATGGGGGAGTGAAAGCCTGGGGGTTGCCGAAAAAGGAGGCACGATTGTAGCTGCCCAAAATTTCAGCACTTGAAATCCGGGCGCGAAATTTGTAAATCCAGGGCGCCAGCTTGCGGCGCCTGGCCTGCCTATACTCAGGCCCCTATGCAAGCCTGGATTCAACACCTGATCGAACTGCTGGCGCTGCCCGAATTCGGGCTGAGCACGGTATTTATCGTCTCATTCATCTCGGCGACGCTGCTGCCGCTGGGCTCCGAGCCGGTGGTCTTCGGGCTGGTCAAGCTCAACCCGGCGATGTTCTGGCCGGCCGTGCTGGTCGCCACCGCCGGCAACACGCTGGGCGGCGCGCTGGACTGGTGGATTGGCTTTGGCGCGCACCGGGTGGCCGACAAGTACACGCATTCATCGCACCACGGCCGCGCCGTGCGCTGGCTGGAAAAGCTCGGCCCCAAGGCTTGTTTGCTGGCCTGGCTGCCCGTCGTCGGCGACCCGCTGTGCGCCGTGGCTGGCTGGCTGAAGTTTCCATTCTGGCCGTGCCTGGCCTACATGGCCGTCGGCAAGTTCATGCGTTATTTTTTGATGACCGGCAGCCTGATCTGGGCATTCCCGGGCGTGATCGGCAATTGAGCCTGGTTCAAAAGCGCTCGTAGGGCATCAGGTAGCGCCACTGGCCAGGAGGCAACTGGCTGAGCGGCATGCGTCCGACGCGCAGCCGCTTCATCGATTCAATCTTCAAGCCCACGCCATCGCACATGTAGGCGATCTGGCCGGGCACTTCGCCCTTGAGCGCAAAGCGCAGCCGCTTTTCGCTCTGCCAGCTGACCTTGGCCGGCGGCAGCAGCGCGCCCCGGTAGGTAAAGCCATGGTCGATGCGGTTCAGGCGTTCCAGGCCGCCGGGCTTGACCTCGCCGCTGACCTCGACCACCACCTCGTGTTCCAGCACCCGGGCGTCTTCGCGCAGCTTGCGCACCACGCGCCAGTCGCCGGAAAAGACCACCAGTCCGCTGGCCGCCGTCGCCAGCGGCGTGAGCAGTTCGGCGCCGGAGAAATGCTTTCTCAAAGGCCGGATGCCCGAACGGTCATCGGAGGCATGGTTGGCGGCCGTCAGCAGCCGGGCGGCAGTCTTGCCGGCGGAGGCATTGGCGTCGCCCGGCGGAATGCTGGCTTCGTAGCCGGCCGGCTTGTGCAGCAGGATGGTCACCGGCGTCAAGGCCAGCAGGCTGGCGTCGGGCGACACCACGATGGCCTGGTTGCCGACGCGGAACTGGGGCTCTTCCACCACCACGCCATCGACCGTGACAAAGCCGCCCTCGATGTACTGTTCGGCCTCGCGGCGTGAGCAAGCCAGCATTTCAGCGAGGCGTTTGGCGAGTCGTACCGGTTCGGTCATGGCTGCAGGCGTCCTGGTGTGTCCGGTTGAAATAAAACTGAACGCTATCAAATAAATAGCTACTTGCGCCCGTGAATAGTGCGCAAATAGCCAATAATGCTTAAAAATTGGCAGGCGCCGGTAGCTTCCGGGAGCCGCCCGCCAGTGCAGGCTTCAGGAGCTGAACAGGAAGTTCATCACGTCGCCATCCTTGACGACGTATTCCTTGCCTTCGGCGCGCATCTTGCCCGCGTCCTTGGCGCCCTGCTCGCCCTTGAAGGCGATGAAGTCGTCAAACGCGATGGTCTGGGCGCGGATGTAGCCCTTCTCGAAATCGGTGTGGATCACGCCGGCGGCCTGCGGGCCGGTGTCGCCGACATGGATGGTCCAGGCGCGCACCTCCTTCACGCCGGCGGTGAAATAGGTCTGCAGGCCGAGCAGCTTGTAGGCGGCGCGGATCAGGCGACTCAAGCCCGGCTCGCTCTGGCCGAGTTCTTCGAGGAACATCTGGCGGTCTTCGTCGTCCATCTCGGCCATCTCGGCTTCCATCTTGGCGCTGATGGCGACCACCGGCGCGTTCTGCGACTCGGCGTAGGCTTTCAGCCGGTCGAGGAAGGGGTTGTTCTCGAAACCGTCCTCGGCCACGTTGGCGACGAACATCGCCGGCTTGGCGGTGATCAGGAAAAATTGCTGCAGCAGCGGCAGCTCGTCCTTGCTGAAGTCGAGCGTGCGCACCGGCCTGGCTTCGTTCAGCGCGGCCTGGCATTTCTCCAGGATGGCGACGAGCTTGGCCGAGTCCTTGTCGCCCGAGCGGGCGAGCTTGCCCACGCGGTGCAGGGCTTTTTCGACCGCCGCCAGGTCGGCCAGGCACAGTTCGGTCTGGATCACCTCGATGTCGTCGATCGGATCGACCTTGCCGGCGACGTGGATCACGTTGTCGTCTTCAAAGCAGCGCACCACGTTGACAATGGCGTCGGTTTCGCGGATGTGCGCCAAGAACTTGTTGCCCAGGCCTTCGCCGGTGCTCGCGCCGGCAACCAGGCCGGCAATATCGACAAACTCGACAATCGCGCGCTGGACCTTTTGCGGGTTGACGATGGCCGACAGCGCATCGAGCCGCGCGTCAGGCACCTCGACGATGCCCACATTGGGCTCTATAGTGCAGAAAGGGTAGTTTTCCGCTGCGATGCCCGCTTTGGTCAACGCATTGAACAGGGTGGATTTTCCGACGTTGGGCAAGCCAACGATGCCGCACTTCAAACTCATCAATATTCCTTAGAAATCATTACGCCATTGCCCCCGCCGAGCACCAGGCGATGTCGTGGAGCGGCCCGACGTGGACCTGCAGGAGGCTTCAGGGCTGGGGACAACCCCGTCCGGACCCTGTGCATGTACCCGGCTTTGTACCGGGTTTTGTCCGGAAAGAACTGCGGCAATTGTAATGAGTCGTCAGGCCCGGGCTCGCGCGGCGGGCCGCACCGATTCATCCTTTCCCGCCCTCCCGGTCTTCCCAGTCCACCCACGGCACCTGCATGGCCTTGAGATAGCCGCTCACGGCCTGGCCCAGCGTGGCAAAGAAGCGCTGCTCGCCCAGCGTCGAGAAAAGACCGAAACGCTTGAGCTTGTCCTTGACCGGGTCCTTCATTTCCGCAAAGCACAGCTCGATGCCGGCGGCGCGCAAGGTGCGGTCGAGTTCTTCCAGCATGTCAGCGGCGGTGACATCCACGCTGGTGACCGGCTCGGCGCTGACGACCAGCCAGCGCACGGGTGTCGGCGACGCGGCCACGGCGTCCAGCGCATGGTCCCGGAACAGCTCGGCATTGGCGAAGAACAGCGGCGCATCCCAGCGGAACAGCACCAGCCCCGGAACGATGCGGGCGTGCGGGTAGCGGCTGATGTCGTGGTAGCCCTTGACGCCATCGACCCGGCCCAGCACCGCGAAATGCGGGCGCCAGCCGTCCCACAGGAACTCGATGACGGCCATCACGATCGCCAGGGCGATGCCCTCGATGGCACCGAGCACCGCCACGCCGGCCATGCAGGCGATGGACAGCCAGAACTCCCAGCGCTGGATGCGGTAGATGCGGCGCAGGTCCTGGACCTCGATCAGCGCGATGGCCGAAGCAATCACCACGGCGGCCAGCGTGGCGGTGGGCAGGTTGCCGAGCAGGCTGGGCGCCACCAGCAGCAGCCCGGCCACCGCGACGGCCCCGACGACGCCCGCCAGCTGGGTCCTGGCCCCGGCCGCCTCGGCCACCGGCGTGCGCGAAGCGCTCGCGCTGATCGGAAAGCCCTGGAAGATGCCCGCCGCCAGGTTCGCCATCCCCAGGCCGACCATTTCCTGGTTCGGGTCGACAAAAGTGCCTGCGCGCGCTGCATACACGCGCGACAGCACGCTGGTGTCGGCAAACGACACCAGCGCCACGGCCAGTCCCCCGAGCAGGACGGGGAAGATGTCGCTGGACGAGATCAAGGGAAACGCCAGCGCTGGCAATCCCTGGGGAAGCGCACCGAGGACCGACACGCCCGCGCGCGTGGCCAGGTCCAGTGCGGCGACGGTGGCGGTCGCGCCGACCACGGCGATCAGCACGCCCGGCAGGCGTTTGCTGCGCTTGAGCCCGAAAATCACCGCCAACGTACACAAGCCGAGCAGCAGCGCGGCCCCGTTGGTCCTGCCGGCCATGACTGCCTGGCCAAACGCCAGGGTTTTGTCCAGCAGCCCGTCGCCCCGGACCGAAAAGCCGAACAGCGCAGGCAGCTGGCTGACCAGCACGGTCAGCGCAATGCCGTTCATGTAGCCGTAGCGGATCGGCTTGGAGAGCAGTTCGGTGACAAAGCCCAAACGCGCCGAGCCCGCCGCGATGCACAGGACGCCGGAAACCACCGCCATCATTCCCGCCAGCGCCAGCGCACGCTGCGGATCGCCCCCGGACAGTGGCAGCACGACGCCCAGGATGAGGGCCACGAGCGAAGAATCCGGGCCCAGCACCAGCACCCGGCTGGGGCCGAACAGCGCGTAGGCCAGCAGGCCGAAGATGGTCGCGTACAGCCCCGAAATGGCCGGCAGGCCGGACGCCACCGCATACGCGATGCCGACCGGCACCAGCACGGTGGTCAGCACCAGGCCGGCCACCAGGTCATGGCGCAGCCAGGCCATCTGGTAGTGGCGCAAGGCCCGCAAACCCGGCAGCCAGCGCAGCCAGCCGGTCGCTGGCGCGGGGCGCGCCAAGCGGGCATGTTCCGGCGGTGCGGACGGGGGTGTGGAATCGCTCATCAACTGGGTCGGACGGTCAGCCGCCCGTCAAAAACACGGGACGGCCGGGTAGCGGATAGCGGAGATGGCAGGAAATCACTCAAACCGGTAGTTGGCGCCAACCGGCTGGCCAACCCTGAGCAGATGGTCGATGCCGGCAAGCACGATGGCGTTCATGCCGAAGGTCACCGCGCCCTTGAGCCGCGCATCCTGGCGGTAGCCTTGCAGCGTGTCGCCGACCTCATGACTGCTGGCGGCGGTGGCCGGGTCGATGTCGGGGATCGGGCAGCGCGCGCACGGCTTGACCGGTTTGAGGCGGACCGGGCCTTGCCCGGTGTCAACCTGGAACTCCTCAAGCCGGTCTTCGTCATGCGGCGCCAAGGCCACTTCGCCCGGTGCATCGCCCAGCACGATGTTGGGGCGAAAGCGCTCCATGCCGACGGCGGCAAAGCCCCGGGCGGCCAGCTTGTCATTGAACTGGTCCAGCGACGCCTGGCTGATGACCAGCACCGGATAACCGTCGTTGAACTGGTTCAGGGCCAGGGCGCCACCGGTCCAGTCCAGATTGCTGATGCGCTGGTGGTCCGGGTCAAAGCGCACCATCCGGGCCGGAACGCCCAGAAAGTCGGTGAACCACTGGGCGGCAATCGGCCCCATGTCGAAGGCGGTCACGTCTTCATTCCAGATCCTGACCCGCGCCGGGGCTTCGACCTGGTCCAGCGCGATGTGCAGCGCCAGCATGCCGGGCGCGCGCAGGATCATCTCGAAACGCCTGAGCTGCGGCTTGATGAGCGCCATGCGCGGCAGCTCGCGCTGCGTCAGGAAATGGCCGTTGCCGTCCACCACCATCCAGGCGCGGTCGAATTCGAGCCCCGTATCAAGCACGATGGCCTGCTGCACCTGAACGCCGGCGCAGGACTTGACCGGATAGACGTAAAGCCCGGTGATGATGGCGGCCAAGTCGGAAGGCTTGCCTTGCGCTGCAGCGTCTGCCTTGTCCGGCACGGTTTCGTTCAATGAATCGTTCACTTTTATATCCAGTCCTTGCCGTTTTGAGGGCTGCCACAGGGAAATTCCTCGCGCTTCAACCTTCACTCCAGCCCTGCAAAGCAATGATTCTGCACTGCCTCCTAAAATGGGGCATGTCCAAAACCTTTGATGTCTGTATTCGTGGCGACGGCGTGGTGGGCCGCACCCTGGCGCTGCTGCTGGCGCGCGAGCGTCTGCGCATCGCCCTGGTCAGCCGGCCTCAGCAGGCGCCGGGCGAACTGCCCGCTGCCGATGATGTGCGCGCCTATGCCCTGAACAGCGCGTCGCGCAAGGTGCTCGACGCCCTGCGGGTCTGGCCCGATGCGCCGTTTGCCACGCCGGTGCGGGAAATGCAGGTCTGGGGCGACGATGGCGGCCAGATCGATTTCACCGCCGACAGCGTCGCGCAGGAGGCGCTGGCCTGGATCGTCGATGTACCCGCGCTGGAGCAGCAGCTGATCCAGGCGGTGCGCTACCAGCCGCAGATCGAACTGGTGACCGCGCCCGCCAAGGCCGCGCTGACGGTGATTTGCGAAGGCAAGAAAAGCGCCAGCCGCGATGAATTCGGCGTGCAGTGGACGGTCAAGGCTTATGCGCAAAAAGCCATTGCCGCGCGGCTTGAAGCCGATATGCCGCACCAGGGCATTGCGCGCCAGTGGTTCGTGAACGGCGACATCGTGGCGCTGCTGCCGCTGGGCGGCAGCGACGCGAGCGCCGTGGCGCTGGTCTGGTCAGCGTCGCTGGAGCGCGCCGATTCGCTGGAGCAGATGCCGCCGGAGCAGTTCTGCGCGGCACTGCAGGCTATTTGCGGCCCCGAGGCAGGCCAGCTGCAGTTGACCAGCGAGCGCGCCAGCTGGCCGCTGGCGCTGTCGAATGCCGGCCACTGGGTCGGCAGCGGCTGGGCACTGGCCGGCGATGCCGCGCACACGGTGCATCCGCTGTCGGGCCAGGGCCTGAACCTGGGGCTGGCCGACGCCGCCTGCCTGGCCGAGGTGCTGGCGCAGCGCGAATACTGGCGCGCCCTGGGCGATGAAAAATTACTGCGCCGCTACGAACGCGCGCGCAAGGCCGACGTGGCCACCATGGGCGCCGTGACCGACGGGCTGCACGGCCTGTTCGCCCAGAGCGATGGCCGCTGGCAGGCGCTGCGCAACTGGGGCATGAAGGGTTTCTCGCGCAGCAGCCTGCTCAAGCGCTGGGTCACGCGCCAGGCCGCCGGCCTGTAAGGCCCCCGAAGAATTCGTTGAATAACAGGAACACCATGAAACACCATCGACTGACTGCCGGCCTCAGGCTTGCAGGACTTGCCGGCCTGCTGGCCTGCACCCTGGGCTCCGCGCTGGCGCAGGAAGCCGTGATCCGCAAGAACCTGGCCGAACGGCTGCCGGCGCTCTCAAAAATCGATGAAGTCAGCAAGACGCCGATGAACGGCCTGTATGAACTGCGCGTCAACGACAGCGACATTTTCTACACTGACGCCGAAGGCAACTTCCTGATCCAGGGCAACCTGATCGACACCCGGGCCAAGCGCAACCTGACCGAGGAGCGCGTCGAGAAACTCAGCGCCATCGAGTTTGATTCGCTGCCGCTGAAAGACGCCTTCACCCAGGTGCGCGGCAACGGCAAGCGCAAGCTGGCGGTGTTTGAAGACCCCAACTGCGGCTACTGCAAACGCTTCGAGCGCGACCTGCAAAAGGTCGAAGATGTGACGATCCACACCTTCCTGATTCCCATCCTGAGCGCGGACTCGGTGGAAAAGTCGAAAAACATCTGGTGCGCCAAGGACAGGAACAAAGCCTGGCTCGACTGGATGGTGCGCGACCAGCCAGCGGCCAAGGCCAGCTGCGACACCACCGCGCTGGATCGCAACCTGGCCTTCAGCAAAAAATACAAGATCACCGGCACGCCGACGGTGTTTTTTGCCAACGGCACGCGCGTGCCAGGCGCCATCAGCGCGCAAGAAATCGAAAAGCAGCTTGCCAGCGCCACAGGCAAATAAACCCCGGGCTGGATGATTGTCCAGCCTTTTACAAACAAATAATGCCTCCAGCGCTTGTCCATCAGGCGCTTGCAGCTGCTATTTTCATAGCAAATCAGACTGCCGGATCGTAACCACCCGCACGGCCTTGGCAGGGTCTGGCGACGAAAGCTGCATGTGTTCATCGAATTACTGATTCTGTTCGGCAAGAGCTTTCTGTTTGTGCTGGCCGCGCTGCTGCCCATCCTGAACCCGGCGGCCACGGCGCCCATCTTCCTGGGGCTGACCGAGGGCGCTTCGATCAGCACCCGCGCGCTGCTGGCCCGGCGCATTGCGCGCAACATGTTTGCGCTGATGACCGGCTCGATGCTGGTGGGCTCGTATGTGCTCGATATGTTTGGCATCTCGCTGCCCATCGTGCGCGTGGGCGGCGGCCTGATCGTTGCCGCCAATGCCTGGCGCTTGCTCAACGCCAGCCATGCCGCGGACGACAGGCGTGCCGAACTGGCCGAATCGTTCACGGTCGAGCATGCGCGTCGCCAGGCTTTTTACCCGCTGACCTTTCCCATCAGCTGCGGCCCGGGCTCGATTGCCGCAGCCATCACCGTGGGCGTGTCGCTGCATGACCAGAAGCTGACACTGTCGCTGGCGCGCATGGGCGGCGGCGTGCTGGCGCTGTTTGTCATCGGCATCGTGCTGTACCTGGCGCTCAAGTATGCGCAGCGCCTGCTCAAGCCGCTGGGCGATGCGGGTTCGGTGATTTTTCTGCGCCTCTCGGCCTTCATCCTGCTGTGCCTGGGCGTGCAGATTGTCTGGGATGGGCTGGAAGAGCTGTTGCGCAGCGTGATTCAGACGCAGTCCTTCACCTGACGCCCGCCGGGGCGCTGCGCCGCTTGGATTATCCTTGCAGGCCTATGCCCGCCTCCACGCCCAACCCCTCCCCCATCCCGAAAACCCCGAAGTCCAAAAACTCCAGCAAGCCAGCCCCCGCCTTGCCAGCGCATCACTACCGCGTCGAGATTGGCGACCTGCACGCCCACCTGTTTCAGGTCACGCTGACGATTGCCAGGCCCGCCGCGCTGCAGCGCGTGTCCCTGCCGGTGTGGATACCGGGCAGCTACCTGGTGCGCGAGTTCTCCAAGAACCTGCAGGGCCTGCAGGCGCATCAGGGAAGCCGCAATCCGCATCCGCTGGCCGTGGCGCAACTGGACAAGTGCAGCTGGCAGATCGCCTGCGCGCCGGACAGTGCGCTGGTGCTGCGCTACCAGGTGTATGCGCATGACAATTCGGTGCGGACCGCCTGGCTCGATGCGAATCGGGGTTTCTTCAACGGCACCAGCGTCTGCCTGAAGGTAGAGGGCCAGGAGGCGATGCCGCATGTTCTGGAAATTCCTGCGCCCAAGGCCCTGGACGACTGGTCGCTGGCCACCGGATTGACGCCGCGAACCATCGACAGCCGGGGCTTTGGGTCTTACCAGGCCGCCGACTACGACGAGCTGGCCGATGCCCCGGTCGAGATGGGCGCGTTCTGGAGCGGCAGCTTCACCGCGCGCGGCGTGCCGCACCGTTTTGTCGTGGCTGGCGCGGCCGACAGCTTCGACGGCGCGCGGCTGCTGGCCGACACGCAAAAAATCTGCGAGGCCGAAATCCGCTTCTGGCACGGCAACCGCAAACCGCCGCACCAGAACTACCTGTTCATGCTGAACGCGGTCGATGACGGCTACGGCGGGCTGGAACACCGCAACTCCACGGCGCTGATCTGCACGCGCAAGGACCTGCCGCGCCAGGGCGACGCCAAGACTTCCGACGGCTACGCCCTGCTCCTCGGCCTCATCAGCCACGAGTATTTCCACACCTGGAACGTCAAGCGCCTGCGCCCGGCCGAGTTTGAAAGTTACCAATATGAGCGCGAGAACTACACCGAACTGCTGTGGTTCTTTGAAGGCTTCACCAGCTACTACGACGACCTGCTGCTGCGCCGCGCCGGGCTGCTGGACAACGCCGGCTACCTGAAGCGGCTGACCACCACCGTCAACCAGGTCGCGCAGGCGCCCGGCCGGCTGGTGCAGTCCGTGGCCGAGGCGAGCTTCGACGCCTGGGTCAAGTACTACCGGCCCGACGAGAACACGCCGAATGCGACGACCAGCTACTACGCCAAGGGCGCGCTGGTCGCCCTGTGCCTGGACCTGACGCTGCGCAGCGAAGGCCGCACGACGCATGAAAAAACACTCGACGACGTGATGCGCACGCTGTGGAAGCGCTGCAAGGCCGGGCCGATGCGCGAGCTGGACGTTGCCGCCGTGCTGGAAACGCTGGGCCTGCGCTCCTTTGCGCCCGAACTGGCCGCCTGGGTGCATGGCCGGGACGAGCTGCCGCTGAAAGACTTGCTGGAGCAGCATGGCGTGGCGGTGCTCGATGAACCAGCCCAACTGGCGCAGCGGCTGGGACTTCGCGTCAGTGAAAACCACAGCGTCCAGGTCAAGACCGTGCTGCGCGGCGGGGCGGCCGAACAGGCTGGTTTCTCGGCTGGCGACGAATGGCTGGGGCTGGAGTTGCCAGACCCGACAAAGCCCCAGACCGGCCGGGCGGCTGGCGCGGGCTGGCGCATGGGCAAGCTCGATGACCTGCTGCTGTATGCCGGCGAGGCAAAAAAGGTCATGGCGCTGGTGGCGCGCGACAAGCGCCTGATGCGGCTTGAACTGACCCTGCCGCCCGCGCTCACGACCTGGCGGCTGACAGTCAGGAACGAGGCGCGCATCAATGAATGGCTGGACCCAAGCGGCAAATCAGCCTGACTTTCCATCCCTGGATGGGAGGCCTCCTGCAAAATTTTGCTACTGAATTAGTAGCTGCTTGTGCATACCAGACGTGCGGAAGAGGCCTATTTTATGCTGAAAATTTGCTTGCTGCCCAAAACAAACGCGCCTAAAGCTTGCGCCCGGCTACTCGCCCCTGAAGGCTGCCGGACGCTTTTCAAGGAAAGCCGTCACGCCCTCGATGTAGTCGTGCGTTCGCGACAAGGCCGACTGCTGGTCGCGCTCCTCGTCGAGTTGCCGGTCCAGCGTGCGGGTGATGCCGCCCTGCAGCAGATGCCGGGTGGCCACCAGCGCCCGGGTCGGCATCAGCGCCAGCCGCTGGGCCAGCGCCATGGCGGCGGCCAGCGGGTCGTCGGCCACGTCCCAGATCATTCCCCACTCCTTGGCCTGCGCGGCCGGCAGCTTGTCGCCGGTCAGTGCCAGCCCCATGGCGCGCGCCAGCCCCAGCTTTTGCACCAAGAGCCAGCTGCCGCCCGCGTCGGGAACCAGCCCGATCTTGCTGAAGGCCTGGATGAAGCCGGCGGTCGGCGCGGCCACGGCCATGTCGCAGGTCATGGCCAATGACGCACCGGCGCCTGCCGCCACGCCATTGACGGCGGCCACCGTCGGCATGCGAAGCGCCAGCAGGCGGCGCGCCGTCGGGTTGAAGGCCTGCTCGATCAACGGCCCGGGGTCGGCGCGTTCGATCAGGTTGGGGCCGGGTGCGAAATCAAATTCCGACAGGTCGGCGCCAGCGCAAAAGCCCCGGCCCGCGCCGGTGATGACCAGCGCACGGACCGCCGGATCGGCTTCGGCCCGGTCCAGCGCGGCCCACAGGTCATGGTGCATCTGGCGGCTGAAACTGTTCAGCGCCTGCGGGCGGTTGAGCGTCACGACGGCGACGGCGCCCTGGACGGCATACAGCACCGTGGATTCGGTGCGGGGTACGGATTCTGCAAGGGTCATGGTTTTCTTTCTCCTGCCCTGAATTTAGCATTGCGGCCCAGGCCTTGAGCGACCCGGTTTTCCCTGCCCTGCGGGGATGAAAGCCAGCCTCGGCATGGCATGATGGAAGGCTATTTAAGGACCGCACCATGACCTATGAAACGATTGTGACGTCTACCCAGGGCCCGGATTCACGCCAGGTAGGCATCATCACCCTGAACCGGCCCAAGCAGCTCAACGCGCTCAACAACCAGCTGATGGACGAGCTGGGCGCAGCGCTCAAGGCCTTCGACGCCGACGACAGCATCGGCTGCATCATCCTGACGGGCAGCGAAAAAGCCTTTGCCGCCGGCGCCGACATCGGTGCCATGGCGCAGTACAGCTTTGCCGACGTGTACAACGGCGACTACATCACGCGCAACTGGGAACAAATCCGCAGCGTGCGCAAGGCGGTGATTGCGGCCGTCAGCGGTTTTGCGCTGGGCGGCGGCTGCGAACTGGCGATGATGTGCGACTTCATCATCGCCGCCGACAACGCCAAATTCGGCCAGCCCGAGATCAAGCTGGGCATCATTCCCGGCGCCGGCGGCACGCAGCGCCTGCCGCGCGCCGTCGGCAAGGCCAAGGCCATGGACCTGGCGCTGACCGGCCGCATGATGGACGCCGTCGAGGCCGAGCGCGCCGGGCTGGTTAGCCGCGTCGTGCCGCTCGAAAAACTGATGGACGAGGCGCTGGGCGCGGCCTTGATGATCTGCAGCTACGGCCAGCCGAGCGTGTTTGCCGCCAAGGAAGCGGTGAATCGCGCGTTTGAAAGCGGCCTGAGCGACGGCGTGATGTTCGAGCGGCGCCTGTTCCATGCGCTGTTTGCCACCGAAGACCAGAAGGAAGGCATGGACGCCTTCGTCAACAAGCGCAAGCCCGTCTTCAAGAATCGCTGAAAAATCGCCTCAAAAATTGGCTATAATTTCGCTCTTGAGGTGATATAGCTCAGTTGGTTAGAGCGCAGCATTCATAATGCTGATGTCGGTGGTTCAAGTCCACCTATCACCACCAAATTTCTCAAAAGCCCCGAAAGTCCATGACTCTCGGGGCTTTTTGCTGTACGGAGTCATTTCAAGCACAAAGTCACGCCAGCGGGCAGACCGCTCCGGGCTGGCCGTCTTCCTCCATCGGCGCATTGTCCCCAACTGCCAAGCAAAGCGCGCAAGGTGACGGACAGCCATTGCTACTGAATTGATAGCTGCTTTCGCACGCAAGCCGTGCGCAAAAGGCATATTTAATGTTGAAAAAAAGGCTACTCAGCTTGCTTGGCTCGAACTGCCGTCTTTTCTTTTGTCATTGCGGGCCTGACCCGCAATCCACGGCGCCCCAACAAGCCGCAATCAGGCAGCAGCTGGAATTCGCCGCGTGTTTGGCGGTGCGTAGATGGATTGCGGGTCAGGCCCGCAATGACAGAGGGCAGAAAAAGCCGTTTGCCAGTCAAAACGCATGCGCTCTGGCTGGCGCCTGCCGTCCCAGGCTTTGCTTTTTTACTGCATCTGGTGCGCCAGCCCATGCTTGTCCATCAGCCGGTACAGCGTCATGCGGGAAATGCCCAGTTCGCGGGCTGCATGGGTGATGTTGCGGTCAACCCGTCCGAGCGTGAGGGAAATCGCATTGCGCTCGGCAAGCGTGCGCACTTCATCGAGCGCGGGACCGGTGGACGGGTCCTTCACGCTAAAACCCAGGTCGCACGGCGTGATGAAACGCTGGTCGGTCATGACCACGGCCCGCTGCACGCGGTTGAACAGTTCGCGAACATTTCCAGGCCAGTCATGCGACATCAGGCTGGCAATGGCCTGCCGGCTGAAGCCTTGCACCGGCCTGCGGTGCCGATCTGCCCGGCAGCACTGCAGGAAATGCTGGGCCAGCATCGGAACATCGGCAAGACGTTCGCGCAGGGAGGGAACGGTGATCGGCAGGACATTGAGGCGGTAAAACAAATCCTCGCGAAACCGGCCTGCCGCCACGGCCTGTGACAGTTCCACATGCGAGGCGGCAATGACCCGGGCATTGACTTCCAGGCTCCGGGTCGAGCCCACGCGGTGAATGGTGCGCTCCTGCAGAAAGCGCAGAAGGTTGGTTTGCAGTTCCAGCGGCAGGTCGGTGATCTCGTCGAGAAACAGGGTTCCGCCGTTGGCCGATTCGATCAGCCCCTGCTTGCCCGCCGTCGCGCCGGTGAATGAACCGCGCTCATGCCCGAACAGTTCGGTGTGGATCAGCGAGGGCGAAATCGCACCGCAGTTCACCGCGACAAACGGCCCTGAAGCCCGCGCCGAGCCCTGGTGGATGGCACGCGCCGCCAGCTCCTTGCCGGTGCCGCTTTCACCGCCGATGAGCACGGGCGCTTCGCTTTGCGTGACCTTGCGGATCTGCTGGCGCAACTGGGCAATGGCAGCGCTGCTTCCGACCATTCCCATGCTGTTGATGACCTCCGGCGACACCTCCTGGCGCTCGCGCAGGCGGGAGCGCCGAAAGGCATGGCCCAGCGTCAGGTCCAGCACGCGCCAGTCCACAGGCAGGGTGTGGTAGTCAAACAGGCAGTCCAGCGCCAGCTGGCGAAGCACCGCGCTGTCCAGCGCTTGCGGCGTGAACACGCCCACCCATTCCACCTCGGGCGACGAGCGCAGGAGTTGCTGGACGGCAGTGAGGCGGCTGGCCGCAAGATGACCGAGCAGCAGCACCCCGACCTGCGCCGAAGCCTGCGCCAGAAGGCGTTGCGCTTCAGGCAGGTCGGTCGCGTGCCAGGCATTCCAGCCCTGTTCGCGCAAATGATCTTCGATACCCGCGCAGGCATCGCCCAGATTGACGCAAACAACATTTTTCAATTTCCCAACCCCTTCAAAACAAGGACATGGGAACCTTCAGGTTCACGGTCAGGTCAGGCGTGTCCCGCGTCATTCCCGCGCCCACCGTGAGGCTGAAAGTCGTCTTCTCGCTATACCGGTAGGAGTAACCCAGCAGCAGGCTGGCCAGCTGCGTGCGCACCGAGCCGCGCACCGGATCGCCGTTCTGGCGGGTCCGGCCCACCGAATTGAGATCGACCCCGATGCTGAGCGAAGACTTGTCGTTCAGCGCCAGTCCGACGCCGAAATTGGCGCCCAAGATGCCGCCGGGCTCGACGCTGCCGATGGCCTCGCGCTCGCCATTCAGCACCAGCCGGCTGACGTTGCTGCGCTTGAAATTGTGGGTGTAGCTGAAGCCGCCAAAGAAGACCGCCGGGTCGGAGGGAAACAGCCAGGTCAGGCCCGGCTGCAACGAATAAAAACCCGAGCCGGTCGGCAAATCGAGCGGCAGGCCGGTTCCGGTGGTGTTTCCCAGGCAGCGGGTCACGCAATCGGTCACCACCTCGAACGGGTCCTTGCCGGTGCGTGACTTGAAGCGCAGGGTGCCCAGAAAATAAGGCTGGTTGGCGCCGCCTTCGTTCAGCTGGTAGCGGGCTGCCACCTCAATGTCGCCGATGGACTTGCCGCTGTTGTTGAAGGCGTTTTCCGTCGCTGAACCGGTGAAGATCTCCCGGCTGATGGAGGCATCGGACCGGTACACATAGGGCAGCCGGGCTTCGAGTTCGAGCCGGTTGCTCAGGCCGTAGCGCGTCGTCAATGCGCCGGTGACGGTGTTGCGCTTGACCTCGCGCACATCGACCAGGCCAATCAGCAAGGCCGGAATGATGGTGTAGCCCACCAGCGCCACCCGGTTGCTCGACGAATAGCCGTATTGCAGCGATGGCTCCAGGACGAATTTTCCTTTGGGCGTCAGGATGCCTTGCTGGTCAAACAAGGGGGCGACAACCGGTGGCTGGAACTCCTGGGGAGGCGCACTTCCCACCTGAACGGCGCGCCGGTCGGTATCGGGCGTTCGGGATGCAGCCGCCGGCTGAGGCGCTGGCTGGCTAGCAACCGGACGGGGTTCCGGCCCCAGCAAGCGCTGCAATTCACGCTGCCGCGCATCCTGTTCGGCGACGGCCTGCCTGAGCGTCTCGATCTGGCGCGCCTGGTCGTCAAGTTGCTGCCGGAGCTGTTGGATGCTTGCCTCGCTGCCTGCTGCGGGAACACGCTGTGCGTGCGAGACGGCCGTGAAGGACAGCAGCGAACAGACGAGAACTGTTGACGGCTGCCCAAGTCGATTTATTTTCATGACGCTCCTCCCTTCTTCTTGTCGTCCGCATCGCGTGGGCGGACACCTTTTGCCAGCCGTAGCGTAGACCATCCGATCAAGAGATCGAGCAATAAAAAACCGAAAATAAAAGTAACTTCTTGCTTGAAAAAGCAATCACAGCTTCAAGCAGTCGCACGGATGAGACAGTTGCTCCGCCCCTTTCCACGGCCCTTGAATCCCTGCGCCGAACCTCTGAAACGGCTCTCTTTTTATCAGTTTGCGCTTGGTTCAAGAGCGGGCATTTCCTTCAAAGCGTCTCAGGATTGAGACAGTCGTCCTTGAAACATTTCTTTCGTCTTGCCGGGAAACTTTTTGTCCCCGTGGCTAAAAGCCGGGCCTGTGCTGGAGCCAGGCCAGCATGAAACCATGCCTATGGATCAGGTGTCACGCAAGCGTGACAGTTGCGCCGTTCCATCACCCTTCAAGGTATTCACCAAGCACATCAATTTCTCATCTTTTTTTTATTTTCTCTTCTGAGTTTGTCGATTTAACGATTTTGTTGATTTCTTTGGCATCGAAGTTGCTGTTTGTGCCCTCGATTTGCGGCCACGCATTTCAACCGGGAATGTTTTTCAAATCGACGTTCATCAATTCAAGGAGATTTCATGAAAAAGACACTTTTGGCTTCGGCCGTGGCGGTGGCGTTTGGCTTTAGCGGAGGGGCTTTCGCGGTCAGCGACCAGTCCTCCGTGATTGGCGACAACACGTCCACCACCACCACGACCAGCACGTCCGTTCCCACCACCACCACCAACAATTCGGACAACAGCGCCAACAAAGGCTCGGGCGCTGCACTGGCCAGCGCGGCAAGATCGGCAGCGGTCAACAACGGCGCGACCGGCCTGTTCACCAATGCCTTCAACCAGTCCACGGCGACGGCCACCAGCAGCCTGACGGGCACGGTATCGGGCAATGCGGTTTACGGCCTGGGCAATACGGCCTACAACACGGGCAGCGCACAGGGCGGCACGGGCAACGGCGGCCTTGGCGGTGCTGGCGCGACGAGCCAGGCCACGGGTACAGCTGCCGGGGGCACGGGCAACGGCGGCGCTGGCGCGGCGGGCGCGGTCGGCGGCACGGCGTCCAATGGCGCCATCAACCATGGCAGCGCCTACAACGGCAACGCAACCGCGGGGGCAGGTGCCACGGGCACGGGCGGCGCGGCCGCCGGAACCAGCAGCGGCGGACCAGTCACTGCCAACAGTGGCAGTGGCGGCAACAGTGGCAGCGCCAATGGCGGCCTCGGTCTGGGCCTGGGGCTTGGCGCAGGCCTGGGCGTGGCCACGGGCGGTGATGCCGGTGGCGGCGGCGGGACGGGCGGCGGCGCTGGCGCTGGCGGACTTGGGGCAGGCCTGGGACTGGCGAGTGCTGCCGGCGGCGGTTCCGGGGCTGCTGGCGCCGGTGGCGCTGGCGGTGCGCCCTCCAGCACGGGCGGTACCACTACCCCCGTGGCAGGACTGGGCGCTGGCGGCGCGGGCGGCGCCGCGACCAACGGCAGTGCCACCAATGGCAATGCCAGCAACGGCAACAACACCGCTGGCAATGGCGGCAGTGGTGGCAGCGGCACGGGCGGCACGGGCGGTGCGGGCAATGGCGGCGTCAACACGGCAACCGGTGGCAATGGCGCCACCGGCCAGGGCGGAACGGGCGGCGCCGGCGGGTCGAACTACGTCACCGCCGGGACGTTCACCCTGGCCAACACCATGACCAGCGTCGGACAATCGGCGGCCGGCATCATGCTTGCAAGCCAGAACAGCGGCGTCTCCTCGCTGGTCCAGCAAAGCGTGAACGTCCAGGCCAACCTGGCCGTCGGCAAGTAAGCCCCACCACCGGCATGGGCCCCGGGCGCCAAAGCCCAGGCCCCTGCCGGCGTGCCGCCACCGCACACCAAAGGAATGAAAATGAAATTTCTTGACCGCTTGTGGCTCGGATGCAGCGTGCTGGCCCTGCTGCTGCCCGTGGCCGCGAAGGCGCAGACAGCCGTGCCGCAAGCTGATGAAAGCACGCAGTCCGGCCGCCCTGCAGGCTTCTCCAGCCCGGTGGCGCTGGCCACGCTGGAACAACAGCGCGGGGGCGCGCAGGGCATGTCCACCGACCTCAAACTCAGCGGCATGACGGCCGGCAACTCGGCCACCCATGTCGTCACCGGAACCAATGACATCAGTGCGGGCGCGTTTGCCAACATGAGCGGGCTGCCGGTGGTCATCCAGAATTCTGGCGCCAACGTGCTGATCCAGAATGCGGTCATCGTCAATCTGCAGATGAACTGACAGGAACTGGCTGTGCGAAAGCTGCTTGTACCCGTCTGGTTTGCCGCCCTGGCAGCGACCGCTGCCGCGCAACAGGCTTACCTGCCGTCCATGGGCGGTGGCGATGTCGTCATGCCCGTCACCAGCATCCGGCAGTCGCGCCTGGCGGGCACCGTGCTGCAGCAGTACGACTTCAGCTGCGGCTCGGCGGCCGTGGCAACGCTGCTGACCCATCACTACGGCCTGGCGGTGTCGGAAACCACGGTGTTCGAGGCGATGTTCCGGCAGGGCGACCAGCAAAAAATCCGGCGCGAAGGCTTTTCGCTGCTGGACATGAAGCGTTTTCTCAAATCACAGGGCTTTGAGGCCGACGGCTTCGAGCAGCCCCTGGACAAACTGCTGGAAGCGCGCGTGCCCGCCATCGTTCTGGTCAACGAGAACGGTTACCGCCATTTTGTCGTGGTCAAGGGGCTGCGCGATGGGCGCGTGCTGGTCGGTGATCCGGCCAACGGCACGCGCGCGATGCCGCGTGCCGGTTTTGAAGCCCTCTGGCAGGGCCGGCTGCTGTTTGTCATCCACAACCGCATGGAGCAGGCCAGGTTCAATCAGGCGGCCGACTGGCGCGCGGCACCCCGGGCTCCGCTGGCCGCTGGCGTCAACCGCGACGGGCTGGAAGGCGTGACGCTGCCCGCCCGAGGCCCGGGAGATTTCTGATGCAGAGCAGCAAGGCCCGGACCGTCCCGAAGCGTCGCAGTCGCTGGCTGCTGCTGCTCCCTGGCCTGTGCGCCTTTTTTTTAGCGGGCGGCTGCCAGGCGCAAAATCTCGCCCCGCAGCCTGAAAAACACACCTGGCTCGCCGTCAGCAACCGGACGCTGGAGCAGCTTCGCGGCGGCTTTGACGTGGCGCCGGGCCTGACGGTGTCATTCGGCGTCAGCCGTGCGGTCATGGTCAATGGCCAGTTGCTCACCAGCACATCGTTCCAGGTCGATGACATTGCCAAACTCAGCGCGGCACAGGCCCGGCTTGCGGGACTGCAGAGCGGCCTGGCATCGCAGGTCGTGCAAAACGGCCCGGGCAACACCATCGCGCTGGGGGCCGCTGGCATTCCCCTGGGAATTTATGTGCAGAACACACTGAACCAGCAGACGATACACAGCGAAACCGTAATCCAGGCGGCAAGCAGCGGCCTGAGCATGGTCAAGAGCCTGAACCTTCAGGCCACGCTCAGCGAATCGATCAACAACGCCATCAGCAACCGTTGACGCCGCACAAGCGGTCGTCAACAGGCCGGGCAAGCGGCCGCGAAGCGCCAGGACAAAAGAGTATTCTTGGCCGATGAACAAAACCCCCGTGACCGTGGCGGCCTGAACCCCGATGTACCCCGGCGAACGCTTCAACAGCATCACGCACCTGGTCGGCGCGGCGCTGGCGCTGGCCGGCTCGGTGGTGCTGGTCGTGCTGGCGGCCCGCCTGGGCGACCCCTGGAAAATCGTCAGCTTCAGCATTTACGGCGTGATGCTGGTCGCGCTTTACGTGTTCTCGACGCTCTACCACAGCGTGCGCGGCCCGGCAAAAAACGTCTTGCGCAAGTTTGACCACTACTCCATCTACCTCTTGATTGCCGGCACCTACACGCCGTTCGCGCTGGTGTCGCTGCGGGGCGTCTGGGGCTGGTGGATGTTTGGCGTGATCTGGGGACTGGCGCTGGTGGGCATCGTGCAGGAAATCTGGCTGGCCAAGGGCGCGCGAATCGTGTCGCTGATCATTTATATACTCATGGGCTGGTTGGCCATGGTGGCGGTGATGCCGCTGTGGCGCGCCTTGACGCCTGCCGGCTTTGCCTGGCTGGTGGCGGGTGGCGCCTGTTACACGCTTGGCATTGTGTTTTATGCCCTGGACCACAAGGTGCGCCACGGCCACGGGCTGTGGCACCTGTTCGTGCTGGGCGGCAGCATCTGCCATTTTTTCACCGTGCTGCTTTATGTGGCCTGACGACCCGGACCGAATGACCGCATTTTTCAGCTCTCTTTTCCCATGCCCCGGCGCGTGGCGCTCCTGCGACAAGAAACAGCGGGCGCAACGCCCTTTAATGCCATGATGCAGTCATCTGCCAGGCTCCACCACCACAACACCACACGCGCTGCGGCCGTGCCAGTTTCATGAACACTGCTTTCACCCATACCCACACCTACACCTACACCCATGTCCCTTCGCCGCGCCGCATCATCGTCGGCATCTCGGGCGCCAGCGGGGCCGTCTACGGCGCGCGCCTGCTGCAGGTGCTGCTGGACACGCCGGGCGTCGAGTCGCACCTGGTGGTGACAGACGCCGGCTGGCACCATCTGCAGAACGAACTGAACATGGACCGTGATTTCATCGAACGCATGGCTGGCCAGGTGCATGACGTGCGCGATGTCGGCGCCTCGGTTGCCAGCGGCTCGATGGCCAATAGCGCCATGGTGATCGCGCCGTGCTCGGTGCGCACGCTGGCAGCGGTGGCGCACGGGCTGGGCGACAACCTGCTGACGCGCGCGGCCGACATGATGCTCAAGGAGCGCCGCCGCCTGGTGCTGCTGACCACGGAGGCGCCCCTGCACCTGACGAACCTGCGCAACATGCTCAGCGTGACGGAGATGGGCGGCATCGTCTGCCCGCCGGTGCCCGCCTTCCACCTGCATCCGGAAACCCTGTGCGACCTCGTCAACGACACCGTGGCCCGCACGCTCGACCTGCTCGATGTGCCGCACAGCCTGTCGCAGTACGACAGCGACGTCGAACTGGCCGAGGCGGCCTGAAGCGCCTGGCGTCAACGGTTTTCGCTTGCGCCGTTTTGCTGACGGCGCGGTCAGCAGCCACAGCGTCCCGAAAGGAATGGTTAGTCTGCGGCCTGAGATAATGGCGGGCTTTCCCAACCCAGCCTCTGGACACACACCATGAACCGCTGCACACCGCACACCCTGGCCCTATTGGCCGTTCTGGCCGCATCGGCCCTCTTGGCGGCCTGCGCCAAGGACTCCACCGGCGGCGCCTTCGCCGTCCGGCAATTTCCCGCAGCCGCCCTGCGCGGCGAAATGGTGGTGACCGCGCCGCCGGTCATCACGCTGGATGGCAAGCCCGACCGGCTGTCGCCCGGCGCGCGCATCCGCGACGCCAACAACATGCTGGTGCTGTCTGGCGCGCTGGTGAATCAGAAGGTCGTGGTCAACTACCTGCGCGAAAACGCCGGCAATGTCCATGAGGTCTGGATTCTGAACCCTGCCGAAGCCAGATTGAAACGGCCCAACACCAAGGCGTCGTGGTTCAGCTTTGGCGGCGCGGCGACCCCCACCACGACAGCGCCTTGAGACGCTGCGGGCCAGCCGGCCAGCCGCTGTTTTCCTGAATTTATCAATCAAACAAGCCGTTTGCGCAATACCCACGTGCGCAAGCAGCTATCAATTTAGCAGTTCGCCATGTCCAAAAAAGTCTTTATCAAAACCTTCGGCTGCCAGATGAACGAGTACGACTCGGACAAGATGAGCGACGTGCTGCATGCCGCCGAAGGCTACGAGAACACGCCCAACATCGACGAGGCCGACCTGATTTTGTTCAACACCTGCTCGGTACGCGAGAAGGCACAGGAAAAGGTCTTCAGCGACCTGGGCCGCGTCAAGCACCTCAAAGCCAAAGGCGTGCTGATCGGCGTCGGCGGCTGCGTGGCCAGCCAGGAAGGCGAAGCCATCATCGCGCGCGCGCCCTATGTCGATGTGGTGTTCGGCCCGCAGACCCTGCACCGCCTGCCGCAACTGCTCGCCAGCCGCGCCCGTCTGGGCAAGCCGCAGGTGGACATCAGCTTTCCGGAAATCGAAAAGTTCGACCACCTGCCGCCGGCCCGGGTCGAAGGCGCCAGCGCTTTTGTCAGCATCATGGAAGGCTGTTCCAAGTACTGCAGCTACTGCGTCGTGCCCTACACGCGCGGCGAGGAAGTCTCGCGGCCGTTCGAGGACGTGCTGGTCGAGGTCGCCGGCCTGGCCGACCAGGGCGTGAAGGAAGTCACGCTGCTGGGCCAGAACGTCAATGCCTATCGCGGGACGATGGGCGGGACGGCGGAGATTGCCGACTTTGCCACGCTGCTTGAATACGTGTCGGAGATTCCAGGCATCGAGCGCATCCGCTACATCACCAGCCACCCCAACGAATTCACGCAGCGCCTGATCGACGCCTATAGCGCCCTGCCCAAGCTGGTCAACCACCTGCACCTGCCGGTGCAGCACGGCAGCGACCGCATCCTGATGGCGATGAAGCGCGGCTACACGGCGATGGAATACAAGAGCACGATCCGCAAGCTGCGCGCCATCCGGCCCGACCTGGCGATGAGTAGCGACTTCATCGTCGGCTTTCCGGGCGAGACCGAGGATGACTTTGAAAAGCTCATGAAGCTGGTACACGATGTCGGCTACGACACCTCGTTCAGCTTCATCTTCAGCCCGCGCCCCGGAACGCCGGCGGCAAACCTGGCGGACGACACGCCGCACGAGGTCAAGCTGCGCCGGCTGCAGCACCTGCAGGCGGTGCTCGACGACAGCGTTCGCGCCATCAGCGCCAGCCGGCTTGGCACGGTCCAGCGCATCCTGGTCGAGGGCGCGGCACGAAAAGACCCGACCGAGCTGATGGGCCGCACCGAATGCAACCGGGTCGTCATTTTGAAAGGCCAGCCGCGCCTGATCGGCCAGATGGTCGATGTGCGCATCACCGAGACCAGCCAGCGTTCCCTGCGCGGCGAAGTTTTGACGCAAGGCCACGCCCTTGCGGCCTGAGCGCGCCTTCCAGCACCCGCCCGCCAAGCCCATGCTGCAGCGGTTTTCATTCCGGCCCCTGCTGGTGATTGCCTTCCTGCTGATTGCCGCCCTGCTGGGCACGGCTTCGGTGCGCGCGCTGTTCGCGCTGGAAGACCTGACGCTGCAAAGCCGCGACAACGCCGCCAGGGCACTCGACCTGAGCGGCGCGGCGCAGTCGCTGCGCGAGCGCAGCGTGTCGATGGAACGCTCCTCGCGCCAGTCGGTGGTGCTCGATGACCGCATTCTGCGCCAGCGCTTTCGCGACGAAGCCCGCGATGCCTCCGCCATCCTCGCGCGGCTGGCGCAGGAAGAAATTCCCGCTGCCAAAGAAAAGCCGTGGCGCGCGCACCTGGACACCATGCTCGACCTGCTCACCGGCCCGCTGGACACGGCGCTGGACCGCGAACACCAGCTGGCGCAGGAATTTCGCGAACTGGAAAGCATCAACACCGCCATCGCCCTTCAGGTGCAGCAAGCCATCCAGCAGCGCAACCGGTCGCTGCAGGACCGGCTGGAGACCAGCCGCCAGCACCTGGCGCAGCAGGTGACCTGGGCCATCGTGCTGGCGGTCTTCATGGCGCTGGCCTTCGGCGTGTGGTTCACGCGGCCGCTCAAGCGGCTGGAAAACGCCATCGTCGGCCTGGGCGAGAACCGGCTCGACGAGGTGATCGCCATCAACGGCCCCGCCGACCTGGCGCTGGTCGGCGAGCGGCTGAACTGGCTGCGGCTGCGCCTTAGCGAGCTGGACGCCGACAAGTCGCGCTTCCTGCGCCACATCTCGCATGAACTCAAGACGCCGCTGGCGTCGCTGCGCGAAGGCGTGTCGCTGCTCGAAGACGGCGTGGCCGGCCCGCTGAGCCACGACCAGCGCGAAATCGCGCAAATCCTCAAGCACAACACCGGCGTGCTGCAAAGCCAGATCGAAGACCTGCTGCGCTTCAACACGGCGGCGTTCGAGGCGCGCCAGCTGCGCCGGCAAACGGTTGACCTGCTCCAGCTGATCGAAGACCAGGTCGATGCGCAGCGCCTGCAATGGCGCGCCCGGGAACTGACGGTCAACGTCAAGGGAGAGCCGCTCAAAATGGAGGTGGACCCGGAAAAAATCGGTACCGCGCTCGCCAACCTGCTGTCCAACGCCATCCGCTACTCGCCGCTCAAAGGTACGATTGAGCTTTCACTGAGCCAGCAGCCTGGCCTGGTGCATATCGACATCGAGGACCAGGGGGCCGGTGTCGCGCCAGCGGACCGGGAACGCATTTTCGAGCCCTTTTACCGGGGCGAGCGCCAGCCGGATTGGGGCGTTCGCGGCAGCGGGATCGGGCTGTCGATCGTGCAGGAATACATTGCCGCGCACGGCGGACGCATCGAGTTGCTGCCGCAGGAAGCGGGCTCCCATTTCAGAATCGAGTTTCCCCATGTTTACAAGAGCTGAGATTTTTTCGTGCTTCGGCCGGACCGGCTGGCGCCTGCCAGGCGCCACGCTGGCGGCGGCCCTGCTGGCGGCCTGCTCGCTGGTTCCGCCGCCCCAAGGCGTCCAGCCCGCAGCGCCGGCCCCGGCGGCGCCCGCCAGCAGCGCCGCCGCCAACGGCAACGCAGCAGCGCCGTCCGCGCCGGGCACGGCGCCAGCGCCCGAGCGCGACGCGCTGGTCCGCGTGCTGGCCTATGCAGACCGTGTCCGTTCGATGTCCAACGCAGAACTGAACCAGGAAGTCGCGCGTCTGGGCAATCCCTACATCCCCGCCAGCCAGCTGCAGCTGGCCATCGTGCTCGGCCAGCTGCGCCAGACGCCGGAGTTGATACGGGCGCAGGAGGTGCTCACGCGCCTGCTGGCCAATCCCGACGCCGAAGCCCAGGCGCTGCATCCGCTGGCCCGCCTGCTGGCCACCCGCTATGGCGAACAGCGCCGCATCGAAGACCTGCTGGAAAAACAGAACCAGCAAACCCGCGAGGTCCAGCGCCGGCTCGACCAGACCAATGAAAGGCTGGAAGCGCTCAAGGCGATTGAACGCAGCCTGACCAGCCGCGCCGCCGTGCCAGCTGCGTCGGCACCCGCCAGCCGTGGCCGCACGCCCGCACCCGCGCCATGAGCCCGGCGCCTGTTGCCCTCTCGCCAACGGCAGCCCACCTGCTGGTGGTTGACGACGACGCCGACATGCTGCGGCTGCTGACCATGCGGCTCACGGCGGCGGGCTACCGCGTCACCGCCGTCACCTCGGCCGAGGCGGCGCTGACCGAACTGCAGCTCAAGCGGCCCCAGCTGGTGCTCAGCGACGTGCGTCTGCCCGGCAAGGACGGGCTGGCGCTGTTCGACGACATCCGCACCCTGCACCCTTCCCTGCCGGTGATTTTGCTGACCGCGCACGGCACCATTCCCGACGCGGTCGAGGCGACCGAGCGCGGCGTCTTCACCTACCTGACCAAACCCTTCGACGGCAAGGGCCTGCTCGACAAGATTGCCGAAGCGCTGTCGCTGAGCGCGCCGGCACATCCGGCCCGCCACGGCAGCTTTGACGCCTGGCAAACTCGCATCATCAGCCGCTCCAGCCGCATGGCCGAGGTGCTGGCCGAAGCCCACATGGTGGCCGCCACCGATGCCAGCGTGCTGCTGCGCGGCGAAAGCGGCACCGGCAAGGAGCTGCTGGCCCAGGCGATCCACCAAGCCAGCCGGCGCGCCGCCAGGCCCTTCATCGCGGTCAACTGCGGCGCCATTCCGGAGGCATTGCTCGAATCCGAACTGTTCGGCCACGTCAAGGGCGCCTTCACCGACGCGGTCAACAACCACAAGGGGCTTTTCCAGGCGGCCGACGGCGGCACGCTGCTGCTGGACGAGATCGGCGACATGCCGCCGGCGCTGCAGGTCAAGCTGCTGCGCGTGCTGCAGGAGCGCGAGGTGCGGCCGGTGGGCGCCAGTCAGTCGATTCCGGTGGACGTGCGCATCATCTCGGCCACGCACCGCGACCTCGATGCCGCCATGGAGGCCGGCGATTTCCGCGCCGACCTGTACTACCGGCTCAATGTCGTGACGCTGAGCCTGCCGCCGCTGTCCGAGCGTCGCGAGGACATACCGCTGCTGGCCAACCACTTCCTGGTGACGCTGGCGGCCAAGTACCACAAGCGCCTGAGCGGCTTTGCGCCCGAAGCGCTCAAGGCCTTGGGCACCGCCGCCTGGCCGGGCAATGTGCGCCAGCTCTACAACGTGGTCGAGCAGGTCTGCGCCCTGTCGAGCACGCCCTTGGTGCCGCTGGCGCTGGTCCAGCGCGCGCTGCGCTCGCCAAGCATCCAGGTGCTGACCTTCGCCGAGGCCAGGCAGCGTTTCGAGCGCGACTACCTGGTCGGCCTGCTCAAGCTGACCGATGGCAACGTCGCCGACGCCGCCCGGCTGGCCGACCGCAATCGCACCGAGTTTTACCGGCTGATGCAAAAGCACGGCCTCACGCCCGGCCACTTCAAGGCCGACAGCTCGCAGCCGTCCCCGGAGTGAGTCGCTTTCTGGCGACAGGCTAAGCCCTTGATTTAAAACAACTTTCGGATCAAGCCCGGAATGTTGTCGCTGGCTGGCGACAAAAACCGGGTTTTTCGGGCTTTTTGCCCGGCTTTTCGCTGCAAAAAATCATCTTGCGCATCCAAGTTGTTGATTTAAAAAGGCTTTTAGAAGCTGGCACAGGGTTTGCCCTAGTGATTCCATGCAAGCCTTTTTTCATCGTTTCAAACCTGCCGGCGCGCCAAGCTGGCGGATCTCTTTTTCAGCCGTGGCCTGCGCCGCCGTGCTGGCCCTGGGCAGCAGCCCGGCACTGGCATGGAATCTCGAAGATGTCGCCAAACTCGCCAGCCAGCGTGCCAAGACCCCGTTCAAGCAAGCCTCGCAGGCCGTGCCAGCCGAGCTGGCCAAGATGGAATACGACGACTACCGCGACATCCGCTTCAAGCCGGAAAGCACGCTGTGGCGCGCCGACAAGCTGGCTTATGAAGCCAACTTTTTCCATGTCGGCCGGCATGGCGACTCGGTTCGCGTCCATGAAATCACGCCTGCAGGCGCCAAGCGCATTCCTTACGACCCGGCGCGGTTCAACTTTGGCAAGAACAAGCTGTCGCCAAAAAGCTGGGGCGACCTGGGCTATGGCGGCGTGCGCTTTTTCAGCAACCTGAACTCGCCAACCTATAAAGACGAACTGGTCGTTTTCTCCGGCGCCAGCTACTTCCGGGCGCTGGGTTCCGGGCAGCTGTATGGCCTGTCGGCGCGCGGCCTGGCGGTGGACACGGCCGGCCCCGGCCAGGAAGAATTTCCGCGCTTCACCGACTACTGGCTGGAAAAGCCCGCCACCGAAGGTGCGCCGCTGACGATTTATGCCCTGATGGATTCGGAGCGCATGACCGGTGCCTACCGCTTCGATGTCAAGCCCGGCGAGCAGACGGTGACCGAAGTGCGCGCCCGCCTGTTCATGCGGCCCACCGACAAGCCGGTGACCACATTGGGCATCGCGCCGCTGACCAGCATGTTCTTCTTTGGCGAGAACCAGCCGCGCCCCGGCGACTTCCGGCCGGAAGTGCACGACTCGGACGGCCTGATGATCGCCACCGATGACGGCAAGGGTGGCGGCGAATGGCTCTGGCGCCCGCTGCAAAACCCGGCGTCGCCGCTGGTCACCTCGTTCAGCATGCAAAAACTCAAGGGCTTTGGCCTGATGCAGCGCGACCGGGCGTTTCGCAGCTACGAAGACACCGAGGCGCGCTACGAACAGCGCCCCAGCGCCTGGGTCACGCCTTTGAGCGACTTTGGCGCCGGCCGGGTCGAGCTGCTGCAATTTGCCACCCCTGACGAAACCCACGACAACGTGGCCGCCTACTGGGTGCCCGAAAAAATGCCGGCACCCGGCCAGCCGCTCGACCTGGCCTACCAGATCGCCTGGCAGGGCAAGAACCAGCAACTGCCGCCCAACGGCTGGGTGACGCAGTCGCGGCGCGGCATCGGCTACAGCAAGCTCGGCGCCGACGCGCTGGGCCAGCAGATCCAGTTTGTCGTTGATTTCGCCGGTCCCGCCCTAGACGCGCTGCCCGAAGGCGCCAAGGTCGAGGCCATCACGACCGCAGGCAGCAATGCCCGCGTGGTCGAAAGCCTGGCCTACCGCAACCCGGCCACCGGCGCCTGGCGCATGACGCTGCGGGTCGAGCGCCTGAAAACTGCCGAGCCGGCCCAGCCGATTGAACTGCGCGCCTTTCTCCAACACAACAACCAAACCCTGAGCGAAACATGGACCAACCTGATCACAAACTGAATCGGCGCAGCCTGCTGCGTGAAGAGCGTCATCCCAATGCGGTCACGGCGCCGCCGGTGCATCGGGGTTCGATGGCGCCGCGTCCATGGCGCGGTTTCTGGAACAGCCTGGGCACGGCGGCGCTGCTGCCGGTCCTCAAGCTCACCGGACGGGAGACGCTCAAACAAGCGGCATCGGCCGGGGCGATGGAGCCGTGGCAGCATGCTGCCAAGCGCCGCCGCACGGTGTTCATGCTGCTGACGCTGATCAGCACGGTGGTGGCGACAGCGCTGTTTGCCGACATGCAGCCGGTCTATGACAACGCCTTCCTGCAATACGGCCAGCTGGGCCTGTTTGCGCTGCTGTCGGCGTGGGTGGTCACCGGCTTCATGACGGCGATGATGGGTTTTTACGTCACGCTGTTCGGCGACGCCCACACGCTCTCAAGCAAAAAGGTCCAGCACCACATACTTAGCAAGACCACGCGCACCGCCATCATCATGCCGATCTGCAACGAGGACGTGAGCACCGTGTTTGCCGGCTTGAGGGCCACCTGCGAATCGGTCGCGGTGACGGCCCATGTGCAAAATTTTGACGTGTTCGTGCTGTCCGACAGCAACGACCCGGCGATCATCAAGGCCGAACGCGCCGCCTGGGAAGACCTGCGCGGCCAGCTCGCCAGCCAGCCCCACCAGCCGCAGATCGAGGTCTACTATCGCCTGCGCAAGCGCCGCACCGACCGCAAGGCCGGCAACGTCGCAGACTTCTGCCGCCGCTGGGGCAAGGACTACCGCTACATGGTGGTGCTGGACGCCGACAGCGTGATGAGCGGCGACTGCCTGGTGTCAATGGTCAAGCTGATGGAAGCCAACCCGACCGCCGGCATCATCCAGACCGCCACGCAGGCCATCGGCCATGTGACGCTGCATGCGCGCGCGCAGCAATTCGGCTCGCGCGTGACCGGCCGCCTGTTCACGCTGGGCATGCAGTTCTGGCAGATGGGCGAGTCGCACTACTGGGGCCACAACGCGATCATCCGCATCGAGCCCTTCATGCAGCATTGCGCGCTGGCGCACATCAAGGGAACGGGCGGCATGGCCGGCAGCATCATGTCGCACGACTTCGTCGAAGCCGCCCTGATGCGCCGCGCCGGCTACCACGTCTGGCTGGTGGCCGACCTGATCGGCAGCTACGAGCAGCAGCCGCCCGATTTGCTGGCCGAGCTGCAGCGCGACCGCCGCTGGTGCCAGGGCAACCTGCAGAACTCGCGCCTGATCGCCGAGCCCGGCATGCATCCGGTGCACCGCTCGATGTTCGCCACCGGCGCCATGGCCTACCTGTCGGCGCCGCTGTGGCTGTGCTTCATGACCATGGGCACGGCGCTATGGCTGTCGGGCTCGCCGATGGTCAGCGACTGGGATGTGTTGCCCGGCGAGTTGCTGTCGCTCTGGGCGTGGACGCTGTCCATGCTGTTCCTGCCGCGCATCCTGGGCATTGCTGCCGTGCTGTTCAAGGGCCAGCAGCAGGCCTATGGCGGCACCGCCAGCCTGCTGCGCAGCGCGCTGCTGGAAACGCTGATCGCGCTGCTGCAGGCGCCCATCCGCATGCTGGCGCACTCGCTGTTCGTCGTCATTGCGCTGACCGGCCTGAAGCTGGAATGGAAATCGCCTCCGCGCGAGGCCGCCGCCGTGCCGTGGCGTCATGCGCTGGCGCAACTGGCGCCCATGAGCAGCGTGGTCCTGGTGCTGGCTGCCGGCATTGCGATGATCGATGCCAGCGCGCTGATCTGGCTGGTGCCGGTCGGCCTGCCGCTGCTGCTGTCGATCCCGATGACGGTGCTGACCAGCAAGGTCGGCGTGGGCACGGCCATGCGGGCGCAGAACTACCTCTTGATTCCCGAAGAGACCCGTTCGCCCGCCGTGCTGCGCCGCGCCTGGCTGCATGCCAGCCAGTTTTCCAAGCCGCGACTGAAAGCGGCCTGAGCTTCAGGCGCGCATCAGCAGATTTTCAGTCTGCTGGCCTGGCACGCCCAGGCGCTCACTGTTGCAGCAGGGGCGCTTGAGCGCCATGGCCCGAGCCGCGCAGGCGCTTGCCGACCTTATGGGGTCAAAAATAACGCATTCGAATACGCCATGGTCATTCGCACTGATTTCGATAAGGTTCCTGCAGGCTACAAGGTATGCGTGCGGTCGCCCGCCGAAAAGCCCAGCGGCTCCCACGCCAGGCTTCCTTTGGCGGCAAACGCGATCACCTTGAACAGCTCGCCCATTTCATGCTCGTTGACCAGCTTTTGCGCCATCGCGCGCTCGGCCAGGGAAGCGTTTTCCAGCCCGTCCAGCAACCCGCAGTTCAGCAAAAACCGCCCCTGGCTGGTGTAGCCCAGCACCTCCAGCCCCGCTTCCTGCCCGGCCAGCGCGATGCCGGTGAAGTTGACATGGGCGGTGATGTCCTTTTCGCCGACATCGGCCAGCGCGTCGCCATCGGAACGATGGGCGCGGTGGCACATCACCGTGCCCATGCTGCGCTGCGGATGGTAATACTCGTGCTCGGGAAAGCCGTAGTCGAGCAAAAACACCGCGCCGGCCTGCAGCCGGTCGGCCAGCGTGCGAATGAAGCCTTCGGCCTGTGCGTGGATTTCGGTGACATAGTCGTGGTTTCCGGCGACTTCCAGCGGCGGTCGCAGGTCGGTCGGGCAGTCGGCGTAGGTGAAACGCCCTTCATGCAGCGCCACGCCACGCTCGTGCCACACGCCGCCCAGGCGCGCCAGCAATTTCACCGGCATCGCATCGAGCACTTCATTGCCCAGCACCACGCCGCGCATCTGCGCCGGCAGTTCGCTGGCCCAGGCGACCTTGCCGGCGTGCGCGGCCAGCCGTTCGCGCTGGCGTTCGCGCAAGGCGCTAGAGAGATCGACAATCGTGTAGCGCGCGATCTGGCTGCCCAGCGCGTCGAGCACCTGCTGCGCCAGCGCACCGGAGCCAGCGCCAAACTCCCATACTTCGTCCGTGCCAGAGGCCTGCAGCGCCTGCGCCACCTGCCGCGCCAGTGTCCGGCCGAAATGCGGCGACAGCTCGGGCGCGGTCACGAAATCACTGCCGCCGCCCTGCACGCCATCGATCGCATGGGTCCCTGAAGGCATCCGTCCGAATTTCAGCGAGTCGTTGGCGTAGTAACCCAGGCCCGGCTGGTAGAGCGCCAGCGCCATGAAGGCATCAAAACCCAGCCAACCGCCAGCCTCGCCTATCGCCTTGGCGATCAAGGCCTGCAGGGTGGTCGTTAAAATAGAGGAATTCGTCATGTTTGTCACCTAACATGATTGTCTGCGATTCCTCTGGCCATCCCGCCGCCTCCCTGACCTGCTGCTCCACCCGATGACACCTACCTTGTCCCGACCCGTTGTCCTTGTGACCGGCGCTGCCTTGCGGCTGGGCCGCGAAATCGCGCTGGCGCTGGCAGCCGGCGGCTGGCAGGTCGCCGTGCATTACCGCAGTTCTGAAGCAGATGCTCTTAAAACCGTAGCTGACTGCGCCCGCCTGGCGTGCGGATCAGCCGCTTTTGATGCTGATCTGTCGAGTGAAACCGCCGTGCGCGGCCTGCTGCCCCGCGTCATTGCGCATTTTGGCCGGGTCGATGCGGTGGTCAACAGCGCCTCGACCTTTGAGCACGACAGCGCCGAGACCTTTGGCTTTGCCGCGCTGGACAAGCACCTGCGCAGCAACACTGGCGCGCCCATTTTGTTGGCACAGGCGCTGCATGCGCATGCCGTTGCGCAGGGCACCACGGGCGCGGTCGTCAACCTGCTCGACCAGAAGCTGTGGAACCAGAACCCGGATTTTTTCAGCTACACGCTGTCCAAGGCGGCACTGGAAGCGGCCGGCACGATGCTGGCGATGGCGCTGGCGCCGCAGGTGCGGGTGGTCGGCGTCGCGCCCGGCCTGACGCTGACCAGCCACCTGCTGACGGGCGATGCGTTCGCCGCGCGCCACAAGCTCTCGCCGCTGGGCCGCTCGTCCACGCCGGCCGACGTGGCGAGCGCGGTGAAGTTCGCGCTGGAGAATTCGTCGATCACCGGCACCACGCTGCTGGTCGATGGCGGCCAGCACCTGATGCGCTTCGAACGCGATTTTTCGCTGATGTAAGCCTTGCCACTTTTCCAAGCGTCGGCAATGGCTGACAGACCTCTTTCCTTACTTATTACAGACTGTCAACATGTTCACCACCCGGGGCACCCAGATCCTGCACCTCACCGGCTTGCGCTTTGACGCCAACCTGGGCATCCTGGCCCACGAAAAAACCGCGCCGCAGCCGATCCAGGTCGATGCCGAACTCAACCTGGGCACGCAGCCGCTGCTGCCCCACGACGACGACATCACCCATGTGCTCGACTACCGCAAGGTGCGCCAGATCATCATCACCGAATGCACCGCCGAGCATGCCAACCTGCTGGAAAGCCTGATCGGCAAGCTCGCGCACCGGCTGATGCAACTGCCCGGCGTGCTGGGCGTGCGGGTGAAAATTGCCAAACTTGAAATTTTTGACGACTGCGAAGTAGCCATTCGCGTCGAGACAGGACAGTGGTAACCGACATGAGCGCACTCTGGATAGACGAACAACTCGAAACCTCGGCCCGCGTGCAGAACTCGATGAAGATCGAGCGCGAGGACCACAAGCTGGAAAAGCGCCTGTGCCGCGAGGTCGGCCGCGCCATCGTGGACTTCAACATGATCGAGGAAGGCGACAAGGTGATGGTCTGCGTCTCGGGCGGGAAAGACAGCTACGCCATGCTGGACATCCTGCTCAAGCTGCAAAAGCGCGCACCGATCAACTTCAAACTGGTCGCCGTCAACCTCGACCAGAAGCAGCCCGGGTTCCCGGAGCATGTGCTGCCCGAGTACCTGGCCAGGCTGGGCGTTCCATACCACATTGAAAACCAGGACACCTACAGCATCGTGACGCGCGTGATTCCCGAGGGCAAGACGCTGTGTTCGCTGTGCTCGCGGCTGCGGCGCGGCATCCTGTACCGCGTGGCGGGCGAGCTGGGCTGCACCAAGGTCGCGCTGGGCCACCACCGCGACGACATGCTCCAGACCTTCTTCCTGAACATGTTCTTTGCCGCCAAGCTCAAGGGAATGCCGCCCAAGCTGGTCAGCGACGACGGCAAGAACATCGTGATCCGGCCGATGGCCTATGTGACCGAAAAAGACCTGACGCGCTGGGCCGAAGTGCAAAACTTCCCGATCATTCCGTGCACACTGTGCGGCAGCCAGGAAAACCTGCAGCGCAAGCAGGTCGGCAACATGCTGCGCGACTGGCAAAAACAGTATCCAGGCCGCATCGAGAACATGTTCGCGGCGCTGCAGAACATCGTGCCCTCGCACCTGATGGACAGCAAGCGCCACGACTTCAAGGGCATCAAGACCACCGGCGTGGCCGACCCCGAAGGCGACAAGGCCTTCGATGCCGAGGAATTCACGCAGGCGGCACCCCCGGGCCATGCCGTGATCGGCATCCGCCCGCGAACGCCAAACTGAACCGTTTTTTGCATCCATCCCCACAGGAGGCCTTATGAAACGCGTGCTTGCCGCTATTTTTTCAGTCGCATTGCTGGGATTCTTCATGGCCGGCTGTTCCGGACTGCAGGTGGTTGAAAACAAGGTCACCGCCTTCCATGGCTGGAATGCGGCGCCGCCCGGACCCGGCACGCCCTACCGTTTCGAGCGCCTGCCGTCGCAGCAGGTGACCGCCGCCTACCAGGACCGTGTCGAGGAAGCGGCGCGCAGTGCGCTGGCCAGGGTCGGCATGGAGCTGAACCCGGCGGCGGCGCGCTTCAGCGTGCAGGTGCGGGTCAGCACCCAGGTGATCGAGGCGTTGCCCTATGGCCCCGGCTATGACGGCTTCGGATTTGGCATGCCCGGCGTTTTTCTGGGCGGCGGCAACCGGGGCGCGGCTTTCGGCATGTCTTTTCCGCTGGGTTATTCAACCCCCAGCCCCTACTTCCACCGCGACCTGACGCTCTTGGTGCGCGACCTGGGCAGCAGCCAGATTGTGTTTGAAACCCGCGTCACCAATGATGGCGTCCAGAACGAGACGCCTGCGGTGCTGGCGGCCATGCTGGACGCGGCGCTGCAGGGCTTTCCGCAACCGCCGCCAGGGCCGCGCCGCATCGACATCCAGATACAGTAATGCCCCCACGCTCCCCACTTCGTGTGGTTCGCAGCCCCCCCCGAGGGGGCCGCTGCGCCTGCGGCCCGGCGGAGCCGGTTCCGCGGCCCTGGCTGGGGTGGAGCGGGTTCACCTCCGTTTATCGTTTTGCGCCCTTTTACTTTCGCATCTGCCTGTCAACCTGACTTCATCCCATGATTGAACCTACCCGCATCATTGCCATTCGCCACGGTGAAACCAACTGGAACGTGGACACCCGCATCCAGGGCCGCCTCGACATTCCCCTGAACGCCACCGGCCGCGTGCAGGCCGCCCGCATGGCGCGGGCGCTCAAGCACGAGCCGATCACGGCGGTGTATGCCAGCGACCTGGTGCGCGCCTGGGAAACGGCGGAGTACCTGGGGCGCGTGCACGGGCTGCCGGTCAACGCTGAAACCGGCCTGCGCGAACGCGGCTTTGGCGACTTCGAAGGCAAGACCTTTGCCGAGATCGAGGCCCTGCTGCCCGACCAGTCGATGCGCTGGCGCAAGCGCGATCCGGAATTCGCTCCCGCTGGCGGCGAGTCGCTGCAAGACCTGAACCGCCGGGTGGTCGAGGCCGTCGAGCGGCTGGCCGCCAGGCATCCGGGCGAGCTGATCGCGGTGGTCGGCCATGGCGGCGTGATGGATGTGCTCTATCGCGCGGCCACGCGCCTGCACATCCAGGCGCCACGCACCTGGACGCTGGGCAACGCGGCCATCAACCGGCTGCTCTGGACGCCGCAGGGCTTCAGCCTGGTCGGCTGGGCGGACACCCAGCACCTGGACGACGAATCTCTGGACGACGGCCTGTTCGCCGCCGGACCCGTTTACATGGGCGCTTGCACCTGATGAGCAAACTGATTGCGCACCTGTCCGAACTGATCGGCAAATCCGTCCACGACATCGACACCCCGGCGCTGGTGGTTGACCTGGACGCCATGAAACGAAACCTCGGCCGCATGGCCGAATTTGCCCGGAAGCACCACGTCCGCTGGCGCCCCCATGCCAAGCTGCACAAAAGCGTGCTGCTGGCCAAGATGCAGATCAAGGCCGGTGCCGTCGGCGTGTGCGTGCAGAAAACCGCCGAGGCCGAAATCATGGTCGCTGGCGGCGTGTATGACGTGTACATCAGCAACGAGGTGATTGCGCCGGCCAAGCTGGCGCGGGTGGCGGCCCTGACGCAGGCGGTCGCCGCGCATAACGGCAAGATCGCCATCGCCGTGGACAGCGTGGAAGGCGTGCGCCGGCTGGCGCAGGCCATGACCGACGCCCGGACTGGCGCGCGCAACGGCGCGTCCAGCACGGCCACGGTGATTGACGTGTTCGTCGAGATCGACGTCGGCCAGGGCCGCTGCGGCGTCCAGCCCGGGCCGGACGCGGCCCTGCTGGCGCTGGAAATCCGCAGGCATCCGGCGCTGCGCTTTGCCGGACTGCAGGCTTACCACGGCAAGGCCCAGCACTTGCGCAACGTGCAGGAGCGGCGCATGGCCTGCGCCGAAGCGATGAAGTCGGTCGAGACGACGTGCCAGTTGCTCAAGGCCCAGGGCATGCTTCCAGCGCTGGTGACCGGCGCCGGAACCGGCAGCTTCGCGCTGGAGGCCGCCAGCGGTGTTTACGGCGAGCTGCAGGCCGGCTCCTTCATCTTCATGGATGCCGACTATGCGCAAAACCAGCGCGACCCGGTGCAGCCCTACTTCGAGCACGCCCTGTTCGTCAGAACGCAAGTCATCAGCCGCCACGCCGGCCACGCGGTGTGCGATGCCGGCCACAAGAGCCACGCCATCGACGCCGGCCTGCCCCGGGTGCATGACTTCGATGGCCAGGGCGGACTGGACTATTTCAACGGCGGCGACGAACACGGCATCTTGCGGCCCTCTAGCGGCCACACCCGCCTGCCCGACCTGGGCCAGCAGTTGTGGCTGATTCCCGGCCATTGCGACCCGACGGTGAACCTGCACGACGCGATGATCGGCGTGATCGGCGGGCTGAAAAAGGGCATCGTCGAACGCATCATCCGGGTGGACGCGCGTGGTGCGATGACCTGAAACTCAAGCCAAAAATGGCTTTTTCGCAATACCGGCGGGCGCAAGCAGCTATTTAATCAATAGCAACCAAGCCATTTTTCATTGCCAGCCAAGACAAGCCCGCGCTGCCGGCTGGCTTGAGGCGTTGCGGATGCAGGCCTGGGGCACCGGTGCATCCGGCCACGGCCAGCGCGCTGCGATCAGCCATTTGAACGACTTCATACCGAATTTACGCCTGCGTCCAGCATGTAAAACCGGCATCAGGTCGTTGACATTTCGGGCCTGCCGGGGCAGCGCGAAATGCTCGCAAGTCCTACAGTGAACGGCGGGGAAACTGCCTATGCTCAACCTCAACGATTTGGAGCCTGATCTTGAAAAACGTTTTTGCCATTCTTGCGGCCTGCGGCCTGTCCATGTCAGCCCATGCGGGCTGCTACAGCGTGTACCACCCTGGCGGCAAGCTGATTTACCAGTCCAGCGAGGCGCCGGTGGACACACGCCATGAATACCACCGCACCGTGCCCCAGCGCTTCGGCCAGGGTGCGACGCTGGTGTACGTCAACGACAACCAGCCCTGCCTGGACATGGGCGCGCTGGTCGGCGTGTCGGGCTCCAGTGCCGGTCGAGTCGCGGGAATGGACGGCAGAACCCAAGCCAGGCCAGGCCGGGCGGACAGGGGCTGAGCCGGCGGCCGGGGGGTCTGAAGGTATTGCCTGGCGGCAGCGACGCCAGTATCGTTTCAGGGCGCAACCAACCCACAGGAGCCCCACATGCCCGACCACCCAAGCCCTTTCAAACCACTGGACCCCGGTCGCATCGACATCATCGACCGGGAAGAACTGGCCTACTGGAGCCAGGAGCTTGGCTGCACCGAGCCCGAACTGGCGCAAGCGGTGACCCAGGTCGGCGAACACGTCACGGCCGTGCGCGAGTATCTGGCGTCGCGCAAATAAGCCAGGGGGAAACGGCATTCCCCGAGCATGCCGGGCGCGGCCTGAATGCACGAACAAAAAAAAGGCCGGCTGAAAATCCAGCCGGCCTTTTCCTTCACGTCAATCCCAAGGCAGCCATCGCTGCGGCGCTTCCTTTCAGACGCGGGGCTCGCCCTGGCCGTTCACCGTGATGGTCCTGCCCGGCTGCGACGTGGTCTGGATCGTGTGCTCCTGGCCCCGGAAGGTGTAAGTCACGTCCCAAAACTCCGTCTTGGCCTGGCTTGGCACCGTCTCGCATTTCTGCACATCCTGGCCCGCGACCTGCGGACCTGCCGACGTGGCGCGGCCCACGTTGGCGCCTACCGCCGCGCCCGCCACGGCGCCGCCAACCGTCGCGATCTGCTTGCCGGTTCCGCCGCCGACCTGATGGCCGAGCACGCCGCCAATCAGGGCGCCGGCAAGGGCGCCGCCAATGTTGTAGTTGCCGCCCGGCTGCACCGTCACCAGCTCGCGCTCCATCCAGCAGCGCTTTTCGGGAGCGGCCAGCACGGCGCGCACCGACGTGACATCGACGTCGTACAAGCGCTCCTCGCTGCGGCGGCGGTTGTCATACACCGGGGCGGGCAGCGGCGCATAACGCTCATTGCCGACCCGCGCATTGGCCGCCACACCGCGGATCGACGACACCCGGTCCTCCATGCCCATGGACACCAGCGAGACATAGCGGCCCGGCCGCAGCACGACACAACGGCCGCTGAACCGCACGTTCTCGCACACTTCCCACTGGTCGCCCAGTACCACGGCAGAAGAAGCCCGGTCGTTGAAGCCGTAGCGGGTGAAATCGTCAATCTGGCTCTGCGCGGTGAACGACTGGCCCTGGAAGTTTTCGTTCGCGTAAAAAATCACCTGGGCGTTTGACGGCACGGCAGCGGCTACCGGCGCGTAACGGCTTTCATCGATGCGTTCATTGCGGTCCACGACGCGGACAGACGCCACGCGCTGCGCCAGTCCCAGCGCCGCCAGCGACGGGTACTGGCCCGGGCGCAGCACGGTGCAATGGCCGCCAAAGCGCGGCCGGTCGCAGACTTCCCACAGCTTGCCGGAAACGATGACCGATGCCGCCTTGTCATTGAAGCCGGACTGCCTGAGGTTTTCGACGGGCCGGTCTGTGGTGAAGGTGGCCCCCTTGTAATTGTCGTCCTGGTAGAACGTGGCCTGCGCCATGGCCTGGCCAGCCGACACCATGGCCAGAGTGACCAGGGTGGCCTTGAAGAATGATTTCATGCGGGTTTTCCTGTTGGTGGAACTGGCGCTGTCACCAGTCCGGGGGCTGAGGGTTCTGCGGCGAATGGCCGTTTTTTTCAGGCTTTGTCCATTCAGCCGAGCAAGCCCACGATGATGTCAACGATCAGCTTGTTTTGCTGCTGCACCAGGACGATGTCGCCGCCAATGCGCGCGTACCGGTAGCCATAGGGCGCGGGCGGCAGGCGGCGCAGCACCGGCGGAGCCACCGAGTAATACCAATCCCGACAGACAAAGAACCAAAGCCAGCGATCGGAGTCTGAGACATATTGGCTCTCGCAGGAGGTTACGAAAATGTTATCTCAGCACATCATTGATCAGCTGCAGCCCTATGATTTCGACCGACTGGCCCACAAGGAAAAGGATGGGCGCCGGCGACTGCGCCTGATCGCGCTGGCGCACCTAAAGGACGGCAAGAGCTATACCGAAGTGGCGGCTGCATTGCGCGTGACCCGCCACGCGGTCATGCGCTGGGTGCAATGGTTCCTCGCTGGCGGCGTGGCCCGTCTGGCCGGCATGCCGCATGACTGGAGCACGCAGCGCCTTGCCAAAGCACAGGAGGAAGCGTTTCGCCAGGCGGTCGAGCAACTGCAGGGCGAACGCGGCGGCGGTCGGGTGCGGGGCGAAGACATCCGCCAGTTGCTGGCCGGGCAGTTTGGCGTGGCCTACAGCCTGAACGGTGTGTATGACCTGATGAAGCGCCTGGGGCTGGTATCTGCTCAAGCTGCAAAAG
>NZ_KL448323.1:3883754-4006647 GCF_000709345.1 Polaromonas glacialis | reverse complement strand
TGAAATGCGCATCGGCCAGCGCGGCACGCAAACGCGCCTGTGGGCGCGCAAGGGAACGCGGCCCCGGGTGGTGCGCCAGCAGCAGTCCGAATCGGCGTACATCTTTGGCGCCGTCTGTCCACGGCAGGACAGTGCCATCGGTCTGGTCATGCCGCACGCCAATACCGAGGCGATGAGCCATCATCTGCAGGTCCTGAGCGAAGCGGTGCCTGCGGGACGCCATGCCGTGCTGGTGCTGGACCGCGCGGGATGGCACACCACGCCCAAACTGCCGCAGTTCCCGAACGTTTCATTGTTGCCGCTGCCAGCGGGGTCGCCCGAGCTCAACCCGGCCGAGCAGGTGTGGGCGCAACTACGCGACCGGCACTTGGCCAACCGCTGCTACGACGGCTACGAGCAGATTGTTGACGCCTGCTGCGACGCCTGGAATGCCTTCACGCAAATCCCTGGCGCCATCCGCTCTTTGTGCTCCCGCAGCTGGGCAGTGCTGCCCTCGGCTTCGGTTATTTCATGACACGGGATTGGTATAAACCGTCACGCCCCGGGGCACCGGCTGGCCGACAGACCAGTTCCTGGCCTGGCCGGGAGGCATGCAGCCGTTGTGCTTCCTGGCCAGGCCGGGCGGGCAATTCCGGCCGTGTCCGTAGTTCTGGCTGTAGTACTGGCGCGCATAGGTGCGCTGCTGGTCATTGAAATAGGCACCGGGGCGGATTTCGGGCCGCTGGCGCTGCACGGCGTGTTGCTGTTCCTTGTGCGGCTTGTCCTTGTGTACCTGGCCATGCTTGCCGTGGCCCTTGTCCTGGTGTTTGTCCTTGCCGTGTCCATTGTCGCCGTGGTCTTTTGCAAAGCTGGACCCCGCAAATAAAAGCGACGCAATGGCCAGCGCAACGAGGCGATGGGAATGGGTGAGGCGGGTCATTGTGTGGTCCAGGCAGTGATAAGCCTGTTTAACGACTGCCAGTGCATGAAAGTTGACCCGTCAGAAGGTAAAGAGCAATGTAAAGACCGATGGATGAACAGAAAACCAGCCCGAACAGGCTGCCAGGAACGCTCCATTTCAAGAACGCTGGAATCGTCCTACAGGGCCGTCGCCTACTGCGGCCTACGATGTTCGTCATCTGTCACGAAAAATGCCATGCCGACCGCCAAAGCATCCGCAAGCTTTTTGTTTTTTCCACGCTTCGCGAAGCCGATGGCATGGACATGCCTCGCTGCATTCGCCTGCCTGAACGCGGCTGCGCAGGTTAAATCCGGCGGGGATCTGCCGACGGTCACGATCTCGGCCAAGGCGAACCCCGACCCGGTCGAAAAATCCTATCGAAAAATGATCAATGGAATGGACCTGTTCGACAAGGAGCGCGGCGTGTTGTCGCCCAACGGGTCGCTGCGCTTCAAGCTGCTGCCGCGCCGGCTTGACACCGACCTGAACCGCATCGAGATGGAAGTCATCGGCACCACGGTGGATTTTCCGGTGCCGATTGCGCCGGACCAGACGTTCACACTGGCGCGCCACCAGAAGGCCTACGACGAAAATGCCCAGGTCTCGCCCAACCGGCGTGCGCAAAGCATGACCTGGCGCACCGAGATCAAGACCCCCGGCCTGCCGCCCGGCACGCGGCGCCTCGGAGACCTGCGGCTGGAATGCCGGGTGGGCATGGAAGCCGGCCTGATTTCCAACCGCAGCAACATCGTCGGCCGGATGGTCAAGGCCTTGCTCGACACACCGGCCTATTGCGACCGGCAGGTGCCGCTCTACCTGTTCTTTGCGGAGCGGCCGCTGTTCAGCGTGGTGCTGGTCGCCGGCCCGCGCCGCGAAATCCTGACCATCGACATGCTCTATGCAGCCGCCAGCGATGATCCGAAGCTGAAGGACGAACTGCCCTATTGCGACTGCGAGGTGCTGGTGGACCGCACCTACGTTCTGCCGCTGGGCGACCGCAGCTGGCCTGACGACACGCGGGTCGAATTTGAATACATGGACGACGTATGAAGGCCGCCCTTCAGCCATCCCCCGTTTGCCGCAGGGGCGCAAGCACGGCCGGCGTGCTGGCAGCATGCCTGTGGCTTGCCGGGTGCGCAGGCCCTTTCGGTTTTCCAGGCATGGGAGGCGCCACCCATCCATTTCGCGACCCTGGGCTGACGATGCAAACCGCGAGCGAAGCCGTCGCCATCGGAACATCCAGCAAGCAGGAGGTGATGGCAGCGCTTGGCCCGGCCACGGTGGTCCGGTTCGACAGCGGCTATGAAGTTTGGGTTTACCGCAAAAATCCGCTCAGGAGCGAGGCGGCCAATGCCGAATTCGTCATCTTGTTCGCGCCGTCCGGCATCGTGAAAAAAACGCGGATTCGCCCGGCTTACGGCAGGCAGGACTTGTGACCTGATCCGCTCCCGGGCGAAACGGCCATGCACTGCGTGGCACTTTCGCGGAACAAAAGATCCGGATGGCTTTGTGCGTCATCGCCACAAGGATGAGCCTGCGCCTGAGCCGCCATTTTCAACAGAAAACGTGCGGGCCACCCATCAGGGCTGCAAAGCCGGCCACGAGAGGCCTGTCGCAAAAAGGGGCGCATCCCGTTCAGCCCGCACCATGAATGTGCGCAGCGACACGCCCAAATTTTTCACTTCCGCTTCGCATAAAAAAATCATCCGCCATCAGGCGCCTTGCCTTGCGGGCCGGTACCCGCGAAAGATCGCCCTTTTCACTGGAGGAGACAGGCAAGGCCGGGGCTCTTGGAATGCATGGCAAGGGTTCGCCCTAATGGACATCAAGTCACGCGTGTCTAGACTGGCGCAACAATTGCGTTGTAAAAATTACACGTAAGTAAAAATTTAACACGATGCACCCGAGCACATGAGTCAGCCACCTTCCACCTCTGCCGACGTCGCAGCCGAACAGATCGAGCCATGGAAGGCTGCGCCCGCATCTCCTGCGTTTCCTGCGCAGCGCATCAACTCCGTGATCGACCTCTGGCTGGGAGAGCAGGTGCGCCACCGCAGAAAAGCGCTCGGACGGCCACTGCAACAAGTCGCGCAGGGTTGCGGCATTTCGGTCAGCCTGCTCAGCCAGATTGAACGCGGATTGCGCTCCATTTCGCTGCGAACGCTTGAAGCGCTGTCGAAGGAATTGCAATTGCCACTGGAAACGCTCATCCGAAACACCCAGCATGACCAGAACGAAGGCGGATCGGAGCGTGCGGTGGTGCGCGCCGGCAAGCACCAGCGCATCGACCTGGGCGACAAGGGCATTCACAAGGAGAAGCTGACGCCGCCGGGCTCGACCGGTGGCGTTGAGTTGTACCGGGCCGTCATTGAGCCGGGCGGCTCCACAGGCGATGCGCTGTTTTTCACCCACAATGGCGAGCAGGTCGGTTATGTGGTCGAAGGCCAGCTTGAACTGTTCATTCAGGACCATCTTTACCGGCTGCAGGGCGGCGACAGCTTTTGCTATGACGGCGTGACACCGCGCCGGTGGCGTAATCCTGGCCCCTCAGTCACCACGGTGCTCTGGGCCATTTCCCGCGCGCCCAAGTCATCGACAACTCCCACGGCCACCCCATGAAACGCCGCCAGGGCTGGCCCACTTGCAACAGCGGCATGATTTTTCACCTGACAGACAAAAGGAAACGCACCATGAAACTCGCAACGCTTGCATCCGCCCTTCTTGTGACGTTCACGCTGTCCCTGGCGGGCACCGCCTCGGCCCAGACCGTGTTGAAGGTCGGCTCCACGCCCACAGGCACGCCCTTCACCTTTCTGGACACCAAGACCAACACCATCGATGGCGTGATGGTCGACATCGTCAATGCGGTTGGCAAGGAAGCCGGCTTCGGCGTGCAGATCGAGCCCATGCAGTTTTCAGCCTTGATTTCTTCGCTCACGTCCAAGCGCATCGACATGATCTCGGCAGCGATGTTCATCACGCCGACACGCCAGGAGGTGGTGGACTTTTCGCTGCCCATCTACAGCTACGGCGAGGGGGTGGTCGTGCTGAAGCAGGACACGGTCGCCTACCAGAGCATGGCCGACCTCAAGGGCAAACGGGTGGGAGTGCAGGTCGGGACCGCTTTTGTCGATCCGCTGCAAAAAAGCGGCCTGTTTTCCGAGGTCAAGCTCTACGAAACCACCTCTGACCTGATGCGCGACGCCAACGCAGGCCGCATCGACGCGGGCGTGCTCGACTACCCGATTGCGGCCTTTGCCGTCGCCAAGGGCCAGTTCCCCAACCTGCGCATGGTCACGACCTTCAAGCCGACCATGGTGAACAACATCGGCATGGCCACCCGCAAGGGCGACACCGAGCTGATGGGCAAGATCAATGCGGCGCTGACCAAGCTCAAGGCCAATGGCGTGATCGACAGCATCCTGAAAAAGTGGGGCCTGTGAGTCCAGGCTGAACCCTAAAGCGCTACTTACCGAAAAAGACCACCTATGCTTCAGTTCCTGCACCACGCCCGGGAGTTCATGCCCATCTTGCTACAGGGTGCCTGGCTGACCATTTTGGTGACGCTGGGCTCCCTGCTGCTGTCAACCGTCCTTGGCCTGGTGTGGGCCATCATGCGGGTGTCCGGCATTCCCTTGCTGGCCAATCTGAGCGCCGCCATCATCAACCTGCTGCGCGGCATTCCGATCATCGTGATCCTGTTTTTCCTGTACTTCGTGATGCCCGACGTGGGCATTTCGCTGTCGGCGCTGCAGGCCGGCATTCTGGGGCTGGGCATTGCCTACTCGGCGTACCAGGCCGAGAACTTCCGCGCGGGCATTGAAGCGGTGGATCCCGGCCAGCTGGAAGCGGCCCGGGCCATGGGCATGGGCTGGGGGCTGATGATGCGGCGGGTGGTGCTGCCACAGGCCGTCAAGATCGTGCTTCCGCCCTACGGCAACATCATGATCATGATGCTCAAGGACTCGTCGCAAGCCTCGACGATCACCGTCGCCGAGCTTGCCCTGCAGGGCAAGCTGATCGCCACCTCCACCTTCCAGAACGCGACCGTTTTCACGCTGGTCGCGCTGATTTACCTGGTCATGTGCGTGCCGCTGATCCTGCTGGTGCGCCATCTTGAAAAGAAGAACAGGAAATGATTGAAATACGCGAGCTGCAAAAATTCTACGGAACACACCAGGTTCTCAAGGGCATCAACGCCAGTGTGTCCAAGGGCGAGGTGGTGTGCATCATCGGGCCTTCCGGCTCGGGCAAGTCCACCATCCTGCGCTGCATCAACGGGCTGGAAGGCTACAGCGGCGGCAGCGTCGAAATTCACGGTCAGCGGGTGGACAACCAGTCCGCATCCATCAAGGCCATCCGCACCGAGGTGGCGATGGTGTTCCAGCGCTTTAACCTGTTTCCGCACCGCACGGTGCTCGAAAACGTGATCGAGGGGCCGATCTACGTCAAAGGCGAAAAGCGCGAGACCGCCATTGCGCGGGCGCGCGAACTGCTAGCCAGCGTGGGGCTTGCGGAAAAGGAAAGTGCGCATCCGCCGCAACTGTCGGGCGGCCAGCAACAGCGTGTGGCGATAGCACGCGCGCTTGCCATGCAGCCCGAAGCAATCCTGTTCGACGAGCCCACGTCGGCGCTGGACCCTGAACTGGTCGGCGAAGTGCTGGGCGTGATGCGCAAGCTGGCTGAAGCCGGAATGACGATGGTGGTGGTCACGCACGAGATGCAGTTCGCCCGCGAGGTGGCCGACCGGGTGATCTTCATCGACGGCGGCGTCATCGTCGAGCAGGGACCGTCCAGGGAGGTTCTGAACAATCCCCAAAACCCACGGACGCAGGACTTCCTGCGGCGTGTTCTCCACCCCATGTAAAGCACCAAAAATGTCACAGGATTTCTTTCCCCTGAGCCCGTCCCTGTGGGCCGCCACTGCGGCGCCCGCCCCTGACACCGCGCCGCTGCAAAGTGATGCCAAAGCCGATGTGGTCGTGATCGGCGCGGGCTACTGCGGCTTGAGCACGGCGCTGCACCTGGCCGAGCGCGGCGTGCGCGTCGTGGTGCTGGAAGCGCGCGAGATCGGCTTCGGCGGCTCCGGCCGCAATGGCGGACAGGTCATTCCCGGCATGAAGTTCGACCCGAGCGAGCTGATGGCGATGTTCGGACGCGAGAAAGGGCAGCGCCTGGTCGATTTTGCCGCCGGCACGGTCGATGCGGTGTTCAAGCTGATCGACAAGCACAAGATGGACGTGCCGCAGGTGCGCCGTGGCTGGATTCAGGGCGCTCACTCGCCGGCAGCGCTCAAGATGGCCGAGCGGCGCGTGCGCGACTGGAGCGCGCAGGGTGTCGGCGCGCAACTGCTGGACCGTGCCGAAACCGCCCGCCTGCTGGGCACCGACAAATACCTGGGCGGCTGGATGGACCCGCGCGGCGGCGGCATCCAGCCGCTGAGCTACGCGCGCGGCCTGGCGCGCGCGGCCATCGCCGCCGGCGTGGTCATCCACACCGGCAGCCCGGCGACGCAACTGCTGCAAGCCCAGGGCCACTGGAAGGTGGTGACCGCAGGCGGCGCCAGCGTCAGCGCCGAGCGCGTGGTGCTCTGCACCAACGGCTACACCGACGGGCTGTGGCCGCAGCTCAGCAAATCGATCATCAACGCCAACTCCTTCCAGGTCGCGACCGAGCCGCTGCCCGACGCGGTGCGAAAAAGCATCCTGCCCGAAGGCCATGTGTCGTCGGACGCCCGCAACCTGCTGCTGTATTACCGCATCGACCACAGCGGCCGCCTGCTGATGGGCGGACGCGGAACCTTCAATGAGCCTGACCCGGCCTTGCCCGGCGACTGGTCGCATCTGGAAAACGTGATCGGCAAGCTGTTCCCGCAGGCCGCCGGCATTCCCATCGCCTACCGCTGGTGCGGGCATGTCGCCATTACCCGCGACTACCTGCCGCACCTGCACGAACCGGCGCCGGGCCTGCTGATCGACATCGGCTGCCAGGGGCGCGGCGTGGGCCTGCAAACGCGCATGGGCCAGGCGCTGGCCGAGTACATCGCCAGCGGCGACAAACAGGCGCTGCCCGTCGCGCCGTCAAAGATCAAGCCCTTCCCGCTTTATGGGCTGAGGCGCCTGTACGTCTCGGCGGTGATCGGCTGGTACCGGATGACCGACGGCGGCGTCTGAGCCGTCCCGGCCTTGGGGTGGCTGGAATCAAGCGCCACCCGGTTCCATTTATACCAATCCCGTGTCATGAAATAACCGAAGCCGAGGGCAGCACTGCCCAGCTGCGGGAGCACAAAGAGCGGATGGCGCCAGGGATTTGCGTGAAGGCATTCCAGGCGTCGCAGCAGGCGTCAACAATCTGCTCGTAGCCGTCGTAGCAGCGGTTGGCCAAGTGCCGGTCGCGTAGTTGCGCCCACACCTGCTCGGCCGGGTTGAGCTCGGGCGACCCCGCTGGCAGCGGCAACAATGAAACGTTCGGGAACTGCGGCAGTTTGGGCGTGGTGTGCCATCCCGCGCGGTCCAGCACCAGCACGGCATGGCGTCCCGCAGGCACCGCTTCGCTCAGGACCTGCAGATGATGGCTCATCGCCTCGGTATTGGCGTGCGGCATGACCAGACCGATGGCACTGTCCTGCCGTGGACAGACGGCGCCAAAGATGTACGCCGATTCGGACTGCTGCTGGCGCACCACCCGGGGCCGCGTTCCCTTGCGCGCCCACAGGCGCGTTTGCGTGCCGCGCTGGCCGATGCGCATTTCATCCTGGAACCAGATGTCCACCTGTTCAGGCGCAACGCCTGGCGGCAGCGTTGCGGCGACTTCCTGGACGAAGTTTTTTTTTGAATTCGGCTTGTGCAACCAGATCGGCGTAGGGACTGACGGCGCGGGCCGAAATCCATACCAGCCCCAGGCGCTTCATCAGGTCATACACACCGTTCAGGCTGTAGGCCACGCCAAACTGCCCGGCCAGCAACTGGCGGATGTCTTCGCCCCGCACCCGCCCGCCGCCGCGTTCGCCCTGCAGTTTCTCGACCGCCTGGCGAAACGCCTCTTCGTGCTCTTTGGCAAGGCGCTGCGTACTCCAGTCGTGCGGCATGCCGGCCAGACGGGCCACGCCACCGGCGGTAAACCATTGCACCCAGCGCATGACCGCGTGGCGGGTCACGCGCAATGCAGCCGCCACTTCGGTATAGCTCTTGCCGTCCTTTAGGTGCGCCAGCGCGATCAGGCGCAGTCGCCGGCGCCCATCCTTTTCCTTGTGGGCCAGCCGGTCGAAATCATAGGGCTGCAGCTGATCAATGATGTGCTGAGATAACATTTTCGTAATCTCCTGCGAGAGCCAAGACTGCTCAGACTCCGATCGCTGGCTTTGGTTCTTTGTCTGTCGGGATTGGTATTACACCTCGAACAAGGTGTCGCCATTGCTGCGCGGCGGCGCCACGCCCAGATGCCGGTAGGCGGCCAGCGTTGCGATGCGCCCGCGCGGCGTGCGCTGGATGAAGCCCTGCTGGATCAAATAAGGCTCGATCATGTCCTCGATGGTGCCGGGCTCCTCGCCGATGCTGGCGGCGATGTTGTCCAGCCCGACCGGACCGCCGTCGAAACGGTGGATTAGCGCTTCCAGGAACTTGCGGTCCATCAGGTCAAAGCCCAGCGGATCGACGTCGAGCATCGCCAGCGCGCGGTTGGCAATGTCCAGCGTGATCGTGCCGCTGCCCTTGACATCGGCGTAGTCGCGCACCCGGCGCAGCAGGCGGTTGGCAATGCGCGGCGTGCCGCGTGAACGGCGGGCGATCTCGAAGCCGCCCTCCTCGTTCATCGGCGCATTGAGCAAGCCGGCGCTGCGCTTGACGATGCGCGCCAGTTCCTCGGGCGTGTAGAACTCCAGCCGGGCGACGATGCCGAAGCGGTCGCGCAGCGGGTTGGTCAGCATGCCGGCGCGCGTGGTGGCGCCGACCAGCGTGAACGGCTGCAGGTCGAGCTTGATCGAGCGCGCCGCCGGGCCTTCGCCGATCATGATGTCGATCTGGTAGTCCTCCAGCGCCGGGTAAAGGATTTCCTCGACCACCGGGCTGAGGCGGTGGATCTCGTCGATGAACAGGACGTCGTTCTTTTCCAGGTTGGTCAGAAGCGCCGCCAGGTCCTTGGGCTTTTCCAGCACCGGACCGGAGGTCTGGCGCATGTTCACGCCAAGCTCGTGCGCAATGATGTGGCTCAGCGTGGTCTTTCCCAGCCCCGGCGGGCCGAACAGCAGCACATGGTCGAGCGCCTCGCCGCGCTTGTTGGCCGCACCGATGAAGATTTCAAGCTGCTCGCGCGCCTTGGCCTGGCCGACATAGTCGTCGAACAGCTTGGGCCGCAGGGCGCGCTCTATGGCTTCCTCTTTGGGCGAGGCCGGGGCGCTGGAGAGCATGCGCCGGGCCGGCGGCAGGTCGGATAGGTCGAAGTCGTCGGTTTGGATGGTCATGGTTTTTCAGACCTTCAAAATGGGGCCAGGGTAGCTGGCCAGCAGGGCATCGGCCGTGACCAGTGTCAGGTCTTCACGCATCGCCTGGGCCAGCAGCAAGCGGTCAAACGGGTCTTTGTGAATATCGGGAAGGTTGCGCACGTCCATGGCGTGCAGGGAATTGATCACCAGTTCCTGGTAGCCGTTGTCCAGCATCCCGGCGCGCCACTCCTGGACATCAATCGCCAGATCCTTGCGCGGCCGGCTCAGCTTGATGCTGATTTCCCAAATGCTGACGGTGCTGAAATAAAGCGTGTTCGCCGCATCGCCCATCAGCCGGCCGGCTTTTTCAGGCAAGCGCTCAGGGAACAAAGCCGCCCATAACAATAGATGGGTGTCCAGCAACAGCCGCTGGCTCACAGCGTGCCATCACCATTGAACAGATCTTCGATTTCCTTGGCGTACATCGTATCGAAGTCATCAGGAATTTTCCCCTTGCCCCGCATGAACCCCAGGCGCTGCGGCGTGTGCGGCACTTCAGGCTCAATTGGCACGACCCGCACCATCGGCTTGCCGGCCTTGGCGATGATGAAGGATTCGCCCTTGGACGCACGCTCGATCAGGCGCGACAAATGGGTTTTGGCTTCGTGAATATTGACGGTCTGCATCAAGGCCTCCTCTGGACTAAGTCGGATTAGTTTAACCAATCCAATGAAAAAATGGCTCGCAAGCTGAAGGCCCGGTTTATTTTCCCAGGCTTTTCAGCGCCAGCTTGATGCCCTCGCTCACGCCCACATCCTGCGGCAGCGCCTTGAGCGCCAGCGCCGCGTCCTTGTCGCTGTAGCCCAGCGCCACCAGCGCCTGCAGGATGTCGAGTTGCGCCTCGTTGCTCACGCTGGCCTGCGCGCCGATGTCGGCGCCGAGCTTGCCCTTGAGTTCGAGCAGCAGGCGCTCGGCGGTCTTTTTGCCGATGCCGGGCACCTTGACGATGCGGCCGGTCTCCTGCAGCGTGACGGCCTGCGCCAGGTCGGCCACGCTCATGCCGCTGAGCACGCTCAGGGCCATGCGCGGGCCGATGCCGGTGATCTTGATCAGCAGGCGAAAGGCGGCGCGCTCGGTGGTGCTGCCAAAGCCGTAGAGCAGTTGCGCGTCTTCCCGCACGATGAAATGCGTGAACAGGCTGATTTTTTCGCCCAGCGCCGGCAGGTTGTAGAAGGTGCTCATGGGCACCAGCACTTCATAGCCGACGCCGTTACAGTCCAGCAGGATTTCGGGCGGGTTTTTTTCGGCCAGCTGGCCAGTGAGTCTTCCTATCATGGGTAAATCTTAGCAGTCGGATGATTACCCCGATTTAGGCTGACAATCGCCTTCCCGCTCCTTGTTTTGCCCCCATTTCAGGAAAACCCACGCCTTGATTCTTCGCCACACCTTCACGCCGCCCAACAACACCCGCATGGCCAACCTGTGCGGTCCCATGGACATCCACATCCGCACCATCGAGGCCGGCCTGCAGGTGACGATTGCGCACCGCTTCGAGCAGTTCAAGATCGACGGCACCAAGCTGCGGGCGCAACAGGCGCTCGAAGTGCTGCAGGCGCTCTATGAAATCGCCCAGCGGCCGATCGAGCCCGAAACCGTGCAGCTGATGCTGGCCGGCGACATGGCGCTGAACACCACCGAAGGCGGCATCGCCTTGACAACGCGCCGCGCCGACCTGCGCGCGCGCACCGTCAACCAGGGCACCTACCTGGAAAACATCGCCGCGCACGACATCACCTTCGGCATCGGCCCGGCCGGCACCGGCAAGACCTATCTGGCCGTGGCCTGCGCGGTCGATGCGCTGGAGCGCAGCACGGTGCAGCGCATCGTCCTGACGCGACCGGCGGTCGAGGCCGGCGAGCGCCTGGGCTTTTTGCCGGGCGACATGGCGCAAAAGGTCGATCCCTACTTGCGGCCGCTGTACGACGCGCTGCATGAGCTGATGGGCTTCGAGCGGGTGCAAAAGGCCTTCGAGCGCCAGCAGATCGAGATTGCGCCGCTGGCCTTCATGCGCGGGCGCACGCTGAACCATGCCTTCGTGATCCTCGACGAGGCGCAAAACACCACGCCCGAACAGATGAAGATGTTTTTGACGCGCATCGGCTTTGGCTCCAAAGCGGTGGTGACGGGCGACGTGAGCCAGGTCGACCTGCCGCGCACGCAGATGAGCGGCCTGGTCGATGCCGAGCGCGTCCTGAAACGGGTGCAGGGCATTGCGATCACCCGGCTGACCAGCGAGGACGTGGTGCGCCATCCGCTGGTGGCGCGCATCGTCGATGCCTACGACAAAACGCCCAGCCTGCGCGACGATGCCCATGAAGCTATTGATTTGGTAGCTACTCCGATCCGCAGGACAAGCGCAAGGAGCCGAAATGGCTCTTAACTCTCTAAGTTTGTCTCTGCAGTTCGGCAAATTCCCCGAAGCGGCCCTGCACCGCGCCGCCCTGCCGCGCCACAGCGTCGCGCGCTGGATTCGCCATGCGTTGCAAAGCGACGCCGAGATCACGGTGCGCATCGTCGGCGAAGAAGAAGGCCAGACGCTGAACCGCGACTACCGGGGCAAGGACTACGCGACCAACGTGCTGACCTTCGACTACACGCAGGAGCCGTTTGTGACCGCCGACCTGGTGCTGTGCGCGCCGGTGGTTGAACGGGAAGCGCAGGAAAACGGCAAGACGCTGCAGGCCCACTATGCGCACCTGCTGGTGCACGGCGCGCTGCATGCCCAAGGCTGGGACCATGAAACCGGCGAGCAGGACGCCGAGGAGATGGAAGCTTATGAAATCGAGATTCTGGCCGGCCTGGGCATCGACAACCCTTACCGCTGACCCGTTCATCATCAAAAACGGCTTTCCCGCACAGCGGACGGGAACAAGCAGCTACTTAAACGATAGCAACCACCAGTTATTCAAGCATCGGGCGCGATGTGCAGCGGAATCGTCACCGGCCCGTCGTTGACCAGATGCACCTGCATGTCGGCGGCAAACCGCCCGGTTTCGACCTGCGGGTGCGCGGCGCGCGCCCGGGCCACGAAGTCGTCGTACAGCCGCCGGCCCTCGTCGGGCGCAGCCGCGCCGGTGAAGCTCGGCCGGTTGCCGCCCGACACTTCGGCCGCCAGCGTGAACTGGCTGACGACGAGCAGCCCGCCGCAAGCGCCCTGCCCGTCGATGTCCTGCACGCTGCGGTTCATCTTGCCGGCGTGATCCGAAAAAATCCGCAGCTTGAGAATTTTGGCCAGCAGCTTGACGGACTGCGCTTCGCTGTCGCCGCGTTCGGCGCAGACCAGCACCAGCAGGCCCCGGCCAATCCGGCCAACGGTTTCGCCGGCAACCTCGACGCGGGCCTCGGCCACGCGCTGCAGCACGGCTTTCATGCGCGCGTCATGCCAGGGTGACGCGCGCAAACTTGCGCTTGCCGACCTGCAGCACGTAAGTACCGGCCGGCAGTTTCAGCGCCTTGTCGCTGACCACGCTGGAATCGACGCGCACGCCGCCGCCATCGATCAGCCGGCTGGCTTCGCTGCCCGAGGGCGCCAGACCGGCCGCCTTCAGCAACGCGCCAATGCCCAGCGGGGCGCCCGACAGTTGCACTTCAGGAATCGCGTCAGGCACGCCACCCTTGCTGCGGTTGATGAAGTCCTGTTCAGCGGCATCGGCGGCAGCTAGCGAATGAAAACGGGCGGTGATTTCCCTGGCCAGCGCCACCTTGGCGTCCTTCGGATTGCGGCCGCCCTCGATTTCGGCCTTCAGCGCGGCGATGTCGGCCTCGCTGCGGAACGACAGCAGCGTGTACCACTTCCACATCAGCACGTCGGACACCGACAGCACCTTGGCGAACATGGAATTCGCGTCCTCGGAAATGCCGATGTAGTTGTTCTTGCTTTTGGACATCTTCTCGATGCCGTCCAGCCCTTCGAGCAGCGGCATGGTCAGGATGCACTGCGGCTCCTGGCCGTATTCCTGCTGCAGGTGCCGGCCCATCAGCAAATTGAATTTCTGATCGGTGCCGCCTAGCTCCAGGTCGGATTGAAGGGCCACCGAGTCGTAGCCCTGCATCAAGGGGTACAAAAACTCGTGCACGCTGATCGACTGACCGGCTTTGTAACGGTCGTGAAAATCATTGCGCTCCATCATTCGGGCCACGGTGTAGCGCGAAGCGAGCTGGATCATGCCGCGCGCGCCCAGCGGGTCGCACCATTCGCTGTTGTAGCGAATCTCGGTCTTGGCCGGGTCCAGCACCAGGCTGGCCTGGCGGTAATAGGTCTCGGCATTCACCTTGATCTGCTCTGGCGTGAGCGGCGGGCGCGTGCTGTTGCGGCCCGACGGATCGCCGATCAGGCTGGTGAAATCGCCAATCAGGAAGATCACGGTGTGGCCCAGATCCTGCAACTGGCGCATCTTGTTGAGCACCACGGTGTGGCCGATGTGGATGTCGGGCGCGGTCGGGTCCAGCCCGAGCTTGATGCGCAGCGGCACGCCGGTGGCTTCGCTGCGGACCAGTTTTCGGGCCCATTCGTCCTGCGGAATCAGCTCGTCGCAGCCCCGCAGGGAGACGGCCAGCGCCGCCCGGACACGGTCAGACAGGGGGGTGTTTGTAACAAGCTCTTGATTCATAAGGGTTTTTCTTGGGGCCGGTTATTGTCCGACAGATATAATTCTGACTTTCCTACGTCGGGCCGTCATTTTAGAGGCGCTACTGTTCCCTGGCGAGGAAGCCAAAATTTTCGAGTTCGATGCTCCCTCGCGCTGACAAAACGCCTGGGCCAGGGCATCGATTGACCTGTCATCGCTGTCCGGCCGCTCCCGAGAGCACGGCGCACTTTTGTTGGGATTTACGTTTTGCGCCTGCCCGTCGCCGCCCATACACCCTTGAGCCTTTCCCGCGTATTGACCGCCGTTGGCGAAAGCTTGCGCCGCCACCCCCGGCGCATCACCGGCAGCCTGGCCGTGCTGCTGCTGGGAACTGGCGTGACGGCGTTCGGTGTTGCGCCGCTGGCCCCCGACGCCGCCGATCTGCCGGTGCGCCAGGTGCTCGAAGCCATTGAGCCGCTGGCGCCCCAGTCGGCAAAAGCCCAGACCGAGGCGCTGGCCGACTTCAACTTCAAACTGTTCCGCACCGAGGCCACGCGCAGCAGCGACACGGCCGCCTCGCTGCTCAGGCGCCTAAACCTCGATGACGCGGCAGCCGATGCCTTTTTGCGCAGCGACGCCAACGCGCAGCTGATTCTGGCCGGACAGCCGGGCAAGAACGTCACCGTTGAAGCCAGCGAGCGGCAGCAACTGCTCAAGCTCAGCATGCGCTGGTCGACCGATGACGAACAGATGTTCCAGCGCCTGGTCATCGAGCGCAGCGCCGGTAGTGCCGGCTTCACGTCGCGCATCGAAACCGCGCCCTACATCCGCTCGGCGCAGCTGGCCAGCGCCGCTGTCCAGACCACGCTGTTTGCCGCCATCGACGATGCGCGCATTCCCGACGGGGTCGGCGTGCAGATCGCGGAAATCTTCTCGACCGACATTGACTTTCGCCGCGCACTGCGCAAGGGCGACCGCTTCAACGTGGTTTACGAAACCCTGGAAGCCGATGGCGAAACCATGCGCGCCGGCCGCGTGCTGTCGGCCGAGTTTGTCAACGGCGGCAAGACCTTCCAGGCGATGTGGTTCCAGCCGCCAGGCCAGGATGCCGCAGGCGCACCGCTCAAGGGCGGCTACTACACGCTGGACGGCCAGAGCCTTCGCCGCTCCTTCCTGAGCTCGCCGGTCGAGTTCTCGCGCATCAGCAGCGGTTTCTCGATGCGCTTCCATCCGGTGCTGCAAACCTGGCGCGCCCACAACGGCACCGACTTTGCCGCCACCACCGGCACGCCGGCCCGCACCATCGGCGACGGCGTGGTCGAGTTCGCCGGCGTGCAGAACGGCTTTGGCAACGTGGTCTTCGTCAAGCACCGCAACAACATGGAAACGGTCTACGCCCACCTGAGCAAGATCAATGTGCAGGTCGGCCAGGCCGTGACGCAGGGCCAGACCATCGGCCTGGTCGGCGCCACCGGCTGGGCTACCGGCCCGCACCTGCATTTCGAGGTGCGCATCAACGGCGTGCAGCAAGACCCGATGACGGTTGCCAAGCAAAGCGACGTGGTGCCGGTGCCGGCCGCCGCCCTGCCGCAGTTCAGGCAGCTGGCCAATGGCTTTCGCAACCAGTTGCAGGCCGCCGCCACCATCGACCAGACCCGCGCCGAATAAGGCGCTGGCGGCGCTGCGGCAAAATCGCGGCATGCACGACTATTTCATCGGCCTGATGTCAGGCACATCCCTTGACGGCGCCGACGGCGTGCTGGTCGATTTTTCCGGCGACACGCTGCGCGTCATTGCCAGCGCCAGCGAACCGTTTGCCGAGGGCTTACGGGCCGAACTGCTGGCGCTCAATTCTCCTTCGCACCATGAACTGCATCGCGCCGCGCTGGCCGGCAGCGAGCTGGCAGCCGTGTATGCGCGGGTGGTCGCCGCCCTGGTGCAGCAGGCAGAGGCGCAGGGCGTTAGCGCCGCCCAGATACAGGCTATCGGCGCGCACGGGCAGACCGTCAGGCACCAGCCGCAGCGAACGTCTGATGCGCCTTCAGGCGTGGGCTACACGCTCCAGCTCAACCACCCCGCCTTGCTGGCCGAACTGACCGGTATCGATGTGGTGGCGGATTTCCGCAGCCGCGATGTCGCTGCGGGTGGCCAGGGCGCGCCGCTAGTGCCGGCTTTTCACCAGGGCGTTTTTAGCAACGGCGATGGCGGCGTGGCGGTGCTCAACCTGGGCGGCATTTCCAACCTCAGCGTGCTGCCGCCCGCCGGTTCGGCGGCTGCGGTGCTGGGTTTTGACTGCGGGCCGGGCAATGCGCTGATGGACGCCTGGTGCCTTCAGCACACCGGCCAGCCGTTCGATGCGGGCGGCGTCTGGGCGAAAAGCGGCCGGCTGATTCCGGCGCTGCTGGCCAGCCTGCTCGACGAGCCCTACTTTGCGCAACCCCTCCCCAAGAGCACCGGGCGTGATTTGTTCAGCCTGGCGTGGCTGGACAGAAAAGTCCAGCCCTTTGCCGGCGAACGCCGCGAGGATATTCAGCATACATTGACCGAATTGACGGTTTGCGCATGTGCTGCGGGCGTCAACAGCTATGGAAAAAATAGCATCGAGCTGATTGTCTGCGGTGGCGGCGCTTTCAACGTGCATCTGCTGGAGCGCCTGCAGGCGGCATTGCCCTGGCTGCGCGTCAGCACCTCGGACGCGCATGGCCTTCCGCCGTTGCAGGTCGAGGCGGCCGCCTTTGCCTGGCTGGCCCGCCAGATGCTCAGGCGCCAGCCGGGCAACCTGCCCGGCGTGACCGGTGCGGCTGGTGCGCGCGTACTGGGTGCGCTGTATCCGGCCTGAATCGGCTTCAGGTCACCAGGGAAATTTCCCCGGAATTGAAAAAGCCACCCTGAAGGTGGCTTTTGCGCAAAGACGGCGTTAAACGCCTTTACATCGTGCGTTCAGACCGAGAAGCTCGAACCGCAACCGCACGAGCTGCTGGCATTCGGGTTCTTGATCACGAACTGCGCGCCTTCCAGATCGTCCTTGTAGTCGATCTCGGCGCCGACCAGGTACTGGTAGCTCATGGCATCAATCAGCAGCGACACGCCGTTCTTGGTCATGGTGGTGTCGTCGTCGTTGGTGATTTCATCAAAGGTGAAACCATACTGGAAGCCCGAGCAGCCGCCGCCCTGCACGAAGACGCGCAGCTTCAGGTCGGGATTGCCCTCCTCGGCAATCAGTTCGGCCACCTTGGAAGCCGCGCTGTCGGTGAACACAAAGGGGGAAGGCATTTCAGTCTGGATCTTTTCGGCAACTGCGCTCATGGGGAACTCCGTTAATCAATAGGCAATGAGGCAAATAGTACAGTAAATCAATCAACCATACCGCCCGCGCGTCTTAGCGTTCAGAGTGGATTGCCCATGAAAAAAGCCGCCAGGCGAACCGGGCGGCTTTTTTGCGAAGCAGGAAAAGCGGATTAACGCTTGCTGAACTGCTTGCGGCGGCGCGCTGAGCGGAAACCGACCTTTTTACGTTCGACTTCGCGGGCGTCACGCGTGACGAAACCGGCCTGGCTCAACGCTGGCTTGAGCGTTGCGTCATAGTCGATCAGGGCGCGGGTGATGCCGTGGCGTACTGCGCCGGCCTGGCCGGACTCGCCGCCGCCGTGGACGTTGATCATGATGTCAAACGTCTCGACGTGGTTCGTCAGGAACAGGGGCTGGCGGCAGATCATGATGGAGGTCTGGCGACCGAAGAACACCTGGATGTCCTTGTCGTTGACCGTGATCTTGCCGGTGCCTTTTTTCAGAAACACGCGGGCGACGCTGGATTTGCGACGGCCGGTGCCGTTGTTCCATTCACCGATCATTTGGCGACTCCTGCGATTTCCAGCACTTTAGGCTGTTGGGCGGTATGCGGATGCTCTGCACCGCCGTACACCTTGAGTTTCTTGATCATGGCGTAACCGAGCGGGCCCTTGGGCAGCATGCCCTTGACGGCCTTTTCCAGGGCGCGGCCCGGGAACTTGGTCTGCATGTCGCGGAAATTGGTGGCAGTGATGCCGCCTGGATAACCGGAATGGCGATAGTAAATCTTGTCGGTCGACTTGGCACCGGTCACGCGCAGCTGGGCTGCGTTGATGATGATGATGAAATCACCGGTGTCGATGTGAGGCGTGTAAATGGCCTTGTGTTTGCCGCGCAAACGGAGAGCAACTTCGCTGGCTACTCGTCCGAGGACCTTGTCGGTCGCGTCAATCACAAACCACTCGTGCGTCACATCAGCGGGTTTGGCGCTGAAGGTTTTCATGAGTATTCTTTTCGAAAAAAGGGGTTTGTCGGGTTCTTTTCCACGGTCGGCGTTCCTCTGATGAGAACCTCTTAGGTGGTCATTTGCCTTTTCAAGCAACCCTGCCGCGGAACCACATGTGCGCTGCAGAGCCCGCGATTATATGAAGAATCAAGCGCTTGCGTCAATTTTTGAGGGGCTTCGCGTGCAAGAAGGTACGATAGAGGGATGTTTTCCTACCGCCACGCCTTCCATGCAGGCAACCATGCCGACGTTCTCAAGCACACCACCTTGATTGCGTTGATGAAGTACCTGACCCAGAAAGACACGGCGCTGACCGTGATCGACACCCACGCCGGCGCCGGACTGTACCGCCTCGACGGCGACTATACCGAGACCAGCGGCGAAGCCAGCGAAGGCATCTTCAAGCTGATTTCGGCCTCAAAAGCCGCTCCAGCGCAAGCAGGACGTGCGGGTGCAGCTACTAAAAAAGTAGCATCTGATGCCAAGGCACCGACGGCTGCAGCCGATGCCGTCACGCCAGCCGCCGGCGGCTACGCCTGGGCGCCTGCCCTGCTCGACTACCTGGAACTGCTGCGCGGCCTGAACCCGCACTTCGCCCAGACCGGCGACCCGGCGCACCTGAAGATTTATCCGGGCTCGCCCTTCATCGAGCAGAAGTTCCTGAGCGGACGCGACAAGCTCAAGCTGTTCGAGTTGCACCCGACCGATTACAAGTCGCTTGCCGGCAACATCGAGCAGCTCGGTGTCGGCCGCCAGGTGGTGGTGGCGCGTGAGGATGGCTTCGAGGCGCTGAAAACCTTCTTGCCGCCGCCGGCCCGGCGCGCCATGGTGCTGTGCGACCCGAGCTATGAAATGAAGAGCGACTATGCGCGCGTGGCCTTCTGCATGGCCGACGCCGTCAAGCGCTTTGCCACCGGCACTTACGTGGTCTGGTACCCGATCATTCCGCGCCCCGAAGCGCACGATCTGCCGCGCAAGCTCAAGACGCTGGCGGTCAAGGCGCACCGCCCCTGGCTGCATGCCACGCTGACAGTCAAGTCGAGCAAACTGACCACCGACAGCGAAGGCGAAGTGGTCCGCCCCGGCCTGCCGGCCAGCGGCATGTTCATCATCAACCCGCCGCACACGCTGAAGGCCGACCTGAACGCCGCGCTGCCGCAAATGGTCGCGCTGCTAGGGCAGGACCGCAATGCCGGCTTCACGCTGGAACACGGCGGCTGAACCTGCTAAAGCAGGTAGCGGTTGGCTAGCCATCACCGCCGGCCCCCACATCCCACCCTTCCCCGAAAGGCGGGAAGGGGCAATACGGGCGCAAGAAAGCGCGCAATCTTCCCTCACCAGCAGGGGCCGCGGAACCGGCTTTGCCGAGTCGCAGGCGCAGCGGCCCCCTCGGGGGCAGGGAGCCACACGCAGTGGGCGACCGTGGGGGCCTAATACTTCAGAGCTGTGCTCTTGCCCCAGAACACGCGGTAGGCAAACACCGTGTAGCCGATGATCATCGGCAGCACGACGGCGGCACCCGCCAGGATGATGCCCATCGATTCCGGCGCGATGGCGGCCTGCCAGATGGTGATCCGGTCGATCACCAGCCACGGGAACAGGCTGTAGGCCAGGCCGTAGAACGCCAGCAGAAACACCCCGATGGTCGCGCCGAACGGCACCCAGGCGCCGTATTCGTTGCCCTGCGCCAGCCGCGTGGGCAGGCGCTGCAGGCTACGGTAAATCACCCAGAACAGCACGGCGGTGGCGACGGGGATCGGCAGCAGCAGCACGATGTTGGGAAAACTGAACCACTTGTCGAAAATCGACTGGCTGACCCACGGCGTGGCAATCGAAATGGCGGCAATGCCGGCCATGGTGAAGAACAGGCTGGCCCGCGCCCAGCGCACCGCCTGCAATTGCAACTCGCCTTCGGACTTGATGATCAGCCAGCCAGCGCCCAGCAGGCAATAGGCCGCCACCAGTGCCGCGCCAATCACCGCGTTGAAGGCGATGACCCAGCCTGACGAATCGAAACCGGTGATCAGCGAGCCCAGCATGTAGCCCTGGCTCCAACTGGCCAGCACCGAGCCGGCAAAAAAGGCGCGGTTCCACAGCGGCTTGAGCGCCGCGCGTGCCTTGACGCGAAAGTCAAAGGCCACTCCGCGCAGCGTCAGGCCGATCAGCATCATCGCCACCGGCAGGTAGAGCGCGCCCAGGATCACGCCATGCGCCAGCGGAAACACCGTCAGCAAGATGCCCACGCCCAGCACCAGCCAGGTCTCGTTGGCATCCCAGAAGGGGCCAATGCTGGCGATCATGCTGTCCTTGTCGTCGTCGCTGGCGCGATTCATCAGCACGCCGACGCCCAGGTCGTAGCCGTCGAGCACCACATAGGCCAGCATCGCCAGGCCCATCACCACCAAAAACACCATCGGCATCCAGCCGGCGGCCTGCGTCAGGTCGGGGGCGAGGTCAAGCATGGGAGGCTCCTGCAGGTTTGACTTTCCGGGCGGCTTTGGGATCGGCATAGTTCACCGGATTGAGCGTGTCCTCCATGCCGGCCTCGAAGGGCTTGTCGGCATGCGTGCGGTGGCGTGCCAGGTAGAACACCACCGAGACATAGGCCACGATCAGCGCGGCATACAGGGCAAGGTACAGCGACAGCGTCAGCGCGATCTTGGGCGCCACCACCTGAGAGGCCGCGTCGGCGGCAGTCAGCACGCCCGAGACCAGCCAGGGCTGGCGGCCGATCTCCGTCGTGTACCAGCCGGCAATCAGGGCCACCCAGCCGGCAAAGGTCATGGCCACCAGCGCCCTCGCCTGCCAGGTTTTCAACTCGCGCGCAGGGTCTTTCTTCCACGGCGCCAGCTGTAAAACGCTGGTCCAGCTCACGGCCAGCATCAGCATCCCCATGCCGACCATGATGCGAAATGCCCAGAACACCGGCGCGACGGGCGGATGCTTGCCCTCGAATTCGTTCAGGCCCTTGACCTCGCCGTCCAGGCTGTGCGTCAGGTAGAGCGATGCCAGCTTGGGAATGCCGATTTCATAGCGGTTTTCCTTCGCCTTTTCATCGGGCAGCGCAAACAGTACGGCAGGAACGCCTTTTTGCGTCTGCCAGATGCCTTCCATCGCGGCCAGTTTGGCCGGCTGGTGCTCCAGCGTGTTCAGGCCGTGGAAGTCGCCGGCGACGATCTGCAGCGGAATCAGGAAGGCGGCCAGGTAGATGCCGGTCTTCAGGCCAGCCATGACTTCGGCTGCGCGGTCCTGGCGCAGCCAGCGGTAGCTGGAGACGCCCGCCACCAGAAAGGCCACCGTCAGGCCAGAGGCCAGCATCATGTGCGTGAAGCGGTAGGGGAACGACGGGTTGAAGATCACTTCCAGCCAGCTGGTGACGTGCGCCTGGCCGTTGATCATTTCAAAGCCGGCCGGCGTGTGCATCCACGAATTGAGCGCCAAAATCCAGAACGCCGACAGCGTCGTGCCGCCCGCCACCAGCAGCGTGGCAATGGTGTGCATGCGTTCGCTGACGCGGGACCGGCCGAACAGCATCACGCCAAGCATGGTGGCTTCCAGGAAGAACGCGGTCAGCACTTCATAGGCCAGCAGCGGGCCAGCCACGTTGCCGACGGTTTCCATGAAACCCGGCCAGTTGGTGCCGAACTGGAAACTCATGGTGATGCCGCTGACCACGCCCAGCGCAAAGGTCAGCGCAAAAATCTTCACCCAGAACTGGTAGGCGTCCATCCAGTGCTGCTGGCCGGTCTTGACAAAGCGCAGCTTGAAGAACAGCAGCACCCAGGCTAGAGAAATGCTGATGGTCGGGAACAGGATGTGAAAAGTCATGTTGGCCGCGAACTGAATCCGGGCCAGCAGCAAGGCGTCAAGTCCGTCCATGGTCAGCTCCTGTCTGCATCAACAAGCGCGGTGGGCGGCATGATGGCCGGGCTGGCGGAGCCGCCAAGGCCCTTGAAGCCAGCCTTGACGGTGCTGGCCACCTTGTCCTTGGCCTCCAGCAGTTTTTGCACCTTGGCACCCATCTTCATCAGGCTGGCCAGCGTGGCCGAATCCATCTTCTGCACATCGAGCAGCCAGCCGGTCATCAGCTCGATCAGGTCGTGCATCTGCTTCATGCGCGCCTGGGCATGGATGTCGTCCGCGCCGCTGGGCTGCTCCATCAGCGCGTCGCGCAGCATCGACAGCGTCGGGTCGATCTCGCGCTTGCGCCGTTCCTCGGCCAGCGTGCGGAAAATCGCCCACACGTCTTCAGGCGCCTGGAAGTATTCGCGCCGGTCATTGGGCAGGTGCTGCAGCCGGACCAGGTTCCAGGACTGCAATTCCTTCAGGCCCATGCTGACGTTGGAGCGTGAAAAGGCCAGAGCGTCGCCGATGTCGTCGGCGTTCAGCGCCCGGGGCGAGACATACAGCAGGGCATAGATCTGCCCCACGGTGCGGTTGATGCCCCAGCGGCTTCCCATCTCGCCGAAATGCAGGACAAAACGCTGGGTCAGGGGAGCAAGGTTCATGGCGCGCAATCTACTGAAGTTTCAGGAATTACTGAAATTCTAGTAAACACACAAACGCCACGCTGGCGATTTTGTTTGACCTTCAAGGGAAAGGGGTATGCCGGCAAGGCTGCCCATACCAGTCCGATTCATGCGATGGATGGATGGCTAGCCACCAGACGGCCGAAAGACTAGTGGCGGTAGGGGTCCGCAGGCTTGCGTGCCGTGCGGCGCAATGGTTTTTTGCGGGAAGGGGAAGCCTGTTTCGCCTCGCCCAGGCTGTCAGCCACGTTCAGCGACACCTCGGCAACGCCTGCGCCCATCAGCCCCAGCGCTTCGGCGGCGGCCTGGCTCACGTCAATCACCCGGCCCGGGGAAAACGGTCCCCGGTCGTTGATGCGCACATCGACTTCCCGGCCCAGCGCCAGGCTGCGCACCCGGACGATGGTGCCGAAAGGCAGCGTCTTGTGCGCCGCCGTGAGCGCGTATTTGTCGTAGTTCTCGCCGCTGGCGGTGCGCCGGCCGTGGAACTGCGCGCCATACCACGAGGCGTGGCCGCGCTCCAGTTCGCGGGCCGCCTCGCCGGTCAGCTGGTATTTTTGATCGACGGGTGCATCGGCCGCCGCCGGGGCTGGCGTCTCGACAGCAGGCACGGGAGACTCGATTTGCCTGCGCAGGCGCCTGGCCATGAAATCGGCCAGGCGTGACGGCGGCGGTGTCTCGGCGACAGGCGCCGGCGTTGCCGGGGTCGATTGGACCGGCGCCGAAGAAGCTGGAACCCGTGCCGGATCGGCCGGCGCAGGCGGTGTGGCGCAGCCTGCCAGCAGCCCGAGAAGGCCTGCCGCCAGCCAGCACTTGACGGCAGCCGGGAAAGTAAAAACCGGACCTGCCATCAGGCCGGCTTCAACCGGCGAATGATCTCGGACGTCGCGGCCGCCTGGTTCATGGTGTAGAAATGGATGCCCGGCACGCCCGCAGAGCGCAACTGGTCGCACAAGGCGGTGATCACGTCCAGGCCAAAGCTCTTGATGGAAGCGGTGTCGTCGCCAAAGCCCTGCAGCCGCAGGCGTATCCAGCGCGGAATCTCGGCGCCGCAGGCATCGGAAAAGCGCATCAGCTGGGTGGAACTGGTGATCGGCATGATGCCCGGCACCACCGGCACCTCGGCGCCCAGGCGCTGCACGTCATCGACAAAACGGAAATAGGCGTCGGCGTTGAAGAAATACTGCGTGATTGCCGAATTGGCGCCGGCCTGCACCTTGGCCGCGAAGGCCTGCAGGTCGGCCTCGGCCGATTTGGCCTGCGGATGGATTTCCGGATAGGCGGCCACTTCGATGTGAAAGGCGTCGCCGGTCTCGGCCCGGATGAAGGCCACCAGGTCGCTGGCGTAATGGAATTCGCCACCCGCGCCATAGCCGCTGGGCAGGTCGCCGCGCAGCGCCACCAGGCGTTTGACGCCCATGGTACGCAAGGCGGCCAGCTGTTCGCGCACCGTGGCCTTGGTCGCTCCCACGCAGGAAAAATGGGAAGCGGCGCAAACGCCTTCGTCCTGTATGGCCTTGACGGTGCTGAAGGTGCCCTCCTGCGTCGAGCCGCCGGCGCCAAAGGTGACCGAGCAGAACTCGGGCTGGTGGGCGTACAGCGCCTGGCGCGTGGCGCGCAGCTTGTCGGCGCCTTCAGGCGTCTTGGGCGGGAAAAATTCGAAACTGAGCGGAATGTTCATATCTCTGGCCTTCTAGTCGCTGGTGGCGTTGTCGTCGGACTTCTTGCCGCGCCGCTTGGCCGGGCCGTGCTGGCCGGCATGCGCGGCCTCGGCGGCCTCTGAATCCTCATGCGGCTCGCGGGAGGCGCGCATTTCGCTGCGCGGTACCCGCTTGGCGGCCTTGCGTTTTGGTGCGGCGGCCAGCGGCTGGTCTTCGCCCTGCACTTCGTGGCCTTTCTGGGCATGAATGAAAAATTCGCGGTTGCCGTCACCGCCGGCAATCGGCGATTCCAGCCAGGCCTTGACGTCCAGCCCCAGGGCGGCGCAGGCATCGCGCAGGCGCTTTTCAACGAATTCGAAATGCACCGCATCGCGCACGATGCCGCCCTTGCCGATCTGGCCGGGCTGCAGCTCGAACTGCGGCTTGACCAGCATCAGGAGCTGGCCGTCGGCCTTGAGCAGGCGGGCCACGGCGGGCAGCACCAGCGTCAGCGAGATGAAGGACAGGTCGCCGGTCAGGAAGTCGAACACCGGGTTGAAGCCGTCGCCGTCTTCGTCATCGCCATCGCCCTCGTCGCCCTGGTCCTCATCGCCCCAGTCCTCGAAATCTTCCTCGCTGCCGCTGCTGATGTGCAGGGCGCGCCGGTAATGCGCCGCCAGTTCGCCGGCCGTCAGCGAGCGCGCATTGACGCCCTCGATGCAGACCACGCGCTCGTCGCTGCGCAGGCTGTCGTGCAGCTGCCCATGGCCGACATCGACGCCCACGACCTGCGCCGCGCCGTGCTGCAGCAGGCAGTCGGTGAAGCCGCCGGTGGACTGGCCGATGTCGAGGCAGCGCAGGCCGATCACGTCCAGGCCGGTGGCCTTGAGCGCGCCTTCAAGCTTGAGGCCGCCGCGCGAGATGTATTTCGCCTCGGTGGTGTCGAGCAGTTGCAGTTCGGCATTGGCGGGAATCTCGTCGCCATTCTTGGCGATTTTTTTCCACGCCACGGCCTCGTCAACCCGCCAGTGAACCCCAGAGGCAATCAGGCGCTGGGCCTGGGAACGGGTGGTGGCATGGCCGTGTTCGACAAGAAATAGATCAGCGCGCATAAGGTTCGGGCAACGTCAAGGTTGCGTACAGGGGAGTAAAACTATCATTTTGATAGCTGCAAGCGCATGCACGGCATGCGCCAGAGGCCAATTTGGCTTAAAAAATGCCCTTGCACCAAGGCGCAGGGGCCGCCAAGCATCTCAATAACGGTAGGTGTTGGCCTTGTAAGGGCCGGCTTTGGACACGCCAATATACGCGGCCTGCTCGTCGCTCAGTTCGCTCAGCATCGCGCCGACCTTTTTCAGGTGCAGGCGGGCGACTTTTTCATCGAGGTGCTTGGGCAGCACATAGACCTTGCCGGCGTCGTATTCGGCCTGCTTGGTGAACAGCTCGATCTGGGCAATCGTCTGGTTGGCAAAGCTCGACGACATGACAAAGCTCGGGTGGCCGGTGCCGCAGCCCAGGTTCACCAGCCTGCCCTTGGCCAGCAGGATGATGCGCTTGCCGTCCGGGAAGATCACATGGTCCACCTGCGGCTTGATCTCTTCCCAGGTGCATTTTTCCAGCGAAGCGACATCGATCTCGTTGTCGAAATGGCCGATGTTGCAGACGATGGCCTGGTCCTTCATGGCCGCCATGTGGTCATAGGTGATGACGTTCTTGTTGCCGGTGGCCGACACGAAGATGTCGCACTTGTCGGCGGCATATTCCATGGTCACGACCTTGTAGCCTTCCATCGCGGCCTGCAGCGCGTTGATCGGATCGATCTCGGTGACCCAGACCTGGGCGCTCAGGGCGCGCAGCGCCTGCGCCGAGCCCTTGCCCACATCGCCGTAGCCGGCCACGCAGGCGACCTTGCCGGCGATCATCACGTCGGTGGCGCGCTTGATGGCGTCCACCAGCGACTCGCGGCAGCCGTAGAGGTTGTCGAACTTGGACTTGGTGACCGAATCGTTGACATTGATGGCGCGAAACGCCAGCGTGCCCTTGACCGACATTTCATTCAGGCGCAGCACGCCGGTGGTGGTTTCCTCGGTCACGCCGATGATGTTGGCCAGGCGGCGGCTGTACCAGGTCGGGTCTTGCGCCAGCTTGGCCTTGATGGCGGTGAACAGGCAGGTTTCTTCCTCGCTGGCGGGGTAGTCGAGCAGGCTGGGGTCGGTTTCGGCCTGGGTGCCCAGGTGCATCAGCAGCGTCGCGTCGCCGCCGTCGTCCAGGATCATGTTCGGGCCTTCCTCGGGCGTGCCTTTGTGGCCGGTGAACTCGAAGATGCGGTGCGTGTAGTCCCAGTAGTCGGCCAGCGTTTCGCCCTTGATGGCGAACACCGGCGTGCCTTCGGCGGCAATCGCGGCGGCGGCATGGTCCTGCGTCGAGAAGATGTTGCACGAGGCCCAGCGCACTTCGGCGCCGAGGGCCTGCAGCGTCTCGATCAGCACGCCGGTCTGGATGGTCATGTGCAGCGAGCCGGTGATGCGCGCGCCTTTCAGGGGCTGGGCAGCGGCGAATTCCTGGCGGATCGCCATCAGGCCGGGCATTTCGGTCTCGGCAATCTTCAGTTCCTTGCGGCCCCAGGCGGCGAGCGTCAGGTCGGCAATGATGTGGTCGGTGTTCAGCATGGTCTTCAATACGGCGTTCATGGGGGTCTCTCCAAAATCAGGGTCAAGCGGGCAAGATGGCCACGACCGCAGGGCTTGTGAAGGGGAAGTGTGGATTTCACTCACCCGGCATCTAAAGCGCCTGCGGGTGAGCGTGGTTGCAAGAAAAAGTCCTGAGCCTAGACCACATGCCGTGGGTTGCAACGCTCCTCAGGAGAGCCGCCATTGTACAGAACACGTCAAAAGCCGGCCCTGGCAAAAAACCCTTTCAGGGGCATGCGAAAATTTTCAGATGCATGCACTTCAAGACTGGCCGCTGGCCGCCCGCCGCCAAATCACCGGCATCCTGACCGACATCGACGACACGCTGACCCTTGAGGGCGCCATCACCGCCGACGCGCTGGCCGCCCTGAGCGCCTTGAAAACCGCCGGCCTGGACGTCATCGCCATCACCGGCCGGCCGGTCGGCTGGAGCGAGCCGTTTGCGCGCGACTGGCCCATCAATGCCATCGTGGCGGAAAACGGCGCCGTGGCGCTGATTGCAAGCCAAAAAGGGCTTTCCCGCACATCCGGCGGTCATGTGCCGCTATCAAAAATATATCAAGCGGGAGCCCAGGCCCGCGCCGGCAACATGGCGCGCATGCAGGCGGTGCTGGCACGCATCGAGCGCGAACTGCCGGGCGTCCACCGCGCGACCGACTCGCCCGGGCGTGAAACCGACATCGCCATCGACCACAGCGAGTTCGCGCGCCTGGGCCCCGAACAAATTGCAGACGTGGTGCGCATCCTGCGCAGCGAAGGCATGAACGCCACCGTCAGCTCGATCCACATCAACGGCTGGTTCGGCAGCCACAACAAGCTGCAGGGCGCGCGCTGGATCGTTCACGAACTGCTGGGACGCGACCTGGATGCCGAAATGGACCGCTGGGTTTACGTTGGCGACTCGACCAACGACCAGCTGATGTTCGAGGCCTTCGGCAACAGCATCGGCGTGGCCAATGTGCGGCGCTTTGAAGCGCAACTGAGCCACCTGCCGCGCTACATCACCCGGGGCGAGCGCGGCGCGGGCTTTGCCGAAGTGGCCGCCGCCGTGCTGGCGGCGCGCGCTGGCTGACGCGTCAGGACGGTTTGCCCAGCCCCAGCTTTTCGACCAGCGCTTTTTCCTTCAGGAAGGTTTCCTGGGCAAATTTGCCATAGTCGGCTGTGCTCATGTAGTTGGGCAGCATGTCGTAGCGGCCCAGCGCGCTCGCGTAGCTGGGTTCTTCCATGGCTTTCTTGAACGCGTCGTGCAGCCGTTTGACCACATCGGGCGGCGTGCCCTTGGGCGCGCCGATGCCGAAGGGCGAGTTCTGCACAATGTCGTAGCCCAGTTCCTTGAGCGTCGGCGCATTCGGAAACTTGTCCAGCCGCTTCTCGCCCCAGGTGTTGAGCACGCGCAGCTTGCCGGCCTCGACCTGCGGCGCAAAGCCGGTGCTGTCGGCCGCCGCCATGAGCTGGCCGCTGATCACCGCCAGCATCAGGTCGGCGCTGCCCTTGTAGGGAATGTGCAGCAGCTTGATGCCGGCCTTTTGTGCGATCAGCTCGGTGGTCAGGTGCGGACTGGTCAGCGTGCCGGTCGAGCCGTAGGTCAGTTCACCCGGATGGGCCTTGGCATAGGCGACAAAGTCGGCCCAGGTCTTGAACGGCGAGTCGGCCGGCACGACGATGCCGAAGGCATAGCCGGTGAGGTTGAGCACATAGGCGATGTCCTTGACCGGGTCCCAGTTGATCTTGGTGGTGTAGGGCAGGCGGAACACGCCCAGCGGAATCTGCGCCAGCGTGTAGCCGTCGGCCGGCGAGGATTGCAATTGCTGCGCCGGCAGCGTGCCGCCGGCGCCGGGCTTGTTGTCGATGATGACCGGCTGGCCGAGGATTTTGGACGCGTTGTCGGCCAGCGAGCGCATGGTGATGTCGGTCGGCCCGCCGGCCGGAAAGGCCACGATGAGCTTGATCGGGCGTACCGGAAAGCCCTGGGCCTGGGCGATGGTGGCGCCCAGCGAACCCAGTGCGGGAACGGCCAGGGCGGCGGCGGATTGCAATAGTTGGCGGCGTTGCATGGACAGTCTCCTGAAATGATGGGGCTTGCAAAACCCTATGATGCGCTACCGGGCGCCCGGCCGCATCAGGGCAACACCTGAAACGCTGTCACTTGCGCGTCAGCCGTATTTGAAGCCTTTCACGGCTTTTGCGCCCTCTCGCAGGGCGCCTGCAGCTGTCTATTTCACGCCATGAATGCCAGAGTCTGGCCGGCGCCAGCGCAAAATACCGCCATGGATTACCCACGCCTCACCGCCTTCGCCCTGGCCGGACTTGCCAGTCTGCTGTTCTCCCAAGCTGCGCTTGCCGCACCGCTGCTGCGCTGCAGCGTGAGCTATGCGGGCGACAGCCAGCTGGTCGAAGCCACGCCGGTCAGCGATCCCTATCCGGTGCCTTCGGTGGACATTGGCGGGCGGTTTCGCTTCAAGGCGGTGATGGTTGGCAGCGCTGCGCGGATTGACCGCATCGCGCTGTACGCCTACCTCGATGCCGGCGCCCAGCCGGTGCTGGTCCAGCAGGCCAAGTACCTGCCGCCCTTTGCGGCCTCGGCCGCGCCCTACCCGCTCACCGGCGAGCAACGGCTGTACGCCGGCCCGGTCGAGCGAGAGCTGATCTACAGCTGCACCCTGGAAGGCGTCCAGCCATGAAGGCCGGTTTTCCACGCGCATGGATATGCGCCTTGTGCCTGGCCTGGTGTCCGCTGGCGTTTGCCGCCCAGGGGCCGGGCGAGGTCAGCCTGGTATTTGCCGGCGACATCGTGCTCGACGACACGGCCGGCGCCATGATTGCGCGCGGCGAAGACCCGTTCTCCGGCCTGGCGGCGGTCTTCGCGGGCGCCGACATCCGCATCGGCAACCTCGAATGCGTGGTGGCCACCACCGGCTCGGCAGGCAACAAGAACTACACCTTTCGCGCGCATCCGCGCAGCCTGCCGGTGCTCAAGCGACACTTTGACGCGGTCGCGCTGGCCAACAACCATTCCGGCGATTACGGCCGCGAGGCGTTTGCGCAAATGCTTGGACTGCTCAAGCAAGCAGGCCTGGCTCAGTTCGGCGGCGGGCATGACCTGTCACAGGCGCACACGCCGCTGATCATCGAGCGCAAGGGCCTGCGCATTGCGCTGCTCGGATACAGCGAGTTCATGCCGCGCAGCTTCGAGGCCGACTACAACGCGCCCGGCATTGCCTGGAGCGAGGACGAGCAGGTCGTGGACGACATCCGCAAGGCGCGCGCCGTCCACAAAGCCGACCTGGTGATTCCGGTGATGCACTGGGGCTGGGAAAACGAGCCGGTCGCGAACGCCCGCCAGCGCCAGCTGGCCCGGCTGATGATTGACGCGGGCGCCGATGCGGTGATCGGCGGGCACCCGCACGTCACCCAGGACATTGCCCATTACCAGGGCAAGCCCATCATTTACAGCGTCGGCAATTTCGTCATGAAGGAAACCGACAACCCGAACCAGCGGCGCGGCTGGGTGCTGCGGCTGCAGCTGGACGCCCGGGGCGTGAAAAGCTTTGACACCGTCGATGTGCAACTCGACCTGGAGGGCATACCGCAGCGCGACCGCGAGGCGGCCAGCCCGTGCTGGCGCCGGGGGGACGCCGACGTGGGCTTGTGCCGTCCGGCGGACTGATCCGCACGGCACGCCCGACGCCGCCGTGGGCGGGAAATTCAAGCCAAATATGCCTTTTGCGCATACTCCATATGCGACAGAAGCTATTGATTCAATAGCAAATGCCGTTGTTGGCGCAGGAAGAAAGACCAAGCCGGGGAACCCTCACCCCCTGCACTCTCCCAAAGGAAGGGAGCCAGAAAATCAGCGCTGGCGCGCCAGCACGGGGGCCAGCGCCTTGCCGGTCGCGGTGCCCAGCGCCACCACGGCTTCGGGCGGCGCGGACGCGACCACCCAACCACCCGCATTGCCGCCGTCCGGCCCGAGGTCGATCACCCAGTCGGCTTCGGCGATCACATCCAGGTCGTGCTCGATCACGATCACGCTGTGGCCGCCGTTGACGAGACGGTGCAGCACATGGATCAGCTTTTCGACATCGGCCATGTGCAGGCCGACGGTCGGCTCGTCGAGCACATACAGCGTGTGCGGCGCCTTCTGGCCGCGCCGGGTGATGTCGTCGCGCACCTTGCTCAGTTCAGTCACCAGCTTGATGCGCTGGGCCTCGCCGCCCGACAGCGTGGGCGACGGCTGGCCGAGCGTGAGGTAGCCCAGGCCGACATCTTTCAGCAGTTGCAGCGGGTGGCCGATGGCCGGCATGGACGCGAAAAAGTCCACCGCTTCATCGACCTCCATCTTCAGCACGTCGCCGATGCTCTTGCCGCGCCAGGTCACGGCCAGCGTCTCGGGGTTGAAGCGCGCGCCGTGGCAGGTTTCGCACAGCACCTTCACGTCGGGCAGAAAGCTCATGCCGATGGTGCGAACGCCCGCGCCTTCGCAGGTCGGACAGCGGCCTTCGCCGGTGTTGAAGGAAAAGCGCCCGGCCGCGTAGCCGCGCGCGCGGGCTTCGAGCGTGTCGGCGAACAGCTTGCGCACCGTGTCCCAGAAGCCGATGTAGGTCGCCGGGCAGGAGCGCGGCGTCTTGCCGATGGGCGTCTGATCGACTTCGAGCACGCGGTCCACGACGCGGTAGCCTGCTATGCGTTCGCAGCCGGTCCAGGCCGGGTGCCGGCCGGCGTCGTCGGCATCGCGTCCAGCCTTGGTCGAGCGTTGCGCGACGCCGGCGTGGACGCTGGTGAGGAGCACGTCTCTGGCCAGCGTGGACTTGCCGGAGCCCGAAACGCCAGTGACGGCGACCAGGCGATAGAGCGGGACGTCGACCGAGACATTTTTGAGGTTGTGCAGGCTGGCGTTGAAGACCGTGAGCCAGGAGGTGTACAGGCTGGCGACGGCCGGGGCGGCGTTGTGCAGGGCGCTGGCCCGGGCGGCTGCGGCTTTGAGGGCCTGGGCTTTCAGCGCTGCCTGTTTGGCCTTGCTCAGGGGTTTGGCGGCGGGCGCGCCCTGTTGGGCCGCTGAATCGGGGTCAGAGCCCAATTTCGATTCGACTTGAGGGCCTTGCGAGGCTTGGAGGGCGAAATTGGGATCTGACCCCGATTCGGCTGCAGCGGTGCCTGTTCGGGTTTCACGGCGCGCATGCAGGGGATGAATCAAGGGGTTGGCCAGATAGCGCCCGGTCAGCGACTCCGGCACGGCCGACAGCTGCGCCGCCGTGCCCTGCGCCACCAGCCGCCCGCCGCGCTTGCCCGCACCGGGTCCGATGTCGATGATGTTGTCGGCGCGGCGGATCGTGTCCTCGTCGTGCTCGACGACCACCAGCGTGTTGCCGCGCTCGCTGAGCTTGCCCAAGGCGCCGAGCAGTATCTGGTTGTCGCGCGGATGCAGGCCGATGGTCGGCTCGTCAAGCACGTAGCACACGCCCTGCAGGTTCGAGCCGAGCTGCGCGGCCAGCCGGATGCGCTGCGCCTCGCCGCCCGACAGCGTGGGCGCCCCCCGGTCGAGCGTGAGGTAGCCCAGGCCCACGTCTTCGAGGAATTCGAGCCGGCTCCTGATCTCGGGAACCAGGTCGCGGGCAATGCCGGCTTCGCGCCCGGTCAGCGCCAGCGTGTCCACCCAGGCGCGGATCGCGGTGACGCTCAGGCGGGCGATGGCGGTGATGGGCCAGCCCTGGCCCGTGCCATCGTCCAAAAGCGCAAGTTCCTGCTCGAAATAGGCTTTTCCGCTTGATGGGCGTGCGTCAGCAGCTATCAATTTTAAAAAGCCGGCGCCAAAGCGCACAGCCCGCGCCGTGGCATTGAGCCGCGTTCCCTGGCAACCGGGGCAAACCGCGTCCAGCACGTCGTCGGTCTCGGGTTCGCCGAAAGTCTGCTCGCGGCCCTTGTTGTCGTCGGTTCCCAGCACCGAATCGTCGAAGGCCTGGCGCTGGTCTTTCGTCAGCTTGACGCCGGTGCCGACGCAGTCCGGGCACCAGCCATGCTTGCTGTTGTAGCTGAACAGGCGCGGATCGAGTTCGGGGTAGGAGGTCGAACACACCGGGCAGGCGCGCTTGGTCGAAAAGGCTTCGAGCTTGCCAATCGCCTGGGTGCTGGTGCCGGCCAGCATCGCGTCGCGCAGGCCGTCGAGGGTTGCCAGTACATGCACCACGCCCTTGCCGTGCTCCAGCGCGGTCGCCAGCGCGGCGCGCAGCGCGGCTTCGTTGTCGGGCGTGACATGGATATCGGCAATCGGCAGCTCGACCGTGTGTTCCTTGAAGCGGTCGATGCGCGGAAACTTCGTGGTCGGCAGGAATTCGCCATCGACGCGCAGATGCGTGTAGCCGCGCGGCCGCGCCCAGTCGGCCAGCTCGGTATAGACACCCTTGCGGTTCATCACCAGCGGGGCCAGCAGGCCGATGTGCTGGCCGCGATAGGTTCTTAAAAGCTGCGCGGCAATGCTCTCCGGGCTTTGCGGCATGACCGCCGCGCCGTCTTTCACGCAGTGCTGGATGCCGAGCTTGACGTAGAGCAGGCGCAAAAAGTGCCAGACCTCGGTGGTCGTGCCGACGGTCGATTTGCGCCCGCCGCGCGACAGCCGCTGCTCGATCGCCACCGTGGGCGGAATGCCATAGACCGCATCGACCTCGGGCCGGCCGGCCGGCTGCACGATGCTGCGCGCATAGGCGTTGAGCGACTCCAGGTAGCGGCGCTGGCCTTCGTTGAACAAAATGTCGAACGCCAGCGTGGATTTGCCCGAGCCGCTGACGCCCGTCACCACATTGAACTTGCCGCGCGGAATATCGACCGACAGGGATTGAAGGTTGTTTTCCCGGGCGTTGACGATCTGGATCAGGTTGGAAAACGCCGGCCGGGTCTTCCACGCCCTGGGCCGCTGTTCCTCGACCTGGTGCGTCTGGTTCATGGTCAGTTCGTACTCGCGCAGCGCCAGCGCCGTGTGCGACGTGGGGTGCTGGCGAACGATTTCCGGTGGTCCTTCGGCGACCAGCAGGCCGCCGTTTTCGCCGCCTTCGGGGCCAAGGTCGATCAGCCAGTCGGCCGAGCGGATCACGTCCAGGTTGTGCTCGATGACGATCAGCGAATGGCCGGCCTCCAGCAGCCGGCGCAGCGCCCGCATCAGCTTGGCGATGTCGTCGAAATGCAGGCCGGTGGTCGGCTCGTCGAACAAAAAGAGCGTGCCGCGCGCCGGCCGCATCAAGGCCAGCCCCTGCCGGCTGAGGCTGGGCTTGGCGGCCGACTTGCTGGCGCCGGCCAGAAAGCCCGCGAGCTTGAGCCGCTGCGCCTCGCCGCCCGAGAGCGTGGGGACGGGCTGGCCGAGCTTGACGTATTCCAGCCCCACATCGACGATGGGCTGCAGCGCGCGCACGACTTCGCGGTCCTGCGCGAACAACTGCACTGCTTCGCTCACGGTCAGGTCCAGCACATCGGCCACGTTGAGCAGCCGGGGCATGAGCTGGCCGATGGCCTTGCGCTCGATCGTGACTTCCAGGATTTCGGGCCGGTAGCGCTTGCCATCGCAGTCGGGGCAGCGCAGGTACACGTCGCTCAGGAACTGCATCTCGACATGCTCGAAGCCCGAGCCGCCGCAGGTCGGGCAGCGGCCGTCGCCGTTGTTGAAGCTGAATTTCGTCGCGGTGTAGCTGCGCTGCTGGGCCAGCGGCGACTGGGCAAACAGGTCGCGCACCGCGTCCCAGGCGCCGACATAGCTGGCCGGGTTCGAGCGCGCGGTCTTGCCGATGGGCGACTGGTCGACAAACACCACGTCCGTCAGGTGGTCGGCGCCCATCAGCCGGTCATGCAGCCCCGGCGTTTCGGTGGCCTTGCCGAACTGGCGCAGCAGCGCGGGCGCGACGATGTCCTGCATCAGCGTCGATTTGCCCGAGCCGCTGACGCCGGTCACGCAGACCAGGCGCTGCAGCGGAAACTCGACCGTCAAATTTTTCAGGTTGTGGTCGCGCGCCCCTTCCAGGATCAGGCGCGGCGTTGCATCTAGCACGGCGCGCTTGACGCCCATGCCGACCTGCTTGCGCCCTCCGAGGTAGGCGCCGGTCAGCGTGTCGGCATGCCGCACGTCCTCGGGCGGGCCGTCGAACACGATCTGCCCGCCCTTCTCGCCCGGCCCCGGCCCCATGTCGATCATCCGGTCGGCAGCCAGCATCACCGCCGGGTCGTGCTCGACCACCACCAGCGTGTTGCCGGCATCGACCAGCCGGCGCATCGCCTGCGTGATGCGGTTCATGTCGCGCGGATGCAGGCCGATGGACGGCTCGTCAAGCACGAACAGCGTGTTGACCAGCGACGTGCCCAGCGCGGTGGTCAGGTTGATGCGCTGCACCTCCCCGCCCGACAGCGTGCGGCTCTGGCGGTCGAGCGTCAGGTAGCCGATGCCGACGTCGCACAGGTATTTCAGCCGGGTCTGGATTTCCTCGAACAGCGACTTCAGCGCCTTTTGCTCGGCGTCAATACCGGCAGCGGCAAACGACAGGCTGCTGGAGAACTTCTGCAGCCGGTCAATCGGCAGCCGCATCAAATCATGCAGGCACAGCCCCGGCATCGCTTCAAGCTGCGCGCGCGTCCACTGCACACCCACCGGCATGAAGCGCTGGTCCGGCGGCAAGACCGCGTCGGCAGACTCCTTCGTTCCCAGCCGCCACTGCAGCGATTCGAGCTTGAGACGCGCGCCGCCGCAGGTCTCGCAGGTGGTGTAGCTGCGGTACTTGGACAGCAGCACGCGGATGTGCATCTTGTAGGCCTTGCTTTCCAGGTAGGCAAAAAAGCGCTTGATGCCGAACCAGTGCTTTTCCCATTTCCCCTTCCAGTGCGGCGAGCCGTTGATGACCCAGGCCTGCTGCCCGGGCGTGAGCTTGTACCAGGGCGTGTCGCGCGGAATGCCTTCGGCCTCGGCGTGGCGCATCAGATCGTCCTGCGCTTCTTTCCAAGCTGGGGTCTGCATGACCTTGATGGCGCCGGCGCGCAGCGTGAGCTTGTCGTTCGGAATCACCAGCCCGTAATCGACACCGATCACGCGGCCGAAGCCCTTGCAGGTCTCGCAGGCGCCCATGGCCGAATTGAAGGAGAACAGCGAGGGCGTGGGTTCCGTGTAGCGCAAGTCGCTGTCGGGACAATGCAGACCGGTGGAGTAGCGCCACATTTCTTCGGCAGCGCCTTCCCCGGCGTTCAGAACATAGACGTTTAGCCGCCCGCCGCGCTTCAGGGCGGTTTCAATCGCCTCGATGGCGCGGATCTTTTCAGTCAGGTGCAGGCGAAAGCGGTCGGCCACCACATCGAGCAGCTTGTGCGGGCCGGCCGGCGTGCCGATGTCGCGCTCGGCATGGACGCGGGTAAAGCCGCTGGCCGACAGCCATTGCTCGACTTCCGCCGCGCTGGTGTTGCCGGGCAGTTCGACCGGGAAGGTCATGACGACGCGCGGATCATTCTCCAGCGTGCGCGCCATCAGTTCGGCGTAGATCGATTCGGGCGAGTCGTGCCGCACCGCCTGTGCGGTCTGCTTATCGAACAGCTGCGCGGCCCGGGCGTAGAGCAGCTTCAGGTGGTCGTTCAGCTCGGTCATGGTGCCGACGGTCGAGCGCGACGAGCGCACCGGATTGGTCTGGTCGATGGCAATGGCCGGCGGCACGCCTTCGACCTTGTCCACCGCCGGCTTGTCCATGCGGTCGAGGAACTGCCGGGCATAGGCCGAGAAGGTCTCGACATAGCGGCGCTGGCCTTCGGCAAACAGCGTGTCGAACACCAGCGACGACTTGCCCGAGCCGCTGGGCCCGGTGACGACCGTCAGTTCATTGGTACGGATGTCCAGGTCGATATTTTTGAGGTTGTGCTGGCGCGCGCCGCGAATGCGGATGGTTCCCTGGGGCATCGGTGAAGGTCTTTCCTGAAAAGGTCGGACATTCTAGGCAGAGCCCCTGCGGATGGCAGGCCTGGGGTTGAAAGGCCCTTGATGGCATCTGCCTGGTGCGGTGGTTGGGCGACGCGGCAAGCCGGGGTGCGGTCACTGCGCTACAGTCCGCTGGCCAAGGATTACCCAGCCTCGCGAAGAAACGCCTGCGCTGGCGAAAAACGGAATCAGTAGTGCAGCGTGTTTTCAGGCTCAAGAAACTTTTAAATCCCCGCTGCCCACCTGATCTTGGGGGCGAGTCCTGGGGCTTGCCGATGTCGCCAGGCGCCTTCACAGCGCGGGCGGCCAAACCGCCGGGTCAGTCGTTGGCATAAATGTCGACGTCCTTGGTTTCCCTGACAAAAAGCGTGCCGATCACGAACGTCATGCCGGCAATGATGATGGGGTACCACAAGCCGTTGTACATGTTGCCGGTTTGCGCCACGATGGCAAACGCCGTGGTGGGCAGCAAGCCGCCGAACCAGCCATTGCCGATGTGGTAGGGCAGGCTCATGGAGGTGTAGCGGATGCGCGTGGGGAACAACTCGACCAGCATGGCGGCAATCGGGCCATAGACCATGGTCACCAGCAGCACCAGGTAGAACAGGATCAGGGTCACCGTGAACTTGTCAACCTTGGCGGGGTCGGCCTTGCTCGGGTAACCAGCCGTCTTCAGGGCATCGGCCACGGCCTTTTTGAATTCGCCGTCTTTTTTCTTCGCCTCGTCGGCCGGCAGGCCCTTGGCCGTGTAGCTGGTGATTTCGGTGGCACCGATCCTGATGATCGCAGGCGCGCCCGCCGCACCGGCGGCATTTTCATAGCTCACTGACGCGCCGGCCAGCACCTGTTTGGCAATGTCGCAGGAACTGGTGAACTTGGCGGTGCCGGTCGGATTGAACTGGAACGAGCATTCCGAAGCGTCGGCGGTCACCACCACCTGGTTGGCGGCCTGCGCGGCGGCCAGGTCGGGATTGGCGGCCTTGGTCAGCGCGGTGAACACCGGGAAGTAAGTCAGCGCGGCCAGCAGGCAGCCGGCCATGATGATGGGCTTGCGGCCGATCTTGTCCGACAGCATGCCGAAGACCACGAAGAATGGCGTCCCCAGGATGAGCGAATAGGCGACCAGGATGTTGGCCGTCGGGCCATCGACCTTGAGCGCCTGCGTCAGGAAAAACAAGGCGTAGAACTGGCCCGAGTACCAGACCACGGCCTGGCCGGCGGTCAGGCCGACCAGCGCCAGAATCACGATTTTCAGGTTTTTCCACTGGCCAAAGGACTCGGACAGCGGGGCTTTGGACGTCTTGCCCTCGGCTTTCATTTTCTGGAAGGCGGGCGACTCGTTCATGGACAGGCGGATGTACACCGACACGCCCAGCAGCAGGATGGAAACGATAAACGGAATGCGCCAGCCCCAGTCGGCGAACGCAGCCTCGCCGACGGCGGTTCGCACGCCCAGGATGACCATCAGGCTCAGGAACAGGCCCAGCGTGGCGGTGGTCTGAATCCAGGAGGTGTAGGCACCGCGCTTGTGCTGGGGCGCATGCTCGGCCACATACACCGCCGCGCCGCCGTACTCGCCGCCCAGCGCCAGGCCCTGCAGCATGCGCAGGCCAATCAGGATGACCGGTGCGGCAACCCCGATCGACGCATAGTTGGGCAGCAGGCCCACGATGAAGGTGGACAGGCCCATGATGACGATGGTGATCAGGAAGGTGTACTTGCGGCCGATCATGTCGCCGAGGCGGCCAAACAGCAGCGCGCCGAAGGGCCGGACGATGAACCCGGCGGCAAAGGCCAGTAGTGCAAAAATGAAGGCCGAGCCGGCGTCGAGTCCGCTGAAGAATTGCCTGGCAATGATGGCCGCCAGCGAGCCGTACAGGTAAAAATCGTACCACTCGAAAACCGTGCCCAGGGAAGAGGCGAAGATCACCTTCTTCTGCTCCGCTGACATCGGTCTGTTGTCGATTGCCGGTGCTGCCATTGTCTTGTCTCCTAATAATAAATGCCTCCGAACTGGCGGCTGCAAGTAGTATTTTGGATACGCCTGTCACAGGTCTGACGCGAAAATAATAAGTACTTTCATCAGACTTTCACCATGCTGACAAGTCAAGGGATAACCCTTGGGATATTTTTCAGCATGTGAAGCACATCCATGCAAACCCTAGCGGCGACGGACAATGCCTGAAGAAACCGTGCTGACGCTGTTCCAGTGCGGACCGTCAAACCAGGGATCGCCCAGCAGGTAGGCGCGCAGCATGGGAAGCGCATCCAGCCCCCAGAAAAGCCTGCCGTCAACGGCAAAAGTCGGCACGCCGAAAACGCCATGCGCGATGGCGGCGTCGGTGTTTTTCTTCAGCTGCGCCTTGACGGCATCGCTTTCGGGATCGTGCTTTGGCCCAAGCTGCGTCGCCAGCGCCTCCAGCCGCCGCACATCGACGGCTTCGGCGCCGCCGCGCCAGACATGGCGAAAAATGGTTTCGCAGACATAGCGGTTGGGCGCTCCCGGCGTTGCTTCAAGGCTGCAGGCCAGCGCCAGCCGCAGCAGCGCCAGCGGGTTGAACGGATGGCTGGCGGGCATTTCCAGGGCAATGCCCCGGCTGTGCGCCAGCCACAGGACCTGGCGGTAAGTCCATTCGCGCTTGGACGCGATCTCGGCCGGCCCCAGCTGGCCATGGTGCTTGAGCAGGCCGGCGAACAGCACGGGCGTGTGGCTGACGCTGTAGCTCACGCCCACCAGGGCCTCGGGCAGGGCTTCAAACGCCAGGTGGGCATAGGGCGAGATGAAGTCGAGATAGAAGGTGATGTGTTTCATGCGTGCGCGTCCTTTGATAAATTGCTATGAATTAAATAGCTACTCGCACCGACTGGTATTGCGCAAACAGCACTTTTTCCTTAAAAACTCAATACTTGAGCCGCGCATAGTAGGTTTCCTGCGCCGCCTCCCGCGCCTGCCGCAAGGTGTGGATGCCCATGCCTTGCAGCAGAGGCAGCAGGCGCAGCAGCACTTCGGCCGTCACCATGGCATCGCCCAGCGCCGTGTGCCGGCCCAGCACGGTGATGTTGAAACGCTCGGCAATAGCCTCCAGCCGGTGCGATTCCTGGTTCGGATGCACCACCGCCGACAGCAGCAGCGTGTCCAGCACCGGCTGCTGAAAAGCCACGCCGGTTCGCTCTTCCTGCAGCTTCAAAAACTTCATGTCGAAGGCCGCGTTGTGCGCCACCAGCACCGTGTCCTGCGCAAACTCGTGGAAGGCGGGCAGCACCTCGGCAATCGTCGGCTTGCCCCTGACCATGTCCTGCGTGATGCCGTGAATCGGAATCGAGGCGGCTGAAATCAGCCGGCCCGGGTCCACCAGCTGCTCGAACGACTCCTGGCGCAGCAGCTTGCCGTTGACGATGCGCGCCGCGCCGATCTGGATGATCTCGTCGCCCTGCGACGGATTCAGGCCGGTGGTCTCGGTGTCGAACACGGTGAAGGACAGCGACGACAGCGGCTGGTCGTCGAGCGCGCTGGCCTGGTCGCTGACCTGGAACAGGTCGAAATCGTAGTACTCGGGCCGGCTCTCGCTCTGCATGATCTGCGCGGCATCCAACTGTTCCTGCTCGCTGGCCAGCGGCAGCAGAAAACGAAAGAAGGCCTGGTGGCACACGCGCTCGCGCTCGAACCACATCTCGCCGCCGTGGCGCTCGACCACGTCGCGTACCGTCAGCGGCGTGCTCTGGCTGCCGAAACGCATCGGGTCCATTTCCCACGCCATGACGGTCTCGGTGCTCATCACCTGGCCGGACCAGATCAGGTCGAGCTGCGCGCGCTGGCCGGCCTGCTGCAGCCGCAGCTGCAAAAACTTCACGTCGAATTCATCGACCAGCCGGCTGGCCAGGTAGGTCAGCACCTGCAGCAGCGTGAAGCTTTCGACCTTGAGCCACAGCGTGGCGTCGGCGCCTTCGACCGCCACGCTGCGCTGGCAATGGCTTTCGATCTGGCGCTGGGCGGCGGTGACAAAGTCGGTGCCAAGCATTTCCTCCAGCGGCCAGCGGGTCTTGAGCCCCTGGGTCGAGCGCTGCACCAGGTCGGTGATGCGCCCGCTCATGGTGGTGACTTCCTCGCGCACCACGCGCAGAAAGCGCTCGCGCATCTCGGGCTCCAGGTCGGCGTAACCGAGCATGTCCACTGCCGCCTGCATGTTGGCCAGGGACGAGCGGCTGCCCTCGGTCAGGCCGTGCAGCAGCTGGTCACGCACCGTCGCTTCCTCGAAGCTCTGCGTCACGTTGTCGAGCATCAGCACAAAGCCGCTGATGCCGGCGCCCGGCTCGGCGCTTGAGGCCGGGTCGCGCACGGGCGCCATCTGCACGCGGATCAGCTGGCCAGAGCGCGTCGTGGTGACAAACTGCGCCGACGGACTGGCCACACCCCGGCGCAGGCGCTGGTGAATGGTTTCCAACGCATGCGCTACCAGCTGGCGGTCGAACACGGCGTAGATCGAGCGGCCGATGCCCATCAGCTCGGCGCCATCGGCCAGCGCGGGCGCCTGCGACAGGGCGCGAAACTGCAGCCGGGCGCGGCTGTTGTAGAGCAGGATGCGGCCGTCGAGGTTGCAGACCACGACGCTCTGGGTCAGCTCGGCCATCAGCGCGGCCAGGCGGTTTTTTTCCTGCTGCACGCTGCGGCTGGCCAGCGCGATCTGCTCGGCCATGTCCTGGCGCAGGCGGTCGCGCTGGGCGGCCAGTTCGTTGATGCTGCCGGCCAGTGCGCGCAGTTCGGTGCTGCCGTGGGGCGCAAGCTGCTGCGCTTCGGTGGCGGCCAGCAGCACGCGGGTTTCTTCCAGCAGGCGCGCTGGCGCGCTGGCGTAGCGCAGGTGGAGCCAATGCAGCCCGTAGGCCACGCCCGCCAGCGCCGCCAGCCAGCTCATGCCGAGCAAGGCGATGCGCGGCCCCAGAACCGCACCCAGGGTAGCGCGCTCGGCGGACTCCAGCGTGGACCAGACCAGCGCCCCGCTCAGGACCATCCAGGCGGCCAGCGCCAGGCCGACGGCGGCAATCGCCAGGATCAGCCGGCGATCAAGCTGGTTCATGGCTGCGCGCCGAGCATTTCAGCGACCTTCTGCACCAGCTCGCGGGTGGAAAACGGCTTGGTCATGTAGGCGTCGGCGCCCAGCGCCAGGCCCTTGGCCAGGTCGGTGTCGCGGCCCTTGGCGGTCAGCATCAATATCTTGGTAGACTGCAGTTCCTCGCTGGCGCGCACCGCCTGGCAGACCTCGAAGCCTGATTTTTTCGGCATCATCACATCGAGCAGCACCAGGTCGGGCCGGTCGCGCGCAATCATGTCCAGCGCTTCCTGGCCGTCTCTAGCCACCAGCACGGTGTAGCCTTCGCGCTTCATCAGGTACTCGATCGAGATCACGATGTTCGGCTCGTCATCGGCCACCAATATTTTCAGGCTCATGTCTTGTCTCCTTTTATAGTTTGCGCCTGCGCCGCGGGCGCGTTCCAGGGCAGGTGAAACGCAAAGCAGGCGCCCTGCCCGTTGCCGGCTTCCAGCGCTAGGTGCCCGCCGAAATGCTCGACGATCTGGCGGCTGATCGGCAGGCCCAGGCCGGTGCCCTGCGGCCGGCTGATGCCGTCGCCGCCCTGCCGGAAGCGCTCGAAAATCAGGCTTTGCTGACCCGCCGGCACGCCTGGCCCATTGTCCCGCACGCGCACTGTCAGGCCGCTGACATCGCTGGCCAGGCTGACCACCACCTGGCCGCCGGGCACCGGGACGAACTTAACGGCGTTCGACAGCAGGTTCAGCACCACCTGCAACAGGCGGTCCGGGTCGGCCCGCAGCGGGGGCACTTCCGATGGCATGTTCAGCTGCACCTCGCACTGGCGTTCGCGGAACATTTCGGCGGTGGTCTCGACGACGCGGGACAGCAGCGCGCGCAGGTCCACCTCGCTGTTGTGCCACTCGGCGTTGCCCGACTCGATCTTGGCCATGTCCAGCACCTGGTTGACCAGCCGCGTCAGGCGCTCGGTTTCCGAGACGATGATCACCATGAAATGCTGGCGCTGCGCCAGTTCCATTCCGGCGTCGTCGCGGATCAGCTCGGCGAGCGCGCGGATCGAGGTCAGCGGCGTGCGCAGCTCGTGCGTGACCGAGGACATGAAGTCGTCCTTCAGCCGGTCCAGGCTCTTGAGCTGCTCGTTGGCCTGGCGCAGCTCGGCCGTCGCGCGCTCCAGCGAATGTGACTTTTCCTCCAGTTCACGCGAATAGGCGCGGATTTGCGACGATTCATCGAGGATGCGCAGCACGTCCTCGGGCGTGAGCACTTCTTCTTCGGCCACCGAGGCCACCAGCACCCGGGCCGAGGCGCTGCCGACGGCGCCGGCCAGCTGGGTTTCGACAAACTGCACCAGCCGGGCATCGGGCCGGATGCTTTCCACCTGGCGCACGCCGGCCTTGCGCGCATACGACTCGAACAGCGCCCGGGCCTTGGCGACGCCCATGAAGCGCTCGCACAGTCGCAGCAAATCGGGCACGTTGGCCTGGCCGCGCCAGAACACCGGACTGGACGCGGCCGTGCGGTGGAACACATCGACGAACAGCAGCGCCTGGCTGGCTTCCTGCCCCGATGGCGCGCGCCACAGCGACAGGCCGACATAGGCGCCCAGATTGACCAGCAGGCTCCAGAACAGCGCGTGCGTGAGCCCGTCCAGTCCCTGCAGGCCGAGCAGTTGCTCGGGCCGCAGCAGCGCGATGCCCCAGGGCCCCAGCGTCAAAAAGTCGGTACCCAGCCAGCCGGACTTGGCAATCGACGGCAGCATCAGCGTGTAGGCCCACATCAGGAATCCGGCCAGCAAGCCGGCCAGCGCGCCGCGCCGGGTGCCGCCCTTCCAGTACAGCCCGCCCAGCACCGCCGGAGCGAACTGGGCCACGGCGGCAAAGCTGATCAGGCCGATGCTGACCAAGGCATAGGCCTCGCCGGCCAGGTGAAAGTACACATAGCCCAGCACCAGCACGCCCAGGATGGCGGCGCGCCGGATGCCCAGCAGCAGCCGGCTCAGGTCATGCCCGGCGCCGCCGTGAAAGTGCCGCGAGCGCAGCAGCAGCGGCAACACCAGCTCGTTGCTGACCATGGTGGACACGGCAATGGTTTCGACAATCACCATGCCGGTGGCCGCCGACAGGCCGCCGATGAAGACGAACAGCGCAAGCAGCGGCTGCCCGGCGGCCAGCGGCAGCGACAGCACGAAGTTCTCGGGATTCATCGTGCCGGCGCCAAAGTACAGCAGCCCGCCCAGCGCGATCGGCAGCACGAACAGGTTGATCAAGAGCAGGTAGAGCGGGAACACCCAGACGGCGCGGCGCAGGTGGCTTTCACGGACGTTTTCCACCACCATGACCTGGAACTGACGCGGCAAAAACAGCACCGACAGCATGGACAGCAAAATCAGCGCAAACCATTGCGTCCAGGCAAACGAGCCGCCCTGCTCCAGCCGCACCAGGCTTCGCAGTGCCGGAACAGCCTGGGCGCGGGCGGACAGGTCGCCCAAGCCGTCGAACAGGCCATAGACCACGAACAGGCCCACCGCCAGGAAGGCCATCAGCTTGACCACCGACTCGAAGGCAATCGCCGCGACCATGCCCTCGTGCCGCTCGGTGGCATCCAGGTGCCGGGCGCCAAACATCATGGTGAAACCGGCCAGCACCAGCGCGACATAAAAAGCGCTGTCCTGCATCCAGGGCAGCGGCCCTTGCGCAACCGCGCCAGCAGGCGCTGTCAGCAAGCCATAGCCCGCCGAAACGGCCTTGAGCTGCAGGGCAATGTAAGGAACGATGCCAACCACGGCAATCAGCGTGACCAGCCCGGCCAGCAGCGGGCTCTTGCCGTAGCGGCTGCCGATGAAGTCGGCAATCGACGTGATGCGGTAGGCCTTGGCGATGCGGATCATCTTGCGCAGCACCATCCAGCCCAGCACCATGGCCAGCGTCGGCCCGAGGTAGATCGGCAAAAACCACACCCCGCCGGACGCTGCCCGGCCGACGCTGCCGAAATAGGTCCAGGCGGTGCAGTACACGCCCAGCGACAGCGAATAGGTCCAGGGATTGGCGATGATCGAGCGCCCCTGGGCAGCGCGCCGGTCGCCGTAATAAGCCACCGCGAACAGCAGCAGCAGGTAGCCTAGCGAAGCGCTGACCACCACGGCAGGAGAGATCATGCCGGATCATCCTGATGAGGCTGCCCGGGCCGCTCCATCAGCCAGGCCAGCAGGGCAATCAGCAGCGCCCAGAGAATGAACAGGGCCGCCGGGAACAATGGAATGCCAAGCAGCGTGGCGTCCCGGTCCCACAGGCCCAGCAAGGGAAAGTTAAACAGCAGCCAGCCGCCCGCGAAAAGCGCCAGCAGCCGTTGCGCGCCCAGTCCCTTGAACATTTGCGCCTCCCTGGTGATCGTTCTAAGGTGCTACCGATTTCATAGCTGCTTGCGCATACCCAGAAAGCGGAAAAGCCCTTTTTTATCTAAAAATTCGTCATAGCCAAAGCCGCCACGGCCTGCGCGCCCGCCTCACGCCTTTCCCCGCTGGAAAAAGGTGTCGTTTGTCAGGCAGCGCGGTTCACACCTCCGGCCGCGCCACGGACCGGACACCTTCCAGGCAGTCCATGCGCTGGTCGATCACGCGCCAGATACGGCGCTTGCCCGCCTCGCCCGCGCTGCTCCAGGCGGCAATCTCGTCCCGCGTTCGAAAGCAGCCGTCGCACAGATCCGTTGCGGCATTCATGCGGCAGATGGAAATGCAGGGCGATGGCACTTCGGCGGCGCTGTCCACCGTTTGCGAGCGCAGGCGGACCAGGGTGATGGCGCGCTGCAAGGCCTGCTTTTCATCATCCATGTCCACCGCCAGATCGGCAACCACGGCTTGCGTCAGGCGCTCAAGCTGCACCGGCGACAGCTTGAACACCGCATGCGGATGGCCGGCGGCCGCCCACAGTTCATCAAACCGGAACAGCGACCGGTCGATCAGCACGAGCACCGGCCCGGCATGGGCGAGCGGCGCCACGCCGCCAATCGAAAAGCCTGTCCGCGCCTTGACGAACGCCGCATCGGCCCGCCCCAGCCGCTTGCCGCCGCCTACCTTCGCCTCGACTTTTTTCTCGTCCACGCGCTGGTCGCCGGAAGTCACCACCAGCACGGCAGCGTCGTCCAGCTTGCGGCGAAACACAATGCTCTTGGCAATCTGGCCGACCGACACGCCCAGCGCATCGGCCGCCTGTTGCGCGGTTCGGGCGGCATCATCGAGCATGACGGGGGCATGGGGATGGCCGCTGGTTTGCAGCAGGGCAGCGACGCGCCGGACACCTTCGGGCAGCGTGATGACTTCAGCTCCGCACATCTTCAACCCGCCCGCTTGTTCAGCAAGGCCGTGCCAGCACGCGAGCCGGAATTTCGGCCGAGAAAATCGCTGATGAACTGGCCGGCATCGATCAGCTTGTCCAGGTCAATGCCGGTGGCTATGCCCATGCCATGCAGCAAATAGACCACGTCCTCGCTGGCCACGTTGCCGGTCGCGCCCTTGGCATAAGGGCAGCCGCCCAAACCCGCAACAGACGTATCAAACTGCCAAATACCCATTTCCAGGCTGGCCAGGGTGTTGGCCAGCGCCTGACCGTAGGTGTCGTGGAAGTGTCCCGAGATGTCGTTGATGTCGAAGTGCCGCAGGGTGGCTTCCAGCGCCCGCTGCACCTTGAGCGGCGTGCCGACGCCAATGGTGTCGGCCACGCCGACATGCTGCACGCCGATGCCCTTCATCAGGCGCGCCAGCATCTCGACCCGCTCGGGCGCGATCTCGCCCTCATACGGGCAGCCCACGGTGCAGGACATCGCGCCCCGCACATGGATTCCCCTGGCGAGCGCGGCCTCGACCACCGGGCGGAAGCGTTCGATGCTTTCGGCAATCGAGCAATTGATGTTGCGCTGGCTGAACGCCTCGCTGGCGGCGCCGAACACCACGATCTCGTCGGGATGCGAGTCGAGCGACGCCTCGAAGCCCTGCAGGTTGGGCGTCAGCACCGAATAGCACACGCCAGGCTGGCGGCGGATGCCGGCCATCACTTCAAGGTTGTCGGCCATCTGCGGCACCCACTTGGGCGACACGAAGCTGGTGACTTCGATGTTTTTCAGGCCGGCGTCCTGCAGGCGGTGAACCAGTTCGATCTTGATGGCGGCGGGCACCGGCTGCTTTTCATTTTGCAGGCCGTCACGCGGACCGACATCGACGAGTTTGACGTGGGCAGGGAGTTTCATGGGAGGTTCCTTCTGGACTGAAGTATCGCAAAAACCGGCCCTGCGATAAATGCGGCGCGCCTATTCAGGACAGGCCGCAGGGTCGGCACATTCATTGTTTATATGGCGCGCAAAAACAGGTTCAGGTGGCAAGCTTGTAGCGCAATTGCAGGTATTGCCTGAAGCGCTTGATGATGGCCAGCGAGTCCTTCAGCAGGTCACGGTCCAGCGTTCCCAGGCTGGAGAAATGAGACAGGTTGTCCAGCGGTTGCTCCAGCTGTTTTTGCCGCAGATTGCTCCTGAGCTTGACGCCCATCAGAAAATGCAGCGCGTCGACCAGGTCGCGGGCCAGGTCTGACGGAATATGCCTGCGGCTCACCAGCACCTGCAGACGCGCCGCCGTGCCGACCTCGTCGAGCCGATGCTCCAGCGCCAGGGAACGGACTCCATGCACGATGGGAAACGTGCCGAGCTTCTTGAGGTCGAACACCTGCTCCTCGCGGCCGCGCAGCGTGGCCAGGCGCGCCCACCAGCCGCCGGGTTCGCTGAACTGGTCAATGGCGGCAGCAAAACGGGCAAAAAACGCATCGCTGCCGGCCATGATGTGGTGGGCATAGCTCCTAGCCTGCCTGAGCAGCGATGCGTCGCCCGCCACCGCCCGGGCATCCATGAAGATCGCCAGGTTCATCGGCCCTTCCGCATCGGCGCCATACAACCATCCCAGGATGCTGTCCTGAAACCCGGCCAGCGGCTGGCACCACAGTGGGTTGGTCACCATGATGTTGCCCGGACAGGGCGGGTAGCCAAACTCGCTCAAGGCCTGGTTGAAGCGCTGCACGCTCTGCTGCAGTTCGGCGCACGCATAACCGTCGCGCAGCAGCAGGGCATTGTCCTGGTCGGTCTTGAGAATCTGCTCGCCCCGCCCTTCGCTGCCCATCACGATCAGGCAGCTGTTGGCGACCAGTTCAGCCGGCGCGACAAACGACCACAGGCGGGAAAAAATCTGCTGGTTGAGCTCGCTCACCAGGCTGGAAATAAGCTCGACCCGGGCTCCTCCGCTGTGTAGCAGCGCGATCAGGCCGTCCATCTGCAAGGCCGCCGTCCGGAGTTCCGCAATGGACGCGGCCTGCTCGACCTGCAGCGCGATCAGGTGCGAATGGTTGGAGACAAAGCTCATCAGGTCGAGCTGGCTCAGCACGCCCAAAATAGCATCGCCTTCGCGCACCAGCACGCGATGGACGCGGTGGCGAATCATCGCCAGCAGGGCCTCGGACAGCTCTGCGTCGGCCTGAACCGATACCAGCGTGAACTGCGCGACCTCGCGCACAGCCAGTTGCTGGGGGGGCACGGGCCGCAACAGGGCGTCGCGCAAATCGGTGGTGGTGAACATGCCGATGCGTTCCACGCCGTCCTTGGTGTCGCGCACCAGCGCATTGCCCAGCCCCTGCGCCGACAGCAGGCGGCAGACCGACACCAGGTCCAGCCCGCCATCGACGAAAAAGGGCTTGCGGATGTACGCGTCCTTGACCCGCACCATCATCAACGACAGGAATTCACGGCTTTTACGGTTTTCCGCCGCCGCCGAAAGCCGCTGCGACAGGTCGGCAAACACCAGCGCGCTGAACAGGGCGTTGCCGGCAATCAGCGCGCGCGCCGTGGCACCGGGCAGTTGCCAGGCCTCCACCTCGTCCAGTGCCTGCAGCACGCCGCTGGCGCGACCGGCCATCACCGCGCGAAAGGCAAAAAAATCGGGCGGTCCATAGACCGCCATGACCTCGCCCGCTTCCAGCTGCTGGACATGCCCCTTGCGCAGCACATACACATGGGCCGGGTCCATGTCGGGGGTCAAGATCACCGCCCCTTTCGGGAAAGACGCCCGGTGCAAGCTGCCCCGCACCAGCGCCTGCTGCTCCGGGCTCAGGCAGTCAAAAGGCGGCGCATCGAAAGAAAAGGATTCTGAAAAATCGTCCGGCATGGCGGGCTTCCCATGAAAAAAGGACTGCAGGCCATTGGTCCTGCAGTCCTTTTGAATTATCGCAAGGCGGGCCGAACGGCCCGCCTTGTCAGGCAGACACCATCAGTGGCCCGAAGCACCCGCAGCGCCAATGCCGGTTTCGGAGCGAACCTGCTGTGCCAGGAAGCCAGCGCGGTCGATCTGAGCCTGCTTGCTGTTGTCCAGGATGGAGAACAGCCAGATGCCCAGAAAGCCGAGCGTCATGGAAAACAAGGCAGGCGAGGCGTAAGGGAACAGCGCCGAGCCCTTGGGGTTGCCCAACGTGGCTTCCCATACGGAGGGCGAAACCACCGTCAGCGCCACCGACGAGATCAGGCCCATGAAGCCGCCAATCACCGCGCCGCGCGTCGTGCAGTCTTTCCACAGCACGGACATGAACAGCACCGGGAAGTTGGCCGACGCGGCAATCGCAAAGGCCAGTGACACCATGAAGGCGATGTTCTGCTTTTCAAAAGCGATGCCCAGCACCACGGCAATCACACCCAGCACCAGCGTGGTGATTTTCGAGATGCGCAGTTCCGAAGCGCTGTCGGCCTTGCCCTTCTTGATCACCGTGGCATACAGGTCGTGCGAGACCGCAGAAGCACCCGACAGTGTCAGGCCGGCGACCACCGCGACGATCGTGGCAAACGCCACCGCCGAGATGAAGCCCAGGAACACGTTGCCGCCCACCGCGTTGGCCAGGTGAATGGCTGCCATGTTGTTGCCACCAAGCAAACCACCCTTGGCGTCCAGGAAGGACGGGTTGGTCAGCACGAAGCTGATGGCGCCAAAACCGATGATGAAGGTCAGCAGGTAGAAGTAGCCAATCCAGCCGGTCGCCCACATCACCGACTTGCGCGCTTCCTTGGCGCTGGGCACGGTGAAGAAGCGCATCAGGATGTGCGGCAGGCCGGCGGTGCCGAACATCAGCGCCATGCCGAAGGAGATGGCGGAAATCGGGTCTTTCACGAAGTTGCCGGGACCCATGATGGACTGGCCAAGCTTGGCGGCTTCCTCAGCCGTCTTGCCGGTGCTCGAAGCCAGGTCGGCCTTGATCTTCACCGCCTGTGCAAACATCGCTTCAGGGCTGAAACCGAAGTTCCAGAGCACCATGATCGCCATGAAGCTTGCGCCGCCCAGCAGCAAACAGGCTTTGATGATCTGCACCCAGGTGGTGGCCGTCATGCCGCCAAACAAAACGTAAATCATCATCAGCGAACCGACGATGACCACGGCAATCCAGTATTCCAGACCAAACAGCAGCTTGATCAGCTGGCCCGCGCCCACCATCTGGGCAATCAGGTAGAAAGCCACCACGACCAGCGTGCCCGACGCCGCGAAAATGCGGACTGGCGCCTGCTTGAAGCGAAAAGCCGCCACGTCGGCAAAAGTGAACTTGCCCAGGTTGCGCAAGCGCTCGGCCATCAGGAAGGTGATGACCGGCCAGCCGACCAGAAAGCCGATGGAGAAAATCAGGCCGTCAAAGCCGCTGGCCATCACGGCGGCGGAAATACCCAGGAAGGAAGCGGCCGACATGTAGTCGCCGGCAATCGCCAGGCCGTTCTGAAAGCCGGTGATGCCGCCGCCGCCGGTGTAGAAGTCAGCGGCGGACTTGGTCTTGGATGCGGCCCACTTGGTGATGAACAGGGTCAGCACCACGAAGCCGGCGAACATGCCGATGGCCGTCCAGTTGGTGGCCTGCTTCTCAGACTGGCCCAGATCTGCGCCGGCGGACCAGGCCGCAGCCGACACGCCAAGCAGGGCCAGCAGCGTCAGGACGCGCCGCACGTTGTCAGATTTGAAATTCATTTGAGCACCGCCTTGGTAACTTCTGCCGTCAGGTCGTCAAATTCCTTGTTGGCGCGCTTGACGTAAATGGCCGTGATCAGGATGGTAAAAATAATGACGCCAAAGCCAATGGGAATACCCACCGTCATGACGCCCTCGCCCAGCCGCTGGGAAAGAAAGGGCTTGTTGAAAGCCACCAGCAGGATGAAGCCGTAGTACACGACCATCATGGCCAGCGTGAGCCACCAGCCGTAGCTGGTGCGCTTGGCCTTGAGCTCCTGGTATTTTGGATTTCTTGCAATCCGTTGAACCAAATCATCATCCATATCGCTATCTCCTCTGAGTAAATTTCGTGAGGTGAAGGTTAAGGACGAGGACTTACCGCCTACTTACTCGGCGACTAGGCACTTACCCTGTACTCGCCTGCAATGCAAGCAGCGGAAAACCCGACAATGCGCCGGCGCAGGTTCAATGAAAAGCGCGCTCCTGCCCCTGCGATGGGCAAGGCCCGCTTGACCAAACCCAGCCGGATCAGTAGCCGCGCGCGGGATCGACGACGCCGGCCACCGGTTCGCCGCGTTGCAGCGCCTGGATCTTGCCGGCAATCTGGGCAATGCTTTCCTCGCGCAATGTGCGCGCCGAGGTGTGCGGCGTGACGGTGATTTTCGGGTGCGTCCAGAACGGATGCGCCGCCGGCAGCGGCTCGGTGCGAAACACATCGAGCGTGGCGCCGGCCAGATGACCGCTGTCGATGAGCGCGATCAGGTCGTCATCGACCAGGTGGCTGCCGCGCGCCACATTGATGACATAGCCGCCCGGCTGCAACCGGGCCAGCGTGCCCTGGCACATGATGTTGTCGGTGTCCGGCGTCAGCGGCAGCAGGCACACCAGGATGCGGCTGGCCGCCAGGAAGTCGTTGAAGCCGGCTTCGCCTGAAAAGCATTGCACGCCGGCAATGGTCCTGGCGCTCCGGCTCCAGCCCATCACGGGAAACTCGAACTGCGCCAGCGCCCGGCCGACGCGCTCGCCCAGCACGCCCAGGCCCATCACGCCCACGGGGAAATCCGAACGCTGTCGCGGCTTGCGGTACGACCACTTGCCTTCAGCCGCATCGGCCTCGTAGCCATCGAACTCCCGAAAATGCCGGATCACCGCATGGCAGACATATTCAGCCATCTGCACCGACATGCCGGCGTCGTCGAGCCGCACGACCGGAACGCCGGGCGGCAGGCGCAGCGTCATCAAGGCATCGACGCCGGCGCCGATGTTGAAGATGCCCTTGAGCTGCGTCTGCTCGTCGATGAACTGCTGTGGCGGCGTCCAGACCACGGCGTAATCGGCGGGCGGCGCACCGGCTGACCAGGTTTCCACCTCGGCGCCGGGAAAGGCGGTACGAAAGCCTTCGAGCCAGGGCTGCGCTTTGGTACCGGTACAGCAAAAAAGGATGCGCATTCAGGCTTTCATGAAGTTCAAACTGCAATCTTAAGCAGCTCCGACCCCTCGGTGACCTGGTCGCCGGGCGCGTACATCAACTCCTCGACCACGCCGTCGGCCGGCGCGGCAATCGTGTGCTCCATTTTCATCGCTTCCATCACCGCCAGCGGCTGGCCCTTTTTGACCGTGTCGCCGGCCTTGACCGAGAACGACAAAATCTTGCCGGGCATGGGCGCGGTCAGGCGGCCGCCTTCGGCATGGCTTTCGCCGGCGTGGGCCAGCAGGTCAATCGCGGTGATCTGGGTCGCGCCGCGCGCGGTGAAGACATGATCGACCTCGCCTTGCGTATACACCGCTGCGGTCAAACGCTGGCCTGCGAACCGGATGTCGATGCCCTGCGCGCCTTTGGCAAACACCAGCGGACCCGAAACGTCGCCAACCGTTAATTGCAGAGCGCCGTCATGCCCATAGGTCAAGGCGGCCTTCGCCGGCTCGCCATGGAAGTCGAACTCGAACGGCCGCTGCGTCACGCCATGCGTTTGCCAGCCGTCGCGGCGGCTGAACGGGTCGCGGCCTTCGGTGGCTTGTTCGCCCAGCAGCGTCTGGGCAATCGCCGCAGCGGCGGCCATCGGCAGGCCAACCGGCTCCTGCTTGAACAGTACCGCTTCTTCGCGCGGAATCAAGGCCGTGTCGAGATTCGCCTGCGCAAACGAAAGGCTGCGCACCACGTAGCGCAAGAACTGCACGTTGGTAGAAAGCCCGACGATGCGGGTCTGCGCCAGCGCCTCGTCCATGCGGGCCAGCGCCTCTTCGCGGGTCTGGCCGTGGACGATCAGCTTGGCGACCATTGAGTCGTAGAACGGCGAAATCGTGTCGCCCTGGCGCACGCCGTCGTCGATGCGAACGGTGCCGCGCTCAAATGCCGTACACACCGGCTTGTCGTACACCTGCAGCGTGCCGGTGGTCGGCAAAAAGTTGTTGTCCGGGTTCTCGGCGCAGATGCGCGCCTCGATGCCGTGGCCGTTGATCTTGAGCTGATCCTGGGCCAGCGGCAGCGGCTCGCCCGACGCCACGCGCAACTGCCATTCGACCAGGTCCAGCCCGGTGATGGCTTCGGTCACCGGGTGCTCGACCTGCAACCGAGTGTTCATTTCCATGAAGAAGAAGTTCATCGAACCGTCGGCGCGCTGCTCGACGATGAATTCCACCGTGCCGGCGCCGACATAGTTGACCGCACGCGCGGCCGCGACAGCGGCCAGCCCCATCTGCTGGCGCATCTCGGGCGACAGGCCGGGCGCGGGCGCTTCTTCGAGCACCTTCTGGTGGCGGCGCTGCACCGAGCAGTCGCGCTCGAACAGGTAGACGTAGTTGCCGTACATGTCGCCGAACACCTGGATCTCGATGTGGCGCGGGCGCTGGGCGTACTTTTCAACCAGCACGGTGTCGTTGCCAAAGCTGTTGATGGCTTCGCGTTGGCAAGAGGCCAGCGCAGCCGCAAAGTCTTCAGACTTTTCAACCATGCGCATGCCCTTGCCGCCGCCGCCCGCGCTGGCCTTGATCAGCACCGGGTAGCCGATGCGGTCAGCCTCGTGCTTGAGCATCACCGGGTCCTGGTCCGCGCCGTGGTAGCCGGGCACCAGCGGCACGCCGGCCTTTTCCATCAGCTGTTTCGATTCGGCCTTCAGGCCCATGGCCTTGATGGCCGACGCCGGCGGGCCGATGAAGACCAGCCCGGCGCTGGCGCAGGCTTTAGCGAACTCCTCGTTTTCGCTCAGGAAACCGTACCCGGGGTGAATCGCCTCGGCGCCTGTCGCCTTGGCGGCTTCGATGATCTTTTCCCAGCGCAGGTAGCTGTCCTTGGGCGCGCTGCCGCCGATGTGAACGGCCTCGTCGCAAAAGCCCACATGCTTGGCGTCGGCATCGGCGTCCGAATACACGGCCACGGTCTTGATGGCCATGCGGCGGGCGGTGGCGGCAACGCGGCAGGCGATCTCGCCCCGGTTGGCAATGAGGATTTTTTTAAACATGAGGGTCATTCCTGGAAAAAGGGGACTTCAGGGTGAAAGCGGGCGGCAGGCCGGGGTCGGCCCTGCCGCTGAAAATGCGCGCCACGCGGGCAAACAGCTGGGTCAAAAAGCGCCAGCACAGGCGGATCAGCCAGATGCTGAGCACCAGCACCAGTGCCAGCAAGGGGAGGAAGACAAAGGGATGGGCGACCGCCAGCCAGAGCCCCGCCGGCACCAGGCTGTCCTCGACCAGCGAGGTGCCGATGTTGCTGAAGGGCTCGGGCGAGGTGTTGATCGCCGCCCGGGTCGTCGCCTTGGCGGCAAAACTGGTGCCTGCGAGCGTCCCGCCTACCAATGCCGCGACCAGACTCATGGCAGCGCTGTCGGCGCTGAACACACCGGCCGCCAGCGCCGCGCCGGCCGGGATGCGGATCACGGCATGCACCACGTCCCAGAGCGAGTCGAGCCCCGGAATCTTGTCGGCAAAAAACTCGATGAATACCATGAAGCCGCTCGCGCCAAGTACCACCGGATTGGCCAGCAGGTGCAGTCCTTGCGGCAGTTCCATCCAGCCCAGGTAGCCGGCCAGGCCGGTCAGCAGCAGCACCAGGTACAGGCGGATGCCGCTGGCCCAGCCGACAGCGCCGGCCAGCGCAACCAATTGAGCAGTATCAAGCGCTTGCATGGTGAAGCTCCTTTGAAAAACTCAGACTAGCCAGGACGGCTTGCGTTTTTGCAGGAAAGACTGCACGCCTTCGCGGCCTTCGCTGCTGGTGCGGATGTCGGCAATGCCTTCCACCGTGCGGCCGATCAGCGGCGCCTCGATGTCGCGGCCGGCCACTTCCTGCACCAGCGTCTTGCAGCTGCGCACCGCGTTCGGGCTGGCGCTGCTAAGGGCGTTCGTCAATTCCGCTACCTTGGCGTCCAGCGCGTCGGCGCTCACCACTTCATGCACGAAGCCGATGCGGTGCGCTTCCTTCGCGTCGAAGCGCTCGGCGGTCAGAAAGTAGCGGTGCGCCGCACGCGCGCCCATGGCGCGGATCACATACGGGCTGATGGTCGCCGGAATCAGCCCCAGCCTGACCTCGCTCAGGCAGAAGCTCGCCGTATCGACGCTGACGGCCATGTCGCAGGCCGCCACCAGCCCCATGCCGCCGGCATACACATCGCCCTGGATGCGGGCAATGGTCGGCTTCGGGCATTCGTACATCACGCGCAGCATTTCGGCCAGCGCGCTAGCATCAAGCAGGTTCTCGTCGCGCGTGTAGTCGGCCATGCGGCGCATCCAGTTCAAATCAGCCCCGGCGCAAAAGGCCGGGCCGATGGCGGCCAGCACCACGGCGCGCACCTCGGCGCGGCTGGCTGCGTCCTGAAAGGCAGCGGTGATTTCGGCAATCACTTCGTCGTTGAAGGCGTTGCGGATGTCGGGGCGGCTGAGCGTGAGCGTCAGCACGGCGCCCTGCTGGGTGGTTTCAAGTGCGTTCGTCATGGCTTTACATCCTGAACAAACCGAATTTCGTCTCGGGAATCGGCGCATTCTGCGACGCGCTCAGGCCCAGCGCGAGCACACGGCGCGTGTCGGCCGGGTCGATCACGCCGTCATCCCACAGCCGCGCCGTGGCGTAATACGGATGGCCCTGGTGCTCGTACTGGCTGCGGATCGGCGCCTTGAAGGCTTCTTCTTCCTCGGCCGACCAGGCGCCGCCCTTGCCCTCGATGCCGTCGCGCTTGACGGTGGCGAGCACGCCGGCCGCCTGGTCGCCGCCCATGACGCTGATGCGCGCGTTCGGCCACATCCACAAAAAGCGCGGCGAAAACGCCCGGCCGCACATGCCGTAATTGCCGGCGCCAAAACTGCCGCCGATGATGACGGTGAACTTCGGCACCGCCGCCGTGGCGACCGCCGTCACCATCTTGGCGCCGTTGCGGGCGATGCCCTCGTTCTCGTACTTGCGCCCGACCATGAAGCCGGTGATGTTCTGCAGGAACACCAGCGGAATCTTGCGCTGGCAGCACAGCTCGATGAAGTGCGTTGCCTTGAGCGCCGATTCGCTGAACAGGATGCCGTTGTTGGCGATGATGCCGACCGGCATGCCCTCGATGTGCGCGAAGCCGCAGACCAGCGTGGTGCCGTAGCGCGCCTTGAACTCGTCGAACACGCTGCCATCGACGATGCGGGCGATGATCTCGCGCACGTCGAAGGGCTTGCGCACATCGACGGGAATCACGCCGTACAGCTCTTGCGCTACGAATTTAGGAGCTAGAGGCGCAGGTCCGGCGTGCGCAGAAGACTTGTTTTTATTCAAATTCTTCACAGAAGCCCGCGCCAGCGCCAGCGCATGCAGGTCGCTTTGCGCCAGATGGTCGGCCACGCCCGACAGCCGGGTATGCACATCGCCGCCGCCCAGGTCCTCGGCCGTCACGACTTCGCCGGTCGCGGCCTTCACCAGCGGCGGGCCGCCCAGGAAAATCGTGCCCTGGTTCTTGACGATGATGCTTTCGTCGCTCATGGCCGGCACGTAGGCGCCGCCCGCCGTGCAACTGCCCATCACCACGGCGATCTGAGAGATGCCGAGCGCGCTCATGTTGGCCTGGTTGAAGAAGATGCGGCCGAAGTGGTCGCGGTCGGGAAACACCTCGTCCTGGTTCGGCAAATTGGCGCCGCCCGAATCGACCAGGTAGATGCAGGTCAGGTGGTTCTGCTGGGCGATTTCCTGCGCCCGCAGGTGCTTCTTGACGGTCAGCGGGTAGTAGGTGCCGCCCTTCACGGTGGCGTCGTTGCAGACGATCATGCAGTCCACGCCGCTGACCCGGCCGATGCCGACGATCAGGCCCGCGCACGGCGCGTCGCCCTTGTACATGCCGAGCGCGGCCAGTGGCGCGACTTCCAGGAAGGGCGTGCCGGGGTCGAGCAGCATCTGCACCCGGTCGCGCGGCAGCAGCTTGCCGCGCGCGGTGTGGCGGGCTCTGGCGACTTCGCCGCCGCCGGCAGCGGACTTGGCGAGTTGCACATGAAGGTCGTCCACCAGCGCGCGCATGGCGCTGGCATTGGCCTGGAAGTCGGCGGAACGGGCGTTGAGTTTGGTTTCGATCGTGGTCATGGTTCCGTTGTCTTTCAGGCGGTTTTGTCTTCTTCCAGCCCCAGCTGGTTTTTCATTTTGTCGCGGATCTTGAATTTCTGGATCTTGCCGGTCACCGTCATCGGGAAACCGGGTACGAAGCGGATGTAGCGCGGCACCTTGTAGTGCGCGATCTGGCCCTTGCAGAAGTCGCGAATCTCATCCTCGGCCAGCATTACGCCGGGCCGGGGCACGATCCAGGCGCACAGTTCCTCGCCGTAGCGCTTGTCAGGCAGGCCGACGACCTGCACATCCTGCACCTTGGGATGGCGGTAAAGGAATTCCTCGATCTCGCGCGGGTAGATGTTCTCGCCGCCGCGAATCACCATGTCCTTGATGCGGCCGACAATGTTGACGTAGCCCTCAAAGTCCATGGTCGCCAGGTCGCCGGTGTGCATCCAGCCGTCGGCATCGATGGATTCCGCCGTGCGCGCCGGGTCGTCCCAGTAGCCGTGCATGACCGAATAGCCGCGCGTGCAGAATTCGCCCGACACGCCGGGCGCGACGATCTCGCCGCTCTCGGGGTCGATGATCTTGACTTCGAGGTGCGGCTGCACCAGGCCGACGGTCGAGACGCGCTTGCTAAGGGGCGTGTCAATCGAACTCTGGCAGCTGACCGGGCTGGTCTCGGTCATGCCGTAGGCAATCGTGATCTGGCCCAGGTTCATGTCGCTGACGACGCGCTTCATGACTTCGGTCGGGCACGGCGAGCCCGCCATGATGCCGGTGCGCAGCGTGGACAGGTCGAACTCGGCAAAGCGCGGATGGTCGAGCTCGGCGATGAACATGGTCGGCACGCCGTGCAGGCCGGTGCATTTCTCGTCCTGCACCGTCTGCAGCACGCTCAGCGGCTCAAAACCGTCGTTCGGGTAGACGATGGTCGCGCCGTGCGTCAGGCACGCCAGGTTGCCCAGCACCATGCCGAAGCAGTGGTACAGCGGCACCGGAATGCACAGGCGGTCGGCCGGCGTGAGCCGCATCGCCTCGCCGATGAAAAAGCCGTTGTTCAGGATGTTGCGGTGCGTCAGCGTCGCGCCCTTGGGGAAACCGGTGGTGCCGCTGGTGAACTGGAGGTTGATCGGGTCGGTCGCCTTCAGCGTAGCGGCGACTTGCGCCAGCCGCGCATCGTCGGGGTTGCCGCTGGCCAGCAGATCGGAGAAGCGCGTCAGGCCGGGCTGGTCGTCGCCCTGCCCGGCCTCGTCAATCCAGACCACGCTGTGCAGATGCGGCAGCGTGCTGGATTCGAGCCGGCCGGGCTGGCCATGCGCCCACTCGGGCGCCAGCTCGCGCAGCATGCCGATGTAGTCGCTGGTCTTGAAGCGCGCCATGGTGACCAGCGCGCGGCAACCCACCTTGTTCAGCGCGTATTCGACTTCGGCGGTGCGGTAGGCCGGGTTGATGTTGACCAAAATCAGCCCGACCTTGGCCGTGGCCAGCTGCAGCAGCACCCATTCGGCGTTGTTGTGCGACCAGATGCCGACGCGCTCGCCGCTCTGCAGGCCCAGTCCCAGCAGCGCGCTGGCCAGGCGGTCGGTTTCGCGCTGCAGTTCGCGGTAGCTGTAGCGGCGGCCCTGGTGAACGCTGACCAGCGCCTCATGGTCGGGCTGGTGCGCCGCGATGGCGTCAAAAAATGCGCCTATCGGCTGCTCGATCAGCGGCACGTCGGTGGCGCCACGGGCGTAGCTGCGCGTGAAAGGCGCGGCTGCTGGACACGTTGCGGAAAGTTCTTCGCTCATGGTGGTCTCCTTGCGGCCGCCGGCACGCGCGGCCAGCGACAGTATGGCGCATCCTGCGCGAATCGCGCCATCGCGAAAAGCCACGATGGTTGCAAATCGTGCCACCGTCCCTCACACTTGCGCATATGCCATCAGCCCTTTCCGCCTCTGCCGCCACGCCACCTCTGAATGCGCCCGCCGTCACGCCGATGGCCTTCGTGCAAGCAATCCTGCTGGCCTATGAGCGGCGCGGCATGAATCCGGCCGGCGCGCTGGCGCAGGCACAAATCGCGCTGGCAGCGCTGCTCGATCCCGCGTCGCGCATCACCGCCTGGCAGATGGAACGCATCTCGGGCCTGGCGATGCAGGAACTCGACGACGAGGCGCTCGGCTGGTTCAGCCGGCGCCTGCCCTGGGGCAGCTACGGCATGCTCGCGCGGGCTTCGCTCAGCGCGCCGACGCTGGGCGTGGCGCTCAAGCGCTGGTGCCGGCACCACGGGCTGATCGCCGACGACATCGCCCTGACGCTTGGCGTGGCGGGCGACACCGCGACCCTGTGCATCACCGAGCAGCGCGATTTGGGCGCGCTGCGCGAGTTCTGCCTGGTTTCGGTGCTCCGCAACATCCTGGGCGTCGCCTGCTGGCTGATCGACTCGCGCATCCCGCTGCTGGCCGCGCAACTGCCGTTTGCCGCGCCGCCGCACCGCGAGGTGTACGCCGTGCTGTTTTCCGGCCCGACCGCATTTGACAGCGCACCGGCAGCGATCCGCTTTGACGCCCGCTACCTGGCCCTGCCGCTGCGGCGCGACGAGCGCGCCCTGCAACAGATGCTGGAGCGCGCCCTGCCGCTGACGGTGCTGCCCTACCGGCGCGACCGGCTGCTGGTGCAGCGCGTGCGCCAGGCGCTGGCCGCGCATCCGGCGCAAACCCATGGCGCCGATGCGCTGGCGGCGATGCTGCACGTCTCGCCGCGCACCCTGCACCGGCAGTTGAAGGAAGAAGGCGCGTCATTGCAGGCGCTCAAGGACGAGGTGCGGCGCGCGCGGGCGCTGGAGTTGCTGCTGCGCACCCGCCGCCCCATCAAGCAGGTGGCCGAGGCAGCCGGCTTTCAGAACGAGAAAAGCTTCATGCGGGCGTTCAAGGACTGGACCGGCCAGTCGCCCGCGGAATTTCGCCGCAGCAGACCCGGGCTACTTTAAAAAGAAAGGCGGCGTTCCGTAAGTGGACGCCGGGACCACGTCGGAAACCGGCGCGGCGTCAGTCGGAAACGCCCCGCGAATCCCGATCACAAAGCAGGCATTGTTCGAATAGTTTGAACGCAGGGTTACGCGGGTCGTATCGACCGCCTTGAAGAAATAGAGGTAGGCCCCGCCGCTGTCAACCACCGGAACACCCAGGTACGGCGTGCCCATGGCGGCAGACAGCGAATAAGGAATGCCGGTGCAATCTGGCGTGGTGTAGTAAACCGATTCAAACTCCGACCACCGGGCGCCGTTGCTCGGGTAGGTGCATACACGATCAGCATCGCAGGTCTGGTCCGGGTAAAGCCCCGTGATCGTCGCCAGCTGGTTGTCGAAAGTCGTCAGGATGGCATGGTTTCCGATGGCCCGTCCCATCGTCCGGCCTGTTGCATCGACCCATTTGATCGCGGCTTTCTCACCTTTCTCACCTTTCTCACCTTTCTCGGATTTCTCGGATTTCTCGCCGTTGTGCCTGGACTTGCCGCCCTTGTCCGACGTGGCCCACGTCCGCGAACTGGTTCGATTCGGGCTGGCGACTGGCTGCGAATTGGACGCGTCGGGCTTGGCGGAGGGAGCACCCGCTTGAGGTGGCTGTTGGGCATGGCTTCCAAGGGCCAAGGTAAGGAAGGAGAGACAAATGACCGAGGATTTCGTTACAAGCATCATGGGTATTGTTGTTTTTTGAGGAGCACCAATTTGGAGCCTCTTTCAGAGCAATAACCAGAAAAACTTTGAAATTCAATGCAACTTGTCACATTCGGCGTTACCGCAATTCAAGCAAGTCAACTCAGCAGTTCTTTCAACCTCAAGCCATGCAGGCATGGGCCGCCGCCACAGCCGGATCGGTCCAGCCAGGAAGTCAATCCGCCGCCAGCAACGCCGGCAAGTCGGCCATGTGGCCAAACAGACGGATCGCGCCTGCCTGTTCCAAGGCCGGGCCGTGACCGGGCGTCGGGCAATACGCCCAGACGGTGGCGCCCGCCGCCACGCCGGCTGTCACGCCGGTGGTCGTGTCCTCGATCACCAGGCAGCGCGCGCCCGCCGCACCCAGATGCGCCGCTGCCGCCAGGTACACATCGGGCGCGGGCTTGGAGCGCGGCATCTCGTGGCCGCTGAAGATGCGGCCGGCGAAAAACTCCATCAACCCGACCTGCGCCAGCTGCATTTCCACCTTGAAGCGGTCGGCACCCGAAGCGCAGGCGATGCGCTCGGCCGCGTGGGCATGCGCGGCGGCCACGGCTTCGTGCGCGCCCGCGATGGCCGTAAGGCGCGCCTGCAATTCGCTGTTGCGCCGCGCGTAGAACTCGGCCATCCAGTCCTCGGTCAGCGGCCGGCCGGTGTTGGCTTCGATGAGCCCGCGCTCGTCGCGCACCGCCTTGCCGACGAACACGCGCATGCATTCGGCCGGCGTCAGCGACCAGCCGCCTTCTTCGAGCATGTCGCGCAGCACGCCGTTGGTGATCGGCTCGCTGTCCACCAGCACGCCGTCGCAGTCAAACAGGATCGCTTCGAATTTCATTTTTACTCTCTTTTTAATAGCTGCTTTCGCTTGCAGGACGTGCGCAAAAAGGTCATTTGATGCTAAAACTGGTCGCCATCGACATACAACCAGCGCGCCGATTCGCGCACGAAGCGGCTGCGCTCGTGCAGGCGCGTGGCGCGGCCCGCATCGCGGCAGCGGGCGACGAACTCGACTTCGGCGTGGTCGGCGTCCAGCACCCGGTGCGAACGCACGTCCAGCCCCAGCCACTTCGCGCCGGGCGCAAAGTCCAGCGTGGCCGGGCGCGTGGAGGCATGCCAGGTGGCGAGCAAATAGTCGGCCCGCCGGAAAACGAAGGCGCTGTAGCGCGAGCGCATCAGCGCTTCGGCGTCGGGGGCGGGGATGTTTTCTTCTAGGAATGGCCCGCAGCAGGCGGAGAAATACAGGGGTTGGGGTTTGGCGGTTGTGGCCGAATGGGTCGAGGTGCGGCCGCAGGGGCAAGGAATTGTCATGGGTTCAGGATCTCCCAGGAAGATCCCGGGCGCATGTCGTATGGGCGCGTCAAGATATCGTTCATTATTCTGATTTTTACAGACTTCAGGCCGGGCAAGCATATGTATGGCATACCCTGCCACCGCATCGGCTGTTGACGCTTAGTTCACGAGGACCAGCAATTTGACAAGACCCGCTGCAATCAGCCCAAGCCCAAGGGCTGACGCCAGTCGTTCTCCTCTCGGCGCCAATTTCTCAATCGCGACTGCAATCGACAGCGCCGCGACCCAGGCGAGGTTCATGACGCCACCCACGAAAAGCAGGGCCATCAGCGCCCAGCAGCAGCCTACGCAGAACAGGCCATGCCGCACCCCCATCACGAAGGCGCCGTACACGCCAGCGCGCCACTCCCCGAGCAAGAAACCCATTGGTGTGCGGCAACGCGAAAGGCATACCTGTTTGAGGCGCGAAAACTGATAGGCACCGGCGATGAGCAGCAACAGCGCAGTCAGCAACGCCGAGGAACTGACGATCATCGGATTGACCCAGCCCATGGCTTGCAGTACCCACTGTGCGGCGGTGGCTCCGGCGCTGAAGGCAAACCAGACGAACAGGTAGGCGGCAACGAAGCTGCGTCCTCGCGCCGGCTCTGCGCTGCGCACCCCCAGATCGACGAAGGTCAGGATCATTGGCAGTGCCGACGGCAACATCATCGCGGCCATCATGAGCGCCCACATGGTCCAGATCGCAAGCACGCTCGCAGCACCCCATTGTGAGGAGTCCGGCATCGTCAACTGCGCAAACGGCTGGCTCATATCGACCGCGATCCAGGCCAAAAACAACCAGCCGATCACGCTGATGGCAAGAATCCCCGTCGCCAGCCTGGGCTGCCGCGTAGCGAGGATGAGCAGGCCTTGTGGCGCCGTATCCGCCGAATCAGGCTTTTGCTGTCGCATCAATCAATATCCTTCGCCAGTTCACGAACGTCCTTGAACGATGCGCGTGTTTGTGCAGCCAGTCAAGCGGGGTGACTTCCATTTCGATCTGCGCCACCTGCCAATGCGCGCACGCAGCAAACAGGGCAAAGAGGCAGCATTGCGAAGGCTCAAACATCGGAATAAACTGCATTGGGTGCAGTCGCGGTGGCAACGAATCTGCTCACTGCACGCGGATATGCGAACCGAAACTTTTTTGCAAAGGAGTATCGCCATGTCTAGCTGGCAAATCACCGGTCAATACATGGAGACCTGCAATTGCGCATTTCTTTGCCCTTGCATTACCTCCAACCTCACGGCACAACCGACCGAAGGCGACTGCAAGGCTGCGGTCACCCTGCACATCGACAAAGGTGCCAAGGACGGCATTGCCCTTGATGGGCTGTCGTTCGTTTTGATCTTGCATTCGCCCGGCCCCATGGGTGAAGGCAACATGACAGTCGGGCTGATCATCGACGACACCGCTTCGGATCAGCAGCTTGAGGCCGTTAGCGCCATCGCCAGCGGCTCGGCGGGCGGCCCGATGGCAGCACTGGCACCACTCGTCAGCACGAATGCAGGCGTCGAGCGGCGGCCCATCCGGTTCGAGGTCGACGGGCTGAATTACGCCATGAGCGCAGGCGAGTTGGTGGACCAGGCTTGCGAAGGGCTCCCGAGCGTCACCGATCCCGAACAGGCCATCGGCATCGACAACACCGCGCATCCCGTCAATAGCCGGCTGTCTCTCGCCAAGGCAAAGCGCAGCCGCTTTCACGCTTTCGGCATCGACTGGGAGGACGCAACCGGCACCCGCAACGGCCACTTTGCGCCCTTCGCCTGGGCGGGTTGAGCGCAGACCCGTCTTCAGTCAGCCAGCGACCGCCTCGCCCACGGGCGCCACCAAGCAGATCCGGTCCAGCGCCGCCGCCAGTTGCCCCACCGTGCGGTCCACCTGGTGCCACTTCTCCAGCCCGAACAGCCCGACACGAAAGGTCATGAAATCCGCGCCTTCGTCGCACTGCAGCGGCACGCCGGCGGCGGCTGCAAGCCCTGGTCCAGAAACTTGCGGCCGGACTGGATGTCGGGGTCGGTGGTGTAGCTGACCACCACGCCGGGCGCCTTGAACATTGCCGCCGGCCAGTCCCGCGCCGCTCCGGCGCATCAAGATAGTGTTCATGGCTCTGATTTTTGCAGCCTCCAGCCATGTGCGAATCAGTTGATTTTTCTCAACGCATCGGTCATCGAGGAGCGCACATTTAGCGTGCGTTTGCGGATATTTTTTTGACGCTGGTGCTGCCGGTATTTACCCCGGCGGCGTGCGGGCCGCAATCACGCTCCTGGCCTAGGAGGAAATAAAAATGAATGATGAGACCGTCCTTGCCAGGCAAGCGGAGCAAGAACCGCCCGCGCCAGGACAGCGACCCGAACAGAAGATCGGTACGCCGACCGAAGCCACGAAACCAGCCGCGCGCCCGGAGAGATTGCGTCAGCTTCTCCTCAGGCGTCCAAAAATCGTGATCCTCGGGTGGGCCGTTGTCGCCCTGGCATTCCTGCTTCTGGTGCCACTCGCCTACGTTGCCTGGTACGAATTGCCTGGTCGCTTATGGGAGTTCGCGAATCAACAATGGTGGCATTGGATTCAGGCATCCTTGGGCTTCATCGCCCTCTTCTTCATCCCCATCTTTGCGACCATGGGGACTCTTGCCCTGGCCGGTTTCCTTGCGGACATCTCACTGACGATTGAGAACGCAACGATTCAGGACGCCCAGCGCGTGGTTCGCGAAACCGAGCAGGATGCGATCAGCCGGCTTGAGCATGGCGATGGAGCGGGCCTCCTTCCGCTGCTGAAATACAGCCGCGCTCAATTGGACGCCTATTACGCGATTGGCCTGAACCAGACCCGGAAAAGTTTCTTTAACGCCGTATTGGCGATGTGGCTCGGGTTCATCCTTTTGTTGATCGGCATCGCCCTGTATGTGGGGCCGGTGGAGAAGCTGGGCCTGACAAGACCGCAGCAAGATTTCCAGATACTCATACTGAGCGGAGCGGCCATCATCGAATTCGTATCCGCGCTGTTTCTCTGGGTTTACCGCAGCACAACCGCCCAACTGACCTATTACTACAAGCGCCAGATGCATAGCCATACCTCCATCCTGTGCTTCAGAATGGCTACAACCATCCAGACCCTGGAGAAATCCGATGAGATCAAGAAGGCCATCATCGAAAAAGTGCTGGACTGGAACGAGATGCCCGAGAGGCCGCCCCTTGTGGGCGCCAAAGGGATGCGTTCTTTGCTCCCGACAAGCGAAGCCAAGGCAACACCGTGAATCGCGTGCAGGCACTCCCCTCTCAGCCAGCGACCGCCTCGCCCACGGGTGCGACCAAGCCGATCCGGTCCAGCGCCGCCGCCAGCTGCCCCACGCTGCGCTCCACCTGGTGCCATTTCTCCAGCCCGAACAGCCCGACGCGAAAGGTCATGAAGTCTGCCCCTTCGTCGCATTGCAGCGGCACGCCGGCGGCGGTCTGCAGGCCCTGGTCCAGAAACTTGCGGCCCGACTGGATGTCGGGATCGGTGGTGTAGCTGACCACCACGCCGGGCGCCTTGAAGCCGTCGGCGGCCACGCTAGGCAGGCCACGGCTTTCGAACAGCGCGCGCACCTGGCTGCCCAGTACAACTTGTTCGGCCTTCACCTTGGCGAACCCATAGGCCTGCGTTTCCTGCATGGCGGCGCGCAGGCGCGTCAGGGCGTCGGTGGGCAGGGTGGCGTGGTAGGCGTGGCCGCCTTTTTCATACGCTTCCATGATCTGCAGCCACTTCTTCAGGTCGCAGGCAAAGCTGGTGCTGACAGTAGAGTCGATGGCGGCCCTGGCGCGCTCGCTGAGCATCACCATCGCGCAGCACGGCGAGCTGCTCCAGCCTTTTTGCGGTGCGGAAATCAAGACATCGACGCCGGTCGCCTGCATATCGACCCACATCGCGCCCGACGCGATGCAGTCGAGCACGAACAGGCCACCCACGGCATGCACGGCGTCGGCCACGGCGCGCAAATAGCCGTCGGGCAGGATCATGCCGGAGGCGGTTTCGACGTGCGGGGCAAAGGCGACGGAGGGCTTGTCGCGGGCGATAGCCGCCTGCACCTCGGCGATGGGCGCGGGCACCCACGGGGCCTGCGCGCCGGTGCCAGTCTGGCGCGCCTTGAGCACGGTGGAGGCGGCGGGAATGCCGCCCATGTCGAAAATTTGCGTCCAGCGGTAGCTGAACCAGCCGTTGCGCAGCACCAGCACCGGCTTGCCGGTGGCGAACTGGCGCGCCACGGCTTCCATGCCGTAGGTGCCGCTGCCGGGCACCAGCGCGACGGAATGCGCCTGGTACACGTCTTTCAAAATGCGGGAGATGTCGTTCATCACGCCCTGGAAGCTGCGCGACATGTGGTTGAGCGCGCGGTCGGTGTACACCACCGAAAATTCAAGCAGGCCGTCAGGGTCGATGTTGGGCAATAGTCCGGGCATGGTGTTGTCTCGCAATCGTTGAAAAATGAGTTGTCCTGGCAGCTTAGCACGATGCGCTTTTTCTCAGGATCACTCACTTATTCATAGCTGCTTACGCATGCTGGAATTGCGCAAAAGGCCGATTTTCCTTAAAACTGGCAACCCGCGACCGCATGCAAGGGCCGCGCTACCGGAGTCGTTCGCTGAAGGCTGCGCTTGGAAAGATCAGGCCTTGCCGGCCTTGCGCGCTTCCAGCGTTTCAGTCGGCGCGCCCTGCTTTTGCCATTCGGCATAGCCGCCGTCGATGTGGGCGACGTTGCGCATGCCCATGTCCTGCAGCGTCTTGGTGGCCAGGGCGCTGCGCCAGCCGGCGCCGCAAAACAGGATGAACTCCTTGCTTTCATCGGCAAAAATCGGCTTGAAATACGGCGACGCCGGATCGACCCAGAACTCCAGCATGCCGCGCGGCGCATGCAAGGCGCCGACCACCGTGCCTCCGCGCTCCAGTTCGCGCGGGTCGCGGATATCGACGATCTGCACGCCGGAGTCGGCCAGCCGGGCTTTCACGTCTTCGACGGAATAGGTCTTGATCTCTTCCATGGCCTCATCGACGAGCGCCTGGAAACCTTTGGTAATGGGCATTTCTTGTCTCCTTGAATGCAGGCTGCTCTTTATGCCAGCGCGCGCTGGATGATGATTTTCTGCACGTCACTCGTGCCTTCATAGATCTGGCAGACGCGCACGTCGCGGTAGATGCGCTCGACCGGAAAATCGGTCACATAGCCGTAGCCGCCCAGCGTCTGGATGGCAATGCTGCAGACGCTTTCGGCCATTTCGCTGGCGAACAATTTGGCCATCGCCGCTTCCTTCAGGCAGGGCCGGCCGGCGTCGCGCAGGCTGGCGGCGTGCCAGATCAGCTGGCGGGCGGCCTCCAGCTGGGTCGCGCAGTCGGCCAGCCGGAAACCGACCGCCTGGTGGTTGAAGATGGCGGTGCCGAAGCTCTGGCGGTCCTTGGCATAGTTCAGCGCCACCTCGAACGCGCTGCGCGCCATGCCGACGCTTTGCGCGGCAATGCCGATGCGCCCGCCTTCCAGACCGCCCAGCGCGATCTTGTAGCCTTCGCCTTCGGCGCCGATCAGGTTCTCGGCGGGCACGCGGCAGTTGTCGAAGTTGACCTGCGCGGTGTCGCTCGAATGCTGGCCGAGCTTGTCTTCGAGCCGCGAGGCCGAATAGCCGGGCGCGTCGGTCGGCACGATGAAGGCGCTCATGCCCTTCTTGCCGGCGCCCTTGTCGGTGACGGCGATGACGATGGCGACCTGGCCGTTCTGGCCGCTGGTGATGAACTGCTTGACGCCGTTGAGCACATAGCCGTCGCCGTCCTTCACCGCCGTGGTGCGCAATGACGAGGCATCGCTGCCGGTGTGCGGTTCGGTCAGGCAGAAGGCGCCGAGCATGTGGCCCTGCGCGAGCGGAACCAGCCACTGCTTTTTCTGCGTTGCGTTGCCGTAGCGCATCAGGATGGCGTTGACCGGGCAGTTGGTCACGCTGATCGCCGTGCTGGTGCCGCCGTCGCCAGCGGCGATTTCTTCGAGCACCAGCGCCAGCGTCACGTAATCGAGGTTGGCGCCGCCGAATTCCTCGGGCACGCAGATGCCGTAGGCGCCCAGCGCGGCCAGGCCCTTGTGCGCTTCCTTCGGAAAGTAATGCTCCTTGTCCCAGCGCGCGGCATGGGGCCAGAGTTCCGCCTGTGCAAAGGCGCGCACCGCATCGCGCACCTGTTCTTGGTCGTCATTGAGTATCAAATTGGCCTCCTGCGCTTGGTTTGTCTGTGTAGTTAGCTATTGTTTTTATAGTATTTCGATGGCCAGCGCCGTGCCTTCGCCACCGCCGATGCACAGCGTCGCAACGCCTTTTTTCAGGCCGCGCGCTTTCAGCGCATGCATCAAGGTGACGATGATGCGCGCGCCGCTGCAGCCGATCGGGTGGCCCAGTGCGCAGGCGCCGCCGTTGACGTTGACGATGTCGTGGCTCAGGTTCAGGTCGGCCATCGCCGCCATCGGCACGACGGCAAAGGCTTCGTTGATTTCCCACAGGTCCACGTCTTTCACGTCCCAGCCGATTTTCTTCAAGAGCTTGTTGACGGCGCCGACCGGGGCGGTCGAGAACCATTCGGGCGCCTGCGCAAAGGTGGCGTGGCCGACGATGCGGGCCAGTGGCGTCAGGCCAAGTTCCTTGGCGGTCGATTCGCGGGCCAGCACCAGCGCGGCGGCGCCGTCGTTGATGGACGAGCTGGAAGCGGCGGTGATGGTGCCGTCCTTCTTGAACGCGGGCTTGAGCGCCGGGATTTTTTCGAGCTTGACCTTGCCCGGGCCTTCGTCGATGGAAATAACGGTCTCGCCGGCGCGGCCCTTGACCGTGACGGGGGTGATTTCATCCTTGAACGCACCGGATTCGGTTGCTTGCTTGGCGCGCTGCACGCTGGCGGTGGCAAAGGCGTCTTGCTGCTCGCGGGTGAAGCCGTATTTGGCGGCGCAGTCTTCGCCGAAGGTGCCCATGGAGCGGCCGGCCTCGTAGGCGTCTTCGAGGCCGTCGAGCATCATGTGGTCCATCACGCGGTCGTGGCCGATGCGCATGCCGCCGCGCGCCTTGGGCAGCAGATACGGCGCGTTGGTCATGCTTTCCATGCCGCCGGCAACCACCACGTCGCGGCTGCCTGCCAGCAGCTGGTCGTGCGCCAGCATGGTGGCTTCCATGCCGGAGCCGCACATTTTCGACAGCGTGACCGCGCCTGTAGACGCGGGCAGGCCGCCCTTGAAGCCGGCCTGGCGCGCCGGCGCCTGGCCCTGGCCGGCCATCAGGCAGTTGCCGAACAGCACTTCATCGACCTTTTCAGGCGCGACGCCCGAGCGCTCGACGGCGGCCCGGATGGCGGCGCCGCCCAGGTCGTTGGCCGACAGGCTGGCGAAATCGCCCTGGAAAGCGCCCATGGGGGTGCGGGCAGCGCCGAGGATGACGATGGATTCAGACATTTTTTCTCCTTGAATGGGGTGGTTGGTAAATGGGGTTGATGGCAGCGGCTTCAACCGGCGCGTGCAGGGTCGTGCATGACGGCGAAGCGCTTTTGCTGCTCATACGGAAACACGTCGTACACATGGCCGGCCTGGATGCGCGCCTGGTGGCGCTGCCAGAAAGCGGCGTCGAGCAGGTCGGCATGGTGCTTCATGAAGACTTCGCGCACCGTGTCGTTGCCGAGCAAAAAGGGGCCGAAGGTCTCGGGGAACACGTCCTTGGGTCCGACGCTGTACCAGACTTCGCCGCTCATTTCGTCTTCTTCGTTGCGGGGCAGGGGCACCTTGCGGAACTTGCAGTCGGTGATGTATTCGATCTCGTCGTAGTCGTAGAACACGACCTTGCCGTGGCGCGTGATGCCGAAGTTCTTCCACAGCATGTCGCCCGGAAAGATGTTCGCCGCGACCATGTCCTTGATGGCGTTGCCGTATTCGACCACGGCGCGCTCGATCTGGTCCCGGGCGGCGGGCTCGGCCACGCCCATGTCGAAGGCTTCCTGCAGGTAGAGGTTGAGCGGGATCATGCGGCGCTCGATGTAGACATGCTTGAGGATGACTTCCGTCTGGCCGTCGCCGTCGCGGTCGCTGATTTCCAGCTGGCTGGGCGCGAATTTCTCGATCTCGGCGATCAGCTCGTCGCTGAAACGCTCGCGCGGAAAGGCGACCTCGCTGTATTCCTGCGTGTCGGCCATGCGGCCGACGCGGTCGTGCTGCTTGACCAGCAAATACTTGCCCTTGATCTGCTCGCGCGTCGTGTCTTTTTGCGGCGGGTAATAGTCCTTGATGACCTTGAACACGTACGGGAACGACGGCAGATCGAACACCAGCATGACCATGCCCTTGATGCCGGGGGCGATGCGGAACTTGTCGGTCGAATGGCGCAGGTGGTGCAAAAAGTCTCGGTAGAACAGCGTCTTGCCCTGCTTGGCCAGGCCCAGCGCGTTGTAGATTTCGGCGCGCGGCATGCGCGGCATCAGGCTGCGCAGGAACTGCACATAGGCCGACGGAATGCCCATGTCCACCATGAAATAGGCGCGCGCGAAGCTGAACAGGATCAAGAGGTCGTCCTCGCCGAACAGCGCCGCGTCGATCACCAGCTTGCCGGCGTCCGACTGGCTGGAGATGCCCTTGCCTTCGGCCGCCAGCGCCTCCCCCGGCGCCGGCTGGCGGTGCAGGATCGGCAGGGCAAAGGTAATCTCGCCAAAGCCGTTGATGATCTTGCCGACGACGTAGGCGCCCTTGTTGCGAAAGAACAGGCCCGAGAGCACCTGGATCTGGAAATTGGCCCGCAGCTTGACATCGCCCAGACGCCGGGCCATGGCCTCGGCAACGTAACCGGCATCGCGCGGAAGGTCCTCAAACTCGCACGTCAGGCCGAAGTCGCCCACCAGCTTGACCAGCGTCTCGTGCATGTTGCCCTGCGTCGGGTAATAGGCGCGGTAGGTCGGCCTGGCCGTCGGTTCCTCGTTTTCGATGTATTCGGTGCTGACGGCGGGCCGCACGAAGATGAAATCGTTCTGGAAATAGCTGCGGTGCAGGATTTTGGTGGTGACCGAGTTGAAGAAGGTCTCGGCCAGCTCGGGCTGGTGGTGGTTGACCAGCAGGCCGATGTAATGGAGCTTGACCTGGTGCCACACGTCCATGGTCTGCTCGCCGGCCTTGAACTCGCGCTCCAGCCGGATCGACGCTTCGCGCACGCGCAGGTCGTAGAACTCGATGCGCTCGCGCTGGGCGCGCTGCTGGCCGTGCCAGTCGGCAGTCTCGAAGCGGTGCTTGGCGCGGCTTGATTCGGTGCGAAACAGCTGGTAGTGCCGGTTGAAGCCGTCCATCATCGCCTTGGCGATGGCGTAGGCGACGGTGGAATCAAGGCGCTGGGGAAACATGGTGTGGCGGGGTTGATGCTGCAGATGTGGGCAGATTTAACGCCGGGTTTCCGACACACCGGCAATGGCGGCACGGTACAGGGACGGCATGCCGTCAAGGCTGTCCAGCGTGATGTGCAGGTCCTGCAGCAGACCGTCCTTCAGACCATAGACCCAGCCATGCAGGGTCACGCGCTGCCCGCGCGCCCAGGCGTCCTGCATCACGGTGGTTTGCGCCACGTTCATGACCTGCTCGATCACATTGAGCTCGCACAGCATGTCAATCCGCGCTTCGGGCGCTGCCGCCTCAAGAATCGCCGCGTGGCGGTCACGCACATCCTTGACGTGGTGCAGCCAGTTGTCCACCAAGCCCAGACGCAGGTTGTGCAGGGCCGCTTTCACGCCGCCGCAACCATAGTGGCCGACGACCATCAGGTGTTCGACCTTGAGCTGGTCCACCGCAAACTGGATGGTGGACAGACAATTGAGGTCGGTCGGCACCACCACGTTGGCCACGTTGCGGTGCACGAACACCTCGCCCGGGTCCAGTCCGGTGATCTGGTTGGCAGGCACCCGGCTGTCGGAGCAGCCTATCCACATGTACTTGGGGTTTTGCTGGCTTTTGAGGCTGGTAAAAAAGCCGGGTCGTTCACGCTCCATTCGCGCAGCCCATGCGCGGTTGTCGGTGAAGAGGTCTTGAAGGGAGCTGGTCATAAGGGGGTGTAGTTGCCGGGTGCGGTCACATGGTTTCGGCAAACAGCTCGCGGCCGATCAGCATGCGGCGGATTTCGCTGGTGCCGGCGCCAATTTCATACAGCTTGGCATCGCGCCACAGGCGGCCCAGCGGGTAGTCGTTGATGTAGCCGTTGCCGCCGTAGATCTGGATGCCCTCGCCGGCCATCCAGGTGGCCTTTTCGGCGCACCACAAAATCACCGAAGCGCAGTCCTTGCGCACCTGGCGCACATGGTCGGTGCCGAGCATGTCGAGGTTCTTGGCGACGGTGTAGGCAAACGAACGCCCGGCCTGCAGCACGGTGTACATGTCGGCGACCTTGCCCTGGATCAGCTGGAACTCGCCGATGCTCTGGCCAAACTGCTTGCGGTCGTGGATGTAGGGCAGCACGCTGTCCATGACCGACTGCATGATGCCCAGCGGCCCGCCGGTCAGCACCGCGCGTTCGTAGTCGAGGCCGCTCATGAGAACCTTGGCGCCGCCGTTGAGGTTGCCCAGGATGTTTTGCGCCGGCACTTCGACGTTGCTGAACACCAGCTCGCCGGTGTGGCTGCCGCGCATGCCCAGCTTGTCGAGCTTTTGCGCGACGGAAAAGCCGGGCATGCCTTTTTCGATCAGGAAGGCGGTAACGCCCCGCGCGCCGAGTTCGGGCTCGGTCTTGGCATAGACCACCAGCGTGTCGGCATCGGGGCCGTTGGTGATCCACATCTTGCTGCCGTTCAGGACGTAGTAGCCGCCCTTGTCCTCGGCCTTGAGCTTCATCGAGATCACGTCGCTCCCGGCGCCCGGCTCGCTCATGGCCAGCGCGCCGACATGTTCGCCACTAATCAGTTTCGGCAGGTATTTCTGGCGCTGCGCCTCGGTGCCATTGCGCTTGATCTGGTTGACGCACAGGTTGCTGTGCGCGCCGTAGCTCAGGCCGACCGAGGCGCTGGCGCGGCTGATTTCCTCCATCGCGATCATGTGCGCCAGGTAGCCCATGCCGGCGCCGCCGTATTCCTCGCCAACGGTGATGCCCAGCACGCCGAGCGCGCCCATCTTTTCCCACAGGTCCATCGGGAACTGGTCGTTGCGGTCCAGTTCGGCGGCGCGCGGAGCGATTTCGGCCTGCGCAAAGTCGCGCACCGCATCACGCAGCGCGTCGATGTCTTCGCCGAGTTGGAAGTTGAGTCCAGGCATGTTGTTCATGATTGAAATGTCTCTTTTAAAAGTTGATGGAGGACGCGCGGAAATTAATAGGTTTTGGGCACGGGCGCGAGGGTCTGCTGCATCAGCGCGCAGCCGCTGGACTTGCCGCTGGCGTCCAGGTGCATCACGTCGGCCGTGGTCACGATGATGCGCTTGCCCGCCCGCATGACGCGGCCCACGGCGCGCAGCTCGCCGCCCTTGAAACCGGCGAGGAAATTGATCTTGTATTCGACGGTGGTGACTTCTACATCGTCAGCCAGCTGGGTCAGCGCCGCATAGCCGCCGGCGATGTCGGCCAGCGCGCCCATGGCGCCGCCATGAAAGCCGCCTTGCTGCTGGTTGACGCGCTCCGAATAAGGCAGCGCCACCTCGCACAGGCCGGGCTCGACCCGCACCAGCCGCGCGCCCAGGTGCTGCATCAGCCCCTGCCGCAGAAAGCTCGCTTCGATTCGCTGGAACAGCGCTGATGGCGCGGTGGAGGCATCCATGACAGGGCCCTGTAAGAATGGGTTGAAGCTGCCTTGCGGGCAGGCTTTTTAGTTGACGTTTACGTAAACGTCAATTATCACCTATTTTGACTTTTCAGCTTTTGAAAGCAACATTCTGGTTTCCTTTTCACGCACGCGCAGTTCGTCCAGATTGGCCTGCAGATCGACCAGCTGCGCTTCGAGCTTTTGCCGGTGGTCTGTCAGGATGCCCAGGAATTTCCTCAGTTGCGGCGCCGTGTCGCGCGGGCTGTCGTAGGAGTCGATGATTTCCTTGGCTTCGGTCAGGGAAAGCCCCAGGCGCTTGGCGCGCAGCGTGAGCTTGAGCCGTGTGCGGTCGCGCGCCGAATACACGCGGTTGCGTCCGCCCGGCCCGTCGCGCTCGGGCTGCAGCAGGCCCATGTCTTCATAAAAGCGCATGGCGCGGGTGGTCAGGTCAAACTCTTTGGCGAGATCGCTGATGGTGTAGGTAGTGGCCATGAGGAGAAGTAAAGGCCCAGCCGGGGCAACACCACAATAGCGAAAATCGTTACCGTGCTGCGGCCGCAAGCCGTGGCGTCTTACGTTTACGTAAACGTCAAATATAACGTGAATGGAGGAAGCCGGTCTGTGGACACGGCGCATCCCGCTCACGGCCTTGCCGATACGCCTTGGCCACGAGCCGGTGTTCAGGATGCGCGCCCTGAAAATAGTCCCGGCCTGCGGCGCAATGCCAATGACAAAAAACCAGGCTCAGGAAACGACCGCCTGCGCCTGCGGCAGCGACATGAAAAAGCTCGCACCCATCTGGTCGGGGCTTTCAGCCCATACCGTGCCGCCATGCACCTGCGCGACCCGTTTGATGATGGCCAGCCCCAGGCCATTTCCGGGGAAGTCGGCCGAAGAGTGGAGGCGCTGAAACGCCGTGAACAGATTGCCGCTGTAGACCGGATCGAACCCTGCGCCGTTGTCGGCCACCATCAGGACCAGTTCGCCCGACAGCTTGCCGGGCACCAGCCCCACCTTGATCCATGCTTCGCTCTTTTTGGCGGTGAATTTCCAGGCATTGTCCAGCAAGCATGACAGGGCAATGGTCAAAAGGCCACGGTTCCCGACGGTCATCAGGCTGCTGTCCATCTCGATGGTCACATCCCGGTCCGGATCGAGCTTGCGCAGATCGGCCAACAGGGAGCGGCAGACGGGCACCAGGTCCACCATTTCCGGCGTGCCGGCGCGAAGCGGCAGCTGGGCCAGCGTTCGCAGGTCATCCACCAGCCTGGCGAGCTGGCTGATGCTGGCCTGAATGCGCCTGACGTAGTGCAGGCCCTGATCGTCCAGGACCGGCGAGTACTTTTCAGCCAGTCTGGCCGCGAAGCCATGGGCCACATGCAGGGAATCCTGCAGGTCGCTGGATACCGCCTGGGTGAAGGTCAGCAGGTCATGCCTGGCATTTTTCAGTTCGGCCTGCTGCGCCAGCAGGGTCTGCTGCAGCTCGGCATTGGATTTCTTGAGGACCGTGTCGGCAATGTGCCGGTCGCTGATGTCCGCCAGGCTGACCAGCACCGCCTGGTGGCCATCCCACTTGACCTGGCTCCACGCGAGTTCGACCAGGACCTCCTTGCCATCCATTTTTTTCTGCCGGCACAGCCGCATCTCGGAGGGGCCTTCCTTTCCGCTGTGCAGCGAATTCAGCAGTTCGGCGCCTTCCCCCTCGGGGAAGAGCGCGTCCATGCCGAGTGTCATGAAGGCCTTGCGCGCAATGCCGTAAAACCTGATGGCGGCCTGGTTGACCGCAAAGATTTGAAGCGAGGTCCTGTCGAACACCCACATGACATTCGGATTGGCTTCGAAGATCAGCTGGTTGTAGCGTTTGCTGTCCTCCAGCAGGCGCTGGTACTTTTGTGCGGGCCCTGCTTCGCGCAGGTTGACGATGTAACCGGCGGCGCATCGCCGCAGGGTGTATTCGACCCAGCTGTTTTCAAAGCTTTCATGGACAACGAAAACGTATTGGTCCGAATCTGCGAGCGCCAGGCCGGCTGCCTCTTCATGCTGGCTGGCGCTTTCCTGCGATACGACGTCCCACAGGCTGTAGCCGCTGATGGCGGACAGGGACGTGCGCAGAAACACGAGCGCCCGTGGATTGGCGTCAACGATGGCCTGCTGGTGGTCAAGAAGCACGATGCCATCGAGCGTCAGGTCGCCCGCACTCCATTCCTGCCGTGCCGATGGCAGGATGGCGTTGACATCATGCGGTTTTGTTTCGGGCGCGTCGCCTGGCGGGCTTACCCGGAACTTGTCCAGAAATCGGGTCATGGCAGGCAGACGGGCTTAGGGTGTCAGGAACGTGAAGACTTGTGCAGCGGGCGGGGTCAGCGCCATTTCGCATTGGCCATGACCAGCGCGGTGACATAGCCGTGCAGCCAGTCGAAATTGATCGGCTTTTGAATCAGGCGCGCCTGGGGCGGAAGCCCGCCGCGAGCGGCAATGGCATCCACCGCCATGCCGCTGATCACCACGATCTGCATGTCCGCCAGCTGCTGGTTGCGCTTGATGGTCCTGAGCATCTCGATGCCATCGACGCCTGGCATGGACAAGTCGGAAATCAAGAGGTCTGGGCGCATGCTGGCAATGTCCATCAGGGCGTCCAGCGCCGACGACATCCAGGTGCAGTCAACCGGCAGATCCCACTCGTCAAAGTGGCAGCGGTACAGGTCACGCGTTGCCTCGTCGTCCTCGACCACCAGCACTCGCAAGCGGTTCTTGGGGTGAAGATCGGCACGCGAGAGCTGGGGGCTGTGCTTGGCCAGGTAGGCATTGAGCGACTGCAGGGCGATGCGCCGGTGACCGCCCAGCGTTTTCCAGGCATCGATTTCGCCTTTTTCGACCAGCGACTGGACCGTCGCCACGGACAGGCCGAGCATTTTGGCTGCATAGCTGGTTCCGCAGTAATCGTCGCTTGAAAAATCACTGGCGGTAATGGCAGCTTCAAAGGATTTTGGTTCACGCGACATCAAGGCACTTTAAAATGGTTTAAATTTGTCACAGTTGTAATCTTAATCAATTTAATGAGTTTTATCTGGACTGGAGCAAAATTCCCGTTCAGATCACAAAAGGACAACACCTGATGCCCTGCGGCAGGCCTTGTGCTAGGACAGCGTGAAGAAAAACGTGGTGCCACGCGCCGGCGCCGACTCCGCCCATATGCGGCCGCCGTGCCGCTTGATCACGCGGCTGACGGTGGCCAGGCCGATACCGGTTCCCGAGAACTCTGAAGCGCTGTGCAGCCGCTGAAAGGGCTGAAACAGCTTGTCGGCGTAAGCCATGTCAAAGCCTGCGCCGTTGTCTTTTATAAAAAAGACCGGAAAACCCGCAAGGTCGGATTGCTGGCCGACGCTGATTTCAGCCTGCGCCTCTTGCCCGGTGAATTTCCACGCATTGGCCAGCAGGTTTTCCATCATGACCCGGACCAGCCGCTCATCGCCATGCGCCTGCAGCCCGTCTTCAACCGTCACCGTCACCTGGCGCTCGGGCTGGCGGGTGCTCCATTCCTCCAGCAGCTTGTGCGCCATGAGGGACAGGTCCACCAGCGCGGTATTCAAGGGCGCACGCGAGACCTGCGACAGGGACAGCAAATCCTCGATCAACTGCCCCATTTGTGCCACGCCTGCCTGGATGCGCATCAGGTAATGACTCGCCTTGACACCGGCATCGCCCGCTATTTGCGGCGCAAGCTGCTTGGCAAGCAGCTTGCTGAAGCCGTCGATGGTATTGAGCGGCGAGCGAAGGTCATGGGACACGGAATATGAAAAGGCTTCCAGTTCCTGGTTTGACAGCCGCAAAGCCGCTTCAATGGCCTTGATTTCCGTGATGTCCGCATCGATTCCCACCCAGAAGGCCACCTTACCGTGGTCGTCCAGCACCGGGGACGCCCGGTAAGCCATGGTGTGAAAGCTGCCATCGCTGGCCTTCATGCGCCGGATTCCCGCGTACTGGGACCGGTTTTCCCTGGAAATGGCCCAGGTGTGCTTGATGCCCGCCACATCTTCCGGATGAATGACAGCGAGCCATTGGTAACCAGACCAGTCGGTCAATGTTCCGCCCATCAGGTCAAACCATGCGCGGTTGTAATAGGTAGCGCGACCGTCCGGGCTGGCCGTCCAGACCATTTGCGGGGCCTGCTCTGCCAGTGCGCGAAACAAGGCTTCCTGGCGAACCAGCGCGGCGGTGCGTTGCGCCACCCTTTGTTCCAGCACCGCATTGAGCTGGCCGATTTCTTCGAGAAGTTGGGTGTTTTCCAGGCCGGCGGAAGCCAGGTGGCTCAGTTCAAGTGCGACGTATTCATCCTGCTTGGTGAACTCGCCTTCGTATTTGTCAGACAGCTGCAGGACCCCGATATTTTTTCCGTCCCTGCCCATCAGCGGGACGGCGAGCCAGCCGCGCATGGGCGGCGGCGCCTCTCCATGGCTGCCAAAATTGCGCCATCCGGGGTGCGCTTCGAGCTGGGCCTGGGTCATCCGCACGCAGCGGTTGTTCTCGCAGACGACGGCATAGATGGCGCTGCCGTCGGTGGGCTTCATCATGCCCCGGTACGCTTCATATTTCTCCGAGAGCGACAGCGCATGCATGGTTTGCGGATGCATGCTGTCGGCGCTCAAGCACACGGCCGCCTGGTGCGCGCCAATGACGCCTCGCGCCTGCTCGGCAATCTCCTGCATCGTCCCTTCGAGTGTCCGATGCCAGGTGATGGCCTGGGCGGCGTCTGCCGCGCGCTGAAGGGTAAACAGGTATTCCTGCGCATCCTTTTCGGTTTTTTCCTGCACGGTCTTGTCCATCGCGATGACAAACCGCGCATTGCGGCCGGCATATTGGACCGGCTGGGAAACCGTCTCGACCGGGAACAGCGAGCCGTCCTTGCGCAAGTCGTGCCACACGGCGCTTTTTCGCAGGGGATCGCCCAGCCACTGGCGCAGCTCCTCATGCTCGGCGGCGGGCCGAATGTCAAAAATGCGCATCGACAGGAATTGCGCCTCCGAATAGCCATAGGCCCGGCAGGCAGCCTGGTTCACGGCGAGAAAGCGGTTCGTCGCAATGTCATAGACCCACATGGAAACTGGCGCCTTGTTGAACAGCGCTGCGTAGCGCTGCTCGCTGTTGACAAGGGCCAGCTCTGCACTCTTGCGCGCCGTGATGTCCTGGATCACTCCGGTGCGCTGTAAGGATTGCCCGGCTTCGCTGCTGGCACTGGCCAGGCCGAATTGATGAATCCAGCGGATATGCCCGCCACCCAAAACCACGCGAAATTCGATGTCGAGGTTGGTCCCGGTCTGAATGGCGGTGTTGCACGCAGTCTGGAAAGCCTGCCGGTCGCTGCGGTGGACCCGGTTGAGGAGGCTGCCAAGATTGCCCTCGAACAGCGCGGCGTCGATGCCAAGGAAATCGAAAATCTCGTCCGACAGGCGAAGCTGTCCGGTCGCCAGGTCAAACTGCCAGTAGCCAATGCGCGCCAGCAGTTGGGCATCGCGCAATTTTTGCTGGACTTCGCGGCTCGCCGACAGTTCTGCCTCCCGCAGACCTTGCTGCGCCTGCAGGGCTTCGGCCATGCGGTTGAAACCCGTTGATATTTGCGTAAATTCGCTCGGGTCATCTTCACACTCCAGCGCAATGCGCATATCAAGCCGCCCCGCCTGGAGTTGGCGCGTGGCCGCCAGAATTTCAGCGACGGGTTTCACAATGACGCGGCCGCCCAGCATCCAGGCAATCCAGCTTCCAAAAATGGCGACCAGCGTGAGTGCCAGGTAAACCAGCACCAGCCGCTGACGGGCGGGCTTAAGCACCTCGCTTTTGTCCACGCTCACCGCCACAAAAAACGGCGCTTCAGCCGACTTGCCGCTGGGCTGAAAGGCATAAATCTGTTGCGTACCCGTAAAGTCTTTGCCTTCGTACCCTCCCCCCACACCCGATTTAACCGCCGCCAGAAGGGCAGGGTCACGCAGCGTTTGCCCGATCCCCATGGGATTTTCAAGATTGCTGGCCAGCACAATGCCCTGGCGGTCCGTGACGACAAAGTGCGTCCCCCTTGGCAAGGGTGCCTCGGAAAGGGACTTGGAGAGTTCGCTCAAGCTGACGGCAGCGAAGGCGACAGCGTTGATGTTCCCCTGTTTGTTGACGACAGGCTGCGCAAAGACCATCGCAGGCGTGCCACTGCGCCCCTTGGGAAAACCGCTCGCCACAAAACCCTGACGCGCAATGGCTTCCTGAAAATACGGTTGGTCCCCTGCGAATTCGCCCGGACTCCCGTCGCTGGCCATACAGCGCAAAGACCCGTCAAGACTCACAATGCCGAGATTGACATATCCCAGCGCCTGCGAACCCAGAATCTGCAGATACTGCTGGCAATCTGCATCCCTGCCCTCCTGCACGACCGGCATATTGGCAATGGCGGTCAGTATCTGATACGCAGAAGCAGCAACGCGCTCCTGGTTGGCGGCCAGCAGCGATGCGGAGAATTCCAGATTTGTCCGGGCCTGGCTGACTGCTTTGCCGGATGTCAGCACCGCGCCAACAACCGCCAGCCCAAACAGGGGAAGGATGGCTGCCAGCACCAGCACGACCAGGCGAGTGCGTAGCGTGATGTCAAACTTCATCACATCTCTTCAAGCGGCCAAAAGCCAGTGAGGCAGCAACAGAAAGCGGGCCGGCTAGTCAGCCATGGCGTCAGACCGCCGCCAGTGACTCATTCACATCCAGCCAGTAGGCCTGCAGACGGTTCAGTTTTTCGGTGAAGTCGATGAAATCGACGGGCTTGCGCACAAAGCTGCTGGCCCCGCTCTGGTAGCAGCCGACCATGTCCGAGTGCTCACTCGACGACGTCAGCATGATCACCGGAACCAGCGAGGTCAGCGGATTGCTGCGAACGCTGCGCAGCACGTCGAGCCCCGACAGCTTGGGCAGCTTCATGTCCAGCAGGATGAAGGACGGCTGCCTGCGGACATCGCGACCTGCATGCTTTCCCTGGCCAAAAAGGTAGTCGAGCGCTGCGGCGCCGTCACAGGCCACGGCGATCTCTGCGCCAACGCCCAGTTCCTCAAGGGTCAGCACCGTCAGCTCAAGGTGGTCCGGGTTGTCTTCCACCACAAGTATCAGCTTATCGGACATGCTTGGTTCCATAGTTAATCATGAATTTTAGCCATTTTTGGTTGTTTTCTGATTTTATTGAAGTTTCACCATTTTCTATTTTTTACAAATTGCCGTTGACTTATTTTTTGAATTTATCCTTGCGGCAGCACTTCGTCCCTGAGCTGCTGGCGCAAGGCGGCGTGCTCGGGCATGACGCCTTGCACGGTGGCCCAGAAACGGGGGCTGTGGTCCATGAAGCGCAGGTGGCTGAGTTCGTGTACCACCACATAGTCGATCAAGGCTGGCTTCAAGTGCATCAGCCGCCAGTTCAGCCGGATGGCGCCGCTGCTGCTGGCGCTGCCCCAGCGGGTCGTCGCGCTGGAAAGGCTGAGCTTGCGCCACTGCACGCCCAGCTGCTGCGCAAAAAAATCCAGCCTGGCGGTAAAAACTGGCAAGGCCTGCTGTCTGACCCAGGCATGCACCATTCGTTCAACCTGGACCGGCCCGGCGTCTGCGGGCAGCTTGAGACGCAGGACGCGCGCCGCACCGGCGCCTGCGGCTTCGCCGTCCAGGGCGCTGTGCGGCTGGTGCGCATCCAGCGCCAGCCGCACCGGCTCGCCCAGGAAAGGAAAAACGGCGCCGTCCTGCCAGTCGATCCGCCGCGATTCCTGCTGGCGGTGCCGCTCGCGCGTGTCCATCAGTTTTTTAACAATCCAGCCGGACTTGCCCAGCACTGCCTGGTCAATTTCCGGCAGCAGCACCCATTTCGGCGCGCTGACGGACAGGCCATCCTGGCCCACGGAAAACCCGATGGTCCGGCGTTTGCCGCGCTTGAGTTCAAAGGCCACCAGCTGGCCGGCCAGCACGATCTCGCGCGTGGCGCGCGGATGGCGAAAAGCGACTGGCACCGGCAAAACCGGCTCTGCTATTACTTCCATAGCTGCATGCGCAATATCCACGTGCGGAAAAGGCATATTTGATGCTGAATCAGTCGATTTTCTGGCGCCGGCGGGCAGTTCGGGTTCGGGCAAGAAAAAATCAAACGTCAACTGGACCCGCCTGCGCGCTGTGGCAGCCACCCGCGCGGCTTTCAGGAACGCGGCCGGGCCGGTACGGCGTCGCGCCCGGCATAGGCCTCGGGGTCGAGGCGGCGCATTTCGGCCTCGATCCAGGCCTCGACTTCGCGCATCAGTTCGTCGGGCTTGCGGCCGGCGCTGGGAATCGGCTTGCCGATGGAAATATCGACGATGCCCGGCTTCTTGATGAAGGCCTTGCGCGGCCAGCACTTGGCCGAGGTCACGGCAATCGGGATCACCGGTGCGCCGGTTTCGATGGCCAGGCGCGTGCCGCCCGACTTGTACACGCCTTTTTGCCCCCGGTTGATGCGCGTTCCCTCGGGGAACATGATGACCCAGGTGCCCTGCGCCATCAGCCGCTTGCCCTGCTCGACCACCTTGCTGAAGGCCTGCGTGCGCTGGCTGCGGTCGATATGGATCATGTCCATGCGCGCCATCGCCCAGCCGAAGAACGGGATGTAGAGCAGCTCCTTCTTGAACACATAGGCCAGCGGGTGCGGCATGATGGCCGGCATGGTCAGCGTTTCCCAGGTGGACTGGTGCTTGACCAGCAGCACGGCGGCGCTTTTCTCGCCGGTCGGCAGGTTTTCCATGCCGGTCACCCGGTTCTGGATGCCCAGGATGACCGTGCCGCTGTCCACCGCCAGCTTGAGCCAGCGCGCGCACATCCAGTACATCGTCGTGCTGTTGACGAACAGCGAGGCAATGACGACGAACAGCGCCCAGGGAATGACGGTCAGGATCAGCCACAGCATGTGCAAAAGGGAGCGAATCAGGGGCATGGCGGTGGTATCAAAGGTGGGTTGGAAAGGCCGGGGGCTTTAATAAGCGCAGGATGCACAATGTTTTATGCCTTTTGCGCAGGCTGCATATGCGCGAGCAGCTATCTTTTTCATACCGGCGCCGGTGGTGTCGCACGCGCCAGGATGCAATCGGCAAAGGCCGACAGGTCCAGATGCACCAGCGTGCCCGGCGGCAAGCCTTCGGGCGGCGCCAAACCCCGGTATTTTTCCGACTTGCCGGTGAGCACCAGGTGCGGCTCGCAGCCGGCCGCCGCACCGGCCTGCACATCGCGCACCGAATCGCCAACGGTCGGAACGCCGGCGAGCTGCACGCCAAAACGCATGCCGATCTGCTCGAACAGCCCGGGCCGGGGCTTGCGGCAGTTGCAGTGTTCATCGGCGGTGTGCGGGCAGAAAAACACCGCGTCGATCCGCCCGCCCTGCAAGGCAAGCAGCTTTTGCATCTTGGCATGCATGGCATTGAGCGATACCACGTCAAACAGGCCGCGCCCCAGACCCGACTGGTTGGAGGCAATCACCACATGCCAGCCGGCATGGTTGAGCCGGGCAATCGCTTCGAGCGCGCCGGGCAGCGGCAGCCATTCTTCGGGCGTCTTGACGAAGTCGTCGCTGTCGCTGTTGATGGTGCCGTCGCGGTCGAGGATGACGAGTTTCATGGGATTTTCATCATGGGGGAAACCGGCGGCGCAGCCTGCCAGCCGGTGACAAACAGGCCGCCGAAGCGGCCGGGAGCGAGTTGCAGCGCCAGCGTGTCGCCGGGCTTGAGCGCTGCAGCGCCGGCATCGCCAATCAGCAGGCGATTGGGAATTTCCAGGCCATCGATCTGCAGCACCAGTTCGGTGCCGCCCAGGCTGCGCAGGCTGGCCGGCTTGGATTGGGCGGTCACGACCCGGGCCTTCACTGGCGCGGGCGCTGCGGCCGTCATGCCCTGCAAGACCAGCCCCTGCCGGTTGAAATGTCGCTGCACCAGCGCGCCGCTGCCGGCCAGCCAGAGCAATAGCCAAACGGCGCCAATTACCGGCATGACGCGCCGCCAGCCCAGCCGGTGGATGACCAGCCCCGCCGCAACGAGCAAGGCCAGCACGAGGGCCACGGGCCAGAGCAGGTCCAGCGTGCCGGCCGTGGTGGACACCGGCGCCAGCGCCAGCGCCGGCACGGTGTTCTGGCGGTCGTCCATCAGTTGCAGCAGCCAGCGCACCGCGACCATGAACGCCGGCGGCCCGAACAGCAGCCAGGCGGTGCGCTGCGAAGTCCAGCCGCTGGCGGCGGGATTCAAGCCGCTGCGCGTCAAGGGTTCGGTGGAAGGCATGGCCGCTTCAGGCCGCCAGACGCGACAGGTCGGCCACCCGGTTCATGGCGTCGTGCAGGCTTTTGAGCAGGCCCTGGCGGTTCAGGCGCAGGTCCAGTTCTTCGGCATTGACCATCACGCCGTCGAAGAAGGCATCGACCGGCGCGCGCAGGGCCGCCAGGGTTTGCAGCGACGCAGCGTAGTCGCCGGCATCGAACTGCGCGTTGGCAGCAGGAACGATGTCCTTCATCGCCGCGTACAGGGCGATTTCAGCGGGCTCCTTGAGCAGCAGTTCGCTGACATGCGGGTCCACTTCCTGGGCTTTTTTCAGGATGTTGCCAATGCGCTTGTTGGCTGCGGCCAGGGCGGGGGCTTCGGGCAAGAGGGCAAAGGATCGCACGGCGGCAAGGCGCGGGGGAATGTCAGCCCATACGCTCATGGCAGGCGCATTTAGCGCGGCATCCACCTCATTCGGCGAGTAACCGCCATCCTTGAGGTAGCCTTTGAGCCGCTCGAAAAGGAATATCGAAACATCGCTATGCGCATCGCCCAGCATTCCACGCGGGAAAGCTGCAAATGCGATGTTCGTCAATTCGGCAAATTGCAGCGGTAAATTTTTTTCCACCAGCATCCGGATCACGCCCAGCGCATGGCGGCGCAGCGCGAACGGGTCTTTGTCGCCGGTGGGGAGGTTGCCGATGCCGAACATGCCGGCCAGCGTTTCCAGCTTGTCGGCCAGCGCGACGACCACGCCGGTCATGCCACGCGGTAGCGCATCGCCTGCAAAGCGCGGCTTGTAATGGTCTTCAATCGCATCGGCCACGTCTTGGCTCAGGCCATCGTTGAGCGCGTAGTAGCGGCCCATGGTGCCCTGCAGTTCGGGGAATTCGCCGACCATATCTGTCAGCAAATCCGCTTTGGACAGCATTGCTGCGTTATCTGCATTCAAGCTGTAGGCGTCCGTTACACCTGCATCGTTAAGCAAGCGGGCAATATCGCGAGCGATCTGGCGAACGCGCCCGACGCGCTCGCCCTGCGACTTCAGCTTGTTGTGATACACCACCTTGTCCAGCCCGGCAACACGCGATTCCAGCGTCTTTTTCCGGTCCTGGTCGAAGAAAAATTTCGCATCGGCCAGGCGCGGGCGCACCACGCGCTCGTTGCCGCCAATCACCGCGCTGGCGTCTATGGGGCTGATGTTGCTGACGACCAGAAAACGGTTCGTCAGCTTGCCGCCAGCGTCGAGCAGCGGAAAGTATTTCTGGTTCGCCTTCATCGTCAGGATCAGGCATTCCTGCGGCACACCCAGGAACTCTGTTTCAAACTCGCAGACCAGCACATTGGGCCGCTCGACCAGCGCCGTCACTTCATCGAGCAGCTCGTCGTCCTCGATCGGCTGCACGCCGCCGCCCAGTTCAGCGGCAGCATCAAGCAGCTGGCGGGCAATCTCGGCCTTGCGCTGGGCGAAGCTGGCAATCACCGCGCCGTCGATTTCCATCGTCACCGCGTAGCTGTCGGCGTCCGCCAGCACCACCGGGTGGACGGCGGCTTCAAACCGGTGGCCGTGCGTGGTGTTGCCGGCCTTCAGGCCCAGCACCTTCACCGGCACCACGGTGCTGCCGTGCAGCGCGACCAGCCCGTGCGCCGGACGCACGAAGTTCACGCTGGTCCAGCCGGGCAGTTCGCAGTCGGTTTCGAGCTGGTAACTCATGACCTTGGGGATCGGCAGCTTGGCAAGCGCTTCTTCCAGCGCCTTTTGCAGGCCGGTGTCCAGCGTGGCGCCGGTCACCAGGCTGTCGTAGAACAGCGCTTCGGCCTTGCCGTCGGGCGCGCGTTTCAGCGCGGCGACGGCAGCAATCGGATCGGACAGGTCGGCGCCCAGCGCCTGCAGCTTTTTGAGCAGCGCGGGCGTGGCCTCGCCTGCGGCGTTCAGCCCCACGGAAACCGGCATGAGCTTTTGCTGCACCGCCTTGTCGTCGGCCTTGAGCCAGACGTGGCTGATGTGCGCGGCCAGCCGGCGCGGCGAGGCGTAAGCCGTCACCACGGACTCATCCGTGGCCAGCCCCAGCGCCCTGAGCTGCTCGGCCAGCACGCCGGCAAAGGCGTCGCCCAGCTTTCTCAAAGCCTTGGGCGGCAATTCCTCGACGAACAGTTCGACCAGAAGGTTTTGGGTGGTCATGGCTCAGGCGCCCTTCTTCGTGGTCGTTGTGGTTGCTTTTGTCATCTGCGCTACCCATTCGCGCGGCGCCATCGGGAAACCCAGGCGCTCGCGGCTCTCTAAATAGCTCTGCGCCACCAGCCGCGACACAGTGCGGATGCGGCCCATGTAGGCGGCGCGCTCGGTCACGCTGATCGCGCCGCGCGCGTCGAGCAGGTTGAAGCTGTGCGCGGCCTTGAGCACCTGCTCGTAGGCGGGCAGGGCGAGCTGCTGCTCGATCAGGTATTTCGCCTGCTTTTCATGCGCGGTGAAGGCTGTGAACAAAAAGTCGGTGTCCGAATGCTCGAAGTTGTAGGTCGATTGCTCGACCTCGTTTTGCTTGTACACGTCGCCGTAGGTCAAGCCTTCGGTCCACGTCAGGTTGTAGACGTTGTCCACGCCCTGCAAATACATCGCCAGGCGCTCCAGGCCGTAGGTGATCTCGCCGGTGGCCGGCTTGCAGTCGATGCCGCCGACCTGCTGGAAGTAGGTGAACTGCGTCACCTCCATGCCGTTGAGCCAGACTTCCCAGCCCAGGCCCCAGGCGCCCAGCGTCGGGTTTTCCCAGTCGTCCTCGACGAAGCGGATGTCGTTTTGCTTCAGATCGAAGCCCAGCGCTTCGAGGCTGCCCAGGTACAGCTCCAGGATGTTGCTCGGTGCCGGCTTGAGCACGACCTGGTATTGGTAGTAGTGCTGCAGGCGGTTCGGGTTCTCGCCATAGCGGCCGTCTTTCGGGCGGCGGCTCGGCTGCACATAAGCGGCTTTCCACGGCTCGGGGCCAAGCGCTCTTAAAAACGTAGCGGTATGCGACGTTCCGGCGCCGACTTCCATGTCATAGGGTTGCAAAAGCGCGCAGCCCTGGTCGGCCCAGTAGGACTGCAGTTTCAGGATGATTTGCTGGAAAGTGAGCATAAAAAAGGGCCGTGGCAAAAAACGTATAGCCGCCTATTATCGTCACCGCCCAATGAAGAAAGCCCCCGGTACAGGCCATGCCGGGGGCTTTTACACGTCACGGGCGCCTGAAGGCCTTGCGGCGGCCTTCTAGCTGCACGCATCAGTACTGCCAGAAAATCCGCTGCAGCTCCTTGCTGTCGTTGGTTTTGGTCAGCGCCACGGCGGCCAGGATGCGGGCTTTTTGCGGGTTCAGGTCGTGCGCGACCACCCAGTCGTACTTGTCATCGGGCTGCTCGGCGTTGCGCAGCACAAAGCCGGCGGGCACGCGGGACGAGCGGATCACCTGCACGCCCTGGGCGCGAATGGCTTGCAGCGACGGCACCAGGGCGGCGGCCACGGAGCCGTTGCCAGTGCCGGCATGGATCAGCGCCTTGACGCCGGACTTGCCCACGGCGTCCACGGCGGTGGTGGACACGTTGCCGTAGCTGTACACGATCTCGACCGGCGCGAGCGTCTCGAAATCGTCGATGTTGAACTCGGACTGGGCGGTGTGGAGCTTGACCGGCGCGCGGAACCAGTAGTTTTTGCCTTCGACCACCATGCCGAGCGGTCCCCACTGGCTTTTGAAGGCTTCGGTCTTGATGTTGATCAGCTTGGCCACGTCGCGGCCGCTGTTGATCTCGTCATTCATCGTGACCAGAACGCCCTTGCCCGCTGCGTCCTGGCTGGCGGCCACGCTCACTGCGTCGAACAGGTTCAGCGCGCCATCGGCGGACAGCGCCGTGCCGGGACGCATCGAGCCGACCACCACGATGGGCTTGCTGGTGCGGACCACGAGGTTCAGGAAGTAGGCGGTTTCTTCAAGCGTGTCGGTGCCGTGGGTCACCACGATGCCGTCCACATCAGCCTGCTTGACGAGGGCCGAGACGCGCTTGCCGAGCTTCATCAGGGTTTCGTTGTTGAAGCTTTCGGAGGCGATCTGCGCCACCTGCTCGCCGCGCACATTGGCCACGTTGCCCAGTTCGGGCAAGCCCGCCAGCAGCTTGTCCACCGGTACCTTGGCCGCCGCGTAGGTCGCGCTGTTGAGGGCCGAAGCGCCTGCGCCGGCAATCGTGCCGCCGGTGGCCAGAATCACCACATTGGGCTTGGCGGACTGCGCCATGGCCAGGGAAGCCATGGCGGCCAGCCCCAGGCCGGTCACGAGTTTTGCGATTTTCAGTTGCAGTTGCGTTTGCATGAAGTGTTTCTCAAAGGTTGACAGGGGTTTCAGGATTGCCAGAGGGGCTGATGCAAGGGTCATGCCCTCAAGACCTTGCTCGGTCTTGACACCAGGGCGCCAAGGCTGGCCCATCGTAATGAGGCCGGCAGCACATGGCGATGCATAATGCGGCGCCGGGTGTGACCAAAACTCACACCCCTCCGTCCTGCCCACCCTACGCACGGCCGCCATGAACCTCCGGCAACTCGAAGTCTTTCAGGCCGTCATGCAAACCGGCAACATGAGCGCGGCCGCGCGGCTGATCTGCATCACGCCTTCGGCGGTCAGCAAAACCATCGGGCACACCGAGCTGCAGCTGGGCTACAAGCTGTTCGTCAGGGCCAAGGGCACGCTGGCGCCCACGCCCGAGGCGCGGGTGCTGTTTGAAGAATCCACCGTGATCCACCGCAAGCTCGACGAACTCAAGCGCATGGCCATCAACCTGCGCCAGGTCGATGGCGGACAGGTGCGGCTGGCGGCACTTCCGTCCATCAGCCATGAGTTCTTGCCGCTGGTGCTGGAAAAGCATTTGACGCGCTATCCGCTCGTCAATGTGGAGGTGCGCACGCTGCACCAGGACCAGATGGTCGAGGCGCTGCTGACCCGGCGCGTGGACTTTGCGCTGGGTTTTTACACCCATCCGCACCCGCTGCTGACCAATACCGTGCTGATGAGCGGGCTGCTGCACCTGGTCGTCAAGGCCGACCTCTGGGAGCGCGCGGTGCGGGCGCGGCGTCAGAACCCGATGACTTTCCTGACCAGCATGCCGCTGGTCAGGCTGGTGGGCGAAGACCCGATGTGCCAGTCGATTGACGCACTGGCCCGCCACCTGGGCCACTCGGCAACGACAGGCCTGCAGGTGCATACCTCGCGGCTGGCGCTGGAACTGGTCAGGCGGGGGATGGGCTGGACGGTGGTTGACTTCCTGACCGCCCGCAATCTCGACGCGTCGCTCAGGGCCGTGCCGCTGCATGACTTTGCGTCGATTTCGCTGCAGATGTATGTGGCCACCAGCACGCCGCCCAGCCAGGACGCCCTGCGCATGGTGGGCATGCTGCCCGGCTTGCTGCACCAGATGATGGAAAACAGCCCGCCGCCCCGCCGGGAATGAACCACTCAGCGGCGCCGGCCCAGTAAGGCCAGCCCGAGCGCCGCCAGGCCCAGCGCCCACAGCGGCCAAAGCCCGAAACGCCCGGCCCACCAGGCATAGGGCGTGATGCCGCTGCGGCCCTGCACGTCGCCGCTGAGCGCGCCCCGGGTGTGGCGCGGCAGCAAATGCGTGACCTCGCCCAGGCGGTTGATGATGACGGTGGCGCCGGTGTTGGTGGCGCGGATCATCGGCCGGCCAAACTCCAGCGCGCGCATGCGCGAGATCTGCAGATGCTGGTCGATCGCCACGGTGTTGCCGAACCAGGCGATGTTGCTGATGTTGACGAACACCGTCGGCGCTTGAGGGCCATCGACAAAGCGCGCGGCCAGTTCCTCGCCGAACAGATCCTCGTAGCAGATGTTGGGCGCCAGGCGCTGGCCCTGCCAGGCAAAAGACGGCTGGCCGACTTCGCCCCGGTTGAAGTCGCCCAGCGGAATGTTCATCAGCCGGATGAACCAGTGAAAACCGGGCGGAATGACCTCGCCGAAAGGCACCAGGTGGTGCTTGTCGTAACGGTAGGGCTCAGGCTGCGACAGCGCCGCCTGGCCGGGCAGCGCGGGCCTGAAGCCCAGCACCGAATTGGAATAGCCGGTGTTTAAGTCGCCCAGCGGCAGGCCGATCAGCGCGGCCTGGTCGCCGGTGGAAAAACGCGCCCGCAGCGCCTGCCAGTAACCGTCGGGCAATTGCTGCGGCAGCATTGGCAGCGCCGTCTCGGGCGCGATCACCAGCGCGCCCCTGGCGTTCTGCAGTTGCTCGCCATACCAGCCGAGCGCGGTGGCCACGCCGGTGCCGGCGACGAATTTTTCGTCCTGCGGAATATTGCCCTGCAGCAGCGTGACCGACATCGGCTTGAGGAGCGCCGGATCGGGCTCGACGTCGCCGACATTGAAGACCGGCAGCCAGGCCACGGCGGCACTCGCCAGCACGCCGGCCAGCGCCGAGCGCCAGCGGGTTTGCGGCGCCAGCAGGCAGAACGCCAGCCAGGCGGCGACCCCCGCCGCCATGAAGGTCAGCCCGTGTACGCCGACCCATGCGGCCAGCGGCCTGGCCCAGCCGTCCACATGGGCATAACCGCCCTCGCCCCACGGAAAGCCGGTGAAGAACTTGACCCGGGCGAGTTCGGCCAGCAGCCACATCGCTGCAAAAAACAGAGCACGCCACGCAGTCTGGACGGGCGCAAACGCCACAAACAGTGCAGAAGCAGCAGCATAATACAGCCCCAGCAATGCAGCCAGCAGCACAATCGCCAGCACCGTCAGCGGCGCGGCCAGCCCGCCGTACACATGCAGGGAAATGAACAGCCACCAGTAGGTCGCGCACTGCATGGCGACGGCAAACAGTCCGCCCAGCCAGGCGCCGCGCCGCCAGTCGCGCGCGCCATCGAGCTGCCCGGCCAGCAGCGCCAGCGCCAGCAACTGCAGCCAGCCCACGGGCTGGCCCGGCGCCAGACCAAGCGCGGGGAGACCAAAGGAAAAAGGCCAGGCCATGCTGGCGGCATGGAAACAGCCGGCGGCCACGACGATGGCCAATTGAAGCCATGCCAGCCGGTCGCCTGCCGGTTCGATCCGCCGGATGCCGGGCTGGCCGAAGCGCACCGCCGCTGCAGACCTCATGTGCCCGACAGCCCGGACAGGCAGCTGATGCGCGGCGTCACGGCGCGTCGTTCGCCGGGACGGCCATGGCGGCCGCTGGCGACACCTTGAACCAGCGCACCGCGCCGCCCTTGGTGTGCAGCACGGTGAACTGCAGGCCGGCCAGCGCGTAGTGCTCGCCGCGCTTGGGCACATGGCCCATTTCGTGCGCGACCAGGCCGCCGATGGTCTCGAAATCGGTTTCCGGCAGCAGCACCTCGAACGACTCGTTGACCCGCTCGACCGCCGTGTCGCCGCTCACGCGGTAGGTGTGGTCGGTCAGCGCGAAGATGTCGCCGGCGTCTTCTTCGATGTCAAATTCATCCTCGATCTCGCCGACGATCTGCTCCAGCACATCCTCGATGGTGATCAGGCCGGCGACGCGGCCGAACTCGTCGATGACGACGGCCAGGTGGTTGTGGTTGACGCGGAATTCGCGCAGCAACTCGTTCAGCCCCTTGCTTTCAGGCACAAACACCGCCGCCCGCAGCAATGCCCGGATGTTGAGCTCGGGCGCGCGCTGCAGTTTCAGCAAGTCCTTGGCCATCAGGATGCCGATGATGTTTTCCTTTTCATCCTCATAGACCGGAAAGCGCGAATGCGCGGTGTCGATGATGAGGTGCAGCAGTTCGTCGAACGGCGCGTCGATGTTCACCAGGTCCATGCGCGGCGCGGCCACCATCACATCGCCGGCCGTCATGTCGGCCATGCGGATCACGCCTTCAAGCATTTCGCGGCTTTGCTGGCCGATGACATCGTTGTCCTGGGCTTCCACCAGGGTTTCGATCAGCTCGTCTTTGGAGTCAGGACCGGGGTGGAGCATTTCAGCGAGCTTTTGCAAAAAGCCGCGCTTGTCTTCGGTCTTGGAAGACCGACTGGGAGGAACATCGGACACGTAAGGGCGGTCGGTAGTGGAGAAGCGCTCTAGGATAGCCGAAAATTTTTCCAGCTTGACCGCTGGGGGTACCCCAAATACGCGGGGATCTTGCGCAAGGCAGCGTCAGCGCGCGAAGTTGCGGCGCCCAAGACGCCAAGGGCCACCGCGCCTGCCTTCCTGGAAAAACCGCCAGAAATTCCAGCACTTGCGGTGCCTGAACTTTAGACCCATAGCCGGTCTGGGCAACGCCCTCGTCCAGCCTTTTCATCCGCCCAAAGACCACGCTGGGCGACAGGCCGTTCCAAGGGTATTTACCCCTCGCGGGTAACTCCTGATGGCGGCTCTCCACGTTTATTGGAAATAATTCACCTTGACAAAAAGCACGCTCGTTCGTTTTTATACCAAAAAGGAGACTTCATGTTCAGTTATCTTGTCCGCCGCTTCCGCGCTGCCTTGCGCCTGACGGGTTTTGCGCTGGCCATCGGCCTGGCGCTGCCGGGGGGCATGGCGCAGGCGCAGGCCGGCTATACCCAGACCCGCTATCCCATCGTGCTGGTGCATGGGCTGTTCGGTTTCGACTCGTTCCTGGGCGTGGACTATTTCTACGGCATTCCTTCGGCACTGCAACGGGACGGCGCGCGGGTTTTCGTGGCGCAGGTGTCGGCCGCCAACAGCACCGAAGTGCGCGGCGAGCAACTGCTGGCGCAGGTCAAGAACATCATGGCGATCACTGGCGCCAAGAAGGTCAACCTGGTCGGCCATTCGCACGGCGGCCCGACCATCCGCTATGTGGCCGGCGTGGCGCCCGGCCTGGTGGCTTCGGTGACGTCGATAGGCGGCGTGAACAAGGGCTCGCGCGTGGCCGACATCCTGCGCGGCACGGTGCCGGCCGGCTCGCTGCCCGAAACGGTGGTCAACAATGCCGCAAAGGCTTTCGTCGCGCTGATCAACCTGGGCTCGGGGGCCACCGGCCTGCCGCAGACGCCGACGGCCGCCTTGAATTCCCTGAGCACCGCCGGCTCCCTCGCATTCAACCAGCGCTTCCCGCAAGCCCTGCCAGCCGACTGCGGCAGCGGCCCGGAACTGGTCAATGGCGTGCGCTATTACTCCTGGACCGGCACGCAGCCGGTGACCAATGTGCTGGACGTGAGCGACGGTCCGCTGGGCATCATGAGTCTGACGTTTGGCCAGGCCAATGACGGCCTGGTGTCGGCTTGCTCGTCGCGCCTTGGAAAACACCTGGGCGACTACCGGCAAAACCACCTGGATGAAGTCAACCAGGTGCTGGGCCTGCGCGACTGGTTCTCGGCCGATCCGGTCACGCTGTACCGCCAGCATGCCAACCGCCTGAAGCAAGCCAGCCTGTGATCGGGCAGCGCGCAGCGGCGCTGGCGGCAGCGGCCATGTCCGTGCTGGCTGCGGGGTGGTGGCTGGCATCTGGCGACGCGCCGGCTTCGGCCACGCCGTCCGCGCAGGCGGCTTCGAACGGCACCGGCACCGGCGGCGCCGGCAGGTCCAGTGCAGCCCCTCCAGTCATGTCTCCGGCGCCCGCGCCGCGACAAGACGCAGCCGGCGCGCAAGCCGATGCCTTCCTGAGCGACGACCTGCGCTTCAAATTCGAGGCACTGCTGCTGGAGGCCGGCGATGCCGCTTCCCCGTCGGTACTAAAGCAGCGCATGGCCGCACGGCTGGCGCAACATTTTTCTGCTGCCAACCATGCGCGCGCGCTGGCCCTGCTTGAGCGGTATGTGGATTACCGCGTGGCGCTGGGCGAATTGAAGGCACCGGCCGATACCGGTGATCCCCGGGCCTTGCGCATTGCGCTGGAAGCGCGCCAGCGCCTGCGCGAGAAACATTTCGACAGCGGCGAGCTCGGCGCGCTGTTTGCCGCCGAGGAAGAACTGGACCGTTTCACGCTGGCTCGGCTGGAAATAGAGCGCAACGCCACGCTGGCGCCGGCGCAAAAGCAGGAGGCAGTACGCCAGGCCGAGGCGGAACTGGGCGATGCGCAGCGCACTGCCCGCGCGGGCCTGCTCGCGCATGAGGCGCTGGCCTTGCAAACCGCAGCTTTTGAAGCGCGCGGTGCCAGCCCGCAGGAGCGTTATGCTCAGCGGCGCGCGCAATACGGCGACGCTGCGGCCGGTCAACTGGCCCTGCTCGACAGCGAGGAAAAAAGCTGGCAGGCGCGGCTGGATGAATACGCCATGGCGAAAAAGAGCAGCGCCAGCCCGGCACAGCTTGAGCAACTGGGCCAGCAGCTTTTTTCCGCCGAAGAGCAGTTGCGCATTGAAGCCGCGCTGGCGTTCAGGCAGCAGCCCCAGGGCGGCGGCGGCCAGCGCCCTTGAACAGTCTGGCGCGGCCGTCCTGCGAAGTAGCGGTAAAAAACACGTGACTGTTCAGCCCTCCTGAATTGCAGCCCAAGGGGTTTATGTCAAACTTGAAGCCGTGCAAGAACCAGACGCTACTGCCGACCTGACGCTCCAGGCCATGAACGAGAAAGCCCAAGCGCTGCAAGGGCAAGTGCAGGCGCTCACGAGCGAAGTCGAAAGACTGCGTTTGCGCATCAAGGAGCTCGAAGGCCAGGCATCGAAGAACAGCAAGAACTCGAGCAAGCCGCCATCTTCGGACGGCTTGAAAAAGACGACCTCGCTGCGCGTGGCCTCGGGCAGGAAGCCGGGCGGTCAGGCCGGGCACGCGGGCAAGACGTTGGAGCAAACAGACAGGCCAGACATCGTCATCCGGCATGCGCTGCCCGAGCGCTGCGATGCCTGCCAGGCGACGCTGTCCAATAGTGATGCGCAAGTTCACCGGCGCGGCCAGGTGTTTGACATCCCGGCCGTGCGTTTTGAGGTGGTGGAGTTCCAGACGCTGCAACTGCGCTGCCCGTGCGGCAAGCTCCACGAGAACGAGTTTGCGCCCGAAGTGTGTGAAGTCGCGCAATACGGCCCGAACGTGCGGGCGCTGGCGGTGCACCTGACGCAGGGCCAGTTGCTGCCTTTCGCGCGGGCGGGCGAACTCATCAAGGACCTGTATGGACTGGACATCTCGCCGGCCACGCTGGTGCAGTGGGTGCACGAGGCCGCGCAGGCGCTGGTGCCCACGGTGCAGGCCATCGTGCAAAGCGTGCAGGCCGCAGCGGTGGTGCATGTCGATGAATCGGGCCTGCGCGTAGCGTCTTGCCTGCAGTGGCTGCATACGGCCGCCACGGCCACCCACACTTGGTACGGCGTGCATCCCAAGCGGGGCATGCAAGCAATAGCCGACCATGGGGTGCTGCCCAACTACGCGGGCACGCTGGTGCACGACTGCTGGGCGCCCTACTGGAGCCTGGAGTGCGCGCACTCGCTGTGCGGCGCACACTTACTGCGCGAGCTGATTTATCAAAAAGAGACCACTGCGCAAGCGTGGCCCCAGGGCCTTATCGAGTTGTTGCTGGCCGCTGACCAAGCCTGCAAGGCGGCGCGTCAGACCGATACGGCACTACAGGCTGTGCAGGTCGAGGTCTTTGCCAGCCAATACCGCGCCTTGGTGCAGGAAGGCCAGGCGCAAAACCTGCCAGCGGCCAAGGCGCTAGGACAACGTGGCCGGGCCAAGCAGTCAGGTGCCTTCAACCTGCTGCGCCGGCTGTTGGAGCGAGAGCAGGAGGTACTGCGCTTCATGCGCGATTTGGGTGTGCCCTTTACCAACAACCTGGCCGAGCGCGCCATTCGCATGCCAAAGGTCAAGCAGAGAATTTCAGGCTGCTTTCGTACCTTGCCGGGCGCGCAGAATTTCTGCACCATCCGCTCCTATCTGGACACCGCGCGCAAGCAAGGCTTTGGCATGCTTCACGCCATGCGCGCCGTCTTCTCGGGACAGGCCCTGGCGCTCGCGTAGGCTGAACAGTCACAAAAACACCCGAATTCACCGAACAACCGAGCCTCGCCAGTCCTGCGGCAAGGGCATGCCCCCCTTTGTTGACACCCTAGTGTCGCGTCGCCAGCGGCGTGCAGCGCAAGGCGCAGACCGCAGCAAGGGCTGCAACGCGGCGATGGCCAGCGAGAACCGGCAGTTTGCGCCTGACGCGACACTGGCGCGCGGTACGCGCAGCGACGGGCGTGAGGGCTACATCCGCATGCGGTCGCGGCTGTCCCGCACCCCGCGACGTACTTCCTGGAGCAGCGCCAGGAAGTCCCAGAACTTCTTGGCCTGCACCTTGAGCCGGTAGTCGGTCTGCGCGATCTGCTCGTCGAGCATTTCGCTCATGCGCGAGTCCAGGTCCGCCGGCTCCAGCTTGAGGTAAGCCTCGGTTTCCGGACCGTCGCGCTCGACCGTGGCGCCGGCCTTGCGGGCGATGTTGAGCATGGCGGTGTTTTCGCTCAGTGCATGGATGAACATCATCTGCACGCCTTCGTTGCGCGAATGCATCGCGGCCCGGTCGAACAGGCGCGCGCCATAGCCCCTGCCGCGCGCATGCGCCAGCACGGAAACGCCGAATTCGGCGCAGCTCTGGAGTTCGGGGTCGATGGAAAAAGCCAGATGCGCCATGGCGATCAGTTCGAGCTTGCGGTTGTAGATGCCGAAGATTTCATCGCGCTCGAAATTGAGCCCGGCCACATAGCGCCTGATCTGCTCGTCGTTGGCCGAATAGCCAAAGCGCAGGTAGCGGTCCCGGGGCTCAAGCGCCAGCAGGTGCGCGGTGATCCGCTCGGTGTGGCTTGGGCCGATGGATCGGATCGGCACCACGACCGACGACGGCGCGCCCTGAGCCACCGCGAGGCGGGGCGCGCTGTCCTGCGCTGGCGAGCGGAAAAACGCCTTGCTCGCCATGAAGGAAGCTTTTAGAAGTGTGCCGGGATGAACCATGGCTTAAATATAAGGGTTATCCCTAGATAGCTCGTGCTAACAGCGTAAAGCCCTACAGCGCCCGGCAAGCCATGAATCAGCAAGAAAACAGGCTCTTGCGCAATACCAGAAAGCACTATCAGCTATATAAAGCATAGCAACGCTAGGTAATACTACCGACACAAAAATGTTGCAGTGCAGCAACGTCATTTGGCGGCGCCGGGCGGGCAGCCGTGCGGAGTGCGTCACAAGGGAACGGCCGTGGTGGACTTCACCCGGTCGAGCACGAAGCTGGTCTTGCAGTCCTGCACGCTGGCGTGCTTGAGCAGCGTGTCCATGATGAAGCGGCTGTAGTGCGCCATGTCCGCGACCAGCACGCGCAGCAGATAGTCCATCTCGCCGGTCAGCGCCGCGCATTCGACCACCTCGGGCCAAGTCTGCACGCTGGCGCGAAACAGGTCCATCGGGCTGCGCTTGTGGCTTTCGAGGTGCTTTTCAAGCCGCACGGTGATGTAGGCCGTCAGCCCCAGCCCGACCGACTCGGGCTTGATGAGCGCCACGTAGCGGTCGATCACGCGGGTTTCCTCCAGCCGCTTGACGCGCCGCAGCACCGCGCTGGGCGACAGGCCGACCTCTGCGGCCAGCTGGTCGTAGGTGGCGCGGCCGTCGGACTGGAGGCTGCGCAAAATCTGCCGGTCGAGCTTGTCAAGTGTCTCCATGGGGTTTATTTTGCAGCTTTCCTGCGCGCAGCACGGGTTACGCGCCTTGATTTGCATGAATCCATACCGCCTTCGCCCCTAGAGTGGAGGCACCATTACCGGAGACAAACATGAACAAGCCTCTTTCCACCGAAGCTGGCGCCGCCTGGGACAACCCGATGGGCACCGACGGCTTCGAATTCATCGAATACGCCGCACCCGACCCGAAGGCCATGGGCGCGGTGTTCGAGCGCATGGGCTTCAAGGCGATTGCCCGGCACCGGCACAAGAATGTGCTGCTGTACCGCCAGGGCGGGATTAACTTCATCGTCAATGCCGAGCCCGATTCGTTTGCGCAGCGTTTTTCCCGTCAGCATGGGCCAAGCGTTTGCGCCATCGCCTTTCGGGTGCAGGACGCCAAGGCGGCCTACGAACGCGCGATTTCGCTCGGTGCCTGGGGCTACGCCCACACCTCGGCGCCGGGCGAGCTGAACATTCCGGCGATCAAGGGCGTGGGCGACTCAATCATCTATTTCATCGACAAGTGGCGCGGCAAGAACGGCGCCCAGCCGGGCGACATCGGCAACATCGGTTTCTACGACGTCGATTTCGAGCCCCTGCCCGGCGCCGAGCTGAACCCGGCCGGCCACGGCCTGACCTACATCGACCACCTGACGCACAACGTACACCGGGGCCGCATGGCCGAATGGGCCGGGTTTTACGAGCGGCTGTTCAACTTCCGCGAGGTGCGCTACTTCGACATCGAAGGCCAGGCGACCGGCGTGAAAAGCAAGGCCATGACCAGCCCCTGCGGCAAGATCCGCATCCCGATCAACGAGGAAGGCAACGAAAAGGCCGGCCAGATCCAGGAATACCTCGACCTTTACCAGGGCGAAGGCATCCAGCACATTGCGCTCGGCTCGGACGACCTGCTGGCGACGGTGGACGCACTGCAGTTCGCCGGCATGAAGCTCTTGTCCACCGGCGACACCTACTACGAGCTGCTCGATGCGCGCATTCCGGACCATGGCGAGGATGTGGCCGCGCTGCGGGCGCGCAACATCCTGGTGGACGGCAAGCCGGGCGATTTGCTGCTGCAGATCTTCAGCGAGAACCAGCTCGGGCCGATCTTTTTCGAATTCATCCAGCGCAAGGGCAACCAGGGCTTTGGCGAGGGCAACTTCAAGGCGCTGTTCGAAAGCATCGAGCTGGACCAGATGCGGCGTGGCGTGCTGGAGAAAGCATGATGGCTGTCAAACCTGCCGTCTATGGGGAGTCGGAGCGCCCGCCGCGCGGCGACTACAGCCGAGCGGGGAGCGACTACACCTGTGCGCAAGACCATGCCGCCTACGGCGCCGCGCACCATGACACCTACCGCCGCCTGTATGCGCGGCAGTCGGCGCTGCTGCCGGGGCTGGCATGCAGCGCCTTCATCGACGCGCTTCCGCACTTGGGCGCCAGCGATGCGATCCCGCGCTTCGAGGACATCAACGAGCGCCTGTTCAGGGCGACCGGCTGGCAGCTGGTCGGCGTGCCGGGGCTGATTCCCGAGGTGCCCTTCTTCAGCCTGCTGGCGGCGCGCAAGTTTCCGGTGACCGACTGGATCCGCACGCCGGCCGAGTTTGAATACATCGTCGAGCCGGACCTGTTTCACGACCTGTTCGGCCATGTGCCGCTGCTGTTCGAGCCGCGCTATGCCGACCACATCCAGGCGTATGGCGAAGGCGCGCTGAAGGCGCATGCGCTGGAACACGCGCCGGAGCCGGTGCCAGGCGCGGTGGAAATGCTGTCGCGCCTGTACTGGTACACGATCGAGTTCGGCTTGATGCGCGACGAGCGGGCCGGCGGCGAGGTCCGGGCCTATGGCGCGGGCCTGCTGAGCAGCCCGGGCGAGCTGGCTTACTGCGTGCAGTCGCGCGAAGCGCAGCGCACGCCGCTGCGGGACACGCCGGACCTGCTGCGCTGCATGGCGTCAAGCTACAAGATCGACAGCTACCAGCAGCAATACTTCGTGATCGACAGCTTCGACACGCTGCGGGCGCTGACCCAGCCCGACTTCAGGCCGCTCTACCAGGCGCTGAACGCAGGGCGTTCGCAAACCCTTTAGGCAAGCGCCTGCGCGGCGGGCCACTCGCCGAGCGACTGGCAGGTCCCGTCGGCCAGGGTCATCAGCCTCGCCACCTGGACGGCCGCATCCGCAGGCCACTGGTCCCGGCATGACTGCTCCAGGGCGGCGCACGCATCGCTCAGGGCCTGCGCGCCTACATTGGACGCCGCGCCCTTGAGCGCATGCGCGGCACGCGACAGCACGGCGCTGTCGCAGGCATCCAGGGCTCGGTGGATGTCATCGGTGCGCTGGGGCATCTCGGTGATGAAAAGCGTCACCACCTCGCGCGTCATGCTGAGGTCTTCATCGTCAAACTCCCGGAACTGCTCCAGCCGGCTCCAGTCGATCAGCTCGGCTTGCGGCTCCAGGCCCGCAGGCGTTTCCTGCGCGGCAGGCAGGGCCTCCAGCGCGATGATTTCTGTCGCATTTTCGTGCCCGGGCTGCCGGGCATAGCGCGCCAGCGCCTCGGACAGCTCGTCAATGCGCAGCGGCTTGGGCAAAAAGCCGATCATTCCAGCTTTCAGGCAACGCTGGCGGTCTTCTTCGAGCACCGAGGCGGTCAGCGCGATGAGCGGCGGCGCCAGCGCGCCGTGCGCGGCCAGAATGAGGCGCGAGGCGACAAAGCCGTCCATCACCGGCATGTTGGCATCCATCAGGATCGCGGCGTACTGACGCGGCGGCTCGCCCGGGCCGGTGCGCAGCGACGCATCGACCATGTCCACGGCTTCACGACCGTTGACCGCCGTGGCGGCCTCGTAGCCCAGCTTGGCCAGCATGGCCAGCGCGACCTTGAGGTTGATGGCGTTGTCGTCAGCCACCAGGATGAACTGGTCGCGGACCGCGACCGGCTCGGCCCTTGCTACTTTTTCAATAGCTGTTGGGGCAGACGTGACGCGCGCCAGGGCCTCAAACAGCTGTGACTGGCGGTAGGGCTTGAGCAGTCGCGCATCGAACACCCGGGCCGGCTCGCCGGTCGGCATGGTGCCCGAGGTCAGCAGCACGATGGGCGTGGCCGGCATGCGCTCGCGCAGCAGCCGGGCAAAGCTCAGGCCGTCCATCTCGGGCATGTGCATGTCGCTGATCACCACATCGACCCGATGCCCGGCCAGCCAGTCCAGCGCTTCGGCGGCGCTCTCGAAGAGCATCGGCGTCATGCCCCAGCGCCTGAGCTGCTTGTCCAGGATGCGCAGGTTAAGCGGCGTGTCATCGACCACGGCGACCTGCTGGCCGGCCAGGCTGACCAGGTGCAGCCCCGACAGCATGGCGACTTCGGGCGCCTCGGCATGGCCGAGCCGGGCGGTGAACCAGAAGGTCGAACCCTGGCCGGGCGCCGACTCCAGCCCGACCCGCCCGCCCATCAGCTTGACCAGTCGCTTGCAGATCGCCAGGCCGAGCCCGGTGCCGCCGTATTTACGGGTGGTGCTGGCATCGACCTGGACGAAGGACTGGAACAGGGCGGCCTGCCGGTCCGGCGCAATGCCGATGCCGCTGTCCTTGATACGGAACTCGATCAGCGCGCCCTGGTCCGGACTGAAGTCCTCCAGCATGTGGGCCGAGACCACCACCTGCCCCTTGTCGGTGAACTTGACCGCATTGTTCACCAGGTTGAGCAGCACCTGGCGCAGGCGCGTCACGTCGCCGCGCACCCAGCCGGGCAAGCCGTCGCCCAGGTCCACCAGCAGTTCGAGCCCTTTTTCACGGGCGCGCGGCGCGCCGATGTCGCAGGCTTCCTCAACCGTGGCCAGCAGGTTGAGCGCCTCGTCCTCGAGTTCGAGCTTGCCCGACTCGATCTTGGAAAAATCCAGCACATCGTTGATCACGCCGAGCAGCTGGTCGCTGGAAATGCGCATGGTGTGGACATAGTCGCGCTGCTCGGCGTCCAGCGGCGTGTCGGCCAGCAGCGTGGTCATGCCGACCACGCCGTTGAGCGGGGTGCGGATTTCATGGCTCATGGCGGCCAGGAACGCCGCCTTGGCGCGGGCGGCGCCCAGGGCTTCGTCACGCGAGGCGTTCAGCTCGGCGGTGCGGCTCGCCACCCGGTCTTCCAGCGTTTCGTTGGCTTCGTGCAGGGCCACGGTCTGCGCCTGGATGGCCGCACGGTTGCGCTTGAGCTCGCGGGCGCTGTCACGCAGGGACCGGGACAGCTGGCGCACTTCGTCAATGCGGCTGGCCCGGTACGTGGGCGGTACTTCGTCCCGCCCCAGCAGCGCCGCCGCTTCGCCCAGGCGCCGGAAGTGCAGGCTCAGCCGCCAGGCCAGCGCAATGGCCAGCAGCGCGCCCAGCGCCAGGATCAGCGCGGTCACGGCCAGCGTGCCCTTCAGGGCCGCCTGCGTCGCTGCGGTGAAGTCGCTTTCGGGAGCGGCCACCACCAGGCTCCAGCGCACGCCCATGCTTTCACCGAAGGGTTTCAAGGCCACCACCAGGGTATCGTCCTGGATGGGAATGCGGCGCAGGAAGGACACGCGCTGCACGCTGGACTCCAGGGTTTGCCCCAGGCTGGAGACGGTCTCCCCGTAGGCCTGCCGGATGATGGCGTTGCGGCTTTGCAGCGGTTTGTAGCGCTCCAATTGACCGGAGGCATTGGAAAAGAGTTCATCGCCGGCCGAGTTGGCCACGGAAAAGCCCTGCTCGTCCAGCAGGAACACCGTGCCATGGGAACTGATCCGCATGCTCTGGAGCATCTGGTTCAGACGCTTGAGCGGCAGGTCCACGGCAAACACGCCCAGCGCCTCGCCATCGGTGTCGTAGACGGGTTGCGCCAGCGTCAGGCGCAGTTGCGGGTCATTCGAAGAAACCGAAATCGGCGTGAAGGCCCGCCCCTTGTTTTGCATCGCCGCCTGGTACCAGGGCCGGTTGCGCGGCTCGAAGTTGCTGGTTTCGGCGGGCAGTTCATGCTGGCGGTCGCCGGGTGACTCGGCGGTGAAAAAGCGCCGGCCCCCGCCGCCCGCCTTGCGCTCGCTCACGCGCACCAGGGTGGCGGCGTCCCGGGTGAAGGTGTCAACCCCCAGGAAATCCCCGCGATGGCTTCCCAGGTACATACGGGGAACATCGGGTGTCACGCGCGTCATGGCGAACGCGGTCTGCTCGAACAGTTCGGGCGACTCGATCAGCTGGCGCGCGCGCAGCACGGCCGACGCATCGGGTTGCGCGTGAACCATGCCGTTCAGCACGACATGGGCCTGCGCCAGATGGTTTTCCACATCGGTCTTGATGCGTTCGGTCATGTCCTCGATGATTTTTCCCGACAGCAACTGCACGCTTTGCACATTGCTGCGGTACAAAAACCAGCCGACGGTGGCGGCCGGAAGCAGCGAGAACAGCAGCAGGCTGGCGATCAGCACCGTCCGCAGCGAGAACGTCCTGGGAGGCGTCAGGCTTGAACTCACGCAAGGCCCAGGATTTCCAGTGTGTCCATCGGCTGGCTGCGCCCCGGCACCTGGACCAGGGCGCGGTCACCGGTGCGAACCGCCCCGGTGACCAGGCGATACGCCTGCACGCTGGCCGCCACCGACCAGGGCAGGCGCGGCTCGCCGTGGAACAGCTTGAGGGCCGCCGTCACGGTGTCGCCCACCGGCGTGGTCTGGCCGGTGCGGCTGATCAGGCCGTCCAGGTGGGCAAAGGCCACCGGACCGCTGTGCAGCGCCACGCCCAGCGAAAACTTCGGCAGTCCGCGGCCGGCCAGGTTTTTCTGTGCATGGGCATCAATGCGACGAGTGGCATTCGTCAGCCCCAGCGCGGCGCGGACCGCCCGCAACCCGTGGTTCACGGACTGGGTGTCGGCGGCATCGACAAAAATGCACAGCATGCCGTCGCCGACAAACTGCATGTAATGCGCGCCGAACAGATACACCGTGTCGCCAACGCTGCTGTAGAGCAGCTGGACGATCTCGCTGAGTTCGCTGCTGCTCAGCGCCTGTGTCCACAGCCCGTAGTCGCGCATGTCGGCATACAGCACCGTGGCGCTGGCAAACTTCTCGCTGCTTGGCGCCGTGCTGCTGTCGGGCCACTGGGCACTGAGCGCCTTGACCATGCGGCTTTCATACAGCGCGCCAATCTTGTGGCGCTGCTCGTCCAGCGCCAGCTGCACCGCCTTGTCAACGCCCTCTGTGCGCATGGCTTCGGCGCGCTCACGCTTGTGCAGTTGCGCGCTCACGGCTTCGCGCAGCTCTTGCGGCGCGAACGGCTTGGTCAGGTAGTCGTCGGCGCCGGTGGTCATGCCCAGGCGCATGTAGCTGCGGTCCTGCAGCGAGGTCAGCAAAATCACCGACGTGGCCGCCAGCGACGGGTCGCTTCGCACCTGGTCGAGCACCTCGAAGCCATCCATCAGCGGCATCTGCACGTCGCTGACGACCAGGTCGGGCTTGTGTTCGTGAATCAGCGCCAGGCCCTTGGCGCCGTCTTCTGCGGCGACGACCTGGTAGCCTTCCTTCTTCAACACCTTGCTGACCAGCAGGCGCGTGCCGGCATCATCATCAATCACCACGATCAGGGGCATGACTATTCTCGATAATTTTTGAAAGCTGACCGTGCTGGAGGCTACCGGACCAGCCTTTTTCGGCCAAGGCCCAGGGTGTCGGCAAAACTCTCGAGGCATGCGGCCATCGATTCATGCCCGACACGTGTCTTTTGTTTTTGAAAAATTGGCAACCTTAGATTTTTACATCACTAATCTCAATTGTCACAAATAAACAAGCTTTTATTTAAAATGTTGCAAATTTAAGCATTACTTCAAGGCGAAATCTGGACTTTTCCGGGGTGCCGAGGTGCGAATCAGACCTTCACCACCCTTGCACAGATGCCGACAGGTCCATGGTCCAGCAAGGCCAGCGTGGCCTGCATGATTTCAGGCACAAAGGCCATCTGCACATGCGCCGCGCCGCGAACCAGCCGGTTGCACGCACCCGGCAGCGTGGCGCTGGAGGCCGGAAACACGATGTTGTCGCAGTTCGAATACCAGCAGGTGAACAGCGCATGGCGGCCAGCGGGCATTTCATGGTCCAGCACGGTGTGCCACTCCGAAAGAAGACGCATCTGACGGCCATTGAGGCCATGGCCGAAACGCGCCAGCCAGGTGCCCCGGTGCGGCGTGCCGATTGTCACCACGTGATGCACGCTCGCCTCGGCCTTCATCCGCTTGAGCCAGGCGCGTGCCGCCAGGCCGCCCATGCTGTGGCAGACCAGCAGCGGCGCCAAGCCGGTGGCGTCGGTGATGCGCCGGACTGCCTCGTCGATCTGCGGCGCATAGTCATCGATCGAGCCGAACAGCGGCTCCAGATTGACGGCGATGAAGGCGTGGCCGCTGCCCTGCAGGCGCTCAAGCCACGGTGTCCAGATGCCCCGGTTGCAGAAAAAACCATGCACGAAGACCACGCCCCGGCGCCCTTGCACCCGCGCGCGCGGGCCAAGCTGGTCAGCGACGGCATTGGGCCGGAAGGGCTGGCGCCAGCAGAAAACCCGGGGCGCCGTGACGGTTTCGCCGCGCCAGGCAGCGAACAGTTCGCGCCAGCTCGGCTGGGGCACCGGATCGCTTTTGTTCAGCTGCCTTGCCAGTATTAATTCAATAGCAAGAAAACCAGAATAGGCAAGCGCAATCGCCATAAAACCCGTAAAAGCCAGGAGGGGCGCGCTGCGGCCGAAATACAGCAGCCAGCCCGCAGCCGCAGCGACGATGGACAGGGTGATGAGCCGTTGCAGCGATGCAAGCATAAGGTCAGGCGGCGCGCGGCGGCCGTTCAGGCCAGCGCCACATCGCGGCCCGTCAGCGTTTTCGCCAGGCCCTGCGCCAGCCGATTGACCGCGCCATACACCGACAGCTGCGGGTTGGCGCCAATGCTGGTCGGGAAAATCGAGCCGTCGTGAATCGAGAGATTGCCAAGCTGCCAGTGCATGCCGTCCGGCCGGGTCACGCCCTGGCGCGCGCTGGCGGCCAGGCCGCAGCCGCCCATCACATGCGCGCTGACGATCTTCACCAGGCGCGGCTTCATCGGCAGCGCCAGCACCGCCTCGCGCGCCTGCGCCCAGGAGGTATAGGGCACAGCCATTTCGTGCAGCGGCAGCACCTGCCGGGCGCCGGCGGCGAACTGGATTTCCATCATCGACAGCAGCGCCCGGCGCGCGCCCTGCATGACGTAGTCGCCCAGCGGGTAATCGAGCACCGCAGAGCCGTCGCCACGCAGCTTGACCTGGCCGCCCGGCGCTTCGTCATGGAAACCGTCGCGCAGCAGCGCCAGCAGGGTGTGGTTGTGCGGAAACGACTTGAGCAGGTCATGCTGTCCCTGGCCAAAACCCGGCACGGTGGAGGCAAAGATCAGCGGATGCAGCGGCGGCGCCTCCAGCTTGTAGCCCATGGCGCCGTCGACCGGCTGGGTCTGCAGGAAGTGGTCGGTGTAGATCGACTGCGGCGCGCCGCTCCAGGCCTCGACCTTCTGGTCAAAGATGCTGGACGACATCACCACCGGATGCAAAAAGGTCCGGCTTCCCAGCCGGCCGTGCGGATCGGGCGCGCCAGAGCGCAGCAATACCGCTGGCGAATTGATGGCGCCGCCGGCCAGCACATAATGCTTCGCTATTATTTTAATAGCTACTTGTGCAGACTGGTCGTGCGTAAATGCCCCATTTGGCTTGACAGTTCGGCAGATCAGCGCGCTGACCCGGCCGTTGGCCAGTTCAAAGCGCTCGGCGCGGGTTTCGGTCAGCAGTTGCGCGCCCAGGTCGAGTGCGGCCGGGATGGTGGTGACCAGCATCGACTGCTTGGCATTGGTCGGGCAGCCCAGCCCGCACGAGCCCAGATTCCAGCAGCCCTTGACATTGCGCGAAATGGTTTCGGCGTGAATGCCGAGCTTGCGCGCACCACGGCCCAGCAAGGCATTGTTTTCATTCGGCGCCACCTGCCACGGCGCGATGTTCAGCCGCTGCTCGGCCTGCGCAAAATACGGCGCCAGGGCGGCTTCGGTGTAGCCGGACAGGCCGAAGCGGTCCTGCCAGAATTTCAGCGTGGATGCCGGCGTTCGAAAGGAACTCGTCCAGTTCACCGTCGTCGAGCCGCCGACGCAGCGGCCCTGCAAAATGTTGATCGCCTTGTCCTCGGTCTTGCGCGCCGCGCTTTCCTGGTAGAGCGCCGGGTAGGCTTCGGATTCGAGCTGGTTGAAGTCGCTGCTGCTCTTGAGCGGACCTTCCTCGACCATCACCACCTGAAGCCCGGCTTTGGTCAGCAGTTCGGCGGTGATGCCGGCGCCAGCGCCGCTGCCAATGATGGCGACATCGCAGACGATTTTTTCCGGTATGGCCCCAAGTGCGCCGCCAAGGACTTTCCAGCCGCGCTTCAGTCCTTCCTGGATTGGGTCATTCAATGAGCTCATGGGTGAGTCGCCATTCAGCAGTGATTTGTCAGATTTTCATCGGGCCGGGGTAGCCCAGCAGAGGCCAGGTCGCAGCATCGGCAAAATACGCCCCGGTGGCAATGTCGTGCAAGGCCGCATACGCCTGCTGGCGCAGGGCCAGGGCGGACAAGCGCATGTTCTGGAGCGCCTGCTGCAGGTCGGCGATGGAAGCCTGCTCCCAGGGCGGGCCGGGGCCCGCCAGCGCATGCCGACCCGGCACGCTGGCCAGCACCGACAGCAGTTGCGACAGCTCGGCCTGCGCGTGCGACGGCAGCGCCTGCACCAGCGTATCGATCCGCGCCAAGAGTCCCGCAAGCGCCTTGTGGCGTTCGCCCGCCTCCGCTGGCAGGCTCTTGTCCAGCACGGCCCGGCCGACGGCGACAAACACGCTTTGGCCTGCCGGCGAAAGGCGGCCGTCTTGATGCAGGCCGGGCTGCAACAGCCAGCCCGCAGCGCCGCCAGCCAACGCAAGCGCAGCAGCCGAGGCCAGACCCAGCTTGAACAGTGTTCGTCTTTGCATGGCGGGGAGTTTCGCATGGCCCTGCCGGCGCCAATAGAGCACGGTCTCTAGAGGGGCTAGCTACACTGGCAGCCACTATGGCGACTCCGGCACAAACAATCCAGGACGCATTGCAGCGCGTGGCGCAGTTTCGGCAGCAGCATGCCAGCGATCCTGCGCTGGCCAGGGCGATTGCCGAGGTCAAGCGTTTTCAGGCGCGCCGTTTTCAGGCCACCTACGCCGACCTGCTGCACAACCCACGCTATGCCAGAGCAACACGGTTTTTTTTGCAGGAGCTGTACAGCGACAGGGACTATGCCAGCCGTGACCAGCAGTTTGCCCGCATTGCCAGCACCATCTCCAAATTGTTCCCGCAGCCTGTCGTTGCCACGGCAGCGGCACTTGCCGAGGTTCACGCGCTGACGGAAACGCTGGACGACCGGATGGCCCACGCCTGGCGCGCAGACAGCCTGTCAGCGCCGCAAGATGGCGAACCGGCCCGCTATGTACGTTGCTGGCGCCAGTCGGGGGACCGGGCTGCGCGCGAGCATCAGCTTGACGTGGTGCTGCAGCTGGGGCAGGAACTTGACCGCTTGACCCAGGCACGCGGGCTGCGCACCCTGCTGAAGGTGATGCGCCGCCCGGCAGCCGCCGCAGGCCTGGGCGCGCTTCAGCAGTTTCTGGAAACCGGCTTTGACGCCTTTGCGCAGATGGGCGGCGCTAAGGAGTTCCTGACACTGGTCCGGCAGCGCGAATCCGAATGGATCCGCGCCTTGTTTGACGACGGCGATGTCGCCTGCGCGACTAAATTGAGCCATTTGCTGGCAGCCGGCGGGGCGCATTAGGACGAGCCCGCTGAAGCTTTGACAGACAGGCTTTCAGAATGGTTTGAAAGTACGATGTCAGCGCTTATTCAAGCAGCACCTGACTTACATTTGAACGGCCCAAACACACTGAATTTGATGATGCACTTCCAAAAACCCATGTCGAAAAAATCCCCAGGAGGGCATTGTGTGCAATCGCCTGAATCAAATAAAGCGATTGTCTGGTGATGGCGGCGCACATTCTGCCGGAAGGCATGCATGTTTTTGAAAGAGGATGGCTTTCAAGCAACAACATCCTGTTTACCGGCGGCGACAAAACCCTGCTGATTGACAGCGGCTACTGCACGCACGCGGAACAAACGCTGTCTCTGGTTGACGGCTCGCTGGGCAGCCGCCCGCTGGATGTGCTTGTCAATACCCACCTGCACAGCGATCATTGCGGAGGCAATGCCGCCTTGCAGGTACGCTACCCAGTGCTCCAGACATGGATACCGCCGGGGCATGCCCCGCAGGTCGCGCAGTGGGATGACGTCGCGCTCACGTATGTGCCGACCGGCCAATTGTGTCCAAGATTCAGTTTTGACCAGACGCTTCAGCCTGGGACCGATATCCGGTTCGGTGCTGCTGACTGGCAGATCCATGCCGCTTCCGGGCATGACCCGCATTCGCTTATCTTTTTTGAACCCGTCAGCAGGGTTCTGATTTCAGCGGATGCTCTATGGGAAAACGGCTTCGGTGTGGTGTTTCCAGAGCTTGAAGGAGCGAACGCCTTTTCTGAGGTTGCCGCTACTCTGGCCCTTATTGGCCGGATTAATCCGAAAACCGTCATCCCGGGGCATGGAAGGATTTTCAGTTACACACCAGGAATACTGGGCAAAGCGTACCAGCGCCTGGAGGCGTTCACCGCCAGTCCAGTACGGCATGCACGGCATGCGGTAAAGGTATTGCTCAAGTTCAAACTGCTTGAGGTTCAACGCCAGTCAACCACTGAATTTACACAATGGGCCATGGCGACCTCCTATTTTCAACAGATCCAGGTGCGTTTCTTCGCAGATATCCCGATGCGTCCGTGGATGGAACAGTTGTGCAATGAACTGGTCGCCGCTGGCGTTGCGGGACAGGAAGGTGAATACTTGTTCAATTTATGAGAAGCAAACAACGCTGCTTGCAATGAATAAACCCGCGAGCCAAAAGAAAAAGCCCAGTCGATCGCTAGATCAACCGGGCTGGTTCAGGGGGTAAGAGCCTGACGATGACCTACTTTCACACGGGAATCCGCACTATCATCGGCGCTGAGTCGTTTCACTGTCCTGTTCGGGATGGGAAGGAGTGGTACCAACTTGCTATGGTCATCAGGCATAACTGTTTTGACGAGCGGCTCCCCACGCGGGAAGCCGTCCATCGAATTCATAGAGCAAATCAGCTGTAATTTAGAGTCTTGCGCGTCTTTTTTAGGGATGCGTCTTTTGAATGCGTCAGTCTTGGCATAACACCTTTGAATTAATCAAAGTTATAGGGTCAAGCCTCTCGAGCAATTAGTACTGGTTAGCTTAACGCATTACTGCGCTTCCACACCCAGCCTATCAACGTCCTGGTCTTGAACGACTCTTCAGGGGGCTCAAGGCCCCGGCAGATCTAATCTTGAAACGAGTTTCCCGCTTAGATGCTTTCAGCGGTTATCTCTTCCGAACTTAGCTACCCGGCAATGCCACTGGCGTGACAACCGGTACACCAGAGGTTCGTCCACTCCGGTCCTCTCGTACTAGGAGCAGGCTTCCTCAAATCTGCAGCGCCCACGGAAGATAGGGACCAAACTGTCTCACGACGTTTTAAACCCAGCTCACGTACCTCTTTAAATGGCGAACAGCCATACCCTTGGGACCGGCTACAGCCCCAGGATGAGATGAGCCGACATCGAGGTGCCAAACACCGCCGTCGATATGAACTCTTGGGCGGTATCAGCCTGTTATCCCCAGAGTACCTTTTATCCGTTGAGCGATGGCCCTTCCATACAGAACCACCGGATCACTATGTCCTGCTTTCGCATCTGCTCGACTTGTCAGTCTCGCAGTTAAGCACGCTTATGCCATTGCACTATCGTCACGATGTCCGACCGTAACTAGCGTACCTTCGAACTCCTCCGTTACACTTTGGGAGGAGACCGCCCCAGTCAAACTGCCTACCATGCACTGTCCCCGATCCAGATAATGGACCTAGGTTAGAACCTCAAACACACCAGGGTGGTATTTCAACGTTGGCTCCACCGGAACTAGCGTCCCGGCTTCAAAGCCTCCCACCTATCCTACACAGGTCTGTTCAAAATCCAATACAAAGCTACAGTAAAGGTTCATGGGGTCTTTCCGTCTTTCCGCGGGGAGATTGCATCATCACAAACATTTCAACTTCGCTGAGTCTCAGGAGGAGACAGTGTGGCCATCGTTACGCCATTCGTGCAGGTCGGAACTTACCCGACAAGGAATTTCGCTACCTTAGGACCGTTATAGTTACGGCCGCCGTTTACTGGGACTTCAATCAAGAGCTTGCACCCCATCATTTAATCTTCCAGCACCGGGCAGGCGTCACACCCTATACGTCGACTTTCGTCTTAGCAGAGTGCTGTGTTTTTAATAAACAGTCGCAGCCACCGATTTTTTGCAACCTCGTTTAGCTCCGGGAGTAAATCCCATCACTGACTAGAGGCACACCTTCTTCCGAAGTTACGGTGTCAATTTGCCGAGTTCCTTCTCCTGAGTTCTCTCAAGCGCCTTAGAATACTCATCTCGCGCACCAGTGTCGGTTTGCGGTACGGTCGTGTGTAGCTGAAGCTTAGTGGCTTTTCCTGGAAGCAGGGTATCACTCACTTCGGCTGCAAGCAGCCTCGTTATCACCCCTCATCTAAGCCCGGCGGATTTACCTACCAGGCACGACTACAGGCTTGAACCAACATATCCAACAGTTGGCTGAGCTAACCTTCTCCGTCCCCACATCGCACTACACATCGGTACAGGAATATTGACCTGTTTCCCATCAGCTACGCATCTCTGCCTCGCCTTAGGGGCCGACTCACTCTACGCCGATGAACGTTGCGTAGAAAACCTTGCGCTTACGGCGAGGGGGCTTTTCACCCCCTTTAACGCTACTCATGTCAGCATTCGCACTTCTGATACCTCCAGCAGGGTTTACACCGCCACCTTCACAGGCTTACAGAACGCTCTCCTACCACGCACAGTAAACTGTGCATCCGCAGCTTCGGTAACTGGCTTAGCCCCGTTACATCTTCCGCGCAGGACGACTCGATCAGTGAGCTATTACGCTTTCTTTAAATGATGGCTGCTTCTAAGCCAACATCCTGACTGTTATAGCCTTCCCACTTCGTTTCCCACTTAGCCAATTTTAGGGACCTTAGCTGGCGGTCTGGGTTGTTTCCCTCTTGAGTCCGGACGTTAGCACCCGGTGCTCTGTCTCCCAAGCTGTACTCATCGGTATTCGGAGTTTGCCTTGGTTTGGTAAGTCGCCATGACCCCCTAGCCAAAACAGTGCTCTACCCCCGATGGTAATACTTGAGGCACTACCTAAATAGTTTTCGGAGAGAACCAGCTATTTCCAAGTTTGTTTAGCCTTTCACCCCTATCCACAGCTCATCCCCTAGTTTTGCAACACTAGTGGGTTCGGACCTCCAGTGCATGTTACTGCACCTTCATCCTGGCCATGGATAGCTCACTTGGTTTCGGGTCTACACCCAGCGACTGTTCGCCCTATTCGGACTCGATTTCTCTACGGCTTCCCTATTCGGTTAACCTTGCCACTGAATGTAAGTCGCTGACCCATTATACAAAAGGTACGCAGTCACCCGTTTCCAGGCTCCTACTTTTTGTAAGCACACGGTTTCAGGATCTATTTCACTCCCCTCCCGGGGTTCTTTTCGCCTTTCCCTCACGGTACTAGTTCACTATCGGTCAATGATGAGTATTTAGCCTTGGAGGATGGTCCCCCCATATTCAGACAGGATTTCTCGTGTCCCGCCCTACTTTTCGCACGCTCAGTACCACAGGTCTCTTTTTGCATACGGGGCTATCACCCGCTATGGCCAGCCTTTCCATGCTGCTTTGCTAAGAGTCCTGCTATCACGTGCAGGCTTTTCCGATTTCGCTCGCCACTACTTTCGGAATCTCGGTTGATGTCTTTTCCTCGAGCTACTGAGATGTTTCAGTTCACCCGGTTCGCCTCGCACACCTATGTATTCAGTGTGCGATACCTTTCGGTGGGTTTCCCCATTCAGAAATCTCCGGATCAAAGCTAATTTGCCAGCTCCCCGAAGCTTATCGCAGGCTATCACGTCTTTCGTCGCCTATCATTGCCAAGGCATCCACCATGTGCTCTTATTCACTTGACCCTATAACTTTGATTTCTCAAAATCATTTTCAAGGAATGATTGTCAGGTCTTTCACCTGACGCGTTATGCCGTATCTTTCAATTCGATTTAATTTGCATTAATGTCGAAATCAAAAGTTCATTTTGACGCAATCAAAATTTCTCTAAATTGTGCTGCTGGCGGCACGGTCTGCACTAAACCTTTACGAATGTGCAGTTTCCACCAGCAGCGCTGATTTAACTCTATGAATTTTTAAAGAACAGCCAATAATCAATCGAAATGAACAAACAAATCAACCAACACAAAGCACTCTCCAAGAGAATGCTTTGCATTAATGAATTTCGCATCCAACGCTTTCGCGATGGACCTTGATAAGTGGTGGAGGATGACGGGATCGAACCGACGACCCCCTGCTTGCAAAGCAGGTGCTCTCCCAGCTGAGCTAATCCCCCAGGATCGGAACCCTTTTAAAATTCCCTGAAATTCCTCAAACCTGATTTGGTGGGTCTGGTTGGACTCGAACCAACGACCCCTGCGTTATCAACACAGTGCTCTAACCAGCTGAGCTACAGACCCTCGCAATTCAATAAAGAACCTCTGGAAGGCAGCACCAATTAGATTAATATATTTAATTGAAAGCCAACGCTGTTGTTTTACACAACAGCCGATAAGAATGGGCGTAAGAAGCGCAAAAAGCTTCATTTCCAGAAAGGAGGTGATCCAGCCGCACCTTCCGATACGGCTACCTTGTTACGACTTCACCCCAGTCACGAACCCTGCCGTGGTAATCGCCCTCCTTTGCAGGTTAGGCTAACTACTTCTGGCAGAACCCGCTCCCATGGTGTGACGGGCGGTGTGTACAAGACCCGGGAACGTATTCACCGTGACATTCTGATCCACGATTACTAGCGATTCCGACTTCACGCAGTCGAGTTGCAGACTGCGATCCGGACTACGAATGGCTTTATGGGATTGGCTCCCCCTCGCGGGTTGGCGACCCTTTGTACCATCCATTGTATGACGTGTGTAGCCCTACCTATAAGGGCCATGAGGACTTGACGTCATCCCCACCTTCCTCCGGTTTGTCACCGGCAGTCTCATTAGAGTGCCCAACTAAATGTAGCAACTAATGACAAGGGTTGCGCTCGTTGCGGGACTTAACCCAACATCTCACGACACGAGCTGACGACAGCCATGCAGCACCTGTGTTACGGTTCTCTTTCGAGCACCAAGCCATCTCTGGCGAGTTCCGTACATGTCAAAGGTAGGTAAGGTTTTTCGCGTTGCATCGAATTAAACCACATCATCCACCGCTTGTGCGGGTCCCCGTCAATTCCTTTGAGTTTCAACCTTGCGGCCGTACTCCCCAGGCGGTCAACTTCACGCGTTAGCTTCGTTACTGAGTACTAATGCACCCAACAACCAGTTGACATCGTTTAGGGCGTGGACTACCAGGGTATCTAATCCTGTTTGCTCCCCACGCTTTCGTGCATGAGCGTCAGTACAGGTCCAGGGGATTGCCTTCGCCATCGGTGTTCCTCCGCATATCTACGCATTTCACTGCTACACGCGGAATTCCATCCCCCTCTACCGTACTCTAGCGATGCAGTCACAGATGCAATTCCCAGGTTGAGCCCGGGGATTTCACAACTGTCTTACATCACCGCCTGCGCACGCTTTACGCCCAGTAATTCCGATTAACGCTCGCACCCTACGTATTACCGCGGCTGCTGGCACGTAGTTAGCCGGTGCTTATTCTTACGGTACCGTCATGGGCCCGCCGTATTAGGGCAGACCTTTTCGTTCCGTACAAAAGCAGTTTACAACCCGAAGGCCTTCTTCCTGCACGCGGCATTGCTGGATCAGGCTTTCGCCCATTGTCCAAAATTCCCCACTGCTGCCTCCCGTAGGAGTCTGGGCCGTGTCTCAGTCCCAGTGTGGCTGGTCGTTCTCTCAAACCAGCTACAGATCGTCGGCTTGGTGAGCTTTTACCTCACCAACAACCTAATCTGATATCAGCCGCTCCAATCGCGCGAGGCCTCTTGCGAAGTCCCCCGCTTTCATCCTTAGATCGTATGCGGTATTAGCGTAAATTTCTCTACGTTATCCCCCACGACTGGGCACGTTCCGATATATTACTCACCCGTTCGCCACTCGCCACCAGGATTGCTCCCGTGCTGCCGTTCGACTTGCATGTGTAAGGCATGCCGCCAGCGTTCAATCTGAGCCAGGATCAAACTCTATAGTTTAATCTCTGCAATAATTTTCAACTCCGCGCTCCAGGCCAAAGCCCAGCACGCGAAGAAAACTCATAAAAACGGAATTGAAGAGAACTCATAAATGAGTCCACTTTTTCTATCTCCATGAGCGTTTAAGGTCCAGAAGACCTGGTCACAAGTGACCTGGCTCTTCGCCCTTCAAACGCCCATACTTATCGGCTGTAAATTTTTAATGATCCTGGCTTGTCATCCCGCAGCGTTTGCCACCAGACTTTCAAACCGTTTGCTGTAATCAGCAGAGCCTCAAATTATATACCGCTTTTAAAGCAGTGGTCAAATTTGTTTTGACTTTTGTTTCTGCTTTGTGACCCATCGACTATTTTTCAGAACAGCCGCCTTTTCTTCAGCAGAGCCGCAAATCATAGCACCGTTGCACGGCTTGTGCGAGAACGCTTCTACAAAAAGTTTCAAACTTTCTCACGGGATTTTTTTGAACGAATACCTGCCAGCCAGCGTACCTGCAAAAACGAAGGTCAAGTGCAAACACATGCGTCCTTCATCGACCGGTTCCGCGAAATCCCATAGTTACCCCTCTGGCGGGATAATCACTCCCTATATGGCACTCATTACTCTTCTAGACGCCCAACTCGCTTTTGGGCATGTCGCTCTGCTGGATCATGCAGATTTCTCTCTCGAAACCAACCAGCGCATTGGCCTGATTGGCCGCAATGGCACGGGCAAGTCATCGTTGCTCAAGATACTTGCAGGACTGGAAAAGCCCGATGACGGTACCTTGCAATTGCAGCAGAACCTGCGCATTGCCTATGTTCCGCAGGAGCCCAGTCTGGACCCGCATGCCACTGTATTCATCGCTGCCAGCGCAGGACTGGCCCGCACCCGGCATGTGGTTGAGCTGTATTTAGCGGCTGACGAACATACGGACCTGGACGCGCTGCAGTCCGAAATCGAGGCGCTCGATGGCTGGACGTGGGAGCAGCGCGTGGAGGAAACCCTGCACCGCCTGCACCTGGACAAGGACGCCATCGTCGGCTCGCTCTCGGGCGGCACAAAGAAGCGTGTGGCGCTGGCGCAGGCACTGGTTGCCAAGCCTGACGTGCTGCTGCTCGACGAACCCACCAACCATCTGGATCTAGACTCGATTGCCTGGTTGGAAGAACTGCTGGTCAATTTCAACGGCAGCATCATCACCATCACCCATGACCGGGCCTTTCTGGACCAGGTGGCGAACGTCATCGTTGAACTCGATCGCGGCAAGCTGCGCAGTTACCCCGGCAATTTTGCCCAGTACCTGATCCAGAAGGAAGACCAGATGGCGCAGGAAGCCGTCATCTTCGCCAAGGCCGACAAGCTTTTGGCGCAAGAAGAAATCTGGATTCGCAAGGGCGTCGAGGCGCGCCGCACGCGCAGCACCGCCCGCATCGGACGGCTCGAAGTGCTGCGTGAAGGCCGCTCGGCCCGGCGCGATGCGCTAGGACGCGTCAATCTGGACGTTTCCAGCGGTGACAAGAGCGGCAAGATCGTGGCGGAACTCACGAACGTGTCCAAGAGTTTTGGCCATCCGGGGGCCGAAAAGACCATCGTCAGCCATTTCAGCGCCACCTTGCTGCGCGGCGACAAAGTAGGCCTGCTGGGGCCCAACGGCGCTGGCAAAAGCACCTTGCTCAAGCTCATCCTGGGGGAACTGCAGCCCGATGTGACCACCCCGCCCGGCAAGATTCGCCAGGGCGCGAACCTGCAGGTCGCCTATTTTGACCAGATGCGCGATGCGCTGGACTTGGACGCGACGCTGGAAGACTTCATCAGCCCCGGCAGCGAATGGGTCGAAATCAACGGCCAGAAAAAACACGTCAAGAGTTATTTGACCGACTTCTTGTTCAGCCCCGAGCGCGCCCGCTCCCCCGTTCGCAGTTTGAGCGGCGGCGAACGCAACCGCCTGCTGCTGGCGCGCCTGTTTGCCCGGCCGGCCAACGTGCTGGTGCTCGACGAACCGACCAACGACCTGGACATCGACACCCTGGAACTGCTTGAAGACCTGCTGCAGAACTACGAAGGCACGGTATTCCTGGTCAGCCATGACCGCCGCTTCCTGGACAACGTCGTGACCAGCACCATCGCCTACGAAGGCACACCCGAGAACCCCGGCTTCTGGCGCGAATACGAAGGCGGCGTGACCGACTGGATCACCCAGTCGAAACGCGCGGCGCAAATCACCGGCAGCAATAAAACGGCGGTTGCTGCCTCCAGCACCAAGAATAAGGACAAAAACAGTGCCGAGCCCAACAAGGACGAGCGCGAGCAGCTATCAAAAAAGAAATTGAGCTACAAGGAGCAGCGTGAGCTCGACGGCTTGCCAGCGCTGATCCAGCAACTCGAATCGCAGCAAAAGGCGATCGAGCAGGAACTCTATGACGGCACGCTCTACACCAGCAATGCCAAGCGGGCGGCCGAACTCACGGCGCGCAACAGCAAGATCGAGGAAGAACTCATGGACGCCCTGCAACGCTGGGAAGCGCTGTCGTCCTGAGAACTTTTCAGCCATGGCCGCCTGCCATTGCGCCGCGCAGGTGGCCGCGCTGGCCGGTCCCGATCTCAGGCCAGCCACCTACAAAAAGTAGAGGCTAAAACTCGCCTTCCTGAGCGTTTGAACAGCGCGGCCTTGCGCTAGAGTAGCCAGCATCATGCAAACTACTGTCGCGCTTTGCCCCAGCACTTTTTCCGTCTTGCAGGCAAGCCGGCTTGGCGGCATCCATCAATGGCTGGCTATGGTATTTTTCAGCGTCTGGTTGACCGGATGCACCTCGCTGCCAAGCAAGGTGGACCGGCCGGTGTCAACGGCGCTGGCCAACCCGATGGAAACCCGGCTGGGCCAGCTGGTGCAGGCACGCGCCGCCCAGGCGGGCACGCGCAACGACTCCGGCTTCGCGCTGGTCGGCAATGCCGAACTGGCCTTCACCAGCCGCATGACGCTGATCAAGGCGGCGCAAAAAACGCTCGACATCCAGTATTACGCGATCTTTGCCGACGACACCACCGAGCGCATGTTCGTGGCCCTGCGCGAAGCGGCCGGGCGCGGCGTTCGCATCCGCATTCTGCTCGACGACTTCAACACCTCGGGCAAGAATGCGCAGGTGCTGAAGCTGGCGTTTGAAAAGAATATTGAACTGCGGCTGTTCAATCCCCTGCCCGGCGGGCGTGGCTCCATGGTGCTGCGCATCGTGAGCAACCTCAAGGACGTGGCGCGCATGCAGCGGCGCATGCACAACAAGATCTTTGTCGCCGACAACGCGGTCGCCATCACCGGCGGGCGCAACCTGGGCGAAACCTATTTCGGCCAGAGCGAAGGCACCAATTTCATTGACATCGATGTGCTGGCGGCGGGCCGCATCGCGCGCGACCTGTCGCGCAGCTTTGACCAGTACTGGAACAACCCGCTGGCCTATCCGGTGCAGTCGCTCATGACCAAGAAGGAAATCGAGGCGCTCAAGCCCAAGCCAGCGCCAGCCAGCGCCCCGCAGCCGGCGGCTGACGCAGCAGCCATGGAAACGCCGGCCAAAACTTTGGCCTTAGCCGCCGATGCCCCCAACGCCCTGCCCGATTCGACCGACCTGCGTCTGTTGACCTGGGCCTGGGCCCCATCGGCGTTGCTGGTTGACCAGCCCTCGAAGATTGCCGCCGACGCCGACGACGTGGAAGAAGCGCAGGAAACAGCGGTTGATGGCCTGTTGCAACTCATGTCGCAGGCCAAAACCGACCTGCTGATCGTTTCGCCCTATTTTGTGCCGGGTGAACGCATGATGAGCCAGTTTGCCGAGATAAGGCGGCGCGGTGTACGGGTACGGGTATTGACCAATTCCCTGGCCTCCAACGATGCGCCCGCCGCGCATGTGGGTTATGCCCGCTACCGCGAAGCGCTGCTGGCAATGGGTATTGAAATCTATGAAATGCGCGCCGAACAGGAAGGTACGGTCTTGAGCTTCGGTTCGGGCACGGGCTCGACAGGGGGCTCGAAAAACAGCTCACGCGCGAGTCTGCACGCCAAAGTGGTAGTCATGGATGGCAGTCTGCTGGTTGTTGGCTCAATGAACCTTGACTTGCGCTCGAAGCTGCAAAATAGCGAAGTCGCCATTATCATCCGCAACCGCGCGCTGTCGCTGGAGGCGACCCGCATGATAGAGCCGGCACTGACGAGCGGCGCCTACCATGTGGAACTGGTTGATGGCCAACTTGTTTGGCGCGCGCCGCAAGGCTCGAATCTCAAGGATTCGACGACCGAGCCCGATGCCAGCCTGCCCCTGAAGCTGCTGCTCAAGCTGATCGGCCCATTGGCACCGGACGAGATGCTGTAACGCGCAGACTTATTCCATTATTCCGGCTCGATTCCTGCGGCCTTGATGATGCGGCCCCACTTGAGCGACTCTGCCGCCTGGAAGTTGCCCAGTTCGGTCGGCGTGCTGGTGAAAATTTCTGTGCCGGTGGACTGGTAAAAGCCCGCAGCACCGCTGCTGCGCGCAGCCGTCACCAGCATCTCGTTCAGCTTGCCCACCACATCGGCCGGGGTGCCGGCTGGCACATAGGCGGCAAACCAGTAGGTCATCTTGTAGCCCTTGACGCCGGCTTCTTCCAGTGTCGGCACATCAGGCGCAAGCGGCGAGCGCTGCTTGGTGGAAACGCCCAGCGCCTTGAGCTTGCCGGCCTTGACCTGGGGCAAGCCAGTGGCCATGTCGGTGATCATCATGTCGATCTGTCCGCTCAGCAAGTCCGTCACTGCAGGCGGGTTGCTCTTGTAGGGAATGTTCAGGATGTACGTGCCGGTGAGCTGCTTGAACATTTCGCCCGCAACCCTGCTCGACGAACTGCCACTGCCGAATGACAGCTGGCCGGGCTTGGACTTGGCCAGCGCGATGAACTCCTTCACGTCCTTGACCGGCAGCTTGGGGTTGACGACCATGATCTGGCCGCCGCGCCCCAAGGCAGTGACCGGGGCAAAGTCTTTGACCGGGTCTTAAGGCAGCTTCTTGAACAAATTTTCGCTGGCCGCTTGCGTGGTGTTGGTGGTGATGAACACCGTGTAGCCATCGGGCTTGGCCTTGGCCGCTGTCTTCGCGCCAATGAAACTGTTGGCGCCGGGCTTGTTGTCGACCACCACGCTGGCCTTGGTGCTGGTGGTTGCCGCCTGACCAATGGCGCGGGCCAACTGGTCGGTGGCACTACCGGCGGCAAAGGGCACCATAAAGGTGATGGGTTTGTCGGGAAAGGACTGCGCCAGGGCCAGCACCGGCAAAAGCCCGCCCAGAGCGCAAAGCGGAGTAACGCCAAGCATGACAGGACGAATGCGGTGTATTGAAATGGAAGTCATTATGTCTCCTTGTTTTAAATTGTCAAAAATTGGCATCACTCGCCTGGCAGCAGCGGCAACAGTGAAACAGGAATACGCACCGGAAAATCCAGTAGCCAGAACGACAGCGCCTTGCCATGCGTGTCTAGGTTCAGCGCATTGTTCACGCCGCCATCCAGCACCCCATCCAGCACAAAATTCATGGCCTGCAACTGGGGCAGCAAATAGCGTTGCACTGCGGCTGGCTGGCGATGTGCAAAATGTTCCGCCACGGCCTGCGGCGTCAGTTGATCGACCAGCACCGGGTACAGATCGGGATGCCATGCAATCACGCTGATGTTGGAGCGGTTGCCTTTGTCGCCGGTGCGTCCGTGCGCGGCGTGGTACAGCGGGACCGTTAAAAATTCGTTCATGTCAGTTCCTCCCCGTCCAGCATGGTGAAATGCGTCGGCACGGCTTCGCGCGGCACCAGGCAGGACAAGGTATTGAGGCGTGGCGTCAGCGCGGTGCGGACGCCGCCGCCGCCGGCCGGGCCGCAGGTGTACAGCGCCATGACTTCCCGCGCCAGGCGCTCTGCCTGCGCGCGTTCGCCGTGCGCGGCGGCCACCCGCAGGCGCACGTCTCGGGCATCGCCCGCCGGGGTGGCCTGCAGCAATCGACCCTCATCGTCGCCAAAGATGCTGACGGCGCCGATCAGGTCCACCCGCAGCGCCAGACCGGCCAATCGCTGGCGCAGCACATCGGCCGCCAGCCTGACGCGCGCCTCGGTACGCGGTCCGGCGTAGGAAATTTCGCCTTCGGCTAGCCAGCCGCCTTCATGGAACACATTGACTTTCAAAGAGGCCGGCCGGGCATGGCCGCGTACACCCTTCAGCGCGACGCGGTTCAGCCCGACTTCTTCCAGCCGGGCGTCGCTGATGTCGGCCACGACATCGGGCGTCAGGTAGGCGGCCGGGTCATGCACTTCATACAAGAGCTGCTCTTTCACAGTGGCCAGACTCACAAGACCGCCGGTGTTGTCTGCCTTGCCAATGACGCAATCGCCATCAGCATCGATTTCAGCGATCGGATATCCCACAGCGTGCAGCTCGGGCACCTCCTTGTAGCCGGGATCGGCAAAGTAGCCGCCGCACACCTGGGCGCCGCATTCCAGCAAATGGCCGGCCATGGTGGCGCGCCCGATGCGGTCCCAGTCGTCAGCCCGCCAGCCGAAATGCGACAGCGCCGGCCCGACCGTCAGAGACGGGTCGGCGACGCGGCCTGCCACCACGATCTGGGCGCCCGCATTGAGCGCGGCGGCAATCGCTTAGGCGCCGATATAGGCGTTGGCGCTGATGATCTGGAGGTGGTCCATCGCCGCACCCAGTTGCGCCTGCAACAGCGGGCGATGCGAAGCGCCCGACACATCGTCGCTCGACACCACGGCAATGCGCGGCAGCGGCAAGCCCAGCTCTTGAGCCATGCGCTGAATATGCCGCGCCGCCGCCTGCGGATTCGCAGCGCCAAAGTTGCTCACGATGCGAACGCCATGCTGCAGGCAACGCGCCAGCACCGGCCGCAGCAGGTCGTCAAGCAAAGGCTCGAATCCAGACTCCGGATCGGCGCGGCGGCGCAACTGCGCCAGCGCCAGGGTGCGCTCGGCCAGCGTCTCGAAAATCAAAAAGGCCCGCTGCCCCGGCTGGGCCGCGCAACGTGCAATCAGGCTCTCCACCACCGGCCCGGCGGCGTCAACGCGGTCCCCTGAAAAACCGGCGGCGCAGCCGATCAACAGGGGGATCGTGGAAACAGGTGTCACGCGCTCAGGCCTTTCTGTGAAGAACAACGTGGCCTGACTTTAGGCGGGCGCCTATTATTTGTAATATTGAAAATATGGATTAATTAGCGGTAGTTTGTTAAATCCGAAGGTAGAGGTTAATCCCGTGGCCGGCGTTCAGGGCGCCGAGCAA
>NZ_KL448323.1:3490807-3883744 GCF_000709345.1 Polaromonas glacialis | reverse complement strand
TCGTCTGCGCCCGGTAGGGCTGGCATGCCCGAGGTACAAAACCATAGTGGGCCGCGCAGGCCAGCAGTTTGGCGTTGTAGACAATGGGTTTATTTGCGTCTAGCGGTAGTTTGTTAAATCCGAAGGTAGAGGTTAATCCCGTGGCCGGCGTTCAGGGCGCCGAGCAACGCGGCGAGTTCGGCCGGCGGGGGCGCGCTGGCAAAGGCGCGCCAGCAGCGCGCCAGCCAGTACGCCGGGGTCAGCCAGGCGCGAACCGCGCGCAGCAGGCGCGGCCAGCACGGCAGCGCCTTGACGGGGCCGGTTTTTTTTCCCGCCCCGGGCGGCGCTTTGGGGATACCAGGCAGTGGCGAGTCGTCTGCGCGCGCTTGCAACGCGTGATGCCGCCAGCAAAAGGCAAATGCGCAGCACACCAGCGTCCAGTGCCGGCGGATCGCCCGGTCGCTGCGAACCATGAAGTCGGCCCAGCCGAGCTCGTCCTTCATCTGTTTGTAGCCCTGCTCGATCCAGTTGCGCAAGCCGTAGATGCGCACAATCTCGGCCACAGGCGCGGGCAGGTTGGTCGTCAAATACCAGGTCGACAGCTCCGGCAACGCGCGCCGGTCGGTCGTGGCGCAGAGCGCCCGCACCGGCTTGAGCGGGCCATAGCCGAACAGTGTGAGCTCGGCGGCCCACCAGCGCTCGGTGTGGCCATCCCGGAAGCGGCGAATCACTGGCTGCCAGGCGCGCAGCGGCAGCGAGCGCGCCGCATCCCTGAACGAATGGTCCGCCTCGGCTGGCGCCCAGCCGCGCCCGGGCGCGCCGCGGCGCGCCAGTACATGGGGCAGACCGCGCGTGAGCAGCGCGGTTTCGAGCCCATTGTTGTCGCCATAAAAACAGTCTGCCACGATGGCGCAAAACGCGATGCCGGCGGCCTGCGCGCGCTCGACCAGCTCCAGCGCGATTTGCGGCTTGGTGCGAAACGCCGGATCCCGCTTTCCCTCTGGCTGCCGCTTCTCGGGCGTGTAGGGCATCACATGCAGCGGGTAGTAATGCGCCTCGTCGGCCCACAGCGTGGTCACCGCGACGATTCCGTTGTCGACCTTGCCCACCGAGCCCAGGTACTGGCGCGCCACGTGGTCGGTGGCACTGCCGTCCTTGCGATCCCCCGTGTCGTCAATTGCCAGTACGCCTGTGGCCGAAGGTGCCGTCGCCGGCTCGGCCACCAGCAGCGCCAGGCGCCTGGCATTGATCGCTTCGGCGTCCCAGGCAGCCTCAGACAGGAAAAACTGCAGCCGCTGCACCTGCGCTGCCTGGGCCTGGACGAGAGGCTCGGCGCCGACCAGCGCGGTCAGTGTCTTGGACCGGTCTCGCGGCAGCAGCAAGCCCGACAGGTAGGTGCGAAAGCCATGGCGCTGGGCCGGCGTCTTGAGCAAGGGATCGAACTGCACCGCGTAAGCCTCCAATGGTCCTGGTGCAGGAGGACATGAAAGACGAGCAGACATGATCTGGACCCTCCTGTCACTTGGACAGAACAGGGGATGAAATGGTTCAACAAACTACCGCTAAGCAGCCTCAAGGAATCGGAATAGCCAAAACCAGCATGTATGGCAGGATGTTTCCGGTTTCTATCGGGCTGCCGATCGCCGAGCCAGACTTGGTTCTTGCGCCTCCGGGAAAAATCACCGGCCTTTAAGCAGGTTGCACAGATGTTTTCATGGAGTTTTCAGCCTTTTGCGCAATATCCACGGTACTTATACGCTATCTAATTAATAGCACAACAAGAACTGACGCGGCAAAGTCAGTCCGCCCTTCTTGCACACGCATCAAGTCGATTCGACTGGAACCGCTTTCAACCTGCCATCTGCGCCCGGCCCTACTGATTCACCTTCACCTGGTAGGTCACCGACAGCTGCGCGCTGGGCATCAGCGAGCCGGTAAATGTCCACTGCAGATCGCCCTGTGTGCCTATGCCGGGCTGGGCACTCACGCTGCAGGTGCTGATCCCGGCTGGCAATGCGCCCGGACAAGCGGCGGAAAGATATGTCGTGAATGCAGGCGTGGCATCGTTGATGATCAAGGTGGACAAGGGCTCACTGCCATTGTTCTGCGCCTTGAGGCTGTACTGCAGGACGTTGCCCGGATTGGCAACGACTGTTGTTGCGGCAGGGCCACTCAAAGTGATGTTGCTCACCAGTTTGTTTAATGCCAGCGCGCTTCGCAGGCCTACGGTGGTGACATCGTTGGCAGTGAGGGTACTGGTCAGCGGGGGGGTCGAATTGGTGTAGCTAAACGCTGCGTTGAGGGTAATCATGTTTTTCGCCCCCATCGCCGCAGCGGCCGGTATGAACTGCTTGACGACGAGGCACAGCGTTTGCCCTGCCGTTACGGTGATCGCTGCGGTGACTTGCGGCTCCGAGCCCTCAAGTGTGCTGCTGCAGTCGCTGTCGCGGTAAAGCACCTGGCTCCAGGGCAGCCCGGTGGGAGTGGCCGCGTTGGCGAGCGAAAACGTAACCTGCCCTCCACTGCCTGCAGTGAATGTATGGGCATAAAACACCACCGTGCCGGGCTGACCCGTCTCCGCGCCGTTGGGGGCCAGCGTGTTGGCGGGAACGAGGCCGAAATTCACCCCCGTGTAGGTTTGCCCTGCCACTGGCGTGAAGTTGATCACGTTGGGACGACTGTAGCTGGCGCCGGCGGCGGGCGAGCCGACGGCTCCCCCTGTCGCCACATACCCGCTGGGTGCGCTGGGCTGGATGGTGACGGTGCCTGTGACAGTGGCAGCCACCCACAGCGTGTAGCTTCCGTCTCCAGCCGTGCTGGCGCTGGCTGCAGCGGTGGAACCACTGAGGGCATTCACCGTAATGCTGGCAATACCTGGTTCGGTACCGTCCTTGCTGCCGTTGTTGGCAGTACCAGACCCCACGCCGGTATCAGCAAACACAGTGCCACTGAGCCTGGAGCCGTTGAACAGGCCGAAATTGCTCGGAACTTCGGGTGGCGCACTCTCCACCACGATCTGGCTCACACCGGTTCCGTTTTGCGTTCCAAGCCAGCCGGCAGGGGATGTGGACGTGATGTCGGACAGAGTGTTGTTGTTATCCAGGATCAGGCAGTAGCTGCCCGGGGCGACTGCCTGCAGGCTGTAGGCGCCGGTGCTGGGGGTGACCGCTGCGGCTGCGCTGGCCGGGTTCTGGCACACACCGCCTGTCGATGAGGCGAGCTTGACATAAAGACCCGCAACATTGGTTCCGGCTTCTGTGCCGTCCTGGCTGAAGTTATGGCTGGCATCGTTGTAGACCGTGCCGGTGACGGGAGAAAAAATCGGTGTGTTGGTGAAGGTACAGCGCACCGAATCGCCATATTGCAAGCTGGGAATGGTGTAGGAAGACCCGGAAACACCCACAGGCAACGCCGTTGTAGAAGCCGTATTGGCGTTGACGCATGTCAGTGACACGGTGTAATTGGCCAGCGTGCCGGTACTGCCGCCGGCCATGACTTCATCAACGACAAAAGGATAACTGGCCGCAACGGTAGGCAGACTGGCTGTCGTGAAGCCACTCAAAGCTGTTCCAGAGGTGACGCCAGACGTCATCGTCGCACCCGCCGTGGTTTTTACCGCGTAGGTGAACTGGTCTGGGGCGTTGTAGCGCACGCCGGTGATTTGCGAGACCACCGAAATCGACGCATAGCGCACACCCACGATAAAGCCCTGAAGACCCGAGCCTTTGAATTGGGCCGTTATCTGGGTCGGATTGTTGAAGGAGCCAAAGACATAACTACCTGTTGGCGAAGGCAGCCCGCCCCCGTCCTCATTAACGGTCTTGCTACCGAGACCGGTAACAGTTGGATAGTTCGTCGAAGTGCCGTTTGCAATTTTCGACAACTGCAGCCAGTTATCGCCATTTGTAGTGAATGAAAGGGTTTCACTGCCGTCAGTGGATTCACCATCGCCCACGATGATGGCGTACTTGGCAATACCTGTGCCGCCGGCCGGAGGCGATACGGTGATATTGCTCATGATCACTCTGACCGTCGAACCATTCGAGCCCGTGTACAGAATAGTCTGCCCGGGAATCCCGTTAAACGCGGTGTTGCCAAAAGCGGCGCCGGTCCAGGATGGCACAGTCTTGGTAACGATCTCGGGACTGCCGGTACTGGTGACCTTGACTGTCTTGAGGGTCATGCTCAAGGTCGACAGATCGGGCAAGGTGAAGCTGAACGCCTGGCCGGCGGTGGTCTGTGCTGTTGCGTCGTTATAGCCCGTGAAATCCAGCCAGCAGTAATCCTTGTAATCAGCCGGTGCCGTGCCTTGGGTGGCGGCTGGCGCGCAGGTATTGGCCCACACCAGACCCGGCATCCCCAAAGCTGCGAACAAACCGAAAACGAAGGTGAGGAAGAATTTTTTCATGCGTGTTTCATGCCGGGCGCTCGCCACGCAAGATCAATTGGAGACGGCTGCGGCAGAAGCCGAAGGGGCTCGGTCAGTGGAAGACTCAAACAGTTTTTCGTCAAATTTGAAGCGCAGCCGCAGGTACACGCCGCGCTGAGTGTAAGCGTCGCCTGCCAGCTCTGCCGCCTTGAAGCCCTTGGCGTTGTACCCCAGTGAAAGCCAGAGGTTTTTCCAGACCAGGTAGCCAGCCTCGATACCCATGGCGGTTTCTGCGGCGCCATTGCCCCACATGCGGTAAGCCTGCAGGCCGATATCCAGGCGATCGGTGATGTCCCAGGTAGAACGCCCGCCCATGAGCTGGGTGAAAGAGCGGCTGTCCAGCGTGCCGGCACGGTCGGTTACCCATCGCGCGGCATATCGGCCGGTCATCAGCCAGTGATGGCTGGGCTGGAAATTCACATGGGTGGATACCAGCCAGGACGACTCATCACGATTCAGCCCTGCCCCCAAGGTGCTGTCCAGGTCCCGCTTGAACTGGATGCGGCTCAGCGCGTTCAACTCATCGGTTTCAACGGGACGGTATGAAAAACCGGACTGCGCCGTAACCAGCTTGCGCTCCCCGCCAGCTGCCGCAAGGTTGGTCTGCAGGCTGTACAAGGCACGATTAAGCAGCGTCCAGTCGGCATCGAGCTTGTTCGCCAGAGCTGCTGTGGCAAGCCAGCTGCGCGAGGCCGAAGATGTTTGCCACTGCACCTGGGCGGAGCCCTTCCAGTCGGCGGCGGCCACGTAATCGACACCCAGCGTCACGGCACTGGAATCGTCCGCCACCACGCCAGTCAAAGGCTTGATGCGCTGTACGCTGCCTGTAAGACCAAGGCCACTTTCCAGGCGCCAGAGCCGGCGCAGGCCGACGGCAGCTTCACTGCTGCGGCCATTGAGGCTGTCGCCCATGCGGTATTCATTAAAAACTTGCGTGCTGTCCGGCAACTCGGTGTTGATGCCGGCCACGGTTGTGTATTGCGATACGGCCGGATTGAGGTTGTAGGGGCCATTCAGACTGTTGGCAAGGTCGTGGCGCAGGTACAGCTTGGTTGTTGGATTGACGGCATAGTTGCCGCCCAGGCCCATCTGACGCCCTCCGCTGCCGTCAATGGCGTATTCAGCGATTCCGAAAACATCAGCCTGCGGAAAATTGGGCACGGGCACCGTCAACTTGACGCGTGCGCTGGTAAAGCCGGTCTGCGCAGAAGCGGCGGCAAGCGCAGCTGTATTTGGAATGACCGGCAACGAAGTGCCAGGCAGCGGCAAGGCCGTCAAGACCGAACTTGCATTAGCGCGGCTGTAACGCAACCCGGCTTCAATCCGGGCATTGCCTGGCAGGCTGTGCTCCAGCTTGAGTTCGGCGCCGGTCTGCTCAGCGCCAGTGATGGCATCTGAAGTTTTAAGGGCTTCTGCCACGAGCCGGTTTTTTTCGTCCAGCGGAATGCCTGCCTTGACGCCGTACTCAGACCGGCCCGCTGATTGCGGGCTGTTGGGGTTGAAAAAGCCTGCATCCGTAAGCACCGCCCAGACACGCGCTTGCAAGGCCGGGTCGTCATGCCGGATTTCAATGCGCTGGCCGGCACCGCTACCCTGGAGGTCGGTCGAGCTGCGAGCGATTTCTGCGGTAGCCTGCGTCTTGTCGCCCAACCTGGCGACCATGTTGATGCCTGCCAGACTTTGCTGATTGGCCGGGTCGGCATCGCGAATGAGCGTTGCGCCCACGGCAAGGTTGGGTGTCAGCTGAACCTTGACATCGGTGCCGGCCACCGAATGCTTCGGGCCACCCGAATCCACGGCATAGCTGACCCGGATGAACACCGGATTGAGGTCGGCATCCACGCTGGGCACCGGGCTCTTGAGCAGCAGCTGGCCAGAATAAGGCTCCAGCTCATAGTCAGTGAAGGCGGCGAGCGGAACATCCTTGACAATGACCGAAGGCTGGTTGCGGTCACGCGTGAGAATGTTCACCTGCTGGCTGTTGACCACGCCGTTGACATTCAGCCGGAATGGCCCGGAAGTGCCGTTGGCCCGAAACTCTTCCACCAGTTGCGTAGTCGAGGTGCGACTGGCAAAGCCTTCGACCGTATAGACACCCTCCTGTACGCGACCCTTGACACCATTGAGGGCGCGCGAATATTGCGTCAACTGACGCGCAGGATTGTCGCTCTGGGTCGAGTAGTCGCCCAGCAGCGCATAACTGGTGCCGTTTTGCACCATGACATAGAGTTTTCCAGTCGACTGGGCATCAAAGCCACGGGCTGACGAGTCACCGTACACCGGGTAAAACTGGTTGGGCTGGATGTCTCGGAACAGCGCGGTATCCGAGGGTTTGTCAGAGTCGTAAGCCAGGGTCAGCAGGGTGGAGCCGAGCACCTTGCCCTTCAGAAACAGTGCGGCGCGGGCAGCCACATCGCCCTTGCCGTTGTCAAAGCTGCGCGAGGCACTCTGGATCTGGCGCTCGAACACATCACCGCTTTGCATGGGCTGCAGCCCCGAAGGCGAGAGGTTGCGCAGGTTGATCGTTCCTTCCACAAGGCCGACCGCCATCATGGGGCGCAGCTTGGGCAGAAATTCGACCTTGGCCACGGCACTGACCTTGCCACTGGCGGCACTCAGTTCGGCTTTGCCTGGCTGGGCCGGCGGCAGCAGCAAAAAGCGTGCTTCGCCGCCTTCAACGAATACCTGAATACCCGGCTGTTGCGGGTCAAGGTCGGGCGTCTGCCACTGGCCCAGGGTGGACTGCAGGGTGACCTGGGTGCGGACCGCAACGGGCAGATCTTGCACATCGCGCAAGTGAAGGGTGACAGGCAGTGGCGTGGCGCTGTCGGCAACAGGTTGCGGTGAAACATCAATCCGGATTTTTGCGAGCGCACCGGGCGCTAGCAAGGTGATCCGTTCCTGGCCGCGCAGATTTCCAAAGGGGTCCGTCGCCCGCAGGGTCAAGGTGTTGCGCCCCGGCTTGAGGTTGATGCCGATGTATTCCCAGGCGAGCGTGCCATTCTTTTCCAGGCTGCTCTTCTTGCCGACCTGGGTGACGGGCACCTGCTGGTCATTCACCAGAAGTTCAAAACTCCCGCCCACGGGGCCTTTGACGCGGACCCGGGTCTGGTCGCTGGTCAATACCTGCTCATTGCGCAAGTTGATAAAACCAACTTCAGGGCCAAGACGGGGCAAAAGGTTTTCCAGCGGCTCCATCAACTGGTTTTGCTCGTCAGGCACTGACGGGGAAGCCGGAATATGAGCCGAAGCCACCGCATCAGGAAGCGCCTTGCCGGGCGTGAAAAGCGGCTGGGGCACCCCTTGCGCATTCGGTGCGTAAGAGCCGCCCGGATCACCGACCGCTCCCAGCGCACCGGCTGAGGAAGCCGCCAATACGGTCACACCAGGCGAGGTCGTGGCGGGCAGGAGCTTGGGGCTGTTGCTGCCACTGGCTTGCAGCGCGCCAGGCAGGCCGATGGTGCCGCTGGACGGCAAGGTGCGTCCGTCAACAGTCACCGACGAAGCGGCAGACGAGAGCAGAAGGCCGGCGGCCTGCAGGACTTCGTTGGGAGCGCTCAGCGCCTTGCGCCGCGCCGCGATTTGCTCACGAATGCCCGGTGTGCATTCGGCAATGGCAAAGTCTGCCTTCTGCAATTCACCGTGGGTCAGGTCGACAAACCGGCTGACCGGATCCAGCGCATTGCGGTTGCCCAGCACTTCAAGCGTGGCACCCGCTAGCAAGGTGGTACTGTCGACTTTGACCACATGGGTGCGAGGGGTCAAACCGTACAGGCTGTATTTGCCCTCTTCATCGGTGACGGCATGGGTGCCGTCCTCCAGATAAAGCCGTACACCGGGAATGCCGGGTTCACTCGCATCCTGGATGCCGTTCTGGCGGCAGTCGGCAAACACCTTGCCGATGAGATAGGCCTTGTTTGAAAACACGCCGCCGACAAGCTGAACGCGAACGCTCGAATTGTTGGACAGGACATTGCCGCTGGCCGCCTGCGCCGTGTTCACGCCATTGCCGCCCTGGCTGCCGGCGCCGACGCGAACGCGATAACTCAGGACCGGCTGGGCGCCCACCGCCACGCTACCCAGCGAAAAATGCAGGGCGGGACCGGTTCCGCCAGCGGGATCAGGAAGCGGCACGCCATTGAGCCTGGCCGTACCCCGCACATAGGCAAAACCCGCCGGCAGGCTGTCGTTGACCACGGTAGCTGGAAGCCGCACGGCGGTGACATTGTTGAACTTGACTGAATAGTCGACGAAATCACCGATTTCGGCAGTGGTCTTGTTCGCTGTTTTTTGAATGAAGAGCCCGCCGGTCGCGCCCGCGTCAAGCGGCACATCAAACCGTACCGGTGCCCTGTCCGTGCTGGCGATGATGAACTCCTTGCCATAAGAGCCATGCGCATCAATCAGACGCCCCGCCGGCTGAAGCGCTGCCGGCAGTTTCGAGGGGAAGGTATAACCCACCAGTGTGCCCAGCATCAGTTTGTAGGTGCTGGGCGCCACCAGCGGAAAGGCAAAACTGCCATCGGCCAGGGTGACAACCTGACTTGGGGCCGGTGCGCCGTCAGGCAGGAATACCGTCGCCGCACTGCCCGCTTTCCCGCCATTGCCCGCGCCGGTGACATCGATCAGTTGCACGGTCACGCCTGCAACCGGCTGGTTGGTCTTGCCGTCATAGACCACGCCGCTGGGATCGATCAGCAAGGTGGTGGTCGCCGAAACTGAAATGCTGCCACAGGCGGTGATGGTCGCACTGACCACATCATCACGCAGCACCTCCAGGATGCCATCGCCCGAGGCCACGACATGGAACGCTGCATTGGCTGTCGGCACGTTGGGCAAGATGCGGAACAAGCCCGTGTTGACACCCGTTTCGACCGCAGTAAAGCGTTCCGTATCGCCGGTGAGCTGGCTGACCAGTGTCACCGGTGCCGTATTGATCTGGGTCGAGCTGCTATTGCAGGCGGCCGCATCCACTTGGACGAACAGCGGGCTGCCGGTCAGGTTCTGTATTGCGGGGGTGAGGTAGCTTGTGCTGGTATAAAAAGCAATTTTGGCTGCCCGGGCAGGCAGAGGCAGCACCACGGTATTGCTGCCAGTAACTAACGGGGCGGCTTGGTCCGTCCAGTCGGTATAGGCCGTGCCGGCAATCATGCCCGCCGCATTGGCGTTAACGGTGACGGCGAACTGCCCCTGCAGGTTAGCGCCCGGTGAAAGGCTGGCAACGCCCCAGGCCACGACATCAACCACGGCGCCAGCTGGCAAGCTGGTGACATAGGTATCGGTGGCACTACCCAGAAGATGGTAGAGCACCTGCGCGCCAGGGCTCACCGGCGTCTGGATGGATACAAAAGTCACGTTGACGGGAACGGGTACACGCAGCACAAACAGAGTGGCCGGCGCACCATTCAACGTAACCACCGTTGGCGCAGCGGCTGCGCTGCCCTTGTTGACTGCCGTGGCGGTAAAACTGAGCGACGCTTCAGGTGCGGCGGTGGCAGCCGATGCCGCCAAAGTTGCCACAATCGCAGCCCCGGTGGTCAGCGTTATGGTGTCGGTATTGCTGGCACTGACGCCTTGCAACGAACTCACGGCCGCAATCACCAGCTGTGCGGTCTGCCCCGGCGTACTCGTTGCGGGCGCTTGCGCCGTCAGCAGCAAATTGACGCTGGCCCCGGGCGCCAGCGAGATGACGCCGCCGGAGGCAATAACGGGTTCGCCCGCATCGGCACGGCCATTGGAATTGGTGTCCTGGGTCACCTGCACACCAAGAGGCGTAAACGCGCTGCCAGCAGCAACACTGGCCGTGATGCGGTAGGAGGTCAACGCATTGCCGGTGTTGGTCAGCGTATGGCTGATGGCAAATGAAGTGCCACTGGCCACCAGCACTGTCTGGTTGGCGGAAAGGGTCAAGGCTTCCAGCATCGTGATGGTGGTGTTGACGGTATTGGATTTCAGCCGCACTGACAAGCCGGAGACGGAATCCACATACGTACCCGTACCCGTGTTGCTGATGACTGTGCCTGCAGGCGCGGGCCCCGCCTGTGCCGCAGTCAACAAGACCAGCAACAGCCAACAGGACAACAGCGTGCGAAACAGGCGAAAAAGCATGGAGGGGTTGGATGGGTATGGGCTGGCTCGCGGTATGCCGCTTTTTAGAAACCACGTTGCGGCTGGTTTCTAAAAAGCGGAGGGAGGCTTTCGCCTCCCTCCGCAAGAAGCTCACGACCTTGTTACTGGTCGATCTGCACACCGAAAGTCACCACAGCCGACTGGCTGGAAGTGAGTGTGCCGATAGTGGCTGTGATGGCGCCTGTAGCGTTGACGGCAGGACCGGTAACAGTCCCCGCTGTCGTGGCGGCCAGGTTTTTCAGCTTCGTATAGGTCGGTGTTACGTCAGAAACGACAACCGTGGTGGCATCAGCAGAACCAACATTGGTGGCGATAATCTGGTACAGCACGCATTCGCCAGGCTTGGCGCTCAAGTTGGCGGAGGTGTAGATGGTTGAGCCTGTAGCACCTGCACAACCGGTGTCAAGCGACTGGGCCTTGGTCAAGGTCAGGTTACCGGCGATGACCGTGGTGCTGTCCGTAGACACAGCAGCAGCAGGAACGGTGGTGATGTAGGTGCCATTGGCGGTATTCACCGTGATGGTCGTTGCATTCACCGCACCAGGAACGGCGCCACTGGGAGCAATCACCTTGTCGAAAATGGTGATGGACTGGCCAGGCGCAAGACCCGCAGCCAGCACAGCATTCAGGGCACCAGTGATCAGGGGATCAGCCGCGTCCAGTGTGCCGTTACCGTTGTCGTAATACAGCGTTGAGGTCCAGCCAGACTGGTTGTTCACGGCAGCCAAAGTGATGGAACTGAGCGCGCCATTTCCTTCAAGCACGTTGCCGTTGTTGGTCAGCGTGTGGCTGTATACATAGGAGCCGCCTGGGTAGGTCTGGCCAGCGCCGTTCGGCGTGATGCTGAGCGAACGCACTGCGTTGACCGTCACTGCGTCATGCAGTGTGTCGCCGACACCAGAGGTGGGCGAAAGAACACGGAAATACAGGTCATTCGTTCCTGCAGCATAGCCAGCAGGCACTGTTACCTCGGCGCAAACCATGACTGAGCCGGCAGGGGCCACGGAGCCTGAGTTGATGATGGTTGCACCCGTACTGGTGCAAGCACCTGCAACGCTGGCCTTGAAGGTCACCGTCCAGCCCGCAGGCAGGGTCAACGAACCAAAACCGGATACCGTGCTGGCACTGAAGTTGAAGGTGTCAGGCGATGGGCCCGTATTCTTGGCGACGAGTGTGAAAACCGTCGTGGTGCCTGGATTCGTGGTGTTGGTTGCTTGTGACGTGGCTTCAGGGCCTGCACCAACGCCGGGCACGCCCGCAGCGGCGGCCAGGTTATTGGTCAAGTCAACGGAAGCGTTGGCAATGCTTGTCAGCGTGTCAGCAGCAGTAGCCGACTTGGTGGGATCAAACACCGAAGTGGCGATCTTGTTGATGCTGAACGGCACACCGGTATTGGTGGCATTAGGCGGCAGCGTGGCCTTCAGGATCACGCCGTAGGTAGCGCCAGCGGCCAGCGGGCCGGTGTCGATGGTGCCATCGCCATTGGTGTCGACCAGCGGCGTAGTGCCGCCGCTCTTGAACAGTTGGAACGTGGTTCCCGATGGGAAATTGTTGGTCGCACCCAAAGTGATATTGAACGTGTCAATACCGGTACCGGTATTGGTCACCACATTGGTGAAGCTGACCGTGGAACCCGGTGCGGCAGGACCTGCCACCGTTGCGCCCGTCAGGGTCACATTGGCGCTTTGCGTCACGGTGAAAGGAACGATGTTGGACGTGCCTGAGCCTGTTGCAGGGCCTGTGCCGTTGTTGTACGACGTGGTGGCAACGTTGTTCAGCACGCCGGGTGCCGTGGCAACGTCCACCTTGACCTGGAAAGAAATGGTGCCCGACTGGCCTGCCGTCACTTGGGACAGGGTCGCCAGAAAGGTCTTGGTGCCTGACGTGTACGACGAAGTCACCTGATTGGGTGCAGTACCCACTGCGACCCCGGTATCAATTGCAGTCGTGGAACCCGTTACGCTCCAGCGCGCAGAACCAGCGACATACGTCATGCCGACAGGAATCGCATCGGAAATTGCAACGCTGGTCGCCGTGCTGTTACCTGTATTCGTGTACGTCAGGGTGTAGGTGTAAGGAACTTGCGCAGCTACCGAAGCGGGCGAAGGTCCACTGGAAACACTCACTGCTTTCGTGAGCGTCACCACGGCGTTGGTGGTCACGGTGGTGGTGTCGGTGTTCGATGCATTCTGAGTCGGTGTCAGCGCGCTGGCACCCGTCACGATGATTGCATTGGTCTGCGTTGCAGTTGCCGTGTTAGGCAAGGTGCCGACCACGATGAACTTGAAGGCAGCGCCTGCAGCGAGGGGGCCGCTGGACGTGATGACCGATCCGGTGGGCTGTCCGCTGCCGTTGTCGGCAAAGACCTGCACGGTCGACATCGAGAACATGCCGCTGTTGGTGGTGCTCAGGTTGAATGTGTCCGAACCGTTACCCGTATTGGTCAGGGTGTGCGGGTAATAAACGACACTGCCCGGCGTAGCGGTCTGGGCGCCGTTGGCGGTCAGGGTCATGCTGGCCACCTGCGTCACCGTGGTACTGACCACGTTGGAGGTCACCGTACGCGAGACGCCCGAGCCGTCGGCATAACTGGCTGAGGCCTGGTTGCTAATGGAAGCGCCTGCAGCAGGCGCTGCAGCATGTGCCGGCATGGCGGCCAGCGCCAGCAAAAAGACAGCAAACAAAGCTGCCAGCCATCTTGTGAAGAAATGGGGCAGGCGCAACGGGTGCGGACTGATGGGATGGGCATACATGATGAGGTTTCTCCTGAATTCAAAAAAAGACAAAAACAACGAACAACTGACAACGAACACGCGAACGTTCAGCGCCGGGCCGCCTGGCTCAGCGCTGTCGTATGAAACTCAAACAGATTTAGGGTTTGGCGCCAGAAGCGGCGACAGGTGCGTCAATGCGCACGCGCAGGCTCACCACGGCGCTGGTGCCAGCGCCCAGCGAGCCGACATCCCAGCGCAAAGCGCGGTATTCAGCCAGCGGAACGGTTTCCTTGCGCTCGCTGCCGTCGGCTTGCCTGACCATGCGAGTCAGCGGCAAGGGCGCAAAACGGGTGCCGTCGATGGACGCCAGTGCCGCTGCCGGCAGGGCGCTGCCAGGAACAAACGTGGTTCCGGCAGGCACGGGCACGATGGCCTGGAGCTTGTCCACTGCGGTTGTGCCGGCGTTGCGGTAAATACCGCTGTATTCAATGACCTCGCCCGGCTTGCTCTGGGCCGCGGGTTTGAGTACCGCCTTGCCGTTCACCATGTCCACGCGCTGCGCGGTAAGGGTGGAGGTGACTGCGGGGCTTTGAGCCAGGGCGGCTTGTCCCAAGGTCAGGCTGGCAACTAGAAAGCAAAGATTGAGGAGTTGTTTCATCAGGGTGATATCCGGCGGTGACACATCTGATGCGAACCACTGCGATAAACGCTGGAGGCTGCAGCACAACTTGTTACTGTGTCGATTGCAATTTAAATAAAATGTAACTCTATGCTAAAAGATATTAAGCAAGTTACAAAAATTACGAATAACATAGCAAAAGACGAATAAATTCACGAAAACAACGGAAATTTCCCACTTAAAAACAACAATTAATCAGTTTTTTAGCAAAATAATTACTTACTGTTACTTTTAAAACTGACATTTTCTCTTCTGTATTCGTAACTCTCATGAAACATATTTTGCAAAGAATCGCCCAAGACAAGTGAGGCTGATGGCGCCACCTTCAAAACGCCATGCGCACGAACAGCCGGCCCCTTGCATGCAGTGGCGCAGCCATTGCCCGGCAGCAGGCATTCCTCTAGCGGCAACTGGTTACAACAAGCGTGTATTTCCGCCATCGAATCGGGATTCGAAACAAGGTAACGGACTTGCAATCCACGCAGACGCAATAAAAATCCGGACAGCGCTCTTCATTCGGCTGGGCGCACCGGGGTGATTTCTGTCGAAAACAGGCTGAGATTCCATATGCCCGTGCGTAAATTGCTCTGCAATTAATACCCAATGCAGAAAAGAAAGGGCCTGCAAGCCACCGGTTCCCAGACGCAGCCGGGTAGGCCCGAAAGCGCTTCAGCGCATGCCATCCCGCAGCCGCGTGAATACTTTCCAGAACGCGGCGTCTTGCGTCGTCGCGAAGTTGATCCGCATCAGCGTGCCGGGCTTGCGCACCGCATGGAACAGCGAGCCGGGCGCGATCAAATAGTCCTCGTCGAGCAGGCGTTGCGCCAGCGCGTCGGTGTCCACGCCGGTCTCGACCCAGCCGAACAGGCCTGCGGGCTCGGCGGCGAAGCTGCAGCCATGGGCCAGCGCCAGCTTGACGCTGCGCCCGCGCGCCTGGTCGAGCCGGCTGCGGATGCGTTCGGCGTGGCGGCGCAGCTGGCCCTGGTCGATGCACCACGCCAGGGCTTTCTCCAGCAGCGCGGGCGTCGTCAGGGTGGCGAGCAGCTTGGTGTTGAGCAGGCGCTCGACCAGCTCGGGCGGCGCGGCCATGAAGCCCACGCGCCAGCCGGGCGCCAGAATCTTGGAAAACCCGCTGACGTAAATCGTGCGCTGCAGGCCGTCGAGTGCGCACAGCCGCGTGGCATGGTCGGGTGCCAAATGGCTGTAGGTGTCGTCCTCGGCGATGTGGAAGTCGTGCTGGCTGGCCAGTTGCAGCAGCCGGTGGGCGCTGCCAGGGGCCAGGCAATGGCCAGTCGGGTTGTGGAACACGCTGACGCTGACAAACAGCTTGGGGCTGTGCAATTGGCAATACTGCGCCATCACCTCCAGGTCGGGTCCGTCGGCACGGCGCGGCACCGGCAGGATGCGCATGCCCAGGGCATCGAGCCGGGCAAACTCCACCGCCCAGCCGGGCTCCTCGACCATCACGCAGTCGCCGGCGCGCAGCAGCGTGCGGCTGATGATGTCCAGCGCATGGGTGGCGCCGACGGTGGTGATGATCTGCCCGGGATCAGCCGGAATGTTGAGCGCGCCCAGCCGCTGCGACAGCGCGCGGCGCAGGCCGCTGTCGCCCATGGGCTCGCCGTAGTGCAGCGACAGCTCGCGCAGCGCGCTGGCGCTGGTGACCTTTCGCACTGCCGCCAGCAGGAAGCCCGCTTCCAGCCATTCCGCCGGAAACACGCCCATGCCCGGTTGCGGCTTGTGGCTGACCGAATGGAACATGCCGCGAATCAGCGCAGCGGCATCGACCGGCGCACGCGCTGAGACTGCTATGTTTTCAATAGCTGCTTGCGCATATGCAGCCTGCGCAAACGGCATATTTGATGCCAAATCCCGGACAAAAAATCCCCGGTTCTTGCGCGCCACCACCAGCCCCTGCGCCTGCAGCTGGTCATAGGCGGCCACCACGGTGGACACGCTCACGCCCTGCTGCTCGGCGCACAGCCGCACCGACGGCAGGCGTGCGCCAAGGGCCAGCAAGCGGGTGCGGATGCGTTCGGCGAAACGCGCGCAGAGCTGTTCAGCCAGGGACTGGGAAGCGGTTTTCATCAGCATGGCTGTCTTTTCTGGCAGGGCGCCCTGCCGTGTGCTGTCAAAACGGGCAATACAGTTTTTTGATTTGTTGCTCAAACTGTATTGGCAGTGTGCTGCTGCAAACTATAAAGTCATCGCCATGAACTGGCAAGAATTTACCGCGCTGCTCGTCCTGGCCACGGCCATGAGTTTCACGCCCGGCCCCAACACCACGCTGTCCACCGCGCTCGCGGCCAACCATGGCCTGCGCCGCGCCATGCCATTTGTCTGCGCCGTGCCGGTGGGCTGGGGCGTGCTGCTGGCGGTCTGCGCGCTGGGCCTGGGGGCGCTGGTGGTGGCGGTGCCGCTGCTGAGCTGGGCGATCAAGCTCGCCGGCGTGGCCTACCTGCTGTGGCTGGCGTCAAAAATAGCGCGCTCGCGCCAGTTGAGCCAGGCCGACGCAGCGCGGCTGAGCGTTACCTTCTGGCAGGGCGCGGCGCTGCAGTTTGTCAACATCAAGGCCTGGATGCTGGCGCTGGCGATTGTCAGCGGCTGGATTGCCGGCCGCGCCGACCCCGGCCAGCGCATGGCCGTGGTGCTGCCGGTGATGCTGGCCTTTGCCTTTGCCAGCAACCTGACGTATGCGCTGGCCGGCTCGCTGCTGCGCGAATGGCTGGCCGGACCGCTGGGCTCGGGCCGCCGGCTGGTCGTCTTTAACCGCGCCATGGCCGCCGTGCTGGTGGTCACCGCCCTCTGGATGCTGTTCATATGACTCACCCCGACAACACCCGGCACCCTCAGGCCGATATCACCCGGGGGCTGTGGCTGGGCCTGCTCGGCATCGTGATTTTTGCCGCCACGCTGCCCATGACCCGCCTGGCGGTTGGCAGCCATGATGCGCCGCAAATGTCCAGCGTCTTTATTTCGATGGGCCGGGCTGTGGTGGCTGCTGCCTTGTCCGCGCTGCTCCTGTTTGCGACCCGGGCGCCGTTGCCCCGGCGGCAGGACTGGCGGCCGCTGGCGATCACGGCGGCTGGCGTGGTGCTGGGCTTTCCACTGTTGACCTCGCTGGCCATGCGCCATGTCGAGGCTATGCATGCCAGCGTCATCATTGGCATGCTGCCGCTGGCAACCGCTGCCGTGGGCGCCCTGCTGCATCGCCAGCGGCCTTCGAATGGCTTTTGGCTGTGCGCATCCGTGGGCAGCGCGCTGGTGATGGCATTTGCCCTGCTGCGCTCCGGCTCCACTGACGGTTTGCGCATTCAGCCGGCTGATCTGCTGCTGCTGGCGGCTGTCCTGTGCGCCGCTGTCGGCTACGGCTACGGCGGGCGGCTGTCGCAGCAGATGCGCGCCGACCATGTGATTTGCTGGGCGCTGGTCATGGCCCTGCCGCTGACGCTGCCGCTGTCCATCACCAGCTGGCCGGTGGCACCCCTGAAGGCCAGTGCGTGGTGGGGCTTTTCGTATGTGGCGGTGTTTTCGATGTGGCTGGGGTTTTTTGCCTGGTACCGGGGCCTGGCGCTGGGCGGCACGGTGCGGGTCAGCCAGGTGCAACTGGTGCAGCCTTTCCTGTCGATGCTGTTTGCCGTGCCGCTGCTGGGCGAGCGGCTGGACGCAGTGACGGTGGGCTTTGGCCTGGCGGTGATGGCGACGGTGTTCATCGGCAAGAAAATGCCGGTGAACGCGATGCCCTCCAAGCCCCTGACGGCCAAAGGCTGATTCGGCCGGCATCCCCATCTATCTGACAATCGGGTCATCAACAGGAGACTGAAATGAAATGGACACAGGCGCGACGCGCCGAAAAAATGAACCCGTCGGTGATCCGCGAGATCCTGAAGGTCACCGAAAAGCCCGGCATCATCAGCTTTGCCGGCGGCCTGCCCTCGCCCAAGACCTTTCCGGTCAGCGCCTTCAGCGCGGCCTGCGAAAAGGTGCTGCGCGAAGACGGCCATGCCGCGCTGCAGTACGCGGCCAGCGAAGGCTACGCGCCGCTGCGCGAGATGGTGGCAGCGATGCTGCCTTGGAACGTGGACCCGGCGCTGGTCTTGATCACCACCGGTTCGCAGCAGGGACTGGACCTGGTCGCCAAGGTGCTGATCGACGAGGGCAGCCGCGTGCTGGTGGAAACGCCGACCTACCTCGGCGCGCTGCAGGCCTTCACGCCGATGGAGCCAGAGATTGTCAGCGTCGCCAGCGACGATGGCGGCGTGGACATTGCCGACCTGGCCGCCAAGGCCGAAGGCGCGCGCTTTTTCTACGTGCTGCCGAACTTCCAGAACCCGACCGGCCGCACCATGCCGGAATCACGCCGCGCAGCGCTGAGCGCGGAGGCGGCGCGCCTGGGCCTGCCGCTGGTTGAAGACAACCCCTACGGCGACCTGTGGTTCGACACGCCGCCGCCACTGCCCCTGACCGCGCGCAACCCCGAGGACTGCATCTACCTGGGCTCGTTCTCCAAGGTGCTCGCGCCGGGGCTGCGGCTGGGTTTCATGGTCGCGCCCGCGTCCATCTTCCCCAAGCTGCTGCAGGCCAAGCAGGCCGCCGACCTGCACAGCCCCGGCTTCAACCAGCGCCTGGTGGCCGAAGTGATGAAGGACGGCTTCCTGGATCGCCATGTTCCGACCATCCGCGCGCTCTACAAATCCCAGCGCAACGCCATGCTGGCCGCCATGACGCGCGAGATGCCCGACGGCGTCGAATGGAACACGCCGGCCGGCGGCATGTTCCTGTGGGTGCGCCTGCCCGAAGGCATGAATGCGGTGGAGCTGCTGCCCAGGGCGGTCGAGCGCAATGTCGCGTTTGTGCCGGGCTGGGCGTTTTATGCCGGCAAGCCCGATGCCCGCACGCTGCGGCTGTCCTTCGTGACCTCCAGCGTGGCGCAGATCGACATCGGCATTGCCGCGCTGGCCGCTGCCATCCGGGACATGCGCGCCGACGCAAGCGCTCTAGCGGCCAGCATCAGCCAGCCCCTTGAAGCACTTCCCCTGGTTTGAAACGCCGAGACCCTGCCCAGGAAAGCAATCCATGACACCTCGTCCGTTCCGGCAAGTTGACGTTTTCACATCCGTTCCTTATCAGGGAAACCCGCTGGCGGTCGTGCTCGACGGCAGCGGGCTCGACGACGTGGCGATGCAGCGCTTTGCCCGCTGGACGAACCTGTCGGAAACCACTTTCCTGCTGCCGCCCACCGATGCATTGGCCGACTACCGGGTGCGCATCTTCACGCCCGGCGGCGAACTGCCCTTTGCCGGCCATCCGACGCTGGGCAGCTGCCACGCCTGGCTGCAGGCCGGCGGACAGCCGAAGGAAGCAGGCCTGATCGTGCAGGAATGCCAGGTGGGCCTGGTCAACATCCGGAGTGAAAAGGGAACGCAGCGGCTTGCCTTTGCCGCGCCGCCGCTGCTGCGCACCGAGCCCGGCGCCGAACTGCTGGCGCAGGTGGTCCAGGCACTCGGGCTGCAAGCCGGGCAGGTGCTGGACGCGCAGCTGCTGGACAACGGACCGGTGTGGCTGGGCCTGCTGCTGGGCAGCGTGGAATCCGTGCTGCAGCTGGCGCCCGACCATTCGGCGCTTGAAAAATTCGGGGTGAAGGTCGGCGTCGCAGCCCTTTACCCGCCCGAGGAAACGCCCTTGCTGATCGCCCGGGCCAACCGTGAAGCGCGCGCGTTCGACCTTGACACCGCGAAACAGCACGGCACCCCGGCCGCGCCTGACCTGGAAGTGCGCGCTTTCGCCGCCGCCATCGGCATTGCCGAAGACCCGGTCACCGGCAGCTTCAATGCCAGTCTGGCGCAGTGGCTGATGGCCGAAGGCCGCATGCCCACGCGCTACCTCGCATCGCAAGGCGTTTGCCTGGGGCGTGCCGGCCAGGTCCATGTCGAGCGCGATGCGCAGGGCCAGGTCTGGGTCGGCGGCGAATCGGTGACCTGCATCGAAGGCCAGGTCATGCTTGGCGCGAGCCTGGGCTGAAAACGGCCCCCTGCCAGACCGGCGCTTGCTCTGGGTAACCAGAATCGGCGCCGGTATTTCACTTATCCCTGACCGCTGCAAGGTGGCGGTCCAATGGCCGGGCTGCCAGCCTAGAATCCCGGGAAGCGACACGCGCGCAATGGAGCCTTTCCCTTAATCACGGGCAGGACCTTGCAGCACAACCTCCCCTTGCCAACGATGGATTTCCAGGATGACCCCGAAAACTTTGACCAGTCCCCCTCTGCCCGGAAATGCGCCGGGCGCCGAGTTGTCGCTGCTTGAAGAAGGCGCGCGGTACGCCTTGCTGCAGCGCCTGACACCGGTGCTTCAGCACCAGATCATGGGCAATTTCCAGTCGATGGACATGATTGCCGTCATGATGGACCGGCGCCTCCAGTCGGCCAGCCCGGACCTGGGCAGCATGCGCCAGGACTGCGACCTGCTGGGCAGCGTGTCGGAGTCGGCCATCAAGTCCGTCATCGACCTGCTGACGTGGGTTCATCCAAAACCGGCTGCCTCCCAGCGCTTTGACGCTGGCGTGGACGAATGCGCCACGCTGCTGTTCAACGAGTTCAAGCTCAAGGGTTTCGTCATTGCCAATGAGGTGTCGCAGGTTCCGGCAGAGCTTTCCAGCCGGGCGCTTCGCAGCGTTGTCAGCGCAGCGCTTGTCTGCCTGAGCGACGAATCAACGGCGCCCGCCACGCTCACGCTGCGCGCCCAGGTGTTCCCTGACCGCATCGACCTGTCGATTGACCTGAGCCCGCAGGAACGGCAACAGGCAAGAATGGCGATGGCGAACGGCTACCGGCTGTTGAACTGGCGGGATCTGGAACTGCTGGCGGGCGCCGAAGCCGTCGGGATCGCGCGCAGCGACAGCGGTGCGCGCCTGACCTTCTCCCTTACTTCTCAACATCAGGGATTGCCCGCCGATCGCGCCGGCACGCGCTGAATCATTCCTGCTGGCCATCCGCATAGCGCACCTTTTGACGCAATATTTAACTGACAAATCTCAATTTAATTTTGATAAATTTGATTAAATAAAGTAGAGTCAGGACACGGAAAGCATCCACATTTCGTAAATTTCGGATCGAATCCGACACTTTTGTAATAAAGTGACCTTTCCACGCCTTACTGACGGGTGTTCCGGGCTGTTTCCTGAAAAGCATGTCCTGCCTTCGTTCAAAGGAAAACAATGGCTCTAAGAGTGTTTCTGGTTGAAGACAGTGCCGCCCAATGTGCCTACCTGACGCAAATCCTGACGGCGGAAGCAAAGGCGGTGGTTGTCGGCATGGCCGCCACGGAACCCCAGGCGGTTGGCTGGCTGGATCGCCATCCCGACGAGTGGGACATTGCCTTGGTCGATCTTTTCCTGAGCGAGGGAACCGGTGTCGGCGTCATCAGGCATTGCCAGAACCGGCGGCCCGAGCAGAGCATTCTCGTGATGACCAACCATGCGCGCAACGACCACCTGCTGCACCATTGCGAACGGCTGGGCGTCGATGCGGTTTATCACAAGGCCACCGAACTCGACAGCCTGGTGGCTTACTGCAAGTCGATGGCCGCCAGAATGCCCCAGTGCGCGGCCTAGTGTCGCTAGACGGGTAACACCCATATCTGGGGCGCCCAAGGGTAAACGCCGGGACGGGCTTGTTGCGAGAGCAGGATACGAAAGCGCAACTCGACTGGCGTCGTTTTCATGCCGTGGCCGACGGTCTGAATGCTCAGCATTCCGCCGAAACGATCGAGCGAGGCGACGCCGCCGTTGCCGCGCACCTCGGTTCCCCTGGCGAAATCGGCCTGGCTCTCGATCGCGAGCAGGTAGCCGGTTGGGCTGTTCGAACGGATTTCCAGCGTCGAGGGAATGGCTACGTCCACATACCCGCGGGCGATGTCGGCCTGTGAAATACTGACCGTGCGCGGCGCCGTCAACATATGAATGCCGGCATGGCGCAATACCGTGGCGCCGACGGCGACTTGGGCATTGGCGCCGTCCGCCGCCTCGGCTGGCGGGACTCCCGCCACCGCGCCCACGGCGAGCATGGCCGCCATCGCCAACTGCTCCCGCGTGCGCTGCAGCCGCAACCCGTTGGCAACCCAAAACCACCTGACAGAGCCGGCCCGAGCACGCGTTGCGCCCTTCAGAAATGCCATGACTTGCCCCATGACTCGCAGCCGCATTTCTTTCATGATGACCACCGTGCCTTGCAACCGCGCCAAAGATTACTTGCCACTCGCCGAAATTTCATCGGCACCACATCACTCATTCAAGCAAGGTGGCAACTCATGAACGACCAATAAATTGATCATTTAAAATTAAATTTTACTTATATTAACAATATTGATTAAAAAATCAATATTGTTTTGATGAATAAAAATTGACAGCCGGCTGCTAAAAGCATTTTTCTAGTTGCAGCACGCCACGCTGCCGCCCACTGCGTCCTGTAGCGAGAAACTTTGTGGTGGTGGACTGAACGCGCGCGGCGACCCACCTTGATGCCGATAAAGCTCAGCCATTCCCGGGAGTTGCCTGTGCTTCGGGGAGGTGGCGACCGATAAGGCGCAGGGAGCGGCGGCTAGCGCTCGTTTGGCCACGCCACGCGCGGCGCGCTATGTGGCCGGGCTTGCTTGCCGCTTCAACCGGCGCGCTGCCCTGGCGGCGACGAAGCCGGCGCGCCCAGCCAGCGCACCAGTTGCGCACTTACCTCCGGCCGGCTCAGCAGATCCATGTGGCCCATGCCATGCGCGATCCACTGTTGGTCCGGCGCGAACGCCAGCGTGCGATGCGGGTCTTCGTGCCGGCCGAGCGCGCTTTCAAGCGGCACCAGGCCGTCGCCCACCATTTTGTGGCTCAAGGCGTGCCGGACCGGTGCCAGCGGCCCGGCCCCATGGGCGACGGTGGTGGCGGCTACCGCGTAGCAGGCGACGCCAGCCGGCAGCGGCAAGACCTGCCGGGCATCGGGCACGCTGACAAAGCGGCCGGCGTGCCGCCAGTCGGCCTCCAGCACATTGCCGTAGCGCAGGTCGGTGATGCCGGCACTGCGGATCTGTCCGATTTTGGCGAAGGGCCGGGTGACCGCCTGCTTGTCGAGTACGGCATCGATCCAGTTGCCCACCCGCTCCAGCGGCGCGCCGTGGTGCGGCGTTCCCAGGAACACCAGCCGCTTGAGTTGCGCCGGCCAGGCGTGACCGGCTTGCGTGGCCTGATGCACGGCGCTCCTTGCCAGCAAGCCGCCCATGCTGTGCCCCAGCAGCGTCAGTTCCTGAACCGGCTGCGGCCAGGCGGCAAGCAGTTGCTCCAGCAATCCGGCCAGTTGCAGGCCGTTGACGGAGGTGTGCAGGCCGCTGTTGTAGTGCAGGTAAACCGGCGTGTAGCCCAGTTCGCCCGCCAAGTGCAGGCCGTGGTCGTGCGCGGGATGCAGCGCGCTTGACGCACCACGAGGGCGCCACTGCAGGTCGTTCATGCACAGGCCATGAATCAGCACCAGCACCTTGCCGGTCGCGCCGGTCAGGCGCTGCGCCAGCGCCGCCTTGTCCAGCGCCAGCGGCTGGCCCTGGTGGCGCAGACTCATGGAAATGGCCAGCGGGTTGGCCGTTTCAAGCAGCATGTCTCCCAGCACGCCGTTGAGGGCTGCGAGCATCGCTTCGCGCCGACGGGAAGGGGTTTTCTTGCCCTGCAGCGCCTTTGCCCGCGACAGCAGCGCACCGGCAGCCCCGCCCGCCAGCCGGGTCGCGCCCTTGACGCTGCCGTAAACCAGCCCGGTGATCCCGAAGGCCTTGATGCCGCTGCGCCCGGGCATGCCGTCGACAAACCGGGCCCCCAGCGGGCCAAAGTAGGCAGCGACCGCCTTGTACACATTGCCCTGAACGTTCTCGACCAGGTCGGTGACGCCCAGCGCGCCCTGCATGGCGAGTTGCGCCAGCCCCTGGATGTCGGACAGGTGCAGGTAGCCGGGCAGGCGCGAAAAACGGGGTGTGGCCTTTTCGGCCGCCGGAGAAGTGGGCATGCGCCGATTGTGCTGAGTTTGGGCCGCTTGCGCCAGTGCCCCGCGACCCGCCACACACCGCTATTGATTAAATAGCTGTTTGCGCACGACCCGCCTGCGCAAACAGTTGTTTTGGCTTGAAAAATCCGCTCAGAACTGCTCGTGCGGCATCAGGTAGCGCCACTGGCCGATCGGCAGGTGGCCCAGGTTGACGCGGCCAATGCGCACGCGCTTGAGACCGGTCACGAACAGCCCGACCTGCTCGCACATGCGGCGGATCTGGCGCTTCTTGCCTTCCTTGAGCACGAAGCGCAGCTGCTCGGGGTTTTGCCAGCTGACCTGCGCCGGGCGAAGCGGCTGGCCGTCCAGGCTCAGGCCATGGCATAGCAGCGCCAGCCTTTCAGCGGGAAACGCCGCCTGCACATTGACGTTTTCAGGCCCGTAGCTCACGCGCACCAGGTATTCCTTTTCCATCTCCGAGTCCTCGCCGATGAGCTGGCGCGCCACGCGGCCGTCCTGCGTCAGCACCAGCAGGCCGATCGAGTCGATGTCCAGCCGGCCGGCCGGCGCCAAGCCGCGCAATTGTTCAAAGCCCCAGCGCATGCGGCTGTTGCACTCGCGCCAGCGGTTTTCGGGCTGCACCAGCGCCACCGCCGGTTCATGCCCGTCCTCGGCCTGGCCGCTGACGTAGCCGACCGGCTTGTTGATCAGGATGGTGACCTGCTGGCGCTGCTGCTGCTCGGCTTCGCGGGCGACGTCGATGCGCGCGTTGACCGCCACCGGCTGGCCCATCACGGCAGGCAGCCCGTTGACGCGCACCCAGCCCCGGGCAATCCAGTCGTCGGCCTCGCGGCGCGAGCACAGGCCGAGGTCGGCCATGCGTTTGTTCAGGCGGACGGTGGGCGCGGGCGCGCCGTCGGCGGCCGGCGTGGCGCGAATGCGCACCGCGCCGGAGGCAGGAGGTTTGGGGAAATTTTGGTCGGACATGGCCGGGGTATTTTAGGACGGCTGCGCTGACGCCGATGGCCGGTGCCGATAGGGTCGTTCGCAGGGCCGGTATGACCTTTTGGGCGGGCACGGGTATATTTTCTTTTTTTATCCAGGCGCCTACCGGCGTTGCGAAAATTCGGCCTTGCCGCGCACCTGATCGTCCAAGCCATGAACACCCTCCCCTCGACACCGGACGGCCCCCAGCCCGCTGCGGACGCCGGTGAAAACGCACCCTGCTGGCAACTCAGGCGCCGCTGCGCGCTGACACCCGGCCAGCTGCTGCTGAGCTATGCAGCGCTGGTGGCGTTCAGCATCACCATCGCCCTGTTTTTTGGCTGGCACGGGGTGTGGATGATTCCGCTGTGGTGCCTGCTGGAGATCACGGTGGCCGGGGCGCTGTACCTTTTTTACATGGTGCATGCGGCCGATGGCGAACAGATCAGCTTCGGCCCGGACGGCCACCTGGCCATCGAGGTGGTGCGCGGCATGAACACCGCGCACTACCGCATGAATCCGGCCTGGGCGCGCCTGGAGCGCAGCGGCGTGCGCATGGAGCGCTTGTGGCTGTGCTGCAGCCCGCAGCGGGTCGAGGTGGCGACGCAGCTGGCGTCCGGCCAGAAACGGCGGGTGGAGCGGGAAATAAGGCTGGCTTTGGCCGCAAGACGGGCGGGTGCGCCCGTGCAGGCGCCCTAGCGGTCTGGCTCGCTGCCATTTACTCCTTAATCCATAGCAAACATTGCTTTCTGGACGTGCGGAAACGGCTATTTTTACTTGACTTTCAGGCCGCCAGCCGGTAGCCCACGGCGGTTTCGGTCAGCAGATGCTGCGGCTGGGCCGGGTCAAGCTCCAGCTTTTGCCGCAGGTGGCCCATGTAGATGCGCAGGTAGTGGCTCTGCCCGGCATGCGACGGCCCCCACACCTCGCGCAGCAGCTGGCGGTGCGTCAGCACCCGGCCGGCGTTGGCGATCAAGACGCTGAGCAGTCGGTACTCGATGGGCGTCAAGTGGACTTCCGCGCCAGCGCGGCGCACCAGTCGCGCCTGCCGGTCCACCTCGACCGCGCCGAAGCGAAACACCGGGTCGGCCTCTTCCGCCGTCGTGCCGTCGGCGGCGGCGGCGCGGGGCCGGCGCAGGTTGGCGCGCACCCGGGCCAGCAGCTCGCCAACACCGAAGGGCTTGGTCAAATAATCGTCGGCGCCGGCATCGAGCGCGGCAATCTTGCCGGCTTCGCCGCTGCGCGCCGACAGCACGATGATCGGCACACCCGACCAGCCGCGCACGTCGCGGATCAGGTCCAGCCCGTCGCCGTCGGGCAAGCCCAGATCGAGCACCAGCAGGTCGGGCTTGCGCGTGCCCGCTTCGCTCAGGCCTTTTCTGGCCGTGTCGGCCTCGAACACCTGCCAGCCCTCAGCCTCCAGCGCGCTGCGGACAAAACGGCGGATTTGCGGCTCGTCTTCGATGATGACAACAATGGGAATGGGCATCGGCAGAGTTTATTCCGGCGCCGGCTCGGGCGGCAAACCGCGCGGCAGTGTCACAGTGAACTCCGCCCCGCCGCCCGGGGCATTGCCAGCCACGATCTTTCCGCGATGCGCATCGACGATGGCCTTGCAAATCGCCAGCCCCAGCCCGACGCCCGGCGTGGCCGACTCGCTCTGGCCACGGGTGAATTTCTCGAACAGTTCGGCCTCGCGGCCGCGCAGCGCGCGCGGCAGCCCCGGCCCGTGGTCGCGCACGCTCAACACCAGGCTGCCCTGCGTCGCCCGCGCATGGATTTCAAACGGCGGCGCGCCGTATTTGGCCGCGTTTTCCAGCAGGTTCACCAGCACGCGCTCCATCAGCACCGCGTCAAACTCGACCAGCGGCAAATCCGGCGGAATGTCGGCTCGTACCGCCCGGCCGTCCAGCGCGGGCTGCGCGGCGCGAATCGACGAACCGACCACCTCCTCGACCGACTGCCATTCGCGGTGCAGGCTGACCGCGCCGTTCTGCAAGCGCGCCATGTCGAGCAGGTTGCTCACCAGCGCATTGAGCTGGCGCGCCTGCTGCGTCATCGCCTGCGCCATGCCGGCCTGCTGCGGCGCCAGCGGCGGCTGCGAGCGCTGCAGCGACTCGGCCAGCCCGATCAGCGCCGTCAGCGGTGTGCGCAGATCGTGCGAAATCGCCGCCAGCAGCGTGTTGCGCAGCCGCTCCGACTCCATCTCGACCACCGCCTGCTGGGCAATCTCCACGTAATGCACGCGCTCCATCGCAATGGCGATCTGCCGCGCCAGCGTGTCGATCTGCTGCAATTGCTCGGGAATCAAGAGCCAGCGGGGCTTTGCGGGCTGCAGAGCCAGCACGCCGCGCACCCGCATGGTCGCCTTCAGCGGCACGTAATGCCAGGGCTGGGCCGACAGCGTTGAGGTGGCCAGGCCGGCGGCCTGCGAATGGCGAAACGCCCAGTCGGCCACGCTGGCGTCAAAGCCCGGCGGCGCGTGGCCGGGCGGCACCAGCTGGTCCCGGGCGTCGATGGCCAGCACCAGCGCCTGCCCGCCGAAGTCGCGCTGCACAGCGGCTTCGCCCAGCTCGGCCACCTGCGAGGGCATCAAGGCCGCCGACAGGTCGCGCGTCAGCTCGAACAGCGACTGCGCGCGGCGCTCGCGGCTGCTTGAGATGCGCGCCTGAAAGCGCAGGCCCGCCGTGAGCTGGCCGGTCAGCAGCCCGACCACCAGCATGACGGCGAACGTCACCAGATACTGCACGTCGCTGACCGCCAGCGACAGGCGCGGCGCGACGAAGAAAAAATCAAACGCGGCGACATTGAGGAACGCCGCCAGCGCCGCCGGGCCGCGCCCGAACTTCAGCGCCACCAGCACCGTGCCCAGCAAAAACAGCATGACGATGTTGGCCAGATCGAAAACATTGAGCAGCGGCGTGGCCAGCACGGTGATGGCCACGCTGCTGGCCAGCGCCCAGGCATAGCGCGGCAGGCTGCCGTGCCAGGCGGCAGCCGCGTCGTCATCGCTGCGCAGCGCAGCCGGGGCCAGGCGCCGGGTGCTCTGGGCATGGCCCACTTCCACAATGTCCAGCGTGGGGGCCAGCAAGGCCAGCCGGCGCGTCATGCTGCGCCCGCTCCACAGCGTTCGCCAATCCGCCGGCGCGGGCCGCCCGACCACCAGCGTGGCGCAGTTGAGCAGCTGCGCCTGCGCCACCAGTTCGGCGGCCACATCGCTGGCCGCCAGCACGGCGGTGGCGGCGCCCAGCTCATCGGCCAGCTTGATGACGGCCAGAATCCGGTCGCGCTCGGATTCCTTGAGCCGCTGCAGGCGCGGGGTTTCCACATACACCGCATGCCAGCGCACATTGAGCTGGCCGGCCAGCCGCGCCGCCGTGCGCACGGCCTGCTCGGCGCCTTCACGCGGACCGATGCAGGCCAGCAGCGCGCCTTCGGTGTTCCACACCGGGGCGATGGATTTTTCGACCCGGTAGCTGCGCACATCGTCCTCGACATGCTCGGCAGTGCGCCGCAGGGCAATCTCGCGCAGCGCGATCAGGTTGCCCTTGCGGAAAAAATTCTGCGCCGCGCGCTCGGCCTGCTGCGGCAGGTAGACCTTGCCGGCCTTGAGGCGCGCCGTCAGCTCGTCGGGCGTGACATCGACCAGGATGATCTCGTCGGCCGCGTCCAGCACGGTGTCGGGCACGGTTTCATTGACGCGGATGCCGGTGATGGCGCCGACCGTGCCGTTCAGGCTTTCCAGGTGCTGCACGTTGATGGCCGACCAGACGTCGATGCCGGCATCGAGCAGCTCCTGCACATCCTGCCAGCGCTTGGGGTGGCGCGAGCCGTCCACATTGCTGTGCGCCAGCTCATCGACCAGCGCTATGTCCGGCTTGCGCGCCAGCGCCGCGTCCAGGTCGAACTCCCTGAGCGTTTTGCCCCGGTAGGCCACCTCGCGCAGCGGCAGCTGCTTCAGCCCAACCAGCAGTTCGGCCGTTTCGCTGCGCCCGTGGGTTTCGATCACCCCGACCAACACATCGCGGCCGTCTTTCATCGCGCGCTGGGCGGCGCTGAGCATCGCAAAGGTCTTGCCGACGCCCGCGCTGGCGCCGAAATATATGCGCAGCCGGCCGCGCGCGCCCTGCTTTTCCTGCTGCTGCAGCCGCTGCAGCAGCTCGTCAGGGTCGGGGCGCTGGCTGGCGGGTGTGTTCATTGTGCGCAGGTTACTGCATCAGCCCGGCGCATTGACGCGCTTGAGCGCATCGAGCGCCAGGTTAAGCCTGAGCACATGCACGCGCGGCTCGCCCAGCAGCCCGAACAGCGGCGTTTCGGTTTCCTGCGTGACCAGTTGCTGCACCTTTTCCAGCGGCAACCCGCGCACCCGGGCGACGCGCGCGGCCTGGTAGCCGGCAGCGGCCGGGCTGATATGCGGATCGAGCCCGCTGGCCGAGGCGGTCACCAGATCGACCGGCACGGGGCCGGCATTGCCCGGATCGGCGGCGCGCAGGGCGTCTATGCGGCCCTTGACGGCATCGACCAGCGCGGGGTTCAGCGGCCCCAGGTTGGAGCCGCCGGACGCCGAGGCGTTGTAGGGCATGGGGCCGGTGGCCGACGGACGGCCCCAGAAATGGCCGGGGTCGGTGAAGTTCTGGCCGATCAGCGCGGAGCCGACCGGCTTGCCATCGCGCAGGATCAGGCTGCCAGCGGCTTGGTCCGGAAACAGCAGCCGCGCCGCGCCGGTGACGGCCAGCGGATAGGCCACGCCGGTCAGCAGCGTAAGCAACAGAAACAGGACCAGCGCGGGACGAAGTATGTTTTTCATAATGGACTCCTTTGAAAATTCAGGCCAGGTTCAGCGCGACCAGCAGCAGGTCGATCGCCTTGATGCCGATGAAGGGCACGACCAGCCCGCCCAGGCCGTAGATCAACAAGTTGCGCCGCAGCAGGGCGGCAGCGCCCACTGCGCGGTACTTCACGCCCTTGAGCGCCAGCGGGATCAGGAACATGATGATCAGCGCATTGAAGATCACCGCCGACAAAACCGCCGACGACGGGCTGCCGAGACGCATCACGTTGAGCGCGGCGAGCTGCGGGTAGGTGGTGACGAAAATCGCCGGAATGATGGCGAAATACTTGGCCACGTCGTTGGCAATTGAAAACGTCGTGAGCGAGCCGCGCGTCATCAACAGCGCCTTGCCGGTTTCGACGATTTCCAGCAGCTTGGTCGGGTTCGAGTCCAGATCGACCATGTTGCCCGCTTCCTTGGCCGCCTGCGTGCCGCTGTTCATGGCGACCGCCACGTCGGCCTGCGCCAGCGCGGGCGCGTCGTTGGTGCCGTCGCCGGTCATGGCCACCAGCCGGCCCTCGGCCTGGTACTGGCGGATCAGCTTGAGCTTGTCCTCGGGCGTGGCCTCGGCCAGGAAGTCATCGACGCCGGCCTCTGCGGCAATGGCGGCCGCCGTGAGCCGGTTGTCGCCGGTGATCATCACGGTCTTGATGCCCATGCGGCGCAGCTCGCCAAAGCGCTCCTTGATGCCGGCCTTGACGATGTCTTTCAGCTCCACCACGCCCAGGACCTGCGCGCCATCGCTGACGGCCAGCGGCGTGCTGCCCCGGCGCGAGACTTCTTCGGAGGCACGCGTGACTTCCGCCGGCACGCTGCCGCCCAGCGATTCGACGTGTTTGCGAATCGCATCGACCGCGCCCTTGCGCAACTGGCGCGTGCCACCGCCGGGCTGCTGCACGTCCATGCCGCTCATGCGGGTTTGCGCCGTGAAGGGAACTTCGGAAATGCTGCCGACCAGCGGCTCGGCGGCGCCCGCGCGCTGGGCCAGCGTGACGATGCTGCGGCCTTCGGGTGTCTCATCAGCCATCGACGCCTGCATGGCGCAGACGGCGAGCTGGAGGTCGGTCACGCCCGGCGCCGGGAAGAAGCTCGACGCCTGGCGGTTGCCGTGGGTGATGGTGCCGGTCTTGTCGAGCAGCAGCACATCCACGTCGCCCGCCGCCTCGACCGCCCGGCCCGAGGTGGCGATCACATTGGCCTGCATCATGCGGCTCATGCCGGCCACGCCGACGGCCGACAGCAGGCCTCCGATGGTGGTCGGGATCAGGCAGACCAGCAGCGCGATCAGCGCGGTGATGCTGACCACTGAGCCCGCGCCGGACGCGGCCACGCTGAAGATCGAAAACGGCAGCAGCGTGACCGTGACGATCAAAAAAACAATCGTCAGCGCCACCAGCAAGATCGTCAGCGCGATTTCGTTGGGGGTTTTGGCGCGCTTGGCGCCCTCGACCATGCTGATCATGCGGTCCAGGAAGGACTCGCCGGGGTTGACCGATATGCGCACCACGAGCCAGTCGGACAGGACCCGCGTGCCGCCGGTGACGGATGAGAAGTCGCCGCCCGACTCGCGCACCACCGGCGCCGATTCGCCGGTGATGGCGCTCTCATCGACCGACGCCACGCCTTCGATGACCTCGCCATCGAGCGGCACCATGTCGCCAGCCTCGATCAACACCACATCGCCCTTGCGCAGGTTTTCAGCCTCTTCCGGCAGCCAGGTCGCGCCGTGTGCAGGCTCCTTCAGCTTCTTGGCCCAGGTGCTTTTCTTGAGGCTGCGCAGCGAAGCGGCCTGCGCCTTGCTGCGGCCTTCGGCCAGCGCCTCGGCGAAATTGGCGAACAGCACGGTGAACCACAGCCACAGCGCCACGGCAAAGATGAAGCCGGACTGCGCTTCGCCCGGGGCCTGCAAGGCCTGCAGGCCGAGCAGCGTCGTCAAAATGCTGCCGATGTAGACGACGAACATCACCGGGTTGCGCCACTGCACGCGCGGGCTCAGCTTGGCGAAGGACGCTGCAATGGCGGGCTTGAGCAGCGCCGGATCAAGCAGGACGAAAGGTTTTTTAGTTGTCATGGTTGTAATACCTTGCGGTTTATTGACCGGGCCACAGCATCAGGTGCTCGACCACCGGGCCCAGCGCCAGCGCTGGCACGTAATTGAGCAGCCCGACCAGCAGTACGGTGCCGATCAGCAGCATGACGAACAGCGGGCCATGCGTCGGCATCGTGCCAGCCGTGACGGGCAGTCGCTTCTTGGCGGCCAGGCTGCCGGCAATCGCCAGCACCGGCACGATCACGCCGAAGCGCCCCAGCCACATTGCCACGCCCAGCAGCGTGTTATAGAACGGCGTGTTGGCCGACAGGCCGGCAAAGGCGCTGCCGTTGTTGTTGGCGGCCGAGGTGAAGGCGTACAGGATTTCCGAGAAGCCGTGCGCGCCCGGATTGGCCACGCCCGCCCTGCCCGCGCCTGCCAGCACGGCGATGGCGGTGCCGGCCAGCACCAGGATCGGCGTGACCAGGATGGCGATGGAGGTGAGCTTCATCTCGTGCGCCTCGATCTTCTTGCCCAGGTATTCCGGCGTGCGGCCAATCATCAGCCCCGAGATGAACACCGCCAGGATGGCAAACACCAGCATGCCGTAGAGCCCCGTTCCGGTGCCGCCGAACACCACTTCGCCCAGCTGCATCATCACCAGCGGCACCATGCCGCCCAGCGGCGTGAAGGAGTCGTGCATGGCGTTGACGGCGCCGCACGACGCCGCCGTGGTGATGACGGCGAACAAAGCGGAGGCGGTGATGCCGAAGCGCATTTCCTTGCCTTCCATGTTGCCGCCCGACTGCAGGGCGCTGGCCAACTGGTCAACGCCCAGGGGGCTCAAGAGCGGATTGCCCGCCTGCTCGGCCGGCACGATGGCGACCACGGCAATGACAAACATCACCGTCATCGCCGCCAGCACGGCCCAGCCCTGGCGCCGGTCACCGACCTCGCGGCCAAAGGCAAAGCACAGCGCGGCGGGAATCAAAAAGATCGCCAGCATCTGGAAGAAATTGGTGACCGCATTCGGGTTCTCGTAAGGGTGGGCGGAATTGGCGTTGAAAAACCCGCCGCCGTTGGTGCCGAGCAGCTTGATGGCTTCCTGCGAAGCCACCGGACCCATGGCCAGCGTCTGCGTGCTGGTCCTGGCGTCCTCCATGACAGCAGCGCCTTGTGCGTCTGTCAAAGGCTGGCCGTCGGGACCGGTTTTAGGCTGCTGGTAGCTCGTGGTTTCCAGCGTGCCCACGTCCTTGTAGGCATCAAAATTCTGGATCACGCCATTGCCCGCCAGCAGCAGCGCGAACACCAGCGACAGCGGCACCAGCAGCCAGGCGGTGATGCGCGTCACATCGACCCAGAAGTTGCCGATGGCCCCGGTGGCGCGCGCGGCAAAGCCGCGAAACAGCGCAAACACCACCGCGATGCCGGTGGCGGCGGATAAGAAATTCTGCACCGCCAGCGCCAGCATCTGCGTCAGGTAGCTCATGGTGGACTCGCCGCCGTAGCCTTGCCAGTTGGTGTTGGCGACAAAGCTGATGGCGGTGTTGAAGGCCGAGTCGGGCGAGACAGCCGCCATGCCCGCCGGATTGAGCGGCAGCACGGCCTGAAAACGCTGCAGCGCATAGACCGCCAGCAGGCCCACGGCATTGAACGCCAGCAACGCCAGCGCGTACTGCCACCAGTTCATCGACTTGTCGGGCGACGTGCCCGCCAGGCGGTAGAGCGGCGCTTCCAGCCGCTGCATCCAGCCTGGAAGCCGGCCCGAACTGATGCGCGCCAGCCAGATGCCGAGCGGCCAGGCCGCCAGCAGCAAAACGCCCAGGTAAAGGGCCAGCAGGCCCCATGAAGCGCTGCTCATCAAAACTCCTCGGCGCAGATCAGCGCGTAACCCAGGTAAGCCAGCAGCAAGATGGCGCAAAGGCCGCCAAAGCCGTACAGCACTTCAAGACTGATCATGGGCGGCCTCCCTGCGGTTGATCGAGATTTTTGAAACCCCGGACCAGCAGCGCCGTCAAGCCCCACAGCAGGGCCAGCCCTGCGACATAAGCAATATCCATTCACCTTCTCCCACGTAAAACGATGAAAGGAAGCTTAGCTTTGGGGGTATAAAAACGGGGTAGAAGAACGCTGGCGCCGTATAAAGAAAGCGTAAAAATGCTGTCGCCGGCTGCGATGGCACATTCAACCGTCAATGCTATTAATTTAATAGCTAAAAACACATGCGCAACCTGCGCAAAGCGTATTTTTTTATTAAAAACTGCCGCAGCGCAGCGCCTTGAGGTCGAGCACCCGCAGGCCGCCGTATTCAACGCGAATAATGCCCTGCGCCTCCAGCGTTCGCAGTGACTCGTTGACCCGCTGGCGCGACAGGCCGACCAGGTAGGCCATCTCCTGCTGCGTGATGCGCAGCACCTCGCCCACGCCGGGGTAAAGCACCGGATTGAACAGCGCCGCCAGGCTGCGCGCCACGCGCTGGTCGGGGTTGTTCATGCGGTCGATCTCGCGCGCTGAAATGAACTGGCCCAGGCGCTCGTTGAGCTGGTTCATGACAAAACGGTTGAAGCCGATGGAATGGTCGAGCAGCCAGTGGAAGCTTTCAATCGGCAGGCCGGCCACCACGCTTTTGCGCAGCGCCTGGATGTTGTAGCGGTAGGGCTCTCGCTTGAGCGCCGTGCCTTCGCCAAACCAGCCGCCGGGCGGCAGGCCGGCAAAGGTCATGGTCAGGCCCTGCGCATTGTCGGCGCTCATCTTGAGCAGCCCTTCGACCACGCCGAACCAGTAGGTTACCGGCTTGCCGACGCGGCACACATAGTCGCCGGCCTGCGCATCGCCAACCTGCAGGCTGGCCGCCGCGCGCGCGCGCTCGTCGGGGCGCAGCAGGGCCAGCCACGGAATGCTGTTCAGCTCGTCGGTGGAGGGCTGCCTGCGGCGCTGGTGAAGGGTCAGGTCTGTTGACATGGATCAGGAAAAAATCTCTTGCCACGGCATAGCGCAAATCAAGCCATCCAACTGGCCTTGGATGTAAGCCAAAACACAAATTTAAAGCATAACATCGCCCGCGCCCTTTCACCCCTGAACTACATCCGAGACAAAGCATGACCCATCCCCTTCCCCTCCTGCCTGCTGCGACGAACCATGACGCGGCAGCAACACTGTCAAGGCGGGGGGTTCTGGGCGCCCTTGCGGCGCTGCCACTGGCCCTTCACGCACCGCTTTGGGCACAAGACACCGGCCCGCTGAAAATCTTCCAGTCCACCGCGCTGACCGGGCCGCTGGCCGACCTCGGGCAGGCCGTGCATCAGGGCGCCAAGGTGTACTTTACGGCCCTCAATGCGGCTGGCGGCGTCAACGGCCGGTCGATTGAACTGAATGCCGTGGACGATGGCTACGACGTGCCGCGCGCACTGGCCAATGCCAAAAGCTTCATCGCCGACCGCAACTGCTTTGCGATCTTCAACTGCCTGGGCACGCCCATGGTCGAGGCCATGCTGCCGCAGGTGATCGAATCGGGCATTCCGTTTTTTGCGCCCTTCACCGGCGCCGCGTCGGCGCGCCCCAAAAATGCCCGCAACGTGTTCAACATCCGCGCCAGCTATGCCGACGAGACCGGGCACCTGGTGCAGCACCTGGCGACCATCGGCATCAAGCGCATCGCCATCGTCCACCAGAACAATGCCTTCGGCAAGGATGTCGCCGCTGTCGCCCGGCAGGTGATGGCCAGCAAGGGCTTGAGCGAAGCGGCGGTGGCGACGATCGAGAACAACTCGTCGGACGCCGCCGCTGCGGCCGCGAAGATTGCCGCGTCGCAGCCCGAGGCCGTCATCATGGGCCTGGCGGGCCAGCCCACGGTCGAATTCGTCAAGGCCATCCGCCAGCAGCGCAAGGGGCTGGCGCTGTACGCCCTGTCGGTCATGGGCTCGGCGGCCACGCTCAAGGCCATGGGCGATGACGCCACCGGCATCACCGTGTCGCAGGTCATGCCCCTGCCGGCCAACAACATCCTGCCGCTGGCGCGCGAATTCCAGCAGGCCTGGAAAGCGGCCGGCGTGGCGCTGGCGCCTTCGCACCTGGCGCTCGAAGGCTATGTCAACGCCCGGGTGTTCGCCGAAGCGCTGCGCCGGGCCGGACGCAATCCCACGCGCAGCAGCTTCATCGACAGCGCCTGGGCGATGAAACGTTATGACCTTGGCGGCTTCGAGGTGAGTTTCACCAACTCCTCCAAGGGCGCTTCACACTTCGTGGAACTCAACATGGTGGGACGTGACGGCCGCCTTATCCGATAAAAGCGCCCGACCCCGGGGACACCCCACTAGGACTTTCCCCTAAATTGTCGTTGCAACGACATCCCAGCGTCAAATGGAGCCCTACCATTCGTTTCACACCGCAGATTTCCTTAAAAAGAAACTGCCCCACCTGGAGAGAAGACCCGGATGCAGACCACATTTCCCCAATTGCTGCTCAAGCATGCCGCCGACCGTCCGGCCGCGCCGGCCATGCGCGAGAAAGAGTACGGCATCTGGCAGGCGCACAGCTGGTCGTCGCTGGCCGGACTGGTCGGGCAACTGGCCGCAGGATTGAGCCAGGCCGGCCTGAAGCGCGGCGAGCACATGGTTGTGATTGGCGCCAACCGCCCGCGCCTGTACGCCACCATGCTGGCGGTGCAGTCGCTGGGCGCGGTCCCGGTGCCGCTGTACCAAGACGCCGTTGGCGCCGAATGCGTGTTTCCGCTGAACAATGCCGAAGTGCGCTTTGCCATGGTCGAGGACCAGGAGCAGGTGGACAAGCTGGTCGAAATCCGCGACCGCTGCCCGCAAATCTCCAACATCTATTACGACGACCCGCGCGGCCTGCGCACCTACAGCGAGCCCGGCCTCGCCTCGCTCGATGCGCTGATCGAATCGGGCGCAGCCTTTGCCGCCAAAAACCCGCAGTGGTTTGCCGCCGAAGTCGCCAAGGTCCAGCCGAATGACGTGGCCGCGATGTTCTTCACCTCCGGTACCACCGGCAACCCCAAGGGCGTGGTCCACACCCACAGCACGCTGCTCGACCGCGCCACCGCCGGCGCCGAATTCGACAAACTGACAAGTGCCGAGGAAGTGCTGGCCTATCTGCCGCCCGCCTGGATTGGCCAGAACATCTTCAGCTACGCCCAGTGGCTGGCCTGCGGCTACGTGGTGAACTGCCCCGAGTCGGCCAGCACCGTGACGATTGACCTGAAGGAAGTCGGCCCGACCTACTACTTCGCACCGCCCCGGGTGTTTGAAGGCCTGCTGACCAGCGTGATGATCCGCATGGAAGATGCCGGCGCGCTCAAGCGCAAGATGTTCGAGGCCTGCATGAACGTCGCCCGGCGTGTCGGACCGGCGTTGATGAATGGCGAATCCGTCGGCGCGCTGGACCGGCTGAAATACGCCATCGGCAATGTGCTGGTCTATGGCCCGCTGCGCAACAACCTGGGTTTCAGCCGGGTACGCGTGGCCTACACCGCCGGCGAAGCCATCGGCCCCGACCTGTTCACGTTTTACCGCTCGATCGGCATCAACCTGAAGCAGCTCTACGGCTCAACCGAAACCGCCGTCTTCGTTTGCCTGCAGCCCGACAACCAGGCGCGCGCCGACACCGTGGGCGTGCCGATTCGCGGCGTACAGATCAAGGTCGCCGAAAACGGCGAGATCATGGTCAAGTCGGCCGGACTGCTCAAGGAATACTACAAAAACCCGACGGCCACGGCCGAGGTGCTGACCGCCGACGGCTGGTACCACACCAGCGACGCCGGTTTCCTCGACGCGCACGGCCATCTGAAGATCATCGACCGGGTGAAAGACGTCGGCCGTATCAAGGGCGGACCGAACGATGGCGCGATGTTCGCGCCCAAGTATGTAGAGAACAAGCTCAAGTTCTTCCCCTTCATCAAGGAAGTCGTGGCGCTGGGCGACGGGCGCGACCGCGTCTGCGTCATGATCAACATCGATTTCGACGCCGTGGGCAACTGGGCAGAACGGCGCAACCTGCCCTATGCGGGCTACACCGACCTGGCGCAAAAGCCCGAGGTCTACCAGCTCATGAAGGAATGCGTCGAGAAGGTCAATGCCGACCTGGCCAGCGACGCGCTGCTGGCCGGCAGCCAGGTCAGCCGCTTTTTGATCCTGCACAAGGAGCTGGATGCCGACGATGGTGAACTGACGCGGACCAACAAGGTGCGGCGCGGCTTCATCGCCGACAAGTACGGCGTGCTGGTCGAGGCGCTGTATGCCGGCAAGGCCGAGCAGTACATCGAAACCGTCGTCAAGTTCGAGGACGGCCGCACCGGCAGCGTCAGCGCCACGCTCAAGCTGTCGGATGCCAAAACCTTTTCCCCGGTCAAAGCCGCTGCCTGAATAGACAACCATGACAAAAAAGAAGACCGGCGACGTCATTTTGGACGTCAACAACATCAGCCTGCGTTTTGGCGGCGTCAAGGCGCTGACCGACATTTCCTTCAATGTGAAGGAGCATGAAATCCGCTCCATCATCGGCCCCAACGGCGCCGGCAAAAGCTCGATGCTCAACTGCATCAACGGCGTGTACACGCCGCAGGAAGGCTCGATCACCTTCCGGGGCAAGAAGTTCTCGCACATGTCCTCGCGCCAGGTGGCCGAGATGGGTGTGGCGCGGACCTTCCAGAACCTGGCGCTGTTCAAGGGCATGAGCGTGATCGACAACATCATGACCGGGCGCAACCTGAAGATCAAAAGCAACTTGTTCATGCAGGCGCTGCGCATCGGCCCGGCCGAGCGCGAGGAAACGCGCCACCGCGAATATGTCGAAGGCATCATCGATTTCCTGGAAATCCAGGCCTTTCGCAAGACGCCGGTCGGCCAGTTGCCCTACGGCCTGCAAAAGCGCGTCGACCTGGGCCGTGCGCTGGCGATGGAGCCGCAGGTGCTGCTGCTCGACGAGCCGATGGCCGGCATGAACGTCGAGGAAAAGCAGGACATGTGCCGCTTCATCCTGGATGTGAACGAGGAATTCGGCACCACCATCGTGCTGATCGAGCACGACATGGGCGTGGTGATGGACATTTCCGACCGTGTCGTGGTGCTCGACTACGGCAAGAAGATCGGCGACGGCGAGCCCGAAGAAGTCCGCGCCAACCCGGACGTGATCAGCGCCTACCTCGGCACCAGCCACTAAGCAGCGGAAGAACAAAAATGGCATTCTTTTTAGAAACACTGATCGGCGGCCTGATGGCCGGCATGCTGTATTCGCTGGTCGCCCTCGGCTTTGTGCTGATCTACAAGGCGTCGGGCGTGTTCAACTTCGCGCAGGGCGCGATGGTGCTGTTCGCGGCGCTGGCAATGGCGCGCTTCTCGGAATGGGTTCCGAAATGGACCGGCATTGACAACCTGTTCGTCGCCAACATGATCGCCTTTGCGATTGCCGCCGTGCTGATGTTCGTCGTCGCCTGGCTGATCGAGCGGCTGGTGCTGCGCCACCTGGTCAACCAGGAAGGCGCGACGCTGCTGATGGCCACACTGGGCATTGCCTACTTCCTCGAAGGCCTGGGCCAGACGCTGTTTGGCAGCGACATCTACAAAATTGACATCGGCATGCCCAAAGACCCGATCTTCATGCTGGACTCGGTGTTTCCGGGCGGCATCCTGGTCAACAAGGAAGACGTGATTGCCGCCGCCATCGCCGCCAGCATGGTCATCTTGCTGAGCATCTTTTTCCAGAAAACCACCACCGGCCGCGCCCTGCGCGCCGTCGCCGACGACCACCAGGCGGCCCAGTCGATTGGCATTCCGCTGAACCGCATCTGGGTCATCGTCTGGTGCGTGGCGGGCGTCGTCGCGCTGGTATCGGGAATGATCTGGGGCTCCAAGCTGGGCGTGCAGTTCTCGCTGACGACGATTGCGCTGCGCGCCTTGCCGGTGGTGATCCTGGGCGGCCTGACCTCGGTGCCCGGCGCGATTCTGGGCGGGCTGATCATCGGCGTCGGCGAGAAGCTGTCCGAGGTCTACCTCGGCCCCTTCGTCGGCGGCGGTATCGAGATCTGGTTTGCCTATGTGCTGGCGCTGGTGTTTTTGCTGTTCCGTCCGCAAGGGCTGTTCGGCGAGAAGATCATTGATCGCGTCTGAACTGACAAGAAGAACAAGGAACCCACATGCTCTACCGCGAAAACGGCCAGTTCAAGACGACCTACCGGGCCGACCAGCAAATTTTCCCGATCACGCAGGACCGCATCGCCATCGGCCTGATGCTGCTGTTTGCCTTCATCGCCGTGCCGCTGCTGGCCAGCGACTACCTCTACGCCTCGATTTTGATTCCGCTGGTCATCATGTCGCTGGCGGCCATCGGGGTGAATATCCTGGTCGGCTACTGCGGCCAGATCTCGCTCGGCTCGGGCGCCTTCATGGCGGTCGGGGCCTACGGCGCCTACAACTTCTTCGTGCGGATTCCCGGTCTGCCCTTGATTCCGGCGGTGATTCTGGGCGGGCTGTGCGCCATGGCCTTCGGCATCTTGTTCGGCCTGCCCAGCCTGCGCGTCAAGGGCCTGTACCTGGCCGTGGCGACGCTGGCGGCACAGTTCTTCAGCGACTGGATGTTCCTGCGCATCAAGTGGCTGACCAACGATTCGGCCTCGGGTTCGGTGTCGGTGACCCAGCTGCAGGTGTTCGGCCTGCCGATCCAGAGCCCGACGTCCAAGTATTTGTTCTGCCTGGCGATCCTGGTGGTCGTGGCGCTGCTGGCCAAGAACCTGGTGCGCGGCGCCATCGGCCGCGAGTGGATGGCGATCCGCGACATGGACGTCGCCGCCTCCGTCATCGGCATCCGGCCCATGTACGCCAAGCTCAGCGCCTTTGCCGTGAGCTCCTTCATCATCGGCATGGCCGGCGCGCTCTGGGCCTTCGTGCACCTGGGTTCGTGGGAGCCGGCGGCGTTCTCGGTCGAGATTTCGTTCCGCCTGCTGTTCATGGTGATCATCGGCGGCCTGGGCTCGATCATGGGCGGCTTCTTCGGCGCGGCCTTCATCGTCGTGCTGCCGATTGCGCTGAACCGCTTTTTGCCGGCCTTCATGGGCCTGTTCGGCATCGAGATTTCAACCGCCGGCGTGTCGCATGCCGAACTGATGATTTTCGGCGGCCTGATCGTCTGGTTCCTGATCGTCGAGCCGCATGGCCTGGCCCGGCTGTGGTCCATGGCCAAGCAGAAACTGCGCCTGTGGCCTTTCCCCCATTGAATGGATTCATTCAAGACCCTCGTTTTTCCCCCGTGCTTCAACACTTTTATTCCAAGGAGACATCCATGAAGCTTTCAAAACTCGTCGTTGCTGCGGCCGTGGTCGCGGCCGGGGCAGCGTCGCTGTCCACCAGCGCCTTTGCGCAGGCCAAGGAGCAGTTCTTCCCGCTGCTGTCTTACCGCACCGGCCCCTACGCGCCCAACGGAACGCCCTGGGCCAACGGCAAGCAGGACTACATCAAGATGGTCAATGCGCGCGACGGCGGCATCAACGGCGTCAAGCTGACGTTCGAGGAATGCGAAACCGGCTACGCCACCGACCGGGGCGTGGAATGCTACGAGCGCCTGAAGAACAAGCCCGGCGTGGCGCTGATCGACCCGCAGGCCACCGGCATCACCTTTGCGCTGACCGAAAAAGTCCCCAACGACAAAATCCCGCTGATCACGCTGGGCTACGGGTTGTCGGTCGCGCAGGACGGCCAGGCGTTCAAGTGGAACTTTCCGCTGATGGGCAGCTACTGGACCGCCGCCGACATCCTGATCCAGCACATCGGCAAGAGCGCCGGCGGCCTGGACAAGCTCAAGGGCAAGAAAATCGCGCTGGTCTACCACGACAGCCCGTTCGGCAAGGAGCCGATTCCGCTGCTGCAGGAACGCGCCAAGATGCACGGCTTCGAGCTGCAGTTGCTGCCGGTCACCGCGCCCGGCGTCGAACAAAAAGCCGCCTGGCTGCAGGTGCGCCAAGCCAAGCCCGACTATGTGCTGCTGTGGGGCTGGGGCGTGATGAACTCGACCGCTCTGAAGGAAGCGCAGGCCACTGGATTCCCGCGCGAGAAGCTCTACGGCGTGTGGTGGGCCGGTGCCGAGCCTGACGTGCGCGACGTCGGCGAAGGCGCCAAGGGCTACCAGGCGCTGGCGCTCAACGGCTCGGGCCAGGAATCGAAAGTCATGCAGGACATCCTCAAGCTGGTCCATGACAAGGGCCAGGGCAGCGGTCCAAAGGACGAAGTAGGCTCGGTGCTGTACACGCGCGGCGCCATCATCCAGATGCTGAGCATCGAGGCCGTGCGCCGGGCGCAGGAGCGCTTTGGCAAGGGCAAGGTCATGACCGGCGAGCAGGTGCGCTGGGGCCTGGAGAACCTGTCGCTGGACCAGAAAAGACTCGATGCGCTGGGCTTTGCCGGCGTGATGCGGCCGATTTCCACCAGCTGCGCCGACCACATGGGCTCGACCTGGGCGCGCGTGCAGACCTGGGACGGCAAGAAGTGGGCGATGAGCTCCGACTGGTACCAGTCGGACGACCAGATCATCAAGCCGCTGGTGAAGGCCGGTGCCGAGAAGTACCTGGCCGACAAGAAGCTGACGCGCCGCGACGCAGCCGACTGCCAGTCTTGAAGACTTGACCCCTGCGCGGCTTCTTCGGGAGCCGCCAGGCGAAAGGCCTGCACCGCAAGCCTTTCGCCTGGCACAGACAGACACATTGACAAGAGAAACCCCATGGAACCCCAAAAAATTGTCCTGAACGTCAACGGCATCGAGGTGATCTACAACCATGTGATCCTGGTGCTCAAGGGCGTCTCGCTGCAGGTACCCGAAGGCAAGATCGTCGCCATCCTGGGCGGCAACGGTGCGGGCAAGACCACGACGCTGCGCGCCATTTCCAACCTGCTGCAAGGCGAGCGCGGCGCCGTCACCAAGGGCTCGATCGAGCTGCGCGGCGAGCGCATCGAGAACCTGTCGCCGGCCGACCTGGTGCAGCGCGGCGTGGTGCAGGTCATGGAAGGCCGGCACTGCTTCGCCCACCTGACCATCGAGGAAAACCTGATGACCGGCGCCTACACGCGCAGCAACAAGGGCGAGATTGCCGCCAACCTGGACAAGGTCTACAACTACTTTCCGCGCCTGAAGACGCGCCGCACGTCGCAGGCCGCCTACACCTCGGGCGGCGAACAGCAGATGTGCGCGATTGGCCGCGCCATCATGACCAATCCGAGCATGGTGCTGCTCGACGAGCCGTCGATGGGCCTGGCGCCGCAGATCGTCGAGGAGGTGTTCAACATCGTCAAGGACCTGAACACCAAGGAAAAAGTCACCTTCCTGCTGGCCGAGCAGAACACCAACATGGCGCTGAAATACTCGGACTACGGCTACATCATGGAATCGGGCCGCGTGGTGATGGACGGCATCGCCAGCGACCTGGCCAACAACGAGGACGTGAAAGAGTTCTACCTCGGTGTCGGCGGCGGCGAACGCAAGAGCTTCAAGGACGTGAAAAGCTACAAGCGCCGCAAGCGCTGGCTGGCCTGATGTTGCCCCCACGGTCGCCCACTGCGTGTGGCTCCCTGCCCCCCGAGGGGGCCGCTGCGCCTGCGGTCTGGCTAAGCCAGTCCCGCGGCCCCGGCTGGCAGGGAACTGGCGCTCCCACGCTTTTCGCTGCACGTATTCCGCTGCTCCCCGAAAAGGCCACTGAGCCAATGGCTTCCCTCCTTACGCCCGCCTGCGTGCTTTAACTTTCAACCCAACACCCTTTCATGACATCACTCCACATGGATGCGCTGGAAATCCGCCCCCCAGCCGAACGCGAAGCGGCACTGCTCGCCGCCCTGCCCGCGCAGATCGCCCATGCGCGCACGGCCTCGCCGGCGTTTGCCGAGATCCTGGCTGGCATCGACCCTGGCACGATCTGCAGCCGCGCGGCCCTGGCCACGCTGCCCGTCACGCGCAAGTCCGAACTGCTTGAACGCCAGCAGGCAGGGCGCGCGCAAAACGTGTTCGGCGGCTTCAGCACGATCGGCTTTGGCGCCGCCATGCCGCGCGTATTTTCCAGCCCCGGCCCGATGTACGAGCCAGAAGGCACGCGGCGCGACTACTGGCGCATGGCGCGTGCGCTGTACGCAGCGGGTTTCCGGTCCGGCGAGCTGGTCCACAACAGCTTTAGCTATCACTTCGTGCCGGCCGGCTCGATGATGGAAAGCGGCGCGCACGCGCTGGGCTGCACCGTGTTTCCGGGCGGCACCGGCCAGACCGAGCAGCAGGTGCAAGCGATGGCCGAGCTCAAGCCCGCAGGCTACATCGGTACGCCAAGCTTTCTGAAAATCATCGTTGAAAAAGCCGCCGAGATGAAGGTTGCCCTGCCCAGCGTGACCAAGGCGATGGTGTCGGCCGAAGCCTTTCCGCCGTCCTTGCGCGACTGGCTGGCCGAGCGCGGCATTGCCGGCTACCAGTGCTACGCCACCGCCGACCTGGGCCTGATTGCCTATGAAACCGAGGCGCGAGAGGGGCTGGTGCTCGATGAAGGCGTAATCGTTGAAATCGTCCGTCCCGGCACCGGCGACCCGGTGGCCGAAGGGGAAGTGGGCGAGTTGGTCGTGACCACCCTGAACCCCGACTACCCGCTGATCCGTTTCGGCACCGGCGACCTGTCGGCGGTGCTGCCGGGCCACTGCCCGAGCGGGCGCACCAACACCCGCATCAAAGGCTGGATGGGCCGGGCCGACCAGACCACCAAGGTGCGCGGCATGTTCGTGCATCCGGCGCAGGTCGCCGAGATTGCCCGGCGCTTTCCCGAAGTCATCAAGGCCAGGCTGGTCGTCAACGGCGAGATGGCCAACGACAGCATGAGCCTGCGGGTCGAAACCCGGTCTTCGCCTGCCGGGCTGGACCAGCGCATCAGCGACGCGATCCGCGATGTCACCAAGCTGCGCGGCACCGTTGAACTGCTGGCTCCCGGCAGCCTGCCGAACGACGGCAAAGTCATCGAGGACGCGCGCAGCTACCAGTAGGCGATGAAGGGAATCCCCCTACGTAGTTCCCGCGATATACGCCAAAAAAATGATCTCTTAGACTAGGTTAGCCGATAGGTCAACCCGTTAATTTATTACAAAGGAGACGTTCATGAAACGCCTGTTAGTTCTTGCCGCCGCTGCGGCCACCCTCTTCTCGGCTTTCTCGGCCAGCGCCCAAACCTTTCCCGGCAGCAAGCCCATCAGCTTTGTCGTGCCTTTTGCCGCAGGCGGCCCGACCGACCGCGTGGCGCGCGACCTGGCCGAAGCCATGCGCAAGTCCATGGGCGGCAGTGCCAACTTCGTGGTTGAAAACGTGAATGGAGCCGGCGGCACGATTGGTGCCAACAAGGTGGCCAAGGCATCGCCCGACGGCCACACGCTGTTGCTGCACCACATCGGCATGGCGGCCGCCCCCGGCCTGTACCGCAAGCTGCAGTACAAGCCGCTGGAAGACTTTGAATTCCTCGGCATGATCAACGAAGTGCCGATGACGCTGATCGGCAAGCCCCAGCTGGAGGCCAACACCTACCGCGACCTGGAAAACTATATCCGCGTCAATGCCGGCAAGCTCAACATCGCGCATGCCGGGCTGGGATCAGCCTCGCACCTGTGCGGCCTGATGTGGCAGTCGGCCATCAATGCCAAGGAAGCCATGACGACCATTCCCTTCGGCGGCACTGCGCCGGCGATGAACGCGCTGGTCGGCGGGCAGGTGGACATGATGTGCGACCAGACCACCAACACGACCGGCCAGATCGAAGCCGGCCGCGTCAAGGCCTATGCGGTGACGACGTCCAAGCCGCTGAAAAACAACAAGGTACTCAAGGACTTGCCCACCCTGCAGGAAATGGGCCTCAAGGGCTTTGACCTGACGATCTGGCACGGCCTGTACGCCCCCAAGGGCACGCCGCCTGCCGTGCTGGCGCAAATCAATGACGCCCTGAAAAAAGCGCTGAAAGACCCTGACTTCATCAAGAAGCAGGAAGGCCTGGGCGCCGTGGTGGTGACCGACAAGCGCGTCGAGCCCGCCGCGCACAAGGCCTTCGTGACGGCCGAGATCAACAAGCTCAAGCCGGTGATCGAAGCCGGCGGCAAGTTCGCCGACTGATACGCGCTGCGCGTTCCGTCAAGCCGCCCGGTGAATGCCTGGCGGCTTTTTTCATGCCCGGATTAACCCTGTTGAAAGAGCGACTGCGGGCGGCTAAGGTTGACGCACAACACCAACGGAGATCCTGTCAATGCATTTTTTCAAGCCAAATCGACGCTCTGCGCTTATATACAGTGCGCTAGCAGCTATTACTTTCGTAGCAAATCCGGTCATGGCCCAAAGCACCTGGCCGACGCGCCCGGTCAAGATCGTCGTGCCCTTCGCGCCCGGCGGCACCACCGACATCCTGGCCCGCGCCATGGCACCCGAGTTGCAAAAGGCCTTTGGCCAGCCCTTCGTGGTGGAAAACCGCGCCGGTGCGGGCGGCAACATCGGCGCCGACGTGGTGGCCAAGTCGGCGCCCGACGGCTACACGCTGCTGATGGGAACCGTCGGCACGCACGGCATCAACAAGGCGCTGTACAGCCGGATGGCGTTTGATCCGCAAAAGGATTTCGCGCCGATCACGCTGGTGGCCGGCGTGCCCAATGTCATGGTCGTCAACGCCGAAAAAGCCAGGGCCGCCGGCATCAACAACGTGGCCGACTTCATCCGCGTGGCCAAGGCCAGCCCCGGCAAGTTCAACATGGCCTCCAGCGGCAACGGCACCTCGATCCACATGGCCGGCGAGCTGTTCAAGACCATGAGCGGCACCTACATGATCCACTTCCCCTACGGCGGCTCGGGCCCGGCGCTGATGTCGCTGGCGGGCGGCGACATGGACGTGATGTTCGACAACCTGCCGTCGTCGATGCAGCTGATCAAGTCGGGCAAGCTCAAGGCGCTGGCCGTGACCAGCGCGCAGCGCTCGGCCGCGCTGCCCGACGTGCCGACGGTCGAGGAAGCCGGCGGCCCGGCGCTCAAGGGTTTTGAAGCCAGTTCCTGGTTCGGCCTGCTGGCGCCCGCCGGCACGCCGCCGGACATCGTCAGCCGCATCCAGCAGGAAGCGGCCAAGTCACTGGGCACGCCGGCCATCAAGGAAAAGCTGCTCGCGCAGGGCGCCATTCCCGGCGGCAACACGCCCGAGCAGTTCGCAGCCTTCATCAATGCAGAACACAAGAAATGGGCGCAGGTGGTGAAGACCTCAGGGGCCAAGGTCGATTGACGCGGCGCTTGCCGCCAGACGTACAAAAGCCCCGTTGCCGGGGCTTTTTCAGTTCAGCGCCGTGGCGTCGTGGGCAGGCTTAAACGCCCCAGACCACTTCCTGGCCCACCTGGATGTTCCAGCGCAGCATGTCGATGAAGGGCTTGGCGCGCTGGTGCAGGCCGACGCCTTCGGGCAGGCCTTCGCCGTCCTTGTCATCGCCCGACTCTTCGAGCCTGATCGCGGCCTCCAGCGCCTCGATGGCGGACGGCATCTGCTCGGGCAGGATGATGCCGCGCGGGCCGGGCGTCTTGCCGATGATTTCCAGCATCTGCCGGCCATTGGGCTCCAGCATGATCACATCACCCATATTTTTTGACTTGAATCGGTACAGCATTGAATGCGCCTCCTTGGGTTGAAACAGCGGATTCATTATCCGCAGCTTTGCATGGCATGTATGTAGGTTGAACTCATTTCTTGCGGGACGGGTCCGAGCCCCGGAACATCTGGCCGCAGAGGAGTCTGCGTCAAGCAAAATAGCGCCCATGTTCAATATTGCCACCGTTCAAAAACCCGCCGACCAGGCCCTTCGCCAGGACGGGCTGAGCCTGCTGATGCCGGCTGATCTCACCGCCAGCCTGAAGCTTGATGCGCCGCCCTGGCAGCAAGGCTGGAATGCGCTGACCGATTCCTGGGACCGGCTGCCGCCCGACGCGCACCTGTTGGATGGAGGCCACTACCGGCGCCGGCGCCATGCCTGCTTCATCCAGGAGCTGGCCGGCGGCACGCTTGAGCAGACGCCGCACCGGGCGCACTGGCAACCGCTGGACTACAACGCGCTGCATGGCGGCTTCGAGCGCTGGTTCGACCCGGTCGAGCCGGCCGTGGCCGAGGCGCCGGCGTGGCGCGAACTGCTAGCCAGCCTGGGCCGGCTGTTCGCGCAGGTCAAGGCGGTGCCGCGCTGGTACATCGAAGCGCATCAGTTCCGCATCGACACCACTGAAGGCGTGGGCCGGCCGACGCCCGAGGGCGCGCACCGCGACGGCGTGGATTTCGTCGTCGTGCTGCTGGTGGCGCGGCGCGGCGTCAAGGGCGGCGAAACCCGCGTCTTCGATGCCCACGGGCCGCACGGCATGCGTTTTTTGATGCAGGAGCCGCTGACGGCGCTGCTCATGGACGACGAGCGGGTGATCCACGAAACCACGCCGATATTCCCGGCCGACGGCCAGGACCGCCAGCGCGGCGTGCGCGACACGCTGGTGCTGACCTACCGGGCCGGCGGCTTCCAGTCGCCTTGAAATGCCGAACGAAGCAGGCGAAATTCGTCGCTTTTCGCTTGACGAAATTAGTTTACACATAAACAATTAAGACAAGATCAATCCAGATGCCCTCGCCCGAGCCGGGGGCCGCAACACCGCAGACGACGCAGTGGACACCGCACGGCTGTTCAAGGCCGCCGGCTGTGATCGACGTGATTGACATGTCGCCGGGCCAGACCACGCGCGCTGCCCGGCCGCAAGGCCGGCAGGTGGACCGGCCCCAGCCCTAGCTCAGTGGCCGGGACCAGTTCCACCGCGAGATTTTCAAGCATAAAAATGCGCTTACGCTCGCTGGGCAAGCGTCAGCAGCTATTAAATATATAGCAAATTGAAGTCGATACGCCAAGGAGTCACGATGGACATGGAAGCAAGAGGCCGCAGCGAGCATCCCGAGGCCCTGCGACTGTGGCTGCGCATGCTGACGCTGACGCAGCTGATCGAAAAGCAGGTGCGCACCCAGTTGCGCGAGCAGTTCGGCACCACGCTGCCGCGCTTCGACCTGATGGCGCAACTCGAACGCAAGCCCGACGGCCTGAAGATGAACGAGCTGTCGCGCCGCATGATGGTGACCGGCGGCAATGTCACCGGCATCACCGACCAGCTGGCGGGCGAGGGGCTGGTCGAGCGGGTCGAAGTAGAAGGCGACCGCCGCGCCTACCGGGTGCGCCTGACGCCGGCCGGCCGCGCCTTGTTCGGCGAGATGGCGCGCCAGCATGAAATCTGCATCGTTGCCGCCTTCGACAGCCTGTCGCCCGCCCAAGCGCAAACCCTGCACCAGCTCCTTGGCAAGGTCAAGCAGCACTACCACCGAGACACCCTGCCCGAAAGCGAATGAGCCACTACATTGGCACGGCCAGCCGCCAGAACTGAAGCGCCACTTTCCAGGCGAATCGATTCAGTTCATTTTTACGTGATCGCAACAAATTGTTGCTGAAGCTTCACGCTGCGTTAACACAATAATGAACGGAAACCCCATGTTTCGGAGGCGATGAGAAAGCGCCACCGGCTACCGGCTGGACAACGCTTTCCCCCGGCAGCGGCTGTACAAGACGTTTTTTGCGCCCTTGTGACAGGCCAGACACCCAGCGATATAGCTACCATGCGCCGTTGTTACTCACTATTTCTATCGAAACTGCGTGTTACTTCATTCGGGTTGACCCTCAACAGCTCGACAGACAAAATCCGTTCACTTTTCGTTCACCGGCTCATTTGCCACTTTCGAATGGATTGCAGCCTGTGCAGGCATCGCTTGATGACGCGTACCCCGCCCTGGCTTCGCCGCCCGGCGCCAGGCTGAATTTTCAGCGCTGGCTGGACGCCGGGCTCCTATTTAATCCGCAGTTATTCGGTTCATTCATTGGATCAAATGATCCTTCCACGCCCAAAATTCAACATGATGCATTCACGCCCTCAATTCAATTCGATCACCAAAGCCTTGACTGGCGCCCTTGTACTTTGCCTGGGCCAGGCAGCCAGCGCGGCAGAGGTAGCCCCCTATTTTCATTCATGGGGCGGCTCGTTGGTTGATGCGAAGCAATCCGTCGGCATGAACAGTGCGATGCTTGCCTTTGCCACCACCAATGGCAGCTGCGCGCTGGTTCCCGATCTGACGAACAAGCTCCCGGATGCGCGCAATTACGTCGCTGCGGGCGGACGGCTTCTTATTTCGTTCGGCGGCGCGCATGGCGTGTATGCCGAAATTGCCTGCAACGACGACCAGCTGTTCAACCTGATGGAAAAGCTGATGAGCGACGCGAACACCCGCCGCTTCGATTTCGACATTGAAGGCCACCAGTTGAAGGACGTGGGCGGCACGGCCCGCAGGGCGCGTGTTCTGGCGCGTCTCCAGGCAAAGTATCCCGACCTGTATGTCTCCTTTTCATTGCCAGGCTGGCTGATGGGCCTTGACCCCAATTCCATGAATCTGCTGAACACGACCGTGGCGGCAGGCGTGCGAATCGACATGGTCAATGTGATGACGCAGAGCTTCGGCGTCGAGAACCTGCGGACCATGGTGTCGCCTTCCACAGTGGGCGAGGCGTCGGTCATGACGGTTCGCGCTGCGGCCAATCAGTTGACATCGGTCTTTCGTGGCAAGACCCAGGGACAGATGTACGCCATGATGGGCATCACGCCCATGGTTGGCAAGAACGACGATGGCTCGACCTTCACCCTGGACGATGCGCAAACGGTTGCCAACTTTGCCAGGCAAAACGGGCTGGGCCTTATTTCCTACTGGTCATTCCAGCGAGACCGCGCGCAATCCTACAGTGGCTCGACCAACCTCGGTTCGTACAGCGGCGTGGCACAAGGCGACTTCCAGTTCTACAACATCTTCAAAAATTCCGGCGGCGGCGCTGTGACCGCAGCCGCAGCCGCAGCCCCGGCGCAGGCACCAGCCGCGGCCGGAACCTGCAGCGCATCGAACTGGAGCCAGGGCAGGCAGTACGCGGCTGGCAGCGTCGTGTCCTATCCGGACAGCAAGATGTACATCGCCAAAGTCGCCAACCCTGGCTATAACCCGACCATCAGCACGTACTACTGGTCGCAGTACGTCTGCTGAGGGTTCCTTGAACCCGTGGGCCAAGAACTGGATTTGCCTTGGTCACGGGTTTAAAAATTTGCAAAGCTCAGGGTCCGGTGAAGCAACTTGGGCAAATGTGCATGCTTGAAGCCGCGCGCATGGCGGCATTTTCAATTCGCCAGGCCGCAAAGGCATTCATCGTCTGGCTACTCCTGGTGATGCGCGCTTTCCTCGAACACGTAAGTCGTGAACTCGTCAAGTTCGGTTGACTTGTCAAAAAACGCATCGGCGCCCGCCGACATGCAAAGTTCGCGCATTTGCGGGGTCGGATAATTCGTCAGGACGACGATTTTCTGCGAAAGCGTCCGGTTGAGGTGCTTGATCACCTGCAGGCCATTGCCCTGCGCAAGCCACAGGTCCACCACCGCCACGTCCCACGAACACCTGTGCGCGTTCAGCCAGCGGCATGCTTCGCATTCGGTTCCCGACGAGCCGATCACCTTGGTATCGGTCAACTCCTCCAGGGCTTCGGCCAGCCACTCCAGAATGATCGGATTGTCTTCAACAAGGTAGATTCGCAACTGCATGAACAAGGGTAACCAGCGCGCGGCTGGCAAAGGTAGGACACCGGCCTTCCTGCGCCTAAGGCTGATACGCCCGTTGCGCCTTTTTCCGTCCGCAGGCGGCACATTCGCTGCGCACCCGGCAACGCCCGCCGGCCCGATATGTACGTCAACGCACATACTTTTTCATGTCACCGTGTTAAGTTGGGCGGCAAAACCTCGACGCGACCTGCCTGGTCGAACTCGTTTCGACCAGCAAACACATTTTTAGCATCAAATATGCCTCTGTCGCTGGCACAGCTTGCGCTAGTAGCTATAAATTCAGTAGCGAAAAGAAGTGGGCGCCGTAACGCAAGGCAGGGTTGACTCCGATCTGGCCGTCACGAGATTGATGCAGCGCGCATGCTGGGTCATCAAAGAAGCGGTGGAGCCAGTCCATCAGGAGCAAACGGCTTGAAACGCCAGGAAAACTGACCCCTATGATGAACGATTTTTTAGCCAATAACCGCGACAACCTGATTGCCAGGTGCGTCGAAAAGGTCGCCAAAAGACCGAAACGGGCCGCCACCGCCGGGCAGTTGAAAAACGGCATCCCGATGTTCATCGACCAGCTGACCAGAACCCTGCAGGCCGAGCAAAGCAATCAAGACGCGACCAGCCTTCGGATTTCCGGGCCGTCGGGCGGCGATGTATCCAAACTGTCTGAAATGGGGCTTGCAGCGGCCGCGCATGGCAAGGCCTTGCTGCACCTGGGCTACAGCGTGGACCAGGTCGTGCATGACTATGGCGACCTCTGCCAGGCCATCACCGACCTGGCCTTCGAGCGGGACGCGCCTTTCAGCATCGACGAATACCGAACCTTGAACCGCTGCCTGGACAATGCCATTGCTGACGCCGTGAGCGAATTCAGCGCCCAGCGCGACGCGGCCATCACGGTGCAGCAAAGCGTGCATGAGAACGAGCAGCTCGGCTTTTTGATGCACGAGCTGCGCAATGCGCTTGGAACGGCAAGCCTTGCGGTCAGCGCCATGGAAAAGGCCAACCTGACCCTGGCAGGCGCCACCGGTGCGGTGTTAAAGCGCAGTCATGCGTCCATGGCCAGGCTCATCAGCAACGCCCTGGCCGAGGTGGCCGTCAAAGGCGGAGCACGCGGTCAAACGCAGCCCATCTCGCTGGCGTCTTTCATTGCCGACGCCAAAAGCGGCGCCGACCTGGATGCGACCACCCGAGGCAGCCGTTTCACCGTGGCCGACGTGGACCCGCGCCTGGGCATCAGTGTCGACCGCGACCTGATGCTGGGCGCGCTGATGAACCTGCTGCACAACGCCTTCAAGTTCACGCACCGGCATACCGAAGTCACGCTGGCGGCGTACGCCGTGGGCGAGCGCATCCTGATCGACGTGAAGGACCACTGCGGCGGCCTGCCCCCCGGAAACGCCGAAAAGATGTTCACGCCGTTCAGCCAGCGCAGCGGTGACCGGACGGGCATGGGCCTGGGCCTGTCGATTGCCCGAAAAAGCGTCGAGGCCGACAGCGGCCTCCTGAGCGTTCGGGATAGGCCGGGCGAGGGATGCATTTTCACCATCGACCTGCCGCGCCATGCGCTGGGGTAAACAGCATCGGGCGGCGCGGTGCGCGCGTCGATTAGTGCTTATCTCGGGGTTCAGCCGACGCAAGGCTGGCAAGGGCTTCATTGACAGGATAGTGTTTGGGCATGGTGTGCTCGCGGTGTGAATTGGTTTTGACAAAGCAAAGCCCTATGACGATTTCCGTCATGGGGCGCGTAAAGTGAAATGCTGATGCTTGGCAGTTATTGCCCAGACTTGGCCGAACAAGTCGAGCCAAGCGGGGCGGTAACATGCGGGCGCGTCCTACAGACGCCGATCAGTGGCCGCGTGAAGCTACCTGATGAGCTTATTTCGAACTTAATGGATTCCACAATGACCCGCTTCCTGCACTCCACGACCCCACGCCGCCTTGTCGCGCTGGCCATAACCTCCCTTTTTTTTGCGGCAGCTCCTGGCTTTGCCAAGGACCACGGCGACGAGGGAAATGGCGAGGGAAAACACGCGCAGAAGGAATACCAAAAGGCCCAAAAACACGCTGAAAAAGAATATGCCAAGGATCGCAAGGACGATCACAAGCAGTATGAAAAGGCTCAGAAGCAGGCCGAAAAGCGTCAGCGTGAAGACATTAAGCAAGGCCGCTACTTCGATGACCGGCAACGTACCTCTGTGCGTCAGTACTACACCCAGACCTACGGCAATGGCAAAAACTGCCCACCGGGACTGGCCAAAAAGCACAATGGCTGCATGCCTCCGGGGCAAGCCCGAAACTGGCAAGTCGGCCAGCCTGTGCCCAGGGGCGTGATGGTTTACACCGTGCCCCAGCCCGTGATTCGCCTGCTGCCGCCTGCCCCATACGGCTATCGTTACGCCCGAATCGGCGGCGACATTGTCTTGGTGCAGCAACAAAACAACCTGATCGTGGACATCATCATCGGCCTGCTCGGCTGATCTGATTCGAGCAGCCGACGCAGCGGCTGTCACGGGCGAAGCGGCAGTGACACCTGTGGCGCACGCGAAGCGCGGCCTACCCGATTGCCGTCAGCGGCTGGGTATTGGGACACGGTACGTTGGTGGATAGGCGGTCATCATCCTGAACACTTGGTGGTTAATACCGGCACCATGAACACGCCTTATCCGTGTCAGTGTGCCAGCCGTGTCAGTGAAAATATCGATCGCAGGTCAGGGTCTTTAAGCCCGCACCACTGGCATATCTGCCCAGCACGTCGTATACCCCGGCGTGCGCCTTTCCTGCTTCATTGCCCAGGCCCGCCGGTCTCCTGCCAGCCCGGCGCTGGCCATCTGCACGGTGCCCCGGCCGTAGCGTTGGTTGAGATTGTCCATGGCTGCCATCAGGCCGCTTCTGTCGGACGCTTCATCCGCCTGCAGGTCCAGCTCGGCCTGCAGGACCGTATTGGGCTGGAGTTCGAGCAGCATCACGCCCGCCTTGGCCAGCTGATAGCCCGGCCGGTAAATGGCACGAAGCCCCCTGAGCGCTGCCGCGACGATCACACCCGTATCGGCGCTGGGCCGGCGCAGCGGCAGGCTGATCGAGCGGCTGTACTGCGCTTCTGGCCGAAAAGGACTGGTACGAATGAAGACCAGCACCTGACCGGCCAGGCTGCCTTGACCGCGCAGCTTGTGCGCGGCCCGGCTGGCGAACTCCGTCACGGCTTCGCTCAGGTCCGCCAGACTGGTGACGGGATGCCCGAAGGAACGCGTACAGGCAATTTCCTGCTTGCGCGCAGGGGCCAGTTCCAGCGCAATGCACGGCATCCCCTGCAACTCGCGCACGGTGCGCTCCAGCACCACCGACCAGCGCCTGCGCACCATGCCGGGCTCCAGCCGGGCCAGGTCCAGCACGGTATGGACACCGCTTTCCCCGAGCTGCGCCGTCAGGCGCCGCCCGACGCCCCAGACTTCATTCACGGCCGTCGCTGCCAAGACCTCTTCCAGCACTGCCGGGGCCAATGACGCCAGATTGCACACCTGTGCCAAGTGGGCCGGATAGCTGCCCGGCTTGCGCTCGGCTGTTTTCGCAATATGGTTGGCCAGCTTGGCCAATGTCTTGGTGCTGCCGATGCCCACGCAGCACGGAATGCCGATCCAGTCGAGGATGCGGGTGCGCACCTTGAAGCCACGCTCCAGCAGGCAGCCGCGCACGCCGGTCAGGTCAATGAAGGATTCGTCGATCGAGTAGATTTCCTGCGCCGGCCCGAGACCAGCGGCCAGGCTCATCATGCGGTCGCTCATGTCGCCATAGAGCGCAAAGTTGGCCGACAGCGCCACCAGCCCGCTAGATTCCGCCAGGTGGCGGATCTCGAACCATGGCGCGCCCATGGCAATTCCCAGGGCCTTGGCTTCGTTGGAGCGGGCAATCGCGCAGCCGTCGTTGTTCGAAAGTATGACGACCGGGTGGCCGACAAGGCTGGGCCGGAATACCCGCTCGCAACTCACGTAGAAGTTGTTGCCATCGACCAGGGCATACATGGCGGGCTACGTTTAGGCGGGGAACTGCTTGATGCAGGCGGTGACCACGCCCCAGACCTCCAGCAACTGGCCGTCATGGGGCACGATGTCGGGAAAGGTCGGGTTGGCCGCCTGCAGCTTGGTGCGTCCGTTCAACTGGTACAGGCGCTTGACGGTGAATTCTCCATCGACCACCGCCACGACGATGTGTTTATGCCGGGGGGTGACGGCGCGGTTGACCACCAGGATGTCGTTGTCAAAGATGCCCGCTTCCATCATCGAGTGGCCCTGCGCGCGCAACAGAAACGTTGCCTGTGGATGCGTGATCAGCACCTGTGTGAGATCAATGCGCTGGGCGCCCAGGTCTTCGGCAGGGGACGGAAAGCCGGCGCGGACCCGGCTGATGAGCAGTCTTGCCAACAGCGGCGCGTCGGAAATGAGCACCGGTTGGGCTGGCGAAAATATACTGGTCATCTATGGCGCTGTTCGCATTACGTATTGATTAGCTGTCTTCCGAGCCCTGAGACGACGAAATACTCGGGCTTTAGGTCACCCTTGTACCATTCGGACATACGCATCCAAGCCAAGTAATTGGGCATGTATTTGGTGGCTACGCCTCTTAGGTCGCGATTGAGCCAAGTCTTGAGGCGCTCGTGGTAACTGTTGACGGACTGGACATGGTAGACCCCCTCTACTACGCGTGGTCCATACGATACCGCCACCGAGTGGTACGCCGCACCCAAATTCTTTGCGGCCCCTCTCAGTGCTGCGCTACCGTCAATACACATCAAGGTCTCTGACCCAACGACTCCGCGCAGGGCTTGCGTGGCTTGAACGACGGTCATGGCGCCCAATACCTGGTCTGCAATGTAGGGTTGGCCGCGCAGACGCCCAACCAGTACGGGCACCAGGTCCTTGCGCGACGCACTCTTGCCCCGCTTCTCCCCGGTCGGCGGCTTACCGCCATGGTGGCGCGCGGGCCGTGTCTTGACGGAGTTTTCGGGGGACTTGAGATTTCGGCTGCCTTTCTGGGACTCCCTAAAGTACGTCTCGTCGGCCTCAAAGATGCCTGCTACATCCTTGGGCTGGTGCTCAACGACAGATTCAAGGAACCGGTGTCGCCATCGGAAAGCGGTACTTGCCGCCACGCCCAGTTCCTTGGCAGTTTGCCGGATGGTCAAACCCTTTTGCAGACACTCACCGTGTTGAAAAAACTGTTTCTTCGAGTGAAGGTGGGATAACGGTGTGTTTGTCGCGGCGTTGAAGGTTCTCGAGCAGTCCTTGCAGCGGTAGCGCTGGACGCCCCGTCCTTGTCCGTTTTTGGTGTGCTTGAAGCTGTTGCAATGTGGGCAACCGGCTCCTGCCATCGCCGCATCAATGGAACTCAGCGCTTGGGTGTGCTGGTGCAAGAGGTCTGCTGCCGCCCGCAGATTCGCAAGCTGCTCGGCGCTGAGTTGGGGCAATTGGGCAAGCAGATTTTTGAACTGAGAAGTGCGCATGCGAAATTCTCCTCTGAAAATCCCGAAAACTCAACAAAACCCATACTATTTGCGAACAGCGCCTCATCCGTACAGTATATGGTGCCGCAGGGGTTTGACCTGAAGGTTTCTAGCTCGGCTGTTAGAAACGCTCCTGACGCCATCGAAGGCGAATCGGCCCAAGGGCGGCAAAAAGCCCGCACGTGGCGGGCTTTGCTGGCGAAGTGAACTTTGGCTACACAGCTATTAATCGGCGGCGAAGAATCGGCCGGTTTGATTCAAGGCGTGGTCTTTTTCTCGCCGTGCTTGTGCGGTCCGGTCGGAGAATTGGTCGAACTCTTTTTGGCCTGTGCCTTGTCGCCTGTCTGGCCCGTGGCTGCGGTTTTCTTGGGTGCGTGGTTTTTGCCGCCTTGGGAGTCTTTGGTGTTTTGAGGCATCTTCATTCCTTGGGTCTTACGGCTGAACCATTTCAACCGGCCAGTTCACTTTAGGTAGGCCGCAAGCGCTGCGATGTCGGGAAAATAGCATCTGGCCGTAGGACGATTTCATCAGCTGGACATTCCCGATTTGTCCTCCGTGGTATCTGATCCGTAAGCGGTCCGCGAACCACGCCCTTTTATTCGTGAGCTGATTCGATGATGCTATGTGTCCATCTACAACTACATGGACACCTATGACAGAGATGAACGCAGAGTTGCTGGCCCGGCTGGTGGTCGGGCGCAAACGCGACGGACGGTGCACTTACGACCCGCTGGCCAAGCAGGCGCTAATTGACGAATGCCTCAAGCCTGGCGTGTCGGTGGCGCGCGTGGGGATGCTGTACGGCATCAACGCCAATTTGCTGCGCACCTGGATTGCCAAGTCAGGCCAGCCCAACCATGGCAAAGCGCTGGCGTCGCCAGCGGCTTTCGTGGCCGTGCAGGTTAGCGAGCCGGCAGCGCCGGCTGCAACAACCGCACCAGTCGCACTTTGCCTGCACGTGCGCCTGCCCAACGGGGTGGCGCTCGATGTGGGCCAGGTCCCGCTGGAGGCGATGGCGCCCGTGCTGCAACTGCTGGGCACACTGGCGTGTTCACGCTGAACGCCACCCGTGCGGTGTACCTGCACCAGGAGGCCATTGATTTTCGCAAGAGCATCAACGGTCTGGCCAGCCTGGTCGAGCATGGCCTGGGCCTGGACGCGTTTGCCCAGGCACTGTTTGTCTTTGCCAACCGCAGGCGCGACCGCATCAAGATTCTGGGCTGGGATGTCAACGGGTTTTGGCTGCTGCACAAGCGCCTGGAGAAGGACCGCTTCATCTGGCCGCGAGGCGAACTCGGCGTCGTGACGCTCAGCGTGGAGCAGCTGCACTGGCTGCTCAAGGGTATCGACATCCAGGCCCTGCGCGGACACCAGGCCGTGCGCTACGAGCGCGCAGCGTAAGGGGGACAAATTCTGGCTTGGAAGGCAAGGCTCAGACTCGGATTTTTGGGAACTTTCACCCGCGCCGCCTTGTCTAAACGGGCATGCTCGCTGTGCCTGATGCCCAAGAAATAGACGCCTTGAAAGAGGCGCTGGCGCAGGCTTTGCAGCGCAGCGACGCCCTGGCGGGGGAGTTGCGTATGGTGCGCGCCGAGCGTGACCTGCTCCAGGAGCGGCTCAAGCAGTTCATGCGCAAGCTCTTTGCCGCCCGCAGCGAAGCGGGCAGCCCGCAGCAAAGGGACCTGTTCTTCAACGAGGCCGAGGCGCTGGGCGCGGCCAGCGAACCGGCCACTTGCGACGGCCACGAAGATGGCAGCCAGGAGGTCCGCGCCCATCAGCGCGTGCCGCGCGGACGCAAGCCGCTCGATGCGGCCTTGCCCCGGGAGGTGGTGCGCCACGAACTGCCCGAAGACCAGCGGGTGTGCCCGCACGATGGCACGGCGCTGGTGGAAATTGGCGTGGAGACCAGCGAGCAGCTCGACATCATTCCCCAGCAGGTTCGCGTGATTCGCCATGAACGCGTCAAATATGCCTGTCCCTGCTGCGATGGCGCCTTGCGCCTGGCGTCCAAGCCGGCGCAAATCATCCCCAAGGGCTTGTTCAGCGAAGGCCTGCTGGCCTGGGTGATTACGTCGAAGTATTGCGACGGCCTGCCGCTGTACCGCCAGACGGCGCTGCTCTCGCGCTTTGGCGGCGGCGACCTGGCGCGCAACACCCTGGCCGCCAGCGTCGTGCGCGTGGGCCGGGAGGTGCAGCCCATCATCAATGTGCTGCGCGACCATTTGCTGGACTCGCCCCTCATCCATGGCGACGAAACCCATGTGCAGGTACTCAAAGAAGCCGGCAAAAGCGCGCAGTCCAAAAGCTACATGTGGGTGCAGACAACCCCGTGCTCCGGGGTGCAGGGAGCGGGGCCACCCATCCGGCTGTTTGGCTACGCGCCCTCGCGCAGCACGGCGGCCGCACAAATCCTGTATGCCGGGGTGCAAGAAGGCAGCGTGCTGATGACGGATGGCTACGCGGTTTATGACGCCATCGCGCAGGCGCACCACCTCGTGCATCTGGGATGCTGGGCGCATTGCAGGCGCGGGTTCCATGAGGCGCTGCAGGCGCTGCCCAGGAATGCGCGCGGCCCCGAGCAGCTCGCTGCGCGGTTTCTCGCGCTCATCGCCCAGTTGTATGCGGTAGAGTCGCGCGCACGCGAGCACCGGCTTCCTCCCCAGGAATTGCTGGTCCAGCGGCAACAGCACAGCGTGCCCGTGCTTGGCCAGATAGAGGCGTTGCTGCTGGCCAACGTGCACACCGTGCTGCCGGGCAGTTTGCTGGGCAAGGCGCTGCATTACCTGGCTTCGCAATGGACGAAGCTGGCGCTGTATGTCACCGATGGCGCCTACCCGATTGACAACAATGCTGCCGAAAATTCGATTCGTCCGTTTTGTATTGGAAGACGCAACTGGCTCTTCAGCGATACGGTAGCCGGCGCACAGGCCAGCGCCAACCTGTATTCGTTGCTGCAGACCTGCGTGGTCAACGGCGTCGACGGCTACGCGTACCTGCGCGCATTGCTCACCGCGCTGCCCAGCGCGCAAACGGCAGACGACTACGAGGCGCTACTGCCTTGGCGCATTACATTGCCCGGCCGCTGAGCAGCGGCCGGGCAACGCTCCTCAGCCATTTCAATCACACCCCGGCCAGCGGCGCAAGGTACGCTGTTAATTGACCGCATACTCTGATCCACCCTGACGTGGCGCGCTCAGGCCAGCTGTCCGGCTTATGGAAGGCTGACCTTTACGAAGGCGTGAAGTCCAATGGCGCAAGCTTTGTCCTGCCGCTGACCGGTGCCCGTCTGGGCCGGGAAGAACGCACTGAGAGCCTGAGGGAAGCCATCGCTGCTGCGCGTCACGGCTTAATGAAGGGTCAGCGATCCATGCATACTGACGGTCTCCTTCGCTTCCACGCTAAACGCTGAGCGCAGCCCGTCAACCCGTTAGCTGGTAGGGGTCGAAACGCGTGTTCACAGTTCCCAACCTCTGAGCGTCGAAGGTCAGGAAATCCACAAGCACGTTTCGTTGCCCGGACTGGCAGTCCACCAAAACAAACGTGCTCGCCTTATCGTCAAACACGACCTCGTTTGTTGGCGCATATCCGAGCGGTAGATTCCGGTCGGATATGCGACCTTTGAACACGGCTTGTTTGTATGGAAGTGGTCTTAGGCCCAATTCACGATCCAGCCTAAAAAGACAAAAAAGTGAGCTAACCCCATGTTCTTCCTCTGCACCTTCAACATACCTCTGCGGGTACAAGAGTGCCATTCCGCCATCAATGAATGTAGCAGCAAGCATTGGAGTCTGGTCAGAAGGAAACCCCGCAGATAGTGCGTGCCGCATGCTAGCAGCGGCTGAAATCTGTCCCCTTGGCGAGTCTCCAATCGCAATTGCTGCCCCCGTTTCGTCTGTGGCAACGAGCTTGAATTTCGGACTCTCACACGTGCCAATCCAGTATCCGTCAGGTGCGGCCATCCCGAGAATAAACTGAACATGCGGCTCAGGCAATTGCTTGGGCTGCAGCTTCAAGTATCGGCCATAGGAAAAGCGTAGCTGTCTGGTCAATCGACTCAGGTAGTCCCGCCCATCGCGGGTTTCCTTCGCGGCGTGAGTTACATTGAGTTCGCTCACAAGTTGTTTCGCACACTGAATATCACCGGCGAACGAAAGGAAACTCGAAGAGCTCAGGGCTATGGTCTTGATTAAACAGTCACTGAGCGACACAACTCGCTGGCCTTGCGTATACGTGACACGGCAATCTGAGACGACAAAGACGGCGTCGGGCGCGATACCTGCGGCACAGATAGTCAAATAAAATCCTCATTGTCTTGGTTAGCAGGAAAAACACGATCGTAGTTGTTGCACCCGCTGTTCGCCAGATAGGTGGGTCAAGATCACTGTTGGTCAATAGCACGCTAGATATTATGACGCGGCTGTCAACCCTCGCATCCCTGTTGACTGCGGCGCACTGGCACGTCGCACAGGTTTGATCAGTGTCGGTGTGCCGGTAGTGTCAGTACAAAGCAGCGGGTATGTGCGCGTGGGCACGAAGGCATTGATCCGCAACTTGCTGAAATTCACAGTAGCTGAACTGAATGACTCCTCTACGCTGATTGCTGTCATCCGGAGGCGACTTGGAAACTGGCCAAAACGCTCCTAAACAACAGTCTTACGCACCGATGATTGAACGCAAAGTGGGGACTGCGGAACGCAACTAGGAAAGTTCTTGGTGGGTCAAACAAGCGTATCGAAACGGACTCTTAGGGCGCTTTAGTGACCGTAATCCAAGATCGCTTTTGATTTCAATTGTGCTCGCTGCGCCAGCAAAAGCGGCAACTGCAGATGCTGCGTGTAGTCCGTATGACTCACCCAGCGCCCATCCTCCTGCTACTGCTGGAAGGAATTTCGTTGGACTAAGACTAAATGACGTTTTAATGTTTGACAAATACACAGGGAATTGCCATTCCTTCCCCACCTGTAGCAGGTTTGCACACGCTTGATCGATCTCAGCAGCTCGATTTTTAAGAGCTGCAGGCTTATCGACCGCCGTCTCAATCTCAGTGACGAATGTCTCAAGGTGATACCTGAGCAAAAGCAGTTCGTCGCGGCGGCGCACCCTAAACTCAAGGACTTCTGCTAGTGGAACATCGTGCTTGGGGATTGGAATCGCCCGATGCAGTTCGACTAAAACGCCTGATCCTTCGTCGGCAAAACCGTCTTTCCAGAGAAATGAATTCTCACCTTGCGCCATTGCCCAAACTCCAGGCTCAGCACATTCGAGGTCAAGAAAGGCTTGTATTTGGCCTTTTGCGATGCCTTGAGCTCCATCCCCGTTAATCGTGTAATCGGGACGCGTGAGTATCTTGGCGCTTTCAAGAAACACCTCGTCTGGACCGCTAGCAAAATGAATTGCTCTAGACGATGGCCAAACAAGTTGATCCCAGAATAACAGTGCGAACCGAAGTTCTTGTGGGTCAAGATTCGAGGATCTTGCCAGTAGACGAGTTCCCTCAATTTCAATTGGAGGGCTCACGACTAGGCCACGGAAAGGCGCTTTTTTTGGGAAGCGTCCGAAGTTTGGATCACTATGCTTTCGACGCTGCGCTTCGCCCATAACTCACTCCACCATAAAATGGTATGAATGTTACCTTTGCGGCGCTCAACGGCATCGACAATCGACCATTTATCAATGGTTTTAGCAAAATTAACGAGCTGCTGTTGGCTTAAACATGCTCGATACCGCAGTCTTCCAAGTGTTCGCAATCGCTGCACTAGAGCTATTCACAAGGCAGGTAATCCCTGACTATTCAGCTCAATAGTGCGCCGACGTACTGATAGTTCCTTCCGGCACAGCCGGCACACTGGCACGGGAACACGATTGATATATGTCGGTGTGTCGGTGGTGTCAGTACGACGCATTGGGTATCTGCGCGTGGGCATGAAGACGGTTATCAGCCACTTGCGGGAGAGCCAGCAGATGAACTGAACTACTCCTCCAGACTGAGGGTATGTGAAACCTCAAATAAATTGCAGCTTTTCAGTTGCCAATCAAGACTTTCTTTTTCTGGGTTTCAAATTCAGCCTCGGACAAAATACCTTTTTTTCGTAAATCGTCTAGCTTAATCAGTTCAGCATAAACATCTTTGGGCTTGGCAGATTCGTCCTTAGTACGACTTTCAACAGAAATCTTCTCGGTCTTCTCAATCACTACGTCGGCTCGCGGAACGAGAGATGTACGACGCGCTTCCGGATCGTTTTTTTCAACCACCCGAAATTGGTAGTCAAACTTCGCCCACTTCCCCATGACTCCAACTGGCGTTTCATGCGTCGAAATTGGAATTGCCAATTTACCTTGGGCTGCAGCAAATGCGTTTGCATCCGAAATTACGCCAGCCTTCAAAGCACTGGCACTTCCAAAGATGCCAGCATGGTCTTCTCTGGACAACATGTACGTATCGGGCGAAACTTGCACGATGCTGGGGTTTGCACAACCTGCCAAGACAATGATTAATGCAGCAAAAGCTCTTTTCATAGATGTTTCCACATGGTATTTGGACCTGTCACTCTGCTGAAGAAATGCTGAACTTAATGGTCAGACTGCAAAAACTACTCCAGCATTTCTCAATAATCATCGCTGGCGATTCTCGATAATTCGGTCGGGCGTACTCTGCAAACGCTGACGCTGAAACTCAGGGTCGTCATAGCGCAGGCACCGAAAGTTCAATTCCATGCTTGCCATACCTTCCGTCCAAGTGGGTGATGCGGTTTTCTCGCTCAGTGCTAAAACTTCTAAGCCACCGCGTCGAGCGCATTCTTCACCAGCTTCTTGATAGGCAATCCGTTTCGCGGCAGGAATACCGCCTTTCCCTGGAGATGCTGATGTTGAAATGGTGAATGTGTCGGGACCAATCTTGACGACGCCCGACGAGTTGGCGCAAGCCGTGAGCGCAATCGTTGCTGCGAACATAATTATTTTTTTCATTTGGCCCTTTTTGGTTTTTTGTATAAGCAAAAATATATGACTATTGTCTACGCAGTGAAGTCACTTAAGCACAGCAATTGCCGGCATTCACGGATCCTGTCCCCCTGACGATTCAACTCGATACCGGATTGCCAGAAAAAAAATGGCTTGAGTATTCAGAGTCGGCGCGTCAACTCACCGATAGTTCCTTCCAGCAAAGCCGGCACACCGGCACATCGAACACGTTTGATCAGTGTCGGTGTGCCGGCTATGTCAGTGAGAAATATCGACTGGCAAACACGGCCCGCCGGAAAAGCCATCGGCAGGGGGAGAAGTGGGAGAAGTTTTCGAGGGAAAGCAGCAGCCCGGAAATGGACCGGACACGAGGACTGTTTGTCCCCGGAAACAAAGAAGCCAACCGCATGGGTTGGCTTCTTTGCAAGGTAAACCTTGGTGGCCTGGGGCGGAATCGAACCACCGACACAAGGATTTTCAATCCTCTGCTCTACCGACTGAGCTACCGGGCCTGAGCACAAGAGTATATATCACCGGAAGGGCTGTTTTGCCCCGTTGCGGCGCCAAAATTCACAGGCTGCGCTTGCCGCGTGTCAGGTCCACGCCGAGCTGCTTGAGCTTGCGGTAAAGATGGGTGCGCTCCAGACCGGTTTTTTCGGCCACGCGGGTCATGGAGCCGCCTTCCTTGGCCAGGTGGAATTCGAAGTAGGCTTTTTCAAACTCGTCCCGCGCGTCACGCAGTGGCTTTTCGAGCATGAAGCTCTGGGTTGACTGCAGGCCCCTGTCGGCGGTGGCCACCAGGGCACTGCCGGCCATGATGACTTCAGGCACGAAATCGACCAGGGGCGAAGTTGCCCTCAAGGGACTGGCGGGCAGGCGGGCCACCGCTCGGGCAAGACCCTGCTCGACGGCCTTGAGCAGCTTTTGCAGCGTGATGGGCTTTTCCAGGAAGGCCATGGCACCGATCTTGGTGGCTTCGACCGCCGTGTCGATGGTGGCATGGCCGCTCATCATGATGACGGGCATGGTCAGCAGGCCGGTGGACGACCATTCCTTGAGCAAGGTCACGCCATCGGTATCGGGCATCCAGATGTCGAGCAGCACCAGGTCGGGCCGCGCCAGTGCGCGGGCAGCGCGAGCCTGGGCGGCATTTTCAGCCAGATCGACCTGGTGCCCCTCATCATTGAGAATTTCTGAGAGAAGGTCGCGTATGCCGAGCTCGTCATCGACCACCAGAATATTTGCCATGATTGAATTGTTGCCTGCCAGTTGTTGACGTGTTTGCTGCCGATTGATGAAGATTTTTACGCCTGGATTGCTCCGGTCGCTGTCAAGTCGCAACGCCAAATGATAACGACACTTGCGCGCCCTGCACGAGCCCATCCACGACACGGTTTGAAATATCAATCCGCGCGCCATGCTCGTCGGCGATTTTCTTGACCACCGCCAGACCCAGGCCGGTGCCCTTGACCTTGGTGGTGACGTAGGGTTCGAAGGCGCGCTTGAGGATGTGCTCGGGAAAACCTGCCCCATTGTCACGTACCGTCAGGCGCACCCGGTGCGAGCTGTCGGAATAGTCGGTCTTCAGGGTGACGCGGGCGTTTTCCTGGCCTTCCTGCGCATCCTGCGCGTTTTGCAGCAGGTTGTGGATGACCTGGCGCAACAGCTGGGCATCGCCGCGGATGGGCGGCGCGTGGGGATCGAGCTCGGCCACCACGGGTGCCACCGGACCTTCGGCGTCGCCGTGGTAGAGCTGCAGCACGTCGCCGACCAGCGCATTGAGGTCGACGGCCACCAGCTCGGCGGCGGGCAGGCGCGCATAGTCGCGAAATTCGTTGACCAGCCGCTTCATGGCGTCCACCTGGTCCACGATGGTCTTGACCGACTTGGTCAGCAGCGCCTGCTCGACCGGCGCCAGTTTTCCGTTGAGCTTCATTTCCAGGCGCTCGGCCGACAGCTGGATGGGCGTGAGCGGGTTCTTGATCTCGTGCGCCAGGCGGCGCGCCACCTCGCCCCAGGCCTGCGCGCGCTGCGCCGACACCATGTCGGAAATGTCGTCGAACACCAGCAAATATTCCTCGGTGCCGGGCATCTTGGCGCCGCGCGCAATCAGCGTGATGGCGTTGTCGCTGGCGCCGTGTCCGGCGCCATGCAGTTCAAACGACTGCTGCCAGTGCGCCAGCGTCTGGGCCGCATTGCTGAGGTAGTCGGCAAACTGCGCCAGCACGTCTTTGGCGAACAGCTCCAGCCCGGGAACCTGCCCGAGCGGCTGGCCGTGGTAGTCGTGCAAGGGCGCGCGCAGAATGCGGGTGGCGCCCGGATTGCTGGACTGGATGCGGCCATGCACATCGAGCACGATGACGCCGGCGGTGAGGTTGTCCAGGATGGTCTGCAGGTTGGCGCGCGACGCGTCCACCTGGCTCATGCTGTGCTGCACCGCCGACCGCGCATCGGCCAGCTGCTGCGTCATGTCGGCAAACGAGCGCGTCAGCCCGCCCAACTCGTCCTTGCCCTTGAGCGCGGCCTTGGGCGTCAGGTCGCCCTGGGCCACCTGCTTGACGCCCTCTGCGAGCAGCAGCAGGGGCTTGGCCAGCTGATTGCCCAGGATGACGGCCAGCAGCACTGCGCTGAAGACCGCCAGGAACAGGCTGAGCGTCAGCGTGCCGATGTACATTTTCTGCAGGCCGCCGCGTGCCAGCGCCCGCTCCTGGTACTGGCGGTTGGCTTCCTGCACGGCAATCGCATTGGCCACCAGACTGGCGGGCAGCACGGTGGTGACCTGCAGGAAACGCGATTGCCCGAGCACGCTCAGGTTCGGATTGTTGACCACGGCAATCGCCTTGACCCGGGGCGCCGTGGTGACGCCGGGCGCTGGCGGGCCGGTGCTGGCGCCCAGTTCGCCATTGCCGCCCGGCACGACTTCATCGAGTCCTTCGATCTGGGTCGTGACCTGCTGAGTGCGCGCGCTGCGCAGCTGCTGCACCGAAGGCCGTTCGGGCTGAATCAGAAAGCGCGATTCGCCCGCATTGGCGATCAGCTGGCCGGACGCGCTCCAGAGCACGACGTCGCTGGCACCGAGCTGGTCACGCAGACGTTCCAGCGCCAGGCCGACCGTCGCATCCGGCGTTTCGGCCAGCTGCGTGGCGGCCTGGCGCGTCTTGTTTGCCGTGTCCGCAGCCAGTGTGTCGAGCGTGGCGCGTCCCAGGTTCAACCCAGCCGCGAGCGCGGACTCGACCTCGACATCGAACCAGCTTTCAATCGAACGCGAAACGAACTGGTAGGACACCACATAGATCATCAGGCCCGGCATCAGGCCGACCAGCGCGAAGATGGCGGCCAGCTTGACCAGCAGGCGGCTGCCAAAACGCCCCTGGCGCAAACGCAGCACCAGGCGCAGGGTGATCCACGCGACCACCCCCAGCAGCAGGACGGCGACGGCGACATTCAGGCCGAAAAGCAATGCGTAATTGCGCTCGTACAGTTCGCGGTTGTCGGTCGCCTGGGTCAGCAGATACAGCAGGACCAGGCCCAGCGCCACGATCACACCGGCCCCCACGCCGACGGTCCAGCGAAAGGCAGGACTGCTTTTCAGCGCGATCAGCTTCACGGTGCGGCTCATTTGCCGGCCTCGGCGGGCGGCGCAGGCGTCAGGCGCAGCCGGTCCCTGAACTGGGCAGCAATGGTCCAGTCGCGCTGCCCGGCGACGCCGATCTGGAAAGGACGCGGCAACTGCGACAAATCAAGCCAGAAATTCAGGTTGAGCATGTATTGCTCGCCCGGATCGACCTCGGCGGCGTCGGCAATTTTCCAGTGGGTCACGCGCTGGATGGCCGAAAGCGCTTCGGGCAGGGTTTCGTAGTTCTGGCTTAGCGTGGCGCGCAGGCCCGACGAACTGGTGATGAGGCCGGAAACGATGTTCACGCGCCAGCGGCCGGTCAGGGGCTGGTAGGCCAGGCGCAAGGTGCGGGCAGCGCTGGCCACGCGCAAGTCGGTCCAGTACCAGCGGTCGCGGTACACATCGGCCTCCACGACGAAATAGACCGCAATGCCCTTGAGCAGCGCGTCTTCGACCACGGCAGGAACGTCAAACCGCACCACCGCCGAGAGGTAGACCCCGTCTTCGGTTCGCTCGGTGCGCAGCTGGGTGATCTCGGTCGGCGCTGCCGCCATGGCCGCTGGCGTCCACGGCAGGCACAGGATTGCAGCCAGCAGGAGGCGCGCAATCGCTTCAAGCGCTGCGTTTTTGAAGGACTGCGTAGTAAAAACCATCGTGTTCACGCATCAAATTGTCGGGGAATACGGCGCCTTTGACGCTCCCCTGCGGCAGCAAATGCCCGGGCGAAGGCATCAGCACCGCGTCAAGGTGGCTCGCGGCAAACGCCTGCGCCTGCTGCTCGCCTTCCGCCCGGAAAACCGAGCAGGTGCAATAAACCAGCCGGCCGCCGGGCTTGAGCAGCGGCCAGAGCGTGGCCAGCAGCCGGGCCTGGATGGCCGCCAGCTGGGCAATATCGGTCGGCCGGCGCAGCCAGCGCACGTCGGGATGGCGGCGCACGATGCCCGATGCGGTACACGGCGCGTCGAGCAGGATGCCGTCATACAGCCGGCCGTCCCACCAGTCGCCGGGCCGGCTGGCGTCGCCGACGACGATGTGCGCCTGCAGGCCCAGGCGCGCCAGGTTCTGCGCGATGCGCTCGCAGCGCCGGGCGTCGATGTCCAGCGCGGTCACGTCGCAGTCGGCCAGTTCCAGCAGGTGCGCCGTCTTGCCGCCGGGCGCGGCGCAGGCGTCGAGGATGTTCAAGCGCCCGTCGCCAGCCGCCGTCAGCCCGTCGAGCAGCAAGGGCGCGGCCAGCTGGGCAGCGGCGTCCTGAACCGAAAAATGCCCTTCGGCAAAGCCCGGCAGCGACGTGACCGGCCGCGCCTCGGTCAGGACCACACCATGCTCGCCGGTGGGAAACGCTCCTATATCCATAGCTAACAACGCCTGCAGATACTGCGCAGGAGTCGTTTTTCGTTCATTAATCCGCAAAATCAGCGGCGCGCGGCTGTTGTTGGCGCGCAGGATGTCCTGCCACTGCGTCGGATGGTCCTTGCGCACCCGGTCTATCCACCACTGCGGATGGTTCCAGACGGCTTGCGGGCTTTTCTCGGTCAGCGCCATCAAGGCGTCCCGCTCGCGCAGGAAGCGGCGCAGGCAGCCGTTGATGAAGCTGGCCTGGTGCAGCGTGGCGTCGCTGCGCTTGGCCGCTTCCACCGCCTGGTCGACCAGCGTGTGCGCGGTGTAGGGCGCCGCTTCTTCAGCGCAGGCCAACGCCAGCGCCACGCACAGCAGCGCGTCGGCTTCGGGCGGCGGCGGACGCTTGGCGAGTTGCTGGCGCAGCGCTTCGGCGCGGCCCAGCCAGCGCAGCGCATGAAAGGCCAGCGCCTGAACGCCGGGGCGCAGCTGCGCATCGACGTCTTCCAGCGCCGGCGTCATCGACTGGCCGTCGCGCACCGCCAGCAACACGGAAGCGGCGCCCTGAAGCTGGCGCCATAACGGGACTTGGGCGGACGGGGATAAATTCGGTTGATGTGGCATCGGTTCGGTGTGGTCAAGGCCGGCCTGCACCGGCCGGCGTAAATCCGCCCGGACGGCGGGCGGTGGTTTCGCCCTATTAGACCAGCCTCGGCCACGGACGCGGCAAAGCCGTTGTTGCTGGCGCACGCATGGCCGGACGCAAAAAAAGTGGGCCGGCTAGAACAAGGCGTCGGGCCGCGTCACGGCCTCGTCCTGCCGGGGATGCAGCACCGGCATCGGCCGGCCGTAAATCCGGCGGATGCGTTCGGCCAGCGGCGGATGGCTTTCAAACCAATGCGTCTGGTTGGCGGCGCTGACCAGCAGCATGTGATGCACCGCCGGGTGCAGGCGATGCCCCATGCCGCCTGGCTGCCGCGCCGCCCTCGCCTGCTCGCCCGCCGCCTTGCGCAGCACGCCGCCCAGTCCTTCCTTGCTGCGGGTGAACTGCACGGCGCGCGCATCGGCCAGGAATTCGCGCTGCCGCGAGACCGCCGCCTTGAGCGCCCGGCCCGCCAGCCAGCCCAGAAAACCGGTGGCCATGATGGCAAAACCCGGCAGGGCCAGAAATGAGCGCCGTCCGTGCTGATCACCCTCGCACATGCTGCGGCCCAGGTTGAAGATCATCTCCAGCCCGCATACCATGCCCGCCAGCCGCATGTTCAGCCGGGTATCGCCTTCGCGCAGATGGCTGAACTCGTGGGCCAGCAGGCCCTGCAGTTCATCGCGGCTCAGGCGGTCAAGCGCGCCCTGCGTCACCGCCACGATGGCGTCATCCTCGTCCCAGCCGGCGGCGAAGGCGTTGATGCTGTCCTCGCGCGGCAGCACCATCGCCTGCGGCGGCCGCATGCTGGCGGCAATCGCCAGCTCATGGACGATGTTGCACAGGCGCTGCTCGGCCTCGCGGCTGGCCGGCCAGGCGTCGCGCGCGCCCGCCTGGCGCGCCAGCGCCTGGCCGCCGCCTTCCAGCACCGAGGTTTCCAGCCACCAGCCGCCCAGCACGAACAGCAGCGTCATGCCGGTGTTGACACTGAAAAAATACGCCGGATAGCCAAGCCAGCCGGGCGACACCAGCCGCCAGGTTAGCGCCAGCGCGCCATTGACGGTCAGCACCAGCGCCACCACGGCCAGGCCAAATAGCAGCAGCAGCCGCAGGGTTTGCGTCCGGGCCTTTTCCTGAGCCTCAAAAAACCGCACTTATCGAGCCCCCACGGTCGCGCACTGCGTGTCGCTCCCTGCCCCCCGAGGGGGCCGCCGCGCCTGCGGCCTGGCAAAGCCAGTTCCGCGGCCGGAACTTGCAGGGGCGGGGGCAGCGCAGGGCGCGTTGTGGCAAGCGTGGGGCCATCACATCTGGATGCGAACCGCTTGGCGCTCGGCTGCGTTTTCGGTGGCCTGCAGCATCACGGACGGAACGAAACCGAAAGCGCGGGCGACCAGCAGTGCAGGAAACTGGCCCTGCGCATTGTTGTAGTCAAGCACGGCGTCGTTGTAGGCCTGGCGGGCAAAGCCGACCTTGTTCTCGGTGCTGGTCAGTTCTTCGCTGAGTTCGCGGATCGTCTGGTCGGCCTTCAGGTCGGGATAGGCCTCGGCCAGCGCAAACAGCCGGCCCAGGCTGCTGTCCAGCGTCTGCTCGGCGGCGGCCAGCGCGATGACCGCATCGGCCTTGCCGGGACGGCTTCGCACCGCATCGCTGGCACTGCGGGCTTGGTTGCGGGCGGCAATCACCGCTTCCAGCGTGACTTGCTCATGCTGCAGGTATTTTTTGGCGGCCTCCACCAGGTTGGGAATCAGGTCGTAACGGCGCTTGAGCTGGACATCGATCTGGCCAAACGCATTGGCAATGACGTTCTTGAGCCGCACCAGCCGGTTGTAAGCGCCCACCGCCCAGAACACCAGCATGGCCAGCAAAGTAAGGGAAACAATGGTTTGCAATGACATGGGCAAATTCCTGGTGAATCAGGAGAGTTTCGCACTGAAATCAGTCTTTTACCGGACCCTCTCGGGATGACGGAGGCAAGGTTGACGCCAGTTTTTCTACGCCTTGAACACATCCCACCGCCGCATCGCTATTTTATTAATAGCTGTCAATGCACGCCCAGATTGCGCAAAAGCTTGATTTCATTGATAAACAGCGGTTTTGCAGCCATAAAAAAAGCCCCACCCTTTTTCAAGGGCGGGGCCGGGCGCCTGTCAAGGCACCGTGCGTTCGCAGAAGTTACTCGGCGGCGGCGTTTTCATCGGTGGTTTCAGCCTGCGACGCTTCCAGTTCGGCGGCTTCGGACTCGGCGATGGCGCGGCGCTCGGAGTCGTCCATCAGGTCCTTGGCCTTGCGCGCCTCGTGGTAGGCCATGCCAGTACCGGCAGGAATCAAGCGGCCAACGATCACGTTTTCCTTCAGTCCGCGCAGCTCGTCGCGCTTGCCCATGATGGCAGCCTCGGTGAGCACGCGGGTGGTTTCCTGGAAGGAAGCCGCTGAAATGAACGAATCGGTGGACAGCGAGGCCTTGGTGATACCCAGCAACAGGTTGCTGAACGTCGCCGGAATCTTGCCGTCGGCGCGCAGCGCGTCGTTGACATCCAGCAGCGCCGAGCGCTCGACCTGTTCACCGGCGATGTAGCTGGTGTCGCCGACGTTTTCGACGACCACGCGGCGCAGCATTTGGCGAACAATCACTTCGATGTGCTTGTCGTTGATCTTCACGCCCTGCAGGCGGTACACGTCCTGCACTTCATCGACGATGTAGCGGGCCAGTTCGGCCACGCCCAGCAGGCGCAGGATGTCCTGCGGGTCGGCTGGCCCGTCAACAATCGACTCGCCCTTGTTCACGACCTGGCCTTCATGCACCAGGATGTTCTTTTCCTTCGGAACCAGGTCTTCCCAGACCTTGCCTTCGGGATCGGTGATCTGCAGGCGAACCTTGCCTTTGGTCTCTTTACCGAACGACACGGTGCCGGTCATTTCGGCCAGCGTTCCCTTGTCCTTCGGCGTACGGGCTTCGAACAACTCGGCGACACGCGGCAGACCGCCGGTGATGTCGCGGGTTTTCTGGCCTTCGATCGGGATGCGGGCCAGCACTTCGCCGGGTCCCACGTCCTGACCGTCGCGCACCTGGACCAGCGCGCCAATCTGGAAGCCAATCGTCACCGAATGGTCGGTGCCGGGGATCTTGACTTCGTTGCCGGTGGCATCGATCAGCTTGACCTGGGGACGAATCACCTTGGTAGCGCCGCGACGCTTCGGATCGATCACCACCAGGGTCGAGAGGCCGGTCACGTCATCGACCTGCTTGGCCACGGTCACGCCTTCTTCCACATTCTCGAACTGCACCTTGCCGGCGAATTCGGTGATGATGGGGCGGGTCAGCGGGTCCCAGTTGGCCAGGATCGCGCCAGCCTTGATGGTCTGGTCGATCTTGACGGTCAGCGTCGCGCCGTACGGCACCTTGTGGCGCTCGCGCTCGCGGCCGTGCTCGTCATGGATGATGATCTCGCCGGAACGCGCAATCACGACCAAATCGCCCTTGCCATTGGTCACATAGCGCATCGGTGCGTTGAAACCGATCACGCCGTTGGACTTGGCTTCGACGCTTGAAGCGATGGCTGCACGCGATGCCGCACCGCCGATGTGGAAGGTCCGCATCGTCAGCTGGGTGCCGGGCTCGCCAATCGACTGGGCGGCAATGATGCCGACCGCCTCGCCGATGTTGATCAGGCCGCCGCGGCCCAAGTCGCGGCCGTAGCAGCTGGCGCACAGGCCGAAGCGGGTTTCGCAGGTCAGCGCGGTGCGGACCTTGACTTCGTCAACGCCAGCAGCTTCGAGTCCGTCGATTATGTCCTCGTCCAGCATGACGCCGGCCTTGGTCAGCACCGAGCGGTTCTCGGGGTGCAGCACGTCTTCGACGATGGTGCGGCCCAGAACGCGGTCGCGCAGCGATTCGATGACCTCGCCGCCTTCGACGATGGCGCGCATGACCGAGCCGTCGAGCGTGCCGCAGTCGTGTTCGGTCACGACCAGATCCTGCACCACGTCGCACAGGCGGCGCGTCAGGTAGCCGGAGTTGGCCGTTTTCAGCGCCGTGTCGGCCAGGCCCTTGCGGGCGCCGTGGGTGGAGATGAAGTACTCCAGCACGTTCAGGCCTTCGCGGAAGTTCGCGGTGATCGGCGTCTCGATGATCGAACCGTCAGGCTTGGCCATCAAGCCGCGCATGCCGGCGACCTGGCGAATCTGCGCGGCGGAACCGCGCGCGCCGGAGTCGGCCATCATGTAGATCGAGTTGAACGAATCCTGCTCGACCAGATTGCCGTGGCGGTCAATGACCTTTTCCTTGGACAGCTGGGCCATCATGGCCTTGGACACGTCGTCGCCCGACTTGCCCCAGATGTCCACCACCTTGTTGTAGCGCTCGCCGGCCGTCACCAGGCCCGAGGTGTACTGCTGCTCGATCTCTTTGACTTCCTTCTGGGCGTGCGCAATGATCGCGGTCTTCTCCTTGGGCACCAGCATGTCTTCGATACAGATCGAAATGCCGGCCTTGGTCGCCAGGCGGAAACCCGACTGCAGCAGCTTGTCGGCAAACACCACGGTCTCTTTCAAGCCGCACTTGCGGAAAGACACGTTGATCAGCTTGGAGATTTCCTTTTTCTTCAACGCCTTGTTGATGTTGGAAAAAGGCAGTCCCTTGGGCAGGATTTCCGACAGCAGTGCACGACCGCCGGTGGTTTCCCACAGCTTGGTCGATGGCACGAACTCGTTCGTTTCCTTGTCCTTGCTCCACTCGGTCAGGCGCACGCTGATGCGGGCGTTCAGGTCGAGTTCACCCGCATCAAAGGCGCGGCGGACTTCGCCGGTGTCGGAAAACACCAGGCCTTCGCCCTTGCCGTTGGTGCGGTCGCGCGTCGTGTAGTACAGGCCCAGCACCACGTCCTGCGAAGGAACGATGGAAGGCTCGCCGTTGGCCGGGAACAGGATGTTGTTCGAGGCCAGCATCAGGGTGCGGGCTTCCATCTGCGCTTCCACGGACAGCGGCACGTGAACGGCCATCTGGTCACCGTCAAAGTCGGCATTGAAGGCCGAGCAGACCAGCGGGTGCAGCTGGATCGCCTTGCCTTCGATCAGGATCGGCTCGAACGCCTGGATGCCCAGACGGTGCAGCGTGGGCGCACGGTTGAGCATCACCGGGTGCTCCTTGATGACCTCTTCCAGGATGTCCCACACGACTGGCGTGCCGGTTTCGACTTCCTTCTTGGCCGCCTTGATGGTGGTGGCAATGCCACGCACTTCAAGCTGCGCGAAGATGAAGGGCTTGAACAGTTCGAGCGCCATCAGCTTGGGCAGGCCGCACTGGTGCAGCTTGAGCGTCGGGCCCACGGTAATCACGGAACGGCCCGAATAATCGACGCGCTTGCCCAGCAAATTCTGGCGGAAACGGCCTGACTTTCCCTTGATCATGTCGGCGAGGGACTTCAGCGCGCGCTTGTTGGCGCCCGTCATGGCCTTGCCGCGCCGGCCGTTGTCCAGCAAGCTGTCCACGGCTTCCTGAAGCATGCGCTTTTCATTGCGCGCAATGATTTCAGGCGCCTTCAGTTCAAGCAAACGGCGCAGGCGGCTGTTGCGGTTGATGACGCGGCGGTACAGATCGTTCAGGTCGGAGGTCGCAAAGCGGCCGCCGTCCAGCGGCACCAAGGGACGCAGGTCCGGCGGCAGCACGGGCAGCACGTCGAGCACCATCCACTCGGGCTTGATGCCGGATTTCTTGAATCCTTCCATCAGCTTCAGGCGCTTGGCGTTCTTCTTGATCTTGATCTCGGAGCCGGTCAGGTCATTGCGCAGCTTGTCGATTTCAACGTCGAGGTCCAGCCCTTCGAGCAAGTCCTTGATGCCTTCGGCGCCCATCTTGGCGGTGTATTCGTCGCCGTATTCCTTGCGCTTGGCGTCGAAATCGTCTTCCGACATGATGCTGAATTTCTTCAGCGGGGTCATGCCGGGGTCTGTGACCACATAGGCTTCAAAGTACAGCACGCGTTCGATGTCGCGCAGCGTCATGTCGAGCACCAGGCCCAGACGCGATGGCAGCGACTTCAGGAACCAGATGTGCGCGCATGGCGCGGCCAGGTCGATGTGACCCATGCGTTCGCGGCGAACCTTGGTCTGCGTGACTTCAACGCCGCACTTCTCGCAGATGACACCACGGTGCTTGAGGCGCTTGTACTTGCCGCACAGGCATTCGTAGTCCTTGATGGGGCCAAAGATCTTGGCGCAAAAGAGACCGTCGCGCTCTGGCTTGAAGGTGCGGTAGTTGATGGTCTCGGGTTTTTTGACCTCGCCGAAAGACCACGAACGGATCTTCTCGGGCGAAGCCATGCCAATTTTGATGGCATCGAAATGCTCATCGGGCGTGAACTGCTTGAACAGGTCGAGTAATGATTTCATCTGTAAATCCTCTTAATCAGTTGAGGACAGAGCAGATTGCTGTGCAATCCTGGTCTGTCCCGCAAGGCCACTGGACTAGCTGCGTTCGAGTTCCATGTCGATACCGAGCGAGCGAATTTCCTTCACCAGCACGTTGAACGACTCCGGCATGCCGGCGGTGATCGCATGCTCACCCTTGACGATGCTTTCGTACACCTTGGTACGACCCACCACGTCATCGGACTTGACGGTGAGCATTTCCTGCAGCACGTAGGCGGCGCCGTAGGCTTCCAGCGCCCAGACTTCCATCTCACCGAAACGCTGGCCACCGAACTGGGCCTTGCCGCCCAGCGGCTGCTGCGTGACCAGACTGTAAGGGCCGGTCGAGCGGGCGTGCATTTTGTCGTCCACCAGGTGGTGAAGCTTCAGGAAGTGCATGTAGCCGACCGTCGTCGTGCGCTCGAAAGCGTCGCCGGTGCGGCCGTCATACAGCTGGGCCTGCGTGCGCGTTGGTGTCAGGCCCTTGGCCTTGGCAATCGCATCAGGATAGGCCAGTTGCAGCATGGTCATGATGTCCTCTTCCGAGGCACCGTCAAACACCGGCGTGGCGAAAGGCACGCCAGTGGTCAGGTTTTGGGCCATCTCGATAACCTGTTCGTCCGAGAGCGAAGCGAGGTCTTCCGTGCGGCCCGACTTGTTGTACAGCGTGTCCATGAACTGACGCAACTCGGCCACCTTGGCCTCGGCCTGCAGCATGTCGCCAATCCGGTGACCCAGGCCCTTGGCTGCCCAGCCCAGATGGACTTCGAGCACCTGGCCGACGTTCATGCGCGATGGCACGCCCAGCGGGTTCAGCACGATGTCGCACGGCGTGCCGTCGGCCATGTGGGGCATGTCTTCGACCGGAACGATCTTGGACACCACGCCCTTGTTGCCGTGGCGGCCGGCCATCTTGTCGCCCGGCTGCAGACGGCGCTTGACGGCCAGGTAGACCTTGACCATCTTCAGCACGCCCGATGGCAGCTCGTCGCCCTGCGTCAGCTTTTTGCGCTTTTCCTCGAAAGACAGGTCGAAACTGTGGCGCGTCTGCTCCATCGAGTTCTTGATGCTTTCCAGCTGCGACGCCACTTCATCATCGGCCGGCCGGATATCGAACCAGTGGTATTTCTCGACGTCGGTCAGGTAGGCCTTGTCGAGCTTCGTGCCTTTGGCAAGCTTTTTCGGGCCGCCATTGGCGATCTTGCCGATCAGCAGCTTTTCGATACGGTCGAACGCATCGGCTTCCACGATACGCAGCTGGTCGTTCAGGTCCAGGCGGTAGCGCTTGAGCTCGTCGTCGATGATCTGCTGGGCCCGCTTGTCGCGGGTGATGCCTTCACGCGTGAAGACCTGCACATCGATCACGGTGCCCGAAGAGCCCTGGCTGACGCGCAGCGAGGTGTCTTTCACATCGCTGGCTTTTTCGCCGAAGATGGCGCGCAGCAGTTTTTCTTCCGGCGTCAGCGTGGTCTCGCCCTTGGGCGTGACCTTGCCGACCAGCGTGTCGCCCGGCTGGACTTCGGCACCGACATAAATAATGCCGGATTCGTCCAGACGGTTGAGTTGCTGCTCGGACAGGTTCGGGATGTCGCGGGTGATTTCCTCGGAGCCGAGCTTGGTGTCACGCGCCATCACGACGAGTTCTTCGATATGAATCGAGGTGTAGCGGTCTTCGGCCACCACGCGCTCGGAAATCAGGATCGAATCCTCGAAGTTGTAGCCGTTCCACGGCATGAAGCCGATCAGCATGTTCTGGCCAATGGCGATTTCGCCCAGGTCGGTCGATGCGCCGTCAGCCACCACGTCACCCTTGGCCAGATGGTCGCCCATCTTGACGATGGGGCGCTGGTGGATGTTGGTGTTCTGGTTGGAACGCTGGTACTTGATCAGGTTGTAGATGTCCACGCCGATTTCACCGGCCAGGGCTTCCGCATCATTGACGCGCACCACGATGCGGGTGGCATCGACGTAGTCCACGATGCCGCCACGGGTGGCCGTGACGACCGTCCCGGAGTCCACCGCCGCCACGCGCTCGATGCCGGTGCCGACGAGGGGCTTTTCCGGACGCAGCACGGGGACGGCCTGGCGCGACATGTTGGCGCCCATCAGCGCACGGTTCGCATCGTCGTGTTCCAGGAACGGAACCAGCGAAGCCGCCACCGACACGATCTGCGCCGGCGACACGTCCATGTACTGGACGCGCTCGGCGCTCACCAGGATGGACTCACCCTTTTCACGGGCCGATACCAGGTCGCCGGTCAGGCGGCCTTCCTTGTCCAGCGCTGCATTGGCCTGGGCAATCACGTACTTGCCTTCTTCGATGGCCGACAGGTAGTCGATGTCCATCGTCACCTTGCTGTCAGCGACCCGGCGGTACGGCGTTTCAATGAAACCGTACTCGTTCAGGCGGGCGTACAGTGCCAGCGAGTTGATCAGACCAATGTTCGGACCTTCAGGCGTTTCAATCGGGCAGACGCGGCCGTAATGGGTCACGTGGACGTCACGCACTTCAAAACCGGCACGTTCGCGGGTCAAACCACCGGGGCCAAGGGCCGAAACACGGCGCTTGTGGGTGATTTCAGCCAGCGGATTGGTCTGGTCCATGAACTGCGACAGCTGCGAAGCGCCGAAGAATTCCTTCAGGGCGGCCGAGATCGGCTTGCTGTTGATCAGGTCGTGCGGCATGAGCGGCTCTTGCTCGGCCTGGCCCAGACGCTCCTTGACGGCCTTTTCGATACGCGCCAGACCGGTGCGGTACTGGTTCTCGGCGAGTTCGCCGACGCAGCGCACGCGGCGGTTGCCGAGGTGGTCAATGTCATCGACTTCGCCGTTGCCGTTGCGCAGGTCCACCAGGATCTTCACGACGGCGAGGATGTCCTCGTTCGTCATGACCATCGGGCCGGTGGATTCGTCGCGGCCCACGCGGGCGTTGAACTTCATGCGGCCCACGCGCGACAGGTCGTAGGTGTCCGGGTTGTAGAACAGGCGCTGGAACAGGGCCTGGACCGCATCCTCCGTTGGCGGCTCGCCGGGGCGCATCATGCGGTAGATGGCGACGCGCGCTGCAAACTCGTCGGCCGTTTCATCGGCGCGCAGGGTTTGCGAAATGTACGCACCCTGGTCGAGTTCGTTGGTGTAGAGCACCTGGACATCCTGGATGCCGGCGACACGCAGCTTTTTCAGCAACGCCTCGGTCAGCTCATCATTGGCCTTGGCAATGATCTCACCCGTATCGGTGTCAATGATGTTCTTGGCGACCACACGGCCGATCAGGAAATCTTCCGGCACGCTGATGCTGGTGGTGCCGCTTTGCTCCAGTTCGCGGGTATGCCGAACCGTGATGCGCTTGTCCTTGGCCACAACGACCTTGCCGGCCTTGTCGGTCAGGTCGAAACGGGCGACTTCGCCGCGCATGCGCTCGGCCACAAATTCCATTTGCGCGCCGCTGTCCATCAGGCGGAAATTGTCGAAGACAAAGAAGTTTGCCAGGATCGATTCGTGGTTCAGGCCGATGGCCTTCAGCAGGATCGTGACCGGCATCTTGCGGCGGCGGTCCACGCGGAAGTACAGGATGTCCTTCGGGTCGAACTCGAAGTCGAGCCAGGAGCCGCGGTAAGGGATGATGCGGGCCGAAAACAGCAGCTTGCCCGAACTGTGGGTTTTGCCTTTGTCGTGTTCAAAGAACACGCCTGGCGAACGGTGCAGCTGCGACACGATGACGCGCTCGGTGCCGTTGATGACAAACGAGCCTTTGTCGGTCATGAGCGGCACTTCGCCCATGTAGACTTCCTGCTCCTTGACTTCCTTGACGACCTTGGACTGCGATGTCGAGGACTCGCGGTCATAGATGATGAGCTGCACCTTGGCGCGCACGGCCGAGGCAAACGTCAGGCCACGGGTCTGGCATTCGCGTACATCGAAGGCCGGCTTGGCCAGGTTGTACTCGATGAATTTCATCTCGACAAAACCGTTGTGCGAGACAATGGGAAAAGCGTTTTGAAAGGCGGCCTGAAGGCCTTCAACCATGCGCTTTTGGGGCGCGCGATCGGCTTGCAGGAATGCGATGTACGCATCTTTCTGCATTTGCAGCAAGTAGGGAACCGTCAACACGCTTTCGCGGTTGCCGAAGCTTTTACGGATGCGTTTGCGTTCGGTGAAGCTGTAACTAGAAGTTAGGGCCATGAGTTCTCCGTAATGATGGGCTCTGGGACTCTCGAACCCGAATACACCACGTATTCAGGCAACTTGGTGGTTGGCCACTACCAACCATGGCGGACGGTGATGCATTGCACAGCACCCGAACCAAGGCGTTTCTGCAGTCGGGGATTCAGAAAACACTGGGAAAAAGACTTTTAATCCTTTTTCCAGTATTTTTTCCATCCAGCGTGAAAGACACTTGCCTTTTGGGGAGTTAAAGAAGCTTCAGGCCGGTGGCCGTAGCTGAGCCTTAAACGGGAAAGGCTGGAAGCCCGTGGAGGTCTTCCAGCCTTTGCGAACCGCAAGAATTACTTGAGTTCGACTTTCGCGCCGGCATCTTCCAGCTTCTTCTTGGCGGCTTCTGCGTCGGCTTTGTTGGCGCCTTCCTTGACGTTCTTCGGAGCGCCGTCCACAAGGTCCTTGGCTTCTTTCAAGCCCAGGCCGGTCAGTTCGCGCACGGCCTTGATGACCTGCACTTTTTGCGCGCCAGCTTCGAGCAGAACGACGTTGAATTCGGTCTTTTCTTCAGCAACAGCAGCACCTGCACCGCCGCCGCCAGCAGCGGGAGCAGCCATGGAGGCTGCGCTCACGCCAAACTTCTCTTCGATGGCTTTCACCAGGTCGTTGAGTTCGAGGACCGTCATGCTGTCCAGCACGGTCAAAAATGCGTCTTTATCGAATGCCATTTTGAATTCCTAAAAAAATTTCTTTAACAGTTGGGGACAAGGCCTGGCGCATGAGCGCTGCAACCTGTCCCGCAAAGGTCTGCTGTTTACGCCGCTGCGGCTTCGGTGACTTCTGCGGCAGGTTCTGCAGCCTCGGCCACTTCTTCTGCGCCAGCGCCACGTTGCGCGGACAGCGCTGCCAGCACGGCAGCGGTACGCGAAATAGGCGACATCAGCAAGCCGCACAACTGGGCCAGCAACACTTCCTTGGAAGGAATGTTGGCCAGTTGCTTGACGCCCTCGATGTCCAGGGTTTTCCCAGCAAATGCACCTGCGCGAATCACCAGCTTGTCGTTGGTTTTAGCGAAGTCAGCCACTACTTTTGCAGCAGCGACGGCATCAATGGAAAAGCCGTAGATCAGCGGACCGGTCATCTGGTCGGACAAGACTTCAAATGCGCTACCTGCCACGGCACGGCGAGCCAGGGTGTTCTTCAGAACACTCAGGGTCACGCCTTTTTCGCGGGCTTGGCTGCGCAGCTTGGTCATGTCGGCGACCGTGATGCCACGGTATTCCGCCATCACGAGCGTTTGAGCTTTAGCGGCGAGGCCTGTCACTTCATCAATGACGGCTTGTTTCTCACTGCGGTTGAGACTCAAGGTCTACTCCTTAAAAATGTGTTGTCGGGTTTGAGCTTGCGCTGCCACCCTTCAACACGCTCATGTTCAGCGACCAACTGTTTTCAGATTTCTTTCAAAACCATTCAAGCAGCGGGACCGCCATCTGCGTTGGCTGTCTTTCGATTAAGCGCCTGGCCCGAACGACTTGTTCAGACTGGCACACCAACGGTCTTGGATGACCTGCCCGAGAGAACCCCGGCAGCCCACCACTCTGAACGACGCTTGCGCGCCGTTCAAATTTTTACCCTCAAGCCGCGATGGTCTGCGTGTCGACGCGGACGCCCACACCCATCGTTGACGAAACGGCGACTTTCTTCAGGTACACGCCCTTGCTGGTAGCAGGCTTGGCCTTGATCAGCGCGTCAATCAATGCAGCCAGATTGCCTTGCAGCTTTTCGGTGTCGAACGAGCGACGACCGATGGTGCCATGCACGATACCGGCCTTGTCAACGCGGAACTGGACCTGACCAGCTTTTGCGTTGCGAACAGCGGTCGCGACGTCAGGCGTCACGGTACCGACCTTTGGATTAGGCATCAGGCCGCGTGGGCCAAGGATCTGGCCCAGCGTGCCGACGATGCGCATGGCATCGGGGGAAGCAATCACCACGTCGAAGTCCATCTTGCCAGCCTTGATGTCGGCAGCCAGATCGTCCATGCCGACGATGTCGGCACCGGCGGCCTTGGCTTCTTCAGCTTTGGCGCCTTGTGCGAACACGGCAACGCGTTTGGTCTTGCCGGTGCCGTTGGGCATCACAACGGCGCCGCGGACGACCTGGTCGGATTTCTTGGCATCGATGCCGAGTTGCACGGCCACGTCGATGGACTCGTCGAACTTGGCAACGGCGAACTCTTTGACAAGGCCCAGTGCGTCAGGCAATGCATACAGCTTGTTGCTGTCAACCTTGTCGCCGATGGTTTTTTGACGTTTGGTCAACTTGCTCATACAACACCCTCCACCGTCACACCCATGGAACGGGCGGAACCGGCAATAGTACGGACGGCTGCGTCCAGATCGGCAGCCGTCAAATCTTTCATCTTGGCCTTGGCGATTTCTTCCAGCTGAGCGCGGGTGATCTTGCCAACCTTGGCGGAATGCGGCGTGGCCGATCCCTTGTCGAGCTTGATAGCCTTCTTGATCAAGGTGATCGCCGGCGGCGTCTTGATGATGAAGGTAAAGCTCTTGTCCGCGTAAGCGGTGATCACCACGGGCAGTGGCAAACCTGGCTCAACACCTTGGGTCTGGGCATTGAATGCCTTGCAGAATTCCATGATGTTCAGACCACGTTGACCCAGAGCGGGTCCGATCGGTGGGGATGGATTGGCCTTGCCAGCTGGTACTTGCAGCTTGACGAAGCCGACGATTTTTTTCGCCATACTTTTCTCCTTGCGGGTCATAACGCCTGAGAACTGTCAAACAACAGTTCTCAAGCTTCCCGGGGGTTACACAACTCAAAATGGATTCTTGGGAATCCTTCGCGCCGAGTTGCAAGGCGCAAAATTTTATCTGATCAGCCCAAAATATTTTTCAGGCTTCTTCTGAAAGAAATGGAGATCAGGTCTTTTCGATCTGGCTGAACTCAAGCTCAACCGGTGTTGCACGTCCGAAAATCGTGACCGACACGCGGACCTTGTTCTTTTCGTAGTTGACTTCTTCCACGGTGCCATTGAAATCGGTGAACGGGCCATCCTTGACTCGAACGTATTCGCCCGTTTCAAACTCGACCTTGTGGCGTGGCTTGTCGGTGCCGACCTGCATCTGGCTGACGATCTTTTGCACCTCTTCTTCAGAGATGGGCGCCGGACGATTTTTCGCGCCGCCGACAAAACCGGTGACCTTGTTCGTGTGCTTCACCAGATGCCAGGTTTCGTCGTCCATGACCATCTCGACCAGCACATAGCCTGGAAAGAAACGGCGCTCGGTCGTCTTCTTCTGGCCGTTCTTGATCTCGACGACCTCTTCGGTGGGTACCAGGAAGCGCCCGAACTTGGATTGCATGCCGGCGCGGTTGATGCGCTCGACAATATTGCGCTCCGCCGCTTTTTCCATGCCGGAATACGCATGGACGACATACCATTGCATGCCAGGCGCCAGTGCATGGGATGCATCAGCCACAACACCTCTGGGTGCCGTATCGTTCAGATCGCTCATTATCTTTTCCATCCCAGGATCAGGTCATAAAACACCCATTCGAGCGTCTTGTCCGTCAACCATAAAAACAATGCCATCACCACCACGAAGCCGAACACATAAGCCGTCATCTGGATGGCCTCCCTGCGCTCTGGCCAGACGACTTTTTTAACTTCGCGGACAGAGTCACGGCCAAAAGCCAGAAACTGTCTGCCGAGTTCCGACGATACAAAAACAAGCGCTGCCGCAACCAAGCCCGCAAGCAAGACACCCCACTGCGCAACCTGGCCTTGCTTGGCCAACAAATAAAAACCGACAAGGGCGGCCAACACCAGCACTACGGCCAGGCCCAGCTTGGCTTTGTCCGCATTGGTACTGACGGTTTCAACTTGAGTAGAGGCCATGGCTGCCGAATTTCCTGTTCAATCTTCGCGCGCCCTTGCAGACGCTTAAGCCCACCTGAAGCTTTCAACTTCCGGCGGGCTTGCTTGTTATCTTTTCACACTATCTTCGACGTTAACCACCTCGACAATCGGGTGGCAGGGGCAGAAGGAATCGAACCATCAACCTTCGGTTTTGGAGACCGACGCTCTGCCAATTGAGCTATACCCCTGCATCAAACCTTCAATTCATTACGCGAGGATCTTGGCCACAACGCCAGCGCCCACGGTACGGCCGCCTTCGCGGATGGCGAAACGCAGGCCTTCTTCCATGGCAATCGGGTTGATCAGCTTGACGGTGATCGACACGTTGTCGCCTGGCATGACCATTTCCTTGCCTTCTGGTAACTCGATCGCGCCGGTTACGTCCGTCGTGCGGAAGTAGAACTGTGGGCGGTAGTTGTTGAAGAAGGGCGTGTGGCGGCCGCCTTCGTCCTTGGACAGGACATAGATCTCGCCGGTGAAGTGCGTGTGCGGCTTGATCGAACCGGGCTTGCACAGCACCTGGCCGCGCTGCACGTCTTCACGCTTGGTGCCGCGCAGCAAGATGCCGACGTTGTCGCCCGCCTGGCCCTGGTCGAGCAGCTTGCGGAACATTTCCACGCCGGTGCAAATCGTCTTTTGCGTGTCGGCAATGCCGACGATCTCGATTTCCTCGCCGACCTTGATGATGCCGCGCTCGATACGGCCGGTCACCACGGTGCCGCGGCCGGAGATCGAGAACACGTCTTCCACGGGCATCAGGAAGGCGCCGTCGACAGCGCGCTCTGGCAGGGGAATGTAGTTGTCCAGTGCGTCGGCCAGCTTCATGATGGCTTCTTCGCCCAGCGGACCCTTGTCGCCTTCGAGGGCGAGCTTGGCCGAGCCGTGGATGATCGGGGTGTCGTCACCGGGGAAATCGTACTTATCGAGCAGCTCGCGCACTTCCATTTCAACGAGTTCGAGCAGTTCGGCGTCGTCCACCATGTCGCACTTGTTCAGGAACACGATGATGTAAGGCACGCCGACTTGGCGGGCCAGCAGGATGTGCTCGCGCGTCTGGGGCATCGGGCCGTCAGCGGCCGAACAAACAAGAATAGCGCCGTCCATCTGGGCAGCACCGGTGATCATGTTCTTCACATAATCGGCGTGGCCTGGGCAGTCAACGTGCGCATAGTGGCGGGAGGCCGTTTCGTACTCGACGTGGGCGGTGTTGATGGTGATGCCGCGCGCTTTTTCTTCCGGAGCCGCGTCAATTTGGTCGTAGGCCTTGGCTTCGCCGCCGAACTTGGCCGCCAGCACGGTGGCGATTGCCGCCGTCAGCGTGGTCTTGCCATGGTCGACGTGGCCGATCGTGCCGACGTTGACGTGCGGCTTGGTCCGCGAAAATTTCTCTTTTGCCATTTCCAACTCCGAAAAGTTACAAAAACACTTAACAAACCATTGTCAGTCGCAGAAAAACTCACTGCAACCAACTCAAAAATGGTGCCCATTCCGGGAATCGGACCCGGGACCTCTCCCTTACCAAGGGAGTGCTCTGCCACTGAGCCAAATGGGCTGAATTCAAAAAACCTCTTGCGGCAAACGATGCAATGCTGACCTGCAAATCTCCAGGCACATCGGCACCCTGGAGCGGGAGACGGGAATCGAACCCGCGTCATTAGCTTGGAAGGCTAGGGTTCTACCATTGAACTACTCCCGCGCAACCCTGCCAGATCAACTCACACTCAATTTACCTTACAACCCAAAACCGGCAACGACCCTGACTTTGCAACGCAAACTTGCCAGAATCGACCAGATTTGGTGGATGGGGCTGGATTCGAACCAGCGTACGCGTTAGCGAACAGATTTACAGTCTGCCTCCTTTAACCACTCGGACACCCATCCTTCAAGCGAATCACGGATTATGCCACTGTTTTTCAAGAAAACATAAATCTCGGCAGCAAACCACTTTTAAACTTTCGGATGCGCAATGCGCCAATCGCGCGCCTGTGAAAAGTGCCCGCAGCCGATGAAAGGCAGAGGTGGCCTCATGGCCGACAACGGCGAAGGATGGTTGGCCAGCAGCACCTTGTGGCGGTCCTCGTCGATCAGTGCCCGCTTGGACTGCGCATGCGCGCCCCACAGCATGAAGACCACCGGATGATCGCCCGCCGATACCTGGCGGATCACGCTGTCGGTCAGCATTTCCCAGCCCTTGCCCGCGTGGCTGGCGGGCTTGCCCTCTTCCACCGTCAGGCAGGTGTTGAGCAGCAGCACGCCATGCGTGGCCCAGTTGGCCAGGCTGCCGCCGGGCACCGGAAACTTCGGCGGCGGCGTGTCCAGGTCGCGCCGCAGTTCCTTGAAGATGTTGCGCAATGACGGCGGCAGGGCCACGCCGGGCGCCACCGAGAACGCCAGCCCTTCGGCCTGCCCGCGCCCGTGGTACGGGTCCTGGCCCAGGATGACGACGCGCACCTCGCTGGCAGGCGTCAGCTCCAGCGCGCGCAGGGGCCGGGGCGGAAAGATGACTGCGCCAGCCTCCAGCCGTTCGCGCAGGAACGCCAACAACCTTTGGCCCATGGGGCTGGCAAAAAATTCGTCCACCACCGGCTGCCAGTCTGGCGCCACCGGCCAATCCGATGGATCGGCGCTCATCAACTGGCCTGGGTTTGCAAGGTCAAGCCTTGCGGAAAAATCGTCCTGCGCCATCACACGCTCCCTTGCTTACTCGCCAAACAGCTCGGCCAGCGCCTCGCCCGGCTCGTCGGCGCGCATGAAGGCTTCGCCGACCAGGAAAGCGTTGACATGGGCATCGCGCAGGCGCTTGACATCCTGCGGGGTTGCAATGCCCGACTCGGTGACCAGCAGGCGCTCGGCCGGCACCCGGCCCATCAGGCGCAGCGTGGTGTCCAGCGACACCTCGAAGGTGTTCAGGTTGCGGTTATTAATGCCGATCAAGGGCGTTTTGAGCTTGAGCGCACGTTCCAGTTCCGTTTCGTCATGCACCTCGACCAGCACCGCCATGTCGAGCGACATCGCCAGCGCCTCGAAGGCCTTCATCTGCGCGTCGTCCAGGCAGGCGGCGATCAGCAGGATGCAGTCGGCGCCCATGACGCGCGACTCATAGATCTGGTAGGCATCGACGATGAAGTCCTTGCGCAGCACCGGCAGGCTGCACGAGGCCCTGGCCTGCTTCAGGTAGTCGATGCTTCCCTGGAAAAACTGCTGGTCGGTCAGCACCGACAGGCAGGCCGCGCCGAACTCGGCATAGCTCTGGGCAATGTCGGCGGGAATGAAGTCGGCGCGCAGCACGCCCTTGGACGGGCTGGCCTTCTTGATTTCGGCAATCACGGCGGGCTTGCCGACTGCGACCTTGGCGCGCAGCGCGCCGACGAAGTCGCGTGTCAGCACGCGCGATTCGGCGTCCTTGCGCATCGCCGACAGCGGCTTGCGGTTGATTGCTTCCTCGATTTCCGTGCGCTTGACGGCAATGATCTTGTTCAGGATGTCACTCATGGGGATTCCGGTGGGTTGGTCGCGGGCGGCGGCTGGGCCTGCCCGGCGGAGGATGGGGACGGCTCGGGAGAGCCGTTCTTGAGGATTTTCACAAAGACGCGGTGCATGGCGAATCCGGCGACGATGAACACCAAGGACACGCCCAGCGCGATCCAGACGCCGGCATCGCGCCACATCGGGTCAAGCGCCGGCCGACTGGCTGAAAGCGACCAACTGCGCCAGTTTAGCCCTGGCGGCGCCTGATTCGATAGCGGCACGGGCTTTCTCCACGCCCAACTTCATCGAATCGACCACATTGGCGGCATACAGCGCAGCGCCGGCATTCAGGATCACGATGTCGCGCGGCGCACCCGGCTGGTTGTCGAGCACGCCCAGCAGCATGGCCCTGGACTGCTCGGGCGTTTCCACCCGCAGCGCGCGGTTGCCGGCCATCGGCAGGCCGAAGTCTTCGGGATGAATTTCATATTCAGTGATCTCGCCGTCCTTCAGTTCGCCGACCACGGTGGCCGCACCCAGGCTGACCTCGTCCATGCCGTCCTTGCCGTACACCACCAGCGCATGCTCAGCGCCGAGGCGCTGCAGCGCGCGGACCTGGATGCCGACCAGGTCGGGGTGGAACACGCCCATCAGGATGTTGGGCGCGCAGGCCGGATTGGTCAGCGGGCCGAGAATGTTGAAGATGGTCCGGATACCCAGTTCCTTGCGCACCGGCGCGACGTTCTTCATCGCCGGGTGGTGATTCGGCGCAAACATGAAGCCGACGCCCACTTCGGCGATGCAGCGGGCAATCGCCTCGGGCGACAGATTGAGCGAAATGCCCAGCGACTCGACCACGTCGGCGCTGCCCGACTTGCTGCTGACGCTGCGCCCGCCGTGCTTGCTGACCCGGGCACCGGCGCTGGCTGCCACGAACATGGCGCAGGTCGAGATGTTGAAGGTGTGCGAACCGTCGCCGCCGGTGCCGACGATGTCCACAAGGTGGGTCTTGTCGGCGACATGCACCTTGGTCGAGAACTCGCGCATCACCTGCGCGGCGGCGGTGATCTCGCCGATGGTTTCCTTCTTCACGCGCAGGCCGGTGATCAGCGCGGCGGTCATCAGGGGCGACATCTCGCCACTCATGATGAGCCGCATGATGTGCAGCATTTCGTCATGAAAAATCTCGCGGTGCTCGATGGTGCGCTGCAGGGCTTCGCTGGCGGTGATCTTGTGGCGGTGGGGCATGGGGTTTCCTGTTCGGCTTTTTTATCGAGGGAGAGGGTCAGGTCACCGGATGACCGGAAAAGGCCAGTTTCAGGCCAAAGCCGACGAACATCAGGCCGGCGGCGCGTTCCAGCCCGTGCATGGCCTGCTGCACAGACGTCAGGCGCCCGGCCAGCCAGGCAGCGGCGCCCGCCCAGCCGATGTTGACCCACAACGCATTGAAGTTGAACAGCAGCCCGAGCAGCAAGAACGCCAGCGGCTTGTTGTCCACCCCGGGCGCGATGAACTGCGGCACAAAGGCCAGGAAGAACAGCGCGACCTTGGGATTGAGCGCATTCGTCCAGAAACCCTGGAAAAATACACGTTTCAGTGCTTTTCCGCTTGTCCCATCTGCGCAAGCAGCTACTGAATTCATAGCAGCTGATTGGCCTGGCGCGGATGCGCGGGCCAGCAGCATGCGCAGGCCCACGAACACCAGATAGGCCGCGCCCGCCCACTTGAGCAGCGTGAAGGCGGTGGCGGACGCCGCCATCAGCGCGCTGACGCCAATCGCCGCTGCAAGGATATGCACGAAGCAGCCCGCCGTGATGCCCAGCGCCGCGACGATTCCGGCGCGGGCGCCCGAGCGCATCGCGTTCGTCACGATGTAGAGCACGTCGGGGCCGGGCGTCAGGTTGAGCACGATGCCGGCGGCGACAAACAGCGCAAGGTGGTCAATGCCCATGGACTGGCTGCGGGTTCAGGAATTGAAAAACTGGCGGACCACGGCTGCGGCTTTATCCACGCCTTCGGCATCCACATCGAGGTGGGTGACAAACCGCAGTCGGTACAGGCCGGTGGCCTGGACGCCGTGCGCCGCCAGATGCTGGAGCAAGGCTGCGGACTGGTCGCGGGCGGCGCCCGTCAAATCGACGAACACGATGTTGGTCTGCGGCGCCTCGACCTGCAGGCCATGGATGCCCGCCAGCCCGTCGGCCAGCCGCTGCGCCAGCGCATGGTCCTGCGCCAGCCGCGCGACATGGTGGTCCAGCGCATGCGAGGCGGCAGCCGCCAGCATGCCGGCCTGGCGCATGCCGCCGCCGGCCATCTTGCGGATGCGGTGGGCCCTGGCGATGAAAGCCTGCGAGCCGCACAGCGCTGAGCCGACCGGCGCGCCCAGCCCCTTGCTGAAGCAGACCGACACGCTGTCAAAGGACTGGGCGATGCGGCGCGCCTCGGTGAAGGCATCGCTGCCGGTTTGCAGCGCCTGCGCGACGGCGGCATTGAACAGCCGCGCGCCATCCAGATGCCGCTCCAGGCCCCGGTCTTTCGCCAGTTGCGTCGCCTGCCGCAGATACTCAAACGGCAGCAGCTTGCCGCCCAGCGTGTTTTCCAGCGCCAGCAGCCGCGTGCGGGCGAAATGCGCGTCGTCGGGCTTGATGGCCGCCTCGATGTCGCCCAGCGCCAGCGTGCCGTCGCCCTGGTGGTTCAGCGGCTGCGGCTGCACGCTGCCGAACACCGCCGCGCCGCCGCCTTCCCAGCGGTAGCAATGCGCCTGCTGGCCGACGATGTACTCGTCGCCGCGCTGGCAATGGCTCAGGATGGCGCACAGGTTGCTTTGCGTTCCGGTGGGTAGGAACAGCGCGGCCTCGAAGCCCAGCAAGGTGGCGATTTTTTCCTGCAGCGCGTTGACGCTCGGGTCGCCGCCGAATACATCATCACCCAGCGGGGCTGCCATCATCACGGCGCGCATGGCCGGCGTCGGCTGCGTGACCGTGTCGCTTCGCAGATCAATGATTTTTTGAGTCATTCAGGCCTTTTACGCATACTGCGCGGGCATAAGCAGCTATTAAATAAATAGCGACTCTCATGCCTGCTGTTCCAGGAAGTTTTTCAGCATCGCATGGCCATGCTCGGTCAGGATGGATTCGGGGTGGAACTGCACGCCCTGGATCGGCAGCGTCTTGTGCCGCACGCCCATGATTTCGCCGTCGTCGGTCCAGGCGGTGACTTCAAGCACGTCGGGGCACGTCGATTTTTCAATCGCCAGCGAGTGGTAGCGGTTCACGGTGAACTGTTCCGGCAGGCCGGCGAACACGCCCTGCTGCGTGGTCGTGATGACGCTGGTCTTGCCGTGCATCAATTCCTGCGCCCGGATGATCTTGCCGCCAAAGGCCGCGCCGATGGCCTGGTGCCCCAGGCAGACGCCCAGGATCGGCAGCTTGCCGGCAAAGTGCTGGATCGCCGCGACCGAAATCCCGGCCTCGGCCGGCGAGCACGGGCCGGGCGACACCACCAGGCGGTCGAGCTGCCCCGCGTCGAGCTTGGCGGCAATCCCGGCCACCGTGATCTCGTCGTTGCGGAACACGTCAACCTCGGCGCCCAGCTCGCCAAAATACTGGACGATGTTGTAGGTGAAGCTGTCGTAGTTGTCGATCATCAAGAGTTTCATGCGTGCCATGGCTCAGCCTTCCTGTGACAGTTGCGGACGCAGGCGCTTGAATTCGCCGCGTTCAAATTCGATGAATGCGTCAATCATGGCGCGGTAGGCGGCCTCGATCACGGCTTCGGGCGCGCCCTGTTCTGTGGCCATGGCCTTGACCCGCTCGACGATAAAGTCGATGCGCGCCTGGTCATGGACCTGGCTGGCGTCTTGCTTGATGCGCGCGGCCTGCGCGACGTAGCCGCTGCGCTCGGCGATCAGCGCCACGATGCGCTCGTCGAGCGCGTCGATGTGGCGGCGCACGTCGGCCATGGTGCGGCAGTTTTCAACGGGGTGAATCAGTGTCATGGCTTACTCCAGCCCTTCCTCGACCAGCTCGCTGGCGCGCAGCAGCGCGCGCGCCTTGGCTTCGGTTTCTTTCCATTCCAGCTCGGGCACCGAGTCGGCCACCACGCCCGCGGCGGCCTGCACATACAGCGTGCCGTCCTTGATGATGCCGGTGCGGATCGCAATCGCCACGTCCATGTCGCCGGCATAGCTCAGGTAACCGCAGGCGCCGCCGTACAGGCCGCGCTTGGTCGGCTCCAGCTGGTCGATCAGCTCCATCGCATGCACTTTCGGCGCGCCGGTCAGCGTGCCGGCCGGAAAGGTCGCCCTGAGCACATCCATGCTGGTCATGCCGTCGTTCAGGATGCCTTCGACATTGCTGACGATGTGCATCACGTGGCTGTAGCGTTCGACGGCGAAGGCCTCGGTCACCTTCACCGTGCCGGTCTTGGCAATGCGGCCGATGTCGTTGCGCGCCAGGTCGATCAGCATGACGTGCTCGGCGCGCTCCTTGGGGTCGTTGATGAGCTCAATCTCGGCGGCCTTGTCGGCTTCCAGCGACGAGGCGCGCGGCCGGGTGCCGGCCAGCGGGCGGATGGTGATTTTTTGCCCCGCTTCCACCTGCTCCTGGCGCACCAGAATCTCGGGCGAAGCGCCGACCACATGGAAATCGCCGAAATGGTAGTAATACATGTAGGGTGACGGGTTCAGCGAGCGCAGCGCCCGGTACAGGCTGAGCGGCGACTCGGTGTAGCGCTTCCTGATGCGCTGGCCGACCTGCACCTGCATGAAGTCGCCGCCCTCGATCAGCTTCTTGGCGCGCTCGACGGCGGCGATGTAGTCGGCCTTGGCGAACTCGCGTTCGGCCGGGTAGCCTTGCGTCGGCTTGACGATGGGCGCGCTGACCGAATACTTGAGCTGCTCTTTCAGTTCGCGCAGGCGCTTCTTGGCATTGGCATAGGCTTCGGGCCGGGCCGGGTCGGCATAGACGATCAGGTAGAGCTTGCCCGAGAGGTTGTCGATCACCGCCAGTTCTTCGCACTGCAGCAGCAAAATGTCGGGGCAGCCCAGCGTGTCGGGCGGGCAGGATTTTTCGAGCTTTTTCTCGATGTAGCGCACCGCGTCGTAGCCGAAATAACCCGCCAGCCCGCCGCAAAAGCGCGGCAGTCCGGGCCGCAGCGCGACCTTGAAGCGCTTTTGGTAGTCGCTGATGAAGTCCAGCGGGTTGACTGTTGAGGTTTCGACGACCTGGCCATCGGTCACGACCTCGGTCTGCACGTCTGCGCCAAAGCCCGACGAGCGCAGCAGCGTGCGCGCTGGCAGGCCGATGAAGCTGTAGCGGCCAAAGCGTTCGCCGCCAACCACCGATTCGAGCAGGAAACTGTACTTGCCGCCGTCCTTCGCATGGGCCAGCTTGAGGTAGAGCGACAGCGGGGTTTCCAGGTCGGCAAAGGCCTCCAGCATCAGCGGAATGCGGTTGTAGCCTTGCGCTGCAAGGCTTTTGAATTCGAGTTCGGTCATCACTGGGTCCTTCACCGAAGGGCCGATGCGCAAGTAAAACGCAACCCTTCTTTATTCAAAAATGCCCCGAAGTCCGGGGTGGCGATGCGCCTGCGTGCTGCAGGGGCGCATCAGTTCGGCGTGAAGCGGGCCAGTGACGGGGCAGGCGCCGGACCAGGCCGGAACTGCGAACCCTCAGGCGCGCCAGGCAGGATCAGGGACGCCAAAGCCAGGCTCCCCGGCCTGCACAAGCTGTTTGAACGATGCGTTGAATCGACATAGTGGCGAAAGTGTAGCAAAGCGGTATGGGCCAGCCATGCCCATACCGGCCATTCATGAAAAAAGTCACGCTTCAACGCTGCCGCGCCGGCGAAAGCTAGCGAAAACCCTCCTTGCGCAGGCTTGGCCGCACGCTCAACAATAGGCATATAAAAGCACGACTGTCCTTTTTTTAACTATCGGGGGTTACCAATGTATTTTGCAAAACAATGCCTAGTGGGTCTGACAGGTCTGCTGCTGTCGGCCGGGGTGCTAGCGGCTACTGTGGATGTGGCAGGTGTCAAGCTTCAAGATACCGTTGACGTTGCAGGAGCAAAGCTGCAGCTCAATGGCGCGGGCGTGCGCTACAAAGCGGTTTTCAAGGTATATGTGGCCGCGCTTTACGTAGGCCAGAAGGTCGCCACGCCAGAGGAGTTTTTTGCGGCGACAGGCCCCAAAAGGATGAGCCTGACCATGCTGCGCGAGGTCGATTCCAACGAACTCGGCAAGGCATTCACCAAAGGATTCCAAGAGAACGCACCGAAGACGGAAATGTCCAAGCTGGTGCCCGGCCTGATCCGCATGGGCCAGGTGTTTTCCGACCAGAAAAAGCTGGCGCCCGGCGACATCATCACCAACGACTGGATTCCAGGCTCTGGCACCGTTGTCACGGTCAAGGGCAAGGTCCAGGGAGAGCCGTTCAAGGAAATTGAATTTTTCAATGCCCTGATGCGCATCTGGCTGGGTCCCAATCCGGCCGACTGGAAACTCAAGGACGAGTTGCTGGGCAAAGCCGGCTGACACAGCGCGCGCTTAGCCGAGCGCGAACCCAGGCGCGGTCAGTGCTGCGCCAGTTCCGCCAGCGAATCGACAAACCCGTCGGCATCCACCAGCCGCACCGGCTCGCCATGGTTGTAGCCGTAGGTCACCAGCAGCACCGGGCAACCCGCCGCCCGCGCCGCCCGGGCGTCGTTGCTGGAGTCGCCAATCATCAAGGTGCGCGCCGGCAAGGTTCCCAGGAACTCGCAGGCCTTGCGCAGCGGCAGCGGGTCGGGCTTCTTGCGCTCGAATGAATCGCCGCCAAAGACTTCGCAAAAAAATCCGTCCAGCTTTTTGAGACTGAGCAGGGAACGGGCAAAGGCCAGCGGCTTGTTGGTCAGGCAGACGAGTGGCAGACCGCTGTTGCGCAGGTGGTCCAGTCCTTCGAGCACCCCCGGATAAAGCGTTGAATGCTGGCCGTTGATGGCCGCGTAATGGCGCTGGTAGCTGGCCTGGGCGCGGTCATAAGCCGCTACTGAATCAATAGCTGCATCTGCCCGTCCTGATTGCGCAAACACATGATTCAGCACTGATTTGACGAGATGCTCGGAGCCCTGGCCGACCATGCGGCCCACGGCGGCGGCATCGAGCGTTTCGCCGGCCGGCTCCTGCGGCAGCACGTCGGCCAGCATCAAGCGAAGCGCCACCACGAAGTCGCCCAGGGTGTCGACCAGCGTGCCGTCCAGATCGACAATGGCCGCATCAATGTGGCCGGAATGCAGTTCGACAGGATTCATCATGAAAAATTGGGTTCTGAAATGAGAGCCGCATTTTGCCCGGAGGCTGAACGAAAAATGATTCAGTCCTTGAGCGCCGCCCGCATCGCGTCCATCACCGCCCGGTAGTCCGGCTTGCCGAAGATGGCGCTGCCGGCCACGAAGGTGTCGGCGCCGGCATCGGCCACGCGGCGGATGTTGTCGATCTTGATGCCGCCATCGACTTCCAGCCGGATGTCGCGGCCCGACGCCTCGATGCGCTTGCGCGCCTGCTCGACCTTGCGCAGCGCCGAGTCGATGAAGCTCTGCCCGCCAAAGCCGGGGTTCACGCTCATGATCAAAATCAGGTCGATGTCGTCGATGGTCCAGTCAAGCACGTCCAGCGGCGTGGCCGGGTTGAACACCAGGCCGGCCTTGCAGCCCTTGGCCTTGATCGCCTGCACGCTGCGATGCACATGGCCGGACGCTTCGGGGTGAAAGCTGATCAGGTCCGCGCCGGCATCGGCAAACGCGGCGGCCAGGGCGTCCACCGGCTGCACCATCAGGTGTACATCAATCGGCACGGCCGAGCCATCGGCGCGCACGCAATGGGGCTTGAGCGCCTGGCAGACCATCGGCCCGAAGGTCAGGTTGGGCACGTAATGGTTGTCCATCACGTCGAAGTGAATCCAGTCGGCGCCGCCGGCGATGACGGCTTTGAGCTCGTCGCCCAGGCGGGCAAAGTCGGCGGACAACAGGGACGGGGCGATGCGGTAAGTGGGCGTGGTGTTGGGCATGCGCAGGATTGTCGCAGCAAGCAGGCGCGGCACCCCGGGGGCAAGGCCGGCGGCCTGACAGCTTCAGCCCGGGGCGGTTAACATCACGGCCAACCGATTTTCCTGCCGCCCCTGCCATGCCCAAATACCAATTTTCCTGCGAAGTCTCCCCCCGCTACCTGCCTGAACAGTCAGCACCGGAACAGGGAATTTATGGCTTTTCCTACACCGTGACCGTGACCAATACCGGCGAGGTGGCGGCCCAGCTGATCTCGCGGCACTGGATCATCAGCGATGCCAAGGGCCATACCGAAGAGGTCAAGGGCCTGGGCGTGGTCGGCCAGCAGCCGCTGCTCAAGCCCGGCGAATCCTTCCAGTACACCAGCGGCTCGCGCCTGCGCACCGCCAGCGGCACCATGCACGGCAGCTATTTCTGCGTGGCCGATGACGGCGAGCGCTTCGAAGCGGCGGTTTCCCTGTTTGTGCTGGAAGCCACCGACGGCGACGGCCCTGCCGGGCGCGTCCTGCATTGACCGGATGGCAGCAGGGACTGCAATGAAGGACCTGGCCCGGCTGCTGGGGACGCTGGACCCGGGCGCCGGACTGGCGGACCGGCACGTCTGGCTGATCCGGCTGTTCGAATGGATTCGCGGCGACCGGACCTCGGTCCAGGCCGCCGTGGCGCGGGTGCAGGCCTTCATCGACGCGGTGCAGCGCCAGCCGGAACTGCGCGCCCGCCTGCAGGCCTGGTGGGCCACCCTGACCCGCACGGTGGACATCACGCCACTGCTGGCCGATTTCGGTTTTGCGCCGCGCACCGCCTTTGTCAGCGAACTCGCCGAGCGCCTGCGCCGCAAGCTGCTGCCCGGCACCCCGGAAACCCTTGATGCCTCCGAGCTCTTTCCCCTGGTGGCGACCGCGCGCTTCGACGTGCAGTGGATGAGCGCCCTCGAAGAGTCGCAGGTCGACCAGCTCACCGCGCTGCTGTCGGCCGACCCGGCGCGCGACACGCAGGACTGGCACTACAGCCTGATGGACGCCCTGACCTACTGCACGGCGCAAATCCGCGCCACCGGTTTTGCGCCGGAGTTGCGGCTGCGCATGAACCGGGCCAGCCCGCATGCGCGCGCCTTTCACGCCCTGCCGGCCGACGTCCAGGAGCTGCGAACCGCGTTTTTCCAGCCCGTGCCCGACGAGGCGGCGCTGCAGCACGCCGTCAGGCAGTACCGTGGGCGGCTGGACGCCTGCCGGCAGGCTGTCAACAGCATCTATGCGCATCTGGAAGAAAACGGCATTTCCCTGGGCATGGTGTTCCGCCTGCGCCAGCTGCGCGCCCGCATGCTGCGCCAGCGCGAACTGCTCGAAGCCCTGCTGTCGCCCAAACCGGCGATGGCCGCGCTCAAGCTGCTGGCGCGCCGCGTCACCATCGCGCAGGAAAGCAAGAGCATCGGCGCCTTGATCAGCGCCAATTCGACCCTGCTGTCGGCCAAGATGGCCGAGCGCAGCGCCGAGACCGGCGAGCACTACATCACCCGCAACCGCGCCGACTACAAGGAAATGCTCGGCAAGGCGATGGGCGGCGGCGCCATCACCGCGCTGACGACGCTGCTGAAATTCATGGTCGTGGGCATCGGCCTGTCGGCGTTCTGGAGCGGCTTCTGGTCGGGCGTGGCCTATGCGGGCTCGTTCATCCTGATCCAGTTGCTGCATTTCACACTGGCCACCAAGCAGCCGGCCATGACCGCACCGGCCATGGCCGCCAAGCTCAAGAACATCGATTCGGACGAATCGACCGCGACACTGGAAGACTTCGTCGACGAGGTCACGCACCTGGTGCGCTCGCAGGTGGCGGCCGTGTTTGGCAACGTCTTCATGGTGGTGCCGGCGGTGCTGCTGGTCAATGCGGCCATTGAACTGGCGCTGGGCCGCCCGATGATCGGCGCGGACAGCGCCCGGCATGTGCTGGAGTCGCTCACGCTGCTCGGCCCGACGCTGCTCTGGGCGGCGTTCACCGGCGTGGTGCTGTTTTCTTCGAGCATGATTGCCGGCTGGGTCGAGAACGGCTTCGTGCTGCACCACCTGGACTCGGCGATGCGGCACAACCCGCGCTTCACCGCCGTACTGGGCAGCGAGCGCGCGGCGCGCTGGTCGGTTTTCATGCGCGAGCATATCTCCGGCTTTGCCTCGAATATTTCGCTGGGCTTCATGCTTGGCCTGATTCCGGCCTTCACCGGTTTCTTTGGCCTCGAACTCGAATTGCGCCATGTCACGCTCTCGACCGGGCAACTGGCCGCCGCCGGTGCGTCGCTCGGGCTGGAGGCGTTGCGGCAGGCGGCGTTCTGGTGGAGCGTGGCGTCGATTCCGCTGATTGGCGCGCTCAACCTGGGCGTGAGTTTTTACTTTGCCTTCCGGCTGGCGCTGCAGGCGCACAACGTCAGCAAGCTCGACCGTTCCCGCATCCGGTCGGCCATCTGGGCGCGCTGGCGCCGCCATCCCCTGAGCTTTTTCATCCCCCGTTAACATAGGCGTTTCGCACTTGTCTTACAGGAAGACTCGGACAAGGACTGTAAATTTAAGAAACATTGTTGTTTTTCCCCCTTGGCGCACACCGGTTTTCCTGACCGGTTTGAGGCCTGTTCAAGGTCGCGCCTGCCGTCGTGGCAGCCTGCCATTCCAGGGCAGTCCAGCCCCAATCCTCGCGTGGAGACACTACCCTATGAATGAACTCATGGCCATCTGGGCCGAATGGATCAAGCCTTCAGCCGGGCTGCCCACCGTGCAATGGTCCATCCTGCTGGCGCTGGCGGCGGCCGCCGGCCACCTGGTCAACCGCTACACCGGCCTGCCCAAGGTCATCGGCTATTCGGCCGTCGGCGCCTTTGCCGGCCTGGCCGGCTTCACCGGCGCGGCCTGGCCGCTGCAGGGAACCGGCCTGTTCCTGCTTGAACTGGGTGTGGCGGTGGTGCTGTTCGAGGCCGGCGGGCGCATTTCGCTGCGCTGGTTTCGCCACAACCCGATGCTGCTGGTGCAAAGCGTGGCCGAGTCGGCACTGACCTTTTTTGGCGTGCGCTGGCTGCTCAGCCTGCTCGGCATGCCGTCCGTGGTGGCCGAGTCGCTGGCGCTGGTGGCCATGGCCGCATCGCCGGCGGTGCTGTCGCGCGTGGCCATCGACACCCGGGCCGCCGGGCCGGTCACCGAGCGGGCGCTGGCGCTGTCCACGCTGAGCAGCCTGTACGCGCTGACGCTGTGCAGCGCCAGGGCCGGTATGCTGCCGCGCGGCGAAGCCGGCCTGTCGGACACGCTGATGCCGGTGCTGGTGGTGCTGGGGCTGTCGGTGGTGGTCGGCGCGGTGCTGGCGCTGGTGCTGCGCGCGGCCTTGCGGGTGATGAGCCCGACCAGCGAAAACACCGCTATCCTGCTGCTTGCCGTGATTGCCGCCTGCGCCGCGCTGGCGGCCAACTTTGGCGGCTCGGCGCCGCTGGCGGCGCTGCTGGGCGGCATGCTGCTCAAGCAGCTCAACCCACGCCCCTGGTCCTGGCCCCGGCAGATGGGCACCGCCTCGTCGATGCTGACCATGCTGATGTTCGTGCTGGTGTCGGTGGTGGCCGCGCAGGCCGACTGGAGCCGGCCGGTCGCCGGCCTGGTGATCGGCCTGGTGGTGGTGCGCATGATCGCCAAGGTGGCCGGCGTGTCGCTCGGCAATGCCGGCAGCGGCGCCAGCTGGAAGCAAGGCCTGTGGGTCGGCTGCGCCATGTCGCCGATGTCGTCGGTCGCGCTGCTGCTGGTGTCGCAGTACGTCGCCGCGTCCGGCCCCATCGGCGGCCAGGTCGCCATGGTCGCGCTGCCGGCGATTTTGCTGATGGAAATGCTCGGCGCCGTGCTCGCCACCGTGGCGCTGTACCGCGCCGGCGAATGTTCCAAACCCTGGTCGCCGGTGGTGCGCGGCGCTTCAACCGGACCCGTCCATGAGTCTTGAACACTTTGAAAAATCGGCCGCCCTGTCGCTGGGCGTGGAGCTGGAAATGCAGCTCGTCAACACCCACGACTACGACCTGGCGCCCTACGCCGAGGACATGCTGCGGCTGATGACCAAGATCCCGCTGCCCGGCGCGGTGGTGCCCGAGATGACGTCGAGCATGATCGAGGTCTCGACCGGCGTGTGCCACACCTCGTCCGAGGTGCTGGGCGAGCTGACGCAGATCCGCGATGCGCTGGTCAAGTGCGCCGACAAGCTCAACATTGCCGTGGTCGGCGGTGGCACCCACCCGTTCCAGCAGTGGCACGAGCGTCGCATCTACGACAAGCCGCGCTTTCGCGAGCTGTCCGAGCTGTATGGCTACCTGTCCAAGCAGTTCACCATCTTCGGCCAGCATGTACACATCGGCTGCCCCGACGCCGACACCGCGCTGCTGACGCTGCACCGCATGTCGCGCTACATTCCGCACTTCATCGCGCTGTCGGCGTCCAGCCCCTATGTGCAGGGCCAGGACACGGCGTTTGACTCGGCGCGGCTGAACTCGGTGTTTGCCTTTCCGCTGTCGGGCCGCGCGCCGTTCGCGCTGACCTGGGACGAGTTCACGGTGTACTTCAACAAGATGGCGCATACCGGCGTGGTGAAAAGCATGAAGGATTTCTACTGGGACATCCGGCCCAAGCCGGAGTTCGGAACGATTGAGATCCGCGTTTTTGATACGCCGCTGACCATCGAGCGCGCCACCGCGCTGGCCGGCTACGTGCAGTCGCTGGGCAGCTGGTTCATGAACGACGAGACCTTCATGCCGGCCGAAGACGACTACCTGGTCTATACCTACAACCGCTTCCAGGCCTGCCGTTTCGGCCTCGATGCGGTGTATGTGGACCCGGCCACGGGCGGGCACATGCCGCTGCGCGAACACATCCTGATGACCATGGACCGCATCGAACACCATGCCGCCAGCGTGGGCGCCAGCGCGTCCATCGACCTGTTGCGCCGCAGCGTCGAGCGCAACGACAACGACGCCCGCTGGCTGCGTGAGCGCCAGGGCGAGGAACGCCTGCTGGCCGAAGTCATCCGCCAGGCGGCCGAGCGGTTTCGCGGCGGCGTGGGCCATGCGCAATAGCCGCCAGGCAGAAAAATGCTTCAAAACAAGCTTCTGCGCAATACTCACGGGCACTTATTGATATTTAAATAATAGCAAATTTCATCTTCAGAAACCACTCTTCCCATCGGCAACGGGCTGAACGGAAGCAGAAACAAAGGGCTTTGACAGGCGGGGTAACCCCTTTGGACAATCGCAACGAAACTGCACGCACCGCCATGGACTGGGCGGCCGGCATTGTTGCCTCCACAAAACATCTTCAGCAGACCCGGATTTCCGACAGCGTCACAGACGTTGCGAAAGGGCATGGCCAGCACTTCCGCGCCACCACACAACCCCCGGGTTCGGCCCACGAATATGATTTTGAAACACTTGAAAGAAGCCACCGGTTCGCGCCATGCAGCGCTCGAATCCCGGCTTCCCCTGCTCGACGCAGGCATGTCGCGGGCAAGCTATCTACAGTTCCTGCGGTTGTTCTGGGGCTACTACGCGCCGCTGGAAAGGCAATTGCTGGCACTTCCCTATTGGAATTCAATGGGTTTTGACTACGCCGAGCGGCACAAAACCCCGCGCCTGGTGCAAGACCTGCACGCATTGGGCGAAACGCCCGACACCATCGAGGGTCTGGCCCGCTGCCAGCGCCTGCCAACGCTGGCCAGCCCCGGGCAGCTTCTGGGCTGCCTCTATGTGATCGAAGGCGCCACGCTGGGCGGGCAGATCATCACCCGGCGCCTGCAAGCCAACCTGGGGCTGACGCCGCTGACGGGTGCCGCGTTTTTCGACGGCTATGGCGCGGATACCGGCGGCCAATGGAAGGCCTTTTGCGCCATGCTGAGGGCGAACGCGGGTGAAAGCGTGCGTCAGGACGACATTCTGGACAGTGCCAACCAGACGTTTGAAACCCTGGGCCAATGGCTGTTTCCCCCTTACCCGACGCCCAGAGGTGGCACACCATGAACGACGCTTCGCCTGATTCCGCCTCGCTGCCCTGGGCCAACGGCTTGTACAGCATCCTGCGCCACGGCACCACCCTGACTACCTGCGACAGCGAGCCCGTCCAGACGCCTGGCTGCATCCAGGCCCACGGCGTCCTGCTGGTGCTGCGCCTGGCCGACCTGACGATTTTGCAGGGCAGCGACAACACGCAGCAGTTTTTCGGGGAACCCCTCGCCGCGCTGCTCGGCCAGTGCGTCAGCCGCGTCATCGGGGCAGAGCGGCGGGCTGGTCTGCAAAACATGCTGCTGCGCGAATCGCTGGAACGCAACGTGGTTTACGCCTTCACGCTTGCGGCGCACGAAGGCCAAGCGGCGCTTGACGTTTGCGTTCACACCACGGACGGCGTGGTCGTGCTGGAATTCGAGGCCACCGGGCGACAGGCCAGCCATGCAGGCCCAGCCGAGCGCGACTATTTTTCCTTGCTCAAGTCCGCCGTTGGCCGCCTGCAGACGGCTACGGGCCTGCGCGGGTTCTGCGAACGCGTGGCCACGGAAGTGCGCGGCATGACCGGGCTGGACCGGGTCATGGTGTACCGCTTTCATGCCGACCAGCATGGCGAGATATTTGCCGAAAGCAAGCGCGACGACCTGCCGGCCTGGCTGGGCCTGCATTACCCGGCCACAGACATTCCACAACCCGCCCGTGAAATCTTCAAAAAACTCTGGGTCCGTCCGCTCCAGGACGCCGCCGGTCCGCTGGTGGAACTGGTGCCGCTGGCCAATCCCGACACCGGCCAACCGCTGGACATGACGCACTGCGCGCTGCGCGGCGCCTCGGTGATGTACACCGAATACCTGGCCAACATGGGCGTGGCCGCAACGCTGGTCATGCCGATCCTGGTCGATGGCGAACTGTGGGGCCTGATCGTCGGCCACCAGTACCAGCCGACGTGCTTTGCCTACCAGATGCGGGCGGCTTGCGAGTTGATCGCCCAGGTGGTGTCGCTGCAGCTCAAATCCACCGACGCCATCGAGCAACAGGCCTACCGGCTCAAGGTGGACGCCGTTCACCAGCGACTGATCACCAAAGCCGCGCAAGACGGCGACCTGATGGGGTTTTACAACAGCGAGCCGACCCTGCTCGATGCGATGCAGGCCGATGGCGCGGCGCTTTTCCACATGGGCCGGTGGTGGTGCGTGGGCCGCACACCAACGAACGCGCAGCTCGATGCGCTGGCCGAATGGCTGAACCAGCGCGCCGAATTTGATGTGGGCGAGCGGCCGGTCTATGCGACCGATTCGCTGTTGCGGGACTATCCGGCAGGCGCGGACATCACCGACGTGGCCAGCGGCGTGCTGGCCGTGCGGGTCTCGCGATTGCGCCAGGACCTGATCCTGTGGTTCCGGCCGGAGACGGCGCAAACCATCAACTGGGCCGGCGACCCGAACGACAAGATCGTGGCCACCGGGGTCAACGGCGCCCGCCTGACGCCACGCGGCTCATTCAAATTGTTTGTCGAGTCGGTGCAGGCGCGCGCGCTGCCCTGGAGCGTCATGGAGATCGAGTCTGCCCTGCGCTTGCGGCTGCTGGTGATGGAACTGGTGGTCGCGCGCACCGAGCGGCTGGCCGAACTCAACGTGGACCTGACCATGAGCAACGAAGAACTCGATGCCTTTGCCTATGTGGCCTCGCATGACCTGAAGGAGCCGCTGCGGGGCATCCACCGCTATGCGCACCAGATGGTCGAAAGCACCCAGGGGCTCGACCCCGAGAACCGGCAGCGGGCAGAAAGCCTGATGCGCCTGACGCTGCGCATGGACAGCCTGCTGGAATCGCTGCTGCATTTCTCGCGCATGGGCCGGACCCGGCTGGAGTTTGAAGACGTTGACCTGAACAGCGTGGTGGCCGATGCGCTGGAAATGGTCGGCGTGCGCTCCGTTGACAACCGCTGCACCATCGCGCTGGCCAGGCCGCTGCCAGTGGTGCGCTGCAACGAGGTGCGCGTTCGCGAAATCTTCAGCAACCTGATCAGCAATGCGCTGAAATACACGCGCCGGGAGCGTCCGCGCATTGACATTGGTTACCTGGCCCCTGGCGAGGCTGGGCGCCCCCTTGATGCGCCGACGGAAAGCAGCGGCCAGACCGTGTATTTTGTGCGTGACGACGGCATCGGCATCGAGACGCGGCATTTCGAACAGATCTTTCGCATGTTCAAACGTCTGCATGGCCGCAATGAATACGGCGGCGGCATGGGTGCCGGACTGAGCGTGGTCAAGAAGGTGATCAGCCGGCATGGCGGCATCATCTGGCTGGACTCGACACCCGGCATGGGCAGCACCTTCTACTTCACCCTGCCTGCCGCGAGCACGGCTGCGCGATGAGCGCGGCGCAGTCTGTCATGGTGGTCGAAGACAACGATGAAGATTTTGAAACTGTTGTCGAGGCGGCGCGGCGCACCGGAATTCCCCACCGCCTGCACCGCGCGACCAGCGGCGGCGAATGCCTGGGCATGCTGCAGGCGTCGGTGCAAAGCCACAGCCCCCTGCCAGCCCTGTTGCTGCTCGACCTGAACACGCCGGGCGACGATGGCCGCGATGCCTTGCGGCTGATCAAGACCAGCAGCCAGCTGCGCGCCATCCCGACCGTCGTGCTGAGCACCTCGGCCAACCCGCGCGATGTGGATTTTTGCTATGCGATGCATGCCAACGCCTACCATACCAAGCCGGTCAGCCACCCGGCACACCTGAAAATCATGCAGGACATCTTCAGCTACTGGCTGAACTGCGCACTCTTGCCTTCCGGCCCCCTGCGGGAAAAACCATGAGCACCACCTACCGCGTCCTGGTCATCGACGACAGCCCCGACGACCGTGCCGACCTTCGGCAAATGCTGCTCCGCGGCTCGGACGCGCGATTCGAGTTCACGGAAGCAGAACTGGGCAGCACCGGTTTGCAGGCGGTACGCGACCAGCAGGCGGCGCGGCCGGACCGCATGCCGTTTGACTGCATCCTGCTCGACTTTCACCTGCCCGACATGGACGCCGATGACGTGCTGGCGGCCCTGTGCAACGGTTCGGACCTGCCGCCCTGCCCTGTGGTCGTCGTCACCGGCTGGCATGGCGCGGACCATGACGATGGCGCCCGGCTGCTGCGCGCGGGCGCGCAGGACTACATCGGCAAGGGCTGGACCACCACCGAAAGCGTGACCCGCACGCTGCAAAATTCCGTCGAGCGTTTTGACCTGTTGACCAAGCGAAAAATTGCCGAAACCCAATTCCAGGAATCCGAAGAGCGCTACCACAATCTGTTCAGCTCGATCGACGACGGGCTTTGCGTCATCGAGAAAATCGCGGTTGCGGCGGGCCAGCCGCTGGATTTTCGCTATGTCGATGCCAACCCCGCATTCACCGCGCAATCGGGCATGAGCGGCGCGGTCGGGAAAACCATCCGCCAGATGCTGCCGGACGAGCCCGAGGAATGGTTTGCCAGTTACAACGCGGTTTGCACAATCGGCATGCCGCTCAGGTTTGAGCGCAGCAACCTGATACCGGGACATGTGCATGAACTCAATGCGTTCCGGATCGGCGGGCCGGAAAGCGTGAAGGTGGCCATCATCTTCAGCGACATCACCGAACGCAGGCTGTCCGAATTGCAGACACTGGCCCAGGCGAAGGCGCTGGCAGAGCTGGACCGCCGAAAGGACGAATTCCTGGCAATGCTCGGCCATGAACTGCGCAACCCGCTGGCGCCCATCTCCAGCGCCGTGCGCCTGCTGCGCCTGCAGAAAAACGAAACCCCGATGCAACGACAGGCCTGCGCCATCATCGAGCGCCAGGTCGGACAGCTCAATCACCTGGTCGATGACCTGCTGGAAGTCTCGCGCATCACCACCGGCCGGGTCCAGCTTCGCCGCGAGCAGGTCGCCGTGAGCGACATCGTGGAACGGGCGGTTGAAACCGCCCAGCCCCTGATCACGCAGCACAGGCACCACCTCAGCGTGCGGCTGCCGGCGCAACCGGTCTGGCTGCATGCCGATGCCGCCCGGCTTGAGCAGGTGGTGGTCAACCTTCTCACGAACGCCGCCAAGTACACCGACGAGGGCGGCTGCATCGAGCTGAGCGTCCAGCACGACGGCCCGGATGCCGTGCTGCGGGTCCGCGATACCGGCATCGGCATTGCGCCCGACCTGCTGCCGCACGTTTTCGATTTGTTCACGCAGGCCGAGCGCTCGCTGGACCGCTCGCAAGGCGGCCTGGGAATTGGCCTGTGCCTGGTGCAGCAGCTGGTGGAACTGCATGGCGGGACCGTGACGGCGCACAGCGTTCAGGGACAGGGCAGCGAGTTTGTCGTGCGTTTGCCGTCCATGCTGAGCTGGGTCCCGCCGCCGGGCCCGCTGGTGGCCGCGCCGGTGGGGCCGCTTGAAAAACACTGCCGGGTCCTGGTGGTCGATGACAACGTGGATGCGGCCCAGACGCTGGGGATGCTGCTCGAATTTTCCGGCCATGAGGTCCGCATGGTGCACGATGGCCTGAGCGCGGTGGAGGCGGCGCTGGCCTGGCGCCCCGACGCGGTGCTGCTGGACATCGGCCTACCCGGCCTGAGCGGCTACGGGGTCGCCCGGCGGATTCGCCTGGAAGCCACGCTCGAAGGAATGGTGCTGATCGCACTGACCGGCTACAGCCAGGAGACGGACCGGCAGCTTTCACGCGAAGCAGGGTTTGACCACCATCTGGCCAAGCCTGCCGACTTTGACATGCTGAAAAACATCTTGAAGTCGGTTTCCGAAAAATTGGCGTGATGCCTGGCAGGCGGGTTGAACTGGCCTGCGCCGCCTGCAGGCCTGCTCACTGGCTTGGCAAAGAAATTACTCAAAACTCTGGCAATACGCACGACATGTTTGCTGCCATGGGTAAATTTGACTTGATCGCGCGCTGCTTCACATGCCTCACACGGCGTGGGCGATGCCCGTGCGCTCGTTGAGCGCAAGACATCCCGGCGGGCGGCCGAGCGGTTTCGCGGCGGTCTGGGTCACATCCAATAAAGCGGCGCAGCGCCGAGTTTTCCCAGGATACCGCCCGCAGTCCAGACAGTAAAGTCTGCGCGGCGGCATCGTCTCTTCACTGCATCCCAAAATAAACTGGGGCGAGGTGTCTGCCCCCGCAGGCGCCAGGTCCTTGTCAGGGTCATTTCTTCAGGAAGCGGGCAAAGATGCCGGTGCTGGCAGCTGAGGACAGGGGCGGCTGAGGCGCGGGTGCCGCCAGCGGCGCACCCGCAGCGCTTCCTGATGCCTGGGACTGCGGCTGGGTCATGGCAATGGTGGTGTTAGCCAGTTCCATCAGCATTTTTTCAGCCGCATCACAGCCCATTGCGTAGGGGTTGAAGGCGCTTTTCTGCGAGTATTTCAAGAACAACGCCCGGTTGTCGGCATTCGGCGCGGCAAAACCCATCGACCAGTTGAACCAGTGGCGCTCCTGGATTTCCTTGCAGCTGAGTATGGTGACAGCACGATGCCGCGGGTCTCGCGCGATGCGGTTATAGAGGTCATTGACCTGGTCACGATCGCCTTCCAGCGCCTGCAGAAAAATCTTGCTGTTGAAGGCCAGCATGCCGGTCAGGTCGTGGCGTTCATTGTTGGCTTGCGCTTGCAACAAAATACGCTTGAACTCGTCGAGGTCCACGCCGTCCTGCGATGTACTGACATAGATAAGGCGAATCAACATTGAAATGTTCCTCTTGGGCTGTGAAATTGAAAATCAGGTCAAGGCCGCGCAGGGCAGCGCAGAGCTAAGGGGTGGCGAGCGCTATGCGCAGCTCGGCAAGATGCATGCGGGCAGGCTCGCCGACAGGTGAAATCAGTGCTTCGTAGCCCTGAAGGCTGGCGATGGCGTGTTCGATCGACTTGATATCTTCGAGCGCCAGCACAACCGCCAGGCATTGCTCTGGCAGGTGCGTCATCACAAAATCGCTCATCAGCGAAATCACTTTTCGCAGCTGGTGCTGGGCTGTCGTGGGCACGAGGCCAGCAGGGCTGAACAATGGCCGGTCGCCTGGAGCCAGGGTCTGCTGCAGACCGGCCCACCCGGACATGTCCATGTTTTCGGAGATGGGCGCTTGCGCCTTCGGGGGGCGAAAAGCATTGTTCAACCGGGCCAGGGCACCAGCAGTGGCCAGGCCATTTGATTCGTTGCGGAACGCTTCGGCGTCGCTCCCGGAAAATCTGGCGTCCGCTATGCCGGACGGCCGGTTGGACTGGTCCGCGCCGGGAGTTTGTGCAGCCGATGCAAGCTCCAGCAAGCCGGCATCCATCAACGAATGCAACAGCATCGGTACATCGCCAAAAGACGACAGGCCGCTGGCATAGGTGCTTTCGCCGGTTTGCCCATCAATGGCGATCAGCAAAGTTCGCATCTTGCGCGGCAGCGTTGACCGGGGATTGAGTGCAGCGGCAGTGCCTGCCGGTGTTCGTCTGTAAATGGTCATGTCTGGTGATGTAGCTGCAGCGGTTGTATGAATATTTGATGGATTTTGAAAATTACTTTATTTCTGAAAATTTATTCGAATGTAAGTAGTTCATAGAAATGTATCAAATGTTTCAAAAATTAGGGTTATTGACAAGAAAACCAATACAAAAAGTGCGATGAAGGGACCTTGTGTGTTGAAACGTGCCACGCCCTGCGGACAAGCTTGCCCTGTATGCTTGCCGCCATGGGTGAATTTGACTTGATTGCGCGCTACTTCACGCGCCCCACGCGCCGCGCCGCGCTGGGCGTGGGCGACGACTGCGCGCTGCTCCAGCCCGCGCCGGGAACGCAGCTGGCGATTTCCAGCGACATGCTGGTCGAGGGCCGGCATTTCTTTGCCGATGCCGACCCTTTTGCGCTCGGCCACAAGGCGCTGGCAGTCAACCTGAGCGACCTGGCCGCGTGCGGCGCCACGCCGCTGGCCTTCACGCTGGCGCTGGCGCTGCCCCGCGCCGATGACGCCTGGCTGGAAGCATTTTCACGCGGCCTGCTGGCGCTGGCCGACGCCCACGGCTGCGAACTGGTCGGCGGCGACACCACGCAAGGGCCGCTGAACATCTGCATCACCGTGTTTGGCGAAGTACCGGTGGTCCGTGGAAAAAGCCAGGCGCTGCTGCGCTCGGGCGCGCGCGCCGGCGACGACGTGTATGTCAGCGGCACGCTGGGCGATGCCCGGCTGGCGCTCGACGCGCTGCGCGGCAGCGTCAAACTGCCAGCCGACTTGCTGGCGCAAGCGCGGCAGCGGCTGGAGCAGCCGACGCCGCGCGTTGCGCTGGGCCAGGCGCTGCGCGGCGTGGCCTCGGCGGCGCTGGACCTCAGCGACGGCCTGCTCGGCGACCTGCGGCATATCCTGAAGGCGTCGGGCGTAGGCGCCACGCTGGACACCTCGATTGCTATTGATTTAATAGCTTCTTGCGCCCACCCATCTTGCGCAGATGGCCTTATTTCCTTGGAAAAACAGCTGGAATGCGTGCTCTCGGGCGGCGACGACTATGAACTCGCCTTCACCGCGCCGGTGTCAGCCCGCGAGGTGGTACAGGCTGCCGCGCTTCAGTCGGGAACGCAGGTCACCCGCATCGGCCGGATTGACAGCGAGCGCGGCCTGCGACTGGTTGACGGCCAGGGCCGGGCCGTTTCCAATCCGTACCAATCGTTCGACCACTTCGCCTGAGTCCGCAGAAGCGATCAAGGAAGAATCGCGATTGACGCATTGCCCGCCGCCGGACAGCCGCTCATGCCCGGGCCACCGACCGCGCCAGCCTCGAAAATCGTCATGCCGAACCGGTCCCCGTTGCCGTTGGTGGAAAGCCAGGCCATTGCGCGGCTTTCTCCAGCCAACGCCAGTTGCTGCTCGGTCGCGTTCAGGCCGGTGTAGACCGCCCGCCACTCATTGCTGGTGATGGCATCGCCCGTGCGAAGCAGCCTGCCGGTAGCGCCAGGGATGTTTTCCACCCGCCCGCCGGTGGTGTCTGCGCGAATGTCGCGGCGACCGATGCGGGTGTTGTTCAGGTCCGGATTGATGCTGCGCTGCTCCATCAATCCCAGGGCAAGGGGCGCGCCACTGGCGTCTACGGCGGTTCCATTGATCCGTACCTCGCCGGCGGCCGTGGCAAACGCGGTCCGGGTGATCCGGGCGTCCATCACGCGCTGTGTCTGCCCGGCGAAAAACCCCATGTCCACCACCTTGAACACATCGACCATGTCACCGGGAACAATGTTCGGCGTCTGTCCGGTCCAGCAGACACCGCCGGGGTGGTTGACTTCAAACAGGCCGCCCCTGCCGACGATGCCCCCGGGCCGTGCCGACGACCGGGGCGGCGGAATTGCCCCGGCGCACGACGACCTGCAGGTCGGTTCCTGCCGCAAAGCCTTCGATCGAGATGAAATCACGCTCCGGAAATACGGTGACAGCCTGGAGGGACGGCTGATTGGCCGGATTGGCAGCGTCCAGCAAAGACGCCGGCTGGTAGAAGACGGGCGCACTCGGAGCCCTCGGAAGCACCACGCCATTGGGCCCGGGCGGGCAACCGCCGAGGCCGGGACCTCCGGACTCGCCGACCTCGTAGATGGTCATGCCGAGCCGGTCGCCTGCCGCCGTGGTCTGCTGCCATCCCATGACGCGCGTTTGTCCTTCGACCACCAGCAGGCGTTCATCTGCATTGAGGCCGCTGAAAACGGCGGTGAACGTGGTGGCGGTGCCGTCATAGGCGAGCGTGCCGCGGGTCCCGGGGATCGGGTTGCCGTTGGTACCGTCCACGCGCCCGCCAGCGCTGTCGGCGCGAATGTCGCGCTTTCCGATGCGGCTGCCCGGCGCGCCTATGAATTCAGGATTGACGATCCTGACTTCGAGCCGGTCCAGCGCAATGCGGTTGCCATTGGCCAGCTGGGCTTTGCCCTTGATCACCACGGTGCCGTTTCCGGCATCGAAGGCTTGCGTTGCCGTGACGTTCTGCGTCGTGGCCGCCGCACCCGAACCGATGACCACCGTCGGCACATTCAAGCGGTTGTTGGCGGTATCGCGGTAGGTGACCCGCACCACGTCGGCCGGGACGATGTCGGGCGTGACGGTCCTCCAGCACACGCCGCCCGGGTGGTTCACCTCCAGAAAGCCGGTCGCATCGGTGCGTCCCACGGCATCGCTGACCACCCCGCCCCGCCGGAGCTGCACGAGCAGGTCGCGTTCGGCGCAAACCCGCTGATCGACGTGAAATCGCGCTCCGGAAAGACGGTGATGTCTTGCGGCAGGAGCGGCGGATTGTCGATGTTCTGCGCCGATGCCGCGCCCGATACGAGGACGCCATGCTGGTGGCAAGCCCTGCCAGGGCGCAAGACGCCGCCCGGCGGCTAGTGACAAGTCCTGGCCGGGCTTGAGAAATTTTCGTCAAAAAATCAATCATGGCGTTTCCTTTGCGTGTGGTCATGACAAGCCGCCGAGGTACCGGGTCTGCGAAAGTCCTAGTGAGAAAACGGTGAAAGATTCATGAACGGGCGAATGCCGGCGGTCCGGCCTTTGCGGCCCACTTCCTTGAGGCACATGGTTTCATCGGCTGCGTTGATACCGTTGGGCGAGGCCGATGCGTTCATCGAATGCCCATTGGGCAGGCAAAGCGAAGGATGGTCGAAGGGCGCTTTTTCCATTCGGACGCGCTCGTCCGTCAGGGTAAGAAGAAAGCGCACCAGGTCGATCTTCTCGTTTTCGCTCAGGCCCAGCGGCTCAATGTCGGGCGCGAGGTTTTCGCGGTTGTCTTTGCCGAAGTCTGCGCCCCGGTTGTAGAAATCCACGACCTGCATCAGCGTGGCCTTTCCGCCGTTGTGAAAGTAGGGCCCGGTCAACTCGACATTGCGCAGCCCGGGGGTCTTGAAGGCGCCATTCACATTCACATCCGCCACATTGGGTACGGAATACTTGCCGGGATTGAAGCCATTGCCGAGCAAGCTGGCCGCTTCTGCCTGGCCGGCGGGGCCTTTCATGGCGAAAAGCATGCTCTCCGACAAAGGCAGGGATGCGTCCGTCCCGTCAGTGCCGCCGATGCCGATATCGTCCAGGGTGGGCCGCACGCCAATGTTGTAGAAACCGTTGTCGTACGTCTTGGTCTTGCCGCTGGCCACGACCATGGATTCCAGTCTTTCCTTGAGGACGTTGCGAAACGATGCATTGGTCAGTTCGGCGCCGCCGTGGCAATTGATGCAGTGCCCCTTGCCCTGAAAAATGGCAAAGCCTGCGCGCTCGCTCTGGTTGAGCCTGGAGGTGTCGCCTGCGGCGTACTGGTCGAACCGGCTGTCATCGGCAACCAGCGTTGATTGATACATCTGTAAAGCCAGCGAGAAGAACAGCGAAAAATTGGCCTCCATCTGGCTGACCTTCTCGTCCAGGGGCGCAGCAGGCCGCGAGGCGCGACGCGGAACCAGGTCCATGGACTTGAATTCCTTTGCATCCGCCCGGGTGAAACGGATGATGTCGGGCGACTGCCAGTAGGGCTGCCTGAAGGCCTTTTTGACCAGATTCCGGTAATCGGGGCGGTTTTTTGAGTATTTTCCAAGCACGCTGTCGTCCCGGTCGATTTCCTGGCCGCTCAGGATGCTCTGGTCCAGCAGCTTTTGTCCCAGATGCACAAACGTCCGGTCGCCGCAGCTCATTTCGGTTCCCGACAGGGGCGGGCCGGAACCCTGGGACGCCAGCGATGACGAGGGAATCGCGACCTTGACCTTGCGAAGGATGCCTGCCTCCTTTTTCCATACCAGGGCACTCTGGTTCCTCAGTCCAAACGGGTCGCCGCCATTGAACACGTTGTTGCCGCGCCCGTCCCAGAAGTTCCGGAAATTGAAGACCGCATTGATCACGGTGGGGGTATTGCGCGGTTCGACCCGGCGGCTGTCCATCGCTCCCAGATGAAAGCCGTCCGGGTCCGCCCCATAGTTGCAGCTATCGGCGGCTGCATCCTTCTTGGTGACGTTGAGCTTGTCGAAGGTGCCATTGAAAACACCCTGCGACGAGGCCACGTCATTGATGTCGGTTCGCTCGGCCGGTTCATTGCTTGACAGCGTCGAAAATCGGGTGAAAGGGAAATCACCGCTGCTGACCGAATCGAGTTCACTCTGTGTGAACTGGTGGTTGGGGCCGCTGCCCAGTTGAAACGTCCGGTCGGGATTCATTGCCATCGAGCCTGGAAATCTTCTGAGCAGGCCCGGACTGAGCTGGTTTTTTTCACGGCTGTCGGCCCCGGCGCTGAAATGGCAGGTGGCGCAGGCGGTCTTGTTGTCGCTGCCCACCCGGGAGTCCCAGAACAGCGCCTTGCCCAGCTCGATGGCGGCAGACTTGTCCGCGATGAATTCATCCAGGATTTCCGATGACGGGCCGGGCACGGCGACCGTCTTCAGCGCCATGGCGTTCAGGGGCGTGTCGGCATGCGGCGCCCTGATGGCGAACAAAAGCATGGCCGTTGCGCCGGTCAGTAAAAACAGTGTTTTCAGCCGTGCCCTGGCGACCCGCAGACGCGACGGCGCCAATGTTTCTGTCAAGACGCCTGCACGCCGTAACGGCTGGCCTGCATGGCCAGCAGCAGAAATTACGCCTGGACGGTCGATGGTCATGTCGTCTCCCTGATGGATGAATGAAGCGGCTGCGCTTTTTACTTAATCCGAAAGGTTGTGTTCGGGGAAACGTTGCCCAGCGCCGACTCGACCCTGATTGCCGTGCAGTTGTTGTTTCGTGGATCGAAAGGGCCGACGGCATTCAGGAAATCGAATGCATAGGCATTGCCAATCGACGTGGTCGTCCCAATCACCCGGCCACTGGCATTGCACGGCACCCCGCCCACCACCCCCGACAGCTTGAGCGTGAGATTGTGCGCAGTGGCAACGCTGGTGGTACCGTCCACTTTCCAGCGGTTCTTGCTGACCACGTAATCTGCCGCCGTGACGGCGATGGTCTCGGCTGGATTGGGGACAACCGCCACCGGCAGGGGCGCTGGCGGCGGGGGCGGCGTGACAGCGGGCGGGAGCGGCAAGTTGGACACAGGCGCCTGCGTAATCAGGGGAGTGGCGGCGTTGCCGGTCGGCACGTCACTGGATTCACCCGTCCCGCCTATGGACGAAAGGACCCGGATTTTGGCCGGCGGGGCAGTCACGCCCGAAATCGTGACACTGCCAAAATTCAGGGGAGCATTGAAACCGGCCACCGTCAGTGTTGGCGGGGCCACCTGGTCGCTGGACGTCGCCCTGACGGTCAGTGTCGAGTTCATTGGATCGAACAAGGCATCGGTGACCTTGACGGTGTCATTGAGCGGAATCGGATGGTAGGCGGGCGTGGGCTGGCCGTTGGCGTTCACCCCCGAGTTGTCCTTGAGGCACACGGAATCGGGAAGCACCACACCCGAGGCGATGCGCGACTGCCCCCAGCGGGAATTCATCTGGGCCGACATGGGCGACTCGACCGCGTTCGATGCCGGCGGGGTGTAGGCGAGCAACTTGCCCGCCGCATCCAGGGTGGTGCCGCAAGGCTCGTTGAAGAATGAGGTCACGGGGGCAAAGCCGGCAGGCCGGACACTGCCGGGCAGCCTGCTTCCCGCACTGCGGTAGGCCGTCGCAAAGACGTCCACCTTCTGATCGCCCCCGCTGCGCGCATACGTGGCACGTTCTGCGACCACCAGGCTGGGTATCTGTTCCGTATAGATGCGGCCCATCAGGCTGAAGCCGGTGGTCTCGATGAAATCCACACCGATCCCGCCCAGGTTTGACCCCGCAGGCCCCTCGATGCGAAAGGTGTTGTGGTTGTGCATCTTCCCGTCACTGCCCAGGAAGTCGGGCAACGGGCTGCCAGTGACCGGGCCGATCCGTGCAGGATCGGCGATGTAGCGCTTTCCGGGAACCGGGCCGGCGACTGGCGGAATTTCCGCAGCACCGGGGGTTTGCGATGGGAGCAGGAAAGGGCCGATGCGTCCCTTCATTACGCCCGTGAAATCGCCTGGCGCGCCGATGCCCACATCGTCGGTAAAAAAGATTCGCCCGCCTGCTGTGCCAAAAGCCGTTTCTTCGCCGTAGGGGTGAATGAAGCGGTAATTTCCCGTCACCGGAACCGGAAGCAGGCGGGCCCTGATGCGAGAAAAGGCGATCTGATTTCCTGGGGCGACATCGGCTGAAAAGGCGGCTTCGAGTCCAAGCACCAACAGCGCTTTGGCGCCACTAGCGGTCGTCATTGCGGCACCGGCATGCCAAAAGAAGTGCTCATCGAAAAACTGTCCGGGGAATACCTCGGGCGTGGCTGGGGCATCGCCAGGAAGCAGCAGGCAATTCCCGCCTGCCAGTTCGGCCTGCGTCAGCGGCAGGCACAACTCAAAAGTCAAACCCGTGGTGTCCATGTACCAGCGGGGAAAACCGTTTGCCGTGTCGATCGGCCCCGTTCTTTCAAGAACGGCATGCGAGGCCTGAGCCAACAGCGCCGCAGCAATTGAAAAAGCGATTGTTCTCAGTTTGAGGATTTTCATGATGTGTATTCCCACAGTAAAAACTTAAAAGAAACCAAAAAATACTGGTGATCGGAACGGAATTGCTCGCCAGCGCGGCCCGTTCTCGTCAGGCGGTGCGGTGACTCTGGCCCAACATCAACCGATATCGGTTGATGTTGTTTTCAAAGACGTTGCGGGACGGGGTGCCGTCTGGTCCGGCCAGTTGAGGGCGGGGGATGGCATGTTTTGTCGAGACCTCCTGACGCATTCATTTGACAAAGCGAAGTACGGGCGGGCTATGGTTTTTGGGCCAACGGCTCGCTGGTTTGGGCATGCGAATGCTGCCCATGCACAGGGGTGTCCCGTGCCGTTCCAGCAGGCTTGCCCTGCTGGTCCAGGTACCTGATGAGCGCCGCCACATCCTCATCGCCGAGCCGCAGGTTCGGCATGCGGACCTGCTGGTAGCGCTTGGACAGCCCCACGGCGCTCGGGTCACCTTCGGCAAGAACTTTTTCCGGCTCCTTCAGGTAGCGCGCCACCCAGGCCGGGCTGCGGCGCACGGTCACCTGGTTCAGGTCCGGCCCGATGCGGTCCCCCTGGCCAATGGTGTGGCACGAAGCGCAGCGGCTTTCAAATGTGAACTGCGCCCTGCCGAGGTCCAGCGGCCGCGCCTGGGCATAGCTGGCCGTGGGCACCACGTCTTTCCAGCCAAAGAAGTTCGCCATGGTTGCGGCCAGGAAACGCGGGTTGTCCACGGCCGAGTTGCGCATCCACTGGCCGCCCGGATCGTTGCCCAGCATCAGGCTGCTGGCATGTCCGTCCTTGCTGAAGGCGTCGCTGCTGCGCGACAGGCCGAGCTTGCGGGTCAACACCTTGATGTCTTGCTTCTTGCCCGTCAGGAACAGCCAGCCGGGACCCACACCGAACTTGCCCGCATAGGCCTTGAGCACCTTCGGCGTGTCTTTTTCCGGATCGATGCTGATCGACAGGAAAAAGATGTCCCTGCCCATGCGCTCGCCCAGCAGGCGCTGCAGTTCTGCCATGCGCGCTGTCTCCAGGGGGCACTCGTCCCTGCAACTGGTGTAGATCACATTGACCGCGACGTTTTTCCCCTTGACCAGGTCGTCGTAAAAACGCACCTTGTCCCCGTCCTGCGTGGTCAGTACGATGTCCGGAAAATAATCCGCGCCCCACTGGGTGCCCGCGATGGCGCCCTGCCACGGAAGGGCCATTGCCATGGCCATCAGCATCGCTTTCAGCGCGGCTTTCCAGCAGGGTAAGTGCATGTCCATGAGAGAAATTCCCTGGGTTAGGCAGGCAGCGGCTCGGCACGCGGTGCGCCTCATGCCGCTGACGCGGTGGTTGCCGGGTTAGACCAGCGGCACTTTTTTGATTTTTGACGTCAGGACGATGCCCGACTTGGCACTGAACGAGGCACTGATGACCGCCATTGCGCTGCGGGCCGCATGCACGTCGTTGCCCTGCGTGTACGGAAAAATCACCTCGACCTCATCGAAGGCCAGCAAGGGCCGGTGCACGATCACTTGGGCTTCGCTGGTGAATTTCTTGCCGCTTGCCTTGCCCTGCCCCTTGACCCGGCTGAAGTCAACAATCATTTCCAGCATCGTCGGGCCGTTGAAAACCGTGTCGTCGATGACGCGCGTGGAAATTGTCATTTCTCCGCCAAACGCGATGGTTTCGGTGTCGGAACTGACAGTCCCATCGACCAGTACCGGCACCGTGGGTCCCTGGACCACCGCAAGCACCAGGAGCGGGGCAATCACTGCGGGCAGAACTATCGCGGTGACAAGCAGGGGACGCACGACTCTTTTCCATAGCTGATCGGTACGCATGGCTGACCTCCAGGATCAAGACGGAGTAGATGGGAACGGTTTTTGGCAAAGCGGCGTATCAGCCTGCAGTGGGCAGCCTGTCGGTCGGCGGCAGGAACGTCACCCCCGTGGGCTTGGGAATGGGCGTTGGCAGCGGGTTCAGCACGGCGGCGCCATTTCGGTCAAGATCCCAGCGCAGCAGCATGGCATTGTCTTCATGCACGGTGTTGTGGCAATGCTCCATGAACATGCCGCCCCAGTCCCGGAACTGCATGGTGATCGTGATGCTGCCGCCAGGGCGCAAGCGGTACACGTCCTTGCGGCCCCGCTCCCAGGGCGGCACCTTGCTAGCGCTTCCGTCGCGGGCCAGGACCTGCCCTTCCTCGAAATGGATGTGGATCGGATGGTCCCAGCCGCCGCCGCCATTGACCAGCGTCCAGATTTCCCGGGTGCCGTTCTTGGGCGCGGCAGAGGTGCGGCCAAAGTCCGCCGCCAGCATGGCGCCGCCATCGACTTTCACGCCCCAGGGGCCGAGCGCCGATGACACCGGGTCTTTGGTGGTCTGGGAGGCGCCCCGGCCCCATTCAAAGGTGCGCTGGCGCGCGACCGGGATCTTGCTCAGGTCTGGATTGGGGATCAGGTCCATGCCCCCCGGCTTGCTGAAATCGCGGCTGTTGTCCACCGCGCGGGTCGTGCCGCGCACCCGGAATTCAAGGAATTTTCCGACGCAGGGATCATCCGATCGGCCCGACAGCGCCTCGCTGAGCGACAGGTTCTTGGCCACCCGCCGACCGTCGCTGTGCTCGGCCAGGTTCACCATGTGAATCTTGGTGCCGTCGCTGTAGTTGGAAAAATCGATGACGACGTCAAAGCGCTCGGCGATGCCCATCTCGTCGAGCTGGCTCAGCTGCACCGCACGCGGCAGGAGGTTGCCGTCGTTGCCAATCTGGATCATCGGCGCGCCATTGCTCAGGGAAAGCTTGAAAAAGCGTGCCACCGACGCATTCAGAAAGCGGAAGCGGTATTTGCGCCGCTCGACATAGAAATACGGCTTGTAGGCCAGGTTGGCCATCATGAGGTCGCCCAGGAAACCGTCAAAGTTGAAAATGTCAAACGCCAGCTGGCCGTCCTGGCCGGAAGCCTTGTCGCACAGCATGATGTTGACGTCGTACTCGAGGTTGCCCCAGTCTTTCGCCGTGCCACTGGGCAGACGCAGATTGACGCCGTCGTTGATGGCTTCGTTGCCACGGTCCAGCGAGCTGTACAGGTTAAACATCGCGGCAATGCCCTTGTAGACATTTTGCGAGGTGAAGCTGAACATGTGGTCGTGAAACCAGTGCGTGCTCATGGTCTCGCGCCAGTCCCCCGGCAGCTTGGTGATGCCGCCGTTGCCATCGGGTGCGCCGCAGCGCGGATCGGTGGCATTGGTGTTGATGGTGCGAAACCCCGCATGCACGATGGGCCAGTGGTAGTCGTAATACTGCCCCGGAAAAAAGAAGGCGCCGGTGAAGCCGTCGCTTTCGGCCCCGTGGTGGCCGTTGTGCTCATGCGTGGAAATGGTGTTGCGGCCAAATCCGGCGTTCGCGCTCACTTTGGCGGGCAGTGCGTTGTGGTGCCTGAACAAGATCGGCTCGCCATAGCGGCCCTGCAACAGCTTGGGCGGAACCGTGCCGCCAAAGGTCCACAAGGCCTGTTCGCTTTGATTGGGCATCCGGGGGTGAAAGCAGGGCTTGACCGCCACTGCCGGATCAATGTCGCAGTTGGAATAGGAATTAACGCCGGGGCGGTAGTCAAAGCAGGATTCAGCCCCTTTTTGCCATTGCTCAACCGCCACTTTGGGTGGAAAGAGGCCCCAGCCCTGGTGCGCCCAGATCGGTCCGGGGGGCCGGCCCTCCATCGGTCCGTCCACCAAGATGCCGTCCGGCCCGGCGACCTTGGTCGGGGTGGTGTTCGCCGCTTGTTGCGGCGTGGGGGTCAGGGAGCTCAGGCTCTTTCGCTCCATCAGGTCGCAGCGTGGCATGGGCATGTCAAAACTGGCCGCGCCAAACAGCGGCGAGCGGGGAACGCCCGTCGGAATTTCTCCGTAGGCATTGCCGACAAATGGGCTCAAGCCGTTCTTGAGCGCCAGGCCGCCACCCGCCGTGAACACGCCCCACCGGAGCAAATCGCGCCGCGACACTTGCCCCTGGGACAAGGCCTTGACGATGTCCTGGCGGTTGCGCCGCGCCTGCTCTGCCTGCCGCAACTGCTGCGGCGAAGCCTGGGTTGACAGATACATTTTTTACCACTCCAAAAAAAGAGGCAAACCGTTTTCAAGCCCGTCACGTCTCTTGTTCAGTCAAGCCAAGCTTCCTGAAAAAGTGTCAGACTTTTTCGCAGAACGTGTAGGACTGAAGGAAGTCTAAATTTGAAAAAATCATTAAAAACCGAATTTTTCAAATTCGTACTTTGCTTACGATTTTTCGCATTGCCAGTCCAGAGTAACCAGGCAAGCTGCGGTAGCGCTTGCCAAAAATAGCCTGGCATGAATGACCGGAACCTTTGCTGGCAGTGCTGCCAATGCGGATGAAAAGGTCAAACGGCTGATGAAAACTCCATGGCGAAACCGCTTTTTGGCAGGCGTTTGATGACCCGCCGCAGAGGGTTTCGAGCCGTAAAAAATGTTTTCTCCATCGTTTATTCGCTCGCAGTGAATTTGATGGATTGAAGTCGTCAAATTCTTTTTTTTAATCAATTTAAAATAGTAATTACTTTTAATTTCAACTCAGCAAGGCAGAGAACCGCGTCGGACATCTGCTTTTCAACTGAATTAATGCAACTAATAAAACTATTTGTTCCACCAGGCTGCCGGTCGCATGTCGCTGGCGGGCAATGGGGATTGCTGCCGCGCGCATCCGCAACGTACCAAAGAGGGTCCGGATTTCGGGCGGGCGCAGGCACGTTGCTGGCGCATGCCCGATCAGCCCATCTTCGTGATAATCCCGGCATGCTTGATCACGAACTGCCTCTTGACCCTCCGCGGGTAGCCAGCCAGCCGTCTGGCCCTGTGAGGCTTGCCCCGTTGCGGCCCACCGCCAAGTTCATGCTGGCGCATCCCGCGCATTTCATCGCGCTGGGCTTCGGCTCGGGGCTCAGCCCGGTGGCCCCCGGAACGGCCGGCACGCTGTGGGCCTGGCTGTCCTTCCTGGCGCTGCAGCGCTGGCTGTCGCCGCCACAGATCGGCTGGCTGATTGCCGTGTCGATTCCGCTGGGCTGGTGGGTTTGTCTGGTTACCGCGCGCAATATGCGGGTGCTCGACCCCGGCAGCATCGTCTGGGACGAGATTGTCGCGTTCTGGGCGGTGCTGTGGCTGATCAATCCGGCCGGTCTGCTCGGGCAGGCCATCGCCTTTGCGCTGTTTCGCTATTTCGATGCCGCCAAGCCCGGCCCGGTCGGCTGGGCCGACCGGCTGTCGCACGGCGTGGACCCGGCCACGAGCCGCAACGCCTGGACCTGGGCAGGCTTTGGCATCATGTTTGACGACTTGGTGGCGGCCGGCTGCACGCTGCTGGCGATTGCGCTGTGGAGGTTTTTCGCATGATTGAAACGCTATTAAAAAAAGAGCATCAAGCGTCCGCTCCTGTTGCGCAAACGGTCGATTTGTCTGCTATTTTGCAAAAGAAAGGATGGTTCATGGCCACCGCCGAAAGCTGCACCGGCGGCCTGATCGCGGCGGCCTGCACCGACCTGGCCGGCTCCAGCAACTGGTTTGAACGCGGTTTTGTGACTTATTCGAACGCTGCCAAGACCGAACTGCTGGATGTCGATCCTGAGCTGATCGAACGCCACGGCGCCGTCAGCGAGGAAGTCGCGCGCGCCATGGCGCAGGGCGCGGTGGCCCGTTCGCACGCGCAGGCGGCGGTGGCGGTGACCGGCGTCGCCGGCCCGGGCGGCGGCAGCGCGGACAAGCCGGTCGGAACGGTGTGGTTCGGCTGGGCCACGCCAGGCGGCACGGTCACTGAAATGAAGCGCTTTGACGGCGACCGCGCCAGCGTGCGCCAGGCCACCGTGATCCATGCGCTGGCAAGGCTGCTGGAACTGCTGGCCCTGCCCGCCTGAAGCCGCAGCCTATTCGAAGGCCGTCACGCTGACGCCGTGCTGGCCGGAAAACGCCTTCAGGATGCCGGCAAGCGGCGCATCTTCCAGGGTGGTGGTCAACTCGACCAGCTTGTTGCCGCTGCCCTTGTGGCTGTCGCTGACCAGCACTTCGGCTTCGCGGTCCTGCGCCGCGAGCAGTTGCTGCAAGGTGGCTTGCAGCGAGTCCATCAGCTGATCGCGCTGCGCTTCGCTGCGGCTGGAATCGGCCGGGTACTGAACCTCGAACGAGAAATTGGTTTTCTGCGCCATGGCGTTCAGCGCGCGTTTTCAAGCCTGGCCGACAGCGTGATCTCGGGCACGCTGGCCAGCGCCCTGGACAGCGGGCAGGCCTTCTTGGCGCCCTCGGCAATCTCCTGGAACTGGGCTTCGGTGATGCCGGGAACGACGGCGGACAGCGTCAGCGCAATGCGGTCGATCACAAAGCCGTCGCCCTCGGCCGTCAGCCGCACCTTGGCCTGCGTGTCCACGAGTTCGGTGGCAAAGCCGGCCTTGTCGCAGGCAAACGAGAACGCCATGGTGAAGCAGGCCGCATGCGCGGCGCCCAGCAGTTCCTCGGGATTCGTGCCGCGCCGGTCGTCTTCGAAGCGGCTGCCAAATCCGTAGGGGTAGGCCTTGAGCGCGCTGGTTTCGGTGCTGATCTGGCCCTGGCCCTTTTTGCCCTGGCCCTGCCAATGAACGGATGCGGTTTTTTCAGTCATGTCTATTCCTTTAGGGTTGAAAAAGCGCGCTGAAGCACGCTGATACCCCAGTGTGCGTGCCAGCCTGCGGCCAAAGCGTCGGACAAGGCCGCAAACGCCGCTTGCAGGCTTCCTACAACTGGCCTGCCCTTCCCTTCAGCGGTCGTCGCCGGTGTCGAGGTTTTTCATCTGCCAGAGCATGCGCGCCAGTTCAGGCTTTAACGTTGCCCGCGCCTGGGCATCGAGCCCCGCCAGGCTGGCGCCCAGGTTCAGCGCCTGCGGGGAAATCGGCTCGCCCTTGCGGGCAAACACGATGGAATTGCTCTTTTCCAGTGTCATGATCTCGACCGCGTTGCCACCAAAGCTGCGGCGGATGCGCTCGAACAGCAGCGGGTAGTCGGGATGGTCGTAATGCAGGTTGACGGCCAGCACGCCGCCGTCCGGCAGGGCCGCCAGGCAGTCGTCGTAAAAGCGCTGGCTGCACAGCGCGGCGGGCTGACCATTGTGGTCAAAGCCATCGACCAGCAGCACCGCATAACGTGGCGCATGGGACTGCAGATACATCGCGCCGTCGGCCGCCAGCACCTCGAAGCGCTCGCCATCAGGCGGCACCTGGAAGTCGTTGCGCAGTGCGATCACATGCGGGTTGATCTCCAGCACCGTCATGCGGCTGGCGGGCAGGAAGCGGTGGCAGAACTTGGCGATCGAGCCGCCACCCAGCCCGATCATGCCGATGTGCGCGGGGGCCGGGTTGAAAAGCAAAAAGCCCATCATGGTGCGGGTGTAGTCCACCTCCAGCGCGCAGGGGCTGTCCAGGCGCATGCGGCTTTGCAGCTCGCCCATCGTGAAATGCAGCGACCGGGACGCGCCGTCGTCGAGCACGAAAGGCCGGGCATGCTGAAGCGACAGGAAACCGCCCGGCAGCGGCGGTTCAATGGTCATGGCGCAGGGGCGGGATCTTCAAGGGCATCGTGTCTTTCTGGGCGGCGGCAGGTCGGTGCTGATTATCGACGCGCCGCCAGCGGCCACGCCCTGCAATGGCGGCTTGCGCGGGCTGCGCTTTGGTAGCAGACTGGCGGGACCGCAATCCACCCGCAGGAGGTCCGCATGGCGCCAGCCAGCCCCGAACAATTCAAGGACGCCGTCCGCCAGGCGTGGGACGAGTCGGCCAGCGGCTGGAACCACCAGACACCGGCGATCCACAACTGGCTCGCCGCCCCCACGGCGGCGCTGCTCGGCGCGGCGCGGATCGGCCTGGGCATGCGGGTGCTGGACGTTGCCGCCGGCGCGGGCGACCAGACGCTGGCCATTGCCCACCGGGTGGGCGAAGGCGGCCGGGTGCTGGCCACCGACATTTCCCCGGCCATCCTGCAGTTCGCCAGCGAGAATGCGCATGAAGCCGGGCTGGCGCAGGTGCAGACGCGAGTGTGCGACGCCGAAGACCTAGCGCTCGACGAAACCGGTTTTGACGCGGCCGTGTGCCGGCTCGGCCTGATGCTGTGCCCGAATCCCCTGGGGGCGCTGCGCCAGATGCACCGGGTATTGCGCCCGGGCGGGCATGCCGCCGTGTTGGTCTTCTCGGAGCCGCAGCGCAACCCGTGCCTCGGCATCCTGATGACCACGGCTTGCCGGCATGCGGGTTTGGGGCCACGCGATCCGTTCACGCCGGGCGGGCTGCTGAGCCTGGGCAAGCCAGGGTTGCTGGAAGACTATTTTCAACAGGCCGGATTCACCGGCGTGGCCACGGAGCGGATTTACGCGCCGTTCCAGCTGCCGTCGGCGCGCGACTACTTGCACTTTGTCCGCACGTCGGCGTCGCCCATCGTGCAGATCTTGAACCACCTGAACCCGCAAGCCCGCGAAGCCGCATGGGAAGACATGGAGGAGCAGCTGGAGGTTTTCCAGCTGCCCGACGGGGGCTGGGAAGGGCCGAACGAGTTGCTGCTGGTCCACGGCATGCAGCCGGTTGGTTGAGAGCGGGAAAGCGGTAGCTGGGACACGGCTATAGGGTCTTGTATTGGACCGCTGGCTGATCTGATGCGCCTGGCAGCACGTCGAGTCCATCATCACCTCCTTCATGTCGGGCTGCTGCACGCCCAGAAAATGACGTTCGAAGTGCGCCTTGTCGCACCAATAAACCCAGCGCTGATGCACCATATTCCACTTCCCCATCCGCTCGGCAAGGTCGCGCCAAGGCGTGCCCGTGCGGGCCATCCAAAGCAGTGCATTGAAAAAATCCCTTGGTTTCCCTCCGAGACGACCTTGGCAAGGCGGTAGCTGTGGGGCAATACGCTCCCACTGCCCATTGGTGAAGGTGTGGCGGGCATGCGTCATTCTGGTCAAACCGGGTGATTACCTCACTGAAGCGGCACCCAGACGATGCTGTGCCGCAGCGCCCCAGAAGCGCACCTCCGTGGTGAAAAAAATTTCTCCACCGGCTTGTGCAACATCAGTACCTCAAACTTTCCGAACACGGTATAGGTTTCATCAAGTTACATTTTTTGCATATTGGAATTTCCACATTCATTCCTGTCGGCAGCTCCGGTGCAAGCTCAAAGCGCTGGTGCTAATCGTTATTCAGCCTGATGCACACGATCAGTGAATGCAAAGTCACCGGGTATTTTTATTCACTGCATCCATCCTGAATCGGTAGCTGGCGTTGCTGCAAAAAATAAATCCTTTTGAATCAACAACTTAGAATTTTTAAAATGCTGATTTTTTGATGCTGGCGGCAAAAAGCAAGAGTCAGCCTCACGCAAGGTTTTGATCTCAAAGATATTTTTCACGCAGATTTAGGCAACAGCGCCGGGTAGCTCTACAGGGCATTGACCACTGTCAACGTTGGCAAGAAACTGAATTCAGCGCGGTTATTAGAAACATATTCAAGGCAATTGTTTGAATATGTTTTGCCCTCGCTGATGCTCCCGATGAGACCGGCACCTCGATGGGTGAACTCTTGTCTGGTTTTTTAAGGTTTTAAGACCGGCTGCCGTGCGCATTGGGACACGCGGGCCGGGAAATCAATTGACAAGAGAACAACCATGGCCTCATCCAGCAGCAACGATCATGACCTCATTCCCGCCGATGCGGACAACACCGGCCAGACGAAGGTCACCAATCGCCGAACATTTCTCGCCGGCGTGGTAGCCGTCGGCGCCTCAAGCCTGACCGGCCTGAAAGCCCATGCGCAGTTGGTCACTGCGACGACCGCTGGGACCGTATCCTTCAGCCCCACTGTCAGCTTGCCAACGGTGGCGCAGGGCATCGGGCCGGTCACGCTAGCCGCGCCCGGCACGGCGGTGACGCTGCTCGACGCGGCGGCCCATCCCAAATTCAGGGAGACCCTGCCCAATCCCCTGAGCGCCATCAACCGCTTCGCTCCCAGCGCAGGCCTGGCCAGCTACAGCCTGCAGATCAAGGAATTCAACTCGAATATCGGCCTCGTCGATGGCAGGAACAAGCCGCTGACCACGGTGCTGTGGGGTTACGGCACCGCCAGTCAGGCGCCGACCTCGCCGGCACGGACCTTCGCTGTGCGATCCGGCTCGAGCATTCAGGTCAGCTATGTCAATTTACTGCTCAATGGCAGCGGCGCGCCGCTTGCGCACCGGCTGCCGATTGACACCACGCTGATGTGGGCTAACCCGGGCAATCTGGGCGGCCAAGCTCCGGTGCCGCTGGTGGCGCACCGGCATGGCGGCGGCAGTGCCGATACCGCTGCCGACGGCCTGCCCGATGGCTGGTCCACGCCCGATGCCAACCGCGACGGAACGCCCGACTTCCGCGGCCGCCTGTACAGCACGCCCTACCTCTTCAACAACACGCAGGAAGCCGGGCACCTGTGGTTTCACGACCATGCGCTGGGCGTGACCCGGCTCAACGTCAGCATGGGCCTGGCCGGCAATTATTTGATCCGCGATGCCAATGAGGATTACCTGATCGAGCGCGGCATGTTGCCCTCGCAGGCTTACGAGCTGCCGCTGCTGATCCAAGACCGGATGTTCGATGCCAGCGGCAAGGTGCATTACCCGTCTTCGGACCTGGCGATGTATCCCAACGCGCCGGCCATCACCCACCTGCCCGAGTTCTTTGGCGACTTCGTCCTCGTCAATGGCGTGCCCTGGCCCAAGTGCGAGGTCGAGCCGCGCCCCTACCGGCTGCGCCTGCTCAATGGCTCGGATTCGCGTTTTTACGACCTGAAGTTTGAACGTGCCAACGGTAATGCGCTCGGCTTCCACCAGGTCGGCACCGAACTCGGCCTGATGGACGCGCCCGTTGCGCTGAACCACCTGGTGCTGGCGCCGGGCGAGCGCGCCGATCTGGTGATCGACTTCGCCGGCCTGGCCAATCAGACCCTGACGGTCGGCAATTGCGCCAACAGCCCCTTTCCCAACGGCGATCCGGTGGACCCGCTGACGGCTGGCAAGATCATGGCCTTCAAAGTCAGTTTGCCGCTTAACCGCGATGTGCGCCCGTCCGTGCTGCCGGTTTACCTGCGCCCCATCCATGGCTTGCTGCCAGCCCTGCGCACGGCGGGCGTGGCGAAGCGCAAGCTGATGCTGTTTGAAGGAACCGACCCGCTGGGCCGCCTGCAGACCATGCTGGGAACGGTCAATCCGGCAGCGGGCAATCCGGCAAACCCGGCCTTTGGCACCTTCTTCTATGCTGACCCGGTGACCGAGACCATGGCCGCTGGCAGCACCGAAATATGGGAATTGCACAACGCCACCGTGGACGCGCACCCGATTCACCTGCATCTGGTCGATTTCCGCATCCTCAGCCGCCAGCCCTTCACCGGCACCGTGGTTGACAAACCCATGGGGCCTGGCGGCAGCTACGGCGGCGGCTACCTCACCAAGATCGCCATGTCCGGCGCTGCGCGCCCTGCCGAACCCAACGAGGCGGGCCGCAAAGACACCGTGATCAGCTATCCCGGCGAAGTCACACGCATCTTGGTGAACTTCGCGCGACCGGGTGAATACGTCTGGCATTGCCACATCTTGTCGCATGAAGACCATGAAATGATGCGCCGCTTCATCGTCACCTGAACGCTGCCGAACCCATCGACCCCACGCCAAGGAACCCCTCATGCATCGCTTTTCACCGCGGGTCCGCCGCGCGCGGCGGATTTTTCTCACGGCCTTTGCGGCCGTGGCCGGATTGATCGCTGGATCGACCGCCGCCTCTGCCCACCAGGGCCCGCACACGACGCCACCCGCGAGCGGCGCAGCGACCGACGCTGGCGCGCTTTCACGCAGCATCGTTCAGGTTCGGCTGCCGTCAGTGCCGGTGCGCCTGCACAGTGGCAGGCTCAGCGCCTTCGACGCTGCGCTCGACAGCAGCCGGCCTGTGCTGCTGAACTTTGTGTTCACCACCTGCACCGGCATCTGCCTGCCGATGTCGCAGGTATTCGCCGCCACCCAGGAGCGCCTGGGCAGCGCGGCCGGCCAGGTGCAGATGGTCTCCATATCGGTCGATCCGGGCCAGGACACGCCGGCGCGCCTGGCAGAGTACGCCGGCCGCTTCGGTGCCGGGCCGCAGTGGAGCTTCCATACCGGCAGCCAGGGTGCGATCGATGCGATACAGCGCGCCTTCAACGTCTATCGCCCCGACAAGATGGGCCATACGCCGGTCACCTTTGTGCGACCGCTGGGCGCGCGCCAGTGGGTGCGGCTCGATGGCTTCGCCTCACCGGACCGGCTGATCCGCGAGGCGCAGGGCCCGCTGCTTGCAGCCGCCTCGCCATGAACCAGGCCTGGGCGCTCATGGGGCTGGCCCGGCGCAGCCTGGCAGCCACGGCGCTTGTTTTGGCGGCGCTGCCCGCGCCTGCCACAGCCGCCGCAGGCAGCGATCAGGCGCTGCTCGATGTGCAGCGCGGCGAGCGCATCTACCGCGACGGCACGCTCGCCGACGGAGCGCCGCTGCACGGCACCCGAATCGATGGCGTGCGCGTGGCCGGTGCATCGGCCGCCTGCATCAGCTGCCACCGGGCCAGCGGCGTAGGCGGCGCCGAAGGCAACCAGCTGATTCCGCCCGTGATCGGCGCAGTGCTGCGCGCGCCCGGCCAGCGCGCGGCAGAGCGCATTGGCCGCGTGGCCAGCGGCGTGACGCGCAGCGAGCACCCGGCGCACACCCGCGCCGCCTACACGGCGGAAAGTTTCGCGCAGGCGCTGCGCACTGGCGTGGGCGCGTCCGGCGCCGCCATGGGCTACCTGATGCCGCGTTACGAACTCGATGCAGCAGCGCTGGCGCAACTGCTGGCCTACCTTGACACGCTGTCGCTGGGGCAGGCTCCGGGCCTCGGCGACAAGTCGCTGCACCTGGCAACCATCGTCACCGCCGACGCCCCCGCCGATCAGCGCGAGGCCACCCTGAACATCATCTCGCGCTGCCTGGCAGAACGCAGCCCCCGCGCTACCGGCCAGCCCCATGCGCTAAGGCCCTGGCAGCACCATGTGTGGCAACTCGGGGCCGACCCGGCGCAGTGGCCGCAGGAACTGGCAAAGCTCCAGCACCAGCAACCCGTCTTCGCCGTCGTATCGGGCGTCGGCGGCGGCAGCTGGATACCAATCCACCAGTTCTGCGAGCGCGAAAAAATGCCCTGCGTCCTGCCCAACACGGCAGCCGTGGACGACACGCTCGCATCTCATTGGTCGTTTTACTTTTCGCGCGGCGTGAGTCTGGAAGCCGCCACGCTGGCCGAGCGGCTGGCCGATGAAGCACCGGCTGGCGGTTGGCGCCGCATTGTGCAGCGCAGCGATGACACCGAGGCTGCGCTGCTGGCGGTGCAGGCTCTGAACCGACGGCTGCGCGAGTTGGGTGTCACGGCCGAAATTGAGCAGCAGTTGCACGATCCGCAAGCCGACCGCGCTCTGGGTGCCGCACTGACCGGGCGGGACGCGCTGGTGCTGTGGCTCAAGCCAAGAGCGCTGCGCCATTTCACCGAGACGGCCCCCCCGCCGCGCGCTGGCCGGGTCATCGTCTCTGGCGAGCTGGCCGGTCTTGACGCAGCCCCGCTCGCCATGGCTTGGCGCAAGCGCGCCTGGATGGTTTACCCCTATGCGTCGGCAGAACGCCGAAGCGACACGGTAGTGCTCAATACCGGCCACTGGATGTCCCGCCAGGGCCTGCTGCTGCAGCCCGAACTAAGCCGCCTGCAGGGCAATACTTATTCGGCCTGCGAAGTGAGCGTGCGTGCGCTGCAGACCATGCGAGAGCGTTATTCGCGCGAGTATTTTGTCGAGTTGGTCGAAGCCGCAGACGAAGCCGCTATCGCGACAGCCTACCCGCGCTTCACACTCGGGCCCGACCAGCGCTACGGCTCGAAGGGCGCTTTCATCATGCAGTACAAGGCACCCGACTTCACCCGGCTGACGGCTACCGGCGACTGGATCGTGCCGCGTTAGCGTGACGTCGCACGCTAGGCCGTTTTCGGAAAGTTCAGTGAAGCCACTTCATGATTCCAGCGATGTGCAAAAAGCCCAGAAATCGGATATCGAGCTTGTCAAAGCGGGGTGCTACACGACGAAAGACCTTCATGCCCTGGAAAAGGTTTTTAATCAATTGCAGCACTGACCCCCATGCTGGCGCCAAAAAAGTTACCGCGCAGCCGGTTTGATGCACTGAGCGCGACTTACTCAGCCTTGCCGCGCCATTGGCTGCGCTGCCAGCCGCAGGCCCAAGGCGTGCATCACCTTCAAAATAGTGGCAAAGCTGGGGTTGCCCTGCCCTGACAGTGCCTTGTAAAGGCTCTCGCGCCCCAGGCCGGTGTCCTTGGCCAGTTGCGTCATGCCGCGTGCGCGGGCAATGGTTCCCAGCGCCTTGGCAAGAAAGGCGGCATCGTCGCCCGCCTCTTCCAGGCAGGCCGCAAAGTAGGCGGCAATGTCTTCCTCGGTCTTGAGGTACTCGGCACTGTCGTAAGGAGTGGTTTGGGTCTTGCTCACCTTGGGATCCTAAAGGTTTTGCGCCAGTTGCAGCGCTGTCTGAATGTCCTTGGCCTGGGTGCCCTTGGGACCGCCGGCCAGCAAAATCACCAAGGTGCCCCCGCGCTCGGTGTAGTACAAGCGCCAGCCGCTGCCAAAGTGCAGCCGCAACTCGCTCACCCCGGCGCCCACGGGTGCCACGTCACCGGGATTACCGTCTTGCAGGCGATCAATGCGCACCTGAATCCTTGCCTTGCCCTGACTTGACGGTCGGACAGGGATTCAAGCCACACCTCGAACTCGTCGGTTTTCTCAAGCTGCTTCATGGTCTTACTGTATCCCATTTTATACAATACAAGACAAGACAGGTATCACCCCATCAGCCTGAGCCCCGGCGGCAGCGATTCGCCAAGCATGCGTCGTTCGGTGGCTTCGTCGAGTTCGACTTTCTGCGCCACCATCGCCAGCCACGGCGCGGGCGCGTGAATCGCCCTGAGGCGCCCCAGGACCTGCTCGCGCAGCGCGGGCGACAGGTCCCGGACCCGGTCGTCAGTCACGCGCGCCAGGTTGACGGTGGCAAAGGCGGCGGCCTCCAGGCGCTTCCAGTCGAGCGCCAGCAGGGCATCAATCCAGGCCGAAGCCACATCCGCCGGCACCACGTCATGCGGACTGCCATGAAAAGGCTCGCGCGCGCCGATGCGGCCCAGCGCCCACAAATACAGGCTGTCGTCGGCGCTGTCGCCCGGGCCTGCGCGCTGGCGGGCCGGCGGCGCGGCGGCGGATTTCTGGATGCGCGCCAAGAGCCATTCGCCGACTTCAGCCTTGTAGGCCGCCGGAATCCGTTCCAGCGACGCGCCCAGGCGCAGCATGTCGCCCTGGCTGCCGCTGACCGGCCTGGCGCCTTCCAGGCCGTCCGCGCCCTCTTCGCTGATCTGCAGGTTGAAGGCAAAGTCGTCGAGCAGTCGCAACTGCCCGGCGGTGTCCAGCCCGCCGGCCACGCGCCGCCACAGCGTCCACCATTCGGCGCCGACCTGCCGGTCATTGGGATGCTGCACGCCCAGCGGCAGCAGCGTCCACAGCTGCTGCACCCGCCAGGCGTCGAGCGGGTCGCCAAAACCGGGGCGCAGGCCGTAGCCGGCCAGGTTCAGCCAGACGCGCTCATGCGCCGCGCTGCGGCGCCGGCCGCGTTCGCGCTGCCACAGCGCGTCGAACAGCTGGCGCAGCACCGGCGTGGTCCACTGCGCGCGGTCGCCAAGCAGGCGCTCCAGCTGCGCGCGCAACTGCGTGACTTCCTTCTGGCTGACCTGCTGCTTGTTGGTGCCGAAGATGCGGTCGATCTGGGCGATGGCCTGCGCCATGCGCACTGCCATCTGGCGGTCTGGCGCGTCAAGGCTGGCGGCATCGGCCAGCGGCTGGCGCAGGTCGAAGGCCAGCAGCCAGCGCTGGCGCGCATCAAGCTGGGACACGCAGTGCAGTTCCAGCGTGCCGACGTCGGTCAGCGCGACGGCCAGCTGCACGGCGATGTCCTGCCGCGCCGGCTGGCCGCTGTCGGCGGCGCCCGGGTCGGCCTGCAGCACCATGACGATGGGCGGCAGCCGCACCAGCGCGTCCTCGTCGAGCGTGACCAGTTCGCCGGCCTGCGCCAGCGCCTGGCCCGCGCCCTCGGCCACGGCGCTGAACAGCTGGAAGCGCACCGGCTGGCCGACGCGCAGGGCAAAGCTGCGGCCGGCCAGCAGCGCCTCGTGCCCCGGCTCGCTGCCGCGCGGCAGGATGCAAATGCCGCGCGCCTTGCCGGATTCCTTCGCCTCGTCGAGCCGCAAGAAGTAGCTGCGCGCCGAGCCGCCGCCGATGCGTGGCGCCAGGCCGCGCTGCGACAGTGCATGGGCGACCGCGCCGCGCGCCACCGCCACGTCGGGGTTGTCGTTGTGCAGCAGGCGCAGCGGCGCGCCGCGCCAGTCGCCCAGCGTCTGCGCCAGCCGCCGGGCCAGGGCATCGGCGCGGAACACGCCGCCGTTGAGCAGCAGCGCGTCGGGCAGGCCCGGGCCATGCTGGCGCAGGAAGGCGGCGATGTGGCGCGTGATGGCCGCGTCGCGCGCGTACGGCAGGCCAAAGGCGACGATGCCGCTGCGGGCCTGCACCGGCTGCGCGTCAAGCCCGACCTGCGGAAAGAAACCATCGACGATCAGGCGCTCGACCTCTTCGCGCTGGAGTATCACCGTGCGGCTGCCGCCAACCAGTTTGGCGCCGCCGCCGAGCAATGTGACAGGCACCTGCTCGGGCGCGTCATGGGCGAGCAGCGTTTCCTTGGCGGCGCGGCAGCGGTCCATCAACTGCGCCAGCCGGGGGGCCGACAGTGGCGCGCCCGGCGAGCCGCCCATGCGCGCCTCCACGGCGTGCGCCAGCGCCAGGTCCATGTTGTCGCCGCCCAGCATCAGGTGGTTGCCCACGCCGACGCGCGTCAACCGGGGCTGGCCACTGGAGCCATCCAGTTCCACGTCGATCAGGCTGAGGTCGGTGGTGCCGCCGCCGACATCGCAGACCAGCACGCGCCGGGTCTGCGCCAGTTCCCCGGCGAGCCGGCCCTGGTGGCGCAGCAGCCAGTCGTGGAACGCCGCTTGCGGCTCCTCCAGCAGGCGCAGCAGCGGCAGACCGGCCAGCCGGGCTGCGTCAAGGGTCAGGGCGCGGGCGCCTTCGTCGAAGGACGCCGGCACGGTCAGCCGGAGTTCCTGCCGCTGCAGCGGGCTGTCCGGAAAGCGCGCGTTCCAGGCCGCGCGCACATGGCGCAGGTAGCTGGCGCTGGCCTCGACCGGCGAGATTTTCGGCACGCCGTCGGGCGCGCCCCAAGGCAGGATGGGCGCCAGCCGGTCGACCGCCGCATGCGACAGCCAGCTCTTGGCGCTGGCCACCAGCCGGCCCGGCACCTGCGCGCCCAGCCGGCGCGCGAGTTCGCCAATGACCACCGGCGGCTGGCCGGCGTTGCCGCTTTCGGCAGGCCACGGCAGTTGCAGCGCGGTGGCGGCCAGCTCTCCTTCGGCCGCGTGGTAGCGCACCGAGGGCAGCAGCGGCAAGGCGGCGACTTCACCGGGCGCGACCAGCTGCGCAATGTCGAACACGCGGATATCGGCCGGTTCGCCCTGCCCCGCCACCAGCGGCGCATAGGCGACGACCGTGTGGGTGGTGCCCAGGTCGATGCCGACGATGTAGTGGCTCATCAGGTGGGGCGCTTCAATTCAATGCCTTGGCGTGCGAACGGTCCCCGCTGGGGGAAGGAGGCAAACGGGAATTGACTCAAGCCTCCTGCCCGCCACCGCGCACATCGAATTCCACCTTCCAGCGCTCGCCGCCCTGCGTGGCCACGGCCGTCAATTCCAGCGTGCCGGTGTCGGTGGCCACGGCGCGCAGCCGGACCTGCACGATCTCGCCGGCTTGCCGGCCTTCAGCGGGCAGGGTTGCCTGGATCTCGCCGAGTTCCTGCAATTCGTCGGGCTGCCAGAAGTCGAGCAACACGCCCAGCATGTCCTGGCGCCGCACCGACGAGCCGAAAAAACGCAGGTGCATCGGCTCGCCGACGACCAGGCCGAATTCCTGCGTCTGCAGCTCGGCCTCGATGCCTTCTTCCATGCCGAAGGGAGCAATGCACAGCGCCTGGATGGGCGGCTCGAAGCCCGGAATGGCCGGCATCGCCGACTCGACCGCGACGTAATAGGCACGCGCCGTGCCGCCGCGAATGCGCACGCCCTGGCCGCGCCGCACATAGCCGTAATACGCCGCGCCGCGCGCCACCGCCAGGTCCATGTCGGCGCCGGTGAGCGCGCGCGCCGCCGGTGCCTGTTCGGCGGCGAGCCAGCCGTTGAGCGTCGCCAGCGTGCGCTCGGTCAGGATGCTGGATTTGAAGACGCCGCCGTTGAACAGCACCGCCGTCGGATGCAAAAAGCTGGCGTCCGCATCGACCTGGCCGGCAAAGCCTTCCAGCTCGGCCGTGGCGCCGGCCTGGCGGCCCAGCAGGGCGGCCAGGTGGCGCGTCACGCCGGCGTCCTGCGCGTACGGCAGGCCGAGTTGCGTGAGGCCGCCGCGCGCGCGGTTCACCGGCCGGGCCGCCGCGTCCACCTCGGGGAAGAAGCCTTCGAGCAGGGAATTGCGCACCTCGCTTTGCGTCAGCTCGGTGCGCACCGAGCCGCCGATCAGCTTCGCGCCCCGGCTGGGAACGACGATGGGCTGCACTTCGAGCGTTGCATCGCCCAGCAGGCTTTCCTTGGCGCTGCGGCAGGCATAGGTCAGCGCGCGCATCTGCCACGGGTCAAGCTGCTTGCCCTCGGCCGCGAGCTTGCGCGCCACGACGTGCGCCAGCATCAGGTCCATGTTGTCGCCGCCGAGCAGAATGTGGTCACCCACGGCGACGCGGTGCAGTTCCAGGTTGCCTTCGCGCTCCAGCACGGCGATCAGCGAGAAGTCGCTGGTGCCGCCGCCGACGTCGATCACCAGGATGATCTCGCCGGGCTTGACGTCCTTGCGCCACTGGCCGGCGCTTCCCTGAATCCAGTGGTAGAGCGCGGCCTGCGGTTCTTCCAGCAGGCTCAGGGATTGATATCCGGCGGCGCGGGCGGCCTCGGCGGTCAGCTCGCGCGCGGCCGGGTCGAAGGACGCCGGAATCGTGATGGTCACGTCCTGCCGGTCGAACGGCGCTTCGGGGTGGGTATGGTCCCAGGCCTGACGCAAATGCGCCAGGTAGCGGGTCGAGGCTTCGAGCGGCGAGACACGGGCGACTTCGGGCGGCGCGTCGTTCGGCAGGATGGCCGCGCGCCGGTCCACGCCGGGGTGGCACAGCCAGCTCTTGGCGCTGGACACCAGGCGGATCGGCGTCTGCGCGCCGCGCGCGCGCGCCATCTCGCCCACGGCGAAGCTTTGCTCGCCGGTCCACGGCAGCGCCAGGTCGTCGGCGGCCAGTTCGCTTTCATGCGGCAGGTACAAAAAAGACGGCAGCAGCGGCAGGTTGCCGACGCTGCCAGGCGCGGTCAGCTGCGGAATGTCAAGCACGCCGTAGACCGTTTTTTCGCCATCGCTGGCGCCAATGTCCACCCAGGCCAGCGCGCAGTGCGTGGTGCCCAGGTCGATACCGATGGAAAACTGTGGCTCGTCCGCCGTGCCTGGCGCGTCGGCAGCCTTGGGGGTCTTGGCGGCGTTCACAGTTCCACCTCGGCCTGCGCCAGCACGCTGGCGTCATGGCCGGCGGCCAGACGCGGCAGCCGGGTGTCGGTGGCGCGCCAGCCCCGGTGGCTCAGGGCGCCATGGAACGGCGCCTGGCCGACCACGTTGCCGGTCAGGCGGATGGCCCGGGCGTCAAAGCCGCCCTGCAGCGTGATGCGGCTGCCCTCGGCTTCGGGCCGGACCGGCGCCAGCGTGAAATGCTCGCGCAGCACCTTGGCGCAGCCTTCATGGACCAGCCGCGCGGGGCCGCCGATCTCGGCGTCGGTGTAGCCGCTCAGGTCTTCCTGCACAAAGTCGATCAGGCGCGCCTCGCGCTGCAGCAGCGCCAGCAATTGCAGCGCCGCGTCGGGCGTGGCCTCCTTGAAGACGGCCGGCGCGACAACGGGCGCGGGCGTGGCGGCAGGCGCTGCCGGCGTTTCGCCCTGCTCGCGCAAGTCCCGCACGCGGGCGGCATAGCCGGGATTGGACAGGGTGCTGAAAAAGCTGCCGAAGGCGAGCGAAACGCGCTTGAAAAAGGAAGGGGTCGGGTCGGTCATCAAGGCTCCTGATGGCGTCGGCCGGGGGCCGAACATGAAATGAAGGGATGGGGGCTTACAGGAAAACCAGTGCCGGGCGGCACGTGCTGCCCGCAGGCGTGGACCGGGGAAAGGCTGCAGCGCCCTGGGCCTGAAGGTCTTCCCGGGCCGGGACTCCTGTTGCAAGACGCTATTGTCCATAGAAAAACAGCGCCCGCAGGCGAAGGCGGGTAGTTTTTAAGGGTAAAAAGTGCCTTTTGCGCATATCCGGCGTGCGCAAGCAGCTATTTAATTCATAGCACCCTGAAGCCGCACCACCAGCGCCGCGTGCCTGGACGCAGCCCGCTGGCCTTGCGCCCTGCCGCCAGGATTCAAGGCCGGCACGAAAAAGCCGCATGCCCTCTTGCGACGGCATGCGGCCCTGAAAGACCGGCCTTGTGGGGCCAGCCCGCCCGGCCTTTAGCCTTGCACCGCGCTCAGCGCGGCATTGAAGGTGGCGCTCGGGCGCATCACGGCCTTGACCTTTTCCGCATCCAGCAGGTAGTAGCCGCCGATGTCGGCCGGCTTGCCCTGCACTTCTTTCAGCTCGGCGACGATCTGCTCTTCATTCTCGGCCAGGGTTTTGGCCAGCGGTGCGAACTGCGCCTGCAACGCTGGGTCTTCGGTCTGCCCGGCCAGCGCCTGCGCCCAGTACATGGCGAGGTAGAAATGGCTGCCCCGGTTGTCGAGTTCACCGGTGCGGGTCGAGGGGCCTTTGCTGTTGTCCAGCAGCTTGCCGGTGGCGGCGTCCAGCGTCCTGGCCAGCAGGCTGACCTTGGCATTGCCGGTCTTGAGCCCCAGGTCTTCGAGCGACACGGCCAGCGCCAGGAACTCGCCCAGCGAGTCCCAGCGCAGGTGGTTTTCCTCGACCAGCTGCTGCACATGCTTGGGCGCCGAGCCGCCGGCGCCGGTTTCGTACATGCCGCCGCCGGCCATCAGCGGGACGATGGACAGCATCTTGGCGCTGGTGCCCAGTTCCATGATGGGGAACAGGTCGGTCAGGTAGTCGCGCAGGATGTTGCCGGTCACCGAGATCGTGTCCAGGCCGCGCGCCACGCGCTCCAGCGTGAAGCGCATGGCGCGCACCTGGCTCATGATCTGGATGTCCAGGCCGCTGGTGTCATGCTCCTGCAGGTAGAGCTTGACCTTCTTGATCAGCTCGTTTTCATGCGGGCGGTACGGGTCGAGCCAGAACACGGCCGGCATGCCCGAGTTGCGCGCGCGCGTCACGGCCAGCTTGACCCAGTCGCGCACCGGCGCGTCCTTGACCTGGCACATGCGCCAGATGTCGCCGGCTTCGACATCCTGGCTCAGCAGCACTTCGCCGGTGGCGATGTCCACGATGTTGGCCACGCCGTCTTCGGCAATTTCAAAGGTCTTGTCGTGCGAGCCGTATTCCTCGGCCTGCTGGGCCATCAGGCCGACGTTGGGCACCGTGCCCATGGTCTTGGGGTCGAAGTTGCCGTGCCACTTGCAGAAGTTGATGATCTCCTGGTAGATGCGGGCAAAGGTCGATTCGGGCATCACGGCCTTGACGTCCTTCAGGCGGCCGTCGGCGCCCCACATCTTGCCGCCGTTGCGGATCATCGCGGGCATGGATGCATCGACGATGATGTCGTTGGGCGAGTGGAAGTTGGTGATGCCCTTGGCCGAATCGACCATGGCCAGCTCGGGCCGGCCTTCGTGGCAGGCGTGCAGGTCGCGCTTGATCTCGTCCTGCTTGCTTTGCGGCAGGGTGGCGATCTTGCCGTACAGGTCAGCCATGCCGTTGTTCACGTTCACGCCGATTTCATCGAACAGCGCGCCGTGCTTGGCAAACGCATCCTTGTAGAAAATCTTCACGCAGTGGCCGAACACGATGGGGTGCGAGACCTTCATCATGGTGGCCTTGACGTGCAGCGAGAACATCACGCCGGTCCGATAAGCGTCGTCGATTTCCTTCTCGTAGAACTCGACCAGCTCTTTCTTGCTCATGAACATGGAGTCGATGATCTCGCCGGCCAGCAGCGACACCTTGGGCTTGAGCACCAGGGTCTTGCCGCTCTTGGTGCTCAGTTCCATCTTCACGTCGCGGGCCGTGCCAAGTGTCAGCGACTTTTCGCCGTGATAAAAATCGCCGTGGTGCATGTGCGAGACATGCGAGCGCGACGCCTGGCTCCACTCGGCCATCGAATGCGGGTGCTTGCGGGCGTACTCCTTGACGGCTTTGGGCGCACGGCGGTCCGAGTTGCCTTCGCGCAGAACCGGGTTGACGGCGCTGCCGATGCAGCGGGCATAACGCGCGCGAATGTCCTTTTCCGCGTCGGTCTTGGGGCTTTCGGGGTAGTCGGGAATGTTGAAGCCCTTGGACTGCAGTTCCTTGATGGCGCTGACCAGTTGCCCCTGCGAGGCGCTGATGTTGGGCAGTTTGATGATATTGGTGTCGGGGTCCTGCGTCAGGCGGCCGAGTTCGGCCAGCGTGTTGGGGACTTTCTGCGCATCGGTCAGGAACTCGGGGAATTCGGCAAGAATCCGCGCCGCGACCGAGATGTCGCTCTCGGCGACTTCAATGCCGGCCGGCGCCGTGAAGGCGCGCACGACAGGCAGAAAAGACCAGGTCGCCAGCAGCGGCGCCTCGTCGGTGAGCGTGTAGATGATTTTTGATTTACCGGCTGTCATGGTGATCCTGTGGCTGTGGAGTGGTGATGAGCTGACCTGGCAATATAGGGGATGGTCCTGTCTTGAACCTGAAAGCCGCACCAGGCGGAAGGTTGACGCCGTCGAAACGCAATCTTTGCGCGAACCTTCCGGGCGCCCCGGGACGAACGTCAAGTCATCTCAGGATGGAAGTTTACCCCCGTGCGCAGGCCCGCCGCGCGGGGTTGCCGCAGGCAGCGGCGCATGCTGCAAAGCGCAGCCAGACTGAGCGCCCGATGGCTTTGACCGCCCGGCGTCGGCCGCCCATGAAAAAACCCGGCGCATGGGCCGGGGTTTTTTATAAAGCGCCATTCAGGGGCGCTTGGCCACCTGAGAACTCTGCGGCCCCAGCCGGCTTGAAGAAGCTGCCAGGTCCGCAGTGCGCGAATACTTCCAATCAGGCGTTGCGCGCCTTCTTGACGGCAGCGGCGCCGTTCTTCATGGCTGATTCCAGCGCGTTTTCGGCGGTGGCGGCAGCGTCCTTCAGGCCTTTGGCCATGCCGGCGAAAGCTTCCGGTGCCGGATGGGCCTTTTGCAGCGCGTCGATGCTGGTCTGGAACTGCGCAAAGCCCAGTGCCGTGACATCCTTCAGGTTCTGCGATGCCATGGCGACGCTGTTTTCAGCCGATGCCTTCATGGCTTCAAAAGCGGCTTTCGGCTCCTTGATGTTTTTGAAGGACTCGACGGTTTCAGCGACGGCGGCTTGCGCAACCTGCGCCTGCTTTTGCGCCAGGTCACCCCAGGCCTTGAGTTGTTCCATCACCGGCTTGAACGCTTCCTGGGAAGCTGCGGGATTGAACTTTTCCGCATTTTCCTTCATGGTTTTGGCGATGGATTCAAAAGAAGTGTTGGTGAACATGGGGAGCCTTTATAAAAAATGTTGCAGTGCAGCAATTATTAACCACAAACGCCTGGCTGTGTTGGTTTGAATTCAAATTCAGGCGCAATTAGGGTCGAGGGACTAAAAGGGCGGCCATTGGAGGGCATCCGGACGAATGCTGTTTTTGATGCGCTGCCCAAAGCGATGGCGTACTAGCCACCGCCGCGATGCCATGGACAGCCTGATTGCCGCCCACGCCCTGAGCGTCGGCGTTGGCCTCGTCACGAAAAACGAGGCAGATTTCACGCACTACCCCAGCCGGGTGGTCGAGAACCGGGCGTGCCGCCTGAACGCAAGCGCGCAACACACCTTTCATAGCCATAGCGGGCCGGAAAACAAAAACGGCGCCCGAAGGCGCCGTTTTCCATTTTTACGAGCCAAATTGGCCGCCAGCGCATGCTGGACAAGCGCAGGCAGCTATTCAATCCATAGCAAACCGCGCCACCAGACTCAAGCCGTCCCAGCCTTGACCTTCAACCGCCACGCATGCAGCAGCGGCTCGGTGTAGCCGCTGGGCTGCGCCAAGCCCTTGAACACCAGATCGCACGCCGCCTTGTACGCCGCCGACGTGTCGAAATGCCCGGCCATGTTCTGGTACAGCGCATCGCCCGCGTTCTGGCCATCGACCACGGCGGCCATGCGTTCGAAGGTTTCGGTGACCTGCGCTTTCGTCACGACGCCGTGGTGCAGCCAGTTGGCCATGTGCTGGCTGCTGATGCGCAGCGTGGCGCGGTCTTCCATCAGCGCGATGTTGTGGATGTCGGGCACTTTCGAGCAGCCCACGCCCTGGTCGATCCAGCGCACCACGTAGCCCAGGATGCCCTGCGCGTTGTTGTCGAGTTCCTGCTGCTTTTCGGCGTCCGACCAGTTCGGCGTGGCGGTGACGGGAATGGTCAGCAGGCCGTTCAAAATCGTGTCGCGCTCGGCGTTGGCGTCGATCTTTTCCAGTTCCTTTTGCACGTCGGAGACCAGCACCTGGTGGTAATGCAGCGCGTGCAACGTGGCGGCGGTCGGGCTGGGCACCCAGGCGGTGTTGGCGCCGGCTTTCGGGTGGCCGATTTTCTGCTCCAGCATCGCGGCCATCAGGTCGGGCATGGCCCACATGCCCTTGCCGATCTGCGCCTTGCCGCGCAGGCCGCAGCTCAGGCCGGTCAGCACATTGTTCTTCTCGTAAGCGGCAATCCACGCGGTGGTCTTCATGTCGCCCTTGCGGATCATCGGGCCGGCCTGCATGGCGGTGTGCATCTCGTCGCCGGTGCGGTCGAGGAAACCGGTGTTGATGAAGGCCACGCGCGCCTCGGCTTCGGCGATGCAGGCCTTGAGGTTGACGCTGGTGCGGCGCTCCTCGTCCATGATGCCGAGTTTCACGGTGTTGGCGGGCAGGCCCAGCAGGCTTTCCACGCGGCCGAACAGTTCGCTGGCAAAGGCGACTTCGGCCGGGCCGTGCATCTTGGGCTTGACGATGTAGACGCTGCCGGTGCGCGAGTTCTTGATGCCGCTCTGGCCGCGCCGCTTGAAGTCGTGGATGGCGATGGTCGTGGTGACGACTGCGTCCAGGATGCCTTCGGGAATCTCCTTGCCACCGGCGTACAGGATGGCCGGATTCGTCATCAGGTGGCCGACGTTGCGAACGAACATCAGCGAGCGGCCGTGCAGCGTGACTTCGCCGCCGTCAGCGCCCGTGTACACGCGGTCGGGGTTCAGGCCGCGCGTGAAGGTCGTGCCGCCCTTGCTGACTTCCTCGGTCAGCGTGCCCTGCAAAATGCCCAGCCAGTTGCCATAGGCCAGCACCTTGTCCTCGGCATCGACCACGGCGACCGAGTCTTCGAGGTCAAGAATGGTCGAAAGGGCCGACTCGATCACCAGGTCGCTGACGCCGGCCGCATCCAGCTTGCCGATGGTCGTGGCGCGGTTGATGATGATGTCGATGTGCAGGCCGTTGTGGACCAGCAGCACCGACGACGGGGCCGCAGCGTCGCCCTGGTAGCCAACAAAACCGGCCGGGTTCTGCAGGCTGGTCATGCCGTTTTCCATGGCAATGACCAGCTGGCCGCCTTCGATGCTGTAGCCGGTTGCGTCCTTGTGCGAACCCGACGCCAGCGGCGCGGCCTGGTCGAGCAGGTTGCGGGCGAAGGCAATCACTTTCGCGCCGCGCACCGGGTTGTAGCCCTTGCCTTTTTCGGCGCCGTCGGTCTCGGGAATCGCGTCGGTGCCGTAGAGCGCGTCATACAGCGAACCCCAGCGCGAATTGGCGGCATTCAGGGCGTAACGCGCGTTCAGGATCGGCACGACCAGTTGCGGGCCGGCCTGCACGGCGAGTTCGGCATCGACGTTGGCGGTGGTGATGGCAACCGTTTCAGGCTGCGGCACGAGGTAGCCGATTTGTTCGAGAAAGGCGCGGTAGGCGGGCATGTCGGCGATGGGGCCGGGGTGGGCGCCGTGCCAGGCGTCCAGCTCGGTCTGCAGGCGGTCACGCTCGGCCAGCAGGGCGATGTTTTTCGGCGCCAGGTCGGACACGATGGCGTCAAAGCCGGTCCAGAATTGGCTGCTCTCGACGCCGGTGCCGGGCAGCACCTTGTCTTCGATGAAACGATACAGCCCGGTGGCGACCTGCAGGCCGTGGGCGGTGGTGCGTTCGGTGGGGTTGGTCATTTGAAAATTCCTTTGAAAAAAACAGAAAAGCGAAATGAATGCGGATGCGCCAGCGGCCCGCTCAGGCCAGCGCTTTGTAAAAATAATAAACCGTCAGCACGACGCCCACGGCAATCACCATGCGGCGCAGCCACGGGCCCTGGATTTTGCGCGCCATGCGCGCGCCCCAGTAGCCGCCCAGGCTGGCGGTCAACACCATCACCAGCGTGTGCGGCCAGCTGACCGCGCCGGCAATGATGAAGGTCATCACGGTGACGCTGTAGATCACCGCCGACAAAATGTTTTTCAGCGCATTGATGTGCTGAACGTCCTCATGCCCGCCAATCGCCAGGCTGGCCATCATCAGGATGCCCATGCCGGCGCCAAAAAACCCGCCGTAGACCGACACCAGCAGCTGCACGAACCAGCCGACGGGCGAGCCCGCGCCGTGATCGCCGCCGGCGGACCAGTCGGGCGCCGGCCGCATCCGGCGCAAGGCGCTGGAGAGCTGCGGGCTGAAGGCGAACAGCCCGGTGGCAAAGGCCAGCAGCCACGGAATCAAGGCGGCAAAGCGCGCGTCGCCGGCCACCAGCAGCAGCAGCCCGCCAGCCGCGCCGCCGATGAACGACGCAATGCCCATGGGCAGCAAGTAACGCTTGTAGCGCGCCAGTTCCTGCCGGTAGGCCCAGGCGCCGCTCAGGCTGCCGGGCCACAGCGCGACCGAGTTGCTGGCGTTGGCCACCACCGGGCTCAAGCCCACGGCCAGCAGCGCCGGAAACGAAAAGAAGGTGCCGCCGCCGGCCATGGAGTTGACCGCGCCGGCGGCGAACCCGCCCGCGCCGATGAGCAGCACGTCCCACAGCGTCATGCGGGCGCGCCGTCGCCAAAGGGCAGCGCCAGCACGTCGCGCAGGCTGCTGCCGGTGTAGAGCGGCTGGGTGCCGAGCTCCTCGAACGGCGCCTGGTTGCGGTTGATCCACAGCGTCTGGTAGCCGAACCAGGTCGCGGCCAGCGCGTCCCAGCTGTTGCAGCTGACAAAGGCGATTTGCCGCGCCGGCAGGCCGGTGGCTTGCAGGCCGAGCGTGTAGGCGTCGGGATGGGTTTTATACCGGCGAATGGCGTCCGTGCTGATGACGTGGTCAAACAGGCCGCCCAGCCCGGCCGACTTGACTGCCACGGCGAGCATGGCCGGGTCGCCGTTCGACAAGATGCCGGTGACCACGCCCCGGCTTTTCAGTGCCTGCAGCACCTCGCGGTTTTCGGGAAAGGCCGTCAGGCAGCGGTACTGGTTCATCAGCTGCTCGATTTTTGCATCAAATTGGCCGTTTGCGCAATCAGCGCGGATGTCAGGCGCTATTTTTTTAATAGCATAGACCAGCGCTGCGCGGGTCAGCTCCCAGAACGGCTGGTAATGCGCACCATGGCTGCTGGTGCTGACCAGGTGCGTGTATTCGATCTGCTTGTCGCGCCACAGCAGGCTGAGCGCCTGGCCACGGCCGGGGAACAGCTGCTCGGCCAGCAGCGCGACGCTGTACACGTCAAACAGCGTGCCATAGGCGTCGAACAGCACGGCGCGCAGGGGCAAGGAGGTGGTTTCAGGTGGTTTGGGCATGACGCTACTTTATTTGATCCTTGGCCAAAGATTAATGACCTGAAATGCGATTTATTTGTGACAAAAATTTAGGTAATGTGCGCTTCGGCTTGCGAAACATCAGGCACGCATCGGGCGCAAAATTGTTGCATGAATGCCTGCATGCCCCCTCTCCAAGTCATGATCAGCGAAGTCGGCCCGCGCGACGGCCTGCAGTCGGTCAAGGCATGCATGCCGACGGCCGACAAGCTGCGCTGGATCGACGCGCTCTATGCCGCCGGCGTGCGCGAGATCGAAGTCGCCTCTTTCGTTCCCGCCCGGCTGCTGCCGCAGATGCTTGACGCCGCCGAGGTGGTGCGCCATGCGATCACCCTGCCCGGCCTGACGGTCATGGCGCTGGTGCCCAACCGCCGGGGCGCCGAGGCGGCGCTGGCGGCCGGCGTACACAAGCTCACCGTGCCGGTGTCGGCCAGCGCCGCGCATTCGCTGGCCAATGTGCGCCGCACGCGGGAAGAAATGGTCGAGGAAGTGCGCGCCATCGCCGCCCTGCGCCAGGGCCTGGCGCCGCATGTCCAGTTGGAGGTCGGCGTTTCGACCGCCTTTGGCTGCACGCTGCAGGGCCTGGTCGCCGAGGACGACGTGATCCGGCTCGCCGCGCAATGCATTGCCGCCGGCGCTGACGAAGCCGGCCTGTCGGACACCGTGGGTTATGCCAACCCGGCGCAGGTGCGGCGCCTGTTCAGGCGTCTGCGCGCCGAGATTGGCCGGCACGCGGGCGCGGCGCACATGCACAACACGCGCGGACTGGGCCTGGCCAACTGCCTGGCGGCGTATGACGAAGGCGTCCGCACCTTCGACGCATCGCTGGGCGGGCTGGGCGGCTGCCCGCATGCGCCGGGCGCGTCGGGCAACGTCGTCACCGAAGACCTGGTGTTCATGTTCGAGGCGATGGGCCTGCGCACCGGCATCGACCTGGAAAAGCTCGTCGCCGCGCGCGCGCCCTTGATGGCCGGGCTGCCGGGCGAGCCGCTCTACGGATTGATACCCGAGGCCGGGTTGCCCAAGGGCTTTGTACAGGGCGCCCGCATGGCGGCGCCCGCCAGTCCGGCCGTTGAGGAAAACGAACCCAAGGAAACGCCGCTGCCCTACGCCGGCATCCGCGTCGTCGAGTTCACCCACATGGTGATGGGGCCGACCTGCGGCATGCTGCTGGGCGACCTGGGCGCCGAGGTCATCAAGGTCGAACCGCCCGAGGGCGACAACACGCGCCGGCTGCTGGGCTCGGGCGCGGGCTTTTTCCCGACCTTCAACCGCAACAAGAAAAGCATCGCGCTTGATCTGAAAACGCCAGAGGGCGCCCTGGCCGCGCTGCGGCTGATTGCCACGGCCGACATCGTCAGCGAGAACTTCAAGCCCGGCACCATGAAGAAGCTGGGCCTGGACTACGAAACGCTCAAAGACCGTCACCCGCGCCTGGTCTATGTCAGCCACAAGGGTTTTTTGCCCGGCCCGTATGACCACCGCACCGCGCTTGACGAGGTGGTGCAGATGATGGGCGGGCTGGCCTACATGACCGGCCGCAGCGGCGACCCGCTGCGCGCCGGCACCAGCGTGAACGACATCATGGGCGGCATGTTCGGCGCCATCGGCGCGATGGCCGCGCTGCGCCAGCGCGGGCTGACCGGGCGCGGCATGGAGGTGCAGTCGGCGCTGTTCGAGAACAATGTCTTCCTGGTGGCCCAGCACATGATGCAGTTCGCCGCCACGGGCCAGGCCGCCGCGCCCATGCCCAGCCGCATTTCGGCCTGGGGCGTGTACGACGTGTTCACGGTGAAGGACGGCGAGCAGGTCTTCCTGGCCGCCGTCAGCGACCGTCAGTGGGCGGTGTTCTGCCAGGCTTTCGGACTGGGCAATCTGCTGGCCGACCCGCGCCTGAAGACCAACAACGACCGGGTGCGCGCCCGCGAATGGATGATGCCGATGCTGCGCGCGCACCTGGCCGGGCGCAGCGCGGCCGACCTGAGCGCGGTGTTCGAGGCGAACGAGCTGCCGTTTGCGCCCATCGTGCGGCCCGAGCAGCTGTTTGACGACCCCCACCTGAACGCCACCGGCGGCCTGGCACCGGTGCGCATGAACGACGGCCACCTGTCAAAAGTGCCCTTGATGCCCTTCACGCTCGGCGGCCGGCGCCCCGGCATCCGGCTGCAGCCGCCGCTGCTGGGCGAGCACAGCCGCGAGTTGCTGCTGGAACTGGGTTATGGCGATGACGCTATCGCAGCACTCCAGCGCAGCCATCGCTCTTAAAACAATAGCTTATTGCACAAGCGCAGCCTGCGGAAAAGTCATATTTCATGCCTAAAGCATGGCGGCCGGCCGCCGCGCCGCATAATTCGCGTCCATGGCCAAACTCAAGCAGCTCGAATCCTTTGTTTCCGTCGTCGCGCGCGGCAGCCTCACGGCGGCGGCGCTGGCCGAGGGCGTGGCGCCGGCCATCATGGGCCGGCGGCTCGATGCGCTGGAAGAGCGCCTGGGCGTCAAACTGCTGGTGCGCACCACGCGGCGCATCACGCTGACGCACGAAGGCAGCGCATTTCTGGAAGACTGCCAGCGCCTGCTGGCTGACCTGGCCAATGCCGAGGCCAGCGTGTCGGCCGGCGGCGTCAAGGCCAGCGGCCACCTGCGCATCACCGCGCCGGCCGGTTTTGGCCGGCGCCATGTGGCGCCGCTGGTGGCCCGGTTCCGCGAGCAGCATGCCGACGTGACCATCACGCTGAACCTGAGCGACCGCGTGGTGGACCTGGCCGGCGAGGGCTTTGACTGCGCGGTGCGTGTCGGCGACATGCCCGACTCCATGCTGGTCAGCGTGCGCCTGGCCGACAACCGGCGGCTGTGCGTGGCCACGCCGCAGTATTTGAAGCGGCACGGCACGCCGCAGCATCCGGGCGACCTGGCGCGGTTTGACTGCCTGAGCCTGTCGAGCGACGCCTCGCAGACGCGCGGCTGGGCGTTTCGCGTTCCGCGCCATGCCCCGGGGCAAGGCGAAGGCGTGACCGGGGGCGCGCCGCTGGAGGGCGATTCCGAGATCATCCACCTCAAGCCCGGCGGCCCGCTCGACTGCTCGGACGGGCAGGTGCTGCACGACTGGTGCCTGGCGGGCTACGGCATTGCCTGGCGCAGCACCTGGGAAGTCGAGTCCGAGATTGCCGCCGGCCGGCTGGTGGCGGTGCTGGAAGAATTTGCCGCGCCAGCCAACGGCATTTATGCGGTGTTTCCGCAGCGCAAGCATTTGCCGCTGCGGGTGCGGCTGTGGATTGATTTTCTGAAGCACCACTACAGCCAGCCGGAATTCTGGCGGCAGTGAGGCAACAGGACGCGCCGGAAAGCAATTTCATGCATCAAACAAGCATTTTGCGCTTGACTGTATTGCGTAAGCAGCTATTAATAAAGTAGCGTTTTTACCTTGAAAACCTAGAACAGCCCGGCCACCAGCCACAGCGCCGTGCCCCACATCATCAGCGCCACCAGACCGTCCAGCGCGCGCCAGACCCACGGCGCCTTCAGCCGGCTGCCCAGGCTCCACATCGCCACGCCCAGCGCCACGAACCACAGCGCCGAGCCGGCAGCGGCGCCCAGGCCGAACACGGCGTTGTCGGGCCGGGCATAGGCCAGCGACGCCGTGCCCATCAGCACGGCGGTGTCCAGCCAGGCATGCGGATTGAGCCAGGACATGGCCAGCGCCAGCCCGACCGCCCGGCGGCGCGACATGCCGGTTTCAGCCGCGTCCCCGGGGCCTGGCACGGCCGGCGCGGCAGGTCGCACAAAGCGACGCATCGCCTGCGCGCCGTAGAGGAACAGCAGCACGGCGCCGGCGCCCGTCAGCGCGCCGAGCACCTTGCCCGACAGGCCGCCGAGCTGCGCCAGGCCGCCGACACCCACGGCGATCAGCACCACGTCGGTCACCACGCAAATCGCCACCGTCAGCCACAGGTGCTCGCGCCGCAGGCCCATGCGCATGACGTGTGCGTTTTGCGGGCCGATGGCCATGATGAGCGACAGGCTTAAAGCCAGGCCAGCGAAGAAAGCCGGGGCGGTCAGGATATTCATGATGCGACAAAGCCAAGAGGGGAAATTGCGGGAACGCCTGAATTTCAGACGTCCGGCCAGTGTCGCCAATCCGGCTAGCTAATTAAATGGATTTAACTAAAATTAGCTTTACTCAATAAAAACTAAAGAAATACCATGCTCGATGCCCGGCAACTTGAAGCCCTCGCCGCCGTGATTGAAGGCGGCAGTTTCGGCGCGGCCGCCAAGGCGCTGAGCCTGACGCTGGCGGCGGTGTCGCTGCGCATCAAGTCGCTAGAAGCCGCGCTCGGCCAGCGGCTGCTGGTGCGCGGCAAGCAGGTCCGGGCCACGCCAGCGGGCCAGGCGCTGGTCGGGCATGTGCGGCAGTTGCGGCTGATGGAGGCCGACCTGATCGCCGGCCTGCCGGGCGCCGATGCGGGCGCGGCGGCGGGCATGCAGAGCCTGAGCGTGGCGGTCAATGCCGACTCGCTGGCCAGCTGGTTCTTGCCGGGCGTGGCGCCGGCGCTGCAGCAGCACCGCCTGCTGCTCGACGTGGTGGTCGATGACCAGGACCACACGCACGACGCCCTGGCCAGCGGCGACGTGACCGGCTGCGTCACCACGCTGGCACGCGCCATGCGCGGCTGCGTGGCCGATCCGCTGGGCATCATGCGCTACCGCTGCGTGGCCGCGCCTTCGCTGCTGGCCGAATGGGGCAGCGCGCTGCCGCACCGCCTGCTGCGCAGCCCGGCGGTGATCTTCAACCGCAAGGACGCGCTGCAGGACGCCTGGCTGGCGCAGCATTTCAACCTGCACGGGGCGCTGTACCCGCGCCACTTCGTTCCGGCGGTCGATGCGTTTGAACTGGCGCTGGAACTCGGCCTGGGCTGGGGCATGGTGCCCGACCTGCTGCTGCAGGCACGCGCCGGGCGGGCGCCGCTGGAGGAAGTCGTGCCCGGGCGGCCGGTCGATGTGGTGCTGTACTGGCAGCACTGGGCGCGCGAGCCGCTGGCTGCGCAGCGCCTGACGCAGGCCATCAAGCGGGCCGCGCGGGAATGCCTGTTGCAAACCTGAGGCGTCGGGCTGGCGAAGGCAAAGAGGCCATATTTCACATCGAAAAACGGCTTTTGCGCTTTACCGTTATGGCTTTACAGCTATGTTTTCAATAGCTGCAAGCAGGCAAGGCCTGGTTAGCTGCTCAGGCAGGTTTTCATGAAGGCCTTGCGCTCGTCGCCCGTTTTTCCCTTGGCGTCGGCATTGCAGGTCTTCATCTTGCTCTGCTGGGGAGTGCCCTGCGCCACTGTCTTGGCGCTAAGGCATTCCTTCATGAAGGCTTTTCGCTCGTCGCCCTTCTTGCCGGTGGCGTCCTTGTTGCAGGTCGTCATCTTGCTTTGCTGGGCGGTCTTGGCCGGTGGTGCCACTGTCGCGGCGGCAGGCGACACCGCTGGCGCCGGGGCGACCTTGGCCGGCGCAGGCGCGGCCGATGCGGCTTTTGCCGGTGCGGCGGGCGCACTCTGGGCGCGGGCTCCGGCGGACAGGCCCATCGTCAGGGCAAAGGCAATGGCGATCAGGGACAGCGGTTTATTCATGGTGGCTCCAATAAAGGGATGGACGTGATTTCCGTCGGAAATCACGTCCATAACGCGGCTCGGGCCGGATTCGATGACCGGGTTTTCGCCGGGCCGCGCGCCAATTCGGGCCGGATTGGCTTGACCGTAAAATCCGGCGATGCTTTCGATTAAAAAAGACCTGCTCTCCGACCTCGCCCGCGCGCTGGAAACCCTGTCCCCCGGCGCCGGCGACAAAGCCGCCTTCGAGTCCCCCAAAGTCGCCGCGCATGGCGATTTCGCCTGCACCGCTGCCATGCAGCTGGCCAAGCCCCTGAAACAGAACCCGCGCCAGACGGCCGAAGCGCTGCGCGCCCTGCTCTTGCCGTCGCCGGCTTTCGAGCGCTGGGTTGATGCGGTTGAAATTGCCGGCCCCGGCTTCATCAACATCCGCCTCAAGCCCGCCGCCAAGCAGGAAACCGTTCGCGAGGTGCTGAACGCCGGCAGCGGCTACGGCACGCAGCCGCTGGAGCAGGGCCGCAAGATGATCGTCGAGTTCGTCTCGGCCAACCCGACCGGCCCGCTGCATGTCGGCCACGGCCGGCAGGCTGCGCTGGGCGATGCGATCTGCAACCTGTACGCCACGCAGGGCGCGCAAGTCTGGCGCGAGTTCTATTACAACGACGCCGGCGTGCAGATCCAGACGCTGGCCAACAGCACGCAACTGCGGGCCAAAGGCTTCAAGCCGGGCGACGACTGCTGGCCGACGGAGCCGAACAATCCGGCCAGCAAGGCGTTCTACAACGGCGAATACATTGCCGACATCGCCAGCGACTTCCTGGCCGGCAAGACCGTCAAGTCCGACGACCGCGAATTCACCGCCTCGGGCGACGCGGACGACCTGGACGCCATCCGCCAGTTCGCCGTGGCCTATTTGCGCCATGAACAGGACCTGGACCTGCAGGCGTTTTCGGTACGCTTCGACAACTACTACCTCGAATCGAGCCTGTACAGCGAAGGGCGGGTCGAATCGACGGTACAGCGCCTGAAGGACGCCGGCAAGACCTACGAACAGGACGGCGCGCTCTGGCTCAAATCGACCGATTACGGCGACGACAAGGACCGCGTCATGAAAAAGAGCGACGGCACCTACACCTACTTCGTTCCCGACGTGGCCTATCACCTGGCCAAATGGGAGCGCGGCTTTACCAAGGCCGTCAACATCCAGGGCATGGACCACCACGGCACCATCGCGCGGGTGCGTGCCGGGCTGCAGGCGGCCAACGCCGGCATCCCGGTCGGCTACCCCGACTATGTGCTGCACACCATGGTGCGCGTGGTCAGGAACGGCGAGGAAGTCAAGATTTCCAAGCGCGCCGGCAGCTACGTCACGCTGCGCGACTTGATCGAGTGGACCAGCGCCGACGCCGTGCGCTTTTTCCTGCTCAGCCGCAAGCCCGACACCGAATACATCTTCGACATCGACCTGGCGCTGGCCAAGAACAACGAAAACCCGGTGTACTACGTGCAGTACGCGCATGCGCGCATCTGTTCGATCCTGACGGCCTGGGGCGGCGACGAAAGCGCGCTCAAGGACGTGGACCTGTCGCCGCTGGCCAGCCCGCAGGCGCAGGCGCTGATGCTGCTGCTGAACAAGTACACCGACATGCTCAGCCATGCGGCCGCCGGTTTTGCGCCGCACGACGTGGCGTTTTACCTGCGGGAACTGGCCGCGTGCTACCACAGCTACTACGACGCAGAACGCATTCTGGTCGATGATGAAGCGCTCAAACTGGCGCGCCTGGCGCTGGTCGCGGCCACCGCGCAGGTGTTGCACAATGGCCTCGCGGTGCTGGGCGTCAGCGCCCCGCGCAAGATGTAATCGGCTTGAAAACTTCCCCCTTTAAAAAGCATCCAAGACATATGCAAGTTACGGTCGAGTCATGGGAATACGGTATGAAAAAGCAACGTGGCGGGACCCTGCTGGGTCTGGTGATTGGCGCGCTGGTCGGCCTGGGCATTGCGCTGACCGTGGCGGTGTACGTCACCAAGGTGCCGGTGCCCTTCATGAACAAGAGTCCGGCCTACAACCCTGAAAGCGATGCCGCCGAGGCCCGCAAGAACAAGGACTGGAATCCGAACGCGCCGCTGGCCGGGAAGAATCCTGCCCGCGCGGCGCCGTCGGCATCGGGCGAATTGAGCCTGCCGGCCGAGCCGCCCGCCGCCGCCAGCGTGCCGGACCCGGTGCTGGCGCCCGAAGAGCCCAAAAAACCCGAACGCGTCGTGAAACCGCCGAAAACCGCGACGGCGCCGGCCGCACCAGTCTCACCCGCCGCACCGGCGGCAGCACCAACGCCCGCCCCCACGGCCGTGGCCAAACCGGCCCGGCCCCCGTCCGCCGACCCGCTCGGCGACCTGGCCAAGGCCCGGTCAGAAAGCCCGGCCTTCAGTTCGGGGGCTTCGGACCCGTTCAACTACTTCATCCAGGCCGGCGCCTACCGCACGCCTGAAGACGCCGAACAGCAGCGCGCCCGGCTGCTGCTGCTCGGCATGCAGGCCAAGGTCACCGAACGCGAACAGGCCGGCCGCACCGTGTACCGGGTGCGCGTCGGTCCGTTCGACAAAAAAGACGATGCCGACCGCGTCAAGGACCGGCTGGACAACAGTTCGATTGAAACGGCACTGGTGCGGGTGCAGCGTTAAGTCCTAAATCCGGCCCCGGCTGAACTTTTCGGCCCTGCGGTGTCCAACAGCCGTCCATATTGACCAGGAGAAAAAATCAATGCAACGTCGCGTGTTCTCAATTTCAGCCGTCACCCTGGCTGCGGCCACCGGCATTTCCGCCCTTCCCACGCTGGCGCAAGCCCAGGCCAGGGCCTTCCAGAGCGGCTCCGACTACCTCACGCTGGAAAAACCGGCACCCACCGAGGCGCCTGCCGGCCGAGTCGAGGTGGTCGAATTCTTCTGGTACAACTGCCCGCATTGCAACGGCTTCGAGCCGATGTTCGATGCCTGGGCCAAAAAGCAGGCCAAGGACGTGTCGATACGCCGCGTGCCGATTGCCTTCCGCCCCGACTTCGAGCCGCAGCAGCGCCTGTATTACGTGCTTGAAGGCATGGGCAAGGTTGACGAACTGCACAAGAAGGTGTTCTACGCCATCCATGTCGAAAAGCAGCCGCTCAACACCGCCGACCAGATTGCCGCATGGGTGGACAAGCAGGGCATTCCCAAGGCGAAGTTCATGGAGATGTACAACTCGTTCTCGGTCAGCACCAAGGCGCGCAAGGCCACGCAGCTACAGGACGGCTATGCACTCGACGGCGTGCCCGCCCTGGGCATCAATGGCCGTTACTTCACCTCCGGCACGCAGGCCAAGACGCTCGAACGCTCGCTGCAGGTGGCCGACGCCCTGATCGCGCAGTCCCGGTCAAACGCCAAATAAGTCCCCGCCGGACAAAGGGTGCGCCGCCTTGCGCACCCTCCAAAGCCCTGATCAGCAGCAGATCGGGTTTTGCATTTTTGCTATTGATTCAATAGCTGCCTGCCCCCGTCCAGCTTGCGCAAATTGCCTAAAAGGCACGAAATTTTCTGGTTTTCGGCTGTCTTGAAGCTTCAGGGCGGCACACACTTGCCCGCCTTTCCCGATCCGCTGGCTTGCCGATGCATGCCCATCCAGACCCGACCTCCCGGCCCCGCGCTGTGTTACGTTCAGTCACGTTTTTTTCGCACTCGAACACAAGCGTTCATCCTACATATCAATGTAAAAAAATACTACTTTTAGTGTCTAATTGAACCATTCTCGAAAATTGACAAAATTATCAATAAAGCCCCACTGGGGTGTTTCTTTCTTGCCTGCCAGCCTTGCCGCGCTCCCCAGAACAACGGAGCCCGGATCAGTAACTCTTTCACCCGAAAGGCGACTTGTGTTCACAAATAAATTCTTTCCGTTTGCGCTTCTGGCCCTGAGCCAGGGCATTTTTGCCCAGCAACCCCCGAGCGCCGGCAGCCAGCTTCAGCAGATCCCGCCGGCCCCCATGCCGCAAAAAGCTGCGCCCGCGATCCGCCTCGAGCCCAGCACCGAGCCGGCGACCCCGGCGTCTGACGCGGTAAAGATCACCGTCAACAGCCTGCAAGTGACGGGCGCGCGCGTCTATCCCGCAGCAGAATTGCTGGCACTGACCGGCTTCAGGCCCGGCAGCGAACTGACGCTGGGCGACCTGCGCGCCATGGCATCAAAAATCACCGATCGCTATCGCAGCGCAGGCTACTTTGTGGCCCAGGCTTACCTGCCCGCGCAGGAGATCAAGGACGGCGCGGTCACGATTGCCGTGATCGAGGGTCAGTACGGCAAGGTGGCCGTTCGCAACCAGAGCAATCTGTCCGACGACCTCGTTTACAGCCAGCTTGACGGACTCAACAGCGGCGACACGGTGGCAATTGCGCCGCTGGAAAGCCGCTTGCTGCTGCTGTCGGACATTCCCGGCGTGAACGTCAGCTCGACCTTGGCGCCTGGCTCGTCCTTAGGCACGTCCGACCTGATCGTGGACGTCGCGCCCGGGCAGCGCGTCACGGGAAGCATCGATGCCGACAACGCCGGCAACCGCTACACCGGCGAATACCGCGTCGGCGCCACGGTGAACCTGAACAATGCGGCCGGGCGCGGCGACGTGGCCTCGCTGCGCGTGCTGACGTCGGGCTCGGGCCTGAACTACGCCCGCGCGTCCTACCAGATGCAATTCGGCAAGGCGACGGCTGGCGTGGCTTACAGCTGGCTGGGCTACGAGTTGGGCAGGGAGTTTGAAAGCCTGCACGCCAATGGAACCGCAAAAATTGCGAGCATCTACGGCAGCTATCCCTTGATCCGCTCACGCAACACCAACTTGTACGCCTTGCTCGCCTACGACCACAAAACCATGCAGGACAAGGTCGACGCCACCTCGTCGGTTGTCGACAAGAAGGCCCAGGCGCTGATGGCGACGCTGCGCGGCGACCACCGGGACAGTCTGGGCGGCGGCGGTTTGAACAGCTACTCCCTCACAGGGACTGCCGGCAAGCTCGACATCCAGACCCCCGCCATGCGGGCTTTCGATGCGGCGACGGCGCAAAGCAACGGCCATTACACCAAGCTGGGCTTCAGTGCCATGCGGCTGCAAAGCGTGACCGACAGCGTTTCGCTGTATGCCGGCATCAACGGCCAGGTGGCCTCGAAAAACCTCGATGTCTCTGAAAAGATGGAGCTCGGCGGCATGTACGGCGTGCGGGCCTATCCGGAAGGCGAAGCCTATGCGGACCAAGGCTATGTGCTGACGCTCGAAGCCCGGCTGCGGCTGCCCACTCCCGTCCAGCTTCCCGGGCAGGTGCAGCTGATCGGCTTTGTCGACACCGGCAGCGTGACCACGCACAAGAACCCCTGGGATGCGGGCGACAACCGCCGGACCCTGAGCGGCGCCGGCGTCGGCCTGAACTGGTCGGAGACCAACAATTTTCTGGTGAGGGCGTTTTACGCCCGCAAGCTGGGCAGCGAAACGGTCACCTCGGCGCCAGACAAGTCGGGCCGGTTCTGGATTCAGGCCGTCAAATATTTCTGAGCCTGTCCCGCGCAGGCTTGCCTGCCATGCCTGCGGACTGAAGCCGCAATTCAAAAAATACGCGAAAGATTCCCATGAACCTCATTCACCGCTCCATCTGGAACGACCAGACCGGCACCTTTGTGGCCGTTTCCGAAATCACCCGCGGCGCCGGCAAGAAAACCTCTTCCTGCGCGGCGGCTGCCGATGCTGGCGGTAGCTTCAGGCTGAAAATCCTGGCCGTTTCGCTGATGATGGCCTGTGGGGCCAGTGCTTATGCCCAGCCCGCGGGCGGCGTCGTGTCAGCCGGCAGCGCCAGCATCGGCGGCACGACCGGCAACATGACGATCACCCAGACCACGCCCAACGTGGCGATCAACTGGCAGAGCTTTGGCATCAAGGCTGGCGAGTCGGTGCAATTCGTGCAGCCGGGCAGCAACTCGGTGGCGCTGAACCGCGTCGTCGGCTCGGACCCTTCCAACATCCTGGGCAGCCTGTCCTCGAACGGCAAGGTGTTCCTGGTCAACCCCAACGGCATCCTGTTCGGCCAGGGCGCATCGGTCAATGTGGGCGGACTGGTGGCCTCCACGCTGGCCATCTCGGACGCCAACTTCATGGCGAACAACTTCAAATTCTCTGGCGCGGGCGCAGGCTCGGTCTTGAACCAGGGCACCATCAACGCGGCCATTGGCGGCTACGTCGCCCTGCTCGGCGCCAACGTCAGCAACCAGGGCGTGATAGCGGCCCAGCTCGGCACGGTCGCGCTCGCGGCCGGCAACGCCGTCACGCTGGACATGGCAGGCGACAAGCTGCTCAACGTCACGGTGGACCAGGGCGCGGTCGACGCGCTGGTGGACAACGGCGGCATGGTCCGCGCCGACGGCGGCCAGGTGCTCATGACCACGCAGGCGGCCGGCAGCTTGCTGTCCAATGCGGTCAACAACACCGGCGTGGTGCAGGCGCAGACGCTGGTCACGGGCGAAAACGGCACGATCAAGCTGCTGGGCGGCATGGACAGCGGCACCGTGAACGTGGCCGGCACGCTCGATGCGTCAGCGCCAATTGGCGGCAATGGCGGCTTTGTTGAAACCTCCGCAGCGAATGTGAAGGTCGCGAACGGCGCCAAGGTCACCACGCTGGCGAGCGCCGGGAAAACCGGCACCTGGTTGATCGACCCGTCTGACTATACGGTGGCAGCAAGTGGCGGAAACATCACGGGCGCCCAACTTGGCACCAACCTGGATTTGACCAACGTTACCCTTGACAGTAACTCGGGCGGAGCCGGCACGGCTGGCAATGTGAACGTTAATGACGCCGTCTCCTGGACGGCAACCACCGCGTTGACCATGAATGCCGTTAACGATGTCAACATCAATCAGGCCATTACGGGCATCAACGGCAGCGTGATTGCCAAGGCCGGACACGACGTCAACGTCGCTGCGGCTACCAAGACAACCACCGGCAATCTCACCTTCAACGCCGTGAACGATGTAAAGGTGACAGCGGCGACAACCATTACTACCGGAACCCTGACAGCGGTGGCCGGCAAGGATGTCAAGATCCAGGCCGCCTCGACGATCACCTCCGGTGACATGGTGCTGCGTGCCGACAACGACGGCACCGGCCCCGGCGCGGCTGCCGGCACGGTGTCCATTACCTGTGGCTCCAACTGCCTGACCATCACGACCGGCAACCTCAGCATTCGCTTCAATCCGGCGAGCTACGCCACCACGAACGCTGAGATCACCGCCTACCGCTCGAACCTGACTGGGGCTGGCGTGCTGGACGCCAAGGCTTGGGTCTTCGGCAAGGGCGACAACAAGATGTACGACGGCACGACGACGGCTAACGTCAGCGGGCTTAAACCAGACTTAGCAGGTGTCGCGCCTGCCGCCACACTGGGCGCTGTCAGCAATGCCAATTTCGATACCAAGCACGTCGGCACGGACAAGCTGATCACCTTCAACAGCACCTTTAGCAATGCTGTTTTCGACCTGTTTGCGCCTGCCGGAACGACGTCCGGAACCTACGTCACGCGCGCCGACATCACGGCCCGGCCGCTGACGGTCAACGCAGTCACCGATACCCGCGTCTACAACGGCACCACCAGTTCAACAGGCACGCCGACATTCCTCGGCCTGCAACCTGGAGACACCCTGAACGGCACGCTGACCCAGGTCTATGCCAGTAAGAACGTACTGGGCACGGGAAACAGCACCCTGGTTGCGAATGGCCCGTATACCGTAAGTGACGGCAACGGAGGCAACAACTACTCTGTTTCAGTGAATACGGCACCGGGCACGATCACGCCAGCGACGCTGATCGGCCGCATCACGGCGGACGACAAGATGTACGACGGAAACGACTCGGCAGTGATCGCGAGCCGTACGCTGGCCACTCCCTTTGCAGGGGACTCTGTCACCTACACAGGAGGCACGGCACAATTTAGCGACAAGAACGTGGGCAATGGCAAAACGGTGACGGGCACCGGCCTGAGCCTTGCCGGTGCAGACGCGGGCAACTACACGGTGAACACGACCGCGATCACCACGGCCAGCATCACCCCGGCGCCGCTGACGATCAAGGCAAACGACGCCACCAAGGTCTACGGCCAGACGTTCACGCCATCGGGAACGGCCTTCACGACTCCGGTAGCCCCGGTAGCCGGTGAAACCGTCACCAGCGTGGCCGAGACCAGCACGGGCACGGCTCCGACCGCCAGCGTGGTGGGCAGCACCTATCCCATCGCGATCACGCCAGGCAGCGCCACGGGCACGTTCACGCCAAGCAACTACACCATCACCTATGTCGACGGCGCACTGACCGTGACGCCCGCGCCGCTGACGATCAAGGCGAACGACGCCACCAAGGTCTACGGCCAAACCTTCACACCGTCGGGCACGGCCTTCACGACGCCGGTAGCGACGCAAAACGGCGAAACCGTGGGCAGCGTCACCGAACTCAGCCCGACGGGAACGCCGCCGACCGCCGCTGTGCCAGGGCCCTACGCCATCACGCCTAGCGCTGCCACCGGCGGCACGTTCACGCCGAGCAACTACACCATCACCTATGTCGACGGTGCATTGACCGTGACGCCGGCGCCGCTGACGATCAAGGCGAACGACGCCACCAAGGTCTACGGCGACACATTCACACCGTCGGGCACGGCCTTCACGACGCCGGTAGCACCGCAAAACGGCGAAACCGTGGGCAGCGTCACCGAACTCAGCCCGACGGGAACACCGCCGACCGCCGCTGTGCCAGGGCCCTACGCCATCACGCCTAGCGCTGCCACCGGCGGCACGTTCACGCCGAGCAACTACACCATCACCTATGTCGACGGTGCATTGACCGTGACGCCGGCGCCGCTGACGATCAAGGCGAACGACGCCACCAAGGTCTACGGCGACACATTCACACCGTCGGGCACGGCCTTCACGACCCCGGTAGCGCCGAAGAACGGCGAGACTGTGGGCAGCGTCACCGAAACCAGCCCAGGCTCGGTAGCGACTGCCACCGCACCAGGACCGTATGCGATCACGCCAACTGGCGCAACCGGAGGAACCTTCAACCCAGGCAATTACGTCATCACCTACACAGACGGCCAGCTAACAGTGACCCCTGTTACGGTGCCTCCGGTAGTGACCCCTCCGGTCGTTGTGCCACCCGTCGTGACGCCTCCGGTAGTGACCCCTCCGGTCGTTGTGCCACCCGTCGTGACGCCTCCGGTAGTGACCCCTCCGGTCGTCGTGCCACCAGCAATCACAGGTTCGTTCCCACCTCCAGTGATCCAGCCCGTGCCGCCAGCCGCCATCCCGCCAGGCCCTGTGCCAAGCATCGTGCCACCGGCCCTGCCGGTGGTTGTGGTGCCGGCCACCTTGCCGCCACCCGTATTGCGGGTTGTGATGCCACCGGCACCGATCGTTGTCACTCCTGCTGAAACGCCTGTCGTTACGCCGGTCGCAGCTCCGCCCGAGGCTTACGTGGCGCCCAAGCGTGCGCCCAAACCCTACCGCAACTAAGCGCCACGGGCCGTGCCCGACCACGTCACGCAACAGGCGGATTTGACCAGCATCATGACTTCACCCAGAAACTGGACCGGGCAGCGCTTGCGGGCAGCGCTGCCCTGCGCAAAATGCCCCGTGCGCGTGCGCCCGATCACCGCCATCCTGGCCAGAGCCGTGCTTCTTCTTGGCCTGCTGGCCGCTGGTTTTTCCGCCCAGCCAGCGCTGGCGTTTGAGGGCGCTGCGCAATCTGCCGTCTCGGGACCTGGATCGATCGCGGCGCAGGACGCCTCGGCTCCCTCCGCAACGAAGACACCGCCCATGGCCGCGCCGCAGCACGCCAGACGGGCCAGCTTCGAGCAGGAGCACGCCTCCCCGCAGGCCCGGCATGTCGCCAACTGGGTGGTTGATTCCCGCGACAACCGCAGCCTGCCGTTCCTGATCGTCGACAAAGCGGATGCCAGAGTCTTCCTGTTCGATGCGACTGGCAGGCTGCGCGGGGCCGCTCCGGCACTGCTCGGCCTGGCGCAAGGCGATGACGCCGTCCCCGGCATCGGCAACCGCAAACTGTCCACTATCCGGCCCGAGGAGCGCACCACGCCGGCGGGGCGTTTCGTGGCTTCGCTCGACAAGAATCTGCACGGAGAAGAAATTCTCTGGGTCGACTACGACACGGCCATTGCCTTGCATCGGGTGATTACCTCCAACGCCAAGGAGCGCCGCGCCCAGCGGCTGGACAGTTCGTCGCCGTCGGACCGCAGGATTTCCTATGGCTGCATCAATGTTCCCGTGAAGTTTTATGAAAACGTCGTGAGCCCGGCGTTTACCGGGACAAACGGCATCGTCTATGTGCTGCCTGAAACCCGCTCGGCCCGCCAGGTCTTCGGGTCGTACGACGTCGAGGAACCGGCACAACCGCAGGCCACAAGCCAGGCCGCGCCGGAACCGACGGAACTCCAGGCCGCCAGGTGATTTCTGCGTGAGGGTGTTACTGGTCAATGGTGCCTCACAGGCGGCTCCTGGCTGGACGGACTTCATATTGGCAAGGTTTCTGAAGTTTCCAGCGTTGCAGGCATGGCTACAATGGCAAAACCCGTAGCTGCAAGATTCGTGCCTTATGAAACGCTCCTTTTGTTCTTTCCTCCTGATGGCCTTCCTCGCCGCAGGCGTGGCGCTGCCCGCCGCAGCCGAGAAGGCCGACCGCGACAAGCCGATGAATGCCGAGGCTGATTCCCTGCGCTACGACGACCTCAAGCAGACCAGCGTCTTCACCGGCAATGTCGTCATCACCAAGGGGACGACCATCATCCGTGGCGCGCAGGTCGATGTCAGCCAGGACCCGGAAGGCTACCAGCTGGCCGTGGCCACGGCGGCCCCCGGCAAGCTGGCCTACTACCGCAAGAAGCGCGACGGCGTCGATGAATACATCGAGGGCGAAGGCGAGCGCATCGAATACGACAGCCGCGCCGACCTGGTCAAGTTCATCAAGCGCGCCGTGGTGCGCCGCTACAAAGGCGCGGTGCTGAGCGACGAAACCACCGGCGCGCTGATCGTGTACGACAACAACACCGACGTGTTCACGGTCGATGCCGGCGCGAAAAACGCCAGCGCGGCCAATCCCGGCGGACGCGTCCGGGCCATGCTGTCGCCGCGCGGCCCGGCGCCCGGCGCCCAGGCTGCCCCGCCGGCGGCCGGACCGGCACCCGTTTTACGCCCCAGCACCACGCTGGGCACCGGCACAGCCCCGAAAGCACCCTGAACCCATGAATGGAACGATTGAAACGGCAACTCCGCAGGAGGGCGCGGTCCGCCTGGACACGTCCAGCAGCCTGGTCGCGCAGGGACTGCGAAAGTCCTACGGCAGCCGGCTGGTGGTGCAGGACGTGTCGCTGTCGGTGAAAAAAGGCGAGGTCGTCGGACTGCTGGGCCCCAATGGCGCGGGCAAGACCACGTCGTTCTACATGATCGTCGGCCTGGTGCGCGCCGATGCGGGCACCATTTCCATCGACGGCCAGCCGGTCGAGCAAATGCCGATCCACAAGCGCGCGCGCCTGGGCCTGAGCTATCTGCCGCAGGAAGCGTCGATCTTTCGCAAGCTCAGCGTGCAGGAAAACGTTCGTGCCGTGCTGGAGTTGCAGCGCGATGCGGCCGGCAAGCCGCTGGGCCGGGCCGAGCTGGAGTCGCGGCTCGATGCGCTGCTCAAGGACCTGCGCGTGGACCATCTGCGCGACTCGCCGGCCTTGTCGCTGTCGGGCGGCGAGCGCCGCCGCGTCGAGATTGCCAGAGCCCTGGCCACCCAGCCGCGCTTCATCCTGCTCGACGAACCGTTTGCCGGCATCGACCCGATTGCCGTGATCGAGATCCAGCGCATCATCGGCTTCCTGAAATCGCGCGGCATCGGCGTCCTGATCACCGACCACAACGTTCGCGAGACGCTGGGCATCTGTGACCACGCCTATATCATCAGCGACGGCCATGTGCTGGCCAACGGCACGCCGGCCGAGATCGTGGACAACACCGAGGTGCGCCGCGTGTATTTGGGCGAACACTTCAAGATGTAGCCATGCGTGCCCCCCCGTTGTCGCTCACTTCGTGCAGCTCCCTCCCCCCTCAGGGGGCCGTCACCTGCGGCCCGGCAAAGCCGGTTCCGCGGCGCGTGCTTGCCAGACGCACTGACACCCTTCCCCGCCCGTGCCAATACCGGCCGCAGGACCGGCTTTGCCGGACTGCAGGCGGGGCGGCCCCCTCGGGGGGTAGCGAACCACGCGAAGCGGGGAGCGTGGGGGTTAGTCCTTGCAAGTACCGGCCGCGGAACTGGCTTTGCCAGGCCGCAGGCGGGGCGGCCCCCTCGGGGGGCAGCGAACCACGCGAAGCGGGGAGCGTGGGGGCTATATCTTTATGAAACAAGGACTTTCACTGCGCGTCTCGCAGCACCTGGCGCTCACGCCGCAGCTGCAGCAGTCGATCCGGCTGCTGCAGCTCTCGACGCTGGAGCTGAGCCAGGAAGTCGAGCAGATGCTGGACGAGAATCCGTTCCTCGAACTGGCCGACGACAGCGCGCCGCGCGAGGAATTTGGCCTGGACCAGACCGACACCCCGGTCAGTCAGGACAGCCGCGAGTTCGAGTCTGCTACGGATTCAATAGCTGGAAACTCAGACACAGCAAGCGCAAGCACGTCAAAAGAGTCTGAAACCACGGCGGAGGCCGGCACCGAGGCCGCGCTCGAAGAAAGCTGGGAAGGCGACGGCTCGGTCGAGTCCTCGCCCGACGACAGCGAATGGGGCGGCGACGCGCCGGCGCGCAAGAACAACCTGGACGACAGTAACGCCGAAGCCTCCGACCTGACTGGCGCGCACGAGTCGCTGCAGGACCACCTGCACCGGCAGGCGCTCGGCCTGCGCCTGTCCGAACTCGACCGCGCCGCGCTGCACTTCCTGATCGAGTCGCTCAATGACGACGGCTACCTCGAAGACAGCCTGGCGTCGCTCGCCGCCGGCCTGGCGGGCGACAACCTGGAGCAGGCCGAAGAGCTGGCGCAGCAGTTCGCCATCGCCCTGCAACTGCTCCAGCACATGGAGCCTGCCGGCGTCGGCGCGCGCACCCTGGCCGAATGCCTGCGGCTGCAGTTGCTTGACTGCAAGAACAGCCTGGAGTCGCGCGCCGCCATGGCGATCTGCCAGCAGCCGATGGAGTTGCTGGCCAAGCGCGATGTCAAGCGCCTGTCGCACCTGTGCAAATTCCCCGAAGACGCCATCAAGGGCGCGATTGGCCTGATCGCCCGGCTCGACCCCAAGCCCGGCCGGCGCTTTGCCAATGTCGAGCGCAACCTGATCGTTCCCGACGTGATCGTCGTCAAGGCCGGCCGGGGCTTCAAGGTCACGCTCAACAGCGACGTCATGCCCCGGCTGCGGGTCCACGACATTTACGCCAGCGCCCTGCGCCAGCACGGCGGCCGGGGCGGCGGCCAGGCGCTGCAGCAGCGGCTGCAGGAAGCGCGCTGGTTCATCAAGAACATCCAGCAGCGTTTCGACACCATCCTGCGCGTCAGCAACGCCATCGTCGAGCGGCAGAAAAACTTCTTCACCCACGGCGAACTCGCCATGCGCCCGCTGGTGCTGCGCGAGATCGCCGACGAGCTGGGCCTGCACGAATCGACCATTTCGCGGGTGACCACCGCCAAGTACATGGGCACGCCCTTCGGCACCTTCGAGTTGAAGTATTTCTTTGGCTCCGGCCTGGGCACCGAAAGCGGCGGCAATGCGTCGAGCACCGCCGTGCGCGCGCTGATCAAGCAGTTCGTCGCCTCCGAAAGCACGAAAAAGCCGCTCAGCGACAACCAGATTTCCGAAATGCTCAAGGAGCAGGGCATCGAATGCGCCCGCCGCACGGTGGCCAAATACCGCGAAGCGCTGCGCATCGCGCCAACCAACCTGCGCAAAGCGCTGTGACCAACGCCCGGCGCGAACGGCCGGGCATCACGCAACATTAAAGCCTGTCATGAACCAACTCCAACTCTTCCTCCCCTGCGCCGCCGGCGTCGAGAACCTGCTGGCCGCCGAAGTCCGGCGCATCACCGGCATTGAAGGCAAGGCCTGGCGCGCCGGCGTGCAGCTGCAGGGCTCGTGGCGCGAGGCGCTGCAGCTCAACCTGCACAGCCGCCTGGCCCAGCGCGTGCTGATCGAGTTGCAGCACGGCACCTACCGCAGCGAGCAGGACCTGTACAACGCGGCGGCCAGCGTCGCCTGGGAAATCTGGTTCACGCCCGCGCAGACCTTCAAGGTCGAGATCACCGCCCAGCACAGCCCGCTGCAAAGCCTGAACTTTGCCGCGCTGAAGATCAAGGATGCGATTGCCGACCGCTTCCGCCACAAGTTCAACGACGTGCGCCCCAGCGTCGATACCCGCTGGCCCGACGTGCGCGTGTATGTCCACCTGACCACCGACACGGTGACGGTGTACATCGACACCTCGGGCGAGCCGCTGTTCAAGCGCGGCTGGCGCGAGGACAAGGGCGACGCGCCGCTGAAGGAAACGCTGGCCGCCGCGATGATCGCCGCCAGCGGCTGGGACCAGCTGTGCAAGGACGGCGTGCCGCTGTACGACCCGTGCTGCGGCTCGGGCACCATCGTCATCGAGGCCGCACAGATCGCCTGCAACATCGCGCCGGGCATCAACCGCCGCTTTGCCTTCCAGAAGTATTTGCCCTTCCAGGGCCACGTGTGGGAAGGCCTGCTCGACCAGGCCGAAGCGGCGATTACCGAACCCACGGCGCCGGTGTTCGGCAGCGATGTGTCCTTCCGCATGGTGGACTTTGCCGAGCGCAATGCCGAACGCGCCGGCGTCGCGCATGCGGTGCAGGTGCGCGGCGGCGACGCGCTGCAGCGCATGCCGCCCGCGCCAAGCGGCGTGATGCTGGTGAACCCGCCGTACGGCGAGCGCATCGACGTGGCGGGCGTGGCCGGCACCAGCGGCGTGCAGCAGCGCGAGCAGCGGCGTTCGCAATTCCAGGGTCAGAGCGTCGATGAATTCGGCCAGCCGGTGGTGCGCCAGGAACGCGACATGCGCTCGGGCCGCCATGAACGCAACGAGCACGACAGCCGCGATGAAACAGGCTTCGAGCCGCCGCGCGACCGCTCGGCCAACCCCGGCCGCGAGCAGGCGCAAAACGCCTGGGGCGAGGAAGCGTCGGACTTCTTTCCGCAGCTGGCCGCGCACTGGAAGAAAAACTACGCCGGCTGGACCGCCCACGTCCTCACGCCCGACCTGAAATTGCCGGGCAAGATGCGCCTGAAGGAATCGCGCCGCGTGCCGATGTGGAACGGCCCGATTGAATGCCGGCTGTTCCGCTTCGACATGGTTGCCGGCTCGGCGCGCGGCAAGCCGGCTGATGCGTCCAAAGCGTGATGCTGAAGGCGGATGCAGCGCAGGATGATGCCGGGGCCGCGCCATTGCCGGCCGATGCGCCCAGGCAGCCGGTCGTCATCGACACCAACATCATTCTGGACATCTTCGTTTTCGCCGATGCAGCCGCGAAACCGATCAAGAAAGCGCTGGAAACCGGCGAACTCGACTGGATTGCCACCCAGCCGATGCGCGACGAACTCGCCCGCGTGCTGGACTACCCGCAGATCGTGCCGCGCCTGGCGTTCTACCGGCTCAGCGCCGGCGACGTGCTGGCCGCGTTCGACCGCCACGCCCGCCTGCTCGACGTTGCCGTCAAGGCGCGCCTGAACTGCAGCGACCCCGACGACCAGAAGTTCATCGACCTGGCGGTGGCCGGCCAGACCCTGCTGCTGAGCAAGGACCGGCACGTGCTTTCGATGTCAAAAAGGCTGCTGGCGCATGGTGTTCGGGCGCAGATAGCTATTTAATTCATAGCAAACTGGAAAACTGCCGTGATCTGATTCAAGGCCTTGTTTCGTGCCTCCAAGGGCAGGAGAAACCAGACCTGCAACGCAGGATTCTCGTGGATAGCCGGCTTTACAATGTGATTTATCGTATGATTTAAAGTACGCTAAATACATTTTCAGGAGTTCCGGCATGTCCCACATCAGCGCCAACGATTTAAAAACCAAAGGCATTTCCGCCATTGAGCTGGCCCTCAGTTCAGCGCCCGAGGCCATGGTGTCGGTACGCGGCAAGGACCGGTTTGTAGTGATGGATATCGCGCACTACCATTACCTGCGCGAATGCGAACTGGATGCGGCGCTGGCCCAGACCCGCGCCGACCTGGCCGCCGGGCGGGTGGTCCAGGAGTCGCCGGCCGCGCACCTGGCTCGCCTGGATTCACTGTGAATTTGCCAAGACAGCCCTTTTCCCTGGTTTTCACCGAGCACTACAACCGCCGCGCCGCTCGGTTTCTGAAGCAGCATCCCGATTTACGCCAGCATTACCTGAAGACCTTGCAGTTGCTGGAGGCCAATCCGTTTCACCCTTCGCTGCGCCTGCATGCCTTGCGCGGCAAGTTTGAAGGGCTGCATTCGGTGTCCATCAACCTGTCCTACCGCATCACGCTGGAATTGCTGATCCAGGACGGGCAAATCATTCCAGTGAACGTGGGTGACCATGACGCGTTTTACTGAGTCCGTCATGCGCCAGCCCTTGGATGCCAAGCAAGGAAAAGCCTCAATTACTTATAAAAAATGCCGTTTGCGCATATCCAGTGGGCGCATAAAGCTATTTAATTCATAGCAAAAAATTTCGGCCAACAGTCTTCAGGCGCGGGTCGCGGGCGCCGCCTCAAGCGCACCGTCCGCATGCACCGGCGGCCCGCTGGCGCTGACCGCCGGGCGGCTGGCCTGGAAACTGTGCGCGCTGGCCATCGGCCAGTACAGGCGAAAGACATTGTGCTGGTCCTGCATCGGCCCGAGCAGCGCGCCGGGCACGACCTGCAAAATCAGGTTGCTCAGCAGCCGCACCTCGGTGTCGGTCAGGCGGCGAACGATGTGGTGGGCATTGACCTCGCTCGGGTGGCACAGCCCGGCGGCCTGCACCAGTTCCTGCAGCGCATGCAGCGTGCTGCGGTGAAAGTTGCGCACCCGGGCGGCCTTGTCGGGCACCACCAGCGCCTGCTGGCGCAGCGGGTCCTGCGTGGTCACGCCGGTCGGGCAGCGGCCGGTGTGGCAGGTCTGCGCCTGGATGCAGCCCAGCGCCATCATGAAGCCGCGCCCGGCGTTGCACCAGTCGGCGCCCAGTGCCATTAGGCGCACGATGTCGAAGGCGCTGGTGACCTTGCCGGCCGCACCGATCGACACGCGGCTGCGCAAATTGACGCCGACCAGCGTGTTGTGGACCAGCAGCAGGCCTTCCTGCAGCGGCGCGCCCACATGGTCACTGAATTCGAGCGGCGCCGCACCAGTGCCGCCCTCGGCGCCATCGACCACGATGAAGTCGGGCGTGATGCCGGTCTCCAGCATCGCCTTGACGAGGGCGAACCATTCCCACGGATGGCCGATGCACAGCTTGAAGCCGGTCGGCTTGCCGCCCGACAAGGTGCGCAGCCGGGCGATGAACTGCATCATCTCGACCGGCGTCGAGAACGCGCCGTGGCTGGCGGGCGAGATGCAGTCCTGGCCGGCCGGCACGCCACGCGCGGCCGCGATCTCAACCGTCACCTTCGGGCCGGGCAAAATGCCGCCGTGGCCGGGCTTGGCGCCCTGGCTCATCTTGAGTTCGATCAGCTTGACCTGCGGATCGGCGGCATTCGCCACGAAGCGTTCCTCGCTGAAACTGCCGTCGTCGTGGCGGCAGCCAAAATAGCCCGAGCCGATTTCCCAGATCAGGTCGCCACCGTGGACCCGGTGGTGCGCCGAGATCGAGCCTTCGCCGGTGTCGTGCGCAAAGCCGCCCATCTTCGCGCCCTGGTTGAGCGCCAGAATCGCATTGGCCGACAGCGCGCCAAAGCTCATCGCCGAGATGTTGAACACGCTGGCATGGTAGGGCTGGGTGCAGGGCTGGGCCGATACGCTGGGCTGGCCGGGCGCGCCGCCAATCCAGACGCGAAAGTCGTGCGTCGGCAGCCTGGTGGGCGCCATCGAATGGTTGACCCATTCGTAGCCCTGCCGGCCCACGTCAAGCTGCGTGCCGAACGGCCGGTTGTCGGGCTCGCCCTTGGCGCGCTGGTAGACCAGCGAGCGCTGGGCGCGGGAAAACGGCGTGGCTTCGCGGTCGCTCTCGATGAAATACTGGCGGATTTCGGGCCGGATGTATTCCAGCAAAAAGCGCAGGTGGCCAATCACCGGGTAATTGCGCAAAATGGCGTGCTGGGGTTGGCGCAGGTCATGCAGGCCCAGCGCGACGATGCAAGCGCAGGCGAGCAGCGCCAGCGCAGCCGGCCAGCCGCCGCCCCACAACGCCAGGCGGGCCAGCGCCAGCAGCAGGCCGCAAAGGCCGAGCCCCAGGGCGGCGTAACGGACGGGAACCAGGGTCTTGAGTCGCTGGAGCATGGAATGGATTTCTGGGAACGGCGGCCCTGGCGGGCGTGAAGACGGCAAGCGCAAAGGCGCGGAAGCTACACTTTAATCATAAGAGCCTTGCCCAAGGCTCAGGACCGAACACCATGACACACCCTGACCTTGACCCTGTGAAGCCGCTAGACACCCCGTGGATGGAAACCGAGGCCTTCGACGAACTCGACGCCATCCTCGACGATATGCGCAGCCGCTACGACGAAACGCCGCAGTGGGAATTTTGCGAAGGCTTCATGGCCGCCGTGATCTGCTCGCGCCGCCCGATCCCCGCCTACGAATACCTGGGCGTGCTGCTCGGCCTGCCGGTCGAGGGCGAGGAGCCCGACGAGGACAGCGGCTCGTTCGCCAGCGACGAACAACGCGAGCGCTTTCTCGCGCTCTGGAACCAGCGCTGGACCGAAGTCGGAACCGCGCTCGACGCCGAAGTCGATTCGCTGGAGGACGACGCCTGCTACCACCCCGAGGTCATGGACATTCGCGGCGTGGTGGCCGACATGCCGCCCGAGGAACAGGCGGCGTTCGCCAGGGAAGACCTGCCGGCGTTCGCGCAGGTGTGGGCGCTGGGCTTCATGTTCGCGGTCGAAAGCTGGTCCGACGAATGGGCCGCGCCGCGCGACAAGGATGCTGCCAAGTGGCTCGACGGCGCGCTGCAGGCCATCGTCGCCATGACCGAGGACGATGCCGCCGCGCCGGAAGTGTCGCCGCTGAGCGAGGAAGGCACGCCGAGCACCAGCATCGCCCGGCTCAATGCCTTCGGCGAGGCCATCTGGGCGGTCTACGACCTGCGCGAGCTGTGGAAAACCATGGGGCCGAAGGTCGAAACCATCCGCAAGGAAGCCACGCCGGGGCGCAACGACCCGTGCTCCTGCGGCAGCGGGAAGAAATACAAGAAGTGCTGCGGGGCTTGAAGCTAGCCTGAGTCGCGCAGCCAGCGAACCAGCGCGAAGGCCGCGCCGGCAACGTAGAGCGCGCCAAAAATCGACTTGTTGTGCCGGGCCAGCCACAGCGGCAGGTAGATGTCGAAATTATCCCGCCGGTCATTGGTGTAGCGCCCTGCCCAGCCGGTGAGCGGGCAGCGCATCCGGTTCAGCGCCAGAACCGCCACTTCAACGAAAACGATGGCAATCAGCCAGGCGGCGGCGCGGTGCTCGCCGCGCCACGACGCGAAGGGAATCGCGACGATGCAGCCGGCAAAAAGCGCCCAGACGAGGGTGTGCGCCGCCTTGATGGCGATCAGCGGGCCGGAGCGGACGTGGGCTTGTTGTGCTTGCATGACGGTAGGCGAGGCCTCCTGGTTCCGTTTCCAGATCAATCCGGGATTAGACATGAAGCTGCGGACCGTGCTGTAACGGCCACGGTGAAGCAACGCAGTGATCGTTTTGATCCAGATGGCAATTTAAAGGTGAAGGCGCTGGCGCAAGGCCACTCGCGCCATTCCTGGGCGGGGCTTCGGGGTGCCTGGGCGTCCTGGTTAACCATGGTTAGGTCATTTGGCCCATTGCCCTTGGGCGATAGGGATTGCAAGCTCATGGGGAAGTCTCTGACATGACGTTAAAAATAATTGTCAGAAGATTGGGCGCCTCCTTCTTCAACCGGCCAGGAAAAAAACCATGCAACCCAACTCGTCAAGCCTTGCCCCGGACGTTCATGCGCTGTCCAACGAGCCGATCAACATCAATGAACCGGCCTCGGTGAATTACTGGCTGGCTGCCTTGCGATGCAGCGAACTGGAGCTGCGCATGGCCGTGGCGGAGGTCGGGACAGGCGCCCATGATGTCGGGACCGAACTGGGCCGGGCGCTATGACGGCGCGTTCGCAGATTTCTTCCGGCGCGCTCAATTTGCGCGTGGAAGAGTCGTCGCCGGGGCTTTTTTGCTGGATCGTCACGCAGCTGTCGGCGCAGGAGCAGGCTGGCGAGGTCTGCATCGACGCTTCGGACCACCCCTATCCTTCACGCGAAGCGGCCATGAGCGTGGGAACCGCCTGCCTGAAAGCCTACAAGGCGGCGGCCGAAGGCCTGATGTCCATGCTGCCGTCCCGGCCCACGGCGCCGTTCTGAGCATTCACCGGGTTGCCGGGGAACGTGGCCTCCCGAGGGCGCGCGGGCGTTTGCGAGGGGCAGCGCCGCTGCAAGGCGCTGCGCAAACACACCGGCCCCGGAGGGAGCGCGATTCACGCATTTTTCAATGCGTTTCAGGGCTCTTGCGCAACAGGCACGGGTACAGTCAGCTATTTATTTGATAGCATCGCCCGACAGGCGCAGCGCCCTGAGCTGCCGGTCGTGCCAGCGCAGCAGCAGCGTGACCGCCACCGTTGCACCGATCAGCGCCCAGAACATGTCCGACTGCGTGTCCCACGGGTCGCCCTGCGTGCCCAGGAATTCATCGGCGCCCTGCCCGAGCGCCAGCGCGGCGGCCCATTCGACGAGTTCGTACACCGCGCTGATCGCCATGGCGACGCACACCGACAGGAACGCCGCCATGCGCCGGCTGGTCAGGTAGCCGCGCTGCAGCAGCACCTCGCGCGCGACCATCGCCGGCACCAGCCCCTGCATGAAGTGGCCGATCTTGTCGTAGGGGTTGCGGCCCAGCTGCAGCGCGTCCTGCAGCCAGAAACCCAGTGGCACGCGCGCATAGGTGTAGGCGCCGCCCAGGATCAGCACCAGCGCGTGCAGCGTGATCAGCCCATAGAGCAGCGTGGTCAGCGGGTAGCGGCGCCAGGTGGCCAGCAGCACCGGCGCGGCGAGCAGCACCGGCGCCACTTCGAGCAGCCAGGTGCTACGGTCATAGGGCGCCACGCCCGACAAGAGCAAAGCGGCCAGGACCAGCAAGGCCCAGCCGGCCAGCAGGCGGCCACGCGGCCGCAGGCCGGGCGCGTCAGTCCGGGCCATGGACCGCTTCTCCCAGGAAGTCGCCGGCCTTGCGCAGCCATGACACGTCTGCGTTGCAGGTGAACATCGCTCAGCGCCTGCGCGCTTGCAGGTATTTTTCCAGGTTGACCTCGGCCTGGCGCTTGACCATGGTGCGGAACGACGGGTTCCAGCCGAGCAAAATGCCGGGCAGGCCCAGCGCCTGGCGCGACCAGGTCCAGAAGTTGAAGCGGTCGCGCTGGCGCTGGATCAGCCCGGCCTCGTTGAATTCGAACACGCTGTCGATGACGTTGTGTACCTTGCGCTTTGCGGCGCTGAACTGGTAGTCGGCCTCCCAGTGCGCCTTGCCCCGGCGGTCGTCGGCTTCCAGGCCGCTGTAGCTCAGTTTCCAGGCTTCGCGATTCCTGGCCTGCGTGGCTTCGCACAGCATGCGCCACATGCCGCTGACCTGCTCGTGGCCGCTGAGCGTAAACACCTCGTCCTCGAACTGCACATCAGGCGCATAGCAGGCGGCCATGGCGTCGGCGTCAAGGCGCGCGAAGGCGGCGTAAAAATGGTCGAGCCGGGTCTGGTTGGGATGCATGGTTTTCCTTGGGGCGGGCTGCGGCGGGCGCGTGAAGAGTGTTTTTTTTTGACCGCCGTGGCGAACTCTAACCCAGTGGCCGGGCGCTGCTGCTGGAGGATTTGCAGTCGCCCTGCACCGAGGAAGTCGCCGTGTTCCATGCCTTCAGCCGCGTGGTGAACGAGGCGCGCTACGCCTTCGTGGTGCTCGACACCGCGCCCACCGGCCACAGCCTGCTGCTGATGGACGCCACCGGCGCCTACCACCGGCAGATGCTGCAGCAGTACGAAGGCACGTCCAACGCGGTCCACCTCATCACGCCGCTGATGCGTCTGCAGGACGCGTCGATGACGCACGTCATCCTGGTCACGCTGCCCGAAGCCACGCCCGTGAGCCAGGCCGCCGCCCTGCAGGAGGACTTGCGCCGCGCGAAGATCGAGCCGTGGGCCTGGGTCATCAACAAGAGCATCGCCGCCACCGGCACGACCGATCCGCAGCTGTTGGCCCGGCTGGCCGGCGAACACCGCCAGACCGCGCGCATCGCCAGCGGCCTGGCACGCCGCACCTTCGTGCTGCCGTGGCTGCCCGAGCCGCCGGTGGGCGTGGCGGCGCTGGGGGCGCTGGCGGCTTCCGGTCAAGCCTGAAGCGCTACCAATAAAATAGCTGCCTGCGCCCGCGCAGCATGCGAACAAGCCGTATTTAGTCATAAATTCCCTGATTCAGGCGCTGGACGCCGCCTAAAATCCAGCCCAACAGGGAACCCCATGAGCCAGCTACTGATCAACGACTACCTCAAGCAACTCGACATCATCAAAAGAGCCAGTGGCAGCCAGCGCGAAACCATTGTGCGAGTGGCCTTCAAGGACTTGCTCAAGGCCTGGGGCAAGCAGCAGGGCCTGATCTTTCTGGCCGAATACCCGCTCAAGACCGCCACCAAAACCAACATTGCCGTCGATGGCGCGCTGCTGCACGAGCTGCGCATGCCGCCCGCCGCCTGGCGCCACAAGCTGGGCAACCGCTGCGCGCTCGACTGGGTGCTGGACCAGTACAAGGAAAAAAAGCCCAAGGACCCGACGATTCGCGCGCAATTCGACAGCTACCGCTTTGCCGACTACAAGGACAAGGTGATCGACCTGCTGGCGCGCGTGACCACCGTCAGCGTGGAAACCATGAAGGTCGTGGACGCCATGAAGGCGCTGAGCCGCAAACGCGAAGCGGCTGGCGCGGGCTGGAATCACCACCCATTCGTCATTCGCCATTCGCGAATGACGAACAATTAATATGCAAATTGCATATTGCATATTGCATAATCCAGGACATGAGTTCTTCAGGAATCAAATCCCGCCTTGGCCATGCCCAGTGGTCGCTCAAGCCGCAAGACCTGGCCATGGCGTTCAAGCTGGTCTGTCTGGCGGGTCAAAAAATGCCTTACGTCCAGCTGGCCCAGGCGATGCAGATGTCCCAGTTCGAGGCGCATGCCTGCATCACGCGCCTGACCAGCGCCCGATTGCTGACAGAAATCAATGGCGCGCCCGCGCTGGTCATGCCGGCCTTTCGACCGCTGGTGCTGCAGGGCGCGCCGTATTTCTTTCCCGCTGTGCGGGGTGAAATGACCGTGGGTTTCCCCACGGCGCATGCGGTGGAGCCGCTCAAGTCCAGGCTGCTGTTTGCCGATGAGCTGCCGCCCGTGTGGCCGCACCCCGACGGCCCGGTACGCGGCAGCACCCTGCTGCCGCTCTATCCCAAACTACCGATTGCCGCGCAGGCCGACCCGGCCCTGTACGAACTGCTGGCCTTGTTTGATGCACTGCGCATGGGGCAGGCGCGCGAACGTGTGCTGGCCCGTGCCTTGCTGGAAGAGCGGCTTGCTTGAGGCATCACATTGACCAACCCCAACCTTGCCATTTTGGAACTGGTGGCCCACGTGCTGGGGCCGGTGTGCGATGACGTGGTGTTCGTCGGCGGCTGCGCCACGGGTCTGCTGCTCACGCAACCCAGGCCCGACCGGATCCGGATTACAGAAGACGTGGCCATCGTGGCCCAGGCGCTGACCGTGCATGACTACCACGCTATCGAACATCGCATACGCGCGCAGGGTTTCAGCAAAGACATGCGGCCAGGCGCTCCCATCTGCCGCTGGGTTTACAAAAACGTGACGCTCGACGTCATGCCCACTGTCAAGGACATTCTGGGCTTTGCAAACCGCTGGTATCCGCTGGCTGTTGCCACGGCGCAGCCGGTAGCGCTTGGATCAGGCTTGAAAATCCGGCTGATTGCAGCGCCCGTTTTTATTGCCACCAAGCTGGAGGCTTTCAAGGACCGGGGAAAAGACGCCAGCGGCCAACCCGACTTTCTGGGCAGCCATGACATGGAAGACATCATCACCGTCGCTGACCGCCGCCCTGAATTGCTGGACGAATGCCGCGCCATGCCCGCCGTCTTGCGCAGGTATCTGGCGCAGGAGTTTGCGGCATTGTTTGCCAGCGCGGACTTTGAATCCACCCTGTCCGGACACCTGCCAGGCGATTCGGCGAGCCAGAACCGACTGAATAAACTCAAGGCGGCTTTGCGCGGATTCACGCTGCTTTAACGGTCCAAGCTCTGCCCCTTTCCACCACCCTCGTGCAAAATCCGCCGCAACCAGCGGCGGCCCACATGGCTAAAAAACGAAACCATGGCTAGAACACAGCGCAAAAAGACAAAAGACAAAAGAGAAGTGAGTCATGGAGTTACGTGAAAAGCAGGGCTGGCCCAAGGCCTTGATCGGGCTGGCCGCGCGCCTGCCCTGGTGGCTGGGGCTGGCGCTGGCGGTGATCAGTTATGCGGGTTTGCACAGCGTGGCGCAAAAGCCGCTGCCGGGCACCGCGCAGCCGGGGCAGATGGGAGGCTTCGTGCTGTCAGCGGTGGCGCACGGGCTGGCGCTGGCCGGGCAATACCTGCTGCCGCTGTGGTTCGGCATCGGCGCGCTGCTGTCGGCCTTGCGGCGGGGCAAGGCCGCGCGGCTGCATGCGGCTGCTGCCAGCCGCCCTGACGCCCTTGACGCCATGAGCTGGCAGGAGTTCGAAATCCTGGTCGGCGAATACTTCCGGCGCCAGGGTTACGGCGTGACCGACAACGGCGGCGGCGGCGCCGATGGCGGCGTGGACGTAGTGCTGCACGGCGACGACGGCAGCCACCTGGTGCAATGCAAGCACTGGCGCGCGCTGCGCGTCGGCGTGCAGCCGGTGCGCGAGCTGTATGGCGTCATGGCGGCGCACGGCGCGGCTGGCGGCTTTGTCGTCACCTCGGGCGAGTTCACCGAAGACGCCGTGCGCTTTGCCGACGGCCTTGCGCTGAACCTGATCAACGGAAGCAGCCTGCTGCGCGGCATCCGCGCGCAGGCCGGCAGCGGCCCGGCGGCAACACGACCGGCCGACCTGCCCACGCCGGACTGCCCGGTCTGCGGCGCGGCCATGGTGCTGCGCCAGGCGCGCAGCGGCGCCAATGCGGGCAGGCAGTTCTGGGGCTGCAGCCGCTATGCGCAGGACCGCTGCCGGGGCACGCGCGAGGTGGAGCGATGCGGGTGACCAAAAGTCAACGCTATTAAAACAATAGCTACCAGCGCAGACGGAATATGCGCAAAAGGCCTTTTTCGTTAAAAAATACCTGCCCCGCAGCGGCGCACGGCCAGACACGGAATAATGCACAGCTTGCGCACGTCGGCGCCGCCGGCCAAACCAGCCTCATCCATCAGAAGGAAAACCATGCCCACTTACCACGTCGAAATGCTCGAAGGCCGCACGCCGGAGCAGAAGAAAAAGCTGGTCGAGGCGATCACCCGCGTCAGCGTCGAAATCCTGGGCGGGCAGCCGGACTCGGTCGATGTCCTGATCACCGACATTCAGCCCGGCAACTGGGCCACCGGCGGCAAGCTCTGGTCGGAACCGAGAAACTGACGCCCGGCCTGGACCGCGCTTGAACGCCCAGCACCCGCCATCGTCCATCGCCGCCCTGCAGGCGCGCTTCGGTGCGCGCTACCGCTGGCTGCTGCTGATCGCCGTGATGGTCGGCACGATGGCGTCGATCATGTCGTCGACCATCGTCAACGTGGCGATTCCCGACATGAGCCGGCACTTTGCGCTCGGCCAGGGCCGGGCGCAGTGGGTCACGTCGGGCTTCATGGTCGCCATGACGGTGGCCATGCTGACCACGCCGTGGCTGCTGGCGCGCTACGGCTACCGGCGCACCTATGCCGGCAGCATGCTGCTGCTGATGGCCGGCGGCATCGGCGGCGGCCTGGCCGGCGACTTTGGCCTGGTGCTGGCCGCGCGCGTGGCCGAGGGGGTGGCGGCCGGCGTGGTGCAGCCGATCGCGGCGATCATCATCATGCGCGCCTTCGGCACGCACGAGCAGGGCCGGGCCAGCGGGCTGTTCGGCATGGGCGTGGTGCTGGCGCCGGCGCTCGGCCCGAGCGTGGGCGGGGTGCTGGTGGACGCGCTCGGCTGGCGCTCGATTTTTTTCATGGTCGTGCCGCTGTGCCTGCTGTCGCTGTGGATGGCCTACCGCTATGTGCCCGACAGCGCGCCCGGCGGCGTGGCGGCCGACCGCACGGGCCAGATGATCGACTGGCGCGGCATGCTGCTGGCGGGCGCCGGCACGCTGTGCCTGCTCAATGGCATGGTCGCGTTGCAGGGCCAGGGCAGCCACCCGCTGCAGGCTGCCCTGCTGCTGGGCGCCGCGCTGGCGTTGCTGGCCGGCTTCATCGGCTGGCAGCGGCGCATGCTGGCGACCGGCCGGGAGCCGCTGATGAACCTGGCGCTGTTCGGCAACCGGCCTTTCGCCATGGGCAGCGTGGTGGCCTTCATCTACGGCACGGCGCTGTTCGGCTCGACCTACCTGCTGCCGGTGTACATGCAGCTGGGCCTGAACCTGTCGGCCTCGCATGCCGGAACGGTGCTGCTGCCCGCCGGCATCGTGCTGGCCGCGACGATTGCCATCGTCGGCCGCCTGGCCGACCGGCAGCCGACCTGGCTGCTGGTCACCGTCGGCCTGGGGCTGCTGGCCGTGTCGTTCGCGCTGATGATGACGCTGACGCTGAGTTCGGCGCTGTGGCTGCTGGCGCTGTGGGCGACGCTGGGGCGCATCGGGCTGGGCTTCATCCTGCCGTCGCTCAACCTGGGCTCGCTGCGGCCGCTGCCCCGGGAACTGGTGTCGCAGGGCGCCAGCGCGATCAGCTTCGTGCGCATGCTGGGCGGCGCGATTGGCGTGAGCCTGTGCGGCATCGTGCTCGAATGGCGGCTGGCCGCGCATGGCGATTCGCTGGCGGTGGCCGCCAGCAGCCCGGCGCGGCTGGCCGCTTTCAATGAATCCTTTCTGATGCTGGCCGCGCTGTGCGTGGTCGCCATGGCGGCAGCAATGCAGCTTCGCATACCGCCCGCCCCTTCTTCCACCGGAGACTAGACCATGTGCCAGCTGTTAGGCATGAACTGCAACGCGCCCACCGACGTGACCTTCAGCTTTCGCGGCTTCGCGCAGCGCGGCGGCCGCACCGACGACCATGCCGATGGCTGGGGCATCGCTTTCTTCGAGGGCGACAGCGCCGTGGACGGGGCCGGCGATGGCAAGGGGCTGCGCCATTTCGTCGACCATCTGCCGGCCTGCGAGTCGCCGGTGGCCGAGCTGATCCGCCGCTACCCGATCAAGAGCCGCAACGTGATTGCGCACATCCGCAAGGCCACGCAGGGCCGGGTGGCGCTGGAAAACTGCCACCCCTTCGTGCGCGAACTGTGGGGCCGCTACTGGGTGTTTGCGCACAACGGCAACCTGGTCGATTTTGCGCCGCGCCTGCACGGCAGCTTCCGGCCGGTCGGCACCACCGACAGCGAACGCGCGTTTTGCTGGATCATGCAGGAGCTGGCCAAGTCGCATGCCGACGTGCCCAGCGTGCGCGAACTGACGCTGACGCTGCGCGAACTGGCGGCGCAGGCGGCAAAACACGGCACCTTCAATTTCCTGCTGAGCAACGGCCAGGCGCTGTGGGCGCACGCCTCGACCAAGCTGGTGTATGTGGAGCGGCGCCACCCGTTCGCCAACGCCACGCTGAGCGACGAGGACGTGAGCGTGAACTTTGAAGAGCACACCCAGCCGACCGACCGCGTCGCCGTGGTGGTCACTGCGCCGCTGACGACCAACGAGAGCTGGACGGCCTTTGCGCCGGGCGAACTGAAGGTGTTCGAGGGCGGCGTGCTGCTCGACGCCTGAACGCCGCGATGGCCTGGTTCAGGCCGCCAGCGCGGCCTCCAGCGCGTCGATGAACATCGCCGCCACGTCAAAGCCCATCTGGTCGTGGATTTCCTGGAAGCAGGTCGGGCTGGTGACGTTGATCTCGGTCACGTAGTCGCCAATCACATCGACGCCAGCCAGCAGCAGGCCGCGCGAAGCCAGGATCGGCCCCAGCGCTTCGGCGATTTCATAATCCCGCGCGGACAGCGGCTGCGCCACGCCCACGCCGCCGGCGGCCAGGTTGCCGCGCACCTCGCTGCCCTGCGGAATGCGCGCCAGGCTGAAGGGCACCGGCTTGCCGCCGATCACCAGCACGCGCTTGTCGCCCTTGACGATTTCGGGCAGGAACTTTTGCACCATCAGGCTTTGCGCGCCATGGCGGTTCAGCGTCTCGGTGATCGAGCCGAGGTTCAGGCCGTCCGGCCCGACCCGGAAAATGCCCATGCCGCCCATGCCGTCGAGCGGCTTGAGGATGATGTCCTGGTGCTCGGCATGAAAGCGCTTGATGTCCTCGGCGTCGCGCGTCACCAGCGTCGGGCCGATGAACTGCGGAAACTCCATGATGGCGAGTTTTTCGGGGTGGTCGCGCAGCGCGCGTGGCTTGTTAAAGACCCGGGCGCCCTCGCGCTCGCCTTGCTCCAGCAGGTGCGTGGCGTAGAAATACTCGCTGTCGAACGGCGGGTCTTTTCGCATCAGCACGGCGCCGACGTCCTTCAGCGCCACCGCGCGCGTGCCGGTTTCGGCGAACCAGTTGTCTGCATCGCCGGTGAGCGTGATGTCGCGCACATGCGCCATCACCGGCGAGCCGCGCTGCCACATCAGGTCCTGCTGCTCGCAGGCGCTGATGCGGTGGCCGCGCCGCTGCGCCTCGCGCATCATGGCAAAAGTGGTGTCCTTGTAGATCTTGAAGGACTCCAGCGGATCGGCGATAAATAGGATGTTCATGGGTTTTTAAGTGACGCAAAGGTGGTGAGGGTGGGCACCGGCCCGGAGGCGGGCGCCTGGTGCGGCTGCCCGTATTGTTGTCCAAACAGCGCGACCCTGCCCCCAAAGGCCAAGCCGGACCGCAGCAGGGCAAGGCCCGCCGTGAAGGCAGACCGCCGGAACGCTTTGAAAAACCGCATCGAAAAATGCGGACAAGGCTGCTTTGCGCTTAGCCTCTGCAGGCAAATGGTGGCGCCAGAACCTGATATTCCATCAGTGCGGCGTACTATAAAAAGCATAGCTGCTTCCCCTTATCTATAGAGCGCCAAAGGCATTTTTAACGCCTGGATTTGATTCATAATCAAAATGAATCCCCTTCTGTCTCACCGGCAGCGCGAACTGGAACATCACATGAAGAATCAATCATTCAGTCGCCGGCTCGGTTTTGCCAGCCAGGGCGTGCGCATCGCATGGCGGGGTGAATCGAGCTTTCGTCAACAGGTCCTTGTTTCCCTCGGGGTGCTGGTCATTCTTTTATGGCGTCGCCCCGCCATGGTCTGGTGGGCGCTGTTGCTGATGAACTGCGGGCTCGTATTGGCCGCGGAGTTGTTCAATACCGCCCTGGAGCACGCACTGGACCGCCTCCATCCGGAGCGGCATCCGGCCATTGAAGTGGCCAAGGACTGCAGTGCCGGCGCGGTGCTGCTGCTCAGCCTGACGGGCGTTTGCGTATTTGTCGCCTTCCTGGTGGCAACCTGGCCGTCCTAGCCAGGGAGCATCGGCCCGCATTTCCTGCTGCCTGCATGACAAAGATGCCTGGTTGCTGCTTTAATTAATCCGCATTAAGAATGACAAGGCGGGATGCTTGATGGAGTCGCATTTACACGCGCTGATCGCTTACTTTTCAGCCCACCCGCAACTGGCGCTGGGCGCGGTCTTTGCGGCGTCGCTGCTGGAGTCTGTGGCCGTGATTGGCACGGTTGTTCCCGGCAGCGCCATCGTCTTCGCGGGAGGGATGCTGATCGGGCTCGGCGAACTCAATCCCTGGTGGGCCGCAGCGATGGCCGTGTCCGGCGCCGTCATGGGCGACGGCATCAGTTATTGGCTGGGACATCATTTCCAGGACAGCATTCGCACCGTTTGGCCGCTGAAGCAATTCCCTGCATTGCTTGAACGGGGACAGCTGTATTTCGAGAAGAACGGTGGCAAGAGCGTGTTTTTCGGCCGCTTCCTTGGACCGGTGCGGGCCATCGTTCCGGTGGTGGCCGGCATGACAGGGATGCCGGCCAGACGGTTTTATGCCATGAACCTGTTGTCGGCGCTGGCCTGGGCGGCCGCCCACCTGCTGCCAGGACTGCTTTTTGGCGCCTCGCTTCAACTGGCCGGCGCCGTGAGCTCCAGGCTGGTCGCCGTGCTGCTCATCATCGCGGCATTTTCTTGGGCCCTCAGCAAGCTGGTCCGGCTCGCCTATCACCAGGTCTGGCCGCGCGTGAAGCGGCTTCGGGATCGCGCTGTCGCGCAGGCGCACCGGAAACCCGGTCCGTTCGCCACGGTCGTGCTGTCACTGCTCGATCCGGCCCGGGCAGAGTCTCCCGCCTTGCTGACGGCCGCGCTGCTCCTGACGGGCGGCGTCTGGCTGTTTTTGGGCATCGTGGAAGACGTGACTTCGAACGACCCGCTGATCCAGATCGATCAACTGATTTACGCAGCATTGCAGGGTGTGCGCACGGCCTGGGGCGACCGCCTCATGGTGGCCGTCACCGAGGCCGGGGGCGCGGTGGGCACGGGCTTTCTCATTGCAGGCGTGTCCTTGTTGTTGGCCATCAGACGGCGCTGGCGAACGCTCGGCTACTGGCTCGCGGCCATCGGCATGGCCGAGATTTTTGTGGTGCTGCTGAAATACACGCTGGGACGCGCGCGGCCCCACAACATTTACACGGGCCTTGCACAGTTTTCATTTCCAAGCGGGCACGCCACGTCAAGCATCGTGGCCTACGGTTTTTTGGCATTCTTGCTCGCGCGCGGGAAATCCGACCGGGGCAAGATCGCCATCACGCTGCTGGCCGCTGCCGTCATCAGCTTGATCGCGTTTTCCCGCCTTTACCTGGGCGTGCACTGGTTTTCAGACGTGCTGGCAGGCATGAGCCTGGGTCTGGCCTGGGTGGCGTTGCTCAGCATTGCCTATATTCATCATGCGGCCCGCGAGCGGGTCAGACCATGGCCGCTGTTGCTGGTGGTCGTGGCAGCACTGGGGCTGACGGCCGGCTTTTATGCCGGCGACCGCTACCGCGCCGAGATTGGCCGCTATGCGGTGCGTCCGGTATCGGAAACCGCGCCGCTTGACGACTGGGCGGGCGCGGGCTGGCGCCGGTTGCCCGCTTGGCGCTCAGAGCTTGACGGGGAAACCGAGGAGCCGTTGGCGCTTCAGTGGGCCGGGACCTCCAGCCAGATCGCCGGAACGCTGCGGGCATCCGGATGGCAAACGCCCGAAACATGGACCCTGAAGTCCTCGTTGCCCTGGCTGCTGCCCACGCTGCAGATCCAGCAGCTCCCGGTGTTGCCGAAGTTCCATCACGGTGAAGTACCACAAATCACCTTCGTCAAGGTCCTCGATACCAATGAACGCCTGGTGCTTCGACTCTGGCCGTTGGACCGGCAGGTCAGGCCGGACCCGGCACTGCCAGCGCGCCCGCTATGGATCGGCATGGTGGCAACGGAGCGGCTGCTTCACCCCGGCGGCATGATCACGCTGGCCAGTACCGGCAAGGATTTCGATACCCCCTTGCGCATCCTGGTCCGGGACCTGCAAGACCAGCACTGGTCGGTGCAGAGCCGGGGAAAACCGGACCGGCGGGTCTGGCTGGCTTGGTGACGGCGCCGCGAGGGTATTCGTTGTGGCTGCGCGCTGACTTTTAGGGCGCCGTGCCCGCCAGCCCCGACGCAAACGCCACTCAGATCTCGATCTTGCTGCCGAGTTCCACCACCGAGTTGTTCGGCAGGTTCAGGAAGTCGGCGGCGCCGCTGGCGTTGTGGTGCATCTGCGCAAACAGCTTTTCACGCCACTGCGACATGCCGGTGCCAATGGTTGGGATCACCGTGTCGCGCGACAGGAAGTAACTGGTCGTCATGGGTTCGAGCTGGCAGCCCCGGTTCTTGATTTGCTGCAGCGCCCTGGGCAGGTCCAGGTCGTTCTTGAAGCCGTAATGCACGTTGACCTGCCAGCAGTCGTGGCCCAGCGACTCGACCTGCAGCCGCTTGTCCATGCCGATCCACGGCACTTCATGGTTGACCACGGTGACGAACAGGTTCTGCTCGTGCAGCACCTTGTTGTGCTTGAGGTTGTGCAGCATGGCGTTGGGCACGATGCCCGGCTCGGCGGTCATGAAGACGGCCGTGCCCTCGACGCGCTGCGGCGGGCTGACGAATACCGCATCGAGGAAGCTCGGCAGGTCGATGGCATCGACACGCAGCTTTTCATTGAGCAGGCGCCGGCCTTCCTTCCAGGTGATCATCAAGGTGAACACCGCCCCGCCAATGACCAGCGGAAACCAGCCGCCGGCGAACAGCTTCATCAGGTTCGAGGCAAAAAACGCGAAATCGACGGCGAAAAACACGCTGGTCGCGGCAATGCACAGCCACAGCGGGTATTTCCAGCCGTAGCGAATCACGTAGAAGGTTAGCACCGTGGTGATCAGCATGTCGGTGCAGACCGCGATGCCGTAGGCCGCCGCCAGGTTGCTCGACGAGCGGAACATCACCACCGCCAGCACGATGGTGACAAACAGGCCCCAGTTGACGAAGGGCATGTAGATCTGGCCGGTGTCGCGCACGCTGGTGTGCTCGATGCGCAGCCGGGGCAGGTAGCCCATCTGGATGGCCTGCTTGGTGACGCTGAAGGCGCCGGTGATCAGCGCCTGCGAGGCAATCACCGTGGCCAGCGTGGCCAGCCCGACCAGCGGGATCAGGGCCCAGTCGGGCGCCATCAGGTAAAACGGATTCTTGACCGCTTCCGGATTGCTCAGCAACAGCGCGCCCTGGCCGAAATAGTTCAGCACCAAGGAAGGCATGACGACCGAGAACCAGGCCAGCCGGATCGGTTTCTTGCCGAAGTGGCCCAGGTCGGCATACAGCGCCTCGGCGCCGGTCACGCACAGCACCACCGCGCCCAGGATGATGAAGGTGGTGCCCGGGTTGTTCCACATGAACGTCAAGGCGTAATACGGATTAATCGCCAGCAGGATCTCGGGGTGGGTCACGATCTGGGACACGCCCAGGATGGCCAGCACCGCGAACCAGACGATGGTGATCGGGCCGAAGAACTTGCCGATGCCCGCCGTTCCATGCTTTTGCACGGCAAACAAGATGAACAGGATCACCAGCGTGACAGGAATCACCGCCCGGGTGAAGGTGGGCGAAATCACCTCCAGGCCCTCGACCGCCGACAGCACCGAGATGGCCGGCGTGATGACGCCGTCGCCATAAAACAGCGAAGTGCCGAAGATGCCGACCAGCAGCAAGACCCTGCGCAACTGCGGCCGGTCCTGCACGGCGGTGGAGGCCAGCGCCAGCATGGCGATCAGCCCGCCTTCGCCGTGGTTGTCGGCGCGCAGCACCAGCGTGACATATTTCAGCGAAACAATGACGGTCAGCGTCCAGAAGAAGATCGACAGGATGCCGTACACGTTGTCGGGGGTGAACGGAACATGCCCGGAGCCGAAAACCTCCTTCATGGCATACAGGACGCTGGTGCCGATGTCGCCGTAGACAACGCCGATGGCGCCCACGGTGAGCACGGCAAGAGATGATTTTTGACTTGTCACAAAAGCTGCCCGTCTTGGAAAAAGGAACGGATTCGAATGCTGCCCAAAGCGGCCATGGCCGATGAAAAGCTTGTCGAAAGGTTCGCCATTTTGCCCCAGCCTGCGGGTTTGCCGCCAGCAAGGGCCTGCCATCTGGACAAACAGGAATTGTGTTGCACGGCAACAACCTTCCGGTCCACACCCTGCCCGACCGCACGCTTAGTCGTAAACCTCGGCATCCGGATCGGTCGCTTCGAGTTCGTAGCTGGCCGCCAGCATGGCCAGCCGGGCCACCACGCCGTACATGTAGAAGCGGTTCGGGCCGCTGGAGCCGGGCTTTTCACCGTTTTGCGGCAGCCGGCCGCTGTCTGAAAACGACAGCGACTCGTAACGCGCACCGGGCGCGTTGAGGTTCTCGTCCACGCCGCGCTCGGCATGCACCCGGTAAAAGCCGCCGACCACATAGCGGTCCATCAGGTAGACCACCGGCTCGGCCACGGCACCCTCGATGCGCTCGTTGGTCAGCACGCCTTCCTGGATGATGATTTCGGACGGCGGCATGCCGTCGCGCACCGCGCCGGGCCGGACTTTGGACTTGCGGCCGAGCGTTTCGAGTTCCTTGGCGTCATGCACGGTGATGACGCCCAGGCCCGAGGTGCCGTTGTCGGGCTTGACCATGACGAAGGGCTTTTCGTTGATGCCGTATTCCTTGTACTTGCGCTTGATGCGCGACAGCAGCGCATCGACATGCGTCGTCAAGCAATCCATGCCCCGCCCCTGGGCCAAGTCCACGTCATCGCACTGGGCAAACAGCGGGTTGATCAGCCACGGGTCAATGCCCAGCAGCTTGCCAAAACGCTTGGAAATCTCTTCATACGCCTTGAAATGGTTGGACTTGCGGCGCACCGTCCAGCCGGCGTGCAGCGGCGGCAGCAGGTACTGCTCGTGCAGGTCTTCCAGCATGCCGGGAATGCCGGCCGACAGGTCGTTGTTGAGCAAGATGGTGCAGGGATCGAAATCCTTCAGCCCGAGCCGCCGGTCGGTGCGGATCAGCGGCTCCAGCACCAGGCTTTCGCCGTCGGGCAGCTGCACCGTGGTCGGCTCCTTGATGTCCGGGCTCAGCGAGCCGAAACGCACATTCAGGCCGGCCTGGTGAAAAATGCGCTTGAGCTGCAGGACGTTGGCCAGGTAAGCAGGGTTGCGCGGCTGGTGTTCGGGCACGACCAGCAAGTTGCGTGCTTCGGGGCAGATTTTTTCAATCGCGGCCATGGCGGCCTGCACCGCCAGCGGCATCATCTGCGGCGTGAGATGGTCCCAGCCGCCCGGAAACAGGTTGGTGTCAACGGGCGCGAGCTTGAAGCCGGCGTTGCGGATATCGACCGAGCTGTAGAACGGCGGCGTGTGCTCCATCCATTCGAGCCGGAACCAGCGCTCGATGGCCGGCGTGGTGTCCAGGATGCGCTGCTCAAGCTCGTTGATGGGGCCGGTCAGGGCAGTAATGAGGTGCGGAACCATGCGGCCACTTTCGATGGGAATATCGTTATCTTGTTCGGTTATGCCGAATTCTAGGGCCTGTGAATCGCCAGCCCTCCGACTGGCGCTGCAGATGGGGAAATGGCCTACAAGGCGAAAGACGCCAGCCGATCAGCTGCGCACTTCGCCCTGGCCCAGCACCACGTACTTGAGCGAGGTCAGGCCTTCGATGCCGACCGGCCCGCGCGCATGGAACTTGTCGGTGCTGATGCCGATTTCCGCGCCCAGGCCGAACTCGAAACCATCGGCAAAGCGCGTGCTGGCGTTGACCATCACGCTGGCCGAATCGACTTCGCGGAGAAAACGCTGGGCATGCATGTGGTCGCGCGTCACGATGGCGTCGGTGTGGTGGCTGGAATAGTGGTTGATGTGCGCAATCGCCTCGTCCACGCCAGCCACGACCTTGATGCTGATGACCGGCGCCAGGTATTCCTCGGACCAGTCCTGCTCGCTGGCCGGGACAATCGTTGCTATGGATTCAATAGCTGATTGTGCCCGCAGGATATCGCTAGAGGCCTCATCGCAGCGCATTTCCACGCCCTTGGCGGCGTAGATGGCGCCGATCAGCGGCAGGAACTCGGCGGCCACGCCGCGCGCGACCAATAAACCCTCGGTGGCGTTGCACGGGCTGTATTTCTGCGTCTTGGCGTTGTCGGCGATTTTCACGGCCATGGCGATGTCGCACGGGTCATCGACATAGACGTGGCAGTTGCCGTCCAGGTGCTTGATGACCGGCACTTTCGCATCGCGGCTGATGCGCTCGATCAGCCCCTTGCCGCCACGCGGAATGATCACGTCCACATACTGCGGCATGGCGATGAGAATGCCGACGGCTTCGCGGTCGGTGGTGCCGACCAATTGCACGGCCTCGGGCGGTAATCCGGACTCCTGCAGCGCTTGCTGCACCAAGGCAGCCAGCGCCTTGTTCGACTCGATGGCCTCTGAGCCGCCGCGCAGGATGCAGGCGTTGCCGCTCTTGATGGCCAGGCTGGCCGCCTCGATGGTGACGTTCGGGCGGCTCTCGTAGATCATGCCGAAGACGCCGATGGGCACGCGCATCTGGCCGACGCGGATGCCGCTGGGCTGTTCCTTCATGCCGATGATCTCGCCGATCACGTCGGGCATCGCGGCCAGCTGCTCGCAGCCGAGCGCGACGGTTTCCAGGTCTTTGGCGCCGAGCTTGAGGCGGTCCAGCAGCGGCCCGGCCAGTCCGCCGGCGGCGGCCCGGTCCAGGTCGCGCTGGTTGGCGGCCTGCAGTTCGGCCAAGCTTTGCCGCAGCAGTTTCGCCAATCCGAGGAGTGCTCTGTTTTTAATAGCTGCAGGCGCCCGTGCGATATGCGCGGAAGCCGTTTTTGCCTGTAAACCCATGGCTTGCATGAGTTTTTCCAGCTCGCTGCCGGCTGCGCTGGCGGGGGTCATGTCGTTTGGAAAAGTGGACGCGTTCATGCCCCGTATTTTGCCTGCGTCACCAAGCCGGCGAGCGGCGCTACGTTTTGGGGCTGACACCCCGGCGCTGCATCATGTCTTCGCTCATCGCCTCCAGCCCGGCGGGCGACAGGCTTGCCTCGGCTGCAGGATAGGCGATGCCGTTTTCGTCGTCCAGGTGCTGGCGGTACAAGGCGGCGAACTGCTTCAGGGTGGCCGTCTGGTCCGGCGTGAACGTCAGGCAAGCGGAGTCAAGGCTGTCGGCGACGGCTTGCAGCGTGCATCTGGCGTCAACCCAGGCCGTTTCCATCCGCCGGTGGTCCTGTGTCAAGCGCTGCGCCAGTTCGCGCCGCGTCCGGTCCGGCGAGCAGCGGCGGGAACACATGCAGTTCCTCGTCCTGGTGGCGCAGCGGCGCGGCCAGGTCGAAATAGCGCATCACGTCGCGCGCCGCCTGGCGGGCCGGCGCGTCGCAGCCTTTGTCGAGCAGGTGCTGCTGGAGCTTTTTCTGCAGCGCCAGCATGCGCTCGACCCGGTCGTGGCAGGTGGCCAGCATCTCGAAGGGCGCCTCGAATCCGGCGGCCGGCGCGCGGTGGCCGGGCATCAGCACCGGGTGCGTCGTGGGTCGGGCGGCGCTTGCCATGTCAGCCGATCTGGACGGTGTGACCCTGGGTGTCGAAGGGAATGTAGCCGCCATGCTCGCCGCGCTTGATGGCCTCGACCATGCGCTGCAGCGGCTCCTCGGCCTCTTCGCTGGTGGGTGCCCGCTTGCCCTTTCCCGACAGGGCGGCGGCAAACACGATGCCCCAAGGCTGTGGGCCAAACTGGCTGGCCTCATCGGCCAGCGTGGCAAACGACGCCAGCTCGTCGGGGCGCTTGTCCACGCACATCAACGGATGCAGCGCGCCGCCCTGCCCGGCCTCGAAACGCTCGCGCTGCGCGGGCGTCGCGTCGTCCGGCAGCTCGACGCCGGCAAAGACAAACAGCAGGCGCTGCGGCTCGGGCTGGCCGCGGGCGGCTTGCAGCAGGTCGTCAAAAGTCGAAATGTCCATGGGATATCCATTCAAAGAAAAAAAGTGGCAAAGGCGGATTAAAAACCCGCCACCGTGCCGCCGTCTGGCGAAAGGGTGCTGGCGAAGTCGCCAGGGGCGGGCCGCAGGCGGGCGAGCTTACGCGACTGCACCGTGCCAATGCTGACGAAGCACAGCGCGTGTTCGCCGGGCGCCAGGCCGAACAGCGTGCGCAGGCCGGCGGACTTGAGCGCCTTGCCGCTGGTCAGCGCCGAACCGTAGCCCAGCGCGGTGGCCATGAGCAGCATGTTCTGCACCGCACAGCCGGCCGAAACGATGCGTTCAAACAAATCGATGTCCGGGTCGCCGCGTTGCCCGTCCACGATGGCCAGCAGCAGCAAGGGCGAGCGGTGCGCTTTTTCACGCGCTTGCGCCACCTGCTCAAGCGTGGCGGCGGCGTCGCGCTCGACCAGCGCCGCGCCAAACACCTCGGCCAGCCGGGCGCGCGCCGCCTGCGGCACCCGCACGAAGCGCCAGGGCAGGATCTGGCCGTGGTCGGGCGCGGTGGCGGCGGCGTCCAGGATCAGGCCGAGTTGCTTGCGGTCGGGACCGGGCTCGGCCAGGCGCTTGGGCAGGATGGTCTGGCGCGACTGCATGAGCGCCGCGGCCAGCGCCGCCATGTCTTTGTCGGCCAGCGCTTGGGCCGGTTCAGCCAGGATGTTCATCGGTTTTTTACCCTTGGGCCAAGTCAGCCGTCAAAGCGCAGGCGACGGGCGTTCATCCGCAAGTGCCCAGATGGCCGCACTGGGTGCAGTAGTCGCAGCCGTCCTTGCGGATCACCGCATGGGCGCCGCATTCGCTGCATTTCTTGCCGGCCATGACCGGTGGCGCCAGGCTGGACGACACCTGCGCGGGTTCTGCCGGCGGCAGGCTGGCCGGCGCCTGGGCGGCGCGCCGGGCGATGATGTTCTGCACCGCATAGGCAATCGCCGCCACTTCGGAGTCGTGCCACAGCGGCACGCGGGTGCCGTCGGCTTTCTCGTAGGTGCCCAGCCGCACCGGGCCGCGGTCCCAGGCGACCTTGCGCATGTCGCTGAGCGCGCGCTCCAGGAAGCCGCCGCGCGCGGCCAGCGACAGCATGCGCATGCTCGACGTGATCCATTGCTGCGATTCGCCGCTTTGGCCCACCGGCATGAAGAATTCGATGGCGCGGTCGACCATGCCCGCGCCGCTGGCGGCGGGCACCGGCAGGAAGGACACGACGATGTACAGCGTCTTGTGGCCTTCCTGCGTCCAGTACTCGACTTTTTCGGCCACCGCCGACAGCGCACCCTTGGGCCGGCTTTCGATCACCGTGCGCATCGGGTCCACCGGCGCGGCGACGGCTGCTGCGGCGGGCGTGGCTTCGGGGCTGGCATGGACTTCCAGCACCGAGCCCAGGATGGCATTGGGCCGGTAGGTGGCCAGGCCCTTGAGGCCGGCGCGCCAGGCCTGGTGGTACAGGCTCTTGAAGTCGTTGTAGGCGTAGTCGGCCGGCACGTTGACAGTCTTGGAAATGGCCGTGTCGATGAAGGGCTGCACCGCCTGCATCATCGCGATGTGGCTGGTGGCCGACATGCTCAGCGCCGAGACGAAATAGTCCGGCAGCTGGTTCACGTCGCCGCCGAGTTCGCGGTACAGCCGCCAGGCATGGTCCTCGACCGCATATTCGCTGGTGCTGCCGTCGGACTCGCGCTTCTTGCGCTTGTACATCCACGAAAACGCCGGCTCGATGCCGTTGGAGGCATTGTCGGCAAAGGCCAGGCTGACCGTGCCGGTGGGCGCAATCGACAGCAGATGGCTGTTGCGGATTCCCTGGGTGCGGATGGCCTGCTGCAGTTCGGCCGGCAGGCGGCTGGCAAAGGTGCCGGGGGCCAGGTAGCCGTCGGCATCGAACTTGGGGAAAGCGCCCTTTTCCTCCGCCAGCGCGACGGAGGCGGCATAGGCAGCATCGCGCATCCGCACGGCAATCCGGGCGGCCATGTCACGCCCCTCGGGCGCGTCGTAGCGCAGGCGCAGCATGGTCAGCGCATTGCCCAGGCCGGTGAAGCCCACGCCGATGCGGCGCTTGGCGGACGATTCGGCCTGCTGCTGCGGCAAGGGCCAGAAGGTCACTTCCAGCACGTTGTCGAGCGCGCGCACCTGGGTCGCGACCGACGCCTCGAACGCCTCGAAGTCGAATTCGGGCTCGCCGCCAAAGCCAAACGGATGGCGCACGAAGCGCGTCAGAATGATCGGTCCGAGGTCGCAACAACCATAAGGCGGAAGTGGTTGTTCGCCGCAATTGTGTACATACAGACCATTGGCGTCGAACGCATGGACATCGGCCACGGTGACATCGAACACTTCTTCCAAACCGTCTTCGCTCAGCGACTCGACGGTGGCGGTGAAGCGCTCGCGGTTCAGGCTGCGGCTGTAAGCGCCCAAGGCCTGTTCCAGCCGCTCGGCCTTGGCGGTGTCGGCAAAGCCGATGCGCTCAGCATAGATGCGCAGGTTGTCGCCGCTGATGATCAGTTCGTGCTGTGCCTGCGTCGCGTAGAGCTTGCGCCCGCCCCGCCCGTCGGGCAGAAGGCGCTCTTGCGCCAGCCGGCGGTTTTGGTGGATCGCCGAGGCAATGCCCAGGCGCAGCAGCATGCGCTGCGCCGTTTGCAACAAAGGCAAATCACTTTGGGACAGACGCACGGTGACGCCGTTTTCCTGAGTGCCCTGCACTGAGCCATCTGCGTCAAACAGGCCGCGCAACAACCCTGCAGCAAAAGCAGAAGAGGCTTTTTCCATCGCAGGCGTGAGCGTTTTGTGTCCCGGTCTCATCCCCATTTCATGCGCCAGACGCCGCACCGCACCCGACGCCATGCGCGCCTCGCCTCGCCCGGCAATCGGGCGCTGGAAACCGCAAAAATCGGCCCGGTGCGACAGCGTGGCCGCCGCCGCTTGCGCCGCCTGCACGATGCCGGCAGCCCCGGTTGATGCATAGGCAATGGCGCCGTTGCCGACGGCTTTGAGTTCGGGCGCCCAGAGGGAAATCACTGCCTTGTCGCTTTTCAGCGTCCCGTCGCCCACCAATAGACCAAGCAGATAGCCTTCGGCCCCGGTGCCCACGCCATCCCAGCCGCCTAGAGCTCGATGGTCGTGCAGCAAAATTTCATCACCGGGCTGCAACTGCCCGGCGGCGATCCATTCCGCTTGTAGCAGGTAGCGAGTCTTGCGCGCAACGCGCCGCACCCGGTGGTCGGCCGTGAGACGCAAAGTCTGGCCTTCGCGCGTTTTGAGCACCAGCACGGGCTTGCAGCCGGTGCTGAAAAAGCCTTCGCTCTCCACCGCATAAGCCCGGCTATCCACCACGGCCGTGAAACGCTGGCCAATCAGGTCAGCCACCTGCGCCGGGCCGTTGGCCGTCATGACCCAAGTGTCAGCCGTGACGCAAGGATTGGTCGCGGCAATCGACTCGCAGTAGCGCAGGTTGTTGTCCGTGTTGATGTTGTCGAGGAACAAAATGCCCGGCTCGGCAAAGTCGTAGGTCGACTTCATCACGGTGTCCCACAGCTCGCGCGCGGCCACGGTCTGGTAGACCCACAGGCCGTCGGCGCGCTGGAAGCCGCCTTTGGCGATCAGGGCGGCGCCGGGCTTGGCCTTGTGGACCAGTTCCCAGGGCTGGTCGTCGTTCAGCGCCTGCATGAACGCGTCCGACATGCCGACCGACACGTTGAAGTTGTTCCAGCGGCCGGGCGTGCGCTTGGCGGTGATGAATTCCATTACGTCCGGATGGTCGATGCGCAGCACGCCCATCTGCGCGCCGCGCCGTGCGCCGGCGCTTTCCACCGTGGAACACGACTGGTCGAACACGTTGATGTAGCTGCACGGGCCAGATGCCATCGACGACGTGCCCTTGACCTCGGCATTGCGCGGGCGGATGCGGGAAAAGTCGTAGCCGACGCCGCCGCCGCGCCGCATGGTTTCGGCGGCCTCGCGCAGTGCTTCGTAAATGCCGGGGTAGCCGCCGTCGTCAAAGCCCTGGATGCAGTCGCCCACCGGCTGCACGAAGCAGTTGATGAGCGTGGCCTGGATGGCCGTGCCTGCCGCACTCATGATGCGGCCCGCGCCAATCGCGCCGGCATGCAGGTTTTCGAGGAACAGCGCCTCGTGCTTCTCGCGCTCGGCGGGCAGCTCGACCGACGCCAGCGCCCGCGCCACGCGCCGGTACACGTCTTCGAGGCCACTTTCGCCGGGCTTGAGGTATTTTTCCTTCAGCACGTCGTGGCTGATGGGCTGGGTGGCGGTCAGGTCTTGCGGCCGGCCGAAATGTTCGCGCTTCATGGGTGTTTTTCCTCGGGAAAGGCTGCGGGGCGAACACCGCCGGGCAGCCGTTGAATGGGTTGATGCAGCCGCCGCGCCCTGGATGGGAAGGCCGCCGCCCGCTGTCTGGCAAGAATAGCCTTTTTGCGGCGGCGGTTTCCGGCGGGCAGGCCTTGCATACTCACAGGATTCAAGCATTTCAAAGCTTCTTCGCACGTCCCTGTTGAATAGTTTGCTATTAAAAATATAGTAAATTCGTTGCCAGGGATTTTGAAAAACCCCTGCTGGCATTTCCCGGCTGGTCTGGCAAGGCCTCCGCTCAATCCGAAATCACCTGCCCGTCGTGCTCCACATACGGCTGGTAAGGCCCGGTGCCGCAGTTCGAGGCCAGCGACGCGGGCACGAAGTCGCCCTGCTGGGCATCAAAAATGTGGATTTCGCCCTCCTCGATGACGTAGTGCCAGCCGTGCAGGGTCAGCGCTCCGGCTTCCACCGCGCGCCGGACCATCGGGTAGTCGAGCAGGCGTTCGAGCTGCAGCACGACCGAGCGCTGCTCGGTGCGGCGCAGCGCCTCGGGGCTGGGCTGCACCGGCAGCAGCGCTTCCTGCACCAGCCGGAGCCAGGCCCTCAAGGCCACGGCTTCGTCCGGCACGCCTTCATAAGCCGCCCGGATGCCGCCGCACTGGCTGTGGCCGCAGACGACGATGCGCTCGACCTTCAGGGTCAGGACCGCGTATTCAATCGCTGCGGTGGTGCCGTGCAGGCCGTGCGAACCGCCGTAGGGCGGAATGAAGGCGCCCACGTTGCGCACGATGAACAGCTCGCCGGGACCGGTGCCGGTCAGCAGATAAGGCACCAGCCGCGAATCCGAGCAGCCGATGAACAGCGTCTTGGGATGCTGGCCCTCGGACACCAGGTCCTGGAAGCGTTGCTGGTGCAGGGGAAAATAATCCGACTTGAAACGCCGCAAGCGCAGCAGCAGCTCGTCCGTGGCTGCGGCGTTGCCGGTCATTGCACCAGCGGCGAATCCGCCCCTTCAAGGTCAATGCCTTCAACCAGCGCCTCGCCCACCAGCAGGCTCATGTACTGGTGCAGCGCCCGGGCGCGCGACTGCATGGCCAGCAGGGCGGCAATGCGCTCGCGCACTTCGGCGTAAGCGGGCTGCTTGCCGGCGCGGCGCTCCAGCACCTCGATGATGTGAAAGCCGAAGCGCGTGTGGATCAGGCGCGGATGCACGCCCATGCCCCACTGCGAATGCTTCTGGTGAAACAGCTCGTTGGCCAGCTCGGGCGCGCAGTCGTCCGGGCCGATCCAGCCCAGGTCGCCGCCCTGCGCGCTGCTCGGGCAGTTCGAGAGTTCGGCGGCCAGCTGGGCAAAGCGCCCGGGCGAGGCGTCCTTGCGCGTCAGTTCCAGCAGGGCCTTTTCGGCATGGATCGTCAGCGCATGCACGTTGACGCCGGGCGTGACGGCGAACAGGATGTGCCGCACATGCAGCGCCTGGCCGACCATGAACTGCGACGGATTGGCCTCGTAGTAGCGCTGGCATTCGTCTTCGTTCGGCTGCGGGCTTTGCACTTCGGCATCGACCATGGCCTCGATCACCTTGCGCTCGGCTTCGCCCAGTTCGGGCGCGGTGAGTTCCTTGTGGCGCGGCAGCAGGCCCTTCATCACGGCTTGCTGGCGCAGCAGTTCGGTGTAGGCCAGTTCGCGCAGCAGGCTGATGTCCGGGCGCTGGCCGGGCGGGTGCAGTTCAATGCCGTTGACGGCGGCCGTCGGCAGGGCAGCCTGGCTGGTAATGTCAGGGGCGGCGCACTGGCAGCTGCTGCTGCCGCAGCCGGTCACGGTGGAAGTAGGCGTGCTCATGAGAATTTGCTTTCTGGCTTCACCGGGGTAGCGGAAGTCTGGCCGGCAGCCTTGGTGGCTTGCACAGGCTGCTGTGGACGCGATGCCGTCCGGGTGGTGGCGCCGACATCCAGGCGGCGGCTGCGCACCACCTGGTAGGGCCGGAAGATGTAGCCGACCGAGGCAAAGCCGCTCCACACATGGACCAGGCGGCTGAACGGGAACAGCAAAAAGATCGTCATGCCGAACACGATGTGGAACAGGTAGGGCCAGGGCAGGACGACAAGCGCCGCGGAATTCACCTCACGCAGGGTCAGGATGCGCTGCGCCCAATCGGCCAGGATCAGCATCACGCTGCCGTCGACATGGCCATACGAAAGCGGCAGGGTGATCAGGCCGACCGACAGCTGCACCCACAGGATCAGCAGGATCGCCAGGTCGGTCTTGTGGCTGGTGTAGCGGATGCGTTCGTCGAACATGCGGCGGTAGATCAGCATCGACAGGCCGATGAAGCAGATGACGCCGGCAACGCCGCCAGCGTAGATCGCCATGCGTTGCTTGGTCGCGGCGTCCATGAAGACGCCGTACACCGCATGCGGTGTCAGCAGGCCGACCAGGTGGCCGAAGAACAGGAACAGGATGCCGACGTGGAACAGGTTGCTGCCCCAGCGCAGCAGGCCGGTGCGCAGCAGCTGCGACGAATCGCTTTTCCAGGTGTACTGGTCGCGGTCGAAGCGGATCAGGCTGCCGAGCAGGAACACCGCCAGGCAGATGTAGGGATAGACCCCGAAGAGAAAACCGTGCAGTGAGGAGGTCATGCTTGTGCTCCTTGGGAGGGACGTGGCTTGCGGACGATGTGGATGGGTTGCGGCTGGTCGGGCCTGGACTGGCCTTTGGACGAGCAGCCGTCGAACACGACCGGCTCCTGCCAGACGGCGTCGATCGGCTCCTCGGCGGCGATTTCCACCGGCGAGGCTTTCTCGCCGGCCAGTTCCAGCAGGGCGCCCAGCACCGAGGCGTAAGGGCTGGCGCGCTGCTGCAGCGCGGCAAAGATGGCGTTGAAGATGTGCGCCATCTCGGCCAGGAACTCGCGCGCCTCGCGCGGCGGCTGGGTGGAGGTGAATTCCAGCACCACCGGCAGGAAGTCGGGCATTTCGCCCTCGCCCAGGTACATTCCGGCCTTTTCGTAGGTCTGCGCCAGGTCGATCATGGCCGGGCCCCGGTCGCGCGAGTCGCCATGCACATGCTCGAACAGGTGCAGCGAGGTGGCGCGGCCCCGGTCGAACAGCGCGACGTAGTCGGCCTCGGCTTCCAGCGCTGGCTTGCGCGCCAGCGTGTCGATCAGCGCATCGAGCTCGGCCAGGCGCTGCGGCGCCAGGGCTTTTTCGTCATGCAGCGCAACGCGCATATCGGCCAGGTGGCCGCGCAGTTCGGCGTCCGGGTAGCCCAGCAGGCGGGCCAGCACGCGCAGGCTTTTGGTCGCCTTGGGAAGGGTGTTGAACAGTGCCATGGTTTTCAGACCTCTACCTTGATGGGAATCGTGCGTTTCTTGGTGCCGCCGAACAGGCTGACATCGCTGGCGCCGTCGGAGCAGCCATTGCCGAAGGTGAAACCGCAGCCGCCGCGCATGTCGAAGGCGTTTTCGGCGTATTCGCGGTGGCTGGTCGGAATCACAAAGCGGTCTTCGTAGTTGGCAATCGCCATGATGTGGTACATCTCCTCGACCTCGGCCACCGTCAGGCCGGCCTGGGCCAGCACGGCCAGGTTCTGCTCGTTGTCCACATGCTTGCTGCGCTGGTAGGAGCGCATCGCCATCATGCGCTGCAGCGAACGGATCACCGGCGCGGTGTCGCCGGCGGTCAGCAGGTTGGCGAGGTACTGCACCGGAATGCGCATCTGCGCGATGTCAGGCAGCTCGCCATTGATGCCGATCTGGCCGGCGTTGGCGGCCGAGGTGATGGGCGACAGCGGCGGCACATACCAGACCATCGGCAGCGTGCGGTACTCGGGGTGCAGCGGCAAGGCGACCTTCCATTCGACGGCCATCTTGTACACCGGGCTGCGGCGCGCGCCTTCGAGCCAGGTTTCGGGAATGCCGTCCAGGCGCGCCTGCGCAATCACCGCCGGATCGTTCGGGTCGAGGAAGATGTCGAGCTGGGCCTGGTACAGGTCCTTGTCGTTTTCGACGCTGGCGGCTTCCTGGATGCGGTCGGCGTCATACAAGATGACGCCGAGGTAGCGGATGCGGCCGACGCAGGTTTCGCTGCACACGGTCGGCTGGCCGGCCTCGATGCGCGGATAGCAGAAGGTGCATTTTTCGGCCTTGCCGCTTTTCCAGTTGTAGTAGATCTTCTTGTACGGGCAGCCCGAGACGCACATGCGCCAGCCGCGGCACTTGTCCTGGTCGATCAGCACGATGCCGTCTTCCTCGCGCTTGTAGATCGAGCCCGACGGGCACGACGCCACGCAGGCCGGGTTCAGGCAGTGCTCGCACAGGCGCGGCAGATACATCATGAAGGTGTTCTCGAACTGGCCGACCATGTCCTTCTGGACCTGGTCGAAGCTGTCCAGGTTCGCATCCTTGCTGCGCTTGGAAAACTCGCCGCCCAGGATTTCCTCCCAGTTCGGGCCCCATTCGATCTTTTCCATGCGCTTGCCGGTGATCAGGCTGCGCGGGCGGGCCGTGGGCGTGGCCTTCATCTCGGGCGCCGACTGCAAATGGTCGTAGTCGAAGGTGAACGGCTCGTAATAGTCGTCAATCTGCGGCATGTTAGGGTTGGCGAACAGGCGCATCAGCATTTTCCACTTGCCGCCCTGGCGCGGCTCGATGGAGCCGTCGGGCTTGCGGATCCAGCCGCCGTTCCACTTGTCCTGGTTTTCCCATTCCTTGGGGTAGCCGATGCCGGGCTTGGTCTCGACGTTGTTGAACCAGGCGTATTCCATGCCCGGACGGCTGGTCCAGACATTCTTGCAGGTCACCGAGCAAGTGTGGCAACCGATGCACTTGTCCAGGTTCAGCACCATGCCGATTTGAGCGCGTACCTTCATGCTGCTTCTCCCAGTTGTTGCACCGCGAAGGCGCGTTCATCATCCCGTGGCGTGTCCAGCCAGTCGACCTTGTCCATCTTGCGTACCACGACAAATTCGTCGCGATTCGTGCCGATGGTTCCGTAGTAGTTGAAGCCGTAGCTCAGCTGCGCATAGCCGCCGATCATGTGCGTCGGCTTGAGCACGATGCGCGTCACCGAGTTGTGGATGCCGCCGCGCTGGCCGGTGATTTCCGAACCCGGCGTGTTGACGATCTTTTCCTGCGCGTGGTACATCATCACCATGCCGGGCTTGACGCGCTGGCTGACCACCGCCCGCGCCGAAATCGCGCCATTGACGTTGTAGGCCTCGATCCAGTCGTTGTCCTCCACGCCGATCAGCTTGGCGTCGTCCTCGCTCAGCCAGATGATCGGGCCGCCCCGGCTCAGGGTCAGCATCAAGAGGTTGTCGGTATAGGTCGAGTGAATGCCCCATTTCTGGTGCGGCGTGATGAAGTTCAGCAGGATTTCGGCGTTGCCGTTGGAACGGATGCCGTGCACGCCCGCCGTCGCCTTCAGGTTCACCGGCGGCCGGTAGCTGGCCAGGCCTTCGCCGAAGGCCAGCATCCACGGATGGTCCTGGTAGAACTGCTGGCGGCCCGTCAGGGTGCGCCACGGGATGTATTCATGCACGTTGGTGTAGCCGGCGTTGTAGGAGACGGTTTCGGACTCGATGCCGCTCCAGGTCGGCGAGCTGATGATCTTGCGCGGCTGCGCCTGGATGTCGCGGAAACGGATTTTTTCGTCTTCGCGGTGCAGCGCCAGGTGGGTGTGGTCGCGGCCGGTCTGCTTGCCCAGCGCTTCCCAGGCCTTCACGGCGACGTGGCCGTTGGTTTCAGGGGCGAGCTGCAGCACCATTTCGCAGGCGTCGATGTCACTGTTGATGCGCGGCATGCCCTGCGTCACGCCGGGTTCAAGCACCAGGCCGTTCAGCTGGCCGAGCTGCGTGACCTCTATGTCGGTGTTCCACGAAATGCCCTTGCCGCCGTTGCCGATCTTTTTCAGCAGCGGGCCGACGGCGGTAAAGCGCTTGTACACGTTCGGGTAGTCGCGCTCGACCACCTGCATCTGCGGCGCCGTCTTGCCTGGGATCAGCTCGCACTCGCCGCGCTTCCAGTCCTTGACTTCGAAGGGCTGGGCCAGTTCGCCCGGCGTGTCGTGCATTACCGGGGTCAGGACCATTTCTTTCTCGACCCCCAGGTGGCCGACGCACAGTTCGCTGAATTTTTTGGCAAAGCCCTTGTAGATTTCCCAATCGCTTTTCGACTGCCACACCGGGTCCACGGCGGTGGACAGCGGGTGGATGAAGGGGTGCATGTCGCTGGTGTTCAGGTCGTTCTTCTCGTACCAGGTGGCGGTTGGCAGCACGATGTCCGAATACAGGCAGGTCGTGCTCATGCGGAAGTCGAGCGTGACCAGCAGGTCGAGCTTGCCTTCGGGCGCTTTGCTATGCCAGACGACTTCCTCGGGCTTGCCGTCTTCGGCGCCCAGGTCCTTGCCCTGCACGCCGTTGTCGGTGCCCAGCAGGTGCTTGAGAAAATACTCGTGGCCCTTGCCCGACGAGCCGATGATGTTGGAGCGCCAGACGAACATGTTGCGCGGCCAGTTGGCCGGATGGTCCGGGTCTTCGCAGCTCATCTTGAGCGAGCCGTCCTTCAGCGACTGGACCACATAGTCTTTCGCGTCCAGCCCGGCGGCTTGCGCGTCCTTCACGACCTGCATCGGGTTCGTCTGCAGCTGCGGTGCCGAAGGCAGCCAGCCCATGCGCTCGGCGCGCACGTTGTAGTCGATCATGCTTCCGCCGTACTGCTTCTTGTCGGCCAGCGGCGAGAGCACCTCATCGACGCCGAGCTTTTCATAGCGCCACTGGTTGGTGTGGGCGTAGAAAAAGCTGGTCGAATTCATCTGCCGGGGCGGGCGAATCCAGTCCAGCGCAAAGGCCAGCGGCGTCCAGCCGGTCTGCGGGCGCAGCTTTTCCTGGCCGACGTAATGCGCCCAGCCGCCGCCGCTCTTGCCGATGCAGCCGCACATCATCAGCATGTTGATGACGGCGCGGTAGTTCATGTCGCTGTGGTACCAGTGGTTCATGCCGGCACCGATGATGACCATCGAGCGGCCTTCGGTCTTCTCTGCGTTTTCGGCGAACTGGCGGGCCACGGTGATGATCTGGGCACGCGGCACGCCGGTGATCTGCTCCTGCCAGGCCGGTGTGTAGGGCGTGTTGTCGTCAAAGTCAGCGGCGGCCAGTTCGCCTGGCAACCCCCGCGGAATGCCGTACTGCGCGGCCTGCAGGTCAAACACGGTGGCGACCAGCACCTCCCTGGCTTCCCCCTCCTTGCCAACCGAAATACGGGAAACCGGCACGCTGCGCACCAGCACGTCGCCCTGCTCGTTGTTCGGGAAATGCTCGTGGTGGATGCCGCCGAAATACGGAAAGCCGACGCGGGCGCTGTCGTGGCCCGCTTCGTCGCCTTCCAGCGCCGACAGCCGGAGGCTCACGTCGTTGCCTTCGCGGGCTTCCTTGGCTTCCAGGTTCCACTGGCCCATGTCGGCGCGGCCGTCAGGGCCCCAGCGGAAACCGATGGCGCCCTGCGGCGTGACCACTTCACCGTTCGCATCGAAAGCAACGGTTTTCCAGTCGGGGTTGTTGTCCTGACCGAGCTGGTCGGCGAAGTCCGAAGCGCGCACATAGCGGTCGGGAACCAGGCAGGTGTCGCCGTTTTCCAGCGTGTGGGACTTGAGCATCACCAGCATCGGCAGGTCGGTATAGCGGCGTGCGTAGTCGTCGAAATACGCCGAACGCGGCCGGCCGTTGCCGCCGAAGTAAAAGTCCTTCAGGATCACATGGCCCATCGCCATGGCAACGGCAGCATCGGTGCCCTGCTTGGGGTGCAGCCACAGGTCCGACAGCTTGGCGACTTCGGAGTAATCGGGCGTGATGGCGACCGTCTTGCAGCCCTTGTAGCGCACTTCGGTGAAGAAGTGGGCGTCGGGCGTGCGCGTCTGCGGCACGTTCGAGCCCCAGGCGATGATGAAGCTGGAGTTGTACCAGTCGGCCGACTCGGGCACGTCGGTCTGCTCGCCCCAGACCTGCGGGCTGGACGGAGGCAGGTCGCAATACCAGTCGTAAAAGCTCATGCACACGCCGCCAATCAAGGAAAGGTAGCGCGAACCCGAGGCATAGCTGACCATCGACATCGCCGGAATCGGCGAAAAGCCGATGATGCGGTCGGCGCCGTGCTGCTTGATGGTGTAGATGTTGGACGCGGCGATCAGCTCGTTGACCTCGTCCCAGGTCGAGCGCACCATGCCGCCCAGGCCGCGCACGCTCTGGTAGTCGCGCCGCTTGGCGTCGTTTTGCACCACGGCGGCCCAGGCCTCGACCGGCGGCAGCGTCAGGCGCGCTTCGCGCCAGTGCTTGAGCAACCGGGCGCGGATCATCGGGTACTTGACGCGGTTCGCGCTGTACAAATACCAGCTGTAGCTGGCGCCGCGCGAGCAGCCACGCGGCTCGTGGTTGGGCATGTCCCAGCGGGTGCGCGGGTAGTCGGTCTGCTGGGTTTCCCAGGTGACGATGCCACCCTTGACGTAAATCTTCCACGAGCACGAACCGGTGCAGTTCACGCCGTGGGTGCTGCGCACCACCTTGTCATGCGCCCAGCGGTTGCGGTAGGCGTCTTCCCAGGTGCGGTCTTCGGCCGTGGTGACGCCGTGGTCGCCCGAAAATGATTCCCGGGGGTTGGAAAAGTGGCTGAGGCGGTCTAGAAAATGACTCATTGATCTCTCCGGTAAGTCGGTAATTTTTTAAAATCAGGGGCGTGTCAAGGGTTCTTGATCTCGGCGCCAGCGCGCAGGTAGAACCACCAGTTCAGCACCAGGCACAGGGCATAGAAAATCGCAAAGCCGTACATGGCGTTCTGCGGTGTGCCGGCCTTGATCTGCGCGCCAATCACCACCGGGGCGATGAAGGCGCCGTAGGCGGCAATCGCCGACGTCCAGCCCAGCACCGGGCCGGCCTGCTGGCGGTCGAAAATCACGCCGATGGTGCGAAAGGTCGAGCCGTTGCCAATGCCGCTGGCGGTGAACAGCACCACGAACAGCACCATGAACATCAGGAAGTACTCTTCCGGCGCCGGCGACTTGTAGGCCAGCAGCATGACGTAGCCGACCGCCGCCGAGGCGGCGACCATGACGGCCGAGATGATCTGGGTGACGATGGAGCCGCCCACCTTGTCGGAAATCCAGCCGCCGATGGGCCGCACTGCCGCGCCGACGAAGGGGCCGATCCAGGCATAGGTCAGCGCCGAGGGCGCGTTCGGATTCTTCAGGGTGTGCTGCATGATGCCGGCCGCGTCAGGCACATGGCTGATGCCGAAAATGATGGTGATGGCCAGCGGCAACGCCATTGAAAAGCCGATGAAGGAGCCGAAGGTGACGATGTACAGCACCGTCAGCGACCAGGTGTGCTTGTTGCTGAAGATGGCAAACTGCTTGGCGATGCTTTCCTTCATCGGGCCAAAGGCGGTGAGCTTGAGCACCATCAGGGTGCTGACGATGATCAGCGGCATCGCCAGCCACATGTTCAGCAGGCCCAGGCCCGAAGGCTTGGGCAGGTAGAGGTAAAGGCCGACGCCGGCCGGAATGAACGACAGGGTGTAGAGCCAGATGATCTTCAGAAAAGCCGGAATCGTTCCACCAATCGCGGGCGACACCGTTTTCAGGTTGTTCATGCCGAAAAAGCACAAAATCGACAGCGGCACCAGCGACAGCAGCCAGGTGAAGCCCGCGTTCTGGATCCAGGTCGGCGTGCCGGCGGCGATCTTGCCGAAAATCCAGCCGCTGTCTTTTACCAGCACCGTCGGCTCGCCGCCGAAGCTGCCAAAGACGCTCATCGTCATCACCAGCGGAATGACGATCTGCATCGTCGTCACGCCGAAGTTGCCCAGGCCGGCATTCAGGCCCAGCGCCGTGCCCTGCAGCCTCTTGGGGAAAAAGCCGCTGATATTGGACATGGAGCTGGCGAAATTGCCGCCGCCGACGCCCGACCACAAAGCCATCAACTGGAAGGTCCACAGCGGCCACTCGGGATGCTGCAGCACGATGCCGGTGCCGATGGCCGGGGCCAGCAGCATCGAGGTTGTCAAAAAGATCGTGTTGCGCCCGCCGGCCAGGCGGATCAGGAAAGACGCCGGAATCCGCATGGTCGCGCCGGCCAGGCCGGAAATGGCGGTCAGCGTGAACAGCTCGGCCTGGGTGAACGGAAAGCCCAGATTCAGCATCTGCACCGTGATGATGCCCCACATGCCCCAGATGGCGAAGCCGCACAGCAGGCTGGGCACCGAAATCCACAGGTTTCGGTAGGCAATGCGCTTGCCGGTGTTTTCCCAGAAGTTTTCATCCTCTGGACGCCAGTCGGTGATGTCGGCGCCCGAATCTTTTCCAGGCGGCAGGACGGCAGCGCCTGCGGGAGAAGCAGCTTTAAGGTTCATGATTTTCTCGGTGGTGAGTTCGGGTTCAGGCGTTGGCGCCGGCCGCGTTGCGGCCCATGACTTCGGTGCGGCGCACTTCGGTCCAGTACATCCAGATCAGCGAGACCCAGACCACGCCATACATCAGCATGAAGGCGCTGGAGCGAACGCCGGTGAGGTCCATCAGCGCGCCGAACAGGATGGGCAGCACGAAGCCGCCCAGGCCACCGGCCAGGCCGACGATGCCGCTGATGGCGCCGATGTTGTGCGAATAGTCGTCGCTGATGTACTTGAAGACGCTGGCCTTGCCAAAGGCAAAGGCAATGCCCAGCACGGCCATCAGGCCGGTAAAGGCGTAGACGTTCAGGCCCAGGTGGAAGGTCGAGGGGCCGTTGACCGTCAGCAGCGTGAAATCCATCTGCGGATACGACAGCAGGAACAGGCAGACCCAGCTCACCCACATCACCCACCAGGTCACGCTGTGCGCGCCGTACTTGTCGGATAGCACGCCGCCGACCGCGCGCAGCACGCCGCCGGGCAGTGAAAAGCAGGCCGCCAGCAGCGCCGCCGTGCGAATGTCCAGGCCGTATTCGCCGATGTAGTACTGCACCATCCACAGCGACAGCGCCACATAGCCGCCGAACACGATGCTGTAGTACTGGCAGTATTTCAGGACCTTGGGGTCTTTGAGCGCCTTGAGCTGGTCCCTGAAGCTGACATTGCTCGGCACCAGGTGCTTCGGGTCGCTGTGGCTGAACAGCCAGAACAGCACCAGCGTGGCCAGCATGATGACCGCATAGGCCTGCGGCACCATGGTCCAGCCAAAGGCCACCAGGATCACCGGCGCGACGAACTTGTTGACGGCGGCACCCGAATTGCCCGCGCCGTACACGCCCATCGCCATGCCCTGCCGGCTCTTGGGAAACCAGCGCGCCACGTAAGGCGTGCCGACCGAAAACGAGCCGCCGGCCAGGCCGACGAACAGGCCGATGGTGAGGAAATGCCAGTACTGCGTGGCGTAGCTCATCATCCAGATCGCCGGCACGGTGATCGCCATCAGCACGGCCATGACGATGCGGCCGCCGTATTTGTCGGTCCAGATGCCCAGCGGCACACGGATCAGCGACCCCGTCAGCACCGGGGTGGCCATCAAGAGGCCGAACTCGGTGGCGTTCAGGCCCAGCATCTTCTTGATCGGAATGCCGATGACGCCGAACATCATCCACACCATGAAGCAGACGGTGAACGCCAGCGTGCTGACGATCAGCACCGACCACGCTTTTCTTGAATTGTTCAGCTCAGAGGCCATGTTTTTCTCTCCAGGGGACATGGCATGACTGTCGCGTTTTTCGCACTTCATCACCATCCGACTGAAGGACGTGACGGCGACGCCAAACGAACGATGGCGGCCCTGGCCGCCATCGTTCTGAAGGACTACTCCCCTTTCAATCGAAGGGAAGATTGATCCAGGTCAACCCTGTTCGCGGCTGGTGGCGTACACGGCCGCCTGCACGCGCGACGTCAGCTGGAGTTTGCGGAAGATGTGCTGGACGTGAATCTTCACCGTGGTTTCCGCAATGTCGAGCTTGCGGGCAATCAGCTTGTTGCTGTCGCCCAGCGCAATCAGCGCCAGCACCTCGCGCTCGCGTGCCGACAGCGAATCGCCGTTCTCGCGCGCTGGAGCCAATTCCGGCGAGGCCCCGGCCAGCAGCTCGGGCAACAGCGCGGCCTCGGCAGGCGCGACCAGCGGCGCGGGCGGCCCCGATGGCCGGCCGCGAAATGCCGTCACCAGCTTGGTCATCATCTCCGGGCTGACGACCGACTCGCCGGCCAGCACCTTGAAGATATAGCCCGACAAATGGTCGAGTTCGACGGTCTTGAGCAGGTAGCCATCGGCGCCCGCCTGCAGCGCAGCGGCCAGGTCGTTCTGGTTTTCGCTGACCGTCAGCATCAGGATGCGGGTTCCCGGCGCAGCCTGCTTGAGCGACGTGATGCCGTCGATTCCCAGAACGCCCGGCAGGTGGTTGTCCAGCAGGATCAGGTCCGGCCGGTCGCGCTCGGCGCAGCGCAGCGCCTCGCCCATGTCGCCCGCCTGGCCGGTCACCTCGAAACGCGTATCCTGCGACAGCAGCGCCACCAGACCCCGGCGAAACAGGTTGTGGTCATCGACCACCAGTAGCCGGACCGTCTTCATGCGCCGGCTCTCAAGCAGGTTTCCTGCGTTTCCGACCGGCTTGCAAGGGCACATGAACAGCTACTTTTTTTATAGCTGCTCATGCCCGTGGATATTGCGCAAAAGGCATTATTCATTGTTTTTTACCTTTGAATCGATGCTTGGTGGGCCTGAAGCGCCGGCAAGCGCCCGGCAGCAGGCTCCAGCGTCATGTCCGGCGTTGTCCGTTTGCCGTTTGCCACCGGATGCGCCGGCAGCGTCAGGGTGGTCAGGGTTCCCTTGCCCGGCCCTGACTCAAACGCCACCTCGGCGCCAATGCCGCTGGCGCGCTCGCGCATGATCTTCAGGCCCACATGCGAAGGGCCGTTGCGGTGACCCGTATCAAAACCGATGCCATCGTCGCGCACCATGAAGCGCCACTGTGCGCCCTTGACCACCTCCATCTCGACGCTGGTGGCGCGGGCATGCTTGCGCACGTTGGACAGCGCCTCCTGCATCACATGCAGCACCTGCACCTGCACATCGGGCGGCAGCGGCAGGCCGTCGCCCTGAACGCTCAGGTGGGCGGGCAGGCCGGTCTGGTGCTGGAACTTGTGCAGCGTTTCCTGCAGCGCCTGCACGATGTCGTCGGTGTTGGTGCGGGTGCGGAAATGCACCAGCAGTTCGCGCACGTCGCCGATGCTCTCGCGCAGTCCGGTGTCGAGTTCATCGAGCGCCTGGTTCATCTGCACGGCCTGCCCTTTTTGCACCGCGCCGCGCAGCAGCTGCACCTGGATCTTCAGGAACACCAGCGACTGGGCAATCGAGTCATGCAATTCACGCGCCAGCATCGCGCGCTCCTCGGCCACGGCGGCCTCCCGGGCCAGCGCGGCGGCGCGCAGGCTTTCCAGCGCGCTGGCCAGGTGGCTGGCCAGCGCGTCGAGCAGCTCGGTTTCTTCCGCGCTCAGCGTGACGGCGCTGCGAAAGAACAAATTGAATTCGCCCAGCAGGCGCTGCTGCAGCCGGATCGGCACGCTGACCACACTTTCATAGCCCACCCTGGCGCAGCGCCGCACCGGGATTTCGTCGTGGCTCAGGATCGGGATCACGCGCGTCCGGGATTCGGTTTTCAGGCTGCCGCAGGCGCAGGCGCCAGCCAGCAGCGTGCGCTCTTCTTCGAGCATGTCCTGCGGAAAGCAGTCGGAGGCCAGCATCAGGTAGCGCTGGCTGGCGTCATCCGACCAGCGAACCGCCCCGGCGTCGGCCTTCATGAGGGTGCGCACACGCTGGGCAAAGCCGCGCGCCAGTTCCTCGATGCTGCTGGCCTGGGCCAGGAAGGCGCTGACTTCATAAAGCGCCTCCAGCCGCAGCCGCTGCGCCTCGATGTGCCGGGTCTTGGCCTCGACCTGGGATTCGAGCCCGTGGTACATCGACTCCAGGGTGCCGGCCATGCGGTTGAAGCCGGCAGCCACCTGGCCGAACTCGTCCTCAGTGTCAACGTCGATGCGGGTCGCGAACTCCCCGGACTCGACCTTGCCCAGCCCTTGGCGCAGCCGGCTCAGGGGACTGATCACATACAGGTAGCCGGTGTAGAGCATGATCACCGCCCCGCCGATGGCCAGCGCCATCATGGCGAACTGGAACAGGTTCAGGATCGCGGTCAGCCGCGACAGGTGCCGCTCGATCGCCAGCACGAAGCGGTCGATGGCCTCGACAAAATCACCGGCCGTCTGCAGCGAAGCATCCACCGGAAGGGCTGGCTCGGCCAGCCAGTGCTGGCGCTGCACCTGCCAAAGCGACTCGACCACGGAAAACTGCTGGCGGACCTGGTCGTCCCAGGGCACGAACAGCGGCCGGGATGCATCGCCGCTGCGCAATACCGACAGGCTGTCTTCAAAGTTGCCGATCAGGCGCTGCAGGTCGGCGGGGGGCGTGCCGGCATGCACTGCGCTGGTCAGGCGCCAGGTCTGCATGCGCATGCGCCCGGCTTCATTGACTGCCGCAGCGCCGCCTTCCAGCTGCCAGGTGACCCACAGGGTCAGCCCGATCGACGCCAGTGCCAGGATCAGCAGGCTGGCGCCGATTCGCAGCAGCTTTTTCGAAAGGGAGGCGGTGTGCAGCATGGGCTTAATTCGAATGGCACTTACTTTGGCTGTTTGGCATTGAGCGACGAGCGTAAGTGCTTGAATGCAAAGGGAGGGGGCTGACCAAGGACCGATAGGATGGTTGTTTACGAAGCACCCAAACCATCTTTGCTAAGGCCTGACACCATGGATCGTAATGCCCGAAGCGTTTTGCATCAACGTCAAAGAGGCATTGGACGGCGCGCGCGATCGACCGAAGCGGTGGAGTTCTTCAACGTGCTGACGAGTCCGGAGTTGCTGCACACGAGCGAAGCGCTGCTGCCCGAGCACCGCGAGCGGCTGTATCCGCCAACGGTGACGCTGTCGATGTTCATGCGCCAGGCGCTGGAGGCCGATGGCTCATGCCAGAAGGCGGTCAACGGCTGGGCGGCGCAGCGCGCAGCCGATGGTTTGAGCGCGTGCAGCGTTCGCACTGGCGGGTACTGCAGGGCTCGTCAGCGGCTGCCACTGGAGATGGTCAGCACGCTCGCGCGCAAAACAGGGCGGCTGCTCGGCGAAAAAGCGCTGGCGCAATGGCTCTGGCGCGGTCGCGCGGTCAAGCTGGTGGACGGCACCTGCCTGTCGATGCCCGATACCGCGCAGAACCAAGCCTTGTATCCCCAGCCCAGCACGCAGGCGCCCGGGGTCGGCTTTCCCCTGGCGCGGCTGGTCATGGTGATTTGCCTGGCCACCGGCGCGGCGCTGGACGCGGCGATAGGGCCACAGCGCGGCAAAGGCAGTGGCGAGCTTGGGCTGGTACGCCGTCTGCTCGCAGGCTTTTGCCCCGGCGATGTAATGCTTGCCGATGCCTTGTACTGCAACTATTTTCTGATCGCCACGCTGATGGCCGCCGGTGTGGATGCGCTGTTCGAGCAAAACGGAGCACGAATCACCGACTTTCGACGCGGCCAGTCGCTGGGCACACGCGATCACATCGTGCGCTGGCCCAAGCCCGCAGCCCGTCCAGAGTGGATGACGCCCGAGCAGTACGCGCGCTTTCCCGATGAGATCACGCTGCGTGAAGTCAAGGTCGATCATCAGGTGCTGGTCACCACGCTGCTCAACCATCGCCAGGTCACCAAGCGCGACCTCTCGGCGCTGTACGCGCGTCGCTGGAACGTTGAGCTGGACCTGCGCAACCTCAAGACCACCACGGGCATGGATGTACTGAGCTGTCAGACGCCGCAGATGAACGAAAAGCAACTGTGGGTCCATCTGCTCGCTTACAACGTGATCCGACTGCTCATGGCGCAGGCTGCCTGCAATGCCGGGATAGACCCGCGCGGCCTGAGCTTTAAGCACACGGTGCAACTGTGGTTAGAGTGGGTCTCGCGAGGCCTCTCAGCCACCAAGGATTGCGGGCAGTTGTTCGCGTTGATCGCTCAATGCCGGGTCGGCCATCGACCCGGACGCATCGAGCCGCGAATGCGAAAACGAAGGCCCAAACCCTACCCCTGGTTGAAGGTGCCGCGCGCCCAAGCCCGCCAACATGTCGAGAAGCATGGTCATGCTTACGAGCCAAAGTAAGTGCCATTCGGCTTAATTCCTCATGCCTCCGGGCGTTGCGCGGCCAGCAGAAGAAGGCCCGCGCGATGGCGCCGCGCAGTGCTCGCAGACCATGCCGGCCAGCCGGTGCAGCGCCTGCCAGCCGCTCAGCGGCCAGTCGGGCTGCTTCAGGCCCTTGACGATGCCATCGACCTTTTGCGCGGCATCGAGCAGTTTTGCCAAGGCGGCGTCGCTGATGCCGGGCAGCACGCGTTCATAGAGTTTTTCCTTGGCGCCCCAGACGCGGTTTTCGCGCAGCGCCATCGGCATGGGGCGGCCAGCGTGAATGGCGTCTTTAACCCGTTTCATGCCGCGGATGTCCTCGCTAAGCGCCCAGTGCACCAGCACTTCGGACTCGCCTTCGGATTGCAGGCCGTCGATCATTCGGGCAGCGCGAATCGCCTGGCCGCCGAGCACCGCCTCGGACAGCTTGAACACGTCATAGCGCGCCACGTTGAGCACGGCGTTTTCCACCTGCTCAAAGCTCAGGACGCCTTCGCCCGTGACCGGATGGAGCAGCGCCAGCTTCTGGATTTCCTGGTGCGCCGCCAGCAGGTTGCCTTCGACCCGGTCGGCAAAGAACTGCAAGGTGCGCTGTCCTTCCTCGCCGCTGGCCACGCGCTGGCCCTGCTGCTGCAGGCGCTGCGCAATCCACTGCGGCAGCATGCGGCGGTCGATCGGGTCGAACTTGACGGTCACGCCGAAGCTCTCCAACGCGCCGAACCATGCGCCCTTGGCGGTCGCACTGTCGAGGCGGGGCAGCATCACCAGCGTCAGCGTGGAGTCATCGCCCTGGGCACGCTCGGCCAGCTGCTGCAGCGCCACCGAGCCGTCCTTGCCCGGCTTGCCGCCGGGAATGCGGACTTCCACGATCTGCTTGTCGGCAAACAGGCTGAGCGAGCCGCCACTGGCCAGCACCTCGCTCCAGTCGAAATGCGCGCCGGCCACGGTATGCACGGTGCGCTCGGTGTAGCCTTGCTGCCGGGCTGCCGAGCGCAGGGCATCGGCAAATTCCTGCACCAGCAGGGGTTCGTCGCCATGCAGGGTGTAGAGGCTTTTCAGGCCCCGCTTGAGATGTTCGGTCAGTTGGGCAGGAGCCAGTTGCATAGGGAGTGATTCTAGGAGAGTCGGTAGGTTTCCAGATGAATGCTGGTTTCGGTATTGCTGATGCCCTTGAGCAGGCGGATGCGCTCCAGCACCTTGGCCAGGTCCTGCAGGTTCTCGGCGCGCAGTTCGGCCAGCAGGTCCCAGCGGCCGTTGGTGTCGTGCAGCGTGGCCACGCCAGGCTCGCCGAGCAGGCTGGCGATCACGGCCCGCGTCTGGTTGCCCTCGACCGCAATGCTCATCCAGGCCTTGATTTCATTGCGCTGCACATCGGGCCGCAGGCGCGCGGTGTAGCCGACGATGACGCTGTCATCCTCCAGCTTGCGCAGCCGGTTGGTGACGGTGCCGCGCGAAACCCCCAGCCGGCTGGCCAGCGTCGCCACGGAAAGGCGCGCATCCTGGCGCAGAAGGGAGATCAACTGGTGGTCGGTTTCATCCATTATGATATTTTAGGCTGCCAGAACGGCAACAATGTAGCAATTTGAAAGCACTTCTGGCACTTGTGATTGCCTTGACTCGGAAAGACACTGGGTGCATCTTTTCCAAACCCGCGCGAGGCCCGCATGAAACATCTCACCCAAACCTGCCAGGAAACGCTTTTCCTGAGCCCCTCCGATGTGGCCGCCATGGTCCGCAGGCAAGGCATGGTCCCTATGCTGCAGGGCATGACGGCGTGCATCGAGCAGGATTTTTTACGCTGGAGCCGATTTGACAAGTCGGCCCGCCTGGCCAGCCATTCGCCGGATGGCGTGATCGAACTCATGCCGATTGCCGATGCCAGCCATTACAGCTTCAAATACGTCAACGGCCATCCAAAAAACACGTCGCACGGCCTGCCCACCGTCATGGCGTTTGGGGTGCTGGCCGACGTGGCCACGGGCATGCCGATGCTGCTCAGTGAACTGACACTGGCCACCGCCCTTCGCACCGCCGCCACATCGGCCCTGGCGGCGCGCGCGCTGGCCCGGCCCGAGAGCCGCGTGATGGCGCTGATCGGCAACGGCGCGCAAAGCGAGTTCCAGGCGCTGGCTTTTCACCATTTGCTCGGTATCGAGGAAATCCGCCTCTACGACGTGGATGCCGCCGCCACCGCCAAGCTGATGCGCAACCTGCAGGCGAATCCGGACAGCGCCGGCCTGCGCCTGCGGGCCTGCGCCAGCAGCCTGGAGGCGGTGCGTGACGCAGACATCGTGACCACCGTCACCGCCGACAAGACCCGCGCGGACATCATCACCGCCGGCATGCTCAGGCCGGGCACCCACCTGAACGCGGTCGGCGGCGACTGCCCCGGCAAGACCGAAATCCATCCCGAGGTGCTGGCCGCCGCCAAGGTCTTCGTCGAATACGAGCCGCAAACCCGCGTGGAAGGCGATTTGCAGCAGATGCCGTCCGGCTTTGCCGTCACCGAACTGTGGCAGGTGCTGGCAGGCCATGCGGCGGGCAGGGGCAGCGCCGAGCAGGTCACGGTGTTCGACTCGGTCGGTTTTGCGCTTGAGGATTTCTCGGCGCTGCGCTATCTTTACGCCCAGGCCCGGTTGCTCGGACTGGGCCAGCGCCTACCCCTGATTCCCCGGCTTGACGATCCCAAGGACCTGTACCAGCTTCTCAAGCCGGCCTTTCTGAACAGCAAGGCGCCCATGAAACAAATTGCCCCTAACCGCGAATCGATGACCACATGACCCAGCACATCCGACTGATAGGCGCACCCACCGACGTTGGCGCGGGCACGCGCGGCGCCTCGATGGGTCCGGAAGCGTTCCGCGTGGCCGGCCTGCAGCCGACGCTGGAAAGCCACGGCCTGCGCGTCACCGACCAGGGCAACCTGAGCGGACCGGCCAACCCCTGGCAATCGCCCGTCAGCGGCTACCGTCACCTGGTCGAGGTCGCAGCCTGGAACCATGCGGTTCACGAAGCGGTGCATGCGGCGCTGATCGACGGCGACATGCCGCTGCTGCTGGGCGGCGACCATTGCCTGGCGATTGGCTCGATCAGCGCGGTGGCCCGCTACTGCCGCCAGCGCGGCAGGAAGCTGCGCGTGCTGTGGCTCGATGCGCATACCGACTTCAACACCGACGCGCTGACGCCCACCGGCAACACGCACGGCATGCCGGTGGCGGTGCTGTGCGGCCACGGGCCGGCCGAACTGACCGGCATTGGCGGGCTGTCGCCGGCGATCGAGCCTTCGGCCATTCGCCAGATCGGCATCCGCAGCGTCGATGCCGGCGAAAAACGCTTTGTCAGGGAGTCGGGGCTGGAAGTGTTCGACATGCGCTACATCGACGAAATGGGCATGAAGCGGACCATGGAGGCGGCGCTGGCCGGCATGGACGACGACACGCACCTGCATGTGAGCTTTGACGTGGACTTTCTGGACGCCAGCTTCGCGCCCGGCGTCGGAACGGCGGTCAAGGGCGGACCCACCTACCGCGAAGCCCAGTTGTGCATGGAAATGATTGCCGACACCGGCCGCATGGCATCGCTTGACGTGATGGAACTCAACCCTGCGCTCGACGTGCGCAATGCCACGGCCGAAGTGGCGCTGGACCTGATCGAAAGCCTGTTCGGAAAAAGCACGCTGATGCGCCGAGGCTAAAACGAGATCACCAAGCACATCCGTCGCGGCACTCAAAGCTCAACAGATTGCCATTTGCTACTGTTTTTATAGCTGCTTACGCATATCCAGCATGCGCAAGAGGCCTATTCGACACTGAAATTTGTTTTCTGATCAGAACGTGCACCTCCCAAAGGCCGAAAACCAGCCGGCACCAGCAGGGAAGGCAGAACCCGCTTCGTCGTGCCGTTTGCGTAGCCGCTATCGGGGGCAGGCAGCAAACCCCGCAAAGAGGGACGCGCGGGGCGCCCATCCCCACCAGCAGGGGCCACGGAACCGGCTTTGCCGGGCCGCAGGCGCAGCGCCCCCTCGGGGGGCAGCGACCCGCGCAGCGGCAGAGCGTGGGGGCCTAACTCACGCACCAGGGCGCGGTGTCATGCGCCAGCCCCATCCACAAGGCCCAGCCCGAAGTGGCCGCCAGCGCCAGACCGGCCAGGCGAATTCCCCATTCACCGCTGCCGCCGCCCCGCAGGCGCATCAGCAGCCAGGGACCGGTCAGCAGGGACACGCTGCTGCCCAGCGCAAACAGCGCCATGGTCAGCGCGCCATCCAGGGGACCGCCGCTCAGGGCCGCCACCAGCACCGCCGAATACAGCAGCCCGCAAGGCATGAAGGCCCACAGCGCGCCAATGGCCAGCGGCGCGCCCCGACCCCAGGACGCATTGAAAGCCCGGACCCGGCTCCACACGCTGCGCGCCGTGCTATCGAGCCAGACCGGCTGGCGGGCCAGCACGACCAGCATCAGCCCCATCATCATCACGGCGACATGGAACAGTGTCCAGACCGGGCGCATGACCGCCGTCTGGGTGGTCAGCCATCCCAGGCCCTGCATCGACGCGGCCGCGACCGCGCCGAGCGCCGAATAGCTGGCCAGCCGGCCAGCCTGGAAGCTCCAGAGGGCAGACGTCTTGCGCGCGCCGGCCGCGTTGCCGATGCCCGCGCAGGCTGCGCCGCACATGGCGATGCAGTGCGGCCCGCCGGCCAGTCCCATCAGTAAGGCCGTCATGGCCAGCGAAGTTTGCATCAGAGCGTTCTAGATGATCCGGGAAAACCTTGCACGCGTACGGTCAGCCTGAAGGTAACGGTCAAAAACCATGGCCACACTGCGCACCACATACCAGCCCTTCGTCGTCACCTGAAGGCCGGTGTCACTCACCTCCACCACGCCCTGCGCCTGCATGGCGCAAAGCCGCTCCAGTTCGGCGGCAAAATAACTTTTGAAATCAAGCAAAAACCCCAGTTCAATCGACTCGAACTCCAACTGGCCCTGGCACAGCAGCGCCATGATGACACCTCGCCGCACCAGGTCGTCGCGTGACAGCGCCAACCCCCGTACCACTGGAAATCGCCCCTGGTCCAGGCAGTCGTAATACTCTTCCAGGGTCTTGGCATTCTGGCTGTAGGCTGCGCCCACCTTGCCAATGGCCGAGACGCCCAGGCCGATCAGATCGCAGTCGGGCTGGATGCTGTAGCCCTGGAAATTGCGGTGCAGGCGGCCCTGGCGCTTGGCAACCGCCAGCGCATCGTCAGGCAAGGCAAAGTGATCCATGCCGATATGGACATAACCGGCATACTGAAAGGCCGAAAGAGCGTGCAACAGCATGGAAAGCCTGGCGCTGGCGTCAGGCAATTGGGTCGCATCAATCCGGCGTTGCGGCTTGAAACGCTGGGGCAGATGGGCGTAGGCATACAGGGCAATGCGGTCCGGCCGCAGTTGCAGGACCTGCGCCAGCGTGCGGTCAAACGACTCTGTCGTTTGTTGCGGCAGCCCGTGGATCAGGTCAATACTGACCGACTCGAAACCCCTCAGACGCGCAGCTTCGACCAATGAAAACACCTGCCGGGCAGGCTGGATGCGATGAACCGCCTTTTGCACCGCCGGATCGAAATCCTGAACCCCAAAGCTCAGCCGGTTGAATCCCAGTTCTGCCAGCGTGGCAAGTCGCGCGGAGTCAACGGTTCGTGGGTCAACTTCAATGGAATATTCCCCGCCCGGTGCAAACCGGAAACTACGCCGCAGCATGGCCATCAACTTGCGCAGTTCACCATCATTCAGAAAGGTAGGGCTTCCGCCGCCCAGATCCAGCAGGCTGACTGCTTGGCCCGTGCCCAGATGGGCGGTGTACAAATCAAGCTCGCGGCCAAGGTAGCGCAGGTAGGTTTCACCGCGCGCATGGTCTTTGGTGATGATCTTGTGGCAGGTACAGTAGTAGCAAAGCGATTCGCAAAAGGGGATATGCACATAGAGTGACAGCGGCAGCCGCATGGCGGCCGCACCGTTTCGGCGCTGCGCGAGTGCCTGCGCAAGCTGCTCGGCCGTGAAGGCTTCAACGAAGCGGTCGGCCGTCGGGTATGAGGTGTAGCGGGGCCCCGAAGCATCGAAACGGCCTGTCAGTTCATGAGTGGGGATGGGCATACAATCAACCGCAGGTGCGTTCGTGACGGTTCCTTGAAATGCGCACCCGCGATTTCGGGGCAGGCACTGCCAATGTATCGTGAAGTCCGCCTTGTTTGTTTGACATATGTCAGCGGTTAGCGTGTCTAAAACCAAGCAACGAACCCCGTGAGGAGAATGTCATGTTTGAGGTCACACCAGAGTCCATGGGGACCGGCAAGCGCGGAGAAGCCCCAGGCGAAGCCAGACTCCAGCCCATCAATCCTGTCACCATAAAAGTTGCCTGCTCCAATTGCAATCTTCGTGAACTTTGCATGCCCATGGGCCTGAAAGCCGATGAGATGGACAGGATCGAAGAAGTGGTTGCCGTGCGGCGCAAGGTCAAACGCGGAGGTCGCCTGTACAGCAACGGTGAAAAATTCACGTCTCTGTTTGCCATCCGCACCGGCTTTTTCAAAACATGCATCACCACCGAAGACGGTCGTAATCAGGTCACCGGATTTCAGATGGCTGGCGAGATCATCGGCCTGGACGGCATTGTCAGGGAACACCACACCTGCGACGCTGTAGCGCTGGAAGATGCCGAAGTGTGCGTGATGCCATTTGACCGCATTGAAGAGTTGTCCCGGGAAGTTGTATCGCTTCAACGCCACGTCCACAAGATCATGAGCCGCGAGATCGTTCGTGAGCACGGCGTGATGCTGCTGCTGGGCAGCATGCGCGCAGAAGAACGCCTGGCCGCCTTTTTACTGAATCTGGTCCAGCGACTCCATGCCCGTGGCTTCTCGCAATCCGAACTTCTGCTGCGCATGACGCGGGAAGAAATCGGAAGCTACCTGGGCCTGAAGCTCGAAACGGTCAGCCGAACTTTTTCAAAATTCGTTGAAGACAAGATTGTGGAAGTCAAGCAACGCCACGTGCGTATCCTTGATACCGAAGCGCTCAAACTGATCGTGAACAACAACCAGAAAACCTGCTGACACTGAATATTTTCTGTGTCGGCTGACTGGCGGACGTTTTAATTGGCCTTGACTTCTTTGGCACCGCTTCCGGGCCGCCCATTAGCGACCAGTTCGCGACGATTTACTTCGAATGGCGACATGGCAAGCAGGGTTGTCAAGGCGCTCGACGTCATGGTCAGCAGCCAAAATACAAAAAAAGCCAGTGTGTAAACAGCTTCGCGAGACAACGCCAGAGGCTGGCCGAACCAATGCAGGCTTTGCGGATCAACCAGGGCAAACACCAGCATCTCTATCACGCCCGCCGTCAGGAAGGCAGGCCATGCAATCCACATCATTCGTTGAGCCAGCATAAAGTTCAAATCTTTCCTGTAATTTGAGGACTGGATTGGCCAGTCATTTGACGAGTCCTTCCTGAATTCCCTTCACATTTCAAGGCTCGGCAGGCGCCGGGATACCGGTGGCGGCATGATTTCGGGCCTGCATCGCAGGCGCCATATTGGTGGAAGAAGCCTCGCGTCTCGCTGCACTCGACAGTGTTTCCTGGCCGTAGCTGGTCACGACAGGATCGGGAACCTTGATGGCCAGATACAAGGTAATGAACGAGGCAACGATGACCAATGCTGGCCCTGCAAAAACCATCCACACATGCCCAAATTTCCACCAGGGTTGTCCGTCTTCTTGGTTCATGACATTTCCATTGTTAAGTTAGCGGGGCACCAGGAATACCGACTTCTCGACCACACGTCCCGGCGAGTTGACAGCCTCGATTTCAAAGTGGATTTCATGCGAGCCTGGGCTTGCAGCCTCATACGGCAATTGCAGGGTAACGGGAACCCCGCGCGCCTGGGTCGCCTCGACAGTGAAAGTGCCTTCGGAGGCCAGCATCAGGCCCGTCAAGCCGGTGGCGGTAATGCGGTAATGCTGGGTGGTTTCGGTCGCATTCATCACCTGCAGGCGATATACATTTTCGATCTTTCCACCACTGACAATACGTGCCAGCGAAGCACGGTCACGAATCACGTCGACCTTGAATGGGGAACGCAGCGCCAGGCTGATGAACAGGGCGGCGGTCACAGCCAGCAAGATGGCCGTGTAGACCAGCACCCTGGGGCGAAATATGCGACGCAAAAGCTGCGATTTCCCCCAACCCTGGACCACCGCATTCTGGGTCGAATAGCGAATCAGGCCGCGTGGGTAATTCATTTTGTCCATCACGGTATCGCATACATCGATACACGCCGCGCAACTGATACATTCGTATTGCAGCCCTTTGCGGATATCGATCCCCGTCGGGCAGACCTGGACACACAGCGTGCAGTCAATGCAGGAACCCAGGTTCAGGGCAACCGGATCAGCCTTCTTGGAACGGGATCCGCGGGGTTCACCGCGCGCCTCGTCATAGGTGACGATCAATGTGTCCTTGTCGAACATCGCGCTTTGAAACCGGGCATAAGGACACATGTACTTGCAGACCTGTTCACGCATGTAGCCTGCGTTGCCATAAGTGGCAAAGCCGTAAAAGAAAACCCAGAAGGTTTCCCATGGGCCCATGCCTGCATTGATGAAACTGACGCCCAGCTCCTTGATGGGCGTGAAATAGCCGACAAAGGTAAACCCCGTCCACAGGGCCAAGGCAATCCACAGAAACTGCTTGCTGGCCTTGCGTGCCAGCTTGTTGGCGGACATGGGACTTGCATCAAGTCGCAGACGTGCCGAGCGATCGCCTTCGGTGATCTTTTCAAGCCAGAGAAATATCTCGGTATAGACCGTCTGCGGACAGGCATAGCCGCACCACTGGCGACCAGCCACCGCCGTGAACAAGAACAGCGCCAGTGCCGAAATAACCAAAATACCCGAGAGGTAAATGAAATCCTGCGGGTAAAGAACCAGGCCCAGAATATAGAAACGCCGCGCTTCCAGGTCAAACAAGACGGCCTGGCGCTGGCCCCACTCCAGCCATGGAAGGCCATAAAAGACCAGCTGAGTGATAAAAACCATGGCCCAGCGCCACTTCGAAAAAAACCCCGTGACGCTGCGAGGGTAAATTTTCTTCTGAGCTTGATAAATGCTGCCTGATTCGCCATCGCCAGTTGCTGACGCGACCTGCAACTGCTCTCCAGCCATTACCGTGATGGGAATAACTTTTCGAGGAGTTGGCTTTAAATTATCCACAGGTACTGCTCCATGCAAGACTCCAGTAGGAGTCTTGCCGGGTAAAGAATCACTTCAGCGCTACTGCGCCTGGCTTGTTGGACAAGCTCCAAACATAGGATGCCAAAACATGAATCTGGGATTCAGTCAGTTTACCCTCTTGCGCAGGCATCTGGTTTACCTTGCCATTATTGATCATGGCCACGATTGCGTTTTCACCCCAACCGTGCAACCAGATATCGTCGGTCAGGTTGGGAGCACCGATGGCTTGGTTGCCTTTTCCATCCACACCATGGCAAGCCGCGCAGGCGCCAAACTTGCTTTTTCCGAGGGAAGCCTTGATCGAGTCGTGTGGGCTGCCTGACAGACTCAAGACATACTGCGCCACATTGCGGACATCATCCGAAGACCCCACTGCAGCGGCCATGGGGGGCATGTTGCCAATGCGGCCTTTGACCAGGGTTTCGACAATCTTGTCAGGGGTGCCGCCATGCAGCCAGTCCTTGTCCGAAAGATTTGGAAATCCTTTGCTGCCACGGGCATCTGATCCGTGGCATTGTGAACAGTTGTTCATGAACAAACGCTCGCCAATGGCCATGGCCTGGGGGTCGCCCGCCACGTCTTCAGGCTTCATGCTGTTGAACCTAGCGTACAAGGGTTCAACTTCCTTATTGCCTTTGGCTACTTCGGCTTCGTACTGACCAACCTGGCTCCAGCCAAACTTGCCTGCATAGCTGCCGAGACCTGGGTACATCGCCAAGTAAGCCAGGGAAAACACCACGGTGATGACGAACAGCCAGACCCACCAGCGCGGCAGGGGATTGTTCATCTCGCGCAGGTCGCCGTCCCAGACGTGGCCGGTGGTGTTGTCGTTGGCTGTCATGGCTTTGGCCTTGCCGCTGAACCACAAGAGCAGCAGGCAGGCAAAGATGCCGACCAGCGAGATGCCAGCCACAAAGACCGACCAGAAATTACTGGTGAAATCGCTCATTTTTTTCTTCCTTGTCCAGTTCTTGGCGCGGTCTACTCGTCTTGCTTGAAAGGAAGCTGAGCCGCCTCATCAAAGCCTTTGGCATTGCGACTGGACCAAGCCCACGCCACAATTCCTATGAAGACTAAAAAAGTGGCCACCGTCACGATGGACCTGAGTGTGTTGATATCCATTGCCGTAAGCCCTATTCGGTTATTTACGATGAATCCCGAGTACCTGCAGGTACGCAATCACAGCTTCCATCTCGGTTTTTCCCTTGACATCGGAAGGTGCTGCAACAATCTGCTCATCGGTGTAAGGCGCGCCTACCGTACGCAATCCCTGCATGTGGGTCTTGATGGACGAAGCATCCACCGGCGTTTTTTCAAGCCACGAATAAGCCGGCATGTTTGACTCAGGAACCAGGTCGCGCGGATTGTTCAGGTGAATACGATGCCATTCATCGCTGTACTTGCCGCCTACCCGCGCCAGATCGGGCCCGGTGCGCTTGCTGCCCCACTGGAACGGATGGTCATAGACAGACTCGCCAGCCACCGAATAGGGACCATAACGCAGCGTTTCTGCCCGGAACGGGCGAATCATTTGCGAATGGCAGTTGTAGCAGCCTTCCCGCACATAAATGTCCCGCCCAATCACCTGCAGCGCGGTATAGGGCTGAAGTCCCTTGATCGGCTCGGTGGTGGACTTCTGAAAAAAGAGGGGCACGATTTCCACCAAGCCGCCAATGGCAAGCACGATGAGAATCAGCACGATCATCAGGAAGTTGCTGGTTTCGACCTTCTCGTGGGAGAGGCCGCCGCTTGATTTTTGGTTAGCCATATTGTTTTTTTCCTCAAGCGTGGGCTACGGCCGCCGGGATGGTGACGGTGACTGAACGACCGGCCGTAGCGGTCTTGTAGGTGTTCCAGAGCATGATCACCATGCCGCTGAGGTACAGCAAGCCGCCGAGCAGACGCAGTACGTAGAAGGGGAAAGTGGCCTTGACCGACTCGACGAAGGTATAGGTCAGCGTGCCGTCAGTATTAACCGCGCGCCACATCAGGCCCTGCATCACGCCGGCAATCCACATGGCCGCGATATAGATCACGATGCCGATGGTGGCCGTCCAGAAATGGACCTCGACTGCCTTCATGCTGTACATCTGCTTCTGGCCGAAGAGACGCGGGATCAGGTAGTACATGCTGCCGATGGTGATCAAGCCAACCCAGCCCAGGGCGCCCGAATGCACATGCCCAATGGTCCAGTCGGTGTAGTGCGAGAGTGCGTTGACGGTCTTGATGGCCATCATCGGGCCTTCGAACGTGCTCATGCCGTAGAAGGAAAGCGACACGATCAGGAAGCGAAGGATCGGATCATCGCGAAGCTTGTGCCATGCACCCGACAGGGTCATGATGCCGTTGATCATGCCGCCCCAGCTTGGCGCCAGCAATATCAGGGAGAACACCATGCCGACCGACTGCGTCCAGTCTGGCAATGCGGTGTAGTGCAGGTGGTGCGGACCGGCCCACATGTAGGTGAAGATCAGCGCCCAGAAGTGGACGATGGACAGGCGGTACGAGTACACGGGACGCTCGGCCTGCTTGGGAATGAAGTAATACATCATGCCCAGGAAACCTGCCGTCAGCAGGAAGCCCACGGCGTTGTGGCCGTACCACCACTGCACCATGGCATCCTGCACGCCGGCATAGGCGGAATAGGACTTCATGAAACCGACCGGAATGGCAGCGTTGTTCACCAGGTGCAGCATGGCAATTGCGATGATGAACGCACCATAGAACCAGTTGGCGACGTAGATGTGCCGGACCTTGCGGGTGCCGACCGTGCCGAAAAACACGAAGGCGTAGGCCACCCAGACCAGCGTGATCAGGATGTCGATGGGCCACTCAAGTTCAGCGTATTCCTTGCCTTGGGTGTAGCCCAGCGGAAGCGAGATGGCAGCTGCCACGATGACCACCTGCCAGCCCCAGAAGACGAACGCAGCCAGCTTGTCGGAAAACAGGCGCACCTGGCAGGTACGCTGAACCACATAAAGGGACGTGCCCATCAACCCGCAGCAGCCAAACGCAAAAATCACCGCATTGGTGTGCAGCGGCCGCAATCGCCCATAGCTGAGCCAGGGAATGCCGAGATTCAGGTCCGGCCAGGCCAGCTGGGCCGCGATGATCACCCCGACCAGCATGCCGACCACTCCCCAGACCACTGTCATGATGGCAAACTGCCGTACAACGGTGTCGTTGTAGGTCGTGGCCCGTGTATTGGCAAATGTCATTTTTACCTCTTCTTTACTTAGTAACTTCTTAAGAGTATCGCGATGTAACGAATTTGAGCTTGACCTACGTCAATCATCACGAAGAATGCGCTCGCCTTCGGCATCGATGTCTTCAAACTGGCCTCTATAAATAGCCCAGCCCAAGCCGCCCAGAATAAAAAAAACCAGAATGACCGACAACGGGATAAGTAAAAAAAGGATGTCCATCAAAGGCCTTCCAGAGGTGTGGCGGCCGAGGACAGCCGCAATGCGTTCAGCACGACCAGCAGTGAACTGAGCGCCATGCCTATTCCCGCCAGCCATGCGGGCAGCCAGCCGGCCACGGCCAGTGGCACGCAGACGGCATTGTAGACAGCCGCCCACCACAGATTCTGGCGAACTATGCGCAAGGTGCGCCGCGCCTGCACCAGGGTCTGGGCCACCGTGCCCAGGCGGTCCCCCATCACCACCAGATCGGATTGGGCCTGCGCCAGAGGCACCGCCTGGCCAAAAGCAAAAGACACATGGGCGCCCGCCAGAACCGGACCGTCATTCAGTCCGTCGCCCACCATGGCCACATGGTGTCCCTGAGACTGCAGGCCGCGCAGAAAGGCAAGCTTGTCCTGAGGGGTACAGCCCCCCTGGCTGTTGTCGATGCCGGCTTGCCAGGCAACGCGGGCTGCCGATTCCGGCAAGTCGCCCGACAACAGGTAAACCTTGACGCCTTGGGCCGTCAGCGCCGCCACCGTGGCATGGGCGTCAGGACGCAGGTCTTCCTGCAGCTCAAAGGTGGCAATCCATCCCTTGTCGTCACTCAGGCAGGCGTGCAGGGCTGACGTGGCAGGCGGGTCTACATCGCAAAACCGGGCCGAACCCAGGCGTGCCAGGACAGAAGATGCCGCATTGCCGGCCCTGCAAAGACGCCCTGACACGCCCTGCCCGGCGGTTTCCCGTGCGTCCCGCACCGTCCAGGCGCCCTGCTCCGCACCACCGTGCCCTGCCGCTGCCAGCGCACGCGATACCGGGTGCAGGGAATCCTTCGCCAGCGCGGCCGCCATCGCCAAGGCTTCTTCGCTGGAAATGCCCTTGCGGGTATGCACCTCGCCAAGCGCAAACGCGTCGCGTGTCAGGGTGCCGGTTTTGTCGAATACCACCGTGTCCACCGTTGCCAGTGCTTCCAGCGCCTGCAAACGCCGGACCAGCACGCCACTGCGCGCCAGCGAACCGGCGCTGGCGAGCATGGCGGCCGGCGTGGCCAGCGACAGCGCGCAGGGACAGGTGACGATCAGGACCGCCACCGCCACCATCAGCGCATGGCCCGGGTCATGCGACCACCAATAAGCGCCGGCCCCGCCAGCGGCCACCAGCACCAACAAAAGGAAGGGCTTGGCGATACGGTCGGCCAACTGGGCCAGTTGCGGCTTGGAGGTCGAAGCGCTTTCCATCAGCGCGACGATCTGCGCAAACCGCGTCTGGCCGCCGGTAAGCTCCACCCTCACCACCACCGGGGCCGCAAGGTTGTGGCTGCCGGCAATCACGAGCCCGCCCTTGTCGCGCGGCAAGGGACGCGATTCACCGGTCAGCAGCGATTCGTCGGCCAGCGTGCGGCCTTCCAGAATGATTCCATCGGCCGGAAAAGCTTCGCCCGGCAACACCCGGATCACGTCGCCCGCGCTGAGCCGCCGAACGGCCACGCGCTCGAAAGCGCCGTCGGCGCCGCGGCGCTCGACACTGTCGGGCAGGCGGTTCATGAGCGCTTCAAGCGCGCCTGCGGTTCGGTCGCGCAGCCGCAGTTCAAGCCAGCGCCCGGTCAGCAGGAAGAAGACAAACATGGTGAACGAGTCGAAATACACCTCGGCACCGAAAATACCGGTGGGCTCGAACGTGCCCATGGAACTGACGGCAAAGGTGATGCCCATGCCCAGCGCCACCGGCAGGTCCATGCTGACGCGGCGGTGTCGCAGGTCGCGTAGCGCATTGCGGAAAAAAGGCGCGCAGGAAAATAGCAGCACCGGCAATGAAAGCACCCAGGAAGCCCATCGCAGCAGCTGCGCCATGTCGGGCGCCAGGTCGCCCGGCTCGGCCACGTAGGCCGGCCATGCGTACATCATCACCTGCATCATGCACAGGCCGGCCACGCCCAGGCGCCACAGCGCCTGGCGGGTTTCGACTCGCCGGCGGTCATTGGCAAAGGCATCGTTGGCAGGCACGGCCGGGTAGCCGGCCCGCGCGGCGGCCTGCATCCAGCCCGATGGCTTGACCCGGGTTTCCGACCAGACAATCCGTCCCCGATGGCTGGCGGCGCTGATGTCGGCCGACAGCACGCCCGGCACCTTGCGCAGGGCATCTTCAATCGTGAGGGCGCAGGCGGCGCAGTGCATGCCTTCAAACACCACACTGGATTCCCAGCAAGAAGGCTGCCCGGCCAGCGACCGGCTGAAGGCCGACCATTCGTCGGGGTCGTCCAGCATGGCCAGCGGCGTGGCACCTGCAGGAGTCAGCTCATCCGTCAGGCTGGACGGCGACAGGGATAAAGGTGACAGGCTGGCCGTTTGCATGATCCGCCAGCTTAGCGGCTTTATGGGCCACTGTCTTGATCTGGATCGAATTCAGGGAAATCCGTATCAAAACAGGCCTTCGGACCGCTTTATTCAGCCATGCGCGCCCGGACTGCCTCAGCGCCCGCCATGGCATGACCAGCAATTTCTGGCTGGGCTTACTCCAGGCTGGTCACCGCCGCCAGACGGCGCATGACCTGCTGGACGACATCGCTCTGCATGTCGCGGTACAGCAGCGCTTCCTCGGCCTCCTTCGCCAGCACCGCCGATTCGTTGAAGCTGATGTCGCGCTGCAGGGCGATTTCGCTTGCCGGAATCAGTTCGCGGCCTGCCAGGGTGCGCAGGCGGAAAGAAAACAGCAGCCGCAACTGAAACTCGCGCACCTGGCCAGACGAGTTCAAGCTGAGCACCACCTTTTCACGCCGGTCCTGGAGAACCTCAAGCACGACCTGCGCCTCGCTGATACGGCGCGCATCGGTGATCACCCTGACCTTGCCGGTGGCCTCCAGCGAACGCCTGAGTTCCACACCCAGCGGGGACGACTCGGCCAGGCCGCTGTACAGCGTGGAGAACGCAAAGTTCGGCGCCTTGCGCAACGCAAAACCGCAGCCGTTCAGGTTGAGCAACGCCAGCGAGGCGGCGGAAGCCGAAAAAACCAGAAAAGCGCGACGCTGCATGGGTTGGCCTTGTTGAATGTTGACGAAAGCGCCGTGTCTCACACGACGATGTTGACCAGGCGGCCCGGAACGACGATGACTTTCCTGGCGGGCGCGCCTGCCGCCTGACGGACAAACGCCTCCGAAGCCAGCGCCGCCGCCTCGATCTCGGCCTTGCTGGCGCCAGCTGGCACCGTGACCGAACCGCGCAGCTTGCCGTTGATCTGCAGCACCAGTTCAATCTCGTCCTGCTGCAAGGCGCTGGCGTCCACTTCAGGCCACGGCGCATCCAGCAGGTCGACGCCCTTTTCGGCGTAGCCCAGTTCGGCCCACAGCGTGTGCGCCAGGTGCGGCGTTGCCGGATACAGGCAGCGCAGCAGGATGCCGAAGCCTTCGCGCAAGGCGCCCACGGAGGCCGCCGAGACTTCGCCCTTGAAATCTTCCAGCGCGTTGAGCAGTTTCATGCCGCCCGAGACCACGGTGTTGTACTGCATGCGTTGGTAGTCGTAGTCCACCTGCTTGAGCAGGGTATGCACTTCCAGCCTCAGCGCCTTGGATTCTTTATCAAATAGGCCTTTTCCGCATGCTGCATCTGCATCAATAGCTCCTGAATTCATAGCATCGAGCTTGACGCCAAAATTCCAGACCCGGCGCAGGAAGCGATAGGAGCCTTCCACCCCGGCATCGTTCCACTCCAGCGTGGCCTCGGGCGGCGCGGTGAACATGGTGTACAGGCGCGCGGTGTCGGCGCCGTACTTTTCAATGATGTCCTGCGGATCGACACCATTGTTTTTCGACTTGGACATGGTGCCCACGCCTTCGTAGTCGATGGGCGTTGCGACCGGCAGGTCGCCCACGGCATTCTTGAGCCGGGCGCCGGTAATCTTGCCAGCGTCGTCCAGCACATGCTCGACATCGTGCGGCCAGAAGTATTCCTTGCCGCCCCTGTCGGTGCGGCGCGAATAGATGTGGTTGAGCACCATGCCCTGCGTGAGCAGCTTGGTGAAGGGCTCGTCAATCTTGACCAGCCCGAGGTCGCGCATCACCTTGGTCCAGAAGCGGGCGTACAGCAGGTGAAGGATCGCATGCTCGATGCCGCCGATGTACTGGTCCATCGGCATCCAGTAGTCGGCACCGCCTGCCACCATCGCTTCGCTGTTCTTCGGGTCGCAATAGCGCATGAAATACCACGAGCTGTCCACGAAGGTGTCCATGGTGTCGGTTTCTCGCCGCGCGGGTTTGCCGCAGACCGGGCAGGTCACGCCGGCATGAAAGCCTTCGTGCTTGTGCAGCGGGTTGCCCGAGCCGTCGGGAATGCAATCCATCGGCAGCACCACCGGCAGGTCTTGTTCCGGTACCGGCACCGCGCCGTGCTCGTCGCAATGGATGATGGGAATCGGCGTGCCCCAGTAGCGCTGGCGGCTCACGCCCCAGTCGCGCAGGCGCCAGGTGGTTTTCTTTTCGCCCAGGCCCAGGGCGGCCAGGGCGGCGGCGACGGCATCGACTGCTGCCTTGAAACCCAGGCCATCGTATTTGCCCGAGTTGATCGCAACGCCTTGCTGCTTGTCGCCGTACCAGTCGGCCCAGGCCTCAAGGCTGTAGGCCTTGCCTTGAACATCGGTCACCTGCTTGATCGGCAAGTCATACTTTTTGGCAAACTCAAAGTCCCGCTCGTCATGTGCCGGAACGCCCATGACCGCACCGTCGCCATAGCTCATCAGCACGTAATTGCCGACCCACACTTCGACCTTGTCGCCGGTCAGCGGATGCGTGACGAACAGGCCGGTGCGCTGGCCTTTCTTCTCCTGCGTCGCCATTTCGGCTTCAGTGGTGCCGCCGGACTTGCATTCATCAATGAACGCCGCCAGCGAAGGGTTTGCCGAAGCGGCATGCACCGCCAGCGGATGCTCGGGCGCCACGGCGCAGAAGGTCACGCCCATGATGGTGTCGGCGCGCGTGGTGAAGACGTACATTTTTCCGTCGCCGATCAGGCAGCCGGAGGCATCCTGGATGTCGTGCGGGAACGCAAAGCGCACGCCTTCGCTCTTGCCGATCCAGTTTTCCTGCATCAGCTTGACGCGCTCGGGCCAGCCCGGCAGCTTGTGCTGCACGCTGTCGAGCAGTTCTTCGGCATAGTCGGTGATCTTGAGGTAATAGCCCGGAATCTCGCGCTTCTCGACGGTCGCGCCGGTGCGCCAGCCCTTGCCGTCAATTACCTGCTCATTGGCCAGCACGGTCTGGTCCACGGGGTCCCAGTTCACCAGCTGGGTCTTGCGGTAGGCAATGCCTTTTTCCAGCATCTTCAGGAACAGCCACTGGTTCCACTTGTAGTAGCTAGGGTCGCAGGTGGCGATTTCGCGGCTCCAGTCGATGGCCAGACCCATCGCCTGCATCTGCTTTTTCATGTAGGCGATGTTGTCGTAGGTCCACTGGGCGGGCGGCACGCCGTTTTTCAGCGCCGCATTTTCAGCCGGCAGGCCAAACGCGTCCCAGCCCATGGGCATGAGGACGTTGTAGCCCTTCATGCGCAGGTAGCGGCTCAGCATGTCGTTGATGGTGTAGTTGCGCACATGGCCCATGTGCAGCTTGCCGCTGGGATACGGCAGCATGGAGCAGGCGTAGTATTTTTGGCGGCTCGCATCCTCGGTCACGCGGTAGGCGTCGGCGGCATTCCAGTGGGTTTGCGCGCTGCGCTCGACGTCGATATGGTTGTATTTGTCTTGCATGGAAAAATCTGGCTACCGAAAAAAGGAAACCCCGGGCCCGGGGCGGGCAGCCTTGGCTGCGAACACGTGATTTTAGGGGCTGGACGCCACCGGCTAGCCGCCCGAAGGCGCACTCAAGCCGGCAGGCGGCGACGGCTCGGCGACAAAGCCGATGCGGCTGAGCCCGGCTTTCTGCGCCACGCCCATGACTTCTACGACCTTGCCGTAGGGCACGGCTTCGTCGGCGCGCAACTGCACCTCGGTGTCGGGATGCTGGCGGGCGGTTTGCGCCAGCAGGCGTGCCAGTTCGTCGAGCGGCTGCGGCTTGTCGTCCAGGAAAGCCTGACCTGTTTTATCGACGACCAGCGTGACAAACCGGGGCGCATCAACCGCCTTGGCCGCGTCGGTCCTGGGCAGGTCAAGCCGGATGGCGCTGGCCAGCAAGGGGGCGGTAATGATGAAGATGACCACCAGCACCAGCATCACGTCCACCAGCGGCGTGACGTTGATGTCGCTCATCGGCGGCGGAGCATTCGTTCGTTCAAGCCGGCCAAAGCTCACGGCGCCACCAGCGGGTTGTTGCGCACCGCCAGCAGTTCGCGCAGGTCAAAAGCGAATCCTTCCAGGTCGGCCTCGATGCGGCCGATACTGCGGCCGAACACGTTGTAGCCCAGCACGGCCGGAATAGCGACCGCCAGGCCGGCAGCGGTCATGATGAGCGCCTCGCCCACCGGACCCGAAACCTTGTCGATGGTGACCTGGCCCGCCAATGCCATTCCGGTCAGCGCATGGTAAATGCCCCAGACCGTTCCCAGCAGCCCGACAAAAGGCGCAGTGGAGCCGACCGTGGCCAGCAAAACCTGGCCAAACTGCAGCTTTTGCAACACCGCATGCAAGGCATCGCGCAGCACCCGGGTAAGTTGCGCCGACTTGTCGCCGGCCGTCGCCAGCGTGCCCTGCGCCCTGGCCTGCGTCGCGGCAATGAGCGGCAACACCAGCGCTTCGCGGTCGAACACGGCGATTTTTTCGCAGGCCGCTTCCAACGACATCGACTGCCAGAAAGCCGCTGTGCTGCGCGCCACGTCGCCCGTGGCACGGCGCAGCAGCCAGCCTTTCCACAAGATGACGACCCAGCTGCCGACCGACATGGCCAGCAGCAGCGCCGCGACCGCCTGGCTGATCAGTCCGCCTTGCGAGATGAGGGCCAGCAGACTCATGCCTGCATCACTTCAGATTGAGCACATCGAACATGTCAAACAGGCCGCTCGCCTGGCTGTGCAGGAAGCGGGCGGCGCGCAGGCTGCCCTGGGCATAGGTGGCGCGGCTGGAGGACTTGTGGCTGATTTCAATGCGCTCGCCAATGCCGGCAAACAGCACGGTATGGTCGCCAACGATGTCGCCGCCGCGTATGGTGGCAAAACCGATGCTCGACGGGTCGCGCTCGCCGGTCACGCCTTCGCGGGCATAGACGGCGCAGTCCTTGAGGTCGCGGCCCAGCGCACCTGCAATCACCTCGCCCATCTTGAGCGCGGTCCCCGAGGGCGCATCGACCTTGTGGCGGTGATGCGCTTCGATGATTTCGATGTCGTAACCGGTGGACAACGCCTTCGCCGCCATCTCCAGCAGCTTGAGCGTGACATTGACACCCACGCTCATGTTGGGCGCCATGACAATGGCGATGTCCTTGGCTGCATCCTGAATTTCAGCCTTCTGGGCGTCTGAAAAACCGGTCGTGCCAATGACCAGCTTGATGCCGAGTTCACGGCAAGCGGCCAGGTGGGCGAGCGTGCCTTCGGGCCGTGTGAAATCAATCAGCACCCGCGAATCTTTCAGGCCTTCGCGCAGGTCCGAATGAATCAGGATGCCGCTGGAACGGCCGGCAAAGGCGCACGCGTCCTGGCCGATGGCGGGACTTGACGCCACATCCAGCGCGCCTGTGAGCAGGCAGTCAGTGCTGGCATTCACCGCCTCGATCAGCATGTGGCCCATACGGCCACTGGCGCCGGCAATGGCGATTTTGTACGGACGGTCCTGCTCCAGTGAACCCGCGCTCATTGCTTCGGGCTTTCCAGCGGCGGGTAAACCGTGGTGGACGGACCCGTTGGCACACTGGTCGTTTCGGGCTGAGCGTTTGCATTGGCTCTGGAAACCGATGACTTTTCCGCCGCCTTGAGTTGCTCTTCGCTGGCTTGCAGCACGGGCACCTTGCCCAGCACCCGCTTGTTGCTCAGCGTGGAGATGAACTCTGCCTCGCTGGGCATGCTGTCGCCGGAAAAGCGTTCCAGCTGGTCGCCCTTGAAGAAGACGGTGTACTTGAACGCCTGGGGCTCGACGCCTTGGCGCTTCAGCGTAAACACGTAATCCCACCGGTCCGCGTGGAACAGGCTGGTCAACAAGGGCGTTCCCAGCACAGCCTTGACCTGATCGCGTGTCATGCCGGCCTGGAGTTGTTCCACCTGCTCGCGGGAGACAAAATTTCCCTGGATGACGTCGACCTTGTAGGGCGTGATCCAGTTGACGGGGTTGATCGAACTGCTGCTCATCGTGCCGCTGCTGCACGACGCCAGCACTCCACAGGCCACGGCAATAAGGATTTTTCGAATGCTGTAATGAGGATTTGCAGGCAGGGCAGACATAGTGGAAGGTGTAGCGATATGATCAAACATTGTAGCGGCTGGGTGCTTTCAGACCTGTTTTCAGGCCGTCCGGGACGGCACCCCTTTCCCGAACAGTTTCCAGAGAGATTCCCATGAGCAACATTGACGAGCTGAAAAACACCGGCCTGAAGGCTACCCTGCCGCGACTGAAAATACTGGAAATCTTCCAGGCCGGCAAGCAGCGCCACATGACGGCCGAGGATGTTTTCCGGGTACTGCTTGAAGAGCGCTCGGACATCGGGCTGGCCACGGTGTACAGGGTGCTGATGCAGTTCGAGCAGGCCGGCCTGCTCAACCGCAACAATTTTGAATCGGGCAAGGCGGTGTACGAGATCAATGAAGGCCAGCACCACGACCACCTGGTCTGCCTCGACTGCGGCAGGGTCGAGGAGTTCTACGACGCCGAGATCGAGAAGCGGCAGCACGCCGTGGCTGAACTCAAGGGCTTTGCCATTGCCGACCATTCGCTGTCGATTTATGCCAACTGCACCAAGCCCGACTGCCCCAACCGGTCAGCTTTGCCTGCTCGCCACCATCACCATTCCTGATTTTCATCCCGCCATCCCGTATCAACTCAAGAGCTAGGGACAACGGCCAGGTGCATGGTTTTCGTGCCCTTGCAAGTACCGGCCGCAGAACCGGCTCAGCCGGGCTGCAGGCGGGACAGCCCCCTCGGGGGGCAGCGAACCACACGAAGTGGGGAGCGTGGGGGCTTAATCGTCCTGTTCCATCGCCCGGCGGTGGCGCTCGACGAATTCCTGGTAGGTATTGATGCCCCGCAGTTGCAAAATGGCATTGCGCACTGCGGCCTCGACCAGCACGGCAATATTGCGGCCGGCTTCGACCTGGATGATGACCTTGCGCACCGGAACGCCCAGCACATCCTGCGTCAGCGGCTCGTATGGAATGCGCTCGTAGTCGCGCTCCAGCGTTTCGCGGCGCACCAGGTGAACAATCATTTTCAGGCGCATCTTGCGGCGCACCGCTGTTTCGCCAAAAATCGCCTTGATGTCGAGCAAGCCAATGCCGCGCACTTCCAGCAGGTTTTGCAGCAGGTCAGGGCAACGCCCTTCAATGGCGGTCTGGTTGATCCGGAACAGGTCGATGGCGTCATCGGCCACCAGGCCATGACCGCGCGATATCAGCTCCAGCCCAAGTTCGCTTTTGCCCAGCCCCGACTCGCCGGTGATCATCACGCCCATGCCCAGGATGTCCATGAACACGCCGTGCATCGAGGTGCGCTCGGCAAAATGCCGGGACAGGTAAGCCCGCAGCACATCGATCACGAAAGCGGCCGACTCGGGCGTGGCAAACATCGGCAACTGGGCGCGTTCACACATCGACAGCAGCGTGTCGGGCGCGGTCTGGCCATCGGCCACCACCAGCACCGGCGGCTCCAGTGTGATGATGCGTGAAATCCGGCGGGCGCCATCCTCGGGGCTCACATGCGCAAGGTAAGCGACCTCGCGCTCGCCCAGGATCTGCACGCGATAGGGATGGATGTAATTGAGATAACCGACCAGATCGGCGCCGGAGCGCGCCTGGCTGACCGCCACTTCGTCGAACCGCCGTTCAGAAGCTCCAAGGCCGGCGACCCATTCCCATTTCAGGCTGGCTCGATGGTCTTCGAACAGCACATCCGCGCTGACGACGGTGGGCTTCATGCCAACCTGGGCCGCAAAAACCGAAAGCTCATGGACTGACTTCGTGGGCAGACTGCCAGGAAGCAATCAACTGGTGCAGGGCTGCGGCGCTGGCGCTGGTCTTGAGTTGCTCGCGCAGGTTGCTGTCGCTCAGCAGTTCGGCAATTTCAGACAGTATTTCGAGGTGTTTTTGCGTTGCGGCTTCGGGAACCAGCAAAAAAACCAGCAAATTGACCGCCATCTCATCCGGCGCATCAAACCCGATGGGCGTCTGAAGCTGGAAAATAGCGGCCATCGGGGTTTTCAGCCCCTTGATGCGGCCATGCGGAATCGCCACTCCGTGGCCCAGCCCGGTGGAACCCAGCCGCTCACGGGCAAAAAGGCTGTCAGTGATGAGCGCACGGTTCAGGCCATGAAGGTTCTCGAACAGCAGCCCGGCTTCTTCAAACGCGCGTTTCTTGCTGGTCGCCTCGACGCGGACCAACACTTGGGGAGGGGGCAAAATTTGCGAAAGACGGTTCATGGCGCTCTTTTAATCGGCGGATTATGCACTTTACAGTGAATTGATTGAGAAAGAGACAGAAAAAAGCCGTTTGTCATGACAAACGGCCCTGATGCAACACTTCAGCAACTCAACGCTGACTACAGCCATGCCATTCGCATGACAGGCCCACCATCGAAGTACGTTCAGAACGTCAGGGGGCCAACCCACAGGCAGAATGGCGGGAAAAGTCTGCTTCAGGCTTCAGCACGCTTTGCGCAGACATGCCCATGGTCTTGTGCCTTGGCCTTGTAACGCCCGACCAGACGGTCAAGTTTGTCCGCCAGTTCGTCAACAGCGGCGTACAAATCGGAGTGTGAACTTTCGGCAAAAAGATCGCGGCCCTTGACATGCACATTGCATTCTGCCCTCTGGCGTTTTTCCTTCTCTGTCATGTTGTCCACTGCCAGTATCACCCTGACATCAACCACCTGGTCGAAATGCCGGGTAATGCGATCAAGCTTGCTCATCACATAGCCGCGAAGCGCTGGGGTGACCTCAAGGTGGTGACCACTAATCGTCAAGTTCATACAGAGACTCCTATTCCAAAAGTTGGAACTGGTTGAAAAACGCCGCCAAACGCGTCAGGAAAGGCGACAGACGGAACACTCTCTTGACTTCACTATGCCGCCTACAACCGGCAAATGCAAGCCAAGGACCGGATGGATAAAGGTAGCCTTTTTAACCATGTTGGAACTCCAAAAGTTCCCAAAATTGGCAAACAGTCTGTAGTTTGTTGCCAAACTTTCATTAACAAAAATTAGCGCCCGTTAGTGCCTCAATAATTTTTGCGTTACAAAAATAATTAATTTGTCAATAAAAGTGTTTTTAGAACCTTGAATTCACGTTTGAACCCTTGTTGGCCGCCAAAAATTTGACAATCCGTTCTGACTGCTATTTTTTGCTTTTACCCTGACTGCAGAGCTTGCAGCCAGAAAACTTTTACCGCCATCACAGGTCATCCAACTGCCATTTATGCGGTGGATAAATGGCAGTTGCAGTGCCATAATCGCGGCTTATTGACTACGGAGACATCCTTGGAAAGCAGTCCCAGTCGGCCGCTTTCAACACCGCAGACTGACGCCAGATAAGGCTGGAAGCGGGTTGAAAGCGATGCCTTCATCCACACAACCCGCTCCTGTGCCAAGGCTGCATCCTGCCTTGGGCAGGCCCATGCCTATCGAAAAAGCCGTCTGTCATGCTCAACATCTTTACGCTCGCCAATGGCCGGCTTTTCCAGGAAGAAATCGAATCCCTGGAAGAACTCTCCCGCTTCCAGCCAATCTGGGTGGACCTGGAATCCCCTACCCTCGAAGAAAAACGCTGGATCAAGCAGTATTACGGCCTGTCCATTCCCGAAGATGCGATGGACGAGGACATTGAGGAATCCGCGCGTTTTTACGAGGAAGACAACGGCGAGTTGCACATCCGTTCGGACTTTTTGATTGCCGACGAGGACGAGCCGCGCACGGTGCGGGTCGCCTTCATTCTCAACCTGGTCAACGATGACCTGAAGAGCAAGGGTGTGCTGTTTTCGATTCACGACGAAGATGTGCCGGTGTTCAGGCTGCTGCGCATGCGTGCCAGGCGAGCACCCGGCCTGATCGAGGACGCCAAGGAAGTGCTGCTCAAGCTGTTCGACGCCGATGCCGAGTATTCGGCAGACACGCTCGAAGGCATTTACGTCGATCTTGAAAAGGTCAGCACCAAGGTGCTGTCGGGCGATGTGACCGACGTGATGGCCGGCGAGGTGCTGGGCGCCATCGCCCGCCATGAAGACCTGAGCGGCCGCATCCGGCGCAATGTGATGGACACACGGCGCGCCGTCAGCTTCATGATGCGCAGCAAGATGCTCAACGCCGAGCAGTTCGAGGAAGCGCGGCAGATTTTGCGCGACATCGACTCGCTCGACTCGCACACCGCCTTCCTGTTCGACAAGATCAACTTCCTGATGGATGCGACCGTCGGCTTCATCAACATCAACCAGAATAAGATCATCAAGATCTTTTCGGTGGCCAGCGTCGCGCTGCTGCCGCCCACGCTGATTGCCAGTGTGTATGGCATGAACTTCAAGATGATGCCGGAACTGGACTGGGCGCTGGGTTATCCGTATGCGCTGGGGCTGATGATTGCCAGCGCCGTGGTGCCGATGTGGTATTTCAGGAAGCGCGGCTGGCTGCAGTGAGGCTTTGCGGCTTTGCGGCTTTGCGGCTTTGCGGCTTTGCGGCTTTGCGGCTTTGCGGCTTATTCAGCATCAAACAGGCATTTTGCGCAGTATCCACGGGTGAAGTCAGCTATTTTTTTAATAGCAAGCGCAGAAAACGCTCAATGATGGCGTGGGCATAGCGGCTGGCAACGGCATCAACGAAGGCCGGAAAATCGACATGGGCGCTGTCGTCCGCCCGGTCTGAAACGGTGCGCATCACGGCAAACGGAACGCCGTAGTCCATGCAGACTTGTGCCACGGCGGCCCCTTCCATCTCGACGGCCAAGACCTCATGACCTGCGCTGGCCATCAGTTCGCGCAGAAGCTTCGACTCGTCAGCACCAGAGACAAAACGGTCACCGCTGGCAATCAGGCCCTGGTGAACGCAAGCGCCTTCAAACTCGTGCGCCACCCGACTTTCGTGCGCCAGCGCGCCACAACTCGCCTCGAACAGCAGCGCGCTCAAGGCTGCGTCACAGTGAAACCTGGTTTTGCCGTAAAGCGGCACTTCGTAGCGGGGAAACAGCGGGGAGACATCGAGATCGTGCTGAACAAAATCCGTTGCCACCACCACGTCGCCCACCTTCACGCCGTGGCCCAGTCCTCCAGCAACGCCGGTAAACACGATGCGGCGCACGCCAAAACGCTCGATCAGCGCTGTCGTCGTGGTGGCGGCGGCTACCTTTCCAATCTTTGACAAAGCCAGCACCACGGGCTGGCCGTGCAGATCACCTAACCAGAAATCGCGACTGGCGTGGATGACCTTGCGCGGCCGCTGCAGCAACTCCATGAGGCCGCGCTGCTCCTGCGGCAAGGCGCTGAGGATGGCGATCGGGACGAAGGCAAGGTCGGAAGTCAGTGGCATGCAGCCGATTTTCCCGGCAAATCACCGCCAGGAAAGGTCGATCTTGAACCTGATGACAAATTTCCAGGGATTTGGGAATTTACCGCTTGTCGCGCAGTTCACGGCGCAGTATCTTGCCGACCGGCGTCTTTGGCAATTCAGTGCGGAACTCCACGACCTTCGGCTGCTTGTAGCCGGTGAGGTTCTTCTTGCAGAAAGCGCGCACATCGGCTTCGCTCAGGTCGGGGTTCTTCTTCACGATCACCAGCTTGACGGCTTCACCCGATTTTTCGTCGGAAACGCCGACGCAAGCGCATTCCATCACGCCGTCCATGGTGGAAACGATTTCTTCAATCTCGTTGGGGTAGACATTGAAACCGCTGACCAGCACCATGTCTTTCTTGCGGTCGATGATCTTGAAAAATCCGTTTTCGTCAATGATGCCGACATCGCCCGACTTGAAATAGCCGTCGGGCGTCATGACCTTGTCGGTTTCGTCAGGCCGCTGCCAGTAGCCAGCCATGACCTGCGGCCCCTTGATGGCAATCTCGCCAGGCTGGCCCGGCGCAACTTCATGGCCGTCATCGTCCAGCAGCTTGAACCAGGTGCCCGGAATCGGCACGCCGATGGTGCCGGTGAAGCTTTTGCTGTTGGTCGGATTGCAGCTGGCCGACGGCGACGTTTCCGACAGGCCATAGCCTTCGCAGATCGGACAGCCGGTCTTTTGCAGCCATAGCTTGGCCACCGCGCTTTGCACCGCCATGCCGCCGCCGAGCGAGATTTTCAGGTGTGACCAGTCCACGGTATTGAAATCCGGATGGTTGGCCAGCCCGTTGAACAAGGTGTTGACCGCCGGAAAACTGTTGACCTTGTGCTTGGCAAGCTCCTTGAGCACCGCCGGCAGATCGCGAGGATTGGGGATCAGGATGTTTTTTCCGCCGGTCCGCATGCCCAGCATCATGTTGACCGTGAAGGCGAAGATGTGGTAGAGCGGCAGCGCGCAGACATAGGTGGGCTGCTCTCCGGCGGCCAAGCTGGCCATGGCCGGACCGTTCCATGCTTCGGATTGCAGCACATTGGCAATCACGTTGCGGTGCAGCAGCACGGCCCCTTTGGAAACCCCGGTGGTACCGCCGGTGTACTGGAGCACGGCAATATCGTCGGGTTTGATGTCCGGCCACTTGAGCACGCCGCGCGTACCTTGCGCCAGGGCATCGTTAAAGCGAACGGCGCCCGGCAGGTTGAAAGGCGGCACCATTTTCTTGACGCTGCGCACCACATAATTGACAAGCGTTCCCTTGAGAAGGCCCAGCTGATCGCCCATGGAACACAACACGACATGCTTGACCGGCGTGTTGGCCAGGCACTGCTCCAGCGTGCTGGCAAAGTTTTCGACGATGACGATGGCCTTGGCGCCTGAATCATTGAGCTGGTGCTCCAGTTCACGCGGCGTGTAAAGCGGATTCACATTGACCACGACATAGCCGGCGCGCAGGATGGCAGCCACCGCCACCGGATACTGCGGCACGTTGGGCATCATGATGGCCACACGGTCGCCCCGGACCAGGCCCAGGCCCTGCAGATAGGCACCAAACGCAAGCGACAGGTTGTTGGTCTGGCCGAATGTGATTTCCTTGCCCATGAAGCTGTAGGCAACCCGATCCTTGTACGTCTTGAAGCTTTCCTCCATCAAGGCCACCAGCGACGTATATTGCGAAACATCGACATCGGCAGGAACGCCAGCAGGGTAAGCCTTGAGCCACGGGCGGTCAACTTCGTTGGGTTTCATCACTGCATTCATCTTTATTACCTCCGGTACCGTAATTTTTTACTTGCTTACGCTAATTACATGAATTTTCATGGATAACTGGCGCTGTAGCCATTAGGTTTTCCCTAGCAACTAAGAGCGTTTCGGAGAGTTAACTCCCTAATCGAGCCGTTTGGCAACGCTCGGGGACGGACACGCGAGGCTTACTCGATGGCCTTGCCCATGTCCTCGATGATTTTCTTGGCATCGCCAAACACCATCATGGTCTTGTCCATGTAGAACAGTTCGTTGTCCAGCCCGGCATAGCCCGCCGCCATGCTTCGCTTGTTCACGATGACCGTCTTGGCTTTGTACGCCTCCAGGATCGGCATGCCGTAAATGGCGCTGCCCTTGACGTGCGCGGCCGGGTTCACCACGTCGTTGGCACCCAGGATGATGGCCACGTCGGCCTGGCCGAACTCGGCATTGATGTCCTCCATCTCGAACACCTGGTCGTAGGGCACCTCGGCCTCGGCCAGCAGTACGTTCATGTGCCCGGGCATGCGGCCGGCCACGGGGTGGATCGCATACTTGACGGTGATGCCCTTGTCAGTGAGCTTTTGGGCAAGTTCCTTGACCGAGTGCTGGGCGCGCGCGACGGCCAGGCCGTAGCCCGGCACGATGATGACGGTCTCGGCATTGCCCAGGATGAAGGCTGCGTCGTCGGCCGAGCCGGACTTGACCGGGCGCTGCTCCTTGGCGCCGCTGGCCGCCGTGGCCGTCTCGCCGCCGAAGCCGCCCCCGATCACGTTGAAGAACGAGCGGTTCATCGCCTTGCACATGATGTAGCTCAGGATCGCGCCGCTGGACCCCACCAGCGAGCCGGCAATGATCAGCATCGAATTGTTCAGTGAAAAGCCGATGCCGGCGGCCGCCCAGCCCGAGTAGCTGTTGAGCATCGACACCACCACCGGCATGTCCGCGCCGCCAATCGGAATGATGATCAGGACGCCCATCACGAAGGACAGTGCCAGCATGGCAAAAAAGGCCGTCCAGCTGCCGGTCAGCATGAAGGTGATGCCCAGCGCGACAGTGGCCAGGCCAAGGACCAGGTTGAGCTTGTGCTGGCCGGGAAACGACACCGGCGCGCCCTGGAACAAGCGGAACTTGTACTTACCCGAGAGCTTGCCAAAAGCAATGACCGAGCCGCTGAAGGTGATGGCGCCAATCGCCGCACCCAGGAACAGCTCCAGCCGGTTGCCCGCCGGAATTGGCTGGCCTTTGGCAACGATGTTGAAGGCGTAGGGCTCGGCCACAGCGGCCACGGCGATGAACACCGCCGCCAGGCCGATCATGCTGTGCATGAAGGCGACGAGTTCGGGCATCTTGGTCATCTCGACGCGCCTGGCCATCAAGGTGCCGGCGGCGCCGCCCACGACCAGCGCGCCCAGCACGTACACCATGCCCTGGGCCTTGCCGCCCGAGATCTCGACAATCAAGGCGCCGGTGGTGACGATGGCAATGGCCATGCCGACCATGCCGAACAGGTTGCCGCGCAGCGACGTGGTCGGGTGCGACAGGCCCTTGAGCGCCTGGATAAAGAAAACGGAAGCCACCAGGTACAGCAGCGTGACGAGGTTCATGCTCATTTGGCTGCTCCTGCATCAACAGCGACCACAGCTGCCTTTTTTTCCTTCTTGCGGAACATCTCCAGCATCCGGCGCGTGACCAGGAAGCCGCCAAAGACGTTAACTGCGGCCAGCGCCACGGCCAGCACGCCCATGGTGCGGCCCAGCGTGGTTTCGGTCAGCGCGGCAGCCAGCATGGCGCCGACAATGACGATGGCCGAAATCGCGTTGGTCACGGCCATGAGCGGCGTGTGCAGCGCGGGCGTAACGGTCCAGACGACGTGATAGCCCACGTAGATGGCCAGCACAAAAATGATCAGGTTGATGATGGTGGGTGACACGGCATCCATGGTCTTTTCCTTGCGAATGAGGTTTTTTCGAGGTTCGAGAAGGGCTTGGCGAACGGGAAGCGGATCCCGGTCCAGCCTACTTGCGCTTGACTTCGCCGCCCTGCGTCATCAGGCAGGCGGCCACGATGTCGTCTTCCAGATCGACTTGCAGCGCACCTTCCTTGGTGATGATGAGCTTGAGGAAATCAAACAGGTTGCGCGCATACAGCGCACTGGCATCGGCCGCCACCAGCGCCGGTATGTTGGTATGTCCAATCAGCGTCACGCCATGCTTGACAACGGTCTTGTCGGCCTCGGTCAGCGGGCAGTTGCCGCCTTGTGCGGCAGCCAGGTCGACAATCACGCTGCCCGGCTTCATGGCCATGACCATCTCTTCGGTCACCAGCACCGGAGCGGCGCGGCCCGGAATCAGGGCGGTGGTGATCACCACGTCGGCCTGCGCCACGCGCTTGGCGACCTCGATCTTTTGCCGAGCCATCCAGCTCGGCGGCATCGGCTTGGCGTAACCGCCCACGCCGACGGCCGCTTCGCGCTCCTCGTCGGTCTCGTAGGGCACGTCGATGAACTTGCCGCCCAGCGACTCGACCTGCTCCTTGACGCTGGGGCGCACGTCGCTCGCCTCGATCACCGCGCCCAGGCGCTTGGCCGTGGCAATCGCCTGCAGACCGGCCACGCCGACGCCCAGGATCACCACGCGGGCGGCCTTGACGGTGCCGGCGGCGGTCATCAGCATCGGGAAGAATCGCTGGTAGGCGTTGGCCGCCATCATCACGGCCTTGTAGCCGGCGATGTTGGCCTGGCTCGACAGCACGTCCATGCTCTGCGCGCGGCTGGTTCGCGGCGCGGCTTCGAGCGAAAAGGACGTCAGCTGCGCGGCAGCCAGGCGCTGCAGGCCAACGGGATCGAAGGGGTTGAGCATGCCGACCATCACGCTGCCGGACCTGGCATGCGCCATTTCACTGTCCAGCGGGCAGCGCACCTTGAGCACGATGTCGGCGGCGTAGGCGCTCGCCGCGTCGGTGATCTCGGCGCCGACAGCCTGGTAGGCGGCGTCGGGAACACTGGCAGCGACGCCGGCGCCCGACTGGATGCGGATGGCGTGGCCCTGGGCCTTGAGCTTTTTCGCCGTCTCGGGCGTGATGGCGACGCGTGTCTCTCCGGCCGTGATTTCGGCAGGTATCCCAATGATCATGGGTTCTCCTCGATGCTTTATTTTTTCTCGGAGGCCCTGAAAAGGGCCTGGGCGGACTGCAACTGTCGTAAAGCTTACATGAGTTTTTTGTAAATTTTCGTCAACGCAGACTAATGCGGGTCCGCATGGTTAACCTTAGGGAGATACCCCAAGAAAAACAAAAACCCGTCGGCTTATGGCAAACCGACGGGTTCCTTGAAAAATCCGTTCAAGCCGCAAGCGGCTTTGGGCGGGCCTATTTGGCCGTGGGCATCACAAACTCGGCCCCCTTGCCAATGCTTTCGGGCCAGCGCTGCATGATGGACTTCTGCTTGGTGTAGAAGCGAACGCCTTCCTCGCCATAGGCGTGCATGTCGCCGAAAAGACTCTTCTTCCAGCCGCCAAAGCCGTGCCAGGCCATGGGCACCGGAATCGGCACATTGATGCCGACCATGCCGACCTGGATGCGGCGGCTGAATTCACGCGCCACATGGCCGTCGCGGGTGAAGCAGCTCACGCCGTTGCCAAACTCGTGGGCGTTGATCAACTCGACCGCTTCGGCCAGGTCCTTCACACGCACGCAGCCGAGCACCGGGCCGAAAATTTCTTCCTTGTAGATGCGCATGTCGGGCGTGACATGGTCGAACAGCGTGCCGCCCATCCAGAAGCCTTGCGTGCAGCCTTCGCCCGCCTGCGCGCCGGTGAAGGTCCGGCCATCGACCAGCAGTTCGGCGCCCTCTTCCACGCCCAGGTCGATATAGCCGGTGATGCGCTGGTGCGCCGTGCCGGTGACGATAGGTCCCATTTCCGCGTCCAGGTTCACGCCGTTCTTGATCACCAGCGTTTCGGCCCGTGCCTTGAGCATCGGAATCAGCCGCTCGGCCACGTCGCCGACCAGCACCGCGACCGAAATCGCCATGCAGCGCTCGCCGGCCGAGCCGTAGCCCGCGCCAATCAGCGCATCGACTGCCTGCTCCAGGTCGGCGTCGGGCATGACGACCATGTGGTTTTTGGCGCCGCCCAGCGCCTGCACGCGCTTGCCGTGGTGGGCACCGGTTTCGTAGATGTAATTGGCAATCGGCGTCGAGCCAACGAAAGACACGGCCTTGACATCGGGATGCACCAGCAATGCATCGACCGCTTCCTTGTCGCCCTGCACGACGTTGAACACGCCGTCGGGCAAGCCGGCCTGCTTGAGCAGTTCGGCCATGAACATGCTGGCGCTCGGGTCGATCGGGCTGGGCTTGAGCACGAAGCAGTTGCCCGCCGCAATCGCCACCGGGAACATCCACATCGGCACCATGACCGGAAAGTTGAACGGCGTGATGCCGGCCACCACGCCCAGCGGCTGGCGCAGCGTCCAGTTGTCGATGCCGGTGCTGACCTGGTCGGTGAAGTCGCCCTTGAGCAGTTGCGGAATGCCGCAGGCGAATTCGACGATGTCGATGCCACGCGACACCTCGCCCTGCGCGTCGGTGAACACCTTGCCGTGCTCGGCGGTGATCAGGTGCGCCAGCTTGTCCTTGTTCTGGTTCAGCAGTTCGAGGAACTTGAACATGACCCGGGCGCGGCGAATCGGCGGGATGTCCGCCCAGGCCGGAAAAGCGGCCTGCGCGGCGGCGACGGCCGCATCGACGTCAAGCGCACTGCCCAGCGCCACATGGCCAGAGACCGCGCCAGTGGCCGGGTTGAACACCGCCTGGCTGCGTCCGGCCGACGGCGTGACGGCGCTGCCGTTCACATAGTGGCCAATGGTGATTTGCGGAGCGATTTCGGCGGGCGATGAAAACATGGCGATCCTTGGGAATGAACAAACGAATGGGCACAGTCTAGGGTTCGCCGCCCGGTTTGATAAGCCCCTGGAAAATGATTACATTGTTCAGACTTTTGAACAATGGTGGCATTCAATGTCCTCTGACCAACTGGCGCCACTCGTCGCCGACCTGCATCTGCTGACGGTGCTCGCCGCGACCCGCAGCTTCACCGAAACCGCGCGCCGGCTGGGCGTTTCCAAGGCGTCGGCCAGCATGCGCATCAGCGAGCTGGAGCGCAACGCGGGCGTGCTGCTGGTGCGCCGCACGACGCGCTCGGTCGGCCTGACCGAAGCCGGCCAGCAACTGGTCAACGACATGCAGCCGGCCTTCAAACGCATCAGCGAAAGCTACAGCGCCGCGCGCGACCTGGCCGGCACGCCGCGCGGGCTGATCCGGCTGACGGCGCCGGTGGCGCTCGGCCGGCAGCACTTGGCGCCCTGCATCGCCGCGTTCCTGCAGCAATTCCCGGACATCCACATCGAGCTGGAACTGACCGACCGCTTCATCAACCTGGCCAACGAAGGCTTCGACCTGGCGATCCGGCACACCAACGCGCCGCCCGAAACGCATGTGGCCTGGGTGCTGTGCGAAACCCGTTCGCTGCTGGTGGCCAGCCCGCAATACCTGGCGCGGCGCGGCACGCCCGCGCATCCGTCCGGGCTGACCGCGCACGACTGCCTGCTCTACCTGCGCGACAGCCATGCCGGCAGCTGGACCTTTGCGCGCCCGGGAACCGGCAAAGGCAAAAAGGTCGGCTTGGAGGTCGAACGCGTGGGCGTGACGGTGGCCGGATCGCTCAAGGCCAACAACAGCGAGGTGCTGCGCGACGCCCTGCTGGCCGGCCTGGGCATCGGCCTGCTGCCGGATTTCAGCCTGCCGCCCGCAGCCGGTGGCCACGGAGCAGCGCCGCTGGTCCAGGTCTTGCCCGACTGGCAGGTGCAGGGCTTTTTCGGCGAGCGCATCTATGCCTTGCGGCCGTGGTCGGCGCAGGTGCCCAAGGCAGTGCAGTGCCTGGTCGTGCATTTGCGGCAGAGTTTTGCCGGTGGTTTTCCAGCCATGCTTAAAAACCTGTCACCGCCATAGGCGTGCTGTCAAAAATGCCCCGGATAATCTCGCGCATGAACAAACGATGGAAACCCAATGTCACGGTGGCGGCCGTCATTGAACGGGATTTTGATGGCGTCCGGAAGTTTTTGCTGGTCGAGGAAGAAACCCGCGATGGCCTGAAGCTGAACAACCCGGCCGGCCACCTGGACCCCGGCGAAAGCCCGATCCAGGCCTGCGCGCGCGAGACGCTGGAAGAAACCGCGTTTCATTTCACGCCGACCGCGCTGGTCGGCATTTATTTCTCGCGTTTTGACAGTTCCCAGCCCGGGCAGGCCATGCCGCAGGACATCACCTACCTGCGCTTCACCTTTTGCGGTGAACTGGGCGAGCATGTCGCCGGCCAGGCGCTGGACCAAGGCATCGTGCGCGCCCTGTGGCTGACGGTCGATGAAATCCGTGCCTGCACCGCCATGCACCGCAGCCCCCTGCTGCTGACCAACCTGGAAGACTACCTGGCCGGCCGGCGCTATCCGCTGCACATCATCCATGCCGATGAAAGCGTTTACGCCCGAAAGGCGTGAAAAACGGGGCGGCCTTCCCGCGTTGCCGGCGCAGCCGACCCAATCGGTAAAATCCGGGGATGCAAAAGCAACGAATAGTGGTGGGTTTGAGCGGCGGCGTCGATTCGGCGGTGACCGCGCACCTGCTCAAGCAGCAGGGCCACGAGGTCATCGGCATCTTCATGAAGAACTGGGAAGACGACGACGACAGCGAATTCTGCTCGTCGAACATCGACTTCGTGGATGCGGCCGCCGTCGCCGACGTGATCGGCATCGAGATCGAGCATGTCAACTTTGCCGCCGACTACAAGGACCGCGTGTTCGCCGAATTCCTGCGCGAATACCAGGCCGGCCGCACGCCCAACCCCGACATCCTGTGCAACGCCGAGATCAAGTTCAAGGCGTTTTTAGACCACGCGATGCGCCTGGGTGCCGGGAAAATCGCCACCGGCCACTACGCCCGCGTGCGGCAAAACGAATCGACCGGCCTGTTTGAGCTGCTCAAGGGACTGGACCCGGCCAAGGACCAGAGCTACTTTTTGCACCGGCTGAACCAGGCGCAGCTGTCCAGGACGCTGTTCCCGGTGGGCGAACTGCACAAGACCGAGGTGCGGCGCATCGCCGACGAGATCGGCCTGCCAAACGCGAAGAAAAAGGACTCGACCGGCATCTGCTTCATCGGCGAGCGGCCGTTTCGCGATTTCCTGAACCGCTACATCGCCAAGGCGCCGGGACCGATCAAGAACGACCAGGGCCGCATCCTGGGCGAGCATGTCGGCCTGAGCTTCTACACGCTCGGCCAGCGCCAGGGCCTGGGCATTGGCGGCGTGAAGGCGCGGGGCGCCGACCTGAAGGCGGCGCAGGCGCGCGGCCAGCGCGGCGTGGGCGAGCACGAGCCGTGGTTTGTGGCCCGCAAGGACATGGACAGCAACACGCTGTGGGTGGTTCAGGGCCACGACCACCCGTGGCTGCAGTCCACCCGGCTCAGCGCGCAGGACTGCAGCTGGGTGGCGGGCAGCGCGCCGGCCCTGGGCGCAATGGCGGCCAAGACCCGCTACCGCCAGCTTGATGCCGCCTGCGAACTGGTCAGCGCCACGGCCGGCGAGTGCGAACTGGCGTTCCTGGATGCCCAGTGGGCGGTGACGCCGGGCCAGTCGGCGGTGCTCTACCAGGGTGAGGTCTGCCTGGGCGGCGGCGTGATTGCGTCCAGCAATGTGCAGAATCTGCCCGGCGGCAAGCCCACCGCCGCAATTTTTAAGAAAAACAAGCCTTTTGCGCAGGCAGGGATTGCGTAAGCAGCTATCAATACGCTAGCAAAACTGCCGGTTCACAGCGCCGACTCGACATAGGTGTAGAGGTAGTTGGAGCCGCCGCTGACATTGCCCAGCAGGCGCGACGAGCCAAAGATGCCCGAGCGGTGCGACACGCCAAAACCGATGAAGGTGTCCTTCAAGGCACGCGAACCGACCAGGTCGCCCAGGCTGACATCGAGCGTCGGGTCCAGGTAATTGAGCATGCGCGAGGCCGGCTTGCCGTCCAGCGCCTGGCTGCTCGCTTCAATGTAGGGCGCGCGCTGGGCCAGCGACACGCCCACGCCCATGCCCAGGCGCGTCTTGACCCGGTCGCTCCATGGAAAGCCGGTGTAAAAGGCCTTCATGAACAAATCGAGCTGCACGCCGTTGGCCTGCAGGCCGCGGTCGTTGTGGCTGGTCAAGCCGGCATAGCCGACAAAATCAAGCGGCCAGCCGTTCACGTTTTGCAGGAAAGGCTTGCCGACCTGAATCCCGGTGATACTGGTCGGGTTCACGCTGGCAACCGACAGGCATTGCGCGGTCACGATCTTGAGCAGGTGGCAGCCGTCGTCGGTGGCCTTGCCGTAGAGCAGCTTGAACCAGGTGGGCGAGCCGTCCTGCGCCCATTCACGCTGGTGCCCGCCAAAGTCATAGGCCGCGCCCACGTACACGCCGGGCAGCACGCGCTTTTGCACGATGGGGCTGTCCTTGACCTGGCGGTCGAGCAGCGTGGCCGACACGCCGGCCAGCAGGCGCCAGCGCTGCGAATAATCATAGGAGCCATACAGGCCAAGCGTGGTGTTCACGCCCGCGCCCGGCGCATAGGCGGCGCGGCCGGGGGTGGCTTCGCCGGGCCGCACGCCGTAGTAATAGTTGTTCAGCCGCGCATCGCGCAGCGCCAGGCTCAGGCTGGGGCGCAGGCTCCACGGGCCGGAGCGCCAGTCGTAGGTGTAGCCCAGGCGGAACTCGCTGCCCTTTGAAAAACCGCCGATGTCATGCAGCAGTTCGGCCTGCACCGTGCCCCAGGGCTGGCGGTAGCGCCACGACAGGCCCAGGTCTATGCCCGAGTCGCGCGTCGCCATGCCGGCCAGGCTGGCGGGCAGGCGGTCGGCCGGAAAACCTTCGAGCCGCTGCTCTACGAACAGGTCAAACCTTTGCGCATCGTCCTGTTGCAGTTTCACGCCGCCCCGGTTGGCATGCAGGAAAAAGCGCTCGCCTTCATACAGGTAGAGCGGCAGCACGTCATAGCGGTTGCCGGCGTCCCGGTAGGGCGAGCGCTCGAAATGGGTGACCACGCCCAGCCCGGCGCTGCCCGGCACCGACAGGATGTTGGTCAGCGGCTCCAGGTTGGCGTCCGCGCGGGCAGGCGCCATGGCGCACAAGCCCGTGGCGGCCAGGGCGGCACCGGCCAGCCAGCGGGGAAAACGGGAAAGAGTGGGGAACAGGTTTTTCATCGTGAAGGCTTGGAAACTGGTTGGGCGACCTGTGCCGGGCCGTGTTCTGCGCTGAAATCTCAACTTATGAGCCAAACAAGCCTTTTTCGCACGGTAAATCGGCCCTTATAGCTATGTTATTTATAGCAAAATCATTAAAAAACCCGCACGAGGCGGGGTTTTTATACTTTTCGTAGCTAGGACCTAAAACGGAATGTCGTCGTCCATGTCGTCAAAGCCGCTGGAGGCCTTGGACGGTGCGGGCGCGGGCGCCTGGCGCGGGGCAGGCGGCGCCGGGGGGCGGCTGGCGGGTGCGGACTGGCGCGGTGCCTCGTAGCCGCCGCCGTCGTCATGGCTGGCGCCGGGACCGCCCATGCCCTGGCGGCTGCCGAGCATCTGCATCTGGTCGGCGCGGATTTCGGTGGTGTACTTTTCAACGCCGCTCTGGTCGGTCCACTTGCGGGTGCGCAGGCTGCCCTCGACATACACCTGCGAGCCCTTGCGCAGGTACTGGCCGACGATCTCGGCGAGACGGCCGTTGAACACCACGCGGTGCCATTCGGTGGCTTCCTTCATTTCGCCGGACTGCTTGTCCTTCCACTTGTCGGTGGTGGCGATGGTGACGTTGGCGACCTGGTCGCCACTGGGAAAGCTGCGCATTTCGGGGTCTTTGCCCAAATTGCCGACGATGATGACTTTGTTGACTGATGCCATGGTGTGCCGCCTCTGCTCTGAAATGGGTGCAAAAAATATCGTGACGGGCGCGTTTTGCCCAAAGCGCGATTGTGCCGCATCCGGCAAGTCCGGGCCGCCGCAATGGGCCTGCGGCGCAATAATCGCCCCATGCACCATCCGCCCCACGAGCCCGACTTTCTTCACAACCTCCGGAGCGAGTTATCGAACGGCCGCCTCTGGTTCGACCGCGCCGTGGTGCTGGTCTATGCCATGGCCGCCGGCCTGAGCGTGGTGGCCTTCACGCTGCTCGGCGAATGGGGCTTCGGGGTGTTCGAGCACCTTTACGGCGCCAACCGCTGGACCATTTTGCTCTGGACGCCGGCCCTGACGGCGGCCATCGTCTGGGTCACGCGGCGCCATTTTTCCGGCGCGGCGGGCTCGGGCATTCCGCAGGTCATGGCCGCGCTTGATCCGGCCCTTCCACCGGGCGCGCAAAGCCGTTTCGTGTCGCTGCGCCTGACGCTGGCCAAGATCGGGCTGTCCACCGCCGGGCTGATGGCGGGCCTGTCCATCGGGCGCGAGGGGCCGTCGGTTCAGGTCGCGGCGGGCGTGATGCAGCATGCGCGCCGCTGGCTGCGTCCCGACTCCGGCATGAGCAACCACGCGCTGCTGGTGGCGGGCGGCGCGGCCGGCATCGCGGCGGCCTTCAACGCGCCGCTGGCCGGCGTGGTGTTTGCCATCGAGGAGCTGTCGCGCAAGCTGGAGTCGCGCAACAGCGGCCTGATCATCACGGCCATCGTGCTGGCCGGCCTGATGGGTGTGTCCACCTTCGGCAACGTGACCTATTTCGGCGTCATCAAGGTGCCGGTGCTGGGCTGGAATGCGCTGTTTCCCGGCCTGCTGGTGGCGCTGGCCTGCGGCGGGCTGGGCGGCGTCTTTGCGCGGCTGATGGCGATTTCGCTGACCGGCTCGTCACCCGACCGCTTCAGCCGGTGGCGCAGCTTGCACCCGGTGCGCTTTGCCGCTGCCGGCGGCCTGGCGATTGCGGTGATCGGACTGGTCAGCGACGGCTCGACCTTCGGCGCGGGCTCGCATGCCGTCACGCAGATGCTGGCCGGCCAGGCCGAGGTGCCGTCGCTGTATGTGCTGCTGAAATTCATTGCCACCTGGCTGGCGGCCTGGTGCGGCGTGCCCGGCGGCATTTTTGCGCCGGCGCTGTCGATTGGCGCCGGCGTGGGCAGCAACATCGCCCTGCTCACGGCGCCTGACATCAGCGCCGCGCTGATCGCCATCGGCATGGCCGCCTTCCTGGCCGCCGTCACGCAGGCGCCGCTGACGGCGTTCATCATCGTGATGGAAATGGTCGATGGCCGCGCCATGGTGCTCAGCCTGATGATGGCGGCCATGCTGGCCAGCCTGCTGTCGCGCATGATCAGCCGGCCGCTCTACGCCACGCTGGCGGAGCACATGCTTGCCGGCCTGCAGCCACCGCCGGCCACGGTCCAGGCCGAAACGCCGCAGGCGCGCTGAATCCTCAAGCCCGGGCTTTTCGGGCGGCCGGGTGCTGGACCGGCATCATTCGCCAGGCCACCGCCAGCCAGAGCAGCGACAGGGACGCCGTCGACACAAACAGGCCTTGCGCGCCGCCCCACTTGAGCATCGCGCCGCCAAGCGCGCCGCCGGCAAACAGCCCGAGCGACTGCGAGGTGTTGTAAAGCCCCAGCGCCGCGCCACGGTTCGAGGCGTGCGCCAGGCGCGACACCATGCTCGGCTGGCTGGCTTCGAGCACATTGAAACTGCAAAAAAACAGCAGCAGCAGGCCGCCCAGCACCGTCAGGGACGGCGCAGCGCCGCCTGCAGCCATCGCGACCCCCAGGAAACCGAGCTGCACCAGCGCCAGCAGGGCAATCGCGGCCAGCAGCACGGCGCGCAGATGGCCGCGCCGCTCCAGCGGAAACAGCGTGCCCCCCATCACGACGAACGAGGCCAGCACCGCCGGCAGGTAGACCTGCCAGTGCAGCGCCTTGAGCAGCCCGGCCTGCACCAGCAGCGCCGGCACCGCCACCCACATCGACAGTTGCACCGCATGCAGCACGAACACGCCAAAGTTCAGGCCCAGCATGTCGCCGCGCCTGAGCACGTCGGCCACGCCGCCACGCGCCATGTCCTTGTGCAGCAGCGGCTCGGGCGGCACCATCCACAGCACCATGGCGATGCCGGCCAATGCCAGCACACCGGTCAGCACGAACAGGCCGCTCAGCCCGATGCGGGCATTGAGCGCCGGCGCCAGCACCAGCGACACGGCGAACATCAGTCCGATGCTGCCGCCCACCAGGGCCATGGCCTTGGTGCGCACCTCGTCGCGCGTCTGGTCGGCCAGCAAGGCGGTAACCGCCGCAGAGATAGCGCCTGCGCCCTGCAGCGCCCGGCCCGCCAGCAGCCAGTTCAGGTCAGGTGCGGCGGCCGCGAGAAAGCTGCCCAGCGCAAACACCAGCAGCCCGGCCACGATCACCCGCTTGCGGCCCAGCCGGTCCGAGGCCAGCCCGAAAGGAATCTGCAGCAGCGCCTGCGTCAGCCCATAAATGCCCATCGCCAGGCCGACAAGGGCCGGGTCGTCGCCGCCCGGATAGCGCGCTGCCTCCAGCGCAAACACCGGCAGCACCAGGAACAGCCCCAGCATGCGCAGCGCAAAAATCGACGCCAGCGAGAAGCTGGCGCGCCGCTCGGTGGCGGTCATGGGAAATGAAGGGGAAGCAGAAGCCACGGTAGATGCGTTTCGAAAATGAAAATACAGTGAAAGCCGCTGTGCGCAGTTGTCTGCGCAGGCGCCCCGGGAAACCCTGAAGCGCTGGCGCACCGTCGGGTGCAAGGCCTTGTATTGTGCTTGATACCCGGCGGCCCGCCGGCTCGCCGGGCCGCTCAGGTCTATGATGGAAGGTTTTTCGGCGCCTGCATTCCCGTGAACTTTTCCAACGACAGCCAACCCCTTGCCCCCGTGCCGACCGTCCCGCAGGCCAAGGCGCATGCCGCAGCCGACAAGGCCGACGACCTCGACAAGGCCTTGCGCCTTGAAAGAAGTTTTGGCGCCTCCTCGATCAGCATTCGCGGCGCGCGCACCCACAACCTCAAGAACATCGACCTGGACATTCCGCGCAACCAGCTCGTCGTTATCACCGGCCTGAGCGGCTCGGGCAAGTCGTCCCTGGCCTTCGACACGCTGTATGCCGAAGGCCAGCGCCGCTATGTCGAAAGCCTGTCCACCTATGCGCGGCAGTTTTTGCAGCTGATGGACAAGCCCGACGTGGACATGATCGAAGGCCTGTCGCCGGCCATTTCCATCGAGCAGAAGGCCACCAGCCACAACCCGCGCTCCACCGTGGGCACGGTGACCGAAATCCACGACTACCTGCGCCTGCTGTTCGCCCGCGCCGGCACGCCGTATTGCCCCGAACACGACTTGCCGCTGCAGGCGCAAAGCGTCGCCGAGATGGTCGACGCGGTGCTGGCGCTGCCCGAGGACACGCGGCTGATGATCCTGGCGCCGGTGGCGCGCGAGCGCAAAGGCGAGTTCGTGGACCTGTTCGAGGAAATGCAGGCGCAGGGCTATGTGCGCTTCCGGGTCGATGGCGCGACCTATGAATTCGATGCGCTGCCCAAGCTCAAGAAGACCGAGAAGCACACGATCGACGTGGTGATCGACCGCGTCAAGGTGCGGCTGGACAAGGACACGCCGCCGGATACCGAAGCGGGCACGGTCCCGCCGCCCGCGCTGCGCCAGCGACTGGCCGAAAGCTTCGAGGCCGCGCTGCGGCTGGCCGACGGCCGGGCGCTGGCGCTGGAAATGGACAGCGGCCAAGAGCATCTATTCAGCGCCAAGTTTTCCTGCCCGGTGTGCAGCTATTCGCTCAGCGAGATGGAGCCGCGCCTGTTTTCGTTCAACTCGCCGGTCGGCGCCTGCCCCTGCTGCGACGGCTTGGGGCATCGGGACTTTTTCGACCCGGCGCGGGTCGTGGCCTTTCCGTCCCTGAGCCTGGCCAGCGGCGCGGTCAAGGGCTGGGACCGGCGCAATGCCTACTACTTTTCGATGCTGGAAAGCCTGGCGCGCCATTACCAGTTCGACATCGACACGGCGTTTGAAGACCTGCCCGAAAACGTTCGGCAGGTGGTGCTGCACGGGTCGGGCGACGAAGACATCAAGTTCAGCTACCTGATGGATTCGGGCGAAAAGGCCGGCAAGAAGGTCAGCAAGAAGCATCCGTTCGAAGGCGTCATCACCAACTTCGAGCGCCGCTACCGCGAGACCGACTCGGCCGTGGTGCGCGAGGACCTGGCCCGTTACCGCAGCGTGCAGCCCTGCCCCGACTGCGGCGGCACCCGGCTGCGGCGCGAAGCGCGTCATGTGTACCTGGTCGGCACCGCCGAAGGCGGCGAACAGCCCAGCCGCAAGGCGATCTACGAAGTCAGCCAGATCACCCTGCGGGAAAGCTTCAACTACTTCAGCACCTTGACCATGCAGGGCGCCAAGGCCGAGATTGCCGCCAAGGTGGTGCGCGAGATCGGGCTTCGGCTGAAATTCCTCAACGACGTGGGGCTGAACTACCTGAGCCTGGACCGCAGCGCCGAGACGCTGTCGGGCGGCGAATCGCAGCGCATCCGGCTGGCCAGCCAGATCGGCTCCGGCCTGACCGGCGTGATGTATGTGCTGGACGAACCCAGCATCGGCCTGCACCAGCGCGACAACGACCGGCTGATCGGCACGCTCAAGCATTTGCGCGACATCGGCAACAGCGTGCTGGTGGTCGAGCATGACGAGGACATGATCCGCGCCGCCGACCACGTCATCGACATGGGGCCGGGCGCCGGCATCCACGGCGGGCGCGTGATGGCGCAGGGCACGTTCGAGCAGGTCCAGGCCAATGTGAATTCACTGACCGGCAAGTACCTGGCGGGAACGCTGAAGATTGCCGTGCCGGCGCACCGCACGCCGTGGCTGCCGACCGTTAAAAATGCGAACGCCTTTGACCGAAGCAAATCGCGCTTTGCGCCCAGCCCGGCGGCCGAACGCCGCGCCGCGCGCGAAGCTATCCACCAGGCCACGCTGGGCGACATGCAGGCGCTGCGCGTGATCAACGCCACCGGCCACAACCTCAAGGGCGTCAGCGTCGAGTTTCCGGTGGGCCTGCTGACCTGCGTGACCGGCGTGTCCGGCTCGGGCAAATCGACGCTGGTCAACGACACGCTGTATGCCGCCGTCGCGCGCACGCTGTATCGCGCGCACGAGGAGCCTGCGGCGCATGAAAGCATCGAAGGCATCGAGCATTTCGACAAGGTCATCAACGTGGACCAGTCGCCCATCGGCCGCACGCCGCGCAGCAACCCGGCCACTTACACCGGCCTGTTCACGCCGATCCGCGAGCTGATGGCCGAGATGAACACCGCGCGCGAGCGCGGCTACGGCGCCGGGCGCTTTTCCTTCAACGTGGCCGGCGGGCGCTGCGAAGCCTGTCAGGGCGACGGCATGGTGAAGGTCGAAATGCACTTCTTGCCCGACGTGTACGTGCCCTGCGACGTGTGCAAGGGCATGCGCTACAACCGCGAAACGCTTGAAGTCCAGTACAAGGGCAAGAACATCGCGCAGATCCTCGACCTCACGGTGGAAAACGCCGCCGAGTTTTTCAAGGCCGTGCCGACGATTGCGCGCAAGCTGCATACGCTGCTCGACGTGGGGCTGAGCTACATCAAGCTCGGCCAGGCGGCGACCACGCTGTCGGGCGGCGAGGCGCAGCGGGTCAAGCTGGCGTTAGAGCTCAGCAAACGAGATACCGGCCGCACGCTGTACATCCTGGACGAGCCGACCACCGGCCTGCATTTCGCCGACATCGACCTGCTGCTCAAGGTGCTGCACCAGCTGCGCGACGCGGGCAACACCATCGTCGTGATCGAGCACAACCTGGACGTGATCAAGACCGCCGACTGGCTGATCGACATGGGTCCGGAAGGGGGGGCCGGCGGGGGCCAGGTGGTGGGCGTTGGCACGCCCGAAGACATTGCCGCCAACCCCGACAGCCACACCGGTCACTACCTGGCGCGCCTGCTGTAATTCCATTTCCAGACCAATCCGATATGTCGTTGCTTCGCCTTGCCGTGCTACAGCACTGTCTGCGGCTTCGCGCCTAATCTCGGATCGATCTGGAACCGGAATAAAACGCTGCCGCCGCTGACCCGCTGGCATTTGATTTGCCTCCGTGGCGTAGCCACGCCCGATTCCGAAAGTTACCGTTGTGAATAGCGCTTCATTTTTCACCCGCCGCAAGGTGGTTTTCCTCGTCGCCTCGCTGTGCTGCCTGCTCTGGGGCAGCGCCTACCCGGCCATCAAGAACGGCTATGCGCTGTTCAACATCGCCCCCGACGACATTGCCTCCAAGCTGGTGTTCGCCGGCTGGCGCTTCATTTTTGCCGGCCTGGTGCTGCTGGCGATTGCCGCCATCGGCCGCAAGACGCTGCGGCTGGACCGGCGCACGCTGGGCCAGGTGACGCTGCTGGGTTTGACCCAGACCAGCGTGCAGTACGTGTTTTTCTACATCGGCCTGGCCTATGCCACCGGCGTGAAAAGCTCGATCATGAACGCCACCGGCACGTTTTTCAGCGTGCTGCTGGCCCACTGGATCTACAAGAACGACCGGCTCAGCGTCAACAAGGCGCTGGGCTGCATCGTCGGCTTTGCCGGGGTAATGGTGGTCAACTTCAGCGCCGGCCTGCTGAGCTTTGACTTCACGCTGCTGGGCGAAGGCTTCATCGTGATCGCCGCCTTCGTGCTGTCGGCCGCCAGCATCTACGGCAAGAAGGTGTCGCAGCAGGTCGATTCAGTCGTGCTGACCGGCTACCAGCTGGCCATCGGCGGGCTGGCGCTGCTGCTGATCGGCTTTGCTGCCGGCGGCACGCTGACTGGCTTCACACTGAAATCGACCGCGCTGCTGGCCTATCTGGTGGTGCTGTCGTCCGCTGCGTTTGCGCTCTGGACGATTTTGCTCAAGTACAACCGGGTCAGCATGGTGACGGTGTTCAATTTCATGATTCCGGTGTTCGGCACCGTGCTGTCGGCGCTGTTCCTGGACGAGAAAATCCTGGAGTGGAAGAACGTCGCCGCGCTGGGGCTGGTGTGTCTGGGCATCTGGCTGGTCACCCGGGAAGAAAAGCCGGCGCTGGCCGTGGCCTGACGCCGTTCGGCGGGAAATTTGTAACCCGTCCTTCGCTGTGAGCGTCATCCCCGCGAAGGCGGGGAACCAGCAACGAGGGCTGAACGCTCACGTGCGCCTGGATTCCCGCCTGCGCGGCAATGACGGCCTTTCAAGCGGGCCGTGGACCGAGATTTATAAGTTTTCAAGGCGTTTGCGCATGTCCAGCATGCAAAGTCAGCTATTTTTTTAATAGCGACAACGCAGCGTTCATAATCCCGCATCACCCGATAGCCGCCACGCGATGCAAACCCGGGCCAGCACGTCTTGAGGCAACGCTGGCACAAGGCAAATTCATTGCGTGCAGCCCCCGCAAAAGCGGCAGAATGAACAGCGTGCATGGGCATGCTTCATGCATGCAAGACCATCAGGCCCATTCGCACAGACCCTTTCAAAGGAATTCATCTTGGCAACACTGACTTTCCCTTCTGCGTCCTCACCATCGCTTTCCCGCCGCGTGCTGTGCGCCACAGCCACGGCGGCTTTCCTGCTGTGCCACAGCGCGGGGGCGCTGGCGGCAACGCCCAAGGACACGCTGGTGATCGCCTTCGGTTTCGACGACATCATCACCATGGACCCGGCCGAGGCCTTCGAGCTGTCGGCCGGCGAAGTCATGGGCAACACCTACGACCGGCTGGTGCGGCTCGACGTGAACGACCCGTCCAGGCTGATCGGCGACGTGGCGAAATCGTGGACGGTGTCGCCCGACGGCAAGACCTATACCTTCGAGTTGAAACCGGGGCTGAAGTTTGCCTCGGGCAACGCGCTGACCGCCGAGGAAGTGATTTACTCGCTGCACCGGGCGGTGAGCCTGGACAAGTCGCCGGCCTTCATCCTGACGCAGTTCGGCTTCACCAAGGACAACGTCAAGGACAAGATCAAGGCCACCGGCCCGCTCACGCTGACAATGGAAACCGACAAGGCGTATGCGCCGACCTTCGTACTCAACTGCCTGACCGCCAACATCGGCGCCATCGTGGACAAGAAGCTGGTGATGTCCAAGGAGCAGAACGGCGACTGGGGCTACGCCTGGCTCAAGACCAATTACGCCGGCTCCGGCCCGATGAAGCTGCGCGAGTGGCGGGCGAACGAAATCGTCGCGCTGGAGCGCAATGACAACTACTACGGCCCCAAGCCGGCGCTGGCCCGCGTGATCTACCGCCATGTGAAGGAAGCCGCCACGCAGCGCCTGATGCTGGAAAAAGGCGACATCGACATTGCCCGCAACCTGAGCCCGCAGGACATCGCGGCCCTCTCGACCAACAAGGACATCAAGCTCACTTCGGCGCCCAAGGGCACGGTGTACTACATCAGCCTGAACCAGAAGAACCCGAACCTGGCCAAGCCCGAGGTGCGCGAGGCGCTCAAATGGCTGGTTGATTATTCGGCCATCGGCGACACGCTGATCAAGAACATCGGCGTCGTTCACCAGAACTTCCTGCCCATCGGCCTGCTCGGCGCGAGCAAGGAAACGCCGTACAAGCTCGACGTGGCCAAGGCCAAGGCGCTGCTGGCCAAGGCCGGCCTGCCGGGCGGCTTCAAGGTGACGATCGACATGCGCACCATCCAGCCGGTGCAGGGCATCACCGAGGCCTTCCAGCAGACCGCCAAGCAGGCCGGCATCGACATCGAGATCATTCCCGGCGACGGCAAGCAGGTGCTGACCAAGTACCGGGGCCGCACCCACGACATGTACATCGGCCAGTGGGGTTCCGACTACTGGGATCCGCACTCGAACGCCGACACCTTCACGCGCAACCCCGACAACGCCGACGACGCCAAGGCCAAGCCGCTGTCGTGGCGCAACGCCTGGGCGATTCCCGAACTGACGAAAAAATCGGACGCCGCCGTACTGGAGCGCGACGCGGGCAAGCGCAAGGCGATGTACGAGGAACTGCAGGCCGAATTCCGCAAGACCAGCCCCTTCGTCATGCTCTACCAGCAGACCGAGGTGGCCGCCTACCGCAGCAATGTCGATGGCCTGAAACTCGGCCCGACGTTTGACACCAACTACATGTTCAAGGTAGCCAAGCGCTAACGAACAGGTCACCCGTCTTGGCAGTTCCCGATCCCCTCGCCCTTAGTCCGGCGCCGCTGCTGGCGGCTGCCCGGCCCTCCCGCCATGCGCGCCGGCTGAACGCCCTCGGGCGTTTCCTGGTGGTGATTTTGCTGACCTACCTGGGCCTGCTCGCAGTCACCTTCTTCATCGGGCGGGTGATTCCGGTCGATCCGGTGCTGGCCATGGTCGGCGACAACGCGCCGCCGCATGTGGTGGCGCGGGTGCGCGAGGAAATGGGGCTGAACAAGCCGCTGTACACGCAGTTCTACATCTACCTGCGCAAGGTGCTGAGCGGCGACTTCGGCACGTCGGTGCTGACCGCCAACCCGGTGATGCAGGACATCCGCCGCGCCTTTCCGGCGACGATGGAGCTGGCCAGCCTGGGGATTCTCTTCGGCGCGGGTTTCGGCGTGCCGCTGGGTGTGTGGGCGGCGGTGCGGCGCGGCAAATGGGTCGATCAGGTGGTGCGCATCATCGGGCTGGTCGGCTATTCGGTGCCGATCTTCTGGCTCGGGCTGATGGCGCTGCTGGTGTTTTACGCCAGGCTCGGCTGGGTCGGCGGGCCGGGGCGCATCGACGTGGCCTATGAATTCACGCTGACGCCGGTCACCGGCCTGCTGTTGCTCGATACCGCGATGGCCGGCGAATGGGAGGCCTTTGGCAATGCGCTGTCGCACCTGATCCTGCCGGCGTCGCTGCTGGGCTACTTTTCCATGGCCTACATCAGCCGCATGACGCGCTCGTTCATGCTCAATGAACTGGCGCAGGAATACGTGATTGCCGCGCGCGCCAAGGGCCTGTCGGAGGCGCGCATCATCTGGCGCCATGCGCTGCGCAATGCCATGGTGCCGCTGGTCACGGTGATTGCGCTGTCGTACGCCGGGCTGCTCGAAGGCTCGGTGCTGACCGAAACCGTGTTTGCCTGGCCGGGGCTGGGCCTGTACATCACCAACTCGCTGCAAAACGCCGACATGAACGCGGTGCTGGGCGGCACCATCGTCGTCGGCTCGGTCTTCATCGGCCTCAATTTGCTGTCCGACCTGCTCTATACCCTGCTGGACCCGAGGACGCGCACGCGATGATGGATTCGACGCTTTTAAAACGCGAAAGCCTGCACGATTGGCTGATGTCGGACCGGCCGCTGTCGCGACGGCAGGCCGCGCTGGGCCGCGCTTACGGCGGCTGCCGCACGTTTGCGCGCAACCGGCTGGCCATGCTGGGGCTGTTCATCGTGCTGGCGCTGATTCTGGTGGCGATTTTTGCCGACCTGCTGGCGCCCTACTCGGCCTATATCGGCGACCTGCGCACCACGCGGCTCCTGGCACCGTCTTGGGCGCACTGGTTCGGCACCGACGACCAGGGACGCGACATCCTGTCGCGGCTGATCCACGGCTCGCGCATCACGCTGTTCGTCGTGGTCCTGGTCGCCGTGCTGGCCGCGCCCATCGGGCTGGTGGTCGGCACCGTGGCGGGTTACGCGGGCGGGCTGGTCGATGCGGCGCTGATGCGCATCACCGACATTTTTCTGGCGTTTCCGCGTCTGATTTTGGCGCTGGCGTTTGTCGCCGCGCTCGGCCCCGGCATCGAGAACGCGGTGATCGCCATTGCCATCACCTCCTGGCCGCCGTATGCGCGCATGGCGCGGGCCGAGACCTTGAGCATCCGCCAGACCGACTACATCGCCGCCGTGCAATTGCTGGGCGCCTCGCCGTGGCGCATCGTGCTGCGCCACGTCATGCCGCTGTGCCTGTCGTCGGTGATTGTCCGTGTGACGTTGGACATGGCGGGCATCATTTTGACGGCCGCCGGGCTGGGCTTTCTCGGCCTGGGCGCGCAGCCGCCCATGCCCGAATGGGGCGCGATGATTGCCAACGGGCGGCTGTATGTACTGGACCAGTGGTGGGTGGCGGCTGCGCCCGGTGCGGCAATTTTTGTTGTCAGCCTGGCGTTCAATCTGCTCGGTGATGGGCTGCGCGATGCGCTGGACCCGAAGGGGGTCAAATGAATCCATCGCCTTTGCTGGTCGTCGAAGACCTGCGCGTCGCCTTTCCCAACCGCGACGGCGGCATGGTCGAAGCCGTGCGCGGCGTGTCGTTCACGCTAGGCCGTGAGCGGCTGGGCATCGTCGGCGAATCGGGTTCGGGCAAGTCGCAGACCGGCCGCGCCATCCTCGGCCTGACCGCGCCCGAAGGCGTTGTCACCGCCAGGCGGCTCGAATTCGGCGGCGTCGATTTGCTGCACTGCCCACCAAAACAGCGGCGCGCCCTGCGCGGCGGGCGCATCGCCATGGTGCTGCAGGACCCAAAGTTCTCGCTCAACCCGGTGATGACGATTGGCGCGCAGATCGTCGAGACGCTGCAGGCGCACACCCGCATCTCCGGCAGCGAGGCGAAAAAACGCGCGCTGGCGGCGCTCGAATCGGTGCGCATCGACGACCCGGCGCGGGTTTACAAGCTCTACCCACACGAAGTCTCGGGCGGCATGGGCCAGCGGGCGATGATTGCGATGATGCTGATTGCCGAGCCGGATATCCTGATCGCCGACGAGCCGACTTCGGCGCTGGACGTGACAGTGCAATTGCAGGTGCTGTCCATCCTCGACGCGCTGGTGGCCGAGCACGGGATGGGCCTGATACTGGTGTCGCACGATTTGCGGCTGGTGTCCTCGTTTTGCGACCGGATTCTGGTGATGTACGCCGGCCGGGTGGTCGAGGAACTGGCGGCGGGTGGGCTGGCGCAGGCAAAACATCCGTACACGCGCGGCCTGATGGCTTGTTTGCCGCAACTGGGCGCGTCCACGCACCCGCTGGCGACGCTGGACCGCCGGCCGGAGTGGGCGTTATGAACAGTGTGATCAGCGCAGCCGGCCTGAAGGCTTCAGGCGCAAGCCCGGCGCTGGGGCTGGAAGTCAGCGGCATGCGTGTCGTCTATGACGGCTTCGTGGCCGTGGCCAACACCTCGTTTTCCGTCGCACCGGGCGAAAGCTTCGGCATCGTCGGCGAATCGGGTTCGGGCAAATCGACGGTGCTGCGCGCCCTCTGCGGCCTGGCGCCCAAGGAATCGGGCACGGTGCAACTTGTTGGCGGCGCTGAAAGTCCCACGCCCGGCAGCAAGGCCTTCCGGCGCCGCGTGCAGATGGTGTTCCAGGACCCCTACGGCTCGCTACATCCCCGGCAGACGGTGGACCGGCTGCTGGCCGAGCCGCTGGCCATCCACGGCATTGCAGACGCCGAAACGCGCATCGAACGCGCGCTTGATGAAGTCGGACTCGGACAGGGCTTCAGGTTCCGCTACCCGCACCAGCTCTCGGGCGGGCAACGCCAGCGCATCGCGATTGCGCGCGCCCTGATCCTTGAGCCGCAGATCCTGCTGCTCGACGAACCCACGTCCGCGCTCGACGCATCGGTGCAGGCCGAGGTGCTGAACCTGCTCGAAGACCTGCGGCGGCGTCGCAACCTGACCTTCATCATGGTCAGCCACGACCTGGCGGTGGTCACGCATTTGTGCGAGCGGCTGATGGTGATGCAGCGCGGCCAGACGGTGGAAGTTTTGGCGTCCAGCGACCTGGTGGCCCGCCGCGTGGCGCAGCCCTACACCTTGAGTTTGATGCAGGCGTCGGCGGGCTTCCGGCGGGTGTCCGGGACGGCCTGAACCGGCAGTGCGCGCACACAAGAGCAGTGTTTAATGCTCCTGATTCAATAGCGGCTTGCGCATAGCCAGAAAGCGCTACAGGCATTATTTACTGAAATTTCCAGTCCGGGCGCTGGTTCTTTCAGGCACCGAAGACCCGCATTGGCGCAGCACACCTGGCTGGGCTGAAAAACAGAAGGCCTGCCGCCATGCGCAACAGGCCTTCACTATTTTCCCGACGCCAGCCCATAGCGAAGGGCCGGCAGGCGGCCAGGGCGCCGCCGTTTTTTTTGTTTACAGGCGCCGGCCCAGCAGCAGGCCGACCACCACGCCGACGCCTGCCGCCACGCCGATGGAGGTCCATGGCGACTCATGCACATAGTGGTCGGCGGCATGGGCGGCCTCGCGGGTGCGGGCAAGCAGCGCTTCCTCGGCATCGATCAGGCGGAACTTGGCTTCGCGCAGGCGGTTCTCGACGCGGCTGCGCAGCCTGGCCATTTTTTCTCCCGCCTGGTCCGCCGTGGCCGACAAGGTCTCTTCGGCGTCGGATATTTCCGAACGAATGGCGGAAACCAGTCGTTCCTGTGTCTGAACCAGGGTGGGGCTGTCATGGGACATGAATGAACCTTTCAAAAAAATAACTGAACCTTTAAAAGGTTAGCAGATTCGCCGCATTTTTCCGGTGTTCCGGCGCAGATTTCCATGCGGCAGACCTTGGGTTGCGCCCGCGCTGGAAAGGAAATGGAGCAGTGGCCAGGCCAGGCGAGCGCTGCCCTGGGGCCAAAAGCCGCAGGTGAGTAATAATCCAGAGGCCCATTGGCTTGCATGCCGCCCTTCCCACACGCCCTTGCAGACCTCCATTCCCGTTCCCACCATGCCCTTCTGCCCCCTGCCTCCGCGCGTCTTCATGCCTGCTGCAACCCGCTGCGGCGGTCAGCCTTGAGCGCCGCGCGCCTGAGCGGCCGCGAACTGGCGGCCGCACTGGTCGTGGTGCTGGTCTGGGGAGTGAACTTCGTCGCGATGAAGTTCGCCCTGCGCGACTTCACGCCGTTTCAGCTGGGCGCCGCCCGGTTCACCTTTGCTTTTCTGCCGCTGGCGCTGTTCATCCGGCCGCCGCAGGTGCCGTGGAAATGGGTGGTGCTGTACGGGCTGTTCCAGGGGGTCGGGCAGTTCGGCATCCTGTTCATCGCCCTGAAGATCGGCATGACGGCGGCGCTGGCGTCGGTGCTGCTGCAGACGCAAGTGTTTTTTACCGCGCTGTTTGGTTTTATCTTGCTGCAGGAGCGCGCCAGCCGGCCACTGCAGGCGGGCATGGTGCTGGCGGCGCTGGGCCTGGCCTGCTTTGGCACCAACTATGCCAGCCCCGGCGCGGCCAGCGGCACCACGGTGGCCGGCTTTGCGCTGACGCTGTGCGCCGCAGCCATGTGGGCGGCGTCGAACATCGTGGCGCGGCAGTTGCAAAAAGTCTCCAGCCACTACTCGCCGATTGCCTTCGTGGTCTGGAGCGGCGCGGCCGCCATCCTGCCCTTCATGGCGCTGTCATGGCTGTTTGACGACCCGGCCGTGCGCTGGCAGTGGCTGGACGCGGGCTGGACCAGCTGGCTGTCGATTGCCTACCTCGGCTGGGTGGCCACGGTGATCGGCTACAGCCTGTGGACCGGCCTGCTCAAGCGCCACCCGGCCAATCGCGTCTCGCCGTTCGGCCTGGGCGTGCCGGTGGTCGGCCTGGCCGCCGGCATGGGCGTGCTGGGCGAGACGGTCACGCCCTGGCAGTGGGCCGGCATTGCGCTGCTGGTGGCGGCGCTGGCCTGCGTGATGCTCGGCGGGCGGATGAAACGCTCTGCTGCGGTCTTATAAGCAGCTTTAGTGCGCATGCGGCCGCAGCGCGCCGGGAATGCCGTGCTGCTGCAGGCCGCCCTCCTCCAGCCAGTGGCAGGTGTTTTGCCTGGCCCGCTCGATCAGTTCATGCGCGCGCGAAAAGTCGTAGGCCGACGCCGTCAGCGGACACAGCGGCGGCACCGTCAGCACCTCGGCCCGGTCCGCCATCAACTCCAGGTCTTGCACCAGCTGATGCGCGATCACCATGTTCAGCGCATGCAGCGCGCTGGCGATGGCGCTGAGTGGCGGCTCGGTCAAGGCGCAGGCATAGCCGGTCGGCAACACGATCAGCCGGCGGGCGCCGAGCGCGACCGCCGTGGTGACCGGCGTGTTGCTGGCCACGGCGCCGTCGATCAGGTACTCGCCTTCGAGCCGCACCGGCGGAAAAATCGCCGGAATCGCGCAGCTGGCAAGGATCGCATCGACCGCCGGGCCGGACGACAGGCAGACCGATTTGCCGTTCAGCTGGCTGGTAGCGACGACATGCAGCGGCAGCGCCGCCTGCTCCAGCAGGCTGTACGGCAAATGTTGGGCGATCAACTCGCGCAGTCCACCCGAATCGACCAGCGAAGCCGAGCGCGAAAACAGCCCGACGATGCGGCTGAAGGTCATCGGAAAAATCGTGCTGCGCTTGAGCCCGCACCACAGCTGCTCCAGCCGCGCGATGCCGGCGAGCGTCGGGTCGCCAGCGAAATACGCGCCGTTGATCGCGCCGACCGAGGCGCCGATGACCAAATCGGACTGCACGCCGTATTCGACCAGCGCATGCAGCATGCCGACCTGCACCGCGCCGAAGCTGCCGCCGCCGGCAAATACAAAGGCGGTCTTGCCATTGGGATGGGATTCCATCTGCGCCTCCTTGGCTGGCCGGGGCAATTCCTGCGTCCAGCAGTTAACCACTGCTACTGTAGCGTGTCCGTGGCGCAAGCACAGGAAAAGCGCCTGAAACCCGGCACCAGTGCGACCCCGGCCGGGCTCGTCAGGCGCCATCGACGGCGCGCGACGCATCCCTGCCGTCCACATGGCCGAAGTAAAGAGCCAGCACGGGCAGCCGCCGGCCATCGGCCAGCGCGCGGCGGTCGTCTTGCGTCACGCCCAGACTGATGCCCCAGCCTGCCACGCACAGCGCATGCAGCGCGCGCACCTGGGAGACCTGCACCCATCCTTCCAGGCGCAGCACCTCGCCGCGCACCCCGTCAGGCCCTTGCAATCCAGCGTGGCGGGCCATGACGCCGTAGTCAGCGCCTGCAACCCGGGCTGGAGCGAGCCGCACATCCATGACCTGTTCCTGCAGGGCAGCCAGGCCCTCCTGGACGGCGTCAAGCCAGCGGGCGTGTCAACGCCTGCTGGTGGTCGGCGGCGCCGGCAGCCTGTACGTGGCGCCGGGCGTGCAGCTGGTGGACATGCCAGGGCTTCCCGCCGAACACCGGCAAGGCGCGCTGGCGGCCCGCGAATTCCCTAACCGGCGGCGGGCCGAAGGCGCGCTGGACTGGAGCGTTGTCTCACCGCCCATCGCCCTGGCGCCGGACGAGCGCACCGGCCAGTACCGGCTCGGCGCAGACGACCTGCGGCCCGGCCTGGGCTATGCGCCCGCAGGCATTTCGGTGGCAGACCGGGCCATGGCCATCGTTGATGAAATCGAGCAGCCTTGGCATCGGCGGCGGCGCTTTAGCGTGGCGCGCCAGAGGCGATCACCATTGCCAGCGACTGGCGAACCGGCCCTTGGCGCGGTGCGGCGCAGGTGGCAGACAGGCGCTTGCGGCAGCGTCTGACACCGGCTTGGCACAGTGCTGGGTAAGGTCGGGTTTTCAAAGGAAACTTAGTCATGACCGTTCCCCCGATTCGCTCCTTGAAGGAGCTCAAGGACTACGACCAGCGCCGGCCGAGCTTTCCGGGCGAGCACTGGCTGGTCTTTGGCGCTGGCCTGGCCGTGCTGATGGCGTCGCGCCGCAGCCCCTCGCTGCTTAAGCGAACCGCTGGTTCGGCGCTGGGCAGCGCCTTGCTGTACCGCGCGGCCAGTGGGCGCGATGGCCTGGCCAAGGTGTTGCCCTACCTGCCCATGGGCGGGCGGCGCTGGCCTTAAGCCAGCAGCGCGTCGGGACGCGCCGCCTGCAGCAAATCGCGTGTCCTGAGCGCTTCGCGCCGTGCGGCCCCGGCAAAGTCGTCGCCGGATGAGGCGTACAGGATGGCGCGCGATGAATTGACGATGATGGGCGCGTCCGGTCGCCAGCCGGCACGCACCGTGGCCACGGCATCGCCGCCCTGTGCGCCCACGCCGGGGATCAGCAACGGCAGCGAAGGCGCCACGGCGCGGACTTTTTCAATTTCCGCCGGATAGGTCGCGCCGACCACCAGCCCCAACTGGCCGTTGAGGTTCCACGGGCCTTGCGCCAGCCGGGCGATGTGCTCGTACAGCAGCGGCTGGCCTTCGACCGACGCGAGGCGCTGGCTTTGCAGGTCGTCGCCGCCGGGATTGGACGTGCGGCAGAGCAAAAAAGCGCCCTTGCCGTGGTACTGCAGGTAGGGCGCGACCGAGTCAAAGCCCATGAAGGGCGACAGCGTGACCGCGTCGGCGCCGTAGCGCTCGAAAGCCTCGATGGCGTACTGGCCGGCGGTGCTGCCGATGTCGCCGCGCTTGGCGTCGAGGATGACGGGCACCTGTGGCGCGCTGCGGCGCATGTGTTCAATCAGGCGCTCCAGCTGGTCTTCAGCGCGGTGGGCGGCAAAGTAGGCGATCTGCGGCTTGAAGGCCATCGCCAGGTCGGCGGTTGCATCGACGATAGCGGCGCAAAAATCGTAAATCCGGCGGGCGTCGCCCTTGAGTTTTCCGGGAAACCGCGCCGGATCGGGGTCCAGCCCGACGCACAGCATGGAATGATTCTGGCGTTCTGCGGCGCCGAGCATGTCAAGAAAGGTCATGCCCTTATTGTAAGAAGCGCGAAGTCAGCTTGCGCTTGCCGCCAGGCCCATGGCCAGGCACAGGTCGTCCCAGGCCTTGGCCTTGTCCTGCGGGCAGCGCAGCAGGTAGGGCGCGTCATGCGTCACCACGGCGGCGCGGCCGTGCAGCGCATGCGGCTGGCCGCGCAGCTTGCCGAAGGGCTCGCTGGACGCCAGCAGCGCCTGCGCCGCCAGCCGGCCCATGACCAGCACCACGTCGGGCCGCGACTGCTCGACCAAGGCCGACAGCGCGGCGGAAAATTCGTCCATCGCTCCGGAAATCGCCTGGCGCACCAGCGGCGCGAACAGCACGGCGCCGGCGTCCTGGTGCAGACGGGCGGCGCGCAGCATGTTGTCGAGCAGCCGGCCGGCATCGCCGTCGAAAGCCGGGGCGTGCAGCGCGGCGGGCGGTATTTGCGCCAGCACCAGCCAGCGCGCACCGCCGGCCCGCGCGGTGTCGGCATAGAGCAGCTGCGCCTGGCCCAGGCGCCAGCCGGGCGGGGCGGCGCCGTCCGGGGTGTGGCCGGACGGCGCAGGCGCAGGCGGCGCCGGAGGCGCAGCGCGGGCGGGCCGGGGCGGCGGCGCATCCTGCCGGGCGGCTGGCGCCGGGGACGCGGAAGCAGGCGCCAACGCCCTGTCCGCCTGAAAGTTTTGTCCAAAACCGGCTTTTTCGCTTGCTGAGCCTGCATAAGCAGCTATGACTTCGATAGCAACCGGCAGGTCGGCCGCCGGTGCCAGCGGCTGCCAGACCCGCACGCCCATTTCCTGCAGCATGGCGCGCTGGCGCTTGTCGAGGTTCAGGCTCATGGTGGGCGACTTTCCATCAGGATTCACAACTTCAGGCTCATGACGATGGCGTCCTCGCCCCTGGGCGATGCCGCGCTGGCCGGGTAGTAGTTGCGCCGCATGCCGACTTGGCGAAAGCCATGGCTTTCATACACCGTCCGGGCGCGCACATTGCTGACGCGCACTTCGAGCCACAGCCACTGCGCGCCTTGAGCGCGCGACCAGATGCCGAGCGCATCGAGCATCACCCGCGCCCAGCCCTGGCGATGAAAGGCGGGCGCCACCGCGATGTTGAGCAGATGCACCTCGTCCACGCCCTTCATGGCGACAAAATAGCCGAGCAGCTCGGGCTGTTCCGCCGGGCCGGCGGTCAGCAGCTGCGCCTGGTAGCCGGCGTGGAGCGAGTCGAGGAAACTGCGCTCGCTCCAGGGATGCGGATAAGCGCTTTGCTCCACCCGCAACACCGTTGGCAGCCAGGCGGGCGTCATGGTTTCGAAGCGGGCTTCGAGCGGCTGGAGAGGCTGAAGGGTGGCGTTCATGGTCAAGGCCGGTCAGCTTTCCAGCGGAATCGCCGGCGCGGCCAGGGCATCGGCCTTGATGCGGGCGCGCTCGTCGGTGGTCTGGGCAACCTTGTCGCGCACATACAGCGGCAGGGCCAGACTCGCCTCGATGCAATGCCCGGCGGTGGCCAGCGCGGGCGCCAGGCGCAGCAGCGCGGTGGCGGTCGGATAGGCCTCGATGCAGTCCAGCCTGGCCAGGGCCTCGGGCAGCCGGCCGGCGTACACGCCGAACACATTGCCGGCCAGCAGCCGGGCCGACCCGTCAGTCACCAGGTTTTCGGGCCGAATCAGCTCGCAGTCCTTGACGGACATGCATGAGCCGCTCCTGAATTGATGGCTCTGCACATACATCTCGTCCATTCGGGCATCGAGCAGCGCCATGACGGTCAAGGGCGCGTCATTGCCGGTCGCAGCTCCGAACCGCTGGAAGCGCGCTTCATCGGCCACCGCCGCCAGCGTGTCGATGGGCAGCACCGGGATGCCCGCGCCGTGGTTGGCGCCAGAGGCCAGGCCCTGCGCCACCGCGCAGGCGGTGCGCAAGCCGGTGAACGAGCCCGGCCCCCGGCCAAAGGCAATCGCGTCCAGATCGCCCAAGCCCAGGCCGGACTCGGCCAGCAACGCCAGGATCGCAGGGATCAGGGTGGTCGAGGCTTGCGCGCCGCCCGGGCTGCTGTGCTGCCAGACGCGCGCGCCGTCGGTCACGGCAATCGACAGGCGGTCGGTGCTGGTGTCAAAAGCGAGGAATTTAAAAGGTTTAGGCATCAAATAAGGCTTTTGCGCTTATTGCATAAGCGCAAGCAGCTATCAAAATCATAGTTATTCAAGCGCCGTGGACCGCCAGCTTGAGAACGGGCGGCGGTGCGCATCCGACGATTATCCTGCCTGCCAGCGTGCCAGTGCCGCAGCCGATAATTGCGACATGCTTTTGCCCCCCTTACCGACCCGATCCCGCGCGCGCCTGGCCGCCGGCCTGCTGGCGCTGCTCGCCAGCGCGTGCGCAAGCGCCCAAACCCTGCCGCCCGAGGTCGATGCGCTGCTGGCGCGCGCCAAGGTGCCGCGCGAAGCCTTCGCCGCCGTGGTCGTCGATGCCGCGCCGGCGCTCAACGGAAAAACCGCGCCGCTGCTCAGCTACCGCGCCGGCAGCACCATGAACCCGGCGTCGGTGATGAAGCTGGTCACGACCTATGCCGGGCTGGAACTGCTTGGCCCAGCCTACACCTGGGCCACGCCGGTCTACACCGATGGCCCGGTAGCCGATGGCGTGCTGAACGGCAACCTGGTCATCCAGGGCCGGGGCGACCCGAAGCTGGTCATGGAGCGGCTGTGGCTGCTGCTGCGCCGGGTGCAGGGCCTGGGTATCAAAAGCATCAACGGCGACATCGTGCTCGACCGCAGCGCCTTTGCGGCATCTAGCCAGAACCCCGGCGACTTCGACGGCGAGGCGCTGCGCCCCTACAACGTGCAGCCCGATGCGCTGCTGGTGAACTACAAGTCGGTGGTGATGACGTTTGCGCCGAATCCGGGCAGCGGCAGCGCCAGCATCAGCTACGACCCGCCGCTGGCCGGCGTGCGGATGCAGGCCAGCGTGCCGCTGTCGGCGGGCAGCAACGGCCGCGCCGCACTGACCGACTGCGGCGACTACCGCGCGCAGCTCCAGCCCGACCTGGCCGATCCGCTGCGCATGGCGTTTGCCGGCAGCTACCCGGTGGCCTGCGGTGAAAAGACCTGGGCCATCGCCTCGGCCGACCCGGCCAGCTATGCCCAGCGGGCGATTGCCGGGCTCTGGCAGGAAATGGGTGGCCAGTTGAAAGGCCGGGTGCGCGAGGGCACGGCGCCGCCCGGCCTGGCGCCAGCGTTCGAGATGGCGTCGCCGTCCTTGGCCGAGGTGATCCGCGACATCAACAAGTTCAGCAACAACGTGATGGCGCAGCAGCTGTTTTTGACGCTCAGCCTGCAGCGCCCCGGCGGCGCGAGCAACGAGGCGTCGCGCGAGGCGGTGCGCGGCTGGTGGCTGGCGCGCTTTGGCCCGCAGGATGTGCCGGTGCTGGACAACGGCTCGGGCCTGTCGCGGGGCGAGCGCGTCACGCCGCAGGGCCTGGCGCGCATGCTGCAGACCGCGTATGTGTCGGGCGCCATGCCCGAGCTGATGGCGTCGCTGCCGATCACCGGCGTCGATGGCACCTTGAAGCGCAGCCGATCGCAGGTGTCGCAGGGCTGGGCGCACCTGAAGAGCGGCACGCTGCGCGACGCCACCGCGCTGGCCGGCTACGTTCACACGCCCAGCGGCCGGCGCCTGGTGGTGGTCGGCATCGTCAACCATGCCAACGCCCCGGCGGCGCGCCCGGCGTTAGAGGCGCTGGTGGACTGGGCCGTGAAGGAAGGCAGCCGCTGATGGTGATCAGCTTGATCGACGTCGTCGGCTCGGCGGCGGCCTTTTTGACGACCGCGAGCTTCCTGCCGCAGGCCTGGCTGAGCTTTCGCACGCGCGATGTCAGCGGCGTGTCGCTGGGGATGTACAGCGTGTTCACCGCCGGCGTGGCGCTGTGGCTGGCCTACGGCGTGCTGCTGGACTCCTGGCCCATGATGATTGCCAACACCATTACCCTGGCGCTTGCGGTGATGATCCTGGGAATGAAACTGGCTTACGGCCGGTCACCGGCTGCGAAGCAAGGGTCCGGCACGCAGTAATACCAATCCCAAGATATAGAGAACCAAAGCCAGCGATCGGAGTCAGAGCAGTCTTGGCTCTCGCAGGAGATTACGAAAATGTTATCTCAGCACATCATTGATCAGCTGCATCCCTATGATTTCGACCGACTGGCCCACAAGGAAAAGGATGGGCGCCGGCGACTGCGCCTGATTGCTCTGGCGCACCTCAAGGACGGCAAGAGCTATCCCGAAGTGGCCGCTGCCCTGCGCGTGCCCCGCCACGCCGTCATGCGCTGGGTGCAGTGGTTTAGCGCTGGCGGCGTGGCCCGTCTGGCCGGCCTGCCGCACGACCGGAGGACGCAGCGCCTTGCCAAAGAGCACGAAGAGGCGTTTCGCCAGGCGGTCGAGAAACTGCAGGGCGAACGCGGCGGCGGGGGGGTGCGGGGCGAAGACATCCGCCAGTTGCTGGCCGGGCAGTTTGGCGTGGCCTACAGCCTGAACGGTGTGTATGACCTGATGAAGCGCTTGGGCATGGTGTGGATTTCGGCCCGCGCCGTCAGCCCCTACGCCGATCCGGTTGCACAAGCCGAATTCAAAAAAAAACTTCGTCCAGGAAGTCGCCGCAACGCTGCCGCCAGGCGTTGCGCCTGAACAGGTGGACATCTGGTTCCAGGATGAAATGCGCATCGGCCAGCGCGGCACGCAAACGCGCCTGTGGGCACGCAAGGGAACGCGGCCCCGGGTGGTGCGTCAGCAGCAGTCCGAATCGGCCTACGTCTTTGGCGCCGTCTGTCCACAGCAGGACAGTGCCATCGGTCTGGTCATGCCGCAGGCCAATACCGAGGCGATGGCCCATCACCTGCAGGCTTTGAGTGAGGCGGTGCCTGCGGGGCGCCACGCCGTACTGGTGCTGGACCGCGCGGGATGGCACACCACGCCCAAACTGCCGCAGTTCCCGAACGTTTCATTGTTGCCGCTGCCAGCGGGTTCGCCCGAGCTCAACCCGGCCGAGCAGGTGTGGCAGCAACTGCGCGACCGGCACCTGGCCAATCGCTGCTACGAAGGCTACGAACAGATTGTTGACGCCTGCTGCGACGCCTGGAATGCCTTCATGCAGATCCCTGGCGCCATCCGCTCTTTGTGCTCCCGCAGCTGGGCAGTGCTGCCTTCGGCTTCGGTTATTTCATGACACGGGATTGGTATAAGTTCCTGCTTCAGCGCCACTGCTGCCACGAACAGCCCAGGCGGACGCCTGCTCAAGGCGACACGATGCGGTCGCCGCGCACCGGAAAGCGGCCGCCGAAAAGGATGGGCAGCGGATCGCCACCCAGCGCTGCGCCGGCCGGGCCCGGGGTCTGCGCATGGACATGCAGGTGCGGCTCACCGGTATTGCCCGAGTTGCCGGCCGCTCCCAGCCAGTCGCCGACGGCAACCGTGGCCCCTGCGGGAACCTGGACGCTGCCGGGACGCAGGTGGCCGAGCAGCACATCGGCCCCGGCACATCGCAGCATCACATGGTTGCCCGCCAGGTGGTCACGGTCCACCTCGGGCACCTGCATGTCGGGCAGCCCGTCCACGGCGAACACCACCTGGCCGGCGCACGGCGCGAGCACGCGGGCGCCGTGGATGCGATAGGCGCCCGGGTCGGCAGGCAGCACACCGCGGGCTCGAAGCCCGAACGCGCCGAGCTTGACGATGTCGACGCCATACGACTGCCCGCGCCAATCGCGCAATCGGGGAATGCTGGCATCAAGGGTCATGAGGTGCGCGTTGGTGTTGATGTCGCTGCCACCATTGACGACCAGGTAGACGCCAGGCTCCAGCGGGAACGCCAAGGCCACCGCACGCACCGGCGGCGCGGTCCGGCTGCGCAGCGCGATGGCAACGCCGTAGGCCGACGCCGCGCCCAGCGCAACAAAGAGCCCCGCGACCATCCACCCGCCCCAGGTCGCAGGCAGCCTGGATGCGAAAGGCCGGATTCGGCGCAGCCCCGCCCCCGCCGCCGCCGCCAGCGCCAGTCCGAATGCATAAGGCGCCCACCAGGGCGGCAGCAGCCAGACGCCCAGCAAGGCCATCGCCCACAGCGTCATGGCGCTGCCGGTGAGCTGAATGCCAAACCCGAACCGGCTCCGTGGCGGCGCGAACCCGATCCAGGCAATCAGGACCAGAGGCAGTGCGAACTGAGCCCAGAAAAGCAGGGTCACGGGGCCCGTTTCGGTTGCGAAAACGCCGGGCCGCCGAATCGCGGTTGCGCCAGCAGCCCCAGCGCCACCAGAACCAGCAGCGCCACCACCAGCGCGTAGGGCCAGTAACTCTCGCCGGTTGGCAACACCGGGATGATGGACGGCCAGGCGTTGATGGCGGTGTGAAGCACCAGGGCCGGCACCACGCTGCCCGCGGTGTGACGGGCAAGCCATGCGAAAAGGACGGACATCGCCACGACGCTGAGCAGGAACAGCGCCAGCGGAATGTGGGCTTGCGAGGTGCCGTCGATGAAAAACAGCGGCAGGTGCCACACGCCCCATGCGGCCCCCAGCACCAGGCTGGCAATGCGCCAGCCGTGGCGATCCTGCAGTTGGCCCAGCGCATACCCGCGCCAGCCGAATTCCTCGCCCACCGGTCCGCCGACCAGGAAAATCAAAAAGAAATTCACCGCTGCCATCAGCACATGCCCGGCGGCCGGCGAGGGCGCGATGGCGCCGCCCAGCGCGATGTGCATGGCCGCCGCCAGCGACATCAGGGCAAGGGGCAGGAAAAAGGCGAGCGCCATCCACCCGGCACCCACGCGCCATTGCAGGCAACGCCCGAACCAGACGCGCAGGCCGGCTCGCCCGCCGCCATACGCAACGACAAGCACTGCGGCCATGCTGGGGCCGAAACTGCCCAGGAACATCAGCAGCGTGGCAAGCAGCGACGACTGGGCCTTGAGCGCTGGCGACAGCAGCCAGCAGGTCCACGACCAGGCAAACGTCAGGGCGAAAAAACCGGTCAGCGGATGCCGCCGCAGCCAGGGCTCACGCGTCAAGCCGGGCACGCCGGCAACTGCGGCTGCCACGCGCGGCGTCACGGCGCGAACTCGTAGGTCAACGACGTGACGGCGCCGACAAAGTAGGGCTTGCGCCCTTGCGGCCGTAGCCAGGCGGCCTCGCCCGTGAGCGGCACCGTCATGCCGCCCTGCACCTGGTAGTCGGACCAGCGGCCTTCCCAGGGAAGCATGACCATTTCCTTGCCCACCATGGCGCCCCGCGCCTCGGCGCGCGCTGAATCGATCAGGCCGGCGTCGTTAAAGCTGAACAGCAGCGTCAGCCTGAGCGGGCCGTCCACGATGCTGGCATGCGCCGAGCGGTCGTCGAGCGCCTCCCAGCGCACGCCCTGGCTGGGCAGCAGCGCAGTCGGGTACCACGCCATTTCGGCGAAAAAGCGCATGAGCTCGCCGCGGGCATTCTCGCCGCCGCCGTGAACGTCGGCCACCGGGAACAAGCCTAAAGCCGCAGCGTGCAGCAGGCCCTGGCCAGCGATGTAGCCGTCGCGCACGCGCACCGCCAAACCGGGCAGCATGGACACCTGGGCGTCCCACAGGAAGCCCGGCCGGCGGGTGACGACGCGTTGCCGCGAAGTGAACGGCTTCCACTGCGCGCCGGTGGCCGACAGGTTGAAGCGGCCGGCGAGTTCGACCGTGACGGCGGCGATGATCGGCTGGCCGTCCTTCAGCGCCGCGCGGAAGTAGCGTTGCACCGGCGCGGGCAGGCCGTCGAGTTCGCGCGGGTCGAAGCGCGCCGGGGACGGCAGCCCAACCTTTTCGTCAATTCGCCCCGCTTCGAGCCGGCGGGTCAGCGTTCGCGTGGTGTCGGTCCACCGTTTGGCGCCATACGCCGAGAGGCCGACGGCAGCGACCGCCAGCAAGCACAACGCCAGACCGAGCCACGGCAGCCACGTCATCAGGTTTCCTTGGTGCCGGACCAGGTGCTGTCAGACCAGCACGGCCTGAACCGGGCGGCGCAGGGACGGTGGCATGGTCGGTCCGCGGCCAAAGCGCACCACCAGGTCGGGACGCAGGCCGGCCAGCCCGATGGCTGTGGCGAACTGCGGCCGAACCGATGCCACTTCGACCGGCTGGTTCAAAAACGCGTTGCGAATGCCCAGCGCCGTGGCCTGCAGCGCGAAGCGTTCGTAGCAGCGGCCCACGTCCACCCAGTGCGCCTTGTCGGCGGTTGTGCCGACAAACACCGCGATGCCGGCGGAGCTGCGAATCTGCCGCGCGTACTTGTCGTTCTCGCCCGTCGGCGTGAAGAACCGTTCGAAAGCGAGATTGCCCAGCCAGGCAGGAATGTTCGGATTGCCCGAGGACGCGCTGTACAAGCCGTCTCTCAAGCGCACCGCGTCGGCGCCGTTGAAGCGGATCCAGGCCTTGAGCTCCTTGACGAAGGCCGGATCGGCCATCTGGGCCGTGTTGCCCTGGACCACATAGTCGAGCGTCTGTTCCATCGCGGCTCTATCGGTCAACAGCAGCAAACGTGTGTCGTCTGAGCTGCCCGCGCGCTGCAACAGGCCGAGTTCTTCGTTCGACAGCGGCTTCGCATCGTAGTCGCCACGGGTGCATTGCCGCTGGGCCATCGCCTTGAACAAGGCCGAGGCCTGGGCCCGGGCGGGCTCAAGCGCCACGCGCACGACGTCGCGCGCCGTGTCGAAACGGGCATCGCCCATGAGCCCGTGGGCCAGCGCGGCCTGGGTCAGGTTTTCGGCAGCGCAGCCCAGCGACACGAAAAGGTGATGGTCGTCGGGGTCCACCGCCGGGCATCGCCGCGACAGGTCGGGCATGAGGGTGATGGCGTTGCGCTGGTCCTTGTCGTCGAGGGAAAATTTCCAGCACTGCGTGTTGTGGCTGGACGGCGCGAGCGTGGCGTAGCGCACCAGTTCCCGGCCCAGCGCGGCGCCTTCGAAACCATCAACGCCGCCAAGGCGCCAGGTTTGACGCGCGACCGTCTCGTAGCTCTGCGCCGCAGGGTCGGGCGAGCAGCCAGGCATCGCCCCGGCGCCGCCAAAAAGCAAAGGCGCCGAAGCGGCGAAACGTCTGCGGTTGATCATGTTGGAGGCGCTCCATGCGGCAGGCGTGCCGTGGCCAGCAAGCCGATGGCCACTGTCGCGATGACTGCGACGGCCAAGGCTGCGAGAAACACCTGTGCAGGCCACGCCGCATCGTTGTAGTCGCGAAATACACCGTAAAACTCCCCGGATGAGAACGGTATTTGCATGGCCTTCAATGTAAGGGGCGTCGACGGCCGCAGTCTGTGCGCTGCCGCACGGGACATGGCGGCGCCTCCTCCGCGCGGGCCTGGTTAACGCACGCCGCTGGAGTCACACGCCCGATCGCCAGATTTAAGGTTGAACGATCATTCCCGTGAAGTTGGGTCAAAACAGCATTTTGCGCAGGTCAACAGTTCGGTAGTAGCTATTAAAAACATAGCATATGCTGCGCTGGTCGTATTTTGCTCCTGCTCTTGTACCGGCGCGCCGCTGGCTCGACCCGGTCGATGTCGGCGTTCATCGCCACCTGCTCGCCAGCCAATCAGGGATTTCCCGCCCAAAAACTCGCCTGTTTCCGACAACCGCGCAGCGCCAGCGACGATACGCCGGACGACTGGCTGGCACCATACTTGCATGTAGTTGAACCGACTCCATCTGGAGCACGTCCTTGTGCTTCCACCCCTTTTTTTTTCAAGCGCACTGCCATGTACATCAAAATTGGTTTTGACATCCAGCTGGCCATCACGTCGCCCATGGCGCTTGTGTATGTGCTGCATGTGCATCCGTCGCGGCGCGACGACCTGCTGGCGCCCGAAATCGTCCTGATCGAGCCCAATTTGCAGGCCGATGAGTACCTGGACGCCTTTGGCAACCAGTGCGGGCGCGTCAATGCGCCGGCCGGGGTTGGCGAGGTGCGTTTTCACAGCCAGTCCATCATTCGCGACCCGGGCCTGCCCGACGAGGTGGACTGGTCGGCCCGGCAGCACGACCCGACCGAACTGCCGCCGGCCACGCTGCAGTTCCTGCTGCCCAGCCGCTACTGCGAGGTGGACAGCGAGTTGCTGCAGTTCGCCTGGAACCAGTTCGGCCAGGTGCCGGCCGGCTGGGCGCGGGTGCAGGCCATTTGCGACTACGTGCATAACCACATCCATTTCAACTACAACGCCGCGCGCGCCACGCGCACCGCCGTCGAAGGCTGGCGCGAAGGCACCGGCGTGTGCCGCGACTTCACGCACCTGGCGGTGACGCTGTGCCGCTGCATGAATATCCCGGCGCGCTACTGCACCGGCTACCTGGGCGACATCGGCATTCCCCCGGTGCCCTACCCGATGGACTTCAGCGCCTGGTTCGAGGTGTTTCTGGGCGGGCGCTGGTACACCTTCGACGCGCGCCACAACACGCCGCGCATCGGCCGCATCGTGATGGCGCGCGGCCGCGACGCCGGCGACGTGCCGCTAACGATGGCGTTCGGGCCGAACACCCTGAAAAAGTTCGAGGTCACGACCTACGAGGTCGATGTCCACGGCAACCCGATACAGACGGTGTGACGGCAGCGGCAGAGCGCACGGGCGCTGCGGCCCTGGTCATCAGCTGCGAGCACGGCGGCCACGAGGTGCCGCTCGCCTATGACGTCCTGTTCAAGGGCCACGAGGCCTTGCTGCCCACGCACCGGGGCTGGGACCCGGGTGCGCTGGAGCTGGCGCGGCAGATGGCCGTGGCTTTTGGCGCGCCGCTGTTCGCCGCCACCACGACCCGCCTGCTGATCGACCTGAACCGTTCCATCGGCCACCGGCAGCTGCATTCGGAGGCGACACGCGGGCTGGCGCTGGCGACCCGGCGCGACATCGCCGCACTTTATTACCGGCCACACCGCGACGCGGTCGAGTCGGAAGTTGCCCGCCTGATTGCGTCGGGCCGGCAGGTGATTCACATTGCCTCGCACAGCTTCACGCCCGAACTGAACGGCGTGGTGCGCCAGGCCGACGTGGCGTGGCTGTATGACCCGAGGCGCGCCGGCGAGGGTGCGCTGGCATCGCGCTGGCTCGGCGCCTTGCGCCGGCGCCGGCCCGAGCTGAAGCTGCGGCGCAACTATCCGTATGAAGGCAAGGGCGACGGCCTGACCTCGCTGCTGCGCAAGCGCCATACGCCCGGGCAGTATGTCGGCGTGGAGCTGGAGGTGAACCAGCGCTTCTGCCTGGCGGGCGGCGAAGACTGGGCGGCGCTGCGCAGCGACATCACCGGGGCGCTGGCCGATGTGCTGGCGCTGCCGGGTTGACACAGCGCAGGCAGCATGGCCTTGGTCATCGGGGATACTGCGGGCTTCTGAAATTTTTTGCGAATCGAACCGTCCCATGACCACAGCCCCCGCCTGCACTCAGTGCATGATGGAAAACACCTATCCGGACGCTGAAAATTATGTCTGCGCCGACTGCGGCCACGAGTGGCCGATGGCCGCAGCCCCTGACAGCGACGACAGCGGCGAAGCCGTGGTCAAGGACTCCAACGGCAATGTGCTGGCAGACGGCGACGCCGTGGTGCTGATCAAGGACCTGAAGGTCAAGGGCTCATCGACCACGCTCAAGATGGGCACCAAGGTCAAGAGCATCCGCCTGGTCGGCGGCGACCATGAGGTGGACTGCAAGATGGACGCCGGCAGCTTCATGCTGAAGGCCTGCTTTCTGAAAAAGGTTTGAAGCCGGGACAAGGTTCGCATCATTCAAAATCGACACCCCTTCGCGCTAACCCTCAAGTAACCCCCAAAGAACCTCATGAACGACTCCACGTCACTCCCGCCCCTTCCCGACCGCCTGTCGGTTGACCCGCGCAGCCCGCACCATGTCGCGGCCGTGTTCGAGCAGGACATCGGCATTCGCCTGAACGGCAAGGAGCACATCAATGTCGAGGAATACTGCATCAGCGAAGGCTGGGTCAAGGTGCCCGCCGGAAAAACAGTGGACCGCAAAGGCCAGCCGCTGCTGATCAAGCTCAAGGGCAAGGTCGAGGCGTTCTACAAATAACGCTGCGCTGTGGACGGGCCGTGCCTGCTACGGCTTGATCGCGATCTTCAGCACCCCGTCGCGCTGGTGCGAAAACAGCTCGTAGGCTTCGACAATATTCTCCAGCTTGTAGGTGTGCGTCACCATCAGCCCCAGGTCGATGCGGCCAGACGCCACCACATTCATCAGCCGGCGCATGCGCTCCTTGCCGCCGGGGCACAGCGCGGTGACGATGGCGTGGTCGCCCAGGCCGGAGGCAAAGGCCGACAGCGGAATCGTCAGGTCGCTGGAATAAACGCCCAGGCTGGACAGCGTGCCGCCGGGTTTGAGCACCCGCAGCGCCGATTCGAACGTCGCCTGCGTGCCCAGCGCCTCGATGGATGAGTCTGCGCCGCGCCCGCAGGTGAGCTTCATGATTTCCTCCACCACGTCGCAGTTGTTGAAGTTCAGCGTCACGTCGGCGCCGAGCTTTTTCGAGATGCCCAGGCGGTGGTCGTTGCCATCGACGGTGATGATCGTGCTGGCGCCCAGCAGGCGCGCGCCGGCGGTGGCGCACAGGCCGATTGGCCCCTGGGCAAACACCACCACCGTGTCGCCAATCTTGATGCGGGCGTTTTCAGCGCCCTTGAAGCCGGTGGACATGATGTCCGGGCACATCAGCACCTGCTCGTCGGTGAGGCCGTCGGGAATCGGCGCCAGGTTGGCCTGCGCGTCGGGCACCAGCACGTATTCGGCCTGGGTGCCGTCGATCAGGTTGCCAAAGCGCCAGCCGGCCGTGGCCTTGAAGCCGTGGCAGCCGCACAGCCCCAGCGGGATCAGGTAGCTGCCGTCCTGCGACGCCGCGCCGTCTTGCGCGGCATAGGAATTGAAATTCGGGCAGATGGCGCCGGCAATCACGCGCTGGCCTTCGGTATAGCCCTGCACGGCGCTGCCAAGCTTTTCGATCACGCCGACCGGCTCGTGGCCAATCGTCAGCCCCTTGGCGACGGGGTATTCGCCCTTGAGGATGTGGACATCGGTGCCGCAGATGGTGGTGGTGGTGATGCGCACCAGGGCGTCGTTGGGTCCGACATCGGGGATGCGCTTGTCGGCGATTTCGATACGGCCGGGTTCGACGAACACGGCGGCTTTCATCATGGCGGGCATGGGGGCTCCTTGGGTGGTGGACAGGTGCGCCGGGCGCGGCGAATCAAGCCGCAGTCTATGCCCGATGGCCGGCAAGCGGCAAGCCATGGCGCTTGCCTTGACATAGGTCAAGGGGCGATCAAGGCGCGATGACGGCATGCGCCAGGTGGATATACACCGGAATACCCAGCAGGATGTTCAGCGGAAAGGTGATGCCCAGCGACATGCCGAAGTACAGCGACGGGCTGGCTTCGGGCACCGCGTGGCGCAGCACAGCCGGCACGGCGATGTACGAAGCGCTGGCCGCCAGCACCATCAGCAAGCTGGCATTGCCGGCGCTCAGCCCGGCCATGACCGCCAGCCCCAGGGCCAGGGCGGCATGGACCAGCGGGCCGAGCACCGCATAGGCCAGCAGCAGCGGCGATTTGCCCCGGACGGCCGGCATGTTGCGGGCGGCCATCAGGCCCATGTCGAGCAAAAAGAAGGCCAGCAGGCCCTTGAACAGGTCGCCGACGAACGGTTTCATGGCCGTGTGGCCGGCGTCGCCCGAAACCATGCCTACCACCATGGCGCCGAGCAGCAGCAGCTGGGCGCCGTCGGTGAAGGACTCGTGCAGTACTTTCCCGATGGAAATGCCGCCGCGTGTCGAAGCGCCGGGGCCGCCGGCCGACAGCACCGCGCCCGAGCTGCCCAGCGACACCAGGCCGGGCACTGCGGCCTGCTTGCGCACGGTGTTGGCCAGCACCACCGCCAGGATGATGGCCGGCGACTCCATCAGCGCCATCGCGGCGGCCATGTGGCCGCCAAATGCCAGGCCGTGGGTTTCCAGGTACTGCACCGCCGTGATGAAGGTCACGGCGCTGACCGAGCCGTAAGTGGCGGCCACCGCCAGCGCGTCGAAAGGGGAAACAAAGCGCTTGAGCACCTGATAGCCCATGGCCGGCACCGCCACGGCCAGGGCCACGGCGCAGGCCAGGCTGCTGGCCACCTGGGCCGTCATGCCCGATTCAGCCAGCGCAAAGCCGCCCTTCAGGCCCAGCGCCATCAACAGGTAAAGCGCCAGAAAGCGGGAAATCTGGGGCGGGATTTCCAGGTTGGACTTGACCAGGCCTGCCAAAACGCCAAAGACAAAGAACAAGATGGCGGGGTCGAGAAGATTTTGCACGGCAGGTTTCCTTTAGTGCAGCGATGCTAAAGGGGCAAACCAATAAGGCAAAATCAATTTTTTAACTGTTTATCATTGATAAAAACCTATGAATGTCACCTTCCGGCAGCTGCGCATTTTCTTGAGCGTGGCCGAGCTTGGCAGCATTACCGCTGCCGCCCGGGCCAGCCATGTAACCCAGCCCACGGTGTCGATGCAGTTGCGCGAACTGGCCGATTCAGTCGGATTGCCGCTGTACGAGGTGATCGGCAAACGCCTGTTCCTGACGCAGGCGGGCGAAGAGCTGGCCACGACCGCGCGGGCCATGGTGGGCGAATGGAACGATTTCGGCCAGCGAATGGATGCGCTCAAAGGCTTGACGCGCGGCCGGCTGCGCATTGCGGTGGTCAGCACTGCCAAGTACTTCATTCCCCGCATCCTGGGCAGCTTTTGCAGCAGCCATCCGGAGGTGGAAATTGCCCTGGAAGTGCTGAACCGTGACGGCGTGGTGCAGCGCCTGCGCGCCAACCAGGACGACCTTTACATCATGTCGATGCCGCCCTCTGACATTGACATTGAAAAGGAAGTTTTCATGTCCAACCCGCTGGTGGTGGTGGCACCGGCATCGCATCGGCTGGCCGGGCAGACAGGCATAGCGCTGGCCAGCCTGGCGCAAGAGCGTTTCATCCTGCGCGAGCAGGGCTCGGGCACGCGCCTGGCCTGCGACGCGCATTTCGCCGGGCACGGCTTCAAGCCCATCGTCCGGCTGGCGCTAGGCAGCAACGAGGCCATCAAGCAGTCGGTGGCCGGCGGCCTGGGGCTGGCGGTGTTGTCCACCCACTCGCTGGGCGAGCACATGGACGACGATTCGCTGGTGACGCTGGACGTGGCTGGATTTCCGATTTTGTCGCGCTGGTACACGGTGCATCCCAAGGGCAAGCGCCTGTCGCCGACGGCGCAGGCCTTTTTGCGGCATCTGGCAGGCGCGCAGGCGGTCTCAAGCCTGTAGCCGGGGTTTGGTCAGGCTCCCAGTTCGGCCAGCCTGGCCTTCAGCGCCGTATTCTCGGCGCTTAGTTCGGTGATGGTCTGGCGCAGCCGCGCAATCACGCCTTCGGGCGTTTCGGGCTCGGTGCGGGCCACGGCCTTGCTTTCGCGCACCTGGCGGGCGGCCTGCTGCAATTCCTTCTTGCCGCCGGCGACCGCCGCCACCTGCGCCTCCACCGGCAGCGACGCCACGGTGGCCGCCGCGTTGATCGAGATGGTTCCCGACTTCACTGCCGCGACCAGTTCGGGCGCGGCCGACTTCTGGATCTTCTCGATCTGGTGGATGGTGGCATTGCTGATGCGCGCGGACTTGGCGATGGCGCCCATCGTCGGCAAGGGTTCGGGCTTGGTGGCAACGGCGGCGGTTTCGGACCCGGACGATTCGACCGGCGCCGGCTGCACGCGCGCCGTCAGGATGTCCTTCTTGCGCAGCGCCAGCACGCCGCGCTGGAAATCGGACACGCTGCGCCGGCCCAGGTGCTGCTCGATCATCCACAAATGCACATCGTCGATGGAAGTGAAGCGGGTGTTCTGCACGGTCTGAAACGGGATGCCGTGCCGGGTGCAGATGCGGTGGCGGTTGTGGCCATCGACCAGCACCTCGCCCCACAGCACCAGCGCATCGCGGCAGCCCTCGGCCAGCAGGCTGCGCTCCAGGGTTTCGTTTTCTTCCGGCGTCAGCGGGTCGATGTAGGCAAGCAGTTCTTCGTTGACGGTGATGTTCATGGCGGGGCAGGCAGGTTTGGCATTGAGAGGGGCGCCATTCTATAAGACCAGTGGTCTTGGGAATGGCGCCCCGGGCCTCGGGCGTTGCGCCGCCTCAATGCTTCGCGGGCAGCGTGTTGGCCAGGAAGAAGCGCAGCATCTCTTCGCTGGCATCGGGGCCGGCGCCATCGGTATACGAACCTAGAGGGCTGCCGCCCGACCAGGCGTGGCCGGCGCCGTGTACCGCCCAGTGCTCGGCCACCACGCGGCCGCCGGCTTCCTTGTAGACGCGTCGGGTGTAGTTGCGGCCGTTGGCGCTTTTGGCGTGCTGCGTCTCCGGCTTGTGGACGCCTGCGCTGGCCGCCACGACATGCTCGCCGTTGGCCGGGTTGACGGTGGCGTCGCTGTCGCCGTGAAAGACGATGGTCGGCGGGCTGGCCGTGGTGCGCGCACCGCCAGGGGCGGCGCCGGACTGCATCACGCCCAGCGCGGTCTGCACATTGGTCGCCGAGCCGGTGGCCAGGCCCGAATGCACGCCGACGGCGGCAAACAGGTCCGGGTAGGCGTCGCCCAAAATCGCCGCCATCGCGCCGCCGGCCGACAGGCCCGCCACATAGACGCGCTGCGGGTCGATGTTGTAGCGGCTCATCACGTCCTTTGTCATGCCGGCCAGCAGGGCCGGCTCGCCCCGGCCGCGTTTCTGGTGGTTGTGCTTGAACCAGTTCCAGCAGCGCGACGAATTGGCGTGCTGCGTCTGCGCAGGGTAGAGCACGTAGAAGCCGCGCTGGAGCGCCGCGTCGTTCATGCCGGTGCCGGCGGCGAAGTCGTCGGGGTTCTGGGTGCAGCCGTGCAGCATCACGACCAGCGGCAGCGGCTCGTCGAACGACGCCGGCGGAATGTAGAGCTTGTATTCGCGGCTGCCGGCCGTTCCTTCGGTGTGGCTGCCAGTGATGAACTGGCCGGACGGGCCGGGCTTGACGGTCGGCGCTGGCTGCGGCCGCGCCGGCGCCTGGCGCCCGACTTCATGCGCCTCCACGTCGATGACATTGAGGTCGTCGGCGCTGGCGGGCGCCGCAGCGCCGCTAAGTGCGGCCTGGATCGCGGCGGTGGCGGCCTGCAGGTTGCCGCTTTGCATCAGGCGCGTGGCCTCGGCCATCGAATTCTGGAACGCCGGGTTGTTCATGGGACTGGCTGTATTTTTGGCGCCAGCGGCCAGCCGGTGCAGCGGCTGCCCGCTGCCGCCCTCGGCGTGCTGGCTGGCCGAAGCCAGGGCTTTCTGTATGGCGCCTTGCGCCAGGCGCGAGGCTTCGGACATGATGCGTTCAAAGTTCGGGTTCATGGTGTTTCCTTTCAGGAAAGCAGGTTGGAAATCAGGATGAAGATTCAGCGGATGCGGCCGGCCAGCGCCGCCTTCACGGCTGGACTGGCATGCAGCGCGCCCAGCACCACCACCGAGTCAATGGCGGCCAGCGCCAGTTCGGGGGTGACATCGAGCGCGATGGTGGCCAGGCCCAGCACACGGATCTGCAAGGCTTCTCCCGAGGCCTGCACGGCGCGCAGGTCGTCGGCGGAGAAATGCTGGATGCCGAGCACCAGCGTCTTGCGCGCCACCACCTGTTTCACCACGTCGGCATGCGCCACCAGCTGGTTGCGGATGGCGGTGCGGATCAGGTCGGTGCGGTTGGCATAAAAGCCTTCCTGCACCAGCAGGTCGATCTGGCCCAGATCGACATAGCCCAGGTTGATGGTGATTTTTTCGTCGGCCGGTTTGCTGGTGACGACGGTGTTGGCGGTTCTTGGTGGCATGGCGCTATCTTAAAACCATCCAAGTGGATGGTCTATGGATGTTTCTATTCTTTACATCCTGCCGTCAACCGCAGTTGTTAACTATATTATTGATAGCTACTAACGCCCGTGCATATTGCGTAAACAGCCTTTTTTGTCATTAATTTATGGGGGAAAGGCCCGCCAGGCGCTCAATAATGCGGCGGCAGGTCGTCGCCGGCCCGGCTGAACACGCCGCTGCCCGCCTCCGGAATCTGCTGGCGCAGCCGCTCGACTTCGCGCAGCAGCGCGTCGATTTGCCGCTGCTGGCGGATGACGACCTGGTTGAGCTGATCGAGCAGGTCTTCGTTGAAGCTGGCCTTGATTTCCAGCTCGGTCAGGCGGTGGTCGATGGCGTCGTGGGGTTCGGTAGGGTGCATGCGCTGATTGGACACGAATTGGCGGCGGACCGGCCCTGCGCTGGCGCAGTCCAGGGGATAACGGGGCCAAAACGGGCGTCCTATAATTTTTTCTTTGCCAGAAAGATTTAACATGCCCGCCCTTTCACTGCTCACCACCCAGTCCCGTATCGCCCTTGCCGCTGCCGCCCTGTGCCTGGCCGCCCCGATGGTCCACGCCCAGGAAGTGCAGACCGTCCGCATCGCCCACGCCGGCCCCACGTCGGGCGGCATCGCGCACATCGGCAAGGACACCGAAAACGGCGTACACCTGGCGATTGACGAGCTGAACACCCAGAACCTGGTCATCGGCGGCAAGAAGATCAAGTTCGAGCTGGTGGCCGAAGACGATGCCGGCGACCCGCGCCAGGCCACCGCCGTGGCCCAGAAGCTGTGCGACGCCAAGGTGGCCGGCGTGGTCGGCCACCTGCAGTCGGGCACGTCGATTCCCGCCGCGACGGTGTACAGTCGCTGCGGAATTCCCAACATCACGGCGTCGGCGACGAATCCGGACCTGACGAAACCGGGCTACAAGACCACCTTCCGCCTGATCGCCAACGACAACGCGCTGGGTGCAGCGCTGGCGATTTTTGCCCACGACGCGCTGAAGGTCAAAAAGGTCGCGGTGATTGACGACCGCACCGCCTACGGCCAGGGCCTGGCCGATGTGTTCAAGGCCACGGCCAGGCAAAAAGGCATCGAGGTGGTGGCCGAGGAGTTCACCACCGACAAGGCCACCGATTTCATGGCCATCCTGACCGGCATCAAGGCCAAAAAGCCCGACGCGGTGTTCTTCGGCGGGCTCGATGCGCAGGCCGGCCCGATGCTGCGCCAGATGGCACAACTCGGCCTGTCCGAGGTGAAATTCTTCGGCGGCGATGCGCTGTGTACCGAAAAGCTGCCCGACCTGTCGAGCAAGGCCGGCACCATGAAGAACGTGACCTGCGCCACCGGCGGCGCCTCGATCCAGAAAATGCAGGGCGGCGCCGAATGGAAGAAAAAGTACGACGCCCGCTTCCCCGGCCAGTTCCAGATCTACAGCCCGTATGCCTATGACGCAACCTTCGTGCTGGTCGATGCGATGAAACGCGCCAACTCGGTGGACCCGAAAACCTACCTGCCCTTCATTGGAAAGACGCAGTACAAGGGCGTGACCGCCAGCATCGCTTTCACCGCCAACGGCGAACTGACCCAGCCGGCCGTCACCCTGTACACCTACAAAAACAACGTGCGGGCCGCGCTGAACTGAGGGTTTCCATCGCCTCAGCTGGCCGCCGCCCGCCCGAGGCGGTCACGCACGCCGTCCCATTCGGGCGCGGCAGGCGGGTTTTCAATCCAGATCAGCTTCACGCCCTGGGCGTCGAAATCGCGCAGCACGGCAAACAGCTGCTGCGCGGCGGCGGCGGCGTCGTCGGGCATGCGGCGGTAGCGCATTTGGGCCACCTTGATGCTGAGCGCGCAGCGGGCATACACCGCGATGTGCGCCGCGTCCACGCCAAGCAGGTCGAGCGCGGCTTGCAGGGCGCGGGCGTCCATCAGGCGCACCTTGGCGTCGGGCGCGTAATGCGCCTCCAGCGTGCCGGACGCGCGCGGCGCGCTGCCGACCGCCTGCACATCGTCCTTGTCCAGGACCGGCTCGCCGCAAGCCGCCTCTAACTGCGCGCGCGTCAGCACGCCGGGGCGCAGCAGCACCGGCCGGCCCCGGGTGCAATCGACGATGCTGGACTCGATGCCGACCGCGCACGGCCCGCCGTCAAGCACCAAGAGGTCGTCGCCGAACTCCTGCGCCACATGCTGCGCGCGGGTCGGGCTGACGCGGCCGAAGCGGTTGGCGCTCGGGCCTGCCACACCGGTCCCGCAAGCCTTCAAAAACGCCAGCGCCACCGGATGCGCCGGGCAGCGCAGGCCAATCGAGTCCTGCCCGCCGGCCGCAGCGGCGGCGATGCCTTCGCGTCGCGGCAGGATCACCGTCAGCGGACCGGGCCAGAAGGCGTCCATCAATCGCGCGGCGAACGGCGGCACGCTTGCGGCATAGTTGCTGACCTGCGCGACATCGGCCACATGCACGATCAAGGGATGGTTGGCCGGCCGGCCCTTGGCGGCAAAAATGCCGGCCACGGCGTCGTCGCTCGACGCATCGGCGCCCAGGCCGTAGACGGTTTCGGTCGGAAAGCCGACCAGGGCGCCGGCCTGGATGCATCTAGCGGCTTCAAGAATCGCCTGCTTGTCGGTGCCGGGAAGAATCATCCGGCGTCCTTGATACCCGGCAGGCCCAGAATGCTTGCCGCCTGGCGCGCCGTCGCCCTGACCCCGGCCACGTCATGGCCGGTGATCGTCAGATGGCCCATCTTGCGGCCCGGCCGCGCCTCGCTCTTGCCGTACAGGTGCAGGTGCGCGCCGGGCAGCGCCAGCACCGCCTGCCAATCGGGCGTACGCGCATTGCCGGCCGCGTCAAACCACACATCGCCGAGCAAATTGAGCATGATGGCCGGCGAATGCTGGCGCGGCGCGGGTAGCGGCAAGCCGGCCATGGCATGGACCTGCAGGTCGAACTGCGACACGTCGCAGGCGTCCATGGTGTAGTGGCCGCTGTTGTGCGGACGCGGCGCCATTTCGTTGACGACCAGCGCGCCGTCTGCGCTGCCGTCGTCGATGACAAAGAACTCGACGCACAGCACGCCGACGTAGCCGATGTGATGCGCTATCGCTTTGGTAGCTGCTTGCGCCCGTGCAGCAAGCGCCGGAGGCATATTTCCTTCATAAACCTCGGTCACGGCGAGGATGCCGTCCACGTGCAGATTGCGTTGCGGCGGAAACGCCACGATGGCGCCATCCCAGCCGCGTGCCACGATCACCGAGCATTCGGCCTTGAGCGGCAGCATTTTCTCCAGCACGCAGGCCACATGTTCCAGTTCGGCCCAGGCCGCCGCCAGCTCGTTCCTGTCCTTGACGCGCATCTGGCCCTTGCCGTCGTAGCCCATGCGCGCGGTCTTCAAAATACCGGGCAGCAGGTTGGCCGGCACGGCCTTGAGCTGATCAGGCGTTTCAATGACGGCGTAAGGCGCGCAGGTCACGCCCGCCACGCCTGCGCTGGCGGTGAAATGCGATTTTTCCTGGATGCGGTCCTGCGCAATCGCCACGGCGGCGGCGCCGGGCGCGACCGGGCAGCTGCCGGCCAGCGTCTGCAGGGCGCTGGCCGGCACGTTCTCGAATTCGGTGGTGACGGCCGCGCACACGGCGGCGAGCTGCGCCAGCCCTTGCGCGTCGCCGTAGGCAAACGCAATGTGGTGGTGGCTGACGCGGCCAGCCGGGCTTTGCTGGTCGGGGTCGAGCACCGCCGTGAAGTAGCCCAGGCGCTGCGCGGCATGCACGAACATGCGGCCGAGCTGGCCGCCGCCCATCACGCCGAGCGTGGCGGGCCGGCCGGCGGCGTCAAACGTGCCGGGGAAAACCGGCAGGCTGGCCGGGGCGCTCATGCCGGCGGCAGCGTCATGGCGCGTGCGGCGGCGGTCTGCTCGGCGCGAAAGGCCTGCAGTTTATCGGCCAGCGCCGGGTCGTGCAGCGCCAGCATGGCGACGGCGAACAGCGCCGCATTGGCCGCGCCGGCGTTGCCGATGGCAAACGTCGCGACCGGAATTCCCTTGGGCATCTGCACGATGCTGTGCAGCGAATCGACGCCCTGCAGGTGCCGGCTGACGACCGGCACGCCGAGCACCGGAACCATCGTCTTGGCCGCCAGCATGCCCGGCAGGTGCGCCGCGCCGCCCGCGCCGGCGATGATCGCCTGCAGTCCCCGGCCAGAGGCTAGCTCGGCATAGGCGAACAGGTCGTCGGGCATGCGGTGCGCCGACACCACGCGCGCGTCGTGCGCCACGCCGAACTGCTGCAGGATTTGCACCGCATGCTGCATGGTGTCCCAGTCGCTGCTGGAGCCCATCACCACGCCCACCAGGGGCGTTGCCGGATTGTTTGTTGTCGTCATAAGGATTGGAGTGCTGAGGTTTTGGCGGCTGTGGGCCGGTAACCGCTGATTTTAAGGGCTGGGGCTGCTGGCGAGGCCCATGCCCCGGCGCAGCGGCCGGCCGCGGCTTGCATGCTATCGTCCTGACTGCCGCCAGCGCACTGGCTTGAAACCCCTTGTTCCAACCCTATTCTCTTCACACCATGATCGACGTCACCATCGCCAATTTTCAGGAGGAAGTCATTGCGGCTTCCATGACCACGCCCGTGCTGGTGGATTTCTGGGCGCCGTGGTGCGGCCCCTGCAAGTCGCTTGGACCGCTGCTTGAAAAGGTGGAACTGGCCTATGCCGGACGCTTCAAGCTGGTAAAGATCGACTCCGACCAGGAGCAGCAGCTCGGCGAGGCTTTCGGCATCCGCAGCATTCCGACCTGCATCCTGCTGATGAACGGCCAGCCGGTCGATGGCTTCACCGGCGCCCTGCCCGAAGGCAAGATCAGGGAATTCCTCGACAAGCACCTGCCGCCCGCCCCGGAAGAAGCGCCACCCGAGGAAGAACCGGTGATCGACAGCGACCCCCAGGCCGTGCTCGAAAGGCTGCAGCATGCGGTCGCGACGAATCCGGCCGATGACAATGCCCGCTTCGACTATGTCAAGCAGCTGCTGAGCCTGGACCGCGAGGACGACGCCAAGGTGGCGTTTGCGCCGGTGATTGCCCAGACCGCCACAGTGCGGCGCTTCGATTCGCTCAAGCGCTGGATGGATGCTCTTGATTTTGTAGCAACTCATGCAGATGCAGCAAGCGGAGAAGCCACATTTGATTCAAAAATAGCGGCCAACAAGCGTGATTTCGAAGCCAGGTTCGACAAGGCCAGAGTGCTGATGGCCGGCCAGCGCTGGACCGACGCGCTCGACGAGCTGCTGGAAATCCTGATGCGCGACAAGGCGTGGAACGACGGCCTGGCGCGCAAGACCTACATCGCCATCCTCGACATCATGGAAGCGCCCAAACCCAAGGTGGCCGACGGCCAGATCCCGCCGGAAGACGCCACCGTGGCCACGTACCGGCGGCGGCTGAGCAGCGTGGTGCTGAGCTGAGGCGCTGAGCTTGCGCAACCGCGCTTACCGCTTGTAATCCCGCTGACGCTGACTGCGCACTGCCAGCACAAAGGCAGTATCGAGTGCCGGGTCGTAGCGGTACAGCGCCAGATAGCCGCTGCTGCCGCTGGCAATCACCAGTTCGCGCTGCCCGAAGGCCACCGGCCGCCCGATCTGGGGGCTGGTTTCGAGAATATCGATGGCCGCGATGATGGTCTGGATGCGCGCGGCAGCGGAGTCGGGCGCGTGCTCAAAAAGAAAATCAAAAATCCGGTCGAAATCGGTTCTGACCTGCGGGGCCAGAACGACCCGGCTCACCGCGGGTCTACCAAAGGATGGCCGGACGCAGCCTGGGCGCGGAGGCGGTCGCGCAGGTAGGTGCGCATTTCATGCCATTCCACACCCGGCTCACCGGCTTGCAATGCGGCATCGCGCTGCTGCGCTTCACGCTGCATGGACAGCTTCCATTCGGCCTCATCGACCTTTTGCGCCAGCGCTTCGAGCATGAAGTTGTGCGGCGTCTGGTCGAGCGCCTGGGCCAGCCGAACGATGCGTTCGCGCAAGGTGTCTTCAATGCGCAGGGTCGTGGTGGACATCGGAATTCCTTTGGCGCTAATTTGTGCTACAAGTGTGGCACAAAAGAAAGTAATACTCAAGCCGACAGCCGCGCCATCGCCTCCTGGTACTTGGCGGCGGTCCTGGCGGTCACGTCGGGCGGCAGGTGCGGCGACGGCGGGGTCTTGTCCCAGGGCTTGCCGTTGATGCGCACGGCTTCGAGCCAGTCGCGGACGAACTGCTTGTCGTAGCTCGGCGGATTCGCACCCAGAGCAAAGGCGGCTTCGTAGCCCTCGACCGGCCAGTAGCGCGACGAATCGGGCGTCAACACTTCATCCATCAGCGTCAAGGTGCCGTGTTCGTCCAGGCCGAACTCGAACTTGGTGTCGGCAATGATGATGCCCTTGGTCAACGCGAAGGCGGCGGCGGTTTCGTAGATCTCGATGCTGAGCTTTTTGATCTGCGCGGCCAGCTCTAGGCCGACGATGCTTTCGACCTGCTCGTAGCTGATGTTTTCGTCATGCTCACCCACCTGCGCCTTGGCAGCGGGCGTGAAGATCGGCTCGGGCAGCTTGCTGGCATTCTTCAGGCCGGCGGGCAGCGGAACGCCGCAGACCGACTGGCTCTGCTGGTATTCGGCCCAGCCGCTGCCGGCCAGGTAGCCGCGAACCACGGCCTCGACCGGGATGGGTTTGAGGCGCTTGACCAGCATGGAGCGGCCGGCGACCTGCGGGATTTCAGCGGCCGTGACCACGCTTTCGGGCGCTTCGCCGGTCAGGTGGTTGGGGCAGATGTGGCCGAGCTTGTCGAACCAGAACAGCGCCATCTGCGTCAGCAGCGCACCCTTGCCGGGAATCGGCTCGCCCAGGATCACGTCGAAGGCGCTCAGGCGGTCGCTGGCCACCATCAGCAGCCGGTCCTGGCCCACGGCATAGTTGTCACGCACCTTGCCGCGCGCGAGCAAAGGCAGGGAAGTCAGGGCCGAGGTATGAAGTACGGAGGGTGTGGTGGTCATGCGGGTCTGCGGGTTGGAAAAGTGAAAAAGCCCGTGCGACGCGGGTCGGGCACGGGCTTTGAATTATCGCCAATCCGGCGAAGCGGAAGGCACGGGCGCTTGGTTATTGAACGACTTGCGCCAGTTCGCCGTTGGCGTATTGCGCGGCCACCACGGACAGGCTGCGGCCCTTGATGCCGGCGCCCTGCCCTTCGCAGCCGAACTCGATGTAGCGCTGCTTGCAGATCGCCTTGGCGGCTTCACGGGCAGGCTTGAGCCATTCACGGGCATCGAACTTCTCGGGGTTCTCGGCCAGGAACTTGCGCACCGCGCCGGTCATGGCCAGGCGGATGTCGGTGTCGATGTTGATCTTGCGCACGCCGAACTGGATGGCTTTCTGGATTTCCTCGACCGGCACGCCGTAGGTTTCCTTCATGTGGCCGCCGTACTGGTTGATCTGGGCCAGCAGGTCCTGCGGCACGCTCGACGAACCATGCATCACCAGGTGGGTGTTGGGAATGCGGCGGTGGATTTCCTTGACGCGCTCGATGGCCAAAATGTCGCCGGTGGGCTTGCGGGTGAACTTGTAGGCGCCGTGGCTGGTGCCGATGGCAATGGCCAGCGCATCGAGCTGGGTGCGCTTGACGAACTCGGCGGCTTCCTCGGGGTCGGTCAGCAGCTGGTCATGCGTCATGACGGCGTCGGTGCCGTGGCCGTCTTCCTTGTCGCCCTGCATGGTTTCCAGGCTGCCCAGGCAACCGAGTTCGCCTTCGACCGACACGCCGCTGGCGTGGGCCATATCGACCACCTTGCGCGTGACCTCGACGTTGTAGTCGAAGCTGGCAATGGTCTTGCCGTCGGCTTCCAGCGAGCCGTCCATCATCACCGAGCTGAAGCCCAGGTCGATCGCGCCCTGGCAGACCGCCGGGCTCTGGCCGTGGTCCTGGTGCATCACCAGCGGAATGTGCGGGTAGGCCTCGACCGCCGCCAGGATCAGGTGCTTGATGAAGGCCTCGCCGGCGTACTTGCGGGCGCCGGCGCTGGCCTGCAGGATGACCGGCGCGCCGACCTCGTCGGCGGCGGCCATCACGGCCTGGACCTGCTCCAGGTTGTTCACGTTGAAAGCCGGAATGCCGTAGCCATTGGCTGCGGCGTGGTCCAGCAGTTCGCGCATCGAAACGAGTGCCATGATTGAGAGTCCCCTGAAAAGTTAAGAAGCTGAAGAAAACGGTGGTGTACGTGGGCGGGCGGCGCAGCCGGCGCCGCCACATTGGCCGACGGTAACCGCAAGGTAACCTTAACCTTCATTCTACTGTCTGCCAATAGTCCGTTAGGTGTCCGTCAGGTCATGAAACCGCCGGGAAATACAGGCGATAACAGCGCTTGAATGGCGCCGCCGCCGCGTGTTGCACGAAGCTGCCGCCATGAATGTCCATGACCCGGCCGACGATCTTGTGCCCCAGACCCAGCCGGTCGGTGAAGGCCGGGGCGGCGGCCGGCGCGTCGTGGCCGCCCTGGCCGTCGTCGCACACCTGCAGCCAGGCGCCGCCCGCATCGCTTCCCCACTGCACGCACACGGCCGTGCCCCGGGCGGTGTGCTGCAAGGCGTTGTCGATCAGGTTGCGCACGGCCAGCTCCAGCAGCAGCGGATGCGCCAGTATTTCCTGGTGTTCAGCCCCCTGCACGCTCAACTGATGCCCGCTTTTCCAGGCCGCCTGCGCATAGCCGGCCACGACCTCCCGCGCGAGCGCGGCCAGGTCCAGAGGCACCAGCGCCTGCTGCATGCCGGCCTGGCCGGTGCGCGCCAGCGCCAGCAGCTGGCTGATGACATGGCCGGCGCGCAGCGCATCGGCGCTGATCTGCTGCAGGGCTGCGGCTTGCGCCTCTTCGGGCAAGGCGCCGCGAAGCGATGCGGCCTGCAGGGCAATCGACGACAGCGGGGTGCGCAGCTCGTGGGCAATTTCACTGGCGAGCTGGCGCTCGCGCTCCAGCGCGGCCTGCTGCTGGCCCAGCAGCCGGTTGATGGAGCGCACCACCGAATTGAATTCGCGGTAGGGATGGCGGGCCTGCAGGCGCGCGGCCTGGTCCACCTCCAGCGCCTCGACATCGCGCGAGAGCGCCTGGAGCGGCCGCAGGCCGCGCAAAATGGCCGCGCCCAGCGCCAGCGCCACCACCGGCAGCAGCCACAGGACGGGTTCGGCCAGCTGGGCGGCCACATCCTCGGCCAGTGCCTCGCGTTCCTCGAACTTCACCAGCACCATCACCTGCCGGCTGTGCGTGGCATCCCATTGCGAAAAGCTGCGCCAGGAGGCGGCCGGGGTTCCCAGCCGCAGGTCGGCGAAACCGTCCTGCGGGACAAAGGGCGGCACCGGTGCATCGCCCGAGCGCGCCAGCAGGTGGCCAGCCGCGTCGCGCACCAGCACGCTCAGGGAAAACTGGTAGTCGTGGTGTTTCAGGCTGGCCAGCGCCGGCCGGGCCATGTCGAGGTTGGCCTGGCGGTTCAGCTCCAGGGAATTTTCCATGAAGGGCGGCAGTTCCAGCGTCAGCAGCAGCGCCGCCGTTCCCGCCAGATGGCCGTCGGTCAGCTCGTCGGCCTCGTGGATGCCGGTGCGGTGGCCGACGGCGAAAAACCCGGCCCACACCAGCAGCAGCGCCGCCAGCACGCCCAGCAGCAGGCGGCGCGTCAGCGAGGCCTGCCGGTCCGCAGGCGGTTTCATGGCGGGTCGTCCCGGGGGATGAAGTAGCCGACGCCGCGCAGCGTCTGAATCACGCTTTCGCCAATCTTGCGGCGCAGGTGATGGACATGGACTTCGACCGCATTGCTGCCCACGGCATCCTGCCAGTTGTAAAGCCGCGCCTCCAGCTGCTGGCGCGACAGCACCCGGCCGCGCGACTCCAGCAGCAGCAGCAGCAGGGCAAACTCGCGCGGCGTCAGTTCCACCGGCTGGCCGGCGCGCAGCACGGTGCGCGCCGCCGGGTCAATCACCAGTTCGCCATGCACCAGCAGCGGATGGGCGCGCCCCCCGGCCCGGCGCAGCAGCGCGCGCATGCGGGCTTCCAGCTCGTCCAGGTCAAACGGCTTGACCAGGTAGTCGTCGGCGCCCAGGTTCAGCCCGAGGATGCGGTCGGCGACCTGGTCGCGGGCGGTCATGATCAGGACCGGCGTCAGGGTGTCGGGCAGGCCGCCTGCGGCTGCCGGCGCCTGCCGGATGCGCTGCACCAGCTGGCTGCCGTCGCCATCGGGCAGGCCCAGGTCCAACAACACCAGGTCGAATGGTTCGCTGCGCAGGGCCGCCCACGCGCTGCGCAGCGTGCCGCACACATCGACCGCATAGCCGCGCTGCTGCAAACTGGACTTCAGGCCCAGGGCGATGCCCGTGCCATCTTCAACCACCAGGATTCTCATGCACCTATTGTCGCGTCCGCCACTTATTTTTCAGGGTATGGCCAGTCTTTAAGAGTGGCTTAAGGCATGGCCGCTACCTTCGCGGCACCCGATACGACCGAAGCCTACATGTCTTACCCACTGTTTCCTGCCCCCCCGCCCCGCACACACTTTTTACGCTGGACGCTGGGCAGCCTGTTGCTGCTGCTGGTCTGGGACTATTCAGGCCTTGACCTGGCCATGGCGCACTGGTTCGGCTCGGCCGCCGGCTTTGCGCTGGAAAGCCACTGGCTGTGGCGCAAGCTGCTGCATGACGACGTCAGGCTCTGGCCCTGGGTGCTTGAGCTGTACCTGCTGGTCGGCATGTTCCTGCCCCTGGGCAGCCTGAAACGTCTGCCGATGGCGCGGCGGGTGCAACTGGCCTTGACGACGCTGGCCGCGCTGCTGACCGTCTCGACCATCAAGCTGTACAGCCATACCAGCTGCCCCTGGGACCTGCAGGACTTCGGCGGCGTGGCGACGCATGTGTCGCACTGGGCCTGGGGCATTCGCGATGGCGGCACCGGCGGCTGCTTTCCGGCCGGCCATGCGTCGGCCGGCTTTGCCTTCATCGGCGGATTTTTTGCCTTCAGGCACGTGCTTCCCCAAACCGCCCGGCGCTGGCTGGCCGGGGCGATGCTGGCCGGCTTCGTCTTCGGGCTGGCGCAGCAGGTTCGCGGCGCGCACTACATGAGCCACACCCTCTGGACCGCCTGGCTGTGCTGGAGCGTGGCGGCCGGCGTGGACGCGGCGGTCAGCCAGCTGATTGCACAAACCCGGCCACGCGCGCCAGTACCGGCGCCCGGCTTCTGAGGACCTGCGCCATCGACGCCAGCAAGGTGACGTGGCTGACGCCGTCAAACAGTTCGGACTCGACCCGCACGCCGCTGGCCCGAAGCCGCGCAGCCATCGCCACCGTGCTGCGCTGCGGATCGACCACGCGATCTTGTGCCGGCGCCAGCAGCAGCGCCGGCGGCGAGGCCCGGGACGCATGGATGATCGGCTGGCTGTCGGCCGAGGTCTGCGGCCAGTCGAAGGCGACCCGGGTCTGGGCGTCGCCAATCGGCAGGAAGTCATAGGGGCCGGCCAGCCCGATCCATCCCGCCAGCCGCGCGGGCGCCAGGCCGACCGCCGCCAGCCAGCGCGCATCGAGCGCGACCATGGCGGCGTTGTAGGCGCCGGCGCTGTGGCCCATGACAAAAATCCGGCGCTCGTCGGCGCCGAATTCGGCCGCGTGGTCAACCGCCCAGCGAACCGCGCTGGCGCTGTCCTGCACGAAGGCCGGGTAGCGAAAGGCCGGGCTCAGCCGGTAGTCGGCGACCAGCGCCACGATGCCGCGCGACGCCAGCGCCTCGCCGACAAACCGGTAATCTGCGCGCTCGCCCGACGACCAGCTGCCGCCGTAGAAAAACACCACCATCGGGGCATTCCGGATTCCCGCAGCCGGCTGGTACACGTCAAGCAGCAGGCGGGGATCGGCGCCATAAGCCAGTCCCTCGATGCGCCGGTAGCTGTCGGTGGAAACGGTGGCGTTGAGCAGGTCAGCGCCCGAGCAGGCGGTGAGCAGCGCCGGCAGCATGGCGAACAATGAGCGTCTGGGCAATTTAGAGAAGATAGTTTTCATGGCGTAGGGCTATACGCAGCGCCCCTGGCGGTGGATTCAGACCAGCACCGGGCGCGCCGTGCACCCTCGCCGCGCCAGCAGGGGCCGTGGAACCGGCTTTGCCGGGCCACAGGCGCAGCGCCCCCTCGGGGGGCAGCGCAGTACGCGAAGCGACAAGCGTGGGGGCCTACGCCACGCGGCAGATCTTCAGCATGTTGGTGCCGCCCGGCGCGCCCATCGGCTCGCCGCAGGTGATGGCATACACGTCGCCGCTCTGCACGATGTCGAGGCGCAGCAGGTGGCTCTCGGCCTGCTCCAGCGCGGTGTCGCGGTCGGCGCTGCTGTCCATCAGGATCGGCCGCACGTTGCGGTAAATGGCCATCTTGCGCTGGGTTTCCAGGCGCGGCGTCAGCGCGTAGATCGGCACATGGATGTCGTGGCGGCTCATCCACAGCGCGGTCGAGCCGCTGTCGGTCAGCGCGACGATGGCCTTGGCGCCCAGGTGGTGCGCGGTGAACAGCGCGCCCATGGCGATGGACTGGTCGATGCGGCTGAAGGTCTTGCCCGAAAAATCGGCCCCCAGTTCCTTGTATTCGGCCTTTTCGGCCTCCTCGCAGATCTTTGCCATTTCCTCGACGGTTTCCAGCGGGAAACGGCCGGCGGCGGTCTCGGCGCTGAGCATCACCGCATCGGTGCCGTCGAGCACGGCATTGGCCACGTCGCTGACCTCGGCGCGCGTGGGCACCGGGTTCAGGATCATGCTTTCCATCATCTGCGTGGCGGTGATGACGACCTTGTCGGCGGCCCGCGCCATCTTGATCATGCGTTTTTGCAGCGCCGGCACGGCCGCATTGCCCACTTCGACGGCCAGGTCGCCGCGCGCCACCATGATGCCGTCGCTGACCTTGAGGATTTCCTCCAGCTTCGGAATCGCCTCGGCGCGCTCGATCTTGGCGATCAGGCCGGGCTTGTGCCGGTAAGGCGCGGCGGCGACGTTGCACAGCTGGCGCGCCATTTCCATGTCGGTGGCGTTTTTCGGAAAGCTCACGGCCACGTAGTCGGCCTGGAAACTCATGGCCGTCTTGATGTCGTCCATGTCCTTGGCCGTCAGCGCCGGCGCGGTCAGGCCGCCGCCCTGCTTGTTGATGCCCTTGTTGTTCGACAGCTCGCCGCCAAGCTTGACGGTGGTGTGGACTTCCTCGCCGCGCACCGCATCGACGGTCAACACGATCAGGCCGTCGTTGAGCAGCAGCACGTCGCCGGCCTTCACATCGCGCGGCAGTTCCTTGTAGTCCAGCCCGACGCCCTTGATGTCGCCCGGTGCAGCGCGGGACGCGTCGAGGATGAATTTCTCGCCCGGCACAAGCATCACCTTGCCCTCGGCGAACTTGCCGACGCGGATTTTCGGCCCCTGCAGGTCGGCCATGATGGCGACCTCGCGGCCGGCGCGCTGGGCAACCTCGCGCACCACGGCGGCCAGGTTGATGTGGTCCTGCGCCTTGCCGTGGCTGAAATTGAGGCGCACCACGTTGACGCCGGCGCGGATCATTTTTTCCAGCAGCACCGGGTCGCTGGAAGCGGGACCGAGGGTGGCAACGATTTTGGTGGCGCGACGCGTCATGAAGGTGTCTCCTTTTGTAATTTAGTTTCCGGTTTATACACGAAACAGGTTACACGGCGGGTACCGGAAACCAGCGCGGCATGCCGGCCAGGCCGCTCAGGGGCGGCGCAAACCCCTGAGTGCTGCAAGCCAGCGCCCCAACCGGCTCTTTATAAGCGAAACAGGCCGTTTGCGCATGCCCCACCTGCGCAAGCAGCTATCAAAACAGAAGCAGTAAGCGTCAGCCCGCAGCGCGCTTTTGCAGAATCTCGAAGGCCGGCAGCGTCTTGCCTTCGAGCACTTCGAGGAAAGCGCCGCCGCCGGTGGAGATGTAGCCCACGTCTTGTTCAATGCCGTATTTGGCGATGGCCGCCAGCGTGTCGCCGCCGCCGGCAATCGAAAAGGCGCTGGACTCGGCAATCGCACGGGCAATGCTTTCGGTGCCCATGGAAAAGGCCTCGAACTCGAACACGCCGACCGGGCCGTTCCAGACGATGGTGCCGGCGCTTTTGAGCTGCGCGGCCAGCCGGGAGGTGGTCTCGGGGCCGATGTCCAGGATCAGGTCGTCGTCTTCCACTTCGCTTGCCTGCTTGATGGTGGCGACGGCATCGGCAGCAAAGGTCTTGGCGCAGACCACGTCGGTCGGAATCGGCACCTCGGCGCCGCGCGCCTTCATCGCCCCGATCACGGCGCTGGCTTCGGCCAGCAGGTCGGGCTCGGCCAGGCTCTTGCCGATGTTCAGGCCCTGCGCCAGCATGAAGGTGTTGGCGATGCCGCCGCCGACGATCAGTTGGTCGACGTTCTCGGCCAGGCTTTTCAGGATGGTCAGCTTGGTGGAAACCTTGCTGCCGGCGACGATGGCGACCAGCGGCCGCTTGGGATGGGCGAAAGCCGCCGTGATCGCGTCCATCTCGGCGGCCAGCAGCGGGCCGGCGCAGGCGATGGGCGCGTATTGCGCGATGCCGTAGGTCGAGGCTTCGGCGCGGTGCGCGGTGCCAAAGGCGTCATGCACGAAGATGTCGCACAGCGCGGCCATCTTGCGCGCCAGCGCTTCGTCGTTCTTCTTCTCGCCCTTGTTCAGGCGGCAGTTTTGCAGCATCACCAGCTGGCCGGGCTGGACTTCCACGCCATCAACCCAGTCGGACACCACCGGAATCTCGCGTTGCATCAGTTCGCCGAGCCGCTGGGCGACCGGCGCCAGCGAATCGGCGGGCTTGAATTCGCCTTCCACCGGGCGTCCGAGGTGTGACGTGACCATGACCGCCGCGCCGGCGTCCAGCGCCATCTGCAGGCAGGGCCTTGATGCGCGGATGCGCGTGTCCTCGGTGATGGCGCCGCTGGCGTCCTGCGGCACGTTGAGGTCGGCGCGGATGAACACGCGCTTGCCGGCCACCTGGCCGCTGGCGCACAAATCGGAAAAACGGATGAAATTCATGGCGACTCGCAAAGTACAAAAGGTTGAAAAAACCGCTGGCAGGCGGCTGGCCGGAAGAATTGTAGAGCCCGGCTCTTGCACTCAGCGTGCCAAAGAGGGCGCATGCTCCAACCAAGCAGGGGCCGCGGATCTGGCTTTGCCAGTCCGCAGGCGCAGCAGCCCCCTCGGGGGGCAGCGACCCGCGCAGCGGCGGAGCGTGGGGGCCACATTCACCAGCCCAGCCCGAGGTGCAGGGCCAGGTACACCGCCATGCCGCACACAATCGTGCCCAGCACGCCACGGCGCCAGAAAAACCAGGCCACGCCGGCCGCCGTGCCGAACAGCCGGGCATCCTGCCAGGTCGCGATCAGGTGGCCCTGCGTCATGACGATCTCGGGAACGATCACCGCCGCCAGCGCGGCAATCGGCGCATAGTCCAGGCCGCGCCGGGCGAGTTCCGGCAAGGTCCACGGCTTGCTGGAGAGGAAAAAAAAGCAGCGGGTCAGTACCGTCACCCCGGCCATGCCGGCGATGGTCGCAACGGTCCAGAGATCGGTCTCGTTCATGGCTTGTTCTCTGGGGCGGCGCCCGGGGACGGCGCAGCCCCGCCCAGGCCGGCCCGTTCCAGCATCAGGCACACGGCGACCGCCGCCGCGATGGCAACCAGGATGTTGAGCTTGAGCGGCAGCGCGAACGCGGCCACCGCCGCCACGCCCGCCACCAGCGCCGCGATGATGCGCAAACGGGTGGTGACCAGCGAAAAAGAGATGCCGAGCAGCGCCAGGATGCCGGCAAAGCCCAGCCCCCAGGCAGTGGGGATGAAGTTGGCCAGCGCGATGCCGACCAGGCTGCTGCCAACCCAGTTGACCCAGCACAGCCCGCAGTTGCCCGCCAGGTAAGCCTGCTGCGCCAGTTGCTGGCCGGGTTCGTCGCCGGGGGCGGGAAAACGCCGAACAAACAACACATAGCTCAGGTCGGTCGTCAAAAAGCCGGTCAGCAGGCGCTGGCCCAGCGGCAGGTGCATCAGGTAGGCGCGCAGGTGCGCGCTGAACACCACGAAGCGCAGGTTGACGCAAAAGGCCGTGGCCAGGATCACCCAGGCCGGCGCGCCCGCGACCAGCAGCGGAATCGCGGCCAGCTGCGCGCTGCCGGCATAGACCAGCACCGTCATCAGCGTCGCCTCGATCACGCTCATGCCCGACTTGACCATGGCGACGCCGGTCATCATTCCCCAGGCGGCAAAACCCGGCGTCACCGCGAACATGTCGCGCGCCCCCCGGCGGAATTCAGCGTGGCGGTAGTAGGCTGCGCGAAGGAACACCGGGGATCACTTGGCGAACAGCATGCCGGGCGCCAGCGCAAAGCCGCGCAGGAAATCGGCGGCGCACAGGCGCTTGCCGCCGGCGCGCTGCAGTTCGGTGACGTTCAGCACGCCGTCGCCGCAAACCACCTGAACGCCATCGGCATTTGCAGACAAAATCTGGCCTTCACGCACATCCGGCGGGCGCAAGCAGCTATTAATTTCAGAGTGCCATAGCTTGAGCGTGTCCAGCCCCAGCTGCGTGCTGGCACCCGGAAAAGGCGTCATGGCGCGGATGTGCCGGTCAATGCTGGCCACCGGCTGCGTCCAGTCCACTGCCGCTTCGGCTTTTTCGATCTTGTGGGCGTAGCTCACGCCTTCTTCAGCTTGCCTGAGCGGATGCAACTGGCCGCTGACCGCAAGTTTTAGCGCCTGCACGATCATCCGGCCGCCCAGCGCGGCCAGCCGGTCATGCAGCGTGCCGGTGGTGTCGGTGTCCTGAATCGCGAGTTTTTCAGTCAGCAGCATGTCGCCGGTGTCCAGCCCCGCGTCCATCTGCATGATGGTGACGCCGGTTTCCCGGTCGCCGGCCTGGATCGCCCGGTGGATCGGCGCGGCGCCGCGCCAGCGCGGCAGCAATGAAGCGTGAATGTTGAAGCAGCCCAGCCGGGGCCTGTCGAGCACCCACTGCGGCAGGATCAGCCCGTAGGCGGCGACCACCATGGCATCGGCCTGCGCGGCCTCGATGGCGGCGCGGGCGGCAGCGGCGTCCTCGGGGTATTTGCCGTCCAGCCGGAGGCTTCTAGGCTGGGCGACAGGAATCTGATGGCCTTCGGCCCACTGCTTGACGCTGGAGGCCTGCAGCTTCATGCCCCGGCCGGCGGGGCGGTCGGGCTGGCTCAGGACCAGGGGGATGTCAAAACCGGCGCCGTGCAGTTGAGCAAGCGCCACACGGGCAAAGTCAGGAGTACCGGCAAAAATAACGCGCATCAGCGTATTTTCGCCCATGCAAACGGTTGATGCGAGGGGCGATGAATTTTCAATGCGGGGAATGCGGATGGAGCCGCCCTGGAACGGCAGCGCCTGGAACCTGCACCCATCAGCCAGGGCCGCGGGACCGGCTTTGCCGGGCCGCAGGCGCAGTGGCCCCCTCGGGGGGCAGCGACCCGCGCAGCGGCGGAGCGTGGGGGCTATTTAAGTTGTTTGATCAGCTTGGTCTTGATGCGGTTTCGCTTCAGGGGCGACAGGTATTCGACGAACACCTTGCCGATCAGGTGGTCCATTTCATGCTGGATGCAGACCGCCAGCATGCCTTCGGCTTCGTGAATTTGCTTGCGGCCGTCCAGGTCCAGCGCCTCGACCTTGACCGCCAGCGAGCGTTCCACGCCGTCGTAGATGCCGGGAACCGACAGGCAGCCTTCGTCGCCGATGCGCGTTTCAAGGCTGGCCCAGACGATCTCTGGATTGATCAGCACCAGCGGCTGGTCGCGGGCCTCGCTCACGTCGATGACCAGCAGCCGTTCATGCACATCGACCTGCGTGGCGGCCAGGCCAATGCCCTCGGCGTCGTACATGGTCTGGAACATGGCGTCGGCCAGCTGGCGGACTCTGGCGTCGATGGCGGCCACCGGCTTGGCCACGGTATGCAGGCGCGGATCGGGATAACGAAGAATGGTGAGTTGGGTCATGGCAGGAATGGGGAGAAGTCGCTATTTTCGCCACTTTTCCCAATTTTCAAAGGCTGCAATCCTCTCAGAATCCCCTAATCATTGCTTAATCAAGGGCTTGGGTACAGAATCGCTGGAAATTTGCGCGGATACAAACATTGCAAAATGCATTTCCTTGTAGCGTAAAGTAAACGCAGCCCGTCTCAACAAGCTTCAAGATGCACACAATTCTTAGTCGTTTCCGCCCTGTTTCCATGGTCGCTGCTGCCCTGCTTTGCGTATCAGCCGGCGCGCAGGCCCAGAACCTCCCCATCACGCCAGATCAACAGGCCACAGCCGCGCAGGTGGCCCGGACCGGCATCCCGCTGGCCGACCTGATGCCCAACGCGCCCGACAGCTACACCGTCAGGTCTGGCGACACGCTGTGGGCAATCTCGGGCCTGTTCCTGAAAAGCCCCTGGCGCTGGCCCGAACTGTGGGGCATGAACCTGGAGGACATCCGCAACCCGCACCGCATCTACCCCGGCCAGCAGCTGTTCCTCGACAAGCAGGGTGGCCGGGCGACCCTGCGCACCCGCCGGGCGGGCAGCGATGGCGCGCCGCAGGGCACCGTCCGGGTGTCGCCGCGCACCCGCTACGAGTCGCTGGCCGATGCCTCGATTCCCACGCTGGCGCCGCAGGACATCGAGCCCTTCCTGGCCGAGCCCCTGATCGTCGATGAACTGACCTTTTCGCTGGCGCCACGCATCGTCGCCACCCAGGAAGGCCGGGTGCTGCTCAGCCGTGGCGACCGCGCCTACGCGCTGGGCGGCTATGCCGGCGGCGATGGTCCGGGCCGGCCGCTCAGCGACCGCAAGGGCGAGCCGCTGGATTACCGGGTGTTTCGCAACGCCACGCCACTGAAAGACCCAACCACCCGGGAAATCCTGGGTTATGAAGCGCACTATGTCGGCAAGGCCGAACTGGTGCGCGGCGAATCCAGCGTCCAGAACCCCGACAGGGACGGCAAGCTGCAGACCGAACGGGTGCCGGCCACCATCGACATCGTCGCGGCCAAGGAAGAAATGCGGGTCGGCGACCGCCTGATTCCCGAGCCGCCCCGCGAGTTGCGCAGTTACGTGCCGCGCGCGCCTTCGTCGCCCATGGCGGGGCAGATCGTCTCGGTCTACGGCAACGCCGTGGCCTGGGCCTCGGAAAACCAGATCGTGGTGATCAACCGGGGGAGCCGCGACGGCCTGGAGCGCGGCCATGTCATGGCCATCCTGAAGGACGGCGAGCGCCTGCGCGACAGGACCGACAGCGCCCGGCCGGACATCAAGCTGCCCAACGAGCGCAACGGCCTGCTGATGGTGTTTCGCACCTTCGACCGGCTGTCGTATGCGCTGATCCTGCGGGCCACCGACGGCGTCAAGGTCGGCGACCGCTTCACCAACCCGGATTGAACCGCTTGCGGCCGGTTCCAACGCGCCCATGGCCCCGGCCCGACGGGCATCGTGCTACATGGTGACTCCCATGGATTCCGAAGAACTTCGAGCCTGGCTGCGGCTGGCGCTCACGCCCGGCGTGGGCAACACCACGGCGCGCAAGCTGCTGACGGCCTTCGGGTCGGCGCAGGCCATTTTTGAAGAAAGCAGCGCCACCCTGCAGCAACTCGGCTCGGGCAAGCTGGCCAGCGCCCTGCGCAGCGAGCCGCCCGGCCTGGCGGCCCAGCTACAGACCACGCTGGAATGGCTGCAGGCAGGAAACGACCGGCGCATCGCGGTGCTGGGCGATGCGGCCTACCCGCCGGCCCTGCTCGACATCGAAGACCCTCCTTTGATGCTTTACATGCTGGGTACGCTTGCCAGTCCTGCGCAAGCAGCTACAAATTCAATAGCAAACAGCCTGGCCATCGTCGGCAGCCGCAATCCGACGCCGCAAGGCGAAAGCAACGCCCGGCAGTTTGCCAGGGCGTTTGGCGGCGCCGGCATCTGCGTGGTCTCGGGACTGGCGCTGGGTATCGACGGCGCGGCCCACGATGGCGCGATGCTGGGCGGCGGCGAGACGATTGCGGTGGTCGGCACCGGGCTGGACCGGGTCTATCCCAAAAAACACTTGGCCCTGGCGCACCGCATTGCCCGGCAAGGCTTGCTCATCAGCGAATTCCCGCTCGGAACGCCGCCGCTGACGGCCAACTTCCCCAGGCGAAACCGCATCATTTCCGGGCTGAGCCGGGGAACGCTGGTGGTCGAGGCGGCGCTGCAGTCGGGCTCCCTGATCACTGCCCGGCTCGCGGCCGAGCAGGGCAAGGAAGTCTTTGCCATTCCCGGCTCGATTCATTCGCCGCAGTCGCGCGGCTGCCATGCGCTGATCAAGCAGGGCGCCAAGCTGGTGGAAGTGGCGCAGGATGTGCTCGAAGAACTGCGGCTGGCCCCCGCCGGTTCCGGCACGGCGCCGGAAGGTGTCGAAGCGGATGAAGCCGCTGGCGCTAGAAACGATCCGCTGCTGGAGGCGCTGGGATTCGATGCGGCCAGCCTCGACGCCCTGCAGGCGCGCACCGGCCTGGACACCGCCCATCTGCAGGCCAGATTGCTCGAACTCGAACTCGACGGACAGGTCGCGCGCATGCCTGGCGGACTGTTTCAGCGCATGGCGGCGGGTTGAGCTTATCTGCGTTATATTGAATGCATGTTTGAAGTTCTGGTCTACGTCTACGAAAATTACTGGCAGGGCGCCGCCTGTCCGGAAATCGACAGGCTGGGGCGCAAACTGATCGCGGCAGGCTTTGAAGCCGAGGAAATCCAGGAAGCGCTGGTCTGGCTCGACGGGCTGAACATTGCCGCCAGAGGCACGCAGATCAGCCTGCCGGATGCGCCGGACACCCACACGGGCGACGACCTGGACCCCAACGTTGCGCCTGCGCGCATGCAGGCGCAGTCGCGCAACAGCCTGCGCATCTACTCCGTGGCAGAACAGGCGCACCTGGGCGCGCAAAGCCTGGGCTTTGTCTGCTTTCTCGAAACATCGGGCGTGCTGCCTCCGCACATGCGCGAAATCGTGATGGACCGGGCCATGGCTGCGCCCGGCGACCCCGTGTCGCTCGATGACCTGAAAATCATCATCCTCATGGTGTACTGGAGCTTTGGCGAAGAGCCCGACGCGCTGGTACTCGATGAACTGTGCGACGACACCGAAGGCCGCCTCGCGCATTGAGCCGCACCTTTCGTGACAGCGCCGCATCTGGCCGGCTGCCCTGACGCAAACTCCTGACCCGGCCAGGCATCGAAGCGCATTGTTTTAAGCACAAAATATGCCTTTTGCACACGGCTGATATGCGCAAGCAGCTATAAATTCTGTAGCAAAAAGCTGTCAACCCATTTTTCCGCCGTGATGAAAAGCCACAGGCAGCTTGATTTCAGCCCAACAGCCGTTCAGGATTGGCGTCCAGCTTGGCCAGGGCGTCGCGCGTGGCGCGCACCGTCAGCGCTTCCTCTTCCGTTGGCGCCAGGAGCCCGGCCTGAAGATAGGCCGCCAGCCGGCGCATCTGGATCAGGAAGCTGCGGCCGTCGGCGGTGGCGAACAGGTGCAGTTGCTTGCGCTCGCTGCACCAGGCGAACTGCACATGGCTGATTTTTCCGTTGTGGTCCAGGTTGAACCAGTTGCCCGGCTGCAATTCCCTGGCCCAGGCGAGCATGGCGTCTGTCGGCTGGCTGCCGCCGTCGGCAATCACCTCGATATGGGCCGAATCGATTCCGATCATCGTGACCAGGCTGTCGGCATCCAGCGCAAAGTCGCCGACATCCTGCTCAGAAAGATAGTCTTCGAGGTTGGTCAGGCGTTTGGCCATGGCATCGATCTTTTCAAGCGGAATCGCGTCGGTCTTGGACATGAAGGCGTCCGCCATGGTGGCGCTGATGATCTTCAGCTGGGCATCCTGCGCCGCCAGGTCCATCCCGAGCAGGGTCATGCCTTGGCGCAGCAACTGCAGCTGCCTCGGCAGCGCAGCAATCACACGCGATCGGTCGCTGCGGTTGGGCTTGGCGCTTGCGGACCAGACCAGGTCGGCAGCGGCCTGCTTGAACAGCAGGGTCTGCGCATGCTGCGGGCCATTTTTCATCGCGGCAATCGCCAGCACCTCGGCCCAGACCCTGAACAGGAATTCGCGTATATCCTCGCGCACCGGCATGTCATCGAGCATGGTGCGCATCTCGATGGTGTACTGGACGTTCATGGTTTCCTTCTGCTCCAGCTGCTGGGCCAGGCTGACCGCCCGCGCCACGCTGCCCTGCTCGGCAAAGAAGCGGGACAGGAACTTGTCGAATTCCTCATAGACCAGCTGGAACACGCGGCGTCCGGTTTCCGGGTACTGTTCGATGACCTGCACGACGCGCTTGATTTCCGTCTCAAGGACATCGCTCTCGACGGTCACATCGAAACCCAGCGCGCACGACCCCATGCGATCGATCAACTGGCGCGCCGGATGCTCCAGCGAGCTGAAAAACTCCGGCTCGGCGACGGCCACCCGAAGGACCGGCATCTGCAGGCGTGCAAACCAGACCCGTATCTGGGGCGCGATACGGTCTTCCGCCAGGATGCTCTGGAACATCAGGGCGACGATTTCGATGGTGGCTTTTTCTGCGGAACTGGAAGCCGCCTGTTTCAGCACGCTGGTCCGCTGGCGCAGTTCCTGAAGCGCCTGGTCAACCTGCGTGCGGGCAAAGCCCAGGCCCGACTGCCGGGATTGCCCGGAGCCGTCCAGGACAGCTTCTTCAGCCTGCTGCTGAAGGCGGTTCATGGCGTGTTGCAGTTGTGGCGAGGCTTGGCGCGCGCGGGTCTGGTCAAACCCTTCGACGCGACTCATGAGCAGTTGCTTGAGATGCCCAAGCACGCCCTGAGCCCGCATCCGCACGCGGGCCAGCGGCGCGGTCGGCAGGCGCGCTTCTTCCTGGACGGCATTGCCCGACCAGCCGCTTCGCGCTGCTGCAGGCGCCGGGGCATATCGACTGTCCAGCATGCCGGCGCCGGCAGACGTCGTTTTACCCAGGTTCTCACCACTTTCGGCAATGCTTGCGGCGGTCCTGACGGCATTCACGGCGGAAGGCGTCCGCCTGACCAGGGGCCGTAGGTCGATTTCCGCCATGACGCCGCGTTCGATCAGAAACGCGTTGGTCGCGTGGTAGATCTCCAGCATCCAGGCCGCCATGTTCTTGTGGATGGTGTCCTGGCCCAGCAGCCATGCCGACTGCGGCAGGCCCGCCAGGGTCCACTGTTCGACCAGGTGCTGCGCAATCACTTCCGGGCGGAACAGGTCGCGCCGGCTCAATTCGGACACGCCTTCCAGGCTCTGGATGCGCAGGCGCAGGTCATTGAGTTCCCAACTCGCGAAATCGAGCAGGCGCAGCGCCAGGCGCGAGGCAAGAATGCGGTGTTCGACGGTCTCGTTGCCGACCAGTTCCATTTTTTCAAGGTCCAGCGCCCCGGAAGCCGACGCCTTGGCGGAAGGGGGGAGCGGTTTGCGAACGGCGCCCAGGATGCCCTGAACCCAGGCCGGGCTGTTTTCCTGGTAGAGCCGCAGGGCATCGCGCAGGTCCTGCATTTCCCGGGCATTCCCCGGACGCAGGGCCAGTTCGGACAGCGTGTCGCCAATACTTGTGGCCAGCATGGGCACCATCTGGACCACACGCTCGGTGAACAGGGCGCGAGCCTGTCCGGCAAGAAAGCTTTGCGGCGGATTGCGGGACGGCACGGCTGGCGATGGCGCGTTGTCGAATCTGGCTAGACTATCGCGCCCGCATTGGGATCATTCGGGTCTTCGTCTTTTTTCGACGGCCCCTTGATCAGGTCTTCGCGCTTGATGCCCAGCCACATGGCAATCGCGGCGGCCACGAACACCGACGAGTAAATGCCAAACAAAATGCCAATGGTCAGCGCCAGCGCGAAGTAAAACAGCGTTGGGCCGCCGAACAGCAACATCGACAACACCATGATCTGGGTCGAACCGTGGGTGATGATGGTCCGGCTGATCGTGGAGGTGATCGCGTTGTTGATGATCTCCTCTGTGTTCATCTTGCGGTAGCGGCGGAAATTCTCGCGGATCCGGTCAAAAATCACCACCGATTCATTGACCGAATAACCCAGTACCGCCAGCACGGCGGCAAGCACCGCCAGCGAGAACTCCCACTGGAAAAAGGCAAAGAATCCGAGAATGATGATCACGTCATGCAAGTTGGCGATGATGGCCGCCACCGCGTATTTCCACTCGAACCGAAACGCCAGGTAGACCATGATGCCGAACACCACCATGGCCAGCGCCTTCAGGCCATCTTGGGCAAGCTCCTCGCCAACCTGCGGGCCGACGAACTCGGTGCGGCGCAGCGTCACATCGGGGCTGGCGGCTTTCAGCGCCGCCAACACGTTATCGCTCTGCTGCGCCGTGCTGACGCCTTTTTGAGCCGGCAGGCGGATCATCACGTCGCGCGAGGTGCCGAAATTCTGCACTTGGACATCGTTCAGGCCCAGCTTGGCCACCGTGTCGCGGATCTTGCCGACGTCGGCGGCCTGGGTGTAGTTCACCTCCATCAGGGTGCCGCCGGTGAACTCGACCGACAGGTGCAGCCCGCGCGAGAACAGGAAAAACACCGCCAGCGCAAAGGTGGCGAAACTGACAACGTTGAAGATCAGCGCGTGCCGCATGAACGGAATATCGCGCCGGATTTTGAAAAATTCCATCTGGGGTCCTTGGGAAGCAGCTCAGGAAAAATAGGCTGTCATGATTTGGCGAGCGCACCATCTGCCGCAGGCCGCCAGATCGTGCCGATGGACACCGTCTTGAGCTTTTTCTGCCGGCCATACCAGAGATTGACCAGGCCGCGCGAGAAAAACACGGCCGAGAACATGCTGGTCAGGATGCCGATGCAATGCACCACCGCAAAGCCGCGCACAGGCCCGGAACCAAAGGCGAGCAAGGCCACGCCGGCAATCAGGGTCGAGATGTTCGAGTCCAGAATGGTCGCCCAGGCGCGCTCGTAGCCCGAATGAATCGCGGCCTGCGGCGAGGCACCGCCGCGCAGTTCCTCGCGGATGCGCTCATTGATCAGCACGTTCGAGTCAATCGCCATGCCCAATGCCAGCGCCATCGCCGCCATGCCCGGCAGCGTCAAGGTTGCCTGCAGCATCGACAGCACGGCCACCAGCAGCAGCAAATTGACCGCCAGCGCAATGCCGGAGAACAGGCCGAACAGCATGTAGTAGGCGGCCATGAAGGCCACGATCACCGCAAAGCCCCAGGACACGCTGTGAAAGCCCTTGGTGATGTTTTCGGCGCCCAGCGTCGGGCCGATGGTGCGCTCCTCGATGATGTCCATGGGCGCGGCCAGCGAGCCGGCGCGCAGCAGCAGCGCCAGGTCGCTGGCTTCGGCCACGCTCATGGAGCCGGAAATCTGGAAACGGTTGCCCAGTTCGCCCTGAATGACCGGCGCGGTCAGGACTTCGCCCTTGCCCTTTTCAAACAGCAGGATCGCCATGCGCTTCTTGAGGTTCTCGCGGCTGGTGTCGCGCATGATGCGGCCGCCCTTGGCATCGACCGTCAGGTCCACCTTGGGCTGCTGGTTTTGCGAATCGAAGCCGGGCTGGGCATCGGTCAGGTTCTCGCCGGTCAGGATGACCTGCTTCTTGACGATCACCGCCTGGCCGTTGCGTTCAAAAAAGCGCTCGGCGCCAAACGGCACCGGGCCGTTGTTGTTTTCGGCGGCTCTGGCTTCGGCGCTGTCCTCGACCAGGCGCATTTCCAGCGTGGCGGTGCGGCCCAGGATGTCCTTGGCCTTGGCCGTGTCCTGCACGCCGGGCAGCTGCACCACGATGCGGTCGATGCCCTGCTGCTGGATCACCGGCTCGGCCACGCCGAGTTCGTTGATGCGGTTGTGCAGCGTCACCATGTTCTGCTTGAGCGCCTGGTCCTGGATGCGGCGCGCGGCCTCGGGCTTGATGGTCGCGGTCAGCTTGTACTCGGTGCCGTCCGGCGTTTCGGCCATCTGGAGGTCGGGAATCTGGTCCTGGATCAGGTTTTTGGCCAACTCCAGGGTGGCGGAGTCACGAAAGCGGATCTCGATGGCCTGGGCGTTGCGGGCAATGCCGCCGTGCCGGATGTTCTTTTCACGCAGCGACAGGCGAATGTCGCCGGCCAGCGACTCGGCGCGCTTGGTCAGCGCCGCCTGCATGTCCACCTGCAGCATGAAATGCACGCCGCCGCGCAAATCAAGCCCGAGGTACATCGGGTTGGCGTTCAACGCCGTCAGCCAGGCTGGAGAGCGGGACAGCAGATTGAGCGCAACCACATAAGCCGGGTCGGCAGGGTCTGGTGAAAGCGCCGCCTGAATGGCGTCCTTGGCCTTGCCTTGGGTATCGGTATCACCAAACCGGGCCTTGATGGAACCGGCCTCCAGCGTGATGCCGTCTGCCGTGATGCTGGCTTGCTTGAGCGCCTGCTCGACCTTTGCCAGCGTCGTCGTGTCCACCTTCACGGTGGACTTGCTGCTGGAGACCTGCACCGCAGGCGCTTCACCGAAGAAATTGGGCAGCGTGTAAAGCGCTGCAATCAGCACCACCACGGCCATGATGGCGTACTTCCAGGCCGGATAACGATTCATGAGAGATTTGTTCCTGATGAACGGAAAACAAAAGGCGCACTGGGTAGCCCAGTCTTGCCGGCTGTACCGTCTTGTCTAACTACGGTAGGGCCTTATTTTGCGCTGTTGATGGCGCCCTTGGGCAACACCTGGACGATGGCGCTGCGCTGCAGCTGCACTTCGACGCCAGAGGCGATTTCCAGCGTCAGGTAGCCTTCGCCCAGGCGCGTGACACGACCCAGCAGGCCGCCGGCCGTGGCGACCTCGTCCCCCTTGGCCAGTGCCTCGATCATCGCGCGGTGTTCTTTCTGCTTCCTCATCTGCGGACGGATCATCACGAAATACAGCACCACGAACATCAGCACCAGCGGCAGCATGCCGGTCAGGGTGGACATCATGTCGCTGCCGCCGGCTGCGGCAGCAGGGGCAGTCTGGGCAAAAGCTGAAGAAATAAACACGGCTGACTCCACATTTTTAAAGGCACACTGGCAAGCGCCCAGGCCAGAAAGGCCGGAGCATGAACCGGTGGATTGTATGCGTCGTGGCGCAAGCGCCCAATTCAACCCGCGCGCGTGCGGCTATTTCGGCCAGCCCCTGGCGGGCTCAGGCCGCCGCGACTTCCCGAACCCGCTCCGGCTGGCGGAACGCCTGCATCAGCGCCGTCCATTGCGGCCGGGCAGCAGCCAGGTGGCGCGCCTTGACATGGCCGTAGCCCTTGATCAGTTCGGGAATCCGGGCGATTTCCACGGCTTGCGCATGGTTCTCAGGCGTCAAGCCGGCCAGCACTTCCTCGATGCTGGCGCGATACTCTTCAATCAGCGCACGCTCTTCCCGGCGCTCGTCGCTGCGGCCAAACACGTCGAAAGGCGTGCCGCGCAGACCCTTGAGCCTGGCCAGCAGCCTGAATCCCGTCAGCATCCACGGGCCGAACTGCTGCTTTTGCAGCTCGCCCTTGTCGTTTTTCTTGGCGATCAGCGGCGGCGCCAAGTGGTAGTTGAGCTTGAAGTCGCCTTCGAACATGGCATTGACCTTGTTCAGGAAACCGGTATCAAGGTGCAGCCGCGCCACTTCGTACTCGTCCTTGTAGGCCATGAGCTTGAACAGATAGCGGGCGACGGCCTCGGTCAGCACGGCCCGGCCCAGCGGCGCTTCGGCGCTTCGCACTTTCTCGACGAAGTCCTGGTAAGTCCGGGCATACGCCGCATTCTGGTAGTCCGTCAGGAAAGCCACGCGCTTGGCCAGCATCTCGGTCAGCGACGGCTTCTTGACAAACTGGATCACCTGCGCGGCCTTGAACAGCGCCTGGACGGATGCCAAGTCATGCGCGCAGCGACGGCCCCATTCAAACGCCGCCTTGTTGTTGTCCACCTGCACGGCGTTGAGTTCGATCGCCCGCATCAGCGCGGCGTGGGACAGCGGCACCCGGCCCTTTTGCCAGGCAAAGCCCAGGATCAGCGGGTTGGTGTAGATCGAGTCGCCGATCAGCTGCACCGCGACCTGCTCGGCATCGAAACTCGCCATGCTTTCCGCTCCCACGGCCGAACGCACGGCGCTTTCGCAGTTGCCGCCCGGAAACTGCCAGCCGGGATTGGTCACGAACGCTGCCGTCGGCGTACCGTGCGAATTCATCGCGACAAAGGTGCGGCCCGGCTGCATGGTGGCCAGCGTGTACGGGCTGGCGGTCACGATCGGATCGCAGCCGATCACCAGGTCGGCTTTTGCCGTATCGACCTTGCTGGTATAGATGGCTTCAGGCCGGTTGGCAATCTGGATGTGGCTCCAGGTCGCGCCGCCCTTTTGCGCCAGGCCCCCCGCGTCCTGCGTGACCACGCCCTTGCCTTCGAGGTGTGCGGCCATGCCCAGCAGCTGGCCGATGGTGATGACGCCGGTGCCGCCCACGCCGCCGACGACGATGCCCCAGGCACTTTCCGCCACCGGCAGCACCGGATCGGGAACCGGCGCAAGGCTGGACAGATCGCCCTTCTTTTCTTTCTTCGGCTTCTTGAGCTGGCCGCCTTCGACCGTCACGAAGCTCGGGCAGAAGCCCTTGACGCAGGAGTAATCCTTGTTGCAGGTGTTCTGGTTGATCTGCCGCTTGCGGCCGAACTCGGTTTCCAGCGGTTCCACCGACAGGCAGTTGGACTGCACCGAGCAGTCGCCGCAGCCTTCGCAGACCAGTTCGTTGATGACGACGCGCTTGGCCGGATCGACCAGCGTGCCGCGCTTGCGGCGCCGGCGCTTTTCGGTCGCGCAGGTCTGGTCGTAGATGATGGCGGTCGTGCCTTTCAGTTCACGGAACTCGCGCTGGAGCTTGTCCAGTTCGTCGCGGTGGAAGACCTCGACGCCCGGCGGCAGGTTGTTGATCAGCTCGGCGTGGCCGGCGCGTGCGGCGCTGCTGTCCAGCGTGTGCGTGCGGCCATGGTATTTCTCGGGCTCGTCGGTGACCACGACCAGCCGGGCCACGCCCTCGGCCCGCAGGCTGTGCGCAATCTGCGCCACCGAATGGCCCTCGGGCCGCTCGCCGACCTGCTGGCCGCCGGTCATGGCCACCGCGTCGTTGTACAAAATCTTGTAGGTGATGTTGACGCCGCTGGCAATGCTCTGACGAATCGCCAGCAGGCCACTATGGAAGTAGGTGCCGTCGCCCAGGTTGGCGAAGATGTGCGGCTCGGTGGTGAAAGCCGACTGCCCAACCCACGGCACGCCCTCGCCGCCCATCTGGGTAAAGGTCGAGGTCGAGCGGTCCATCCAGGTCGCCATGTAGTGGCAGCCGATGCCGGCCACGGCGCGCGAACCTTCGGGCACGCGAGTGCTGGTGTTGTGCGGGCAGCCGCTGCAAAACCACGGCGCGCGCTCGCCAGTTTCCAGCTTGGTTTCAGCCATCGCGCGTTCCCGGGCGTCGATGACGGCCAGGCGGCCCTGCATGCGCGCCACGATGTCGCTGGGCACCCCGAGCTTGGTCAGGCGCTTGGCAATCGCCTTTGCGATGATGGCCGGCGTCAGGTCGGCCTTGGCGCGCAGCAGCCAGTTCTCGCTCGGGTTCGGGCGGCTCCATTCGCCGCCCGACTCGTCGCCCTCGGGCTCGTCGAACTTGCCGAGCACGTTGGGCCGCACATCGGCGCGCCAGTTGTAGAGCTCTTCCTTGATCTGGTATTCGATGACCTGGCGCTTTTCCTCGACCACCAGGATTTCCTGCAGCCCCTGGGCGAAGTCGCGCGTGATCGTGGCCTCCAGCGGCCAGACCACGTTGACCTTGTGCAGCCGGATGCCGAGCTGGTGGCAGGTGTCTTCGTCCAGCCCCAGGTCGGCAAGTGCCTGGCGCGTGTCGTTGAAGGCCTTGCCGCTGGCAATCAGGCCGAAGCGGTCGTTCGGCCCGGCAATCACGTTGTAGTTGAGCTTGTTGGCCCGCACATAGGCCAGCGCCGCATACCACTTGTAGTCCATCAGCCGCGCTTCCTGCTCCAGCGGCGCGTCGGGCCAGCGGATGTGCAGGCCGCCCGGCGGCATCTGGAAGTCCTCGGGAATGATAATCTTCACGCGGTCCGGATCGACCGACACCGAGCTCGACGACTCGACCACTTCCTGGATGGTCTTCATGCCCGACCAGACGCCCGAAAAGCGGCTCATGGCAAAGGCATGCAGCCCCATGTCGAGGATTTCCTGCACGCTGGACGGAAAGAACACCGGCAGGCCGCAGGCCTTGAAGATGTGGTCGCTCTGGTGCGGCGCGGTCGAGCTTTTGCTGATGTGGTCGTCGCCCGCAATCGCGATGACGCCGCCGTGTTTCGCCGTGCCGGCCATGTTGGCATGCTTGAACACGTCAGAGCAGCGGTCAACGCCCGGCCCCTTGCCGTACCAGATGCCGAACACGCCGTCGAACTTGTTGGTCTGCGGGTACAAATCCAACTGCTGCGTGCCCCAGACGGCGGTGGCACCGAGTTCCTCGTTCACGCCGGGCTGGAACACGATGTTCTGCGCCGCCAGGTGCTTTTTAGCCGCCCACAGCGCCTGGTCATAGCCGCCCAGCGGCGAGCCCCGGTAGCCGCTGATGAAGCCGGCGGTGTTCAGGCCGTCGATGGCGTCGCGCGTGCGCTGCAGCATGGGCAGCCGGACCAGCGCCTGCACGCCGCTCATGAAGGCGCGGCCGTGGCCGATCGAATATTTGTCGTCGAGCGTGACGGTTTCCAGCGCTTTGCGGATGTGCTCGGGCAGCGGTGCGTTCATGGTGTTGTCTCCTGCAGTGTTGTCGTGACCCGCCTTGTGGGCAGGTGGTTTTGCCAGCATCAAGCCCGATCAGGCCCACGCTTTGACTTTAGGCAAAAGTGTATGTCCGGCCTTGTGATATGTCTTTGCTTTTTTTGCCTGATTTAGCCAGGATGGCGAAAGATTCTTGCTGCAAAATGGCAAAAATGGAACTACTTGACAAGTTTGACATCGCCATCCTGAACGAGTTGCAGCGCGAGGCGCGGCTCACCAACACCGAACTGGCCTCGCGCGTCGGCCTGTCGGCCGCGCCCTGCTGGCGGCGCGTACGGGCGCTGGAGGAAGCCGGCTTCATCACCGGCTACCGGGCCGAGATCAACCGGCACAAAATCGGCCTGGGCGTGCTGGCCTTTGTGCGGCTGGACGCCGCGCGCAACACCGGCGACGTGCTGCAGACGCTGGAGGAAGCGATCCGCAAGATTCCCGAGGTGGTGAGCTGCCACTACATCAGCGGCACCGGCACGTTCGAGCTGCAGGTGGTCAGCCGCGACCTGAACACCTTCAGCCAGTTTGCCAGAGACGTGCTGATCAACCTGCCCAATGTGAAGGACCTGCACACCAGTTTTTCGCTGGGAGAGGTCAAGGCCGGCGGCGCGCTGCCGCTGGGGCATTTGATGCCGCTTCCAGTCGGAAATTCAAGAAAATAATGGCTTTTGCGCACGATGGGCGTGCGCAAGCAGCTATCAAATTTATAGTAAAAACGAAAAAGCCCGGCCTCCGCAGGAGACCGGGCAACCGGCTGGGCCGGGATCAACTTGTTGTTATTGCCTGGCAACCAGTGGCTTAGCTGCCAATCCGCCCGCCGTCGTTCTTCGTGATCACGATGGTTGCCGAGCGCGGGCGCTTGCCGGCGCCGTAGCCGGCATTGCTGGGCCACTGGCTGGTGTACTTGGCCGGGTCGGCAATGTCGGCCATCTTCGTGCCTTCGCCCGGGTGCTGGATGTTGATGAACATCGCCTTGCCGTCGGGCGTTTCGCACAGTCCGGTGATTTCGCACTCCTTCGCGCCGACCAGGAAACGCTTGAGCTTGTCGGCGCCCGGCGCCTTGCCCACGTAGGTGTCCACATTGAGCGCGCTGCCGTCGGTCTTGGTATAGGCCAGTGTTTTCTTCGCGCCATCGCCCACGGTGCCCGGCAGGGATGCCAGCATCATGCAATTGGTCACGTCGGTGTAGGCGCCGTCGTCGGTCTGGATCCACATGATGCCGGTGGACGGGCTGAAGACCAGGCCGTCGGGGCTGGAAAAATCCTGGTCAGCGGTCAGGCTGGACAGGTTGACCTTGCCCGCGTCGGCGCCCGATTCGGCGCCAAACACATACACGTCCCAGCTGAAGGTGAGGGCTGCGTTGCCCGCCGCCGCTTCCTTCAGGCGCAGGATGTGGCCGTTCGGGTTGCCGTTCTGGGCGGTGGTGCCGTTCTTGGTGTCGGTATAGACGCGCGGGTTGGCGCTGTCGGGTGCCTGCTGGCTGCTGCTCGCGTTGACATTGCGGTTGCTATTGTTGGTCAGGGTGAAATAGATTTCACCGTTGGCCACGTTGGTTGAGCACCACTCGGGCCGGTCCATCTTGGTGGCACCCACCGCATCGGCGGCCAGGCGGGCATTGACCAGCACATCGGCCTGGTCGGCAAACTTGTAGCCGGCATAGGCGGCAATGGCGCTGTTGCTGATCGACAACTCGACCCAGTCGCCCTTGCCATCGCTGTTGAACTTGGCCACGTAAAGCTTGCCGCTGTCCAGGTATTTGTCGCCAGTGGTCACGCGGTCGGTTGGATTCGCGTCGGCGGCAGCCCAGCTGGCGGCAGATACGAACTTGTAGATGTACTCGCCTCGCGAGTCGTCACCCATGTAGACAGCCAGCGGCTGGCCGGCGACCGGCTTGCCGAAAGCGGCGCTCTCGTGGGCAAAGCGGCCGAGCGCGGTGCGCTTGCGGGCGGTCTTGGTTTTGTCGTAGGCGTCCAATTCGACGATGTAGCCGAAGGTGTTGAGTTCGTTGCGGTAGTCGGCGGACGCGGCGCCCGCGCCCTGGCTGATGTTCCAGCGGGCGTACTTGTCATCGGTGCCGGCTGATTCCCAGCCGTGGCGGCTGGCGGCGGCGGCATTGCGGCCGTAGCGCTTGAGCGCGGCCACGCTTTTGTCATTGCGAACGGTGTCGTCAGTAGCGTTTCGAAAGAAATAGCCGGACCAGTTTTCCTCGCCTGTCAAAAAGGTGCCCCATGGGGTTTTGCCGGTGCCGCAGTTGTTCAGCGTGCCACGAGCCTTGGTGCCGTCAAGCGAATACTTCGTCACCATCAGCGCATTGCCGCGGGCCGGTCCGTTGATCTGGATATTGGTGCTGAGCGCGGTGAGGCGGAAGTTGAAGGCCGAAGCGGGAACGGTGGCCCACTTGCCGCTGGTGTTTTTCACTTCGACGACCGAGACGCCATGAATCGCGGTTTCCTTGTCTACTTCGGCGGCCGGACGCGGCAGCGTGGAAGTGCCGCCATTGGCATGCAGGAAAAAGGAACTGAGCTTTTCGTCGGTGGTGGCTTCGTGGTTCATGGCCAGCAGGCCACTGGCGATGGCGATGGCAGAAGGCTTGCCATCGGCGCCGAGGCCGAACCATTCCATGCCGTCATGGTGGTCGCCGGCACGGGTTTCAAAGTCGGCGTCGGTGCCGTCGTTCTTGTAGGCCGGGGTGGCGGCAGTGAGTGGGTCGCCCAGCGCATACAGCACGCTGGCGGTGTAGCCAGCAGGCACCGTCACGACATCCAGCATGCTTTTGGCCACGGCGGAAAAACCCAGCAGGGTTTCCGTGGGGGCTGGCGCAGGCGTCACGGCCGGGTCATCATCACCGCCGCCGCAACCCGCCAGGGCCAGGCCGCCCAGCAGGCTGGTGCCTACCGTGCCGACGCTGCCGCGCAGCAATCCGCGACGGCTCAGGCGCGCCTGCAGCACGCTGTCGAATGTCGGATTGGGCGAAGTGTTGGAATTTTCGTCGTTGAAATCGATCAGGGTCGTCATCGTGTGTCCTCGGTTGGATCAGGTGGTTAGCCCGCTGAGCGTAGGTCGGCACGATGACAGGACCGTGAAGAAATCATGACAATTTGGTGACGCGGCCCGCCGGCACGCAGGCAGGATGCACCTGCGCAAAAGCCTTTAGTCGCGCACGCAGCGCGCCACCAGCGGCGGCGGCTGCAGATACTGCAGCGCCGCCTCCCGTCCGCCCGCGCCCATTCCGAACTCGGCGCGCAGGCGCGGGTTGCTGTAGACCGTCTGCGCGCCCTGGCCGCCGGCATCGCGCAGCAGCACGTCGTCGCCGCGCGCGCCTTTGAGCACGGCGGTGTCATTGACAAACCTGACAGTGAACTGCAGGCCCTGCTCGCAGCGGTACACCGGGGTTGATGCGGTGGCCGGCGGCCCGCCACCTGTGAGGCCGGCGCAACCGGCCAGTGCCGCGACGCCTGCCAGCAGCATCCATGACGCCATGCGTTTGCCCAAAATCTTGTTCATGTTCGTGTCTTTCAATGTTGTTTAGGCCACAGCGCCCACAGCCGCAGCGGCTGGTTGACGCGCGAGGCCAGCTGGCCGGCATCGATGCCGGTGCCGGCGAAATAATCGGCCCGCACGGCGCCAACGATGGCGCTGCCGGTGTCCTGCGCCAGCACCAGCTTTTGCAGGCTGGCGGCGGCGCCGCGCGAGGCCAGCCAGACCGGCGTGCCATAGGGAATGCTGCCCGGATCGACGGCAATCGAGCGGCCTGGTGTCAGCGGCACGCCCTGCGCGCCCTTGGGGCCGAAGCCGGCGTCGAAGTCGCTCAGCGGCTGCTCCTGGAAAAAGGTGTAGCGCGGGTTGCTCCAGAGCATCTGCTGTACGCGCTGGGGGTTTCTGAACGCCCAGGCCTTGGTCGATTCGACCCAGGGCGCAACCATCTTGCCCTCGCCCTGGTCGAGCAACCACTGGGTCACGCTGCGAAAAGGCTGCTCGTTGGAGCCGGCATACGCCACCCGGACGACGCGCTGGGAACCATCAAGCTCGGTGATATTCAGCCTGCCCGAACCCTGGATGTGCAGCGACATCACCTCGACCGGGTCGTCCACCCAGGCAATCTCGCGACCCCGCAGCGCAGAGCGCGCCTCGGGCAGGGTGTCAATTTCCTGGCGCGAAAACCACGGCTTGCGGCTGCCCAGCGTGGCCGGCGTGCGGTACACCGGCACCTCGTAGCCGCTGCCCGGCCGGCGGCTGGCCCTGAGCACCGGCTCGTAGTAGCTGGTCAGCAAGCCCTCAGCGCTTCCCTGCAGGGATTCGACGCGGTAGGGCTGGAGCCGGGCGACCATCCAGGCGCGCTGCTCCTGGCTCGACGCAATGCTCAGGCGCCGGACTTCGCCGCACAGCGGGGCAAACACCGGGCCGGGGCGCTCGCAGCTCTTGATCCAGGCATTCCAGGCTTCAAACAGCGAATCTTCCTCAAAACCCGGCAATTCGGACCACTGGACCGGCACCCAGCGGCTTTTCTGCAGAAGCCGGGGCGGCGGCAGCGGCCCCGCATCGCCCGGACGCACGCCGGCCGGAACCGGCGCGCCGCCTGGCGTGGACATGGGCGGCAAAGGCACGCTGGTGCAGGCGGCCAGAAAGGCGGCGATGGCGATAATCGACGCCTTGCGCCATGACGGCCTTAACGGACTTAACCCCCTTGGCCGCTTGAGGCTTGCTGCCGCTTTCCAGGAACCAATCATGGCCTTACTGTTACTTGAAGCGCTGGGTGCGCTGCTGCTGCTGGTATTCATTGTGTGGTGGACGATGTTTTCGGGCCGTGAAAAGGGCGAACTGAAGGACAAATCGGCGCGCGCGCCAGACCCGGAGGAAGAAAAGAAATAAACCGCATCGGCTACAGATTGCGCAGCAGATTGGCCAGCTCGACCGCCGACTTGACGCCCATTTTCTCAAAAACCCGGGCGCGGTGCACTTCGACGGTCCGCACGCTGATGTCGAGCTGGTCAGCCACCAGCTTGTTCGGCAGTCCTTCGACCACCAGTTGCATCACCGCGCGCTCGCGCTCGGTCAGGCTGTCCTGCTGGGCGCGCAGGCCGGTGGCCTGGCTGTGCTGGACCAATGCGGCGGCCGACTGGGCCAGCGCCTGCTCGATGCGGTCAACCAGCGCGTTGTCGGAAAACGGTTTTTCAAAAAAATCGAAGGCGCCGCGCTTGACCGAATCGACGGCGGTCGGCACGTCGGCATGGCCGGTCAGGAAAATCACCGGCAGGGTCGGCAGCAGGCCGTAGGCGATCAGCTTTTCAAACATCGCCAGCCCGCTGAGCCCGTTCATTCGCACATCGAGCAGCACGCAGGACGGCGAGCGCACCTCGAAGCCGTGCGACACCCGGTCGTCAAAGGCTTCGCCGCTGGCAAACGACTCGCTGGGCAGCCGCCGGGAGCGCAGCAGCCAGGCCAGCGCGTCGCGCACGCCCTTGTCGTCGTCAACGATGTAGACGGTGGCATTGTGAATCGGTTCCATGTCAGCTTTCTCCGGGCGTGTTCTGCATTGCGGCCCCGGCTGCCGGCGAAGCAGCGGCCACCGGCAGGGTAAAACTGAAAATGGTACCTTGCGGCTGAACGCTTTCATAGCCGAGAAAGCCGCCATGCTGCTCGATCACGGTGCGGCACAGGCTCAGGCCCAGGCCCATGCCTTCCCTCTTGGTCGTGAAAAAAGGCGTGAACAGCTGCCGGGCCACCTCGGCGGAAATACCTTCGCCCTGGTCGCTCACGGCGAATTCGACCCACTGGCTGTGCGCATTGGAGGCGGCCGGCCGGATGCGCAAGGTCAGCACTTTTTCGGGCTGCAGCGATGCTGGCAGTGCGGTTTCGGCATCGTTGCCGCACTGCATGGCCTGCATGCCGTTGCGCGCCAGGTTCAGCAGCACCTGTTCGACCATGGTGCGGTCGCACAGCACCGGGGGGCAGGTTTCATCGACTTCCAGGCTGATGCGCACGCCCAGCTTGCGCGCCTGCAGGATCACCAGCGGCATGATGGCGTCGAGCAGCGCGCGCGGCTCGACCGCCTCGCGCACCCGCTCGCTGCGGCGCACAAAGTCATGCACGCTCTTGATCACCTTGCCGGCGCGCTCGGCCTGCTCGGCAATGCGGCGCATCGCCAGCCGCAGGTCATCTAGCAGGGCCGGCGCATCGGGCGCTTGATCGCCCGCTGACGCATCCGCCAGAAGGTTGAGCGAGCCGGTGGCATAGCTGGAAATGGCCGCCAGCGGCTGGTTCAGCTCGTGGCTGAGCAGCGACGCCATTTCGCCGACCATGGCCAGCCGGGCGCTGGCCTGCAGCCGGTCCTGGCTGGCGCGCGAGATTTCCTCGGTGCGGCGCTGCTCGCTGACATCGAGGATGGCGCTCATCCAGCCGGTGTGCTTGCCTACCGCATTGATCAGCGGCGCCTCCATGATGAGCACCGGAAACCGGGTGCCGTCCTTGCGCATGAAGACCGACTCATGCCCCTCCCGGGGCAGGTGATTGCCGGCCAGGCGCATTTCCTGGCGGCGCTGGTAGACGCCCGCCAGTTCGGGCGGCCAGTAGGGCGAGGGCATGCTCTGGTTGAGCAGTTCGCGGGCCTCGGCCCCGACCATTTTGCAAAAGGCCGGGTTGACATAGGTGATGCGCCCCTGCAGGTCCCGGGCGCGCAGGCCCGTCAGCAGCGAGTTTTCCATGGCCTTGCGAAAGGCCAGCGCCTCGCCCAGGTCGTTCTCGGCCTGCAGGCGCCGCCGCATGTCCCGGCCCAGCAGGAACAGCACGACGAGCAAGGCCAGCGCCATCGCCGTGACCAGCGCCGTCAGGACATTGGGGAACAAAGCCGGGGTGCCGAGCCGGCTTTCCATGCGGACCACCATCGTGCTGCCCGGCAGGTCGAGCAACTGGCGGGCGACGAAGGTCCGGCTTCCGCGCGCCGGTGTCCCATGCATGGCCAGGCGCGTTCCGTCGGCCTCGGTCAGGGACAGTCCGACGCGCTGCGACAGCGGCCGGCTGACCAGTTCGCTCAGCAGGCCTTGCAGCGAATAGGTGACCACGGCATAACCCGTCAGACGGCCCGATTCCATGACGGGCAGGCAGGCATCGCTCACCTCCAGGCCCAGTCCATCGACTTGCGGCAAAAAATAGCTGACCGAATAGGCCGGGCCGCTCATGCGGCGGGCAGCGCTGCATACCATGGCGACATCGGCCTGCACGCTGCCGCGCTGGATTTGCTCGAACACGGATTTGCGAAACGGTGTCTCGACAAAACCCTTCACGCCCAGGGCTTCGTCGCGCCACTCCAGCCGCTGCATTTCCCGGCGCTCGTGCAGCAACTGGCCTGCGGACAGCTGCCACTCCTGCACACTGCGCTCTCGGGCATGCAGAGCCTGGATCGCCTGAAGGTTGCGGTTCAGGCCGGAGCGGATGTCGGTCACGGCCTGCGCCGCATTGTCCTCAAGCCGGGTTTGCACCAGGCTTGACTCGTAGCGTCCGGCCAGCCAGATCAGCAGCCCCATCAGGGCCGTCACCAGCGCAAGCAGCAGAAGCCACAGGGAAACGCGCCGGCTGACCCAACCGTCAATCCAGGACGATTTCAACGCCATCGGCTCATAGCACCCGGTGGTTCAGCGCGGGCAGGCGCTGGCGAACCTCCTGCAGCCGGCCGGCGTGCAGTTCGCTCATGACCACGCCAGGCCCCTCGGCCTGCTCGGCCAGAATCTCGCCCCAGGGACCGACCACCATGCTGTGGCCCCAGGTGCGGCGTCCGTTCTCGTGAACGCCGCCCTGCGCGGCCGCCACCACGTAGGCCAGGTTTTCAATCGCCCGGGCGCGCAGCAGCAGCTCCCAGTGCGCCTGGCCGGTGATGTAGGTGAAGGCGCTGGGCACCAGCAGCACATCGGCCTTCAGGGCGCGGTACAGCTCGGGAAAGCGCAGGTCGTAGCAGACGCTCAGGCCGACCGTGTAGCTGTGGCCGTCGCGCGATGCCAGCTCGAAGCGCACCGGCTGCGTGCCGGGGTCGAGCACGCGGGTTTCGTCATGCTCTTCCTCGCCCTGGGCAAACCTGAACAGGTGGATCTTGTCATAGCGCGCAACGCAGGCGCCCGAGGGTGCATAGGCCAGAGAGCTGTTGCGCGCACGGCCGGCATCGCCGGTGGCCGTGGGCAGCGTGCCGCCCACAATCCACATCCCCAATTCGCGCGCCGAGCGGCTCAAAAAGTCCTGGATCAGGCCGCTGCCGGCCTGCTCCCGGACCTTGAGCTTGTCGGTGTCCTTCAGGCCCATGACGCAGAAATATTCGGGCAGGACGGCCAATTCGGCGCCCTGCCCGGCCGCCTGGGCCAGCAGCAGTCGCGCCGCGTCCAGGTTGGCCTGCACGCCGGTGCCTGAAACCATCTGAATGGCAGCTATTTTCATGGTCAACGTGTCTCCGGGGTTGCTTCGGCCGCCTGGGCTTTTGCCCGCGCCTTGCGGTCAACCTTGGTGATTATGGGGTCGTACCAGCTTCCGTCAATCTGGAATTCCTGCGTGGCCGCCTCCATCAGCGGACGGCGCAGGAACATCTGTGCCAGAAAGCTCCCCAGGCCGACCACCGGATTGATGGCGGTGGCAATCAGCGAAGCCGTTCCGGCATTGATCTCGGGCACCACGACCACCTTGAGGCTCTGCGTTTCATCGGCAATGCCGGCGCGGCCTTCCATCAGCACGGCGGCATTGACGCCGCTCATCTGCAGGTTGTTGGTCTGCGCCACGCCGCGCCGTATCGTCACATCGCCGCGAATGAAGTCAAAGGCGAAACCCTGCGAGAACACATCGCGGAAGTCCAGCGTCAGCCGGCGCGGCAAGGACTGCAGGCTGAGCACGCCCAGCAGCTTGGCGATGCCCGGGTCGGCCTTCATGAACTGGCCGGACGCGACGTCCACATGGAATTCCCCGCTCAGGCTCGGATAGTCCAGGCTCAGCGGCGAACCCATCCAGGCGACCTGCCCTTGCAGCGTTCCCTTGCCGCGCCGGATCACGCCCTTCATGCCGAAACGCCCGAGCAACTCGCCCGAATCGGCAATCTCCAGCCTGAAGTCCATGCTGGCCCGGCGGCGCTCGTTCAAAGGCCGTGCGGCCCGGGAACCGGCGGGCAGGGCCGCCCAGTTGCCGGTGGCGGTCAGCACGGCCTCGGGCAGGATGACATTGAACTTGTTCAGCCGCCACTCGCGCACGCCGCCCTCGGCCTGCGCCCCGACCCGGTTGATCGCCTCGATTTCGACCCGGCCCAGCTTCTTGCCGCGCAGTTCCAGGTCTTCGACCACGATGTCGAGCGCCGGAATGCTGGCGGGCTGCTCGTCGAGGATTGCCTCGACCTCGCTGGCCTCGCTGGCGGCCAGGCTCAGGCGGGCAAGCCGCGCAAAAACGCGTCCGGCGCCCTGCGCGCCGGGCTGGCGAAACTCCAGGTAGCCGCCCAGCTCGTCGGCGTCGATGTTGGCGCGCCAGTTCAGGCCGTCGCGGCTCGCGCCAGCCACCACGTTGTGCAGGCTGCGCCCCTGCGCCTTCAGCTCCTTGGCGCGTATCGCCATCACGTTGGGCAGGTAGCCCATGGCGTCGGCCAGCCCGGCCGGCGCGCTGGCGGCCGGCTGGGCCACGCTGGCGCCGGTGGCCTGGCCCAGGATGACTTCCCAGGCATCCAGGTCCAGCACCGGCAGGTTGACATGGGCGCCCACGCCGTTTTCCGGCGCCGGCGTCGATTCGCCGGCGTCCAGCCCCACGGCTATGCTGCCCCGGACCACGCGCGCGCCGCTGCCGCTGAGGTCGCGCAGGTAACTGATGGCCGCAACCCGACCGATGCTGAGCGACAGCTGGTCCTGCAGCCTCTGGCCGGCGTCCATCGAACTGGCCACCAGCTGACTTTCAAAGCGCAGCGGCAAGGCCGCTTCGGCCGTCTTGGCCAGCGGCGCCGGCAGGTTCAGCGCCATGCCCTGCAGGCTGCTCGACACCATGACCTCGGGCATGCCCTGCCGGAACCCCAGCGTGGCGCTGTAGGCGGTGCTGCCGCTGATGTGCGCGGCCACGCCGGGCGCCAGCCCGAGTTCCGTTGCCTGGCGCAGCCCGTCGGCGGTCACCGTGCCCTGCGCCTTGAAGGCGACGCTGGTTCTGGGACCGGCGGCTGGCGCCAGCGACCGTGTTCCGCCGTCGATCCGGACCTCGCCGCCGAGCAGCCGCGCCTGCGCGCCGGCCACGCTGAAACCCTGGTCGGTCACGTTCACCACGCCCTTGACCTGGCTGAGCAGCGGCGCCTGCGCAAGGAAGCGCAGGTCATTGCCCGGCAGCGTCACCGTGCCCTCGACGGTTGATTTGTCGATGTCGTCGATCGGCAGGCGCAGGCGAAAACGGTAGTCGGCTGCGCCGCTCGCGGTTGCGCCCGCCAGGGCATGCTCCGTCATCGCGCCAAGGGGCGAGGTGTTGACAAAGCCCAGCGCATCCGACAGGGCGCCCTTGACGTCCACCGCCACCTCCACCGCCGGCTGGTGTTCAAGGTCGGCGATGCGCGCCTCGCCCTTGAGCAGTTGCAGGCCCGGCAGGCCGGCGACCTTGCCGCTGGCGACCTTGATGTCCAGCGAAGCCCGGCTGAACAGCAGTTCGCCGTTCAGTTCGGTCAGCGCCGGCCAGGGCGCGGCGCCGGGCGGCTGCAGCGCCTTGGGAACGTAGACAAGATGCCCGTTGCGCACTTTCGCCGAAACCTGGAACTCCCCCAGCGCCGCATCGGCAAACGGAAGGTGCCAGACCGGCCCCTTGACCTTGAACTTCACGTCGCTGACCTGTCCCTTGACCACCGCACCCTGCACATAGTGGCGAACTTCGTCGCCCAGCACCAGCGGCAGGTAGCGGTGTACCCGGCTGCCGTCGCCCCGGCTCAGGCTGCCCTGCAGGTCCAGGATGCCGGGAAAGCGGCGGTCGGCCGATTCGCCGGCTTCGGGCGGGCCGGCGCTAGCGTCATCGGTGCGCCAGCGGACCTGCGCCTGGCCCTGCGCGTCGGCATTTTCAAACTTCAGGTCGCGCAGCTGCAGGTCGATCTTTTCGCCCGCGCTTTTCCATTGCGCCTGCACCGACAGCTGGTCCAGCGGCAGCCGGGATTCTTCAAAAATCCCGGGCAGGTCGAGCGCGCCTTTGACCATCTTCACGCCGGCCTGACCGCCATCCTGCGTGAGATTGAAGTCGACTGTGGCGCCGCTCAGGCCGGGCCGCCCGGGAACCGCCTGCGCGCCGCTGCCCGCCGCTGCGCCGGAGGCAGCGGTGGCGGCCGGCAGCGCGGCAACGCTCAAATCGGCCACGCGGCCCTTGGCGGCAAAGGCCGACGGGCCGTCGAGCGGCCCCTGCCAGCGGGCGTCCAGTGTTTCCACCAGCCCCCGGGGCGCCAAAGAAGCCACCAGCGCGTGCGCCGACGGCTCCAGCGGCAGGCGGCCGGCAATCCGGGCCAGCGCGGCCAGGTCCAGCCGGTCAGCCTTGAGCGTCGTGTGTGCGGGCGTTGCGCGTGACCCGCTGGCATGCGCCAGCGCCAGGTTGCCGCCCGGCCACTGCAGGCCGTCCCGGGTGCTGAACTGCAGGCCCTCGGTGCTGAAGTCGAATCCGCCAGCATGCTGGCTTGCCGCCACGCGCCCGGCCAGGGTGTTGAAGGCCAGCGGCTCCAGTTTGGCGCCCAGCCGGGCATCGACATCGCGCAGCGCGACATCGACCAGCGCGCCGGTGACTTTTCCCTTGCTGACGTCGGACCAGGCGCGCAGCGCGCCCTGCCCCCGGTTCAGCGCGATGCCGAGCTTTTCCAGGCCGGCGTACTGCTGGACGCGGGACACATCGACCCGGGAAAACTCGCCATACACCTGTCCGCTCCAGTTCAGGAAATCGCCGCTGCGCCGCGACAGCAGCGGCTGCCGGAAGATCGCCCGCAGGCTGAAGCGCTCGCCCCATTCGGCCGGCGGCGTCGCGTCCAGCCGCATCAGGTGGCGGTGCCGGCCGTTGCGCATCACCGCGTCCACCTGGCCCAGGGCCAGCGGCGGCGCCGGCCGCATCTCGTCGGTCCAGCGCAAGGTGCCGCCGCGCACGACAAATTCGGTCTGCGAAAACAGCCAGTCGGCCACCGCGCTGTGGCCGGTCTCGGTGTCTTTCGAGACATCCAGGCCACCGACAAAGATCTTGCCGTCGGCAGCGCGGCGAATATCGACTTCGGGCCGCTCGATCACCAGTTGCTCGAAGCCAAGCCCCCACAGAGAGGAAGGGGAAAGCGCGCCCAGCACATGCGGCAGGCGCACCGCCTCGCGCCCGTGGGCATCGAGCAAAACCACGTCATGCAGCTCGAATGAGGGCATCGCGCCCAGCGATTTTCCGGTGATGCGGCCGATGCGCACCGGCACGCCGAGCGCTCGGCTGGCCTGGGCTTCCAGCTGCGGACGGAACTCGGCAATTCGCGGCACAATCCAGCCGTGCAGCACCCCCCAGCTCAGGCCGAACAGCAGCCAGGCCGTGGCCACCAGCCAGAGCAGGCCGCGCAGGGCCACGGCAATCCATCGCAGGCGCCGGGACGGCGGGGATGGCAGGGCGGGGGAAGCGGACGGGCTGATGGGGATGGGCTCCATTGACCCGAGAATTATGACCGCCGACGGTTTGGCCGGCCGGCGCAGAACCACGAAGTTTGTGAAGTAGTGTTGTGATGACTGATTCCTCGACTGGCTGTCCAATAACCCTCGTTCCCGCAGGGCCGACCCCCACCGATTCCTCGCCGGATGCCGCGTCTTATTCTCGCTATGTCCAGCGCATTCGCCGCCGCTATGCCGAGCAGATGCCGCTGCTGGCCGACGGCGCGCCGCTGCGCCCGGCGATGCAGGCCACGCTGGACGCGCTGCTGGCCGGCGGACTGGACACCGGCGCGGCGCTGCGCGTGCTGCGACAGCTGGTCCTGGAACGGCTGGCGGTGCTGGACTGTGAAAAAGCCCCCACGCTCCCCACTTTGTGTGGTTCGCTGCCCCCCGAGGGGGCCGCCCCGCCTGCGGCCTGGCAAAGCCAGTTCCGCGACGGGAACTTGCAGGGCGACGGTGCCGACACGCTTGTCGCTTCTTCTGATGCTCTGCCCCCTCTGCAGGCTGGTTCGCTGCCCGCCGGCGTGCCGGCCGTGGGCGTTGCGCTGCAGGTCATCACCGGCGCCATGACCGAGTTGGCCGAACTGGCGCTCGACGTGGCCATGCGGCACTCCCGGGCGGCGCTCGATGAACAGCACGGCGCGCCCCGGGCCAGCGGCGGTGGACCGGCGCGGATGTGGGTGGTCGGCATGGGCAAGCTGGGCGCGCGCGAACTCAATGTGTCCAGCGACATCGACCTGATCTATGTCTATGACCACGACGGCGAGACCGCCGGCCGCCTTGACGGCCGGGGGCAGATTTCCAACCACGAGTATTTCGCGCGCCAGGTCCGGGCGGTGTTCAGCCTGATCGGCGATGCGACCGAGCACGGCTTTGTGTTCCGGGTGGACCTGGCGCTGCGGCCCAACGGCAACTCCGGTCCGGCCGCCGTCTCGCTCAGCGCACTGGAGGAATACTTCCAGGCGCAGGGCCGCGAATGGGAGCGCTTTGCCTGGCTCAAGAGCCGGGTCGTCGCGCCGTTTGAGAGCGTCAAGGACGGCTCGGCGCAGGCCTTGCGCGGCGCGGTGCTGCCGTTTGTCTTTCGCCGCTACCTCGACTACAGCGTGTTCGATGCGCTGCGCGTGCTGCACCGGCAGATCCGCGAGCATGCGGCCAAGCGCTGCGCCGGCCATCCGGAACGCGCCAACGATGTGAAGATGTCGCGCGGCGGCATCCGCGAGATCGAATTCACCGTGCAGGTGCTGCAGGTGGTGCGCGGCGGGCAGTTCCCCGAGCTGCGCACCCGCTCCACGCTGGAGGCGCTTGAGCGCGTCGCGCATGCCGGCCTGATGCCGCAGGACACCGCCGACGCCATGGCCCGGGCCTACGAATTCCTGCGCCGCGTCGAGCACCGCATCCAGTACCTGGACGACCAGCAGACGCATGTGCTGCCAACCCGCGACGACGACCTGGCCTGGATTGCCGCCACCATGGGTTATGCCAACTCCTGCCTGTTCCTGCATGACCTGGACACGCACCGCGAACTGGTCGCCGGCGAATTCGACATCCTGCTGGGCGGCCAGCCCGAATGCAAGGGCAAGGGATGCCGCAAGGGCGCCTCGCCGGCCCAGCAGCTCGACGACCTGCTGGAGCAGCTGCCGTCCGACTGGCCGGTGCTGTTCAGGAGCCGGCTGGCCGCATGGCACCAGCATCCGCGCATCCTGGCGCTGCGCGAGGATTCGCGCGCGCGCCTGAGCCGCCTGGTGCAGCTGACCGCCCAGTGGCTGATCGAAGGCCGGGTGAGCGAAGAGGCGGCGCTGCGGCTGATCGACTGGATCGAGCCGCTGCTGCGGCGCGAGAGCTACCTGGCGCTGCTGATGGAGCGCCCGTCGGTGCATGAACGGCTGCTTCGGCTGCTCGGCGCGGCCAAATGGCCGGCGCGCTACCTGATACAGCACCCCGGCGTGATCGACGAACTCGCCAGCGACGAGCTGATGCATGAGCGCTTTGACGCCAGCGCCTTTTCCCGGGACCTGCAGCAGCGCCTGGCGTCGCTGCGGCGCACCGGCGAGGATGACGAGGAAACCTGCCTGAGCCTGCTGCGCCGCGCCCACCATGTCGAGGTGTTCCGCACCCTGGCGCGCGATGTCGAGGGCGTGCTCACCGTCGAGCAGGTCGCCGACGACCTGAGCGCGCTGGCCGAGGTGATCCTGGACACCACCGTGCACTGGTGCTGGCAGCACCTGAAAAGCCGCCACCGCGAAAACCCGCGCTTCGCCATCATTGCCTACGGCAAGCTGGGCGGCAAGGAACTGGGCTACGGCAGCGACCTGGACATTGTCTTTGTCTATGACGACGACGACGAGCGCGCGCCCGAGGTGTATGCCGGCTTCGTGCGCAAGCTGATCAACTGGCTGACCCTGAAGACCGCCGAAGGCGACCTGTACGAGATCGACACCGCGCTGCGGCCCAACGGCAATTCCGGCCTGCTGGTCACGCCGTTCGAGGCCTATGCCAACTACCAGCAGCGGCGCGGCAGCAACACCGCCTGGACCTGGGAACACCAGGCGATGACGCGCGCCCGCTTCGTGCTGGGCAGCGCGTCGCTGCGCCAGCGCTTCGACGAGGTGCGCCGGGCGGTGATCACCGCGCCGCGCGACCCGCAGGCGCTGAGCCGCGAAATCGTCGAGATGCGCCTGAAAGTGCGCGGCGCGCACCCGGTCCGGGGTGGCAAGTTCGATGTTAAGCACAGCCCCGGCGGCATGGTCGATGCCGAATTCGCGGTGCAGTTCCTGGTGCTGTCGCAGGCCGCGCAGCACCCCGAGCTGGTTGACAACGTCGGCAACATCGCGCTGCTGCAACGCGCCGAAACCGCCGGCCTGCTGCCCGACGGCGTCGGCCAGCGCGCCGCCATCGCCTACCGCGAACTGCGGCGCGTGCAGCACCGCGCGCGCCTGAACGAAGAGCCGACGCAGGTCATGCCGCCGGCCCTGCAGGCCGAGCAGGCCGCCATCCTGGCGCTGTGGGAGGCGAGCTTCAAGACGGTGTAAGGAATGTGGCTGGCTAGCCCTGGCCTGAACCGGGGTTCACGGCAGGGTCATGCGCCGCCTGCACAATCAGCAGTTTTGCAACGTGCGCAGCAACGGCAGGATAGCAAGGCATGAAGACGTTAAACAATGACCGAGGTCACGCAGCAGCGGCAGCGCTGTTGGCGATGGCCGGCGCACTGGTCCTGGCGGGCTGCGCTGCCCTGCCCGCGCCGCCTGCCGTGTCCGCGCCCGTCCCGCCGCAGTGGCAGGCGGCCCTGCCGCACCAGGGATCGCTAAGCGACCTGGGCCAGTGGTGGCAGCTGCAGGGCGACCCGCTGCTGGCCGAACTGGTGGCCGCCGCGCAGGCCGTCAGCCCGACGGTGGCCTCCAGCCGCTCGCGCATCGAGCAGGCGCGCGCCGCCCGGGTGGCCGCCGGCGCCGCCCTGCTGCCGTCGCTCGACGCCTCGGCCAGCCTGAGCCGGGGCCGCTCGCAGCAGGCCAGCGCCGAAGGATTGGTGCCGGTGGTCACCACCACGCAGGCCGGGCTGCAGGCGGCCTGGGAGCTGGACCTGGCGGGCGGCAACCGCGCCGGACTGGATGCCGCGACGCAGCGCCTGCTGGGCGCCGATGCGCGGTGGCACGAAGCCCGCGTGTCGGTGGCCGCCGAAACGGCCAACCAGTATTACAGCCTGCGCGCTTGCCGTGAACTGGCTGGCGTGACGCGGCTTGACGCCGACTCGCGCCAGGAAACCGCGCGCATCTCCAGCCTGAGCCGCGAGGCGGGCTTTACCGCGCCCGCCACCGACGCCCTGGCGCGGGCCAGTGCCGCCGAGGCGCGCGGCCGGAGCACGCGCCAGGCGGCGCTGTGCGAGCTGGACCTGAAGGCGCTGGTCGCCCTGAGCGGTCTCGCCGAGCCCGATTTAAGGCAAAAACTGGCTCCTGCGCAGGTGCAGCAGGCGCAAGCAGCTATGTTTTCAGTAGCACTCATTCCCGCCGAAGTGCTGGCACAGCGGCCTGACGTGTTCAGCGCCGGGCGCGACGTGGCGGCGGCCAGCGCGGATGTCGGCAGCGCGCAGGCGGCGCGCTACCCGGCGCTGGGGCTGAGCGGCGCCATCGGCCTGGCCGGCCTGCGCGCCGGCGGCAGCAGCGTCACGCTGGACACCTGGACCATCGGCCCGCTGGCCCTGAGCCTGCCGCTGTTCGACGGCGGCCGGCGCGCCGCCAACGCCGACGCCGCGCAGGCGCGCTACGCCGAAGCCGCCGCGCTGTACCGCGCCAGCGTGCGCCAGGCGGTGCGCGAAGTCGAGGAAGCGCTGGTCACGCTGCAAAGCACCGGCGCGCGCCAGGCCGATGCGCAGGCGGCGGTGGACGGCTACACCGCCGCCTTCACCGGCACCGAAGCGCTGTACAACAACGGGCTGGCCAGCCTGCTGCAGCTTGAAGACGCCAGGCGCACCCTGCTGGCGGCGCAAATCAACCGCGTGACGCTGGCGCAGGAGCGCCAGGCCGCCGGCGTCGCGCTGTACCGGGCGCTGGGCGGCGGCTGGACGCCGGCGCTGGCGCCGCTGCAGGCCACGGCCGACGCGCCCTAGCGGCGGGCTTATCCGCTCTCTTTTTTAGCATGTGGCAAGACCTCACATCCTTCCGCCATTCCGCGCAGGCGGGAATGGCGATGTGAACGCCTGCCCCGGCCCTTATCCTGGTTTTCCTGATTTTCCTGACTGACTGTCCACCATGAACAAACCCACCACCAAGTCCGTCATCGTTGCCGCCATTGCCGTGCTGGCGGTCGCTGCCGGCGCTTACTACTTCCTCGCGCCCGGCCGGCAGGCGGCGGCGAAGCCGGCCCAGGCCGCGCCCAAGCCCGCCCTGACCGTCACGGCCGAAACGCCGCAAACCACCCGCCTGCCGATCCGGCTGGTGGCCAACGGCAACATCGCCGCCTGGCAGGAAGCCGTCATCGGCGCAGAGTCGGCCGGCCTGCGGCTGACCGAGGTGCGCGCCAACGTCGGCGACGTGGTCAAGGCCGGGCAGGTGCTGGCGACGTTCTCAACCGACAGCGTGCAGGCCGACGTGGCGCAGGCACGCGCCAGCCTGCTCGAAGCCCAGGCCAACGCCGCCGACGCCGCCGCCAACGCCGAGCGCGCGCGCAGCCTGCAAAGCTCGGGCGCGCTGAGCGCGCAGCAGATCAACCAGTACCTGACGCTGGAAAAAACCGCCAGGGCGCGCGCCGAAGCCGCGCAGGCCGTGCTCGGCGCGCAACAGTTGCGCGGCCGGCAGACGCAGGTGCTGGCGCCCGACAGCGGCGTGATCTCTGCGCGCACCGCCACCGTGGGTTCCGTCGTCGGCAGCGGCGCCGAACTGTTCCGCATGATCCGCCAGGGCCGGCTGGAGTGGCGCGCCGAAGTCACCTCGGCCGAACTGGGCCGCATTGGCGTCGGCACGCCGGTCAGCGTGGTGCCGGCCAGCGGCGGCGAGTTGAAGGGCCGTGTCCGCATGGTCGCGCCCAGCGTCGATCCGCTGACGCGCTCCGCGCTGGTGTATGTCGATCTGCCCTCGGCTGCTGCCAAAGGCTCGACCGCCAGGGCCGGCATGTTCGCGCGCGGCGAATTTGAACTCGGCGCGACCGACGCCCTGACCGTCCCCCAGCGCGCGCTGGTCGTGCGCGACGGCTTCAACTACCTGTTCCGGCTGGGCGAGGGCAACCGCGTCACCCAGCTCAAGGTGCAGACCGGGCGGCTGGCCGGCGAGCGCGTCGATGTGGTGTCTGGCCTGCCGGCAGATGCGCGCATCGTTGTCAACGGCGCGGGTTTCCTGAACGATGGCGACTTGGTTCGTGTTGTCCAGGAAAATGAGTCAAAACAGGCGTCTCCGCAAGCTGCACCTGCATCAACAGCTATTAAAAACGGAGCAACGCCATGAACGTCTCCTCCTGGTCCATCAAGAACCCGATTCCGGCGGTGATGCTGTTCGTGCTGCTCACGTTTGGCGGCATGCTGTCGTTCAACGCCATGAAGGTGCAGAACTTTCCCGACATCGATTTGCCCACGGTCAGCGTCTCGGCCTCGCTGCCGGGCGCGGCGCCCGCGCAGCTGGAGACCGAGGTCGCCCGCAAGCTGGAGAACTCGATCGCCACGGTGCAGGGCCTGAAACACATCATGACCAAGGTGCAGGACGGCAGCGTGAGCGTCACCGCCGAATTCCGGCTTGAAAAGCCGGTGCAGGAAGCGGTGGACGACGTGCGCTCGGCCGTGGCGCGCGTGCGCTCGGACCTGCCCGCCGACCTGCGCGACCCGGTGGTCAGCAAGGTCGAACTGGCCGGCCAGCCGATTTTGGCGTTCACGATTGCCTCAACCCGCATGGACGCCGAGGCGCTGTCGTGGTTTGTTGACAACGACATTGCGCGCAAGCTGCTGGCCGTGCGCGGCGTCGGCGCAGTGAATCGCGTCGGCGGCGTGACGCGCGAGGTGCGCGTGGCGCTGGACGCCTCCAAACTGCAGGCGCTGGGCGCGTCAAGCGCCGACATCTCGCGCCAGCTCAAGCAGGTGCAGACAGAGAGCGCCGGCGGCCGCACCGATTTAGGCGGCAGCGAGCAACCGGTGCGCACGCTGGCCACGGTCAAGTCGGCGCAGGAACTGGGCGCGCTGCAACTTGCCCTGAGCGATGGCCGCAGGATTCGCCTGAGCGACGTCGCCACCGTCAGCGACACCGTGTCCGACCCGCGCTCGGCCGCGCTGCTCGACGGCAAGCCGGTGGTGGGTTTCGAAGTTTCCCGCAGCCGGGGCGAGAGCGAAGTCACCGTCGGCGCGGCGGTGCAGGCGGCATTGGCCGACCTCAGGCTTCAGCACCCCGACCTGGTGCTGACCGAAGCCTTCAATTTCGTCAAGCCGGTGGCCGAAGAATACGAAGGCTCGCTGGCGCTGCTGTACGAAGGCGCCATTTTGGCGGTGCTGGTGGTGTGGCTGTTTTTGCGCGACTGGCGGGCCACCTTTGTCTCGGCGGTGGCGCTGCCGCTGTCGGTGATTCCGGCCTTCATCGGCATGTATCTGCTGGGGTTTTCGATCAACACCGTCAGCTTGCTGGCGCTGTCGCTGGTCATCGGCATCCTGGTCGATGATGCGATCGTCGAGGTAGAGAACATCGTGCGCCACCTGCGCATGGGCAAGACGCCCTACCAGGCGGCGATGGAGGCGGCCGACGAGATCGGGCTGGCGGTGGTCGCCACGACCTTCACGCTGGTCGCGGTGTTCTTGCCGACGGCCTTCATGAGCGGCATTGCCGGCAAGTTCTTCAAGCAGTTCGGCTGGACGGCGGCGCTGGCGGTCGTGGCCTCGCTGGTGGTGGCGCGGGTGCTGACGCCGATGATGGCGGCGTATATCCTGAAACCCATCGTTGGCGAGCACAAGGAGCCCGGCTGGCTCAAGGTGTACATGCGCGCGGCCGGCTGGTGCCTGAAGCATCGCGTGGTCACGATGGTCATGGCGACACTGTTTTTTGTCGGCTCCATCGCGCTGATTCCGCTGCTGCCGACCGGTTTCATCCCGCCCGACGACAACTCGCAGACGCAGGTTTACCTGGAGTTGCAGCCCGGCAGCAGCCTGAAGCAGACCGAAGCGGCGGCCGAGCAGGCGCGGCTGATGATTTCAAAGGTCGAGCATGTGCGCAGCGTCTACACCACGATTGGCGGCGGCACGGCGGGCAGCGACCCGTTCGCCGGCTCGGGCGCGGCCGAAACCCGCAAGGCCACGCTGACCGTGCTGCTGAGCGAACGCGGCGACCGGCCGCGCAAGCAGGGCATTGAAAACAAGATGCGCAGCGCGCTGGAACAACTGCCCGGCGTGCGCAGCAAGGTCGGCCTGGGCGGCTCGGGCGAGAAATACATCCTGGTGCTCACCAGCGAAGACCCGCTGGCGCTGGGCGCCGCCGCGCGCGCGGTGGAAAAGGACTTGCGCACCATTCCCGGCCTGGGCAACGTGGCGTCGAGCGCCAGCCTGATCCGCCCCGAAATTGCCGTGCGGCCCGACTTCGCGCGCGCCGCCGACCTGGGCGTGACCAGCGCCGCGATTGGCGAAACCCTGCGCATCGCCACGCTGGGCGACTACGACGTGGCGCTGCCCAAGCTCAACCTGTCCGAGCGTCAGGTGCCCATCGTGGTGAAACTGGCCGACGCGGCGCGCCAGGACCTGAGCGTGCTGGAGCGCCTGTCGGTGCCCGGCGCCCGGGGGCCGGTGATGCTGGGCCAGGTCGCCACGCTGGAGATCGCAAGCGGCCCGGCCATCATCGACCGCTACGACCGCTCGCGCAACGTCAACTTCGAGATCGAGCTGTCGGGCCTGCCGCTGGGCGACGTGACGAAGGCGGTGCAGGAACTGCCCACCGTGAAGAACCTGCCGGCCGGCGTGAAGGTGGTGGAAATCGGCGACGCCGAGGTCATGGGCGAGCTGTTCGCCAGTTTTGGCCTGGCGATGCTGACCGGCGTGCTGTGCATCTACATCGTGCTGGTGCTGCTGTTCAAGGACTTCCTGCACCCGGTGACGATTCTGGCGGCGCTGCCGCTGTCGCTGGGCGGCGCTTTTGTGGGCCTGTTGATCGCCGACAAGAGCTTTTCGATGCCGTCGCTGATCGGCCTGATCATGCTGATGGGCATCGCCACCAAGAACTCGATCCTGCTGGTCGAATACGCCATCGTCGCCCGGCGCGGCCACGACGGCAGCGACGGCCATCCGGTGGTCGCAGGCATGGGCCGGCTCGATGCGCTGCTGGACGCCTGCCACAAGCGCGCCCGGCCCATCATCATGACCACGCTGGCCATGGGCGCGGGCATGCTGCCGATTGCGCTGGGCTTTGGCGCGGCCGATTCGAGCTTTCGCTCACCGATGGCGGTCGCCGTGATCGGCGGGCTGATCACCTCGACGGTGCTGAGCCTCTTGGTGGTGCCGGCGGTGTTTACTTATATGGATGATCTGGAGGGGTTTATTCGGCGGATGGCGGGGAAGGTTCGGGGGAAGCCGGTTGAGGCAAAGACTGGGCGGGCGGCGGATGTGACGCCGTGAGTTATTCGCCGTAGACATGTTTTTGGTAACCTGCCGTGTTATTCCGCAGTTTTGCGAGATGGGTCAAAGTTAAAACAACAAGCGCATGGAACCGACAACATACTTTTACCTGGAACTGAAGGATTGGACCGTAGTAGCTGCGACCGTCCTTGGCCCAATACTAGCCGTGCAGGCGCAAAAGGCTGTCGAAGCCTTGCGTGAGCATCGAACTCGGAAGACAAGACTTTTCGAGCAACTGATGGCAACGCGAGCATCGAGAGTTTCTCCAGAGCATGTTCGAGCGCTCAACATGATCGACCTCGTGTTCTACGGGGAGAGAACGTTAGGTGTTCAGCGGCGCAGTTCAAAGGAGCAGCGCGTCTTGGATGCTTGGAAAGAATATCTTGATCACTTGAATAACAAGGCCGAGGAAGAAAGCGCACAGCTATGGGCTACTCAAGGAGATGAGCTATTCATAAATCTTCTGTATGCAGTTGCACAGGATATCGGCTACAAATTTGATCGAGTTCAATTAAAACGCGGCGCTTACTCTCCGAGGGCGCACGGAGATTTAGAAGCAGAAAGTGCAGAGCTTCGGCGTGCCACACTTTCGCTTTTGACTGGTCAGCACGCCCTCAAGATGAACGTGATCGCCCTACCGATAGACCCGGATGCCGTCGCCGCGAATCGAGCCGCCATACAAAATATAGGCAAGGCGCTTGAAACTGGCACATTGCGGGTCAAAGTCGCGTCCGCAGATTAGTTGGATTCTTGTCCAAATAACCATGAAAACAACCAAGCCGACAACGCGCCTCTGGGACCCGGCAGAGCACCTTCAATCGGATGAAGACATGGCGGCCTATCTTGAAGCGGCCCTGGAAGAAGGCGATGCCGCACTTTTCGCCGCAGCGCTGGGCGACATCGCGCGGGCCAAAGGCATGTCGCAACTCGCACGCGAAACCGGGCTTGGAAGAGAGAGTCTTTACAAGGCACTTTCGCCTACCGGCAACCCCGAGTTCGCGACGATTCTGCGCGTCGTCGGGGCGCTGGGGCTTCAGTTGCATGCAACACCAGCCAGCGTCAAGAGTGCGGGCTAATCGGGTGGCCAGAGGTTTTTTAGCCTCCAGCCCGCATGTCGTCTCACACGTACCGAGGAGGTAGCACTATATGAAAGCTAAAGATTTCGAGCAGCAGTTTGACGAGGGAGCCGATCTCACGGCTTCCCTGGATTTGTCCAAGGCCCGGCGTGTTTTGCAGGCGCAAAAACGCGTGAATGTTGATTTCCCCACCTGGATGATTGATTCTCTCGACCGGGAAGCCAGCAAACTCGGCGTGACCCGGCAATCCGTGATCAAGGTCTGGCTTGCAGAGCGCCTTGAAACAAGCGCTTCGAACCGTGCGTTTCAGCGGATGGGTGCCGATACCGGAAACCGCTGAAATTTATGAATTAAATCAGCCTCCAGCGCAATCAGGACGTGCACCATGAGCTATCAATAAAATAGCAATCATCACCCCGCCGAAGTCCCCGCCCGAATCTTCTTCACCAGCGCCGTCGTCGAATACCCCTCGACAAACGGAATCGCCAGCGCCCGGCCGCCGTAGGCCTTCACCACCGCCGTCTCGGCCAGCGTGTCCATGTCGTAGTCGCCGCCCTTGACCAGCACGTCGGGCTTGAGTTCGGCAATCAGTTCGAGCGGCGTGTCCTCGTCGAACCACGTCACCAGGCTGCTTGATTCCAGCGCCGCCATCAGCACCGCGCGGTCGTCCTGCGGATTGAGCGGCCGGTCCGGGCCTTTGCCCAGGCGCCTAGCCGAGGCGTCGGTGTTCAGCGCCACCACCAGGCTGGCGCCGAGCTGTCTAGCTTGCGCCAGGTAGGTCGCATGGCCGCAGTGCAGCACGTCGAACACGCCGTTGGTGAACACCACCGGGCGCGGCAGCGCGGCGATGCGGGCGGCGGCGTCGTTGCGGTTGACGATCTTGTTCAGGAAGGAAGGCGGTTTCATACGGCTTTCAGGGAAGTGTCCGGCGCGTGGGCCGCCGCGAACTGGCGGCCCGGCAAAAGCCACAGATTGTGCAGGATGCGCTCGACCCCTTTTGTTTCCCAGGCTGCATCGAAGCCGATCTGGGCATCGAGCCAGTGCGCCCCAGAAAAAATTTTGAATCCACCGCGCAAGCTCCTGCGTATAAGCTCAAAGCCCTATTTTCCCGAGAGCAAGCCATGCAAGCCTTTTCAAATGTTTCCGTGACTCTGGTGCTGGTTGCCGGCGCATTACTTGCCGGCTCGCCGGCCACGGCAGCCCAGCCCGGCACCCCGTCACCAGCCCAGGCCTGCCCTGCCGTTTTGCAACAAAACGTGCTGCGTCTGCAGGACGAAAAGCCGCAGTCACTGTGCCAGTACAGCGGCAAGGTCGTCGTCGTCGTCAACACCGCCAGCTTTTGCGGCTTCACGCCGCAGTACAAGGGCCTCGAAGCGCTGTACACCAAATACCAGGGTCGCGGTCTGGTTGTGCTGGGCTTTCCGTCGAATGATTTTTCGCAGGAATCGGGCAGCAACAAGGACATCGCAGAATTTTGCGAGAGCACCTTCGGCGTGAACTTTCCGATGTTCACCAAGACCACCGTGAGCGGCAAGGACGCCAGCCCGCTGTTCAAACAACTGGCCGCCGCCAGCGGCACGCAGGTGCGCTGGAACTTCTACAAATACATCATTTCGCGCGACGGCCTGGCCGTGACATCGTTCAACTCGATGGCCGACCCTGGCAGCAGCAAGTTCATCGCCGAAATTGAAAAGCAACTGGCCAGGCCATGAACACGACAGGCGCATGCGCAAAAGCCAGCAGTGGCTTAACAAAACTTTACCGACTGAAAACCCGTCGCGGTGGAACTCGATTAGGCTCAGGACACTCCTACTGGCTACCTTGCTCCAGCAGCGCCAGAGCGCCGCAGCAAGGCCATCACAGTTTCATTGTTGCGAAGCCTTTCCGGCCCCATGGGCCGGTTTGCACACCCGGGGCGGTTTCACTCCTCCCTCACTCCCTTGTTCGCACCGGGGCGCTTCGCAGCATTTTTATATTCCGCTCCAGCCCTGGAGCGCGGACATGAGCCATTCGCTCCCCAGGGTGGCCATTGTCGGTTCGGGCATTTCGGGGCTGGCCGCCGTGCACACGCTCAAGGACCGGGCCCGCGTCACGCTGTTCGAGGCGGGCGACTATTTCGGCGGCCACACGCACACCGTCGATGTCACGCTGCCCACACCACGCGGCCCCGTCACCCACGGCGTGGATACCGGTTTCCTGGTGTTCAACGAACGCACCTACCCCAACCTGATCACGCTGTTTGCCGAACTGGGCGTTGAAACCGCCCGCTCGGACATGTCGTTTTCGGTCAAGGCGCCCGGCGCGGCTGGCGGCAGGACGCTGGAATGGAGCGGCTCCAGCCTGAACAGCGTGTTTGCCCAGCGCGGCAACCTGGTCAGCTGGAAGTTTTTGCGCATGCTGCGCGAGATCGTTCGCTTCAACCGCATCACCACCGCGCTGGCGCTGTCGAACGCCGAGGCCGCCATGGTGCAGCCGCTGGGCGATTTTTTGCGTCAGCAGGATTTCTCAAGCGAGTTCCGCGACTGGTATTTTTTGCCGATGATGGGCTGCATCTGGTCGTGTCCAACCGACCAGATGCTGCGCTTCCCGGTCGCCACCATGATCCGCTTTTGCCACAACCACGGATTGATCCAGGTCACCGACCGGCCGCAGTGGTGGACGGTCCGGGGCGGCGCGCGCCACTATGTCGAGAAAATCGTCGCCGGCATCGCCGACAAGCGGCTGAACACGCCCGTCGAGCGAATCGAGCGCGATGCCGGGGCGCTGCGCGGCGGCGTGCGCATCGTCACGCGCAACGCCATCGAGCATTTCGACAAGGTCATCCTGGCCACGCATTCCGACCAGTCGCTGGCGCTGCTGCCGGACGCCAGCAGCGCCGAGCGCAAAACGCTGGGCGCCATCCGCTACCAGGCCAACCGCGCGGTGCTGCACACCGACAGCGCCGTGCTGCCGCAAAAGAGAATCGCCTGGGCGGCCTGGAACTACGAACGCGCCGCCGGCGCCAACCAGGAATCGTCCGGCGTGTGCCTGCATTACCTGCTCAACATGCTGCAGCCGCTGCCCTTTGCCCAGCCATTGCTGGTGTCGCTGAATCCGGTGCGGGACATCGCGCGTACCCACGTCATGGGTGAATACGACTACATGCATCCGGTGTTCGACGGGGCCGCGACCCAGGCGCAGCGCCTGCTGCCCAGCCTGCAGGGCCGGCAGCACAGCTATTTCTGCGGCGCGTGGACCGGCTACGGCTTTCATGAAGACGGCCTGAAGTCGGGAATGAACGCCGCCCGGCTGCTGCTTGAGCAGCACGCGCTGTCTGCGCCAGCGCTGCAAGAAGGCGTTCCGGCATGACCCGCGTGCAGGCGCCCGACGTGCCGCTGATGGGCTTCGGCCAGGTCATGCACAGGCGCCTGCGCCCGGCCGCCAACGCCTTCAACTACCCGACCTATTTCCTCATGCTGCCGATGCGCAGCCTGCACCAGAACGGCAGCGGCGCGCTGGCGCACAACCGGCGCGGCGCGCTGAGCTTTTTCGACCGCGACCACGGCGACGGCGGCGACAACGCGCTGGCCTGGCTCGACGCCCTCTTGCTGAAGGAAGGTGTGGACGGCGCCAGCGGCGAGGTCTGGCTGCACACCTATCCGCGCGTGCTCGGCTATGCCTTCAAGCCGGTCAGCTTCTGGTATTGCCACCGGCTCGATGGCAGCCTGCGCGCCATCGTCGTCGAGGTGAACAACACCTTTGGCGAGCGCCACTGCTACCTGCTCGACGAGCCCGCCTACAACCAGACGCTCAGCGCCGACAAGGTGTTCCATGTCTCGCCCTTTTGCACGCTGGCCGGCGGCTACCGCTTTCGCTTCATGCGCAGCGAGCAAGGCGGCGTGCGCAAGACAGTGGCGCGCATCGACTACCACGACAGTCTCGATGACGCCTGCGAGCCGCTGCTGCAGACCAGCGTCAGCGGCACGCTGGAGCCGGTCACGCCGGCCAGCCTGCGCAAGGCGCTGTGGCGCTACCCGGCGATGACGCTGGGCGTGATGGCGCGCATCCACTGGCAAGCCTTCAGGCTGTGGCGCAAAAAAGTTCCTTTCATCTCCAAACCCGACCTTCCCCACAACCCAGTGACGCGATGACCACCTTCAGCCCTCCTTCCGCACCCGTCGCCCAGACCATCCCGCACAACGCACCGGGCGCCGCGCGCACTGCCCTGAAGATGCTGCGGCGGCTCAGGCACGGCACGCTGACGCTGCAGCTGCCCGACGGCTCGCTGCAGCGCTTCGGCTCGGGCGCGCCGCCCACCGCCAGCCTGCACCTGCACAACTGGAAGCCGTGCAGCGCCGCGCTGCGCTCGGGCGACATCGGCTTTGCCGAAAGCTATATCGCCGGCGACTGGACGACGCCGCACCTGGCCGACCTGTTAGAGCTGCTGATCGTCAACCGCCAGGAAGTCGAAAGCGCCATCTACGGCAGCTGGCTGGGCCGCCTGGCCTACCGCGTCAAGCACCTGCTCAACCGCAACACCAAGGCCAACAGCCAGAAGAACATCCATGCGCATTACGACCTGGGCAATGCGTTCTATGCGCTCTGGCTCGACGGCACGATGAACTACTCGTCGGCGATTTTCAAGTCGCCAGAAACCACGATGGTGCAAGGCCAGCATGACAAGGTGCGCCGCGCCTTGACCATGGCGCAGGTCAGCCCGGGCGACCGGGTGCTGGAGATCGGCTGCGGCTGGGGCGCTCTGGCCGAAATGGCGACGACCGAATTCGGCGCCATGCTGGTCGGCGTGACGCTGAGCACCGAGCAGCTCGACTGGGCCAAGCAGCGCATGGCCCGCCTGGGCGTACCCGCTTCAAGCCAGCCGGGGCCGCGGAACCGGCTTTGCCGGGCCGCAGGCGCAGCGGCCCCCTCGGGGGGCAGCGAACCACACGATGTGGGGAGCGTGGGGGCTGCAGAACTGCGGCTGCAGGACTATCGCGACATCGGCAAGACCACGCCGGACGAGCCTTTCGACGCGATCTGCTCGATCGAGATGGTCGAGGCGGTCGGCCGCGAATACTGGCCCGAGTATTTCCAGACCGTGGCGCGCCTGCTCAAGCCCGGCGGCCGTGCCTGCATCCAGAGCATCGTGATTGCCGACGAGCTGTTCGACCGCTACATCGGCTCGACCGACTTCATCCAGCAGTACATCTTTCCCGGCGGCTGCCTGCCGTGCCCGCGCGAGTTCCGGGCGCAGGCCGAGGCGGCCGGTTTTGACATCGTTGACGAGTTTTCCTTCGGCCTGGACTATGCGCGCACGCTGCGGCTCTGGCGCGACGATTTCCTGGCGAAGGAGCAGCGCGTGCTGCAACTCGGTTTTGACAAAAGGTTCATCCGCATATGGGAGTTCTACCTGGCTTACTGCGAAGCGGCTTTTGCGCAGGCCAACACCAGCGTGATGCAGTTCACGCTGCGCAAGCGCTGACGCCGGCCATGAGGCACGCGCTGCCCGCTGGACTGGCCGCGCTGTTGTGGACCGGTGCGGCGCTGGCGCAGCCGTCCGCGCCTCCCGCCGCGCTTGCGGCGCCCAGCATCGCCGGCGCGCCGCAAGCGCGGCCCGAACTGAGCGCCCTGCCCCGGGCCCGGCTGGTCGGCCAGGCGCGGCTGACAGTCTGGGGTTTCGACATCTACGACGCCCGCCTGTGGGCGCCGGCCCATTTCAGCGCTGCCGGCTTTGCCGCGTCGGCGCTGGCGCTGGAACTGAACTACCTGCGCAATTTCCAGGCGGCCGACATCGCCGAACGCTCCCTGAAGGAAATGCGCCGCAGCCAGCCGTTCAGCGACGCGCAGGCCGCACAGTGGAAGGCCGAGCTGCTGCGGGTGATTCCGGACGTGCGCAAGGGCGACCGCATCACCGGCGTTCACCGGCCCGGTGTCAGCGCGGCCTTCTGGGTCAATGGCCGGGCCAGCGGCGAGATCCTGGACGCCGACTTTGCCCGGCTGTTCTTCGGCATCTGGCTGTCGCCCGACACGTCCGAGCCCCGGATGCGCGAAGCCCTGCTGTCGGGAAGCGGCGAATGACACAGGCGGCGGCTTCGCAGGCCACCCGGGCATCCGCGCCGGCTGCGGCCGGGCCTGAGGCATTTTCTGCCCGCAACGGCCTGACCTACGGCCTGCTGGGCCTGCCGCTGGCCTTCGTGGCGCTGCCGCTCTATGTCATCCTGCCCAATCACTACGCACGCGAATTCGGCATGCCGCTGGCGCTGCTGGGCGCGATCTTGCTGGGCGCCCGGTTGTTCGATGCGCTGATCGACCCGCTGCTCGGCCGGCTGAGCGACCGGCTGTTCGCGCGCTCGGCGGCGTCGGTGCTGCGGCTGGGCGCGCTGGCCGCGCTGGCGCTGGCGCTGGGCTTCACGCTGCTGTTCTTTCCGCTGCAGGCCGTGCAGCACGCGCCGGTCGCGCTCGCCGCCTGGGCCGGCGCCAGCCTGGTGCTGACCTACGCGGCCTACAGCACGCTCAGCGTGTCGCACCAGTCGTGGGGCGCGATGCTGGGCGGCGACGAGGCGCAGCGCAGCCGCATCGTCGCCTGGCGCGAAGGCCTCGGCCTGGTCGGCGTGGTTTTGGCATCAATCATGCCGGTGGCGCTTGGCCTGCCTGCGACGACAGCTCTCTTTTTCATAGCGCTTTCAGCCGGCTGGCTGGCCTGGCGCCGGGCGCCCGTGCCGGTGGCGCGGCGCACCGGCCACACCCCGGCGGCCGGCGCGCTGTGGCTGCCCTGGCGCTCGCGCGCCTTTCGCCGGCTGCTGGCGGTGTTCATGCTCAACGGCATTGCCAGCGCCGTGCCGGCGACGCTGGTGCTGTTCTTCGTCCAGGACCGGCTTCAGGCGCCGCAAAGCATGGAGCCGCTGTTCCTGGGCAGCTATTTCCTTGCGGCGGCGCTGTCGATTCCGCTCTGGCTTGCCGTGGTCAAGCGGCTCGGGCTGGCGCGCACCTGGCTGATTGGCATGGCGCTGGCGATTGCCGTGTTTGCCTGGGCCACGCAGCTTGGCGCCGGGCAGACCGCCGCGTTTGCGCTGGTCTGCGCGCTGTCGGGCGTGGCGCTGGGCACCGACCTGGCGCTGCCCGGCGCGCTGCTGGCCGGCGTGATCCAGGCCGACGGCCAGTCGGGCCAGGCCGAAGGCGCCTACTTCGGCTGGTGGAATTTCGCCACCAAGCTCAACCTGGCGCTGGCCGCCGGGCTGGCGCTGCCGCTGCTCGGCGCGTTTGGCTACACGCCCGGCAGCCGCGACGCCAGCGCGCTCGATGCGCTGGTGGTGGCGTACTGTGTGCTGCCCTGCATCCTGAAACTGCTGGCGGCGGCCAGCACCTGGTTTTTCCTGATCCATCCTTCTGAAAGCGTTCCGACATGACCTGCATTTCGACACCCACCCGGCTTTTCAAGGGCGCGTTGCCGGCGCTCGTGCTGTCGCTCACGCTGCTGGCGGGCTGCGCCGGCCCGCAGGTCAGCGACTATGCCAGCGAGCAGCCGGTGCTCGACATGCGTCAGTATTTCAACGGCACGCTGGACGCCTACGGCCTGTTCACCGACCGCTCGGGCAAGGTCGTCAAGCGCTTCACCGTCGTCATGAAATGCAGCTGGCAAGGCCCGCCCGGCGCGGAGACCGGCGTGCTCGACGAGGACTTCACCTATTCCGACGGCACCAAGCAGCGCCGCATCTGGACGCTCAAGCGCCAGCCCGACGGCCGCTTCACCGGCACGGCCGATGACGTGGTCGGCGAGGCCGCCGGCCAGGAAAAAGGCAACGCCTTCCGCTGGGGCTACACGCTCAAGCTGCCGGTCGAGGGCCGCGTCATCGAGGTGCAGTTCGACGACTGGATGTACCTGATGAACGACAAGGTGATGCTGAACAAGGCCGAGATGCGCAAGTTCGGTGTCAAGCTGGGCGAGGTCACGCTGTCGTTCGTGAAGCGCTAGAAATCCGCCAAATAATGCATAAAATCGGCCTCTTTCGCAATCAGGACGGTCGCTTCCAGCTATCAAATTAATAACAAGAAAAGCAGTCAGCCATGCCCTTCAATCCCCCCCTGCCCGACTGGCGCGGCAAGAACGTCTGGCTGGTTGGCGCGTCCAGCGGCATCGGCCAGGCCACGGCGCATGCGCTGCATGCGGCCGGCGCCAAAGTGTTCGTCTCTGCCCGCAATGCCGGTGCATTGGCCGGCTTCGTGCAAAGCCATCCCGGCGCCGTGGCGCTGGCGCTCGATGTCACCGACCGGCCAGCGCTGAAGGCTGCGGCGCAAACCGTGCTGGCCGCAGGAAAGCTCGACCTGGTAATGTATTGCGCCGGCTATTACAAGGAACTGCGTGCCACCGGGTTCGAGCTGGCCGAGATGCTCAGGCACAGCGAGGTGAACTACCACGGCGCGCTCTACCTGCTGGACGCGGTGCTGCCGGCCCTGCTGGCGCAACAGTCCGGCCACATCAGCCTCATCAGCAGCGTGGCAGGCTACACCGGACTGCCCAAATCCCTGGCCTACGGGCCGACCAAGGCGGCGCTGATCAACCTGGCCGAAACGCTCTATCTCGACCTGAAGGACAGCCGCATTGGCGTGAGCCTGGTGTGTCCGGGTTTTGTCGAGACGCCGCTGACCGCGCAAAACGAATTCACCATGCCCGCGCTGATCACGCCCGAACAGGCCGCACAGGAAATCTTGCGGGGCTGGCGCCAGGGCGAGTTTGAAATCCACTTTCCCAAGCGCTTCACGCGCTGGATGAAGGCCCTGCGCCTGCTGCCCTACGGCGCGCGTTTCGCGGCCGTTCGCAAGATCACCTCTCTGTGAGGCGCCACGCCATGAAGACGAACCCGGAACATGAAAAAGCCCCGCCCATGCGCGAGGCGGCGTCGCATGTCGTCGATTTTTTTGAAAGCTTGAGCCCGGCCAGCCTGGACCGGCTCGGCGCGTTGTACGCACCCGGGGCGTATTTCAAGGACCCGTTCAACGAGGTGCGCGGCTTGCCCGCCATCCGGCAGGTGTTCGACCACATGTACGCATCGCTGGCGCAGCCGCGCTTCGTGGTGACCGGCTGCATCGTCGATGGCCGCGAGTGTTTCCTGACCTGGGATTTCATTTTCCACTTCAAACGCTTTGACACCGCAGCGCTGCAGACCGTGCGCGGCGGCTCGCACCTGAAGTTCAACCAAGCAGGGCTGCTCGATTTTCACCGCGACTACTGGGACGCGGCCGAGGAACTGTATGAAAAGCTGCCGCTGGTCGGCTGCCTGATGCGCTGGCTGAAAACCCGCGCCAACGCATAGGATCTGGTGGAGCTGCCCGGCTTCAGCCGGCCTGCGTTTCCACAAAACTGGGCCGCAGGGCCAGCTTGTCGTACAGCCTGGCCAGCTTGGGGTGCGCTTCGCGCCACTGGATTTCCGGAAAGCGAAAATCCAGGTAACCCAGGACCGATCCCACCGCCACGTCCGACAGGCTGAAGTGAACGCCGCTGCAATAGGCCTTGTCGCCCAGGCCCTTGCTCATGGCGTGCAGCGCGGTGTCGATCTTCCCCATCTGCCGCGCGATCCAGGCGTCGCAGCGCTGCTCGGCGCTGCGGCCGGACCAGGTGGCTTCCAGCCGGGCCAGCAGCGCGGCGTCCATGACGCCATCGGCCAGCGCTTCCCAGGTCTTGACTTCGGCGCGCTCGCGACCCTGCGCGGGAATCAGCTTGCCCACCGGCGAAAGCGTGTCCAGGTATTCGACAATCACGCGCGAGTCGAAAATCGCCTCGCCCGCCTCCATGACCAGACACGGCACCTTGCCCAAGGGATTGGACAGGCTCATGGCGGTTTTTTCGGCCCAGACGTCTTCGATCACAAACTGGTAGTCGAGCTTTTTCTCGGCCATGACAATGCGCACCTTGCGTACATAGGGACTGGTGACGGATCCGATGAGTTTCATCATGTGCTGTGTTCTTGTCGTGGCAGGGGGAAACAGCATTCTATCGATTCAGGGCGCGCGCTCAAGGTTAGCGGCGTCCGGTCAGGAAATTGTGCTGCAACGCAGCAGGGCCGGCAAGGGCGCCTGTGCGGCCTACAATCGCGCCCATGAGCTTTTCACCCATCAACGCCCTGTCGCCGCTGGACGGCCGATACGTCGCCAAACTTGCCACCCTGCGCCCCCTGATGTCCGAGCAAGGCTATATGCACCGCCGGGTCCAGGTGGAAATTGCCTGGTTCATCGCGCTGTCCGACGCCAAATTCGCCGAATTCAAGCCCCTGAGCCCCGGCGCGCGCACCTACCTGCTCGGCCTCGTGAAGAACTTCAGCGAAGCCGACGCACTGGCCATCAAGGCCATCGAAAAAACCACCAACCATGACGTCAAAGCCGTCGAATACTGGATCAAGTCCAAGTTCGAGGCCCGGCCAGAGCTGCAGGCAGCCAGCGAATTCGTGCATTTCGCCTGCACCAGCGAGGACATCAACAACACCAGCCAGGCGCTGCAGCTCAAAAGCAGCCGCGAGCAGGTCGTGCTGCCGGCGCTCGACAAGGTCATCGACAAGCTGCGCCAGATGGCGCATGCGCATGCCGACGTACCCATGCTCAGCCGCACCCACGGCCAGACCGCCAGCCCGACCACTGTCGGCAAGGAACTGGCCAATGTCGTGGTGCGCCTGGTGAACACGCGCGAAAAGATCGCCGGCATCAAGCTGATGGCCAAGATGAACGGCGCCGTGGGCAACTACAACGCGCACCTGGCCGCGTGGCCCGACTTCGACTGGGAGGCCTTCAGCCGCCACGTGATCGAAACGCCCGAGCCGCTGGGCCTGGGCCTGACCTTCCAGCCCTACAGCATCCAGATCGAGCCGCACGACTACATGGCCGAGCTGTTCGATGCGGTGGCGCGCACCAACACGATTTTGATCGACCTGGCGCGCGACATCTGGGGTTATGTCAGCGTCGGCTACTTCAAGCAGCGCCTGAAGGAAGGCGAGATCGGCTCCTCGACCATGCCGCACAAGGTCAACCCGATCGACTTTGAAAACGCCGAGGGCAATCTGGGCCTGGCCAACGCGCTGCTGCGCCACATGAGCGAGAAGCTGCCGATCAGCCGCTGGCAGCGCGACCTGACCGACTCGACCGTGCTGCGCAACATGGGCGTGGCGCTCGGTTACGCCGTGCTGGCCTACAACTCGCTGTGCATCGGCCTGAACAAGCTGGAGCTCAACGAGGAAAACCTGGCCGCCGACCTTGATGGCGCCTGGGAAGTGCTGGCCGAGCCGATCCAGACGGTGATGCGCCGCTATGCCGTCGCGGGCGCCTACGAAAAGCTCAAGGAAGTCACGCGCGGCAAGACCGTCAAGCCGCAAGACCTGCACGCGCTGATCCGCTCGCTGGAGATTCCCGAGGCCGAAAAAGAGCGCTTGCTGGTGATGACGCCCGCCAGCTACGTCGGCATGGCTGCCGAGCTGGCCCGGCGAGTGTAAGAAGCCCCCACGCTTGTCGCTTCGCGTACTGCGCTGCCCCCCCGAGGGGGCCGCTGCGCCTGCGGTCTGGCAAAGCCAGTCCCGCGGCCCCTGCTGGTGGGATGTGCCCTCCACGCTTGTCGCTTCGCGTACTGCGCTGCCCAGGGGCTGAACTGACCCGGGGCTGCGTTCAGGCCAGGTCCGCCGGCATTGCGGCGCCGCACTGCCAGCACTGCTCGAAGCCACCCTCGACGGTTTCCCCGCAGCGGCACAGCCAGCGCCGCTGCGGCATGTTGCGCAGCGCATCGAGCAAGGCCAGCGCGCCGGCCTGCTCATGGTCGTGGGTCAGCCAGATTTCCGGCTGGCACTGGTCGGGCGGCAACTCGCCGGCCACGCTGCCCAGGAAATAGCGCTGCACGCTGGCCGAATAGCCGGCCTGCTGCAGCGCGTCCGTCCACAGCGCGGCAATGGCAATGTTGGGGGCACGGGTCAGGCGAAGCATGTTGGCAGTTTACGCCGGAATCAGGAAACTCCTGAATTGATAGCTGTCGGCGCAAGCTGTATATGCAGAAACGGCTTTTTTTTACTTGAAAATCAGTCGCTATTAACGCTTTCGGTTCGCTCGCTGCTTTTGTTCTTTGGCTTTGGGTGGCTTCTTCTCTGGTTTCAGGGGTGAGCGCCTTCCCGCCGGGCAGGCGCTCCAAACCCAAAACCCAAGAAAAGCAGGAAAAAGAGACCGCAACCCTGCGCCATGCCAAGCAAGGCCAACGCGAAGGACCGACAAAGCCGTTGACCTGCGACAAAGTAAGTAGTGACAAAAAAGCAGGCACTCGCCAGGCTACTTGTTCTCCAGCGCCCGGTCGGCATAGCGGCCAAAGCGCCAGGCCGTGGCCTGCTGGGTGATGCGCCGCCAGGTGATGCGCTTTTCAACCGGGCTCATCGCCAGCCAGTGCTGCACCTCCTCAAACGTGCGGCCGCAGCCCTTGCACAGGTCATCGCCCTGGCTCGTCGAACAGATGGCAATGCACGGCGTGTCGGCGGTGGTGTCGTACCAGGCATGCCAGGCCGCCAGCGCCTCGGATGAAAAAGCGGCTTCATCGGCCGCGTCCTCACGGCGAAACACCATCAGCGCATACACCTCGGCCAGGGCGCGCACCTCGGGCGCCAGCGTGGTGCCGTCGGGAGAAGGATTTCTGGCGCGCCAGTAATTGATGGCGGCTTCAAGGTCGATGATGTGGATGCCAGGCATGGGAAGCGCATCATAGCCATCCCGGCCAGGCCGCGCTCTGCGGCTTGCCGGCTGGGGCTTATCCGCGTTTCACATCGGCCGACGCCGAACGCACGCTGAGCAGCATGGTGACTGCCAGCACGCCGACCACCACGCCCAGCGACACCATCACCGGAATCTTGTAGATGTCGATCAGGCACATCTTGGCGCCGATGAACACCAGGATCACTGCCAGGCCGTAGTTCAGCAAATGGAACTTGTTGGCCACGGCGGCCAGCAGGAAGTACATGGCGCGCAGGCCCAGGATGGCGAACACGTTGCTGGTCAGCACGATGAACGGGTCGCTGGTGATGGCGAAAATCGCCGGGATCGAGTCCACCGCGAAGATCACGTCGGTCAGCGCCACCAGGCAGATCACCATGAACAGCGGCGTGGCGATCTTCTTGCCATTCTCGACGGTCCAGAACTTCTCGCCGTCGTAATGCTTGCTGACCGGCAAAATGCGGCGCAGCAGCTTGAGCGCCGGGTTGTCGTCCAGCGCCGGCTCCTTGCCGGCGGCCCACCACATCTTGATGCCCGTGAGGATCAGGAAGGCGCCGAACACGTACAAGATCCAGTGAAACTGCTGCAGCAGCCAGCCGCCCACCAGAATCATGACGGTGCGCAGCACGATGGCGCCGATGATGCCGATCATCAGCACCCGCTTCTGGTAATGCGACGGCACCGCGAAGTAGGTGAAGATCATCAGGAAGACAAAGATGTTGTCCACCGCCAGCGATTTCTCGATCAGGTAGCCGGTCAAAAATTCCAGCGACTTGGTGTTGGCGATCTCGGTGGAACCGGTGCTGTCCTTCACCGCCCACCAGAAAAGGCCGTTGAACAAAAAGCTCAGCGCGACCCAGACCAGCGACCAGTTGAGCGCCTCCCTGACGCCGATGTCATGAGCGCCCTGCTTTTTCAGGACGACGAAATCAACGAACAGGGAAACAAGAACAATGCCGATAAAAGCGGCCCACAGCCACAGCGGCGCAATGGTTTGCATGACAAGACCTTTCAAAATTTGGAAAACGCGGATGCGCACCAAAAGGTCTTGCGGGAAAGAGCCGCACGGCTCTTTTTATGTGTTCCGGCTGCCGGTTTGACGGGCAACGTATTGACGAAACACAAGCGCTTGCGGCGCATTGGCCACAAGGTCGCTACTCCCCTTTCAGGTGAAAAAAGTATCGGTGATTTGGAAATTCCACACGGTTCCTGCGGATTTGCGTAGCTGGCTGCCGGCCCGCGCCGCAGGCGGTGCGGCGGGCCAGGTGCTATCCTTGAAGGCATGAAACTCATCCTCAAATGGCTGCTCAGCGCAGCCGCCCTGCTGGCGGTGGCCTACCTGTATTCCGGCGTGACGGTGACCAGCTTCACCGGCGCGCTGATCGCGGCGGCGGTGCTGGGCGCGCTGAACATGGTGGTCCGCCCCCTGCTGGTGCTGCTCACGCTGCCGGTGACGGTGCTGACGCTGGGATTGTTCCTGTTTGTCGTGAATGCCCTGATGTTCTGGGCAGCCGCCGGCCTGGTCAGCGGCCTGAACGTCAACGGCTTCGGCGCGGCGCTGCTGGGCTCGCTGATCTACTCGGTGCTGCAGCTAGCGATCGATTTTCTCCTGGAGCGCCTGTTCCTTAAGGATTGACTCGATCTGCCGCGTGCGCGTGTCAATGATCGAGCCCTCCACATAATCGGCGCTGCCCGGCTGGCTGCGCATCAGCCCCTGCGCCGCCTTGAAGCGGTCCAGCGCGGCGGCGTAGTCGAGCTGGGCGGCGCGGCTTTCGGCATCGGCCCGGATGGCGCGCACCGCCTGGCCCTGCTGGCCGTAGGCGGTGGCCAGCAGCTGCCAGGCGCCGGCATCGCGGGGATGCACGGCCACCCAGGTCTGCAGCGCCTGCGACACGTCCGGCGCGCGTTTCGCCGCCATCAGCGCCCTGGACATCAGCAGCAGTTCGGCCCGCGAGCCGGTCTTGCCGATATCAAGAGTGGCGGCCGCAGCCGGCAGCTTGCCTTCCATCAGGTCCACCTCGACGGCCAGCAATTGCACCGCCTTGCCCGCCGGGTCCGTCGCGGCGGCAAGCGCCCCTAGCCGGTCGAGCAGGCTGCGCGCTAGCGCGAAATCACGCAGTTGCGCAGCGGCAAAAGCGCCGCCATAGAGCGTGCCGGCATCGCGAGCACTGGTGGGCGAGGCCGCCGCCCTGCGCTGCGCTTCGGCCAGCAGGGTGCGCAGCACGTCCACGCCGGGAACGGCCAGAATGCGGGCGCGGACGGCCATCATCGCGTGCAGGCGCTGCGTGCGTTCGGCGGCCGCCTGCTGCCCGGCTGACGGCGCGGCGGCTGCCGACGCCAGCTGCACCCGGGCCTGCGCCTCGGCAATCCGCTCGGTGGTCAGCGGGTGCGAGCGCAGGTAGGGAAACGAGCCGTTGTCGTTCAATCGGTTGGCCTGCTGCAGCTTTTCAAACATGCCCGAGATGCCCCGGCTGGCATAGCCGGCGTCATTCATCACGCCAAAGCCGACGCGGTCGGCCTCGCGCTCCATGTCGCGCGAAAAATTCAGCTGGCCCTGCGCCAGGATCGCCTGGCCGCCGACGATCGCCGCCGAGCCGGCCTGCGGATTACGGCTGGCTGCCAGCGCCCCCAGCACCATGGCGGCGATCATCCACGGCGCCTGCCGCGACTGCTGCGTCATCAGCCGCGAGATGTGCCGCTGCGTGACATGGCTCATCTCGTGCGCCAGCACGGCGGCCAGCTCATCGGCGCTGCTCACGGTGCTGATCAGGCCCAGGTGTGCGCCGAAATAACCGCCGGGCAGCGCAAAGGCGTTGATGCTGCGGTCGCGGATCAGGAACACCTCCCAGGCAAAGCGCTCTTCCAGTTCAGCCGACAACTCGCCGCGCGCACGCGCCGCCGCCATCAGCGGCTGCCAGATGCCCTGCAGGTAATCGGCCAGCACCGGGTCCTCGACCAGGTCGGGGTCGCGGTAGATGCTGGCCGCGATGCGGTCGCCGATGCGGCGTTCGGCGGCTGGGGACAGGTCGGAGTTGTCGCCCAGCGACGGCAGCGAACGGGCGCCGCCCGGGGAGGAAACCGTTCCGCCGCCCGGCGCCTGGGCCAGCGAAGCAGTCGAGACCGCTACCATAATCATAGCTGCCAGCGCCCGCTGGACGTGCGCAAAAGCACGTTTTGGCTTAAAAATTTCGGAGCAGGTCAATAAAGTCAAGGGCAGTCACCTTTGGGGCCTAAAGAAAGACGCAAGCAGGCCTCTTATGATGCGGCATCGCTGTAAAGGTTCTGTATCACCATGACGACGCCCACTTCCCCCCTCACCCATTTCGACGCGCAGGGCCAGGCCCACATGGTCGATGTCGCGGCCAAGGCGGCCACGCACCGTATTGCCATTGCCCAGGGCCGCATCGCCATGCTGCCCGCCACGCTGGCGCTGATCATGTCCGGCACGGCCAAAAAGGGCGACGTGCTGGGCATTGCCCGCATCGCCGGCATCATGGCCGCCAAGAAAACCAGCGACCTGATTCCGCTGTGCCACCCGCTGGCGCTAACACGCGTTGCCCTTGCGTTTGTGACAAGCCCCGTTGAAGGCGAAACCGGCAGCGTGACCTGCACCGCCACGGTGGAAACCGTCGGCCCCACCGGCGTCGAGATGGAAGCGCTGACCGCCGTCACCGTCGCCCTGCTGACGATTTACGACATGTGCAAGGCCGCCGACCGGGGCATGACGATCACCGACGTGAAGCTGCTGGAAAAGCACGGCGGCAAGTCGGGCAGCTTTGTCAGCGCGTGATTTTCAAAGGCTTTGCAAGCCAGGGACAACGATGGGGGGATGACCTACTTCTACGGCGCCTTGCCGTTCCTGTTGTCGGCCGGCCTGGCCGCAGGCGCTGGCCTGACCGTGACGGAAAGCCGGTCGGCATCGCTGCGGGCAGACACCGGTTCAGGCGCCACGCTGGCGCCCTGAACGACCTCGGTATTCGGGAAGCTCGACAGCGAAATCTGTGACATGGCCGCCCTTCGCTCCACATCGGTCAGCATCACTTCGAACACCACAACCTCCTTCTTGAGCTCGACAATCTTTGAGCGAATCAATCGGGACTGGCCTTCCAGCGACAGGTTGGTAGGGGCCGGGGCCACCTTGGACCCTGTGCCTGAAGTGGAAAATTCGGGCACTGCGCAGCCCGAAAGCAGCAAAGCCGCCAGTCCGGCCAGGGTCATCAGTTTCTTCATCTCGTCCTCCCTTTCGTTGTTGATCTTTAGACGCCATCGACCGCCATCGCCTGCGGGCCGGTCCTGTTCATGGGGATTTTCATTAGCGCCAGGCCGTGGGACCGGGCGGCGTGCGCCCTTCGATCTCGCTCATCAGCTGGTCGCGCCGGTAGGCATACCAGCGCAGCAGGCAGCCGCGATCCCGGCACATCGACTCGCGCCGGCTCGCCTCCACATCATTCTGGCGCTGGAAAGCTGCGCGGTCAGGGGCGGCATTTTTGGCGCGCGCGTACACCCGGCCGACTTCATGGTTGAGCTGGAAAAGCTCGGCGTCCGAGCAAATCATCTTTTCCGGGGCGGACCGCGCCCTGCTGCAATCGAAACTGGCGTCAGAACGCATTCCCGGCCGTTGATTCTGCGGCGCTTCGGAGGCGGGCACAGCCGCTTTTGCAACCTCGACCCTGCGGACCGGCGGGCGGGCCACGGGCACCGGGGAAGTCGCCGGACCGCTTTGCTGCAGCGCCGGGCTGGCCGACGCAGTGGCTTGAGGCGGCGTCTCGGGCACAGGCGTGGGCTGCGCTGGCGGCGCCTGCGCCAGCGTCTGACGCACCGCCGCCAGCTCGTCGGCTGCAGACCGCGACCTGGCATCAGCCTGGCCGTGGACGGCGGAATAGATGCGCAGGCTGTCCAGGTAGAGGAATTCAGCGCGCCTGAGCAGTTCTGGCCGGCTGGCGTCAAGGGCGGAACCCGGGCCCAGCGCCAGCTTGGCATAGTGCGCGCCCAGCAGGTATTTGCCATCGGCCGATTCGGCCGAATCCGCACCCTTGAGCTTGTCGGCCAGGCGGCACGACATCAGGAAAGCCACCTCGGCATCGCGCGGCCGGCTGGATGCGGCGGCATCCTTGCCAATCACGATGAACGACGCCATGTCGGTCGCCGTCAAGCCGGGCACGTCGGGCTGGAAAGGAAACTTCCCGTCCTGGCTGCCAGAGGCGGTCGTTGCCGGCACCAGGGGACAGGTCGCGACCTGTCCCGACGCCTGCGGCGCCGAAGCCGAAGCAATCGTTACCGGCTTGCCAGGCATGGGTAACCCCAGGGGGTCCAGCAACAGCCATGCGCCGGCAATGGCGGCAGCAGCCAAAAAGCTGCCCGACACAAAAACCTTGAGCTGCCGTGCCGTTGGCGCGGCGGGCGGCAGCGGCGGAACAGCGGTTGTCAGCGACTCGGGCCAAGGCTGCCCTGGCGGAACCCGTGCTTTTGTTGACCTGCTTACAGTCTCGCGGGCTAGCGCCTGCGGTGGCGATACATTTTCCTGCGTTGGCCCGGCCACGAGCTGTGGAGACTGGGTACTTGCGTCCGGCTTGCCAGGCACCAGGCGAGGCGAGGGAACGCTGGTTTTCGGGATTTCCGGTGCCTGCGGTGAAGCAGGGCCACGTCTTTTCAATGCCCTGGCGACAGCCACGGCCCCGAGCAGCACCCCCGACGCAAAAACAGCCCCCTGACGCTTATCGATAGTCATGCCAGCACCATAGCGCGCCTCAGGATCAAGGGAATGCATAAGTCACACTTTGATGCAAAAGTTGCCCTTCTTGCCAGGCAGCGATTTACATGCCTTCGAGACGTTCGGGGCATGCCGCTCCGCTGGCTTTTTCCGGCGCCCGGCAAGCATCAGACCGCCCGCCGCGCCCCTGCGTGAACCGGCAGGAAGGCTTGCGGCCGGCCCTGCGTGCCGGGCGCCAGCGGAGCGGCATTTTTCCGGACCCAGCGCGCGTGTTCCTTTGGAAAAGCCGCCCGGTAGCGCACCAGGTAATACAGCGCCTCGTCATGGCGCCCCAGCATCACCGCGCTTTCAATCACCCTTTCGATGACGCGCGGCTCGGGCGAATAGTGGAGCAATTCAATCGCCATGGCATGCAGGGCGGCGGCATTCGCAGGCGTGAGCGGCGTGATGCTCAGCTCCGCAAAGCGCGCCTGCGGGCGAAACATCCAGTTGCCGCGCACCTTGGCCAGCGTATCGTCGCGGTAGGCGGCGCTGCGCTGGTCAGGCTGCAGGTAAATCTGGCTGACCCGGTAATAGCTGACGGCCACGCCGGCCATAACCACTATCATAATAATAGCTAGAAGCACCCGCAGATATTGCGGGAAAGGCATATTTTGTTTAAATTTTGAGATGTATGCGCCGTTCAAGGCGGGCACCGGCTCGCGCGGCGCAAACAGCAGCCAGGCCGCCAGCGCCGCAGCGATCTGGAACGGCCCGTACCACAGCGGATACTCCAGCAGGCTGTGCAGCGCGATGACCGCCAGCACGCCCCAGGCCATCTGCCGCACCGGGTTTTCTTCACGCCACGGCCGGGCGCGCCACGCCATCCACCCCAGGCCGCCGCAAATGGTGATGGCCGCCGGAACGCCCAGCTCGACCGCCAGGTGCAGCGGCAGGTTGTGCGCGTTGTCCAGTATTTCGCAAAAGCGTGGCCCCGGGTACAGCGTGACGAAATGGGCATAGTCCAGCTCGCCCCAGCCCCAGCCCAGCCATGGCTTCTGGGCAATCAGCGTGAGCACGTTGGACCACAAAACCTTGCGGCTGGAGCAGGCCGGTATCTCCTCCACCAGCCGGCCAAACAAGCCGCCGCTTTGCGCGCCCGTCGCCCACTCCAGCAGCCCCGGCAGCGCAAGCACGGCGATGCCGTAGGCCAGCAAGGCCTGCACGGCAAACACCCCCAGACGCCAGCGCCCCGGCAGCGCCCACCAGGCGGTGAGCACGGCAATCAGCCCCCATTGCAGCAGGCCGGTGCGCGAACTGCTGGCGGCATTGCCCAGCGCCAGCAGCAAGGCCAGCGGGTAAGCCCACCCCGGCACGCGCCAGGTTTCGATGTGCGACTGCTTGACCCGCAGCCCTAGCCAGCCGATCAGCGCGAGCAGGCCGATGCTGGTCAGCGTGGCGAACTGGTTGCGCTGGCGCAGGTTGGCAAACGCTTCGCCAGCCTGCTGCGTCTGGCTAACCCACGGCTCCAGCGCTGGCGCAAGCCCAAAATACTGCGCCAGGCCGATGAACGCGCTGCTTACTGCGGCGACCAGCCAGCCGGCGGTGACCAGTTGGGGCGAGAGACGATGGCGGTAAAACCACAGAAGAAGCGCGCACAGCGCCGACAGCAGCAGCGGCCAGACATTGGGGGTGGGGCCGGCGGTGAAAGGGCTGAGCCAAGGCAGGATCAGGAACGCAAGCAGCCACCCGTTCGGCCGGTCATGGATGTTGAAGGTTGGGGGCACGGGGAAAGCTAACGGGTTACGGGTTAGGGTTGACGTGGGGCCAGGGACAAAAATCGGTCTGACGGACGGTTGCCGATGGATTGGAACATGAGAACCTGAGCTGATGGGCTCGATACCGCGATGGACAAGGGCTACCGCGCCATGAGCAATGACCGCCAGCGCGTAACCGAGGCATCGGAGTGGATCAACGGCTTGATTGGGGATGCGGCGAATGCAGCGCGGTGAAGTGTGGTGGGTGGAGTTCGATCCGGCCGGGAATCATCGTCAGCAACAGCGCTGCCAACCGCAATCTGTCCCGCGTCATCGTCGTGCCATTGACCAGCAACACTCAGTAGGCTCAGTGCGCTTGCCCAGCTCAATGCCGTTGTTGGCTCACCCGGCCTATGGCGAAAGTTGCATTATTGGTGCAGAATTAGTTCTGATAAATGAATGACAACTGTCCGGAGTACGTATGAATCCCCAAGCCTCAACCTGCAGCCCTCCCAGCTATGACGACTTCTTGTACTCGCTGCAAGACCCCGAGATTCCGGCTCCGGCTTTGTCTCCCAGGCTTTTCAGCCAGGCGCTGCAACTAGACCTTCAAAGCCTGGCGGATCAGGCTCATGTCCACCGCAACACCTTGCGCCGGGCGCCTACCACGCCGAGCGTTCAACGCTATATCAGGGAGTCGGTGAAAGTGATCAAAGCCGCTTTCAGCCTGTCAGGCGACATGGCAAAAGCTCTGACCTGGTATCGTAACGATGGCATTGAGTCTTTCGGCTATAAAACAGCCGAAGAGTTGGTGAGTGACGGTCGCACAGACGATATATTGCGGTACATGGCATCTTTGCAGGCAGGGGCCGCAGGGTGAAATCCGTTCAAGCTTATGCCGGTACTGCGTATCGGATGCATGCCCCACGTTGGGCTCACAGCCCGACCAGCGGTGCCGGTGCGGGAAAGCAGGGAGGCCGAGCAAATCGAGTGGGCGTCAACGCGCTGTATCTCTCAAAAGAATCTCAAACTGCAGTCAGTGAATATCAGCAGCTTTCAAGCCTGATGGCGCCTGGCACGCTGGTGTGTTACGAGCTGAATATAGGGCCGGTGCTGGACTTCGCCAACGGCTATCAATCGGGCGAGTGGGACGAGCTGTGGGAGGATTTCTTTTGCGACTGGCGCAGCCTGTGGTTTGACAAGCGTATCGAGCCGCCCTCGTGGGTGCTCGGCGATATCGCTATTGCTGCAGGAGCCAAGGGCATTTTGTTTTCTTCCAGGCTACCTGCTGGCGGTGTCAATCTGGTGGTTTATACCGACCAGCTTGGTCCTGGCGACATTCTCAAGCCTTACGATCCCACAGCTCTGCTGCCCAGGAACGCTGACTCATGGAAATAGAGACGCTTGAGCACTAACGCCATGCGCGCAAGAGATTGAATTGGAATCTGACCCCTGTACTTAACCTCCGTTACCTTGAAAGAAGGTTGAATTAGCTCTATATTAAGAGCTTAATTTACTCATCTTATGGAGCAAGCCATGGACGCTATTTTTGCTGATTACACGGTCAGCATGTCGGAGTTCAAGAAAAATCCCGCACAGGTGCTGCGCACCGCTGGCGAAAAACCGGTGGTCGTGCTCAACCACAATCGCCCGGCGTTTTACATGGTCACCCCCCAGCTGTTTGAAGCACTGCTGGAGGACGTGGCTGATCTGGAACTGATTGAAGTAGTCAGGCAGCGCCTGGCCCGCAAAGACAGCGCGATCGAGGTCGATATTGAGCAAATCTGAGAATGCAGCCCAGCCCGCTCCCTACCGCCTCAAGTTTTTGCCTGAAGCGCTGGCCGAATGGAACGCGCTGGACGGAAGTGTGAAAGAGGTCTTGCGCAAAGCCCTTAAAAAGCGGCTCATGCAACCGCGACTGCCCGGCGCCGAGCTTCACGGCTCATTGCGCGACTGCTACAAAATCAGGTTGCGCCAGAAGGGTTATCGACTGGTCTACAACGTCGATGACGGTGTACTTACCGTGCTGGTACTGGCCGTTGACAAACGCGAGAACATGGCGGCCTACCAATCTGCCCTCGAACGTCTTCTTTCGCGCAGATAAGGCAGTACCAAATTGGAATCCGACCCTCAATATCACCCTCAATATCTATGGCATCTTTGCAGGCAGTGACCGCAGGGTGAAATTCGTTCAAGCTTATGTCGGTACGGCCTATCGGATGCATACCCCTTCATTGCTAAAAAGGAAGCACCGCATAACTTGCATCTTCTGCCGCCAGCTTCAGCAATTGCGCATCGTTTGTCACCAATATCGCCTGACGCCATACCGCGCTCGCCGCGACAATCGCATCCGGCAACTTGACGGCGCTAGCAGCCCTTCATGCCCTTGAAGCAAAGCGACTAAAGCGTTGGTATCGAGCAGATAACGCTTAGGGAGACGGAAATTGCAAAAGTGCCGGTTTCAAATGGCTTTCATTGCGGCCCCGGATCAGGTCCGGGGTTTCAGCACCCGCAATCCATGGCTCCGAATTCATGGATGCCAGGTCAAGCCCGGCATGACATGGGTACATCGGAAATTTCCGTTTCCCTTACCAGGCGTCACGCTGCATCCGCTGGGCCTGAAGTGCATCGCCATGCCATTGCAACCGGCCCGCCAGATCAGCCAGTTGATAGTGCCTGTCTGGGCTCGCTTCTGCGACCGTTTTTGAATCTTCCACCACAACCAGTACACGTTGGCGCACCAATCGCTTAGGCGGCTTTTCAAGCCAGACAAGCTGGGAACCATTTAGCTCTGCGCTGTAGCTACGTAACATGGCAGTACTTTCAGGGTGGTTGTACGAGGAAGCAAAGCACATTCTATTCAATGCGGCCTTCACGGTATTTGACGAGCCAGCGCATTGGTCAGAGTTTGGTCGCCAGCGCTTTCAAGCTTCACTCCGTCCCGATATTTGATCACCCATTCAGCCTCTGGCACTCGTCCTGCAAGCGCAGGCAGCTACTAAAATAATAGCAAATTGGGTTTAATTGGAATCTGACCCCCTATTACTGTTCAAAGCCATCAAAAGGCGCAAAGCCGAGCACCTCGCCTGCGGCGTCCAATAAAACTACCCAACTCCCGGCCCTTGCTTCCAATGGCAGGAAGCGAACCTCGTTGATAGCACAAGGAGGAAGTAAGTAGGCCTTACAAAATTCTGGGGCCGAAAGTGAGAATCGACTCAATAGCTCTGATAAAGGTCTGCCACGCAAATAGGCTTGCTGCTGTTGCTTCGAGAGTGGCTCCCAGTACATAGGACGCTGAGCCAAGTCATAGCCTTGAGAGGCCAAGAGGACCGCGTCGAATGTCTCAGTCCCAGCTGATAGTCGAGTAGCGAGCAACCGAGGCCCCGACCATGACAAACGCTGAAATTCTGACGCAGCGTGTGGCAATTCTTCTTGACGCACATTGTTTGCAGAAACCAAGGTGAACCGATCAACCGAAAACACCAATGCGACTGGCCTGGCCTCCACCGCCACCGAAATACCGTAGATCAGCGCTGCGGCTTGCAGGAGCGCCACCAGCAATAAATCACGCTTCAGAATTGCAGGTGACTTTCGCGCATCAAGCACCAAAAAAGTCACCAGTGGGCCTAAACACATATGAATACCGAGCAGCAGAGAGAAAAGACTCCATCCTCCAGCAACATTCCGATAGGCCGCCGGGTACCACAGCGGCAGCACAACAGCGGCCACAAAACCGGCAACAAAAGCCGAAACCAGAAAATGCATGCCCGCCACACGCAGTCTTCCACGCCATGCAGATACATTCGCGCCAGCAACCTTTATCCCGTTTATCTTCATTTACTACCCACTTACTTATTGACATTCTGGTAACTAACTGATGCATTTAGCAAGCGCTGCGGCGGGCGTTAATTGCGTGAACTCAAGATAGGCCACAGGGAACATGTTCTCAAACCGCCTTGCCAACTCCCTTGCCTGTACGCCGCCTCCAAGTTGACAGCGTGCAGCCAACCCAGGCCATAAATTTAACGGCGCTGGACCTGCGTGCATCAGATGCTCAGAAAGCTGCCACATGGCTTGGGCATTGCCCGGTGTCACCCTGGCGTGCTCTGCCAAAACTCTGTCGGCATAGACACCAAAAATCCAGGTTTTTTTCGCTCCAACATAAGCTTCTGGATCGGCAGCAGCGCGTCCGTCGCCGGAGAACGCGGGCAAAATACGCACGTAGTCGTAGCTTGCTACAACAGTTCCAACTAAGAGCACTAGGGCAGCGCCAAAGACAACAAAGGGCCTATTTTTCCGGACTTTAATATCAACAAGCTGCGCTTCTTTATGGCTCACAACAATGCCGAATGCCAGAGCCATAGGAATGATGAAATTCATGTACCACAAGGGGTACTCGACCATACTGTGCAATCCGATGGTCAAAATAACCAGCCATGCCCAACGGACAGACAAACTTGTGCTGCGCCACGGTTTTCGGGAAAACAACAACCAAACCACTGGCGCGAGGATCAGAAAGGTACTCGCAAAACCCACATTGGCCAATAGATGCAAAACCAAATTGTGGGCATTGTCAGTAATTTCGCTGCCGGCAACGATAGGCTCTTCCATAAACTGGGCATATCTAAACTCTTCCCAGCCGACTCCCTGCGTCGGATGCTTGATAGCCAAATTCCATGCCGCTTGCCAAAAAACCCAGCGCGTTGATAGCGATTCTGTGCCACGGTCAGAAATTGCTAGCGCCGTGGTGGAGAACCAAACCGAAAAGAACTGCAGCGCCAGCGACCAGGTAAAAACCCAGAGAGGGGCCAAACCGAAAAGAATGCGATTGAACTTTGTTTTCCCATCGGTCCAGCACGTTACAAACACGGCCAGTGCAATCATCTCCACCCACCCGATGCGCGAAACCGATAAAGCCAGCCCCGACATCGCCACAAGGGACACAGCCCCCACCACCCCGCTGCGCCAATAACCAGACTGGCCAGCCCACCAAGCACTGGCCAAGCCCATGACACACAAGGTAGCCAAGTGGTTGGCTTGGCGGAGGTTGCCGTAGGGCCGCGCCCCGTCGTGCATGCTCACGAATGGGTAAAGGAGAAGCTCCTGATCAAAAAACTGTAGCCACGCCACCAACACGTTCACGACCATGCTTACCACCAGCACAAAAACAAATGCCCGCATCAGGCCGTCTTTGGCCGCGCATGCTTGACCGAGCGCCATCGCCACCCAACTCGCCAAAGCAGCCCCCACAACACTCCACATCATGAGAGATTGCGTCCATGGTCCCAAGGTGATGAGGCCCAGAACCAACAACAACCATGCGGCCAAGCGCAGGTTCCCATAGGGACGAATGGCCAGCCCGGCCACCGCCACTGCGGCCAAGCCCATTAAAAATGGTGAGATCATCAATGATGGCCCATAGCTGCGCGGCCAAACCAGTGATAGTGCATAAGGCAAAAAAACAAGCCCAACCCACCACGAGGGGCTGGGCCGAATAAATTTCATCTTCATGGCGGGCAGATCGGAAAATTCGTGAATACGGGGATGCTGAAGGCAAAAAAAAATAGGCGCACAAGGCGCCTATCTTCAAACCATCAAGCAGTTTTTACTTACGGCATTCGGAAGGCACGTACTTAGCAGCAAGCGTACCGGCACTGCCGTTTGATGCGCCAGTCGTTCCAGCGGAGTTGCAATACCAGTTGATGGAGCCCGACGTTGGCGGAGTGCCTTGTGCGAGCGCATTGGCTCCGTCGCGAGGCGCCAAAACCAGCGTATTGGAACCAGAAGCAGCCACTTTTGTGGTGTAAGAGATGGTGATTTCACCGTTGCTGGATGAGACAGCTAGGCCGGATACTGCTGCCGTGGCAGTAGGCGCGGTCCAGCCAGAAGCGAAAGGACTGCCATTTGCGGCGTTTTCTGATACGGCCGTTTTGGCGGATGAGGCCAAACTCAGACCTTCGGTCACTTTTGCCCGGACCGTGTAATCTTGGTAAGCCGGCAAAGCCACGGCCGCCAAAATACCAATGATCGCCACAACGATCATCAATTCGATTAGGGTGAAACCCTTTTGAACCATCTGCATAGAACGCTTCATGAAAAACTCCTTGGTTGATAAAAAACTTGCCAAAAAGTATTGCAGATTGTGTGCCAGGTTATGAGAAGTTACTTTCACGCCTAGGACAGCGCATTTTCTTGAAGTTTTGACGAATAAAGTTACTCTTTTGGCATATCAGGCAACGGCAAGTGACATTTTTGTCGTGTTTCGGTTACCCAAACCACTGGTTGCCCTCAAAACGCCGGTTTCAAGCCAACTGGTTACGCAGGTGGCGTCAATCGCCATGGCGAAAGCGCATCGCTGGTGACTTTTCACGCCCCAAGCGGCTTTCATCGCAATCCGCCTTCTTCTCAGGCTTGGGCCATCAGCCGCCTGATGCTGAAAGGAACGGCGCTGTTTCAGCGCCATGGTCCTGTCCACCGATTCGATGCTTCGAAAACTGAAATGGCCTGCTTGCACTCTCAGAAAGTTAGAAGTAAGATAAAAAATAAGCTTTCTTACTATTGACTACCGAATCTGGAGCCTTATGGCGCAAGTCACTCTCCGCCCCAAGGGGCAAGTCACTATTCCGTCAAGTATTCTCGCGCAATGGAATGCCCGGCCCGATGACGTCCTGGACGTGCAGCTGGCTAATGGGGTTGTCATGTTCACGCCCGTAAGCCGCCGGCAAACGCCACCCGATCTGATGGCTTTTGCAGGCCTGGGCAAAGGGTTGTGGGGCGATACGCCTGAACAGGTGGACGCCAGCATTCAGAGTCTTCGCGACACATGGGTGCGCTAGGCGCAGCACTCGCCCGCATGGCGGGTCAGCGCGTTTACTTCGACACCAACGTCTTCATTTACTTTCTGGATCAGGGCGCGCTGTTTAACATGGTGGCTCCCTTGCTGGCGGCCTGTGTTGAAGGCCGAATGACGGGTTGCACGGGAGACGCTGCCGTGGCAGAAACCATGGTGATGCCGTACCGGCACAACAACACGGCAAAGATTGCGCAGTTCAAAGCCTTTTTTGGGCTGCAAGGTTTTTTGACGCTGCATGCCCATACCGCCCAGACGTTTGACCTGGCGGCGCAGTTGGCGGGCACGCAAGGCATGCGCCTGATGGATGCCTTGCATTTTGCCACGGCTATTGAATCAAGCTGCCGTTTCCTGGTTACCAATGACGCAGGCATCAAAAGCAGTGACGAGATTGAAGTTATTTATGTCAAGGCTTTGCAAGCTTGACGGTTTGGTGCAAACCGGGTGAAGCCGCAATCTGCCAGAAACACGAAACCTCAGCCCCGCCCTTCAACCCAGCACAAACTGCATCTGCGTGCCCGCCAGGTCGATGCGGTCGCCATCCCTGAGCGCAACCGCCTGGCTGCCGACCGCCGCGCCATTGACCATCGCCGCGATGTTGCCTTCGGCGTGGGCGATCACAAAGCCCGTGGGGCCTTTGGTGATGGTGGCCACTGACACGCCGGCTTTGCCCAGGCTGGTCACAGGCTTGACCAGGGCCATTTCACGACCGGCTGCAGGGCCCGAAAGAACCTTGATGACGCCATTGGCCAGCTGGGCCTGCTGGGCTTCATCGACATACTGAATCTTGTACTTGCCGATTTCAATGGTGTCGCCATGGTGCAGTTGCTGCTTCTTGACGGTCTTGCCATTGACATAGGTGCCGTTGGTGCTGTTGAGGTCTTCGATGTAGCCTTCGATGCCCAGCATCTGCACCACCGCATGCTCGCCGCTCACGGCCATGCTGTCGATCACGATGTCGTTGTAAGGCCGACGGCCCAGCGACGTGCGGTCTTTCGTCAACTGGACGTCCTTCAGGACTGTGCCGTCCAGGGAAATGATCATTTTCGGCATTGCCGGTTCCTCTGAGTTTTGATTTTTTTCGTCACAGAACTATTTTCCCAGCATTCTGGACAGCAGGCCGCGCCGGGACTCGTCTTGCGCCGCCTGTACCAGCAGGACCGTGATATTGTCCCACCCGCCGCTGTCGTTGGCCACCCGGATCAGGGTTGATGCTTTTTGCCGCAAGGTGCCGGGGGCGTTCAGGATGGCTTCGATCACGGGGTCCAGGACCATGTCCGACAGGCCGTCGGAGCACATCAGGTACAGATCGCCCGGTTCGACCCGGTGTTCGTTGATTTCGACCAAAACCGTATCCTCGACGCCCAGGGCGCGGGTGATCAGGTTGCGGTGTGGCGACGTCAGCGCCTGCTCGGCCGTCATCAGCCCGGCGTCCACCTGCTCTTGCCGCAGCGAATGGTCCTTGGTGATTTGTTCCAGGGCGCGTGCGCGCAGCCGGTAGCAGCGCGAGTCGCCAATATGGCCAAGCACCAGCCGGGCTTGCAGAAAGACACCTGCCACCAGCGTAGTGCCCATGCCGGCCTGGTCAGGGTTGGAGGAGGCGGCGCTCAAGATCGAATGATTGACCTGGTTCACGCAGGCTTCCATCGTTCGGCGAAGTTCCCTGCCGGAAGTCTGGTTGCCGGGCTGCGATAGCCATTGGCTCAATGCCTGATGGAGAAAGGCGACCGCCATGCTGCTGGCCACCTCTCCGGCGTTGTAGCCGCCCATGCCGTCGGCCAGCAGGCACAGGCCGGTCTTCGGGTCAAACGCCACCGCGTCTTCATTGTTTTTGCGCACCAGGCCCTGGTCGGTTTGCGCGCAGATTTCGTACATCATGGGGTGCTGGGCTTGAGCTCTGTTTGGGTGGCTTGACCCCGTTGACTGGTTTTGCGTGTCCGGTCGTTCCGGGGAAAACCGGCGTGTCCAGCCAGTCAAGAACTGGACATTAACAGAGCGCCAAGCACCCGACAAGGAATTTATACGCAGTATTCAACCCGCACCCACCGGCTTTCGGGCCTGTATTCCCTTGCCAATCGCCAGCACCAGCAGCGCGCCGGCAGCGGCCACCGCATAACTCCAGTACGCGCCTTCGGGCAGGTAGGGCTTGAAAGCCGGGTCGGTGTAAGCCATCTGCCCGGCAATCCAGCCCAGCAGCATCGCGCCCAGGGTGATGATGACCGGAAAGCGTTCCATCAGCTTGAGCACCAGCTGGCTGCCGCCGATGATGATGGGAATGCTGACCAGCAGGCCAAAAATCACTAGCGCCAGTTGGTGCTCCTGGTGCGCGCCCTGCGCCGCGCCGGCAATCGCCAGCACGTTGTCCACACTCATGACCAGGTCGGCAATGATGACGGTCTTGACAGCGCCCCAGAGCTTGTCGCTTGAGCTGATGTTGTGGTCGCCTTCGGCTTCGGGCACCAGCAGCTTCACGCCGATCCACAGCAGCAACAGGGCGCCGACGACCTTCAGGTAGGGAATGGACAGCAGCGCCAGCGCAAAGGCAATCAGGATCACGCGCAGGATGATGGCGCCGGCCGTGCCGTAGATGATGCCCTTGGTGCGCTGCTTGGCCGGCAGGTTCCGGCAGGCCAGCGCAATGACCACGGCGTTGTCGCCCCCCAGCAGAATGTCGATCATGATGATCTGACCCACTGCCAGCCAGAAGCTGGCTGTCATGAACTCTTCCATGGAAACCTCTTGAAAAATGAAAAAGACCGATTGTCAGTGATGACAACCGGTCTGTCTGTTGTGGCTAACCGCAATACGCGCAACGTTCAAGGCGCGGATTGCGTCAGCGAAGCGCTTATTTCAACAGGGCCTTGAGCAGTTTCGCCATTTCGGACGGATTGCGCGTGATGGTGAAGCCGCAGGCTTCCATGATGGCCAGCTTGGCGTCAGCCGTGTCGGCACCGCCCGAGATCAAGGCACCGGCATGGCCCATGCGCTTGCCGGCAGGCGCCGTCACGCCGGCGATGAAGCCGACGATGGGTTTTTTCATGTTGAGCTTGCACCATTCAGCGGCTTCGGCTTCGTCCGGGCCGCCGATTTCGCCAATCATGATGACGGCGTCGGTGTCCGGGTCATCATTGAAGGCGCGCATCACGTCGATGTGCTTGAGGCCATTGATCGGGTCGCCGCCAATGCCAACGGCGGTGGACTGGCCCAGGCCGATTTCGGTCAGCTGCGCCACGGCTTCGTAGGTCAGCGTGCCCGAACGGGACACGACGCCGATGCGGCCGGCGCGGTGGATGTGGCCGGGCATGATGCCGATCTTGATCTCGTCGGGCGTGATCAGGCCGGGGCAGTTGGGGCCGAGCAGCAGCGTACGCTTGCCGCCGGCGGCTTCCTTGGCCTTCATGCGGTTGCGCACTTCGAGCATGTCCTTGACCGGGATGCCTTCGGTGATGCAGATGGCCAGGTCGAGGTTGGCCTCGACGGCTTCCCAGATGGCGGCGGCGGCGCCGGCTGGCGGCACGTAGATCACCGAAACCGTGGCGCCGGTGGCATCGGCCGCTTCGCTCACGTTGGCAAAAATCGGGATGCCTTCGAAGTCTTCGCCGGCGCGCTTGGGGTTCACGCCCGCCACGAACGCTTCACGGCCGTTGGCATAGTCGCGGCACATGCGGGTGTGGAATTGACCGGTCTTGCCGGTAATGCCTTGCGTGATGACTTTGGTGTTTTTGTTGATGTAGATCGACATGATGGGTTCCTGATCGTTTGCGCGGGCTTACTTGGACACGGCTTCGACGATTTTGGTCGCAGCGTCGGCCATGGTGTCTGCGGCAATGATCGGCAAACCGGAGTCGGCCAGCATTTTCTTGCCCAGGTCTTCGTTGGTGCCCTTCATGCGCACGACCAGCGGCACGCTCAGGTTCACGGCCTTGCACGCGGCGATGATGCCGTCGGCAATGGTGTCGCACTTCATGATGCCGCCGAAGATGTTGACCAGGATGCCCTTGACTTCAGGGTTCTTGAGCATGATCTTGAACGCTTCGGTGACCTTCTCGGCCGTGGCGCCGCCGCCGACGTCCAGGAAGTTGGCCGGCTCGCCGCCGAACAGCTTGATGGTGTCCATGGTCGCCATGGCCAGGCCGGCGCCGTTGACCAGGCAGCCGATGTTGCCGTCCAGGCTGATGTAGGCCAGGTCGAACTTGGAAGCTTCGACTTCGGCCGGGTCTTCCTCGTCCAGGTCGCGGTAGGCGACGATCTCGGGGTGGCGGAACAGCGCGTTCGGGTCCAGGTTGAACTTGGCGTCCAGCGCCATGAGCTGGTTCTTGCTGTCGCGGTTCAGCGGGTTGATCTCTACCAGCGACGCGTCGGTGTCCGTGTAGCACGTGTAGAGCTTCTGGAAGATGTCCACGGCCTGGGCGGTGGATTCAGCCGGCAGGCCGATCGCGTTGGCTATTTTTGCAGCTTGCTCGTCGCCCAGGCCCGTCAGCGGGTCGATGAACTCGGTGATGATTTTCTCGGGCGTGGAATGGGCCACTTCCTCGATGTCCATGCCGCCTTCGCTCGATGCGATGAAGGCGACTTTTTGCGTGGCGCGGTCGGTGACCAGCGACACGTAGTATTCCTTCTGGATGTCGGCGCCGTCTTCGATGTACAGGCGGCGGACCTTCTGGCCCTCGGGGCCGGTCTGGTGCGTCTTGAGCTGCATGCCGAGGATTTCGCCGGCGATGCGCTTGACGTCTTCAATCGTCTTGGCAACCTTCACGCCGCCGCCCTTGCCGCGTCCGCCCGCGTGGATCTGCGCCTTGACCACCCACACCGGGCCGCCGAGCTTTTGCGCGGCTTCCACCGCCTCTTGCACCGTGAACGCAGGAATACCGCGCGGCACTGGCACACCAAAGTTGCGCAAGATTTCCTTGCCTTGGTACTCGTGAATTTTCATGAAAAACCTTCAGAATTCAGTAAAAGAGGGGTGCAACAGGGTAGTGGGCAGGGCTGTTGGATAGACAAGAAACAGGCCATATCGGCTCAAAACCAGCATGTTAGCGGTCACTGCGGGCAGCAGCACGGAACTGTATCATGCTGCGACGCACCAAACTTATATGGTTCTTACATACGGAATAGTGCGCAATTATCCAAAAACCCTTGCCCATAGGCAGTGTTTTTAGCTGAAAGTATTTATGCCCAAAATTTTTATCGACGGGGAAGCCGGCACCACCGGCCTGCAGATTCGCGAACGGCTGCAGGCCATGCCGCAGATTGAACTGGTCAGCATCGCACCCGAACTGCGCAAGGATCCGGCCGCCAAGCGCGACCTGATGGCCCAGGTGGACCTGGTGATCTTGTGCCTGCACGACGACGCGGCGCGTGAATCGGTGGCCATGATCGACTCGCTGCCGGGCAAAAAGCCCAAGATCATCGATGCCTCGACCGCGCACCGCACGGCGCCGGGCTGGGTGTTTGGTTTTCCCGAACTGGTCCGGGGCCAGCAGAACGCCGTGATGGCGGCCGACCGCGTCGCCAATCCGGGCTGCTACGCCACCGGCGCGATTGCGCTGATTCGTCCGCTGGTCGATGCAGGCCTGATGCCAGCCGACTTTCCCCTGAGCCTGCCGTCGGTCAGCGGTTATTCGGGCGGCGGACGCCAGATGATCGAGGCCTACGAAGCCGGCACGGCGCCCGCTTTCGAGCTGTACGGACTGTCGCTGGAACACAAGCACCTGCCGGAAATCATGAAATACACCGGCTTGACGCGCCGGCCGGTGTTCATCCCCTCGGTGGGCAATTTCATCCAGGGCATGCTGGTGCAGTTGCCGCTGCACCTCGACCTGCTGCCCGGCCAGCCGACGGCGGCGCAGCTGAAGGACGTGCTGGCCCGGCATTACGCCGGCAGCGAATGGGTGACGGTGGAAGACGCCCCCGAGTCGGGAAAGCTCGACGCGCTGGCGCTCAAGGACACCAACAAGATGGAACTGCGCGTGTTCGGCAACGACGCCTATCACCATGCGGTGCTGGTGGCCCGGCTTGACAATTTGGGCAAGGGCGCATCGGGCGCTGCGGTGCAGAACCTGCAGCTGATGCTGGGGCTTTGAACCTTGGCATTCATGACGCCTCAAGACCCCAAGCGCTTTGACCTGAAAGAAGGCCAGGCCAGGATGAAGGCGGTGGTCACGACCGGCCACGGCGGCTACGAGCAGCTGGTCTACCGGGACGTGCCGGTTCCCGTGCCGGGGCCTGGCGAGGTGCTGCTGCAGGTGCTGGCGTCCAGCGTCAACAACACCGACATCAACACCCGCCTGGGCTGGTATTCGGCTGCCGTCACCACGGCCACGCAAGACGCGGCAGCAGCAAGGGATGCCAACGCGGCCAGCGCGACGCCCGACGGCGGCTGGGGCCAGGCCACGCCGTTTCCCTTCATCCAGGGCACCGACTGCTGCGGCCGCGTGGTGGCCGTGGCGCCGGGCGGCGACGCGCGCCTGATCGGGCAGCGCGTGCTGGTGCGCCCCAGCATTCGGCCTGCGGGCTTCGGCTCGCTGGACAACCTCTGGATGGGCTCGGACTTTGACGGCGCTTTTGCGCAGTTCGTCAAGGTGCCCGCCAGCGAGGTGTTTGCGGTCCACAGCGACTGGAGCGATGCCGAGCTGGCCACCATTCCGTGCGCCTACGGCACCGCCGAAAACATGCTGCACCGGGCCAATTTGCGCGCGGGCGAGCAGGTCGTGGTGGCGGGCGCGTCGGGCGGCGTCGGTTCGGCCGTGGTGCAGCTGGCCAGGCGGCGCGGCGCCATCGTCACGGCGATCGCGGGGAAATCCAAAATGGACCACGTGAAGTCGCTGGGGGCCGACCGCGTGGTGGCGCGCGATGACGACCTGGTGGCCTGCCTCGGCGAAAACACGGTGGACCTGGTGGTGGACAACGTCGCGGGGCCGGCGTTTGGCGGCATGCTCAAGCTGCTCAAACCAGGCGGCCGTTATGTCTCGTCGGGCGCGATTGCCGGCCCGCTGGTGACGCTGGACCTGCGCACGCTGTACCTGAAGAACCTCACGCTGCTGGGCTGCACCGCCTGGGACGAGCCGGTGTTTGCCAACCTGGTGGCCTACATCGAGCGCGGCGAGCTGCGGCCGCTGGTGGCGCAAAGCTTTGCGCTGGTGCAGATCGCGCAGGCGCAGCGGGCGTTTCTGGAAAAAACCCATGTCGGCAAGTTTGTGCTGATTCCGCCCCCGGCGGGCCAGCCGTAAGCGACCGGCTGTGCGCCCACATCGGGCGCCTTGTTTGCTATTGAATATATAGCTGCTAGCGCCCGAATTCGTTGCGCCGATCAGCTTTTTTGCTTGAATTTAGTAACAACCCAGGTGTTTTTCGTCTGGCGCGCAATCCTTGAAAAAAACCAGCGTCATCCTCGCGAAGGCGTGGATCCAGAACGGTTTGAAGGGCCAGCGAATGTTCCTTCTGGATTCCCGCCTGCGCGCATAAGCGCTAACCTAAAAATTATTCCATTCGTCAATCTTGAGTTTTCGTTTTCGAGGCGGCTCGGCCAGACGATAGCGCACGCACCTCCACTGGGTAAGGGCCTGCACAAGTGACAAAGCCGGCAGCACGGCGCGACACAGCAACTCATGCATCAGCGAGAACTCCCGCCACAGGCACGGACTTCTCGTTTTCGTTCGCGCCCTGCTCGCCAGTGGCGCTGCGGTTGCCAGTGAGTTCGATGTAACCCCAGGGGGGAAAAGCCTCGCCGGCGACCCGCAAGGCATCAATGAGAAGCGCCACCAAAAGCTTGCCCTGTAGCCACGCGCGAGCGGCCCGGGGGTCATGCTTTTTTAGATGTCCCAGCCCGGCTAAAGACTTCAGCCGCTTGAACACCAGCTCAATTTGCCAGCGCGCCCGGTATAAATCGAGCACCTCAGCGGCGCTTAGCTCGTCGCCAACGGTTGTGAAGACCAGCACATAGTCGGCCGCCAGCAGCGTGCGCGGCTGCAGCTCGGTGCCATTGCGCTGGCTTTCGCGCGTCACGCGCTGGCGCGCCTTGAGCGCCGAGGCGGCGTCTTTCTTGACCGCGCACAGCCGCCCCGCAATCAGGCGCTTGCCGTGGCTGACGTAGGCGGGCCATGCACCGCACTGCCCGGTCTCCAGTGCGCTGACGCACTCAAGAATCCCCAGCGGCTGGCCTTGCGCGGTTTTTAGCGGCAAGGTGACCAAATTGGTACGCACCACCACGGCGCCTCCCGCATCGTGGACATGGGCCACGCCCGGCGGGTTGGCAAAACCCCGGTCTGCGACCAGTACCTCTCCAGGCAGAACCGTAAAGCGGCGCAGCGTCTCTCCCTCTTTGCTGGTGCTGACAATGACCTCGTCGGCGCGCAGGCTAGGCCACTGCACGGAGTAGTGCAAGCGCCACTTGGAGCCGCTCGCGCCAGGCTCGCTGACCATGGTGCCATCGACCAGGCGGATGCAGTAGTTGCCCCAACAGGGCCGCAAGGCCTGGCTCGCCTTGAGCGCGGCCGGCATCCACTGCTGGCGTAGCTGGCTGCCCATCCATTCAAACCAGCTCGCGCAGTGACGCAGGCGCTTCAAAACAGCAACATCGCTGAGCGCGGCGATCCCGCCCAGGCGTGCCCGCTGCGCAGTCTCCCGCAAGCCGCAGCCCTGAGCAATGTGAATGAGCATGACGCGCAGCAGCGCTGCTGCATCCGCGACGCCTCGCGTGCGCCTGAGCGCGTGCAGCTCACGCGCCTTGGCTTGCCAATGCTCGGGCAGCAGGCGCTCTATCGCCGCCCAGTCTTCGTCAGCCAGCTTTGACGGCACGCTTTGCTCTTGCCGTGTTGAAGAGTCCGCTTGTTCGGTGTGAAAAACCATGCCTGCATTATCTCTGATATCTGCAATGACTCGTATATTAAGTTAGCGCTTATGTGCCTTCGCGGGAATGACGGCTATCGCAGGCCGCTGGGTAGTCACTGAATTGACGGGCGGCATCAGTCCTCGTCGGCGTCCGTGTGCGTGACGACGCGGCGGATCACGTCGCCGCCAAAGCCCCGGGCGGCTAAAAACCGCATCTGTTTGGCGCGCCCGGCGGCATCAACTGCCGGTCCGTCAAACTTCTTGCACCAGATCTCGCGGGCGCGTTCGAGTTCGCTGCCCTTGAGCCGGTTGACCGCCTCGGCCACCGCCTCGGCGCCCAGCCCCTTGTTCAGCAACTCGTACTTGATGCGCGATGCGCCAAAACGCGCGGCGCGCCGGTGGATGACCGATTCGACCACCCTTGCCTCGCTGATGAAATCCTTGGCCTGCAGGTCATCGAGCACCTGCGCCAGCTGGCCCGGCGTTTCTTCATGGTCTTTGAGCTTTCGCTCCAGCTCGGTGCGCGAATGCTCCCGGGCGGCCAGCAGGCGCAGGGCGCGGCCCTTGAGCGACACGCCAAAGCCCGCGCGGGCGGCAGGTTTGGCTTGGTTCATGGGGCGGCTGTGGCGCATGCAGGCGTTGCAGGGGGCAAGTCAGCTACATTTTTGATAGCTGACTGCACCCATGGACTGTGCGCAAACGCCTGATTTTGCATAAAAAAACCGGGTCAAGGCACGCTGATGGGAGCCACTGACGGCAAGGGGGCCGGCTGCGCTTTGTCGGCCATCACCTTCATGGGCTTTTCGGCCTTCTCGGGCTTGGCGGCCTTCTCGGGCTCAGTGCTGCCCAGCGCCGCTTGCAGCAAGGGAATGCCCAGCGATTCGCGCACCTTGTTCTCGATCTCGATGGCCAGCGCCGGGTTTTCCTTCAGGAATTCACGCGAGTTGTCGCGGCCCTGGCCGATTTTCTCGCCCTTGTAGGCATACCAGGCGCCGGCTTTCTCGACGATGTGGCCGGCCACGCCCAGGTCGAGCACTTCGCCCAGCCGGCTGATGCCTTCGCCGTACAGGATGTCGAACTCGGCCGTCTTGAACGGCGAGGCGACCTTGTTCTTCACCACCTTGACGCGCGTTTCGTTGCCGATGACTTCGTCGCCCTTCTTGATCGAGCCGATGCGCCGGATGTCGAGCCGCACCGAGGCGTAGAACTTCAGCGCATTGCCGCCGGTCGTGGTTTCGGGGCTGCCGAACATCACGCCGATCTTCATGCGGATCTGGTTGATGAAAATCACCATGCAATTGGCTTTCTTGATGGTGGCCGTTAGCTTGCGCAGCGCCTGGCTCATCAGCCTAGCCTGCAGGCCGGGCAGCGAGTCGCCCATTTCGCCTTCCAGCTCGGCCTTGGGCGTGAGCGCCGCGACCGAGTCGATGACGATCAGGTCCACCGCGCCGGAGCGCGTCAGCGAATCGACGATTTCCAGCGCCTGCTCGCCGGTGTCGGGTTGCGAGATCAGCAGCTCCTGCAGGTTGACGCCGAGCTTTTGCGCGTACTGGATGTCCAGCGCGTGCTCGGCATCGACAAACGCGCAGGTGCCGCCGATTTTCTGCATTTCGGCAATCACCTGCAGCGTCAGCGTGGTCTTGCCCGACGACTCGGGGCCGTAGATTTCGACCACCCGGCCGCGCGGCAGGCCGCCGACGCCGAGCGCAATGTCCAGGCCCAAAGAGCCGGTCGACACCACCTGGATGTCTTCAATCACCTCGCCGGCGCCCAGCTTCATGATGGTGCCTTTGCCGAACTGCTTTTCAATTTGCGCCAGCGCGGCGGCCAGCGCCTTGGCTTTTTCGGTGTTCAGGCCGGGAGCGGTCTTGATCGGTGCGTCCATGAAAAATCTCCTTAAGAATCAATGGGATGAAAAGCTTTGCACACGCTTTTCAACAAAAATTTCAGCCTGCTCTTCAATGCAGTACTGGGTGCATGAACAGTACTTTATGGGCAACATAGGTCAAAGTAAACCCTGTTTTTAGTCAGTTTGCCTGATGAAATTGAGCTGAATCAAGTAGCATGGCGAGATGGATGAAATGACGCTTTCCAGCGCCCATGCGGGCTACGACACCACCTGGCGGCTGACGCACCTGGGCCGGCTGATGGGCGAGGCGCTGCGCCGTTTCGACGCGCGAGTGCTGCAGCTCATGGCCGGCAGCATCGACGTGCCGCTGGCGCTGTCCAACCTGGCGGCGCGCGACCAGGTCGGGGCCGCGCACATCCACATCACGCGGCATCTGGCCGTCGGCGGCTCGCGCCTGACGGACCTGGCGCTGAGCGCCGGCATGAGCAAGCAGGCCATGGGCGACCTGGTCGACCAGTGCGAAGCCTGGGGCATCGTCAGGCGCGAAGCCGACCCGCACGACCGGCGCGCCCGCCGCGTGGTGTTCACCGAATCGGGCCTGGCCTGGCTGGAGGCTTTTCGCTGCGCCGTGGCGCAGGCCGAGGACGAATTCCGGCAGGCGGTGGGCGACGATGTGGCGACCGTGGTGGCGCTTGGCCTGGAGGCCTATGCCGGTCCCTGAGCGGGCCCGGCGCATCTGCAAGCGCATCGGCAACATGACCGCGCCAATCTGTGTGCCAGCCCGATGGTTACCCTGTCCGGAGCCTAAAATCCGAAGGGACAATAGCGTTCATTCCGCACGTCTTGATGCGGCTGATTTCTGGGAGACAAGCCTATGCGTATCTTGATTGCCGAAGACGACCAGGTTCTGGCCGATGGCCTGCTGCGCACCCTGCGCGCGTCGGGCGCTGCGGCGGACCATGTGGCCAGCGGCACCGAAGCCGACGCCGCGTTGCTGACCAACACCGAATTCGACCTCTTGATCCTGGACCTGGGCCTGCCGAAAATGCACGGCCTGGAAGTGCTCAAGCGCCTGCGCGCGCGCGGCTCGGTGTTGCCGGTGCTGATCCTGACCGCCGCAGACAGCGTCGAGGAGCGCGTCAAGGGGCTGGACTACGGCGCCGACGACTACATGGCCAAGCCGTTTTCGCTGCAGGAGCTGGAAGCGCGGGTGCGCGCGCTGGTGCGCCGGGGCATGGGCGGCGCCAGCAGCACCATCAAGCACGGCCCGCTGGTCTATGACCAGGCCGGCCGGGTGGCGACCATCGACGGCCACATGATCGAGCTGTCGGCGCGCGAGCTCGGCCTGCTCGAAGTGCTGCTGCAGCGCGTCGGCCGCCTGGTCAGCAAGGACCAGCTGGTCGAACGCCTGTGCGAATGGGGCGAGGAAGTCAGCAACAACGCCATCGAGGTGTACATCCACCGGCTGCGCAAAAAGATCGAAAAAGGCCCGGTGCGCATCGCCACCGTGCGCGGCCTGGGCTACTGCCTGGAAAAAATCCCAAGCTGATGCCCCCACGCTCCCCACTTCGTGTGGTTCGCTGCCCCCCGGGGGGGCCGCTGCGCCTGCGGCCCGGCAAAGCCGGTTCCGCGGCCCCGGCTTGCAATTCGCCGATCAGCAAACGGTCGGAGCCCGCTTTCACCAGTTCAAGCCGCAGGGCCGGCTTTGCCGGACTGCAGGCGGGCGTCCCCCTCGGGGGGCAGGGAGCTACACGCAGTGAGCGACCGTGGGGGCCTGTACTTTGAGGCTTTTTCAGCGCGAGCGGCGCAGCCTGTTTGGCGAAATCCTCGACTGGATGCTGACGCCGCTGCTCTTGCTGTGGCCGATCAGCCTGGTGCTGACCTGGCTGGTGGCGCAGAACATTGCCGGCAAGCCCTTCGACCGGGCGCTCGAATACAACGTGCAGGCGCTGGCCAAGCTGCTGGTGGTCCGAAACAACCAGGTCCAGTTCAACCTGACCGCGCCGGCGCGCGAGATCCTGCGGGCCGACGACACCGACCTGATCTACTACCAGGTCATGGGCACGCGCGGCGAATACCTGAGCGGCGAGCACGCCATGCCCGCACCGCCCGACGAGGAAAAAGCCGGTGACGGCGAAGTGCGGCTGCGCGAGGACATCATCCTGGGCGAGGAGGTCCGCGTCGCCTACACCTGGATCAAGGTGGACCTGAAAGGCGCGACGCCGGCCACGCTGCCGGTGCTGGTGCAGGTGGCCGAGACGCTGGAAAAGCGCAAGACGCTGGCCACCGAGATCGTCAAGGGAACGATGGTGCCGCAGTTCGTCACGCTGCCGCTGGCGGTGCTGCTGGTGTGGCTGGCGCTGGTGCGCGGCATCAAGCCGCTGGCGCAGCTTGAAAAACGCATCCGCGCCCGCAAGCCCGACGACATGAGCCCGCTCGACGAGACCGGCGTGCCCGAGGAAGTGGTGCCGCTGGTCGATTCGGTCAACGACCTGCTGAGCCGGCTCAAGGCGTCGCTGTCCACCCAGCGGCGCTTCCTGGCCGACGCCGCGCACCAGCTCAAGACGCCGCTGGCCGGCCTGCGCATGCAGGCCGACCTGGCGCAGCGCGAAACCGATGCCGAGCAGCTGAAGAATTCGCTTCGGCACATCGGCCAGGCAAGCATCCGCGCGACCCACACCGTCAACCAGCTGCTGGCGCTGGCGCGCGCCGAGACCAGCGGCCGGGCGCTGGCCAAGCAGCGCGTGGACCTGGTGAAAATCGTCTCGGAGGTCATGGCCGATTCGGTGCCGCGCGCGCTGGACAAGCGCATTGACCTGGGCTATGACGGCCCGGACGCCGGCGAGCCGGCCACGCACCTGCAAGGCAACGCGACGCTGCTCGGCGAGCTGGTGCGCAACCTGGTGGACAACGCCATCAACTACACGCCGGTGGGCGGCCATGTCACGGTGCGGCTGATGGTGGACCGCTTCAGCGGCATCCTGGTGCTGATCGTCGAGGACTCGGGGCCGGGCATTCCGGAGTCGGAGCGCGAACTGGTGTTCCAGCCCTTCTACCGCGCGCTGGGCACCAACGTCGATGGCTCGGGCCTGGGCCTGGCCATCGTGCAGGAAATCGCGCAGCAGCATGGCGCGTCGATCACGGTCGAGGATGCCCACCTGCCCGACCATCCGGAGTCGCCGGGCACCCGCGTGACGCTGCGCTTTGTCGGCATGGCCTGATTCGGCCGGGCCAAACGCCAAAACCGCATCAAAACGGGGTCTTGCGCAATCCCTGCCTGCACATCCAGCTATGGTTTAAATAGCGTGTAGCCCGTCGTGGCAGCCGCGCGACATCGGGCAGTCGTCCTATACCCGCCGGGCGCGGGCAGGCGCAAACTTTCAGCCTGCCTTGCCTGACTGGAATCAGCTGGCGGCAAGGAGGCGAAATTCACCTGGCGCACCAGCGCACCGGACCCACCGCAAGGAGTTCAGCATGGCGACACCCGCATCGGAGAACCGGCTTCATCCCGCCGTGGAAGCGCTCAAGGCGTCGGGCGCCAGCAAGGTGAAAGTGGCGGTCAGCGACATCGATGGCGTGCTGCGCGGCAAGCTGCTGCACAAGGACAAGTTCTTCGGCGTGGCCGACCCGTATCCGGACGGCGGCTTTGGCTTTTGCGACGTGGTGATGGGCTGGGACATGACGGACAGCTGCTATGACAACACCGCCGTCACCGGCTGGCAGCACGGTTTCCCCGATGCGCTGGCGCGGCTCGACCTGGCCACCTTCCGCCAGGTGCCGTGGGACGACGGCATCGCGTTTTTTCTGGGCGAGTTCGTCAACGCCGACGGCTCGGCGCACCCGGTCTGCCCGCGCCAGACGCTCAAGCGGGTGCTCAGGCGAGCCGAAAAAATGGGCTTTTCGGTCATGGCAGGCATGGAATTCGAGTGGTTCAATTTCCTGGAAACGCCGCAAAGCTGGGCCGCCAAGAAAGGCGTGAACCCGGAGCCGCTGACGCCCGGGATGTTCGGCTATTCGCTCTTGCGCATGAACCGCAACCGCGAATTCTTCAAGGCGCTGATGGACGAGATGCTGGCCTTCGGCATCCCGATCGAGGGCCTGCACACCGAGACCGGCCCCGGCGTGCTGGAAGCGGCCATCGGCTTCAGCGAGGCGCTGGAGCAGGCCGACCGGGCCATCCTGTTCAAGACCGGCGCGAAGGAAATCGGCGCGCGCTTTGGCATCATGCCCAGCTTCATGGCCAAGCCGCACCAGAATTTGCCGGGCTGCAGCGGCCATATCCACCAAAGCCTGTCCGACGGCAAGAACAACCTGTTCTACGACGCCGCCAGCCCGCGCAAGATGAGCCCGCTGTTTGAAAGCTACGTCGCCGGCCAGGTCGCCTGCATGATGAACTTCGGCCCGATGCTCTGGCCGACCATCAACAGCTACAAGCGGCTGGTCGATGGCTTCTGGGCGCCGGTCAAGCCGACCTGGGGCCTGGACAACCGCACCGCCAGCTTCCGCGTGATTGCCGGCAGCCCCAAGGCGACGCGGCTGGAAACCCGCTGCCCCGGCGCCGACGTGAATCCCTACCTGGCGATGGCGGCGGTGATTGCCGCCGGGCTCGACGGCGTGGAAAAAGGCCTGAAGCTCACCACGCCGCCCATCAGCGGCAGCAACTTCGGCGCCGAGCACATCGCCCGCGCGCCGCGCACGCTCATCGAGACCAACCGCATCTTCCAGCAATCAAGCATCGCCCGCGACTGGCTGGGCGATGCCTTTGTGGACCATTTCGCCGCGACGCGCGACTGGGAATGGCGGCAGTGGCTGGACGCGGTGACCGACTGGGAACTCAAGCGCTATTTCGAGATCATCTAGCCCATGCACATACGCCCCTTACTGATTTCCGATGCGCCCGTGTACCGCGCCTTTCGCCTGCGCGGCCTGCGCGAGCATCCGGACGCCTTCACGTCGAGCTTCGAGGAAGAAAGCCTGCGCCCGCTGCTGGACACCGAACGGCGGCTGGCCGCAGCCGGCACGGAAAAACTCTGGGGCGTGTTTGTTGACGGCGTCATGGCCGGCATGGTTGGCCTGAGCCGTGAAACACGCTCCAGGAACCGCCACAAGGCCGCGCTGGTCGGCCTGTACGTGGCCAATGAATTCACCGGACTCGGCCTGGGCCACGCGCTGGTGGAAACGGTGGTGCGCGATGCCAGAGCCTGCGGCATCGAACTCGTCATCCTGACCGTGACCGATGGCAACCGGCCCGCCTGCAGGCTTTACGAAAACGCCGGTTTTGCATCTTTCGGCATGGAGCCCGACGCCATCCGGGTCGATGGCGTTTCATTCGGCAAGCAGCACATGTTCCTTCAACTCAAGGCCTTATGAGCATCACCACCTTTTCCTTTCCCACGCCCATCCATTTCGGTCTTGGCGCGCGCAAACAGGTGGCAGCGCACCTGCGGCAGGCCGGTTACGGGCGCCCGCTGGTCGTCACCGACCGGGCGCTGGCCGCGCTGCCGGTGATGGCTGAATTCCTGACGCACCTGGACGGCCTGGAAATCGGAGTGTTTGACGGCGTTTTCGGCAACCCGACCCGCAGTCAGGTCATCGCGGCCAGCGCCGCCTACCAGGCGCACATGGCCGACTGCGTGATCGGCTTTGGCGGCGGCGCGGCGCTCGACGTGGCCAAGGTCACCGGCCTGGCCGCCACAGGCGCGGGCGACATCCTGGACTACGCCTGGGACCATCCGCAGGCACGGGCCATCGAAGGCGAACTGCCGTATTTCATCGCCCTGCCGACGACGGCAGGCACCGGATCGGAAGTCGGCCGCTCCAGCGTCATCAGCGAGGACGACACGCACCTCAAGCGCGTGGTGTTCAGCCCCCGGCTGATGGCCAGTGCGGTGTTTGCCGACCCCGAACTCACGCTCGGCCTGCCGGCGCATGTCACGGCCGCCACCGGCATGGACGCGCTGACGCACAACATCGAAAGCTACCTGTCGCCGGCCTGGCATCCGCTGTGCGACGGCATTGCGCTGGAGGGCACGCGCATTGCGGCGCGCGCGCTGCACACCGCCGTCAGCGAGCCCGGCAACCTGGCCGCGCGCAGCGACATGATGATGGCCTCGATGATGGGCGCGATTGCCTTCCAGAAAGACCTGGGCGCGGTGCATTCCTGCGCGCATGCGCTGGGCGCGGTCTGCGACATGCACCATGGCCTGGCCAATGCCTTGATGATCGACACGGTGCTGGCCTGGAACCATGAGGCGGCGCCCGCCAAGTTTGACGAACTGGCGCATGTCTGCGGCTTGAGAGGCGGCGGCGAGGCGCTGGTGCCATGGCTGCGGCAGCTTAAAAGCAGCATCGGCCTGGGCGGCACCTTGTCGGGCCACGGCGTCAAGGCCGCGCAATTGCCCCGGCTGGTCGAGATTGCCACAGCCGACATCTGCCACCAGACCAATCCCCGGCCTTGCAGCGCGGCCGATTTTGAAAAACTGTTCAACGCCGCCTTGTGAGGACGCGGCCTGGCACCCAAATCGGTGGCAGCGTTTGTGAATTCCAAAAAAATAGTCCTCCTCCTCTCACCAAGAAAAAATCATGCCCGCCTCCAGCCGTTTGAAAATTGGTCTTTCCGCGTGTTTTTCCCATGCCGACCCGACACGTTCGCTTTTCTCGGGCAAGACGCTGCAGTATGTCGAGCAGTCGATTGCCCACTGGCTCATGTCCTCCGGCTCGATGGTCGTGATGGTGCCCTGCCCGACCGGCAGTACCCAGCGCGGCGACGTGACCTATGCGCATTACGCCCAATGGCTCGACGGCCTGGTGCTGCACGGCGGCGCCGACGTCTGGCCCGGCAGCTATGGCGAGATGCCGCTGGAAGACCGCTGGTCGGGCGACAAGGTGCGCGACGAGTACGACAAGGCGCTGGTCGCCGCCTTCGAGGCACTCGGCAAGCCGGTGTTCGGCGTGTGCCGGGGCCTGCAGCTGCTCAACGTGGCCTTTGGCGGAACCCTCTACCAGGACATCACGACGCAGGTGCCGGACTCCTTCGTGCATCGCGACGCCGACACCTACGACCTGAACTTCCACAGCGTGGACATCGTTCCCGGCACGCAGCTGTCGCGCCTGTACCCCGGCGTCGAGCGGGTGCGCGTCAACAGCATCCACCACCAGGCCATCAAGGACCTGTCGCCAGAGTTCGAGGCCGAAGCCTTCAGCGTGACCGACGGCATCGTCGAGGCGATACGCCGCAAGGATCCGGCCAAAAGCTATATTGCCGCGCTGCAGTGGCACCCCGAATTCCACAAGCCCGGCTCGGACACGATTGACGACGGCGCGGTGCTGAAGGACTTTCTCGGCGCCGTGGCGGCCGCCAAAACCGCACGCGCCGCCGGATCATGAACCGGCTCGCCGTCCACAACCCCGCCACCGGCGAGCTGGTCACCGAACTGCCGGCAGACGATGCGTCGTCTGTGGCCGCCAAGGCCGTCCGGGCGCGCGCCGCCCAGCCGGCGTGGGCCGCCTTGCCTTTGGCCAAACGTAAAGCTTGCATCGAATGCTTTCGCGCTGGCATCATGGCCGAACTGGAGTCATTGGCGTTCATCATGACGCTAGAAACCGGAAAGCCCATCAGCATGTCGCGCAACGAACTGAACGGCCTGCTGGCGCGCATCGACTTCTTTCTGGCACAAGCCGGGGCTGCCACGGCGACGCAAACCGTCTTCAGCGACGGCGGCATGACCGAGCAGATCGAGCACCTGCCGCTGGGCGTGGTGGCCAACATCTCGGCCTGGAACTACCCGTGGTTTGTCGGCGGCAACGTGTTCATCCCGGCGCTGCTGACCGGCAATGCGGTGCTCTACAAGCCGTCCGAACATGCCGCCATGACCGGACTGGCTATCGCCCGCCTGCTGCATGCGGCGGGTGTGCCTGTCGATGTGTTCACGGCGCTGATCGGCGGCGGCGAGGTCGGCGCCACCTTGCTGGCGCAAAAGATCGACGGCCTGTTCTTCACCGGCTCGCATGCCACCGGCGTGAAGATTGCCCAGGCGCTGGGGCCGCGCCTGCTCAAGCTGCAACTCGAACTCGGCGGCAAGGACCCGACCTATGTCTGCGAGGACGCCAATGTCCGGAACGCCGCCGCATCGCTGGCCGATGGCGCGATGTACAACACCGGCCAGAGCTGCTGCTCGGTCGAGCGCATCTATGTGCATGAACGCATCCACGACGCGTTCGTCGATGCCTTCGTGGCCACGGTCAAGGCCTTCAAGGTCGGCGACCCGATGCATGACGACACCTACATCGGCGCCATCACCCGCGCGCCGCAGCTTGAGGTGCTCGATGCGCAGGTGGCCGATGCCTTGGCCCAGGGCGCGACCTTGCTGACCGGCGGGCATCGCTTGAGCGGACCGGGCAACTGGTACGCGCCGACGGTCTTTTCAAATGTCAGCCACGCCATGGAACTGATGCGGGAGGAAAGCTTCGGCCCGCTCATCGGCATCCAGAAAGTCTCGGGCGACGACGAAGCGGTGGCGCTGATGAACGACAGCCGCTACGGCCTGACCGCCGGCGTCTTCACGCCCGACGGGGCACGCGCCCGCCGGTTGCTGGCGCAAGTCAACGCCGGCAGCGTGTACTGGAACTGCTGCGACCGCGTCAGCCCGCGCCTGCCGTGGAGCGGCTGTGGCGATTCCGGGCTGGGGCTGACGCTGTCCACCTACGGCATCCAGGCATTTACCCGGCCCAAGGCCTGGCATTTGCGGCGCTCCTGAAAAGTCGCAGCGGGCGGACTGCTGAAAATGGAAGCAGGCTGCTTGAACACCTGTTCCGGGCGCGGCAGTCATTTCTTCCCATAAGTGCTGTCATGGTCAGGGGCCACGGTTAGCAAGCGGATGAAATCCCCCTCGCGGTAAGCCATGCAGCGTCGTGATTGGGTGATCCGCAACGAATAAACCGCGTCAATACCCTGCGGCGGCTTCACGCTGACAATTTTTTCCCACTTCAATCCCTTGTCACGATAGAGCTGGCCCCAGCTCAACTGCCTGATTTTTTTCAGGGTATCAATGGCTGCGTGACGTTCCGGCTTTTGCAGGGCGAACAGTTGTTCCTGAAAAACCGGGTTGTTCAGATCAAGTCGCACCAAGGCATCTGTTGCACCCATCAGCTTTTTTCAGAGGCGGCTGCAAGCAAAATAGCGTCCGTTTCAGCGTCCGTGGCGGGGTGTTGCATGGACCATTCCAAGGCACGGGACAAGTCTGCAGCAGCTTGCGGTTCGTGCAGCCAGCGTTCATTGTCAGGAATTACCGTGGCAGTGCGAATCAGCCAAACGCCGGCCTCCTGTTCCTCGACCAGCACTTGACGACCGGCAAACTGTTTGCCGAGGGAGATTTGCCCGTTGGCACCGATGACTTTGACGATGGGGGTAGAAACGATGGCTGGCATGGGTTTGCTCCTTGGTGCAACGCTACTTTAGTGCAGCACCAACAAATTTTAGTTTCTTGTTGCTGGCAGTCAAGACTGCAAGATGCGCGTGATGCAGGATTGGCTGGGCGGCTTGCCGAACACCGCCAGCAGTTTGGTATCAACATTAATCGACCGTTTGATGGCAGGGTCTTGCAGGTTTTGGGCCTTGATGTAGTTTCACAGCTTTTAAATGTCTTGCGGACGGTACACTGCTCGGTGCCGATCACAGCAGCAAACGCATCGCTGGGCTTTAATTGAAATCTGACCCAGATTAAACAAGGTAAGTAACAGCCTTCATTTGAGCGTCCTAACGTTTGAATTCAGCGGCCGCCGGAGGCGGTCCGCTGGAATGATGGGTTAGCGTCACTGCGATGGTGGCTTCTTGGCTGCGGCTGCGGCGACCAGATGGCCCATCCTCGCACGGCGCTCTTCGCGGTTGATGTACCACTCACGCATAAGCGTTTCGATCAGTTCGATGAGCAGGTTGGCTTCGTTCGGATCCACATCGACGATGATGTCAATGTCCCTCTCCATATGTGCACCGATGTTTCCAATCTTGCGGACCGCCTCGATGGCATCCCAGGTCAGTGGGTCTACATGAGGTTGAATCGCGGAGATCTCGTCTACTAGCCGGCCTGGCTTGACTTTCCAGAAGTCGCGGATCATCCCTTGAAGGCAGCGGCGCGAGAGCGTCGCGGACGCTTTCGGGCTTAGGTCTCTAATAAGGCACGCCTCACGATAGTCATCGAGGATGGCCTTCGGGATGTAGTCGGGAAAGTTCTTCGCCCTGGAGTCAGGTATCAGGTTCCAATGTTGAATGGCAGTGCCCACTCTTTCTCCACCGTTCTGCCATGTACTTTCACAAAGAGTCGCCGTGAGCGTAAACCGCTTGCAGTCGGGATTTGGACAGACAAAGAACCGGGAAACGAAGGACCGTCTGCCTTCGGCGTTCTCTATGCCCAAGGTGTGGCGATCGTTGGACAGGCGCTCGTCAGTGATGGTGACAGCGCGTTCGCAGTGTGGACAATTCCAATTGAAGTTGGCCATGAGGTATTGGTTCGGTGACAGCTAACGTAATGTATACCGCAAGATACTGCGGTATAACGTGGCAACTTTAACTATAAAAACTGGCATTCCCACTCGACCCACCTAAATAGTTTGCTCCATTAAAAATAGCAAAAAAACCGGCAATTTATAAAATTGGCTGAATCCACATCCAGCGCAATCCTCACCAAAACATGAGGTAGAAAGCGGGGCTGGATTCCGATTGAATTCTTTTCAGCATCAAAACCCGCTCTTATGCACGTCCGGCTTGAGCAGGCAGCTATCAAAAAAATAGCTGCCAGCTTCCACCCAAGCCGTCAGCTCAAATGCTTGCCCACGATCCCGGCCAGTTCGAACATCGTCACCTGCGGTTTGCCGAAGACCGGCAGCAGTTTGGCGTCGGCATTGATCGAGCGCTTGTTGGCCGGGTCCTGCAGGTTTTGTTCCTTGATGTAGTCCCACAGCTTCTTGATGACCTGCGGGCGTGCCACCTGCTCGGTGCCGATCACGGCGGCCAGCGCGTCGCTGGGCTTGAGGCCGGCGCCTGGCGTGGTCTTGCGGGCGACCTTGGGCTTGTCGGTTTTCACCGCGACTTTCTTGGCGGCGACCTTCTTGACCGCCGCTTTTTTCGCCGCCGGCGCCGCGGCCGACTTGGCGGCCACGGTCTTGCCGAACGGCGTCTTCACCGTGCCGGTAGCAGCCCTGGCGATGGCGCCCGGCTTGGGCGGGAACTTGGACGGCGCAAACTCGAAATTCACCTTGCCAGCTTCCTTGTCCCAGACCAGCATGGCCTTGAAGGCGCGGCGCGTGCGCATTGAGACAAACTTGTCGAGCAGGTCGGTCTTGCCGGTGGCCAGCAGTTTGCCCATCTGCTCGCGCTCGATGGGCTGCTGCAAGATCACCTGGCCGGTCTTGAAGTCGCAGCTTGGAACGGGCTGGTCGAGCGTGGACACCGACTTTTCACAGACGTAGTTTTTGCCCAGTTCGTACACGGCGCCGGCGCACTTAGGACACGCGCCCAGAGAAACCTGGTCGCCAAAATCGATGATCTCGCCGCTATCTTCCTTCTTGTCGTCGCCAAAATCGAATTCGAGCTTGTAGTTCTTCGTTTCCTCGTCGAACTTGATGACCATCTCGGCGGTGAACGGCCAGCCCGCCTTGGAGCGGAAACCCTCCAGCGGGCCAATCTTGCGGTCACGCAGGAATTGCTCGACCTCCGCCAGCTCAAAGGTCCGGCCGGCGGGCGTCTTGCCGAAGCTGAAGCCGCAGCCCTCGCCGCTGTCGGTGTTGCCGACGCAGGCATAGCGGCGGTAGTTTTCCCGGATCAGGCCGCCGCAGTTCGGACAGCGCGCCTGCAGCGTCGCATAGTCGCCCGGAATGCTGTCGCGGCTGTAGCCCTTGGCCTTGGCCACCAGGCGCTCGGTCATGGTGGCAATCTCGGCCATGAAGGTCTCGCGGCTGAGCTTGCCCTGCTCCATCTGCGCCAGCTTGTATTCCCATTCACCGGTCAGTTCGGCCTTGGACAGTTCCTGCACATCCAGGCCGCGCAGCAGCGTCATGAGCTGGAAGGCCTTGGCCGTCGGGATCAGCTCGCGGCCTTCGCGCAGCATGTATTTCTCAGCGATCAGGCCCTCGATGGTGGCGGCGCGCGTGGCCGGCGTGCCCAGGCCTTTTTCCTGCATGGCTTCGCGCAGCTCGTCGTCGTCAATCGTCTTGCCGGCGCCTTCCATCGCGCCGAGCAGCGTCGCTTCGCTGTAGCGCGCGGGCGGGCGGGTCTTCAGGCCCTTGGCATCGGCCGATTCGACACCGACGCGCTCGCCGGGCTTGACCGGCACCAGGCTCTGGCCCTTGTCGCCTTCCTTGGCGTCGGCCACCTCGTCGGCGGCTTCCTTGCCGTAGATCGCCAGCCAGCCCGGCTTGATGAGCACTTTTCCTTCAGTTTTGAAGCTGTGGCCGACCGACACCGAAATGCGCGTCGTCACCAGGTATTCGGCGCTCGGGAAAAACACCGCCATGAAGCGGCGCACCACCAAGTCGTAGAGCTTTTGCTCGGCGTCGGACAGGCCGCTGGGCGCCTGCAGCGTCGGGATGATGGCAAAGTGGTCGCTGACCTTGGCATTGTCGAAAATGCGCTTGGTCGGCTTGACGTAGTTGCCCTTGAGCGCCGTGGCCGCATGCGGCGCCAGGTGGCGCATGGCGCTGTTGGCCAGCATTTCAAAAGTCTGCTTGACCACCGGCACATAGTCCTCGGGCAGCGCGCGCGAGTCGGTACGCGGATAGGTCAGCGCCTTGTGCCGCTCGTACAGGCTCTGCGCAATCGACAGCGTGGTCTTGGCCGAAAAGCCGAACTTGCCGTTGGCTTCGCGCTGCAAAGAAGTCAAGTCGAACAGCAGGCCGGCGGCCTGGCTGGTCGGCCTGGATTCCTCGGTCACCGTGGCGGTCTGGCCGCGCACCGCGTCGGCAATCGCCTTGGCATCGCGCTCGGTCCAGAGCCGGTCGGCCTTCAGTTCGGGGTCGGGTTCCGCGCCTTCGCCATTGGCGGCATTGGCGGCCGCGCGCTTCCACTTCGGGTCGAACCATTTGCCCGGGTATTCGCCCGCCTCGGCGGAAAACAGCGCGTGGATTTCCCAGTAGTCTCTAGAGACGAACTTGCGGATTTTTTCCTCGCGCTCGACGACCACCGACAGTGTCGGCGTCTGCACCCGGCCGACCGTGGTCAGGAAGAAGCCGCCGTCGCGCGAATTGAATGCCGTCATGGCGCGCGTGCCGTTGATGCCGACCAGCCAGTCGGCCTCGGAGCGGCAGCGCGCTGCGTCGGCCAGCGGCAGCATCTGCGCGTCGCTGCGCAAGGACGCAAAGCCGTCGCGGATGGCGGCGGGCGTCATCGACTGCAGCCACAGCCGCTTGATCGGGTGTTTGCTCTTGGCGTACTGCTGGATCAGCCGGAAGATCAGCTCGCCCTCGCGGCCCGCGTCGCAGGCGTTGACCAGCGCGCCCACGTCTTTTCGCTTGGTCAGCTTGACGATGGCGTTGAGCCGCGTCTTGGTCTTGTCCATCGGTTTGAGGTCAAAGTACGGCGGGATCACCGGCAGGTTGGCAAAGCTCCACTTGCCGCGTTTTACGTCGAATTCCTCGGGCGCCTGGATCTCGACCAGATGGCCGACGGCCGAGGTGATGACCCAGTCGTCGCTTTCAAAGTATTCGTCGTGCTTGTCGAACTTGCCCGCCGTGGGCGTGAGGGCGCGCACGATGTCTTGCGCCACCGAAGGTTTTTCGGCAATTACCAGTGTTTTCATAAATACTTCTTCTGACTTTTCATCTTCGGGGAACGTGGTCCCCGGTTTGCGCCAAAGCGGCTTTTCAATTTCTGGGGCAAGAAAACGGCTGTCAGCCACGGGCCAAGGTCCGTCACTACAATACCGCTTCCTCGCGCAGGCATGCGCGCCGGTGCGCACGCACACACATGAATTAACCATACCAAAAAACCGCCGTGCCCAAAAAACAGGTCCCTGCTTACCCTGCAATGCCTGAGGCTGGCAGCGACAAGCGCCGCATCCAGACGCGGCGCTCGGGCGTGCATGGCAAGGGCGTGTTTGCCTTGCAGGACCTGGCCGAAGGCGAGACGCTGATCGAGTACACGGGCGAGGTCATCAGCTGGCCCGAGGCGCTGCGCCGCCATCCGCACGACCCGGCGCAGCCGAACCACACGTTTTACTTCCACATAGACGACGGCCGCGTGATTGATGCCAAGGTCGGCGGCAACTCGTCGCGCTGGATCAACCACAGCTGCCAGCCGAACTGCGAGGCCGATGAAGAAAACGGGCGGGTGTTCATCAAGGCGCTGCGCAATATCGCGGCCGGCGAGGAACTTTTCTATGACTACGGCCTGGTGATTGACGCGCGCTACACGCCCAAGCTGCTGGCCGACTACCCCTGCTGGTGCGGCGCCGGCAACTGCCGGGGCACCTTGCTGGCGCCCAAGGCCAGAAAAAAAACACGCAAAAGCGCCCAAGGCTGAGCCTGCGCGGCCTGCCTGAATCGTCCTTCCCACCCTTTTCCCGCCGCCCGCCCATGACCTCGCCATTGCCTTCCCCCCCGCCGATCCGCTGGCCCGCCGAAGCCATCTGGGAAGCGGTGGCGCCCGACCTGCCGGGCTTCACGGTCGAGGTGCTGCCCGGGATCGATTCGACCAACAGCGAGCTGATGCGCCGCTTCAAGGGCGGCCCCGGCATGCCGCCGCAGCTTGAACCGGTGCTGCTGGTGGCCGAGCAGCAAAGCGCCGGGCGCGGCCGGCTGGGCCGCAGCTGGCAAAGCCGGCGCGGCGACAGCTTGACCTTCTCGCTTGGCCTGCCTTTGGCGCCGGCGGACTGGTCCGGCCTGTCGCTGGCGGTCGGCATCAGCGTGGCCGAAAGCCTGGACCCGCCTGAAGCCGGCCAGGCGCGCCATGCCGCCAGGCCTCGAATCGGCCTGAAATGGCCCAACGACCTGTGGCTGTCCACGCCGGAAGGCGAGCGCAAGCTGGGCGGCATCCTGGTCGAGACGGCCAGCTGGGACGGCCTGCGCTGCCTGGTCATCGGCGTGGGCATCAACATCCGGGCCGTGCCGCTGGCTGATTCGGCCCCGGTGGGGGCGGCTGTGGTGGCGCCTGGCGGCTTGCAGGAACTGGACAGCGGCCTGGACGCGCCCGAAGCGCTGCTGCGCATCGTGCCGGCGCTGGTGCAGGCGGTGCAGGGTTTCGCGCAGTTCGGCTTCGAACCCTTCCAGGAGCGGTTCGCAGCGCGCGACGTACTCGCCGGCCGCATCGTGAAGCTGTCAGACGGAACGCAGGGCACGGCCCACGGCGTTGCCGACAACGGCGCGCTGCGCGTGCATACCGCTGGCGGCATGGTCGAAGTCACCAGCGCCGAAGTCAGCGTCCGGCCCGTGGCCTGCGGCAAGCCGTCATGCTGAGGGCCATCGCCCTGGCGCTGCTGCTGGCCAATGCGCTGTATTTCGCCTGGGGCCAGGGCCTGCTGGCGGCCTATGGCCTGGCGCCGGCCCGGCAGTCCGAACCCGAACGGCTGGCGCAGCAGATCCGGCCCGAGGCGATGCAGCTGGTCCTGCCCGCCGTGCCGGCGCCCTCGCCTCCGATGACGGCCAGCGCCGCCGTCCAGGCGCCGCCCGCGCTTCCCGCCGGCGTGTCCTGCCTGCAGGTTGGCGTGTTCACCGAACGGCAGGCGCGCACGCTGCGCCCGCGCCTGAAGGCCGGCCTGCCCGAAGGCAGCTGGTCTTTTGAAAGCAGCGGCGACTCGGTCCGCTGGATCATCTACATGGGCAAGTACATCAGCAAGGCAGCGATGAACCGCAAGCGCCAGATGCTTGAGCAGCTGGGACTGCCGTTCGAGCCGCCCCTGAGCCCGATGCTCAACCCCGGGCTGTCACTGGGCAGTTTTGCCTCGAAAGACGAGGCTGAAGCGGCCCTGGCGCAGATGAACCAGCGCGGCCTGCGCAGCGCGAAGGTGATGCTCGAACGCCCCGAACTGCCCAGCCTGTGGCTGAGACTGCCGGCGGCCGATGCCGCCATGCGAACGCGGCTTGACGCGCTCAAGCCGCTGCTGGCGGGCAAGGCGGTCCAGGACTGCGCGTAGAGCGGTGTAGGCCAACTACCTGGTGTGCCAACTCGCGGCACTGGCGATGAACTTGCTGCATCTGATTGGGCAAAACACCTTGAACGAGCCTAATTCTCCGGTGCGTCATGCCGCCAAACGCCGCCGCATCAGGACCGTGATGCAGGAGATGATGTTGAAGGCCGCGCGCATGGTCAAGCACGCCGGCGCTGGATTGTGGGCTTGGGCGAAAGTGATGGCGGCTTAGCGGTGTTTAAGCGCCATTACGGGCAGATCAAGACAGCGGCGGCAGCTCATACACCAGCACAGTCGTCCGCGCCCTCTCGCACAGCGCCACCCAATGGGCTGGCTCAAGCAACTGCCCGCTGCGCGGCGGCCTGCTGGCAGTTTCCTTCAACCACGGCGCGGATATTCGCTTGCAAGACCCCGTTGGTGCTGGCCGCGAGAACCCGCATCTTGATTGCTTCCAGCGAATCGGGCGCTTTTTGGCGTACTTCTTTGGCCGCCGCCTCATAGCCCTCGATCGCCGCCTGCGCTTCTTGCGCCGTCAGGCCGGAATGCTCGACGATGCGGCCCGGCATGGCCCGGTATTCGACCTGGCCGGCAACCGGGCGGCGCAGCGGCTGGGCCGCCTCGCGGGCCTGCTGCACCAGGGCGGCGGGAAGTTTGACGGATGAAAAACCGGTGGATGGTGATGCCATGAAAATCACCTGATTGGCGCAAATTGCGCCAATCAGGACCGGACATCAAGAATGCCATGCCGGAAACCGGTCAAAAAAAGCAAAGACGCAAGGTAACCAGCGGAGCCCAACACTGCGGTGAAGGCCACTTTGATTTGTAAGCCCGGCCCGCGCTTGTTTTCACCCCTCCTCACGGTCGTTGACAGGCGAGAAACCAGGGTCTGGCGCCGCATGCCGCCCTGGATTTCGCCGCCCGGCGTTGCCTGGGCGCTACGGCGTTCACCCCGGCCAGCCTGTTCCGTAAAAGGCAAAAGCCGTATTCTTTTTCGGGCAAACCGGCCTGCGCGCCACTTGCCTTGGGTCCCTCCATCTTCAAACTTCGGGAGAGAAAAATGCCTTTGTCCAATCGACTCGCCGCCGAGTTCTTCGGCACTTTCTGGCTGGTGCTCGGGGGTTGCGGCAGTGCCGTGATCGCGGCGGCCTTTCCGGGCGTGGGCATCGGCCTGACCGGGGTGTCGCTGGCCTTTGGCCTGACCGTGCTGACCATGGCCTTTGCGCTGGGCCATGTCTCGGGCTGCCACCTGAACCCGGCCGTGTCCTTTGGCCTGGTCATTGGCGGCCGGTTCAAGGCTAAAGACCTGTTGCCGTATGCCCTGGCCCAGGTGGTCGGCGCCATCGCGGCGGCCGGCGTGCTGTACCTGATCGCCAGCGGCAAGGCGGGCTTTGACCTCAGCGGCGGGCTGGCCTCCAACGGCTAGGGCGAGCATTCGCCGGGCGGCTGCACGATGACGGCCGCGCTGGTGACCGAGTTCGTGATGACCTTCTTTTTCCTCATGATCATCATGGGCGCGACCGGCGAGCGCGCGCCCAGCGGCTTTGCGCCGATTGCCATCGGCCTGGGGCTGACGCTGATCCACCTGATCAGCATTCCGGTCACCAACACCTCGGTCAACCCGGCGCGCAGCACCGGCCCGGCGTTCTTTGTCGGCGACTGGGCGCTGTCGCAGCTGTGGCTGTTCTGGGTCGCCCCCTTGCTCGGCGCGGGCGCGGCGGGCGTGGTGTACCGGCTGGTCAGCGGCGAACGCAGCCTGGCGGCGGGCATCGAGGGACCGGCCAACACCAGCCAGCTGGCGAAATCGAGGTGACGAAAAAGGCATGAGCGGGCCGGCGCGCTGCCGTCCTACGCCAGCTTGCGCTGCGGCTGATAGCCAGGCCTGGCGGACCCCCTAAGCTTGCTGCCAGCACCGGCAACCCGCCGGTTCAATGCAAGGAGTCTTCCGATGAGCACTGTTTCCGACGTCATGACCCGCAATCCACGCAGCCTGCGCCCGACCGACACCATCCTGCTCGCCGCGCAGGCCATGGAAGAGCTGAACGTGGGCGTGATTCCGGTTTGCGAGGGTGACCAGCTGGTTGGCATGGTGACGGACCGCGACATCGTGGTGCGCGGCGTGGCCCAGGGACTCGACGCCGGCACGGCGACGCTGGCCGACGTGATGAGCACCCATGTGCGCACCGCCCGCGAAGACGACGACCTGGACGACACCCTTGGCACGATGGGGATGAACCAGATCCGCCGCATGCCGGTGGTGGACCAGCAAAAACGGCTGATCGGCATCGTGTCGCTCGGCGACATTGCCGCCAAGGGCCCGGACGGCGATGTGGACGTGGCCAATTCGCTGGGCGACATCTCCTCGCCCGCCGAACCGGACCGCACCAGCCCCTGATTCGCCGCAGCAGGCGCGGGGAGTTCATGCTCTTGAAAAAGGAGCTGCATGCGCACGTTCAGCCTGCGCAAACGCGGTATTTTGCATAAAAAATGCAAGCACTCCGTTCATTCTTGAAGCGTCTTTTCCCCCTGTCATTGCGGGCCTGACCCGCAATCCACAGCACCCCAACCAAGCTGCAGCCAGGCAGCGGCCTGAATTCAGCGCACCTTTGACTGCGCATGGATGGATTGCGGGTCAGGCCCGCAATGACAAAAAAAAGGGGACATGCTGTTGTCCGGCGATTCGACGCCATGGCCGTTGCCAGATCCAGCAGAAAAAATGCCTTGGCTATGGCTGGCTTAGGCAAATCCAACTGGTCTTTTGCATAGTCAAATATTATTATTAATAATACTTGATTGATGCTTTAAAGCTATTGATAACTGCGGATGACCTGACCAGAACGCCAGAGCACTGCGCCATATCAGCTACTTTTTTGATAGCTGCCTGCAATGGTGGATAGTGCGCAAAAGGCATTTTTTGACTATAAAACTGAAGGAGAAACCATGACCCAGCTTGCCCGTGACAATTTGCCGGCTCTGAAAAAGACCGGAACCTATTACCTGCTGCACGTCACGGTCGCCGCCCTGGTGGCCTATGCGGTCACCGGCGACTTCCTGCTGTCGCTGACGCTCAGCCTGCTCGAACCCACGGTGCAGGCCTTTGCCTTTTTCTTCCATGAAAAAGCCTGGCAGCGCTGGGGCCGGACAGACCAGGCGTCGCCCGGCCTGTCAGCGGCCTCGTCCTGAGGCTTGCCGCCTCAGGCGAAGGCCTTGGCCAGCTCGGTTTCCACCGCCCGGTGCTTTTCCAGCATGGTGGCCGAAGGCTGGCCGAGGCGGCTCACGATCACGGCGGCAAGCCAGGCCAGGACGAAGCCGGGAACGATCTCGTACAGGCCGAACCAGCCGCCCTGCTTCCAGAGCACGACCGTCACCGCGCCCACCACAATGCCGGCCAGCGCGCCGTTGCGCGTCATGCGTGACCAGAACAGCGACAGGATGATGACCGGCCCAAAAGCTGCGCCAAAACCGGCCCAGGCATAGCTGACCATGCCGAGCACCTTGGCTTCGGGGTTGCTGGCGATGCCGATGGCGACCAGCGAAATGAGCATCACCATCGCGCGGCCGACCCACACCAGTTCGGTCTGGCCGGCGTTCTTGCGCAGGAAGGTGCGGTAGATGTCCTCGGTCAGCGCGCTGGAGCAGACCAGCAGCTGGCATGACAGCGTGCTCATCACGGCGCCCAGGATGGCGGCCAGCAGCACGCCGGCGACCCAGGGGTTGAACAGCTGCTTGGCCATTTCGATGAACACGGTTTCGGAATTGGCGTTCACCGCCGCCGCGCCATCCGGGTGCGCCAGAAAGTAGGGAATGCCGATGAAGCCGACCGCCACCGCGCCGCCCAGGCACAAAATCATCCAGGTCATGCTGATGCGGCGCGCGGCCGGAATCGTCGCCACCGATTCAGCCGCCATGAAGCGCACCAGGATGTGCGGCTGACCGAAGTAGCCCAGGCCCCAGGCCATCAGCGAAACGATGCCGACGAACGAGGCGCCTTTCATCATGTCGAGCTTGGCCGGCTCCATCAGGTCGGCGATCGACTGCGCCGGCTGCAGGTTGCCGGTCACGGCGAAATAGCCCACCACCGGCGCGACGATCAGCGCGGTGATCATCAAGGAAGCCTGGATGGTGTCGGTCCAGCTCACGGCCAGAAAGCCGCCGATGAACACATAGGCGATGGTGCAGGCGGCGCCGACCCACAGCGCGGTCTGGTAAGGCAGGCCGAACATGTTCTCGAACAAGCGCGCGCCGGCGACCACGCCCGAGGCGCAATAGACGGTGAAGAACACCAGGATCACCACGGTGGTCAGGATGCGCAGCAGGTTCGCCTTGTCCTCGAAGCGGTTGGCGAAATAGTCGGGCAGCGTCAGCGCATTGCCGGCCCGCTCGGTGTACAGCCGCAGCCGCGCCGCGACGAAGCGCCAGTTCAGGTAGGCGCCGGCGATCAGGCCGACGGCGATCCAGGCTTCGCTCAGGCCCGACAAATAAATTGCGCCGGGCAGGCCCATCAGCAGCCAGCCGCTCATGTCGGAAGCGCCGGCCGACAGGGCCGTGACAAAGCTGCCCAGGCTGCGGCCGCCCAGGATGTAGTCGTCGAGGTTGTCGGTGCCCCGGTAGCCCAGGAAGCCGATGAACAGCATGGCAAACAGGTAGATGCCGAAGGTGATCACGGTGGGATCGGTGAAGTTCATGAATGTCTCCTCAAGGTGGACGTGATAGGTCAAAAAATGGGCGCCAGCCCCGCCGGTAGGCAGGGTGCGACGGGGCGCCCCCGGGGGCGGGGCGGC
>NZ_KL448323.1:3432460-3490797 GCF_000709345.1 Polaromonas glacialis | reverse complement strand
CTTGGGTGGGTCAAAAGGTTGCGGGAAAGGGGCTGGCCGGCAGCGCTGCTCAGCCCATCGTCATGAGCTGCGCGTTGCCGCCGGCAGCGGCGGTGTTGGTGCTGATGCTTTGCTCATGCATCAGCGCGCTCACGTCGTACCCGGCGCCGGCGGCCAGTTGCGCGGGCGTCAGGTTCTCGATGCGCACGATGGCGCCCGGGCACTGCGCGACGCGCGGCAGCAGGGCCTGCAGCGCATCGCCGTCACCCTCGAACAGCATCGCGCTCAGGTGCGGGTCGCCCAGCAGCTGGTCGGCGCTGCGCGTCTGGACAAAAGCCTGCACTTCAGGCGGCAGCGCGGCCAGCGCATCGGCCACCGGGCTGTTCGGCCGGGGCGTCTCCAGCCAGCACGGGTTGCCGCTGGCCAGCGCCGCTGCGACGTGATGCACCAGGCCAAGCGCGGTCTGCGGCGCGGCCCAGACCGCGCCGCGCGGCAGCAGCTGGTAGCGGTTCGATTCGCCAGTCGGACCGGGCAGCGTGAACAGCTGGCCGAGCACGCTGTGGGCGCGGTAGCTTTCGCACGCCGCCGCCGCACGGGCGGCATCGCCGCTGCTCTGCCAGCCGGCCAGCGCGGCAAACGGCTGGCCTTGCAAGGCGGAGACCAGGCTTTGCAGGGCGCGCAGACCGGGCAGATCAGACGGGTTGCGCGCCATGACGGGCGGACTCATGCGGCTGACCGGCATGGCCGGCAAGGCGGCCAGCGCCAGGTTGCCTTGCGCCGGGCCAGCCTGCAGCAGGCGGTACAGGTACAGCGGGCCGCCCGCCTTGGGGCCGGTGCCCGACAGGCCCATGCCGCCGAAGGGCTGCACGCCGACCACCGCGCCAATCACGTTGCGGTTGACGTAGATGTTGCCGGCCTGCACCTTTTGCGTGACCAGCGCAATGGTTTCGTCGATGCGGCTGTGAACGCCGAAAGTCAGGCCGTAGCCAGTGGCGTTGATCGCGTCGAGCACCGCGCCGAGCTGCTCGCGGCGGTAGCGCAGCACATGCAGCACCGGGCCGAACACCTCGCGCTGCAGCCGGGTGATGCCGTCGATCTCGATCAGCGCGGGCATCACGAAATGGCCCTGGCCGGCGCTTTCGTCGCGCGCCATGCGGGTCACCGGCTGGCCTGCGGCCTGCATCGCGGCAATGTGCAGCTCGATCTGCGCGCGCGCGTCGTCGTCGATCACCGGGCCGACATCGGTGTGCATGCGGTCGGTGTTGCCCATGACCCATTCGCGCATGGCCTCCTTGACCATGTGGACCACGCGGTCGGCGCCGTCTTCCTGGATGCACAGCAGGCGCAGCGCCGAGCAGCGCTGGCCGGCCGAGTCAAAGCTTGATGCCAGCACGTCGCCGACCAGCTGCTCGGCCAGCGCCGACGAATCGGCCACCAGCGCGTTCTGGCCGCCGGTTTCGGCAATCAAGGCAATCGGGCGGCCCTGCGGGCTCAGGCGTTTGGCCAGCGTCTGTGCGATCAGCCGCGACACCTCGGTCGAGCCGGTGAACATCACGCCGGCTACCTGCGGGTGCGCCACCAGCGCCGCGCCCACGCTGTCGCCGGCGCCGGGCACCAGCTGCACCGCGTCCGCCGGTACGCCAGCTTCATGCAGTATCTTGACCATCACATTGGCCACCAGCGGCGTCTGCTCGGCCGGTTTGGCCAGCGCGCAGTTGCCGCTGGCCAGCGCGGCCGCCATCTGGCCGGCAAAAATCGCCAGCGGGAAGTTCCACGGGCTGATGCACAGCACCACGCCGAGCGGGCGGTGCGAGTCGTTGTCGAAGGTCGCCTCGACCTGCGCGGCGTAATAGCGCAAAAAGTCCACCGCTTCGCGCACCTCGGCAATCGCGTTGGGCAGCGACTTGCCGGCCTCGCGAACGATCAGGCCGAGCAGGCTTTGCGTGCGCTGCTCCAGCAGGTCGGCGGCGCGTGTCAAACAGGCGGCGCGCTCTTGCGGCGGCGTTCCCTGCCAGATCTGCGCGGCGCGGGCGGCGCGGCTGACGGCCTGCTCGACTTCTTCTGAGCTGGCCGGGCGCACCCAGCCAACAAGGTCACGCGTGTCCGAAGGGTTGCGCACCGGCTGCCAGCCGTCGGCGGCGGCGCTATCTAAATTGAAGCTGGATACGCCCGTCCCGCCTGCGCAAGCGGCATAAATTCCCTGCGTGCTGCGCAGCAGGCCGGCGGCGAGCGACGCCAGTTGCTGCTCATGCGCCAGGTTCAGGCCCGACGAATTCAGGCGCGACTGCGGACCTAGGTCGGCGAACAGCTGGCGCGGCAGCACAATTTTCGGATGCGGCGCGCCGAGCTGGCCGGTTTCAAGCGCGATCTGCCGCGCTTCAAGCACCGGGTCCGTCACCAGTTCGGCCACCGGCACATTGGCATCGCCGATGCGGTTCACGAACGAGGTGTTGGCGCCGTTTTCCAGCAGGCGGCGCACCAGGTAGGCCAGCAGCGTTTCGTGCGTGCCGACCGGAGCGTAGATGCGGCACGGACGGCCCAGCTTGCCGTCGGCCACGGCGCCGGTCACCTGGTTGTACAGCGGCTCGCCCATGCCGTGCAGGCACTGGAATTCGTACTGGCCGCTGTAGTAGTTGTTGCCGGCCATGTGGTAAATGCTGGACACCGTCTGCGCGTTGTGGGTGGCGAACTGCGGATAAATGGCGTCGGGCGCGCCCAGGAGCTTGCGCGCGCAGGCCAGGTAGGACACGTCGGTATGCACCTTGCGCGTGAACACCGGGTAGCCCTCGTGGCCGTCCAGCTGCGCGCGCTTGATCTCGCTGTCCCAGTAGGCGCCCTTGACCAGCCGGATCATCAGCCGGTGGCTGCTGCGGCGCGCCAGGTCGATCAGGTAGTCGATCACGTAGGGGCAGCGCTTCTGGTAGGCCTGCACCACGAAGCCGATGCCGTTCCAGCCCCTGAGCGCCGGCTCGAAACACAGGCTTTCCAGCAGGTCGAGCGACAGCTCCAGCCGGTCGGCTTCCTCGGCATCGATGTTCAGGCCGATGTCGTACTGGCGCGCCAGCAACGTGAGCTTGAGCAGGCGCGGCAGCAACTCGCCCATTACGCGGTCGCGCTGGGCGCGGCTGTAGCGCGGGTGCAGCGCCGACAGCTTGACCGAAATACCCGGTCCTTCATGGATGCCGCGCCCGTGCGACGCCTTGCCGATGGCATGGATCGCCTGCTCGTAGGACGCCAGGTAGCGCTCGGCGTCCTGCTCGGTCGCGGCGGCTTCGCCCAGCATGTCGTAGGAATAGCGAAAGCCGGATTTTTCGAGCGCGCGGCTGTTGGCCAGCGCTTCGGAAATGGTCTGGCCGGTCACGAACTGCTCGCCCATGAGCTTCATGGCGCGGTGTACGCCCTGGCGGATCAGCGGCTCGCCGCCCTTGCCGATCAGCCGGGTCAGCGACGCGCCCAGGCTTTTTTCGCTGCTGGTCGAGGTCAGCTTGCCGGTCAGCATCAGGCCCCAGACGGCGGCGTTGACGAACATCGACGGCGAATTGCCCAGGTGCGCATGCCAGTCACCCCGGCTGATCTTGTCGCGGATCAGCGCGTCACGCGTGGCGTTGTCGGGAATGCGCAGCAGCGCCTCGGCCAGGCACATCAGCGCCACGCCCTCCTGGCTGGACAGCGAGAACTCCTGCACCAGCGCTTCGACGCCGCCAGCGTCCTTCTTGCCGCGCAGGCCTTCCACCAGCCGTGTCGCGACTTCTTCGATGGCGGCGCGCTGTGTGGCATCAAGGGTATGCGCCAGTTGCACCAGCATGGGCAGGCACTCCGGCTCCGGCCGGTGCCAGGCGGCGGTGATGGCGGCGCGCAGATCGTTCTGCGGCAGCACGTTTTGCGCCCAGTCGAGGAAGGGCTGCGCAGAAGGCACCAGGCTGGCGGGCAGCGCCAGGTCGTCGGTCTCGTCGGGTTCAGCCGTTTTTTCCAGTCCGGTTGCACCGTGGGTTGCACCCAGTGGCGACAGGCCCCGCTCGATGCTTTCCACATACTGCAAGACGGCCTGCTTGATCAGCCAGTGCGGCGCGCGGCCCTGCTGGGCGGCAGCGTCCCGGATGCGGGTTCGGAGCGCTTCATCAACCTTGAGGCCAAGCGTGACGGTAGACATGGGTTGCACCTTTTATCAAAACAAGTGCAACCAATTTTATATTTGGTACAACCCATTCTGAATACGGGTTAACCCTTGACGCTAATTGATCGGAGAAGCAGCGGTCTAGCGAGCGATGCAACAACGTTTGTTCACCCTCTTCTTGAGGTGCCCGGCGCCATCTGTGCGAAAAAGTTAAAAGCAGATCGCCCTGCGATGCGGCTTTCCACAGGGGACGCGCGATTTGTGCGGCCTACAATCTCAAACCGTACAAAAAGAGTTGACGGCCGCACTGACCGTCCTAGCTGGAGACTTATTCGATGTCCACACCATCCGCTGCGACGCCCCACGATCTTGAAACCGAGCGCAACGACAAGCGCGCCGAACTGCGCCGTGCCGCGCTCGAATACCACGAGTTCCCCACCCCCGGCAAGATCGCCATTTCCGCCACCAAGCAGCTGACCAACCAGCGCGACTTGGCGCTGGCTTACTCGCCCGGCGTGGCCGCGCCCTGCGAGGAAATCATCAAGGACCCGAACGCCGCCTTCAAGTACACCAGCCGGGGCAACTTGGTCGCCGTGATCACCAACGGCACGGCCGTGCTGGGCCTGGGCGACATCGGCCCGCTGGCTTCCAAGCCGGTGATGGAAGGCAAGGCCGTGCTGTTCAAGAAGTTCGCCGGCGTCGATGTGTTCGACATCGAGATCGACGAAAAAGACCCGGCCAGGCTGGTCGAGATCATTGCCTCGCTCGAACCCACCTTCGGCGCCATCAACCTCGAAGATATCAAGGCGCCCGACTGCTTTTACGTCGAGCGCGAATTGCGCAAGCGCATGAAGATTCCGGTCTTTCACGACGACCAGCACGGCACGGCCATCACCGTCGGCGCGGCCATGCTCAATGCCCTGAAGGTAGCGGGCAAAGACCCGAAAAAAGTCAAACTCGTGACCTCCGGCGCGGGCGCTGCGGCGCTGGCCTGCCTGGGCCTGCTGCTCAAGCTGGGCATTCCGCGTGAAAACATCTACGTGACCGATCTGGCCGGCGTGGTCTATGAAGGCCGCACCGAGCTGATGGATGAGGACAAGATCCAGTTTGCCCAGCCCACGCAAGCCCGCACGCTGGGCGAAATCATTGAAGGCGCGGATGTCTTTCTGGGTCTTTCAGCCGGCGGCGTGCTCAAGAAAGAGATGGTCGCGAAGATGGCGGCCCACCCCATCATTTTTGCGCTGGCCAACCCAAACCCGGAAATCACGCCCGAAGACGTCAAATCAGTGCGCGATGACGCCATCATCGCCACCGGCCGCAGCGACTACCCGAACCAGGTCAACAATGTCCTGTGCTTTCCGTACATTTTTCGCGGCGCGCTGGATGCCGGCGCATCGACCATCACCATCGAGATGGAAATCGCCGCCGTCCACGCGATTGCCGAACTCGCGCAGGCAGAGCAGAGCGAACGGGTGGCCGCCGCCTATGTGGGCGAAAAATTGTCCTTCGGCCCCGAATACCTGATTCCCAAGCCGTTTGATCCGCGCCTGATGATGAAGATCGCGCCGGCGGTGGCGAAAGCTGCAGCCGACAGCGGCGTGGCGCTGCGGCCGATTGCCGACATGGACCAGTACCGCCAGCGCCTGCAGAGCTTTGTGTATGCGTCGGGCACGATCATGAAGCCGATCTTCACCGCCGCCAAGGCCGCCAGCCGCAAGCGCATCGCCTATGCCGAAGGCGAGGAAGAGCGCGTGCTGCGCGCCTGCCAGATCGTGGTGGACGAAAACCTGGCCCGCCCGACGCTGATCGGCCGCCCGGCCATCATTGCCCAGCGGATTGAAAAGTTCGGCCTGCGCCTGAAGGAAGAGCTCGACTATGACGTGGTCAATGTCGAGCAGGACAGCCGCTACCGCGACTTCTGGCAGACCTACCACCGCCTGACCGAGCGCAGCGGCGTGACGGTGCAGATGGCCAAGATCGAGATGCGCCGGCGCCTGACGCTGATTGCCGGCATGCTGCTGCTTAAAGGCGATGTTGACGGCCTGATCTGCGGCACCTGGGGCACGACGGCCCACCACCTTGCCTATTTGGACCAAGTGATCGGCAAGCGCGAAGGCGTTCACACCTATGCCTGCATGAACGGCCTGATGCTGCCGGGCCGGCAGGTGTTCCTGCTTGACACCCACGTCAACTACGACCCGACCGCCGAGCAGCTCGCCGAGATCACCACCATGGCCGCTGAGGAAATGATGCGTTTCGGCATTAAGCCCAAGGCCGCGCTGCTGTCGCATTCGAACTTCGGCTCGTCCAACCACCCGAGCGCGCTGAAAATGCGCCGCACGCTGGACCTGCTGCGCGAACAGACGCCGTGGCTGGAAGTCGATGGCGAAATGCACGGCGACGTGGCGCTGGACGCCGAGGGCCGCCGCCTGATCATGCCCAACAGCACGCTGACCGGCGAAGCCAACCTGTTGGTCCTGCCCAATATCGATGCGGCCAACATTTCCTACAACCTGCTCAAGACCGCCGCTGGCGGCAACATTGCCATCGGCCCGGTGCTGCTGGGGGCCAACAAGCCAATGCATATCCTGACGCCCACGGCCACGGTGCGCCGGATCGTCAACATGACGGCGCTCACGGTGGCAGACGCCAACGCCGCGCGATAAGCCAGTTCTTTCCAGGCGTCAGCAAATTCAGAGGGCTTTATAGCCCTCTTTTTCATGCCTAAAATTTCAGCAACCGCTTGCCTTTTCTTTCGGCATGCGGCAAACTACTCCTCTTGAAATTTAAGGGTTAACCCGGAAACCTGGCAGGGTAACGCTGGATTCAAGAAAGGTATTTTTCATGCGGGGATTTAGCTACGAACGCTGGCGTCAAGCAGGTTTGACGATTCTGCTGGCGGTTTCGGCCGGTGTGATGGTGGTGCCTTCCGGCACGGCCCTTGCCAGAAGCACACCCTCGCTGGCGGTTGCCGACACCGTTGCGCTTGCCCAGCTGCCTCCCCAGGGGCGCAGCATGCTGACGCTGATTTACCAGGGCGGGCCTTTCAGGCATGACAAGGACGGCGTGGTGTTTGGCAACCGGGAACGGCTGCTTCCCGCCAATGTTCGCGCTTATTACCGTGAATATACCGTCCGGACACCTGGAGAGAGCAGCCGCGGAGCCCGGCGCATCGTGTGTGGCGGCCTGCAAGCCGCAGCGCCCGATGCCTGTTTTTACACCGACGATCACTATGCGAGTTTTCGCAAAATCGTTCATTAACCAGGACTGTGGTTGTTATTTTGACTTTAGATCTAAGAGAAAGAGAAGCGGAGATGGATACACCACTTCGTAAGGACGACGAAACACCTTTGAAGGGCATACGGCCCAACATTGTGCAGTCCATACGCGCCTTCCGCGTGCCCGAGTTGCAGGAAGCTGCCACGAAGCTGAACCAGCATTTCCTGTATGCCAACTTGGGCAATGCCCAGAGCAAACAGGACATCCTGGACATGATCGCGGCACAGTACACCTTTCCGGCGCATTTCGGCAAGAACTTTGATGCCCTGTACGACTGCATGACCGACCTGGTGCACAAGTCAGGCCCGCAGCCCGGCTTCATCGTCGTGCTGGAACAAATTCCCGCGCATGCCAAGTTCGACAAGGAAGCGCGCGAGCAACTGCTCGACATCTTCAGGGACGCAGCCGACTACTGGGCGGATCGCAAGATACCGTTCCGGTGCTTCTATTCTTTTCTGTAGCCCGCTCCCCGGACATTGGCCAAGGGGATCGGGCTAATCAGGCCCAGCAAGTCGCGCTAGACGGTGATGAACCGATGCCGACCGACAAACTTCTCGACGTATCGCCCCTGGCGCTGCGCATGAGCAGTCCTTTCAATGCAAGCTACTGGCTTGCAGCAGCCTGAACCACGGTTCAGGCTGAAAACAAAAAAACCCGCAGCCTGCGGGTTTTTTTGTGACTCAAATCGGTCTTTTGCGCTTGGCTGGCGGGCACAAGCAGCTACTATTTTTATAGTATGCCAGTGCTTTCAGGCTGGGCCGTGCCGGCCTTGACCTGCTGCGCCAGCGCCAGGTACTCGGCCACCGGCACTTCTTCGGCGCGCCGCCTGACATCGAATTCACCGGCGTAGTCGTGCTGTTCCAGCCATTTTCCCAGCGTATGGCGCAGCAGCTTGCGGCGCTGGCTGAACGCCACCCGCACCAGCTCGCTCAGCAGCTTGACGTCGAGCTTTTGCGGCTCGGCATGCGGCACCATGCGGACGATGGCGCTGTCCACGCGCGGCGGCGGGTCAAAGCTCTGCGGCGGGACGTGCAGCACGTTTTCCATGGCGTAGCGCCACTGCAGCATCACGCTGAGCCGGCCGTAGTCGCTGGTCGAGGGCACGGCCACCATGCGGTCGATGACTTCCTTTTGCAGCATGAAATGCTGGTCCTCGATCACATCGACCGCATCGAGCAGGTGAAACAGGATGGGCGTGGAGATGTTGTAAGGCAAATTGCCGACAACGCGCAATTTAAAAGCCCCCGCGCTCCCCGCTTCGCGTGGTTCGCTGCCCCCCGAGGGGGCCGCTGCGCCTGCGGTCTGGCGAAGCCAGTCCCGCGGCCCTGACTGGCTGGGAGGGGCTGCTTGCGTTGTCTGCAACTGGATCTGCTCCGCCAGCTGCCTGAAATCGACCCGCAGCACATCGGACTCGACCACCGTCAGATGCGGATGCGTGCGCAGCTGGTGCGCCAGGTCACGGTCCAGCTCGATCACCGTCAGGTGCCCGAGCCGCGCCACCAGAGGCCGCGTCATGGCCGCCAGGCCGGGGCCGATCTCGACCATCGGCTGACCCGGCAAGGGCGCAATCGCCTCAACGATGCTGTCGATGATCAGCCGGTCTGTCAGGAAATGCTGGCCGAAGCGTTTGCGTGGGATGTGCTTCATACAACGCAAGCCATTGCACCGCATGAAGCAGTGGGCACGATGGTTTTCTCTCTACACCCGCAGGGGGCGCGGAACCGGCTTTGCCGGGCCGCAGGCTGCAGGCTGCGGCTCCAGACCCGCCTGCGCGGGCCTGGACAGCCTGCAGATGCGCCGCCTCTGGCGGTGTGGCGCCTTGCAAGGGCAGCAGCCCCCTCGGGGGGGAGCGCAGCACACGAAGTGGCAAGCGTGGGGGTCACTGCGGCGGCTCGCGAAATTCCACGTAGGCGCGGCCGCGAATGTCCTCGGCCCAGCGCACCAGCGCTTCCTCCTGCTTTTTCTCGCGCAGCATGCCGCGCACCATCTCGCGCTGGTCACGCGGCGACACCGGCACCTCGCGGCGCTCCAGCACCTGCAGCAGGTGAACGCCGAAGCGCGACACCAGCGGGTCGGACACCTGGTTGGGGCCCAAGGCATTCATGACCTTTTCAAATTCCGGAACAAAGGCGCCGGCCGGTGCCCAGCCCAGGTCGCCGCCCTCCTTGGCCGAGCCATCCTGGCTGTTTTCGCGCGCCAGCGCCGCAAAGTCGGCCTGGCCGGCCGCGATGCGCTTTTTGAAGCCGGCGAGTTTCTCGATGGCGGCCGCTTCGGTCAGCTGGGGCGTCAGCCGCAGCAGGATGTGGCGGGCACGGGTTTGCGCGACGACGGCGTCGGGCAGGCCTCCCTGGCGTTTTTCGATCACCTTCAGGATGTGGAAACCGGCGGCGCTGCGCACCGGACCGGCCAGGCCGCCGGCGCGCAGGCTTTGCGTCGCCTCGACAAACAGCGGCGGGTAGCGGTCGGCGCTGCGCAGGCCCATCTGGCCGCCGTTGCCGCGCGACGCCGACGCCGACAACTCGGCCGCCAGCGCGGCAAAGTCGGCGCCGGCGCGGACGCGTTCGAGCACCTGCTGGGCTCTGGCCTGCAGGCTGGCGACCTGGTCGGGCGTGGCGTTTTCAGGCACCGCCACCAGGATTTCGGCCAGGTTGAGCGCCGCAGGCGCTGCGCTGGCCGCGCCCGGCTGGCCTTGCTGATCGCGCAGGTAGGCGTCGATCTCGGACTCGCTGACGTCGGCCTTGACTTCGCGCTGGCGCAGGCGGCTGATCAGCAGTTCGTCGCGTATCTCCGAGCGGAACTGCGCATAGTCGATGCCGTCGGCCGTCAGGCGCCGGCGCAGCTCGTCGACCGTGATCTGGTTCTGCCGGGCCACCGTCTGGACCGCGCCCTCGACGGCGTTGTCGTCGATCTTCAGGCCCGAGGCCTGCGCGGCCTGTAGCTGCGCCTTGTCGCTGATCATGCGTTCGATCAGTTGCGGCAGCAGCTCGTTGCGCGGCGGCACGGGGGTTCCCTGCTGCTTGAGCATCTGCTCGGTGCGCAGCAGCTTGGCGCGCACTTCGTTGTTGGTGATCGGTTCGGAATTGACCACGGCCACGATGAAGTCGGCCTGGCGCTGGGCGCCGGCGCGCGGCGCCGTGCTGGCGGCCGGCGGTGCGGGCACCACCAGGCGCGGCGTGGCCGAAGGCCGGGCGATCTGGGCCTGCACGGCGCCCAGAGGCAGCGCCAGCAGAAGCACCAGCGCGGCGGACAGCGGCCGGACAGGGAGGAATCGGTGTTTAGTCATAAGTGGTAAAGCGGCTGGGAGGGCTGATTTTGTCACGCAGGTTCTGGTAGCGTGGCACGTTGTTCTTGAGCGTTTCGAGCGGGCTGGAGCCGATGCGCGAAAAACCCACCATTTCAAGCTGGAACAAGATGCGCGTGTTGGACGTCACCGTGCTGTTTTGCGAGCGCTGCAGCACGACGCGGCCAATCCAGCAGCAGCCATCGTATTCAATGCCGACCACCGCATCGACCAGCTTTTTCTCCAGCGTGCTGTAGTTCAGCCGGCCCACGCTGTAGTAGCGCCCGCCGCCCTGGCCGCGTCCGGCGCCCAGGTCCTGGCCCTTGTCGCCCCACAGGTCGTTGATCGGCCACTGCCAGCCAACGTCGATCTGCTGGCTGATGTTGCGCTGGCGGCGAAAGGCAGCGCTAACGGTGCGGTAGTTGCCCGGGTTGTAGCGCACGCCGATGGACGCCAGTTCCGATTCCCTGATCTTGGGGTTGTACTGCACCGTGCTGTCGAAGGTCCACTGCGGCACCCAGTTGACCGAAGCGCCGACCAGCAGGTCGCTGACGCGGTCGGTGACCGGCAGCGCGCCGGGAACGGGCGTGGTGCCGATGGCCGGCAGGCTGACGCGCTGGTCGTCAAAGCGCAGGCGCTGCGCCACGCCCAGGCGCACCGCCTCGGCGCCGGTGGCCGGGTCAATCAGGCGCGAGGTCAGGCCCAGCGTGAGCAGGTTAGCGTCCGAGATGCGGTCGTTGCCGACAAAGGCGTTCTCGGTGAAGACGGTGGCAAAGTTGAAGCTGTTGGCGCCCGAGTCGTAATTGGGCAGAAAGCTTTGGTCGCGGTAAGGCGTTCGCACGTAAAAGGCGCGCGGCTCCAGCGTCTGGGTGAAGCTGCGGCCGAAATAGCTGGCGTCGCGCTCGAACGTCAGGCCGCTGTCCAGGCTGAAGGTCGGCACGACGCGCGAGACCGACGTGGCGCCGTTGGCCAGCGGCGATTCGAACTGGTAGCTGGTCGCGTGCAGCTGCACCTTGGGCGTGACATAGCCCCACGGCGCCAGCCAGGGACGGCTGACCTGCAGCCGGCTGAAGGCCCGGTTGCCGTTGGGCTGCTTCGTGAGGCGCTCGTCGGCGGAAAAACGGGTGAAATCAGCCTGGGCGGACCAGTCAAAGCCGCTGCCCAGCCCCAGCAGCGGCGCATCGAAACGGGTGTAGGCGGCGGTCAGCTGCGGCAGGCGGTCATACGGCGGGATGATCGGCGAGTTGACATCCTGCAGCGTCTGCCACTTCAGCGCCCGCACCGACGAGGAAAAATAACCCTTGCTCCAGCTCAGCAAAGCGTCCTGCGTCAGCAGCCGCTGCGTGACCTGGCCGGTGGCGACCGGAAAATCGCGCCAGTAGTCGTTGTCGCTGACCTTGTTCAAATTCAGGTTCAGCCCCACGCCGCCGATGGCCGAGACGCCGGTGTCGATGGCGCCGACGTGCTGCAGCGAATACGACCAGCGGTCGCGCCCGCGCAGCTTGTCGCCGGGCAGGACATTGGCGCGCAGCTGGCCGCTGTAGGTCGGCTCCAGGTAGCGGAATTCGCCGGCCAGGTCGACGCCGCGCTTGACCATGATGGCGGGCGAAAACGTGGCGTCGCGGTTGGGCGCGATGTCGAAGTAATACGGCTGGCGGTATTCAAAGCCGTTGAGCGAATCCAGCCCCAGCGTGGGCGGCAGGAAACCCGATTTGCGCTTGTCGCTGAGCGGAAAGCTGATCTTGGGGAAGGCCAGGATCGGCACCTGCTTGAAACGCACGACCGCGCCGGTGGCCACGCCGACTTCGCGGTCCAGGTCAAAGTCCACCCGGGTCGCGGTCATTTCCCAGGCCGGCTTCCAGCTTTCCTCGTTGCCCCGCTCGCAGGTGGTGTAGCTGGCGCGGTGCGCGGTGAAATGCTTGTCGTCGATGAAATCGACCCGCTCGGCCTGGCCGTTGCCGCCGTTTTGCAGGAAGCGGTAGCGCGGCGTGGTGAAAAAGCCCTCGAAACGGTCGAGTTTTAGCTGCAGCTCGGGGCCTTCAAAGCGGTTCCCGGCATTGTTGATCCGCACATTGCCAGTGCTTTTGAGCTGGTCGTCGGGCTGGTAGTACTCGATGCGGTCGGCGCGCATCGAGGTGGCGCCGCGCCGCAGTTCGGCGTTGCCCTCGATCACCGTTTCCAGGTCCGGGCGGCCCGAAATTTTGTCGCCGAAGACGAAGGTCGGCCCCTCGTCCCCGGGCGCTTTCGAAACGTCCTCGGCCAGCAGCGGCGAGTTTTTGAGCGCCAGGGGCACGGACGGGCCAGCCCCGTCGGCCACCACGGCGGGCGCCTGCGCATGGCCGGGTCCGGCCGCCGCCAGGCCCAGGGTGGCGAGCATCGCCAGCCGGGAGACCGCATGGGCCACCGGGGAAAGAATAAAGAAGGAGCGGGATGCGTGGCGCATCGTTTGTATGAGATAAACCCGTTTGTAAAATCAGGGCTGATTATCCATGACCCTCCTGCCCCGGCCCGCGCCGGGCTGCCGCACCGACCAAGGGCTTTGAAAACATGACCGCTTCGCTTCCCCCCGACTGGCTTGATACCGCGCGCGCGCGCGCCTTCGCCCGGTGGCTCGCCGCCGTGGCGCCAGCGCACGGCTTGCAGCCAGAAACCGTCCGCCTGGCGTCAAGCGATGCCAGCTTCCGGCGCTATTTCCGCATCGATGCCGCGCAGGGCACGGACAGCTTCATCATCATGGACGCGCCGCCGGCCCTGGAAGACTGCGCGCCTTTCGCCAAGGTGGCCGAGCTGATGGCCGGCGCCGGCTTGAGCGCGCCGCGCGTGCTGGCCTGGGATGCGCCGCTGGGCTTCATGCTGCTGAGCGACCTGGGCGCGCAGACCATGATGGACATGATCGCGCCGCCCGCCGCCGTCGATGCCAGGCTGGAGGCGACCACGGCGCACTTCGACCTCTACATGCAGGCGGCCGACGTGCTGGTGCAGTGGCAGCTCGCGTCCAGGCCCGGCGTGCTGCCGCCTTACGACGACGCGCTGCTGTCGCGCGAACTGGCGCTTTTCCCCGAGTGGTATGTCGGCAAGCACCGGGGCTTTGCGCTCGACGCCACGTTGATGGCCAAGCTGGACCCGCTGTTTGCGCAGATCAAGGCCAGCAACCTGAATTCGCTCGACGGCGCGCGCGTCTATGTACACCGCGACTTCATGCCGCGCAACCTGATGGTTGACCAGAACGGCGACCTCGGTGTGCTCGACTTCCAGGACGCGGTCTACGGCCCGGTCACCTACGACATCGCCAGCCTGATGCGCGATGCGTTTTTGAGCTGGGAAGAGGAGTTCGTGCTCGACATCACCGTGCGCTACTGGCAGAAGGCGCGCAAGGCGGGGCTGCCGGTCGGCGATGATTTCGGCGAGTTCTACCGGGCGGTCGAATGGATGGGCCTGCAGCGCCACCTCAAGGTGCTGGGCATCTTTGCGCGGCTCACGCTGCGCGACGGCAAGCCGAAATACCTGGCGGACACGCCGCGCTTCATCAAATACGCCAGAGCCACCTGCGCCAGGTACCGCCAGCTCGGGCCGCTGATGGTGCTGCTCGACGAGATCGAGGGCAACGAAACCCGCGTGGGGTACACGTTTTGATGCCAAATCGGCCTTTTGCGCATATCCGGCTTGCGCAAGCAGCTATTGATTTAATAGCTACATCAATTCCTTCCTGGCCGGTAAAAACGCCGTGAGCGCGCGTTTTTATGCCGACGTGGCACTCGTTCCCGGCAGTTCGATCAGCCTGCCCGAGCAGACCGCCCGCCATGTGCAGGTGCTGCGGATGCAGCCGGGCGAGCGCATCCTGCTCTTCAATGGCCGGGGCGACGCGGAGGGCGAATTCGACGCCACCGTCGAGCGCATGGGCCGCAGCGATGTCGAGGTCACCATCGGCGCGTACACCGCCACCGCGCGCGAAGCGGCGCGCGCCATCCATCTGGTGGTCAGCATGCCGGCCAACGACCGCATGGACTGGCTGATCGAAAAAGCCACCGAACTCGGCGCGGCCAGCATCCAGCCGGTGATGAGCGAGCGCAGCGTGCTGCGGCTCAAGGCCGAGCGCGCCGACAAGAAGGTCGCGCACTGGCGCGGCATTGCCATCGCCTCCAGCGAACAGTGCGGCCGCAACCGCGTGCCCTTGATTCACGATGTGGCGACGCTGGGCGAATGGCTGAAAAAAACCGCCCCTCTGCCAGCAGGCGCCGGCACACGCCTGCTGCTGTCGCTGCAGGACGGCACGCGGCCGCTGATCCAGGCCGTTGCCGGCACCGGCGCCCTGACGTTCCTGAGCGGCCCCGAAGGCGGCCTGAGCGCTGCCGAGGAAGCCGCCGCCATCGCCTGCGGCTTTAGCCCCGTCACGCTCGGGCCGCGCATCCTGCGCGCCGAGACCGCGCCGCTGGCCTGTTTGTCGCTGCTCACGCTGGCACCGGGCGGCGCATGAACCGCAACCTCTGGCTGCTGACGATCTGCCAGGGCTTGTTCCTGACCAACAACGTCACCTTCATCGCCATCAACGGCCTTGTCGGCTTGAGTCTGGCGCCGCTGGGCTGGATGGCGACGCTGCCGGTGATGGCCTATGTTGTCGGCGGCGCGCTGTCCACCGGGCTGGTGGCACACACCCAGCGCCGTTTTGGCCGCAAGGCGTCGTTCCAGCTCGGGCTGCTCGTGGGCCTGGCCTCGGCGCTGCTGTGCTGTTACGCGGCCTACAGCCGGAACTTCTGGCTGCTGGTCGCGGCCACGCTGGTGGCCGGCTACTACAACGCCAATGCGCAGCTCTACCGCTTCGCCGCTGCCGAGCTGGCCCTGCCGGCGTTTCGCGAAAAGGCGATTTCGCTGGTGATGGCCGGCGGCCTGCTGGGCGCTGTGGCCGGGCCGAACCTGGCCTCAAGCACCCGCAGCATGACCGCCGTGCCGTTTGCCGGCGCCTACCTGGCGCTGGCCGGCGTGGCGCTGCTGGCGATGGCCTTGCTGGCCTTCATCGACTTTCCACCGCCGCCGCCGAAACACGCCAGCAGCGGCGGCCGGCCGCTGGGCGAGATCATGCGCCAGCCGGTCTTCATCGTCGCGGCCGCCGCCGGCGCGCTGGGCTACGGCGTGATGAACCTCCTGATGGCCGCCACGCCGATTGCCATGCAGGTCTGCGGCCTGCCGTTTTCCGACGTGGCGTGGGTGCTGGAATGGCATGTGATCGGCATGTTCGCGCCCGGCTTCTTCACCGGCCACCTGATCAAGCGCTACGGCACGCTGACCGTCATGGCCACCGGGCTGGCGCTGAACGTCGCCTGCGTGCTGATTGCCCTGTCGGGCGTGGAGTTCAGGCAGTTTCTGCTGGCGCTGTTTTTGCTCGGGCTGGGCTGGAATTTCCTGTTCACCGGCGCCACCACGCTGGCGCTGACGGCTTACCGGCCGGAAGAAAAGGACAAGGCCCAGGGCGCGCTCAATTTTTGCGTGTTCGCGGTGCTGGCGGTGTCGTCGCTGGCCTCGGGCGTGCTGGTGACCACGCAGGGCTGGGCGCTGCTCAATCTGGGTTCGCTGCTGCCGCTCGGGCTGACCGCGCTGGCGCTGGGCTGGCTGGGGCTGCAGCAGCGCAGGCTGCGCAAGGCTTGAAAAAGCAGGCAGAAGACTAGCGCTTCTTTTTTAATAGCTGCCTGCGCACAGCAGACATGCGGGAAAAGCCTTTTTGGCTTAAAAAAGCAAGGTTCAGCCCGGAACCCGCGCAATCACCTGCGCCACCGCCGCCGTCAGTTTCCTGGCATACGGCACATGCAAGAACTCGTTCGGCCCGTGCGCGTTGCTCTTGGGGCCGAGCACGCCGCAGACCATCATCTGTGCCTTCGGAAAACCCTGGCTCAGCAGGCTCATCAGCGGAATCGTGCCGCCCTGGCCAATCGTGCCGCAGGGCGCGCCGAAGAAGTTCTGCGAGGCGTCGTTCAAAGCGCGTTCAAACCACGGCGCGGTGCTTGGCGCGTTCCAGCCGGTGGCGCCGCCGTTGCTTTCAAAAGTGACCTTCGCCTGGTAGGGCGCGTTGTCCTCCAGCAGCTTTTTCAGTTCCTGCACCGCCACGCCGGCATCGATCAGCGGCGGAAAGCGCAGCGACAGCTTGAAGGCGCTGTAGGGCCGCAGCACGTTGCCCGCGTCGCGGAAGGACGGAAACCCTTCGGCGCCGGTCACGCTCAGGGTCGGGCGCCAAGTGCGGTTGAGCAGCGCCTCGACCGGGTCGGTCGTCGTCGGCAGCGCAAACGCGGCCCCCCCTTCGCAGTCGTAATGCGCCCACGGAAAGCGCTTGTAGATCTCGTCGCCCAGAATTTTGGCCGTGGCCTGCGCCTGGGCCAGCCGGTCGGCCGGGACTTCGCAATGAAAGCTGGGCGGCAGCAGCCGGCCGGTGGCGCTGTCTTCGAGCCGGTCGAGCACTTGCCGCATGATGCGAAAGCTCGACGGCACCAAGCCGCTGGCGTCGCCCGAATGCACGCCTTCGGTCAGCACCTCGACCTTGAGCACGCCGGCGGCGTTGCCGCGCAGGCTGGTGGTCAGCCAGAGCTGGTCGTAGTTGCCCGCGCCCGAATCCAGGCAGACCACCAGCGCGACCTCGCCGAGCCGCTCGCGCAGCGCATCGACGTAGGGCAGCAGGTCGTAGGAGCCGCTTTCCTCGCAGGTTTCGATCAGCCCGACGATGCGCGGATGCGCGATGTTCTGGCTTTTTAGCGCCTGCACGGCGGCGATGCTGGCATAGACCGCGTAGCCGTCGTCGGCGCCGCCGCGTCCGTAGAGCTTGCCGTCTTCATACTTGGGCGTCCACGGCCCCAGGTCGTTGCGCCAGCCGGTGAACTCGGGCTGCTTGTCGAGGTGGCCGTACATCAGGACTGTGGCCCCCACGCTCCCCGCTTCGCGTGGTTCGCTGCCCCCCGAGGGGGCCGCTGCGCCTGCAGTCCGGCGAAGCCGGTCCTGCGGCCCTGGCTGGTGAAGAGGGGATGCCAACGCACCACCTGACGAAGCGGGAATTTCAAAGAACAGCACCGGCGTGCGGCCTTCGAGCCGGACGATTTCCAGTGTCAAGCCCTCGACCTTCTGCGCTTCGACCCACGTCGCGGCATTGCGCATGACGGTGTCGATGAAGCCGTGCTGCGCCCAGTCGGGGTCAAAGGTCGGCGACTTGGCGGGAATGGCGATGTAGTCGGTCAATTGCTTGACGATGTCGCCGTCCCACTGGGTCGTGATTTGGGAAAGCATCTGGGCGGCGTCGAGGATGCCGGCGGGGATTTCGCGGTGCAGGGGGGCGTTCATGGCGGACTCCAGAGGTGGAAATTGGGGGTGCTTTGGGCAAGATGGCTACTTTACGCCCACCCCGATAACCCCTTGCCCTTAGCCAGCGAATTGCGCGTGCGGGGCCGAGGGCTCTTGGTTCAGTTCTGCTGCCCGGCCGCCGAATAATCCGCCATCGCCTCGCCCAGCCGCACCGCCCGGCCCGGCGCCCAGTCGGGGTTGAAGCGCAGCGGCCCCTTGGGAAACAGCAGCACCACGGTCGAACCCAGCAAAAACCGTCCCATTTCCTCGCCCTGCTTGAGCGCGACTTCGCTCTGGCCAGACGCCGGATAGCGCCATTCGCGCACCGCCTTGCCGCGCGGCGGGTTCACCACGCCGTGCCAGACGGTGGCCATGCTGCCGACAATCGTCGCGCCGACCAGCGCCAGCACGAACGGCCCGCGCGCCGACTCGAACACGCACACCACGCGCTCGTTGCGCGCGAACAGCCCCGGCACGCCGCGCGCCGTGACCGGGTTGACCGAGAACAGCTCGCCCGGAACGTAAATCATCCGCGTCAGGCGCCCGCCCGCCGGCATGTGGATGCGGTGGTAGTCCTTGGGGCTCAGGTAGATCGTGGCGAAATGGCCATCTTGGTACTGCGCCGCCAGCGCCGCGTCGCCGCCGACCATGGCCGTGGTCGAGTAGTGGTGGCCCTTGGCCTGGATCAGCTGGTCATGCGCGATGGCGCCGAACTGGCTGATCGCGCCATCGACCGGGCAGACCAGGTCGGCCGGGGCCAGCGGCCGGGCGCCGGGCTTGAGGGCGCGGGTGAAGAAATCGTTGAAGGTCAGGTAGCTGGCGATGTTGGCGTCCAGCGCCTCGTCCATGTTCACCCGGTACTTGGCGACAAAGCGGCGGATGATTTCAGTGGTCACCCAGCCGCGTTCGCGCGAGGCGACAAAACCGGCAAACCGGGTGAGCGCCTGCTTGGGCAGCAGGTATTGGGGCAGGACGGCAAGACGGTCGGACACAGGCGCTGACGGAAGTGAAGGGAAGAATCATTCTATCGAGGCGCACACGGCAACGCCGCGCGGGTGTCTGTCCTGACGCTAGCGGCCACCTTCAATGCGTCGGGTAGCCGGCCTCGGTCAGCGCGTCGGCCACGGTTTGCCGGTCTTGCGCGGTCTCGACGGTGACTTTCTTGGCCGGCAGGTCGATGCTGATCATGGCGTCGGCGTCGAGCTGCTGCAAGGCCTTGGTGATAACGCCGGCGCAGTGGCCGCAGCTCATGTCGGGGACATTGAATTCCATGGGGTTTCCTTGAAGGGTGAAAGGGTGAATCAAGCCGGCAGTCTGAACCTTCCCATCGGGGCAAGGTCAACCGGTTCAGCCCAAACCCCAAAGGCTGTCAGGGTTACTTTTAGCCCAGGCTTGACCCTGCCATGATAGGAAGGTTCAGACTCGCGCCATCATCCCCATCTTCAGGAGACACGCATGAGCGTCAGCCACACCCTGCCAGCCCCGCTGGCCCCCGCATCCGCATCCGCTTTAAAAGATTGGCGCTTCCCCGTGGAAGGCATGACCTGCGGATCGTGCGTGGCCCGGGTCGAAAAAGCCCTGGCCGCCACGCCGGGCGTCGAGGAAGCCAGCGTCAATTTCGCCACCGAGCAGGCCAGCGTCAGGGCCGACCCGCACGTCAGCCTGGACACGCTCAAGGCAGCGGTGGAAAAAGCCGGCTATGCCGTGGGCAATACCACCGGCAGCGCCGTGGGCGAGCAGGCGCTGCGGCTGAAGATTGGCGACATGACCTGCGCGTCCTGCGCACTACGGGTCGAAAAGGCGCTGAAACAGGTGCCGGGCGTGCTGTCGGCCGAAGTCAACCTGGCGACGGAGACCGCCGAAGTCACCGTGGCGAGTGGCGCCGCCGCCCTGCCCCAGCTCATCGCGGCGGTGGAAAAGGCCGGCTACCGGGCGGAGGCGATTTCCGATGCCGCCACGGGCGCGAGCCCGGCCGCAACGGCCGGCGCCCCCTGGTGGCCGATTGCCGTGGCCGCCGCGCTGTCGGCGCCGCTGGCGATGCCGATGGTCGGCATGCTGTTTGGCCAGTCGTGGATGCTCGACGGCTGGATTCAGTGGCTGCTCGCCACGCCGGTGCAGTTCTGGCTCGGCGCGCGCTTCTACAAGGCCGGCTGGAAAGCTGTTCGGGCCGGCGCCGGCAACATGGACTTGCTGGTGGCCGTCGGCACGTCGGCCGCCTACGGGCTGAGCGTTTACCTGCTGCTGCGCCACGGCGAACACGGCATGCCGCACCTGTACTTCGAGGCATCGGCCGTCGTCATCACGCTGGTGCTGCTGGGCAAGTGGCTGGAAGCGCGCGCCAAGCGCCAGACCACCGAAGCCATCCGGGCGCTCAATGCGCTGCGGCCCGAAACCGCGCGGCTTCGGCGCGGTGGCGTGGACCGGGACGTGCCCATCGGCCAGGTGCAGCTTGGCGACCTAGTCGTGGTGCGGCCGGGCGAGCGCATCGCGGTCGATGGCGAGATCATGGAAGGCGCGACCGAGGTCGATGAATCGCTGATCACCGGCGAAAGCCTGCCGGTCAGCAAGCACGCCGGCGACCGCGTCACCGGCGGCGCGGTCAATGCCGAAGGGCTGATCGTGGTGCGCACCACCGCCATCGGCGCCGAATCGACGCTGTCGCGCATTGTTCGCATGGTCGAGTCGGCGCAGGCGAAAAAAGCGCCCATCCAGCGGCTGGTCGATCAGGTCAGCGCCGTGTTCGTGCCGGTGGTCATCGGCATCGCCTTCGTGACGCTGCTGGGCTGGGGCTTGGCGACGGGCAACTGGGAAACCGCCATCCTCAACGCCGTCGCTGTGCTGGTGATCGCCTGCCCGTGCGCACTCGGACTGGCCACGCCGACCGCCATCATGGCGGGCACCGGCGTGGCGGCGAAACACGGCATTTTGATCAAGGACGCCGAGGCGCTGGAAGTGGCGCACAAGGTGAAGATCGTCGCCTTCGACAAGACCGGCACGCTGACCGAAGGCAAGCCCGAACTGGTCGCGCTGGAGCCGGCAGGCATTTCACGCGGTGCCGCGCTGGCCTGGGCCGCCGCCATCCAGGCGGGCAGCGAGCATCCGCTGGCCAAGGCGGTCACGCAACTGGCGGTGAAGGATCAGGTTGGCGTGCCGCCCGCATCGCAAGTCCGCGCGGTGGCCGGGCGCGGCATGTCGGCGGTGGTCGAGGGCCATGAACTGCGGCTGGGCAGCCCGCGCTTCATGCAGGAGCTGGGCGTGGACCTCGGCGGTTTTTCAGAACGCGCCAGCGCGCTGGAAGCCGAAGGCCGCACCGTGTCCTGGCTGGCCGATGTGACCGGCGCGCCGCAACTGCTGGCGCTGCTGGCGTTCGGCGACACGGTCAAGGCCAGGGCCGCCCCGGCCGTCGCCAGCTTGCATGCGCTGGGCATCCGGACCGCGCTGGTCACCGGCGACAACCGGGGCAGCGCCGAAGCGGTGGCCAAGCAGCTCGGCATCGACATCGTGCATTTCCAGGTGCTGCCTGAGAACAAGGCCGACATCATTGGCCAGCTGAAAGACCAGGTGAAGGAAGACGGCGACCGCGTGGCGATGGTCGGCGACGGCATCAACGACGCACCCGCGCTGGCGGCGGCCGACGTGGGCATTGCCATGTCCACCGGCACCGACGTGGCGATGCAGGCGGCCGGCATCACGCTGATGCGCGGCAACCCGGCGCTGGTCGCCGACGCCATCGACATCTCGCGCCGCACCTACGCCAAGATCCGGCAGAACCTGTTCTGGGCGTTTTTCTACAACGTGGTCGGCATTCCGCTGGCCGCTTTCGGCCTGCTGAGCCCGGTGATCGCCGGTGCGGCCATGGCCTTCAGCAGCTTCAGCGTGGTGATGAATGCGCTGCTGCTGCGCCGCTGGAAAGGAACTTCGAAATGACTGCCCCTGTGCCAGATAGCGGCCCGTTCAACATCGGCCAGGCCGCCAGGCAATCGGGCGTGTCGGCCAAGATGGTTCGGCACTACGAAGCGCTGGGCCTGCTGCCGCCCGTGCATCGCACCGACGCGGGCTACCGGCAATATGGCGACAAGCAAATCCACACCCTGCGCTTCATCCGCCGCGCCCGCGCGCTGGGTTTCAGCATGCTTGAAATCGCCGAGCTGCTCAAGCTGTGGCAAAACCAGCAGCGCGCCAGCGCCGACGTGAAGCGCATCGCGCAGGTACACGTCGCCGACCTGGAACGGCGCATCGCCGAGATGCAGGCGATGCGCCAGACGCTGGCGCAGCTGGCGGACTGCTGCCAGGGCAATGAGCGGCCGGACTGCCCGATCCTGAGCGGGCTGGCGGACTAGTGTCGCGTCAGGCGCAAACTGCCGGTTCTCGCTGGCCATCGCCTCGTTGCAACCCTTGCCAGGGCTTCAGCCCTGGCTGCGGACTGCGCCTTGCGCTGCACGCCGCTGGCGACGCGATCTCCCGACACTTTGCGCCTGACGCGACACTAGGCGCACAGCTGGACGCTATTAATTTAGTAGCTGATTGCACATGCCCGTATTGTGGAAAACGCTCTTTTTTCTCTAAAAAAACAGCGCGGCCGATGCGCGCCATGCAAACTACAGCGCCTTCCAGAAGCGCAGCGGCACGCAGGTCTGCAGCCGCGTGACCGCTTGGTCCATCAGCGCCGGATGCAGTTCGTGCGCCAGACTGCTGGCGACATCGAGCGTGGCGTCGGCGCCAAGCTCCATCAGGCGCGCAAAGTCATGGCGGACGCGGGCCACCGGCACGACCGCGTCCTTGTGCCCGTGCAGGAAATGCAGCGTGGTGAGCGCCGGCGCCCTGGCCGGCCAGGCGGCGTAGCAGCCGCCAAAGGACAGCACCCGGCCGGCCAGGCCGTCGTGCACGTCGCTCAGGGCCAGCGCCAGGCTGGCGCCCGCACCAAAGCCGAGCAGCGCGGTGTCGGACTGCAGCACATTGAAACGCTGCTGCTGCGCGCGCAGGAAATCGGCCAGCGCCCTGACGGCCTGCGCCAGCGTATCGGCGCTGACCGGCGCATCGGCCGCCGGCAAGGTCAGTCCTTCGGGAATCAGCACCGCTGCCTCGGCAAACGCATCGCCCAGCCGGTTGCCCAGTTCCAGCATGTCCAGCGCCGTGCCGCCGGCGTCGTGCAGCAGCACGAACAGCGGGCGGGGGCTTTGCGCGCCGGACAGCAGTTCAATCGATGCAACAGCGGGCGAAGGCGTCGGCAGGGTGGGCATGGGCAATGGGCAGGAAGTAAAGGTCAGGGCTTTGACTATGGCGCCGGCCACGCTGGCGCCTTGTAGTCCGTTTTCCCGGATGCCTGCGCGATGCCGCTGCCTGCGCGCCATCGTTGCTAAGATCATTCACCCCCACACACCAGCTGCGCGCGCTCCGGCGTCCAGCCCACTGCAGAAAGCAACACCGCCATGAAAATTGAAAAGAACACCGCCGTCACCCTGCGCTTCAAGGTCGCCGACGCCCAGGGCAAGCTGATCGAGGAAAACAAGGAGCCGATGGTCTACCTGCACGGCGGCTACGGCAACACCCTGCCGAAGATCGAGGAAGCGCTAGACGGCCGCGAAGCCGGCTACCAGACCACGCTGGCGCTTGCCGCCGAAGACGCCTTCGGCCTGCGCGACGAAGACCTGGTGCGCACCATTCCGCGCAGCCAGTTTCCGCCCGGCGTGAAGGTCGGCGGACAGCTCGAAGGCCAGGGCAGCGACGGCCGCAGGCAGGTCTTCAACGTCGCCAAGATCAAGGGCGACACGGTGATCCTGGACGCCAACCATCCGCTGGCCGGCAAGGCGCTGCGCTTCACGCTGAAGGTCACCGACGTGCGCCTGGCGTCCGACGAGGAAATCGCGCACCAGCATGTCCACGGCGAACACGGCCATCATCACTAGCCCCCACGCTCCGCCGCTGCGCGGGTCGCTGCCCCCCGAGGGGGCCGCTGCGCCTGCGGCCCGGCGAAGCCGGTTCCGCGGCCCTGACTGATGGGCAGACCACCGGCCAGCGCTGGGCCTTGCGGCTTGGCACACCGGGCTGATTTCGCGCTGAGAGAAACGGCAACTTCCGATGTACCCATGTCATGCCGGGCTTGACCCGGTATCCATGAATTCGGAGCCATGGATTGCGGGTCCCCGGATCAAGTCCGGGGCAGGCTCTGCCCGCAATGACAGCCATTTGAAACCGGCACTTTTGCAATTCCCGTTTCCCTGACAACACATTCTGTGCATTGGCAACACAAAGCCATATCCCTGTCGGCCTAATAGATGTATTATTAATGCATCTTTCAATCCGGTTCCTGAACCGTCATTTTCATCGGAGTTTCCATGACCGTCTGCGCCTCCTCCATCCCCGTCGATGTCCGCAAGCTGGCGCCGCATGACCGCTATCCGGTGGCGTCTGCTGCCTTTCATTTGCTCGACGGCGGCGAAAGCATGGAACTGGTCCATGGCCAGGACCTGAAGGCGCTGAAGCTCGAGTTCGAATCGAGCCTGCCCGGCAAATTTTCCTGGGCCTGGCTGGAACAGGGTCCGGCCGTCTGGCGCGCTTCCCTCACCCGGGTGAAATCCGGCCACGGCAACGGCGGCTGCTGCGGCGGATGCGGCGGCGCCTGAGCGGCTTCCCGCCCAGGTAGCAGATGCTGGCCTGGCGCCCTCTTGAAAGACTTCCTGATGTCACAACTCCTGCAGATCAAGCAAGCGTCGGCCGTGCCGGCCGCGTCGCCGCCCGGCTTTGCCCTTTGGCAGCTCGGCTTTCGCCCCTTCTACCTGCTCGCCAGCGTGTTTGCCGCGCTGTCGATCGGCCTGTGGGCGCTGCAGTTCGCCGGCTGGCTGGGCCAGCCCTACCTGGCCGGGCCGATGTGGCATGCGCACGAGATGCTGTTCGGCTTCACGCTGGCCGTCGTCGTCGGTTTTCTGTTCACCGCCGGGCGCAACTGGTCAGGCCGGCCGACGCCGACCGGCGGGGCGCTGATGGCGCTGGCCGCGCTCTGGGTGGCCGGGCGGGTGCTGGTGCTCACGCCCTACGGCTGGGCCGCCGCCGTGGTCAATGTGGCGTTTCCGCTCGCGGCGGCCATCGGGCTGGCGATTCCCTTCATTGCCGCGCGCAACCAGCGCAACTACTTTTTCATCGGCCTGCTGGTGCTGATGGCCGCCGCCGTGCTGGGCATTCACCTGGCGCAGCTCGGCGTGACGCAGTTGCCCGGCTGGATCGGCATCCAGGTGGCGCTCGACGTGGTGCTGTTCATCATGGCGGTGATGGGCGGGCGCGTGATTCCGATGTTCACCAACAGCATTGCCGGCGCCAGCGCCACCAAGCGCCCATGGCTGGAAAAGGCCGCGCTGGCATCGACCCTGGCCTTGCTGCTGGCCGATGTGCTGCCGCTGCACGGCGCACCGCTGGCGCTGCTGGCCAGCGTGTGCGCCAGCGCGCACCTGGCGCGCTGGGCGCTGTGGCAGCCCTGGAAAACCGCGCGCACGCCGCTGGTCTGGGTGCTGCATGTGGCGTATTTCTGGATTCCGGTGCATCTGGCGCTGCGCGGCCTGGGCGAAATGGGCCTGGTGTCGCCGTCCATTGCCATCCATGCGCTGACGGTCGGCGCCATCGGCGGGCTGATCATCGGCATGATGACGCGCACCGCGCTTGGCCACACCGGCCGGCTGCTCAAAGCCAGCCGCGCCGACGTGGCGTGTTACCTGCTGGTGCTGGCCGCTGCGCTGATCCGCGTGGCTGTCCCGCTCGTCGCGCCGGCACAGATTGTCAACGCGGTGCTGTGGTCGGCGGCGCTGTGGTCTGCCGGCTTTGCGCTGTACGCGGTGACGTACTGGCCGGTGCTGACGCGGGCGCGGGTGGATGGCAAGCCGGGTTAAACGAATTTCGCCGTGCGTAGCGGCAGGCAGGGCGCGGCGCCTGCACTCATCGCCTGCCCCCTGCCTTTTTCTGGCACTCAGCAATGCCGGGCAATCCACTCCGATCACCCTCTTTCGATCACAACCTTTCATAAAACTTGCTGAAGTTGCAGCGTGTTACGCTGCCGCATTGGAGCCCTTCTTTTCTCCATACAGCTTGTCAATGGTGATAACTGGAACGAAAGAACTTATGGCGCGAATCGGTAATCTTTACAACGCTCGTGGTCAACAGGGAGCGCTTGAAAGCTTCAACGATGTCCGGCAGCAGGAAACACTGCTCAAGGCGGGCGCCCTGCAGGACGCGATTTTCAACAGCGCCAACTTTTCCAGTATCGCCACCGACGAAAAAGGCGTGGTCCAGATTTTCAACGTCGGCGCCGAGCGCATGCTCGGGTACGCGGCTGGCGATGTCGTCAACCAGGTTACCCCGGCCGATATTTCGGACTCGAAAGAACTGGTGGCCCGGGCCGTCACCTTGAGCCTGGAGTTCGATACCCCGATCACGCCCGGCTTTGAAGCCTTGGTCTTCAAGGCCTCGCGCGGCATCGAGGACATCTACGAGCTGACCTACATCCGCAAGGACGGCAGCCGTTTTCCGGCCGTGGTGTCGGTGACGGCGCTGCGCGACGACCAGGCGGTGATCATCGGCTACCTGCTGATCGGCACCGACAACACGGCGCGCAAGCAGGCCGAAGAAGCGCTGCTGGAAGCCGGCGCCCTGCAGAACGCCATTTTCAACAGCGCCAACTTCTCCAGCATTGCCACCGACGAAAAAGGCGTGATCCAGATTTTCAACGTCGGCGCCGAGCGCATGCTGGGCTATGCGGCCGCCGACGTGTTGAACAAAATCACGCCGGCCGACATTTCCGACCCGCAGGAAGTCATCGTTCGTGCCGAAGCGCTGAGCGTTGAACTCGGCACGCCCATCACGCCGGGTTTCGAGGCGCTGGTCTTCAAGGCCTCGCGCGGCATCGAGGACATCTACGAGCTGACCTACATCCGCAAGGACGGCAGCCGCTTTCCGGCCATTGTCTCGGTCACGGCGCTGCGCGATGCGCACGAAGCCATCATCGGCTACCTGCTGATTGGCACCGACAACACGGCGCGCAAGGAAGTCGAGGCGGCGCAGGTAGCGCTCGACCAGCGAACCACCGAGCTGCTGCGCACCGAGCATGCGCTGCGGCAGTCGCAAAAGCTCGAAGCACTGGGTCAGCTCACCGGCGGCGTGGCGCATGATTTCAACAACCTTCTGGCGGTCATCAGCGCCTCGGTCGAGTTGTTGCGCAGTGACAAACTCCAGCTGGAGCGGCGTGGCCTGTGCCTGGACCGGATTTTTGACACCGTCGGGCGGGCCGCCAAGCTCACCAGCCAGCTGCTGGCTTTTGCCCGGCAACAGCCCTTGAGCCCCGAGGTTTTCCAAGTGGATGAGCAGGTGCGCGGCGTGATTGATCTGGTGCGCCCGCTGATGGGCACGCAGGTACGGATTTATCTGGAGCCTTGTGGCGCACAAGACAGTTGCTTCGCCAAGGCGGACATCAACCAGTTTGAAACCGCGCTGATGAACCTGGCCGTCAACGCGCGCGACGCCATGAACGCCAAAGGCCGGCTCGGCATCAAGGTGCAGGCGGTCGATCACGTGCCGGCAGGCCCTGGCCGTGACCGGCGGTCAGGCGATTTCGTGGCCATTTCAGTGACCGACACGGGCTGCGGCATTGCGGCTGAAAACCTGGAGGCGATTTTCGAGCCCTTCTACACCACCAAGGAAGTGGGCAAGGGCACGGGCCTGGGCCTGAGCCAGGTGTTTGGCTTTGCCAAGCAGTCAGGCGGCGAGGTCAAGGTCCAGAGCGAAGTGGGCGTCGGCTCTGTTTTTACCCTTTTCCTGGCACGCGCCGAGCACGCGACCACGCCAGAAGCCGTGGCGGGCCTTTCGGAACCCGGCGATGAAGCCCATGGCCTGCGCGTGCTGGTCGTCGAGGACAACAAGATACTGGCGCAGATGACGTGCGAGATTCTCGGTATCTTGGACTACCCCACCACCTTGGCGGACAACGCAGCGGCCGCGCTGGAACTGCTGGCCGAGGACGCCAGCCGCTTTGACCTGGTGTTTTCCGACGTGATCATGCCGGGCATGAGCGGGATTGAATTTGGCGAACTGGTGCGCAAGCGCTACCCGGGCCTGCCGGTGGTGCTGGCCAGCGGCTACAACGAGGTCATGGCCGAGCGCGGCAGGCACGGCTTTGAACTGATTCAAAAACCTTATGTTTCCGAGACGCTGGTGCGGGTCTTTCGCAAGACGATGGCCGAGCACACGGCGGCGGGCCGCAAGGCGTCCTGAAGCGCAGGCCCGACCGTGTTGCCAGGGTATCCGTCAGTGGGTCGAATGCTTGTCTGACCCGCGAACAGTCAGACATTGCTCTGTTTTCAATAGCTGCTTGCGCCGGTCCAGCAAGCGCAAATGCCTGTTTTTATGCCAAATAGGACTTACGCATTGACAGCCGCACGAAATTGTGGATTGAGATGTTCCTTGCCAGGAATGAACCCTTTGACAAAAGCGGCGACGATGTCGGTAAACAATTCGCGCTTCCATTGGTAGGCATTGCCGATGGTGTGCCTGAACTGCATTTCTTGTAGCGCGACGAACCTGCTGAGCGCCGCAAAAATAGGGTTCAGTATGGGCACTTTGCCGCGCACCTCGAAGCGCTCAATATTGCAAGCTTGCTTAAGCATGCGGTGATGTTGTTCAATTCCCCAGTGCTGGTCGTGCAGCTTTTGGAAGTCCGCACGCCCGAAGGGGTTGTAGCCATCGGCGTCTAGCAGGCAAACCACGTAATGGCGCAACTGGTCTTTCAGTCGCGTCCGAAACAGTTTGACCGGCCCGACATTGCGCAGCCACACCACCAGACCTTCATCGGGAACATCGAGTTTTTGCACCTGCACCCACGTGCCTTTTTCCACTGACACGGTGCGGTTGGCTTGCCACTGCAAACATCAAACCCATCCGGTGGTTTTTTACAGTCTTGAGGTTTTTCTCGCACGAATACCAAGAATCACCGGTGGCAAAAGCCGGTCGCAGTCCCCACGCCAATACTTCGGCGAGCATGTCCTGGAAGTAGTCGTTCTTGGTTTTGCCGTCGCCCTTGTCATACACCCGGTAGTTCACCGGCAGGCGGCGGCCTGTGACATCGGTGTAACACAGCGTCACCAGACTCAAGCCTTTGACCACCCGGTGGTGCTTGCCCGACCAAAAATGCGCCACCAACTCCATCTTCTGGCTGTACGGCTTGTCCAGCGTCGTGTCGTCCACATTGAGCGTGCCGCCCACCACGTCGAGCAGCTTTTGCGCCTCGTTGAACAGGTCTCTGGGCTCGTACGATTCACGCAGCAAAAACCGGTTCACGCTGTCATGTGAGATGCCCATGACTTGCGACAGCCGCGTGCAGGTGCTTGATTTGGGTTCGCTCATCAAAAATCCCATGTACATCGGCAAGGTGCATTTGGCTGTCGGCGGGCGGGTCAGTATTCTCATCAGCCCTTGAGTTTGACCACAAGTCAACCCTCCCGCTAACAGAATTAGCCGCGCTCATCAATGCGTAAGTCCTAAGATACACACGTCATGCAGGCATGAAAGCCGTCATTTTCGCGAAGGCGGCAATGACAAGCGCTTGTCTGGGCCGTGCATCGATCAAGGCCCAAACACCAGCAGCTCGGCCACCGAGATGAAGGCGGAACCGCCCCCGGGCACGCCGTACAGCCGGATGGCGTCGCCGCTGATGGGCGCGAACTGCAGGGTGTAGGTCTCGAAGTTGATGCCGTTGTTGGTCCCCGGGTAGGCCGGCGCCACGCTCAGGCCTGACACGTTGACCCAGGTGCCCGCCTGGCGTACCTGCACCGTCAAACTGGTGAACCAGCCGCCATCGCCAAAATGCATGCCTTCCTGGAACACCATGCGGCCAAAGCTTTGCGCCGAGGTGTACTGGTAGCCGATCCAGTCGTCAGGCGCCGTGTTGGGCCCGTCGTACGTGTCGTACTGGCTGCCCCAGCCGGTGGTGCTGCCCACGGGCGGCGTCACGCCGTCGCGGATGGTCTGCAGGCTGCGCGAGCCCCCGCCCTGGGGCGCCGTGACCCTGGCAATCGGCGTGCCCAGCGCCGTCAGGTTCTGCCCGGCCGGCGGTACGGCGGTGACCGCGAACGGCTGCGCCGCCGAGACGCCCCCGCCGGGCGTCGGGTTGAACACGCTGACCTGCGCGGTGCCCGCCGTGGCCGTATCCGAGGCCGCAATAGCCGCCGTCAGCCGCGTGGCGCTGACAAACGTCGTGGTGCGATTGGCGCCGTTCCAGCGCACGACCGAGCCGGCCACGAAGTTCGAACCGTCGACGGTCAAGGCAAAGCCCGCGCCGCCTGCTGCCGCACTGGCCGGCGCCAGCGAAGCCAATGCCGGAACCGGGTTGGCCGGGGTAGTGGCGCCCCCGCCAAACACCTGCAGCTCGGCCACCGAGATGAAGGCGGAACCGCCTCCGGGCACGCCGTACAGCCGGATGGCGTCGCCGCTGATGGGCGCGAACTGCAGGGTGTAGGTCTCGAAGTTGATGCCGTTGTTGGTCCCCGGATAGGCCGGCGCCACGCTCAGGCCTGACACGTTGACCCAGGTGCCCGCCTGGCGCACCTGCACCGTCAAACTGGTGAACCAGCCGCCATCGTCAAAATGCATGCCTTCCTGGAACACCATGCGGCCAAAGCTTTGCGCCGAGGTGTACTGGTAGCCGATCCAGTCGTCAGGCGCCGTGTTGGTCCCGTCGTACGTGTCGTACTGGCTGCCCCAGCCGGTGGTGCTGCCCACGGGCGGCGTCACGCCGTCGCGGATGGTCTGCAGGCTGCGCGAGCCCCCGCCCTGGGGCGCCGTGACCCTGGCAATCGGCGTGCCCAGCGCCGTCAGGTTCTGCCCGGCCGGCGGTACGGCGGTGACCGCGAACGGCTGCGCCGCCGAGACGCCCCCGCCGGGCGTCGGGTTGAACACGCTGACCTGCGCGGTGCCCGCCGTGGCCGTATCCGAGGCCGCAATAGCCGCCGTCAGCCGCGTGGCGCTGACAAACGTCGTGGTGCGATTGGCGCCGTTCCAGCGCACGACCGAGCCGGCCACGAAGTTCGAGCCGTTGACGGTCAAGCTCAGGCCCCCGCTGCCCGCTGACGCGCCGGCCGGCGCCAGCGAAGCCAGCGCCGGAACCGGGTTGTTCGACGGCGGCGGCGGCGATGCGTTAATGGCAAAGGCCAGCGACTGGGACGTGCCCACGCCGGGCGCCGGGTTGGACACCGACACCTGCGCCGTGCCGGCGGCAGCAATGTCGGCGGCCGTGATGGCAGCCGTCAGTTGGGTTGCGCTCACGAAGGTCGTGGGGCGGTCTGCGCCGTTCCAGCGCACCCGGGAAGCATTGACGAAATTGGCGCCGTTGACCGACAGCGAAAAAGCAGTCCCGCCCGCCGCCGCATTGGCTGGCGCGATGGATGCCACGGAAGGCGCCGGGTTGCCGGACTGGGGACCGAGCTGGATCATCCGGGACGTGGACGGAACGCCGTTGCGCAACAGGAATAGCATGTAAAACCCTGCGGGGACGGTCGGGTCGTTGGGCGCGACGATGTTGATGCCGCCGCCAGCCTGCGTCACGCTGGTCGAGCGAAAAAACCCCTGGTGCATATTGTTCGTGTGCGTCACCGACGGCAACGCCACCCAGCTAACCTCCGTGATGCTGGCGGCGTCAGGCGTTCCCACGAAAATGCTTTGCCCCTTGGCCGCCGTCGCCGGGGCCGACGAGATGGAAGGCCGGGCACCGGCGAACAGATAGGGCGGCGAGAAAATTTCAGTCTGGGTATAGCCGTTGCCGCCGGCAGACAGCACGCGGGCATCGGGCAGCAGCAGCGCTGTCGAATGGTACAGCCGGGGCACCGAGCCGGCGGCCATGACGCTCCAGGACTCGGTGGCGGGATTCCACAGCTCTGCCGTGAGCACCGGCATGCCCGCACTGGCGTTGTTGAACCCCGGCCCCCGGGTACCGCCGACCGCCAGCACCTTTCCATCGGGCAGCATGACCGCGTTCAGCGAACGGCGCGCTGCGCTCATGGAGCCCACGGCGCGCCACGTCGGGTTGGGCGTGTTCAGGTCGATCACTTCAGCGGTATTGGTCGGCGGGTCGCCGCCGCCCACGGTCAGGATTTTTCCGGGTTCATACATCACGGCGCTGCCGTAGTCACGCACGCCATTGAAGGTGCGGTTGCCAACGCCGGTCCAGGTCCCGGTGCCTGCCGTGTTCAGGTAGCGGGTAAAAACCTCTGGCCCGGCATTGAACACCGAGCCGTTCGGGGCCAGGAACATGTAGGGATAGATGGGCAGCATCAACTCGGCCGAGGTCAGGTCGCGCCAGGTTCCGCTGGCCGCCTGCCATACCTGCGGCAGGGGGTTGGTGCCATTGGGCGTGTCCACCGCGCCGGAGACGACCAGCACATCGCCGTTGGCCAGCCCGGTGACGGTGGGATACCACCGGCCCAGGTTCATTCGCGCCTGCCGCGTCCAGGTGTTGTTGGCCGGGTTGTAGATGGCCGCTTCGGGCAGTCCGACCCAGTTGTCGATGTGGCCGCCGGCCACGAACAGCCGCCCGTCGGGCAAAAAGGTGTGCGCGCTGCAAAATGGATCGAACCCCGCCCGGCTCAGGGTGGTCACGCTGCCGGATGCGGGGTTCCAGACGCGGGGGTCGTCGCCGCTGACCCCGTCGCCCGGCCAGAGCATCACGTTTGAATTGGGCAGCAGGTGGATGTGCGTGGGAAAGTAAGGCAGGTTCGGCCCGTTGGCCCATTGCCCGTTGGCCTGCGGCGTTTGCGCCGCGAGCCATGGCGAGGCCAGCGCGCCCAGCGCAAATGCCATGCAGAGGAACAGTTGCCTTGTCCAGCCGGTGCGATGTTTCATGGTCAGCCTCACTGCAAGGGACGCAGGACAAAGATACGCCGTGCCACATGGTGATCCACATGCTCACGGGATTGCCCAGGCTGGTCCGATTGCCCGGCATGGCCCATGACGACAATGTCACCTTTTTTGTTGATGGCCAGCGCGTCGGTCATCACCAGTCCGGGAACCGACACGAGCGTGTTCAGGTCCTGCATGCCGCTGGCCGCAGTCCAGACAAAGGCGCGCTCGCCTTCGGCGCTCGACGAGGTGCCCACCACCTCGCCCCGGTTGTTGACATCGCGCGCGCGGCTGTCGGTGCCGCCCGCCAGTGTGCCCAGGTCCTGGACGGCTTGAGCGCCCGCCGGCCAGAGCACGGCCCGGGAACGGTTCGGAAATTGGCTGACGCCCGTGGCCACGCCGGCGACGGTGCCGTTTTCAGCGACGCTGACCGCCTCGCTGTGCGTGAAGCCCGCCAGCGTGGCCAGGCTGACGACGCCGCCCTTGCGCGGCCAGATCACCGCGGTCTTGACATCGTTGCCGTACACGCCGACCACGTCGCCCCGGTCGTTCAGGTCGAGCGCCCGGGCGGTCTGGTTGCCTGTCGTCTGCAGCAGCTGGACCTCGCCGCGCCGGGTCCACCACACGGGCCGGATGCCGGCCGACCCGCTGGCATAGCCGGCGGCCTCGCCCAGATCATTGAGCGAATAGGCGACGCCGCCGTTGCTGCCCTCGGGCAGCGCAAGTTCCTGAAATCCGGCCCTGCGCACCGCACGGAAGGGGCGAAGCCCCACGTTGGTGTTGAAGGCGCCGGCCACCTCGCCCTGGTCGTTGATGCCGTAGGTGACGCTGTTGCCTGCGCCCTGTTCGCCGGCGGCATCCTCGACCACATTGTTCGCAGAGAAAATCAGCGCCGACGATGCCCTTCGCCGGTCCCGCTTAAACCCGCCCGCCACTTCGTTGGCGGAATTCATGCTGCGGATCACCGTGGTGGCGCCGGGATTGTCCAGCGTGGCAAATTCAACAGCGGTATAGGCCAGCCTTGTCTGTGCCTGCAGGGCTGTCAAATGCAGCCCTGCGGTCATGCCTATCGCCATGGCCAGTGCCCAGCGGCACCCCCCCCTGCCAGCAAACCGCGCCGCGCCCTTTGCAGGGCAGCAGGCCTGAATCAAGTTGACCATGGCGGACCTTTCGGCAAACGTTGAATTCAATGACATGCTGCTGGTGGGTATTTCCCGCACAGTGCCGGATCCATATTAATTAGCAATCCATTGCATGCGCTTGGGTCCAAACGATAACTAGCCATTTTTATACCTGGATACATCTGGCCGTTTGCTCAAATAATGCCCAGTACCTTTCCATGGCAAAACCCTGAAAGTAGCCATTGCCCGGGGAAGCTCGTTTTTGGAATCTGTTTCGGGCAGCCTGATGCCGCCAGCGATCAACGCGCCCGGCGCAGCAGCCGGTGTAACCTCAACCCCACACCGCCATGCACCACCCGCCGCCACCTGCCCCACCCATCGCCCTATCGCAGCGCCCCGTCTGGGCCATGCTGTTCGCGCTGACCACCGCCTTTGCGCTCAGCCAGGCCTACCGCACCGTCGCCACCCTCATGGCCGCGCCGCTGCAGGCCGACTTTCACCTCGGCGCGCAGGCGCTGGGGCTGTTTGCCGGCGCCTTTCACTTTGCCTTTGGCGCGATGCAGCTGTTCATGGGCATCGGCATCGACCTGCAGGGCGTGCGGCGCACGGTGCTGACGGCGTTTCCGGTGGCGATTGCCGGCTCGGCCCTGTCGGCGCTGGCCACGTCCTATCCGATGCTGGTCGCCGGCCAGGTGCTGATCGGCATCGGCTGCGCGCCGGCCTTCCTGGTGTGTACCGTGTTCATTGCGCGGCACCTGCCCGCCGACCGGTTCGCGGCGATTTCCGGGCTCACGCTGGGCCTGGGCGGCATCGGCATGCTGCTGACCGGCACGCCGCTGGCCTGGCTGATCGAGGCCACGTCGTGGCGCATGGGCTTTTGGGTGCTGGGCGCTTTCGCCGTGCTGGCCTGGGGCCTGATCTATGCGCTGGTACACGAGCCGGCGCTGCCCGCAGCCATGGCACAGGCCCGGGGCGCGCAAGCCCGGGAAACGCTGGGCCAGGCGATTGGCAAGTTTGGCGCGCTGTTTTTGCTGCCGCACACGCTGGGCATCGTGCTGCTGGCCGCCGTGGGCTATGCGTCCTTCATCTCGCTGCGCGGCCTGTGGCTGGGGCCGATGCTGATGCAGCGCCACGGCTTTTCGCTGGTGCAGGCGGGCAACGTGGCGCTGGTGATGTCGCTGACCTCGCTGATCGGCCCGCCGCTGTTTGGCCGGCTGGACCCGGGTCCAAAGCACCGGCGGCGCTGGATCGTCGGCTTCACGCTGTTGATGGCCGGACTGTTCGCGGCCTTTGCGCTGATGCACAGCGCGTGGGTGGACGTGGGCGGCCCCATCGTCATCGGCCTGCTGTCGGGCTACATGGTGCTGCAGTACGCCGACGTGCGCTCCGCCTACCCGGCCGAACTCACCGGCCGCGCCATGGCGGTGTTCACCATGGCGATGTTCCTGGGCGTGGCCGGCATGCAGTGGCTGACCGGCATCGTTGCGGCCATGGCGTCGGCGCGGGGCATCGAGCCCTTCACCGCCGTGCTGGCGAGCATTGCCGCGCTGCTGGCGGCCGGCGCGCTGGCCTTTACCGTGTTGCCGGGGCCGGTGCGCCGCGCTGCGATGTGAACATTGTCACTATTATTTTTATAGCTGCATCCGCCCGCTGGACATGCGAAAACGCCGTTTTTTATTTATAAATCGTGACGACTTCTCCCCCTCTGTCATTGCGGGCTGAGCCTGCCCCGGACCTGATCCGGGGACCGGCAATCCACAGCGCACCAACCAAACAGCAGCCAGGCAGCGGTTGGAGTTCGCCACGCGTCTGACTGCGCACGCATGGATTGCGGGTCAAGCCCGCAATGACAAAAGAGAGGGGGATGCTTCGAGTCGAAAAAGCAGAGTCGTTACGAGAAACCGGCGGGCGGGCCGGTGTCTCGGCCTCAAGCCGGCCGGTACATCTTGAACAGCTGCCCGGGGCCGACGCTGAAATAGTCGCCCGGCCCGCCGCCGCGCAGTATGTGTTCGGCGCCGGCCGTGTCGTACACGCCGTTCTTGAGCAGGCGCTCGGCGATGTGTACCGCCACCACTTCGCCCAGCACCAGCCAGGTCGGCACTTTCACGCCATCGGCACCCTGGAGCTGGACGATCTGCGTGGTGCGGCATTCGAACGACACCGGGCTTTCCTGCACGCGCGGCACCGAAATCACCCGCGACGGCGCTGGCGTCAAGCCCGCCAGTTCAAACTCGCTGACCTCAGGCGGCACGGCCGCGCAGGTCTGGTTCATGGCCTCGGCCAGCGGTCGCGTTGCCAGGTTCCAGGCAAATTCGCCGGTCTGCTCGATGTTGCGCACCGTGTCCTTGTAGCCGACGCTGGCAAAGCCGACGATGGGCGGCGTGTAGTTGAAGGCGTTGAAAAAGCTGTAGGGCGCCAGGTTCAGGCTGCCGGCCGGGCTGCGCGATGAAATCCAGCCGATGGGGCGCGGCCCGACGATGGCGTTGAACGGGTCATGCGGCAGGCGGTGGCCGCTGCGCGGTTCGTAGAAGTGGATGGCATCAAGCAAGGAAAGTGCTCCGCAGTGGGGTGAAAGGACAGGCGCAGCACGCACCTTACCGCAGCCCGCCCTGCCCGTCTGTCGCTCCTGCGGCGCCCCGGCTAGCGGCGGTTCGGAATATCGGGCCGGGGGTCGAAGCGGTCGGAAATGCCGTCGCCGTCGCGGTCCCCGCTGCGGCCGCGTTCCGCGCGGTTGGGCGCGCCGCCCTGGTTCGGGTTGCGGTCAACGCGGTTGGGAACGCCATCGCCATCGCGGTCGCGGTCCACGCGGTTCGGAATGCCGTCGCCGTCGCGGTCGCCCTGGCCACGGCCCGGACGCGGACCGTGCGCAAAAGGCCTTCCCGGGCGCGGCCCCGGCACGATGACCACTGGCGGCGGTGGCGGAGGACGGTAGTAGCCGCGTGGGTAGCCGCCAAACCCGTCGGAGCGGTAGATCGTGCCGCCGCCCTGGATATACACCGGCTGCTGGATCACCTGGGGAGCCGGTACGTCGTAGCCGTAGTTATCGTAGCCAGGCGCCGGATACACCGCGCAGCCAGTCAAGCCGGCGGCCGCGCAAAGCACTAAAAATGTTTTCATGAAAAGCTCCCGTCACCGCCTGCCAAAGCCGGCAGGCCGCTGCATTGTGGCCTTGCGAAGTGTCGCAGCGATGTGATCCTGTCAAGAAAACATGTCCGGCCGTTACCAGATGTAGTTTGACTGCCTTGCCTGATCTGCTATATTTTAAATAGCTATATACGCCCGTGCTGATTGCGCAAACGGCCTGTTTCATTAAAAATTCGGCCGCCGATGCCGGCGTCATCTCCTGCCGGGCGGAACCGACGCCGCCGCAGCGCGTCTGACCACGGAACCCCGGCCGCACGATCTCCGCACACCACAAGGAAACCGATGAATCGCAGACGCATGCTGACACTTCCCGCCTGGCTGCTGGCCACCGGCGCCGCCGGCCCCGGCCTTCCTGGCGTACACGCTGCCGGCCAGCCCGGCTACACCGTGTCCACCGGCCAGCTGGAGCAGGCCGTTGCCCAGCGGTTTCCGCTGCGTTACCCGGTTGGCGGGCTGCTGGACCTCAAGCTGATGACGCCGCGCCTGCGCCTGCTGCCCGAGCTGAACCGCCTGGGCACCGAAATGATGGTCGAAGCCGCCGGCCCGGCGCTGGGCCGCCCCTACAGCGGCACCTTCGACCTGGATTTCGCGCTGCGTTACGAAGCCCGCGACCGTACCCTGCGGGCGCACCAGCTGCGTGTCAATGCACTGCGTTTTCCCGACCTGCCGCCCGGCCCGTCGGCGCTGCTGGACGCCTACGGCCCGGCGCTGGCCGAGCAGGCGCTGGGCGAAGTCGTGCTGCACACCCTGCGCCCGCAAGACCTGGCGCTGCTAGAGCCCATGGGCCTGCAGCCCGGCGGCATCACCGTCACGCCCAGGGGGCTGGCGGTCAGCTTCGTTCCCGCGCAGCCACGCTGAAACGACGCACAGCGCGGCACGGGAAAACACCCCCGCCAGTCGTCCAGGCTCGGCAAGATTTTTCCTGCCCGCACATCCGTCAATGGCCGGCAAGGCGAGTTTTTCGGCGCGCCAATACTTCGGCAAGTGGCTTCAATGCCTCGCCTCTACTTGTCCCGAATGATCGCAACCCGGAGGAACCCATCCCATGACGCACACGCCTGAAAAACCAACTTCCCGCCCTGTTCGCCCACTCGGCCGCGCGGAGGTGGCCCTGGCGGCTTGCGCGCTGGCCGTGTCCAGCTTTCCCGCCGGGGCGCAAGGCGTCAGCGGGTCTTCGACAGCCGGGACCGGCACGGCCAGCCGCGCCGGCGCCATGGTGTCGCAGGGCGACAGCAAGATGATGACCGACCTGGCGCAGGCCAACATCGCCGAGATCGAAACCGGCAAGCTGGCGCTGGAAAAATCCCGGAACGAGCAGGTCAGGAAGTTTGCGCAGCACATGATCGACGAGCACACATCCGCCCTCAAGGAACTGCAGACGCTGGCGCAGGCCAAGGGCGTCACGCTGCCCGATGGCGCCGACCTGAAGCACAAGACCATGGCCACCGCCCTGAAAATCATGAGCGGCAACACTTTTGACAGCCAGTACATGAAGCGCGCCGGCGTTGGCGACCACCAGCAAACCATCGGGCTGCTGCAAAAGACCCAGAAAAACGCCCGGGACCCCGAACTGAAAGCCATGGCTACCAAGATGCTGCCCACCGTGCAGGCGCATCTGAAAATGGCGCAGGAAGGCGTCGTCGCCTTGTCGGCTAAAAAATAGGCTGACGCTGCTGCGCGGCCCCATTCGCAAGTCGTTTTGCCATGCCTTCTACCGCCCAGCCATGGCGCTATTGCCATGGGCTGCCTTTGCGGGTCCAGGCCGGCGGCCGTGGCGGGGTTCGGAGCGGCTGCATCGGTGTCCGCCCTTTCATGTTCATCGCAAAGCACCCTGAGCGGCCCAGCACTTAAAATACGGCGACTTTTGTAAGCAGCCGTGACGCCGGCCGGCGTTTTATGGCAAATAATGCAGTGCAACAGGTTTTTGATTCTCACCAGGCAAAGGCACGCTCATGGACTCCTCTACTCTTACCGTTTTGATCGCCGTCGCCGGCCTCGCTGCAGGCTTTTTGGTGTGCTGGCTGCTCATGCGTGGCCGTAGCGCCGCCCCGGCACCGCAGGCCAAGCCAGAGGCGCAAGGCGAACTGGCGCAAGCCAGGGACCGTATCCGCCAGCTGGAGGGTGAACGCCAGCTGGCCGTCAAGAACTACGAAGACCTCAAGCACGAGACCGCCCGGACGCGCGACGTGGCCAACGCCGTCAAGAAGGACAGCGCACCGCCGGCCGAACACGTCGCCCAGGTCAACGCCCTGCAGGCGCAACTGGCCGCGCTGCAGGCGCAGGAACAGGCCACGCGCGCCGACGCCGCCAAGGCCAGGTCCGAAGCCCTGGCCGAGCAAGCCCAGGCCAAGGACTACTTCCGCTCGCTGGAAAAAAACCAGCAAGCCGCCGCCGCCAGCGCCCAGGCGCTCCAGCTTGAAGCCGACCGGCTGCGCCAGGCACTGGACAAGGCCCACGCAGAACAGGGCCGCGTGCTGGCGCTGGAGCAGGAAAACGCCGCGCTCAAGCGCGGCGCCGCCGCCGTGCCCGCTTCAGCGCAGGCAGCGCGTCCGGCCACCGCACCGGTGCAGGCCACGCAATTGCCCGCGCTCGAAGAACAGGTTCTGGCGCTGCAGAATCTGGAAAAAGCCATCAAGAAAGAATTTCAGTTGTTGTCCGAACTCCAGCGCAACGTCACCCTGACGTCCGCCACGCGCCACGAGTTCAACGAAAGCCCTGAGTCACGCACCGGCAGCGCGACAGCCGCCTGAAGGCGGTCAACCGGCCAGGCTGGCGGGCTTACTGCTTGCCGTCGCGCACCAGCCGCACCGCGCCCGGGGAGTTACGCTCCCCTTCCCCGGCACTGCCTTCGGTAAAGGCCACATACATGAAGTAGCCCCGCCCGATGCCGCTGGACGACCAGAAGCGCGCGACCGGCGTGGCCGGAAAGGCCACCGGATCAATCGCCGCCTTGCCCTCCTCGGCTTCGCGCACCGCCACGATGCTGGAGAGTTCCTTCAGGGTCGGCAGGCGCCACGGCTTGCCAGAGGTGGCCGCGCTCTTGGCGCGTGCCTCGGCACCGAAAAAATTGGAAAACACCGCATTGTTGGTGCAGGTAGTGCCCTTCCATTCCATGCCCTCGGCGCAACGCCGCCACACCAGGCCGGTCTTGCTGTCGGCGATTTCCTGGCCGTCCGGCGACGGCGTGTAGCGCGGTGCCGCCATGGCAGGCGCAGGCATCAGGGTACCCAAAACAAGGGATAAGCCAAAAATTCTGGCCGTCAGGGCGTGCAACTGCATAGTGAATCCTCCATGAACCCGCCCATCGACCAAGGCGTGACTCTGGATGCTAGCGGCCTTTTTATAAGGCGCACCTAGGGAAATCACGTAAACACCGCCGGACCCTGTCAGCCAACCAGCACCAATATTCGTGCATGATGTTCGTCACAAAATGTTAATAAAAGTGACTTTCTGATGGCAATTCTTATTCCTGCGATGGGCAACTGCGCATCGCGCATGACCAGCGGCGAGCGCCGGCTGGCCGAGCGGCTGAGCGCCGCCCACCAGGAAGGCCATGCCTGGGGCGACATGGCCGTGATCTGCCGGCGCTACGACGAAATGGACGAATGCGCTTATGCACTGAACCGCGCCCGGCTGCCGCACCAGGTGCGCAAGGGCGCGGGCAGCTTTCACCCCAACGAAGACACGATCAAGGTACTAACCATGCACGCCAGCAAGGGGCTGGAGTTTCCGGTGGTGGCGCTGGTGGGCGTGGGGCAGATGCCTGCGGCGGGCGAGGACGAGCGGGAGGAGGCTCGGTTGTTTTATGTGGGGGCGACTCGGGCTATGCAGCGGCTCATGATCACCGTGAATGGAAGTGGGCAGTTTGGACTAATGTTGGAATAACGAAAACGTAGCAGCACATGATTTTACTGCTGATTAAAAAAATTTAGTATTCGAAGTGCTTATATAAAAAGCCAAAAATAGAGATTACAAGAAAAATGCTTGAAATTAACTACGAGAAACTTTTTCTCCATATAAAAAATGAAAGCACGAAGCAAAGTTATATGCAATCACTCTATTTCTATGGCGATATCTGCCATGGAAATATACAATAAACCAAATTTCGCAAATCGGGAGCAGATATTTACCATACTTATGGTTGCAGCATGGGAGTCTCTGCTTAAAGCAAAAATTATAAAAAATGCCAATAACAAATTAAGCGCTATTTATGTTAAAAATAGCTCTGGACGATATAAGAAAAATAGAAATAATGCATACTTAACCATTAGCATAGATGAGGCATGCAATAAATTTGATTTTTCGAAAAATTTAATCTCCAACATTCAGGCGCTAATAAGAGTTCGCGATGCCGCAATACATCTTACAGCTGACTCAGTGGCACTACCATACCTTGCTTACATTTTAGGTGCAGCATCACTTAAAAATTACTCAAGACTAATTTCAGAATGGTTTGGTGTAAATCTAAATGAGTATAATTTTTTCATACTTCCCCTTGGATTCAGCTACCCTTTTAAGTCTCTTACATTAGCTCAGGTGAAGTGCGAACCTGAAACTATCGCGCTAATTATTAACGATCTAGAAAGAGAACGCCAATCTGCAGCAAATGATGATGGCTATTTTCTTGTTTGTGAAATACAGACAAGCTTAATTTCAGCTAAAAGAATTAGTGAAGAAACCGGATTCACTACCAAAGTTGACCCAACAAATAAAGAAGCAATTATTATTAATCAAAAAGTTAATTTAATTGATCAATACCTTTATTCTTGGACTGATGTATTAGATAAACTCAAAAAAGAAATTAACCATATTAATCACAACCATCTAAATCAATTTATCAAAGACCAGGACATCAAAAACAACAAGAAATATTCAGCATATAACTTTAGAAATAAAGAAGATGAACGTCGTGGGCCTTCTAAAGCAACATCAGTACTTTATAACGATGAATTTATTGCTTTTGCTCTCCAGTCGCTGAAATCGGTTTGTTGAGCCGATGGGCAAGACCACGCCCATGAAATTGGTAACGATTGCTCCCCAAGCCGTCAAGCACGCGGCGGCCGGTCTTGGAAAATCGGTATGAAATCGGGATCAGATTCCAATGCTGTTCACTTAAGCTGTTCGCCCTGATTCTGTCAAAGGAGCTTGTCGCGTAAACAAAGCTTCGACACGCTCAAATCGGACGGGTTTGGGTGTCTAACTGAACAGCATTGGCCACGGACATGGGCGGCCTCTTCAAGCGCTTCTTCAAGTGCTTCGAAGACCGAGACAGCATCAATGTACTGGCGCGAAATGGAGGCACTTGTTTCAAGCATTTCGGCATGTTGCGCAGTTTTATAGTTTTATGCCGAATATTTATACAAAACAGATATTTATAAACATTTTTAATGCCTTGTATGGGACATATTCAGTCAGAAACATTCCCCGCCCACTCCGCAAGTTTCTGCTGCAACTCTTCCTTGCTCGGCAAATAAAGCTGGTATTCCCGCGCATGGATGTTGGCGTCTTTGGGCAGGGTGATTTCCACCAGCGCCTCGTGCTTTTTCTTGCAGAGCACAATGCCGATGGTGGCGCTCTCGGCGTCGGTTTTGACGTAGCGGTCAAAGTAGTTGACATACATCTGCATCTGGCCCAATTCCTGGTGGGTGAGCTTGCCGATTTTCAGGTCGATCAGCACATAGCAGCGCAGCAGGCGGTTGTAGAAAACCAGATCGACGAAAAAATGGTCGCCGTCAAAGGTAAAGCGCTTTTGCCGGGCCTCAAACAAAAAGCCCTTGCCCAGTTCCAGCAGAAAATGCTCGATCTGGCTGATGATGGCGCCCTCCAGGTCGGACTCGGAATACCGGGCCTGTTCGGACAAGCCCAAAAACTCCAGCACCAGCGGCTCTTTGAGCAAGTCCTGGGGCCGGCTGACAATTTGCCCCTGTTGGGCAAGCTGGCGAATGCCGTCTTTGTCGCGGCTCAGGGCCAGGCGCTCGTACAGGCCGCTGTCGAACTGGCGCTTGAGTTCGCGCACGGTCCAGTCCTGGCTGGTGGCCTCGATTTCGTAGAAGTCGCGTTCGTCGGCCTTCTTGATGCCCAGCAGGAATACGTAATGCGACCAGCTCAGGCTGAACGGGCGTTTTTCAGGCGCGGCCAATTGGTCAGACGCCGCCTGACCTATCCGTCCCTTGCTGGTGTCGAATAGGTCAGACGCTGTCTGACCTATTCGGTGGGCGTTCAGTACATAGAACTGGCGCATGGACTTGAGATTGGTCACCGAAAAGCCGCTGCCAAACTCGGCCGTCAGGCGTTCAGCCAGCCGTTTCAGCACTTCTTTGCCGTACTCCGCGCGACGTTCACCCTGCTGTTCGTGCGCCACGACGTGCCGGCCAATCTCAAAATTGGTACGCACCTGCACCAGATCAACGCCACGCGCAACCGTGTTGCGGGCGGTCAGGACCAGCGAGCGGATGCTGGAATACAGCGTCAATTCCGCATCTGGTGCTGCGGACGCCGTGGGAGGCACTTTTTTCATGGCTGATCCTGATTTAATTTGATAGCTGCTTACGCAGGCTGAATGTGCGCCAGAGCCTGATTTGACTCAAAAAATTCACTCTCGCACTCGCCACCACGCCCGTCAAACAGTTTTAGAAGTTGCTTACGCCGCCTGCCACAGCAGCGGCACCGGCGCCGCGTGCAGTTTCTCGTCAAACGGGGTGATGCGGTCATGGTCGTGCAGCACCAAGCCCTGCACAAATTTGTCGCCCACGGCCTCTTGCAGCTTGCGCAGGCCGCGCAGGTCTTGCGCGCGCACGGTGGCCGATGCCTTGACCTCAATCCCAATGACGCGCCCGCGCCGGTCTTCCAGAACCAGGTCCACCTCGTCTTGCTCCTTGGTGCGAAAGTGGGAAATGCGCAGACGCATCCCGGACCAAGTGGTGAGCTTGAGGACTTCGGACACGACGAAGTTCTCCAGCAACGGACCATAGGCGGTGCGGTCTTTTTGCAGCTGGGCGGCGGTGACACCCTGCAGCGCGGCCAGCAAACCGGTGTCCAGAAAATGGAGCTTGGGCGTTTTCGTGAGGCGGCTGACGGCGTTGCTGGACCAGGGCGGGACTTGGCGCGTCAGAAACAGGCGCTCCAGAATGCCCACATATTTCTGCGCCGTGGGCGTGGTCAGCCCGAGGGCCGCGCCATAGCTGCTGTGGTTGACCAGTTGCCCGGCGTGGGCGGCCAGCACGTCGAGCAGGCGCGGCATGCGGTCCAGCTGGTCGATGTTGGCGATGTCGCGCACATCCCTGTCCAGAATGAGCGCCACATAGTCTTGAAGCCAGGCCTGGCGGCGGTTGACGCTGGTGCGGCGCAGCGCCTCGGGGTAGCCGCCCTTGAGCACGCAATCCATCAGATCGTCACCCACCAGAGGACTGCTAACTGCGGGCAAACCGGCGCCGTCAAACAGGCGATCCAGCAGGTCTCCTGGGGTTCCCGCCAGTTCGGCCTGTGCAAAGGGCAGCAGGGTAATCACTTCGAGCCTGCCCGCCAGCGAATCGGCGACGAGGGGCATGGCCATCAGGTTGGTGGACCCGGTCAACAGGAAGCGCCCCGGCGTTTGGTCCTTGTCCACGCTTTCCTTGATGGCCAGCAACAGCTCTGGCGCGCGCTGCACTTCGTCGATGACGGCTTGCTTCAAGCCACGCACGAACCCGGTGGGGTCTGACCGCGCCGCCGCCAGGGTGGCCGGGTCGTCCAGCGTGAGGTAGGGGCGGTCACGGGTTGCATAGAGCCGGGCCAGCGTGGTCTTGCCCGCCTGCCGTGGCCCAACGAGCAGCACCACGCGCGTGTCTTGCAAGGCGGTCGCGATCTTGCCCTGAACGCGGCGGGTGATGGCGGCGCTGGATGGGGGCGGGAAAGCAGTGGTCATGGCTTGGGCGCTATGGGTGAAGATGCTTGGCTAATTAGAACTTGGATTCAGACCAATCTAAAATCAAACATTGTCTGATTTAAATTAAAAACAGCATTTGAACGGAATTTCAAGAGTCTGGATACCCGCATTCGCGCATAAGCGCTAACCTAAAAATTATTCCATTCGTCAATCTTGAGTTTTCGTTTTCGAGGCGGCTCGGCCAGACGATAGCGCACGCACCTCCACTGGGTAAGGGCCTGCACAAGTGACAAGGCCGGCAGCACGGCGCGACACAGCAACTCATGCATCAGCGAGAACCCCCGCCACAGGCACGGACTTCTCGTTTTCGTTCGCGCCCTGCTCGCCAGTGGCGCTGCGGTTGCCAGTGAGTTCGATGTAACCCCAGGGGGGAAAAGCCTCGCCGGCGACCCGCAAGGCATCAATGAGAAGCGCCACCAAAAGCTTGCCCTGTAGCCACGCGCGAGCGGCCCGGGGGTCATGCTTTTTTAGATGTCCCAGCCCGGCTAAAGACTTCAGCCGCTTGAACACCAGCTCAATTTGCCAGCGCGCCCGGTATAAATCGAGCACCTCAGCGGCGCTTAGCTCGTCGCCAACGGTTGTGAAGACCAGCACATAGTCGGCCGCCAGCAGCGTGCGCGGCTGCAGCTCGGTGCCATTGCGCTGGCTTTCGCGCGTCACGCGCTGGCGCGCCTTGAGCGCCGAGGCGGCGTCTTTCTTGACCGCGCACAGCCGCCCCGCAATCAGGCGCTTGCCGTGGCTGACGTAGGCGGGCCATGCACCGCACTGCCCGGTCTCCAGTGCGCTGACGCACTCAAGAATCCCCAGCGGCTGGCCTTGCGCGGTTTTTAGCGGCAAGGTGACCAAATTGGTACGCACCACCACGGCGCCTCCCGCATCGTGGACATGGGCCACGCCCGGCGGGTTGGCAAAACCCCGGTCTGCGACCAGTACCTCTCCAGGCAGAACCGTAAAGCGGCGCAGCGTCTCTCCCTCTTTGCTGGTGCTGACAATGACCTCGTCGGCGCGCAGGCTAGGCCACTGCACGGAGTAGTGCAAGCGCCACTTGGAGCCGCTCGCGCCAGGCTCGCTGACCATGGTGCCATCGACCAGGCGGATGCAGTAGTTGCCCCAACAGGGCCGCAAGGCCTGGCTCGCCTTGAGCGCGGCCGGCATCCACTGCTGGCGTAGCTGGCTGCCCATCCATTCAAACCAGCTCGCGCAGTGACGCAGGCGCTTCAAAACAGCAACATCGCTGAGCGCGGCGATCCCGCCCAGGCGTGCCCGCTGCGCAGTCTCCCGCAAGCCGCAGCCCTGAGCAATGTGAATGAGCATGACGCGCAGCAGCGCTGCTGCATCCGCGACGCCTCGCGTGCGCCTGAGCGCGTGCAGCTCACGCGCCTTGGCTTGCCAATGCTCGGGCAGCAGGCGCTCTATCGCCGCCCAGTCTTCGTCAGCCAGCTTTGACGGCACGCTTTGCTCTTGCCGTGTTGAAGAGTCCGCTTGTTCGGTGTGAAAAACCATGCCTGCATTATCTCTGATATCTGCAATGACCCGTATATTAAGTTAGCGCTTATGCGCATTCGCGGGCATGACGCAGGGAAGTTATGGCTGACCGCCTTTAATGCTGAAAACGCCGTGGAAAGCCATTTTTCATGGCTGATCCTGATTTAATTTGATAGCTGCCAGCGCACACTCCACAAGCACCAGCAGCCTATTTGGCACACAACTCATACCCCGTACTGCGCCCACCGCCCTCCAGCTTGCGCAGCACGCCGCGCGCCAGCAGGTCGTTGATGTCGCGCAGCGCGGTGTCGGCAGAGCATTTGCCCAGCGCGGCCCACCTGGCGTTGCTGAGCTTGCCTTCAAAGCCGTCCAGCACGCGGTTGAGCACCTGGGTTTGCCGCGCGTTCATGGGCGTGCCGGCCCAGCGTTGCCAGAACAGGGCCTTGTCCAGCACGCCGGCCAGCGTGGCGTCTGCGCCTTGCACGGCGCGCAGCAGGCAGCCCAAAAACCAGCCGAGCCAGGGCGTCACGTCCAGCGGGCCTTTTTGGGTGGCCTCCAGCTGGTCGTAATAGTCCATGCGTTCGCGCTGTATCTGGGCGCTGAAGCTGTAGAAGCGCTGGCTGGTGCCCTCGGCGCGGGCCAGCGCCATGTCGCCCACGGCACGGCTGATGCGGCCATTGCCATCGTCAAACGGATGCAGGGTGACGAGCCATAGGTGGGCCAGTCCGGCCTTGATCAGGGCGTCGCCCACGGGGGCAGCCTCGAACCACTGCAGGAACGCATCGGTTTGCGCAGGCAATGTGCTGGCAGGCGGTGCGGTGAAATGCACTTTCTCCCGCCCCACAGGGCCGGACACCACTTCCATGGGGCCGCTGGCATCCGTGCGCCATGCCGCCACGGTGATGCGGACCCGGCCGCTGTAGCCGGTGGGAAACAGGGCGGCGTGCCAGCCAAACAGGCGCTCTGCCGTCAGAGGCTGGTCAAAGTGGCGGGTGGCGTCCAGCACCACATCCACCACGCCGTCCACCTGCCGGTCGCTGGGGGCCAGTGCGCCAATGTCCAGCCCCAGCCTGCGGGCGATGGACGAGCGCACGGCGTCCAGTCTGAGGCGTTCGCCTTCGATCTCGCTGGTTTTGATGACTTCTTGCGTCAGCACCTGCAGGGTGGCCTGTTCGCGCTGAGCCATGCCCAGCTCGGCCATGCGCCCCATGAGCTGGCCTTGCGCGCGATGCACCTGGGCCAAGGGCGCGGCCAGTGCGGCAAAGTCACAGGTGAGGTCTGGCCAGTCGGGCAGTTGCCAGATGTAGCGTGGATTGCGGGGTGGGCGATGGGGGCGCATGCGGTGATTGTCGCGCTTATTCGCTGCAATTTGTGCGGCGAATAGTGCCTGAATACGGCTCACAGCCGTATTTCCAAATGACTTTTGCTACACATTTAATAGCTGCTTGTACATATTGCATAAGCGACAAAGGCATTTTTTACTTAAATAGTAGCCTGAAAACAAGCGCTGGACGGCAGCGCGCGGCGATGGCGGCCTGTTTGGCCGTCGCCTGTCTGTGTAACTGCCCAAGCGGTGTCAGCGCCAGATGTAATGGCCCTTCACCAGGCGGCCGTGTGACCGGTGGGCGGGCACCCATACCTTGTGCTTGTGGTTCTTTTTGTATTTCGTCACCTGGACGCTGTGTACTTTGGCGCTGCCTGAATCGAAATTGACCGTACCCGCCTGGGCGGCTGACGCGGCGAAGGAAACGACCAGCGCGGCGAGCGAAAGAAATGCTTTGTTCATGTCGATGTCTTGGTGAAGTGTTGGGGAAACCGTTGCGAAGCCACTGCAGTATCAGGGGCCGGTGTAAAGAACTAGACTTGGCCTTGACCCGCCATCCATTACCATTCCCCCGGCCCCATTTCGCCCATTCCCGGGCACCCAACGGAGAAAACAATGTTCAGTCACGTCATGCTTGGTGTCAACGATCTTGAGGTTTCAAAGAAGTTTTACGACGCGCTGCTCGGCACGCTGGGCATTGCGCCAGGGGTGGCCAACAAGAACCGGTATTTCTACCGCAGCCCCACCGGCACCTTCGCCATCACCACGCCGATCAATGGCGATGCCGCTTGCCACGGCAACGGCAGCACCATCGGCTTTGCCGTGCAGTCGGCCGAGCAAGGCGACGCCTTCCATGCGGCCGGCGTCGCCAACGGCGGCACGACCTGCGAAGACGCCCCGGGGTTTCGTGACTCCCCGATGGGCCAGATCTACCTGGCATATTTGCGCGACCCCGACGGCAACAAGCTCTGCGCGCTGCACCGCCCGGCCCCATAAGGCGCGCTGCGATCAATTTGGCCGGCCCGGGAGCTGGCCTTGTCATCGGATTGACCCGACGTGGCCTGGATAATTTGTAGCCGCACTTTTTCTGCCTGATGCGTTGCAGACCGAGAAAGTGGGGTCACAGAGATTGGGGCAGATTCCAATTCAATCCACGTGGGAACGTGCCCTTCGGCCCGGCAGTTACAGGCGTGGCCCGCCTCGGCCACAGGCCGCTACTTCTTGCGGCATTCAAACGCCCCTTCGTCCCGCACGGCGTTGTCCACGTCAATAAACCGCCACATGGCATTGCCTGCCGACAGCGACAAACGCATCACGCCGAAGGTTTCCAACTGCTTTTCGCTGCCCGCGCGTACCGTAGCGTGCGCGTAAGTTTCTGCGCCGCCGGTGCCCACTACAAATGAGCGCATGCCGCCGGTGGCGGACAGGGTGCCGTCTGCGGTCATGGGGGCAAAGCGCTCGTATTGGTGCTCGTGGGATTGCAGCACCACATCGGCCTTGGCCTGGTCCAGGATGTCCCACATCGCGGTCATCTTGGTATTGTCGCCATCGGGGGCCGAGGTGAACCGGGCGTGGTGCCATGCCGCCGCCACGCAGGGCTGGGCGGTGGCCAGCTCCTGCTTGAGCCACTGGGCCTGGACTGAAGCGGCTGTCGCATCGATGTTGCTGTTCAGCGCAAACACGGTCCAGCCGTTTTGGTCAATGCGGTAGTAGCCTGTGCGCTTGCCATCGGGGTTGGCCTTGGCACCAAAATAACCGAAGTAATCATTGCTGTCGCCACCTTCATAGTCGTGGTTGCCTGGAATTGCGAAGGTTTTGGCGATAAACCGGCCCCAGGTTTTCTCATAGCAGTCGGTGTAGCCAAGGTTGGAGCCGGCCAGAAAATAGGCATTGTCTCCAAGCGTCAGCACGTTGGAATTGCTGCCCGCGTCAGCCAGCTGGCGTTCGACCAGCTTTGCTGTCTTTTCGGCAGCCGTGTCACGCGCAGGCCGAAGAAAACACTGCGCAATGTCGCCTGCCGTCATCAGCTCCCACGGCGTCGTGGGGTTGGCCTGCAAGACCGGAGGCGTGATGCCGCCGCCGTCGCCGCCCCCGCAGGCCACCAGCGCCGCGCCCACCAGCGCGGCCAGCAAGCCGGATCGAACTGCCCGCGTTACGTCGGGCCAAAAGTTTTTGCGCATGCCGTGGTCTTTCTCAAGTTCTGCCGTGGGTGATGCGCTGCATGTTAACTGGCGTGTTCGGCAAATTATTTGATATTGAATGCGTAGCAGCCATGGCCGTACGCTGGCTGGCCGCGCGTGGCGCGCGTCCCGCTGCTACAGTGCGTCCGATGTCCAGCCAAGCCGCCGTCCCTTCCGCCGAATTGCCCCATGCCCTGCCGCACGCCGTTCACCGCCTGCGCAGCGCCCGCCTGGCGCGCAGTTCCAAACCCTTTCTGGCCCGTGGCGGTCCGCGCGGGGAGCGCTGCGCCGGTTGCCGGCTGCTGCCGAGCCACTGCCTGTGCGCCCTGCGCCCGGACGTGCCGGTGCATGCGGGCGTGTGCCTGATCATGGCCGACATCGAGGCGCTCAAGCCGAGCAACACGGGCTGGCTGATTGCCGATGTGGTGGCCGACACGTTTGCCTTTGGCTGGGCGCGCACCGAGGTGGAACCGGCGCTGCTGGCGCTGCTGGCCGATCCGCAGTGGCAGCCCTACCTGGTGTTTCCGGGGGAGTTCGTGGAGGGCGGGCGCGTGGTGTCGGCGCTGCCCGCCGCCGATCCGCAGGACGGCCGGCGGCCACTGTTCGTGCTGTTGGATGCCACCTGGCCCGAGGCGCGCAAGATGTTTCGCAAGAGCCCCTACCTCGACCATTTGCCGGTGCTCAGCCTGCAAAGCGAGCAGCTGTCGCGCTACCGGCTGCGCCGGGCCAAACGCGCGGACCATTTCTGCACCTCGGAAGTTGCTGGTCTGTGCCTGGAACTGGCCGGTGAGCCGCATGCGGCGCAGACGCTGGAGGCTTACCTGGACGTGTTCACCAGCCACTACCTGAACGCCCGGCAGCAGTTGCCCGTCGATGGCGACGACGCGGCGCACCAGCGCCTGCGCGGCCTGCACCTGCCGGGCGGCACGGGCGCTGGCGCTTGAAGTGAAGTTGGCGTCAGCGACAATCGAGCCCAATCCCAAGGCAACCTCGCCTTACCTGAAAAGCAGCCACACCATGACCGAAGACCTGAACCGAAAGAATGAACTGAAGAAGATGGAGCTGTGCGTTTCGTGCGCCGGCATCCAGCGTAACTGGCGCAAGGCGCCGGGGCATCCCGAGCTGGTGCAGGGCGGCAACCGCCAGGAAAAGCGCGGCGCCAGCCTGGTCACCATCACCAGCTACCGCTGCGACCGCTGCGGCACCGCGTGGGAATACGAAAACAACCGGGCCAACCAGCAGGCCGGCTGGTCGGTGGTGGGGCGCTAGGCGGCGTTCACGGGTTTTTTTCCGCCTTTGTCATTGCGGGCCTGACCCGCAATCCACAGCACCTTAACCAAGCCACGGCCAGACAGCGGCTGGAGTTCACCGCACGTTTAACGGCGCACACATGGATTGCGGGTCAGCCCCGCAATGACAGGGAACGCACCGAGGCGAGCAAGACGGCCGGCGTCCTGCGGCGCTTGGCGGCGCTTTTACTTTGCGCTTCTCCGGCGCGGTGACCTGCTTCACCGCCATGGACTTGCGCTGCGCGGCTGCAGACGGGCAGCCTTGGGGCCAAAATGCGGGCTGCCGTGGGGCCTTCGTCCCGCTTTCATCCCCTCAGGAACCCGAATGCACGATCTTGCCGTCTTTCCCGTGACCCAGAAATGGCCCGCCCGCCACCCTGACCGGCTCCAGCTGTATTCGCTGCCCACGCCCAACGGCGTGAAGGTGTCGATCATGCTGGAGGAAGCCAAGCTGCCCTACGAGGTACACCTGGTCAGCTTCGAAACCCAGGACCAGATGACGCCGGAATTCCTGTCGGTCAGCCCGAACAACAAGATTCCGGCGATCCTGGACCCGAACGGTCCGGGCGGCAAGCCGCTGGCGCTGTTCGAGTCAGGCGCGATCCTGCTCTACCTGGCCGACAAGACCGGGCTGTTCATTGCGCAGGACGCGGCCGGCCGCTACGAAACCATCCAGTGGCTGATGTTCCAGATGGGCGGCATCGGCCCGATGTTTGGCCAGCTGGGCTTCTTCACCAAGTTCGCCGGCAAAGACTACGAGGACAAGCGCCCGCTGGGCCGCTACGTCGCCGAAGCGCGGCGCCTGCTCGGCGTGCTGGACCGGCGGCTGGAAGGCCGCGACTGGATCATGGGCAAGCACTACAGCATTGCCGACATCGCCATTTTTCCGTGGGTGCGCAACCTGATCGGCTTTTACGAGGCCGGGGAGCTGGTGGGTTTCGACGACTTCGCGCAGGTCAGGCGGGTGCTGGCGGCTTTCGTCGAACGGCCGGCGGTGGTCAAGGGGCTGGCCATACCGAAACGGGCCTAGGCCTCGGGCTTGACCCAGGTGAACACGCGCACCGGCGGCACGTTGACGACTTCCCATGTCTTTTCCGGCGGGCCGAGGTAGGGCGACACAAAGCCCGATACATGGGCGCGCACCTGGTAGGCGACAAACCGCCCGCCCGGGCGCAGCACGCTGGCCACGCTGGACGCCACCCGGTCCGAGACCTCGGGCGGCATGGTGGAAAACGGAATGCCCGAGATAATCGCATCGGGCGCGGGCAGCCAGCGCGCTTTCAGGAACTCGGCCAGGCGCTCGGCGCTGCCGAGTTCGACATTGAAGCGCGGGTCGTGGATGGACGCGTGCAGGCGCTGGTGAAATTCGCTGTCCAGCTCGATCGCCAACAACTGGGCGTTGGAAGACATGGCGCGCAGGAACGCCGAGGTCGTTCCGCCGGTGCCCGGCCCCAGTTCCACCACCATGCGCGCGTCGCAGAGGCGCGCGCTGCGCACCAGGCGCTGCTCCAGCTGGCGCGAACTCGGGATGATTGAGCCGACCTGGGCCGGGTTGCGCATAAAGCCGCGAAGGAATAGGAAGCTGCCTCGCAATTGACCAAAAGCCGGAAGGTTGGAAGGTGCGGCGACATGGCTGGCCTGCCCTTCAACGCGTTGCTGGTTCATGGTGCGAGTCCTGTATGGGCTGTTGTGTTTTCGGTCAGGGCTGCGTTGACGATGCGAAGCCGTCTCCCCGAAGCTTCGCTGAAGCGCTGCCGTCTGTTTTTATTCTGGAGCAGCCGGGTCGGGGCGTTTGTCAGACGTTGCCTTGTCAGCATGGGTACATTCACCCACCGGATGGGGTCCGGCTGGCGGCTGGCCGGGAATGCAGCTGGCGTTAACGATTTATTGACGCTATTTTTTTAATAGCACTAAACCCTTTTCGGTCAAGCGCAAATGCCTGTTTTTATCATTATTTACCGTGCCATCCACGCGCTTGGGGCTGAAGCAGAGCGCACCTGCACCGCAGTCGGGTTTCAGCCTACAAGCCGGACATGGCGGGCACGCTAAGCTAGAGCTTTTCGCGTTATCCCCGCCATCCATTTTTTTCCTTTCTTTCCCATGAAGCTCAAAGCTGCCTGTTCCATCAGCGTGACCGCTGCCTCGGATTGCCCCATGGTGGCCATGCTGCGCCCGCGCAGCGGCCCGGCGCAATGGGTGGTCAGCGAACGCTACGACCTGCACCCCTGGGCGCCGGTGGACGAATATGCCGACGGCTACGGCAACCTGTGCCAGCGCCTGGTCGTGCCGAAAGGCCAGATGCATATCCGGGTCGAAGTGCTCATGGAGGTCGAGGACCACATCGCGGTGGCGCCTGACGCGCCCATGACGCCCATCACCGCGCTGCCCGCCGACGTGCTGCGCTACCTGCTGCAAAGCCGCTACTGCCCGTCGGACATGATGCAGGACCAGGCGCTGACCGTGGTCGGCCGGGCGGCGCCGGGCTATGCGCAGGTCGAAAAGATACGCGCCTGGATTCAAAAAAACCTTCAATACCGCTACGGCGTCAGCACCGCCAGCACCGACGCGCTGGACACGCTGGAGCATGGCGCGGGCGTGTGCCGCGACTTTGCGCATGTCGGCATCGCCCTGTGCCGCAGCCTGCAGATTCCGGCGCGCATGGTGGTCGGCTACCTGCACGGGCTCAAGCCGATGGACCTGCATGCCTGGTTCGAAGCCTTCGTCGGCGGGCGCTGGTACACCTTCGACGCCACGCAGGACGCGCCGCGCGGCGGCCGCATCGTGCTGGCCTACGGCCATGACGCGGCCGACGTGGCGTTCATCTCCGACTACGGGCTGCAGCCGCTGCAGCTCGACGACATGCACATCGAGGTGATGGCCGCCGATGACACCCTGCCGCCCGATTCCGGCCTGGACGACCCAAACGACGACTAGCCGGGTGGCGGGCTGCGCAGTCGCCGCCCGCATTGGCAATTCCCATGAAAAAAGCCCATGGCGCACAGGCGGCGCCACGGGCTTTTCAACGGCCGGAAACAATGGCCGGAAAAAGCGATCAGTCGGCGATGGTCAGCACGTTGTTGGCAAACGTGATCTGGTCAGCGGCGGCCGGCGTCGTCTTGATCGGCGGCACGTTGGCGGCCGTGATCGGATTGGCGGCAGCGCCGGTCAAGCCGCGCGGCACGGTGCGCACCACCTGGCTGGCCGGCAGCGCGGCGCCGGACTTCAGGTTGGCATACATCATGTCCATCGCCTGGATGAAGTAGCGGTGCAGCGGCACCAGGCGCTCCGGATAGCCCGGGAAGGCGAGGAAGGCGTCGAAATGCTGGGCATTGGTGACCTCGATGTATGACAGCTTGCTGCTGTTGCCTTCGACGATCTTGTTCATGCCGTAGTAAGGCCGGCCGGTGAAGGCCACCGGCAGCAGCGTGTCGGCGCGGCCCTGCACGATCAGCGCCGGCTTGCCGCGCAGGTTGGCGCTGCGCACCACTTCCTTCATGCCCTGCTGCACGCGCACCGCGTTGGCGCTGGTGCCGGTGGCCAGTTCACGCATGCACAGCGCGCCGGCGATGTTGTAGTCCTGCACACCACCAGCCGACAGCGACGCGGCATCGAGCAGCGGCCCGCCCAGGCTGTTGTTGTTGACGATGTTGATGCCGATGGTCGGCGGCACGCCGTTGGACGCGCCGAACGAGGTCGCCAGCGACGCAGCATTCGCCGCCGTCGGCGCACCGGTCGCGCCGGTGGCGCCAAAGCTGTAGCCGCACAGGTTGTCCTTGACGCTGAAGCGGCCGTAGGTGTTGGCATAGGTCAGCCCGACCGACAGGGTGGCAAACGAGTAGTGCGACGCCTGCAGCACATTGCTTTCAGGCTGCCAGCCGGCCTCGATCAGCTTGGCCATGGCGCTGGCGGCCTGCTCGGCGGTCGTGGTGCCGGTGACCAGGCCGTTGGTTTTGAGGGCGCTGCAGCGGCTGGCGGCAATCACCGGGTTGATGGTGGTGAACGCATTCGTGGTGGGTGACACCAGCGCGGCGCAGGGCTGCAGCAGGTTGGCCAGCGTGAAATAGTCGTACAGCTGCTTGCCGGTGCCGACCAGGGTGGTGGCGCCGCGCCTGACGCTCAGCCGGCTGTCGGGCGCCAGCTGGACTTCGGGCTCGGCCACGGCCACGCCGCTGATCAGGCCCTGGGTGTCCTGCTCGGCCGCCGCCAGCGCCGAGCCGGCGCCGTTGGACACGCTCGAAGCAATCACGATGGTGTTGGCCGGCGTGAGCTTTTTCAGGTGCGTCACGCCGTCCCTGGCCAGGTCGCCGTATTTTTCATTCAGCACGAAATAAGCGAATTCGACCGACTGCAGCGTCCACTTGCCCCAGTCCTTTTCCGGATTCTGCTGCGAATGCGCATGCTTGACGGCAAAGCGGTTCGGCGTGGCCGTGTTGAAGGCGGCCAGTTCGGCGGCGCTCAGTTCGGCGGTGAAGATCGAGTTCTTGCCGGCGGCAGTGGCATCCGTACGAACGCCGTTCTGCCCATTGACGGTGTTGTTCTGCAGGTCGTGGATGCCGGTGCCGGTGCCCTTGTCGGTGTAGGCCACGGCGCAGCCGTTTTTCAGGCCCCACTCGCCCGACGAGCCGATGGCGCCATACACGCCGCGCGAGCCGCTGGAGGTGCCGGTGACGATGCACGCATTGGCCGGGTTGAAGGTGGCCGGCACCTGGACCAGCATGGTGATGTTCTGCTTGCCCGTGCCGTCATCCGAATAGGCGATGTATTCGGTTCCGGCGATCTTGCCTTCGCTGGTGGTGATGACGCCCTTGGCATCGACGTTCGGACCGTACAGCGTGCCGTAGCCGCCGGCCGCGCTGATGTCGAGGATGGCGCGGTAGTTGTTGAAGATGGCGAGCCTGCGCAGTTCGGCGGCCGTAGGCTTCAACGGGTCGGCTGGCTTCAGTGCCGCCTGTGTGGAAACGTCGCCCAGCCCGGCCTTGCCCAGGCCGGCGGTCAGCAGGTCGTCGCTGTTGCCGTCATAGCTGGCGGTGGCGATGGCGCCCAGGTAGCTGGGCTTGATGTTGGTGCTCTCGAACGGGTCGCTGCCTCCGCCGCAGGCGCTCAGCGCCAGGACGGCAGCGGCCAGCGCGCTCAGCTTCAAGGGGGTGTTCTTGCGTGCAATGGTCATGTCTCGCCTTCTTGTGTTGATTTGTTCGTTCATCGACTTTTTACACACACACCTGTTCAAAGCAATCTGGCGCTTTCCGCCAGCTTGTCACTCAGGGGTGCGAAGCCTCAGCAGCCCGAATCCATTCGGAGTGACCTGTTGAAGTCAGCTGCATGATGGGCTGCAACACAATGCGTTTCAATTCCGTACGACTACTTACCGGGGTAAGCGAGCTTGACGGCTCCGGAAAAAAGCAACCGGCTCCATTTCCGGAAAAATCGCCAATGCCGGTGCCCGGCCGCCCATCGGCGGCCTCTCCAGCCGGCCCGTCGAGCGGCTTGCGTCAATAGGCTCGGGTGAATCCGCCGTCGTGCTGAAGGTTGATTCCCGTCATGTGATCGGAAAACGCCGACAGCAATCCTTCCACCGCAGCCCCCACCTCTTCAGGTGCGCCGTACTTCCTGAGCGGAACATTCGAGGTTTCCTCGGCAAGGCGCTGTTCGAACGTGACGCCGGCGCTGGCAGCGCGCTTGTCAAGCGACGTGGCATAGCCGGGCGTGAGCGTTCCCCCCAGGGACAGGGTGTTGACGTGGATCCCCCGCTCGCCCAGGGCGAACGCCAGGGTTTTGGCCTCGGCCAGCCAGGCGCAGCGGATCACGTTGCTCGAAGCGTAGTGGCCCAGGACCTGGACCGACGAGATGCCGGAGATGATGACCACCTTGCAGCGCTTGCCGTTCGCCGGATCGGGCTTCATGGTCGCGATGGCGGCCGCGAGCAGGGACAGCGGTCCGACAAAACTGTTCTGCAAGATCTCGCGCCATTTGTCGCTGTCGGGAAGCGGGTCGTTGGTGGGAGGATCCTGGGGCGGCATCAGGACCACGCCGTCCAGCACCATGTGCCGGGTGTTCAATTGCCCGGCAAACTGCCTGACCGAGTCGTCGCGCGTCATGTCAACGCCCAGCCATGAGTAGCTGCCGGCAGGAAAGTTTTGGGACAATTCGTTGCAGAGCTTTTCAAGCCTGCCGGTGTCGCGCGCTGCGAGGACGAGGGAGCAGCCGGCCTTCGCCAGCCGCCTGCAGACAGCCAGCCCAATACCGCCGGTCGCGCCTGTCACAAGAACCGTTTTGGTGATGCTACTCACGTCGTTCTCCTTGCTCTGGGTCCTTGCTCAAGGCCGGGGGCTTGGGCAAAGAGCCGTGTTGCACTGGCATTTTCTGCATGGCACTTTGCGTCATGACATTGTGCAATATCAGAAAGTCGGGCACCACTTTGCCGAGCTACCCATCTTGGGTTTATGGCGCGAAACAGTGCTTGCGCACGGTGAATGACCTTGCCCTGCCCGGTTTTTGAATTTCAGGCAAATTTCGTCCATGCTTTTTCAGCCACCCCCTGGTGCCGACCGGCGCACGGCTCTTCGCCAGTCCGCACGCGCATTGGCCGCCCTGACGGCGGCTGCGACGTGGTGGCCAGGGGCGCTGGCGCAACCGCGCCCACCGGCGCCACCGCAGGCCATGCCCATGACACCCCAGATCGACACCCGCCCGATTCCTGCCACCGGCGAAGCACTGCAGGTCATTGGCTGCGGCACCTACATCGGCTTTGACGTGGCGCCGGGCAGCCCGGGCTATGCGCAGTTGCCCGGCGTGCTCGACGCGCTGTTTGCCGCCGGCGGCTCGGTGCTCGACAGCTCGCCGATGTACGGCCGCGCCGAAGCCACGACCGGAGAGCTGCTGGCCGCCGCCGGCAGCCGCGACAAGGCCTTCATCGCGACCAAGGTCTGGACCAGCGGGCGCGAAGCCGGCCTGGCGCAGATGGAGCAGTCGTTCGCCCGCCTGCGTACCGAGCGCATCGACCTGATGCAGGTACACAACCTGGTGGACTGGCGGGGGGCGC
>NZ_KL448323.1:3288960-3432450 GCF_000709345.1 Polaromonas glacialis | reverse complement strand
TGGACTGGCGGGTGCAGCTGGCATCGGTGCGCCGGTTGAAGGACGCCGGCCGGGTGCGCTACGTCGGCATCACCCACTACACCGCCTCAAGCTATGCCGAAGTCGAGGCGGTGCTGCGCGCCGAAAAGCTCGATTTCCTGCAGATCAACTATGCGCTGGACGACCGGGCTGCCGCCGAACGCCTGCTGCCGCTGGCGCAGGCGCGCGGCGTGGCGGTGCTGGTCAACCAGCCGTTTGGCGGCGGCGGCCTGCTGCGGCGCCTGGCCGGCAAGCCGCTGCCCGGCTGGGCGGCGGACATCGGCTGCGCCAGCTGGGCGCAGGTGCTGCTGAAGTTCGTGCTGAGCCACCCGGCCGTGACCTGCGCCATTCCCGGCACCGGCCGGCCGGCGCACATGCTGGACAACCTGGCGGCGGGCCGGGGCGCGCTGCCGGATGCGTCGTTCTGGCGGCTGCATGGGGCTTTGCTGTTGGGGTGAGGGCTGGGCGTGGTTATGCCTGTGCTGGTGATTTATTTTTTCTTTACGCTTCGCGGTCTTGCTGGCCGGGGGGTCGCCCGGCCAGCAAAGCCACAGAAAAACACCAGCCGGCGCCCGATTCCCGCCGGCACCTCCGCTGATTGACAGCCGAGTTTTTGCGCCGGACGATTCAACACACCGACCACCCTTAACTTGCAGGCCAGCCCATGCTCAACACCTACCTCGACCACTTCCTGGCGCCCGTCGTCGTCCTGACCGGCGCTTCCAGCGGCATCGGCCATGCCACCGCCCTGGCCTTCGCGCGCCAGGGAGCGCAGCTGGTGCTGGCCGCGCGCGGTCCCGAGGCGCTGGACAAGGTGGCGGCCGAATGCGTGCTGCTCGATGCCCAGGCGCTGGCCGTGCCGACCGACGTGACCGACGCAGACGCCGTGCAGGCGCTGGCCAATGCGGCCATCGAGCGCTTTGGACGCATCGACGTCTGGATCAACAACGTCGGCATCGGCGCGGTCGGCGCGTTCGACGCCACGCCGATGGAGGCGAACGAGCGCGTGATCGCGGCCAACCTGCTCGGCCACATGAACGGCGCGCATGCGGTGCTGCCGCATTTTCGCCAACGCGGGCGCGGCACGCTGGTCAACATGATCTCGTCGGGCGGCTGGGTGCCCGCGCCTTATGCCGCTGCCTACACCGCCAGCAAGTTCGGGCTGCGCGGCTTTTCAGAGGCGCTGCGGGCCGAGCTGGCCGGCCTGCCCGACGTGCATGTCTGCGAGGTCTACCCGACCTTTGTCGACACGCCCGGCCTGTTCCACGGCGCCAACTACACCGGCAAGCGCCTGCGCCCGCCGCCGCCCGTGCTGGACCCGCGCGAGGTGGCCGCCGCCCTGGTGGCGCTCAGCCATGCGCCGCGCGACGTCACGGCGATTGGCAGCGTGGCGATTCCCGGGCGGCTGGCGCATGCCGTCGCGCCCGGCCTGACCGCCCGCCTTGCGCGCTGGCTGACCGACCGGGCGCTGGAGCGCGCCGACCCGGCGCCGATCACCAACGGCAACTTGTTCGAGCCGTCACGCGTTCACACCATCGACGGCGGCTACCGCACGCTGGCGGTGCGCGCCATGCCGGCGCTAGCGGTGGCGCTGGCCGGCGCGGTCGGGCTGGGGATGCTGTGGGCCATGCGCCCGCGCCGCAGCCGGCCTCAGGACACGCGGCGGCTGGCCGCGCGGCCCAGGCCCGCGCGCTGACCCACTGCCAAGCTCACGGCCGTTCACCAGCCGCCTGAACCCGGCCCACCCTTGAACGGCCCGACCACCTCGGGCGTGATCCAGCCGGCATAAAAACCGCCGGGCTGCGGCTGCACCTGCAAGCCGTCCACCCGGCAATCCAGGTGCTGCGGATAAAAGCCGAAATGGCCAGCCAGCGCTTCGTAAGGCGCCAGCGGATGCGGATAAGACCAGGCCACGCGGTCGAGCATGCCGCCCCCTGGCAGCCGCACCGACCAGTAGGCCGCCTGGCCCTTCCACTCGCAGTGCGAGGCGCCGTCCGCCGGCACCAGCCGGTCGGTGCAAACATCCTGCGCCGGCAGGTAAAAGCCCGGCGGGCTGGCGGTTTCCAGCAGGCGCAGCGCGCGGCGGCTGCGGGCCAGCACAAGGCCGCCGGCCCTCACGACCACTTCCCGGTTCTCAAGCACCAGCCGGGGCGGGCGCGGATAGTCCCAGACCGATTCCTGGCCCGGGCCGGCCGGCAGCGCAAAAGACGGCCGTTCGCGGCCAGTGTGCTGCCACAGGGCGGTGGCGCGGGCCAGGCGGTCGGCGTTGCTGCGGTTCATTTGAGGCTCCTGTAAAAATTGCGCGCTGGCGCCTGCGGGGTTTCGTCGCTGCCCTTCAGGAATTCCCCGGCGGGCACCCGGACCCACTTCATGCGCAGCGGGTTTCAAGCACCTGGCGCGCAGGAAAAGCACGGTGCGAGGGCGCATCTTGTTTCAACATGTCAAGTCGGGAGCACCACTTTAGGGCATCAGGCGAACCCTGTCCTGAAGAGGGTGCAGCCGGCGCGGTACGCAGTTGCCGGGGCGGGCCGGCGCGAATCAAGACCTGCGAAGGCGGCGCCGACACCTGGCAGGCGCTGCAATGGCTCCCTCAAGCTCAACAAGCGCTAACGATTTCGCCAGGAATGTCTCTGGTGCCCTGATTCTTTCAGGCCTATTCTTTTGCTTTGGCCTGAAGGCCATTTCTGCACTGAATGCATGCCATGACTGTCGAGCGGCGCCATCACGTTCAGGTAGCCGGCAGCGGTCCGGCGACCATTTTCTTTGCCCACGGCTTTGGCTGCGACCAGACCATGTGGCGGCTGGTGCAGCCGGCCTATGCCAGGCGTTTTCGCACCGTGCTTTTCGACCTGGTCGGCGCCGGCCAGTCTGACCTGTCGGCGTATGACCCGCAAAAATACGGTTCGCTGCAAGGCTATGCCGATGACGTGGTGGAACTCATCAAGCAATTCGGCCAGGGTCCGGTGACCTTCGTCGGCCATTCGGTCAGCGCCATGATCGGCCTGCTGGCCGACCTGAAGGCGCCCGGCCGCATCGCCGCCCAGGTGATGATCGGCCCGTCGCCGTGCTATCTCAACGACGGCGACTACACCGGCGGTTTTGAGCGCCAGGACATCGATGCGCTGCTCAGCACCATGGACAACAACTACCTTGTCTGGGCCAGCACGATGGCGCCGGTCATCATGGGCGCGCCCGACCGGCCCGAACTCGGCGCGGAACTCGCCAGCAGCTTTTGCCGCACCGACCCGGACATTGCCAGGCAGTTTGCCCGCGTCACCTTTTTGTCCGACCACCGCGCGCAGCTGCCCCGGCTGAAGACGCCCACGCTGATCCTGCAATGCAGCGACGACCCGATCGCCCCGGTGTCGGTGGGCCACTACATGCGCCAGGCCATGCCGCACGGCACGCTGAAGGTCATCCGGAACATCGGCCATTACCCGCATCTGAGCGAGCCCGGCGCCATCACCGACGCAATCGATGCCTTCCTGGCCAGGCAGGGGCTGGCAACGCAAAACGCCGGCCCGGCCGGGGTCACCGAAGCGCCGGACCTGCTTGATCAGGCGCCCTGCGGGCTGGCGCAGACCGATGCGCAGGGGCTGCTGCGCCGGGTCAACCTGACGTTTTGCCACTGGCTCGGCTACACCGCAGACGAGCTGGTCGGCAGGCGCAAGCTCCAGGAATTGCTGACCACGGGCTGCCGCATTTTTCACCAGACGCATTCGCTGCCCCTGCTGCAGATGCAGGGCTCGGTTTCGGAGGTGCGGGTGCAGATGCTGCGCAAGGACGGCCAGCTGCTGCCCATGCTGCTCAATGCGCGCCGGCACACGCAAGATGGCGAGGTGGTGGATGAATACGCGCTGTTCATCGCGCAGGACCGCGACAGGTATGAAAAGGAACTGGTGCAGGCGCGCACCAAGCTCGAAGCGATGGTTGCACATGCCAACGACCTGCAGGCGCAGGCCAGCGACCGGGCGATGTTTGCCGAGCAGATGGTCGGCATCGTCAGCCATGACCTGCGCAACCCGATCATGGCCATGCTGATGAGCGCCGAACTGCTGGGCAAGGGCGTCGTCACCCCCGAGCAGTCGGAGGTGCTGGCCCGCATCCTGAGGGCCGGCGACCGCGCCAGCCGCCTGATCGCCAACCTGCTGGACCTGACGCAGGCGCGGCTGGGCAGCGGCCTGTCGGTGTCGCCGCAGGCCATGGAGCTGCATGCCACGGTGGCCGGGGCGGTGCAGGAGCTGTCGCAGGTGTTTCCCGACCGGGTGCTGCACCATGTGCAGCAGGGGCCCAGCCGGTGCATCGCCGATGCCGACCGGCTGGCGCAGCTGGTCGGCAACCTGGTGTCCAACGCCATGGCCTATGGCGAGTCCGGCGCTCCGGTGCTCGTCACCTCGACCCGTGAAAAGGCATTTTTTTCCATCTCGGTGCAGAACCGGGGCCGGCCCATTCCCGCCGGCATCATGGACGGGCTGTTCGACCTCATGGTGCGCGGCTGCGACGAGGTGAACACCGGCCGCAGCGTCGGCCTGGGGCTGTTCATCGTCAGCGAGATCGCCAAGGCCCACGGGGGCACGGTGTCGGTCACCTCGACGCTGGAGGATGGAACGGTGTTTACCGTGGTGATCCCGCAAGCGCGCGCTTCTTAAGACCGTTATTGCTATTTTTTTAATAGCTGCAAACGCTTTCTGGTATTGCCAAAACACCTGATTCTGTTCAAAAAAATTGACTGTTCACGTTTCCTATTTGATCGCTGCGTTTTTTTTGGGTTTTTGGTGGTTTCTTCTGTGGTTTGAGGGGTGAGCCACCCAAAGTCCAAAAAAGAAAACGCAGCGATCAAATCGCAAGCGTTAGCAGTGACCAAAAAAAGCAAGGCCAGCGCCCTGCAATGGCAAACCACCGGCTTCGTGTCCAATACGCACGATGAACCCACCGCAAGGCACCGAGCCCCTTCCCGCCCCGAGCCTGCTTGAGCAACTGCGCGCCGGCGCGCTGGCCGGCAGCCGCCGCCTGAGCCTGTCCTGCGGGCTGGAAACCTTTCCGCCCGAGATCTTCACGCTGGCCGACACGCTGGAAATCCTCGACCTCTCCGGCAATGCGCTGAGCGCCCTGCCGCACGACCTGGCGCGGCTGCACCGGCTGCGCATCATTTTTTGCTCGAACAACCGCTTCACCGAAGTGCCGGCGGTGCTGGGCCAGTGCGCGCAGCTGGAGATGATCGGCTTTCGGGCCAACCAGATTCGCCACGTGCCGGGCGCCGCGCTGCCGCCGCGCCTTCGCGCGCTGGTGCTGACCGACAACCAGATCGACACGCTGCCGGCCGCCCTCGGCCGCTGCACGCGGCTGCAAAAACTCATGCTTGCCGGCAACCGGCTGCACGCCCTGCCGCCGGAAATGGCCGCCTGCACCCGGCTGGAGCTGCTGCGCATCGCCGCCAACCGCTTCACCGCCCTGCCCGGCTGGCTGCTGGCGCTGCCGCGCCTGGCCTGGCTGGCGTATGCCGGCAACCCGCTGTCTGACGCCGGTGAAGCCGCCGCGCTGGCCGATGCGCCGCTGGCCCGCATCGACTGGGCCAGCCTGCAGCTCGGGCCAGTGCTGGGCGAGGGCGCTTCGGGCGTGATCCGCCAGGCGCTCTGGCAGCAGGGCAGCGCGGCGCTGCCGGTGGCCGTCAAGGTGTTCAAGGGCGCGCTGACCAGCGACGGCCTGCCTGCGCATGAAATGGCAGCATGCATCGGCGCCGGCGCGCACCCCGCCCTGATTGCCGTGCATGGCCGCATCACCCATCATCCGGCAGGCAGCGACGGCCTGGTGATGGCGCTGGTGGCGCCGCACTTTGGCAACCTGGCCGCGCCGCCCAGCCTGGACACCTGCACCCGCGACGTGTATGACGCCGCGACGCGCTTCACACCCAGCGCGGCGCTGCGGCTGGCGCAGGACGTGGCGTCGGCGGCCGGCCAGCTGCATGCGCGCGGCGTCCTGCATGGCGACCTGTATGCGCACAACATCCTGTGCGCGGCGGGCGGCCAGGCGCTGCTCGGCGACTTTGGCGCGGCCTCGTTTTTTCCGCCGGACGACGCGCCGCTGGCGCTGGCCCTGCAGCGCATCGAGGCGCGGGCGTTTTCCTGCCTGCTCGAAGAACTGCTGGCCTGCTGCCCGGCGCCAGCCGGCGCGCGACAGGCGGCGCTGGCGATGCTGGCCGACCTGCAGGCCGACTGCGCACTGGAAGACACGGCCCGGCGCCCGCTGTTTTCCGACATCGTGCAGCGGCTGGCGCAGTGCCGGCAAGCCTGCTGAAACGACGAGGCAGCGCAATTCGCTCCTGAATCAATAGCTATCAGCCATCGACCCACCAGCCCGCACCCGGCAAGTTAGGGGGCAAAAAATGGCGGAGTCGACAGCGACGCGCGTAGCGCAAGCCAACCAGACCAACCAGATCAGGCAGAGCGTGAAGCTGTTGGCGAACGAGCGGTAGAACCAGCCAGCCTCCGGCATTGGCCACCGGCCACCGATCAAGGAACCCAGGGCCCAGCGAAGCGATGGCCCGACAGAGCGTTCAGCTCTAACCCGCTCCCGACCCCAGGCAACTTTCTTGGCTATGTCACTGTTAAATGTGGAAATTTTCCCAAGGCCATCGCCAAGACAGCTTGCCCAGAGTCGCCATGGTGGCTGTCCAGGGCGCGAAACCAGCCCAGGTAGTTGTCCAGATAGCCCGTGGCAACGCCGTGAAAGCGGTGCAGCCACTGTTTGAGACGGCCGTGATAGGCGTTGACATTCTGGACATGGATGGCGCCGTTGACGCGCACGCCTGCGTTCAGATTGACCGCCTCGTGCGCCAGGTGCGCGTCGTGCGCAAAGCCGCAGTAGGTCCGGTTGCCATCGCTCACCAGCAGCGCATCCTTGGCCAGCACGGGCTGCAGTGCGCCGGCCAGTGCGGCTTTTGTCATCTGCCCGCGTCCCATCACCCAGTCCAGCGTCTGTCCGGCACGGTCCCGAGCCACCAAAACGCAGACCAGTTCACCGGACAGGCCCGCTTTTCTCGCCTTGCTGCCGCGACGGCGAGGCGGGCGGTCCAGCTTGCGACAGCCCTTGCGCGACTCCAGGATATAGGTCTCGTCGGCCTCGGTAATACCTTGCAGCGTTGTCGCGCGGTCTGCCTTGAGGCCGCTGAGAAAGCGATGGCGCCAGCGCAGCGCCGTGTTTCGGTGAACCTGCAGGGCAGTAGCGGCCCGGCGAAGGGTGAGGGACGCGGCCAGGGCTTGACTAAAACCGAACCACTTGCCCTTCTTGCGCAGCCGCGCCAGCGCGGTGCCCGTCAGGGCATTGAACGTGCGGTGGCATGTCCGGCAGCGGTAGCGCTGCAACCCACTGACGTGGCCATGCCGGTAAAGCTCGCTGCCTTGGCAGTGTGGGCAGCAGCGCGGCTCAGTCGCGCTGGACGACTCAATGACGGCCAGCCCTTTTTGCTGCTCATCGAGTTCATCCAGACGCTTTTTGAGCAGTTCACGCTGGCGCAGCGTGAGCCGGGGCACCTGTTGGTTCATCAACGCATTGAAAGTCTCGGCGTTCATGGCTAACCTCCTTCACGGTTCGCTATGAACTCTACGCCTCTGGAAAAAAAATTCCACATCTAACAGTGACAGAGCCACTTTCTTTGGTGGGCTTTCTTTTTTGCCAGAAAAGAAAGTTACCCCCCGCCGGGAAGGCGCTCACCCCCCAAACCACAGAAGAAGCAAACCCAAAGCCCAAAAACAAACAAAAAAAAACGCAGGTGGAAATCCACCTGCGTTTTTAGGGAGCGAAAGCGAAAAAATTACTTTTGCGGAACGATGACGACCGTGTCGCCGCCGGTCTTGCCGGTGTCGCCCTTGCTGCCGTCAGCGCCGGTTGCGCCCGTCGCGCCGGTGTAGCCGGTGGAACCGGTGGAACCTGTCGAACCGGTGGCGCCGTCATTGCCGGTCGCACCCGTGGCGCCGGTGGCACCCGTTGGGCCGGGAACGGCAACCGTTGAACCGGTCGAGCCCGTAGAACCGGTAGCGCCCGTGGCGCCGGCCGGGCCAGCGGGGCCGGGAACCACGACGACCGGTGCGGCGGCAGGCGGCGCAACGGTGGTTTTTTCGCAGGCGGTCAGGCCGAGCATCGCAACCAGGGCGGCAAGCAGTAAAGAGTGTTTCATGGGAAGTCCTTTGAGGTGAAGAATAAGCCGCACATCAAATTCAGTGTGTGCGTTCACAGTTTTATCTTGCCGCGACATTTAACAGTCACTGACAAGCTGTAACGGTAATTTACTAAATAAGTTCCGTCTCCGGTGTAGGACGGCTTCACAAACGGCTGTCGCCTTTGGGCGGATGGCGTTTCACCGCAGCCGGCGGCAATTGCCGGCGCGCCCTGCCGGACCGGGCGTGGAAAAGCGCCTGTAGGTTTGGGCTGACGGCATCTACCCCGATGTTCTTTCAGCCTGCGCGCGGCAAACCCGCAAGATGGACGTTCATCCGGTCAACAACGCAACATGAATTCCTTCACAGCCGAAACCACGCATCTTGCCGGCGTTCCCGGCCTCGCAGGCGCAGGCGAACGCACCGGCAGCGTGCGGGTGTGCAAGGTGGTTCACCAAGTCACCGAAGCGGTGGCGGACACGCCGTGAGAACCGGTTTTTTATCAGCCCACTGATCAACCTTGATCCATTTCAGGAGTCGAGCCATGCAGACAATAGTAGGAGTTTTTGACACGGTCGACGAGGCGCGGAACGCGCGCGATGCCCTTCTGGACAGCGGTTTCGATGCCAGCGAGGTGCGCCTGCAGTCCAACCCGGCCGCGCAGGAAAGCGACACGCTGACCACGACCGACCGCACGATCACCGGCACCTCCCGGGGCAGCGAGGACGAAGGTTTCATGGCCAGCATCGGGCGCTTTTTCAGCGACCTTTTCGGCAGCGACGACACAGAGCATGCCGGCCACTATTCCGAAGCCGTTCGCCGGGGCAGCACGGTCGTGGCGGTGACGGTGTCCGACCCGGGCCGGGTCGAGGAGGCCCGCTCCATCCTGGCCGCCGCTGGCGCGGTCGATATCGACAAGCGAACCGAAAGCTGGCGCGAGGAAGGCTACGCGGGCTTCGACCCGTCGGCCCAGCCTTACCAGCCCGACCAGATCGCCGCCGAGCGCAGCCGCTACCAGAGCGCCAGCCTGCGCTCGTCCGACGATCTTCTGACACCCAACGATACCCGCGTTGACCCTGCAGACCAGGGCACGGTGCTGCCGGTGGCACGCGAGGACCTGGAAATCGGCAAGCGTGAAGTGGACCTGGGAACGGTGCGGGTGTTCCCGCGCTCCAAGACACCGCCGGTCGAGGAACAGGAGCAGTTGCGCAACACCGTGGTCGAAGTTGACAAGAGCGGCAACGCGACACTGAGCACGGCTGCGCCCGACTACCGCAGCCACTACGACGCCAACCTGGCCTCGCTGAACGGTGCCTACGAGGACTATGAGCCCGCCTACCAGTACGGCTCGTCATTGCGCGCCGACCCGCGCTATGCCAGCCGTTCCTGGGACGAGGTCGAGGCCGATGCCCGCAGCGACTGGTCCCACCGCTACCCCACCGGCGCCAGCACCTGGGAGCAGACCAAGCAGGCCGTGCGGCACGGCTGGGAATCGATGACCGGCAGGCGCTGAGCCCCTCCAGGCCAGCGGGCCTGTGAAGCCTGGCGGTCAGGTGCCCAGGCACCGGCCCGCCGGGCTTTTTCGCTTGAAACGGGCCGCATCAGCCTTACCTGTGTTTCTTTGAAAAGAAAGCGACCCCCATGCCTTCCTCGCCCGTTCTTCGCATCGAGCCGCTGGGTTTTCCGTGGCCAACGGTCGATCCTTTCCTGTTTTGCGTGTACCACGACGACGCCTATCCGCAAGGCAATGCGCAGCACGGCCCGGCGGCGTCGCTCGCGGGGCGCGACATCGGCCAGGACTTCAGCCGCAAGGACGGCTGGAGCATGTACCACGGCAGCACCGTGCCGGGCTTTCCGGCGCATCCGCACCGGGGTTTTGAAACCGTGACCATCGTGCGCAAGGGCCTGGTCGACCATTCCGATTCACTCGGCGCGACGGCGCGTTTCGGGCAGGGTGACGTGCAGTGGCTCACCGCCGGCCAGGGCGTGGTGCATTCCGAAATGTTCCCGCTGCTCGACCCGGACGGGCCGAACCCGCTGGAGCTGTTCCAGATCTGGCTAAACTTGCCGGCTTCAGCCAAAATGGCCACGCCGCACTTCACCATGTTCTGGGCGCAGGACATTCCGAAGTTCACGGCGACCGATGAAGCGGGCCGCACGACCGACGTGGCGGTCATCACCGGCCGGCTGAACGACCCGGACGCCAGCGTGGGCGCGCCCTTGCCGCCGCCGCCCGACTCCTGGGCCGCGCGGCTTGAGGCCGACGTGGCCATCTGGACGCTGCGCATGGCGCCCGGCGCTCGCTGGACGCTGCCTGCCGCCGCTGGCGAATCCACCCGTCGCCAGCTGTATTTCTTCAAGGGTGCCTCCGTCACCGTGGCCGGCCAGGCGGTGCGCCAAGCCAGCGCCATCGCCTTGCGCGCCGATGCCGCCGTCGAACTGGTCAACGGGCCCGGGGAATCCGAATTTTTGCTGCTGCAGGGCCGGCCGATTGGCGAGCCGGTGGCGCAGCATGGCCCGTTCATAATGAACACCGACGCCGAGATACGGCAGGCGTTCGCCGACTACCAGCGCACCCAATTTGGCGGCTGGCCCTGGCCGGATGCGGCGCCAGTGCATGGACGGGTGCCGGACCGGTTCGCGCGGCACCCGGGCGGCGCCGAGGAGCGGCCCGAAGCGCACGCCAGCGACCCGCTTCGGGCCCTGTCGTCGCCCAGCTGAAAAAGGTTTCAGGCTGTGCCGGACCCGCGCGCTGTCCTACTCTGGCTGGCGTTATTGGACGGCGGCGACCTTTCCCTGAAAGTGTTTCCATGGGCAAGGGAGTTTTCCTGATGGGCAGCAGCAGCTGCCACTCAAACACACAGGCGCTCTATGCAAACCTTGATTGCCTACCTGGTTGAAGACAACCCGGTCGTGCGCACCAACCTGATCGAAACCCTTGGCGAAATAGCCGCTCTGGAAATTACCGCGCATTCGGCGACCCAGAACGAAGCCAGCCAGTGGCTTGACCGCCATCCGGACTGGCACCTGGCCATCGTTGACCTGTTTTTAAAGCAGGGAAGCGGCCTGGGCGTGCTGGCCGCGTGCCAGGACCGCGCGCCTTTCCAGAAGGTCGTGCTCCTGACCAACTACGCCACGCCGGAAATCCGCAAGCGCTCGGTGGCGCTGGGGGCCGATGCGGTGTTCGACAAGTCCACCGAACTCGACCGCCTGCTGGACTTTTGCATCGAGCAGACCCGCCAGCTGGCCAGAAAACGGCCCGACGCGCCGGACTCTGGCTTCCGGCTGAACTAGATTTCAGCATCAAACAGGCTGCTTGCGCACGACTGGCATGCGCAAGCAGCTATGAATTCAGTAGCAACAACTGTCAGGCGCCATGAGGCCAGGAATTTCGCGCCAGCCGGCAGGCGGCTTCTGCATGAACAGCTGCCAGAATCCCTTCACTTATTTGTCGGGAGCAGCTTGTGAAAATTGCAATCTTGGGCGCGGGCGCATTGGGCTGCGCCATGGGCGGCGTGCTGACCGAGGCGGGCCACGAGGTGTGGCTGATCAACCGCAATGCGGACCAGGTCGAGGCGATGAACCGCCGGGGCTTGATGTTGCGCACCGGCGGCGTGGACCGCACGGTAGCGGTGCATGCGGCCACCACGGCGCAGCCGGCGGGCACGGTGGCGCTGGTGATCGTGCTGGTCAAGTCCTTTCACACCGCCGAGGCTATGCAGGCCGCCACTTCCTTGCTGGGGATTGATACGGTGGTGCTGTCGCTGCAAAACGGCCTGGGCCATGAAGACGTGCTGGCCGGCATCGTCGGCCGCGAGCGGCTGCTGGCGGGCAAGACCTATGTGGGCGGCACACAGCTGGCGCCCGGCCATGTGCTGGCCGGCACGGTGAACAAGCTGACGCTGTTGGGCGAACCGGGCGGCGGCGTGTCGCAGCGCGTGCTGCGCATCGCCGCGCTGTTCAACCAGGCCGGGCTGGACACCACGGTCAGCGAGAACATCTCGGGCGCGATCTGGGACAAGCTGCTGGTCAATGTGGCGACCGGCGCGCTGAGCGGCATCACGCGCCTGCCCTACGGGCTGCTGTACCAGTCGCCCGAACTGCAGGCCTGCGCCGTCGCGGCCGTCAGCGAGGCAATGGCCGTCGCCAGGGCCAGCGGCATCATATTGAGCATTGCCGAGCCGCTTGATGCCTGGCGCATGGCCGGCGCCGGCCTGCCGTTCGAGTTCAAGCCGTCGATGCTGCAAAGCCTGGAAAAAGGCTCGATCACCGAGATTGACTACATCAACGGCGCGGTGGTGCGCCAGGGCGAAAAGGTCGGCGTGCCGACGCCGGTCAACCAGACGCTGGTGGCCTGCATCAAAGGCATCGAGCGCGGGCTGGCGGGCTGATCCAGGCGCAGGGCGACATGCATGGCCCAGGCACCTATGGTTTGCTATTGATTCAATAGTTGGTTGTGCAGGCGCAGCTTGCGCAAAAGGCAGTTTTTGGCAACAAAATCGTAACTGCTAACGCTGCTGTTTTGATCGCTGCGGTTTCTATGTTCTTGGGCTTTGGATTTGCTTCTTCTGTGGTTTGGGGGGTGAGCGCCTTCCCGGCGCTCCAAACCCAAAAAACCAAGACAAGCAAGCAAAAGACACAGCAACCCTGCGGCAACACCCAGGCAAGGACTGACAAAGCCGTTGACCTGCAGCGAAGCAGGAAGTTAAAAAATCAAGGCCAAACAGGCCTGCCCGGCCAGCACAGCCGCCAGATAGCCGAGCGTGTAGCATTTGGCCGCGACACCGACGCCACGGCGCGGGACGGTGTGCTGACTTCGGAGCCCCAGGCATGACAGATCTTTACGCCGTTATCGGCAACCCCATTCACCAGAGCAAATCGCCCCTGATCCACGGCATGTTCGCGCAGGCCACCGGCCAGGACATGCAGTACACCGCCCTTGAAGGCCCGCTGGACGGCTTCGCCGGCGCGGTCGATGCGTTTCGCGCCGCCGGCGGGCTGGGCCTGAACATCACCACGCCATTCAAGCTCGATGCCTTTGCCTATGCGACCGAGCGCTCGGAGCGCGCCGAACTGGCCGGCGCGGCCAATGCCATGAAGTTTGACGGCGACCGGGTGCTGGCCGAGAACTTCGACGGTGTCGGCCTGGTGCGCGACGTGGTCCACAACCTGAACTGCCCGCTCAAGGGCAAACGCGTGCTGCTGCTCGGCGCGGGCGGCGCGGCGCGGGGCGCGCTGCTGCCTTTCCTGGCGCAGGAACCCGCCGAACTGGTGATTGCCAACCGCAGCCTGGACAAGGCGCAGGTACTGGTGCGCATCGCCGAAGCGTCAGGCGCCGGCCCTGTGCGCGGCTGCACCTACGCGGACCTGGCGGGGCAGGCGTTCGACGTGGTGTTCAACGCCACCTCGGCCAGCCTGCACACCGAGTTGCCGCCGGTGCCGGCCAGCGTGTTCGCGCCGGGTGCCCTGGCCTATGAACTGGCCTACGGCAAGGGGCTGACGCCGTTTTTGCGGTTCGCGCAGAACGCCGGCGTGCAGCAGCTGGCCGATGGCGTCGGTATGCTGGCCGAACAGGCCGCCGAAGCTTTTGAGTGGTGGCGCGGCGTGCGGCCCGACACCCGCGCGGTGATCGAGAAACTGACCGTTCCGCTGGTCTGAGAAACCCTTCAGGCGGGCCGGCTCCGGCGGGCTGGCGTCAAAAACCCGGCAAGCCGGGCGGGTTCAGGCCGCCGCCTTGGCGGCAAGGCGCTTGGTGCGCGCCCGGATGTTGAGCGCCTCCACCGTCAGGGAAAACAGCATGGCCACATAGACGTAAGCCTTGGGCACATGCACATCAAAGGCTTCGGCGACCAGCAGCGTGCCGACCATGGTCAGGAAAGCCAGCGCCAAAATCTTGATGGACGGGTGCGCATCGACGAACTCGCCAATCGGCTTGGCCGCGAACATCATGACGGCGACCGATGCCACGACGGCGGCCACCATGACGCTGATGTTGTCCACCATGCCGACGGCGGTGATCACCGAGTCCAGCGAAAACACGATGTCCACGATGCCGATCTGCACGATCGTTCCCCAGAACACGGTAGCGCCGGCCTTGACCTTGTCGACCCCGGCGCTGACCTCGTCGGACTCATGCGCCTCGACCTCCTGGAAAATCTCGTGCGAGGCCTTGTACAGCAGGAACAGGCCGCCGCCAAGCAGGATCAGGTCGCGTCCGCTGATTTCCTGGGCGAATACGGTGAAGATCGGCGTGGTCAGCGTCATGACCCAGGCCAGGCTGAACAGCAGCGCAATGCGCGAGACCATCGCAAAGCCCAGCCCCAGCCGGCGCGCCAGGTCGCGCTTTTCAGCCGGCAGGCGGCTCACCAGGATGCTGATGAAGATGATGTTGTCAATGCCCAGGACGATTTCAAGCGCCGCGAGCATGAAAAAGGCGATCCAGATATTCGGGTCGGAAAGAAGTTCCATGAGAATTTCGCAAAGGTAAAGCCGGCGAGTCTAATGAGATTGTGCCAATCGGGGCACCGGCACCGCCCATGAATCCACAAGCGAATCAAGGCTTATCCATGCGGCGCCATGAACCCGGCGCCGTGTACCGTGGGCTGGAGCAGCCGAAAAAAGCCGGCATGCGGGCGCCCGAGCTGCCGCCGGCTGAAATGGCCATGATTCGCAGGCAAGCTGGCCGGGCGCTTTTTCCGATGCGGCCCGTCCGCACGGGTGACGCGCGCCTGTCAATCCCTCGCAACCGATCAGGAAGGCTATGTCACTGTTAAATGTGGAAATTTTCCCAAGGCCATCGCCAAGACAGCTTGCCCAGAGTCGCCATGGTGGCTGTCCAGGGCGCGAAACCAGCCCAGGTAGTTGTCCAGATAGCCCGTGGCAACGCCGTGAAAGCGGTGCAGCCACTGTTTGAGACGGCCGTGATAGGCGTTGACATTCTGGACATGGATGGCGCCGTTGACGCGCACGCCTGCGTTCAGATTGACCGCCTCGTGCGCCAGGTGCGCGTCGTGCGCAAAGCCGCAGTAGGTCCGGTTGCCATCGCTCACCAGCAGCGCATCCTTGGCCAGCACGGGCTGCAGTGCGCCGGCCAGTGCGGCTTTTGTCATCTGCCCGCGTCCCATCACCCAGTCCAGCGTCTGTCCGGCACGGTCCCGAGCCACCAAAACGCAGACCAGTTCACCGGACAGGCCCGCTTTTCTCGCCTTGCTGCCGCGACGGCGAGGCGGGCGGTCCAGCTTGCGACAGCCCTTGCGCGACTCCAGGATATAGGTCTCGTCGGCCTCGGTAATACCTTGCAGCGTTGTCGCGCGGTCTGCCTTGAGGCCGCTGAGAAAGCGATGGCGCCAGCGCAGCGCCGTGTTTCGGTGAACCTGCAGGGCAGTAGCGGCCCGGCGAAGGGTGAGGGAGGCGGCCAGGGCTTGACTAAAACCGAACCACTTGCCCTTCTTGCGCAGCCGCGCCAGCGCGGTGCCCGTCAGGGCATTGAACGTGCGGTGGCATGTCCGGCAGCGGTAGCGCTGCAACCCACTGACGTGGCCATGCCGGTAAAGCTCGCTGCCTTGGCAGTGTGGGCAGCAGCGCGGCTCAGTCGCGCTGGACGACTCAATGACGGCCAGCCCTTTTTGCTGCTCATCGAGTTCATCCAGACGCTTTTTGAGCAGTTCACGCTGGCGCAGCGTGAGCCGGGGCACCTGTTGGTTCATCAACGCATTGAAAGTCTCGGCGTTCATGGCTAACCTCCTTCACGGTTCGCTATGAACTCTACGCCTCTGGAAAAAAAATTCCACATCTAACAGTGACAGAGCCATCAGGAAAGCCCATGAAAATCCTCACGCTCAACGGCGTCAAACTGAACATGTTCGGCGAGCGCTGAACGCACGGCCAGGCCAAAAAGCAAGGCAAACGTAAGTTTCGTGTAAGTTCAAAGATTCATGCTGCACTGCAACATGAACGCTTCTTCCTTATCCCTTCAAAATGGACTCGAAGACATCTTGGGCGACCTGCGCTTCGCTCGCAGGAAGGGAGACCTGGGCCGGCTGGCCTTGCTGACTTACTGCGAGGTCCGGCGCTGGGCGCGCCAGGCCGAGGCGCAGGAGCTGGCCAGGCATTCATCGGCGCTGGTCAGCAATTTTCCGCATGCCAGTCGCGAAGACTTTCTGGCAGCGGTTGACGCGCTGATTGCCGAACTGGAGCAGGTCCGCTGCAGCGTTGTCAGTGCGCCTGGCAGCAGGTTTTCCGACAGCCTGCACTGATGTCAATCCGCATGAGCGCGTATTCGCTGCAACCAGAAAGCAAGGTTTTTCAGAATCAAAAAGGCTGCTTTGGCATGCGCAGCCTACGCAAGCAGCTATTAATTAAATAGCAAAACCCGTCAGCCGCCCTGGCGGCGCAGCAGCCGCAGGCCGTTGGCCACCACCAGCAGGCTGGCGCCCATGTCGGCGAACACCGCCATCCACATGGTCGCGCTGCCAAACACGGCGAGCACGAAAAACACCGCCTTGATGCCCAGCGCCAGCGTGATGTTCTGCCACAGCACGGCGTGCGTTCGCCGCGACAGGCGCACCGTCTCGGCAATGCGCAGCAGGCTGTCGTTCATGATGACCACGTCGGCCGCCTCGATGGCAATGTCGGTGCCCGCGCCGCCCATGGCAAAACCGATGTCGGCCTGCGCCAGCGCCGGTGCGTCGTTGATTCCGTCGCCGGTCATGCCGGTCGGCCCGTAATCGCTTTGCAGCTGGCGGATGGCGGCCAGCTTGTCCTCTGGCAAGAGGTTGCCGCGCACGTCGTCAATGCCGGCCTGCGCGGCGATGGCCCGGGCGGTGGCGGCGTTGTCGCCGGTCAGCATCACCGTCACCACGCCCAGCGCCTTCAATTCGGCCACCGCCTGGCGCGAGCTGTCCCGGATCGTGTCGGCGACCGCAAAAAAGCCCAGCACCCCCTGCGCGCCGGCCAGCAGTGTCACCGTCCGGCCCTGCGCTTCATGCACCGCCAGCGCCGCTTCCAGCGCGGGCGAGCATTGCCCGCGCGCCTCCATCAGCCGGTGGTTGCCCAGCACGTAACTGGCGCCATCGACGCTGCCCTGAACGCCCTGCCCCGCCAGCGCGCCAAAAGCTTCAACCGCAGCAGCGCCGGCACTGCGGCTGTCGGCCAGCCCCTGGGCAATCGCCCTGGACACCGGATGGTCCGAGCGGGCCGCCAGGCGGGCGGCGATGTGGTGGACTTCAGCCTGATCAAGCCCGCCCCAGGCCTGCCAGCCGACCAGCGACGGCGCGCCCTGCGTGAGGGTGCCGGTCTTGTCGAGCGCCACGGCCTTCAGGCGGCGGGCTTCCTCCAGGTAGGTGCCGCCCTTGATCAAGATGCCGCGCCGCGCCGCCGTCGCCAGGCCGCTGACCACCGTCACCGGCGTGGACACCACCAGCGCGCACGGGCAGGCGATGACCAGCAGCACCAGCGCCTTGTACAGCGCGTCCAGCCAGGTCCAGTCGAGCAGCAGCGGCGTGAACAAGGCGACCGCCAGCGCCAGCACGAACACGGTCGGCGTGTAGACGGCGGCGAAGCGGTCGATCAGCGTCTGCGTGGGCGCGCGCTTGCCTTGCGCCTGCTCGACGGCGTGGATGATGCGCGCCAGCGTGCTGTCCTGCGCGGCCGCCGTCACCGCCAGTTCCAGCTCGCCGGTTTCGTTGATGGTGCCGCCGAACACACTGTCGCCCACGCCCTTGTCCACCGGCAGGCTTTCGCCGGTGACCGGCGCCTGGTTCACCGCGCTGGCGCCGGCCGTGACCAGCCCGTCCAGCGGAATGCGCCCGCCGGGCCTGACGCGCACGGTGGCGCCCAGCGGCACGTCATTGAGTGCCACGGTCTGCCAGTTGCCGCCGGGCTGGCGAACATCGGCTTGCTCGGGGGCCAGCGCCATCAGGCCCTTGATGGCATTGCGCGCGCGGTCCACCGCCATCGCCTCGATCAGCTCGGCGAGCGAATACAGCGCCATCACCATCGCCGCCTCGGGCCACTGGCCGATCAGGAAGGCGCCGGTCACGGCCACCGTCATCAAGGCATTGATGTTGAGCCGGCGTTTGAACAGCGCGGTGAGGCCTTTCTGGTACACCTCCAGCCCCGCCAGGTAGATGGCGGCCAGCGCCACCGCCATGCCAGCCAGCATCCACGGCAGGCCTTCGGGGGCGAAAAAACTGATCGCCTCGGCCACGCCCGCCAGCACCAGCGCGCCGACCAGCCGGGGCAGGCCCGCAGGCAGCGCGTGGCCGTCGTCATGCGCGTGGTCGTGCCCCTTGTGCGCGCCTTCATCCGCCGGGGCCGTGGCAAACGGCTGCATCTTGTAGCCCGCCTGGCCAATCGCCGCGACAGCGGCCTGCACGGCGTCATCCGGCGCGTCAATCGCGAGGGTTCGCGCCACCAGCTGGAAGTTCAGCGAACGGATGCCCTTCACCGGCTCCAAGAGGCGGCGGATATCGGCCTCTTCCACGGCGCAGTCCATCGCCGGAATGCGAAAGCGCGTGGCGCCCGAGGGCGGGGGCGCAGCAGGCGCCACGGGAATGGCGCAGGTATCGGAAGGTTTTGAGCAGCAATCGGTCATGGTTTTTTTTCCTGTGCCACCATTAAAAACCCTGAACCCACTTGAAGGTCAAGCCATGCTTGAGTCAAAACCCCTGCACCTGATCGGGAAAGCCGCCGCCCTGAGCGGCGTCAGCACCGCCAACATCCGTTTTTATGAAAAAGAAGGCCTGCTGGCGCCCGGCGCGCGCGGGGCCAACAGCTACCGCGGCTACTCCGATGGCGACATTCACCAGCTCAGGTTCATCCGGCTGTGCCGGGCGATGGACATGTCGCTCGATGAAGTGCGCACGCTGCTGCACCTCGACCTGGCGCAGAAAGCAGACTGCGCGCTAGCGAACGCCGCGCTCGAATCGCATATCGCGCATGTGGCCGAGCGGCTGGCCGAACTGCAGGCCTTGCAAGACGACTTGATCAGCCTGCGCGCGGGCTGCGACGGCAGCGGGCCGCAATGCCGCATCATGGAAGCGCTGCATGAGCGCGCCGAACACCTGCCGCGTGAAGAGCCCAGGTCGCGCGCGCATCGGCATGTTTGATGCGCCGCCGCGCCATCGCCGCGCGGCAGTCGAAAGTGCTGACGCCTAACACGCAAGGGCCGGGCTTCACCGGCAATGGCAAAACGGCCCGCCACCAGGTCGTGGTCACGATCAGCAACAAGCGCCAAAATGAGCGACCGCTACACTCGCAGACGCTGCAGCCGGACGGGGTCCTGGAAACGCTTCATGACCGCAAGCTGGCGATGGCGCGCCAAGCAAGTGCCGCTCAGCGTCCTGCAAATGCTCCTGTTTTAATAGCTTTAAGCGCCCGTTGCCATTGCGCCAACGGCCTTTTTCATAGAAAATTTCCCTGTGCAAACGATTATTTCCATTCAAAAGCTCGGCAAGGTGTATGCCTCGGGCTTTCAGGCGCTCAAGTCGGTGGACCTGACGATCCGGCGCGGCGAGATTTTTGCGCTGCTGGGCCCCAACGGCGCTGGCAAGACCACGCTGATCAACATCGTTTGCGGCATCGTCAGGCCGAGTTCGGGCAGCGTGACGGCCGACGGGCACGACATTGTTCGCGACTACCGTGCGGCGCGCGCCAAGATCGGGCTGGTGCCGCAGGAGCTTTCGACCGACTCGTTTGAAACCGTCTGGTCCACCGTCAGCTTCAGCCGCGGGCTGTTTGGCAAGCCGCCGAACCCGGCGCACATTGAAAAGGTGTTGCGCGACCTGTCGCTGTGGGACAAGAAGGACAGCAAGATCATGACGCTGTCGGGCGGCATGAAGCGCCGGGTGCTGATTGCCAAGGCGCTCTCGCACGAGCCGCGGATATTGTTTCTCGACGAACCCACCGCCGGTGTCGATGTCGAATTGCGCCAGGGCATGTGGCAGATGGTGCGCAACCTGCGCGAAAGCGGCGTCACCATCATTTTGACCACGCATTACATCGAGGAAGCCGAGGAAATGGCAGACCGCATCGGCGTCATCAGCAAGGGCGAGTTGATCGTGGTGGAAGACAAGGCGGTGCTGATGCGCAAACTCGGCAAGAAGCAGCTCACGCTGCAACTGCGGTCGCCGCTGCCAACCCTTCCCGAGGCACTGGCCGGCCTGCCGCTGGAGCTGACTGAGGGCGGCCAGGCGCTGGTCTACACCTTCGACACCCAGCAGGAGGAAACCGGCATCGGGGACCTGCTCAAGCGGCTCGCCGGCCTGGGCATCGACTTCAAGGACCTGCATTCGAGCGAGAGTTCGCTGGAAGACATTTTTGTCAGCCTGGTCCATGCGGGAAAGCCGGCCCCGCCGCTGGTCATCGACAACAACCAAAACAACACCAAGGAGATCGCATGAACTGGCACGCCATCCGGGCTATCTACCGGTTTGAAATTGCGCGCACCTTCCGCACGCTGACGCAGTCAATCGCCGCGCCGGTCATCTCGACCTCGCTGTATTTTGTCGTTTTCGGCGCCGCCATCGGCTCGCGCATGGGCGACATCGACGGCATCAGCTACGGCGCCTTCATCATTCCCGGCCTGGTCATGCTGTCGCTGCTCAATGAGAGCATTTCCAACGCCGCCTTCGGCATCTACATGCCCAAGTGGTCGGGCACGATTTACGAGCTGCTGTCCGCGCCGGTGTCGTCCATGGAGGTGGTGATGGGCTATGTGGGCGCGGCGGCGAGCAAGTCGGTGCTGCTGGGCCTGTTGATCCTGGCGACGGCGCGCCTGTTTGTGCCCTACAGCATTGCGCACCCGTTCTGGATGCTGTGCTTTTTGCTGCTGACCGCCGTGACCTTCAGCCTGTTCGGTTTCATCATCGGGCTGTGGGCGGACAACTTCCAGAAGCTGCAGATCGTACCGCTGATGGTCGTCACGCCGCTGACCTTTCTGGGCGGCGCGTTTTACTCGATCAACATGCTGCCGCCGGTGTGGCAAAAAATCGCGCTGTTCAACCCGGTGGTCTACCTGATCAGCGGCTTCCGCTGGAGTTTTTATGGCGTTGCCGATGTCAACGTGGGCGTCAGCGTGGCCGCCATCCTGGGGTTTCTGACGCTTTGCCTGGTGGCGATTGCGTGGATTTTCCGTTCGGGATGGAAGTTGAAGGCCTGAGGCTGCGGGCAGCCGCACCCTCGCGCAGGTCGAGGCGGCCGCTCCAGTACGTCAGCGCCAGCGCGCCCAGCACCACCAGCGCGCCTATCCACGGCGTATGCATCACGCCCAGATGCGTCACCACCAGTCCGCCGGCCCAGGCCGCAAAGGCGATGCCCAGGTTGAAAGCGGCGATGTTCAGGCCCGAGGCCACATCGACCGCCTGCGGCGTGTGGCGCTCGGCCTGGCGCACCACGTAGACCTGCAGGCCCGGCACGTTGCCGAAGGCCACGGCGCCCCACAGCAGCACGGTGGCCACCGCCAGCCAGGGATGCGGCGCGGTGAAGTTGAACACCATCAGCACGGCGGCCAGCAGCGCAAAGATGATCTTCAGCGCGGCAATCGGCCCCTTGCTATCGGCCAGCCGGCCGCCCCAGATATTGCCGGCGGCCACCGACACGCCGTAGACCAGCATCACCCAGCCGATGGCGCCGGCGCCAAAGCCCGACTGCTGCAGGATGGGCGCCAGAAACGTGAACGGAATGAAAGAGCCGCCGTAGCCGACCGCCGTGGTCACATAGACCAGCAGCAGGCGCGGCTGGGCCAGCACCTTGAACTGCTGCGCCAGCGACGCGGGCGGCGTGTGTTTGAGGCTGCGCGGGATGAAGATCAGGCTGACCGCAAAGGCGATGGCGCCCAGCGCCGACACGGCCAGAAAGGTTTCGCGCCAGCCGAAATGCTGGCCGATGAAGGTGCCCAGCGGAACGCCGGTGACCAGCGCCACGGTCAGGCCGGTGAACATGATGCTATGCCGCCGCGCCCACGCTGAGCGCCTCCAGCGGCGAAACCATGCGCCAGCTGGCGCTGGCCGGCATGGGCATTGTCTGCCTGGCCGACTTCATGACCGAAACCGACCGCCAGCGCGGCGACCTGGTGCAGGTGCTGGCGCGCGAGACGGTAGACCTGCGCCAGCCGGTCAACGCGGTGTATTACCGCAACACCGCGCTGTCGTCGCGCATCACGGCCTTCCTGGATTTCATCGCGGCGCAGATGCCGCCTTGAAACCGCGCCCCGCGTCCACTACAGTGCGGCCATGCACACGACACTTTTTCCCTGGCGGCTGGTTCTACTGGCGCTGCTGGCGTCCGCCCTGGCCTTCGGCGCCGGCGCGCAACAGGCGCCGCCCCGCATCCAGCCCGACAGCGGCCCATGGGACAGCGGCGCGGGTTTTGACTTTGACCTGGGCAAGAAAAAAATCAAAAAAACCCGCCAGTCCGTCAGCGGCATCGCCTGCAACCTCGACGCCAGCCAGCGGCGCTTTTGCCTCGTCGTTTTTGACGAAGGCGCGCAGGCGCGCTACGCGCAGATCGGCAACAAGGCATTGACCATCGATGCCGAGCCGGTGGTGCTGCGCGACACGGCCGACGAACTCGATGCCGAAGGCGCGGCCACGGACGGGCGTTATTTCTACGTCACCGGCTCGCACTCGGCCAAGCGCGGCGACTGCGCCAGCAACCCCGGCAGCCGCCATGTACTGCGCTTGCGGCTGGACCCGGCCACCGGCCGCGCCTTGCGGTCCCCTGGCGGCAGCGCGCTGGCGGACCGTGCCGACACCGGGCGGCTGTGGGCCATCATGCAGGCGCAGCCCGGGCTGGCGCCGCATGTGGGCGAACGCAAATGCCTGGGTTCCGAACCACCCGAGGAAGCGCCAGCGCTGGCCGGCCAGCAAGGCGTGAACATCGAGGGCCTGGCGGCGCAGGGCGGGCGGCTGTACTTTGGCTTTCGCGGCCCGGTGCTGAAAGACACGGCGCTGGTACTGGCGGTCGATGCCGATGCGCTGTTCGACGCACAGGCCGCGCGCGACCCGAAAGCGACGGTGACGCGCCTGGCGCTGGGCGCCAACCGGGGCATTCGCGACATGGTCGCTGTCAAGACCGGGTTCCTGCTGCTGGCCGGGCCCGACGACAGCCGCGCCAGCCAGGGCGCGGGCTGGACGGTGGCCTGGTGGGACGGCAAGGCCGACGCAGGCCGCGTGGTGCAGCCCAAAATCCTGGCGGCGCTGGACCTGAGCCGCGTCAAGCTGCGCAAGTGCGACAAGGAAACCAAGCCCGAGGCCATGATGGTGCTGGAAGAAACGCCTGCGGCCTACCGGCTTTTGGTGCTGTCGGACGGCATGTGCGACGGCGGGCCGCTGGCGTTCACGGTGGCGCGCTGAGGGGCCGGCGCTCCTGAAAACATAGCTATACGCGCTCGTCCGCATTGCGCAAACAGCCAATTTAGTTGCGAAAATCGTTACTGCTCAGTGCCCTCGAAGCGCTTCATTTTCTCTTTTGTCATTGCGGGCCTGACCCGCAACCCATGTCCCTGTGTCCCCATGTCCGATGACAGCGCCCAGCAGAAGTCATGGATCCCGGGTCTGGCCCGGGATGACAGCGGGGGGTGGGCTGTCTATATTCATGTTTCATGTGAGAGCGCGGCGTTGACCACGGCTTCATCCAGAACCGCAAAGCGCGTGTTGTGCCGGTCGGTCAGCGGGCCGCCGCCCGGAATGAGCTGGCCGTCCGCGTCATGGCCAATGGCCTTGAAATTCCACACATTGCCAATCAGCTTGAGGTTGCCGACGCACTCGCCCTGGCTGGACAGCACACGCACCACCTGGTCATTCACGGGGTGCAGGGTCAGTTTGTTCATCATTTTTTCCTTGCATGCGCAGCGCATGGAACGATCATAAGAAGGCTTGTGAAACTGGGGGAAGGGCAAGCGTATCAACCACTGCAGGGCCTCTGAATAGGCGTTTGGCTGTCCCGGGCTGCTCGCTGTGCCTGCAAAGACGGCAAAGCCCGTTAATCTCGGGCCTTGGTGCAACTTACCGCAAAGGCGCAGATGCTTGATTTACTCGTCAAAAATGCCACCCTGCCCGATGGCCGGACCGGCATGTCAGTGGCCGTGCGCGATGGCCTGATCGCCGAAATCGCGCCCGGCCTGGACGCCCCGGCGCACGAGCTTGTCGACGCGGGCGGCTTCCTGCTGAGCCCGCCTTTCGTCGATGCCCATTTCCACATGGACGCCACGCTGAGCTACGGCCTGCCGCGTGTCAACGAAAGCGGCACGCTGCTCGAAGGCATCGCGCTGTGGGGCGAACTCAAACCCACGCTGACAGCCGACGCCATCATTGAACGCGCCCTCGCCTACTGCGACTGGGCCGTGGCCAAGGGCCTGCTGGCGATCCGCAGCCATGTCGATACCAGCGACCCCAGCCTGCTGCCGGTCGAGGCGCTGCTCGAAGTCAGGCGCCGCGTCGCGCCCTACATCGACCTGCAGCTGGTCGCCTTTCCGCAGGATGGCGTGTTGCGCTCCAAAGGCGGCCTGGAGAACCTGAAACGCGCGCTGAACCTGGGCGTGGACGTGGTCGGCGGCATTCCGCATTTCGAGCGCACCATGATTGATGGCGCGGTCAGTGTGCGGCTGCTGTGCGAACTGGCGGCCGAGCGCGGTCTGCTGGTGGACATGCACTGCGACGAGAGCGACGACCCGCTGTCACGCCACATCGAGACGCTGGCCTTCGAGGCGCAGCGGCTTGGCCTGCAGGGCCGCGTCAACGGCTCGCACTGCACGTCGATGCATTCCATGGACAACTATTACGTGAGCAAGCTGCTTCCGCTGATCGCCGAGAGCGGCGTCAGCGTCATCGCCAACCCGCTGATCAACGTCACGCTGCAGGGCCGCCACGACAGCTACCCGAAACGCCGGGGCATGACGCGCGTGCCCGAGCTGATGGCCGCCGGCGTGAACGTCGCCTTCGGCCACGACTGCGTGATGGACCCGTGGTATGGCATGGGTTCGGGCGACATGCTGGAGGTGGCGCACATGGGCCTGCACGTGGCGCAGATGACTAGCCAGCAAGGCATTCGTGCCTGCTTCGACGCGGTGACGGTGAATGCGGCGAAGGTGATGCATTTGCCGGGCTACGGACTTGATGCGGGCTGCGATGCGAGCTTCGTGCTGCTGCAGGCGCGGGATACGGTGGAGGCGATTCGGTTGCGGGCGAATCGGCTGAAGGTTTGGCGCAAGGGGGCGCTGGTGGCTGAGACGCCGGAGGTGGTGGCCCGGTTGACCGTCGTCAACCGACCCGCCAAGACCGCCTTCTTCAAGGTAAATTAGGAATTCTGACTGTCCCCTTGAGGAGCATCCCCCCTCAAGGCACCGGCAACACGATGTCCACCCGCCCGCCGCCCATCGCGCCGCGCGAGAGCTTCAGCTCTCCCTGGTGGCTGGCCACCAGGTCGCTCACCACTGCCAGCCCGACGCCGTGCCCGGGCACGCGCTCGTCCCCCCGCACGTGCAGCCGCAGCACCGACTCGGTGTCGCTGAACCCGGGGCCGTCGTCCTCGATGCGGAGGCACAAGCGCCCTGCTTCGCGCCACACCCGCACCAGGACCCGGTTGCGCGCCCACTTGGCCGCGTTGTCCAGCAGGTTGCCCAGCACCTCGAACAAGTCGCCCTCGTCAATGCGCCAGGCCAGGTCGGGCGGGCACTCGACGCTGAAGTCCAAGGCCTTATCGGCATAGACCTTGGCCAGCGCGTCGCGAATGCGCTCCACGATCGGCGCCACCAAAAGCGGCGGCGCAAAGCGCGCGGCGCCCCCGGCGATGGCGCGCCCCAGCTGGTGCTGCACGATGTCGTCCATGCGGCTCACCTGCTGGGCCACCGTTGCTGGCAGTTGCGCCGGCTCGGCCAGTGCGCTGCGCAGCACGGCCAGCGGGGTCTTCAGGCTGTGGGCCAGAAAGCTCAGCGCGTCGCGATGCCGGATCTGGCGCACCCGCTCCTGCTGGATCAGGGTGTTCAGGTTGTCCGTGAGCCCGGAGATTTCGGTGGGGTAACGGCCCTCGATGCGCGATTGCTCGCCCCCTTCGATGCGCCGGATCTCGCTAGCCACCTGCCGCAGCGGCGCCAGGCCCCACCGCAACAGCCACAGCTGTGCCAGCAACAGCAGCCCGGCGGCGCCTCCCAGCCAGAGCCACAGGGTGCGGGTGAAGGCGCTGACTTCGCGGTCGAAGGCCGCACGGTCTTCCAGTACCGTGAGCACCAGCGGTGCCTCACGCGCGGAGGCCTTCCAGATGACGGCATAGCTGACCGACAGGAAGGACCTGCCAGCCCCATCCGCCGTCTCGTTAAGCCATTGACCGGGTTGCAGGCTGCGCCGGAACGGTGGCTGTTGGCCCAGGGTCGAGGCCGACTGCCACTGCTCCCCCCGCACCACGTTGTAGATACCGGCGTACAGACCGGAACCCGGCAGCGACAGGCGCGGCTCCGCAAATGCCGGAGGCATCACCAGCGCACCGCCGGCATCGAGTTCGGCAGCTGCCAGCAGCAGATAGATGGTGCTCTGCAGGCGGCCGAAATAGGCCGCCCGCACGCTTTCGGCATTGGCACGCTGCACCGCCAGCCCTGCGCCCGTCATAAAGGCCAGCAGCATTAGCGCAGCACCCAGAAGCAGACGGGTACGGATGGCGTAGCCGGCCCTCATTTCAGGTTGAACCGGTAGCCGCGCCCTCGCACGGTCTCGATCGGGCCGAGGCTGCACTCCGGGTCTAGCTTGCGCCGCAGCCGGCCCACCAGCACCTCCAGCACGTTGCTGTCGCGGTCTTCCCCGTGCGGGTACAGGTAGTCCGACAGCGCCTGCCTGGTGACGATGGCCGGGCGCTGGCGCACCAGGGTTTCGAGCAGGCGATATTCAAAAGCCGTGAGCTCCAGCGCCGCGCCATTGAGCCGCACCGCCTGCGCTGTCAGGTCGATGCTGAGGGGACCAAGCGTCAGCATGTCAGAGGAAGCTCCGAGCGAGCGCCGCAGCAAGGCCTTGAGCCGCGCCGCCAGCTCCGGGTATTCGAAAGGCTTGACCAGGTAGTCGTCGGCACCGGCTTCCAGGCCGACCACCTTGTCTTGCCAGCTGCCGCGCGCGGTGAGGATCAGGATGGGTAGGGCGCGCCCCTCCTGCCGCAGGCGCTGCACGATGCTCAGCCCATTCAGCTTGGGCAGCCCCAGGTCGACGATGACGAGGTCTACCGGGTACTCGCGCGCCAGAAACAGGCCCTCTTCGCCGTCCCTGGCCTGGTCGACCCGGTAGCCATCGGCCTCCAGCTGGCGGGCCAGGGTGAGCCGCAGCGCGGCATCGTCCTCAATCAGCAACAGGCGCATGGGACTTAGGCTGCCGCAGGCCGGCCCTAGCGGACTTGGCCGGTGGCGACGTCCACCTGGATCACGCGCACCTCGCCAGCCGGCGTGACCACCTTGACGCGCCACACCGGCGGTCCCGAAGACTCGGACTTCTCGACCGACAGCACGCGGCCGCCACTGGCCCGCTGGGCCACTTCGGCCGCGTCGTCGCGACTCAGGTCGGCCCAGGCCAGGTTGGACGCCAGCAGCAAGGTGGCGCAGAGCAGTTTGGCAAATGCGTTCATCGGTTGTAAGCACCATAGTACTCGCGACCGCCACGGTCATCGCGCCTGCCTTGGTATTCGCTTGCGCCCTGGTACTCGCGCCCCACCGGCTCCACCGGCGCCACCGAGACGCGCACGGGCAAGGTGCGGCCCGGGTTCTCGCGGGTCACCGTGCTGTAGACCTGACCGCGGTACTCGTACTCGACCTGGTAGCCCGTGAGGCGGGTCTGCACGTCGTTGACGGTGCGGCAGTTCTGCACCTGGCGCTGCTGCTGCGGCGCTGCCTGTTGGTAGCCGCCCCAGCCGTTCTGGTTGGCAAAGTGCTCGCCGGTCAGCGCGCCGACCACGGCACCGACGGCGGTGGCGGCTTCGCGGCCGCGGCCCCCGCCGACCTGGTTGCCCAGCAACGCGCCGGCCACACCGCCGATCGCCAGCCCGCCATAATTGCGCGAAGCCGGCACGGCTTGCTGCTCGGTTACCCACTGGCTGGTGCACTCGTTGCGCGGCACGGAGATGTTCTCGTGCTGTGGGGTGACATTGCGCACGCGGGCAGTGTCGTTGAAGGTCTGGGCCTGGACGCCCGCCGCCAGCAGCGTGGTCAGGCAAAGAATGGCAGAACGTTTCATGGAGAGCTCCTTGGTTGATGTGAAACAGAGCTTACGAAGGAGTGGGTGAACAGAAGCTGAACGAAATCGATAAAAGGTTCGTCACGACCCCTACCCCAAGCGTCGCAGCATGACCCGCGTGCCCGAGCTGATGGCCGCCGGCGTGAATGTCGCCTTCGGCCACGACTGCGTGATGGACCCCTGGTACGGCATGGGCAGCGGCGACATGCTGGAAGTGGCGCACATGGGCCTGCACGTGGCGCAGATGACCAGCCAGAAAGGCATACGCGCGTGCTTCGACGCGGTGGCGGTGAATGCGGCCAAAGTGATGCACCTGCCCGGCTACGGCCTGGAGGCGGGCTGCGATGCGAGCTTCGTGCTGATGCAGGCGCGGGATGCGGTCGAGGCGATCCGGCTGCGGGCGAATCGGTTGAAGGTTTGGCGCAAGGGGACGCTGGTGGCGGAGACGGCGGAGGTGGTGGCGCGGTTGCTGCTGCCACAGCGGTCCTCGATCACCCGCTTCATGCCTTCTCGATAGGCTCCTTGCTGCTTTGGGCGTCGTTGGCCGGGTAAGGTGGACACTGCCGAATCAGCTTCTGGCTTTCAAGCTAAATCCAAGGATGGTCACTTTTTCCTTGAAGAAAACCGGCCGCTGGCGCTTATTTCAAACGGATTCAAACGGGTTGAAAAGCTCGACACCAAAATCAGAAAAATCCGCCACGTTGCGCGTCACCACCTTCAGTTGATGGCGAATGGCCGTTGCGGCGATCATCGCGTCTTCATACAGCGTGTCAGAGCGCCGGTGCATGAGCTTTGCCCAGTGGCGAAAGGTGGCTGCGTCCATCGGCAGCACGTTGTAAGACGCGGCCACCAGGTCAGCCCACTGCTCTATCTCCGCTGCCTTGGCCGCATCCTGGTCGCGCGTGAGTTCAATGCCCGCCTGAATCTCGCCCAGGCTGACCGCCGAAATGTGCAGCTCACTGTCAGCAACCGACTCCAGCCACGCCAGCACCGCGCCATGCGGCCTGGGCCGGCGCAGTTCAGAAATAACATTTGTGTCCAGCAAGTACACAGCGCTTACTCCAGCGCCTCAACCTGCCGCCGGCGGGCAGAACCACGCGGCGGCACCAAAAACTCGGTGCGGGCAGTGTCCGATAAAAGCAGTTCCTTCAGCGACGGCCTGGCAGCAGACTGCAATCGCTTCCACTCAGCCGCAGGCACCAGCACAGCTGCCTCCGCACCCCGGCGCGTGACCATCTGCGGACCGTCTGCCAGGCAGGCATCGAGGAACTCACTGAAACGCGCTTTTGCGTCTTGAACGGGCCATATATTCATGAGGGCACTCCTGATTTAACTAGTCATCTGCCTAGTCATTTTAATGTAAACCGGAATGCGTTGAGGCGACTTGCCGAAAATTGCGCACGAATGAAGTTCGTTTTTATCGAACAGTCGTTATGACATTTTTAGGTAACCACATTCAAAAATCCGTGCGCCATCAATGACAGAAAAAGACTGACAAGAGTCAGTCGACCTCCGGAACTGCTTGCTGCATTCCCGACATTGGGACCAGCAGCTTGACCGTCAGCAAAGGGGCGACGATTTCGATGAGCGCAGCACCGGCACCCGACCAAGAGCTGTCGCTGAATCTATTAAAACCAATGTCCGCTCTAGACTAATTCTGCTGAAAAACTCGATTTTGAGGGCGGGCTCCAAAAATTCCAGGCTTTAGAGGCCATCTAATTTCTCGGTAAGGGTCGACCATATGCTGCCCACTAGATTGCTGCCACGGCCTCGGTAAATGCTTTCACGAATGTCCCACTCCTTGCATTGCCCGCTGAGACGACAACCACGGCGATTTCTCTCATCCTGGAATTTGGAGTTTTTCAACAGAATTGACTGATTGCAGAAGTTCAGAATGGGCAACTGCTAGGTCCGCTCCAGGCCTGGGTGCGGTCGGTAATATTCAGCGGTTGAACGACCGCTCTTACTTCCAGGATGAACCAGCCTCAGCCCTTCCACCACCCCTTCACCGCTGCCCAGAAGCCCACTGGGTCACGCACAGTCGCAGACTTGCTTGTAGTCTCCCGGGGAGGCTGGAATGACGGCATCGCCGATGCTGCGGCTGGCGGGGCACTTGGAACGGATTTCTCGGCCGAGAAGTAAGCCGCCTTGTTTTGACGGTCGCGGGTCCGGCCGAGCTCGATGGCCGCATTCGACATGTTGCTGGCCCACGCAATCGCACCTCTATCAATAATGTAGTGGGAACGGCACGGAAGGCTCCAATTGCCTATTGATGGATTGAGCGAGATGGAATCACCGTCGAAGATCAGCGACCAGTAGGTGGGCGACAGAGGCGTGACCACCTCCTGGCCGCAGAAGGAGCTGCTCGCGCTTTTATCCACTGACCTGTAGGCTAGTTTGATAGATAAAAGTGACGGTTTTCAGCGACATGAAAGGCCACACGATTCATTTTTTGCCTTTTTCAGGGTTCATTTTGGCCGTCAGCCCAATCAATACGTGCGCAAGCAACTACTTATTTGGTAGCGTTTTTCGATAGCTTGCAAGGCCGTCAAAAATATTTGAGAAGATGTCGATTGCATGCAGCTTCGCGCATCACAGGGTTAGGCCCAGCAATGTTGCAGAGGGCCCATGACAACTTTATTTGGAGAAATACCATGCAATTCATGTTGATATTTAAAGAAACTGACAGCGATGTGGCCCAGAAGACCAACCCCCAGGCGTCCCCCGCTTACTGGGGAGCGTGGAACGCCTACGTTGGCGCATTGGGCCAGGCCGGGGTGATCGTCAGCGGCAACGGCTTGCAAGAGCCGCACACCGCCACCCATGTGCAAATGCGCGGCGGCAAACGGGTGATTCACGATGGCCCTTACGCAGACACCAAAGAGCACCTCGGGGGCTACTTCATCATTGAAGTACCCGGCCTGGACGAAGCACTGACCTGGGCGGCACGTAGCCCGAATGCGGCGACGGGTACAACGGAAGTACGCCCTGTGCTGCCACCCCCGGTTGCATCGTAAAGCGCACCACGCAGCATGCTGGGTGCCAGCTTTCGGGGCGATGCGGACCATGCGGTAGAACGAGCCGCCCGGGAGTCTTACGGGCGGCTGGTGTCCTACCTGGCGTGGCAGTGGCGTGACATTGCTGCTGCGCAAGATGCGCTGGGCGATGCGCTGGTCAAAGCACTGGAGACCTGGCCACGTGAAGGTGTTCCAGATTCGCCAGATGCCTGGCTGCTGACGGTGGCAAAGCGGCAGTTGCTCCAGATGGCCCGGCATGACAAGGTACGCTTTGACCCAGCAGTCACCGCACTGTTGGCAAAAGACGAGGCCGAAGTACACACCTTCACTATCCCCGATGCGCGGCTCAAGCTGTTGTTTGTCTGCGCGCACCCGGCGATTGATGAAAAAGTACGCATTCCATTGATGTTGCAAACCGTCCTTGGTCTGGAGGTGGCCGATATGGCGCACGCCCTGCTGCTGTCGCCCACAACGCTGGCCCAGCGGCTGGTACGCGCCAAACAGAAAATCCGAAGCACCGGCCTGCGCTTTGACGAACCCGAAGCGCGCGAGTTGCCGGAGCGCCTGCACCATGTGCTGGAAAGTATTTACGGGGCTTTTGGCTTGAGCGTGGACGCCATGGACGGCGCAGAGGCACGCGTGCTCGACCTGAAACACGAGGCCTTGTATCTGTGCAGCATCGTTTGCCAGTTACTGCCCGAGTCAGCTGAAGCCAAAGGCCTGCTGGCGCTGATGACCTTCAGCAATGCCAGACGCGCCGCACAGGTGGATGCGCATGACCGCTTTGTGCCCTTAGCCCAGCAAGACGTCCTACTTTGGGACAAAAATGCCATCGTGCAAGCCGACCAGTTGCTGTGGGTGGCTGCGCAGTCGCGCACTCCGGGCCCTTTTCAATTGGAGGCAGCGGTTCAGTCGGCCCACTGCCACAGACTTTTTACCGGGCAAACACCGTGGCAAGGCATTGCCGACCTGTACCGGCAGATCAATATGTTTTACCCCACCGAGGGCGCCTGTGTGGCAGGTGCGGTTGCATTGGCCGAGGCGGGAGACGTCGCAGCTGGACTCCAACAGCTTGATACGATGAATCGGGACACCGTCAAAAGCTTTCAACCCTGGTGGGTGGCGCGTGGCTACCTGCTGTCAAAGCTGGACAAGCAGTCGCTGAACGCAGCAGACGCGGCCTATCAAACCGCGATAGGCCTAACCACCCAGCAGAAAATCAGGGATTACCTTGAAAGCGTCAGGGCTGGGTTAAATTGAGATTGGTTCAGCTCACGAACGACCGCTGACGGGCAAGTCAACCGTTGAAATTCAACATCCATAAAGCTGCCGCTCGCCAAGGGCAGGTATCGCTGCATTCCGGCTGTTCCCGATAAATTTTTTCCGTTGACGTGGTCGATCTCACTGGACTTATCGCATGTCCAGTCTTGCAATGGTGGATAAAAACTGACCAGACAAGATTTGAACAATGCTGATGTCGGCCACGCCCAAGGCGTTTAGGAAGTTTTACATACTCCTCATGATTTGTTCAAATATTATTGAACAAATCACGCTATTTGCTAAGCTATGCGATATGCCACAAGTAGCCTCAGCCCTTGAAACCCTGCCACCCGCCGCCACAGCCGCACTGCGAAAACTCGGTGCTGACCTCGCCACCGCCCGCAAGCGGCGCAAACAACCGCTGCGCGCATGGGCGACGCGGCTGGACATTTCCGTTCCCACGCTCATGAAGATGGAAAAGGGTGACGCGGCGGTGTCCATCGGCGTGTACGCCACGGCGCTCTGGATCATCGGTCGCCATGAAGCCCTGGCCCTGGTGGCCGATCCGAAAGAGGATGTTGCTGCGCTCGAAAACGAGATCAGTGCAGCGGCGCAGCGGCACCGCCGCAGCCCGGCAAAGCCGAAGGACTGAGCAACATGGCTGACAACTACATTCTCCAAGACCGCCTGTTCCTTTGGTGGCTTGGCGATCCTGCGCAGCCGCGCCCGGTCGGTGAACTAGGCCTGGCTGCCGGGGGCCGTGCCGTGTCCTTGCGCTACTCGCCCGACTGGCTGCGCTCCGGCTTTGCACTGAGCGAAGACCTGCCATTAACGGGCGATCTGTTCGTGCCGTGCGAAAAAGACTGTGCGGCGGGCGCCGTGGACGATGCCCGCCCCGACCGCTGGGGCGAGCGGGTGATCCGCAGGTTTGAGCCCTCGCCAAGGCTGTCGATTCTGGAGTTTTTGCTGTTTGCGGGCGATGAGCGCTACGGCGCGCTGGGGGTCAGCTTGCGCGCCGATGGCTACACGCCATGGCGCAGCGGGCCGATGCCCGGTCTTGACAGCCTTCAGGAGATGGCTGAAGTCGTGCGAAAAATTCTGGCGAACGAGGCCGTACCGGAGTTGCAAAGGCGACTTGTGCGGCCCGGCGCATCGCTGGGCGGCGCGCGCCCCAAATCGCTGATCACCATCAACGACGAGCCCTGGCTGGTGAAGTTTTCCGAAGGCGAAGAGATCGACACGCCGCTGATCGAACATGCCACCATGGAACTGGCCCGTTCCTGCGGCATTGAGGTGGCAACGACCCGGGCGCTGCCGGTGGGCTCTGGCCATGCCGTGGCGGTGCGCAGGTTCGACCGGGCTGGTCAGGCGCGGCTGCATGCGGTTTCGGCGCATGTCGCCCTGCGCGCCGCCGGTGAAGACCTGGGCTATCCGCAACTCGCGCAACTGCTGCGCCGGGTGGCGCCCGCCCAAGAGATTCGCAGCCAGCAGGCGCAACTCTTCCGGCGCATGGTGTTCAACATCCTCATGGACAACACCGACGACCATGAAAAAAACCATGCGCTGCTGCGGCAGTCCGACGGCCACTACCGACTGTCGCCGGCATTCGATGTGGTGCCCAGCGCGCAGGGGCTGGGCTATCAGGCGATGCTTGTCGGCGACCAGGCCACCGAATCCACGCTGGCCAACGCGCTGTCGCAGGCGCGCCAGTTCGGGCTGAAGCTTGATGCCGCGCGCACGATCATCAGCGAGGCGGCTTTGCGAGTTGCTACTTGGAAAGAAGCGTTTTCAGCCAAAGGGGTGGCGGCAAGCGACATTGACCTGCTGGCGCAGTACATCGACGGCGACAGACTGCGCCGCCAGCGGGAAGCGTTTTCGGCACGTTAAGGATGTGGCTAAAAATAACTTCCCGATTTCCAGACGCGTGCTGCGCCCGGCTTCGTCATGCGGCTGGATTCCCGCCGTCGCGGGAATGACGGGCAGGAAGTTATCGGTGCCTAGGTGATCTGAACGATGACCGAACCTTCCGCTACGTCCGGCGGGCTGGCGTGGGTAGTCGAGGCATTTTTCTGGATCCATTCGCGCGCGACTTTCAAGCTCTCGTCCGCGCCTGCCTTGTCCGTGCAAACCGTGACCGACATACCGCCCTCACCCTGACGCAGCAGCGTGTAGCTGACGAGGCCAGGCACTTTGCGCAGGGTGGCTTCGACGTCGGCCTTCTGCGCTTCCAAAACATCGAAAAGCTGCGTTGCGCCAGCACCCGAGTAGGTTCTTACAACCGCATGCATAGCCATCTCCTTGGTGGGTTATTGTCTTGAAGAAAATCCAGATCCGCCGAGGGCCGCTTGTCGCCTGGGTTGGCGTCCCTCTCGCCAGAAAATAGCCTCAAGCTCGACGCGAACAGCCTGTTTGGCAGCAATCACTGGGGTCGTGCCTGAAATTCAAATGCAGGCCAGATCAAGTATCCCGTGCGGTCCCGATCAAGCCGCACGCTTGCGGTTTATGTTACGTCTGTGTTCAAAGGGAACACCGCAACAGGCTACCTATCGCACTGCGACAAAGCCTTGTCTGTCGGGAACCGCTCACTCCAGGCGCAAACCAGACGGCCAATGACCTGCCAGACGCTGCACCCGCCTGCCCGGCATGCAGCGCCGCAAGCCCACAAACGCAGCCAGCGGGTAAAGTGAACCAACTCAACCACGGGCCACCCCATGAACCCCATCAACCTCCACCAGATCGCCGTCGAGGCCATGCGCACCCGGGGCCTGCTGCCCGCCTTCGCGCCCCAGGCCCTGCAAGAGGCCGAGGACGCGCGCCAGACTATTCCTGAACGCAGCAGCGCCATCCGCGACCTGCGCCACCTGACCTGGTTTTCCATCGACAACGACGACACGCGCGACCTGGACCAGCTGAGCGTGGCCGAGCCGCTGGCCGCCAGCAGCACGCGCCTGCTGGTGGCGGTGGCCGACGTGGACACCAAGGTGGCGCCCGGCGGCGCAGTGGACGACCATGCGGGCGCCAACACCACCTCGGTGTACACGGCGGCCGGGGTGTTCCCGATGCTGCCCGAGGTGCTGTCGAACGACCTCACCTCGCTGCATGAAGGCCAAGAGCGGCTGGCCGTGGTGGTTGACATGCAGGTCGAGGCGGACGGCACGGTGTCCGCGTCCAGCGTCTACCGCGCATTGGTGTTCAACCGCGCCAAGCTCACCTACGACGGCGTGTCGGCCTGGCTCGACGGCACGGCGCCCCCGCCGCCGCAGATCGCCAGCGTGCCGGGACTGGAGGCGCAGCTTCGTTTGCACGACGCACTGGCGGGTGCGTTGCGGCAATGGCGCCAGACGCGCGGCGCGCTCAATGTCAACACGGTGTCCGCGCGCCCGGTGTTCGATGAAAGCGGTCAATTGGTAGACCTGCGCCCCGACCACAAAAACCGCGCCAAGGACCTGATCGCCGACCTGATGATCGCGGCCAACGGCGCGACGGCGCGGTATCTGGCAGACCAGGGCTTCCCGTCGCTGCGCCGCTTTTTGCAGGCGCCGCGCCGCTGGGACCGCATCGCCCTGCTGGCGGCCAGCCACGATGTGCAACTGCCGGCAACGCCCGATCCGCTGGCGCTGGACCGCTTCCTGAACGCGCGCCGGCTGGCCGACCCGGCCGGGTTTGCCGACCTGTCGCTGGCGGTGGTCAAGCTGCTGGGCTCGGGCGAATACGCAGCCGCGCCCGCCACGGCGGACGGTGCCAACGGACTGGGGCACTTCGGGCTGGCGGTGAACGACTACGCGCATTCGACCGCGCCCAACCGGCGCTTTCCCGACCTGGTGACCCAGCGCCTGCTGAAGGCCGCCATCGCGGGCGAGGCGCCGCCCTATTCGGCCGGACAACTCACCGAAATCGCCAGGCACTGCACGCTGCAGGAGGACAACGCCAGCAAGGTCGAGCGCCAGGTGCTCAAGGCGGCGGGCGCCTGGCTGCTGCACGGGCGCATCGGCGAAGTGTTCGATGCCCTGGTCACCGGCGCGGCGCCGAAAGGGACTTTTGTGCGCATTACAAGCCCCATGCTCGAAGGCCGCGTGGTGCGCGGCTTCGAGGGGCTGGACGTGGGCGATGCGGCGCAGGTCAGGCTGCTGGCGGTGGATGCGGAAAAAAGCTTCATCGACTTTGAACGCGCCTGATCGGGGGCACGGCCCGGGGATCGGAATGTAACGTGTGGTGAAAAACCCTTGCAGTCGCGCCGGCCAGCGCCATCTGCGCTGGACACGGGTCCATCGGGAGCCGATCAGGAAGGATGTTGATTGCCATGTTGAAACGCTTGACCCTGCTTTGGACGCTCGTGCGCGGCGACGCGCGGCAGTTGTGGTTCGCGCTGCGCCACCCGGACGCGCCGGGCTGGCTGAAGTGGGGGTGCGCACTGATCGCGCTGTACCTGTTTTCGCCCATCGACCTGATTCCCGACGTGCTGCCCGTGATCGGCATGGTCGATGACCTGGTGCTGGTGCCGCTGGCGATCCGCTGGCTGCTCAATCGCCTGCCGCCGCACATTGCCCAGGCGGCGACCCGGCGGCGCGCGGGCTGAACCCAAACAGCGTCTGAATTGAGCGCCCATGCCGAACGGCAGGACGCTGCCACAAGTTTGGGCATGAGGCACGGTTTCGGGGCGTGCATGCAGGGCATCGATAGCTTGCCGCCCTGGAATTGATGGGCGGCGGAAGCCTCAAGCACTGGATTTCCCTATCTACCCGGTGGCACATGACTTGCTAAAGTGACTTTAACCTGACCAAGCAGTCAGCTTTAAAGCCAAATTGTCATGACAGGAGCCGCCAGCGTGTCCACCCCCTTCATTTCCGACATCCGCCCGGGCCGGCTGAATGCTGCCGACTATGCGCTGCATTTCGCCGATGCCAGCCCGCTTCTTACGCCCGCGCAGGCGCTGCTCGAAGCCGAGCGCTGCCTCTACTGCTTCGACGCGCCGTGCGTGACCGCCTGCCCGACCGGCATCGACGTGCCGTCGTTCATCCGCCGCATCACCGACGGCAACCTGCGCGGCGCGGCGCGAACGATTCTCGAATCCAACCCGCTGGGCGGCATGTGCGCCCGGGTCTGCCCGACCGAAACGCTGTGCGAACAGGCCTGCGTCCGCACCACGCAGGAAGGCAAACCGGTCGCCATCGGCCGGCTGCAGCGCCATGCGGTCGATGCGCTCATGGACAGCAGCCGGCCGCAGTTGTTCACCCGCGCACCGCCGACCGGCCGCAAGGTGGCGGTCGTCGGCGCCGGGCCGGCCGGGCTGGCCTGTGCGCACACGCTGGCGCTGCAGGGCCATGAGGTGGTGGTGTTCGATGCGCGGCCGAAAGCCGGCGGGCTCAACGAATACGGCCTGGCCGCGTACAAGACGCCCGACAATTTCGCCCAGCGCGAACTGCAGTGGCTGCTGGCCGTAGGTGGCATCGAGATTCGCACACAGTGGAAGCTCGAATCGGTTGCCCAGCTCGACGCGCTGCGCCAGGACCACGGCGCCGTGTTCCTCGGCATGGGCCTGGCCACAACGCAAAAGCTCGGCGTGCCGGGCGAGGACCTGGCCGGCGTGGAAGACGCGGTGGACTTCATCGCCCGGCTGCGACAGTGCGAGGACAAGTCAACGCTTCCCATCGGCCGGCGCGTGGTGGTGATTGGCGGCGGCATGACGGCGGTCGATGCGGCCGTGCAAAGCCGGCTGCTGGGCGCCGAGAGCGTACACATCGTCTACCGGCGCGGCCCGGAATCCATGTCCGCATCAAGCGATGAACAACACTGGGCGCAAACCCATGGCGTGACGATCCGCCACTGGCTCGCGCCCATCGAGGTGACCGGCGCGAACGGCCAGGCCAGCGGCGTGATGTTTGCGCGCCAGGCGCTGGTCGATGGCCAACTGCAAGCAACGGGCGACACCGAATTCATCGCCGCCGACATGGTGTTCAAGGCCATCGGCCAGAAGCTGGGCAATCCGGTGCTGATTGACGCCGGCTTTGCGATGCAGGGCGGGCGCCTGTTGACCGCCGAAGACGGCGCCACCAGCCTGCCCGGCGTCTGGGCCGGCGGCGACTGCCGCGCCGGCGGACTCGATTTAACGGTGGAAGCCGTGGCGCACGGCAAAAGCGCCGCCGAAGCCATCCACGCCCAGTTCAGCCGCTGAGCGGCCCAGCCAGCCCCGAACCCCTTCGCATCCGGAGTCCCCATGGCCAACCTGCAAACGAATTTCATCGGCATCCACAGCCCCAACCCGTTCTGGCTGGCGTCCGCGCCGCCCACCGACAAGGCCTACAACGTGAATCGCGCGTTTGAAGCCGGCTGGGGCGGCGTGGTCTGGAAGACACTGGGCGAGGCCGGGCCGCCACTGGTCAACGTCAACGGCCCGCGCTACGGCGCGCTGCTGTCGCCCGACCGCCGGCTGCTGGGTTTCAACAACATCGAACTCATCACCGACCGCGACCTGGACATCAACCTCAGGGAAATCATCCAGGTCAAGCGCGACTGGCCCGACCGCGCGCTGGTCGTGTCGTTGATGGTGCCGTGCGACGAGGCCTCGTGGAAAAACATCCTGGCCCGCGTCGAGGACACCGGCGCCGATGGCATCGAGCTGAACTTCGGCTGCCCGCACGGCATGAGCGAGCGCGGCATGGGCTCGGCCGTCGGCCAGGTGCCCGAATACATCCAGCAGGTCACCGAATGGTGCAAGCACTACAGCCGGCTGCCGGTGATCGTCAAGCTCACGCCCAATATTTCCGACATCCGCCAGCCCGCCCGGGCCGCCAAACGCGGCGGGGCCGATGCGGTGTCGCTCATCAACACCATCAACTCCATCATGGGCGTGGACCCGTATTCGCTGACCATGCTGCCCTCGACCGGCGGCAAGGGCTCGCACGGCGGCTACTGCGGCCCGGCGGTCAAGCCGATTGCGCTGAACATGGTCGCCGAAATCGCCCGCGACCCGGAGACGGCGGGCCTGCCGATCTCGGGTATCGGCGGCATCGGCAGCTGGCGCGATGCGTTTGAGTTCATCGCGCTGGGCGCGGGCACGGTGCAGGTCTGCACGGCGGCCATGGTCTACGGCTTCAAGGTCGTACAGGAAATGAAAAGCGGCCTGTCGGATTACATGGACGAGATGGGTTTCACCTCGATTGACGACTTCCGGGGCCGCGCCGTGCCGACCGTGACCAACTGGAGCAGTCTCAACCTCAACCATGTTTCCAAGGCCGTCATCAACCAGGACAGCTGCATTTCATGCGGCCGCTGCCACATCGCCTGCGAAGACACCTCGCACCAGGCCATCACCGCCCTGAAGGACAGCAAGCGTCACTTTGAGGTGAAGGAAGACGAATGCGTGGGCTGCAACCTGTGTACGCTGGTGTGTCCGGTGCCCGAATGCATCACCCTGCGCACGCTGGCGCCCGGAGAAATGGACCTGCGCACCGGCCGCATGGTGAGCGGCCAGCACGCCGACTGGACGACGCATGCCAACAACCCGATGCGCGTGGGCGTTTAAGCATCAAATCGGCCTCTTGCGCTTATTCCACATGCGCGAGCAGCTATCTAAACAGGAGCAAATCATGACTTCCATCTTGATCCGGGGCGGCACCGTGGTGAACGCCGACCGCGCCTTCCGGGCCGATGTGCTGACGCAGAACGGCCGCATCGCCGCCGTCGGCGAAGCGCTGGACGCGCCCGCCGGCGCCACGGTCATCGACGCCGGCGGCCAGTACGTCATGCCCGGCGGCATCGACCCGCACACCCACATGCAGCTGCCCTTCATGGGCACGGTGACGATGGACGATTTTTTCACCGGCACGGCGGCGGGGCTGGCGGGCGGCACCACCAGCATCATCGACTTCGTGATTCCCAGCCCGCAGCAGCCGCTGATGGACGCCTACCAGACCTGGCGCGGCTGGGCCGAGAAATCCGCCAGCGACTATGGCTTTCACGTCGCCGTCACCTGGTGGGACGAGTCGGTGCGGCGCGACATGGGTACGCTGGTGGAGCAGGAAGGCATCAACAGCTTCAAGCATTTCATGGCCTACAAGAACGCCATCATGTGCGACGACGAAACGCTGGTGAACAGCTTCAAGCGCTGCCTCGAACTCGGCGCCATGCCCACGGTGCATGCCGAAAACGGCGAGCTGGTGTTCATGCTGCAAAAGGAAGTCGCCGCGATGGGCATCACCGGCCCCGAAGGCCACCCGCTGTCGCGCCCGCCGATGGTCGAGGCCGAAGCGGCCAACCGCGCCATTGCGATTGCCGACGTGCTCAATGTGCCGATCTACGTCGTGCATGTCTCGTGCGTCGAGGCGCTGGACGCCATTTCACGCGCCAGAGCCCGTGGCCAGCGCGTCTATGGCGAGGTGCTGGCCGGGCACCTGGTGGTCGATGACAGCGTGTACCGCCACCCCGACTTCGCCACCGCCGCCGCGCACGTCATGAGCCCGCCTTTCCGGCCAAAAGCCAACCAGGAATTCCTCTGGCGCGGCCTGCAGGCGGGCAACCTGCACACCACCGCCACCGACCACTGCACCTTCTGCGCCGCGCAAAAAGCCGCCGGCAAGGACGATTTCGCCAGGATTCCGAACGGCTGCGGCGGCGTCGAGGAACGGCTGGCCGTGATCTGGGACGCAGGCGTGAACACCGGGCGCCTGACGCCCAGCGAGTTCGTCGCCATCACCTCGGCCAACACCGCCAAATTGTTCAACCTTTACCCGCAAAAAGGCAGCGTGTCGGTCGGGGCGGACGCCGATCTGGTGGTCTGGGACCCCGAAGGCACCAAAACCCTGTCGGCCAAGACCCAGCACAGCAAAGGCGACTTCAACATCTTTGAAGGCCGCACCGTGCGCGGCATCCCCAGCCACACGCTCAGCCAGGGCGAACTGGTCTTTGTGCAGGGCGATTTGCGCGCCGTGCAGGGCAAGGGCCGCTATATAAAGCGCCCAGCCTTCGGCCCAAATTTCGCGGCGGCCAAGCTGCGCGCAGAAGCGTTGGCGCCGACTGCGGTGCTGCGCTGAACCCCCGATGGCACACCCATAAGCGTTACCCTCCCCGCATCCTGTCATCCCGGGCTTGACCCGGGATCCATGGATTGCGGGTCCCCGGATCAGGTCCGGGGCAGGCTCAGCCCGCAATGACAGCCAGAACAGACCGAACAGCCCTGACAACCCAACCCTTCTGGAAAACCTCATGGACACTGCAACCCGCATCGACATTGACAGCCTGCGCATCAACGGCGACCGCCTGTGGGCATCGCTCATGGAGCTGGCAAAAATCGGCGCCACGCCCAAGGGCGGCGTCTGCCGGCTCACCCTGACCGACCTCGACAAGCAGGGCCGCGACCTGGTGATCGGCTGGGCGAAGGACGCCGGATTGACCATCACCATCGACAAGATCGGCAACGGCTTCATGCGCCGCGCCGGCCGCAACAATGCTTTGGCGCCCATCATCACCGGCAGCCACATCGACACCCAGCCCACGGGCGGCAAGTTCGACGGCAACTATGGCGTGCTGGCCGGCATCGAAGTCGTGCGCACGCTGAACGACCACGGCATCGAGACCGAAGCGCCGATCGAGGTCGCCTTCTGGACCAACGAGGAAGGCTCGCGCTTCGTGCCGGTGATGATGGGCTCGGGCGTGTTCGCCAAGGCCTTCACGCTGGAACACGCCTACGCTGCCACGGACACCGAAGGCAAGACCGTGAAGGACGAGCTGGCGCGCATCGGCTACATCGGCGAACAGGAGCCGGGCGACCACCCCATCGGCGCCTACTTTGAAACCCACATCGAGCAAGGCCCGGTGCTCGAAGACAACGACAAGACGATTGGCGTGGTGCAGGGCGTGCTGGGCATCCGCTGGTTCGACTGCACGGTGACCGGCATGGAAGCGCACGCCGGCCCGACGCCGATGGCGCTGCGCAAGGACGCGCTGCAGGTCGCCACGCACCTGATGCAGGACGTGGTGGCCAGCGCGCTGCGCCACCCGCCGCACGGGCGCGGCACCGTGGGCATGGTGCAGGTGTTCCCGAACAGCCGCAACGTGATTCCGGGCCGGGTGAAGTTCAGCATCGACCTGCGCAACGCCACCGACGCGCTGGTCGATGAAATGGCCGGCGAGGTCAAGGCCTGCGCCGCCCGCCTGAGCGCGCAAACCGGGCTGGCGATTCACATTGAGCTGGTGTCGAGCTACTCCGCCATCGGCTTTCACCCCGACTGCGTGGACGCCGTGGCCAGGGCCGCCGCCAGGCTGGGCTATTCGAATATGCACGCCGTGTCGGGCGCAGGCCACGACGCGGTGTACATGGCCCAGCTCGCCCCCAGCGGCATGATCTTCATCCCGTGCAAGGACGGCATCAGCCACAACGAGATCGAAGACGCCAAGCCCGAACACATCACGGCGGGCTGCAATGTGCTGCTGCACGCGATGCTGGAGCGGGCTGGGGTTTGAGGGAAGGCTTTACGGCATCGGTTTGATGCTTTTTAGGCCGTTTGCGCAGGCTGTACGGGCGCAGGCAGCTATTTATTTAATAGCGTATTGGATGATCTGGATACGCCTACTGGGAAGTGGAGCTTTCAGGCGTTGGACGGCTGTTGCGGTGGCGTTGCTGCCGGTTGCGCAAGCGTGGTAGAGGTATGCGGATGGGAGTTTGAACGGCAGCAAAAGACACATAGCGGGCGCACAGTTTTTCTATCTGCCCGCTCCAAACCAGTCACTCCCAACAGTGTTTGTGGTTTCGCCCATCGTTAAATTGAGGGGCGCGCCGCTGTTGGGGGTCCGTGTTCATCGGCGGGTTAGACCTGTGCTTGCGTAAGACGAATATCGACTTCTCGGTCGACGTATTTCCATTCCTCTGACGCACGCAGTTCGGAAAGCAGCCTGTTGAACTCAACCTCATGAATTGGCGCGTATTCGAACCAATTCAGAAAATCGAACGGTTCATTCTCTGAGAGGTCGCGGCAGTGGTGGAGCTTGCGCGCTACTGCAGGCAAATACTGAAGCCCGATTTGGATGTGCTTCGACTGTTCGAAAACGCTCCGGCGTTCGTCTTGCGTGAGCTCCCACCAAGCTGCGTTCTTCCGGATCGGTATTAGTGCAGCGCACGTTGCTTCTGGGCGCGCCAGACCTTGCTGCTTCGCTACAATTTCATTCTTCTCTGCGCGCATGACATATCGTTCATTGCTGGTTATTCCACGAAGTATCCAGGGTGCATTGGTTTCAGACTGCACCTCTGAAGCGGATATGACGTTGAGCCTTTTGGCTTCAGGCAGGGGCTCGCCAACTCTGGTTTCGGCCCTGACAATCCGCCAAGGGCCAATGTCTGCGCCGACGAATGCAAATAATCGTGTATTCATTTCAACCTTTCGTGTTGAGGTCTAAAGTAGAGCTAACCGGCGCTGCGCGGCTTTATCGCGCAGCGTCCAGCGACTGAAAGGAGCGCGGTTGAGCGCCGGATTAGGTTTCATTCACGTACCCTCGCTCCAGTGCATCGCCTTGGTTTTCGAATATGGCCATAGGGGTGCTCATTCTCTTGAAGCCGAACTTCTTGTAGAACGGCTCCCTGCCTGGCACGGCGTACAGGATTATTTTCTTGTGACCGCTCGATAATCTCACAAGATTGGAAACGATCTGATTGCCAAGGCCAAGGCCCTGATGACTTGGTAAGAGGGCAACTTCGCATATATACGAACAGTCAACCCCACCCGCGAGGGCTCGGCCAACGCCCACAAGCTTACCCTCCTCGTATGCGAAGCACTTGAACATACTGTTCGTGAACGCGATTCTCAGACCGTCGGGAGTCTTGTTTCCAAGGGGTGCGGCACGATAGAGCGCGGCAAGTTCGTTCCAGTCGAGACTGTCGATCGAGTATGGCCAGACTAGCGGCATTGAGCGCTCCTTCTGAAACCTAACATGCGAGTACCCACACCATCCGCCATCCACCGGCTGATTGCGAACTTTCGCGGGATAGATCAAGAGGTTCCCCCATGCATGCGCTGGAACTGAACAAGGCCTTTACCCTGATGGAATCGGGGCCTGTCGTGCTGGTGACGACCCATGATGGGCAGAAGGACAACATCATGACGATCTCCTGGACCATGGTGATGGATTTCACGCCGGTCTTTGCCATCACCACGGGGGCATGGAACCACTCTTACGCGGCGCTGAAAAAGAACAGGGAATGCGTCATTGCCATTCCCACGGTGGACATGCTGGACACGGTGGTCGGCATCGGGACGTGCTCGGGGCAGGACACGGACAAGTTTGCCAAGTTCAAGCTCACGCCTGTGCCGGGCAAATTCGTCAGGCCGCCCTTGATCCGCGAGTGCCTGGCCAACATCGAGTGCAAGGTCATCGACATCGTTGAAAAGCACAACATCGTCGTGCTGCAGGCCGTTGCCGCTTACCTCGACACCACGCGCAAGGAGAAGCGCATGCTTCATGCCGTGGGTGACGGAACCTTCATTGTTGACGGGCGCAAACTGGACCGCAGGAAGATGATGGCGTCCAAGCTGCCGGACGCTGTCTGGACTCAGGCCACGCGCTGACCCCGCCCATTACCTGCCGGCCGACGCCAATGGCGCTGCGACGCGGCGTACATGGCCCAGCTCACGCTTCTTCGGCCACGCCGCCGATCCGCTCCCTAAGCTCGCTCAGCGGTGCTGATCGGACTGTTCATGACCTTTTACATGAAGCCGAAAATGGATCGCCTGCGCCAGGCGGCGGCACAGCCGGTTTTTTGAATCAAATCGCCCTCTTGCGCACGTCTGGCATGCGCAAGCAGCTATTAATTCAATAGCATTAACGGTCAGGCGACTAGCGTGCAGGCCAGCGTGGTCAGGACGAAGCCGGGCTAACCAGCCGCCTGTCGCCACCGGCCGGAATCCGGACACACACTGGCCAGCGCGCCGTTGCGCCAGACTTGTTCATCCCCCAGCAGCAAAGCGGTCGAAGGGTCGATGTCGAAGGCGATCCGAAGTGCGTTCCCAAGAGTCGCATCCTCGACGGGAAGCTCCCAGGTCAGGAAGACCTGCGTGCAATCCCGGTCGGCGGGAAAGTCGTCCGCCCCAAAGCCGCTACTGCCCCGCGCGATAACGCCGTGCGGCTGGCCCGTGTCGAATATCACCACTGTGCCCCGGACCAGCGGGATTCGATGGCCGGTACACGGGAAATGCAGGTCCTGCCCCCGGTCCTCGCCCAGAAACAGATTGCAAAAGGCCGCAGCGCCATACTGCGCGCCGTCATGGTGGTACTTCGCGCCCCGGCAGGCCATCAGGGCCACGTCGCACGAGGCCAGCATGTCGGTCAGGCCCAGCGTTCGCGTCCAGTCGGACACCGCCTGCACGCAGCGCCGGTAGTCGGGCCAGCGCATGTGTGCCCGCGCCAGGGGCAGTGCCTCGACGTCTCCGGGCGCCAGGACGAGGCGCTGCGAGGTTTCCCTTTGCCAGTCCGCCACCAGCCTTGCCGGGGGCGCGGGAACGTCGAGCGTGCCCGAGAGCACGACATCGCTCACGCTTCGGCTGCGGATGGCCTCGCCGCTCCAGAAATACGAGGTCAGGCGGTTTTGCGCAGAATGGCCAGAAGCCGGAACTTTCATGCCAGCCCGCAGCCCCGCAAGATCAGCGACACCGCATGCTCGGTGGCCCGCGCATGCGCTTCGGGCGCCAGGCTTGGCGTGCCCAGCACGGCGCTGGCCTGCACCTCGAAATCGGCATAGGTCTGGGTTGACGCCCAGATGGTGAAAAACAGGTGCGTGGCATCGACCGGCGCCATGCGCCCGGCATCGATCCAGCCCTGGATGACGGCGGCCTTCTCGCGCACCATAGGGCCGAGTTCGGCCACCAGCAACTCGCCCAGCACCGGCGCGCCGTGCAGCAACTCGTTGGCGAACACGCGCGAGGCATGCGGCCGCTGGGCCGACAGCGCCATCTTGGCGCGGATGTAATGCTCGATGGCCTGGCGCGGGTCGGCCTCTGGCGTGATGCCGTGGGTCGGCACCAGCCAGTCGTCCAGCGTGCGCGCCAGTACGCGCCGGTACAAGGCCTGCTTGCTGCCGAAGTAGTAATGCAGGTTGGCCTTGGGCAGACCGGAGGCCTCGGCAATCGAGGCCATGGTCGCGCCGCCAAAGCCGGCGCCGGCAAAGACACGCTCGGCGGCCGCCAGGATCAGCGCTTCATTGGCCTGGCGGATGGCGCCTTTGGCGCTGTCATCAGCGGGCGGCGGGGAAGGCGGCGGATTCATCATGGCGAGCCCATTTTATGAGGGGCAAGTCCCACGCCCCGGATGGCCGCCAGCCGATGGCGCACGTTCGAAAAAAAAGCCGCCCGGTCGTCACCGGGCGGCTTCGAGCCCGAAGGCTCGTTCATGGAAAGGCGGCGTGCTTACTTCGACACGACCCGCGCCATTTCCAGGCACTTGTTCGAATAACCCCATTCGTTGTCGTACCAGGCAACGATCTTGACGAAGGTGCCGTCCAGCGCAATGCTGGCGTCGGCGTCAAAGATCGAGGTGCGGGTGTCGCCACGGAAGTCGGTGGCGACGACCTTGTCTTCGGTGTAGCCGAGCACGCCCTTGAGTGCGCCCTCGCTTTGCGCTTTCATCTCGGCGCAGATTTCCTTCAGCGTCGCTTCGCTGTTCAGCTCGCATGTCAGGTCAACCACCGACACGTCGCTGGTCGGCACGCGGAAAGACATGCCGGTGAGCTTCTTGTTCAGCTCGGGAATCACCACGCCGACGGCCTTGGCCGCGCCGGTGGACGAAGGAATGATGTTTTCCAGGATGCCGCGTCCGCCGCGCCAGTCCTTGTTGCTCGGGCCGTCAACGGTCTTTTGCGTAGCGGTGGCCGCATGCACGGTGGTCATCAGGCCGCGCTTGATGCCCCACTTGTCGTTCAGCACCTTGGCGACGGGCGCTAGGCAATTGGTGGTGCAGCTGGCGTTGCTGATGATGGCCTGGCCAGCATACGTGCTGTCGTTCACGCCGAAGACGAACATCGGCGTGTCGTCTTTCGACGGCGCCGAGAAGATCACCTTCTTCGCGCCGGCGGCCAGGTGTTTTTCACCAGCGGCCTTGTCCAGGAACAGGCCGGTGGCTTCCAGCACCACGTCGGCGCCGACCTCGGCCCACTTCAGGTTCAGCGGGTCGCGCTCCTGCGTCAGGCGGATGCGCTTGCCGTTGACGATCAGGGTGTTGCCCTCGACCGAAACCTCGCCCTTGAAGCGGCCATGCACCGAGTCGTACTGCAGCATGTAGGCCAGGTACTCTGGCTCGAGCAGGTCGTTGATCGCGACGATCTCGATGTCGCTGAAATTCTGCACGGCGGCGCGCAACACGTTGCGGCCGATGCGGCCGAAGCCGTTGATACCCATCTTGATCGTCATTTGCTTTAGCTCCAGTTGGTTAACTTGCAACCCCCCCGGCCAAACGGGCCGGAACGGCACTTACTTTTTACGCAGCACCTTGCGCACGGTCGCCACCACGTTGTCAGGCGTGAAGCCGAAGTGCTTGAACAGCACGCCGGCCGGCGCCGACTCGCCGAAGGTGTCGATGCCGATGACGGCGGCGCAGCCGTATTTCCACCAGCCGTCGGTCACGCCCATTTCCACGGCGATGCGCGGGATGCCTTCGGGCAGGATTTTCGACTTGTAGGCCGCGTCCTGGCGGTCAAACGTGGTGTTGCTCGGCATGGAGACCACGCGCACCGCGATTTTCTGCGCCGCCAGCAGTTCCTGCGCCTTCAGCGCCAGCTGCACTTCGGAGCCGGTGGCGATGATGACGGCCTGGGCCTTTTTCTTCAGGCCGACCTCGGCCGGCTCGGCCAGCACGTAGGCGCCCTTGCTGATCTGGCCGACGTCGTCTTTCGGCGCATACGGCAGGTTCTGGCGGCTCAGCAGCAGCGCCGTCGGGCGGGTCTTGTTCTGCAGCGCCACGGCCCAGGCCACGGCGGTTTCAGCCGTGTCGCCCGGACGCCAGACGTCCAGGTTCGGGATCAGGCGCAGGCTGGCGGCATGCTCGATCGACTGGTGCGTCGGGCCGTCCTCGCCCAGGCCGATCGAGTCGTGCGTGAACACATGCACCACGCGCAGCTTCATCAGCGCGGCCATGCGGATGGCGTTGCGCGAGTAGTCGCTGAAGGTCAAAAAGGTGCCGCCGTAGGGAATGAAGCCGCCATGCAGCGCCACGCCGTTCATGATCGCGGCCATGCCGAATTCGCGCACGCCGTAGTTGATGTGGCGCCCGCCGACCAGGCTGCCGTTGACAGCCTCGGTCTGCACCACGCCGCCATTGGCGTCAAAGCGCAGGCTGGGCGTGGAATGGGTGTTGGTCAGGTTCGAGCCGGTCAGGTCGGCCGAGCCGCCGAGCAGCTCGGGCAGGCCGGCGGTGAACGATTCCAGCGCCAGCTGCGACGCCTTGCGCGAGGCCACGGTTTCGGCCTTGGTGTGCGCGGCGACGACGGTATCGACGGCCAGCTGCGAAAAGCTTTTCGGCAGCTCGCCCTGCATGCGGCGAACGAATTCAGCCGCCAGCTCGGGATGGGCCTTGGTGTAGGCGGCGAACTTCTTGTCCCAGGCGGCCTCGGCCTTGCCGCCCTTGACCTTGGCGTCCCAGGCGGCGTAGGTTTCCTTGGGCATATCAAACGGCGTATGCGGCCAGTTGATGGCGGTGCGCGTGAGGCCGATTTCCTCGGCACCCAGTGGTTCGCCGTGGGCTTTGGAAGTGTTGGCGCGGTTCGGCGAACCCTTGCCGATGTGCGTCTTGCAGACGATCAGCGTCGGCTTGTCGATGCTGCTTTTGGCGCCAGCAATGGCGGCCGACACGGCGGCGGCATCATGGCCGTCCACCGCGTCAATCACGTTCCAGCCGCAGGCGGCAAAGCGCATCGGCGTGTTGTCGATGAACCAGGGCGCGACCTGGCCGTCGATGGAAATGCCGTTGTCGTCGTACAGCGCGATCAGCTTGTTCAGCTTCCAAGCGCCGGCCAGCGCGATGGCTTCGTGGCTGATGCCTTCCATCAGGCAGCCGTCGCCCATGAACACAAAGGTGTGGTGGTCCACGATGGTGTGCTCAAGCTTGCCCACGGTGCGGTTGAATTCGCTGGCCAGCAGCTTTTCAGCCAGCGCCATGCCGACGGCGTTGGTCAGGCCCTGGCCGAGCGGGCCGGTGGTGGTCTCGATGCCGGGCGTCACGTCCACTTCGGGGTGGCCGGGGGTCTTGGAGCCGATCTGGCGGAAGTTTTTCAGCTCGCTGATCGGCAGGTCGTAGCCGGTCAGGTGCAGCACCGAATAGATCAGCATCGACGCATGGCCGTTGCTCAGCACGAAGCGGTCGCGGTTCATCCAGTGCGGGTTGGCGGGGTTGTGCCGGAGGTGGTCGCCCCAGAGCGCAACGGCCATGTCGGCCATGCCCATGGGGGCGCCGGGGTGACCCGAGTTGGCTTGTTGTACGGCGTCCATTGCGAGTGCGCGTATCGCATTCGCCATCATTTCGTTTTTGGCCATCAGGCTAAGCTCCGGAAGGTTCGGTAGTCAAGGTAATCCGGCATTTTAACGGCCGATGCGCGGGCGGCCCTTTGGCGCCGCTTTGCGCAGTGCCGCAACAGCGGCGGTGGTAAATGCCCTAAAGTCGTGTTCATGCAAACACAGCACCTCTGCGCAAGCACTTCATTCCGCCGCGTCCACCGGCCATTCGGGGTGCGCAAATGAGCCCGCCAATCCCGGCCATGATCCTGGCCGCCGGGCGCGGCGAGCGCATGCGTCCGCTGACCGACGACTGCCCCAAGCCGCTGCTCCAGGTTCAGGGCAAGGCGCTGATCGACTGGCATGTGGAAGCGCTGGCGCGCGGCGGCGTTCACGAGCTGGTCGTCAACACCGCCTGGCTGGGCGAGCAGATTTCAAGTCATTTAGACCTTTTGCGCACTACCGGCGGGCATGAGCAGCTATCATTTTCATACTCGCACGAAGGCGAAGATTTTGGCTACGCGCTGGAAACCGCTGGCGGCATTGCGCGGGCGCTGCCGCTGCTGGGCGACGTGTTCTGGCTGCTGGCCGCCGATGTGTTCGTGCCCGGTTTTGAATTCTCGGCAGAAGCCGCCGACCGTTTCATCGCCGGCGACAAGCTGGCCCACCTGTGGCTGGTGCCCAATCCGCCGCACAACCCGCGCGGCGATTTCGGCCTGGGCGCAGGCGGCCTGGCGCTCAACCTGGCAGCCGCCGACGCGGCGCCGCGCCACACCTACAGCACCATCGGCCTGTACCGGCGCGAGCTGTTCGGCAGCCTGCCCTTTGGCAATTCGCCCGGACTGGCGGTCGCGCTGGCGCCGCTGCTGCGCGCGGCGATGGACCGCCGCCAGGTCAGCGCCGAGCTTTATCTGGGCGCCTGGACCGATGTCGGCACGCCCGAGCGGCTGGCCGAACTGAATCAACATTTTCCGAACTGAAAGCATCCCGCCCCATGAGCACCCTTCTGAATCCTTCCGCCGTTTATGCCAAACGCCGCGCCGCCATTGGCCGCGCCCTGGTCAAGGCCGGCGGCGGCGTGGCCGTGCTGCCCACCGCGCCCGAGCTGGCGCGCAACCGCGACTGCGACTTTCCCTATCGCCACGACAGCTATTTTTACTACCTCACCGGCTTCAGCGAGCCCGGCGCCTGGCTGGTGATCGAGGCCAGCGGCAAAACCGTCAAGAGCACGCTGTTTTGCCGGCCCAAGGACCTGGAGCGCGAGATCTGGGACGGCATCCGGCTTGGCCCCGACGCAGCACCGGCGCAGTTGGGCGTCGATGCCGCCTTCAGCCTGGACACGCTCGACGACAAGATGCCCGACCTGCTGGCCAACCAGCCCGCCGTGTGGTTTCCCTTCGCCACGCACAAGGGCCTGGAAACGCAGGTCGATGGCTGGCTCAACAAGGTGCGCGCCAGGGTGCGCCTGGGCGCCGAATGCCCGCAAAGCCAGCACGACCTGTGCAGGCTGCTCGACGAGATGCGGCTGGTCAAGGACGCGCATGAAATCGCGATTTTGCGGCGCGCCGGCGCCATTTCAGCCGGTGGCCATGTGCGCGCCATGCAGACCTCGGCGGCGATGCTGCGCAATGGCGTGAAAGGCGGCCTGCGCGAATACCACCTCGAAGCCGAACTGCTGCACGAGTTCCGCCGCCACGGCTCCGAATTTCCGGCCTACACCAGCATCGTCGCCGCCGGGGCCAATGCCTGCGTGCTGCATTACCGCGCCGGCAACGCAGAACTGAAACCCGGCCAGCTGTGCCTGATCGACGCCGGCTGCGAGCTGGAGGGTTACGCCAGCGACATCACGCGCACCTTTCCGGCCGACGGAAAATTCACCCCGGCGCAGCGCATCCTCTACGACATCGTGCAGGCGTCGCAGGAGGCGGCCATAGCCGCCACCCGGCCGGGCAAGCGTTTCATCGACCCGCACAACGCCGCCACGCGCGTGCTCATCGAAGGCATGCTGGACACCGGCCTGCTGGCCAGGGCCAAGCACGGCAGCGTCGATGACGTGCTCGAATCGGGCGCCTACCGCCAGTTCTACATGCACCGCACCGGCCACTGGATGGGCATGGACGTGCATGACTGCGGCGACTACACCGAGCCCGGCAGCTCGCCGCAGCCCGAAAAAGACGCCTTGGGGCAGATGGTCATGCGCAAGCCGTCGCGCATCCTCAAACCCGGCATGGTGCTGACCATCGAGCCCGGCCTGTACGTTCGCCCGGCCAAGGGCGTGCCGAAGAAATTCTGGGACATCGGCATCCGCATCGAGGACGATGCGCTGGTCACCGCCAAAGGCTGCGAGCTGATGACGCGCGGCGTTCCGGTGAAGGCCGACGAGATCGAGGCCTTGATGCGCGGCTGACCTGCGCCTGCCGCCGGGCCGTGGCGACGCACGCCCTAAAATCAGCCATGAAAACTTTTATCCGATTCTTCTTTAAAACCGTGCGCGTCGTCCTGGGCCCGGTGGTGGTGCTCAAGGAAACGCTCACCCGGCCCCGGGGCGTGGTGCGCATCCAGGCCGCGCAAGACAAGGTCAACCGGCAATGCAAGTCGCTGACGCTGTACCAGTACAAGACCTGCCCGTTTTGCAGCAAGGTCCGGCAGGAAATGAGCCGCCTGTCGCTGAACATCCAGCGCATCGACGCGCAGCCCGCCGGCCCCGACCGGCAGGCCTTGCTCAAGGGCGGCGGCCAGGCCAAGGTGCCCTGCCTGAAGATCACCGACAAGGCCGGCAAAAGCGAGTGGCTTTACGACTCGGACAAGATCATTGCCTACCTGCGGGAGCGGTTCGTGGCGGCTTGAGGGCGGGCAGGCACGGTATCTGCGCGCAGGCAGGCTTGCGCTGGACGTTCTGCCCGTCAACAAGCTGCCAGCCACCGGACGCTACAGCCTGCAAAACCGCCTGATTTGTGGCCAAAACCTTGACGACGGCTTTGACGGCTGGAGCGGCGCGGCGCACATCGACTGGCCCGGTCAGCCCGTGGCGCTGGAACTTTCATCAAACGATGCCGGTTATTTCCAGGTGTACTCGCCGGTCGGGGGCGGATTTTTCGCGGTAGCGCCGGGTTGTAAGGCGGGCACTTTTAAGCAGTACAAATCACCATACTTTTATATGGCCGTTTGTACCTGCCCGTTTTAATCTTCTTTCCCATGACCAAGGCGCACTTTGAGTGGGACGAGAACAAGGATGCAAAAAACCAGAAGAAGCACGGCGTCGCTTTTTCGCTGGCGCAATATGCCATTGCCGATGCACATCGCGTGATTGCCGAAGATCTCATGCACAGCACCAGCGAAAAACGTTATTTTTGCTTTAACGCCGTGGATGGCGGAATACTCACGGTGCGGTTTACCTGGCGCGGCGGTGTCATTCGCATCTTTGGTGCCGGTTACTGGCGAAAAGGAAGGGCTATTTATGAGCAGGAAAATCAAATACAGCGATGAGCCGATGGAAGCCCAGCTTATTCAGGATTTTCTTCCGCCTCCCGAGGAACTGGCGTTCCGCGAGGAAGGTGTCAAGGTGACGCTGGCGCTGAGCAAAAAGAGCGTGGATTTTTTCAAGGCCGAGGCGGGAAAGCATCACACGCAGTACCAGCGGATGATCAGGAAACTCATCGGCAGCTATGTCGATGCGTATTCAAAGCCGGATGGTTCTGGCTCAAGGTGAATGCGGCGGGTGGTGACGGGGTGAGGGTTAGGTCAGCTTCTTTGCTTTGGCTGCTTGATTTATTGAGCAAAAGTGGCTTTAGCGCACGGCTTATACCAATCCCGACAGACAAAGAACCAAAGCCAGCGATCGGAGTCTGAGACATATTGGCTCTCGCAGGAGGTTACGAAAATGTTATCTCAGCACATCATTGATCAGCTGCAGCCCTATGATTTCGACCGACTGGCCCACAAGGAAAAGGATGGGCGCCGGCGACTGCGCCTGATCGCGCTGGCGCACCTAAAGGACGGCAAGAGCTATACCGAAGTGGCGGCTGCATTGCGCGTGACCCGCCACGCCGTCATGCGCTGGGTGCAGTGGTTTAGCGCTGGCGGCGTGGCCCGTCTGGCCGGTCTGCCGCACGACTGGAGCACGCAGCGCCTTGCCAAAGCACAGGAGGAAGCGTTTCGCCAGGCGGTCGAGCAACTGCAGGGCGAACGCGGCGGCGGTCGGGTGCGGGGCGAAGACATCCGCCAGTTGCTGGCCGGGCAGTTTGGCGTGGCCTACAGCCTGAACGGTGTGTATGACCTGATGAAGCGCCTGGGGCTGGTATGGATTTCGGCCCGCGCCGTCAGTCCCTACGCCGATCTGGTTGCACAAGCCGAATTCAAAAAAAAACTTCGTCCAGGAAGTCGCCGCAACGCTGCCGCCAGGCGTTGCGCCTGAACAGGTGGACATCTGGTTCCAGGATGAAATGCGCATCGGCCAGCGCGGCACGCAAACGCGCCTGTGGGCGCGCAAGGGAACGCGGCCCCGGGTGGTGCGCCAGCAGCAGTCCGAATCGGCGTACATCTTTGGGGCCGTCTGTCCACGGCAGGACAGTGCCATCGGTCTGGTCATGCCGCACGCCAATACCGAGGCGATGAGCCATCATCTGCAGGTCCTGAGCGAAGCGGTGCCTGCGGGACGCCATGCCGTGCTGGTGCTGGACCGCGCGGGATGGCACACCACGCCCAAACTGCCGCAGTTCCCGAACGTTTCATTGTTGCCGCTGCCAGCGGGGTCGCCCGAGCTCAACCCGGCCGAGCAGGTGTGGGCGCAACTACGCGACCGGCACTTGGCCAACCGCTGCTACGACGGCTACGAGCAGATTGTTGACGCCTGCTGCGACGCCTGGAATGCCTTCACGCAAATCCCTGGCGCCATCCGCTCTTTGTGCTCCCGCAGCTGGGCAGTGCTGCCCTCGGCTTCGGTTATTTCATGACACGGGATTGGTATTACGTACGCAGGTAGCTATTTATTTTTAGCGCTAGATTTTAATTAAAATCTGACCCCGACTTCACTTGGGCACAACTGCTGCGATGGGAGCGCCAGAGTCCGGTTTGCACTGCAAATCCTTAAAACTCCCTTGAAAAAAAATACTCCACACTGCAAACAGCGTTGCCACAATAAGAAACCATATTGAAATTCTGATCCATAAGAAGTTCTTTGCCAGCCATTTTGACTTTCCATAAATGTTTTCGATAAGGTCGCGGCCGAGCAAGCCTGAAGCATCCTTTTCAAGGTATTTTTTCCAATAATGCTCGCTGCAGCAATGCGACCGAATGGCCGCAAAAAACAAAACGTCAGACGCATCATCAGGTCGATGTTTGGGCAAGATCGCCGCAAGCGCCGAAATCAGTCCCATCATGAGCAAAAGTCCCGCCAAGGAAAATTCAAGGAATGCCAAAGGCCTGTTCTGAAACGATGTGAACACACTGCAATCTTTTGCAAGGGTCACGTAAGTTCCTCCCACAATAGCCTGTACAGCCACAAGAATGGTCGCCTTTGTTGCCGCAAGACTGGATTGCTGTTCAACATGATCGTATTGAACCAAGGCCAGTTCCCATCCCTCGTGCGTTAGTCCCTGCTGGTTCATGACCTTCACCTTCTCGTTTTTCGTAGAGCTTACTGCGCTAGAAAAACACGGCGCGCATCAATTAAAGAGTATTCAGTAACTTAGGTGACAAGAGCTGAAAATTTCGATCGAAAATATGTTTTGCTCTTTATTTGATAGCTAATCAAGTATATAAACATTAGGGAAGAACCATATTTCACAAGTGAAAATGCAACTGCTCAGCTTTGGAAACGCTATTTTTTCGAGGGTGCGCAATGCAATAGCGAGGATTGAATGACCTTAAGAAGTGTGACCTGGCCCCCGCACGGGATTAACGGACGAATACCGGTCTACGCTTGAATCGGCCATCCACATCAATGACCCAGAACCTCTTCGGCGAACCGCCAACGCCTTATGCAGCCCCCGAACCCATCGCGCCAGGCGCCGCGCTGCTGCGCGGTTTTGCCCTGGACCAGGCCGAAGCGCTGCGTCAGGCCGCACAGCAGGTCATCGCGGCAGCGCACTTGCGCCATCCCGTCACGCCCGGCGGGCGTGCCATGTCGGTCGGCATGACCAACTGCGGCGCGCTGGGCTGGACCTCAAGCCGCACGGGCTACCGCTACAGCAGCACCGACCCGCTCTCAGGCCAGCCCTGGCCGCCGATGCCCGCCTGCTTTGCCGACATCGCTGCGCGGGCGGCGGCCGAGGCGGGTTTCGAGGGCTTCGCGCCCGACGCCTGCCTCATCAACCGCTACGAACCCGGCGCGCGCATGTCGCTGCACCAGGACCGCGACGAAAGCGATCTGGGCGCGCCCATCGTCTCGGTGTCGCTGGGGCTGCCGGCGGTTTTTCTGTTTGGCGGTTTGCAGCGCAGCGACCGCCCTGCCCGGTATGGGCTGGCGCATGGCGACGTGGCGGTTTGGGGCGGCGCGGCGCGGCTGGCGTTCCATGGCGTGGCGCCGCTGGCCGATGGCGAGCATCCGCGCCTGGGGCGCCAGCGCATCAACCTGACGTTTCGCCGCGCGGGTTGAGGTTTAAAGCGGCGGCATGCCGCGACTGGCCTGCGCAAACCAGCCCAGCCCGTCCGGCGTCGCGCCGGGCGCCAGGCCGCGCACCGGCTTGTATTCGCAGCCCACCCAGCCGCCATAGCCCAGCTCATCGAGCAGCGCAAACAGATACGGGTAGTTGATTTCGCCCACATCGGGCTCGTTGCGCCCCGGCGCGCCGGCGATCTGGAGGTGGCCGAAGCGCCCTGTCGGCAGGTAGCGGCGCAGCTTCATCGCCAGGTCGCCCTCGACCACCTGGCAGTGGTACAGGTCCATCTGCACCTTGAGATTTTCCGCGCCGACTTCGTCCAGGATGGCGTGGGCGTGGTCTTGCCGGTTCAGGAAATAGCCGGGCATGTCGCGGGTGTTGATGGGCTCGATCAGCACCTCCACGCCGACAGCCGCCGCCTGTGCCGCAGCCCGGCGCAGGTTGGCAACGTAGGTGGCCTGCGCCGCTTCGCGCGTCACGACATCTGGCAGCTCGGGCAGCAGGCCCGCCATGACGTGGATGCGCGGGCAGTCCAATTGCTGCGCATAGTCCAGCGCCATAGCAAATCCAGCGGCGAATTCGGCTTCATGGCCGGGCAGACAGGCCGTTCCCCGGCAGCCGGGCAAGGCCCATGCCGCCTCGATGCTGGCGGTGTCCGTGCCGCCGGGCGGCGCGTTCAGCAGCACCAGTTCAAGGGCGTTCGCCGCCAGCAGCGCCTTGAGTTCGGCCACCGGCCAGCTGTAGGGCGACATCAGTTCCGCGGCTCTGAACCCATCGCTCGCAGCAGCTTCAAAGCGTTCGGCAAAAGGCAGCTCGGTGTAGAGCCAGTTCAGGTTGGCGGCGAATTGGGGCATGGCGGTTCAGGTTTTGGGCTGGTTGGCCGGGTCGTCGGCACCGGGCGCGGCCCGGCATTCCCAGAAAATCCGGGCGCTGCAGTGCCTGCAGATCTCGGGGTCGAGCTTGCCGAAGATATGGGAAATGGCGGTGTATTTGTCCGGGAACTGGTGTTCAGGCCCCAGCACGTCGGTGAACCCGGTCTTGCGCCACATGCGGATCACCTCGGGGCGCGGCCGGTGAAAGTACAGGTTGCCGCCCATCGCGCGTCGTGCGGCGAGTTCGGCCTCCCACAGTTCGGCGCCGGCCAGGTCGATGAAGTTCATGCTCTTGGCCATCACCAGCAGGTGCTTTTGCGGATTCGGCTGGCTGCGCAGCGCGTGCAGGATGTCGGCGACATGCTGGGTCGCGCCGAAATACACCTCGCCCTCCATGCGCAACAGCTTGAGTTGCGGACACTCGGGTAGATAGGCCCCCACGCTCCCCGCTTCGCGTGGTTCGCTGCCCCCCGAGGGGGCGCTGCGCCTGTGGCCCGGCAAAGCCGGTTCCACGGCCCCGGCTGATGGGGGAAATTCCCCCACGCTCCCTGAGTGGGCCTCTGCGCCTGCGGCCCGGCAAAGCCGGTTCTGCAGCCCTGGCTGGAATGGTGCGGTCCCGGGCTTTTCGAAGGGTTGCGGCGCATCGTCGATCACCACGAACTGCCGGTCCACCCCCCGGCTGTCAAAACCCATGCTGCGCATCGCGGGGCGCGAGGTGCGGTACAGAAACGACATCAGCGACAGCAGCATGCCCAGCAAGATCGCCACCTCCAGCCGGATCGTGACGGTGGCCACCAACGTGGTCAGCGCCACCGCAAAATCGGTTCGGCTTAGAACGAACAGCTGGCGCCAGCGCTTCAGGTCGAGCAGGCCCAAGGCCACCAGCACCAGCAGCCCCGCCAGCGCAGCCATCGGAATCTGCGCCAACAGCGGCCCGCTGACCGCCACCAGCGCGAGCAGCAGCAGCGCCGAAAACACCGAGGCCAGCGGCGTGCGGGCGCCGGCCTCCAGGTTGGGCATGGAGCGGTTCATCGAGCCGCAGGACACGTAGCTGGAGAAAAATCCGCCAATGATGTTCGACAGCCCCTGGCCCCGGAACTCGCGGTTGGCGTCGATGCGCTGGCCCGAGCGCAGCGCCACCGCGCGGGCAATCGCAATCGCCTGACCGAGCGCGACGATGGTCAGCGCAAACGCCAGCCCGACCAGGTCGGACGCCTGCGCCCAGCTGATGCGCGGGACCTCGAAGCGCGGCCACGGCGTGGCGATGGTGCCGACAATGCGCAGCGCCGACGAGGGCGTGGCGCTGCCCGCCGTCCAGCGGCTCCAGCCCCAGGCCAGCGCAGTGGCCACGGCCAGCCCGATCAGCATGTAAGGCCAGTTGCGGCGAAACCGGCGCAGCCCCAGCGCCACCGCCAGCGTGATGCCGGCCACCGCCAGCGCCACCGGATTCGCGTGCGGCAATTGCGTCACGACATGCGCCAGCACGCCCGCTGCGCTGTGTTCGGGCGCGGCGGCCAGGCCGAGGAAATCCGGCAGCGCATGCACCGCGATCAGGAGCGCCGCGCCCGAAGTGAAGCCAAACAGCACGGCGGGCGAGATGAAATTGGCCAGCACGCCCAGCCGCAGCGCGCCAATCAGCCACTGCAGCACGCCAACCATCACGGTGACGGCGAGCGCCAGCTGGATGTACATCGGGCTGAAGGCCATCGCCAGCGGCGACAGCATGGCAAACAGCGCCAGCGAGTTGGCATTGGTCGGCCCCGACATGACATGCCAGCTGGAGCCGAACAGCGCGGCGATGATGCACGGGATGATGGCGGTGTACAGCCCGTATTCGGGCGGCAGCCCGGCCAGCGTGGCAAAGGCAATGCCCTGCGGCAGCACCAGCACCGCGCCCAGCAGGCCGGCCATGGCATCAAGCCGCAGCGTGGCCGGCGTGACCTGCCGCACCCAGCCGCCCAACAGGCGCTCGGCCAGCCGCTGCATGAGGGCCGTGAAGGGAATGGCGGCGCTGGCGTTGGAAGGTTTCATGGCTAGGGTTTGAGCATACTGCGCGCCCGTAAGCTACTGCGGCATCAGGCGCTCAGGCCAGGCCGGACCAGCGCAGCAGCAGCCCGGCGACCGCCGAGGCGGCGATGACCGGAATCACACCCCACTTCAGGCGCCACAGGCCCAGGGCAGCCCCTAGCGCCAGCGTCAGCGCCACCCAGTCAGGATTATTGGCATCAAAAAGGCCATTTGCGCTTTCTGGATAAGCGATAGCAGCTATGAAAAACAGAGCAAGGTTGGCAATCACGCCGACCACGGCGGCGGTCACGGCGGCCAGTGGCGCGGTCAGCCTGAGGTTGCCGCGCGTCGATTCGACCCACGGCCCGCCCGCCAGGACGAAGATGAACGAGGGCAAAAAGGTGAACCACGTCGCCACGCAGGCGGCAAGGGCCGCGCCCAGGAACAGCGCATCCGGCCCGGCCACCTGCTTGACCCAGCCGCCGACAAAGCCGACAAACGCCACCACCATGATGAGCGGGCCGGGCGTGGTTTCGCCCAGCGCCAGGCCGTCCATCATTTGCGCCGTAGTAAGCCACTGGTAATGCCCGACCGCCATCTGGTTCACATACGGCAGCACGGCATAGGCCCCGCCAAAGGTCAGCAGCGCGGCCTTGGTGAAAAACCAGCCGATCTGCGTCAGCGTGCCGCTCCAGCCATAGGTGAAAAACAGCGCCGCCATCGGCGCCAGCCAGAGCACGGCGCCAGCCAGCAGCACCCATGCCAGGCGCGAGCGGCTGAACAGCGCATGGGGCGGCGTCGGCGTGTCGTCGTCGATCAGGGAGGCGACGCGAACGCCTTGCGCTACCGACGCGTGGCCCTTGCCGTGCGCCAGGCTGCCGGGTGCCACGCGCGCCAGCACGGCGCCCGTCAGCATGGCGCTAAGGACGACCAGCGGAAAAGGCAGCTTCAAGGCCCAGATCGCTATGAAACTCATAGCTGCTATCGCCCATGGCACGGGCGCCAGCAGCGGATTTCCCAATGATTTACTGGCAATGCGGTGCAATGCGTGCAGCACGATGGCCGCCACCGCCGGCTTGATGCCGTAGAAAATCCCGGCCACCAGCGGCTGCTGGCCAAAGGCCATGTAGATCCAGCTCAGCACGATCAGCAGCGCCAGCGACGGCAGGAAAAACAGGGTTCCCGCCACCACGCCGCCCCGGGTGCGGTGCATCAGCCAGCCCAGGTAGGTCGCCAGCTGCTGCGCCTCGGGGCCGGGCAGCACCATGCAAAAGTTGAGCGCATGCAAAAAGCGCTTTTCAGACACCCAACGGCGCTTTTCCACTAGCTCGCGGTGCATGATGGCAATCTGCCCGGCCGGCCCGCCAAAGCTGATGAAGCCGAGCAGCAGCCAAAAGCGCAAGGCTTGGGGAAAAGTGATGGTGGCCGGGGGGAGCTGGGTGTGCATCAGTCCGTTTTGGGGCGTGGTGGTGACTGCTTGTTGATCCAGCAAGCTAGGGCTTCGAGAGCTTCAAGTGCTCCTGCGTGGGTGTACGTGGAGGGCCAAGCATCCAAAGCAAGCAATTTTCCTTTACTTTCTGTCCAAGTGCCTTTCGGGGCGGCATTGCTGCTCATGGGATAGAAAGCGGGGTGGGTCTCAGGGAGTGACTCGAATTTTTCACGCAGTTGCACGAAGTCGAACTCTTCAGCGTGCAAGTAAGCCCGAACGAACCAGCCCAACATACCATCTTCGGCGTACTCTTGATCTGGATGGTAGGCCAGAACCAGTTGTGATTTCCCTCCCCACGATGCGGGGAAAAACCGCCGTACTTTGATTGTGCCCCCGTCCCATATCGCTGAACCGAGCCTGATCTGCGTGTCCTCCCCCAGCCCACGGCAGACAGCCTCGCGGCCCTGCTCGTCGATGGCTTTATCGAACTCCTCAAGCAGGATTCGCGCTTGCTGAAGGGTAGAGAAATGCTCTTTGACAAAGGTTTGTGCTGCGTCGTCCATGCGTGTTCCCAGTTCGGGGTGAGCCACTATATTGAGGTGGTTCAGAAATTCCAGGTAGAAGACATGCCACTTGCCGAAGGGCGTGGCAATACTTTCTTTGCCCCATTGCCCCAAGGCTTGCTTGTAAAGCTCCCCATAGCTGATGATGAGCCAATCGCTGGGGCAGCCCGCCACTTGTTTTTTGGGCGCGGTGAGGCACTTGAAGACTGGCAAACCCCCAGCAGTCCCAGCCCGCTGGTTCAACAGCTGTTCGTAGATGGGGAAGGGGTTGTGGTTGGCGTTGGCAAAAACTTTGTTTTCAATGCCGAGAACGAAACAATCGGTAGTCAGCACAATGTCCAAGCGCTTGGAACCTTCGCCTTCGACATCCATGCACACTTCCCGCTCAACTTGGACGCTGCACCAGTCCACCTGATCAATGCAGTCAGCCATCGCTTCTGGTGGCAGGCATTGCACCAAGGCTTTGGCCAGCCACGGCGGGACACCACGACCGCCACCCATGAAAAGGGCCATCATGTCCGAGATCGGGTTTTCGGCAAATCCTCGCCCGCCTGCCTCGAAGAAGTTGAGTTCAGGGACTGGCCGACTGGCGAAGCCGTGCAGTTGGGGCAACAGCTCTGCCAGTGCTGAAAACGAAGTTTCGGACGGTGTAGCCATACTGGTCTGTCGTTATTCCCGCTGCAGCTTGAACACCGCGCGGCTGGCGCGCGCGTTGGGCCAGAAGCGGATTTCCTGGCCATCCTGCAGGCCGAACGAATCAAGAATCCGCAGCCGGTTCTGGCCCGCGAGCGCGGCAAAGTCGCGCAGCGTGCCGACGCGGATGTTCGGCGTGTCGTACCACTGGTAGGGCAGCACCTTGGTCACCGGCATGCGGCCGCGCAGCACCGCCAGCCGGTTCGGCCAGTGGCCGAAGTTGGGAAAGGCGACGATGCCGATCCGGCCGACGCGCGCTGTTTCGCGCAGCATGACTTCGGCATTGCGCAAATGCTGCAACGTGTCGATCTGCAGCACCACGTCGAACGAGTCGTCGCCGAACAGCGCCAGGCCGTCTTCGAGATTGAACTGGATCACGTTGACGCCGCGCGCCACGCAGGCCTGCACGTTGGCGTCGTCAATCTCGACGCCATAGCCCGAGCAGCCGCGCTCCTTGATCAGGTAGGCCAGCAGCGCGCCGTTGCCGCAGCCCAGGTCGAGCACGCGCGAGCCCTGGGGCACCAGCCGGGCAATCGACAGCTGGTCCGGCGTCGGCTGCACGTCGTGTTGAGTCGTTCCGGTCATGCCGCCACCTTGCTCTTAAAATAGGAGCGCACTACGCCCATGTAACGTGCGTCATCGAGCAAAAAGGCATCATGACCATGGGGTGCGTCGATTTCGGCGTAGCTCACGTCAATCTGGTTGTCGAGCAGCGCCTTGACGATCTCGCGGCTGCGCGCCGGGGAAAACCGCCAGTCGGTGGTGAAGCTGACCAGCAAGAACTTGGCGCTGGCCTGCGCCAGGGCACGGCTCAGGTCGCCGCCGAATTCGCCGGCCGGGTCGAAATAGTCGAGCGCGCGGGTGATCAGCAAATAGGTGTTGGCGTCGAAGTATTCGGCGAACTTGTCACCCTGGTAGCGCAGGTAGCTTTCGATTTCAAACTCGACTTCCTGGGTGGTGTAGCGGTAGGGCGCAGCGTTGGCCAAAGCGGCTGGCAGTCCGTCCAAGCCAGGGCCGCGAATCCGGCTTTGCCGGTTCGCAGGCGCAGCGTCCCCCCCGGGGGGCAGCGAACCACGCGCAGCGGGAAGCGTGGGGGCTCGTAACTGTCGTCCAAACTTCTCGTTCATCACGTCGTCGCTCAAATACGTGATGTGGCCGATCATGCGGGCGATGCGCAGGCCGCGCTTGGGCAGCACGCCGTGCCGGTAGAAATGGCCTTCGTGAAAATCCGGGTCGGTGACGATGGCGCGGCGCGCGACTTCGTTGAAGGCGATGTTCTCGGCGGTCAGGTTGGGCGCGCTGGCCACCACCACGGCGTGGCGCACGCGTCCGGCGTATTGCAGCGTCCAGCTCAGCGCCTGCATGCCGCCCAGGCTGCCGCCCATGACGGCGGCCAGCGTCTCGATGCCCAGCGCATCGAGCAGCCTGGCCTGCGCGTTGACCCAGTCCTGCACCGTGACGACCGGAAAATCGGCACCATACACTTCGCCCGTGTCGGGGTTGACCTGCATCGGCCCGGTTGAGCCGAAGCACGAACCGAGGTTGTTCACGCCAATGACAAAAAACCGGTCGGTATCGAGCGGCTTGCCGGGGCCGATCATGGTGTCCCACCAGCCTTCGGACTTGTCCAGCACCTGCCCGGCTTCGTCCAGATAGACGCCGGCCACATGGTGCGACGCATTGAGCGCATGGCAGACCAGCACCGCGTTGGATTTGTCGGCGTTGAGCTGGCCGTAGGTTTCATAGCTCAGGTCATAGGCGCGGATCGAGGCGCCGCTGCGCAGGGGCAGCGGCTCGGCAAAATGCATGGACGCTGGCGTAGCAACCAGGGCGGGGGCAATGGGCACTGTGAGGGGTGAATCCACGGTAATCAGTACAGGTTCGGGACAGGACAACGGCAACTTTGGGCGGCAAAAAAGAAAACCCGGCATCGCTAAGGCGAGTCCGGGTTAATGGGGAGAATCGTCTTTAGCCGTACTTTTTACGCGCCCGCAAGCTGAGCAAATCGGCGCCTGGCCAGTATAGCAATCTAGGCCGGCACGGCCAGCGCCAGCACGCCGAGCGCCGCGAAGACCAGCGCCGACACGACATGCACTATGCGCAGCGGGATCAGGTGCATGAAGCGGCTGCCCAGCCAGACCACCGGCGCATTGGCGAGCATCATGCCCAGCGTGGTGCCCGCGACCACCCAGAAATAGGCGTCATAGCGTGCGGCGAGCATCACGGTGGCAATCTGCGTCTTGTCGCCCATCTCCGCCAGGAAAAACACGAACACCGTGGTGCCGAAGACGCCGAAGCGGGGCGGCTTCTTGTCGAGGTCATCCTCGTCGAGCTTGTCGGGAATCAGCATCCACACCGCCATGGCGATGAAGGAAATGCCCAGCATCCAGCGCAGGGTTTGCGGACCCATAAAGGTGGTCGCCCAGGCGCCGAGTGCGCCCGCCATCGCATGGTTGGCAATGGTGGCGGCCAGAATGCCCCAGACGATGGGCCAGGGCCGTCTGAATTTGGCCGCGAGCACCAGCGCAAGAAGCTGGGTTTTGTCGCCCATTTCAGCAAGGCCGACGATACCGGTGGAGACGAGGAAAGCTTCCATGAAAAAAACAGCTCAAGCCGGTTTTAAAAACCTATGACTGCACGACATCCCCGGCCTGAAGCTTTAAAAAGTTCTGGAGGCTGTGCAGTCAAAGGTCTCGCCAGGTTTGAAAAACTGTTTGCGCCATGTTGACCTTGTTGCAAGGCCAGACAAGTCTGTTGACGCAAACCCCTCTCAGTGAAGAAGGGCGGCTACTCCCCAATGACAGCCGGGATTATAGAGACGAGCGGCGACCATGAACGCAGGAATGGTTCCGGCAATGCCCCGTATGCACCATGACGGCTCTTTTATCGCGGCGCAGTTCTTGCTTTATTTTGGTGCAGTTTTTGAGATTTTATTAAAAACGCACCAATACATCACATTTACTGGAGGAAAGCGCGTTATGGAAGCACTAAAACAGGGCTCCGATGCCTTGTTCATTTTGTTGGGCGGCATCATGGTGCTGGCGATGCATGCCGGTTTTGCCTTTCTGGAACTCGGCACGGTGCGCAAGAAGAACCAGGTCAACGCGCTGGTCAAGATCCTGGTGGATTTTTCGGTGTCCACGGTGGTGTATTTTGCCGTTGGCTATGGCGTGGCCTACGGCACCCATTTTTTTGTGGGCGCCGAGCAACTGGCCGCGAGGAACGGCTATGAGCTGGTCCGGTTCTTTTTCCTGCTGACCTTCGCGGCCGCCATTCCGGCGATCATCTCGGGCGGGATTGCCGAGCGCGCGCGCTTTTATCCCCAGCTTATTGCAACGGCGGTCATCGTCGGGTTTGTCTACCCCTTTTTTGAAGGCATCGCCTGGAACCAGCACTTTGGCGTGCAGGCCTTGATCAAGTCGCTGACCGGGACCGAGTTTCATGATTTTGCCGGCTCTGTCGTGGTTCATGCGCTGGGCGGCTGGCTGGCGCTTCCCGCCGTGCTGTTGCTAGGCGCGCGCAGCAACCGCTACCGCAAGGACGGCGCCATGTCGGCGCATCCACCGTCCAGCATTCCCTTCCTGGCGCTGGGCGCCTGGATATTGGTCGTCGGCTGGTTTGGCTTCAATGTGATGAGTGCGCAGACGCTCGACAAGATTTCCGGCCTGGTGGCGGTCAACTCGCTGATGGCGATGGTCGGCGGCACACTGGCGGCGCTGGCTTTTGGCAAGAACGACCCCGGTTTTGTACACAACGGGCCGCTGGCCGGACTGGTGGCGGTGTGCGCGGGTTCGGACATCATGCATCCGCTGGGCGCGCTGGTGGTCGGCGGCGTGGCAGGCGCGGTCTTTGTGGTGATGTTCACGCTGACGCAGAACAAATGGAAAATCGACGATGTACTCGGCGTCTGGCCACTGCATGGACTGTGCGGCACCTGGGGCGGACTGGCTGCAGGCATTTTTGGCAGCAAGGCGCTCGGCGGCCTGGGCGGCGTCAGCTTTGGGGCGCAGCTGATCGGCACGCTCATGGGCGTGACGTGGGCGGTGCTCATGGGATTCGTGGTGTACGGCGCACTCAAAATGACCATGGGGCTGCGGTTGACACAGGAAGAAGAGTTTGAAGGCGCCGACCGGTCGATTCACCGCATTGGCGCAACGCCTGAACACGAGGTTAATTGGTAACTTTGTGCTACAAATACGACAAAAAGATATTAAGACGCTTTTGACTTACCAACAGTCGTAACCCAAATCGCAAATGACTTTGGTTCCAAAAAACTTCAGGGCGTCAGTGTTTCCCCCTACCAACTCTTGGTAGCAAGGCCTTTCAGGGGCAATTTCACGGTTGTCCTTTTGGGGAAGTGAAGCATAATATGCAAGTGCAAATTCAAAGTTTGTACTTGTTAGGTGATCGGTAAGTTTCGCGCGCTACAGCGGTACGTTCAAGATTTGTTGTGCTTTCGGGACCCCATCGCTTTTATTTATGTGTTTTAGAGGAGTCCCTTCATGGGCAACAAACTATACGTCGGCAACCTGCCTTACTCGGTGCGTGACGAAGACCTGCAACAATCCTTTGGTCAATTCGGCGCTGTGACCAGCGCCAAAGTCATGATGGAACGCGACACCGGTCGCTCCAAGGGCTTTGGCTTTGTCGAAATGGCCAGCGATGCTGAAGCACAAGCTGCCATCAACGGCATGAACGGTCAGCCTTTGGGCGGCCGTAGCGTTGTAGTAAACGAAGCCCGTCCGATGGAGGCACGTCCCCCACGCACCGGTGGTTTCGGTGGCGGTGGTGGCGGCTACGGTGGTGGCGCTGGCGGCGGCGGCGATCGCTCTGGTGGCGGTGGATACGGCGGCGGCGGCGGTGGTCGTTCTTCCGGCGGCGGCAGCGACGGTGGCTTCCGTAGCCCGTACGGCGGCGGCGGTGCTGGCGGCGGACGCTCCGGTGGCGGCGGCGGCGGTGGACGCGGCGGCTACTAAGCTCTGCGCTATTTCCCGTCAGGCCATCTGGTCTGCAAAAACAGCTTCTTTAGTCTCTGATTAAAGAATGCCTGAAACGGCTTCAAGACTTCGGTTTTGAAGCCGTTTTGCATTTCAGTTCCCTTTCCTTGTATATATCCATGGCAAGTAAACAACCCGAGTGGAGCAGTTCGCGCCTTACCGGGGTTTGGAAACGGGGGCAAGGGGTCGGTTTGCTGAATTGGGCATCAAGACCCCGCGAACGCGGCCTGTAAGAACAGCCACCTGGTCGAGGTTGTTGTAGGTAAAAACATTGCCAGTGAACTGGTCAGCGCCTCGGATCAAGACGACGGGCAGATGCGACTGGACGCGTTCTTCATTCAAAAACGCATGCAGGAATTCACCGCGAAATTCCAGCCTCGGCGCTTCCTTGCCTTGTGCGTCACGGCTTGCTTCACGCACTACCCGTGCATTGCCGGTCAATTGGACCTCAGAGCCGTCGCCGTTTGAATAAGCCCGATTGGCAGTGGCTGTGGTGAGTTGCTTGTTGACATTGATGCTGTGGATCCGCGCCTGGTCGATTTCCAGAATGTCGGTATCGGCGAAATGCCGGGCCTCCGTTCCTGCAATTTCACTTTTGAGTTTTCCATCCTCATCAAAGGTCTTGATGGTGAAATCCTGCATGAAATAATCCACCTCGTGCATCACCTCTTTGACCGCTTCCGGGGCGCTGAAAGTCGGCGTGTTGCGCACCAGCCAATAGGTTCCCAAGGCCAGGGCTCCCATCATGAGAAGCGGCATGTACATGGCCGTCCGGTCCCAGAGGGACAGGAATTTTCGCCATCCACTTTTGGGGGATACCTTGAACTTGCCAGGGGTTGTACGGCTGTCCAGGGTATTCGTCATGCAGCGTACTCGCGTAGCAGCCCGGCATAGTGGCCGCCGGCAACCAGCAGCAAATCGCAAAATTCACGAGCGGCTCCCTCCCCTCCCCGGGCCAGGGTGACGTGATGGGCGCGCGACCTGACCTCCAGGTGGGCATTGGCCGGCGCGCAACTCAATGCCGAGCGGCTCATGACGGGCAGATCCGGCCAGTCGTCGCCCATCGCAGCAGCTGCGCTCCAGTCCAGCCCAAGGGCCTTCAGGGTCTGCTCGGCAGCCGGGCGCTTGTCTTCGGTTCCGAAGTGGCAATGGTGGATCCCCAGCGCCCGCAGGCGCCCGCGCAGCACGGAACTGTCCCGGCCAGTGATGACAACGGGCGTGATGCCCACTTTTTGCAGCAGCTTGAGCCCTTGACCATCCAGTGTGTTGAAGCGTTTGATGATTTCGCCGGACGACCTGAACCCGTCCACCGCCCGGGCGTGTTCATGTCCGTCCGGATATTCCGAAAAATACAGTCCGCCATCGGTCAAGACACCATCCACGTCGAAAAACGCAACCTTGACGCCCTGGCCCCGCAGCAGCAGTTCCGGTGAAAAATTCAGGTTCGGCTGAGCCGTTGCAGGACAAGGGACTGGCATGTCAGATGACTTTCGCACGCATCAGGTCGTTGCTGCTGAGAGCGCCGCAAAGCCTCCCGGTTTCATCCACCACCAGGACGCTGTTGATGCGGTGCTGTTCCATCAGCGCCACGGCTTGCACCGCAAGCGCACTTGTGCTTACCGTACGCGGGTCGGCATGCATCACGTCAATGGCTGTAAGGCTTCGCAAATCCACGCCTTTTTCGACCAGACGGCGCAAGTCGCCATCGGTAAAAATTCCGATGACCTGCTGGCGGCTGTCCACGACAGCCGCAGCGCCCAGTCCCTTGGCGCTCATCTCGCGCATGAGATCGGTAAAGGAGGTTTGGGCAACGACCTGCGGAACAGCGCTGCCGCTGCGCATCACGTCGCTCACATGGGTCAGCAACTTGCGGCCCAGCGCACCGCCGGGGTGCGAACGGGCAAAATCCTCTTCCCGAAAGCCGCGTGCATCAAGCAACGCCACGGCCAGCGCATCACCCATGGCGAGCTGCGCCGTGGTGCTGGCCGTCGGCGCGAGATTCAGCGGGCAGGCTTCCCTGGCAACACTGGTGTCGAGTGTGATGCGGGCCTGCTTGGCCAGCGTGGATTCCCGGCCACCAGTGATGGCGACGAGCGCCACGCCCAGGCGGCCCAACACGGGAAGAATCGCGACCAGTTCCTCGCTTTCGCCGCTGTTGGAAATGGCCAGCACCACGTCGCTGGCCTGAATCATCCCAAGATCGCCATGGCTGGCTTCAGCCGGATGAACAAACATGGCCGCGGTACCGGTAGAAGCCAGTGTGGCGGCAATCTTTCGGCCAATGTGACCGCTTTTCCCCATGCCCATGACCACCACGCGGCCAGGGCAGGCAACCATCAGCGCGACCGCCTGAACAAACTCATCGCCGATCCGGCTGGCCAGGTCCAGCACGGCAGCGGCTTCAATCTCGAACGTTTTTCTGGCCAGGCTCAAAACCTGCCCGGCATTAATAGTCGCGGCATCAAAATTCATGGCTGCATTCTATCGATGCCTGTCACAACCAGCCATGCCGGAAGGCCAACCAGACGGGCCAGCCACGCCATATCCTTCAGCTACCATCAGCCAATGAGCGCGCTTGAACTGACCCTTTTGTACCTGCTGGCCGCCGTGCTGGGAGTGGTCATTTGCCGCTCGTTCAAATTGCCGCCCATGCTCGGCTACCTGGCCGTCGGCGTGGTGATCGGCCCGCATGCGCTGGCCTTGTCGAAGGACTCCGAAGGCGTGCGCCACCTGGGCGAGTTTGGTGTCGTATTCCTGATGTTCGTGATCGGACTGGAATTCAACCTGCCCAAGCTGCGATCAATGCGCCGCCATGTGTTTGGCCTCGGCCTGCTTCAGGTGGCGCTCACGATGCTGCTGGTCACCGCGGGTTCCCTGTTTTTGGCGGTCGTGGCGCCGACGCTCTGGACCATGCAGTGGCAAACCGCGCTGTCGCTGTCGGGCGCTATGGCCATGAGCAGCACCGCCATTGTGGTCAAGCTCCTGGCCGAGCGGCTGGAAATGGCGTCCGAGCATGGCAAGCGGGTGATGGGCGTCCTGCTTTTCCAGGATCTGGCCGTGGTGCCGCTGCTGGTGATCATTCCCGCGCTCGGATCGCCCGCCGACGAACTGTTCAGGGGCCTGGGCATCGCCGCGCTGAAGGCTGCAATGCTGCTGGGCCTGCTGCTGACGGGCGGGCAGCGCCTCATGCGCTGGTGGCTCACGATCGTCGCGCGGCGCAAGAGTGAGGAGTTGTTTGTACTCAATCTGCTGCTGGTGACGCTGGCGCTGGCATGGCTGACCGAACTCGCTGGACTGAGCCTGGCGCTGGGCGCCTTTATCGCGGGCATGCTGATTTCCGAAACCCAGTACAAGCACCAGGTCGAAACCGACATCCGCCCTTTTCACGATGTGCTGCTGGGGCTTTTCTTCATCAGCGTCGGCATGATGCTCGACTGGCACCAGGTCGTTGACCATTGGGCATTGGTGCTGATGCTGCTGACGCTGCCGGTATTGTTCAAGCTGATCCTGGTCACGGTGCTGGCGCGCGCGCTGGGAGCGACCGAAGGCGTATCGCTGCGCACCGGCCTGTACCTGGCGCAAGCCGGCGAGTTTGGCTTTGTACTGCTGTCGCTGGCGCAAGGCAGCAAGCTCATACCGACGGACTTGATGAATCCCATCCTGGCGAGCATGGTGCTGTCGATGCTGGCCACGCCTTTCATCATCCTCTACGCCAACCGCATCGTGATGAAGCTGGTGTCAAGCGAGTGGCTGCAGCAGTCGCTCCAGATGACAACGATTGCCAGCAAGTCCATGAGCGCCAACCGGCATGTGATCATTTGCGGCTACGGCCGGTGCGGCCAGAACCTGGGCCGCATGCTGGAGCGCGAAGGCATTCCTTATATTGCCCTGGACCTGGACCCAGACCGCGTGCGGCAAGCTGCTGCAGCAGGCAGTTCCGTGGTGTTTGGCGATGCGGTTCGCTTGCAGGCGCTGATTGCAGCTGGACTGGCACGGGCCAGCGCCGTGGTGGTGACTTATCTGGACACTGCCAGTGCCTTGAAAGTGCTGGCCAATGTACGCACCCATGCGCCCACGGTGCCGATCATTGTGCGCACGGTGGACGACCGCGACCTGGAAAAGCTCAAGGGTGGCGGCGCAACGGAAGTGGTTCCGGAAGCAATTGAAGGCAGCCTGATGCTAGCCAGCCATGCGCTGGCGCTGGTGGGCGTGCCCATGCGCCGCGTGATTCGCGTGGTGCAGGACCAGCGCGATGCTCGCTACAACCTGCTGCGCGGTTATTTTCGGGGTGCTGACGATGACACGGCAGACGAACTGGAGCAGGAACGCCTGTCCACCGTGACGCTGGTTCCCGGCCTCAGTTCGGTCGGTCAGACACTCGGCGAAATGGCACTGCAGATGGTCGATGTGCGCGTGGTCAGCTTAAGGCGAAGCAACGGCAAAACACTCAAGGCGCTGGACAACATCAACCTGGAAGGTGGCGACACCCTGGTCCTATCGGGCAAGCCGGAAGCGCTTGCTCTGGCCGAACAGAAACTTTTGAACGGCTAGCGGTTCACACCTGCATGCACAAACGACAATTTATCGGCGCATTGCTGGCCGCTCCCTGGCTGGCGCAGGCGCAGCCCGATGCGCTGGGCGCGCGATTGCGCGCTGGCGCCTGCGTGGTGCTTCTGCGCCATGCGCAGACCGATCCGGGCGTTGGCGACCCCACCGGCTTTCGACTGGACCGGTGCAGCACCCAGCGCAATCTCAGCGCCGAAGGACGCGCCCAGGCCGAACGCATCGGCCAATGGTTCAAGTCGCGTGGTTTGGAGCCCGGCGCTGTCCAGTCCAGCGCCTGGTGCCGCTGCAAGGATACTGCCGACCTGGCATTTGGCCGTCACAGAGTCTGGCCGGCGCTCAACTCCTTTTTTGGTGAATACAGAGCCACGGATGCGCAGACTGCGCAGTTGCGTGCTGCTTTGAAGGGTATGCCCGCAGGCAAGTTTGAAGTGTGGGTCACGCACCAGGTCAACATGACCGCGCTGACCGGGGAAGGCATGGTGATGGGTGAAGGGCTGGTGCTTGACGCCATGGGCAAAGTTGTTGCCCGAAGTACTTTTGCCTGACCCTTGAAAACAGAAAATTTCGCATCAAACAGGCTGTTTGCGCTCTTCTGCATTGCACAAGCAGCTATTAATTCAGTAGCAAATCGATTTAATCCTTAAAGCGCCATGAAAGGCCAGTCAGGATGATGCTGCTGCGGTAAAAATCACTGGCGTGTATTGCGTGTCAAGTCACCGCCGCCCGTTTGGGAGGAATGCACAGGCGCCTGGCCATGACTGCCCCCATCGCCAACGTCAGTTCAAGCGCAATGGAACTGTGGTGACGGGCCAGGTCCTTGAAACGCAGCGAGGTAAGACACCACATCTTGCACGGGCTTGATGCATAGACCGTCGCCCTGCGCGGCTGGTTTGAAAAAAATGAACCCTCTCCCAGCACGGTGCCTGCGCCGACCAGGGCCGTCTGGACCTTTGCATTCTCATCCTTGCAATGGGCGCTCAAGGCGCCGCTTTCAATGAAATACAGCGTGGCGTCCCGGGCGCCTTGCTCGATCAGGACCTGACCCTTGTTCAAGGGAAAAGGATGCATGAACGACGCCAGCGTCGTCCAGTGTGGCTGGCTGAGTCGACAGCGCAAGGCGTCACTCGCCTCACAGTTCTGGATGACCTGGGCCAGGGTCTGGACATCAAAACGGATAGCGCCGGGAAGTAGTGCATTCATGATGTTGCAAAGATACCTTTGCCCCAACACCTCATGTATCAATTGAACTTTCACTTACTTTTGATACGTCGGGCTTTTTGTTTTTCCAAAATAAACAGGGTGGAAACAGAAAAAGACGGTTTTTCAATGCCTTGTTTTAGAGAATTTCCGCTATTTTCCAATGCAGAATTTGGAAAAAATTTCGCCCAGCAAATCGTCGGCGCTGAACGCGCCCGTGATCGAGCTCAGGTGCAACTGGGCCTGCCGCAAATCTTCGGCCAGCAGGTCGAGTGCGGGCACCGCCGAGGCCAACTGTTCCCGGGCGGTGAGCAATTGCAGGCTTACCTTGCGCAATGCACTGACATGGCGTTCACGCGCCATGAAAACCCCTTCGGGCGAAGCCTGCCAACCCACCACCTGCAGCAACCGCGCTCGCAGGGCCTCAAGGCCGAACCCGGTTTTGGCGGAAATCAACACGCCCCCGTCCACCTGGCGCAATGTTTCCGCGCTGGCCATGTCGGATTTATTCCAGACATCGATGACCGGTGTATTTTTTAAGAGTTTTATAGCCAGTGCGCTTTCCAGGCGGGCGTCTTCAGCTATGTAATCAATAGCGTTTTCGATGCTTTCTCCGGTGTTCTGCCGCGTCAGGTCGTGCAGGAACAGCACGGCATCGGCACTTTCGATCTCGGCCCATGCCCGCTGGATGCCGATTTTTTCGACTTCATCGAGCGCCTCGCGCAAACCGGCCGTGTCCACCACATGCAGCGGCACGCCTTCGATCTGGATCAGCTGCGACACCTTGTCGCGGGTGGTGCCGGCGACGGGGGTCACGATGGCCAGTTCGGCGCCCGCCAGCGCATTGAGCAGCGAGCTTTTGCCGACGTTGGGCTGCCCGGCAATCACGACCTTGATGCCTTCGCGCAGAATCGCACCCTGAGTGGCGCGCTGCATGACGCTGGCCAGCGTCGCCTGCAGGCGCAGCAACTGGCCGTTCGCATCGGCCTGCTGCAGGAAATCGATGTCTTCCTCGGGAAAATCGAGCGTGGCCTCGACCAGCATGCGCAGGTGGATCAACTGCTCCAGCAACAGATTGACAGCCTGCGAAAACTCGCCCGACATGGAGCGCGCTGCCGACCGCGCGGCGGTTTCGGTGCTGGCGTCGATCAGGTCGGCAATGGCTTCGGCCTGGGCCAGGTCAATCTTGTCGTTGAGGAAAGCCCGCTCGGAGAATTCGCCGGGCTCGGCCACCCGCAACGCCGCCAGCACCGGCTGACCGGTCGCCGGGTCGGCCGCAGAAGCCGCCTCAAGGCATCGCGCCAGCAACAGTTGCAGAACGACCGGGCCGCCATGCGCCTGCAGTTCCAGCACGTCTTCGCCCGTGAACGAATGCGGGGCGGGAAAAAAAATCGCCAGCCCCTTGTCGATGACCTGCCCGTCCGCATCCCGGAAGGCCAGGTAGGTCGCCTGGCGTGGAGAAAGTGCGCGGCCGCACAGTGCCTGAACCACCGGCGCAATGCCCCGGCCTGAAATACGGACGATTCCGACGGCGCCGCGGCCCGGCGCGGTGGCAATCGCAACAATGGGATGGTGATGGCGGGCCAGCATGACGCCTCAATGGTAAAGGGCCGCTGAGCGGCCCTTTTTGTTTATCTGAACTTCGGCAGGTTGAACTGCGGCGGCACGCCCATCCGGGTGTTGATGACCCACTGCTGGGCAATCGACAGGATGTTGTTGGTGATCCAGTACAGCACCAGACCGGCCGGGAAGAAGAAGAACATCACGCTGAAGATCAGCGGCATGAACCACATCAGCTTGGCCTGCATCGGATCAGGCGGCGCGGGGTTCAGGGCGGTCTGCAGCATCGTCGTCAGGGCCATCACCACCGGCAGGATGTAAAACGGGTCCGGTGAAGACAAATCCCTGATCCACAGAATCCACGGCGCATTGCGCATCTCGACGCTGGACAGCAGCACCCAATAGAGCGCGATGAAGACCGGAATCTGCACCATGATCGGGAAGCAGCCGCCCATCGGGTTGACTTTTTCCTCGCGGTAGATCTTCATCATCGCCTGCTGCATTTCCTGCGGCTTGTCTTTCAGGCGTTCACGCATTTCGGTGATCTTGGGGTTGATCGCCTTCATCTTGGCCATGCTGGCATAGGCCTTGGCATTGAGCCAGTAAAAAGCGATTTTCAGCAGCAACACCAGGGCCACGATGGACCAGCCCCAGTTCTGGATGAAACTGTGCAGTTTGTCGAGCAGCCAGTAGAGCGGCTTGGCAAGGATCGTCAACCAGCCGTAATCCTTCACCAGTTCCAGGCCGGGCGACAGTGATTCAAGGACTTTTTCTTCCTGAGGGCCGACGAAAAATTTCGAATCGATGGTTTTGGTGGCGCCCGGGGCAATCGGGTCCAGCGGCGTGATCATGCCGACGGCATACAGGTTGGTATCGACCTTGCGCAGAAACAGGTCGCGTTTCAGGCCGTCAGGCAGTATCCAGGCCGATGCAAAGTAATGCTGCACCATGGCCACGTAGCCGTTGGTCGCCTGCTTCTCGACATCGACTTTGTTGTTTTCAATGTCCTTGAATTCAACTTTCTGGTATTTCTTGGCTTCGGTGTAGATGGCCGGGCCGGTAAAGGTCGAATAAAACGACGATTCGCCAGGCGGCTTGTTGCCGTCGCGCACCAGTTGCAGGTAGAGCTGCGGAGCCACCGGCGTGCTGCCGGTGTTGATGACTTCATGGCGCACCGCCAGGTCATAGGCGCCGCGCCTGATGGTGTAGGTCTTGAGCAGTTTCACGCCGCCCAGGTCGGCGGATTCAAACTGGACCAGCAACTCGTTTTGCCCCTCCTTGAATTCGCGCTCGCCCGGCAGCAAGGTCATCGGCGTCTTGTGCGTGGGGAGCGTGCCGCCGTTGCTGCCGGCAATCAGGCCGGTCTGCGCCACATAGACACGGTTCGTGCTTTCATCCAGCAGCACGAACCCCTGCTCTTTGTGGGTCATGTCCTTGTACTTGATGAAGGCCGAATGAACCAGGGTTCCGCCTTCGCTGTCGAACGTCAGGGAAAGCACATCGGTGTTGACGACCAGGCGCTCCCTGGCGGCAGACGGTGCAACCGATGGCGCACCAGAAGGCACCGCAGCCGGAGAACCGGGCACAACGCTGGCAGCAGGCGACGGCACGGCGGCGCTGCCGGCAGACGCTGGCGCAGCGGCGACAGGCGATGTGGCCGTCTGGGTGCTCGACGGGAAAAATGTGGCTTTTTTGCCATGAAAGACCTGCCACTGGTCCCACAACAAAACCATGGAAAAACCAAAAATCACCCACAAGATGGTGCGGCGGATGTCGTTCATGACGGCGTCTTTTTAGAAGGAATGGAAGCCGCAGGCGTGAGCAGGCGGCTGAAAAAAGAGGCAGATTGTGGCGGCGGCACAGGATCGTTCCCGCCATCGCACCAGGGATGGCAGCGCGCCAGGCGGCGCAATGTCAGGTAGCTGCCTGCCAGTGCGCCATGCTGGCCCAGTGCCTGAAGGGAGTAAGCCGAACAGCTTGGCTCAAAACGGCAGTTTGAACCCAGCGCAGGGCTGATCAGCAAGCGGTAAGCCATGACCAGGCCCATCAAGGCCTTTTGCGGAAAGCGCACCAAGGTGGTCAAAATACGGCTCATGCGGCCTTGGCTCCAGCTTGCATCAGGGTTTGAATTTCATGGCGGACAGCCTGCCTGAGCTGCTCGGAGACGGCACTGACAAACTCCGTGCGGGCAAAGCCGCTGCGCAGGCGAACCACGAACGCAGCCTGCGGATACACCTGGGAAAAATCAGCACTCACCGTGTAAATTTGTCTTTTGATGGCGTTGCGCGTCACGGCCCGCTTGGCCCAGCGTTTGGGAACCATCGCACCGATCCACATGTCCTGCTCACGAAACAATCTGGCGGGCTCCGCTGGTGTGTCAGTCCGTAAAGCCGCGCTCCCGGCCTCAAGCCGGTTCCGGTGCAAGGCAAAGTGCGGTGTTTTTGCAATGATGGTTCCGGCCAGGACGGCCTGGAACTGCGCCCGGGTCTTAAGCCGCTGCACTGGTGCCCAGCATCAGTTCAAGCGCGGAAGTACCGGATTGCCCGCGGAAAACCAGCTTAGACAGCCAGGCGTTTGCGGCCTTTGGCGCGGCGGGCAGCAATCACTGCGCGGCCACCGCGGGTTTTCATGCGGGTCAGGAAACCGTGGGTGCGGGCGCGCTTGACTTTAGAGGGTTGGTAGGTGCGTTTCATGATAAATCCTGGTGGCCCTAACGGGCTTGTTACTGGGCTGTCAGCTGTAAAGCTTCATTTGGCGATTCGAATGATCTTGGGTAGCTGTACGAGACCAAGGCCAATCTGGCAAGTCTCGACAACCGGCAACACATCTGCTCCACCCTGAAAGGTGAATTCGAGACGAAGTCACACACAAAGCTGCGCAGGCAGCCTCAAGCCGCTACGAATCGGGAAAACCCGTGATTATTACAGATTTCCTGATGCTGGCAACCAAGAAGACAGCCGGACTGCGGGGAAATGCCGAAATCCAGGTCCTGAGAGACTCGATTCCAGCCCTGAAGCGTGCGAAATGACTGAAATCACCGCAGCAGTTTTATGGCGCGGCTTTCCCCTGTCTTTATCTTCAATTCTTTAATTCAAATTAGTAGCAGTAGTAAAGGCTGCGCTTTTCTGTGGACAGTCCGTTTTTTCTGTTTTAAATCATGGGCTTGGCGTTTGTTTAACCATGTGGCAAGGCGCCATGCAATCAGCCTGCCCGATATGAACAACTTTCGGTTTTGGGCGGGGCCTGTGGATAAGTCATGAGTTGCCAGAAAGTTATCCCCAGGGTTTGGCCTGTGCCTGTCATGTGCAGTCCTTGTGCTGGTTGGCTCGCAATAAAAATTTCACTGGTTGGATAAAAATACTGTTGGCTCGCGGGAACAGGCAGCACAGGCACGTTTTGAAAATCCCTGATTTGTGGATAACCGGCCACCCCGACTACAATTGCGGGTGCTCAAAATTAACAATATCCACAAGCGGCGGGCGGCTGCTTTGCACTGGCTCGCAGGACAAAAATTGTCATGAGCGAAGTGTCCGTGTCGGGTCAGACCGACGATTTGTGGCAAATCTGCGTTGACCATCTGGCCCAGGAGTTGCCTGAGCAGCAGTTCAATACCTGGATACGGCCGCTGGTGGTGGTCATTTCGGCCGACCTGTCCAAGGCGACGGTCCAGGTCGGCAACCGCTTCAAGCTCGACTGGGTCCGGGCGCAGTATGCGGCGCGGATTGCGGCGCTGCTTGAACAGGTTTCTGGCCGGCGAATCCCGATCGAACTGACCCTTGCGCCCCGGGAGGCGCCCACGAAGTCAGAGCCGCTGGTCCGAAAATTCGACGCTGCCGCAGGCATCGCCGAACAGGCCTCCACCATCGCAGCGGCAGAAGATGCCGCCGGTTCGGCTTTCAAGAACCGGCTCAATTCCGCCCTGACGTTCGATACGCTGATCGAAGGCACGGCCAACCGCATGGGCCGCGCCGCGGCGCTGCATGTCGCCAGCAGCCTGGGCCAGCTCTACAACCCGCTGTTTATCTACGGCGGCGTCGGCCTGGGGAAAACCCATTTGATGCATGCGATCGGCAACAAGCTGATGGCCGACAACCCGGCGGCCAAGGTGTTGTATATCCACGCCGAGCAGTTTGTCTCGGACGTGGTCAAGGCCTACCAACGCAAGACGTTTGACGAGTTCAAGGAGCGCTACCACTCGCTCGATCTGCTGCTGATCGACGACGTGCAGTTCCTCGCCAACAAGGACCGCACGCAGGAAGAGTTCTTCAATGCGTTTGAAGCCTTGCTGACGAAAAAGTCGCACATCGTGATGACCAGCGACACCTATCCCAAGGGCCTGACGGACATTCACGAGCGACTGGTGTCGCGCTTTGATTCGGGCCTGACGGTGGCGATTGAGCCACCCGAACTGGAAATGCGCGTTGCCATCCTGATCCGCAAGGCCGATGTCGAGGGTGCGGTGATGCCCGAGGAAGTGGCGTTTTTCGTGGCCAAAAATGTCCGCTCCAACGTGCGCGAACTCGAGGGCGCGCTGCGCAAGATCCTGGCGTACTCGCGCTTCAACCACAAGGAAATCTCGATCCAGCTGGCGCGTGAAGCGCTGCGCGACCTGCTGTCGATCCAGAACCGGCAGATTTCGGTGGAAAACATCCAGAAAACGGTGGCCGACTACTACAAGATCAAGGTCGCCGACATGTATTCGAAAAAGCGGCCGGCCAGTATTGCCCGGCCGCGCCAGATCGCCATGTACCTGGCCAAGGAACTGACGCAAAAAAGCCTGCCCGAAATCGGCGAGCTGTTCGGCGGACGCGATCACACCACCGTGCTGCATGCGGTACGCAAGATGGCCGCCGAACGCCAGCTGATGACCGAACTCAACCAGCAGCTCCATGTGCTGGAGCAAACACTCAAGGGCTGACAATCACGAACTTTTAAAGCTGTGGACAAGTTTTGAACAAGTCATGACTTATCCACAGGAGCAGATGACAATCGAAAGTTGTTCATGTTTGACATGCAGCCCGCACGGCGCTGCAACACAAGGTTAAACAAACGCCAAGTGCTTGATTGAAAAGGGAATAATGGTGCTGTCCACAGAAAGGCGCCGCCCTTACTACTGCTACTAATTTGAATTAAAGAACTAAAGACATAGATAGAGGAAAACATGATCGTTCTGAAAGCCACCCAAGACAAGTTTTTAGGCGTACTGCAATCGGTCGCCGGCATCGTGGAGCGCAGGCACACCTTGCCCATCCTGGCAAATGTGCTGATCCGCAAGACGGGTGCGCAGCTGCAGCTCACGACCAGCGACCTGGAAATCCAGATCCGCACCACCGCCGAACTCGGCGGCGATGACGGCGACTTCACCACGACTGTGGGTGCCCGCAAGCTGATCGATGTGCTGCGCTCCATGCCCAGCGACCAGACGGTGTCGCTTGAATCGGCGCAGAACAAGCTGATCCTGAAAGGCGGAAAAAGCCGCTTCACGCTGCAAACCCTGCCCGCCGAGGACTTTCCGCTGGTGCAGGAAGCCGCCAGCTTTGGCCCGGTGTTCTCCGTGCCGCAAAAGGTGCTGAAGGAACTGCTGAACCAGGTGTCGTTCGCCATGGCGGTGCATGACATCCGCTACTACCTCAACGGCATCTTGTTCGTCGCCGAAGGCAAGCAGCTGAGCCTGGTCGCCACCGATGGCCACCGGCTGGCGTTCTCGTCGGCCACGCTCGATGTGGAAGTGCCCAAGCAGGAAGTGATCCTGCCGCGCAAGACGGTGCTGGAAATGCAGCGCCTGCTCAGCGACAAGGAAGGCGCGATCGAGATGCAGTTTGCCGGCAACCAGGCCAAGTTCAGCTTTGAAGGCATGGAATTCGTGACCAAGCTGGTCGAAGGCAAGTTTCCCGACTACAACCGCGTGATTCCAAAGAACCACAAGAACATCATCACGCTGGGCCGCGCGCCCCTGCTGGCCAGCCTGCAACGCACCGCGATTCTGACCAGTGAAAAATTCAAGGGCGTGCGGCTGAACCTCGAGCCCGGCACGCTGCGCGTGGCATCGAACAATGCCGAGCAGGAAGAGGCGGTCGATGAACTCGACATCGACTACGGCGGCGACTCGATCGAGATCGGCTTCAACGTGACCTACCTGATCGACGCCCTGAACAACATGAACCAGGACATGGTGAAGATCGAGCTGGCCGACTCCAACAGCTCGGCACTGCTCACCATTCCTGACAACGCCGCTTTCAAATACGTCGTGATGCCGATGCGGATTTGAGGCCGGTCCAAGCGCTAAAACGCTGACGCGCTAGAGACAGACCCGCGACGCTTCGCGGGTTTGGTCATTCAAGAGATTGAAGAAATGGGGAAATTGCACGCCATGACTGAAGAAAATAAACTGAACGAAGCCGACCAGGTCCACGTCTCCGACGGACTGGCAGGCGAAGGAAGCTCCAATTTCCAGCCCAAGATCGACACCAACCAGGCCGGCGCGTCCGAAGCCTATGGTGAAGGCTCGATCCAGATCCTCGAAGGACTGGAAGCCGTGCGCAAGCGGCCCGGCATGTACATCGGCGACACGTCGGACGGCACCGGCCTGCACCATCTGGTGTTCGAAGTGGTCGATAACTCCATCGACGAGTCGCTGGCGGGCCATTGCGATGACATCCTGGTGACCATCCACACCGACAACTCGGTGTCGGTGGTGGACAACGGCCGGGGCATTCCGACCGGCATCAAGATGGACGACAAGCACGAGCCCAAGCGTTCGGCGGCCGAGATTTCCCTGACCGAACTGCATGCCGGCGGCAAGTTCAACCAGAACAGCTACAAGGTGTCGGGCGGCCTGCACGGCGTCGGCGTGAGCTGCGTGAACGCGCTGTCGAAAATGCTGCGGCTGACGATCCGCCGTGACGGCAAGGTGCATGTCATGGAGTTCTCGCGCGGCTTCGTGCAAAACCGGATCACCGAATCGGTGAGCGGCGTCGAGGTGTCGCCGATGAAGGTGATGGGGCCGACCGACAAGCGCGGCACCGAAGTCCACTTCCTGCCCGACACCGAAATTTTCAAGGAAAACAACGATTTCCATTACGAAATCCTGAGCAAGCGCCTGCGTGAACTGAGCTTTTTGAACAACGGCGTTCGCATTCGCCTGAAGGACGAGCGCACCGGCAAGGAAGACGATTTTGCCGGCGCCAACGGCGTCAAGGGGTTTGTCGCCTTCATCAACAAGGGAAAAACCGTCCTGCATCCGAACGTGTTTGCCGCCATGGGCGACCGCCAGAGCGACCAGGGCACCAACATCGGCGTCGAAGTGGCGATGCAGTGGAACAGCGGCTACAGCGAGCAGGTCCTGTGCTTCACCAACAACATTCCGCAGCGCGACGGCGGCACCCATCTGACCGGCCTGCGCGCGGCCATGACGCGCGTCATCAACAAGTACATCGACGACAGCGAACTGGCGAAAAAAGCCAAGGTCGAGGTCACCGGCGACGACATGCGTGAAGGCCTGTGCTGCGTGCTCTCAGTCAAGGTGCCCGAGCCGAAATTCTCCAGCCAGACCAAGGACAAGCTGGTGTCGAGCGAAGTGCGCGGCCCGGTTGAAGACATTGTCAGCAAGCTGCTGCATGACTACCTGCAGGAACGCCCGAACGATGCCAAGATCATCATCGGCAAGATCATCGAGGCCGCCCGTGCCCGTGAAGCCGCCCGCAAGGCACGCGACATGACGCGCCGCAAGGGCGTGCTTGACGGCATGGGCCTGCCCGGCAAGCTGGCCGACTGCCAGGAAAAAGACCCGGCGATGTGCGAAATCTACCTGGTCGAGGGCGACTCCGCCGGCGGCTCGGCCAAGCAGGGCCGCGACCGCAAGTTCCAGGCGATCTTGCCGCTCAAGGGCAAGATCCTGAATGTTGAAAAAGCGCGCTACGAAAAGCTGCTGACCAGCAACGAAATCCTGATTTTGATCACCGCCTTGGGCACCGGCATTGGCAAGGGCGGCGGCGTGGGCGGAACGCCGGGCACCGACGACTTCAACGTCGCCAAGCTGCGCTACCACCGCATCATCATCATGACCGACGCCGACGTGGACGGCGCGCACATCCGCACGCTGCTGCTGACGTTTTTCTACCGCCAGATGCCCGAGCTGATCGAGCGCGGCCACATCTACATCGCCCAGCCGCCGCTGTACAAGGTCAAGGCCGGCAAGGAAGAGCAATACCTGAAAGACACCGCCGCGCTGGACGGCTTCTTGCTGCGGATTGCGCTGAGGGATGCGTCGGTGCAGACCAGCGCTGACGAAAACGCCGTGCTGACCGGCGAAGCGCTGGCCGAACTGGCGCGCAAGCACCAGCGTGCCGAGTCGGTCATCAACCGCCTGCTGGGTTTCATGGATGCCGAAGCGCTGCGCGCGATTGCCGATGGCGTGTCGATCAACCTGGACACGGTGCTTGACGCCGAAGCGTCCGCCGTTGCACTGCAAGCCAAACTGCGTGAACTGAACACGACCGGCGCACCTGCCGACGTGGCCGGCGAGTTTGACGAACGCAGCGACAAGCCCATTTTGCGCATCAGCCGCCGCCACCACGGCAATGTCAAAAGCAGCGTGCTGACGCAGGACTTCGTGATTGGTGCCGATTACGCCACCCTGGCCGAAGCAGCTTCTGCTTTCCGTGGCCTGATCGGCAACGGCGCCAAGGTCATGCGCGGCGAAGGCGATCGGCGCAAGGAAGAAAAGATCAGCGACTTCCGCCAGGCCATGCGCTGGCTGATTGGCCAGGCGGAAAACGGCACGTCACGCCAGCGCTACAAGGGGCTGGGTGAAATGAACCCTTCGCAGCTCTGGGAAACCACGCTCGACCCGAAGGTGCGCCGCCTGCTCAAGGTGCAGATCGACGACGCCATCGAAGCCGACCGCGTGTTCACCATGCTGATGGGCGACGAAGTCGAGCCGCGCCGCGAGTTTATTGAGCAAAACGCCTTGCGTGCGGGGAATATTGATATTTGAGGGATTGATGTGTACGGCAATATGCCGCACAATATTCCCAACAGGAGATCATCATGACCACCGCCCGACTCGAAGCTCGCATCAGCACCGAGCTGCACGCCTTGCTCAAGCGCGCCGCTGAAATTCAGGGCCGCACCGTGACCGATTTCGTGGTGGCCGCCGTCCAGGAAGCGGCCCAGCGTTCCATCAGCCAGGCTGAAATCATCCAGCTCTCGCTGGCGGACCAGCAGTGTTTTGCGCAGGCGCTTTTGGCGCCGCCCTTGCCTGTGCCCGCGCTGGAGCGCGCTCTTGCGCGCCGCCGCAACCTGGTCGCGCCTGAGTGAGTCAAGCGCTTTTTCGGGTCGCGCCGCTGGATGAAACCCATGAGCGCAGCGCCTTCAAAAGTGGCTCCGCCCCGCTAGACCGTTATTTTCACCAGCAAGTCAGCCAGGACATTCGGCGCAGGATCACCGCCTGCTTTGTAGCGATTGATGTGGTGCAGAGCCCGCGCATTGCCGGCTTTTACACGCTGGCTTCCACCAGCGTCTTGCTGGCCGATCTTCCACCTGAAACCGGCAAAAAGCTGCCGCGTTACCCTTCGGTGCCCGCCGTTCGCATGGGGCGGCTGGCCGTGGATGAACACTTCAAGGGCCAGGGGCTGGGCGGAGCGCTGCTGGCCGATGCGCTGGCGCGTGCGGCACGGGCAGAAATTGCCGCTTTTGCGCTAGTCGTCGATGCCAAGGACGACGCAGCCACCAGCTTCTACCGTTACCACGGTTTTATAGTCTTGCCTGATTCGCCGCTGACCTTGTTTTTGCCGTTGGCAACGGTCAAATCCACCGTTTAACTTTTCTTCCATGCCTATCACCGCCGTCATCGACTTCGAAACCACCGGCATTTCGCCCGGCTGCGGCGACCGCGCCACCGAAGTGGCGATCGTGCTGCTCGATGGCGGCCGTGTGGTGGACCGTTTCCAGAGCCTGATGAATGCCGGCGTGCGCATACCGTCCTTCATCACGCAGCTGACCGGCATCACCAACGCCATGGTGGCCGGCGCGCCCGATGCGGCGCAGGTCATGCTTGAGGCCAGCCGGTTTGTCGGCGATGTGCCGCTGGTGGCGCACAACGCCGCGTTCGACCGCAAGTTCTGGCAGGCCGAACTGGACCGCGCCGGGCTGGCCGCGCCGCAGCCCTTCATCTGCACGCTGCTGCTGTCGCGCCGGCTTTATCCACAGGCACCGAACCACAAGCTCGGTTCGCTGGTCGATTACCACCGCCTGCCGCGCACCGGCCAGGCGCACCGGGCGCTGGCCGATGCCGAAATGGCCGCCGGCCTGCTGGGCCAGATCCAGCACGACCTGCGCACCCGCCACGGCGTGCGCCAGCCCGACAATGCCCTGCTGATGGCCTTGCAACGCTGTGCCAAGGCATCGGTCAGCAGCTTCATGGCCAGGCATGCCCAGCCGTGAAGACCGCAAGAATGCTATCGAATAAATAGCTGTCAGCGCACGGCTGGCGTGCGCAAGAGCCTTAAAACACTTGAATATTTCATCATGAACACCCACGCCCGCACCGCCACGCCGCTTTCCACCCAGGACACCACCCGCATCGACGACCTGCGCATCGGCGCGGTGCGCCCGCTGATCACGCCGGCGCTGCTGCAGGAATGGCTGCCCACGCCAGACAGCATGCAGGCGCGCGTAGCGGCCAGCCGCGCCGCGATTTCCAGGGTGCTGCATGGCCTGGACGACCGGCTGGTGGTGGTGGTCGGGCCGTGCTCCATCCACGACCATGCACAGGCGATGGACTATGCGCGCCAACTCAAGGCGCAGGCCGACGCGCTGCAGGACGACCTGCTGATCGTGATGCGCGTGTATTTTGAAAAGCCGCGCACCACTGTCGGCTGGAAGGGTTACATCAACGACCCGCACCTGGACGGCAGCTTTGCCATCAACCAAGGGCTGGAAATGGCGCGCCAGCTGCTGCTCGACGTGCTGGCGCTGGGCCTGCCGGTGGGCACCGAGTTTCTGGATTTGCTGAGCCCGCAGTTCATCAGCGACCTGGTGAGCTGGGGCGCGATTGGCGCGCGCACCACCGAAAGCCAGAGCCACCGCCAGCTTGCCAGCGGCCTGTCGTGCCCGGTCGGCTTCAAGAACGGCACCGACGGCGGCGTGAAGGTGGCGGCTGATGCCATCCAGGCGGCGCAGGCATCGCACGCCTTCATGGGCATGACGAAGATGGGCCAGGCGGCAATTTTCGAGACGAGAGGCAATGACGACTGTCACGTGATTCTGCGCGGCGGCAAGCAGACCAATTATGCAAAGGCTGACGTCGACGCGACCTGCACGCAGCTCAAGGCCGCCGGCCTGCGCGAGCAGGTGATGATCGACGTGTCGCACGCCAACAGCAGCAAGCAGCACCAGCGCCAGATCGAGGTCGCGGCCGACGTGGCCAGTCAGGTGGCGGCGGGCGACCACCGCATCATGGGCCTGATGATTGAAAGCCACCTGGAGGAAGGTCGGCAGGACATCGTCCCCGGCCAGCCCTTGCAGCACGGCGTGTCGGTGACCGACGCCTGCATCAGTTTTGCGCAGACCGTGCCGGTGCTGCAGGGGCTGGCGGCGGCCGTGCGGGCGCGGCGTTTGGTGTAAACCTTCCTTCGATTTACGCTGGTCAGACTGACCAGATGGAGGCAATCTTGTCCACATGGAAACTGCAGGAAGCAAAGGAAAAATTCAGCGAAGTAGTCAAGCGCGCCTTGAGTGAAGGGCCGCAAGGGATTACGGTGCGCGGCGAGTCCGTGGCCGTGCTGATTTCACGCGCCGAATGCGCAAGCTTGGCTCATCCCAAGCCTGGGTTTGTCGAGTTCATGCGCCAGTCTCCCTTGGTCGGGCTGGAACTGGAGACCGAACGGGGCAAGCGGGCCTGACACGCGCGATCGAATTGCGAGGTCCTTGATTGACTGCAACCCGTATCAATTTTGTGCCGGTGGCCGATGGCTTCATGATCGTGCCGCTGTGCGAGGAGGCGGCTTCGCTGAAGGGCAGGTTTGCCGGCCGGGTCGCCCGTCCCATCAGCCTTGCGGCCATGGAGCAGGCGATTGCCGCCGAAGCAGCCGAAAGCCATGCATCGGACCAGGCCACGCCATGATCGGCCTCGAAACCAATGTGCTGGTGCGCTACCTGGCGCAGGACGAGCCCAAGCAGGCGGCACGGGCGACGCGGCTGATTGAAGAAGAACTCAGCGTTGCCGAACCCGTTTCATCAGCCTGGTGGTGCTGGTGGAGTTGTGCTGGGTGCTCAAGCGGCTGTAAAGCGCCAGCGCAGGAGAACTGCTGGCGACGGTGGAAGACTTGTTGAACACCCCCCCTGTTTCAGCTGGACCGCCGCGACGTGGTGGCGGCGACGGTTCAGTTCATGAAGGCTGGAGAAGGCGCGAAGGCAGGCTTTGCAGACGCCCTGATCACGCAACTGGCTGCGGCGCAAGGCTGTTCGCGGATGGTGAGTTTCGACAGGGCGGCGGTGCGGTCTGCGGGGATGGCGCTGCTGTCATAAATCGGCTCGGCTCGGTTTGGCTGAAAGTTTTGCGCGCGTGCACGATGCTTTATTGATGACGAAAAGGTATTCATGAATCTTCCATCCGGCTTGTATGACCGACTCGTGTATGCGGATGAGATGGGCGAACTGACCCGTCTTTGCGATCAACACCGGGCCTTGATGGAAGCGCCAACATCACATCAGAGGCGAGAGCAGTTCATTGCTGAATTGATCCACCGGCTTCCTGAGTTGTTGGATGCGGCAGGTTCCGCACAGACCGAGGCCAGCGAAAAAGCGAAAGCTGAAATCGAGCTGATTAGCCATCTCCTGATGACCTTGCGTTCACAAAGCAGTGGCGAGCGCCCGCTGGCGATGCCTCCGCAGCTATTGAAGTCGGTTCATGCACCGAATGCAGACATTGCTTTCCCGGCCACCGGATTACGCCATCCCTGGCTGTTTACTTCAGCCAGGGCCGACCCGTCCTTGCTCAACGAGCTTCGCGCGGAGCTACGCAACGTGGACCGCGTGGATATCTTGGTCAGCTTCATCACGTGGAGCGGCGTGCGCAAATTGCTCGATGTGCTGACGCAGGTGACGGAACTTGATGCAAACGGTCAGCCCAAGACGAAATTCAGGATTCTCACCACCACCTACATCGGCGCGACGGAGGTTCGTGCTGTCGATGCGTTTGCAAAACTGCCCGGTGTTGAATTGCGTATTTCGCTCGATGGGCGCCGAACGAGGCTGCACGCCAAAGCGTGGATTTTCCACCGGCGAACCCACTTTGGAACGGCTTTTGTCGGCAGCGCCAACCTGTCTGAATCGGCACTGATTGGCGGCATCGAATGGACGGTGAAATTTGCACAAGCCAGCGGGTCTTCTCTTTTTACGGCGGCCGTCGCAAATTTCGAAACGCTCTGGAATGACCGCGAATTTCAGCACTACGATCCCCACGACGCGCAACACAGAGAAGCCTTGACGCGTGCACTGGCCAATGAGCGCGGACATGGAAATAAGCAAGGCGCTGCCAGCGCCAACGGCAATGTCGTCGCGATTCAAACCTGGTTTGACCTGCAGCCCAAGTCCTATCAGCAGGAAATGCTGGACCGGCTGGCCGCTGAACGCCGGCTTGGGCGACGCCGGAACCTAGTGGTGGCCGCGACAGGAACTGGGAAAACCGTGGTCGCGGCTTTTGACTATCTCCGCCTGAAAAATGAAGAAGGTACGGCGCCAAGACTTTTGTTCATTGCGCATCAATCTCAAATCCTCGCGCAAGCGCTTTCCACTTTTCGGCAAGTGCTTCGAGATCCGGCTTTTGGCGAGTTGCTCGATGGCAACAACACACCAGAGCAATACGGGCATTTGTTCGCCACGATCAACACCATTCACGGCCGACGCCTGGTAGAGAAGTTGGGCGCAGACTTCTGGCGAGTCGTCATTGTTGACGAGGCACACCATCTGCCCGCAGCCACCTTCGATCAATTCATGCGAGCCGTGCGGCCGCACTATTTGCTGGGCTTGACGGCAACCCCTGAACGTTCGGATGGACAAAGCCTCAGCCCCTATTTCGATTCCCGGCCGGACGGTTCGCCAGCCGTTTCGCTGCGGCTGTGGGATGCGCTCGATCAACAACTGCTGGCCCCGTTTGAATACTACGCAAGCGCCGATGACACGGACCTGAGCGCTGTCGAATGGGGCCGTGGCTCGGAAGTGGCGCAACTGTCGAACCTCGTGACAGGCAACGACCTACGCGCCCGCGCCGTGGTCAATGCCGTTTCCCTGTACGTGTCAGACCTTGACGCGTTGAAGGGTCTGGCGTTCTGCGTCAGCGTCGCCCATGCCGCGTTCATGGCGGCGTATTTCTGCCGCTCTGGCTTGCCGTCGCTCGCCTTATCGGGCGCTGATTCACAAACCATGCGGGCGGCTGCAGTCCAGCGGTTGCGGAGCGGTGAACTCAAGATCATTTGCAGCTGTGATGTTTTTAATGAGGGCATCGACATACCCGAAGCCAACGCAGTTTTTCTGCTGCGCCCGACGCAAAGCCCGGTTATTTTTCAACAACAAATTGGCCGTGGCCTGCGTTTGGCCAGCGGCAAGGAAGCCTGCCTGGTGCTTGATTTTGTGGGTGTACACAACGCCAATTTTCGTTTTGATGTGCTGCTACGCGCCATCACCGGCTTGTCTCGGCGGCACATCCAGAACGCAGTTGCCAACGGCTTCAGCACCTTGCCTGCTGGCGTTCATATCCAGTTTGATCGCGTGGCGCGTAATCGGGTGCTGGAAAATCTCAAGCAATCGTTGAACCTGAATGTTGCCCGCTTGTGCAGCGAGTTGGCGGCCTGGGCTTCGCTTCAAACCGGCGGATCAGTGTCACTTCGCGTATTTTTGCTGGACTGCCAACTGGAACTGTCCGACATCTACACCGGCGGCACCCAGGCCCGCTCATGGACCAGCCTCAAGCGGCGTGCGGGGCTCGAAACCAGCGCCGTGGGGGAACGTGAACCGGATATCGCAAGGCGAATTTTCAGCATTTTGCATGCTGACGATCCCTTGCTGTTAAGCGCCTGGCTTGATGCCTTTGACGGCAAGCCTGTTAATGGGCGCCGCGTTCAGATGCTCGCGCATCAGTTGCTGCCGTCGCGCAGCGAGTTGGTGACGCCCGAGGCATTTTTGGCGTTACTCGGCAGCAACCCGGTGGTGCTGGCCGAGCTTCGCGAGATTTGCGAATTGCTGAGAGAACGGAGTTCGCTGGCGCCCGTTCATCTGCCGGCCACGCCAGATGCCTGGACCCTGATTTTGCATGGACGCTACAGGAGAGCGGAGCTTTTGGCCGCCGTCGGGCATGCCAATGCATCGGTGCGGCCTCTATCGGACGGCGGCTGCCTGGTTTTGGAAGATTGCAGGATTGAGCTGTTGTTTGTCACGCTGGACAAGCGCGAAGGGTTTGCTGAAAACGTCCAGTTCAATGACTATGCGATCAGTCCGGAATTGTTCCACTGGCAAACGCAAAACAGGGCGGGACCGGACAACATGACGGGGCGCCGCTATGTTCAGAGTCCTGGCAATGGCTGGTCGTTTCAGCTTTTTGTCCGGGAGCATCGCGATGCAGCTTACGTTGCGGTCGGGCCGGTTCACCTGGTTTCAAATGAAGGCGACCGTCCCATTTCCATCACCTGGCGGCTTCAGGCACCCTTGTCAGCCGAATTGTTTCGTAAGTTCAGTGTGCTGCGTGGCTGAAGCGATTGCCCGGATGTCCGCCTTGCCAGGCCAAGCTGATTAGGCGTTGAGCGTCGGCCCGGTCGGCGCACGCCAAGCGCCTCTGTTTGCATTCTCAACAGCGCCTGCAGGCGCATCCGCCAACGCAGCGGCCTCGCCCCCCGGCACCAAGTACACCGTGCGCGTCGGAAAGGCGAAATCGACGCCCAGTGCGGCCAGCTCGCGCATGAGTTGCAGGTTCAGCGTCTGCTGGGCGTCCATGTAGGCGTTGTAGCTTGGTTCCTTGACGATATAAACCACTTCGTAATCGAGCGAGCTGTCGCCAAAACCCAGGAGATGCGCGCGATCAAAACGCAGCGTGTCAATGGCTTCGACCAGCCGCTTGACAATTTCCGGAATCGCCTCGGCCTGCTCCGGCGTGGTGCGGTAGGTCACGCCGAACTTGAAGACGATGCGCCGCTCTTCCATGCGCTTGTAGTTTTTCACCACCTGCTTGAGCAGGTCGGTGTTGCTGATGATGATCTGCTCGCCGTTCAGGCTGCGGATGCGCGTGGTTTTCAGGCCGATGAACTGCACCGTGCCGACAAAGCTGTCAATGCCGATGAAGTCGCCGACCTCGAAAGGCTTGTCCACCGCAATCGACAGCGAGGCGAACAAATCGCCCAGAATGTTCTGCACCGCCAGCGCCACCGCGATGCCGCCCACGCCCAGGCTGGCGACAAAAGCGGTGATGTTCACGCCGACGTTGGACAGCACGGCCAGCAGCACGACCGTCCACAGCACGGTGCGCAGCGCCCACGACATCAGCGTAGCCGAGGCGCCTGCCTGCGTCATGCCGTCGGTCGAGTGGCGCTCCTGGTAGCGGCGCAGGCCGATGCTGATCGCCCGCGTGAGCCACAGGCCGAGCTGCAGGGCCACGGCGACGAACCAGAGCTGGCCGACGCGCGCGTTCCAGCGGTCGTTCAGGTCGAGCATGCCCAGGCCGATGAGCAGCGCGGCCAGCAGCATCAGCCAGCGGTTGCTGCCGCCCAGCACCTCGACCACCGTGTCGTCAATGCGGTTGGTGGTCTGCTCGGCGATTTTTTTCATGCGTCCCACGGCAAAACGCAGGGCGATGCGCATCAGCAGGTAGGAAACCAGCGTGGCAGCAATGGCCAGTGACAGGCTGACAAGTGACAGGGAGAAAATATCGGCGGTTTGGAACCAGTCAAGAAAGTCATTCATCCAAGGCAGCTTAACCAAAGCGCAGTAACTCGGAAAAACAGCGGAATTGGCCGGCTGGACGGTGGCGCGCCTGGTTCGCGCTTCAGGTCGTGCAACCGCCTGGACACTGGCGGTTGGAGAAATCGTGAAAAATAATGATAAAAAAAGCCTTTTTCGCAAGCTGCATATGCGTTGATAGCTATTGAAAACATAGCGCACTGGAAGCACACGACGGCGGCATGGCTTGCGCTCCCCGTTCACGCGCAGTCGATGGCGCTGTTGTCTGACACCGCATGTTTGCGCCGGGCGCGCAAAATGCGGCCATCGGCCCACGCGGCCGAACCGGGAAGGGATTGAAAAGTCCTGATTCCCTCCACACTCCAGAAGGATGCGCATGTCCAAGAAACAGATTCAGGCTGACAACCAGCCCGTAGACGGGGAAATCGGCCAAGGCCACGGCGGCAAGGTTGAAAACGACACCAACAAGACCGGTGCCCACGAGCCCACGCAGAAGAACCAAGGCCGGCGAACCCCGCAAAGCCGCAATGACCGGGAGTCGCACATCGGCAGCAGCAACCAGACGCAGTCACGCCGGGGAAACAGTGGAGGAAGCTCGGGCGGGCATTAGCCGCCAGGTCCGGGGCTTTTTTCAACCCGTCTTCAGCTTGTTCGCCCTGCACGGCTCGCACGGGCCAAAGTCCCTCCCATAATCAACCCACTTATTTCCGGGTGGAGGCGACATATGGGCATGCTGATCGTGGGCTTGATACTTTTTCTGGGGGCGCACTCCACGCGCATCGTGGCCGAAGGCTGGCGTTCGGCCATGATCAGGCGCTTGGGCGCTGGACGCTGGAAAGCCGCTTATTCGCTGGTGTCGCTGGTCGGCCTGGTGCTGATCATCTGGGGCTTTGGACTGGCGCGTCAGCAGCCGGTCGAGTGGTGGCCGGCGCCGTTCTTCATGCGCCATGTGGCCTGGCTGCTGACCGCCGTGGCCTTTGTGCTTTTGGCTGCCGCCTATGTCCCGCGCAACCGCATCAAGGCGCGGCTGCACCATCCGATGGCGCTCGGCGTGGTGTTCTGGGCCGCTGCGCATTTGCTGGCCAACAGCAACCGGGGCCATGTGGTGCTGTTTGGCAGTTTTCTGGTGTGGGCGGTGCTGAGCTTTTTTTCGGCCCGCATGCGCGACCGCATGGCCCGGACCCTGTACCCTGCGGGCACCGTTTCAGGCACCGCAGTCACCGTGCTGGCGGGCCTTGCGGCCTGGGCGGCGTTTGCGTTCTGGGCACACGGCTTGCTGATCGGCATCCGGCCGATGTAGCCGGTGTTGGCACGACAAACCTCTTGCCTGCCTTGAAGGGAAAAGCGCAAGCCGCCGGTTTACTTGTCGGGCAGTTCAATCTTGACTTCGAGAACGTCAAGGTTTTCCTGACGCTCCAGGTTGAGCTTGATGTCGTCGGGGTTGATCTTGATGTACTTGGCGATCACGGCAATCAGGTCGCGCTGCAGCGCCGGCAGGTAGTCGGGTTCGTGGCCGTTGCGTCCTGAACGCTCATGCGCCAGGATGATCTGCAGCCGCTCCTTGGCCACATTAGCCGTTTTTTTCTTTTCACCGAGAAGGAAGGAGAAAAAGGAGGCCATGGCTTTTTACTTTCCCCCAAACAGGCGTTTGAAGAAACCGGGTTTCTGGGCATCGATGAAGCGCATCGGCTTGTCCTCGCCCAGGAAGCGGTCGATCACGTCCTTGTAGGCTTCCGACACGTCGCTGCCCTGCATGTGGACCGCCGGTACGCCTTGGTTGGACGCCTGCAGCACGGTTTCGGATTCGGGAATCACGCCGATCAGCTTGATGCGCAGGATGTCCTGGATGTCTTCGAGCGACAGCATCTGGCCCTGGTCCACGCGGCTCGGGTTGTAGCGGGTGATCAAGAGGTGTTCCTTGATCGGCTCGCCGCCGTCGATGGCACGCTGCGTCTTGCTCGACAGCATACCCAGGATGCGGTCCGAGTCGCGCACCGACGAGACTTCGGGGTTGGTCACGACCAGCGCCTCGTCGGCGAAATGCATCGCCATCAGCGCGCCGGTCTCGATGCCGGCGGGCGAGTCGCAGATGATGTATTCAAAGTCCATGGCCGCCAGGTCGTCGAGGATTTTTTTCACGCCTTCGATCGTCAGCGCATCCTTGTCGCGGGTTTGGGAGGCGGCCAGCACGAACAGCTCGGGGCACTGCTTGTCCTTGATCAGCGCCTGGTTGAGCGTGGCTTCGCCCTGGATGACGTTGATCAGGTCGTACACCACGCGGCGCTCGCAGCCCATGATCAGGTCCAGGTTGCGCAGGCCCACGTCAAAGTCGATCACGGCGGTTTTGTGGCCGCGCAGGGCCAGGCCGGTTGAAAAGCTGGCGCTGGTAGTGGTCTTGCCGACGCCGCCCTTGCCAGAGGTGACCACGATGATTTTTGCCATTCGAAAAAGTCCTTTTGAAAACGGTAGGTGATTCAGTCAGTCAGTCAGTCAGTCAGCCAGGTTGGCAAGGCACCTCTGCCAGATCATGCATCAAAGTGCGCCTGGCAGGTAAGCGGTTGCGCCCGAAAAAAACGGTGCGGCGTGAAAGCGTGGGCCATGGTCACAGCATCGGTGTCATGACCAGCTTTTCGCCGTCCGGGCCTTCGACCAGCCGCACCTGCGTGGGATGGCCGGTGACCTCGGGCGGCAACGGGTTTTCGCTGGTGCGGTAGATGCCGGCGATCGACAGCAGCTCGGCCTCCAGCGCCAGCGCAAAGATGCGCGCCTCGGTATTGCCGCGCGCGCCGGCAATGGCCCGGCCGCGCAGCGGCGCATAGACATGGATGTGGCCGTCGGCAATCACCTCGGCGCCGGCATTGACCATGGCCAGCACCACCAGGTCGCGGCCCCGGGCATAGACCTGCTGGCCGGAGCGCAGCGGCTTGTCGATGACCAGCGCGCCCAGCGGCGCCGCATGCACCTGCGGCTGCGGCTCCTGCGGTTGTTCGGGCGAAGCCGGCGCCGGCCGGGGCGTCAGCAGTTGCGCATCGTTGCCGGAAACCAGGCCGGCCTGGCGGGCGGCGGCCATTTGCGCCGGGTTGCCGCCCTTGACGGCAATCGGCACCAGCCGGAAGCTGACCAGCAGGTCCAGCAGCGCGGGAAAGTCGATGTCGGCCGCGCCCAGGCCCTGCAGTGGCGAGAGGTCGATGACCAGCGCATCCTGGTCGAAAAAATCGGGAATGTCGCCGAAGCGCAGCGTCATCTCGCGCGCCAGCGCGGCCAGGTCGGTGGACTTGAGCAGCAGCGCGACCAGCGGAAAATTGGCGCTCTTGATTTCAAAGGTGGTGGGCGTGGCGACAGTCATGGGCGATCAAGGCTTGGTGAACAAAGGAAGGCAGGCCCCGACGGGGTGGCAGCGCCCATGCTGGCTGGAAACCCGAGGGTAGCGCAGGAAGCGCGGCCATTCCGGCGGCGGGAAGCGGCATTTGTTAGCGTGTGAAACGCTGCAGGGGAATGACCCTGCGTCTGAACCACATCAAGCATTGAATGCATGCAGATTGCGCCCATCTGTAAACGTTGAAAACAAAAACGGCCATTATCCCGGAACTTGATGAACTTTCTGACGCTGGCCGGACTGAGCGCCGCACTTCACGCTTATGTTGCCCTTCGCCTTATTCCGGACCTGGCGGGATTTCCGGCGGCCCGGCTTTTGCTGGCCGCTGTGCTGGTGATGTCAATGCTGCTGATTCCCCTGGGGCTGATGGCCCGCCGCATCGCCCGCCTGCCGCTGGCCGACCGGCTGGGCTGGGCCGGCCTGCTGTGCATGGGCCTGTTCTCGACGCTGATGGTGCTGACGCTGCTGCGCGATGCGGCCTTGGGCCTGTTGTGGGCGGTGGATTTCCTGGCGCCTGGCGGGCTGGCGCTGGCTTGGTGGCGCACTGTGTCGGCGCAGGCAGTGCCCTTGCTGGGCGGGCTGTCGGCGCTGCTGGGATTCCTGAACGCCCGGCGCACGGCGGCGGTGGTGCGGATCGATGTGCCGATTTCCGGACTGCCGCCGGCGTGGCAGGGGTTCACCGTGGCGCAGATCAGCGACATCCATGTCGGGCCGACCATCCGCCAGCGCTATGTGCGCCGCATCGTCGAGCGGGTCAACACGCTGCAGGCCGATCTGGTGGCGATCACCGGCGACCTGGTCGATGGCCGGGTACACGAACTGGCCGCGCAGGTGGCGCCGCTGGCGGACCTGCGTTCGCGCCACGGCACGTTTTTTGTGACCGGCAACCATGAATACTATTCGGGCGCGCATGCCTGGATTGAAGAATTGCGGCGTTTGGGGCTGACGGTGTTGCTGAACGAGCATGTGGTGATTGCCGCCGGGGATGCAGGTAAGCCGCTGGTGCTGGCCGGCGTGACCGATTTCAGCGCGGGCCATTTCGACCCGGCGCACCGCAGCGACCCGGTGCGCGCGCTGGCGGGCGCGCCGCCTGAGGCGGTGCGGGTGCTGCTGGCGCACCAGCCGCGCAGTGCGGCTGCGGCGGCTGAAGCCGGGTTCGACCTTCAACTGTCGGGGCATACCCATGGCGGACAGTTCTATCCGTGGAACCTGTTCGTGCGCTTGCAGCAGCCGTTCACGGCGGGCCTGCACCGGTGGGGAACGCTGTGGGTGTACACCAGCCGGGGGACCGGCTACTGGGGGCCGCCGAACCGGTTTGGGTCGCCTTCGGAAATTACCTGCCTGCGGTTGGTGGCGGCTTGAGTTGTTTGCTTGCGCTTCATGGACCTGCTGGCCGGGGGTTGCCCGGCAGCAACTCACTTTTCTTTGCTTCGCCAAAGAAAAGTAAGGGCGGATTCAAATCGCAAGTGCAACACTACGAATCCGGAGGAGTTGCATGACAAGAACCTATCAACAATTGAATGCTGAAGAGCGCGGCGTGGTGATGGCCATGAAGCTGCAGTTCTGCAGCATGCGCTCGATTGCCAGTGCACTGGGCAGAGCGCCGAGCACGATCTCGCGCGAGCTGCGCCGCAATGAGTGGCAAAGCGAAGCCGGGCAATGCGTCATGGGTCGCCCCCGCATCGCTGGCGGCTATGACGCAAAGCGCGCCGGCAAGCGGGCCAGACGGGTGCGCCGCGAAGCCTGGCCGTCGCGCAAACTCCACCACACTGGTCTCCTGTGGGCCGAGGTCAGGGCGCTGCTGGAACTGAAGTGCTCGCCCGAGCAGATCGCTGCCAAACTCAGGCAGCGCCATCCCGGGCAACGTCAGTTGCAGGCCTGTCATGAAACCATCTACACCGCGATCCACGCCGCCATCTACGCCATGCCCGGGGGAGAGCTGCGCCGTGAGCTGGTCGGGCTGCTGCGCCAGGGCCGCTGTGCACGCAGGCGCCGCAGCCGGGGCACTGACAGGCGCGGCTCGCTGCAGGGCACGTTGAGCATTCATGCGCGCCCGGCCCAGGCCAACGAGCGTTTGCTGCCCGGCCACTGGGAGGGCGACCTGATCGTGGGCAAGGCCAACGCGTCGTCTGTCGGCACGCTGGTGTGCAGGAAGTCGCTGTTCACCATGATGGTCAAACTGGGCAGCAGCAAGGCTGCAGACGTGCTCGACGGCTTCACCAGGGCGTTCTGTGCGCTGCCGCAGGAGTTGCGCCAGACGCTGACGTACGACCAGGGCAAGGAGATGGCGCTGCACAAAAGCCTGGCCGACAACACCGGGATGACAATCTACTTTTGCGACCCCCACAGCCCCTGGCAACGGGGCCTCAACGAGAACACCAACGGGTTGCTGCGCCAGTACCTGCCCAAGGGCACGGACCTGGGCGTGTACTCCCAGCGAGAGCTCGATGAGATGGCCTGGGAGCTCAATACGCGCCCCCGAAAGAGCCTCGGCTGGCGCAGCGCTGCAGAGGTGTTCTACGACGATGCCAGCATGGCAAAAGCCGGCCTTATCCCTACTGTTGCACTTGGTCTTTGAATCCGCCAAGCAAAAGAAAGGCGACCCGGCTGTCCTGGTCCCTTCGCTTCGCTACGGGCAACCTGCGATGACCGGCAAAAGCGGGGGTCCGCGCAAACTCGCTGCGCTCAAACAGCGCGCGGCCCTGATCCCGCTTTTGCCCGTCATCACAGGCCCAGCCAGAACGGGACAGGCGGGAGCGGATTCGGAGTCAAAAGTGCCTTTTGCGCATTAAGGGTGGGTATAAGCAGCTATCAAATTAGTAGTGTAATAAACTTGGCCAGCAACGCAAAAAAACACCTCAAACCCACCATGAACACCCCGCCAGGCCTTCCCGCCATCTACGTCCTGCGCCTCAACCCCGGTGATGACCTGCGCGCCGGACTGGCGTCGGCTTTCAAGGAACTGCAGGGCCGGGGATGCCAGGCCGCCTGCGTCATCTCGGCCGTGGGCAGCCTGTCGCGCGCCGTGTTGCGTCATGCGGCGCAAGCGCAGGCAAGCGTGCTGGACGAGCCGCTGGAACTGATCAGCCTGTCGGGCACGCTCAGCGCCGATGGCCCGCACCTGCATGCCAGCGTGGCCGACGCCAGTGGCCAGATGCGCGGCGGCCATGTCATGCCGGGCTGCAGCGTGCGCACCACGGCCGAAATCGTGCTGGCGCCGCTGCCGGGCTGGGCGTTCAGCCGGGCGCATGATGCGCGGACCGGCTTCATGGAACTGGTGGCGCAGCCGCTCGCCGTGCGCCGCTAGCCGTCGGTTTTGGCCGATGGTTTGGCCCGGGTTTCCATCACCAGGTAAACCGCCGCCGCCACCAAGAGCGGCACCAAAAAATACACCACCCGGTAGGCGACCAGCCCGGCCAGCAGTTCGTGCTGCGGCATGCGGTGCGACAGCAGCGCGACAAACACCGCCTCCAGCACGCCCAGGTTGCCGGGGATGTGGGTGATGACGCCGGCAATCGCCGCCAGCAGCAGCACGCTGGCGACGCTGAAAAAATCGATGTGCTGCTGCAGCAGGACAAAGACGATGCCCGACATCAGCAGCCAGTTGGCCGCGCCCATGGCAATCTGCAGGCCGGCCAGCCTGATCGACGGCAGCTCGATGTCGTGGCCGCGCAGGCTGAAGCTGCGCTGGCTGGAAAAGGCGCAGGCGCCCAGGTAGGCCAGCGCCAGGGCCAGCAGCGCGGAACCGATCAGGCGCAGCTGGAATGCGTCGATTTTCCAGCCCGGCGGCAAGGCCGGCGGCTGCAGGCTGAACACCAGCCCGGCGAGCAGCAGGTAGCCCATCCAGTTGGCCAGCATGCTGATCGACATGACGCGGGTGATGGTGCCCAGCGCCAGCCCGAGCCGCGAATACAGCCGGTAGCGAAAAGCCACGCCGCCGACCACCGAGCCGAGGTTGAGGTTGAAGGCATAGCTGACGAAGGTCAGCTGCATCACGGTCAAAGCGCGCAGCGGGTGGCCGGTGTAGTGGCGCCCGAGCAGGTCGAAGCAGCTGTAAAGCGCATAGCTGGCGCCAGCCAGCGCCACCGCGCCCCAGGACGCCGACAGCGGGTAGTCCTGCAGCGATGACAGCACCCTGCCCCATTCGATGGTGCGCGCCTGCGTCACCAGCAGCCAGGCGACCAGGGCGAAAAAGACCGTCGTGCCGGCGCGCCGCAGCCACGGCCACCAAGCCCGGTCGGTGAGCTTGCGCCCCACGCCTGGCGGGCCGCCCGGAGGCGCCGGGGACGGCAGGCTGTCGCTCATCGGCGCCTCACGCCGCGTCGGCATGGCTGACCCGGTCCGCGCCGGCGTTTACGGAAGCTTCGGCAGGCGCTGCGGGCGGCATCAGGCGCGGCGCGTGCGCCGGCAGCCAGCCGGCCCAGGCCGGAAAGCGGCTGAGCAGGTGAAAGACGAAAAAACTGCGCAGCACGCGCCACCAGCTCCATTCCACCAGATCGGCGGCATGAATTTGCTTGCAACTGTTTTGCACCAGGTCGTCCAGCCGCGCGCCCAGGAGCTGGTTGAAGGCGCGGTCCTTGATGATCACGTTGGCCTCCAGGTTCAGCGACAGGCTCAGCGGGTCCAGGTTGCTTGAGCCGACCGTGGACCAGGCGTCATCCGACACTGCCACCTTGCCGTGCAGCGGCCGCTCGCAATATTCGAAGATCTGCACGCCGGCCGACAGCAGGTGGTGATACAGCATGTTGGCGGCGGTCTTGACAATCGCCATGTCGGGCTCGCCCTGCAGGATCAGCCGGACCTCGACGCCGCGCCGGGCGGCCCGGCGCATTTCCTTGAGCAGCCGGTAGCCGGGGAAGAAGTAGGCGTTGGCAATCACCACGCGGTGCCGGGCGGCGCGGATGGCGATGCGGTAATGCCGCTCGATGTCGGTGGTGTGCTTGCGGTTGTCGCGGGTGACAAAGATCGCCGCCGCCTCACCCGCCGGCGCCGGTTCCGTGCGCCAGCCTTGCGTCAGCAGGTGCGCCCGGTCGGCGATGCGCTCGCGCAGCTGGCCGGCAAAGCTCGTGGCGGCGTTGCGCTGCCCGGCCGCCAGCGCCTTGTGTACGAACGCGTGGATCACCGTGACGATGGGGCCTTCGATCTCGACCGAATAGTCCTGCTTGGCCTCGGGGCCATAGTCGGCCAGGTGGTCGGCCGAATAGTTGATGCCGCCGACAAAGGCCTGCTTTGCGTCCACCACCACGATCTTGCGGTGCATGCGCCGGAACACGTTGGTGCGCCAGCCCCACAGGCGCGGCGCCGGGTCGAACACATGCACCCGCACGCCGGCCTGCGTCAGCGCCGAGATAAAGCCGGGCGACAGGTCGGGCGAGCCGAAGCCGTCGATCGTCAGGTCGATGCGCACGCCGCGCGAGGCCGCCGCCAGCAGCACCGCATGCAGCGCCAGCCCGACCTTGTCCTCGAACAAAATGAAGGTTTCCACCACCACCTCGTGGCGGGCGCCGGCAATCGATTCAAACACGCGCGGAAAAAACGCCTCGCCGTTTTCCAGCAAGTGAAAGCGGTTGCCGCCGACCCAGCGCGTCACGCCTTTCCCCCGCAGGCCGCCTGGCCCTGGAATGGTCGGTAAGGCCGGTACAAGGCACGGAGCGGGTTCATGGCGCGAACCTTTTCAAAGCCTGATTTCCGCCGCCAGCGGCGCGTGGTCGGACAGGTGCGACCACGGATGGCTGGGCAGCACGATGGGCGAATGGCCGACCGCATTGCGCACATAGATGCGGTCCAGCTGCAGCAGCGGCAACCGGGCCGGAAAGGTGCGCGCCGCATGGCCGTTGGCCTGCACGAAGACCTCGTGCATGTTGGCGCCTTTGGCCATCTGCGCGTGGGCGCGGCGCCGCCAGTCGTTGAAGTCGCCGGCCACCACGACGGGCGAGCGCGCCGGGATGTCCTTGCGCACCAGGTCGCACAGCAGCTTGATCTGCTGCGTGCGGTGGGTTTCGACCAGCCCCAGGTGGACGCAGATGGCGTGTACATTGCGGCTCTGGCCGGGCACCTGCAGTTCGCAATGCAGCATGCCGCGCCGCTCGGGGCCGCTGATGGAGATGTCGCGGTTTTCAAACTTGACGATCGGAAACTTCGACATCACCGCGTTGCCGTGGTGGCCGTTGGTGTAGACCGCGTTGCGCCCATAGGCAAACTGGTCCCAGATGCTGTCGGCCAGGTATTCGTAGTGCGGCTGCTCGGTGTAGTTGTCGAACTTTTCCGCATGCTTGAGGTGGCTGCCGGTCACCTCCTGCAAAAACACCACGTCCGCGCCCACGGTGCGCACCGCGTCGCGCAGTTCGGACAGGATGAACTTGCGGTTGAAGAAAGTGAAGCCCTTGTGGATGTTGACCGTCAGCACCTTGAAGGAGGTCGCTGGGGCGGCAGCGCCGGCGGCCGGTTCGGCAGCGGCCGCGGCCGCAATACGCCTCGCGCGGGGCTCGGCATGAGGTGATTTGATTTTGTGGGGCATGAGGTTCTCGGACGCTGGATCAAGGATTCCGGGCAGCGCGGCATTGAAGGAAGAATGGACAACAATCTGGCCGCTACGGGAGGCCGGGAACCGGCCAGGCTTGACGAAACATGATTGTTAACCGGCAGGGTATTGAGGACTGTAGGACGGTAACTTATTTCTGCCGCAATGACAGACACATCCTACGTGCTTGACTGTGAACGTCCGACACAAGGCGTAGGCTTTGCTTGCTAACTTTCATGTGGCTTTTTCCAATTAACAAGCCCTTGCGGGTAAGAAAAGGAGAGCAACGTCATGACCACGAAATTTGCCCTGAGAACGATTCCCCTGGTAACCGTGATGACCGCTGCGGTGATGTTCGGCGCCGCCGCGCACGCGCAAACCGCAGCCAGCCCGGCGGCGGCGGCGCCGACGCGCGAGGCAGTCAAGATGGAGACCGCCGATTTCCTGCGGACCCACCGCTGGGACGATGACAGAACTTCCTGGGTGATGAAGTCGGGCGTCGATGCCCCGGCCGGGGTGAAGCCTCGCACCGAAGTGAAGGCCGAGCGCGACGTCTTCCTGCGCGCCAACCGCTGGAGCAACGAAACCAGCACCTGGGTGCCGGTCAAGGGCGGATCGCGCGACTTGGGAACCATGTCGCGCACCCAGGTGGCGGCCGAAACCAAACAATTCCTGGCCACGCATACGTTTGACGAGGAAAAAGGCGCTTATGTCGCGAAGGCTCCGCGCAAGACGAAGTGAAGCGTCAAGGCGCGTTGCGGTTGGCGCCAGAACCTGAAAAAAGCATGAAAAACCATGTTTGCGCAATAGCGGCGGGCATTACCAGCTATTAAAAAAGGAGTAGCCAGCCGTCTTGGGCGGACATGAAAAAACCCGCACCGTCGTGCGCGCAGGCGCAAGAGGTGCGGGTTTTTCAAGATGCCAGCGACACGGATCGCCCGCCGGCACGGGGCCAATCAGCCCTTGCGGTGCATGCCTCCGTGGTGCTGGCCATGGCCGCGATGCTCTTGGCCCATTTTCTGGTGCTCGGCATCAAAGGTCTTTTGCTGATCAAGGCTCAGGGCGGCGTAGAAAGCCTTGGTGGCGTCGCCGCGCTTGTCCATCTCGGCATTCATTTCGGTCATGCGCTGGGTGCGCAGCGCCTTCATCTTGTCGATGCGCTCGGGCGTGGTCAGCTTGTCGAGTTCGGCGCGCTGCCCGGCCATGGGCCGTTCGCCGCCCATCATGCGGGCCGGCGGCTGCATAGCGGCGGTGAAGGCGGTCCAGGCGCCTTCCTGGGCCGGCGTGATCTTGAGCCTGGCTTTCAGCTCGGCCTGGCGCTTGGCCATCCACGCCTGCATCTTGGCGGGGTCGTGGCGGCCCATATTGTGCTCGCCATGGTGCGGCGTGGCGTTCTGGGCCGCAGGTGCCGACGTGCCGGAATTCAGCCCTGCGGGGGCCGCGTCGGTGCCTTGCGCGATGGCGCCCACGCCAGCGGTGGCCAGCAGGCTGGCAAGGATCAGGCCATTCAGTGATTTGAGTGCGAATTTCATGGAAGCTTCCTTGGGATGAAAAGGTCTGGCACCAGGAATTGGCGACAGCTTGGGCGCCAGTGTGGCGCGCCCGTGTATCGCCGCCATTGCGCGGTTGTGATGGTTTGTAAAGTTGGGTGAAAGCCGTGTGGCGGCCACCGGTTTTTTTCGGGCTGTCTGGGATATGCTTTGGCCTCCAAACGCAACAGGAAACCAGGCAGGCCATGAGTTTTTTATCGGAACTGAAAAGTCGGGCCAATGTGCTGCAAGGCCTGGAACTCGGCGCGCAGCGTGACCTCATGGCCGGCACCGAGGCCTGCGAGCAGGCCTGCCGGACGGCGCTGGTGTACCTGCAGGATTTGTGCGCCCAGCTCAACGTGATCAAGCCGCTGGCGCCAGCGGTTTACAGCCTGGACGGCAAGGCGCCGTTTGCCGCATCCACGGCGCTGGCGCAGCGCAATTTCCGCTGCGACGCGCGCCGCAAGATGCTGCGCAATGCCGAAGTGTGCGACTACATCGGCGTCGGCTGGGACTTGTCGCCGGCCGCCGGGCCGGTCGCCACCCACACCGTCAGCGTGAACTTTCCACCCGACCTGGCGCGGGTGACCGAACGCCTGTCGGTCGGCCAGATCGCCCACGAGCGCAAGGAGCAGCGCCATCCCGGAACCAGCAAGCTGCTGGCGTATGTGTTCGACTACCAGACCGAAGCGCGCGCCTTCATCACGCTCACGCCCGACCATGACACTGGCGCCATCGCCTTTCGCGTGACCAACGTGGGCGGCTTCGGCGTGCTGAACGCCCGCTATGCGGCCGCGCAGGTCACGAACCGGCTGATGGACGAACTGGCGAAAAAAGTGGTCGGCCAGCCCAGCCGCTTCGGCTGACAAGCGCACCCGTTTGCGCACAGGGTTATTGCCCGGCCGGGCCGGGTGTGCTTACAATCGCCGCAGCTTGTCGGGGTGCCCGGGATGTTTACATCCGGGGCTGAGATCGCAGTTTGCGAGACCCGCTGAACCTGATCGGGATCATCCCCGCGTAGGAAACAAGGCACTTTGGCTCCGGAAATCCGTCAACCCCCTGCAAAGGGTTTTTTTGGCGGCGACAGTTCCGGCTCCCCAGGCAGGCCCCCACCTTTTCTGGAGACAAGCTATGGCCAAAAACAATCTTTCCGTCAACGCAGCCGACCTGACCAGCCGCATCACGCGCACGCCTTTTCCGGGTTCGCGCAAGATCTACATCCAAGGCTCGCGCCCCGACATCCGCGTTCCGTTTCGCGAGGTCACGCTGACTGACACGCTGGTGGCCGAAGGCGTTGACACCCGCCGCGAGGCCAATCCGCCGCTGCGGCTGTTCGACTCGTCGGGCGTCTACACCGACCCGGCCGCCAGCATCGACATCACGCGCGGCCTGTCCGCATTGCGCGCCGCCTGGATAGCCGAGCGCGGCGACACCGAAGCCTTGCCCGGCATCAGCAGCGCCTACGGCCGCGAACGCCTGAACGACCCGGCGCTGGCTGACCTGCGCATGGCCCACGCGCCGGTGCCGCGCCGCGCCAAGCTAGGGGCCAACGTCTCGCAAATGCATTACGCACGCAAAGGCATCATCACGCCCGAGATGGAATACATCGCGATCCGCGAGAACCTGGTGCGCGCCCAGCTGGCCGAACGCCTGGCGACCGAGCGCGTTCCCAAGACCGGCCATTCCTTCGGCGCGGCTATCCCCAAGGACATCACCGCCGAATTCGTTCGCGACGAAGTGGCGCGCGGCCGCGCCGTGATCCCGAACAACATCAACCACCCCGAAACCGAGCCGATGATCATCGGCCGCAACTTCCTGATCAAGGTCAATGCCAACATCGGCAACTCGGCCGTCACGTCGAGCATCGAGGAAGAAGTGGACAAGCTGGCCTGGTCGATCCGCTGGGGCGCCGACACCGTGATGGACTTGTCCACCGGCGAGAACATCCACGAAACGCGCGAATGGATTTTGCGCAACTCGCCGGTGCCGATCGGCACGGTGCCGATCTACCAGGCGCTGGAAAAGGTCAACGGCAAGGCCGAAGACCTGACCTGGGAAATCTTCCGCGACACGCTGATCGAGCAGGCCGAGCAGGGCGTGGACTACTTCACGATCCATGCCGGCGTGCGCCTGGCCTATGTGCCGCTGACCGCCAACCGCCTGACCGGCATCGTCTCGCGCGGCGGCTCCATCATGGCCAAGTGGTGCCTGTCGCACCACAAGGAAAGCTTTCTGTACGAGCATTTCGAGGACATCTGCGAAATCATGAAGGCCTACGATGTGTGCTTCTCGCTCGGCGACGGCCTGCGTCCCGGCTCGATTGCCGACGCCAACGACGAGGCGCAATTCGCCGAACTGCATACGCTGGGCGAGCTGACCCAGATCGCCTGGAAGCACGACGTGCAGGTGATGATCGAAGGCCCGGGCCATGTGCCGCTGCAGCTGGTCAAGGAAAACGTCGAAAAGCAGCTGGAGGCCTGCTTTGAAGCGCCGTTCTACACGCTTGGCCCCTTGATCACCGACATCTCGCCCGGCTACGACCACATTTCGTCGGCGATGGGCGCGGCGAATATCGGCTGGTATGGCACGGCGATGCTGTGCTACGTGACGCCGAAAGAGCACCTCGGGCTGCCGAACCGCGACGACGTGAAGCAGGGCCTGATCGCCTACAAGATCGCCGCGCACGCGGGCGACCTGGCCAAGGGCTACCCCGGCGCGCAGATGTGGGACAACGCGGTGTCGAAAGCGCGTTTCGAGTTCCGCTGGGAAGACCAGTTCCGCCTGGCCATCGACCCGGACACGGCGATGGCTTACCACGACGAAACGCTGCCGAAAGAGAACGCCAAGGTGGCGCATTTCTGCTCGATGTGCGGGCCGAAGTTCTGCTCGATGAAAATCTCGCAGGAAGTGCGCGAGTTTGCGCGGCTGAACCCGCAAACCACGACGCTGGCGAAAACGCCGGGCGTGATTCCGATTCAGCAGGTCAGCAGCGGTTTCGAGGAAAAAGCCGAGGAGTTCCGCAAGGGCGGGAACGAGATCTACTCCTGAAGCCTGAAGCGGGCGGCTCCCGTCTTGCGCCTTCCCCCGCTGGGGGAAGGCCGGGACAGGGGCCTCCCCGAATCGAATCAGGAGCCGCTTTTAAGGCGCTATCAATAAAATAGCTGTCAGTACATGCAGGATGTGCGCTAGTAGCCTTTTTTGACTTAAATTCAACGGGATTTTCCCCGCGTCAGATTTTTAATCCACCTTTGTTCCCGCCGCCGCCGCCCGCATCCCAGCCTTCCCCCCAGCGGGGGAAGGAGCAAGGAGGGGACGGCTGGCAGCCATCACGAGTCAATCCACCATGACCTCCCCTCTTCACATCGGTATCGCCGGCGCCGGCCTGGCCGGCCGCACGCTGGCCTGGCGCCTGCTGCGCGCCGGCTGCCGCGTCACTTTGTTCGATTCACGCCAGCGCGCCGAGCTGGACACCGCTTCGATGACGGCGGCGGCCATGCTCTCGCCGCTGGCCGAGCTGTCCGTGTCGGACGAGGTGGTGTTCGCGCTCGGCCAGCGCTCGATGCAGCTCTGGCCGCGCTGGATCGGCGAGCTGGCCGAAGGCGGCGGCGAGCCGGTGTATTTCCGCCAGAAAGGCACGCTGGTCGTCGCGCATGCGCCAGACCAGAGTTCGCTCGACCATTTCAGCCGGCTGCTGCAGCACAAGCTGCCGGGCGCCTGCCGCGCGCAGGTCCACACGCTCGATGCGGCCGGGCTGGCCGCGCAGGAGCCGGCGCTGGCCGGGCGTTTTGACGGCGGCCTGTTTCTGGAAAGCGAAGGCCAGCTGGCCAACGACCAGTGGATGGCCGCGCTGGCGACTGAAATTGACCGGCTGGGCGTGACCTGGCATGAAGGCGTGGCGGTCGAGCGGGTCGAGGAAGGCCGCATCGTCTGCGCCAGCGGCACGCATGCGGTGGATGTGGCGGTCGATGCGCGCGGCGTGGGCAGCCAGGCGCAGTGGCCGCAGGTGCGCGGCGTGCGCGGCGAGGTGCTGCGCGTCGAATGCCCCGGCGTCACCCTGCAGCGCCCGGTGCGGCTGATGCATCCGCGCTATGCGCTGTATGTGGCGCCGCGCCCGGACCACCAGTTCGTCGTCGGCGCGACCGAACTCGAATCGGAAGACACCGGCCCGGTCACGCTGCGCTCGACGCTGGAGCTGGGCAGCGCGCTGTACAGCCTGCATCCGGCTTTTGGCGAGGCGCGGGTCTTGCGCCTGTCGGCCGCGCTGCGCCCGGCGCTCGACGACCACCGGCCGGCAGTCGTGCTGCGCGGCGGCGTCTGGCACATCAACGGCCTGTACCGGCATGGCTATCTGTGCGCGCCGGCGGTGGTCGATGAACTGGCCCATAAACTCCTGGGCATTGAACCCAAGGAGGCGGCATGAGCAATTTTGAAATTTCCCTGAACGGCGAGCGCATCGCCACGCAGGCATCCACGCTGCACGCGCTGCTGCTGGAGCGCGGCTACGATATGAAAAGCGCGTTTGCCTGCGCCATCAACAGCGGCTTCGTGCCGCGCCCGCAGTGGCCGGAACGCCATTTGCAGGGCGGCGACCGCATCGACGTGGTCACGCCAATAACGGGAGGCTAAGAATGGCACACCCCCGCCGGGCGCTCACTGCGTGTAGCGCCCAACCCCCCTTGCAGGGGGCAACGCCCATGGCCTGGCAAAGCCAGTTCCATGGCGTTTACTGATAGAAAGCAATACCTGCGCCGTGTACTGCGCAGGGGCTAATTAAAGAAGCAATTCACATGACTATTTCCGCAGCCCTTCCCATCGCCCACGGCAGCCCTTGGACGGTGGCCGGTATGACATTGAACAGCCGGTTTTTCCTCGGCACCTCGCACTACCCGTCGCCGCAGGTGCTGGGCGACGCGGTGCGCGCCAGCGGAACCGAAGTGCTGACCGTCGGCCTGCGCCGGCTGCAGCCCGAGAGCGGCGGCGGCGCGAGCTTCTGGCAGCGCATCCAGGCGCTGGGCTGCCACATCCTGCCCAACACCGCCGGCTGCCACAGCGCCAACGAGGCCATCACGCTGGCGCAGATGGCGCGCGAGATTTTCGGCACCGCGTGGATCAAGCTCGAAGTGATCGGCGACGACTACACGCTGCAGCCCGACACCGTGGCCACGCTGGAGGCCGCCACGGCACTGGCGAAGGACGGCTTTTCGGTCTTCGCCTACACCACCGACGACCTGGTGATGGCCCAGCGCCTGCATGCGGCGGGCTGCGCGGCGGTGATGCCGTGGGCCGCGCCCATCGGCACCGGGCGCGGGCCGCTGAACCCGTATGCGCTGGAAACCATGCGCCGCCGCCTGCCGGATGCGGTGCTGATCGTCGATGCCGGGCTGGGCCGGCCGTCGCATGCGGCGCAGGTGATGGAACTGGGCTTTGACGCCGTGCTGCTGAACACCGCCGTCGCGCAGGCGGGCGACCCGGTGCGCATGGCGCGCGCCTTTACCGACGGCGTGGCGGCTGGCCGCGCCGCGTATGAATCGACGCCCATGCCCGAGCGCGCCGCCGCGCAGGCCTCCACGACAACCGTCGGCGTGCCGTTCTGGCATGCGAACTGATGCCATCCGAAGAGTCCTTTTTTACGCGGTGACCGACATGACCTCCACGCCCTTCGCATCCCTGACCGGCCCCATCGGCTTTTACCCCGTCGTGCATGACGCCGCCTGGGTGCAGCGCCTGCTCGGCTGGGGCGTTCGCACCATCCAGCTGCGCTTCAAGGCCGCCGGCCACACGCCCGCCGAGATCGAACGCGAAGTGAATGCCGCCGTCGAAGCCGGTAAAAGTGTGTCGGGCGCACAGGTTTTCATCAACGACCATTGGCAGATCGGGCTGGCCGCTGGCGCCTATGGCGTGCATCTGGGCCAGGAAGACCTGGACAGCGCAGACATTGACGCCCTGCGCAGCGCCGGCCTGCGCCTGGGCCTGAGCACGCATACGCCGGCCGAACTGGCGCGCGCCCAAGCGGTGCAGCCGTCTTACCTGGCGATTGGCCCGATCTACCCGACGACGCTCAAGGTCATGCCTTACGAGCCGGTCGGCCTGGCGCAATTGAAGGAATGGGCCGCGCTGGCCACGCCGTATCCGGTGGTGGCGATCGGCGGTATTTCGCTGGAGCGCCTGCCCGGCGTGCTGGCCTGCCTGAACGGCGGCAACGATGGCGTGGCGGTGGTCAGCGCGGTGACGCTGGCGGATGATCCGCAGCAGGCGGCGCTGGCCGGCCTGCGGCTGGCTGCCGGCTAAATGCGCCCTGAACCCCATTTCATGCATCAAAATGCCTTGTTGCGCAGACGCAGCGGGCACTTTCAGCTATTCATTCAGTAGCGCGGGATAGTCGGTGTAGCCTTCGGCGCCGCCGCCGTAGAAGGTCGCCTTGTCGGGCTCGTTCAGCGGTGCATCGGTGCGCAGGCGCCTGACCAGGTCCGGATTGGAGATGAAGGGCTTGCCGAAGGCGACCAGGTCGGCGCCGTCCTTCAGGGCCTGCTCGGCCGTCGCCTTGTCGTAGCCGTTGTTGACCATCCAGGCGCCCTTGCCGCCGGCTGCGCGGTAGGCTGCCTTCAGCGCCGCATAGTCGAACGGGCGCTCGGGCATATCGCGCGCGCCGCCGGTGGCGCCGACGATGATGTGGACATACGCCAGACCCAGCTTGGCCAGGTGCTTGACGACGTACTCGAACAGCGGCTGCGGGTCGCTGTCGAACGCATCGTTGGCCGGCGTGACCGGCGACAGGCGGATGCCGGTGCGGCCGCCGCCAATCGCGTCCACCACGGCGCGGGTCGCCTCCAGCATCAGGCGCGCGCGGTTGCGGATGGGGCCGCCGTAGTCGTCGGTGCGCTGGTTGGAGCCGTTCTTCAGGAACTGGTCGAGCAGGTAGCCGTTGGCGCCATGGATTTCCACGCCGTCGAAACCGGCGGTGACCACCGCATTGAGCGCCGCCGCCCGGTAGGTGTGAACGATCTCGGGCAGTTCCCCGGCGTCGAGCGCGCGCGGCTCGGACGTGGCCACGAAGGTCGGCACGCCGTCCCGGATCAGCACGGTCTTGGTCCTGGCGGTGATGGCCGAAGGCGCCACCGGCTGGCCGCCTTCGGGCTGCAGCTCGCAATGCGAGACGCGGCCCACATGCCAGAGCTGGACCACGATCTTTCCGCCTTCGTCATGCACGGCTTTGGTGACCTGCTTCCAGCCGTCGAGCTGCTCGGTGCCGTACAGGCCGGGCACATCGGCATAACCCTGGCCCTGGTGGCTGATGGCCGTGGCTTCGGTGATGAGCAGGCCGGCCGTGGCGCGCTGGGCGTAGTACTCGGCCATGAGCGGCGTGGGAATGGCGTCGGGCGCGCGGTTGCGCGTCAGCGGCGCCATCACGATGCGGTTCGCCAAGAGCAGATCGCCGGCCTGGACGGTGTCGAATAAAGAAGGCATTGGATTTCCTGGTTCTGGTGTGAAAAGGCAGGCCGCCGGCCAGAACGGAGACACAGGCGTGCTGCACCGGATCGGCTTGTCCGGGCCGTCTGGCGCACGGCAAGCCTTGAGAAAACTAGCTGCCGATTATGAACCGGGGCCTGCGGCGCAGGCCACCCGAAGCCCCTGATTCTGGTCAGGAAAAACAGTTTTTGCCCGAGCTTCCCGGTTTGACCATCGGGCCATAATGGCATGGAAAATGCCTCATTCCCCGCTCATTGAACCATGTCACGATAGCGGACTCTGATCAGCAGGCAGGCGAAATTCGCGGCACCGGCAAGGCGATGTCCTACAAGGTGCAAAGGGCGGTGCTTATTCTGAAAACCGGCACGCGCTTTTACGATGGGAAGCATCGTCTTACGCATGGTTTTAACGGATGGACGTGTGCCCCGGGCTTGTGGTCACGGCACTGAAAGGAGATAGAAATGGTCAAGTACGCAATTATCTTTGCGGTGATTTCACTGATTGCAGGCGCCCTGGGATTCAGCGGCGTTGCAGCCGGAGCGGCGGGAATTGCCAAGGTGCTGTTCGGCCTGTTCCTGATCCTGGCGCTCATTTTCATCGTGCTGGCCGCGCTGGGTGTGGGCGCCGCCAAGAAAATGATGAAGTGATGGAGCCCACCGACAGCAAGCCGCCCGCAACGGTGGTGTCACGGTTGAAGGACCGTCTTTTTCAGGGCTGGTCGTCCCGCGAAGAACCCCGTGAATCCGAAACCCACCCGGTGCCGGCCATCGCGCCCCAGCGCCAGGTCGGGTTTCCCTCCAGAATCGCCGAGTTCCTGCTGGTGTTCCGGCTCAGGGCGCGCCGCCGTTCCGCGCTGTCAGCCGACATCCTGGAGCGCGCCGTCCGCGTCGTGTTCGTGACCTGCAAGAACTGGTTTTCCGGCACCGATTCGCCTTCCCCCCGGCCGGGCAGGCATGATTAGCCGGCCGGCTGGTCACGCAGCCGGCCTTTTTTGTCTGTCCTACACGAAACAACCCTCCCATGCATACCTCTTTGGTTGACTGCCTGCTCGAATACGAAGTGAGCAGCCCGGCGCATTTCCTGCTCAACATCGGCGCCGCCTTCCATCCCGGCCACGAGGTCGTCGAGGAGCGGCTGACCATCACGCCGAGCATGAAGGTGCGCCATTTTTCCGACGAGCGCAGCGGCAACCGCTTCATCCGCCTGGACGCGCCCAAGGGCGTGCTGTCGGTCAACTACCATGCCCGGGTGCAGCTGCATCCGTCCGCGCAGCCGCTGCACCTGGACGAGTCGCCCGTCAGCGCCCTGCCCGACGACGTATTGCATTACCTGATGCCCAGCCGTTACTGCGAATCCGATTCGCTGCGCCGCGTGGCGCAGCAGCTGTTCGGCCATCTGCCGCCGGGCATGGGCCGGGTGCGCGCGGTGGAAAGCTGGATTCACGAGTCGGTCGACTACCAGCCGGGCGTCACCCAGCCGACCACCACGGCGCAGGATGTGTTCGTGCAGCGCGTGGGCGTGTGCCGCGACTTTGCGCACCTGGGCATCACGCTGTGCCGGGCGCTGAACATTCCGGCGCGGCTGGTGGTGGGCTATGTGAATTTCGCCGAGCCGCCGCAGGACTTTCACGCCGTGTTCGAGGCCTGGCTCGACGGCCGCTGGGTGCTGTTCGACGCCACGCGCATGGCGCCCATCGACCGGCTGGTGCGCATTGGCACCGGCCGCGACGCCAAGGACGTCGCTTTCGCCACGATTTTTGGCGACGTGAAAATGCTGCGCAAGGAAATCACCGTCGATGAGGGCGAATTTCCCGCTGATGGCAAAGGCAGCGACGCCGAGCCGGCGGCTGCCGCATCGCTGGGCTTGGCCGGGTTTTAAGCGCCGCCGTCAGGTTTTGTAGCTGGTATCGCTCCGGTCCAGCTTGCGGATCAGCGACGGCCAGACAAAGGCGCCGCCCAGGCCGCCGGTCTGCACGCGCATCGCTTCGGAAACGCCCTTGACGATCAGCGGGTTGACCTGCGTCAGCGCGCCGCCGCCGGCCTGCGCGTCCACCTGGATGCGGCAGGCGTTTTCAAAGGTGTACATGCTCAGGAACGCATCGGCAATCGACTTTCCGACCACCAGCAGGCCGTGGTTGCGCAGCACCAGGAAATTGGCGCGGCCCAGGTCGGCCTGCAGGCGCGGCTTTTCGTCGTCCCTGAACGCCACGCCTTCATAGTCATGGTAGGCCAGCGACGCCAGCACGAAGGTCGATTGCTGGCTGATGGGCAAGATGCCGCCGGCCTGCGCGCTGACGCCCACGCCGGCCCGCGTGTGGGTGTGCAGCACGCAGGCCGCGTCAAGCCGGGCTTCATGCACGGCGCTGTGGATCACGAAGCCGGCGGGGTTGACCGGAAACGGCGAGTCGATGACCTTGTTGCATTGCTCGTCCACCTTGACCAGGCTGGACGCGGTGATCTCGTCGAACATCAGGCCGTAGGGATTGATCAGGAACTGGTGCGCACCAAGGCCGCTAACCGACTCGGGCAATTTGGCGCTGATGTGGGTGAACACCAGGTCGCTCCAGCCGTACAGCGCCACCAGCCGGTAGCAGGCCGCCAGGTCGCAGCGCAGCTGCCATTCTTCGGCGCTGACCGCGCCCTGCAGGGAAGGAATGTTCAAGGGGTGCCTCCTGGGATATACGTGATGGGGCCGACAGCCTACAACGCCTGCCGCCCGGTACGGTGTTTCCCGCGCGACACCCTGGCTCCGGCCCGGATTCGGAGCCGGGAAAATACCGGTTAATGCTATTTAAAATATAGCTAATACTGCCCGTGGACAGTGCGAAAACCGGGCTTTTGGCTGTTTTTCCGGGCAAATCACCTAGCGCTGGAAGGCGACCACCACCTGGCGCTGCTCGCCCAGCCCGTCAATACCCAGCGCGATCTGGTCGCCTGCTTTCAGGTAGACCGGCGGCTTCATGCCCATGCCGACGCCGGGCGGCGTGCCGGTGGTGATGACATCGCCGGGCTCCAGCGTCATGAACTGGCTGACGTAGCTGACGATTTTGGCCACGCTGAAAATCATCGTCCGGGTCGAGCCGGTCTGCATGCGCCGTCCGTTGACGTCCAGCCACATGCCCAGGTTCTGCGGGTCGGGCACCTCGTCGCGCGTGACCAGCCACGGCCCGAGCGGCCCGAAGGTGTCGCAGCCCTTGCCCTTGTCCCAGGTACCGCCGCGCTCGATCTGGAATTCGCGCTCGCTGACGTCGTTGATGGTGCAGTAGCCGGCGACATGGTTGAGCGCCTCGCTTTCTTCCACATAGCGCGCGCGGGTGCCGATGACCACGCCGAGCTCGACCTCCCAGTCGGTCTTGACCGAATCGCGCGGCAGCATGACCGCATCGTCCGGTCCCTGGATGCAGCTGGTGGCCTTCATGAAGACGATGGGCTCTGCGGGAATCGGCAGGCCGGATTCGGCCGCATGGTCGGCGTAATTCAGGCCGATGGCGATAAATTTACGCACGCCGGTCAGCGGACTGCCCAAACGCGGCGAGCCTTCGACCGCCGGCAGGGCGCTGGCGTCGTGCTGGCGCAGGGCGTCGAGCGCGGCATCACCCAGCTGGTCCGGGCCGATGTCGCTGACGATGCTGCTCAGGTCGCGCAGCTGGGCTGACGCATCGATGAGGCCAGGTTTTTCCTGGCCGGGGCGGCCGTAGCGAACGAGTTTCATGAGGTTTCCTTTTTTCCTTAGGGGGGTGAATCAGTTCATCTTCAGCCCATGGCGTCAGATCGTGATGCCGCCGTCGATGTTGTAGGCTTGGCCGGTGACAAACGCCGATTCGTCGCTGGCCAGAAACACCACCAGCGGCGCGATTTCATGCGCCTGCGCCAGCCGGCCGATGGGCTGGCGCGCGACAAAGCCCTTGCGCGCCTCGACCGGGTCGTCAAACACATTGATGCGCTCCTGCAGCGACGGCGTGTCCACCGTGCCGGGGCAGACCGCATTGCAGCGCACGCCCTGCCCCACGTAGTCGGCGGCGACGCTCTTGGTCAGGCCGATCACGGCGGCCTTGGAGGCGCCGTACAGAAAGCGGTTGGGCAGGCCCTTGAAGCCGCAGGCGCTGGCCATGTTGACGATGCTGCCGCCCTGGTTGGCCAGCATCTTGGGCAGTGCCGCCTGGATCATCCAGAACTGCGCGCGCACATTGAGCTGAAAGGCAAAGTCCCATTCGGCGTCGGTGGCCTGCAGCACCGAGCCGGCATGCACGAAGCCGGCGCAGTTGAACAGCACATCGAGCGGCGGCAAGTCGTTCATCAGCGTTTGAATAGCCTGCTTGTCAAGCACATCGAGCACCGCCGTGCGGACATTGGCCACGCCGTCATAACCGGCGAGCAGCGCCGGATTGACATCGGTGGCCCAGACCTGCGCGCCTTCGGCCGCCATGGCCAGCGCGCTCGCCTTGCCGATGCCCTGTCCAGCGGCGGTCACCAGCGCGGTTTTTCCTTCGAGTCTCATCTTGTTTCCTTGCGAGGGGTTGTCGATCGGCACAGCCGCAGGCGCCAGGGCAGGGTTTTGCCGGATGGGTAAGCCGCCTGTTCCATGGGATTATTAATTGGCCTTACCACTTGGCCAATTCTGGCTAACCCTTAATTCGAATTTTCAGCTTTTTGCGCATGTCCCTTCTTCAAACCGTCGAACCCCAGCGCCTGTACCGGCAGATCGCCGCGCAGTTGCGCACGCTGATCAGCGCAGGCGAACTGGCCGTCGGCAGCCGCCTGCCGGCCGAGCGCGACCTGGCAAAACAACTGGGCGTGAGCCGGCCGTCGGTGCGCGAGGCGCTGATTGCGCTGGAAGTCGAAGGCTGGGTCGAGGTGCGCACCGGCTCGGGCGTGTATGTGCTGGACCGCAGCAGCCAGGCTAGCCATGCCGCCGCCCGCCAGCCGCAGATTCCCGACGACGAATGGGGGCCGCTGGAACTGATCCGCGCACGCCGTGTGGTGGAAGGCGAAACCGCCGCCCTCGCCGCCACCGAGGCCAGGCCCGGGCACATCGCGGCCATGGCCCAGGCGCTGGCCCGGATGCAACTTGACGCCGACCAGGACGTGCTGCCGCTTGAAGGCGACCGCGACTTTCACACCGCCATCGTCGAGTCCTGCGGCAATGTGGTGTTGATCGAGACCGTGCAGCGCTTCTGGGACTCGCGGCGCGGGCCGCTGTTCGAGCGGCTGACCGGCTATTTTGAAACCCTGGATTCCTGGCGCGCCGCCATCGCCGAGCATGAGGCGATCCTGCTGGCGATCCGCAGCCGCGACCCGGCCGCCGCCCGGCTGGCGATGCACCAGCACATGGACAACTCGCACACCCGTTTCAGCGTGAGCTGGCGGCAGGCACAAAAGCCCAAGTAGCTGTCCACCCCACAAGCGGTGCACGACTGGCGTGTGCATCGCCCGTCCCCGGCAAAGCCAGCAACCCACCCACAGAGGAGACATCATGAACCATCCGAACAAGCGAAGCACTCTCAAAACCATAGCGTATTGCGCCCTGCTGGCGGGCGCAATGGGCCTATCCGGAATGGCATCGGCGCAAACCAAGCTGAAATGGGCGCATGTCTATGAAACCTCCGAGCCGTTTCACAAATGGTCGGTGTGGGCCGGCGACGAAATCAAGAAACGAACCAACGGCAAGTACGAGGTGCAGGTGTTCCCGGCGTCCACGCTGGGCAAGGAAGCCGACATCAACCAGGGCCTGACGCTGGGCTCGGTGGACATCATCCTGAGCGGCGCCAGCTTTGCCGGCAACACCTACAAGCCGCTGGCCGTCACCTACTTTCCCTTCATCTTCCGCGACGCCGAGCACCTGCTGAGCTATGCCAAGAGCGACGTGTTCAAGGAACTCGCCAAGGGCTACGACGACAAGAGCGGCAACCACATCACCGCGCTCAACTACTACGGCGCGCGCCACGTCACGTCGAGCGCCGCCAAGCCGGTGACCAAGCCCGAGGACATGAAGGGCCTGAAGATCCGCGTGCCCGACGCGCCGGCCTACCTGGCCTTCCCCAAGGCGCTGGGCGCCAATGCCACGCCGATTGCCTTTGCCGAGGTCTACCTGGCGCTGCAGAACGGCACCGTCGATGCGCAGGAAAACCCGCTGCCGACCATCGAGGCCAAGAAGTTCTACGAAGTGCAAAAGAACATTTCATTGACCGGCCACATCATCGACTCGCTGCTGACCATCACCTCCGGCCAGTTGTGGGGCAAGCTGTCGGCCGACGAGAAAAAGATTTTTTCCGACGTGATGCAGGAAGCCGCCGAAAAGACCGGCCGCGAGATCATCGCTTCTGAAATCCGCCTGGCCGAGGAGTTCAAGAAAAGGGGCAACAACGTCATCACGGTGGACAAGGCGGCCTTTCGCGAGGCGGTGCTGAAAAATACCAAGCCGACCGACCACGGCTACCGCCAGCAGGACTACGACCGCATCACCGCGCTGAAGTAAGCGATGCGCGCTGGCCGCCTTGCTTTCGGGCCTGGCGGCCCGTCTTGTGACCCGAATGACTGTTTGCGGAGTGCCCATGAGCGACAAAATCATCAGCGACGACGGCGAGTTCCACACCGAGGACGAGACATTCGACCTGTCCACCACGAAGCCGGAGGCCTGGCTCGCGCTGGTCTTTTTCTGGCTGCTCGGGCTGACCGTGTTCTACCAGTTCATCACCCGCTATGTGTTCAACGATTCGGCCGCCTGGACCGAGGAAATCGCCCGCTACCAGCTGATCGCGGTCGTGTTCATCGGCGCGGCCATCGGCGTGGTCAAGAACAACCACATCCAGGTCGATTTCTTCTACCGCCACATGAACGCCGGTGTGGGCCGGCTGATGTCGGGATTCGTGGATGCAGTGCGGATCGCCTTCTTTGCAGCCGCCGTGGGCCTGACGGTCCAAATGATGCTCAAGATCGGCAACCAGACCCGGATGACGGTGGTTGATTTGCCGATGAACATCGTCTATGGGCTGTGCCTGCTTGGCTTTGCGGTGATGCTGCTGCGCTCGGTGCAGGTCGCCGTGATCCATTACCGGCGCGGCTACAGCGTGCTGGAGCGGCCCGACGCCACCATGCAGGACCGGTAGAGCCCGGCAGCCCTCACCCCATCGAGCCAGTCCAGCCCTCTCCCACCGCCCTTCCCAAGCGAACCCACATGCTGAAAATATTTTTCCTGATCTTCATGGGCGCCGGCATTCCGGTGGCCATTGCCATGGCCGGTGCCTCGCTGGTCTATATCCTGTTCAGCGGCAGCTTGCCGCCGTTCGTGGTGATCCACCGCATGGTCTCGGGCATTGACAGCTTTCCGCTGCTGGCCGTGCCCTTTTTCATCCTCGCCGGCAACCTGATGAACAACGCTGGCATCACGACGCGCATCTACAACTTTGCCCTCGCGCTGGTCGGCTGGCTCAAGGGTGGCCTGGGCCATGTCAACGTCGTTGGCTCGGTGATCTTTGCCGGCATGAGCGGCACGGCGATTGCCGATGCGGCCGGGCTGGGCACCATCGAGATCAGGGCGATGAAGGAGCATGGCTATTCCTCCGAGTTCGCCGTCGGCGTGACGGCGGCGTCGGCCACGCTGGGCCCCATCATTCCGCCCAGCCTGCCCTTCGTGATCTACGGGATGATGGCCAACGTGTCCATCGGCTCGCTGTTCCTGGCCGGGCTGCTGCCGGGCCTGATGCTGGCGTTGCTGATGATGCTGACGGTGGCGTACTTTGCGCACAAGAACAAATGGGGCGGCGACATCCATTTTTCCGGCAGCCGCTTTGGCAAGGCGCTGGTCGAACTCGCCGTGGTGGCCGGTTGGCCGCTGGCGCTGTGGGGCTTGATCCAGGCCGGCGCACCGCCGCAGCTCACCGTCTTTCTGGGGCTGGTGGCGCTGTTTGTGCTCGACAAGATTTTCAGCTTTGAAGCCGTGCTGCCGATCATGACGCCGGTGCTGTTGATCGGCGGCATGACCACCGGCCTCTTCACGCCCACCGAAGGCGCGATTGCAGCGTGCGTCTGGGCCATGGTGCTGGGCTTTGCCTGGTACCGCACGCTCAAGTTCAGGATGTTCGTCAAGGTCTGCCTGGACACGGTCGAAACCACCGCCACCGTGCTGTTCATCGTCGCCGCGGCATCCATCTTCGGCTGGATGCTGACGGCCACCGGCGTGACGGCGGGCATTGCCGAATGGGTGCTGGGCTTGACGCAGGAAGCCTGGGTGTTCTTGCTGCTGGCCAACCTCTTGATGCTGTTCGTCGGCTGCTTCCTGGAGCCGACCGCCGCCATCACCATCCTGGTGCCCATCCTGCTGCCGATCACGCAAAAGCTGGGGATTGATCCGGTGCATTTCGGGCTGGTCATGGTGCTCAACTTGATGATCGGCCTGCTGCACCCGCCGATGGGCATGGTGCTGTTCGTGCTGGCGCGTGTCGCCAAGCTGTCGGTGGAACGCACCACCATGGCGATCCTGCCGTGGCTGGTGCCGCTGCTGGTGAGCCTGGGGATCATCACCTACTTTCCCAAGGCGGTGCTGTGGCTGCCGAAAATGTTCTACTGATTTGTTGCGGGAAAGACCAAGGTACCTGAAGCGAAGCGAAAGGCCTTGCTCTGTCCCCAACCGATCAAGTCTCCGAATTAATCCAGCACCTTGAACCGGTGCCTCATCCCAAACCCAAACCCAACTCCACCATGACTCCCTTTATCCGCCTTCATCCCGCCGACGACGTGCTGATTGCCCGGGCCCAGCTGGTCGGCGGCACACAGGTCGAAGGCATCACCGTGCGCGGCCTGATTCCACCCGGCCACAAGGTCGCCACGCGCGCGCTGGCGGCAGGCGAGCCGGTGCGGCGCTACAACCAGATCATCGGCTTTGCCAGCAAGCCGATTGCACCGGGCGAGCATGTGCACACCCACAACCTGGACATGGGGCCGGACAAGGGTGACTTTGCGCGGGATTACGCTTTTGGCGCCGACGTCAAGCCGGCAACGCCCTTGCGCGAAGCGACGTTCATGGGCATCAAGCGGGCCGATGGCCGGGTCGCTACCCGCAACTACATCGGCATTTTGTCGAGCGTCAACTGCTCGGCCACTGCGGCACGCGCCATTGCCGACCACTTCTCGCGCCAGACCCACCCGTCGGCGCTGCAGGATTTTCCGAACGTCGATGGCGTGGTGGCACTGACCCACGGCACCGGCTGCGGCATGGACACCGAGGGCATGGGGATGCAGATCCTGGAGCGCACGCTGGCGGGCTATGCCACGCATGCCAACTTTGCCGGCGTGGTGGTGGTCGGCTTGGGCTGCGAGGCCAACCAGATCAACGCCTGGCTGGCCCACAGTGCCCTGCGCGAGGGCGACAACTTTCGCGTCTTCAACATCCAGGACACGGGCGGCACCCGAAAAACCGTGGACAAAGGCATCGCGCTGATCAAGGACATGCTGCCGCGCGCCAACGACGTGCAGCGCGAACCCTGCAGCGCCGCGCACATCACCATCGGCCTGCAATGCGGCGGTTCCGACGGCTACTCGGGCATCAGCGCGAATCCGGCACTGGGCGCAGCGGTGGACCTGCTGGTGGCCCACGGCGGCACCGCCATCCTGAGCGAAACGCCGGAAATCTACGGCGCCGAGCATTTGCTGACGCGCCGCGCCGTGCGGCCCGACATCGCCGAAAAGCTGATCGCCCGCATCAAGTGGTGGGAGCATTACACCGAGATCAACGGCGGCGAGATGAACAACAACCCGTCGCCCGGCAACAAGGCCGGCGGGCTGACGACGATCCTGGAAAAGTCGCTGGGCGCGGTCGCCAAGGGCGGCACCAGCAACCTGGAGGCGGTCTACGAATATGCCGAGCCGGTCAGCGCCCACGGGTTTGTCTACATGGACACGCCCGGTTACGACCCGGTCAGCGCCACCGGCCAGGTGGCGGGCGGCGCCAACGTGATCTGCTTCACCACCGGGCGTGGCTCGGCCTATGGCTGCGCGCCCTCGCCGTCGCTGAAACTGGCGACCAACTCGGCGCTGTGGCAACGCCAGGAGGAAGACATGGACATCAACTGCGGCGAGATCATCGACGGCGGCGTGTCGGTGCAGGCCATGGGACAACGCATTTTCGAGCAGGTGCTGGCCACGGCCTCGGGCCGGCAGAGCAAGAGCGAGCAGCACGGCTACGGGCAGAACGAGTTTGTGCCCTGGCAAGTCGGCGCGGTGATGTGAACCTTTTCAACGCTATAAATTATGTCAAAAACCCTGTTTCCGCCTGTCCTGCGGGCCTGTTGCGCTAGCATTTTAGAAGCAGCTGGCAGTTCGGCCGAAGAAGCCGAAAAAGTCGCCGCCAACCTGGTCATGGCCAACCTGAGCGGCCACGACTCGCACGGCGTGGGCATGCTGCCGCGCTATGTCGATGCGGTGCTCGAAGGCGGCCTGGTGCCCAACGCCAGCGTGCAGACGGTGCTGGATGCGGGAAGCCTGCTCAGCCTGAACGGCCAGCGCGGCTACGGCCAGGTCATCGGCGAGCAGGCGATGGCGCTGGGCATCGACAAAGCGAAGCGGTACGGCAACTGCATCCTGGCGCTGGCCGAGTCGCACCACCTGGGGCGTATTGGCCACTTTGCTGAAATGGCCGTGGCCGAAGGGCTGGTGTCGCTGCATTTCGTCAACGTCAAGTCGCGCGCCGTGGTCGCGCCCTGGGGCGGCAGCGACGGGCGCTTTGGCACGAATCCGTGTTGCATCGGCATTCCGCTGAAAGACCAGCCGCCTTTCGTGTTGGACTTTGCGACCAGCCGCGTGGCCCAGGGCAAGATGCGCGTCGCCTACAACCAGGGCAAGACAGTCCAGCCCGGCCTGCTGATGGACGAGCACGGCCATCCGACCACCGACCCCGGCGTGGTCGTCGTGCCGCAGCCGAACGGATTTTTTGGCGCCTTGATGCCCTTTGGCGAACACAAGGGCTACGGGCTGGCGGTGACCTGCGAATTGCTGGGCGGCGCGCTGACCGGCGGCGGCACCTGGCATTCCACCAACGTCCACAGCCGGGCCATCCTCAACAGCATGCTGACCGTGCTGATCGACCCGGTCAAGCTGGGCACCCAGACAGCGTTTGACACCGAGGCCCGGGCTTTTGTGGACTGGCTACGCCAGAGCCCTCCCGCCGACGGGTTTGACCGTGTGCAGATTGCCGGAGAGCCCGAGCATGCCATGCGCCTGCAGCGCGAGCAGGACGGGATCGAGGTGGACCTTCAGACCTGGCAAGAAATCGTCGAGGCTGCAGGCAAGGTCGGCGCCCGCATTTGATTTGCATGGGCTGTTGCAGCTTTCACCCGGGGTTGCCATGTCTGGCCACGGCTGGGCGTCCGAGGCTATGGGCACAGGCCCAGGATGCGTTCCTGCTGCGAGCACATTTTGGCCGGCTGCCTTGATTTCACAACCGTTCCCATCTTGGCGGTTTCAGCCACGCAGGACCGAAGCTCGCGCGCCGTCGGTGCGTAGTAGATCCATCCCCGGCCGAGTTCCGGCAGGGAAAGTTCAACCTCTTTCCACTTCGGGTGTCCTTTTTCCTGGAGCTGCGAAAAGTTCTGGCACAAGGAGCGGGCCATGTTTCTCAGGTTATTTCCGGTGTCCCTGAGGCGGAAATCGTAGGTGACCAGAAAAGCCTTGACCGCCAGTCCCGGAATATCTTCTGCCAGCAGGCTGGGGTAATTGCTGGCACGCACGGTGGCGGGAAAGTAGGTCTTGAGAACCGCTTCGCTGGAGGGGTGGCTGGGGTCGAACTTGAGCAGCTTGATGAGCTTTCGCGACTCGGGCTTCATGTCCACAAGCAGTTTGGCTGGCTGGCCCAAAACGAGGGCGACCACGTCGATGGTCTTGTCGGTGACGAGCTTGGCCAGGGCCTCCTCGTTGGAAAGAAAGCTTGCGCTGTCAGGCATGGCCTCGTTGAACATCAGGCGGTAGAGCGTGGCCGAGGTCAGCGCCGTGCCGCTTCCCGACTCGCCCGCGTTGAGCTTGGCGTTTTTGATCTCGTGGATGAAGTTGCGCTCCGAATCGGCCCGCACGATGAAGTAAATTTCCTCGTTATAGAGCGGCATGATCACGCGAAGCGGCCGTATCAAGGCGCTGGCGGCAGAATTTCCCTTGGCTGCAATGTCAAGATACGACTGGTAGACGTCCGACTGCACCAGGGCCAGCTTGACGCCTGGCTCGTAGCGCAGCAGCCTGACGTTTTCGGCCGATCCGGCTGACGGCAGCACGTCGAGCTGGATGTCCGCCGACGGCGCCACGAACTCGGCGAGATCGCGCCCTATCTTGATGTAGGTGCCGCGCTCGGAAGCGGTCACGATCTTGTAATTCACTTCAGCCGCCGCCATCGAAGCGTGGCAAAGCATTCCTGCTGTCAGCAGTACGCTCAGGATCAGTTTGTCCATGCTGTTTTCTCCTGGTTCATGAAGGTCAGTCGCATAGCCCCAGCGTTGCAACGGCCGGAGGGCATTCTTTAAGGACGGGCGCGGTCTGTCGGGGTTTTTCCCTGGCTTCAGTGGCCGGTGCAGGCCTGGCAGGCGGCCTGGCCGCGATGCCGGGCCGCGAAGGGGCTGGCAACTTTTCTGCACCGGCAACGCCATTTCCACCGGGCGACACAGGCGGTGCAACTGATACAGGCGGTGCGGACTGCGGCTGCGCTAACTGCGCCAGTGTCTGCCGGACGGATGCCAGGGCGCTGGCCGCCAGCCGCGACCTGTCGTCGTTCTCGCCAAACCGGGTCGAATACGTCAGCACGCTGTCGGCCAGCAGCGTTTGCGCGCGCGCCAGCAATTCGGCGCGATTGGGAGCGGCCGCAGGACCTTCACGACGGCCGAGGTTGGCATAGTGCGATCCCAGCCGGTATTTCGCGTCGGCGGACTCGACCGAAGCCGCGCCCTTGAGCTTGTCCGCGATCTTGCACGACATCAGCAAACCCACCTCGGCGTCGCGCGCACGGCCTGCAGCCGAGGCTTCCTGGCTCAGGACGACGAAAGAGGCAATGTCCACCGCCAGCAGGCCCGAAACGTCGGCCTGCATGGGAAACTGCCCGTCCTTGTCGCCCGCCGCTGGCACCACGGGTTCCGAGGGACACATGACGAGTGGCCCCGATGCCGCTTGCGCAGGTTCGGGCCGTGCTGCATTTGGCCGTTCGCTGCCCGGCAGGTCTGCAGGCGCTGTGTTCAGCAGCAGCCATCCACCCAGTCCGATGGCCGCCGCAATGACCACAAGCCACGGGGCCAGGGACGCAAATCGCCTCGGACCGGAAGCGACGGATCCTGGGGCAGGGGCCGCTGGCTTTGGCGGGCCAGGACTTGGCGGGAACGGCGGACTGTCGGGCTGTGGCGAACCCGGCGGGTGAATCAACGCTGACTCCCGCGCCCTCCATGCGTCCAGCAGGGCCGATGCGCCGGGCGCTGGCGTCGGTTCAGGTTGAGCCGCTGGCGGCGCAACATCGGGCTTGGGCTGGCCAAACCCCGACGGTGGAAATGGCGCACCGGGTTGAGGTGGCTGGGACGTGGTTTGCGGTGGCACAGGCTCGGCTTTGGGCAATTCACGGGCAAATGCCGCGCGCCATCTGTTCCATGCTTTTGCCAGGGTCATGTTCCGAGGACCAGACGCGTCGTGAACAATGCCGCTGAATGCTTGATGATGACCATGAGCCGACCATATCGCGCCAGCGCAAGCCCGGAGGGTGACAAAACAATGCGTTGCAAAGCTTGCAACTTTGCTTTTTATTGCAAAGCCGTGCTCTCACCCGAAAAGGCAGAAAGCACGCGTGCCGACTTTGGTGTGTACCGTGATTTCTACCCTGGAACCCACGGCGTCGGGACTAAAAACATCCTGCCAGAACGGGTAGTGGTTACCCCGTTACGGAACCGCGCAGCCAGCGGTTTGCGTCAACAGCCCGCGCGCCGACAGATTGGCATAGAACGCGCGCAGCCCGAAGGTCCACGGCGCTGCCCGGTCGCAGTGGTTCACTTCATTGACCAGCAGGCCGAGCTGCGGGCTGGAAATCCGCACCATGTCGCCCAGCCGGTGCGTGAAGCCGCTGCCTGGCTGGCCCCGGTCCTGCGTCGGCGCGAACATGGTTCCGAGGAACAGCATCACGCCATCGGGATACTGGTGGTGAGCGCCCAGCGTCTGCGCCACCAGGTCGAGCGGGTCGCGGCTGATCTTCGCCATCGAGCTGCTGCCGTGCATCTCGAAGCCGTCGCTTCCTTCCACCCGCAGGCTGACGGTGCAATGGCGCACATCGTCCATGGAATAGCTGGCATCGAACAGCCGGATGAACGGCCCGATGGCGCACGATGCGTTGTTGTCCTTGGCCTTGCCCAGCAGCAGCGCGCTGCGGCCCTCGAAGTCGCGCAGGTTCACGTCGTTGCCCAGACTGGCGCCCACCGTTTCTCCCCGGCTGTTCACGGCCAGCACGATCTCGGGCTCGGGATTGTTCCAGGCTGAACCGGGATGAATGCCGACCTGCGCGCCGTTGCCAACACTGGACAGCACCGGCGCCTTGGTGAACACCTCGGCGTCGGGACCGATGCCGACCTCCAGGTATTGCGACCACAGGCCTTTTTCGATCAGCAGCGCCTTAAGTTGCATCGCCTGCGCCGAACCGGGCTTGATGGCGCCCAGGTCGCCGCCCAGAAGCTCCACGACCTGCTGGCGCACGGCGGCGGCTTGCGCGGCGTCGCCCCGGGCCTGCTCCTCGATCACCCGCTCGATCAGGCTAGCGGCAAAGGTCACCCCGGCGGCCTTGATGACCTGCAGGTCGCAGGGCGCGAGCAGGCGCAGCGTCTGCGGGTCGTCGGACTGCGCGGCCGCGCTTGGCATCAGCTGGTCGATGCTGCCAACCAGGCGGCCCGGGGCTGCGCGCACCTGCGCGACCAGATCGGCCGCATCGAGCAAATCGCTCATGGTGGCGAAATGCGCCGACAGGTCATACACGCCGTCCGGGCGCAGCACGATGACCGATGGCCCCGGAACCGGGCCGGGAACCCACGCGCGGCCGACCAGCGTTCCGGTCAGTCCGTCTTCAGGCAGCCAGGGCGTGGCGGGCATTTTTTTCATGGGAGCGTCTCCGTTTTCAGTGTTGATCAAGGGGAAGTAAGGATTCAGGTGGCAGATGCCGCTGGCAGCCGGTAGAGCCGCCGGGCATTGCCATCCATCACGGCGCTTTGCGCCTGCGGACTCAATCCGGCGAGCAATTGCCGTGTCTCGGCGAACCATTGGCCATAGCTGCCGGCCAATTCCAGCACCGGCCAGTCGCTGCCCCACGCCAGGCGCTCGGCGCCAAAGCAGGCCAGCACATGCGCTGCCCAGGGCTGCACGGCGCCGGGCGCTGGGGCTGGTCCGGCCTCGGTCAGCAGGCCAGAGAGTTTGCAACAGGCGCCGGTCCGCGACGCCAGCCGGGCCATGCCGTCGACCCACGGCTGCCACTGGCCGGCGGCAATGTCGGGCTTGCCGGCATGGTCGATGACGATGCGCAAACCCGGATGACGCCCGGCCAGCGTCAGGATGTGCGCCAGGTGCGCCGGCTTGACCAGCGCATCGAACACCAGGTCGTTATCGGCCATGGCCTGCAGCGACGGCGCCAGCGCGGGCTGCAGAATCCATTTGGGATCGGCCATGTCCTGCAGCATGGGGCGCAAGCCCTTGAGCCGGGGATGGCGCGCCAGCTTTTCAATGCGCGCCAGCGCGTCGGGAGCGGCCAGATCGACCCAGCCGACCACGCCCAGCACGGCGGGGTGGGCGTCGGCCTGCGCCAGCAGAAAAGCGGTTTCCGCCTCGGTCGGCGCGGCCTGCACCAGCACGCCGCCGGTCACACCATGCGGCACCGACTGGGCCTGCCAGTCGCTGACGGCCACATCGCGGTAGATCGGCGCCAGCGCGGGTCTCAGCCAGCCATAGTCGCCGCGCGCCAGTTGCCAGCAATGAAAATGCGCGTCAATGGTCATGGCGTGGGCGCCTCCAGAGGAATCAGGCCCTGCGCCCGCAGCGCGGCCCAGAATTCAGGCGCCACCGGGTGCCGCAGCATGGCTTGCGCATCTTCCCATTCCGCCACCTTGCGCGCGCCCAGCATGACGATGCCCACCGCCGGATGCGCGAGCGGAAACTGCAGCGCCGCCGCCCGCAGGGGAACGGCAAAGGCGTCGCACACCGCTTCGATTCGCGCGGTGCGTTCCAGCCATTGGCTTGCCGCCGGCGCATAGTTGAACGTGGCCGCGCCGCCCCGCGTGCCGGTGGCCAGGATGCCTGAATTGAACACCCCGCCCAGCGCCACGCGAACGCCGCGCGCCGCGCATTGCGACAGCAACCCGGGCAGCGCGCTATGGTCCAGCAGGCTGTAGCGCCCGGCCAGCATCAGCACATCCAGGTCAGCCCCGGCAAGCACCCGCAGCACCACGTCCACGTCATTGGTGCCCAGCCCGATGGCGCCGACCAGGCCTTCGGCTTTGAGCTGCCGCAGCGCAGGCAGGGTTTCGTCCAGCACCTGGCGCAATACCCTGGGCGCATGGACGCCATGCGTGGCTGCGTCGGGGTCATGCACATAGGCCAAGTCGAGCCGGGCCAGGCCCAGGCGCTGCAGGCTGTCCTCCACGCCGCGGCGCGTGCCGGCGGTGCTGAAATCCCAGGCTTGCCGGAACGGCAGGATATCCACATAGCCATGCTGGTCGCGCGGGGCGGCAGCATCGGGCACGAGCAGCCGCCCGACCTTGCTCGACAGCACGAATGCATCACGCGGATGCTGGCGCAGCGCATCGCCCAGCCGCCGCTCGGACAGGCCGTGGCCGTAGTGCGGCGCGGTGTCAAAGCTGCGGCAGCCGCTGGCCCATGCCGCTTCGACCAGCTGCCGGGCTTGGCCATCGCTGACCGCTTCGAACAGGTTGCCCAGCGGCGCGCCGCCCAGGCCGAGCCGTAGGCCGCTGCCGGCGCAGGGCGGAAAGAAAATGTTCATTTCAGGGTAAATCCCAATAAAAGTTTACCCATCGTATAACTAACATGTCAGTCATTGACACCGGGAAATCCCGGGGTTCCGACAACAAATCGCACGCCCTCGACGCCAGCCAGCCCTAGCCCACAAACAACGCCTTTACCATGCTGAAAAACATTCCCCCGCTGCTGACACCCGATGCCCTGCATGCGCTGGCCAGCATGGGCCATGGCGACGATGTGGCCATCGTCGATGCGAACTTTCCGGCGGCCAGCATGGCCGGCAAGGGTGGCGCGCGGCTGGTGCAGTTGGCCGGCGCCAACGCCACGCAGGCATTGAAGGCCGTGCTGCAGGTCCTGCCGCTGGATAATTTCGTGCCTGAAGCGGCCTGGACCATGCAGGTGGTGGGCGATGCCGTCGCGGTGCCCGGGCCGGTGGCCGAGTTCGCGGCGGCCTTGCAAGAGGCCGGCGAAGCGCCCGCCGCCACACTGGAGCGGTTTGCTTTTTACCAGCGCGTACAGTCGGCTTTCCTGATCCTGCGCACCGGCGAATCGCGCAAATACGGCAACATTTTGCTGCGCAAGGGCGTCATCGCCAGCGACGCGCCGTGAGTACCGCACCCGCCGTCGCCACCACCAGCCTGCGCGCGCAGGCCTATGCGAGCTTTCAGCAGCAGATCGTCGATGCCAACATCCACCCCGGCCAGTTCATCTCGCAGCGCGAACTGATGCAGCTGCTGGGCATGCCGCTGGGCGCCGTGCGCGAGCTGATTCCGCGCCTGGAAGCCGAGGGCCTGCTCAAGACCGTGCCGCAGCGCGGCCTGCAGGTGGCGCATGTCGATTTGAAACTGATCAACAACGCCTTCCAGCTGCGCCAGCTGCTGGAACGCGAGGCCGCCAGCCGTTTCGTCACCACGGTGTCCGACCGCGAACTGGCGGCCATTGAACAAAACCACCTGGACATCGTGCAGCGCGCGCGCAGTGGCGCCATTGACGACGGGCTGCTCAAGGATGCCACGGCGGTGGACTGGGGCCTGCACGACCTGATGATCGACGCGTTGGGCAACGAGCTGATTTCCGAGGTGTACCGCATCAACAGCCTGCGCGTGCGCCTGATCAAGCTCGAAGGCTCGACGCTTTCGCCGCAGGTGCTGGTTCCGGCGATGGAAGAGCACCTCTGGTTTATCGAGGCGCTCAAGCGGCGCGACGCGCAATCCGTGCTTGAGCGCCTCTGCCACCACATTGAAAGCGCGCACCTTCGCGTGCTTGGACTGCCGCGGCCCGCGATGCCGTGGTCTTTGGAGAACCCTGGATGACGACACCCCCCAATCCTGATCAAAAAACCGCCGCCTTCAGCGGCATTTGGCCCGCCCTGCTGACGCCGCTCAATGCCGACTTGGGCATTGACCACGCTACGCTGGCCGTCCACTGCAAGTCGCTGATCGCCCGGGGCTGCCCCGGCGTGACCATTTTTGGCACCACCGGCGAAGGCCCGTCGTTTTCCATGGCCGAGCGCAAGGAAGCCGTCGAGCAGCTGATCGCCAACGGCATTCCCGCCGCGCAGATCATGGTGTCCACCAGCTGCGCCGCGCTGCCCGAAACCTTGGCGCTGACGCGCCACGCGGTCAGCGCCGGCGTGCACGGCTGCCTGATGCTGCCGCCGTTTTTCCTCAAGGGCGTGTCCGACCAGGGCATCATCGACAGCTACCGTTACGTGATCGACGGCATGGGCCAGGACCTGCCCAAACTGAAGATGTACCTGTACCACATCCCGCAGGTCACCGGCGTCAGCCTGTCCCACCACGTCATCGCCACGCTCAAGCAGCAGTACCCCGACACCATCCTGGGCATCAAGGACAGCGCCTGCACGACCGCGCATTCCATCGGCCTAGCCGAGGCCTTCATGAAGGACCTGACGGTGTACGTCGGCTTCGAGCCCGACCTGCCCGAAATGGGCCGGCGCGGCAGCACGGGCGCCATCAGCGGCCTGGCCAACTTCATGCCGCGCGTAGTGGACCGGCTGGTGACGCAGCCCGATGCGCCGACCACCCCGGCCGAACGCGAGCGCGTGATCGAGCTGATCGGCCTGCTCGACAGCTATTCGCTGATGCCGGCGCTCAAGGGCATCATGGCGATGCTGAGCGGCGAGCCGGCTTGGCTGCGCGTGCGCGCGCCGCTGGTGGCGCTGAGCGCCGACGAGTTCACGGCGCTGGAAAAAACCATCCGGGAATTCGGCATCGATCCCGAATCCGACTGAGCTTGGCCTGCCGGCCCCGATTTCTTTACAAGTTAGCCAACCGATAAACGACTAGGAGACAACCATGAAACATTCCCTGCTTCGCCGCACCCTGCTGGCCACCGCTTCGGCCGTTGTGATGATTGGCGCCCTGCTACCCGCCGCGCAGGCCCAGAACAAGGTGGTGCTGCGCGTTTCGACCCCGGCCGTGCCCGACGACTGGCACGCCAAGATGTGGACCGTGTTCAAGGACAACCTTGTAAAATCCGCACCCGGCGAATTCGACGTGCAGATCAACCTGAACGCCTCGCTGTTCAAGCAGGGCACCGAGCCGGCCGCCATGGCGCGCGGCAACCTGGAACTGTCGTCGATCTCGGCCTTCGACATCGCCAAGCTGGTGCCCGAGTTCTCGATCTTTACGGCGGGCTATGTGATTCGCGACCCGGAGCACCAGCAAAAGGTGTTCAATGGCCCGATTGGCGCTGAACTTTTCAAGACCGTGGCGGAGAAGATGGACGTGACGCCGCTGTCCACCGTCTACCTGGGCACCCGCCAGGTCAACCTGCGCGAGGCGCGCAACGTCAGGACGCCGGCCGACCTGAAAGGCGTGAAGCTGCGCATGCCGGGCACCAAGGAATGGCTGTTCCTGGGCGAGGCGCTGGGCGCCACCGCCACGCCACTGGCTTTCGGCGAGGTGTATCTGGGCCTGAAGACCGGCACCATCGACGGCCAGGACAATCCGCTGCCTTCGGTGCGCGCGGCCAAGTTCTACGAGGTCACCAAGCAGATCGTGCTGACCAGCCATCTGGTCGATGGCATCTTCATCGCGATTTCCAACAAGGCCTGGGGCGCCATGACCCCGGCGCAAAAGCAGAAGGTCACGGCGGCGGCGCAGGCGGCGTCCAGCTACAACAACGAGAACCGCATCAAGGAGGAGTCGCAGCTGGTGGACTTCTTCAAGCAGCAGGGCCTGCAGGTCACCACGCCGGACGTGGATGCGTTTCGCAAGTCGGTCCAGGCCACCTACCAGAACTCGGATTACGCCAAGGTCTGGCCCAAGGGCCTGCTTGAGCGCGTGAACCAGACCAAATAAGGGAGACATCCATGCTGGAGCGTTCACGGCGTATCGCCGAAGGCGTGGCTGCGGCCGTTTTCGCCCTGCTGTTTCTGGTGTTCGTGGTGCAGGTCAGCATGCGCTTCCTGTTCAACCGGCCGCTGGCCTGGTCGGACGAGCTGATCGTGGTGCTATACATCCTGATGGTGTTCTGGAGCGCGGCCACGCTGCTCAAGGAAAAGGAGCATGTCATGCTGGACCTGGTCTATGCCGCCCTGCCGCCCGGCGGGCAGCGCATTTTCGGCCTGATTGGCGCTGCCCTGACGGGCGGGCTGCTGCTGTGGCTGCTGCCCGAGGCGTTTGACTATGTGCGCTTCATGCACCGCGAGAAAACGCCGGTGCTGGACATTCCCTTTTCCTATGTGTTTGCGCCCTTCGTGCTGTTCGTGGCCGTTATCGGCGTTCAATACATCGTCAAGTTTGTCCGTTTGCTCGGACGCAACTGGAAGGAGCAGCTATGAGCCAGGCTTTGATGGTTTTGCTCGGCATGCTGGTCGTGACGCTGGTGCTGCGCCTGCCGATCGGCTTTGGCATGCTGATCAGTGGCGTGTCCTACCTGGTGTTCAAGCGCCAGGACCTGGGGCTGGTGGCCGAGCAGGTGCTCAACGGCCTGTACAACAGCTACATTTTGCTGGCCGTGCCGCTGTTCATCTTTGCGGCGTCGGTCATGAACTCGGGCACCGTCAGCGAGCGGCTGTTTGACTTTGCGCTGGCCATCGTCGGCCGCGTGCGCGGCGGGCTGGCGCACGTCAACATCATCGTCAGCGTGATCTTCTCGGGCATGAGCGGCAGCGCCATTGCCGACGCGGCCGGGCCGGGCATCGTGAGCATCCGCATGATGCAGAAAAACGGCTACAGCGCCGAATTTGCCGGCGCGCTGACGGCGGCGTCATCGACCATCGGCCCGATCATTCCGCCGTCGATTCCGCTGGTGATCTATGCCATGGTGTCGGGCGCGTCGGTGGGGGCGCTGTTCCTGGGCGGCGTCATTCCCGGCCTGCTGATGGCCGTGGCGCTGATGCTGGGGGTGCAGTTCGTCGCCGTCAAGCGCAACCTGCCGCGCGGCGAGAAGATTGCGCTCAATGCCTATCCGCGCATCCTGCTGCGCGGCATCTTGCCGCTTACCCTGCCGGTGGTGCTGCTCGGCGGCATCTACACCGGCATTTTCACGCCGACCGAAGCTGCGTCGGTGGCCGCGCTGTACGCGCTGTTCCTGGCGAGCATCGTCTACCGGGCGCTGAGTTGGAAGCGGCTGTACGAGATTCTGGTCGAATCGTCCAAGGCCAGCGCGTCGGTCACGCTGATCATTGCCTCGGCCTTTGTCATCAACTATGCCTTCACGGCCGAGAATGTTCCCGGGCTGGTGGCGGCATGGCTGACCGGCATGGAGTTGTCGCCGCTGGGCTTTTTGCTGCTGGTGAACGTGCTGTTCCTGGTGCTCGGCTGCTTTCTGGACACCTCCATCATGCTGCTGGTGCTGGTGCCCATCCTGCTGCCGACCGCCAAGCTGCTGGGCATCGACCTAGTGCATCTGGGCGTGGTGCTGGCCGTGAACATGATGATCGGGCTGGTCACGCCGCCGTTCGGCATGTTGCTGTTCGTGATCAACGCGCTGGCCGGCGTGTCGCTCAAGGGCATGATCCGGGAAGCCTGGCTGTTCATCGGCGTGCTGCTGGTGTCGCTGGTGCTGATGACGGTGTTTCCGCAGATCGTGCTGTGGCTGCCGAACCTGATGGGTTACGGAGGCACATGATGGCGGCCGAACCTTGCTGCGTGGTCTGCGTCGCCAGCTGGAATGCCGACCTGATTTCGCGTGTGGCGCGCCCCATCGCGCGCGGCGAGACGCTGATGGCCAGCGCCTTCAGCATCAGCCCCGGCGGCAAGGGCAGCAATGCCGCCGTGGCCGCAGCGCGCCAGGGCGCCCGCGTGGCGCTGATCGCGCGCATCGGCGACGACGACTTCGGCCGCATGGGCATGGACCTGTGGAACGCCGAAGGCATTGCGACCGGGCATGTCGAGTGCGCGCTTGGAGAGCGCAGCGGCGTGGCGCAAATATGGGTGTACGACGACGGCGACAACAGCATTGCCGTGTATCCGGGCGCGGGCGCTGGCCTGGGCGCAAGGCATGCGCAGGCGGCGGCGGAACTGCTGGCGCATTGCCGGGTCGTGATTGCGTCGTGCGAAGTGCCGGTCGAGGTCACGCTTGCCGCCTTTCGGCTGGCGCGGCAGGCCAATGCCATCACCGTGCTCAATCCCGCGCCCGCGCGGCCGCTGCCCGAGGAACTGCTGGCGCTGGTCGATGTGCTGACGCCCAATGAAAGCGAACTGTTTGATCTGGCTGGACCCGGCTGCGCGGGGTCTGTCGATGCGGCCGCTGCGCTGCTGATGGCGCGAGGCACGCGCAGCGTTCTGGTCACGCTGGGCGCGGCGGGATGCCGGCTTTACCAGCGCGGCCAGGCGCCTGTCGATCTGGCGGGCCGCGCCATGCCGGTGGCCGACACCATAGGCGCCGGCGACACCTTCACCGGCACGCTGGCAGCTGCCCTGGCGCGTGGCGAGGCGCTGCCGGGGGCGATGCAGTGGGCCAACGCGGCCGCCGCGCTGTCGGTGACGCGGCATGGGGCCATCACCGGCATTCCGACGCAAGCCGAAGTGGCGGCCCTGCTGGCTTGAACCGCAGCGGCTTGAAAGCGTTCAGCTTTCGGTTTCAGCCTTTTTCAGGATGACGTAAATCTGGTCCTTGAGCTGCAGCTTTTCCTTCTTCAGCACTTCGATCTCCTCGGACGTGGCCGGCTCGATGCGCGACTCCATGTTCAAAATCTGCTGGTCCACGGCGTTGTGCTCGTCGAACAGCCGGGTGAAATGGGCGTCGGTGGTTTTCAGTTGCGTGATGAGGTCGCGGTATTCGGGAAACATAAAAAAAACTCCTGATAAAAACAACCCGCGCCCGGCCCATTGAAAAGAAGGGCCGCAAACGCGAGGTGTGGCAACTATAAGCGGCCACTGGGCTGGCGCTTGCAGTGCTTGTTCCCCTGCGCATGAAGGGCGATCACCGGCTTGCTTCAGCGGGCGGGTATCACCTGAAAAACATGATTTCAGGTAAAAAAGATCGTTTCCGCAATACCCGCTTGTGCAAGCAGCTATTTATTCAATAGCGGGTTGCGGGTCGTCCGCCAGTCCGGTCTGGCGCGCCGGTGATTTTTTGCAATACACCTGCCCGCCCGCCCCGGCGTTTACTTTGTGCCGCGAATCCGGGTGAGTTCCTTCTGCGTTTCGTTCCACAGGTCCATGCCGACTTCGGTGCCGATCTGGGCATACACGCCGGTCAGCTTGTTGCGCATGCGCTCGGCTTCTGCAGGCGAGAGTTCATTGACCAGCATGCCCTTGGCCTTGAGTTCGGCCATGGCTTTGGATGCTTCCTCACGCGTATCCTTGCGCTCGTAGTCGCGGCTGGTCTTGGCGGCGTCCATCAACACCTTCTGCTCGGCCTTGGACAACTGGTCCCACCACTTCTTGCTGACCAGCACGATCCACGGGCTGTAGACGTGGTTGGTGACGGTTAGGTACTTCTGCACTTCATAGAACTTGCTCGACAAAATCGTGTTGTACGGATTTTCCTGCCCGTCCACCGTCTTGGTTTCCAGCGCGCCGAAGAGTTCGGAAAAGGCCATCGGAATGGCGTTGGCGCCCAGCGTCTTGAAGCTGTTCAGAAACACGTTGTTCTGCATGACGCGCAGCTTGATGCCGTCCATGTCCTCGACCTTGGTGACCGGGCGCTTGCTGTTGGTCAGGTTGCGAAAACCGTTTTCCCAGTAGACCAGGCCGACCAGGCCTTTTTCCTGCAGCTTGTCCTTGATCTTGTCGCCAATCGGGCCGTCGAGCAGCGTGTCGGCTTCCCTGGTGTTGCTGATCAGGAAGGGCGTGTCCCACAGCGCCATTTCCTTGGTGATGCCGACCAGCGTGGCGGTCGAGCCGACCATCATTTCCTGCGCACCGCCAATCAAGGCCTGCTGCATCTGCGTGTCCGGGCCGAGCGCGGCGGCGCCGATGGCGCGCACCTTCATCTTGCCGCCCGAGGCTTTTTCAACCGCCTCGGCAAACACCTTGGCGGCGCGGCCCTGGTTGCTGGCTTCGTTCAGGCCGTAGCCGAAACGGATCAGGCGCGGCTTGATGTCCTGCGCCAGCGCGGAAAACGAGGCGGCGAGCGTCGCAGCGGCGGCGGCAGCGATAACGGTTCGACGAATAAATGTCATGGTGAAGTCTCCTGGAGTTATGGGAAAAGTGGGAACGTTGAGAAAATTGGAAAAGGTTCAGCGCATCCACGCGACGGGCGCGGTGACGATCTGGGGGAACAGCACGAAAATGAACAGGATCAGCGTGTAGGTGATCAAAAACGGATTCACGCCGCGTATCACCTGGTGCAGCGGCATGCGGCCCACGCCAGCCACCACGTTGAGCACCGTGCCGACCGGCGGCGTGATCAGGCCGATGGCGCCATTGAGCACGAACATCAGGCCGAAATACACCGGGTCGATGCCGGCCTTCACCGCAATCGGCAGCATCACCGGCGCAAAGATCAGGATGGTCGGCGTCAGGTCGAGCGCGGTGCCGACGATGACCAGCACGACCATCATCACCGCCATCAGCAGGCGCGGGCTGTCCACCAGCGGGCCGAGCCAGCCGGTCAGCGTGCTGGGCAGGTCGGCCAGCGTGATCATGTAGCTGGCGACCTGCGCGCCGGCGCACAGGAACATCACGATGGCGGTGGTCTTGGCGGCGCGCACCAGCACGCCATGCACCTCGGGCAGCTTCATTTCGCGGTGTACGAACAGGGCGATGAACAGCGCGTAGAACGCCGCCACCACGGCCGCTTCGGTCGGCGTGAAGAGGCCGGTCTTCATGCCGCCGATGATGATGATCGGCATCAACAGCGCCCAGAAGGCCTTGGCGGTGGCGCGCAGGCGTTCCTTCATTGGCAGCGGCTGGCCCTCGGGCAGGTCGGTGTTGCGCAGCACCAGCTTCCAGGCCACGATCAGGCCCACGCCCATGATGATGCCCGGCACGATGCCGGCCAGGAACAGCGACGAGATCGAGGTGTTGGTGGTCACGCCGTAGATCACGAAGGGCAGCGACGGCGGAATGATGGGCGCGATGATGCCGCCCGAGGCGACCAGCCCGGCCGAGGTGTGCATCGGGTAGCCCTGCCTGCGCATCATGGGCAGCAGGATGGTCGCCAGCGCGGCGGTGTCGGCCAGCGCCGAGCCGCTCATGCTGGCCATCAGCACCGACGCGCCAATCGCCACATAGCCGAGGCCGCCGCGAATGTGGCCGACCCAGGCCTGCGCCATGGCGATGATGCGCTGGCTGATGCCGCCCGAGTTCATCAGCTCGCCGGCCAGGATGAAGAAGGGCACGGCCAGCAGCGGAAAGCTGTCCACCCCGGCGACCAGGTTCTGCGCCAGCAGCTGGGTGTCCCAGAAGTCCAGCACCCAGGCCATGCCGGCGCCGGTCAGCACCAGCGCCAGGCCCATGTTCATGCCGATGCCCATGAGCGCCAGCATGCCGACGGAGAAAACGATAAAAGCGAGGCCTTCGTTGCTCATTTTTTTACTCGACTTCCACGTTGTGGCCAAGGTCCAGCGGCGTGCGCTGGAAGATCTCGAAAAGCGCCATCAGGCCGATGGCCACGGCGCACAAAAAGGCCGGCAGCGGCAGCAGCGCCGTCGAATAGCCGAGCACCACCGAATGGCTGCCATAACCGACCACCACCTGTTGCCAGGCGCCCCAGCCGATCAACGCGCAGGCCAGCAGCACCAGCAGGCGGATGAAAAGCGTCATGCCCAGGAACAGCGCGGGCCGGTCTTTCAGCATGCCGACCAGGCTGGTGAAGGCCATGTGCTCGCCGGCCGGATAGGCGGCGGTGGCGCCGATAAACACCATCCAGACAAACAGCAGGCGCGACAGTTCTTCGCTCGCCGGCAGGCCGCTGCCAAAGCCGTAGCGCAGCACGATGTTGACAAACACCGCCACGGCCATCACGCCCAGGCAGATGGCCAGCAGCGTGTTGCTGATGCGCTGGAAGCGGCTTTTGGGCGCTTCGATCAGGATTTCATTGCTCATGCCTGCTCCTTGCTAGCGCCCAGCCATGCCGTGACCTCGGCCTGCAACTGGGCCAGCGATTTGAGCGCGTCAACGCGCAGCACGCCCGGCTCGCCCGTGGGATTTTCAAGCGTGGCGAACTGGCTGTCCACCAGCGTGGTCGAGAAAAAATGCTCGGCGGCGCGCGCGGCCACCCTGGCCTGCGCCTCTTCGCGGCTGATGTCGAGGAAGACGAAGCGCAGGCCGGGCGCGGCCTGGCGCAGGCGCTCGCGGTAGGAAAGTTTCAGCGCCGAGCAGGTCAGCACCAGGCCTTCGGGATGGCCGCGCAGCTGATCACCCAGCACGCCCAGCCAGCCGTCGCGGTCGGCGTCCGTCAGGGCGATGCCCTGGCTCATCTTGGCGCGGCTGGCCGGGCTGTGGAAGTCATCGCCTTCGACCAGCGCCAGGCCGGTGGCCTGCGCCACGGCCGCGCCCAGGCTGGACTTGCCGCAACCGGCCACACCCATGATCACGAGGGAATCTGTCATTTGTCAAAGCCTTGGATAGCGCTGTCCTGTTGAGTCGAAATAAAAGGCGACTGCCGGGACAACCCTGTTCTAAAAAGCCGCCGATCAGGGCGTCTCAGGGATTGTCCGGCTGGCGGTCACCGTTGGATAGCGCTATCCTATGCGAGTATCAGCCCCCTTCTCTCAGTAGTTTCCCTAGGATTCATGACCGCAACCCGCCTTCGCCCCCGCGCCACCGGCCGCGTCACCCTGGCCGACGTGGCGCAGGCCGCCGGCGTCAGCCCCATCACCGTGTCGCGCGCTTTGCGTGGCGAACGCGCCGTCGATCCGGTGCTGGTCGAGCGGGTCCGCGCGGCGGCGCGCACGCTGGGCTATGTGCCCGACCCGGCGGCGCGCGCGCTGGCGTCGCAGCGCAGCGCGCATGTCACAGTGCTGATCCCGATGCTGTCGAATGCACTGTTCGTCGATGTGTTTGAGGCGGTGCAGCGCAGCCTGCGCCCGGCCGGCTACCAGACGCTGATGGGCGTGACGCACTACAACCTGGACGAAGAGGAGTTGCTGCTGCGCGAGCAACTGCTGCAGCGCCCGGCCGGCCTGCTGGTGACCGGCCTGGAGCGCAGCGACGCGGCGCGGGCACTGATCGCGCAAAGCCGCGTGCCCTGCGTGCATCTGATGGAAATGTCGGGCGCGCCCGGCGTGTACAGCGTCGGCTTTTCGCAGCTGGAAGCCGGCGCCGAGATGACCCGGCACCTGCTGGGGCGCGGCCGGCGGCGCATTGCCTTTGCCGCCGCGCAGCTCGATGCGCGCACGCTGCAGCGGCTGGGTGGCTGGCGCCGCGAACTGGGGGCGGCCGGCCTGCACGACGCGGCACTGGAATGGCTGGACCCGGCGCCCTCGTCCATCGCGCTGGGCGCGCAGATGTTCGAACGGATCATGCGCGAGCAGCCCGGCGTGGACGCGGTGTTCTTCTGCAACGACGACCTGGCGCAGGGCGCGCTGCTGGCGGCGCTGCGCCTGGGCATTGCCGTGCCGCAGCGCGTGGCCGTGGCCGGTTTCAACGACCTGACCGGCAGCGACCAGATGCTGCCAACGCTGACCACGGTGCGCACGCCGCGCGCCGACATCGGCATGGCGGCGGCGCGCATGCTGCTGTCGCTGATGAACGGCGACACCGTGGCCGCGCCGTGCGTCGATCTGGGCTACGAACTGGTGGTGCGGGCGAGCACCTGAAACCGCCGCAATGCTATTGAAATGATAGCTCTTTGCGCCCGCCCACTTTGCGCAAACGACTGATTTGGCTTAAAACTTGATCGCAATGTCAAGCACCGACGGCCCGGCGCTGCCGCCAATCAGCGAGCGCGTGGCGTCGCCGGTGGTGTTGCGGTACAGCGTGGCCGCGCCGGTGGTCAGTGACACGGTGTAGAGCGTGTACGGGCCGGTGGCGCCCGTTCGTAAGGCGGCAAGCACCAGGCCGTTGGCGCCGCCGGCAATGTCCATCGACGCCGCGCCGGCGAACGGCACGCTCAGTGCGCCGACGTTGACCAGCGTGCCGTCGTTCGGCGGGTTTTGCCGGGCCAGCACGGCGCTGGCGGCGTCCAGGTCATAGAGCTCGGTGCCGCGCGCGCCGGCAAAGCTGTTGCTGTAGGCGCCGCCAGCCACCACGGGCGCTGCGCCTGCGCGGTTGATGGCGCCGTCGGTCGTGGTTGCGCCGGTGTCGGCATTGATGCGCAGATTCAGCCCGCTGTCGCTGACCACGCGCAGGCGGTCGGCCACCGGGTTGAAGTCCACCGCGAAGCGTGCCGCATTGCCCAGGCCGGTATAGGGCAGCGTGGTGTCGGCGGCGTCCGTGCTGAGCGTGGCAACCACGGTGCTGGCGCCGGTATCGGCATCCACGGTCAGCAGGCGCGCAGTGCTGGTCAGCGCATAGAGCTTGCCGTTGGCGGGACGGAAGTCAATACCCAGCACTGACTCGCCCGTGACCAGGCCGCTGACCGGCACGCTGGCCGTTAGCGTGGTGGGCGTGGCCGGGTCAAAGCTGGCCAGGCGGCTGCCTTCGGTTAGCGCATAGACCTTGACCGTCGTGGGCTGCATCAGCGCCAGGCCCGCCAGTGCCTCGCCGCTGCCGATGGTGCCAATGCGAACCGCCGCACTGCCTGCCGCCAGCGGCACGGTGTACAGCGCCGTGCTGCCGCCGCTGGTCAGGGCGGCATAAGCGGTGTTGCTGCGCGCGTCGATGTCAAAGCCGTTGGCGCCGGTGAACGTGCTGCCCAGCGCGATCGGCGCGGTCAGCGTGCCGTTGTTGGGCGGGTCTTGCAGGTAGACCTGGCCAGCGGCAGCGTCCAGGCTGAAAAGCTGGGTCGTGGCCGTGCCGGCGACGGCGTTGGTGTAGGCGGCTGCGGTGATCGCGGCCGCCGGGCCGTTGACCACGCCGTCGGTGGTGGTAGCGCCGGTCGTGACGTCGATGCGCAGGTTCAGGCCGCTGTCGCTGATGACACGCAGCCGGTCGGCGACCGGGTTGAAGTCCACGCCAAACTGGCTGCCCGTGAGCGCGGTGTAAGGGTTGTCGTCGCCCGTGGCCGCTGTCAGCGCGGCCTTTAAGGTGGCCACGCCGGTGGCCGCATCGAGTGTGTACAGCCGCGCCTGGCTGCTCAGCGCATACAGCAGCCCGTCGGCCGGGCGCATGTCCAGGCCGACCAGCTTTTCATCGGGGCGAAGGCCGGACACCGCGATGGAGCCCTTGAGCGTGGCGGGCGTTGCCCGGTCGAACGACAGCACATTGCCGGACACCGTCAGCGCCACAGTGTCGCCGACAGCCACGGGAACGGGCGCTGGCGTGGGGGTGGCATTGTCGTCATCGCCGCCGCAGGCGGCAAGGGCGGCGGCGGCCAGCAGGGCCGGGACAAAGAAAGCGCGGGAAGTTTGCATGGTGAGGCTCCTAAAAAGGTTGAAAGGCGGTGGCGTTTGGGCACGCCACCTGAGTCCTACCCGTGAGGCCTGGATTTGGATGCACCTGTCCGGGCGGCATTACTTCCCGTTACCAGTGCTGCCACAAGCCCGTCGAATTTCACAGGGCCGCGAAAGTGAAAAACAGGTCCGCTATTCGGGTTAATACGCAGGACCGCAAGACGGGTTGAATCCAACAATGGCTATGCAGTTTCATTCATAGGCAAGGCATCGTTGGGTGCCATTACCCAAGGAGCTTTCTTCATGCAAAAGGTGTTGCACATCAACCCCGAAAAATGCACTGGCTGCCTGCAGTGCGAGATGGCGTGTTCGTTTGAGAACTACGGCGTTTTCGCCCCCGCCAAGTCGCGCATCAAGGTGTTCGACTTCCACGACACCGGCAAGAAGGTGCCCTACACCTGCACCCAGTGCGACGAGGCCTGGTGCCTGCACGCCTGCCCGGTCGAGGCCATCACCGTTGACAAGGCGACCGGCGCCAAGGTGGTCAACGAATCGACCTGCGTCGGCTGCAAGGTCTGCACCATCGCCTGCCCGTTCGGCACCATCAACTATGTGCAGGAAACGGGCAAGGTGCAAAAGTGCGACCTGTGCGGCGGCGAGCCGGCCTGCGCCGAAGCCTGCCCGACAGCGGCCATCACCTTCATCGACGCCAACTGGACCGGCCTGGGCCGGATGCAGCAATGGGCCGACAAGCTGGGCAACCAGCCTTCGGCCAGTTAAGGAGCCACGAACATGTCATGGGCTGGAAAAATCCTCCGCGTCAACCTGACGCTTGGTACCGTCACCGCCGAACCGCTGAACATGGACTGGGCGCGCAGCTACCTGGGCTCGCGCGGGCTGGGCAGCAAATACCTGGTGTCCGAAGTCGATCCGAAAGTCGATCCGCTGTCGGAGGGCAACAAGATCATCTGGGCCACCGGGCCGCTGACCGGCACCATGGCCTCGACCGGCGGGCGCTACACCGTCATCACCAAGAGCCCGCTGACCGGCGCCATCGCCTGCTCCAATTCGGGCGGCTACTGGGGCGCCGAGCTGAAAATGGCCGGCTGGGACATGGTGATCTTCGAAGGCAAGTCGCCGACGCCGGTCTACCTCTACATCAACGACGACACGGCCGAGCTGCGCGACGCAAGCCACCTCTGGGGCAAAAGCGTCTGGGAGACCGAGCCGCTGATCAAGAAGAGCCTGCAGGACCCGCAGATCCGCGTGTCGTGCATCGGCAAGGCCGGTGAAAACGGCGTGCTGTATGCGGCCGTGGTCAACGACCTGCACCGCGCCGCCGGCCGCTCGGGCGTGGGCACGGTGATGGGCAGCAAGAACCTCAAGGCGATTGCCGTGCGCGGCACCAGGGGCGTGGGCAACATCCGCGACCCGAAAGCCTTCATGAAGGTGACCTACGAGAAGAAAAAAATCCTGCACGACAACGCCGTCACCGGCCAGGGCCTGCCGACCTACGGCACGCAGGTGCTGATGAACGTCATCAACGAAGTCGGCGGCCTGCCCACGCGCAACCACCAGGATGTGCAGTTCGAGGGCGCGAAAGACATCTCGGCCGAAGCCATGGCCACGCCGCGCGAAACCGACGGCAAGGCGCAGCTGCTGACCAACCAGGCCTGCTTCGGCTGCACGATTGCCTGCGGGCGCATCAGCAAGATGGACAAGGGCCATTTCACCGTGGCCAACAAGCCGCAGTACTGGGGCGCATCGGGCGGGCTGGAATACGAAGCCGCCTGGGCGCTGGGCGCGGCCAACGGCGTGAAGGACCTGGAAACGCTGCAATACGTGACCATGCTGTGCAACGAGGAAGGCATCGACCCGATCAGCTTTGGCGCCACGCTGGGCGCGGTGATGGAGCTGTATGAAATGGGCGTGCTGACCAAGGAGCAGCTCGGCATCGAGGCACCCTTTGGTTCGGCCCAGGCGCTGGCCTTTCTGGCCGAGGAAACCATCCACGGCCGGGGCTTTGGCAAGGAAATCGGCCAGGGTTCCAAGCGCCTGACGGCCCGGTACGGCCACCCGGATTTGTCGATGTCGTCCAAGAGCCAGGAGTTTCCGGCCTACGACGGCCGCGCCATCCAGGGCATCGGCCTGGCCTATGCCACGTCCAACCGGGGCGGCTGCCATCTGCGCGGCTACACCATCGCCTCCGAAGTGCTGGGCATTCCGGTCAAGACCGATCCGCTCGAGCACGAAGGCAAGCCCGAACTGGTGAAAGCCTTCCAGGATGCGACGGCGGCGTTCGACTCGGCCGGGATCTGCGTGTTCACCTCGTTTGCCTGGGGCCTGGCCGATGTGGCGCCGCAGATTCAGGCCGCCTGCGGCGAGGAGTTCACGACCGAGGAACTGGAGAAAATCGGCGAGCGCATCTGGAACATGGAGCGCGAGTTCAACAACGCCGCGGGCTTCACCAAGGCCGACGATTCGCTGCCCAAACGCCTGCTGACGGAAGCCGCCAAGACCGGCCCGGCCAAGGGCAAGGTCAACATGCTGGCCGAGATGTTGCCCAAGTACTATGCCGCGCGCGGCTGGGATGCCGAAGGCGTGCCGACGGCTGAAACCCGCCAACGGCTGAGCTTGTGACCCCCACGCTTGTCGCTGCGCGTACTGCGCTGCCCCCCGAGGGGGCCGCTGCCCTTGCAGGGCGCCACGCTGCCAGAGGCAGCGCATCTGCAGGCTGTCCAATCCCGCGCAGGCGGGCTCGGAGCCGCAGCCTGCAGCCTGCGGCCCGGCAAAGCCGGTTCCGCGGCCCCTGATGGCAGGGAAGGGCCGCCCCCACACCTGTCGCTTAGCCTTGCGTCGCAACTACGCCCTTTTTATCGTCGGAGACACAGATTCCATGACCCACCACGTCATCCTCGGCGCCGGCCCGGCCGGTGTGATTGCTGCCGAAACCATTCGCAAGCACGCGCCGCAAGACACCATCACGCTGGTCGGCGACGAGGCCGAGCCGCCGTACTCGCGCATGGCGATTCCTTACCTGCTGATGGGCAACATCGACGAGGCGGGCACCTACCTGCGCAAAACGCCGTCGCATTTTGCTGATTCAAGGATAAATCAGCTGTTTGCGCACGCTGTGTCTGTGGATATAGCTATTAAAAGCGTAGCACTCAGCACGGGCGAAAACCTCAGTTACGACCGGCTTTTGATCGCCACCGGCTCCCGCCCCGCCCCCCCCCCCCCTCC
>NZ_KL448323.1:3066515-3288950 GCF_000709345.1 Polaromonas glacialis | reverse complement strand
GGACGCTGGAAGACGCGCGAAACATCATGGCGCTGGCCCGGCCCGGCGCGCGCGTGCTGCAGATGGGCGCCGGTTTCATCGGCTGCATCATCATGGAGGCCTTGATGCAGCGCGGCGTGCAGCTTAGCGTGGTCGAGATGGGCGACCGCATGGTGCCGCGCATGATGGGCCCCGTGGCCGGCGGCATGATCAAGGGCTGGTGCGAAAGCCAGGGCGTTCAGGTGTTCACCGGCACGCGGGTCGAGGCCATCTTGCCCGGCGCGCCTTTGTCGGTGCGCCTGTCCAACGGGCAGAGCGTGGCCGCCGACCTGGTCATCAGCGCCACCGGCGTCAGGCCCAACATCGGCTTTCTGGAAAACTCCGGCATCACCTGCCTGCAGGGCGTGCTGACCGACGAGCATTTGCAGACCAGCGTACACGGCGTGTATGCCGCCGGCGACTGCGCCGAGGCTTTCGACAAGGTCAGCGGCACGACGATTGTCAGCGCCATCCAGCCCAACGCGGCCGAGCAGGCCCGGGTGGCCGCGCTCAACATGGTCGGGCAAAAAACCGAATTGCGCGGCGTGACACAGATCAACGTGCTCGACACGCTGGGGCTGATCTCGACCAGCTTTGGCAACTGGCAGGGCGTGCCGGGCAGCGAGCAGGTCGAGTTGACCGACACCCAGGCCGGCGGCGGCCAGGGCCGGCACCTGAGCCTGCAGTTCAAGGACGACGTGCTGGTGGGCTGCAACAGCGTCGGCTGGACCGAACACGTGGGCGTGATGCGCGGCCTGGTCGAAGGCGCGGTGCATCTCGGCCCGTGGAAAGACAAGCTCAAAAGCGACCCGACCCTGCTGATGCAGGCCTACCTGGCCAGCGCCCAGGCGCAGGGCGAGTGGAACGGCGCGGGCGACGCGCGCCGCCGATGAACATCACCTTCAAGCTGTTCGCCACGCTGACCGACTACCTGCCGGTGGGTTCGCGACGCAGCAATATCGTCGAGTTGGACGTGGCGCCCGAGGCCACCATCAGCCAGATCATCGAGCCCTTCGGCCTGCCGCCCAGGCTCGTGCATCTGGTGCTCGTCAACGGCCGCTACATCGCGCCGGAGCTGCGCTTGAACACCACGCTGGCCGAGGGCGACGTGCTGGCCATCTGGCCGCCGATTGCCGGCGGCTGAAAGCGCTGTGCAGTCGCATTACCTTGAGAATTTCGAGCGCGACATGGGTTGCACCGAAGCCGAGTGGCTGGGCTGGCTGTCCGCCGCGCTGGGCGACCACGCCTGGCAGCGCGACGGCGCCAGGGTGGAGGTCCGCATCGGTCCGGGCAGCCTGCGGATTGCCTGGCAATCCGCCCCGCCCCGGATGCTGGGAAGCGTCCGGATTCCGCGCCTGCTGGCAGGGTTTTCTTTTACCGGACTCGACGAGCGCCAGCGCTACACTTTCATGAAGCGCTTTGACCTTTACATGCAGCGCGGCGGCGGCTGATCCGGGTTCCGGCCAGGGCCAGGCTGTCCATTGACCCCCGGGCTTCCCGATGGCACGCGGTGCCATGGCCCCAAGCCATTTAACCCAGAGAGCTGCCCTTGTCCATTCAAACCCTGTACCAGCAAAAACGCATGTCGGCCGCCGACGCCATCGGTGTCGTCATGAACGGCGACACCATCGTGGTGCCTACCGCCGTGGGCGAGCCGCCGGCCCTGCTCACGGCGCTCTCAAGCGCGCGCCGCGAATTCCGCAACGTGCAGGTTTCGCAAATCCTGCCGGTGCGCAAATACGACTACTTCGACCCGGACACCACCGGCCATGTGCGGCATGCGGCCTATTTCTTCAGCGGCATTTCACGCGCCGGCGGGCAGGAAGGCTGGATCGATTTCATCTCGGCGAACTTCTCCGAACTGCCCGACCTGCTCGGCCGCAAGCTGCTGCCTGCCGACGTGGTGCTGTCCATGGCCTCGCCGATGGACGCGCACGGATTTTTCTCGCTGTCGCTGGCGCCCGACTACACCATGGCGGCCATTGCGCAGGCCCGGGCGGTGGTGCTCGAAGTCAACCCGAACGTGCCGTTTGCCAACGGCAACTGCCACATCCACATTTCGCAGGTCACCGCGCTGACGGAAAGCGGGGACCCGCTGCTAGAAGTCGGCCTGCCCAAGATCGGCCCGGTGCAGGAAGCCATCGGCAAGTACGTCGCCGACATGATTCCGGACGGCGCGACGCTGCAGATCGGCTACGGCGGCATTCCCGATGCGGTGGTGATGCAGCTGACACACAAGCATGACCTGGGCGTGCACACCGAGATGATCGGCGACGGCATCATGACGCTGGTCGAGGCCGGCGCCATCACCAACCGCAAGAAGAATTATTTGCCCGGCAAGATGCTGGCGACCTTTGCGCTGGGCTCGAAAAAGTTGTACGACTTTTTGCACCGCAACCCGTCGGTCGAGATGCACCCGGTCAATTTCACCAACGACCCGTTCCTGGCTGGCCAGAACGACAACCTGCACGCCATCAATGCAACGATGCAGATCGACTTCATGGGCCAGTGCGGCTCGGAAAGCCTGGGCTTCGCGCCCTACTCCGGCACCGGCGGCCAGACCGACTTCGTTCGCGCCGCCAACCGCTCCAGCGGCGGCAAGGCCTTCATCGTGCTGCCCTCGACCGCCAAGCACGACACCATCTCGCGCATCGTGCCGGTACTCTCGCCCGGCACGCATGTCAGCACCAGCAAGAACGACATCAACTACGTGGTGACCGAATACGGCGTGGCCCAGCTGCGCGGCAAGACCGCGCGCCAGCGCTGCGAGGCGCTGATCGCGATTGCGCACCCGGACTTTCGCGCCGAGCTGCGCGATGCAGCGAAGAAGATGAAGCTGCTCTGAGGCAGGCGGGGCCATGGAAACCCTGCCGCACTGCAGGCAGGGTTTTTGCAGGTTTCAATGAAGAAATATGTCTTTTGCGCAGTCTGTATAAGCGCAAGCAGCTATTTTATCCATAGCAAATATCCGTTGGCTGGCCTGTCGCCAACTTACAGCGTATGCGTCACCAGCTTGAAATCGGGGTCTTCGGCAAACGGCTTGATGGTGTAGCCCAGGCTTTTCATGAGCTTGAGCATGCCGGGGTTGTGCGCCAGCACCAGGCCCTCTATTTCCGACAAGCCCTTTTCCCGGGCCACGTCCATGATGCTGAGCATCAGCCGCGAGCCCAGGCCCTTGCCGCTGAAGTCGTCGGCGACCACCAGCGCGAATTCGCAGCTCGACTGGTCGGGATTCGTGACGTAGCGTGACACGCCGACGATGCGCTCGGTTTCCGGCACCTCGCTGCTGGCGCCCGAGCGGCGTTCCTTGAACACGGCGACCAGCGCCATTTCGCGGTCGTAGTCGATCAGCGTGAAGCGCGCCAGCATGCTCGGCGGCAGCTCGACCATGGAAGAGACGAAGCGGAAATAGCGGCTTTCCTGCGACAGGTGCGACATCATTTCCTGCAGCATCTGGGCATCGTCCGGGTGGATCGGGCGCACGGTGTATTCGCCGCCGCCACGCAAGGGCCAGACCTGCTCGTAGCGCGCCGGGTACGGCAGGATGGACAGGTGGCTGTAGGTGTTGGCGCGGCCGCTGATGGCCTGCGGCGCATTGTCGATCGCGATGCGCGCATCGACCGCCACGGCGCCGGATTCGTCCACGATGATCGGGTTGATGTCCATCTCGCGCAGCTGCGGCAGCTCGCAGACCATTTCCGAGACGCGCAGCAAAATTTGCTCCAGCGCCTTCATGTTCACCGGCGTGGCGCCGCGCCAGGCGCCCAGGGTCTCGGCCACGCGCGAGCGGCCGATCAGGTGGCGCGCCAGGAACTGGTTGAGCGGCGGCAGCTCCATCGCCCGGTCGTCGATCAGCTCAATCATGGTGCCGCCCGCGCCAAAGGCAATCACCGGGCCGAACGGGTCGTCGGTGACCAGGCCGACGCAGACTTCGCGGCCACGCTTGGCGCGCGCCATGGTCTGCACCGTCACGCCGTTGATGCGCGCATTGGGCTTGAGGCGGGCGACGGTCTGCATCATCTCGGTGAAGGTGTCGCGCACGCCGGTGGCGTTCAGGATGTTCAGCGCCACGCCTTCGACGTCGGACTTGTGGCTGATGTCGGGCGAGTCGATCTTCAGCGCCACCGGAAAGCCGAGCTGCGTGGCGATCATCATGGCTTCGTTGGCGGTGCGCGCCAGGATGGTCTGCGTGACCGGAATGTGGAACGCCGACAGCAGCGTTTTCGACTCCATCTCGGTCAGCACCTTGCGGCGCTCGGCCAGCACGTTCTCGATGATCAAGCGCGCGCCCTCGATGTCGGGCTTGGCCAGCGTCGACAGCGGCGGCGGCGTTTGCTGCAGCAGCTGCTGGTTCTTGTAGAACGAGGCAATGTTGCCAAACGCGCCGACCGCCGCTTCCGGCGTGCGAAAGGTCGGAATCGCCGCATCGTTCAGAATCCCGCGCCCCGCCACCACCGACGCATCGCCCATCCAGCACGACAGCAGCGGCTTGCCCATGCTGCGCTTGACCTCGGCCAGCGTGCGCGCCACTTCGGCGGCATCGATGCCTTCCTTGGGCGAGAAGATCGCCAGCACGCCGTCGACCTGCCGGTCCTTGCCGGCGGCCTCGATGGCGGCCTTGTAGTGTTCAGGCGTGGCTTCCTCGGACAGGTCGATCAGGTCGGACAGCGACGCCAGTTCGGGCAAGAGCAGCTTCAGGGCGCTGGACGATTCCGGCGACAGCTTGCCCAGTTCCAGATGGATTTCATTCACCCAGTCGGCCGCCAGCACGCCGGGTCCGCCGCCGTTGGTGACGATGGCCAGCCGGTTGCCGACCGGGCGGTAACGCGAGGCCAGGCACTTGGCGGCCGAAAAAAGCTCGACAAACGAGCGCACGCGCACCGCGCCGGCGCGGCGCAGGGCGGCGTCGAACACATCGTCGCTGCCGACGATGGCGCCGCTGTGGGTTTGCGCGGCCTCGTTGCCGGCCGGCCGGCGGCCGGCCTTGAGCACCACCACCGGCTTGGCGTTGGCGGCCGAGCGCAGCGCGCTCATGAAGCGGCGCGCGCTGGAGATGCCTTCAAGGTAGATGACGATGCTCTGGGTGTGCCGGTCGTTGGCCAGGAAATCGAGCACCTGGGCAATATCGACCGAGGTGTTGGGCCCCAGCGACACCACCGATGAAAAGCCGACGCCGTTCTTGCTGGCCCAGTCGAGGATGGACGACGTCAGCGCGCCGGACTGCGACACCAGCGCCAGCGAACCCGCCCTTGCCATCGGCCCGGCGGCGCTGGCGTTGAGCATGAGGTGCGGGCGCTGCAGGCCCAGGCCGTTGGGCCCCATCAGGAAAACCCCTTCACGGCGCGCAATCCGCTTGAGTTCGGCGGCGCCGTCGGCATTGATGCCGCTGGTGATCACCAGCGCCGAGCGGCAGGTCATGCGCCCGGCAATTTCCAGCGCGGCGGCGACTTCCGCCGGCGGCAGCGCAATGATCGCCAGGTCGGCGCCGGTCTGCGCCAGGTCGGCCAGCGTGCCGGTGGTGTGGATGTCCAGGAACTGCAGGGTGCCGGTGTATTTCTGGGCGCGCAGGGCCTGGTGCAGCACCCGGGCGCGCGATGTCAGGCTGTCCGGGTCATCGACCTGGCCGGCAAAGACGACGATGGACTGCGGGGCGAAAAGCGGGGTGAGGTAGTGTTTGTCCATAAGAGGGCTTTCATTTCATTGCTATTTTTAGATTCGTTGGGCCGTGGCCCGCCCGCCCTGCACCGGCACTGGCCGCGACGATGCGCGTGCATCGTCGCGGCACGGGAAATCAGTCGGCGCCAATCAGCACCTTGACATGGGCCGCCACGCTGCGCGCCAGCGGGTTCAGCACATAGCCGCCTTCCAGGCAGGATATGACCCGGCCCTGGCAGTGCTGCACGGCCACTTTCATGATCTGCTTGGTGACCCATTCGTAGTCGGCCTCTACCAGTCCCAGGTTGCCCATGTCGTCCTCGCGGTGGCCGTCGAAGCCGGCGGAAACATAGATCAGCTCGGGCTTGAAGGCATTCAGGGCGGGCAGCCAGTGGGTGGTGACGGCTTCGCGGAACTTGTCGCTGCCCGAGCGCGACGGCAGGCCGACGTTGACCATGTTCGGCCCCGTGGCGTTTTCGCCGGTGAAGGGGTAGATGCCCTGCTCGAAGATCGAGCACATCAGCACGCGATCGTCGCCGCGAAAGATGTCTTCGCTGCCGTTGCCGTGGTGTACGTCGAAGTCGATCAGCGCGACGCGCTGCAGGCCGTGCCGGGTCAGCGCGTGGCGGATGCCGACGGCCACGTTGTTGAAAAAGCAAAAGCCCATGGCGGCGTCGCGCTGCGCATGGTGGCCGGGCGGGCGCACGCAGCAAAAGGCGCTGGGCGCTTCGCCCGTCAGCACCAGGTCGGTGGCCAGCACCGCCGAGCCGGCTGCGCGCAGGGCTGCCGTGACGGTGAACGGGTTCATGTCGGTGTCGGGATCGACCTTGTGGTAGCCCTCGGCCGGCGATGCGGCCATGAGTTCGCTGACATAGCGCGAGGAATGGGCATGGGCCAGCTGCTCTGGCGTGGCCAGCGGCGCGTCATACGGATGCATGTAGTCGAGCAGGCCCTTGACCAGCAGCATGTCGTTGATGGCTCCCAGCCGCTCCGGGCACTCGGGATGGTGCGCGCCCATTTCGTGGCGCGCGCAATCGGCGTGGGTGATGTAGGCAGGCAGCATGGTTTTGTCTCCTTGGGGGGTGCTCTGGCGACTGCGGCCAGATGCGCCTTTTAGTCTAGTCCGGCCTTGCTGCTGCATCTTGATGTAAAACAAATATCAAGGGTTGGCACGCACTCGGGACGCGGCATGCAGCGCTGGAAAAAAATGGAATCTGAATGTAAAAACGCCCCAGGCCGTTTCGAGGCGGGCTGGGGGCGCTGTCAATGACGCCTTAAAAAAGGGATGTCCGCACCAATCAGATGCGCTCGAAGATCGCCGCGATGCCCTGCCCGCCGCCGATGCACATCGTCACCAGCGCGTAGCGGCCCTGAATGCGCTGCAGCTCGTACACGGCCTTGACGGTGAGCAACGCGCCGGTGGCGCCAATCGGGTGGCCGAGCGAAATGCCCGAGCCGTTGGGGTTGACCTTGGCCGGGTCCAGGCCGAGGTCGCGCGTGACGGCGCAGGCTTGAGCGGCAAAGGCTTCGTTGGCCTCGATCACGTCCAGGTCGTTGACGCTCAAGCCGGCTTTTTTCAGCGCCATCTGCGTGGCTGGCACCGGGCCGATGCCCATGAACTTGGGGTCCACGCCAGCGTGCGCATAAGCGACCAGGCGGGCCAGCGGCTTGAGGCCACGGGCCTTGGCCACGCTAGATTCCATCAGCACCACGGCCGCCGCGGCGTCGTTGATGCCCGAGGCATTGCCGGCAGTCACCGTGCCGTTTTCCTTGATGAACACGGGTTTGAGCTTGGCCATGTCGGCCAGCGTGCAGTTGGGTCGGAAATGCTCGTCGGTGTCATAGGCGACTTCGCCCTTGCGGCTTTTCAGCATGACCGGGACGATCTGCTCCTTGAAGTAGCCCGCCTCGATGGCCTTCTGGGCGCGGTTGTGGCTTTCAACGGCCAGCGCGTCCTGCTCTTCGCGGCTGATGCCCCACTTGGCGGCAATGTTCTCGGCCGTCACGCCCATGTGGATGGTGTGGAAGGGGTCGTGCAGCGCGCCGACCACCATGTCGATCATCTTGGTGTCGCCCATGCGCGCGCCAAAGCGGGTGGCCAGGCTGGCGTAGGGGCCGCGGCTCATGTTCTCGGCGCCGCCGCCGATGGCGATGTCGGCATCGCCCAATAAAATGCTCTGGCTGGCCGAGATGATGGCCTGCAGGCCCGAGCCGCACAGGCGGTTGACGTTGAACGCCGGCGTGCCTTCGGCGCAGCCGCCGTTGACGGCCGCCACGCGCGACAAATACATGTCTTTTGCTTCAGTGTTGACCACATGGCCGAACACCACGTGGCCGACATCCTTGCCCTCGACGCCGGCGCGCGAGAGCGATTCACGCACCACCAGCGCGGCCAGTTCGGTGGGCGGCGTGTCCTTCAGGCTGCCGCCGAAGGTTCCAATGGCGGTGCGCACACCGCTGACAACTACAACTTCACGGGTCATGAATATCTCCTGGGTTTTAAAAAGCCGCTTGAAGTGTGAACCGTTTTGGCTACGCCCGGCTGACACGGGAATTGGCAAGAGTCAGTATGGCATTGATGGCGAAGACGGGCCGGGCATCCCGTTGATTTTCATCATTTGCAAGCTAAAAATGGCTTTTGCGCAATAACGGCGTGCGTTGACTGCTATCAAAAAATAAGAGGCCGAACCTGCCCGTTCACGCCGTCAGGCGCTGCGCGGCGAACAGCACCTGGTCAATCACTGCCTGCACTTTCTGGCGGTGGCTGTCGTTCACCAGCGCGCCTTGTGTATCGAATGCAGCCCCCGCGTTGCCCAGCGCAAAGGTCGTGGGCGCCACCCAGCATTGCGAATTGAACAGCAGCGGCACCAGGTGGCTTTGCGAGCGCAGGCCGCCCAGCGCGCCGGGCGAGGCGCTGAGCACGCCCACCACCTTGCCGGTGAAGGACTTGAAGCCGTCGCTCCAGTCCGCATCGCCCTTGACCGGGCTGGACACCCAGTCGATGGTGTTCTTCAGCAGCGCGGTGTAGCTGCCGTTGTATTCGGGCGAGCAGATGATCCATGCCGGGTGTGCGTGCATCATTTCCTTGAGCTTCATCACGTCGGGCGGCGTTCCACGCGCTTCCAGATCGGCGTTGTACATCGGAATGTCGAAGTCCACCAGTTCAATGTGCGTGACTTCGGCGCCGCTGGCGCGTCCCAAGGCGGCGGCCACGCCGGCCAGCTTGCGGTTGAACGAATCGAGGCGGGTGCTGCCGGCAAAAACGAGCAGCCTGGGGAGGGGTTTTGGAAGGGTCATGGAATTGATTTCATCACAGCCCGGCAGGCGAATGCCCTGGTGGTGGTCCGTTTTGGGAGGAAACGATAAAATGTACAAATAACCTTACTTGTACAAAATGCATACCATTCCCTTGAGCGAATTTCGCGCCAATGCATCCGCCATGATTGACCGGGTCGAGCGCGGTGAAACCGTCCTGATCCTGCGCCATGGCAAGCCCGTGGCCGAACTGGTGCCGGTCCGGGCCGACGTGGCGGCTGAGCTTCCCAGCTACAAGCGCCCGTTTGAACCCTTGCTCCAGCTGCCGCCCGGCTATTCGGCGGTCAAGGCCTTGCTCGATGAGCGTGACAGCGCACCGTGGTGAAAAAGCCTGCATGAAAATTCTTTTTGACACATCGGCTTTGCTCAAGCGCTACCTGCCTGAAAACGGCCGCGAGGCCGTCTTGAGGCTGGTGGCCAGCGCCACGACGGCGGTGGCCGCGCCGCATTGCAAGGTCGAGCTTTATTCGGCCCTGAACCGGGTGCGGCGCGAAACCCAGGCCAGCGACGCCTCCTACCACGACACCTGCGCCGAGGTGGAGCGCAATTTTTCCGACATGCAGGTGGTGCCCTTGAGCGCCGGTGTCGAGCGCTATGCGATCCGGGCGCTGGAAGCCAGTGCCATGCGCGGCATGGATGCCCTGCATGTGGGCGCCGCGCTGTCGGCCGGAGTCGATCTGTTCGTGACGGCGGATGTCCGCCAGTTCAACGGCGCCCAGGCGCTTGGCCTGAATGCCACTTTATTGAAGGATGCGTGATGACCTCACCCTATGTTTATCCCCAGGAATTTGACGTGATCGTGGTCGGCGGCGGCCATGCGGGCACCGAGGCCGCGCTGGCCGCAGCCCGCATGGGCTGCAAGACGCTGCTCTTGAGCCACAACATCGAGACGCTCGGGCAGATGAGCTGCAATCCGTCGATAGGCGGGATCGGCAAAGGCCATCTGGTCAAGGAAGTGGACGCCATGGGCGGCGCGATGGCGCTCGCCACCGACGAAGGCGGCATCCAGTTCCGCATCCTCAATTCCAGCAAGGGTCCGGCCGTGCGCGCCACCCGGGCGCAGGCCGACCGGATTTTGTACAAGGCGGCGATTCGCCGCATGGTCGAGAACCAGCCCAACCTGTGGCTGTTCCAGCAGGCGGTCGATGACCTGATGGTCGAGGGCGACCGCGTGGTTGGCGCGGTGACGCAGGTCGGCATCAGGTTCCGTTCGCGCACCGTGGTGCTGACGGCCGGGACTTTCCTGGACGGCAAGATCCATGTCGGCCTGAGCAACTATGCGGCGGGTCGCGCCGGCGACCCGCCGGCCGTGTCGCTCAGCAGCAGGCTGAAGGAGCTCAAGCTGCCGCAAGGCCGGCTGAAAACCGGCACGCCGCCGCGCATCGACGGCCGCTCGATCGACTTCAGCAAGTGCGGCGTCCAGCCGGGCGACGGCATGCCGGGCGGCACGCCCGGGCCGGTGCCGGTGTTCAGCTTCATGGGCGGAAATATTCCGCATCCGAGGCAGATGCCCTGCTGGATCACGCACACCAACGAGCGCACGCACGACATCATCCGCTCGGGCTTTGACCGCAGCCCGATGTTCACCGGCAAGATCGACGGCGTCGGGCCGCGCTACTGCCCGAGCGTGGAAGACAAGATCAACCGCTTTGCCGGCAAGGACAGCCACCAGATTTTCCTGGAGCCCGAAGGCTTGACGACGCACGAAATCTACCCCAATGGTATATCGACCAGCCTGCCCTTCGACATCCAGTACGCGCTGGTGCGGTCGATGTCTGGCATGGAAAACGCGCACATCCTGCGGCCCGGCTACGCAATTGAATACGACTATTTCGACCCGCGCGCCCTCAAGACGACATTCGAAACCCGGGCGATTGGCGGGCTGTTCTTTGCCGGCCAGATCAACGGCACCACGGGCTACGAGGAAGCCGCCGCCCAGGGCATGTTCGCCGGCATCAACGCAGCATTGCAATGCCAGGGCAAGGATGCATGGCTTCCCAAGCGCGACGAGGCTTACCTGGGCGTGCTGGTCGATGACCTGATCACCAAGGGTGTGACCGAGCCCTACCGCATGTTCACCAGCCGCGCCGAGTTCCGCCTGATGCTGCGCGAGGACAATGCCGACATGCGCCTGACAGAAAAAGGGCGCGAACTGGGCCTGGTCGATGACGCCCGCTGGGACGCCTTCAACCGCAAGCGCGACATTGTTTCACGTGAAACACAGCGCCTGCGCTCGCTCTGGATCAATCCGAACAACCTGCCCGCCAGCGAGGCCGAGCGCGTGCTGGGAAAGGCGATCGAGCGCGAATACAACCTGGCCGATCTGCTGCGCCGCCCCGATGTGAATTACGCCGGGCTGATGTCGCTCGATGGCGGGAAATATGCCAACCCTGAAATTTCGACAGGCGATTCCGATGTTTCACGTGAAACATCGACGGGCGAAGCATTGCCGGCAGATTTGATCAAAAGCGTGATCGAGCAAATCGAGATCACCGCCAAGTACGCCGGCTACATCGACCTGCAAAAAGTCGAGGTCGAACGCGCCGCGCATTACGAAAATCTCAAGCTCCCGGCTGATCTGGATTATCTGCAAGTCTCGGCATTGAGTTTTGAGGCGCGGCAGACCCTGTCCAAGCACCGGCCCGAAACCCTTGGACTGGCATCGCGCATCCAGGGCATCACGCCGGCCACCATTTCGCTGTTGCTGGTGCATTTGAAAAAGAATTTGTGGAAGAACACGGTTCCCCTGAAATCCACTGAACAGGCGGAAGTCTGATGGCGGCTACAGAAAAAGACCTGCGCGCCACTTTGCTGGCTGGACTCGCCGAACTGCGGTTGCAATTGAGCGAGCCGCAAATCAGCCAGTTGCTGGACTACCAGGCGATGATCGGCAAATGGACGCAGGTCTACAACCTGACCTCGGTGCGCGATCCCGCAGAAATGATGACGCATCATTTGCTCGACAGCTTGTCGGTGGTGCCAGCCTTGCAGCGCTACCTGCTGGGGGCCGGGCTGGCGCAGGGCAGCCGCTTGCTCGATGTGGGCTCGGGCGCGGGCCTGCCGGGCGTGGTGATTGCGATTTGCTGTCCGGCCGTCAGCGTGACCTGCGTGGACACCGTCGCCAAAAAGGCAGCCTTCATCAAGCAGGCGGCACTTGCCTTGAAGCTGCCGAACCTTGCCGGACTGCATGCGCGGGTCGAAAGCATCACCGAGCCCTTCGATGTGATCTGCTCGCGGGCGTTTGCCTCGCTGGCTGATTTCACCAATTGGTCAGTGGGTGCGCTGGCGCCGCAGGGCGTGTGGATGGCGATGAAGGGCAAGCATCCAGCCGATGAGTTGCTGACTTTGCCCAAAATCATTGCGATGTTTCACGTGGAACAATTGAAGGTTCCCGGCCTGGATGCCGAGCGCTGCCTCCTCTGGCTGCGGCCCGTGTCGTAAACTCAGGGTCTCTACTATTGGAACCATCCATGCCGGCTTCGTTCGTTGGTGTTGCCGACTATGGCGCTTTTGTTGTTGCCATCCTGGTCTTTCTGGCCATTCCCGGTCCCGGCAACCTGGCGTTGATCACCTCGACCGGCAAGGGCGGCATTGCCGGCGGCATGGGCGCTACCCTGGGCGTGATTGCCGGTGACCAGGTGCTGCTCTGGGCGGCCGTGGCGGGCGTGTCGGCCCTGATGGCGGCCTACCCTTCCGCTTTTCATGCCGTTCAGTGGCTGGGCGCCCTGTACCTGGCCTGGCTGGGTTTGAAGATGCTGCTGGCCAAGCCTGGCGCGGCCCCGATCCTGCAGATCAAGCCGCGCCACTATTTTCGCCAGGCGCTGCTGATCACGCTACTCAACCCCAAGGCCATCGTGTTTTACCTGGCTTTCTTTCCGCTGTTCGTCGATCCGGCGCAGCACCAGGGCCTCAAGACCTTTGGCGTGATGGCTGCCACCATCGCGGTGCTGACATTTCTTTATGGCCTGACGGCCGTGCTGCTGACCTGGAAACTGGCCGCGCGTATTCGGGCCAATCCCAAAATATCGATGATGCTTGAAAAGGCAGCCGGCATGTTCCTGATTGCCTTTGGCATCAAGCTCGCCCTTTCCCGGTAAATCGGACACTGCAATCCTCGATTCCCTCAACGGAACGACAACTCAACAAGACGCTATGGCCAAAATATTCTGCATTGCCAATCAAAAGGGCGGCGTGGGCAAGACCACCACCACCGTCAACCTGGCCGCCGGACTGGTCCAGGTCGGCCAGCGGGTGCTGATGGTGGACCTGGACCCGCAGGGCAATGCCACCATGGGCTCGGGTGTTGACAAGCGCAAGCTGGCCATGACGGTGTATGACGTGTTGCTCGAAGCCGCATCCATCGTCGATGCCCGGGTCCACAGCGAGAAAAGCGGCTACGACGTGCTCGGCGCCAACCGCGAGCTTTCAGGCGCCGAGATCGAGCTGGTGGCGCTGGAGCGCCGCGAAAAGCGTCTGAAGCAGGCACTGGCCAAGGTGGACAAGGACTACGATTTCATTTTGATCGACTGCCCGCCGTCGCTGTCGATGCTGACCCTCAACGGGCTGTGCGCGGCGCACGGCGTGATCGTTCCGATGCAGTGCGAGTACTTCGCGCTCGAAGGCGTGACCGACCTGGTCAACACCATCAAGCAGGTGCATGCCAACCTGAACAAGGACTTGCAGATCATCGGCCTGCTGCGCGTCATGTTCGACCCGCGCATCACGCTGCAGCAGCAGGTCAGCGAGCAGCTCAAGGGGCATTTCGGCGACAAGGTGTTCAACACCGTGATTCCGCGCAATGTCCGCTTGGCCGAAGCGCCGAGCTACGGCCTGCCCGGCGTGATTTTCGACCCGTCCTCCAAGGGCGCGCAGGCCTTCGTGGCCTTTGCGCAGGAGATGGTCGGGCGCATTTTGTAGGCACGACGCGTCATTTATTGATTAAAACCATCGTTTGCGCATGTCCAGCATGCATGAGTAGCTATAAAAAATGTAGCAAACGCATGATTTTTGCGTTTACCGCCCTGAAGGTTGGACCCGACCCATGAATCCTCGCAACGTATTGATTCTTCCCGGCTGGCAAGGCAGCAGCCTTGAGCACTGGCAAAGCCGCTGGGAGCGCCTGCACGGCTACACCCGGGTCGAGCAGCACGACTGGATGCGCCCGCTGCGGGGCGACTGGATTGCGCGGCTTGAGGATGTGCTGCTGTCGTGCGATATCGAAGGGGATGGGCCGGCCGTGCTGGTCGCGCACAGCCTGGGTTGCCAGCATGTGGCCGCCTGGGCCGCGCACAGCCGCAACACCCACCGGGTGAAGGCCGCGCTGCTGGTCGCGCCGCCCGATGTCGAGCGCGACGATGTGCGCGCGCTGCTGCCCAGCTGGTCACCGGTTGCATTGGGGAAACTGTCTTTCAGGACGGAGCTGCTTGCCAGCAGCAACGACCCCTTCTGCAGCCTGGAGCGCGCCCGGCAGTTTGCCTCGGCCTGGGGCGCCGACCTTGTCGATGCCGGCGCGTGCGGCCACCTGAATGCCGAAAGCGGCCTCGGCGACTGGCCGCAGGCGCATGCGCAACTGCTCAAGCTGATGCGTGATACTTCCGCCTGAGCGCGACCCGACCGCGCTACCGTTCATACCGATTCAAAGAAAGACAAGACAACGCCATGGTCACCAAAAAACAAAAAGGGCTGGGTCGCGGACTCGAAGCGCTGCTCGGCCCCAAGGTCGATGACTCGCCCGAGGCTGCCCAAGCCCTGAGCGCGGCCAGCAGCCCCGGCCTGCCGGCGTCGCTGCTGCTCGACGACCTGGTGCCGGGCCAGTACCAGCCGCGCACCCGCATGGACGAGGGCGCGCTATACGAGCTGGCCGAATCGATCAAGGTGCAGGGCATCATGCAGCCCATCCTGGTGCGCCGCCTCAAGGGCGGCAGCAACAGCGGCAAGTACGAGATCATTGCCGGTGAACGGCGCTTCCGGGCGGCGCGGCTGGCCGGGCTCGACAGCCTGCCGGTGCTGATCCGCGACGTGCCCGACGAGTCGGCGGCCGCCATGTCGCTGATCGAGAACATCCAGCGCGAAGACCTCAACCCGCTGGAGGAAGCGCAGGGCCTGCAGCGCCTGGTGAAGGAGTTCGGCATGACGCACGAGCTGGCGGCGCAGGCCGTGGGCCGCTCGCGCAGCGCCGCGTCCAACCTGCTGCGCCTGCTGAACCTGGCCGACCCGGTGCAAACCATGCTGATGGCCGGCGACCTGGACATGGGCCATGCGCGCGCGCTGCTGGCGCTGGACCGGGCCACGCAGATCACCGCCGCAAACCAGATCACCGCGCGCAAGCTGTCGGTGCGCGAGGCCGAAAGCCTGGTCAAAAAGCTCGGCAGCGAGTTTTCGCTGACGCCGAACCAGGCCAGGCCTGAAAAGGCGCGCGACACCCTGCGGGTTGAGGAAGAACTGGCCGACCTGCTGATGGCCGATGTCGATGTCCGCATCAAGAAGCAGGTCAAGCGCAACGGCAAGCGGGAAGCCGTGGGCGAGCTGGCGATCCAGTTCTCGTCGCTCGACGAGATCAACGGGCTGATCGAACGCCTGCGCCGTACCGCCTGACGCCCGTAACAAAGTTTCAGTAACCAGGTTACAGCGCCATTTCGCAGTGGAATACCGCGATGTTCCGGGCAGGCTGACAGCGCCAGGGCTGACGGTATGGCAGCTTGGCTGGCTTTATTCCTACGTTGACTAGGGCTTATTCCCGTTTTTTTTAAGCAGCCGCAGGCCTGAGCATGAAGGCATTCGAAACTTTTGGCCCATGCCCTTCATGCCATGCCTTCCACCGCCAGCCTTGAAATCTGCCGCCCGCCCTTGACGCTTCTGGCAACCGAACCGTGGCGCGCCGCGCTGGAGTTCCTGTCTTCCAGGTTCAGCGATGTCGGGCAAAGGAAGATGGTCCCCGCAGGCGACGGACACCCGGTCATCATTTTTCCGGGCCTTGCCACCGACAGTTCGGCCATTGCCCCGTTGCGCGACTACTGCGAATCCCTCGGCTACAGCACGCTGGACTGGGGCAGGGGTTTCAACACCGGCCCCAAAGGCGACCTGGACCGCTGGCTGGCAGACCTGGCCGCGCACACCGCCGATCTGCTGGGCGGGCACCAGGGCAAAGCCACGCTGATTGGCTGGAGCCTGGGCGGCATGTATGCCCGCGAAGTGGGAAAGCTGCTGGCGCCGCAGGTGCGCCAGGTCATCACCATCGGCACGCCGTTCAATGCCGAGGCGGACCACACCAACGTCGGCTGGCTGTTCCGGCTGCTCAGCGGCACGTCGGCGGCCATCGATCCGGCGCTGAGCCAGCGACTGCGCACGCCGCCGCCGCTGCCCACGACCTCGATCTACAGCCGCTCCGACGGCGTGGTGGCCTGGGAAACCTGCCGCCATGCGCGTCCCGCCAGGCAGGTGCAGGACATCGAGATCAAGGGCAGCCACATCGGCATGGGCTGGAACCCGGCGGTGCTGCAGATCGTCGGCGACCGCTTGGGCCAGCATCCGGCCAACTGGCAACCGTATCAACACGCCGCCTGAGTGTTGCGCTGGGTTGCGCGATTTTTCGGGCAGCGCTGCGCTGTAGGCAGCGTGCTTCATCCTTGCGCAAGGCTCCTTGGGCGCTATCCGGTTCGTCATCCTTGAAAATAGCGCGGCTGCGCATGAATCCAGTGGCAGGCCAGCACACCGCCAAGCCGCCGCGCTGCCGTCAATCGAAAGCTTCTATGCCCCGGCGCATCCGGAGCAAGACACAAAAAAGCGGCGCTCCCTCAGAAGAGCGCCGCTTTGTCAGCCTTTGCACAAGCCCTTTAGAAGGGCTCGACGCTATCGTTACTGCTTAACGATAAATATGCTGGCCGCCGTTTTGCTTCCACTCGTTTTCAAAGTGCAGCGCATCCTCGTCATTGCGGGTCTTCACACCCATCAGGATGCCGCCGTTCTTGACGCCTTCTTCGTATTCCTTGACACGCTCTTCGGGAATGTTCCAGCCGATCAGGGCACCCACCAGGCCGCCGCTGGCGGCACCGGCGCCGGCGCCCATGGCAGCAGCAGCCAGGGGGCCTGCAATGACCAGGCCAAGGCCCGGCAGGGCAATGCTCGTGCCCACGGCGGCAATGCCCGCCAGGATGGCGCCGATGGTGCCGCCGATGGCGCCACCGATGCCGGCGCCTTCAGCGGCCTTGTTGCCCAGTTCGGTTTCCTTGCCCATCGCGCTGCCGTCGGCAAAGTGGCGCTTGCGCGTGTCGTCCGACATCACCAGGTTGACATCGTCTTTTGAATAGCCGCGCGTATGGGCTGCGTTGTAGGCCGCTTCGGCGCTGGCGCGGTCAGGAAATAGGCCGGTCACCATGTTGCTGCTTCCCGTGGTGGAAGTTGCGGTGCTGCCGGTGTAAGGGGTGGCGTTGGTGTTCATGTTCATGACGATCTCCTTTTAATATCAACTTAGAAAAACAAAGCGAATTGCGGCAATCAGTTGCGGTCGGCGCGGGCTGCACGGGTCGTCCCCGTGGCTGTGTTGCCTGTCGTGCTGTTCATGGCCGCCGTGCCCCCGGTGGTGTTGCCAGTCATGGCACCACTGGCACGCTGCGCGGGCGACGGCGCGGTCCGCACCACGGTGGCCGTATCGCTGCGCGGCACGGCCTGCTGGTTGGCTGTCGCCGCTTCCTGCGGTGTCACGCCCACCGTGGCGGGCGCTGATGCAGCAGCTGCCGGCGCTGCCGTCTGGGCGGATACGCTGGCTACCGCAAGTGCCAACAAAGCCCCCAGGGAAATTGATCTGATGTGAAGTTTCATGGTCCTGTCCTTCTGAAAAAGTTTGCGGCCAACACGCATGGCGTGTCTTCGATAAGCTTCAATTGCAAGCTGGGTAGACTATAAAAACCGCAGCTCTGGTTGCGTTTCAGAGCTGGCCTTATGGCGCCGTAGGAGAGGGCCGCTAATCTTTCATGTCCGGTTTCCGACATTTTGACAATCAATTACCATTCCTTTCCATGAACGCCTGCCCTCTTGCTTCGCCGCTGAAAACCCGTTTCCCCCCCTGGCCGCGCACGCTGGCGGGCGCATTGCTTGTCGGGGGGCTGGTGGCGCTGCTTGGCCTTCCGCAGCCGTCGCGGGCGGCCACCCCGGCGGTCTTGGCCGCAGAAAACATTCGGCTACAGCCGCTTTCCGTAGGACAAGACGTGCCACGCATGACAGCCTGGATTCGCGCCACGCGCAATCACCAGGGCCTGCCTTTTGCCGTTATCGACAAAAAGGCCGCCATGCTGCATGTCTTCGATGCGGCCGGCAGCCCGCTTGGTTCGTCGCCGGTGCTGCTGGGCCTGGCGGTCGGAGACGACTCGGCGCCCGGCATCGGCACGCGCAAGCTGGCCGACATCCGGCCCGATGAACGCACCACGCCGGCAGGCCGCTTCGTGTCCGAGCCGGGCCGCAACCTGCAGGGCGAGGACATTGTCTGGATCGACTACGACGCGGCCGTCTCGATGCACCGCGTGCGCGCCAGCAACAAGGCCGACCGCCGGCTGGAGCGCCTGGCAACGCCGACGGCGGCCGACAACCGGATTTCCTACGGCTGCGTCAACGTGCCTGCCGCCTTTTATGACGCGCTGGTCAAGCCGGTGTTCGGCGCCCGGCCCGCCGTCATCTACGTGCTGCCCGAAACCCGCCCCGTGGGCACACTGCTCGGCCTGGGCGACGGCAGTGCGCGCGATGTTGCCCCGCTGGTGGCCGCGGCACCTTGAGCCAAGGGCCGCGAATCCAGCGCGCCCGTTTCAGCCCGCCGACACTTTTCAAGCATAAAAAAAGCCTTTTTCGCACGACCAGTATGCGTAAGCAGCTATGAATATAGTAGCAAAGAGATGTCCGGCGGCTGGCGCCGTGATGCAAAAGCTGGGTGATTTTTCGCCAGCGGGGCGCTACGCCACGGCCAGCAGAATCTTCTCTATGTCGCTGAAATCGGCGGGCTTGACCAGGTGGTGGTCGAAGCCTGCATCGTGCGAGCGCTGCCGGTCTGAATCCTGGCCATAGCCGGTCAGCGCCACCAGCACAACGTTTTCAAGCCCGGCCTGCTGGCGAATCCGCTGCGCCACCTTGTAGCCGTCGAGCCCCGGCAAGCCGATGTCCAGCAGCACCACGTCGGGCCGGTAGTCAATCGCTGCCTGCACCGCAGCCGGGCCGTCGTGCGCCTGCCGGGTGACATGGCCGGTCATTTCCAGCAGCATGGCCAGGCCCTGGGCGCCATCGACGTTGTCATCGACCACCAGAACGCGTTGCTGCGCCTTTGCGGGCGTCCTGGCGCTGTCGCCCAAGGCTGGCGCTGCCGGCGCAAGCGCCGTCAGCATGACCGGCAGCCGAACCACAAACTCGCTGCCCCGGCACAGCGTGCTCGACACCGTGACCGTGCCGCCATGCAGTTCCACCAGCTGCTTGACCAGGCTCAGGCCAATGCCCAGCCCGCCTTGCGAGCGGTCCAGCGAACGGTCCGCCTGCGCGAACAAATCAAAAATGCGCGGCAACAGCTCTGGCGCAATGCCCAGGCCGCTGTCGCGCACCCGGATCGCCACCATGGGCACGGCTGCATGCTCGCCGCTGGCCGTCGGCTCGTTTTCAACGCTCAGCCCGATGCGTCCGCCGGGCGAGGTGTATTTGGCCGCATTGGTGAGCAGGTTCATCAGCACCTGCTCCAGCCGCGTGGCATCGGCATGCACGAACACCGGCTCTGGCGGCAGGGACACCGTGAGTTCGTGCCGGTGTTCGGCGATGAGGGGGTTGGCCGCATCCACGGCGTTTTCCACGATGCTGTCCAGGCTGGCCTGTGCCAGGCGAAGCCGGACGTTGCCGGTCGTGATGCGCGAGACTTCCAGCAGGTCGTCCACCAGATGCTTCAGGTGCCTCAGCTGGCGCTCCATGATGCTGCGGCTCTGTAATTGCAGCGGGTCGGCGCCGGCGGGCAGGCGCAGCAGTTGCACCGCGTTGGAAAGCGCCGCCAGCGGGTTGCGCAATTCATGGCTGAGCATGGCCAGGAACTCGTCCTTGCGCCGGTGCAGGTCGGTCAGCGCCTGCGCCTGTTCGGCGGTCTCGTGCTGCAGGCGGGTGCGTTCGGTCACGTCATAGCAGCAGGTGATCGCGCCGGTGATCTCTCCCGCCTTGCCGATCAGGGGAACCACATGGGCCATGACGGTCATGCTCGGGCCGTCAGGCCGTTCGATCACGAACGCTTCGTCGTAGACCGCTGCAATGTTGCCCTTGAGCACCTCGGCCGTGCGGGACAGCAGGGTGGGCGCCAGCGTGCCGTCGGGCAGACGGGCTGGCGGCGCCTTGAAAAATGCGCTGTCGCCTTCGCCAGCCCCGGGCTCGGCGCCCCAGAGTTCCAGCGCGGCGCGGTTGCATTCCTGCAGCCGCCCGGCGACGTCGGATGAAAAAATGGCAATCGGCCCCCAGTCGAACAGGGCGCGAAAACGCGCCTCGCTCTGGCGCATGGCTTCGGCGGCTTTCATTCGCCCGGAAATGTCCCTGAAGAGCACCGCCACGCGTCCGCTTTCGGGTCCACCGAGCCGGAAGGCATAAACATCGAACCAGCGTCCCTGCATTCCCTTGGCTTCGTTGACAAAGCGATGCGGCTCGCCGGTCAGCGCGACCTTGCCGTAGATTCCAAACCAGTGCGCCTCCATGTCGGGAACCAGCTCCAGCATTCGCCTGCCCTTGGCGTCCGACATGCCGGTCTGCCGTTCAAAGGCCGGGTTGACCTCCAGGAAGCGATAGTCAACGGGCTTTCTGCCGTCATCAAAGATAAGTTCGACGATGCAAAAGCCTTCGTCAATCGAGTTGAACAGCATTTGATACCGCGAGGCGATATGGCGCAGTTCCTTTTCTGCCCGGTAGCGGCTCGCAAGTTCGCGGCGCAGGCAGACAAACAGCAGCAGCAGCGCCAGTGCGCCCAGCGTGCCGCCGAGCAACACCGCTTGCAGCGTGCGGCGGATGTCCGCGTCGCTTTGCGTTGCATGGATTTTCAGGTTTTCGGCTTCTTCGGCCTTGCCCTGTGCCACCAGCGCGCGAAGCTGGTCCATGCTTTTCTTGCCGGCCAGCAGCGTGACTGTCTGGCTGGCGGCCGGCAGGCCCTGGCTCTGGCTCTGGCTCTGGCTCTGGCTCTGGCTCTGGCGCAGCGCAATGGTTTCCTTCAGGATCGCCATTCTTTCCCCGGCCACCTGCGAGAGGACGGCAAGCCGCTGCTGCTGGCGGGGATTATTTGTGGTCAGCAAACGCAGGCTCTTCAGCCGCGCCGCCAACAGGTCCACGGAGGCATGGTAGGGCTCCAGGTATTGCGGCTGCCCCGTGATGAGAAAACCCCGCTCCCCGGTTTCCGCATCCTTGAGGCTGGACAGGAATTCATCGAACTGTGAAATGACCGCGCGGCTATGCGCTTCGCGCTGTCCCGATTCGGTCGCCGCCTGCATGCTTCGATAGGCCAGCCCGCCGACGCCGACCAGGCAGGCCAGCACCAGCATCAGCAAGCCGTTGATCAGTCTGCGCTTGACCACATCGGGCGGCACGCCGCTGGCGGCGATGTCATGGTCTTGCTGCAACGTTGGGTCGGCTGCCAGTTCAGCCGTGGTCATGGCCGCACCCCGCCCCGGGATCTGGCCATGTGCGCTGGCTGCGGTAGCGCGGTGACAGCGGGCTGTTCGCAAAAGTGAAAGGGAAGGGGTGTCATCAACAGTAAAAAAAGTAAACCGGTCAGGCGCTGAAGGCATCTTGACAGGGAATCACTCCCCCCACGCAACGCCTTGTACCAACGGCCATCCAGCAGCATTTGCTGAAGGCGCTGCAGCGCCGGGTTTTGTTGCTATTGTTTAAGTAGCGCAATGCGGCATGGTGGCTACATCGGGGCCAACGAGCGATGCGCTGTGCCGCAGGCAGGGCTTCGGGCCGGGCGGTGCAGAGTGTCTATTAATGCTGTCTTGAAAAAGACAAAATGCTACATTTAAACTGATAAAAGCGATAAATAACCAACAATTCAAGTCAATCAGTTTACATTCACAGCGAAAAAATCTTGCCCGGATTCATGATGTTCTTCGGATCAAGCGCGCGCTTGATGGTGCGCATCATGTCCACCGCTCCGCCGCCGGTCTCGCTCAGCAAAAAGTCCATCTTGCCCAGGCCGATGCCGTGCTCGCCGGTGCAGGTGCCTTCCAGCCGCAGGGCCCGGGCCACGAGCTTGTGGTTCAGGTCTTCGGCGGTTTCGCGCTCGGCGGCGTTGTCGGGGTCGATCAGGTAGCCGAAGTGGAAATTGCCGTCGCCGACATGGCCGACCAGGAAATAGGGAATGCCGCTGGCATCGGCCTCGGCCACCGATTCAAGCAGGCAGTCGGCCAGGCGCGAAATCGGCACGCAGGTGTCGGTCGAAATCGCCCGGCAGCCGGGCTTGCTCTGGATGGCGGCAAAGTAGGCGTTGTGCCGCGCGGTCCACAGCCGGGTTCGCTCTTCGGGCGTGCTGGCCCATTCAAAGGCATTGCCGCCCTGGCCGCTGGCGAGTTCCTGCACCAGCCCGGCCTGCTCCTTCACGCTGCCCGGCGTGCCGTGGAACTCCATCAGCAGCATCGGCTCCTCGCGCAGGCCGAGCTTGCTGTGGGCGTTGACCATGCGCACGGTGTGGGCGTCGATCAGCTCGACGCGCGCAATCGGCACGCCGAGCTGGATGATCTCGATGGTCGTGCGCACCGCCGCCTCGATGCTCGGGAACGAACAGATCGCCGCCGAAATCGCCTCGGGCAGCGGGTACAGCCGAACGGTGACTTCGGTGATCACGCCCAGCGTGCCTTCGCTGCCGACCATCAGCCGCGTCAGGTCGTAGCCGGCGGCGGACTTCTTGGCGCGCGTGCCGGTGCGGATGACGCTGCCGTCGGCGGTGACGACTTCCAGCGCCAGCACGTTTTCGCGCATGGTGCCGTAGCGCACGGCGTTGGTGCCGCTGGCGCGCGTGGCGCTCATGCCGCCCAGCGTCGCGTCGGCGCCGGGGTCGATGGGAAAGAACAGGCCGGTGCTCTTGATTTCTTCATTGAGCTGCTTGCGCGTCACGCCGGGCTGCACCGTCACCGTCAGGTCTTCGGCATGGATGGCCAGCACCTTGTTCATGCGGCTCACGTCGATGCTGATGCCGCCCTGCACGGCCAGCAGGTGGCCTTCAAGCGAGGTGCCGACGCCAAACGGAATCACCGGCACGCCGTACTGGCTGGCCAGCTTGACGGCGTCGGCCACATCCTGCGTGCTTTCGGCAAACACCACCGCAGCGGGCGGCGGCGAAGCGAAGGACGATTCGTCGCGGCCATGCTGCTCGCGCACCACCAGGGCGGTCGAGCAGCGTTCGGCAAAGCGGGTTTTGAGGGCATCGATCAGCGCCTGCGGCGTCTCGCGCTGGAGGATGCCGGGCAGCAGGTGGCCGGGCAGCGGTGCGTTCATGGCGTGTGTCTCCTGATGTGAAACCGGAGTTTACGGCTTGGGGCGGTGTGCGCGCTGGCCGCGCCGAAGCTTGATAAGCTTGCGGGCTTGCCCCATCAACCTTTTCAACCCACTGCGCCTTCAGCGCACTTCACTCCCATGGCCAACAGACTTTCACAAATTGCCACCCGCACCGGCGACAACGGCACCACAGGACTGGGCGACAACACCCGAGTTTCCAAGGACAGCCGGCGGGTTCACGCCATGGGCGACGTGGACGAGCTGAACTCGAACATCGGCGTGCTGCTGTGCGAAGACATGCCCGCTGACGTGCGCGACGTGCTGGTCGAGGTGCAGCACCAGCTGTTCAACCTGGGCGGCGAGCTGTCGATTCCGGGCTTCGAGCTGCTCAAGCCGGAAGCCTTGCTGCAGCTGGACGAGGCGCTGGAAACCTACAACGCCCAGTTGCCGCGCCTGGCCGAATTCATCCTGCCTGCCGGCAGCCGGGCCGCGTCGCTGGCCCATGTGTGCCGCACCGTCGCCCGCCGCGCCGAGCGCGCCGTGGTCGCCCTGGGCCAGCAGGACGCGCTGAAAGACACGCCGCGCCAGTATCTGAACCGCCTGAGCGACCTGATGTTCGTGCTGTCGCGCGTACTCAACCGCATGAACGGCGGCGACGACGTGTACTGGAAAAGCCAGCGCATGGCACGCATGGCGCAGGACGACGCGACAGGCGCGCAAACCGCGTCCTGAATGCGGCGGCCGCTGCGTTGAATTGCTATTGAAAAAATAGCTGTAACCGCACGCCCAGTATGCGCAAACGGCCTGAAAGGCTTGAGAATCGTAGTGATTCAGCGCATTGTTGAAACGTCTTTTTTCCCCTCTGTCATTGCGGGCTTGACCCGCAATCCACAGCACTCCAACCGGGCCGCAGACAGGCAACGGCTGCAAGTCACCGCACGGTTGACTGCGCGCGCATGGATTTCCCCGGATCAAGCCCGGGGCAGGCTCCCCAGCGCCTCAGACCAGATGCACCGGCTCCTGCGAGGCCGTGACCGGCAGCATGTCGCCGGTGGCCAGGTAGCGCGCATGCCAGGACAGCGCCTCGTCGAGCAGGTGCGGCGTGTGCTTGCCGGAGGCGCCATGCAGCGAGCGCTCGAAGTAGTCGCGCAGGGCAGGGCGGAAATCGGGATGCGCGCATTTTTCAATGATCAGCCGCGCCCGCTGCGTCGGCGACAGGCCGCGCAAATCGGCCAGGCCCTGCTCGGTGACGATGATCTCCACGTCGTGCTCGGTGTGGTCCACGTGCGAGGCCATCGGCACGATGCAGGAAATGGAGCCGTTTTTGGCGACCGATGGCGTCATGAAAAACGACAGATACGCATTGCGCGCAAAGTCGCCCGAGCCGCCAATGCCGTTCATGATGCTCGACCCCATGACGTGGGTGGAGTTGACGTTGCCGTAGATGTCGGCCTCGATCATCGCGTTCATCGCGATCACGCCCAGGCGGCGCACCACCTCCGGATGGTTGCTGATTTCCTGCGGCCGCAGCACGATGCGCTCGCGGTAAAAATCGATGTTGGCATTGAAGTCGGCCAGCGCGTCGGGGCTGAACGACAGCGCGGTGGCCGACGCCATCACCAGCGTGCCCGAGCGCAGCATGTCCAGCATGCCGTCCTGCAGCACCTCGGTGTAGGCCGACAGGCCGGTGAACGGCCCGTCGTTCAGGCCGGCCAGCACGGCGTTGGCGATGTTGCCCACGCCCGACTGCAAGGGCAGGAGTTCGGCCGGCAGGCGGCCGAGTTTCACCTCCTGCTGCAGGAATTCAATGATGTGGCTGGCAATGCGCCGCGAGTTTTCGTCCGGCGCGGCAAAGGCCGAGTTGCGGTCGGGCTGGCGCGTCGGCACCACGGCAATCACCTTGCTCAGGTCGCACGTCAGGTAGGGCTGGCCGATGCGGTCGCCGGGGCCGGTCAGCGGAATCGGCATGCGGTGCGGCGGCAGGCGGGTGCCGTAGTAGATGTCGTGCATGCCCTCCAGACCGGCGTTTTGCAGGCTGTTGACTTCCAGGATGATCTTGTCGGCCTGGTCCAGCCAGGTCTTGTTGTTGCCCACCGACGACGACGGAATCAGCCGCCCGTCGGGCAGGATGCCGGCGACTTCGACCACCGCCACGTCGAGCTTGCCCAGAAAGCCGAACCAGACAAACTGCGCCACGTTGGACAGGTGCATGTCGGTGTACTGCATTTCGCCGGCGTTGATCTGGCGGCGGCAGGTCGGGTCCGACTGGTAGGGCAGGCGCATGTCGATGCCGTGGACCTTGGCTAGAGCGCCGTCGAGTTCGGGCGCGGTCGAGGCGCCGGTCCACAGGCCGATGCGGAATTCCTCGCCGGCGGCATGCAGGCCTTCGATGCGCCTTGCCAGCGCCTGGGGCACGGCCTTGGGGTAGCCGGCGCCGGTAAAGCCGCTCATGCCGACATGCGCGCCGGCGGGAATCAGCGCGGCGGCCTCGTCGGCCGACATGATCTTGGTTTGCAGGGCAGGGTTCTGTACGCGGTCGGCGAAAGACATCAGGGCGGCTCCGGGGGTATGGGGACAGCGCGGCAGCGCAAGCGGGCGATTTTAGCAGGTGACGTCGTCAGAATCAGGGTTAACCCTAGGTCGGCACCGCACGCCATGGTTCATGTCATAGGAGCGCCCCAGGCACCCAGTGCCCTTCACTTTTCAATGTCAAAGGGCTGATAGTTGACTGATACAGTCGGGATATTTATAGTTGAGCAAATAAGTCAGGTATCGATTTTTCCATCAGGGACATCCCTCCCGAAAAAAACCGCCAGGCGGTCGCCCACAAGCGGCCTGGCCGCAACCCAGGAGTTTGACCCATGACCATGACACTGACTGAAAAAGCCGCGCTGCAGATCCAGCGCCAGCTTGAAAAGCGCGGCAAGGGAATTGCCCTGCGCATCGGCGTCAAAAAAGTCGGCTGCACCGGCCTGGCGCACACCTTTGACCTGATCGACGAGGTCGGGCCGGGCGACCACAGCTTCGAGTCGCACGGCGCGCGCATTGTGGTTGATGACCACAGCCTGGTGTACCTCGACGGCTCCAACATCGACTTTGTCACTGACGGCCTCAAGCAAAGCTTCAAGTTCGACAACCCCAACGTTGACAGCCAGTGCGGCTGCGGCGAAAGCTTCAACGTCAAGAAAAAGGCCGGCCCCGCCACAACATAAGCGACGCAAGCGACGTCAAGGCTTCACCGCCCGCGTTTTCTTCAAGCCATATCACCCGCCAGAAGGAACACCATGAGTGCAGTACTGCAAAATCTCGTCAACCAGCCCTACAAGCACGGCTTTGTCACCAACATCGAATCCGATGTCGCGCCCAAGGGCCTGAGCGAGCAAACCATCCGCATGATTTCGGCCAAGAAGAATGAGCCCGCGTGGCTGCTCGACTTCCGGCTCAAGGCCTACCAGGCCTGGCTGCTGATGACCGAGCCGGCCTGGCCCAACGTGCATTACCCGAAGATCGATTTCCAGGCCATCAGCTACTACGCCGCGCCCAAGCAAAAGCCCAAGCTGAGCAGCATGGACGAGGTCGATCCCGAGCTGCTGCGCACCTTCGAGAAGCTCGGCGTGCCGCTGCACGAGCGCATGGCGCTGGCCGGCGTGGCGGTCGACGTGATCTTTGACAGCGTGTCGGTGGCCACCACCTACAAGGCCAGGCTGGCCGAGGCCGGCATCATCTTCTGCTCGATGTCCGAGGCCGTGCTGGAACACCCGGAACTGGTGAAAAAATACCTGGGCACGGTGGTGCCCACGGGCGACAACTACTACGCCGCGCTCAACTCGGCGGTGTTCACCGACGGCTCGTTCTGCTTCATCCCCCGGGGCGTGAAGTGCCCGATGGATTTGTCGACCTACTTTCGCATCAACACCGAGGAGTCGGGCCAGTTCGAGCGCACGCTGATCGTGGCCGAAGAGGGCGCCTCGGTGTCTTACCTTGAAGGCTGCACCGCGCCCGCCTTCAGCAGCAACCAGCTGCATGCGGCGGTGGTCGAGCTGGTAGCGCTGGACAACGCCGACATCAAGTACTCGACGGTGCAGAACTGGTATGCGGGCGATGAAAACGGCGTCGGAGGCATCTACAACTTCGTCACCAAGCGCGGCCTGGCCAAGGGCGTGAACTCGCGCATTTCCTGGACCCAGGTCGAGACCGGCTCGGCCATCACCTGGAAGTACCCGTCGGTGATTCTGCGCGGCGACAACTCGGTCGGCGAGTTCTATTCGGTGGCGGTGACCAACCACCACCAGCAGGCCGACACCGGCACCAAGATGATCCACCTGGGCAAGAACACGCGCAGCACCATCGTCAGCAAGGGCATCTCGGCCGGTCAGTCGAACAACAGCTACCGCGGCCTGGTCAAGGTGATGCCCACGGCCACCGGCGCGCGCAATTATTCGCAGTGCGACTCGATGTTGATCGGCGACAAGTCGGGCGCGCACACCTTTCCCTACATCCAGGTGCGCAACCCGACCGCGCAGGTCGAGCACGAGGCCTCGACCTCCAAGATCGGCGAGGACCAGCTGTTTTATTTTGCCCAGCGCGGCATCAGCGCCGAAGCGGCGGTGTCCATGATCATCAATGGATTCTGCAAGGACGTTTTTCAACAATTGCCGATGGAGTTCGCGGTCGAAGCGACCCAACTGCTCGGCTTCAAACTCGAAGGAGCGGTCGGATGATCCACCCCAACAGCCCGGTATTGCTGGAAGTGCGCGGCCTGTGCGCCAGCGTCAACGGCATCGACATCCTCAAGGGCCTGGACCTGACGGTCAGGCGCGGCGAAGTGCATGCCATCATGGGGCCCAACGGCTCGGGCAAGAGCACGTTTGCCAAAGTGCTGGCCGGCCACACGGCCTATGAAGTCACGGCCGGCACCGTGCTATTTGAAGGCCGGGACCTGCTGGCGCTGGCGCCAGAAGCGCGCGCGCTGGCGGGCATGTTCCTGGGCTTTCAGTATCCGATTGAAATCCCCGGCGTGGCCAACAGCCAGTTTTTGCGCCTGAGCTACAACACGCTGCAGGCGCAGCGCGGCCGGGAAGAGCTGGACCCGCTGGAGTTCGACGACTTCGTGCGCGAGAAAATGTTGCTGCTCGAGATGAACCCCGATTTTCTGGACCGCAGCGTCAACGAAGGCTTTTCGGGCGGCGAGAAAAAGCGCAACGAAATTTTGCAGATGGCGCTGCTGGAGCCGCGCCTGGCGATTCTGGACGAGACCGATTCCGGCCTGGACATCGACGCGCTGCGCATCGTCTCGCAGGGTGTGAACCAGCTGATAACGCTTGAGAACGCCGTCATTCTGGTCACGCATTACCAGCGGCTGCTGAACTACATCGTGCCCGACTTCGTGCATGTGATGGAGGCCGGCCGCATCATCAAGACCGGCGGCAGGGAACTCGCGCTGGAACTCGAACAACGCGGTTACGACTGGGTCAGCGCCGAGCACCAGGCCGGGAGCGGCGTGGCGGTTAGCGCATGAGCACCCATACCGCACTTCGCCCGCCCACGGTGGACCACCTGGGCGCGCTGCTGGCCGGCCAGCCGCTGCTGGCGCCCAGCCCCTTGGCGCATGTCAACGCGCTGCGCGAACAGGCGCAGACGGCGCTGGGCGCGCTCGCCATGCCGACGCTGCGCGACGAAGCCTGGCGCTTCACCAGCCTGGCGCCGCTGCACCGGCTGACGTTCCAGCCGGTGCTCGCAGCCGGCCGGCTGCAGCCCGCCGACATCGCGCCGTTTGGCCTTGACGACGTCGCCTGCCGGCTGGTGTTTGTCGATGGCGTTTATGCGCCGCAGCTGTCCAGCCCTGCCACCGAGAGCGGCCTGCTGGTGACTGACTTGCCAACCGCCATGCTCACCCATGCGGCGGCCCTCGAGGCGCAACTGGGCCGCCCCCAGGCGCTGGGCGACAACGTGTTTGCCGCGCTCAACACGGCTTTTTTGCAGGATGCGGCGGTCGTGGTGGTGCCGCGCCACGTGGCGCTGGCCGCGCCGGTGCACCTGCTGTTCGTGGCGACGCAGGCGGGCGCGCTCAGCCACCCGCGCTGCCTCGTTCTGGCCGAAGCGGGCAGCCGCGTGACGCTGATCGAAGACTATGTGGCGCTGCAGGACGCAGCCTACCTGGTCAATCCGGTGACGGAAATCGTGCTGGCCGACCAGGCGCAGCTCACGCATGTGCGCGTGCAGCGCGACGGCCGGCAGGCGTTTCACATCGCCAACTGCGCGGTGTCGGTGGGGCGCTCGGCGAACTACCAGTCGGTCAGCGTGGCGATGGGTGCGCAGCTGTCCCGCTACCACCTGAGCGTGGTGCTGGGCGAGGGCGCCGAGTGCGCGGTCGACGGCCTCGCGCTGCTGGCCGGCAGCCAGCTGGCCGACACCCACAGCTGCATCGACCACGCCCAGCCGCACGGCACCAGCCGCCAGCTGCACAAATGCATTGCCGACGGCAGCGCGCATGCGGTGTTCAACGGCAAGGTGATCGTGCGCCCCGGCGCCCAGCGCACCGACTCCGCGCAGTCCAGCCGCAACCTGCTGCTCAGCAGCCGGGCGCAAGTGGATACCCAGCCGCAGCTGGAGATTTTTGCCGACGACGTGAAATGCACGCATGGCGCCACGATTGGCCAGCTCGACGCCGAGGAAGTGTTCTACCTGCAGAGCCGTGGCCTGTCCGACGGCGTCGCGCGACAGCTGCTGACCTATGCGTTCGGCGCCGAGATCATCGAGCGCATTCCCGTCGCCTCTTTAAAACACCAGCTGCAGCAGCGCATGCTGGCGCAAACCGGCAGCCAGCCATGAACGCCCGCGCCGAGCCAACACACGTCACGCCCGCCTTTGATGTCGAACGCGTGCGCGCCGACTTTCCCATCCTGCAAATTGAGGTCGAAGGCAAGCCGCTGGTCTACCTCGACAACGCCGCGTCGAGCCAGATGCCGCAGCAAGTCATCGACCGGCTGGTGCGCTACCAGAGCACCGAGCACGCCAACATCCACCGCGCGGTGCACACGCTGTCGGAACGCGCAACCGCTGCGTACGAGGAAGCGCGCGCCAAGCTGCAGCGCTTCATCAACGCGCCCGACGCGCGCGAAGTGATCTTTACCAGCGGCACCACCGAGGCCATCAACCTGGTGATGCACGGCTACGGCCGCAAGTTCATCAAGGCCGGTGACGAGATTATTTTGACCACGCTGGAGCACCATTCCAACATCGTGCCGTGGCAGATGCTGGCCGAGGAAACCGGCGCCATCCTCCGCGTGCTGCCGATCAACGACGCCGGCGAGCTGTGCCTGGACCAGTTCGAGCCGCTGTTCAACGCGCACACCAAACTGGTCGGCGTGAGCCATGTTTCCAACGCGCTGGGCAGCATCAACCCGGTCAGGCAGATGATTGCGCTGGCGCACGCGCGCGGCGTGCCGGTGCTGGTCGATGGCGCCCAGGCCGCGCCGCACATGCCGGTCGACGTGCAGGACCTGGAATGCGACTTCTACGCCTTCTCGGGCCACAAGCTGTGCGGCCCGACCGGCATTGGCGTGCTCTACGGCAAGGCGGCGCTGCTGGAGAAAATGCAGCCCTTCAAGGGCGGCGGCGACATGATCTTGTCGGTGTCGTTCGAGAAGACTATCTACAACACGATTCCCTACAAGTTCGAGGCCGGCACGCCGCCGATTGCCGCCGCCATCGGGCTGGGCGCGGCGGTCGATTACCTGTCGGCCATCGGCATGGACACCATCGCCCGCCACGAGCACGCGCTGCTGCAGTACGCCACCGCCCAGCTCAACGATTTGCCCGGCCTGCGCCTCATCGGCACGGCTGAAAACAAGGCGGCGGTGCTGTCCTTCACGCTGGACGGCATCCACCCGCACGATGTCGGCACGCTGTTGAACCAGGATGGCATCGCGGTGCGCACCGGCCACCATTGCGCGCAGCCGGTGATGGCGCGCTTCAAGGTGCCCGCCACCACGCGCGCCTCGTTTGCGTTCTACAACAGCATGGCCGAAGTCGATGCGCTGATCGCTGGCATCCGCAGTGTGCAGAAAGTGTTTGCGTGATGGCCGACTACAAGGCGCTCTACCAGGAAGTGATCCTGGACCACAACAAAAAGCCGCGCAACTACGGCACTTTGGCCCACCCCAGCCACCACGCCGAAGGCCACAACCCGCTGTGCGGCGACCACCTCAGCGTGGCGCTGCAGCTGCAGGGCGAGACCATAGACCAGATCGCCTTCCACGGCGAGTCGTGCGCGATCTGCAAGGCGTCGGCCTCGATGATGACGGCCGCCGTGAAGGGCAAGACACGTGAGCAAGCCCAGGCGCTGACCCGGGAGTTCCTCGCCATGGCGACCGGCAAGCTCGACCTGAGCCAGCCCAACCAGATCGGGCGGCTGGCGGTGTTTGCCGGCGTGCGCGACCTGCCGACGCGTGTCAAGTGCGCGATCTTGCCGTGGCACACGCTGCAGGCCGCCTTCAATTCGCAGGGCACGGCCAGTACCGAAGCGTGATGTTTTCCAGGAGATCCAGATGCCGAAAATTGCCGAAATCGACGACACCCCGAACCCGAACGCGGTCAAGTTCACGCTCCGCGAGCCGCTGACCTGGGGTGTTTCGCATTCCTACGAGAACGCAGAGCAGGCCAGGGACGACGCGCTGGCTTCCGCGCTATTCGCCATTCCGCATGTCAGCAACGTGTTCTACGTGGACCGCTGGCTCACCGTGACGCAGGACGGTGGCGCCGACTGGCCCGAGCTGGTGCGGCTGATTGCCGTGCCGCTGCGCGCCGCACCGGCCGCCGCCGCGCAGTCGGCCGCTGCCGTGTTTGCCGCGCGCGCGTCCATCGCCGACATGAGCGAGGAGGACCAGGCGCGGCTGGAAGTCATCAGCGAGCTGCTCGATGAGCGCATCCGGCCGTCGCTGCAGGCCGACGGCGGCGACCTGCATGTGGTGGGTCTCGCCGGCAACTACCTCAGCATCCACTACCAGGGTGCCTGCGGCAGCTGCCCGAGCTCGATCTCGGGCACGCTGGGCGCGATCGAGAACCTGGTGCGCACGATAGAGCCCGACCTCGCGGTGGTGGCGGTGTAGCCTGCTGCTGCGGCGCGCCAGCAGACGACAGCCTCCGTTTCAATCGCTGTTTCAACGCCCTGCGCATGGCAAGGCTAACCAGGACTCCCTGCAACATGACCGTTGAAACCATCCGCTTCAGAAACATCGTGTCGGAGTTGCCGCAGGCGTCCGCCTTTGCCCCCCGGCCGGACCAGCAACGCGGCAGCCTCAAGACCAAGCGCGAACCGGCCGACCCCGGCGACCGCCTGGCCAAGCCCGACTGGATTTGCGTCAAGGCGGCGATTCACACGGGCCGCTTTCGCGAGACCAAGGACATCGTGCGCGCCCAGCAGCTGGTGGGGCTGGGCGAGACCGACGACGAAATTCTGCAGGTGCTGCGCGCGCTGCGTGCCCAGCGCGTGGACATGCTGACCATCGGCCAGTACCTGCAGCCGTCCGGCGGCCACATGCCGGTGCGCCGCTATGTGGATCCGGACAGCTTCAAGCGCTATGCGGACGCCGCCTGCGCGATGGGTTTTGTGCACGCCGCCTCGGGTCCGCTGGTGCGCATCTCCTGCCATGCCGACCAGCAGGCGCATGCGGCAGGCGTGTTTTAAGGCTTGGCTTGGCAGGCCCCTGACGCCCTCTGGCGCTGGCGGCTCACCGGGGCCGGGCGGGCTGCATGATGCTATGAATTCAATAGCTGCCTGCGCCCGCCTGGATTGCGCAAAAGCCTGAAATGACGTAAAAATTCAGGCTGGCGCTGGCCCGACCCGGCCCGGCCAGTGCCGATTCACCCGGTCATTTCGCTGCCAGCACCGCCATCGTGATGCGCGACACGCAGGTCAGCTCGCCCGCGTCGTTGCGCAGCTCGATCGCCCAGACCTGCGTGCTGCGGCCAATATGCACCGGCCGGGTGATGCCCGTGACCCAGCCGCCGGTCGTTCCCTTCAGGTGGTTGGCATTGATGTCCAGGCCGACCACGCGCTGGCCCGCCGGCGCGCAATAGGCCGCGCCGCACGAGCCCAGCGTTTCGGCCAGCACCACCGACACGCCGCCGTGCAGCAGGCCGTAGGGCTGGACGGTGCGCGCATCGACCGGCACGCGGGCGCGGATGAAGTCGTCGCCGACTTCGAGAAACTCGATGCCCAGGTGGGGAACGGCGGTGTTGACGCTTGAGGCGGTGAGCAATTCGACAGAGATGGGCTGCTTCCAGATGCGCATGACGGGTTCCCTAAAGAGACAAAAAACCCATGACTATAAGGCGGTCGCCTACAGCCGATGGGTCGCTTGTCGTGCCGGCCGCCAGACCGGCCGATATATGCTGGAGCCATGGCAAGGACCGCACCCGCATTCATGACGCGCCGCCGCAAATGGCTGGCCGGCCTGGGTATCGCCCTGGGCGCGCTGGTCTTGCTGGTCATGGTCCTGGTCCGCCTGGTTCCCCCGGATGAGGAACTGGCGCAGCGCGCGTCCACCGAACTGGAGGCGGCGCTGGGCGTTCCGGTCAGCGTAGGGGCGCTGCACTGGCAGTTGCGGCCGTCCCCCCAGGTGGTGATCGAAAACGTCGTCACGCGGCAGCCGCAGCCGGTCGAGATCAAGAAGCTCACGCTCTACCTCGACACGGCGGCACTCTGGCAGCGCCGCCTGAAGGTGGACCGCGCCGAACTGCAGGGCGCGGTGCTGCCGCAGCTTTCCCTGCATGACCTGGGCCGTAGGGCGCCTGCTGCAGCGCCGCAAGAACAGCGCAGATTCAGCCTTGACGCGCTGCCCCTGGCGCAGATCGCCTTTCATGACGTCACCTGGATTTCGCGTCGCGGCAGCCGCATTGTTTACGATGGGGAAGCAGCCTTCGACGCGAACTGGCGGCCGCGCACGGCCCGCCTGTGGCGCCCGGGCGTCGTGCCCGCCGCCGAGATGACGCTGACCCGCCAGGGGCAGGACGACCGCTGGGATGCGCGCACCAACGTGGGCGGCGGCACCGCCAACGGCGAGCTGCAGCTGCAGACCCGGGACGATGGCGGGTTGCGCATGACCGGCAAGCTGCAGCCGCGCAACATCGAGGCGGCCAGCGCGCTCGAAGCCTTCATGCGCCGCGCCATCGTGGCCGGCAGGGTGTCGGGCGAAACCACGCTGTCGGCCAGCGGCGCCACGCTGGCCGAACTGGCGCGGTCGCTGCACACCCGCACGGCCTTCAGCATGGGCCGCTCAAGCTTGCTGCGCTTTGACCTGGACAAGGCGATTCGCAGCGCCGGCAAGGAGCATGCGGGAAAAACCCCGCTGGATGCCATCACCGGCCAGCTCGACACGCAAAACACGCAGCAGGGCATGGTGGTGGAGCTCACCCGGCTCAAGACGAGCTCGGGCGTGCTCAGCGCGTCGGGCCAGGCCAGGGTCGCCAACGAGCGCATCGAGGGCGAATTTGCCGTCGATCTGGTCGATGGCGTGGTCGGCGTGCCGCTCCAGGTCAGCGGTCCGCTGGAGCAGGTCCAGGTGTCGGTGCCCGCCAGCGCCCTGGCCGGCGCCGCCGTGGGAACGGCCGTGCTGCCGGGCGTCGGCACGGCCCTGGGCGCTCGCATCGGGTCGGCGATTGGCAGGCTGCTCGGTTCGCAGCCCGAGGGCCAGCGGCGCCTTGCGCCGGTTGAAAAATAGCCCGCCTGCACCGCGCTTTCCCCGCCGTCTGTCGGACAAGGCCTGCAGCTGCGTGTCTTTTTGGAGGGTCTGATAAGCTTTGCGCTTTTAATCGGATATCTTCTTGCAGGCTTTGACCATGTCATCACATTCGAACGCTTTACTCACGCCCACGTCGCTGGAGCATGCGCTTGACCAGAACGAGGCGATTCAGGAAGCTGTTGAACAGTCGGCCGCCGAGTTGTGCGTGGTCAACGCGGTGCTGACGCAGGAAGTCCCGGCGCACCTGCAAACCGGCGAGGTCGCCCAGGCCATCGAGCGCACCGAGGAACTTGAAAGCCGCATCCAGAACTCGGCCGACGAACTGGCGCAGGTCAACCTGGCGCTGAAGGAAGAAATCAGCCTGCGCGCCGACCTGGAGCGCCAGCTGGCCTCCACCCAGGCGGCGCTTGACCAGGTGCAGGTGCAGACCCAATTCAAGGCAAAAGACATTCCCGCCCAAGGCTCGGCTGCCCGCTAGAGCGCCCGGTTATTTCCTGCGGTCAAGCAGCGCGTAGAGCAAGATTGCGCCAAAAGTCGCGGTGCCGATGCCGCCCAGCGCGAACTGGCCGAACTTCAGCGTGAAGTCGCCGGTGCCCAGCACCAGGGTGATGGCAGCGACCAGCAAATTCTTGTTGTCCGAGAAATCGACCTTGTTCACGACCCAGATCCTGGCGCCGGCGACTGCGATCAGGCCGAACACCACGATGCTCACGCCGCCCATCACCGGTAGCGGAATCGCCTGGATCAGCGCGCCGAACTTGGGGCTGAAGCCCAGCACCACGGCAATCAGCGCCGCAAAGACAAACACCGCCGTCGAATAAATCTTGGTGGCCGCCATCACGCCGATGTTTTCGGCATAGGTGGTCACGCCGGTGCCGCCGGCGCTGCCCGATACCATGGTGGCAATGCCGTCGCCGATGAAGGCGCGGCCCATGTAGACGTCCAGGTTCTTGCCGGTCATGGCTGTCACCGCCTTGATGTGGCCCAGGTTCTCAGCCACCAGAATCACCACCACCGGAACGATCAGCAGCATGGCATTGGCGGTGAACACCGGCGCGGCAAAGCCGGGCAGGCCGAACCAGTCGGCGGTCGAGATGCCTGAGAGGTCAATCGGCTTGCCCAGGCCCAGGCCGTTGGTCAGCAGCGCATAGATCAGCGACGAGATGATGAGGCCGATCAAAATCAAGAGGCGCTGCAGCATGCCGCGCGTCATCACCGCGACCAGCGCCACGCTGACGAAGGTGACGACCTGCATCCACGAGTCAAAGTTGCTGGCCGCCATGTTCTTGATCGGGATGCCGGCCAGGTTCAGGCCAATGACCGCCACCACCGCGCCGGTCACCACCGGCGGCATGACCCGCTCGATCCAGCGCGTGCCCACCACCTGCACCAGCGCGCCAATGGCCGCATACACCGCGCCGCAGGCAATGATGCCGCCCAGCGCCACGCCGATGTTGGCATTCGGCCCCTTGCCGGCGTAACCCGTGGCCGCAATCACCACGCCGATAAAGGCAAAGCTCGACCCGAGGTAGCTGGGCACCTTGCCGCCGGTGACAACAAAGAAAATCAGCGTGCCGATGCCGCTCATCAAAATGGCGATGTTGGGGTCGAACCCCATCAGCAGCGGCGCCAGCACCGTGGCGCCAAACATGGCAATGACGTGCTGGACGCCCATGAGCGCCGTCTGCGGCCAGGGCAGCCGTTCATCCGGCCCGATGACACCGCCTTGCCCCAGCACCGCGCTGCTTTTTTCCGTCCAGTCCAGCATGCCCATTGATTGCTCCAGTTTTGAAAGTGGGGCAATGCTAAGGGCAATTGACGCGCCCGTCCCTCAAAGGCGGGCGCGGGGCAAAGAAACCGCGTTGCGCCAAGGGCGCGCCAGCCTGAAATTAATAAGCTTCAGGCGGCCAATTGCATGAACCGGCGCGTGGCGTACAGGCCTGCCGGCGTCCAGTGCAGGTCGGGCGACATGGCCCGGACCAGCAGTTGCCGATGCTGTCTGGCGTCAACGCTCGCAGCGAGTCCGGCCTTCAACGCCTGGAGGTCGGGGTCCGGCGCTTCATCGTGCAAGTTGTCCAGGACTTTTAGCTGGCCGGGATTGGAAGCACTGGCCTGATGCTGCTTCAAACGGGACTGCGCACGGAAGCTGGCACGCCTGCGGCCGGGCGGCATCGCGGCCTCGTTGTGCGCCTGGCCGTCGGCGCTGGCATCGCCGCGAATCCAGTCGTGGATGACCTGCACTTCATACGGGCTGAACACGCCGAACATTTCGGCCCTGTCGCCCTGCAGCAGTTTCCAGAAGCGGCTTTCCTGCGCCGGTGCATGGCGTTTGATCCAGCCGGCCTGCTCCAGCGCCGCCAGAAAGGCCGGAATACCGTCGGGCCGCGCCAGCCAGTCGTTGACGCTGCGGCCCGCCACCCGGCAATAGTCGGAGTGCGCGCCCTGGCCTGACATGCGTTTGCGCGAAAGAATGTTTTCCACTTCGCGCTGAATGTCGAAGCCGGCAATCACCTCGGTCGTGCCGACGCCGGCATTGCTGAGCTTGCAGCCACCTTGCACGCGCCGCCAAAAATCGGCGCTGTCGCCAAAGCGCGTCAGCGTGTCATGCACCGCCTGAACCGCCCGCTGCGCATGGCCGCTGTCGGCGTTGTCCACCGTGATGTGCAGGGTGAAGTAATACGGGTCGACGCCCAGCTCGTTCAACTCGTAGGCGGTGATCAGCAGGTGCAGCGGCAGCTGTTCATAGCCCAGGTTGAAGCCAATGATCTCGGGCAGGAATTCATCGGCGTTCCCTCCCAGTGCAAGTTGCAGCACGCCCTGCGTGTAGAAAGCGTCCGGCAGGCCGTGCAGCGGGTTCAGGCCGTGGCGCTCCAGCAGTTGGCGGTAGAGCAGCACATGGTTCTTGTCGGCGCGGCCTTCGCCAAGTTCCTCGACGTAGGTGGCGATCAGGTCGGTGAAGCGCGGATTGTGCGCATGTGCCAGCAGGCCGTACAGCCAGGCGCCATCGACCAGCTTGGTCGGCGCCACGGCGCGCAAAAAATACAGCGCATGGGCGCGGTTCTGAAAATACCGGCGTGGTGCGCCCGCCTTGCGCGCTTCAAGGTAGTCGCGGTAGCTGGCGCCGGCGCGCTGCGCCGAATCATGCATCCAATTGGCAAGTTCGCCCGGCGATTCGGGCAGGCCGCTCTCGTCGCCCTGCGTGTCGTGCAATGCCTGGCGCACAAACGCAATGGCGTCGTTCCTGGCGGTGTCGTCAAGCAGGCCGCCGGCCAGCCGGTCATACAGCTGACGCGTCCTGTCGTGGTCGTTGGGCGCTGCCATGCGCCTGGGCGATCCGGCGGGGCCGGTGGCCGCGTCGCCTGGCAAGGTCCATTCATGGGCTGCAACAAACATTGGCTTTTTCTGAAGTTGAAGAGCTTTCAGTCTGGGCCGGACAGCGCTGCCGTTTTATAGGTTCGCGGCCCTATTGCCCGTGGGCGTGCACCTACCGACGGCGTCGGCGCCGTCAGGCGGGCGGTGTCGCCACCAGCGCCACGGCGGCGATGCGCTCGACGCCGGCATAGGCGGGCAAGTCAAGTTCTTCGCCAAACACGTCGGGGTCGATTTCGCGGTAACTGAAAAGGCCGCCGGCTTGTTCCACCAGCGGCGCCACCTCTTTGAGGAACGGATCGTTTCCTTCGACGATGGGCGCGCCGGTGTAGAGGATCAACCTGCCGCCGGGCGCCAGCCGCTCCAGGCTTTCAGCCGCGATCCGCACCGACAGGCCGCTGCCCAGCGCACCGCCGCCGTGCCTGTAGGCGCGCTCGCCGGCATCGACCAGGTAGGGCGGGTTGGCAACGATGAGATCGAACCGGCCTTCAATCGATGCAAACAGGTCGCTTTGCACAAAACGCGCATCCAGCAGGCCCGCCAGTTGCGCATTGGCGCGTGCAAACGCCAGCGCCTGCGGGTTGATGTCAGCCAGAAACAACTCGGAGTCAAGGCTGGCCAGCGCCGCCGCGATGCCGCCAGGACCGGCGCCGCAACCGATGTCCAGGATGCGCGCGCCCGGGCCCAAGGGCTGGTGCCCCAGCTCGGCTTCAATCAGCGACACGAAGCGGTAGCTGTCGGGGCCGAAGAACACCGCGTCCGCCTCCAGCGTCGGATAGGCTGAATGCGCGTAGAGCTGGCCGCCCAGCGTGGAAAAACGCACCCGGCTGCGCAGCCCGCCGCCGCCTTGTTTCCCTTGCTCCCGTTGTCTGTCTTCCTGCAGCAGCCCGCCGCCCTGCAGCCAGTCCAGCGCCTCGGCAGGCAGCAGGCCGGCATGAAACGGCCGGCTCCAGCCGAACACATCGCGCAGGCTGCGCGCCATGTCAGCGCCGCTGCGCGCATTGACCCGCGCATGCGTGGCCGGCGTGACGCTGGTGAACTGATAGCCGGCGGCCTGCAGCCAGCGGCCCAGCAGCACCAGTGCGTCGGAAAGGGGAAGCGTCATGTGCGGCGAATCGGTTGGAAAAGAAGATTCGCCAGACTCTAGGCGCCCTGGGGTCCGCCGCCTGTCGGCAGGCCCGCCAAAGGCGCGTAGGAAGCGGCAGGCGCCTGGCGCGGCATCATGGCCTTCAACGCATGATGCTTGTGTGCTACTGAATTAATAGCTGCTAGTGCCCTCTGCTATTGCGCAAACGGCTCTTTTTATGCTGAAATTAATGAAAAAAAACGGCTAACGGCCCGCAGTGGCGAATTTCCGCCGCGCATTGACCCAGCACAGGCTTGCGCGGCCGTTCAACTGCTACGCTTGCCGGCTATGAAACCTCTTGTCAAATGGGGCGTCGGCGCGGCGCTGGTGCTTGCCCTGGCCGCCGCCGCTGTCTTGTCCAGCCGGCGCGGCACGCCGGTGCAACTGGTGCCGGTGGCGCGCACCGGCATCGTCCAGTCGGTCGTCGCCACCGGGCGGCTCAATGCCCCGGCGCGCATGGACATCGGCGCTGAAGTTACCGCCACGGTACACGAAGTGCGGGTGCGCGAAGGCGACCGCGTCAAGGCCGGCGAGGTGCTGCTGCGCCTGTCGGATGCCGAATCCCGCGCAGCCTTGCAGCAGGCCCGCGCGTCCCTGGGTGAAGCGCGTGGCCGCGCCCTGCAGCAGTCCACGGTGGCCGCGCCCGTCGCCAGCCAGGCCGTGGTGCAGGCCGAAGCCGCGTTCACCGCCGCCGAGCGCGAACACCAGCGCGCCCGGGACCTGGTGGCGCAGGGTTTCTTTTCGCAGCAAAAGCTCGACGATGCCCGGCGCGCACTCGACACGGCCAGAAGCGCGCTGCAATCGGCCCGCGTGCAGGCGCAGGCCAACCAGCCCAGCGGCATCGAGCACACGCTGGCCGCGTCGCGCATCGACCAGGCGCTGGCGGCGGTCGGCGTGGCCGAGGCCCGGCTGGCGCGCCTGCGCATCACCAGCCCGGTCGATGCCATCGTGCTGACGCGCGGCGTCGAGCCCGGCTCCATGGCCCAGCCCGGCCATGTGTTGCTCACCCTGGCCGCGCAGGGCGGCACCCGCATCGACGCGAACGTCGATGAAAAAAACCTGCGACTGCTCACCCCCGGCATGCCCGCCAGGGCGGTGGCCGATGCCTATCCCGGCCAGTCCTTCGACGCGCAGCTCAACTACATCGCCCCGGCCATCGATCCGCAGCGCGGCACGGTCGAGGTGCGGCTCGCCGTGCCGAACCCGCCGCCCTTTTTGCGGCCCGACATGACGGTGTCGGTCGAGCTGGTCGGCGGCCTGAAAAAAGACGCTCTGGTGCTGCCCTCTGGCGCGGTGCGCGATGCTGACCGCGAAGCGCCGTGGGTGCTGGCGCTGCAAGGCGGCGTGGCGGTGCGCGTGCCCGTCAAGCTGGGGCTGCGCGGCATCGGTTCGGTGGAAATCACCGAAGGCTTGAGTGAAGGCGACGCGGTCATTCCGCAGACCGAAAAAGCCGTTGCCGGCGACCGCGTGCGGCCCGGCCCGGTGCTCGCGCCCGTCAAGGGCATGGAAACGCCGTCCTTCATTTCGCGCTGAGCCGGAAATATCAACCATGGCCACTTCCCGACACCGCCCCGCCCTGAGTTCCTGGACCCGCTGGATGCCGTTCGAACTGCTGGTGGCGCTGCGCTTTCTGCGCGAAGGCCGCATGCAGAGCGTCTTGATCCTGGCCGGCGTGACCGGCGGCGTGGCGGTCATCATCTTCTTGACGCAGCTGATCAACCAGCTGCAATCGACCATCATCGACCGCGTGCTCGGCTCGCAGGCGCATGTGGTGATCCGGCCATTGGAAGAAGTCACGCAGCGCGCGCTCACGCCAAGCCAGGACCGCGCCGTGGCCGCCGTGGTGCAGCCGCGCGACCAGCGTCTGCGCTCGGTGGACCAGTGGGAGCGCATGGCCGCACTGGCCGCCGCCACGCCCGGCGTGCTGGCGGTGTCGCCCGTGGTCAGCGGCCCGGCATTTGCCTCGCGCGGCAACAGCAACAAGAGCGTCGCGCTGCTGGGCGTGCAGCCCGACGCCTACCGCCGCGTGGTGAAGATGGACGACTACATGACGCGCGGCCGCTTCGACGTGACCGGAACCAATGCCCTGATTGGCACCGACCTGGCGAGCGACCTGGGCGTGACCGTCGGCGACAAGCTGCGCGTGACCAGCGCCAGCGGCCGCAGCGAAACGCTGGACATCACCGGCCTGTTCGACATGGGCAACCGCGACCTGAACCGGCGCTGGGTCTTCGTCACGCTGAAATTGGCGCAGACGCTGCTCGACCTGCCCGGCGGCGTGTCGAACATCGACGTCACGGTCAAGGACCTGTTCGGCGCCAACGAAGTCGCCGACGCGGTGCGTGCCCAGACCGGCCTGACGGTGGACAGCTGGATGCAGACCAACTCGGGGCTTTTAAATGCCTTGTCGAACCAGACGGTTTCCAACAACCTGATCCGCAGCTTTGTCATCATCATCGTGGCGCTGGGCATTTCCAGCGTGCTGGTGGTCAGCGTGGTGCAAAAGCAGCGCGAGATCGGCATCCTGCGGGCGATGGGCACCGGGCGCCGCCGCATCATGATGGTGTTTTTGCTGCAGGGCGGGCTGGTCGGGCTGGCCGGCTCGGTGCTCGGCTCGGCGCTGGCGTTCGGGTTGCTGGTGGTGTTCTCGCACGTCTTCAAAAGCCCCGACGGCGGCTCGCTGTTTTCGGCGCAGCTGGACCCGATGCTGGTGCTGCTGGCGTCGGTGGTGGCCTGCGGCGTGGGGCTGGCGGCGGCGGCGATTCCGGCAAGGAGCGCGGCGAGGATGGACCCGGTGCAGGCGATTCGGGCTTGAGGGGCAAGGCGTCACATCGCCGTAGCACTGGTCAAGTCAGCACTCCGCACGCGGTAATTTTGTCATAGTATTATACGCCATTGACGTATAATTTCTCGTGCTAACCGTCGTTGAAACCCCCATCTTCCAGCGCACCTGGCCCCACTACTGGACAGAAGAAGAGCGCGGCGAGTTCTGTGCCTACGTTGCCGTGAACCATGAAGCAGGCGATGTGGTTGCCCAGTCGGGCGGCGTGCGCAAGCTTCGCTGGAGCCGTGCCGGCTCCGGCAAGTCTGGCGGCGTTCGGGTGATCTATTTCACCCGCACCGAAGCCGGCGAAGTTGTTTTGTTGATCATGTACGCCAAGAGCAATCTGGACACGCTCAAGGCATCCACCTTGAAGGAGTTGAAAAATGCCATCGAAAAAAGTCTCAAGGCCCATGACTGACGCCGAACTGGAGGCGTGGGAGTCGAGCCGCGACCTTGACGCCGAATTGATCGAGTCGGTCCGCCAGATGCTTGATGGCAAGACTTCGCTGGCTTACTCCCCTGTCATCGCTGCGCGCAAGGCCTCGGGGTTTTCTCAGGCCCAGTTCGCCGTCCTGCTGGGCGTGTCAGTCAGGACGCTGCAGGGTTGGGAGCAGGGACGCAGGCAACCCACGGGCGCGGCCAAAACGCTGATCGCCATCGCGCAAAGGAATCCGGAGGTGCTTGCCGCGCTTGCCGATGACGAGCGGTTTGCCCTTGCGGGTTCAATTATTTGATGCAAGCTGTTTTCCGAGTGGCTAGGGGCGATCCCGAAAGAGTGCGGGAAGGCATGACCACCCCGCCCACCGGTTCAAAAACGACACCGAGCGGCTCGAAAAGTGGTTTGATGTTTACACCAGGATGACGACGGCGGACAAGGCCAAAACAACACCGAAAGCGACAAAGGGAAAAAAAGCATGAGCGACAAGCCTGTCAGCCTGACTTCACCACCCGCCGGCTATGCCGACTGGCTGGCCGAGCTGAAAAACCGTATCCACACGGCCCAGCAGCGCGCCACGCTGGCGGTCAACCGCGAACTCGTGCTGTTGTACTGGCAGATCGGGAGTGACATTCTGGCAAGGCAGGCCGCACAGGGCTGGGGCGCCAAGGTGATCGAGCGGCTGGCGCATGACTTGCGCGTCGCCTTTCCTGAGATGAAGGGGTTTTCGCCGCGTAATCTCAAGTACATGCGCGCTTTTGCCGAGGCCTGGCCGGATGCGCAATTTGTGCAAGCGGTGCTTGCACAATTGCCCTGGTATCACCAGTTGGCGCTGCTTGACAAGCTGCCTGGCCCAGGAACCCGCCGCTGGTATGCGGCCAAAGCCATCGAGCACAACTGGTCGCGCAACATCCTGGTGATGCAGATTGAAACCCGCTTGCTGGAGCGCAGCGGCAACGCGGTCACCAACTTTGAATTCAGTTTGCCCAAACCTCAATCGGATTTGGCGCGGCAATCGTTAAAAGATCCCTACCGTTTCGACTTTCTGGGCCTGACCGATAAAGCGCAGGAACGCGAGGTCGAGAACGCCCTGGTCAAGCACGTTACCGAATTTCTGCTGGAGCTGGGCGCGGGCTTTGCCTTCGTCGGGCGGCAGGTGCTGCTGGATGTGGGCGGCGACGAGTTTTTCATCGACCTGCTGTTCTACCACCTCAAGCTGCGCTGCTATGTGGTGATCGAACTCAAGGGCGGCAAGTTCAAGCCTGAACACCTCGGTCAATTGGGCTTTTATCTCGCTGCCGTGGATGCCCAGGTCAAACATCCGCAAGACGGCCCCACCATCGGCCTGCTGCTGTGCAAGAGCAAAAACAAGGTGGTGGCCGAATACGCACTGCGCACCAATACCCAGCCGCTGGGCATCGCCGAATACCAATTGCTCGAATCCTTGCCAGCCGAACTGCAAACCAGCCTTCCCAGCATTGAACAGATTGAGCGCGAACTTGCGGGCAACGACACCTCCACGCAAGACGATTCGCCATGACCAACCCAAGCAATCGGGCTGCTGCGATGCACCGGACCAAGCAGCGCAGGCTGCCCGTGGTGTTGAGGGGCGCCGGCCTGCGTCAATGGCGCAGCCGGATGGGCAATACCAGACCGTGCGCGAAGCAGCTGTTCGATTTCCGGACCATTGGCCCGCTTCCACCGCCAGTTGCCAGCCTTGCCATTGAAAAGCCGCTGCGTGACGAGCGCGTTCGCGTCCCGCCCGAAGCTGTGGACCGGATGCAGCTAATCATTTAAGGCTACGCTTGTTTTCTGCTGGCACAGGCTGATTTTGGCGGCCTCAACAGCGGCCCGCTTGCAGGCGGGCAGCAAACCATGGCAATGACGTCAGCCGGGTTTGACTCGCCCGGCCATGCGCCATCAGCACGCAAGGGCGTTTTGGCGGCGTGCCGGGTGCAGCAGGTCGCTGCGCGTGAACGGCGTCTCGTTGCCGGACATGGCGACGGCCAGGCGTATGACGTAAGAGTGTGTCGGCGAGGCATGCAATTTGAAAGGCATGACCGCCACCCATGCCAGCAACAGTGCGGGCACTATGGGCCGGAGCACGATGGCCGAGGTTTGGGAAAGCGCCAGCGCCACGGCGCTCACCGCGCCGCCGACGGCCCATCCGGCCAGCACTTCGGACCAGGAATGCGCGCCCACTTTGACACGGCTCAGGCCCACCACCAGCGCCAGCGCGCAGCCCAGCGCGATAGACCACCGGTCAGCGCCGCGCCATCGTCCCGAGAAAAAAGTGACCATTAGCACCGGGTAGATCGCTGCCGCGAACATCGCATGCCCCGATACGCCCGTGAAGTTGATGTCGGCCCAGCCGATGCCCCAGCCGATGAAGGCAACCTTGCTGGCAGTGGTGATGACGGTCGCCACGATGATGAGCGCCATCCAGATGAAGCCCAGCCTGCGTGTGCTGGCGCGCGCGAGCAAGGCAAACAAGGTCAGCGCTACGGCAGGCAAAAGGATTTGCGCGTCGCCAAGGCGGGTCAGCAAGTGCCAAGGGGCCAGGGAATACAGGGAGTCCAGAAGAGTCATGCGCCAATTTTAGGGGAATACCCTGTCGGGCACGCAAGTGCCGGGTACCCAGCCGGCAGTTTCAAAAAGCTGCAGGGGGCTGCTTTGGGCCTTTGGCCGCCTTTGGGCTCGCAAGGCCTGAACCTCCGGGTTTCGACCTGTTGCAGTTCCTGGCGATGTGCTTGAGGTACTGCGCCTCAAGCGTTGACAATAGCCAGCGCATGACCACCCCACCCGCCCCCATCCTGCGCCTCACCGACATCCACCGCAGCTACAACGTCGGCACCGATGTTGAAACCGAGGTGCTGCACGGCATTTCCATCGCGCTGCAGAGCGCCGAGTTCGTCGCGCTCAAGGGGCCGTCGGGTTCGGGCAAGAGCACGCTGCTCAACATCATCGGCCTGCTGGAGCGGCCGACCTCGGGCCTGCTCGAAATTGCCGGCCAGCCCACCGGGTCACTTGACGATGCGGACCTGACGAAACTGCGCGGCGCGACCATCGGCTTCGTGTTCCAGTTCCACCACCTGCTGCCGGCCTTCACCGCGCTGGAAAACGTGCTGATGCCGTCGATCATCGCCCATGGCACCGCCACGCTTGAAGCTGAAGCCAACGCACGCGAACTGCTGGCGCGCGTCGGCCTGAAAGGCGCCGAATACAAGCGCCCCGGCGAGCTGTCGGGCGGCATGCAGCAGCGCGTGGCGATTGCGCGGGCGCTGTCGCTGCGGCCGCGCCTGATCCTGGCCGACGAGCCGACCGGCAACCTCGACACGGTGTCCGCCGACGAGGTGTTTGCCCTGCTGCGCGAGTTCAACCACGACCACGGCAGCGCCTGCCTGATCGTCACGCACGATCCGCGTCTGGCAGCGGGTTGCGACCGCATCATCGAACTGGTCGACGGGCGGGTGGTTTCCAATTAAATGCTATTGATTTGGTAGCTTCTGGCGCCCGCCCTGCATGCGCCAATGGCCTGAAGGGCACTGAATCTGCCAGCTGCCCCTGGGGTTATGAATCGCAGATGTCGGCTTACGCTTCGCTAACCCGGCCTGCCTGAAACCTTTGACTGCAGGCGTTGACGGGCTGACTGCCAGCGCTCCCTCGCGGCCGGGCGCCGGACTATGCCCCAGCCGTTCCTGACGGCGATTGCAATCGGCTCAGAACCTCCAGCATCGCCGCAGAAAGATCGGTGTGGTGATGGACTATTTTCCAGGCGCCGCTGACGCGCTGATAGATGTTCGTGACGCGATGCTCAAGCGTGACCGGGTGCCCGGAAATTTTGAGATGCCCCTGCTCAATGGCCACTTCGAAGGCCATGTCTCCAACCACCTGGATGCGCTGATCTTTGAGTCCAATCTGCCCGTCCGAGGAGAGTTGGGCCACCTGTTCAAACGATCCCCGGACGGCATCCCAGCCGACTTCCCGTCCGCCGATCGGGTGCATCGTCGTCACGGTCGGGCTGTGTGACCAGACCTCTGCCAGCGGGCCGGCATCCCCATTGGCCATGCGGTTCAAGGCAGCATAGAACTGCTCCGATGCTTTACGAACTTCGTCTTCTGCTGACATGAACAGCCTCCTTTGTCATTGATGCCCCTAATTCCATTTCTAATTCAAAGCGATATGTCGTTACTCCCGCCTTGCCGTGCTAAAGCACTGTCTGCGGCGGGGCGCCTAATCTCGCATTGAATTAGAAATGGAATAAACAATGCGCCATTTGGCGCGCGCTTTGAGCCGCCTGGTTTGCGAATTGTCAAGACATTCGGTCAATGGCATGGGTTTAGAAGTCAGCCGCTCGGCGCGACTTACGCAGCACCATGATTCGCGCCCATGCGGCCAAAATGGCAGAAGCATGGCAGCCGCATGGTGGCGGGTTGATTGCTATAGATTCAGTAGCAGTCTGTGCCCGCACGGCAGGCGCAACAGCCATGAATGGTGCTGAAATCATCCCCTGCGGTTCCGTGCCGCCGGTCAGCGTCAGGTCACAGGTAGACACGGACCTATGAACAGCGGGCTGTCCGGGTCCACAGTTGCCCGCATCCGGGGCGTGCTGGCGCGCTTTGGGGAAGTAGAAAAGGCGGTGCTGTACGGCTCCCGCGCCAAGGGCAACTTCCGCGCCGGCTCTGACATTGACCTGACGCTGCCCAGGCCAGGGCTCCGCTTTGACCAGCTGGGTCTGATTGGGAACGAGTTGGACGACCTGCTTTTGCCTTACACCATTGACCTGTCGATTTTCGAGCAGCTGGGCCACACAGAACTGCGTGAGCACATCGAGCGCGTGGGCAAGGTGTTTTATGAGCGAGAGGCATGGCCCCTGCATGCCTGGACTGGCCGTCACCCACGACCCGCGCCTGGCGGCCGGCTGATCGAACTGGTCGATGGGTGGCTGGTGTCCGCTTGATGCTATGAATAAAATAGCTGCACGCGCGCGTGTAATAAGCGCCAGAGCACTGAATGATGCTGAAAATTAGCCGGTGGTGCCGAATTTCCAGCCTTCCCGGCCTGCAGGGGCCGTTCTTGCCGCTGAAGCTGGCGTTTTCAAGAAAATTTCAAGCCAAATCGCCTGTTTGCGCATATTCCACGGGAGCAAGCAGCTATTATTTTGGCTCTGTCACTGTTAGATGTGGAATTTTTTTTCCAGAGGCGTAGAGTTCATAGCGAACCGTGAAGGAGGTTAGCCATGAACGCCGAGACTTTCAATGCGTTGATGAACCAACAGGTGCCCCGGCTCACGCTGCGCCAGCGTGAACTGCTCAAAAAGCGTCTGGATGAACTCGATGAGCAGCAAAAAGGGCTGGCCGTCATTGAGTCGTCCAGCGCGACTGAGCCGCGCTGCTGCCCACACTGCCAAGGCAGCGAGCTTTACCGGCATGGCCACGTCAGTGGGTTGCAGCGCTACCGCTGCCGGACATGCCACCGCACGTTCAATGCCCTGACGGGCACCGCGCTGGCGCGGCTGCGCAAGAAGGGCAAGTGGTTCGGTTTTAGTCAAGCCCTGGCCGCGTCCCTCACCCTTCGCCGGGCCGCTACTGCCCTGCAGGTTCACCGAAACACGGCGCTGCGCTGGCGCCATCGCTTTCTCAGCGGCCTCAAGGCAGACCGCGCGACAACGCTGCAAGGTATTACCGAGGCCGACGAGACCTATATCCTGGAGTCGCGCAAGGGCTGTCGCAAGCTGGACCGCCCGCCTCGCCGTCGCGGCAGCAAGGCGAGAAAAGCGGGCCTGTCCGGTGAACTGGTCTGCGTTTTGGTGGCTCGGGACCGTGCCGGACAGACGCTGGACTGGGTGATGGGACGCGGGCAGATGACAAAAGCCGCACTGGCCGGCGCACTGCAGCCCGTGCTGGCCAAGGATGCGCTGCTGGTGAGCGATGGCAACCGGACCTACTGCGGCTTTGCGCACGACGCGCACCTGGCGCACGAGGCGGTCAATCTGAACGCAGGCGTGCGCGTCAACGGCGCCATCCATGTCCAGAATGTCAACGCCTATCACGGCCGTCTCAAACAGTGGCTGCACCGCTTTCACGGCGTTGCCACGGGCTATCTGGACAACTACCTGGGCTGGTTTCGCGCCCTGGACAGCCACCATGGCGACTCTGGGCAAGCTGTCTTGGCGATGGCCTTGGGAAAATTTCCACATTTAACAGTGACATAGCCATTATTTTTGATGATTCGGCGGTTTGTGTCGGGCGTGTCCATCGGCGCCGTGCCAGGCGCTGCATCCCTACGTTTTCCGCACGCAATAACCGCCGCGTGGGCCATGGCAAAGGCCGCATGCGCCATTTCCGGAGGCTTTGTAAATCCTCAGCCTACAGGGGAAGGGTATGCCGACCCACACGCACGCCTCGGCAGCGATAGTCCAATGTTCATTGGCGCTGTTGCCAAGAAAATCCAAAGGACCGCCATGACTGACGACTTCAAGACTCCCTCGCAGATTGCCGACGAGGCCAGGCAAACCGGCCAGAATGCCGCCAATGCGGCGGGCCAGCTGGCCAACGAGGCGAAGGCCAGTGCGGCCAGCACGGTGCAGGCGATGCATCCCGCCATGGGCGACGCCAAGGCCACCGGCCGCGACGCGCTGAACACGGCCAAGGCCCTAGCGGGCGATGCCAAGGCGATTGCCGGCGACGCCTGGAACACGGCGCGCGGCTACGCCAAAAATGCAGGCGGCGTGGCCGGCGAAAAGCTCGGCGACTTCAAGGCCAAGGCATCCGACTTCCAGGAAACCGCCGCCCGCCGCATTGCCGATGAACCCCTCAAGGCGGTGGCCATTGGTGCCGCCGCTGGCGCGCTGCTGGCCGCGCTGGTCATGCGCCGTGGGCGCGACAGAAGGGACTACTGAGCATGGAACCGATGAAGCCGATGGAACCCATGAAGCCCATGAAACCGATGGACGGGCCTGATTCCAGCTGGTGGCCGAAGGGGCTGTCCAGTCCATCCAGCAGCGGAGGCCAGAACGGCGTGCGCTATGCCTTCTTTCCCGGCCAGCGCCGCCTGGCGGTGGAGCAGGACGGAAAAGTCAGGCAGTACGACACCGGCGAGCACCGCATTTCCGGCGTGAGCCAGGCGCAAGGCGGCCAGGGCGGCTCCCTGCGTTTCACCAGCCAGAGCGGCGATGTCGATTTGGGATCACTCAAGCAGGTGGACTGACACGACGCAGCCTGTCCGGGCTGCTTGTCGCTTCAAATCCGCGCCAGCCATGCTGGCACGGCAATGCCTGCCAAGCTGCATTTCATCGCACAAGCAAGGCGCTTTCTGAAATCGCCAGCCTCTCCCTGCGCTTGCTAGGCGGCGCTGGCCATGCGGCGGCATTCTTCCGCGCAGTTGAAGCAGACGGTGGCGCATTGCTGGCAGTGCTGCATATCATGCTGGATGCATTCTTCTGCGCACGACTGGCAAATGTCGGCGCAGAGGTCGCAAATGGCGGCCGCGTGCACGCTGTCACGGGCCATGGCCGCCGCCGCAAAGGCGCAGGCCTGGGCGCAATCGATGTCCAGCGCAATGCATTCCACCATCATCTCCACCTTGTCTTCCTGCAGGCAGGCGGCGGCGCAGTGGTTGCATTCTGCGGCGCAGTCGTTGCAAGCCTGCAGGCAATCGGCAAACTGTTCTTGCATGTGGAATCCTTTCCCCAGGCGCAGGTGAGTGCATGGAAGGCCACGGCAAAACCGGACCCGAAAATAACGCCTGGTCCTTGATTTTTCAGGACGCCAGCGCTGGGCCTGTAGGTGTTTTTCGTCTGGCGGCGTCGGCAAAGCGATTTGTTTGCCGCTGCGCGCCATGACGCGTCAGGTGCTGGCCGCCGCCGCGCTTCGGGAAAGCACCGGAGAAGCCGAACCCGCCAGCGCCAGTTCGGCGGCGGTCCCCAGCAGTTCAGGTGCGAGTTCAAGCATGCGCGGCTCGGTCAGGCGCATCAGCGGCCCGGCGATGGTGATGACGCCGATGGCGGGCTGCCCGGCCCGGCGAACCGGCGCGGCCATGGCGGTCATGCCCGGCGCATACATCTCGCTGATCATGCTGAAGCCCCGCTTGTGGTCAGCCTGCAGGATCTTGAGCAGCGCCTTGAGCGTCATGGGCGCCTTCGGTCCGTAATCCCTGGGGTCGCCGAATCCTTGTTTCGACACGATCTCGGCGGCGCGCTCGTTGGACAGCGTCATCAACCAGGCGTGGCCGCCGGCGCTGCACGACAGCCTCACGTCCAGGCCCATGTCCGGGTCATAGCGCAAGCCGAAGCGCGCGTCCTGCGCCTTGGCGACGAACGTCAGCCGGTCGCCATCGACGATCGCCAAGCGCACCAGCTCGCCCGATGCCTGCGCGACGTGGTCGATCAGGGGCTGCGCAATGTCCACGATGCCCGACTTGCTCAGCTAGCTCAGGCCCAGCGCGGCCAGCTTGGTCGTCAGGGCGTAGTCGCCCTGCTCGCGCAACTGGCGCAGGTAGCCGCAGCGCACCATCTCGGCCAGCAGGCGATGGCAGGCGCTGCACGGCACCTTCAGGTCGCCGGCAATCGCGATCAGCGTCGCGCCGTCCGGGTAGCCCGACAGGTATTCAAGAATGCCGAAGCTTCGTTCCAGGGTGCTGCTTGAAGTCTGGCAGAGCATTGAACCATCGCCCCATCCGGATAACCGGGTCACCTTGAGCCAGCAGCGCGACATGTTCGGATGCCCGAAACTGGAAGTTCACTGGCATTGGCCCGAAGAAGACATCCAGCAGACGCTGCGGGCCCAGACCCAGATCGCCGATGAGCTTGAGCGGTCAGTTCTGGGCAAGCTGCAGCTTGTCCACGACCCCGACGGACGGCCCAATATCGTCAGGCCTGTCGGTTCTCACCACCTGATGGGCACCACCCGGATGCATGACGATCCCAAACTTGGCGTCGTCGATGCCAATTGCCGGGTTCACGGCATCCATAATCTTTTCGTGGCGGGCAGTTCCACCTTCCCCGCCGGCGGCTACGCCAATCCCACCCTCACCATCGTGGCCATGGCGCTGCGTCTGGGCGATGTGCTGAAGCAGGAATTCACCGCAGGCGCCCTGTCGGCTTGATTGCTATTGTTTTGGTAGCTGCCCGGGCTTGGCCATCATGCGCAAACGGCCAATTAACGCCTGAAACCAGCTATTGCGCCCGTGTGCCCTGTTCCCCGGGTACGGCTTGCGACAGCAAGGCCCGCCCAACGCTGCTACGCTGGCCGTTCACCACCCGCACGGAGACAACAGGCATGAACGAGACAAGCACGGCGCCGCCCCATATTCCGCAAATCCGCCTTTACCAGGACTGGCTGCGCGACCGGCATGGCCTGGTGTTCGACAGCTACGACGCGCTCTGGCGCTGGTCCACCACCGAACTGGACGCGTTCTGGCAAAGCATCTGGGACTATTTTGACCTGCAGTCGCCCACGCCGCACGGCGCGGCGCTGGCCCGCAACGTCATGCCCGGCGCCCGGTGGTTTCCCGGCGCGCAGGTCAACTATGCGCGCCAGGTGCTGCGCCATGTCGATGCCGCGCATGCCGCCGGCCTGCCGGCGGTCGTCAGCAGCAATGAAAAGGGCCAGCGGCGCGACTTGAGCTGGCCCGAGCTGCGCCGCCAGGTGGCCTCGCTGGCGCTGCACCTGCAGGCGCAGGGCGTGCAACCTGGCGACCGGGTGGCAGCGTATCTGCCGAACATTCCCGAGACCATGGTGGCCTTCCTGGCGACGGTCAGCATCGGCGGCGTGTGGAGCCTGTGCGCCCCCGACATGGGCACGCACGCGGTGCTCGACCGCTTCCGGCAGATCGCGCCCACGGTGCTGATCGCCTGCGACGGCGTGACCCACGGCGGGCGCGACCACGACCGCCTGGGCGTACTGGCCGAGCTGCGCCAGGCGCTGCCCAGCGTGCGCCACACGCTGCTGCTGGGCAATTTGGATGCTACGGTTTCGATAGCTGGCTGCGCAAGCTGGACAAGCGCAACAGCACGAAATGATGCTGAAGTCGCCGGTTTCGAGCCGCTCTGGCTGGCGTTCGACCATCCGCTGTGGATCGTGTATTCCAGCGGCACCACCGGCCTGCCCAAGCCCATCGTGCATGGCCATGGCGGCATGCTGCTGGTGCAGCTGCAGCTCGGCGTCCTGCACAACGATGTGGGTTGCAGCTACCGGCCCAACTCGTTTGGCGAGCGCTACCACTGGTACAGCTCGACCGGCTGGGTGATGTGGAATGCGCAGCTGGCCGGGCTGCTGGGCGGCACCACCTGCGTGCTCTATGACGGCAACCCCGGCGGCGCCAAGGACCGGCCGGACTGGACCACGCTGTGGCGCTTCGCGGCGGATACCGGCGTGACCTTCTTCGGCGCGGGCGCGGCGTTTTACGCCAGCTGCATGAAGGCCGGCATCACGCCTGGCGCCTGCGGCGACCTGACCCGCATCCGCGCGCTCGGCTCGACCGGCTCGCCCTTGAGCGCCGAGGTGCAGCAATGGGGTTCAGCCTTCATGGCCAGTGCCGGCGTTCAGGACATCTGGTGGTGCAACATCTCGGGCGGCACCGACTTTGCCGGCGCCTTCATCGGCGGCAACCGCGAGCTGCCGCAGACACCCGGAAAAATGCAGTGCCGCCTGCTCGGCGCGGCGGTCGAAGCCTGGAACGAACAGGGCCGGCCGGTCATCGGCGAGGTCGGCGAGCTGGTCTGCACCCAGCCGATTCCGTCGATGCCGCTCTACCTCTGGGGCGACGACAGCGGCGCGCGCCTGCTGTCCAGCTATTTCGACATTTACCCGCCCGGCCACGGCCGCAGGCCCGGCGGCGGCGATGCCGGGGCCGAGCTGGGCGCGGTCTGGCGCCATGGCGACTGGCTGAAGATCGACCCGGGGCTGCAGGGCGGCTGCGTGATCTACGGCCGGTCGGATGCGACCATCAACCGCCACGGCCTGCGCATGGGCACCAGCGAGCTGTACAGCGCCATCGAGGCGCTGCCCGAAGTGCTCGACTCGCTGGTGGTCGATCTGGAATACCTGGGGCGCGCCAGCTACATGCCGCTGTTCGTGGTGCTCCGGGACGGCGCGGTGCTTGACGAAGGCGTGAAGGCCCGGCTGCACCACGCCATCAGGACCGCGCTGAGCCCGCGCTTCGTTCCCGACGACATCCTTCAGGTGGCCGAAATTCCGCGCACGCTGTCGGGCAAGAAGCAGGAGCTGCCGATCAAGAAGCTGCTGCTCGGCCAGCCGCTGGAAAAAGTCCTGAACCGCGACGCGATGGCCAATCCGCACTGCCTGGACTGGTATGTCGGTTTTGCGCAGCAGCGGCTGGCGCGGCCCGGCTGAAGCGCCGCCGGCTCAGCGCGGCGCTTGCTGCCCGACGCCGACGCCGCGCAGGAATTCGGCCAGCCCGGGGTCGATTTCCAGGCTGGCCGCGAGCACGCCGGCCTGCTGCAGGTCGCGCGTGGCGCCGATGTCGGCCTGAAGCCTAGTCGCCTTCGGCAGCCAGCGTTCCACGTGCCGCCCGGGCAGCAGCGACTGCAGCGCCTCGATGGCATAGCGCAGCCGCTTGGCCAGGATGCGGGCGCGGTGCAGGCTGTCCGGATGGGCGCTGTCGGCCAGTGCGCGCTTCATGTTCCGGTGCAGCCGATCGACGCGCTGCCGCGCCCAGCGGCGCAAGGGATGCCTGGACGCGTGAGCCTCGTGATCGGCCGGCCCGGCCTGCCTCGGCAGGTCTTCGAGCCACTGCGTGATGGCCAGCAGCGTGGCGCCCACGGCCGGCACTTCGAGCGCATGGCCGATGGATTTGCGCTGAAGCCGGGCCGCATCCGACAGCGCCTGGAGCATCGTCCGCCATTTTTCGGCCCGCTGCGCGCTGCCCGCGCGGTAGGCGTCTGCCAGCGCCGGCAGGGTTTCGGTCCGGGCCACGTCAATGTCGCGCAGCTCGCCGATGAAGGCCAGCAGCGGCGCCAGCGCCTGCCAGTCGGGCATCTGGCCGGCCGCCAGCGCAGGCTTGAACAGCCGCACCGCGCTTTTGAAGCGCCGCCAGCCGACGCGCGCCTGGTGCAGCACCTCCGGGTCGTCGGACTGGCTCAGCAGGTTGAGGTTGCTGGTGAACTGGCAGAACATTTCACGCAGCACCAGCTGCGCCGCCAGCGGCAGGGCCATGCCCTTGGCCAGCGCCGGCGGCCGGGCGCGCAGCGGCTGCCTCAAGCGGTTCTGCAGCAGCGCATAGCCGCGCTCGGACTTGCTGGTGTTGAGCGGCAGCACCGCCACGCTGCGGGCAATCTGCCGCGCGACCTCGAACAGCGCCGCCGGATCCCCGGCCATGAGTTCGAGTTCCAGTTCGCACAGCGGCGCGCACTGGTCGCCCGCCACGACCTGGCCGATGTCCAGCGACACCTCGACCACGCTGCTGCCGCGCTGGCGCACCGTCCAGGAGGTGCGTTCGAAGGCGGTGACCAGGCACGGCGCCAGCGCATCGAATCGGCTGCCGTCCGGGTCGAACTCGGGCCAGGGCGTGGCCTCCAGCGCTTCGCGCGACAGTTCGGCGCCGGCCAGCGGCACTTCCCACTCGCCGCGATGGCTCAGGGCCGAGTCGCTGCGCCCGCCCATCTTCAGCGTTTGCCGCCACTGCGGATCGGTGCTGCTGCCCACGCGGCGCAGGCGCAGGGCCACCCGCTCCTCGTACAGGTCCTGCCCGGGCGTGTCGTAGTAGATGTTGTGCAGGGGCTGCTGCGTGGGCTTGCGGCGCGCCAGCAGCGGCGTGCGCGCCAGCCGCCTGGCCAGGCCCTGCGGGTCGGCGGTGGGCAAGGCCAGCTTGAGTTCGATTTCTTCCGGGCGCGGAACAGGGGCGGGTAATTTCATGGGGTTCCGGCTGCCAGTCCGGCGCAGGCAGGGTTCGCTGATTCCGCGAAATCGCACTGGACGGGGGTTGGGATGGGGTAGCAGGGTTTGCATGGCAAAGGCGGGCCTTACGGTAGCAAAAAACCCCCTGTTCAGGCGTAAGGAATTGACACGCCTGCAAAAGCCCGGTTTTTCATGGGGTCAAGGCGCTTGACCTTCCCCCGGTGGGAAGCTTCACGATGGCGGCAGCATGCACCGGCATGGAAGCGATTTGACTCACCTTTCAGGAGATTTCCCCATGAACAATTCCCGCCTTCCCCAAACGCTGGCCTGCGCGCTCAGCGCCCTGGCCTTCTCCGCCGCAGCCTTCACCGTCCAGGCGCAGCCTGCCGCTTCCATGCCGGCGGAGCACGCGGGCATGAACCATGCCGCCGATGCCAAGGCTTCTGACTCGACCCGCGCCTTCCAGCAGGGCGAGGAAAAAATGATGAAGGACATGAGCCGTCCCTACACCGGCAATGCCGACAAGGATTTCGTGGCGCACATGATTCCGCACCACCAGGGCGCGGTGCATATGGCCGAGGTCCAGTTGAAGCACGGCAAGGACCCCGAACTGCGCAAGATGGCCCGGGACATCATCAAGGCGCAAAAGCAGGAAATTGCCTTCATGAAAAAGTGGCAGGCCCGGCATGGCGTGAAATAAGACTGGCCGCCAGCGTCCTGCGCGCCACCTCATGACGTCAATGCGGATGCCGGTGGTGAATGTCCGGGTAATGCGCATGCGTGTGCGCCAGCGGCGCATGCCGGTGCGGATGCGCATGCGGCGACGTCCCATCCCATGCAAAGTCATGCGCATGCTGGTGGTGCGCGTCGTGCCGGTGCGGGTGGCTGTGCTGCAACACCTCGTGCGTGTGTGGATGCGCATGCCGCTCGCTCAGGTGCAGCCAGACGCCCAGCCCCATCAGCGCGGCCGCCGCCCAGAACAGCCCGCCCGGCATCTCGGGCCAGAGGACCAGCGAAATCATCACACCGAACAAGGGCGCCACCGAAAAGTAGGCGCCAGTGCGCGCGGTTCCCAGCGTCCTGAGCGCCACCACGAACAGGCTCAGGCTCAGCCCGTAGCCCAGGAAACCCACCAAGCCGGCATAGCCCAGTGGCGCTGCACCCGGCAGTGAAGCGCCGACATACAGCGCGATGGCGGTGTTGGTCACGCCGGCGAGCAAGCCTTTCAGACAGGCCACCAGCAGGGCATCGTTGCCGGACACCCTGCGCGTCAGGTTGTTGTCCACGGCCCAGCCCAGGCAGGCGCCGGCAATCAGCAGGGCGCCGGGGGAGAAGCTGGCGCCACCCGGTTGCCACGACAGCAGCACGCCGCCCAGCGCGATGGCCGCCATGCCCAGCACGACGCGGCGGTCGGCGTTTTCACGGAAGGCCAGCCAGGCCACGACCGCCGTCAGCACGCCTTCCAGGTTCAGCAGCAGCGACGCGGACGCGGCACTGGTTTGCGCCAGGCCGAGCATGAACAGCGCAGGCGCCAGCATGCCGCCGGCCACGATGGCGCCCAGCAGCCAGGGCCGCTCGGCGCGGGGAATGTGCAGCCGGGTCACGGGCTGGCCGCCATGGCGTTCGCGCAGGCGCCGCACCAGCAGCAGCACGCCCAGGCCGAAGCCGCTGCCCAGGTAAAGCAGGCCGGCCAGCAGCAGCGGCGGCATGTTCCCGGCCAGCAGCTTGGCCAACGGCGTGCTGGCGCCGAACAGCAGCGCGGCGAGAAGGGCGGGAAGGGCAGAGCGAAGCGGCATGGCGAAGGTCCGGAAATAGGTGTCAGCCGTATTGAAACGCATCGCGCGCCAGCGTGCGCGAAATGGCAGCGAAACCCCGCGCTTCTTCAAACCGGCGCATTCAGGTTTGCAGTGGCGTCAATGTCAAAGGTCGCGCATCACCGACGGGATTTCCTTCAGGATTTCCCGGGCCAGAAAGCCCTGCCGGCCATGGCGTTCGGCCAGCCGCTGCCCCGCCAGCGCATGCAGGAAAACCCCCAGGCCGCCGCCTGCACCAGGGGCGCGCCGCGCGCCGCCAGGCCGGTCATGAGGCCCGCCAGCACGTCGCCCGAGCCCGAGGTGCCCAGGCCCGCATTGGCCGACACATGGCACCAGGCTTCACCTTCGGGCGCAATGATGAAGGTGGTCGCGCCTTTCAGCGCCACCACCGCGTTGTGCTTCACGGCCATGGCCCGCACCAGCGCAGGCGCATCGGCCTTCACGTCGTCCTTGCGCTGGCCGCTCAGGTGCGCCATTTCGCCCGCATGCGGCGTCAGCAGCACCGGCTGGTCAAAACGCGGTACCCGCAGCACCACATCCATGGCCAGCACATCGAGGATCACCGGAACGCCGGCCAGGTGGCGCAGCAGGCGTTCGACAAATTCGCAGCTGCCCTCGCTGTCCAGCAGGCCCGGCCAGTACGGCCGAACAGCGCGCCGCGCACGGCGCGAGTTGCTTGACGATTGACGCCAGCAGGCCGCCCGCCGGGGTTTCCGGCAGCCCGTTGGCGCGCGCTTCGGGCATCAAGAGCGCCAGGCCGGGCGCGACGCTTCGCGCGGTGGCAATGGTCAGCTTGCCCGCGCCGGCGGCCAGTCGCGCAGTGCCAGTCGGTCGAGGGTCTGCATGGCCGGTCTCAAGGGCTGGGCGCGACCGGTGCATCGGGCTCGGACTTCACCGGCGTGCCTTCCGCCAGCAGCGGCGCCAGGAAATTCACCAGGTCGACCACATGGCGGGGCTGGTCGTTGCCGTCGTCGTCGCCCACGGTCCGGTACGACGTCACGCTGCAGTTGGGAATGTCGCCCAGCCGGTCAATGTCCAAAATGGTGGCCTCGTCCATCTGCTCGATCAGGTAGCGCATGCAGTTCACGGTCACCTGGTGCGCCACGACCAGCACGCGCTGGCCGGCATATTCGCGTGTCGTCATTTCCAGCAGGCTGCGCAGCCGCAGGATCACGTCGCACAAGCTCTCGCCGCCCGGGGGGCGAAAGTAGAACTTGCCGACATGGCCGCGCTGTTCGCTCAGTTCGGGGTTTTTCCGGGTGATGCCCAGGTGCGTCAGGCGGTCCAGGATGCCGAATTCCTTTTCCCGCAGGCGTTCGTCCATGCGCAGCCTGACGGCCTGCGTGATGCCGCCGCTCTCCGGCAGCAGTTGCGCCGTCTCCCGCGCCCTGACGTAGGGCGAGCACAGCAGCACCTGGGGCCGCTCCTGCAGCGGCAGGCTGCCAAACCAGTGGCCCAGGCTTTGCGACTGGCGCCGGCCCAGCGCGGACAGCGGAAGGTCGATGTCGCGCGTGGCAATGTCGATGACATGCAGGCCATTGGCCTCGGCCGCATCGCGCGCCACGTTGCCGGCGCTCTGGCCGTGGCGCACCACCCACAGGATCTGCGGCAGCGTGGGCGTCATGGCGTCTGCCTTTCAGCCCCGCATGCCGTACCCGTGGTGTGAATGCGCAAGGAAGCCATGAAAGCCAAGATAACCCGCTTTTTTTCTGCTGGCTGTCAGACGGCGGACCGTCTGATGTGGGAGAGCACTGAAGCGCCCCCGCCGCCAGCGTCACGACACCTCGGCCGTGACTCCTTAGAATCGCGGGAATGAGAATTGTTCAGGTGTTTCGCGGTTTCCGAACCGCTGGCTTGCCGGATGTGCAGGAAGTCGCAAAAGCTGCTTTGTTAAGCACCTGAAACAGCGCAAACCGGACCGGTTTCGCCTTGTTCGATTAGTATGCGTTTTTGTAATTTTATTGGCTTAGTTAAAAAAATCAAATTTTGGCTCAAGAATCATCAAAAGCATCCCCCGGCTTTTTGAGGGACGGCGGCACGGCGGGCGCTTTGATGCGCAGCCATGACTGGACCAGTTCGCGGCTGGGTCACCCGCAAGACTGGCCGCAAGCGCTCCAGACCGTTGCCGGACTCATGCTGCGTTCCAGAACGCCGGTGTTCGTGGCCTGGGGGCCTGAGCTGCGCCTGCTGTACAACGACGCCTGCCTGAACATCCTGGGACAACGGCATCCGGCGGCGTTGGGCCAGCCCCTGTACGAGGTGTGGCCCGAAGTGCGCCCCGACATCGAGCCGCTGGTCAGCCAGACCCTGGCCGGGGAGTCTGTCCCTCTGGGGGCCGCGCCTTTTCTGCTGCGCCGCGATGGCGTCAACGGGCAGGCCTGGTGCAGCTTTTCGTGTGCGCCTGTCGATGGTCCTGACGGCACGGTGGCCGGGCTGTACTGCGCGCTGGCGCAAACCACCACCAGGGTGCTGGCGGAAAAAACCTGCCGGACCGAAACCCAGTGGCTCTACAGCCTGTTTGAACAGGCCCCCAGCTTCATGGCGGTGGTGCGCGAGCCTGGCCATGTGTACGAACTGGCCAACAGCGCTTACCTGCGGCTGGTCGGACGCGACGAGGTGGTCGGCAAGACCTTTCTGGACATTGGCCGAAAAGTCGAGGGCCAGGACTACGGCGCGCTGCTCGATGAGGTTTATGCCAGCGGCAAGCCCTTCATCGGCACCCGGATGCCGGTGATTTTTTCGCAGCATGCCAGGGGCCGGCCGGAGCAGCGCTTCGTCGATTTCATTTTTCAGCCCATCACCGGACCCGACGGTGCCGTCAGCGGCGTTTTCATCGAGGGCAATGACGTCACCGAGCATGCCCGCGCCGACGCCAAGTTGCGCAAAACCGTCCTCAAGTACCACACGATCGCCAATGCCATACCGCAGATCGTCTGGGGCACGACGCCTGACGGCTTGCTGGACTACTGCAACCAGCAGTGGTATGACTACACCGGCGTTGCGCAGGGCGCCATCGACGGCAAGGCGTGGACGGCGCTGTTTCATCCCGAGGACCGGGAGATGGTGCTGAAAAAATGGCACCACTGCCTGGACACCGGCGAGTGCTACGAGATCGAACACCGGCTGCGCCACCACTCCGGCCAATACCGCTGGGTGTTGGGCCGTGCCCGGCCGGTGCGCGACGCGCAGGGCGTGATCGTTCGCTGGATCGGGACCTGCACCGAGATTCATGAGCAGAAGCTGGCGCAGCAGGGCCTGCAGCACGCGGACCGGCTCAAGGACGAGTTCCTGGCCATGCTGGCCCATGAGCTCAGGAACCCGCTGGCGCCGATCGCCACCGCCGCCGACCTGCTGTCCAGGGGCACGCTGGATGACGCCGGGGTGTTGCAGCTGAGCGAAGTGATTTCGCGCCAGGCCCGGCACATGACCCGCCTGATCGACGACCTGCTCGACGTGTCCCGCGTCACCCGCGGCCAGGTGACGCTGGACCGGCAGCCAGTGGACCTGAAAACCATCGCCACCGAGGCGCTGGAGCAGATTCGTCCGCTGCTGGAGGCCAAGGCGCACCACCTGGACATCCAGCTGTCGCCCGAACGCACCCAGGTGATGGGCGACAGGCTGCGGCTGGTCCAGGTGCTGGTCAATGTGCTTGGCAACGCCATCCGCTACACGCCCAATGGCGGCCGCATCGACCTGCGGATGCTGGCGGACGATGGCCACCTGACGCTGCGCGTGCGCGACAACGGCATCGGCATGTCCAGCGAACTGCTGGACGTCGCCTTCGAGCTGTTCACCCAGGGCGAAAGAAGCTCCGACCGCTCCCAGGGCGGGCTGGGCATCGGCCTGGCGCTGGTCCGCAGCCTGGTGCAGCTGCATGGCGGAACCGTCAAGGTGCAAAGCGCCGGAATGGGCATGGGCAGCGAAGTGACGGTGGTCCTGCCGCGCCTGAAGCAGGACGACGCGCAGCGCCGCATCGAGGCGAGCGATGCGGATTCCCGCCCCGCAGGCAATTCGCTGCGTGTCCTGGTGGTCGATGACAACGTCGATGCGGCGCGCCTGCTGGGAATGTTCATCGAACTGCTCGGGCATGAGGTGTTCGTGCAGTTCCATCCCCTTGATGCAATCGAATGCGCGCGCCGGGTGTTGCCGCAGCTGTGCCTGCTTGACATCGGCCTGCCCGACATGGATGGCTACACGCTGGCGCGCCAGCTGCGCCTGATTCCGGGCGTGCAGACGGCGGTCATGGCGGCGGTGACCGGCTACAGCCAGCCCAAGGACAAGCAGGCCGCCTTTGCAGCAGGCTTCAACTTTCACTTTGCCAAGCCCATCGACTCAAGCCAGCTGGAGGCCTGGCTGGCGCAAGTGGCCGAGCAGGCCAGGCGCCAGGCGTAGCCGGTCATCGCGCTGGCATGACACGGCCTTGCCTGCGGGCTTCGCGTCCGGGCTTCGAACCGCTCAGGCGGCGGCGCGCGGCCTGCGGTTGACCAGCATGATGCCTGCCGCCACCGTGGCCAGCGCAGCCAGCAGGCCGGGCGTGACCGCCTCGCCCAGCCACAGGGCGCCGAACAGCAGCGCGAACAGCGGCGTGAAGAACACAAAGGTTGAAATCTGCGTGGCCGGGTAGCGGCCCAGCATCCACATCCACGCCAGGTAGCTGGCAAAGGCGCCAATCACCGTCTGCACGCCGAGCGACGCCAGGCCAAACGCGCTGAAGTGCCAGTTCCAGGCTTCGCCCAGCCCGAGCGACAGCGCCGGGAAGGCTGCTGCGCTGACGGCCAGCTGGTAGAACAGCAGCTTTTCCGCCGCAATGGTCACCAGCTTCGACGCCCGGATCACCACCGTCGTCAGGCCCCATAGCATGCCGGCCGCCAGCGCCAGCAGGTCGCCGCGAACAGTCGATGCCGTGCCGCCGGACAAGCCTTCGCGCAGCGCGAACACCACCGCCACGAAGGCGCACAGCAGCCCGGCCCACTGCAGGCCGCGCAGCCTTTCCGAGCGCGCCCAGAACGGCACCAGCAGCGCGACCCAGAACGGCGAGGTGTACAAAAACACCGTCAGCCGCGACGCCGTGGTGTATTGCAGGCCCAGGTAGATGCAGGCAAATTCAGCGCCGAACAGCGCGCCCGCCAGCAGCCCGGCCGCCAGCGAGCCGTCGCGGCTGAACAGGGGAATTTGGCGCCAGGCGCACCACCCCCAGAGCAGCGCCGTCGCGCCCGCCAGGCGCAGCGACGCCTGGAACATCGGCGGTATCTCGGCCAGCGTGGCCTTGATCAGGACCTGCTGCAACCCCCAGAACAGGCAGCAGCCGAGCAGCATGGTCACCGCCAGCGTGTCGAGATGGGTTTTTCGTTCAATCATGAAGAATCCGTGGCATGGGAAAACGCAGGGACGCGGGCGACCGCCGCCCGCCGGCCAGGCCGGCCGAAAGGGCGTGACGCCGGCTTACAGCGGATGCTCGGTGTAGAACCTGCCGCCGTGGTACAGCAGCGGCGCGGCGCCGGCCTGGTGGCTGCAGCGCTCGACCTCGCCGACGAAGATCACGTGGTCGCCTTCCTCGTAGCGGCTGCGGTTGAAGCATTCGAACGTCGCGGCTGCGCCATCCAGCAGCGGCGCGCCGCTGGCGCCTTCGCTGAATGCCACGTCCAGCCAGCGGTCCTCGCGCCGGCTGGCAAAGCGCTCGGCCAGTTCCTTCTGATCGGCCGACAGGATGTTGATGGCGTAGTGCGAACCGGTGCTCAGCGCGGCCATCGAGCTGGCGCCTTGCGACAGGCTCCAGAGCACCAGCGGCGGATTGAGCGATACCGAGTTGAAGGAATTGGCCGTCAGGCCGACCAGCACCCCGGCCGGCGTGCGTGCCGTGACGATGGTCACGCCGGTGGCGAACATCGCCAGGGAGGCGCGGAATTCCCGGGGCGAAAAGCTCGGGCTGCTCGCCTGGCGAGGGGGAGATAGGGGCAACATAGGGCGCTAATTTAACTGAAGCCACCGGCACGCGCCGGCTTCGGGGCTTGCGCCGCTCGCCTGCGCAGGACGGAGCCGGCGTTCATTTGGCGTTAAATGCTATGAGATAAATAGCTTACTATGCATGCCGGTCGTGCGCAAAAGCCGTATTTGGCTGAAAAACCGTGACCGCTCAAAGCTTCCTGTAGGTCTGATCCGTTTCGGTCGCCTTGCTCGTGTCCTTTTTGCCGTCCTTGACGTCCTTGGCTGCCTGCTCGATCCGGGGGTCGGGCTGATCGGCGGTCATGTCCTGCGCCTGGTCCCGGTCGCTCGGCAATTCCAGCTTGTCCTGGGCCGAGCCGTCCTTCAGGTCGGGCTGCTTGCCCACCATGGGGTCTTGCGCTTGCGGGGCTTTCGCCGGCATGCCCTTGCCGGCGGCCGGCTGGTCAGGTGTGTTGTTGGGTGAAGTGCGGGATTTTTGTGTCGTCATCCCTGCACTGTCGCCGGCTTTGCGCCTCCCGGCTGTCAGCCTGAAAAAGTATTGTCTGTAGGAAAAGGTGACCCTGCGGGCGCTGCCGGGGAGCAGGGAACAGGCTCAGGCGGCGGAGAGCCCGGGCTGGCGGTGGCCATTGTCGAATCCGTAAAAGCCGAAGGCCATCGCCGGCGATTCGCCGCTGATCAGCTCGGCCAGGGCCTTGCCCGAGCCCGCGCCGTGCGTCCAGCCCAGCGTGCCGTGGCCGGCGTTGACCCACAGACGCCTGACCCTGGTCTTGCCGATGTAGGGAATGTTGGTCGGCGTGGCCGGGCGCAGGCCGCACCAGAACTGCGGCGTGCCGCCTTCTTCTTCCAGCCGCGTGTCGCACACGCCGGGCAGCACCTGCTCGATGCGCCGGGCCAGCATGCGGCACCTGGCCTTGGCCAGCGGCGTGTCGAGCGACAGGTCGTAGCCGCCGACCTCGATGGTTCCGGCCACGCGCAACTCGTTGCCGAGCCGGCTGATGGCGCACTTCACTTCATCGTCGATGGTGCTGACGAACGGCGCCAACTCGGGCCTCCGCAGTTTGAACGTGGCGCTGTAGCCCTTGCCCGGGTAGATCGGCAAGTCCACGCCGACGGTGCGCAGCAGCGGCGCGCTGTAGGAACCGCAGGCCACCACCACCGCATCGGCCTTGAGTTGCTTGAAGGGCCTGAATTGAGCATCTTTTAGCCCTTTTGCGCTTGTTCCACGGGCGCGTATAGCTACGGATTCAATAGCATTGCCGGCTTTTTCAAGCCGCAGCACGTCGTGGTTGTACAAAAACGTCACGCCGCGCTCGGCGCAGCGCCTGGCCAGGGCCTGAGTGAACACCCGGGCGTCGCCGCTTTCGTCGCTGGCGGTGTAGGTGCCGCCGACGATATGGTCGGCAAAGGCGCTGAGGGCCGGTTCGATCTTCAGCAGCTCGGCGGTGGAAACGACCCGGCGCGCCACGCCGTACTTGCGCATCAGCTCGGCTGCGTCGCCGGCGGTGTCGAACGATTTCTGCTCGGTGTAGTAGTGGGCAATGCCGCGCTCCAGCCGGTGGTAGTCGATGCCGGTGGCCTGCACCACGTCCTTGAGCGCGGCATGGCTGTAGGCGCCCAGCGCGACGAGCTGCTGCACATTGCGCTCGAAGGCCGCGTCGTTGCACTGCGCCAGGAACTGCAGGCCCCAGCGCCATTGCCGCCAGCCCTCGCCAAACGGCGACTGCGGCCTGAACAGCAGCGGCGCATCGTCGCGGAACATCCATTTCAGCGCCTTCAGCGGCGCGTCGCGGTTGGCCCAGGGCTCGCAGTAGCTGACGGAAATCTGCGCGGCATTGGCAAAGCTGGTTTCCAGCGCGGCATCTGGCTGCCGGTCCACCACCGTGACCTCGTGCCCGCGCTGCTGCAGATGCCAGGCGGTACTCACGCCGATGATGCCTGCGCCTAAAACCACAACCTTCATGCCGTTCCCCTTTTGCAAAACGCAAGTGTGCAGGAGCTTGGCGCCGGATAACAGTCAAATTAAACTGTCAGCTAAATCATCAGGCCAACTAATACTGAAAGCCTTCCGAATGAGCACTTTTGACCCGGATGCCCTGGAATGCCTGGCGGCCATCGTGGAAGAGGGCGGCTTTGAGCGCGCCGCGCGGCGCCTGTCGATCACCCAGTCGGCGGTGTCGCAGCGCCTGCGCGCGCTGGAGGCGCAGGTCGGCACGGTGCTGATCGTGCGCAGCCGGCCGCTGAAGGCCACCTCGGCCGGGCAGTTGCTGCTCAAGCACACCCGCATGCTGCGCCTGCTGCGCGCCGACCTGGAGCGCGACCTGAAGGAACTCGCGCCGAGTTCGCTGCGCGGCGCGCGCGAGGAAGAGCGCATATCCATTGCCATCAACGCCGACAGCATCGCCACCTGGGCGCTGCCGGCGCTGACCGCGCTGGCGCAGTCGGGCCTGCCGATGGAAATCATCACCGACGACCAGGACTTCACGCACGAATGGCTGCGCCAGGGCCAGGTGCTGGGCTGCGTCACCACGCTCAAGCAGGCGCTGCGCGGCTGCAAGGTGGTGCCGCTCGGCGCGATGGAATACGTCGCGGTCGCCACGCCCGCGCTGGCGCAGGAGCGTCTGGGCCTAGATGCGTTGACGGCGCACAATTTCCGCGAGATTGCCTTCGTCGCCTTCAACCGCAAGGACGACATGCAGAGCGAATTCGTCGGCAAGGCCTTCGGGCTCAAGCGCGTCATGCTCAACCAGCTGTTCGTCCCTTCGTCCGAAGGCCAGGTGCGCGCCGTGCTGGCCGGCTGGGGCGCCAGCGTGCTGCCGGGCCTGCTCGCGCAACCCCTGCTGGACCAGGGCCTACTGGTCAACCTGGCGCCTTCGTGCGTGCTGCCGATCCAGCTCTACTGGCATTGCTGGAACCTGGAGTCCGAAGTGCTCGATGCCTTGAGCTGCGCGCTGACCCGGTCGGCCGAAGTGGCGCTGGCCGCCTGAAATGAACTGCACAAAAAACACACTGTTTCATATACTTGGGTAACCCAGGAGAAAAACGATGCCTTCCTTGACTTCCAGCGGCCTGCGCGCCGCCATGGCCGGAGCCCTTGCCGCCGCGCTGACTGTTTCGCTGCCGGCCAGCGCGCAGGGCGATCCGGCGGCGGGCGCAGCCGGCAATACGCTGAAGATCGGCGTCATCGGCCCATTCACCGGCGGCTCGGCGGACTTCGGCGTGCCGATGCTCAACGGCATCTTGCAGGCGGTCGATGAAATCAATGCCGTCGGCGGCTACCTGGGCCGCAAGATCGAGATCGTTCGCAAGGACGACCAGGCCAATCCCGACATCGGTCTGAAACTGTCGCAGGAACTGGTCGCTGAAAAGGTCGTGGCGACCATCGGCTTTTGCAACACCGGCGTCGCCGCCAAGTCGCTGGAGGTGTACCAGACCAGCCAGTTGCCGCTGATCATCCCGTGCGCCACCGGCAAGCCGCTCACCGCCAAATACCCCGCGCCCGACAGCTACATCTTTCGCACCTCGCCCAGCGACGCCATCCAGGCGCCCTTCGTGGTCGATGACATCGTCAAGCGTGGCTGGGACAAGGTGGCCATTTTTGCCGACACCACCGGCTACGGCGAGGCCGGCCTGAAGGATGTCGAGGCCGCGCTGGCCGCCAAACAGCTCAAGCCGGTGCATGTCGCCCGGTTTGCGCTGGGGGTGAAAGACCTGGGCGAGGAACTCAAGGCCGCCAGGGCGGCCGGCGCCAACGTGGTGTTCAGCTACACCGTCGGCCCGGAAAATGCGGTGATTGCCCGGGGCCGCCAGTCGCTGGGCTGGAAGGTGCCGCAGGTCGGTGCCTGGACGCTGTCGTTTCCCTTCTTCATCGACGGCGGCAAGGAAGCTGCCGAGGGCGCGCTGATGGCCCAGACCTTCATCGCCGAGCCCAGCAACGAGCGCCGGGCGTCGTTCCTGACCGGCTATGCGCGCAAGTACAAGGTCAAGAAGATTCCGGTCCCGATGGCCGCCGCGCAGGGCTATGACGCGGTGTACGTGCTGGTCCATTCGCTGTTCGGCGTGCGCGACGGCAAGCTCACCGGCCCGGCCATCAAGACCGCGCTGGAAAGCCGCAACCGCATCTACTACGGCGTCACCGCCACCTACGAGCAGCCCTTCAGCAAGCAGGACAAGGAGGCAACCACGCAGAACATGCTGGTGATGGGCATGGTCAAAAATGGCGCGGTGACCTTTGCCTACCCCGAAGACGCCAAGCGCAACCTGTTTGTGCAGCGCAAGCAGTAAAGCCAGGGCGCCTGTCAGCCATACCCCGCCACGCGCGCCGCACAGGCGTTCGCCCGACCCCATGCCCGCACCGCGTTTCACCCATTTCCCATTGATCCCGCCCGGAAATTCCCGATGTTGAGCCGGCTCGGCCTTCGTTCCCGCCTGGTCCTGCTCGTGCTGGCCGGGCTGGTGCCGGTCTTTGGCCTGTTCGCCTGGTCGGCGGCGAAAAACCAGCAGACGGTGCTGGCGCTGGCCCAGGCCGGCCTGCAGTCCAGTGCGCTGCTGGCGGCGGCGCACCAGCAGCGACTGGTCGAACGGGCCGCCCAGCTGCTGGGCGACATTGCCAGCGGCCCTTCCATCAAGGACACGCGAAACCGCCTGTGCGCGCAGTACCTGAAAAACCTGCAGACGCAGGACACGGCGTATTCCAACCTGGGCGTTGTGGACCTGGACGGCAGGCTGTCGTGCCATGCCGCCAGTCCGGTCGCCGATATAGATATCGGCGACCGGGCCTTTTTTACCCAGGCGCTTGAACAGCAGGCGTTTTCAGTCGGCGACTATGCGGTTTCGCGGTCCACGGGCCGGCCCGGCGTGGCCTTCGGCATGCCGGTGTACAGCACCGGGGGCATTCTCAACGGCGTGGCCTTTGCCGCCGTGGATGTCACGAGGTTTGTCGAAGTCCTGGCGGCGGAAAAAATCCTGGAAGGCGCACTGCTGCGGGTGATCGACCGCCAGGGTGTGGTCCTGGCATCCCATCCGGCCGCCGGCCAGGCCGGCAGCCAGGAGCGCGATCCGGTAGTGCTGAACGCGGCCCGGTCGTGGCAGCCGGGCGTCGGCCAGGCGGCTGATAGCCGCGGCGTCGAGCAGGTGTACGCCTATGCCCCGGTCGGCGCCTCCAAGGGCGGGCTGTTCGTGGCCATCAGCGTGCCGCGCAATGTCCTGGTCGCCACGCCGCGCACCCTGCTGATGGCTGATCTGGCCGCCCTGCTGGCCATGGCCGCCCTGGGCATGGCCAGCGCCTGGGCGATGGGCCGGCGCCTGGTGGTCAAACCTGCCAATGCCATCCTGAAGGAAGCCAACGAAATCGCGCGCGGCAATTTTCTGGCGCGCGTCAGCCTGGGCCTTTCGCACCACAACGAGATCGGCCGGCTGGCGCTGGCCTTCAACCGCATGGCCGAATCCCTGCAGGCGCAGCGCGGCGAACTCGATGCCGCCCTGCGCAAGGGCGATGCCGAGCGCGCCATGCTCGACCTGATCCTCAACAGCATGAGCGAAGGCGTGATCGCCATCGACACTCAGGGCCGTTTCCTGCTGTTCAACCGGCCCGCGCGCAAGGTATTCCCCACGCCCGGCGAAGACGCGCTGTTCAGCGACTGGCGGCACGTCAGCCCGCTCAAGTCGTTCGATGGAACCAGCCTCGAATCGAACGGGCCCTTGTCGCAGACCCTGGCGGGCGCCAGCATCGACAACTGGGACCTGAGATTTTCCCCGCCGCACGCCCCGGACCGTATCCTGCGCATGAGCACCCGTCCGCTGCTCGGCGCCGACCGCTGCTCGCTCGGCGCCCTGGCGGTGTTCGTCGATGTGACCGATGTCAAGGCGGCGGAAAGCTTTGCCCTGGCGCAGGAGGAAGTGCTGGTCCTGATCGCCAGGGGCGCGCCGGTGCGCGAGTCGATTGAGGCCATCCTCCGGCTGATCGAAAGCAGCGCGCCGGACAGCCTGTGTTCCATGCTCATGTCGCAGGGCGGGCAGCTGCGCCAGGCCATCGCGCCCAGCCTGCCGCCAGAATTCGTCCGCGCCACCGACGGCCTGAGCGTCGGGGAAGGCGTGGGCGCCTGCGGAACCGCAGCCTTTCGCCGCGAAAGCGTGATCGTCGAGGACGTTAGGCGCGACCCGCTGATGCACGATTTCCGGGAACTGCTGGCCACCCATGGGCTGCTGGCCTGCTGGAGTACGCCGGTCGTGGCGACCGATGGTGAAGTGCTGGCCACCTTTGCCATTTACCGCCGCACGCCCGGCAGGCCGCAGACTGCCGATCAGCGGCTGATCGAAGCGGCCATCCGGCTGGCGCGGCTGGCGCTGGAGCGCGCGCGCGCCGAGCAGGCGCTGGTCGGCAGCGAGGCGCGCTTTCGCGAACTGGCCGAAAACATCGAGGACGTGTTCTACAACGTCGATGCCCACCAGGGCCAGGTGCGCTATGTCAGCCCGGGCTATGAAAAAATCTGGGGCCGCAGTTGCGAGAGCCTGTACGCCGTGCCGGGCTCCCAGGTCGATGCCGTCCTGCCCGAAGACCTGCCGGTGCTGGCGCAGGCCAATGCGCTGAATGAAGCGGGACACAATTCGAGGGTCGAGTACCGCATCCTTTCGGCCGATGGCCGGATACGCTGGCTGCGCGACCGCTCCTACCCGGTGTTCAGCGACGCCGGCGAACTTGAGCGCGTGGTGGGCACCATACGCGACATCACCGACAGCAAGCTGGCCGAGATGGCGCTGGCCGCCACTCACCGGGCATTGGAGATGCTGAGCCGTTCCAGCATGGCCATCAACCGGATTCATGACGAAGCCGCCTTGCTGGCCGAGGTGTGCCGCGTGGCCGTGGAGGTCGGCGGCTACCGCATGGCCTGGGTCGGCTTTGCCAACGATGACGAGGAAAAAACCATCCAGCCCGTGGCCCATGCGGGCGCCGAGCAAGGGTATCTGGAAACCATCACCCTGTGCTGGCGCGACGACCGGCCGCAGGGGCGGGGGCCGGCGGGCCGGGCCATCCGCAGCGGGCTGCCGCAGCAAACCGGCGATGTCAGCCAGCTGGACAGCGAATTTCACTGGCGTGATGCGGCGATGCAGCGGGGTTATTTCAGCACCCTCGCATTGCCTTTGTGCAGCGACAGGCACAGTTTTGGCGTGCTGTGCCTGTATGCCGGCCAGCTTCAGCGATTTGCCCCCGAAGAGATCCAGCTCTTGCAGGAACTGGCCGACAACCTGGCCTTTGGCATCGTCAGCCTGCGCACCCGGCTGGAGCAGCGGCGCAGCGAGGAGGCCGAACGCAGGACGGCGGCGCGGCTGCATGAGCAGGCTTCGCTGATCGACCTGGCGCCGGGCGCCATCGTGGTGCGCAACCTGGACCTGAGCATCCGCTTCTGGAGCCGGGGCGCCGAGCGCCTCTATGGCTGGCCGGCGGAACAGGTACTGGGCAAGACCATGCAGACGCTGATGTACCGCGACCCGCAGGTGCTGACCGACGCCATCGAACAGATCAAGGCGGCCGAGGGCGACTGGACCGGCGAGGTGGAGCAGGCCGACTGCCACGGCTCGCCGGTGTATGTCGAGATGCGCGGGACCGTGGTGCGCGACGAAAGCGGACAGGTCAACGGCGTGATGATCGTCAACACCGACATTCGCGAGCGCCGCCAGGCACGCGAAGAAATCCTGCTGCTCAATTCCAGCCTCGAAGATCGCGTGCAAAAACGCACGGCGCAGCTGAAGTTTGCCAATGAGCAGCTGGAGGCGTTTTCCTATTCGGTGTCGCATGACTTGCGCAGCCCGCTGAGCAGCATCAACGGCTTCAGCAACCTGCTGGCCAAGTCAATCGCCGGCCAGGGCACGACGCCGCTGGCCGAGCGCAGCCAGCATTACCTCGCGCGCATTCGGGCCGGCGTCGGGCAGATGGGCGAGCTGATCGATGCCATGCTGTCGCTGGCCCAGGTGTCGCGCTCCAGCCTGACCTGGGAAACGGTGGACCTGAGCGCCAGGGCCGGGGTGGTGCTGGCCGGCCTGCAAGAGCGCGAGCCGGGCCGGTTGGTCCGCCTGGACGTGCAGCCTGGCCTGATGGCCCAGGGCGACCCGCGCCTGCTCACGCAGGTGCTGTACAACCTGCTCGGCAATGCCTGGAAATTTAGCGCCCGCAAGGACCGCGCCTGCATCACGCTGGGCCGCATGGTCGGCTCCGACGACGAGGATGTGTATTTCGTCCGGGACAACGGTGCCGGCTTTGACATGGCGTATGCCCCTAAGCTGTTCGGCGCTTTCCAGCGCCTGCATACCGAGGCTGAATTTGCCGGCACCGGGATCGGCCTGGCGACAGTGCACCGGATCGTGGCGCGCCATGGCGGCAGGGTCTGGGCCGAGTCGGTGCAAGGCGAAGGCGCCACGTTTTATTTCACCCTGGGCGCTGCGGCCGCCTGAGCCGGCAAACCTGCTTCCAAGGCGAAGTTTTCAAGCCTTTCAGGCCTTTTCCGCTTGCTGGCAAAGCGTATTCAGCTATTGTTTAGATAGCATTCTGCCCGCCGCGATGCTAGCGAACCAGCAGCAACGGCACCTTGCAGTGCGACAGCACCTGCGTCGCGACCGAGCCCATGACCAGGTTGCCAATCGTGCCATGGCCGTGCGAGCCCATCACGAGCAGGTCGAACTTGCCCTCGTCGGCAAAGTTGGCAATGGTTTCACCCACATGCCCCACCTTCCACTCGCGCTTGACCACCAGATTGTGGTGCGACAGGAATTCAGTGATCGGCGCCATGACCTTTTCGGTTTCGTCGGCGTAGTAGCCGTCAACGATTTCCTTGCCCACGGCCGCCCGCGCCCGGGGCGGCAAGGGGGGTTGCACCGTCAGGAGGGTGTATTCATTGCGCGGGCCGAACAGCTCGTCGTGCGTGGTCAGGTAGGCCAGCATTTTCTTGGTGTACGGGCTGCCGTCAACGGCCAGAAGAATCTTCATGGTGTGTGCTCCTTGGTCAATACCGTAGTTTATTCCGCTTCCAAATCAATCCGATATGTCGTTGCTTCGCCTTGCCGTGCCAAAGCACTGTCCGCGGCTTCGCGCCTAATCTCGGATTGATTTGGAAACGGAAATAGCCACCGGCAGGCCGCTGGCGCGACAATTCAACACCCCCTGTCAGGCTATGGATGAACCGCAATGCGCAGCGACGGCCGGAAGCCTTGCTGCTCGCCCTTGCGCGCGTAACCCAGCGGATTGGCCACCACGCGGCAGCCCTGCCTGACGTAGTCGTTCGGGCAATGCAGGTGGCCGTGCAGCCAGACCCTGGCCAGCGGCAGCAGGTCGTCCAGCGAATTGCAGAACCCGGCCGACCCCGGCGTCAGCCCATAGCGCGGGTCGGCGCTGAGCAGGCTGGGCGCAAAGTGCGTCACCACCACCGTGGGGCCGTCAAAGGGCACTGCCAGCGCCTCACGCAGCCAGGCCTGGCTGCGCAGGCCCTCCTCGCGCAGGGCTTCGGCAAGCACGGGCTGGCCCTGGCGCAGGGCATGGTTCTTCTTGAGGTAAAAATTGGCCGCGCGAAAGGCTTTTTCGCGCATCTTGAGCTGCTCGCCCAGCGTGATGCGGCCTGGCGCTGCCGGGTCCCTGCTGTTGGCGCTGGTCGTCAGCGCATCAAAATCGGTCCACAAGGTGCAGCCGATGAAGCGCACGCCCTGCAGCCGCACGCATTCGCGTTCCAGCCAGACGATTCCCAGGCGCTGGCAGGCTTCGCGCAGCCGGGCGTCGGCTTCATCGAATTCGAGTCCGTCGTATTCATGGTTGCCCGGCACGAACAGCACCGGCGTCGGCCAGAGCGCGCCGCCCTGCGCCGCCGGCAAGGGCGAAAACCGCGCCAGGCCAAAGTCGTCAATCGCCAGGCTGGTCAGCAGCGAACCCTGCTGATAGGAGCCGATGTCGCCCGCCAGCACCAGCACGTCGGCGCCGGGCAGCGGCGTGGGTTTGAAGTAGGGGTTGGACTCAAGATGCAGGTCGGAAAGAAGCTGGATGTTCACGGGCCGATTGTGCGGGAAGGTGCGGAATTCCTCCTGCACCGGTGCTTTTTACCCTGGTGCAAAGACCATTTTGAATGCGGCCATGCCGTATCGGCATGGGTTTGTGACCTGCCCCGGCTTGTAAACCTAGGGAAAACCCTTACTCTATCCCTGTCACCATTTTTAATACCGCACTGAGTTTTTATGTTTCGCATTCTCTCCAAAATTGCCTCTTTCATGTCTTCACGCAACGCGCTGGCGCCCGCCAGCGAGGTGGCGCACCAGTTGATGGAGCGCGCCGACGCCGGCGCCGGACGCGACCCGCGCCAGGCGCAGGAGCTGCGCGGCGCAGCCCGCGCCTTCCTGAGCGTCATTCGCTGAGCGCCAGCCGCCCGCGCAAAAGCACGGTCGGGTTTTTCAGGCCGTGAAGGCCTTCTCAGCCGCCCGCAGGACGGCACGCCGCAGCCAGGCATGCGCGCCGAGCCGGTCCGAACGCCGGTGCCACAGCGAGTCCACATGCACCGGCGACACCGCAAACGGCAGGGGCTGCAGCGCCAGTTCGGCGGCAAAGCCGGTGACGCGCACAAAATGGCGCGGCAGCACCGTGAGCAGGTTGGAGTGGGCGACCACCCGGCCGGCGGTAAAGAACTGGTTCACGGTCAGCACCACCCGCCGCTCCCGCCCCAGCGCGGCCAGCGACTCGTCGATGAAGCCATAAGGCCGGCCGGAAAAACTCACCAGCATGTGCCGGGCCGCGCAAAAGTCGTCCAGGCTCAGCCGCCCGCCGGCCAGCGGATGGTCCTTGCGCATCACGCAGACATATTCGCCGTCATACAGCCGCTGGAAATAAAACGGCATCGCCTCGCCGTTTTGCGCCTTGACCGTCAGGTCGGGCAGCACCGACGGGAAATGGCCGATGGCCAGATCGCAGGCCTCGGTGTCCAGCATCTGCCGCGGGTCGCGCGTGGTCAGGGGCAGAACCCGTATGCTCACGCCAGGCGCTTCGTGCTCCAGCGTTTCGCTCAAGCCCGGTATCAGCTCGGCGGCCGTCGCGTCGGCCATCGCCAGCACAAAGCTGCTGCTCGCCTGTCCCGGCACGAATTCATCGGGAACCAGTGACGCCTGCAACTGCCGCAGGGCTTCGCGCACGGCGGGCCAGATCACCACGGCGCGTGGCGTGGGCGCCATGCCCTGGCCGCTGCGCTGCACCAGCTCGTCGCCCAGGGTTTCGCGCAACCGGCTCAGGGCGTTGCTGACGGCGGGCTGTGTCAGCGACAGGTTGCGCGCGGCCCGCGTCAGGCTGCGCTCGGCCATGACCTCGTCGAACACGCGCAGCAGGTTCAGGTCGAGCGTGCGGAAGTTCGGCGGCTTGAAAGGTTTCGGTGAAGACATCACGGTTCAGTCATCAATTTTATGAATGACGAACATCACATATATAAAGTTGAACAGTATTAGTAAAAACCCTAATATCTCCCTACCCGCTACCCATACATGGAAGCTAACCAGACCCAAGGAAATCATCATGACCAGCTTTATCAACACCCCTCACCCCGACCATCACCACGGCGCCGACCGCATGGAGGCCCTGATGGACGCCGCCCAGCAGGTTCCGCGCAATGTGTCGGGCAAGCGCGGCGTGGTGCTGCTGCTGGGCTCCGCCGTGGCGGCGGCGGTGGCTGCGGTGGCTTATGAAGTCATGGACAGCACGGATGAAAGCCACTTGCTGATGATCTGGATGGCGCTGTGGATCGCGCTGTTCGCGCTGCTGGCCTTCTTCGCCGGCACCCTGCGCGCCGCCGGTCAGCGCATCAGCAGCAGCCTCGACGACTGGTCGCGCAGCATCGCCGAAGCCCGCGCCGACCAGCGCCTGTGGGCCATCGCCCGGCAGGACGACCGCGTGATGGCCGACCTGCAGTGCGCGATGTCGCGCAGCGAGGCGAATGTCACCACGGATTCGGTCGCACCCACCCAGGCCCTGAAGGCCGAGCGCGCAACGAAGTCGCGCAGCTATTCCATGCAGCGCGCCTACGAGCGTCACTACTTTTGAACGAATAGTTTTCCAAACGCCGCCGCTCAGTCGGCGGCCATGAAAAAAGCCACCTGGTCAGGTGGCTTTTTTGCGTCGTGCTGTCGTTTGCACGCCACGACCTGCCCGTGCAACAGGCCAGTGCGGTTCATGCGCTGGCCTGTTACACGGGCTCTTTCTTCAGGCCGCCAGGCGGCGCTCGATCTCGGCCTTGGTGTCGCCCAGTTCCTTGGGCAGGTGGTAGGCCAGCTGCTTGAACAGCTCGGCATGCAGTTCCAGCTCTTTCTGCCAGGCGGCCTTGTCGATGCTGGTGACGGTGTTGAACTGCTCGGCGCTGAAGTCCAGGCCGGTCCAGTTCAGGTCTTCATAGCTCGGGCTGACGCCGGTCACATGGTCCTCGCCCTGGCCCTTGCCTTCGATGCGGTCGATCATCCAGGCCAGCACGCGCATGTTCTCGCCGTAGCCGGGCCAGACGAACTTGCCGTCGGCGCCCTTGCGGAACCAGTTGGTGGTGTAGATTTTCGGCAGCGTGGCGCCGGAAGCGGCCAGCTTTTCGCCCAGGTCGAGCCAGTGCTGGAAGTAGTCGCTCATGTTGTAGCCCATGAAGGGCAGCATGGCGAACGGGTCGCGGCGCACCACGCCGGCTTGGCCGGCGGCGGCGGCGGTGGTTTCGCTGCCCATGGTCGCGGCCATGTACACGCCTTCGACCCAGCTGCGCGCCTCGGTCACCAGCGGCACGGTGGTCGAGCGGCGGCCGCCGAAGATGAAGGCGTCAATCGCCACGCCTTTCGGGTCGTCCCAGGCGCTGTCGAGCGCCGGGTTGTTGGTGGCAGCGACGGTGAAGCGCGAATTGGGGTGCGCGGCCTTGGCGCCGGTTTCCCTGGCGATTTGCGGCGTCCAGTCCTTGCCTTGCCAGTCGATCAGGTGCGCGGGCAGTGCCTTGCCGGGCGCGTCCTGCTCCATGCCTTCCCACCACACATCGCCGTCGTCGGTCAGCGCGACGTTGGTGAAAATCGTGTTGCCGCGAACGCTCAGCATGCAGTTCGGGTTGGTCAGCATGTTGGTGCCGGGGGCCACGCCAAAGTAGCCGGCTTCGGGGTTGATGGCGTAGAGCTTGCCGTCGGCGGCGGGCTTGATCCAGGCGATGTCGTCGCCAATGGTGGTGACCTTCCAGCCGTCAAAGCCGGCAGGCGGCACCAGCATCGAGAAGTTGGTCTTGCCGCAGGCGCTCGGAAACGCCGCCGCCACATGGTATTTTTTGCCAGCTGGATTGGTCACGCCCAGGATCAGCATGTGCTCGGCCAGCCAGCCTTCGTCGCGGCCCATGTTGGACGCGATGCGCAGCGCAAAGCATTTCTTGCCCAGCAGCGCATTGCCGCCATAGCCCGAGCCGTAGGACCAGATTTCGCGCGTTTCGGGGTAATGCACGATGTACTTGGTGGTGTTGCACGGCCAGGCCACGTCCTGTTGGCCTTCGGCCAGCGGCGCGCCGACGGTGTGCACGCAGGGAACGAAGTTGCCTTCGGCGCCGAGCACGTCGAACACCGCCTTGCCCATGCGCGTCATGATCTTCATGTTGACGGCCACGTACGGGCTGTCGGACAGCTCGATGCCGATGTGTGCAATCGGCGAGCCCAGCGGACCCATGCTGAACGGCACGACGTACATCGTGCGGCCCTTCATGCAGCCGTCGAACAGCGGCTGCAGCGTTGCGCGCATCTCGCTGGGTTCCATCCAGTTGTTGGTCGGGCCGGCGTTTTCCTTCAACGCCGAGCAGATGTAGGTGCGGTCCTCGACGCGGGCCACGTCGCTCGGGTCGGAGCAGGCCAGGAAACTGTTCGGACGCTTGGCTTCATTGAGTTTTTTGAAGGTGCCGGCGTCCACCAGCTGCTGGCACAGGCCCTGGTATTCGGCGTCGCTGCCGTCGCACCAGTACACGGCGTCGGGCTTGCACAGGAGCGCCATGTCGGCGACCCAGGCAATCAGTCTTGCGTTCTTGACGTAGGCGGGCGTATTGATTTCAAGCCCTTGCATGCTAGGTTGGTTCATCGAAAAAAACTCCAAAGTAAAAAAGCGGGATTTCGATAAACGTCAGGCAACGGCGCGGTTGACAACTGCGGTGGCGTGCGGACGTTTGTCGGGATGCGGCTTTGTGCTGCTTCACCACGGGTTGGCCAGAGAGCCATTTTAGGAACATCGGCTTCGGTTACCACCGGGTTACACGCAAAAGTTATGCAAAACAAACATGAGGTTATGTTTGATTAACCTCAAAAGGTTGCCCTTCATCGCGACGGCAGGAGCAGTCAGGCTGACAGAAAAACTATTTTTTTGATAGCTATAAGTGCAAGCTGGTAAAGCGAAAAAGGCTGATTTGGCCTTGTTTTTGGTTCAGCTGGGAAGTTCAACGGTGCTTGACAGCGCCACGCCCGGCGGCGCTTCGTAATCCGCCACCATCCAGGCGCGGCCGGCGTGGCGCGCCGCCTCGGCCAGCAAGTCCAGCAAATAGTCGATGGACGGCCGGTCCAGCGCCATGAAGGGCTGGTCGAGCAGGGTGAGCGGCGCGCTTGCCGCCAGCGCGGCGGCGATCAGCACCTTGCGCCGGGTGCCGCTGGACATCATGTAAAGCGCCTTGTCCAGATGCGGCGCCAGGCTCAGCCCGGCAATGTGTAACTGCAGCGCTTGCGGATTCCAGCCGGCGTGGTGCGCCGGCATGGCGGCAAAGATTTCGCGGGCGGTTTGCAGGTCGCGTGCGCCATCGCGCGGGTCCAGCCAGGCGACCTGCCGCCGGTAGGCGGACGGGTCTTGCGCCAGGCAAGCGCCGTGGAGCTCAAACTGGCCCTGCAGCGTATTCGCGGGCACGGCACCGGCCAGCAAGCGGAGCAGCATGGTTTTTCCGCTGCCTTCGCCGCCGCCCAGCCAGGTCACCCCGGGCGACAGCACAAAGGACAGGCGGTCAAACAGCAGCGGCGCGGGCAGCGGCGAATGGCTGAAGACCAGGCCTTGCACCCTCAAAATAGTCGTTTCCGGATGCATCATGCGAGCCCTTTCAATTTCTGCCGGGTGTCTGCCGCTCTGGCGGCCAAGCCTGTTGGCGGCCAGGTTTTCCCTGCCTGCGCGCCTTGCCAACAAAAAAAGTCCGCACGCGGCGGACTTTTTCAGCAGGCATGGCAGCGGCAAGGCCGGATCAAGCCATGGACACGGCGATGAAGGCCAGCAGGAAAATCAGCACGCCGCCGACGATGGGCAGCACGAAGGGAATCATCGGGACAATGGCGTCAACCGCGTCCTGCTCTTCGGCGGGCGTCGGGCTGCTGTGGGCGGCGTTGGTGGTGTGTTCGGCTGAAGGGTTCATGAGGGCTCCTGGAATGCTGGGTAAACTGCCGCAAGTTTACCTTCTTGGCATGGCCGGGCGCTTCTTGCGGCCTTCGGCAATTGCGCTAACCTTAAGGCATGCAGATGTCCGTATCCCCCACCATGAATTTTTCCACCCGCCTTTTGCCGCTCGCGGCCATTGCGCTGCTGGGGCTGGCCGGCTGCGCCAGCAGCGGCGAGGGCAGCGCCTCGGCCAGGCCGGTGCTCTACCCCAATGCCACGCTCAGCCGCGTCGGCGATGCGCAGGGCCGGATGGAAGTGAACGCCTGCCTGTCGCGCGCGCAGGCATCGGGCCTGAGTCCGACGCAAAACACCAACGAAGTGGGGCGCCGCGCCGGCGAAGGCGCGGCCACGGCCGGCGTGGCGTCGGTGGTCGGCGCCTTGATCACCGGCCGGGGCAGCGAAGGCGTGTTGCGCGCCGGCGCGGCGGGCGCGGCCATCGGCGGCTCGGCCGGCGCCGTGTCGGGCGCTTTCCACAACGACCGGCCCAATGGCGTCTACCGCAGCTTCGTGCAGCGCTGCCTGAGTGAAAAAGGCTTTGACGTCATCGGCTGGAACTGAGCGGCGCGCCATGCCGCAGCTTCTTTCGGTTCAGGTGGGAACGGCGCGCCGCATCAAAATCGGCGAGCGCAGCATCCTGAGCGCCTACGGCAAACAGCCGGTGGCTGGCGCCGTGCCGGTGCTGCCGCTGGGCCTGCTGGGCGACGAGCAGGCCGACCTGTCGATTCACGGCGGGCTGGAAAAAGCCGTCTATGCCTATCCGTCGGAGCATTACGCCTATTGGCAGGCGGCCCGGCGGCAAGCCGGGCTGGGCGACATCGACGACAGCCTGCCCCCCGGCAGCCTGGGTGAAAACCTGACGCTTGAAGGCCTGCTGGAAACCGGCGTCTGGGCCGGCGACGTGCTGAGGTTTCCCGGCTGCGAGCTGCGCGTGACGCTGCCGCGCGAGCCCTGCTACAAATTCAATGCCGCGATGGACTTTGGCCGCGCGTCAAAACTGATGGCGCAGACCGGCTTTTGCGGCTTTTATCTGGCGGTGCAAACGCCCGGAACGCTGCGCGCCGGCGACTCGTTTGAAGTCATCGCGGGCCGGCGCGGCGTCGGCATTCCGGCGCTGTTTGCCGCCAAGCTGTCCAAGCATTTGCGCTGATGGCGCCGTTTGTCAGTGCCCCACAGCCCTGCGCCAAGCCAGAGCGACTTCACGCTGACGGGCAAGCGGATGGTTTTCTCGACAGGCATTGTCTGCGCGCAAGAGCTCACCGCAAGCGATCCAGTGCGGGCAGCGGAAGCGCGGTCTTGTAGCGCACCTGCTTGAGGGCGAAGCTCGAACGGATCTTGTCGATGCCCGGAATCGGCGTGAGCTGCTCGACGATGAACTGCTCCAGCGCGGCAATGTCGGCGATCGCCACGCGGATCAGGTAGTCGCTGTCGCCGCTCATCAAATAGCATTCCATGACCTCGTCGTGCTCGGCAATGCGCCGCTCGAACTCGGCCAGCGCCGCCTTGCTCTGGCTCTTGAGGCTGATGGAAATAAAGACGTTCAGCCCCAGCCCCAAGGCTGCCGCGCTGGTCAGCGCCACATAGCGTTCGATCACGCCGGCGGCCTTCAGCGCCTTGACCCGGGCCAGGCAGGGCGAGGGCGACAGGTGGACCTGCCGGGCCAGTTCGATATTGCTCAGGCCGCCATCGCGCTGCAAAGCGTCAATAATTCGGTAATCTATCAAATCAAGCATAAAACTCATATTTTTTGTCATATTACGGCATATTATGCCGCTGACACGGGTAAATACCGCCTTGCTTCAGCAGCCTGTGCTGTCGCGATGTGCGTAAAGTCAACTAGATGAATTTGCCCACGCAACATCCATCGCCTTCAGCGAAACAGGTGGACGCCGATCCCCAGGAAACCGCCGAATGGCAAGACAGCTTCACCGCCATGCTGGCGGCGCAGGGGCCGGTTCGCGCCCGGTATCTGCTGCAGGCGCTCGTCCGGCAGGCACGCGCCCTGCGCGTCGGCTGGGTGCCCGAGCTGTCAACCCCGTATGTCAATACCCTGTCGGTGGACCAGCAAGCCGCGTTTCCCGGCGACCTGGCCATCGAGGAGCATCTGGCTTCGCTGATGCGCTGGAACGCCCTTGCCATGGTGGCGCGGGCCAACCAGGCCGAATCGGGCGGCTCCAGTGAACTGGGCGGGCACATCGCCAGCTATGCCAGCGCAGCGGACCTGTTCGAGGTCGGCTTCAACCATTTCTTTCATGCGCGCGACCAGCGGCCAGGCGCCACGCACCGGGGCGACCTGGTGTTTTTCCAGCCGCACAGTGCGCCCGGCGTGTACGCCCGCGCCTTCCTGGAAGGGCGCTTGAGCGAACAAGACCTGGGCTACTACCGCCAGGAACTGACCAGCCCGGCCGCCACCACCGGCAGCGGCGCGCGCGGCCTGTGCAGCTATCCGCATCCCTACCTGATGCCCGACTTCTGGCAGTTTCCTACCGGCTCGATGGGCATCGGGCCGATCAGCTCGATCTACCATGCGCGCTTCATGCGCTACCTGACGCACCGCCAGCTGCTCGACTGCGCGGCCCGCAAGGTCTGGGGCGTGTTCGGCGACGGCGAGATGGACGAGCCTGAAAGCATGAGCGCGCTGACGCTGGCCGCCCGGGAGGGGCTCGACAACCTGGTCTGGGTCGTCAACTGCAACCTGCAGCGGCTCGACGGCCCGGTGCGCGGCAACGGCCGCATCATCGACGAGCTGGAAAAGCTGTTCCTCGGCGCCGGCTGGAACGTCATCAAGCTCGTCTGGGGCAGCGACTGGGACGGCCTGTTCGCCCGCGATACGGCCGGCGCGCTGGCCCAGGCCTTTTCCCACACGGTCGATGGCCAGATGCAGACCTTCGCGGCCAAGGACGGCCGCTTCAACCGCGAGAATTTTTTCGGCCAGAACCCGGAACTGGCCCGCCTGGCGCAGGGCATGACCGACGAGCAGATCGACCGCCTCAAGCGCGGCGGTCACGACCTGGTCAAGATCCATGCCGCTTATGCGGCAGCGGCTGCGCACCAGGGCCAGCCGACGGTGATCCTGGCGCATACCAAAAAAGGCTATGGCATGGGCAAGGCCGGGCAGGGCAAGATGACCACCCACAGCCAGAAAAAGCTCGACGGCAACGAACTGATCGAGTTCAGGAACCGCTTCAACCTGCCGCTGAGCGACGCGCAGGCCACCTCGCTGTCTTTTTACAAGCCACCGGAAGGCAGCCCTGAAATGGCGTACCTGCATGCGCGCCGCCAAGCATTGGGCGGCTACCTGCCCCGGCGCGACACCGACTGCGCCGCCTTGCCGGTGCCGCCGCTGGCGCAGTACGCCACCTTTGCGCTGCAGCCCGGCGGCAAGGACATGAGCACCACCATGGCTTTCGTGCGCATGCTGGGCGGCTTGCTGAAAGACCCGGTGCTTGGCCCGCGCATCGTGCCCATTGTGGCCGACGAGGCGCGCACCTTCGGCATGGCCAACCTGTTCAAGCAGGTAGGCATTTATTCCAGCGTCGGGCAGTGCTACGCGCCCGAGGACATTGGCTCGGTGCTGAGCTACCGCGAAGCCCTGGACGGCCAGATTCTGGAAGAAGGCATCAGCGAGGCCGGCGCCATTGCCAGCTGGACGGCCGCCGCCACCAGCTACAGCGTGCATGGCCTGGCGATGCTGCCGTTCTACATCTACTACTCCATGTTCGGCTTTCAGCGCGTGGGCGACCAGATCTGGGCGGCCGCCGACCAGCGCACGCGCGGCTTCCTGCTGGGCGCCACGTCGGGCCGAACCACGCTGGGCGGCGAAGGGCTGCAGCACCAGGATGGCAGCAGCCACCTGATCGCCGCCACCATTCCCAATTGCAGGGCCTACGACCCGGCTTTCGCCGGCGAGATGGCGGTGATCGTGGACCACGGCATGCGCGAGATGCTGATCGGGCAGAAGGATGTTTTTTACTACCTGACGCTGATGAACGAGAACTATGCCCAGCCCGACCTGCCGGCCGGGGTGCATGCGCAGGTGATTGCTGGTTGCTATGAGTTTGGTAGCTACAAACCCAATGCAGATGTGCGAAAAAGCATTGAAAAGCTTGAAAATGTGACGCTGATGGGCTCTGGCGCGATCCTGACCGAGGTCATCAAGGCGGCCCAGGCGCTGGCGGCGCGCGGCGTGGCGGTGCGGGTGCTGAGCGTCACCAGCTGGAGCGAACTGGCGCGCCAGGCGCAGGCCAGTACCGCGCCAGCGCCGGGCGATGCGGATACCGGCAGCTTTCAGCCTGCGACCGCCTTCATCACCGCGCAACTGGCCCGTACCCAGGGGCCCATCGTGGCGGCCACCGACTATGTGCGGGCGGTGCCCGAAAGCATCCGGGCCTATCTGCCGCCCGGACGCAGCTATGTCACCCTGGGGACTGATGGCTTCGGCCGCAGCGACACGCGGGCCGCCTTGCGCCGATTTTTCTCGGTGGATGCGGCCAGCATCGAACGGACGGCATGGCGCGCGCTGCAGGGTAGCCACTGAACACGGGCAGGCGCAAGCCGCAGTTCAATCTAAAAAAAAAGAAAGAGACATCCGTGATCCATCTGCGAAACGTGCACAAGAGCTACACCGTCAAGGACAAGGTCATTCCGGCCCTGAACGGCATTGACCTGTCCATCGTGCGGGGCGAGATTTTCGGGGTCATCGGCCATTCGGGCGCCGGCAAGTCCACCCTGATCCGGCTCATCAACCTGCTGGAGCGCCCGACCGAAGGCGACATCACTGTCGATGGCGAGGCGATCCTGCACTACGACACGCTCGCGCTGCGCAATTTCCGCCGCAACATCGGCATGATCTTTCAGCACTTCAACCTGCTGTCGTCCAAGACCGTGGCGGAAAACGTGTCCTTTCCGATCCGCATCGCGGGCGAGCGCGACACCGCCAGGATCGACGCCCGGGTGGACCAGATGCTCGAACTGGTCGGCCTGGCCCGTCACAAGCACAAGTACCCCAAGCAGCTGTCCGGCGGGGAAAAGCAGCGCGTCGGCATTGCCCGCGCGCTGGCCAACCAGCCGAAAATCCTGCTGTGCGATGAAGCGACCAGCGCGCTGGATCCGCAGACCACCCGGTCCATCCTGCAATTGCTGCGGGAAATCAATGAAAAGCTGGGCCTGACGATCGTGCTCATCACGCACGAGATGGACGTGATCCGCACCATCTGCGACCGGGTCGCGGTGATCGACGGCGGAAAAATCGTCGAGAGCGGGCCGGTCACGCAGGTGTTCCTGCATCCCGCGCATCCCACCACGCGCAATTTCGTGCTGGAAGCCGAAAACGCGAGCGAAGACGACGGGCTGGGCGCCCTCGGCCAGGACAGCAGCGCCCTGGTGCGGCGCCTGACGTTCATGGGCGACGCCATGGCGCAACCAGTGTTCACCCAGGCGGCGCGGGAATGCGGCGTGGATTTCCTGATCCTGAACGGGCGCTTTGGCACCATCAAGGCCACGCCCTGCGGGCAGCTGACGGTGTCGGTGCGCGGAGACAAGGGCAAGGCCCTGGCCGCCCTGCGCCAGTTGTCCGATGCGGGTGTGGTGGTTGAGGAGAACTTTTGATGACCGAATTCCTGCAAGGCCTGCTGTCCGGCGGCGTGGACTGGAAAGACATTGGCTGGGCTTCCATCGACACCCTGCTGATGCTCGCCGGCGCCCTGTCGCTGACGCTGGCGCTCGGGCTGCCGCTGGGCATCGTGCTGTTCCTGACCAGTCCCCGCAAGCTGCTCGCTTCGCCCAGGACCTATGCATCCCTCTCCTTCGGCGTGAACATCCTGCGCTCGCTGCCTTTCGTCATCTTGCTGATTGCGATGATTCCGCTGACGGTGCTGCTGACGGGCACCTCGCTCGGCGTGGCCGGCGCGATTCCGCCGCTGGTGGTCGGCGGCACGCCGTTTTTTGCCCGGCTGGTGGAAACCGCGCTGCGCGAGGTGGACCACGGCATCATCGAGGCCAGCCAGGCCATGGGCGCCAGCGTGCGGCAGATCGTGATGGGCGCGCTGCTGCCCGAAGCATTGCCCGGCATCATCGCCGCGGCCACCGTGACCGCCATTGCGCTGGTGTCGTATACCGCCTTGTCGGGCGTGGTGGGCGGCGGCGGGCTGGGCGACCTGGCCATCCGCTACGGCTACCAGCGCTTCCAGCTGAACGTGATGTTCGTCACCATCATTTTGCTGCTCATCCTGGTGCAGGTGCTGCAGACGGTGGGCAACCGCCTGGTCATTCACTTCAGTCGTTGAAGTCCTTGAAGTCCTTTTGTGTCGGTTCTTTTTACCTTGGGAAAATCATGAAAAAGCTATTGATCGCGCTGCTGCTGGGTTCCTCGCTGATGGCGCATGCCGCCGACAAGCTGGTGGTGGGCGCCAGCCCGACGCCGCATGCCGAATTGCTGGAGCACCTCAAGCCGATGCTTGCCAAGGAGGGCGTCGAGCTCGACATCAAGGTCTACACCGACTACGTCCAGCCCAATGTGCAGCTCGTTGAAAAGCGCATCGACGCCAACTTTTTCCAGCACAAGCCCTACATGGACGAATTCAACCGCAGCCGGGGCGCCTCGCTGCAGTCGGTGGCCGACGTGCTGATCGCCCCGTTCGGCGCCTATTCGAAGAAGATCACCAACATGGCCGACCTCAGGGATGGCGCGGTGGTGGCGATTCCGAACGACGCGGTCAACGGCGGACGGGCGCTGCAGCTGCTCGACCAGGCCAAGGTCATCAAGCTGGTGGATGCCAAGAACAACATGGCGACCGAAAAGGACATTGCGCAAAATCCGAAGAACATCAAGATCAAGCAGCTTGAGGCACCGATGCTGCCGCGCGTGCTGGGCGAGGTCGACCTGGCCATCATCAACACCACCTTCGCGCTCGAAGCCAAGCTGAGCCCGAGCAAGGACGCGCTGGCGCTGGAAAGCGGCCAGTCCAACTACGTCAACCTGCTGGCGGCCCGCGCCGACAACAAGGACAGCCCGGCCATGAAGAAACTGGTGGCGGCCTTGCAGTCGCCCGAATCGAAAAAATTCATCCTGGAGCGCTTCAAGGGCAACCTGGTCCCTGCCTTCTGACTCATTTTCCGCGCAACCCTTCTTTTGAAAAGCAACCCTGGACCATCATGAAATCTGGAAAAAAATACAAGTTCGAAACCCTGGCCGTGCATGCGGGGCATTCCGTGGACGCCAGCACCGGCGCGGTGACCGAGGCCATTCACCTGTCGACCACCTTCGAGCGCGATGCCGACGGGGGCTATTCGCGCGGCTTCCTGTATTCGCGCAACCACAACCCGAACCGCAATGCCCTGGAAGCCGCGCTGGCGGCGCTCGAAGGCGGCGCGGGCGGCGCGGCTTTCGGTTCGGGCCTGGCGGCGGTGACGGCCGTCTTCCAGGGCCTGGCGCCCGGCGACCATGTCATCGCGCCCGTCGACATCTACCACGGCACGGCCAATGTGCTCAAGCACCTGTTCGCCAAGTGGGGTGTCACCGCGTCGTTCATCGACATGACCAACCTTGACACCATCCGCAGTGCGTTGACGCCGCAGACCAAGATCATCTGGATCGAAACCCCGTCCAACCCGCTGCTGCAATGCGTGGACATCACCGCGATTGCCGAGATTGCCCATGCGCACGGCGCCCGCGCCATTGCCGACAACACCTTTGCCAGCCCGGTGCTGCAGCAGCCGCTGGCGCTGGGCTGCGACATGGTGATGCATGCGACCACCAAATACCTTGGCGGACGCAGCGACGTGCTGGGCGGCGCGGTCGTGACCCGGGCGGACGACGCGCATTTCGCCCAGTTGCGCACGGCCCAGCTGTTCGGGGGCGCCGTGCCGTCGCCCTTTGACTGCTGGCTGGTCATGCGCAGCCTGCCGACCCTGCCCTACCGCATGCAGGCGCACTGCGCCAATGCGAAAAAGGTCGCCGAGTTCCTGCAGCAGCATGACCAGGTCAGCGTGGTGCATTACCCCGGGCTCGAAGGCAACGCCTTCCATGCGGTAGCGGCCCGGCAGATGTCCGGCTTTGGCGGCATGCTGTCGTTCGAGGTCAAGGGCGGCAAGGACGCTGCCATGGCGCTGGCGGCGAACGTGGAAATTTTCACCCGCGCCACCAGCCTGGGCGGCGTGGAAAGCCTGATCGAGCACCGTGCCTCCATCGAAGGCCCCGAGAGCAAGACGCCGCAGGGGCTGCTGCGGGTGTCGGTCGGCCTGGAAAATGCCGATGACCTGATCGACGACCTCGCCTCGGCGCTGACCCACGCTGCATGAACCCGGGGAAATGGGCCGTCGGCCTGATCGTGCTGGCCCAGTGGCTGGGCACCTCGCTGTGGTTCAGCCCGAACAGCGCCGCCGACGACCTGATGGCGGCCTGGCAGATCGGGCCGGCCCAGTTCGCCTGGCTGATTGCCGCCACCCAGGCCGGCTTCATTGCCGGCACGCTCTGGCTGGCCTGGTCCGGCTGGGCCGACCGGTATTCGACCAGCCGCATTTTTGCCATGGCCTGCATCGCCGGTGCTGTGGTGAATGCCGGGTTTTCCGGCGGCTGGACTGGTTTCGGCTCGGGCCTGGCGTTTCGCTTCGCGGTCGGCGTCTGCCTGGCGGGCATCTACCCGCTGGGCATGAAGATGATCGTCGGCTGGGTCGGCGCCAGGTCCGGCTCCGCCCTCGGCCTGCTGGTGGGCATGCTGACGCTGGGCACCGCCTTGCCCCACGGCGTACGCGCGCTGGGCGCCAGCCTGCCGTGGCAAAGCGTGGTCCAGGTGTCGTCTTTGCTGGCAGTGGCCGGGGCCGCGCTGGTCTACTTTCTGGGCGATGGTCCTTACCTGAAAAAAAGCGCGGGACCGCGCGGCGGTTCCTTCGGCCGGGCCTTTGGGGTGTTCAGGATTGCGGATTTCCGGGCGGCCGCCCTGGGCTACTTCGGCCACATGTGGGAGCTGTATGCGTTCTGGGCGGTGCTGCCCTGGCTGGCCGCGCAGTGGCTGCTCGATGCCCGGCAATGGCATCCCGCCATGCCGGGTTCGGTGGCGGCCATCAGCTTTCTCGGCATTGCCGCCGGATTTCTGGGCTGCGTTCTGGGCGGGCGCCTGAGCTTGCGGGTTGGCAGCGTGCCGGTGGCGGCGTGCGCCCTGCTGGCGTCGGGCCTGCTGTGCCTGGTCTATCCGCTGCTCGGCCCGGACTGGCTGCTGACGCGCCTGCTGGTGCTGCTGGCCTGGGGGTTTTTCGTGGTGGCCGATTCGCCGCAGTTTTCCTCACTGTCGGCCCGCAGCTGTCCGCCGCAGTCGGTGGGCAGTGCGCTGGCGATTCAAAATTCCATCGGATTTTCGATCACCATCGTCAGCATCACCGTGCTGCTGAACTTCATCGACGTGCTGGGCAGCAAGGCCTTGTGGATCTTGCTGCCCGGGCCGGCACTGGGCCTGCTGGGCATGTGGCCGCTGGTCAAGAAAACGCTGTCGGCCCACCGGGGCGGCAGCACAGGGGTTGGCAATCAATGAGGACACACACCATGAACGACATGACCGGCTCCGTGACGGAAATTTCCAGGCGCTACCAGGACTACATGGTGGGTTTGCGGCGCACGCTGCATGCAGCGCCCGAGCTGTCCTTCCAGGAGCAGGGCACCTCGCAACTGGTGCAGCGCGAACTGGCCGCCATGGGCATCGCCTATGAGGTGGTTGGCGACCACGGGGTGGTCGCGTCGATCGAGGGCACCAGCACCGGCCAGATGGTCGCCCTGCGGGCCGACATGGACGCCTTGCCCATCCATGAAAAAAACGAGCACCTGGACTACTGCTCGCAAACACCGGGCGTCATGCATGCCTGCGGTCACGATGGCCACGTGGCCATGCTGCTGGGCGCGGCCCGGGTGTTCCAGCACCTCAAGGGCACGATGAACGGCACGGTCAAGCTGTGCTTTCAGCAGGCCGAAGAGCGCGGCGGCGGTACGGCCGAGATTCTCAGGGCGCTGGCGCCGTTTCCTGTCAAGAGCGCCTTTGCCATTCACCTCTGGTCGGAGATCGAAACCGGCAAGGTGTCGGTGCAGGCCGGCCCGCGCATGGCCGCCGGCGACAATTTTGAAATCGTGGTGACCGGCGTGGGCTGCCACGGCGCCAATCCGCATCGCGGCATCGACCCGATCGTGGTGGCGTCTTCCATCGTGATGAATGTCTCGCACCTGATGGCGCGCGAGATCGACCCGACGCATGCGGCCGCGCTGACCTTCGGCAAACTGCACAGCGGCGAGGCGGCCAACGTCATTCCCGACCGGGCGGTGCTGGCCGGCACCCTGCGGACCACCGACCCGGCGGACCAGGCGTATTTGCAGGCGGCCCTGCGCCGGGTGGTGCAAAGCACCGCCACGGCCCTGCGCGCCACCGCTGAGATCAGCATCCGGCGCGGCGGCCCCCTGCTGACCAATGACGCCCGCTGCAGTGAGTTGGCCGCGCAAACGGTGCATGAGCTGTTCGGTGCGGGGCCGCTGATCCAGTTTCCATCGCTGATGGTGTCGGAGAATTTCGGCGACTTCCTGGAGGTGTATCCGGGGCTGATGGCGCTCATCGGCGCGCGCAATGCGCAAACCGGCGCCTGTTTCCCGCACCACCATCCGCAGTTCAACATCGACGAAGACGTTCTCTACATGGGGGCGGCGCTGCATGTGGGCTATGCCTTGAACTGCTTCAAGTCGCTGTAATTCCATTTCCAGATCAAACCGATATGTCGTTGCTTCGCCTTGTCGTGCTACAGCACTGCCTGCGGCTTCGCGCCTAATCTCGGATTGATCTGGAAACGGAATAAGAAGGGCAGGGCCTGCCTGAAGGCGCCTTTCCGGGCACTCGCGCAGCGCTGCTCAGTGCTGCTCTTCGGCCTCGAAGCCCGCCGCGCGCAAGGCCTGCAGCACCTGCTCGATGTGCGGCCGGCCGCGCGTCTGCACCACCAGTTCGATCTCGACGTTCAGCGCCGCCAGCATGGTGAAGGCGCGCTGGTGGTGCACTTCCTCGATGTTGGCGCCGGCGTCGGCGACCGTGGCAGTGATTTTGGCCAGCGAACCGGGAACGTCGCGCGCGCTGACCCGGATGCGCGCCAGCCGCCCGGCGCGCACCATGCCGCGCTCGATGATCGCCGCCAGCAGCAACGGGTCGATGTTGCCGCCGCACAGCACCAGCCCGACCTTCAGCCCGGCAAAGCGCGCCGGGTACTTGAGCAGCGCCGCCAGCCCGGCCGCGCCTGCGCCCTCGACCAGGGTTTTCTCGATCTCCAGCAGCATCACCATGGCCTGCTCGATGTCGCCTTCATCGACCAGCAGCAGGTCATCGACGCGCCGGGCAATGATGGCCTGCGCCAGCACGCCCGGCGTGCCGACCGCGATGCCGTCGGCAATCGTGCTGCTGCCCTGCGGGTGGTGCGTGCCCTTGATGGCGTTGACCATGCCGGGAAAGCGCGAGGTCTGCACGCCGATGATCTCGATGCCCGGCTTGAGCGCCTTGGCCGCCGTGGCCATGCCGGCGATCAGCCCGCCGCCGCCCACGGCCACTACCAGCACTTCGAGGTCGGGCACGGCGTGCAGCATTTCCAGCCCCACCGTGCCTTGGCCGGCCATGACGGCTTCATCGTCGTAGGGGTGGACAAACACCAGGCCTTCGCGTTCGGCCAGTTGCAAGGCATGGGCGCGCGATTCGTCGAGCGTGTCGCCCTCCAGCACCACCTCGGCGCCAAAGCCCCGCGTGCGCTCGATCTTCACGCCCGGGGTGAAACGCGGCATGACGATGACGGCGCGGATGCCCAGCCGCTGCGCATGGTAGGCCACGCCCTGCGCATGGTTCCCGGCGCTCATGGCGATTACCCCGCGCTGGCGCTCCGGCTCGGTGAGCTGCGCCAGCTTGTTGCACGCGCCGCGCTCCTTGAACGAAGCGGTGTACTGCAGGTTTTCAAATTTCAGGTAAATTTGCGCCCCGGTGAGCTGCGACAGGGTGCGCGATTCGACGCACGGCGTGTTCAGCAAATGGCCATGCAGGCGCTGGGCGGCTTGTTCGATATCGGTCAGGCAGAGCATGGATTTCCTTGTTGAAACATGGCGTGAAGCCGGCAGCAGGCATTTTCCGCGCCTTTGGAGCGCATCCTGCCGTCATGGACGCGCGGCACTATTCAAGTAGTGTCTTCCATGCCGCTTCAGCATGCGTTATGGTGCAGTTTCTTCGAATCAATAAAAATTTAGCGTGGGGGAGTTGTCGGTACCGTTGGAAACTGGAGTCTGTCCATGAACAAGCGTTCCCTTGTCGAGCATCCGCAGCAGTGGCTGCTGTCACCCGGCCTGAAAGAAGCGCCGGTGCTGGACCTGATGTGCTCGCATTTCGTGCTGACCCTGGCCGCCCGCCAGGGCGCCAAGTTCAATGTGCGGCGCGACCTGACCAGTTTGCTCTCGCTGTCCGGCCGGCACCTGGTCTGGCCCTTGCCGGCGCTGCAGCGGCTGCGCGAATTCCTGGGCCGGCGCTGCAAGGGCAACGAGTTCTGGCAGGACCACGAAACCCTGAGCGATGCCGAGTTCATGGCGCGCCATGGCGTCTGGCGCGGCCCTTACGAGGAAGGCACGCTGTTCTTTTATCTCGACGAGCATGCCAAGGACCAGCCCAAGGACCTGCTGTCGGTGCTGAGCGCCACCGGCGACTGGCTGACGCTGGCGCTGAAAAAGCAGTCCACGCTGGTCGAGAAAAACATCGAGTCGCTGGCCAGTTTGCTGCAGCTCAACCGCGCCGAGCGCGCGCTGTTGCTCTACGGCACGCTGGCGCGCTACCAGCGCGACCTGCGCTCGCTGCTGGTCGAGTTCAAGGTCAACAACGCGCCCGAGGCCTATGCGGCGATTGCCGACGTTGCCGGCGTCAAGGCACCCGAGGTGGCTGAGGCGCTGCGGCCCGGCTCGCGGCTGGAGCGCATCGGCATGGTTGAAAACCTGATTTCCGAGCACAACATCACCGACCTGGCCGACCTGATGAAGGTCAGCGAAAAACTGCCGCCGGTGCTGATGCGCAAGTACCGCGACCACAGCGAGCTGATGGCCGTCTTCACCCGGCCGGCGACCCGCAGCCTGTTGGGGCTGGCCGACTTCGCCTTTGTGCAGGAAGACGCGCAGGTGCTGGTGTCGCTGCTGCGCCATGCGGTGGCCGGCAAGGAGCAGGGCGTCAACGTGCTGTTGTACGGCCCGCCCGGCACCGGCAAGACCGAGCTGGCCAAGGTGGTGGCGCAGGCCGCCGGGCTGGATTTGTTCGAGGTCGAATACGCCGACCGCGATGGCAATTCATTGAGCGGGCGCGACCGCTACCGCTCGCTGCAGATTGCCCAGGTGTTCCTCAAGGGCAGCATGCATTCGGCACTGTTGTTCGACGAGGTCGAGGACGTGTTTCCGCCCATTTCGAGCGAGGCCGCGCAACTGCTGGCGCGCTCCGAGCAGCTGAGCGCGCCGGGCAGCGGCTCGGTCAGCGGCAAGGCCTGGGTCAACCAGATCCTTGAATCCAACCCGGTGCCCACGCTGTGGGTGACCAACCGCATCGAGCAGATCGACCCGGCTTTTCGCCGCCGCTTTGCCTATCACCTGGAACTGCGCTCGCCGCCGCCCGGCGCGCGCGAGGGCATTGTGCGCAAGTCACTCGAAGGCGTGCAGGTCAGCGATGCTTTCGTCGCCAAGCTCACCGCCCGCAAGGGTCTGACGCCGGCGCAGATCCGCACGGCGGTGCGCTTTGCCCGGCTGGCCAGCGCGCCTGAAAAGACCATGGACGCGCCCGTCGATGGCGCCGGATTGCAGGCCATCCTGGCGGGCGGGCGGCCGTCCCTGATGGAGTCGCTGATTGAGCGCCAGCTCAAAAATGCCGACGTGGCGCTGGGCAACAAGGCCGAAGCCTCAAGCCGGCGCAACGTGACGACGTATGACCTGGCGATGCTCAACGTCGAGTCGCGGTTCGAGATTGCGCGCGTCGTGCAGGCGCTGAAAAGCCGGGGCCACGGCAGCCTGTGCTTTTACGGCCCGCCCGGCACCGGCAAGACCGCGCTGGCCGAGCACATCGCCCAGGCGCTGGAGCAGCCGCTGCTGATCAAGCAGGCGAGTGATTTGATGAGCAAATACGTCGGCGAAACCGAGCAGGCCATGGCCGCCATGTTCCGCGAAGCCGAGGCTGAAAAAGCCGTGCTGCTGCTCGATGAGGCCGACAGCTTCCTGCAGGACCGGCGCGGCGCCCAGCGCACCTATGAGGTGACGGAAGTCAACGAAATGCTGCAGGGCATGGAGCGTTACGCCGGGATTTTCATCTGCACCACGAACCTGCTGGAAAGCCTGGACCAGGCGGCGCTGCGGCGCTTCACCTTCAAGATCAGGTTCATGCCGCTGACCGCCGGGCAGCGCGAAGCCATGTTTGTCACCGAAGCGCTGGCGGGGGAGGCTACGCTGCTTACCGGGGCGTTGCAGCGGCGGCTGGCGCAACTCACGCAGCTGTGCCCCGGCGATTTCGCGGCAGTCAAGCGGCAGGCGGTGATTCTGGATACGGAGTTGCCGGCCGAAGAGTTTCTGGCGCAATTGGAAGCCGAGCACCGCATCAAGCCCGAGGTGCGGGAAGCGCGTGGCATGGGGTTCATGCGGTGATGGGTGGTAATGAATTGGGAGTAGGGATGCGGGTGGAAACCTGACCATCATTTCACGGAATTTGCGGCGCATCTCCGGCTTGCAGTACTCTGAGAATAGTTGCGCTGGCTTGATTGAAGACGACGGCACGCAATATCAAATCAGTGGGCAGTTGGTCAAAAAGTAACGCCAACTGTTTGGCTTGCTGCGATGTTGAGGACCATGCCGCCGTAGGTTCTACGCTCTTTGTCCACACATTGCCTTTTCCGCTGATCAGCCATTTGTGATGAACGCCAAGCGCTTCGGCTATTTGAGGAAGGCTGCCTTTCGATTGCCTGGCACCACTTTCGATATTTCCAATTGTTCCAGGGCTCACCTCTGCGGCTACAGCCAAAAGGGATTGAGTCCAGCCTTTTTCTGCACGGACATATTTCAATCGTTCGGCCGTTGTTTTCATATTTGTATGATGTGGCGAAAGTGTTTCCAAAATTACGCTGAAATTGCGGTTGTATTCCAGTTGAGCCAATCCCTCTCAAGGTTTTGGACTGTAACTGACCCCCGGCAGCCCCTCGTAATCCACGTCCTGTGTCCACAGCGTGGCGCCGTGCTCCAGCGCCATGCTGTAAATCGCCGAATCGGCCAGGGCCAAACGATGCCGGGTCGCGGCCTCGGAGGCGGCGATGGCGCGGCGGTCGGTCAGGTCCAGCACGCGGCCCCGGCGCATCACATCCAGGCAGGTTTCGACGAGTTCGGCAGGCAGCGCGCGGCTCAAGACGCGATGGACCTCGAACAGTGAAATGGTCGGCACCAGCAGACGGTCGCGGTCTTCGATGGCTGCCGCGAACCAATTCGCACGTGGCGTGTCTTGAAAGTATTCGATCCAGCCCGAAGAATCGACGACATTCATTCAAAGTCCCTGTCTTTTTCTTTGGGGGGCTCAATATCACCCAGGTCGTAGCCTTTGAGAATCCCACGGTACGCGCTTGTGGGCACCTCGGGCTTGATCACCAGCTCGTTTCCACGCACCTCAAAACCGATGCGTGATCCGGGTTGAATCCCCAGCTTGGCCCGCATGGCAGCCGGGAGCGTGACTTGCCCCTTGCTTGAAACAATCGCATCTGCTTGCATGACAGGTTCCTTTACTTTAAATCAATGTAAGACATTTAAGGAAGTAAAGCAAATTCCAGCTGGCCCTATAGTCCAATGGCCCGTGATCGAGCCAATCAACGAGAGGTCAAACCCTAAGAAGACAGCACGCATCAAGATTGATCCGGCCGCATCGACCCGGCGCGGGGGATGCGACCACCGAAGCAGACAGTGTCGCCCAGCAGGTTTGCGCTGGTGGCATGGCGATGCGCGCACCGCATCAGGCGGTGAAGGGTTGATGGGCTTCGTCAAGCTTCAGACTGCCTTAATCTGGCCCGCCTCAAATACAGGGGTCAGCATGGTGCTGGCATCAACCTAAAGTGAACCTCCCATGAAATCGATTTACCTCGCTCCCCTGCTGATCGCCTTGTCCAGCGCCGCCTTTGCCGGCCCCACCTGCAGCGTTCCCCAGGACAAGTGGATGAAGGAGGCCGACTTCAAGAAAGGCCTTGAAACCCATGGCTACCAGATCAAGACCTTCAAGGTCAGCAAGGGCAAATGCTACGAAATCTATGGCTTCGACAAGGCCGGCAAGAAGGTCGAAATCTACTTTGATCCCGCAACCGGCGTGCCGATGGAAACCAAGTGAGCCTGATCGCCGATGCCCGGCCCGTGTGGGACCGCTTTGTGCGCCTGTTCCACTGGACGCTGGTGACGTGCGTGGCTGTCAACTACTTTGTGCTCGATGACGGAAAGACCTGGCACCAGTGGGTTGGCTACCTGGCTGTGGCGCTGGTGGCGGCGCGCATCGTCTGGGGCTTCATCGGTTCGCGCTACGCGCGGTTTGCAAACTTCTTTCCCACGCCCGCGCGGCTGCGGCGCCACATTGGCCAGCTGCGGGCCGGCAGGCCTGAAATGCACCGGGGACACAACCCCCTGGGCGCGCTGATGATCCTGGCGCTGATCAGCGTGGTGCTGGGGCTGGGCGTCACCGGCTGGATGCAGACGCTCGATGCCTACTGGGGCGACGAGCTGCTGCAGGACGTCCACGAAGTCCTGAGCAATGTGCTGATTGGCCTGGCAACGCTGCATGCCGCATCCGCCCTGGTCATGGGCCGGCTGGAGCGAACCCGCCTGATCCGGGCGATGTTCACCGGCGTCAAGGAACGGTTTTAACGCCTGCTGGATTTTCCCCTCGTGCGCTGCTGCAATTCAAAGCACCATTCATGATACTAAAAAAATAGCTGCTTAGGCCCGTCTGCATTGCGCAAGAGCCTTATTGCATCGTGAATATTAGCCTGAGACGGTCAGTCCGGCTCGGCGCACACCCTCAGCACCTCGGCGCCATAGGCCGCCAGCTTTTTCACGCCCATGCCGCTGATGCTGCTCAGCGCATGCAAGTCTTGCGGAGCCTGCTCGGCAATCGCGCGCAGCGTGGCGTCGTGAAAGATCACGAACGGCGGCAGGTTATGCTCGCGGGCCACGTCGGTGCGCCAGGCTTTCAGGCGGCCAAGGCGCTCCAGCGCGCCGGCGTTCAGCGTGGCTTCGGCCATGCCCTTGACCGACGTTTTGACGGTTGATTTGCTGCCGCGCCGCGTGCGTTCGGCCTTGGTGCTGGCGGCCTGCTGGCGCAGCAGCACGCTGACTTCGCCCTTGAGCACCGCTTTGGCATCAAGCATGAGCTGCAGCGTGTTGAAGGCTTCGGTGTTGACGCGCACCAGGTTGCTGGCGATCAGCTGGCGCAGCACGCCGCGCCATTGCGGCTCGGCCAAATCAGCGCCGATGCCGAAGGTGCTGAGCTGGTCGTGGCCGTACTGCACGACTTTTTCGGTCGGCTTGCCGCGCAGGATGTCCATGATGTGCCCGGCGCCAAAGCTGATGCCGCTGGCCTGCTGAACGCGGTAGATGCAGCTGAGCATCTTGCGCGCCGCCTCGGTCGCGTCCCACACGGCCGGCGGCGTCAAGCAGTTGTCGCAGTTGCCGCAGGGCTCGCTGGCTTCGCCGAAATAGCCCAGCAGGCTGACGCGCCGGCAGCGCGTGCCTTCGGCCAGCGTCAGCAGCGCATCTAACTTGCCGCGCATCACCGCCTTGAACTCCTCGCTGGCGACTTCGCTGGTGTCGATCATGCGGCGCTGGTTCACCACGTCCTGCAGGCCATAGACCATCCAGGCGTCGGCCGGCAAGCCATCGCGCCCGGCGCGGCCGGTTTCCTGGTAGTAGCCTTCGATGTTCTTGGGCATGTCCAGGTGCGCGACGAAGCGCACGTCGGGCTTGTCGATGCCCATGCCAAAGGCAATCGTCGCCACCATCACGCAGCCGTCTTCGCGCAAAAACCGGTCCTGGCGCTGCTGGCGCAGCCTGGCGTCGAGTCCGGCGTGGTAGGCCATGGCCTTGATGCCGGCGTCTTCGAGCATGCCGGCGATTTCTTCCACGCGCTTGCGCGACTGGCAATAGACGATGCCCGCCTCGCCGTGGTGCTCGGTCTGGATGAAGCGCAATAGCTGGCGCGTTGCGTCGGTTTTTTCGACGATGGTGTAGCGGATGTTGGGCCGGTCGAAGCTGCTGACGAAATGGCGCGCGTCCTCCAGCTTGAGCCGCTCGACCATGTCCTGGCGTGTCAGCGCGTCGGCCGTGGCGGTCAGCGCCATGCGCGGCACGTCGGGGAAGGTCTCGTGCAGCAGGCTCAAACTGCGGTATTCCGGCCGGAAGTCGTGGCCCCACTGGCTCACGCAATGCGCCTCGTCAATCGCGAACAGGCTGAGCAGCCCGCGCTCGTTCAGCGACGTTAAGAGGCTCTTCATGCGCGGCGTGTTGATGCGCTCGGGCGCGGCGTAGAGCAGGGTCAGTTCGTTGCGCAGCAACTGCTGTTCGATCTGGCTGCTTTCCTCATAGGACTGGGTCGAATTGAGGAAGGCCGCCGACACGCCGGCCTCGGTCAGCGCGCCGACCTGGTCGTGCATCAGCGCGATCAGCGGCGAGATCACGATGGTCACGCCATGGCCGGCGTTTTGCCGCACGATGGCCGGGATCTGGTAGCACAGCGACTTGCCGCCGCCGGTCGGCATCAAGACCAGCGCGTCGCCGCCCGCCACGACATGCTCGACGATGGCCTGCTGCGGGCCGCGAAAGTCGCTGTAGCCAAACACCTGGCCAAGCACGTCCAGCGGCGTGGGCTGGGTTGAGGAAACTGGTAGTGAAGACAAGAGGCAGGCCAAAAAGTGGAGGTGGACGGAACGTCATTCCCTATGAATGAATCGCTGCACAGTATCGCAAAGGCTGGGCCTGAGCGCTGCTTCGTTACGCAGGAAAGCGCAGGCTGGAAAACGCACGCCCCGCCTGTATTGCCCTGCGCTCAATCTCGATGGCTGACGCAAGCCAGCCCTTTTGCTCCAGGAACAAAAGGAATGCCCTGGTGCTGACTTTGCGGCAATTGTCCGGGACGATAAAACCGGCGCGGGCGATCTTGTGGTCTTCAAACAGGAATACGCCGGTTTTCGGCGGTGATTCAAAGGCAAAGTTGATCATTGTCTCTTGAATCGCCAGTTCGCCGAGATTCGATTTTCGGGACGCAACCAAGCTTGATGACAAGGCTTGCTGATAGCGTTGATTGATGCGGGTGGGGAGTACGGGCAACTGGTGGGCCTGCACCCATTGCGCCAGCTTCTGGCTGGTGGGTGTCTGGTTGCGCGTGATTTCGCACAGCACCATATCCACAAGCGCCACCGACCAGCCGGGCATGAACAGCACATCAAGCGCATCAGCGTAGGCCAGCGTGATCAATGGCCCGGCATCGGGCAGCAGCAAGATCTCTGCAGGCGGCGTCATCAATCCAGCCGATCAGGAGGAGGCCAGCGCGTGCAGGCTGTCCACCATATTTTGCGTATCGGCCTCGGGAAGACGCGGCATGGGCAAATGCGCCCGCGCCATCAGAAGGAACAAGTCTTCCTGACTGTCGATTCCTAAGGCAGCAAGCGCTTTGCCGTCCTCAATCCGCCCCAGCGAAAAATCGAGCAGTGTTTTGAAATTTTGATTACCGCTGCGCTCGGCGGCTTCAAAGGTTTCGACAAGGAAGCGAAGCTCGGCGTTGAACAAGGCGTTGATCGAAGTGTCTGACTTGGCCGCGATCACCTTGACCCGTTTGAGCAGGTCACGGTCAACGGACCCTGTGAAATTTACAGTTGCAGCCATGATGGTTCCCTTTTTTGCTTTCAGCTTTCAAGTTTTTAGCACATAAATAAGTGTAGTGCGTTATTGCGTGGCCATGTTTTTAGTCCTGTTTCAATGGCTGGACGTTTAAACCCTGAACCGTTGTCTGCTTCATGCAAGGACTTTGAGGCCGTGTTTTTGCACGACAGCCAACAACTTGAGCGCCATTCCGCTCGGCCGTTTTGCACCAGACTCCCACTTCTGGATAGTGGACTCGCTGGTATTGAGGTAGCGGGCAAAAACAGGCTGGCTCACATGGTTCATCTCACGAATTTCCTTGATCTTTTCGGGATTTATCTCCTGCGGCACGGCAAGGCATGATTCGTCGAAGTTGCGCAAGGTCGCCTTGTCAATGGCTCCTGCTTTGAACAGGGCGTGTGCGGAAGAATGAATCGTCTCGAAGGAGTCGCTTTTGAATTTCGGCTTAGTCGTCATGGCAAATCTCCATCAAGTCTTTATCGCTTAACAGTTGCGCAAGCGTAACCGGTAACCCTGCGGCGTTGTTGACGCGTAAGCCCGAATGCTCAGGAAGGTCGGAGTCAGGGCGCGGCTTGCTTGCCAGAAGAAGGACGGCGCTGAGGTGTGCCGCCGGGCGCGGTGGCGGCGATGCATTCGACGAGATTGAAGGACGCCAGCAGCAGGTATTTCTCGGCATCGCTGCGAACCGCCAGCAAGTCATGATCGCGCAAGTATCCGTGTACGAACGCCAGCAGATAGCGTTGCGCATGACCGTCGACGCGTTGTTGGACGGCTTGCCGCATAAGCTCGGGACTCAAACCTTCGTCGAACCGAATGCTGCCATTGAGGCGCTGCAGGCAGCGCTCCTGAACGTCCTCCGTGATGAGGGGCCAGTCCAGCCTAGAGGCCTTGATGGCCTGGTAGGCCACCATCAGGATGTAAATCGGTACTTCCAGCTGTTGCAGGCTCACGCCCATGCGCTCGAGCACCAGCACCGAGGCCAGCAAGTTGGGCTGGCGCAGATAAATTTCGTCGGCCAGTTGCACGCGCTGTGCAGCGCTCATGCGCTCCACAGAAACGACCGCCTGGACGACCTGAGCCTGGGACAGCTCGCTCATGGAGCCAGATCCGAACGCAAGGGACGCTCGGCGAAGTGTTGCTTCCACAGCCGCGGGATGAGCTCATGCACGCGCTGCGCCGGCTGCATGCTGATGCGCTGCAAGACATCGACGAGGTAGGTGTATGGATCGATATCGTGCAGCCGGCATGTCGCGATCAGGCTTTGCACGATGCCGGCATGCTTGGCGCCCACCTCCGTCCAACAAAATAACCAATTCTACTTCCTGAATCCGTGATCTCGTTGTCAGATTTTGGTGGTTTCCTTATTGAAATCAAGCACTTGTCCGCCAAGTTCAGTTCACCCTGCAGTTGAGCGAAAACATGACCGATTTTCTTATCAAGCGACTTCCCTACGACCTCAGTTCCCATGCCGGACTGGCGTTGATTGGCAGATATCTCAAGCGCATCAATATCAACGCGCTGATCGATCCGGCCTTCCCGGTCCGCTCGGGCATTGCCAATAGCGACATCCTCAAGAGCTACCTCGGGCTGCTGTGCCTGGGCAAGAACGACTTTGACGCCATCGAGAGCTTTCGGGGTAACGCTTTTTTCATGCGCGCGCTGGGGTTGCAGGCGGTGCCGTCGAGTCCGACGCTGCGCCAGCGCCTGAACACCCAGGCCAGCGACTGGTTTGAACTGGCCGCGCAGATCAACCAGGCGCTGCTGGGCAGCCGTATTGAAGGGCGGCCCATTGATTTTGGCGCGCTGGGCTGCGGCTACACGCCAGTGGATCTGGACACCTTCGCGATGGACAACAGCGACACGCAAAAGGAACTGGTCGGGCGTACCTACGCGGGGGTTGATGGTTACTGTCCGCTGGCGGTGTACCTGGGCCGCCTGGGTTACTGTCTAGAGTTGGCGCTGCGCCCCGGCGTGCAGCATTCGGCCCGGGAGAGCGAGTACAACCTCGAACGCGCGCTGCCCCTGGCGGCAAGCCTGGTCAAGGGGCCTTTGCTGGTGCGTGCCGATTCGGGCTTTTGCTCTTTGAAGCTGATGCAGGAAATCTCGGCCCAGGGCGCGGCTCTTGGACGCGAGATAGCTCCTCAATCATCAAGTGGAACCCGCGCAAGACCCCAGTTGAGACGGTGGCAGTGGGAAAGGCGGGCGATCCGAACAATGCCTGGCAGACGCTGCGCCCGGGCAAACGCGAGTGCGTCTGGCAGGATAGGCTCGATCTGGTCGATGTCGGCAACCCAGCGAATCCGGCCCGGCGCGTTTACCGCCTGACCGAGCGCACGATCGACAAGTACGGCAATGCTTTGTTGCTGCCCGAATATGTGCTCGACGGCTGGACGACGACGCTGCCCGAGCGCTTTGAGGCGAAAGACATCATTGCGCTGTACGCCGACCACGCCACGCACGAGCAGTTTCACGCCGAGTTCAAGTCCGATATGGACCTGGAGCGCCTGCCCAGTGGCAAGTTTGACACCAATTATCTGGTCTGTCGGCTCGCTGCGGTCGCCATGAACCTGCTGCGCCTGATTGGACAAAACACCCTGAACGAGCCCGATGCGCCCGTGCGCCACCCGGCCCAGCGCCGGCGTATCAAGACGGTGTTGCACGAGATGATGTTCAAAGCCGCCCGCATGATCCGCCATGCTGGGCGTTGGGTGCTCGGCCTGGGCGCGAACGACAGTGGCTTTGCGGTGTTTGACCGGCATTACGGGCAACTCGCAACCGCGTAGCAGCGCAAATCCTCGCGCTGCCCCATGCTCCATTTACCTGGCCTGCGCGCAGCGCGGCATGTTCAGCCCTGGGCTGGAAAATCTTCATGCTGCTCAAAACCTGGGAAAACCGCCTTGCCCGCCCTCATGGCGTCGCCATAAACCGCTTCAGTACGCGACAGCACGGCATATTCCACCGGGATTTGTCCACTCCAGTTTGAAAATCAGGCCGCGTTTTTTGAACTCACGGATTCAGGGTCTTGACTGGGGTTCATGCTGGCTGTTGTTTTCTTCATTAATTTGTTGTTGCCAACCGTTGAGACTGGACGCAACGGCTGATACTTCCCTTGTAACTCAAGGCAGTTTTGAAGTCAGGAGTTTCTGCCGCGACCAACTCATTCTGATTGCCCGGTGCTGCCGTCGAGCTTGACGGCATGCAGCAGCTGATACTTGACTGGTGAGGCTATCAAGCCTGACCTGTCTTGCGCACCCAGCTTGCATAGACACCTGCGGCGGCGGTGACCACTGCGCCTGCCGCAAAGGCAATAGCAAACGCAGCTAGGCTTTCAAGGGGTGATGTGGTGTTGATCATGGTTTAGTCTTTCTTGAAGTAAGTGGGATCAAAGGGAAACAGCGCTGTGGAGAATTAGGCAAATACGTCACATCTGCCCAAGGTAAGCCCGCAACTGCCCTTCCAGTTCCGCCTGCATGCCTTCCGGGCTGATGACGTGGATGCTGGGAAGCCAGTAGCGCACGATGGGCAAAATCTGGTTCGGGTGGGCGATGGTGCCGGAGACGATCAGGCCGCCGTCCTCCAGTTCTTTCTCGATCTTCTGGCCGCCAATGAGCTTGCGGCGCAAAAAGTAATCGGCCGCCTGCCGCGCTACCTTGAGCACCACTTCGGTTTTTTCAGGTTCAGCCAGATGCTGTCTTCCTCGTTGACGTTCTTGACGACGGCGGGGTCGGGCGTGAAGGTTTCTGGCCATACCAACAGCCGCTCTATTTTGCTGAACGCATAGGACTTGAGCTGGCCTGCATCCGTGGCGGCCAGGTACCTGATGCCGTCCTGGTTCACCAGCTTGTAGGGCCGCACGGCTTCAACCAGCTTGGAGCCGGCGGGTTTGAGGTATTCGTAACTGACGGCGTGGCATTCCTCGATGGCATGCTTGAGCTGGTTGAACAACTGCTCTTTGCCGCGCAGGTCTTCGTAGTTATGGCCCCGGATCAACAGGGCAATCTGGATGCGGTAGTCCAGAATAGACTTTAAAAAATCTGTCGATAGTCTCGGGTCCAGGCCCTGCAACCCAGCCAGGCTGGCGAAGCGCTGCACGTCCTTGAAGTTGAGCGTGCCCAGGCGCATTCGGTTGATCGAGTAAACGCCTTCTTTCTTTTCCAGCTCCAGGAAGGAAAAGCGCTCGTTCAGGTCACGCTGAATGGTACGCAGGTTGACGCCAAATTCTTCAACCAGCACCTGCGGGTCGAGTTTTTCGCCTTCATTGAGGCGGCGCAGGATCTCGGTCAGCCGGTACGCAATGGATTCTTGGTGGGTTGGCTTGCTGGACATGTCGGAAGGCTTCGATGGTGTGGTGCACCACAAAAAAGCTTGGCAGCATGTAACCCATCGTAAGCGTCGCTTCTGACAAACCATGTCGTATCTGGCGACGCCTCAAACTTTTTCCAAAAAGCCGGGCCAAGCGCGTAATGGCACGGCTTTCTACAATAGCGCCCATGAAGCCGATCACCTACACCCGCGCCCAGCAACTTCCCGCCCTCCTGGCGCAACGCATCCTGATTCTTGACGGCGCGATGGGCACCATGATCCAGCGCTTCAAGCTCAGCGAAGCCCAGTACCGGGGCGAGCGCTTCAAGGACTTTCACAAGGACGTGAAGGGCAACAACGAACTGCTGAGCTTGAGCCGGCCCGACGTGATCCGCGACATCCACGAAGGCTACCTGGCCGCCGGCGCCGACCTGATCGAGACCAACACCTTTGGCGCCACCACTGTGGCGCAGCTTGATTACGACATGGCCGACCTGGCGGTCGAAATGAACTACGAATCGGCCCGCCTGGCCCGGGCCGCCTGCGACAAGTTTTCCACGCTAGACAAACCGCGGTTTGTCGTCGGCGCCCTGGGCCCCACGCCCAAAACCGCCAGCATCAGCCCCGACGTGAACGATGCCGGCGCGCGCAACACCAGCTTCGAGGAACTGCGAAAAGCCTACTACGAGCAGACCGAGGCGCTGGTCAAGGGCGGCAGCGACGTGCTGATGGTCGAGACGATTTTCGACACGCTCAATGCCAAGGCGGCGCTGTTCGCCATCGACGAATACTTTGAAAACTCCGGTGAAAGATTACCGCTGATCATCAGCGGCACCGTGACCGATGCCTCGGGCCGCATCCTGAGCGGGCAGACCGTGACGGCTTTCTGGCACAGCGTGCGCCATGCCGAGCCGCTGGCCGTCGGCCTGAACTGCGCGCTGGGCGCGGCGCTGATGCGCCCCTACATCCAGGAACTGGCCAAGGTCGCGCCCGACACCTTCATCAGCTGCTACCCGAATGCCGGCCTGCCCAACCCGATGAGCGACACCGGCTTTGACGAGACGCCCGACGTGACCTCGCGCCTGCTGCACGAGTTTGCCGCCGAAGGGCTGGTCAACATCGTCGGCGGCTGCTGCGGCACCACGCCCGAGCACATCCAGGCGATTGCCCGCTCGGTGGCGCTGGTGGGCGGACGCAAGCTGCAGCGCGGTGTTTTCTACGCCGAAGCGGCCTGAGGGCTGTTCATCCGGGGTAAATGCGCTTTCAGGCGTCAGGCCGCGAAGCGATTTCCTGCTCCATCGCCTGCGTCAGCTGGACGTACATCTTGAGCTTGTCGGTCATCTCGCGCAGGCGCGCGCCGATGCGCAGCGACACGGCCAGCAGCAGCTTGGCGGCAACCGCCGGATTTTCCTGCATCAGGCTGTTCAGGGCCTTGCGCGTCAGGATGGCGCAGCGCAGCTGCGTGGCGGCAATGCAGCTGGCGTAGCGGGGCAGGCCGTCGAACATGCCCAACTCGCCAATCAGGCTGCCGGGCCCCAGCAGCGTGATGACGATGGGCTCGACGCGGCTGACCACCAGTGTTTCCACCGTCACTTCGCCATCGAGCAGCAGCATCAGGAAACCGGTGTCGCGGGCATCGCCTTCGCGGATGAAGATCGTCCCCTTGGCGACGATTTGCGGCTGCATGTAGCGCACCACCATGCGCGCCTCTGGCATCGTCAGCTGCATCAGCGCCGTAGGCGCCATCAGCATCTCGGCCGCCAGGTCGGCCGCTTCCGAGCCTTGGGTGGTGTCATGCCTTGGGTTGACCGAAGGGAAGTTTTTTTTTCTGAAGAAGGTGTTTAGCATGGGTCAACCCGGTGGATTATGTCGCTGGCGGCCTGCCTGCCGGCATTGGTGCTTAAAATCGAGCTTAACTCAAGGAGCGTTGCAGCGAAACACCGTTTCGTCAGGCTTGGGTGAACAGGGCGCCAGGCGTTCTTTTTAGCAACGACGCTCACCTTTGTTCCAAGGTGAGCCATGTCCGCAATTCCATCTATCCTGCCAGTCGCCCCGCACGTTCCGCCGATGAAGCTTTCCGGCCTGGAGCCGGTCACCATCGGCCCGGATTCCCTGTTCGTCAACATCGGCGAGCGCACCAACGTCACCGGCTCCAAGGCCTTCGCCCGCATGATTTTGAACGGTGACTTTGAAGCGGCGCTGGCCGTGGCCCGCCAGCAGGTTGAAAACGGCGCGCAGATCATCGACATCAACATGGACGAGGCCATGCTCGACAGCCAGGCGGCCATGGTGCGTTTCCTGAACCTCATCGCTGGCGAGCCCGACATCGCCCGCGTTCCCATCATGATCGACAGCTCCAAGTGGAGCGTGATCGAGGCCGGCCTGCGCTGCATCCAGGGCAAGGGCATCGTCAATTCGATCTCGATGAAGGAAGGCGTTGACGCCTTCAAGCACCAGGCCAGGCTGCTCAAGCGCTACGGCGCGGCCGCCGTGGTGATGGCGTTTGACGAAAAAGGCCAGGCCGACACCTATCAGCGCAAAGTCGAGATCTGCGAACGCGCCTACCGCGTGCTGGTCGATGACATCGGTTTTCCGCCCGAAGACATCATTTTCGACCCCAATATTTTTGCCATCGCCACTGGCATCGACGAGCACAACAACTATGCGGTCGATTTCATCAACGCCACGCGCTGGATCAAGCAGAACCTGCCGGGCGCCAAGGTGTCGGGCGGCGTGTCCAACGTGTCCTTCAGCTTTCGCGGCAACGACCCGGTGCGCGAGGCGATTCACACCGTGTTCCTGTACCACGCGATCCAGGCCGGCATGGACATGGGCATCGTCAACGCCGGCATGGTGGGCGTGTATGACGACCTGGAGCCGGTGCTGCGCGAGCGCGTCGAGGACGTGGTGCTGAACCGCCAGCCGGTGTACAAGCCGGGCGAAGCGCATCTCACGCCCGGCGAGCGCCTGATCGAAGTCGCCGAAACCGCGCAGAGCGGCGCGCGGGACGACAGCAAGAAGTACGAATGGCGCGCGCTGCCGATACGCGCCCGCCTGTCGCATGCGCTGGTGCATGGCAACAACGAGTTCATCACCGAGGACACCGAGGAAGTCTGGCAGGCTATTGCAGCTGACGGCGGCCGCCCGCTGCATGTCATCGAAGGCCCGCTGATGGACGGCATGAACGTCGTCGGCGACCTGTTCGGCCAGGGCAAGATGTTCCTGCCGCAGGTGGTGAAAAGCGCGCGCGTCATGAAGCAGGCGGTGGCGCACCTGCTGCCCTACATCGAGGCTGAAAAGCTGCTGCTGGAGGCCGCCGGCGGCGACGTCAAGACCAAGGGCAAGATCATCATTGCCACCGTCAAGGGCGACGTGCACGACATCGGCAAGAACATCGTCACCGTCGTTTTGCAGTGCAACAACTTCGAGGTGGTGAACATGGGCGTGATGGTGCCGTGCCACGAGATTCTGGCGCTGGCAAAAGCCGAGGGCGCGCACATCGTCGGCCTGTCGGGGCTGATCACGCCGAGCCTAGAAGAAATGCAGTATGTCGCCGCCGAGATGCAAAAGGACGACCATTTCCGCATCAACAAGATTCCGCTGATGATCGGCGGCGCGACCACCAGCCGCGTACACACGGCGGTGAAGATTTCACCGCACTACGAAGGCCCGGTGGTCTATGTGCCCGACGCGTCGCGCAGCGTCAGCGTGGCACAAAGCCTGCTGTCCGACCAGGCGGCCAAGTACATCGACGAGCTGAACGCCGACTACGACAAGGTGCGCACCCAGCACGCCAACAAGAAGCAGACGCCGATGTGGCCGCTGGCCAAGGCCCGCGCCAATGCCACGGCCATCGACTGGTCAAGCTACACGCCGCCTGTGCCCAAGTTCATTGGCCGGCGCGTGTTCAAGAATTTTGATCTGGCCGAACTGGCGCAATACATCGACTGGGGTCCGTTCTTCCAGACCTGGGACCTGGCAGGGCCGTTCCCGGCCATCCTGAGCGACGAAGTGGTCGGCGTCGAGGCGACGCGCGTTTACGAAGACGCGCAAAAGATGCTCAAGCGCCTGATCGAAGGGCGCTGGCTCACGGCCAGTGGCGTGATCGGTTTGTACCCGGCAAACCGCGTCGGCGACGACATCGAGCTTTACCTTGACGAAAGCCGCAGCGAGGTCGCCATGACCTGGCACGGCCTGCGCCAGCAGACCGAGAAAACCGCAGTCGATGGCGTGATGCGCCCGAGCCGCTGCCTGGCCGACTTTGTCGCGCCGAAAGTGTTGACTCCTGAATTGATAGCTGCCCGCACAGATGGGGTAAGCGCAAACAGCCAAAAAGACTTGAAAATTGCCGATTACATCGGGGTTTTTGCGGTCACCGCCGGCCTGGGCGCTGAGAAGAAGGAAAAGCAGTTCGTGGCCGAGCATGACGACTACTCGTCGATCATGTTCAAGTCGCTCGCCGACCGGCTGGCCGAAGCGTTTGCCGAAGTGCTGCACCAGCGGGTGCGCAAGGACTTGTGGGGCTACGCACCTGGCGAGTCGCTGGGCATGGACGCGATGATCGCCGAGAAATACCAGGGCATCCGTCCCGCGCCCGGCTACCCGGCCTGCCCGGACCACAGCGTCAAGAAGGACATGTTCGAGTTGCTCAAGGCCGAAGACATCGGCATGGCGCTGACGGAAAGCCTGGCGATGACGCCAGCGGCCAGCGTCAGCGGCTTTTACCTGAGCCATCCGCAAAGCACCTATTTCAGCGTCGGCAAGATTGGCGACGACCAGTTGCAGGACCTGGCCCAGCGGCGCGGCGCCCGCGCCGAAGACCTGCAACGCCTGCTGGCGCCCAACCTTTAACGGCGTCAGGGCGCCTTCAGTGCGCCGTCTTCAGCGCCCGCCGGTACTGCACCGCCTCGGCCACATGCGTGACCTGCACGGTTGTGGCGCCAGCCAGGTCGGCAATGGTACGCGCCACCTTCAGGCAGCGGTGAATGCCCCGGCCCGACCAGCCCAGCCGCGTCGCCGCCACATTGAGGAACTTGGCCGCTGCCGGGTCCATCTGGCACTGCGCGTCAATCGCCTGGCCTTCGAGCGCCTGGTTGGCGATGCCCTGCCGGGCCATCGCGCGGTTTCTAGCCTGGACAATCCGGCTGCGCACCGCCTCGGTGGATTCGCCCGGCGGCGCGTTCACCAGCTCGTCGGCGGCCAGGCTGCCGACTTCCACATGCAGATCGATGCGGTCGAGCAGTGGGCCGCTGAGCTTGCCCTGGTAGCGCGATACGGCTTCGGGCGAACAGCGGCAGGCGCGCAGGCTGGAGCCCAGGTAGCCGCACGGGCAGGGGTTCATGGCGGCAATCAGCTGAAAGCGCGCCGGGAATTCGGCGCGCTGCGCGGCGCGGGAAATGGTGATGTGTCCGGACTCCAGCGGTTCGCGCAGCGCCTCTAATGCGGCGCGTGGAAATTCGGGCAACTCGTCCAGAAAAAGCACCCCGCGATGCGCCAGCGATATCTCGCCCGGTTGCGGCGGCGAGCCGCCGCCCACCAGCGCCACCGCGCTGGCCGTGTGGTGCGGCGCGCAGGTCGGCCGCACCGCCCAATGGTCCAGCGTGAAGCGCCCGCCCAGCGAGGCGACGGCGGCAGTTTCCAGCGCTTCATCGGTCGTCATGGCCGGCAGCAGACCGGCAAAGCGCTGCGCCAGCATCGACTTGCCCGAACCCGGCGCGCCGACCATCAATAGGCTATGTCCGCCAGCCGCCGCGATCTCCAGCGCGCGGCGGGCGGCGGCCTGGCCCTTGACATCGGCCAGGTCGGCATAGGCGGGTTGCCGCGAGGGCGCGCTTGAGGCCACGCGCGTCCAGCCATCCGCGATTTCGGGAACGGCATCGCCCGGCAAAAACTGCCGGACCACGTCGAGCAGATGCAGCGCGCGGTAGACCTCGGCCTGCGGCACCAGCGCCGCTTCCTGCGCGCTGCCTTCGGGCAGCACCAGCCGGGGCAGTTTTTGCGGCGTGCCGCGCGCCGGCCGGGCAATGGCCAGGCTCATCGCCAGGGAGCCGCGCACCGGCCGCAGGTCGCCGCCCAGCGACAGTTCGCCGGCAAACTCGTAGCCCGCCAGCTTGCGCGCATCGATCTGGCCGCTGGCCGCCAGGATGCCGAGCGCAATCGGCAGGTCGAACCGGCCCGAGTCCTTGGGCAGGTCGGCGGGCGCCAGGTTGACCGTGATGCGCTTGTTGCCCGGGAAATCCAGCCCGGCATTCTGGATGGCCGAGCGCACCCGCTCGCGCGCTTCCTTGACCTCGGTGTCGGCCAGCCCGACCAGCGTGAAGCTCGGCAGGCCGTTGGCCAAGTGCACTTCAACGCACACCGGACGTGCTTCGAGCCCCAGCAAGGCACGGCTGTGCACTAAAGACAGGCTCATACGGTGACTTTCTTGTAAATGCATCAATGTTGTGCGCCGCGAGCGCACCAAAATGATGCGTAACAGCTTGTAAGCCTCTAGCGTAACCCGGTGGCCGGTGAAATCGGCCGGGCGCTCGCAGGCGACGCAAAAATAGCTGGCACGGTCCCTGCTAAAGAAGTTCCGCCCACTTTAAAAATTTTTCGGGGATTCCATGAAATCAATCATCGTCACCCTCGTTGAGAGCGGTCGCTTTCGCACCAAGAACACGCTGGACGTGATGCCTACAAAAACCCTGTAATGCGCCGGCAGCGCCACCCGATTGCTGCCTCGTCATTCATCCTGGAGGAAAACTGAAATGAAACTCGTCACTGCCATCATCAAACCGTTCAAGCTGGACGAGGTGCGCGAAGCCCTCTCCGGCATGGGCGTGCAGGGCATCACCGTGACCGAAGTCAAGGGCTTCGGCCGGCAAAAAGGTCATACCGAGCTGTACCGGGGCGCCGAGTACGTCGTCGATTTCCTGCCCAAGGTCAAGATCGAAGCGGCCGTGTCCGATGACCTGGTGGAACGCGTGATCGAGGCCATCGAGACCTCGGCGCGCACCGGCAAGATCGGCGACGGCAAGGTTTTTGTGTACAACCTGGAGCAGGTCGTGCGCATTCGCACCGGCGAGACCGGCAAGGAAGCCCTCTGACGTCACCCCACTGAAAAAAAAAAGAGAAACATTGCCATGAAAAAACTGATTGCTTCCCTCTTGCTGGGATTGAGCCTGCTGGGTTCAGGCGCCATTGCCCTGGCGCAGACCCCGGCAGAAGCGCCTGCCGCAACCGCATCCGCCCCGGCTGAAGCCAAGCCCGATGCTGCCGCCGCACCCGCCGCAACGGCCGCACCCGCCGCGGCCGTTGCAGCTCCGGCCGCCGAGGCTGCCGCCGCGCCGGCGCCCGTTCCTAACAAGGGCGACACCGCCTGGATGCTGGTCTCGACCATCCTGGTGATCCTGATGGTCGTGCCCGGCCTGGCGTTGTTCTACGGCGGCCTGGTGCGCAGCAAGAACATGCTGTCGGTGCTGATGCAGGTCATGGTGACGTTCTCGCTGATCGTCGTGCTGTGGTTCATTTACGGCTACAGCCTGGCCTTCACCGAAGGCAGCGCCTTCATCGGCGGCTTTGACCGCCTGTTCATGAAGGGCATCTGGGACAACGCCGCCGGCACCTTCGCCAACGCGGCCACGTTCAGCAAGGGCGTCGTGATTCCGGAAATCGTGTTTGCCGCCTTCCAGGCCACCTTTGCCGGCATCACCTGCTGCCTGATCGTCGGCGCCTTCGCCGAGCGCATCAAGTTTTCCGCCGTGCTGCTGTTCATGGTGATCTGGTTCACCTTCAGCTATGCGCCGATGGCCCACATGGTCTGGTTCTGGATGGGCCCTGACGCCTACACCGGCCCGGACGTGGTTGATGCGATGACCAGCAAGGCCGGCTATATCTGGCAGTCGGGCGCGCTGGACTTCGCCGGCGGCACCGTGGTACACATCAACGCCGCCGTGGCCGGCCTGGTCGGCGCCTTCATGGTCGGCAAGCGCATCGGCTACGGCAAGGAAGCCATGGCGCCGCACAGCCTGACGCTGACCATGGTCGGTGCTTCGCTGCTGTGGGTCGGCTGGTTCGGCTTCAACGCCGGATCGGCGCTGGAAGCCAACGGCTTTGCCGCGCTGGCCTTCATCAACACGCTGGGCGCCACCGCCGCCGCCGTGCTGGCCTGGTGCCTGGGTGAAGCGCTGATGCGCGGCAAGGCCTCGATGCTGGGCGCCGCTTCCGGCGCCGTGGCCGGCCTGGTCGCGATTACTCCCGCAGCCGGCAACGTCGGCATCGGCGGCGGCCTGGTGATTGGTTTCGTCGCCGGTTTTGCCTGCCTCTGGGGCGTGCATGGCCTGAAGAAGCTGCTCGGCGCGGACGACTCGCTTGACGTGTTCGGCGTGCATGGCGTGGGCGGTATCGTCGGCGCGCTGCTGACCGGCGTGTTCAACTCACCGGCCCTGGGCGGCCCGGGCTTTGTCGCCGACTGGGTGACCGTGGCCATGGTCACACCCGCCGACTATTCCATCGTGTCGCAGGTCTGGATTCAGGCCAAGGCCGTGTTGATCACCATCGTGTGGTCGGGCGTCGTGTCCTTCATCGCCTACAAGGTGGTTGACCTGACCGTCGGCCTGCGCGTCAGCGAAGAAGACGAGCGCGAAGGCCTGGACATCACGGCGCACGGCGAAACCGCCTACAACCGTTAAGGACGGCTTGACAAGCTGACAGAAGTCTCCGAGGGAAGTTCAGCCCGCTGGCAGCAATGCCAGCGGGCTTTTTTTTGCCGCTACAGTCGCAGGCGTGGCGGACCCTTCACCGAACCGCACCGCCCCAAGGAGAAACGCATGCCCTGGCAAATCGCCATTTCACAGCCCAGCGAACTGGGTGAATCACCGTTCTGGCACCCGGACGAGCAGCGCCTGTACTGGGTGGACATTGCTGTCCGGCAGGTCTGCCGCTCAACGGTTCCGGCCGGCACCGTCGAGCGCTGGACGCTGCCGTCCGAGCCCGGCTGCATCGCGCCGGCGCGCACCGGGGGCACAAATACCGGCCTGGTCATCGCGCTGCGGGGCGGCATCTACCGCGCCCGGCACTGGGGCGGTGAACTGGCGCTGCTTGCGCCCGCGCTGCACGACGCGGCCACCACGCGCTTCAACGACGGCAAGGCCGATCCGCTGGGCCGCTTCTGGGCCGGCACTATTTACGAGCCGCGCGACGCCGCCCGCGCGCAGCTTTTTTGCCTGGATGGCCGTGATGGCCGCGCGTCCGTGCTCGAACCCAAGGCCGGCAACGCTACCACGGCCAACGGCCTGGCCTGGTCGCCCGATGCGGCCACGCTGTACTGGACCGACACGCCAAGCCATGCCATCCGCGCCTGGGACTGGAACGCCGCCGGCAACACCCTGAGCCATGAGCGGGTGTTCCGGCAGTTTGCGCCCAAGCCCGCCGGCTGGCAGCCCGGCATGGCGGGCTACGGCGGCCGGCCCGACGGCGCGGCGGTCGATGTGCAGGGCAACTATTACGTCGCCATGTACGAAGGCGGGCGACTGCTCAAGCTGTCGCCGGCTGGCGAGGTACTGGCCGAGTTCGCCGTGCCCGCGCAATGCCCGACCATGCCCTGCTTTGGCGGCGCCGATCTGCGGACGCTCTACCTCACGACCGCGCGCCAGGGCCGCCCGGCCGAGGAGTTGCAGCGCTGGCCCGCCTCGGGCTGCGTGCTGTCGATGCCGGTCGAGGTGCCGGGGCTGCAGGTGAATTTCTTCATGGACTGAAGACAAAACCTGCTGTTTATTGATAAAAACAGGCTTTTGCGCATGACAGCCGTGCGTTTACAGCTATTTTATTCATAGCATTTGCGGGCTTTGCATCGCGCGTCATGGCTTTCGCGGGCGCTAGTGTCGCGTCAGGCGCAAACTGCCGGTTCTCGCTGGCCATCGCCGCGCATCGCCGCGTTGCAGCCCTTGCCAGGGCTTCAGCCCTGGCAAGGGCTGCGCCTTGCGCTGCACGCCGCTGGCGACGCGATCTCCCGACACTTTGCGCCTGACGCGACACTAGATGCCAACCCGCAAAAAACCGAACACGCTGCATTCAAAAAAATCAAAGACCCTGAACGCCGCGCACGCGTACCATTCCTGCCATGAATGCAGACACTGACACGATGACTTTGATGGCCGGGCGCGTTCGCGATGCGGCGCGGGCAGGAACACCCCTGCGTATCCGCGGTGGCGGCAGCAAGGACTTTTACGGCCAGGCGCTGACGGGCGAGGTGCTTGACATGGGCGCTTATTCCGGCGTCATCAGCTACGAGCCCAGCGAGCTGGTCGTGACGGTGCGCGGCGGAACCCCGCTGGCCGAACTGGAGGCGCTGCTGGCCGGACAAGGCCAGTGCCTGCCGTTCGAGCCGCCGCACTATGGACCGAATGCCACGGTCGGCGGCATGGTCGCCAGCGGGCTGAGCGGCCCGGCGCGCGCCAGCAGCGGCGCGGTGCGCGACTACCTGCTGGGCGCCGTGCTGCTCAACGGCAAGGGCGAATGCCTGACCTTCGGCGGCCAGGTGATGAAAAACGTCGCCGGCTACGATGTCTCGCGCCTGATGGCCGGCACGCTCGGCACGCTCGGCGTGCTGCTTGAGCTGTCGCTCAAGGTGCTGCCCGTCGCTCCCGGCGAAGCCACGCTGATGTGCAGCGGCTTGAGCCAGCAAAAGGCGCTGGACCTGCTCAACCGCTGGGGCGGCCAGCCGCTGCCGCTCAACGCCAGCTGCTGGGTGCGCGACGAAAGCGCTGCCCCGGTGCAGGACTTCCTGTTCGTTCGCCTGCGCGGCGCGCTGGCCGCCGTCGAGGCCGCGTGTCCGCGCATGATCGCCGATGTGCAGGCGGCCGGCGGCCAGGCGGTGCCGATGGAGCAGCCCCAAGCCGGCGACGACTGGAACGCCTGCCGCGAGCAGACGCTGCCGTTTTTCGCGCAGCCGCCGTCCCTTGATGCCTGCCTGTGGCGCCTGAGCGTGCCGCAGACCGCCCCTGCGATGGACTTGCCGTACGCGCCGCTGGTGGAATGGCACGGCGGCCTGCGCTGGCTCTGGGCGCCGGCGTCCGCAGCCGCGCAACTGCGCCAGCTGGCCGCGCAGGCGGGCGGCCACGCAACCCTGTTCCGGCGCGCTGCCCTGATGCCGGCGAACCTGCCGGTGTTCACTCCGCTGTCCCCGGTGCAGTCACGCATCCAGCGCGAACTCAGGAAGCAGTTCGACCCCGCCGGCATTTTCAATCCGGGCCGCATGCCGATCGACGGTTAAGGCACAAGGCAGCGCATGCGCCGTTTTCGCCACCTGACCAGCCAGCACCGGACCGCGTCCACCAACCGCCTGCTCGGCGGCATCCTGGCTTTCAATGCCGGCGCCGTCAATGCCGGCGGCTTCCTGGTGGTGGCGATGTACACCTCGCACATGACCGGCTTTGCCTCGCTGCTGGCCGACAACCTGGTGCTGGGGAACATGCGCCTGGTGCTCAACGCCATCGGCGCCTTGCTGGCCTTTACCTGCGGCGCGGCCTTCACCGCCGTCCAGGTGAACTGGGCGCGCCAGCACGGGCTGCGCAGCGAATACGCACTGCCCCTGCTGGTGGAAGCCTTGCTGCTGCTGCTGTTTGGCCTGATGGGCGCCACGCTGAACCGCCAGACGCCGTTTGCCGTTCCCCTCACCGTGCTGGTGCTGTCCTTCATCATGGGGCTGCAAAACGCGCTGGTCAGCAAGATCTCGTCGTCGCAGATCCGCACCACCCACATGACCGGCATCGTGACCGACATCGGCATCGAGCTGGGCAAGCTGTTTTACTGGAACCGCACGGGAAGCCCGTTCGAATCGCGGGTGCGCGCCAACCGCATCAAGCTGCGGCTGCTCGGCACGCTGCTGGGCGCCTTCATCGGCGGCGGCATCGTCGGCGCGGCGGGCTTTAAGTATGTCGGTTTCGTCTGGGTGCTTCCGCTGGCGCTGCTGCTGCTCGGCCTGTGCCTGCCGCCCCTGTATTCCGACCTCGTGCGCACCATCCGGCGCAAAACCGCCCGCCAAAGTACCTGAAGAACACCATGCAGACCCAACTCGCCCCCGAATTCCAGAACACCCCCGACGGCCTGCAGGCCGAGGCCATTTTGCGCAAATGCGTGCATTGCGGCTTTTGCACCGCCACCTGCCCGACCTACCAGCTGCTCGGCGATGAACTCGACGGCCCGCGCGGCCGCATCTACCTGATCAAGCAGGTACTCGAAGGCGAAACGCCGACGCGCAAGACCCAGCTGCACCTGGACCGCTGCCTGACCTGCCGCAACTGCGAAACCACCTGCCCCAGCGGCGTGCAGTACGGCCATCTGGTGGACATCGGCCGCAAGCTGGTCGATGAACGCGTGCCGCGCCCGGCCGGCGAGCGCGCGGTGCGCTGGGCGCTCAAGGAAGGCCTGCCGTCGCCGCTGTTCGCGCCGGCCATGAAGATCGGCCAGGCGGTGCGCGGCCTGCTGCCGCACAGCCTGCAAAACAAGGTGCCACCCAAACAGGACGACGGCCAGTGGCCCGTGCGCACCCATGCCCGAAAAATGCTCATGCTGGCGGGCTGCGTGCAGCCGGCCATGATGCCCAACATCAATTCGGCCACCGCCCGGGTGCTGGACGCCGCCGGCATCGAGGCCGTGCTGGCGGCCAAGGCCGGCTGCTGCGGCGCGGTGAAGTTCCACCTGAACGACCAGGATGGCGGCAAGCTTGAAATGCGCCGCAACATCGATGCCTGGTGGCCTTACGTCGAGGGCGGCGTCGAAGCGTTGGTAATGAACGCCTCGGGCTGCGGCGTCACGGTCAAGGAATACGGCCACATCCTCCAGGACGATCCGGCCTATGCCGAAAAAGCCGCGCGCATCAGCGCGCTGACGCGCGACCTGAGTGAATTGCTGCCGGTGATCACCGAATCCCTGCGGTCCAGCCGCCCTGACCTGATGGAGAAAATTGCCGCCAGCGCGCCCAAACTGGTGTTTCACCCGCCCTGCACCCTGCAACATGGCCAGCAGCTGCGCGGCGGCGTCGAGCAGCACCTGGGCAGCCTGGGCTTTGACATCAAGGTGTCCATGAACGAAGCGCACCTGTGCTGCGGTTCGGCGGGCACCTATTCGGTGCTCCAGCCGGAAATTGCCTACCAGCTGCGCGACCGCAAGCTGGCCAATCTGGGCGACATGGCACCCGAAGTGATCGTATCGGCCAACATCGGCTGCATCACCCACCTGCAAAGCGGGACCGCCACGCCGGTGCGCCACTGGGTCGAGGTGCTGGATGCGGCGCTGAGCGCGGCCTGAAGCGCCGGGGCTGGCCGCGGGGTGGGCCGCCAGCCCGCACAGGCGTGCTGCCCTCATGCAATCATGCGGGCACGGGGCGCGTCCCTGAATGCTGGACCGACGGCTGCGGCAGCGCTTATTTTTCGTAATACCCGACGCCCAGCAGCACGTCATCGACGCGCTGGATCACCGAATGCTTGGACTCGACCGCATTGGTGGCCGGGTTGCGCCAGACATAGTCCACCTGGCCGCTGCCGCTTTTTCTGGCCACTGCAATCATGTCCTGAACGATCGGCTTGCCGGCGACATCGTGCAGATCGCGCACATTCTGGCCGCTCAGCTGCGGGGCGGCGCCCGAGGCCCGGTATTTGCCATCCTCCAGGCCGATGGCGAAGACGTACAGGTCATCGCGCACAAAACCGCCTTTCGGGTCGTTGAAGGCCTTGAAGGCGGTGCCGGCGCCGGCTTTTTTCATCTCGGCCACGGCCTTGTCCAGCAGAGCCCGGGCCTGCTCGAAAGTGGCACGCGGCAGGTAGTAACCCACCACCACGACGTGGTTGCCGACCTTGCGGAATTTGGCGGTCTTGTTTTCAACACGGTTGTCGGCGCGGTTCAGCCAGTGGTACTCGATCGCCCCGCTGTCATGGCTGGCGGCCGCCTGCAGCAAGTCGCTGATCAGCGGCTTGCCGGCGGCATCGCGCAAATCGAGCACATTCTTGCCGGCCAGCACGTCCGGCGCGCCGCCGTTGGCATGCATGATGCCGTCCAGCCCGACCACATAGACGTAATACGGGCCGCTGACGAAATCGCCGCTGCGGTTGTTGAACGCTGCAAACGCCTGGTCGGGCCCCTGTTTTTGCAGGTAGTCCACCGCACGATTGAGCATCGCCTCGGCTTTTTGGGCTTCACCCCGTTCCACCGAGCCGACCGACTTCGCCGTTTTAGCCATCTCCTCGCCAGCGGCATGCAGGCAGGGCGTGACTGACAGCGCAGCGCAAAAGGTCACGGTCCATATTCCGTAGTGAGTTGTTTTCATGAGTGTTTCCCTTGCAGTAAATGATGAGCCGGTGGACCCGAAGAATGACCTTGCAACAAGGCGGCAGGGCTGAAGCGTCACACCCCATGATGATTCGGCCCCCTACAGGCCATCCCTTTTTTCGCATGCTGGAAAGGATGCGCAGGCAAACCATTGAACAGCAAGGTGTATGCCATGCCGGGTTTTGCGCCGTTCTCAGCGGGCAGGCTGCGGCCAGCGTCGTGATGTTGCGTCAAAACCTGTCATCTGTCACAAAACAGAACAACCGCTGTCCCAGCGGCACCCGGGTTGAAACGCCCTCTCAGGATGCCGTCTGCGCTGGCGAAAAATGGCTGCGGCAATTGGCAGTTTCCTGCACATATTCCGACGATCGGACTACCCTGCGCAGTCGTCTGGTGCGCGTCAATAAGCAAGCGGCGAACAAGGGTTTACCGCACATTCCGGTACAGCAGCAGCGTCAGTTCAGGTGGCACGTCCGAGCAGCATTCACAAGCTGGCCGTCAGAGCCACAAAAACGACAACAAGTAATCGAGCCTGGACAAGGGTGCGTTTCCGGCGCCCCTTACCCCATGCGGCATCAGCCGCCTTTTTGCTTGTTGGCCCCTCAGCCATCAGGACCCGAGGGAAAGCCTGGCGCTATCAAATAAAAAGCCACCCGCGCCCGCCAGTCCGGTGAAAAACACGTTTTCCATCAAAAATCAGGCAGCCAGCGCGGTCTCGATGTCCTTGGCCATATCGTCCGGCTTGTCCAGCGGCGCATAGCGCCTGATCACCCGGCCGTCCTTGCCGACCAAGAACTTGGTGAAGTTCCACTTGATGGACTTGCTGCCCAGCAGGCCGGGCGCTTCGGCTGAGAGCCACTGGTACAGCGGATGCGCGGCCGGGCCGTTGACGTCGATCTTGGACATCATCGGAAAACTCACGCCGTAGTTGACCTGGCAGAACGTGGCGATGTCGCTGTCTGGGCCCGGGTCCTGCGCGCCGAACTGGTTGCACGGGAAGCCCAAGACCACCAGCCCCTTGTCGGCATAGGCCTTGTGCAGTTCCTCCAGCCCGCCGAATTGCGGCGTGAAGCCGCACTGGCTGGCGGTGTTGACGATCAGCATCACCTTGCCCTTGAAGGCCGACAGGGCAATGTTCTGGAAGTCGATCTGGCGGGCTTCGAAGTCGTACACCGTGGATGTGTTGCTGGCCATGAATCAGGCTCCTGTTCGTGTGGATGAAGAAGGCCTATTTTGCGCCCGTTTGGCCCTTTTTCGCAGATGGCGCCACCGCCGCCAGTACCGCCGCCAGCACGATCAGGCTGCCGCCGAGCAGCACGCGCGGCGTCAGTTCGGCGGCGCCCAGGGCGGCCGACGACAGGCTGGCAAACAGGATTTCTGTCAGCATCACGATGGCCGTCGTGCCGGCCGTCAGCCGCGCCGCGCCATACAGCAGCGCGGTGTTGCTGGCCATGAAGGCCAGGCCCAGCCCGAGCATCACCGGAATGCCGGCCACCTGCAGCGCCGGGCCGGGCACCACCTCCAGCGCCATGCCGAGCAGCGCGGCCAGGGCCGCCAGCAGGCCGCTGCCGCCGAACATGGCCAGCATGCGCGCGCTGCCGGGCGTGTCGGCACACTTGCGCAGCAGCGAATTGGTCACCGCAAAACTGAAGCCGCCGGCAATGGCCAGCCAGTCGGCGGCGCCGTGCGGCACCGGCCAGGCGGAATCGGGCGTCTTCAGCACGACCAGCACGCCGGCCATGGCCAGGGCCAGCCGGAAAAGCGATGCGGCGCTCGGTTTTTCTCCCAGCAGCCACCAGGCGACCAGCACCGACCAGGCGGGCATCAGGTAGAAAAGCAGCACCACCCGCACCACGTCGCCCACCGTCACGGCCCAGTTGAAGCCGACATTCGTCAGACCCGCCGCAGCGCCCAGCAGCCACAGCTGCGGATACGCCAGAAAACCGCGCCAGGCTTTGGAATTCACGGCCATCAGGCCGGCGACGATCATCAGGTACATCAGCGCCGTGGCCCACAGCGGATGCAGGCCATGGCCCTGCAACTGGCGAAACGGCCACCAGGAAACACCCCACACCAGCGCATTGAGCACCAGCGCGCCGACCGCCAGCGCCGCCGTCTGCCCGGAGGCAGCGCGTGTCAGGCCCACCCCCGCCATCAGTGCGTCTTGTCGCTGCGGGCGATGCTGATCAGGTGGTCGAGCTGCACCTTGTGATGGATGGTGTTGCTCTTGTGCCAGCGCTGGATCAGCCACATGAAGCCGGCCACCACGATGCCAAAACCGGTGATCGCGCCAAAGGCCGACAACCCCATGCCGGTGGACAGGCTGTAGCCCGCGCCCAGGCTCAGGATGCACGCCTGCTCGTTGAAGTTCTGCACGGCAATCGACCGGCCCGCGCCCATCAGGTTGTGGCCCCGGTGCTGCAGCAGCGCGTTCATCGGCACCACCAGGAAGCCGCCCAGCCCGCCCAGCAGGATCAAAAAGGGCGCGGCCACCCAGACGTTGTCGATGAAGTTCATCAGGATCACCAGCACGCCCATGGCAATGCCCAGCGGCATGACCTTGGGGGCATGCTCCAGCCGCATGCGCATCGACGCCAGGATGGCGCCAACCGCCGTGCCGATCGCCACCACGCCCACCAGCGACGACGCCTGCGTGGTGCTGTAGCCGAGCGCCGCAGCGCTCCACGCCAGCACGATGTAGCGCAGGTTGCCCGACACGCCCCAGAACAGCGTCGTGGTGGCCAGCGAGATCTGGCCCAGCTTGTCGCGCCAGAGCGCCGAGTTGCAGCTCCAGAAATCGGGCAGCAGCTCGAACTTGTTGCGCGGCATGGGCCGCATCTCGACGCCGGTGTCGGGAATGCGCAGGTTGAACCAGGCGGCAATCGCATACAGCACGATCAGCAGCGAAATGGCCGCTTCCGGCGCGCTGTCGATGCCGGTGTTGATCAGCGGAAAGTCAAACGCCAGCAGGTGGCTGGAAATCGCATGGCCGACCAGCTGGCCGCCCAGCAGCACGCCCAGGATGATCGATGAAATCGTCAGCCCCTCGATCCAGCCGTTGGCCTTGACCAGCTGCGAGGCCGGCAGCAGTTCGGTCAGGATGCCGTACTTGGCCGGCGAGTAGGCGGCGGCGCCCAGGCCGACGATGGCATAGGCCAGCAGCGGGTGCGAGCCGAACAGCATCATCAGGCAGCCGATGACCTTGATGGCATTGCTGACGAACATGACGTTGCCCTTGGGCCGGGCGTCGGCATAGGCGCCGACGAAAGGCGCCAGAATGACGTAGAACAGCGCGAACATCGGCACCAGCGCGGCCGGTTGCCACTTGGGCGCCCCATTGGTCTTGAGCAGTTCGACGGCCGCTACAAAGAGCGCGTTGTCAGCCAGCGAACTGAAAAACTGGGCTGCCATGATGGTGTAAAAACCGCGCTTCATTGAACTGTATTGATCACCGCAGAAAAATGCACCAGTGGGTCCGGTGTCTCAAGATAGGGGGTGAATGTCTCCAAAATATCGCTGTTTATAGCATGGGGGCCAGATGTCAAAATGAAGGCTAGCCCGTAGTCCGATGCCAGCCCTGCCCGCACTTGCGCGGACCCGGCTGCCCCTGGCCGCCGATTCCTGTCCTTACCCACTTCCATTGCGCCATGCCACGTCCCATTCTTGCCACCGTTCACACCGCCGCCCTGAGCCACAATCTTGCGCGGGTGCGCGCTGGCGCGCCGGATTCCCGCGTCTGGGCCGTCGTCAAGGCCAATGCCTACGGCCACGGCATCGAGCGTGTGTTCGACGCGCTGCGCAGCGCCGACGGCTTTGCGCTGCTCGACCTGGCCGAGGCGCAGCGGCTGCGCGCGCTCGACTGGCGCGGCCCGATCCTGCTGCTCGAAGGCTGCTTTGACGCGCGCGACCTGGAGCTGTGCTCGCGCCTGGGCCTGTGGCACACGGTTCACTGCAACGAGCAGATCGACCGGCTGGCCGCGCACAAGACGCAGCTGCCGCACCGCGTGTTCCTGAAGATGAACACCGGCATGAACCGCCTGGGCTTCAGGCCCGAGCGCTTTCGCGCCGCCTGGACGCGGCTGAATGCGCTGCCCCAGGTCGAGGAAATCTCGCTGATGCAGCATTTTCCCGATGCCGACGGCCCCCGGGGCATCAGCGCGCAGCTCAAGGCCTTTGACGCCGTCACCCACGACTTGCCCGGCGAGCGCACCCTGAGCAACAGCGCGGCCATCCTGCGCCACGGCGAGATGCTGGCCGGCCGCTCCGACTGGGTCCGGCCCGGCATCGTGCTCTACGGCAGCGCGCCCGACGTTCCCGAGCACAGCGCCGCCCACTGGGACTTGCAACCCACCATGACGCTGTCGTCGCGGATCATCGGGCTGCAGCAACTGCAGGCCGGCGACACGGTCGGCTACGGTTCGAGCTTTACCGCCGAAGCGCCAATGCGCGTCGGCGTGGTCGCCTGCGGTTACGCCGACGGCTACCCGCGCCACTGCCCGACCGGCACGCCGGTGCTGGTGAACGGCGTTCGATGCCGCATGGTCGGCCGCGTCAGCATGGACATGATCACGGTGGACCTCACGCCGGTGCCGGGCGCCGGCATGGGCAGCGAGGTCACGCTCTGGGGCTGCGCGTCCGGCGGCGCGGTGCTGCCGATTGACGACGTGGCGCGGGCCGCCGGCACGGTGGGCTATGAGCTGATGTGCGCCGTTGCGCCGCGCGTGGCGTTTGCGCCGGTCCTGGCATGAACCGCCAGGCGATCCTTCAAACGCTGCAAGGCCGCGTGCCGGACCTGCTGGCCATCTACGCCTTTGGCAGCCGCACACAGGGCACGGCGGGGCCGCAAAGCGACCTGGACCTGGCGGTGCTGGTGGCCGGATACGCCGATCCGCTGGCCTTGTGGGATCTGTCGGGCGACTTGGCCGACGTAGCCGGCTGTCCGGTGGATTTGCTCGACCTGCGCTCGGCCTCGACCGTCATGCAACATCAAATCATCACCACTGGCCAACGCTGGTGGGCCGGGGATTCTCAGGCCGCTTTGTACGAGGCCGCCATTCTGAGCGAAAAAACCGCGCTTGACACCGCCCGCGCCGGCTTGCTGGACGACATTCAAAAAAGGGGAAGCATTTATGGCCGATGACGTGCTGATCAACAAGGCCGCCACCATCGAGCGCTGCGTCAAGCGCGCGCGAGAAGAATACGCACGCGACCCGGCCACTTTCGCCCTTGATTTCACCCGCCAGGATGCCGCCATCCTGAACATCCAGCGCGCTTGCGAAGCGGCGCTGGACATGGGCCAGCACCTGATTCGCCGGGAGAAGCTGGGCGTGCCGCAAAGCGCCCGCGACGTGTTTGCGCTCTTGGCGCAGGGCGGCTGGATGGATGCGGCGCTGGCCGATGGACTCAAGCGCATGGTCGGCTTTCGCAATATCGCCGTGCATGACTACCAGAGCCTTCAATTGCCCATCACGGTTGCCATCATTCAGAAGCACCTGGACGAGTTTTTGCAGTACAGCCAGGGTGTTCTGCTGCGCGATGCGGCGCAAGCAGCGCCCTAATACAGCCCCCTGACACGCGCCTTCAGCCGCGCCAGGCCGAGCAGCGCGTCAGTGAACGGCGTGGGCACCCCGGTCAGCTGGCCCAGCTCCTTGACGACCGTCACCAGCGCGTCGAGCTCCAGCGCCTTGCCGGCCTCGACATCCTGCAGCATCGACGTCTTGAAGGCGCCGAGCTTGCGGGTGATCTGGTGCCGGTCTTCGGGCTCTTGCTCGATCGGGACGCCGATGCGCGCGCCGATTTCCTTGGCCTCCAGCATCACGTGCGAGATGAAGCCGCGCACCAGCTCGTCATTCATGATCAGGTCGGTGGTGGCGCCGGTCAGCGCGCTGATCGGGTTGACGGTCATGTTGCCCCAGAGCTTGAACCAGATGTCCTTCTGGATCTGGTCGGAAACCGCCACATCGAAGCCGGACTTTTCCAGCAGCGCGGCCAGTTGCTGCACGCGCCCGGTTTTTTCGCCCGACGGCTCGCCAATGATGAGCTTGTTGCCAAAGTGGTGCTGCACCTGTCCGGGCGCATCGACCGAGCAACTGGCATGCACCACGCAGCCTATGATGTGTTTAACAGGCAGCGCCTGGGCTAGCGCGCCGTCGGGATCGACCGACGCCAGGCGCGTGCCGGCCAGCGCGCCGCCAAAGCCCTGAAGAAACCACCACGGCACGCCGTTCATCGCCGTCATGACGATGGTGTCCGGCCCGATCAGCGGGGCGATATGGCGCGCCACCTCGGGCAGCGACGGCGCCTTGACGGCGAGCACCACCAGGTCCTGCACGCTAAGTTCGGCCGGCGTGTCGGTTGAGGCCACGGCTTGCGACGTGATGGCCTTGCCCTCATGCAGGAGCAGCCCGTGAAGCTGCAGCGCATCGAGCGTGGTGCCGCGCGCCACCACGCTGACGCTGCAGCCGGCATGCGCCAGCCGGTGGGCTATCCAGCCGCCAATGGCGCCTGCGCCGTAAATGCAAACTTTCATGGTGTGGGTCTCCAGAAGTCAAAATTTAAGGGAAAAAGGCCTTTTGCGCAAGTCGGACGGGCGCGAGCAGCTATTGATTAAATAGCAAGTCAGTCCCGGCTCAGGCCGGTGTCAGGTGCGCTGGCAGGTTGTTGTGCTTGCCTTCATAGACCGGCGCGCCTTCGTCGATCTGCAGCGTCAGCCCGACGGCATGCGCTTCAAACACCGCCGCCAGGTGCGCCTTGCAGCTCGCCAGCAGCGCGTCGCCGGCGCGCTGGATCATCGCCGCACTGCGGCCCGGCGTGACGAGCAGGTTCAGGTAGATGAAGGCCCGGTCGCTCTGGCCGTCGGCCACGGCGAAATGCGGCGCTGGCCAGGCCATCACGCGCGTGCCGGCCACCGGAAACAGCGGGGCGCCGTCGTCATGGCGCAGCGCCACCAGCGTGGCCGCCAGGGTTTTGCACAGCGCGCCCATGTCGGCTGTGGCTTCAAGATTGGCGGTGTAGTCGATTCTCAGGTGCGGCATGGAAACTCCAGTGGAAAAACATCCGGCTCAATAGGTCTGGCTGGCGGCGGGCAGCGGCACGCCGCTTTTGAAGCGCGCCGCCAGCGCGCTGGTGGTCTTGGCCAGCAGGTTGGTGTCCAGGCCCACGGCGACAAAGGTGGCGCCGAGTTCCAGGTAGCGTCTGGCCTGGCTTTCGTCGGGCGTCAGGATGCCCGCCGCCTTGCCGGCCTTGACGATGCGCGCAATGCCGTCGGCAATCGCCGCCTGCACGGCAGGGTGGCCGGGGTTGCCCGCATGGCCCATCGACGCCGACAGGTCGGCCGGGCCGATGAACACGCCATCGACGCCCTCCACCCCGGCAATCGCGTCCAGGTGGCGCAGCGACAGCTCGGTTTCGGCCTGCACCAGCAGGCAGACCTGTGCATTGGCCTCATGCACATAGGCCGGGTTGCGGCCCCAGCCCGACACCCGCGCGCCGGCCATGCCGCGAATGCCCTGCGGGGGGTAGCGCATGGCGCGCACCAGTTCGGCGGCCTGTTCGGGCGTGTCCACCATCGGCACCAGCAGCGTCTGTACGCCCAGGTCGAGGTACTGCTTGACCAGCGTGGTGCCGATGTGGCCCGCGCCGACCGGAATGCGCGCAATCGGGTGCGAGGCATACGGCGCGATCGCCTGCAGCTGGCCCAGGATGCTGCGCAGGTCGTTGGGCGAGTGTTCACCGTCGATCAGCAGCCAGTCAAAGCCGGCGCCGGCGCACAGTTCGGCGCTGTACGCGTCGGCCAGGCCCAGCCACAGGCCGATCTGCGGCCGCTTGTCGGCCAGCGCTTGCTTGAAAGGGTTGACGAGGGTGGTCATGGATTCATTCCGTGGTGGTGATGGGAGTGCAGGAGCGCATGCTACAACGCTCCCGCGCCGCGTGCGGGCTTCGGGGCGCGCCGCCCGGCGCGGCAGGGCGGTCAATACACTAGCCGCATGGCCAAAGAAAAAACGATTTACACCTGCACCGAATGCGGCGGCATCAGCCCCAAGTGGCTGGGAAAATGTCCGCACTGCAACGCCTGGAACACGCTGATTGAGTCTGTCGCCGAGAACCCCGGCGCCGTCAAAAACCGCTACAGCACCCAGCGCCAGGGGCTGGCCAAGGCGTCCGAAGTCACCGCGCTGGCCGACATCGAGGCCACCGACATGAGCCGCACGCCGACCGGCCACGAGGAACTCGACCGGGTGCTGGGCGGCGGCATCGTCGAGGGCGGCGTGGTGCTGATCGGCGGCGACCCGGGCATCGGCAAATCGACGCTGCTGCTGCAGGCGCTCGACTCGCTGCAGCGCGCCGGGCTGAACACCCTCTACGTCACCGGCGAGGAAAGCGGCGCGCAGGTCGCGCTGCGCTCGCGCCGGCTCGGGCTGGACGGCTCGCAGGTGAAAGTGATGGCCGAGATCCAGCTCGACAAGATCCTCGCCACGCTCGAAGCCGTGCAGCCGGCGGTCGCCGTGATCGACTCGATCCAGACGGTGTATTCCGACCTGCTCACGTCGGCGCCGGGCTCTGTGGCGCAGGTGCGTGAATGCGCCGCGCACCTGACGCGCGCGGCCAAGTCCAGCGGCGTGTGCATCATCCTGGTCGGCCACGTCACCAAGGACGGCGCGCTGGCCGGCCCGCGCGTGCTGGAGCACATGGTCGATACCGTGCTGTATTTCGAGGGCGACACGCATTCGAGCTTCCGGCTGGTGCGCGCCATCAAGAACCGCTTTGGCGCGGTCAACGAGATCGGCGTGTTCGCCATGACCGAGAAGGGCCTGAAGGGCGTGACGAATCCAAGCGCGATGTTCCTGAGCCAGCACAGCGAGCCGGTGCCCGGCAGCTGCGTGATGGTGACGCTCGAAGGCACGCGGCCGCTGCTGGTCGAGATCCAGGCGCTGGTCGATGACGGCGGCCCGAACCCCCGCCGCCTGAGCGTCGGCCTGGACCGCGACCGGCTGGCGATGCTGCTGGCCGTGCTGCACCGCCATGCCGGCGTCGCCTGCATGGACCAGGACGTGTTCGTCAATGCCGTCGGCGGCGTGCGCATCAGCGAGCCGGCGGCCGACCTGGCGGTGATGCTGGCGATTGCGTCGAGCCTGCGCGGCAAGGCGATGCCCAAGGGTTTCCTGGCCTTTGGCGAGGTCGGGCTGGCGGGCGAGGTGCGGCCCGCGCCGCGCGGCCAGGAGCGGCTGAAGGAAGCGGCCAAGCTGGGTTTCAGCGTGGCCGTCGTGCCCAAGGCCAACGCGCCGAAAAAGCCGATCGAGGGGCTGACCATTCACCCGGTTGAGCGGATCGAGGAAGCGTTGGACCTGGTGCGCCGCCTGCAGTGAAAGAAGCCGGCGCGCCAGGGTCATCAGTGCAGCATTTTGCTATAAAAATAATAGCTGTTTGCGCATGTCCGGCGTGCGCTACAGGCCTTATTTGCTTAAATTTTGTTAACTATTGACGTTCCCAGCAAAAGGAATCAAGGAAGCATTTCAAGTTACGGTGAGCAATTCTTTGTCGCGCATCGGGACAGTTCTATCAGTTCCACCGGGCATACAGCCAGGCGCACAGCGCGGCGCCGACTGTCCAGAGCAGCCAGGTTTGCGGCACGGCATATGGGTACACCATCAACGCCACGCCGGTCCAGGTCAGCGCGGGGGCCGATGTCTTGCGGCCCCGCCGGAACGCCGCGTAGCCAATGAGGCCGAACACGATGGCGCCCAAAATATAAGCCGGGCTAGGCAAGACCAGTCCCAGCGACTGGAGGGTTTTGAGTTCGTCCATGCGGCATGGTAAACCGGACTTTCCCGGGCTCGCCCTGGCTACGCATTCCCCACAGACCGGCTGCCTGCCCAGGCTGCGAAAATAGCGCCATGAACTTCCAGAAAATATTGATTCCTGTCGCCGGCGTGGCGGCGGTGGCGCTGGCTTACCGGCAGTATGGCTGGCTTGGCGTGGCGGCGGTCGCCACCGGCCTGGTGATGTGGATGCTGCTGCATTTCACCCGCATGATGGCCGTCCTCAAGCGCGCCGCCGACCGGCCCATCGGCTATGTCGGCAGCGCCGTGATGCTTAACGCCAAGCTCAAGCCCGGCGTGACGCTGATGCATGTGATCGCCATGACGCGCGCGCTGGGCAAGCTGCAGTCCGAAAAAGACGCCCAGCCCGAGGTGTTCCGCTGGACCGACGGCACGGCCTCGCACGTCACCTGCACGTTTGTGGGCGGCAAGCTGGCGCACCACGAGTTGTTTCGGCCCGCTGAAAACGAGCTGCCGCCCGCGCCGTAGAATCATTGTTTCGGGTTTTGGCAGCGCCTGCGCCGGCTGTTTTTGTGAAGCAGCAGGCCGGCAGCGCGCCAGTCCCTTGTTCAGGCCCACACCTTTCACTCATCACAGGATCACTCATGTCCCCAGCAGCCCCTTCCATGGAAAATCGCGACGGCAAAATCTGGATGGACGGCCAGATGGTCGAGTGGCGCGAAGCCAAGATCCATGTGCTGACGCACACGCTGCACTACGGCTGCGGCGCCTTCGAGGGCGTGCGCGCCTACAAGATGCAGGGCGGCGGCACGGCGATTTTCCGGCTCGAAGAACACACCGAGCGGCTGTTCAACAGCGCCAAGATTTTGCGCATGAAAATCCCGTTCACGCCGCAAGAGGTGATGGACGCGCAACTCGCCGTGGTGCGTGAAAACAAGCTGGAGAGCGGCTACATCCGTCCGCTGACCTGGATCGGCTCCGAGAAACTCGGCGTCAGCCCCAAGGGCAACACCATCCATTTGATGGTCGCCGCCTGGACCTGGGGCGCGTACCTCGGCGAAGAGGGATTGAGGCGCGGCATCCGTGTCAAGACCAGCAGCTTCACGCGCCACCATGTCAACATCACCATGATCCACGCCAAGGCGGTGAGCAACTACACCAACTCGATCCTGGCCAACATGGAAGCGACCGACGAGGGCTATGACGAGGCGCTGCTGCTCGACCCGCAGGGTTTTGCCTCCGAAGGCGCAGGCGAGAACCTGTTCATCGTGCGCAAGGGCGTGGTCTACACGCCGGACTCCAGCGCCGGTGCGCTCAATGGCATCACGCGCAACACCATCTTTTCCATCTGCAAGGACCTGGGCGTCGAGATCAAGGAAAAGCCTATCACCCGCGACGAAATCTATATTTCGGATGAGGCGTTCTTCTCGGGAACGGCGGCTGAAGTGACGCCGATCCGTGAGCTTGACCGCATCGAGATCGGCAGCGGCTCGCGCGGCCCGATCACCGAGAAAATCCAGGCGGCGTTTTTCGACATCGTCAATGGCCGAAATCCAGCGTACGCGTCCTGGCTGACCCGCGTCTGAAGTTTCAGATCAAGACAACAACACGAAAAGCCTGAAAAATGAGCAAATCATCCTTTATCGAACTGCTGGCCAGCGACCTCAACCACCAGGGCGGCGTGTACTGCCCCAGCCCCAAGGCTGATATGAAGATATGGAACAGCCACCCCAAGGTGTATCTGGACGTGGCGCGCACCGGCGAAGCCAAGTGCTCTTACTGCGGCACGGTGTACAAGCTCAAGGCCGGCGAGCACTTTGGCGGTGGGCATTAAGCCCCCACGCTTGTCGCTTCGCGTACTGCGCTGCCCCCCGAGGGGGCTGTTGCGCCTGCGGCCCGGCAAAGCCGGTTCCGCGGCCCTGGCTGTTAGGGAAGGCATGCGCGGCTGGCGATGAGCAACGCTAAACCGGAAATGATCAACGCCCTCGTCATCGCGCCGCAGTGGATTGGCGACGCCGTCATGACCGAGCCGCTGCTGCGCCGTCTGGCCGCGCGCGGCGAACGCCTGACGGTGGGCGCCTTGCCGTGGGTCGCGCCGGTGTACCGCGCCATGCCGCAGGTGGCCGATGTGATCGAGTTTCCGTTTGCCCATGGCGGGCTGCAGTTCAAGGCGCGCCGCAGCATTGCCAAACGCATCGAAGGCCAGTTCAGCAAAGCCTACGTGCTGCCCAATTCGCTGAAAAGTGCGCTGCTGCCCTTGCTGGCGCGAATCCCCGAGCGAATCGGCTATCTCGGCGAAACCCGCATCGGCCTGCTGACGCACCGGCTGAAAAATCCAAAAGACAAGCCGCCCATGGTGGCGTTTTATTCGGCGTTGAGCGGCGAGGGCGACCTGCAGGCCGACAGGCCGGCGTTGCATATGGACGCGGCGCAGGTCGAGATGACGCTGCGTGAACTCGGCTTGCAGCGGGGCGGTTACGTGGTGTTTGCGCCGGGCGCCGAATTTGGCCCGGCCAAACGCTGGCCAGCGCGCCATTTTTCGGAACTGGCCGCCCGCCTGAGCTTGCCGGTGGTGCTGCTCGGCTCGGGCAAGGAAGCAGCGCTGTGCGACGAAATTGCCACGCCTGTGAATGCGCAGCAATCAGGAAAATGCCTCAACCTGGCCGGCAAGACTTCGCTGCCGCAGGCGCTGGCGCTGATTGCCGCGAGCCACAGCACCGTCAGCAACGACTCGGGCCTGATGCATGTGGCCGCCGCACTGGGCGTGCCGCAGGTGGCGATTTTCGGCTCGTCCAGCCCGCTGCACACGCCGCCGCTGAATGAAAAAGCCCGCGTGCTCTGGCTGAAAGCCGACCCGGCCTACCAGCCGCCGCTGGATTGCGCGCCGTGCTTTGCGCGCGAATGCCCGCTGGGACATACGCGGTGCCTGAATGACATCGACCCGCAGCAGGTGCTGAAGGCGCTGCATTCCCATTGACTGGCGGCCAAGCACGAAGCGCAAAAAAAAAGGCCACCTTGCGGTGGCCTTGTAAAAGTCCTCTCAGAAAAATCTTTTTCGGTGAAGCGCTGAATCTTTCTTGATTTGTAGCCTCGGCCGAATTTATTTTTAACTTTTTCTGGTTTCCAGTGTTGTGACAGCAACGCCTCTACTGTGCTTCAGCTTGTGTGTTCTGAACATCCCCAAAAGAGGGGATTTTTGCATTTTCAGTTGAAACTTCCAGTTTCGTGAACTAATTCACGGTCTTGTTTCCCCCACGGGCAGCTCGACAATGAATGAAGCCCCGCCGCCGGGCCTGGCTTCGCAACGCACGGTGCCGCCATGGCGCTCGCTGATCGACTTGACCAGCGCCAGCCCCAGGCCCACGCCGCCTTCGCGCTCGCTGGCGCCGGGCAGCCGGTAAAACGGCTCGAAGATACGCTTTCGCTGCTCGGCCGGCACGCCCGGCCCCCGGTCATGCACGCGGACGATGGCTTTTTGCTGTTGGCCTGCGCCGGTTTGTGCCAGCTCCAGCGTGATGTCGCCATGGCCGTAACGCCGTGCATTTTCCAGCAGATTGCGGATCAGCCGGCGCAGCAGCCGGGGCGAGCCCTGCAGCGTCAGGCTGTGCTCCGCGTCCGGCCCGGTTCCGAGTTCGGCCATCAGCTCGGCATTGACGCGCGAGCATTCCTCGGCGGCCAGTCCGGTCAGGTCCAGCGTTTCAAAAGGCTCGGCATCAGCCTGTTTGGTGTCGAGCCGGCTGGCCAGCAGGATTTCGTCGATCAGCTGGTCCAGCTCGGTGATTGAGCGCGATATTTCCATGCGCTGGGGCGACGCCTTGTCCACGCACATCAGTTCCAGCCCCATGCGGATGCGCGCCAGCGGCGAGCGCAGTTCGTGCGACGCATTGGCCAGCAGCGATTTGTGCGATTCCATCAGCGTCTCGATGCGCTCGGCGGCGTGGTTGAAGCGCCGCGCCAGGAAAGCCACCTCGTCGCGGCCTTCGGTGTTGATGCGCGCCGACAGGTCGCCCGCGCCCCAGCGCTCGACGCCGCGCTGCAGCGCCTCCAGGCGCAGCGTCAGGCGCCGCATGACCGGGTAGGCGCCCAGCGCCACGGCCAACCCGACCAGTCCCAGCATCCAGCCAAAACCGAAAGGGGGCCGGTTCCAGGAGTTGCCGGGCGGACGCTGGGGCCGGGGCAGCAGCAGGTTCAGGGTCTGGCCGTCGGTGGTCACCACGTCAAATTCAATGTCTTCGCCGCGCTGGCGGTCGGGCTTGGTCTGGGCCTTGCCGATGACTTCGCCGGCGGCGTTGTGTACCAGCACTTCACGGATCGGCAACTGGGGCGGGTCACGGCTGAATTGCCAGGCCGCGCCGACCAGGAAGGTCAGCACCATGACGGTGGCCACGACGGCCAGCCAGATGCGCACATACAGGTGGGAGGTGAAGCGGGACCAGATCTGCGAGCTCACGCGGCGCTCAGTCTTGCTGCTTGGCAAACACGTAGCCGACGCCGCGCACCGTCAGGATGCGCTTGGGGTCCTTGGCGTCGAGTTCGATGGCGCTGCGGATGCGGCCCATGTGGACATCGATGGAACGGTCGAAGGCTTCGAGTTCGCGGCCGCGCACGGCTTCCATGATCTGGTCGCGGCTGAGCACGCGGCCTGCGCGCTCGGCCAGCGCCACCAGCAGGTCGAACTGGTAGGAGGTCAGTTCACACGGATTGCCTGACACTGAAACACTGCGGGCATCGCGGTCGATCTCCAGCGAGCCGAAGCGCATCACCTTGTGGCTGCACGCCGAGGCATGGTTGCTGCCGCTGCTGTCGCCGCCCCGGCGCAGCACGGCGCGGATGCGCGCCAGCAGCTCGCGCGGCTCGAAAGGCTTGGGCAGGTAGTCGTCGGCACCGATTTCCAGGCCGACGATGCGGTCCATCGGGTCGCCCTTGGCGGTGAGCATCAGCACGGCGGTACGCGCCGCCTCGCCGCCCTGGCCCTTGATGCGGCGGCACACTTCCAGGCCGTCCATGTCGGGCAGCATCAGGTCCAGGATCACCAGGTCGGCCGGACTGTCTTGCAGCGCCTGCAGGCCGCTGCTGCCGGTGGCGGCGTGGGTGAAGCCGTAGCCGGACTGGCGCAGGTATTCGCCGACCATGCTGGCCAGGCGGGTGTCGTCTTCGATCATCAAAAGTTGTTGTGTCATGGACCGTCCTCTTATTGGAATGGCGAGTCCTTGCGCAGGACTGGTCGCCATAGGCTTTCATGGTGCGCCGGGCGCAACAATTGCGCTTGAAGCGGCCGTAAAGTTGATGTAAACAAATATTTCAATTTGCTATTTAAATAATAGCTGTTAGTGCTCGTGTTCATTGCGAAGGAGCCGTTTTTGATCGTGAAGCCAGGCCAATCAGCAACAGCACCGGCACGCCGAGCAGTGCGGTGGCGGTAAAGAAGTTGCTGTAGCCGAACGCATCCACATACGCGCCCGAATAACCGGCCAGCGTCTTGGGCAGCAGCAGCATCATCGAACTGAACAGCGCGTACTGCGTGGCCGAATAGTTGATGTTGGTCAGGCTCGACAGATAGGCGATGAAGGCCGCCGAGGCAATGCCGCTGGACAGGTTGTCGGCCGAGATCACGAAGATCAGCGCCGTGACGTCGTGGCCGGCCGTGGCAAGCCAGGCGAACAGCAGGTTGCTGGCCGCGCTCAGCACCGCGCCGAGCATCAGCACCTTCATCACGCCAAAGCGCATCGCCAGCCCGCCACCCAGAAAAGCGCCGACCAGCGTCATGATGACGCCGTAGATCTTGGTGACGGTGGCCACTTCGTCCTTGGTGTAGCCCATGTCCACGTAAAAAGGATTGGCCATGATCCCCATCACCACGTCGCTGATGCGGTAGATCGCGATCAGGCCCAGGATCAGCAGCGCCTGCTTGCCGTAGCGGCGCAAAAAGTCGGCAAACGGCTCGATCAGCGCCCCCTTGAGCCAGTCGGCGGCGTTCTTGCTGGGCGGCAGTTCGCGGTGCTGCGGCTCGGGCGAGCACAGCACCGTGACCACGCCCAGCAGCATCGACGCGGCCATGACCAGGTAAGCGGCCTGCCAGGCGCCATGCTGGTAGCTGGTCACGCCGACGACTTCGGCCCGCGCGGCAATCCACAGCGCGCCCGCGCCCGACCAGATCATCGCCATGCGGTAGCCGGTCTGGTAGCTTGCTGCCAGCGCGGCCTGGCGCTGCGTGTCGGCCGACTCGATACGGTAGGCGTCCAGCGCAATGTCCTGCGTCGCCGAGCCAAAGGCGACGGCCAGCGCGCACCACACCACCGGCATCAAGGCCACTTTCGGATCGGTCAGCGCCATGCAGACCAGCGCCGTCATGATGACCGCCTGCGACAGCAGCAGCCAGCTGCGCCGCCGGCCCAGCCAGCGCGTGAGCAGCGGAATCGGCAGCCGGTCCACCAGCGGCGCCCAGGCCCACTTGAAGCCGTAAGCCAGGCCGACCCAGCTCAGGTAGCCAATGGTGGTGCGGTCGATGCCCGCTTCGCGCAGCCAGAAGCTCAGCGTGCCGAACACCAGCAGCAGCGGCAGTCCGGCCGAAAAACCGAGCAGCAGCATGCGCAGCGTGGCCGCTTCGGCATAGACGCGCCAGACCTCGCGCCAGCCGGGCTTGGGCGCTGGCGCCGGATCGGTTTGCGCAGCGAGCGTTGCCGTGGGAGATGGCGACGTGGGGAGAGGGGGAGAAAAGGTTTTGTCTGACATGGGGATTGCGGTTTGTGGCTATTATTCCCGCATGTGCTTTTTATGCGATGTCAAACACTCTGCCTGGCCTGGCCGGCGTGGCTTTTTGCTGGCGGCTGCCGGTTCTGCGGCCACGCTGGCCACCACGCCCTTGCTGGCCCAGGTGGACGTGGGCGGGTCGTCGAGCCTGCGCAACCTGGTGCCGGCCGAAGAACTTGAAGCCGCGTCCACCCAGCAATATGCAAAACTCCTTGCCGAAGCCAAATCGCAGGGCGCGCTGGCGCCGGCTGGCAACGCGCAGTTGCAGCGGTTGAACGCCATTTCCAGGCGCCTGATTCCCCATACCGCGCAATGGAACGACCGCGCCAGGCAATGGCGCTGGGAAGTCAACCTGATCGGCAGCAAGCAGATCAACGCGTTTTGCATGCCCGGCGGAAAGATTGCCTTTTACACCGGCATCCTGGAGCAGCTCCAGCTTACCGACGACGAAGTCGCCATGATCATGGGCCACGAAATGGCCCATGCCCTGCGCGAGCATGCCAGGGCGCGCATCGCCAAGAGCCAGGGCACCGGCACGCTGCTGTCGCTGGGCGCGCAACTGCTGGGGCTGGGCGAACTGGGCAACGTGGCGGCCAATGTCGGCACCGAACTGCTCACGCTGCGCTTTAGCCGCGACGACGAAAGCGACGCCGATCTGGTCGGGCTGGAGCTGGCCGCGCGCGGCGGCTTCAACCCGCAGGCCGCCGTCAGCCTGTGGCAAAAAATGGCAAAGGCTGGCGGCGGCGCCAGCGGGCCGAGCTTTTTGTCAACCCACCCCTCGGGTCCGCAGCGCATCCAGGAACTGCAGTCCAACGTGCCCAAGGTGCAGGGCTTGTACCAGCGCGCACGCAGCTAGCAGACGGCTCAAACCCTGTTTTTTCAGGGTTCCGGCGTTCCCCGAACGCTCGCTTTTCCTGGTCTTGGTGAAGGCTGGAGAAACATTTTCCAAATATCAGTTCCGGCCCCGGGACGGTAAACGCCAAACCGCCCGGCAACCGCCTGCATTAGTAATGCAGGGCTGACTTGGGGCAGGCCGAAAAGCATTGCGCCATCAGTGCAAACGCCTCGTGCAGCAAATTCGCAGCGCTGTGAAGCGCCATGCGCCCGCCATTCAGCATCACGCGCTTTTCAAGGCGGCGCCGACGGACGCCCTGCAAGGTGTCTGTTTCCGTCATCTGCCGCCTCAGGCCACTCAAAACGTAAGCGTGAATCAAGTTGATTACATATAGTGACAACTTAGATACATGGAAACATTTTTATTCAAACTCCGGCATGCATTTCGGCGGTGTTCTGGCCTCTCTCAAAATCACTCGCGCACCACCCAAAAGCGAGCAAACAAGTTAACTACTTCTCATATACCCAGTACAAGGCTAAAAGTTGTGCGGCAAAACGTTTCCGGTGGCAGAATTTAATCAACGCTTCCCCAGGAAAAAGCTTACTAAAAAGACAATTGAACGCCTGGGACTTGGGACGGCAAGAAAGCAAAAAATAAAAATACAGGTGCATTTGTTTTTTTAATAAGCACCTGAAAGTTGACAGTGATAAAAGTTTCCTGTGTAAGCCACAAAAAAATGAACAAGGGAGTTGAGGGAATGAACATTGCGCTGTCGTATGTCGAGTCGTCCGAGCCTGTCAAAGAGGAATCGGACGAGCAGGGCTGGTATGTCGCCTATACCCAGCCGCAGCGCGAGCAGCTTGCCCAGATTAATCTGGCGCTTCAGGGATTTGACGTATATCTTTGCCAATATAAAGCATTCAAAAAATCACCGGAGGGTTTGCTTGAAGTCTGGCAGCCCATGTTTCCACGTTATATATTCTTCAGGCCGGCACATGCCGGGCAATCCATTTCGGTGGTGCGTTCAACACGCGGCATTGCCTTTGTGCTGCGGTTCGGGGTGACGCCCGCCATGTTGAAACCCGAAGAGCTTCGCATGCTCAAGGCGCTGGAAAGCGCGCAAAACCAGGCTGACGCCGGGCAAAACAGTCCCTTTCAGCCAGGACTCAAGGTGCGCTTGAAAAACTGCGGCCTGAGCGGTCTTGAAGGATTGGTCCATTCCGTTTCCAGCAAGCGAGTTACTTTGCTGATCGAGTTGCTGGGGCGAGAGAAAAAACTGCATCTGGAACATCACCAGGTCGAACTGCTGGATCAATAAACATTGCGTTTGAAAAGATAGCGAGGACAGCGTTGTCTGGACTCTGCTGTTTGCGTTGGCAGGTGAATGGGATTGAAGTGGGTTGAGTGAGTGCAAGGAAAGAAGAAAAAAAGTGTTTTTGAGCCTTAAAAAGCCGAAAACACTGCGGTAGCCATCCCTTTTTAGTTTTTTAGTCAAAAAATCGGGTTGTGAGTCACTGAATCACCGGTATTCCAGTGAAATAAAAATCACCATAAATCTGGCTGACTTAAATTTTGCTGTATCTGTCCATTGTTTTCAAATCTCAATAACCTGAGCCTGCTGTAATTCTCCCGATCAAACTGATTTTTTAAATTTGCCTTGAAAATATACGGAAGATTTTTATCTCCGTTGGCATTATAAAAAATTAGCGGCAGATGATTTTCTGCAGCTTTGAATCCGTTTTTCTTTATTGCAATGGCTGGGGTGTGTTCACTTTGACACATCCGCACTGTCTCTCCTTGGTCAAGCAAATTCTGTTTTTACTGTAACTGGGCTAACACTGCCCGATTCAAAAAGCGAGGTCCGTGATGTACATCCAGCAGTTAAGCCTTCCGTCGCCCCAGCCGGTCGTGTTACAGGAGCCTGAAACCACTTTGTCCGATCTGATGGGCGTGGTGGCCGAAAACCGCTGGCTGATCGCCGGCGTCACTGCGGTGGCATTGCTTCTTGGAGGGGCGTATGCCGCCCTGACGACGCCCGTGTACGAAGCCAATGCCCTCATACAGGTGGAGGAAACCAAGGAAAACACGACCACCACGGGCAGCGCGCTGGGAGCGGCCGCCAACCTGTTTGAAATCAGATCGCCGGCGTCGGCCGAAATGGAAATCCTGCGCTCGCGCCTGGTCGTCGGACAGGCCGTGCAAAGCCTCAACCTGGATTTGGCGGTCTGGCCCAAATACGTTCCCCTGATCGGCAAGTGGCTAGCGCGCGGGGCCACCTCGCCCTCCGAGCCAGGTTTCCTGGGCCTGAAGGGTTACGTCACCGGCAACGAATCTTTGAAAGTGGAAAGTTTTGTGGTTCCAGCCAAGTTGGAAAACAAACGCTTTTTGGTCCGGCTCAGCGGCGATGGCTACGACCTGGTGTCGCCCGATGGCGCCGTCCTGGCCAGTGGCCGCTTTGGAACGCCACTTGCGTTCACGGTGGGCGGTCAAAAAGGGCAATTGCTTGTCAGCGCGGCCGTGGGAAAGCCTGGGGCTGAATTCAATCTCGTGCGGTTTCCAAAACTGGCGGTCATCGAAAGGTTGCAGCACTCGCTCCTGATTGTTGAGCAAGGCCGCCAGTCGGGCGTCATTCTGACCAGCCTGACTGGCAACGATCCGGAAATCATTGCGCAAACCCTCAATGAAATCGGCTCGATGTATGTCCGCCAGAACGTGGCGCGCAAAGTGGCCGAGGCTGAAAAAATGCTGGCTTTCCTTAAAACCAATTTGCCGCAGCTGCGCGCAAAGATTGAACTGTCCGAAAGCAAGTTCAACCAGTTTCGCAACCGTAACGGCTCTTTTGACCTGACCACCGAATCCAAGGTGGTGCTTGACCAGTCCATCAAGCTGCAGACGTCATTGCTCGACCTGCAGCAAAAGCGCTCAGACCTGGACGCGCGCTTTGGTCCACAGCATCCCAGCATTCAAACCATTGACGTGCAGATCAGGAGCTTGACCAATGAATTGAACACCATCAACAACCGCATGAAATCGTTCCCAGCGGTGGAGCAGGATTATTTGCGAATGACTCGCGACATGAAGGTGGACACGGAACTGTATGCCAGCTTGCTCAACAGTTCGCAGCAGCTCCAGCTGGTCACGGAAGGCAAAGTCGGAAACGTGCGCATCGTCGATGTGGCGGCGGTGCCCCAGGTTCCCATCAGGCCCCTGCCCATGAACATCACGGCCATCGCCGGCATGCTGGGCCTGCTGACGGGCCTGCTGTTTGCATTTTTGCGAAACAGCAGGCGCGATGGAATCAGGCGTCCGGCTGATATTGAACAGCGCACGGGGCTGCACGTGTTTTCGAGCATCCCGTTCAGCAAGGCACAGGCCAGGCAATTCGTCAGGATTGGCAACCGCACCATCGGGCAGCGCATCTTGGCACTGACGTCGCCGGATGAGCCGGCCATTGAAAACCTGCGCAGCCTGCGCACTTCGCTGCAGTTTGCGATGCTCGATGTCGCCACCCCCATCGTGCTGGTGACCGGCGCCACGTCGGGCAGCGGCAAGTCCTTCATCAGCACCAACTTTGCGGCAGTCATGGGCGCTGCCAATAAAAAAGTGCTGTTGATTGATGCGGACCTGCGCAAAGGCCACCTCCATCAATATTTTGGCCTGGCCAAGGGCAGCGGGTTCAGCGATGTCCTGGGCGGCACGGTCAAGCTCGAAGACGCGCTGCACCGCAAAATCGCGCCCAATGTTGACTTTCTGGCCGCCGGAACCGCGCCCTCCAATCCGGCGGAGCTGCTGATGACCGACGCCACGCAGCAGTTGCTGCAACTGGCCTCCCAGTACTACGACCTGGTCATCGTGTGCTCGGCTCCCGTGCTGGCCGTCTCGGATGCCGCGATCCTGGCGCCGATGGCGGGGGCCGTGTTTCTGGTGGCGCGCGCCGAAGACACCAGCCTGGGCGAGCTTCATGAGTCGGGCAAACGCCTCTCGCAAAACGGTGCTTCCGTGAAGGGCGTCATCTTCAACGGGCTCGATGCCAGCAAGAACCGTTACAGCCGTGGCTATGCCTTCGAGGGGCACAACCGCTACTCCACCAGCAACCAGACCTGAGGTGCGCACCATGTTCCAAGCCCCTGAACTCTCAGCCCATTATTTCAGCGGATTGCCTGCTGATCACCATGTGGTGCAGCCGGTCATTCTGTGCGGCGGCTCGGGCACGCGCCTGTGGCCCCTGTCAAGAAAGTCGTTCCCCAAGCAGTTTGTCCCCCTGATCGGCGACAAGAGCCTGCTGCAGCTGACGCTTGAGCGCGTCGCCCAGCTGGGCGGCGCCACGGCCGTCGAGGTGCTTTGCGTGGCGGCTGAAGAACACCGCTACCTGGTGGTCGAGGCCATGCAGGCCGCCAGGGTCAGCGGCTCGGTGATTCTGGAGCCGGTGGCGCGCAACACGGCGGCGGCCATGGCGCTGGCTGCGCTGAAGGCGCAACCCAGCCAATGGCTGCTGTTTTGTCCGGCAGACCACCATATTCCCGACGCGCGGGCCTTTGCCGCCATGGTGGAGCAGGGCAAGTCGGCAGCGGGTGCGGGCGCCATTGTTTCGTTTGGCGTCAAGCCGAGCTATCCCAGCACGGCGTATGGCTATATCGAGCAGGGCGAACTGCGTTGCGACAGCAGCTACTCGGTGGCGCGCTTCATTGAAAAACCCTTGCTGCACAAAGCCCAGGACCTGATCTTGCAAGGCAATGTGCTCTGGAACGCGGGCATCTTCCTGTGCAAGGCCGCTACCCTGCTTGAAGCGCTTGGCCAGCATGCCCCGGACATCCTGGCCAGTTGCCGCAAGGCCATGGACGCCGCCGTTTCCGATGAACCGTTCATTCGCCCCCAGACGCAGGCCTTCACCGCCTGCCGTGCGCAAAGCATTGACTACGCGGTGATGGAGCACCACGCGAACATTGCCGTGGTGCCTTTCGCCGGCGCCTGGAGCGACGTGGGCAGCTGGAACGCGGTGGCCGACATGACCGTGGCCGATGCGGATGGCAACCGGGTCGCCGGCCAGGGCCTGGCCATCGAGGCGACCAAGACCTATATCCATGCCCCTTACCGCCCGGTGGTGGCGCTGGGCACCCACGACCTGCTCATCATCGACACGCCCGATGCCGTGCTGGTGGCCACCGCCGACCATGCCGAAAGCGTGAAGATCGTGGTGGCTGAACTCGAAGCGCGCCGCACGCCGCAGGCCGCCATGCACCGCAAGGTGTCGCGTCCCTGGGGCTCGTACGACAGCATCGACACCGGCGAAAGGTTTCAGGTCAAGCGCATTGTCGTCAAGCCCGGCGGGACCCTGAGCCTGCAAAAGCACTACCACCGGGCCGAGCACTGGATCGTCGTCAAGGGCACGGCGAAGGTGACCTGCGGCACTGAAACATTCCTGCTGACTGAAAACCAGTCCACCTACATTCCCATCGGCGAGCTGCACCGTCTGCACAACCCCGGCAAGACGCAGCTGGAAATGATCGAAGTGCAGTCCGGAAGCTACCTGGGCGAAGACGACATCGAGCGGTTTGAAGACAGCTACGGCCGCGTGATTCCGGTTGAAGCAGCCAAGAAACGGGCTTGATGCCTGCCCCAACACAAAGCCACCCCATGAAAAACAACAACACCCAAAAAGTCGCCCTGATCACCGGCATCACCGGCCAGGACGGCTCCTACCTTGCTGAACTCCTGCTGGCCAAAGGCTATGTGGTGCATGGCATCAAGCGGCGCGCCAGCCTGTTCAACACCACGCGCGTTGACCATATCTACCAGGACCCGTGCATCAACAACCGCAACTTCGTATTGCATTACGGCGACCTGAGCGACAGCTCCAACCTGATCCGGATCGTCCAGCAGACCCAGCCCGACGAAATCTACAACCTGGGCGCGCAAAGCCATGTGGCGGTGAGCTTCGAACTGCCCGAATACACCGCCGACGTCGATGCCCTGGGCACGCTTCGGCTGTTAGAGGCCATACGCATCCTGGGGCTGGGAAAGAAAACCCGTTTCTACCAGGCGTCCACCTCCGAGCTGTACGGCCTGGTGCAGGAAGTGCCGCAAAAGGAAACCACGCCGTTCTACCCGCGCAGCCCCTATGCGGTGGCCAAGCTGTATGCCTACTGGATCACCATCAATTACCGCGAAGCCTATGGCATGTATGCCTGCAACGGCATTTTGTTCAACCACGAAAGCCCGCGACGCGGTGAGACCTTCGTCACCCGGAAAGTCACGCGCAGCCTGGCCAACATCGCGTTCGGGCTTGAGAACTGCCTTTACATGGGCAACATCGACGCGCTGCGCGACTGGGGCCATGCCCGGGACTACGTACGCATGCAGTGGCTCATGCTGCAGCAGGACCAGCCGCAAGACTTCGTGATTGCCACGGGCCAGCAGGTCAATGTGCGCGACTTCATCACGCGCAGCGCGGCGCAGCTGGGCATCACCCTGGCCTTTGAAGGGCACGGCCTGGACGAGGTCGGCATGGTCCAGGCCATCAGCGGCGACAACGCGCCAGCCCTGGCCGTGGGCGACGTCATCGTGAAGATTGACCCGCGCTATTTCCGGCCCACCGAAGTCGAAACCCTGCTGGGCGACCCGACCAAAGCCAGAGAGACCCTGGGATGGGTGCCGGAAATCACCCTGGACCAGTTGATTGCAGAAATGGTGGCCCACGACCTGGACCACGCCCGTCGCCATGCGCTGCTCAAGACGCACGGCTATCCCATGACCGTCAGCGCGGAGTAAACCAGCATGCTCAATGAACCCCGGATTTTCGTGGCAGGCCATCGCGGCATGGTCGGCAGTGCCGTTTTGCGCTGCCTCGTGGCCAAGGGCCGAAAAAACATCGTGACCCGCACCAAGGCAGAACTGGACTTGACGCAGCAGCAAGCCGTCCGCGACTTTTTTGCCAGGGAAAAGATTGACCAGGTGTACCTGGCCGCCGGCAAGGTGGGCGGCATTCATGCCAACAACACCTATCCCGCCCAGTTCATCTACCAAAACCTGATGATGGAAGCCAATGTGATCCACGAAGCGTGGCATGCCGGCGTGCAAAAAATGCTGTTCATGGGCAGCAGCTGCATCTACCCCCGGATGGCGCCGCAACCCATGGCGGAAAACGCCTTGCTGGGTGGGCAGCTGGAGCCCACCAACGAGCCCTACGCCATCGCCAAGATTGCCGGCATCAAGCTGTGTGAAAGCTACAACCGCCAATACGGCCAAAGCCATGGCACCGATTACCGCAGCGTCATGCCGACCAACCTGTACGGGCCTGGCGACAACTACCACATTGAAAACAGCCACGTCATTCCCGCGCTGATCCGCCGCTTTCACGAAGCCAGACTCCACCAGGCCCCTGCCGTGACCATCTGGGGTTCCGGAACGCCGCTGCGCGAGTTTCTCTACGTCGGGGACATGGCCGCCGCCAGCGTGCATGTCATGGACATTGACAAGGCAACCTATGACGCGCACACGCAGCCCACGCAAAGCCACATCAACATCGGATTTGGCAGCGACATCAGCATCTCGACCCTGGCTTTCGCGGTGGCAAAGGTCGTGGGCTACACCGGCCACATCGATTTTGACAAAAGCAAGCCCGACGGACCGCCCCGCAAGCTGCTGGAATCATCCAAGCTCAAGAACCTGGGCTGGCGTCCGAAGGTCGAACTCGAAGCCGGTCTGGCACTGGCTTACGCTGATTACTGCAAAACTGATTCAGTCCTGAACCTTCCCATCGTCGTGAAGGAAAAGAAGCAATCAATCAGTGAATTTGCCTCTCCCTGGTTAAGGGATGTCACACCGGGCGCGGCAATGAACCACCACCTGAACGGCGCCCATGCACCCCAGGCCGGCAACGCCTGATCAATTTCCCCGCATGGGCGCAAGCCCGGTGGCAAAAGCAAAACCGGGACTTTGATTAAACCTGCAACGGGTGGTCGGGCTTGCTTTTAGTCTGTCCGGCCTGTTGCTGCAACCAGGGAAAGCGCTCATGTCCGTTGTCAAAAGAGTCGTTTCCGGAAGTCTGGCGTCGTGGATGCGGATAGCGGTGACGATTTTCAGCCAGATCATCGCAGTGCCCATTTACCTGCACTACTGGTCGGTTGAAACCTACGGTGCATGGATTCTGGTGCAGAGCATCGTCAGTTTTCTGACGATATTCGACATTGCGCACCACAATTACCTGGGCAATGAATTCATGAAAATAGGCGCCCAGAAACGCGATGAAATGGCGGCGGTATTTTCTACCGGCATGGTGGTGGCGTTCATCGTCTCCATCATCACGTTCAGCATTATTTGTGCCTTCACGCTTTCTGGAACCATCAGCCAGTGGGTGGGAATCCATGCCGCTATCGTTCAGCCTTTTGAAACCGCGCTTTTGCTGACCTGCGCCACCTGGGTTCTCACCATCACGTTCACCGGCCTGCTGGGCCGGGTGCTCAATCCATTCGGCCATTTCCCCTTGTCCGCCTGGAGCGGGGTCTTGTTTGCCATCGTGTCCACTGCGGCGTCCGTGGCGGCTGTCCATTTTGGCGCCGGCCTTGTGGCCACCACCGTTGCCACCTGCATCGTGACATTCATATGCCACAGCACGCTGGCGGTCGTTCTTTATCGACTGGCGAGGCAGGAAAAACTGATTTCCACCGAGCTGGAAATGGCCAGGGGATTTTCAAGATTCTATGCATCGCTTGCGCTGGGCGCGCAGTCGGGGCTGGAGATTCTCCGGCAGCAGGGGGTGCGTTTCATCTTGCTGCCTTTGTCGGGCATGGCCCAGATGATTGCGTTTTCGACCATGCGCACCGGCGCAAACCTGGCTTTGCAGGGTGTGGGAACCATCACCGCGCCCTTGATGCCCGAACTGATGTCATTTTTGGTAAATCGCGACCAGCCGCGAACCGAAAGCGCGTTTTCAGTCATCTGGCTGATGCTGTGCGTGGTGCTGGTGCCCGCCGTGCTGGTGGTTCAATACCTCGCGCCCGCGCTGTTTCCGCTGTGGACGCAGGGCAAGATCGAATTCGATCCGGTTTTGTTTGCCTTGCTGTCGCTGGCTGTGCTGGTATATGCCCTGGTGCAGCCTGCCATCGCCGTGGTGAATGGAAACAATCTGATCCGCGAGCAGGTCGTGATTTCCACCATTGCCACGGTCATCACGGTGGGCGCCATCTACCTGCTGGTTCCGCTCATGGGGGTCAGGGGTGCGGCGCTGGCCCTGTTGGCAGGAGAAGCCAGTTCCTTGTTTTTCTATGTGCGCGCGGCAAAAAAATGGCTTGCCGGCGTGGCGATGCGCTGGCCGACTTCGGCTTTTGCCAATGCTTCCCTGTCGCTGGTCGTTGCCGCTGCCGGCATGGGTTCGATCATCGTGTTTCAAAAATTTGCCGGCGCGTGCCTGCTGGCGGCATTGATTGCCCAGGTTTTTATAGTGATCGGCTACTGGTCGCAACTGCCTTCGATTGCCCGCGAGGCGGCAGCAGCGCAGGCATCCCGATTTTTACCCCGGTTGTTGCGAAAACAACGGGACAAGGCCGTAGGCAGAACCAGTTGATCATCTTTCCTGTCTGGAGTGACGAGCCATGCGAATTTCAGTGCTTATTCCTGTTTACAACGGCATCCTTTATATTGCCGAAGCCGTGGATTCGGTGCTGGCCCAGGATTGCCAGGACTGGGAACTGGTGATCAGCGACAACGGCTCGAAGGACGGAACGCGTGATTATTTGCGCACCTTGTGCGACCCCCGCATCCGGGTCCATGAGCAGCCGGTGAATCTTGGCATCATGGGCAACCTGAATTTTCTGCTGGCCCAGGCCCAGGCCCCGATTGCAAAAATCCTGGGCCACGACGACACCTTGCTGAGCGGGTCGCTCGAACGCATTGCACGCTTCATGGAGGAACGCCCCGACTGCGCCGTGAGCCGTTGCTGGGCGCTGGGGGATGAACGTCGCTACTCAAAAGGCGGACAGCTGGAGTGGGAAGGCCTGCTGCCGTCCAGGCTGGAGCCCGCCGCATCGATCCTGGCATTTGCCACCTTCGGCAATCTGGTCGGCAATATCTGCCGGGCGGCATGCCGCCCGCGCATGGTGCTGCAAGCCGGCGGATTTGACCTGAAATATCCTTCGGCGGGCGACTATGAAGGCTGGAAGCGCGTGGCGGGCATGTTTGGAATATGTTTGCAGAATGAAGAACTCGTCTTTGAGCGCATCCATGCATTGCAGGATTCCAACGTGCTCACGCAAAGAAATGAATTAGACACGCAGGTCAATTCAATCATTGAAATACTGGCCAGGGAAGTGGACCCTTCGCTGCTTCACGTGTTGCGGCGCCACTGGACCATCCATGTTTTTTCGCACAGGTGTTCACGGTTTGCGAGGCAGCTGTTCAGTGGCCGGTTTTTCCTGGCCGCCTCGGTCTGGAAAAATTTGCCTTCGGGGGTGTCGGCGTTTTCAAGCATTGCAGCGTATCCGCTGGTCAAGCTGAAACTTGTCCAGGCCAATACGACCACCCATTACCTGTTGAACCATATTTTAAAAAATAACAAAGCCTGCCATTGCCAGTAAGCCAGGCACCACTGATTTTTAATAAAAGTTTGAATCCTGCACTGACTCATCATTTCAAGAATTGACATGAAATATCTTACAAGCGGGTTTTTGCAGCTTTTATATTGTGGTCTGTTGCTGGTCGCCATGCCCGACAGCCCCATGGTGTTTTTTCTTATTGCACTGGCCATGAGTGTTGTGGCGGTAAATAATATATATAAATATATTAAAAGGCCCGGCAATGTGTGTCTTTTTGATTTTTTTGCAACTTCCATTTTATTGGCTTATGCGCTCAGCACGGTGACGACGCAGGTCAAAATCTATTCACTCTATTCCATGGATGTGGGGCAATACTTTCATCTTTCCCAGTATTCCCTTTCGATTGCGCTGGCAGGCGTTTCATTCACCTCGGCCGTTCTGATTGGCCTGAGCTATCTGTTTCCTTCGCCGGTTCAGCTTCCGGGCTTCAGCAGGCAGCAACTCAAGGAAGGCGTGCTGGTCGTTTTCATGGTGTTGCTCGCCAGTATTTATTGCATACTGACCGGGTTGATGGCATTTCAGGGTCTGATGTTCACCGATGCCGAGCATTCGTCCATATCCCCTTTTGCATCCATGGTGAGTTTCGCCATTGCACCCGCAGGGGTGGTGGCCATGTTCCTGGCTTCAGGAAAGTATGAAGTGAGCCGGGTGAACCGCTGGCTTTTGTACGCATTGGCTGCTTCCTTGTGGCTGGTGACTTTTACCCAAGGCCGCCGCCTGCTGGTGTACCTAGCATTGCTTTACCTGATTTTTTACGCTTACGATTCCTCGGGGCGGCTGGTATGGCGCAATAAATTATTATTCATAGGCGTTGTCGGCTTTGTAGCTTATTTTGGGGTGAAGATTTTCTTTGCCTTCCGGGTGGCCGGCTGGGAGTCTCCGGGCACAAAAGATGCCATGCAGCTGATTTATTCTGCAATTGATATTTTGCAAAATCCTTCCCGCTACGATTATGACTACCTGCTCAGCGCAACGTCGCTTGAGCGGCCTTTCGTCATCAAATACTTTTCCCAGATTATAGAAAAAGCCAGTTTCGACAAATGGCTGTCGGGCGAGGCGATTCATGCGACCGTCATGTTCAGCATTCCTTCAGCCATGATCGGACTGAAAACATTCCTGATTGACGAGGAATTGATTCATCCCCGGCTTGGGCTTCCCATTGATGACGACGCAAACACCATTTTGACAACGGGTGTTGCCGATTTCGGATGGGCTGGAATGATTTTTTATCCAATACTTATCGTGCTGGTATTGAAATGCCTGATTTTAGTGGTCAGGGCATCACACATCAAATGGCTTGATTATTTCACGCAGTTTGGCGTCCTGTTCCTTTTGCTGAACGTGGAATGCTCGATGTCTTCATACTGGTTTTTTGTAAGAAGCACATTGATTGTGCTGATCGTGGCGTATGCCGCCAAAGTGCTGATCAACAGCATGGTTGTCCGCCATGTCAAATTAAGCTGAACTGTTCATCCCATGGCCCGCATACTTTATATAGGCAACTCTGGCACTGGCGGCACCAGCCGGCATCGGGCGGATGCGTTGAGGCGATTGGGCCATGAGGTGCTTGTCGCTGATCCTTACCTGGCGCTGAAGGCATCGCTTGAAAATCGGTGGCTGGGCGCTTTTCATTACCGCACGGGTTACTGTTTTCTTCAATCCGCTGTCGAGCACTGGATGCGTCGCTTGCTTGCGGAAGCAAAAGATGTTGATATCGCCTGGGTGGACAACGGTGAACTGCTGGGTTCCAGGTCTGTGCGCATGTTGAATGCCGCAGGGCTGACCACGCTGCTTTTCAACCACGACGACCCTGCCGGAAAGCGCGATGGCCGGCGGTTTGACTCCATGCTCAAGGCGCTAGCGTTTTACGACCTTTGCGCGGTGGTGCGTCAACAAAACATTCAGGAATACCAGGCTCTCGGCGCAAAAAACGTGCTGCGCATCTGGATGAGCTACGACGAGATCGTGCATGCGCCTTATCCCGACCCAGCCGGCATACCGGACATTTTTCGTTCAGAGGTGGTGTTCATCGGAACCTGGATGCGCGGCGAAGGGCGCGACCAGTTCGTGCTGGACCTGCTTGAGCGTGGCATACCGGTTTCCATCTGGGGCCAGCGGTGGGAAAAGTCGCCACTGTGGGAGCAGCTCAAGGGTTGCCATCGTGGCGGCAACCTGAGCGGCCGAGACTATGTGGCGGCCATCCAAGGGGCCAAGGTGTGTCTGGGGATGCTGTCCAGGGGAAACCGCGATCAGCACACCACCCGGTCCATGGAAATTCCCTACGCAGGCGGCGTGCTGTGCGCCGAACGCACCAGCGAACACCTCGAACTTTACCGGGAAGAGGTTGAAGCCGTTTTCTGGAGTAGCGCGGACGAATGCGCCCGGAAGTGCCGGCGCCTGCTGGCCGATGCCCCGTGGCGGGAATCCGTTCGCCTTGCCGGCATGGCGCGCATCAGGGCTTCCCGCCATGGGCATGAAGATGTCTGCCGCCTGCTGGTCGAGGCTGCGCTGCGCGAACAGGCCGTGCCGCCAGCCGCCGCCATCCTTGCCATGAATTAGCGCCAGATTCGCGCCACCCTGACCGCGACTTTGAATGGAAAAAATTCATGCACATTGTTCAGTTCGTCCATCCGGATTTTCTCAATTCACAAAGCATGCCGCGCTTTGCAAAAATGATTGCCGAAGGCATGCGGGCACGGGGCCATGACGTCGATACCTGGACGGCCAGGCCCCTGGCCTACAGTTTTCCCGCACCGGCGCGCCTGAAAAAGTGGCTGGGCTACATCGACCAGTTCATCTTTTTTCCGCTCCTGGTGCGCTGGCGCCTTCGCCGGCTTGCGGCCGATACCTTGTTCGTTTTTGGCGACCAGGCCCTGGGGCCATGGGTTCCCCTGGTAGCGTGCAGGCCGCATGTGATCCATGTGCATGACTTCATGGCGCTGCGCTCGGCGCTGGGCGAGTTTGCGCAAAACCCGACAGGCTGGGCCGGGCGCCAATACCAGGCGCTGATCCGGCGCGGGTTCAGCCAGGGAAGCTATTTTGTGTCGGTGTCCGACAACACGCGGCGCCAGTTGCAGCGTTTTTTGCCGCACCAGCCTGACGTGTCGGAGGTGATTTACAACGGGCTGAACTATCCGTTTCGGCGCATGAGCGCGGCCGAAGCCCTGGCTGAACTGCTACCTGCCGGGCTGGTGCCGCCGCCGCAGGGCTTCCTGCTTCATGTGGGTGGCAACGAATGGTACAAAAATCGCCAGGGCGTGCTGGAGATCTACCACGCCTATGCGAGGCACGCCCAAAATCCCTTGCCGCTGTGGCTGGTGGGAACCGAACCCACGGCCGACTTGAAAGCGCTGGCCCAGCGCGTGGAGGGAAAAGGCACGGTCCGGTTTGTTTCCGGCCTGTCGAACAAACAGGTTTGCGCTGCGTATTCGGCGGCGCGCTTGATGGTGTTTCCCAGCCTGGCCGAAGGCTTTGGCTGGCCGATTGCCGAGGCCATGGCCTGTGGCTGCCCGGTGCTGACCACTGGCGAGGCGCCCATGACGGAAGTGGGCGGCGATGCCGCGTTCTACATTCCTGCCAGGCCCGCGCATGGTGCCCAGGCATGGGCCGAACAAGCCGCTGCCCGCGTGGTGGAAATACTCCAGGTCACGCTTGATGAAACCAGCAGCCGCCGGCAATCGGGCTACCGGCAGGTCGCTCAGTTCGATGCCGAGCAGACGCTCAATGCCTATGAGCGAATTTACCGGCAAGCGCTTGGAAAAACCCGGGCTTGAGCTTTTTGCAGAGCGTCTTCGTTTTCGCCAGCCCACAAAATTCAAGCATCAAATAGGCTTCTTGCGCACGTCTGGCATGCGCAAGCAGCTATTAATTCAGTAGCATAAACCATTGGCTGCCTCATTCGCGCCAATGTGGCGTGGTGCCATTGGCATGCTAGACAAGCCAAAACACCTGTTTTCAAAGCAAAAATAGCTTTTCACGCAACAGTGGCGGGCATTGACGGCTATTGATTTTGTAGCGTCGTAAGCCGCCTGCCTCGCTGAAATTTGGCCAGCCGTCCTCCTATTTGAATCTTTCCGCGCCATTCGCCTGGCGCCGCCCTCCCATGAAACTCCTTCAGGTCATCTCTTCCACGAATCCCCGGGACGGCGGTCCGATTGAAAGCGTCAGGCAGCTTTGCGAGCCCTTGAAGGAATTGGGCGTGAGCGTGGAAATTGTCTGCTGCGACGCCCCGGATGCGCCCGACCATACGGCAGACGGCATGCCCACCGTGCATGCGCTCGGGCCTTCGCATCTGGGTTATGCCTACACGCCCAGCCTGGTGCCCTGGCTGCGCCGCAACGCCACGCGCTTTGACGCCGTGATTGTCAATGGCCTGTGGCAGTACAACGGTCTGGCGGTGCAGCAGGCGCTGGCGGACAGCAAGGTTCCGTATTTTGTTTTTTCGCACGGCATGCTCGACCCCTGGTTCAAGCGCACTTATCCGATCAAGCACCTCAAGAAATGGCTCTACTGGCCCTGGGGCGAATACCGGGTATTGCGCGATGCGCGCGCGGTGATCTTCACCTGCGAGGAAGAGCGCCTGCTGGCACGGCAGTCGTTCTGGCTGTACCGCGTCAAGGAGGCGGTGACTGCTTTTGGCACGTCCACCCCACCGGCCAATGGCCGCGAACTGGCGCAAAAGTTCCTGGCAACCCAGCCGCATTTGCAAGGCAAGCGGATTGCCCTGTACCTGAGCCGCATCCATGAAAAAAAGGGCTGCGACCTGCTGGTTGACGCCTTTGCCCGGGTGGCCGACCGGGACGAACGCCTGCACCTGGTCATGGCCGGACCTGACCAGACCGGCTGGGCGGCCGATCTGAAGGCACAGGCGGAAAAACTGGGCATTGCCGACCGCATCAGCTGGCCCGGCATGTTGCAGGGCGATGAAAAATGGGGCGCTTTCAACGCGGCCGAGGTGTTTTGCCTGCCTTCGCACCAGGAAAATTTTGGCATCGTAGTGGCCGAGGCCCTGGCCTGCGGCAAGCCTGTCCTGATCAGCAACCAGGTCAACATCTGGCGTGAAATCGAATCGGATGACGCCGGCTTTATCGACGAAGACACCGTGGCGGGCACCGAGCGCAGCCTGCGTCGATGGCTGGCGCTCGATGCCCCGGCGTATGCGCAAATGGCTGAACGGGCAAGTCTGTGTTTTGCCCGGCGCTTTCACATCCGGCGGGCCGCCGAGCGGCTGGTGGAGATTGTCATGGAGCATGGGTGATGCTGATGTCTTCCAAGCCTTTGCGCGCCACCCCCGAAGCGGACCAGTTTGATGTCATCCCGCATAGAAAAGGTTACAGCGGCCCCACCTTCACCCTGAAAAACAGGGTGAAAAGGGTGGCGTGGAAGCTGGCCTGGCTGTTTGCCGCCCGCTGGACGCCGCCGCCTTTGCACCGCTGGCGGGTGCTGGTGCTGCGCCTGTTTGGCGCCAGGGTGTCATGGCGGGCAGCGGTTTACCCGAACGTGGACATCTGGGCGCCCTGGAACCTGACCATCGAGGACTACGGCTCGCTGGGGCCGGGTGTCAGGTGCTACAACATTGCCCCCGTCAAGCTGGGCGAGCATGCCAACGTTTCCCAGGGAAGCTACCTGTGCACCGGCACCCATGATTTCCGGACGCCGGAATTTCCGCTGACCGCGCAACCCATCACGATTGGGCGGCGTACCTGGATTTGCGCCGATGCGTTTGTCGGGCCAGGCGTGGTTGCAGGGGACGGCGCGATTCTGGCGGCCAGGGGCGTTGCCTTCGATCACCTGCAAGCCTGGACCATCTACAAAGGCAATCCTGCCGTGGCGGTGCGTCAACGACCCGTGATTGACGCATGAAGGCAGCTCAGTATTGCAATCAAAACATCAGGAACCCCATGGCAACACCATTGCAGGCCATCATTGTCAATGCCGATGATTTTGGCTACGACCAAGACAGCACTCAGGCAACCATTGACTGCTTCAAGGCAGGCGCTCTCACCAGCGCCACGATCATGCCCAAAATGCCGGCCACGGAACTGGCCTTCAAGTTCGCACGGGAACATCCCGAGCATGCCTTCGGCGTTCATTTGACATTTGTCCGCGACACGGTGGAGTCGCCCGTTGCCGACCCCCGCCTGATTCCTGCGCTGGTCGGCAACGACGGGGCTTTTCGCCCTTCGCACCAATTGCGGCTGATGGCGCTGCTGGGACGCATTCCAGTCGAGCAGATATGCACAGAAGTTTCCGCGCAAATCGAACGTGTCCTTGACAGCGGCATCCCGATCAGCCATGTGGATTCGCATGGCCACCTGCACAAGTTCAAGCCCTTTGTCGCGGCGCTGGCCAAAACGCTCCCCAGGTACGGCATTTCCAGGGTCAGGAATGTGCAAAACCAGTACACCATCAAACCCTTCAACAGTCCAACCTACTGGATGGGCGCTTTCTGGCGGCGAAGAATCATGCATCACTTCCTGACCACGCCGCATTTCTTCATGGGTACGAACGCCAACGATCCCCAGTGGATCGAAAAAATACTGGCGCGCCCCCTGAACGGCGTGCTGGAAGTGGGTTTTCATCCGGGAAGCCCGCAGCACAGTGAAGCCTGGCGAAACCAGGAGCGGCTGGCCTGCCTGGCTTTTGCAGAGCAAGCACGCAAACGGCACGTTTCCTTCATCAGCTGGAACGACATGTCCGTACCGCCGGACGTCTTTGCGTCCCGCGCCGTCATCTGAACACTACAAAAACCGCCGCACAGGCAGGGTTCAAGCCGCCTGGCTTGGATGCCCACAGTATTTGCCGCGCCCACCGAGTCGGCGCATTTCACCACCAGAGGAGTTTTAAATGCCCGCCATCTCCATCCTTGTCCATACCAAGAATGAACAGCTTGACATCCTGGCCTGCCTGCAAAGTGTTGCCTGGTCGGACGACATCCATGTGTTTGACTCGGGCAGCACCGACGCCACCGTGGCGATTGCCCGCCAGTTTGGCGCCCATGTCATCGAGCGCAGTTATGGCGACAACAAACTGCCTTATGGCGGCGACGAGGCCGGGCACCGCAACTGGGCGCTGCAAACCATTCAGTTCAAGCACCCATGGATTTACCTCATTGATGCCGATGAACGAATGACGCCTGCGCTGGTCAAGGCGGTCGAATCGGCCATTGCATCGCCCGGGGATGCTGTCGCGTTCCGGATTCACCGGCATGACCACTTCCTGGGCACCTGGATCAAGCATGTGACGCCATCGCCTTTCAATATCCGGCTTTTTCTGCATGAAAAAGTGCATTACGAGCGACTGGTCAATTCGATCACCGTCGTCGATGGGCCGGTTGGTGAAATCAACGAGCATTTCAACCATTTTCCCTTCAGCAAGGGAATGAGCAACTGGTTCGACAGGCATAACCGGGCCAGCTCATCGGAGGCGGCCCAGATCGTCCTCAATACCAACAGCCGCGCCAGCTTCAGCGTCTGGAAGGCTTTCTTTTCAAAGAGCATCAATGAGCGGCGCTTTCACCAGAAAGAAATGTATTACCGGGCACCGCTGCGGCCGGTATTGATGTTTGTGCTTTTGTACATCTTCAAACGCGGTTTTCTCGATGGCCGGGCCGGTTTCACCTATGCCTTGCTGCGCTCCATCTATGAATACATGATTGTCCTGAAAGTGCGGGAAATGAAGGCGCTTCAACCCGGCATCAAGGATGAGGTTCCCCAGGCTGCCGTTTCCAGCTGATCCGGGCAGCGTCTTTTTTGCGCTGGAATTTCTCCCTCGTTTCAACAGTCCTTTCCAACCGCGGCAAACGTCGCCCACGCCTGTGAAAATCCTAATCTACTGCATCAATTTCGCGCCCGAACTCACGGGTATCGGCAAGTACACCGGCGAGATGACCGCCTGGCTGGCGGCGCGCGGCCATGAGGTGCGGGTGGTGACGGCGCCGCCGTATTACCCGGACTGGAAGGTCGGCGCGGGCTACTCCGGCAAGTTCTGGCAGCGCGAGCGCTGGCAGGGCGCCGATGTGTGGCGATGCCCCTTGTGGGTGCCGTCGCGTCCGGGAGGCATCAAGCGCGTGCTGCACTTGGCCAGCTTTGCACTCAGCAGCCTGCCGGTGATGCTGCGCCAGCTGCTGTGGCTGCCCGATGCCGTGTGGGTGGTGGAGCCGCCGCTGTTTTGCGCGCCCACCGCGTGGGCGGTAGCGCGGCTGTCGGGGGCGCGCGCCTGGCTGCACATTTCCGATTACGAAGTCGATGCGGCATTCGACCTGGGCTTGCTCAAGGGCAAAACGCTCAAGCGCGTGGTGCTTGCCGCCGAGCACTGGCTGATGCGCCGCTTTGACGTGGTATCGACGGTTTCGCAGCGGATGCTGGAGCGTGCGCTGTCCAAGGGCGTCGATGCCCAACGGCTGGTGGCGTTTCCCAACTGGGTCGATGTGGGCGCCTTCATTTCGGCCAGTGGACAGGCTTACCGCGAAGAACTCGGCATACCGCCTGACGCGGTGGTGGCCTTGTATTCAGGCAACATGGGGCGCAAGCAGGGCCTGGAAATCATGGCCCAGGTGGCGCTGTCATGCGCAGAGCAGCGGCAGGGCAGCGACAGGCTGTGGTTTGTCTTTTGCGGCAACGGCGTGGGCAGGGCTGACCTGCTGGCCCAGTGCGAAGGCATTCCCAATGTGCGGTTCATGGATTTGCAGCCTGCTGCGCGCTTGGCCGATCTGCTGGCGATGGCCGACATCCACCTCATGCCCCAGCGGGCGGGCGCGGCTGACCTGGTCATGCCCAGCAAGCTGACCGGCATGCTGGCCAGTGCCCGGCCAGTGGTGGCCACCGCGCTTGCCGGCACGGAGCTTGCCAATGTGGTTCAGATGTGCGGCATTGTCGTGCCGCCTGAAGATCCGGCAGCCATGACCGGCGCCGTCCTGGCTTTGGCAGCCAATGCGTCATGGCGCGAGCAGCTTGGCATTGCAGGCAGGAATCACGCGGTGCATCAGATTGACCGTGAATCCGTGTTGCGGCGGTTTGAAAAATGTCTGGCCGACATACCCGGGAGCGCAGTCCAGCAGATGTAGCGCATGCACCCTTGCCACAGGCAGCCTGTCGCCTGTGCCGCTTGCCTTGCTGCAGAAACTGGGACCGCCATTGCCACTTCACTTTGGTGGGCATTAAAACGATTGCTGAATTGCTCATCACCACCCTGCATGGGCAGTTGCATTTTGATGGTTGGCAACGATAAAAATAAATAAGCAACTTGATTGAATGCGATGTTAAAACTCGAAAAACTGGACGCATTGAGAGGCATGGCTGCCCTTTATGTAGTTATTCACCATTCAGTTTCAAAAAGCATCATGCTTTTTGGCCTGAACATCGCCAATCTATTCCGGTTTGGCGAGGAAGCAGTTATCTTATTTTTTCTGCTGTCCGGGTTTGTCATAAATTTTTCTTTCGTCAATAGCCGGGACAAAACGTTTCGAACTTATTTTTTCAAGCGTGTCACGCGCATCTACATACCACTTTTGATCGTCATGATGCTGGGCTATCTGATGGAGTGCTATGACGCCGGTGAAGCCGTCAATGCACATCCCAGGGAGTTAATGCTGAACCTGTTAATGTTGCAGGACATAAGCAGCTTGAAGCCGAATGTGGTTGTCGATCCCTATATGCACAACTCGCCTTTATGGTCGTTGTCATATGAGTGGTGGTTTTACATGCTGTATTTTCAGGTGCAAAAATATATTTCATCCAATAACCAAAAAGATGTTTTTGTATTTTGCCTGTCGATAGTCGCAGCATGCGTCTATGTATATTTTCCTACATTTCTTCCCCGACTGCTCATGTACATGAGCATATGGTGGCTTGGAGTCATGCTGTCAAACAGGTATATGGCGGGTGAACCAATAAGCCTGAAATCAATCGCCATGCCACTGTATGGAATCGGGGTGATTTTACTGATCTGCGGATTCGGTGTTTACCGCGCTGCAATGGCCGGGACCTTGGCAGGCATAGGGGTCCATCCCATACTGGAGATGAGGGATCATTTTTCTGCACTTGTCATCGTGGTCATTGCCATTTTCTGGAAATCAGGAAACTGGATTTTTTTTGACAAGATAGTAAAGCCTTTTCTGCTTTTTGCGCCAATATCTTATGTTGTGTATATAAGCCATCATTATTTCGTGGTGAGTGCGCATTACTTTTCTTTCATGGGAAATAAATTTTTGGAGTTCACGGCTTATATGGCGATGCTGTTGGCATTTTCATACGTGGTAGAAATCATTGCTTACCCACGAATGTTGAAGCAGTTTTCTGGCGTGCTGAAAAGGCCTGCCAAGGCGCTTTGAAATGATTCCTGGCGTGTAATGTCGTCAAAAACTCCTGCGGTATTCTCAACAAGAAAGCGCACGGAAACTTAAGACAAGACACTGAAATTTTGCATTCTAAATGTCTATTGACGCAGCGAGATGCCGCCCTATGTTGACAAACCCCATTCCCCTGAAAAGCAGCCATGAATCCACAACAGCCAAGCCCGCGAGAAGCTACCTTGCTGGAATGGCTGAAGGTGTATTTATTGCATTGATTCTGGTCTTGTCGCTGTGGGTACTGGCATTTTATTTTGAACATTCGCTGCGCCCAGCCTATATGGCTGTTTCTGTCGTGGTCTTTTTACTGGCTGTCTGGAGCACGATGCAGTTCAAGTCATCGGTTATGGAAAATGTGTTGAATATTTTGATTTTCTGGTGCTGTGCTGCGATACTTTTCAGGCTGGGTGATTTTTCTGCCCACTACACCCGGTATTTTTCCAAAGAGGTTGTCGTCAACTGGCTGTGGATTGCACCGCTTTCACAGATTGGTGCGCATATTGTCCTTCGCGGCATTTTTCCCGGATTGTTCAAAGTGCCGTTGCCATCGCGCAGGATGGTTATTGTGGGCATGAACAGACAAGGAATTGCGCTTGCAAAAAAAGTCGAGTTTGCACCTTACGCCGACACGGCCTTTCTCGGGTTTTTTGAAGACCGGGGCATGGATCGCATCAGCAAGGAAGATCGATACCGGGTGCTGGGAAAGATAGAGAACCTGGCCGCCTATGTCAAAAAACACCGGGTCCAGTCTGTCTACCTGTCCTTGCCCATGACGGCGCAGCCAAGAATACTGGAAATTCTTGATGATCTCAAGGACACGACTTGCTCTATCTATTTTGTTCCCGACATGTTCATCACTGACTTGATTCAGGGACGCAGCCAGTCGGTATGTGGAGTCGATGTCATCTCTGTCTGCGATACCCCTTTCAGAGGTTTCAGGGGTTTCCTGAAGCGCGCGAGTGACATCATTCTTTCAATTTTCATACTGCTGCTCATTTGCCCCTTGCTGCTGTTGATCGCTGTGATGGTCAAGTCCACTTCACCAGGCCCCGTCATTTTCAGGCAGCGACGGTATGGCCTGGATGGCGAACAGATTGTGGTTTACAAGTTTCGTTCCATGGCGGTCACTGAAGACGGCAACACGATTCAGCAAGCCACGAAAAACGATTTGCGAATTACCCGGCTGGGCGCATTTTTGCGAAAGACGTCACTCGATGAACTGCCGCAATTCATCAACGTATTGCAAGGCCGCATGAGCATTGTGGGTCCGCGTCCCCATGCGGTCGCGCACAACGAGATGTACCGTACATTGATCAAGGGCTACATGGTCAGGCACAAGGTCCGGCCCGGCATTACTGGCTGGGCACAAGTGAATGGCTTGCGCGGTGAAACCGACAAGCTGGAAAAAATGCAGGCCCGTGTCGATTTTGACCTGGACTATCTGCGCAAATGGTCATTGATGCTTGACATGCTGATTATTCTGAAGACCATTCGCCTCGTCTTTAAAGACAGTACTGCATATTGACAAGAAATATAAAAATATCGAAATGGCGGGTTTTTAAATGAACGCACCTGAAATAGTGTTTGTGGCATTTTTTATTATGTTGGTGCTGGCAGAACTGTAAGCCCCTGCCAATTCATCCACAAGCCACACCACACAAGCCCAGCAATCTTGTGCTTTGCACTTCTCAAAAAACCAGGATCTCTGCGTGACCCAGGACTTTTCGACGGCTTCCGGTTTTCGAAGCGACATCAATGGCTTGCGGGCCTGGGCCGTAGCAGCGGTCACTTTTTATCACTTTGGCATCCCTGGCTTTCGCGGCGGCTTTGTCGGGGTCGATGTGTTTTTCGTGATTTCGGGCTTTTTGATGACCGGCATCGTGGTCAGCGGTCTGGAGCGCGGGGGATTTTCCCTTTTTGCTTTCTACCTGGCAAGGGCGCGCCGCATTTTTCCCGCGCTGATGGTGCTGTGTGCGGTGCTGCTGGCGCTGGGCTGGTGGGTGTTGCTGCCCGTTGAGTACGAGCTGCTGGGCACCCAGGCAGTGTTCAGCCTGGCTTTTCTTTCCAACATCAAGTTCTGGTTGGAGGCGGGTTATTTTGACGCGGCTTCGCACGAAAAATGGCTGCTGCACACCTGGTCGCTGGCAGTGGAGTGGCAGTTTTACCTGTTGCTGCCGCTGGTGCTGCTGGCTGTCTGGAAGTGGCGCCCCGGCCGACGTCCCCTGACCTTGGTGGTGGTGGTGGTGGCGGCGTGCTTGCTGGTCTCGTTTGCCTTGTCAGTGGCGGCGACGCCGCTGGTGCCCACGGCGGCTTTTTACCTGCTGCCCACGCGCGCCTGGGAAATGCTGGCTGGCAGCCTGGCTTATTTGCTGGCCAACCGCTGGGCGCTGACGGACAGGCAGCGCACCGCGCTTGAAGCGGCTGGCATGGCCCTGGTGATAGGCTCATTCGCCGGCTTTGACACCACATCGCCCTGGCCGGGCTGGCGTGCGCTGGTGCCGGTGCTGGGAACGGCCGCCGTACTGCTGGCCGCCCGATCTGTTTCGGCATGGACCGGGAACGTTTTCGCGCAGTGGCTGGGCACCCGCTCGTATTCGCTCTACCTCTGGCATTGGCCGATTGCGGTGGCGCTGACCTATCTGGAATGGCGGGACGACTCGAAGGCGATTGCTGCCGGTTTGATGTTGACGCTGATCCTGGGTGATCTGTCTTACCGGCTGGTGGAAACACCGGCCCGGGTTCATTTGGGTCGGCTTCGGATGGGTTGGGGCGCAATGACGTTGCTGGGAACTGTGGTGGCCGTGACAGCGCCGGGGGTCGGGGTCCGTCTGAAAGAGGGCGTGCCTGGACGGTTTTCGCCGGAGATTGAACGCATGCAGCAAGGCGCGCTGGACATCAATCCCAGGCGAGACGAATGCTGGGTTGCCACTGGATCAGTCTCGCCCTCGTGTATGCACGGCGGGAGTCGTCTGGGCGCCATTGTGATGGGCGACAGCCACGCAAATGCCCTTGTTTCTGCAGTGGCTGCCAACGCCCAGGACGCCGGGACGGGTGTCATGGAGTGGTCATACTCCGGGTGTCCCACGCTTGAAAATGTGACCAGCCGGTGGCCAGAAAGAAACTGTGGCGGCTACAACGAATGGATGCTGCAGCAGCTGAAAAATGTGCCGCGTGACATCCCGCTGGTTGTGGTCAACCTTCATGGCTTGTACGCCATCGGAGAGAATGGAAACCCCAAACTCATCAACGGGCCCTGGGTCTATCTGTCTCGTCCCTACCTGAACTCAGAGCCCGAATTTCTTGAAGAATACGCAAACGCGATTTCGCAAATGGCCTGTCGGCTGGCCAGGGATCACCGTGTTTATCTGGTCCGACCCATTCCCGAGATGGGCGTTGAGGTGCCCAAGGCCATGTCACGTGCCATGTTATTCGGCCGGCACGAGGAAATCTCGGTTTCCGTGGCCGACTACCATCAGCGCAACGCCTTCATCTGGGCCGCCCAGGACGCTGCGCGCGACCAGTGCAGCGTGAAAATCCTTGACCCCTTGCCCTATCTTTGCCCGGATGGTCGCTGCCTTGGCGTAAAAAATGGACGGCCGCTTTATTACGATGAAAATCATTTGAGCGAGTACGGCAACAAATTTCTTGTGCCCATGTTTGCCGAGGTTTTCCAATCCCAGGGCAATGGCGCGCCCAAGCTGGACAATCCCCGGATCAAAAACCAGGTTTCCTTTTTCAGGTGATTGAACACCTTGAAATGCTGGCCATGCTACCCAACCGCTACCGGGCGCGCCACCAGCCCCGGTTCCGGTTCCAGCCAGGGCACAACCGGCAAAATTTCAGAGAAATATGGATTTTGCGCTTTCTCTGCTTGCATATGCTGCTATTTTTTAAATAGCAGCATATGGCTTTTCAGCTCACCCGGATCAGCTTCTTGTTGACGAATTCCTGAATGCCCGCGCCCGACAGTTCACGGCCATAGCCGGAATTCTTCACGCCGCCAAACGGCAGTTCCGGTGACGACGAGGCGCTTGAATTGATGAACACCATGCCGGTGTCGATGCGCCGCGCCAGACGCTTGCCGCGCTCGATGTCCTGCGTGAACACCGAGCCGCCCAAGCCGAACGGCGAGTCGTTGGCCAGCGCCACCGCCGCATCCTCATCGGCCACGCGGAAGAACAGCGCCACCGGGCCGAAAAATTCCTGCATGTAGGCCGGGTTGGCCTTGTCGATGTTGGTCAGGATCGTCGGCTGCATGAAGGAGCCGTCAAGGCCGTCAATGCGCCCGCCGCCGGTCAGCACGCGCGCGCCGCCGGCCACCGCCTCGTCCACCTGGACGAGCAGGTTCTTCAGCGCGTCAACGGACGACAGCGGCGCCAGCGTGGTCTGCTTGTCCATCGGGTCGCCGGGCTTGAAGTCTTCCAGCGCCGCCTGGAATTTCTCCAGGAAGCTGTCGGCCATCGACTCGACCACGATGAAGCGCTTGGACGCGGTGCAGGCCTGGCCCGAGTTGCCCATGCGGCCGCTGACGGCCTGCTTGACCGCCTTGTCGAGGTCGGCGTCGTCGAGCACGATGAAGGCGTCGCTGCCGCCGAGCTCCATCGTCGTCTTCTTCAGGTTCTGGCCGGCGCGCGCGGCCACCACGGCGCCGGCGGCTTCGCTGCCGGTCAGCGCCACGGCGCGGATGCGCGCATCGTCAATCACTGAGGCCACCTGGTCCTTGGAGATGAACAGGTTGGTGTAGGCGCCAGCGGGCGCGCCGGCTTCCAGCATCAGGCGCTCCCAGGCCAGAGCGCACTGCGGCACGCTGGAGGCATGCTTGACCATGACCACGTTGCCGGCCATCAGGTTGGGCGCGGCAAAGCGGGCGATCTGGTAGTACGGGTAGTTCCACGGCTCGACGCCGAACAGCACGCCGATGGGGCTGCTTTCGACCATCGCTTCGCCGCGCGGCGTGGCGATTTTTTCGGGTGCCAGGAAACGCTCGGCATGCTCGGCGTAGTAGTCGAGGATGGCCGCGCTCAGGGCAACCTCGCCCAGGCTTTGCGGCAGCAGCTTGCCCATTTCCAGCGTGATCAGTTCGGCAAACTCCTGCGGGCGTTCGCGCAGGATGGCGGCAGCGCGCGCCAGCACGGCAGAGCGCTCGGCAAAGCTTTTGCAGCGCCAGTCGTTTTCAAAACAGCTGGACGCCTGGCTGAGCTTTTCCTCAAGCTGCGCGTCGCTGATTTCGTCGAATTTCTGCAGGACTTTCCCGTTGTAGGGGTTGGTACTTTGGTATGCCATGAATTCCTTTTTGATCAGTTAACAGGTGAACTATTGGACCCGTGGGCGGCTTGCCCGGCCATCGGCTATCAGGCTGCATGCCCGTAGGTCAATGCTTGACTATTCGCCTTTCAGCTGGCGCAGCACGGCCTGCGCCGCAGGCTCTGACGACGCCGGGTTCTGGCCGGTGATGAGCTTGCCGTCGGTGACGACATACGGCTGCCAGTCGGCGCCCTTGCTGTAATGGCCGCCGTTTTTCACCAGCATGTCTTCGACCAGGAAGGGCACGATGTCGGTCAGCTGCACCCCTTCTTCTTCGGTGTTGGTAAAGCCGGTGACGTTTTTGCCCTTGACCAGCGGTGTGCCGTCGGCGGCCTTGACATGGCGCAGCGCGCCGGGCGCATGGCAAACGGCTGACACGGTCTTGCCGGCGGCGAACATGGATTCGATCAGTTTGATGGAGTCGGCGTCTTCGGCCAGGTCCCACAGCGGGCCATGGCCGCCGGGGTAGAACAGCGCGTCAAAGCCGTCGCCGGACACCTCCGACAGCTTGCCGGTATGGGCCAGCGCCTGCTGCGCGGCCGGGTCGGCCTTGAAACGGCGCGTGGCGTCGGTCTGCGCGTCGGCCTCGTCGCTCACCGGGTCGAGTGGTGGCTGGCCGCCTTGAGGGGAAACCAGCGTGATGTCGGCGCCCGCGTCCTTGAACGCGTAGTAGGGCGCGGCAAATTCTTCCAGCCAGAAGCCGGTTTTCTTGCCAGTGTCGCCGAGCTGGTCGTGCGAGGTGAGAACCATCAGGATGTTCATGTCGTCTCCATTCGTTTCGGGGTCCGCTCTCTGCCCGGGGCGGGACGAAGAGGGCGGTTCACGGGGTTGAAAAGCGCTGCGAAACCGCTGTTTATCAATGAAAAAGTGCTTTTGCGCAAGCGCCACGGTTGCAGCCAGCTATATTTTTGATAGCTGAATGGCAAGTGTCCATGCCTCAGGCCGGCTGCAGGTCCAGTGTCGGATAATCGGTGTAACCGTGCGCGCCACCGCCGTAAAACGTCGTGCGGTCGGGGGTATTGAGCGCGGCGCCCTGGCGGAAACGCTCGGCCAGGTCGGCATTGGCAATGAACGGCCGGCCGAATGCCACGGCATCGGCCGTGCCTTTTGCAATCAGCGCCTCGGCCTCGGCGGCCGTGTAGCCGCCGCAAAAGATCAGTGCGCCGTTGAAGGCCGCGCGGAGTTGCGCGCGAAAGGCATCGGTCAGTTCGGGACCGCCGGCCCAGTCGGGCTCGGCGATATGCAGGTAGGCGACGCCGCGTTCGCTGAAGGCCCGCGCCAGGTACAGCGCGCTGGCCTCGGCTTCAGCGTCGGCGATGTCCATGGCGGCAAAGTGCGGTGACAGCCGCACGCCGACCTGCGACGCGCCCACCACCCCGATCAGCGCATCGAGCGCTTCCAGCGTCAGGCGGGCGCGGTTTTCCAGGCTGCCGCCATAGGCGTCGGTGCGCTGGTTGCTGTTGGTGGACAGGAACTGGTGCAGCAGATAGCCGTTGGCCGCATGCAGTTCCAGAAAGTCAAAACCGGCCCGCTTGCCGCGCCTGGCGGCCTGGCGGTACTGGTCCACGATGCCGGGCAGCTCTTCGGTCGCCAGCGCGCGCGGCGTTTCGGTCGGCACGTTTTCGGCCTTGCCGTCGGGCTGGATCACGAAGCACTGGGCGCCTTTTGCAATCAGCGCTGAAGGCGCGACCGGTGCCGCGCCGTTTTCCTGCAGCAGCGAATGCGAGATGCGGCCGACATGCCAGAGCTGCAGCGCGATGTGGCCGTACTGGGCATGCACCGCCTGAACGACCTTTTTCCAGCCGCCTTCCTGCGCGTCGGTGTAGATACCGGGCGTCAGGGCGTAGCCCTGGCCTTGCCGGGAAACCTGCGTGGCTTCGGTGACGATCAGGCCGGCCGTGGCGCGCTGCGTGTAGTACTCCACATTGAGCGCATTTGGAATGTCGCCGGGCTGGCCGGCTCGCGAGCGGGTCAGCGGCGCCATGATCACGCGGTTGGGAATGGTTTGGTTGCCGATTTTCAAGGGGGAAAGCAGTTTTTTCAGCATGGGTTTCTTTGGTTGGTGGGGTTAAAAAATAAGACCGGGTTTTGCGCTGCCAGCGGTGAGGCCGGCGGCCTGCGCACTTCAGCCGCAGGCGCCCGGGTGGTGGGCTTGCCTTACAGCGCCGCCTGCAAAATGGCGCGGCTGACTTCCAGGCTGATGTCCTTGTGCTCGCCAAGCGCGGTCATGCCGTGCGCTTCAAGCTGGGCGACCACCGCATCGACGGCTTCCTGGCCCAGCGCGTAGCCGGACAGCTGCGTTTGAATGCCCAGGCTTTCGAAGAATGCGCGGGTGCGCGCAATTGCCGCGTCAATCCGCTCGTCATCGGTGCCGCTGGTGATGTGCCAGACGCGCTCGGCATACTGCAGCAGCTTGGCGCGCTTGGTTTCGCGCTTCACCTTGAGCAGCGAGGGCAGCACGATGGCCAGGGTTCGCGCGTGGTCGATGCCGTACAGGGCGGTCAGTTCGTGGCCAATCATGTGGGTCGCCCAGTCCTGCGGCACGCCGGCGCCGATCAGGCCATTGAGCGCCAGCGTGGCGGTCCACATCAGGTTGGCGCGGGTGTCGTAGTCCTCGGGCTCGGCCAGGGCCTTGGGCGCGATTTCAATCAGCGTCTGCAGCAGCCCTTCAGCGAAGCGGTCCTGCGGCAGCGCCTGCACCGGGTAGGTCAGGTACTGCTCGACGGTATGCACGAAGGCGTCGGCAATGCCGTTGGCGATCTGCTTGGTCGGCAGGGTGTAGGTCTTGGTCGGGTCCAGCACCGAGAATTGCGGAAAGACATGGCGGCTCATGAAGGCCAGCTTGGTGTGCGTGGCCTTGCGGGTAACGACCGAGCCGCTGTTCATTTCGGAGCCGGTGGCCGGCAGCGTCAGCACCGTGCCGAACGGCAGGGCCTGCTGCACCTGGCCGCCGCCCTTGAGCAGGATGTCCCACGGCTCGCCGTCAAAACAGGCTGCGGCGGCGACGAACTTGGCGCCGTCAATGACCGAGCCGCCGCCCACGGCCAGCAGGAAATCGATCTTTTCGCGCTTGACCTGCTCGACCGCCTTCATCAGCGTTTCATAGGTCGGATTCGGCTCGATACCGCCGAATTCGTGCACCGAGCGCGAACCGAGCGCCGCCTTGACCTCGTCCAGCGTGCCGGTTTTCTGGGCGCTGGCGCCACCGAAAAGGATCAGCACCCGCGCCGCTGCAGGGACCAGATTGGCCAGTTCGGCGACCCTGCCGGGGCCGAAGACGATTTTGGTGGGGTTGTAAAACTCGAAATTTTTCATGGGGTTCTTTCTGAATAGACCGGTCGGCTAATGATTGGTTACAAAAAATCCGCTCGCAAGGTGGATGGTTGGGCATCCTGTGCGGGCGGGAAAAGGTGGGGAAATCGAAGATTGAAAGAGGCGCTCAAGCCGTGAGCCGACGCGGCAGATTCAACAGACCCAAAGTAGCCCTCATGGCCGCATCCAGTGCGCTGCGCTCGCGCCTCAGTTTGGTCAGCAGGGCAGCGCCCAGCCACAACTCGTACAGCGCCAGCGCGGTGTGATGCGCGTCAAACTCTCCAGACAGCGAGCCGTCGGCCAGCCCTTCCAGGATGCAGTTGCCCAGCCGTTCAACGATCAGGTTGGTGCCGCGCAGCAAGGCCACGCGCATCGCCTCGGACATGTCCGACACCTCGCCGCTCAGTTTCACGACCAGGCAGTTGCATTGCGCGCTCTCGCTTTCGCCGGTCGTCATCCAGCTGCTCCAGTAGCGCAGCAGGCGCTCGGCGGCCGGGGAGCCATCGGGCTGAAGCAGGGCGTCGATATGCGTCAGGTAATCTGCCACATAGCTGTCTACCAGCGCTTCGCCAAACGATTCCTTGGACTTGAAGTAATGGTAGAACGAGCCCTTGGGTACCCGCGCTGCAGACAAGATCTCGTTCAGGCCGACGGCCGTGAACCCTTTGCCCAAAATGATGGCCCTGCCGGTGTCGAGGATGTGCTGTTTGACGTCTAGGTGGTCGTGACTCATAAAGCGCATTGTACATAAAATTAGACCAGTCGTCTAGTGCGGGGTGGAACCAGCGGCCGGGCAGGGGACAATGGCGTTCATGAAAGCACCTCCAAGACTGCAATCCCTCGTTGAAGAGGGCCTGATCGATACCGTCGTCCGCCAGCTCATGAGCGGCAAGGAAGCGATGGTTTACGTCGTTCGCTGCGGCGATGAAACGCGTTGCGCCAAGATCTACAAGGAAGCCGACCAGCGCAGCTTTCGCCAGGCGGTCGACTACACCGAGAACCGCAAGGTCAAGAACAGCCGCCAGGCCCGGGCCATGGCCAAGGGAACCAAATTCGGCCGGCAGGCCAGCGAAGCCGCCTGGCAAAGCGCCGAGGTCGATGCGCTGTACAAACTGGCCGACGCGGGCGTGCGCGTACCCCAGCCCTACAACTTTTGCGACGGCGTGCTGCTGATGGAACTGGTGACCGACGCGAACGGCGACGCGGCCCCGCGCCTGAACGACGTGGACTTCACGCCCGAGCAGGCGCGCCGGCACCATGCTAGATTGATCACCGAAGTCATCCGCATGCTGTGCGCCGGCATCGTCCATGGCGACCTGTCCGAGTTCAACATCCTGCTGGCCGACGACGGCCCGGTCATCATCGACCTGCCGCAGGCGGTCGATGCCGCGGGCAACAACCACGCCAGCCGTATGCTGCTGCGCGACGTCGCCAACCTGCGCAACTTCTTTGGCCGCTTTGCGCCCGACCTCTTGGCCATCGACTACGGCAACGAGATGTGGGACCTGTACCAGCGCGGCGTGCTGTATCCCGACACGGTGCTGACCGGCCATTTCAAGCGCAAGACCGGTCCGGTCGATGTGCGCGGCGTGCTGCGCGAGATCGACGACGCCAGCGCCGAGGAAGCCGCGCGCCGCGTGCGCATGGCGCAGTCGTAACGGCTAGTCGTCGATTGACGCCACCGCAGCGTGCCGGCTCGGCCGTTCGCCGATCTGCTGGCGCCACATGGCGTAGTACAGCCCCTTGGCGTCGAGCAGTTCCACATGGCTGCCGCTTTCCACGATGCCGCCCTTTTCCAGCACGAAGATGGTGTTGGCATGCATGATGGTCGAGAGGCGGTGGGCAATCAGCAGCGTGATGCGGCTGCTGCTGGCCGACAGCTGGCGCACCGTGCGGGTGATCTGCTCCTCGGTGATCGAATCGAGCGCCGACGTGGCCTCGTCAAAAATCAGCAGGCGCGGGTGGCGGATCAGGGCCCGGGCAATCGACAGCCGCTGCTTTTCGCCGCCCGACAACTTCATACCTGACTCGCCGATGACCAGGTCCAGCCCCTCGGGCGACTTGTCCAGTAGGTAGGCGCAAGACGCCTGCTCCATCGCGGCGATGATTTCGGCGTCGGTCGCGTCGGGCTTGACGAACTGGAGGTTCTCGCGCAGCGTGCCGGCAAACAGGTGCGTTTCCTGCGTGACAAAGCCGATTTGCCGCCGCACCTCGTTGTAGCGCAGGTCGCGGGTCGAAATACCGTTGTAGAACACCTGGCCGCTGGCCGGCGAGTACAGGCCGACCAGCAGCTTGACCAGCGTGGACTTGCCCGAGCCCGACGGGCCGACAAACGCGATGGTGTCGCCCAGCCCGGCCGAAAACGACAGCGACTCCAGCGCGTTGTCGGCGGCGCCCTTGTGGCGAAAGCTGACATCGGTGAAGCGCACCGACGTGACCGGCCCGATCTTGACCGGCGACTCGGGCCGCCGCTCGACCGGCTTGTTCATCAGCGCGTCAAAGTTCAGCAGCGATGTCTCGACTTCGCGGTAGGCGACGATGACATTGCCCAGTTCCTGCAGCGGCGCAAAAATCGCCACCGAGATGAACTGCATGGCGATCAGCTCGCCGGTGCTCAGCACGTCGCGAAAGATCAGCCACAGCAGGGCAAACAAGATTGCCAGCTTGAGCAGGCTCAGCGTGCTTCCCTGCAGGAAGGACAGCCACCGGATGCGCCTGACCTTCTTCATCTCCAGCGCAAAGATTTTCATCGTCTGCGCCTGCAGCCGCCGTATCTCCGGAAAGGTCAGGCCCAGGCTCTTGATCAGTTCAATGTTGCGCAGCGACTCGGTGATGAAGCCCGAGTTGCGGTTGGTCTCGCGAACGATGGAGCGCTGCTGGGTCTTGATCTCGCGGCTCAGCAGCCCGGTCAGCCCGCCCATCAGCAGCACGCCGACTAGGAACACCGGCACCAGCAGCCAGTGCTTGGTCACCGAATACCAGGTCAGGAACGCAATGCCGACGATGGCCGCGAACAGTGTGTTGATGAAGGCGTTGATGAAGCGCTCGCTGTCGGCGCGCACCTTTTGCAGCAGCGACAGCGTTTCACCGCTGCGCAGGTCCTCGAATTCCTGGTATTTCAGCCGCAGCACCTGGCGCAGGCCATCGTTGAAGATCTGCGTGCCGAATTTCTGCACCAGCAGCCGCGTCGCATAGTCCTGCAGCGTCTTGGCCAGCCGCGACAGCACGGCCACCCCCACCGCCAGCCCGAGCAGCGTCAGCACGCCCGACACCAGTTCTTCTTCGGTCTTGCCAGCGCGGCCGATGGCGTAGTCGTCGATGATCCTGCCGAAAATGATCGGATCGACCAGCGCCAGCACCTGGCTGATGGCGGCCAGCAGCAGCGCAAGCGCCGCAAGCGCGCGGTGCGGCCGCAGATAGGTCCAGAGGATGTGCATGGCTTATTCTTCAGGGCGGATCATGCGCTGCAGTATCCCAAAATCCCCTGTCAGGCCATCGCACAGAGCCGTCAACGGCTTTCTAGCCGGGTGGTCAGGTTACCGCGCCGTGCATGAAGTTACATTTATTGACGAAAAAAACACTTAAATCCCTTGTCGAGGGGATGTTTTCATCGGCTGAACTACCCTAAATTACATCCCCTTGCTGTTGGGTTTTCCAGGTAACGCAAGTTGCACCCGACAACGGCCATGCTTTTCCCCCAACTGCTCGCGAGAGCCGGCGTGAACAAGTTCTGGTCAGGTTGATAACTATTAAAGACAAGGGTTTTTCATGTCCACTCCCAAATACCGGATCGAAAGCAGCGGCACGCTGACCAGCAACTTGCTGCTGTCGATTGATTTCGACCATCTTTACGACAACAGTTCGCTGGCTGTGGCGGTGGCGGCCAAGAGCCTGACCCGGCCGTTCCAGACGGAAGTTCGGGTGGTGCGCGTTCCCGATGGAGAAGTGATTTTTCGCACCAAGAGCGCCGCCACGGCCTAAACGGGCAGATCAATACACGGCCGTATCAGGACTCGGAAGCAGGCCTGATTCGCTCAGGCAATCTGGAATAATCTGGCCGGCGGCAGGCGCTTGCAATTACAGGCGCCGGCACCGCGAACGGCTGCCATGTTGTGCATGGCACAGCATCTGCAGTTAACCTGGATTGCCATGTCTGAAAATTTCAAAGCAATCCGAAAGTCGAACATCTCACGGTTCGCACTGGCAACCGGTGTGCTCTATGGCGTGCTCGGATGCCTGTGGATCCTTGCTTCGGACTCCCTGGTATCGTCCATTTCCAGCGACCCGGCATGGGTGGCAACGGCGCAGCGGTACAAAGGGCTCTTTTATGTTCTCGCGACCTCGCTGGGTTTGATTTTCCTGATGCGCACGGGTTTTCAGCGGCTGTTGCGGGCATCCAGCCACGCCGAGGACTCCGATTTGCAGGTCCGTGACCTGTTCATGCAGCATCCCAAGCCCATGTGGGTGTATGACCGGCAGACCCTGGAATTCATCGCCGTGAATGACGCTGCCGTCCTGTTTTACGGCTATACGCGTGAAGCGCTGCTGTCCATGAAACTGGCCGACTTGTCGCCGGCCGAGGACCATTCGCACCTGCAGGCGCTCATGCACGGCCCGCACCAGAGCCACCGCGACATGGGCGTGGTGCGTCACCGCAGGAAGTCCGGCGAACAGGTGTCTGTCCACCTCACCGCGCATGCGGTGGAGTTCTTGCAGCGCAAGGCGGAAATGGTGATGGCCATCGACGTCACGGCCGAAGTGCTGTCCAAGCACGCCCTTGAGCGCCAGGAGTCGCAGTTTCGCCAGCTTCACCAAAGCCTTGCCAGCGTGCTGTGGATGGCCTCGGCTGACGGGCGGACCGTGCTGTATGTCAGCCCGGCGCTGGAACGGGTCTATGGGGCGAGCCCGCAAGCGATGATGGCCAACCCGGACCTCTGGCTGCAGGCCGTGCATCCGCAGGATGCGGACATCGCCAGTGCGTCGCACCGGGTACTTCAAGCAACAGGCGAATCCAATTGCGAATACCGTATCCGCATGCCATCAGGCGAGGTCAAGTGGGTTCTGGACCGCAAGCGGCTCATCGTCGATGCCGAAGGCCTGGTGACATTGATGGGCGGCATCGTGGAAGACATCACGGCTGAAAAAGCACACGAAGCGCTGCGTGCGCAAACGCATGTCGAACTCGAACGGCTGGTTGCCGCGCGAACGGTCGAGCTGGTGCGCGTCAATGCCGAGCTCGACGCCTTTGCCCGGACCATCGCCCATGACCTGAAGTCGCCGCTGCTGTCGGTCGTCGGTTTTACCCAGATTTTGCAAAAACGCTACGGCGCCGTGTTGAATGAAGATGGCGCCCGCCTGACCGGCCGCATCGAGCGTGCAGCCAAGCAGATGGCCAGCCTGGTCAATGAACTGCTGGCGCTTTCGCGGGTGTCCACGGCCTTACTCGCCATCGAGGACGTGGACCTGATTCCGGTTGCATATGACATCCTGGAAGAACTCCAGGCGCAGGAGCCGCACCGCCAGGTGCGCTTTGACTCGCCCGTGTCGCTGCAGGTGCGCGCGGACCCGGGCCTGGTTCGGCCGCTGCTGGCCAATTTGCTGGGCAACGCCTGGAAGTTCACCGGCAAGCGCGACGATGCGTGCATTGCGCTGCTGCTGGAGGCGCAGGCGCCCGAGGTGGTGTTTTGCGTTCAGGACAATGGGGTGGGCTTTGACGCGAGCCAGGCCGAAGGGCTGTTCAAGCCCTTTCAGCGCTTTCACACGCTGAGCGAATTCAGCGGAACCGGCATCGGGCTGACGACCTGCGAGCGCATCACGGCCCGGCACCACGGGCGCATCTGGGTGCAATCGGCGCCGGGCGAAGGCACCTCGGTGTTTGTCACCTTGTCGCCTTCTGCCACCGCATCCTGCCCTGAAGATGCCGAAAGCCTGCAAGCTGTCTGACGCCAGGCCTGCGTTCAAAGCGTCCAGTCGTAGTCAATCGTCAGCGGCGCATGGTCGCTGAAGCGCTGCGCCTTGTGAATCGCCGCCGACCGGGCGGTGGCGCCAAATCCGGGCGTGGCCAGGTGGTAGTCCAGCCGCCAGCCGACGTTCTTCGCATAGGCCTGGCCCCGGTTGCTCCACCAGGTGTAGGCGTCGCCGGTGGTGGCCGGGTGCAGTTGGCGGTAGACATCGACCAGGCCACCACCCTTTGCCGGACTGTCCAGGGCAGTTGCAGTTGCAGTTGCAGTTGCAGGTGCAACGGCGACGGTCATAGAAGTCTCTTGCAAGCCGGGGCCGCGGAACCGGCTTTGCCGGGTCGCAGGCGCAGCGGCCCCTTCGGGGCTGAAGGCTGCGGCTCCGAGCCCGCCTGCGCGGGCTTGGACAGCCTGCAGATGCGCCGCCTCCGGCGGCGTGGCGCCCTGCAAGGGCAGCGAACCACACGCAGTGGGGAGCGTGGGGGTCAATAGACCGCTCATCCAGGCGCGCTCTTCGGGCAGAAAGCCGCTGTTCTTGCGGTTGCCCTTGAAGTTCTTCAAGTCTATTTCCTGGTGCGCGATGTTGATGTCGCCGCACAGCACGAATTCGCGCGGGGTGCCGCCGCACTGCCTCAAGGCCGCCAGGTGCGGATACAGTTCGGCCAGGAAGCGGAACTTGGCCGCCTGGCGTTCCTCGCCCGACGAGCCGCTGGGAAAATAGCAGCTGATGATGGACAGTTTCGGGCTGTGCGCGCGGCCGGGCCGGTCAAAGCGCAGCTCGACATATCGGCCTTCGGCATCGAACTCGGTCGAGCCGTAGCCGACGATCACGTCGCTCGGTTCGTGGCGGGTGTAGATGCCGACGCCCGAATAGCCTTTTTTCTCGGCAAACTGAAAATAGCCCTTGTGTCCGGCAATTTCTTCAAATCGCCCGCTCAGGTCGGCCGCCTGCGCCTTGAGCTCCTGCACGCAAATACAATCGGGCAGTGACTCGGCCATCCATTGCTGAAGGCCCTTGGTGGCGGCGGAACGAATGCCGTTGAGGTTGAGGCTGGTTAATCTAAACATAGCGTGAACATGGGATTTTCAATGAATACGACAACAGGGCGGGCAGGCCATCAGGACGTGGAAACGCCGGCGAACAGCAGCTTGGCCCAGGAATTCGTGCAGTTTGCCGTCGAATCGGGGGTGCTGCGCTTCGGCCAGTTCAAGACCAAGGCCGGCCGCATGAGCCCCTACTTTTTCAACGCCGGCCTGTTTGACGACGGCGCCAAGCTCGGCCGGCTGGCGCAATTTTATGCGCGCGCGCTGCTGGCCGAAGAGCAGCGCAGCGGACTGGCGTTCGACATGATCTTTGGCCCGGCTTACAAGGGCATTCCGCTGGCCGCAGCCGTCGCCATCGAACTGGCGCGGCTCGGCCGCAACCTGCCGTTCGCCTACAACCGCAAGGAGGCCAAGGACCACGGCGAGGGCGGCACGCTGGTCGGGGCAAAGCTTGCGGGGCGGGTGCTGATCGTCGATGACGTGATGTCCGCCGGAACCGCCGTGCGCGAGTCGATCGCGCTGATCCAGGCGGCCGGCGCCACGCCGCACGCGGTGGCGATTGCGCTGGACCGCCAGGAAAAAGCCACTGAAAACGGCGTGGACGTCGAGCACAGCGCGGTGCAATATGTCACGCGGCAACTCGGATTGCAGGTTTGCGCCATTGCGCGGCTGAGCGACTTGCTGCAGTATCTGGCTTTGCACAGCGACCCGGCAACTGGCGGCGAAAGCGCCGATGCGGCGCAGCTGAAAGACCATTACCAGTCTGTTCTGGCCTACCGTGAACGCTACGGCGTCAACTGAAGAAACCAAATTGCGCCTGTCCTCACTGCTCACGCCCGCTCTGGCAGGGCTGGCTTTTTTGCTGGGTGGCGTTGCGGCGGCGCAGGACATCTACTCCTGCGTGGATGCGAGGGGCCGCACCCTCACCGCCGACCGGCCGATTGCCGAATGCACCGACCGCGCCCAGCGCGCGCTGTCGCCGTCCGGCATGGTCAAGCGCCAGATCGGCCCCTCGCTGACCGCGCATGAACAGTCCGCGCAGGATGAAAAGGACAGGCGGGCGGCCGAGCTGCGCGCCCGCGAAGCCGAGGAGCGGCGCCGCGACAAGGCGCTGCTGCTGCGCTATCCCACGCCTGAAGTGCATGACCGCGAACGCGCGGCCGCGCTGCTGCAGATCGATGAAATCATCAAGGCATCAAACAAGCGGCGCGGCGAACTGGCTGACCAGCGCAAGTCCCTGGGCGGTGAACTGGAGTTCTACGTCAAGGACCCGTCCAAAGCGCCCGGATCGCTCAAGCGCAGGCTGGAAGAAAACGCGGGGGACGTCGCCATCCAGCAACGCTTCATTGCCGACCAGGAACAGGAAAAAAAGCGCGTCAACCAGCGCTTTGACGAAGAGCTCGCCAAGCTCAGGCTGCTGTGGGCGCTGGCGAATCCGCCCGCCGGTAGCGGCGCCAGCGGTTCCCGGACCGTCAGGAACTGAATTTTTAAGCCGGATTGCCTGTTTACGCAATACTGGCATGCATTTGCAGCTACAGTTTCAATAGCATTTTGATGGCTGGAAAGCCGGGCGTCAAGCCAGCTTTTTCTTCAGCAATTCATTCACCTGCGCCGGGTTGGCCTTGCCCTTGGTCGCCTTCATGGCCTGGCCGACCAGGGCGTTGAAGGCTTTGCTATTGCCGGCGCGCACTTCCTCGACGTTCCTGGCATTCGCCGCGAGCACGCCGTCGATGATGGTTTCGAGTTCGCCGGTGTCGCTCATTTGCTTGAGGCCCTTGGCGTCGATCAGCGCGTCCACGTCCTGGCCTTCGCCCGTCCACAAGGCGTCAAACACCTGCCGGGCCGCATTGTTGGAGATTGTTCCGTCGGCGATGCGGCCAATCAGCGCCGCCAGTTGCGCCGTGCTGACGGCCGAAGCCTCAATCGATTTTTCTTCCGTGTTCAGGCGGCGCGACAGCTCGCCCATCACCCAGTTGCTGGCCAGCTTGGCTTGCCCGCTGGCGCTCGCCACCGCTTCGAAATAGGCCGCCGTCGCGTTGCTCTGCGTCAACTGGCCGGCATCGTACTCGCTCAGTCCGTAGTCGGCGATGAAGCGTGCCGCCATCACGCGCGGCAGTTCCGACATTTCCGAGCGGGTCTTTTCCACCCAGTCGCGGCCAATCACCAGCGGCGGCAAGTCCGGGTCGGGGAAATAGCGGTAGTCGGCCGCGTCTTCCTTGCTGCGCATGCTGCGCGTCTCGCCCGTGTCCGGATCGAACAGCACGGTCGCCTGCTGGATTTCATGGCCGTCCTCGATCTGCTCGATCTGCCAGCGCACCTCGTAGTCCATCGCCTGCTGCATGAACTTGAAGCTGTTCAGGTTCTTGATCTCGCGGCGCGTGCCGAGCTCGGCGCCGGGCTTCCTGACCGACACGTTGGCGTCGCAGCGAAAACTGCCTTCCTGCATGTTGCCGTCGCAGATGCCGATCCAGGTGACGATCTTGTGCAGCTCCCTGGCATAGGCCACGGCCTCAAGCGTTGAGCGCATGTCGGGTTCGGTGACGATTTCGAGCAGCGGCGTGCCGGCGCGGTTCAGGTCGATGCCGCTCATGCCGATGAAGTCTTCATGCAGCGACTTGCCGGCGTCTTCTTCCAGGTGGGCGCGCACCAGCCGCACGGATTTTTTCTCGCCATCCAGGAAAAACTCGACCACGCCGCCCTGCACCACGGGAATCTCGAACTGGCTGATCTGGTAGCCCTTGGGCAGGTCGGGGTAGAAGTAGTTCTTGCGGGCAAAGATGCTTGTTTCGGCAATGTGCGCGTTCACCGCCAGGCCGAACTCGATGGCACGCTGGACCGCGCCCTTGTTCATCACCGGCAGCGCGCCGGGCAATGCGAAGTCCACGGCGGACGCCTGGGTATTGGGCTCGGCGCCAAAGGCGGTCGAGGCGCGGCTGAAGATTTTCGACTGCGTCGTCAGCTGGGTGTGGGTTTCAAAGCCGATGACGACTTCGTAGCCCTGCACCAAGAGGGATGGGGTGGTCTTGCTCATGCTGCGGCTCCTGGGGCTTTCTGGTGCCAGTCGGTCGCCAGCTGAAACTGGTGCGCCGCGCCCAGCAGCTGCGCTTCCTTGAAATAGTTGCCGATCAGCTGCAGGCCGACCGGCATGCCGCCCGCGCCAAAGCCGGCCGGAATGCTCATGCCGGGCAAACCGGCCAGGCTGGACGACAGGGTGTAGATGTCGGCCAGGTAGCTGGCGACCGGATCGTCGGATTTTTCGCCGATTTTCCAGGCGACCGTGGGCGACACCGGCCCGGCAATCACGTCGCACTGCGCAAAAGCGGTCTGGAAATCCTGCGCGATCAGGCGGCGGATTTTTTGCGCCTTCAAATAGTAGGCGTCGTAGTAGCCGTGGCTCAGCACGTAGGTGCCGATCATGATGCGGCGCGTCGCCTCGTCGCCAAAGCCTTCCGAACGCGACTTCTTGTACATGTCGGTCAGGTCGGTGTAGTGCGCTGCGCGGTGGCCGTAGCGCACGCCGTCGAAGCGGCTCAGGTTGCTGCTGGCCTCGGCCGGGGCGATCACGTAATAGACCGGTATCGACAATTCCGTCAGCGGCAGGCTGACATCGACCAGCGTGGCGCCGAGCTTTTCAAACTCGGCCAGCGCCGCGCGCACGGCGGCCAGCACGTCGGGCGCGCAGCCGGCGCCGAAAAACTGTGTGGGCAGGCCGATTCGCAAGCCTTTTAGGGGCTTTTCGCTTGTCCCATCTGCGGGAGTAGCTATTAAATTCGTAGCGTAATCGACCGCCGGCAGGTCCAGCGAGGTCGAGTCGCGGTCCGGGTCCGGCCCGGCCATGGCGGACAGCAGCAGCGCGCAGTCGAGCGCGCTGCGTGCCATCGGGCCGGCCTGGTCCAGGCTGGAGGCAAACGCCACCATGCCGTAGCGCGAGCAGCGGCCGTAGGTCGGCTTGATGCCGGTGATGCCGGTCAGCGATGCCGGCTGGCGGATCGAGCCGCCGGTGTCGGTGCCGGTGGCGGCGGGCACGAGGCGCGCCGCCACAGCCGCCGCCGATCCGCCCGAGGAGCCGCCCGGCACGCGGCTGGTGTCCCACGGGTTTTGCACTTTTTGGTAGGCGCTGTTCTCGTTGCCCGAACCCATGGCGAATTCGTCGCAATTGAGCTTGCCCAGCGTGACCATGCCGGCGCCGCCGGGGCCAACGCCCAGCCGGCTGACGACGGTCGCATCGAACGGACTGCGGTAGTGCTCCAGCATTTTGGAGCCGGCGGTGGTCGGGAAGTCGCGGGTGACAAACACGTCCTTGTGCGCCAGCGGCACGCCCAGCAGCGGCGTGCGTTCGCCGGCGGCCAGCCGCGCATCGGCGGCTCTGGCCTGTGCCAGCGAGACTTCCGGGTTGACCGAGAGGAAAGCGCCCAGGCCGGCGTGCTGCCCGATGCGGTTCAGGAAATGCTGCGTGACTTCGACGCTGGAGATGCTGCCTGCGGCCAGTTGGGCGGCGAGCGTTGCAACGCCAAGGTCATGCAGGTCAAGGTTCATGGGAGTGGAGCTGCTCATTCGATCACTTTCGGCACAAGAAACAGGCCGCGCTCGACGGCCGGGGCGCTGGCCTGGCTGGCCTCGCGCTGGTTGGGTTCGCTGGCGATGTCGTCGCGCAGGCGCAGGGCGACCTCGCCCAGCACCGCCGCCGGATGCGCGAGCGGCTCCACGCCGTCGGTATTGACCGCCTCCATCTGCGCGACCAGTGCAAAAAATTCGTTGAGCTGGCTCAGCGTGCGCTCGGTTTCGTCGGGCCGGAGTTCCAGCCGCGCCAGATTGGCCACGCGTTCTATGTCTTTAAATGTTAATGCCATAAGCGCTTGTGAAGTGATGCAGAGGAGGGAAAAAGCGCCTTGAACAAGGCGCGGAAACAGCAATTGAAACCAGCTGTAACGCCAAAAAAACGGGCATTGTGCCACGCTGAATCGGGTGGATGCGTTATTATCCCGCCTTTGGCGTGAATTCAAGGCCTGATCCACCCTTTAGGCGCTTTTTAGACGCTTCAAACAGGTTGCGCAACCTGGTCTCCTACGTCCTCCCTTTCCACTGCTGATTAATAATAAAAGGCGATGCGGCAACGAAGTTTGCCCATGCCCCAACCGGATTCCTGAACATGTTTGAAGCATTCCGTCGGTACTTTTCCACCGACCTGGCGATTGATCTGGGCACCGCCAACACCCTGATCTTTGCGCGCGACAAGGGTATTGTGCTGGATGAGCCGTCGGTGGTCGCGATCCGCCACGAAGGCGGTCCCCACGGAAAAAAGGTGATCCAGGCCGTCGGCCGCGAAGCCAAGGCCATGCTGGGCAAGGTGCCCGGCAACATCGAGGCCATCCGCCCGATGAAGGACGGCGTGATCGCCGACTTCGTCATCACCGAGCAGATGATCAAGCAGTTCATCAAGATGGTGCATCCGCGCCGCCTGCTCACGCCGAGCCCGCGCATCATCATCTGCGTGCCCTGCGGCTCGACCCAGGTCGAGCGCCGCGCCATCAAGGATGCGGCCGAAGCTGCCGGCGCCGCCGCCGTCTACCTGATCGAGGAGCCCATGGCTGCCGCATTGGGCGCCGGCTTGCCGGTGTCGGAGGCCAGCGGCTCGATGGTGGTCGATATCGGCGGCGGCACCACCGAAGTCGGCGTGATCTCGCTCGGCGGCATGGTCTATAAAGGCAGCGTGCGCGTCGGCGGAGACCGATTCGACGAGGCCATCATCAACTACATCCGCCGCAACTACGGCATGCTGATTGGCGAGCCCACCGCTGAAAACATCAAGAAAACCATCGGGTCTGCCTTTCCGGGCTCCGAGGTCAAGGAAATGGAAGTCAAGGGCCGCAACCTGTCCGAAGGCGTGCCGCGCAGCTTCACCATCTCCAGCAATGAAATCCTCGAAGCGCTGACCGACCCGCTCAACCAGATCGTCTCGGCCGTCAAGAACGCGCTGGAGCAGACGCCGCCCGAACTCGGCGCCGACATTTCCGACCGGGGCATGATGCTGACCGGCGGCGGCGCGCTGCTGCGCGACCTGGACCGCCTGCTGGCCGAGGAAACCGGCCTGCCGGTGCTGGTCGCCGAGGACCCGCTGACCTGCGTGGTGCGCGGCTGCGGCATCGCGCTGGAGCGCATGGACCGCATGGGTTCGATCTTCACCACGGAATAGGCTTTTTCCACCACGCCATCCTCAAGCCCGTCCCATGCAGTGCGCTTGCACCAGGGCACCAGACCGGCTTGACCCCGCACCATGGCTTTAGGAACCCTCGACCGATCCCTGCCGCCCTTTTTCAACCAGGGGCCGTCGGTATTTTCCAAGCTGATTTTCTTTGGCGCGCTGTCACTGTTCCTGATGGTGGCCGACGCGCGCTTCAACGTCACCCAGCCCATCCGCGCCGCCATTGCCACCGCCCTATACCCGGTGCAGTGGCTGGCCCTGCAGCCGGTCCATGCGGTGCGCAGCAGCAGCAGCTATTTCACCGACCTGGGCCAGGCGCAGTCCGAAAGTGCCCAGGCGCGGGAAAAACTGGCGCTGCAGTCACTGCGCGCCGGCCAGGTCGAGCTGTTGATGCAGGAAAACAACCGCCTGCGCAAGCTGCTCGATCTCAAGGAGCAACTCGCGATGCCGGTCATCGCCGCCGAGGTGGTGTACGACGCGCCCGATCCCTACACCCGCAAGGTCATCATCGACAAGGGGCAGGCCCAGCACGTCGCCCTGGGCTCGCCGGTGCTTGACGAATCCGGCGTGCTGGGGCAGGTGACGCGCGTGCATCCGCTGGTCAGCGAGGTGACGCTGGTGGTGGACCGCGACCTGGCGATTCCGGTGCTCAATGTGCGCACCGGCGCGCGCAGCGTGGCCTACGGTGACCCGACGGTGGGCGGCAGCGGCATGGAACTGCGCTTCATGGGCAGCAATGCCGATGTGCAGGAAGGCGACCTGCTGACCACCAGCGGCGTCGATGGCGTGTACCCGGCCGGCCTGCCGGTGGCGCGGGTCAGCCGCATCGAGCACCGGGCCGAATCGGCGTTTTCCAAGATCTACTGCGTGCCGCAGGCGCTCACCACCGGCGCGCGCCATGTCATCGTCGTCCAGCCGGTCACGGCGGACCTGGCGCTGCCGCCTTCGAGCATCCTGCCGGCCGTGCCTGCCCGAAGGGGGTATGCCAAATGATCATGCGCTCGGGCCAGCAGCTGCTGCTGCCCGCCAATCCGGTGTTCATCTGGAGCAGCCTGGTGGCCGCCTTGCTGCTCAACATGCTGCCGCTGGGCCGGGTGCCGTGGATGCCTGATTTCCTGGCGCTGGTGCTGGTGTTCTGGAGCGTGCATCAGCCGCTCCGGGTGGGCATCGGCATCGCCTTCATGTTCGGTCTGGCGATGGATGTTCACCAGACTTCGCTGCTGGGGCAGCATGCGTTTTCCTATGTCGCGCTGAGCTTCTTCGCGTCCATGATCCAGCGCCGGCTGCTGTGGTTCAAGGTGCCGCTGCAGGCCCTGCAGGTGCTGCCGCTGTTTGCGGCGGCGCATGCCGTCGAGCTGGTGTTGCGGCTGCTCGGCGGCGGCATTTTTCCGGGCTGGATCGTGGGGGTCGCGCCGCTGGCCGAGGCGCTGCTGTGGCCGGTGGCGAGCGTGCTGCTGCTGGTGCCGCAGCTGCGAACGCCAGACCGCGATGAAAATCGACCTCTGTGATGCCCCCACGCTTGTCGCTTCGCGTACTGCGCTGCCCCCCGAGGGGGCGGCTGCGCCTGCGGCCCGGCGAAGCCGGTTCCGCGGCCCTGGCTGGTAGGGGAGTCAGTTGCTTCCACGCTTGTTGCTTCGTGTGCTGCGCTGCCCCTAACTGATCAAATGCATTCCTCCCCGGCACTTTTTGACTCGCGCTGAATCCCAAACCCATGACTGAACTCCGAAACGTTGAAGCCGAGCTGTCGCGTTTTCGCGTCCGGGTGCTGGTGGCCGGGCTGGTGGTTTTTCTGTGCTTTTCGCTGGTGGTGGCACGGCTGGCCTACCTGCAGGTCCATCGCCACGAAGACCTGCGCGCGCAGGCCGAAAGCAACCGCACGGCGATTGTCCCCATCGTGCCGAACCGGGGCCTCATTCTGGACCGCAACGGCATCGTGCTGGCGTCCAACTATTCGGCCTATACGCTGGAAATCACCCCGTCCAAGGTCGCGGACCTGGACGAGACCATCGCCGCGCTGGAAAAGCTGGTCGATATCCAGCCGCGCGACAAGCGCCGCTTCAAGCGCCTGCGCGAGGAATCGAAGAACTTCGAGTCGATTCCGCTGCGCACCCGCCTGAGCGACGAGGAAGTGGCGCGCTTCGCCGCCCGGCGCTTCAGCTTTCCGGGCGTGGACATCAAGGCCCGGCTGTTCCGCAGCTATCCGTATGGCGAACTGGGCAGCCATGTCGTCGGCTACATCGGCCGCATCAACCAGGCCGAAAAGGACGCCATCGAGGAGCGCGAGGAAGAAGGCAATTACCGGGGCACCGACTACATCGGCAAGCTGGGCGTCGAACAAAGCTTCGAGCAGCAGCTGCACGGGCAGACCGGTGTCGAGCAGATGGAAACCTCGGCCGGCGGGCGCGCGCTGCGCAAGCTGGCGACCCATCCGGCCACGCCGGGCAACACCGTGATGCTGTCGCTGGACATCGGCCTGCAAAAGCTGGTCGAGGACATGTTCGGCGCGCGGCGCGGCGCGCTGGTGGCGCTGGACCCCCGAAACGGCGAGGTGCTGGCGTTTGTCAGCAAGCCGACCTTCGACCCCAACCTGTTCGTCGATGGCATCGACCAGGAAAGCTGGCAGGCGCTCAACGAGTCGATCGACAAGCCGCTGCTCAACCGCGCGCTGCGCGGCACCTACCCGCCGGGCTCGACCTACAAGCCCTTCATGGCCATGGCCGCGCTGCAGACCGGCAAGCGTTCGCCCAGCGCCATCATCAACGACCCGGGCTTCTTCATGTTCGGCGGCCACCGCTTCGGCAGCCCGGAAAACGAGCGCGGCGGCGCCATGGACATGAACCGCGCGATTGTCGAGTCGAGCAATGTGTATTTCTACACGCTGGCCAACGAGATGGGCGTCGAGGCGATCCACGACTTCATGGCACCGCTGGGCTTTGGCCAGGCCACCGGCATCGACATCAATGGCGAGGTGCGCGGCGTGCTGCCCAACCAGGCCTGGAAGCGCGCTTATTTCAAGCGGCCCGAGCAGCAGAAGTGGTTTGCCGGCGAAACCATCTCGCTGGGCATCGGCCAGGGCTACAACAGCTTCACCATGCTGCAGCTGGCGCAGGCCACCGCCACCCTGGCCAACAACGGCATCAAGCACAAGCCCCGGCTGGTGATGGGCACGCAGGACACGGTGACGCGTGCGCTGCATCCGCTGCCGGCCGACCCGCCGGTCAGCCTGGGCTACAAGCCCGAACACGTGGCCATCATCCGCAAGGCCCTGGTCGGCGTGACGCAGGGCGGAACGTCCACCAAGGTGTTTGCCGGCGCGCAATACCTGTCCGGCGGCAAGACCGGCACGGCCCAGGCCGTGAGCATTGGCAAGAACGACAGGTACAACAAGTCCCGGCTGGAAGAGCATCAGCGCGACCATGCGGTGTACATGGCATTCGCCCCGGCTGACAACCCGAAGATCGCCCTGGCGGTGATTGTTGAAAATGCCGGCTGGGGCGGCGGCGTGGCCGCGCCGATTGCCCGCAGGGTGTTTGACTATGTGCTGCTGGGCCAGTACCCGAGCGAGGAAGACATGCTGGCGGTGCAGACGGGCCGGGCTGCGGCACCGATTGGCAAGCCACGCCTGGCGCTTGACATGAATGCGCTGCTGGTCGGCGACACGCCGGGCGCCACGGTGTCGGCCGCAGCGCAAAAAGCCGCCGCCGTTCAAAAAGCCGAGCCGGCCGGCGCCAAGGGCAAAGCTGTCCAGGCCGCAAAACCGGTCAAGGCTGCCAAGGCCACGGCCATCCAGAAGCCGGTCAGGCCGGATTCTGCGGTCATTCCTGCACCAGACAGCGCGCCTTAAGCTGCGCGCAACCCGGCCGCCGGTGCGCTCAAGGCTATTTCAGGAAAGCGTCAAAACCGGTTTTCAGGATCAGCGCGCCGACCACGCCAATGAACACCAGCCGCACGAAGCCTGCCCCGTGCCTGAGCGCCAGGCGCGCGCCCAGCAGGCTGCCCGCGACATTGGCCACGGCCATGGTCAGCGCAAAGTGCCACCAGACATGCCCCTTCCAGGCAAACAGGCCCAGGGCCGCCAGGTTGGTCGCGGTATTGAGCAACTTGGCCGACGCCGAGGCATTCAGGAAGTCGTAGCCCAGCCAGCGCACGAACAAAAAGACAAAAAAGCTGCCCGTGCCAGGACCGAAAAACCCGTCGTAAAACCCCAGTACCAGGCCGATGCAGCAGGCCGCCAGGGTTTCGGCATGGCCGGTAAAACGCGGCGTGTGGTGGCGGCCCAGGTCTTTTTTGACCAGCGTGTAGGCCAGCACGGCCAGCAGCACGAAAGGCAGGACCTTGCGCAGGAAGCCGGGATCGATCACCGTGACCAGCCAGGCGCCCGCCAGCGAGCCGCCAAACCCGGCCCCCGCCGCCGGCAGCAGCGCCGACCAGCGCATCTGCACCCGGCGCGCGTACTGCGTCGTGGCGACCGCCGTTCCCCAGACCGACGCGCCCTTGTTGATGCCGAACAAGGTGGCGGGGTGGGTGGTGGGAAAGACGGCGAACAGCGCCGGCACCAGAATCAGGCCGCCGCCGCCGACGATGGCGTCCACAAAACCGGCCAGCAGCGAGGCCATCGAAACAAGCAGTAATTCCATGGCGGCGATTGTCGCACCCGCTGGGTCGGGTTTTAGCTCTTTTATTGATAGCAATAGACGCATGCACAGCAAGCGCAAAAGCCTTTTTTAATGCTTGAAAAGCAAGGGCTGGACGAAAAAAAGCGCTGGGGTTGCCAGCGCTTTTTGTCAAACAAACATTTTTTGCAATGCCGTGCTTCTATTTTTAAATGTCTCCTCGACTCCCCGCATTGCGAGCAGCAAGGCCCGACAGCAAGTTCTCCAATGTAACGGATGCACTGAGACAGTGCATCAGGGATTTCCCGCAGGCAAAACGTTCAAAAGCGCACCGCTGCAAAAACCCATGAAGCGCTGGCGATAGGGCCAATCGCTGCATTTTCAGGCATGCCTTCACTGATTTTTCACTGTTTTTACCCGTTCGGACAAACCGGCACAGATCATGCTTTTTGTTACGGCCGTGAAATTTTTGTAAGCATCTCTCAAGAAAGTCAGGTCTGTATGCACGCAATGCGATGGATTGCACTGAGTTTGTTTTTCTGGCTGGGCATGGGCCTGGCAACGCAGTCGGCTAGGGCCCAGTCGCCTTCGGGCGTGGCGCTGGCCGCAGCGGCCAGCGCCACGCCGGCCGCTGCGGCCCCCATGACGCAGCCGGGCCGGGTCGGGCTTGAGACCCTCAACAGCGCCGACACCGGCTGGATGATGACCGCGACCGCGCTGGTGCTGCTCATGACGCTGCCGGGCATTGCGCTGTTTTATGGCGGCATGGTGCGGCGCAAGAGCGTGCTCAACGTCATGGCCTGCGTGGTGGCCACCTGCGCCATTGTCAGCCTGCTGTGGTTCGCCGTGGGGTATTCGATTGCCTTCACCCCCGGCAACGGTGCGCTGGGCCATGTGCTTGGCGGCACCGAACGGCTCTGGTTTTCAGGGCTGGACTACGTCAAGGACACGCAAAAGGTCGCGGTCAGCCATATCGCGCCGAATATTCCCGAATCGGTCTACGCCATGTTCCAGCTCAGCTTTGCCATCATCACGGCGGCGCTGGTGGTCGGCGCCTTTGTCGAGCGCATGCGCTTTTCGGCCACGCTGATCTTCATGTCGCTGTGGACGGTCGCGGTTTATGCGCCGATTGCCCACTGGGTCTGGGAACCCAACGGCTGGCTGGCCCGCCTGGGCGCGCTGGATTTTGCCGGCGGGTCGGTGGTACACGTCAACGCCGGCGTGGCCGGGCTGGTCTGCGCCTATGCGCTCGGACCGCGCAGGGGCTATGGCGTCGAACCGTTCTCGCCCTTCAACCTGGGCCTGACCATGGCCGGCGCGGGCTTGCTGTGGGTCGGCTGGTTCGGCTTCAATGCCGGTTCCGCCGTGGCGGCCGACGGGCGCGCCGGGCTGGCCATGGCGGTCACGCACATTGCCGCTTCCGCCGGCGCGCTGTCGTGGATGGCGGCCGAATGGCTGGCGCGCGGCCGTCCCTCGCTGCTGGGCCTGTGCTCAGGGCTGGTGGCCGGGCTGGTGGCCATCACGCCGGCGGCCGGCTATGTGTCGCCGGGTTCGGCCGTGGTCTTTGGCCTGGTCGCCGGCGTCGCCTGCTACTGGGGCGCGACCGGCCTGAAGCGCCTGCTCAAGGCCGACGATTCGCTCGATGTGTTTGGCGTACACGGTGTCGGCGGCATCGTCGGTTCCCTGCTCACCGGCGTGTTTGCCAGCCGTACCATTTCGGGGGTTGAAGGCAGCGTATGGATTCAGTTTGTCGGCGTTGCCTGCGTCATGGCCTACAGCCTGGTGATGACGGCCCTGCTGCTGTGGATCACGTCGCTGTGCGTGCGCCTGCGCGTGGACGAGACGGCCGAAAGCGATGGCCTGGACATTGACCAGCATGCCGAGCGCCTGGGAACCTGACCGACTGGCTGACCTTCAACAAGGAGCATTGACGATGTCCTCGAATGAAAAACTGGCGATTGCCGCCCACCTGCATGTGCTGATGCGCCGCAAGACCGGCCGCGTGACCGACACCGAATGGCTGGCCAGCAACCCGGCCTATGCGGCTGAAATCATCCGCCTGGCGCATCACAAAGCGGCCGAAGGCGGCCATGACGACCTCGGCCAGCTGGCCGACAGACTGGAGGCGGCCATGGCCTTTCCCGACGCGCCGGTCTACCGGCCGCTGGCCCAGAGGCTCGCCGATGCCGCCAAGGAGCACCATGCCCGCGCGCAGGGCGCCCGGCCGGCGCTGGCGGTTGCCCCGAGCGGCAACAGCGTGTTTGGCGACAGCCAGCCGGGCGCGGATGGCGCGCAGCGGCCGAACGCGCCGCGCTATATCAAGGGGCTGCGCTAGCGCGGCATCACCTGGGCGGCCATCACGGCGCTCAGGATATCCGACTTTTTGCTATTGATTTTATAGCTGCTTGCGCATGCAGTGCGTGCGCAATAGGCGTATTTGATGCTGAAATGGTGCTGGCTGGTTAAAACCAGCGTGCGCAGGCCGCTCTAGACGCCGGCCTGTATCCACTGCGCCGCCTTCTCGGCAATCATCAGGGTCGGCGAGTTGGTGTTGCCGCTGGTGATCAGCGGCATCACGCCGGCATCGACCACGCGCAGGCCGCGAATGCCGCGCACCCGCAGGTGCGAATCGACCACCGCCATCGGGTCGTCGGCGCGGCCCATTTTGGTGGTGCCGACCGGGTGGAAAATCGTCGTGGCAATGTCGCCGGCCAGCCGCGCCAGGTCCTCGTCGGTCTGGAACTGCACGCCGGGCTTGAATTCCTCGGGCTGGTATCTGGCCAGCGCGCCCTGGCTGACGATCTTGCGCGTGATGCGCAGCGAATCGGCCGCCACCTGCCGGTCTTCGGCGGTGCTCAGGTAATTGGGCGAAATGGCTGGCGCGTCGGCAAAGGCGCCGGTCTTGAGGCGAACGCTGCCCCGGCTGGTCGGGTTCAGGTTGCAGACGCTGGCGGTGAAGGCATTGAAGCGGTGCAGCGGCTCGCCGAAGGCGTCGAGCGACAGCGGCTGGACGTGGTACTGGATGTTCGGATACGGCTGGTCGGGCGAGCTGCGCGTGAAGGCGCCCAGCTGCGACGGCGCCATGCTCATCGGCCCGGTGCGGCGCAGCGCGTATTCCATGCCGATGCGCGCCTTGCCCCAGAGCGAATTGGCCATGGTGTTGAGCGACAGGCCCCAGCGCTTGCTGTCCTGGTGTCCCTGGATCTTGTACACCGAGCGGATCTGCAGGTGGTCCTGCAGGTTGGCGCCCACGCCGGGCAAATCCTGCACCACCGCGATGCCGTGCTGCTGCAGCAGACCGGCCGGGCCGATGCCCGAGAGCTGCAAAATGTGCGGCGAGCCAATGCTGCCGGCGCACAGCAGCACCTCGCCCATGGGGCCGGAGTCGCGCGTCGCCAGCGCCGTGACCTTTTCCTGTCCGGTCCAGACCTCCACGCCGGTGCAGCGCTGGCTGCCGTCAGCTTGCCGCTCGATCACCAGCTTGCTGACCTGCGCATTCGTCCAGAGCTCGAAATTCGGCCGGCCCAGGCAGGTCGGGCGCAAAAAGGCCTTGGCGGTGTTCCAGCGCCAGCCGTTCTTCTGGTTGACCTCGAAGTAGCCCACGCCTTCGTTGCTGCCCCGGTTGAAGTCCGGCGTGGCCGCAATGCCGGCCTGGGTCGCCGCCTCGGCGAACGCATCGAGGATGTCCCAGCGCAGGCGCTGCTTTTCCACGCGCCATTCGCCGCCGGCGTTGCGGTGGCGCAGGATTTGGGGGTAGGGCCGGGTTTTGTCCTGCATCAGCGCCGGCGCCGTGCCGCGCGCGCCGTGCAGCGCGTCGGCGCCCTTGTAATGGTCTTCGTGCAGCTTGAAGTGGGGCAGGGCGTTGTCCCAGGTCCAGTCGCTGTCGCCCGTCAGCTCGGCCCAGCGGTCGTAGTCGCGCGCCTGGCCGCGCATGTAGATCATGCCGTTGATGCTGGAGCAGCCGCCCAGCGTCTTGCCGCGCGGATAGCGCAGCGAGCGGCCGTTCAGGCCCGCGTCGGGCTCGGTGTTGAACAGCCAGTCGGTGCGCGGGTTGCCGATGCAGTACAGGTAGCCGACCGGAATGTGAATCCAGTGGTAGTCGTCCTTGCGCCCGGCCTCGATCAGCAGCACGCGCTTGGACGCGTCGGCACTCAGCCGGTTGGCCAGCAGGCAGCCGGCCGTGCCCGCGCCGATGATGATGTAGTCGAAAGTCAGGTTCTGGTCGTGCATGAAATAGGGTTCTGGTGGGCTTGCCTTGATTGTGGCAAAACCCGGCTGTGCGGTGTGACGGGGATTACCCGTTTACCTGCCGGGCTGACGACGGCCGGCCCAGCCTGCGGGCAGGCGTCAACCCCTGTAGGACCATGGCGAATCCGGGCCGAATGCCGATATTGCGCATTTCCAGCAGTTACCATGGCTGCTTTTGCGTTGAATCCCCCCCCCTCGCCTTTTGGTGTCCGCTCCACCCTGTTGCCTGAATGCCCCTTGACGACTCACCGCCGCGCCTTGAAGTTCAGGACCTGCCTGAAGGACGGGTCGTGCGCCTGCTGGGAAGCTGGACCGCCGCCAGGCTGACGCTGGCGCCCGCCTGGGCTGCGCTGAGCGCGCAGCTCGACAGCTTGGTGCCAGGCGCGTCCACGCCTGCCCGGTGGCGCCTGGACGACATTGAAAAACTCGACTACCTGGGCGCGCAGGTGGTGTGGACGGCGTGGCGCCATCGCTGGCCGGCCGACCTGCAGCTGGCGCCCGAACAGCGGGAAATGCTGGAGACGGTGGAAAAACTCACTGTTGCCCTGCCGCCGCCGCGCCGCTCGCCCTGGTCTGAACCGCTGCTGATGCTCGGCGGGCGGCTGCTCGGCCTGCTCGGCCATGTCAAGGGCATGCTGCGCCTGCTGGGCCAGCTGCTGCTCGACCTGCTGCGGCTGATCCGCCATCCGCAGCAGGGGCCGTGGCGCGACCTGTCGGGCCATCTTTACCATTTCGGCGCGACTGCGCTGCCCATTACCGCGCTGGTGGGCTTTTTGATCGGCGTGGTGCTGGCCTACCTGATTTCGCAGCAGCTGCGCCAGTTCGGCGCCGACGCCTTCATCGTCAACATCCTGGGCATTTCGCTGATCCGCGAACTCGGGCCGGTGCTCGCGGCCATCCTGATCGCCGGGCGCAGCGGATCGGCCATCACCGCGCAGATCGGCGTGATGCGCGTGACCGAAGAACTCGACGCGATGCGCGTCATGGGCATTGCGCAGGGCTTTCGGCTGGTGATGCCGCGCGCCATCGCGCTGGCGGTGGTGATGCCGCTGATCAGCGTCTGGACCACGATTGCCGCGCTGCTCGGCGGCATGCTGGCGGCCGACATTTCCATGGGCGTAACGCCATCATTTTTCATCAACGCGCTGCCGGCCGCCGTCAGCGTGTCCAACCTGACGCTGGCGACCGCCAAGTCGGTGGTGTTCGGCCTGCTGATCGCGCTGGTCGGCTGCCACTACGGCCTGCGCGTCAAGCCCAACACCGAAAGCCTGGGCCAAGGCACGACGGCGTCGGTGGTCACGTCGATCACCATCGTCATCCTGGTCGATGCGCTGTTTGCGGTGCTGTTTAAAAGCGTGGGTATATGACCCCCACGCTTGTCGCTTCGCGTACTGCGCTGCCCCCCGAGGGGGCCGCCCCGCCTGCGGCCTGGCAAAGCCAGTTTCGCGGCCGGAACTTGCACGAGCGGGGAGGGGTTAAGTGATGGAACCTGTCGTTGAAATCCGCAAGCTGTGGACGGTGTTTGAAAACGACGACAAGAAAACCGTGGTACACAAGGACCTCGACCTGACGGTCGCGCGCGGCGAGGTGCTGTCGCTGGTCGGCGGATCGGGCACCGGCAAGACGGTGCTGCTGCGCCAGATGCTGGGGCTGGAAACGCCGACGCAGGGCGAGATCACCGTGCTGGGCAAGCCGGCCGCCGAACTCGGCAAGCGCGGCGCGGCCAGCCGGGTCGGCATGCTGTTCCAGCAGGGCGCGCTGTTCTCGGCCTTCACCGTGCTGGAGAACATCGCTTTTCCGCTGCGCGAACTCAACTGCCTGCCCGCCGAGCTGATCCGCGAGGCGGCCATGGTCAAGCTGCAGATGGTCGGCTTGCCGCTTGACGCGGCCGGCAAGATGCCGAGCGACCTGTCCGGCGGCATGGTCAAGCGCGTGGCGCTGGCGCGCGCGCTGATCATGGATCCGCCGCTGCTGCTGCTTGACGAGCCGACGGCCGGACTTGACCCCGAAAGCGCCGACAGCTTTTGCGCCCTGCTGCGCTCGCTGCACCAGGGCATGGGGCTGACGGTGGTGATGGTCACGCACGACCTGGACACGATTTTTGAGCTCAGCACGCGCATCGCCGTGCTGGCGTCGCAGAAAGTCATCATCAATGACGTGCCGCGCAAGGTGGTGGCGTTCGAGCATCCCTTCATTCACGACTTTTTCCTGGGCGAACGGGGGCAGCGGGCGATGGCGCTGCTGAACCCCACCCCCGCCCCTTCGATCTAGAAAGGTTTTTCAATCATGGAAAACAAGGCCCATGCGCTGATTGCCGGCGCGTTCGTGGTGCTCGTCACCGCCCTGCTGGCATTGCTGGCCATCTGGCTCACGCGCGACAACACCGAGCGCAACCTGTACGAGATGAGCACCTCCGAGACCGTTTCCGGCCTGCAGCCGCAGGCCACGGTGCGCTATCGCGGCGTGGCCGTCGGCAAGGTCGAGCGCATCGGTTTTGACGACAAGGTCAAGGGCAACGTGCTGATACGCGTGTCGATTGACGAGGCCGCGCCGGTGACGCGCTCGACCTTCGCCACCGTGGCGTCCCAGGGCGTGACCGGCCTGGGCTTCATCCAGCTCGACGACGACGGCAGCTCCAGCCAGCGGCTGGTGCCCAACGACGACGACCCGCCGCGCATTCCGCTCAAGCAGGGCGGCCTCGACAAGCTGCTCAAGCAAGCCGATGTGATCTTCGACCAGGCCGAGCAGGCGGCCACGCGCATCAACCAGCTGCTCTCAAGCCAGAACGAAGCGGCGATCAACACCGCCGTCACGCAGCTCGCCGAAGCCGCCGGCAGCATCAACCGTGTGGCCAAGGCGCTGGAGCCGGCCGTGGCGACGCTGCCCGCGCTGTCCAAGGACGCGCAGGCCGCCCTGCGCTCGGTCAAGACCGTGACCGATGAAGTCGGCCTGACCGCGCGGCGCCTGAACGAACAAGGCGGCGCGCTCGACCGGCTCAAGGACGGCGGCGCGGCGCTGGCGGCCGGAGTGGAAACCTTCAGCGCGGCCACGCTGCCCAAGCTCGGCGAGGTGGCCGACGAAACTGCGCGCACCATGCGCCAGCTGCGCCGCACCGTGAACGCCGTCGATGACAACCCGCAAGCGCTGATCTTTGGCAACGGCCCGGTCGTGCCGGGCCCTGGCGAAACCGGCTTCAACGCCAACGGAGAAAAACCATGATGGCTTTCAAGCTTCCTTTTTATGCTATTAATTCAATAGCTACTAGCGCCCGCCAGCATTGCGCAAGGCGGGTTTTTTGCTTGATAAGCGTGCTGGCGCTCGCCACCGGGTGCTCAGTGATCGACAAGCCGACCCGCGCCACGACCTACGACTTCGGGCCGGGCGAGCTGTCCACGCAGGCCCTGGCATCGCCCCCGGTGCCCGCCTTGTCGCCGCTGGCGATTGCCGACATCGCCACCTCGGGCGGCGCGCTGGAAAACCAGGCGGTGCTCTACCGGCTGGGCTATGTTGACGCCCAGCAGCTGCGCCCCTATTCGCAGGCGCGCTGGACCATGCCGCCGGCGCAGCTGGTGCGCCAGCGCATGCGCGATCGCCTGAGCCAGCAACGCGTGGTGCTCAATGCGCGTGAAGGCGTGGCGCTGAACCGCAGCCAGAACACCAATTTGCCGATGCTGCGGCTGGAACTGGAAGAATTCAGCCAGCTGTTCAGCGCGCCCGATGCCAGCGTCGGCCTGCTTCGCCTGCATGCCACGCTGGTCGAGATCACGCCCGCCGGGGAACGGCTGGTCGCGCAGCGCAGCTTGTCGGTGCAGCGGCCGGCGACCAGCGCCGATGCGGCCGGTGGCGTGCGCGCCCTGACGGCGGCCACCGATGCGGCGATTGACGAGCTGGATGCGTGGCTGCGGCAGATGCCGGCGCGTTGATTGAATTGCTTGCTATTGGAACGGTAGCTGTTGGTGCTTGCTGGGTTGGCTTCTCGCGGATTGGCTGGCCGGGGGTTGCCCGGCAGCAACTCACTTTTCTTTGCTTCGCCAAAGAAAAGTAAGCAAAAGAAAGGCGACCCGGCTGTCTGGGTCCCTGCGCTTCGCTTCGGGCAACCTGCGCTGCCTGAGAAAAATGGGGGTCCGCGCAAACTCGCTTCACTGCGTTGCGCTCAAACAGCGCGCGGCCCTGATCCCATTTTTCTCAGGCATCACAGGCCCAGCCAGAACGGGAGTGGCGGGGATAAAAATCCAAACAGCCAAACAGCCAAACAGCCAAACAGCCAAACAGCCAAACAGCCAAACAGCCAAACAGCCAAACAGCCCCAGCGCCGGTTTTAAATACCGAATGCTACAAATTTAATAGCTGCTTTCGCAGTCGCAGCAAGCGAAAGAGGCACTTTTTATGCATAAATGCCGCAATCCGGCCCCGAATCCGCTCCCGCAAGTCCCGTTCTGGCTGGGCCTGTGATGACCCGGGGAAGCGGGATCAGGGCGAGCGATTGTCTGAGCCGCAGGCGAGTTCGAGCTCGACCCCCGCTTCCCCGGGTCATCACAGGTTGCCCGTAGCGAAGCGAAGGGACCCGGACAGCCGGGTCGCCTTTCTTTTGCTTACTTTTCTTTGGCGAAGTAAAGAAAAGTGAGTTGCCGCCGGGCAACCCCCGGCCAGCCCAACCCCGAAAAGCCAACCCAGCAAAAATCAACCACAGGCTTCCACCAAGCCAAGCCAAGCCAAGCCAAGCCTTGCATCAGCCCCCAGCCTGAGCCTGTCCCGGTAAAAAAATCTCAATGCCGCAGGATAGGAAACAGCTTGCCCAGACCGTCGGCCATCACCTCGACCGCCAGCGCGGCCAATATCAAGCCCATCAGCCGCGTCATGACATTGATGCCGGTCTTGCCCAGCACCCGCGAAATCGGCTCGGCCAGCGAAAAGCACAGCGCGGTTGCCAGGCCAATCACCAGGCCGTAGCCGACCAGCGTGCCCAGCTGCAGGAAGGTCTTGGCTTTTTCGGCATAAATCACCACTGTGGACATGGTGGCCGGCCCGGTCAGCAGCGGAATCGTCAGCGGCACCACCGCGATGCTGGCGCCCTGGGCGGCTTTTGCGGCGCCGTCTTCATACTCGTTGGTCAGCGGCTTGGCCTCGGCCGGCTGGGCATTGAGCATGTTCATCGCGCTGATCAACAGCAACAGGCCGCCGCCGACCTGGAAACTGGCCAGCGAGATGCCGAAGAATTCCAGGATCTGCAGGCCCAGCAGGGCGCTGACGGCAATCACCACGAAGGCGCTGAACGAGGCCACCGCCACCGTGCGCTGCCGCTGCGGCCTGGAAAAGCCCTGCGTGTAGTGGATGAAGAACGGCACGATGGCCAGTGGGTTGACGATGGCCAGCAGCGTCACTAAAGGTTTGAAGTCCACGAATCAACTCTTTTTAAATTGGGAACCTAGGACAAGCAACGAGCGCAGACTTCCTGCCAGCAGGGGCCGCGGAACTGGCTTTGCCAGGCCGCAGGCGCAGCAGCCCCCTCGGGGGGCAGCGCAGTACGCGAAGCGACAAGCGCGGGGAAACTCTCCCCCAGCAGGGGCCGCGGAACTGGCTTTGCCAGGCCGCAGGCGCAGCAGCCCCCTCGGGGGGCAGCGCAGTACGCGAAGCGACAAGCGTGGGGAAACTCTCCCCCCAGCAGGGGCCGCGGAACCGGCTTCGCCGGTCCGCAGGCGCAGCGGCCCCCTTGGGGGGCAGCGCAGTACGCGAAGCGACAAGCGTGGGGGCCACTTACCTGCCACCCGTCACGTCGAGCAATGCGCCGGTGGTGTAGCTGGATGACGCGCCCAGCAGCCAGACGATGGATTCGGCCACTTCCTCGGCACTGCCGGCGCGCTGCATCGGCACCAGCGGCGCCATGTCGCGCGCGCGGTCGGGCAGGCCGCCGGAGGCGTGGATGTCGGTCTCGATGATGCCCGGCCGCACCGCATTGACGCGAATGCCCTCGGCCGCCACTTCCTTGGCCAGGCCCACGGTGAAGCTGTCGATCGCGCCCTTGGCCGCCGCATAGTCCACGTATTGCCCGGGCGCGCCCAGCTTGGCGGCGACGCTGGACACATTGACGATGGCGCCGCCCGCGCCGCCATGGCGCGTGCTCATGCGCCGCACGGCCTCGCGGGCGCACAGGAAGGAGCCGAACACATTGATCTCGAACATCCGTTGCAGGCGCGCCAGGGTGATGGCCTCGACCCGCGTGGTCTGGTCCACCACGCCGGCGTTGTTAACCAGCGCGCTCAAACGGCCGAACCTGGCGTCGATCTTTTCAAACATCGCCACCACCTGCGCCTCGATGGCCACGTCGGCCTGCACCGCCATGGCCTGGCCGCCGGACTGGCGGATTTGCCGCACCACCTCGTCGGCGGCCAGCGAATTGGCGCTGTAGTTGACGGCGACCGCATAGCCGTGCCGTGCGGCCAGCAAGGCCGTGGCCGCGCCAATGCCGCGCGAGCCGCCGGTGATCAAAACAAGTTGGGACAAACCAGTCTCCTGCAAAAAGTGGCAATCCCGGTTACAAAGGGAATCGCGCCAAAGCCCTGACTGTAATGAATTCCTGACCACCACCGGAGAAAAACCTTGAGCACCACCGTGGACTACTACTTCACCCCGCAAAGCCCCTGGGCCTACCTGGGCCATGAGCGATTCGCAGACATCGCGCGCCGGGCGGGCGCCACGGTCCGTATCCTGCCCATTGACCTGGGCGGCAAGGTGTTCCCGATTTCAGGCGGCTTGCCGCTCGGCCAGCGCGCGCCGCAACGCCAGGCTTACCGCTTGCTGGAACTGCGGCGGCATGCGGACTTCCTGGGCTTGCCGCTGCATGTCAAGCCTAGATTCTTTCCGGTCTCTGGCGACGATGCCTCGCGCCTCATCATTGCGGTGGACCTGCACGACGGCCTGGACGCCGCCATGAAGATCAGCGGCGCGGTCTTTCGCGCCTGCTGGGCGCAGGAGCGGCACATTGCCGACGAAAAAGTCCTGGCCGAGCTGCTGGCCGAATGCGGCCTAGAGGCCAGCCGGCTGGAGCAGTCCTACAGCCAGGCGGTGCAGGAGCGCTACGAGGCCAATACCGGGCAGGCGATCGAGGCCGGCGTCTTCGGCGCGCCCAGCTACCTGATCGACGGCGAATTGTTCTGGGGCCAGGACCGGCTCGATTTTGTCGAGCGCCGGCTCCAGGCCGTCTGACTGAATCGTCCGGTTTTCCTCTTTTTTTCCTTCCCCCGCTTTCCAAACAACTTCCAACAGGAGCTTTTCACACCATGGGTCAATTCACCAAACTCAAGTCCGCCGACGGTTTCACGGTTTCCGCCTATGTGGCGGAGCCCGCAGGCAAGCCGCGCGGCGCCATCGTCGTGGTGCAGGAAATTTTCGGCGTCAACTCGCACATCCGCTCGGTGGCCGACCGTTTTGCCGCCGAGGGCTACCTGGCGGTGGCGCCGGCCACTTTTGACCGGGTCAAGCCCGGAGTGGAACTGGCCTACACCGAGGACGACATGACGGCCGGGTTTGAGCTCAAGACCGCCGTCGATGCGCTGCCGGGCGCCGGCGTGCTGCTAGATATCCAGGCTGCCATCGACCATGCGGCGCAGCTCAGTGGCGGCAAGGTTGGCATCATCGGTTTTTGCTGGGGCGGCCTGCTCACCTGGAAGGCCGCGTGCCTGCTCAAGGGCCTGTCGGCGGCGGTTCCCTACTATGGCGGCGGCATCACGGCCGAGAGCGAAATCGCCCGCCAGCCGCAATGCCCGGTGATGGCCCATTTCGGCGACCAGGACCACTGGATTCCGATGGAAGGCATCGAGGCATTCAGCAAGGCGCACCCGGAAGTCGCGGTGCATGTGTATTCGGCCAATCACGGCTTCAACTGCGACCAGCGCGCCTCTTACGACGAAGCTGCCGCCCAGTTGGCGCGTGAGCGCACGCTGGCCTTCCTGGCCGAGCAGCTCGGCTGAGGGCCTGAAAAAGCGGTTGCGCGGGCCGACTGCAAGGTGACTTCCTCGACTCGATGCGTCCCCTTCTCTTTTGTCATTGCGGGCCTGACCCGCAATCCATCAGTGAGCAGTTAAACGCGCGGTGAATTCCAACCGCTGCCTGGCTGTGGCTTGGTTGAGGTGCCGTGGATTGCGGGTCAAGCCCGCAATGACAGAGGGGAGAGCATGTTTTAAGCCGTTTGCGCAATACCAGCCAGCATGTGAAGCTATGCTATCAATAGCAATCTACTGCCGGCAAGGCCAAGGCCTGGCACGTCGGACGCTCAAACCGCAGGCGGCTTCAACGGGCTTTCCTGCTGGGCCTGCTCGATCTGGGCAATCAGTTTTTCGGGATGGGTGACCTGCTTGAGAAAGCGCAGCTCGGCGTCCATGCTGACATCCACTCCGAGCTTGGCGGCAATCTGCTCCAGCAACTGCAGCGTCTTGGTGTTTTCCTGCTCGGTCAGCAGGTTGATCTGCAGGTCGAGCTGGTTGCGCCGGTCGCTGATGCGCAGCTCGTAGTTCTGGCTGATCAGGATGAAGGCGGAGAGAAAAATCGCCTCCAGCGAAACCACCAGCGTCAGAAAAGTGTACGGGTAGGGGTCGAAATGCCGCAGCCCCGGCCACGAATTCCAGGCCAGCCAGCCGCAAAAAATCAGCACATGCAGCCAGACAAAAGGCATGGAACCGCAAAAGGTCGCCACGAAGGCGGCAATGCGGTCCGCCCGGCTGCGCTTGTCCATGGCCTGCGCCTCGACCCGGCGCATCGACTCGACGTTGTCCCGCGTCAGGTCATCGGCGCTGGCCTCGGCGGTGCCGGGGTCGGCGGTGAATAAAACGGGCATCAACTGTCCTTGTGGGTGGTGCGGCTCAGCCCTTGCACGGTGTACAGGGCGTCTTCAATGGCGGCAGCTTCGGCGGTGTTGTCAAAGATGCACCAGACGGCGGCGTCAAGTGTTGCCGCCAGCCGCAGCCGGGCGACCAGCGCATCGAGCACGGCGCGATCATAGGCCGAGTAATACATGCGTGGCGAGCCGTGCAGGCGCACATAGACCAGGCCGGCAAAGCCGCCCGGCAGCCGGCCGGCTTCATGCACCACCGGGTCGGCCAGCACGCGGCCGACCTGCCAGGCGTTCAGCAGCGGGTCGGCCGGCGCGGTGAACCAGCTGGCATGGCGCGGCTCCAGCGCCACCGGGCCGGCGTGGCGCTCGCGCAGGAGGCGCAGAAAATCCCGGACCCGCGCGGCATCGAAGGCCAGGCTGGGCGGCAGCTGCACCAGCAGGCAGCCCAGTTTTTCACCCAGGCCGCCGGCCTGCGCCAGAAAGTCGTCGAGCAGCCCGGTGCAGTCGGCCAGGCGCTGCTGGTGCGTGATGGTCTTGGGCAGCTTGACCGAAAAACGGAAGTGGTCGGGAACGCTGGCCGCCCAGCGCGCATAGGTGGCCGTCTGGTGCGGCCGGTAAAACGACGAGTTGATCTCCACCGCGTTGAAACGGGCGGCATAGCGCTGCAGATGCGTGCCATCGGCCGGAAATTCAGGCCACATGGGGCGCGGCAGGCTCCAGCCGGCGCAGCCGACCTGGATGCGCGCAGGCGGCGCCGCCTTCGCGCAAGCAGGGCGTTCGTCGGGAAAGAGGCTGGCTTGCATGGCGGCAAACACCCGGCCAGGGTTCAGCGGCTGGTCCGCGCCAGGTAGCGCTTGCGCCAGAACACCGACACGACCACGACCACCAGCAGCAGCATCAGGCCAAAGGTCCACCAGAAACCGGTCGCGCTGTGGATGGCCGGCAAAAACTCGAAGTTCATGCCGAAGAATCCGGTGATCAGGTTCAGCGGCAAAAACACCGCCGTCAGCGCCGTCAGCGTGCGCATGATGTCGTTGGTACGGTGGCTCTGCGCCGAAAAATGCATCTGCACCGCTGTTTCAGCGCTTTGCTCCATGCGCCGCACATGGTGTACGACGCGCTCGATATGCTCCAGCACATCGCGCGACCGTACCTTGAGCAGATCGCGCTCACGTTGTGCGGCCGGCGTGTCGGCGTCCGGCCAGGTTTCAATCGAATCAATCCAGTCCTGCAGGGCCGCGCGCTGGTCTTCGCAAATCTCGTCGAGCTGGTGCAGCGCCAGCCGGGCGTCGAGCACCGAATTCCAGTTGTTGAAACGCGTGCCGGGATTGAGCAGCTCGGACTGCCAGTGGTCCATCTGGCGCGTGAGTTCGCGCCGCAGATCAAGGTAGCCATCGACCATCTGGTTGACAATGCGCATCATCAGGTCGGCCGGGCTGCTGGGCAGCTTGACGCCGTTGGCGCGTGCTTCGCTCGATGTGGCGTTGAGCAGCTTGAGCGCATAGGCTTCGCGCACGGCGCAGCCGGCCGGATGCACTGTCAGCAACACCCGGTCAAACACCGCAAAACCCACCGGGCTGGTGTCGATCCGCTTGAGCACCGGCGGGCCGCTGCGCTTGGCGGGCTGGTGCAGCGGTTCGCCGGGCTGGGCCAGATCGGTTTCGGTGCGGCCTGCTGCCAGCCGCCGGAACACCAGCATGTCGTACTGCGAGGTGTAGTCGTAATGCGAGGGTAGCTGGTTGTTCAGCAGATCGGAGACATGCAGATCGACCAGCTGGGTTCCGCACAGACGCTGCAGCGTGGCCTGAATCGGCGCTTGCATGACCTCGAACTCGCGCCGCGCGCAGGCAATCCAGACGAAACCCTGTGCCGGCAGTTCGGTCGGCAGGGAATCGGTCTCCAGGACGCCCTGGCTGCCGGAGTGGATGGTGAACACGCGCATGAAGGCTCGAATCCCTTGGTTAAGTATTAAAAAGGCCTTTTGCGCATATTCCACGGGCGCAAGCAGCTACTATTTTGATAGTAAATTTCGCACGCCCGGTGGAGGCGCTTCAGCCTTGGCGAAGCTTTCGCGCCGCGTCGATGGCGAAGTAGGTCAGCACGCCATCGGCGCCGGCGCGCTTGAAGGCCAGCAGGCTTTCCATCATCACCGCGTCATGGTCGAGCCAACCGTTCAGCGCGGCGGCCTTGAGCATGGCGTATTCGCCGCTGACCTGGTAGGCGAAGGTCGGCACCTGGAATTCGTCCTTCACGCGGCGCACCACGTCCAGGTAAGGCATGCCGGGCTTGACCATCACCATGTCGGCGCCTTCGGCAATGTCCATGGCGACTTCGCGCAGCGCTTCGTCGGAGTTGCCCGGGTCCATCTGGTAGACCTTCTTGTCGGCCTTGCCCAGGTTGCCGCTGGAGCCGACCGCGTCGCGGAACGGGCCGTAGAAGGCGCTGGCGTACTTGGCGCTGTAGGCCATGATGCGCGTGTGGACCAGGTCCTGGCTTTCCAGCGCGGCGCGGATCGCGCCGATGCGCCCGTCCATCATGTCGCTGGGCGCGACGATGTCCACGCCGGCCTCGGCCTGCGTCAGCGCCTGCTGCACCAGCACTTCGAGCGTCTCGTCATTCATGATGTAGCCGTTGGCATCCGGCAGGCCGTCCTGGCCGTGGCTGGTGAACGGGTCCAGCGCCACGTCGGTCATCACGCCGAGTTCGGGAAAGCGCCGCTTGAGTTCGCGCACCACATGCGGCACCAGGCCTTCGGGGTTCAGCGCTTCGCGGCCGTCCTCGGTTTTCAGCGAGGCGTCGATCACCGGGAACAGCGCCATCACCGGAATGCCCAGCTTCACGCACTCCTCGGCCACCGGCAGCAGCAGGTCCAGGCTCAGGCGCTCGACGCCGGGCATGGAGCCGATCGGCTCGCGCCGGTGCTGGCCGGCCAGCACGAATACCGGGTAGATCAGGTCGTGCGCGGTGAGGGCGTTTTCACGCACCAGGTTGCGCGTGAAGCTGTCACGGCGCAGGCGACGGGGGCGGCCCATCGGGAAAGGAGCGAAGTTGGTGGCATGCAGGGTCATGGGGCAAATTGTGCCAAAGCTTTGCGTCCTGGCGCGAATGCCTGGCGCAGTGCCCTTTTGGCGCCAGGAATGTGCCAGTCTTTACAAGCCCTTACTGCCGTGGGTGTCAACGCTATATGGCGGTATGCGGGGCCCGGGACTAGAATGAAAACGTGCGGTTACCAGTGTATGGCGATTGCATCCCGCTTTTCCTCCCTGAGCGGGGCCTTTGCGTGTGACAGCAAAAAGGCGTTTCAATCCCGGCGGGCCATCAGGTCGCCGGGATTTTTTTTGCCCGCTTCCAGGCGCGCCGGCGGGTGAAATCGGGAGGGCTAAACTAGGCCGATGCTCTGGGTCAAATCCTTTCACATCGTTTTCATCGCCAGCTGGTTCGCCGGCCTTTTCTACCTGCCGCGCATTTTCGTCAACCTGGCCATGGTGCCGCCGCAAAGCATTGCCGAGCGCGAGCGGCTGCTGCTGATGGCCAAGAAGCTGATGCGCTTCACCACCATCCTGGCGGTGCCGGCGATTGTCCTGGGCTTGTGGCTGTACCTCGGTTACGGCATCGGGCGCGGCAGTTACTGGATGCATGCCAAGCTGGCCGTGGTGGTACTGGTAATGGGTTACCACCATGCCTGCGGCCGCATGCTGGCGAAGTTCGTCGCCAACCGCAACACCCGCAGCCATGTCTGGATGCGCTGGTTCAACGAAGTGCCGGTGCTGCTGCTGACGGTCGCCGTCGTCCTGGTGATTGTCAAGCCGTTCTGACGGCCCGGCTCAATCCAACACGACGTGGCCACCGATTCCCCCCCAGCAGACGCAGGCAGGCCGGCTTCGCCGGATGCCATGCGTCGCCCCCTGCAAGGGGGGGCGGAACTACACGAAGCGCAGCGCAGTGAGGACGTCGGGGGTGTGCCAATTCTTCTGCAAGGGGGAAAGGAAGTACACGAAGCGAAGCGCAGTGACAACGATGGGGGTGTGCAACAGACCACCGCCTGGCCGCTGGCGCTGGCGCTGGTCTGCCTGATCATCTACGCCAGCCTGTATCCGTTTTCGGAGTGGCGCAACCAGGGCATTTCGCCGCTGCGCTTCCTGGCCTCGCCCCTGCCGAAATACTGGACCGGCTTTGACGTCGGCATCAATTTGCTGGGTTATGCGCCGCTCGGTTTCCTGCTGGCCGTGTCGGCGCTGCGCAGCCGGCGCGTGGCCTGGGCGGTCAGTGTTTCGGTGCTGGGCGCCGGCCTGCTGTCGCTGGCGATGGAAACGCTGCAGAACTACCTGCCGTCGCGCATTCCCTCGAATGTCGATCTGGCGCTGAACACGCTGGGCGCCTGGATCGGGGCCTGCTGCGCGCTGGCGCTGGAGCGCTCCGGACTGATCGACCGCTGGAGCCGCTTGCGGGCGCGCTGGTTTTCACCCGATGCGCGCAGTGTGCTGGTGCTGCTGCTGCTCTGGCCGGTGGCCCTGCTGTTTCCGGCGTCGGTCCCGATGGGGCTGGGGCAGGTCTTTGAACTGCTGGAGTCGGCGCTCGCCGATGCGCTGGCCGACACGCCCTTTCTGGAATGGATGCCCATGCGCGAGGTTGAGCTCCAGCCCCTTGTGCCGCTGGCCGAACTGGTGTGCGTGGCGCTGGGCGCGCTGATTCCATGCCTGCTGGGCTATTGCGTGATTCGCCGGCTCGGACAGCGCGCGGTGTTTGCCGTCGCTGCCCTGGCCATCGGTCTGGGCGTATCGGCGCTGTCAGCCGCCCTCAGCTACGGACCCGAGCATGCCTGGGCCTGGCTGGATGTGCCGGTCCAGGCCGGCATCGGCATGGCCGTGGTGCTGGCCGCGCTGCTGCTGGCCGTGCCGCGCCGCGCGGCTGCCGCGCTGGCGCTATTGGCGCTGGCGACTCACCTGAGCCTGCTCAACCAGGCGCCGGCCAACCCCTACTTTGCCCAGACGCTGCAGATCTGGGAGCAGGGCCGCTTCATCAAGTTTTACGGGCTGGTGCAGTGGCTCGGCTGGTTCTGGCCCTATGCCGCGCTGGCCTGCATGCTGGCGCGGCTTTCCAGCCAGGAGCCGAAGGCGCTCGCCAGCGAAACGTAAAATTGCCGCATGACCCTTTCCACTGCCACTAACCCTTCGCCAGATGGCGTCCAGCCCGCCCCTGCGGCTTCGTACTACGAGCGGCACATCTTCTTTTGCCTGAACCAGCGCGGCAAGGGCGAAGCCTGCTGCGCCGACCAAGGCGCCGAGCAGGCTTTTGACCGCTGCAAGAAGCTGGTCAAGGCTGCCGGGCTGTCCGGGCCGGGCCAGGTGCGGGTCAACAAGGCCGGCTGCCTGGACCGCTGCGCCGGCGGGCCGGTGGCGGTGGTGTATCCGGAAGCCGTCTGGTACAGCTATGTGGACGCCAGCGACATCGACGAGATTGTCGAGTCGCACCTGAAAAACGGCCAGGTGGTCGAACGCCTGCTGACGCCACCCGGTCTGGGGCGCTAAAGCCCGGCAACGCGGCTGAATCGATAAAAACAGCATGATTTAAGCCATTTGCGCAATACCGGCGGGCGCAGGCAGCTATTATTTATATAGCACTTTCCTGCCAGCGAAAGAAAGCGTTTTCCATGAACTCCAAAACCCAGAAGACCACCATCGCCGGCCCGGCCGGCGCGCTGGACCTTGCCCTGGACCTCCCTGCGGGCGAATCGCGCGGCATTGCGGTCATCGCCCATCCGCATCCGTTGTTTGGCGGCACGCTGGACAACAAGGTGGTGCAGACGCTGGCGCGGGCCTTCGTGCAGTCCGGCTGGACGGCCGTGCGCTTCAACTTTCGCGGCGTCGGCGGCAGCGCTGGCAGCCACGACGAAGGCCGGGGCGAACTGCAAGACCTGCTGGCGGTGGTGCAGCATGCCGCGCCTGCAGGCGTTGGGCAGGCGGCGCTGGCGCTGGGCGGCTTCTCGTTCGGCGCGTTCGTCACCACGCATGCGTTTGCCCGGCTGCAGGCCAGCCGCCCGATTGACAAGCTGGTGCTGGTCGGCACCAGCGTCAGCCGCGCGCCCGCCGCGCCCATCGATGCCGCCGCGCACAATCGCACGCTGGTGGTGCATGGCGAGCAGGACGACACCGTTCTGCTGTCCGACGTGTTCGACTGGGCGCGCCCGCAGGCACTGCCTGTTACGGTTGTCCCCGGGGTGGGTCATTTCTTTCATGGACAATTGCCGCTGCTGAAAAACCTGGTGCTCCGCCACCTGGCTTCGCCTGTGAATTGAATCTTTTGCGGCGAGCGCGGTCCATTCCGCTCTGCCTCGCCTTTTCTCCCTTTTTTCTTTCTTTTTACCGGTTTTTTTGACATGCAATGCTTCCTCAAGGCCCCTGCCGGCCTGCGCTCTCTGGCCACCACGCTGGTCCTGTTTGTCTCGGTCGCGCTTCCGGCAGCGCATGCCCAGGCACCTGCAGTGCCTGAAATCGCCGCCCGTTCCTATCTGCTGCTCGACGTCACGGCCAACCAGATCCTGGCCGCCAAGGACATCGATTCGCCGGTCGAACCCGCGTCGCTGACCAAGCTGATGACCGAATACCTGGTGTTTGACGCGCTCAAGTCCAAGAAAATCACCTTGAGCCAGACCTTTGGCGTGAGCCCGCGCGCCTGGAAGATGCCGGGTTCGCGCATGTTCATCGACCCCAAGATGCAGGTTCCGGTCGAAGACCTGATCAAGGGCATGATCGTTCAGTCCGGCAACGACGCCACCATGGCGCTGGCCGAAGGCGTGGGCGGAACGGCCGAGCATTTCGTCGAGCTGATGAACCAGCAGGCCAAGGCGCTGGGCATGAAATCAACCAGCTACAAGAATCCCGAAGGCCTGACCGAGCCCGGCCACACCACCACGGCGCGCGACCTGAGCATCTTGTCCACGCGCCTGATGACCGATTTTCCCGACTACATCGGCTACTCGGCGATCAAGAAATACCGCTATCCCGGCACGCCGGCGACCAACGACACCAACCGCAACACGCTGCTGTTCCGCGACCCGACGGTCGATGGCCTGAAAACCGGCCATACCAATGCCGCCGGCTACTGCATGATTGCCACGGCCCGGCGCGAGTTTCCGAACCTGGGCGCGGCCGGCAAGCCCGGCGGCCGGCGTTTGCTGGCGATCGTGCTGGGCGCGTCGAGCGACAGCGCCCGCGCCAATGAAACGCAAAAGCTGCTGAACTGGGGCTACACCGCCTTCGAGGCGGTCAAGCTGTTCGATGCCGGCCAGGCCGTCGTCACGCCCGCAGTCTGGAAGGGCAAGGACGCGGTCGTCAAGCTGGGCCGCCCCGAAGCGATCGTGGTGTCCGTGCCGGCCGGCAGCGCGTCAAAACTCAAGACCCAGGTCGCCCGGCCCGAGCCGCTGGTCGCGCCTTTCAAGCAAGGCCAGCTGGTCGGCAGCCTGAAGATCATGAACGGCGACGACCCCGTGCCAATGGCCGAAGTGCCGCTGATGGCGCTGGAAACCGTGGAAGAGGCCGGCATCATGGGCCGCGCCTGGGATTCGATCCGGCTGTGGATCAAGTAAACAATGGTTTTCAGGCAGAAACGATGCTTGCCGTCCTCCTGTCCTGAGCGAAAAAACGGGCGCTGCATCAAGCCGTGCCTGTGCAGCCAAGCCCCGTTATGGCGTAATCCTTGAGGCTTTTGGCTAACCGGCTTATACTAGAAAGCTTTTCCGCTTTTGGTGCGGAGAAGTTTTCCGTATTTTTATATCGTTTTTCAGACGTTTAGGGACGTTTTTCAATGCCAACCATCAATCAATTAGTTCGTCAGGGGCGCGAGGTCGAAAAGATCAAGTCAAAAAGCCCCGCGATGGAAAATTCTCCACAGCGCCGCGGTGTTTGCACCCGCGTGTACACCACCACGCCTAAAAAGCCTAACTCTGCGCTGCGTAAAGTTGCCAAAGTTCGCCTGACCAATGGATTTGAAATCATTTCCTACATCGGCGGCGAAGGCCACAACCTGCAGGAACACAGCGTCGTGCTGGTTCGCGGCGGCCGGGTCAAGGATTTGCCGGGTGTGCGTTACCACATCGTTCGCGGATCACTCGATTTGCAAGGCGTGAAAGACCGCAAGCAGTCGCGCTCCAAGTACGGCGCGAAGCGTCCAAAAGCCAAGTAATTGGTCCATCGGTTCGAACTTCACCGTTCGCGCCCGAAGAAGCTGTCAAAAGTCTTTTCAAAAAAAACAGGTGCTTGACTCACCCTGGCCGGTGTTTTGAGCGAAGTGACCCAAGTGCAAGTTGTTTGTGCCGGTCGAGTAAGTGGGAGTTTGCTAACTCTCGCGGTGCTGTCCAAAGCAGTGCCAACTGAAGCAAAGAGGTGAAAAAATGCCACGTCGTCGCGAAGTCCCTAAACGTGAAATTCTTCCTGATCCAAAATTTGGCGATGTCGATCTTGCCAAATTCATGAACGTGATCATGCAAGGCGGCAAGAAAGCCGTCGCAGAGCGCATCATTTATGGCGCTCTGGAGCAAATCGAGAAAAAGAACCCCGGCAAAGATCCGCTGGAGGCTTTCCACATGGCCATCGGCAACATCAAGCCCATGGTTGAAGTGAAGTCCCGCCGCGTCGGTGGTGCAAACTACCAGGTGCCGGTTGAAGTGCGTCCTGTCCGTCGTATGGCCCTGGCCATGCGCTGGTTGAAAGAGGCCGCCAAGAAGCGCGGCGAGAAGTCGATGTCATTGCGCCTGGCCAATGAATTGATGGAAGCCACCGAAGGCCGTGGCGGCGCCATGAAAAAGCGTGACGAAGTTCACCGCATGGCCGAAGCCAACAAGGCCTTCAGCCACTTCCGCTTCTAATATCGATTGCAGTGCTGACTGCGCTTGCTTGACGGGCTGCCCCCAGGCATCAGGTGACCAAAACACCTTGATTTCTGGCGGTTCAACCCCAACTCCTGCCGGCCCGGCGCCAAAAGCGCCCGGCCGGCAGACGCGTAGAAAAACAAGAGAACTATCTTGGCAACGAGTCTTTGTTCGTAACACCGAACTGAAAGTAATTTATGTCCCGCGCTACCCCCATTAAAAACTACCGCAACATTGGTATTTCCGCGCACATTGACGCTGGCAAGACCACCACCACCGAGCGGATCCTCTTTTACACCGGCGTGAGCCACAAGATTGGTGAAGTCCATGACGGCGCGGCCACCATGGACTGGATGGAGCAGGAGCAGGAGCGTGGCATCACGATCACCTCCGCCGCGACCACGTGCTTCTGGAAAGGCATGGACAAGTCCTTCCCTGAGCACCGTATCAACATCATTGACACCCCGGGCCACGTTGACTTCACGATTGAAGTCGAGCGCTCGATGCGCGTGCTTGACGGTGCCTGCATGGTTTATTGCGCCGTGGGTGGCGTGCAGCCCCAGTCTGAAACCGTCTGGCGTCAGGCCAACAAGTACAAAGTGCCACGCCTGGCCTTTGTCAACAAGATGGACCGTACGGGCGCCAACTTCTTCAAGGTCGTCGAGGGCATGAAGCTGCGCCTGAAGGCCAGCCCGGTTCCCATGGTCATCCCTATTGGCGCTGAAGAAAACTTCACCGGCGTCGTTGACCTGATCATGATGAAGGCCATCATCTGGGATGAAGCTTCGCAGGGCATGAAGTTTGAATACCGTGAGATTCCAGCTGAACTGCTGGAGTTGGCCAAGGAATGGCGCGAAAAGATGGTCGAGGCTGCTGCCGAAGCCAACGAAGAACTGATGAACAAATACCTTGAAGAGGGTGATTTGTCCGAAGAAGAGATCAAGTTCGGCATCCGTACGCGCACCATTGCCAGCGAAATCCAGCCGATGTACTGCGGTTCTGCCTTCAAGAACAAGGGCGTGCAGCGCATGCTGGACGCCGTGATCGACTTCATGCCTTCGCCCGTTGACATTCCGCCCGTCAAGGGCACCGATGATGATGAAGAGCCCGTCACCCGCAAGGCTGACGACTCGGAAAAATTCTCGGCGCTGGCCTTCAAGCTGATGACCGACCCGTTCGTGGGCCAGTTGACCTTTGTGCGCGTCTATTCCGGCGTGCTGAAAAAGGGCGATACCGTTTACAACCCCATCAAGGGAAAGAAAGAGCGTATCGGTCGTATCGTGCAGATGCACGCCAACGAGCGTCAGGAAGTCAGTGAAATCGTCGCGGGTGACATCGCTGCCTGCGTGGGCCTGAAAGACGTGACCACCGGCGAAACGCTGTGCGATCCGGACGCCATCATCATGCTGGAACGCATGGTCTTCCCCGAGCCTGTGATTGCCCAGGCCGTCGAGCCAAAAACCAAGGCTGACCAGGAAAAAATGGGCATCGCACTGCAGCGCCTGGCTGCGGAAGATCCATCGTTCCGCGTCAAGACCGACGAAGAATCGGGCCAGACCATCATCGCCGGCATGGGCGAGCTGCACCTGGAAATCATCGTTGACCGCATGAAGCGCGAATTCGGTGTGGAAGCCAACGTCGGCAAGCCGCAGGTGGCCTACCGCGAAACCATCCGCAAGACCATCGAAGATGCCGAAGGCAAGTTCGTTCGTCAATCGGGCGGCAAGGGCCAGTACGGCCACGTCGTGCTCAAGATCGAGCCGAACGAGCCCGGCAAGGGCATCGAGTTCATCGACGCGATCAAGGGAGGCGTGGTGCCGCGCGAGTACATTCCTGCGGTTGAAAAGGGCATCAACGAAGCCGTGACGGCTGGCGTGCTCGCCGGTTATCCGGTGGTCGATGTCAAGGTGACGCTGCATTTCGGCTCCTACCATGACGTGGACTCGAACGAACTCGCGTTCAAGATGGCAGCCATCTTTGGTTTCAAGGAAGGCTGCCGCAAGGCCGGTCCGGTCATTCTGGAGCCGATGATGGCTGTGGAAGTCGAGACGCCTGAAGACTACGCCGGCAATGTGATGGGCGATCTGGCCTCACGCCGTGGCATGGTGCAGGGCATGGAAGACATGATTGGTGGCGGCAAGGTCATCAAGGCCGAAGTGCCATTGTCCGAAATGTTCGGCTACTCGACCACGCTGCGTTCGGCAACCCAAGGCCGTGCCACGTATTCGATGGAGTTCAAGCACTACACCGAAGCACCGCGCAATGTGTCGGAAGCCATCATGGCTGCGAGAGCCAAGTAAAGAAATTGCGGGACAGACCGAAGGACGCGCAAAGCGCCCCTTCGCTCTGTCCCCAACTGACCAGTCCCCGAATTAGATTCCCTGTCTGCGATTACGCGCCTTTCACTGCCCGTGGTGAAAAACAAAGCAGCGTAGTGCAAACATTAAACCGTACACGGGCAAGTTCTTTATCTGGAGATAAAAATGGCAAAAGAGAAATTTTCGCGGACCAAGCCGCACGTCAACGTCGGCACGATCGGCCACGTCGACCATGGCAAGACCACGCTGACGGCGGCAATCGCCACCGTGCTGGCGGCCAAGTTCGGCGGCGAAGCCAAGGCCTACGACCAAATTGACGCGGCTCCGGAAGAAAAAGCGCGCGGCATCACCATCAACACCGCCCACGTCGAGTACGAAACGGCCTCCCGCCACTATGCGCACGTTGACTGCCCAGGCCACGCCGATTATGTGAAGAACATGATCACCGGTGCTGCCCAGATGGACGGCGCTATTCTTGTTTGTTCGGCCGCTGACGGCCCGATGCCCCAGACGCGCGAGCACATCCTGCTGGCCCGCCAAGTCGGCGTGCCTTACATCATCGTGTTCCTGAACAAGTGCGACATGGTGGACGATGCCGAACTGCTCGAACTCGTTGAAATGGAAGTGCGCGAGCTGCTCGACAAGTACGATTTCCCCGGTGACGACACCCCGATCATCCACGGCTCGGCCAAGCTCGCCCTCGAAGGCGACAAGGGTCCGCTGGGCGAAGAAGCCATCATGAAGCTGGCCGACGCACTGGACAACTACATTCCCCTGCCAGAGCGCGCTGTCGACGGCGCCTTCCTGATGCCCGTGGAAGACGTGTTCTCGATCTCCGGCCGCGGCACCGTGGTGACCGGCCGTATCGAGCGCGGCATCATCAAGGTCGGCGAGGAAATCGAGATCGTCGGCATTGCCGACACGCAAAAGACGATTTGCACCGGCGTGGAAATGTTCCGCAAGCTGCTCGACCAGGGCCAGGCGGGCGACAACGTCGGCATCTTGCTGCGCGGCACCAAGCGTGAAGACGTGCAGCGCGGCCAGGTGCTGTGCAAGCCCGGTTCGATCAAGCCGCACACGCACTTCACCGGCGAGATCTATGTCCTGTCCAAGGACGAAGGCGGCCGCCACACGCCCTTCTTCAACAACTACCGCCCACAGTTCTACTTCCGCACGACGGACGTAACCGGCGCGATCGAGTTACCAGAAGGCAAGGAAATGGTCATGCCAGGCGACAACGTGTCGATCACCGTCAAGCTGATCAACCCGATTGCCATGGAAGAAGGCCTGCGTTTCGCCATCCGCGAAGGCGGCCGTACCGTGGGCGCTGGCGTTGTGGCCAAGATCCTCGCGTAATTCCCCAGAACAACCCAAGGAATTACAATGGCCACCAAGCAAAAAATCCGCATCCGTCTCAAAGCGTTTGACTACAAACTGATTGACCAGTCAGCCGCCGAGATCGTTGACACTGCCAAGCGCACCGGCGCGATTGTCAAGGGCCCCGTGCCTTTGCCAACCCGCATGAAGCGTTTCGACATCCTGCGTTCGCCCCACGTCAACAAGACGAGCCGCGACCAGTTGGAAATCCGCACGCACCAGCGCCTGATGGACATCGTTGACCCCACCGACAAGACCGTCGATGCGTTGATGAAGCTCGACCTGCCCGCTGGCGTGGACGTCGAGATCAAGCTGCAGTAAGCGAAAAACGAAGCGGCCTGCAGGTTGGGTGAAAATCCAACACCGGCCACTTCAATTTCTTCTGTCTAGCGCAGATTTGCCATTTATGGCAGTCTGCGCTATACTTTTGGGCTGTCCTAAATTCGCTGTAAAAAACACGTAAATTTGGGAGCAGTTTTATTAACAGTCTTTCACATCAAAACGCTTGCCACCAATTGAAGTGGCAACGGTGAAAGTTACGAAAGAACACATCATGAGTCTGAGCAACTCCCTCGGGTTGCTGGGCCGCAAGGTTGGCATGATGCGTCTGTTCACTGATGATGGGGACACAGTTCCTGTCACGGTGGTGGACGTATCCAACAACCGCGTGACCCAGGTTAAAACCGAAGCAAATGACGGCTACGATGCCCTCCAAGTGGCATTCGGTTCGCGCAAAGCATCGCGCGTGACCAAGCCGGCCGCTGGCCACCTTGCGAAAGCAGGCGTTGAAGCTGGTGAAATCCTGAAAGAATTCCGCGTGACGGCTGACGTTGCAGGAAAATACGCCGCTGGTGCTGTTGTACCCGCTGCCGATATTTTCGCTGTGGGCCAACTGGTGGACGTGCAGGGCACTTCCATTGGTAAAGGCTTTGCCGGCACCATCAAGCGTCACAACATGAAGTCGCAGCGCGCGTCGCACGGTAACAGCCGTTCGCACAACGTTCCCGGCTCCATTGGCATGGCGCAGGATCCCGGTCGCGTGTTTCCTGGTAAACGCATGACGGGCCACATGGGCGACTGCACCATCACCACGCAAAACCTCGACATCGTGCGCATTGACGAAGCTAGGCAACTGCTGATGATTCGCGGCGCTGTACCTGGTTCCAAAGGCGGTTTTGTGACGGTTCGTGCCGCCATCAAGGCCAAATCAACCGCTGCTAAAGGAGCGAACTGATGCAGGTCGAACTCCTGAATGACCAGGGTCTGTCATCGTCCAAAGTGGACGTGTCCGACACCGTTTTTGGTCGCGAATACAACGAAAGCCTGATTCATCAGGTGATCGTGGCCTTCCAGGCCAATGCCCGCCAGGGCACACGTGCCCAGAAGGACCGTGAGCAGGTTCGTCACTCGACCAAGAAGCCTTTTAAACAAAAGGGCACTGGCCGCGCACGTGCAGGTATGACGTCTTCCCCGCTGTGGCGCGGAGGCGGTCGCATCTTCCCGAACATGCCTGATGAAAACTTCACGCACAAGATCAACAAGAAAATGTATCGCGCCGGCATGGCGTCGATCTTTTCGCAGCTGGCGCGCGAAGGCCGCCTAGCGGTGGTCGATTCGCTGACCGTGGATTCACCCAAGACGAAAGTCCTGGCTGACAAATTCAAGGCCATGAACCTCAACTCGGTGCTGGTGATTGCTGATCAGGTTGACGAAAACCTGTACCTGGCATCGCGCAACCTGGTCAACATCCTGGTTGTCGAGCCCCGCTATGCCGACCCGCTGTCGCTGGTGCACTACAAGAAGGTGCTCGTGACCAAGGCCGCCATGGACCAACTCAAGGAGATGTTCGCATGAGCGCAGCCAACAAATTCAATAGTACCCGTGTCAAGTTTGACGAAGGTCGTCTGATGCAGGTGCTGGTCGCTCCCATCGTGTCCGAAAAGGCCACGATGATTGCGGAAAAATCCAATTCGGTCACTTTCAAGGTCCTGCAGGACGCTACCAAATTTGAAATCAAGGCCGCTGTGCAATTGATGTTCAAGGTAGATGTCAAGGCAGTGGCAGTCGTGAACATCAAAGGCAAGACCAAGCGCTTTGGCAAGTCTGTAGGCCGCCGGGACAACCTGCGCAAAGCCTACGTGACGCTGCAGGCCGGTCAAGAGCTGAACCTCGGTGGGGAGTCCGCATAATGGCCGTCATTAAGATGAAACCCACCTCGCCGGGTATGCGCGGCATGGTGAAGATCTCCCGGGATCACCTGCACAAGGGTGAGCCTTATGCGCCGCTGCTGGAGCCTCAGTTCCAGAAGTCCGGCCGTAACAACAACGGGCACATCACGGTTCGCCACAAGGGCGGTGGTCACAAGCACCACTACCGCGTGGTTGACTTCAAGCGCAACAAGGACGCCATTCCGGCCAAGGTCGAACGTATTGAGTACGACCCCAACCGCACGGCCCACATTGCACTGATCTGCTACGCCGACGGCGAACGCGCCTACATCATCGCCCCCCGTGGCCTTGAAGTCGGCGCCACGATCCTGAGCGGCTCGGAAGCACCCATCCGTGTCGGCAACACGCTGCCTATCCGCAACATTCCGGTCGGCTCCACGATCCACTGCATCGAGATGCAAATCGGCAAGGGCGCGCAAATCGCACGTTCCGCTGGCACATCCGCCACGCTGCTGGCCCGTGAAGGCACCTACGCCCAAGTGCGCATGCGCTCCGGTGAAGTTCGCAAGATCCACATCGAGTGCCGCGCCACCATCGGTGAAGTCGCCAACGAAGAGCACAGCCTGCGCCGTCTCGGCAAGGCCGGTGTCAAGCGCTGGATGGGTATTCGTCCAACCGTTCGCGGTGTCGTCATGAACCCGGTCGATCACCCACACGGTGGCGGCGAAGGCAAGACCGGCGAAGGTCGCCATCCTGTCGATCCATGGGGTAACCTGACCAAGGGCTACCGCACCCGCAACAACAAGCGCACGCAAGTGATGATTGTTTCGCGTCGCAAGAAGTAAGGCTAACCCATGACACGTTCACTCAAAAAAGGTCCATTTGTTGACCTTCATCTGGTAGCCAAAGCCGACAAGGCCGTTGCCAACAAAGACAAAAAGCCGATCAAGACCTGGTCGCGCCGCTCCATGATCCTGCCCGAGTTCATCGGCCTGACCATCGCCGTGCATAACGGCAAGCAGCACGTCCCTGTCTACATCACCGATCAAATGGTTGGCCACAAGCTGGGCGAGTTCGCACTCACCCGGACTTTCAAAGGTCATCCGGCTGACAAAAAAGTTGTGAGAAAGTAAGGAAAGACCATGGAAACACGTGCAACCCTCCGGGGCGTTCGTCTGTCGGTCGACAAGGGCCGTCTGGTCGCTGACCTGATCCGCGGCAAGAAAGTGGATCAAGCACTCAACATCCTGAACTTCACGCAGAAAAAAGCTGCTGGAATCATCAAGAAGGTTGTGGAGTCCGCCATCGCCAACGCTGAACACAACGACGGTGCCGACATCGACGAGTTGAGGGTGAAAACCATCTACGTCGAGCAAGGCGCCACGCTCAAGCGTTTCTCCGCGCGCGCCAAAGGCCGCGGCAACAGCATCAGCAAGCCTACGTGCCATGTGTACGTGGTCGTTGGCAACTAAGGACAGCAGGACATGGGACAAAAAATCAACCCAACCGGTTTCCGGCTGTCAATCAGCCGCAACTGGTCCAGCCGCTGGTACGCCAACAACCGTGACTTCGCCGGCATGCTGGCCGAAGACATCAAGGTGCGCGAGTACCTGAAGAAAAAGCTGAAGAATGCTGCGGTTTCGCGCGTTCTGATCGAGCGTCCCGCCAAGAATGCCCGCATCACGATTTTCTCGGCTCGTCCGGGCGTCGTGATCGGCAAAAAAGGCGAGGACATCGAAGCCCTGAAGAAGGAACTGAGCCGCCAGCTGGGTGTGCCGGTTGCCGTGAACATCGAAGAAGTTCGCAAGCCTGAAATTGATGCCAAGCTGATCGCCGACAGCATCACCCAACAGCTTGAGAAACGCATCATGTTCCGCCGCGCCATGAAGCGCGCCATGCAAAACGCCATGCGTCTGGGTGCCCTGGGCATCAAGATCATGTCGTCGGGCCGCCTGAACGGCATTGAAATCGCGCGTTGCGAGTGGTACCGCGAAGGTCGCGTGCCCCTTCACACGCTGCGCGCCGACATCGACTACGGCACCTCCGAAGCACAGACCACCTACGGCATCATCGGTGTCAAGGTCTGGGTCTACAAGGGTGACACGCTCGGCCGCAACGACGGCACGGGCGCCAAGATGGTCGAGGTCGCTGACGAAGAACGCAAGCCGCGCGGCCCGCGTCGTGATGCCCGTCCTGGTGACCGTCCTGACCGTGGAGCGCCTCGCGGCGCACCGCGCGCCCCGCGCAGCGCAGTCGGTGGCAACACCGCACCGGCTGACGGCAGCGACAAGCCGGCTGAGGCGTCTGGCGCCGAAGCCCCGAACAACACCGTTAAGCGCGTCCGCAAAGCCGCGCCAGCTGCAGCAGCTGACGGTGCCAAGACCGAGTAATCGGTCTACTAACGGAGAATATAAATGCTGCAACCCGCTCGCAGAAAATACCGCAAAGAGCAAAAAGGCCGTAACACGGGTGTCGCCACCCGTGGCAACACCGTTGCATTTGGTGACTTCGGTCTCAAGTGCACCGACCGTGGCCGCCTGACCGCTCGCCAACTCGAAGCCGCACGCCGTGCGATTTCCCGTCACGTCAAACGTGGCGGCCGTATCTGGATCCGTGTCTTCCCGGACAAGCCGATTTCCCAAAAGCCTGCTGAAGTGCGCATGGGTAACGGTAAAGGCAATCCAGAGTACTACGTGGCTGAAATCCAGCCCGGCAAGATCGTTTTCGAAATTGTCGGCGTGACTGAAGAACTGGCTAGAGAAGCGTTCCGCCTGGCGTCCGCCAAGCTGCCGCTGCGCACCACGTTCGTCAGCCGCATGATCGGCCAGTAATCAGGAGAATGAAGAAATGAACACTACTGAACTGCGCCAAAAAGACGTTGACGGCTTGAGAGCCGAAGTCAAAGAGCTGCAAAAAGCCCACTTTGGCCTGCGTATGCAAAAAGCCACGCAGCAACTGACCAACACCGCCACGCTGCGCTCGACGCGCCGTGTCATCGCCCGCGCCAAGACCATCCTGGCCGAAACCATCGTCAAGCAAGGAGCAAAATAATGACGGAAGTTAAAAAATCCCTCAAGCGCACCTTGATTGGCAAGGTGGTCAGCGACAAGCGCGCCAAGACCGTCACGGTTCTGGTCGAACGCCGCGTGAAGCATGAGCTCTACGGCAAGATCGTGTCCCTGTCGAGCAAGTACCACGCCCATGACGAAAAGGGCGAGTTCAAGACAGGCGACGTGATCGAGATCACCGAGAGCCGTCCGATCTCCAAGACCAAGAACTGGGTTGTGACCCGTCTGGTGCAAAAGGCCGGAATCGTCTAAGTCGCAGGACTCTGGCGTGATGCCCTCGAAAAAAGGCCCACTGTGTGGGCCTTTTTTGTGGGCCTCTAGCAGCAATGCCACGCTGGCCCGGTTTCAAAGACCATAGTGGCGCGGCACTTGCTGCGCTAGGACAAAATGGCGTCGCAACGTGATTTTTCGTTGAAACCAAAACCAGGAGCATCCATGATTAAAGTAGGCGACACCCTTCCAGCAGCCACGTTGATGGAGTATGTCGAAGTTGAAGGCAACGGCTGCAGCCTGGGCCCGAATCCGGTCGATGTGGCGCAGGCCAGTGCCGGCAAGACGATCGCCCTGTTTGCCGTGCCAGGCGCTTTCACGCCGACCTGTTCGGCCAGGCATGTACCCGGTTATGTGGCGAAGTTCGCTGAATTCAAGGCCGCTGGCGTTGATGAAATCTGGTGCCTGAGCGTGAACGATGCGTTTGTGATGGGCGCCTGGGCGCGCGACCAGAAAACCGACAGCAAGGTACGCATGCTGGCCGATGGCGATGCCGCCTTTGCCAAGGCCACCGGCCTGACGCTGGACCTCAACGGCAAGGGACTGGGCCTGCGCAGCAACCGCTACTCGATGCTGGTCAGGGACGGCAAGGTCGTGAGCCTCAATGTCGAAGGCCCGGGCAAGTTTGAAGTCAGCGATGCCGAAACGCTGCTGGCCCAGGCCACTGCCTGACATCGGTCTGCTTCGCCAAGCCGCCTTTCTTGAAAAAGGCGGCTTTTTTCATGGCCAATGCTTTTGTCCAAGATGGCCTGAATTCCAGGAATTTACTATGCTTTTAATAGCTGTCTGTGCACTGTAGACGCGCGTAAAAGCCATTTTTCGTTTGAATTCTGGCTATAAATCGACCTTCAGGTAGTGGGCACCGGCCACGGGATTGTGATAGTAGGGCGGAATGTCCTCAAAGCCCAGTTCGGCATACAGCGCCCGGGCCGACTCCATGTCGTCCAGGGTATCGAGCAGCACGCTCTGGTAGCCCGCCATGCGCGCCATGTCCAGCATTGCTTCGGCCAGTTGCCGGCCCAGGCCAAAGCGGCGAAACGCCTTGCGCACATACAGCCGCTTCATTTCGGCGACATTCGGATAGTCCACCGAATCCAGGGCGCGCAGACCGCAGCAGCCGGCGATTTCACCATCCACCAGTGCCAGCAGCAAGGCGCCTCGGGGTTCGCTGTATTCACCCGGCAGGTCGGCCAGTTCAGCATCGAAATTCTGAAAGCACAGGTCGATGCCCAACTGCGTGGCGTATTCGGTGAAGATCTGCCGCGTGGCGGCCAGTAGCTCGTGAGAGTTGGGCGTGATGAACTGGAGGGTGGGTCGTGGCACGGTGTGGCTTGGAGGGAAATCGGCCACCAGTTTAGCGCGATGCCATGGATGGGCTTTTCAGAACGCGGCGCTTTCCAGCGTGGAAACCCAATAGCTCAGTCCCGCGCACAGCATGAAGACCAGCAGCGCCGCCGTGCGCGACACCAGGTCATCGCGCGAGGCGGGCACCGGCCGCACCACTTCCTTGTCGCCGTGCAGCATCGCCTGCACCAGCTTGTGCTTGCGCAAGAGGTAGAACACGATGGCCGCGATGTGCAGCGCCACCAGGCCCAGCAGTATCCATTTGCCAATGTTGGCATGGTAGTTGGTGGCCAGGCCGACCGTGGCATTGGAGACGAAGGCCGTCAGCGGTCCGGCGAAGGCAATCTCGTCGTCGCTGATCAGGCCGCTGCCGACCTGAAGCGCGAGGAACCCCAGCATTGCAAAGACCGACAGGGCGCCGACCGGGGTGTGGCCCACGCCGTGCTCGGGCTTGCCCTTGCCCTTGAGGTAGTCGATGAGGCTTTGCGGCGCATAGATGAAGGCGCCAAAACGTGACCAGCGGCCACCTACCAGCCCCCAGACGATGCGAAACAGCAGCAGTGCGAGCACCGCATAGCCAAAGCGGAAATGCCAGACCATGGCGTTTCCGCCGACCGTGCCGCTGATGGCCAGTCCGGTGATGCCGGTGGTCAGTGCCCAGTGGAAAAGCCGCGTCGGCAAGTCCCAGACGCGTACCTTGGTCAATGTCTTGTTGTTGTACATCCGTATCCGATTCATTTTCTTGCAGGGAAGGCGCGCCCGGTTGAACGCTGGGCGGTTGGTGCTTTCCCGCAGCCGGGAAGTTCCAGCGGAACTTGTCGGCACTGGCTAAACTCCAGCAGTCCGGCAACAAGCGTAACAGTGTTGCCGTTCTGCCCACTTTTGAAAAAGCACAAGGAATCTCATGAAAATTTTCGCCTGTCTGGCCGCTGCGGCCACCTTGCTGGCCATGGCCGCTCCGGCCTCGGCCCAGTTCGCCAAGCCTGAAGATGCCGTCAAATACCGCCAGAGCGCGCTGTCCGTCATGGGCACGCATTTTGGCCGCCTCGGCGCCATGGCCAACGGCAAGGTGCCGTTCGATGCCAAGGTGGCTGCGGAGAATGCCCAGCTGGTCGCCGTGATGGCCAGGCTGCCATGGGCCGGTTTCGGTCCCGGCACCGACAAGGACTCCCGCAGCAAAGCCATGTCCGAAGTCTGGACCGAGCAGGCCAAGTTCAAGTCCGAAGGCGACACTCTGGTGGCTGAGGCCGACAAGCTTGCCGCCGCCACCAAGACCGGCAACCTTGAAGCCCTGAAGACCTCGTTCGCGGCAACGGCCAACACCTGCAAGTCGTGCCACGACGCCTTCCGGAACAAGTAAGCCCCCACGGTCGTTCGCTTCGCGTAACTCCCTGCCCCCCGAGGGGGCCGCAGAAATTGAGCCCCACAGTCGATTCGCTTCGCGTAACTCCTTGCCCCCGAGGGGCCGCTGCGCCTGCGGTCTGGCGAAGCCAGTCCCGCGGCCCCTGCTGGGTGAAGAGTGCCTGCGATAGCATTCTGTGGGTTCGATAAAAAGGCCGGCCCCTTGCGGAGCCGGCCTTTTTCATGGGCGCTTGAAGTGAGGCGGTTCAGGTCTCGGCCAGCAGCTTTTCAATCAGCTGGTGCAGCGCGGTAAAGTCCGGCTCGCCGACAAACTGCTTGACGATCTGGCCGCGCTTGTTGACCAGGAAGGTCGTGGGCGTCAGCTGCACGTCGCCCCAGGCCTTGGCATTGGCGCCGGTGTTGTCGATGGCGACCTTGAACGGCAGCTTCCGGGTTTCTGCGTAATTGACGACGTAGGCTGGCGGGTCGTAGCGCATGGCAATGGCCAGCGTGTCGTAGCCCTGGGCCCGGTATTTGTTGTGGGTGGAAATGAGCTTGGGCATTTCGGCCACGCAGGTCACGCAGCTGGTCGCCCAGAAATTCACCAGCGTGACCTTGCCCTTCAGGTCGGCCGTGGTCTGCTTGCTGCCGTCGAGCAGCACGAAGGTTGACTCGGGCGCGGGCTGCGCGCCGCTGCAGCCCGCCAGGTACGCTGCCCCCCCGAACGCCAGTGCGCCCGCCAGCACCATGCGGCATACTGCCACGGGAGAAATTCTTTTCATTGGAGACCTCTTCATGCAACGTCGAAATTTTAACCAGGCAGGTGCCGGCGTGCTGGGCCTGCTGATTCTGGCGACCTACGGCCAGGCCCATGCCCTGTCGCTTGGCGACCTGAGCAACGCCGAAGCCGGCAGCGGCCTGAAAACCGCGCTGGAAAAAGGCGTTTTGGCGGCCGTTGCCCTGCTCGGCAAGCCTGATGGATTCCTGGGCAACCCAAAAGTTCGCATCCCTTTGCCCGGCTACCTGGAAGACGCGTCAAGACTGCTGAAGAATTTTGGGCAGGGCCGGCGCATCGATGAGCTGGTCACGGCCATCAACCGCGCCGCCGAATCGGCCGTGCCGATGGGCAAGGACCTGCTGGTGGGCGCCGTGCGCGCCATGAATGTCAACGACGCCAAGAACATCCTGACCGGCGGCGACACCTCGGTCACGGCCTTTTTTGCCGAAAAGACGCGTGCGCCGCTGGGCGTGAAATTCCTGCCGGTGGTCAACCGGGCGACGGAAAAGGTCGGCCTGGCCAGCAAGTACAACGAATTCGCCGGCAAGGCGGCCGGCTTCGGCCTGGTGAAAAAGGAAGACGCCAACATCCAGCAGTACGTGACTGGCAAGACGCTCGACGGCCTGTACCTGGTGATTGGCGAGGAGGAAAGGAAAATCCGCCAGGACCCGGTCGGCACCGGCAGCGCCATTTTGCAGAAGGTGTTTGGCGCGCTGAAATAGGGCGGCGCGGAAAAATATGGGTTAAATTGGCAGTTTGCGCACGTGCAGCGGGCGTAAGCAGCTATTAAAAACAGAGCGACTGCCCGGCGCTCAGGCTGTGCCGCATCAGCCGGCTGAGCAAGCATAAAAACCGCATAAGCTTGCAACCCAGCCGCATTGGACCACCGCTACCCGGCCTGTTAGGCTCGAACTTTTTTGCACAGGAAAACAATGAAAATCGAGACCATCGCCGTTCACGGCGGCTACACGCCCGACCCCACCACCAAAGCCGTCGCGGTGCCGATCTACCAGACGGTGGCTTATGCGTTTGACGACACGCAGCATGGCGCCGACCTGTTCGACCTGAAGGTGGCGGGCAACATCTACAGCCGCATCATGAACCCGACCAATGCGGTGCTGGAGGCGCGCATGACGGCGCTCGAAGGCGGCATTGGCGCGCTGGCGGTGGCCTCGGGCATGGCGGCGATTGCCTATGCCATCCAGACCATCACCGAAACCGGCGACAACATCGTCGCCTCGTCGGCGCTCTACGGCGGCACCTACAACCTGTTCGCCCACACCTTTCCGCAAATGGGCATCGAGGTGCGTTTTGCCGACCCGCGCGACCCGGCCTCGTTCGCGCCGCTGATCGACGCGCGCACCAAGGCGGTGTTCTGCGAATCGGTCGGCAATCCGCTGGGCAACGTGACCGACATCGCCGCGCTGGCGGCTGTGGCGCATGCCGGCGGCGTGCCGCTGATCGTTGACAACACCGTGTCCAGCCCCTACCTGTGCCGCCCGTTCGAGCATGGCGCCGACATCGTGGTGCATGCGCTCACCAAGTACCTGGGCGGCCACGGCACCACGCTGGGCGGCGTGATCGTTGACAGCGGCAAGTTCCCGTGGGCCGAGCACAAGGCGCGCTTCAAGCGCCTGAACGAGCCCGACGTGAGCTACCACGGCGTGGTGTACACCGAGGCGCTGGGCGCCGCCGCCTACATCGGCCGGGCGCGCGTGGTGCCGCTGCGCAACATGGGCGCGGCGCTGAGCGCCATGGCGGCGTTCCAGATCCTGCAGGGCATCGAGACGCTGGCGCTGCGCATGGACCGCATCTGCGACAACGCGCTGGCCATCGCCTATTTCCTGAAGAACCATCCGAAGGTGGCCTGGGTCAACTACGCCGGCCTGCCCGAGCACCGCGACCATGCGCTGGTGCAAAAGTACATGGCCGGCAAGGCGTCGGGCATCGTCAGCTTTGGCGTGAAGTCGGCGGTCGATGCCATGGCGGCCGGTTCGCGCTTTCAGGATGCGCTGCAGCTGTTTACGCGCCTGGTCAATATCGGCGATGCCAAGTCGCTGGCCTGCCACCCGGCTTCCACCACGCACCGCCAGCTCAATGCGGCTGAACTGGCCAAAGCCGGCGTGAGCGTGGACATGGTTCGGCTGTCGGTCGGCATCGAGCACATCGACGACCTGCTGGCCGACCTGGAGCAGGCGCTGGCGGCGGTCTGATGCCCGGCCCCGACCGCGACCGGGGCTGGGAGCGGTTGGGCGCTGACAAGGTACACGCGCTGCCAGAGCGCAAGGCGCTGCAACTCAGCATTGCCCACCCCGGCCCGTCGGATGCTTCCTACTTTTCAAAGGCCCCAATGCCGACGGCCGGGCCGATGGACCGGCTTGCACACTTGAGTTTCCTTTTTTCCAACAACCTCAGGAAACCCATGCCCAACAATCCAGACAATCCCCAGGATATGGACAGCCGCAGCCAGCGCCAGGCTTCCGGCCGTCGCGGCTTTGCCTCCATGGACCCGGAGCGCCAGCGCCAGATCGCCAGCCGGGGCGGCAAGGCGGCCCACGCTAGCGGCAATGCGCACCAGTTCAATGCCACCGAAGCCCGCGAAGCCGGACGCAAGGGCGGGCTGGCCGGCCGGCGAAACCCGGGCTCCCAGCAGGAGCCCTGAACCGCCGGGAAGGCCCGCAGTTCCAACCGCAGTTCTGCGGGGGCAGTTTGAAAGACATCGGCGCGATGTTGCTGAAGTGCAACATGCCGCGCCTGCTGACGACGTGATTTGTTGATCTATCGCAAGCTTGCGTTGCGCGCAGGTGCGGGCTTGCCAGCCTTTGCGCCATGTCAAACATGGCAGGGGTCCCGGGCGCGTCCAATAAGTGTTGGGAATGTTCCCTGCCCTTTATTCGCTGCCCATCATGAAAAAACAACTCATCGCCGCCGCCATTTTGTCCACCCTGCTGTCGGGTGCCGCTTTCGCCCAGCAAACCACCGAAGGCCCGTGGATGGTGCGCGCTCGTGCGGTGCATCTGAACAGCGACAACGGCGGCAGCACCAATCTGGCGGGTGTGGGTGATTTGGGCCTTTCCATGAACAATAAGTGGATGCCCGAAGTGGACGTCAGCTATTTCTTCAGCCCGAACGTGGCGGTTGAACTGATTCTCACGGTGCCGCAAAAACAGACCCTGACTTCCAGCAAGCTGGGCAAGGTTGGCACCTTCAAGCACCTGCCGCCTACGCTGCTGGCGCAGTACCACTTTCCGATGAATGGTTTCAAGCCTTACGTGGGCGCCGGCATCAACTACACGCGTTTCAGTTCCGTGGATCTGCTTCCCGGCGTCACCATGGACAAGGACAGCTGGGGCGGAGCCCTGCAGGTCGGCGTGGACATTCCGCTGAGCAAGAGCCTGTACCTCAACCTTGATCTGAAAAAAGTCATGATCCGTACCGATGTGAAGGTGGCGGGCAACAAGATCGGCGACTTCAAGGCCGACCCGCTGCTGGTTGGTGTGGGCTTGGGCTGGCGCTTCTAAGTTCTGCGGCCCCTTCACAGAATAATATAAAAAGCCCTGTCGCGTATTGACGCGACAGGGCTTTTTTGCTGCCGGCTTCAAGCCTTGCATGGCCTCGGCCCGCACCCTGCGCGCCGCGACCGGCAAGCCAAGCGGCTAGACTGCCCGGCATGCAGCCTTCTTCCGACCTTCAACAGCAGCTGGACTCCGTCGAGGATGCCCTGCGGCGCACCCGGCTGCGCACCATGCAGCGGATGGCGGGCGGCCTGCTGCTGCTGGCGTTTCTTGTGTTTTGCCTGGCCCGCAGCCTGCTCGGGCTTCATCCTGCCTGGGGTTATGTGTCGGCCTTCGCCGAAGCGGCCATGGTCGGCGCGGTGGCCGACTGGTTTGCCGTCGTGGCGCTGTTTCGCCATCCGCTGGGGATTCCGGTGTGGCACACGGCGATCATTCCGAACAGCAAGGACGACATCGGCCGCAACCTCGGGCAGTTCGTCGAAAGCCATTTCATCACCGAGCAAGGCATTGCCGAGCGCATCCGCCAGGCCAATCCCGCCGGCCTGCTGGGCGCCTGGCTGCTGGCGCCCGGCCATTCAGCGCAGCTGGGGCTGGCCATGGCCAAGGCCGCGCGGGTGGTGCTCAATGCGCTGGACCATGAGGCCATGGGCCTGCTGGTCCAGGGTGCGGCCACCCGGCAGCTGTCGCAGTTCGACATTGCTGCGACTGCGGGCAAACTGCTGGACCTGCTGATGGCCGGGGGCAGCCACCAGCAATTGCTCGACAGCGTGCTGCGCGAACTCTCCAGCTACCTCGACGAGGAAAAAAACCAGCAGCAGGCCATCGACTTCCTGATTGCCGCGTTCGGCGTCGAGAACGTGTTCTACAAGGTGGGAACCGCCGCGATAGGCCCCCGGGCGCTGCGTTCGCTGGCCAGGTCAGCCCATGAAGTCTTGCTGGACCCGGCCCATCCGGCTAGGGCACGTTTCACGAACTGGCTGCAGGAGTTTGTGCTGCACCTGAAAGACGATCCGGCATGGCATGAATTCATCGCCCGGCACCAGCAGGAAACCCTGGCGAGTGCGCGTGTCCAGGACTTGCTGGGCAGCCTGTGGGGCGTGCTCAGGGACCGGCTGCTCGATGACCTGGGCCGGGACGATCCGGCCACGGCCCGGCAGATTGCGATGCTGGCTGGCAAGGTCGGCGATGCGCTGGCGCACGACGAGCGGCTGGTCGAGGGGCTCAACCGCGCCATCGAATCGGGCAGCGTCCTGCTGGTGCGCAACCACCGGGGCGAGGTGGGGCAGTTCATTGAGACGCAACTGGCCCGCTGGAGCCGCGAGGAAATGAGCGACCGCATTGAACTGGCCATCGGGCGCGACCTGCAGTTCATCCGCATCAACGGCACGCTGGTCGGCGGGCTGGTGGGGCTGGCTATTTACTCGGCGACGCGGCTGCTGGGCTAGCGCACCCCCCTTTTCAGCCGGCAACGAATTATTTGCAGCCACTAACGCTTTCGGTTTCTGCTTTTTTGGGCTTTGGGCTTTGGTTGGGTTCTTTTGTGGTTTGAGGGGTGAGCGCCTTCCCGGCGGGGGGTAACTTTCTTTTCTGGCAAAAAAGAAAGTCACGGCGGATTCAAAGACCAAGTGCAACAGTAGGGATAAGGCCGGCTTTTGCCATGCTGGCATCGTCGTAGAACACCTCTGCAGCGCTGCGCCAGCCGAGGCTCTTTCGGGGGCGCGTATTGAGCTCCCAGGCCATCTCATCGAGCTCTCGCTGGGAGTACACGCCCAGGTCCGTGCCCTTGGGCAGGTACTGGCGCAGCAACCCGTTGGTGTTCTCGTTGAGGCCCCGTTGCCAGGGGCTGTGGGGGTCGCAAAAGTAGATTGTCATCCCGGTGTTGTCGGCCAGGCTTTTGTGCAGCGCCATCTCCTTGCCCTGGTCGTACGTCAGCGTCTGGCGCAACTCCTGCGGCAGCGCACAGAACGCCCTGGTGAAGCCGTCGAGCACGTCTGCAGCCTTGCTGCTGCCCAGTTTGACCATCATGGTGAACAGCGACTTCCTGCACACCAGCGTGCTCCAGCAGTCCGGCAACAAGCGTAACAGTGT
>NZ_KL448323.1:2362345-3066505 GCF_000709345.1 Polaromonas glacialis | reverse complement strand
TTTGGCAGCGATCTGCTCGGGCGAGCACTTCAGTTCCAGCAGCGCCCTGACCTCGGCCCACAGGAGACCAGTGTGGTGGAGTTTGCGCGACGGCCAGGCTTCGCGGCGCACCCGTCTGGCCCGCTTGCCGGCGCGCTTTGCGTCATAGCCGCCAGCGATGCGGGGGCGACCCATGACGCATTGCCCGGCTTCGCTTTGCCACTCATTGCGGCGCAGCTCGCGCGAGATCGTGCTCGGCGCTCTGCCCAGTGCACTGGCAATCGAGCGCATGCTGCAGAACTGCAGCTTCATGGCCATCACCACGCCGCGCTCTTCAGCATTCAATTGTTGATAGGTTCTTGTCATGCAACTCCTCCGGATTCGTAGTGTTGCACTTGCGATTTGAATCCGCCGTGACTTTCTTTTTTGCCAGAAAAGAAAGTTACCCCCCGCCGGGAAGGCGCTCACCCCTCAAACCACCGAAGAACCCACCCAAAGCCCAACAATATAAGCAGAAAACAGAAAACGCAGCAATCAAACCGCAGGCGTTAGCAGCAGCAATTATTTACATCAAATATGCCTCTTGCGCTCGCCTGGCAAGCACGAGCAGCTATAAATTCCGTAGCAAACACTGCCAGATGCGCAAACTTTGACTGCATGCTATCTTTTATATAGCTGAAAACACCCGTGTCTGTTGCGCAAAGTGCCTTTTTGGTTACTCATCTGCGTGCCCCGGCGGCCTGAAAGCCAGGGCCGGGGCATGCAGGCGTTCAGAATTTCCAGAGCAGTGACGCCTTGATGCCATGGTCGCTCAGCTGGCTGGCGGCCTGGCCGACGTAGGAAACGCCCAGCGTCAGGTTGCGGCTGACAGCAAAGTCGATGCCGCCTTCCAGCACCAGCGCGTTCTTTGCGATCGGAACGCCTGCCACGGCAAAGCCGGGCTGGCCCGCCAGTGCCAGGGTGGAGGTCGGCGCCGCGTCGCCAAAAGCATGGCGCCAGCCGACCAGTCCGCGAAGGCGCGTCTGGTTGCCCGGCATGCCGGCGCTGGTGCTGCCGCGCAGGCCCAGCGTGCTGTAGGTGACGTGCGTGCTGCTGCTGGCGCCGCTGAGCGCGGCAACGCCGCCGGCTTCGGTGAAGCCATCGGTGCTCAGCCTGACATGCGCCAGGCCGGCAAAGGGTTCGAGTGAACCGTTCGCCGTGGGCATCTTCCAGCCCAGTTCGCCAAAGGCCTGGGTGGTCTTGACATCGTACTTCGCAGCGGTCTGGCCGCTGAATCCCGGAAACGCAACATCCCGGCGGGTATCGGCCTCGCCCGTGCTGTAGGTCGCGCCGGCGCGCAGCCCAAGCTGGCCCCATTGCTTGCCGCCATAGACGCCGACATGGTAGGTGTCGCTTTTTGCCCACGAAGGGCGGTCATCAAGCGTCACACGGCTGTGGCTGTAGCCGCCGAGCACGCCCAGGCGCCAGTCGTCGTCCACGCGGGTGTCCGCACCCAGCAAGATGCCTCGGGTGGACCGCTCGACGGACGACGCGTTGCCGTCTGCGTCGCTGCTGCCCCACGAGCCAAAGGCCTGCACCCACCCGCCGCTGCCGGATGCTGCGGCGCCGTCGGCGGCCGTGGCGGCTGGCGTGTCGAAGGCCTCGCGCAGGCGGCGCAGGCTGGCGTCGCGCACGAAGCGGCTGTCTTCAAAAGCCGCCGACTTCAACGATGCATGCACTTCGCCGGAAAGGCTGTCGAAGGCAGACCGGGCATCGGCGGCGCTCAGCTGCACGACAGGGGTGTACAGCGGGCCGCTGCCCAGTGCGGCAACCGCGTCCGCCGCCGCGCGCTGGTTGGGCGTTTGCGCAATGTCCTGGAAGCGCACGTCGTTGCGCTGCAGGCGCAGCGTCACATTCTGGGGGCTGTAGGTCAGGAAGGGTTCGAGAAAGGCCATGTCGGTGGTCGCGGCGCCGAACTGCCCTGACACGCCGCCGTTGGCCGCAAGGATGGAATAGCTGGTGCTCGGCTGGAAGTTTCCGCTGGCCAGCACCGACACGCCGCCGCCCTGCAGCGTGGCCACGCCGTTCACGCGCAACTGGTCGCTGCGGCCATCGGACGCAGCGTTCAGCCGGTAGGCGGAGCCTTGCGCCAGCGTGAGGTTGCCGGCCACGTTCAGCGTGCCGATGGCGTTGCCGCCCGGTGCGACGGCCGCGCCGGACTGCATCACGGTGTTGCCGACCGAGCCGGTGCCGGCCAGCGTGGCGCCGTTGCCCACGGTCAGCGAACCGCCCAGCGAGCCGTTGACCGCCAGCGTCCCGGCGGCCACCTGCGTGCTGCCTGCAAAGGCCGCGCTGTTGCCGCCGAGTGCCAGTGCGCCTGCGCCTGTCTTGGTAACGCGCCCCGAGCCGGACAGGACGTTGTTCAGTACACCGTCGCTCGCCTGGTGAATCACCAGCGCGGCGTTGTTGGCAATGGCGCCGCTGCCAAAGCTGGCAGCGCTGCCAGCCAGTGTTCCGGCCTGCACGGAGGTGCCGCCCGAATAGGTATTCACGCCCGAAAGCGTGGTGGTTCCCGTGCCGCGCTGCTGCACGCTGCCGGTGCCCGAGATCGCGCCGCCAAAAACGCTGGCGTCGGAGCGGTTGAACGCCAGCGTTCCATTGTTGGCCACATCGCCGGCGATGGCGCCGGTCGTTCCGCCGTTGCCCAGTGCCAGCGTGCCTGCGGTGATCGTCGTGCCGCCGGTGTAGGTGCTCAAACCCGTGAGCGTCGTCGTGCCGGTGCCGCGCTGCTGCACGCTGCCGGTGCCCGAGATTGCGCCGTTGAATACAGTGGCATCAGAGCGGTTGAACGCCAGCGTTCCGCCGTTGGCGACATCGCCGGCGATGGCGCCGGTCGTTCCGCCGTTGCCCAGTGCCAGCGTGCCTGCGGTGATCGTCGTGCCGCCGGTGTAGGTGCTCAAACCCGTGAGCGTCGTCGTGCCGGTGCCGCGCTGCTGCACGCTTCCGGTGCCCGAGATCGCGCCGCCAAAGATGCTGGCATCGGCGCGGTTGAACGCCAGCGTTCCATTGTTGGCCACGTCGCCGGCGATGGCGCCGGTCGTTCCGCCGTTGCCCAGCGCCAGCGTGCCTGCAGTGATCGTCGTGCCGCCGGTGTAGGTGCTCAAACCCGTGAGCGTCGTCGTGCCGGTGCCGCGCTGCTGCACGCTGCCGGTGCCCGAGATCGCGCCGCCAAAGACGCTGGCGTCGGAACGGTTGAACGCCAGCGTTCCATTGTTGGCGACATCGCCGGCGATGGCGCCGGTCGTTCCGCCGTTGCCCAGCGCCAGCGTGCCTGCAGTGATCGTCGTGCCGCCGGTGTAGGTGCTCAAGCCCGTGAGCGTCGTCGTGCCGGTGCCGCGCTGCTGCACGCTTCCGGTGCCCGAGATCGCGCCGCCAAAGATGCTGGCATCGGCGCGGTTGAACGCCAGCGTTCCATTGTTGGCCACGTCGCCGGCGATGGCGCCGGTCGTTCCGCCGTTGCCCAGCGCCAGCGTGCCTGCGGTGATCGTCGTGCCGCCGGTGTAGGTGCTCAAACCCGTGAGCGTCGTCGTGCCGGTGCCGCGCTGCTGCACGCTGCCGGTGCCCGAGATCGCGCCGCCAAAGACGCTGGCGTCGGAACGGTTGAACGCCAGCGTTCCATTGTTGGCGACATCGCCGGCGATGGCGCCGGTCGTTCCGCCGTTGCCCAGCGCCAGCGTGCCTGCAGTGATCGTCGTGCCGCCGGTGTAGGTGCTCAAACCCGTGAGCGTCGTCGTGCCGGTGCCGCGCTGCTGCACGCTGCCGTTGCCCGAGATTGCGCCGTTGAATACAGTGGCATCAGACCGGTTGAACGCCAGCGTTCCATTGTTGGCCACGTCGCCGGCGATGGCGCCGGTCGTTCCGCCGTTGCCCAGCGCCAGCGTGCCTGCAGTGATCGTCGTGCCGCCGGGGTAGGTGCTCAAACCCGTGAGCGTCGTCGTGCCGGTGCCGCGCTGCTGCACGCTTCCGGTGCCCGAGATCGCGCCGCCAAAGATGCTGGCATCGGCGCGGTTGAACGCCAGCGTTCCATTGTTGGCCACGTCGCCGGCGATGGCGCCGGTCGTTCCGCCGTTGCCCAGCGCCAGCGTGCCTGCAGTGATCGTCGTGCCGCCGGTGTAGGTGCTCAAACCCGTGAGCGTCGTCGTGCCGGTGCCGCGCTGCTGCACGCTGCCGGTGCCCGAGATCGCGCCGCCAAAGACGCTGGCGTCGGAACGGTTGAACGCCAGCGTTCCATTGTTGGCGACATCGCCGGCGATGGCGCCGGTCGTTCCGCCGTTGCCCAGCGCCAGCGTGCCTGCAGTGATCGTCGTGCCGCCGGTGTAGGTGCTCAAACCCGTGAGCGTCGTCGTGCCGGTGCCGCGCTGCTGCACGCTGCCGTTGCCCGAGATTGCGCCGTTGAATACAGTGGCATCAGACCGGTTGAACGCCAGCGTTCCATTGTTGGCCACGTCGCCGGCGATGGCGCCGGTCGTTCCGCCGTTGCCCAGCGCCAGCGTGCCTGCGGTGATCGTCGTGCCGCCGGTGTAGGTGTTGGAGCCCGTGAGCGTCGTCGTGCCAGTGCCGCGCTGCTGCACGCTGCCAGTGCCCGAGATCGCGCCGTTGAATACAGTGGCATCAGAGCGGTTGAACGCCAGCGTTCCATTGTTGGCCACGTCGCCGACGATGGCGCCGATCGTCCCGCCATTGCCCAGTTCCAGCGTGCCTGCAGTGATGGCCGTGCCGCCGGTGTAGGTGTTGTCTGCTGCAAACGTTGTGGTTCCGGTTCCGCGCTGCACCATGCTGCCGCTGCCTGAGATTGCGCCTTCGAAAAGGACGGCATCGGAACTATTGAACACCAGTCTTCCGTTATTGACCACATCGCCTGCGATGTAGCTGCTGGTTCCGCCGTTGCCCAGTTCCAGCGTGCCTGCGGTGATGGCTGTGCCGCCGGTGTAGGCGTTGTCGGCCGTAAAAATGAGCGTGCCTTCTCCGGCCTTGGTGAGTCCTCCGAGGCCCGATATCACGCCATTGGCCGTGTACGTGGTGCCGGCATCGGTCTGCAGTGTGCCGCCATCACCCAGAACCATGGCGCGGCTGGTAGCGATGTCGGCCGTGCTGCGCAGCGTGCCGCCGTCCAGGGTCAGCACGCCGGCTGCGTCGCCAAGGCTCGCGTCCGACGAGACGGCCAGCGTGCCGGAAAGGATCTGCCAGGGCGTGAGCGCCGTGGTGGCGCCGGTCAGCGTCCAGGTGCTGGTGTCGATTTTCTGGAATCCGGCAAAGCCCCTGTACTGGCCGGACGGGCCGATCAGCGCGGTGTCGAAGCTGGCGTCGGTGCTGCCGGACAGTCCCAGCGTGTCGCCGGAGGCGCTGCCCACCACATTGCCTTCGATGACCGACGTGGAAAGCAGCCCGAGCCAGTTGTTGTTGCCCGTGAAGCGAATGGCGTCGGCACGGCTCAGGCCATCGCCCGACAGGCCGCCGCGCACGGTGCCGCCGTTTTCGATGGAGGCGCCGCCGGTGGCTGTCACGCCCACGCCGCCGGCTGACGTGGCCGGGTTGCCAGAGCCAATCAGGCCCGGGCCGCCGCCGCGCCCGCCCTCAATGCTTCCCTCATTGAGGAGCGTGCCCGGCGCGGCCAGCAGCACGCCGGTGCCCCCGGCACCCCCCGCGCCGCGTGTGGCACCGCTGCCGCCTGTGCCGCCCTGGCCGCCCCGAATGCTTCCGGTGTTGTACAGCACCACGCCATCGACCGCACTGCTCAGGCCGGCGCCGCCGCTTCCCCCGCTTCCGCCACGCAGCAAGCCCGAACCGCCGGTGCCGCCGCCGCCGCCCGTGAGCACGCCGGAGTGGGTGCCGTTGCCGCTTGCCTGCACGGCGGCGGAGCCTGCCGCGCCATTCACGCCAGTAAAGAGGCCATTCGCGCCGTTCGCGCCCGGGGTGCCGGTGATGGTTCCGGAGGTGTCCTGCGCCCAGGCGCTGGTGCCCGCCAGGGTCGCCAGCGCGATCAGGCAGGCGCTGGCCAGGCGTGTCCTGCGCGGCGCGCCGGTTTCGCCGCCGGTGGCCGATACCGCCTTGCGGCTGCCTTTGGCCACCTCGGACACGGCCTGGCAGGCGCCGGTGGAATGGTTCAGAACGAGGCTGTAAATTTGATTCATGGTGCGGACCTTTCAGTCGTTGAAGGCGAAGTCTTCATCACGTTGCGCTGCCTCGACGCTTCAAAACCCGTGGGGCGGGCGGCTGGCGCGTGTCGAGTCAGGGAACGTTTTCTTCATGATTTTTCATCCCGCTACTTCTAGCGATGGATGCAATTATTGAAACCGCTGGTGACAGTTGCAATGAGCCGCTTGGACTAATCCCCCGGCCTGGAATTTGTGCTTCGCCTTGAGGTGGGGGCGGTTGCGGCTGCTGTCGGGCGAAGGCCAGGGGCGTCCACCCGGCCTCGGGCTGCTGGCCGCAACGATTGAATATGTAACGGCGGCAGCCGTCAGCCGGGGATGCGCCGGGCCGGCTTTTTGAAAGGCGATAGCCTGTTCAGGCGCTGCAGCCGAGCAGGATCCGAACCAGGGCCGCAGGCTCGCTGACCATCGGGTCATGGCCGGTTTGAAGCTCGACATACTGCGCCTTGGGCAGCCAGGCGCCATTCCAGAACAGCGGGTCACGGGCGCGCAATCGGCTCGGCTCGATCGTCGCCAGCGCGGGCTGCGTGCAGCTGACAAAGGTGCGCGGCACGGCGGCGACGCGCTGCGCGTCGAACTGCAGCGGCGCCTGGTAGGTGTTGCCGGGGTGCGGCGTCTGGCGGCGCCCGACCCATTCGCGGTCAGCGTCTGTCAAGCCGAAGACCTCCGGGTCGGGCGGCGGAAAGCTGAAATGCCGCGACGCCTGGGCAGCGGCCAAGCGCTGCTGCTGGGTGGCGCTTGATTGCGTGCTGCTCCAGCTTTCGCCGGGCTTGGGCAGCACCGCATCGACATACACCAGGTGCTTGAGGCGCTGATCCAGCCGGTCGGCCACCGCCGTGCCGATCATGCCGGCGTAGGAATGCACGGCGAGCACCACGTCCAGCAATTCTTCGGCCTCGATCAGCTTGAGCACGTCGTCGATGTGCGTGTCGAGCGTGATGGCGGGCGACAGCAGGTGCGCGCGCTCGCCCAGGCCGGTCAGCGTGACCGCATGCACGCGGTGGCCCTGCTGTTGCAGCGCCTTTGTCACGCGCTGCCAGCACCAGCCGCCGTGCCACGCGCCATGCACCAGGACAAAGTTGGCCATTCAAGTCACCTGTGTGTTTTTCAGTTCCAGCAGTTGCGCTTCAGAATAGTTCAGCACCTCGCGCAGCACTTCGTCGGTGTGCTGGCCCAGCAGCGGCGGCGGCAGGCCGCCCCGGCCGGGTTCGCGCACCGGCGTGGCGCTGAGCTTGATCGGGCTGGACACCAGCCGCAGATCGTTCTTGAACGGATGCTGCCAGTGCGTGACCATGTCGCGCGCGGCGATCTGCGGGTCGGCAAACACCTCGGCCAGGTTGTTGATCGCGCCGCACGGCACCTTGGCCGCCTCCAGCGCGGCCAGCCAGTCGGCTTTGGTGCGCAGCTTCATGACGCTTTCCAGAATCGGCACCAGCTGGGCGCGGTTCTGCACCCGGTCGCGGTTGCGGGCGAACAGCGGGTTCACGCCGAGTTCGGGAATGTTGGCAACCTGGCAGAACTTGAGGTACTGGGAGTCGTTGCCCACCGCCAGGATGAGGTGGTCCTTGCTGCCGTCGGGCGCGGGCGCGACTTCGAACACCTGGTAGGGAACGATGTTCTGGTGCGCATTGCCGACGCGATGCGGCACCTTGCCGCTGACCAGGTAGTTGGCGCCCAGGTTGGCCAGCATGGCAACCTGCGTGTCGAGCAGTGCCATGTCCACCTGCTGGCCTTCGCCGGTCTTCTCGGCATGGCGCAGCGCGGCCAGAATGCCGACGGTGGCGTACATGCCGGTCATCAAATCGGCCACGGCGACACCGACTTTTTGCGGCCCGCCGCCCAGGTCGTCACGCTCGCCGGTCACGCTCATCAGCCCGCCCATGCCCTGGATGGCGTAGTCGTAGCCGGCGCGCTCGGCATAAGGCCCGTTCTGGCCGAAACCGGTGACCGAGCAGTACACCAGGCGCGGGTTCAAGGCCTTCAGCGACGCGTAGTCGAGGCCGTAGCGCGCCATGTCGCCGACCTTGAAGTTCTCGACGAACACGTCGCAGTGCAGGACCAGTTCGCGGATCAGCGCCTGGCCGGCGGGCCGGGCAATGTCGCAGGTCACCGAACGCTTGTTGCGGTTGGCGCCCAGGTAATAGGCGGCTTCATGCGTTTCCGCGCCGTCGTCGTTTTTCAGGAAGGGCGGCCCCCAGGTGCGGGTGTCGTCGCCACTGCCGGGGCGCTCGATCTTGATGACGTCGGCCCCCAGGTCGGCCAGCGTCTGGGTACACCACGGGCCCGCGAGGACGCGGGACAAATCGAGAATGCGGATGCCTTGGAGAGAGTTCATGGCCTTATTTTGCCTGCGTATCAAGGCAAATTGACAAGCTATTTTTTTGATAGCTGTGAACGCTTTGGAGGCAAGCGCAAACGGCCTTTTTGACTGTAAAGTTCACGGCCTGGGCGGCACCGTGCTCCGGTCCACATAGGGCCGCGCCTGCAGCAGCGCGATGCGCCCGCCCACCGTGGCCCATTCGATGTCCTGGTCCACGCCGCCAAACAGCTGCTTGACGGCCGCGCCGACGCCGGCCAGGCGCAAGACCAGCGCGTCGTTCAGCACGACGCGGCCGACCTCGACCGGGACTTCCTTCACGCCGCCGCCCGCGTCCAGCTGCAGCGCGGTGTTGTCGGCCGATCGGCTGAGCACCTGGATGGCCTTGGACCAGCTCGAATACATGACCTGCTCGGCCACGCGCTGGCCCTCGACCACCCGGATGCCGATGCCGCGCTTGGCCGAGATGTAGGTGACATGCCATCCGGTGGCGGTGAACGGGTCGCGGGTGATCATCACGCCGGCGTTGGCGGCGTCGATGGCGGCCTGGACGAAAACGCCCATCATCACCGCGTCGGTGCGAAAGTGCGCCGCGCTGCGCGCTTCCCAGGCTTCAAAGTTGAACACCGATGCCCAGACGGTTTTCACCGCGCGCTCCAGCGCCTCGCCGGTCAGCACGTTTGGCACGGTGGTGTAGAGCCCGGCGCCGTTGAAGCCCGGCAAATCCTCGGAATTGGACGAGCTGCGCACGAACACGCCCTGGCCGCCCAGCTGGCTTTGCCAGCGCGCCTGCCATTCGGCGGCCATCGCCCTGTCAACCGGCCACTGGACGATGTCGCCGCGCAGACTGGCCAGCGCCTCCTTGCGGATTTTCGGGTCGGTCCTGAAGCCCGGCAGCTGCTGCATGCGCGCCACCCGGTCGGCCAGATGATGGGCGCGCATGAAGCGGTCGTAATGCGAAAAGGGGATGCAGAAGCCGTCAGGAACAAACGTGCCCGGAATACCCGCGACCTGCAAGGCGCCCAGGTTGGCCGCCTTGGCGCCGCATTGCGCGCTGTGCCGGGGCCGCAGGGCGACCAGCGGCCACAGGCGGGTCTCCACCAGATCAGGCTTGGCGGTTTGTGCAATTCCTTGACGGCTCAACTTTGTTTGGCGCTGCTGCCAGGCTGCAATTTCCGGCTCCGCCAGCCGGCGCAGCTGGTAGCCCGACGCCGTCACCTTCAGTTCGACCCATTGCCCTTCATGTGGGCGCAGCAGGCCGGCCGCGTCACGCAGATAGGCATTCGGAATGCCCCAGCCCTTGGCCAGCAGATTGACATGCGACAGCACGGTCGATGCGCGCTCGGTCAGCACGCCGGCGACGGGCGGAAGGCTCAGCGGAACCTGCCGGAGCACGGCAATGTCGTCGGGCCGCAGCGTGTCCGTGTCGTCGGCTTTCTCCACGATGCGCAGCCGGCCGGTGGCCGTGCCCGGGTTGAGCGCCATGAAGGGCTGGTGCCGAATCAGCGCTTCCTGGGTCACGAAGGCCAGGCCCATCTTCTGCGCGAGGCGCTCGTGCAGCGTCGAGCTGGTCTTGAGCTGGAGCGGCGCGAAAAAGCTGGCCTTGAGCAGCTGGTCGGCCTGGCGCAGCAGCGGCTCGGTCAGCTGGTCGCCTTCCCAGAATTCGTAGGTGAATGAAGCAATGTCCGGCTGCCAGCTGACCGTGCCGAACAGGAAGCGGCGGTCTGGCCGCAGGTAGTTGCTTTTGATGGCCTGCTCGTCGGCGCGCGGCATCAGGCCGGCCTGGCGGACAAAATGCTCGTGCAGGCCAAAGCGCGGCGTGTTGAGGTAGTGCATGCGCGCCGGCGTCGGCAGCCGGTCGATGGCAAACATCACATGCGGCAGCGCCATCGCGCTTCCCGGGTTGTGGACACGGGCCAGCGCATCGAATTCGGACTGGCTGCGCAGCGCGGGCAGCGAATCGGGCGCGCGGACTGGCGCCTGGCTGGCATGCGGCACTGGCTGGGCATGCACGCCAGTCGTCATGCACAGCCCGGCCAGCAGCAGCAAGAGCGGGATGGCGGATTTCATGGCGTGGATGGCTTCGCTTGGGTGAAAGCAAAAGCGCAGTTTAGGGCGAACCTTGGCGGCTTTCAATCAGCACTACATCGCAGCCTGTTGCCGGTCATGCAGCATTTTGCTACTTAATTAATAGCTATAAATGCAAGCCAGTCGTGCGGAAATAGCATTTTTACTTAAAAATACGTAGCTATTAACGCTTGCGGTTTCTGTTCTTTGGCTTTGGGTGGGTTCTTCTGTGGTTTGAGGGGTGAGCGCCTTCCCGGCGGGGGGGTGACTTTCTTTTTTGCCAGAAAAGAAAGTTACCCCCCGCCGGGAAGGCGCTCCAAGCCTGAAAACCCAAAAGAAGCAAGCAAAAAATAGGAGAGCGCAACCCCGAGCCGGCCGTGTCAGTACTGCTTGTACGGCAGAAACTTGCCCGACAGCACCACGTTGACGCGGTCGCCCTTGGGGTCGGGCTGGCGCACGATGTCCATGGAAAAATCAATCGCGCTCATGATGCCGTCGCCGAATTCCTCATGGATCAGCTCCTTGATGGTGGTGCCGTAGACGCTGACGATCTCGTACCAGCGGTAGATCAGCGGGTCGGTCGGCACGGCGCTGGCCAAGGAGCCTTTGTACGGCACGACCTGCAGCCATTTGCGCTCTTCCTCGCTCAGGCCGAAGATGTCGCCGACGATGGCCGCCTGTGCCGTGTCAAACGTCATCTGGCCGAGGCAGCCGGCCGTGACCCATTCCTTGCTAAGGCCGACGGCCTTGGCCACCGATTCCCAGGTGATGCCCTGGCTGACCTTGACGGTGATGATTTTTTCAGTGATGTCGTTGCGGTTCATGTTGGCTTTCGGCAGGGTTGAAGGAATGGCCAGGCTGCGAGCAAACATCGTGCCCGGCACGGGACCGTTCCGTTTGCCTGTAAAGTGCAGGGCCTGCTGGTGGGCAGCAGTTTTTGACAAGGCCAGGACGCGCTTGATGTTCCGATTCTCGATTTTGGTGAATGCCGCTCTGGCCGCCTTGCTGGCGCTGGCCGCCTGCAGCCCGGCGCTCAACTGGCGCGAAGTCCGTCCTGAAGGCACGCGGCTGAACCTGCTGCTGCCCTGCAAGCCCGACAAGGCGCAAAAGGTCGTTCCGCTGGGCGGGAAGCCGACGTCGCTGGCGATGCTGGGCTGCGACGCCGATGGCGCGACCTTTGCCGTCGCCGTCGCCGATGTGGGCGACGCCGCGCAGGCCGCTTCGGTGCTGGCGCTGTGGCAGGACCTGGCGCTGGCCAACATGAAGGCCGCGCCCGTCAGCCGCCAGCCGCTGCCCCTGAAGGTTCCCGGCGCATCGCCCGGCACGCCCGCCACGCGGTTGCAGGCGCAGGGGCAGCGCGCCGATGGCACTGCCGTGAGCGGGCAGGCCGCTTATTTTGCGCAGGGCTCGCAATTGTTCCAGGTGGTGATGTATGCGCCGCAGATCGCGCCCGAGGTGGCGGAAACGTTTTTTTCCAGCCTGAAGTTTGAATGACACCGTGACGTCCAAAGATGCAGTCCCCCTGCCGGAGCGGCTGGGCGCCCGCGCGGCAACGCTGGTTTTTCTGGCGTTTGCCGGGGCCTATTTCTTCTCGACGCTGCTGCGCTCCATCACCGCCACGCTCGCGCCGGTGCTGACGCAGGAGTTTTCGCTTCAGGCGCGGGATCTGGGCTTGCTGGCGGGTGGTTATTTCCTGGGTTTTGCCGCTGTCCAGCTGCCGCTGGGCACCTGGCTGGACCGCCATGGCCCCAGGCGCGTCATTTTGTGGTTCCTGAGCCTGGCGGTGGTCGGCTGCCTGGCGTTTTCAGCCGCCGGCAGTTTTGCCGGGCTGCTGACCGCGCGCGTGTTGCTGGGCATGGGCGTGGGCGCGTGCCTGATGGCCGCGCTGACCGGCTACCGCCGCTGGTTTGACCCGGCCACGCTGCTGCGCGCCAATTCATGGATGCTGATGACCGGCTCGCTCGGCATGCTGGCCTCGACGCTGCCGGTGCAGTGGCTGATGCCGCTGACCGGCTGGCGCGCCCTGTTCTGGCTGCTGGCGGGGCTGATTCTGGTGTCGATGGCGGCGATAGCCTGGGTCGTCCCGCGCTGGCGGGCCACTGCGCCGCCGGCGCCCCCGGGCTTGCCGCCATGGCCTGCCATTCCCGAGGAAGCCGGTTATGCGCCCATCTGGCGCAGCCGCTATTTCCACAAGATGGCGCCGCTGGCTTTCTTCCACTACGGCGGCATGGTCGCCATCCAGACGCTGTGGGCCGGGCCGTGGATGGTGCGGGTGTCCGGCCGCACCGCGCTGGAATCGGCCACCGGCCTTTTCTGGATCAATGCCAGCATGCTGGTGACCTTCTGGGGCTGGGGCATGGTCAACCCCCACCTTGCCCGCCGTGGCTGGTCGGCCGCGCGCCTGATCGCCTGGGGGATTCCGCTCAGCCTGGCGGTGCTGGCCTTCAATATCCTGGCCGGCAGCGCCACCGGCTGGCTGGGCTGGGCACTGTTTTGCATGACATCGAGCGTCATGGGGCTGGCGCAGCCGGCCGTCGGCATGTCGTTTCGGGCCGGGCTGGCCGGGCGCGCGCTGTCGGCCTTCAACCTGGTCATCTTTGCCGGCGTGTTTGTCGCCCAGTGGGGCCTGGGGCTGCTGATTGACGGTTTTGCCGCCATGGGCCTGGCGCAGGTCGCCAGCTTCCAGGCGGCCATGGCAGTCTATTTGTGTTGCGGTATCGCTGCGTATGGCTACTTTGTCACTGTCAAAGCTGATAATTGAGCGCAATGAACGGCATTCTCATCATCGCCCATGCCCCGCTGGCCTCCGCCTTCCTGCAGTGCGTTCGCCATGTCTTTCCAGACAGCGATGCCGGCGTGGCGGCGTTCGACGTGCAGCCCCAGACACCGCCCGAGGAAACGCTGGCGCAGGCCAGCCTGGTGCTCAAGCAGCTTGGCCTGCCGCAGGCGCTGGTGCTGACCGATATTTTTGGCGCAACGCCCTGCAACGTCGCGCAAAAGCTGGCCGACGGCATCAACACCAAGCTGGTGACCGGCATGAACCTGCCCATGCTGCTGCGCGCCGTGTGCTACCGCCACGAAGCGCTCGACACGCTGGTGGCGCGCGCGCTGGCCGGCGCCAGCCAGGGCGTGATGCAGGTGGCCGTGACCGCCCCGCAAAACCAAGTACAAAGAATCAATGATCAAGACCCGCACGACCATCAGCAATAAGCTGGGCCTGCATGCCAGAGCTTCCGCCAAATTCACCAAGCTCGCCGGCAGTTTCCGCAGCGAGGTCTGGATGAGCAAGGGCGAACGCCGCGTCAATGCCAAGAGCATCATGGGCGTGATGATGCTGGCCGCCGGCATCGGCAGCAGCGTCGAGATCGAAACCCAGGGCGAGGACGAGCAGGCCGCCATGGATGCCTTGCTGGCGCTGGTGGCGGACAAATTCGGCGAAGGGGAGTAAATGTGACCCCCACGCTTGCCACTTCGTGTGCTGCGCTGCCCCCCGGGGGGGCCGCTGCGCCTGCGGCCCGGCAAAGCCGGTTCCGCGGCCCTGACTGGCAACGACTAGCCCCCACGCTTGTCGCTTCGCGTACTGCGCTGCCCCCCGGGGGGGCCGCTGCGCCTGCAGCCCGGCAAAGCCGGTTCTGCGGCCCTGGCTTGCATCAAACCACTGCGCTTACTTCTTCGCCGTCACGCTTCTTACACCGTCCGGCGCTTCGTTCGGGAGCCTCTGAATGACGTTTTCCGTCCACGGCCTGGCGGTGTCGCGCGGTGTCGCCATTGGCCGTGCGGTGCTGGTGGCGTCGAGCCGGGCCGATGTCAGCCATTACTTCATCGACCCGGCGACCACCAATGACGAGATTGCGCGCGTCAGGTTGTCGCGCAATGCGGTCATGGAAGAGATCATGCGCCTGCAGCATGACCTGCCCAAGGACGCGCCGCATGAAATCGCCGCGCTGCTCGACGTGCATTTAATGCTGCTGCAGGACGAAATGCTGATCAGCGGCGTGAAGCACTGGATCACCGAGCGCCATTACAACGCCGAATGGGCGCTGACCACGCAGTACGAGCTGATTGCGCGCCAGTTCGACGAGATGGAGGACGCCTACCTGCGCGAGCGCAAGGCCGACCTGGAACAGGTCGTCGAGCGCATCCTGTGCCACATGAAAGGCTCGGCCTCGCCGCTGCAGGCGGCCCGCCAGGGCGCTGCGCGGGCCGGCAGCAGCCGCCGGCAGTCGCAGCAGGACCTGCTGCTCGACGACACGCTCGATGTGCCGCTGGTGCTGGTGGCGCACGACATTTCGCCGGCCGACATGCTGCAGTTCAAGCAGAGCCTGTTCGCCGGCTTTGCCACCGACGTGGGCGGCCGCACCTCGCACACCGCCATCGTCGCGCGCAGCATGGACATTCCGGCGGTGGTCGGCGCGCGCAGCGCCAGCCAGCTGATCAAGCAGGACGACTGGGTGATCATCGACGGCGATGCCGGCGTGCTGATCGTCGATCCCTCGCCCATCATCCTGGCCGAATACGGCTTCAAGCAGCGCCAGGGCGAACTCGAACGCCAGCGGCTCAACCGCCTGCGCCACACCCCGGCGCTGACGATGGACGGCCAGCGCATCGAGTTGCTGGCCAACATCGAAATGCCCGACGACACGCTGGGCGCGGTCGAGGCCGGCGCGGTCGGCGTGGGGCTGTTTCGCAGCGAATTCCTGTTCATGGGCCGCAATGGCAAGCTGCCCGACGAGAACGAGCAGTACCTGGCCTACCGCAAGGCCATCGAAGGCATGCAGGGCATGCCGGTGACCATCCGCACCGTCGATATCGGCTCCGACAAGCCGCTGGACCGGCCGACCGCCAAATCGCAGGAGGGCCACCTGAACCCGGCGCTCGGGCTGCGCGCCATCCGCTGGAGCCTGGCCGATCCGCCGATGTTTTTGACGCAGCTGCGTGCCATTTTGCGCGCCGCCGCCCACGGCCAGGTCAACCTGCTGGTGCCCATGCTGGCCCATGCCAGCGAAATCCGCCAGACGCTCGACCTAATCAACCAGGCGCGCGCGCAGCTCGACAAACGCGGTTTTGTCTACGGCCCGGTGCGGCTGGGCGCGATGATCGAGATTCCGGCGGCGGCGCTGACCGTGCCGGTGTTCCTCAAGTATTTTGATTTCCTGTCGATCGGCACCAACGACCTGACGCAGTACACGCTGGCCATCGACCGTTCCGACGAGGCCGTCGCGCACCTGTACGACCCCTGCCATCCGGCGGTGCTGCGGCTGGTGGCCGACACGATTGCCGAATGCAATGCCCAGGGCAAGGGCGTCAGCGTCTGCGGCGAGATGGCCGGCGACGTACACATGACGCGGCTGTTGCTCGGCTTGGGGCTGCGCAGCTTTTCCATGCATCCGTCGCAGATCCTGTCGGTCAAGCAGCAGGTGCTGCGCGCGGACGCCGCAAAGCTCAGGCTGTGGGCGCAGGAAGTGCTGAACAGCGAAGACCCCTCGGTGATGCTGCAGGCCAGCTGACGGCGCAGGCACTGTTCAGGCGCTGATTTGCTATTGAAAAAATAGCTGCATACGCACGTGCAGTAAGCGCAAGAGCGCTAAAGGGCTTGAATTGTGCGCGCTGAAGCCATTTTCCTGCAGGCTGGCGGGCCACGCCGCCATCACCGGGTCCGTGTGCCCAGCAGCGCCGCCCCCAGGATCATCACCGCCGACAGTCCAATGCTCCAGCTCAGCGGCCGGCCGCTGACCAGCATCAGCAGCGCGGTCGAGCCCAGCGGCGTGAGGTAGCTCAGGATGCCGATCTGCCGCGCATCGCCCAGCTTGAGCGCCTTGTCCCAGAGGAAAAACGCGCCGCCCAGCGGCCCCAGCCCCATCACCGCCAGCAGCAGCCAGTCGTGCGCGGACAGCATGACCTGCGCCTCCAGCACCCAGTGGCACCCCAGCGACAGCAGGCCCGAGACCCCACCGAACAGGCCGATGGCCGCCGTCGGAAATGGCTTGACGCGCTGGGTCAGCAGCGAGTAGCTGGCCCAGATGAAGGCCGACGCCAGCGCCGGAACAAAACCCCAGGACCAGCCGCCCGCCACGCCCTGGCTGGCACCCAGAATGGCAATCGCCGCGCCGCCAAACCCGAGCAGCGCCGCCACCACATGCAGCGCGCGCAGCCTGAGCCCGACCAGCAGCAGCGGCGCCAGCACCACCATCAGCAGCGGCCACAGGTAGTTGACCAGGTTCGCCTCGACCGGCGGCGCATGGCGCAGGGCGATGAACAGCAGGAAGTGGTAGCCGAACAGGCCGCAAACGCCAAGCACCAGCGTGCCGGGCGGAATCTGCCAGGCCCGCCGGTCCTTCAGCACGAAAGGCAGCGCCAGCAGGCTGCCCATGAGCAGGGCAATGCCGGTCAGCAGAAACGGGGGGATGTGCTTGAGCGCGACACCGAGGGTGGCAAGGGAAACCCAGAGCGCGATGGCGCCCAGTGCATACAAGTTGGCAGGCATGGGCCGCAAGCATAGTGGCGTTTTGAATGCTGACTCACCGCGAAACGCCTTATTTTTGGCACCGCAAGCGCAGGCAAACCCTGGCGCGGACCGTAGATCGCAGGTTACATGTTGTAGCCAGCTTCACGCTTCAGCCACGCCGCAGACACCCCGCTGGCATGTGCCGGGGCTGAAATGAAGCAGCACAAGCGTTTGCGACGCTGCCGGCACCAGCATCCTGTCGCAAGCGGACCCTGTGGATGTTCAGGAGAAACCCATGAAAATACTTGCAGCGATCGTGCTGGTACTGACCAGCCTGACCGGTTGTGTTGCCTACCCGGTCCCCTACGGCAATGGTCAGCCCGATGGCTACTACGGCGGCGGGCATCACCGGGGTGGCGACCGTGACGGCGACGGCGTGCGCAACCGGGACGACCGGCGTCCGAACAATCCCAACCGGTATTAAAAAGCCGCAGGCCCGTTATGCAGCGGGCTTGTCGGACACGCCGGCAGCATGCGCCTGCTCGTCGGCGTGGTAGCTTGAGCGCACCATCGCGCCGACGGCGGCGTGGCTGAAGCCCATCTCGTAGGCTTTCGCTTCAAACATCTTGAAGGTGTCCGGATGCACATAACGGCGCACCGGCAAATGCGACATCGAGGGCGCGAGGTACTGGCCAATCGTCAGCATGTTGATGCCGTGGTCGCGCATGTCCTGCATGACCTGCAGGATTTCCTCGTCGGTCTCGCCCAGGCCGACCATGATGCCGCTCTTGGTCGGCACGTTGGGGTGCAGCGCCTTGAATTTCTTCAGCAGGTTCAGGCTGAACTGGTAGTCGCTGCCGGGGCGCGCTTCCTTGTACAGGCGCGGCGCGGTTTCCAGGTTGTGGTTCATCACGTCGGGCGGCGAGGCCTTCAAAATCTCCAGCGCGCGGTCGTCGCGGCCCCGGAAATCGGGCACCAGCACTTCAATCGTCGTGCCGGGCGAGAGTTCGCGGATGCGCTGGATGCATTCCACAAAATGGCCGCTGCCGCCGTCACGCAAGTCATCGCGGTCCACGCTGGTGATGACGACGTATTTGAGCTTCAAGGCGGCAATCGTGCGCGCCAGGTTCATCGGCTCGTCCGCATCCAGCGGATCGGGCCGGCCGTGACCGACGTCGCAAAACGGGCAGCGGCGCGTGCATTTGTCGCCCATGATCATGAAGGTCGCCGTGCCCTTGCCGAAGCATTCGCCGATGTTCGGGCAGCTCGCTTCCTCGCACACCGTGTTGAGCTTGTTCTCGCGCAGGATCTGCTTGATCTCGTAGAAGCGGGTGCTCGGGCTGCCGGCCTTGACGCGAATCCAGTCGGGCTTTTTCAGGATTTCACCGGGCACCACCTTGACGGGAATGCGCGACAGCTTGGCGGCGGCTTTTTGCTTGGCCAGCGGGTTGTAGGTTTCCAGGCTCTGGACTTCGCGGACGACTTCGGGTGTGCTCATGGTGTGTGGTGGTTTGGGTGGGGGCGGGGCGAAAGGTCAGGGCGCCAGGCGGGTGGCGAGCTGTTGGCCCAGCACCTCTGCCGCTTCCTGCCAGCTGGCCGAAACGCCGATTGTAGAAAGGTCCGTGGTTTTCAGGTTTGCGTAACCGCAAGGGTTGATGCGCGAGAAGGGTTCGAGGTCCATCGCCACGTTCAGCGCCACGCCGTGGTAGGTGCAGTGCCGGCTGACCTTGATGCCCAGCGCGGCAATCTTGCCCAAGCCGCGAAACGGGTCGGCCGGATGCGCCGGGCCGGACAATGCGGCATGTGAAAACGGATCGTCGAGCCGCACGTAAATGCCGGGCGAGCCCGCGACGCGGTGGCCGGTCACGCCGAAATGCGCCAGCGTGCGGATCACCGACTCCTCAATGCGATAGACATATTCCTTGACGAAATAACCGGCCCGCTTCAGGTCGATCAGTGGATAGACCACCACCTGGCCGGGGCCGTGGAAGGTCACCTGGCCGCCCCGGTTGGTCTGCACCACCGGAATCTCGCCGGGGTTCAGGATATGGTCGGCTTTGCCCGCCAGCCCTTGCGTATAGACCGCAGGGTGCTCGCAAATCCATAGCGAATCGGGCGTGGCATCATCGCGCGCGGCGGTGAAGTCCTGCATCGCCTGGTAGGTGGGCAGGTAGGCCACGCGGCCGAGTTGCTGTGATTGCATGGGTTTGTTCAAAAGTGGGTATGGCGCCGAAGACTCATGCGCCGCAGCATTTCTTGTATTTTTTGCCGCTGCCGCAAGGGCAGGGGTCGTTGCGGCCGACCTTGCGGGCTTCGCGCAATGCAGGCGCGGGCGCATGCTTGTGGAGCTTCCAGAAGCTTCGGATGTTGTAGATGGACAGGGACAGCAAGGCCAGAAGACCGGTTGTTTCGTCAATCTGCAGCTCGGGCTTCTCAAGGTTGTAGCCTTGCGCGAACAGCGCAATCGGCCCGAGCAGGTCAAAGTTCTTGCGGTCGTTCGTCAGGGTTTCCCATTGCGGGTGGTCCAGCATGGCGAGCCGAAAGCCTTCGGCCCAGTCCTTGCATACCCAGTCGCCCTGGCGGATTCCGTCGGCGTCGATCTGGTACGGGGTAATGCGTTTGCTGTCGTCCACTTCGCTGGTCAATGGCAGGAACAGCTTGTCGGGCGTGAGGTCGTGCAGCGGCACCGCCGTGGCCACTGTGATGTCGCGGTGCCGGTGCAGCAGCAATTGCAGTAGGCGGTGCTGGCGCTCGGAATCGTCGCAAATTGCCAGCGTGGGCTGGCCAAAAATCGCCGCCATCCATTCGTGGGCGGGCACCGGCACGGGGCCGACGACGCAGGCGGTGAGGTAGCCGTCGGCCATCTCGGCCGACATCGTGGTATTTGGCAGGCTGTCGTCGTCAAACAGCGCGAACAGTTCGTCGCACTCGGCCTCGCTCAAGGGCTGGTGTGGGCTTTGATGCGGCAGCGGGTGGCGCAGGAGGTAGTCGGAAAAGTCGTTCATGCGGGTAGAAGAAAAAAAGGGGTGCAGGGCCAGCCCGTAGCGTAACGCGCGCAGGGCCAGTTCAAAAGGCCCGCCGGTTCAGCACCTTGGCGGTGGTCAGCGATAACTTCCCTGCGTCATTCCCGCGAAGGCGGGAATCCAGACTCGTTTGAGCGTTCAATCCGGGTTGCTGGACTCCCGCCTTCGCGGCAATGACGGGCGCGCGCAGTTTTTATTGGCCAGATGCCTAAAGCACGACCTTGACCATTGGGTGCGTGGACAGCGTGCGGTACAGCTCGTCGAGCTGCTCGCGGCTGGTGGCCGTCACGGTGATCGTCACGCCCAGGTACTTGCCGCCCTTGCTTTCGCGCAGCTCGATGGTCGAGGCGTCAAACGTCGGGTCGAACTGATGGGCGATATGCGTCACCGCGTGGACATAGCCCTCGGCCTTGATGCCCATGACCTTGATCGGGAACAGCGACGGGTATTCGATCAGCGAATCCTTGCGGGCTTCGGCGTCGGGCGGGGTTGCGGGTCTGTTGTCTGGCGCGTGGCCGTTGTCGTTCTCAGCGCTCATGTCGATGGCTCCTGTTTGGCTTGGCTGTAGGCTGCGTACAGTTTGGCATAGACCGGGCCGGGCTGGCCGTTGCCGACCGGCTGGCCGTCCAGCAGGGTGATGGGCAAAATTTCCTTGGTGGCCGACGACAGCAGCAGCTCGTCGGCGGCCAGCACCTCGGCCCGGCTGATGGGGCGCAACTCGAAGCCGATGCCGGCGGCGCGGCAGATTTCTTCAATCAGGCCATAGCGGATGCCCTCTAACACCAGATGGTCCTTGGGCGGCCCCATCACGGTGCCGTTCTTGACGACCCAGACGTTGCTGGCCGCCGCTTCGCTCAGGTGGTCGCCCCGGAACATGACGGTCTCCAGCGCGCCGGCGTCGAAACTGATTTGGCGCGAGAACACCGCGCCCAGCAGGCTGGTGCTCTTGATGTGCGCCTTTTCCCAGCGGAAGTCGCCCGCGCTGACGCAGGCCACGCCTTGCGCGCGCTGCGCTTCGCTGGGCAGTTTCATCGGGTTGACCATGATGAACACGGTGGGCGTGAGGCCGGGCAGCATCGGGTGGTCGCGCATGGCCACGCCCCGGGTCACCTGGATGTAGATCAGTTGATTGCCTTTTTGCGTGTCTGCGCCCGTGGACAGGGCATAGTCTGCTATTAATTTTAGTGCCGTGTCACGCCACTGGTCGTGTGTCAGCGGATTGGCGATGCGCAGTTCGGCCAGGCTGCGGTCCAGCCGCGCCATGTGCTGCTCGAAGCGAAACAGCCTGCCCGCATAGGCCGGCACGACTTCATAGACGCCATCGCCAAAGATGAAGCCGCGATCGAGCACGCTGATCTTGGCGTCGCGCAGCGTGCTGAAGTCGCCGTTGAGGTAGCACGGGGTGTCGGGCAATGCGTTGGCGGCGGATAGGGTCATGGGGTGTGGCTGCAGGCAGCGGTTGGGGTCAGGAAAGTGACGAAGGCAGAAGTTATTTCAGCAGGCTGGCGGTGCGGCTGCGGCGCGGGGGGTGTTCTGCCTGCGCCAGCGCTTGACGCCGACGCGCACGCGCCAGGCGAGCTTGACGACCAGGTAGCCGGTCAATGCGCCGCAGAGCGCAAAAATGCCCATGCCCAGCATGGCCGGCGCGCCGAACGAGCCCAGCCAGGCCAGCAGCCCCGCGCCGTCGGCCAGCGGAACCGGCGGCGGCGCGTCCAGCACCAGGCTGCCCAGTTGGTAGGCGAGCCAGAGCCAGAAGCCGATGGTGAACGGGTTGGTTACCAGCGTCATGCCGGCAGCGACCGGGATATTGGCGCGCCACCAGACGCAGTTCAGGGTGGCCAGCGCAAACTGCGCCACGGGCACGGCAAAGGCCCAGAAAATCCCGATGGCGACGCCCCGCGCCACGGCTTCATGCTGCGCGTGCCACAACTGGCGGTCGAGCAGGCGGTGCGCCACGGGCTTGAGCCAGGGATGGGCGGCAAGTGTCTCGCGGCAGGGCAATGCGCTGCGAAGGCGGCTGAAAAGGCCAGCTGGCCGCCAGTTGCCGGGGGCGCTTGTCGGGGGCTGGTCGGCATTCATGAGGATGCGTTCAAAGCGGCAGGCGATGGCCTTGCAGCGCGCTGCAGTCTGGTTCGCTGATGCATCAGGCGAGAAAATATACAGCGGCGATGGCCAGTACGCCAAGCGCCAGGTTGACCGTGGCGAGCGTGGCAATCTGCCCGACGCGCCGGCCGCCTTCGGGCCAGTTGGCCGCGCTGACGGCGTGTTTGAGCCGGCGGAAAGGTCCGAAATACAGGTGGCCGAACAGCGCAAACATCACCAGGCCAATCCCCAGCATGGCGTGCCATCCGGCCGGTGCGTTCTTCATGCCCACGCCCAGCAGCATCGCCAGGCCAGACAACAGCAGCACCACGATCGTCACCCAGACCAGCTTGAAAAAGCGCTGCAGCGTTTGCGCAATCAGGGGCAACCGCTGCGGCGGCGCGAGGAGTTCGGCCGCTGCAGGGCGCAGCGCAAACAGCATGAAACTGATTCCCCCGAGCCAGGCGATGGCGGCAAGAACATGCAGGAATTTCATCAACGCTGGCATCGGCAGTCTTTCATTAGAATGGGGCGCCATTGTGGTTAATGCACCCGGGCCTGATCATAAAGCGCCCGTGAAACCGCGCCAATCCAGAGCACGCGCATGGCTATTGGTAAATGGCAGGGGTTTCTACGTATAATCAGAGGCTTTGCTGAGATTGGGGCTCGTAACCTTCATGTAATTTGTGAGGAACACAATGGCAGATCCAGCGGCGACATGCCCCGGCCACCCTGAAGCCCCTGCCCTGAAAAGTACTGTGGTTGCAGGCAAGCCGTACGAGGCAGAAGAGACAGATGAGGCGCAAGACGAAGGGTTCAAGCCCCTGACGCACGAAGAAGCCAAAAAGGTTCGGGAATTGAACCCCCCGTTTTCCTTGTGGTCGGTGTGGGCAGGTCAGGTCGGGGTGGGAATCGTGGTGGCGGCACTGGCTTGGCTGGTGACGGGCCAGGCGCGCATGGGCTGGTCGGCTGGCTACGGCGCGCTGGCGGTGATTGTTCCTGCGGCGCTGTTTGCCCGGGGCCTGTCGCGTCAAAAATCGGCAATGCATGGAAATGCGGCGCTGGCCGGATTTTTTGTCTGGGAAATGGTCAAGATTGCCTTGACGGTGGCGATGCTGTTCGCCGCGCCAAGGCTGGTTGAAGGATTGAATTGGCTGGCTTTGCTGGCGGGTTTCGTGGTGACGATGAAGGTGTACTGGGTGGCCATGTGGTTCGGCCCGGCGCGCAAAAAATCGATCAATAATTTTTGAAGAACTGACGAATTGGTGACTTATGTCTGCTGCTGAAAACGCTGGAATACATGCCCCGACGTCTGGAGAGTACATCCAGCACCACCTGCAGCATTTGCAGACAAATTTTTCATTGGAAAGCGTCAAGCAAAGCAGCATTGTCGATTTCAGCCTGTTCAACCTCGACTCGCTGATCTATTCGGTTTTACTGGGCGTCATCGGCTGCTTCTTCCTGTGGCGCGCGGCCCGCAAGGCCACCTCAGGCGTTCCCGGCCGTTTCCAGGCTGCGGTTGAAATCCTGTCGGAAATGGTTGACAGCCAGGCCAAGGGCGTGATTCACAACGCCAAGAGCCGCAAACTGGTGTCGCCGCTGGCGCTCACCGTGTTCGTCTGGATTTTCATGATGAACGCCATGGACATGCTGCCGGTCGATGCCATTCCCCGAATCTGGGCCATGTTGTATGGCGCCGCAGGACACGACCCCGAACATGCCTACATGCGCGTCGTGCCCACGGCCGACCTGTCCACCACCCTCGGCCTGTCCGTCAGCGTGCTGCTGGTCTGCCTGGTGTACAACATCAAGATCAAGGGTATCGGCGGCTGGTCGCACGAGCTCATTGCGGCGCCGTTTGGCGACCACTGGTTTTTGTATCCGGTCAACTTCCTGATGCAAATGATTGAATTCACCGCCAAGACCGTCTCGCACGGCATGCGGCTGTTCGGCAACATGTTTGCCGGCGAACTCGTCTTCATGCTGATCGCCCTGATGGGTGGCGTGTGGGCCTGGCAGTTCAACCCACTCACGGGTATGTTCTGGCTGGGATTCGGGCATGTTGTCGCCGGAACCGTGTGGAGCATCTTCCACATCCTGGTGATCACGCTGCAAGCCTTCATCTTCATGATGTTGACGTTGATTTACGTGGGGCAGGCCCACGATTCACACTAGGCCTTTCTGCCTGACGGCGGTTGGCTTTTTCTTTCCCTTTTCTTTTTACCTTTCCTCTCATCTTTGGAGCAATCATGGAAAACATTCTCGGACTCGTCGCTTTGGCTTGTGGTTTGATCGTCGGTCTCGGTGCTATTGGTGCCTCTATCGGCATCGCCCTGATGGGCGGCAAATTCCTGGAAGCCTCGGCTCGCCAGCCTGAACTCATGAACGACCTGCAAACCAAAATGTTCATTTTGGCCGGTCTGATCGACGCTGCTTTCCTGATCGGCGTTGCCATCGCCCTGCTGTTCGCATTTGCCAATCCTTTTGTCCTGCGTTAATTTTTCGGCCATCCCTGGTACGTTCGATAAGGAATAAGCCGTGAACATTAACTCCACCCTGTTCCTGCAGGCTGTCGTTTTTGCGATCCTGGTCTGGTTCACGATGAAGTTCGTGTGGCCACCAATCACAAAAGCGCTGGACGAGCGGGCCTCGAAAATTTCTGACGGCCTCGCTGCCGCTGATAAAGCCAAGTCCGAACTCTCTACCGCCAACAAGCGTGTAGAGGCCGAACTGGCCACGTCGCGTACCGAGACCGCTGCCCGTCTGGCCGATGCCGACCGCCGGGGCCAAGGCATCGTCGAGGAAGCCAAGGCCCGTGCGGTCGAGGAAGCCAACAAGATCATTGCGGCAGCCCAGGCTGAAGCCGCTCAACAAACGGTCAAGGCCAGAGAGGCTCTGCGCGAGCAGGTCGCCCTGCTGGCAGTCAAGGGCGCCGAGCAGATTCTCCGCAAGGAAGTCAATGCCGGGGTTCATGCCGAGTTGCTGAGCCGCCTGAAAACCGAGCTGTAGGCAAGGTAGAACCACTATGGCTGAACTCGCAACCATTGCCCGCCCTTACGCAGATGCGCTGTTCAAGGCGCAGGGCTCCGACCTGGCTGCTACCGCCCTCTGGCTGGACGCTCTGGCGGCTGTGGCGCAAAACGCCCAGTTGCTCCAGTTTGCCGACAGCCCGAAGGCGAGCGTGGACCAGGTGTTCGACCTGATCGCCGGCGTGGCCGGCAACGACACCGACCCCTTGCCCGCAGCTGCCAGGAATTTCCTGCGCCTCGTGATTGAAAATGGTCGACTGTCTGCGCTGCCCGAGATCGCCGTCCAGTTTCGTTCGCTCAAGAATGCTGCGGGCGGCGTCACCGATGCCACCGTCTTCAGTGCTTTTCCGTTAGACGAGCAGGGTTTGAACGACATTGCAGCAGTGCTGGAAAAGCGCTTCGGGCGCAAGCTCGGCATCAAGGTCGAACTTGATCCGTCGCTGATTGGCGGGATTCGCGCGGTCGTCGGTGACGAGGTGCTGGACACTTCGGTCAAAGCCCGTTTGGAACAAATGAAAATGGCGCTGATCGCCTGAACTGGCGCACGCGCGCAGTCCCGGGTTTTTAGCCAATAACATAGAAAGAAGGAAAGAGTCATGCAACTCAATCCCGCAGAAATTTCTGAACTGATCAAGAGCCGTATCGAAGGCCTCGCCGCAAGCAGCGACATCCGCAACCAGGGCACCGTGGTGTCGGTGGCCGACGGTATTGTCCGCATCCACGGCCTGTCCGATGTGATGCAGGGCGAAATGCTTGAATTCCCTGCCACGGCAGATGGCACGCCCACTTATGGCCTGGCACTGAACCTCGAGCGCGACTCGGTCGGCTCGGTGATTCTGGGCGAGTACGAACACATTGCCGAAGGCGACACCGTCAAGTGCACGGGTCGTATTCTGGAAGTCCCAATCGGCCCTGAACTGCTTGGCCGCGTGGTCAATGCACTGGGTCAGCCGATTGACGGCAAAGGCCCGATCAATGCCAAGTTGAGCGACGTGATTGAAAAGGTCGCGCCCGGCGTGATCGCCCGCAAATCGGTTGACCAGCCTTTGCAAACCGGCCTGAAGTCGGTCGACTCCATGGTGCCTATCGGCCGTGGCCAGCGCGAACTGATCATTGGCGACCGCCAGACCGGCAAGACCGCCGTCGCGATTGACGCCATCATCAACCAAAAGGGCAAGGGCGTCTCGTGCGTCTATGTCGCGATTGGCCAAAAGGCTTCGTCGATCAAGAACGTGGTGCGCTCGCTGGAACAAGCCGGCGCGATGGACTACACCATCGTCGTGGCCGCATCGGCTTCCGAATCGGCCGCCATGCAATACGTCAGCGCCTACTCGGGCTGCACCATGGGCGAATACTTCCGCGACCGTGGCGAAGACGCCTTGATCGTGTATGACGACCTGTCCAAGCAAGCTGTTGCCTACCGCCAGGTGTCGCTGCTGCTGCGCCGTCCACCAGGCCGCGAAGCCTACCCCGGCGACGTGTTCTATCTCCACAGCCGCCTGCTGGAGCGCGCAGCCCGCGTGAATGAGAAGTATGTCGAAGACTTCACCAAGGGCGCCGTGAAAGGCCGGACCGGTTCACTGACCGCGCTGCCGATCATCGAAACGCAAGCCGGCGACGTGTCCGCTTTCGTGCCGACCAACGTGATTTCGATCACCGACGGACAGATTTTCCTGGAAACCAGCCTGTTCAACGCCGGCATCCGCCCCGCGATCAACGCCGGTATCTCGGTGTCGCGCGTCGGTGGCGCCGCCCAGACCAAGCTGATCAAGAACCTGTCCGGCGGTATCCGTACCGACCTGGCCCAGTACCGCGAGCTGGCTGCGTTTGCGCAGTTTGCTTCCGACCTGGACGAAGCCACCCGCAAGCAGCTCGACCGTGGTGCGCGCGTCACCGAGTTGCTCAAGCAGTCGCAGTACGCGCCCTTGTCCATCTCCACCATGGGTGCCACCTTGTTCGCAGTGAACAAGGGCTTCATGGACGATGTGGAGGTCAAGAAGGTACTGGCATTCGAAAGCGGCCTGCACGCCTGGCTCAAGGACAAGCATGCGCCCCTGATGGACAAGCTTGAAACCAACAAGGCCATGGACAAGGATGCCGAGGCCGAGTTGACCACCGCGGTCACTGCGTTCAAGAAATCCTTCGCGTAAAGCAACGGAAACCGAACGATGAGCGCAGCAACAACTCTGAGGATCAGGTCCTTCAAGCAGGGGCCGCGGAACCGGCTTTGCCGGGCCGCAGGCGCAGCGGCCCCCTCGGGGGGCAGCGCATTACACGAAGTGAACAGCGTGGGGGTAATCTAAATGGCAGCAGGCAAGGAAATACGCGGCAAGATCAAGTCGGTGGAAAACACCCGCAAGATCACCAAGGCCATGGAAATGGTGGCCGCCTCCAAGATGCGCAAGGCGCAGGAACGGATGCGCGCGGCCCGCCCTTACAGCGACAAGATTCGCAACATCGCAGCCCACCTGAGTCAGGCGAATCCCGAATACACCCATCCGTTCATGGAGTCCAACGACGCCAAGACGACCGGGTTTATCGTGGTGACGACCGACAAGGGCCTGTGCGGCGGCCTGAACACCAACGTGTTGCGTATCCTGACGACCAAGCTCAAGGACATGCAGGCGGCCGGCGAGGATGCGCAGGCGGTGGCCATTGGCAACAAGGGCCTGGGCTTCCTGAACCGCATTGGCGTCAAGGTAGCGGCGCATGCCACGCAACTGGGCGACAAGCCGCACTTGGACAAGCTGATCGGCCCCGTCAAGGTGCTGCTCGACGCGTACAGCGAAGGCAAGATCAAGGCGGTGTTTCTTTGCTACACCCGCTTCATCAACACGATGAAGCAGGAGTCGGTGGTCGAGCAGCTGCTGCCCCTGACGGCAGACCGCATGCAGGCCGACAAGACCGAGCACGGCTGGGACTATATCTACGAGCCTGACGCGCAAACCGTGATTGACGAGCTGCTGGTTCGCTATGTCGAGGCGCTGGTGTTCCAGGCCGTGGCAGAGAACATGGCTTCCGAACAGTCCGCCCGCATGGTTGCCATGAAGTCGGCTACCGACAATGCCGGCAGCGTGATTGGCGAGCTCAAGCTGATTTACAACAAGACGCGTCAGGCGGCGATCACGAAAGAACTTTCGGAAATCGTTGCCGGTGCTGCAGCGGTTTAAGCCGCCATTCAAGATTTAAAGAACGAAAAGGATTCGGTCATGGCTCAAGAAACTCTAGTGGACACAAGCATCCAGGGCAAGATTGTTCAGTGTATTGGCGCGGTGGTGGACGTGGAGTTTGCCCGTAACCAGATGCCCAAGATTTATGACGCGCTCAAGATGGAAGGCTCAGCCCTGACGCTTGAAGTCCAGCAGCAGCTGGGCGACGGCATTGTGCGCACCATCGCACTGGGCACGTCCGACGGCCTGCGCCGCGGCAACATCGTGTACAACACCGGCGCGAACATCACCGTTCCCGTGGGCAAGGCCACGCTGGGCCGCATCATGGACGTGCTGGGTGCGCCGATTGACGAGCGCGGCCCGGTTGACCAGACGCTGACCGCTCCGATTCACCGCAAGGCCCCGGCCTACGACGAACTGAGCCCATCGCAAGAGCTGCTGGAAACCGGCATCAAGGTGATCGACCTGGTGTGTCCGTTTGCCAAGGGCGGAAAGGTCGGCCTGTTCGGCGGCGCCGGCGTCGGCAAGACCGTGAACATGATGGAGCTGATCAACAATATCGCCAAGGCGCACTCGGGCTTGTCCGTGTTCGCCGGTGTCGGTGAGCGTACCCGCGAAGGCAACGACTTTTATCACGAGATGGCCGATTCCGGCGTCGTGAACCTCGAAAAGCTCGAAGACTCCAAAGTCGCGATGGTCTACGGCCAGATGAACGAGCCTCCAGGCAACCGGCTGCGCGTGGCGCTGACCGGCCTGACGATTGCCGAGTCCTTCCGCGACGAAGGCCGCGACGTGCTGTTCTTCGTGGACAACATCTACCGCTACACGCTGGCCGGCACCGAAGTGTCCGCACTGCTGGGCCGCATGCCTTCCGCCGTGGGCTACCAGCCTACGCTGGCCGAGGAAATGGGCCGCCTGCAAGAGCGCATCACCTCGACCAAGGTCGGTTCGATCACCTCCATCCAGGCCGTTTACGTTCCTGCCGATGACTTGACCGATCCATCGCCCGCCACGACCTTTGCCCACCTTGACTCGACCGTGGTGCTGAGCCGTGACATCGCCTCGCTGGGTATCTACCCAGCGGTCGATCCGCTCGACTCGACCAGCCGCCAGCTGTCGCCAGCAGTGGTCGGTGAAGACCACTACAACACGGCCCGTGCCGTGCAGGGCACGTTGCAGCGCTACAAGGAACTGCGCGACATCATTGCGATTCTGGGCATGGACGAACTCGCGCCTGAAGACAAGCTGGCCGTGGCCCGTGCCCGCAAAATCCAGCGTTTCCTGTCGCAGCCTTTCCACGTCGCTGAAGTGTTCACCGGCTCGCCCGGCAAGTACGTCAGCTTGGCCGAAACCATTCGCGGCTTCAAGATGATCGTGGCAGGCGAGTGCGACCATCTGCCAGAGCAGGCCTTCTACATGGTCGGCACCATCGACGAAGCCTTCGAAAAAGCCAAGAAGATGTAATGAAAGCCGGCGTTCGGACAAGCCCTTGCAGGGTTTGCTCAACGCCAAGTTTTTCTCATCTTTTAAACTGGAATACGTATGAATACCATCCACGTCGATGTCGTCAGCGCAGAAGAGTCCATCTTTTCCGGTGAAGCCCGGTTCGTGGCTCTGCCCGGCGAAGCGGGCGAGCTGGGGATCTACCCGCGCCACACGCCGCTGATCACCCGCATCCGGCCCGGTGCCGTGCGCATTGAAAAGGCCGATGGCACCGAAGAGTTCGTCTTTGTGGCCGGCGGCATTCTCGAAGTGCAGCCCAACTGCGTGACCGTGCTGAGCGATACCGCCATTCGCGGCAAGGACCTGGACGAAGCCAAGGCCACGTCCGCCAAGGCGTTGGCTGAAGAAGCGCTGAAGAACGCCAAGAACGATATCGACATCGCCATGGCCCAGTCCGAGCTGGCCGTCATGGCCGCGCAGATTGCAGCGCTGCGCAAATACCGCCAGAAAAAATAAAAACCAATAAGTGCAGACTTCGGTCTGCAACGGCCTGCATCCGGCAACGGATGCAGGCCATCCGAGCCCCTGCTTAAAACCAGGGGCTTTTTTCATGGCGCTTGAACTCTCCGGGTAATACCCTGATCGCCGGCAAATCGTTTGACCGCGCCCGGCGGGATAAAGGCGCTCGCGCTAGGATGTCGGATGGTGGCCCCGCGCGTGCGCAAGGCCGGAATCTTCATTTCATCTTGAGGAAGCATGAACCTGATCGTGGCCCGGCCTGAAGGCCTGTACTGCCCGCCGGGCGACTTCTACATCGACCCCTGGCGACCGGTTGACAGCGCCGTGATCACCCACGGCCATTCCGACCATGCCCGAACCGGCCATGCGCGCTACCTGGCGCACGAGAAAGGCGAAGGCATCCTTCGCGCCAGGCTGGGCGACATCACCCTTCAGACACTGGCTTACGGCGAGCCGGTCCTGCACAACGGGGTCCGCATCTCGCTGCATCCGGCCGGCCATGTGCTCGGTTCGGCGCAGGTGCGGGTCGAGCACGGTGGTGAAGTCTGGGTGGCCTCGGGCGACTACAAGCTGGAGGATGACGGCACGTGCGAGCCGTTCGAGCCGGTGGCCTGTGACACCTTCATCACCGAATCGACCTTCGGCCTGCCGATCTACCGCTGGCCCGCCCAGCCCGAGCTGTTTGCCGACATCAACGACTGGTGGCGCGGCAACGCGGCGGCGGGGCGCGCGTCGGTGCTGTTCTGCTATGCCTTCGGCAAGGCGCAGCGGCTGCTGCACGGCGTTGACGCGAGCATCGGCCCCATCATCGCGCACGGCGCCGTCGAGCCGCTGAACCGGGTTTACCGGGATGCTGGCGTCAACCTGCCTTCCACTCGGACGGTGGCCGAGGCGGATGCGGGCGCCATCGGCCAGTCGCTGGTGCTGGCGCCGCCGTCGGCGCAGGGAACGCCCTGGATGCGTCGCTTTGGCAACTATTCGGATGCTTTTGCCAGCGGCTGGATGCTATTGCGCGGCGCACGCCGCCGCCGTGGGGTGGATAGGGGCTTCGTGATGTCCGACCATGCCGACTGGCCCGGCCTCCAGCGCGCCATCGACGGCACGGGGGCCGAGCGCGTGTTTGTCACCCATGGCAGCGTCGCGGTGATGGTGCGCTGGCTGCAGGGGCGCGGCCTGGATGCGCAGGGCTTCAAGACCGAGTATGGCGGCGAGGAAGACATCGCCGACCAGGCGACTGCGCCGGCGGCCGGAAAACAGACTGGCATTGCACAGGAAGGCCTGCCGCCCGAGCCTGTGCAATCCACCAGCGATGACGCTTCATGAAAGCTTTTGCGGCCCTTTACCGCGAACTGGACGCCACCACCTCCAGCCTGGCCAAGCAGGCGGCGCTGCAGCGCTACCTGCAGAATGCCACGCCGGCCGATGCGGCATGGGCGGTGTATTTCCTGGCCGGCGGCAAGCCGCGCCAGCTGGTGCCTGCCAAATTGCTGCGCCAGCTGGCGCAGGAGGCCGCCGGCCTGCCCGAGTGGCTGTTCGACGAAAGCTACGATTCGGTCGGCGACCTGGCTGAAACCATGGCGCTGCTGCTTCCGCCGCCCACCAGCAGCCATGACCTCGGCCTGGCGGCCTGGATGGAGCAGCACTTGCTGCCGCTGCGCAAGACGGCGCCCGAAGCCCTGCCGGACCTGCTGCGCCAGCAATGGAGCCGGCTGGCGCTGGACGAGCGGCTGGTGTATTTCAAGCTGATCACCGGTGGCTTTCGCGTCGGCGTGTCGCGGCTGCAGGTCACGCAGGCGCTGGCGGCCGTCGCCGGCGTCGATGCCAAGCGCGTGGCGCAGCGGCTGATGGGCTACACGCACATCAGCGGCCAGCCCGGTGCCGCCGACTATGCCGCGCTGATCGCGCCCGAGAGCAGCGGCGAGTTGAACCAGCAGACCAGCGGCCAGCCGTATCCGTTTTTTCTCGCGCACCCCTTCAACCAGCCGCTGGAACAATTCGATGCCCTGCTGGGGCCGCCGGCGGACTGGATCATCGAATGGAAATGGGACGGCATCCGCGCCCAGCTGGTCAAGCGCGCCGGCCAGGTGTGGCTGTGGTCGCGCGGCGAGGAACTGGTGACCGAGCGCTTTCCCGAACTGGCGGCCATGGGCGCTGCATTGCCCGATGGCACGGTGCTTGATGGTGAAATCGTGGTCTGGCGTGGCCATGAAGATTCACCCGAAGGCCGCGTGCAGCCGTTTGCCGACCTGCAAAAACGCATCGGCCGCAAGACGCTGGGCGCCAAGCTGCTGCGCGATATTCCCGTCGTGCTGCTGGCCTACGACCTGCTCGAATGGCAGCAGCGCGATCTGCGCAGTCTGCCGCAGTCGCAGCGCCGGGCATTTCTTGATGTGCTGCTGGCCGACCTGCGCCATCCCGCGCTGCTGCCAAGTCCTGTCCTCAGTGGCGACAGCTGGCAGGACCTGGCCCGCCAGCGCGAGTCGGCGCGGTCCATGGGCGTCGAAGGGATGATGCTGAAACAACGTGAGGCGCCCTACGGCGTCGGGCGCACCAAGGACGTCGGGCTGTGGTGGAAGTGGAAGATCGACCCGCTCAGCATCGATGCCGTGCTGATCTACGCGCAGCGCGGCCATGGCCGGCGCGCCAGCCTGTACAGCGACTACACCTTTGCCGTGTGGGACGGGCCGCCCGAACAGCTTGAGCGCAAGCTGGTGCCTTTCGCCAAGGCCTATTCCGGCTTGAGCGATGCCGAGATGGCGCGGGTCGATGCCATCGTCCGCAAGACCACGCTGGAGAGCTTCGGCCCGGTGCGCAGCGTCAGGCCGACGCTGGTGTTCGAACTGGGCTTCGAAGGCATCTCCCGTAGCCCGCGCCACAAGAGCGGCATTGCCGTGCGCTTTCCGCGCATGCTGCGCTGGCGAGAAGACAAGCCGGTGCTGGAAGCCGACACGCTGCAAATGCTGTCGGCCCTGTTGCCCGGATGAACATGGCAAAGACGTCGGCGAACGCACAGGCGAAGCAGGCGCTCAATGCCTGGCTGGCCGAGCGCGGCTGGAAGCCTTTCAAGTTCCAGCGCGAGGCCTGGAAGGCCATTGCCGAGGGTCGCTCGGGCCTGCTGCACGCCACGACCGGCGCGGGCAAGACCTACGCGGTCTGGCTCGGTGCCTTGATGTCTTTTAGTGCCCTTGCGCAAGCGGGGCGGGTGAAAGCAGCTATTAAATATATAGCAAAGCCGAAAAAACCGGAAACTGCCCCTTTGACCGTGCTGTGGATCACGCCGATGCGCGCGCTGGCGGCCGACACGCTGCGCGCCTTGCAGCAGCCGCTGGACATCCTGAACGCCGCCGTGAACGACGACGGAACGCCGCGTTTCATCGCCTGGAGCGCTGGCGCGCGCAGCGGCGACACGGCGGCCGGCGAACGCAGCGCCCAGAACCTGCGGCTGCCGACGGTGCTGGTCACCACGCCCGAAAGCCTGTCGCTGCTGCTGGCGCGCGCCGACGCCAAGGAGGCGCTTGGCAGTGTCCGGATGGTCGTGGTTGACGAATGGCACGAACTGCTCGGCAACAAGCGCGGCGTGCAGGTGCAACTGGCATTTGCACGGCTCAAAGCATGGAATAGTGCGAGAGCGATGGACCAGACCACAAGCGCTCCAACCCAGCAGGGGCCGCGGAACCGGCTTTGCCGGGCCGCAGGCGCAGCGGCCCCCTCGGGGGGCAGCGAACCACACGCAGTGGGGAGCGTGGGGGCCATATCCATTTGGGGCATGTCGGCGACGCTGGGCAATTTGCACCAAGCCATGCACACGCTGCTCGGCCATGACGGCGGCGTGCTGATCCAGGGCCAGGTGCCCAAAAAACTGGTCATCGACTCGCTGCTGCCCGAACGCACCGACCGCTTTCCCTGGGCCGGCCACCTGGGCTTGACGATGCTGCCGCAGGTAATCGCGGAAATCGACAAAAGCGGCACCACGCTGGTGTTTGCCAACACCCGTTCGCAGGCCGAGCTCTGGTACCAGGCGATGCTGGAGGCGCGGCCCGACTGGGCCGGCGTGATTGCGCTGCACCACGGCTCGCTCGACCGGGCGGTGCGCGAATGGGTCGAGCTGGGCCTGAAAAACGGCGAACTCAAGGCCGTGGTCTGCACTTCCAGCCTGGACCTGGGCGTTGATTTTTTGCCGGTCGAGCGCGTGCTCCAGATCGGCTCGCCCAAGGGCGTGGCGCGGCTGCTCCAGCGCGCCGGCCGATCCGGCCATGCGCCGGGCCGTCCGTCGCGCATCACGCTGGTGCCCACGCTCGGCATTGAATTGGCCGAAGGCGCGGCGGTGCGGGCGGCGATTGCCGCCGGCCACATCGAGTCGCGCACCTCGCCCAACCAGCCGCTCGACGTGCTGGTGCAGCACCTGGTCACGGTGGCGCTGGGCGGCGGTTTTGTGCCCGATGCCTTGTATGCCGAAGTGCGCGGCGCGGCGGCCTATGCCGGCTTGTCGCGCGAAAACTGGGACTGGTGCCTGTCCTTTGTCGCGCAGGGCGGCCCGTCGCTGGCGGTGTATCCGGACTACCGGCGAGCCGTCCCGGACGGGGAGGGCGTGTGGCGCGTGCCTGATGCCCGGCTGGCGCGGCGCCACCGCATGAACATTGGCACCATCGTCAGCGATGCCAGCATGGCGGTGCAGTATGTCGGCGGCGCAAGAATCGGTACCGTGGAAGAAAGCTTTGCCGCGCGGCTCAAGCCCGGCGATTGCTTCCTGTTTGGCGGCCGGCTGCTGGCGCTGGTGCGCATCCACGAAATGACCGCCTGGGTGCGCCGCGCCACGGGCAAGCGCCCGGCCATTCCGCGCTGGAGCGGCAGCCGGCTGCCGCTGTCCGCCACGTTGGCCGATGCGGTGGTGCGGCAACTGGCGCTGGCGCAGGAAGGGCGCTATGACACGCCTGAACTTGAAGCCATGCGGCCCTTGCTGGAAATCCAGCAGCGCTGGTCCGCCCTGCCGACGCCCGACAGGCTGCTCGCCGAAGTGCTGCAAACCCGCGAAGGCTGGCATCTGTTTGTGTATCCGTTTGCCGGCCGGCAGGTGCATCTGGGACTGGCCAATCTGCTGGCCTGGCGCGTGGCGCAGCATGCGCCGCGAACTTTTTCGATGGCCGTGAACGACTATGGCTTTGAGCTGCTCAGCGCCACCGAGGTGGACTGGCCGGCGCTGCTGCCGCAAGTGCTCAACCCGGATACCCACCCGCCAGTCGAGTGTGGGAGCGACACGATTCAGCAAGCAAGGGCCGCGGAACCGGCTTCGCCGGGCCGCAGGCGCAGCGTCCCCGCCGGGGGGCAGGAAGCTACACGCAGTGAGCGACCATGGGGGCAGCACATTCAGCGTGGCGGCCTACTTCTTGAAGTGCTGGCCAGCCTGAACGCCAGCGAACTGGCGCAGCGCCGGTTCCGCGAAATTGCCCGCGTGTCGGGTCTGGTCTTTCAAGGCTACCCCGGCGAAAAGCGCAGCAACAAGCAGCTTCAGGCTTCATCGTCGCTGTTTTACGAGGTGTTCAGGAAATACGACCCGGCCAACCGGCTGCTGCTGCAGGCCGAGCAGGAACTGCTGTCGCAGGAGCTCGACATTGGCCGTTTGCAGGCAGCGCTGGCCCGCATGAAACGCCAGCATCTGCAGCTTCAGGTGCTGGACCGGCCCACGCCGTTTGCCTTTCCGTTGATGGTCGAGCGCTTCCGGGAACAGTTGTCGAACGAAAGCCTGGCGGACCGGATTGCGCGCATGGTGGCGCAGCTCGACCAGGCGGCTGACGGTCCGGCGGGCCATCAGAATGAAGGCAAGGCCAGCGGCGCCGCTGACGCCGCCGTCGAAAACGTTCGTCTGTCGGTGGCGTTTTCCCAGGACACCTTGTCCCGTCCCTCGGCTGGCCGCGCCAAGGGACGCAGGCCTGGATTGTGATGCTGGCCGAACAAGCTGCACCGGGCCGCCCGCTGGCGATTGAATGCGCCGGCGAGATGCTGTGGCTGCTGCCCGAGCGTGCGCTGTGGTGGCCTGCCGGGCGGGTGCTGTGGGTGGCCGATCTGCACCTGGGCAAGGCGGCGACCTACCGGGCCCTGGGCCAGCCGGTGCCTGCTGGCACCACGCGCGAAAACCTGGCGCGGCTCAGTGCCTTGCTGCACCACTACCAGCCGGCGCAGCTGGTGTTCCTCGGCGACTTTTTGCATGCGGCGCAGGCCAGGACGACTTCCCTGCTGGCGGAACTGGCCGGCTGGCGCCAAGGCCATGCGGCCTTGCCCTGCGTGCTGGTGCGCGGCAACCATGACAGCCGTGCCGGCGATCCGCCGCTGTTACTGGACATCGAAACGGTCGATGAGCCGTGGCCCATCGGGCCTTTCGCCGCCTGCCACCATCCGCAGAAAGTTGCGGCGCGCTACGTGATTGCAGGCCATCTGCATCCGGCACTGACGTTGCGCGGGCCGGGCCGCGACCATCTGCGGCTGCCGTGCTTCAGTTTTGACGAGCGCTGCGCCGTGCTGCCGGCGTTTGGCGAGTTCACCGGCGGCTGGCAGGTCGAGCGCCAGCCGGGGCGCACCCTGTATGCCGTGGGTGGCCAGGCCGTGTGGCGCGTGCCGGCGGGGCGCTGAAAGCCGCCGGCGGCAGGATTTATGAATGAAATATGCCTTTTGCGCACGCCCCGCAAGCGCAAGCAGCTATTGAAACAGTAGCGTTTACGGAGGGGCCATCCGGCGCGGCTTATTGCAGCAGCGGCGTGTCCGGGAGTTCGTTGGGATGGTCCGGGGACGCGTCGGTCCGCTCGAAATGCGCCACCAGCACCGCCGAGGTTTCTTCCAGCGCCTGCGTCAACCCGTCCTCATAGCGTCTTTCACGGAAGGCGCTGGCCATGTGCTCCACCACCGCCTGCCAGTGGCTGTCGCCGACATGGCGCCGCAGGCCCCGGTCGGCAACGATTTCAATCGCGTGCTCGGCCAGCAGCACATAGACCAGCACGCCGTTGTTGTGCTCGGTGTCCCAGACGCGCAGCTTGCCGAACATCGTCACGGCGCGCTGCCGGATCAGCTCGGCCAGCGACGTTTCGCCATTCAGCCGCCAGAGGTAGCTCATGGGCAGCGACGACTCGACGCAGATGCGGATCTGGCCGCTGTGGCGCTGTTCGCTGGCGCCGACGCGTTCGGCCAGGCGATGCACCATGTCGGGCGGAATCGCGCGCCGGGTGTCGGAGACATCGAGCCAGAGGTGCTTGAGGAGCAGGGTGAGCTTGTTCATAAGTCCGTTACCAGTTGCCCGAGGCCCCGCCGCCGCCGAAATTGCCGCCGCCGCCACTGCTGAAGCCTCCGCCGCCACGGCTGCCGCCGCCGAATCCACCGCCACCGAAACCGCCCCCGCCAAAGCCTCCGCCCCAGCCCGAAGACCGGCCGCCCATTCCTCCCATGCCGCCGCCAAGTCCTGAAATAAGCGCGAACACCATGCCGGCCACTGCCGCGATGCCGCCGATGACCAGGCTGCTGGTGAACAGCCAGGCCAGCACGCCGACCGCGCCGCCGGTGGCCACCGAACCCAGCTTGCGGCCCAGCACGCTCGACAAAATTCGCCCGCCGATGGGCACGGCAAAAAACAGGAAAACCGCCAGCGTCGTCCAGTCGAATCCGCCGTCGCTACCGCGCCCAGCATTGCCCTGCTGCGGCGCCGGCAGCTTTTCGCCAGTGATGCGCGCCATGATCTGGTCGGCGGCCGCGTCCAGGCCGCCGGCGAAGTCGCCCTGGCGAAAGCGCGGCGTGAGCGCGGTTTCGATGATCTGGCTGGCCGCCAGGTCGGGAATCGCGCCTTCCAGCGCCTTGGTGGTTTCGATGCGTACCGTGCGGTCGTTCTTGGCCACCACCAGCAGCAGGCCGTCGCCGATGTCCTTGCGGCCGATTTTCCAGCTGTCGCCGATGCGCTGCGCATAGGCGGCAATGTCTTCGGGCTGGGTCGTGGGCACCATCAGCATCACCACCTGCGCGCCGCGCGACTGCTCGAAAGCCGTCAGCTTGGCTTCCAGCGCGGCCTTCTGGGCCGCTGTCAGCGTGCCGGTGCCGTCCATCACATGCGCCGTCAGTGGCGGGACGGGCTGCACGCCACCCTGCGCCCAGGCGGCCAGGCTGGCGAAGGGTAGCCAGACCGCCAGTAACAGTGCCTGTAAAAGGAAACGGAACCGCATGGACAGCCCTTGCCGCTTATTTCTTGTTGAAATCGACCACCGGCGGCGTCGATATCTGCGCTTCATTGGCCACCGCAAAGTTCGGTTTCACCTTGTAGCCGAAGACCATGGCCGTCAGGTTGTTCGGGAAGCTGCGCGCCAGCACGTTGTATTCCTGCACCGTCTGGATGTAGCGGTTGCGCGCCACGGTGATGCGGTTTTCGGTGCCTTCAAGCTGCACCCGCAAATCGCGGAAGCCCTGGTTCGCCTTCAGGTCCGGGTAGCGTTCGCTGACCACCATCAGCCGGCTCAGCGCGCTGCCCAGTTCGCCCTGCGCCGCCTGGAACTTGGCGAAGGCGGCCGGGTCATTCAGCGTCTCGGGCGTCACCTGGATCGATGTCGCCTTGGCGCGCGCCTCGATCACCTTGGTCAGCGTGTCCTGCTCGAAAGCCGCTTCGCCCTTGACCGTGGCGACGATATTGGGCACCAGGTCGGCGCGGCGCTGGTACTGGTTCAGCACCTCGGACCAGGCCGACTTGGTCTGCTCGTCCAGGCTCTGGAACTGGTTGTAGCCGCAGCCCGAGAGCAGCAGGCTCAGCAGGGCGGCGAAAGATAGGCTGAATAAACGCAATGTCATGAAAATGCCTCCAAAAATTCAAGCCACAACACTACCATAGCCGGGGGCGATCCCTCCAGTTTTTGCCGGACAGGCGCACAATTCCGGACCGGGTCCCTTGCGCCCATCCTCTGACTGATTCGATTGTCCCCATGCGAAAACCCAAAGCACTCCCTGCCAGTACCGGCAACCCCGACGAAACCGAAGCGGCGTTTTACGACGCGCTGCAGCAAGGCGACATCGATAAGCTCATGGCCTGCTGGGGCGACGAGGACGAGATGGTCTGCGTGCATCCGGGCGGCTCCCGGCTGGTCGGCGCCGGCGCCATACGCAGCGCGTTCGACGCCATGTTTGCCAACGGCTCGCTGCGCGTGCAGCCCCTCAAGGTGCGCCGGGTGCAGTCGCTGGGCGCCAGCGTCCACAGCGTGCTCGAACGCATCGAAGTGCTGACCGAAGAAGGTCCGCGCCATGCCTATGTGCTGGCCACCAATGTGTACTTGCTCACGGCGCAGGGCTGGCGCATGGTAGCGCACCATGCGAGTCCCGGCAGCCTGCACGAGTTGCAGGAAGTCTCCGAATCGCCCGTGCTGCTTCACTGACCGGTGCATGCGGCCATGAACTACGGCGCCCCCTGGTGGCTGCCCGACGGGAATATGCAAACCATCTGGGCGGCTTTGCGCGCCCGGCGCTTTGACGGGCTGGCGCCCGTGTTCCAGCGGGAGCGCTGGGCCACGCCGGATAGCGACTTTGTCGATGTGGACTGGCTGGATGATGCCCCCACGCTCCCCGCTGCGCGTGGTTCGCTGCCCCCCGGGGTGGCGCTGCGCCTGCGGCCCGGCGAAGCCGGTTCCGCGGCCCCTGCTGGTGGGGAAATGGCCTCCACGCTCCCCGCTGCGTGTGGTTCGCTGTTGAATGTTGCGCCCCCACGGTCGCTCACTTCGTGTAGCTTCCTGCCCCCAGAGGGGGTCGCTGCGCCTGCAGCCCGGCAAAGCCGGTTCTGCGGCCCTGGCTTGAACGGTCCTGATGCGCGTGCTTCGGTACGCCCCGAAAAGGCATCGGAACAACCGCTGCTGGTGCTGTTTCACGGGCTGGAAGGTTCCTCTGGCAGCCACTATGCCCAAGCCTTTGCCGATGTGGCGGGCCGCCGGGGCTGGGCCTGCGCCGTGCCGCATTTTCGCGGCTGCTCGGGCGAGATGAACCTGGCGCCGCGCGCCTACCATTCGGGCGATTTTGCCGAGATCGACTGGCTGCTCAGGCGTTTTGCCAGCCGGCACCACGGGCCGGTCCTGGCGGTCGGTGTCTCGCTGGGCGGCAATGCGCTGATGCGCTGGGCCGGCGAAATGGGCCGGGACGCCGGCCAGGTGGTGGTCGCCATTGCCTCGGTCAGCGCGCCGCTTGACCTGGCCGCCAGCGGCCGGGCCATAGGGCGTGGCTTCAACCGGCAGGTCTACACCCGCATGTTCCTCAAGACCATGGTCCCCAAGGCGCTGCAAAAGCTGGCCCAGCACCCCGGCCTGTTCGACCGTGCGGCGCTCCTGGCGGCCCGCGACCTGTATGCGTTCGACCATGTTTTCACCGGGCCGCTCCATGGCTTCAAGGGGGTGGACGACTACTGGGCGCGGGCCTCGGCCAAGCCCCATCTGGGCCGGATTGCCGTTCCCGCGCTGGCGCTCAATGCCCTGAACGACCCCTTCATCCCGCCCGGCAGCCTGCCCGGGAGCGCCGAGGTCAGTCCCGACGTGACGCTGTGGCAGCCGGCGCAAGGCGGGCATGTCGGCTTCCCGTCGTCCGGTTTTCCTGCGCATGTGCGCGCCATGCCCGAGGCCGTGGCCGACTTTCTGGCCGCGCAGCTTCAGGCCGTGGCATGCCCCTGAAATGCCCAAGGCTGGCAAAGCAGCGCAAAATAAGCCCATGGATGACATTGTTCGACAAGCGATTGCCAAGTGGCCCAACGTTCCCGACTGCTTCGGCTGGCTCGGGCTGGATGCGCGCGGCAACTGGTATATGCGCGACGACCAGGCGCAGGCCGCCGGGCCTTTTGCGCCGGCAAAAAAGGGTGACAGCCACGCTGCCAGCAAAGGCTCGCTGCTACAGCACGAAAAGCTCATTGACTTCATCCAGCGCAATTACGAAAGCGATGCCAGCGGCCGCTGGTTTTTCCAGAACGGGCCGCAGCGCGTCTATGTGGAGCTTGAAGCCACGCCCTTCATCTGGCGTGTGAATCCGGCGCCCGGTTTTGGCGTGACGGCGCACACCGGCCAGCCCGCGCGCGTCCAGCGCTGCGTGCTTGACGAGCAGGGCCGGCTCTACCTGGAGACCGATCTGGGCTTCGGCCTGGTCCACACCCAGGACATGACGCATGCCGCCGATGCGGTGGCGCAGGGCTTGTGGGTGCCGCAGGAGCTGGAAACAAGCGCCTTGGCGGCACGGTTCGGCTATGTTTCCAGCCCGCAAGCTACCCAAAAAGCATAGCAGTATATGCTTGCGCAGCTTGCGTAAACGGTCATTTTCATTGAATTTTTACGAAAAAAAGCCGGTCAGTGACCGGCTTTTCTGGTTTGCGATGCTGCTGTGTTTATTTGGCAGCGTTCACCATGTAGACCACCGCTGAACGAATGTCTGCGTCCGAGCCGGCAGAGCCGCCCTTGGGTGGCATCGCGCCCTTGCCCTTGATGACGCTGGCGGTCAGGGCGTCAATGCCGGTCTGGATGCGCGGCGCCCAGGCTGCCTTGTCGCCAAACTTGGGCGAGCCGGCCACGCCTGCGGCATGACAAGCCACGCAAGCCTGTTTGTAAAGCGCTTCGCCAGCGCCTGGATTGGCGGCTGCCACCTGGACCGCTGCGGCAGGCGCCGTTGCGGCGGCGGGCGCTGCTGATGGCGCGGGCGTGGCAGCGGCCACCGCGGCAGGCGCCGCCGGCATGGCCGGAGCCGCCGCTGCAGCGGGCGCATCCGCTGCGCCTGCTGCTGGCACGGCGGGCTCTGCAAACTTGCCGCCTGCGGCGGCTGTCATGTACACCACGGCGCGGCCGATTTCAACGTCCTGAAAGTCGCCGCCGCCCTGCGCCGCCATGGCGCCCTTGCCCTTGAGCGCGGAAGTCAGCAGCATGTCGTAGCCGGTGGCAATGCGCGGCGCCCAGGCCGCGGCGTCGCCGAACTTGGGAGCGCCTGCCGCGCCCGCCGCATGGCAGGCAATGCATTGGGCTTTGTAGACTTCCTCGCCTGCGCGAAGGGGCCGGTTGGCGTCGCGGATTTCAACCATGCCGACTTTCTGGATGCGCTCGGCAATGGCGCGGCCGCCATCGTCGGCACCGGCCATGGGTTTGTCGGCCGAGGCGACGTAGTAAACCAGGCCGATAATTGCAAAAACCGGAACAACAAAAGAGAAAAAAACCGCTGCCAGCAACTGCTTGGGGGTTTTGATCGGGCCCGTGTGGGCTTCTTCATGGGCCGTGGTGTGATCGTTTGCGCTCATGGCGTCCTCAAAAACAGAAAGTCGGGGACTGTTGCGGGCTGCTTCAGTAGGCTCGCATTATAGCGGGGGCCATGGAAATCCTGACGTGGTCCGGGCCGGCTGATAGAATCCGTAGTTATGCCCGGTTTTGCTTGTCCAAGCCGGTCAGTCGCCTCAAGCTTCCGGATTTTGGCGAAAGTCGTTTATTTTCAGCGTTGCGGCTGTAGCTCAGTGGATAGAGTATTGGCCTCCGAAGCCAAGGGTCGTGGGTTCGATCCCCGCCAGCCGCACCAACATTACATAAGTCCTTGATTGAAAAGGGCTTTTATTTCTCTTTTTCGTCTGCTGCATCGCCTTGCTACAAAGGCAGTGCTAACTTAAGAAAGCAACCAAGCAAGCAAGCCAGTCAGTAACCTACAGGAGCCCAGAAGTAGGTGCTGATGGTGGGGTCGTAGCCCGGGTTGTCGAACTTGGCGACATAGGTCAGGCCATTGGAGTAGGTGGCGAGGGCGCCGGCGGCGTACTGCTGGCCCGAGACCCATGCAGCCGGCTTGGTGCAAGCCACAGGAGCCCAGAAGAAGGTGCTGATGGTGGGGTCGTAGCCGGGGTTGGCGAGCTTGGCGACATAGGGCAGGCCATTAGAGTAGGAGACGAGGGCGCCGGCCGCGTACTGCTGGCCCCTGACCCAGGCAGCCGGCTTGGTGCAGCAAGCAACCGGAGCCCAGAAGAAGGTGCTGATGGTGGGGTTGTAACCCGGATTGGCGAACTTGGCGACGTAGGTGAGGCCATCGGTATAGGTAACTCGGGCGCCGGCGACGTACTGCTGGCCCAGGACCCAGGCAGCCGACTCTGCGCAGCCAGCCGCCTCGGGCTTGTTTAAGCGCTGCATATAGACATCAAGCAGATTATTGGCGATCTCATTGGATGCAGACCAAGCCACTGTGACACTGCCGCCAGTCAGTGGCAAGATGTTCTTGGGCGTCGCGGCAATGGTAAAGACATCCCCAATCGGGTCGCCCTTGCTGGTGTACCTTTGACCCTTGTTGCCGCTCGCACCCGAGTACCAGAACAGCAAATAGCTTCCATCGACCAGCACGGTCCTTCCAGTGAAGATCGTAAACTCCGGGTTTCTGAATTCACTTCTGGCTGCTATCGGTTTTTGCGGACCGACCAAACTGCCATTGCCATCAATCAATTGACTGTAGGGGCCGGTGGCATTGGCGCCGAACATCATGTATTGATCGCCTTTTAACGGCATCAAAATACCACAATGGGTCGGCGCAAGTATTTGTTTAGGAACCAGGTTCTTGTCGTAATAAGACACTGACGTAATCGTTGGCTCACTCATTGCACCGAAGCATCCCGAGGAGTTCGCGGTGTCAATCATGCGCTTATAAACCAGGTATCCCCCATCAGGAGACGCTTGAATCGAGTAATCGATGGGCCTCGAAGGTGGAAAGCTGTCGGCTGACAGCACGACAGGGCTGCCGCTGCGTTGGCCCGAACTGTTATAACTCTGAGCGGAAAAACTGTTCCTTACGGTGCCTGAGGACTCGTCTCGCGATGTCCAGCTGACCACGAAGCCCCCGTCTGTCAATGGCACGACCGTTACAAAGCCATAGGTGGTAGAAGTTCCAAAGGTTGTGGCAACAGCGGTTTCCGGCATGATTTGAATGCCGCTGGCATTGAACTTCTGAATAAATGCACCAGATGAAGCGTTAGGCGACGTGATTACTTTGCCTTGCGCATCCCGTGCACCCTTGTACGCGACGACGATGTCACCGTTGGTTAGCACGGCAATGGAGCCGTCTTGAACAGTGAGCTGCAGTCGGGTTTCACCGCCTACCCTATTGCCTTCACTATCGAAGCGTTGGAGGTAAAAGCGCGATCCATCTCGTGCCGGGTTCATGGTGGTGGTGTCCCACACCAACAGATAGCCGCCATCAGCGAGCGCGCTGGAAGTCTTCAAATCCTGATAATCAGCAGTCGTGGTATTTACCAGCGTAGGTGGCTGGGGTACAAGCGTCGCGCTCACAGTCGAAACATTCACGCTGGACATGCCTTGGCCAACTGCAGAAGTCACTGATTGCTGGGCATGGGCTGCCTTGCCAACCACACTAACCGTAAGGGCCAAAGCGAGCGAAGCCGCTAAAACTGTTTTGTTCATCACATGCTCCTAGGGAAACGGATAAGGTCGTCAAATCAGGATAAGGCTGACAAAAGTTATTCAGCGGATCCAATGATGACGGGGCTTGAGCATGCCAAATCCCTGTGCCGCCCTCTACTTTTTTTACATCCAGTCGCAATCCTTTTGTTAACCGCTGTGGTGATAAATATTTCCCCTTGAGGTGACGTAGCAGAGTGCTGGCCGCCTACTTGGGCGGGTCATGCAAAGGAAATTCAGTCAAATTTTTGGGTAGAGCGTACTGAAGCACAGCGGTGTAATTTTCCTGTTCTATACCCCAACCCATGAGCTACACCAGCACCTTGTTGCAGACATCACCCAGACTGATGGGCAAGTTGATCGGTACGGTAAGTACAGCGACCTGCTGGTACTGCTCTGGTAACTGGCGCGTACAACTCCGTCAAATTTGCACCAGCTCAGTCGAGCTGCACGCTTAAATCATCGACCCTTCACGGCTGTCCGTAGGTTGTATCTGCAAGAATCTATTTAGAGAAACCGTGTTTCAGGTGTCGGACTTGATACGCTGCTTCACGAATTCGATCCCCGCCAGCCGCACCATTTTCGACATCCGGAAACCCTTGCGTTTCCTTGCCATCACGCCAACCGACCCGGTTGGCGTTTTTGTTTCCGGTTGCCGTGTTTGCGTGAACGCAGGAGTGCCTCAGGGCGAACGAACCGGCATCACATGCACCAGGTCCAGGTCGAGGCGAACGTTGACCGGCGTGCCCACCGCCAGGCTTTGACGCTGCACGCCCGAGAGCGTCAGCCGCAGGCGTGCGCCGGGGATGGCGGCCAGCGTCAAGGTGACCAGCGTGATTTCACCCAGGTGGCGCGCTTCCATCACTTCCGCGCTGAAATCGCCAGGACGCTCGGCTGCGCCTGGACCGAGCAGCGCAATGGCGTCGCTCGGCAGCACCCAGTTCACCGCTTGCCCCACGGGCAGCCTGCCTTTGTCGCGCACCTGGAGCACGGGCGCCTGCAAGGCTGCACCGCCTTCACCCGTCCAGCGCAGCAGCCCCTGGCCCGGTGCATCGGCAGGCCCCATCCATTGCCCCATGAAGCGGTTGTGAATGCCCACCAGGTCGGCGACCCGGGCGTTGCGCGGTGCGTGGTGAATGCTGGCCGGCGAGCCTTGCTGGAGCACCTGGCCCGCATCCATCACCACCAGCCGGTCGGCCAGCATGCGGGCTTCGTTCAGGTCATGCGTGACCAGGACGATGGGAATGAAAAGTTCGCGGCGCAAGTCCGCCAGCAGCCTGTACAGGCCCTGGCGGCTCATCTGGTCCACGGCGGAAAACGGCTCGTCGAGCAGCATCAGCCGGGGTTCGCGCGCCAGCGCCCGGGCGATGGCGACGCGCTGCTGCTGTCCACCCGACAGGCCCGCCGGCCGGCGCATCTGCTGGTCCGGGCTCAGGCCGACATGGTCCAGCCAGTGACGCGCCTGCGCCAGGCGTGCCTCAGGGGGCAGGTGCAGCAGCGGCAGCGAGACGTTGGCGATGGCGTTCAGGTGGGGCATCAAGGCATAGCTCTGGAACACCAGGCCGACGTGGCGGCGCTGCGGTGACAGGTACACGCCCCGCGCCGTGTCGCACCACACCTCGCCACCGACCACGATGCGGCCGCGCTCCGGCCGCATCAGCCCGGCCAGGATGCGCACCAGCGATGTCTTGCCCGCACCCGAAGGGCCGACCAGCGCCAGCAGTTCGCCAGGTCCGCAATGCAGACTGCCGCTCAGGGGCATGGGAAGCAATTGCTCGACTTCGACGTCAAGTGCCCGGGCCCGGCTGCTCATCGCCGTACGGACAGCCGCGCCGACGCGAAAAACGAGGCGCCCACCGCCGCCAGGGAGAACACCACCAGCAGCAAAGCCATCTGGTTGGCGCCCGCGAGATCGAAGGACTGCACCCGGTCGTAGATGGACACGGCAATGGTTCGGGTTTCCCCAGGAATGCTGCCGCCCACCATCAGCACCACGCCGAACTCGCCCAGCGTATGCACGAAGGTCAGCACCACCGCCGACAGCACGCCGGGCCAGGCCAGCGGCAACTCGACGCGCCAGAAGGACAGCCAGCCGTTCAGGCCGCTGACCGCTGCCGCTTCCGCCAGGTCACGCGGTATCGCTTCAAATGCCCGCTGGACCGGCTGCACCAGAAACGGAATGTTGAACACCAGCGACGCCACCAGCAGGCCCAGGAAGTTGAAGCTAAGGCTGATCCCCCAGGTGTCGGCCAGCCATCGGCCGATGGGCGACGCGCCGCCCAGCGACACCAGCAGGTAATAGCCCAGAACAGTCGGCGGCAGCACCAGCGGCAGCACCACCAGCGCCTCGATCCAGGCCTTGCCTGAAAAACGCGTGTAGGCCAGCCAGCGGCCCAGCAGCAGCCCGGCCGGCAACAGCACCAGCAGCGTGACCGCCGCCAGCTCAAGCGAAAGCGCCAAGGCCTGCCAGTCCATCATTCGGCCGTGCCGCGCTTAACGAGCAGGCATGGCAAAGCCATGGCGCTCCATGATCTCGCGGGCAGCGGGCGTGGAGATATAGGTGTAGAAGGCCTTCGCTTCTGGCGGCGCTCCCTTGAGCAGCACCATGCGCTGCCTGAGCGGCTGGTGCCAGTTCTCGGGGATGAGCTGGAAGGCGCCGAGTCTGGAAATCGCCGGAGCGCGCGCCAGCGACAGGGCAATGATCCCGCCCTGCGTCGAGCCCGACGTGGCGAACTGCGCCGTTTGCGAGATGTTTTCCCCCAGCACGAGTTTGCCCTGCAGGCTCTCCCACAACCCGGCGTGCTGCAGCGCTTCCCTGGCGCGTGCGCCATACGGCGCGTGTTCGGGGTTGGCGATGGCGAATTTCTGCAGCCGGCCGTCCTTGAGCGCGGCGGCCAGGTCCTTGAGCTCGCCGTCGGCCCTGAGCGGCGAGCCGGGCGGCACCATGATGCCGATGCGGCCTACCGCGTAGGCACGTCCCCGGTCCTGCGTCTTGCCTGCGTCAGCCAGTTCATAGACAAAATTCTCGTCCGCCGACATGAACAGGTGGAACGGTGCGCCTTGCAGGATCTGGGTCTTGAAGTTGCCCGAGGAGCCGAACACGAGCACCAGCTGGTGGCCGGTTTCCTTCTCGAAGCGTGCCGCCACTTCTTCCATGGCGAACTTGAGGTCGGAGGCCGCCGCGACCGTGGCTTTCCCGGCGTGGGCGGCCAGGCAGAGCAGCAAGGCGCTGGCGGCAAGAAGGTGCCTCGTGTGCTTCATCGCGTGTTTCCTGAGGTTGAAAACCCTGGCCGGGAACCGGCAAGGCACGCTTTTTCGGGCTGCGCGGTTCGCCAGGCCAAAAAAGATGCAGCGAAAAGCATAACGCATCCGCCGTGACGGAACGTGCCACTTGTCCATGCACGCGGGTCAGGCCCAGCCATCGCCGAAGGCCGGCGCTCCTGGAGTGCATCCGTTTTATCCAGGAAAACGCATTTTATGTATCAAACAGGCCTGTTGCGCACGGCTGGTATGCGCAAGCAGCTATAAATTCAGTAGCAAATATGTCAGGCTTTGCGCGACACTAGGGTTGCGCGTTGGCGGAATGCGCCTGCCCGCCGCTGACCAGGCGTTCCAGCGCGGCTTCATCTGCCTGCGGGTTGCCCTCGCTGAAGGTATCGGCATCCCGAAGCACGGAAGCAAACTCCAGGCCGGTGGCGCTCTCGACCCAGGAAAGCGGCACTTGCTGGAGCTTGAACAGCTTGTCGAAGTTCAGTGCCTCGAACGCGATGCCTTCGATCAGCGTGTCTTGCGACAGGTGAAAGGCCGTGGCCCGCAGCGCCCCGTCCTGGTTGAACCACGCCACCACCTTGAAACCGCCCAGCGCCACCTGGACCGATGCGTAGACCGGATCGTCGTCCAGGAAGACCGGGCCGCTGAAGACGCAGATGCGCGCGCTCTTGGCGGACTCGTTCTTCACGCCGGCCTCCAGCAGCTTCTTTTCAAGCTGGCCCCATTGGCCGTTGTAGCCCATCATGGCGCGGTTGAACGCAGGCACCTGCGGCACGGCGTTGGCGTAGGAGCAGGTGAGGTCTGCCGCCGCCTTGGCGAAGGCCAGGCTGGCGCCCCATTCGGCGTCTTCACGGCGTGAAAGGTGGCCCTTGTCAAAGCCGCTCTTGGCGTACCACCTGTCGTCGAGTTGCGCATCATGGTCAACGCGGCTGTCGCGCAGCCAGTGGTCTTGTCGCGTGCCGCTTCCGAGCGCGGCATAGCGGTGCTTTCCGTGCACATTGATGGCGCTGACCACCGGCACCCGGCGCACCGCGTGCAGGATCGTGCTGAAGTGGTGGTACTTGAGCGTGAACGAGCCGGGCGCGTCCTTCAGAAAAGCCAGCTGCCTGCGCAATCGGGCGCTGGGCACCGGCATGGGAATCCGGATTCCCATAAATTCTTCCTCGAATCCCGTGCAGGTCGAATAGTCCTGCGCGTCCTCCAGCTTTTTCTCGTTCTGGGTCAACAGCGAAACCGTTTGGACGGGGGTTTCGCCCACGATGGACTGCACGACGGGCGGTCCATTGCCAATGCTGACCCGGATCTCGATCAGGCTTGCCGGAAGCGGCGACATGCCGGCTGGCGATGCGGCAACGGGCGCGCCCCTGAACTCGGGTTCTTCCAGAATCCTGGGCCGTGGAAGCGTGGTGAACGGGCGGCTGTCGGTGTAGGCGGGGCTTGAGAAGACCTGGACCAGCGGATGCAGCGCCACGGCGCTTTCCGGGGCGAGCAGGTGCTTCATGAGGGCGCTGACACGCACCCCGCGATTGCTCAGCCAGACGACGCGCGACTCGTCGATCCGCCCGTTTTCGACCTCGATCACCTGGTCGCTTTTGTCAAGGTAGCGGCCGGCCGCGTCGGTCTTGGCAACCCCCGAGCTGTGAAGCGCAATCACCTGCCACTCGTTGTTGAACACCGGCGCGCCGCTGCTTCCGGGCGCCGTGTCGCTTTTGTAAATCAGGACATCGGGCAGATCGTTGTCGATGATTTCGTTGTTACGCAGCGCGATCTGCTTTTCCTTGCCATCGGGATGCTGAACGATGGTTGCGTAGTCGCCCGTGCCCGCCTTTCCCAGCCGGCCATTCAGGATGAGGTAGCCCTGGTCGCGCAGATCGCGCAGGCCGGTCACATCGCGCGGGCGAACGGCGACCAGCGCCAGGTCCAGCGCCTTGGAGGTGTGCAGGAAGGCCTCGGGGTCCAGCGCATGGACCACCGGCTCGCCCAGCTTTCCGAACGGATCGTATTCGTAGCCGAACTCGATGCCGGCGTCATCGGCCAGCGCTGCGAATTCGGCGACATCGGACACGGGGAACACATGGTGATTGGTCATCATGAGTTCAGGTGACACCATGAAGCCGGTGGCAAAGGCGGTCCGCCGGTCCTTCTTGTCGAAGTAGCGAATCCTGCCCACCGCGCGCGACTGCGCATAGCCGGTGAGCAGGTAGTTGATGGGCAGCAGATCGTTGGTGCCAAGGTAGCGCTCGAAAGCCAGGCTCGCGTTTTCCCGTGCCGACGCCGCAATCATCGCGCGCCGGCGCTCAAGGTGGTTCAGGCCGTCAAGCACCAGTGCGGAACGGGAAACGATGCGCGACTGGACGCTTCTGACCTGCGCGGGATTCTTCGGAAAGTCCGCCTCGGCCTTCAGGAGCAGTTCGACAGGTAGCTTCATACGAGAACCTCGATCTGGTTTGGGCAGTTGAAACTTTAATCCGGAACCAATCAGCCTGCACCATCAAAAAATGAAAGCATGGTATCTGTTGGCTTTGCCTTTTGGTGTTTCAATGCAAGGCGCGTAAGATGAAACGACCAACTGCCGACCAACTCTTGAGGGAGCCATGCCATGAGCAACCATGTCTACAAACTGCTGGAACTGACGGGTTCTTCCAGCGTCAGTATTGAAGAGGCCGTGAGCAACGCCATTGCCAAGGCGCATGAGACGGTGCGCAATATCCAGTGGTTCGCCATCACCGAAACCCGCGGCCATGTGGTCGATGGCAAGGTGGCGCACTGGCAGGTTTCCCTGAAAATCGGTTTCACGCTTGAGTAGCGGTTTTCATAGCCCTGGAACCTGCCATGTACCAACGAATCCTGCTGGCGTATGACGGCTCTGCTCCCGGACAGCAGGCCTTGCTGGACTGCCATGAAATTGCGCAGTGGAGCGGTGCCGAACTGACACTCATCGCTGTCATGCCGCTGCCCCTGAACAACCTCGGGCTTGAAGGCGGCATTTACGACGAAACGCTGCAGGAAAGCGAGAAGGAACGCTACCAGGCCATTCTTGACACGGGTCTGCGCAATCTGAGCGACGCCGGCCTGAAGGCCAGCGGGCAAGTCGTGACCGGCGATGCCGTGAGCGAAATCACCCACTCTGCCCGCCAGATCAAGGCTGACCTGATCGTGGTCGGCCACAAGCACCTGGACGGCTGGGCCGCCCGCTGGTGGAGGGGCTCTGTCTCCAAGGCATTGATTGAACAGTCGCCCTGCAGCGTGCTGGTGGTGATCACGCATTGAGCGGCTTGCCGCAGCTTTCATGCGACCTTGCGGTGCCCGTTTTTGCTGCTGAATTTATAGCTGCTTGCACATGCTGCGCGTGCCTTAGAGGCATATTTGATGCTAAAACGAATGCATTCCACCGTTTGTTTGCGAAATGCAGACAGAATCCTCGTTCTGCTGACTGACTTTCAAACCGAATGAATTCGATTCTTTTCCTTGACACCGCCGCCTACTGGGCTTTCCGGGTGGCGGGGTATGCGCTGCTCAATCTGGGGGAAGATGCTGCGCTGATTGCCCTGATGTTCTGCTGAACCAGGGCGCAGCCCGGAACGGTCCGGACTGCGAAAAGGCCTGCTTCAAGCCAGGCCGTGGCTCATCAGGCTTTTTTGGCCCAGGCGCTGCACCAGGCCTTGGCGCCAACCTGCTTGCCGGCAAACAGCGGGCAGGCCCCGGCGGCATCGGTCGGTTTGCCCTGGTACAGCGCGCAGTTGGCGCAGTTCTGGCCAGCGGCGTATTTCGGGTACTTGGCCTTGTCCGCTTTGGTGGCGTCGCTTTTATAGCCCAGGGCAACCGCCTGCGGCTCAGTTTCCTGAACCAGTGGCGCTGCCGCCTGGGCCTGAACCAGGCGGGTCGAGGCAAGCACGCCTGCGCCAACAATGGACTGGATGACAAAAATTCTACGATTTGATTTCATGTGGGTTCTCGATTTTTGAGTTGGACCTGACCGGATACAGTGAAAAATGCGTCGCCGCATCGTCAAGGCATCGATCAGGCAGCAGGGGTTTCCGCAAGGAATGAAGCCGATGCCGCCAGACCAGGCCATGTCCCGATTTCCTAGCCAATATAGGCAAAAACGAGTTTACAGCCAAGCTTTCAGAGTTGCTTGCAAACCAGCGTGTTCCCATGATCCATCGCAAAGTGTTTGTGCAAAACCTTGCCAGATTCGCTGTGGTGGCTTGTCTTTAGCAGTCCGGGGAAGGGACTTGCTTTGTGTTTGATATTAAATATATAGCAAACTATCTATATGAGTTGTGCGGAAAGCAGTTATTTGGCTTAAACCATGAATTGCCCCAAGGCACGGTACCCGCTTTTGACGCTCGGGCGCCGGGCCCGCGAAAACCTTGGGTGAAACCTGCCATTCCTGTGGAGTTGGAGACAAGGCCGGCATTGTCATTTTCAAGTAAGGCTATGCTTGGAGACCATCCTGGCCGGGTGCGGTATTGCCTTGGGAAGCCATCCTTTTCCCATAAGGCGATGGCGCACCCGGTCATTTCTTCACGTTAACGAGGGCTTTCACCATGAAGAGACAATTTTTACGCACGGTTCCAGCGCTGCTTGCCTTGTCACTGTCGCCAATGTTCGCGGCCGCACAGGCTGCCTGGCCCGCCAAGACCATCACGCTGGTTTCTCCTTATGCACCGGGCGGCACTACCGACGTGCTGGCGCGGATGCTGGCTGCCAAACTGCAGGGCGTCCTGGGACAGACCGTGATCGTCGAGAACAAGGGCGGCGCTGGCGGCAACATCGGCACCGACTATGTGTCCAAGTCCAAGCCTGACGGCTACACGTTCTTGCTGGCGGCCAGCGGCCCGCTGGTGATTGCGCCATCGCTCTATCCCAAACTGCCTTACCAGCCGACTACCGATTTCACCGCCGTGGCGCCGGTGGCCAGCGCCGCGTTCGTGATTGCCGTCAACGCCAAGTCGGGGCTGACAAGCGTCAAGGACATCATCGCCAAGGCCAAGGCCGGCAACCTGGCGTTTGCGTCCGCCGGTTCCGGCACGCCGCAGCACATCATCGGGGAAATGTTCAATGTGCAGGCCGGCGTCAAGATCCAGCACATTCCCTACAAAGGCTCGGGTCCGGCGATGAACGACCTGGTCGGCGGCCAGGTTCCCATGACGTTCGAGAACCCGGTGCCCATCATGCCGCAGGTCAAGGCCGGCAAGCTCAACGTGCTGGCGGTGACCAGCGCCAAGCGCTCGGCGGCGTTTCCCGACATTCCGACTGTTGCCGAACTGGGCCTCAAGGGCTTCGATGCGCAGCCCTGGTACGGCGTTCTCGGCCCGGCTGGCATTCCGGCCGAAATTGTCGAGCGCATGAACAAGGAAATCCGCACCATCCTGGCTTCGACCGACACCAAGGCGCGCCTGTTTGCCCTGGGCGCCGAACCGATGGACATGACGCCGCTGGCCTTCAAGAATTTCATTGCGGCGGACACGCAGAAATGGACCCGCGTGGTCAAGGCTTCCGGCGCCACGGTGGACTGAACGGCACCGGCAAGCCATGAGTTGCGACCTTCTTGATGCCCAGGCGCTGCGGCTGGCCTGTGCCGGCCGCCCGGCCAGGCCATGCACCTGCGCGCTGGGCGCCTGCCCCGGCTGGGAAAGCTTTACCGAAGACCGCTGGCCGGGCCCGTCGGTCCAGCGCCTGGGAACCTTGCGCGATCCGGCGATCGACGAGCCGACCCTGGAAGAATTTCACCCGGACGGCACGCGCTACGCATCGCCGGACGCGCCGCTGGCCGTCGGGTTTTTCCCCTGCAACCGCTGCGACGCCTATGCCTGCAACCGGTGCGGCCGCACCCTGCTCAGATACACGGAATACGGCGGCTACTATGTTGACCACCGGGTTCGCGAAGTGGACCCGGAACGGGTGGTCTGACGCGCATGCATTCTGGTCAGTCAAGCATTTTTAGCAAAAAAATGCCGTTTGCGCATACGCAGCATGCGCAAGCAGCTATGAATTAAATAGCAAAAACCATTTCGGCGCCTTGCGTGCCGAAATGGACGGGCAGGGTGATTTCCCTTCAAGCGCCGTGCAGGCCGCGCTCAGTCGGCCTGCCAGATCACCTTTTTGCCCGAGGCTTCCCAGCGTTCGTAATTGGCCGCGTAAATGTCCTCGATGCGGTTGCGCTTGACCTTGAAGGTCGGCGTGATGATGTCGTTGTCCACGGTCCAGGCGGTGGTCACGATGACGATGCACTGGAGCTGCTCATGCGGGTCCAGCGTGGCGTTGACCGTCTGCAGGTGCTGGGCCAGCGAGCTTTCCAGTGCCGCGCGCGCAGCGCCATCCTGCGTCCGCTTGACGGCCTCGGGATTGAGCATGACGATGCCCAGCGGCTGGCCCAGGTTGGCGCCGCTCACCACGCAGGCTTCGACCGACTCGTGCATCACCAGCTTGTCCTCGATCGGCGCGGGCGCCACGTACTTGCCCTTGCTGGTCTTGAACAGGTCCTTGACACGTCCGGTGATACGCAGGTTGCGCTGCGCATCGATAACGCCCTTGTCGCCCGTGCGCAGCCAGCCGTCCTCGGTGAACGCGGCCTTGGTTTGCACCGGGTCCTTGTAGTAGCCCATCATCAGCGCGGGGCTGCGCATCTGGATTTCGCCGGTTTGCGGGTCGATCCGGTCGTCGACGCCTTCGTACGCCGGCCCGACGGTGCCTTGCTGGTCTTTGCCCGGAAGGGTCAGGTGCGAGGCCGCCAGATTCTCCGTCAGGCCGTAGCCTTCGTTGATCGGCAGGCCGAGCCTGCGGTACCAGGCCAGCAGCGCCGCCGGCATGGGCGCCGCGCCGCCCGCCGCGATCCGGCACTGGTCAAGTCCGAGCGCCTTGAGCACCTTTTTTCGCACCAGTCCGCCAATCACCGGGATCGACAGCAGCAGCTGGAGCCTGGCCGGCGGCATCTTGTGGTGTACGCCCTGCTGGAACTTGACCCACAGCCGGGGAACCGAGAAGAAGATGGTCGGCCGGGCGCGCTGCAGATCGGCGGCAAAGGTGTCGAGCGACTCCGCAAACCAAAGCCGCATGCCGGTGCGCAGCCAGCCGTGCTCGACCAGCACGCGCTCGACCACATGGGCCAGCGGCAGGTAGGACAGCATCCGGTCCTGGCCGCTCATGCCGATGCGCCTGGCGCCGGCATCGAGCGCCCAGGCAATGCTGCCAAAGCTTTGCATCACGCCCTTGGGCTTGCCCGTGGTGCCCGAGGTGTAGATCAGCGTCGCCAGTTCGTCGGCGCCCCGAAGCACTTCGCCGGGCATCGGCGCCTGGCGGGCGCAGATGTCGTCCCAGCGGTCATAGTTCTGGATGGCGTCTTGCGGCGACAGCGGGTAGCTGATGCAGGGAAGACCGCTGGGCACGCCCGGCTTCATGTGCTCCCAGGCATCGAGCTTGCCGACAAAGCAGGCCTTGGCTTCGCTGTGCGCGAGGATGTGTGCGATGGTGTCGGGCGCCAGCGTGGGATACAGCGGCACCGAGACGTGGCCGGCCATCCAGATGGCCAGGTCGCTCATGAGCCACCAGGCGCAGTTTTTCGACAGGATGGCGACGTTCGAGCCGGGTTCCCAGCCCTGGGCCAACAGGTGCGCAGCCATGCGGCGTACCTGGTCGGCCACTTCGCCCCAGGTGTAATCCTGGACATTGCCGCCGCCCATGGGCTGGCTCAAGCTGATACTCCGGGGAGTTGTTTTTTCCCAGTGGTAAAGGCGCTGCAGCGCCAGCAGGTCGGGGGAAACGATTTCCATCGTTGAGTCTCCTGTCGTTGTTATGACTCTCGGGCTCCATGCCTTCACCTATTGAGGCTTCAATCGGTCAGGATGTCAATCCCCTGAAACGCTGGGAAAACCTTATGAACGCCCCGGGGGAACCCGCGTTTTCGGATTCCTGACAGACTGGAGGCCGTTGCAGGGCTTTCCGAATTTCCCGGGAAAAGCAAAAGGGGAAAAGGAACATTTTTCAACCGTAAGGCCCAAAAGCGCTTTATGCCCTAGGAGTGCATCATGAAGATTTTCAAGACCCTTGCCAGCCTGGCCGCCGCTGCGGCGCTCATGGCCGGCTGCGCCTTCACGCCGGTGCAGCCGGGCATGTCACGCGAGCAGGTGATGGCCAGTTACGGCACGCCGACACGCGTCGTGACACTGCCGGCGGGAACGCGGCTGCAGTATTCGCGGCAGCCTGCCGGCCAGAGCGCCGTGATGGTGGACCTGGATGCGGCGGGCAAGGTGGTGGCGGTGCGCGAGGTCATGAAGCTCCAGGAGTTCTTGCGCATCGAGCCCGGCCAATGGACGCGCGACGATGTGGAGCGCGAGTTCGGCCCGCCGGCACGGATCGACAAGGTAGCCTCCTGGTCGGGCGACATCATGAATTACCGCTGGCGCGATAACGTGCAGGACATGTTTTTCTGGGTGTACCTGGACGCTGGCAACCGCGTCCAGCGCACCGGCCAGGGAATTGAGCTGCCCGTTGAAACGCTGGACTGAGCCGGGCGCTACTGCACGGCGCGGCCAATTTCGGGCCAGCGGTGGTGCAGGTAGACCCAGGCCACCAGCCCGATGCACAGCATGCCAAGTGACACAGCGGCCAGCGCTGGCGTCGAATGCATGACCAGCGGCGCAATGACGCCAGCCACCAGGCCATTGGCCGTCGAGCCGATGAAGGCCTGCAGCGAAGACGCCATGCCGCGCCGCTCCGGGTACAGGTCGAGCACCAGCAGCGTGACGACCGGCACCATCAGCGCCCAGCCGAAGGCAAACAGGGCAATCGGAAACAGCGCCCACGACACATGGGCGTCAAACAGCAGATTGGCCGCCAGGTTGACGACGGCTGTCACCAGCATGATGACGAAGCCGTGGCGTATCTGCTTTTTGGGCGGAATCTTTCCGGCCAGGCGCCCGCTCAGCCAGGCGCCCGACATGATCCCCGAGATGGTCAGCATGAAGAACCAGAAAAACTGCGTGGGCTGCAGGGCCAGATGCTCGCCCAGGAAAGCCGGGGCTGCCAGCACGTACAGGAACATGCCATTGAAGGGAACGCCGCTGGCCAGCGCCAGCAGCAAAAACCGGGGGCTCGAACCCAGCTGCCAGTAGCCGCGCATCAGGTGCCGCACTTCAAACGGCTGGCGCGCCTCGGGCTCCAGCGTTTCCGGCAGATAGCGGTAGTTGGTCAGCCAGAGCACGACGCCCACCCCGGTCAGAAACCAGAAGATGCTGTGCCAGCCCAGATGCACGAACAGCCAGCCGCCGACGATGGGAGCAAGCGCCGGCGCAATGCCGAAGTAGATGGTGACCTGGCTCATGACCTGCTGCGCCTGCGCGGGCGGGAACATGTCGCGTATCACGGCGCGCGACACCACGATGCCGGCGCCGGTGGACAGCCCCTGCATGGCCCTGAAAAATACCAGTTGTTCAACGTTTTGCGACAGGGCGCAACCCGCCGACGCCAGCGTGAACATGGCAATGCCCCACAGCACGACCGGCCGGCGGCCGAAACTGTCGGCGAGCGCGCCATGGAACAGGTTCATGAAGGCAAAGCCGAACAGGTAGGCCGACAGCGTCTGCTGCATTTCCACCGGGGCCGCATTCAGCGACGCCGCCATGCCGGAAAAGGCCGGCAGGTAGGTGTCGATGGAAAACGGCCCCAGCATGCCGAGCACGGCCAGCAGGGCGGCCAGCGCCCAGCGCGGGCCGCGCCAGAGTTGGTCGGCGTTCGGATTCATTCGTTCTTGAGCTTCAAGGCGGTGTCGTAGAGTTCGTTGCGCGCCGCGCCGGTGATGTCGGCGGCGAGCTTGACGGCGGTCTTCAGCGGCAGTTCGGCCAGCAGCAGCTGGAGGATGCGCAGGCTGTCGTCAGGTCCTTCGGGCGCGCTGGCCGAGTGCAGCACCAGCGCGAACTCGCCGCGCGTGCGCTGCGGGCCGGCATCCAGCCAGGCGGCAAGATCCTGCGCCGGCAGGGTGGCGATTTCCTCGAACTGCTTGGTCAGCTCGCGCCCGACCGTGACGAGCCGGCCCTGCAGCACGGCCATGGCCCGCGCCAGCGCCTCGATGCGGTGCGGCGCTTCCAGAATCACCGTTGCGCGCGGGTCGGTTCGCAGCAACTCGATGGCCTGGTCGCGCTCGCCCGCCTTGGTCGGCAGGAAACCGGCAAAGACAAAACTGCTGCCGCTGCCCTCGCTGCCTTCGGCGCGGGTCACGCCGGCGGCGCTGAGCACGGTCGTCACGCTGCTGGCGCCGGGCAAGGGCATGACCTTGAACCCGGCGGCCCGCACCGCCGCCACCAGGCGCGCGCCGGGGTCGCTGACGGCGGGCGTTCCGGCGTCGCTGACATAGGCCACGCGTTCGCCGCGCTGCAGGCGCTGCACCAGGCCTTCGGCGGCCTCTGCTTCGTTGTGCTGATGCACGGCCAGAAGCGGCTTGTCGATGCCGTACTGGCGCAGCAGCGGCTGGGTGTGGCGCTTGTCCTCGCAGGCGATGGCATCCACCAGTTGCAGCACATGCAGGGCGCGCAGGGTGATGTCGGCCAGGTTGCCGATGGGCGTGGCCACGACATACAGCGTGGCTTGCGGATAATGCTGCATGCCCGCTGCGGCGCGTGCCGTGTCCAGGGCCAGTTCGAAAGAAGCGTTCAATGTGGTTTTCCAGAAAACAGGCGGATCAGTTGCCCACCCAGTGCGCGGCGGCCAGTGCTGCGCCAGCGCCGACGCAGGTTACCACCAAGTCCCGGGGTGATGCGGCCGAGGCGGCGGCGAAAGCCTGGCTGGCCAGGGCGGGCCTGCGATGGATCGAGTCCAATTATCGGACGCCGGGGCGCGGCGGCGGCGAGATCGACCTGGTCATGCGCGCGCCCGACGGGACTCTGGTGTTTGTCGAGGTCCGCCAGCGCGCCAGTGCGTCGCACGGCGGCGCCGCAGCGAGCATCAGCGGCGTCAAGCAGCGGCGCATCATTTTTGCGGCGCGCCATTACCTGCTGCGCTTTGCCAGCCCGCCGCCTTGCCGCTTCGACGTGGTGCTGGTCCATGGGACGCTGGGCGGGGGGGACGGCCCCGGACCGGACATCGAATGGCTGCCGGCTGCTTTCGATGCCTCCTGATCCCTGGCAGCCGCTGAAACTGGCCGCCCAAGGCATGGCGAATTTGTAACCAATCCTTCATGGCACCGCCGACGTGCGGTTGCCAGGACGGCGGCGCGCCATGACCCGCTATCATCAGTCCATGCTTGAACAACGAATCGAACAGCAATTCATCGACAGCGCCGACCTCAAATACCAGTCTGCGCAAATCCTTTCCAAACCCGTCGCCGCCGCAGTGCATGCCATCCTGGCCAGCGTCACCAGCGGCAACAAGGTGCTGGCTTGCGGCAATGGCGGTTCGGCCGCCGACGCCCAGCACTTCGCGGCTGAATTTGTCGGCCGCTATGAGCGCGAGCGGCCCGAACTGGGCGCGATTGCCCTGACCACCGACAGCTCCATCATCACCGCCATTGCCAATGATTACGATTTCAGCGTGATTTTCTCCAAGCAGGTGCGCGCCCTGGGCGTGGCCGGCGACGTGCTGCTGGCCATCAGCACCAGCGGCAATTCGGCCAACGTGCTCGCCGCCGTCGAAGCGGCGCACGAGCGCGAGATGACGGTGGTGGCGCTGACCGGCCGGGGCGGCGGCAAGATGAACCAGGCCCTGCGTGAAACCGATGTCCATATCTGCGTGCCGCATGAGCGCACGGCCCGCATTCAGGAAGTGCATTCCCTTGTGATCCACTGCATCTGTGATGGCGTGGATACCCAGTTACTAGGCGATCAGGAGTCTTCGACATGAGCCATGGTGTGATGAAACGACTGGCCGGCATGGCCGGCGCGGCAGTGCTGCTTTCGAGCCTGCTGTCGGCCTGCGTGGGCCCCCTGCTGGTGGGCGGCGCCATGGTCGGCGGCACGCTGGTGGCGGTGGACCGCCGGAGTTCCGGCGCCCAGCTGGACGACGAAGCCATCGAGGTGCGCGCCGCCAGCCAGATCCGCTCCAACCTCGGGACCCGGGTGCGCGCGAGCGTCACCAGCTACAACCGCCAGGTGCTGCTGACCGGCGAGGTGCCCAACCTGCAGGACAAGCAGCGGGTCGAGGACGTGGTCAAGTCGGTGGAAAACGTGGCGTCGGTGGTCAATGAACTGGCGGTCCTGAACAGCCCGTCGCTGATGGACCGTTCTGCCGATGCGCTGCTGACCGGACGCGTCAAGGCCATGCTGCTCGATGCAAGCGACTTGCAGTCCAACGCCTTCAAGGTCGTGACCGAACGCAACACGGTGTACCTGATGGGGCGTGTCACCCAGCGTGAGGCGGACCGGGCCACGGAAGTGGTGCGTGCGACGCCAGGCGTGCAAAAAGTGGTGCGGCTTCTGGAAATCATCAGCGAGCAGGAGCTGCAAAGGCTCGGAACCGTCCCTGCCGGCAGCGCCCAGCCGGCCCCTGCCACGAAGCTCTGAGGCGGCTGAAAAAGGCGTGGTGGCCTTCCAGCGGCTCCGGCAAGCCGGGCCGCTGCAAACCGCCTGGCCTTATTTCAGGCGCTTGACCAGGCTGGACGTGTCCCAGCGCTGGCCGCCCATGGCCTGCACGTCGGCGTAGAACTGGTCCACCAGCGCCGTGACCGGCAGCCGGGCGCCATTGCGCTTGGCTTCGTCAAGCACCAGACCCAGGTCCTTGCGCATCCAGTCCACGGCAAAGCCGAAGTCGAATTTGTCGGCGACCATGGTCTTGCCGCGGTTGTCGAGCTGCCAGCTTTGCGCCGCGCCCTTGCCAATCACCTCTAACACCTGGTTCACGTCAAGCCCGGCCTTCTGGCCAAAAGCCACCGCTTCGCTCAGGCCCTGAACCAGGCCGGCAATGCAGATCTGGTTGACCATCTTGGTCAGCTGGCCGGCGCCTGCCTCGCCCATCAGGGTGAAGGCCTTTGAAAAGGCCATGCCGACCGGCCGGGCCGCATCAAACGCCGCCGCATCGCCGCCGCACATGACCGTAAGCGCGCCGTTTTCCGCGCCGGCCTGGCCGCCCGACACCGGTGCGTCGATGAACTGCAGGCCGATGGCTTTCGCTGCGCTGTAAAGCTCGCGGGCAACGGTCGCCGACGCTGTGGTGTGGTCGACAAAGATGGCGCCCGGCTTCATGCCGGCAAACGCGCCGTTCGCGCCCAGCGTGACGGAGCGCAGGTCATCGTCGTTGCCGACGCAGCAAAACACCATGTCCGCACCCGCTGCGGCTTCGCGCGGTGTGGCGGCGGAAGCGCCCTTGAATTCATCGCGCCATCCCTGGGCCTTGGGGGCGCTGCGGTTGTACACCGTGACGTCGTGGCCCGCCAGCGCCAGATGGCCGGCCATGGGATAACCCATGACGCCTAGGCCGAGAAAGGCGACTTTGCAGGAAATGGAGGGCTCGTAGTTCTTGGTCGGCATGGTCATGGTGGGGCAACAGGGTTTTAAAAGAAGTTCACACAATCGCAAAGTGCTCGGTCCCGGCCGACAGGTCGGTGGACTTGGCGCGCTGCGAATACAGCTTGATCTGCAGCCGCAGGTCGTTGACCGAATCGGCGTTGCGCAGCGCGTCCTCGTAGGTGATGGCATTGCCCTCGAAAGCGTCAAACAGCGACTGGTCAAAGGTCTGCATGCCCATGTTGCGGCTTTTCTTCATGATTTCCTTGATCTCGCCGACATCGCCCTTGAAGATGAGGTCGGAAATCAGGGGCGAATTGAGCATCACCTCGACCGCTGCGAAGCGGCCCTTGCTGTCCTGACGGGGCACCAGGCGCTGCGACACCACGGCCTTGAGGTTGAGCGACAGGTCCATCAGCAACTGCGTGCGGCGCTCTTCCGGAAAAAAGTTGATGATGCGGTCCATCGCCTGGTTGGCGCTGTTGGCATGCAGTGTCGCCAGGCACAGGTGGCCGGTTTCCGAAAAAGCCAGCGCATGCTCCATGCTTTCGCGGTCGCGAATCTCGCCCATCAGGATCACGTCAGGCGCCTGGCGCATCGAGTTTTTCAGCGCCGATGCCCAGCTGTCGGTGTCCAGCCCGACTTCGCGCTGGGTTACCACGCAGTTCTTGTGCATATGCACGAATTCCACCGGGTCTTCAATCGTCAGGATGTGGCCGTAGGATTGATCGTTGCGCCAGTCCAGCATGGCGGCCATGGTGGTCGATTTACCGGAGCCGGTGGCGCCCACCAGAATCGTCAGGCCCCGCTTGGCCATCACCACGTCCTTCAATACCGCTGGCATGCCCAGGCCATCGAGCGTGGGAAGCACCGCCGGAATGACGCGCAGCACCATGCCCACCTTGCCCTGCTGCATGAAGGCATTGACGCGAAAGCGCCCGATGCCGGGCGGAGAAATGGCGAAATTGCATTCCTTGGTCCGCTCGAACTCGGCCGCCTGCTTGTCGTTCATGATGGCGCGCGCCAGCGTCATCGTATGGCTGGCGTTAAGCGGCTGGGACGACACCTTGGTCAGCTTGCCATCGACCTTGATGGCAGGCGGAAACTCTCCGGTGACAAAAAGATCGCTGCCGCCCCGGCTGACCATGAGCCGAAGCAGGTCGTTGATGAATTTACTGGCCTGATCGCGTTCCATGAATTCTCCTGGGTATTTTTTCAGCGGGTGAGGCGGGGCTTGATCAGCTCTGTTTTTCGCTCAGCCGGGCGCTGTGGGGCAGGGGTATTTCACCCAGAATGTCGCCTGGCCGTGCTTCGGCGAGGTGCAGGCGGTGGTCGCCCCGGGGTTGCGCGCGGTTGAACGGCAATGCTGCCGCGCCCGGCCGCCAGGCGCCCACCTCGTGGGCCCGGGCTTCCCACGGCACCATCGACGATGCGTCGGTTCCTTGGTCGGCAAAGGCGGGGGAAAAGAAAAACGTATCCGAAACGTCCTTGCCTACAGGGGCAGGCGGGTTCTGCCTGATGCGTCCGGGTAGGCTTTTCATGGTGCAATTTTCTTGTGGGGCGCGGGTCAGCCCGGGAAGTTGTCGGGAATTTTTGCTTTTCCGCGCGCTTCCGCTGATGAAATGAGGTTGCGCTTGACCAGGTCGTTCAGGTTCTGGTCCAGCGTCTGCATGCCCAGGCTGTTGCCGGTCTGGATCGACGAATACATCTGCGCCACCTTGGCCTCGCGGATCAGGTTGCGGATGGCGCTGGTGCCCAGCATGATCTCGTGCGCGGCCACCCGGCCCTGGCCGTCCTTGGTCTTGCACAGCGTCTGCGAGATCACCGCCTGCAGCGATTCGGACAGCATCGAGCGGATCATTTCCTTTTCCTCTGCCGGAAACACGTCGATGATCCGGTCGATGGTCTTGGCAGCGCTCGACGTGTGCAGCGTGCCGAACACCAGGTGGCCGGTTTCCGCCGCCGTCATCGCCAGGCGAATCGTTTCGAGGTCGCGCATTTCCCCCACCAAAATCGCGTCCGGGTCTTCGCGCAGCGCGGATTTCAGCGCGGCGGCAAAGCTCAGCGTGTGCGGCCCGACCTCGCGCTGGTTGATCAGGCATTTCTTGGATTCATGGACAAACTCGATCGGGTCCTCGACCGTGAGGATGTGGCCGTATTCGGTTTCGTTCAGGTAGTTGACCATCGCCGCCAGCGTGGTCGACTTGCCCGAGCCGGTCGGGCCGGTGACCAGCACCATGCCGCGCGGCTTCAAGGCCAGTTCACCGAAAATCTTCGGGCAGCCGAGCTGCTCCAGTGTCAGGATTTTCGACGGAATGGTTCGCAGCACCGCGCCGGCGCCCCGGTTGTGGTTGAAGGCGTTGACCCGAAAACGCGCCAGGCCGTCGATTTCGAAGGAAAAGTCGACTTCCAGGAACTCTTCGTACTGCTTGCGCTGGGTGTCGTTCATGATGTCGTACACCATGGCGTGGACTTCCTTGTGGTCCAGCGGCTCGATGTTGATGCGACGAACATCGCCGTGAACCCGGATCATCGGCGGAAGGCCGGCTGACAGATGCAGGTCGGATGCCTTGTTTTTGACGCTGAAGGCCAGCAACTGCGTAATGTCCATTCCGGCAAATCCCCTAGGTTGAATCTGAGTTTACAGTCGGATTATGACCACGATTTCGCACCATCTCCGACTTGTCCACGACCGAATTCACGCCGCCTGCCTGGCCTGCGGGCGCGACCCGGCCAGCGTGCGCCTGCTGGCGGTTTCCAAAACCTTTGGCGCTGACGCGGTGGCCGAGGCCGTTTTGGCAGGCCAGACGGCTTTTGGCGAAAACTACATTGCCGAAGGCGTTGACAAGATCGAGGCCTTGCGCGGCAGGCTGGCCGCTGTCGCCAAGGGGTCTGAAGCGCCTGTAAGCGCCCTGGAGTGGCACTGTATCGGGCCGGTCCAGAGCAACAAGACGCGGCTGGTGGCCGGGCATTTCGACTGGGTGCAGTCGGTGGACCGGCTGAAGATCGCGCAGCGGCTGAGCGAGCAGCGCCCGGCCGGCTTGCCACCGCTGCAGGTGTGCCTGCAGGTCAATATCGATGGCGGCGCCAACAAGTCGGGCGTGGCGCCCGAGGCGGCCCTGGCGCTTGCCTGGCAAGTCGCGCAACTCCCGCGCCTGGTGCTGCGCGGCCTGATGGCTATTCCCGAGCCTGCTATTGATTTTGTAGCTGCTTGCGCCCTGCACGCAAGCGCAAAAGCCTTGTTTGATCAAATAAATGCGTCTGGCGCGCTGGCGCTGCCAATGGACACGCTGTCGCTGGGCATGACGGCCGATCTGGAAGCCGCCATCCATGCCGGCAGCACCATGGTCCGGGTGGGAACCGCGATCTTCGGCGGGCGCGGCTGATCGCCTGCGAACGGCCTTGCATTCCGGCGAAGTCGGGAATGGCGCTTTCCCGGCGGGTGCGAAGGGAATGCTGCCCTGCAGGCCAGCCCGAAATGCGGGCTTCGGCGCAGCCTAACCCGGCAGCAAGGCCGCAGCCCGGACCTTGCGGTGCGTGCCCGGTTGCATGAGGTAAGCCTCCAGTTCCCTGATCGGCAGCGGAGCCGAAAACAAAAAGCCCTGGAACTGGTCGCAACCCTGCGCAATCAAAAAATCGAGCTGGTCCTGGGTTTCCACGCCTTCGGCGACCACCTCCAGGTTCAGGCTGTGCGCCAGCGTGATGATGGTGCGGGAAATGGCGGCATCGGCCCGGTCGGTCAGTATTTCCGCGACAAAGTTCTTGTCGATCTTGAGCTGGTCCAGCGGCAGGCGCTTGAGCGCCGACAGCGACGAGTAACCCATGCCGAAATCGTCAAGCGCCAGCGTCACGCCCAATGCCTTGAGCGTTCCCATGCGCGCCAGCGTGATGTCCATGCCGTCGGCCAGCAGGGTTTCGGTCAACTCTAACTTCAGGCGCTCCGGCTTGACGCCGGTGCGCCGGATCTCGGCCATCACCTGATCGACAAAATCCGGATGCCGGAACTGGCGCACGCTGACATTGACCGCGATGCTCAGGCCGGCGGCCTGCGGCCATTGCGCCCAGGCGGCGAGTTGCTCGCAAGCCGTTGCCAGCGCCCACTGGCCCAGCGGCAGGATCAGGCCGCTTTCCTCGGCCATCGGGATGAAGTCGGACGGCATGACCAGCCCGCGCCGGGGATGTTGCCAGCGCAGCAGGGCTTCGACGCCGGTCACGCAGCCCTGACGGTCAACCTGGGGCTGGTAATGCAGCACGAACTCCTGCTTGCGCAGGCCGGCGTGCAGCTCCGAGCTGACAGAAGCGTTGGCATTGACCGCCGCCTGCATTTCGGGATCGAAAAAGCACAGTGAATTGCGCCCCGTGGTCTTGGCCTGGTACATCGCCAGGTCGGCCTGCTTGAGCACCTCGCTCACGCTGTCGTGCGGGCCATTGAGCGATGTCACGCCGATGCTGGAGGTGGTGTAGTGCTGGTGCCCGCCCAGGTCAAAGGGTTCGCGCAGCGCTTCAAGCACCTTGTCGGCCAGCTTGCGGGTTTTGACGGTGGCATCAGCCGCATCGTCGCCCAGGTCTTCAAGCAGCACGACGAATTCATCGCCGCCCAGCCGCGCCACCGTGTCGGTGACCTCGACGCAGGCCGCCAGCCGTTCGGCGACCTGCTGCAGCAGCAGGTCGCCCTTGTGGTGGCCCAGGGTGTCGTTGAGCACCTTGAGCTTGTCCACGTCAATGAACATCAGCGCGCCGTTGCGCCGCAGGGCAACGCTCTGCGACATCACATGCTCCAGGCGGTTGAGCAGCATCAGCCGGTTGGGCAGGCTGGTCAGCGGGTCGTAGAAGGCCAGCTGGTGAATGGCGTCGGCCGCGACCTTGCGCTGGGTGATGTCCCGGCCGACGGCGACCCAGTGCGCCAGGTCGTCGGCCGTGTCGGCGACCTGGACGATTTCCAGTTCCAGCCAGAAGCAGCTGCCGTTCTTGCGGAAGACCAGCAATTCGCTGCGCGCCTGGCGCTTGCGCGCCAGCATCCGGGCCATGCGCTCGAATTCGTCCTGCGCCGCCCCGGGCCCCAGTAGCTTGCGCGGCGTCTGGCCCAGCACCTCATGGCGGCTGTAGCCCGTGTGCTCCTCGAAAGCGTGGTTGACGAACACGATGTAAGGCACTTTTTTGCGTGCGGGCTGGGCCTCGGCGATCAGCACGATGTCGTTGAGCCGTGCAACGCAGGTTTCCAGCAGCATCAGCTGCTCCTGCGATTTGCGCCGCTTGCTCACATCGCGAAAGTACACCGCCAGTCCTTCGGCGAAGGGGCAGGCGCGCACTTCCAGCCACTTGCCCAGTCCGGGGTAGAAGTCCTCGAATTCAATCTGCCGGCCGGTGGCGATCGACCGCTGGAGTTCCTGGCGCAGGCGCTGGTTCTTGTCATTGACCAGCACTTCCCAGATTTCCTTGCCCAGCAGTTCGGCGCTGGTGTGCCGCAGCAACTGTTCGCTTTCCTGGTTCAGGTGGGTAAAGCAGCACTGCCGGTCCAGCGTGACAAACGCTTCGGTGATGGTGGCCAGCGTCGTGGTCAGGCGCATGGCCAGCTGCAGCGTTTCCTGCTGCGCCTGCTTGCGGTCCGAAATATCCTGCAGCATGCCCTGCAGGTTCTTGACCTGGCCGCGCTGGTTCTGCACCGCCTCGCAGACCATGCGCACCCATTTGCGGCCGGAGGGCGTGTCAATCTGCATTTCCTCGTCAAAGCCGATGCCATGCCGGCTGCACTGCCCCAGCAGCCATCCGATGCGGTCCCGGCACTCGGGTGCAAACCGGGCGGTGAGTTCATCGCGCGTGATGGCGAGCTCCGGCAGCAGGCCGATGATGGCCGCAAATTCCATGGAGCAGGTCACCCATTGGGGGCTTTTCAGGTCCATCGTCCAGCTGCCGGCATGCGCAATACGCTCGGCCATGGCCAGTAGGTGGGTGGCCTGTTGGGAGGCTGAGGGCATGGAACTCCTGGTGATGACTAAAAGGACGCCAGCGGAAACAGGCTTTTGCCGGCGAGCAGCGTCTGCGCGATGCGCTCGCAGGCAAAACCGTCGTCATACGGATTATGTGCAAAAGCCATGGCTGCCTGACGGGCAAGCCGATTGCCAGCAGGTTCCGGTTGAAGGGCTCATTTCGGAGCTTGCCGATCGTCTCATTTCATTTCCGAAGCGCTCATTGACCAACTGGCCCTTGAATGCCTGGCAAGGGATGAAGTTCGCGCATAAAAGTCCTGCAGCGCCAAAATTAATTCGTTACTTCTCTTGCATGCCGCCGGAGATTTTTGGCAATTTCGCAACGTAGGATGAATCATTTTGGAGGACAGACATGGCAACACCGTTTTTTGGCAAGCGCGAGAATGAAATCCCGACCACCGGTGTGCGTCCTGCCACGGGCAGCAGCTATGCGGGTTCGGGCGCGGCGCCGGCCGGCACGCTGCATTCCGCTTCCCCTGCATCAGGGGCGCAAAACATGACCCGGCCGATGGGCAGTGAGCTCGCCGTGCCAGCCGTGGATGAGCGGGAAAGCGGCAGCAAGCTGACGGTCGGACCCAACATCAAGCTCAAGGGCGTCGAGATCACCGACTGCGACACGCTGGTCGTCGAGGGCACGGTGGAAGCCACCATGAATTCGCGCGTCATCCAGATTGCCGAGCAGGGCGCGTTCAAGGGATCGGCCGAGATCGAGATTGCGGAAATCCGGGGCGAATTCAACGGCAACCTGATTGTTCGCCAGAAACTGGTGATCTACGCCACCGGCAAGGTCACCGGAACCATCCGCTACGGCAAGCTGGTGGTGGAGGAGGGCGGCCAGCTTTCGGGTGAAATTGTCTTTGGCACCCAGGGCGGCAGCCTCAAGTCCGCCGTGGTGGTCAAGCCCGGCCTGCAGGCTGCATGACCGGTAAATATAGGCAAATAGTGGCTTTTGCGCATATCCAGCGGGTGTGAGCTGCTATTGATTCAGGACTTGACCGCAGGCTGTCCTGCTCGCGCCGGTTGCGAATGCCAGGCGCAGAGTGTGCTTAAAAAAGCTTGAAAACCAGCGGAATCAGCAGCGAGGCCAGCACCACCTGCATGCCCAGCGCCAGGCCCGCATAGGCCCCGGCATCGGCATCCACCTGCATCGCGCGCGCCGCGCCAATGCCGTGCGAAGCGGTTCCGAGCGCAAAGCCCCGGGCCGACCAGCCTTGCGTGTCGGTCGGTATGCCCAGGGCGGCAAACAGGTATTTGCCGCACAGCGCGCCGACCAGCCCGGTAATCACCGCAAACACCGCCGCCAGGGCCGGAATGCCGCCAATCTGCTCGGCAATACCCATGGCGACCGGCGCGGTGACTGACTTGGGCACCAGCGAAAGAATCAGTTCCCGGGGCAGGCCGAACATCCAGCCCAGCAGCAGTGACGAGGCTGCCGCCACGCTGCCGCCAGCCAGCGCCGCGACCAGCAGCCGGTGCCAGCGCTGGCGCAACTCGGCGCGGCGCAGCCACAGCGGCCAGGCCAGCGCCACCACCGCCGGGCCGAGCAGGAAGTGAATGAACTGCGCGCCGGCGAAGTAGGTCGGGTAGGACACGCCAGTGGCCACCAGCCCGCAGGCCAGCACCACGACCGACCACAGCACCGGATTGGCCCAGGGCGCATGCCCGGCGCGCAGGTAGAGGGCATGCGCCAGCACATACACCATCAGCGTCGCGGTCAGGCCAAACAGCGGCGTGGTCGAAAGATAGACCCACAGCTGGACAAAATCAGACATCGGCATCCTTTGGCGCGGACGTGGCGGCGGCAGGGCCGTTATCGCGGTCCCTGAACAGGTGCAAGGCCAGCACCGTTACCGCCAGACCCGCCATGGTGGACAGAACGACGACAGCCAGCAGGCGGATTCCGTACTGACTGACGAGCGAAAGATGGGTCATCACGCCCACGCCCACCGGAACGAAGAGTAAGGAAAGGTGCGAAAGCAGGAATTCCGCGCAGGCCGTCACCGGCTCTTGGACGGACGGCCAGCGCAGCGCCAGCAGCAGCAGCACCATGCCGATGACCGGGCCGGGTAGCGGCAGGGCCAGGCCGCGCCCCAGCAGTTCGCCCGCCGACTGGAAGATCAGCAGCCACATCATTCCGCGCAGGGCATTCATGTCATTGCATTTCCAAATCAATCCGATATGTCGTTGCTTCGCCTTGCCGTGCTGCAGCACTGTCCGCAGCTTCGCGTCTACTCTCGGACTGATTTGTAAACGGAATCATGGGCGCATCGGCGCGGTGGGTTTCAGAAACGCGGCAGGTCGGGGTGCGATATCTTGCCGCCGCGCACCAGCATTTTTCCGTACTCGGCGCAGCGGTTCAGCGTCGGGATCACCTTGCCCGGGTTGAGCAGGCCCTTGGGGTCAAAGGCGCGCTTGACGCCGAACATCTGCTCGTTCTCCTCGGCCGAGAACTGCACGCACATCGAGTTGAGTTTTTCCACGCCCACGCCATGCTCGCCGGTCACGGTGCCTCCCATGGCGACGCTGGTTTCCAGGATGTCGGCGCCAAACAGCTCGCAGCGGTGCAGCTGGTCGGCGTCGTTGGCGTCGAACATGATCAAGGGGTGCAGGTTGCCGTCGCCCGCGTGGAACACGTTGGCGCAGCGCAGGCCGTACTTGATCTCCATGTCGGCAATCGCCAGCAGGATGTCGGCCAGCCGCTTGCGCGGAATCGTCGAGTCCATGCACATGTAGTCGGGGCTGATGCGGCCCGACGCCGGAAAGGCGTTCTTGCGGCCGCTCCAGAAGCGCAGCCGCTCGGCTTCGTTCTGGCTCACGGCGATGGCGGTGGCGCCGTAGCGCGCCAGTACGGCGCTCATGCGGCCGATTTCCTCCTCGACTTCTTCCGGCGTGCCGTCGCTTTCGCACAGCAAGATCGCTGCCGCGCTCAGGTCGTAGCCGGCATGCACGAAGTCCTCGACCGCCGCCGTCATCGGCTTGTCCATCATCTCCAGCCCGGCCGGAATGATGCCGGCGGCAATCACGCCCGCCACTGCGTCGCCGGCCTTGCGCAGGTCGTCAAAGCTGGCCATGATGCAGCGCGCCAGTTGCGGCTTGGGAATCAGCTTGACGGTGACCTCGGTGGTCACGGCCAGCATGCCTTCGCTGCCGATCAGGATGGCCAGCAGGTCGTAGCCGGGGGCATCGAGCGCGTCGCTGCCGAACTCGACCTCGTCGCCCTCGATGGTGAAACCCTTGATCTTCAGCACGTTGTGTACCGTGAGCCCATATTTCAGGCAGTGCACGCCGCCCGAGTTCTCGGCCACGTTGCCGCCGATGGTGCAGGCAATCTGGCTCGACGGGTCGGGCGCGTAGTAAAGGCCGTGCGGCGCGGCGGCGTCGGAAATCGCCAGGTTGCGCACGCCGCCCTGCACCAGCGCCGTTCGGCTGGCGGCATCGACCTTCAGGATCTTGTTGAACTTGGCCAGCGACAGCGTCACGCCCAGCTTGTGCGGCATGGCGCCGCCCGACAGCCCGGTGCCCGCGCCGCGCGCCACCACCGGCACATCGAGCGCATGACAGGTCTTGAGCACCGCCTGCACCTCGGCATAGGTTTCAGGCAGCGCCACCACCAGCGGCCGCTCGCGGTACGCGGTCAGCCCGTCGCATTCGTAGGGCGTGGTGTCTTCGCGGTTCCAGAGCAGCGCATGTTTGGGCAGCACCGCCTCCAGCGCGCGCACGACCTGCGACTGGCGCTCGGCGCGTTCGATGGAGGAAATCTGTTGCGAGGAGGCTGGTGCGTTCATGGTTGGATTTTCCTGATGGAAGCGAGACTTTAGTCCAAATGGTCCGTGGCCGGGGGTGAAGATTTCTAAAGCCGGGTGTGAAATACGGCAGACGCGGGGCTGGCGGGGCCTCAGGCGCGCACCGCGTGTCGCGCAGGGGAAGGTGTCAAAATAACTTCTCGATTGACGCAAAGGACATCGCCATGGGACAAGCCGCATCCCAGTCATTTTTTACCGCCGCTGACTATCTGGCCTGGGAGGCAGCGCAGCTGGATCGCCATGAATACATCGACGGCGAAGTGTTTGCCATGGCTGGCGCCGAGGACCGGCATGTGACGGTGACCATGAACCTGGCTTTCGCGCTGCGCCAGCACCTCAGCGGCAGCCCGTGCCGCACATACATGAGCAACATGCGCCTGCATGTCGCCGCTGCCAACAGCTACTTTTATCCCGATGTTCTGGTGACCTGCAGCGCGCTCGACCTGGCCAGCCCGATGGTAAAGACCGAGCCCAAATTAATCGCCGAAGTCTTGTCACCCAGCACCGCCGCCTATGACCGTGGACTCAAATTCAGCCATTACCGCCGCATTGCCAGCCTGGAGGAATATGTGGTGATCGACCTCGACACGCGCAGCACCGACTGTTTCCGCAAGCGCGATGACGGGTTGTGGGTGCTGCACCCGTTTGCGCGCGGCGAGACGGTGGTGCTGGCCAGCGTGGCGCTGGAATTGAGCGCGGCACAGTTGTTTGCGGAAGTACCGGAAACCTGATTGCTACTTTATTGATAGCTTATTGCGCTTGTGCAGCAAGCGCAATAAGCTTGTTTGATTCTCAAACCAGGCTCTTGCGCAGCCAGTCGGCAAACGCCGCGCATTCCCAGCGGTCCATGGTGCCGGTGCGCCAGCACAGGTAGTGCGCATGCGGGCTGGGCACCTTGCGGCTGAAGATTTCGTTGGTGTCCAGGCGCACCAGCGAGCCGTTTTCCAGCCAGGGCGCGCCGAGCTTGAGGCGCACCAGGGCAATGCCCATGCCGGCGGCGGCGCAGTCGCACATCAGGCCGATGTCGTTGAATTGCGAGCCTTCGACCGGCTCGGGCCAGTCGAGGTTGTTGGCCGCGAACCAGGTGCGCCACGGCTCCAGCGGCGAGCGCAGCAGGTTTTCGCCGAGCAGGTCTTCGGCCGCTTCAAAAGGCCCGTGCTCGCGCAGGAAGGTTGGAGAGGCCAGCGGCGTGACCTCGTCGTTCATCAGGCACACATGCTCCAGGTCGGCATAGCGTCCGGTGCCGAAGCGCACGATCAGGTCGGAATCCTCGGCCACCACGTCGAGCAGCGGAATCGACACCTGCAGCGTCAGGTCGATCTCGGGATAGGCCTCGGTGAACTGGCGCAGGCGCGGAATCAGCACGGAGCGCGCAAAAGTCGGCGTGACCGCCAGCCGCAGCTTGCGCTTGCCCGGCGTGGCGCTCTGGCCGGCCGTGCCGGGAAACTTCTGCAGCGTGGCCAGTCCTTCGCGCACATGCGCGAGGTATTCGCTGCCCTCGGTGGTCAGCGAGAAATCCGCCCGGCCGAACAACTTGGTGCCGATGATCTGCTCCAGCTGCTTGACGCGGTGGCTGACCGCGCTGGGCGTGACGCACAGCTCCTCGGCCGACTGGGTGACACTGCGCAGCCGCGCCAGCGCCTCGAAGGTGAGCAGGCACTGGATCGGCGGAATGCGCTTGGCAGCCGCGCTGGGCACGGCGTAGGCCTCCATCGGCACCGGCCCCCTGACAAAGGGGGGAATGCCATTCTGGCCCGGAGGCGTTTCGGCAGTGGCCATGGAAATGCCCCTATTTGAAGATCACGGTCTTGTGGCCGTTGAGCACCACCCGGTGCTCGCTGTGCCATTTCACGGCGCGGGCCAGCACCTGGCTTTCGGTGTCGCGGCCCATCGCGGTCAGGTCTTCGACGGTCTTGCTGTGGTCGGCCCGGGCCACGTCCTGCTCGATGATGGGGCCTTCGTCCAGGTCGGCGGTCACGTAGTGTGCGGTGGCGCCGATCAGTTTTACCCCCCGGTCGTGCGCCTGGTAATAGGGTTTTGCCCCCTTGAAACTGGGCAGGAAAGAATGGTGGATGTTGATCGCCCGGCCGGCCAGCTGCTTGCACAGGTCGTTCGACAAAATCTGCATGTAGCGCGCCAGCACCACCAGCTCGGCGCCTTCGGATTCGATGATCTCCAGCTGCCTGGCCTCGACCTGCGCCTTGGTGGCGGCGGTGACGGGCAGGTGGTGAAACGGGATGTTGTAACTGGCCGCCAGCTGGTAGAACTCGCGGTGGTTGGAGATGATAGCGCGCACATCGAGGTGCAGCAGGCCCGACTTCCAGCGAAACAGCAGGTCGTTCAGGCAGTGGCCTTCCTTGCTGACCAGGATCACGGTGCGCATCGGCTGCGCGCTGTCGTGCAGTTTCCAGTCCATCTGGAAGGGCTCGGCAAAGGTCTTCAACTGGCTGGAGAGTTCGCCGTGCGTCAGCTGGTCGCAGGCAAACTGCACGCGCATGAAGAACAGGCCGGTGCCATGGTCGTTGTACTGCGCCGCTTCCTCGATATTGCCGCCATGCTCGAACAAAAAGCCCGATACGGCATGAACAATGCCCCGGCGGTCAGGGCATGAAAGGGTCAGGATATAAGCGTGATTCATAAGGGGTGAATTGTCGCAGGTGCTGCCTGGCGGCCGGGCCTGCGGCGGGTTTTGCACGGCATCTGGCCGCCGGGGGTGCCAGAATGCAGGGGCAGCTTGCGTTTGCACTTTCCAGAATCCAAAACGTTTCAACCTCTCGATTCACCCAGGAAACCGACATGGCCTACCAGAACTTCAACATGGACCACCAGTGGCTGCCGTTCACGCCCAACCGCAGCTTCATCAAGGACCCGCGCATCTTCGTGGCGGCCGACGGCATGCATTTCACGACGCATGACGGCCGCCAGGTGCTCGACGGCATTTCCAGCCTGTGGTGCGTGGCCGCCGGGCACAACCGCCGGCCGATCAACGAAGCCATCAAGAAGCAGCTCGACACGCTCGACTACGCCACCGCCTTCCAGGCCAGCAACGACCAGGCCTTCAAGGCGGCCGAAATGATTGCCGACATGGCGCCGGGCGACCTGAACAAGGTGCTGTTCTGCAATTCTGGCTCGGAGGCGGCCGACACCTCGCTCAAGGTCGCGCTGGCCTACCACCGGGCGCGTGGCGAAGGCCACCGCAATGTGTTCATCGGCCGGGAGCGTGGCTACCACGGCGTGGGGTTTGGCGGCATGAGCGTGGGCGGCATTCCGGCCAACCGCAAGGTGTATGGCGCAGCCTTGCTGCCGCGCGTGGACCATATGCGCTTCATCCATGACCCGGTCAGCCATGCCTACATCAACGGCGTCGAGCCCGAATGGACCGAAGACCTGCTGCTGGAACTGGAAAACCGCATCCTGCCGCTGCATGACCCGAGCAACGTGGCCGCCGTGATCGTCGAGCCGGTGGCGGGCAGCGCCGGCTGGTATTTGCCGCCCAAGGGCTACCTCAAGCGGCTGCGCGAGATTTGCGACAAGCACGGCATTCTCTTGATTTTCGACGAGGTGATCACCGGCTTTGGCCGCCTCGGCGTCAACTTTGGCGCCGACTACTACGGCGTCGTTCCCGACATGCTGAACTTTGCCAAGTGCGTGACCAACGGCGTGATTCCGCTGGGCGGCGTGATCTGTTCGGACCGCATCTACGACGCGATGATGAATGCCAACGCCAACAGCCCCGAATACGCGGTCGAATTCTTCCACGGCTACACCTATTCGGGCCACCCGGTGGCCTGCGCGGCGGCCATGGCCACGCTGGAGCTGTTCAAGCAGGAAAACCTGTTTGCTCGCGCCGGCGAAATGGGCAAGGTGCTGGGCGACGCGCTGCACAGCGGCCTGAAGGGCCTGCCCAACGTGATCGGCATCCGCGCCCTGGGGCTGGCCGGCGCGGTGGAACTGGCGCCGGTGGCCGGCGCGCCGGGCAAGCGCGCCTACGACATCTTCATGGAATGCTTCCACCACGGCGTGCTGGTACGGCCCGCCGCCGAGAACATCGTTGTCTGTCCACCCTACATCGTCGAGAAAGGGCACATCGACCGCATCGTCAATGTGGTGGGGGACGCGATCCGCAAGCACGCCTGAATGCTTGGCGGGCAGCGGCCTATTTCGCGGTGGAAGGCAGCTGCGCCTTGAGCCCGGCGCAATAGTCGGTATCGGGCAGGGCCGGTGTGGCCCAGACGCTGTCAAAGGCGTCTGCCCCGTCGGTGCCGGAAGCGTCGCCCGCGCGCAGTTGCAGCGCCTTGGCTGTCACGTCGGCGCGCAGGTGCTGCGGCACGCCCAGGCGGCGGTCCACATGGCCGTTGCCGGCCAGCAGCACCACCGTTTTTCCGGGCAGGAGCAACTGGTGAACCGTGTCGGCCATGGTGATGTCCTTGGCGATCTGGATGCGCGTCATCGGCTGAATCTGGCTTTCGGGCAGCAGGTTGCAGTGGCCGATGCGGATGCCCTGCTGCTGCGCCTTCAGGGCCGGGCCGGGCAACTGCGCATCGAGCTTGCTGTCGTTCATGCTGGCCGGCATCTGCGCGCGCGGCAGGTTGGCGCCCAGCACCGGCACCCCGGCGCGCACGGCGGTCATCACCGCAGGGCCGTAGGCGGTCCACGGCCAGGCCTTGTCGTCCCACTTGAGCGCCCGGCGCGCCTGCTCGTCGGTCGAACTGGGCTTGAGTTGCGCAGTGCTGGCGCCGACTTCGGCCATTTCCAGTGCCACGGCGGCCAGCAGGCCCCGGGTGGCCAGGCTGGAAATGATTTGCTGCTCCAGTTCATGGTGCGCCGGCGCATCATGCTGCTCGCCGACCAGCAGCACATCGGCAGGCAGCAGCGCCTCCAGCCGGCTGGCGGTCTGGGCGGCCGTGCGGCTGCCGGTCTGTTCAAGGATGGGAAGTTCGGGCCGGCCGGCACAGCCGCCGGCCGTCAGCAGCGATGCGGCTGCAAGTAGCAAGGCGAAACGCCGGGGCGGGAGGAGGCGGGAAGTAAAAAGCATGGCTGGATACTAAGGCCTTCGCCGCCGCGCTGCCCCGCGCCTGGCATCTTGCGGGCTTTCCGCAGGGGCCGGCCAAGTGGTCAGTGCAGCGAAACCGGCGTGTTCGCCAGACCGCTGTAGCCTTCGAGCGTGTCCTCGACCTCTTCCTGGGTGGGCGTGTCCTTTTCCCAGCCGCTCAGCCGCTGCTGGAACATTTCTGCCCAGGAGCCGTCAAGGTAGACCTGCTTGCCCGAGCGCTTGTCCACGATTTCATAGCCGTGCCGGGCCAGTTGGGGAACGGCCGGCCGGGGTGCCGAGGCTTCGGGCGCATTCGCGTGAATCTGCACCACCACAAAAGATTCCGAGTCGTAAAGCAGTTGCATGGATAAGTCCTTTGCCTGCAGATGGCCACGATCGTCCCGACTTCAAGGGCCGGGCAGCAGGTACATCCTCAAGGCCGTGTCAGGTCGCTCAGCTCCTGGTCCACAAAGTCGCCGTTGGCTTGCGTGATGCGGTTGCGCACCGGCAGGTAGCCCAGCGCCGGGGCATACCAGATTTCGACCTTCTGGTCGTATTCGCGCCGGGGCTGGCGCGACACCTTGAGCGTGGCGAGTTCGCCGAACGGCAGGCTCAGGATTTCCTCGCCATCGACCCGAAAGGTCCAGTTGTCCGCGCTGCGCGGCCCGACGGTGAGTGTTGAAATGGTCGAGCCGTCTGGAAAACCCGCCGGATTGCCCGCCAGCATGCCGCCAAGCTGCATGAACACGCTGACCCGGTCCTGCGCGCCCTGCACCCACGGCACCGTGGGTGTGTTCGCGCTGAAGCTGATCTGGCCCCTGTCGGGCTCGAAATGGGCCGCCACCTCGGTGCGCGACTTGTCGGAAAAGCGCGTGGGCGCCAGGCCTTCGGCGCCGACCTGGCCGGTGCTGCTCATGGTGCGCGAACCGATGAACAGTGCCTTGACCGTCATGCTCGCCTGGTAGCTGGCGCCGGCGTTTTGCCAGAGCAGTTCGCCTTTGGCGTGGTAGGTCAGGCCCTTGGCGCTGCCTGTCATGCGGTAGTCAAGCCGGGCGCTGGCCGGAAGCGCCATGGCCGTGACCGGCGTCTGGGTCGCCGGCGCCGAAGGCGCTGCCGCGTCGCTGGCGGGAGGCGTCGGGGCGGTGGCCGTGGCGCTGCTGGCGGGCAATGCGGGCGCGGTTTCGGCCTCCGGCATGGCCGTTGGTGGCGGGGCGCTGTCCGGTTCTGGCGGCGCCGCCAAGTCATGGGCGTTGCCGGCCAAGGGGTCGGGAGTTGCTATTGAATCAATAGCTGGTAGCGCAGGCTTGTCGTGCGCAAAAGGCACTTTTTTCTTGAAAACCGGCTTTTGTACAGGCTTGGTGACCGGTTTGGGCGGGGCTGGTGCGGGAGGCGTGGCCTGGGTCTGTGGCGGGCTGGCGGCCACGGGCGGCGGGGCAATGCTGCGGGTGGTCAACACCGCCACGCGGTGGGGCGGCGGCTCCTGCGCAGGGCCGAAGCGGACCGGCCGGGTTTGCAACAACAGCGCATGCACGGCCAGCACCCCCGCCGCCAGCAGGCCGAGGGTGCGCCAGGGCGGCGCGGCATGGCGCGGCACAATCTGGCCTGTTGCCGGCGTGTCGGAAGTCAGCCTGTCAGGACGCATCGCCCGGTCATTCATTTATTCTGGAATTTCATGAAACTCGCTACCTACAAGGACGCCTCGCGCGACGGCCAGCTGGTCGTGGTGTCGCGCGACCTGTCGACCGCGCATTATGCGACCGGCATCGCCAGCCGGCTTCAGCAGGCGCTGGACGACTGGCGCTTCATGGCGCCGCAGCTGCACGACCTGTATGAACTGCTGAGCAGCGGCAAGGCGCGCCATGCCTTTCCGTTCGATCCGGCGCGCTGCATGGCGCCGCTGCCGCGCGCCTACCAGTGGGTCAGCGGCCCGGCCTACGCCAGTCATGTCGAGCGCGTGGGAAAGCTGCCTGGGACCACGATGCCCCCGGGCCTGTATGCCGAGCCGCTGCTGCGCCAGGGCGGCAGCGACTGCTTCATCGGCCCGCGCGATGACGTGGCGCTGGCCAGCGAGGCGTTCGGCATCGACTTTGAAGCGCAACTGGCCGTCATCACTGGCGACGTGCCGATGGGCGCAAGCTCCGAGCGCGCGCTGGACGGCATTCGCCTGCTGATGCTGGCCAGCGACGTGTGCCTGCGCAGCCTGGGGGATGTGCAGGGCCGGCCGATGACCGCTTTCGGGCCGGTGGCCGTCACGCCTGACGAAGCCGGCGATGCTTGGCGCCAGGGGCGGCTCGGCCTGAACCTGCAAACCACCTGGAACGGCCGCAAGGTCGGCTTGTGCGACGCCGGCGCCGGCATGACGTTTCACTTCGGCCAGCTGGTCTCGCACCTGTGCCGGACGCGGCCGGTAAGCGCCGGCAGCATCGTCGGCTCGGGCCCGGCCAGCCACCCGGACTGGAGCCAGGGCTACAGCTGCATCGCCGAAAAGCGCGCGGTCGAGACGATGGATGCCGGCAAGCCGAAAATCCGTTTCATGAAGTTCGGCGACACCCTGCGCATCGAGGTCAAGGGCAGGAACGGCCAGTCGCTGTTCGGCGCGATCGAGCAGGAAATCACGCCGCTGCCCTGAAGCGCCAGGAACCGCAATGACACCCGGCGGGCGCGTCAAGCCGCGTAAAGCGTGTCCAGCGACCGAAAGCCCTTGACCTCGACCGGATTGCCGCACGGATCGCAAAAGAACATCGTCCACTGCTCGCCCGGCTGGCCTTCGAAGCGCACCCGCGGCGCCAGCACGAAGGCGGTCTTTGCCGCCTGCAGGCGAGCGGCCAGCGCCTGCCAGTCGGGCAGGGCCAGCACCACGCCGAAGTGCGGCATGGGAACCAGATGCTCGCCGACATGGCCGGTGCATTCGGTTTTGAACGGCTCGCCCAGGTGCAGCGACAGCTGGTGGCCGAAGAAATCGAAATCGACCCAGGTGGCAGTGCTGCGGCCCTCCGCGCAGCCCAGCACGCTGCCATAGAAACGGCGCGCCTCGTCCAGGTCGGTGACATTGAAGGCAAGGTGAAACAGGCTTTTCATGGCCCGAGCTTATCAGCCCGGCGTTGAAAAAAACCGGTTGACGCGATGCCCCCACGCTGCACAATCAGGCCGTGTGCCGGGGTTTTTTCATGCCCTTTGCGCCCACCGGGCCACCAGAGCCCGACCCCACAGACGCAACACTGCAACAACCGCCAGGAGACACTTCAATGAGCAATGCAAACATCCCGTCTTTTCCCGATTTTGGCAAATTGGTGCCCGGTTTTGACTTTCTGCAAAACCTGGCCAAACAGGCCGCCGGCAGCGCGACGAACGCCGTACCGCAGCTGCCCAACCTCGGAAACTGGATTGCGCCCACGCTCAATGTCGAGGAGCTGGAAAAGCGCGTGCAGGAACTGAAGGCGGTGCAGTTCTGGCTCGACCAGAACGCTGCGGCGCTCAAGGCCACCATCCAGGCGCTGGAGGTGCAGAAAATGACATTGAACACCCTCAAGGGCATGAACTTCAACATGGGCGATGTGGCCAATGCCTTCAAGCTCAAGGTCAGCGACAGCTTCAGTGGCGGCGTGCAGCGTGCGGCCGACAAGGCCAAGGGGTTCGTCGGGCTTGAGATTCCGCCTTCCACCTTTGAGTCCAACAGGGAAAAAGCCGACACCGGCTCTAGCGCAGGCGAAAAATCCTCAGCGTCCAGGGCCGATTCCGGTGAAGCGCCCGCCCCGGCGACCGGCCTTGCCGACCCGATGCAGTGGTGGGGCGCGCTGACCCAGCAGTTCCAGACCATTGCCACCGAGGCGATGAAGGAAGTGGCCAAGACCACCGCCATCGATGCGGGCAAGAGCATCGCCGCCGGCATGGCCAAGGACGCGGTCAAGACCGCCACCGATATGGCCAAGAACATGGCCGAAACCGCCACCAAGACCATGGCCGGCGGCACCCGCGCCGCCACCGCCCTGGCCGGCAGTTGGCCCAAGCCTGGCGCCGCGACAAAAGAAGCAGCAGTGAAAACGCCCCGAAAGACGGCCGCCTCGAAGTCGCCAGCGGCCAAGGCGGCACCCAAGGCCGCGACCAAGGCCAAGGCACCGGCACGCAAGACGACGCGCTGAAGCGGGTCCGGGCCCGAGCCGCTTCAGCGCGGCGGGCCTTGCGGGCGTCAGGCGTGACCGGGAAGCCGGCTTTCGGCAGGTTTGCGGTTGATGTGCCACATTGGAGGCTTGATTCCACCCTTAACGGCTTTCCTACTTTATGAAACTCTTCCCCTACGGCCACGCCACCCATCCGCAATGGGAAATGGCGGCCGCCCTGGTTCTGGCGCAGCTGCGCGGCTACCTGGCCCTGCCGGCCTATGCCTCGTCGCCGACGCTCGCGCTGCTCTACATCACCGACCACTATGCGGCCCAGGCGCAGGAAATCCTCGACCACCTGAGCGCCGAACTGCCCTTCATCACCGACTGGAGCGGCACCGTCGGCGTCGGCATCGCGTCAAACAACGTCGAGTATTTCGATGAACCGGCCATGGCGGTGATGCTGTGCGAACTGCCGCACGACCATTACCGCGTGTTTTCCGGCGTGTCGCCGCTGCCGCCGGCGCATGCCGGCGTTTTTACCGCGCACACCGCGCTGGTGCATGCCGATGCGGCCACGCCCGACGTGGCCGAACTGATTGCCGAGATGGCGGGGCGCACCGAAAGCGGCTACGTGTTCGGCGGCCTGGCGTCGAGCCGGAGCCGGACGGTGCAGTTCGCGCTCAGCGGCCACGGCAACCTCAAGGGGCAGGGCGCGGCCTGCGGCGTGTTCAGCGGCGGCCTGAGCGGCGTGGCTTTTGCGCGCGATGCGTCGGGCGGCATGGGCCTGATGTCGCGTGTCACCCAGGGCTGCCGGCCGGTGTCTGCTACCTACGCCATCACCGCCTGCGATGCCAACGTCGTCATCGAACTCGACGGCAGGCCGGCGCTGGAGGTGCTGCTGGCCGACCTGGGCGTGTCACTGGAGCAGCCGCGCGAGGCGCTGGCGAAAGTCCGCAAAACGCTGGTCGGTTTGAGCCATGACACGGACCTGCCGATTGACGCCGCCCGGCAGCGCTCGGGCCAGTTTGGCGCCGAGGTCATGGTGCGCCATCTGATCGGGCTCGATCCGGCGCGGCGCGGCATCGCGATTGCCGACGTGGCCAGCGTCGGCATGAAGCTGGCCTTTTGCGAGCGCAATGTCGAGGCCGCACGCGCCGACCTGGTGCGCATCTGCGCCGAAATCCGCGAAGAACTGGAGCCTGAAGAGCAGACGCTCGAAGTGGCGACGGCGCTGAACCTGCCCGAGGCCCAATCGGCGCCGCATCCGGCCCGGCGCATTGCCGGCGCCATTTACGTCAGCTGTTCCGGGCGCGGCGGGCCGCATTTCGGCGCGTCCAGCGCCGAGCTGCAGATCGTGCGGCGCGCCCTGGGCGACGTGCCGCTGGTCGGCTTTTTCGCCGGTGGCGAGATTGCCCGCAACCACCTGTATGGCTATACCGGCGTGCTGACGGTGTTCACGGCGGCGGAGTGAGTAGCTGGATTGTTCGGCAGCGGTTGCCCGCTTCGTATGTATCCAGAAAACGCCGGGTCACCTCCAGCGCGTCCTTCAGCACATCGAGCCGCCGCACCCAGGCATGCGGCACGTCCAGGATGCCGTGGCGGGCGCCGTAGAGCTGTCCGGCAATCGAGGCCGTGGAGTCGCTGTCGCCATCGTGGTTGGCGGCCAGGCGAACGGCGTCTTCAAAACTGTCCGCTGCCCCCGCTGCATAGACACCGATGGCCAGCGCTTCGTCGCCGGTCCAGCCTTCGCCCAGCTGCCTGAAGATTTCTGCGCGGGCGGGCGTGTTGCCCAGCAGTTCCAGCGCGGCGCCAAGGAGCCGCACCGTGCCGGAACTGCGCACAGCGCCGCGCTGGGAGTGCGGGTGTTCGGTCAGCAGGCGCAGCGCGTGGCATGCGGCCGGAACGAGGTCTTCCCCCTGGGCAATCAACCGAACCATCGCACTCAAGGCGCCGCCGGGAAGCCAGCCGTCGATATGGCCGTGCGTCAGCGCCCCGGCCGCGTCGCCCAGCGCCATCGCCAGTTCCGGGCTGATCTGTTCGATCAATCCGATGGGCGCCGTGCGCATCACGGCGCCGCAGCCTTTGGACTGGTTGTCAGGGCTCATCACGGTGCCGGTGGCGCCTGCGCGCACGGCTGACAGGCAGGTGTTGCCCGGTGCGCGTGACTGGCGCATGGCGGGGCTGAGGTGCAAGGTGGCGTTGTCAGCATCCTTGCCCGCTGCATGGATGCCCTGCGTGGTGCCCCAGCGCAGGTAAGCCCGCCGGCAGGCAGCCTGGAGCGGGCGTGCCAGCGTTTCGGCAAACAGCGGCGGCAACTGGCCGGACAGCGTCACGGCCATGGCCTCCAGCGTGAACAGCGTCATTTGCGTGTCGTCGCTGACCACCAGCTTGCCATGCCGCAACACCGGCTCGCACAGGCCGCGCGGTCCGTGCTGGCGGCAGATGGCGTCCCAGCGGTCGAATTCGATGGCATAACCAAACGCATCGCCGACCGCACCGCCCAGAATGCAGCCCAGTGCCCGGGCGGCGGCACTTTCGTCGGCGGGCGCAACTTGCGTGTTCAGCACATGCGCCTCCTGGGCACGGGTTTCGATGGCGCCGGGGCGCTGCGCACGCACTGCGCGGATGGCTTGTTGCGCGTCCCAGCCCAGTTCGACCAGCAAGCGCGCCGCAATGGTGCCGCTGCGCCCCAGGCCGCCCCGGCAGTGCAGCAGCACCTTGCGCCCGGCACGCAAGTGCGCGCGCAGGCGCAGCCCGGCATATAGCCAGGCGGTTTCAAAAGCGGCGTCGGGCACATCGACATCCTGAACCGGCAGATGGTGCCATTCCATGCCGCGCGCCTCGCAGGCCCCGCCGATGCCGCCCGCCTGCACCGCCTTGAGTTCATCCAGCGGCATCAGCGTGACCACGGCGGCGGCGCCCCAGCCCTGCAGCGCGTCCAGGTCGGTGGCCAGGTCGCGCTGCCAGACGCCCGAGACGGACACCGACTGCCATTTTCCGGGGCACAGCGTGATGCCGACGCTGCCCAGCGCCGGGCCGGCGTGAACCTGTGCCACGCGCAGCGGGCGGTTGAAACTGGTGAGAAGGGTGGCTGGGGACATGAGGCGGTTCCTTTGTGTTGATGAGTTGTATAGGGCAACTTTCAAAGTTGGATAATACACATTTGAAATCAAAGCGCAAGGAGATTGAATGACCGACCCTTCCGATTCACCCGCCCGGCGCACTGCGTATGCGGCCCGGGTAAAAGACATCGAGCGGCCGCTGGTGACGGTGGACGTGGTGATCTTCACGCTCATAGCCGACGCGCTACAGGTGTTGCTGGTCCAGCGTCCATCCGGCGCCAGGGAGCCGTTTCCGGGGCAATGGGCGCTACCGGGCGGTTTTGTGGACGTGGCGCACGACGAGGACCTGCGCGCCTGCGCGCTGCGCAAGCTGCGCGACAAAACCGCAGTTGAAAGCCCTTACCTGGAGCAGCTGGGAAGCTGGGGTGGACGCACGCGTGATCCGCGCGGCTGGTCGGTGACCCAGGTTTATTTCGCGCTGCTGCCATGGGCCAGCCTGCAGCCGCGCAAAGGCTCCAATGCCGCCGATGTGCGCTGGTTTCCGGTCGATGCGGCAAACGCTGCGCAAACGGCCGACGGGCTTGCGTTTGACCATGGACTTATCCTTGCGGCTGCCGTGGAGCGGTTGCGATCGAAGGTCGAATACACCTCGCTGCCGGCCTTCCTGCTGACCGAGCCGTTCACGCTGCCGCAATTGCAGCAGGTTTATGAAATCGTGCTGCGCCGTCCCCTGGATAAAAGCGCCTTTCGCACCCGCGCACTGGCCGCGCCGGATTTTCTGGAAGAAGCGGGGCTGCAGGCCACTGGCGCGCCGCGCGCCCCGATGGGCTACCGGCTGGTCAAGCATCTTCAGCCCGTCACGTTTCCCCGAACCTTCCAGTCCCGAGGCTAGAACGCATTCGACTTGGCCAGTCAACGGCCTTTTTGGGTAACTGCTGACGTTTCGGGTTTGATGGCTGCGGTTTTTGTTGATGGCCTTTGGCTTGGCGTGTTCTTCTTTTATTTGAGGGCTGAGCGCCTTCCCGGCGGGGGGTAACTTTCTTTTCTGGGCAAAAAAGAAAGCCCACCAAAGAAAGTTGCCCAGGGGTCGGGAGCGGGTTAGAGCTGAGCGCTCTGACGGGCCATCGCTTCGCTTGGCCCTGGGTTCTTTCATCCGCAGCCAGTGGCCCATGCAGGTGGCTGGCCGGTTCTACCGCTCGTTCGCCAACAGCTTCACGCTCTGCCTGATCGTTTCTTTTGTGCTTCAGGCACTGTTGGCAGTTTCTTGCTATCAAATATCCATTTTCCGCATACTCCGCTTGCTTAAGTAGCTATGAATTAAATAGCAAAAAAACTGACAGGCACTTGCCCCGACCCCACCGCCTTCAGCGCCGCAGTGCCGCGAAAGCCCCGAATTCCCAGCTGCGCATCGCCAGCAGCAGCGTGTAGCCTTCGCGGTCCTTCTCTGGCAACTTCTGGTCGGCCTGATGCTGCTGGGCAAAATCCTGCGCCACGCGCTGCATGCGTTCCATGAACGACGGCGCCAGGCCCCGGCTGATCGAGCCATGCACCAGCAGCAGGCCCTCGCCGGCGCCGTTGAATCCGCCGGAAAAATAGTCAAGCAGCGCATGGTCCCGAAAGTAGTCCATCACCGCGCCATGCGGGCGCCAGCGGAAGGTCTTGGCCAGCTTGAGCCGGTAGCGGCTCTGTGGCTTGAGTTCGATGATGCCGATGCGGTCCAGCTGCGCCAGGTAGGCGATGCATTCGGCCTCAGTCAGCCGGTAGCGGGCGGTGATCTGCTCCAGCGTCCACTGCGACAGCACGCAGATGGCGGCCAGCAGCAGTTTCTTGTCGGCCACCACGGCCTTTTCCTGCGCTTCGGTCAGCTGGGCCAGCAGCGGCTGATCATCGGCCACCTTGCGCGCCAGGTCGGCAAAGTCCAGTTTCAATGCGCGGCAGATCGCGTCGATGCGCGACAGTGGCATGTCGCCTTTGGCCAGCATGCGCTTGACGCTGGACTCGGCCATGCCCAGCGCCAGCGCCAGGTCGGCGTAGGTCATCCGCGCGGTTTTCAGTTCTTTTTTCAGGACGGCGACAAGGTCGGCAGTGGTGCTCATGGGTATCGATTATCAATACCCGGCGATTGAAATGAAGCCACTGTATTGAAAAAAGCGGCTTTCGGGCTTTGCTGGGCTGCACAGTCCAGGCATTCCCTGTCCATGTCCGCAAGGAGTTTCATGCCATCGACCTGTTCGCTCCCTTCCTTTTCGCCGCTGCCCGCCTTCATTCCTGCGGCGGCGCCATATGGCGCGGCCGCGCTGAAAATCAGGGCAGAATCCACAGGCTGCGCAGGCGCACGCCTTGTTACATGCGCGCTGCAAAGCCACCAAAAGAGGAATCCGGCATGAGTGTTGATCATCTGTCCACGGCGCATGCTTTGCCGGCCGCCATGCCTGCACCGTCCGCCAATGCGCATCCCAACCAGTTCGCGCTGCTGCGCCAGCGCCGCTTCGCGCCGTTTTTCTGGACGCAGTTCTCGGGCGCGGCCAACGACAACCTGTTCAAGTTCGCCTTCACCGTGATGGTGACCTACCAGCTCAGCGTCGGCTGGCTGCCGCCGGCGCTGGCCGGGCTGGTGATCGGCGCGCTGTTCATCCTGCCGTTTTTGCTGTTCTCGGCGACCAGCGGTCAGCTGACCGACAAGTTCGAGAAGACGCGCATCATCCGCTTCGTCAAGAACCTCGAAGTGGCCATCATGGGGATTGCTGCCGTGGGCTTTGTGAGTGGCGATGTGAACGTCCAGGTGCCGGTGTTGCTCGGGTGTACCTTCCTGATGGGGTTGCATTCGACGCTGTTCGGCCCGGTCAAGTTTGCCTATTTGCCGCAGGCTTTGGCCGAGCGCGAGCTGACCGGCGGTAACGGCATGGTCGAGATGGGCACCTTTGTCGCCATCTTGCTGGGCAACATCGTCGGCGGGCTGATGGTGGCGGTGCCCGGTGTCGGGCCGCAGTATGTGGCGGTGTCGTGCGTGGCGCTGGCGCTGGTGGGGCGCATGGTGGCGCAGTTCATCCCGGCCGCGCCGGCGACCGATCCGGGCTTGACGATCAACTGGAATCCGGTCAGCGAAACCTGGCGCAACCTCAAGCTGGCGCACGGCAACATCGTCGTGTTTCGCTCGATGCTGGGCATCAGCTGGATGTGGTTTTTCGGCGCGGTGTTTTTGAGCCAGTTCCCGAGCCTGGCCAAGGAAGTGCTGCACGGCGACGAGCATGTCGCGTCCTTGCTGCTGGTGGTGTTTTCCATCGGCATTGCCACCGGCTCGCTGCTGTGCGAGGTGCTGAGCCGGCGCCATGTCGAGATCGGCCTGGTGCCGCTGGGCGCCATCGGCATGAGCGTGTTTGCCATTGACCTTTACTTTGCCTCGCGCGGCCTGCCGGCCTCAAGCCTCATGGGCGTGGGCAGTTTCATCAGCCACCCGGCGCACTGGCGCGTGATGCTTGATCTGGCGCTGCTCAGCCTGTTCGCCGGCCTGTACAGCGTGCCGATGTACGCGCTGATCCAGCTGCGCAGCCAGCCCACGCACCGCGCCCGCATCATCGCCGCCAACAACATCTTGAACGCGCTGTTCATGATCGTCAGCGCCGTGCTGGCCGGCGCGCTGCTCAAGGCGAACTTCAGCATTCCGCAGATTTTCCTGTTCACCGGCCTGGCCAATGCGGTGGTGGCGTTCTACATCTTCATGCTGGTGCCCGAGTATTTGCTGCGCTTCGTGGCGTTCATCGCGTCGCGCTGCATCTACCGCTTCCGGGTCACGGGCGACGAGAACATTCCGGCGCAGGGCGCTGCGGTGCTGGTCTGCAACCATGTCAGCTTCATCGACCCGGTGCTCTTGATGGCGGCAAGTTCGCGGCCCATTTACTTTTTGATGGACCACCGGATTTTCAGGATGCCAGTGCTTGGCTGGCTGTTCCGGCTGGCCAGGGCGATTCCGGTCGCACCGCGCGCCGAAGACCCGGCCGCCTACGAAGCGGCCTTTGAAGCCGCAGCGAAAGTGCTGCGCAACGGCGATTTGCTGGCTATTTTCCCCGAGGGCGGCATCACCCACGACGGCCAGCTCCAGCCCTTCAAGGGCGGCATCATGAAAATCCTGGAAAACGCCGGGCGCGACGGCTTGAGCGTGCCTGTGGTGCCGATGGCGCTGACCAACCTGTGGGGCTCGTTCTTCAGCCGCGTCGAGCAGGTCGATGGCAAAAGCGTCGCCATGGTGCGTCCGTTCCGGCGCGGCGCGTTCAGCCGCGTGGGGCTGAACGCCGGTGCCGCCATGGCGCCGGCCGATGTGCAGCCCGGGGCATTGCAGGCGCGGGTGGCGGCGTTGATGACGGCTTGAACGCCTTTGTTACTCTTTTTTTAATAGCTGCCTGCGCAATACAGTCGTGCGCAAGAGCCATTTTTAATACACAGTTTTAGTCCAGGCGGCGGGCCTGGAGTGCTTTGGCCGATCGCCGGCCTGCCGGGGCGCTGCGTCTTTTTTTCCCCGGAAGTCCGCCTGGCTTATGCCAAACTTCAGCTTTTGTAACTTGCGTATCCACCTGTTTGCAATGTCAAGGAAAAAAACCATGTCCCTGCCCACCGATGAGGCCAGCCGCGCGCCGCTGACACCGCCCGACAGCTTTCAGCTGACGCCGCCCGACCTGCTGCGCCCGCTCAGCGACGCGGTGGCCCGCACGGCCGTGCCCCTGCCGGCGCAGACCGTTGCCGCCGTCGAAGACCAGGTGGCGCGTTTCATGGACGGCCTGCTGTCCGAAGACCTGCAAAGCGACGCCTTCAAGGCCCGGCTCGACAGCGCCTTTGCGCTGGGGCGCGAGGAGATTTCGCTGGCCGCCGGCCTGATGCAGGGGCGCTTCATGCAGCGCAATTTTGTCGGCCTGGAAGACAGCCCGGCCTTCAAGGCGGTGCAGGAAATGCGCGGCCACCTGGATGCGCTCAACCCTGGCAAGGACGGCGACCTGCTGCAGCCGCAAAAGCTGTTGGGGCTCATTCCCTTTGGCAACAAGCTGCAAAGCTACTTCCGCAAGTTTCAGAACGCCGGCGAGCAGATGCAAAAAAGCATGCAAGCCCTCTATGCCGCGCGCGACGACATGCAGCGCGACGTGGTCGAGATCGAGGCCACGCGCACCAAGATGTGGGACGGCCTGCAAAAGCTTGCCGCCGCCGCGCAGTTTGCCCAAAGCCTGGACCGCCAGCTGGCCGCCAAGGTGGATGCGCTGAAGGCCACCGACCCCGAGCGCGCCCGGGCGCTGGAGCAGGAAGTGCTGTTCTACGTGCGCCAGAACCTGGCCGACATCCTGACGCAGCAATCGGTCTGCACCAGCGGCTACCTGGCGCTCGACGTGCTGAAAAAGACCGGGCGCGAGATGATGAACGGCTGCTCGCGCGTGGCCACCACCGGCATGAGCGCGCTGGCCGTGGCGCAGACCGTGGCGCGCGCCACCGGCAACCAGGTCAAGGTGATGGAGATGCTGGGCGGCGTGAACAGCACGATTGAAAGCCTGATCGCCGAGACCGGCCGCCAGCTCAACACGCATGTCGAGAAAACCACCCAGTTCGCCAGCAACCCGCTGATCGGCATCGAGAAAATGAAGGAAATGTTCGACCAGACCTTCAAGGCCATGGACGCGATGGACACCTTTCGCGGCAAGATGGTCGAGGTGATGGGGCAGAACAACACCATCTTGCAGGAGCAACTGGCGCGCGCCGACCAGTACATCGACCGGGTGCGCCAGCAAAAGGCGCGTGAGGTGACGCAACGCACTCTCGGCGGGCCGGTCGCCCTCTGAACCCGATTTTTTTAACGCAAAAGGAATTTGAAAATGGCCACTCAATATGTGATGCAGCGCGACACCGGCGGCTGGCGCGCGCAGGTCTGGATTTCGTTCACGCTGGCGGTGCTGGCCAGCGGCACGGGCGTGATGCAGCTGCCCAGCCAGGAGCTGGACCGGGCTTTTCTGGCTATCGGGTTTTTCTTTTGCCTGTTCGCGGCTTTCGCCACGGCCAAGACGGTGCGCGACAACCGCGACGGCCGGGTCGATACCAACGGCTGGATCATCACCGTCTGGGTGTCGTTTGCGGCGGCGGTGTTTTTGACGGCCTGGGGCCTGTGGCGCATGAACATCGGCGACTGGCAAAAAGGCTACATGGTGGTGAGCTGGATGTTTCTGGTCAGCAGCACCTTCACGCTGGCCAAGACGATTCGCGACCGCCATGAAGCCGACCTGATGACGCGCAGCAACGAGCCTGCGCTTGAAACCCGGCCGGGCTGAGCGCTGGTTGGTTGAAAGCGGACTCAGCCGCGCGTTGCCTTGGATTGCAAAAAGCGCTGCTGGCGCCGCAAGGCCTCAACCGCGCTGCCATGCAGGCGCTGCTCGCGCTGCTCCAGTTCGGACTGCAGCAGCGCCAGTTGGTCCAGCAGCAGCGCATTGGCTGAAGGGCCGTCGGCGCCTGGCACGGCGCGTTGCGCGGCAGGCACCTGCAGGTAGGCGCCCAGCGTGTCGGGAATGTAGCGGCGCAGGGATTCGACCACGTACATGCGGTCTTCAAGGGTGAAATCGCCATCGACCGGCGTGCTGCCCAGTGCCTGCGCCATGCGCACCGCAGCGGCCTTGAGCGACAGCAGCGCGGCTAGCGCCGGCTCGGGCGCGGTGGTGGCGGTGGCTTCAAAAGCCTCGTCGATCCGGCGCAGGGCTTGGGCGTCAAACAGTGGCGGCCCGGCAGGCGGCGGCATGGTTTCGCCAGCAGTGCGCTGGCTTCGGCGCTGCCACAGCCAGGCAGCTCCGCCAAGTGTCCCCAAGGCGGCTGCCAGCGCCAGCCCGGCGTCCGAGCGCAGCAGCACCAGGGCGCTGACCGACGCCACGGCGCACACGGCAGCGGCAATCACGCCCGGGTGCAGCTTGCCCTGCCGCTGGGTTGCGTCCGGCGTGCCACGCGCCAGCAGTTCACTGACCGGCGGGCCGAGCAACTGGCGCTGCCTGGCTTTTTGCACCCGCGCCCTGAGCGATGCATGCACCGGCGCCGGTTTGGCCGCTTCCCGTGGCGCGGTGCGCTGGTTGACGGGCGCGCTGGCGTAGGCGCGCCGGGAATCGGGTTTGGGTTCAGGCATGGCGTGGGGTTGGTCTTGTTCGGTTCAGTGCAAGGAGTGGATTATGAAATTGAAACCGCCGGGCCTTGAAGGGCTGCGGCCATTGCGGTGCTTGCGCTTGCGCCACGTTGCGTTTTTTCAGCAGCTGCAAGGAAAGCCCGTGGCCATGAATTCGACAATTTGCTATTAAATACATAGCTGCATGTGCTTATACACTGTGCGGAAACAGTTATTTTTGTCATAAATTTGCCTGAACAGCGCCGCCTGGAGTTGTTCCGGCTACCCCACGGAGTTCCCATGAGCAAAACCCTGCGATTGACAGAAAAATGGATGCAGCGCGGCCTGTGGCTGGTGGCGCTGGTGTTCGCCAGCTTTCTGATCGGCCTGGGCGGCACGCTGGTTGGCGATTTGCCCAAGGTGGAGCAGCCGCTGTCGCTGGACGATTTCATGGACAAGGCGGCGGTCACGGCGCTGCGCAATGGCATCAGCAGTAATGAACGCGCGGAGCAAGACGCCAATGCCGCGCTGGAGCAGGCCCGGCTCAAGCGCAGTGTGGCGCAGGCCGATTCGGCCGCCGCGCGTGAAACCTTCAACAACTGGCTGTCCACCCGCCGCGCCACGCAACTGTCGGAGCAAGACCCCGAACTGGTGGCGCGCACCCGCGCGCTCGATGGCCTGAAGGACAAGGAGCGCACCGCCGGCATGGCGGTCGAGGCCCAGCAGCAGGCGGCGCTCGATGCGCAGCAAGGCACGGTGCGCGAACGCCGCAAGCTGGCCGACCTGGAACAGGCGGCGCAAAAGCTGCTCAACGCCGAATACCGCCGCATCGAGTTGCGGGTGTTTTTGTACCGCCTGGCGCTGACCCTGCCGCTGCTGGCGGCGGCCGGCTGGCTTTTCGCGAAAAAGCGCCAGAGCACATGGTGGCCGTTTGTCTGGGGTTTCATTTTCTTTGCGCTGTTTGCCTTTTTCGTCGAGCTGGTGCCTTACCTGCCCAGCTACGGCGGCTATGTGCGCTACATCGTCGGCATCGTGCTGACGGTGGCGGTCGGGCGCCAGGCGATCATCGCGCTGAACCGCTACCTGGAAAGGCAAAAGCTTGCCGAGCAGCTGCCCGACGCCCAGCGCCGCGAGGAACTGAGCTACGACACGGCGCTGGCGCGGCTGTCCAAGGGCGTGTGCCCCGGCTGCGAGCGGCCGGTGGACCTGAAGAATCCGGAAATCGACTTTTGCCCGCATTGCGGCATCGGCCTGTTTGACCATTGCCAGGTCTGCAGCACCCGCAAGGGCGCGTTTGCCAAGTTTTGCCATGCCTGCGGTGCCAGCGGCAAGCATGAGCACCTGCCGGCCCAGCCGGTGGCCGGTCAGGCCTGAAGCTGCGGCGGATTCGCGGCGGGCGGGGCCGCGTTGCCCGCCGTTGCAGGCCTACCCGGCCCGGCTGCGTTAGCCTACACGCCCTTGAAAAAGCAGATTTACATTGGGAAATCTAATTTACAAAGGCTTCCCCATCATGAAGGCTCACCTACAGGCCCACCTGCGCAACCAGGTCGCTGCACTCTTTTTTCTGTTGCCGGTTGCCACGGCGCTGGTCGCCTTGCCCGCCACAGTCATGGCGCAGCCTGCGGCGCCCGCGCTGCGCTCCCTCGAAGTCACTTCGGATGATGGCTTGAGGGCCGGCGCCGAGCTGGAGTTCACCGTCGAAGGCACGCCTCGGGCACGGGTCAATCTGCGCATCAACGGTATACGACGGGACATTGCGCTGATGGAAACCGAGCGCGGCGTCTACACCGGCAGCTACACCATCAAGCGCCAGGACCGTATCTTGCCGGCCAATCCGATACGCGCCACCCTGCGCTTGCGCAACCGCAACATCGCCGTCAATTACAGCTTTCCGGCCGGCATGGCGAACTCGCAGGCGGCCGCGCCGGTGCCGCCGGTTGCGGTGCTGAAGATCGAGCGCTTCAGCGTCGCGCCGATAGAGAAGATCGAGCCGGGCGCCGAGCTGAAGTTTTCGCTCAATGGCCCGCCGGGCGGCAGCGCTGAAATCGAAATTCCCGGCGTCAGCCGTGTCCCCATGCGTGAAGTGCGCCCCGGCGTCTATGAGGCGGCCTACACCATCCGCCGCAACGACAACCTGATGCCCTCGCGCCCCATGGTGGCCAGCCTGCGGGTGGGCGACCAGACCGTCAAAACCAATCTGACCCAGGCCCTGACCGCCGATGCCAAGCCGCCGGTGCTGCGCAACCTGGCGCCGCGCGAGGGCGAAGCCATCATCGACCGCGCCACCATTTCCATTTCAGCGACCTTTGATGACGCCGGCGGCGTGGGCGTCGATCCGAAGACCGTCCAGGTCGTGGTGTCCGGCCGCAATGTCACCGCCGACAGCGACATCACTGCCCAGTTCTTCACCTACCGCGCCGACCTGCCGCTCGGGCGCCACACGGTGGACGTGAGCGCCAGGGACCGGGCCGGCAATGCCGTGCGCAAGACCTGGAGCTTCGACGTGGTCGTGCCGGTGGGCGCTGTGCCGGCCACAGTGCCGCTGCAAATCACCAGCCATGCCAACAACGCCATCGTTGAGGGTGGCACGACGCTGGTTCGCGGCCGCACGGCGCCGGGCGCGGTGGTGGACATCAAGGTGCATGCGGTGGCGCCCATTGCCGGCCTGTTCGGCGTGAACCAGGACGTGCTGACGCAGCGGGTGCAGGCCGATGCAAACGGCAACTTTTCCTTCAACTTTGCGCCGCAACTGCCCCTGCCGGGCACACGCTACGAAGTGACGATGGTTTCCAACAAGGCCGACCTGAGCACCGAGTCCCGGCTGGTGCTGTTCCAGAAGCAGCGCTGATGACACGCGCTTTCTGAGTTAAATAGATGCTTTGCGCATGCTGAACGTGCGCAAGTTGCTATTTATTTTGTAGCAAAATCCATCTGCGAAGGCTCAGGGCGCCGGCGGCTCGACCAGGTATTCCTTGGCATACCAGTAGGTTTCGGGCGTCTTGAAGGCGGCCATGAAGCCGTCATTTTCGTCCTGGCGCGAACGCAGGTCCCAGCGCTCGTCGATGATCCGGCACTTAGCGCAGGGCGCCTGGCCGATGCGCCGCTGCACCAGCACGTAGCGGCTGGTTTCGAGAAGGCTTTCCACATCGGCGTAGTCGACCGGCTGGGCGGCGAAATAGTCTTTGATCTTCGCCCCCGGAATGATGAATTCGTAGCGCTCGAAATGGCCGTTGAAGTTGCTCGGCACCTGAACCGTCTGGCCCTTGAGAAGCGCATTGGTTTGCGGCTTGAAGCGGCCCAGTTCGCCGTTGAAGGGATTCGTCACCCAGGCCAGCGCGAACAGCACGCTGAAGGCTGACAAGGCGGCCACCGGGCGGGTCCAGTTTTTCTTGACGATGCCGGCCCCGCAGGCCAGCGCAGTGCTAGATACGAACACCCAGAACAGCGGCGACAAGATCCACGGGTCCTGCGTCGCCCGCACCGCGCCGTAGCCGATCAGACCCATCGCCAGCAGGCCGATCATGCAGACCGCCAGCGTCAGGCTGAACCAGATGCGGCCGATGCGTTGCCAGTAGAGCGCCATCATGATGGCCAGCGCCGGCATGGCCGGAATCAGGTAGCGCGTCGAGCGCTGGGTCGGCAGCATGAACACCAGCGCCAGCGCCAGCAGCCACAGCCACATGATTTTTTCGGCGGGGCTGATGGTTAGCAAAGTGCCCCGGCGCTGCCGCCAGCCGCGCCAGGCGGCGACAAAGCAGCCAATCGACAGTGGCAGCAGGAACAGGGCATTGGAAAAGTAGCCCGTCAGGATCGTCAAAATGCTGCTGCCGCCGCTGAAGGCGGTCTTGAAGTAGCCCCGGGCATTGTTCATCTTGCCGGCGTTCTCTCCGACGACAAACTCGCGCCAGACCTCGCCCGGCTGCGGGTCCAGGGCGAACCACAGGCCGAAAATGCCCAGCCCCAGGGCGCAGATCACCGCGACCTTGACGCCGTCCTTCACCATGCCGGGCCGGAAAATCTTCCATGGCGCTATCTGCGCGCCTACCGTCTGGTAGCACAGCGCCAGCGCGAAGCCAACCGGCACCACCATGACGAAGGACTTGTACAGGCAGCCGATGCCCACCGCCACGCCGGCGATCAGCGGGAACTTCCAGTTGGATGCCAGCAGCCTGGCGGGCGACCAGGCCAGCGCAAAGAACACGCCGAACAGCCAAAAGGTCTCAGGCGCGCTGGTCAGGTAGGGGCGGCCGTAGCGGTAAGTGGTGAAGAACGACAGGTAGACGAGGGCGGCGATGGCGCCCATGGTCAGCGCGTGGCGGTTTTGCTGCGCGGCCGTGGCGCGATCAGGTGCGGGCGCATCGCCGCGAACCGTCTTCCAGGTCAGCAGCGCCACCATCAGCGTGATGCCCCAGGTGTAGGCGACGCTGGGCAGGCGCAGCCGCAGCAGCGTCCAGTGCTCGCCCCAGCCGCCGGCCACCATGGCCTGCCAGAACAGCAGCGGCGGCTTGGTGTTGCGCATGAAATCCCAGGCGCTTTGCAGCGGCAGCCAGTGGCCGCTGGCGGCGGTCAGGCGGGCGATGTTGGCATAGACGAGTTCGTCGCCGTTGCGCGGAATATGATCGCCGCCCAGGCCGAACAGGTAGGCCAGCGCCACCAGCAGCGCCAAGCCGATCCAGACCCGGTGGAATGAACGGCGGGCGGGTGGGGTGGTGTCGTCGAAGCTTGTCATGGGCATCAAGGATTAATGCGTGGCCTTGCGGTGCCGGCGAAAGGTCAGCTTGTCATTGGCGATGAAATTGACCACGCTGGCCAGCACGATGGCGATCACGTTGGCCACGAGGTAATGCAGGTGCAGCGCCAGCCATTTGGTCAGCAGCGACTGCAGGATGATCGACAGCGCGGCGGCCATCACATACTTGACGAACAGCCGCAGCGCCGGTTGGGGCGTGTTGCGCGTCCGGTCGCGCCAGGTCAGGCGCCGGTTCCAGTAAAAATTGCTGATGGTGGCGACGCTGATGGCCAGCGCAATCGAGTAGTTCAGCCGCGTGTGAAAGTCGGCAATGCTTTGGAGCAAATGCTCCTGCGCCAGGTAAAGCACAACGATGTTGATCACCGTGCCGCTGGCGCCGACCATGCCGAACTTGATGAAGCGCCAGCGCAGCATCAGCTGGAAGCGCGGCGGCAGCAGGCGGACCAGCGCTTCGGCAAAGGTTCTGAGTCTTGACATCGGTTTGGGGGTGTTCAGGGCGCCGCCAGGCATTCGCGCGCCTTGGCCAGCACGGCGTCGGGTGCTATCACCTTGAGGCACTGGTTGTCGCCGTCGCAGTAGGACGTGCGGTGGTTGTAGGCGGTGAGGCAGGGCGAGCACGGCCACTGGCTGTAGAACGAATGGCACCTGGGCGTCAGCGGCGCGTACAAAGCGGGCGTTTCCGGGCCGAACAGCATCAGCGTCCAGATCGGCGTCAGCGCGGCGAACTGGCCCGGTCCGCCGTCGTTCGTGACCAGCAGGCGCGCCACATGGAACAGCGCCAGCAGTTCGGAAATCGAGCGGGTGTAGCCGGTCAGGTCGATGATAGCGCCCCCACGTTCGTTCACTTCTTGTAACTCTCTGCCCCCCGAGGGGGCCGCTGCGCCTGCGGTCTGGCAAAGCCAGTCCCGCGGCCCTTGCTGGAATGGGGAGTCCGCTAGATCATTCCCTTCGCTACCGATATCGGCGCTGGCTCGAACTTGCGCCACCAGCTGGCGCGCCAGTGCCTGGTCGTCCTTCAGGCCGATCACCGCCACGGCGCAGCCGTCGGCCACCAGGCCTTCGCACAGCGCGGTGTAGGCCGCCAGCGGCCAGGCGCGAATCGGCAATATGCCGCCGCCCGGATAGACCAGCACCAGCGGCTTGCCGGCGATGGCGGGGAAGTCCTGGGCTAGCCGCACTTGAATACCTTGAATCAGCGCGCCATCGAGCCGCACATGCGGCGGCGGCTTCGGGCTGGCCACCACCGCCAGCTTGGATTTGGGTACCGACGTCGAGTCAATCGCCCTAGCCAGCGTCAGGAACTGGGCGCTGATGTGGTGATAAGGGTTGTAAGGCACCGGCCGGTTGATGTGGGAACCCCGGTACAGGCCTTCCTGCGTGTGCCGGTGAAAGCCGACCCGCACGCCCGCGCCGCTGGCATAAGACAGCAAACTGCTGATACGCGAGAACAGCTCGCAGTCAATCGCCACATCGACGTTCGCCCGACGCAGCGACTTGATCGCCTGCCACAAACTGGACAGCAACGATGTCAATGAGCGGTCATCGACCGTATGCACATTCGCCGGGTCCATCACCTGCATCAGGTCGAGAATCTCGCGGTTCTTGCGAAACAGCAGCGCATGCAGCGGCGCGTCGGGGTAGCGCGCTTTCAGGCGGGCGAACATGTCGTTGGCCAACACCAGGCTGCCCATTTCGGACAGCAAAATCACCACGATGGCGCGCGGCGCCGGCTCCACGGCTGGCGCGGGCCGAAAACGCCGCCTGAGCGCATCAAAGCCGGACACCGCCGCGCACAGCGGAATGCCGGCCCAGCGGTCAATGAATCGCTGCAGGTCGATGTTCACGGTTCAGACCCCGCGCTGCCGGTCAGTTTTGAACTGGAGCACGAACTCGCCAAAGCGCCCGGCATCCAGCGCGTCGCGCACTTCCTGCATCAGGTTCAGGTAGTAATGCAGGTTGTGGATGCTCGCCAGCATGGGGCCGAGCATTTCGCCGCAGCGGTCCAGGTGGTGCATGTAGGCGCGGGAAAAATTGCGGCAGGTGTAGCAGGTGCAGGTGCTGTCCACCGGGGCTTCCTCGGTCTTGTAGCGGGCATTGCGGATTTTCAGGTCGCCGAAACGCGTGAACATGTGGCCGTTGCGCGCGTTGCGCGTCGGCATGACACAGTCGAACATGTCCACGCCCGAGGCCACGCCCTCGACCAGGTCTTCGGGCGTGCCCACGCCCATCAGGTAGCGCGGCTTGTGCGCCGGCAGGCGGTGCGGCGTGTGCGCCATGATGCGCAGCATTTCTTCCTTGGGCTCGCCGACGCTGACGCCGCCGACGGCGTAGCCGGGAAAATCCATCTCGACCAGCGCGTCGAGCGACTCCTGGCGCAGGTTCTCGAACATGCCGCCCTGCACGATGCCGAACAGCGCGTTCGGGTTCTCCAGCTTGTCGAATTCATCCTCGCAGCGTTTGGCCCAGCGCCGGCTCAGTTCCATCGAGCTGCGCGCCTCGCTTTCGGTGGTGATGTGGCCCTTGGTGTCGTAGGGTGTGCATTCGTCGAACTGCATCACGATGTCGCTGTTGAGCAGCGTCTGGATCTGCATCGAGATTTCGGGCGTCAAAAACAGCTTGTCGCCGTTGACTGGCGAGGCGAACTTCACGCCTTCCTCGGAAATCTTGCGCATCTCGCCCAGCGACCAGACCTGAAAGCCGCCGCTGTCGGTCAGGATGGGCTTGTGCCAGCTCTCGAACTTGTGCAGCCCGCCGAACTGCTTGACGACATCGAGCCCCGGACGCATCCAGAGGTGAAAGGTGTTGCCCAGGATGATCTGCGCGTTCATGTCGTGAAGCGACTGCGGCGTCACGCCCTTGACGGTGCCGTAGGTGCCCACGGGCATGAAGATCGGCGTCTGCACCACGCCGTGGTTGAGGGTCAGGGTGCCGCGTCGGGCATGGCCTTCGGTCTTGAGGAGTTCGAACTGAAGCATTTAGTAAGGGATCAAAGTGCCTTGGCGGCAAGGGTCGTGGGAAGGAAAGGCCATGCGGCTTACTCTTTGGCGAAAAATTTCACACCCGCCAAAGCCTTGAAGTGCGCATCCTGGGTCCAGAGTATCGCGCCGCGCGTTTGCGCTGTCGCGTAGATCAGGCTGTCGGCCATCGGCAGCCCGGTGGCCGCCGCGTTGAGCGCGAGGTTGAGGTTGATGTCAATCACCTCGCCTTCGCGCATCAGGGCAACGGCCTGGTTGGCATGGGCCAGGCCAAACTCGCGCAACGCCACCTTGTACACCTCGTAAATCGTGATGATCGGCACAATCAGCGCGGCCGTGTTGGCGATGGCTTCGGCATAAAGGTCCGCACGCGGTGAATTGCTGAAGTATTCCAGCCAGCACGACGAATCGAGCACGACTGGCACTGGCCTGGCCGCTTTGCTCACAGCCATGGACTCAAAACCGCTCGGGATCAGAGGGGACGTCAGTGCTGGACAGGCCGGCCAGCAGCCCCCTGCAGTCGGCGGCCGACTTGACCGGCACCAGCTGGATCACGCCATTGACCTCGAACACGCTCATCCGGCTGCCGGGCTTGATTCCGCCGGCTTCGCGGATTTCACGCGGAATCACGACTTGGTACTTGGGCGAGACAATGACGGTCTGGTTTTGCATATCGATAATTTTATCGTGCAACAGATGGCATGTCGATCGCATCTCTGTTGCAGGATGTGCGCTCCAGCAGCATGGCATCGCCGTAGCTGAAAAAGCGGTAGCGTGCCTCAATCGCATGCCGGTACAGCGCCATGATGTGCCCGTAGCCCGAAAAAGCGCTCACCAGCATCATCAGCGTGCTCTTGGGCAGGTGAAAGTTGGTCAGCAGCACATCGACCACCTTGAAATCAAAGCCTGGGGTGATGAAGATGCTGGTATCCATGCAATCCGGGCCAAATTTGGCGGCGGATTCAAGCGCCCGCACCGTCGTCGTGCCCACCGCCACCACGCGCCCGCCGCGCGCCTTGCACGCAGCAATCGCCTCGTGAGTGGCGGGCGGCACGTCGAAGCGCTCGAAGTGCATGACGTGGTCGGCGATGTTCTCGGCCTTGACCGGCTGGAAGGTGCCCGCGCCGACATGCAGCGTGACGCTGGCGCGGGCAATGCCGCGCGCTTCGAGCCGCGCCAGCATGGCCTCGTCGAAATGCAGCGCGGCGGTCGGCGCGGCGACGGCGCCGGGGTTTTTGGCGAACACCGTCTGGTAGCGCTGCTCGTCATCCGCCGAATCGGTGTGCGTGATGTAGGGCGGCAGCGGCACGTGGCCATGCTGCGCCATCAGCGCATACGGGTCGCTGCTGAGCCGGAAGCGGTACAGCGGCCCGTGCGCCTCGGGCCAGCGGCCCAGCAGGGTGGCCGTGAAACCGCCATCCATCTGCAGCACCGCGCCGGGCAGCGGTTTTTTGCTGACCTTCATGTGCGCGGCGACTTCATGGCCAGCGTCTGTATCGGGCGAAAGCACGCGCTCGATCAGCAGTTCAAGCCTGCCGCCGCTGAGCTTCTGGCCAAACAGCCGCGCCTTGACGACTTTCGTGTCGTTGAACACCAGCAGGTCGCCGGGCTCAAGCAGCTCGGGCAAATCGGCAAAGCGCCGGTCGGCGATGGCGCCGCCCCGGCCGTCGAGCAGGCGCGAGGCACTGCGCTCGGCGGCGGGATGCTGGGCAATCAATTCGTCGGGGAGTGTGAAATCAAAGTCACTGAGGCTGAAAGTCGTCTTCATAGGAGGGCACAATTGTCCCATGATGCTTCCGGCCGCTCCTGCCCTTGACCCGGCGCCGAACACCGCCCGGCCTGCCGCCAAGGCGCCCGCCAAATCCCCGGCGCAAAAAGCCATGGAAAAGCTCGGCCTGCGCCGCGACATCGACCTGGCACTGCACCTGCCGCTGCGCTACGAAGACGAAACCCGCATCGTGCGCCTGGCCGACGCGCGCGACGGCGAGGTGGTGCAGATCGAGGGCGAGGTCATGCACAGCGAAGTGCTGATCCGCTCACGGCGCCAGTTGCTGGTCACGGTCGATGACGGCAGCGACACCTGCCTGCTGCGCTTCCTCAATTTCTACCCGTCGCACCAGAAAACCCTCAGCGTAGGCAGCAGCGTGCGGGTGCGCGGCGAGTTGCGCGGCGGCTTCCTGGGCCGCGAGATGATGCATCCGCACTTCAAGCTGGCCGGCGGCGAACTGCCGGGCGCGCTGACGCCGGTGTATCCGACCTCGGCCGGCCTGCCGCAGGTGTATTTGCGCAAGGCCGTGCTCAGTGGCCTGTCGCGCGCCGACCTGCGGGAGACGATTCCCACCGAATTTTTAAGCAAAATCCTGCCTTTGCGCTTGTCCAGCCTGCGTGAGGCGCTACAGTTTTTGCATCACCCCACGCCTGATGTGGCGCTGCAGACGCTTGAAGACCGCAGCCATCCGGCCTGGCAGCGGCTGAAGGCCGAAGAACTGCTGGCCCAGCAAATCTCCCAGTTGCAGGCCCGGCGCGTGCGTGCCGCGATGCGCGCCCCGGCCTTGAATGGCTTGGCGATGCGCGGCACGCATTGCACGCTGCAGCAGCAACTGCTGGAGCGCCTGCCGTTTCGCCTGACGGCCGCGCAGCAGCGGGTTGGCCTGGAGATCGAGGCCGACCTGAAAAAGAGCATTCCCATGCACCGCCTGCTGCAAGGCGACGTGGGCGCCGGAAAAACCGTGGTGGCGGCGCTCGCGGCGGCGCGCTGCATCGACGCTGGCTGGCAGTGCGCGCTGATGGCGCCGACCGAAATCCTGGCCGAGCAGCATTTCAGCAAACTCATCAGCTGGCTAGAACCCTTGGGCATCAAGACCGCCCGCCTTAGCGGCAGCCAGAAAACGAAAGAGCGGCGCGAAATGCTGGCGCTGATCGAAAGCGGCGAAGCGGGGCTGGTCATCGGCACGCATGCGGTGATCCAGGACAAGGTGGTATTCAAGAACCTGGCGCTCGCCATCATCGACGAGCAGCACCGTTTCGGCGTCGCCCAGCGCCTGGCGCTGCGCAGCAAGATGACGGGCGGCGGGCAGGAGCCGCACCTCTTGATGATGACCGCCACGCCGATTCCGCGCACGCTGGCTATGAGCTATTACGCCGACCTTGACGTGTCCACGCTCGACGAGTTGCCGCCCGGCCGAACGCCCATCGTCACCAAGGTCGTGAACGATGCCCGGCGCGACGAGGTCATCGCCCGCATTCAGGCGCAGATCGCCGAAGGCCGGCAGATTTACTGGGTCTGCCCGCTGATCGAGGAAAGCGAGTCCATCGACCTGGTCAACGCCACGCAGACGCATGTGGCGCTCAGCGAGGCCCTGCCCGACGTGATGGTCGGCCTGCTGCATTCGCGCATGCCGCCGGCCGAGAAAAAGGCGGTGATGAGCCTGTTCACCGAAGGCGTGATGGCCGTGCTGGTCAGCACCACGGTGATCGAGGTCGGCGTCGATGTGCCCAACGCCTCGCTGATGGTGATCGAGCATGCCGAGCGCTTTGGCCTGAGCCAGTTGCACCAGCTGCGCGGGCGCGTCGGGCGCGGCGCGGCGGCGTCGGCCTGCGTGCTGCTGTATTCGACCGGCGACGCGCCCCGGCTGGGCGAGGTGGCGCGGGCGCGGCTCAAGGCGATGGCCGAGACGAACGACGGCTTCGAGATTGCCCGCCGCGACCTGGAGATTCGCGGGCCGGGCGAGTTCCTGGGCGCGCGCCAGTCGGGGGCGGCGCTGCTGCGCTTTGCCGATCTGCAGACCGATGCGGGCTTGCTGGCCTGGGCGCGGGAGGTGGCGCCGCTGATGCTGGACCGATATCCTGATCTGGCCGAGCGGCATGTGCTGCGCTGGCTGGGGGGTAAGGCTGAGTTTTTGAAGGCTTGAGTCAAGGGATTGGGTGCTTGAGCTTGCTGGGACGACACCAATTCACAACCGGCAGCGCCGGTCATTGCCCTGCCACGGCTACCATGGCAGTATGAAAATCCTCATCCGTTTTTTCGCCTCCCTTCACGCCCTGATCGCTATGCTATTCGTCTGCGCTTCGCTGGTCTTGATCGCCATCGCGGCGAATTCCGGCTGGCACGCGCTGGCCAGCGGCCTGGATGTCGGCGCGGCACAGGGCATAATCGAGGCCATCGGGCTGATCGCCGTGGCGGTGGTAGCGCTGCAAATCGCCCAGACCATCGTCGAGGAAGAGGTCGTTCGCGAGGCACAGGTCAGCGCGCCGACGCGGGTGCGGCGCTACCTGTCGCGTTTTCTCGTGGTCATCGTGATTGCGCTGGCGGTGGAAGGCCTGGTCGCCACCTTCAAGGCGCTGCATGACGACCTGTCGCAGCTGCCGTATGCGGCCAGCATCGTGATCTCGGTCGCGATTTTGCTGGCCGGCTGGGGCGCGTTCATCTGGTTCAATCGCGCTGCCGAGGAACTGGAGCCGGAAGCCATGAAGGAAGCCAAGAGCGAGGATAAAAAGCTTGAATAGTTGCCGCGCAAAGGCTTTGAATCGAAAGGCTTTGGTGTTGGAAAAGACTGCCGTCCGCTTTTCGTACAAATGCCTCCGATTGAAAGCCGCACAATAGGCCCATGACCCTGACCGAACTCAAATACATCGTGGCCGTGGCCAGAGAAAGGCACTTCGGCCGGGGCGCCGAGGCCTGCCATGTCTCGCAGCCGACGCTCAGCGTGGCGATCAAGAAGTTGGAGGAAGAACTCCAGGTCAAGCTGTTCGAGCGCAATGCCAACGAAATCACCGTCACGCCGCTGGGCGAGGAAATCGTTCGCCAGGCGCAGAGTGTGCTGGAGCAGGCCGACAGCATCCGCGAGATTGCCCGGCGCGGCAAGGACCCGCTGGCCGGCAGCCTGCGGCTGGGCGTGATCTACACCATCGGGCCATACCTGCTGCCCGACCTGGTGCGCCAGATCATCGAGAAAACGCCGCAGATGCCGCTGATGCTGCAGGAGAACTTCACCGTCAAGCTGCTGGAGGAACTGCGCACCGGCGAGATCGACTGCGCGATCCTGGCCGAGCCGTTTCCCGACACCAACCTGGCGATTGCGCCGCTCTACGACGAGCCTTTCATGGCCGCCGTGCCGAGCAGCCATGCGCTGGCCGCGCGCACCAGCGTGACGGCCGAGGAGCTGAAGAAGGAAACCCTGCTGCTGCTGGGGACCGGCCACTGCTTTCGCGACCATGTGCTGGAGGTCTGCCCCGAATTCGCGCGGTTTTCGAGCAGCGCCGAGGGCATCAACAAGAGTTTCGAGGGCTCGTCGCTGGAAACGATCAAGCACATGGTCGCCGCCGGCATGGGCATCACGCTGGTGCCGCGCCTGGGCGTGCCCAAGGCCGCGCTGGCGCTCAGCGGCCAGGACACGTCGCCGGTGCAGCCGTCCTACATCCGCTACCTGCCGTTCGAAGGCCATGTGCCGACGCGGCGCGTGGTGCTGGCCTGGCGCCGCAGTTTTACCCGCTATGAAGCGATTGCCGCGCTGCGCAATGCGATTTATGCCTGCGAACTGCCGGGCGTCATCCGGCTGTCCTGAAGGGACGCGGGTGCGCAGGGCCTATGGCCTGCATAGCTTTTGACTGTTGCAACGTCAATGCCAATTGCGTATGGTTATCGATCTCCAATTGACTTTTAAAGGAAAACATCATGGCCAAATCTCCGGTTAAAACCATTGCCAGCACAGCGGTTCGAGGCGCTCCGGCGATCAACATCGGCATCAGCGAAAAAGACCGCGCCGCGATTGCCCAGGGCCTGAGCCGCCTGCTGGCCGACACCTACACGCTCTACCTGACGACGCACAACTTCCACTGGAACGTGACCGGGCCGATGTTCAACACGTTGCATGTCATGTTCATGGCGCAGTACACCGAACTGTGGAACGCGGTGGACCCTGTGGCCGAACGCATCCGCTCGCTCGGTCATCCGGCGCCGGGCTCTTACGCGCAGTTCAGCAAGCTGGCCACGGTGCCCGACGCGCCCGTCACGCCGCCCAAGGCGATGGAAATGGTGCGCATCCTGGTGCAGGGCCACGAAGCCGTCGCCCGCACCGCGCGCGAGCTGTTTCCCATGGCCGACAAAGCCAGCGACGAGCCGACCGCCGACCTGCTGACGCAGCGCATGACGGTGCATGAGCAGACCGCCTGGATGCTGCGCTCGCTGCTGGAAGAGTAACCAAAGAGATGGGATCTGATCGGCACTGTGACGAGCCGTCCCAAGACAGCACAGTCCCTCCAGCGGGCGCGGGGGCTCCCCCTCTAGACCAGCAGGGGCCGCGGAACCGGCTTCGCCGGGCCGCAGGCGCAGCAGCCCCCTCGGGGGGCAGCGCAGTACGCGAAGCGACAAGCGTGGGGGCCTTGTACCTGCAGTTGATCCGCTGGAACCGGCCGGCGGGCTGGCTGCTGTTGCTCTGGCCGACGCTGTCGGCGCTGTGGGTGGCGTCGCACGGTTTTCCGGGCTGGCATTTGACTATCGTCTTCACGCTGGGAACGTTCCTGATGCGCAGCGCGGGCTGCTGCGTCAACGACGTGGCCGACCGGGATTTTGACCGCCACGTCAAGCGCACCGCGCAGCGGCCGGTGACCAGCGGCGCGCTTTCTAGCAAGGAAGCGCTGGCGCTGGGCGCCGTGCTGGCGCTGCTGGCGTTCGGCCTGGTGCTGACGACCAATGCCGTCACCATCGCCTGGTCGTTTGCCGCGCTGGCCGTCACGCTGATTTACCCGTTTGCCAAGCGTTATGTGGCGATGCCGCAGGCGGTGCTGGGCGTGGCGTTCAGCTTCGGCATTCCGATGGCGTTTGCCGCCGTGCAGTCGCGCGTTCCGCTATTGGCCTGGGTGCTGCTGCTCGGCAACCTGTTCTGGGTGATTGCCTACGACACCGAATACGCGATGGTGGACCGGGATGACGACCTGAAGATCGGCATGAAAACCTCGGCCATCACGCTGGGCCGCTTCGACGTGGCTGGTGTCATGATCAGCTACCTGGTTTTTATATCAATATGGGCTTTCACGCTTGCTGGATGGGTGCAGTCAGCTATTTTTATAATAGCAATTGGCCTGGCGCTGCTGCAGGCGCTGTGGCATGGCTGGTTGATCCGCAAACGTGAGCGCGACGGCTGTTTCAAGGCCTTTCGCCTGAACCACTGGCTGGGCTTCACGGTGTTTGCCGGGATTGCGCTGTCTTACGCGGTGCGTTGATTGCTATTAAATAAATAGCTGCTTGCGCCCGTTCTACATGCATAAACGGGCGATTTGGTGCTCAACTGGCGCCAAATTCATCGCCCATCTCGCTGGCACGCTGGCGGGCGGCCTGCATGGCCTGGATGAACCGCGCCTTGATGCCACTTTGCTCCATCGACGTCAGCGCCGCGTAGGTCGTTCCGCCTTTGGACGTGACGCGGCCGCGCAGCACCTCGGGCGGCTCGGTCGATTCCTGCGCCAGCGCCGATGCGCCGACAAACGTGCCAATCGCCAGGTGACGGGCTTGTTCCGGGCTCAGGCCCATCTCGGTGCCGGCCTGGACCATGGCTTCGATGAAGTAAAAAACGTAGGCCGGGCCGGAACCGGACAGGGCGGTCACCGCGTCGAGCTGCTGTTCCTGGTCCAGCCACAAATACGCGCCCGTGGTCTGCACCACCCGCTCCACGGCCAGCCGGTCGGCGGCGCTGGCGGCGGGCCGGGCGAAGAGGGCGGTCATGCCCTGGCCGATCAGTGCCGGCGTGTTGGGCATGGCGCGAACCACGCGTTCGGTACCCAGCCAGCGGGCAATGGTGTCGGAACGGATGCCGGCGGCCACGCTCAGGTGCAGCGCGTTCTGGGTGTGGGCGCGGCTTTGTTCCGCAGCTTCGCGAAAGGTCTGCGGCTTGACGGCCCAGACGACCAGCGCCGCACAGTTCAGCGACGCGCCGGGTGCTTCGCTGACCTCGACCTGGAACTGCTGCGCGAGCCGGGCGCGTTGCTCGGAAAACGGTTCGATCACCTGGATTTGCCCGGCCGGAAGGCCGCGCTTGAGCAGGCCGCCAATGATGGCGCTGGCCATGTTGCCGCCGCCGATGAAGGCGATGTGTTCGTGGCTGTTGTCGGGAGTATGGGAAGTCATGGTGGTGTGTTGGCTGATGGGCCAGGAAGGGTATCGGAATGCGCGCCTGGGTCCTGAATTGTCCCCCACGGCCCTGGCGCAGGCGCAGGCTTTAAGTCTGCACCGTCTGCCGCACCGCATGCTCCCACTGCGCCATCAGGCCGGCGGCGCGTTCGGCACCCAGTGTTGGAATGAAAGTGCGTTCGGCACGCCACAAGCCGGACAGCTCCTCGACGCTGCGGTAAACGCCGCAGGACAGGCCCGCCAGCCAGGCCGCGCCGAGTGCCGTGGTTTCGGTCACCGCCGGGCGGATCACCGGAATGCCCAGCAGGTCGGCCTGGAACTGCATCAGCAGGTCGTTGATGCAGGCGCCGCCATCGACGCGCAACTCGGCGAGCGGCGCGGCGCCGGCGGCCACCGCATCGCGGCTCATGGCGAGCAGCAGCGCGGCGCTTTGGTAGGCGATGCTTTCGAGCGCGGCGCGCGCGATGTGCGCCACGGTCGTTCCGCGTGTCAGGCCGGTGATGGTGCCGCGCGCGTCGGGCTTCCAGTAGGGCGCGCCCAGACCGGTGAAGGCCGGCACCATCATCACGCCGCCCGAGTCGGGAACGCTTTGCGCCAGCGCCTCGACTTCGGCGCTGCCCCGGATGGCGTTGAGGCCGTCGCGCAGCCACTGCACCACCGCGCCGCCGACAAACACGCTCCCTTCGAGCGCGAATTCTGCTTGAGCAGTGGTCTGCGCGGCGCTGGTGGTCAGCAGGCCGTTCTTCGACGTCTGGAATTGCGTGCCGGTATGCATCAGCAAAAAGCAGCCGGTGCCGTAGGTGTTCTTGGCCAGTCCGGCCTTGAAGCAGGCCTGGCCGAACAGCGCGCTTTGCTGGTCGCCGGCGACGCCGCCGATCGGCACGGCGTGGCCCAGCAGTTCGGGCCGCACCTCGCCGTAATGCGCGCTCGATGGCTTGACCTCCGGCATCAGCGACGCGGGAATGCCGAGCAGGCCCAGCAGTTCGGCGTCCCACTGGTTGGTCCGCACATTGAACAGCATGGTGCGCGACGCATTGCTGACATCGGTGGCATGCACCGCGCCGCCGGTCAGCTGCCAGACCAGCCAGCTGTCGATGGTGCCAAAGGCGAGTTCGCCGCGTTTGGCTTGCGCGCGCGCGCCAGGCACGTGGTCGAGCAGCCACTTGAGCTTGGTGCCGGAAAAATAGGCATCGATCAGCAGACCGGTCCGGGACTGGATCAGCGCCTCAAAGCCTTGCTCGCGCAGTTGCGCGCAGGTCGCTTCGGCGCGCCGGTCCTGCCAGACGATGGCGTGGTGCACCGGCTGGCCGGTGCGGCGGTTCCAGAGCACCGTGGTTTCGCGCTGGTTGGTGATGCCCAGCGCGCCGATGTCGCTCGCCTTCAGCTCCGCGCTGGCCAGCGCCTGCCGGGTCGTGGCCAGCTGGCCGCGCCAGATTTCCATCGGGTCGTGCTCGACCCAGCCGGGCCGGGGGAATATTTGCGGCAGCTCCTGCTGCGCCTGCGCCACGATGCGGCCTTGTTCGTCAAACACGATGCTGCGCGAACTGGAGGTGCCCTGGTCGAGGGCGAGCAGATAGGTCATGGTGGGGTTGGTCAGAAATGGAGTGTTGCCGGGTGCAGTACAGGGTTCAGTCGTGGGCGATGTCGCAGCTGACGCCGGCTTTTTCCAGCAGCGCCGGAAAAGGCTCGGGCGGCGCCTGGTCGGTGAACAGCCAGTCGATTTGCGAAAGGGTCGCCAGCTCGACCATGGCGGGCCGGTTGAACTTGCTGCTGTCGGCCGCCAGCCAGACTTCCCTGGCCTGCGCGATGATGGTCTGCGCCACCCTGACCTCGCGGTAATCAAAATCGCGCAGCGAGCCGTCGGGCTCGATGCCCGAAATGCCGATCAGCGCGATGTCCACCTTGAACTGGCGGATGAAATCGAGCGCCGCCTCGCCCACGATGCCGCGGTCCCGGGGGCGCACGACGCCGCCGGCCACGATCACCTCGCAGTCGGTGTTGCCGCACAAAATGGCCGCCACATTGAGGTTGTTGGTGATCACGCGCAGCCGCTTGTGGTGCAGCAGCGCCCTGGCAATCGCCTCGGTGGTGGTGCCGATGTTGAGGATCAGCGAGCAGCCGTTGGGCACGCGCCTGGCCACGGCCCGGGCAATGCGCGCCTTGCCTTCGGCGTTCAGGCTTTCGCGCTGCTGGTGGGCCAGGTTTTCAACGGTGGAGCTGGCAGCCCGCACGCCGCCGTGAAAGCGCGTCAGCATGCCGGTTTCGGCCAGCCGCTGGACATCGCGCCGCACCGTCTGCAGCGTGACGCCAAGCTGGTCGGCAAGCTGTTCGACGGACGCCGATCCGTGCGTGCGGACCATGTCGAGCAGCTTGATTTGCCGGGGATTGGCGTTCATGGGGCGGCGGGAAGGCCAGGAGATTGGCGCATGGGCTGACTTTATAGCGAAGCAAAAGGAAAAGAATAAGGGAAAACAATTAGATAAAAACATTGTCAAAAGAACAGAATGGAAAATATTCGCGGGGCGAAAACGCTGCGCAAGGAGTGTTCTGTTTGTTCACTGTTCAACTTCCAGGAATGGCTGCGCGCCCGCATTTTGTGCGGCCGGCTGCCTTGCCGCCTCTTTATGCCGGAGCCCGATGATGCAGCTGGCGCTTGAGCACATCGGCAAGAAAGTCGGCCCCGAGCAGTGGCTCCATGGCATCAGCCTGGCGCCGCCTCCCGGTGAAGTCACCGTGCTGCTGGGTGCCACGCAGGCCGGCAAGACCAGCCTGATGCGCATCATGGCCGGGCTCGACGTGCCGACGCAGGGCCGGGTACTGGTCGATGGCGTGGACGTGACCGGGACCGCCGTGCGCGAGCGCAACGTCGCCATGGTGTACCAGCAGTTCATCAACTACCCGTCGCTGAAGGTGGCCGACAACATTGGCTCGCCGCTCAGGCTGCGCGGCGAAAAGGACATCGACGCCAAGGTCCGGGCTCTGGCGGCGCGTCTGCACATCGAGATGTTCCTGGACCGCTACCCGGCCGAGCTGTCGGGCGGCCAGCAGCAGCGCGTGGCGCTGGCGCGGGCGCTGGCCAAGGGCGCGCCGCTGATGCTGCTCGACGAGCCGCTGGTGAACCTGGACTACAAGCTGCGCGAGGAGTTGCGCGAAGAACTGACGCAGCTGTTCGCGGCCGGCGACTCGACCGTGGTCTACGCCACCACCGAGCCGGGCGAAGCCTTGCTGCTGGGCGGCCACACCGCCGTGCTGGACGCCGGCGAATTGCTGCAGTACGGGCCGACGGCGCAGGTGTTCCACCACCCGCTGTCGCTGCGCGTCGCCCGCGCGTTCAGCGACCCGCCAATGAACCTGGTCGCCGCGCTGCCGGCGGCCCACGGCGTGCAGCTGGTCCACGGCCCGGCGCTGGCCATGGCGCTGCCGGCAGCGCCGGCTCCAAGCCTGGCATCGCTAACCGCAGGCATTCGCGGCAGTTCGCTGCGCGTCGCCGCACGGCCGGGCGATGCGGCGCTGCCGGGCAGGGTCGAGCTGGCCGAGATTTCCGGCTCCAGCACGTATGTGCATGTCGCGACGGCGGTCGGCGAACTGGTGGCCCAGCTGACGGGCGTGCACCGCTTCGACCTGGGTGCGCCGCTGACGCTCTACCTGGACCCGGCGCAGGTCTATCTGTTCGACGCGGCCGGCGCGCTGCTGGTCGCGCCGCTGCGGCCACTCGGGCAAATCGAGCCAGTGCGAAAAACGCAAGAGGAGGGCGCTGCGCATGGCGTGCATTGAACTCGACCTGGCCCATGCCTATCGGCCCCATCCGCGCGAGGACGCCGACTATGCGCTGCTGCCCCTGCAGATGACGTTTCGCGACGGCGGCGCCTACGCGTTGCTCGGGCCTTCGGGCTGCGGCAAGACCACGCTGCTCAACATCATTTCCGGGCTGGTCGCGCCCTCGCAGGGCAGCGTCCGGTTTGACGGCGTTGACATGACCCGCGCCACGCCGCAGCAGCGCAACATCGCGCAGGTGTTCCAGTTTCCGGTGATCTACGACACCATGACGGTGGCGCAAAACCTGGCCTTTCCGCTGCGCAACCGCAAGGTTCCCGAGGACCAGATCAAGAAGCGCGTCGGCGAGATTGCCGAGATGCTCGACATGAGCGGCCAGCTCAACCAGCGCGCCGCCGGCTTGGCGGCCGACGCCAAGCAAAAGATATCGCTGGGCCGGGGGCTGGTCCGCTCCGACGTGTCGGCGGTGCTGTTCGACGAGCCGCTGACGGTGATCGACCCGCTGCTGAAATGGCAGCTGCGGCGCAAGCTCAAGCAGATTCACCATGAACTCAAGCTCACCCTGATCTACGTCACGCACGACCAGGTCGAGGCGCTGACCTTCGCCGAGGAAGTCGTGGTGATGACGCGTGGCCGCGCCGTGCAGACAGGCTCGGCCGATGCGCTGTTTGAGCGTCCGCGCCACACCTTCGTCGGCCATTTCATCGGCTCGCCCGGCATGAATTTTCTACCGGCCATTCTGGCCAATGGCGTGCTGCGTGTGGCCGGGCATGCCCTGGCACTGCCTTCGGGCCGATTGCTGCCTGAAGGCGATCTCAAGTTGGGCGTTCGGCCTGAATATGTGGCGCAAAGCACAGAGGGCGACCCGGCCGCATTGCCCTTCACTGTGACGATGGTGCAGGACATCGGCACCCACTTCATGCTGACCGCTACCGTGGACGCCAACACCGTCAAGGTGCGGCTCCCGCCCGAGGCCAGCGTGCCCGTGGCCGGGCAGAACGTCTGGCTGCGCGTCATCGGGCCGCACACCTGTTTTTACCGCCATGAAGAACTGGTGGACGCATGAGCACCACCACCAAACCCGTCAACCAGAAGGCCTGGCTGCTGGTCCTGCCGGTCATCGTCTGCGTCGCGTTTTCGGCCATCTTGCCGCTGATGACGGTGGTCAATTATTCGGTGCAGGACATCATCTCTCCCGAGCGGCGGGTGTTCGTCGGCACCGAATGGTTCGCCGCCGTGATGCGCGACGAAGACCTGCACGCCGCGCTGTGGCGCCAGCTGACGTTTTCGCTGGCCGTGCTGGCGGTCGAGGTGCCGCTGGGCATTGCGCTGGCGCTGTCGATGCCCGCGCAGGGCTGGCGGGCGTCGCTGGTGCTGGTGCTCGTCGCCCTGTCGCTCTTGATTCCCTGGAACGTGGTCGGCACCATCTGGCAGATCTATGGCCGCACCGACATCGGCCTGCTGGGCGTGATGCTGCAAAAAGCCGGTTTCGACTACAGCTACACCGGCAACGCCGTGCATGCCTGGGCGACGGTGCTGCTGATGGATGTCTGGCACTGGACGCCGCTGGTGGCGCTGCTGTGCTACGCCGGGCTGCGCTCGATTCCCGATGCCTACTACCAGGCCGCGCAGATCGACGGCGCCAGCAAGTTCGCGGTATTTCGCTACATCCAGCTGCCCAAGATGCGCGGGGTCCTGATGATCGCCGTGCTGCTGCGCTTCATGGACAGCTTCATGATCTACACCGAGCCCTTTGTGCTGACCGGCGGCGGTCCCGGCAATGCCACGACGTTTTTGTCGCAGTACCTGACGCAAAAAGCGGTCGGCCAGTTCGACCTGGGGCCGGCGGCGGCGTTTTCGCTGATCTATTTCCTGATCATCCTGCTGCTGTGCTTCATCTTGTACAACTGGATGCAGCGCGTCGGCACGCAGGAGAAGGAGGGCGGAAATGAATAAGCCGAAGTTTCAGGCGCGCACGTTCTTTCTAGTCGGCTACATCGTCTTCGCGCTGCTGCCCATCTACTGGATGGTCAACATGAGCTTCAAGACGAATGCCGAAATTTTGTCGAGCTTTTCGTTCTTTCCGCAGCATTTCACCTGGGACAACTACATCAAGATATTCACTGACCCGTCCTGGTATTCGGGTTACATCAACAGCCTGATCTATGTGGCGATCAACACGGTGATCTCGGTGTCGGTGGCGCTGCCGGCCGCCTATGCGTTTTCACGCTACAGCTTCATAGGCGACAAGCACGTGTTTTTCTGGCTGCTGACCAACCGCATGACGCCGCCCGCCGTCTTTTTGCTGCCGTTCTTCCAGCTCTACACCACCGTCGGCCTGATGGACACGCACATTGCCGTGGCGCTGGCGCACCTGCTGTTCAACGTGCCGCTGGCCGTGTGGATCCTGGAAGGCTTCATGAGCGGCATTCCGCGCGAGATCGACGAGACGGCGTATATCGACGGCTACTCGTTTCCGCGCTTCTTCGTGCGGATATTTTTACCGCTGATCAAGGCCGGCGTGGGCGTGGCGGCCTTCTTTTGCTTCATGTTCAGCTGGGTCGAACTGCTGCTGGCGCGCACGCTGACCAGCGTCAATGCCAAGCCCATCGTCGCCACCATGACGCGAACGGTGTCGGCGTCGGGCATGGACTGGGCGACGCTGGCCGCTGCCGGGGTGCTGACCATCGTGCCAGGCGCCATCGTGATCTGGTTTGTCCGCAACTACATCGCCAAGGGTTTCGCGATGGGCCGGGTCTGAAAGGAAAACACCATGTTCGAGTGGATGGCCTGGACCACGCCGGTGGCGGTATTTTTCAGCTGCATCGTGCTGATGCTCGTCGGCATGACGGTCTGGGAGATGAAGTCGCCCACCCGTTTGCGGCGCGGCTTTTTGCCACTAGCCACCACGCGCGGCGACCGGCTGTTCATCGGCCTGCTGAGCGCGGCCTATGTGAACCTGGCGTTTGTCGGCATCAGCGGCAAGCTGGCCGAATGGCTGGGGCTGGAAGGCGACCCGTCCATCTGGATCAGCTTCGTGCTGTCGATGGCCTTGCTGGCCGTGATCATGCGCAAGGGTTGAACGAAAACTGTTTTTTAAAAGAGCAAACCGGCTCATCCTTCCCGGAGCCGAAAAGCCTTCATTCACGGGGAGCGAACCAATGAGGAGACAAGTCATGAAGATGCGTTACACGGCTTTGGCACTGGCAGCTGCGGGCTTGATGGCAGGCCCTGGCCGGGCGGACGAGGCGGCCGCCAAGAAATGGATTGACAGCGAGTTCCAGCCCTCGACCCTGACCAAGGACAAGCAGCAGGCCGAGATGAAGTGGTTCATCGACGCGGCCAAGAAGCTGCAGGCCAAGGGCGTCAAGGAAATCTCGGTGGTTTCCGAAACCATCACGACCCACGAATACGAATCCAAGACCCTGGCCAAGGCCTTCGAGGAAATCACCGGCATCAAGGTCAAGCACGACCTGATCCAGGAGGGCGACGTGGTGGAAAAACTGCAAACCTCGATGCAGTCGGGCAAATCGATCTACGACGGCTGGATTTCCGACTCCGACCTGATCGGCACGCACTACCGCTACGGCAAGATCATGTCGCTCACCGAGTACATGAAAGGGGCGGGCAAGGAGTTCACCAACCCCGACCTGGACCTGAAGGACTTCATCGGCACCAGCTTCACCACCGCCCCCGACGGCCAGCTCTACCAGTTGCCCGACCAGCAGTTCGCCAACCTGTACTGGTTTCGCGCCGACCTGTTTGCGCGCAAGGACCTGCAGGACCAATTCAAGGCCAAGTTCGGCTACGACCTCGGCGTGCCGCTGAACTGGAGCGCCTACGAGGACATCGCCGAGTTTTTTACCAACGACGTGAAGACCATCGACGGCAAGCCGATCTACGGCCACATGGACTATGGCAAGAAAGACCCGTCGCTGGGCTGGCGCTTCACCGACGCCTGGCTGTCGATGGCGGGAACCGCCGACAAGGGCATTCCCAACGGCATGCCGATTGACGAGTGGGGCATCAAGGTGGCGGCCGACAAATGCACGCCCGTGGGCGCGTCGGTGTCACGCGGCGGCGCGACCAACTCGCCGCCGGCCGTCTATGCGCTGACCAAGTACATCGACTGGATGAAAAAGTACGCGCCCAAGGAAGCCATGGGCATGACCTTTGGCGAGTCCGGCCCCGTGCCGGCGCAGGGCCAGATCGCGCAGCAGATCTTCTGGTACACCGCCTTCACGGCCGACATGACCAAGCCCGGCCTGCCGGTGGTCAATGCCGACGGATCGCCCAAGTGGCGCATGGCCCCCGGGCCGAACGGGCCGTACTGGAAGCAGGGCATGCAAAACGGCTACCAGGACGTTGGCTCCTGGACCTTCTTCAAGAATCACGACCCCAACAAGGTAGCCGCGGCCTGGCTGTATGCGCAGTTCGTCACCGCGAAGACGACATCGCTCAAAAAGTCAATCAACGGGCTGACGTTCATCCGCGACAGCGACATTCGTTCGGACTATTTCACGAAAAACGCCAACAAGTACGGCGGCCTGGTCGAGTTCTACCGCAGCCCGGCGCGCGTGGCCTGGACGCCGACCGGCACCAACGTTCCCGACTATCCCAAGCTGGCGCAGCTGTGGTGGAAGAATGTCGCCGAAGCCGTCACCGGCGAAAAAACGCCGCAAAAGGCCATGGACAATCTCGCCGAGGAAATGGACAACGTGATGGGCCGCCTGGAGCGGGCAGGCATGGCCCACTGCGCGCCCAAGCTCGCGGCCAAGGGCGACCCGGCCAAGATGCTGAGCAACGACCATGCGCCGTGGGCCAAGCTGGCCAACGAGAAGCCCAAAGGAGAAACCATCAACTACGACAAGATGTTGCAAGCCTGGAAAGACGGCAAGGTTCGCTAAGCTGCCCCGTGGCCGCATGAGGTGTTTGCTTCATGCGGCCCGTTTTTTTTCGCCAAGCCTGACTGCTTCAGGCGCCGCAGCAGCTCCTGGGTGGCGCCAGCGCGCAACCGTTTTAACCAGAAAACAGGTTTTCAACATTAAATATGCCTTTTGCGCAGTTACAGTATGCGCAAGCAGCTATAAATTAAGTAGCAATAACTATCAGGCGCCTTCACTGCTGTGAAGGAAGGTGCGTGTGATTTCCCCCTGTTCACTTCGGCGCGCGCCAACGCGCAAGACAGCCCGTGTGCAAGGTTCAAGCAAATCAGGACAACAGGTTTTATGGAAACGGGAATTGAAGTTCATGATGTTTGAGCCGGTATTACCTGCCCCCACGCGGCGCAAGGACCTGCTGAGCCGGCTCGCCGAACCGCGCCATTACGATGTCGCCGTCATCGGCGGCGGCGCCACCGGCCTGGGCGTGGCGCTGGATGCGGCGGCGCGCGGATTTTCGGTGGTGCTGGTCGAGTCGCACGACTTTGCCAAGGGCACGTCGTCGCGCGCCACCAAACTGGTACACGGCGGCGTGCGCTACCTGGCGCAGGGCAATATCTCGCTGGTGCGCGAAGCCCTGCATGAGCGCTCGACGCTGCTGGCCATCGCGCCGCACCTGGCGCAGCCGCTGCCTTTTGTCATGCCTTCATACAAATTCTGGGAGTCGCCTTTCTATGGCGTCGGGCTCAAGCTGTACGACGCCCTGGCGGGCAAGGACGGGCTGGGCGATACCGAATTCCTGAACCGCGCCGACACCCTGGCGCGCCTGCCCACGCTGCAGCCGCAAGGCCTCAAGGGCGGCGTCAAGTACTGGGACGGCCAGTTCGACGATGCGCGGCTGGCGCTGGCGCTGGCGCGCACGGCCGCCCGGCACGGCGCGCTGCTGGTCAATTACTGCGCCGCCACCCGGCTGATCCATGAAGACGGCAAGGTCACCGGCCTGTGGGTGAAGGACCGGGAAACGGGCCACACCCATGAGTTGCATGCCAGTTGCGTGGTCAATGCCACCGGGGTCTGGGTGGACCGCCTGCGTTTGCAGGATGGCCAGGCGACGGGCCGCGATGCCAAGCCGATGGTCGCTCCCAGCCAGGGCGTGCATATCGTGGTGGACCGCGAGTTCCTGCCCACCGACCACGCCCTGCTGATTCCCAAGACGGCCGACGGCCGGGTGCTGTTCGCCGTGCCCTGGCTGGGCAAGACCATCCTGGGCACCACCGACACGCCGCGCCGCGACCTGGCGCGCGAACCGCTGCCGTTTCGTGAAGAGATCGACTTCATCCTGCGCGAGTCGGCCCGCTACCTGAGCCGCGCGCCCGGGCTGGCCGACATCAGGAGCCTCTGGGTCGGCCTGCGGCCGCTGGTCAAGCCGGCCGATGACGATGCCGAGCGCACCAAGTCCTTGTCGCGCGAGCACACCGTGCTGGTCAGCAAGAGCGGCCTGGTCACGGTGACCGGCGGCAAATGGACGACCTACCGCGCCATGGCCGGCGACGTGCTCGAAAAATGCTTTGCCGCCGGACTGCTGCCGGCGCGCACCGGGCTGGCGACCGACCATCTCCGGCTGGTCGGGGCGCAAGGCTCCAGCGTGCCGATCAGCAGCCCGCCCGGGCTGCACCTGTACGGCAGCGAGGCGGGCGCGGTCCAGGCCATGCGCGGCGCAGACCAGGAACTGGGCGGCGGCCTGAGTGAAGCCATGGTGCGCTTTGCCGCGCGCTACGAATATGCCCGGACCGTGGAAGATGTGCTGGCACGGCGCTCGCGCCTGCTGTTTCTGGATGCGGCACTGGCGCGCACCCTGGCGCCGGCAGTGGCCGCGTTGCTCCAGCAGGAGAACGGCATCGACGCGCAACTGCCCTCGTTTTTGACGCTGTGCGACCAATACCTGACGGTGCCGGCCCCGGTTTGAGGGCGTCCGCGTTGGTTGAATGCCACAGCCTGCCCTGCAAGCTGCGCGGCATTGCTTTGTCCGGGCACTATGTTTTTGATAGCTACTTGTGCAGTTTGGTAGTGCGCAAACGGCTAATTTGATCCTGAATTTCTTTGTCTGACCCGATTCTGGCACGGTGGTTTTGCCGGGCGCAAGAATGACGGAGGATTTCAACCTGGCATCAAATACCGTCCAACAGGATTATTTTTACAAACATTGTTGACACTGGCTTTTACTTTCGTGATAATCGTGGGCTTCGCTCTAAAAGGCGAGGAACTTCTGCCCAGCGGAAGCATTGCAAGTGGTTTGCAGTGTGGACGACGGGCCCAAGACTGATTGGCAGGTGGTTTGCATACAGCAATCTGCCAATGCCGGTGCAAGTTGGGAACCAATTTAAATGATTCAAACGCAATCCAAACTCGATGTTGCTGACAACACGGGTGCCAAGTCCGTGATGTGCATCAAGGTGCTGGGCGGATCCAAGCGCCGGTACGCCAGCGTTGGTGACGTCATCAAGGTGAGCATCAAAGAAGCCGCTCCACGTGGCCGCGTCAAAAAAGGCGAGGTTTACAGTGCTGTGGTCGTTCGCACCGCCAAGGGCATCCGCCGCGGTGATGGCTCGCTCGTCAAATTCGACGGCAATGCAGCAGTGCTGCTCAATGCCAAGCTGGAGCCTATCGGCACCCGTATCTTTGGACCAGTGACGCGCGAGCTGCGCACTGAAAAGTTCATGAAGATCGTGTCGCTGGCTCCTGAAGTTCTGTAAGGACCAAAGGCAATGAACAAAATTCGCAAAGGCGACGAGATCATCGTGATCACCGGTCGCGACAAGGGCAAGCGCGGGACGATCACGCAGCGCGTCGATGACAGCTATGTGCTGGTGGACGGGATCAACCTGGTGAAAAAACACACCAAGCCCAATCCGCTCAAAGGCACCACGGGTGGCATTGTTGAAAAAAGCATGCCGATTCACCAATCCAACGTCGCCATTTTCAATGCGGCTTCGGGCAAGGCGGATCGTGTTGGTATCAAGTTGTTGGCTGACGGCAAGAAAACGCGCGTCTTCAAGTCCAGCGGCGAAGAAATTAAGGCTGCATAAACATGGCACGCTTGCAAGATCAATACCGCGAGAAAATCGCGCCAGCCCTGATTGAAAAATTCGGCTACACGACACCCATGCAGGTGCCGCGCATCACCAAGATCACGCTCAACATGGGTGTGAGCGAGGCGGTCGCCGACAAGAAGGTCATGGACAACGCCGTGTCTGACATGGCCAAGATCGCAGGCCAGAAGCCTGTGGTCACCAAGGCCAAGAAGGCTATCGCCGGATTCAAGATCCGCGAAGACCTGCCGATTGGCTGCATGGTCACGCTGCGTGGCGTGCAGATGTATGAATTCCTCGACCGCTTCGTGACCGTTGCCCTGCCCCGCGTCCGCGACTTCCGTGGTATTTCTGGCCGTGCCTTCGATGGCCGCGGCAACTACAACATCGGCGTGAAAGAGCAGATCATTTTCCCTGAAATCGAGTACGACAAGGTCGATGCCTTGCGCGGTCTCAATATCAGCATCACCACGACGGCCAAGACCGATGAAGAGTGCAAAGCCCTCCTCACCGCCTTCCGTTTTCCGTTCAAGAACTGAAGGCGCAAGATGGCAAAACAAGCCCTACTGCAACGTGAACTGAAGCGCGACAAGCTCGTCGCCAAGTTTGCCAAGAAGCACGCTGAATTCAAGGCAATCGCCAATGATTTCAAGCGCACCGATGACGAGCGCGCCCTGGCCCGTCAAGAGCTGCAAAAGTTGCCCCGCAATGCGAACCCGACGCGCCAGCGCAACCGCTGTGCGATCACCGGTCGCCCGCGTGGCACGTTCCGTCAATTCGGCCTGGCTCGCGCCAAGATCCGCGAGTTGGCTTTTGCTGGTGATATCCCTGGTATCACCAAGGCAAGCTGGTAAGCAATAGGAGAACCCCAGATGAGTATGAGTGATCCTATCGCCGACATGCTGACACGCATCCGCAACGCACAAATGGTTGAAAAAGCCGTTGTGCTGGTGCCGTCGTCAAAAGTCAAAGTCGCCATTGCACAGGTTTTGAAGGATGAGGGCTACATTGATGGCTTCTCCGTCAAGCCCAACGATGGCAAGCCCCAGCTGGAAATCGCCTTGAAGTATTACGCAGGCAAGCCCGTGATTGAGCGCATTGAGCGCGTCAGCCGCCCCGGCCTTCGTGTTTACAAGGGCCATGGTGCCATTCCCCAGGTCATGAACGGCCTTGGCGTGGCAATTGTCACGACGCCCCAGGGTGTCATGACCGATCGCAAAGCACGCGCTACCGGTACCGGTGGCGAAGTGCTCTGCTACGTGGCCTAACGGCGGCATTGAGGAGTAACTGAAATGTCTCGTGTAGCAAAAATGCCGGTTTCCATCCCCCAGGGTGTGGACATCGCAATCAAAGAAGACCAGATCAATGTCAAGGGTGTCCTCGGCGCCTTGGCGCTGACACAAAATGCCCATGTCGTCATCAAGAGTGAAGACGGCAAGCTGACTTTTGTGCCGGCCAATGATTCCCGTCAAGCCAATGCCATGAGCGGCACGATGCGTCAGCTCGTGAACAACATGGTGGTTGGTGTCACGACAGGTTTCCAGAAAAAGCTGAACCTGGTCGGCGTGGGCTTCAAGGCCCAAGCGCAAGGCGACAAGCTGAACCTCACGGTGGGCTATTCCCATCCTGTGGTCATGGCGATGCCTGCGGGCATCACGGTCACCACCCCGACGCCCACCGAAGTGGTCATCAAGGGTTCCGATCGCCAACGTGTAGGCCAGATTGCCGCTGAAGTGCGTGCAGTCCGTCCTCCCGAGCCTTACAAAGGCAAGGGCATCCGTTATTCGGATGAAAAAATCACGATCAAAGAAACCAAGAAGAAATAAGGAGCTGCATCATGTTGACCAAAAAAGAGCAGCGCCTTCGTCGTTCACGCCAGACCCGTATCCGCATTGCCAATCAAGGCGTTGCGCGTCTGTCCGTGAACCGCACCAATCTGCATATTTACGCCAGTGTTATCTCTGGCGACGGCACCAAGGTTCTGGCGTCTGCTTCCACGGCTGAAGTGGAAGTGCGCAACGAAATTGGTGGCTCGGGCAAGGGTGGAAATGTTGCTGCTGCGCAGGCCATTGGCAAGCGTATTGCCGAAAAGGCAAAAGCAGCGGGTGTAGAAAAAGTGGCGTTCGATCGCGCCGGTTTTGCGTACCATGGCCGCGTCAAAGCGCTGGCTGATGCGGCTCGCGAAGCTGGTTTGCAGTTCTAAGCAGACTGGAATCAAGTATGGCTAAGTTTCAAGCTAAATCGCAAAACGACGCTCCAGACGATGGTCTGAAGGAAAAAATGATCGCGATCAACCGCGTGACCAAAGTGGTGAAGGGCGGCCGTATTCTCGGTTTCGCAGCACTCACGGTGGTCGGTGACGGTGACGGCCGCGTGGGCATGGGCAAGGGCAAGTCGAAAGAAGTGCCAGCAGCCGTGCAAAAAGCCATGGAAGAAGCGCGCCGCAACATGACCAAGGTGTCATTGAAAAACGGCACGCTGCACCACAATGTGTTCGGTCACCACGGTGCAGCCAATGTCATGATGGCGCCGGCTCCCAAGGGTACCGGCATCATTGCAGGCGGCCCGATGCGCGCTGTGTTCGAAGTCATGGGTATCACCGACATCGTGGCCAAGAGCCATGGTTCTAGCAACCCGTACAACATGGTGCGCGCCACCATGGACGCACTGAAAAATTCCACCACGGCCTCCGATATCGCGGCCAAGCGTGGCAAATCAGTCGAAGAAATCTTCGGCTAAGGCGGACAGTGAAATGACCCAAGAAACCAAAGTAAAAGTTAAACTGGTTCGCAGCCCGATTGGCACCCAGGAATCCCATCGCGCCACCGTGCGCGGTCTGGGCCTGCGTGGTGTCAACAGCGTCAGCGAATTGCAGGACACGCCCGCAGTGCGCGGCATGATCAACAAGATCAGCTATCTGGTCAAAATTATTTGAGGCTTTGCGGGACAGGTCGGGTTGCCTAGCAACCAGACTTTTTCCTCGACGGCTTAAGGACTCATCATGGAATTAAACACAATCAAGCCTAGCGAAGGCGCCAAGCATGCCAAGCGGCGTGTCGGTCGCGGCATCGGCTCTGGCTTGGGCAAAACAGCTGGTCGTGGCCACAAGGGACAAAAATCCCGGTCGGGCGGCTACCACAAGGTTGGCTTTGAAGGCGGTCAGATGCCTATGCAGCGCCGCTTGCCCAAGCGCGGCTTCAAGTCGCATCTGCTGAAATTCAATGCCGAGGTCACCCTCACGGCATTGGAACAGCTCGGCTTGGCCGAAGTCGATCTGTTGACGTTGAAGCAGTCTGGCCTTGTCGGCCAGATCGCCAAGAACGTCAAGGTGATCAACACCGGTTCGCTGTCGCTGGCTGTCAAGCTCACGGGCATTTCTGCCTCGGCAAGCGCCAAGACCCTCATTGAAGCCGCTGGCGGCTCCATCGCTTAATACTTGACGGAACCAATCAGTGGCAACCAACTCAGTCAAAATAGCAAAAACCGGCAAGTTCGGCGACTTGCGCAACAGGCTTGTGTTTTTGCTGCTGGCGCTGGTCGTGTACCGTGTCGGTGCGCACATTCCGGTTCCAGGGATTGACCCCGGTCAATTGAAAGAACTTTTCAAGGGCCAGCAGGGCGGCATATTGAACCTGTTCAATATGTTCTCCGGCGGCGCCCTGTCAAGATTCACGGTGTTTGCCCTGGGCATCATGCCGTATATCTCGGCTTCCATCATCATGCAACTGCTCACCTATGTGGTTCCCACATTCGAGCAGATGAAAAAGGAAGGCGAAGCCGGCAGGCGCAAGATTACACAGTACACGCGCTATGGAACGCTCGGGCTTGCCCTGTTCCAGTCGATGGGTATTGCCGTGGCGCTCGAAAGCTCACCCGGTCTGGTGCTTGATCCGGGTTTCGGATTTCGGATGACGGCGGTGTTCAGCCTGACAGCTGGAACCATGTTCTTGATGTGGCTGGGCGAGCAGATTACCGAACGTGGCTTGGGTAACGGCATCTCCATCCTGATCTTCGCGGGCATTGCCGCTGGCTTGCCTAGCGCCTTGGGTGGATTGCTTGAACTGGTGCGTACCGGTGCCATGAGCATCCTGATTGCGATCGTGATTGTTGCGGTCGTGGTGGCTGTCACGTACTTTGTGGTGTTTGTCGAGCGGGGGCAGCGCAAGATTCTTGTGAACTATGCCCGCAGGCAGGTTGGCAACAAGGTGTATGGCGGACAATCGTCGCATCTTCCGTTGAAGCTGAACATGGCGGGTGTGATCCCCCCGATTTTTGCTTCCTCGATCATCTTGCTGCCGGCAACGGTCGTGGGCTGGTTCAGCACCGGTGAAAGCATGCGTTGGTTGAAGGACATTGCCAGCACGCTGACGCCAGGCCAACCCATCTATGTGTTGCTGTATGCAAGCGCGATCATCTTTTTCTGTTTCTTTTACACGGCCCTGGTATTCAACAGCCGTGAAACCGCAGACAACCTGAAAAAGAGTGGCGCTTTCATTCCTGGCATTCGGCCTGGTGACCAGACGGCTCGCTACATCGACAAGATCTTGGTTCGCCTGACACTGGCTGGTGCTGTCTACATTACCTTCGTGTGTTTGCTGCCCGAGTTTTTGATTTTGAAGTACAACGTGCCGTTTTATTTCGGTGGAACGTCGTTGATGATTATTGTTGTGGTCACCATGGATTTCATGGCCCAGGTTCAGAACTACATGATGTCGCAGCAGTATGAGTCGTTGCTGAAAAAGGCTAATTTCAAGACGTGATGTCTTGGATGTCCTGACGATTTATCGCGAGCACATGGTGTGTTCCGTTCCAAGTAAGCACAGAGTAAAAGTTTAGGAGAAGAAAATGAGAGTTTCAGCTTCGGTCAAGAAAATTTGCCGCAACTGCAAGGTCATCCGTCGCAAGGGCGTTGTCCGCGTGATCTGCACAGACCCACGTCACAAACAGCGTCAAGGCTGATTTTTAAGAGATTTAGAGGACGCACATGGCACGTATCGCTGGTATCAACATTCCGCCGCAGAAGCACGCCGAAATCGGTTTGACTGCAATCTTTGGCATTGGTCGCACGCGCGCTCGCAAAATCTGCGAAGCCTGCGAGATCGACTATGCCAAGAAAATCAAAGACCTGACCGACGGTGATCTGGAAAAAATCCGGGACCACATTGCTCAGTTCACCATTGAGGGTGATTTGCGTCGTGAAACCACGATGAACATCAAGCGCCTGATGGACATCGGCTGCTACCGTGGTTTTCGCCATCGTCGTGGCTTGCCCATGCGTGGTCAGCGCACCCGGACGAACGCCCGTACCCGTAAGGGGCCACGCAAGGCTGCTCAGTCGTTGAAGAAATAATTAAGAGGTCGTCATGGCAAAATCACCCAATAACAGCGCTGCCCAGCGCGTTCGCAAGAAAGTTCGCAAGAACGTGGCCGATGGCATTGCCCACGTACACGCGTCTTTCAACAACACCATCATCACGATCACCGACCGCCAAGGCAACGCCCTGTCATGGGCTTCGTCAGGTGGTCAGGGCTTCAAGGGCTCGCGCAAGTCAACACCTTTCGCCGCACAGGTTGCATCGGAAGTTGCCGGTCGCGCTGCCATCGAGCAGGGGATCAAGAACCTTGATGTTGAAATCAAGGGACCTGGTCCCGGACGCGAATCTTCTGTTCGTGCCCTCGGCGCTCTTGGCATTCGGATTAATTCGATTGCCGACGTGACACCGGTCCCGCACAACGGCTGCCGCCCACAAAAGCGTCGCCGCATTTAATTTGTGTTGTTTCGCCCGGCCGCTTGCTCAGCAATCGGTCGGGCGTCAGCATTTTCACCAAGCCCACCGCCATCAGGTTCAAACCGAAGGCTCCTGCAGAAATTGCAGCAGATGACAAAAGGATATTCAAGTGGCACGTTACCTCGGCCCCAAGGCCAAACTTTCCCGCCGTGAAGGCACCGACCTTTTCCTGAAGAGCGCCCGCCGCTCGATCAGCGACAAGGCCAAATTCGACTCCAAGCCAGGTCAGCATGGCCGCACTTCGGGCACCCGCACTTCCGACTATGGTCTGCAACTGCGTGAAAAGCAGAAGGTCAAGCGCATGTACGGCGTGCTGGAAAAGCAGTTCCGCCGTTACTTCGAAGAAGCTGATCGCCGCCGTGGCAACACGGGCGCGAACTTGCTGTCGGTGCTGGAATCGCGTCTGGACAATGTGGTGTACCGCATGGGCTTCGGATCGACCCGCGCCGAAGCGCGCCAACTGGTTTCCCATAAGGCCATGACGGTCAATGGCCAGTCGGTGAACATTCCGTCGTACATGGTCAAGGCCGGTGACGTGATTGCCGTGCGCGACAAGTCCAAGACGCAGACCCGCATTGCTGAAGCGCTCGAACTCGCCAAGCAGGTCGGCTTGCCAGCCTGGGTAGATGTCAATGCTGACAAGGGTGAAGGCACCTTCAAGAAAGTGCCTGATCGTGATGAATTCGCCGCCGATGTCAACGAATCGTTGATTGTCGAGCTGTATTCACGTTGATTTTCCGTTCCTGGCGACACGCTTGCCGTGCCGCCAGGTGTGCTTCGCCAGCCTTATCGGTGTAACGAGCCGAGGGTATTGAGAGGAAGACTGCATGCAGACAAATTTGTTAAAACCAAAAACTATCAATGTTGAGCAGCTTGGCACCAACCGTGCCAAGGTGACTCTGGAGCCCTTCGAGCGTGGTTACGGCCATACGCTGGGCAACGCGCTGCGTCGTGTGCTTCTGTCATCCATGGTGGGCCACGCCGCAACTGAAGTCACCATCGCCGGTGTCTTGCATGAGTACTCTTCGATTGACGGTGTCCAGGAGGATGTCGTCAATATCCTGCTGAACCTCAAGGGTGTGGTCTTCAAGCTCCACAACCGTGACGAAGTGACATTGAGTCTCCGCAAGGACGGCGAAGGTCCGATCACGGCGGCCGACATTCAGACGCCCCATGACGTGGAAATTGTCAACCCTGACCATGTGATCATGAATCTGTCGCACGGCGGCAAGATCGACATGCAGATCAAGGTCGAGAATGGCCGTGGCTATGTGCCTGGCAACGTCCGCCGTTATGGCGATGAGTCGCCGAAGTCGATCGGCCGCATTGTGCTCGACGCGTCCTTTTCTCCGGTCAAGCGCGTCAGCTACACCGTTGAAAGCGCCCGCGTCGAGCAGCGTACCGACTTGGACAAGCTGGTTCTGGAAATCGAGACCAATGGTGCTGTTTCCGCAGAAGACGCGGTGCGTGCCTCGGCCAAGATTTTGGTCGAGCAATTGGCGGTGTTTGCCCAGCTCGAAGGCAATGAGCTTGGCGCCATCATCAATGATCCGGCACCCCGCAGTTCGCAGCAATTCGATCCGATCTTGCTGCGCCCCGTCGATGAGCTGGAACTCACGGTGCGTTCGGCCAACTGCCTGAAGGCTGAAAATATCTACTACATTGGCGATCTGATCCAGCGCACTGAAAACGAGCTCCTGAAGACACCCAATCTGGGCCGGAAATCTCTCAACGAGATCAAGGAAGTGCTGGCCTCCCGCGGCCTGACACTGGGGATGCGTTTGGAAAGCTGGCCTCCTGCGGGCCTTGACAAGCGTTAATTTTGACTAAGATCTTCATCTTTCGATGAAGAAGTGCACGGGCAGTACCTGATACGGCTGCTTCGATATTACATAAAGGAAGCACTATGCGACACGGACACGGACTACGTAAACTCAACCGCACCAGCGAGCACCGCCTCGCCATGCTGCGCAACATGATGAATTCGTTGCTCCAGCACGAAGCCATCAAGACCACCCTGCCAAAAGCCAAAGAGCTGCGCCGCGTGGTTGAGCCGATGATCACCCTGGCAAAAACGCCGACCCTGGCCAACAAGCGGCTGGCATTTGACCGCCTTCGCGATCGCGACATGGTGGTCAAGCTGTTTGCCGAACTCGGCCCAAGGTACCAGACGCGTCCAGGCGGCTACACCCGTATTCTAAAGATGGGTTTCCGCGTTGGTGACAATGCGCCTATGGCTTTGGTTGAGCTGGTTGATCGTCCTGATGTTTCGGAAGAAATTAAAGACGAAGCAGCTGCAAAGTAAGCTATAATAATTACATACCGCGCGGTGGAGCAGCCTGGTAGCTCGTTGGGCTCATAACCCAAAGGTCGTAAGTTCAAATCTTGCCCGCGCAACCAACATCTGGTTGTTAAAACCATTACAAAAAGCCTGCTTAAAGCAGGCTTTTTGTTGTCCGGCTTTTATTTCCTGAATTATTTTTGCCGTTTCTTTTTGGCAGCCTTGCGCGCTTCGTAGTGCTGCATCAGTGGCGTTACTGAAATGCCATGCACGATGATGGACGCAACCACCACCGCCAGTGTGATCGACAGCAGGCGCTCTGCCAGCACCGGCTGGATGTCATGGTTGATCGCGTAGAGCAGGTAATACAGCGAGCCAATGCCGCGTATGCCAAACCAGCTCATCAAATTGCGTTGTGAACCACTGACCTGCGTGCCGAGCAATCCGGCATAGACCGCCACCGGCCGCACCAGCAGGAAAAGCACCGGTACAAACCACAGCACGTCGCGCTCAAATTCAACGGTTGCCAGCAACACGCCAACGGCCAGCACGATGCCGACCTCGACAAAACTTTCCAGCTGGCTGTTGAAGCGCTGCACGGCATTCATCATGTTGGCGGGCGCCTCGGCGCCTGAGGCTGCCTGTTCGTCAGGGCTCAGTTCGGAGGCGGCCTTCTGGGTTTCGGTCTGCGCAGCCGGTGCATGGGCAGAACCCTCGTCGATGCGGCGCAATGCCAGCCCGGCGGCGAACACCGCCAGAAAACCGTAGGTGTGGCAGAGCAGGGCGACGCCATACGCCAGCGCAATCAGGCCGAGCGCAATGAATTCGTCAGACCGCAACGCTTCCCGGTGGCGCATGCGCAAGTAGATGATGGCGCGGCCCACCAGCGTTCCCAGCAGGTAGCCCAGCCCCAGGCCGCCCGCTACCGCCCACAACACATCCACGCTCCACCAGCGCCAGCCGGCTTCGCCCAACTCGTGCACACCCAGCAGGCCCAGACCCAGCATGACAAATGGAAACGCCGTGCCGTCGTTCAGTCCGCCTTCCCCGGTGAGTCCGAAGCGCAGGCGGTCGCGGTCACCGGGATTGGAAACCTGGACATCCGAAGCGAGCACCGGATCGGTCGGCGCCAGGATGGCCCCCAGCAGCACTGCAGCGCCCAGCGACAGGCCAAGTCCATACACGCCCAGCGCCGTGACGGCCGCGACGGTCACGATCATGGACACCGTGGCCAGCTGCACCGGAATGCGCCAGCGTCGGTCGCGCAACGGCAGTTCGAGCTTCATTCCGGCGGTGAACAGGGAGATGAGCACGGCGATTTCGGTCAGGCGCTCCAGCATCACCCTGTTTTCCAGGGCATCAAGCCGGAGCAACCCCAGTCCCATCGGGCCGACCGCCACACCGACGCCCAGGTAGAGCATGGCTGCGTTCAGCGGTAATCGGGAGAAGAAGGAGCTGCCCATCGTCATGGCAATCAGCAGCAGGCCGATGATGAAGGCGCCCAGCGCAAAGGCGTCTATTTCAGCCATGACAGAACCACGGGAGACCGGCTGGCTGCCGTAAAGCAAGTGAAATCATCCCACTTAGCTTAAAGCACGCAGCCTTCTCCGCATCGGTGCGGCCTGCGGTTTCGGGGCGGGTCCGCTGCACCAGGCCAAGGGAGATTTTTATTATGAAAAAGACAGAACGCGAAATTCAGTAAAGGATATATTGCTACTAAAAATATAGCATTGAAAGAATCTTCATGCGCTGTTTCACCAGTCAACCAGGCTCAGTCCCACGCTCAGCACATTGCGTCTTTTGTTGTAGTCCAGCAGGCTGTCGCCATAGCCGTTGAACAACTGCACGTGGTAGCGCAGGCCGGTGTAGTTCGGCGACGCCGCTGGCGCCATCATCCAGTCGATCCGGGTCGAGCCTCGGGCTTCACTGCGCAGCGAGTGCCGCAGCGTGACACCCAGCGTGTTGGCCTTGTTGATTTGCCAGGTGGCATTGAGTTCGGCGCGGCCAATGTAGTTTTCAATGCCCGGGTTTTCGTCATCGACTGCCGACTCGCGCAGGCGGTCCCAGATGCGGCCCTGCAGGCGCAGGCTGGACTCGGGGCCCAGCACCTTTTCGGCCGCACCCATCAGGTAGGTACGGTTCCAGCTGCGCGACAGCTGATCCGACTGGCCATTGGACTGGTGCATCAGTCCGACGCCCGAGAGCCGGTAATTCCAGCCGCCGGGCAGGGCGATTTGATGCGGGTAGATATAGATGACTTCGGGCTCATGGTCGGTTGTGCGAAACGGCCGCGAGATGTTGCCGCTGAACAGCTGCCAGTAACTTTGCTGGCTGTAGCCAAACCAGAGCGAGTCCTGGTCGTCCGCGTCGGCGTCGCCGCTCTTGAGCAGGCCCTTGGCCACCTTGGTGCGTACCGACAGCTGGATCTTGGTTTCCGCGTGCTTGTAGTCCGGTGGCGTCCCTGCGCCGATCAGCGGCGGGGGATTGACGCCGCCGGACATGACGAACGCGAGCGACATCGGCCGGTAGCCGCGAATGGCAAAGGTGTCGCAATCGGTGCCGCGCTGAAGCTCCCAGAACCTGGAAAGTTCGGAATACTGCGTGTTGCGGCAGCCGATGGGCTTGCCGTCGGGCGCCTCGGTATTGAGCGATGGCAGCAGCAGGATCTGTGTGGCGGGCGCGCCGGTGGCCGGATCAGCCGGTGCGCTGGTCATTGACGCTGGCGGCGTGTTGGCCGGCAGCTGCGATTCGGCCCATTGCTGAAAACACGTCAGCTGGGCGCCGGCATCGTTCTTGAGGGCCTGGCATGCCTGCCAGCCCAGGCTGGAGGGGCGGTTGGCGGGAAGCAGCGGCGCGGCTGGGGCCGTCTGGGCTTGTGCCGAGCCGGCGATGAGCAGGCCGGCCGTCAGCAGAAGGCGATTCAGGGGCAGGAGTTTGAAGGGCATGGTTTTGGCGGCCTTGGACAAGCGAGCGAGTCCTGCGGTCAGGGGAGTTTGGTCAGGGTGAAGGGAATGCCGGGTGCATCGGGTGCGGCGCTGCGGCTGGTGTCATTCCACTGGCCCTGGTACACGGTGCCGCACGAACCGGCCTTCATTTCGCCGTTCCAGGTGCCGGTGATGCTGACATTGTCAGAGGATTCGTCGAGCAGCAGGATGCCTTCGTCCAGGTCGCCGGCCAGTGCCGCCATGGCGGAATGGCCGGCGATGGCGGGCGCGCCAGCCGCGCTGCCCAGCGACCGGCTGACCGTGCCCGCCAGGCTTTCCGAGAATTCGGCATGGCGCTTGAGCAGCAAGGTCGCTCGCTCGGGCAGTCCGGGCGGTGGATTGGTAAAGCGAACAGCCCAGCGGCCGTGCAACTGGTCTGCTTTCATGCTGTGCGCCGGCGGGCATGCGGGTTCAGGCTTGTTTTGGGCATTTGCGCAGGCTGCAAGAGCGCTGAATGCTACTAAAAAAATAGCGAGTCGGAAGATGTTGGAATGCATGGATCGGTCAAGGCGCTGGTCGCGGCGCAAGGCGGTTCTGTCGAAAAAGAAGACTCCCCGGTGGCTGCCCGGCCATCAATGCCGGGCCGGCAATGGTATCTGAAACCTGATTCTTGCGGTTAGCCACGGGCTGGAGGCCCAAAACCCTGGCTTACCGGCCGTCGTAAGCCGCTTTGGCCGCGGCCGCCGCGACCAAGCCATCGGCGGCCTTTTTGGCGAATTCGGCGCGCAGGGCCTTGAGCTTTTCGCGCGGGTCTTCCTTGATGGTCGCCTTGTCCAGCGCCATTTCGGCGATGAAGCGGCTGGGCACGCCGGCGATGAAGTCGCGGCCTTTCTTGCGCTTGCGCAGCCAGTTCACGGCCAGCGTGCGCTGGGCTCTAGTGATGCCGACGTACATCAGCCGGCGCTCTTCCTGCAGGCGCAGCGCGATGCTGTCGGTGTTCACTCCGTCGTCATCGTCCAGCTTGAAGGGCAGCAGCCCCTCATTCACGCCGGCCAGCACCACATGCGGCCATTCCAGGCCTTTGGACGCATGCAGGGTCGAGAGCGTCACGACGTTCTGGTCGCCTTCGCGCTCGCTGATGGTCGAAAGCAGGGCGATCGTCTGCACCACTTCGAGCATGGTCTTGGTCGGTTTTTCAACCGTCGCGCCCGACGCGTCGTCAATCTGGCCGCCGCAGCGCTGCGATATCCAGTCGCAAAAATCCATCACATTGCTCCAGCGCGCGGCCGCGACCTTTTCGCTGTCCTCGCCGTCGTAGAGGTGCTTTTCGTAGTCGATTTCCTTGAGCCAGTCGGTCAGGAAAACGCGCGCGTCCTCCGCGCCCACGGTGCGCTTGGCGCGGTATTCGAGGTCGTTGAGGTAGCGGCCGAATTCCTGCAGCGAGCCGACCGCCTTGGCCGGCAGCACCGAGGCCAGCGAGTTGCTGAACAGCGACTCGAACAGGCTGAGCTTGTAGGTGTCTCCAAACGTGCCCAGCGCCGCCAGCGTGGTATGGCCGATGCCGCGCTTGGGCGTTGTCACCGAGCGGATGAAGGCCTGGTTGTTGTCGTTGTTGACCAGCAGCACCATCCAGCTGCACAGGTCCTTGATTTCGGCGCGGTCGAAAAAACTCTGCCCGCCCGACACCTTGTACGGGATGTTGGCCTTGCGAAAGGCTTTTTCGAACGGCTTGGCCATGTGGTTGGCCCGGTACAGCACGCAAAAATCCTTCCACTCCCGGTATTGGCTGCCTTCGGGCTGCAGGCTGCCTTCGGCGCGCAGGCTCTGGATGCGGGCCACCACGCGCTCTGCCTCGTGCTCCTCGCTGTCGCAATCGACCACCCGCACCGGCTCGCCTTCGCCGAGTTCGCTGAACAGCGTCTTGGGGAACAGCTTGGGGTTCGGGCCGATGACGTTGTTGGCGGCGCGCAAAATCGCGCTGGTCGAGCGGTAGTTCTGCTCCAGCTTGACCACCTTGAGCGTCGGGAAGTCCTGCGGCAGCTTTTTCAGGTTGTCCAGCGTCGCGCCGCGCCAGCCGTAGATCGACTGGTCGTCGTCGCCGACCGCCGTGAAGCGGCCGCGTTCGCCGACCAATAATTTCAGCACCTCGTACTGCGTGGCGTTGGTGTCCTGGTATTCATCGACCAGCACATGGCCGAGCGCGGCCTGCCACTTGGCGCGCACCGCTTCATGCTCGTTCAGCAGCTTGAGCGGCAGGCCGATCAAATCGTCGAAATCGACGCTCTGGTAGGCCGCCAGGCGTTCTTCATAGTGGCCCATCACCCGCGCCACCAGCCGTTCCTCGTCGCCGCTGGCCTGCGCTTCGGCCTGGGCGGCGTTCAGCCCCTGGCTTTTCCAGGCGCTGATGGTCCACTGCCACTGGCGCGCCGTGGCCACGTCGGTGCTGCCGCCCGCGTCTTTCAGGATGCTGGTCACGTCGTCGCTGTCCAGGATGGAAAACTGCGGCTTCAGGCCCAGCACCGCGCCGTCCTGGCGCAGCATGCGCACCCCGAGCGCATGGAAGGTGCAGATCAGCACGCCCTTGGCCTGCTTGCCGATCAGGCTCTTGGCGCGCTCGCGCATCTCGGCGGCGGCCTTGTTGGTGAAGGTGATGGCGGCGATCTGCTCGGGCCGCATGCCCATCTGGATCAGCCGGCCGATCTTGTGCGTGATGACCCGCGTCTTGCCCGAACCTGCGCCGGCCAGCACCAGGCACGGGCCGTGCAGGTAGTTGACGGCTTCCTGCTGGGCAAGATTGAGGCCGTGGGCGATGGGCGATGCGGGAGAAGGTGAAGACATGCGGACGGGGAGTCTGAGGGGTGCCAATAGGCGTACCGGAATAAAGGCCGGGAAAGGCCGGCGAACCAGGCCGGCGAACAAGAGGGAGGCCGGAAGCAGCGGTCATCATAGCCAGTCGCCTGAAGGCCGACCCGGCCGGAGACAATACGCGCTGTGCTCAACATCCTCGCCGTCACCTTTCCCTTCTTTGCGCTGGTTCTTTGCGGCTATGTCGCCGCCCGCCGGGCGCTGCTACCGCAGGCGGCGATTCCAGGCCTCAACACCTTTGTGCTGTATTTCGCGCTGCCCTGCATGCTTTACCGTTTTGGCGCCAGCACGCCGATTGCGCAGCTGCTCGACGGCAGCCTGATTGCCGTGTACCTGCTGTGCGCCTTGCTGATCGTCGCCTTCACCGTGGCCGTGACGCTGCGCCGCGACCAAGGCGCCAGCGAGGGCGCGGGCTGGAACAATGCCGCGTTCGGCGCGCTGGTGGCCGCCTTTCCCAACACCGGCTTCATGGGCGTGCCGCTGCTGGTGGCGCTGCTCGGCGCGCAGGCGGCCGGGCCGGCGATTGTGACCATCGTCATCGACATGCTGGTCACCTCGTCGCTGTGCATTGCCCTGTCGCGGCTGGATGGCGCCGATGAACACGGCGCGGCCAGGGCGGGGCGGCTGGCGCTCAAGAGCGTGGTGGCCAATCCGCTGCCGTGGTCGATTGCCCTGGGTGCGCTGGCCTCTGGCATGGAGTTTGCGCTGCCCAAGCCGATCATGGGAACGCTCAGCCTGCTGGCCGACGCCGCCTCGCCGGTCGCGCTGTTCACCATTGGCGCGGTGCTGGCTCGCTCACAAATGAATAGCGCCTCACGCACGCCAGTAGGGCGCTATATGCCCATAGCGCTTATAAAATTGATTGTTCACCCGGTGCTTGTGGGCGGCCTGGGGCTGGGCGCCATCGCGCTGGGCCTGCCGCTGGACCGCTTCACCCTGACCGTGCTGGTACTGGTAGCCGCCTTGCCCAGCGCCAGCAATGTGGCCCTGCTGGCCGAGCGCTTTGGCGCCGACAGCGGGCGGATTGCGCGAATCATCCTGCTGTCCACGGTGCTGGCGTTTTTCAGCTTTTCGGCTGCGGTGGCCTGGCTGGTCTGACGGCGTGCGACGTTCCGGTCATGGGGGCGCGGCCTGGAAAGCCTCGACCAGAAAGTCCACCATGACCCGGACCTTGGTGCTCAGGTGGCGGCGCGTCGGGTAGATGGCCAGCACGTCGATATCAGGCATCCGGTAGCCCGGCAGCAGCGGCACCAGCCGGCCGGCCTTCAGGTCCTGGCCAATCAGAAAACCCGGTTGCCAGATGATTCCCTGGCCGGCGATGGCCGCTGCCCTGACCGTGTCGCCGTTGTTGGTGTGCATCACGCAGCTGACCTTCACCGCATGGTCCCGGCCATGCCCGTCAATGAAATGCCATTCATCGGCGGTGGCCGCATAGGTGTAGCCGATGCAGCGGTGGGCCAGCAGGTCGGCCGGTGTCCGGGGCTGCCCATACGCCTCAAGATAGGCTGGCGAGGCGCAGACGATGTTTTGCGAGGTCGCCAGCTTGCGCGCCGCATGGGTGGCAGGCCCGGCGCGCGAGATCCGAATTGCCAGGTCGTAGCCTTCCTCGACGATATCGACCACCCGGTCGCTCAGTGCAACATCAAGCTCGATGTCAGGGTAGCGTTGCATGAAGCGAGGCCACAGCGGCGCCAGATGCAGCACGCCGAAGCTGAGCGGCGCATTGATCCGCAAGCGCCCACGCGGCTGCAGGGAGGCGGATGACGCCAGCGCCTCCGCCTCGGCCACCTCAGCCAAAATGGTCTTGCTGCGCTCGTACAGCGCTTCGCCGCTTTCGGTCATCGACAGCTTGCGTGAACTGCGGTTCAGCAAACGCGTGCCCAGATACGCTTCCAGCTCGTTCACATAGCGCGTGACATTGGCCGGCGAGGTCTCCAGCGCGTCGGCCGCACGCGTGAAGCTGCCCCGGCTCACCACCGCTGAAAACACCTCGAAAGCGCGCAGTCGGTCGATCATCTCGTTATATCGTTCATAAAAGCTGAATTATTAAAACAGCTTTTAGCCATTTCACAAATAAAGAATGAATCGTAAATTGGATTCATCGGCTGGCGCAGAAGCTGACCGAGCCCAGGCCTTCCCGGCAAATTCAACTAATCAGGACATCATCATGAACCCAAGCTCAAGACTCCATAACAAGGTTGCCATCGTGACCGGCGCCAGTTCCGGCATCGGCCGCGCCACCGCCAAGCTTTTTGCCGCAGAAGGCGCCCGGCTGGTGGTCGCCGCTCGCCGCCAGGCGGAACTGGACAGCCTAGTGGCCGAGATTGAAGCCGCAGGCGGCGTTGCGGTGGCGCTGGCCGGCGATGTGCAGTCGGAAGCCTTTGCGCAAGCGCTGGTGGAACTGGCCGAGTCAAGGTTTGGCCGGCTGGACATTGCCTTCAACAATGCAGGCACGCTAGGCGAAATGGGCCCGAGCACCGGTATTTCGGCAGACGGCTGGAATGAAGCCCTGAGCACCAACCTGACCAGCGCTTTTTATGGCGCCAAGCACCAGCTCGCGGCCATGCTCAAGACCGGCGCCGGGTCGATTATTTTCACTTCGACCTTTGTCGGCCACACCTTTGCGTTTCCGGGCGTAGCCGCTTACGCTGCCAGCAAGTCTGGACTGATCGGGCTGACGCAGGCCCTGGCTGCGGAATACGGCCCGCAAGGCATCCGGGTCAATGCCATCCTGCCGGGCGCGGTCGATACCGAGATGTACCGCAGCATGAACAGCACCGCCGAAGCCCAGTCATTCGTGACCAACCTGCATGCGCTAAAGCGCCTTGCCACGCCCGAAGAGCTGGCCCGTTCGGTTTTGTACCTGGCTTCGGAGGATTCGTCCTTTGTCACCGGCACGGCCTCGCTGGTCGATGGCGGCGCGTCGATCACCCGGACCTGATCCGATTCATTTTTTCATCACCTTTCATTTCAACCTAAGGAATTCATCATGGCAAACTTCGACAACAAAACCGTACTCGTCACCGGCGGCAACAGCGGCATCGGCTTGGCCACCGCGCTGGCGTTCGCCAAAGGTGGCGCACGGGTGGTCATCACCGGGCGCGACCAGGCCACACTGGACCAGGCCACGGCGCAACTCGGCCCTGACGCCATCGCTCTGCGCAACGATGCGGGTGACGCCACTTCGGCCAAAAAACTGGCTGCGGCGCTGACCGAGCAAGGCATCAGGCTGGACGCCGTGTTCATCAATGCCGGCGTGGCCAAATTCGCGCCGCTGGAAGCAATTGACGAAGCGCTCTGGGACGAGAGCTTCAACGTCAATGTGAAGGGCGCTTACTTCACCATCCAGGCCTTGCTGCCTTTGTTTAACCAGGGCGCGGCCATCATCCTCAATGGCTCGATCAATGCGCATATCGGCATGCCGAATTCCAGCGTGTACGCGGCCAGCAAGGCGGCGTTGATTTCGCTTGCCAAAACCCTGTCGTCCGAGTTGATCGGCCGAGGCATCCGTGTCAATGTCGTCAGTCCGGGTCCGGTGCAAACGCCGCTTTACGGCCGTCTCGGCATGTCCAGCGAGCAACTGGGTGAGTTGGCCGCAGGCATTCAGGCGCAGATCCCGCTGAAACGCTTTGGCACACCCGACGAGGTGGCGAGCGCCGTCGTTTACCTTTCCTCTCGGGATGCGGCTTTTATCGTTGGCACGGAACTAATCGTCGATGGCGGCATGAGCCAGTTGTGACATGGTTTAGTTTCGCAGTGGCATACAGCCAATGAAGGGTTGCAGGACTTGTTCGCCTGCAATTTCTCGGCGCCTGCAGCATCGGCCGGTGGCGTTTATGCTGAAAGGCTGCACCGGGCTTCGCCGCCCGGCCGTCAACCCCTTTCATGGAGTCCATCGACATGCGCTACAACCCCCTCGGCCGTACCGGCCTTTTCGTGTCCGAGCTTTGCCTGGGCACCATGACCTTCGGCGGCAGCGAAGGCATGTGGCGCCAGATTGGCGCGCTGCAGCAGCCTGACGCTGAAAAGCTGATCGGCCAGGCGGTCGATGCCGGCATCAACTTCATCGACACCGCCGATGTCTATTCCGAAGGCCTGTCGGAGCAGATCACCGGCCAGGCGCTGAAAAATTTGAAGATTCCGCGCGAGAACGTGGTGGTGGCGACCAAGGTGTTCGGTGGCATGGGCGAGGGGCCGAATGCGCGCGGCTTGAGCCGCAGCCATATCCTGGACGGCGTGAAGGCCAGCCTCAAGCGCCTGCAGCTCGACCACATCGACCTCTACCAGGTCCACGGCTTCGACGAGGCCACGCCCATCGATGAAACCCTGCGCGCGCTCGACCAGCTGGTGCGCCACGGCCATGTGCGCTACATCGGCGTGTCCAACTGGGCCGCCTGGCAGATTGCCAAGGCGCTGGGCATTTCCGAACGCCTGGGCCTGGCGCGCTTCGAGTCGCTGCAGGCTTACTACAGCGTGGCCGGGCGCGACCTGGAGCGCGAGTTGATCCCGATGCTCAAAAGCGAGAACGTTGGCCTGATGGTCTGGAGCCCATTGGCCGGCGGCTTTTTGAGCGGCAAGTACGGCAGGGACCAGCACGGCCAAACCGAGGAAGGCAGCCGGCGCATCGCCTTCGACTTTCCGCCGGTCAACAAGGAAAAGGCCTGGGGCTGCATCGACGCCATGCGGCCCATCGCCGATGCGCATGGCGTGTCGGTGGCGCGGGTGGCGCTGGCCTGGCTGCTGCACCAGCCGCAGGTCACCAGCGTGATCGTCGGCGCCAAGCGGCCCGAGCAGCTGGCTGACAACATCGCCGCGACAGTGGTGGTGCTGAGCCAGGCCGAACTCCAGCAGATCGGCGACGCCAGCAGCCTGCCTGCCGAATACCCCGGCTGGATGTTGGAGCGGCAGGGCGAGTACCGGCGCAACCAGATGGCCGCAGCGCTTGCCCTGGGGGCGGGCGGCGGGACTAGCGCGCATCTGGTTTAACCGGAAAACAGATTTTTTAGCTTCAAATAGGCTGCTTGCGCATGCGCAGTCTGCGCAAGCAGCTATAAATTCAGTAGCAAAAAGCTGTCAGGCGCCTTGCGTGCCGTGGTTGAAGCGCCGGATGATTTTGCGCCAGGGATTGCGCCGAGCAAAGTGAATGCCCCGACTGGCTCGCGGAAGACAGAGGTGCGCCTGAAAAGCGCGCCCCGGCTACTGCATGAACCCGATCCGCCCCTTGCCGGCCGCGCCGCGCGGCAGGTCATCGACCTGCAATTGGCCCCGGCTGGCCAGCCGCGCATTGCCAAAGGCGGCCATCAGGGCGCGCCGCATTTCACGCGGGACCAAGCAAGACAGCTTGTCCAGCACATCGCCCGGCGGCGCGTCGTCGAAGCGCGAGCCCCAGTCGTGGCCGGCGCGTATCGACTGGTACAGGCGCAGTGCGATGTGCCTGGCCTGCGCGGGCGTGAGCGGCTGGATCTCGAACACATTCATCCGGTTCAGGATCGGCTTTGGAATGGCGCGCTCGTCGTTGGCGGTGGTGATCCACAGCACCTGGCTGGCGTCAATCGGCACTTCGGCGAACTCATCCACGAAGGACGAGGCCGTGTCGTGCTCCAGCAGGCTGTACAGCGAGCCGAGCGGGTCGTACTGCGCGTCGCTGGCGGCCTTGTCGATCTCATCGATCACGATCACCGGGTTGGCGTAGCGGCCATCGACCAGCGACTCGAACACCTTGCCCGGCTTGGCGCCCTTCCACTGCGACGCCGAGCCCGACAGCAGCCAGCCGGCGGTCAGCGAGCCCATCGACACCAGGTTCATGCCGGTGCCGATCAGGTCGGCCACCTGCCGCGCAAAATGCGTCTTGCCGATGCCTGGCTGGCCCAGCAGCAGCATCGGCGTAACCTCCAGGCCGTCGCTGCTGTCGTGGCTCAGGGCGACATGGCGGCGCACGTCGTCGAGCACGTCGGTGAAGTTGGGCAGCGCGTCGTACAGCGGCGCCATCTCGGGAATGCCGCTGGGCTTCATCTGGAAACGCTCCGGGCCGCGCTCCAGCATGCGCTCGTAGGTGGCGCGCAGGCTGTCGTGTTCGCGGGACTCGCTGTGGTGTTGCAGCTTGCCCAGCTTGCGTTCGACATCGGTGATCTGGTAGACGCTGCGCACCTTGGCCACGGGTAGGGTGAAGGTGGGCGCCTGGGGAAGGACTTGAATGGATTCCATCGAGCACTCCTTGTGGTTGAGCCGTCCGAACTTCATTCAAACACATCTTTGCGTTTTTCACCTCAAGGCATTTACAACACTTGGGCCGGCTGGCCAGGAATCGGCGGGCTGCAAGCCCGCGCTTGTCAGTGCAGCGACGGCGCCTGGCCCCACATGCGGCGCCACAGCCAGGGCAGCGCCGTGGCCAGGTCGGGCCGCTGGCTTTGCAGCATCGGGGCCAGCGCCTGCCCGGCCAATGCGGCAGGCGGTCCGAGGTTGAAATGGAAGGTGTAGGCCGGTTCCTGGCCCATGCGCAGGTCCGTCACGAACAGGCGGCCACCGGATTCCGAAAGACGGTAAAAACCGTGGCTGAAGGCCGCGATGCGGGCGACGGACGGCTCGTGGCCGTGCCGGTCCATGAGCGCTGCGCCCCGGTCATGCGCGCTCCAGCGGATGCGCGGGGAGTCGTCCAGCAGCGAATAATGGCCTTCGAGGTACTGCGTGGGCGTGGTCGCCACCAGCCGCCAGAGCAGCGTGTTGAACGGCGCGGGCGTGACCAGCAGCCCGTTGGCGGCAATGCCTTGGGCTTCAAGCGAGGCGCGCGCGACCTGCGTGGCCTGCTGCTGCGCCCCGACGCTCCAGCCCAGGTAGAGCGTGCTCAGCAGCAGGCCGGCCGCGTTCCAGCGCAGGCCGCGCTGGCTTTTCAGGCGCAGCGCTAGCGCCACGCCGACGATCAGCGGCACGGTGTAGAGCGGGTCGATGATGAAGATGCTGCCCACGGCATAAGGATGGTCGCTGAACGGCTGGAGCAACTGCGTGCCATACACCGTCATCGCGTCGAGCAGCGGATGCGTGAAAAGCGCCAGCCACAGCGCCAGCCACCAGCGCCGCAGCAGCGCCGGCTCGCCGTGCAGCCGGCTCACGCCCCACGCCAGCAGCGGCGCCGCCAGCGTCACATAGAGCAGCGAATGGCTTTCGGCGCGGTGGCGCGTCATGTTCAAAATGGCATTGCCATGGTCGATGAAGGCGTCCAGGTCGGGCAGGGTGCCGGCCACGGCGCCCCAGAGCGCGGCCTTCCACACGGCGGTGCGCCGGCCCATCACGGCCACGGTGACGGCCGAGCCGAGCGCGATTTGCGTCAGTGAATCCATGGCGCGCAGCTTAACGCCCGGCGCCCGGCCAGGGCGGCGGCCCGCAAAATGGGCCGGCCAAGGGCAGGGCTTCAGGCCTGCACGATGATGGGAAAGCGCGCCCGCAGGCCGCCCGTGTCCGGCGCGAACGGCACGGTCAGCGCGGCGCGGCCTGGCGCGTTCAGCCGCTGCCAGAGAAAGTCGCGTTCATTGCCCGGATCATCCGCCACGTAAAGCTGGGTGGTCAGCAGTTCGCGGCGCCCCAGACGCACCTTGACATGGATGTGCGGCGTGCGCCCGCTGTACGGCGCTGGCCGCAGCGTGCGAAAGCGGTAGCGTCCGTCGCTGTCCACGGTCACGCGGCCAAAGCCCTGGAAAGCCGGGTCGGCCCGGTCGCCGTCGCCGGGGTGGTGGTAGTGGCCCGCCTGGTCGCACTGCCAGATTTCCACCACCGCGCCCGACACCGGCTTGCCCGCCGTGTCCAGCACGGTGCCCTCCACCCAGGCCGGCTGGCCGCGCGCGTAGCTGGCGTTGCCGTTGCGCAGCAGGTCAAAGTCGCTGTCGGCGGGCAGGGCCACCGGGTAGAACGGCCCTTCGGTCTGGCTGGGCGTCGGCTGGAGCGAACGGGCCTGCGCCCGCACCGGGCTGAAGCCGGCGGGCGCCATCGCGGCGGCCACAACGGCGACGCCAGTGACGAGCAAGGTTCGGCGCTGGCCTGGCGGGCGGGCATCGCGCGTATCGAGGGGGGTGGGCATGACGGTCTCCCTTCGGTGGCCAAAGCCGTAATTTAACCGCCTGCGCCCGGTCTGGCCAGCCCATGGGCTTGCCAGAATCCGGTATTCTTTTGCAGGCATGCGTCGCTCGTGGAAAGGGGCGTGCGCGATGCGCGATGGTCCACAATACCGCATGCCAGGTCCGGTGCAAACCCGCAAGCCATTTGAGCCGTGCTGGCGCATCCGGAAATTCCGCCAGAACGCAACCAAGGAAACCGCGTGAGCATTGCAGGCAGCGAACTGATTCCTCCCTCAAGCACGGTCCGGGAGCCCGCCGGCGGCCAGCATGTGCTGGGCGCTTCACAACCGGGCGATGCAGCGTTTCGCCTGCTGGCTGATGCTTTGCCCCAGATTGTCTGGATGATGCAGCCCGACGGCCTGCAGACTTATTTCAACCAGCGCTGGCTCGACTATTCCGGCGCGTCCCTGCAGGGCAGCCTGGCCGACGGCTGGAGCCCGTTCATCCATCCCGATGACCGCGCGCAGGTGGCCGCGCAATGGGCTCAGGCGCACGCCAGCAACGAAGCCTGCGAGGTGGAATGCCGGCTGCGCCGCGCCGACGGCAGCTACCGCTGGATGCTGGGCCACACGGTCCCGCAGCGCGACGCGGCAGGCCATCTTGTTGGCTGGGTGGGCACGCTGACCGATATTGACGAACTCAAGCAGCGCGCCGAACTGCTGGAAAAAAATCTCTACATGGGCCGGATTGCCGGCAGGGTGGCTCGTTTAGGCGGATGGACGATCGACCTGCCGGAGCGCACGCTGACCTGGTCGGACGAGAACTGCCTGATCCACGATGTCGCGCCAGGCTACACGCCCACGCTGGACGAGGGCATCGGCTACTTTTTCCCCGAGCATCGGCCGCTGGTGATCCGCCATGTGCAAGATTGCGCCGAATACGGCATTCCTTATGAATTCGTGCTGCCCAAGCACACGGCCAGGGGGCGGCGCATCTGGGTGCGTTCCATCGGCGAGGCGGTGCGCGATGCCAGCGGAAAAATTATTCGCATCCAGGGTGCGTTCCAGGACATTTCGGAGCAAAAGGAGGCCGAGGACCGCGCGCTGGCGCTGGAAGCGCAGCTCACCGCCACGCTGGAAAGCATCACCGACGGCTTTTGCCTGATCGACAAGGACTGGAAGTTCACCTTTGTCAACGGCCAGGCCGAGCGCATGCTGCAGCGCCGGCGCGAAGAGGTTCTGGGAAAAACCCTGTGGCAGGAGTTTCCCGAGTCCCTGGGCACGCGCATGGAGCGCGAATGCCGCGTGGCCCTCCAGGAGCAGCGCACGACGCGCTTTGAAGTTTTTTACCCGCCGCTGAACCTGTGCATTCATTTCCATGTCTACCCCACGGCGGGCGGGCTGGCGGTTTACTTTCAGGACATCACCCAGCGGCGCGCGGAACAGGCGCAACTGCGGCTGCTGCAGACGGCGGTGTCGCGCCTGAACGACATCGTCATCATCACCGAAGCGGTAGCCCTGGAACAAGGCGGCCCGCGCATTGTTTTCGTGAACGATGCGTTCGAGCGCCAGACCGGCTACAGCCGCGCCGAAGCGCTGGGCCATACCCCCCAGCTTCTCTGGGGACCGAACACCCAGCGGTCCGAACTGGACCGGATTCGCGCCGCCATGGCGAGGTGGGAGGTGGTGCGCGCGGAAATTGTGATCTATACCAAGGACGGCCGGGAGCGCTGGCTGGAAACCGACATAGCGCCCATCGCCGACAAGTCCGGCAAGTTCACCCATTGGGTGGCGGTCGAGCGCGACATCACCGAGCGCAGGCAGCAGCAGCAGGAAATCCTCAGCCTGAACACCGAACTCGAAGCGCGGGTGCTGCTGCGTACCTTCGAGCTTGAGATGGCGAACCGGGAGCTGGAATCGTTTGCCTATTCGGTGTCGCATGACCTGCGCTCGCCCCTGAGCACCATCCATGCCTTCAGCCAGCTGGTGGTGAAAATCGATGGCGACCAGGTCAGCGAGAAAGGCAGGCATTACCTGGGCCGCATCGGGGTCGGCGTCAAGTACATGGGCGATCTGATCGAAGGCCTGCTGACCCTTTCCCAGGTAACGCGCAAGCAGATCGAGTCAGAGCCTGTCGATCTTTCGCAAATTGCCCGGCGCATCGGAAACGACCACCGGGAGCGCGAGCCAGGGCGCCAGGCAGAGTTTCAGATCCAGGACGGCCTGAGCGCGCAGGGCGACGCCCGCCTGCTGTCGCTCCTCCTTCAAAACCTGCTGGGCAACGCCTGGAAGTTCACGTCCCGCGAGCCGCTGGCGCGCATTGAGGTCGGCAGCGAGCAGGGTTTCGACGGAAACACCGTCTTTTTTGTCAGGGACAACGGCGCGGGATTCGACATGGCTTTCGCCCCCAAGCTGTTTGGTACCTTCGAACGCCTGCATTCACCCGAGGAGTTTTCGGGAACCGGCATCGGGCTGGCCACCGTCAAGCGCATCATTGAACGCCATGGCGGCCGCGTGTGGGCAGAAAGCACGCCCAACGAAGGGGCCGAGTTCTTTTTCACGCTGGGGCGCAGGCGAGAACCGCCCGTGTGAAGCGGCCGTGCGCCGCTACCCCGCATGCATTCGGCCGCCGCGTTTTCCTGCGCTTCGATTCTTCTGCGGCTTGCGCCAGATCATCCCGGGCCGTCCATTTATTCCTATAGTTGAAAGTCATTGGCCGCCTCGGCAAAGCGGTTAACCGTGAAACTCAACAGGAGCGAACACCGTGAAAGGACGCATCGTCCTGTTGTTCAGTCTGGTCTGGCTTCTTGCTGGCGACTGGCGTTCCTGCTGGCGCCCAGACGCAGGACAAGCAGTGGAAAGCCCCCAATGCCCAGGTTCGGAACTTTATCGCCAGGGGCACTACGAGCGCGCGCTGTTGCTGGCCGGGCAGGCGCTGGAATTCGCCGAGAAAAATGCAGGTTCCGACCATCCTTTCGTGACGACCAGCCTGAACAACCTGGCCGCGCTGCACAGCATCCCGGGCGCCTACGAACGGGCGAGCCGCTCTACAGGCGCTCTCTGGAGGTTTCTGAGAGGACCCTTGGAGCGAACCATCCCGACCGGGCCGTGCTGCTGAACAACCTGGCCTTGTTTTACTTTTGGCGTCACGGTTCGATAGACGACGTTTGAACCCGCCCGCCGGGGAGGGCGGTGTCAGCCACCAGCGTGATGTTCTCGTGCCTGGCGACCATTTCCAGCCCGCGTTCAAAAAGCGCGCGGGCAGAGCCTGAAATGGCATGCAGGTAGGCATGCAGATGCGCGTCTTCCTCATTCTTGTTCAGGCACTCCTGGCTGTATTGCTCAAAGCTCGCCAGCTGCGCGATCAGCTCGGCGACATGCCTGGGGCATTCGCACAGCATGTTGGTTGAAATGCCCGCCACGCGCGACAGCGTTTCATCGGAATACTTGCGCGGCGGAATCAGCGACTCGGCGTGAACTCCGCCCAGGCTTTTTGCCGTATCGACCAGCAGCACCGAACTGATCAGGTCCGACAACTCGTAGTCCGAGACCGGCCCGCGCCGAACCAACATGCCGGCCGCCCGCATCCCTTGCACCACTGCTTCCTGCGCAAAGCCGTACACCACCACCGTATGCACCACGCCCTGTTTCAGGACCAGCGCCTGAATTTCGCCGCGAATGCTGTCGTGCAGGGTGTTGACCTTGACCAGCAGTATCTGGGGTTTTTCGTGGAAATCGGCGGCGCATGCCTGCGCCAGGTCTGTAAAACAGTCGGTCACCCGCAGGGTGGCGCCCAGGAACTGGCGTTTGAATTTTTTCGAGCCGATACGGTCCGCGATCCCGGCGCCAATCACCGCCAGCGACGCGGTGCCGGCAGCTTGCCTTGGCGCCGCCGGCGGCCGCGTCAAGGTTTCTTGTGGTCCAAGCATTCCTTCCAGCGCCGCCGCCTGCAGTGGTGCAATCGTGCTGATGGCATGGCCCTGCCGGCTGAGCTGCTTCAGCAGGCTGGCCTTGTGCACATCCTCCTGGCTGTAGAGCCGGTGCTTTCCGGCGGTTTTCGAAGGCGAAAAGGCATGGTGCCTGACTTCCCAGATTCTCAGGGTGGAGACGGGGATGCCCGTCATTTTTGCAAGCGCACCGATGCGAAAAAGCGAATCGGTCACCAGAGGGTCATTTTGAGTAGTTTTTTGCATGGCTATTTGCGTAGATTTCACTGTTTATAACTTAAAAATTCGATTTGTTTCGACTTTTCTTCGTTGAAGTTGTTTTATTTGTATAGATTTGGCGTTAAGCTACGCATCAATATCTACTCAAAAACCTGAAGGCCCATCATGTTGATTCCCAAAAGAACGCGGGTTGCAGTCGAGTCGCTGGTGTATATCGCCGCCAAAGGCGCCCGCCAGCCGATTCCCGCCCGGGAAGTGGCGCAGGCGCTGAGCGTGTCGCTTGCCGGACTGGAAAGCATCTTGCGGGTGTTGCGCGAACACCACCTCGTCTGCTCCTTCAAGGGACCCGGAGGCGGCTACCAGGTGGAAGGCGACCTGAAAAAATTCACCGTCCTGGACGTGGTGAAGTTTTTCGAGGCATCGCCGCCCAAGCCGCTCAGCAGGTCCGCAGGCGACGATTTTGCCGTTGACTTCCACGAGGCCTGCAAAAAGGCCTTCAATTCGGAAAACCTGTATGACCTGGTGAGCGCCGCAGCCTCCAGCGACCTTGCGCTTCCCGTGGCCAGGCCGCGCTTTGCCTTCAGGCCGCTGCCGTCGCCGGTTTTCCCGCGCGGTCCGAACTCGGTGTTCCAGTTGCACTCCTGCGACTTTGTCCTGCGCAAGAGCGCTGCCTGAATTTTCTTTGAAGGACCCGGGCCATGCTGACGCACCTCAGCGACCTGATCGTCGCAGCCAACGCCGGCATCATGCTGTTTTTCACTGTGGCCGTGGCGCCCACCATTTTTGTCGTGCTGCCCCAGGAATGGGCAAGCGCCTATGTTCGCTCGTTTTTCCCAAAATATTATCTGTTCCTTGGTTTGAGCACGGCCGGCGCGGCGGCGCTGGCCGGCGCGGCGCTGGTGCAGGGCAGCCTGGTGGCGGTGGCGCTGGTGTTTTTTTTGAGCCGTTTCTGGCTGACGCCGCTGGTGAACCGGGCGCGCGACAACCACCAGGGCCGCCTTTTCAAACAGCTGCACACCCTGAGCGTGGTGCTCAATATGCTGCAACTGGCGGTGTTTGTCTGGATTCTGGTCAAAAGCCTGGGCGCGGCATGACCCTGCCCATCACACCCGACAGCACCCAGACGTCTTGCGAGTCGCTCACCGTGCTGTTCGACGGCGCCTGCCCCCTGTGCCGGCGCGAAGTCGGCGTTTACCAGTCGCTCAAACCGGATCAGCCGGTCGCCTGGCTGGACGTCAGCCAGGCATCGGTTGCGCTAACGCCTGGCGACCGTGCGCGCTTCCTGGCGCGGTTTCATGTGCGCCGCCAAGACGGCTCGCTGCTCAGCGGCGCGGCCGCGTTTGTGGCGCTCTGGCGGGTGATGCCGGGCTGGCGCTGGCTGGCGCGTCTGGCCATGCTGCCCGGTGTCACGCCGGTGCTGGAGCAGCTCTACCGTGGATTCCTGCGCGTTCGGCCCGTCATCCAGCGCCTGGCACGGGCAGGCGACACCTCGCATTTGCCATCTGGCCTGGTGGCAGACCTGCGCTCCGACCATGCCGGCGAAACAGGTGCAGTCTGGATTTACCGGGGCATGCTTTGCGTGACGCGCGATGAAATCGTGCGGGCGTTTGCCAGGCAGCACCTGCACACCGAGTTGCAGCACCTGCAGAAAATGTCAGCCCTGCTGCCGCCGCTGCGCCGCAGCTGGCTGCTTGTCGCCTGGCGCATCGCCGGTTTTGCCACGGGCGCCCTGCCGGCCCTCTGTGGGCGCCGGGCGGTGTTTGCCACCATTGCCGCCGTGGAATCGTTTGTGGTGCAGCATTACGCGCATCAAATTGACGCACTCGCGGAGCAGGTCGGGCATGCAGCGCTGCGTCAGACCCTTGTCGACTGTCAGTGCGACGAAGCGGCCCACCGCGACGAAGCCCAGGCGCATCTGGCGCATCCCCCCGGCGCCCTGTTGGCAGGCTGGTGCATGGCAGTCGGCCGGGGCTCTGCGCTGGCAGTGACGCTGGCGCGCACGGTTTAACCTTGACGCGGCCCCTGGCATGACCCGCAGAAACTCGCCCAACGACTTCAAGGTGGCCGAAGACCTGAGCCGGCTGTCGGAAATCGTGGTCGACAAACGCAATGGCAAGCGCGCTGATGCCAAAGCCGGGCGTCGCAACCGCCACTATGAAAAGCAGTTTCTGAACAATGCCGTCAAGACCGGGCTGTACCGGCAGACCAGCGAATAGCGCAGGGGGGCTGGCCTTAAATCGCAATCGGGTCCACGTCAATCGCCCAGCGCACCAGGCTTTTGAACTCGGCCTGCCGGCGCGTCTCGAACAGCACCGGCTGCCAGGCGGCCAGAAAACCCTGCAGCGCCTTGCGCGACGGGCTTTCGACCAGCATCTGGGCGCGCTCGACATCGGCGACGCGCTGGATCGTCATCGGCACGGCCGGGTAGGGCGTGACCTGTTCATGGCCGGGCAGTTGCTGCAGCTGGGCGGCATGGGCGGCGGCATTTAAAAATCCCTGCGCCACTTCCTGAGTCTTGGCGTCGGCGCGGATGAGCGCTGAAAAGCCGAAGGGCGCCAGGCCGGCCGCCAGCCGCTCTGCCAGTTCCCGCGCGGCAAAGGCCGGGTAGTCATGCTGCTTCAGAGCTTCAAACAGCGGGTGGTCGGGGTGGAAGGTCTGCACCCACATTTCGCTGGCGGCGCTGTGCCGGGCGTCGCGGCCGGCGCGGCCCGCCGCCTGCATCAACAGGCTGAAGAGTCGCTCGGGCGCGCGAAAGTCGCTGGAAAACAGCGCGCCGTCGGGGTTGACCGCCGCCACCAGCGTGATGTGCCGGAAGTCGTGGCCCTTGGCAATCATCTGCGTGCCGACCAGCACATCGACCTCGCCGGCATGCACGCGGGCCAGCTGCGATTCGAGCGCGCCCTTGAGCCGCGTGCTGTCGGCGTCGATGCGGGCAATGCGCACCGGCTCGCCGTCGGGCCGCCGGACATTCGCCAGCAATTCGGCCAGGTGTTCCTCCAGCCGCTCGGTGCCGCGCCCGACCGGCGCGATGTCCACATTGCCGCACGTCGGGCAGGCGCGCGGCACGCGTTCGGTGAAGCCGCAGTGGTGGCAGCGCAGCGTGCGGTCGATCTTGTGGAACACGCGGTAGGCGCTGCAGTGCGGGCAGTCGCTTTTCCAGTCGCAGTCCAGGCAGGCCAGCACCGGCGCATAGCCGCGCCGGTTCAGGAAAATCATCGACTGCTCGCCGCGCGCCACCCGCTCGGCAATGGCCGCCAGCAGCGGCGGGGCGATGACGCAGTGCCGGGGCTGGTGGTTCATGTCTACCCGCCGCACCGTGGGCAGTTGACCCGCCTGGGCCATGTGTGCGGTGGGAGTGGCAACCGTGCCCGCATCAGGACTGTTCAAGCCGGGGCCGCAGAACCGGCTTTGCCCGGCTGCAGGCGCAGCGGCCCCCTCGGGGGGCAGCGAACCACGCGTAGCGGGGAGCGTGGGGGCACCAATCCTCTCGTCCATGTCGAGGCGTTGATAGCGGCCGGTAATGGTTGCCTGCCAGCTTTCCAGCGACGGCGTGGCCGAGCCCAACAAAACACGGACGGCCCCCACGGTGGCCGCTTCTTGCCCTGCATTGTTTTCCAGCCGGGCGCGGTACACCGCCAGGTCGCGCGCCGAATAGCGCGCGCCTTCCTGCTGCTTGTAGCTGGGATCGTGTTCCTCATCGACGACCAGCAGACGCAAATTGGGCATCGACGCGAACACCGCCATGCGCGTGCCCAGCACCAGCCGCGCCTGGCCCGAATGCGCGGCCAGCCAGCCCTTGAGCCGCTGGGCCGGCGTGAGACCGCTGTGCATCGGCACGACGCGATCCCGGCCCAGATGCGCAAAGCGCGCTTCAAACCGGGCCTGCAGCTGCGGCGTGAGGTTGATCTCGGGCACCATCACCAGCACCTGCGCCTCGGGGTCTTGCGCCAATACTTTGGCGGCGGCGCGCAGGTAGACCTCGGTCTTGCCGCTGCCGGTGGCGCCGAACAGCAGCGCGGGCCGCTGCCTTTCGCAGGTTTCAGCATCAAATTGGGCTATTGCGCTTGCCTGCTGCGCGCTGAGTGCTATTAAATCAGTAGTATCCGGCGTGCTGTCGGTGGTGCTTGCCGGCCGCTTGAGCCGGCGCGCCAGCTGAACGGTCGTGAGGTCGCGCAGCTGCGGCGGCAGGGCGGCCAGCGCCACCTCGCCGAGCGAACGCTGGTAGTAGCCGGCGGTGAAGGCCACCAGCTTGCGCCAGGTGGCGGTCAGTGGCGCGAGTCCGTCCAGCGTGCCGGCAATGTCGCGGATGTTTTCCTCCGGCATGTCGCCGCAATTGGGCAGCACGCCCCAGACCACGCCCAGCACCTCGCGCCGGCCAAACGGAACGCGCACCAGCGTGCCGGCGGCCAGCGGCATGGCGCTGCGGTAGGTCAGCGGTCCGGCGATGGCGCTGTGCGCCGGCGTGGCCACGACTATCTGCAGCCAGTGGCTCATAGCCGGCGTCCGCAATAGCGCACTGCGGCGACAGCCCAACCGTGGCAAGCGCTAAGTCCTTGATTTTTCACTGTTTTGGAGTTGTCCAGATTTTCTGTGGATAACTTTGTTGATAGCTTGTTGCAAGAGGCCGCAGAGCCTTGTAAATCAAGGCTTTGCTTAGACTGCCCGGGAAAAAGGCATTTTAAAGTTTCTATATGAATCAACAACTTACGTGTGCTATGGGTTTGATAGTACGGCGCCTTGCGAGAGCTGGACCTTAAAAAGCTGTACCACAGGATTTGTGCATAAGTCCTTGGAACGATGCTATTTTTTTGTGGTAAAGGGCGTTTTGACTGCCCTTTTTCAGCCCATCCGCAAGCGGCCGGGCGGCTTTCAGGCCTTTTGGTCGCGCAGCCTGCGCGATTGCGCATGCACCGCGCGAACCAGCACTTCGACGTTTTCCGGCTGCGTGAACTGGCTGATGCCGTGGCCGAGGTTGAAAATCTGTGTCGGTCCGGTCTGCGTCAAATCGGTATGCGGCGCGCCGAAGCTGTTCAGCACGGCGGCCACTTCGGCCTCGATCTGCGCCGGGCCGGCAAACAGCGCGTTCGGGTCCAGGTTGCCTTGCAGCGCCTTGGCGTTCGGGCCGTTTTCGCCGACCAGCGCGCGCGCTTTGGCCAGGTTCACGGTCCAGTCCAGGCCCAGCACTTCGCAGTCGAGCTGCTTCATGGCCTCCAGCCACTGGCCGCCGCCCTTGGTGAACACCAGGCGCGGAATGATGACGCCGTTGTGCTCGCGCTTGAGTTGCGCCAGCACTCTAGCGGTGTAGGCCAGGCTGAAGGTGTGGAAAGCCGCGTCGGCCAGCACGCCGCCCCAGCTGTCGAAAATCATCACCGCCTGCGCGCCGGCTTCGATCTGCGCGTTCAGGTACAGCGCGACGGCGTCGGCGTTGACGGCCAGGATCTTGTGCATCAGGTCGGGGCGCTGGTACAGCATGGTCTTGACCAGGCGGTAGTCGGACGAGCCCGCGCCCTCGACCATGTAGCAGGCCAGCGTCCAGGGGCTGCCCGAAAAGCCGATCAGCGGCACGCGGCCGTTCAGCGCCTTGCGGATCGACGTCACGGCGTCGAACACGTAGCGCAGCTTGTTCATGTCGGGCACTTCGAGCCTGGCCACGGCCGCTTCGTCGCGGATGGGCGTGGCGAACTTCGGCCCTTCGCCGAGCGCGAACGACAGGCCCAGGCCCATCGCGTCGGGCACCGTGAGGATGTCGCTGAACAGGATGGCCGCGTCCAGCGGGAAGCGCTCCAGCGGCTGCAGCGTGACCTCGGTCGCGTAATCGGTGTTGGTCGCCAGCCCCATGAAGCTGCCGGCCTTGGCGCGCGTGGCCTTGTATTCGGGCAGGTAGCGGCCGGCCTGGCGCATCAGCCAGACAGGGGTATGTGGGGTGGCCTGACGCAGGCAGGCGCGCAGAAAGATGTCGTTTTGAAGGGGTGCAAACATCGGGGGATTGTCTCAGGTGTCGGGTTGATGGGGCTGGCTGAGTGGCTGGTTCAGATTTACGATGTCGTGGAGAATTGGTTTTTACCCGCAAAGGAAGCTCATCATGCACATCAGTGACCAGGAATATTTTCGCAGCTGCATCGCCCGCGAGCGCCACCTGGCGCAGCTGCTCGGCCATCAGCACATCGAGGAATGCTATGAAAGCGCCGGAACGCTCTGGGCGGGCAACCAGGCGCTACCAAAGTGGACGCGTGACTGGCGCGCCTGCGGCCCCTTGATGACCGAGAACGGCATCGGCGTCAGCTATGACCACGGGCCGGGGCCGGACGGCGTGGCGCGCATCGGCAGCACCACGGTGCATTTCGCCGACCACCCGACGCGCGACCGGGCAGTGATGTACGGCATCGTCAAGGAACTGATCTTCCTGCTGGAGCATGGCAAGCTCGCCCGGCCGCTCCCAGGCTTCGTAGACGTAGCAACGTAGCCACGGCAGAACCGATGCGAAGGCCGGCATTTCCATGAAATGGCTGGCTACCACCACGCTGTCGATGCAGAGGTTTTCCAGTTCTGCCTTGCATGAGGCAAAAGTCAGACGCTTCTAAGTTTTAACGCACAACGCTGCGGTCAACTGATTTTTATTCCTGACACAGAGCCCTGTTCAATTGGAAATTCAGGTGATTTTGGCCGTAGCAGTCAGTTTGTGGAATTTGGAATCCCCCTAGGTGTAAATACGACTTTGTCGTACCGCGCGCGCGCTTCACCGGCTCAAAAATTCATAGGAAATTTTTTAATTGGAACGACTGCTGAAATCACCGCAGAAAGGCCTTCGTGGCTACAAATTTTCCCATGCGAAAGCCTGGCTGGCGCGCCGCGCTGGCAAGTGTGCTGGCAGCCTTTTGGCTGACCGCCTGCGGCGGTGGCGATTCCGCGCCCGCGACCACCGCGCTGGCAACTTCCTCCTCCTCGGGACAGGCCGCCGCGCAACTGCCGGTCGCAGGACAGTCACCGACGGCTGCTCCTGCGCAGACGCTTGCTCCAGCGCAAGGACAAGTTCAGGGGCCGGCGACAGCGCCCGGCAGCACGGAATTCAGGGTCAACACGACAGTGCTGGGGATAGATCAAAATTCCAACATCGCCCGGCTAAAGAGCGGCGGTCACGTGGTTGCATGGATTTCCAATACAGACCTGTTCCCCGGCGTCGTCGTGCCACCCAGCGCGCGGGGCGTGTGCACGCAGCGCTATGGCGTCGATGGCCAAGCGCTCGGCCAGGAAACCTGCATTGCGCCGGACGCGGTGTTCATGAACAAACCGGCGCTCGCCGCGCTGGAGGACGGGGGCTATTTGCTGGTGTGGCCGGTACGCCAAGCCAATGGCGGCGCCGATGACCACAACCTCCTTGCGCAGCGCTTCGATGCCAATGGCGTTGCGGTTCGCGAAGTGCAGCAAATCAACAGCATCACCTTGAGCAGCAAGCTTTTCTCCACCGTTGCCGCGGCAGGTTTGGCTGACGGCGGCTATGTGGTGACCTGGAGAACGCCGCGCACCGCCGATACAAGCCTGGACATCTATGCGCGGCGCTTTGACGCTCAAGGCGTTGCCTGCCCGTGCGGTGCTGAAAAGCGGGTGAACACCTTTACCGACTTGCTTGACCTGGCCTTTCGCACCACGGCGGTTGCAGCGCTGGCCGATGGAGGATATTTGGTCACCTGGGACAGCTCCGGGCCAAGCGGCTTCGCGGGCTCCGCCATTTATGCGCAGCGCTACGGCGCCAATAATTCGCCCATCGGTTCGCATATCCTGATCACGCCAGACGCTTTTGGCGATCAGCTCGGTGCCAGCTTTCCCGCCGTTGCTGGCTTGGCGGGCGGCGGGTATGCCGTGACTTATGTCCTGGCCCGGCGCGAGACGGATCCTGTGATCGCGGTTCAGTCTTTCCGCGCCGATGGCTCTGCACTGGCCGCTCCAAGCTTGGTAAATCCTGTGCTCGGGCCGCGGCCTACCTGTACGAGACAAGGAAGCTTTTTTCCATGCCCACGTCCCGTGGCCTCTCCAGCGGTGGCCGCACTTGACGACGGCGGATTTGTGGTTGCCTGGTCTGAAGGATCGAGCCCTGGTCCTACTCCTGCCATTTTCGTCTCCGAGTCCCAGGCCCGACGCTACGGCGCTGACGGTGCGCCCGCTGGCGCCCCGGGCAGGGTCGCAGCAAGTGGTGTCCGGCCCGCCGTGAGTGCGACATCGCTGGGCGGATTCGTAGTTGTGTTTTCCCAGGTGCGTTTTGGGGGTAGCAGCAACGACGGAATTTTTGCGCGCTATTTCGACGCTCAGGCCTTTCGCGGCAGCGCGGCGCCTTGATCCAGGCGCTTTGCTTGGCCCAGGCGTTGATGGCGCTTGGCGGCCCGGCCGCCATTGCTTCATTATTGATAGCTTGAAACGCCCGCTGCCATTGTGCAAGAGCGCTTAAACGCTCGCAGTCGCGTCCGGATGCCTGAGCAGCAGGCGCTCCAGCGCATTGAGCGTGTCGTAGGACTCGGCAAAGTCGGCAAACAGCGCGGCATTGTCGGGCGCGGCGGCTTGGCCGTGCCAGCCGCCGCGAAACTGGTCGAAGATTTCTGCAAAGCTTTTTTGCCCGTCGATCAGCCCCAGGATTTTGGCGCCGTACCGGCCGGGGTTGACTGTCAAGGAAACGCCCGAATGCTGGTGCGTCAGCCTGAAGGGCTGGCCCTTGTTGCTGCCGAAAACCTGCGCGGCGATGTCGCCGGTCAGCGGCTCATGGTAGAAAAACGGAATGTAGGCCGCATCGCCATACGGCGCGGTGCAGGCCGCGTCCCGCGTCAGGTAAAGCGAATGGGTGATGATGTTGCCGATCATCAGCTCGGCCATCTCGTACTGCTGACGCAGCGGCAGCTGGCGCAACTCGGCGGCCATGGCGGGCGGCTTGCTGCCCAGCACCATGTGCGGCAGGTAGGGCGAGCGGCCGCGCTGCACGTCGCTGAAGCTCAGGTGCCTGCCGTGCTGCATGCCCAGCCAGTCGAACAGCTCGCCTACGCTGTAGGCACGGTCCTGTGAATGCAGCAGCAGGTCGTAAATGCCGGCGTCGCCGATCTTGTGGTCGTTGAACAGCGATTCGCTGGCCTTGAACCAGTTGCTGGCCGGCAGGCTGCCGAGCAGGTCGCGGGTGTTGGCGATCTTGCGCGGGTCGTCCAGCTCCTGGCCGCTGCCGCTCTGGTTGACCATGCGCATCAGCGCCTGCATTTGGTAGACGCCGGTGCGCCCGGTCGTGCCGTAGACCATCAGGCCGATGGCGCCGTCAGGCTTCAGGGCGCTGAGCAGCACCCGCAGCCCCAGGTCCGGGTCGGCCAGGTGGTGCAGCACGCCGCTGCAGTTGATGTAGTCGAACTTGCCCAGGCCCAGCGCCGGCAGGCTCAGCAGCGAGTAATGCACCCAGGTGATGTTGGTCAGGCCGCGAATCTTGGCGCGTTCCTGCGCCAGCACGATGCTGGCATGGCTCATGTCGAGGTGGACGATTTCGGCATCCGTGCCGCGCAGCTGCTCGGCCAGGAAGATCGTCGCGTCGCCGGTGCCGCCGCCGGCCACCAGCGCCCGGAAACCGTTGCTGAACGATTGCTTTCCGGCAAAGCAGTAGTGGTTAATCATCGGCAGGTCTTCCAGCCACGTCATCATCAGGCGCTGGTGCTCGTCCTGCGGATTGCACGGCGGGTAGGGCATGGCTTCGTACTGGCTCTTGACCTTGGGGAGGTGGTTCTGGGGCATGGGTGTCTTGAAGGAGTTGGGGGCTGGGAAAGGGCTTATTGTCGGCGCGGTGGCTGGCGGGTGGTCGCCATCGCACTTGCTTTTTGCAAGCTTGCAGAGCTGCCACCTGTAGCTGCATCCACGATGTGCAGGGGCTTTTCCCCTAGCGATGTTGGCAGGAAAAAATGATTAATACCAATCCCGACAGACAAAGAACCAAAGCCAGCGATCGGAGTCTGAGACATATTGGCTCTCGCAGGAGGTTACGAAAATGTTATCTCAGCACATCATTGATCAGCTGCAGCCCTATGATTTCGACCGACTGGCCCACAAGGAAAAGGATGGGCGCCGGCGACTGCGCCTGATCGCGCTGGCGCACCTAAAGGACGGCAAGAGCTATACCGAAGTGGCGGCTGCATTGCGCGTGACCCGCCACGCGGTCATGCGCTGGGTGCAATGGTTCCTCGCTGGCGGCGTGGCCCGTCTGGCCGGCATGCCGCATGACTGGAGCACGCAGCGCCTTGCCAAAGCACAGGAGGAAGCGTTTCGCCAGGCGGTCGAGCAACTGCAGGGCGAACGCGGCGGCGGTCGGGTGCGGGGCGAAGACATCCGCCAGTTGCTGGCCGGGCAGTTTGGCGTGGCCTACAGCCTGAACGGTGTGTATGACCTGATGAAGCGCCTGGGGCTGGTATGGATTTCGGCCCGCGCCGTCAGTCCCTACGCCGATCTGGTTGCACAAGCCGAATTCAAAAAAAAACTTCGTCCAGGAAGTCGCCGCAACGCTGCCGCCAGGCGTTGCGCCTGAACAGGTGGACATCTGGTTCCAGGATGAAATGCGCATCGGCCAGCGCGGCACGCAAACGCGCCTGTGGGCGCGCAAGGGAACGCGGCCCCGGGTGGTGCGCCAGCAGCAGTCCGAATCGGCGTACATCTTTGGCGCCGTCTGTCCACGGCAGGACAGTGCCATCGGTCTGGTCATGCCGCACGCCAATACCGAGGCGATGAGCCATCATCTGCAGGTCCTGAGCGAAGCGGTGCCTGCGGGACGCCATGCCGTGCTGGTGCTGGACCGCGCGGGATGGCACACCACGCCCAAACTGCCGCAGTTCCCGAACGTTTCATTGTTGCCGCTGCCAGCGGGGTCGCCCGAGCTCAACCCGGCCGAGCAGGTGTGGGCGCAACTACGCGACCGGCACTTGGCCAACCGCTGCTACGACGGCTACGAGCAGATTGTTGACGCCTGCTGCGACGCCTGGAATGCCTTCACGCAAATCCCTGGCGCCATCCGCTCTTTGTGCTCCCGCAGCTGGGCAGTGCTGCCCTCGGCTTCGGTTATTTCATGACACGGGATTGGTATAAGCTCTACTATTGGCAATATTGAACCTACAGCGTTAGGTCAAGATTCTGCTTGAGCCTGTATTGACGCAGTGGCTGGAAATCGCCCGGTTTTCCGCTTTTTAAAGAAGCTGGATTTTGAATAAGAAAAACGGTAAATGACAGTTTTTTTAGCTGAAGTCGCAATGTTATGCCGCAGTTCCTTGCGGTATGTATAACGTTAGCGATCCAGCCGGCCGCGCCCGGACTCCGAGCCGAAGAAATATAACAGCGAGTCATGATGAAGGCTTTTCAAATTCATGTTTCTTAAGAGAGCCCACGAGATACCCCATGAACGAACCATCGCCGAAGTCGTCTACCAAAGAACGCGCGGCCACTTAGGATCTGGCGAAGAATAACTTCCCCAAACCTGATAAAAATCCGGCGTTGCCCGGTTGGTGGTGGCGTGTAGATGCGGACCGGGTACGTAAAATCCGGGGATGAGTACACAGACGGGTTACACGCAAGACATTGAGTTGAAGATGAAGCGGCTGTTTGCGACGCTGTCGGAAAAGGACCGGCGGCGCTATGCGGCGATAGAGGCGGCCAAGCTCGGCAGCGGCGGCATCAACGCCATCTCAAGCCTGTTTGGCCTGGATGACAAGACCGTACGCCGAGGGCTGACAGAGTTGGCGCTGCCCGATGATCCCGCGCAGAGCCGGGTTCGAAAAAAGGCGGTGGACGCAAGCAGTTGATTCACAGCGTAGCCACGCTGCAAGAGAACTTTTGCACGCTCCTGGCAGAGTTCACGGCGGGCGACCCGATGCGAGAAGGCGTGCTCTGGACCAACTTGTCGCGCCGCGAGATCAGTCGGCGCCTGGCCGCCATGGGGACGCCGGCGAGCCGCCATGTGGTGCGCAAGCTGCTCAAAAAGCATGGCCTGGGCCAGCGCAAGGCGTGCAAGAAAAAGTCGATGGGCGCGCATCCGGATCGCAACGCCCAGTTTGAGAATATCGCCAAGCTCAAGGCTGGGTATCTGGCCAGGGGCGAGCCGGTGATCAGCATCGACACGAAGAAAAAGGAGCAGATCGGCAACTTTGCCCGTGAAGGCCACACCCACACACAGGCTCAAGTGCAAACGCTCGACCATGATTTTCCCAGCGCAGGGCAAGGCAAACTGATCCCGCATGGCCTGTACGATCTGGCGCGCAACGAGGGCTACATGCACCTGAACACCAGCGCCGAGACCAGTGAACTGTGCTGCGACTCCATTGCGCACTGGTGGCTCCAGCACGGGCGCAAACACTACCCCCATACTCGGCGCCTGTTGCTGCTGTGCGATGGGGGTGGCTCCAACGCTTCGAATCGGCATGTGTTCAAGGAGGCCTTGCAGCAACTGGCAGACCGGCTCGGGCTGGAAATACGCATCGCGCACTACCCGCCCTACTGCTCAAAGCACAACCCGATCGAGCACCGCTTGTTTGCCCATGTGACGCGCGCCTGCCAGGGCGTGACCTTCCACACGGTGGACATTGCCAGGCAATTCATGGCAAGGGCCAAAACAAGCACAGGGCTGAAGGTAACGGTCGATGTGCTCGGCGGGGTCTACGTCAAAGGCAAAAAAGTCGCGGCAGACTTTCTCGAAAACATGCGCATCATCTTCGACGGGCACCTGCCTCGCTGGAACTATCGCGCCACCCCGGCTGACGCATAACTTCGGGAAGTTATTTTTAGCCACATCCTTATGTGTACTTTGCTTCCTTGTATTTCGTGACTGTTGGCGTGCTCTACCTTTGGGGTTATTGGTCTACGTTTAACGTCAACATTCTTGAGTATTTAAGCCTTGCAGATGTCATCAAGTCAGCTGCATATCCAATTGCCTCGGTCTTTGTCTTTCTTGCGGTAGGTGCCGTGTTCGGCGAGGCCATGTCTGGTGGTGCAGTTCTTTCGCCGGGCGGAGGGCGAGATACAAAGGCTGGAAAGTTCCTAAATCGCATTTTTCCTTGGCTTTTGCTACTGTACGCAACAGCCACCCTCGCGCTGCTTTTGCTTGGTCCGGTCAGCAAATGGAACGCACTTCCAATCCTGCTCGCTTTGCCCGCCTATTTTTATGTCAAGAAGTCTGGATTCCTTCTCTCCGCGCTCCCTCACGACAGTATGCGGTCAATCACAATTTTCCTTTTAGCGGTGCTGCCAATATTCGCATACGGCCAAGGTAAGCTAAAGGCGAATGATGTAGTTGAAGGCACGAGATTCGAGTACGTCCTATCGCCGATAGAGAACGTCACGGTAGAAAGTAATGCAACAGCGCTTCAGAGACCTCGGCTCGTAGGCCATACCGGCGACTTCTTGTTCTTCTTGATGCCCGTCAACAGCACGTTGGTAATCCAAAAGTTTGAAGGTGCGAAAGCCCTTGTTCTTAAACACTTTGAACGCCCCGCCAGCTCGCCGGTGGGCGCTAACCCTTCGTTCGGGCCGACAGCCTCCGGAGTGCCGGCGTCTGCTGCTCAGCTCAAACGTTAACAGCCGACATCCACCTCACCGCACCGGCAAAAACTGCATAAACGTCCCGCCGACAAAATTCTGCACATAGCTGATCACCGCGCGGCGGTATTTCTCGGTCGCCACCTCGGCCAGCAGGTCGAGCCGGGCGATGATCTTGCCGAATTCGCGCTCGAAGCTCAGGTTGCGCTGCAGGCCTGAGATGTCGTCGGCCAGCAGCAGCGGCTGGCCTGCGGCATTGCGCCGGCTCGACAGCAGCCAGACCGCAATTTCCATGTTGCGCGCGGCGTTGTAGACATGCTGGTTGTCCAGGCTGTCCACCAGGTACAGGCGCATTCGGCCGCCATGCGCGGTCACCAGCATGTCGGCGCTGGCCGCGACAAAGGCGGCGACCCGGTCGCCGCTGAAATCGGGATGCAGCGCCAGCGACAGCGCGGCAATGTCGCGTCGGCCCTGCAATGCGTGCCATGGCTCCGGGCTTTCCAGCGAGAGGCGCAGCTGCGCCAGCGCGGCCTCGCGGCTGGCGGCGCCGGTTTTTTTCCATTCGGCCGGATTGCGCCGGTACAGCTTGTCGGCAATGCGCAGCAGGCTGTCGAGGTTGTCGCGCATGGCCAGTGTCGCCATGCGGTTCACGTCTGACTGGGCCAGCTCGGTGGGCCGCATTGGCGCCACCAGCGTTTCGCCGCGCTCGATGGACGCCGGAGCGGCGCAGCCCGCCAGCGCCAGCATCAGCGCGGCGAGCAGCAAGGCAATGAAACGGGCAGCGCCGCGCGGCGCACGCAGCCGCGTCTGACCAGCCGGCTTCAGGGCGATGGCCTGTCTGGCTGCGCCTGGGGGTCGATCAGTCCGCTGGACAGCAGCACCCGGTGGTCAATCTTGATGCAGTGGTCCTGCACCACCAACAGGCCGGCGGCCTCGGCCGTGGCGGCGGCCTGGGCATGGGCCACGCCGAGCTGCATCCAGACCGCGCGGGCGCCGATGGCGATGGCTTCATCGACGACCGGTGGAATGTCCTCGCTGTTGCGAAAGCAGTTCACCAGGTCGATTTTTTCGTGCAGTGCTGCTTCCCGCAGCGTGGCATAGGCTTTTTCGCCCAGCACTTCGGTGGCGTTCGGGTTCACCGGAATGATGCGGTAGCCGGCCGCCTGCATGTAGCGCGACACGTCAAAGCTGGCCCGGTGCGGCTTGGGCGACAGGCCGACGACAGCAATGGTGCGGCAGTCATTGAGAATGCGGGCAATGCGTTCGGGGGTGGCATGGGACTTCATGGTGGGGTTCCTGGTGGTTGTGGAGGGCAGGGTTTTCGGGGGGCTTGCTCAGGCATGGATTCATCACAGCCTGGCCAGTTCGGCCCTGACATCGCTCACGGACAAGATTTCGGACAATACCACCGGCGCGCGGCCGGGCTTGTAAAACACGTAAACCGGCACGCCGCTGCGGCCGAGTTCAGCCAGCGCACGGGTGACTTCCGGGTCGCGGCGCGTCCAGTCGGCGCGCAGCAGGGCGACGTTCCTGGCGTCCATGTCGGCCAGCACGGCGGCATCGGTCAGCGTGGTCTTCTTGTTGTACTGGCAGGTCACGCACCAGGCGGCGGTGAAATCGACAAACACGCTCTGGCCCTGCGCCGTCAGCTGCTCGACGCGGCCGGGCTGCCAGTCCTGCCAGCGCGCCGAGGCGGCGGCCACGGGCGTGCTGACCGGTTTGACGATGTTCGGGCCAATGGCCCATAGCCCCAAAGCGCAGAGCGCTACTGAAAACGTAGCAATTGCGCGGCGCGCCGTGCCGCGCAGGCTGAACGACCAGACCGCCAGCGCCAGCAGCACCAGCAGCGCCAGCAGCGCGCCCGCGCCGTCGATGCCGCTTTGCTGGCCCAGCACCCAGACCAGCCAGGCGACGGTGGCAAACATCGGAAACGCCATCAGCTGCTTGAAGGTCACCATCCACGCGCCGGGCCGGGGCAGCAGCCGCGCCACGCCGGGCAGCGCGCTGGCCAGCAGATAAGGCACGGCCATGCCGATGCCGATGGCGCCGAACACCGCCAGCGCCTGCGCCGCCGGCAGGCCGACGGCATAGCCCAGCGACGCGCCCATGAACGGCGCGGTGCACGGCGAGGCAATCGCCGTGGCCATCACGCCCGACAGGAAGGCATTCAGGCTGGGGTTCTTCGCCTGAAAATTGACGACGCGGCCGGGCAGGATGCCGCCAAAGTCAAACAAGCCCGCCAGGTTCAGCCCCAGCAGCGTGAACAGCGCCGCCAGCGCGGCCACCACCGCCGGGTTTTGCAACTGGAAACCCCAGCCCAGTTGCTCGCCCGTGGCGCGCAGGCCCAGCAGCAGCGCGCCCAGCGCCAGGAAGGACAGCACCACGCCCGCCGTGTAGGCCAGCCCCGAGCTCAATCGCGCGGCCCGGCTTTTTTCATTGACAAAACCCACCACCTTGATCGCCAGCACCGGGAACACGCAGGGCATCAAATTCAGGATCAGCCCGCCGAGCAGCGCCCCGAGCAGGGCGGCCAGCAGGCCAAGCGGCGGCTGGCTGGAGCGCGGGGATGCGGCAGTCAAGCCTTCCGGCGGTGTTGCCGCCGCAGCCTTGAGCGCTGCTTCGAGCGCCGGCGACACCACGGCCACCGCCGCTACGGCAGGCCAGTCGCCCCTGACCGGCGCGTCGATGCGCCAGGCGGTGTCGTTATAAGCCACGACCAGCGGCAGGCGCGCCGGGCTGCCGGTGCGCTGACTGGAGAGCGGCAGCTGCGCCGTCCACAACGCGCCTTCCCAGGCCTGTTCCCAGGCGCCGGCCGGCTCAACCACGCCGCCGGTTTCAGGAAACAGCGCCAGCGTTTTGCCCTGCAGCGTGGCCGGCAGCCCGGCCAGCGACACCTTCAGCGACTTGCCGCTGATTTCAATCTGGCTGGCGCCCGTGGGCAATGGCTTGGGCGCGGCGTCAAACGCGGCTTGAAACAAGGTGCCGCTGGCCGCCGTCGAGCCCCGGGCCGGCAGGCTCAGCGTGAACTCGCCTTCCTGCGGGATGCATTCCAGGCGGCAGACCAGCCAGCTGGCCTTGAGCTTCACGTCGAGCTGCGGCGCATTGAAGCCGGGCGCGACGGTGAGCGGCACCGGCAGCAGCACGGTGTGCTCGTAGCCGTAGTTCGCCAGCGTGCCGATGGGGATTTTTTTCGGCGTCGGCCAGGCAATCTCGCCCGCCGTGACGCCGGCCGGCAGCTGCCATTCAAGCATCGTCGGCAGGCCCGAGTCGCCGGAATTTTTCCAGTAGGTGTGCCACGCTGGCTGGTGCGCCAGCTGCAGGCCCAGCCAGACCGGCTTGCCCGGCTCGACGCCCTCGGGCGCCCAGGCCAGCAGTTCGGCGCGCACCTGATCGGTGGTCACGACTGGACCGGCCAGCGACGACTTTATCAAGCTATTTTGGGCATTTGCGCTGATGGGTAGTGCGCAAGCAGCTATTAAAAAAATATCTGACAGGAAACGGTTGAAATTCATGGTGAGGGTCTGAGAGGCGGTGCCGTCATTAGTTCCGGAGGGCCGGCAGGCCCGATTGTGCGTCAGCCTTCCCTGCGCCTTCAATCGCCGCCCGGCGATGCAAACACCGCCGGCAGCTTTTTCGGCGCCCGGATGCGCAACTGCTTGTTGACGTTCTCGCGCCCGAACACGACTTCGATGTCGGCCACCGCCACGCCAAACAGCGGCGCCAGAAAACGCACCATGTGGTCGGTCGCCTTGCCCGCCAGCGGCGCGGCCGTCACGCTGACCTTGAGCTGCGTGCCCTTGGGCTTGCCGATGGCGTCCTTGCCGGCGCTGGGCTTGCCCAGGATGTTGACCACCAGCACCTCGCCGTCCCAGGCGAAGAAGGAATCGCCGGTAGCGTTGCGGATCTGGCCCCGGCTCATGCGGAAGGTGGCAGGGGTCGCAAGGCTGCAGGGAGCGAAAAATTCAAGGAGTCATCTGGCATCGTGGGCCGATGATAGGGCCTGACCCTTGGTGAACAGGCCAGGCCGAGGTTCGCCTCGGGCTGCAGTCGCGCTGCTTGGCGACATCGGCATCGCCATCAGGAAAAACTAACCAGGTTCGCCAACCGCCTTGCGCCTGAAAGAACAGGCCTTGCCCATCCTGCAGCCGATGCGGCGCACCTGCCCCAGCAGAACGACCGGGTAGCCGGTGTGCGCCTCCGTCAAACGTCCTTCAAGGTGAACGGCAGGGTCCGCAGCCGTTTGCCGGTGGCGTGATGGATGGCGTTGGCCACCGCCGCCGCCGTGCCGACAATGCCCAGCTCGCCGATGCCCTTGACGCCCAGCGGGTTCACGAAGTCGTCGCGCTCGTCGATCATCTGGACATTGACCTCGCCGATGTCGGCATTGACCGGCACCAGGTATTCGGCAATGTCGGTGTTCAGGAAGCGTGCGCGCTTGGGGTCGACCAGCGTGTGTTCGTGCAGCGCCGATCCGATGCCCCAGATCATCCCGCCCATCAGCTGGCTGTGCGCCGTCTTGCGGTTCAGGATGGTGCCGGCGGCAAAGGCGCCGTGAATGCGCGGAACGCGGATCTCGTGCGTCCAGCGGTGCACCCGCACTTCGACGAACTGCGCGCCGAAGGCGAACATGGCGTGTGTCTTGGTCACCGGGCCGGCGACGCCGAAGCCGCCCTTGTAGGTGGTGCGCAGGGCCTGCTCCGTCAGCTCCGGGTGCGCATACTCGCCGTCTGCACTGGCTTCGCCGCGCGGCGTGGCCTTCAGCGCGTCGAGCAACGACATCGACTTGCCGCCAGGGGCCTGCAGCATGCCGTCGACCAGTTTCACCTGTGCCGGGTCAACGCCCGAGAGCTTGTTGTCCTTGAGCTTGACGACGCTGCGCACGATCTCGTCGGCCAGCTTGAGGCAGGCCACATGCACCGCCGAACCGGCGCTCGCCGACGTCACCGAGCCGCCGGAGAGCGGCGCGACCGGCAGGTCCGAGTCACCCATGGACACCTCGACCGACTTGACCGGCAGCCCCAGCCGCTGCGCGGCAATCTGGCCCATGATGGTGTAGGCGCCGGTGCCGACGTCGTGGGCTGCCAGCTCGACGACCGCCGTGCCCGTGCCGTACATGCGCACCCGCGCCGCCGACGGTGCCACGGCGGTCGGGTAGGTTGACGTCGCGCAACCATAGCCGACCAGCCAGTCGCCGTCGGTCATCGACATCGGCGCCATGCTGCGCCGGGCCCAGCCGAAGCTCTTTGCCGCCGCGTCATAGCAGGCCATGAGCGAACGCGAGGAAAACGGCACGTCCTCGACCGGGTGGCGCTTCGCGTCGTTGACGCGGCGCAGCTCGACCGGGTCCATCGCCAGCTTGAACGCCAGCTCGTCCATGGCCGATTCGAGCGCAAAAAAGGACTGCATCTCGTTGGGCGCCCGCATGAAGCCGGGCGTGTTGCTGTCGCTGCGCGCCAGCCGCTGCTCGGTGTGGATGTTCGGGCAGGCATACATCGCCCGCGTCATGTGCGTGCCGGGGTTGACGACGTCGTCGAACTGCGAGGTCTGTGCCGTCTCGATGTGCTCGAACGCGGTCAGCCGCCCGTCACGCCCTGCGGCCAGGCGAATCTTCTGATTTGACTCGGGGCGGAACGTGGCCACCGTGTACATGTGCTCGCGGCTGACCATCAGCCGCACCGGCGCGCCCACGCCGCGCGCCGCAGCAATGGTCAGCATGGCGTAGGGCGGCAGCCCGGCCTTCGAGCCGAAGGCGCCGCCGACAAAGGGCGACAGCACCTCGACCTGCGTCTCGGGCAGCTTGAAGGCAGCCGCCACGCCGGCCCGCGCGGTGCGCACCGACTGCGACGGCATCCACACCGTCAGCTGATCGCCGCGCCAGTGCGCCGTCGTTGCAAACATTTCCATTGCATTGTGGTGCTGGAAAGGCGTGGTGTAGGTCTCGTCGACCACCGCCGCCGCCGCAGCGATGCCGGCCTGCAGGTTGCCCTTGGTGTCGATGTTGTCTTCCTTTTTTGTGACTGTTCAGCCTACGCGAGCGCCAGGGCCTGTCCCGAGAAGACGGCGCGCATGGCGTGAAGCATGCCAAAGCCTTGCTTGCGCGCGGTGTCCAGATAGGAGCGGATGGTGCAGAAATTCTGCGCGCCCGGCAAGGTACGAAAGCAGCCTGAAATTCTCTGCTTGACCTTTGGCATGCGAATGGCGCGCTCGGCCAGGTTGTTGGTAAAGGGCACACCCAAATCGCGCATGAAGCGCAGTACCTCCTGCTCTCGCTCCAACAGCCGGCGCAGCAGGTTGAAGGCACCTGACTGCTTGGCCCGGCCACGTTGTCCTAGCGCCTTGGCCGCTGGCAGGTTTTGCGCCTGGCCTTCCTGCACCAAGGCGCGGTATTGGCTGGCAAAGACCTCGACCTGCACAGCCTGTAGTGCCGTATCGGTCTGACGCGCCGCCTTGCAGGCTTGGTCAGCGGCCAGCAACAACTCGATAAGGCCCTGGGGCCACGCTTGCGCAGTGGTCTCTTTTTGATAAATCAGCTCGCGCAGTAAGTGTGCGCCGCACAGCGAGTGCGCGCACTCCAGGCTCCAGTAGGGCGCCCAGCAGTCGTGCACCAGCGTGCCCGCGTAGTTGGGCAGCACCCCATGGTCGGCTATTGCTTGCATGCCCCGCTTGGGATGCACGCCGTACCAAGTGTGGGTGGCCGTGGCGGCCGTATGCAGCCACTGCAGGCAAGACGCTACGCGCAGGCCCGATTCATCGACATGCACCACCGCTGCGGCCTGCACGCTTTGCACGATGGCCTGCACCGTGGGCACCAGCGCCTGCGCGGCCTCGTGCACCCACTGCACCAGCGTGGCCGGCGAGATGTCCAGTCCATACAGGTCCTTGATGAGTTCGCCCGCCCGCGCGAAAGGCAGCAACTGGCCCTGCGTCAGGTGCACCGCCAGCGCCCGCACGTTCGGGCCGTATTGCGCGACTTCACACACTTCGGGCGCAAACTCGTTCTCGTGGAGCTTGCCGCACGGGCAGCGCAGTTGCAGCGTCTGGAACTCCACCACCTCAAAACGCACGGCCGGGATGTCAAACACCTGGCCGCGCCGGTGAACTTGCGCATCACTATTGGACAGCGTCGCCTGGCAGGCATCGCAGCGCTCGGGCAGCGCATGCCGGATGACGATGTCTGGCCTGTCTGTTTGCTCCAACGTCTTGCCCGCGTGCCCGGCCTGACCGCCCGGCTTCCTGCCCGAGGCCACGCGCAGCGAGGTCGTCTTTTTCAAGCCGTCCGAAGATGGCGGCTTGCTCGAGTTCTTGCTGTTCTTCGATGCCTGGCCTTCGAGCTCCTTGATGCGCAAACGCAGTCTTTCGACTTCGCTCGTGAGCGCCTGCACTTGCCCTTGCAGCGCTTGGGCTTTCTCGTTCATGGCCTGGAGCGTCAGGTCGGCAGTAGCGTCTGGTTCTTGCACGGCTTCAAGTTTGACATAAACCCCTTGGGCTGCAATTCAGGAGGGCTGAACAGTCACCCTTTTTTTTGCTTGGTGGAACGAACGATGCGGCCGTGTCCATCTCCAGCCGCCCGCGCGACACGCTGTATTTGGCCTGGACCAGCCTCGCTCCACGGCGCGCCGCCGCAGCGTTTTCGGCCACGACAAAAGCCACCGGCTGCCCGGCGTACTTGATCTCGGTGCCGGTCATCGGCCAGAAGCTTGAAGTGCCGGGGCCGCCGGCGTAAAAGCCCTTGGGCGTCTCGTACTTCGGAATCGTCTCATGCGTGTAGACGGTGATGACGCCTGGCTCGGCCAGCGCCTCGCGGATGTCGATGGACGTCAGGCGGCCTCGTGCGATGGACGAGACCACCAGCTCGCCGAAGAACATGCCGGCCGGCATGAAGTCCGCTGCATATTTGGTCTCCCCGCTGACCTTGCGGGGCGCCTCGTAGCGCGTGACCGGGGTGTTGATCGTCTGTGCCATCTCGTCAGCCTTTCGCGCGCTGGTGCGCTGTCATCAGTGCGCCGGCCACCACGTCGGCGCCGAGTGCGATCTTGTAGGCGGAATCCTTCAGCGGCGTGGCGTCGGCAAATGCGGCGCGGCCGGCTTCGCGCGCCAGCGCTTCGCTGAACACCTTGCCCTTGAGCACCGCCTCGGCGGTGCTGGCACGCCATGGCTTGGCGGCAACGCCGCCCAGGGCGATGCGCGAGTCGCTGATGCGGTCGCCGTCCAGCGCCAGCCCGACCGCCGCAGAAACCGCCGCAAAGGCATAGCTCTCGCGGTCCCGGGCCTTCAGGTAATGGCTGCCCTTCATCGCCGCCACGACCGGCACCTCGATCATGGTGACGATCTCGCCGCGCTTGAGCGGCGTTTCGACCTCGGGGCTGTTGCCGGGCAGCCGGTGCAGGTCGGCAAACGGGATGCGTCGCGTGCCGGCCGCCGACACCGTGGAGACGACCGCGTCGAAAGCGATCAGCGCCTGCGCCCAGTCGCCCGGGTACATGGCGACACAGGCCTTCGAGCCGCCCAGGATCGCGTGCAGGTGCGTCAGTCCGCCGTCGAGCGCAGCGCATCCCGAACCCGGCTCGCGCTTGTTGCACTCATAGCTGGTGTCGCGAAAGTACGGGCAGCGCGTGCGCTGCAGGATGTTGCCGCCGAGCCGCGCGCTGTGGCGCAGTTGCGGCGACGCGGCCTTCCACAGCGATTCGCTGAGCGCCGGGCAGGCGCTGCGAAGGGTTTTGTCGTCGCCGACATCGGCCATGCGCGCCAGCGCGCCAAAGCGGATGCTGCCGGCGCCGACCTGCAGTCCCTGCAATTCGGCCAGGCCGGTGATGTCGACCAGACCCTTGGGCTGTTCGACGTCGAGCTTGAGCAGGTCGATCATCGTCGTCCCGCCGGCCAGCACCTGCCAGCCGTCGTGGGTGCTGAGTTGCCGGACAGCGTCTGGCAGGCTGGTCGCGCGGTGGTAGTCGAAGTTTCGCATGGTGTTCAGCCCTTGCGCGCGTCGCGCACCATTTCGACCGCGGCGACGATGTTGGGATAGGCGGCGCAGCGGCACAAATTGCCGCTCATGTATTCGCGGATCTCGGCGGCGCTGCCGGCGTGGCCTTCTTCAATGCAGGCCACGGCCGAAATGATCTGCCCTGGCGTGCAGTAACCGCACTGGAAGGCGTCCTTCTCGGCAAAGGCCAGCTGCATTGGGTGCAGCGCGCCGTCCGGGCCGGCCAGGCCCTCGATCGTGGTGATCTTCGCGCCGTCAACAGAGACCGCCAGCATCAGGCAGGAATTGCTGCGCCGGCTATCGACCAGCACCGTGCACGCGCCGCACTGGCCGTGGTTGCAGCCGATCTTGGTGCCGGTCAGGCCCAGGGTGTCGCGCAGGGCGTCGACCAGCGTGGTGCGTGGCTCGACCGTCAACGTGCGGGGTTTGTTGTTGACGGTCAGGTGGATCGTGGCCCACGCACCGGCCGCAACATTCGCTGCCGTCGCAGTCGTCGTGCGTTCGGCATTGGCGGCGCGGCCAGTGGCGGCGGCAGTGGTCGCAGCCATCGGTGCGCAACCTGACAGCAGGCCAATCGAGGCGCCACTGGCGGCCGTGCCTCGAAGAAAGTTGCGGCGGGCCGCGTCAGGTGGCGGGGTATCGGGCATGGGTCCGGCTCCAGGGAGTGATGGCGATATGGCCAGCCTGAAACTGTCAAATATGGCCGGATTTCAGGATGTAGGGCGAATGCACTGTCGCCTGTAGGAACCGATGCCTGCGTTTCCCCGCAGGATCATCACCATCGCCCGCAGCCTGGCGGGCGATCCGCTTTGTGCAATGGGAAGCGGGGGTTCAGGTATCCTTTCCCGGATCTGGCGCTCCAATGCGTCGTCTATAAATCCCTGCACATGATCCTGCACTGGCTTGTCGCGCTGACCGCAGGTCTGGCCATCCTCTCGACACTCCTGCCGTTATTGCGCTGCGATGCTTGGTGGGTGCGCATCTTCGAGTTTCCCCGGGTCCAGATCACCGTGGTCAGCCTGGTGACGCTGCTGGCTTACGGGGCCATCGGCAATGCCTGGCAGGCGACCGACTGGCTGCTGTGGGTTGGCTTGGCCGCCTGCACGGTTTTCCAGACCATTCGCATCGCCCCCTACACGCCGCTCTTCCCGAAGCAGATCCACACCGCCCCGCAGCCTGCCGAGAAGGACACGCTGCATGTCATTGTGTCCAATGTGCTGATGTCCAACCGCAAGGCTGAGGCCCTGCTGCGGCTGGTGCGCCAGCGCAAACCCGACCTGCTGCTGACGGTCGAGTCCGACCGGTGGTGGGAACAGCAGCTCAACACGCTTGAGGCCGATTACCCGCATTCGGTCAAGTGTCCGCTGGACAACCTCTACGGCATGCACCTGTATTCGCGACTGCCGCTGGTCGATCCGGAACTGCACTTTTTGGTCGAGGACGACGTCCCGTCGATCCACGCCAAGGTGCGCCTGCCTTCCGGCCGGCTGGTCAGCCTGCACTGCGTTCACCCTGCGCCACCGAGCCCCACCGAAAACGCCACCTCTGCCGAGCGCGACGGCGAGTTGCTGCTGGTGGCGAAGTCTCTGGACAAGCCGGCCCGTTCGGTGGTGGTGATGGGCGATCTCAACGATGTGGCGTGGTCGGCCTCGACCCGGATGTTCCAGCACCTGAGCGGCTTGCTGGATCCACGCGTTGGCCGCGGCACTTTCAACACCTTTCATGCGCGCTATCCCTTCCTGCGCTGGCCGCTGGACCATGTCTTTTGTTCGCCGGATTTCACGCTGGTCACGATGGCGCGGTTGCCGAACATCGGTTCCGACCACTTCCCGATCGAAGCGGTTCTCCAGCGCGATCCACACGCGGTTGCGCTGCACGACGAACCCCAGGCGGATGCCGAGGAACGCGAGATTGCCGATGAAAAGATCGACAAGGTGGACGCCGACCGTCAGGCCCTTTAGGACCTGCGACGGTATCGGCATCATCCGTTGCCGCGAAGTTGCTTTGAGTCGAAGGCCGCAAGCAAAAATCCAGGCGCGACTTTCAGGTGGTCGGCGTGTGACCGTGCGTTGATGCACTGACGCGTCAATCCGCCTCAATCCGCCTCAACCCGGCGCAAACACCGACTGCAGCGTCGTCAGCAGTTTTTGCAGCGTCGCCGGATGCACCGCGCCCAGGCGCTTCACCAGCCGCACCTTGTCCAGCGTGCGCAACTGGTCCTGCAGCACCAGCCCGGATGTGCCCTGAAACGTCAAACCAATCCGAAAGGCGGCAGGCTGCGAGCCGGTGGTCATGGGGGCGACGATCACGGTGCGCAGGTAATCGTGCAGCTCGGGCGGCGAGACCACCACGCAAGGCCGCGCCGTTTGAATTTCACCACCGACCGTGGGGTCGAGATCGGCCAGCCAGACATCGCCCCTCGCTACCGATGGACGGCTCACCACACCAGCTCCGCATCCCCTTCATTGCCCGGCTCGGGCCACACCAGCGCATCGTCGCCCGCCGCTGCCAGGCGCTGGCTGTCCTGCGCCCAGCCTTCTCGCGGGCTGCGCTGGGGCGGGCGAATCTCGATCACATTGCCGTTGACCTGCAAGTCGGCCACATCGACCAGGCCGAGCTGCTTCAAGATGGGTTTGGGAATCAGGATGCCTTGGGAGTTGCCCATTTTGCGGATCGGAATCTGCATGAATTTCTCCTGAAAAATAAGCACGATATTTGCATTTTGGCGGATTTGCATGCGCTAAAAATGGGCGCTTTTCCGCATGAAACGCTTCCAGATTCAGTCCTTGATAATGCCGCCATGCCTTCCCCTCAAACGCCTGACGCGTCCGACTCGCCCGCCATCGTCCTGGCCACGCTCAACGCCAAATACATCCACGCCTCGCTCGGCCTGCGCTGCCTGCTGGCGAACATGGACCTGCACGGCGGCGCGGGCCTGCGCGCCGTGACGCAGTTGCGTGAATTCACGATTCAACAGCGGCCCTTGCAGATCGTGGAAAGCCTGCTGGCGCTCAGCCCCAAGGTGATCGGGCTGGGCATCTACATCTGGAACGTGGTCGAAACCACGCAGGTCGTGCGCCTGCTCAAAACCCTGCGGCCCGACATCAAGGTCGTGCTGGGCGGGCCGGAGGTCAGCTTTGAAACCGGCGAGCAGGACATTTGCCGGCTGGCCGACCATGTCGTGACCGGCTGGGGCGACGTGAGTTTTCCCAGGCTGTGCCGCGCGCTGCTCGACGGCCCGCAGCCGCTGATGAAGGTGATTGCCGGCGAGCAGCCGCCTTTGGACGATCTAGCCTTGCCCTATGGCGAATACACCGACGAGGATTTGGCCCAGCGCCTGCTGTATGTCGAAGCGTCGCGCGGCTGCCCGTTCAAGTGCGAGTTCTGCCTGAGTTCGCTCGACAAGACCGCTTGGGCGTTCGAACTGGACCGCTTCATGGCCGAGATGGACGCGCTGTACCGGCGCGGCGCGCGCAACTTCAAGTTCGTGGACCGCACGTTCAATCTGAAGGTGGACTTTTCGGTTCGCATCCTGCAGTTCTTCATCGACCGCATGGCACCCGACCTGTTCGTGCATTTCGAGGTCGTTCCCGACAGCCTGCCGGACCGGCTCAAGGCGCTGATCGTGCAGTTTCCGGCGGGTTCGCTGCAGTTCGAGGTCGGCATCCAGAGCTTCAATCCAGAGGTGCAGCAGCGCATCTCGCGCAAGCAGGACAACCTGAAAACCGCCGACAACCTGCGCTGGCTGGTCAATGAAAGCCGGGCGCATGTGCATGCCGACCTGATCTTCGGCCTGCCGGGCGAGACGCTGCAAAGCTTTGCTGACGGCTTTGACCGCCTGCATGAACTCGCGCCGCATGAGATCCAGTTCGGCATTTTGAAGCGCCTGCGCGGCACGCCGATCACCCGGCATACGGTGGACTTCGCAATGGCCTACGACCCGCAGACGCCGTACACGATTTTGCAAACCTCGACGATTGACTTTGCGACGATGCAGCGCATCGGGCGCTTTGCGCGCTACTGGGAAATGGTCGCCAACTCGGGCCGGTTTTCGGCGGCGCTGCGCCTGCTGCTCAGGGACAGTCCCGACGTGGCGGGTTCGGCCTTCCATCATTTTCTGGCCTTTTGCGACTGGCTGTGGCAAACGACCGGCAAGACGCATGAGTTTGCGCTGGAAAAGCTGGTGGACCTGCTGTTTGACCACCTGACGCAAGCCCGTGGCCTGGACGCTGACGCCGTGCGCGCCGCGCTGGGGGCCGATTACCGCGCCAGCGGTGCGCGCGGTCGTCCGCATTGCCTGGCCGATCTGCTGGCTGCCGATCGCAGCGCCCAGCCGGCTGGCGCCGCCAAGCCCCGGTCCGAGCGGCAGGGCCGGCATGTCAGCCAGCAATCGCACCGCGACGCCATCCAGAAGGCGGCGGCAGCGGCTTGAAGCGAAATTTCTGGCGCTGACTCGTGCGCGCTTGATGTTTCTCAAGGGTTCCGGCCGGGCCGGGGCTAGATTTCAGCTTGACATCGTCATCCCGGAAAAAGGAATCCATCATGAAAAAATCCTTGTCAGTCGTGGGCCTGGTGCTTGCGGTGGCCGCCGCGTCGGTTGCCTGCGACAAGATCAAGCCGCCCATGCCGGAACTTCAAAAAGCCCCCGCAACGTCAGGCCAGGCCAGTCCCCCGGAGGGCGAACGCACGGCCTTCGCGCAGGCCGCGCAAAAAGAGCTGGTCGACCTGAAGGTGACGATTGCCGGATTCAAGGCCAAGGCTGAGGCGGCCAGTGCCCAGACCAAGGCCAAGCTGGGCGAGGAGGTGCAAAAACTCGAAGCCGATCTGCGTGTGGCCGAGCAGCGCCTGGGGGAGTTGAAAGCCGCCACGGTGGAGTCCTGGAATCAGGGGAAAGCGTCGTTCAGCAGTTCGCTGGAGAAGCTCAAAGGCGGCGTTGAAAACTTTCGCAAGAACGCTGTCTGAGGAGGTTTGTTCGCAAGGGGCCTTGGCCGGCGGCGGCGCACTTTGCCAGTCTTGCATTGCTGTCCGGGCGCTGGTAATGTGCGGGGTTTTTACTCACTAAAGGAGTAGGCATGCTGAAAATATTGATTGCAGTGGACGGTTCCGAGCATGCCAACCGGGCCATCGAGGCGGTTGGCAGCATGGCCCGCTCGTCGCTCGAACTGGAGGCTGTCTTGCTGTGCGTCAGTCCCGAACCCGTTTTTTATGGCAGCTACACCGCCGCCACCATCCAGAAAATCGAGGACGAGCAGGTCATTCAGCAAAATGCCATTCTGGCCAAGGCCATGGAGCAAGCCCGGGCCGCCGGGCTGAGGGTGGCCGAGCCCGCCCGGGCTTACGGCGTCATTGCCAATGAGATCGTGCGGGCCGCCAAGGACCGACAGGTGGACCAGATCGTGATGGGCACGCGCGGCATGGGCGCGGTGGGCAACATGCTGCTGGGTTCGGTGGCCCAGCGGGTGCTGCACCAGTCGCCCGTGCCGGTGCTGCTGGTCAAGTAGTCCGGCACGCTGCGTGACGCTTGCGGCCGGGCCGAACCCACGAATGGCTGGTGTCGCTGAAAATACGCGCATGACACTTGATGCGACCCCACCTCCTTCCTTGCCCCGTCTATGGGCCGACCTGAAAACGACCGACTTCGCGCAACTCGACCTGGCCCGCTGCATTGCGGTGCTGCCGGTCGCCGCCATCGAGCAGCACGGCCCGCATTTGCCGCTCAATGTCGATGCCACGCTGGTCGATGGCGTGATCGCCAGCGCGCTGCCGCACCTGCCCGCCAGCCTGCCGGTGCTGTTTTTGCCCACGCAGTCCGTCGGCTTCAGTCCTGAGCACACGCGCTTTGCCGGCACGCTCACGCTCAGGGCCGAAACCATCCTTCGGCTGTGGACGGAAATTGCCGAGTCGGTGGCGGCCACGGGCGTGAAAAAGCTTGTGCTGCTCAATTCGCATGGCGGCCAGGTCGGCTTGATGGATGTGGTGGCGCGCGACCTGCGCACCCGATTGGGGCTGTTGGTGTACAGCGTCAATTCCTTCAACCTGCCGCTGCTTGATGAGCGCGGCGACTCGGTGGCGGCGCGGTTCAGCGCGCATGAGCACCGCTTCGGCATCCATGCCGGCGAGATCGAAACCTCGATGATGCTGGCGCTCAGGCCGGGCCAGGTTGACATGGCAAAGGCGCAGGATTTTCATTCGACCTCGCAGGACCGGGCCGAGAAGTTCAGCATCCTGGGCGATGGCCGCAGCGCCAAGCTGGGCTGGCAGATGCAGGACTACAACCCGCACGGCGCGGTCGGCAATGCTCAAGCGGCCACGGCCGAAAAAGGCCATGCGCTGCTGTCCGCCATGGGCCGCAGCCTGGCGCAACTGCTGCTGGAGATCGACCAGCTGCCGCCCGATACGCTGCAGGGCGACACGGCATTTTGACCATTGCCACCCGTGCGGCTCAATGCGCAGGCACTGGGGCAGGGTCAATGGCTGACAAACGACCGCGCCGCCCGCCGATAACTGCGGGCGCAGGCTGCGGACAAAGTATCGACAAGGGTTTTGCCGTGTGATGCGGCCGGCTTCCCATTGCTTTTAAAAGGAGTTTTCATGCCATCAGGCACTTTTGATAACCGCCGGCGGCTCGCTGGCGCCTTGTTTCTGGGCCTGCTGGGTGGCTTGGCCGCCTGCGCCGACACCGCCAAACTGGACCCGGCGCAGGGCATGGGCGCCATGCCGGTCTTGCCGCAGCCGACAACGAGCCTGATTCCGACCGTCAAGATCGCGCCCGCGCAGGGCTGGCCCGACGGCACGATGCCGACCGCCATGGCCGGACTGGCCGTGACGGCGCTGGCCAGGGACCTGGACCATCCGCGCTGGGTTTACGTGCTGCCCAACGGCGACGTGCTGGTGGCTGAAAGCAACAAGCCGCCGCCGAAGGACAAAGGCTTCAGCCTGCGGGGCTGGGCCATGGGCGTGGTGATGAAAAGGGCAGGCGCCGGCGTGCCCAGCGCCGACCGCATCACGCTGCTGCGCGATGTTGATGGCGACGGCGTGGCCGAAACCCGTTCGGTGTTCCTGGACGGCCTGACGTCGCCCTTCGGTATGGCCCTGGTCGGCGCCAACCTGTACGTGGCCAATGCCGACGCCATCGTGCGCTTTCCGTATGAAACCGGCCAGACCCGGATCACCGCGCCGGCCGTGCCGGTGACCGACCTGCCCGGCGGGCCGATCAACCACCACTGGACCAAGAACATCATCGCCAGCCCGGACGGCAGCAAGCTCTTTGCAACGGTCGGCTCCAACAGCAATGTCGGCGAAAACGGCATGGAGGCCGAAGCCGGGCGCGCCGCGATCTGGGAGGTCAATCTCCAGACCGGACAAAAGCGCCTGTTTGCCAGCGGCCTGCGCAACCCCAACGGCATGGGCTGGGCACCGGGAACGGGCGCCTTGTGGACGGTGGTGAACGAGCGCGACGAGATCGGCAGCGACCTGGTGCCCGACTACCTCACGTCGGTGAAGGACGGCGCTTTCTACGGCTGGCCCTACAGTTACTACGGCCAGAACGTCGATGCGCGCGTCAAGCCGACCCGGCCCGACCTGGTCGCCCAGGCCATCCGGCCCGACTATGCGCTGGGCTCGCACGTGGCGCCGCTGGGCCTGGCTTTTTCAGAAGGCAATGCCTTGACGCCGGCGCTGGCCAGCGGCGCCTTCGTCGGCCTGCATGGTTCGTGGAACCGCAAGCCCTTGAGCGGCTACAAGGTGGTGTTCGTGCCGTTCGTCAATGGCCAGCCGTCCGGCCTGCCGGTCGATGTGCTGACCGGCTTTTTGAGCGCCGACGAAAAGGCCCATGGACGCCCGGTCGGCGTGGCCATCGACAAGCGCGGCGCGCTGCTGGTGGCCGACGATGTCGGCAACACGGTCTGGCGTGTCAGCGGGACGGCGGCGCGCTGAAGACGAACAAGGGCTTTTCGGCGGGAAATAGTGATAAAAAATGGTGTTTCCGCAAGCGGGGCGTGCAGTTGCAGCTATTTAATTCATAGCTAAATCGGCTTTTGGCGGGTGAACCGGATGCCCCCGAGCGGTTCCGCGAACCGGCAGCTGGCCTGGTCAGGCGTAGGTCACCCAGCCGGCATATTCGGGCGCATCGAGATGCGGCAGCGTGTTGAAGGTCTGCAGCCGGTGGCGCCTCGGGCTGAAGGCAAATTCGGTGACCGAGCAGTTGCGGATGCCCAGGTTCAGCTCGATCATGGCCTCCGGGCTGGTGCCCAGCACGTGGCCCACCGCCGTCGCAATCGGCCCGCCGCTGGACACCAGCAGCACGTCGCCCTGGTAGTGCGTGCGGATGTGTTCCAGCGCCCCGGTGATGCCGGCGACAAAGCCGTTGTAGTCCGGCATGCCGCGCGGGCTGACCACGCCGGCCATCCATTGCGCCAGGCCGTCCTTGAGCAGGCGAAAGTGATGCCGGTACAACTCGGGCGTGTCGGGCCTGGCCAGCGGATACGGATGAATCGCGCCAATCACGGCGGCGCTGTCGTATTCGTTGAGGCCGGGCCAGGACAGATGCGGCAGGACGCCCGCCGGCGCCCTGTCTGCCGCTACCGTGCTGTCTGCAAACGCCGCACCCATGCCTTCGCAGATGCCGGCAAACGTCTGCACCTGGCGGTTCAGCGTGCCGGTCAGCGCGGCCTCGAAGCGCAGTCCCTTGCTCCTGAAATACTCACCCAGCCGCACACTCTGCCGGTGCCCGAGCGGACTGAGCACGTCGTAGTCATCGGCGCCAAACGAAGCCTGGCCGTGGCGTACCAAATAAAGTGTTCCCATGGCAGGAATTTTGACCAGCTGGACGAGTCGCCCTTGTCGCCCGGGGGACGCGCTGCCTGGCCTGCAGGCTCATGGCCAGCGCTTTGACGCTGACGAGTTCGTTGCCCGGTTCCCGGCGCAGCTTCCGGGCCTTGCACCGCGCCCGACCCAGAGCGCGGCGCATCCGTGTCAAGGCCACCGGCACGCTGCCCCGAGCGCTCGCCAGCGACAAGCTGACAGCGACCTGGCAGTTGTCTTGCGGCACAAACCCCCTTGAGGGCTTTCATGGCGCTTCAATTTCCATTCCTGTGGAAGCAAAACAGCCGGCTCATTTGCTGACACAGTAAGGCTAGGGCATCACCGTCAGCACGACGTTGTCGGCGTATGTACCTTTGAGCACATCCTGGCCGGCCGGGATACGGCCGAAAATCATCACGCTCAATTGCGCCGACGATTTGTTCGGCACCGCCAGCGTCCGCGTGAAGGCATCAAGCCCGGGAACCTGGCCCCAGACGCTGGTCCTGCCGGCATCCCTGAACAGGTTGTAGTCGAGGAGGTCGCCACCGGGCATCTTCATTTTCCGGCTGGCGGTGGAGCCGCCATGGGCGCCGGGGCCGATGGCGATGGTGACGTTGATGTTCTGCGGTCCGCCTTCCCGGCTGCAGGTCACGTTGACGGTCGCATCGGTGTCGAGGCTGGTGACGTTGAAAACGTCATAGCTTCCGAATACTACGTCGCCAATGGCCAGCGAGCACATCGTGGTGGCGTTTCCCGCGCCGGACGCGAGCGACAGTGCCATCCATGCAGCGGTCCTAATGGTCGAATTGGCAAACATGCTGTTCTCCGAGGTCGATGAGCATTTCCTGCGATGGCGGCACCGTCAGTTCAAAGGCGCAGCGCCGCTCGCCAAGCGTGAAACGGGCGGCGTGACGCCCCGGCTTCAGGTTCTCGATGTAGAACTCGCCGCCCCGGCCGGTCGGGGTGACCGTCTCCTTGCCGTCAATCATGACGAACAGGTCAATGTATTCAACTGCCTGCGCCTGGCCGGCGATCCGGACGGCAAGCCGGCCGGTGATCGCCTGGATGCGCATGACATCGAAGCGGATGACCGAGCCGCTGCGCAGAGGCGGCGAGAGGTTCAATTCCTTGTCGGCGATCACATAGTCGATCGGGATGTCGCGGTCGTCGATGGCCACGCGGTTGGCCACATACGATCCGAGGTTGGGCAGGAAAACCCTTCCCGCCGCATCGGTGCGGCCGATTTCCTGCGCGCTGTGATAGACGCGCACGCCCTGCAGCTCTCCGACCTTGACGATGCCGAAACTGTCCGTGACGGGCCGCGAGAAGGCAAGCGCGCCGCCCACATACGCAATGCCGCCACCGATGCCCAATTGGTACGCTTGCTGCGAGGCGCCGCCCGGGCTGCGGTTGGATACGAGGTCCGCCGTGTAAACGCCATGCGGTCCATTGTATTGAAGCGATGGCGCGAAACGGTAGCCGTCGCCGAGGCCGTCGTTGCTGCTGCGCTCGCCGACCATGCGATAGCCAAAACCTTCGCCGACCGGCACGTTGCTGCCGAACTGCACCACGTCGCGGGTGCTGCCGTCGCGCTGGCTGTGGAAGAAGTTCGTCGTGACATTGCGCTTCGGGCTGTAGGTGAGCGCCAGGAAAAAATTAGTCGAAGGTGCGGTGAGCAGGGCGCCCGTCACCCGGCTGACCGAAGCCAGCACGCTGAGCGCGCCGAACAGTGTGCGCGAGTAGCCCAGGGATACGCTGCGCTGATCGCCGCCCTGGTACTGCCGCAGCTGGCGCCAACCGACGTTCAGGCTGCCGATCAGCGCAGTGCCGTAGCTGGCGCCGACGCTCAGTTCCGTTTTTGGACGGTCTGCCGCAGCGGCCTGTCCGACCGTTTCGTAATGCGGCGAGGTGCGCCTGAGTTCGGCCTGTCCGTTGAAATGGCGGGCCTGGTAGGTGTAGCGGGCGACGCCGGCCCAGCCGCTGCCAGCCGGGTTGCGCCCTGCCGACAGGTTGCCGGAAACGACACCGATGTTGTCCAGGCGCAAGGCTGCGGTGGCGCCCAGATTGAAGCGGCCTGGTTCGGCTTCGCCCCGGCCTCCGAGCGTCAGGCTGTCGCTGATGCCGTAGCGATGAAAAGCCGACAGCGCCAGCCGGCCGTAGTCGTTGCTGGCGATGCCCAGGTTTTCTCTCTGAAAGCCGAGGTTGTAGCTGTAGTCGTGCAAGCCCTCGCGCAGATTCGTGTCGGTGAAATAAAAGGGATAGACAAGGGTCTGTTCCCGTCCGAAGCGGTCGCGGATGACGACGGAGACCTCGCGCTGGCCGCCGTAATAATTCAGGTTGCGCAGCGCGAACTGGCCCGGCTGCAGCGTCTCGGTCCGGATCCGCACGCCGTCCAGATAAATCTCCGCCTGTGCCGGGGACGTGATGTTGCCCACGAAGCTGGCCATCGGCTGCCGGATCAGATAGGGGTCGATCTGGTAGGACTTGGAAAAGCTGATGCCGCCCAGACTGAGGAAAGCGCCCAGATCACCGGAGGCGGCGCTGAAGTCCCCGAGCGTCCAGCGCTGCAGCGTGCGCCTGTCGTCGTGGGTCAGGCTGGTGCCGTAGCGGATGTCCTGGCGCAGGCCGGCGCCGCGCGCGTGGGCCGATTCGGAACGCAGCAGGAAGTCGCCCGCGCGCGCGCCCAGTTCGGTGGACAGCGTCAGGTTGTTTGGCCCGCCCGCATTGTCGCCAGAGTAGAGGGTGCGGTAGTTGAAAAAGGCGCTGTTGTCGCGCGGCTCCAGCACGCGTTGCGCTCGCCCCGGCTGCAGGTCGAGGGTTTTTTTGGGCAGCCGCTCCGGCGGCAAGGTCACGAACAGCGCCAGCTTCGCTTCGTCGAAACGCAGCTCGCTCGCCTGCAGCGCGCGCAGGGAAAAACGCGCTTGCCCTTCCACCGCAACCGGCGCGCCGTAAGGCGGCTGCACGCCCATGTCCTTGAGGTCGGATTCATCGACGAGAAAGTCTTCGCCAGGCGCCTCCATGACGGTGAATTCGCCCTTGCGCACGCCATTCAGGTGGATCTCGACAATGAGTAGCTGGCCGCCGGCGGGGGCCGGCATCCGGGGCGGGCTCCCGGTCGGGCGGGTGAGTTCGCTGGCCGGCTTCAGGTCGTCGGCCGTCAATTCCCCCCCGCCTGGCGATGCCGCGCCGACGACAAGCGGCAGGGCGCAAGCTATTGCGGCGGCGGTTCTGGGCCAGGCCCATGCCCCCGTGCTTGCCATCCGTCCGCCTTCGGGCAACAGCGCCTTCCCCTCAAGGTCCGCACATCGAGGCATTGACGTCCAGCGTTCCCTTGAGTTCGAGCTGGTCTGCCTTCATGGTGACATCGATCTGCTTGAGCTTTGTGCAGGCTGAAGCTGGCAACTCGATGGCGTACTCGCGCGCGGCCCCGGCCAGCAGGTACCAGCCCGGTGTTTCCTTGGAGAAAGCCTCGCCAGAGGCGGCCGTGATCGACTTGATGGTGAAGTGCGCGTTGCCGCTGTTGCGCACGCCGACCCGCAGAACGCCTTTTGCCATGTCGAGCTTTTCAATTTCGCCGCGAATCTCTTCCTTGGCCGGCTTGACGAAAATTGGCACGCCAAAGCGCACGGCAATCGCCACCCGGGCGCCGCCGGGCGTGGGCGGAGCTGGCAGTTCCTCGATGAACAGGCGGTAGGTTTTCTCGCGTTCGAGGGTTGGCGTGCGCAGGCCGACGCGCACCAGCTTCTGCTCGCCCTTTTCCAGCGTCATCAAGCGCGGAAAATAGATCAGATCCTCGGCTTCGCGGTAGTCGTCCTTGCCGGTCGCGTCCTGCGTCCATTCGAACAGCCGCAACTGCACGCGCAGCGAGTCGGCCTGCTCGTCGTTGGCGACAGTGATGGCGCCGCTCCTGGCGCCGCGGTCAAGCTCGATCCGGATCGGTGACACACCGAATTGCCCCGCCCCGGCCGGTGTCAGGACGGCAAGCGCGAGGAGAAGACCTCCAAGCCGGTGGAGGGTTTGGATTTTGAACGGGGACATTGATTTCTTCGTTGGGCGGAGCCGGTGTCCGCGCACCCCGCTGCGGAGATTGCGTCAGGGACTCAGTGTAATGACAACGGTGTCGGCATACGCGCCCATGGCCGCATTCTGGAAACTGGCCGGCGTGACCGAGCTGGAGAGGGTGATGGTCTGATCCGCGTTCTTGGCGATCGTCCCGGATGAGGGCGTCAGTGTCAACGCATAAGGAAGATACTCGTTCAGCGTCGCGTGCTTCATGCGGTTGAGATTCACGCCGGTCTTGTAAAGTCCGCTGTCATGGCTGAGCGCATACGAAACAAGGGGCGATGCACCGCCGCATCGGATGGTCAGCGTAGCCGAAGCCGTAGCGTTGATGTTGCTCGACGGGTCGATGTTGCCAAAGGCCAGGGTCGCGGACCCTGGCGCTCTGAACTTGCAATTGTTGTTCGACAGCACGGTAGCACCAACAGAGACGGTGCTGCTGTCGGCAGCGTACGCAGGGGTAGCAGCGCCGAGCAGGAGCGGAGCGAAAAAAAAACACCACCCCAGTCGGGCTGGCGTGGTGGATCGTGGTGAATTGCGGCGTGGCATAAGCTGTCCCGTCCGCTTGGTCGTACCGTACTTGGGCGGTGCCGTGAATGCGGCAGTACGTTCGGGTATCAGGGGGTGATTGACAGGACGACAGTATCGGCGTAGCTGCCGGCGGATGCGTTGACAAAATCGGTATTCGCAACTGATGCCGAGCTTAGCGTCAGGGTGATCGGAGTGGTCTTGCCTGTGCCGGTTCCGGTAGCCGTATAGGAGAAGGAGTATGGAATGTACTCGGTCAGACTGGCGTGCTTCATGCGGCGGGCACCCGCAGTAACTGAATTCGCACCATCGTTGCCGGTGACCGTGTAAGCCGCTCCTTTGGTACACCAGAAAATAGGGCTTGTCACCGTTCCGGCGGCGGCAGCGGCAGAATTTGGATCAAGCGTGAACGCGATTGCACCGCCGCTGTTGAACTTGCAGGTTCCGGTGACCGTTGCTGATACTGCAACGTTCGCGGTATCAGCCGCCAGCGCGGAAGTGTTGCCCAGGAAGCCGGCGACGCAGAGGGCGCCGACGAGACCGAGTTTATTGAATTTCATTTTTTTCGTCCTTGAGTCAAAAAAGATACTGCGAATGCGTGGTCAATCCGTTTGATGCGTCCGCAAAAAAGGAGTATCTAAACGTTATCTAATTGTATGTCCAAGTGTTTTTTATGTATATAAATTCATTAATGAATGCCGGACCGGTTTATATGAAAACGTGCCAAAAATCACGCAATTACCGACTGAAATGCGGAGTTTTTGCGTCATTTTTGGCGATAAATAGCTTTGTTCGATTTTGTTTCCTGGCGCTGAAAGGGGAATCCCTGGTGGCGGCTTTGTGTAACATATCGTAATCAAACGCCTTTGGGGTGCGTTAGCCGGATTTTTTCTGAAACTTGTAACAGTATTGAAACAAGTTCGTTCCGACCTTGCGCTCAGCTGAAACATCACAAAGCCCGATCTTTTTCGATGCAAAAGCAATGGCGCTGGAAAAACGGGGCATCGCCCATAATTGAGAGTCCATGCGACCTGTTCAGGGGCGCCAGTTTTTGTTTTTCAATTGTCAAACCTTCAATTCCATAATGAGCAAACAAACCCTTTCCTTCCAGGCCGAAGTCGCCCAGCTGCTCAAGCTCGTCACCCATTCGCTGTATTCCAACCCCGACATTTTTTTGCGCGAGCTAGTCTCCAATGCCTCGGACGCCTGCGACAAGCTGCGTTTTGAAGCCTTGAACGATGCCGGCCTGTACGAAAACGACAGCGAACTGAAGGTGCGCGTGAGCTTCGACGCGGCCGCCAAGACCTTGACCATTGCCGACAACGGCATCGGCATGTCGCAGCAGGAAGCGATTGACCACCTCGGCACCATCGCCAAGAGCGGCACGCGCGACTTTGTGTCCAAGCTGTCGGGCGACCAGAAAAACGACTCGCAGCTGATCGGCCAGTTCGGCGTCGGCTTTTATTCGGGCTTCATCGTCGCCGACAAGATCACGGTGGAAAGCCGTCGCGCCGGCCTGGCGGCTGCCCACGGCGTGCGCTGGGTCAGCGACGGTACGGGCGAGTTCGAGGTCAGCGAGATTGAGCGCGCCGAGCGCGGCACCAGCGTCACGCTGCACCTGAAGGACGAGTCCAGCGACTACCTGAACGCCTGGAAGCTCAAAAGCATCATCAACAAGTATTCCGACCACATCTCGCTGCCGATCCAGATGGAAAAGGAAGAGTGGAAGGACGGCGAGAACGACCAGCCCGGCGAGATGGTGAAGACCGGCGAATGGGAAACGGTAAACCAGGCCGCCGCGCTGTGGACGCGCGCCAAGAAAGACATCACACCCGAGCAGTACGACGAGTTCTACAAGCAGATCAGCTACGACCAGGAAGCGCCGCTGGCCAGCACCCATAACCGCGTGGAAGGCTCGACCGAATACACCCAGCTGCTGTTCATCCCGTCCAAGGCGCCGATGGATCTGTACCAGCGCGACAAGGCTGCTGGTGTCAAGCTCTACGTCAAGCGCGTCTTCATCATGGACGACGCCCAGGCGCTGCTTCCGACCTACCTGCGCTTTGTGAAAGGCGTGGTCGATTCGTCCGACCTGCCGCTGAACGTCTCGCGCGAGCTGCTGCAGGAAAGCCGCGCCGTCAAGGCGATCCGCGAAGGCTGCACCAAGCGCGTGCTGTCGATGATCGAGGACCTGGCGAACAACGAGCCGGAAAAGTTCAAGACCTTCTACGCCGAGTTCGGCGCGGTCCTGAAGGAAGGCCTGGGCGAGGATTTCGCCAACCGCGAGCGCCTGGCCAAGCTGCTGCGCTTTGCCAGCTCGACCCTAGATACCACCAGCGTGAGTTTTGCCGACTACAAGGCGCGCATGAAGGACGGCCAGGACGCGATCTACTACATCACCGCCGACACGCTGGCCGCCGCCAAGAGCAGCCCGCAGCTGGAAATTTTCCGCAAGAAGGGCATCGAAGTGCTCTTGATGGCCGACCGGGTCGATGAATGGGCGCTGAACTACCTCAACGAGTTCGACGGCACGCCGCTGCAGTCGGTCGCCAAGGGCGCGGTCGATCTGGGCAAGCTGCAGGACGAGGACGAGAAAAAGGCCGCCGAGGAAGCGCAGACGCAATTCAAGCCGATCCTGGACAAGCTCAAGGAAGCGCTCAAGGACAAGGCCTCCGACGTTCGCGCCACCTCGCGGCTGGTCGATTCACCGGCTTGTCTGGTGGTGCAGGACGGCGACATGTCCACGCAGCTGGCGCGCATGCTCAAGCAGGCCGGCCAGGCCGTGCCGGAAAGCAAGCCGATCCTGGAAGTCAATGCCCAGCACCCGCTGGTGAGAAAACTCGAAGCGAGCAGCGAATCGGCCAGTTTCGATGACCTGGCCAACATCCTGTTCGACCAGGCGCTGCTGGCCGAAGGCGGCATGCCGGCTGATCCGGCGGCCTATGTGCGCCGGGTGAATGCCTTGCTGGTGTAAGGCGCGTAACGCCGTAACGCCTGCATGCTGACCCGGACGGGTCGCCTGCCGAAAGTCCCGCCGGTTTTGCCTGCGGGACTTTTTTCGTTTGTGGCATGAAGGCGTGCGGTCGGTTTCTTCGCCTTGGCGGGCACGCAGCCTGCCCTTCTGCAGCGGCCGATAATGGACGATGAACATGAAGAACTGCCTGTCCTCGCTCCTTGGCCGCGCGGCCCTTGTGCTGTGGCTGTTCTGCGGCACCGCCATGGCGGCGCAGGGGCTGCCGTGGTTCGATGGCGACCGACCCGGCGCCCAGGCGCATGAGGCGGTGGCCGTGCTGGCCGCCGCCGCCAGCCACGGCCTGGCGCCGCAGGACTACAGCGCCGCCGCGCTGGGACGGTCGATTGCCGGGGCTGCACGGGGTTCACCGCTTGACGCCGCCGCGATGGCGCTCCTAGAGCAGGCGCTGAACACGGCGATGGAGCGCTACCTGGCCGACGTCCACTCGGGCCGCGTCGATCCGCAAAAGATCCATCACAACTTCAGCCCGCCGCAGCGCGAGCCCTTTGATGCCGGCGCCTACCTGCAGGCCGCGCTGGCGGCCGGACGGCTTGGTGACGCGGCGCTGGAGGCCGCGCCGCGCCTGCCGATCTACGGCAGCCTGCGCGAGGCGCTGGCCGCCTACCGCGCGCGCATCGACCATGCGGCCTGGCGCCAGCCCCTGCCGCCGCTGCCGGGCGGCAAGTCGCCCAAGCTGGCGCCGGGTCAGGCGTATGCGGCTCTGGCTCCGCTGGCCGAGCGGCTGGCTGATCTGGGCGACCTGCCGCCCGGCTTGGCGCAACCGGCGGCGCGCTACGACGAGCCGCTGGTCGGGGCGGTCAAGGCCTTTCAGCTGCGCCATGGGCTGGCCGCCGACGGCGTGATCGGCAAAACCACGCTGGCGCAGCTGCAGGTGACGCCCGCTGCCCGCGCGCGCCAGATCGAACTGGCCCTGGAGCGGCTGCGCTGGACGCCCTTGATGCAGGGTCCGCGCATGATCGTCGTGAACATTCCCGAGTTCGTGCTGCGCGCCTACGAAGTACAGGACGGCCGCATCCAGGTACAGGAAGAAATGAAGATCGTCGTCGGCAAGGCGCTGGACACGCGCACGCCGCTGTTCGACGAGGACATGCGTTTCATCGAGTTCAGCCCGTACTGGAACGTGCCGCCGTCCATCGCCCGCGCCGAGATCGTTCCCCGGCTGAGGCGCGACCCCGGTTATCTGGCGCGCCAGGAGATGGAATTCGTATCAAACGGCGGCCGCGTGGACCGGACGGTGTCGGCCGGCCTGCTGGACGCCGTGCTGGCCGGCAAGGCGCGCATCCGCCAGCGGCCGGGGCCGAAAAACGCGCTGGGCGACATCAAGTTCGTGTTCCCGAACCGCGACAACATCTACCTGCACCACACGCCGGCCACCGAACTGTTCCAGCGCGACCGGCGCGATTTCAGCCACGGCTGCATCCGTGTCGAGCATCCGGTGGAACTGGCCAAATTCGTTCTGAAGAACATGCCGGACTGGACCGACGAGCGCATCCGCACGGCGATGAGCCGTGGCCAGTCGGCCACGCTCAGGCTGCCCGAGCCGGTGCCGGTGCTGATTGCCTACGGCACCACGCTGGTCAAGGACGGCCGCACCTTTTTCTTTGACGACCTCTACGGGCTGGACCGGCTGCTCGACGCTGCCCTGCGCCAGCATTCGCAAACGCTGCCAACCCTCTACGGAGACGCCCCATGACCCATCCCAAGACCCCCGCCCGCCGCCACTTCCTGCGCCAGACAGCTGGATTTGCCGCCGCCGCCCTGCCGGCACTGGCCGCGCCCGCTGCCTGGGCTTCCGTGCCCGACGCGCGCGGCCTGGCGCTGGTACACACGCATACCCACGAGAAGATCGACCTGGTGTATGCCAGCGGCGAGCGTTATGTGCCGCAGGCGCTGGGCTGGCTCAACCGCTTCCTGCGCGACCACTACACCGGCGACATCGGCGTGATCGACCCGCAGGTGTTCGACCTGCTGTATCGGGTGCAGCAGGCGCTGGGCAGCAAGGGCGCGTTCGAGGTGATCTCGGGCTACCGCTGTCCGGCCACCAACAGCCGCCTGCGCCAGACGCGCAGCGGCGGCGTGGCGACCAAAAGCCTGCACATGGAAGGCCGCGCGATTGACGTTCGCCTGCCCGGCGTGCCGCTGGCCGATCTGCACCAGGCGGCCTTGTCGCTGAACGCGGGCGGCGTGGGTTTTTACCCGCGCGACCAGTTCGTGCACCTGGACACCGGCCGCGTGCGCAACTGGTGATTCCATTTAAAGCCGGCAGGTCGTTGCCCTGCCTTGGCCGTGACTGCGCTGCCTGCGGCTTCGCGCTCAAGGCAGCTTCGTTTTGAACAGTAAACGGTTTTTTGGCATCAAATAGGCTGCTTGCGCACTACTGGTATGCGCAAGCAGCTATGAATAAAATAGCAAAAACTGCCATGCGCTTTGCGCGCTTTGGGTGACGCTCCAGACCGGCGCTCAGGGCGGCTTGCCGCCCAGGTAGGGGAAGGGGTTGACCGGCTCGCCTTTCCACCACTGCTTTTCCGGACCGAGCCGGAAAATGGCGAAATGCAGGTGCGGCACGTCTGCCCTGGCATTGCCGGTCGCGCCGACATAGCCGAGCACGCTGCCGCGCCGCACCGCCTGGCCCTCGGCCAGCCCGTCGGCATAGCGCTCCAGGTGCGCGTAGTAGTAAGCAAATCGCCCGCTCGGGTCGAACTGGTACACCGTGATGCCGCCGGGCTGGCTCAAAAACAGCTTGACGATGCGGCCGTCGTCCACCGCCAGCACCGGCGTGCCGGTGGGCGCGAGGATGTCGATGGCCTCGTGGCCGCGCTGGCCGCCGTCCCGGCCATCGCCAAAGGTGTCGCGCAAGTCGCTCGCGGTGATGCCCTGCACCGGCAGCAGCAGGACCGGCGGCTCGGCCGGCATGCCGGTGGCAGCCCCGTCTGAAACACCCGCCGGGGCAGCGGCCAGGGCGCTGCCCGCCCAGGCCAGGCAAAGCAGCGCGGCTAGGCGCCGGCTCATGCTTCGGCGGGCCACCCCATGCTCAGGCATGGACATCCACCGCAAACCCGACCTTGACCGCCTTCGCCACGCGCAGCACATCCCAGTTGGTCAGGTGGATGCAGCCGTTGGATTCGGACCAGCCGACGCGCTCCGGGTCCGGCGTGCCGTGGATGCCCCAGTGCGGCTTGCTCAGGCCCAGCCAGTACACGCCGACCGGGTTGTTCGGCCCGGCCGCGATATCGGCCTTGATATCGGTTTTCTTGCTGCCCTTGAGCAGCGTCGGGTCAAAGGTGAACACCGGGTCTTTGGCGGCGTTTTTGATTTCCATGCGGCCGACCGGCAGCGGATCGGACGCGCCGCCCATGCTGATCGGAAAGGCCGCCACCGGCAGCGCGTCCTTGTCGAGCAGGAACAGCACATGCCCGGACTTGTCGATGCGGATCGACGCGGCCCTGGCCGGCGCTTTCTCGGGGCCGGGCGTGGGAACGATGATCTTGTCGCCGGTCTTGAACGTGCTGCCCCGGTTCACGGTTTGCAGCCACTTCGGGCTGCAATGGAATTTTTCACCCAGTGCTTCCTGGACCGATTCAAAACCCATCCGCTTGAGTTCGGCGCGCTTCATCGTGTCGGCGGGCAGCTTGTCGAAGGGGCCGGCGGCATCCTCGGCGGTGAGCGTGTACTCGCTGAGCACCGGCGCAGGCGCATCGCCGGCCAGTGCTTTCCAGGTGCCTGCGTCGATGCGGCCAGTTGATTTCAGTTGGTTCGCCGTCTGGAACGCCGCCACCATGCGGCGCATGTTGGCGCCAAAGGCGCCGTCGATCTCGCCCGGAGAAAACCAGGCATGGTCGAGCAGGACCTGCGCACGCAGCACGGCATCGCCGCGCGCGCCCTGGGCCAGCGCCGGCATGCCGGTGTCTGCATTGACGCGCTCCATCAGCGCCGCGCCGGTCAGCGCGCTGGCCGGCTTGCGGTGCTGCGCGGCGAATGAGGGAAAAGCCGCCGTGGCAGCGCCTGCGGCCAGCCAGGCCAGCAGCGGCCGGCGCGAAATCGGGAATGGGGAGGGCATCAAGGCTCCAGTAGGGAAGAGTAGCCATCCTAGGGCGGCCTGCAGCTCGACCGTGTCAGCAAACGCCGTGTTGCCGGGTCGCTGCAAACCGCCTGGTGCCATTCCTTCCCCTGCACCGCCGTGCACGGGGCCAGGCGGCTTCAGGCGACCAGCGGCGCCGCCTGCATGGCCTCGGTCTGTTCAATCAGCATGTCCACCTGGCCTTTCCAGTAGTCGCTGGAGCCAAACCACGGGAAGTTGATCGGGAAAATCGGGTCGTGCCAGCGCTGCGCCAGCCAGGCGCTGTAATGCACCAGGCGCAGCGTGCGCAGCGGCTCGATCAGCGCCAGCTCGCGCCGGTCGAATTCGCCGAACTCGTCGTAGCCATCGACCAGCGCGCCCAGCTGGCGCAGCTGCTGGGGCCGGTCGCCCGACAGCAGCATCCACAAATCCTGCACCGCCGGGCCGCTGCGCGCATCGTCCAGATCGACAAAATGCGGGCCGGCCAGTGGTAAGCCTTCGGGCGTCCACAAAATGTTGCCGGGGTGGCAGTCGCCATGCAGGCGCAGCTGGCGCGCATGGGGAACGCTGTCAAACACGCCCTGGGCGACGGTCATGGCTTCGTCGAAGGCCTGGTGCCAGCGCGATTCCATGTCCAGCGGCAGGTAGCCGCCCGCCAGCAGGACATCGCGCGAGGCATGGCCGAAAGTCTGCAGATTCAGCGCCGGGCGATGTACGAAAGGCCGGGCCGCGCCCACGGTGTGGATGCGCGCCAGGAAGCGGCCTATCCATTCCAGCACGTCCAGGTTGTCCAGCTCCGGCCGCCGGCCGCCACGGCTGGGCGACACGCTGAAGCTGAAGCCCTTGAAATGGTTCAGCGTCGTGCCGTTCAGTTCCAGCGCGCCGACCACGGGAATCTCGGCGGCCATCAGTTCGGCGGCAAACCCATGCTCTTCCAGGATCTGCGCGTCGCTCCAGCGGTCGGGCCGGTAGAACTTGACCACCACGATGTCGCCGGCCAGTTCCGCACTTCCGACCGGGCTTTCCAGATGCACCTGGTACACCCGGTTTTCATAGCTGGACAGCGCCATCAGGCGGCCGTCGCCCAGCAGGCCGACGCTGGCCAGCGCGTCCAGCACCACGTCGGGCGTCAGGTGTTCGTAGACATGGATGTCGTGGCGCGCCGCAGCCGCCTTGTTGTATTGGGTCATGCTTGATTGTCGCGCCACCGGGGGCCGGGCTTCAAGGGCGGCAGGCGCAAAAAAGCCCGCCGGCTGCAAAACCGGCGGGCCTTGGGCGCGGCCCTGGGTGCGCGCTTATTTCAGCGTCAGCGTCACGTCGATGTTGCCGCGCGTGGCGTTGGAGTACGGGCAGACCTGGTGGGCGGCATCGACCAGCGCCTGCGCTGCGGCAGCTTCCATGCCGGGCAGGGAGATGTCCAGGCGGACGGCGATGCCATAGCCATTGGGAATCTTGCCCAGGTCCACGCTGGCGTCGATGCTGACGTCGGCCGGCAGGGTGATTTTCTGCATGCCGGCCACGGCCTTCAGCGCGCCGATGAAGCAGGCCGAGTAACCGGCGGCAAACAGCTGCTCGGGGTTGGTGCCGTTGCCGGTCGTGCCGGGCGAGCTCAGCGTGACATTCAGGCGTGCGTCGCTGGATTTGGCCTGGCCGTCGCGGCCGCCGGTGGTGTGGGTCTGGGCGGTGTAGAGCACCTGGTCAAGCTTCGTGGTCATGCAAAATTTCCTGTGAAAAAGCCTTTTGTGAAGGCAGGGTTGAGAAAACAAAAATCAAAGCCGAAACTCAATCCGCGCCGCCCTGCACCAGCCGCTGGCGCAGCGCCTGCACCTGCCGCGTCAGCGCCACCAGTTCGGGCACCGGACACTGCGCGGCATTCAGGATGCGGCCCGGAATACTGGCGGCCCGGGCTTTCATCTCGCGGCCGGCTGCAGTCAGCGTGATGTGGACGCGCCGCTCGTCGTGTGCGTCGCGCTGGCGCGTCACCAGGCCGGACGCCTCCATCCGCTTGAGCAGCGGCGTGAGCGTTCCAGAGTCCAGCAGCAGCCGCTCGCCGAGTTCGGACACCGACAAGCCGTCTTGCTCCCAGAGCACCAGCATCGCCAGGTACTGCGGATAGGTCATGCCCAGCGCGCTCAGCAGCGGCTGGTACAGCCGTGTCATGGCCAGCGACGCCGAATACAGCGCAAAGCACAACTGGTTGTCCAGCCGCAGCAGGGTGTCGGTGTTTGCGCCTGGCGGTATCAAGCCAGAAGCCGGATCGGGCAGTTCATGAGGCATGGTTTGATTATTGCACGCAATTAAATTGTGTGCAATTTAATTGCCGGAGTGACCATGCAGGGTCATGCAAGTCCCGGGCGGGGCATCGAAAAGCGCAGGACTAAACTTGCCAGCCATGCAAAAAAACAGCCCACCCCTTCGCGACAAGCTTCGCGGCAAGCCCGCACAGGTCATTGAAGAACTCCGCCCCGGCCAGTCGATCGAATTGCTGCAGGAACTGCACATTCTGACCCGCGAGGGCAAGCTCAACCAGGACACCCGGCGCAAGCTCAAGCAGGTCTACCACCTGTACCAGTTCATCGAGCCGCTGCTGAACGAGGTGTCCGGGGGCGGACAAGGCTTCACGCTGGCCGACCACGGCGCCGGCAAGTCCTACCTGGGCTTCATCCTGTACGACCTGTTCTTCAACGTGGCGCGCCAAGGCGAGCCGGTCAGCGGCCATGTCTACGGCATTGAAACCCGCGCCGAACTGGTCGAGAAATCGCGTGCGCTGGCGGCGCGGCTGGGTTTTGCGAACATGTCCTTCCTGAACCTGTCGGTGCAGGAGGCTACCGCTTCGGCCGAACTGCCGCCCCGCGTGGACATCGTGACCGCGCTGCATGCCTGCGACACCGCCACCGACGACGCGATTGCCTTTGGCCTGGCCAGGCAGGCGTGCCACATGGTGCTGGTGCCCTGCTGCCAGGCCGAGGTGGCCGGCGTGCTGAAGAAATCGCGTGCCCTGAACCTGGCCAAGTCTCCGCTGGCCGAGCTGTGGCGCCATCCGCTGCACACGCGCGAATTCGGCAGCCAGATCACCAACGTGCTGCGCTGCCTGCAGCTGGAAGCCAACGGCTACCAGGTCACCGTGACCGAGCTGGTCGGCTGGGAGCATTCGATGAAGAACGAACTCATCCTGGCCAGCCGCCCGTCAACGCCCAGCGCGGCCAAGACCCGCGCCGCGCAGACGCGTTTGCAGCAGGTGCTGGCTGAACTGGGCCTGGGCGAGTTGACGGCGCGGTTCGCGGTGTCCGCTGGGAATGCAGAGGCTGCATGACGCCTTGCCGGCCCGTGCAACGCTGGTTTATGCCTGTTTTTGGCCTTTTGCGCATGCTGGACGGGCGAAGATAGCTATTTAATTTATAGCGAATCCGGTTTGCGCCTGCCCGCTCCCCGAGCGTGCCGAATTGGAACAGTCAGGGCAACCGGCTTCCTGCCGGTGTTCACTATCTGCGCATCGGCCCGGCTTGCAGCCCGCAGCGCCCGCAGGCGTTCCCACGGCAACCCGCAAAACACCGGCCGCTTGCACGGTGGCATGCGTTTTGCCTTCAAGTGCTCCAACCCATCGCCGCCCGGAAGGCCAGCGCCGGCCAAAAGCGCTGGCGGCGCCATGGGAAACCAAGGAGACATCAAAATTCTGTCAATCCGCGCAACTTGTGCAATCCGCCGCCGGCGCCGTGCGGGGAAGGCCTGATGGCGCCATTCCTTTTCCGGCCAGCCCAGCTTCGTGCATTTGCCACGTTGACCTTCGGCCTGCTTTTTTTCGCGCTGTGCGCCTGGCTGCCCGCGCAGGCGGGAACCATGACGCGCGACGCCATGCTCAAGGCTTTCCCGCCGCCGCTGATCGTTGGCGAAAAAGACCGAGAACTGCCGGTCTGGCCGATCCTCAAGCAGGACGGAACCGCCACGCCCATCGTTGCCTATGTGTTCGAGTCGGTCGACATGGCGCCGATTCCCGGCTTTTCCGGCACGCCGTTCAACTTGCTGGTGACGCTCGATGCCAAGGGCATTTTCACGAACGTGCGCGTGCTGTCGCACCACGAGCCGGTGTTCCTGGACGGGCTGGGCGAAGAGCCGATGCGCCGCTTCGTCGAACAGTACAAGGGCGTCTCGCTGATGCAGAGCATCAAGATCGGCGCAGGCGGCAACAGCCAGGCAAAAGCCGGCAGCGCCAATGTCTACCTCGACGGCGTGGCCAAGGCCACGGCGTCGGTGCGCATCCTGAACCAGAGCCTGCTGGCCGCATCGCTGAAGGTCGCGCGGGCCAAAATGGGCTATGCCAAGGGCCGCGACCCGGAGCTGGTGGCCCGCATCCGGCCCGAGGTGTATGCGCCCATGGACTGGAATGCGCTGGTCGGGGCCGGCCTGGTCTCAAGCAAGACGGTCAGCAACCGCGACATCGAGCAGGCCTTTGCCGGGACGGTGGGCGCGGGGCAGGACCGCGAGGCCGGCCAGGCGCCGGAAGGCGCGTTCGTCGCCCTGCATGCCGCCTACTTGAGCGTGCCAGCCACGGGCCGCAACCTGCTCACGCCCGAGGGCTGGAAGGTGCTGCAGGGCCGGCTGGACCCGGGCGACCATGCGCTGCTGCTGGTCGGCAAGGGCCGCTATTCCTTCCTGGGCGACGATTTCGTCAGCGGCTCGGTGCCCGACCGGGTGACGCTGCAACAGGAAGGCTTGCCTTTGGAACTGCGCGACCTGGACCTGGACGCCAGATTGATATTGCCCGCCGCGCTGCAGGGCGCAGAGTGGCGCGTCTTCCGGGTGAATGCCCCGGCCGGGCTGGACCCGGCGCAGGCGCTGGACTTCAAGCTGCGCGTGACGCGCAGCAAAGGCATGATCTACCCGGAGCGGGTCAACAAGGATTTCGCCTTCGGCACGGCGCTGCCCGCGAAATACTTTGAATCGGCCAGCGCCGACGACAAGGGCTGGCATTCGATCTGGCGCGCGCGCAGCGCCGAACTGGCGGTGCTGCTGGCCGGCCTGGCGGTGCTGGCCTGGGCGCTGGCCAGGCCCGCCTGGGTGTCGCGCAGCAAGCGCCGGCTGGCCATTTTCCGCACCGGCTACCTGCTGTTCACGCTGGGCTTCATTGGCTGGTACGCGCAGGGCCAGCTGTCGGTGGTCAACATCACGGCGCTGGTCCAGGCGCTGATTGCCGGCCGCAGCCTGGGTTTCTTCATGTACGACCCGATGACCGTGGTGCTCTGGGGCGCAGTCATTCTCAGCGCCGTAGTCTGGGGGCGGGGCACGTTTTGCGGCTGGCTCTGCCCCTTCGGCGCGCTGCAGGAACTGGTCAGCAAGGCGGCCAATGCGCTTGGCGTGCGCCAGGTCCGCATCCCCGACCGGGTCGATTCCCGGCTCAAGAAACTCAAGTACATCGTGCTTGGCGTCATCGTGCTGGTGGCCTGCTTTTCGGTGGGCTGGACCGACCGCCTGGTCGAGGTGGAGCCGTTCAAGACCAGCATCACGCTGGGCTTCAACCGCTTCTGGCCTTTTGTGGCCTGGGCCGGCGGGCTGGTGGTGCTGAGCGCTTTTTTCTACAAGGGCTATTGCCGCTACCTGTGCCCGCTGGGCGCCGGCATGGTGGTGCTGGGCCGGCTGCGCCGCTTCGACTGGATCGCCCGGCGCGCCGAATGCGGCCAGCCCTGCCAGCGCTGCCGCAGCGACTGCGCCTACCAGGCCATCGACAAGCCGGGAAAGATCGACTACGACGAATGCTTCCAGTGCCTCGACTGCGTGGCCATCTACACGAACGAGGAACTGTGCGTGCCGCTGATCCTGAAAAACCGCCATGTGTCCGGCCAGGTGCGCATACCCATCGCGGTTGCCGGCAACCCGGCTGCAAAACTCGTCAGGGGTGCGCCATGAAAAGACGCAATTTCCTGCGCTCCGGTCTGGGCATGGGCGTGGCAGGCCTTGCTGCATCCGGCTGGATTGGGCCTGCCGGTGCCGTTCGTGGTTCAGATCCGCTCCAGTGGCGGGACCGCACGATGCTTGGCTTTGGCACGGTGCTGACCTTGCGCGTGGCGCACGCCGACAGCCATCAGGCCGAGCGGTCGCTGGACGCGGCGGTTGAAACCATCCGCCATGTGGAAGCGCAGATGAGCCTGTTCAAGAGCGACAGCGCGCTCAGCCGGCTCAACCGCGAGGGCGCGCTCTTGCGGCCCCATCCCGATCTGGTCAAGGTGCTGCAGCTGGCGCAAAGCGTGTCGGCGCGCAGCCAGGGCGCGTTTGATGTCACCGTCCAGCCGCTGTGGGCCGCGTTTGAACAGGCGGCAGGACGCAAAGCGCTGCCGTCGCCAGAGGCGGTCACAGCCGCGCGGGCCGCCGTGGGCTGGCAGCATCTGTCGGTATCAAGCGACGCGATTCGCCTGGGGCGGCCGGGCATGGGCGTGACGCTGAACGGCATCGCCCAGGGCTTTGCCGCCGACCTGGTGCGCACGCGGCTGCAGGCGTTCGGCATTGAGCATGCGCTGGTCAATGCCGGCGAGTGGACTGCGCTGGGACAGCCCGGCCACGACGGCCCCTGGCTGCTGGGACTGCAGGACCCGCGCGATGCGCAGGCGCTCATCGCCCGGCTGGCGCTGGACGGCCGCAGCATCGCGGTGTCGGCCGACAACGAATGCAGTTTCAGCCCTGACCGGCGGCACCACCACATCTTCGATCCGCGCACCGGTTATTCGCCTGCCGAGCTGTCGTGTGTCGCCGTGGCGGCGCCCAGTTGCGCGCTGGCCGATACGCTCACCAAGGTCATGTTCGTCGCCGGGCGCGAGGGCGCGCTTCGGCTGGCGCGGGAATGGAATGTCGATGTGCTCGTGGTGGACAAGCAGGGCAAGTGGCAGGCTACGGCGGGCCTGCAGCTTCACGCAGCCTGAGCGCTTCGCCAGTCCCCGGCATGCAGCAATGCCGGGGCTGAAAGGCCTGCAGGCCGCTCAGAAGGAGTGCCTGACGCCCACGTTGAACAGGCTGGTGCCGACATTGGCCGCCGTGCCGCCGGCCACGACGGTCGTCAGCAGCGTGGCGCCTGCCTTGGCATCGGCATAGGTGAAGGTGCCGTACAGCGTCGTGCGCTTGGACAGGGCGTATTCATCGCTCAGGATCAGCGTCGTGGTCTTGTCCTGACTGTTGGTCTTGTTCTTGCCGAAATAGAGGGCGGCCATCACGGTGTTGCTGGCCGCTGTCTTCCAGTCCACGCCTGTACCGACCACATTCACCTTGCTGGCATCGGCCAGCGTGGCGGCATTTTTATTGACGCCACGCAGATAGTTCAGCTTGCCGGTGAAGTCGCCCAGCGTGTAGCCGGCACCCACGGTGTAAATACTGCTCAGCCGGTCAGACGTATTGGGCTTGTTGTTGGACTGGTAGGCTGCCGACAAGGAAAGCGGGCCAGCGTAAGTGACGCCCAGGGAATACACAGCGCCTTTGCCTTCGGAAACACTGTAGCCGCCCGCAATGCCGACCGGGCCAAACTTGTTGCTGTAGGTAATGGCGTTTTGCAGGAACACGCCAACGTCGTTGTTCTGGTTCGGGAGGACTGTGGCGCTCAAGCCCGGGGCGACGACGCCTGAGTTGTAGGCCCATGAATAAAGGCCGGAAAAGTTTTCACGCAGGCCGCGCGGGTCTGTCGCAGCGAATGCCAAGATTGCAGGGCTGTATTGGTTGCCCAGAGTGAGCGTGCCAAAGTCGGCAGATGACAAACCCACATTGGACTGGCGGCGAAACAGGGCCGCAGCGCCTGTGGTTCCATTTCCGCCCGCCGCGCCGGTGTCCGCCGCAAAGTGTCCTTCCAGGTTGAAATTGGCTTTCAGTCCGCCGCCCAGGTCTTCGGAGCCGCGAAAGCCCCAGATGCTGGGCGAGATGCCGCCATTCGCGATGCTGGTCGAGGAGCCGCCGGCCGGACTGTGGTTCTGCGTCAGCACGCCCAGGTCCACGTTGCCATACAGCACCACGCTGCTTTGGGCCATGGCCGCGCTTGATACCAGCGCCAGAACGGCAAGGGCGAGCAGGTTTTTTTTCATCACGATGTCTCCGGTAATTTTGAAGTCCCCAGCAAATTGTGGGAACACCGGTTTCAGCAAAAGCCATGCCCGTCGAGCTTGGCGCGCCGTTCCCGGCCCGGCTGGCCGGGCGGCGGTGGGCGAATGCTCTTTTTTGTCACAGGTGTCTCAGGGCGGAGCGTTGCATTTCGCATGCAGCCGGCGCTTGCGACTCCAGGGCGCATAGGTTTTAAGCAGCGAAGCAATTTTCAGCATCAAAAAGGCTTCTAGCGCATGTCCAGTATGCGCAAGCAGCTATGAATTCAGCAGTAATAAAGGACCTGCGCCTGGCGCGCCGTGAACGAAGAGCGGGGTGATTTCGCCCCAGGGCTGGCGAATCCCGCGCTCACGCCCCGGAAATGTTTGAAAAATGACTGGAAATCACGCCTTTTTTCGCCTTCCTCCTGCTGGCACGTTCCTTGATAACGATGGAGTACCCGCAAGGGAAACCACCCCGCCATTGACCACAGAGGAGACAGATGATCTACGCAGCACCCGGCGCCCCAGGCGCCATCCACACCTACAAAGCCCGCTACGACAACTTCATCGGCGGCGAGTGGCTTGCCCCGGCCAAGGGCGAGTACTTTGACGTGATCAGCCCCGTCAACGGCAAGCCCTACACGCAGGCCGCGCGCTCCACCGCCGAGGACATCGAACTCGCGCTCGATGCGGCCCATGCGGTAGCCGACAAATGGGGACGCACCTCCGCCGGCGAGCGCGCCAATGTACTGCTCAAGGTGGCCGACCGCCTGGAAGCCAACCTCGAACTGCTGGCCTGGGCCGAAACCGTGGACAACGGCAAGCCGATCCGCGAAACGCTGAACGCCGACATTCCGCTGGCCATTGACCACTTCCGCTATTTCGCCGGCTGCATCCGCGCGCAGGAAGGCGGCATCAGCGAAATCGACGAGAACACCGTCGCCTACCACATGCACGAGCCGCTGGGCGTCGTCGGCCAGATCATTCCCTGGAACTTCCCGATCCTGATGGCCGCCTGGAAACTGGCCCCGGCGCTGGCCGCAGGCAACTGCGTGGTGCTCAAACCCGCCGAATCCACGCCAATCAGCATGCTGGTTCTGGCCGAACTGATTGCCGACCTGCTGCCCGCCGGCGTGCTCAACATCGTCAACGGCTACGGCCGCGAAGCCGGCATGCCGCTGGCCACCAGCAAGCGCATCGCCAAGATCGCCTTCACCGGCTCCACCTCGACCGGCCGCGTGATTGCGCAGGCGGCGGCCAACAACCTGATTCCGGCGACGCTGGAACTCGGCGGCAAGTCGCCCAACATCTTCTTTGCCGATGTAATGGACAAGGACGACGGCTTCCTGGACAAGGCGATTGAAGGCCTGGTGCTGTTCGCCTTCAACCAGGGCGAGGTCTGCACCTGCCCGTCGCGCGCGCTGATCCAGGAATCGATCTACGACCAGTTCATGGAACGCGTTCTCAAGCGCGTCGCCGCCATCAAGATGGGCAACCCGCTGGACACCGACACCATGATGGGCGCACAGGCTTCCAAGGAGCAACTCACCAAGATCATGTCCTACCTCGAACTCGGCCGCCAGGAAGGCGCCGAGGTGCTGATCGGCGGCGAGCAGGCCTACCTGGGCCCGGATTTCGAGGGCGGCTTCTACGTCAAGCCCACGCTGTTCAAGGGCCACAACAAGATGCGCATCTTCCAGGAAGAAATTTTTGGCCCGGTGCTGGCCGTGGCCACCTTCAAGGACGAGGCCGACGCGCTGGCGATTGCCAACGACACGCTCTACGGCCTGGGCGCCGGCGTGTGGAGCCGCAACGGCAACGTCGCCTACCGCATGGGCCGCGCCATCAAGGCCGGCCGCGTCTGGACCAACTGCTACCACGCCTACCCGGCGCACGCGGCCTTCGGCGGCTACAAGGAATCGGGCCTGGGCCGCGAAAACCACAAGATGATGCTCGACCACTACCAGCAGACCAAGAACCTGCTGGTCAGCTACAGCGAGCAAAAGCTCGGCTTCTTCTGATCTTTTGAACTTTTGCTGACCGGCCGGCCTGGAGCCGCGCAGCATCCACGGGGACGGGCAACCGTCCCTTTTTGCGTTTCATGGCGTTTTTTTATCTGGAGACCGACATGGTTGAAAAAGTCATTGCTACAGAGGCGGCGCTCGAACTGGTCGAGCAGCTCAAGGCGAAACACGGAACCGTCATGTTCCACCAGTCCGGCGGCTGCTGCGACAACAGCGCGGCCAATTGCTACCTGCCGGGCGAGATCACGATGGGCGCGGGCGATGTCTTCCTAGGCGAGATCGGCGGCGCGCGCTTCTACATCGGCAAGTCGCAGTACGCGTACTGGAAGCACACGCAGCTGATCATCGACGTGATCGACGGGCATGGCGGGACGTTCTCGCTCGAAGGCCCCGAGGGCAAGGCTTTTCACACGCGTTCGCGGGTGTTCACCGAGGCGGAGCTTGAGGAAATCGAAAGGCAGGATGCCGCGCAACCGGGGGGCGATGCGTCCTGAATTGATGAAAGGCGGCGCTGCTGCCTGCGGCGCCGCCTCCTGCTGTTCAGGCCTTCAGGGCGCCGTCAGCGTCATGCCGCGCTGCTGGAACATCGCCAACAGCTCGCCATTGCCGCGCAGTTCCTTGAAGGCCACTTCAATCGCCTGGCCCAGGTCCTTGTTCGCCGCCTTGATGGCCAGCCCGAGCGGCCAGCCGTTTTCGGGAACGCCTTGGAGCGGCATGCTGGTCAGCGCCAGATGCGCCGGCCGGGGCTGGGCCTGCGCCAGCGCGGCCTCGGCCTGCGAGCGCAGCACATAGGCGGCGGCCGCCTGCCCGTTGATGACGGCCCGGGCCGCCTCCACGCCTGAAGGGTAGACGCTGACCTGCGAGCGCAGCATGCCGCCCTGCTGGCCCATCAGCACGCTGGCCAGTCCGGTCCCGCGCTCGACCGCCAGCTTGCGGCCCTTGAGGTCATCCGGTCCCGTGACCTGCGGCAGCGCGCGCGTGTCATGCAGCAGCACCTGCACCTGTCGCATGTAGGGCGCAAAGATCAGCGCCTGCCGGTTTTCCTGCATCAGGTACTTGTCCACCGGCACATGCAGCATGATGTCGGCCGGCCCGTAGCCCAGGTAATGGCCGCGCCAGACCATGTTGCGCAGGTCGTCGTTCATGCGTTCGCCCGCGTCGAAGGGCAGCAGGGCCAGCTTGAGGTTCATCTGCCGGGCCAGCGCGCCGGCCAGCGCAATGTCCAGCCCCTGCATGTCGGCGGCGGGTCCGTCCGAAAACGGCGCGTTGTCCTTGTACACCGCCACCTTGAGGATGCCGCTGTCGCGGATGCGCGCCAGGTCGGTCAGCTCGGTCTGCGCCTGCGCCAGCGGCGCCATGCCCAGCGAAAGCAGCAGCGCCAGGCTGCGCCGGCGGTCAAGGCCGCGCGCAGGCAGGGTGTCGCGGCCGGAGTCCGGGCAAACATCGGGATTTGAAGTGGTCATGGTGTGGGCTTGCCTTGGATCGATTGAAAAATGGCCGAAATTCGCTGGGCCTTAAGGCTCGCGGCGCGTTTCCAGGTAGGTGCGGATGGACCAGATGGCTTCCTGCGTCAGCGTACCTTCAAACGGCGGCATGTAGACGCGGCCGTCGCGCGCCCGGCCGCGCCGCACGGTGGAAATGAAAAAGTCGTCCATTTCCTTGAAGCAGGCCGATTTCTTGGCCTCGTCGGCCATGCCCGTGCATTCGCTGTCGAGCTTGCGCAGGTCCGGCGACATGCCGCCTGAGATGGCTTCCAGCCCATGGCAGCGCGCGCAGTTCTGGTTGTAGGCCGAGGTGCCTATGCGCAGCGCTTCCTTGTTGGCCGGGCCCGTGCTGTAGGGGTTGGCGTCCCGCCATTTGTCGCCGAGCTGGGGCAGTGTCTTGGTGTCCACCGACTGCGGTATCACATCGCCATGGGACAAGGCCGCGCCGGTCCAGAGCGCGGCCGAAATGCACAGGGCGAGACCGGACTGCTTGAGAATTGAGGATGAAAAGGCTTTCATTGAAATGTGCTCCAGTTGATGCGTGATGGCCCCTATCAGCAATAAGCAAGCCAGCGCTTTCAGGCGCATCTGCCTGGCCGGGCTTCCCGGCGGAGCGGCTCTGGAAAGGCTTTCAGGGCAAGTGGCCGAAGCAGACACAGCGCCGGAAAGTGTTCTGTTATGGAACACTTTTGCAACTGTTCCAGGCGCCTGAAAAATTACAATAAATCCTTTCGGATCAAGGGTTTATGCCGTTGCGCACCCCTTGTTCCATGTTCCAGAATGCGGTAGCTCAAGCGTTCGGTCACCCGCAAAAATGCCGGCCAGGCCGAATGCAAGGCAACGACACCGAAAGACCTCGCGCGATGTTTTGCGCAGGTCGCACACGTAACTCAAGGAGAGGATGATGAGCATCCCGGCTGCCAGCTATTCGCCTTCCCGCACAGGCACTCCCCCCGGCTACGAGACAGAAGACGAACGAAAGCGAACGCTGATCGAGGCGTCGCACCAGCGTTCGCAGTCGTTCGGCATTGCCACTTCCGACCAGCCCGATTTTTCCCCGCCCGGCCAGGTTGTCCTGGCGCGGACGATCGAGGAAAATCGCTTTTTGCTGCTGCATGCCGCGCCGGCCATGGAAACGCTGTACGAGCAGATCGCCAACACCCACAGCATGGTGCTGCTGACCTCCGCCAAGGGCGTGGTGCTGCATTCGCTGGGCGACAGCGACTTCCTGGAAAAGGCCTCGCGGGTGGCGCTGACGCCCGGCGTGGACTGGTCCGAAGGCAGCAAGGGCACGAATGCCATCGGCACCGCGCTGCGCGAAGAGCAGCCGATCATGGTTCACGGCGGCGAGCACTACATGAACGCCAACAAGTTCCTGACCTGCTCGTGCGCGCCCATCATGGACCCCTACGGCCAGCTGATCGGCGCGCTCGACGTGAGCGGCGACCACCGCAGCGTTCACCAGCACACCATGGCGCTGGTGCGCATGTCGGCGCAGATGGTCGAAAACCACATGTTTGCCGACATTTTTCCCAAGGCCGTCCGCATCCACTTTCACAGCCGGCCCGAGTTCATCGGCACCCTGGTCGAAGGCATCGTGGTGTTTTCCGCCGACGGACGCTTCCTCTCGGCCAACCGCAGCGCGCAGTTCCAGCTGGGTTTGTCGCACAACGCGCTGAAGGTGCACACCTTTTCGTCGCTGTTCGGCATTGCCATGTCGCACCTTTACGAGCTGTGCCGGGGCGGCCTTCCCCGGCTGCATTCGCTGTGCCTGCACAACGGCGTGACGGTGTCGTGCCGGGTCAAGATCAAGCAGGGCATGCAGTGGTTCGCGGGCCATGACGCGGGGCCGTCGCCCGATGCCGTGGATGGCGCGCCGGCTGGCCAGGGCATCAGCCAGGCCGCCTCGGCGCGCCGGCACCAGTTGTCCACGCTGCGCTACCTCGACACCGGCGACCCGCAGGTTTCGGCCGTGATCAAAAAGCTGCAACTGGTCCGGGGGCGCGACATCCCGATCATGATCCTGGGCGAAACGGGTACCGGCAAGGACCTGATGGCCCAGGCCATCCACGGCGACTCCGAACGCGCCAGCAAGCCCTTCGTGTCGGTCAACTGCGCGTCGATTCCCGAAACCCTGATCGAGTCCGAGCTGTTCGGCTACGAGGACGGCGCCTTCACCGGCGCGCGCAAGAAAGGCGCCGCCGGGAAAATCCAGCAGGCCAACGGCGGCACCCTGTTCCTCGATGAAATTGGCGACATGCCCAAGCACCTGCAGGCCAGGTTGTTGCGCGTGCTGCAGGACCGCCGCGTCAGCCCGCTGGGCGCCGGCAAGGAGGTGGAAGTGGACATCGCCATCGTCTGCGCCACCAACAAAAGCCTCAAGGACATGATCGCGCGCGGCGAGTTCCGCGAAGACCTGTATTACCGGCTCAACGGCCTGGTGGTGCGCCTGCCGGCGCTGCGCGAGCGGACCGACTTCGACCTGGTCGTCGCCAAGATCATCGCCAGCCTGTGCGACAAGACCCCGAAGATCGGGCTTTCGGCCGACGTGCAGGCCATGTTCCGCGCCTACCACTGGCCCGGCAACTTCCGCCAGCTGCACAACCTGCTGCGCACCGCCGTGGTCATGGTCGGTTGCGACGGCATGATTGATCGCATCCACCTGCCTGACGACTTTCTGGAGGAACTGGCGCAGCAGCCTGCCGGCCAGCTGCTGGCGCAAACGGTTGCCGTCACCGCCGGGCTTGAGCCCGTGACCACTGCTGCGACTGGCCGGCCGGTCTGTGAAGCCGCCGGCCACAGCCTGCAGGACGTCGCCCTGTCCGCCATGGCGCAAATGCTGCGCCAGCATCAGGGCAACGTGTCGGCTGCGGCCAAGGCGCTCGGGGTGTCGCGCAACACCATCTACCGCAAGAAAGACCAGTTGCCGCAGGATGTCTGGAACTGATCCGCCGGCTACCGTCCGGCGCTGCCAGGGCGGCGGCCTGCAGGAAATCACCTTGGCCATGCCTCAATGCGCCTGGCCTTTTTGCTATTTATTTAATAGCTACTTGCGCATACAGGTCGTGCGGAAACGGCCTATTTGATGCCTAAATTGCGGCCTGCCGCCTGAAACGCCGCCGATCCGGCTCCAGCCGGTTCTACCGCCTGCGCCTCAAGCTGGCGTCCGGGGCTGGCGCACCACCTTCGCCAGCATGCCCTGCAGGCCCGGCTCGCTGGCCAGGTGTCCTGCCAGCGGCCAGTGCGCTCTGGCCTGCCCGTTTTGCAGCGCTTGCTGCATCGCCACCCAGCGGCGGCTGTTGGCCGGCGGGCAGACCGCGTCGAAGCGGCCATGCACCCAGTCGCTTGGAATTCCCAGCACGGCCAGGCCGCGTGCCGCGCTGTCCAGCCCGCCCGGGCGAACAAAACCCTTGTGCCGGAGGTAGTGGCCCTGAATCCTGAATTTTTGCCATCCACGGTGGTCGGCTCGTCTGGTGCGCGTCTGGCGCAGGCCGGCCAGGCTGAGCCGCTGCTGGCGCCTGAGCTGTGCCCAGGCGCGGCGGTAAACGTCTGCGCGCTGACCAGCCTCGCGAGGTGGCGGATTTCCCACGGCGGCCGAGTGGACCACGCTGCGCCACAGGCCGCGCAGGGCCGAGCGCTGCTCCAGCAAATTCCAGCAGCGCACAACGTGCCGGGCTGCAACACCGGGTGTTCCAGATTGCAGCACCTGCTCCAGCCGCACAAGCACCCGGGCATCGCCGCTGTACGGCGCGCGCGGCCAGTGGGGGCTGCGCCATACCGCCCTGTCGCGCCCGGCATCGGCGCGGAGCAGGCCAAATATTTCCCGCCGTTTGAGCGCGAACGCGCCGCGCAGCACCAGCCGCGTGACCCGGTCGGGGTGGGCCTGGGCATAGCGCAAGGCCACGACGGTGCCCCACGATCCGGCCAGCAAGGCCCACTGTTCGATGCCCAGGTGCCGGCGCAGGGTTTCCAGGTCGGCCACCAGCTGGTCGGTGTGGTTGCCCGCCAGCCGGCCCGCCGGGCGCGACTGGCCGGCGCCGCGCTGGTCGGGCAGCACCGCGCGCTGGCGGCCCAGCTGCAAGGGCGCGAGCAGACCCGGATGGCACGACGCGCCCGGCCCGCCATGCAGCACCAGCCAGCATTCGCCGCCGCGCGCGCCGCAGTCGCGGTAGGCCATGCGCGCGCCGCGCCCGGTGGCGACAAAGTGCGGTGAATGCCAGCCGTGGCCCGGTTCATGGTTCGGGGACGGGTGGTGATGGGAAACAGTTTGGTGTGGCATTGAAGTTGCATTACAGCAGGGCGGGCCGGTTGCTGCTGAAAACGGTGACAAGCCCGCAATCACCCTTCAAACCCACTACCGGAGACTCACCATGCAATGGACCGCCCCTTCCTTCACCGACCTGCGTTTCGGTTTCGAAATCACGATGTACATCGCCAACCGCTAAACCCTCCATTTCGTAAACTGGCGTGTTCGCCGGTTTACGCTGGCTGATATTTTTCTTTTCCAGAAATCCACCCATGCAATTACGCGTTCTAGGTTCGGCGGCAGGCGGCGGCTTTCCGCAGTGGAACTGCAACTGCCCCAACTGCGATGGCTTGAGGCGCGGCACGCTGAAGGCGCAGGCCCGCACGCAGTCGTCGATTGCCGTTAGCGCCAACGGCCAGGACTGGCTGCTGGTCAATGCCTCGCCCGATGTGCTGGCGCAAATTCGCGCCAACCCCGAACTGCAGCCCGCCCGTGCGGTGCGCGACAGCGGTATTGCTTGCGTGCTGCTGATGGACGCGCAGATCGACCATGTGACCGGCCTCTTGATGCTGCGCGAGCGGGGGAGCCCACTGCCGCTGCTGGCCACGCCCGAGGTGCTCTCAGACATTGGCGAAGGCTTTCCCCTCACCCGCATCCTGTCGCACTACTGCGGCACCGAGGCGCTGCTGCTGCAGCCCGACGGCAGCCTGCAAACCGTTCCCGGACTGCCCGGCCTGGCGGTGCGGCCCATCGCACTGTCGTCCAAGCCGCCACCGTATTCCCCGTTTCGCCACTGCCCGCGCCCGGGCGACAACATCGGCCTGCTCATTGAAAACCCCGACAACGGCGCGCGCGTCTTTTATGCGCCCGGCCTTGGCGAGGTCACGCCTGAACTTCTCGACCTGATGGCGCAGTGCCAGATCGTGCTGGTGGACGGCACCTTCTGGACCGAAGACGAAATGCAGCGCCTGGGCCTGTCAAAAAAGAGCGCCGCCGAGATGGGCCACCTGCCGCAAAGCGGTCCGCAGGGCATGATTTCGCAGCTTGACCGGCTGCCGCCGGGCGTTCGAAAAATCCTCATCCACATCAACAACACCAACCCCATCCTCCAGGAAGACTCGGCCGAACGCTCGCTGCTTGCAGAGCATGGCATCGAAGTCGCCTGGGACGGCATGGACCTGGTTTTCTAAAGGCAGGGCCACTTCATGGAACTAGCGAAAACCCATCGCCCTGATCCGGCCGGCGATCAGGCAACTGCCTGGACGCGGACAGAGTTCGAGGCCCAACTGCATGCGCAGGGCGCGGGCTACCACATCCACCATCCCTTCAACGTGCGAATGAACAGTGGCCAGTGCGCCCCTGACGAGATACGCCACTGGGTCAGAAACCGCTTTTATTACCAGATCTGCATTCCGCGCAAGGACGCCGCCATCCTGGCCAACATGCCGGGCCGCGAAAACCGCCGGTTGTGGATCGAACGCATCCTCGACCATGACGGCTATGGCGACTACACCGGCTCGGCCGCTGGCGGCATCGAGGCGTGGACGCGCCTGGGCGAGGCTGTCGGCATTCCCCGCGACGACCTGTGGTCGCTGCGGGGCGTTGCGCCCGCCGTGCGGTTTGCCTGCGATGCCTATGTGAATTTCGCCGCCAGCGCGCCCTGGCAGGAAGCGGTGTGCTCGTCGCTGACCGAGATGTTCGCGCCGCAGATCCACAAGGACCGGCTGGCCGGCTGGCCGACGCACTACCCGTGGATCGACGCGGAGGGCCTGAATTATTTCAGGAGCCGCATTCCGCTGGCCGGCCGGGACGTGGCGCACGGGCTACAGGTCACGCTCGACCATTTCACCACCCGCACCGCCCAGCACCGGGCGCTGGACATCTTGCAGTTCAAGCTCGACATCTTGTGGACCATGCTCGACGCCATCGAGAAGGTCTGCCTCGACCACCCCCAACCCCCCTGGGACTGACATGAACGCCGTTGCCCCATCGACCGTTTCGCCCATGTCGCCACCCACGTTTGGCGCCAAAGAGCCGCAAGCCTTGCCCGCATTCCCCAAGCTCGCGCGCGGGTACCGGCTGCAGTACGAGCAGGTCCAGTCGGCCTGGGTGCTGCTGTATCCGGAAGGCATGGTCAAGCTCAACGACAGTTCTGCCGAAATCCTGCGCCGCTGCAACGGCGAGCGCAGCATCGACGCCATGGTGGCCGACCTTGAAATCCTGTTCAACACCAAAGGCATCGCGTCGCAGGTGCGCGATTTGCTGCAGGAAGGGATGCGTCGTGGCTGGATTGTCTGAGTCGGCTTTGCCCATGTCGGCTGAAACTGCCGTGCCGCCGCCGCTGTGGTTGCTGGCCGAGCTGACCTACCGCTGCCCGCTGCACTGCGTGTTTTGCTACAACCCCACGCAGCACGCGCGCCTGCAGGCGGAAATGAGCACCGCGCAGTGGGTCGATGTGATGCGCCAGGCACGCGCGCTGGGCGCGGCGCAGCTGGGATTTTCCGGTGGCGAGCCGCTGCTGCGGGACGACCTGGAAGAACTGGTGCAGGAAGCCCGGCACTTGGGTTTCTACACCAACCTGATCACCTCGGGCGTCGGCTTGACCGAAGCGCGGGCGCGGCGCTTGAAGAACGCAGGCCTGGACCATGTCCAGTTGTCGTTCCAGGACTCGACCCGCGAACTCAACGATTTCCTGAGCCACACCAAGACCTTTGAGCTCAAGCAAAAAGTGGCGCGACTGATCAAGCAGCACGACTGGCCCATGGTGCTCAACTGCGTGCTGCACCGGCACAACCTGCCGCATGTCGGCAAGATCATCGAGATGGCGCTGGCGCTGGACGCCGAGTTCCTGGAACTGGCCAACACGCAGTACTACGGCTGGGCCTGGATCAACCGCGACCACCTGATGCCGACGCACGCGCAGCTCATCGACGCCGAGGCCGTGGTGCAGCGCTACCGCGCCGTGTACGGCACGCGCTGCCGCATCCTGTTCGTCGTTCCCGATTACTTCGAGGAGCGTCCGAAGGCCTGCATGAACGGCTGGGGCTCGGTGTTTTTGGCCATCGCGCCCGATGGCGTGGCCTTGCCCTGCCACAACGCGCGCAACCTGCCAGGCCTGCAGCTGCCGCGGGTGCAGGACCAGCCGCTGTCTGATATCTGGGCGCGCAGCCAGGCCTTCAACGCCTACCGGGGGGACGCGTGGATGAAAGCGCCGTGCCGCGACTGCGACGAGCGGCACAAGGATTTCGGCGGCTGCCGCTGCCAGGCGTTCCAGATCACCGGCGATGCCACCGAGGCCGATCCGGTCTGCAGCAAATCGCCGCATCATGAGAAGGTCGTGCAACTGGTGCGGCAGGCGCCGGCCGGGCGCGGCCAGCCCATCGTGTTTCGCACCGACGCGGCTTCGCGGGCGCTTCATCCGGTCGGCTGAGCTGGGGCGTATTCGTTTAAGGCGGGTTACGATTTTTTACATCGAATAGCCATCTAGCGCTCGTCCAGTATGCGCTGGCAGCTATTGATTGAGTAGCAAAAAAACGCTGGATGCCTTGAATGCTTTGAGGGAACGCCAGGGTGATTCCGCGCTATCGCGCCACTTCATCGCGCCACTTCATCCAGGCTGCTTTCAGCCCGCAGCGCCGCCATGGCGGCCGGATGGTCCTGAGCCGCTGCACGCCTGAGCCAAACCCGGCTTTGCGCCAGATCCTTCTCGCGGCCCTTGCCGGTCCGCAACATCACCGCCAGCGCATATTGCGCTTCGGCCTCGCCCGCCACGGCGGCGATTTCAAAGCGCCGGGCGGCTTCGGGCAGGCTGCGTTCCACACCCTGGCCGGCTTCATGCATCCAGGCCAGGCGCGACTGGGCCTGGCGATCACCCGTATCGGCCAGTTCGCGGTACAGGCCGGCCGCTTCAGCATGCCGGCCGCTGGCGCCCAGCCACTCGGCCTGCTGGAAACGCGTTCGGCTGCCGGTGGGCTGCTCAAGTAGCGCCAGTGTCGCCAGCGCATCCTTGTCACCGCCCTCGGCGGCCAGCGTCAGGTACAGGCGTGCCTTTTCAACATTTCTGGGCAGCAGGGCGCCCGCGTTGTACAGCATGCCCAGGCGGTAGCGCGCCTTGAAGTTTCCCGCCTGCGCAGCGCTGGTGTACAGAGTCTCGGCCTTGGGCATGTTCTTGGGCTCGCCCAGCCCGTCCTCGGCCAGGATGCCCAGGTTGAACAGCGCGTCGCCATTGCCGATGCCGGCCAGCGTTTCCCAGACCTCGCGGGCGGCGGCGTAGTGGGCCATCTTGAACTCGGCATAGGCCTTGTAGTTGCCCATGGCCGGGTTGCGCAGCCAGTCGCCGCGCTCGCTGTCCTGCGCCCACAGGCCAGGGCTGGCCAGCGCCAGCAGCAGCGCCAGCGCGGCCCCGCTGCGGCGCGGAGGGCGGCCGGCTTCAGGCCTCATGGACGCGTCATTGCGGGGTGGCCATGACCCAGCCGGCCAGTGCCTTGAGGTCGCCGCTGCTCAGGGTGGCATGGGGTGGCATGGGAATGCGCCCCCACTTGCCCTTGGAGCCGTACTGGATCGATTGCGCCAGCGAGGCCACGGCGTCCTTGTCGTCCTTGTATTTGGCGGCAACGTCCTTGAAGGCCGGCCCGACGATTTTTTCAGCGGCCGAATGGCAGGAATAGCAGCCGTTGGCCTTGACCAGTTCGGCTGCGGCAGCCAGGTCGGTGGAAGGGCCGGTCTGGGCCATGCAGTGGGCGCTGATGAATGCAGCGCCTAGCGTCAGGAGTGATCGCATGTCGGTTTTTCCCATGAATAAAGGGTGGAATAAAAAGGGCTGGCCCACAGGCAAGCCCCGTGCCGCGCCAGTTACTTGACGAGCTTGAAGGTCCAGACCGAGCCGCCCTGTTCAAGCATGTTGACCTTCTTGGCCACCTCACCGCCCCACAGCGGCACTGCGCCGCCCCAGCCGGAAACAACGCTGATGTACTGGTCGTTGCCTTCCTTCCAGGTGATGGGCGGCGCCACCACGCCCGAACCGGTCTGGAACTGCCAGACGACCTTGCCGGTCTTGGCGTCGGCCGCTTTCAGAAAGCCTTCGGGCGTTCCCCAGAAGACCAGGTCGGCCGTCGTCATGACGCCACCCCAGAGCGGAGCGGTGTTCTTGACTTCCCAGGCGACCTTGCCGGTCTTCGGATCAATCGCGCGCAGCGAGCCGATGTGGTCCTCGAACAGCGGCCGGATGGTGAAGCCTGCGCCCAGGAAGGCCGCGCCCTTTTTGTAGGTGATCGGCTCGTTCCAGATGTCCATGCCCCATTCGTTGGTCGGCACATAGAACAGGCCGGTCTTGGGACTGTAGGCCATCGGCATCTGGTTCTTGCCACCCAGGAAACCCGGTGCCGAAAAGACCGATTTTCCCTTGACGGCATCGTCGTTGCCCGGCGCGTTCGGGTCGCCCGGACGGTTTTCCGCGACAAAGTTCGGCCGGCCCGTCTTCAGGTCGATGCTGGTGGCCCAGGTGACCTTCTTGACGAAGGGAAACGCATTGACCAGCTTGCCGGTGGTGGCGTCGTTCACATAGAAAAAGCCGTTGCGGTCAGCTTTGGCGCCCATGCGCTTGCCGTCCATGTCGAAGGTGATGAATTCGTTGACGCCGTCATAGTCCCAGGCATCGTTGGGCGTGCTCTGGTAGCTCCAGGCAATTTTTCCGGTCTTGACGTCGATGGCCACGGTCGAGGTGGAATACAGGTTGTCGCCCTTGCGCACATGGCTGTTCCAGGGGCCGGGGTTGCCGGTGCCAAAGTAGGCCAGGCCGGTCTTGGCGTCGTAGGTGCCGCCCAGCCACGGCGTGGCGCCGCCGGTCTTCCAGGTTTCACCCGGCCAGCTGGCGTTGGTGGTGCCGGTGATGCCGTTTTCCTTGCCGTTCAGGTAGCCCATGTGGCCTTCGACGACCGGGCGTGACCAGACCATCTTGCCGGTCTTGGGGTCGCGCGCCTCGACGCGGCCGACCACGCCGAACTCGCCGCCCGACAGGCCGGTGATGAGCAAGCCTTCGGCGATCAGCGGTGCGGCGGTGTAGCTGTAGCCGGCGCTGTAGTCGTCGATCTTCTCGCGCCACACCACCTTGCCGGTGGTCTGGTCCAGCGCCACCAGCTGGGCATCGAGCGTGCCGAAAATCACCAGGTTGTCATACAGCGCAGCGCCCCGGTTGACCACGTCGCAGCAGGGCATGATGCCTTCGGGCAGGCGGTGCTCGTACTTCCACAGCTTGGCGCCGGTCTTGGAGTCCAGCGCAAAGATGCGCGAGTACGACGCCGTGACGAACATCTTGCCGTTGTGCACCAGCGGCTGCGACTCCTGGCCGCGCTGCTTTTCTCCGCCGAAGGACATCGACCAGACCGGCACCAGGCGGCTGATGGTCTTGGGGTTGATGTCGGACAGCGGCGAATGGCGCTGGCCCTGGGTGCCCATGCCCCAGGACAACACGTCATTGGTAGTGGCGGCGTCGTTGCCGATCATCGCGTCGGTCACTTGCGCGCCGGCGTGGGCGGTTGCCGCCATGACCAGAATGCTGAGAAGTTTTCTTTTCACGGTTGTCTCTCCTGAATCGTTGTGAGCTGAATGACGCCCGTGCGGCATGCCCGGTCGTCATGATCCCAAGCCCACTTGGTTCGGGATCACGCACCAGGAATGGCAACTTTTGTGCCATGCCTGGCAGTGGGCAGATTGGCGTGTCGAATCGCTTGCGACAGCGTGCGCCACGGCGTTTCAGGTTGATACCGTGCTCATTTGCAACAACGCCAGGGTGTGACAGTGTTCAGAAATGAATCATCCGGCCGCGCATGGCGCATGGGTGGCAACGGGTACGAAGCGGCGTGCCGCTGCGCCACGCCTTTTCCGCGCGTACGCAGGATGAGGTTCTGGGAAGAAGCTGCCGGTCAGGCCGCGCCGCGCTGCCTGATCCAGCCGCGCTGCGGGTCGTAGCCCCACCAGGCCAGGCCAAAAAAGCAGGCGCTTCCACCCACCACCACGGCCCACGAAAGCGCGTTGATTTGCCCGTACATGGCAAAGCGCAGCATCTCGACCACGTGGGTGAAAGGGTTCCACTGGGCGATGTTTAGCAGCCACCAGGCGCCCGACTCTTCGAGTTTCCAGAGCGGATACAGCGCCGGGCTGATGAAGAACATCGGGAATATCACGAAGTTCATGGTGCCGGCAAAGTTTTCCAGCTGCTTGATGTACACCGACAGCATCAATCCCAGCGCGGCCAGCAGCGTGGCCCCGCTGACCATGGCCAAAAACAGCAGCGGCAGGTGCCGCCAGCTCAGCGTGACGCCAAAGGCCAGCGCGATCAGCAGGAACACCGCCATCTGCAACACCGACAGGCAGGTGCCGGCCAGCAGCTTGAACGCCAGCAGCCAGCCGCGCGGCAGCGGCGCGGTCAGCAGCAGGCGCATGACGCCCATCTCGCGGTCATAGACCATGGACAGCGAGCTTTGCATGCCGTTGAACAGCGCCACCATGGCCAGCAGGCCGGGCACCATGTAGACCTGGTATTCGACATAGGTTTCGTAGGGCGGCACGATGGACACGCCGAACACGTTGTGAAATCCCGCTGAGAACACCACGAACCACAGCAGCGGCCGCACCAGCGCCGACGCCAGGCGCGACGGCTGGCGCAGGAACTTGTTGATCTCGCGGCCCACCACGGCGCGCAGCGCGCGCGCCAGGTGCGGCAGCCGCGCGGGTGCAACGGGCTGCAGCCCGGTTGCCAGCGGGCTGGCCAGGGGCGGGGTGGGGGGCGTCAGGGGCGCTGCTTGCATGCCGATTCCTTTTCATCCATGCCCAGTGTGTCCAGAACCTCGGTCGGATGCAACACGCCTTCGAGCGGCGCCACGCCGGCCACGCCGTCGCCATGCGCCAGGAACATCGGCTGGCGCAGCTGCCCGTCCCACGGCCTGAATGACAGGCGCGGCCCCTTGGCTCCGTCAATGAACACGTCGCCGCTTCGCAGCCGCTTGAGCTGCTGCGCAATGCCTGCCTTGGGCTCGTCGGCCAGCACCGCCGCCACTGCCTTGACAGCGGCCCAGGCGGCCCAGTCGTGGCCCTGCATGGGTCGGCCGGCCAGCTTGTGAAAGCGCCGCGACAACTGCGGCCCGCCATTGCGGTCCCAGTGCGGATGCCAGGCCAGCGCCATCAGGCCGCTGCTGCCCACCACCTGGCGTGGCCACTGCGTGGCGTAGGGCAGGGTGCGCGCGAATTCGCCCACGCTGTCGGCCACGGCCACCAGCTCGTGGTCGCGGTCGCCGGTGAGCAGGCGGGTGTTGGCCTGGTCGCGCTCGCGCGGGTCGGTGCCGAGCTTGAAGGGCCGGGTCTGGACAATCTTCAGGCCATAGCGCTGCGCCGACCGGATCAAGGCCTGGGCCTGCAGCGCATCCTGCAGCTCGGGGCCTTGCAGCAGCAGCAGCTTGCGCCAGTTGCGCGCCGCCAGGTACTGCGCCAGCGCATCGCTGCGCATCTGGGCGCTTGGCAGGGTGTGCAGCAGGTGCGCCGCGCACTGCTCGCCGCGCAGCGAATCATCTTCCAAGCCGACGTTGAAGACCATGGCGCCGTCCAGCGCTGCCGGCGCCAGTTGCACCAGCTGCCGAAGCGCGGGCGCGGGCAGGTCGGCCAGCACATGCCGCACCCCGGCGGCCTTGAGCTGCGCCAGCGCCGCCGGCAGGGCTTGCCCGTCCGCGACGGAAAGCTCGATCACCTTCAGGCTCAGGCCCAGCACCTCCAGCTCCACCCCGGCTTCCTCGGCCGCCATGCGGGCGGCGGCCAGCGGGCGCCCCTGCGGATGGCCGGGATAGGCCTGCTCCAGGCGGCGGGGCGCATAGCGCGCATCGCCCGACTGGCTGACGACCGCCACCGTGATCGGGGTGGGCGCGGCACTGGCCGACAGGGGCAGCCCGCCCAGCAGCCATCCGCCCGCGAGCACCGAAGCACACAGCCAGGCGCTTGGCATGCCTTGAGCGCAGGCCATCAGGGCTGCACCAGCACGCTGTGCGGCACGCGCCCGGCCGCCACGCTGCGCACGGCCTTGCCGGCGGCGGTGTCGATCAGCGTCATGTCGTCGGACAGGCCGTTGGCCACGTAGACGGTCTTGCCGTCCGGATGCACGGTCAGGCCCCAGGCGCGCTTGCCGACCAAAATGGTGTTGCGCACCTCGCGGCTGGCCCGGTCCACCTCGGCCACATGGTTGGCCCGCCCCAGCGCCACCCACACCGTTTTTCCGTCCGGGCTCAGCGCCATGCCCACCGGCGTGATGTCGCTGGCGCGCATGCCCTTGACCTTGAACGCCAGCGTCTGCTTGACGCTCTGGTCATCGGTGTTCACGATGCTGACGCTGGCGCCCAGTTCATTGCTGACCCACAGTTCCTTGCCACCTGCGGCCAGCACGAAGCGCCGGGGGCGGTTGCCGACACGGATGTTCTTGACCACCTTGCGCTGGGCAAGATCGACCAGGTGGACGACGTTGGCCACTTCCGAGGTGACATAGGCATGCTTGCCGTCGGGCATCACCAGGATGCCCTCGGGCTCGCCGCCGGTCTTGACCTCGAACAGCTTGGCTTTGCTCTGCAGGTCATACGCCGCCATGACGTTTTCGTCCTCGATGGAGACATAGGCCACCTTGCCGTCAGGGCTCAGGTCGAAGATTTCCGGGCTGTCGCCCAGCGCCACGGTGCCGGTCATTTTTGCGCTGGCAACGTCCACCAGCCCCATCTGGTTGCTGTCGCCGCAGGACACATAGATCTGCCGGTGGTCCCGGCTGAACTGCATGTGGCGCGGGCGCTTGCACACGTCGATGGCCGCCACGCGCGCGCCCTGCGAGTCAAACACCTGGATGCTGTTGTCCTTCTCGCTGGAGACATACACGCGGTTGGGCGTTGGCGCGGGCAGTTGCGCCTGTGCCGTTGAAAGGAAGGCACTTGCGACGAGGCTGGCGCCCATTGCGGAACGCAGGAAGCGGACCTGCCGGTTGATTTTCGGGGCCTGGGAAGCAGTTGAAAGCATGGTTTTTTGTCTCGCTTTGGTGAAAGAAAAGGAGCATTCTTCGTGATGCATCGAAGCGGTGAAAGCAAAATCGGGGCCAAAAACAGGGGCACGCTTGTTGCTTTGACTTACGTTTTTAACCATTGCGGGTTCGCTGGATTCAAACCCGTTGACCTGCCCGGATGCCATGCCCTTATTGCCACATCTCCCTCTGTCCGCAGGCTCCTCGGCGCATCATGCGCCTGGTTTGCCCGGGCCGCCCTGCGTGAGCCGCCGGCAGTGGCTCGGCCATCACCTGGCAGTTGGCATGGCAGGGCTTGCCGCTCTGGCCAACCTGCCGGCAGCCGCTTCCTCAGCCGCCAGCCAGCATCGCGCCGACGTGCCCGCCGGCTGGCCGCTCAAGCCGCTGACGCTCATCGTGCCGTGGCCGGCCGGCGGCGCCACCGACCTGACCCTGCGCGTATTGTGCGAAGAGGCCGAGCCCCTGCTGGGCCAGCGCATCGTCAGCGTCAACCGGCCTGGCGCGGGCGGCACCCTGGTCGCGCCCGCGCTGAAAGCCGCCGAGCCCGACGGCTACACCCTGGGCCAGCTGCCCATCACGGTGTTTCGCCATGCGCTCATGAACCCCGTGGCCTGGGACCCGCTCAAGGACCTGGCGCCCATCTTGCAGGTATCGAGCACCACCTTCGGCCTTCTGGTGCCCGCCGAAAGCCGCTGGGCCAGCCTGGCCGAGATGCTCGACTGGGCGCGGCGCAACCCGGGCGCGCTGCTGATGGGTTCCACCGGCATCGGCACCACCGCCCACCTGGCGATGGAAGAGATTTTGCTGGAGCAGGGCATTAGCTATGTCCATGTTCCCTACAAAGGCACGGCCGACCAGATGCTGGCCGTTGCCTCGGGCCAGCTCATGGCGGGTGTCAACTCCACCGGCTTTGCCCCCTGGCTCGACCAAGGCAAGATGCGCCTGCTGGCCATTTTTTCGGCGCAACGCAGCGCCCGCTGGCCCGGCGTGCCGACGTTCAGCGAACTGGGATTTCCGCGTTCGGTCTACACCTCGCCCTGGGGCCTGGCCGCGCCGCGCGGCACGCCCGCGCCACTCGTCAAACTGCTGCATGACGCTTTCTTCACGGCGATGCACAGCGAGCGGCACAAGGCGGCGCTGGCCCGTTACGATCAGAACCTGGACTACCTTTCGACCCAGGCGTATGCGCAGGCCATCGTGAAAACGGTGGAGCATGAAAAGGCACTGTTGCGCCGGATGAACCTGCTGGCCGTACCATCCACCTGAACCCATGAATCTTCCCGCACCCCTTTCCCCGCCGCTGCTGGACGCACGCGACCTGCACAAGTCCTATGCCGGAAAACCGGCGCTCCAGGGCGTCAGCCTGCAATTGTTCCCCGGCGAAATGGTCGCCCTGCTGGGCCCCAACGGCTCCGGGAAATCCACGCTGATGCAACTGCTGACCGGCCTGTTCAGCCCCGATCGCGGACACATCGAGGTGCTCGGCTGCAACATGCGCACCCATGCGAGCCGTGCGCTGGCCGGGCTGGGCGTGGTGTTCCAGCAAACCGCGCTGGACCTTGATTTGTCGGTGCAGGCCAACCTGTTGTTCCATACCGACCTGCACGGCCTGCCCCGCAGCGTCGCGCGCGGCAGGATTGCCGAGGCCCTGGCCGGCATGGGGCTGGACGATCAAGCCGGCGCCGTGGTGCGAAGCCTGTCGGGCGGCACGAGGCGCAAGGTCGAACTGGTGCGCGCGCTGCTGCACCGGCCGCGCGTGCTGCTGATGGATGAAGCCACGGTCGGCCTGGACCCGGGCTCGCGCCAGCAGTTGCTGGGAACCGTCCGCAAACTGGTAACCGAAAGCCAGGTCGCCGTGCTGTGGGCCACGCACCTGATGGAAGAGATCGAAGTGGCCGACCGGCTGCTGTTCCTGCAGGCCGGCACGGTGCGTTTCGAGGGTGGCAGCGACGCCTTCAAGGCGCAGTTTGCCGGCGATCCGGTGATGGGAACGTCCGACGCGTCATTGAAAGCGCCGGCCCCGGTGCCCTGACGGCGGCAATGCAGGGTGAGAAACAGGTTAGGGGATTTCGCTCTTGAACCCAAGGCGCTCCTGCCGTAGCGTGGAGAAGCCCGTTCCCTCTTTTACAAACCCCGCTTCCCCAAGGAGACATCCATGCCGCCACGTTTGAAATTCGCCCTCCTGGCCTCCGCCGCCCTGCTCGCCGCCTGCGCGCCGATGCCCCGGGCGCCGCAAAATTCGATGAGTTTCTTTGTCACCAGCGCCAACCCGGGCCAAGGCGCCGACCTCGGCGGCCTGGCCGGTGCCGACGCCTATTGCCAGAAGCTGGCGGCCTCAAGCAATGCCGGCAACAAGAACTGGCGCGCCTACCTCAGCGCCGCGCCCAGCGCTTCCAGCCCGGCCGTCCATGCACGTGACCGCATCGGCCGGGGCCCGTGGCAAAACGCCCGTGGCGTGGTGGTGGCCACCAGCGTGGACAACCTGCACAGCGCCGGCAACCAGCTCACCAAGCAGACCGCGCTGACGGAAAAAGGCGAGGTCGTCAGCGGCCAGGGCGATGCGGTGAAAATGCACGACATCCTGACCGGCTCTACCCCGGACGGACGGCTGGCCACATCGGCCAGCGACACCACCTGCGGCAACTGGACGAAAAGCGGCGAAGGCTCGGCCATCGTCGGCCACCATGACCGCGACGGCACCAACCCCGATCCGGTCGCCAACGTTTCATGGAATGCGTCGCACGGCACGTCTGGCTGCGGCATGGCCGCGCTCAAGTCCACCGGCGGTGCGGGGCTGATGTACTGTTTCGCTGCGAACTAAAAAAGTTTTTGCGGCGAGCCAGAACGCATGCTTTGCGCGTCGCAAACAAATTTTTAGCATCAAAAAGGCCTTTTGCGCACGACTGCCGTGCGTAAATAGCTATGAATTAAATAGCAAAATGCAGCCGGGTTGCCTGCGCGCATTGACGGAAAGATTCAGGCGATTTCGCGCTAATTCTTGGGCGTATGCCCGAAAAATCCCGGGTCCAGCACCAGTTCGCGCAGCGGCTGAAGCCGCTTTTCCGATTCGTCGGCCTGCCCGCGCCATTGGCCCGCCTCTTCGAGCGCGCCCGAGCCCTGCGCAAGCTCCTGCATCTGGCGCAGCAGCATCACCCGCTCCTCGACTGCGCGCAAGGTCGCCCACAGGCCGTTGTCGATGGCCTCGTTGATCTCGGCCAGCAGGGTCTTGAGTGAAAACGCATGGCCGGTGTGGCAGCGAAAGCGAACAATCGGGCCTTCCTCGATCTGCACCAGCACGCCGTGGCAATCGGGGCAGGTGTATTTTGAAACCTTGCCCAGGTTCATGACCCCGGCCTTCAGCGCATTGCCTTCCATGGCAATGTGGTTTTCCAGGGCCAGCAGCTGGCTGGCCGTCGTTGGCTTCACCTCGGGAGCAGCGGTGCCGACCAGCTCGCCGACCCGGGCGGCCAGCGCCTGCACCGTGCCGACCAGATCGACCTGCACATGCGCAATGGCGCTTTGCGGCATCGACGGATGCATGGCTTCGCCAGGGGCCTGCACCAGCGTCACGCCCTGGTGATCCTTGATGGCCCAGAGCCCGGCCGTGCCGTCGTCCAGCGCGCCGCTCAGGACCACGCCGATGACGCGCGAGCCGAAGGCCGTGGCGGCAGAGCGAAACAGCACATCGACCGACGGCCGGGACCGGCCTTCTTTCGGACCCCGGCTGAGCCGGATGCCCTGCGCCGTGGCCATGAGGTGCCGGTCGGCCGAGGCGACATACACATGCCCGTTCCGGATGGCTTCGCCGTCCTGCGCAATGTCCACGGAAAGTTTTGTCGAATAGCCCAGCACCCGGTCGAGCTGGCTCGGCGTGTCCGCCGGAATGTGCAGCACCACCAGAAAGGCCGCTTCCAGTCCGGCGGGCAAGGCATGAAAGAAGCCCCGGAGCGCCTCGACCCCGCCGGCCGAGGCGCCAATGACCACGATGTCGCGTTTGGGCAAGGGCGAAGTTTCCATCGTCTCAGTCTACGGCAATCGGCATGTAATGGATAGCGCGATGGCAGGCGCACGGACCCTGCTTCAGGGCATCATTTGCTATTAAAACAGGAGCTGATTGAGACCGTCACTGTTGCGGGAAAGCCATTTTTATCTAAAAAATAAGCGGCGGGCGGCCACCTTCCTCAATTGCGAAACCGCCGGCGCGTCAGCGCCAGCGCGACCCAAAACGCCGCCACGCCGTATACCACCAGCACCGCCAGGTGCCGCAGGCCGTGATCCGGCCACAGGCCGAGAAACAGCGGCCGTATCAGCTCGACGGCGGCGGTCAGCGGCAGCCAGTCCGAGACGGTCCGCATCACGCCGGGCAGCTGGTCGCGCGGAAAGAACACGCCGCTCAAGAACATCGTCGGCGTCAGGAACAGCGAAAAGTAATAGGTGAAAAAGTCGTAGCCCTTGGCCAGCGCGTTGAAGATCAGCGCGATGCTGGCAAACACGATGCCGACCAGCCCCAGGAGCGGCAGCACCAGGATCAGCATCGGGCTGTGGCTGATGCTAAGGGCCAGCATCACGCCCAAAATGACCGCGCTGGTGAACAGCGACTTGAAAGCCGCCCACAGCATCTCGGCAAACACCACGTCGTCGAGGCGCACCGGCGCGTTCATGATGCCGTCCCAGGTGCGCTGCACGTTCATGCGCGAAAACGCCGAATACAGCGCCTCGAAACTGGCGGCATTCATCGCGCTCATGCAGATCGAGCCGCTGGCCAGAAACAGGATGTAGGGCACGGCGCTGCCGTTCAACTGCACCTGCCCGATCAGCATGCCCAGCCCATAGCCAAAGGCGACCAGCGTGATCAGCGGCTCGGCGATGTTGCCGACGAGGCTGGGAACGGCCAGCTTGCGCCAGACCAGCAGGTTGCGCCGGAACACCGGCCACCAGCGCCAGCTGATCTGCGGCGGGCGCAGCAGCGCGGGCTGGGGGGCTGGCGCTGGCGCCGGCTGGGGGGTGGATGCGGAAGTGGTGGCGTCGGTCATCATGCGGCCTCGCGGATCTGGCGTCCGGTGAGTTTGAGGAACAGGTCTTCGAGGTTGGCCGGGCGGTGCAGCGTTCGCAGCTCGGGGTAGTCGCTCAAGGCCGCCAGCAGGCCCTTGGCGTCGGCAGTGTAGAAAAACACCGTTTCGCCGCTGACCTCGACGCGCGCGGCCATGGCCTTGAGCGGGGATTCCGTCAACGCCAGCGCGCCCGCGCCGTACACCTCGACCACGTCGGGCTCCAGGTTCTGCGCGATCAGGTCGCGCGGCGTGCCCTCGGTCATCTTCTTGCCGTGGTCGAGCACCAGCAGGCGGTTGCACAGGCGCTCGGCCTCGTCCATGAAGTGCGTCGTCAGCAAGATCGACTTGCCCTGCTGCACCAGCCGCTGCAGCCGCTCCCACATCAGGTGGCGCGCCTGCGGATCGAGGCCGGTGGTCGGCTCATCCAGCAGCAAGAGTTGCGGGTCGTTGACCAGCGCGCGCGCCAGGCTCAGGCGGCGCTTCATGCCGCCCGAGAGTTCACTCAGCTTGGCGTCGGCCTTGTGGGTGAGGGCGGCAAATTCGAGCAGTTTCGGGATGCGTTCCTTGATCACGGCGTCCTTCATGCCGAAGTAGCGGCCGAACACCAGCAGGTTCTCGGCGCACGAGAAATCCGGGTCCAGGCTGTCGAACTGGCTGACGATGCCCAGCTGCGCCTTGATCGCCAGCGCATCCTGCGGCATCGACAGGCTGGCGCCCTGGCCGCCGGGGAAGTAGCGGATGCTGCCCGAATCGGGGCTGCTCAGGCCCAGGCACATGCGGATGGTGGTGGTCTTGCCCGCGCCGTTGGGGCCGATGACGCCCAGGCATTCGCCCGGCGCGATGGAAAAAGACAACTGGTTGACGACCAGGTTGCCGCCGTAGCGCTTGCTCAGGTCAAGGACTTCAAAAAGGGGCTGGGTCATGCGGCCTATTGTGCCTATCGGGTGTGGCGCCTGCATGGGTTCGATGCGTGTCCCAAACTCTTCAGGATTGGCCTTTTCCAGGCCAACAGTCGATTTTACGCGCCGGCGCTAAGCCCTGCCTGACCGCAGCGGGCATTGCCACGGCGCCGGCCCACCGCGCCCGCCATGGATGCGCTCAGGAAATCACGTTTTTTCATCAGAATCTGCCGGGTTCAATGCGCCGCGCCGGGCAGCGGCCGGGCTTTTTGGGCAAGCACTGAGAAGTACAGCAATTCCTGCTTCCTGGCCAACTCGCTCCACTGGTAGTCGCCCGCAAAGGCTGTCGCGGCCTGGCTCAAGTCATTTTGCACCGCTGTTTGCGTCAGGATGCGTTCCAGCGCCTGGTGAAGCTGGGCGGCATCCTTGGGATTGTCAAGAATTGCAGCGTTGACGCCATGCCGCAGCAGTTCCGACACGCCACAGTATCGGGGCCCGCTGACGACCACGGCCAGGCCATGGGACATGGCTTCGAGAACCACCATGGCGAAAGTATCTTCAAGCGTCGGATGGGCCAGGCAATCGGCTGCTTCGTAGGCGGGCGCGATGTTTTTCAGCGAACCCAGGAAGAAAACACGCTTTTCCAGATTCAAGGCTTTCACTTGCGCCGTGAAGCCGGCCTGTTGTGACGGATTGCCCACGACGGCCAATGCCACATCCACGGGAAGCCGCGCCAGCGCCTCCAGCAAGGTCGGTAGCCCTTTTTTCCGGTAATCGTTGGCCACGAACAGTATGCAGCGCCCTGCGCAAGGCAGGCCCAGCAGCGCCCTGGCTTCATTTTTGCGCTGCGGAGTGACTGGCAGCTGCGGCATCGTGATGCCCGGCGTGATGACGGAGATGGCTGCTGTGCAGGCCGGATAGCTGGACTCCATGATGGCGCGCAAACTTTCGGAAGTGACCACCACCTGGCGGCCCTGACGCGTCGCATACCGCCAGTGCTCAAGGCTCAGGTAGGCCAGCAGGCGCGGACTGCTTGCCACCTTGATCCAGCGTAAAACCCGCCGCCAGCCGCTACGCTCATGAAAGAGGTTGTACTTGACCGGCAAAACATGCACCGTCTGAATGTCGCCGTGCCAGGTGTTTTCATGCGAATGCACGACATCAAAACCGCGCCGGGTCAACAGCCATGTACGCGTGGCAAACCACAACTGATTGATCCAGCGGGATTTGCGCAGCGGCGCGTCAACCCGGTGGTAGGTGACACCCGGCCACTGGTGATCTATTTCCTGCGCAAACACATGAATCTCGTGCCTGGCTGCCAGCTGCTCCACCAGCGCGATGGAGTAGCGCTCCGCGCCGCCGCCCGTGGCCGAAAACGTGCGGTTCAGGACCGCTATGCGCAATCTTCCTTTGCCCTTGTTCGAAGGCTCGGCGGAGCTTGACAGTGGGGGTGTCATTTCTTGCGGCGATCTTCATAGCTTGTCGCGATTTTGAGCCAGAAAACCGGCAAGCTGGTCGAGCGTAAGACGGGGACGCGCGGCAGTTGCAACAGATCGGTTTGGGCGTGGCAGCGGCTGCGCCGGGTGGTGGTGGCGGTCACAAACCCCAGCGCATCGGCCATGACCCGGTGCCTGGATTCGTAGTGTCCGTAGGGATAGCAAAAGTGATCGACCGGCTGCCTGACGACGGATTCAAGCTCGGTTTTTCCCAGCGTCATCTCGATGCGGCACGCCTCCTCGTCACTGGCCGTCAAATCGATGTGCCGGCGCGTATGCGAACCCGCCTCTTGCCCGGCGTCAATCCATTGACGGACCTGGGACTCGTTCATCAACGGACTCTGCGCGATGCCCAAGTGTTCGTCCCATGTATTGGTCTTTCCCAGCAAACCGCTCACGACGTAGCAGGTGGACGAAAAACCCTGCTTCACGAGAACTGGCAGGGCCTGCGAGAGGTTGTTCAGGTAGCCGTCATCGAAGGTGATGCCCACCACCTTTCCTTCCTTGTCTCCGCGCAGGTAGGGCTGCAAGGCACTCATCGACAAACCCTTGTAGCCCAGCAGCTTGAGCCAGGCCATTTGCCTGGCAAAAGCTTGCGGCGCTACATACAGGCTGCGAAAAGGACTGCCCTTTGGCGGCGCCTGGGCGATCTGGTGGTACACCAGGATGGGGATGGGCCGGCGGTTGGCGGTGTGTGTTTTCGACATGTCAGGGCAGGGGGAACGGTGGCGGATTCAAAAAAAAGAGAGACGCGCCGCATGCAGCTCGCTGGCAATTGTAGAAGGCCATCCCGTCGGCCACTGCTTGCAGGGGTGCCTGCCCGGTGGCGATGTCAGTGAAGTACAGTAACCGTCAGCGCGCTGAGCCTGCGCATCGGGCTTTGAACGCAGCCTGTTTTTCCATTTTTATTCTGCTGCCACCTATGACCACCTTCGGAACCCCTTTGTCTCCCCACGCCACCAAAGTCATGCTGCTCGGTTCGGGCGAGCTGGGCAAGGAGGTGCTGATCGCGCTGCAGCGCCTGGGCGTGGAAACCATCGCCGTGGACCGCTACGACCACGCGCCCGGCCAGCAGGTGGCGCACCATGCGCGCACCATCACCATGAGCGACCCGGCGCAGCTCAAAGCGCTGATCGAGCGCGAAAAGCCTGACCTGGTGGTGCCCGAGATCGAGGCGATTGCCACGGCCATGCTCGAAGAACTCGAAGCGGCGGGAACGGTGCGCGTGGTTCCCACCGCCCGGGCCGCGCGCCTGACCATGGACCGCGAGGGCATCCGCCGGCTGGCCGCTGAAACGCTGGAGTTGCCGACCAGCCCGTATGTGTTCTGCGATTCGCTGGAAGAACTGCAGACCGCGATTGATTCAAGCATCGGCTACCCGTGCGTTGTCAAGCCGGTGATGAGTTCGTCGGGCAAGGGCCAGAGCAAGATCGCCCTGCCCAAGGACGTGGCACCGGCGTGGGCGCATGCGATGGCCGGTGGGCGCGTCAGCCACGGCCGGGTGATCGTCGAGGGCTTTGTTGATTTTGAGTATGAAATCACGCTGCTGACGGTGCGCGCGCTGGGGGCCGACGGCGCAGTGGAAACGCATTTTTGCGAACCGATTGGCCACCTGCAGGTCAGCGGCGACTATGTCGAAAGCTGGCAGCCGCAGCCGATGCGCCCGATGGCCCTGGAAAGAAGCCGCGCCATTGCCAGGGCCGTGACCGACAACCTGGGCGGGCAGGGCGTGTTCGGCGTCGAGCTGTTCGTCAAGGGCGACGACGTCTGGTTCAGCGAAGTCAGCCCGCGCCCGCACGACACCGGCATGGTGACGATGTGTACGCAATGGCAAAACGAGTTCGAGCTGCATGCGCGCGCGATTCTCGGGCTGCCGGTCAGCACCGCGCTGAAAAGCCCGGGCGCCAGCGCCGTGATCTATGGCGGCGTCGATGCCACGGGGATCGTGTTCGACGGCGTGGCCGATGCGCTGCGGGTGCCGCAAACCGACATCCGCCTGTTCGGCAAGCCCGAGAGCTTTGTCAAGCGGCGCATGGGCGTGGCGCTGGCGTTTGATGACGATGTCGAGGTGGCGCGCGGCCGGGCCAGGCTGGCCGCGTCGAAAGTCACGCCCCGCGCCGCCTGATGGCGCCAAGCTGGGAAGGAAACTGGCCCATGCGGTTTTCCGAGCTGATCTCGTGGACCGACGATTCGTCGCTGCACGTCCTGGCGGCGGCGCTGGTCGCGGTGCTGCTGGCCCTGCTGGTACACCGCGTCAGCGCGTCCGTGGTGCTGCGCCTGACGCGCTCGCTGCCGGTGTCGAACCGGGCGGCGCAGCAATGCCGCGCGCCGGCGCAGGTGCTGCTCCCGCTGATGGCGCTGCAGGCGGTCTGGCACGCCGCGCCCGACAGCTTTGCGCTGATCGCCGGCATCCGCCATGCCAACGGCCTGCTGCTGCTCACCGCGCTGACCTGGATGGGCCTGCGCGCCGTTCGCGGCGTGGCGCAGGGCATCATCAGCCTGTACCCGGTCAATGTGGACGACAACCTGCAGGCGCGCCGCATCCACACCCAGACCCGGATGCTGGCGCGCACCGCCATGTTCATCATCGTCATGGCCGGGCTGGCGCTGATGCTGATGACCTTTCCGGGCGCGCGCCAGATCGGCGCCAGCCTGCTGGCGTCGGCCGGCGTGGTCGGGCTGGTGGCGGGCATTGCCGCGCGGCCGATTTTCAGCAATTTAATTGCTGGACTGCAGATTGCGCTGGCGCAGCCGTTTCGCATCGACGACGTGCTGATCATCCAGGGCGAGTGGGGCCGGGTCGAGGAAATCACCGGCACTTATGTCGTGCTGAAAATCTGGGACGAGCGGCGCATGGTCATTCCGCTGCAGTGGTTCATTGAAAACCCGTTCCAGAACTGGACGCGCAACAGCGCGCAGATCATCGGCACGGTGTTCATCTGGGTGGACTACCGCATGCCGCTGGCGCCGCTGCGCGAAGCGGCCCGGCTGGCCTGCGAGGCGGCGCCCGAGTGGGACCGGCGGCTGTGCCTGCTGCAGGTGGTGGAGGCGGGCGAGCGCAGCATGCAGCTGCGCGTGCTGGTGACGTCTAGCAATTCGAGCCTGAACTGGGATTTGCGCTGCAAGGTGCGCGAGGCGCTGGTGGACTGCATGCAGCGCGACTGGCCGGCGCATTTGCCTTTGATGCGGGCTGAAGTTGGGGAGCGGTCTGGGGCTGCTTCAGCTTCTCGGGCCGATGGGGCGCCGTTGGTTTGATTTTTTCCTTGCTTGGTCGCTGGGTTGGCGCTGCTTGGTGTTGCTGGCCGGGAATCGCCCGGCGGCGACTCACTTTTCTTTGCTTCGCCAAAGAAAAGTAAGCAAAAGAAAGGCGACCCGGCTGTCCGGGTCCCTTCGCTGCGCTACGGGCGACCTGCGCTGCCCCGGAAAAACGGGGGTCGGCGCAAACTCGCTTCACTGCGTTTCGCTCAAACAGCGCGCCGCCATGATCCCGTTTTCCCGGGGCATCACAGGCCCAGACAGAACAGGACTTTCGGGGATGAAGTCAAAACAGCCAAACAGCCAAACAGCCACCACGCCAGCTTCTAAACAAAAACGCTATTAATTCAATAGCTGCTTGTGCAGTCCCATCAAGCGCAAGCAGCACTTTTTATGCATTAACGCCGAAATCTGACCCCGAATCCGCTCCCGCAAGTCCCGTTCTGGCTGGGCCTGTGATGAGTGGCAAAAGCGGGATCAGGGCCGCGCGCTGTCTGAGCGAAGCGAGTTTGCGCGGACCCCCGCTTTTGCCGCTCATCACAGGTTGCCCGAAGCGAAGCGCAGGGACCCAGACAGCCGGGTCGCCTTTTCTTTGCTTGGCGGATTCAAAGACCAAGTGCAACAGTAGGGATAAGGCCGGCTTTTGCCATGCTGGCATCGTCGTAGAACACCTCTGCAGCGCTGCGCCAGCCGAGGCTCTTTCGGGGGCGCGTATTGAGCTCCCAGGCCATCTCATCGAGCTCTCGCTGGGAGTACACGCCCAGGTCCGTGCCCTTGGGCAGGTACTGGCGCAGCAACCCGTTGGTGTTCTCGTTGAGGCCCCGTTGCCAGGGGCTGTGGGGGTCGCAAAAGTAGATTGTCATCCCGGTGTTGTCGGCCAGGCTTTTGTGCAGCGCCATCTCCTTGCCCTGGTCGTACGTCAGCGTCTGGCGCAACTCCTGCGGCAGCGCACAGAACGCCCTGGTGAAGCCGTCGAGCACGTCTGCAGCCTTGCTGCTGCCCAGTTTGACCATCATGGTGAACAGCGACTTCCTGCACACCAGCGTGCCGACAGACGACGCGTTGGCCTTGCCCACGATCAGGTCGCCCTCCCAGTGGCCGGGCAGCAAACGCTCGTTGGCCTGGGCCGGGCGCGCATGAATGCTCAACGTGCCCTGCAGCGAGCCGCGCCTGTCAGTGCCCCGGCTGCGGCGCCTGCGTGCACAGCGGCCCTGGCGCAGCAGCCCGACCAGCTCACGGCGCAGCTCTCCCCCGGGCATGGCGTAGATGGCGGCGTGGATCGCGGTGTAGATGGTTTCATGACAGGCCTGCAACTGACGTTGCCCGGGATGGCGCTGCCTGAGTTTGGCAGCGATCTGCTCGGGCGAGCACTTCAGTTCCAGCAGCGCCCTGACCTCGGCCCACAGGAGACCAGTGTGGTGGAGTTTGCGCGACGGCCAGGCTTCGCGGCGCACCCGTCTGGCCCGCTTGCCGGCGCGCTTTGCGTCATAGCCGCCAGCGATGCGGGGGCGACCCATGACGCATTGCCCGGCTTCGCTTTGCCACTCATTGCGGCGCAGCTCGCGCGAGATCGTGCTCGGCGCTCTGCCCAGTGCACTGGCAATCGAGCGCATGCTGCAGAACTGCAGCTTCATGGCCATCACCACGCCGCGCTCTTCAGCATTCAATTGTTGATAGGTTCTTGTCATGCAACTCCTCCGGATTCGTAGTGTTGCACTTGCGATTTGAATCCGCCGTGACTTTCTTTTGGCGAAGCAAAAGAAAGTTACTGGCCGCCGGGCCACCCCCGGCCAGCAAAACCAGGCAAAGCCCCCGCCGCCTATCAACCAACAGAGCCTGGCCAGAAATTCAAGCTAAAAAATCAAGCGAAAAAGCACTCCCGCGCAATACCCGAAAGCGCAACCAGCTATCAAATAAATAGTAAAGTCAAGCCCCGCCGCCACGCCAGTCATGCGCCTCGCGCCCCTGCAAAACAGCCTGCGTATGCCGCGCAATCATCAGTTCCTCGTTGGTTGGAATGACCCACACCGCTACGCGGCTGCCCGGCGTGCTGATGCAGCGCGCGCCAGGCAAATGCGCTTCGTTGGCGTCAACGTCCAGCGCAACGCCCAGCCAGGCCGCGTCCTCGCAAACCCGGCGCCGCAGGCTGGCGCTGTTCTCGCCAATGCCAGCCGTAAACACCAGCGCTTCCAGCCCGCCCAGCGACGCGGCCAGGCAGCCGAGTTGCTGCGCAATGCGGTACACATACAGGTCGATGGCCTGCCGCGCCTCAGGCGTATCGCTGGCCTCCACCGTGCGCATGTCGCCTGAAATGCCAGACACGCCCAGCAGGCCCGACTGCTCGTACAGCAGCTTTTCCACCGCCTGAACGCCCATGCCCAGCGCGCCGATCAGGTGCAGCACCACGCCGGGGTCCAGGCTGCCGCAACGCGTGCCCATCATCAGGCCGTCGAGCGTGCTGAAACCCATGGTCGAGGCAATGCTTCGCCGGTTCCGCATCGCGCAAAGGCTCGCACCGTTGCCCAGGTGAGCGACAACCACCCGGCCGTTCGCCACCGGACCAAGGTAGTCAGGCAGCACGCTGGCAATGTATTCATACGACAGGCCATGAAAGCCGTAGCGTTTCACGCCCGCCTGCGTGATGGCGCGCGGCAGCGCGCAGGCCTGCGCGACCCAGGGCTGCGTGGCGTGGAACTCGGTGTCGAAGCAGGCGACCTGCGGCAGATCAGGCAGCAGGCTGGCAATGGCGCGGATGGCCGACAGGTTGTGCGGCTGGTGCAGCGGCGCCAGCGGCGTGAAAGCGTCGAGCTGCGCCAGGATCTCGGGCGTGACCAACGCGGGCCGCGCAAAGCGTTCGCCGCCATGCACCACCCGGTGGCCCACGGCCCCCAGCGTGCGGCCGGCCGCGTGCCGGCCCAGCCAGTCGAACAGCTCTTCAAACGCCTCTTCCGGCCCCAGCACCGGGTCGCTTGAGATGCTGATGCGCCGGTCTTCGAGCAGCGCGCCGCCTTGCCCCCACACCAGAAGGCGCGGCTTGCCGCCTATGCCTTCGATGCGGCCGTTGGCGATGCGCGCCAGGGCCGAACCGGGCTCGGCCACGTCGTAGGCGGCAAACTTGACGCTCGACGAGCCCGAGTTGATGACCAGCAGCGCCTGCGTCATGTGGCTACCGCCAGCGCCCGGAGCCGGTGGGCGATCAGCAGCATGGCGATGGCGCACGAGGCGATGCGCGAATGCGCCGAGTCGGCGCGGCTGGTCAGCACGATCGGGACTTTCGCGCCCATCACCAGCCCGGCGGCCTGTGCGCCGCCCAGGTATTCGAGCTGCTTGGCCAGCATGTTGCCCGACTCCAGGTCGGGAACGACCAGGATGTCGGCGTCGCCGGCGACTTCCGAATGGATGCCCTTGGTTTTGGCGGCGGCCAGCGACACGGCGTTGTCGAAGGCCAGCGGCCCATCGACCAGGCCGCCGGTGATCTGGCCCCGGTCGGCCATCTTGGACAGCGCGGCGGCGTCCATCGACGAGCGCAGCTTGGGGCTAACGGTTTCCACCGCCGACAAAATCGCCACCTTGGGCCGGTCAATGCCCAGTGCATGCGCCAGGTCGATGGCGTTTTGCACAATGTCCACCTTGGCATCGAAGTCGGGCGCGACGTTGATCGCCGCGTCGGTGATCAGGAGCGGCTTGGGGTAGCGCGGCACGTCGAGCACGAACACATGGCTGACGCGGCGCTCGGTGCGCAGGCCGCATTGCGCGTGGACCACCGCGCTCAGCAGCTCGTCGCTGTGCAGGCTGCCCTTCATCAGCGCCTCGACCTCGCCGGCCCGCGCCAGCTCGACCGCCCTGGCCGCCGCCGCGTGGCTGTGCGGCACATCGACGATGGAAAAACCGGTGAGGTCGAATCCGCACTCGCCGGCCAGGCTGCGGATGCGCGCCTCCGGCCCGATCAGGATCGCCTGGATCAGCCCCAGCCGGTCGGCATCCAGCGCGCCCTCCAGCGCCTCGCGGCTGCACGGATGCACCACGCCCATCTTGACTCTAGGCAAGGCCTTGGCGGCGTTGAGCAGCTGGTCGTAGCGCAGGTTCTTGTCGGCCATCAGCGGCTCGGGCAGGTCGGTGCGCAAAATTCGCAAACTCTCGGCCGGCGCGACCACATGCGCCTCGCCGTCGATCACCACCTCGCCGTCCTGGTCGGTGCAGCGGGTGGCCAGCCAGACCTGGCGGTTGGCGGACTTCAGCGCGGTGACTTTCACCGTGACCGTGAGCGTGTCGCCGATGTGAACCGGCTTGAGGAATTTCAGCGTCTGGCCCAGGTAGATCGTTCCGGGGCCCGGAAACTGCGTGCCCAGCACGGTCGAGATCAGCGAGCCGCCCAGCATGCCGTGCGCGATGATCTCGTGGAAGTGGCTGGTCCGGGCATACAGCGCATCGACATGCGCCGGGTTCACGTCGCCCGAGACGGCGGCAAACAGCTGGATGTCGCGCTGCGTCACCTGGCGCTGCAGGCAGGCGCCGTCGCCGACGCGGATCGTGTCGAAGGGGTGGTTTTCAAGGAAATCGGCCGGCGGGGCGGGCGGGGTGCTGGGTGAATCCATGGCATGCCTTTGTCTTGGTGAGGGTGCGGGCCGCTTAGCCCATGACGTGGTAGCCGGCATCGACATAGGTGACGTTGCCGGTCAGCGCGCGGGCCGCGTCGCTGCACAGCATGGCGGTGACGGCGCCCACGTCGGCGATGGTGACGAGCTGGTGCTGCGGCGCGCGGCTGGCGGCTTCGCCCAGCAGCTGCTCGAAGTCGCCGATGCCCGATGCCGCCCGCGTCTTGATCGGGCCGGGCGAAACCGCGTGTACGCGGATGCCGGCCGGGCCGAGTTCGGCGGCCAGGTAGCGCACCGTGGCTTCAAGCGCCGCCTTGACCGGCCCCATGATGCCGTAGTGGTCGATGACCTTTTGCGCGCCGTAGTAGCTCATGGTGACCAGCGCGCCGCCGTCCGTCATCAGCGGCTCGGCCAGCCGGGCCATGCGGATGAACGAATGGCACGACACATCCATGGCGCGGGCAAAGCCGGCGGCGCTGCAATCGACGATGCGGCCGTGCAGGTCGTCGGCCGGCGCGAAGGCGATGGCGTGCAGCACGAAGTCCAGCCGGCCCCAGCGCTGCTCGATCTGCGCAAACAGCGCTTCGAGCTGGCCGGGCTGCTCCACGTCGAGCGGCATGAATAGGTCGGCGCCGAGTTGTTCGGCCAGCGGGCGGACATGCGGCTCGGCCTTGGCATTGAAATAGGTGACGGCCAGCGTGGCGCCCAGTTGCTGCATGGCCTGCGCGCAGCCGTAGGCGATGCTCTGGTCGTTGGCGATGCCGACGATCAGGCCTTTCTTGCCGGCCAGTATGGGAAAGGAAAGCGCCGTGCTGGCCTGGGGGGAGTTAAGGTTCATGCAGCGTTTGTATCAGGGAACCATGACGTAGCGGCCTGGCGCGTCTTCCAGCGCCGGATAGTCGTGCGCTTCACTGCCCATCGCCGGCGGCGCCACGCGCTCGCTGGCGTGGCGCTGCAGCCAGTCGTCCAGTGCCGGCCACCAGGAGCCTTCATGCTCGGGCGCCGTGGCCTGCCAGGTGTCGGGGTCGATGTAGTGCGCGCCGGCCTCGCGCGTGGCGAGCTGGTAGCTGCGCTTGACGCCCGGCCCCGGCGGGTTGACCACGCCCACGTTGTGGCCGCCGCTAGACAGGCAGAACGTCACCTCGGCATGCGTCAGCAGGTGGATCTTGTACACCGAGCCCCAGGGCGATACCGTGTCGCGCTGCGTGCCCAGCGCAAAAATCGGCACGCGGATGTCCGACAGCGCGACCGGCCTGCCGTTGACGCGGTAGCGCCCTTCGGCCAGGTCGTTCTTCAGGTAGAGCTTGCGCAGGTATTCGCTGTGCTGGCGGTAAGGCATGCGCGTGGCGTCCAGGTTCCACGCCGCCAGGTCGGTGACGGGCCGGGTGCGGCCCATCAGGTAATCGTGCTCCCGGCGCGACCAGACCAGGTCGCGCGAATTGAGCAGCGCGAAGGCACCGGCCATCTGCTTGCCGTCGAGGTAACCCCTGGACGCCATCAGGCTGTCCAGAAAGGACAGCTGGCTTTCGTCGATGAACAGGCCCAGCTCGCCGGGTTCGGTGAAGTCCAGCTCGGCGGCCAGCAGCGCGAGCGATTTCAGCCGCCGGTCATGGCTGCGCGCCATGAAGGCGGCGGCAATGCTCAGCAGCGTGCCGCCCAGGCAATAGCCCAGCGCCTGGATGCGCTGCTCGGGGACGATGGTGGTCACCGCGTCGAGCGCTTCCATGACGCCGGCCTTGAGGTAGTCGTCCATGCCCAGGTGGCTGTCGCTGGAAGTCGGGTTTTTCCACGACACGATGAACACCGTGTGGCCCTTGCCAACCAGATAGCTGACCAGCGAGTTGCCCGGCGAGAGGTCCAGGATGTAGTACTTCATGATCCACGACGGCACGATCAGGACCGGCTCGGCAAAGACGGTGCCGGTTTGCGCCTGGTACTGGATCAGCTCGATCAGGTGGTTGCGAAACACCACCTTGCCGGGCGTGAGCGCGACTTCCTCGCCGGGCGTGAATTTTTCGGTGCCGGGCAGCGGCTCGCCGGTGGCAAAGCGCAGCATGTCCTGCCACTGCTTTTGCGCGCCCGTCAGCAGGTTCATGCCGCCGCTTTTCAGCGTTTCGGCCTGCACCTCGGGGTTGGTCGCCAGGTAGTTCGACGGCGACAGCATGTCCAGCACCTGGCGCATCGCAAAGGTGGCGACCTGCTCATGGTGCGCCGTGACGCCGGGGACGCCGGTCGTGGCGTTGTGCCACCACTGCTGGTTGAGCAGAAAGGACTGGTAGATCAGGTTGAACGGCCAGCGCTGCCATTCGGGCGCATCGAAGCGACGGTCCTGCGGCAGGGGTTCGATGCAGGGTTTGCCGTGCCCGTGCGCAGCGCTCATTGCGTGCAGTCCGAGCCGCAGCGATTTGCGCACCGCCTTGGTCGCCAGCTCCTGCTGCTTGCCCGGCGACATCGCCAGGTGCGCCAGCCAGTCCATGCAGGCGCCTATCAGCGACGCCGGTGAAATGCCTTGCGTCAGCCGCGCCAGCTGGGTGTGCAGCGTGCGGTCCAGGTCGTGGGGCGCCGGGTGTTCTTGGTGGTTGTCATTCATGGAAAAGGCTCCGTCAGGAAAAGTGAAAGCCGCTGGACGGCTTCAGAACCGTTGGCCAGTTCATGGTAGCGGTGGCGGGGCTGCGGCGCATTGACGTTGCGCAACAAGTGCAGGCCTCAAAAAAACCAGCGTGCCCGTCAGCGGCCGGCTCACCCTGGCTGGCCGTGCCTGCCGGGTCCAAGCCACCGGCTGGCCAGTCGCGCCCCTTCCAGCCAGATGACGCACAGCGCCAGCAGACCGGCTGCGGCCGCAACACCTGCCAGGCCGGGCAGTTCCAGGCCCATCAGCCGGCGCAGCCAGGGCAGTCCCAGCACCGCCGCCAGCAGCCCGCCCATCGCAACGGCCATGCGCCACAGCCAGGGGTTGGCTGTCGTCATGCCGCGCAGGGCCGAGCGCTGCAAGTCGCGGTTGGCCAGGATCAGCAGCATCACGCTGAGCATCAGGGCGCCGAACACCACGCTGCGCGCCTGGGGCGCGCTCCAGCCTTGCACGGCCAGCCACGCATAGCCGGACAGCAGCAGGCCCGCGATGCCCAAGCCCTGCAGCACCGCAAACCCAAGCGGCGCCGCGCCAAAAGGCGAATCGGACACCGGGCGCGGCGGGCGTTCCATCAGCCCGGGGCTTTCCGGGTCAGCCTCGAAAACAATCGAGCAGGCCGGGTCGATCAGCAACTGCAGCAGCACGATATGCACCGGCATCAACAGCACCGGCCATTGCAGCAGCGTCGGCACCAGCGCCAGCGCGATGACCGGCACATGCACCGCAAAGGTGAAGCGCGTCGCCTTGCGCAGGTTGTCGTCGATGCGCCGGCCCTGGCGGATGGCGGCGACGATGCGGGCAAAGCTGTCGTCGAGCAGCACCAGGCTTGCTGCCTCGCGCGCCACGTCGGTGCCGCGCTCGCCCATGGCGATGCCGATGTCGGCGGCCTTCAGCGCGGGCGCGTCGTTGACGCCGTCGCCGGTCATCGCCACCACCTCGCCGCCGGCCTGCAGCACCTGCACCAGGCGCAGCTTGTGCGCCGGCTGCAGGCGCGCGCACAGGTCCGTGTGGCGCAGCCGCTCGCGCAGCGCGGCATCGTCGAGCCCGGCGATCTCGGCGCCGGTGATGACTTCGGCCCGCTCCGACAGGCCGACCTGGCGGGCGATGGCGCGGGCCGTGGCCGGATGGTCGCCGGTCAGCATGATGACGCGCACGCCGGCGCGCCGGCATTCGGCCAGCGCCGCCGGCACCTCGGCGCGCGGCGGGTCTGCCAGGCCGAGCAGGCCGAGGAACTCGAAATCGAAGTCATGCTGGCTTTTGGGCCAGAGCGGCGCTGCGTCAAGCGCGGCGGGCGCGCCGGTCCAGCGGCCGCGCGCCACGCCCAGCACCCGCAGGCCGCGTTCGGCCATGGCCTCGACCTGGGCGCGGATGGCGTCGCGCCGGGCCATGGGCAAGTGGCACAGGTCGGCCACGGCTTCGGGCGCGCCCTTGGTGGCCAGCAGGTGCTGCGCCGGCGCGCTGCTGGCGAACACCCGCGTCATCGCCAGGATTTCGCCCGACAGCGCGTACTCGAACTCCGGCTCGCGTCCGTCATGCACATGCTCGGTGCCCGCCAGCCAGCCGTGGCCGAAGCGCTGGATGGCTTTTTCCATCGGGTCGAACGGGTCGCCCGGCGTGGCCAGCATGGCGAATTCGGTCAGCCCGTGAAATGCTTCGGGCAGTTCGCTGGCGTGTTCCGGCGTGAAGCGCGCGTCGGCGGTCGCAAGTTCGGCGACTTCCATGCGGTTCAGGGTCAGCGTGCCGGTCTTGTCCACCGCCAGCACGGTGATCGCGCCCAGCGCCTCGACCGCCGACATGCGCCGGGTCAGCACCTTTTGCTTCGAGATGCGCCAGGCGCCCAGCGCCAGGAATACCGTCAGGATGACCGGGATTTCCTCCGGCAGGATGGCCATGGCCAGCGCGATGCCCGACAGAATGCTTTCGAGCAGCGGCCGGCCGTTCCACCACCAGCCGAGCAGCAACTGCGCGCCGGCCAGCAGCAGGGCAGCCATGCCCAGCCGGCGCACCAGCTGGCGCGAGGCGCGCTGCAGGGCCGACGGCGGCTCGACGGTCCTGGCCAGGTCGGCGCCGATGCGGCCGATGGCGGTGGCGCCGGCCGTCGCCTGCACTTCGGCCAGACAGACTCCGCGGGTGACGACCGTGCTGGCGTAGAGAGCCCCCACGCTTGTCGCTTCGCGTACTGCGCTGCCCCCCGAGGGGGCCGCTGCGCCTGCGGCCCGGCGAAGCCGGTTCCGCGGCCCTGGATGGTGGGACGGGGTTGTCTCCACGCTTTTTGCTTCGTTCGTGCTTCCCTGGCTGTCAACCGCATCAGGCAGCTTGGCCACCGGCACCGATTCGCCGGTCAGCAGCGACTCGTCCACCTCCAGCTGGCCATCAAAAAGCCGGGCATCGGCGGCGATGCGGTCGCCCTCGTGCAGCACCAGCACGTCGCCGCGCACCACGTCGGCGCCCGCGATGCGCTGCTCGTGCCCGTCGCGCATGACCAGCGCGCGCGGCGCCGACAGCTCGCGCAGCGATTCGAGCGCCCGCTGCGTCTTGCGCTCCTGCGCCAGCGTGATGCCGATGACGACGAACACGAAGCCCAGCAGGAACAGCGCCTCGGCCGGGTCGCCCAGCGCCAGGTAAATGCCGCCGGCGGCCAGCAGCATCAGGAACATCGGCTCCATCACCACCTTGCGCACGATGGCCAGGCCGGACTTGGGCGCGCTGCCCGGCAGCAGGTTGGCGCCGTCAGCGGCCAGCCGCCGGGCGGCCTCGGCGGCGCTCAGGCCGCACGGTTCTGGCGCATTCGGCACGGGCTGGTTTCGAAGCGGATTCGTGAGCGGAAAATCCGCTCAGCCGCGAAGCGCCAGGTTCAGCTGGTCGACCAGTTCCGCCCAGTCGGCGTCGTCCTGCTTTTCTTCCTTCAGGAACGCGGCCTGCGAATCCGTCCAGAACGGCGCGTCGGCCAGGTCAAGGTCGCTTCTCAGGGGCGAATGCGAGGCGATGAACTGCCGGATGGCCGCCTCGTCGGCGGGCAGGCCGAGTTGTGCAAAAAGTTCGCTGAATTGATGAATGGGCTGGTCCATGAAAATCCTTGGAAGGGGTTGGGGAAGTTGGCAACACCGGAGTCAAACCCGAAGCGGGCAGGAACCGGATTTTAAGGAAAGCCTGGGCCGCCGGCTCATTTCTCCTTGCCCAGCGCCACCCGGAACGCTTCGAGCTTCGCCTCATAGGCCTCGGCCTCGCCGTATTCGAGGAAGCGGTGGTAGCGCGCGTGCGTTCCCAGTATCTTGTGCGCGTGCTTGATGGGGCAAAAATACTGCTCGGTGCGCGCCAGGATTTCGCCCATGTAGGCCATCAGGCCATTGCCGTATTCGCAGTAGCTGCAGTGGAATTTCTCGATGGCGTTGAGGTAGCCCAGGTGCCGCCGGTCAAACACCAGGTAGTCGCCGCGCCGCACCCGCGTGATGCCATAGACCGGAAAGCAGACCCACTGGTAGAAGCTCACGCAGGCGTCGAGCATCAACAGCGGAAAGATCATGCCGTAGATCAGCGGCCCGGTCAGCAGGTTTTGCGGCCGGTCCTTCACCAGCCAGCGCAGCACGCCGGTCTTGAGCTTGCGGTGCGCGTCCCGGGCCGACTTTTCAAACTCGACGCGCTTGCCCTTGATCTGGAAGAACACCCGGCTTTCCTGCTGGTGAACCGCCGTGCGCAGTTCGTCTTCAAGCGCGGCCATCTGCGACAGCAACTGGTTGATTTTTTCGTTCATGCGTTGCAGCATACGCCAGGATGCCCTTGGCGCAGGCCGCTGCGCGGCGCTGGCGGCCCCGGCTGCAAAAATTCATAGAAAATCAGGCATTTGCGCATGTTGGTCATGCACCAACAGCTATTAAAAACAGAGCATTCAGGGCGCCATGGAAGCTGCCGCCGCCGCATGGCCGCCGGCATGCAGGCAGGTCATGAAGTCATGGCTGTCGATCAGGGGAAACCGGTCCGCGCCCGGCAACTGGTAATGCCACCATTCGCGCGGGTGATGAACAAAGCCGGCTTCCAGCATCACCGTCAGCAGCCGCATGCGGTTGACCTGCACGGCCGCCGGATGGCCGGCATGGAAGTGGTGCGACGCCGGGCTCATGGTGTCCACCGGCGTTCCCATGTCGAGCGCCACACCGTCGGCGCCGACCAGCGTCAGGTCGATGGCCACGCCGCGCGTGTGGTTCGAGCCCTTTTTCGGGTCGGCGATGTAGTCGGGGTTGGGCGCCACGGCCCACAGCGCTTCCTGCGCCTCCTGCGGGCGGAAGGCGTCGAGAATCTTCAGCCGCAGGCCGAAACCCCGCGCCGCCGCGATCGCCTGGCGCAAACCGGCCTCGGCCTGCGGGTGCAGAAAGCACAGCGGATGGTCGTAGATCACCTGGCCGGTGAAGTTGTTCTCGCCGGCGTAGATCAGGTCGATCAGCACCTCATGGTTCTGCTCGGTGATGTGCAGCAGGTGGGGCGGCTCGGGCATGGGAAATGAAGAAAAAAGGCCTGTTCAGCCGGCCAGGCCGACGTACACGTTCTGCACGTCGTCGTTGGCGTCGATGGCGGCCAGGAAGGCCTCGACCTCGTGCAGGTCGCCGCTGCTCAGGGACGCCGGGTTGACCGGGTTCTTCGGCTTGTAGCCGAGCTTGGCGGTCAGCACGGTGAAGCCCTGCGCCGGCAGCGCGCGGCTGACCAGGTCCAGGTCGGCGTGGTCGGTCAGGAACAGCGTCGTGCCGTCTTCATGGCCGGGCTCGAAGTCCTGCGCGCCCGCTTCGATGGCGGCCAGTTCCGGGTCGGCGCCGGCCGTGAGCGGCTCGGCCTCGATCATGCCCACATGGTCGAAATCCCAGGCCACCGAGCCGGAACTGCCCAGCTGCCCCTTGCGAAACAGCACGCGCATCTCGGACGCGGTGCGGTTGACGTTGTCGGTCAGGCATTCGACCATCAGCGGCACCTGGTGCGGCGCAAAGCCTTCGTAGATGACGTGTTCGAAATGCACCGACTCGCCGGTCAGGCCCGCGCCCTTCTTGATGGCCCGGTCCAGCGTTTCCTTGGGCATCGACAGCTTGCGCGCCTGCTCGACCACCAGCCGCAGGCGCGAATTCGACGCCGGGTCGGCGCCGTTGCGCGCCGCGATCATGATGTCCTTGGACAGTTTTCCAAAAATCCGGCCCCTGGCATTTGCCGCCAGGTCCTTGCCTTTTGCTTTCCATTGCGCGCCCATGACTGGTTTTCCTCGATGTTGTCGCGCTCTCAGGCGCATGGTTTGGGGGGATTAGGTTATACACCCATGGATGGGCGGGTTGCCCAGCAGCCGTTCCAGCAAGGCCACCAGTTTGTCGACATCGACCGGCTTGGTCAGGTGCTCGTAAAAACCAGCCTCGAAACTCGCTTCGCGGTCGCGTTCCTGGCCGTAGCCCGTGATGGCGATCAGCGGCGGCGGATTGGCCATCTCGGCGCGTATTTTTTGCGCGACCTCGATCCCGCTGATGCCTGGCAGGCCGATGTCGAGCAGCACCAGGTCAGGCGCATCGGCCTTGATGGCTTCGACCCCGGCCAGCCCGTCATGCGCCATGCTGGCGGCATAGCCCAGCGCATCGAGCAGCATCGCCATGGTTTCGGCTGCATCGCGGTTGTCGTCGACCACCAGCACGCGCTTGCCGGCGAAGGGGTCGTCGCCTTTGCCCGCCGCAGGCGCGGCCGGCAGCCGGATCACGAACTCGCTGCCCTCGCCATGGATGCCCTTGCTGAAGGCGCTGACTTCTCCGCCATGCAGCACCACCAGCTGCTGCACCAGGCTGAGCCCCAGGCCCAGCCCGCCCTGCGAGCGCGCGACGTCCTGCTCGCCCTGGAAAAACAGGTCAAACACCTTGTGCAGGTGCTGCGGCGCAATGCCCGGCCCGTTGTCGATCACCCGGACCTCGGTGCTGTCGGGCGTGGCGGCGACGCGCACGCTGATGCGGCCGGCGTCGGGCGTGAACTTGGCGGCGTTGCCGATCAGGTTGGACAAAATCTGGATGATGCGCGCACGGTCGCCGATGACCCACGGATCGTCCGCGCTGTGGATGTCCAGCACATGCGACTTGCGGTCGATCAGCGGCCTGACCGCCTCGACCGCCTCGTGCAGCGCGTCGATGAAGCGCACCGGCCTGGCCTCCAGCTCGATCTTGCCGCTGGTGATGCGGCCCACGTCGAGCAGGTCGTCGACCAGCCGGTTCAGCTGCCGGAGCTGGCGCCCGATGATCTCGCGCGTGGCGCGCAAGGCCTTGGAGTCGCTGTTCTCGCGCTCCAGCAGCGCCACGGCGTTGGAGATGGGCGCCAGCGGGTTGCGCAGTTCGTGCCCCAGCAGCGCGAGGAAGTTGGTGATCCGCCGGCCTTCGTCCTCCAGCGCGGTGACTCGGCGCCGCTCGGTCAGGTCGCGCGTGACCTTGGCGAATCCCCGGTGGCGGCCGGCGTCGTCGCTCAAGGGCGTGATGACGACGCTGGCCCAGAACCGGCTGCCGTCCTTGCGGATTCGCCAGCCTTCGTCCTCGAAGCGCCCGTCCCGCAGCGCAATTTGCAGCTCCTCGTCCGGCCAGCCCGGCGCGGCCTCGGGCGGGTAGAACACCGAGAAGTGCTTGCCGATGATTTCCGCCGCTTCATAGCCCTTGGTCTTCTGGGCGCCGGCATTCCAGCTCACCACATGGCCGCCGGGGTCGAGCAGGAAGATGGCGTAATCGGCAACCGACTCCACCAGCAGGCGGTAGTCGGCGTCGGTCACGCGCCGGCTGTCCAGCGGCGCCAGCCGGTCATCGGATGCCATGGGTTGTTCAGGAACGTTTTCCATACAGGACTCTTTCAGGGGATCAACGGTTCGATATGGCCGCCGGCTGGCAACCCGGCGCGCGTTCGATGCGCGTTCAGGCGGGTCGGCCGCAGCTTGTTCTGCTGCAAATTGTGCAGGATAACGTTTGTCGGGCGCTGGCTTGCGCTGCCGCAAGGCTGGGCGACCGGGCCGCCTGGCGGGAGGTGAGGGTTCAACTGTATGACTTGTCAGCCAAGGTTAAACCGGTTGACTGCGGGCAAGCGTCGCCGCCTAATTTTCCGGGCGGCGTGACACGGGCCGGCCCCATCAACCCCAACCAACCCAGGAGACAAGCATGCCAGCAGCCATCGTCCAATACGTTTTCAAACCCACTCCCGGATGCGATGTGGGCCAGCTCATGGGGCTGGTGAAGGAGGCCGCCACGATGTGGCGAACCCATGGCGCCGAGGTTCGCCTGTGGAGCGTGCAGGTGGGAGAGGTCGGCAACCTGGCCTTCACCGCCGGGTTTGAATCGAGTGCCCAGCTTGGCGCCACGCTGGACAAGCTCAACAGCGACCCCGAGTTCGGCGCCTGGCGGGTGAAGAACATCAAGGCCGGGCTGGCCACCTGGGTTCGCAGCAACCAGGCCTACGAAGTCCCGATCTGAACCGCCTGCCTGCGCGGTGCGGCTGCCTTGCATTACGCGCTTGGGCGCCGGATGCTTACCCATCGCGCTGCAGCTTGTCCGACAAGTGCGCGCCCGTTTTCATTGCACGATGCATCACCCGGGGCCGTCACGACAACGCTCCGACATTCAGGAGATTCAACGTGCCAAAACCCTATATGGCATCGTCATTGCCCGACCACCAGGTGGCGGAACTGCATCGGCTGATGTCCGAGGAGATCAAGGAAGTGGGGGTGTTCTTCACCGACCCCGACGGCGTCATCACCGTCTGGAACCGTGGCGCCGAGGAAATGAAGGGGTTTACCGCCCAGGACGCGATCGGCAGCCCTATTTCGATCCTCTACACCGACGAGCAAAAGCTGCAAGGCTGGCCCGCGCACAACCTCGGCGAGGCGAAAAAGAACGGCTTCTACAAGGAGGAAACCTGGCGCCAGCGCAAGGACGGAAGCCTGTTCTGGGCGCGGATTGCCCTGACCGCCTTGCGCGACCACTCCGGCACGCTGATCGGGTTCTCCAAGGTCACGGTCGATCTGACCGATCACAAGCGGCTGGAGAGCTGCGTCAGGGAACGGGAGGAAACCCGGCGCATCCTGCGCACCGCCAATGCCGGGATGTGGACCTGGCGCCCTGATACCGGGCAGATCGAGGTCTGCGCCAATTTCATGGGACTGCTCGGCCACCACGATGCGCCTGCGGTCATGACGCTGGCGCAGTGGCTGGGCCTGGTGAGCCCGGCGGACCGGCCCCAGGTGGCCGGGAAGTTCGCCCGGGCGCAGGCGGCCGGTCCCGGCACGCCGCTGGTGATGGAAACCCGGATGCGCCAGAAAGACGGCAGCTGCCGCTGGTTCTACATGCATGCCGACTGGTCCCGCGAGACCGACGACGGCCCCGATGTGCTGAGCGGCGTGAATGTCGATATCCAGGCGCTGAAAACCGCCGGCGAAGGCCTGCGCCAGGCGGTGGACAAGCTGGAGGAAGCCGACGCCCGCAAGGACGAGTTCCTGGCCATGCTTGCGCACGAGTTGAGGAACCCGCTGGCGCCGATCCGTTCGGCCGCCGAGCTGCTGAAAGTCGCCCGGCTGGACACTGCCCAGGTGCAGCGAACCAGCGAGATCATCGCCCGGCAGGTTGACCACATGACCGGCCTGGTGGACGACCTGCTGGACGTTTCGCGGGTGAACCGGGGCCTGGTCACGCTGGAGAAAAAGCCGCTCGACCTGCGGCATATCGTCACCGACGCGGTCGAGCAGGTGAGCCCGCTGATCGCTGCACGGCGCCAGCGCCTGTCGCTCGAACTGTCGGTCCTGCCTGCATGGGTGGAGGGCGACCCCAAGCGGCTGGTGCAGGTGGTGGGCAACCTGCTGAACAATGCCGCGAAGTACACGCCCGAGGGCGGCCAGCTACTGCTGAAAACCGAACTGCGAGGCGGCCATGTCCTGCTCAGCGTGACCGACGACGGCATCGGCATGGAGCCGAGCCTGGCGGCGCGGGTGTTCGACCTTTTCGCGCAGGCCGAGCGTACGCCCGACCGATCTTCCGGCGGCCTGGGCCTGGGGCTGGCGCTGGTGAAAAGCCTGGTCGAACTGCATGGCGGCGCGGTCAGCTGCGACAGTGCCGGCCTGGGGAAGGGCAGCCGGTTCACGGTCCAGCTTGCGCTGCTGGCGCGTCCCGGCCGGAGTTGTGAGCCTGAGTCGGACGACGCGGCCTTGCCGGTGGAAAAACCACTGCGCGTGATGATCGTTGACGACAACGTCGATGCGGCGCAAATGATGGCCCTGTTTCTCCAGGCATCGGGCCACGACGTGGTGGTGGAACACGGCGCGCGGCAGGCGCTGGAACGCGCCCGGGCCGAGTCCCCCGATGTCTTCCTGCTGGACATTGGCCTGCCCGATGTCAATGGCAATGAACTGGCCCGACTGCTGCGGGCGCAGCCGCAAACCGCCCACGCGGTGCTTATCGCCGTCACCGGCTACAGCCAGGAACGTGACCGGAAAACCGCCATGGAAGCGGGCTTCCAGCACTACCTGGTCAAACCCGTCGATCCGGCGAAACTGGTGGGGCTGCTGGCGGGCGTGGCCTGAGCCGGCCTGGCTGGCTGCAAGGCGCTGCCAGCCGCCTGTTGACCTGAATTTATGGTGAAACCAGGCTTTTGCGCACTACTGGATTGGGTTGACTGCTATGGTTTTAAGTGCTGGCGCGCAGGCGTCAATGGCCAAAGCCGTTGAGCCGGATGAACAGCAGGCTGCTGGCGCGGTTCAGAAAATCGCGTTCCACGGGCGATGGCAGGCTCTGGGGTTTCAGATCGAAGTGGCAAAGGCTGCCGGTCGGCCTGGTGCCGGCCGGCGACAGCGACACGCCGTAAAACGACGTCACCACGCTGCGGTGGCCGTTTTCATTCAGGAACGCGTCCGTGGCCGAATTGGTCACGCCGAAGGGTTCGGACACCGTGATGAACCGGCTCAGGCTTTCAGACATCGCTATTGCATTCAAGCGGGAGCCTGACTGGCCCAGCTTGTCGTAGAGAAACACGGCGCGCTGCATCGACCCCTGGAATTTGTAGATGGCCGTGAAGCGATGGTCGATGCGACTGTTCAAATAATTCAGCGCCCCCATGATGCCGCCGACATCGAGCTTGCTCTTTAACACCGCCAAGCCATGGTTCAAACCTGAAAGCGTTGAAAGTTTCAAAAATGATGGGTCTGTATCAAAATTACTCAGCATGCGGCTATTTTCATCAGTTTGACACCCGGGGCGTGTAGGACCGGGGCGGCAAGTCCGGGCAGCGCACAGCTTCAAGTGCCGTCCGTGTCACGGGTCGTGTTCACTCGTGGCGCAGCGCCTCGATCGGGTCCATGCGCGCAGCGCGGCGGGCCGGAAAATAGCCGAACAGCACGCCGATGCCGGCCGAAAACACAAATGACACCACATTGACCGTTGGATTGAACAGATAAGGTACCTGCATCAGGCTAGCAAGTCCTATCGACGCGCCGGTCGCCAGCACGATGCCGATCAGCCCGCCCAGCGCGGCCAGCGCCACCGCCTCGATCAAAAACTGCAGCAGCACCTCGCGCTCCAGCGCGCCAATCGCCAGCCGCAGGCCGATCTCGCGGGTGCGCTCGGTCACGCTGACCAGCATGATGTTCATGATGCCGATGCCGCCCACCAGCAGGCTCACCGCCGCCACCGCGCCCAGCAGCATGGTCATCACCTTGGTCGTGCCGGCAAGCGTGTCGGCCAGCTGCTTGGTGTCCAGCACGTTGAAGTTGTCCTCGTCGCTGTCGGCCAGCTTGCGGCGCTCGCGCAGCAGCTGCGTGAGGCTGGCCTTCACGCGCTCGGCATTGCTGCCTTCCTTCATCGACACCAGCAGCGTGTTGACGCGGGTGTTGCCACTGATGCGGCGCTGCAGCGTCTTGATCGGCAGCAGCACCACATCGTCCTGGTCGTTGCCGAAGGCGCCCTGGCCCTTGGACGCCAGCACGCCAATCACTTCGCACGAAATCTGCTTGACGCGCAGCGGCTCGCCGATGGCCGGGCGCGCGCCAAACAGTTCGCGGCGCACGGTTTCGCCAATCAGGCAGACGGCAGCGCCGGCGCGCAGCTCGTCGCTGGAGAATTCCCGGCCGTCGCCAATCGTCCAGTTGCCGGCCTGCAGCCAGGCGTTGGTGCTGCCGATGACGCTGCTGGTCCAGTTGCGGCCATTGGCCACCAGCGTGCTGCTGGCGCGGGCCTCGGGCGCGACGGCATTGATGCCGCCAATCTGGCTGGCGATGGCGTCGGCGTCGAGTTCGCTGAACGAAGGCGCGACGGCGCCGCCGCTGCCCGGCCCCATGCGCTGGCCGGGGCGCACCTGCAGCAAGTTGGTGCCCAGGCCGGAAATCTGGTTTTGCACCGCCAGCGTCGCGCCGTTGCCCAGCGTGACCATGGTGATGACGGCGCTGACGCCAATCACGATGCCCAGAATGGTGAGGAAGGAGCGCAGCAAATTGCGCCGGATCGAGCGCAGCGCCAGCAACAGGGTGTTGAGCAGCATCAGCGGACCTCCGCCACGGGCGCGGCCACTGGCGGCTGCGGCGCGTGAACGCCCTCCAGACCGGCCGGATGCGCGTTGCGCACGTCGCTTTCCACCAGGCCATCGACGAAGCGCACCATGCGCCGCGCGTAGGCGGCCATGTCGGGCTCGTGCGTGACCATCAGCACGGTGATGCCCTGGTCGGCATTGAGCCGCCAGAGCAGGTCCATGATCTCGCGGCTGCGCTGGGTGTCGAGGTTGCCGGTCGGCTCGTCGGCCAGCAGCACCGCCGGGTTGGTGACGATGGCGCGGGCAATCGCCACGCGCTGCTGCTGCCCGCCCGACAGCTCGGAGGGCAGGTGGTGCTCCCAGCCCTTCAGGCCGACCTGGTCGAGCGCCCGCGCGGCGCTGGCATGGCGGGCGGTGGCGGCTTCGCCCCGGTAGAGCAGCGGCAGCTCGACGTTTTCCTGCGCCGAGGTACGCGCCAGCAGGTTGAAGCCCTGGAACACAAAACCGAAAAATTGCCGCCGCAGCAGGGCGCGCTGGTCGCGCGAGAGCGACTCGACATGCACGCCCTGGAACAGGTATTCGCCCGAGGTCGGCGTGTCCAGGCAGCCCAGCGTGTTCATGGCGGTCGATTTGCCCGACCCGCTGGGCCCCATGATGGCGACAAAATCGCCGGCCTCGATGTCCAGGTCAACGCCCTTGAGCGCCATCAGCGCGGTGGCGCCTTCGCCATAGCGCTTGGTGATGCCGCGCAGGCGGATCAGCGGCGGGGCGGCGTCACTCATCACGACGCGGCTCCGGCGGCCTGCTGGTCGGTGATGACCGCCATGCCTTCCTGCAGTTCGGTGCTGCTGACTTCAGTCATGCGGCCGTCGCTGATGCCGGTGGTCACGGCCACGGCCACGGCCTGGCCGTCCTTGAGCACCCAGACCTGCTTGGCGCCAGCGGCGGCGCCGGTGTCGGCGGGCTTGCGCGCACCGGGGCGCGGCATGCGCGGCATGAGTCTGGAGGCAAAACTGCCGCCGGACGCCGCTGCCGCCGGGCTGGCGCCCTGCGCCGGCGTGAAGCGCAGCGCGGTGTTGGGCACCAGCAGCACGCCGCTGCGCTCGGTGGCGATGATGGTGGCCGCCGCCGTCATGCCGGGGCGCAGGCTCAGGTCGGTGTTGTCGACGTTCAGGTAGGTGACGTAGGTGACGACGTTGTCGGTCTTGGTCGAGCCGAAGGCGACGCGGGTGAGGGTGGCCGGGTAGCGGCGCGACGGGTAGGCGCTGACGGTGAAGCTGGCCTTCTGGCCGGCCTTGACCGAGCCGACATCGGCTTCATCGACATTGACCTCCAGGCGCAATTGCGTCAGGTCCTCGGCCACGGTGAACAGCGTCACCGCCTGCAGCGAGGCGGCCACCGCATTGCCCGGATCGACCGTGCGCGTCAGCACCACGCCGTCGATCGGCGAGCGGATCGACGCCTTGGACAGGTTGGTCACGTCGGTCGAGACGGCGGCGCGCGCTTCGGCCACATTGGCGCGGGCGCTGGCTTCAAGCGCCACGGCGCGCTCCAGGGTGGCGCGGGCGGTGTCGAGTTCGGCCGCCGACGGCACCTTGCCGCCAGACAGTCGCGCGACTTCCTCAAAGCGCGCCAGGCTCGCCTTGGACTCTTTGACGGTGGCGCTGCTTTGCGCCTGCTGTGCCTGCGTGGCGGCCAGCGCGGCGCGCGAGCGCAGCACCTGGTCGGACAGCTTGGCGGTGTCCAGCTCGACCAGCACCTGGCCCTGCTTGATGCGGTCGTTCACATCGACCAGCACGCGCTTGACGGTGCCCGAGAGTTCGCTGCCGATGTTGACCGCACGCGTCGGCTGCAGCGTGCCGTTGGCCAGCACATTCAGGGTCAGGCTGCCCCGGCTGACGGTTTGCGTCACGTAGCGCGGGACGGCGCTGGCCTTTTGCCCGGCCTGCCAGTAAGCCAGGCCGGCCAGCAGCGCCACTAGGAGCGCGGCGACTATCCACGGCGCGGGGCGGCGCCACCAGGGCCGCGCCTGGTCCTCTTTCAGCAGGGCCTGGAGATCGGCGGCCGACGGCGGGGAAGGGGATGCGGGAGAGGGCGAGGCGGGAAGGGGCTGGTTCATGGCGTGTGCGCGGACGGCGTGTGAAATGGGGGACAAAAGGGATGCGTCAGGCGCGGCTCAGGCCGGCGGCTCGGGCGACAACTCCAGCGCCCGCGTCCAGCCGCCGCCCAGCGCCTTGTACAGCCGCACATGGTCGGTGCTCAGGCTGGCGCGGGTGCTTTCCACGCTGTCCTGTGTCGAAAGCAAGGTGCGCTGGGTTTCCAGCACCGCGCGAAAGTCAATCAGCCCGCTGGCATAGCGCTGGCGCGCCAGCAGGTCGGCATTGCCGGCCGCTTCAGCCGCCGCCTGCAGCCGGGTCAGCCGCTCGCGGTTTCCCTGCAGCGACACCAGCGCGTCCTCCACGTCTTTCAGTGCGATCAGCACCGTGGCCTGGTAGCCAAGGCGCGCCTGCTCCAGCGCGGCCTGCTGCGCGCGCACCTGCGCCCGCGCCGCGCCGCCGTCGAACAGCGGCACCGAGACGCTGGCCAGCAGCGCGTTGGCGACCGACGCGCCGCCGGTCAGCGTTCCCAGCGTCAGCGCGCGCAGGCCGAGCGAGCCGCTGATCTGAAAGCCGGGGTAGCGCGCCGCGTCGGCCTGCGCCACGCGGGCCAGCGCGCCGCTGATGCGGTGCTCGGCGGCGCGCACGTCGGGGCGCTGGCGCAGCGTTTCGGCCGGAAAGGCCAGCGCCAGGTCGCCGGCCGCCTGCGGCACCGGCGCGGCAGTCGCCAGCGCGCTGCGCAGCACGCCGGGCGACTGGCCGGTCAGCACCGCCAGGCTGCTGGCCGCCTGCGCGATGCCGGTGTCGAGCGACGGAATCTGCGCGGCGGTCTGCTCGCTGGCGGCAATGCCCTGCTCCACGTCGAGCGACGACGCCAGCCCGGCCTGGGCGCGCCAGCGGGTGAGCTGCAGCGTCTCGCGCTGCGCCGCCACGCTGCCCTGGGCAATCAGGCGCTGCGCCTGCAGCCCGCGCAGCTGCAGGTAGTTGATGGCGGTTTCGGCGGCCAGCGATATTTGCACATTGCCCAGGCTGGCCGTGGCGGCCCCGACATCGGCGTCGGACGCGCTCAAGGCGCTGCGGTTGCCGCCAAACACGTCGGGTTCCCAGCTGGCATCAAAGCCGGCCTGGAACAGGTTGCCCGCCTGGCCCCCGCCCGACTTGCTGCGCTGCGCCGAGGCCGAGGTGTCCACCCGGGGGCCAAGTCCGGCGGCGCTCACGTCGCGCAGTGCGCGCGCCTGCAGCAAGGCGGCTTGCGCGGTGCGGATGTCGGTGTTGTTTTGCAGGGCCTGGGTGACCAGCGCGGTCAGCTGCGGGTCATTGAAGCCCTGCCACCAGGCGGCCAGCGACGCGGTGTCTGCCTTGGCTGGCGCGTAGGGCGCAGCGCTTGACCATTCCGTGGGGATCGGTGTTTCTGGCAGATTCGGACTGGCTGGCGTGGTCGAGGCGCAGGCTGAAAGCAGCGCTGCCAGCGCCAAGGCCAGCGGGGCCAGGCGGTTGCGGGGCAGGCGATGGGCGGGAGGTTCAAGGGGCATCGGGTCAGACGGTGGGGGCGGGCTGGGTCATTGTGCGGCGGTGATGGTGGGGTAATCCCTTGGGCTTGATGAATTAATGTAAAGCTTGGGCTGCTTGATCTTTGGCTGGGTTGGCTTCTCGTGGTTTTGCTGGCCGGGGGGTGCCCGGCGGCAACTCACTTTCTTTTGCTTCGCCAAAAGAAAGTAAGCAAAGAAAAGGCGACCCGACTGTCCGGGTCCCTGCGCTTCGCTTCGGGCGACCTGCGCTGCCCCGGAAAAACAGGGGTCGGCGCAAACTCGCTGCGCTCAAACAGCGCGCCGCCCTGATCCCGTTTTTCCGGGGCAGCGCAGGCCCGGACAGACGGGACAGGCGGGGAAAAATCCAAACAGCCAAACAGCCAAACAGCCCCAGTTTCCAAACAGCAAACGCTACTAATTCAATAGCTGCTTATGAAGTCCTATCAAGCGCAAACGGCACTTTTGATGCATAAACGCCGAAATCCGACCCCGAATCCGTTCCCGCAAGTCCCGTTCTGGCTGGGCCTGTGATGAGTGGCAAAAGCGGGATCAGGGCCGCGCGCTGTCTGAGCGAAGCGAGTTTGCGCGGACCCCCGCTTTTGCCGCTCATCACAGGTTGCCCGAAGCGAAGCGCAGGGACCCGGACAGCCGGGTCGCCTTTTCTTTGGTGACTTTCTTTTGGCGAAGCAAAGGAAAGTTACTTGCCGCCGGGCGACCCCCGGCCAGCAAAACCAATCAAAGCCCCCGCCGCCCATCAACCCGCAGAACATGGCGAAGCATTCACGAAAAAAAGCACTCTAGCGCACTACCAGTAAGCGCAAGCAGCTATTCAAAAAATAGCAAAAATCACTGAAAAGCCACTTCCGAAAAACTCCGCAGCTTGCGGCTGTGCAACTGGCTGATGCCCTCGGCCCGCAGCAGCTCCACCGCCCGCATGCCAATGCGCAAATGCTGGTCCACCCGGTCGCGGTAGAACTGGTTCGCCATGCCCGGCAGCTTGATCTCGCCGTGCAGCGGCTTGTCGCTCACGCACAGCAGCGTGCCGTAAGGCACCCGGAAGCGAAAGCCGTTGGCCGCAATCGTCGCGCTTTCCATGTCCAGCGCAATCGCCCGACTCTGGCTGAAGCGGCGTTGCGGCTGGTTGTTGGGCAGCAGTTCCCAGTTGCGGTTGTCGGTCGAGGCAACGGTGCCGGTGCGCATGATGCGCTTGAGTTCCGGGCCCCTGAGCTGCGTGACTTCCGACACGGCCGCCTCCAGCGCGACCTGGATCTCGGCCAGCGCCGGAATCGGCACCCACAGCGGCAGCTCCTCGTCGAGCACATGGTCCTCGCGCACATAGCCGTGCGCCAGAACATAGTCGCCCAGCTGCTGGCTGTTGCGCAGGCCGGCGCAGTGGCCGAGCATGATCCAGGCATGCGGGCGCAGCACGGCGACATGGTCGGTGATGTTCTTGGCATTGGCCGGCCCGACGCCGATGTTCACCATGGTGGTGCCGGTGCGGTCGGCGCGCACCAGGTGGTAGGCGGGCATCTGCGGCAGGCGCGGCGGCGGCACGCCCAGCTCGTCGCCTTCCTGCGCGTCCAGGCCGGAGCGGCGCGTCAGCACGTTGCCCGGCTCGACGAAGGCGATGTATTCGCTGTCCGGATTGGACATTTCCTGGTGGCCCAGGCGAACGAATTCGTCAATGTAGAACTGGTAGTTGGTGAATAGCACGAAGTTCTGGAACCAGTGCGGCGAGGTGCCGGTGTAGTGGCGCAGGCGCTGCAGCGAATAATCGACGCGTGCCGCCGTGAACAGCGACAGCGGCTGCGGCTGGCCAGGGCTGGCTTCGTAGGTGCCGTTGGCGATGCCGTCGTCCATGGCGGCCAGGTCGGGCAGGTCGAACACGTCGCGCATCAGCATGCGCCGGGCCGTGCTCATCGTGCCCTCGATGTGGTCGTTCTCGGCAAACGAGAAGTGGATCGGGATCGGCTGCGTGCTGGTGCCCACTTCGAGTTCGACCTCGTGGTTCTGCATCAGCAGGCGAAATTGCGCCAGGTAATAGTCGCTGTACAGGTCGGGCCGCGTCAGGGTGGTTTCAAAGTGGCCCGGCCCGGCGACAAAGCCGTAGCTCAGCTGCACGATGTCTGGCGTTTCCAGGATGGCCCGCGCCACTGTCTCGGTGTGGATGCGCACGAACGGGTAGCAGGCGCGCACATGGCCGGGCAGGCTGTCGCCGGCCACGTAGCGCTGCATGGCGCTGCGCAGGTGGCTGATCTGCTGGTCGTAAATGGCGCGCACCTGCGCCAGCGCCGCCGCCGGGTCGCGGTAGCGGGTGGGAGCGATGAAGGGGGGCAGGTAGGGCATGGACTCGATCACTTTGCGGTTTGGGCATTCATCATGGGCGGCAGTGCAGGATTCATGCCGCCCCGCAGGATTCAGCGCTTGACCGCCTCGCGCATCGTCACGAATTCCTCGGCCATCGTCGGGTGGATGCCGATGGTGCTGTCAAACACGGCCTTGGTCGCGCCGGCCTTCATCGCCACGGCAAAGCCCTGGACGATCTCGCCGGCGTCGGCGCCGACCATGTGCAGGCCGACCACGCGGTCGGTCGCGTCCTCGACGATCAGCTTCATCAGGGTGCGTTCGGTGCTGCCGCTCAGCGTGTGCTTGAGCGCCTTGAAGTCGCTTTTATAGACGCTGATCTTGCCGAATTTCTCGCTCGCCTCTTCCTCGGTGTAGCCGACCGTGCCGATGTTCGGATGTGTGAACACGGCGGTCGGGATGAAGTCGTAGCGCATGCCGCGCGGCTTTTTCCCGGCTGGCGGGCCGAACAGCACGTCGACCACGACCATCGCCTCGGCCAGCGCCACCGGCGTGAGCTGCACCCGCGCGGTGACGTCGCCGACGGCGTAGATCGACGGCACCGAGGTCTGGTACTGCTCGTTCACCTCGACCGCGCCGGATTTGGCCTGCCGCACGCCGGCCGCGTCCAGGCCCAGGCCTTCGACCAGCGGCACGCGGCCGGTGGCATACAGCACGCTATCGACGGTGATGTGGCTGCCGTCAAGCAGCCGCACCTGCAGCCCTTCGCGGGTGCGCTCGATGGAGGCGACGTCGGTGTTGAGGTGCAGCGCCACGCCGCTCTTGACCATTTCGCCGGCGATGAAGGTGCGCACCTCCTCGTCGAAACCGCGCAGCACCTGGTGGCCCCGGTACAACTGCGTCACATCGGAACCGAGTCCGTTGAAGATCGAGGCGAATTCACAGGCGATGTAGCCGCCGCCGACCACCAGCAGGCGCTTGGGGAACGGCGACAGGTCGAACATCTCGTTGGAGCTGATGACATGCTCGCTGCCGGGAAATTCGGGAATGCTGGGCTTGCCGCCGGTGGCGATCAGGATGTTTTTGGCCGTGTAGTGCTTGCCGCCGACATCGACCGTGTGCGCGTCCACCAGGCAGGCCCAGCCATTGACGGTATGAACACCCGAGCTTTTGAGCAGCTGCACATAAATGCCGTTGAGGCGTGAAATTTCCCTGGCGCGGTTGGATTTGAGCGTGTCCCAGTTCAGCACGGGCGCTTCGCCGACCCAGCCGAAGCCGTGCGATTCCTCGAAGTTTTCGGCGAAGTGGGCTGCGTAGCTGTAGAGCTTTTTCGGGATGCAGCCCAGGTTGACGCAGGTGCCGCCCATCTCGGCCACTTCGGCCAGGCCGACGCGCGCGCAGCGCTGCGCCGCCATGCGCGCCGCGCGCACGCCGCCGCTGCCACCGCCGATCACGAACAGGTCAAAGTCAAAATCGCTCATAAATATCCTTTTTTAGTCTTGTGGTGATTGTGCTGTTTTCAGATGACCTTCTGGCGGCCACGGCGTTGCGCAGGGAGGGCCTCAGGGGTTGCGCTGGCGGTAGCGCCTGAGTTCGAGCGCGCCGATGCACACCGCCAGCCAGGCCGTGCCCGAGGCAAAACCGGCCAGCACGTCGCTGGCAAAGTGGACCTGCAAAAAGACGCGGCTGCTGCCCACGGTAAAAGCCAGCGCCGCCGCGAGCGCCACTACGGGCAGGCGCGCCCAGGCGAAGCGGGCGGGCAGCAGCCGCACCAGCACATACGCCAGCATGCCGTAGGCCACGACCGAACCCGACGCATGGCCGCTTGGGAAACTCCAGCCGTCGGCAAAGGCCAGGGCGTTGTCATGCACGGGGCGGGTGCGTTCAAAAATGCTTTTCAGCGTCCGGTTCAGCACCGCGTTGCCGACAAACGCCAGCACCCAGCCCAGGCACAGGGCGCGCTGGCGCTTCCATAGCAATAACAGCGTGCCCAGAACGCACAGGCTGGTCAGCGTGAGCGTGTCGCCGAAATGCGTCAGCACGGCAAAAGTCCTGAGCGCGCCAGGGGAGATGGTGGACCGGACCGTGTCGGAAAACAAAAGGTCCAGTTCGCCCAGCTTGCGGCCGTCGCCCAGGTTCTCGGTGATCTCGGCAAACAGCGAGGCGCCGCCGATGATCAGCCCGAAGCCCAGCGCCAGGTAGCCCAGCAGGTAGGCCAGCGGCGCAAAGCGGCTGGTGCCCCGGTGGACGCCGTAGCGCAGGCCCAGCCAGCCCAGGCCCAGGGCGGCGGCGATGACTGCCGCCAGCATGATGGCGAAAGCCGGCAGCGCATGGTGCGCCAGCGACTGGACCGCGTTGCGGACAAGGGGTGAATCCAGCTCCATGGGGGCGATCATTGCTCCGGTTGATCTTTTGGCAACCAAGGCGCCAAAACAGCGCTGCCAACTTCATTCAGACCGTCACATGATAAGAGGCGCGCCTTGTGCGCCAGGCACTGCGCTTTTATTTCATCAGCTTGCCGGAGTTGCTGACCACCGTCACCTCGACAAAACGCGAGCCGATGCGGTTGGACGCAGAGTAGCTGACCGTGATACCGCCAGTGTCATAGTTGTTGATGGACTCCAGGGCCTTGACCACCTTGGCGCGTGTCGGGTTGGGGCCGGCGCGGCGCAAGCCCTCGACCAGTACCTTGGCGCCGACGAATTCCTCAAAACTGGTGTAGTTGACGACTTCATTGGGCGCGTACTTTTTCAACAGGTCCTGGTATTGGCGCACGACCGGCAGACTGGCCGCGAAAGGGTAGGGAACCACCTGGCTGATGCCCAGGCCGTGAACGTTCTTCAAGCCAGCCAGCTTGACCAGCTCGACCGGGTCCACCACCGAAATGTTGTAAAGACGGGCGCCGCCGCCGCCCTCGCGGTACTGCTTGACGAAGGCCGCCGACGGCTTGTTGACGGAGATCATGATGACGGCCTGCGCGTCGGAAGCCCTGATGGCTTTGACGGCATCCTCGACCTTGTCGGTGTTGCGCTCATAGCCTGCCGCCGCCGCCAGCTTCAGATTGCGTTTGGCCAGTGCGTTCTCGACGCCGAGCAGGCCGGCTTTGCCGAAGCCGTCGTCCTGGTACATCACCGCGACCCGCTTCATGCCCAGCGTCGTCACCTGCTGCACCATGTGCTCGGCTTCAGCCGCATAGCCTGCGCGCACGTGAAAGATCCATGGGTTGAACGGGTTGCGCAGCGATTCGCCGCCGGTGTAAGGCGCCACCAGGGCGGCGCCGCCGGCTTCGAGCACGCCGTCGGTCAGCAGTTGCGTCACATTGGCCGTGCCGGCAAAACCAAAGAGCGCGATCACTTCGGGACGCGCCAGCATTTCGCGTGTCAGCCGAACCGTTTCAGGCACCTTGTAGCCATCGTCGACCACTTCATGGCGGATCATGGCGCCATGGATGCCGCCCTGCGCATTGATGGAATCAAAATAGATTTTTCCGCCCACCACCATTTGCTTGCCGGTGCTGGCCAGTACGCCGGACAGCGGAGCCACCTGACCAATGACCAGGTCTGCCGAAAAGGCAAGGCTTCCCAGGTTGGACAGCAACAGCGCTGCCAGGACTTGTCGGCTCTGTCGAGCCCAGATTTTGAGTTTTTGCATGATTTTTTCGTGGAAAAGGGGGTGATTCAGGCGCCGCAAAGCCGGCCTGCGGTGTTGGATCAAACGGGATGGAATTGACGTGCCAGCCGGGGCAAGCCAGCCAGCCTTGCCCCGGGCGCGCCTGCCTTTGGACAGGCTTTAGAGGCAGGTGCCGATCACGTAGTAATTGCTGCCTGTCAGCTTCAGCGTTTGGGTGGTGTAGATGTTCCACAAGCCCATGGACTGTCCGGAGCCATTGGCATAGGTGTAGCCGTAGAGCACATACGCGCGTCCCGCCACTGTGTGCGCATAGTTTGACGCGCTGTAGCAGGTCGCTGCAGGCGGCGGCGTTCCCGTGGTGGTGCCGGCGGCGGCAGTCGACGCCACGCTTTCCAGGTTGTTGCCGTCCACCGCCTTGACGGTCCAGCTGTACGTGGTCGCCGCTGCCAGGCCGGTGTCGATGTAGCTGGTGATTGTGACCGGCAGGGCATTGGTCTTGTTGGCATTGCGATAGACGTTGTAGCCGGTCGCGCCGGTCACGGCGTTCCAGTTCAGGTTCATGCTGCTGGCGCTTGCATTGGAGGTGGCCAGACCGGACGGTGCCGGCAATGCGGCGGGCGGCGGCGTGGTGGTACCTGCGGAAACCTGGTCCACCATGGCCTTGATGGCGACCATCTGCGGGCCGGACTTCCTGGCGTAATTGGCGCTGTCATAACCCCACCAGTCCCAGCAGCTGTTGGTTGCCTGGGTGCTGGTCTGCGGGTAGATCATGACCATGTTGTTGCTGTCGGCCCAGCGGTTGTACCCGGTGTTGCGAACGTACTGCTGCTGCACCAGCGTGACGTTTTGCTGGCAGCCGTGCAGCACCACATGCACGCGGCACTGCGTGCCCGCCGTGCAGGCCTGCGGAATGTAGGCCCAGCCGGTGGGCGCCATGCCGTGCCCGGTGATGAACTGGCTCTGGTTGAATTCGACAAAATTGCCGGACGCCAGCGTGCCGCTGTTGCGCGGGTTCAGCGTGCCGTAGAGGTGCGCCAGCATCGCGCCGGCCAGGTCGAAGTTGCAGTCGTTGATGTAGGGCGAGCCTTTGGTCGAACAGCCGCTGCCGTAGTCGTCGGTGATCATGGCGTGCTCGGCAGCGATGTCTTTTTTATAGACCACGTTGGCGGCTGGCACAAAGCTGCTGTAGTAGGTTTTCAGCGCATCCATCACGCCGGTCTTGACCGTGCTGTCGATGGAGCCCGAAAACAAATAGACTTTTGAGTCCTGCAGGTTCACGACCGGGTCAATGCTACCCTGGCTGGCCCAGCTGTTGGTGGTGGCGACCAGGCTGCTGGTGGGTATGCCCGCCGGGCTGGCCATGCAGCGCCCGGTGGCGTTGGTGATGGAGCCCTCGGCGCAGTAGAAAGGACCGCCTGCCACGATGCCCGCGCCTTTCTTGAAGGTTGCGGAATACGCCACATGCAGCTGCGCCGCCATGAAGCCGCCCGACGACAACCCGGACACGGTGGTCTGCGTTTTGTCGATGTTGAGTTGCGGCAGGTTGACGGCCGCAGCCGCTGCTCCACCAAAGAGTGCCGCTGCGGCGGCGAAAGTACAAAGAAGCCTGGATTTCATGTCAATTGTCTCTTGTCTTTTTTAGTATGGAAAAAAATGAAACCGCTGTATTTCCAGAGGTTTCGGCCACCACCTGAAATACTGCATCCAGATTGTTTTGTAATTTTTTTGGGACCGCTGAAACAAGATGCATCAAACCAGGGCAAAACCAGCATAGGTGTTGAACTACCTTGCGCCAAGAGGGTTTTTAACCATTTCGGGGGGACACCGTATTTCTACGTAAGCTTCATTCGCATCCGCCCGGGCTCCATGGGGCGAGCGCTTCATGGGGTCCAGCTCGGCAGTTCTGCGGTGCTAGGCGAGTGAAGGCTTCGCCGCCCAGGGCTTGCTGGAATTCGTGCCTTTCGTGGGCGATGCGCGAGTCACGATAATCGGGGGATATGACTACTTCCCTCAATGACTTCAGCACCCTGTCGCTGCCGGCCCATGTGCTGGCCAACCTGACGCAACTCGGCTACACCCAGATGACGCCGATCCAGGCCGCCGCCCTGCCGGTCGCCTTGCTTGGCAAGGACCTGATCGCCCAGGCCAAGACCGGCAGCGGCAAGACCGCCGCCTTCGCGCTGGCGCTGCTGGCCAACCTGAACGCCCGGCGTTTCGCCATCCAGGCGATGGTGCTGTGCCCGACGCGCGAACTCGCTGACCAGGTCACCACCGAAATCCGCCGCCTGGCGCGCGCCGAGGAAAACATCAAGGTCGTCACGCTGTGCGGCGGCGTCGCGCTGCGCGGGCAGATCGCCAGCCTGGAGCATGGCGCGCACATCGTCGTCGGCACGCCGGGCCGCATCATGGACCACCTGGGGCGCGGCAACCTGAACCTGGAAGCGATGAACACGCTGGTGCTCGATGAGGCCGACCGCATGCTCGACATGGGCTTTTTCGACGATATCGCCACCGTCGCCAAGCAGTGCCCGAAAGAGCGGCAGACACTGCTGTTTTCGGCGACCTACCCCGAGGGCATCGCCAAGATCAGCCAGCAGTTCATGAAGAACCCGCAGACCATTACCGTGCAGGCGCAGCACGAGAAAAGCAAGATCCGCCAGCGCTGGTACCAGGTCGAGGACTCCGACCATGACGAGGCGCGCCTCGACGCCGTGGCGCGGGTGCTGAGCCACTACCGGCCGGTCAGCACGCTGGCGTTTTGCAACACCAAGTCGCAGTGCCGGGCGCTGGTGCAGCTGCTCAAGGACAAGGGCTTCATCGCCCTGGCGCTGTTCGGCGAGCTGGAGCAGCGCGAGCGCGACCAGGTGTTGGTGCAGTTTGCCAACCGCAGTTGCTCGGTGCTGGTGGCGACCGACGTGGCCGCGCGCGGGCTGGACATTTCGCAGCTGGAAATGGTCATCAACGTCGATGTGACGCCGGACAGTGAAATCCACATCCACCGCATCGGCCGCACCGGCCGCGCCGACGAGGAAGGCTGGGCCATCAGCCTGGCCAGCATGGACGAGATGGGTTCGGTCGGCAAGATCGAGCAGCTGCAAAAGACCGAGTCCGAATGGCACAAGCTTGAAGAACTCACGCCCGCCAGCAAGGAGCCGCTGCGCCCGCCGATGGCGACGCTGCAGATCGTCGGCGGCCGCAAGGAAAAGATCCGCGCCGGCGACGTGCTCGGCGCGCTGACCGGCGAGGCCGGCTTCACGCGCGAGCAGGTCGGCAAGATCAATGTGAACGAGTTCTCGACCTACGTGGCGGTGGACCGCCGCATCGCCGCCGACGCGCTGCACAAGCTGGCGATGGGCAAGGTCAAGGGCAAGAGCGTGCGGGTTCGGCTGATGGAGGATTAAATGCAGAAAATCTGCAGATAAATTTCATTTCTGCCAAAATAAAGGCAATTTATTGACTTTATTTGCGAGATTTCTGCATGTTGATTGAATTCTCCGTCACCAACTTCCGTTCATTTCGTGAGCGGCAAACCTTGTCAATGGTGGCTGCCCCGCGACTGCGAAAGCGCGAAAACGTCTTCAAGCCTGAGTCAGCAGGCGAAAAGTTGCCTGATTTGCTCAAGGTGGCCGTTATCTATGGCCCGAACGCATCAGGTAAAAGCAATTTGCTCAAAGCGCTGGATGTTGTCAGCAGGATGGCTCAGCGTGAGCCTAGCACCCGGAACATACCGCTGCCCATATCTCCGTTTCGGTTTGATGCCGCGCTGGCAGACCAGCCCAGCGTGTTTGAACTGAATTTCATTCATGCGAGCATGAGGTATCAGTTCACTTTGTCCGCAACCAGCGAACGCATTATTGGTGAAAAACTGCTTTTTTATCCGAAAGGCCAGGAGTCTCTGCTTTACGAGCGGCTGCATTTGGCGAAGGGCGAGTCTTACGAATTTGGTGCGCTCTTGAAAGACAGCTTGAGCGCGGAACTGCTGGATGCCTGGCAAAAACTAACGCCGCCCAAGCTGCTGTTTATTGCGCAGGCGATGGCCAATAGCAGCGAAGCACTGACGCCGCTGAAAGTGCCGTTTGAATGGCTTAGAAAATCGAGCTTTTCATTATTGAATGGCATGAATATCATGGCCGATGCCGCACAGAAACTTGCCGCAGAAGATGAGATTTGCGCAAAGGAGATTGCATCATTTCTTCGTGATGTAGATGTCCCTATTTCAAAAATGACAGTCGAAACGCTTGAACTTCCCCAAGTTGGTTTAAATGCATTGGGCAAGCTTTTCGAGAAGGAGAACAAGTCAATAAATGCAGCGCCGACAGCTAGCAAGATGACTGTTCTTACCCATAAAACAGCGTTGGGTGATGCCGACTTAAATTATGAAGACGAGTCTGAAGGAACAAAAAATCTCATCGGATTCTGGCTTCCATGGATTACCAAAAATCCGTCTTACGGAGCCGACCGACTATTAATCGTGGACGAGCTTGACAGCAGCCTGCACCCAAAAATAGTGGCGACCCTGGTCGAAAAGCACATCAATTCCTCCGTGCCTTCTCAGCTAATTTTTACCACGCATGACACGCACCTCATGGATACAAAATTGCTGCGCCGCGACCAGTTCTGGATCACGGAACGGGACATGAACGGAGCCACGCAACTGCGCTCCATTCATGACTTTGAAGGCCGGGAAAGCGAAGACATCGAAAAGCGTTACTACGAAGGGCGTTATCGTGGCTTGCCTTTCGTGAAACGGAGTGTTTGAGGATGGCGCGCAAATCTTCGCCGTTCGAGCGCAAGAAACCTAGCCTAAAACCACAGACACGCGTATTGGTCATTTGCGAAGATACGAAATCCAGTCTGCAATATCTTAAAGATGCGGCCCACCATTTCCGAGCCTATGCGGAGGTTGACATTGTTCATTGTGGAAAAAACGATCCTTTAAACATCGTCAAAGAGGCTATGGAACGGCAGCGGCTTTTCGACCATGTTTATTGCTCCATTGACCGAGACCGTCATGAAAATTTTGATGAGGCGTTAGATCTGGTTAAAGGAAACAAGAAGATTTCGGTCATTGCCTCCTACCCTTGCTACGAATTCTGGCTTCTGCTGCATTTTCAAAAGACGCGCAGACCCTACATCGGGGTAGGCAAGAATTCTTCGGGTGATCTCTTGGTAAAGGATTTGTGCAAAGTGGCGGGCATGGAAAATTATGCGAAAGGCAGCTCTGAAAACCTTTTTGAGCGGCTTATTGACAGGCTGCCAACAGCGAGGCAGCGTGCTGCACAAGTGATGGCAGAAGCGCTCAATGAAGGCGAGTTGAATCCCAGTACACGGCTTCATGATTTGATTGAATGCTTCGAATTTTTAGGCAAGCCACAGCCTGTTGAATGACGGTAGTCAAACAGCAAGCCTGACCCGTAATGACACAAGGGGAAAAATGAAACCTTCGACTCCTTCGGATGTCAGCCTGCCGAATCCGGCCTGCAAAGCTCAATCGCCTAACGGCGCAGCCGTGGTGATCGGTGCCGGCGGCGGACTGGGCGCGGCGCTGGTGGCACAGCTGTCCGGCATGGCGGGCGAAACCGGGCCTTGCGCGGCGGTGCTGGCGCTGAGCCGCAGCAGCCTTCCGGCCATCGACTACGGCGATGAAGCGAGTTTGAAAACAGCGGCGGACTGGGTGGCGGCGCAGTGCGCTTCCCGGCAGCTTGAGCTTCGCCTTCTCGTGGTCGCCAGCGGCTTCCTGCACGGCCCGCAGGGCCAGCCCGAACGCAGCTTCAGCCAGCTGGACGCCGGCTATTTGCAGCACGTCTTCCAGGTCAACGCCATCGGCCCGGCGCTGGTGATGAAGCATTTTTTGCCGCTGCTGCCCAAGCAAGGGCGCTGCGTGGCGGCGTTTGTTTCCGCCAGGGTCGGCAGCATCGGCGACAACGCGCTCGGCGGCTGGTACGGTTACCGTGCCTCGAAGGCCGCGCTGAACCAGCTGGTCAAGACCGCATCGGTCGAAATGACCCGCCGCAACCGCGCGTCGATCTGCGTCGCGCTGCATCCGGGCACGGTCGATACCGCGCTGAGCCAGCCCTTCGCCAAGACCGGCCTGAAAGTGCGGCCGGCCGAAGAAGCCGCCAGCGACCTGCTGGCCGTGCTGAATAATTTAAAGCCCGGCGACACCGGCAGCCTGCTGGACTACAAGGGCTTGACGCTGCCTTTTTGACCCTGATTTCAAGCCTTTTTGCACGTTTGCGCAATGACTGCGGGCGTGAACAGCTATTGAATTGATAGTGGTTTGGTGCCGCCGTTTTTTGCCAGCCAGCCAGCCCGGCAACTTTTTCAAAAATACTCCAGCGCGACTGCATCCAAAAGCGCGACTGGCGTGTAGTACCTGTAGCAGCGCAGAAAAGCTGCTTCATCTGCTCATTATTTTTGGAGAACCACCATGTCGAAAATCCGCTTTCCCCTGGCCCTTGCCACCCTTTGCGCTGCCGCGCTGCTGGCCGCCTGCGGCTCCATGGCGCCCATGAAACCGATGGCCGCCACGTTTAAGCAGGACAGCCTGCCCGATGCCGTCAAGGTGCCGGCCGGCCACCAGGTGGCGATGGAAACCGTCGGCGTGGGCGAGATCACCTACGAATGCCGCGACAAGGCCAATGCGCCCGGCATGACCGAATGGGTGTTTGTCGGCCCGAACGCCCTGCTCAACGACCGCAGCGGCAAGCAGGTAGGCAAGTACTACGGCCCGCCCGCCACCTGGGAGGCGATGGACGGCTCGAAAGTGACCGCCACGCAACTGGCCGTCGCGCCGGCCGGCACGGGCAACCTGCCGTACCAGCTGGTCAAGGCCAACCCGGCCATGGGCAGCGGCGCCATGACCGGCGTGAGCTACATCCAGCGCGTGGCCCTCAAGGGCGGCGTGGCCCCCGCCAGCGTCTGCAATGCCGCCAGCAAGGGTGCCCGGGAAATCGTGAAGTACCAGGCCGACTATATTTTCTGGAAAGCCGCCTGATTCCTGCGGCGGGGCGCATTTTTTCGTGTCGGCTAACATCGGACGAATTTTTCCCCGGCGGGCGACTCATGAAGCGGCCGCTGCCTTTTCATTCCCTGTCAACGCCGACCGAGCCTGCCTGTGACGATTGCGCCCGACACCGCCGATTCCTTTGACTACGAGCAGGCCCTGCGCAGCTGCGCCCGGGGGGACCGCCAGGCCTTGCACGACCTTTACCGGCACGAAAGCCGGCATCTGCTGGGCGTGGCGCTGCGCATCGTGCGCCAGCGCCAGCAGGCCGAAGATGTGCTGCACGATGCGTTCATGGCCATCTGGACCAAGGCCGCCAGCTTCGACGCCACGCTCGGCTCGGGCCGGGGCTGGATCTACAGCGTGACGCGCAACCTGGCGCTGAACAGCGTGCGCAACGGCGCGCGCGAGGTGACGGTGGACGAGGAAACCGCCGAAGCGCTGGACGCGCAGACCTCGATGGCCGCACATCACCAGCTGGCCGATGCGTTTGAAGCGCACGCCAGCCTTGGCCGGCTGAACGATTGCCTGTCGCGGCTGGAACCGGCGCGGCGCAACTGCATCTTGTACGCCTATGTCGATGGCTGCTCGCATGGCGAAATTGCCGCGCGCACCCAGACGCCGCTGGGCACTGTCAAGGCCTGGATCAAGCGCGGCATGGGCAGCCTGCGGGAGTGCATGGCATGAGCCGCCGGGCCGCCCCAAAGCAAATTCCGAAGCGCGCGGCGCGCAGGCACTTTGCATGAGTCCGCTCGATCGCGATGAACTGGCTGGCGAGTATGTGCTGGGCACCTTGTCGGCGGCGCGGCGCCGCGAGGTCGAGCAGCGCCTGCCCGGCGACGCGGAATTGCGCGAAGCCGTGCTGCGCTGGCAGGAGCAGTTGCTGCCGCTGGCGGCACTGGCCAATCCGGTGGAGCCTTCGACCCAGCTGTGGCGCCGGATCGAAGCCAGCCTTGACGAAGCGGCCGCGCCATCCCCGGCGCCGGTTGACGCCGCTGCCGCGCCCCGCCGGCCCCGGCGTTTGCAGGGCTCCGGCTGGTGGAACAGCGTGAAGCTCTGGCGCGGCCTGGCTGGCACCGGTTTTGCCGCTGCCGCCGTGCTGGCCTCGGTGCTGGTCACGCGCCTGGGTGCCTTGCCGCCCGCCGCGCCGCAATATCTGGTGGTGCTGGTCGCGCCGCAGGACAAGGCACCGGGCTGGGTCGTTCAGGCCAGCGGACCGAAATCGCTGAGCCTGATTCCGCTGGGGCAGGCCGAGGTGCCGGCTGAAAAGTCGCTGCAGTTCTGGACCAAGGGCGACAACTGGAACGGCCCGGTGTCGCTGGGCCTGGTCAAGCCCGGCCAGACGATTCAAATACCACTGGACAAGCTCCCGCCGCTGCAGCCCAACCAGTTGTTTGAGCTGACGCTGGAGCCCGCCAATGGCTCGCCGACCAACCGGCCAACCGGGCCAATCCAGTTTATCGGCCGGGCGGTCAAGGTCACCTGAGCGCTGGAATTGCCTGATTCAAGGGAAAAGTGGCTTTTGTGCACGCTGGGCATGCGCAATATGCTATTAAAAACCTAGCGCCATGAAAAAAGTGCGCTGCCGGTTGCCCGGCGCGCACTTTGTCTTGGACCCGGACCCGGACCGGCAGCGTCAGGCCTGCTTGGCCGCCACCTGCGCGGCCGCCTTGCGGCGATCTCGGAAGGCCTGCAACTCGCCGACCACGCCCTTGCGGAAGGCCAGTACGCACAGCACGAAGATCACGCCGATGATGACCGTGACCCAAGAACCGACCTTGTCGGCCAGCAGGTTCTGCAGCGAAATCACGATGCCCGCGCCCATCACCGGGCCGAAGAAGGTGCCCACGCCGCCCAGCAGCGACATCAGGATCACCTCGCCGGACATCGACCAATGCACGTCGGACAGCGTGGCAAAACCCATGACCAGCGTCTTGAGCGAACCGGCCAGCCCGGCCAGCGCCGACGACAGCACGAAGGCCAGCAGCTTGTAGCGGTCCACCTGGTAGCCCAGCGAGATCGCGCGTGGTTCGTTTTCCCGGATCATCTTGAGCACCTGGCCAAACGGCGAGTTGACGATGCGCGTGATGAACAGGAAACACAGCACGAAAATGGCCACCACGAAGTAGTACATGGCGTTGTCGGACTGCAGCGAGAGCATGCCGAACAGGTCGCCGCGCGCCACCCCTTGCAGGCCGTCTTCGCCACCGGTAAAGGGCGCCTGCAGGCAGACGAAATACACCATCTGGGCAATCGCCAGCGTGATCATGGCGAAGTAGATGCCCTGGCGGCGGATCGCCACCGCGCCGACCACCAGCCCGATGAGTCCGGCGCCCACGGTGCCGGCCAGGATCGCCAGTTCAGGCGTCCAGTTCTGTGACTTGACGAACCAGCCGGTAATGTAGGCGGCCGAGCCAAAAAACGCGGCATGGCCGAACGACAGCAGGCCGGTAAAGCCCAGCAGCAAATTGAAGGCGCAGGCAAACAGCGCAAAGCACAGCAGCTTCATCACAAACACCGGGTACAGCCCGATAAACGGCGCGGCCAGCAGCAGCGCCAGCAGTGCGATGTAGGTGATGCGGGTGATTTTTTTTGAGTTGTTCATTGGATGGTTCCGAAGGGCATGGTGTGCAACGAGCCAAGCGTAGGAGCAAACATTCCCAGCAAGCAGGGGCCGCGGAACCGGCTTCGCCGGGCCGCAGGCGCAGTGGCCCCCTCGGGGGGCAGCGAACCACGCGCAGCGGGAAGCGTGGGGGTTTCAATTCTTCCCAAGTTCCGGCCGCAGGACCGGCTTTGCCGGACTGCAGGCGGGGCGGCCCCCCCGGGGGGCAGCGCATTACACGAAGTGAAAAGCGTGGGGACCATCATGCTTCTTTGCCAAAAAGTCCTGCTGGCCGAACCATCAGTACGATCACCATCACGACGAACACCACGATGCTGGAGGCCTCGGGGTAAAAAACGCGCGTCATGCCCTCGACCAGTCCGAGCGCCAGGCCGGTGATGACCGACCCCAGGATCGAGCCCATGCCGCCAATCACGACCACGGCGAACACGACGATGATCAGGTTCGATCCCATCAAGGGGTTGACCTGGATGATCGGCGCGGCCAGCACGCCGGCCAGCGCCGCCAGCGCAGCGCCGGCGCCGTAGGTCAGCATGACCATCATCGGCACGTTGATGCCGAAAGTCTGCACCAGCGCGGCGTTTTCGGTGCCGGCGCGCAGGTTGGCGCCCAGGCTGGTGCGCTCAATGATGAACCAGGTGCCCAGGCAGACCACCAGCGACACCAGCACCACCCAGGCGCGGTAATTCGGCAAAATCATGAAACCCAGGTTGGTCGCGCCCGACAGCAGTTCGGGCACCGGGTAGGACTGGCCCGAGGCGCCATACAGCTCCCGGAAAACGCCTTCGACAATCAAGGCCAGGCCAAAGGTCAGCAGAAGTCCGTACAGCGGGTCGAGCTTGTACAGGTGCTTGAGGAGCAATCGCTCGATCACCACGCCGAAGGCGCCCACCACCAGCGGCGCCAGGACGAGCGCAAACCAGTAGTTGATGCCGAACTTGTCGAGCATGATCCAGGCGGCGAATGCGCCCAGCATGTAGAGCGCGCCGTGCGCGAAATTGACCACGCCGAGAAGGCCGAAGATGACTGCCAGCCCCAGGCTGAGCATCGCGTAGAACGCGCCGTTGACCAGGCCCAGCAGCAGCTGGCCCAGGAACGCTTGATGGGGGATACCGAAAATTTCCATGGGTGACCGTCAGTTCATGCCTTGCCAGGTTAAAAAAAAGCGGCTGGTCGCTTCTTACGACCAGCCGCCCCATGCTTCAGCTTATTTTTTGATCAGTGCGCACTTGGAATCGGCCGCCGTGGTGAAGGCCTGGTCGCCAGGGATCTTGGAAACCAGCTTGTAGTAGTCCCAAGGCACAGTCGATTCCTTGGCCGATTTGACCTCGTACAGGTACATGTCATGGATCATCCGGCCGTCGGCGCGGATCTGGCCCTTGTTGTAGAAATCGTCGATCTTCATGGACTTGAGGGTGCTCATGACCTTGTCGCCGTCCGTGGTCCCGGCAGCCTGCACGGCCTTCAGGTAGTTGGTGGTGACCGAGTAGTCGGCCGCCTGCAGGCTCGACGGCATGCGCTTGTACTTGTCAAAAAAGCGCTTGGCAAATTTACGCGAGGCATCGTCCTGGTTCCAGTACCAGCTGTCGGCCAGTTGCAGGCCTTCGGTGTTGGCCAGGCCCAGGCTGTGTACGTCGTTGATGAACACCAGCAGGCCGGCGATCTTCATGGATTTGTTGATGCCGAATTCACGCGCGGCCTTCATGGCGTTGGTGAAGTCGCCGCCGGCATTGGCCAGCGCCAGCACCTGGGCCTTGGACGATTGGGCCTGCAGCAGGAAAGAGGAGAAGTCGGAGGCGTTCAGCGGATGACGTACCGCGCCGGCGACGGTGCCGCCGTTGGCCTTGACCACATTGGACGCATCGTTTTCGAGGGAGTGGCCGAACGCGTAGTCAGCCGTCAGGAAGAACCAGTTCTTGGCGCCAGATTTCACCAGGGCCGTGCCTGCCACCTTGGCCAGTGCCACGGTGTCGTAGGCGTAATGCACGGTATAAGGCGAACACGCTTCATTGGTCAGACGGGCCGAACCGGGGCCGATGGCCATGAAAGGGCGTTTCTTTTCTTCAGCAATCTTGGCCATGGCCAGCGCGGTGCCGGAGTTGGTGCCGCCAATCAGCATCGACAGGCCATCCTTGTCGATCCATTCGCGTGCTTTGGAGCTGGCCACGTCGGCCTTGTTCTGGTGGTCGGCAGTCAGCACCTCGACCGGGCGGTTGAGCACCTTGCCGCCAAAGTCCTGCACCGCCCACTTGACCATTTCACCGCCGGCCGGGCCGTCGATGTCGGCGTACAGGCTGGACATGTCGGTGATGAAGCCGATCTTGACCGGGCCGGTGTTCTGCGCCGAAGCGGCAGCGGCAAACCCGAGGGTCATCGAGAGGGCGAGTAGTTTGAGTTTCATTTTTTGTCTCCTGATTGCGTGGTTGAAACGGTTGATATAGTTAAAGAAGGGCGTTCAGGCTTGTGGCCTACACGCCCAGGTATTCCTGCAGCATGCCCATGTTCTGGCTCAGCTCGGACTGGGCAAATTGCTTGACGATCTGGCCGTGTTCCATCACGTAGAAGCGGTCGGCCAGCGGCGCGGCAAAGCGGAAATTCTGCTCGACCAGCACGATGGTGTAGCCCTTGGCCTTGAGCGCCAGGATCATCTCGGCCAGCTTTTGCACGATCACGGGCGCCAGGCCTTCGGAGATTTCGTCGAGCAGCAGCAGCCGTGCGCCGGTGCGCAAAATGCGCGCCACCGCCAGCATCTGCTGCTCGCCGCCCGACAGGCGGGTGCCGGGGCTGTTGGCGCGTTCCTTCAGATTGGGGAACATGGCGTAGATCTCGTCGATGCTCATGCCTCCCGGTGCAATCGTTGGCGGCAGCATCAGGTTTTCTTCGGTCGAGAGGCTGGCGAAAATGCCGCGCTCCTCGGGGCAGTAGCCCACGCCAAGCCGGGCGACCTTGTGCGGCGCGAGCTTCAGGGCTTCCTCGCCGTTGATCTTGATCGAGCCCTTGCGCGCGCCGGTCATGCCGACGATGGCGCGCATGGTGGTGGTGCGGCCGGCGCCGTTGCGGCCGAGCAGGGTGACGACCTCGCCCTCGTTCACGGTCAGGTTGACGCCATGCAGAATGTGCGACTCGCCATACCAGGCGTGCAGGTTTTCGATGCGAAGCAGTTCTTGGGTCATGGTCAGTGCGCGCCTTGCAACTCGGTGTTGGTCGTGCCCATGTAGGCCTCGATGACCAGTGGGTTTTTCGCCACCTCGGCGTAGGGGCCGTCGGCAATGATGGCGCCGCGCTGCAGCACGGTGATGCGGTCGGCAATCGACGACACCACGTTCATGTTGTGCTCGACCATCAGGATGGTGCGCCCGGCCGACACCTTCTTGATCAGCTGCGTGACCCGGTCCACGTCTTCATGGCCCATGCCCTGCGTGGGCTCGTCCAGCAGCATCAGCTCGGGCTCCAGTGCCAGCGTGGTCGCCAGTTCCAGCGCGCGCTTGCGGCCGTAGGGCAGATTGACCGTCAGCACGTCGGCGAACTGGCCCAGGTCCACTTCGTCGAGCAGGGCGCGCGCCCGGTCGTGCAGCGGGTACAGCGTGCTCTCGGCCTTCCAGAAATGGAACGACGTGCCCAGGTTGCGCTGCAGCGCGGCGCGCACGTTTTCCAGCACCGTCATGTGCGGGAACACCGCAGAGATCTGGAACGAGCGGACGATGCCGCGCCGCGCGGTCTGCGCCGGCTTTTCGAAGGTGATGTCGGTGCCGTTGAAGGTGATGCTGCCGCGCGTGGGCGTCAGGAACTTGGTCAGCAGGTTGAAGAAGGTCGTCTTCCCGGCGCCATTGGGGCCGATGAGCGCATGAATGTGCCCGCGCTGGACTTTAAGGTCCACGTTGTTGACCGCAATGAATCCCTTGAATTCCTTGGTCAGGCTGCGCGTTTCAAGAATGAAATCCACTGGCAAATTGGCTCTCCGGCAGGTTGAATTAATTTCGCGAAGAACCATGCGTTTCTGCGCGCGGCATCGAAAATCTTATGGAGTTATCGTAGTCATACACCATCGCATTCGCTACCGGGACAGACCCTTAAGTAGTTTTTCGTAATGAAACGTTAGTGCTTTGCCAGGCGGCCGCAACCGCTGACGGGGTTGGATTGGCTGCATCGGTCACGGCCGCGATATTTACATGGGAAATGATTTTTACGTAACACCCATAAGTGTTTAAAGCTATCAGAACAGGAGCGTTGCGTGGCTTTTTCGTACCCGGCCCATGCAGTGTGCGACGATAACGCCCATGCATAATTTCTGGCCCTCCAGCGGCTTTTCCCCTTTACAGCGCAATCCGCGCGGCTGGCTGCTGCCGACTGACGACTATCTGCGGCATTTCCTGGCACGCCCCGAACTGATGCCCGTGCCCGAGTCGTGCCAGGCCGAGCGCGACCTGCATGCCGCACTGACGAATTCGCCTTCGCTGCCGGTTGCGCCGGCCCGGTTGCAGGCGCTGGCCGATGAGGACGCCCGCAGCAGCTACCGGCACTTCCTGGCTTTTCGGGACGGCCTGCTGGCCGCCGGCACGCTGGAAGCTTATTACCTGGGCCTGTTCGCGCGCGATGGAACGGGCGTCATCACCATTCCCCCGCTGTTCATCGACCTGCTGGCGCAGGCCATCGTCCACAACCTGCTGCACGAGTCGGGCGACGCCTATGAAGTGCGCGCTGGCGAAATGCTGTTTCGTCCCCAGCGCATCAGCACGCAGGACGGCCAGGTGCTCAGCGGTGACCGCGAGGTGATTGACATGTTCAACGAAACCGGCGGCCTGGGCGACTTCGGACGCTTTCTGGCCGACGCCAAGGCGCCGCTAAGAACCGTCAGCCTGCAGGTGCTCGGCGAGGCCAACGCGCCGGACTACTGGCGGCAGGCTGATCGCCATGCCTTCCTGCTCGACCTCACGCATGAAGTCAGCACTGGCCTGAGCCATGGCCTGGTGCTGAAAATGACCCGGGCGCGGTCCGGCTTGAAGGCGCTGGCCGGGGTGCTGCAAAAATGGGTCCGCCACTTTCTGGGTATCGGCGTCGTCATCCGGCCATTGCAAAAGATCGATGACGAGGCCTGGCGCTGGCATCTGGGGCTCGACACGGAGGCGACGGCGCTGCTCAATGACCTGTACGAAGGCCGCGACGTGGCAGCGCAACGCTTGAGTCGGCTGGTCAGCCTGTTCCGCCTTGATTTTGAAGACTCGCGGGAGATGCGCGCCGACGTGGCGGGCAAGCCGGTCTATCTGGGTCTGATGATGAATGCCGAGGGCGTGCTTCGGATCAAGCCGCAAAACCTGCTGGTGAACCTGCCGCTGCGTGCCTGGATGCAGTGAGTTTCAAAGCGGTGCGGGCCGGGTGTTGAATTTTGTTTCGGGCGGCTTGCCGCCGGTAAGCATCGCGCCGCTGTCTGCCCGCTCCTGCAAATCCTCAACGGAAGGCGGTGGTTCCTTCATGTGGCTGGACATTCCGAAATACCGCTGATGAACGCTGGCAATATTGGAGAAAAAACTCGACAGGCAAAAGTGCCGCGCATACAGCGCGCGGCCGTTGCTTGCCAGGGTCTGCTTCAGCCCGGGCGTTTTCAGGACCTTCTGCATTCCTGCGGCAATGCTTGCCGGGCTGGCCACTGTCACGAACACCGCATCGACGCCATTGGTCAGCAGCGATGGAATCTCGCCCACCGCCGTCGTCACGACGGCCACGCCATGGGCAATGGCCTCCAGGATGGCCAGTGGCAGCACTTCATCGTGCGAAGGCAATACCAGCATGTCCGAATTCGCCAGAAGGCGGCTGACTTTGCGCTGGTCGCACCAGCCTTCAAACCGCACCAGGCCGCTGACGCCCAGTTCGCGTGCCTTGGCCTGGTAAGCCGCCACATTGCCGCCCCCGGCAATCGTGACTGTCAAGCCCGACGTGTCGAGCGCTGGATGCGCCAGCGCCTGCAGCAGGTCCGGCAGGCCCTTGCGATCCGACAGGTTGGCCAGGAAGAGGACGCGGTGCAGCCTGCTGCCGGGCGCGGACACAGGCATGCTGTCGGGTTCCGGAACGCCGTTGATGATCGTATTCACCCGGTCAGCCGGCACCTGCAGCACATCAATGACAAAGCCCTTGGCGGCAGGACCGATCACGATCACGCCTTTCGGCAATGAAAAAACCCAGCGTGTCAGAGCGCGCAGCACTGCCGGCAGCCTGCCATAAAACCCGTTCATCTGCGCATGCAGGTGAAGCACCGTCGGCACGCCCAGCGCCGCGCACGCCAGGATCAAGGCGCCTTTGCGGAACAGGCTCATGCGCGTGGCCAGGTTGACATGAACGCCCGCCAGGTTGCCGCGCAGCCGGCCTGCCGCGATCCTGGCAATGGCCACCAGCAGCACCCAGAGCGAATACAGGGGACCACCCGAACCGCGCGTGTCCAGCGCGCGCAGTTGCGCCGATCCATTGGGCAAATCCTCGGCCTGGCACTGGATCAGGTAGTCAGCGACCTTGTACATCCCGCCACCGCCGGGCGACCAGGGACAGGCGATATAGATATAGCTTGAGTCGTCCGAGGAGGGGGATGGTGCCCGGGACGGCTTGCGGTTGTGGAGTGGGGAATCCTGCATTTTTTTCATTAGAGTGATACAACGCGTCTGTCCGTGGTGGGCAATAATGCCCCAGCAACAAATATGTAATCCGCTAATTTTTATTTGTTACGTATTAAGCATTTTTGACACAAGAAGGGGTAATTTTGAATACCGTAAGGAACACATGATCAGGCAGCTGATAAAGCAAGGGTTGAATGCCGTGGACGACTTTGCCCTTGCGGCCGACCGTGGCGCCGTTGCCCCCAATGCGCTGGTCAACGTCCTGTTCCACTCGTTGTACGAAAACGATGCCCAACTTGCCAACCGTGACCTGGCGCCGAACCAGAACGTGACGGTGGCGCACTTTCGCGGTTTCGTAGAGGAAATGCTTGAAAATGGTTACACCGTTGTGTCGCCCGCCCAGATCGACGCCGGGCTTGCGCCGGGCCGCCGCTACCTCTCGATCACGTTTGACGACGGTTACTTCAACAACATGCTGGCGCTCGATGTGCTGGACCAGTTCCGCGTCCCGGCCACCTTCTTTGTGTCCACCGACCATGTGCAGCAGAACAAGGCGTTCTGGTGGGATGGGTTCAGCCGCGAGTTATCGCGCAGCGGCGTCACCCCGGATCGTCAAAAGTCAGAAATAGAGCAACTCAAGGGGCTTACCCCTGAAAAGATCGATGCCTACCTGTGCCAGCGCTTCGGCCCGGTGGTGCTCAAGCCCTGCAGCGACATCGACCGCCCGTTCACGCCGCATGAACTGGGGCAGTTCGCACTCAACCCGTGGGTGCATGTGGGCAACCACACGCGCGACCACGCCATCCTCACGAACTGCACGCCTGCCGAGATGGCTGACCAGATCACGGCGTGCCAAGACGCACTTGCCGGCCTGGTGGGTTACCGGCCTGTTGCCATCGCCTATCCCAACGGCAACTGCTCGCCTGCTGCCGTCCATGCGGCCGTCGCGGCAGGGCTGCGCGTGGGCTTCACCGTGGCGCCGCGTCGCCCCCGGCTTCCGCTGGACAGCGATTCCCGCATGTTGCTCGGGCGATTCTTTTTTCATGGTGGACAGGACATCCGCCGGCAATGCCGCCTGTTTGGCGCCCGTTTCGTTCCCAGCCATACGCTCAAGACGATGATGCCGTCGGCCTGATGAGTAAAAGTTGGCCCTGGCGCCACCGCTGCGACCTGGCGAGCGGCAGGTGGCGAATTGACCAGGGATGGCGCATAAATACGGGCGATGGCGCGCAGTGGCTTAAAATCAGCTGTTCAGCCCATTTTTAACCCGGAGTCTTCTATGTCCAAGAAAATCAGAGTCGAGGCCGACATCTGCGCCCCCAAGCCAGTGCCGCCAAAAGGCTACACCATCACCACTGGCAACGGCCAGAAGATCAGCCTTGAGCGTGGCTCGCACACCCGCAGCAAGAAGAATCCAGGCAAGCGCCCCCACCAGGGTTAAGCCACGGACTGGCCGTAGCCTTTTGGGCTTGGCCAAAAAGAAACCCGGACTACCGAGGCGCGATCCGCATCGGTTGTCCGGGTTTCTTTTTTAGCGCCGGCTTTTGGAGCCGGCCCTGACGAGCTTTACATGTTGCGCCGATACTGCCCGCCGACCTCGAACAGCGCGTTGGTGATCTGCCCGAGCGAGCAGACCCGCACCGCGTCCATCAGCACCTCGAACACGTTTTTGTTCTCGATCACCGCCTGCTGCAGCCGCTTGAGCGGGGCTGGGGCGGCAGGCTAAATTAGCCGGTCTGGGTATGTTTTCTCTTGGTCATCACTGAACTCGGATACTCTGGCCAATATCTGGCCCTAAGTGGTGTGAAAATCCAGGAATGAGCAAAAGTCACGACCTTTCTAACTTCATCTGGACCATTGCAGACCTGCTGCGCGGACCTTACCGCCCGCCGCAATATGAGCGCGTCATGCTGCCGCTGGTGGTTCTGCGCCGTTTTGACTGCGTACTTGCCAGCACCAAAGAGGCTGTTTTGGTCAAGCACGCTCAATACAAAGGCAAGCTTGAGGGTGATGCCCTGGACAGCATTCTCAACAAAGTTTCAGGCCAGCGTTTTCATAACCACTCCCCGCTCAGCTTTGAAAAACTGCGGGGTGACCCGGACAACGCGCACCTGCATTTGGTTTCGTACATCAATGGGTTCTCGGATAACGTTCGCAAGATTTTCGAGCGGTTTGATTTTGGCAACGAAATTGACCGGATGCGTGAGCACAACATCCTGTTTTTGGTGATAAAAAAATTCTGTGAGGTTGACCTCCATCCCAAGGAAGTTGACAACATCGAAATGGGGCTGTTGTTTGAAGACTTGATCCGGCGCTTCAACGAGCAGGCCAATGAGACGGCGGGCGATCACTTCACTCCGCGTGAGGTCATCAGCCTTATGGTGAACCTGCTGTTCATGCATGACGATGACTTGCTCACCAAGCCCAACACAGTGCGCAAAATGCTGGACCCCACTTGCGGTACGGGCGGCATGCTGTCAGAGGCCCGCAAGTATTTGCGCGAACACAATTTGGGCGCCAAACTTTATGTATATGGGCAGGACTTCAACCCTCGCTCATATGCGGTGGCCGCATCAGATCTATTGCTCCGCACCAATCCTGGCGAAGCTGAAACCTCGACCATCAAGTTTGGCGACACGCTGATTGACGATCAGTTTATTGGCGAACGCTTTGACTACTTCCTGGCCAACCCGCCCTTTGGTGTGGACTGGAAGCGTCAGCAAAAAGATGTTGTGCGTGAGCACGAAAAGTCCGGCTTTTCCGGCCGCTTTGGCGCAGGCACACCGCGTGTGAATGATGGCGCGCTGCTGTTTCTGCAGCACATGGTCAGCAAATTCGAGCCCGTCAACCCCGCCAAAAATCTGGATGGGTCCAGACTGGCTATCGTCTTTAATGGCTCGCCCCTGTTCACCGGTGGCGCGGGTTCTGGCGAGAGTGAAATTCGCAAATGGATCGTTGAAAACGATTGGCTGGAAGCCATCGTCGCCATGCCAGAGCAAATGTTTTACAACACGGGCATTGGCACCTATGTTTGGATCGTTACCAATCGCAAAGAGGCGCGTCGCAAAGGTCAAATTCACCTGATCGATGCGCGCGAGCGCTGGCAGCCCCTGCGTCGCAGCTTGGGCGACAAGCGCCGCGAGTTTTCGGATGCTCACATCACCGACATCGTGCGTGAGTATGGCGACATGCAGGGCAGCGAAACTAGCAAGGTCTTCGATAACGCCGACTTTGGCTACAACCGCCTCACCATAGAGCGCCCTTTGCGCCTCGCATTTCAGATCAACCTGGAAGGCAAAGAACGCTTTTTGGATGCTTGCCCAGACCTTCTGGATGACCTGCAAGCCATTGACAAAGCAATCGGTCGTGAACCCAGCCAAGATTGGAATGCCGTCTGGAAGCAGATACAAGCCATTCTGAAGAAACGTGAAAGCAAATGGCGCGCAACCCAAGCCAAGGCATTCCGCGAAGCGTTTTCCGAGATCGACCCCAAAGCCGAGGCCGTGATTGTCAAAAAAACGGGCGCCAAAATTGAATACGAGGCCAACCCAAAGTTGCGCGACTTTGAAAACGTGCCACTCAAGGAAGACGTGCAAGCCTACTTCGAACGCGAAGTTCGCCCCCACGTTGCCGATGCTTGGATCGACCATGCAAAGACCAAGGTCGGTTACGAGATCAATTTCAACCGCCACTTTTACCGCTTCACGCCACCGCGCTCGCTGGAAGAAATTGATGCCGATCTGAAACTTGCCGAAGCAGAAATCGTCCGGCTACTGCAAGAGGTCACCGCGTGACGGCTCTTGAACTGCTGGAAAGCCTCAACCTCCTCGATGAAAACGAGCACATAGAGGCCAAACGGGCGTCAGAAGCGGGCAAGTCCATTCTGGAAACCATCTGCGCCTTTGCCAACGAGCCGGGTTTGGGCGGCGGCTGGCTACTGCTGGGCGTGGTGCGTGAAGAAATGGCCTTGTTTCCCGCCTACGAGGTCGAAGGCATTGCCCAACCCGAAAAGCTGGGCACCGAAATAGCCACCCAATGCCGCAACACCTTTAACCAGCCAGTGCGCGTCGAGATCAACACCGAAACCATTCACGGCAAAGCTGTGCTGGTGGTGCATGTACCCGAGGCGCAGCCGCAAGACAAACCCATCTTTTTCAAAGCGCAAGGCCTGCCCAAAGGCGCACTGCGGCGTATCAGCAGCACAGACCAGCATTGCACCGACGACGACCTGGCCGTCTTTTACCAAGGCCGCCAAACGGAAAGCTTTGACTCCACCCTGGTAGCCGATGCCGCCCTGGACGACCTGCTGCCCGAAGCCATTGCCGACTACCGCCAATCCCGCGCCGAGGCCAACCCCGATGCCGAAGAACTGCGCTGGAGCGACGAAGACCTGCTGCAGTCCTTGGGCTGCATCCGCCGCAACCCACAGGGTCCAAATCCTGGAGCCTGGCAGCCCACCGTGGCCGGCCTAATGCTGTTTGGCAAACCGGTGGCCCTGCGCCGCTGCTTCCCCATGATGCGGGTGGACTATATCCGCGTGCCGGGCCGGGAATGGGTGCCCCACCCGGACCGCCGCTTTGACACCATCGACCTGCGCGACCCGCTGCTGCGTCTGGTCCGCCGTGCCCAAGCCGCCATTCTGGACGACCTGCCCAAAGGCTTTGCGCTGGAAGAAGGCGATCTGCAACGGCACGACAAACCCGCTATTCCCTTGCGGGTGATTCGCGAGGCGCTGGTAAATGCCCTCATGCACCGCAGCTACCGCAGCCACAGCCCGGTGCAGATCATCCGCTACGCCAACCGGCTGGAGATTCGCAACCCCGGCTTCTCGCTCAAGTCGCAAGACCATTTGGGCGAACCCGGCTCCCAATTGCGCAACCCCAAGATTGCCGCCGCCCTGTACGACACCCGGCTGGCTGAAACCAAAGGCAGCGGCATCCGCGTCATGCGCGAAAGCATGGAGCGGGCGGGTTTGACGCCCCCTTTGTTTGAGTCAGACCGGGGCAATGACCAGTTTGTGGCGCGATACTTCTTTCACCACTTTCTGGGGGCCGAAGACATTGCCTGGCTGGCCCAGTTCAAAGACCTGCTCTTGAGTGTGGATGAAGCGAAGGCGCTGATCGTGGTGCGCGAGGCCGGTGCCCTTAACAACGGCACCTATCGCGAACTGAGCAAAGTGGACACCCTGACCGCCAGCCAGTCTCTGCGCCGCCTGCGCGACGCCGGGCTACTCACCCAAAAAGGCAGAGGATCGGCCACTTATTACGTACCGACCGAGAGGTTGCTAGATAAGGGCTTATCCGGTAACCCCCCGACCTTATCTAGTAACCCCGACGGCTTATCTACTAAGCTTGGCGCCTTATCTACCAACCCGGATGGCTTATCTACCAAGCTTGGCGCCTTATCTACCAACCCGGACGGCTTATCTTCCAAGCTTGGCGACATGCATGCAGCTCAACGAAAAGCCTTGCTTAACGAACTGCCGGGTGCGCTCGCAGCAAAAATCGGGGCTATTGGGCAGCGCCACCCACCCGGTGAAGTGTGTGATGCCATCGTGGAAATATGCCGCTTGCGAGACTGGCGCGCGGAGGAGCTGGCAACCCTGCTCCAGCGACATTCGCGCTACGTGCGCAACAACTACCTGCGCCCGCTGATGCGGGATGGGCGGCTGACGATGACCAATTCGGACGAACCACACGATCCGCAGCAGGCGTACCGGGCGGTGGAGGCTATGAAATGACCATACTGCGCTTGGCCGTACAGGATGATTGGCGATGTATAAAACTGAAATATGTGGTTCAGTTGGTGAGTTCACGGGCTGACTCACGGCCAGACGGCTTGCCGTATGTCGGTATGGAGAATATCGAATCTCATACGGGTCGCCTAATCAGTGCACAGCATCAAGATGATGAGCAACCACCAGACGGCATTAGCACAGTCAATCTTTTTGAAAAAGGCGACGTTCTCTTTGGCAAGCTTCGTCCTTACCTCGCGAAAGTCTGGTTCTGTGATTTTTCAGGTGCTAGTACTACTGAAACGCTTGTCCTTCGACCTGGGCCTGACATACATCCGCGTTATCTTTTGCACACAATCTTGTCGCAAGATTTCATTCGTAAAGTAGACACCACAACTTTTGGTTCGAAAATGCCACGGGCCGATTGGGCTGATATCGGAAACTTGCCGATCTACCTTCCGCCCCAAGGTACACAAGAAAAAATAGTTGCCTTCCTCGACAGCGCAATTGCTGCTATTGACGCGCTTTTAGCTGCAAAGAAAAACCTCCTCAATCTGCTTGCTGAGAAGCGTCGCACACTCATCGCCTGCACCATCATGCAGGGTCTGAACCGTGATGCACCTCTGCGCGATTCCGGAATTCCCTGGCTTGGGGAGATACCCGAGCATTGGCAGAGTGAACGTGCCAAGTGGTTGTTTATTGAACGCGATGTCCGCTCCGACTCTGGTGATGAAGAACTGCTTTCGGTATCCCATCTGACCGGCGTCACCAGCCGCGCTGAGAAGAGCGTGAACATGTTCATGGCCGAAAGCCTGGAGGGCTACAAACGTTGCGAGGCAGGCGATTTGGTTATCAACACGCTGTGGGCGTGGATGGGCGCGATGGGTGTAGCACGGCAGCCCGGCATTGTTAGCCCGGCCTACAACGTGTACCAACCCGTGCCCGAGCTTGCCCCCGAATACATCGACCTGCTGGTACGCACCCCGCGCTTTGCCGAAGAGATCACGCGCTATTCCAAAGGTGTGTGGTCGTCCCGTCTGCGGCTTTATCCCGAAGGCTTATATGAGGCATGGTTTCCCGTCCCACCCAAAGATGAACAACAAGACATTGCAGCCCACATAAAAAATGAAACCAAGAAGATTGATGATTTTGCGACGGCGACAGAACATACCATTGCGCTGCTGCAAGAGCGTCGCTCAGCGCTGATTTCGGCGGCTGTGACCGGGAAACTTGATCTGGATACATGACATGCAAATAAATTACCTATCGCTGAGCCAGTTTCGCGGCATACAGGACGCCAGCTTCAGTTTCAAACCCGGGTTCAATTTAATTGTTGGGGTCAATGGTGCGGGGAAATCATCGGTGCTGGATGCACTATGCATTGTGCTTGCTCGTGTACTTCCAGTGCTGACACCCTCCGGCACGCACAGCGGCGTGGCAACGAAAATATCTGACATCACCATCAACAAGAATGAGCTTTCCATAATCGCGAAGTTCACCTGCCACGCCACTGACTTTGCCTTGACTTTGACCGAGCAAGTGAGCAACGTTCAAAGCGCGGTTGATCAAGACCGCGGCCTGAAAGATATCCGTGACGTAGATGAGTTGCCCACCTTGCGTCGGCAAGAACGTCCAGAGCAAGGTGATCCTCGGCTCGCGGGAACATTGCGCGGGCAAACCAGCATCAATCCAGAGGCGCAAGAGCTGACACCTAGCCCAGACCCCAAGCTGAAGAAGGCGCCAAATCAGCCGCTTGTACTCTTCCTCTCTGTGCGTCGATCCATTCCCAATTCGAAAGCTGTGGTTTCAAAGAAGAGTTCGGCTTATCAGGCTGTTTTCAATATTGAGCGAGGGCTCGAAATTCAAACCCTGGCGCAGTGGTGGAAGGCCCGTGAATCCTTGGCGGCGGAAGACCAAAACTCTAAATCTGCAATTCAATTAGCTGCTGCCAAAATTGCATTGCAAGAAATGCTGCCAGGTATGACCGATTGGCGCATTAAAGGCGAGCAGGTCATGGTGGACAAAATTGTCAAGGTCAGTGGCATTTCCTCAAGTGGCGCACCAGAGATGCGCGATGAACGCCGCGCATTGCCCATATCCTCTCTTTCAGATGGTGAGAAAAGTTTGATTGCCATCACCACCGACATTGCACAGCGCTTGGCCGTATTGAATCCTAACGAAATCGATCCAATTAAAACAGGGAATGGTGTCGTTTTGTTGGATGAGATTGATTTGCACCTTCACCCCTCTTGGCAACGGCATATCGCAATTAATTTACCGAAAGTATTTCCGGGTCTGCAATTTATTGCCACGACGCACTCACCACAAGTTATTGGGGAGACGGAACCTGGTAGGGCAATGCTGCTGCATGCTGGCGGAAGGGTTGAATATCTCGATGAATCCCTGGGGCGCGACAGTGGTTGGATTTTGCGGCATGTCATGGGTACGCCGGAGCGCAACGAAGAACTGCAAAGAGGGCTGGACGAAATCGATCAATTAATTGATGGTGATAATTTTCAGGCAGCAAGAGAAAAAGTTCATTCATTGCGGAACCGCTTTGGAAACGACAGAGAACTTGTCGGAGCAGCAGCTGCAATTGCGCGATGGGAGCCAAGCGGCGATGAAGAAAATAACTAAAGGTATTCAAGCGCCGGAGCTTACAAAATGGTTAGAAGATAACGCTGGTTTACCCCAGAACTTGGCGTATGGTGCAGCAAAGTTTCCTATCGCTGAAGTGCTGAAGGGGTTGCTTGTTGAGCAGGGTTATGTTTGCGCTTACACATTGCTGCGGATAGGCGAGGCGTCTGCGCATATCGAGCATTTAAAACCTCAGACGTTATGCAGAAGTGATGATACAAGCCGTGCTGCTGCAAAGTTGCCGTTACGAAAAGAAGACATCGCTTGGAGCAATATGGTGGCTTGCGCTCCTGAGCCAAATATAAAGGTAAAACCACCCTACGGAGCGACAAAGAAAGATGATTGGTGGGATGCTGAATTTTTTTTATCTCCACTGGATGTAACTTGCGAAGAACGATTTGCCTATACGAATGATGGGAAAATTGCGTCTAGTTCGGCTGCCGATGTCGCGGCCAAAGAGACAATTGAAAGAATTGGACTGGGTAAAGAAAAACTCTGTGAGCTGCGGAAGGAGGCCTTCCTTCAAGCGGGAATACACAAGCGATCAGATAAACCCATTACGTCAGTAGTAAAAGTTGAACAATTAATTGCAAAGTGGTCTAAGAAAAATCAGGCTACTTCCGAGTGTGTCGAGTTTTGTGTGCCGCTTGTTCAAGTGGCCAAGGAATATGCCAAGTTTCTTCGAACCAGGGGACATCGAGAATGAATGCCCGACACAGCGAAGCCAGCTTCGAATCCGTCATCGAAGCCCATCTGTTCGCCAACGGGTACGAGTCCATTGCTCCCGTAGCCTACAACTCTGGCAACGCCTTCTTTCCCGCAATAGCGCTTGCATTCATCCGCACCAGCCAGGCCAAAGAGTGGGCGAAGCTCGAAGCCCTGCACGCAGCCAACACTGAGGCCACTGTCCTCAAAGACTTAACCCACTGGCTGGACACCTATGGTACGTTGGCCGTCCTGCGCAACGGCTTCAAATGCTACGGCCGCACATTGCGAGTTGCCTTCTTCAAGCCTGCCCACAGCATGAACCCGGAGCTGGCTGCGCAATACGCCGCCAACCGAGTCGGCGTGACCCGGCAGTTGCGCTACAGCCTCAAGAACACCAACGAGCTGGACCTGGTGCTGTCCATCAATGGCATTCCGGTGGTCACCGCCGAGCTTAAAAACCCCATGACCGGGCAGACGGTCACTAACGCCATTGCCCAGTACCAACAAGACCGAGACCCCCGCGAACCCTTGTTCGGGTTCAAGCGCCGGGCGCTGGTGCATTTCGCGGTCGATACCGAGTTGGTTTTCATGACTACGCGCCTGGCCGGTGGCGCAACCCATTTTTTGCCCTTCAACAAAGGGCTGGACGGCGGCGCTGGCAACGCGCCCGACCCAAAAGGGCTGGCTTACCGTACCGCCTATTTGTGGGAAGAGGTGTGGCAGCGCGACAGCTTGCTGGACATCTTCGCGCGCTTCGTGCATTTGCAAATTGAAGAAAAACGCACGGAGGACGGCCGCAAGATCAAAAGGGAAACCATGGTTTTCCCACGCTACCACCAGTTACAGGCGGTGCGTTCACTTGAGGCTGCGGCGCGGCTGGAGGGGCCGGGCCACAACTACCTGGTGGAGCACTCTGCTGGCAGTGGAAAGAGCAACACCATAGGCTGGCTGGCGCACCGGCTGGCCTCGCTGCACGATGACGCCAATCACAAGGTGTTTGACTCGGTGATCGTCATCACCGACCGCCGTGTGCTGGATCGCCAGTTGCAGGACACGATTTACCAATTCGAACACCGGCAGGGCGTGGTGCTCAAGATTGACGAGGATTCTCGGCAATTGGCCGAGGCGCTGACCAACTGCGTGCCCATCATCATCTCCACCCTGCAAAAGTTTCCGTTCGTTGCCCGGCAATTGGCCAAGATGGCCGAAGAGCGCGGCGCGCAAACCGGTTTTTCGCATGACGGGGTGCTGCCCACCCGCTGCTGCGCGGTGATCATCGACGAGGCGCACAGCTCCCAGTCTGGCGAGACGGCGACCGACCTCAAGGAAGTATTGGGTGGCAACGTACTGCGCGAAGAGGCGGCGCGCTACGCGATTGATGAAGGTGTTGAAAATCTGGATGAGCTGTACCGCAGCATGGCCAAACGCGGGCGGCAGGCGAACCTGAGCTTTTTCGCCTTCACCGCCACGCCCAAGCACAAGACCCTGGCGGTGTTCGGCCGGGATAAAGCCGGCAAGACGGGCCAACCCTTCCACCGCTACACCATGAGGCAGGCCATTGAAGAAGGCTTCATCATGGATGTGCTGAAGAACTATACGACCTATGCCACCTATTACAAACTGGTCAAGGCCAGCGAGGACGACCCCAACGTCGAACGCAAGCAAGCGGCCAAGGTGCTTGCCCGCTTCATGCGGCTACACCCGTACAACATCGCCCAGAAAACCGAGGTGATGATTGAGCACTTCAACGCCGTAACCCGGCACAGGATTGGTGGCAAAGCGAAGGCGATGGTGGTGACGGGGTCACGGCTGGAGGCGGTGCGCTACAAGCTGGCTTTTGACGCCTATATCCGCGACAAGGGCTACAGCTGGATCAAGACGCTGGTGGCGTTCTCTGGCGAGGTGATGGACGAAGATCTGCCAGACCGGACCTGGACTGAAGTCCGCATGAACGGCGGTATCAAGGAGGCCGAGGTGCCCGAGAAGTTTGATTCCCCTGACTATCAAGTGCTGCTTGTGGCCGAAAAATACCAGACGGGTTACGACCAGCCGCTTTTGCACACCATGTACGTGGATAAACGGCTGGCGGGTATTCAGGCGGTGCAAACGCTGTCGCGCCTGAACCGCATGCACCCGCTCAAGGAAGACACCTTCGTGCTGGATTTTGTGAATTCCCCGGAAGAAATCCGCGAGGCATTCAAACAGTATTTTGAAGGGGCTGAGATGGGCGAAGAGGCGGAGCCGAACCGCATGTACGCCATCAAGGCAGAGCTGGATGCATCAGGCATTTACCTTGCGGAAGAGGTGCAACGTTTTATTGCTGTGTATTTCAAACCGAAGCAGCGCCAGAGCGCCGCCGACCACCAAGTCATGAATGCCACACTTGACCCGGCCGTAGATCGGTTCGCGGCGTTGCAGCTTGAGGATGAAGAAGAGGCTGAATTGTGGCGGGGCAAGCTGAACGCTTTTCGCAATCTTTACTCCTTCCTGTCACAGGTAATTCCTTACCAGGACTCTGATCTGGAGCGGCTTTACACCTTTCTGCGCTTCCTTTCGCCAAAGCTGCCCAAGCGTGCCATTGGCGAGCGTTACAGCTTTGACGACGAAATACGGCTGGAGTATTACCGTCTGCAGAAAATCAGCGAAGGGTCAATAAGTCTGCGCCAAGGCAAGGCGGAACCGCTGGACGGCCCCCGAGAAGTCGGTTCAGGTGCTCGCCATGGTGAAGACGTGCCGCTGTCGCGCCTGATTGATGTGATCAATGAGAGGTTTGGCACCGACTTCACCGACTCCGATCAATTGTTTTTTGACCAGATCATCGAGGCCGCTATCGCGGATGGCTCGTTGCAGGAGGCGGCTGCAGTCAACCCTGAAGGAAAGTTTGCACTGCTGTTTTCCGGCTTGCTGGAAACCCTGTTTATTGAGCGCATGGAGCAGAACGAAGATATCTTCGCCCGGTTCATGAACGAGCGGGATTTTCAGAGTCTCGTGGCCGACTGGATTTCGCGTCAGGTGTACGGGCGCCTGCGGAGGAACGGAAAGGATGCGCCCCAACCAGCTAGGACTTCAAGTTTTTTAGGTCTGCAGCCCTCGTGAATATTGCGTAAGCAGCTATATAAATAATAGCGGCTTTTGCACTCGTCCTACATATTGCGCCGATACTGCCCGCCCACCTCGAACAATGCATTGGTGATCTGCCCGAGCGAGCAGACCCGCACCGCGTCCATCAGCACCTCGAACACATTTTTGTTCTCGATCACCGCCTGCTGCAGCCGCTTGAGTTGCGCCGGCGCTTCGCTGGCGTGGCGGGTATGGAAGTCTGCAAGCCGCTTCAACTGGCTCTGCTTTTCCTCGTCGGTCGAGCGCGCGAGTTCAAGCTTGTCATGCACCGCATCGCCGTGCGGGTTGCGAAAGGTGTTGACGCCGATGATCGGCAGCTCACCGGTGTGTTTCAGCATCTCGTAGTGCATCGACTCGTCCTGGATGCGGCCGCGCTGGTAGCCTGTTTCCATCGCGCCGAGCACGCCGCCCCGGTCGGCGATGTTCTGGAACTCGGCCAGCACGGCTTCCTCGACCATCTCGGTCAGTTCCTCGATGATGAACGCGCCCTGTGACGGGTTTTCGTTCTTGGCCAGCCCCCATTCGCGGTTGATGATGAGCTGGATCGCCATCGCCCGGCGCACGCTGTCTTCGGTCGGCGTGGTGATGGCCTCGTCGAAGGCGTTGGTGTGCAGCGAGTTGCAGTTGTCGTAAATCGCGATCAAGGCTTGCAGCGTGGTGCGGATGTCGTTGAACTGGATTTCCTGCGCGTGCAGGCTGCGGCCAGAGGTCTGGATGTGGTATTTGAGCTTCTGGCTGCGTTCGTTGGCGCCGTATTTTTCCTTCATCGCCACCGCCCAGATGCGCCGGGCAACGCGGCCCATCACGGTGTATTCCGGGTCCATGCCGTTGCTGAAGAAAAAGCTCAGATTCGGCGCGAAGTCGTCGATGTGCATGCCGCGTGCCAGGTAGGCTTCGACAAACGTGAAGCCGTTCGAGAGCGTGAACGCCAGCTGGCTGATCGGGTTCGCGCCGGCTTCGGCGATGTGGTAGCCGCTGATCGACACGCTGTAGAAATTGCGAACGTTGTGGTGAACGAAATATTCGGCGATGTCGCCCATGACCTTCAGGCTGAACTCGGTGCTGAAGATGCAGGTGTTCTGGCCCTGGTCTTCCTTCAGGATGTCGGCCTGCACCGTGCCGCGCACGTTGGCCTGCACCCATTCGCGGATCTTGGCGATCTCGGTGTCGGTCGGTTCCCGGCCGTTGTCCGCCTTGAACTTGTCGATGTTCTGGTCGATGGCGGTGTTCATGAACATGGCCAGGATGCTGGGCGCCGGGCCGTTGATGGTCATGGAAACGCTGGTCGTCGGGCTGCACAGGTCAAAGCCACCGTACAGCACCTTCATGTCGTCCAGCGTGGCAATCGACACGCCCGAGTTACCAACCTTGCCGTAGATGTCCGGACGCGGGTCGGGGTCGTTGCCGTAGAGCGTGACCGAATCAAACGCAGTCGAGAGCCGCTTGGCCGGCATGCCCGAACTCAGCAGCTTGAAGCGCGTGTTGGTACGAAACGGATCGCCCTCGCCGGCGAACATGCGCGTCGGGTCCTCGCCTTCGCGCTTGAAGGCGAAGGTGCCGGCGGTGTAGGGGTAGCTGCCCGGCACGTTGTCCAGAATCAGCCACTTGAGGATTTCGCCGTGATCTTCGTAGGTGGGCAGGCAGACTTTGCGGATGGTCGTGCCCGAGAGCGACTTGCTGGTCAGCGCCGTGCGGATTTCCTTGTCGCGGATTTTCACCACGTACTCGTCGCCGGCATAGGCTTTTTGCATCTCGGGCCACTGGGCCAGCAGTTTTTTGGCTGACGGGTCCTGTGTCTGTTCGCGCTCGACGGCCAGGTTGACGACCGCGTCAACGGCGTTGGCGGTGTCGGTTTTGCTGGCGCTCAGCATGCCTGAGGTGGCGCGCAGCTGCTGGATTTCCCGTGCCAGGCGAGCCTGCTCTTTTCCGCGTTTCTTGTAACCGCGCACGGTGTCGGTGATCTCGGCCAGGTAGCGGGTGCGCGCGGCCGGAACGACCGGTGTCTGGTTGGTGCTGTGGCGCACATCGACCAGCGGCAGCATGCCGTCGGTCAAGGCCAGGCCCAGCGCGCCCAGCCGGACCTTGAGCGCCTGGTACAGCGCGGTCACGCCGTCGTCGTTGAAGCGCGCGGCCATGGTGCCGAACACCGGCATCTGGTCGGCCGGCGTGTTCCAGGCTTCCTTGTTGCGCTGCACCTGCTTGGCCACGTCGCGCAGCGCGTCGAGCGCGCCCTTGCGGTCGAACTTGTTGATGGCGACGAACTCGGCAAAGTCGAGCATGTCGATTTTTTCCAGCTGGCTGGCCGCGCCGAATTCGGGCGTCATCACGTACATCGGCACATCGACATGCGGCACGATGGCCGCGTCGCCCTGGCCGATGCCGGAGGTTTCCACGATGATCAAATCAAAGCCGGCGGCCTTGCAGGCGGCAATCACGTCAGGCAGGGCCTTGCTGATTTCCGAGCCGAAGTCGCGTGTGGCCAGCGAGCGCATAAACACGCGCTGGCCCTGGCTCCACGGGTTGATGGCGTTCATGCGGATGCGGTCGCCGAGCAGCGCGCCGCCGCTCTTGCGCCGCGACGGGTCGATGCTGATCAGCGCCACGCGCAGCTGGTCGCCCTGGTCCAGCCGCAGGCGGCGGATCAGCTCGTCGGTGAGCGACGACTTGCCCGCGCCACCGGTGCCGGTGATGCCCAGAACCGGTATCGTTTTGATAGCGGCCTGCGCCCGCACCGCCTGCACCAGCGCCTCATTAGCCTTGCCATCTTCGAGCGCGGTGATGAGCTGGGCCAGCGCGCGCCAGTTCATCTCGCCGTGGCCTTCGATGGCTTCGATGCCGGTGGGCGCAAAGCCGGTCAAGTCCTTGTCGCAACGCATCACCATCTCGCCGATCATGCCGGCCAGGCCCATGCGCTGGCCGTCCTCGGGGCTGAAGATGCGCGCCACGCCGTAGGCTTGCAGCTCGCGGATTTCCGGCCCGACGATGACGCCGCCGCCGCCGCCGAACACCTGGATATGCTCGCCGCCCCGGCTCTTGAGCAGATCGACCATGTACTTGAAATACTCCACATGCCCGCCCTGGTAGGAGCTGATGGCAATGCCCTGCGCGTCTTCCTGCAGCGCGGCCGTCACGACCTCGTCGACGCTGCGGTTGTGGCCCAGGTGCACCACCTCGGCGCCCATGCCCTGCAGGATGCGCCGCATGATGTTGATCGCCGCGTCGTGGCCGTCGAACAGGCTGGCGGCGGTGATGAAGCGCACCTTGTTCGTCGGGCGGTAGCTGGCAAGGGCCTTGTAGTCGGCAGACAGGTCGGTCATGGGGAAGTCTCCTCGGGGGTGGCAAAAAGCACCCTGAGGTGCCAAAACGCCATGATATTACGTTTACGTAAACGTCAACTTACAACGCCCGGAAATAACGCCATTTTTACCTTCAATCAGCGTCTTGATTTTTATCAGGCCGTTGAGCCAAGGGTTAACCCGGATATTTTTTGCCAGGGGTGCTGAAAAGTGCTGGCGTGAAATATTTTGTTTGTCCTGTCAAAAAATATTCATCCTCTTTTGGGTATGACTGAGGGTTTCTCTGAGGAAAACACCCATGTGGCTTATTGTTGGATCGGCTAGATTAGTGACCAACCGATGTGCTGTAAAAGCCACGGAGCAGTCTGGCGTTGAACGCTGTTTACGCCGAGCTTATTCATCATTAGGAGACAACATGACTTTTCGTTTAGCCCAACTGGCGGTCGCATCAGCCGTCCTGACTTTTGCTGGCCTGGCCAGTGCGGCCGACCCCATCAAGATCGGTGTGTCGGGTCCGTTCACCGGCGGTTCGTCGTCGATGGGCGTGAGCATGCGCGACGGCGTGCGCTTGGCGGTCGATGAAATCAACAAGTCTGGCGGCGTGATGGGGCGCCAGTTGCAGGTCGTCGAGCGCGACGATGAAGCGAAAAACGAGCGCGGCGTGCAGATTGCGCAGGAGTTGATCAACAAGGAGAAGGTCACGGCCACCGTGGGCTACATCAACACCGGCGTGGCGCTGGCGTCGCAGCGGTTTTTCCAGGAAGCCAAGATTCCGGTCATGAACAACGTGGCCACCGGCAGCCTGATCACGCAGCAGTTCAAGGACCAGCCTGAAAACTACATCTTCCGCAATGCAGCGCACGACAGCATCCAGGCCCCGATGATCGTGGAAGAAGCCATCACGCGGCGCGGCTTCAAGAAGGTCGCCATCCTAGCCGACTCGACCAACTACGGCCAGCTCGGCCGGGCCGACCTGGAGACCGCACTCAAGGCCAAGGGCATCACTGCAGTGGCTGTCGAGAAGTTCAACATCAAGGATGTGGACATGACCGCGCAGTTGCTCAAGGCCAAGGAAGCCGGCGCCGAAGCCATCCTGACCTACGGCATCGGCCCCGAACTGGCGCAGATCGCCAACGGCATGACCAAGCTGGGCTGGAAAGTGCCGATGGTCGGCAGCTGGACGCTGTCGATGGCCAACTACATCGACAACGCCGGCCCGGGCGGCGAGGGCGCGCGCATGCCGCAAACCTTCATCCAGGAGCCCACCACGCCCAAGCGCCAGGCGTTCATCATCAACTACCTGAAGACCTTCAATCCGAAGAACCAGCGCATCGACTCGCCGGTGTCGGCTGCCCAGGGCTATGACTCCATTTACCTGCTGGCCGCCGCCATCAAGCAGGCCAATTCGACCGACGGCCCGAAGATCAAGGCGGCGCTGGAAGACCTGAAGACGCCGGTTGAAGGGGTGATCACCACCTACAACAAGCCGTTCACGGCCAAGGACCACGAAGCCATCACGGCCAACATTCCGGTGTTCGGCGAGGTCAAGGGCCAGCGCGTGGTCTATGCCTATCCGGACGACCAGAAGAAGGCGTCCGAAGTACGCGTCAAGAAGTAAGCAGACCGACTGCTGAGATCTGGCACCGCGCCTACCGACGCGGTGCTTTTTTATTGCCTGCTGCCGCCCAGGGCAGCCTAACCCGACCGATTTTTTTGCGGAATTGAAACCATGGAAATCCTGCTCCAACTCATTTACAGCGGTGTCGCGCTGGGCATGATCTATGCGGTCATCGCCTTTGGCTACCAGCTCACGTTCCAGACCTCCGACACCCTGAACTTCGGCCAGGGCGATGCGCTGATGCTGGGCGCCATGGTCGGGCTGACACTGGTCAACATGGGCGTGAACTACTGGCTGATGCTGCCGCTGGTGATCGTCTTCGGCCTGCTGCAGGGCAGCTTCGTCGAGCGCATCGGCGTGCGCCCGGCGATCAAGATCAAGAGCGAGTTCGGCTGGATCATGTCCACCATCGCGCTGGGCATCATCTTCAAGAACGTGGCCGAGAACATCTGGGGCCGCGACGACCTGAAGTTTCCCTCGCCGCTGCCCGAAGCGCCGCTGAAGGTGCTGGGCGCCAATGTGCTGCCGATGGAAATCCTGGTGGTCGTGGGCGCCGTGCTGATGATGCTGGCGGTCGAGTTCTTCAACCGCAAGACCATCTACGGCAAGGCCGTGGTGGCGACCTTCAACGACCGCGACGCGGCCAAGCTGATGGGCATCAACACCGGGCTGGTGATCACCTTTTCCTATGCGTTGTCCTCGGCCACCGCCGCCTTTGCCGGTGCGCTGATCGCGCCGCTGACGCTGACCGGCGCGACCATGGGCTCGGTGCTGGGCCTGAAGGCCTTTGCCGTGGCCATCATCGGCGGACTGACCAGCGGGCTGGGCATCATTGTCGGCGGCATCATCCTGGGCGTCGCTGAAACCACCACTGGCTTTTACCTGTCCACCGGCTACAAGGACGTCCCGGGACTGGTCCTGCTGCTGCTGGTGCTGGCGTTCAAGCCGGCCGGACTGTTCGGTAAAAACGCGATCAAGAAAGTTTGAAGATGAACCGCAAGACTCTCATTGCTGCCGTGCTGGGGCTGGCCTTGCTGGCCGCCGTGCCGCTCATGACCAGCAATTCCTACTATGTCCACATGGTCGGCACGATCATGATCTATGCCATCTTGCTGTATGGCCTGGACATCGTGGTCGGCTACACCGGCCAGGTGTCGCTGGGCCATGCCGGCCTGTTCGGTGTCGGCTCCTACACCGCGGGCGTGCTGTTCATGAAACTGGGCGCGCCGCTGTGGGTCATCATTCCGGCGAGCATTGCAGTGACCGCCGGATTTGGCGCGCTGCTGGCGCTGCCGGCGCTGCGTGTGACCGGCCCTTACCTGGCGATGGTGACGCTAGCCTTCGGCACCATCATCCAGATCCTGATCAACGAGATGACCTTCCTCACCGAAGGCCCGCTCGGCATCACCATCCCCAAGCCGACGGTGTTCGGCCAAAAGCTCACCGAGCACGGCTTTTACTGGCTGACCTTCGGCCTGATGGTTTTGTCGCTGGTGGTGGTGGACCGCATCCTGAAGTCGCAGCTCGGCCGCGCGTTCGAGGCGCTGCGCGGCAGCCCGGTGGCGTCCGACTGCATGGGCGTGTCGGTGTACCGCTACAAGGTCTATGCCTTCGTCATCAGCGCCGGTTTCGCCGGCCTGGCCGGCTGCCTGTATGCGTATTCGGAGCAGTACATCTCGCCCAACACCTACAACTTCGAGCTGACGGTGCTGTTCCTGCTGGCGGTCATCATGGGTGGGCGCAAGACCCGCTCGGGCGCCTTGCTGGGCGCGGCGATCATCGTGATCCTGCCCAAGCTGCTCGACGACCTGGAACTGTTCCGTATCGTCGCCACCGCGCTGGCGGTCCTGATCGCGGTCGGTGCCGGGGTGGGCCTGGCCAAGAAGGTCACCACGCCCAAGGCGGTGGTGATCCCGGTGGTTGGCACGATCGCGCTGGCCGGCTTTTCGTTCTGGCTGCAGTCGATCACCGACTGGCGCCTGAGCATCTTCGGCCTGATGATCCTGTTCGTGGTGTATTACCTGCAAAACGGCATCGTCGGATTTGTGCGCGCGCTCTTTCATGTGCGCAAGCCGGTGCCTTCCAGCGCGGAATTGGCGAGTGCCGACGACGGCAGGGACGCGATTTCAGTGGCGGCAGCTGCCGGCGCATCGGAAACCGGCGGCGACCTGCTGATCGCCAAAGGGGTCTTGATGCAGTTTGGCGGCCTGAAAGCCATCAACCAGGTGGACCTGCGTATCAAGCGCGGCTCCATCCACGGATTGATCGGCCCGAACGGCTCGGGCAAAAGCACGATGATGAACGTGCTGACCGGCATTTATGTGCCCACGGCTGGCAACATCGACTTTGCGGGTCAGTCGGTGGTGGGCCGAACCTCATCCGACATTGCGTTATCAGGCATTGCACGCACCTTCCAGAACGTGCAGTTGTTCGGTGAAATGACCGCGCTGCAAAATGTGCAGGTCGGCCTGCACCACACCTTCAACAGCAACATCGTCGACGTAGCGCTGCACACGCCGCGCTACCGCCGCGAGGAACATTCCGCCGTTGAGCGTGGTATGGCCCTGCTGCGCTTTGTTGGCTTGGCCGACCTGGCAACTGAAGAAGCCCGCAACCTGCCCTATGGCAAGCAGCGGCTGCTGGAAATAGCCCGGGCGCTGGCGCTGGACCCCCAGTTGCTGTTGCTTGACGAGCCCGCTGCCGGCCTGACCGCGCCGGACATCAAGGAGCTGATTGCCATCATCCGCAAGATCCGCGACCACCGCATCACCGTGATCCTGATTGAGCACCACATGGACGTGGTGATGAATCTCTGCGACACCGTGTCGGTGCTCGACTTTGGCCAGAAGATCGCCGAAGGCAAGCCTGCCGATGTGCAGGCGGATGAAAAGGTCATCGAGGCTTATCTCGGCGGCACGGCGGCATAAGCGAAGGAGACAAGCATGTTGAGTATCAAGAACCTGGAAGCGGGCTACGGCAAGGTGCAGGTGCTGCACGGCATTTCGATGGAAGTGCCCAAGGGCAAGGTGGTCACGCTGATCGGCTCCAACGGCGCGGGCAAGACCACCACCATGCGCGCCATCTCGGGAATGATCCAACCGACTGCCGGCGAGATCAACCTGCACGGCAAGCGCATCGATGGCCTGGAGTCCTACACCATCGCCAAGCAGGGCCTGGCGCATTCACCCGAAGGCCGGCGCGTCTTCGCCACCATGACGGTAACCGACAACCTGATCCTGGGCGCCTTCCCGCGCCTGACCGGCAGCCGCCCCAAGGGCGATGTGGCGGGCGACCTGGAACGCGCGATGGAGCTGTTTCCCCGCCTGAAGGAGCGGCGCATGCAACTGGCCGGCACGCTGTCGGGCGGAGAGCAGCAGATGCTGGCGATGGCGCGCGCCGTGATGCTGAACCCCGAGATCGTGCTGCTCGACGAGCCGTCGATGGGGCTGGCGCCCATCCTGGTCGAGGAGGTGTTCCGCATCATTGCCGACCTGAAGTCGCGCGGCGTCACCATGCTGCTGGTCGAGCAGTTTGCCGCTGCGGCGCTGAAGGTGGCCGACTACGGCTATGTGCTGGAAAACGGCCGCATCTCGGTACATGGCGAGGCCGACAAGCTGCGCGACGACCCGGCGGTACGGGCGGCCTACTTGGGTGGCGGGCATTGATTGGCGGCGGGGCTTGCTATTGAATAAATAGCTGCTGATGCACGCCGGTATTGCGCAAAGAACCTAAAACGCTTCAAAACACGCTGGCCTGAGGCGCCCGGCCCTGCCTGAGCACCATTTTTTCTTCAAACCACCTTGATGCCCTTGATCGCTTCGTTTTCGGGCGGGTAGCGCAGATCGAGCTGTTCAAGGGCTTGGCGGACCCGCAGGGCGATCATCAGGTTGCGGTGGGTCTTGGAGTCGGCCGGCACCACCGTCCAGGGCGCCCAGGGCGTGCTGGTGGCGCTGAGCAGGTTTTCGTAAGCCTGCTGGTATTGCTTCCACTGCTTGCGCGCATCCAGGTCGCCCATCGCAAACTTCCAGTGCTTGGTCACGTCGTCAATCCGCTCCTGCAGCCGCTCGCCTTGTTCCTTGAAGCTGATGTGCAGCATGAACTTCAGGATCACCGTGCCGTTTTCGCTGAGCATGCGCTCGAAGTCATTGATCTGCTGGTAGCGCTGCGCGGTTTGCGCCGGCGTGATCCACCCGTTCACCGGCGGCACCAGCACGTCTTCATAGTGGCTGCGGTTGAAAACCATGATTTCGCCGGCGGCCGGCACCTTCTGGTGGATGCGCCACAGGTAGTCGCGTGCGCGCTCGTCTTCATTCGGCGCTTTCCAGGCCGCCGTGTGTACGCCCAGCGGGCTCATGCGGCTGAACACGCCGCGCAGCGTGCCGTCCTTGCCCGAGGTGTCGGTGCCTTGCAAAATCACCAGCAGCTTGTAGCGGCGGTCGGCGTAAAACAGGTTTTGCAGCCCGTCGAGTTCCAGCGCCAGCGCGTCCACCGTTTCCTTGTCGTCCGACTTGTCGCTTGATGAAAAAGGCTTGGCACCCGGGTCGAAATCGGCCAGGCTGCAGGTTTTGCTTTTCTTCTTGCCATTGCCGTTGCCGTCGACCGGAGGCACCTGCCAGCGCAGGAGCTTTTCAGCCACTGCCTTGCGTTCATCCTTACCGGCCGGGGAGTCAGGCGCATTCTGGGTGGAAGGGGTGTCAGCCGTTTTGGAGGTCATCGGGGTTCCAGAAAATAGAAGGGTGGAGATGATTCTGCGCGCCAGTGCCTGTGCAGCCTGAACGAATACACTTATTTTCATGCCAGAGGCCGCGCCGTCCGCGTGGCGGGAATGGGCAGGCCCTGGCCCTACCCTGACAGGAATTTTTATGAAACCCGATTCGACAACAGACGCCGGCGTGCAGGCGGCCACCGGCTATGCCGGCGACATCGCGCCAGCGCTGGCCTGGCAATGGCTGCAGGCGGGCAAGGCCGTGCTGGTCGATGTGCGGACCGACGCCGAACGCGAATGGGTTGGCTTTGTCCCGGGCGCCGTGGCCGTGGCCTGGAAACAGTGGCCTGGCATGGACCTGAATGCCGGCTTTGACGAGGCCCTGAAGGCGGCTGTTCCCGCAGGCACCAAGGTCGTGCTGCTGTGCCGAAGCGGCGTTCGCTCGGTGGCCGCTGCCCGCCGTGCCGCCGAAATGGGGCTGGAGGCCTACAACATCCTTGAAGGCTTTGAAGGCGACGCCGACGGTCAAGCCCAGCGCGGCAACCGGGGCGGCTGGCGCATGCGGGGCCTGCCCTGGATGCAGAAGTAAGGGCTGGAGCGGGGTTTTTGCGGCGCTGCACCACAAGCACTTTTTCAGGAGAAGCAGACGCGCCAGCCTGTCAGATATAGCAGGGGTCACGGCGTGATTATTTGTGAGAAAGTTTTCAATAAGTCTGTTTTCAACGAAGGAACAGACTCATGCAAGTACTCGATCACGCCACCCTCCACCGTCCCGCAGCCTCCCGCAATCCACCCCTGTTGCCGCGCCTGCGAGAGCGCTTTGAGCAAAAATTCATGGCCCACTGGCAAAGCCAGTGGGGTGGAAAACCCATCCTGCATGGCCGCAACCCCGGGTCGGACTCGATCCGGCTCGATGGCAATGATTACCTGGGCATCGCCGGTCATCCGGACATCGTCCGGGCGCAGATTGCCAGCCTGCAGCACAGCAACGAAAGCGTGATCCAGTCGGGCGTCTTCCTGCTCGATGCCCATCCGTGCAGAACGCTCGAAGCTTCTCTGGCGGCCTGGGTCGGCAAGGAAGACGGCTTTATCTGCCAGTCGGGCTATTCGGCCAATGTCGGGTTGCTGCAGGCGATTGCCGACGAGCAGACGCCGGTCTACCTCGACAGCCTGGCGCATACCTCGCTTTGGGAAGGCGCGCGCGCCGCCCGCGCACCGGCCCATGCGTTTCGCCATAACGACCCGGAGCACCTGTCGCGCATGATCGAGCGCCACGGGCCGGGCGTGGTGGTGGTGGACTCGGTGTACAGCACTACCGGCGCGCTGTGCCCGCTGGTCCGGATGGTCGAGGTGGTCGAGCAGCACGGCTGCACGATCCTGGTCGATGAATCGCATTCGCTGGGAACCCACGGCCCCCAAGGCGCGGGGCTGTGCGCCGAGCTCGGCCTGACGGACCGCGTGCATTTCATCACCGCCAGCCTGGCCAAGGCATTTGCCGGCCGCGCCGGCTTTTTCACCATTCCGGCCGCCATGCGCTACTACGTGCTGCACAACAGCTACCCGAATATCTTCAGCTCGTGCCTGCTGCCGCACGAGATTGCCGGGCTGGCGGCCACGCTGGAGGTGGTTCGCGGCAGCGATGCCGAGCGGGAGCGGCTGCATGCCAACACGCGCCGGCTGCGCGCCAGCCTGTCCGGCATGGGCTACCCGATCCACCAGGGCAGCCAGCAGATCATTGCGCTGGAAGCGGCCACCGAGCCGGCCACCATGGTGCTGCGCGACCAGCTGGAGGCGCACCAGATCTTTGGCGCGATTTTCTGCGCCCCGGCCACCAGCCGCAACCGCGCCATGGTGCGGCTGACCCTCAACGCCGGCCTGACCGGCGCCGAGATGGACCGCATCGAGCAGACGGCGCGCACGCTGCTGCCTGTGCTCAAGCCCTGGGACTGGCCGATTGCCCGGCGCGCCCGCACCGAACAGGTGTGATGGCCTAATCTTGCGGCAATCGCCTTTCGCCATGGTTGGCCAGGAAGCGCGCGTAGCTGGTGCTCAAGCCCGGGCTGAAGTCCTTGCCGATGGCAAAGATGGCCGCATGCACCCGGCCCGCTTCGCCCGTCACCGCGAACGCTTCGCAAGGCCCGGGCTGATGGTCGGCGCCCAGCGCCAGCTGCAGTTCCAGGTCAATGAGCCTGCTGCCGCTGCGAATGTCCTGGACGATGCGCGCGTCCCAGCCCTGGGACAGGGCCATCTCGGCCAGTTCGCCCAGGTTGCCGGCAGGCTCCAGCTGCAGCCAGCTGGCCTGGCCCCGGGCGTTGAGCGCCAGCATGCCAAACGGCGCGCCGATGACGACATGCTCGGTCCAGCCGTGCTGCTGCGTGAGGTCCTGCAGCGTCTGGACAATTACCGGGTCGGCCAGCAGCGCAAGCTGGTCGGGCGACAGCGTGGCGCACCAGATCTGCTGGTGGCGCTGGTCGGGCTGATGGCGCAGGTCCTCGATGGCGCGCGTCAGGCAGGCGCGCAGGTCCGGCGACTGCTTGGGGATGAACTGGTTGATCAGCCCCCGGTTGAACGCCGAAACCGCCAGCTGCTCGTCGGCCCGGCCAGTGAGCAAGATGCGCGAGCCCGGCCAGTCCCGCAGCTCGCCCAGCACCCGCAGCCCGCTCATGGCCGGCATGGCGTAGTCCACCACGGCCACCTGCGCCAAGGCGAAGCGCGCGGCCCCGTCGCCCTGCCAGTAGCGCAGGATCTGCGGGATCAGCAGGGCGCCTTCGCGCCAGCGGTGGATGATTTCCTGCTGGGCCCAGGCGTCTTTTTCGCGCTGCGCGGTGTCTTGCTTGAGCAGGTCGATGCAGGCGATGGGCCGCAGGAACAGCTGCACAGGCCAGTCGGGCGGCATGACCTCGCCCAGCATTTCCAGGTAATCGGGGTCATCGTCGAGAAAAATCACGCGTCCGGGCCGGCGATAAAGGGGAAAAGACATGGCGGGATGCTTTATCAGAAAAATTGAAATGCAGGTGCCGGCAGCGCTCAAGGCGGCGCAAGCGGCAGGACCAGCGTGAAGACAGCGCCTGCGGCACGGCTTGATTTCACCTGGATGCTGCCCCCTGCGCTGCGCACGACCTGCTGGCAAAAGGCCAGGCCCAGGCCATGCCCGGTGCTGCGGTTGCTGGAGAAAAAGGGCTTGAAAATATGCGGCAGCAAGGCCGGATCGACGCCGACGCCGTCATCCGCCACGGCAATGCGGCCGCCCTCTGGCCCGCAGTCGACCGTGATGCGCAGCGCACCTGCCGCGTACGACGAATCGGCGGCGGCCAGGGAGTGCAGGGCGTTTTTCATCAGGTTCATCAGCACCTGCGAAAACTGGGCCGGGGAGCCGCAAAAAGTGAAGTCATGGTGAATCACCACACTGACGCACTCCCGCTGGCGGCTTGAGCCGTAAGGATAGGCTGCCACGGTGTCGCTGACCAGGCTGGCCGCGCCCACTGCTTCGCTGTAGCGCGGCAGCTGCAGCAGCTTGGCGTTGGCAATCTGGGTGTCGATCTGGTGGTTCATCGAGCGCACCAGCGCCTGCAGGCGCTGGCCCAGCTGTTCGAGCTTGGCGGCGCGCGGATGCGCCTGCTCGCGCCCGATTTCCATTTGCAGCGCGTCCCCGATCAGCGATGCCGTGGACAGCGGCGTGCGCAGCTCGTGCGCCATGATGCCCATGGTGGCCAGCGTGTGGGCCAGCTGGTCGCGCCGCAGGTTGGCCGACGACAGGCCGAGCAGCAGCGCGCAGGTCCAGCTGTAGGCGATGAGCACCGCATCGACCGGATTGGCCTGGAATCCGTTGGGCATCAGCCCGGCAAACAGCGTCCACGACAGCAGGGCGCCGCTGGCAATGCCGGCCGTGGCGATGCGCCAGTCGCTCAGGTGGTAGTAGCACACAATCATGGTGCAGACGGTGGCCAGCCAGGCCGCGCTGCCGGCGTTGCAAAAGTACATCCAGCTGAAAAAAAGGGGGATTTCGATCCACATGACCAGGGTGACCAGCAGCCGCGTCGCAGGGCTGGAAAAATCCCGGCTCAGCCCGGGCAGCAGCAGCGTGGCGCCCAGCAGGCTCATCAGGCCGCGCAGCCAAAAGTTTTCGTAGGGCTGCACCAGCCAGCTGGACCAGATCCAGCCGAACAGCGGCTGGCCCAGCATCGTTGCCAGGCCCAGCAGCCGCATGCGCCACGGCGACGCATGCAAAATCGGCTCCAGGGGCGCGAGTGTCCAGCGGCCTGGCGCGTGCTGTAAAAACGATGAGGTGCGGCGAATTTTTTCCATCTGACGTTGCGCTGGAGCCTGCGTATCGAGCCATAACTTGTCTTGCCCTTTAGACCATTGTCCCTGTTCTTCCCCTTCATCCTTGATGCAACTACCTGCTAACTTTGACAGCATCTGCCTGGACGGCATCATGAGCGACTGGCTGTCGTCCCTGCGCGAATTCTCGGTCGAGGCGCTGGTGGTGCTGGGCCCCGACCCATTCGCCGGACATGAAAACCGGCTGGTGCTGGCCCTGCATCCGCCGCGCCTGCTCGAAGCGGCGCAGTCGCTGGCGGCCAGCCAGGACTTCGGCGCGCCCTGGCGCGACTCCGATGCGCCGCTGGTGGCCTGGCAGGATATTTCCCGGTCGGCTTTCGGGGACTTGGGCCGCTGGCGCAGGCTGTGGCTGGCGCACGGCTTTCAAAGCGTCGTGCGCATCGCCTTTCCGCTGACCATGGGCCGCTCGTTCGAATGCTACCTGTTCAGCGCGCGCCAGTGGCCTGACCGCACCGAGCCGTCGCAGCTGGCCTGGTCGGCGCTGAACATCTGGCCGCTGCTCAAGCGGGCGCTGGCCGAAGCGCGCAATCCGCTGAGCCCGCGCGAACTCGAATGCCTGGAGCTGGCGTTTCAGGGAATGACCGCGCGCAAGTCCGGCGAGATGCTGGCGTGCAGCGAGCGCACCGTCAACTTCCATCTGGCCAACGCCATGGGCAAGCTCAAGGTGGACAACAAGCTGGCGGCAGTGCGGCGCGCCTGCTTGTTCGGCCTGATCTGATGCGGCGCGGCAGGGCGCCCTATTGCGGGAAAACCTTCATGCTTTGGGCGCCGGGCATGCCGCAAACCTGTTCATAATCCAGCCCCATGACTTTCCTAGCGCTAGATGTGGGCAACACCCGCCTGAAATGGGCCCAGTACGACGCCCCGGTGGTGGGCGCCAAGCTGCTGGCCCATGGCGCAGTGTTCCTGGAAAACATCGACCGGCTCGCCGAGGCGGACTGGCAGGGGCTGGCCGAGCCTTCGGCCATCCTGGGCTGCGTGGTGGCCGGCGACGCCATCAAGCGGCGCCTGGCCGAGCAGATGGAAATCTGGGACGTGGTGCCCCGCTGGGTCCACTCCAGCCCGCAGGAGGCCGGCCTGAGCAACGGCTACGACCATCCGGCGCGGCTCGGTTCCGACCGCTGGGTGGCCATGATCGGCGCGCACCACCGGCTGCTGGCGCGCGGCATCCGCAAGCCCTGCCTGGTGGTGATGGTGGGCACGGCCGTCACGGTCGAGGCCATCGACGCATCGGGCCGGTTCCTGGGCGGCATCATCCTGCCGGGCCACGGCATCATGCTGCGCGCGCTCGAATCGGGCACGGCCGGGCTGCACGTGCCGACCGGCGAGGTGCGCGATTTCCCCACCAACACCAGCGACGCGCTGACCAGCGGCGGCACGTTTGCCATTGCCGGCGCGGTGCAGCGCATGGTGGACAACCTCACGCGCCACTGCGGCGAGGCGCCCGAATGCATCATGACCGGCGGCGCCGGCTGGAAAATGGCGCCGAGCATGACGGTCAGCTTCGAGCTGGTGGACAACCTGATCTTCGACGGCCTGCTGGAGATCGCCTCCCGGCGCTTCAAGGTTTGATGCTATTGAATAGATAGCTGCTTGCGCCCGTGGGTAAAGCGAAAGTGGCTGATTTGATGCCTATTTCAGGCGCTCAGGCGTTGTCCCACGGCAGCATCAGCGTCACCATCGACAGCCGGGCGAACTCCGGCATGAATTCGTCAACGATGCGCTGTGGCTCCGGGCACAGCGCGCTGTCGGTGATCACGCCGAACTGCACGCCGCCGCCGTAGCTGAAAATCGACACGCCCAGCCCGACATCGCCCGACTGCGGCACCCAGAACATGGTCTGCTCCAGCGTGGCGCCGCAAAACCGGAGCTTTTCGCGCGGGCCCGGGACATTGGTCATCACCGCCGTGGTTTTTTTCGAGAAGATGTCGAGCATCGCGTCCTGTCCTGACTTGGGCAGCAGGCCCGCCACGGCCAGCAGGCCAAAGGCCAGCAGCGGCTGGGTGCTGCCCTTGAGCGCGGCCATGCGCCGGCGCACCTCGTAGGCCCGCTCGACCGGGTTGTCGATGCCGATGGGCAGCAGCAGCGGCGCCAGTCCGAAGTGGTTGCCCAGCGTGGGGCTTGCCTCGGCCGGCCGCAGGTTGACCGGCACCATGGCGCGGATGTCCTGGCCGGCCACGTCGTCGCCGTGCGACTTCAAATACTCGCCAAGCGCGCCGGCCAGGCAGCCGAGCAGCACATCATTGAGCGAGCAGCCCAGCGCCTTGCCGACCGCCTTCACCTCGTCCAGCGGAACCGGCTGGCACCAGGCGACCTTCTTGATGCCGCAGGACTTGCCCTTGAGCCGGGTCGCCGAGTCATCTAGCATCAGCGCCAGCGCGGCCGAATCGCCCGCCACCTGCAGCAGCAGCCTGGCCATGTCCAGCGAACCCTTCACGCCCGCCGCGAGGCTGCGCTCCAGCCCCAACCCGCCGCCTGGCTGGTTCAGCTGGCCGAGCGAGCGCGCCGCGCCGTCGCCCAGCGCACCCAGCGCCCGGACAGCCAGATGCGTCAGCGGCGTGAGCACGCTGCCGACCATCCACGCCTGCATATCCTGCGGCGCGGCGGCGGCGCCCGGTTCGCCGGGCATGGGCGGCGGCGCGCCGCCATCGACCATCGCCATGATGACGCCGATCAGCGCAATGCCGTCGGCAATGCAGTGGTGGATGCGCAAAATCATCGCGCTGCCGCGCACGCCGTCAAGGCTGGTGTAGTGCTCGATCAGGTGGAACTGCCAGAGCGGCCGGCTGCGGTCCAGGGGCTGGCTGGCGAGTTCGGCCACGCGCGCCTGCAGGGCCAGTTCTTCAGCGCCCGGGGCGCAGGCCGGCAGCTTTTCGCGCACCACATGGCGCGCCAGGTTAAAGTGGCGGTCGGCCACCCAGGAGGCGCCGGTCGCGTCCTGCACCGCGCACTGGCGGAAGCGGTCGTATCGGACCAGGGTGTTTTCAATGCGTTCGCAGACCGCCGCGTACTTCACGCCAGGGACCAGTTGCCACACGCCGATGATCTGCATCAGGTTGCCCGGGTTGTCCATGCGCAGCCAGGCGGTGTCCACCTTGCTCATGCGTTCGTCGGGCAGGTGGGGCCGCCATGGCGGGGCCGAGGCGGGTTTTTCCAGCCTTCGGGGCGCTGTTTTTTCCGGCGGGGTCCGGGCCGGTCTTTTGCCTGCCGAAGACCCTGTAACGCGTGTGACCATCAAATATTCCCCTGTGCAACACCGCTCCGGACTGGAGTGGCCAGACTATTTTGCGGGGAACTTGTCGCTAAGATAACCGGCAGTTACCCGAATCTTCCTTTTCGGTGGCTTGCGTGCAAAAAAACGAACGGAGCATTTCCCATGTCAGACCTGAAAGCGGCTTTCGACCAAGCCATGCTGGATTCCAAAAACCTCAGCGAGCGGCCCGACAATGCCACGCTCCTGAAACTCTACGCGCTCTACAAGCAGGGCAGCGCGGGCGACAACCTGGAGAAAAAGCCCGGCTTTGGCGACATGGTGGCGCGCGCCAAATGGGACGCCTGGAACAAGCTCAAGGGCACGCCGCAGGACGCGGCGATGCAGCAGTACATCGACCTGATCAAGGAACTCGGTTGAACCGGCTTGCGCCGAAATAATCAGTCAAAAAGGTCTTTTGCGCAAGTGGGGCGGGCGCTTCCAGCTATTGATTTGATAGTATCCAGCATGCCTGGCCGTCTCAGCCGACCTCGACCTTGGCCCAGCCGCATTCGTCGAGCGCATCGACCGGCGCGACCTGGTCGCCGGTGGCGATGAAGCGGGCTCGTTCTGGAAACCGTCGCGCGTGGCGGCTTCGTTGACAAAAATGCGTTGAACGGGGCTCATGTGGTTCATCTGTTTTCTCCTGCAACGATGCCCTGATCCTTGAGGATTTTGATCTGTTCGGGCGACAGGCCCATCTCGCGCAGCACGGCGTCGGTGTCCTGGCCGATGCCGGGCGCGTTGCGGCGGTGGCTGCCCGGGGTGCGCGACAGCTTGGGAACGATGCCGGGCACGGCGAGCAGGGTGCCGTCGTCCATGCGCACCTCGCCCAGCATGCCGCGCGCCCGGTAATGCGGGTCGGCGGCGATGTCGACGACGCTGTAGATGCGGCCGGCCGGAACGGCGACCGCATCAAGCGCGGCCAGCACTTCGTCCACCGTGCGCTCGGCGGCCCATTGGCCGATGGCCTCGTCGATTTTTTCCACATGGGCGACCCGGCCGGTGTTGTCGGTCAGTTCCGGGTCGGCGCCCAGTTCGGGGCGACCGATGACGGTCATCAAGCGCTTGAAGATGCTGTCGCCGTTGCCGGCAATCAACACATAAGCCCCCACGCTCTGCGCTTCGCGTGATTCGCTGCCCCCCGAGGGGGCTGGCCCGGCTTGGGGCGGCCCGGCGCTGGCGGCCGATGCGCCCTCGTCCCTGCAGCGGTAGGCGTTGCTGGGCGCGATGCCGGGCAGGGCGCTGCCGGCCGGGCCGCGAACGGCGCCGAACGCGCTGTACTCGGGCAGCAGGCTTTCCATGCAGTTGAACACTGCCTCATACAGCGCCACGTCGATCACCTGGCCCTGGCCCGAGCGCTGGCGCTCGTGCAGCGCCAGCAAGATGCCGATCACGCCGTGCAGCGCGGCCAGCGTGTCGCCGATGCTCACGCCGACGCGCACCGGCACGCGGCCGGGCTCGGCGCTCAGGTGGCGCAGGCCGCCCATGGCCTCGGCCACCACGCCAAAACCCGGCTTGTCGCGGTAGGGGCCGGTCTGGCCGTAGCCGCTGATGCGCAGCATGATCAGGCGCGGATTGAGCTGAAGCAACTCGTCGGGCCCGAGCCCCCAGCCTTCCATGGCGCCGGGGCGGAAGTTCTCGATCAGCACGTCCGATTCCGTGGCCAGCCGGCGCACGATGTCCTGCGCCTTGGCTTGCCGAAGGTCCAGCGCCACCGAGCGCTTGTTGCGCGACTGCACCTGCCACCAGACCGAGGTGCCGTCTTTCAGCAGCCGCCATTTGCGCAGCGGGTCGCCGGCGCCGGGCGTCTCGATCTTGATGATGTCGGCGCCAAAGTCGGCCAGCGTCTTGGCGGCGAACGGGCCGGCAATCAGCTGGCCGAGTTCAAGCACCTTCAGGCCGGCCAGCGGACCGGGGGCGTGGGTTGAGCGTTCTTCGGTGTGCATGGCGGCGAGTGTCGCGGCGCAGGAGCGCTCTGTCTATTGCTGTTTTGCCGTGCGGGCGTTCGCATTTTGCGAAGGCTGGGCCAGAAAATCCACCAGCATGCGGCGCTGCGCCCACGGATATGCCAGCGCGCGCCAGCTGATTTTCATGGCCTTGACGATGGGCCGGCAGGCCGCCTTGGGCCGGGTGGCAATGCGCAGGCTTGAAGCGACCCTGTGGCGGACGGCATCAAGACTGCGCACCAGCTCGAACCGGGCATGGCTGTAGCGCATGGGTACGAACGCCGCGCTGTTCAGGCGGCTTTCTTGCGGGTGCCGGCTTTTTTGGCCGCGACTTTGGGGGGGGCTGCCTTGTCGGCAATCAGCGTGTCAAGGTTTTTGACAATCTCGGCCTCGATTTTTTCCTTGAAGGCGCCGAGCAGGAAACCGAGCTTCGCCATCAGTTCAAAACCGTCTTTCGTCACGGTCAGCGTGCCGTGGACGCCGGTCCGGCTGAAGCTGACCAGGTCGCTGACCGTGCCTTCCTCGTAGGTGCATTCCATGCCGAAGTCGGCTTCGGCCTGCTCGGCCCATTTAAAGGCGATCTGGCGTGCTTGATGCAGGCCCAGGGCGTGCTCGCGATCGATATGGATATTGGCCATGGGTGTCTCCGGGTGGGGTGGTCGGGCTGGCTGCCCGCCTGCCGTCAGGGCAGTTGTTCAGGTCGCTAGACAGCATCATAAAACCCCCCGCGTGCGTGACAGGCAGTCCAGGCATTTCAGAAAAAGAGCAAGCCGGTAAAATGAAAAATCCATTCAACATGTAGATCGATATACAAAATTTGCTTTTACGCGATTGCAAATCATGGGCAGGCAACCGCAGAAGCCCCAACGCCATGCCCGCCAGGCCGTCTGGCGCATGGTTTCCCGGCTGGCGGGATTCAGCGCAAACACATGAAAAGCGGCCTGCGGGTTGCGGAGTCCACTTAATGACAGATTGTCGCCAGCCAAGGCCTCGCCATGACGCCTGAAGGCGAACCCATGGCGCCGTCCATCACCGCCTCGCTGCTGGCGGGCGTGCTGGAGTCGGCGATGGACGCCATCATCACGGTCAATGAGCGCCAGGAAATCGTCCTGTTCAACCAGGCCGCCGAAAAGATGTTCGGCTGGCTTCGCCAGGAGGTGATGGGCCAGCCGCTTGAAAAGCTGATTCCTCAGCGCCTTCGCCCCCGCCATGCCAGCTATGTCAAGCAGTTCGGCGCGACCGCGTCCACCGCCCGGGGCATGGGAGGCGCGGTGGTCATGATTCACGGGCTGCGCGCCAATGGGCAGGAATTCCCGGTCGATGTGTCCATCTCGCAGGTTCAAACGCCCGAGGGGCTGCTGTTCACCGCCATCTTGCGCGACATCACCGACCGGCAGGCCGCGCAGGCGCAACTGAGGCTGCTGGAAACCAGCATTTACCACCTCAACGACATGGTGGTCATCACCGAAGCCGAGCCGGTGAGCGAACCGGGGCCGCGCATCGTTTTTGTCAATGCCGCGTTTGAGCGCCACACCGGCTACCGCCTCGCCGACGTCGTGGGCCAATCCCCGCGCTTTTTGCAAGGCCCGCTGACGCAGCGGGCCGAACTCGCCCGGATAGGCGCGGCCCTCAGGGCCTGGCAGCCGGTCCGCGCCGAACTGATCAACTACACCCGAAGCGGGGAGGCTTTCTGGGTGGAGCTCGACATCGTTCCCGTGGCAGATGCCAGGGGCTGGTTCACGCACTGGGTTTCGGTGCAGCGCGACATCACCGGGCGCAAGCAGGCCGAGCAGGCGCTGATCGACAGCGAACAGCGCTATGCCGCGCTGTTCGCCTCGGCGCCGGTGCCGATGTGGGTGCTCGACCAGGCCGACGGCCGCTTCCTGCAGGTCAACCAGACGGCCATCGATGACTATGGCTATTCGCAGGCCGAATTCCTGGCGATGCGGCTGGTGGACATCCATGCCGACGAAGTGCCGGGCTGCCCGCTGCGCATTGACGCCGACAGCCAGCGCAAGCGCCAGGGGCCGTATGCGCACCGGCGCAAGGACGGCACGGTGTTTTTCGCCGAGGTGGTGGTCCAGCCGATCCAGCATGGCGGCCGGCAGGCGTGCTTCGTGGTGGCGCTGGACACCACGGCCCGGGTCAAGGCCGAAGCGGAGGTGCGCGAGCATCTGTTCACCCTGCAGCGTGCCGCCGACGCCGCCCAGGCAATCACCGCGCACCTGACACTCGAAGGCATAGCGCAGGAATTGGCGAACCAGGCACGCGGCGTGATCGGCGCGCACCAGGCGGCCGTCAGCCTTGCCATCGACGGCGACTGGACGCACGCCATGCATGCGCTGTCGCTGTCCGCCGAGCATGCCCCGCACCAGGGCCGGCCACCGCTGATTCACGGCAGCGGCATCTACCGCCATGGGGCCAACCACACCCGCCCGGTGCGCCTGACGCAGGACGAAGTGCAGGCGCATCCGGACTGGTGCCGGGTCGGCAGCCATGCCATGATGCGCGGCTGGCTGGCCGTGCCCCTGACCGGCCGCGATGGACGGCACATTGGCCTGCTCCAGTTGTCGAGCCGGTACGAAGGCGATTTCACCCGGCAGGATGAATACGTCGCGACGGAAATGGCGCAGCTTTCGTGCATCGCCGTGGAAAATTCGTGCCTGATGCAGGAAGTCAGCCAGCTCAATACCGGGCTGGAGACGAAGGTCGCCGAACGCACGGCGGCGCTGGCTCGCCAGGAGGCCTTGTTCCGTGCCCTGGCCGAGCAGGCGCCGCAAATCATCTGGACCACCGACCAGAACAGCGATGTCACCTACCTGAACCACGCCTGGTTCGAGTTGATGGGCGGCACGCTGCAGGACTGGACCGCCATGCAGTGGCTTGCCGTGCTGCATCCCGAAGACCTGCCCGCGCTGAAAAAGAACTGGGCGCAGGCCCGGGCCGGCGAACTGCCTTTTGCCGGCGTGCGGCGCTGGCTGTGCCCGGACGGCAGCGTTCACACCATGGCCTACCGGGCGTCGCCGGTGCGTGACGAGCAGGGTGCCGTGTCCTTCTGGGTCGGCATCGATGCCGATGTGACCGAGTTCAAGCTGGTCGAGGAGGCCCTGCGCCGGTCCAACGAGGAGCTTGAAGCCTTTTCCTACTCGGTGTCGCACGATCTGCGCGCGCCGCTGAGCACCATCGACGGCTTCGGGTCCCTGCTGGCCAGGCAGCTGGCGGGCGAGGGCAACGAAAAGGTCAGGCATTACCTGACCCGCATCCGGCACGGCGTGGCGCAAATGGGCCGTTTGATCGAGGACCTGCTGTCGCTGGCGCAGGTGACGCGCACCCGCCTGTGCTACACGCAGGTCGATCTGTCCGCCATGGCGCGCCGTATCCTGGCCGACTGGCAGGTGCGCCAGCCGGCGCGCGTGGTCACAACGCAGGTCGAAGCCGGCCTGCTGGTCCACGCAGACGAAGCGCTGCTCAGGGTGGTCATGGAAAACCTGCTGGGCAACGCCTGGAAATTCACCGGCCTGCAGGCCCAAGCCCGGATCAGCATCGGCCAGCAGCCTGACGTCGCCGGTCAGCCGGTGTTTTTTGTGCGGGACAACGGCGCCGGATTTGACATGGCGCATGCCGAAAAGCTGTTTCTGCCGTTCGAGCGCCTGCACGCAGCGCCGGAATTTCCCGGGTCCGGCATCGGCCTGGCCACCGTCAGCCGTGTCATCGGCCACCATGGCGGCCGGCTGTGGGCAGACGCCACGCCCGGGCTGGGGGCGACGTTTTACTTCACGCTTCCCCGGCAGGCGCTCATCGCCTGAGCGGCAAATCGCCAGATTCCGCTCCGGCCCATGAGGGCAGGGCGTCGGCCTTCAGGCGCGCCTGGCGCTCGGCCCGAGGCAGCGCGGCCAGGCGCTGGACGGCGCCGTAGAACCGTTGCCAGTCGCGGCCTTCGCGTTCAAACAAGGCTTCGAAAGCCGGCACGCCTTCGTCATACGCCGCCTGCGCGCCAAAGGACGCATTGTTGGCGCGCGCCACCCACGGGTCGTAGCCGGCATAACCGTCCCATTCCGCGCGGAGCTGCGCATAGCGGTCCCTGAATTGCTGCATTGCTATTGTTTTGAGAGCTAGTTGCGCCCGTGGGTCCTGCGCAAAAGCCTTGTTTGGTTCATAAATGGCGGTCAGTTCCCGGCGCGTGGCCGCTGCCAGCGCCCTGAACTTCCGGCGCCGCCCGTCAAAGCGCTGGTAGGCCTGGCGGGCTTCGTCGCTGTCACCGCCGGCATGCGCGTCCAGCCAGCGCTGCACGCCCAGCCGCTCGACGGCGGTGGCGAACGATTCGTTGAACCCGGTGTCGCCCGGCGCGTAGGCCACCTGGTGCGCCAGCTCGTGAAACACCAGCCGCGCCAGCTCGCCTTCCGGGTAGCCGATGAAGGTGCTCAGCAGCGGGTCGCCGCCGGCCCAGTTCATCCAGCCCAGCGTGGAATAGGCCGGCACGCCATAGACGCTGGTTTCCAGCCCCTGCGCGGCCAGCCGGGCGGCCTCAAGCCGGGCTTCGGCCTCGTCGAAATATCCCCGGTAGCCGACGCAGCCGGCCACCGGAAAACACCAGGTCTTCAGCGTCAGCGACAGTTCGGGCGCGGCCACCACGTTCCAGACGACGGCGCTGCGGTGCAGGTCGGCATAGCGCTGGTAGCTGGGGTTGTCGGGCAGCTTGAGTTCGGTCACGGCAAAGCGGCGGATGCGCTGCGCCAGCGCCAGCCGGCTTTTGAGCTGCGCCGACGTCTGCGCATCGCCCAGCCAGTCGTGTACCGGTCGCGCCGCATTGAGCATCGTCAGGTGGCCGTTGACCGACTGCCAGTAGTAGCCCAGGTCCGCGCAGCCCGCCAGGCTGGCCGCAGCCAGCCCGGCGGCCAGCAGCTTCTTGCGTCTTGTCCAGGCCATGTCCGGATTCCCCTTGTCAAGCCGCCTGCACTTCAACCAGGCAGTCGTAGAACACCGGCCCGCGCCCCAGGTCGGTCAGGCGCTGGCTGGTCAGCTGGTTGACGTTGGTGCCGCTAAGCCCCAGCTTGCGCCACCAGATGCCCAGGCCGTTGACCACGCCGGGCCGGGCGCGCAGCGAGACCTCGGCCCTGACCCGGTAGTCGCCGCGCGCGTTGAACACCCGCACCACGGCGCCGCTGGCAATGCCGCGCGCGGCCGCATCGAACGGATGCATTTCCAGCACCGGCTCGCCTTCCATGGCGCGCAGCGTCTTGACGTTGACAAAGGTCGAGTTCATGAAGTTGCGCGCCGGCGGCGAGATCATGGCCAGCGGAAAGTCGCCGGATGCGCCCGGCGTTTCATGGTTCGGCACATGGCCGGGCAGGCCGTCGAGCCCCTGCGCGGCCAGGCGTTCGCTGAAAAACTCGCATTTTCCCGACGGCGTGGGAAAACCGCCGTCGGCAAACGGCGCGTCCGGCAGCGCCAGGGTGGCAAAGCCCTGGTCCAGCAGCGTCTGGAAATCGACCTTGTTGCCAAACGCCGCGCGGCACAGCGTTTCGTCGCTGTCGGCAAAGCAGGGATCGGCAAAGCCCATGCGCGCGGCGAGTTCGCGAAAGATCTGCGTGTTGGGCCTGGCTTGCCCCAGCGGCGCGATGGCCGGGCGATTCAGTAGCACGTCGGTATGGCCGTAGGTGGTGTGAATGTCCCAGTGTTCCAGCTGCGTCGTGGCCGGAAGGATGAAATCGGCGTAATCGGCGGTGTCGGTCTGGAACTGCTCCAGCACGACGGTGAACAGGTCGTCCCGTGCAAAGCCCCGCACCACCTGGCCGGAGTCGGGCGCGACGGCCACCGGGTTGCTGTTGTAGACGATCAGCGCCTCGATCTTCGGGCCGAAGGCGGGCGAGTTGTCCCGCAGCAGGTCATCGCCGATGGTGCTCATGTTGACGGTGCGCGGCGTGCGCCCGGCCAGCAGGTCGGGCCGCTGCAGCGCGGCGCGGTCCACTGGAAAAGCGCCCGAGCTGCTCATCAGCAGGCCGCCGGCCCGGTGCCGCCAGGCGCCAATGAGCGCGGGCAAACAAGCCACGGCGCGGGTGGCGTTGCCGCCGCCGCGCACCCGCTGCATGCCGTAGTTCAGGCGGATCGCCGCCGGCTGCCGGTCGATAAGGCACTGGCCGTAGTCGCGCGCCAGCGAGCGGATCTGTTCGGCCGGCACGCCGCACACGCTGGCTGCGCGCTCGGGGCTCCACTCAAGCGCGCGCTCGCGCAGCGCCGGCCAGCCCAGCGTGTGGCGCTCGATGTAGTCGTGGTCGAGCCAGTCGTGGGTGATGAGTTCGTGCATTAATGCCAGGGCAAGGGCGGCGTCGGTTCCGGGCAGCAGGGCGATGTGTTCATGGCATTTTTCAGCCGTTTCGCTCTTGCGCGGGTCGATGCAGATGAGCCTGGCGCCGTTTCGCTTGGCCAGCTGCGCATAACGCCAGAAATGCAGGTTGCTGCCGATCGAATTGCTGCCCCAGATGATGATGAGTTTTGATTCGGCAAAAAACTCCACGCGCATGCCGACCTTGCCGCCCAGCGTCTGCGTCAATCCTTCGGCGCCGGCGGCGGCGCAGATGGTGCGGTCGAGCGTTGATGCGCCCAGCCGGTTGAAGAAGCGCCCGGCCATGGCTTCGCCCTGCACCTGGCCCATGGTGCCGCAGTAGCTGTAGGGAACGATGGCTTCGGGGTTTCGCGCGGCAATGGCTTTCAGGCGTTCGGCAATCTCGCCCAGCGCGGCATCCCAGCTGACCGGCTCGAAGCGGCCGCTGCCCTTGGGGCCGGCGCGCCTGAGGGGCTGGAGCAGGCGCTCGGCATGGTAGGTGCGCTCGGTGTAGCGCGACACCTTGTTGCACAGCACGCCGCCGGTCTGTGGATGGCCGGGGTTGCCCTGCACGCGCGTGGCCACGCCGTTTTCCACGGTGGTCAGCAGCGAGCAGGTGTCCGGGCAGTCGTGCGGGCAGGCGCCGCGCACCTGCCCGCTGGCCGGTTGCGGCGCATGGGCGGGAAGGATTGCGGCAGGAAGCGGGATCGAATTTGAATGCATGCCTGCACTTTATAGCGATTGGCCGGCGCTCCCGGTCATTTGCACGGGAAACCCTGTTGCCGGATTCAGTCAGGCTGGCCGAATGCCCGGCGTCAAAAACGCGTTTTGATACAGTCGTACGAATTCAATACAACTTGTGAAAATTTAAGCCATGACGCTGACACGCAGAAAATTTTCCATCAGTTCGGGCGCCGCCCTGCTGGCGGGCTTCACCACCGTCCGCGCCCAGCCCGAAGGCCGCATCGTCCTGGGCCAGTCGGCCGCCTTCACCGGACCCGCCGCACAGCTGGGCATCCAGTTCCACCAGGGCGCCAGGGTTTATTTCGACCAGGTCAATGCCCAGGGTGGCATTGGCCGGCAGCAGATCGAGTTGCGCAAGCTCGATGACGGCTACGAACCCGCCCGTTGCGCCGAAAACACCAAAAAATTCATCGCCGACGACGTGTTCGCGCTGTTCGGCTACATCGGAACGCCGACCAGCGTGGTGGCGCTGCCCATGGCCATCAAGGAAAAGATTCCCTTCATCGCGCCGTTCACCGGCGCCATGGCGCTGCGCGAACCGTTCAGCCGCTATGCCTTTCATGTGCGGGCGTCGTACAACGACGAGACCGCGCTGATCGTCAAGCAGCTGACCAACCTGGGGCTGAAAAAAATTGCCGTTTTCCACCAGAACGATGCCTATGGCAAGGCCGGCCTGGATGGCGTCACCCTGGCGCTTGGCAGTCTGGGCCTCAAGCCGGTGGCCCAGGCCACGGTGGAGCGCAATTCGGTCGATGTGGCGCAGGCCGTCAAGACGCTGGTCGCCGCCGGGCCGGATTCGGTGGTGCAGATCGGCGCCTACAAGGCCTGCGCGGCGTTTATCCGCGAGGCGCGCAAGGCCGGCTACGGCGGCACGTTCTACAACGTGTCGTTTGTCGGCACCCAGGCGCTGGCCGACGAACTGGGCAAGGACGGCGCGGGCGTGGTGGTGTCACAGGTCGTGCCGTCGCCCTACAACGCGGCGCGTCCGATTGCGCGCGAATTTGCCGACGCGGTGAAGGCCGTCGGCAACAAGGAGGTCCAGGCCAACTTTTCCAGCATGGAAGGCTACCTGGCCGCCAAGCTGTTCACCGAGGGCCTGCGGCGCGCCGGAAGCAAGCCGACACGCGAATCGCTGATGACCGGCCTGGAAAGCATCGGCAGCCAGTCCTTTGGCGGCTTTGCGGTGTCGTTCGGGCCCGGCGACCATGTGGCTTCAAGCTTCGTCGAGCTCTCGATGCTGACCGGCGACGGACGCGTGCGGACCTGAACGGCCGGCCGGACCCGCCCGGCGGGTGGCGCACGCAAAGCCTGATCCGTTCAGGCTTTTTTTGCCCGCTGGCGCGCCATGGGCGGGCCGGCGAGTCAGTTATGCTTGAAAGCCGATCCGGGCTGCATGCTTTTGCCTTTTTCATTGATGCCTTTTTCTTTTTCAAGCCTGCTTGCGCTGGTACGCCTGATGCGGCCGCACCAGTGGGTCAAGAACGTTTTCGTGTTTGCCGGACTGGTGTTCAGCCAGAGCTGGGAAGTCATTCCGCTGGACCTGGCGGTGCTGCGCGCCTTTGCGGCTTTCTGCTGCGCTTCGAGCGTGGTGTACATCCTGAACGACTGGCACGACCGCGCCAGCGACGCTCTGCATCCGGTCAAGCGCAAGCGGCCGCTGGCCAGCGGCGCGGTGACGGCGCTTCCTGCGCTGCTGCTGGCGGCCGTGCTGCTGGCCGCAGGAATTTTGCTGGCGGCAGGCAACCGCACGCTGCTGGCGCTGCTGGCGCTGTATGTGGCGCTGAACATGGCGTATTCATGGCGGCTCAAGCAGGTGGCGGTGGTCGATGTGGCCATCATCGCGGCCGGTTTCATGCTCAGGCTGCTGGCCGGAACGGTCGCGGTCGGGATTCCGCCATCGCGCTGGCTGCTGCTGACCGGGATTTTCATGACGCTGTACCTGGGCTTTTGCAAGCGCAAGGCCGAAAGCTTCCAGGAAGAAGCCAGCCAGCGGGCGGTGATGGCGGGCTACCCGACGGCGTTGCTCGACACCTTCATCGCCACCACCATGACGGCGACGCTGACCACCTACAGCCTGTTCGCCACCAGCCCCGAGGCGCAGCTGCAGCATGGCGAGCGCCTGCTCTACACCGTGCCGGTGGTTGTTTTCGGGCTGCTGCGCTACACCTACCAGGTGCATCGCGGCCATGGCGAGGACGTGGCGCGCGACCTGCTGCGCGACGGCTGGCTGCTGGGCGCGGGCCTGCTGTGGCTGTTCATCTTTTTGGCCCACCGGTTTTGACGGTGCACAGGCAGCGCCCGGAGCCAGGCCTTTTGCCATCGCGCCCTCGGCTCAAGCTGCCGGTCAGGAAACTGCTGCTGGTGCTGGGGGTGGTTGCCACGGTGTACGCGGCGGCGCTGCTGGTCTGGGGCGACAGCCCGCGCACTTCCCTGGCGCGCCTGTGGTCGCTCAATGGGCTGCAGGCGGCCAGCCTGTGCCTGCTGAGCTACGGCCTGCGCGGCCTGCGCTGGCGCTTGTGGATGGCGCATTACGGACGCCACTTCGGCCTGCTGCAGGGGCTGCGGCTCTACCTGGCGGGCTATGCGTTCACGCCCACGCCCGGCAATGTCGGCGAGGCGGTCAGGGGGCTGGTGCTGGCGCGAGAACCACTGGGTGCCCGGCAGAGCCTGGCCATCTTTGGCGCCGAGCGCCTGGCCGACCTGTTGTGCCTGCTGCTGCTGTGCCTGCCCGCCGCCGCCTGGGCCTGGGAGCGCGGCCTGGTCCAGCGGATGCCCGGCTGGGCGCTATGGCTGCTGCTGGGCGGGGCGGCCGCGGCGGTGCTGGCGGCCGTTGCGCTGTTCAGGTTGCGGCATGGCGTGCTTCGGCTTCCCGGCTGGCTGCAGGAGGCCTGGACGTGCCTGCGGCTGCGGCCGCTGGCCTGGTTCAGCCTGACGCTGGCCGCCTGGTCGGCGCAAGGCGTGGCGGTCTGGCTGGTCTGCCGCGACATGGGCCTGCCCTTGGGGCTGGCGACGGCGACCGGTTTTTACGCCGTGGCCATGGTCGGCGGCGCCTTGTCGGCCCTGCCGGCGGGCCTGGGCGGCACCGAGGCTGTGCTGACCGGCCTGCTGGTGGCTTACGGCGCAGGGGCTGGCAGCGCCCTGGGCATGACCGTGATGGTCCGGCTGCTGACGCTGTGGCTGGCTGTGGCGATTGGCCTGCTGGCCTTGCTTTATAGTGCGGCCATCGCCCGGGACATCAGTTTTCGCTAGCTGCTTTCCGTTTCACTTTCTTCTGTCGCCTGCGTTGCGACGCACGCCTGGCTCCTCGCCTTTTGCCTGCTGCCTGCCCGCTGTTTATCCGACCCTTTTCCATGTCCCACCACCCTGTCATTGCTTCTTCCCCGCAGGCCGATTCCGTCATGCTGAGCCGCTGGCTGCTGACCGCCGGACTGGCATCGCTGCTGCTGCGCTTCTGGATCGCGGCGACCTTTCCGATCTCCGGCGACGAGGCGTTTTTCTACTGGTGGGGCGTTTACCCGGACTGGGGTTATTCCGACCATCCGCCCATGGCTGGCTGGCTGATTGCGCTCATGCGCGCCACGCTGGGCGACAGCACCTTGTCGATCCGCCTGCCAGCGGTGCTGCTGCCGCTGGCGCTGGGCGCGGCGCTGTGGTGGGCGCTGGCGCCGCTGGACCGGGTGCGCGCGGCCTGGGCGGTGCTGCTGTTCTGGCTGGCACCGCTGAACTGGCTCTACGCCATCATCACCACCGACACGCCGCTGATCTTCTGGTCGATGCTGTCGGTGGCGGCCCTGATGCGCGCCGAGCAGCGCGCCCGGCCCGACCGCGCCGCCTATGGGCTGTATGCGTTGTCGGGCGTGTTCCTGGGCTGTGCCTTTTTGTCGAAGTATTTCTCGGTGGTGCTGGGGCTGACCTACCTGCTGTACTTTTTGTTGTACCGCCGCGAGCGGCTGGCGGGCCTGGCCCTGCTGGTGGCCTGCGCCTTGCCCGGCCCGGCGATCAACATTGCCTACAACCTGTCGCACGGCTGGTCGAACATCATGTTCAACGTCTACAACCGCAACCAGGATGCGGCGTTTGAATGGCGCAAGCCGCTGCTGTATGTCGGCATGATGGCTTACCTGGTCACGCCGGTGGCGCTCTGGCTGGCCTTCAGATACCGCCAGGCGCTTAGAGCCAGCGCCCGGTCCCATCGCCTGCTGGCCTGCCTGGTCGTCGTGCCCCTGCTGTTTTTCATGCTGCTGTCAGCCAAGAAAGTCGTTGGCCTGCACTGGGTGCTGTCGTTTTACCCTTTTGGCTTTGCCTGGCTGGCGTTTGCCCTGCCGGCTGACAAGCTCAAGACCTGCGCCAAGGGGCTGGCGCTGTTTGCCGGCCTGCATGTCGCGGTGGTCGCCGGCCTGTACCTGACGACGCTGGACACCTGGCGCAGCGCCAAGATCTACCCGCAAATCGTTCGCAGCGTCAAGACCGCCGACATCCTCAGGCAGGCCGACCGCCCGGGCGCGGTGCTGATGGCCGACTCGTACACCGCCGCGTCGATCTACGGTTTCGAGCGCCGCCAGTACATGCCGGTGTTCGGCGTGGGCCGCTTCCATGCGCGGCAGGACGACATGCTGGTGGATTTTTCGCTCTATCAAGGAAAAACGGTGCGGATCATCACGCCGGACAAGCCCGAACCGGAAGCATTCAAGCCCTACTTTGACAGCGTCGACGTCCAGGGTTTCATCCAGGATGGCGTGGCTTTCTACGTGGTCGAAGGCCGCGGATTCAACTACCTGGCCTACCGCCAGGGCGTGCTGGGCGAGGCCTTCCGGCAGTTCTACAACATACCGGCCTGGCTGCCGATGACCGGTTGCCCGTTCTGCGAGCGCTACTGCGGCCAGGTGCGCTGCCCGCGCTGAGTTTGCCGGTCAGGCCATGGCTTGCGGACGCGGGCAATAAATAACAGTTAAAAATGCCTTCTGCGCAAGCAGGGCGTTCGCTAACAGCTATTAAAAAGAGAGTAACCTGTTTTGTGGACACAGGCTCGCAGAAAGACGCCCGGCCGGCGTTTCAGTCCTGCAGTTCCACCCGGGCCATGTCCACGTCCAGCCGCTCCATCGCATCGAGCGCTTCGCAGGCCGCTGCCTGCATGTAAAGCCGGGTGGCCTCTTTCATCCGCTTGTCGCCTTCGAGCATCACCATGCCGTTGGCATATTCGGTCATGGCGATGGCCGAGCCGGGATTGAGCTTGAGCGCTTCCTTGAACAGCGCCAGGCCGGTGTCCTTGCGGGCGCCGTAGGTCATGCTGCCGATCAGCGAGCCGACCTTGTCGATCACCTCGGCATGAAAGGCGGCCAGCGCGATGTGCGCATCGGCATGCTGCGGCGCGAGTTTGATGGTCTGCTCCAGCGCGGCCTTGATCTTGCTGCCCAGCCCCTGCGCCAGTGCCTTGGCCACGCTGATGCCCTGGCTGTAGCGCCCCAAAGCGTAAGCCTGCCAGTAAAAGGCATTCGGATTTTTCGGGTCTGCCGCCTGCTGCGCCTCGGCCCTTTGCGCCGCTTCCAGGAACAGGTCGAGCCTGGTTTTTTCCTTGTCTTCCAGGTAATTGGCATAGATGCAGGTGGCCTTGTTGGCCGCCGTGATGCCATCGCCGCCGGCTTTCAGTCCGGCCTCGGTCGCCTTGTGGAATTCACCGTTGTGAAACAGTACCCAGGCCTTGAGCACCGCTGCATCCTTGGGCAGCGGTTCACAGTCGCCCCGGTGCAGACGGGTCCAGTTTTTCGTCAGGCTGGCCGTGTCAAAGGCATAGGCGCCGGGGTGGGGGAAAGGGTTCCATTTGGCCATGTCGTTGTCTCCTTCACTTAATTTTCATTTTTATGCAATCTCGTGGCCCGCGCCAGCACCGTTCAGGCCGGCAGGCTTGCCGGGATGCTGTAGGCGCCCGCCAGGCTTTGCAGGTGGCTTTTCTCGGCCGGCTCCAGATAGGGTACCAGCAGGCTCAGCACATGGTGAGCCCCGCGCATCAGGGCCGACTGGGCATTTTCCGGCTCCAGGGCATGGCGCGGATTGCGCACATATTCAAAGCTCAGCCAGTAGGTCAGCAGCACCACCATGCTGGTGGCCGTTGCGTCCACTTCGCGCGAGTCCAGCGCCATGGCGCCAGCCCGGCCCATGCCCCCGAGCATGGTCCTGACGGCGCGCGCCTTGTTCTTGAGCACCCACTGAAAATGCGTCTCCAGCCGCCGGTTCTTGCTCAACAGGTCGTTCAGGTCGCGGTACAGGAAGCGGTACTGCCAGATCAGCTCAAACAGCGTGTGCATGAAAAACCAGGCGTCCTCGACGTTGCGCACGCCGTCGCTGGCATTGAGCAACTCGTTGAGCGCCTGCTCGTAGCGGTCGAACAGCGAGTTGATCAGCTCGTCCTTGGCCGGGTAGTGGTAATAAAGGTTGCCCGGGCTGATGCCGAGTTCGGCGGAAATCAGCGTGGTCGATACATTGGGCTCGCCAAACCGGTTGAACAGTTCGAGCGTGACCTCCAGGATGCGCTCGGCGGTGCGACGCGGCGCTTTTTTCACCATAGTTGTCTCTCTTTGTTTTGTTCCCTGACTCTAACCCAGCGCCCCGAGTGAAGGAATCAGGAAAACCTCATGCGGGGCATTCGAGCAAGGAAGATTTCCAGGCATGCAGGCGAAAAAAAAGGGACATGACGTCCCTTTTCCGTGGCTCCGCACCTAGTCTTGCGGCTGTCATCCTGTTTCAAGCATTGACTGCGTGTTCAACCCCCTTGCAGGGGCTTGCCTGCTGCAGATTATTCAGCTGCGCTTGGCACGGGGCCTGCACTGCCCTCTGCGGGCGTTCTGGCCGTTTTGGCCACTGCGCGCTGCACGGCTTTTTTGGCGGCGGGCTTGGCGGCCTGCGGCTCCACGGTCTTGGCGGCGGCCCTGGCGCGTGGTTTGGCGGCTGGTTTGGCGGTCGGGCTACCGCCGTTCAGTTTGCTGACCTGCTGGTCGAGCAGTTCGACGCGTTCCGCCAGTGCGCTCACGTCCCGCGCCGAAGGCACGCCGAGCTTGCCCAGCGCCTTGGCAACGCGCTCCTCGAAAATGTTTTCCAGCTTGTCCCAGCGGTTGCCTGCCTTGGACTGGATGTCGCTGGCCATGTCGCTCATGCGGCTGGTCGCTTCGCTGATCTTTTCCTCGGCGGCTGCCTGGGTCTTGCGCTGGATCGCCAGGCCTTCCTTGACCAGGCTGTCGAACACCTTGCTGCCTTCCTCCTGCGCCTTGGAAAAAGCCCCCAGGCCGGCCAGCCATATCTGCTGGGCAGAGTCCTTGACGGCGCTGGAGAGTTGGGGGCTGGCTTTTTGAGCGGCGCTCATTTTTTGCAGTTTCTTGACCATGGAAGGCTCCTGGAAGGGTGGATGAAAAAAGGGACTGCGGCCCATCGCCGCGCACCATAAAGAATGTAAACCTGCGGCACGCCGGTGTTTAGGGTCAGGCTTCTAGAGAGCTAGGCAGGACACCCTACGGATTTTCGCTGGATCGGGCCGGTTTCGCGGGTTTGTGCTGAAGGGTAAAGGCGCAAATCTGAACAAAATGAAACTTTTGTCAGCCACCTCAATGCGGAGAATTCAATGAACTATTTCGTCACAGGCGCCACCGGCTTCATCGGCAAGCGCCTGGTCAAGAAACTGCTGGAGCGCAAGGGCGCCAAGGTCTATTTTTTGATCCGGCCGGAGAGCGCGGGCAAGGTGGCCGGATTGCGCGATTACTGGGGTGTGAGCGCTGGCCGGGCGATTGCGGTACACGGCGACCTGACCGGAAAAAAGCTCGGCGTGAAGGCCGAGGACATCAAGAAGCTGAAGGGCGAGATCAGTCATTTCTACCACCTCGCGGCGGTTTATGACCTGGAGGCTGACGAACAAAGCCAGATCGCCGTCAACATCGACGGCACCCGCAACACGGTCGAGTTTGCCAAGGCGATCGATGCCGGGCATTTTCACCATGTCAGCTCGATCGCCGCCGCCGGACTGTACGAAGGCGTGTTTCGCGAGGACATGTTCGAGGAGGCCGAAAACTACGAGCATCCCTATTTCAGGACCAAGCACGAGAGCGAAAAAATCGTCCGCAGCGAATGCAAGGTGCCCTGGACGGTGTTTCGCCCGGCGATGGTGGTGGGGCACAGCGTGACCGGCGAGATGGACAAGGTCGACGGGCCGTACTATTTTTTCAAGCTGATCCAGCGCATCCGCAAGCTGCTGCCGTCGTGGATGCCCATGGTCGGCCTGGAAGGCGGCCGGATCAACATCGTTCCGGTCGATTTCGTCGTCGATGCGCTGAATCACATCAGCCACCAGGAACGCGCCGGCGGCCAATGCTTTCACCTGGTGGACCCGGTCGGCTACCGCGTCGGCGATGTGCTCGACATCCTGAGCAAGGCCGCGCACGGCCCGCGCATGAACCTGTTCGTCAATGCCGCCTTGCTGGGCTTCATTCCCAAGGCAGTCAAGAAAGGCCTGATGGCGCTGGCGCCGGTGCGGCGCATGCACAAGGCCATCATGTCCGACCTGGGCGTGCCCGAGGACATCCTGACCTTCGTCAATTACCCGACGCGTTTCGACTGCCGCGAAACCCTGGCCGCGCTCAAGGGCAGCCGCATTGCCTGCCCGAACCTGCATGACTATGCCTGGCGCCTGTGGGACTACTGGGAGCGGCACCTGGACCCGGACCTGTTCATCGACCGCTCGCTGCGCGGCACGGTTGGAGGCAAGGTGGTGCTGATCACCGGCGGCTCGTCGGGCATCGGCCTGGCGACGGCGCACCGGTTTGCCGAAGCCGGCGCCACCACGATCATCTGCGGCCGAGACCAGGACAAGCTCGATGCAGCCTGCCGCGAAGCCGAGGCCAAAGGCTACTGTTTCATCACCTACCCGGCCGACATTGCCGACATGGCCGACTGCGACCGCTTCATCAAGGCGCTGCAGGCCGACCACGGCGGCGTCGATTTCCTGGTCAACAACGCCGGACGCTCGATCCGACGCGCCATCGAAGGCAGCTACGACCGTTTTCATGACTACGAGCGCACCATGCAGCTCAATTATTTCGGCAGCCTGCGCGTGACCATGGGCCTGCTGCCCGGCATGGCGCAAAGAGGCGCAGGCCATGTGGTCAACATCAGCTCCATTGGCGTGCTGACCAACGCGCCGCGCTTTTCCGCCTATGTGGCCAGCAAGGCCGCGCTGGACGCCTGGACGCGCTGCGCGTCGAGCGAGTTCGCCGACGTGGGCATCAGCTTTACCACCATCAACATGCCGCTGGTGCGTACGCCGATGATCGCGCCGACCAACCTGTACAACAACGTGCCCACGCTGGCCCCCGAGGAAGCGGCCGAACTGGTGGCGCAGGCGTGCATCTTCAAGCCGGTGCGCATCGCCACCCGCCTGGGCATTGCCGGGCAGGTGCTGCATGCGGTGATGCCGCGCATCGCCCAGATCGCGATGAACACCAGTTTTCGCATGTTTGCCGATTCATCCGCCGCCAAGGGCGAGAAGGGCGCTAAAGACGAAAAGGCCAGGCTGTCGCCCGAAGCGCTGGCGATGCAGCAGATGATGCGCGGGGTGCATTTCTAAATACAATCAGCATCAGTCTTGCGAAAAGACTGATGCATTAACTTTTAATCAAAAATTCTTGTTTATCCCGGCCGGCCGACAGCTGGGCGCTTAACCAGGCCGGGGACTTACCGCGACCCGTCCATGTTTTTCCACTTTGGGGGTCTTGGTATTTAGGAGCGACCACATTTCGCTTGTCTCCCGTAACCCGCTTGGCTGCACCCTTGCCTGCAAGGCCCAGATCTGAGGCTGTCAGGTCATAATTTTTGATTAACTCTTTCGCTGTAGTGATGGCTTGCGTACGTTCGCCTTTGCGTTCGAAGTCCTGTTGTTTGCGCAACTCATTAAGCTTGGCCTCGAATTCATTGATTTGTTGCTGCAGTTCATTTGACTTTTGCATGAGTGAGTTTTCCTTGTTAAAAGGATTGATGTTAATCGATTATTTGGTTGAAGCATTAATGAGAAGCATTAAAATTAAAAATTTTATTGAGCTTTACATTCCAAATCAATCTCTAAAAAATTTCCAGCTTTTATTCTTGGATGCTGCTTTCCAAAATTGACGTGGTGCTTAATTTGGCATCCTGAGTTATCTGGAGTTTTGCAGCAATGTTTGTGTGGAATATTAATTTTTGTAAGATTTTGATGATTGAGTTTGTTGTAATTCAGCCGTGGATTTGAGAGCTTTTACAGAGCTGCCTTGATAAAAATGGACTGACTGCAAGAGCGTAATGTGAGGCATGAAGAAGATGTTTATCTTGGAGGCTGTGCAAGGGCAAGTAGAAATTATCATATTTTGTAGCTAAAAATGTAAGATTCATGGATCCAAGGTAGTCGAAAAATTGTGCCAAGTAGAATGAGTTCCTCATAGATTTGACAATAGGCAAAAATGGAAGATTCTGCGAACCTTGCGAATAGTGCTAACAATGAAGCGGGTCTATTGGACCTGCTGGTCACTTTGGCTGAAAATATCAAGCTGTTGGTCCTTGGTCCGCTGGCTGTTGGTGTGTGCGCCCTGGTTGTCAGTTTTCTGCTTCCTCAAACTTTTCAAAGTGTCGCTGTGCTGCAGGCTGACCAAACCACCGCCAGCCTGATAGGTACAGCAGCTGTTCTGGATCCGGTCATTGCCTCTCTCGGCCTGGCAAAAGACGATACTGTCGAAGAAGCGCGTACAAAGTTGCGAGAGCAAATTAAAACTAATGTCGGGCGAGTTGATAAATTGCTCACATTAACCATTTCTAACCGGACCGCATTGCAGGCGCAGGCAATCGCCAATGCACTCCTCCAGCAAATCTATCAGGAAAGCCGTCCCAAGGGCAGTGCGCGATTAAGGCTTGGAGTGCAATTGGAAGAAGCACGAACGCGGCTTAAAAATGCTCAGGATGCATCGGTTGGCGTGCTCAAGCGCCTCGAATCCAACGGTTCTGGCGCTGCTGGCGGGGTGGAGTTGGCACGGGGTTACGCCGAGTTATTAGGCGCCACGGGCACAGCGCAAGGCCAAGTCAGCCTCTTGGAGGCACAACTGGAAGGCTTAACCGATGCTCAGTTGGTCCAGGCGCCCACCTTGGCACAAAAAACCAGTCAACCAAAGAAAGGTTTGATCGCCATAGGTGCTACGCTCGCGGCGGGGATAGCCTTGTTGCTGTTCATTTTTATACGGCAAGCCTTTCTCAATACCACACAAAGCGAGACGACTTCCGCGAAGGTATTGCGTATTCGCAATTCCTTTCGCATGAAGTAACCCTCTAGCATTGGTAACAAAGCGGTGGCAGTAGTGAGTGCTTATCTACTCCTGAAATGCTTCAGATAAATAGCTCAGCAGATTGTAAATAACGTTATGACCATTCTCATCACCGGCGGAGCCGGCTTCATTGGCGCAAACTTTGTCCTGGACTGGCTGGCGCAGTCGAGCGAAGCCGTCATCAACCTGGACAAGCTGACCTACGCGGGCAATCTGGAAACCCTGGCGAGTCTGCAGGGCGATGCGCGCCACATCTTCGTGCAGGGCGACATTGGCGACAGCGCACTGGTGGACGGCCTGCTGGCGCGGCACCGCCCCCGGGCCGTGCTCAACTTTGCCGCCGAAAGCCATGTGGATCGCTCGATTCACAGTCCCGAAGACTTCATTCAGACCAACATCGTCGGCACCTTTCGTCTGCTTGAAGCCGTGCGCGCTTACTGGAATGAGCTTGAAGGCGAAGCGAAGGCGGCGTTCCGGTTCCTACACGTCTCCACCGACGAGGTCTATGGCTCACTCGGCGCCGCCGATCCGGCCTTCACTGAAGACCATCGCTACGAGCCCAACAGTCCGTATTCGGCCAGCAAGGCCGCCAGCGACCACCTGGTGCGCGCCTACCACCACACCTACGGCCTGCCGGTCCTGACCACCAACTGCTCGAACAACTACGGCCCCTGCCATTTTCCGGAAAAGCTGATTCCCTTGATGATCGTCAACGCCCTGGCCAGCAAGGCGCTGCCGGTGTACGGGGACGGCATGCAGGTGCGCGACTGGCTGTACGTGAAGGATCATTGCAGCGCCATCCGCCGCGTGCTCGAAGCCGGGCGGCTGGGCGAGGTCTACAACGTCGGTGGCTGGAACGAAAAACCGAACATCGAGATTGTCAACACGGTCTGCGCACTGCTCGACGAGCTGCGCCCCAAAGTGGACGCCCGCAGCTACAGCACGCAGATCAGCTATGTCAAGGACCGGCCTGGCCATGACCGGCGCTATGCCATCGATGCCGGCAAGATCGAGCGCGAGCTGGCCTGGCGGCCGGCCGAGACCTTCGAGTCCGGCATCCGCAAGACGGTCCAGTGGTACCTGGCCAATCCCGAGTGGGTAGCGCATGTGCAAAGCGGCGCTTACCGCGACTGGGTGCAGACCCAATACGCCAGCGTATGAAAATCCTGCTTTTCGGCAAGAACGGCCAGCTCGGCTGGGAACTCCAGCGCAGCCTGGCGCCGCTGGGTGACCTCATCGCGCTGGACCGGCACAGCCAGGAGCTGTGCGGCGACCTGGGCAACCTGTCCGGACTGGCCGACACGGTACGCGCGCTGCGCCCCGATGTGATCGTCAATGCCGCCGCCCACACGGCCGTGGACAAGGCCGAAAGCGAGCCCGAACTGGCCCGCACCATCAACGCCTTGGCACCCGGTGTGCTGGCGCAGGAAGCTGGCAAACTGGGTGCCTGGCTGGTGCATTACTCGACCGATTACGTGTTCGATGGCGGCGGCAGCCGCCCCTGGGTGGAAACCGATACGCCCGCGCCACTGGGCGTGTATGGCCGGACCAAGCTGGAAGGCGAGCAACGGGCGGCAGAGCACTGCCAGCAGCACCTGCTGTTTCGCACCAGCTGGGTGTATGCCGCGCGCGGCGGCAACTTCGCCAAAACCATGCTGCGCCTGGCACAGGAGCGCGAACGCCTGACCGTGATCGACGACCAGTTCGGCGCGCCCACCGGCGCTGAACTGATTGCCGACGTCACGGCCCACGCCATCCGCCAGGTGTTGCACCGCCCGCAGGACGCCGGGCTCTACCATCTGGCCGCCCAGGGCGAAACGACCTGGAATCGTTATGCAAAACATGTAATTGCGCAGGCGCAGCATACACAACCAGCTATGAAAATAGTAGCCAGTGAAATCGCCGCCGTGCCCACCAGCGCTTTTCCGACACCGGCGCAGCGGCCGCACAATTCGCGCTTGGACTGCAACCGGCTGCAAAGCGTCTTCGGCTTGACGCTGCCTGCCTGGCAGCAGGGCGTGGACCGCATGCTGGCCGAAATCCTTTAAAAAAACGACAAGAAACATAACTCCCCATGACCCAACGCAAAGGCATCATCCTCGCCGGCGGCTCCGGCAGCCGGCTGCACCCGGCTACGCTGGCCATCAGCAAGCAACTGCTCCCGGTGTACGACAAGCCGATGATCTACTACCCGCTGAGCACCCTGATGCTGGCTGGCATCCGCGACGTGCTGATCATCAGCACCCCGCAGGACACACCGCGCTTTGCGCAACTGCTGGGCGACGGCAGCCAGTGGGGGATGAACCTGCAGTACGCCGTTCAGCCCAGCCCGGACGGCTTGGCGCAGGCCTTTCTCATTGGCGAGCAGTTCATCGGCAACCAGCCCAGTGCGCTGGTGCTGGGCGACAACATCTTTCACGGCCATGATTTCGTGCCCTTGCTGGCCGAGGCTGACTCACAGGCCGGCGGCGCAACCGTCTTTGCCTACCATGTGCAGGACCCCGAGCGCTACGGCGTGGTCGCTTTCGATGCCGCCGGCAAGGCCAGCAGCATTGAGGAAAAGCCGCTCAAGCCCAGAAGCAACTTTGCTGTCACCGGCCTGTATTTCTATGACCAGCAGGTTGTTGATATTGCCAAGGCGGTAAAGCCCAGCGAACGGGGCGAACTCGAAATCACGGCCGTGAACCAAGCCTACTTGGACCTGGGTCAGCTCAAGGTGCAGATCATGAAGCGCGGGTATGCCTGGCTGGACACCGGCACGCACGACAGCTTGCTGGAGGCGGGCCAGTTTATTGCCACGCTAGAGCACCGCCAGGGCCTGAAGATTGCCTGCCCGGAGGAGATTGCCTGGCGCAACGGCTTTATTGATGCCGAGCAGCTTGAAAAGCTGGCGCGGCCGCTGGCCAAGAACGGCTACGGCCAGTATCTGCTGCGTCTGCTCGCCGAGGGAGCCCAGTCATGAAGGTCTCCCAAACAGCCATTCCTGACGTCCTGATCATCGAACCTAGGGTATTTGGCGACGCGCGGGGCTTCTTTTACGAAAGTTTCAACCAGCAGGCGTTTGACGACGCCACGGGCTCTCATTACACGTTTGTGCAGGACAACCACAGCCGCAGCAGCAAAGGCGTGCTGCGGGGATTGCATTACCAAGACGAGCAGCCTCAGGGCAAACTGGTCCGGGTAGCCTGCGGGGCGGTGTTTGACGTGGCTGTGGACATCCGCAAGTCCTCACCAACGTTTGGGAAATGGGTAGGCGTTGAACTGAGCGAAGAAAATAACCGCCAACTGTGGGTGCCGCCTGGGTTTGCACATGGGTTCGTGGTACTGAGCGAAACAGCCGATTTTCTGTACAAGACGACTGATTACTATGCACCTGCTCATGAGCGCTGTATTGTATGGAACGATCCAGATATTGGAATTGTGTGGCCGCTGAGTCAATATGGTATAGCTTCACCAAAGTTATCCGCTAAAGATATTCAGGGTAAAAGTTTGAATAAGGCTAAGGCGGATTGATGTCGCTAAAGCGAAATACGCTATGGAATCTAGCTGGCACAGGGCTTCCTTTTTTATTAGGCGCGATAACAATCCCGTTTTTAATAAAAAGTCTAGGCATAGAAGCCTTTGGAATACTCACCCTTGTTTGGGCATTAATTGGGTACTTTAGCCTTTTTGATTTTGGTTTAGGACGAGCATTGACGCAACAAGTTGCCTCAAACCTTGCCAGAGGTGATGACAAAAAAATACCTCATTTAATTAAGTCAGGAATTCTTTTTACAACGCTTACTGGAGTTGTAGGCGGCATGCTTTTGTATGTGCTTTCTGCTCCACTAGGAAACCAATGGCTAAAGGTAAGTGAATTACTTAAGGATGATACTGCGCAATGCCTTATTGTTGCCGCTTTTGGAATACCACTAACAACGATTACAACTGGATTAAGAGGAGTTCTGGAGGCATATGAGGATTTTAAAGAAGTTAACCTTTTAAGAATTATTTTAGGAATTGCAAATTTTGGTTTGCCGGCGCTAGCTGTCTTATTTTACGGGCCATCACTTACTTTCATTGTTTTGACACTGATTTTCGCACGCCTGATAGTACTTATTGCGCATATAGTGCTCGTTAACAAAAGACTAATTGGTAGTTGGGTAAGCAGTAAGGGTAACGGTAAAGAGTTTAAAAATCTTTTCTCGTTTGGAGTCTGGATGACTATCTCAAACATCATTGGTCCACTAATGGCAACTGCGGATAGATTTGTGATATCCAGTGTTTTAGGTGCAGCAGCAGTTGCCTATTACACCGTTCCGTCTGAAATATTGATGCGAGTACTGGTTGTGCCTGCTGCCTTAACAGGGGCGCTGTTTCCAAGATTATCTTCGAAATTAAAAACAGAACCAGAAAATGCTTGCAAATTATATGAGAAGTGCGTTCTTATTGTGCTTATTATATTGACTCCAATTTCCTTGGTAATTGGCTTGGGGTCGTATTGGGGATTAAGTCTTTGGCTTGGTGCAGAATTTGCCGAACAATCGTGGATGGTTGTAAGTGCATTGTCAGTAGGATTGCTTTTTAATGGTATCGCCTTTGTTCCATTCGCAGCTATTCAGGCCGCAGGAAAAGCAAAAACAACAGCAAAATTGCATTTGTTGGAGATTTTAATATACGTTCCATTGTTATATTTTATGCTCCATTTTTTTGGATTATTTGGAGCGGCAATGGCTTGGGTGGTCAGGGCGGGAATGGATATGATTTTGTTGCTCATTTGCGCAAAAAAAATACTGAAAGAAATAAATTGTCAGCATTCCTGTGAAAATTACACCATCAATAATGTTGAAGTTATAAATAAATGAAATTTATGAAGGTATTGTGCTTTATGTTTGGATTGGTATGACGCACATCTGTGGAATTATTGTTACATATGAGCCTGATTTTAATGTTCTTGCTAAACTGATATCTGCCATTACACATCAAATCGATGAATTAGTTGTGATCGATAATGCCAGCAAATTAAGATATGTTCAAGACCAAAAAATCGGTACCCAGATAAACAATACAACCAATATTGGTCTGGCAGGCGCACAGAACCAAGGGATAAATTGGGCAGCGAAAAGAGGTGCAAGTCATGTTTTGATTTTTGATCAAGATAGCGAACCAGAAAATGATATGGTTAAAAAACTCCTCGACTCTGAAACCTGGCTGTTAAATCATGGATATAAAGTTGCTGCGGTTGGTCCGGTAAGCATAGATAAGTCATCTGGAGTGGCTAATCCATTTTATGGGTTAGATCATTGCCGATACAAAAAAAAATACGTACCAGATTTTGAGGGATTTATTGAGGCTTTGTTTTTAATCTCTTCCGGGCAATTAATCCGGATGGATGTGCTGAATTTGACTGGATATATGAAGGAAGAATTGTTTATAGACTATATTGATATGGAGTGGGGGCTAAGGGCAGGTGCTTTAGGTTATAAATCTTATGGCGTGACATTTGCAAAAATGTTTCACAGCGTCGGCGAAAACGCAATGGTAATTGGTGATGTGAGATTGCCCATGCATTCGCCGATTAGATACTATTACATGACTCGGAATGCCCTGCTTTTGTACTTTTCGTGCAAATATCCCACACGTTGGATTATGGCAGACATTGCTGTTTTGACTCGGCGAACTATTGTTGCTTCTATTTTGTATAGTCCAAGAGGAAAAAATATAAATAATATTCTCCTAGGCATTTTTCATGGAATTTTCGGAAGAGCCGGGCCTAAGTTGAAAAATTAGGTATATAAGCAAAGAAAATATTAATGAATTCTGCTGTAATATATTATTTTTTCACTGTGGTGATACTGTCTTTAAGTAGTTTGTTGGGTGTAACGAAAGAATTAAAGACTGTTATAATTTTTTCGACGCTTTTTTTTATTTTTGGCGGTAGTAATTTCAATGGCGCTGACTGGATAAATTACACGAATATATATGAGAGTTTGAATGAAAGTTCATGGTCAGATGTTTTACTGAATCCTCCGCTCGAGGTTTTATTTTCTTTGGTGGCAAAGTTTTTTTCTTCTAACGGTATTGATTACCAATTATTTGTCGCGGCAATATCTGTATTTAATTTATATTTGTTGATTTACATGGCCAGAAAGGTTTGTGTAAAAAATATATTTTTACTATTTCTAGTTATTTTTTTCATTCAAGGATGGAGTCTTTTTCAAGAGCAAATTCGTCAGTCGATAGCGGTTGTTATCTGTTTATTTTCGGTATATAAATACTTTAAATCAGATGTAAAGACTGCATACGTCTTAATTCTGATCGCAATTGGTTTTCATATCAGTGCAGTATTTGGCTTTCTCTATTTATATGCTGCCGGCAAGATTTTTAAAGACAATGGTCAGCCATTGTCGATGCGCAGTTTTGTATTGATAACTTGCTTTTCTGTGTTGGCGATAAGCGCTTTGATTTTCTCTGTTAAAACAGTATCATTTGAGTCAATTCTTCCTGCTTTGTGGTGGCAGAAGTTGGATTATTATATTAACGATGAAATATCATCATCGTCATTATTGAATTTTGGGTTGCTTGCTTATTTGCTCGGATTTTTTATATTGCTTGAACGGCGTAGTTACGTAATTGCTTGCAAGAATAACTGGCTTTCTTTTGCTTGGTCAATGGCTGTGATGTGGTGTGTCATCGGGCCATTTCTGAGGATGATCGCAATTTTTACCCGATTTGAGCATTTTTTATTAATTTTAATTCCTTTTGCGCTCGTATCATATGAGTTGACATCTGAAAAAAGCTTCAATGAATCACTTTTAAGAAAACTGCTGTATATAATCTTTGCCTTGACTTTTACTGTTCGCTTGTTTGCCCAGCCTGCACAAAGTGTGTGGGTGGAAGATTATCGAAATATTTTCATGATGAAACTTTTTAATGTTGAAGTTGAAGAAAGAGAACAACGCAAGGATCGAGTCTGCAATGTGTTGCTGGATTCTGGCAATGATTTCTGTGGGCTTTTGAATTAATTGGTGAGCTTAATACTTATATTGTGATAGATAAATGGAAAATTTTGCAGCAGTAACAATTTGCTCAATCAATTACATTGGAAAAGCACTAGTATTGATTGATTCATACGTCAAATATCATCCGGAACATGGGATTTATTTGATATTGGTCGATAGGAAAAGTGAAGACGTAATTATTGACAGGCCTGGTTTGAATGTCATATGGGCTGAAGATCTTGGGATTCAAGATTTTTTAAAATATGCTTTTACCTACGATGTCATTGAGTTCAATACAAACGTCAAGCCAACGGCGTTGAAATTTCTGCTGAAAAAACATGAAATTGCCGTTTATCTTGATCCTGATATAAAAATTTATGCCCCTCTGGACCCGGTTTTCGACGCATTGAAAAATGGCGCATCACTGGTAGTAACTCCTCATTGCAATACTCCTATCCTCGATGGTTGCAAGCCTGATGATCTTGATCTGCTCAAATTTGGTGCATTCAACCTAGGTTTTGTTGGAGTATCTCGCTGTCAGGAGGGACTGGCATTTCTCGACTGGTGGTCTGATCGTTGCCTTGGTCATGGTTTCTATGAGCCGCAACTTGGACTAGGTGTTGATCAAAAATGGGTGGGATTGGCCCCCTGTTATTTTCCCAGTATGCAAGTCTTGCATGATTCCGGATTGAATGTTGCTTTTTGGAATTTACATGAGCGTCAACTGACTTCGCATGATGGCATATGGTTTGTCAACGAGACTACGCTGCTTCGATTTGTTCATTTTAGTTCGTTTAACGAAAACAAGCCTGAGGTAGTTGCAAAGAAGCAGACTCGTTTTGAATCTGGTAGCCGTCCCGATTTTTCCTCGATTGCTGAAGTTTATGCCTCCGAGCTATTGAGAAATGCTTCCGAAGCTTTCTCGCGACACCGCTATACCTTTGACTATTTTGAAGATGGGAGTTATGTCACTCCTGCCTTGCGAAGGTTTTATGCCGTTATGAAGAATACAGTTTTTCATAAGGACGAAAATCCATTTCGCCTTGATGGACCTGTCATGCGTTTTGGTAAGTCACATGGTTTGGTTGGTGCGCCCAGTCAGGCGGCTCGAAGGCAAATTTTCAAGGACATGAATGCATATGGCCCACAAATCAAAGTGATCAACATGATGCTGAGGCTGTCATTGTTCATATTGGGCGCTGATAGATATTTTAATTTAATGCGTTACATGGCGCATATTTCGTCATTGCGTAATCAGGTAGACATGTTTGGACGGATTGATTCCAAATAAAATTTTCCTCAAGGATAGTTCATGCTTAAAAATGACAAGAAGATATTGATTACAGGAGGTGCTGGCTTCATTGGGCAGCGCCTGTCGCAGGCATTGCTGGCGAAAGATTTCCAGGTTCGTATTCTGGATAGTTTTAATCCGCAAATTCATACTGACCAGTCCCTGCCAGCTGATCTGGCCGGACGTGTTGAATTGATCAAGGCTGATGTTAGAGATCGCGATTCTATGAAGCGTGCGCTTGATGACGTAAATGGCATTGTTCATTTGGCTGCCGAAACGGGAACCGGTCAGTCGATGTATGAGATTGACCGGTATTTCGACGTGAATGTTCAGGGTACGGCCACTATGCTGGATTTGCTGCAAAACGAAGATTGCACGAAATCTCTCCGCTCGATCGTGGTCGCGTCTAGCCGTGCTGTTTATGGAGAAGGCGCTTATCGCTGCACGAAAAATGGTAAGGTTTTTCCAGTTCAGCGAAGTCGTGAACGCATGTCTGGCGGATTGTTTGAGCCCATTTGTCCAGAATGTGGCGGACCTGTGCATATGATGCCAACGCAAGAGTCTGCGCCTTTTAATCCTATGTCGATGTACGGTTTGACCAAGCAGGTGCAGGAGCAGGCAGTTCTTCTCTTTGCCCGCACACATGGCATCAATGGGTTTGGCCTTCGCTACCAGAATGTCTATGGGCCCGGCCAATCCCTGAAAAATCCCTACACGGGTATCCTGGCCGTTTTCTCAAATCTCGCACGGCAGAACCAATCCATTGAAATCTATGAAGACGGATTGGAGTCACGAGACTTTGTCTATATTGACGATGTGGTTGAAGCTACGGTGCGCAGCATTGAATACACAGGGCCGTTTATAGGCGCTTTGAATGTCGGATCAGGAGAAGCCACAAGCGTGGCTACGGTGGCACAAGAGATTAAGGAATTTTTTGGCAGCGTGAGCTCTATTGGAGTAAGTGGAGCATTCCGTATGGGTGATATACGTCACAACATTGCTGATGTTTCTGAACTTCAACGTGTGCTTGATTTTGTGCCTGCGGTGCCTTTTAAAAAAGGTTTGACCCACTTTTTAAACTGGGCTGCAGCGCAGGCGCCTGAAGACAAGGCTGCTTATTTGCGTTCAGTTAGCGAACTCGCCGCTAAAGGACTCATGGGCACTGCATCGACGGCGGCAGATGAGCGCGCCTGAAAAATTTAGGCTATTGACTTATCTGGCCGCTGATTTGCGCCGGGCCCAAGTTGTAATGCATGGCTCGGAAAATGTTTCCGGTTTCCGGTTATGGGCGGGGCTGTTTTCGCCAAGGTTGATTCCGGTTGTGCTTTGCCGGACGGCACATAGCTTGTACAGGCTTAAATTGGGCCCGCTTGCAAAAGGGGTGTCGCTGCTGAATTTTTTCTTGTTTGGTATCGAGGTTGCTGTACGCTGCCCGATTGGCAAGGGCTTGTTTTTGCCTCATACCCAGGGCACCGTGATAGGCGCTTGGTCTATTGGTGAGAATGTCACTATTTTTCAGGGCGTCACGTTAGGCGCGCGAGAGGTGGATTTTTCATATCAGGAATCCTCGAGACCCTCGGTCGGCGATGGCGTCACCATTGGGTCTGGCGCCAAAGTGCTGGGAGGCGTGACTTTAGGTTCTGGTTCACGCATTGGCGCTAATGCGGTTGTGCTGGAGTCGGTGCCTGCCAGTGTGGTGGCCGCTGGAATTCCTGCACGCGTGCTCAAAAAAATTGGTTAATCCTCACGCATTCGGAATAAATTATGGATGACCTTGCCGGTAAACAGGTGCTTTTTATTGCGCCGCAGTTTTTTGGCTATGAGAAAGAAATTCAAAATGAAATGCGCAGGCAAGGGGCTGCAGTAGATTTTTTGCCTGACAGGCCTTTCAGTTCACCGCTATTAAAAGCGGTGACCCGTTTACGGCGTGAGTTGGTGCTGCCATTGGCTGACCGTTTTTTCATGAATGCGATAGAGGCATTTGGACGAAGCCGTTATGACCTTATCTTCGTGGTGGTGGGCGAGGGCCTCTCAACTCGCACCCTGAAAGAGCTGCGTGCGTCATTCCCAGGCGCACCTTTGGTGCTTTATATGTGGGACGCTCTGCGCAACCGGCGTTCTCTTGCCCTGAATCTGCCCTTGTTTGACGCATGCCATACTTTCGATGCTAGTGATGCCAAAGTATTTGACATGCGGTTCAGGCCATTGTTTTTCTCGCCTGGATTCGAATGTGGAGCTACTGATGATTTTCAGTACCATTTGAGCTTTATCGGCACCGCCCACTCTGATCGTTATGCAATTGTTTCAAACGTAGCAGCTGCATTGCCCGAAAAATCGAACTGCTACTGGTACCTTTATCTGCAGGCTCCCTGGGTATTCTGGGCGCACAAGCTCATGAATTCTGCCTACCGTGGCGCTTCCATAAAAAGCTTTCATTTCGACCCCTTGTCCAAGGAGCAAGTCCAGCATGTTTTTTTCAATTCACGCGCGATTCTGGATATTGAACATCCTAACCAGATAGGCTTGACTATGAGAACCTTTGAAACCATGGGCGCTTCCAAAAAACTGATCACCACCAATCAACTGGTAAGAGATATGGATTTTTTCAATCCCAACAATATTCTTGTGATCGACCGTCATCAACTCCAAAAGATTCCAGACTCTTTTTTGCAAACTCCGTACGCCCCGCTGGCGGATGCCGTTCATCAAAAATATTCGATAAAAGGATGGCTTGACGATATTCTTTCTCACTCCAGCCTGTCAGTACCATAGCAGGGCCGGTTTCCTGGAGGTTATGTTCAATCGGGGCAGCGTTGAAGTTGATGAAAATAAAAGGTGAACGGATGAACAAAGTACTTGTGACTGGCGCGACAGGTTTTGTCGGACGGGGTGTGCTGGAGCGGCTGTCTTGGGGTGAATTTTTAACAACCGCTGCAGTCCGCTATGAAGGCATTGAGGCTTCCCCTGTCTTGAAAACCTTTCGCATAAAGGGTTTGCAGAGTGACACGGACTGGTCTTGCGCTTTATCGGGCCAAGACACGGTAGTGCATTGCGCTGCGCGTGTTCATGTCATGAACGAAAACGCCCCCGATCCTCTGGTGGCTTTTCGTGAAGTGAATTTTCATGGCACGCTGAATCTTGCCCGCCAGGCTGCAGCCGCAGGCGTACACCGCTTTGTTTTCATCAGTTCGATAGGGGTCAATGGCGGTGAAACTTTTCAACACCCATTTTCAGCTGAAGATGTACCCATGCCCCATTCACCCTATGCCGTATCCAAATATGAAGCCGAACTGGCTCTGCAGGCACTGGCCGCCGAAACCGGCCTGGAAGTGGTCATCATCCGTCCTCCGCTGGTTTATGGCGCTGGGGCTCCAGGTAATTTTGGCTCGCTGATGCGCTGGTTGCAGCGTGGCGTTCCGTTACCGCTAGGCGCCATTCGCAATCGGCGCAGTCTGGTTGCGCTTAATAACTTGGCCGATTTGATAGTTACTTGCATCACACATCCGGCGGCCGCAGGGCAAACATTTTTGGTTTCCGATGGCGAGGACGTGTCTACCACCGAACTGCTGCGCCGCATGGGCCAAGCTATGGGCCATCCGGCACGTCTGGTTCCTGTGCCTGCCAATTGGCTCACTCTGGCCGCGACAGTGCTGGGCAAGCGAGACATGGCGCAGCGCCTGTGCGGTTCGCTGCAAGTCGATATTCAAAAAACGCGTCATCTTCTCGGCTGGCAGCCACCGATCACGCTGGACCAGGGCTTGAAAAAGACGGTGGAAGGCTTGGCCTTATGAAGCGGGCGTTTGATCTTTTGCTTGCCCTAGTAGCTGCTTTGGTTCTGGCCCTGCCGGTCATGCTGGTCGCCCTGATGGTCCGCCTGACCTCGCCCGGCCCCGTGCTGTACTGGTCGGACCGGGTAGGGCGCCACAACAAGATTTTCAAGATGCCCAAGTTCCGCAGCATGCGGGTGGGTACGCCGGCGGTGGCCACGCACCTTCTGGCCGATGCCAGCTCGCACCTGACACCGATTGGTTCTTTTTTGCGCAAGAGCAGCCTGGACGAGTTGCCCCAGCTATGGAGCATCCTGGTCGGAGACATGAGCTTTGTCGGCCCCCGGCCTGCACTGTTCAACCAGCATGATCTGATTACGTTGCGCACGCAGCATGGCGTGCATGAACTGGTGCCGGGGCTGACGGGTTGGGCGCAGGTCAATGGGCGCGATGAACTTCCGATTCCCGACAAGGTGAAGCTGGATGTGGAATACCTGCAGCGGCAGTCACTGGGGTTTGACATCCGCATTCTTTGGATGACCTTTGTGAAGGTGCTGCGCCGGGATGGCGTTTCCCACTGATGAAACGCTTGCTGATCGTGGGTGCCGGTGGTCACGGTCGCTCAGTTGCTGAGGCCGTGCTGGCCGCCGGAAAATACGAATTGGTGGGCTTTGTGGATGATGCGGCGCCAAGCCTGCAGTGTGTCTGGGATTTGCCGGTATTTGGGGCTACTACTGATCTGACCCGTTACGGTCAGTACGCAGATGTGGCCATCGTTGCCATTGGAAACAACCGCCTGCGAGAGGAATTCCAACAGAGGCTCCATGCTGCAGTTTTGAACTGGCGACCGTTATTCATCCCAAGGCCGTTGTTTCGCCCAGGGCCGTCATTGGCGCAGGAAGTGCCATCATGGCGGGGGCCATCGTCGGCACTGAACCTCATTTGGGCGCAGGCGTCGTCCTTAATTGCGGTGCAGTGGTTGACCACCAATGCCGGGTTGAAGACTTCGGCCACTTGGGCGTCAATGCCGCAATGGCTGGGGGCGCGGTTTTGGGGCGTGGCGCTTGGATGCAGGCGGGCGCTGTCTTGGGTTATGGCGTCAAGGTTGAGGCCGGCGTGGTAGTGACGCCCGGCCTAGCCTTGAGTTGAATATAAGAAATTAAAAGAAACCGAAATGCCATTGAATAAATTAATAGCCCAGCCCTTGCTGGGTCTGCCGCGCCCTCTCAAGCGCGTGGTGGTTCTTGTGCTCGATCTGGTGCTTGCACTGGTCTCGGTTTGGGCCGCTTTCTATTTGCGCATTGACCAGACGGGTCTGCCGGAGCTCCAGCAGAAGTATGTTTACCTGCTAGCCCCCTTGCTGGCGATTCCCATCTTTGTTCGCTTCGGGCTATACCGCGCCATTTTTCGTTATACCGGCATGGCGGCGCTGGCCACGACGGCCAAGGCGGTCGGGGTCTATGGACTGCTGTTCTTCTTTGCCCTGTTGTGGTTCAAGTGGGAGGGGGTGCCGCGCAGCGTGGGGCTGATTCAGCCGCTGCTGTTTTTGCTGCTGGTGGGAACCAGCCGTGCCTTGGCGCGCTTCTGGCTGGCAGGTTGGTCAGGCAAGGCGCGCCATGCGGCAGGACGTTTGCTGATTTACGGCGCTGGCGAAGCGGGTGTGCAAACAGCCTCCGCCTTGGGCGTGGCGCGACAGTTCGTGCTGCTGGGCTTCATCGACGACGACAAGACCAAGGCCGGACGAAGCATCAATGGGGTTGACATCATGGCGCCAGGCGAGGTGGCCGATGCGGTGGAGCGCATGGGTGTGACTGACATTTTGCTGGCCATGCCGGCCCTGGACCGTGCGCGCCGCAATGAAATCATTGACAGCCTGCGGGAGTTACCGGTTCACGTTCGTACCTTGCCCGGTATGGTGGATCTGGCGTCGGGGCGGGTGACGATTCAGGATTTTCAGGAATTGGATGTTGAAGACCTTTTGGGGCGCCCGCCTGTACCGCCCGATTCGACCTTGCTGGCACGCGACCTGGCGGGCAAGACTGTACTCGTCACTGGGGCCGGCGGCAGTATTGGCAGCGAATTGTGCCGTCAGATCGCAAGGGAAATGCCGCGCCGGCTGGTGCTGGTTGAACTCAATGAATTTGCCCTCTACACCATACATGGCGAACTTCTGAGCCTGTGCAGTGAGCATGGGTGGTCGGTGGACGTGGTTCCCCTGCTGGCCAGCGTCGGGAACTTTGGTCGCTTGAAGGAAATTTGTAATCTTTACCGCCCGCAAACGCTCTACCACGCAGCGGCCTACAAGCATGTACCGCTGGTCGAGAGCAATCCGTCGGAGGGCGTGCTGAACAATGTCTTTGGCACCCTGAACGCCGCCCGCGCGGCCATGGAAAGCGGAACGGCGCATTTCGTGCTGATTTCCACCGACAAGGCGGTTCGCCCCACCAATGTTATGGGCGCGACCAAGCGTATGGCCGAACTCGTGCTTCAGGCGCTGGCGGCCAGCCCGGCGGTGCGCTTCGTGTTCCCCGACGGCAGCTACAGTGCCGAAGTCCCCAACCGCACCGTGTTTGCCATGGTGCGCTTTGGCAATGTGCTGGGCAGCAGCGGCAGCGTGGTGCCGCTGTTTCGCAAGCAGCTGCGCGACGGCGGCCCGCTGACGGTCACGCATCCCGAAGTCACCCGCTATTTCATGACGATTCCCGAGGCCGCCCAGCTGGTGCTGCAGGCGGGCGCCATGGCCCATGGCGGCGACGTGTTCGTGCTGGACATGGGCAGCCCGCTAAAGATCGTCGATCTGGCCCGGCGCATGGCGCAACTGTCAGGCCTGAGCCTGCGCGATGAACACAACCCCGAGGGTGATATCGAAATCAAAATCACCGGCCTTCGCCCCGGCGAGAAGCTCTACGAGGAACTGCTGATCGGCGACAACCCCGAGAAAACGGCGCATCAGCGGATCATGAAGGCGCATGAGGATTTTGTTCCCTGGCTTGAGCTCGCGCCCATTCTGGTGGACATGCGCCATGCCGCCACACTCAACCAGGAGCCGGTGATGCGCGCCATCCTGCTTCGGCTGGTGCATGGCTACCATCCGCATCGAGACTGTGGCGCTGGCGAGCCTGCGCAGATCCCTGTGGTTCCAGCCAAAGACGCTTGAGGCGGGTTTTGGGGCGCGTGAGAATCCGCCGCTTCAGGACGACGCCGGTCCGGGCGGCCTGGCGTCTGTGGGCCGTCACGCCCATGCGGCACAATTTGCGGATTCACCACTTCCAGGCTTGATGACATGACCCATCCTTCCCTTCCCGCATCTTCATCTTCCGATCCCGACCTGTCGCACATCGGCCCGCGCGACAAGGCCGAGATCCTGGCGCAGGCGCTGCCCTACATCCGCAAGTTCCACGGCAAGACGCTGGTCATCAAGTACGGCGGCAACGCCATGACCGACCCGGCGCTGCAGGCCGACTTTGCCGAGGACGTGGTGCTGCTGAAATTGGTCGGCATGAACCCGGTGGTGGTGCATGGTGGCGGCCCGCAGATTGAAACCGCGCTGAACCGGCTGGGCAAGAAAGGCCATTTCATACAGGGCATGCGCGTGACCGACGACGAAACCATGGAGGTCGTCGAATGGGTGCTGGCCGGCCAGGTGCAGCAGGACATCGTCGGCCTGATCAACCAGGCCGGCGGCAAGGCGGTCGGCCTGACCGGGCGCGACGGCGGCATGATCCGGGCGAAAAAGCTCACCATGCTCGACAAGGACGATGCCAGCAAGGAGCACGACATCGGCTTTGTCGGCGAGATCGTCAGCATCGATCCGAGCGTGGTCAAGGCGCTGCAGGACGACGCCTTCATTCCGGTCATCAGCCCGATCGGCTTTGGCGAAAACAACGAAAGCTACAACATCAATGCCGACGTGGTGGCCGGCAAGCTGGCCACCGTGCTGAAGGCGGAAAAACTGGTGCTGCTGACCAACATTCCCGGCGTGCTGAACAAGGCGGGCGAATTGCTGACCGACCTGACGGCGCGCGAGATCGACGCGCTGTTTGCCGATGGCACGATCTCGGGCGGCATGCTGCCAAAAATAGAAGGCGCGCTCGATGCCGCCAAGAGCGGCGTGAACGCGGTCCACATCATCGACGGCCGGGTGCCGCACGCGATGCTGCTGGAAATCCTGACCGACAAGGCCTATGGAACCATGATCCGCTCGCATTGAGCATGTCTGCTGGCGGGGTTTTTTCGACCAGCACGCAGTATTTATAGTCAAACAGGGTGTTTGCGCAATGCAGTCAAGCGTGTGCAGCTATCAAATCAGGACTGGCGTGCCAGTCCTGATCAGCTGGAAGGCAGCATGGGGCTGAACTCTCAATCCAGCGTGACGCCCGAATCCTTGACCACCTTGCCCAGGCGCACGGTTTCCTTCTTGATCAGTTCGCCGAACTGGGCTGCGGTGCCGCCCACGACGGGTGTGCCCAGCGCTTCCCATTTCTTGTGGAACTCGGGCTCCTTGAAGATGGCGTTGAGCGTGCTGTTGAGCTTGTCGATCACCGGCGCTGGCGTGCCGGTGCGAACGGCAATTCCATGCCAGCCGGTGAATTCGTAACCAGCCACGCCGGCTTCGGCCATCGTCGGCACATTGGGCAGCAGCGTGCTGCGTTTGGCCGAGGTCACGGCCAGCGGCGTGAGCTTGCCGGCCTGGATGTAGGGCAGCGAGCTGCCCAGAATGTCGAACATCACGTTGACCTGGCCGCCCAGCAGGTCGTTCAGCGCCGGGCCTGCGCCGCGGTAGGGAATGTGGGGAATCTTGATGTCCATCTGGGTGTTGAACAACTCTCCCGCCAGATGCTGCGGCGTGCCGTTGCCGGCGGATGCAAAACTCAGGTCTTTGCTGGACTTGGCCAGCGCCACCAGTTCCTTGACGGTTTTCACGCCCAGCTTGGGATTGACTTCCAGCACCAAGGGAAACGCTGAAATCTGGATCACCGGCGCAAGGTCGGTCAGCGGATTGAAGGGCATGCTGCGAAACAGCGTGGAATTGACCGCCATCGGGCCGCTGGCCGCCAGTAGCAGCGTGTGGCCGTCGGCCGGCGACTGCCTGGCGACTTCTGCACTGCCCAGGTTGCCGCCGGCGCCGCCCTTGTTGTCCACGATCACCGTGACGCCCAGGCGGTTTTGCAACTCGACACTCAGCAGCCGCGCCATCAGGTCGGTCGGGCCACCGGGCGGGTAGGGCACCACGAAACGGATGGTCTTGCTGGGGTAGCTGTCTTGCGCATGGCTGGCCAGCGGTATCAGCAAGGCCAGGGTCACGGCAGCGCCCAGTGTGGCGCCGAGTTTCAGAAAAGCGGTGCGGTTCATGTTGTCTCCTTCGTTGTTGAAAGGCTCAGGCCGCGCCGAAGCGCTGGCGTATGTCTTGCGCGCTGGCCAGCGGGCGGCCCAGGCTCAAGGCGGCCTCTGCGGCCTGCCGGACCAGGGCCGCGTTGTCGGGTGCTGGCTGGCCGTCTTTAAGCTGAAGATTGTTTTCAAAACCCACCCGCACATGGCCGCCCAGGGCGGCGGCAGCGGTCACGCAGGCATGCTCGGTGGCGCCAAACGCGCAGACAGCCCAGGGCTCGGGCCCGGTGTGGGCATGCACAAAAGGAACCAGGTCGCGCGGGCTGGAGGTCTGCCCGGTGGTGTAGCGGCCCAGCACGAACAGCAAAAACCAGGGCGCCTCGGGAATCACGCCGCGCCCCTGCAGGGCTTGCCAGCGCTGCAGGTCGGCCACGTCGTACAGGATGACTTGCGTCATGACCCGCTCGCGCGCCAGCCAGCCAAAAAATGCCGCCAGGCCAGCTTCGCCAATGCCCGGCTGGTCCAGTTCGCGCAGCGCGACCGATACGGCTTCGGGATGCAGGGCCTGCACCATGGCGATCTGTTCGGGCGCCTGGTAAACGCGGGCCGCTTCGCTGGTGATTTGCAGCACCATGGCATCGCCCACGGCAACCTTGACGGCCTGCAGGGCATCGCGGTAACCCTGCACATCCAGGCTGTGCCGGCCTTGCGCGTCACGGATGTGCAGGTGCAGCATGGCGGCGCCTGCGTCCAGGCAGGCCTTGGCGGTGCTGGCCAGGCTGGCGGCGGTCAGCGGGACTGCGGCGTGGTCGTGGGCCTGCTTGTAGGCGCCGTTGGGCGCCACGGTGATGATGAGCGGTTCAAAGGTCATGGAGTGGGCGTTCAAAAGGTCGTGTCAAGTGGGGGGAGTTCATCGGCCAGCAGGTCCAGCCCCTGCTGCAGTAAGCGGTCGTAGCGCGCGCGTTCCGCGAGGCGACGCGCTTCGGGCCATTCGTAAAAACCGGCGCCGGTCTTCATGCCCAGCCGCCCTGCATCGACATGCGCCTGCAGCACGCGAGCCGGCTCGGTGGTGCTGGAAAGGCTGGGGTACATCGTGGCGGCGGCGGCGCAGTGCACGTCCAGTCCGGCATGGTCGCGCTGCAGCACGGGGCCGGCGGCCAGGTAGCGAAAGCCGAAGCCGAATCGCACGGCCGCGTCCACGTCTTCAGGCGTGGCGATACCTTCGTCGATCATCGCAAAGGCCTCGCGGGCCAGTGCATGCTGCAGGCGGTTGGCCAGAAAGCCGGGCTTGTCCTTGCGTACCAGTACCGGCACGCTGCCGCAGCCGCGCATGAAGGCGCACAGGCTGTCAGCCAGTTCCGGGTCGGAGTCCGGACCGCGCACCACTTCTACCAACGGCACCAGGTGGGCCGGCATGAAAAAGTGCAGCCCCAGCATGCGCTCGCGTGTGTCGAGCCCTTGCGCAATCGCGCTGATCGGAAAGCTCGAACTGTTGCTGGCGAGCACCGTGAAGGCTGGCGCGTGGTTCATCAGTTCTGCGAACAGTTGCTGCTTCATCGGCAGATTTTCCGGAATGCATTCCACCACCAGCGCGACGTCGCCCCACGCCACGGATGGCAGCGCGGGCATCGCCGTCACCAGGTCTGCGCGGCGTTCCAGTCCGAGCGGCGTCAGGCCTTGCCGTACATGGGCCTGCAGTTGCGCGCGCTTGGCTTCGCTCGGATCAATCACCGTTACGCGGCAGCCGCCGCGCGCCAGCACGACGGCCACATCGGCCCCCATGGTGCCGCCGCCGACAATCACGGCATGTACGTTTTTGGGATGGGCGGGAAGCAGGTTCAAGAGAAGTCCTTTTGCAAAACAGGAAAGTTGGCTTTCGGGCGAGTCTAGGAGGCGCTCATTGCGCTGTCCAGCCGTTTTTATCGATAAACTGATTTGCTATGCAGATCAATTGGTCACTTCGCGAACTCGATGTTTTCCTGGCCCTGGCCGCCACCCTGAGCTTTCGCCGCACCGCAGCGCAGGTCAACCTGTCGCAGTCGGCGGTTTCCGGCGTCGTCACGCGGCTGGAGGAAACGCTGGCGGTGCGGCTGTTTGACCGGACCACCCGCAATGTGCAGCTCACGGCGACCGGACAGGTATTTGCCGAGCAGGCGCTGCTGCTGCGCGCTCAGACCGACGAGGCGGTGCGCGCGGTTCGCAACGTGGTGGAACTGCAGTCGGGCAAGGTGACGCTGGCCGCGCTGCCTTCACTGGCCGCCACCGTGGTGCCTGCTGCCTGCGCCCGCTTCAGCGCGCTGCACCCCGGCATTCAGTTCCGGATCGTGGACACGCTGTCGGGTCCGGCCTTTGACCTGGTGCGCGCCGGCCAGGTGGATTTCGCGCTGACGGCGGCCAATCCGGCCTATGCCGACCTCGACTACCTGCCGCTGGCCTCCGATGGCTTTGTCCTGCTGATTCCGCCCGGCCATGCGCTGGCCAAGGCGCGCGGCCCGCTGCGCTGGATCGACGTGGCCGCGCTGACGCACATTTCGATGCCGCTGCCCGCCAGCGTGCGCCAGTATGCGGACGCCGCGCTGCTGGAGCACCGCTTGCGCTTCGCGCCGACCTACGAGGTCGAGCACCTGGCCACCATCACCGCCATGGTCGCCTGCGGGCTCGGGGTTGCCGCGCTGCCGGAAATGGCGGCGGCGGTCGCGCCCCAACCCGGCGTGGTGCGCCGCCTGCTGGTCGAGCCTGACATTTCCCGTCCGATCGGGTTGGTCACCCGGCGCTACCGCAGCCTGTCCCCCGCCGCAACGGCACTGGTGGAGATGCTGCGCGAAGAGATGGTGCGGGTGGCGCCACGGCCCCGGGTGGCCGCCAAAAATACGCGAACCGTGAGTACGCCTGCACGGTAAGTCTTTGAAAATAAAGGGTAAACCCTTGATTTACTTAGGAGCTGAACTCTAGAAAGATGTAGGGGCAATTGCTGGTTGCGATGAAAATGCTGCAAAATAGAACGACCGTTCTTTTATTGCCTTGATTAATTCGATCCATGCCCGCCAGCTCACCTTCCGTCAAAAGCGCCCGCACTTCTCCGGGCAGGGGCGCGTCCAAAAGCGTCCAAAAAGGCCAACAGACCAAGGCCGCCATCGTGGAAGCGGCTCTGGGTCTGGCGACGCAGATCGGTCTGGAAGGCCTGAGCATTGGCGCGCTGGCCGAGGTCATGCACATGAGCAAATCGGGCGTGTTCGCCCATTTCGGCTCGCGCGAAGAACTGCAGATTTCGGTCGTGCGTGAATACCATGTCCGGTTCGAGGAGGAGGTCTTCTTCCCGGTGCTGCACCAGCCGCGCGGCTTGCCGCGCCTGCATGCGATGTTCGACAACTGGATGAACCGCACTTCGGTGGAGATCGATTCGGGCTGCCTCTACATCAGCGGCGCCGTCGAATTCGACGACCGGCCCGGCCCGGTGCGCGACGCCCTCGCCGACTCGGTGCGCGCCTGGATGGCCGCGATGCACCGGGCGGTCGTGCAGGCGACGGACGCGGGCCATTTTCACCAGGATACCGATGCGAAGCAGGTGGTGTTCGAGATTCACGGACTCATCCTGGCGCTGCACTACGAAGCGCGCTTCCTGAAGACACCCGGTTCCATCGCCCGGGCCAAGACAGCCTTCGCCAACATGCTGGCGCGCTATGGCAGTGCCGCCGCGCCCGCCAGCCCCGCTTCGCCAGTGCCGCAGAAAGCGTCGCCGACATCGCCGAACCCTTCTTCTTTTAAACCCACTTGACACCCCCCTTAACGCCAAAGGATTTCAATGCCCCAGTACAACCCCCCCCTGCGCGACATGCAGTTCGTCATGCACGAAGTGCTCAAGGTCACCGATGAGCTGAAGGTCTTGCCGCCGCATGCCGACATCGACGCCGACACCATCAACGCCGTGCTTGAAGAAGGCGGGAAGTTTGCGGTCGAAGTGACCTTTCCGCTCAACATCAGCGGCGACGAGGAAGGCTGCACGCTGGACAAAGCGACGCATGAGGTCACGCCGCCCAAGGGTTTCAAGGAAGCCTATGCAAAGTATGTGGAGGGCGGCTGGGCAGCGCTGAGCTGCGACCCCGAATACGGCGGCCAGGGTCTGCCTTTCGTCGTCAACCAGTGCTTCTACGAAATGCTCAATTCGGCCAACCAGGCCTGGACCATGTACCCCGGCCTGTCGCACGGCGCCTACGAGGCGCTGCATGCGCACGGCACCGACGCGCAGAAAAAGCTCTACCTGCCCAAGCTGGTCAGCGGCGAGTGGACCGGCACCATGTGCCTGACCGAGCCGCATTGCGGCACCGACCTCGGGATGCTGCGCACCAAGGCCGAACCGCAGGCCGACGGCACGTTCAAGCTGACCGGCAACAAGATTTTCATCAGCGCCGGCGAGCACGACATGACGTCCAACATCCTGCACCTGGTGCTGGCCCGCCTGCCCGATGCGCCGCAGGGCAGCAAGGGCATCAGCCTGTTCCTCGTGCCCAAGTTCAACGTCAATGAAGACGGCTCCCTCGGCTCGCGCAACGGCATCTGGTGCGGCAGCCTGGAACACAAGATGGGCATCCACGGCAACGCGACGGCGCAAATCGTGATGGAAGACGCCGTGGGCACCCTGGTTGGCGCGCCCAACAAGGGCCTGGCGGCGATGTTCGTGATGATGAACGCCGCCCGCCTGGGTGTCGGCAACCAGTCGCTGGGCCTGACCGAAGTGGCCTACCAGAACGCGCTGGCCTATGCCAAGGACCGCATCCAGATGCGTTCGCTGTCAGGCGTCAAGGCGAAAGACAAGCCGGCCGATCCGATCATCGTCCACCCGGACGTGCGCAAGATGCTGCTGACCGCCAAGGCCTATGCCGAAGGCGGCCGGGCGCTGGCGGTTTACTGCACGCTGCTGCTCGACAAAGAATTGCACCACCCCGACGAAAAGGTGCGCAAGGATTCGGGCGAAATCGTCGCGCTGCTGACCCCCATCGTCAAAGCCTTCCTGACCGACAACGGCCACATCGCCACCAATGCCTGCATGCAGGTGTTCGGCGGCCACGGCTACGTCAAGGAGTGGGGCATGGAACAACTGGTGCGCGACAACCGCATCAACATGATCTACGAAGGCACCAACACCATCCAGTCGCTCGACCTGCTGGGCCGCAAGGTGCTGGGCAACAACGGCGCGACGCTGAAGAAGTTCGGCAAGGTGATTGGCGCCTTGATTGCCGAGGAAGGCGTCAACGAGAAGATGGCCGAGTTCATCAACCCGCTGGCTTACCTGGCCGACCAGATGAACAAGTTCACCACCGAACTGGGCTTCAAGGGTTTCCAGAACCCGGACGAAGTCGGCGCTGCCGCTGTGGACTACCTGCGCGTAGCTGGCCACCTGGTGTTCGGCTACTTCTGGGCGCGCATGGCGCAAACCGCGCTGCGCGAGATCGCCGCCGGCAATACCGATCCGTTCTACCTGGCCAAGGTGCAGACGGCGCGGTTTTACTTTGCCAAGCTGTTTCCTGAAACCGCCACCTTGATGCGCACCGCGCGCAGCGGCAGCAGGGCGCTGATGGACACCGACGCGGCACTGGCCTGATTTATTAACCTTTTACTGCTGGAGCGCATATGTACCGTGCATTGATAGCTATTGTTTTAGGAGCTTCTTCATTGTCTGCCATGGCCCAGAGTACGCCGGTGGGCCTGTGGCGCAGTTTTGACGAAAAGACCGGCGAAGCCAAGGCCGAGGTTCGTGTCGTGGAGGCCGGCGGCGTGCTGAGCGGAAAGATCGAAAAGCGCCTGCTCAAGACCGCCAGGCCAGAGGACGTCTGCACCGAATGCAGCGACGACCGCAAGGGCCAGCCGCTGCTCGGCCTTGAAATCATCCGGGGCGCCAAAAAGGCCGAAGGCCGCGAGGTGTGGGAGGGCGGCAAGATCCTCGATCCGGAAAACGGCCGCAACTACACGCTGAAGATGACGCCGGTCGAGGACGGGAAAAAGCTTGAGGTCCGGGGCTCGTTCGGGCCTTTCGGACGGACCCAGACCTGGGTCCGCATTCAGTAAACCAGATGACCGGCGCACCAGTCGCGTCACTCGAAGAAAGAAAAATCCATGTCAAGTTTCCAGGTCAAGAAAGTCGCCGTGCTCGGCGCCGGCGTGATGGGCGCGCAGATCGCCGCCCATCTGGTCAACTGCCGGGTGCCGGTGGTGCTGTTCGACCTGCCCGCCAGGGAAGGGCCGAAGAACGGCATCGTCACCCGGGCGATTGAGGGCCTGAAAAAGCTCAAGCCTGCGCCGCTCGGCGTGGCTGAAGACGCGGCGCTGATCCAGCAGGCCAACTACGAAGAGCACATGGACTTGCTCAAGGAGTGCGACCTCGTCATCGAGGCGATTGCCGAGCGCATGGACTGGAAGACCGACCTCTATCACAAGATCGCGCCTTTCATTGCCGAAGGCGCCATCGTCGCCAGCAACACCTCGGGCCTGTCGATCACCACGCTGAGCCAAGCGCTGCCCGAGGCCATCAAGCCGCGCTTTTGCGGCATCCACTTCTTCAACCCGCCGCGCTACATGGCGCTGGTCGAGCTGATCAACACGCCGACGACGCAGCCCGCCGTGCTCGACGACCTGGAAGCCTTCGTCACCACGGCGCTGGGCAAGGGCGTGATCCGCGCCCACGACACGCCCAACTTCATCGCCAACCGGGTCGGCATCGCCGGCATGCTGGCCACCATCAAGGAGGCCGAAGCCTTCGGCCTGAGCTACGACGTGGTCGATGACCTGACCGGCAAGAAGCTGGGCCGCGCCAGCTCGGGCACCTTCCGCACCGCTGACGTGGTCGGGCTGGACACGATGGCGCATGTCATCAGGACGCTGCAGGACAACCTTGGCGAGGGAAAGATTGCCGACCCGTTTGCCGACATGTACGGCACGCCGCCCGTGCTCGCCGCCTTGCTCGAAGCCAAGAGCCTGGGCCAGAAGACCGGCGCCGGTTTCTACAAGAAGGTCGGCCGCGACATCCTGCGGCTGGACCCGGAAAGCATGGAATACGTGGCCGGCGGCGCCAAGGCCGACGAAGTGGTCGGCCGCATGCTGAAAAAACCGGCCAGCGAACGCCTGGGCCTGCTGCGCCATGCCGAAGGCGCCGAGCCACGCTTTTTGTGGGCCGTGCTGCGCGACCAGTTCCACTATGCCGCCGTGCATCTCGCCAGCATTGCCGAAACCGCCCGCGACATCGACTTTGCGATGCGCTGGGGCTTTGGCGCCAAACAGGGGCCGTTCGAGCTGTGGCAGGAAGCGGGCTGGCTGCAGGTGGCGAACTGGATCAAGGAAGACATCGACGCGGGCAAGGCACTGAGTTCTGCGCCGCTGCCTGATTGGGTGTTCAACGGCCCGGTGGCACAGGCCGGCGGCGTACACACGCCGGAAGGTTCGTGGAGCGCATCAGGCCAGCAGTTCATTCCCCGCCGCCAGTTGCCCGTGTATGAACGTCAGCATTTTCCCGAAGACGTGCTGGGCGCCAAGGCGCCGGCGTTCGAAGCCGCCGGCACGACGCTGCACGAGGACGACGCGATCCGCCTCTGGACGCTGGACGGCCCGAATGGACAGAAGGGCGACGTGCTCATCGCCAGCATCAAGACCAAGATGCACGCGATCAGCCCCGACGTGGCCGAAGGCCTGGCGCTGGGCGTTGACCTGGCCGAGAAAGGCTACAAAGGGCTGGTGATCTGGTCGGGCCACGAGATGTTCTCGGCCGGGGCCGACCTGCAATCGATGCTGCCGGCTTTCATGGCGGGCGGAGTGGAAATGATCGACGGCGTCGAGGCCGAACTGCAGGCCGTGATGCTCAGGCTGCGCTATGCGGCCGTGCCGGTGGTGTCGGCGATTCGTGGCCTGGCCCTGGGCGGCGGCTGCGAGATGGCGGTGTATTCGGCCAAACGCGTGGCGGCGATGGAAAGCTACATCGGCCTGGTGGAAGTCGGCGTGGGCCTGGTGCCCGGCGCTGGCGGGCTGGCCTATATTGCGCGCCGTGCCGCCGAGAACGCCACCAGGTCGAGCAACAAGGACGTGCTGCCTTTCCTGCTGGAGGGCTTCACCGCCGCCGCCATGGCCACCGTGGGCACCAGCGCGCTGGAAAGCCGCAAGCTGGGCTATCTGCTCGACAGCGACGTTATCGTGCCAAACAAGGACGAGCTGCTGTTCGTCGCGCTGAATGAAGCGCGCGCGCTCTACATCTCGGGCTACCGTCCGCCGCTGCGCCGTCTGTTCCCGGTCGCCGGGCGCAACGGCGTGGCGACCATCAAGGGCCAGCTGGTCAACATGCGCGACGGCGGCTTTATCAGCGGCCACGACTTTCACATCGCCAGCCTGATCGCAGGCGTGGTCTGCGGCGGCGATGTCGATGCCGGCACGCTGGTCAGCGAGGAATACCTGATGACGCTGGAGCGCAAGGCGTTTTGCGCGCTGCTGGAGCATCCGAAAACGCAGGAACGCATCATGGGCATGATGAGCACTGGCAAGCCCGTCCGTAATTGATGGCTGAGTTCAACACCGTGGATCATCCGCCCAACCGGCTGGAGCGCCAGCTGGACCGGCTGGTCGATGTGCCCGCGTTTGCGCGCACCTGGTTTCGCAGTGTGGTGCTGCGCCGGGCCGTGCCTTTCACCGGCACGGCTGGGCTGGAGTTTCTGCAGATGAGCCGCGAGCGCGTTGAAATCGGCCTGAAGAACGAGAAGAAGGTGCAGAACCACATTGGCGGCATCCACGCGTCGGCCATGAATTTGCTGGCCGAAACCGCCACCGGCATGGTGGTCGGCATGAATGTGCGCGACGACTGCATTCCGCTGGCCAAGGAGTTGAAGATGGCGTTCAAAAAGCGCGCCACGGGTGCGATGCGCGCGGTGGCCGTCCTGACGCCAGAACAGCAGGCCTTGATGCGGGACAGCAACAAGGGTGAAGTCAAGGTGCAAGTCACCGTCACCGACGAGGCAGGTGTTCAGCCCGTCGAATGCGAATTTACATGGGCCTGGATTCCGTCCGGCCCCCGAAAAAGCTAAAGAATCAAAGGGATCTCAATCATGGCCAAACAAGTCCAGGAAGCCTACATCGTTGCCGCCACGCGCACGCCCATCGGGCGCTCGCATCGGGGGTTTTTCCGCAATACCCGGCCCGACGACCTCTTGGTCAGCGTCCTCAAGGCCGCGCTGGCCCAGGTGCCTACGCTCGACCCGAAAGCGATTGAAGACATCATCTGCGGCTGCGCGATTCCCGAAGGCCCGCAGGGGCTGAACATCGCCCGCATCGGTGCGGTGCTCGCCGGCCTGCCGACCAGCGTGGGCGGTATCACCGTGAACCGCTTTTGCGCCTCGGGCCTGTCGGCCATCCAGATGGCGGCCGACCGCATCCGCGTCGGCGAGGCCGATGTGATGTTTGCCGCCGGCACCGAAAGCATGAGCATGGTGCCGATGTCGGGCAACTCGCCGTCGCTGTCGCCCGCCATGTTCGCCAACGACGAGAACGTCGGCATCGCTTACGGCATGGGCCTGACCGCCGAGAAGGTCGCGCAGCAGTGGAAAGTCTCGCGCCAGGCGCAGGACGAGTTTGCCTACGCGTCGCACATGAAGGCGCTGAAGGCCCAGCAGGCCGGCGAGTTCAGCGCCGAGATCACGCCGGTCGAGGTGACCGACCGCAGCGCCAACCTGGAGACCGGCGAAGTCATCGCCAAGAGCCGCACCGTCAGCCTGGACGAAGGCGCCCGGCCCGACACCACGCTCGAAGGCCTGGCCAAGCTCAAGACGCCGTTTGCCGCGCGCGGCTCGGTCACCGCCGGCAACAGCTCGCAAACCTCGGACGGCGCCGGCGCGTTGATCCTGGCCAGCGAAAAAGCGGTGAAGGAATTCGGCCTCAAGCCACTGGCGCGTTTCGTGAGCTACGCCGCCAAGGGCGTGCCGCCCGAAATCATGGGCATCGGCCCGATCGAGGCCATTCCCGCCGCGCTGCGCTATGCCGGCTTGACGCAAAACGACATCGACTGGTTCGAGCTGAACGAAGCCTTTGCCGCGCAGTCGCTGGCGGTCATCCACACGCTGGGGCTGGACCCGGCCAAGGTCAACCCGATGGGCGGCGCGATTGCGCTGGGCCATCCGCTGGGCGCGACCGGCGCGATTCGCGCCGCCACGGTGATCCATGCGCTGCACCGCCACCAGCTCAAGTACGGCATGGTGACGATGTGCGTCGGCATGGGGCAGGGCGCTGCTGGCATTTTCGAGCGCGTCTGAGTCCGGTCGGGCTGATTTTTTGATGATTTTGGCTGCTGGCGCTTTCCTGGTATGCATGAGTAGCTATTGATTTAATAGCTGCCAAAGGCAGGTGCCAGCGGTCCGGCTTACACTTTCACCCCCTAACTCCAGGACATTGCATGAATACTTCCAACATTCCAGAAATCCTGACCCATGTCGATGCCGGCGTGATGACGATCACGCTCAACCGCCTGGCGCGCAAGAACTCCATCACCGCCGCCATGTACGACGCGCTGGCCGATGCGCTGGACTCGGCCAACCATGACGCGGCGGTTCGCGCGGTGGTCATCCAGGGCCATGAAACGATCTTTTCGGCCGGCAACGACATTGGCGACTTCCTGAACAAGCCGCCCGCCACCTCGGACGCGCCGGTGTTTCGTTTCCTTCGCGGCCTCAGCAGCTTTCCCAAGCCCATCGTCGCCAGCGTGTGCGGCCCGGCGGTCGGCATCGGCACCACGATGCTGCTGCATTGCGACCTGGTGTATGCCGGTGACAATGCCGCGTTTTCCATGCCCTTCGTCAACCTGGGCCTGTGCCCGGAAGCGGCGTCGAGCTTTCTCGCGGTGCAGTTGATGGGCTATCCGCGCGCCGCCGAGGCGCTGCTGCTGGGTGAGCCCTTCATGGCCGAGACGGCGCTGGACATGGGACTGATCAACCGCATCGTGCCGCCCGCCGAGGCCAACGCCCTGGCGCAGCGGCAGGCGCTCAAGCTGGCAGCCAAGCCGATCACGTCGCTGATGGAAACCAAGCGGCTGATGAAAAAAGGCAATGCCGGCATGGTCGCCGAGCGCATGGCCGAAGAGGGCGCGAGTTTTGGCCGAATGCTGCAGGAGCCCGCCGCGCGCGAGGCGTTCACCGCATTCATGGAAAAGCGCAAGCCGGATTTTTCGGCACTCTGAGCCGTTTCACGCCCGGTTTCAAGCAAAAACAGCTGTTTGCGCAAGCTGGACGGGCGTCTAAAGCTACTTTATTAATAGCGGCAGGCGCTGCGAGGCGAATAAAAAAAAGCCGCTGTCAGTTGCTGACAGCGGCTTTTTTATTGAGAAGTGCCGTGCTCAGCGCACCCCTCAAACGCTTGGATCCTGTCAGCGATCAGTGCACCACCATCAGCGTGAACGGCCACACATACGCCTGCAGCGTCACCAGGCCGCCGACCAGGCAGGCCAGCACGATCGAATGGAAGAACACATAGCGCAGAATGTCGCCTTCGTGGTTGAACCACTTGGTCGCGGTCGAGGCGACGACGATGGACTGCGCGTCGATCATCTTGCCCATCACGCCACCCGAGCTGTTGGCCGCGCCCATCAGGTTGGGCGACAGGCCGAGCTGCTCGGCCGCCACCTTCTGCATGCCGCCAAACAGCACGTTCGAGGCGGTGTCCGAACCGGTCATGGCCACGCCGATCCAGCCCATCAGGGTGCCGAAGAAGGGATAGAACACGCCGCTGTTGGCAAAGGCCAGGCCCAGCGTGGTGTCGGTGCCCGAGTAGCGGGTCAGCGTGCCCAGGCCCAGCATCAGCACGATGGTCAGCAGCGAATAGCGCACCAGCCAGAACGTGCGGAAAAAGACCTTGACGATTTCAATCGGGTTGTACTTCATGATCAGCGCGCTGATGATGGCCGACAGCAAGATGCCGGTGCCGGTGGCCGACAGCAGGTTGAGCACATAAACGGCCGTTTCCTTGTGCGGCACGGGCACCACGGGCGGCACTTTCTCGATCAGGTTGTGCAGTCCGGTCATCGGAAACGACGGCGCGAAGATGCCGTTGAGCCAGGCCTTGACGGGCGGCAGTCCCCAGATGAAGACGAACACCGACAGGATCACCCAGGGCGTCCAGGCGCGGATCAGCGCGGCGCGGTCATGCACCACCACGGGGCCCGGCGGCTTGGCTTCATGCGCGCTGATGTCATGGCCCTTGATCGACGGCGAGGTCCAGATGGTCTTGGGCTGCCAGACGCGCAGAAACAGCACCAGCGACACCATGGAAACGATCGCGGCAATGATGTCCACCAGCTCGGGGCCGATGAAGTTGGACACCAGGTACTGCGGAATCGCAAACGACAGGCCGGTCACCAAAATGGCCGGCCAGATTTCCATCATCGCCTTGCGCCCGGCAAATGCCCAGATCAGCCAGAACGGCACCAGCAGCGAGAAAAACGGCAGCTGGCGGCCGATCATGGCGGTGACTTCCATCAGGTCGTAGCCGTGGACCTTGGCCAGCGTGATGACCGGCGTGCCCAGCGCGCCAAAGGCGACCGGCGCGGTGTTGGCAATCAAGGAAAGGCCCGATGCGGCCAGCGGCGAAAACCCCAGCCCGATCAGGATGCCGGCCGTGACCGCCACGGGCGTGCCGAAGCCGGCCGCGCCTTCAAAAAATGCGCCGAAGCAGAACGCGATCAGCAGCAATTGCAGGCGGCGATCCGCCGTGATGCCCGAGAGCGAATCCTGCAGGATCTTGAAGCTGCCATTTTGTTCGGCCAGCTGCTGCAGAAAGATGATGTTCAGCACGATCCAGCCAATCGGCAGCAAACCGGTAAAGCCACCATAGACAGCCGCCCGGCCCGCCATGTCCATCGGCATGCCATAGGCAAACACCGCCACCACGATGGCGGCGATCAGTCCGAGGCCAGCTGCGATATGCGCCTTGATGTGAAGAAAGCCGAGGGCCACCAGCATCACCACCACCGGGATGGCGGCCAGCAGGGTGGATATGTACATGTTGCCGAAAGGGTCGTATATCTGCTGCCAGATCATGGAATGTCTCCTGGAAAGTTGAAGGTTTGCAGGGTTGCTGCACGCCTTTAGCCGTTTGCGTTTTTGCGGACAGTTCGGGCCGCACTGAACCGTGGCGGAACTATATGGACTAACTGCCCTGCGCAGTTTGAAGCTTTTGATGGAATGATTGCAAAAATTTTGTGGACTTTAGTTCTGGCTTTTTTGAAAAAGTGAAAATCTGCTGTAGGGAACTTAACGCTGCAACGCCAGCCAGCGGAGCAGGGTTTTAAAGGCCATCCCTTGATATTGAATAATTCCAGGGAACTACATTAAGAATTTAACGGGCTGGAGATTTACTTGATCACAATCACTAACAACATTAACGTCAGCAACTCTGGCAGCTTCGTACTGTTCGGCGGAATCAACGTCCTCGAATCGCGCGACTTGGCTTTGCGCACGTGCGCAGAATATGTCCGCGTCACCCAAAAGCTCGGTATTCCTTATGTTTTCAAGGCCAGCTTCGACAAGGCGAACCGCTCATCCATCCATTCCTATCGTGGCCCCGGGCTCGAAGAAGGCTTGCGAATTTTTGAAGCGGTGAAGGCGGAATTCGGTGTTCCTTTAATTACCGATGTACACGAGACCTGGCAGGCCGCGCCGGTGGCCGAGGTGGTCGATGTGCTGCAACTGCCCGCCTTTCTGGCGCGTCAAACCGACCTGGTGGTGGCGCTCGCCAGCACCGGCCGGGTGATCAACATCAAGAAGCCGCAGTTCCTCAGCCCTGCGCAGGTGGCCAATATTGTCGAAAAGTTCAGGGAAGCCGGCAACGACCGGCTGATTTTGTGCGACCGTGGCACCTGCTTCGGCTACGACAACCTGGTGGTGGACATGCTGGGCTTTGGCGTGATGAAAAAGGTCTGCAATGACCTGCCGATCATTTTTGATGTCACGCACGCATTGCAGCAGCGCGACCCCGGCGGTGCGGCGTCCGGCGGGCGGCGCCAGCAGGTGGCCGACCTGGCTCGCGCCGGCCTGGCGGTGGGCCTGGCGGGCCTGTTTCTGGAGGCGCATCCTGATCCTGACCATGCCAGGTGCGACGGTCCGAGTGCCTTGCCACTGGACCAGCTGGCGCCTTTCCTGGCGCAGATGAAGGCGCTTGACGATCTGGTGAAGTCATTCGCGCCGCTGCAGATCAGGTAATTGAACTGACTTCGAGGGTTTCCACTATTTACAACTGCGAACATAAAGTCCGCTTGCGTTGAAATGCATGTGATGGTGTAATTGCTGCACTGCAACATTTTTTCAACCGCAACCCAAGGGAGCTACCATGAACTTCACCAACGACCAGCTGATCGCCACCCAGAAATCCAATGTCGAAGCCCTTGCCGGCTTGTCGGAAAAGGCATTCGCCAGCTTTGAAAAGCTGATCGAGTTGAACATGGCCGCTTCCAAGGCTCTGCTCGGCGAGTCCTTCAGCCACCTGCAAGCCCTGACCGAAGTCAAGGATGCCCAAGAGCTGATGACCCTGCAGTCAAGCCTGGCCAAGCCAATGGCTGAAAAAGCAGCTTCGTACAGCCGCCACCTGTATGACATCGTCTCCGGCAGCAGCGCCGATTTCACCAAGGTTTTTGAATCGGCCAGCGCTGAATCACAGAAAAACGTCACGGAACTGCTGGAAACCTCGCTGAAGAATGCACCGGCCGGTTCCGAAGCCGCCGTGGCCGTCATCAAGTCCGCCATGACGGCCGGCAACAATGCCGTGGAAACCGCCCAGAAAAGCGCCAAGCAGGCCGCGCAAATGGTCGAGTCCAACATTGCCGCGCTGTCCACCGCAGCCGAAAAAGCCGAGTAATCACTCATCCAGAGCCCGGGGCCTTCAATGCCCCGGCAGCACATGGCGGCACCTTCGGGTGCCGTTTTTGTTGGTGCCCGGGAAAATTGCCCGGCCGGCTAACCTTTTCGGCCATCACGCTTCGGCATGGGCTCGCCGACAATGCAGGCCATGACCAAACACCTGACCCCTCCAACGCCCGTGCCCGAGTTCGAAGAAGAGTTTGAAGCCGGGCTAAAGGCCATCTTCGAGGAAAAAATCGTCTTTAACCAGCTGCTCGGCCTGAAGATCAGTTCGATCAAGGCCGATCGCGTCATCGGGCGCATCGACATGCGGCCCGAGCTGATCGGCCATGCGGCGCACCACCGCATCCATGGCGGCGTCATCAGCGCCGGGCTGGACGCCATCGGCGCGCTGGCCGTGATGGCCGCCATCGGCGCGCGGCACATGGACGAAACCCCGGCGCAGCGCCTGCAGCGCTTTTACAAGCTCGGCACGATTGACCTGCGGGTGGACTACCTGCGCCCCGGCATCGGCGAGCGCTTCGAGTTGCGCGCCGAAGTGATGCGTCTGGGTTCGCGCGTGGCCAGTACGCGCATGGAATTCCTGGGCGCCGACGGCATGCTGCTCTCGACGGCGGCGGCGGCCTACATCGTTTCCTGACGCTTCATTCCGTTTCCAGATCAATCCGAGATTAGGCGCGAAGCCGGAGAACAGGCTGTGGCACGGCAAGGCGAAGCAACGACATATCGGTTTGATCTGGAAATGGAATCAGGGTGGCGCCGCAGCCGCATCCTGCTTGACGGCCTCCACCCGCGCCCGGTGAATCCATTCGCCGATTTGCGGGCCGCTCTGGCCGGCTTCCATGGCCTTGGCTGCCACCTGGTCCGTTGCCACGCCCTGGCTTGCGGCCAGCGCCTGCATCAGCCGGGGCCGCTGCGGGTAGGGCGTTTGCTCGAACCCGAGCCGGCCGCGCGCATCGCATTCGCAGGCCAGCAGGATGTCGGCAAAACGCTGCGGCTTGCGAAACGCATCGCAGCGCTCCAGCAGGCGCACCACGGCGGCCGGGCTGAATTCGCTGCTGCGGTGGATGTTGCCGTGCTCGCGCGCCACCACGTCGGCGATCTCGCGGCACTCCACGGGCACGCGCAGGCGCTGGCACACGCCTTTGAGCAGCCGGGCACTGCGCTCTTCGTGGCCGATGTGGCGCGGCAGCACGTCGGCCGGCGTTAATCCCTTGCCCAGGTCGTGGCCCAGGCAGGCAAAGCGCACCGGCAGCGGGGCACCGAGTTGCGCGGCCATGTCGAGCACCATCATCAGGTGAATGCCGGTATCGACCTCGGGATGGTATTGGGCGCGCTGCGGCACGCCCCACAGCCGCTCCACTTCGGGCAGCAGGTGCTGCAGCGCGCCGCAAGCCCGCAGCGCATCGAACATGCGCGAGGGCTTGCCTTCCATCAGGCCGCGCGCCAGTTCCTGCCAGACACGCTCGGGCACCAGCCCATCGACTTCGCCGCCGGCCACCATCTCGCGCATCATCGCCAGCGTTTCGGGCGCGATGGAAAAATCGGCAAAGCGCGCCGCAAACCGCGCCAGCCGCAGGATGCGCACCGGGTCTTCGCGAAAGGCGTCGGTGACATGGCGCAGCACCTTGGCTTTTAAATCGCGCTGGCCGCCGTAGGGATCGACCAAAGCGCCGAAATCAGGCTCGAACAGGCCTTTTGCGCTTTCCGGGTGTGCCGGAGCAGCTATTGAATTGATAGTAAGGTCGCGCCGCGCCAGGTCTTGCTCCAGCGTGACCTCGGGCGCGGCATAGACCTCGAAACCCCGGTAGCCGCGCGCGCTGTTGCGCTCGGTGCGCGCCAGTGCGTATTCCTCGCGGGTTTGCGGGTGCAAAAACACCGGAAAGTCCTTGCCCACCGGCAAGAAGCCCTGCGCCGTCAAGGCTTCGGGCGTGGCGCCCACCACCACCCAGTCGTGGTCCGTGACTTCCAGGCCGAGCAATTTGTCGCGCACCGCGCCGCCGACCATGTAGATTTTGACTTCTCCCCGGCCTGAAGGCCGGGGATTCTGATTCCCGGTGTTCATGCTGAGGCTCCTACTTCTAGCGACGCAAGTCCGCGCCGGGCAATATTTTTCGCAGCGTTCGTGTCGCGGTCGTGTTCGACCCCGCATGAGCACCACCATTGCCTTATGCCAAGACCCGCGACACCTTTCGGCCCCTCAATGCTTGCGCACTGAGAACAGGTTTGGGTTGAGTACGCTTCGTTGACTTCTCGGAACACAACTCGATGCCTGATGGCTTTGTACTCAAGCTGATTCCTGAACGCTGACCAGCCAGCATCGAGCACGGACTTGGCCATGCTTGTTTTTGCCAGACCGGATGCGTTGACGTTGCCAACAAAGATGGCTCCGTGCGATTGCACTAGCCGGGTTGAAACCTTGTGCAGATGGTCATTTCGCTGCGCCTTGACCTTGGCGTGGAGCTGGCGCACTTGATTCTTTTTCTTTGCCCGTTGCGCCGCGGCAATGCGCGACGCCATTTTTCGATACCAGCGCGGATGCGCTATCTTCTCGCCCGTGCTGATGGTCGCCAAATCTTTGAGGCCAAGATCAATCCCGATGGGGTCGCTGCCAGCGGACGCCAGCGATGGGACTTCCACCGGAAGATTGATATACCAATGCCCGCGAGAATCCTGGCTGAATGAACCCGCGCCGAAAGTCTGCCCTTCCTTGAGTTCGCGGGAAACCCATGCACGGTACGCTTTGCCCCGAAACACAAATGCTCCATTGCGCAAGGCAACGTGCCCCTTATTGAAGGGCACCCAGCCCAGCGAGCATTTAGGCGACTTTGGGTTGCTTACGCGCCAGCGCAGCCATGCTTTTTTCTTCGCAGTCCGGCTGCGGTCATAGACCTGACAGACCTGCTGAATCGTGTGCGCGTGAATGTCCAGTTCCTTGCTGCTGCCTGCCGTCAATTTTTGCAAGTCGTGCCACGTCAGCCACTTGCGTTTGCGGTTTACCGCTTTTTGCTGAGTCTCATTGCAATAGTTCCAGACAAAATTGACCGCACGAGCCTGGCGCGTCAGCTCGCTGTCGCAGGTATCGCGGAGTCGAAATTTGTAGGTCAGTTGCATATGTCTTATTGAATCACATTAAGTCATAAATTGCAAGACTTTTTGAATCACTGATAATTGGCTTATGGAAACACCGAAGAAGCCTATGGGCAGGCCACCAAAGCCTGTTAACGAAATACTTGAGCAGCGCTCTATACGGTTGACGGCAGCGCAATGGGCCAAAGTAGATAAGGCCGGTTTGGCCGGGTTGCGCAGGCTCATTGACAAGTGGAACCCCAAGGGGATCGCTTGACCTCCCCCTGAAGGGGAAGATTGCGCTCAGAAAGGTTTATGGCGGGCAGTTTAGCGGCGGGCGGCTTCAGTCGGGCTTGAGCCGGTAGGGTTCCTCGAATTCACGGAAGTCGTTTTCCGCCAGCGCGCCGTCGATCCAGGCCTTCACGCCGGGCAGGGCGGACAAGCGTCCGATGTAGGCGGCAATGTCTTCGGGCACCGGCAAGGCGTAGCTTTTAAGCCGCATGCAAACCGGCGCGAAAAAAGCGTCGGCAATGCAGAAGTCGCCGAACAGCATGGCGCCCTCGTGTCCGGCGAGCAGTTCGCGCCACATGCCGACCAGGCGCGCCACGTCGGCGCGCACGGCGGGCTTGTCGCGCCAGAGCAGCTGGCCGATGTCCCGCAGGTCGGCCTCGATGTTCATCGGGCAGGCGCCGCGCAGCGCGGCAAAGCCGCTGTGCATTTCGGCGCAGACGCTGCGCGCCCGGGCTCTGGCCTGAACGCCTTGCGGCCAGAGGTTTTTTTCAGGGAAACGCTCGGCCAGGTATTCGGCAATGGCCAGCGTGTCCCAGACCTTGAAACCGTCGTCGTCGAGCACCGGCACCTTGCCCACAGGGCTCACGGTGCTGATCTGTTTCCTGAAGTCGGAGCCTTCGTCGAAGGAATCGAAGCGGACGACGATTTCCTCAAAGGGAATGCCGGCCTGCTGAAGCAGCACCCACGGCCGCATCGACCAGGACGAATAATTTTTGTTGCCGATGTAGAGCTTGAGCATGGGTTTCCCGGTGAAGGTAAGGGTTCAGAATCGTCCGGAGGTTTTCCGTTTGGCCATCAGCCCGCTGCGCAGCCCGCGCGCGCCGAGGTAGGTCGGGCCTATCGCCTCCAGCGACGCCGGCGTGATGCCCAGCGCCTGCAGGCCGGGCAGCTTGCCGCTGGCGACGTTGTCGGTCTTCATCGCGTCGAGGTTGTCGCGGCTGAGCACCGGGTCGCCGGGCGCCAGTTCCATGAAGAAGGCCTGCACCCGCGCCAGCGCGTTGGGCAGTCCGATCACGGGCCGGCCGTGGCCCTGGCCAATGCCGGCGTAGCGGCCGGCCAGCTGCACCAGCTGGCGCAGCGTGAAGACATCGGGGCCGCAAGCTTCATACACCTGGCCAATCGTGTCGCTGTCCTGCAGGCAGCGCACCACCGCGCTGGCCACGTCGCCGACCCACACCGGCTGGAAGCGCGCGGTGCTGCCGGCCAGCGGAATCACCGGAAAAATTTGCTGCAGGCTGGCGAAGGTGTTGAGGAACTTGTCGTCCGCGCCAAAGATGACGCTGGGGCGCAGCACCGTCACGTCCAGCCCCGAGCCGAGCAGGGCGGCTTCGCCGCGTGCCTTGCTGCGCTGGTACATCGATTCGGACTCCGTGGAAGCGCCCAGCGCACTGATGTGTACCAGCCGCCGCACGCCGGCGGCCTTGCAGGCGCGGATCAGGGTCAGTGGCCACTGAACGTGCGCCTTTTGAAAAGCCTCTTCCGAGCCGTGCAGGATGGCGATCAGGTTGACCACCGCGTCGTGCCCGGCCACTAGCGCGGCCAGCGCCGCCGGGTCATGCAGGTCGATGGGCGCCACGTCCACCAGCGGCAGCAATTGCAGGTGCCGGGCGCTGGCGCTGCGGCGCGTGGCCACGGTCACGCGGCATTGCAACTGGTTGAGCTTTTCGCAAACCTGGGTACCGACAAAGCCGGTGCCGCCGAAGATCAGAACTTTTTTCATAAGGCCTAATTTAGCGCGTTTGCCGGGGTTTTCCATGAAAACCTTTTCTTTTACGCCGCCAGGCGTGCAGGCCGGCCAGCACTTCCAGCCGATACGACCGGCCTGCCAGGAAAAACCGGAGCTGGCGCGCAGGAACGCCGGCCATCTTTCGCCCTTGGCCTACAGCCAGCCGTCAAGCTCGGTCCGCATAATGAAGCGATGAACATTTTCGAAGCATTGCGCATCAGCCATGTGACCCAGCGCGCACTGGCTGACAACCTGATCCTGACGCAGGGAGACACGCAGGAAAGGGCGTCGATCTTCAGTGCGCTCAAACTGGAACTGGCCGCCCACGCGGCGGCCGAGGAGCGGTTTTTCTACGTGCCGCTGATTGCCCATGACATGACGCAGGAGCCTTCGCGCCACGGCATTGCCGAGCACCACCAGATGGACAAGCTGGTCGAAGCGCTGGAAGCCGCCGACCCCAGTTCACCGGCCTGGCTGGCTGCAGCCAGGGCGCTGCACCACAAGATATACCACCACCTGGAAGACGAGGAGCACAGCGTCTTCCAGCTGGCCGGCAAGGTGCTGGGCGAGGACGAAAAGCTGTCGCTGGCGCGCGACTACGAAGGCGAATTCGTTTCGCAGCGCCTGAAGGACTGATCAGCGCGCAGGCGGGCGCTGCTTGCCGGCGGACTCAGTGCTTGTCAGGTGGCTGGCGCTCATCGATCACCAGCGCTTCGGGTTTTTCCACCAGCCTGACAACTTGCGGTATCAGGGTGAAGATGGCCAGCGCCAGCAGCGTGCTCAGCACCGCTGTCGATTCACGCCCCATTCCGGCTGCCACGCCGATGGCGGCAGTCAGCCAGATGCCGGCGGCCGTCGTCAGGCCCTTGACCTTTTCCTCGTCGTCGCCCTTGAGGATGGTGCCCGCGCCCAGAAAGCCGACGCCGGCAATGATGCCTTGGACCACCCGGCTGACGTCATCGTGCTGCATGCCCGACTGCTGTGACAGCAGCACGAACAGCGCCGCGCCCATGGCCACCAGCATATGGGTGCGCACGCCGGCGGCCTTGCCCTTTTGTTCGCGCTCTATGCCTAGCAATCCGCCCAGCACGGCGGCCAGCGTCAGGCGAAGCAGGATGCGCGTGACCTGCGCAGCGTCAGGCAGGTCCGAAAATTCAGCGGCGATGGTTTGCCCCACCTGCTGCCACGTGGCTGAATCCATGCAAACCCCTTTGACTGACTTGTTTTTGTAGTTAAAAGTGCCTATTGCGCACACCCAGCATGCATACCATGCTATTTATTAAATAGCATTCAAGGCTTGGCGATCTTTTGCGGCTTGCCGGCATCGTCAATCGCCACGTAGGTCAGGCTGGCTTCGGTGACCTTGAAGTAGCGGCCCTGCGCCCGGAAGCCCTCGGCAAACACCTCGACCTGCACCGTGATGGAGGTGTTGCCGATACGCGTCACGGCAGCAAAGAACGACAGGATGTCGCCGACCCGCACCGGCTGCTTGAAGATGAACTGGTTGACCGCCACGGTCGCCATGCGGCCATCGACATAGCGCGCCGGCAGCACCGCGCCCGCCAGGTCCACCTGCGCCATCACCCAGCCGCCGAAAATGTCGCCGTTGGCATTGCAGTCGGCGGGCATCGGGATCACCTTGAGCACCAGCTCCTTGTCGGTCGGCAGCTGGCCGTGCAGGGAGCGGGTGTCCAGGCCGGCGCTTGCTGGGGCTGTGAGCGCGGTATTGGCCGGGGAGGCGCTTGATTCGAAGGACATAGGCACAATCTCTGAGGTTTGAAAAAACAACTCCAACGATTGTGACGTATGCGCTCCCGAGCTTCCTCCGCTGATTCCTACCCCGCGCCTGCCATGGCGGCTCCAGGCGCCAAGGCAGCGCCCGCGCCTGCGCGTTCCGACTGGGACACGCTGAAAAGGCTGTTTCCCTACCTCTGGGAATACAAATGGCGCGCCATCGCGGCGCTGGCCTTCATGGTCGGCGCCAAGCTGGCCAACGTCGGCGTGCCGCTGCTCCTCAAAAACCTGGTCGATACCATGAGCTTCAAGCCCGGCGACGTGCAGGCCGTGCTGGTCGTGCCGGTCGCGCTGCTGCTGGCCTATGGCTTGTTGCGGCTATCGACCACGCTGTTCACCGAACTGCGCGAGCTGGTGTTTGCCAAGGCCACCGAAGGCGCGGCGCGGCGCATCTCGCTCGAAGTGTTCCGGCACCTGCACGCACTCAGCCTGCGCTTTCACCTGGAGCGCCAGACCGGCGGCATGACGCGCGACATCGAGCGCGGCACACGCGGCGTGCATTCGCTGATCTCGTATTCGCTCTACAGCATCATCCCGACGCTGATCGAGGTGACGCTGGTGCTGAGCCTGCTGGCGGTCAAGTTCGACGTCTGGTTTGCCGGCATCACCTTGATTGCGCTGGTGTTCTACATCACCTTCACCGTGCTGGTCACCAACTGGCGTACGCAGTTCCGCAAGACCATGAACGAGCTCGATTCGTCGGCGCACAGCCGCGCCGTGGACTCGCTGCTCAATTACGAAACCGTCAAGTACTTCAACAACGAAGAGTTCGAGGCCGGCCGCTACGACGAGAACCTCAAGCGCTACCGCGCCGCCGCCATCAAGAGCCAGCGCACGCTGAGCATGCTCAACGCCGGGCAGCAGCTGATCATTGCTTTCGGGCTGGTGGCGATGCTGTGGCGCGCCACGCAGGGCGTGGTTGATGGCCGCATGACGCTGGGCGACCTGGTGATGGTCAACGCCTTCATGATCCAGCTCTACATTCCGCTCGGTTTCCTGGGCGTGATCTACCGCGAGATCAAGCAAAGCCTGACCGACCTGGAAAAAATGTTCAACCTGATGGAAAAAGAGCGCGAAATCGCCGATGTGCCTGGCGCCGAGCCGCTTTTCATCGAGTCCACGCCGGCGGTGCGTTTCGAGAATGTCAGCTTTGCCTATGATCCGGCGCGGCCGATTCTGCACAACGTCAGCTTCGAGATTCCGCCTGGCAAGACCGTGGCCGTGGTCGGCTCGTCGGGCGCCGGCAAGTCCACGCTGGCGCGGCTGCTGTACCGCTTCTACGACGTGCAGCAGGGCCGCATCACGATTGCCGGGCAGGACATCAAGCAGGTCACGCAAGCCAGCGTGCGCCAGGCGATCGGCATCGTGCCGCAGGACACCGTGCTGTTCAACGACACGGTCGAATACAACATCGCCTACGGCAAGCCCGGCGCGACGCACGAAGAGGTCGAGGAAGCCGCGCGCGCCGCGCGCATCCACGACTTCATCGCCTCGACGCCGCTGGGCTACAACACCATGGTCGGCGAGCGCGGCCTGAAGCTCTCGGGCGGCGAGAAGCAGCGCGTGGCGATTGCCCGCACGCTGCTGAAAAACCCGCCGGTGGTGATTTTTGACGAGGCCACGTCGGCGCTGGACTCGGCCAACGAGCGCGCCATCCAGGGCGAACTGCGCACCGCCGCGCAGAACAAGACCACCTTGGTGATTGCGCACCGGCTTTCGACCGTGGTCGATGCGCATGAAATCCTGGTGATGGACGCCGGCCGCATCGTCGAGCGCGGCAACCACAACGCCTTGCTGGCCGCCAACGGCCGATACGCCGACATGTGGGCCATGCAGCAGCAGGCCAGTGACAATATTTTGGATGAAATAGGGGTATAGCGCTTTGCCAGTGGGCGTAAGCAGCTATTAAAAGATGAGTAAAAAACGCTCGCCGATTGCAGACATCGGGGGCGTGGCGCGCGCCGCCCGCGCGGTTTCCAGCCGCATAATCCTCGCATGGAAACCAAATGGCTGGAAGATTTTGTCTCGCTCGCTGAAACCCGCAGTTTCAGTCGCTCCGCGCAATTGCGGCATGTCACGCAGCCGGCATTTTCGCGGCGCATCCAGGCGCTCGAAGCCTGGGCCGGCACCGATCTGGTGGACCGGAGCTCTTACCCGACGCGGTTGACGCCGGCAGGCCAGACGCTTTACAACCAGTCGCTGGAAATGCTGCAGGGCCTGCAGTCCACCCGGGCCATGCTGCGCGGCCACACGTCGGCCGGCCAGGACTTCATTGAATTTGCCGTGCCGCACACGCTGGCCTTCACCTTTTTCCCGGCCTGGGTCAGCAGCCTGCGCGACAAGTTCGGCCCGATCAAGAGCCGGCTGATCGCGCTCAATGTGCATGACGCGGTGCTGCGGCTGACCGAAGGCAATTGCGACCTCCTGATCTCCTATCACCACGACTCGCAGCCTTTCCAGTTGAACGCCGACCGCTACGAGATGGTGTTGCTGGGCCAGGAAATGCTGGCGCCGTTTTGCCGGGCGAACGCCGATGGCGCGCCCGAATTCCGGCTTCCCGGGCAGGCCGGCCAGCCCCTGCCGTACCTGGGCTATGCGCCTGGGGCCTATCTGGGGCGCATGGTGGAATTGATCCTCAAGCAGTCGAGCGTCCCCATCCATCTCGACCGGGTGTACGAGACCGACATGGCCGAGGGGTTGAAAGCCATGGCGCTGGAAGGGCACGGCGTGGCATTTCTGCCTCTCAGCGCCGTCAGAAAAGAGCTTCGTTCCCGAAAGCTGGTCAGTGCCGGCGCAGGCCTGGAAATGACCATGGAGGTCCGGGTTTACCGTGAACGGCCAAGCACGCGGAATCCCGCCAAGCGCCACGCGCAGGATTTGTGGCTCTATCTGCAGTCGCAGGCCGACGGCAAGGAAAAGGCGGTCGGCCTTGGCGTCCTGCCGGCGCCCGCCCGGCCATCGCCAGCCGCTAGGTAGCAACCCGGGGCTGTTATAACTATTTTGCATAGTTTTCCGTGCAAACAGCATTGGTGATTTCAGGGTGGTGAAATTACAGTGCGTGACGCCCCGTTTTTGACACGGTTCATCACCCGAAAAATGTTTTCAGTCTTCGTTTGCCACCACGAAGCCATGGCGTGGCGACGCGGGTTTTGAAGGGCAAGGCCGCATGCCTGTGGATGCACCGGAAGTGAACGGCGCAAAAATTGCTTGCGGGAAAATGACATTCCCCGGGGCCGCTGCGCAAGCTGAAAAGCAGGCTTTTCCCGGTGATGGCCGGAAAGCGGAGTCACGACGGAGTGCCGGTTTGTCTGGCAAGCAGGCCGGGTAAACCTAGGCACGGGCTTGCGGTCGGCCTCTATAGAATAGTTTTTTCCAATTGTTTCTTCACAGGAGATTTCATGAAATTCAAGACAGCCACTCTGGCGCTCGCGCTATTCGCGTCAGGCGCAGCCTTTGCTCAGGCGACCGATACCGTCGCCAAGGCCAAGGCTACCGGCGTCGTCACCATGGGTGTCCGCGATTCGTCCGGCGCCCTGTCCTATACCCTGGGTGATGGCAAATACGTGGGTTATCACGTCGAAATCTGTAACCGAATCATTGCCAATCTTGAAAAAGCGGCTGGCCGCAAACTTGAAGTCAAGTACCTGCCAGTCACGTCGCAGAACCGGATTCCGTTGGTCCAGAACGGCACGGTCGATATCGAATGCGGCTCGACCACCAACAACGCCACGCGCGCCAAGGATGTCGCTTTCGTGCACACCACCTTCGTCGAGGAAGTGCGTATCGCGGTGAAAGCCAACTCCGGCATCACCTCGATTGCCCAGCTCGCCGGCAAGAACGTCGCCACCACAACCGGAACCACGTCGGTGCAGACGCTGCGCAAGAACGAGCGCGCCAACGGCGTCGACTTCAAGGAAGTCTATGGCAAGGACCATTCCGACAGCTTCCTGCTGCTGGAGTCGGGCCGCGCCGATGCATTTGTCATGGATGGCTCGATCTTGGCAGGCAATATCGCGTCCGCCAAAAACCCGGCCGATTTCAAGATCGTCGGCGAAGTGCTCAGCGTCGAGCCGATTGCGATCATGGTCCGCAAGGACGATGTCAACCTGAAAAAGATTGGCGACAGCACCGTTAACGAACTGATCAAGACCGGCGAAATCAACAAGCTCTGGGACAAGTGGTTCATGCAGCCGATCCCCCCGAAGAACACCCGTGTCGGCCTGCCCGTGAGCGAAAGCACCAAGGCCGCCTGGGCCACGCCGAACGACAAGCCGATGGAAGACTACGCCAAGAAGTAACATCGGCCCTCAAGGTCAACGGACCCCGCTCGTGATTGCGCTGGCGGGGTTTGTTGTTTGACACGCGGAATTTTCATCAGGCAGCGAATAACAACAGGCAGGAGTCAGCATGACGTGGGATTGGAAAGTTTTTTTAAATGACGATGGTGGCGGACGCACCTACCTGGAGTGGATGATGACCGCCTGGGGCTGGACGCTGTCCGTTGCCATTGCCGCCTGGGTCGTCGCCATGCTCGTCGGCGCGCTGATGGGCACCTTGCGCACCCTGCCGAACAGCCCGTGGCTGGTGCGGCTGGGCAACGTCTGGGTCGAGCTGTTTCGCAACATTCCGCTGCTGGTGCAGATTTTCCTCTGGTACTTTGTGGTGCCCAAGATGTTCCCGGCCATGAAGGAAGTGCCCGGCTTTGTGCTGGTGGTGCTGGCACTTGGGTTTTTTACCTCGGCCCGTATCGCCGAGCAGGTGCGCGCCGGCATCCAGGCCCTGCCGCGTGGCCAGCGTTATGCCGGCATGGCGCTGGGCTTCACCACCGTGCAGACCTACCGCTACGTGATTTTGCCCATGGCCTTTCGCATCATCATGCCGCCGCTGACCAGCGAGTCGATGAACCTGCTGAAGAACTCGTCGGTGGCGTTTGCCGTGTCGATTGCCGAACTCACCATGTTCGCCATGCAGGCGCAGGAAGAAACCTCGCGCGGCGTCGAGATCTATATCGCGGTTACCGCGCTGTACGCGATTTCCGCCTTTGCGGTCAACCGGCTGATGGCGCTGGTCGAAAAGAAAATGCAGATACCGGGCCTGGTCGTGGTCGGCGCTACCGGCGGAGGACACTGACATGTTTGGACTTGACCTGACCTTTTTGAACTGGGACATCCTGTCCAAGTTCGTCATCAACGGCTTTCTGTTCAGCGTCCAGCTGACCGTGGTCGCCACGCTGGGCGGTATTTTGCTGGGCACGCTGCTGGCCCTCATGCGCCTGTCGGGCAACAAGCTGCTGGCGATTCCCGCCACCATCTATGTCAACGGCATGCGCTCGATTCCGCTGGTCATGGTGATCCTGTGGTTTTTTCTGCTGGTGCCGACGATCATTGGCCGGCCGATCGGCGCGGAGCTTTCGGCCACGATCACCTTCGTCGCCTTCGAAGCCGCCTATTTCAGCGAGATCGTGCGCGCCGGTATCCAGTCGATCTCGCGCGGGCAGGTGAACGCCGGCCGGGCGCTGGGCATGACCTACGGGCAGAACATGCGGCTGATCATCCTGCCGCAGGCCTTTCGCAACATGGTGCCGGTGCTGCTGACGCAGACCATCATTTTGTTCCAGGACACCTCGCTGGTCTATGCCATTGGCGCCTATGACCTGCTCAAGGGCTTCACCACCGCCGGCAAAATCTACGGCCGGCCGGAAGAGTCGTACCTGCTGGCTGCCGTGGTTTATTTCGTGCTGTGCTACAGCCTGTCCTACATGGTCAAGCTGCTCAACAACCGGATTGCCATCATTCGCTGACACGGCCGGTATTTGCCGGGCCCCTAAATTTTCATCGCGCACACTGGAGAAAAAATGATTGAGTTGAAAAAGGTTTCCAAATGGTACGGTGCCGTGCAGGTTCTGAATGACTGCAGCACCCGCATTGAAAAAGGCGAAGTCGTCGTGGTTTGCGGGCCTTCGGGCTCGGGCAAGTCGACCCTGATCAAGGTCATCAACGCCCTGGAGCCTTTCCAGAAAGGCCAGATTTTTGTCGATGGCCAGGCCGTGCATGACCCCAAGACCGACCTGCCCAAGCTGCGCAGCCGGGTCGGCATGGTGTTCCAGAATTTCGAGCTGTTTCCGCACCTGAGCGTGACCGAGAACCTGACGCTGGCGCAGGTCAAGGTGCTGGGCCGCAAGCCCGACGAAGCCAAAAAACATGGCCTGAAGTACCTGGACCGCGTCGGCCTGATGCTGCACAAGGACAAGTTTCCGGGCCAGCTGTCGGGCGGCCAGCAGCAGCGCGTGGCGATTGCCCGGGCTTTGAGCATGGACCCGATTGCCATGCTGTTCGATGAGCCCACCTCGGCGCTCGACCCGGAAATGGTCGGCGAGGTGCTCGACTGCATGATGGGCCTGGCCACCGATGGCATGACCATGATGGTCGTCACCCACGAAATGGGTTTTGCCAAGAAGGTCGGCAGCCGCGTGATCTTCATGGACGTGGGCGGAAAGATTCTGGAAGACTGCTCGAAAACCGAATTTTTCAGCCATCCCGAAAATCGCAAGGACCGGACCAAGGACTTTTTGAACAAGATTTTGTCGCACTGAGCGTAAAAGGCAGGCCGCGTCGTGCCTGCCTGCACCTGGCAGGATGCTAGGATCAGCTTCTATGCGATCCACGCCAATGTTCACCCTGTTTGCCACCGCGTACCCGATCGCTGCCTCGGTGGCGGTGCGCGCAGGGGCAGGCTGCCCGCCGCAGTGGCCGCACCAGCCCGTGGCACATTCCTGAGCCCGGCGATCCATCCTCCCTTGACTTTTTAGCGCCTTTTTCTGGATCACCGGGCCTCGTTCGCAGCGCTGGCTTGCCGGTAAGCCTGTTCCGGCTTTTTGATTCAGGAGTTCATCCATGGCCATTTCCCCGCAACCCGCACGCGTTCTGACCGAACTCGATCACGTCCGCATCGGCAAGCTGCTCAAGCATCCCAACATGGAATTTGCGGCCGAACTGGCATCGGTGCTCGACAATGCCGAACTGGTGTCTTCCTATGACGTGCCGCCCGATCTGGTGACCATGAACTCCCAGGTTCTGATCGCCGACGAGATGCTGGGCGAGGAACGCACCCTGACGCTGTGCTATCCGTCCGATACCGACCCGAACACGGGCTTTGTCTCGGTGCTGTCTCCGGTCGGCACGGCATTGCTGGGCCTGGCGGAAGGCCAGACAGCCCGCTGGAGCGCACCCGGTGGCGAGCCGGCCTCGGCAAAAATCCTCAAGGTCGTTTTTCAGCCGGAAGAAAGCGGTGATTTCCTGCGATAGCGCGCATCCGTTTCAAGCTGGGGACTATTTTTTTCATAAAATAGGCCTCTGGCGCGGGTGCAGTATACGCAAGCAGCTATAAATTCGGTAGCAAAAATTGGCCGGGTGTATCGATGAAAAGTCAGGCGTCAGCCAAGGGTTGCAGCCGTTGGAATGCAAAAAAGCCCCGAAATCCGGGGCTTTTTTGCGTTCGGTGTGTCGATTATTTCTTGCGCGCCGCGATCGCTTTTTCAGCCGTCGCCACCAGGTTGGCGCCGATCTGGTTCTTCCACTTGTCGTAGACCGGGCGCGTGGCCTTGACGAAGGCTTCGCGCTCGGACGGGCTAAGCTGCGTCACGGTCACGCCTTGGGCCGCAATGTCCTTGAGCAACGGACGGTCGGCTTCGGCCAGGCCCTTGCGGGCAATGGCGATTTCCTGCTTGCCGGCATCCACCGCCGCCTGCTTGACGATGGCCTGGTCGGCGGGCGTCCACGAGGCCCAGATGTCCTTGTTTGCCACGAAGATCAGCGGATCGGCCACATAGCCCCACATCGTCACATGCTTTTGCGCCATGGTGTGCAGCTTGGCGGCGGTATAGATTGCCATCGGGTTTTCCTGGCCATCGACGGCGCCGGTGGCCAGCGCCGGCTGGGCATCGGCCCAGCTCATCTGCGTCGGGTTTGCGCCCAGCGCGGTGAAAGTGTCGAGGAACAGCGGCGAGCCGACGACGCGGATCTTCAGGCCCTTCAGGTCCTCGGGCATCTTGATGGCGCGCTTGGAATTGCTGATCTCGCGGTAGCCGTTTTCGCCCCAGGCCAGCGGCATCACGCCGGCCTTGTCGATGATCCTGAAAATCTCCTTGCCCACGTCGCCCTGCGTCAGCGCGTCCATTGCGGCGTAATCAGGCATCAGGAAAGGCAGCGAGAACAAATTGAGTTCCTTGACCTGCGGCGACCAGTTGATGGTCGAGCCGACGGCCAGGTCGATCACGCCCTGGCGGATGGCGCTGAATTCGCGCGTCTGGTCGCCCTGGATCAGCGACACGCCCGGGTAGAGTTTGATGTTGATGCGGCCCTGCGTGCGTTCGCGCACCAGGTTGGCCCAGATTTCACCGCCCTTGCCCCACGGGTAGGCGGGGCCTAGCACCAGCGACATCTTGTATTCGGACTTGTAGGCCGTCTGCGCGGGCGCGGCAGCGCTGAAGGCCAGCGCGGCGGCGGTCATCGCCAGGCCGAGGAAGGTTTTGCGTTTGATCACGGAGTCTCCTTGGGGTAAAAATCAAGAATCGGTTCAGGCTCAGTAGCCCAGCTTGCGCGGCAGCCACAGCGCCAGTTCAGGGAAGGCGATCACGGCGACCAGCACCAGGAACATCGCGCCCAGCATCCAGACCACCCAGCGCACGGTTTCCTCCATGCGCACGTTGGCAATCCGGCACGACACCATCAGGTTGACCGCCAGCGGCGGCGTGAACTGGCCAAGCGCCACCTTGAGCGTGAGGATGACGCCGAACCAGACCAGGTCCCAGTGGTAAAACTGGGCAATCGGCAGCAGCAGCGGCACGAAAATCAAAAAGATCGAAATGCCGTCGAGGAACATGCCGACGGTGATCAGCATCAAAATCAACAGCGACAGGATGCCGTACTCGCCCAGCCCCGAATTGACGATGGCATTCGTCAGCGGGTCAATCACGCCCAGCGTGCTCAGCGAATAGGCAAAGATGCCCGCCAGCGACACCACCAGCAGGATCACCGCCGACAACTCGCCCGACTCGCGCAGGATGGGAAACAAATCGCGCACCGAGATCGTGCGGTACACCACCATGCCGATGAACAGGCCGTAGAAAACCGCCACCACCGCCGCCTCGGTCGGCGTGAACCACCCGGCGCGCATGCCGCCCAGGATCAGGACCGGCGCGGCCAGTCCCCAGACCGCTTCGCGGAAACTCGCCCAGAAGGGCGGGCGCGGCATGCTTGCCTCCAAGGCGCCCATCTTGTGCCGGCGCGACAGCCAGACCGCCGGAACGATCAGCGCCAGCCCGGCGAGGATGCCCGGCACCATGCCGGCGGCAAACAGCGCCGGCACCGAAGCGCCCGGCACCAGCACCGAGTAGATGATGAAGGCCACCGAAGGCGGAATCAGGATGTCGGTGGCGGCTGCTGCGCCCACCACGCTGGCCGAGAACGCCGCCGGGTAGCCGGCGCGGTTCATGGCCGCGATCATCACGCCGCCGACCGCCGCCGCGCAGGCCGGGCCCGAGCCCGAAATGCCGCCCAGGAACATCGCCACCGCAATCGCCACCAGCGGCAGCATGCCGGGGCCGCGACCGACGATGGCGACGGCAAAATTGACCAGCCGCAGCGCAACGCCGGAGCGGTCAAAGATTGATCCCACCAGCACGAACATCGGAATCGCCAGCAGCGGGTATTTGCCCAGTCCGGCGTAGAAGTTCTGCGGCACGGCCAGCAGGCCGAACCACTGCGAATCGCCATTGGCCAGCGCAATCGCCGTGGCGCCGGCCAGGCCAAGCGCAGCGCCAATGGGAACGCCCACCAGCATCATGGCGATGAACGCCAAAAACAGCAGCGTGACGATCATGCGCGGCGTCCACGGCGGATGAACAGGCCCACGGCGCGCAGCGCAATGCCGATGGAAATGACCGGCAGCCAGATCGAATACCACCACTGCGGAATCCCGATGCCCGGCGAGGTCTCGCCAAAGCGGTAGTCGTCCCACACCAGCCGGATGCTCAAGACGCCAATCAGCGTGAACAGCAGCGCCACCAGCACCGCACCCAGCCGCGCTAGAGTCTTGCGCCGCGCCATCGAGCCGCTGTCGGAAAAGTATTCGATGCGGATATGCCGGTCGCGCGCCACCGCCGCCGAACTGCCGACCAGCGCCAGCACGATCATCAGGAACACCGAGAACTCCTCGGTCCAGGCAAATGACTGGTTGGTGAAATAGCGCGCAATGACATTGGCAAAGGTGATCAGCGCCAGCGCGCCCATGACGAGGACGGTCAGCCAGTCCTCGATCTTGAGCGGCACCCGGACCGGCTCGTCGATGTCATCAAGGAGCGGCAGGGCTTCTGGCGAATGGCCAGCGTGGGGAGGGGAAGACATGAAGGGCAAGCCTGGGGAGCAAGAGTTGAAACAGCCGGGATTATCCTGCAGCCGGCCCGCATGTTAACGGTATCCGGGCGCGCCACGCATCGGGAGTTTCTTTGCGCCGGTGCGACAATTCAGCGCATGACTTCAGCCACCCTCACTCCCGCCACCCAGCTCACGATCACCCGGCCCGACGACTGGCACCTGCATGTGCGCGACGGCGAAGCGCTGCACACCGTCGTGCCGCACACGGCCGCGCAGTTCGGCCGCGCCATCATCATGCCCAATCTGCGCCCGCCGGTCACGACCGCCGCGCAGGCGCTGGCCTACCGCGAACGCATCCAGGCCGCCGTGCCCGAGGGCGTGAATTTCGAGCCGCTGATGACGCTGTACCTGACCGACAACCTGCCGCCCGACGAGATCAAGCGCGCCAAAGACGCCGGCGTGGTCGCCGCCAAGCTCTACCCGGCCGGCGCCACGACCAACAGCGACGCCGGCGTGACCGACCTGCGCAAGACCTATCAAACCCTCGAAGCCATGCAGCGCGAAGGCCTGCTGCTGCTGGTGCATGGCGAAGTCACCTCGCCCGACATCGATCTGTTCGACCGCGAAGCCGTGTTCATCGACACCCAGCTGATCCCGCTGCGCCGCGATTTCCCGGAACTCAAGATCGTGTTCGAGCACATCACGACGAAGGAAGCCGCGCAGTATGTCGCTGGGGCCGACCGGTTTCTGGGCGCCACGCTGACCGCGCACCACCTGCTGTACAACCGCAACGCGATTTTCACCGGCGGCATCCGCCCGCATTACTACTGCCTGCCGGTGCTCAAGCGCGAGACGCACCGGCTCGCGCTGGTCGAGGCTGCCACGTCCGGAAATGCGCGCTTTTTCCTCGGGACCGACAGCGCGCCGCATCCGGCGCACCTCAAGGAGCATGCGACCGGCTGCGCGGGGTGCTACACCGCCCACGCGGCCATCGAGCTGTATGCCGAAGCCTTTGACGCGGCCGGCGCGCTGGACCTGCTCGAAGCCTTCGCCAGCTTCAACGGCGCCGATTTCTACGGCCTGCCGCGCAATGCGGGCACGGTCACCCTGGTCAAGGAAAGCTGGACGCCGCCGGTGAGCTTTGCCTTTGGCGAGGCGGAACTCAAGCCGCTGCGCTCGGGGGAAAGCCTGCCGTGGAAATTGCTGGCTGAATGAGCGCCGTGCCGGGGGCGAATGGCCCGCAGCAAGCGGCGCTGCTGATTGATGCAGACAATTTTTCCGACCCGCAAGCCATTGAGGCAGCCTGGGCTGAACTGAAAGCCTATGCGGGCCGGGTCAGCGTGTGCCGCGCCTATGGTGCCGGGCCGCGCCTGGAGTGGCTGCGGTCGGTGTGGCGTTATCTGGGCACGCGCACCTTTTCCAATTTGCCGCTGGAGAAAAACACCACCGATGCCGCGCTGATTGCCGACGCCGTCGCGCTGCATTTTCAGCAAGGCATCCGGCTGTTTGCGATTGCCTCAGGCGACGCCGACTTTGCCCCGCTGGCCGTGCGCCTGCGCGAATGGGGCTGCGAAGTGTGGTGTTTTTCGTTGGAAGGCATTGTGTTTCGGGATGCGGAGGCTTACTACGACCGTGTGAAGTGCTTTCCCGCGCCGGTGTTCGCTCCGGCGCCTGCCGCGCCCGTGTCGGCGAAGTCCGTAGTGCCTGTTGTGCCCGTCAGGCCTGCGGTGGCGCCTGTTGCCGTGCCTGTGCCTGTGCCTGTGTTGCCGGCAATTCCTGTCAGGCCGCTGGAACCTGTGGCCAGCGCCTCAACCACGTCGGGAGTCATGACCGCGCCCTGCATTGAAAAATTCCCCGCCGTACCGCATCCGGCATCCGGGATGCTTTCGCGCCTGCCGTTGCCTGATGAGGTGCAGCGCATCCTCAAAGCCATTCCCGGCCTGCGCGAAGGTCCACAGCACCTGTCACAGGTGGTGTGCGTGTTGCGCCAGCAGGGGATTTTGAGCAAGACGACGAAATCCACCACATTTCTGGCCAAGCATGCGACCTATTTCGAGTTGAGTCCTGCGCACCAGCCTACGCGAATTCTTTTACGAAAATCTCCCGCCTTACCGCCGGCTGTGCTGGTGATCCAGTCGCTTGACGAGAAGAACTCTCTCGTGCCGGCCGCGCCCCCATCGAAAGATGCACAGGCGGTTCGGCGAATCTTCGCAGCCTTCCCGAATTGGCTGCCCGATACGGTCAGGCAATTGAGCATGATGGAAACCCTGTTGCAGGAGGGCAATGTCCAGTTAGGCGACAAGCCTCTGGACGAGTTGTTTGGCGCGTACCCGAATTATTTCAAGCTGCTGCCCGACACCGGTCCGGTTTTGAAGGTGCGGCTGCTCAAAAAACCTGAAGGCTTTGCACTGGCTTGCTGACAAAACACCTTCAACATATTGACTGGAGTCGGCCATGGCTGGACCCTTGGCGCGCACAGGGGCAGGCCGTGGCGAAGGCCATCACTGCGGGCCTGGCCCTGCCCGATGCCCTGAACCATGCGCCTGCCGTCCCGGTGCGCTTCGTCCCGCAAGGCGCGTTGCCGCCCGGCCAGGCCTATGAACATTACATGTTCCACAGCGGCCAGTGCCCGACCCGCGACAACTTGCACGACTTCTTCAACGGCCTGTGCTGGCTGCGCTTTCCCCGAATCAAGCAAAAAATCAACCAGCTGCATGAGGCTGAACTGGCGGGCGCAAGCGCAGGCGAAAATCCGCCATTGCGCGGCCCGGTGCGCGACGCGCTGACCGTTTTTGACGAGAACGCCGCCTTCCTGCTGGCGCCGCCGCCGCTGTGGGATGCGCTGGAGGCGCGCGACTGGCAGCGCCTGTTTGTCGGCCTTCGCCCGCTGTGGAAAGAGGCGCAGCTGGTGCTGTTCGGCCATGCGCTGCTGGAAAAACTGGTTCATGCACGAAAACCGATCACCGCGCATATCTACCAGGCACAACCAGCTATTGATTCGATAGCGGAACTGGATCTTTGGGTGGCCCATGATCTGAATGCCGCCAAGCTCGCCGGCAAGCCTTTTTTGCCTCTGCCGGTGCTGGGCGTGCCGGGCTGGTGGCCCGGCAACGAGGACTTTTCCTTTTATGATGACCTGTCGGTTTTTCGCCCGCCGAACCAGGAAAAAAATCAGAAAAACCTGGGTTCCCTGCCCGCCATATTCCATACGGAAAAGCTTGATTTGGGCTGAAACTCCCCCACTTCCTGCCGAGATATGCACAATCCGGGCGTGTACCCGTGGTGCTCTTTTTTGACCCCTGCCTTTATTCAACGCCTCCCGGAGAATTCATGAAACGCATCCTTCTGTTTATTTTGACCAACATTGCCGTGGTGGCCGTGCTGGGCATTGTGGCGAGCCTGCTGGGCGTTAACCGCTTTCTGACCGCCAACGGCCTGAACCTGCAAGCGCTGCTCGGTTTTGCGCTGATCATGGGTTTTGGCGGCGCCATCATTTCGCTGCTGATCAGCAAACCCGTCGCCAAGTGGAGTGCCGGTGTGCGCGTGATCAATGGCGCCGAAGGCCCCCAGAATGCCGATGAAGCCTGGATTGTCGAGACGGTGCGCAAGCTGGCGGAAAAAGCCCAGATCGGCATGCCCGAAGTCGGCATCTTTGAAGGCGCGCCCAATGCCTTTGCCACCGGCGCGTTCAAGAACTCGTCACTGGTGGCCGTGACCACCGGCTTGCTGCAGGGCATGACCAAGGAAGAAATCGAGGCGGTGATCGCCCACGAAGTTGCCCACATCGCCAATGGCGACATGGTCACCATGACCTTGATCCAGGGCGTGATGAACACCTTCGTGGTGTTTTTGTCGCGCGTGATCGGCTACGCGGTGGACAGCTTTTTGCGCAAGGGCGATAGCAACAACTCCGGCCCCGGCATCGGTTACTACGTCAGCACCATCGTGCTCGACATCGTGCTGGGCTTTGCCGCCGCCATCGTCGTGGCCTGGTTCTCGCGTCATCGCGAGTTTCGCGCCGACGCTGGCGCTGCGCAACTGATGGGCCGCAAGCAGCCGATGATGAATGCGCTGGCCCGCCTGGGCGGCATGCAGCCCGGCGAGTTACCAAAGGCCGTGGAAGCCATGGGCATCACCGGCGGCATGGGCAAACTGTTTGCGACGCATCCGCCGATTGAAGAACGCATCGCGGCGCTGCAAAACGCGCAGGGCTGAGCGTCGAGAAGCGCCAGATTTAACTAAAAAAGGCCGTTTGCGCACTATCCACGAGCGCAAGCAGCTATTAAATCAGTAGCAAATAAATGGCAAGGCCAGGACTTTTTAAAAGTCCTGGCCTTTTTTGCTGCTTCATCCCATCGCCGGCTTGACGTGCCGGCTTTTTCTCAAGGGGCTTCAGGCTTGTTGGCTGGAATGGGTTCGTCGGTGGATTCGGCTGGCAGTGCGGCTTCCTGCGCGCTGGCCTCTGCCTCTGCTGGCGCGGCAACCGCTTGCGCCGCTTGCGCAACACGCGACAGTTCCAGTGTCCGGGCCACTTCATCGGGGTTCATGCCGTACATGTCGGAGAACTCGGCGACGGTCTTGCCGCTGGCCTCGAACATCTTGCGCAGCGCGTCGCGCTTGGCGGCTTGCGCGGCCAGTTCGGCAAAGGCATCGTCGAGCAGGGCCACCGAAATATCGTCCTGCTGGCGAATGCACAGCAAGTAATCTTCGCGGCTCAGGCCGGACGCTTCAATCGCCTCGATCAGCTGCGCGCGCGCATAAGGCCGCAAGTCCTGGTTCGAGCGCGCCTGGCGGCGGCGGAACACTTCCATGATGGCGTGGTGGACATGCTCGGGCGCCACGGGCTCGACCGGCTCGCCCTGCAGGTTGTGGCGCGCATGGCCGGCGGCGACGCTCTCCAGGTAGCGGGTGGAGCGGGCGTGCAGGCCCAGCGCGACCTTCAGGTCTTCGCGCTTGAACAGTTCTGGGTGCAGCGCCAGCAAGTCCTGGTACACGCCCAGCTTGAGCGGCAGAAACTGCGCACCGAACATCTTCGGGTACAGATCAAACAGCTGTTTCAGGACCGGATGCACTTCGCGCGGCGCGCGGGCCTGGTTTTGAGGCTTTGCCGGTGCCCGGCCGCGACCGCCTTGCCGGCCCTGGCGTTGGGGCGGCGTTGTCGCTTCAGCAGGCGCAGGAGATGCTTCGGTTTCAGCCGGTGTGTTCAGGGTTTCGGTCATGGATCGCTTCTGTCAGGTTGAGGTTTGAGCGGCGCCTTGGCGCTGCCTTGAAAATTGGTGCGCCGTATTGTGATGGCGTTGCGGTGTGAAACCGTGAGGGCGAAGTATCCCCTATCCGCTCCGGCAGGGGGTTCAGGCGAAGGCCAGGCGCGCGTTTTCGGCGCCTTCCAGCACGCTGCGCGCCACCGCCTCGGCCACCTTGATGCCATCGACGCCGGCCGACAAGATGCCGCCCGCGTAGCTCGCGCCTTCGCCGGCCGGGTACAGGCCACGCACGTTCAGGCTCTGCATGTCGTCGCCCCGGCTCATCTTGATGGGCGACGAGGTGCGCGTTTCCACACCCGTCAGCACCGCGTCGTGGCGGTCAAAACCCTTGATCTTCTGGCCGAAGGCGGGAAAGGCTTCGCGCATGGCGTCAATCGCGTAGCCTGGCAGGGCGGACGACAAATCGCCGATGGCCACGCCGGGTTTGTAAGACGGCATGACCTCGCCCAGCCCGGTGGATGCGCGCCCGGCGACGAAATCGCCGACCAGCTGGCCGGGCGCCTCGTAATTGCCGCCGCCCAGCACATAGGCATGGGATTCGAGCCGGCGCTGCAGATCGATGCCGGCCAAGGGGCTGCCCGGATAGTCGCGCGGGTCAATGCCGACGACGATGCCGGCATTCGCGTTGCGCTCGTTGCGCGAATACTGGCTCATGCCGTTGGTCACGACACGGCCCGCTTCGGACGTGGCGGCGACCACCGTGCCGCCGGGGCACATGCAAAAGCTGTACACCGACCGGCCGTTGCTGGCGTGGTGGACCAGCTTGTATTCGGCCGCGCCCAGCGATGGATCGCCCGCATGGCGGCCCCAGCGGGCGCGGTCGATCAGGCCTTGCGGATGCTCGACGCGAAAGCCGATGGAAAAAGGCTTGGCCTCGACGTACACGCCGCGTTCATGCAGCATGGCGAAGGTGTCGCGCGAACTGTGGCCCAGCGCCAGCACGACCTGGTCGGCGCGCAAGCCGTAGCTCTGACCGGTGGCCTGGTCGAGGACCGTGAGGCCGCGAATGTGTTTGTTGTCAGCGCCGCCCTCGATCAGCACGTCGGTCACGCGCTGCTGGAAGCGGATTTCGCCGCCCAGCGCGATGATCTGCTCGCGCAGGTTCTCGACCACCTTGACCAGCTTGAAGGTGCCGATGTGCGGATGCGCCTCAAACAGGATGTCGGCGGGCGCGCCGGCCTTGACGAACTCGTTCATCACCTTGCGGCCCAGGTGGCGCGGGTCCTTGATCTGGCTGTAGAGCTTGCCGTCGGAAAACGTGCCGGCGCCGCCTTCGCCGAACTGCACGTTCGATTCGGGATTGAGCTGGTTCTTGCGCCACAGCCCCCAGGTGTCCTTGGTGCGTTCGCGCACGGTCTTGCCGCGCTCCAGCACGATGGGCCGGAAACCCATCTGCGCCAGCACCAGCGCGGCGAATATGCCGCAGGGGCCGAAACCGACGACGACCGGGCGCAGCGGCAGGCTGGCGGGTGCGCTGCCTACCGGGTGGTAGGCCATGTCGGGCGTGGGGAAGATGTGCGGGTTGCCGGCGTGCCGGGCCAGCAGCGCGGTTTCCTGCGCGGCGCTCGCCAGGTCCACATCGACGATGTAGACCTGCATGATCTCGGCCTTGCGGGCGTCGAAGCTGCGCTTGAAGACGGTGAAGCGCGCCAGGTCGCCGGCTGTGATGTTGAGCGTGTTGAGAATGGCGCCCTGCAGCGCATTTTCAGCGTGTGCAAGCGGCAGTTTGATTTCAGTCAGTCTGAGCATGGATCGTCCGGTTCGTGGCTTGTGGTTATCAAGCAGAAGCAGCGATTTTAAAGGCTGGTGGATCGCCTGCCGCTGAATCCTCAATCCAGCGGCAGGAACAAGCGCATGGGCGTCAGACGGGGAAGAATCCCTCGACCGACAGGTAGCGCTCGCCGGTGTCGTAGTTGAAGCCCAGCACGCGGCTGCCCGCCGGCAGTTCAGCCAGCTTCTGGGCAATCGCCGCCAGCGTCGCGCCTGAGGAAATGCCGACCAGCATGCCTTCCTCGCTGGCCGAGCGGCGCGCCATTTCGCGGGCCGGTTCGGCATCGACCTGGATCACGCCGTCGAGCACGCTGGTGTCGAGGTTCTTCGGGATGAAGCCAGCGCCAATGCCCTGGATAGGATGCGGTGCCGGCGCGCCGCCCGAGATGACCGGCGAGGCCGCAGGCTCCACCGCAAACACCTTGAGCTGCGGCCAGGCGGCTTTCAGCACCCGGGCGCAGCCGGTCAGATGGCCGCCGGTGCCCACGCCTGTGATCAGCGCGTCGAGTCCGTCGGGAAAGTCGGCCAGGATTTCCTGCGCGGTGGTGCGGACATGGATGTCGATGTTGGCCGGATTGTCGAATTGCTGCGGCATCCAGCTGCCCGGCGTGGCGGCAATCAGTTCCTGGGCGCGGGCAATCGCCGCTTTCATGCCGCCAGCGCGCGGTGTCAGGTCAAAGCTGGCGCCGTAGGCCAGCATCAGGCGGCGGCGCTCGACGCTCATGCTGTCGGGCATGACCAGCACCAGCTTGTAGCCCTTGACGGCCGCGACCATCGCCAAGCCGATGCCGGTGTTGCCCGAGGTCGGCTCGATGATCGTGCCGCCGGGCTGCAGGGCGCCCGATTTTTCAGCAGCCTCGACCATGGACAGCGCAATGCGGTCTTTGATCGAGCCGCCCGGATTGGAGCGTTCGGACTTGATCCATACCTGCGCATCGGGGCCGAACAGGCGGTTGATGCGGACATGGGGCGTGTTGCCAATGGTGGCGAGGATGCTGTCGGCTTTCATGAGGTCTCCCTTTCGTTTTCGACGGACAAAAGCACATTGTGGCGCACTGCCATAATGCAGGGGTGAAGCCTGCCAGACCGCCGCTGGTGCATTTTTCCGAAAGGAAGCACTGGAGGAACGTCCGGACTGCACAGGACAGCGTAGGAGGTAACACCTCTCCACCGCGAGGTGAGGATCAGAGCAACAGAGACGAGCCGCTTCAGTGCGGGTGAAACGGGCAATCTCTACGCGCAGCAACACCAAATAGGCCAGCGTTGACGTGGTTCCGCGGAGCTGGCGGGTAGGTGGCACCGAGCCGGGTGGGCGACCCCCGGCCCAGATTAATGGCGGTCACACCGGGCCAACTTGCTTTAGGGCAAGGAAGCCCGGCGCACAGAATCCGGCTTATCGGCGGGCTTCACACTTTATTTTCAGCGCCAGGCGCTGGCGGCGCTCAGCGGCTGCCCAGCAGCGAGCGGCCCAGGGCGAACACCGAGTTCGGCGCCGTGGTGTAGACCGGTTTGGGCTTGGGCGCGCTGAACACGCCACGCTTGGCCGGACGTGCCTCGATCTTCACGCCCTTGGCGCGCTGCTCGCTGGCCAGGTGGCGCAGGCTGATCGACTGCATGTGCTCGACCATCTTGGCATTCAGCGCGGCCCACAATTCCTGCGTCATCCACTCGCCCGAGCCTTGCTGCATGGCCACCGCCTTGTCAGCCTTGCCCGGCTTGTCGGAATGGGCCTCGACGGCGCCAATGATGTCGGCCACCGAAATGCTCTCGCTGGCGCGGCTCAGCGAGTAGCCGCCGCCCGGGCCACGGGTGCTTTCGACCAGTCCGCTCTGGCGCAGCTTGCTGAACAGCTGCTCCAGGTAGGACACTGAAATCCTGTGCCGCATGCCGATGTCGGCCAGCGAAATCGGGCCGGCGTTGCCCTGAAGGGCAATATCGATCATGGCGGTCACGGCGAAACGGCTTTTGGTGCTCAGGCGCATGGGAAGTCTCCTTTAAACATCAAAAAAATGACGTCATGGCTTTCACTATAGAAAGTTTTTCACTTCGTGTAAATTCGTATTTATAACCAATTCACTTCGAAAAATACGAACTATCAAGCTGATTCGACAGCAAGCACTTCATTTCAGGGGAACCACAGCATGAACTTCAAGCACCTGCATTACTTTTGGGTCACGGCCAAGGCCGGCGGCATCAATCGCGCCGGCGAGCAGCTGCACACCACGCCGCAGACGCTGTCCGGGCAGATCAAGCTGCTGGAGGCCTGGCTGGGGCGCCAGCTGTTCCGCAAGAGCGGACGACAGTTAGAGCTGACCGACGAAGGCCGGCTGGCGCTGGGCTATGCCGACCAGATATTCACGCTGGGGGCTGAAATGGAAACGGCCCTGCGCCAGGCCAGCGGCGGCCAGAAGACGCTGGACTTCCGGGTCGGCGTGGCCGATTCGGTGGCCAAGTCGATGGTCTACCATTTGCTGGAGCCCGCGCTGGCGATGAAGCAGCCGGTGCGGCTAATCTGCAGCGAAGGCAAGTTTCCGGATTTGCTCGCCCAGCTGGCGCTGCACCGCCTGGACCTGGTGATGGCCGACGAGCCGATGTCGGGCCGCGTCAGCATCAAGGCCTTCAACCACCCGCTGGGCAGCACGCCCATGAGTTTTTTCTGCACGCCGGGGCTTAAAAGCACGCTCAAGGGCGATTTTCCGCAGTGCCTGAACGATGCGCCGCTGCTGATCCTGAGTGCCGCCTCATCGGTGCGCAAACAGCTCGACAGCTGGTTCACCAAGCACCAGATTCACCCCCGCATCATTGGCGAGTTCGACGATGGCGCGCTGATGAAGGCTTTTGGACGCGAAGGCCGGGGCATCTTCATGTCGGCCAGCGTGCTGGAGGCCGAGACGGTGGCGCAATACGGGGTCGAGGTGATTGGCCATACCAGCGAGATGGTGGAAGACTTCTTCGCCGTCACGGTCGAGCGGCGCATCACGCATCCGTGCGTGGCGGCCATCACCGAGGCGGCGCGCGGGCAGTTGCTGCATGGCCTGGGGCGGCCGGGCGCCTGAGATGCAGCGCCCGCCCGCCGTGGGCCGGTGCGCTGCATCTCAGGTCAGGGTTTACTTGGCGGCAGCGGATGCGGGGGCTGCGCCTGCCACAGCAGGGGCAGCACCGAAATACTGGGTGTAGATCTTGGCGTAAGTGCCATCTTCCTTGATGCCGGCCAGGCCTTTGTTGATTTTTTCCAGCAGTTCGGCGTTGCCTTTCTTGACCGCGATGCCGTACTGCTCGGATGCAAAAGTGCTGTCGGCGATGGTCTTGAATTTTGAATCGGGGTTGTTGTTCACATAGTGGACCACCACGCCGTTGTCGGCCACCACGGCATCGACGCCGCCGCCTTCCATTTCCTTTAGCGCCAGCGGCGTGGACTCGAAGCGCTTGATGTTGGCGCTGTCCTTGCCCTGCAGCTTGGTGATGACCTCGTCGCCGGTCGTGCCGTTCTGCACGCCGACCTTGAGTTTTTTCAGGTCGTCGAACTTGGCGATCTTCGAGTCGTTCTTGACGGCAATCAGCTGCTGCGCATCAAAGTAGGGCGTCGAGAAATCCAGCGTCTGCTGGCGCTCGGGCGTGATGGTGATGGCCGACACCAGAAAATCGCGGTCGCCCTGGGCCACCGAATTGAAGATACCCTCCCACGGCGTGTTCAGGAATTTGACCTCGATGCCGGCCTTCTGGGCAGCGGCTTTCACCACGTCGATGTCAAAACCGACGATCTCGCCCTTGTCGTTCTGCGATTCAAACGGCGCATAGGCGGCGTCGGTGCCAACCACATAGACCTTGGCGGCGGCCGCCGGTGGAGGCATTGCAGGCGCGCCGGCGGCGGGGGCTGCCGGCTCCTGCTTGCCGCAGGCTGCCAGCACCAGGCCGGCCAGCAGGACGCCGGAGGTTTTCAGAAAGTGTCGCGTCGTGATCGTTGGCATGGAGCATCCCGTAAGAGTTAAGTGGCAGTCGCCCGGTCAGCCCGAAGCCTCAAGCGGCGGAACGACTGAAGAAAAGTATAAGGCTCCAACGGCAAGCAAGTGTTGCGCCTGATTGCGCTTCATGCGGGACGCAAGGCCGCAAGCGCCTCGATCCGCTCGACATGCGCCTGCAGCGAGCGCAGGGCGATGGGCCACAGGCGCGGGTCGGTGTCGTCATAGGCCCGCGCCACCCAGTCGTTCAGCGTGCCTTCAGGCAGGGCCGTCATCGCTGCCGCCACCTTGGCTTCGCGCTTCAGGCGATGCGCCCTGAGCTGCGCAATCGCCTGCGGTGCTTCGCCCAGTACATGGCCGTGCGCCGGAATGATGAAGTCGATCTCGTGCGCGTTGCAGGCGTCGGTGAGCCGGTCCAGCGAATCGAGGTAGGCGCTCATCTCGCCATCGGGCGGATTGATGATGGTCGTGCTGCCGTTCAGGATGTGGTCGCCCGAAAACAGCAGGCCGTCTTCGACCAGCACCAGGCAGACATGGTTGGCGGCGTGGCCGGGGGTGAAATAAACCTTCAAAGTGTGTATTTGCGCTTGATGGGTAAGCGTGAGCAGCTCCTGATTTAATAGCGAGCGGTCAGGAGCGAACCGGGAATCGGCGCGCGCGGTAGCGGCCGAAGGCAGGCCCAGGATCGGCGGCCGGTGCGCGCACAGCGCCTGCAGCGGCCTGGCGCCCGGCGAATGGTCGGGATGCGAATGCGTGCAGACGATTGCCTCGATGCGCCCGCCGGTCGCGTCAAACAGGCGCCGGATGTGCGCCTCGTGGTCCGGCCCCGGGTCAATCACGATGTAGCCGGTGTCTGCCGTGCCGACGATATAGCTGTTGGTGCCGGGGCCGGTCATGACGCCGGGATTGGGCGCGGTCAGGCGCATGACGTTCCTCAAGAGCGGCACGGCTTGCTCGAACTGCCAGTCGAGCGAATGCACGATCTGGCCGTCGGGGCTGGTCAGCGCCAGTTCGCCGTAGGGCGCATCAATCTCCATGTAGCGCGCATCCTGGCCGCCCAGCAGGCCGGCGCGCGGGCAGGAAATCCACAGCGGCTTTTCATGCGCGCAGGCGCTCAGCACCGCCTCGACGCTGGCGTACCGCGCCAGGCGCTCCAGCGTGCGGATGGTCGGAAAGATCATGAAGAACGTGCCGGCCTCGTGCCGCGCCAGTGCCTCGGCCGGGCGCACCCAGCTGGGCTCGAACTGCTCGGTTTCGTCGGCCACGGGCGTCTGGCCTTGCGGCATGCGGGCGACCAGGAAGGGCACGTCGAAGCGGCGCGGCAAGTCGCGGTCGGTGATCCAGTGGGCCAGCGTGAAAACTTCCGCGCCCGCCAGCAAAAGGCCGCGCTCCCGGCACTGCGCGGCAAACGGCGCCTTGCGGTCGAGCGCGGCAATGTCTTCGGTGCTGATGTGGCGGCCGTCGGCATGGCGCGCGAGCAGCACGCCGAGTTCCTCGAAGCTTTCGCGGATGGCGGCGATGGCCTGCGTCAGCTGCAGGTCGGACTGGCCGGCGCGGCGTGTGGACTGCGCATGCGCTTGCGCGTCGGCCGCATCGATGCCGCCGCCGGGAAAGACGTAGGCGCCGGCTGCAAAGCTGGCCGTCATGGAGCGCCGGGTCATCAGCACTTCAATGCCTTGCGGCGTGTCGCGCAGCAGCAGCACGGTGGCGGCCGGGCGGGTGGGCGCTGGATCGCGCTGGGGGTACAGGAGTTGGGTGGGTCGGACCATGGCGGATTATGGCTTTTGGGGCCAGTTCTTGCTGCACGCCGATGGCACTTACTGCCTTGGGCCGAGCACTTGCCTGTCAAAACCCATGCGCCGCGAAAGTTCTCGAAGTCAGGAGAATTCCGCCGGCCATCGCCTTATTTCTTCACGGCGATGAACGACTTGGGGAGCCCGAAAAACCGTTCCGTCAGGATGCGGGCGTCCTTGAAGAGGTAGCGGAACATGTCATTGGTCACCAGGCCGGCATGCTCCACCAGCATGACCGCGTCACCCACGGACTCCGCTATTTCAAAATGCCCCAGCTTGAAGTGCCTGACCAGCCAGATGCGCGCGGGTGCGGGAAGCCAGTGAAAAAACGGCGTCATGAAATGAGGCTCGATCGGAAACCAGAAGTTCGGCGTTTGAACAAAGTAGGCCTGCGAGACGCGTTCAAGTTCCTTGACGAATTGAACCTTTCGCTGCCAGTCGCCGACGTGCTCCAGGACGGAATTTGAATGGGCGATGTGAAATGACTTGTCGCCGAAACGAGCCAGGTCGCAGCCATCCGATTCAACAAACCGGAAGGGGCCATGGTCCGGGGGTAATCGGCTTCCCGGAAGATTGACAACGGTGATCTTGACATGGCGCTCTGTCAGGTATTGCAAGGGCACGATTCCCCAATACTGCTCCGACCCGCCTATGTCTATGACGGACACCTTGCCATGCTTGTTGAAAACGTCGTCAATCATCTCCAGCAAGGGAGCGATGCGTTTGGTCCTCAGCTTTGATCCGACGGACTGCTGGTTGTCGTAGTTTGAAAACCGCTTGGCTAAAACGCTTGTAATGGACATGATGAAATCCTCCCGCTTGCTTGCCCAACAGACAGATGCAGGCTTGCAGTTGGTCAGTCGAACTGCATTCCTTAAATTGATGCTAATCGGATTTTATTGATTCGGTCTCGTAAATTTTGAATATTCCTGTAATTAAAGTTTCAAGGAATGCGGCAAATAATATGTGACGTATTGAATAATAAGTAACTATTAATACTCTCGTCATCGACTCAATCGATAATAAAAAGAATACCGATTTTCCATTCGATACAAGCCAGGTAAACCAGACTCCCTGCACAGAACCGATAGCACCGGGCGCTTTTCTTTCATGCGGCGGCTGGACGACCTTGTGTCAACCGCGCATTCCTCATAATTCATTCGCCAGCGGCCACCGCTGCCAAATCATGGTCTAAATGGCCGTTTGCGCTTGATGGGCGGGCGAAAGTAGCTACTTTTTTGGTAGCAGCTGTGCCGATGGAAAATCCGCCTACCCGGCGCGGTGCAAAGAGGTTTCAGTTCGTCAGCGCCTTCATTTCCGCATACAGGTCCGCCTTGCCCTCGAAGCCGATGCCGGGCAGCGGCGGCAGCGTCACGTAGCCGTTTTCCACCTTCACGCCGTCCGGAAAGCCGCCGTAGGGCTGGAACAGGTCGGGGTAGGACTCGTTGCCGCCCAGCCCCAGGCCGGCGGCAATCGCCAGCGACATCTGGTGGCCGCCGTGCGGCACGCAGCGGCTGGGCGACCAGCCGTGGTCCTTGAGCATGTCCAGCGTGCGCAAATACTCGACCAGGCCGTAGCTCAACGCGCAGTCGAACTGCAGCCAGTCGCGGTCCTTGTGCATGCCGCCGTGGCGGATCAGGTTGCGCGCGTCCTGCATCGAGAACAGGTTTTCGCCGGTGGCCATCGGGCCGGTGTAGTGCTCGCCCAGCCGGGCCTGCAGCTCGTAGTCCAGCGGGTCGCCGGCTTCCTCGTACCAGAACAGCGGGTATTGCGCCATCGCCTGGCCGTAGCGGCCGTTGGAGTTGAAGCCGTAGCCGAAGCTACCAGGCCTGTGAAGAGTTGATGCGGCAGCGCCGCATGCAGTTTTTGCTGTGCTGCGGCCACGCTGCCGCCCGAGGTCAGCTTTGCCTGCGTCGGCGAGGACCGGCTGGTGCCGGTGAGCGTGCCCGATGCCGGCGGCCAGCCGCAGCACCGCATCGATGGCGGCGCCCATGAACCCTTGCCGGTGCCGGCCTACAGCGAGGCGTCTGGGCTGGGCCAGATCATGCGCGACCAGCTGCCCGGCGCGTTCGATGCGCAGCGCTTCAAGCCGGTGATGACCTCGCACCACGCCGTTCTGCTCAAGACCATGGCGCTCGAAGGGCGCGGCGTGGCATGGCTGCCGCACAGTCTGGTGAGCGCCGAGATGGCTGACGGACGGCTTGTGGGCGCTGCGGGTCAGCAAGGGGACGTGCCGCTGGAAGTCCGGCTTTTTCGCACGACCGACGCACTGGCGCCGACGGCCGAAACGGTCTGGGCGCAGGTGGCGCGAAAAAATTCCTGAGCCCTGCCGTGCCTTGCCGGTGTGTTGGCGCCATGCCACGAACTGCTTCTGCGCAGCGCAGGGTGCAGCTGATAATGCGCCCCATGCGAATCCGATTCACCAAAATGCAGGGCGCGGGCAACGACTTCGTGATGCTCGACGAAACCCGTGGCTCCCTTGGCCTCACCACCGCGCACTACCGTTTCCTGGCCGACCGCCACTTCGGCGTTGGCGCCGACCAGATTCTGACGGTGCGGCCCTCGCCGGGCGAAGGCATCGACTTCGAATACGTGATCCACAACGCCGACGGCGGCGAGGTTGAACAGTGCGGCAACGGCGCGCGCTGCTTTGTGCGCTTCGTTCGCGAGCAGGGCCTGACCGCCAAGGGCGCGGTGAAGGTCAAGACGCTGGCCGGCATCATCGAGCCGCGCATGCAGCCCGATGGCCGGGTGACGGTGAACATGGGCGCGCCGGTGTTCGAGCTGGCGCGCATCCCGTTCAACCCTGCCGGTTTGACGCCGCAAGCCGCCGGTTCATGGCAAAAATGGCCGCTTGCGCTTGCTGCGCCTGCACAAGCAGCTCCTGTTTTGGTAGCGGTGGTGTCGATGGGAAATCCGCATGCGGTGCAGTTGGTGGATGACGTGGACAGCGCGCCGGTCGTGCAGACCGGCCCGCTGATCGAGCACCACGCGGCTTTCCCCAGGCGCGTGAACGCCGGCTTCATGCAGGTCGTCAGTCGTGGCCAGATTCGCCTGCGCGTTTATGAACGCGGCGCCGGCGAGACGCTGGCCTGCGGCACCGGCGCCTGCGCGGCGGTGGTGGCCGGCATCCGGCTCGGCCTGCTCGATGCGCGCGTCGATGTGCTGACGCGCGGCGGCCCGCTGACGATTGAATGGAGCGGCGCGCTCGATGCGCCGGTGCTGATGACCGGCCCGGCCACGACCGTGTTTGAAGCCGAGATTGACATTCCCGATATGCTTTGACCGGGCGGCATCCCTGCGCAAGGCTTGAAGCCGTTATAAAAAAAATGGAGACAACGCCAGCATGAATTCCCTGCAATACCCGATCGCCGAAGGCGATATCGCCCAATTCCTGGCCCGAACGCCGGATTTTTTCGAGCGCCATGCCGAACTGCTGGCCTCCGTGGAGCTTTCCAGCGGCCACGACAGCCGCGTCGTCAGCCTGCCCGAGCGCCAGGCCAGATTGCTGCGGGAAAAAATCAAGGCGCTGGAAACCCGCGTGGCCGAGATGATCGGCCACGGCCAGGACAACCTGGTGATCGCCGGCAAGATGCAGTCCTGGACGCGCCGGCTGCTCCAGACGGCGCAGGCGCGCGACCTGCCGGGCGCCATCGTCGAGAGCCTTGCCGCCGAGTTCCAGATTGCGCAGGCCGCCATCAGGCTGTGGGGCGTGGACCCTGCGCATGCCGGTGAAGGCTTCGCGCTGGATGTCAGCGACGATGTGCGGAGTTTCGCGGCGTCGCTGAGCGCGCCTTATTGCGGCGTCAACGGCGGTTTTGAAGCCGCCCGCTGGCTACCACAAGCCGCGCAGGCGCAGTCGCTGGCGCTGATTGCGCTGCGCACCGGCCCGGACGCGCCGGTGTCCGGCCTGCTGGTTCTGGCCTCGCCCGATGCCCAGCGTTTTCACAGCGGCATGGGGACCGAATTCCTTGAACGGCTCGGCGAACTGGCCGGCGCGGCGCTGTCGCGCCTGCAGGCGCCGCTCGCCTTGCGGCCCGCCGGACACGCCGAACACGTCGCATGAAGCGCCTGCCGCCCGCGCAAAACGCCGTGCCTGAAGCGCCGGACCCGCTGGTCACTCGCTACCTTGCTTACGTCCGGGTGGAAAAGCGGCTCGCCAGCCGCACCGTGGAGCTGTACACCGCCGACCTGCAAAAGCTGCAGGCCCAGGCGCGCAAGGCCGGCGTGGCGTTGCTGGATGTCAAGCACACGCACTTGCGGCGCTGGGTGGCGCAGATGCATTCCGCCGGGCGCAGCGGTCGCGGCATTGCCTTGATTTTGTCGGGCTGGCGCGGTTTTTACACCTGGCTGGGCCGCGAGGGGCTGGTGCCCGGCAACCCGGTGCAGGACGTGCGCTCGCCCAAGGTCGCCAAGCCGCTGCCCAAGGCGCTGAGCGTCGATGAGGCGGTGCAGCTGGCCCGCTTTGAAGCCGACGCCACCGGCGTTGACGCCTTTCTGGAAGCGCGCGACCGGTGCATCACCGAACTGCTCTACGGCTGCGGCCTGCGCATTGGCGAGCTGGTCGGGCTCGATGCGCAGGCCAGCGGCCAGGCGCGCGGCTGGATCGACCGCGATGCCGGCGAGGCGCATGTGCTGGGCAAGGGCGAAAAGCGGCGCAGCGTGCCGGTGGGCGGCGCGGCGCTCGCGGCGCTGGAGGCCTGGCTGTCAGTGCGCAACGCTTCGGCGGTTCCCAATGCTGAAGGCAGCCAGGCGCTGTTCATCAGCCAGCGCGGCACCCGGCTCACGCCGCAGCACATCCGCGTGCGCCTGAAGCAGCGCTCGCAGCAGGCCGGGCTGGCCACGCCGGTGCATCCGCACATGCTGCGCCATTCCTTCGCCAGCCATGTGCTGCAGTCCAGCGGCGACCTGCGCGCGGTGCAGGAGTTGCTGGGTCATGCCAACATCACCACCACGCAGGTCTACACGCGCCTCGACTTCCAGCACCTGGCCAAGATCTACGACGCCGCGCATCCCAGGGCGATGTCGAACGGTGCGGGCGACAAAGCGCCAACGCCGCCGCCAGTCCGCGAACCTGACCCTCTGAAGTAGCCGGGCTGGCTGCCGCGACAATAGCGGCATGAACATCATTCGACTGAAAGACGGCCGGGAACGCTCCCTGCTGCGCCGCCATCCCTGGGTTTTTGACGGCGCCATCGCCAGCGGCAGCGCCGAATCCGGTGAAACCGTGCGCATCGAAAGCCACGCCGGCCAGTTCCTCGGCTGGGCCGCGTTCAGCCCGACATCCAAGATTCGCGCCCGCGTCTGGAGCTTCAACGAGGCACAGCGCATTGATGCTTCTTTTTTCATAGCGCGCATCGCACAGGCGATAAGCGCAAGAAGCCTTTTTGACATCAAAAGCGACGGCTTTCGGCTGATCCACGGCGAATCCGACGGCCTGCCGGGGCTTGTCGTTGACCGCTACGGCGACACGCTGGTCGCGCAGTTTTCCAGCTGCGGAACGGAGAAATGGAAGCAGGTCATCGTTGACGCCTTGCTGGCACAAACCGGCCTCACGCGCCTGTATGAACGCTCGGACGCCAGCGTGCGAACGCTCGAAGGCCTGCCTGAAAAGACGGGTTGGCTGGCCGGCTCGGGAGACACCGGCATCGTCATCACCGAACACGAGTGGAAACTGAGCCTGGACGTCGCCGAAGGCCACAAGACCGGCTTTTACCTGGACCAGCGCGACAGCCGGCAGAAGTTTTCAGCCTACGCGCGCCGGCTCGGGTTCAAGGACGTGCTGAACTGCTACTGCTACACCGGCGGCTTCACCGTGGCCGCGCTGGCCGGCGGCGCGGCGCACGTCACGTCGATCGACTCGTCCGGCCCGGCCATCGAGCGCGCCAGGGCCAATGTCGCGCTGAACGGCTTTGACGCCAGCCGCACCACGATGCTGGACGCCGACGTGAACGCCATGCTGCGCCAGTACGTGAAGGACGGCCGGACTTTCGACGCCATCGTGCTTGACCCTCCCAAGTTCGCGCCGACGGTCACGCACGCCGAGCGCGCCGCGCGCGCCTACAAGGACATCAACCGGCTGGCGCTTTCCATCCTCGCGCCCGGCGGCGTGCTGTTCACCTACTCGTGCTCGGGCGGCATCAGCGCCGATTTGTTCCACAAGATCGTCGCCTCGGCCGGAACCGACGCCGGCGTGGACGCCTTCATCTGCGAGCGCATGGGCGGCGCGCCCGACCATCCGATGACGGTGGCCTTTCCGGAAGGCGAATACCTCAAGGGGCTGGTGCTGGTCAAAAGGCCTTCAAACTAGCTTTTTAAGGATTAAATTGGCCGTTTGCGCATGATGGGCGGGCATAAGCAGCTATATAAATCATAGTAATTGCTGGTGCCTTTTGCTGCTTGCAGCGCTTGTCCGGGAAGCACCAGATCCCTTCGGGGTCTTGAAGGCGCGGCTAAAGTCCTCATCTCGCTTGTTTCGCCTGGCACGCAGGCCCTTGCGTATTTCTCACATTCCCGTTTTTTAGGTCACCACCATGAGCTTGATTCCCGTCACCATCCTCACCGGCTTTCTCGGCTCGGGCAAAACCACGCTGCTCAAGCGCATTCTGACCGAGGCCCACGGCCAGAAGATCGCCGTCATCGAAAACGAGTTCGGCGAGGAAAACATCGACAACGAAATCCTGGTCAATGACACGCAGGAAAACATCATCCAGATGAACAACGGCTGCATCTGCTGCTCGATCCGCGAGGATTTGCGCGAGACGCTGCAACTGCTGGCCGCCAAGAAGCGCAAGGGAATGCTGGAATTCGACCGCGTGGTGATCGAAACCACCGGCCTGGCCGACCCCGGCCCGGTGGCGCAGACCTTTTTCATGGACGAGGAAATCGCCGAGCAGTATTTGCTCGACTCCATCCTGACGCTGGTCGATGCCAAGCATGCGCAGACCCAGCTCGACGACCGCCAGGAAGCGCGCCGCCAGATCGGTTTTGCCGACCAGATCTTCATCAGCAAGACCGACCTGGTCACGCCCGAAGAGGTCGATGCCTTGACGCACCGCATCAGGCACATGAACCCGCGCGCGCCGCAAAAAGCCGTGCATTTTGGCGAGGTGGCGATTGCCGACGTGTTCGACCTGCGCGGCTTCAACCTCAACGCCAAGCTCGACATCGACCCGGATTTCCTCAAGGCCGACGAGCCGCACGACCACGACCATGTTCACGGCGAGCACTGCGACCACCCCTCGCACGCCGCCGAAGGCCAGGGCCACCATCACCATCACGATGACGACGTGAAGAGCTTCGTGTTCCGCTCGGACAAGCCCTTCAGCCCCGCGAAGCTCGAAGACTTCCTGGGCGCGGTGGTCAACATCTACGGCCCGCGCATGCTGCGCTACAAGGGCGTGCTGAACATGGAAGGCACGGAGCGCAAGGTGATTTTCCAGGGCGTCCACCAACTCATGGGCAGCGACCTGGGGCCGGCCTGGGCCGAGGGCGAGACCAAGACCAGCAAGATGGTCTTCATTGGCATCGACCTGCCGAAAGATATTTTCATCCAGGGCCTGGAGCAGTGCCTGGTTTGAGGCAGACTGGCGGCTTGTGGACTCAATCCAATCTTCATCAGCCATGAAAACGCCCATGCCGCCAGCATTTTCCAGGGGATTCCTGTTGAGTTCCCGGCGACGGGACGGCAAGCCGCTACAATCGCGCGCCGACCAAAATACCCGGGAACCTGAATCGGGAAGCCAGTTCCGGGGAAACCCGCTCACTTCAAGGGCTGAAAGCCGCCTCAGGGCGGTGTCAAGGGCTGGTTTGGCGCAGACACACCAGATTATCTGGCACCAGGTAGGGCTTGGCGGCTCCATGGCGGCCAGGCAAAGAATCGGTCCGGGACATCACCCCAGGCCGCTTCCCAGAGGAGAGACTCAGTGAATACCCCAGAAAAGAAAATCAAGACCCCTGTGCAGACTCCGGCCAAGCCGGCGGCCAAGGACACCAAGACGAGCAAGGCGCCACCCGCTGCGCCCGTGCGCATGGACTCGGCGCCGCTCAAGCCCGGACGCAGAAGCTCGGCCCGCACCGCGATCCAGACCCCTGCGCCGTCGCCCATGCTGCCCACGCATGCGCCCGACGCCGCCAAGGCCAGCTATTCCATGATGACCGAACGCGTCATCGCGCCGCCGGTTCATGCGGCAGCTCCCAAGGACCCGCAACTGGCCAACAACTGGAAGACCAAGCCGGCCAACCAGCTGACGGACCAGGAAATCAAGGCCATGCCTGATTCCGAGTACATGAACGAAACCCAGCTGGCTTTTTTCCGCCACAGGCTGTCGGTGCTCAAGCAGGAAATCCACAACAGCGCCGGCCAGACGACCGAACATCTGCGCGAAGACGCCGCCATCGTTCCCGATCCGGCGGACCGCGCGACGATTGAAGAAGAACACGCGCTCGAACTGCGTACTCGCGACCGCGAACGCAAGCTGCTCAAGAAAATCGAGCAGTCGATTGCCCGCATCGATTCGGGCGACTATGGCTACTGCGACGAAACCGGCGAAGCCATCGGCGTCGGCCGGCTGATTGCCCGCCCGACGGCCAACCTGTCACTTGAAGCCCAGCAGCGGCGCGAACTCAAGCAGAAAATGTTCGGCGACTGAGCCGCCACTTCTGCGCAACGACCTGACTGAACAACATGTCCAAAGACGATACCGCTTCCGGCTTGTTGTCCAAGCTGGTCAAGTTTGTCCGCAACCCGGCCACCAACTGGACCGAGCTTGACTCCCTTGACGGCGACAAGGACGACGCCGTCACCAAGCAGCTGCTCAATGAAATGATCGAGCGCAAGCGGCGCAACGATTTTGTGCGAAAGCGTGAATTCGACATGTTGCGCAAGTTGCGCAAGCTTGAGGTGCTGGCCGGTACAGCGGCCGATCCGGGCAGCAGGCCCTCATTTTTCCAGAACAGTATCACGTCCAATGCCGATGACCGCGCGATTACGCTGAAAAAGATCGACGACATCGAAGCGCAGATGTCGATGCAGTGGTGGAGAACAAAGAACCAGACCGCTTCCGGCGCAGCCACCGTACCGGCATCGCTGCCGCTGGCGCGGGCCGAACCCGGGCAGTCGCCAGTGCAAGATGCGCTGCCTGCCGCCTTCCAGCCGACGATGCCTGCCCCAATGGACTCGGTCCATCAGGCCGACGAGCCGGCCCCCGGCTTCCTGCTCGACGATCTTCTGGGCGGACTGCCGAAAAACCCGGTCCGCGTCGAGACTCCAGGCGTTGACAAGTCCACGGACAGCAGCGCGTTGGGACTGCTGCCGTCGCTGGCGACAGGCCTGGAGCGCGAACACATCGTGCATGATGCCGAACTTGAAGAAGCCGCCATTTTGTTTGCCAATGGCGATGATGCAGGCGCCGAAGCCGGTCTGCTCGATATTTTGCGGCCAGGCGCATCGCACGCCGACCACGTCTATACCTGGCTGGCACTGTTCGATCTGTACCGCGCCACCGGGGAGCAAGGCAGGTTCGAAGCGGCTGCCCTCGATTTCGCCGAGCATTTCGGCCGCTCCGCGCCACAGTGGTTTTCGCTGCCGGACATGGTCAAGGCACTGATCCAGCCTGACGAAAAACCCAGGCACGACAGCACGGCCACCGACTGGATATGTCCGTCGGTATTGGGCGTGCAGTCCGTGGGCGTTCTCAACACGGCGATTGCCCGGTCCCCGATGCCATGGCGCCTTGACTGGAGCTATCTCAAGACCATCGAAGCCGCCGCGCTTGAGCCTTTGCTCAAGGTGTTCGGCAGCTGGGCCGCCCAGCCTGTTCAGTTGCGCTTCCTTGGCGATGCGCAACTGCAAAAGGTGCTGCTTGACGCCACCCCTTCGGGCGAGCGCGCCACCGAGCCCAAGTGGTGGCTGCTGCGCATGGAGATGCTGCGCGTCATTCACCGTCCCGATGATTTTGAACTCACCGCGCTTGATTTTTGCGTTACCTACGAGGTGTCGCCACCCGCATGGGAAGTCGCACGCTGCAATTACAAGTCTCTCGACGAAGAGGGCGACGCCATGGGCCGGGCAACCATCATCGGCAAGCCGACCACCGAAACCAGCTATTCCACCCTGATGGATCTGGACGGCGATTCCGGACTCGATTTTTCGTCAAGCATGTCCGTTCGCTTTCTGTCGGTGGACCTGTCAGGCCAGATCCAGGGCGATGCCGTGGAAGTCCTGGACCGGCTGGAAGCCAGCCTTGCGGGGGCTGACAGGATGCAGATTTCCTGCGGCAAGCTCATTCGGGTCGATTTTTCGGCGGCTGGCATGCTGCTCAACTGGGTGTCCGCCCGACGGGCTGAAAATCGCGTTGTCGAATTTTCCGAGGTCAACCGGCTGGTCGCCGCTTTTTTCAACGTGATCGGAATCGTCGAGTACGCCAAGGTCAGCGCCCGCAGCGACTGATTCGATTCAGAGGGGCCAGGTGCGAGCCCGATTGCAGGCAAGGTAAAATCAGGGTTTACCCGGATGCTCGGCGCCAAGTTCGCATCCGAAGAGTGCCCGGCGCGTGACGTGCAACAGCTGTAATTTTGGCGTTTCGCGTCGTTACTCCACTTCCACGTAATTCAATACGGCGGTGTCTCGTTTTGTCGTGCTGCGGCACTGCCGGTGGCCCCGCGCCTAATCTCGGATAGACCTGGAAACGGAATCAGCGCGTCGGATCGCAGCCGAAAACCCCGCTTATTTCCAGGCTGTTTTCCCGAAAATGAAGCCGAAAATTGTTATTCATTTATTGCAAAAAAAACACTTTGTGGTGCTTTTGGGTGACTTGAAAACCGTTATTCGCCGTCTGACCTGGATTTTTCCAGGTGGAACACATTCGCATGGTTTTGTAGCCCGACATCAAGCCTGCAAGCCCCGGCGGATTTGCAGAAGAAGTCTGCACGCTACGCTTTTGCTAGCTTTCGGACTTGATAAATAAAGACTGACAGCCATGGCGTCCATGGAGGGCGGTGATGCAGTCGTTGCACTTCCTTGGTGGTGGGCGACCGCAAAAGGTCAAATACGGGAACCACGCATTTCATGTCGCTGCTTCAGCGGTATTCCTGCAAGCTTGGGTTCTTAATGTTGAACCTTCAGTATCTGCGCCAAGTGATTAATATAAAACAACTTTAAATCGTTCATAAGCTTTCATTTAACCCTCTAAGTTATTGATTTCATTGAAATAATTTGTGTCAAATTCCGAGTTGGCAGGGGGTTCCCTGATACAGTGGGAAAATGTGCAGTTCGGTGGTGAAAAGTGTCGGTAGAGGGCTCGAAAAGTGTTACAAGGTGCGTCATTTCTCGCTCTCGATGCCAAAGGCCGGCTGTCCGTGCCTGCGCGTCATCGGGAGTCGCTGGGCGCAGATTATTCCGGCCGATTCACTCTCACCAAACACCCCCATGGATGCCTCATGATTTTTCCTTTGAACGAGTGGGAAAAGTTTCGCGAACGGATCGCTTCGCTGCCCATGCAGGCGCAATGGTGGAAACGAATTTTTCTGGGCAATGCGATGGACATTGAGATGGATGCAACCGGCCGCATCCTGGTTTCGCCTGAGTTGCGCAAGGCCGCTGGAATCAGCAAGGACACGGTATTGCTGGGCATGGGCAACTATTTTGAACTCTGGGACGCTGCGACCTATGCGGCCCAGGAAGCCGAGCAGATGAAGGGTGAGATGCCCGATGTGTTTAAAGATTTTTCTTTCTGAAAGTAGATGGTGAAGGGCACATGGACACACCGCACCGTCCTGTTGAACGAAGCCATCACGGCGCTTCAGGTCAACCCGGACGGTCATTACATCGACGCGACGTTTGGTCGCGGCGGACACTCGCGCCTGTTGCTGTCGCAACTGTCGCCGCTCGGCCGCCTGACGGCCTTTGACAAAGACCTTGACGCGATTGCCGAGGCGCAGTCCATCGATGACCCGCGCTTTTCCATCCGCCATCAGGGTTTCATGCATCTCGACCAGATGCCGCAGGCCAGCATCGCGGGCGTGCTGATGGACCTGGGGGTCAGTTCCCCCCAGATCGACAATCCGGAGCGCGGTTTTTCCTTTCGCAATGAAGGCCCGCTGGACATGCGCATGGACACCACGCGCGGTCAGAGCGTGGCCGAGTGGCTGCAGGACGCTTCGATCGAGTCCATGACCGAAGTCATCCGCGACTATGGCGAGGAGCGTTTTGCCGGACTGGTTGCCCGGGCGATTGACCGGCACAGGCAGGCGTCCGGCCCGCTTTCCACCACCGCTGAACTGGCAGATGTGGTTGCCAGTGCCGTCAAGACACGCGAACCGGGCAAGGATCCGGCTACGCGCACTTTCCAGGCGCTGCGGATATTCATCAATGCCGAGCTGGAAGAACTGGAGCAGGCGCTGAAGGCGTCGCTCAAGGTGCTGCAACCCGGCGGGCGCCTGGTGGTGATCAGTTTTCACTCGCTTGAAGATCGCATCGTCAAGCAATTCATGGCCGCGCACTCGCGCGAGGTGTATGACCGGCGCGCGCCTTTTGCCGCGCCCAAGGTCATGCAACTCAAGGCGCTGGGGCGCATCAAGCCCAGCGACGAGGAAGTCGCCGGCAATCCGCGCTCGCGCAGCGCCGTGATGCGTGTCGCCGAGCGTACCGGAGAAGCCGCATGAGCCATATTTTCATCATCAGCATGGGGGGCAGGTCATGGGCCGCCTGAATTTCGTGCTGCTGCTCGCTGTGCTGGCCAGCGCGCTGTACCTGGTGCAAACCCAGTATGAGTCGCGGCGTCTTTACGTAGAACTTGAAAAAGCGGCGGCGCAGGGCCGCAAGATTGAAACCGAAAGCGAGCGACTGCAGGTGGAAAAACGCGCGGAAGCCACACCGCTGAAGATCGAAAAGCTGGCCAAAGACCGGCTTCAGATGCGGACCACCACGCCGGCCATTACCGAGTACGTCAAGTACAAATCCGCAGCCGATGTGGCGGCCGCTGCTGGCCAGAAGGCGCAGCATGAGTAGAAAAAGCGTCCTCTACACCTCCAGCCCCTTGCTGGCCAGCAAGACGCCGGTGTGGCGCAGCAAGCTCATCGTGGCCCTGATCGCGCTGGCGTTCACGGGTCTTGCGGTCCGGGCGGCCTACATCCAGGTGTACGCCAACGCATTTTTTCAGCGCCAGGGCCAGGTGCGGTTTGCACGGACGCTGGAACTGCCCGCCAACCGTGGCCGCATCCTGGACCGCAACGGGCTGATCCTGGCTTCCAGCGTGCCGGCCTCCAGCATCTGGGCCATTCCTGAAGACGTCAAGGCCAGTCCCGCCCAGCTGACCGAACTGGCCAGGTTGCTGGAAATGCCGCTGGCCGAGCTGAAAAAGAAGTTCAGCGACGAGGACAAGACCTTCGTCTGGGTCAAGCGCCAGCTGGAAGAGCCCGTTGCCCGAAAAATCAGCGAACTAGGCGTCCCCGGCATTTACCAGCGCAAGGAATACAAGCGCAAGTACCCCGAAGGCGAAACCATCGCCCACATCGTGGGTTTCACCAATGTGGAGGACAAGGGGCAGGAAGGCATCGAGCTGACCTTCAACCAGGCGCTGTCGGGCAAGGCGGGTTCACGGCGGGTCATCAAGGACCGGCTGGGCCGCGTGGTCGAGGGCGTTGGCGAGCAGGTTCCGCCCGTGGACGGCAAGGACATACAGCTCAGCGTGGACAGCAAGGTGCAGTTCTTCGCTTATCAGAAGCTGCGCGATGCGGTGATTGCGCGCAAGGCCAAGGCCGGCAGCGTCGTGGTCATCGACTCCATCACCGGCGAAGTGCTGGCGCTGGCCAATTACCCAAGTTATGTTCCCGGCAAGCGCCAGAACCTGACCGGCGAGCAACTGCGCAACCGGGCCGTGACCGACACCTTCGAGCCCGGTTCGACGATGAAGCCGATCACGGTCGCCATGGCGCTGGAGGCCGGGCGCATCAAGCCGCAAACCCTGATTGAAACCGGTCCCGGCCGCTTCAGTATCGGCGGCTTCACCATCAGTGACACCCACAACTACGGCACGCTGACCGTCGAGGGCGTGATCCAGAAGTCCAGCAACGTGGGCGCACTGAAAATCGCCCAGAAAATGACGCCCCACGAAATGTGGGACACCTATGTCGCCCTGGGCTACGGACAAAAGCCGCAGATCGAGTTTCCCGGCGCCGTGTCGGGCCGCCTGCGTCCCTGGAAAACCTGGCGACCGGTCGAGCAGGCCACCATGGCTTATGGCTACGGGCTGTCGGCATCGCTGTTCCAGATGGCGCATTCCTACACCTCTTTTGCCCACGATGGCCAGATCATTCCGGTCACCATGCTCAAGAAAAATGAGCCGGCGGTCGGCGTCAGGGTGTTTTCTCCCGAGAATGCCCACGCAGTTCGCCGCATGCTCCAGATGGCTGCGGCCCCAGGCGGCACCGGCCAGCTGGCCCAGACCGTGGGCTATTCGGTAGGCGGCAAGTCGGGTACGGCGCACAAGCAGGTCGGTAAAGGCTATGCCAGCAACAAGTACCGCGCCTGGTTTACCGGCATGGCGCCTATCGAGTCGCCGCGCATCATCGTCGCGGTGATGATTGACGAGCCCAGCGACGGCAAATACTTTGGCGGCATTGCCGCCGCTCCGGTGTTCAGCGAAGTGGTTCAGCAAACGCTGCGCATGATGGGCGTGCAGCCCGACGTCAGCGTGAAACCGCAAATCATCACGCAGACAGTGGAGGAGTCATTTTGACCATCGTCCAACTCCACACCCCTGAGCAGGCTGCACGCTGGCTGCATGAGCGCTTGACCGGAACGCTGTGGGCCGACAGCCGCAAGGCGGGCCAGGGCGACGGCTTCATCGCATGGCCGGGGGCCGCCACCGACGGACGCCAGTACGTCAAGGCCGCCTTGGCTGCCGGCGCGGCTGCCTGCCTGGTCGAGAACGCGGGCGCTCAGGCCTATGGCTTCAATGATGACCGGGTGGCGAGCTACGAAGGTCTCAAAGCCGCTACCGGACCGATTGCCGCTGCGTATTTTGGCGCGCCCAGCGAGCAGCTCCAGCTGGTGGCCATCACCGGAACCAACGGCAAGACCTCCACCGCCTGGTGGCTGGCGCAGGCGCTTGGCCGGCTGGAGCGCCCATGCGGCCTGGTCGGAACGCTGGGGATTGGCACGCCCGGTGCGATGGTTTCCACCGGAATGACGACGCCAGACCCGGTGCTGCTTCAGCAGCAGTTGCGCCTTTTCGCAAGCCAGGGCTTTTCAGCCTGCGTGCTGGAAGCCTCGTCGATAGGCATCGAGGAGCGGCGGCTGGACGGAACGCATCTTCAGGTCGCGGTGTTCACCAATTTCACCCAGGACCATCTTGATTACCACGCGTCGATGGACGCTTACTGGGCGTCCAAGAAGGCGCTGTTCAACTGGCCGGGCCTGCGGGCGGCAGTCATCAATATCGATGATCGCAGGGGTCTGGAGCTGGCTGCGGCGCTGGCGCCAATGCCGCTGGACCTCTGGACCGTGTCATGCGCCGGTCCTGCGCGGCTTCAGGCACAGGCGATCCGGCAGGGCGCGCAGGGCCTGAGCTTCGACGTGGTGGAAGGGCCAGAGCGCCATACGATTTCAACCACCATGGTGGGTCTGTACAACGTGTCGAATTTGCTGGGCGTCATGGCCAGCCTGCGGGCGATGGACGTGCCGCTGGCCGATGCGGTCGCTGCCTGCGTGGACCTGTTTCCGGTGCCCGGCCGGACCGAAACGCTGGCGTTGGCCGGCCTGCCGCTGGTCGTGATCGACTATGCGCACACGCCCGATGCGCTGGAAAAAGTGCTGCTGGCACTCAAACCCGTGGCGCGTGGCCGGGGCGGCAGGCTGTGGTGTATTTTTGGCTGCGGCGGCGACCGTGACGCCAGCAAGCGACCGCTGATGGCGGCAGCGGCAGAAAAAAATGCCGACCAGCTGGTGCTGACCAGCGACAACCCAAGAAGCGAAAACCCGCTGGCCATCATTGAACAGATGCAAAAGGGCCTGGGCCAGCCGCAGGCTGCGCATGCAGAGCCGGACCGGCATGCCGCCATCGCCCATGCGCTGGCGCTGGCCCAAACAGAGGACATTGTCCTGCTGGCCGGCAAAGGGCATGAAAACTACCAGGAGATCAAGGGTGTGAAGATGGCATTTTCCGACCGCGACCAGGCGCAGGCCGCCCTGAATGCGATGGCAGCAATGCGCCAGGCAAAGGAGGCCGCATGAAGCGCCTGGAACAGATCGCGGCCTGGTTGCCATCGTCCCGGCTGGTGGGCGAAGGCGGCGTCACTCCCCTGCGGATTCATACCGATACGCGAAGCCTGCGGCCGGGCGATCTGTTCGTGGCGCTCAAGGGCGAGCATTTCGACGCGCATGAGTTTTTGCCGAAAGCCAGCGCCGAAGGCGCCGTGGCAGCCATCGCCCAGCACGGCCTGGCGCAGGCCGGGTTGCCCGGCATCGAAGTCGCCGACACCCGCCTGGCGCTGGGCCAGATCGGCGCTGCCTGGCGTTCGCAATTCAGCCTGCCGCTGATTGCCGTGACCGGCAGCAATGGAAAAACCACGGTCACGCAGATGATCGCGGCGATTCTGCGTGCCTGGAAACCCGAAGCGGCGTTCGCCACCGAAGGCAACCTCAACAACGACATCGGCGTGCCCCTGACACTGCTGCGCCTGCGCGCTGCGCATGAAGCCGGCGTGGTCGAGCTCGGAATGAACCACCCCGGCGAAATTGCCTACCTGGCCGGTCTGGTCCGGCCCACGGTGGCGCTGGTCAACAATGCCCAGCGCGAACACCTTGAATTCATGGCCACTGTGGACGCCGTCGCGCTGGAAAACGGCTCGGTGCTGGATTCGCTCGATGCGTCGGGCACGGCGGTGTTTCCTGCGGACGATGCCTACACCGCCGTCTGGCGGCGTCTGGCGGGCGCGTGCCCGGTCCTGACGTTTGCGCTGGAGGGGCCGGCCGATGTGACCGGCAGCGCGACATGGAATGGCGATGGCTGGCGGGTCGATGCCCGCACGCCGTCGGGTCCGCTGGCGTTCGCACTGCAAGTCGCCGGCCGGCACAATGTGAAGAATGCACTGGCGGCGACGGCCTGTGCGCTAGCCGCCGGCGTTCCGCCGGCGTTCATCAGCGCCGGTCTTTCGGCGTTCATGCCGGTCAAGGGGCGTTCGCGCGCCTTGTCGGTCCCGCTGACGGGGCGCACTGTGACGCTGGTTGACGACACCTATAACGCCAATCCCGACTCGATGCAGGCGGCGCTGCAGGTGCTGGCCGAACTGCCCGGCCCGCGCCTGCTGGTCATGGGCGACATGGGCGAAGTCGGCAGCCAGGGGCCGCAGTTCCACGGCGAAGCCGGCCGAAATGCCCGTGCGCTGGGGATCGAAAAGCTTTTCACGCTGGGCGAGCAGTCGCAGGGTGCCGGCACCGCTTTTGGCAAAAGCCGTCATTTCACCGGCATGGCTGAACTGATCAGCGCCGTGGTGGATGAACTACCGCACGTCGCCAGCGTGCTGGTGAAAGGTTCGCGATTCATGAAGATGGAGCGCGTGGTCCAGGCGGTCATGGCCGCTGGCGACGATTTACAAAAAGAAGACAAGAAAGCGCCTCATGCTGCTTAGCCTGGCCCAGTGGCTCCAGACCCTTTCGCCTGACCTGGGATTCCTGCGGGTGTTCCAGTACCTGACCCTGCGCGCCGTGATGGCCGCGCTCACCGCATTGCTGATCGGCCTGCTGGCCGGCCCGTTCGTGATTCGCCGGCTGATCGCGCTCAAGATCGGCCAGCCCATCCGCGAGTACGCCATGCAGACCCATCTGAGCAAAAGCGGCACGCCGACCATGGGCGGTGTGTTGATCCTGATGGCGATCGGCATTTCCACGCTGCTGTGGTTCGACCTGGCCAACCGCTTTGTCTGGATCGTGCTGCTCGTGACCCTGGGCTTTGGCGCCATCGGCTGGGTCGATGACTGGCGCAAGGTGGTGCTCAAGGACCCGGAGGGCATGCGGTCGCGCGAAAAATACCTCTGGCAATCCGTCATCGGCCTGATCGCAGCGCTCTACCTGGTGTTCAGCATTTCCGAGAGTTCCAACATGCGCGTGCTGGAGCTTTTTGTCAGCTGGGTGCGGTCGGGCTTTGATGTCAACCTGCCGCCCAAGGCCGGCCTGCTGCTGCCTTTTGTGAAGGAAATCAGCTACCCGCTGGGCGTGTTCGGGTTTGTGATCCTGACCTACCTGGTGATCGTCGGTTCGAGCAATGCCGTGAACCTGACCGACGGGTTGGACGGACTGGCCATCATGCCGGTGGTGATGGTCGGCTCGTCGCTGGGCGTGTTCGCCTATGTGACCGGCAGCTCGGTCTATTCCAAATACCTGCTGTTCCCCCACATCCCCGGATCGGGCGAGTTGCTGATCTTTTGCGCCGCCATGGCGGGCGCCGGGCTGGCCTTCCTGTGGTTCAACACCCATCCGGCGCAGGTCTTCATGGGCGATGTCGGCGCGCTGGCGCTGGGCGCGGCGCTGGGCACCATTGCCGTCATCGTGCGCCAGGAAATCGTGCTGGCGATCATGGGCGGGATCTTCGTGGTCGAGGCGCTGTCGGTCATGCTCCAGGTCACCTGGTTCAAATACACCAAGCGGCGTTACGGCCAGGGCCGGCGGCTGCTGCAGATGGCGCCGCTGCACCATCATTTTGAAAAATGCGGCTGGAAGGAAACCCAGGTCGTCGTGCGTTTCTGGATCATCACCATGCTGCTGTGCCTGGTCGGGCTTTCAACGCTGAAACTGAGATGAAAAACCTGGCGAATCAAAACATTCTGGTTCTGGGGCTGGGCGCTTCGGGCCTGGCGCTGGCGCGCTGGGCCGCCCGCTGCTGTGCCCGTGTCACCGTGGCCGACACGCGTCCGGCGCCGCCGCAACTCGCTGCCCTGCAGGCCAGCGTGCCGAACGCCCGTTTCGTCAATGCCGCCATGGATGGCGCACTGCTGGACGGTGAAAACTTCAGCATGGTGCTGAAAAGCCCGGGCCTGTCGCCCGCCTCCATCAGCGGAGTCGTGGCGGCAGCCCGTGCGCAGGGCATTCCCTGTGGCAACGAACTGAGCCTGTTCGCGCAGGCGCTGGCCGCCCTGAAGGAGGACCGCGCCTATGCGCCCAAGCTCATCGGCATCACCGGCACCAACGGCAAGACCACCGTGACCTCGCTGACCGGCCAGCTCATCGGGCGCGCCGGAAAATCGGTGGCGGTGGCCGGCAATATCGGGCCGACGCTGCTCGACACCCTGGCCGAAAAGCTCGATGCGCAAGCCCTTGATGAAGACTTTGCGCTGCCTGAGGTCTGGGTGCTCGAATTGTCCAGTTTTCAGCTCGACGGGGTCACGAATTTCGAGCCCGACGTGGCAACCGTCCTGAACATCACCCAGGACCACCTCGACTGGCATGAAACCCTGCCCGCCTATGCTTGCGCCAAGGCGAATGTCTATGGCAACGCCGGCCTCATGCTGCTCAACCGCGATGACCCGCTGGTGATGGCGGCATTGCCTGCGCTCGTCAAGGGCAGGCAAACGCGGAGCTACCTGACCTTCGGGGACGATGAGCCGCGGCGGCCGGGTGACTACGGCATCCAAACGGTCAATGGCATGGCGTGGCTGGTCCGCGCGGCCGAGGCCGACGAGACCATCAAGCGCCGCAAGGCTGAAGAGGTGGTGCTTCACATCCAGCGCCTGATGCCGCTCGAAGCGCTGCGGATTCGCGGCCGCCACAACGCCACCAATGCACTGGCCGCGCTCGGCCTGGCCGTCGCCGTGGGCTGCGCGCTGGCGCCCATGCTGCATGGCCTGCGCGAATACCGGGGCGAGCCACACCGCGTGGAATCGGTGGCCGTGCTGGACGGGGTGGAATACTTTGACGACAGCAAGGGAACCAATGTCGGCGCCACGGTGGCGGCGCTGGCCGGCCTGGGCGCTGAGCGCAAGCTGGTGCTGATCCTCGGCGGCGAAGGCAAGGGCCAGGATTTCTCGCCGCTGGCCGAGCCGGTGGCGCGCTATGCACGGGCCGTGGTGCTGATCGGCCGCGATGCGCCGGTCATCCGCGCCGCGCTGGAAGGCCGGCAGGTTGAATTGCTGCAGGCTGCGTCCATGGCCGAAGCCGTCAGCCTGGCTGCCGCGCAGGCGCATTCGGGCGACGCCGTGCTGATGTCGCCCGCCTGCGCCAGTTTTGACATGTTCGACAATTACGAGCACCGCGCGCGCGTCTTTTGCGACGCGGTACGGGAACTCGCCGTGGAACAGGGGGCCGTGCTGTGACTGCCAAACTGCGCCGTACCGGCTGGTTTTCGGGTTTCGGCAAGGCCGCTTCGGATGCCTTGCCGGTGCGCCTGGGCGGCCGGAGCCTTCCGGTCAAGCTTGCCACGCCCGTTCGGCTGGCGGGGCTTGACTGGGCGCTGGTCTGGGTCACCGTGGCCTTGCTGCTGTCCGGCCTGATCATGGTGTATTCGGCCTCGGTCGCCATGCCCGACAACCCGAAGTTTGCGCGCTATGCACACACTTTTTTCCTGACGCGGCATCTGTTCTCGCTGCTGATGGCGGCGATTGCCGCTTATCTGGCGTTCCAGATTCCCATGGCCACTTGGGAAAAATACGCGCCGTGGCTGTTCATGGGCTCGCTGGTGCTGCTGGTGCTGGTGCTGGTTCCCTTCATTGGCAAGGGGGTCAATGGCGCGCGGCGCTGGATTCCGCTCGGCGTCATGAACTTCCAGCCGTCGGAGCTGGCCAAATTTGCCGTGCTGCTGTATGCCGCCAACTACATGGTGCGCAAGATGGAGGTGAAGGAGCGCTTCTTTCGCGCCGTACTGCCGATGGCTTTTGCCGTGGGCATCGTCGGGGTGCTGCTGCTGGCCGAGCCCGACATGGGCGCCTTCATGGTGATTTCGGTCATTGCCATGGGCATTCTGTTTCTGGGCGGCGTCAATGCGCGCATGTTCTTCGTGATTTCGGCCGTGGTCGTGGTGGCCTTCGGCATGATGGTGATGTTCAGTGAATGGCGGCGCGAGCGGATCTTTGCCTATATGGACCCGTGGAACGAAAAGTATTCGATGGGCAAGGGCTACCAGCTGTCGCACTCGCTGATTGCCTTCGGCAGGGGCGAGATCTTTGGCGTCGGGCTGGGCGGCAGCATCGAAAAGCTGCACTGGCTGCCCGAAGCGCACACCGACTTCCTGATGGCCGTGATTGGCGAGGAATTCGGCCTCGTCGGCGTGCTGGTCATCATCGGCATGTTCCTGTGGATGATCCGCCGCATCATGCACATCGGCCGCCAGTCCATCGCACTGGACCGGTTGTTTTCCGGACTGGTGGCGCAGGGCGTCGGCATCTGGATGGGTTTCCAGACCTTCATCAACATCGGCGTGAACCTCGGCGCCTTGCCGACCAAGGGATTGACGCTGCCGCTGATGAGCTACGGGGGCTCGGCGATCGTGATGAACCTGATTGCACTGGCGGTCGTGCTGCGGATCGACTACGAAAACCGCGTGCTGATGCGCGGAGGCCGCGTATGAAGCCGCAGCGCTGCGCCCTTGTGATGGCAGGCGGCACCGGCGGCCATATCTTCCCCGGCCTGGCCGTGGCCGAGGCCTTGCGCGCGGGCGGCTGGCGCGTTCACTGGCTGGGCGGCAAGGGCAGCGCGGACCGCCCCAGCATGGAAAGCCAACTGGTGCCGCCGCGTGGCTTTGCCTTCGAGTCGATTGATTTTTCGGGTGTTCGCGGCAAGGGGCCCGTGACCCTGGCCTTCCTGCCGCTGCGCCTGCTCAAGGCCTTCTGGCAAAGCGTGCAGGTCATCCGCCGCGTCAAGCCCGATGTGGTGGTCGGCCTGGGCGGCTACATCGCCTTTCCGGCCGGGATGATGAGCGTGCTGCTGGGCAAGCCGCTGATCCTGCATGAACAAAATTCCGTGGCCGGGCTGGTCAACAAGCTGTTGGCCCGAGTGGCCGACCGCGTCTTCACCGCTTTTCCCCATGTGCTGAAAAATGCCGAATGGGTCGGAAATCCGCTTCGTCCGGCCTTTACCCGGCAGCCCGACCCGGCCGTGCGCTTTGCCGAACGGCGCGGGCCGCTCAAGGTGCTGGTGGTGGGCGGCAGCCTGGGCGCGGCGGCGCTGAACGAACTCGTTCCCAAGGCGCTGGCGCTGATTCCGGCTTTGCAGCGCCCCCGCGTCACGCACCAAAGCGGCGCCCGCCAGCTTGAAGCGCTGCGCGCCAATTACCAGGCCGCCGGCGTGGACGCTGAACTGACGCCTTTCATCGAGAACACGGCCCAGGCCTTTGCCGATGCCGACCTGATCATCTGCCGCGCGGGCGCCAGCACGGTGACCGAAATTGCCGCTGTCGGCGCAGCCGCGCTGTTTGTTCCCTTTCCGTCTGCGGTGGATGACCACCAGACCGCCAACGCAAAATTTCTGGTCACGCAGGGCGGTGGCTGGCTGGTGCAACAACATGACCTGACACCAGAAAAACTTGCGATAATGCTACAAAAAACAGAGCGCCTTGCGCTTGTCCAGTCTGCGCTACAAGCCAAAAACATGCAAAAAATCGATGCCACGACCCATCTTGTCACCGCCTGCGAGGAGCTTGCGCGATGAAGCACGCCATCAAGCACATCCATTTCATCGGCATCGGCGGCGCGGGAATGTCCGGAATTGCCGAAGTCCTGCATAACCTGGGCTATGTGATTTCCGGCTCCGACCTGTCGGACAGCAGTACGCTGCAGCGCCTTGGCGGGCTCGGCATCCAGACCTTTGTCGGCCATGCCGCCGAAAACCTCGTCAATGTCGATGCGGTGGTGACTTCCACGGCAGTGCATGCCGACAACCCCGAAGTTCTGGCTGCGCGCGAAAAACACATTCCGGTCGTGCCGCGCGCCTTGATGCTGGCCGAGCTGATGCGCCTCAAGCAGGGCATTGCCATTGCCGGCACCCACGGCAAGACCACCACCACCAGCCTGGTCGCCTGCGTGCTGGCCGAAGGCGGGCTGGACCCGACCTTCGTCATTGGCGGCAAGCTCAACAGCGCCGGCGCCAATGCCAAGCTGGGTTCGGGCGACTACATCGTGGTCGAGGCCGACGAATCGGACGCGTCCTTCCTGAACCTGCTGCCCGTGATGGCAGTGGTCACGAACATCGATGCCGACCACATGGAAACCTACGGGCACGATTTTGGCAAGCTGAAAAAAGCCTTTGTCGATTTCCTGCACCGCATGCCTTTCTACGGCACGGCGGTCCTGTGCACCGACGACCCGGTGGTCCGTGAAATCGTTTCCCAGATGTCCTGCCCCATCACCAGCTATGGCCTGAACGAGGACGCCCAGGTGCGCGCCGTGAACGTTCGCGCTGTCGGCGCGCAGATGCATTTCACCGCGCAGCGCCGCAACGGCGTGCAACTTCCCGACCTGGACGTGGTGTTGAACCTGGCCGGCCAGCACAATGTGCTCAATGCCCTGGCCGCCATTGCCATCGCCGTTGAACTTAACGTGCCCGATGCCGCCGTGCAAAAGGCGCTGCTTGACTTCACCGGCGTGGGCCGTCGCTTCCAGCGCTACGGCGACCTGCCCGCCAGGGACGGCGGCCGGTTCACGCTGATCGAGGATTACGGCCACCATCCGGTCGAGGTGGCAGCTACCTTGTCGGCGGCGCGCGGCGCTTTTCCGGGACGCCGGCTGGTGCTGGCGTTCCAGCCGCACCGTTTCACCCGCACCCGCGACTGCTTCGAGGATTTCGTCAGGATCATCAGCAGCCATGCCGACGCGGTCCTGCTGGCCGAGGTCTATGCCGCTGGCGAATCGCCCATCGTGGCGGCCGACGGACGCTCGCTGGCACGCGCGCTGCGCGTGGCCGGCAAGGTCGAACCGGTGTTCGTTGACGCCATCGCGGCCATGCCCCAGGCCATCCTGGATGCGGCGCTGGACGGCGATGTGGTCATGTGCATGGGCGCCGGCTCCATCGGGCAGGTGCCTGCCCGTGTCGTCGCCATGCTTGAACTCCAGGAACTCACCGTGCTGGAAGGGCAATGCGCATGAACGCCCATCCTTCGAGCTTCGGCAAGGTCGCCGTCCTGATGGGCGGGTGCTCCGCCGAACGTGAAATCTCGCTGATGTCGGGACACGGCGTGCTTGAAGCGCTGCGCTCGCAGGGCATTGACGCCCACGCCTTCGACCCGGCCGAACGTGATCTGGGCGACCTGAAGAAAGAGGGTTTTGCCCGCTGCTTCATCGCGCTGCATGGCCGCTTCGGCGAAGACGGAACGGTGCAGGGCGCGCTGGAACTGCTCGGCATTCCCTACACCGGCTCGGGCGTCATGGCGTCGAGCATGGCCATCGACAAGGTCATGACCAAGCGCGTGCTGCTGTCCGAAAACCTGCCCACACCGCGCTATGTGCTGCTGCGCCGGGGCGGGTACGGTCCGGCAGAGGTCGATGCGGTGGCCGACATGCTCGGTCTGCCGCTGATCGTCAAGCCGGCACGCGAAGGCTCCTCGCTGGGGCTGACCAAGGTCACGGAGCGCGACGACATGGCGGCTGCCGTGGCGCTGGCCGAAAAGATGGATGCCGACATCCTGTGCGAGCAGTTCATCAGCGGCGACGAGGTGACCTGTCCCGTGCTCGGCACCGGCGTGCTCGCCCGGGCGCTGCCGGTGATCCGCATCGTCGCGCCCGAGGGCAATTACGACTACCAGAACAAGTATTTCACCGACACCACGCAGTACCTGGTGCCCTGCGGCCTGCCGGCCGGCGAAGAGCAGGCCATCCAGCAACTCGTGCTGCAGGCCTTTCGCACGCTGAACTGCCGGGGCTGGGCGCGCGCCGACGTGATGATCGACCAGGCCACGCGCAAGCCCTACCTGCTGGAGATCAACACCTCGCCCGGAATGACCGGGCACTCGCTGGTGCCCATGTCCGCGCGGGCAGCGGGCATTTCCTATGAAGCCCTGTGCGTCCAGGTGCTGCAAACCGCAGCACTTGATTGCCAGCCCCAGGATGGAACACTGCCGTGAACCGCACCATGCCACAGCCAGCCGCCCTGCCGCCGGACGTCAGGCTCATGAACACCGTATCGGTGCTCCTGGGCCTGGTGTTTGCCGCCATGGTGCTGGCGCTGGGCATGGCCTGGCTGGTGCGACAGCCCGTCTTCAACATCAGCACCATCCGTGTCGGCGGCGACCTGACGCACAACAATGCCGTCACCCTGCGCGCCAATGTGGCGCCCAAGGTGGCCGGCAACTTCCTGACGGTGGACCTCGAATCCACGCGCGCGGCCTTCGAGTCCGTTCCCTGGGTTCGCCGGGCCGTGGTGCAGCGCGAATTCCCGAACCGCCTGAAGGTCGTGCTGCTTGAGCACAAGGCCGTCGCCTACTGGGGACCCGAGGGCGAAGCCCGGCTGGTCAACAACCACGGCGAAGTGTTCGACGCCAATCCGGGCGATGTCGAAAACGAGGAACTGCCGCTGCTGAGCGGGCCCAAGGGCCAGGCGCCGCAGGTGCTGCAGGCCTACCACGAGCTGCTTGCGCTGTTTGAAGAGATGGATTCGGTGCTGGAGCAATTGCAGCTGAGCGATCTTGGAAGCTGGCGTGCGCAGCTTGACAGCGGTGCGGTGATCGAACTGGGCCATGGCTCGCAGGCTGAAGTCCAGGCGCGTACACGACGTTTTGTCGACACCGTGACGCAGGTGTCGTCCCGGTTCGGACGCGATGTGGAGTCCGCCGACCTGCGCTATGGAACCGGCTATGCGCTCAAGCTCAGGGGCGTCACCACTGGCGAGATCAGTGACAAAGATGACAAGAAAAAGAAAAGGTAAATGAATGGCCAAGGAATATAAAGACCTGGTGGTGGGGCTTGACATCGGAACCAGCAAGATTATGGTCGTGGTGGCCGAGGTCATGCCTGGCGGCGAGCTCAAGCTGGCCGGCCTCGGGATTGCCGCCAGCCAGGGGCTCAAGCGCGGCGTGGTGGTGAACATCGACGCCACCGTACACAGCATCCAGCAGGCGCTCAAAGAGGCCGAACTCATGGCCGATTGCAAGATCGGCCGTGTCTTCACCGGTATCACCGGCAGCCACATCCGTGGCATCAATTCCAGCGGCATGGTGGCGGTCAAGGACAAGGAAGTCACCCAGGCCGACGTCACCCGCGTGATTGAAACCGCCAAGGCCATCAACATCTCGACCGACCAGCGCCTGCTGCTGGTCGAACCGCAGGAATTCGTGATCGACGGCCAGGACGTGCGCGAGCCCATCGGCATGAGCGGCCTGCGCCTGGAGGCCAAGGTACACATCGTGACCGGCGCCCAGAGCGCCGCCGAAAACATCATCAAGTGCGTGCGGCGCTGCGGCCTCGACGTGGACCAGCTGATGCTCAATCCACTGGCGTCCAGCCTGTCGGTGCTTACGCCCGACGAGCAGGAGCTCGGCGTGGCGATGGTCGACATCGGCGCCGGCACCACCGACGTGGCGATCTTCACCGGCGGCGCCATCCGGCACACCGCCGTGATCCCGATTGCCGGCGACCTGATCACCAGCGACATCGCCATGGCGCTGCGTACGCCGACCAAGGACGCCGAGGACATCAAGGTCGAGAACGGCTGCGCCAAGCAGCTGCTCGCCGACCCCGACACCCAGGTCGAGGTGCCCGGCCTGGGCGACCGTGGCCCGCGCATGCTCAGCAAGCAGGCGCTGGCCGGCGTGATTGAGCCGCGCGTCGAGGAAATCTACCTGCTGGTCCAGCAGGCGATCCGCGAGTCGGGCTACGAGGAAGTGCTGTCCTCGGGCATCGTCATCACCGGCGGCAGCGCCATGATGCCCGGCATGATCGAACTGGGCGAAGACATTTTCCTCAAGCCGGTGCGGCGCGGCCTGCCGCGTTATTCCGGAGCGCTGTCGGACATGGTGGCCCAGACCCGGGCCGCCACCGTCATGGGGCTGCTCGAAGAAGCCCGGCTGGCGCGCATGCGCGGCTTCAAGGTGGCGCAGAAGGCCGGCAGCGTACACAGCGCCTTTGGCCGGGTCAAGGACTGGTTCGTGGGGAATTTTTAATGACCCGGATCGCAAGATTTTTCGGTCGCCACTGGCGCCGAACCCATTGCGGAGGCGCCGATCCACCGGCCTGACCCGCCATGTTTCGCAAAAAAAATTGATATGTATTTACCCACCCGATTTACCCCAACAGGAGGCTCCCCATGAGTATCGAAATGATTGAAATCCAGGAATTCAACCAAGGCACGCAGATCAAGGTGATTGGCGTCGGCGGTGGCGGCGGCAATGCCGTCGGCCACATGATCCACTGCGGCGTGCAGGGCGTTGAGTTCATCTGCGCCAACACCGACGCGCAGGCGCTCAACCGTGGCACCGCGCACAAGAACATCCAGCTGGGCCAGAGCGGACTGGGCGCCGGCAGCAAGCCTGAAAAAGGCCGCGAAGCCGCCGAGCTGGCGGTGGACGACATCCGCAGCGCCATCAGCGGCGCGCACATGCTGTTCATCACCGCCGGCATGGGCGGCGGTACCGGCACCGGCGCGGCGCCCGTGATCGCCCGCGTGGCCAAGGAAATGGGCATCCTGACGGTCGGCGTCGTGACCAAGCCGTTCGACTTCGAGGGGGGCCGGCGCATGACCAATGCCGACCTCGGCCTGGCCGAGCTGGAGGCCAATGTCGATTCGCTGATCGTCGTGCTGAACGAAAAGCTGCTTGAAGTGCTGGGTGACGACGTGACGCAGGACGAAGCCTTTGCCCATGCCAACGACGTGCTGAAAAACGCCGTCGGCGGCATTGCTGAGATCATCAATGTTCCCGGCCACGTCAACGTCGACTTCGAGGATGTGCGCACCGTGATGGGCGAGCCCGGCAAGGCGATGATGGGAACGGCCCGGGCCAACGGCCCCGACCGCGCCCGGATCGCCGCCGAGCAGGCCGTGGCCTGCCCGCTGCTCGAAGGCATCGACCTGTCGGGCGCGAAGGGCGTGCTGGTGCTGATCTCGGCCGCCAAGGGTTCGCTCAAGCTGAGCGAGTCCAAGCTGGCCATGAACACCGTGCGCGCCTACGCATCGCCCGATGCGCATGTGATCTACGGCACCGCCTACGACGACGAGCTGGGCGACGACATCCGCGTCACCGTGGTGGCGACCGGCCTGAGCCGCCAGGAAGTGCGCAGCAATGTCGCGCCCTTGCAGGTGTTGCGCGGTGCCGGCCAGAATGCGGGCGGCACGCAGGGCCTGAAGCAGCCCGACTACGGCAACATGGCGGTTCCCAACGTGTGGCGCACCAACCGCACCCAGGCGGCGGCCAAGGTCGATGCGCTGGCATCGGGCGGCATGGACGACTTCGAGATTCCTGCCTTCCTGCGCCGCCAGGCGGACTGATCCCGCGTGCGTCTGCCCCGGCCTGCCATGGCGGGACGGGGGGCGCACGGCCTGCTATCTGGCCAGGTTGCACTTGTTGCAGGCAAGCCATGCTGCATGGGCTTGGCCGGCCCGGCAATGGCGCTGCGCGCCTGACAATTTAAAATACGACATGCTCGCTCAAAGAACCCTCAAATCCCTGACCCGGGCGGTCGGCGTCGGGCTGCACAGCGGCCAGCGGGTCGAGCTGACCCTGCGGCCTGCGCTGCCCGACAGCGGCATCGTGTTCCGGCGCGTCGATCTGCCGCAGCCGGTGGACATCGTCATCTCGCCCGAAGCCGTGACCGACACCCGGCTGGCATCGACCATCTCCAGCGGCAGCGCCAAGGTGCATACCGTCGAGCACCTGATGTCGGCCTGCGCCGGCCTGGGTATCGACAACCTGGTCATCGACATCACCGCCGAAGAAGTGCCCATTTTGGACGGCTCGGCGTCGTCGTTCGTGTTCCTGCTGCAATCCGCCGGCATTGAACTGCAGGGCGCGCCCAAGCGCTTCGTGCGCATCCTCAAGCCGGTCGAGGTGCGCGAAGGCGAGGGTGCCAACGTCAAGTGGGCGCGCCTGAGCCCCTACGAAGGCTACAAGCTGAGCTTCGAGATCGACTTCGACCACCCGGCCGTCGATTCGACCGGCCAGCGCGTCGAGTTCGACATGGGCAGCGGTGCCTACAGCCGGGACATCGCCCGGGCGCGCACCTTCGGCTTCACCAAGGATGTCGAGATGATGCGCGCCAATGGCCTGGCGCTCGGCGGCGGGCTCGACAATGCCATCGTCATGGACGACTACAAGGTGCTCAACAGCGAAGGGCTGCGCTACAACGACGAATTCGTCAAGCACAAGATCCTCGACGCCATGGGCGACCTGTACCTGCTGGGCAAGCCGCTCTTGGGGGCCTACAGCGCCTTTCGCTCGGGCCATGCCATGAACAACAAGCTGCTGCGCGAACTTCTGGCGCATCCTGACGCCTACGAGATCGCCACGTTCGACGACGAAAAAAACGCGCCCAAGGGTTTTGCCACTCTGGCGCGCGCCTGGTAGCGCATAGCCATCCACACCACAAAGGTTCAGGCCATGCTGCTTTTTCGCTGGATGCTGTTGTTCGCGCTGCTGGCGTCGCTGGTGTGCTTTATGTTTTACGCCGGCACCGGGCAACAGCGCTTCAGGCACTACGGCTGGGTGGTCCTGAAGTGGGCGCTGATCGCCGCTTTCGGCTTTTTCGGCGTGCTGATCCTGGAGCGGGTGGCCTGAGAGCGCCGCAGCCTGTCATTGCGTTTCCAGATCAATTCGAGATTAGGCGCGAAGCTGCAGACAGTGCTATTGCACCGCAAGGCGAAGCAACGACATATCGGATTGATCTGGAAACGCAATCAGCGGCTGCGGCCGGCCCGGTAATGGCTGCTCATCTTGCCGCTGGCTTCGCTGGCCTGCGCCAGCCGCGCCATCGCCGCGCCCACATGCGCATGCGTGATGGCCAGCCCCAGCGCATCGGCGGCATCCTTTCCCGGCAATGAAGGCAACTTGAGCAGGCGCATCACCATTTCCTGCACCTCCGCCTTGCCGGCCTTGCCATAGCCCGCCACGGCCTTTTTCATCTGCAGCGCGGTGTATTCGGCCACAGGCAGGTCGGTGGACACCAGCGCCGTGATGCACGCACCGCGCGCCTGTCCCAGCAGCAGCGTGGCCTGCGGGTTGACGTTGACGAACACGATCTCGACCGACGCCGCTTCAGGCTGGTAGCGCTGCACCACCTCGCGTACGCCGTCGAACAGCACCTTGAGACGGCCCGGCAAGTCTTTTTTGTCCAGGTGCGCGGTCTTGATGGTGCCGCTGGCGACGTAGCGCAGGTGCGGGCCGTCCATGTCCACCACGCCAAAGCCGGTGATCAGCAAACCCGGATCGATTCCCAATATATGCATTGCTATGAATTCAGTAGCTGCTTACGCAGACAGGGTGTGCGCAAAAGCACGAAAAGACTTGAAAAACCATAAAAATGCAGGCGTTCAGGGCAGTTCCACGCCGCCCATGCGCGCCGCGATGGTCCGGGCGCGCGACGCCAGGTAGCCCGAGCCGGTGTGCGTTTCAAAATACTTGGGCCGGGGCAGCATCACCGCCAGCCGGGCCGATTCGATGGCGCTCAGGCGCGCGGCCGGCTTGCGGTAGTAATGCTGGGCGGCGGCCTCGGCGCCAAAGACGCCTTCGCCCCATTCGACGTTGTTGAGGTAAATCTCCAGGATGCGCTGCTTGCTCAGCAGCGCTTCGAGCATCAGCGTCAGCAGCAGCTCCTGGCCCTTGCGCAGCAGCGTGCGTTCGCCCGACAGGAACAGGTTCTTGGCGAGTTGCTGGGTGATGGTCGAGCCGCCGACGATCTTGGTCGGTTTGACCAGCGGCGCTTTCGACTTGCCCTCGGCCAGCCGGCTGATGGATTGCGCGGCGCGTTCCTCGGCCTGGGTGTTTTTCTCCCAGGCCTTTTCCAGCGCATCCATGTCGATGCCCTCATGCAGCACGAAGCCGGCGTCTTCCGAGGCGATGATGGCGCGCTTGAGATGGCTTGAGATTTCCGCATAGGGCACCCACTGCTGGCGCCATTTGAGCGTGCCGGTCCTTTTAGCCACGCCCCAGGCTTCCGAGCGCTGGAAGGCGGTCGATTCGGGATCGATGAAGCGCATCAGCGCAATGCGGCCCGCGAAATACAGTTGCAGCGCCAGTCCGGCCCCCAAGGCCAGGACCAGCAGGCGCCAAAAGGCCTTCATGCCGGCCCCTCCGGCTCGCCGGCGTTGATTGGCGGCGGCTTGCCGGGCGCCAGGCAAGGCGCTGCTAGCGCGTGGTCGCGGGTCATGGGTCAATCTCTTTCATCCGCAATAGCTTTCAATGCAAGTGCTGCGCTGGGGCTCAGCGGTTGGTCAGCTTCGTTTCCAGGCTGTTGTCCGTCCCGAAATTGAAGCTCGACACCACCACGATCTGGTCGGCTTTGCCGCGCATGGCCTCGCTGAACGGCTCGAAAGGCCCGCTTCCCTGCACCAGGCTTTGCGCCCAGCGGTCCAGCAGCGGGTTGCCCGAGCCTTGCACCACCTCGGTCGCCAGCACGTTGCCGTCGGCATTGACCGTCATGGTCATGGTCAGCTCGCCATAAAGCTTTTTCCCGGCCAGTTGCGGAAAGTTCAGCGTTCCCTTTTTCTCGATCCTGCGGCGCATCGCATCGTAATACACCGCATAGACCTCTTCGCGGGTCGAGGGGCTGATGTAGCGCCGGGTCGGCTGGGCGCTGTCTTCGCTGATGCTTTTTTCAATTTCGGCCAGCAGCTTGACCAGTTGCCGGCGCTTTTCATCCTGCTCGGACTGCGCGCGCAGGTGGGACGGCACGCTCAGGTCGGGCGGCGGCAGCGCGGCCAGTTCCTTGCGGGTCTGCTGCAGCAGCAGTTCCCTTTGCTGCTCCTTGAGCGACTTGACCTGCCGCCGCTCGTATTCATCTTCGGGCGAGTCGCCGGTTTTGGCCACCAGCGAAGGCGGCAGCGGCGAAGTCGGCCGGCCGCTTTCAAGCGCGCCGCCGCCGGCCAGCGAAGCCTGCGCAATCGCCTTGGCGTTGGCATCTAGCGGGTCGCTGGACTTGGAGTTGACCAGGATCACCTCCAGAGGCGTGTCCTGGAACACGCGGTTGAAGCGTTCCGGATCGACGATCCTGACCGCCAGCAGCGCGGCATGCACGGCCAGCGAAATGCCCAGCGCCACCTGCAGCGTGCTGGGCGATCTGGATTTCACCAGCGGCGGGCCAGGTTTCAGCCGGACGGCGCGATGCCGGGTGCCTGCCTTCGGTGGCGCGCTGGACATCGGTGCGGCTTCAGGCGGCCGCAGCGGGAGCCGGTTCGGCATCCGCCGGTGCCTCGTCCATGTCCACGGCAATCGAAATCGGTCCGGAAGCCAGTTCTTCCTCGCCATCGTCGCCCTCGTCGGCGGGCAGCGCGCCGCTGGCGTCCAGGGCTTCGGTGTCGAGCCGCTCGATGACGGTGCCGAAAACGTCCAGCGTGATCTCATCAATCGCGCCCAGCTTGACCCGCACCCGCGCGCCGCGCGGCAGACCCTGCGCGCCCATCGCGCCGAGCACCAGCGGCAAGTCGTCGGCGCGCACCAGGTTGTCCTTGAAGCTGGTGGCCGTCAGTTCGGTGATGCCGTTTTGCTCCAGGTATTTCAGCGTCCAGTAGCGCTCGATGCCCGACTGGAAGCCGTTGTAGGCGCTGTAGGCGGCGTCGAAGCATGAAATCACCGAGAACAGGTCGGCATCCTTGGGCTTGAAAGGCGCGACCAGCGCGGCGCTGCGGCCGTGCCTGGTGACGGCGATGATCTGCCACTGGTTCACCAAATCGGTGTAGCGGCGCAGCGGCGAGGTACACCAGGCATAGCTTTTCACGCCCAGGCCGGCATGCGGCAGCGACTTGGTGCCCATGCGCACCTTCACGCCCGGCGCCATGCTGGCCTGGCTGCGGTAGATGCCCGGAACGCCATGCTCGGCGAGCCACTGGCCCCAGGTGCTGTTGGCCAGGATCATCGCCTCGGCGACGATCAAATCGAGCGGCGCGCCGCGCTGGCGCGTGCTGATGCTGACCGTCTCAATGCCCTGCGGCTCGCCGCCCGTGGGGTTGTCGAGCTTGAAGTTGTAGTCGGGCCGGTTGAAGTTCTCGGGCTTGCCGCGAACGATTTCGCGCTGGCCCTTGAGGTGCCGGGCCAGGCGGTGCAAAAAGGTCATTTCCACGCCCCAGGGCACATCGACCGGCGCGGCAAGCTGCGCGGCCTCGAAGAAGGCTTCGGTGAAGGTGTTGTCGAGCGCGTCGTGGCGCAGGTTGCTCACAATCGGCACCTGCTCCAGCCGGGTCACGCTGGCGGTGATTTCCAGCGTCGCCTCGTCCATCGTCAGGTAGAGCGACAGGGCAGGGCAGTTGCGGCCTTCCTGCAGCGTGTAGGCCTGCACCACGTCGTCGGGCAGCATGGTCAGCTTGTAGCCCGGCATGTACACGGTGGACATGCGCGCGCGGCCGACCGCATCAATCGGGCCGCCCGGCTGCACGGCAAGTCCGGGCGCGGCGATGTGGACGCCCAGCGTGACAACGCCACTGCCCAAACCTTGAACAGACAACGCATCGTCAATCTCGGTGGTGCTGGAGTCGTCGATGGAAAACGCCCTGACATCGGCCAGCGGCAGCTCGTCCTTGACGGGCGGCGCCTGCAGTTCCGGAAAGCGCGTGCCTTTCGGAAAGTTCTCGAACAGGAAGCGCTTCCAGTGGAACTGGTAGGGCGAGGCGATGGCGCCAGCTTTTTGCAGCAGATCGAGCGGCGCGGTGTGCGTGGCACGCGACGCATCGACCACCGCCTTGTATTCGGCGCTGTTCTTGTCGGGCTTGAAGAGTATCTTGTAGAGCTGGTCGCGGATCGGCGCGGGGCACTGGCCTTGGCCGAGTTCGTCGGCCCAGGTGGCGATCTGCGCGACGACCTGCTTTTTCTTTTCGATGGCGGCGAGCGCCTGCTGCAGGATTTCAGGCGGCGCTTTCCTGAAGCGGCCCTTGCCGGCGCGGCGGAAATAATGCGGTGCGTCGTACAGGCGGAACAGCGCTGCGGCCTGCTGCTCGGCGGATGCGGGCTTGGACGCGTCGGCGCTGAAATAGTCGCGCGCCAGCTCGGCAAAGCCGAATTCCTCGTCGCTGGCAAACTCCCACGCCAGGTCCAGGTCGATTTCTTCAACCAGGCGCTGGCCGGCGGCGATGAACTCGGCGGGCGCGGGTTTTTCGAACTTCAGCAGCGCGTTGGCCGCCTTGACCTTGACGCGCTTGCCCGAGTCAAGCTCGACCTGCAGTGAGCTGTCGGCTTCCGACAGGATGCGGCCGGCCAGGAACTTGCCGGTTTCTTCAAACAATACAAACACAACGAAATCCTTTGGCCTGGTTGGTGCTGGGCGATGCGGGGTGATGGCCCTTGCGGGGCGTGCGGCTAGTGTAATCAGGCGGCGCTGGCGTCAAGCCAGCTCCAGGAACTCCAGGATGGCCGGCAAATGCGCGTCGAAGTCGCTCAGCGCATGGTCCCCGCCTTCGAGCAGGCGCAGTTGCGCGCCCGCATAGCGCGCCGCCATCTCGCGCCAGTCCAGCACTTCGTCGCCCTTGGCAATGATGGCCAGGTAGTTGTGCGGAATTGTCAAAGGCCCGGCCTGCAGCGCGCGCAGTTCATCGACAAAGCGGGCTTCGAAGAAAAAATGCTCGTCGGGGTTCTGCCAGGTGGTCTGCTCGCCGATGTACTTCGCCAGATCCCGCGCCGGATCGACTGCCGGGTTCAGCAGCACGGCCTTGCAACCGTGGCGCTCGGCCACCGCCGTCGCATAGAACCCGCCCAGCGAGGAGCCGACGACAGCCATCGATCCGGCCGGCCAGTCCGCCAGGCCGGTTTGAAGCAGCGCCATGGCATCCTGCGGCGAGGGCGGCAGTTGCGGGCACCACCAGCGCACCGCAGGATGGCGGGCGGCCATCAGCGTGGCCATTTTTTGCGCCTTGGCCGATTGGGGCGAGGAGCGAAAGCCGTGCAGATACAGCAGGTGGGTGATGGGCATGCCGCGATGGTAAACGCCCGCCTGCAGGCGCACGGCGTTCTGATGCCTGCGTCTTGCATGATTGATCATCATAAAGGCCGTTTGCGCAAGCAGGACGGGCGTATATAGCTATGGTTTTGGTAGTATCGTAGCGCCGGCGAGTATGTCCTTGGGCTTCCAGGCGGCTGGCCGGCTAACCGATAATCGCGGCCATGTCCGCCGTCTTCGACCAACCTTCCCTTTACAAGCGAACCCTGCCCCTGCTGCAGGGCTTTGACGGCCTGCTCGCCTTTGCCGTGTTCCTGCTCGCCTGCGCCGGCCTGCTGATCATGTATTCGTCGGGCTACGACCACGGCACCCGCTTTGCCGACCATGGCCGCAACATGCTGATTGCCGGCGCCATCATGTTCGTGGTGGCGCAGGTTCCGCCGCAAAAGCTGATGTTTTTTGCCGTGCCGCTGTACGTCACTGGCGTGGCGCTGCTGGTGGCGGTGCTGGTGTTTGGCATCACCAAGAAGGGCGCGAAACGCTGGCTCAATGTCGGCGTGGTGATCCAGCCCAGCGAGATCCTGAAGATCGCCGTGCCGCTGATGCTGGCCTGGTGGTTCCAGAAACGCGAAGGGCAGTTGCGGCCCTTCGATTTTGCCGTGGGCCTGGTGTTGCTGGCCGTGCCGGTGGGGCTGATCATGAAGCAGCCCGACCTGGGCACTTCGCTGCTGGTGCTGGCCGCCGGCCTGGCGGTGATTTTCTTTGCCGGCCTGAGTTGGAAACTGATTCTTCCGCCGGTGCTGCTCGGCGTCATCGGCATCTCTCTGATCGTCTGGTATGAGCCGCAACTGTGCGCCGACGGCATGCGCTGGCCGGTGCTGCACGACTACCAGCAGCAGCGTATCTGCACGCTGCTCGACCCGTCGCGCGACCCGCTGGGCAAGGGATTCCACATCATCCAGGGCATGATCGCGATCGGCTCGGGCGGCGTGTTCGGCAAGGGTTTCATGGCCGGCACGCAGACGCACCTGGAGTTCATCCCCGAGCGCACCACCGACTTCATCTTCGCGGCCTATTCCGAGGAGTTCGGCCTGGTCGGCAACCTGCTCTTGATCAGCGGCTTCCTCTTCCTGATTTTTCGTGGCCTGGCGATTGCGATGGATGCGCCCACGCTGTTCTCGCGGCTGCTGGCCGGCGCGCTGACGATGATTTTCTTCACCTACGCCTTCGTCAACATGGGCATGGTCAGCGGCATCCTGCCGGTGGTGGGCGTTCCGCTGCCCTTCATCAGTTACGGCGGCACGGCCATGGTGACGCTGGGGCTGGCGCTGGGCATGCTGATGTCGATTGCCAAGGCAAAACGTCTTGTTCAGACATAGCCCCCACGCTCCCCACTTCGTGTGGTTCGCTGCCCCCGAGGATGTAGCCCCCACGCTTGCCACTTCGTGTGCTGCGCTGCCCCCCGAGGGGGCTGTTGCGCCTACGGCCCGGCAAAGCCGGTTCCGTGGCCCCTGCTGGCTGGGAATGCCACTCCCTCACGCTTGTTGCTTTGCCTGCCTGCCTTCCTTCCAGCCATCATCCCTATGAACAGCACTGGCGGGTCACACTGCCTACAATCATTCGATGATTTCACTCAACTCCGCCGCCGCCTCCGTTCGCCAAACCAATGTCTCCGGGCGTCCGCCGGCCCGGCCGAGCAAGGATTCCACATCGGAGCGGCTGGCCATCGCCCAAAAGCTGCTGCTGGCGCCTTTTGGCCTGGATGAAGCTGCCCTGAGCCGGGCGCTGGGCGAGATCACTTCCTACGGCGTGGACGATGCGGACCTTTACTTCCAGTACACCCGCAGCGAAGGCTGGAGCCTGGAAGAAGGCATCGTCAAGACCGGTTCCTTCAACATCGACCAGGGCGTCGGCGTTCGCGCCGTGAGCGGCGAAAAAACCGCCTTTGCCTATTCCGACGATATTTCCGAAGCCTCCCTGCTCGACGCGGCGCGCACCGTGCGCAGCATCTCGGCCGCCGCCAAGTCCGGCCGTGTCAAGACGCCAACCCGCAAGGTGGCGACCAGCCGCTCGCTCTACCGCGACCTCGACCCGATTGCCACGCTCGACAGCACGGCCAAGGTCGAGCTGCTCGGCAAGGTCGAAAAGCTTGCCAAGGCCAGGGACCCGCGCATCGTTCAGGTCATGGCCGGCCTGGCCAGCGAATACGACGTGGTGATGGTGGCGCGCGCCGACGGCACGCTGGCCGCCGACGTGCGCCCCTTGGTGCGCCTGAGCGTGACGGTGATCGCCGAGCAGAAAGGCCGGCGCGAGGTCGGTTCGGGCGGCGGCGGCGGCCGTTTTGGCCTGGCCTATTTCGACGACACGCAGATCGGCGAGTATGTCGATGCGGCGGTGAACGCGGCGCTGACCAACCTTGAAGCCCGCCCCGCGCCGGCCGGCCAGATGACCGTGGTGCTGGGTTCCGGCTGGCCCGGCATCCTGCTGCACGAAGCCATTGGCCACGGCCTGGAAGGCGACTTCAACCGCAAGGGCTCCAGCGCGTTTTCGGGCCGCATCGGCGAGCGCGTCGCCGCCAAGGGCGTGACGGTGCTCGACGACGGCACGATCGCCGACCGGCGCGGCTCACTCAATGTCGATGACGAAGGCAACGTCAGCCAGCGCAACGTGCTGATCGAGGACGGCATCCTGAAGGGCTACATCCAGGACTCGATGAATGCGCGGCTGATGAACGTCAAGCCCACCGGCAACGGCCGGCGCGAAAGCTATGCCCACGTGCCCATGCCGCGCATGACCAACACCTACATGCTCGGCGGCGACAAGGCGCCTGAAGAGATCATCGCCAGCATCAAGAAGGGCCTGTACGCGAGCAACTTCGCCGGTGGCCAGGTGGACATCACCTCGGGCAAGTTCGTGTTCTCGGCCAGCGAAGCGTTCTGGGTCGAGAACGGCAAGATACTCTACCCGGTCAAAGGCGCGACGATTGTCGGCAACGGCCCGGATGCCTTGACCCGCGTCACCATGATCGGCAACGACATGAAGCTCGACAGCGGCGTCGGCACCTGCGGCAAGGAAGGCCAGAGCGTGCCCGTCGGCGTCGGCCAGCCGACGCTGCGCATTGACGGCCTGACGGTGGGCGGCACCGCGTAAGGGTTATTTCATTGCGCTGTGCTACATTCCAGCAGATGAATTCCGCGACATTTTCTTTTGCTTATTTTTGGATCTCAAGCGCCTCCGGCGGTAGAGAGACTTTCGCGTAAGCACCAGAAAACGCAGCGAATCTCCAGAAACCGCCGGGCCCCCCGGCGGTTTTTTTTTGCCCGTCCCGATTTGCCAATCCCGTTTTGAAATCTTAAAGAAGGAAGCCCGTGATGAATGCCAACGCCAACCCCGCCAGCCCCAGCTGGTATGCGAACGTCGAAAAAACCAGCGAGACCGACGACAAACGCATCAAGGACATCACCGTGCTACCCCCTCCCGAGCATCTCATCCGCTTTTTCCCGATCAACGGCACGGCGGTCGAATCGCTGATCATGCAAACGCGCCAGAACATCCACAACATCATGGCCGGCACCGACGACCGGCTGCTGGTGGTCATTGGCCCGTGCTCGATCCACGACCCGATGGCCGCGCTCGACTACGCCCGCCGGCTGGCCGAGCAGCGCAAGAAATACGCCGGAACGCTGGAAATCGTCATGCGCGTGTACTTCGAGAAACCGCGCACCACCGTCGGCTGGAAAGGGCTGATCAACGACCCCTACCTCGATGAAAGCTTCCGTATCGACGAGGGTCTGCGCATCGCGCGCCAGCTCTTGATCGACATCAACCGCCTGGACGTTCCGGCCGGCAGCGAATTCCTCGACGTGATCTCGCCGCAGTACATCGGCGACCTGATTTCGTGGGGCGCGATTGGCGCGCGCACCACCGAAAGCCAGGTTCACCGCGAACTGGCGTCGGGCCTGTCAGCGCCGATCGGCTTCAAGAACGGCACCGATGGCAACATCCGCATCGCCACCGACGCCATCCAGGCCTCGGCGCGCGGCCACCACTTCTTGTCGGTGCACAAGAATGGCCAGGTCGCGATTGTCCAGACCAACGGCAACCAGGACTGCCACGTCATTCTGCGCGGCGGCAAGGCGCCCAACTATGACGCCGCCAGCGTTGACGCCGCCTGCAAGGCACTGCAGGCCGCCGGCCTGCCGGCGACGCTGATGGTCGATTGCAGCCATGCCAACAGTTCCAAGCAGCATGAAAAGCAGATGGACGTGGCACGCGACATTGCCGGCCAGGTCGCCGGCGGCTCGCGCCAGGTGTTCGGCCTGATGGTCGAGAGCCACCTGACAGCCGGCGCGCAAAAGTTCACCGCCGGCAAGGACGACGCCAGCAAGCTCGAATACGGCCGCAGCATCACCGATGCCTGCCTGGGCTGGAACGATTCGCTGGACATGCTGGCGACCTTGTCAGCCGCCGTCGAGGCGCGTCGGGCAAAATGATGCGCCATGCCCGCCAGTCCGCCAAAGGCTGGGCCGGCGGGCAGTTGCCAGGCTTTCCCTTTTTCAGTGACCGCGATACGGCGCGGCGCTGAGGCTGGCGCCGGATTCGTCATCATTTTTACAGGAAACCCCCATGCGCAGCGAAGTCACTGTCACCTTCAAGAACCAGCCCCCTGTGCAGATTGAACTGCATGACGACCTGGAGCCCATGCCCACCGAGGCGGCGCGCCGCTGGCTCGACGAGCAGTTCACGCAGATGGGCTGCGAGCCGCTGCGGCCCACCGGCAAGCTGCTGACCGCCGACAAGGTCGTGGTCGTGGCCGAGGCCGCCGGTCCGGTGAAGTTTGCCGACGCCCAATGGGCGCAGGCCTTTGCCCGCGCGGCCACCACCGCGCTGGGCCGGCCAATGGTGCATATCGACGTCACGGCGCTGAGCATCAGTTACTGAGCCAGGTTTGACGGCGCAAGCCCACAGGCAAAATTCTTTGCTATTGAAAAAATAGCTGCTGATGCAGGCGGGTGTTGCGCAAAAGCCATAAACCGCTGAAAAATAGCGGTGGATGTACTGGTGTTGCCTGGCCTCCTGCAATCGTCGGCCAACCCGCCCGAAGTGCCTGCAGGGCCGCTTTAAACTGGCCGGCTCATCTCACACGTTCACCAGGCGCAGCACACCATGCAAGGGCAACTCTTTACCCAGCATTTTTTGACCCGTGGCGTGTTTGACACGCCGCCTTGCCAAAGCCTGGACGGTGTCGTTTTTACAGCGTTTTCCAATGCCCTGCATGGCTTGTTCGAGGGGCTGAGCGGCGCCAGCACGATCAATGAAGCGCAGACCGAGCAGCTCATCATCAACAAGGTGCTGGCCGAACTCGGCTGGTCCGTTGACACGCCTCCGCAGGTCAACGCCGACCCCAAGGGCCGCGAAGCCGTGCCCGACTGCCTGCTGTTTGCCAGTTCAGCCGCCAAGGCCGCCGCTCTGGCAGAAACCAAGGACGACCGCCGCTACCGCCACGGCCTGGCCATTCTGGAGGCCAAGCGCTGGCTGCGCCCGCTCGACCGGGGCGACGGCCAGGACGCGTTCGATCCCGACGCGCCTTCGTCGCAAATGCTGCGCTACCTGAGCCAGGTCGATGTCGCATCTAGCCGCGCCGTCAAATGGGGCATGCTGACCAACGGCGCGGTGTGGCGGCTGTACTGGCAGGATGCGCGTTCCCGCTCTGAAGAGTTCTTTGAAATTGACCTGGCCGCCGCGCTTGGCCTGCCTGGCGTTCAGCACGACATCGACGACATGGCCCCCGGCCACGCCCTGCGGCTGTTTTACCTGTTCTTCAGCCGCCCTGCGTTTTTGCCGCAGGATTGGGACGACACGGGCCGCACGTTTCACGGCTATGCCCTGAACGAGGCGCGGCTTTATGAGGAAAAAGTCTCGCAAGACCTGGGCGCGCGCGTGTTTGGCGAGATTTTTCCGCAACTGGCCGATGCGCTGGCGCGCGGCGACCTGCATGCCCGCACCCACGAGATCGGCTACGGCCAGTTCAGGCGCCCGCAGTTCACGCCCGACTACCTCGACGAAGTGCGCGAAGCCGCGCTGGTGCTGCTGTACCGGCTGCTGTTTTTGTTCTATGCCGAAGACCGCAACTTGCTGCCGGTTCGCGATGCGCGCTATGCGCCCTACAGCGTGCGCCGCCTGCGCGAAGAGGTGCAGGGCAAGGTGGACGCGGGGACGCGGTTTTCCAAAACCATGATGCCGATCTGGCTGTCTTTGCGGGGCGCCTTTGAACTGATTGACAAGGGCGACGACGAAGTGGGCATGCCCGCCTACAACGGCGGCCTGTTCGACCGCTCCCGCGCCCCGCTGCTGGCGCGGACCAGCGTGCCCGATGCCGTGATGGCCCCGATCATCGACGCCCTGTCGCGCCGCACCGAAGACCTGCTGCACGGCTGGATCAACTACCGCGACCTGGCCGTTTCCCACCTGGGCGGCATTTACGAGCGCCTGCTTGAATACGGCCTGGTGCATGAAGTGCAGGCACGGGACGACTACAAGGAAAAGCCCGAGATCAACCGCATCATTGCCGCTCCGGCCAGCTTTGCGCGCAAGGTCTCGGGGAGCTACTACACGCATGACGATCTGGTGAAGCTGGTGCTGCGCGAATCTGTCGGCCTGCTCGCCAGCGAGCGCATGGCCGCTTTTGAGGCGCACCTGAAAAAGCTCGCCAAAAAAGGCTCGTTCAACCCGGGCGACTGGGATGCGCTGGACGCGCTCGACCCGGCCAGCCGCATTCTGGAACTGAGAGTTTGCGACCCGGCCATGGGCAGCGGGCATTTTCTGGTGGCGCTGGTCGATGACCTGGCCGACCGCGTGCTGGAGGCCATCACCACCGCCACCCACCGGGTCAACGCGCAGCCGTGGGCCGCGCATCTGCTGGAAGCCGGCCGCCCGTGGCAAAGCCCGGTATTGCAGCGCGTGATGGAGATTCGCCGAAGCATCAAGACCACTGCCAAAGACCGGGGCTGGGCCGTGACCGATGCGCAGCTTGATGACCGGCACATCGTGCGCCGCATGATCCTGAAGAAAAGCATTTTCGGCGTCGATAAAAACGCCATGGCCGTCGAACTGGCCAAAACCGCGCTGTGGCTGCACACCTTCACCGTCGGCGCGCCGCTGAGTTTTCTGGACCATCACCTCAAAGTCGGCGACAGCCTGCACGGCGAGCGCCTGCCGCAGGTGCAGCGCAACCTGCAGGGACCGGGCGCGCTGCTGCTGCAAAGCGAGTTTGACCTGCTGGCGCTGGCGGCCAGCAACATTGCCCAGGTGGCGGACCTGACCGACGTGGACATTGCCGAGGCGCAATTGTCCAAACAACTCGCCCAGGAGGCCGCCGCGCAGGTGGCGCCGGTTCACGCAGTGCTTGATTTCTGGCGCGCCATGCGCTGGCTGGTGCCCGGCTGGCCAGTGAAAAAACTCAGTGAATTGCCGCGCCTGCTCAAGCTGCCTGCCGACCCGGCCACACGCGAAGCCGAAATCAAGGCCGGGCAGCATCCCGAATATGCTGCACTGCTTCGCCTGTTCGACCCCAATCACAACCTCGTCACGGTGCTGGCCGCCGGACAGGTGAAGGTCGACGACGCTGCCAGCAGCGCAGCCAATGACCTGATGGCCCGCGCCCGCGCGCTGGCCGCGCGCGAAACCTTCTTTCACTGGTGGACCAGCTTTCCGACCGTTTTTGGCGCGGGTACGGGCAACGGCTTTGACGCGGTGATTGGCAATCCGCCGTGGGACCGCATCAAGCTGCAGGAAGTCGAATGGTTTGCCGAGCGCGTTCCGGCCATTGCTGCACAGCCACGCGCTGCCGACCGTAAAAAAATGATTGCCGCGCTGCAGCACGTCAAGATGGGCCAGACCGCCACCCACACGCCGCCAGTGGCGGATTGGTGGGCGCAGTATGTTGATGCCGCCGGGCGCGCCGAAACCAATGCCCGCGTGCTGGGCAACGGCAAGCAGGGCAGCGGCGACTATCCGCAACTGGGCGGTGGCGACGCCAACCTCTACAGCCTGTTTGTCGAGCGGGCGCAGGCGCTGGCCGCCCCCGGCGGGCTGGTGGCGCTGGTCACGCCCAGCGGCATTGCCGCCGACAAGGGCGCAGCCGAATTCTTCCGCAGCATCAGCGGTACCGGGCGGCTGGGCGCACTGTTTGATTTTGAAAACCGCAAGGTGTTTTTCCCCGACGTGCATGCCAGCTTCAAGTTTTGCACGCTGGTGTTTGGCGGCCTGGAGCGCACTTTTGCGCAAACGCGCTGTGCGTTTTACCTGCACCGGCTCGACGAGCTGGACGACCCGGCGCGCGTGCTGCTGCTGACGGCCGAGGACTTTGTGCGCGTCAACCCCAACACCGGCGCCGCGCCGGTTTTTCGCAGCCGGCGCGACGCCGACCTCACGCTGGGGCTGTACGCCCGCCACCCGGTGCTGGTCCGGCATGGCGTAGCCAGCGAGGCGCTGGGGCCGCAGCCCGATGAAAAGGCCTGGCCGGTGAAGTACCTGACCATGTTTCACATGACCAATGATTCCAGCCTGTTTTTCAAGCCCGACGAGCTGAAAAAGCAGGGCTTCAAGTCCGCTGGCCTGAACCGCTGGCGCAATGCGGCGGGGCTTGAGGCCGTGCCGCTGTACGAGGGCAAGATGGTGCAGCTGTACGACCACCGGGCGGCGGATGTGGTGGTGAACACGGCCAACCTGATGCGCGCTGCGCAGCCCGAAGCCATTTCACAGATCGAAAAATCCAGCCCTGATCGCTATCCCGCGCCGCAGTATTGGGTACTTTCCTCCGAGGTGGAAAAAACATGGTCGGGCCAATGGTGCATTGCCTACAAGTCGGTCACGGCGCCAAGCAACATGCGAACCATGATTGCCGCCCTCGTGCCCAAGGGTGGCGTTGGCAACAGCATGGCAATGTTGCTGCCGCAAGCGGGGCACAAAGCGGACTATGTGGCGTGGGCGCCTTTGCTGATGGCCAACTTGAGCAGCATGGCGTTTGACTTTGTCTTGCGGCAGAAAGTCCAGGGTCAAAACCTGAACTGGTTCATCGTTGAGCAATCTGCCGTCATCGCCGCCGCCCGCTTTCAGCAACCCCTGCCCGCCGCCTTCGCCAAGGCGGTGCGTGCCGCCAAGCTCATGAACGGCCACCACCCGCACCCCAGGGTGGCCGACTTCGTGATTCCGCAAGTGCTGGTGCTGAGCTACACCGCCCACGACATGGCGCCGTTTGCTCGTGACCTGGGCTATGTCGATGCGGCGGGCCAGGTGCTGCCGCCCTTTGTCTGGGACGAGGAAAAGCGCCGCGCCCGGCTGGCAGCGCTCGATGCGGTGTTTTTCTACCTCTACGGCCTGGATGCCAGGGACGCCGCCTGTATTTTGGACACCTTCCCCATCGTCCGCGACCAGGATCAAAAAGCCTTTGGCCGCTACCGCACCCAAGACGATATTCTTCAATTGTTAAGCCTGTTGACGCCAACGCCATGAAAAAAACCAAAGCTAAATCCAAATCCAAACCTGATCTGTTCGCCGAAGCCGCGCCTGCCGCCGACCCGCAAACGCCTGGCAGCGCCCTGCGGCTCGATGGCGGCAAGGGCGGGCCGCGCCTGTCCGCCGCGCAGCAGCGCTTTAACCGCCTGCTGGCCAAAATCGACAAGCTCGAAGGCCAGGTCACGGAAGTCAAGACATTGGCCGATGCCTTCCGCCCGCTCTACCAAAGCACGCTGGAGCCGCTGCGCACAGAGCACAAGGCGGCCATACGCCGCATGGTGCTGGCACTGGACGAGCGGCTGCAGCGCAAAGGCTTGACGCCGGCGCAAAAGCGCGACGGCTTGGACATCTTTCTGGACCTGTGCCAGACGCTGGCCGAGTGGGGCGATGCGGACATGGCCGCGCTGCACGACCAGCGCAGTCCGCGCAGCCTGCGCGAGAAAGAACAAGAGCAGGCGGCCATGATGCGTTCGATGATGGAAGACGCGCTGGGCGGCTCGCTCGACATGGATGCGCAAGATGCGTCGCTGGACCCGCTGGAAGCCGTGATGCGTGCGAGCCACGAGCGCCTGCACGAAGCCATGCAGGCCGACGAAGCAAAACGCGAAGCGGCCCAGGCGCGCCGGAAAAAGAAAGCCCCCACGCCCGCCCAGCTCAAGGCCGGGCAGGAGCAGGAAGACGCCGACACCGTCCTGCGCCAGGTCTATCGCCAGCTCGCCAGCGCGCTGCACCCCGACCGCGAGCGCGACCCGGCCGAGCACCAGCGCAAAACCGCGTTGATGAGCGAAGCCAACGCCGCTTATGCCAAGCAGGATCTGATGGCTCTGCTGCACTTGCAGTTGCGCATTGCCCAGGCCGATGCGCAGGATTTGCTGCAGCAGCCCGAGGAACGCATCGCCGCCATGAGCCGGCTGCTCAAGCAGCAGGCCGCCGAGCTGGAGCAAGAGCTGTTTGCCCGGCAACAGCACATCAGGGAGGAGTTCGATCTGGACGTTTTCCAGTCACCCACGGCCGCCGCGCTGCGCCGTCAGCTCGAACAGCAAGCCAAAGACTTGAAGGCGCAACTCGGCTTCATGGAAGCGGACATTGCGCTGGTGCAGGACGACGCAGGCTTCAAGCGCTGGCTGAAGGAGCAGGTCAGGATCATGAAGCGGGAGTCGGATTATTTTTGACCGCCAGCGCCAGTTTTTTAGCGTTTTAAGCCTTTTACGCAATGTGCGCCTGCACAAGCAGCTATATTTTTAATAGCGTCATCAGCTTGCCAGCGCCGCCAGCAATTTCGCATGAATCCCGCCGAAGCCGCCATTGCTCATGCACAGCAGATGGTCGCCCGGCTGGGCTGCGGCCCTGATCTGCGCCAGCAGCTGCGCCAGGTCGTCCGCCACCTGGGCGCGTTCGCCCATCGGCGTCAGCGCGGCCCGCGCATCCCAGTCCAGCCCGCCGGAATGGCAGAACGCCAGGTCGGCCTGCGCCAGGCTCCATGGCAGTTGCGCGGTCATGGTGCCGAGCTTCATGGTGTTGCTGCGCGGCTCGAAAATCGCCAGGATGCGCTCGGCGCCTTTGCCCGCGCTGTTCAACTGGCGGCGCAGGCCATCGACCGTGGTGTGGATGGCCGTGGGGTGGTGGGCGAAATCGTCGTACACCGTGATGCTGCCGCCTTCGCGCTGCACCACGCCACGCACTTCCATGCGCCGCTTGACGTTCTGGAACGACGCCAGCGCCTCGGCGGCCAGCTCGGGCGCCACGCCGACATGCTCGGCCGCCGCGATGGCCGCCAGCGCGTTGCGCTGGTTGTGTACGCCGCTGATGTCCCACCGCACCCGCGCCACGGCGACGCCCGCCCTGATCACCTTGAAGTCGCCGGGCTCGCCCAGCGCGCTGAAGCCATCACCTTCTGGCGTGCCGCCAAACGGAACCTGTTCGCTCCAGCAGCCCTGGGCCAGCACGCGCTGCAGGCTGGCTTCATTCGCATTGACAACCACCCGGCCCTGCGAAGGAACGGTGCGGACCAGGTGATGGAACTGCCGCTCGATCGCCGCAAGGTCGTCAAAAATATCGGCATGGTCGAATTCCAGGTTGTTCAGGATCGCCGTGCGCGGGCGGTAGTGGACAAACTTGCTGCGCTTGTCGAAAAACGCCGTGTCGTATTCGTCGGCCTCGATGACGAAGGCATTGCCCGTTCCCAGCCGCGCCGACACGCCGAAGTTCAGCGGCACGCCGCCGATCAGAAAGCCCGGCTGCAGGCCGGCGCATTCGAGAATCCAGGCCAGCATGGCGGTCGTGGTGGTCTTGCCGTGCGTGCCGGCGACGGCCAGCACATGGCGCGGGCCGGTGGCATGGTGCGTCGGGTGGTGCAGCACATGGCCCGACAGCCACTGCGGCCCGCTGGTGTAGGGCTGGCCGCTGTTGAGGATGGCTTCCATCAAAGGGTATTTGGCCCCCACGCTCCCCACTTCGTGTGGTTCGCTGCCCCCCGAGGGGGCCGCTGCGCCTGCGGTCTGGCGAAGCCAGTTCCGCGGCCCCTGCTGATGGGGGAGTGGCGCCTCGGCGCTTGATTGTTGGGCATGTCCGTCTGGCAGGCGCGCCCGGGACACCACATTGCCGACCACGAACACGTCGGGGTTCAAGGCCATCTGGTCGGTGCCGTAGCCTTCGATCAGCTCGATGCCCAGGCCGCGCAACTGGTCGCTCATCGGCGGATAGACGCCGGTGTCGCAACCCGTCACCTTGTGCCCCGCCTCGCGCGCCAGCGCGGCCAGGCCGCCCATGAAAGTCCCGCAGATTCCCAGAATATGTATGTGCATCGCCGGTATTTTAGGCAGGCGCTGGCGGGGCGCTATTTTTTAAGGAAAAAATGGCTTCTGCGCACTATGCATCTTCGCAAGCAGCTATATATTTGATAGCAGTTACGGATTCTGGTGAACTTTGGGCGTGGTGGCGGCCCTAATTTGGGCACAATTGCTTTTGCGCTTTCACGCAACCCTTGATCACCTGACTTCGCTCCTGGCTTCAGCGCCAGTCGTCCCTAGCATTGAATACCCTCAAATCTGAAATTGCCGCCACGGCTGCGGCGCTGGTGGTCGAAGAAGGGCTGGAATACGGCCCCGCCAAGCGCCGCGCGCTCAAGCAGCTGGCCCTGCCCGCGCGCACCGCCTTGCCCGATAACGGCGAGATGGAAGACGCCGTGCGCGAATACATCGAACTGTTTTGCGCAGACACCCAGCCGGCCGAACTGGCCGCGCTGCGCGAACTGGCGCTGGTGTGGATGCAGCGCCTGGCGCCGTTCCGGCCGTACCTGGCCGGCGCGGTCTGGCACGGCACGGCGACCCGGCTGTCGGACATCTATATCCAGCTGTTTTGCGACGACCCGAAATCGGCCGAGATCGCGCTGATCGAGCACAACGTCGATTACGAGCCGCGCACCGTGACCGGCTTCACCGGCGGCAGCGTCGAGGCGCTTTCCCTGAGCAGCCTGTGCCCGGCGCTGAAAGAAAACATCGGCGTTCACCTGATGGTCTATGACCACGACGACCTGCGCGGCGCCTTGCGGCCGGATGCCAAAGGCCGCACGCCGCGCGGCGACGTGGCGGCCGTGCAAAAATTGTTGTCCCCCCTTTCTGGAGCTTGAGCAGTGAATCGCAGAAACATGTTGTATGGCGGCGTTGCCGCTGCGGCCGCCCTGGCCGGTGCCAGCGCCGCCTGGTGGAAATTCCAGCCGCACGAGGCCTTGAGCGGCCCGCCGGACAAGGCCGTGAGCGACGCCTTCTGGGCCGCCAGTTTCGACACGCCCGATGGCAAGCCCCTGTCCATGGAAAGCTTTCGCGGAAAGCTGCTGCTGGTCAACTTCTGGGCCACCTGGTGCCCGCCCTGCGTGGAAGAGCTCCCGCTGCTGGATTTTTTCTACCAGGAAAACAAGGACAAAAACCTTCAAATCGTGGGCCTGGCGGTTGACCAGCCCAGCGCGGTGCGCACCTGGCTGCAGACGCGTCCGCTGAATTTTCCTGTCGGCATGGCGGGCCTGGGCGGAACCGAACTGAGCAAGTCGCTCGGCAACAACTCCGGCAGCCTGCCGTTTACCGTGGTGTTCAGCCCTGCCGGGGTGCTCCTCTATCGCAAAATTGGCAAGGTGTTGCCTGAAGAACTGGTGAAGTGGACGCAGCTTGTGTGAAACCGGGCATGGCATGGGGCGCCACTTTTTTATCAGGCGTTAACCGGATGCAGGCCCCGAAGGCTGCCGATGGATGGATTCGCCCGATTGCCCTTGAGGTACACTTTGCCTTTTTTGGTGTCAGAGCGCCTTGCGTTGCCGCGTAATCATGAGCGGATAGGCGCTGTAAGACGAAATAACAGAAAATAAGCGAAGAAAGAGGGGAGATCGGCCAATCGCTCCATTTTTCCTCGTATTCAAACCATGCGTCTCAAGCCGCATGCCAGCATCCACCTCCGTTGGAAAGAATCTATGGATTTAAGAAAACTCAAAACCCTGATCGACCTTGTTTCAGAGTCCAATGTGTCCGAGCTTGAGATCACGGAGGCTGAGGGAAAGGTACGGATCGTCAAATCCAGCGGCGTTCCCATGATGATGATGCATCAGCCCGCCATGACCATGGTGCCCAACCAAGGCCAAGCTGCGGCCCCATTGGCGCCTGTACCGGAAGCGCCGGCGGCAGCATCCGCCGGCCATGCGATCAAGTCCCCGATGGTTGGCACCTTTTACCGCTCGTCGAGCCCCGGCTCCAATCCTTTTGTGGAAATCGGCAGCGTGGTCAAGGAAGGCGACACCGTCTGCATCATCGAAGCGATGAAAATTCTTAACGAGATCGAAGCCGACAAGTCGGGAACGGTCACGAAAATCCTTTCCGAAAACGGCCAGGCCGTCGAATACGGCCAGCCCCTGTTCATGATTGAGTGATCGGGCCTGTTGCCCCTTATCGCCAGACCGGCCGCAGCGCCGGCCCCATCGGCCAGACCAGGTAATTCGACGCATGTTTAAAAAAATACTGATCGCCAACCGCGGCGAGATCGCCCTGCGCATCCAGCGCGCCTGCCGTGAACTCGGCGTCAAGGCCGTGATGGTCTATTCGGAAGCCGACCGCGAGGCCAAATACATCAAGATGGCCGACGAAGCGGTCTGCATCGGGCCGGCGCCCTCGTCGCTGAGCTACCTCAACATGCCGGCGATCATCTCGGCTGCCGAGGTGACCGACGCCGAGGCGATTCACCCCGGCTACGGCTTTCTGAGCGAGAACGCCGACTTTGCCGAGCGCGTCGAGAAAAGCGGCTTCAAGTTCATCGGCCCCTCGCCCGAGTCGATCCGCCTGATGGGCGACAAGGTGTCGGCCAAGCAGACCATGCTCAAAGCCGGCGTGCCCTGCGTGCCGGGTTCCGAAGGCGCTTTGCCAGCCGATCCGGCGTTCATCAAGCGCGTGGCCAAGCAGATCGGCTACCCGGTCATCATCAAGGCGGCCGGTGGCGGCGGCGGGCGCGGCATGCGTGTGGTGCATACCGAAGCGGCGCTGCTCAATGCGGTGCAGACCACCAAGGCCGAAGCCGGCGCGGCTTTTGGCAACCCGGAGGTCTACATGGAAAAATTCCTGCAGAACCCCCGGCACATCGAAATCCAGATCCTGGCCGACCAGTACAAAAATGCGGTCTGGCTGGGCGAGCGCGACTGCTCCATGCAGCGCCGCCACCAGAAAGTCATCGAGGAAGGACCGGCCCCCGGCATTCCGCGCAAGCTCATCGAGCGCATCGGCGCGCGCTGCGTGACGGCGGTCAAGAAGTTCGGCTACCGTGGCGCGGGCACGTTTGAGTTCCTGTACGAAGACGGCGAGTTCTACTTCATCGAGATGAACACCCGCGTGCAGGTCGAGCATCCGGTCACCGAATGGATCACCGGCATCGACATCGTTCGCACGCAGATCATGGTGGCAGCCGGCGAGCGCCTGCCTTTTGCCCAGCGTGAAATCCAGATCAAGGGGCATTCGATCGAATGCCGCATCAACGCCGAAGACCCGTACAAGTTCACGCCTTCGCCTGGGCGCATCACCAACTGGCACCCGCCGGGCGGTCCGGGCGTGCGTGTGGATTCGCACATTTATTCCAACTATTACGTGCCGCCCAACTACGACTCGATGATCGGCAAGATCATTGTGCATGCCGACACGCGCGAGCAGGCGTTGGCGCGCATGAGCGCCGCGCTGGGTGAAACCGTGGTCGAAGGCATCAACACCAACATTGCGCTGCACCGCGAGCTCATGGTGGACGCCAAGTTCATGGACGGCGGCACCAACATCCACTACCTTGAAGAGTGGCTGTCGAAGCGTGAGAGATGAAGCCCCCACGGTCGCCCACTGTGTGTGGCTCCCTGCCCCCCGAGGGGGCCGCTGCGCCTGCGGCCCGGCGAAGCCGGTTCCGCGGCCCCTGCTTGTGAAGATTGGCACCCCCACGGTCGCTCACTGCGTGTGCTCTGTGCCCCCCCGAGGAGGGGGCCGCTGCGCCTGCGGTCTGGCCAAGCCAGCCCCGCGGCCCTGGCTTGGAAAATCTGGCATGTCCCGTTTTCAATGAGATACACCATGTTTGAACTGATTTTGCTGGCACCTGTCGATGAGGTCGAAACCTTGAGCGATGCCCTCGAAGCGCTCGACGCGCTCAGTGTTTCCGTGGAAGACGCCGACGCCCATACGCCGGCCGAGCAGGCGCTGTTCGGCGAACCCGGCATGCCGCCGCCCAAGGCGGGCTGGGAGCGCTCGCGCATCGTGGCCCTGTTTGCCACCGAGGCGCTGGCGCGCGATGCCGCCAGCGTACTGCAGGTGCAGGATTTTTTTTCCGGCTGCCAGCTGGTCGCCATCCAGGCCGTGCCCGAGCAGGACTGGGTGCGGCTGACGCAGTCGCAGTTCACGCCGGTCGAGATCACGCCCGAATTCTGGATCGTGCCGACCTGGCATGAGCCGCCGGCGCAGGCGAAACAAGTCATCCGGCTCGACCCGGGCCTGGCCTTTGGCACCGGCACGCATCCGACGACGCGCATGTGCCTGCGCTGGATTGCGGGCCAGGGCGCTGCCGGAAAATCACTGGGCCGCGTGCTCGACTATGGCTGCGGCTCCGGCATCCTGGCCATCGGCGCGGCGAAGTTCGGCGCGGTGGAAATTGATGCGGTCGATATTGACGAGGCGGCGGTGGAATCGACCCGCGCCAATGCCCAGGCCAACCATGTGCAGTTGCAGACCGGCCTGCCCGACAAGGCCGTGGGCAGCTACCAGACCGTGCTGGCCAACATCCTGGCCACGCCCTTGCGCGTGCTGGCGCCGCTGCTGTGCGGGCATGTGCAAGCCGGCGGTCATCTGGTGCTGGCCGGCATTCTGGATCGGCAGGCCGAAGAACTGAAGGCCGCTTATGCGCCTTATTGCCAGCTTGAGGTCCACGATGCGCAGGAAGGCTGGATTTTGATGACGGCACAGTTCTGAGCGTGCAGGCATAACGCAGACTGAAGCCCGGGTTTTTTCCGGAACTATTTCACCCATTGCGCCAGATGAGCCAGATCACCCGCTGCCCCGCCTGCGCGACCCTGTTCAAGGTCGTGGATGACCAGCTCAAGGTAGCGCAAGGCTGGGTGCGCTGCGGTCAGTGCGGCGAGGTGTTCGAGGCGTCCCTGCACCTGCTGGCGGTCGGCGCCAGCGAGGCGCAAACAGCACTATATGCCGGGCAAGGGGAGTTTGGGCAAGCACCTTTGCCACCATCGCCGGCACACCAATACCCCGGCCCCCCAGCGGAACCAAGCCCGGAGCCCGCAGGCCGGGAAGACGTTCCAGGCATGGCATCGCCTGCCGAAAAACCGGTCCTTCCTGTGCTTCCGGCAGTGGCCGAACCTGTTGAACCCGTGGCGGCTTCAGGCCATGTCGAAGGGCGACGGGAGCCGGTCTTTCGCGCCGATGGTTTCGATTTCAAGCCCGCCAGTTCGCAGCCGCTGGACGACGGCCCTGAACGCCAGTATTCTTCAGTGCCGCAAGAGGCGCAGCCATTTCCGGAAATGGCCTTCGCTCGCGAAGCGCGGCGCAAGGATTTCTGGCACGCGCCGCTGGTTCGCAGCCTGCTGGCGGGAGTTTGCCTGGTGCTGGCACTCGCATTGATGCTGCAATGGGCTGTGCGGCAAAAGGATGTTCTGGCCGCGCAGGCGCCTCGGCTTGCCCCCTGGCTTCAGGCCATGTGCCGTCCCCTGGGCTGTGAGGTCCGGCCGTTGCGGCGCATTGAATCGCTGATGATTGAAAACTCCAGCTTCAGCCGGACCGGTCCCGATGCTTATCGCCTGAGCTTTACCTTCAACAATACCGGAGCCGTGGACCTGGAAATTCCGGCGCTGGAAATCACACTCACCGACACCCAGGACCAGGTCGTGGTGCGCCGGGTGGTGATGCCTGTGGAATTTGGCGCCACTGCTCCCACACTTGCCGCCTATTCCAAGCTGGTTGGCGCCTTGACCCTGAAAGTAGCGGGGGCTGGCCAAGGCGCGTTTCCTCCGGCGCCAACCGGTTTTATGCCGGTGACCGGCTACCGTATCGTGGCTTTTTATCCCTGAACTGAATCGAGAATTTAATGTCTTCTGTAATTTGCGGATCGCTGGCCTTTGACACCATCATGAGTTTCGAGGGCCGGTTTGCCGAGCAGATCCTGCCCGACCAGCTGCACATCCTGAACGTGTCGTTTCTGGTGCCGGCGCTGCGCCGCGAGTTTGGCGGTTGCGCCGGCAACATTGCCTACAGCCTCAAGCAGCTGGGCGGATCGCCCTTGCCAATGGCCACGGTGGGCAGCGACGGCGCTGACTACCTTGCACGCATGCGGACGCAGGGCATCTGCACTGAATTCGTCCGCGAGGTGGCTGATCTCTACACCGCGCAGGCCATGATCATGACCGACCGCGACAACAACCAGATCACTGCGTTTCATCCCGGCGCGATGATGCAGGCCCATGTCAGCCGGATAGAGGCGCGCAGCGACATCCGGCTGGGCATGATCTCGCCCGACGGGCGCGAGGCCATGCTGCAGCATGCCGAACAGTTCAAGGCCGCCGGCATTCCCTTTGTCTTTGACCCGGGGCAGGGCTTGCCGATGTTCGACGGCGCCGAACTGGCGCATTTTGTCGACCTGGCCAGCTGGGTGACGGTCAACGACTACGAAGCCCGCATGCTGTGCGACCGCACCGGCCTGTCGTGCGCCGAGCTGTCGCGCCGCGTGCAGGGCCTGGTGGTGACAATGGGCGCTGAAGGCTGCGAGGTCTGGATCGACGGCGAAAAAACCCTGGTACCGCCTGTGAAAGCCGCAGTGGTGGTTGACCCGACGGGTTGCGGCGATGCGTTCCGTGGCGCGCTTCTGTTTGGACTCGAACAAGGCTGGTCGCTGCATCGTTGCGCGGCACTGGGGAACCGGGTCGGCGCGCTCAAGATCGCCAGCCGGGGCGGGCAGAACTACACCGTGGATTTTGCTGAAGCGGGCGTTTAGCGCGCTTTGGTTTTGACTGGCAAACGGTTTTTTGCATCAAATATGCCTTTTCCGCACGCCCTGTCTGTGCGAATAGCTATTAATTAAGTAGCAAAAACGGTTGGTCAGTTGGCGTGTCGTGACTGAAAATCCGGTCGATTGGCAACGCAGGCATAAAGCGTGGCCGGTTGCCGGCGACGCTGCAGGACACATGTGGGCAAAAAAGGGAAATGAATTGAAAAAGCCCGACGTTTTGCAACATCGGGCTCGGGACGCAAGGGCTGAAAAAATTAAGGCTTGCTGCCTTTTGGGAAAGGCCAGGAGGCTTGCGGGCTGATGGTCGTCTGGGCTGTCGGCGTCGCTGACGGCGCCTTGGCCACAGGGGCTTTCTCGGGCTTTTCGGTTTTTGCCGCTTTTTTTGCTGCCGGCTTTTTTACCGCTTTGTCTGTTTCAGCAGGCTTTGGCTCAGCCTTTTTTGCGGCTGGTTTTTCAGCTGCCGCTTTCTTGGCGGGCGCCTTTGCAGGTACAGCTGCTTTCTCGGGTGCCTTGACAGCGGATTTTGCTGCTGTCTTTTTTGCGGCCGGCTTTGGCGCTGCCACTACTGGAGCTGCAGTCACTTTTTCAGCCGCTGCTTTTTTCGCAGGCGCTTTTTCAGCTGCCTTGGCGGGGGCTTTTGCAGCTGTCTTTTTTGCCGCCGGTTTGGGCGCTGCTGGTGCCTCTGCCGGTGCCGGGGCGGCCGTCACCTTGGTTGCAGGTGCTTTCGCGGGAGCAGCTTTTTTTGCCGCTGGTTTTTTCGCAGTTGCCATGGTTTTCTCCTCGATCAGTTTGCAAAAAGCACTTCGTCTGGGGTGTAGGCGAAGCGATTCGCAGCATTGGGCCTTCGGATCACCGGGCCCCATGCCGCGAACACAGGAGCAATGGTCCGTGCGCACGCTTGGGTGCTGGCCTGGATCATTGCGAATCTAAAAATCATTGTGGTGTGCGCCTTGTGCTTTTTGTCAATCGTGCGCTGTCAGTCCCAGGAGAGGGCGCCGCCAGACTGGTATTCGATCACACGGGTTTCAAAGAAGTTGCGTTCTTTTTTCAGGTCGATCATCTCGCTCATCCACGGGAACGGATTTTCCTCGTTCGGGAACAGCGTCTCCAGTCCGATCTGCGTCGCACGCCGGTTGGCGATGTAGCGCAGGTAGCCCTTGAACATTGAGGCGTTCAGGCCGAGCACGCCGCGCGGCATGGTGTCTTCTGCATAGCGGTATTCGAGTTCGACGGCCTGCATGAACAGGGCGTTGATCTCGGCCTTGAACTCGGGCGTCCAGAGGTGAGGATTTTCCAGCTTGAGCTGGTTGATCAGGTCGATGCCGAAATTGCAGTGCATCGACTCGTCGCGCAGGATGTACTGGTACTGCTCGGCCGCGCCGGTCATCTTGTTTTGCCGGCCCAGCGCCAGGATCTGCGTGAAGCCGACATAAAAGAACAGGCCCTCCATCAGGCACGCAAACACGATGAGCGACTTGAGCAGTGTCTGGTCCGCCTCGGGCGTGCCGGTCTTGAAGGTCGGATCGGAAATCGCTTCGATGAACGGGATCAGGAACTGGTCCTTGTCCTTGATCGACTGCACTTCGTTGTAGGCGTTGAAGATCTCGCCTTCGTCCAGCCCGAGCGACTCGGTGATGTACTGGTAGGCGTGGGTATGAATGGCTTCCTCGAAGGCCTGGCGCAGCAGGAACTGGCGGCATTCCGGCGCGGTGATGTGGCGGTAGGTGCCCAGCACGATGTTGTTGGCGGCCAGCGAATCGGCCGTCGTGAAAAATCCGAGGTTGCGCATGACCAGGCGGCGCTCGTCGTCGGTCAGGCCATTCGGGTCTTTCCACAGCGCGATGTCGCGGGTCATGTTGACCTCCTGCGGCATCCAGTGGTTGGCGCAGGACGACAGGTATTTTTCCCAGGCCCATTTGTATTTGAAAGGTACCAGCTGGTTGACGTCGGTCTGGCCGTTGATGATGCGCTTGTCGGAAGCCTTGACGCGTTTTGCCTTGGCAGGTGCCAGAGCGTCAGCCACAGGTTGGCTGGCAGAGGGAAAAGAGGGTGGCGGGAGGTCCGCTGGGCGGCTGGCTGGCAGGTCGCCGAAAGGGGTTGTCTGTAGCGATGGTGTGACTTCTTCGTCCCAGGTCAACATAGAAAATTCCAATACTTCGGGATTATGAAAGCAGCGATGAAAAATGAAAAGCGTTCATTCACACCGCTACGGATTTTATGGCGCAATGCATCGGTTTATTGCATTGGGCGGGCAGTGAATCGTGCGAAAAATGGTTGTCGCGCGATTCACTGCTGGCTTATTGGCAAGCTTCGCAACCCGGATCGTCGATCGCGCAAAACTTGATGTCGGTCGCGGGCGTTGCGCTCATCTGGGCCTGCGCGGCTGCCGCTGCCTTGTCGATGGCGCTCATGCCCGCTGCCGCCGCTTGCGAACCTGAAGACACCGAGTTCATCTTGCCGGCCGTGACGGTCGATTTCTCGACATGCGTGGCGCTTTGCGTGCGCAGGTAGTAAGTGGTTTTCAGTCCGCGCACCCAGGCCAGCTTGTAGGTTTCGTCCAGCTTCTTGCCCGACGCGCCGGCCATGTAGATGTTGAGCGACTGCGCCTGGTCAATCCATTTCTGGCGGCGCGATCCGGCTTCGACCAGCCACGAGGTTTCGATTTCAAACGCGGTGGCATACAGTGCCTTGATCTCGTTCGGCACACGGTCGATGGGCCGCAGCGAGCCGTCGAAGTGCTTCAGGTCCACCACCATCACATCGTCCCAAAGTCCGAGCTTTTTCAGGTCGCGCACCAAATAGTGGTTGATGACGGTGAACTCGCCCGACAGGTTGGACTTGACCGACAGGTTGCCAAAGCATGGCTCGATGCAGGCATCGACGCCGATGATGTTGGAAATCGTCGCGGTCGGGGCTATCGCCACGCAGTTGGAGTTGCGCATGCCGTCCGTGGCGATCTTCTGGCGCAGCGCGTCCCAGTCGAGCGTGGAAGAGCGGTCCACTTCCACATAGCCGCCGCGCTCCTTGGCCAGCATGTCGAGCGTGTCGAGCGGAAGGATGCCCTTGTCCCACAGCGAACCCTTGTAGCTGGCGTACTGGCCGCGTTCCCGGGCCAGTTCGGTCGACGCCCAATAGGCGTGGTAGCAGATCGCTTCCATCGACGTGTCGGCAAATTCAACGGCGGCCTGCGACGCGTAAGGAACGCGCAACTCGTACAGGCAGTCCTGGAAACCCATCAGGCCCAGGCCGACCGGACGGTGCTGCAGGTTGGAGTGGCGTGCCTTTTCCACGGCGTAGTAGTTGATGTCGATCACGTTGTCCAGCATGCGCATGGCCGTGGTGATGGTTTTCTTCAGCTTGTCGTGGTCGAGCGCGCCGTTCTTCAGGTGCTGGGCCAGGTTGATCGAGCCGAGGTTGCAGACGGCGGTTTCGGTCGCGCTGGTGTTCAGGGTAATTTCAGTACACAGGTTGGACGAATGCACGACGCCGGCATGCTGCTGCGGCGAGCGGATGTTGCAGGCGTCCTTGAACGTGATCCACGGGTGGCCGGTCTCGAACAGCATCGACAGCATCTTGCGCCACATGTCGGTGGCCTGAAGCTTGCGCGAGGGCTTGAGTTCGCCGCGTTCGGCGCGGGCTTCGTAGGCCACATAGGCTTTTTCAAAATCCTGGCCGTACTTGTCGTGCAGGTCGGGCGTGTCGGACGGCGAGAACAGCGTCCAGCTGCCTTTTTCCATCACGCGGCGCATGAACAAGTCGGGAATCCAGTTCGACGTATTCATGTCGTGCGTGCGGCGGCGGTCGTCGCCGGTGTTCTTGCGCAGTTCCAGGAATTCCTCGATGTCGAGGTGCCAGGTTTCCAGGTAGGCGCAGACCGCGCCCTTGCGCTTGCCGCCCTGGTTGACCGCCACGGCGGTGTCGTTGACGACTTTCAGGAAGGGCACGACGCCCTGCGATTCGCCGTTAGTGCCCTTGATGTGGGCGCCCATGGCGCGCACTGGCGTCCAGTCGTTGCCCAGGCCGCCGGCAAACTTCGACAGCAGGGCGTTTTCCTTGATGGCGTCGTAGATGCCGCCCAGGTCGTCGGCGACGGTGGTCAGGTAGCACGACGACAGCTGCGAGCGCAGCGTGCCGGCATTGAACAGCGTCGGCGTGCTCGACATGAAGTCGAACGACGACAGGATTTCGTAGAACTCGATGGCGCGCGCTTCGCGGTCGGCTTCGTTCAGCGACAGGCCCATGGCCACGCGCATGAAAAACGCCTGCGGCAGTTCGATGCGCTGCTTGCGAACGTGCAGGAAGTAGCGGTCGAACAGCGTCTGCAGGCCGAGGTAGTCGAACTGCAGGTCGCGCTCGGGCTTGAGCGCCGCGCCCAGGCGGGCCAGATCGAACTGCTGGAGTTTTTCGTCGAGCAGTTCGTTTTTCACGCCCTTGGCGATGAACTCGGGAAAGTAGCTGGCATAGCGGATGGCCATGGCTTCATGGCTGACTTCCTCGCCCAGCACTTCCCGGCGGATGGTGTGCATCAGCAGGCGCGCGGTGGCGTAGGTGTAGTCGGGGTCTTTTTCGATCAGCGTGCGGGCTGCCAGTATGGACGCCTTGTAAACCTCGTCGATGGGCACGCCGTCGTAGAGATTGCGCATGGTCTCCGAGACAATCGGGTCGGGCTTCACGTCGGCGCCGAGGTTGGCGCACGAAGCCTCGATCAGCGCCTGCAGGTTGGCGATGTCGAGCGCAACCCGTTTGCCGCCATCCATCACATGAAGCTGCGGCAGGGCGGGTGTCTGGGCTTGCAGCTGACGGGCGCGTTCCTGGTTGTGCTTTTCGCGGTACAGCACATAGGCGCGGGCGATTTCGTGGTGACCGCCGCGCATCAGGCCAAGTTCAACCTGGTCCTGCACGTCCTCGATGTGGAAAGTGCCGCCGCTGGGGCGCGAGCGCATGAGGGCGCGGACGACGGCCTGGGTCAGCGTATCGACCGTTTCGCGCACGCTGGCCGAAGCCGCGCCTTGCGTGCCATGCACGGCCAGAAAGGCCTTCATCATGGCGACGGCGATCTTGCTGGGTTCGAACGCCACGACGGAGCCGTTGCGGCGAATGATCTGGTAATTGGCCAGCGCGCCGGAAATGGGCAGATCGGTGTTGCGAGCAGAACTGCTGACGGGAACACTGGATGAATGGGGCACGGCGTAGGGTGCAGTTTGCATGATTTCCTCTGAATTTGTTGTGGTGAACAAGTGATATGCGGGATCAGTAAAAAGAAGAAGCTTGTCGAAAACCAGCGTTTCGACGAACTGGCTTTCTCTTCAATTCCGTGATCAGGCCCAAATGGGCTGATTGATGGTTAAGCACTATACCTAGTGTCTGAAGCCGCTGCAACCACTACCGGTAGTGTATCGCTGCCGCGTGTTGCTGCTTCCCGACCTGAATTTTTATTATTTTTTACGACGTAAAAGCGCCCCGGTTTGGTGTGAGGCCGTGTTCAGGCCTGATGAATTCAGGCTTTTCGACAGCAGGCCAAGTGCTGGCGCGGCTTTCAGCCGGTTTTGCCTTGCAGACGCTTATAAAGCCTCGACAGGCGAAGCTTGCACGATGGGTGCATGGGGTGCATGGGGTGCATGGGGTGCATGGGGTGCATGGGCTGCATGCACGCGCCCGAAGTCGGTGAAAAAGAGAATGCCCTCAAGCAAGTCGGGGGAAATACCGATTGGGCAAAGCCAGGGAATCTTGTAACAAGAGCCAATCGAATCCGGGTCCGGGGTCAAGTTTTCGCCCAGGCGCAATATGCTCGTGTCCGGCGATATGCGCCACCGGATAGGCCTGGAGGATCGCTGCGCACAGGCTGGCCAGTGTTTCGTACTGCGGCGCTTCAAAGATGCTTCCTTCCAGGCCTTCGAGTTCAATGCCAATCGAGTCGTCATTGCACTGGTTTTGCCCCCGGTAAGCGGACTGGCCGGCATGCCATGCACGGTCGTCGCAGCTGACAAATTGCCAAAGAGCGCCGGTGCGGCTGATGAAAAAGTGCGCCGAAACCTCAAGCCCCCGGACGCTCTGGAAGTAGGGATGCGCGTCCCAGTCGAGCTGATTGGTGAACAGGCGCTGCACATTGCCATTGCCGAACTCCCCTGGCGGCAGGCTGATCGAGTGAATCACGACCAGGTCAACCCGCGCACCGGCAGGCCGCTGATTAAAGTTGGGCGAGGCCATGGTCCGTGCATGACGGTACCAGCCTTGCCGCCACAGGCCGGCGCCTTGGGGTAAGGGCGTTTCAGGCGAGGTCATCAAGCGTTTCGGCTGCATCGCCCTCGCCCGGCGTGCTGATTCCCAGCCGTGCAATGCGGTAGCGAATCTGTCGCAGGCTCAGCCCCAGGCGAACAGCGGCAGCCGTGCGGTTAAAGCCGGTTTCCTGCAATACCCTGACCAGAATGCTACGCTCCTGCTGGTCCAGAAAGTGCTGGAGGTTTTCCGGAACGGCAACGGGCTGTTCAGTCTGTTCAGGCGGCATATCGAACTGCATCAGGTTTTCTTCGCCCAGGGCAACGGCGCGGTGCAGTATATTTTCCAGTTCCCGGACGTTGCCGTTGAGCGGCAGCGAGCGCAGACTGGCCATGACCGCAGGACTCAGAACGGGCATGTCCAGGCCGGACTCCTGGCAGATTCTGGCCAGCAGGGCATTGCAAAGCGCCGGCAAGTCGTCCAGACGTTCGCGCAGCGGCGGCACGGTGATCTCGATCACATTGAGCCGGTAATACAGGTCTTGCCGAAAGCTGCCAGCTTCAACCCCGGCTGCCAGGTCCTTGTGGGTCGCGCTGACGATGCGCACATCGACCATGTCTTCCTGAGCCGACCCCAGCGGCCGCACCGTGCGCTCCTGGATCGCCCGGAGCAGCTTGGACTGCATGGCCAGCGGCAGGTCGCCGATCTCGTCAAGAAAGAGCGTTCCGCCCTTGGCCGCCTGAAAGTAGCCCAGCCGGTCCTGCACCGAGCCGGTGTAGGCACCCTTGCGTGCGCCAAAGAACTCGGCTTCCAGCAAATTCTCGGGAATCGCGCTGCAGTTTACGGCCACAAAGGGGCTGGCCGCGCGGTGACTGCAGCCATGCACGGCGCGCGCCACCAGTTCCTTGCCGGTGCCGGACTCGCCGCGTATCAGCACCGGCGCCATGCTGCCGGCGACTTTGACGATGCGCGACTTCACGGCGCGCATCACAGGCGTTTCACCGACCAGCTTTTGCAGGATGGCGACCGCGTCAGCCGGTTTGCCAGGCGCTGGAGCGGCGGCGCCGGGCATCGCGGTGCGGCCATCGGTCTTGGTAAGCGCCAGCCTGACGTTTCGGGTTTCCTGCACGGCCGACGCCACCACACTGCGGAACTGCTTGAGGTCAACCGGTTTGGTGAGGTAGTCAAAAGCACCGGCCTTGAGTGCCTCGACCGCATTTTCAGCCGACCCGTGCGCTGTGATGACCACGCAGCGCTCGGGTCGCTGTTGCTGGGCCAGATCGCGCAGCAGTTCAAGGCCCAGCCCATCGGGCAGTCGCATGTCGGTGATCACGGCATCGAACCGGGTTGCCTGGAGATGCTCGCGAGCCTGTTGAAGCGTGCTGGCGGCTTCTATGCGATAGCCCTGCCGGAGCAGCGTCAACTCGTACAGGGTGCGCAGGTCGGGCTCGTCGTCAATGACCAGGATGCGGGCGGGTAAAGGCGCAGGTGCTTGCGAATTCATGATTTTTCAGGCAAGGACGGAATCCATGCTGGGCAGTTCGGTGCGCAGGCGCTGTGAAGCAGGCTGGAACACGACGAAAAATTCGTTGCCCTGGATATTTTCCCGCAACACCCGCTGGTAGCCGATCTGGGCCCCGTAGCGCTCGCACAGTTCGCGGCAGATATACAGGCCCAGGCCGGTGGAGCGGCTTTCGGACGAGAAAAAAGGCTCGAAAAGATGGGTCTGGACGGTTTCCTCCAGCGGCTGGCCATCGCTCCAGACCGCCAGCCTAGCCTGACCTGGCGCCACCAACTGGGTGCTGACCTCAAGCCCCTGGGCTGTGCCACTGGTGTAACGCAGGGCGTTGTCGAGCAGGTTGAGCATCAGGCGGCGCAAATGGTCGTCGTCAAAGCTGACTTCCGTGCTGGCGCTGTCAGTGCGGATACGCAATTGTCCAGCGACCGCATTTTGCCGGGCCCAGTCATTCGCGATCCGCCGTGCCGCTTCATCGAGCCGCAAGCTGGCGGTCTGCTGTGCCGGAATCTCCTGCTGCGCACGCGATATGTTGAGCACTTCATCGACGATTTTTGCCAGGCGCTGGGCATTTTGACCAATCATGGCGGTGAGTTGCCGTTGGCCGGCGTCGTGCAGGTCTTCTTCAAGCAGTGCATTGGCTTGTGAAATGGCAGCCAGCGGGTTGCGGATTTCATGCGCCACCGCCGCCGACATGCGGCCCATGGCGGCCAGCTTCTCGATGCGGATGCGCGCCTCCATTTCACGCAGGTCTTGCAGAAACATCACGCACAGGCTTTCGTGCGGGCCGTCGCTTGAATCGGTCAGGCGGGAATGAACCTGCAGGCGTCTGGCGTTCAGCCCGGGTTGGACGAGGCTGATGTTGCTTTCGTGCGCCAACTGTTGCGCGAAAGTGTGCTGCATCAGCTCGACCAGTGGTTGCCAGGCTGTTTGCGCTGCCAGCCTGAAAGGCGCGGGGTAGGCGGATTCCTGCGCGGCCAGCAGACGTCGTGCCGCAGGATTGGCCGAGCGTACGAAGCCGTTGTCATCGATGACGAGCACGCCCTCGGCGAGCGTTGCAACCACCAGTTCATTGACCTGTATCTGCATGCGCGCAGCCGACTGGCTTTTCTTGGTCAGTTTTTCTTGTCCCGCCAGCCGCACGGCCAGCTGGTTGGCGAGCAGGGCCACGAGAAAAAATCCGGAGCTGCTTAGCGCTGCCTGCAAAAGACGCGCGTTGACGTCTGCGCTGCCTTGTATGGAACTCCATGCGGCATCGGCCAGCAGCAGCAGCGTCACGCTGGCTGCTGTGCCAAAAGCCAGCAAAATCGGGCCGAGCACCGAAGCCAGCAACACGGGCAGCGCAAACAGCGGGGTGTAATTCAGCGGACTCGCCTGAAAAAAGTTGAGCAGCGAGAACGCCATCACATCCACGCCGATGGTCCATACCCAAAGTGCGTCAAACGTGCTGCCCGGCGGACGGGGATGCGCCCAGAGCCGAACGACCAGCGCTGCGCCAAGATAGGCGATGCAGATCGCCAGCGTCCAGTGGTTCAGTGGCGTGCCCAGGGCCTGGAGCGCCTTCTGCAAGATGACCAGCACGGCTGCGATGGCGACGCGGGCATTCATGAACACTCCCCACAGGCGCCCGAAGGAGCCCTGCGCGGTTTCCGACTCCCAGGCGCCCGCCGCGTTTTTCGCCCTGTTTCGCCATAACAGCACTGGCCGTCTCATCTAGGCCCCGGCCTCACGACGGTGTGCCTCGCTGCAGTAAAAGCCGTCACGACCAATCAGGGCTTCAGACTTGGGCAGGTGAACGTGGCAGACACCGCAGGCGACCACTTCCGTGATTTCTTTTCCCTCTGAAGACTTGCCTTGTGAGCGGCCCGGCTGGGCTGCCTTTTTTGGGCTCGGCCGGCCGCGGCGCCATATCCAGAAAACCACCAGCACCAGGAGAATGACCAGCAAATACTTCATGTCCGCCTCAGGATGACTTCAAGAACGAAGCGCGAACCGGCATAGCCCAGCAGCAGCAGCCCGGCGCCCAGGTAGAGCACGCGAACAGCTTTCAGGCCGCGCCAGCCGAGCCGTGCGCGGCCAATCAGCAAGCCCGCGAACGCGGCCCAGGCCAGCAGCGAGAAAATCGTCTTGTGGTCCCACTTCCAGCCCAGGCCCGGGCCATACAGGGTTTCGGCAAACAGCCACCCTACAGCCAAGGTGGCCGACAGCAGCACGAAGCCGGCTTCGACGAACCGGAAGGTCAGCCGCTCCAGGGTAAGCAGGGGAACGCCGGCATCGCTCTGTTCGGCCTGCCGGATGGCGCGCTCGGCCCGCACCATCAGCCAGCCATGCACAACTGCGGCCGCAAACAGGCCGTAAGACGCAATGCCCAGGGCCCAGTGCAGGGGCAGCCAGGGCGAGGCAATGACGTGGTAGCTGGTTCCCGGAAAGATCAGCGACAAGATGACGGCGGCGCTGCCCAGGCCGGCCAGCGTCCAGTGCGCCTTGAGCTGCGGAAACAACCGGCGCTCCACCGCATACACCGTCAGCACCAGCCAGACCGTCATCGACAGCGCCGGGGCAAAGCCAAAGCGCGGCGGCGTGCCCAGCAGGGCCTCGACCAGTGTCAGCGCATGCAGTCCCCAGGCGGCCAGCAGCAGGGCGCGCAGGGCGCCTTCGCCCAGCCGGGGCGTCGCCAGCGCAAGCACCGCATAGGCCGCAGCCGCACCGGCTGCCGCGCCCAGACCCCATCCACCGCTGAAAGCTAAAATCATGCCCAGAGTTTAGCGCCTGGCCCGGTCTCTTCCGGCCTTTGGCTCCCCCGCAGCGCCCGTTTCAGGACACCATTTCATGGCTACAGCCCTTACCGACAAGTTATCCCGCCTCGTCAAGGAAATGCGCGGCCAGGCCCGCATCACCGAATCCAATGTGCAGGACATGCTGCGCGAAGTGCGCATGGCGCTGCTGGAGGCCGACGTGGCCTTGCCGGTGGTGCGCGATTTCATTGCCCGCGTCAAGGAAAAGGCCATGGGCCAGGAGGTGATGGGCTCGCTCTCGCCGGGCCAGGCGCTGGTCGGCATCGTCAGCAAGGAGCTGGCCGTCACCATGGGCGAGGGCGTGAGCGACATCAACCTGGCCGCGCAGCCGCCCGCCGTCATCCTGATGGCCGGCCTGCAGGGCGCGGGCAAGACCACCACCACCGCCAAGCTGGCCAAGCACCTGATTGAAAAGCGCAAGAAAAAGGTGCTGACCGTGTCAGGCGACGTGTACCGGCCGGCCGCCATCGAGCAGCTCAAGGTCGTGACCAAGCAGGCCGGCGCCGAATGGTTCCCCAGCGCGCCGGACCAGAAGCCGGCCGATATCGCCCGCGCCGCCCTCGACTATGCCAAGCGGCATTTCTTCGATGTGCTGCTGGTCGATACCGCCGGCCGCCTGGCGATTGACGAAGCCTTGATGAACGAAATCAAGGAGCTGCACGCCATCCTCAAGCCGGTCGAGACGCTGTTTGTGGTCGATGCCATGCAGGGCCAGGATGCGGTCAACACCGCCAGGGCCTTCAAGGAAGCGCTGCCGCTGACCGGCATCATCCTGACCAAGACCGACGGCGACTCGCGCGGCGGCGCGGCGCTGTCGGTCCGGCAGATCACCGGCGCGCCGATCAAGTTCGCGGGCACCAGCGAAAAGCTCGACGGCCTGGAAGTGTTCGATGCCGAGCGCCACGCCGGCCGCATCCTGGGCATGGGCGACATCGTCGCGCTGGTCGAGCAGATGGCCTCGGGCGTGAACATGGCCGAGGCGCAGAAATTGGCCGCCAAGATCAAGTCCGGCGACGGCTTTGACCTCAACGACTTTTTAAGCCAGCTCCAGCAGATGAAGAACATGGGCGGCCTGTCCAGCCTGCTCGACAAGCTGCCGGCGCAGATGGCCGCCAAGGCCGGCGCCATCGACATGGACAAGGCCGAGAAAGACATCAAGCGCAAGGAAGGCATCATCCAGAGCATGACGCCGCTGGAGCGCCGCAAGCCCGATCTCATCAAGGCGACGCGCAAGCGCCGCATTGCCGCCGGCTCGGGCGTTCACGTTCAGGAAGTCAACCGCCTGCTCAATGAATTCGAGCAAATGCAGGGCATGATGAAAAAGATGAAGGGCAGCGGCATGATGAAGATGATGAAACGCATGGGCGGCATGAAGGGCATGCCGAAGTTCTGAATTCCAGTTTGTGAATGAAATTCAGCGTTTGCGCAATAGCTGCTGGCGTATGTAGCTATTAAAAAAATAGCATTATGGTTGGGTTTCTATTGCTCAAACCGATTTTTGAATCGTATTGAGCAAGGTCCTTGCTCGCATCTCCAGTCATCGTGCATTTGTTTGGGGATATTTGGTTTTCAGCTCCTGGCTGTGGAAGAATTTAAGAGCACCGGTTTTTAGATTCGGTGTCTTGGTAACAAGCGGTATCGCCACGCGGGGTGGATCAATAAATTATCTGTCTTGATTTCAAAGTGTTCAGCCAGCGAATCAACATGGCACGGACCCAAAACCGTTTCTTTTTGTTGCTAAAGGTGATGGGTGGAAATTATGTGTTTCGGCTTTTAATCAAGATAGTTAATATTTGTAATATTCATGGTCCGTATTGGTTTTTCGAAGGGACGGGTAGCTCATTGAAGCACCAAAAATATGCCTATCGCAAAAAACCGTGAAACTCCCGATGACCTGGTGCGCAAGCTGCGCGAGGCCAACCAAAACCTGGTGATTGCGTCCCTGCGCGCGCAGGACCTTCAGGACGAAGCCGAGGCGTCGGTTCAAAGACAGACAGAATTTTTGTCCATGCTGGCGCACGAACTCCGCAATCCGCTGGCACCCATCGCCATGGCATCCCAAATGCTGGAGAAAATCACCTCGGCGCATCCGCAACTGCCGCATATCCAGCAGATCATCACCCGACAGGTGGCGCACATGAAGCGCCTGCTTGAAGACCTGCTTGATGCATCGCGAATCAGCAGTGGCAAGATCAACCTCCAAAAGGCTCCGCTGTTGCTGGCCGACATGGTTCACGATGCCGTCGAACTCAGCGAGCCATCGCTGACGAAACACCATCAGCAACTGGTCATTGACCTGCCCTTGCAGCCCGTGGAGCTCAATGGCGATGCCGTCAGGCTCTCGCAGGTGTTTTCCAACCTGCTGCTCAACGCAAGCAAATACTCTGCGCCCAACAAGTCCATCACTTTGTCAGCCCGTCCCCTTGCAAACGGCACGGTGGCGATTTCCGTCAAGGACGAAGGCATCGGCATCGCGGCTGACATGCAGCCTTACATTTTCGACCTGTTCACGCAGGTTCCCCGAACGCTGGACCGTTCGGAAGGCGGGCTGGGGATCGGGCTGTCCATGGTGCGCACGCTGGTGGAAATGCATGACGGAGCAGTCCAGGTTCGCAGCAAGGGTTTGAACTGCGGCAGTGAATTCATTGTGGTGCTGCCCGTCTCCACGGAGGTTTTGGCGCTTGACGCGGGTCCGGCCTTGCCCAGGCCGGCGGCCCGTTCCTGCCGGATTTTGATCATTGAAGACAACGTGGATGCGAATCAAACCCTGAATTTCTGCCTCACCTACGAGGGGCATTGTGTTTCTTCGGCCTACAGCGGCCCGGCCGGCCTTGCCATGGCAAAAAAGGGCGGCTATGACCTCGTCGTCTGCGACATCGGCTTGCCGGGCATGAACGGCTACGAATTGCTGCACCAGGTGCAGTTGCTCGGACTGGTGCCCGCGCCGTATTGCATCGCCATGACAGGCTACGACCAGCCAAGTTTCCGGGCCGAAGCCGAGGAAGTCGGATTTGACAGCTATCTGGTCAAGCCTGTTTCGATGGAAACGCTGCAGGAGGTTATTTCAAAGGCTTTTCCTGCGCCAACCCTGCCTTGAGCATGAAAACGACCGAAAATTCCCGGCAGCGGCTGATTGTGTCAGCCCTGATGCAGCATCCCGACACCGTGGCGCAGACCACCGTCCGGCTTTGGCGGCAGTTGGCCCCGGAACTGATTTCGATCATTGGCGAGGGCGGCTTCAAGCCGCTTTACGCGCGAAGCATTCGCCTGGCGTCCAGGCAGTACCCCTGGATGGCGCACGATGCGGCAAAACCGGCCGATCAGGAAGGTTTTGCTGAACTGCAGGCTTGTCTCCAGGCGCAGGATGCGGCGCTGGCCAGGCAGGCCAGTCTGGTCTTGTTCACCATTTTTCTGGATGTGCTGGCGTCATTGATAGGCGAGGAGTTGACATCCCATCTTTTGCACTCGGCCTGGCCCAAAGAGACTTCCGAAACACCCGCAAAGGATCTTCCGACATGAGAAAAAAAGTAGCCATACGCCAACTGCCGACAGGGGTTGCCGGCCTGGACGAACTGCTGGGTGGTGGAATACCTGAGTTTTCCTTCAACCTGATTGCCGGCACGCCGGGCTCGGGCAAGACCACGATGGCGCACCAGATCATGTTCTCGCTGGCCAATCCTGACCGGCGCGCGCTGTTTTTTACCGTGCTGGGCGAGCCGCCGCTCAAGATGCTGCGCTACCAGCAGCAGTTTTCCTACTTTGACATCGACAAGATCAACACGTCGATCAAGTTCGTCAACCTTTCAGGCGACCTGCTCGACGGCGAATTTGACCGCGTGCTGGCGCGTATCGTTGAAGAGGTGGAGCGCTTTTCGCCCAGCCTGGTGTTCGTGGATTCATTTCGTTCGGTGGTGCAGTCGGCCAAGGCGTCCAGGGACGACGGTGCTTGGGGCTTGCAGCACTTCATCCAGGCCCTTGGCGTGCAGATGACCAGCTGGCAGGCCACGACCTTCCTGATCGGCGAATACCCCTCGCAGGAAGAAGAGTCCAGCCCGGTGTTCACCGTGGCCGACGGCATTGTCTGGATGTCCCAGCATGTCCACCGCGACGCCATGGTGCGCAAGCTGCAGGTGGTCAAGATGCGGGGCCAGGCGCAGCGGCCCGGTTTGCACACCTTTCGCATCACCGATGACGGGGTCGAGGTGTTCCCGCGCGCCATTCTCAAGTACGACGCCAGCCAGAAAAAAGAAATGCCCAGCAACCTGCGCCTGACGATGGGCGTGCCGCTGCTCGACAAGATGATGGGCGGCGGCTTGCCGGTGGGCTATTCGCTGCTGGTCGTGGGGCCGAGCGGCTGCGGAAAAAGCGTGCTTTCCACCGAGTTTCTGGCAGAAGGCGTGCGCCTGGGCGAGCCGGGTGTGATTGCCGCGTTTGAAAAGAGCCCCAGCCAGCTGCTCAGCGGTCGCCTTGAGAAACTGGTGGACAGCGGCAAAGTGACGGTCATCGACACGCGTTCGCTCGACCTGTCAATTGATGAAATCATTCATGACCTGGTCATATTGATCAAGAAGACCAAAGCCAGGCGTGTGGTCATCGACTCGCTTTCGGGGTTCGAGCTGGCGCTGGCATCGATTTTTCGCGAGAACTTTCGCGAGTCGCTTTACCGCCTGACGTCGGTGCTGACCAACATGGGGGTGACGGTGCTGATGACCGCGGAACTTGAAGACCGGTACACCGACCTTCGATTTTCTTCGTACAGCAATGCTTTTTTGACCGATGCCATTTTGCTGCTGCGCTATGTTGAAATCGCCGGGCAGTTCAAGCGGGTGATTTCGGTGGTGAAGGTCCGGGCCAGCGACCACAGCAAGGAGATTCGTTTCTTCGACATCGCCAAGGACAGCGTCAAGATTGGCAAGGCGCTGACGAACTACCATGGCATCTTGTCGGGCCAGCCCACCCTGATCGACGAGTCGGACCCGGAAGTCGCTGCCTGATTCCCGCTGAAAGCCTGTCCCGCCTTGAGACAGCGGGGCGTGTTTTTTTTCTTACTTCCCTGCCTGTTCCGCAATCGGCGCACGCGGGAGCTTGACGGTAAACACCGTGCCGGAATGCTCGTTCGACGCCACCGTGATGGTGCCGCCGTGCGCCGTGGTGATTTCCCGGGCGATGAAAAGCCCCAGTCCCAGGCTGCTGGAGGGCGCGCCTTCCTGAAGCCCTGCTTCGACCGAGAGTTGAACCAGGGGATCGAAAATGGCCTGTAGCGATGGGGCGGGAATCACCGGGCCGTGGTTGCACACCTGTATCGTGATCGAATCGGCCTCGCCCAGGGCCGTGATCGTCACCGCGCGCGTGTCGTCGCGGTACTGCGCTGCATTGTTGAGCAGGTTTGAAAACAGCTGCTGCAGGCGCGCACTGTCGAAAGCGCCTGACAAGTCACCCGATGCCTCCAGCTCAAAGGGACAGTCCGGGTAGCCGGCCTGGGCGTCGTCCAGCGCCGCCTGGCAGATGTCGGCCATGTTCTCGGGGAGCAGCGTGAGCGGGATTTCGCCCCCTAGCTGCGTGCGCGCGTATTCGAGCAAATCCTTGATCATGGCGGTCATGCTGGCCGCGCTGCGGGCCACGCGGGCGCCCATTTCCCGGGTGCCTTCGGTGCCAATGGCGGGCCGCATCAGGTAGGTTCCTGCCAGCTTCATGGTGAACAGCGGGCTGCGCAGGTCGTGCCCCAAGATGGCCAGGAAGGTGTCGCGCGTGCGGTCGGAGTTTTCAGAATACGTCACCACGGATTCGGCCAGCGCCTGGTCCATGGCCTCGTTGAAGCGCATCATGTCGGCCGCGCTTTCTTGCGTGTGCTGTTGCATGTACGGCATCCACAGGCGAAATACCGTGGCGCGCAAGGCGCGGTATTCAGCGGTGAGCTGGGTCAGCGTGAAGCCGCTGGCCTGGCGCAGCGTGCCGTGAATGGCGGCTGCGCTTTTCTTGTTGACCTCTTCATCTGCCTGGCCTTTTGACTTTTCGGTCTGTTGCTCCGCCGTCTGGTGCGTGTCAAGGTCAACGACGATTTCCTGCAGGATTTCCCTGGCATGGTCCCGCAGGAGGTTTTGTGGCGGCGTGGGCGATGCCGGAAACAGCGTTCTGGCAAAGGCGTCCCACTCGCGAAGAATTTTTTCAAGATGGGCGGTAATGAAGGTCGAGAGTTTCATGGGTCGTTTCGTTAACCCATCAAAGAAGGGCGGGTTGAATTGCTGGATTTTGCCTTTGCGACAAAAAAATCCACAATTTACATTTTATCAATTTTATTGTTTCTGGTGGTTTCCAGGGTTACTGAAAGCTACCAAAAAGCAACAAGGGTGTGGCCCGCAATAACTTCCGGAGCTCAGCCATTGACCGGGACAGCGCGATAGTTCCAGCGGAGCAAGTGTGCATCGAAAACGATGCCGATCTCCAGCCCAGGCCGATCGGCCAGGCGCCGGCTGATCTCGCGGCGCGACAGGTTGGGTACCACAGCACGCCCTGGCGCATCGGGTCGCCTGCCGCGAACTCGGCCAGCAGCGCAAGAAAATTCTCGTTGGGCGCAGCGGCGCTGTGCACCGGTTTGCGCCCACCGTCTTTTTTAAAACCCGGCCTTGCGCGGAATCAATGGGCCGCGCCAGCGCCGGCAATCCTCGGCGCACCGTCTTGGCATCCAGGCCAAACAGACCCGTGATGACGCCGACTCCGAGCTTGGCCGCCTCCATCACCGCGTAGCGCCGCCGCTCTTTTTCCGACAGCGTCGCAAACAGCCGCTTCATCTGCACCTCGATGTCTTGCCTGTAACCCGTCTGTGTGCTCATCCCTGGATTTTACGTACCGGCTGCGCCTCTGCACGCCAGCCATTGGGCTGCGCTGCATTTTGATCAGACGGGAGAAAGTTATTCTTCGCCACGTCCTTAACACGCTGCCGTCTAAACTCCACCCCATGATCCGCTGGTTCATCGTCATTTTCCTTGCGCTGATGCTTATCAGCTGGGTTTCGCCGCTGCTGCAAAAACTCGGCTTCGGCAAGCTGCCGGGCGACCTGCGCTTTCGCTTGTTTGGCCGCGAATGGTTCATTCCGGTCACCACCACTATCCTGCTGAGCCTTGTCGCCAGCCTGGTCAGCCAGCTGATCTGACCAGACACCCAGGACACGCCCGCCATGAACGCTGCGTCACTTTCCCCCGCCATGCCGGCCGAACTTCGCTTGGCGGACGGCGCGGCGCCGGTGGCCTGCGTCGATATTGGCGGCACCAAGGTGGCCGTCAACCTGGTCGATCACCGTGGCGCCCTGGGCCGGCGGGTCGAGCCGACGGCCAAGCAGGGCGCGCCCGATGCGCTGGCCCGGCAGGTGCTGCGCATGATAGGCGCCAGCTGCCAGGCCGCCGGCATCGAGGCGCGTGACATCGCCGCCGTCGGCGTGGCCTCCTGCGGCCCGTTCGTGCTGAACCAGGGATGCGTCGAACTGGCGTCGCCGAACATCTGCGGCGGCCTTGCCGGCGCGGCGCGCGGCCTGCCCAACGACTGGACCACGGCCGTGCTCGAAGCACCGCTGCGCGAGGCGTTTGCCCGGGTGCGGGTGGAAAACGACGGCATTGCCGCGCTGCAGGCCGAGCGCCGCTGGGGCGCGTTGCAGGGCCTGGACCACTGCGCCTACGTGACCTGGAGCACTGGCGTCGGCGTTGGCCTGTGCGCCGATGGCCGGGTGCTGCGCGGCAAGAACGGCAATGCCGGGCATGCCGGCCACATGTTTGTCAGCGACAACCTGGACGCGCTGTGCGGCTGCGGCAACATCGGCGATGTCGAGGCGCTGGTGGCCGGCAACGCGCTGCCCCGCCGTTTTCCTGCCTATCCTGATGCTGCTAGTGTTTTGATAGCTGCCAAGGAAGGCGATACCTGCGCGGAAGGCATTATTGATGATATATGCCGGGTCATGGGCAGGATGCTCTACAACCTGGTCGTGACGCTGGACCTGCAGCGCATCAGCCTGGGCGGCAGCGTCTTCTGGCACCACCGCGACTATTTGCTGCCGCGCCTGCAGGCGCACATCCAGGGCAGGCTGCCCGCGCTGACCGGTGGCTGCACGCTGGTGCCGGCCGGCCTGGGCGAGCGGGTCGGCGACTTCGCGGCGCTGGCACTGGTTGCCTGAGGCGGCCGGGCAAACGAATCAGTCAGGCTCGCAGGCCGCTAGCGCCTCCAGGTAGGTTTTTCGCCACCAATGCACGTCCTGGCTGCGCACGCGCTCCAGCAGTTGCTGGTGGCGCCGCTGGCGCTCGACCAGCGGCATCTGCAGCGCCAGCTGGATGCTCTCGGCCGTTCCGTGGACGTCGTAGGGGTTGACCAAAATGGCTTCCTTGAGCTGCTCGGCCGCGCCGGCAAAGCGCGACAGCACCAGCACGCCGGGGTCGGCCGGGTCCTGTGCGGCGATGAATTCCTTGGCCACCAGGTTCATGCCGTCGCGCAGCGGCGTGACCAGCGCCACGTCGGCCACCCGGTACAGCCCCGGCAGGCGCTTGCGGGCGACATTGCGGTGGATGTAGCGCACCGGCATCCAGTCGAGCTCGCCGTAGTCGCCGTTGATCGCGCCGCACAGGCTTTCCAGTTCCTGGCGCAGGCCGGTGTAGGTGTCCAGCGCCTCGCGGCTGGGCGAGGCGATCTGGATCAGGGTGGCGCTGCGGATGTTTTCGGGGTAATTTTTCAGCAACTCGCGAAACGCCTTCACGCGCTGCGGCAGGCCCTTGGAATAGTCCAGCCGCTCCACGCCCAGCAGGATGCGGCGGCGCGAAAATTCCTTTTTCATGCGCTCGTACATGTCGCGGCCTTCCTTGGCATGCGTCAGCGCGGCGAATTCGTCCACGTCGATGCCAATCGGAAAGGCCTGCGCCTGCACCTTGCGTCCAAAGGCGCGGAACTGGTGCTCGTCAAGCGCCTCGGCGCCGACCTCCTTGCCGACGTAGTTGGCAAAATGCTCGACGTCGGCCTGCGCCTGGAAGCCGACCAGGTCATAGGCGAACAGCGAGCGGATCAGCCACTCATGCTGCGGCACGGCGGCCAAAATCAAGGGCGGCGGCAGCGGTATGTGCAAAAAGAAGCCGATGCGGTTCTTGCAGCCCATGGCGCGCAGTTCGGCCGCCATCGGGATCAGGTGGTAGTCGTGTACCCAGATGATGTCATCAGGCTTGAGCAGCGGCATCAGCTTGCGCGCCAACAGCTTGTTCACGCGCCGGTAGCCGCCGATGTAGCCGGCATCGAAATCAGCCAGGTCGAGCCGGTAATGAAACACCGGCCAGAGCACGCCGTTGCTGTAGCCCAGGTAGTAGCTGTCGTGGTCTTCCTTGCACAGGTCCACCGTGGTCAGCGTGACGTTGCCCGAATGGTGGGTATGCACCTCGCCCTCGCCCGGCGTGCCGTTCTCGACCACCGTGCCGCTCCAGCCGAACCACAGCCCGCCATTGGCCGACAGCGCATCGCCCAGCGCCACCGCCAGGCCACCGGCCGCCGCCGACTTGCGCGGGTCGGCGATGCGGTTGGAAACCACGACTAATCGACTCATAAAAAAGCCCCCACGCTTGTCACTGCGTGTACTGCGCTGCCCCCCGAGGGGGCTGCTGCGCCTGCGGTCTGGCAAAGCCAGCCCCGCGGCCCTGGCTGGCTGAGAAGGGAAAATCCGGGTCTCTCATCTGCGCTTGCTGCGTTTGCGGGGCTCCTTCCCCCGCTAAGGGAAGGCTGGGATGGGGGCTCTCCCCGCCCTCTTGCGCTCGCACAGTTCGCTGGCTTCCTCTTGGGTGCTAGCAGCCACCGCGCTGGACCTCCCCAAGCAAGGCCAGCCCCTTCGGGAGGCAGCGAACCGCGCGAATCAGGAAGCGTGTGGGCCATATTCATACCTGGGAATCCCAAGGGGCTGAAAGCCGCATCGCGGCATTGATGATGCCGACCATCGAATAGGTCTGCGGAAAGTTGCCCCACATCTCGCCGGTGACCGGGTGCGTGTCCTCGGACAGCAGGCCGACGTGGTTTCTGGCGGCCAGCATGGTCTCGAAAATCGCCCGCGCCTCTTCCTTGCGGCCGATGCGCGCCAGCGCGTCGATGCGCCAGAAGGTGCAGATGTTGAAGGCCGTTTCGGGCTTGCCGAAGTCGTCGGGCGCCTCGTAACGGCGCATGTAGGGGCCGTCGCACAAATACTTTTCCAGCGCGTCCACGGTAGCCACGAAGCGCGGGTCCTTCGGCTCGATGAAGCCGACCTCGATCATCAGCAGCACGCTGGCGTCCAGGTCGCGCCCGCCGAAGCTTTCGGCAAAGGCCTGGCGCTCCTCGCTCCAGGACTCGCGCAGGATGCGCTCGCGCATGACCTGCGCATGGCCGCTCCAGTACACCGCGCGCTCGGGCTGCTTGAGCGTGACGGCAATCTTGCCCAGCCGGTCGCAGGCGGCCCAGCACATGAGCGCCGACGAGGTATGCACCCGGGCGCGGGTGCGCAGCTCCCACATGCCGGCGTCGGGCTTGTCGTAGCAGCGAATGGCCTGCTCGCCGACCGCTTCGAGGCGGATGAATTCGGCCGCGCCGGCGCGGTGCAGCAGCCGGTGGTCGTGGAAGGCCTGGGCCGCGCCCAGCACCACGTTGCCGTACACGTCGTGCTGGAAATGCTCCTGCGCCTGGTTGCCCACGCGCACCGGCCCCATGCCCCGGTAGCCGCCCAGGTGGCCGTACACCGCCTCGGGCAGGTCGAGCTCCATGCCGATGCCGAACAAGGGCTGGATGTGCCCGCCGTCGGCCTGCACCACGACATTGCCCAGCCAGCGCAGGTAGTCCTCCATGGTGCCGACCTCGGACAGGCTGTTGAGCGCCCGGACGACAAAAAAGGCGTCGCGCAGCCAGCAAAATCGGTAGTCCCAGGTGCGGCCGCTGTTCGGCGCCTCGGGAATGCTGGTGGTCATGGCCGCGACGATCGCGCCGGTGTCCTCGAACAGCGACAGCTTGAGCGTGATGGCCGCGCGGATCACCGCTTCTTGCCATTCCAGCGGAATATGCAGCCGCTGGCTCCACTTGCGCCAGTAGCTCAGCGTTTCCTGCTCGAACAGGCGCGCCGTGTCGGCAATGCCCTCGGACAGCGACTCGTCCGAGCCGAGCAAAAAGTTGTGCTCGCGCGTCAGCACGAACGCCCGCTTGGCCAGCAGGTGCGACAGCGGCGCGTCGGTGTTCAGGCGCAGCGTCAGCGTATCGCCGACATAGCGCAGGTGGTTGCTGCCCTGGGTGACCACCGGCCGCGAGCGGCCCCAGTCGAACAGCACGTCGAGCAGCACGCGGATGCGCGGCGCACCGTGGATCGGGCGCACCCGGCGCACCAGCATCATGGGCTTGAAAAACCGCGAGCGGCTGTAAAAGCGCGGCGCAAAGTCGGTGATCTCGACCGCCTGGCCGCTCTTGTCGAACAGCTGGGTGCGCAGCACGGCGGTGTTCGGGTCGTACCACTGCCTGGAGTGGGAAAAGTTCTCGATCTCGATGGCGAAGGCGCTGGCTTGGTCGGTAGCGTCGAGCAGCGCATTGAACACCGGGTCGCCGTCAAAGCGCGGCAGGCAGCACCAGACGATGCGTCCGCGCACATCGACCAGCGCGCTGAAGGCGCAGTTGCCGATGACGCCCAGCGACAGCGATGGCGGCGCGGGCGGTGAAAACTGCGGGGTCGAGGCCGGGGCGCTCATGCCGCGAACCCCGGGCGGCTGGCAGGCGAGCCGGAGCCGGGCAGGGACGCCACGGCCGATTGAAGCCAAGCGGCCAGCTGCGACACGCTGGCGCAGCGGTGCTGGGCCAGCGACGGACCCGGGCCGACCTTGATGGCGTGGCCACCGATGCGCTGCACGGCCTCGAAACCGGCCTCGTCGGTCACGTCGTCGCCGGCAAACACCGGGACACGGCCGGCAAACGGCGCTTCGCTCATGAAAAACGCAATCGCCGTGCCCTTGCTGAAGCCCTCGGGTTTCAGGTCGATCACGCATTTTCCGTGCATCAGCTCGATGCCCTGGCTGCGTTCCAGCGCTTCGCGCATCACCTGCAAGCACAAATCTTCGAGTTCGGGCGCCTGCCGGTAGTGCAGGCTCAGCGCCAGGTTCTTGCGTTCCAGTTTGAGCGCCGGGTGGCGGGCGACCAGGCCCTCGGCCGCCTGCAGCACCTGCGCCAGGTCCGCCGGGGGCGCGCTGACCATCAGGCCGTCGGCCGTGCGGCGCTGCGCGCCGTGTTCTCCGGCCACCGGCAGCAGCAGCGGCGCCAGGAAGGTATCCAGGTCGGACAGGCGCCGGCCGGACACCAGCGCCAGTGCGCCGTTCAGCCGGCGGTGCAGTTCGGCCAGCGTGCCGGCCAGGCCCTGGGGGACTTCGACCAGTTCGGGCTGCGCGGCCAGCGACACCAGCGTGCCGTCGAAGTCAAGGAAAAGCGCCGTCTCGGGCGTGATGCGGGGAAGGGTTTCAGGAGGCATGGACATCCGAAAACCATAGCAGATAGCGGGCTGTTTGCCTGTAGGCCAATGCGCAGTCCGGGCGCTCATTGGACTTAGCTTCCTCTGAAAAAGGCCGGTGCCGGGCCACAGCTGCGGCCCGGCGGCGCTTCAGGGCAGGTCTTTGTAGGGCTCTGGCAGCGCTGCGTCGCGCGGTCCGACCTTGCCCAGGCGGCTTTTGAGCGACTGCGGCTGCCCGGTCAGGATGGCCGCGTAGCTGGTGGTGTTGGACAGCACCTTTTTCACATAGTCGCGCGTTTCGGCGAACGGAATGTTCTCGGCCCAGATGGCGGCGTCCAGCAGCGGGCCATTGCGCCAGGTGCGCGGCCGGCCTGGTCCGGCGTTGTAGGCGGCGGCGGCCATCGGCATCGAGCCGTTCAGGTCGTCCAGCGCGAGCTTGAGGTAGGCCGTGCCGATGGTGATGTTGGTGTCGCGGTCGTTGATCTGGTCTGGGGTGAAGCCGGTCATTCCGATTTTGTTGGCGGTCCAGCGCGCCGTGGCGGGCATGACCTGCATCAGCCCGGAGGCGCCGACGCCGGAGCGGGCGTCCATGATGAAGCGGCTTTCCTGGCGGATCAGGCCATAGACATAGGCCGGGTCCAGGCTGATGGCCTGGCTGCGGCTGACGACGGTGGCCCGGAAAGGCATGGGAAAGCGCTGCTCGAAGTCGGCCACGCTGGTGGTGCGCTCGCTGGTGTTGATGCAGCGGTCCCAGAGCTGGCGGTCGCAGGCCAGCTGGGCGGCGGCCAGCAGTTCGCGCTCGTTCATGCCGCCTTTCCTGTGCAGGTTGGTGGCGTAGTTCCATTCGCGAACGCCTTCGGAGCGCAGCCCGGTCTGTATGGCGTAGGCTGCCCGCATCAAGGCGGGGTTGGTTCGTGCGGCGTCCTTTTCCTCGGCCGTCAGGGCTGCCGGCCGGGGCGGTGCCGAGATTTTCAAGCCCAGGTCTTCCAGCGCCAGCTGCTCGTAAAAGCCGCGTACCGAGCCTATCGACTGCAGCAGCTTGAGTCCCTCGATGCGCTGCGGCGCCATGACGGTGGTCGTCGTCGGGCCTTGCGGCGTGACCACGGCGGTGGCGATGTCCGGCGGCGACGTGGCTAGCAGCGCGCGCGCTTTCCAGTAGGTCCAGGTCGGGTCCTTGCGGCCCTCTTCGCTCATGGCATTGATCGCCTGGAGCACCAGCTGCCAGCTCGGCAGGGTGCCGGCGCGCAGGGCGGCGCGCGCCTTCCAGGCCAGCATGTCGTCGGTCAGGTCGGTGTCCTTGGTGACCCGGGCGTAATACGCCAGCGCATCGCCCGCCGGCTGCGTGCCCAGGCGGCTGGCGGTCTGCTTGCCGATCAGGCCCCAGAGCCAGTTGCGTTCCTCGGCGGTCAGCTGCAGCGACCATTTGCCATCGAGCTGGAAGGCGGCGCCTTCCGAATCGCTGACCGCCAGCTTGACCAGCGCCAGCGTGATGATTTCCTTGCGCACCGTGCGCACCGCCAGGTACTTGCCGGCCAGGAACTTGATGGGGCTGGCGTTCAGCTCGGTGACCATGCCCAGCGCCTCGGGCGCCACGATGGCCACCGCATTGCTCGCGGCGCGTGGCCGGTTGGCCTCCATCGCCAGCCTGGCCTTTTGCCAGACGTCGAGCGGCGTCAGGTTCTGGCTGCCCACCAGCCGCTCGGCGGCGGCGGTGCAGCCGTCGTCGGCGTCGCGCTGGGCGTACCAGTTTTTGCGCACCTCGTCGGACAGCCGCACATCGAGCGTCGGATTCTTCAAATGCTCGACCAGCAGGGCGTAGCATCGGACCTCGCGGTCGTCGTTCATGCGGAAGTTGGGGTATTCGGCAGCAAAGCCGGCCCAGTCGCGGCGCTGTCCGAGCAGCAGCAGCCAGTCGTTGCGCAGCCGGTCTTCCTGGTAGCTGCCGGCATAACGGGAAAGGAAATCCTGCACTTCCTGCGGGCTTGCTTCGCCCAATCTGGCCTTGAGTTCCCAGTAGGCCGCCCACGGTTCGAGCGCATGGCCGCGCGCCTGCGGCAGCAGTTGCGCCAGCCGGCCCTTGTTGCTGGCGCGAAAGGCTTTGCCCATCTCCGCGATGAGGCTGTCGCCGTCGGCATTGGCGCCCGGCGTCCAGGCGGTGGAAGGACTTTGCGCCAGGACTGGCGCGGCCAGCACGGCTGAAACTGCCGCGCTGCATAGAATTTTGTATAGCATTGGAGGATTATGGACAAATTAAGCACACGAAAAGCACTGGTGCAATCGCGCCTCGACATGCCCGACCGGCTGGCCCGGGCCGACCTGCTGCAGCGGGTCATGCGTATCTGGCTGGTGGGCTCACCCCATGAGGTGATTGGCGCCTACTGGCCGATCAAGGGCGAGTTCGACCCGCTGCCGGCGCTGTACCGCTGGCAGGAAGATGCCGTACTGAGTCCGGAATTTCAGGAAAATACGCCTTCTCCGCAAGAGGGGCGGGCGCAGTTAGCTACAGAAAGCATAGCAGGCAGGTCGCCGCGCAAGATTGGCCTGCCGGTGGTCAACAAGCTGCACAAGACGCTGACCTTTCACGCCTGGTACCCCGGCTGCCCGATGGAGGAAGACGCCTACGGCATTCCCAAGCCCAAGGACACCGAAATCATCGTTCCCACGCTGCTGTTCGTGCCCTGCGTCGGCTACGGGCCGGGCGGCTACCGGCTGGGCTATGGCGGCGGCTTTTACGACCGCACGCTGGCCACGCTGCAGCCGCGCCCTGTCACCATCGGCCTGGGTTTCAGCCACGGCTGGCTGCCCGACCTGCTGCCCGAGCCGCACGACATACCGCTCGATGTGCTGCTCAATGACCAGGGCGTGGCCTGGCCAGTCTAGGCACCGGCTGGCTTGCGCCCGCTCAAGCGGGTCCAGGCGCGTCGTTTGACACTGCCCAGGACCGCTGATTGCCTTGATTCCCGGAATGGTTTTTTTGCCCGCCGGCTTGCCCGTTCAGTGTGTGTCACAAGGTCCTTGAACCATGCCCAAACCTACGATCCCTCCCGCTGCTCCATCCCCCAAGCCCCAGGCCGGCGGCAAGACCGTTCGCCGCCGCCGCGCGCCGGCACGGCTTGCCGATCCGGACGCGGTGCGCCTGGCGGCCAGCGGCGACCGGGCGCCTTCGACCCAGGCGGGTGCGCTGGAGAAGTTTGTCGCGGCTGAAGCCACCCAGGCAGCCCAGGCCCAGCAGTTGCAGGCCGCGCTGTCGCTGCTCGACGGCGACGCACCGGGCGCACCTGGCGACCGCGCGCAGGCCTTGCGGGCGCTGCTCGAAGGCGCTTCGCTTGACGACCGCCGCGCCCTGTCGGAGGCGCTGACCGGCCGCCAGCCGCACGAGGCCAGCACCGAGAGTCCCGACGAAGAGCTGGCGGCAGGCTGGCGCGACGGCGCCTATCCGTACAAGAACCTGATGCGGCGCAGCATTTATGAAAAGGAAAAATTCCGTCTGCAGGTCGAACTGCTCAAGCTTCAGGCCTGGGTCAAGGAAACCGGCCAGCGCGTGGTGATTTTGTTCGAAGGGCGCGACGCCGCCGGCAAGGGCGGCGCCATCAAGCGCTTCATGGAGCATCTGAACCCGCGCGGCGCGCGCGTGGTGGCGCTGGAAAAGCCCTCCGACAACGAGCGCGGCCAGTGGTATTTCCAGCGCTATGTGCAGCACCTGCCCACGCGCGGCGAGATCGTGCTGTTCGACCGCTCCTGGTACAACCGCGCCGGCGTCGAGCGCGTCATGGGTTTTTGCAGCGACGCCGAATACACCGAGTTCATGCGCCAGGCGCCCGAATTCGAGCGCCACCTGGTGCGCAGCGGCGTGCACGTCATCAAGTTCTGGTTCAGCGTCAGCCGCAAGGAGCAGCGCCGCCGCTTCAAGGAGCGCGAAGGCCATCCGCTCAAGCAGTGGAAGCTCAGCCCCATCGACCTGGCCTCGCTCGACAAGTGGGACGACTACACGCGCGGCAAGGAAGCCATGTTCTTCGAGACCGACACCGCCGACGCGCCCTGGACCGTCATCAAGAGCGACTGCAAGAAGCGCGCGCGCCTGAACGCCATGCGCTACGTGCTGCACAAGCTGCCCTATGTCAACAAGGACACCGAGCACATCGGCAAGCTCGACCCGCTGATCGTGGGCCGCGCGCATGTGGTGTACGAGCGCGGCGAAAAGCATGGCGCGCTGATGTAGCGCCTGCGCCGGGCCCAGCGCCCGGCAAGGCGTTCAATCCAGCCGGTCCACCGTGTCCGGGTCCGGCACATCGCCAATCGCCCGGCGTGTCTGTTCTGCCTGGCCCTTGAGCCAGTTGCAAAACGCCAGCACCTCGGGCCGCGCCGCATTGCGCGGACCGACGATCAGCCAGTAGGCCAGCGGCGAGTCCAGCCGCAACTTCGGAAAAGGCTCCAGCAGGTCGCCCGACGCCAGGCTTTCGGCGATGAGCGGCGTGCGCACCAGCGCCACGCCCTGGCCGGTCAGCGCGGCCTGCGCGATCTGGTGGGCGTAATTGAAATACAGCCAGCGCTTGGGCTCCAGGCGGGTGAGTTGCTGCGCATCAAACCAGCGCCGCCAGGTCAGCAGCGCCATGTGCTGGGTGCGGTGCGCGTCGCTGGCTTCCACCAGTGCAAACCGGGCCAGGTCCTCGGCATTTTCCAGGCGCGGGCCGCTCTTGAGCAGCCAGGGGCTGACGACCGGCGTGAGCTGCTCGCCGAACAGGCGATGCGAGCCGGCCGGTACCCGGCCCGGCATGGCATAGCGCAGCGCCAGGTCCACGTCGGTGGTGTCCAGGTCCACCGGGGTGTCGGTCGCGTCGATGCGGATGTCGATGTCGGGGTGCGCCTGCTGGAAGGCCTCCAGCCGGGGAATCAGCCACATCGAGGCAAACGACGCCCAGGTGCTGATGGCCACGCTTTTGCGGCCGGCGCTTTGCCGGATCATGCGCACCGCGCCGTCGATGCGCTCCAGCGAAGGCAGCACGGCGCGCAGCAGCTGCGCGCCCGCGCTGGTCAGTTCCACCGCCCGCGTGTGGCGAAGAAACAGGCTCACGCCAACGTCTTCTTCCAGGCTCTGGATCTGCCGGCTGATGGCCGACTGCGTCAGCGACAGTTCCTCGGACGCCGCGCGGAAATTGAGGTGGCGGGCCACCGCCTCGAAGGCGCGGAGCTGGCCTGCGGCAATCGGGCGGGAGCGCAAATGGGTGTGTGGAGACAGCATGGGGATGAATGGAGAAGAAGGGCTGATTGATGCGCCGAAGGCATGAATAGCGTACCGCGTTTTCATTGGACCGCATAGGCCGGCAGCGGGATCATGGCTGCCTGGGAAACGTATTCCCGGGGATTATTTGGAGAACACCATGACTTCTTTTTCGGCTTCCCATGCATTGGCCGGGGCCGTCCAGAGCGCCCGATTTTCCAGCCTGGCCCGCCCGTGCGGCGGCAGCCGGCCGGCCATCAGCTACACCCTGCCAGCCGGCCAGGCGATGACCGTGCAGGCGCGCGAGTCCGGCGTGCTGCGCGTCGGCCAGGGGCGTCTGTGGGTGACGTTCAGCCAGGCCGGCCGCGACCTGCGCGTGCCGGCCGGCGACCACTTCCTGGCGTTTGGCGAAAGCTTGCGGCTGTCAGCCGGGCAAACCGTGGTCATGGAGTCGTGGCCTGAAGGCGCGCAGTGCGCTGCGACGCCGGCCTGTGTCAGCTGGGACGCCGACGCGCCGCTGCGTCCCCTGGTGCGCCTGCGCCATGCCCTGGGCCTGGCGGCCTAGCGTTGCGGGGGCCGCATCGATCTGTTTCATCCGTCCACGTCCAGGCCGGACAGCAGGGCCACGAAAGCTTCCAGGGCGGCCTGGCCCTTCAGCCGCTGAAGCCGCTCCAGCAGTTCGACATCTTCCCCCGATGTGTAGCCCAGGCTGAAGCGCCTGAAGCGGCGCTTGTCCAGCGGCCCGTGGTGCAGGACCTCGACGTCGCGGTGGCGCGAGTCGCCCTGGATGCGCGCCATGGCCGCATCCACCGCGCGGGCGCAGCCTTCGAGTTGCTGGCAAAAATGCAGGCCGTCGAACACCAGCACTCCGGTGATATTTGCCTGACGGTTGTTGGTCCGCGCCCTTTTGGCAATATCCGCAACAACGCGGACCGGCGCGTCATCCGCCAGGGTACTGACGTAAATGATTTCGTGAAGGTCGGGAGGAGAGGTGTGCATGGCGGTACGGCAGAATGTAGGGCGCTGCGCGTGTCGCAACAATGTCAAAAGACACAATGCGCGAGTTTATTTTTACCAAGGGGGGAATGAATGCGCATTTTTCAGCCGGTTCCGGTCTCCTGCCCGCCGCCCTGCGCGGCCTGCCGGCTGCGAAAGACCGGCGCCTTCACGGCGGTTTCAAGCGATGAGCTGGCGTTCATCGAATCGTTTCGCAGCAGCACCCTGACCCGGCACGCCGGCAGCATCCTGATTCCCGAGCAACAGCCCAACGGCCGGCTGTTCACGCTGTACGAAGGCTGGGCGTTTCGCTACAAGACCCTGAGCGACGGGCGCCGGCAGATCCTCAATTTCCTGCTGCCGGGCGACCTGATCGGCCTGCAGCAGGAGTTCAGCGACAGTGCCATGCACGGCATCGAGGCCGTGACCGACGTCAGCCTGTGCATGTTTCCCCGCGAAGGCCTGCTCGAACTGTTCCGCAGCTTCCCCAGCCTGGGCTACGACACCACCTGGCTGGCCGCGCGCGAGGAAGGCATGGTCGATGACCACCTGCTGACCAACGGCCAGCGCAATGCCGCCGAGCGCGTCGCGATGCTGCTGATGCATTTGTACCGCCGGCTGGAGCGGATCGGGCTGGCGCACGAAGGCTCGGTGGCGTTCCCGATCAACCAGCAGCACATCGCCGACACCCTGGGGCTGTCGCTGGTGCATACCAACAAGACGCTGCGGCGTCTGAAGCTGCTCGGGCTGCACGACATACGCGGCGGGCGGCTGTGGCTGCTCAACCCCAGGGCGCTGGAGCGGCTGGCCGACTACTACGACACGCCGCCGCGCAAGGTGCCGCTGCTGTAGCGGTGCATGGCGCAAGGGCCGGCCAGCGGCCCGTCAGGATTTGCGGGCGTTCAGGATCCTGAAGTCCTGCTCGTAGCGCCTGAGGGTTTCCACGGCCTTGCCGCGCTGGGCCGGCGTCGTGCTGTTGTGCAGTTCGGCAAAGCTCTGGCAGTTTTCCTGGCCCAGTTCGTCCAGGTAGTTCCGCATGGCCGGGTCGGGCGGGCTCAACGTGCGTTCGATCAGCCCGCGCAGGGCGCTTTGGGCCTGCGCTGGCGAGGCCTGGCTTGATGCCAGCGGCTGCAGGGTCTGCAGCGTGTCGCGCTGGCGGCGCTGCCTTTCGGCGAACAGCACGCGGATGTCAAACCGGGACTGCTCCAGGCGCCTGGCAATGACGGCGCGCTGCGGCTCGTCCAGCGTGCCGTACAGGCTCTCGGCACGGCTGAGCGCCTGCTGGTAACGCTTGCTCTGGCGGATTTTTCGGCTGTCGTCGCGCGCTTCGTCCAGCGCCTCGGCATTGGTCTTGGCAAACTTTTGTTCCATGTGCCTGAGCTGGCCGGGCTGAAGCATGGCGGCCAGCCCGGCGGCCAGCGGTTCGGCCTGCTGCGCCACGGCGCCAAGATTGCCGCGCACGTCGGACATCACCGCGCAGGCGGCGGCGGCGGTGGTGTCCGACGAAATTTGCTGCTGGAGTTGCTGCAGCGCCGTGATGTAGACCGGCAGCTGCGTCTGCCGGTGCCAGGCCTGCAGCTGGTTCAGGCTGGCCTTGAGGCGCAGGCTCTGCTCGCCCGTCAGGTCCAGGTGCGCGTCAAGATACCAGTAGGCCAGATCGGGCGCCTGGTTGTAGGCCAGCTTCATGACGCTGCAGGCCTGCAGCGCGCCGGCCACGGCCAGCACGCCGAGCAACCCGATAATCCGGGGTTGAAAGCGCCGGCCCGGCCGCGCTTCGTTTCTTTTTAGTGGTCCAAAATTCACAGGAAATCTCATGTCGAACCCTCTTGACGTTGTCATCATGGCCGCAGGCAAAGGCACGCGGATGAAAAGCGCATTGCCCAAAGTGTTGCACCGATTGGGCGGACGCGCCTTGCTGGCGCATGTCATGGACTGCGCCGCGCAGCTGTCGGCCCGCCAGGCGGTCGTCATCACCGGCCACGGTGCTATGCAAGTTGAAGCAGCCTGTGCAGGCAGGACGGGCGCTGCAGCCGGTCTGGGCTTGAAGTTCGCGCGCCAGGAGCCGCAGCTGGGCACCGGCCACGCGGTACAGCAGGCGCTGCCCTTTCTGGACGACGACGGCATTACCCTGGTGCTGTCAGGCGATGTGCCGCTGACGCAGGCAACTACCTTGAGGGCGCTGCTGGCCGAGTGCGACGGCCAGCGGCTGGCGTTGCTCACGCTCAGCATGGCCGACCCCACCGGCTACGGCCGCATCGTTCGCGCCGGCAGCCAAGCCTCAGCCCAAGTGCGCGCCATCGTCGAGCACAAGGACGCCAGCGAAGCCGAGCGCGCCATCCAAGAAATCTACAGCGGCATCATGGCCGTGCCGACGCGCCTGCTGCGCCGCTGGCTGGCGCGGCTGGACAACAAAAATGCGCAAAACGAGTACTACCTCACCGACATCGTGAAGTTCGCGGTCGAGGGCGGTGTGGCCGTGGTGGCGCACCAGATCACGGACGCCGCGCAGGTCGCCGGCGTGAACAGCCCGGTGCAGCTGGCCGAGCTGGAGCGTGTTTACCAGCAGCGCCTGGCCACCACGCTGATGGAGCAGGGCGTTCGCCTGGCCGACCCGGCGCGGCTCGATGTGCGCGGCACGCTGGAATGCGGGCAGGATGTCGAGATCGACGTGAACTGCGTGTTCGAAGGCCAGGTCAGCCTGGGCCAGGGCGTGCGCGTTGGCGCGAACTGCGTGATTGCCAATGCGGTGATTGAAGCCGGCGCGGTGATTCACCCCTTCACCCACATCGACGGCGAAAAGCTCGGTGTGCAGGTCGGCGAGGGCGCACTGGTCGGGCCGTTCGCCCGGCTGCGGCCCGGGGCTAGGCTGGGTGCCGAGGTACACATCGGCAACTTTGTCGAGGTCAAGAATTCCACGCTGGCGCGCGGCGCCAAGGCCAACCACCTGGCCTATCTGGGCGATGCCACGGTGGGCGAGCGCGTCAACTACGGCGCCGGCAGCATCACCGCCAACTACGACGGCGCCAACAAGCACCGCACGGTGATCGAGGCCGATGTACACATCGGCAGCAACTGCGTGCTGGTGGCGCCGGTGACGATAGGCGAGGGCGGCACGGTGGGCGGCGGCTCGACGATCACCAAGGACGTGCCGGCCGGAGCCTTGAGCGTGGCGCGCGGCAAACAGGTGAACCAGGCCAACTGGTCGCGGCCGGCGAAGCAGGCCAAGGCTTAACGCAACGGCCAACCGCCCCTGCGGTTTCAGGCGCCGTGGTGGCCTGCGCCGCGACGGTTCAGGCATCAAAAAGCCTTATTGCGCAATGGCAGCGGGCGCAGAGTGCTATTGAATTCGTAGTGTTTGATGTTTCCTGGCGGCGCGCTATCGCGCCCTTCCATGGCCTGATCGGGCGAAGCCGCGCGCGCGTCACGCCGCGAGCCGAGGCATCAAAAAAATGACAACTTTGACAAAGATGAAAATGCTCAACCATGAATGTCGAAAAAACGCATTTTCATACGGAGAACGCCATGCCCAACTGGTTAAGCACGGTACTGGACGAAAGCAGCCACTTCATGCCGCACGGGCACTGCTACCTGTGGCTGCCCGGCCTGTTGTGGATGCATGTGGTGTCAGATTTCCTGATCGGCGCGGCCTACCTCGTCATCTCGGTGATTCTTTACCTGCTGGTGCGGCGCATCCGCTTGCCCTTCAGCCCGCTGTTCATTGCCTTCGGCCTGTTCATCGGCCTGTGCGGGCTAACCCATTTCATGAAGATCTGGACTGTCTGGAACCCCGACTACCTGGCCGACGGCCTGCTCAAGGTGGCCACTGCCATTGCCTCGGTGGCCACCGCCGTCGGCCTTCTCTTTGTCCGGCCGAAGGTCGAGGAAATGGTCAACGCGGCCCGGGTTTCGGAAGCGCGCCGCGTCAAGCTGGAAAGCACCCATGCCGAACTGCAGTCGCTCTACACCCAGGTCAGGCAGCTCGACATGGCCAGAACGCGGTTTTTTGCCAACGTCTCGCACGAGCTGCGCACGCCGCTGGCGCTGATCCTCGGGCCGGTCGAGCGCATGCTGGGCGAGCCCGGCCTGACGCCCGGCCAGCGGCGGCAAATGGAAAGCATCAGCCGCAACAGCAAAAGCCTGCTCAAGCAGGTCAATGACCTGCTGGACATTGCCAAGCTCGAAGCCGGCAAGATGGAACTGCACCCGGTGCGCATGGACCTGGCGCCCTGGTTCCGGCGCGTCAGCTCGCAGTTCGAGCAGGCGGCCGAGCAGCGCCAGATGGATTACCGCATCGAAGCCCCGGACAGCCTGGTCGCCGAAACCGACCCGGACGTGCTGGAACGGGTGCTGGTCAACCTGCTGTCGAACGCTTTCAAGTTCACGCCTGCGCACGGCCGGATCGAGGCGCGGCTTGAAGCAAAGGACACGGAACTGCTCATTTGCGTGGCCGACTCCGGCCCGGGCATCCGCGATGACCAGCAAGCGGCCATTTTCGAGCGCTTCCACCAGGTCGATGAAAGCACCGGCACGGACCGGCACAACAAGCCCGGCGGCACTGGCCTGGGGCTGGCGATCGTCAAGGAATACGTGCAGCTGCACGGCGGATCGATTGGCGTCGCGTCCGTCGCCGGCCATGGCGCGACCTTCACCGCGCGGCTGCCGCTGCGCGCATCAGCGGCGGCACAGGTCGGGGCGGAGCCGCCGCAGCGCGAGCCTGCGCTGGACATCGCCCTGGACAGCGCGCTGCACGAGCTGGCCATGAGTGAACCTGCCGATGGCGTTGACCCGGTATTTCCCGCCTATGCCGGCCGGCCTTCAGTGCTGGTGGTGGAAGACAGCCGCGAGATGCGCGCCTTTGTCGGCGGCACGCTGAGCGAGGCTTACAACGTCGCCACCGCAGCCGACGGCCAGGAAGGCCTGGCGCGAGCGCTGGCGCAGCGCCCGGACCTGGTCGTCACCGACCTCATGATGCCGCGCATGGGCGGCGAGCAGCTTGTCAGCGCGCTGCGTGCGCGCAGCGAGTTCAACAGCGTGCCGGTCATGCTGCTGACCGCCCGGGACGACGACGCGCTGCGCGTGCAGTTGCTCATATCGGGCGCGCAGGACTACCTGAGCAAACCCTTCCTGCCGCAGGAACTGCTGGCGCGCGCCGACAACCTGGTCACCCTGAAACGGGCCGGCGACACGCTGCGCGAGGAATTGCGCAGCGCCTCCGGCGACATCGAAGGACTGGCCAAAGCGCTGGCGCTCAAGCACCGCCAGCTCCAGACCGCGCTCGACAGCGCCGAGGTGGCGCGCGAACAGGCCGAGCGGGCCAGCCAGGTCAAAGGCTATTTCCTCGGCATGATTTCGCATGAGTTGCGCACGCCGCTGTCCACCATCCATCTCAATGCGCAATTGCTGGCGCGCTCCAGGGCCGCGCCGACGCTTGATGCGCCCGATCCGCGCATCGACCGCCTGACGCGTGCCGCCCGGCAGATGTCCACGCTGGTCGAGGGCCTGCTGGAATACACCCGGACTGAAAGTGCCAAGGTGGTGGCGCAGCTTGAAACCGTTGACCTGGCGGCGCTGGCCGGGGAGGTCGTCGAGGCGCATGCCGACAGCACGCCGCCGGACGTGCGGCTGGTGCTGGCACCACCGCCTGAACACCTGCCGCCCTTGACGACCGACCCGCGCCTGCTGCGGGTGGTCATGAGCAACCTGGTGTCGAATGCGCTGAAGTTCACCCGGCAGGGCAGCGTGACCGTGCGGCTGGCAAGTTCGGGCGGCTGGCACTCTTTCGAGGTGGTGGACACGGGCACCGGTATCGCAGAGGCCGACCAGGCGCGTGTCTTTTTGCCGTTCGAGCAGCTCGAACCGGTACAGCGCAAGAGCATTCCGGGCGTCGGCCTGGGGCTGGCGCTGGTCTGGAAAATCGTTGAAAGCCTCGGCGGTAAAGTGGAACTGGTGTCTGCGCTAGACTCTGGGTCCACATTTCGGGTGCTGCTTCCAAGCCAGCACATTTCCCTTGCGCCACGTTGACGCTTACCGAAAAGAGGCCCCAGTCGTTAAGAAAAAACCCCCAAGGAGTCAACATGCCGTGTCGCCACATCCTGCTGATTGAAGACGAAACCGACCTTCGGGAAACGCTCAAGGAATTGCTGGAACTGATCGGTTTCGAGGTTGAAACCGCAGCCAACGGCCGCGAAGGACTGGCCAATCTGGAGACCAAAGGTCGCCCCTGCCTCATCATGCTTGACCTGATGATGCCGGTGATGAACGGCTGGCAGTTTCTCGAAACCCTCAAGAAGGACCCGCAGCATGGCCAGGCGGCGATTCCGGTCGTCGTCGTCTCCGCGGCGGCCGACATGGTCGAGATCCAGGCGCAGTACGGTTGCCGGTCCCTCAGCAAACCGGTGGACATTGACAGGCTGCTGGGCATGGCGCACGAGCATTGCGAGAGTTGCTAGGCCATTTTCCAGGCGTTCAGGGTCGGCTGAAATTGCTGCAAAAACGATAGCTTTCAGCGCCCGTGGCTATTGCGCAAGCAGCACTTTTGGCTTGAATTTTGCACGTTTTACGCTGAAAAACGCCTTCACATTGCGCACGTTCGCGTCGCTGGTGAACAGCCGCTGCGCCAGCGCCAGGTAGCCCGGCATGTCGGCCACATGCACCACCAGCATGAAGTCCGGCCCCGGCGACACGCGGTAGCACTGCTGCACGGCGTCGTCAAGCACCGCCCGCGCCTCGAATGCCTCCAGCCAGTCGGCGCCCTGGCGGTCCAGCGAAATCTCGACCAGCGCGGTTAGCCCGGCGCCAAGCAGCGCTGCCAGCCTGTCGGCGTTGAGCACCGCGATTTCACACTCGATCAGCCCGGCGTCGCGCAGCCGCTTGACGCGCCGCAGGCAAGTCGGCGGCGACACGTGTACGCGTTCGGCCAGCGCCTGGTTACTCAGGCTGGCATCGTTCTGCAGGCATTCCAGCAACTTGATGTCGGTGGGGTCTAGCTCTATTTCTTCCATGAAAAGATTATTAAGGAAATTAAATTTCACGACTAATGATTTTTGAAATTTAATTTCAAAAATCATCAAAAATCAAACACATTGAAAAGCCGTTAATCCGTAGCATCGGGCCATCATTTTTTCTAGGAGTGCTTTTTATGTGCGGCATCGTTGCAGCGGTTTCCAGCCGAAACATTGTTCCCATCCTGGTGCAGGGCCTGCAGCGGCTGGAATACCGGGGCTACGACTCGTGCGGCGTGGCGGTGTATGCCAATGGCCTGAAGCGCGCGCGCAGCACCGCGCGCGTGTCCGAACTGCAGGAGCAGGTCAGCAGCGAGCACATCGAAGGCGGCACCGGCATTGCCCACACGCGCTGGGCCACGCACGGCGCGCCGGCGGTACACAATGCGCACCCGCATTTCAGCCACGGCACCGGCCCCGGCAGTTCGGCGCGGCCCGGCAAGATCGCGCTGGTACACAACGGCATCATTGAAAACCACGACGAGCTGCGCGCCGCCCTGCAGGGCAAAGGCTATGTGTTCGAAAGCCAGACCGACACCGAAGTCATCGTCCACCTGATGGACAGCCTGTACGACGGCGACCTGTTCGAAGCGCTGAAAGCCACGATTTCGCAACTGCACGGCGCCTATGCGATTGCCGCCTTCTGCAAGGACGAGCCGCACCGCGTCGTCGGCGCGCGCGCCGGCTCGCCGCTGATCCTGGGCGTGGGCAGCGACGGCGACAAAAGCGAAACCTTCCTGGCCAGCGACGCGATGGCGCTGGCCGGCGTCACCGACCAGATCGTCTATCTGGAAGAGGGCGACATGGTGGACCTGCAGCTCGGCAAGTACTGGATTTTCGAACGCAACGGCCAGCGCGTGGAGCGCGAGGTCAAGACCGTTCACGCGCACAGCGGCGCGGCCGAACTCGGCCCCTACCGCCACTACATGCAAAAGGAAATCTTCGAGCAGCCGCGCGCCATTGCCGACACGTTAGAGGGCGTTGTCGGCATCGTGCCCGAGCTGTTTGGCGACGAGGCGTACCGCACCTTCAAGGACATCGACTCGGTCCTGATTCTGGCCTGCGGCACCAGCTACTACAGCGGCTGCACCGCCAAGTACTGGTTAGAGGCGATCGCCGGCATCCCGACGCAGGTCGAGGTCGCCAGCGAATACCGCTACCGCACCTCGGTGCCCAATCCGCGCACGCTGGTCGTCACCATCACGCAAAGCGGCGAGACCGCCGACACGCTGGCCGCGCTGCGCCACGCGCAGTCTTTGGGCATGACGCAGACGCTGACGATCTGCAACGTGTCCACCTCGGCCATGGTGCGCGAATGCAAGCTCGCCTACATCACCCGCGCCGGCGTCGAGATCGGCGTCGCCTCGACCAAGGCCTTCACCGCGCAGTTGGCCGGGCTGTTCCTGCTGACGCTGGCGCTGGCCCAGTCCAAGGGCCGGCTGAGCGAGGAAGCCGAAGCCGGCCACCTGAAAGCGTTGCGCCACCTGCCCGCCGCGCTGCAGGCCGTGCTGGCGCTTGAACCCCAGGTCATCAGCTGGTCCGAGGACTTCGCGAAAAAGGAAAACGCGCTGTTCCTGGGGCGCGGCATGCACTACCCGATTGCGCTCGAAGGCGCGCTCAAGCTCAAGGAAATCAGCTACATCCATGCCGAGGCCTATCCGGCCGGCGAACTCAAGCACGGCCCGCTGGCGCTGGTCACCAATGCCATGCCCATCGTCACCGTCGCGCCGAACGACACGCTGCTGGAAAAGCTCAAAAGCAACATGCAGGAAGTGCGCGCCCGGGGCGGCGTGCTCTACGTGCTGGCCGATGCCGACAGCCACATCGAGAGCAGCGAAGGCGTTCACGTCATCCGCATGCCCGAGCATTACGGCGCGCTCAGCCCGCTGCTGCACGTCGTGCCGCTGCAACTGCTGGCGTATCACACGGCGTGTGCACGGGGGACGGATGTGGACAAGCCGCGCAACCTGGCCAAGAGCGTGACGGTGGAGTAATTGCAGGCCCCGTTGTTCGTTGGAGCTTGGCGCCTGGAGGGGTAAAAAATTTCCCCCTCAATGAAGCAGTGGCGGCCAGGCAGCTCAGCTATTGGTAAGCGATAAGCTTTATCATGAAAGATGACTGAAAACCTGACCCAAGATGCGCCGGTGCCGGATTTTTTGGCGAACGGCGGCGAGATCGGGACCCTGATCGGTGCCCACGACTGGAGCAGTACCTCTCTGGGCCCGCCCGGCAACTGGCCGGGCACCCTGAAGAGTGCGCTGGCCACGCTGCTGAGTTGTCCGCAGCCCATTTTCATCGCCTGGGGGCCTCAACTGCTGTCGTTCTTCAACGACGCCTACCGGCCCATGCTGGGGGCGCGCCTTGAGGGCGCCATTGGCAGGCCGTTTGCCGAACTGTGGTCCGAAGCATGGCCCGACCTGCAGCCGATCGTCGCCAAAGCGCTTGGCGGTCAGGGCTCGTCCCACGAAAAAATGCCGCTCACCCTGACCCGCAACGGCTATGCCGAGGCGACCTGGTGGTCGTTTTCGTACATGCCCTTGCGCGATGACAGGGGCGCCGTCGCCGGCATGTATTGCATCTCCGTCGACGTGACGCAGCAGGTGCAGGCCGAAATCGCCTTGCGCGAGACGAACAGCGCGCTCGACCAGCGCACGAGCGAGTTGCTGAGCATTGAAACCGCGCTGCGGCAGTCGCAAAAGCTCGAAGCGCTGGGCCAGCTCACCGGCGGGGTGGCGCATGATTTCAACAACCTGCTGGCGGTGATCAGCTCGTCGGTCGAGTTGCTCAGGAGTGACAAGCTTTCGCAAGCGCAGCATGTCAAGTACCTGAACCTGATTTTTGACACGGTGGCCCGGGCCGTCAAACTCACCAGCCAGCTGCTGGCGTTCGCCCGGCAGCAACCCTTGAGCCCCGAAGTGTTCAATGTCCATGCGCATGTGCAGGGCGTCGTCGATCTGGTGCGCCCGCTCATGGGCAGCCAGATGCAGATACGCCATGAACGCAGCGGCGAAAATGACTGCTTTGCCGAGGCCGACATCAGCCAGTTTGAAGCCGCGCTGGTGAACCTGGCGATCAATGCACGCGACGCCATGAATGCCACGGGCCAGCTCACCATCAGGGTGCAAAAGGTCGACAGCGTGCCGCCGGGGATGGGCCACGGCCCGCGACCCGGCGGTTTCGTGGCCATTGCGGTCGCGGACACGGGCTGCGGCATTGCAGCGGGCAAGCTGCAGGCAATTTTCGAGCCCTTCTACACCACCAAGGAAGTGGGCAAGGGCACCGGCCTGGGCCTGAGCCAGGTATTTGGCTTTGCCAAGCAGTCGGGCGGCGAGGTCGAGGTCAGCAGCGAACTGGGCGTCGGATCGGTTTTTACCCTGTACCTGCCCTGCGCCGAAAGCGCGCCTGCCTCGCAAGCCATGGCGCCCCCGCCCAATTCGGGCAGAGCCGGCAACGGCATGCGCTTGCTGGTGGTGGAAGACAACGAAACCCTGGCGGAAATGACCTGCGAGATATTGAACGCCCTGGGCTGCCAGGCCACCTGGGCGGCCAACGCATCGGCCGCGCTGGCCCTGCTGGCCAAGGGCGCCGGGCAGTTTGACCTGCTGTTTTCCGACGTGGTCATGCCGGGCATGAATGGCATCGAGCTGGGCGAGCAGGTGCGCCAACACTACCCGGGCCTTCCGGTCATTTTGACCAGCGGCTACAACGCAGCCATGGCCGAAGATGGAACCCACGGGTTTGAGTTGATCACCAAGCCTTACACATCCGATACGCTGCTGCGCATCTTTCGCCGGGCCATGGCGGGACAAAGGGCGCAGCCCGGCGCACCGTCCTGAAGCCGGCGTAGCATCCCACGGCCAGTCCATGCGCGCAGGCCGGGCAGCGCTTGAAACATGTGAATTGCGGCGAATGAGGCACAAAATCACACGAAACCTGCGGGCGCCTTGCGTCAAGATGGCATCCTGGGAAACCCCGCAAACCATTTTCCAAGGACCACTGAGCCATGGCTGATTTGTTTGACAACCCGATGGGCTGATGGGCTTTAGATTCGTCGAGTTCGCCTCGCCCGTGCCGGGCCTGCTGGAGCCGGTGTTCGAGCGCATGGGCTTCACGCTGGTGGCGCGGCACCGCTCCAAGGACGTGGTGCTGTACCGCCAGGGCGAGATCAACTTCATCGTCAACCGCGAGCCGAAAAGCGTGGCAGGCTACTTTGCCGCCGAGCATGGCCCCAGCGCCTGCGGCATGGCGTTTCGCGTCAGGGACGCGCACCTTGCCTAGCACCGCGCGCTCGAACTCGGCGCGCAGCCCATCGAGATTCCCACCGGCCCCATGGAGCTGCGCCTGTCGGCGATCAAGGGCATCGGCGGCGCGCCGCTGTACCTGATCGACCGCTTCGAGGACGGCAAGTCGATCTACGACATCGACTTCGTGTTTCTGGACGGCGTGGACCGCCACCCGCCGGGCCACGGCCTGAAGCGTATCGACCACCTGACGCACAAAGTGTACCGGGGCCGCATGGCGTTCTGGGGCGGGTTTTACCAAAAGCTTTTCAACTTCCGCGTGATTCGCTACTTTGACATTTCAGGCGAATACACCGGCCTGACGTCCCGCGCCATGACCGTGCCCGACGGCAAGATCCGCATTCCGCTGAACGAGGAAGCCCGGCAGGTCGGCGGCCAGATCGAGGAATTTTTGCTCGGCCCGTTTCTGGCCAAGAACTTCGCCAGCACGCTCTCGCCCTGGGTGGTGACGCTCGATGCGCTGGCGCCGTTTCGCGCGCTGTTCACCCGGCCCGAAGGCGATCCTGAACCGCGGCGCAACTCGTGGCGCGCCACACGGTCAACGGCTGCAACCTGCGCGCCGGCGACCTGTTCGGCTCGGGCACCCTGTCGGGCCCGAAGCCGGAGCAGGGCGGCTCGCTGATGGAACTGAGCGCTGGCGGCAAAAAATCCCCTGGCCTTGTCCAATGGCGAAACGCGCACCTGGCTGGAAGACGGCGACAGCATCATGCTGCGCGGCTACTGCCAGCAAGAGGGCTCCAGGCGCATCGGCTTTGGCGAATGCCGGGGCACCGTGCTGCCGTCGCTCCAGGGTTGAGCCGGGCACTCCTGTCCTGCGGATGCTTCGCGCCAGCGCCGGCATTCGCAGCGCGTTTGCTGCTTTGAAGAAGCAAGGCTGGCGCATGCAACCCGCACGCCGTGCAGTGGCGGGCTTTGATGCACACTAGAGCCCATTCGTTTTGACCAACAGATTAATTTTTCATCGTCAAAAAAGCCTTTCCCGCACGGCTGATATGCGTTGTAAGCTATAAATACAGTAGCAAAAAGTTGTCCGGCGCCTTGCGCGCCGTGGTCAAAGGGCAGGATGATTTCACGCCAGCCCCCTTCAAAGACATTGCCCGGTTTTCATCCATGCTCCGTTCCCTGGTTTTCTCGCTGGCCATTCTGGCTGGCACTTCCGCTTTGGCCAGCACCGCCTGCCCCCAGCACTTTGCCGCTGGCCAGCGGCCTGTCGTCACCAACCCCAAGCTCCAGCCGCGCACGCAGGAAATCTGCTTCCGGGCGTTTGCCGTGCTGCATTCGGGCCTGACCCGCACGCCGCTGTACGCGGCCGAGCACCTGACGCGCCAGAACATGAAAAATGCCGGCAAGCTGTCGCGCAAGGACTCCTTTCATGCCGAGGACTCCCTGCCGGAGCGCGACCGGGCCGAACTCAGCGACTACGAACGCTCGGGCTACGACCGTGGCCACATGGCGCCGAACGCCAACTTTGCCACGCGCAAGGCCCAGGCCGAGTCGTTTTCGCTGGCCAACATGGTGCCGCAGGTGCATGAGAGCAATGCCGGCGTCTGGGCCGGCATCGAGAGCGCGACGCGCCAGCTGGCCAGCGCCGAAGGCGATATTTATGTCATCTCCGGCCCGGCCTTCATCGGCGGCAACCTGAAGAAGATCGGCAATGTGCTGGTGCCCACGCACGTCTGGAAGGTGATCTACAGCCCGGCGCAGCAAAAGGCCGGCGCCTACCTGATCACCAACGACGACACGCGCGACTATGCGGTCGTCACCGTCACCAAGCTGGAAAAGATGGTCGGCCTGAGCCTGCTGCCCGGCCTGCCGCAGAACGTCCGCGACGCGGGCATGGCGCTGCCCAAGCCCGATTCCCGGCAAGACCGCAGAAAGAAACCCAAGCCGGAAGACGACTTCACGCTGCGCGATTTCACCAGCCTCCTGATGGATGCCCTCAACCGCGCCATCAAACATTAAGGAAAAATGCCATGAGCCGCTTCAAACCCTATGCCAACGAAAGCGATGTCATTCGCATCGGCGCGCTGGAGATCGAAAACCGCACCGACCGCATTTCGCTCACCGGCGACGTGGTGCTGACCCGGGACCAGGCCGGCCTGGCGCTGGCCCGGGAACTGCAGGCGCTAATTGGCGAGGTGGTCAAGGCGCTGGAAGCTGAGGAAAAGCTTCCCGGGACCGTCGAGGTCAAGCCCGCCCAAGTGGTCAAAAACCCTTTTTGAACCGCTTGCAACAGGACACGAATGCACCCTTGAAAATCAGGAATCCTGCGCTTAACCTTTACCCGGAACGCAGCTCCAGTCCATTTTTTACAATCCATCCATGACCGCCCCATCAAACCGCGTGCCTGCCGCCATGCAGGACAAATTCAACGCCATCGCGCAAGCTGCCGATGCGTTTTGCGACCAACGCCTGAACGGCGAATACAAGCAGATGATTCGCTTGGCGCTGGCCGCCCTGAGCCGCAAGCGCCCCTCGCCGCTGCTCAAGGGCAAGGACAACGCCTGGGCGGCTGGCGCGGTGCATGCGCTGGGCATGGTGAACTTTCTGTTTGACCCGTCGCAGACGCCGCACTGCAAGGCCAGCGACATCCAGGCGCATTTCGGCGTCGGGGCCAGCCTGTGCTCCAGCCGCTCGAAGGAAATGCGCGACGCGCTGGGCATGGGCCAGATGTCGCCCGAATGGACGCTGCCCAGCCGGCTGGACGCCAACCCGCTGATCTGGATGCTGCAAATCAACGGGCTGATCGTCGATATACGGCGCGCACCGCTGGAAATGCAGGAAATGGCTTTTGCAGGGGGTTTCATTCCGTATGTTCCCGGCCGCAAGGACTCTGGCGCATGAGCAAGAAAAGCCTGCGCGCCGCCCTGGAGCAAGCCCTTCTGCATGGCGCTGCCATGAGCGCTGCGCTGTGCACCGACGTGCTGATGGACGCCGCCGACGATCTGCAGGCGTCGCTGCCCGAGGACGGCGACGATGCCCTGATCGCCCTGGTGGCTGAAGAGCGCGAAGTCGCCATGCTGCTGATCGACAAGGCCGGCATGCGCTATCGCAATGAGGCTGCCCTGGAGCAACTCCGCCAGATGTGGCGCCAGCACTATGCCGCCAATGTGCAAACCGTGTTGCCGCTGTTCGTGGACGACCTGCACCAAGGCATGCTGGCGGTCGCCGGGGTGCAGTGGGTGCCGGCGCCACCAGCTTGAAACGGTATCAATTCAATAGCTGCCAGCGCCCGCGCAGCGTGCGCAAAAGCGCTGTTTGCGTTAAAAAATTGTTCACGGCGCTGACAAAGCTTCCCGCCATGGCTATTCCGGCGCGCGCCAGTGCTGCAATGGGCTGAAAGCTGACTTTTACTGAGTGGCCGCTGGCTCCTGCGAATGAACGTAATGCCCGGACCCGCGATGCAAGCCATCAACGCAGAATGAAACTGCAGCACATCTGCCTTTCTTGAGCGGGGGCTGTCAAGCTGGTAGTTGCCCAATGCAAAGCAAGTCAACACTTGCTACGGCCACGCGAGGGTCGGGATCAACCCTGGCATGGTGCTTGAATCCTCATTTGGCAACGGGCAGATCGAAAAAAACGCCAACAGCTGGTAACGCATCTTGTCTTTTGAAAACCATACGTCCTACATGGCATTCAGTGTTCTTCCGATAACCATGGTCAGGACACAAAGCTTAAGTTCGATGCAGCTTCAGATGCAGACAACGCGTCGGGCTTTGTGTACAACCACCCTGAGGGGTAAAGGAAATAGCATGTCGAAAAAATTACTTTTGAAATCGGTCTCCATGACGGTTGCGGTGGCAGCTTCGTTGCTGTTCGCAGGTGTAGCGCAGGCGCAAACCGGTGCAGCTGCTGGCTCCGCAGGAATGGCTGGTTCTGGAACGAACAGCCCCAATGATGCCTCTGGCACGCCCCTGACTTCCAGCAATCCCAGCGCCACGGGCGCCGCCACGCCGAACAGTGGCATGACCAAGTCTGAGAGGGCCAAGCCTGGCATGGCCAGCGACCACAGTGCTTCCGGCACCGTCGGCAAGACGCGTGAATCGAGCATGAAAAATGCCGAGAAGAAAGCTCCCAAGTCGGGCAGCGCTGGCATGAAAAGGAAATCCGACACCAATTCCAAAAGCGCCGAACGCAACAGTGCCACCAGCGCCGGTACCACTGCCAACAGTCCAGCCACCACCAATACCCGGTAAAACTGGCCATACGGCCAATCCCGAAGCCACCGGCAATTGATACAAGCGTCGAATGGCTTCAGGAAACTTGGCCTGAAACAACCCCCGAAGCCGCATGAAGCGGGCTGGCCTGATCACAGGCTGGCCCCCTTGAAGCGGCTGATCTGCGATTTCAAACGCCTGACCCAGGTTCGGGCTGGGCGCACTGTGTGATCTTTGCCCTGCACCTGCAGCCTGGCACAAGTCATGGGTTCTACATTCTCTGAGACTTGCCCGCAGCAGGGCTGGACGTCGGCTGAATCGCAAAGCGTTCCAGGACGTGGCCGGCCATGTGCCCTTGGCCAGTTCTTCCTCGCTCAGGAAAACCGTTCCCATGCCGTTCTGGCGCAAAAGCTGCAGCTCGTCCTCGCTGTGCGTGCGCAGCACGATTTCGACGGACGGGTTCAGCGCGCGGGCAGTGTCCACCATCTGGCGCACGTTGAGGGTGTCGGGCGTGGCCACCACCAGCATGGCGGCGTTGGCAATGTGCGCCTGTATCAGCACCGCCGGGTCGGTTGCGTTGCCTGACACCGCAGCCATGCCCTGGCCGCGCAGGTCCTCGACCAGTTCGCGGTTTTGCTCGGCCACCACGAAGGGAATGCCGCGCCCCTGCAGCGCGCCGGCAATGCGCCGCCCGACCCGGCCATAGCCCACCAGCACGACCTGTCCGTGCAGGAACTGGTTGTCGGTGCTGACCGGCAGCTCGGCGTAAGGGTCGCCGCGCTGCTCCAGGCGGCGCGCCAGATCGGAGCGTTCGAGCAGCCAGCGCTGGAACGGCGCGATGCCTGCGAACACCAATGGGTTGAGCGCAATCGAAATCAGCGCGCCGGCCAGCACCAGGCTCATGCCTTCGGCCGGCAGCAGCGCCAGCGACAGGCCCAGCCCGGCCAGGATGAACGAGAACTCGCCGATCTGCGCCAGGCTGGCCGCGACGGTCAGCGCGGTGTTGAGCGGGTAGCGAAACGCCACTACCAGCACCAGCGCGGCCACGGCCTTGCCGACGATGATGATCGCCACCACGCCCAGCACACGGACCGGCGCTTGCAGCAGGATGGCCGGCTCGAACAGCATGCCGACCGACACGAAGAACAGCACCGAGAACGCATCGCGCAAAGGCAGCGACTCGTGCGCCGCGCGGTGGCTGAACTCGGACTCGCGCATCACCATGCCGGCAAAAAAGGCGCCCAGCGCAAACGACACGTTGAACAGCGCCGCCGCGCCGTAAGCAATGCCGATGGCCGACGCCACGACCGCCAGGGTGAACAGTTCGCGCGAGCCGGTGCGCGCCACCTGCCAGAGCATCCACGGCAGCGCGCGGCGGCCGACGATCAGCATCAAGGCGATGAACGCCGACACGCCGAGCAGCGTCTGTCCGATGGTGCGCCACAGCGGCGCGGCGCCTTCCACGGCAGGTGCGCCGCCGAGCACGCCGGCCAGCGGCGGCAGCAGCACCAGCACCAGCAGCGTGGCCAGCGTCATCTGCACCACCGCGCCGGGAATGGCGATGCGCCTGACGGCCATCAGGTCGTTCAGCGAAAAGTGCAGCCCGACGCCGAACATCAGCAGCATCACGCCGATTTCCGAGAGCTGCGAGGCGATGTGTACATCGGCGACGAAACCCGGCGTTGCCGGGCCGATCAGGATGCCCGCGACCAGGTAGCCGACCAGCGCCGGCACGTTCAGGCGCTCGGCGATGAAGCCCAGGATCAGCGCCATGCCGAAGCCGGCGGCGATCGTGGTGATGAGGGGGATGTTGTGTTCCATGCGGTCGGGTGGATTCCGATTTCAGTGGCCGGATGCCGGTAGGACGTGCCGGAGTTCTTCTGTTGTGAGCGGCTCGGCGGACACGCTCAGATGGTCAATCACCTCGACGGTGGCTTCCGACGCATCGCCGCGCCGCGCCTGCAGGCGTTCGCGCAGCACCTGCGGCGGCGCCTGGCAGTCAATGATCGAAAACGGCACGCCCAGGGCGCCGGCCAGCGCCAGCGCCTGCGCGCGTTCGGCGCGGCGCAGGAAAGCGGCATCGAGAATGACCGGCCAGCCCGCCGCCAGCGCCCCCCTGGCCAGCCTGAACAGCTGCGCATAGGTGCGCGCGGTGGTTTCCGGCTGGTACAGGTCCAGCCCGCTGGCGCGCGAATCGGCCAGCATGCCAAGCCCGGCCAGGCGCTTGCGCTCCACGTCCGATCGCAGCCGGATGGCGCCCTCGCGCTCCAGCAGCTTTTGCGACGCAAAAGTCTTGCCCGAGCCCGGCAGGCCGTGGGTGATGAGCAATCTAGGCTGGCCGGGCTGCGCCAGCGCCAGCGCGGTGTCCAGGTAGCGGCGCGCGGCGGCTTCATGCCCGGCGCCGTTCAGGTGTTCGACCTGCGCCCGCACCAGCGCGCGGTACACCAGCGAAAAGCGAAGCGCCGGCAGGCCGTCATGGTCGCCGGTGCCGTCCAGCCAGCGGTTGAGCAGCCGGAAGGCGAAGTCAGTGCGGCCACGCGCCATGAAGTCCATCACGGGAAAGGCGATGTCGTCAATCACATCGATCCAGCGCAGCGCCGGGTCGAACTCGATGCCGTCGAATGCCGCCACGCCGCCCTCCAGGCTGACCACGTTGTCCAGGTGCAGGTCGCCGTGGCATTCGCGCACCCGGCCTTCAAGGCGGCGCTGCGTCCACAGCGCTTGCAGCCCGGCCGCTTCGGATTCGAGCCAGTCGCGCAGCTGCGTTTGTTCGGCCGGACTGGCCACCGCCAGCGCGCCCCTAAGCGCTGCCTGCGCCGCCATGTGCCGGGCTTCGGCGCTGGCGAATCCCGTCGCCGGTTCGGCCGGCGGCTGCCCATTGTGAAAATCAGCCAGCAGGTCGGCCAGAGAGTCCACGTCGAGGCTGGGCAGCGTTCCGGCCGTGAGCTGTTCGGCAAACAGCGCGCCTTTTGGAAAACGGCGCATGTGTACGGCGTATTCGAGCGTCGGGCCGCTTGCGTCCAGCAGCGGCGCTTCAAGGGTGCCGGTGATGCGTGCAAGTCCCAGGTAGAGCGCAGGCGCCAGCCGGCGGTTCAGCCGCAACTCCTCCTCGCAAAAATGCCGGCGTGCCTGCAGCGCGGTGTAGTCGACAAACGGCAGGCTCACCGGCTTCTTGATCTTGTAGGCGCTGTCGCCGGCCAGCAGCACCCAGGAGATGTGGGTTTCGATCAGGTCGGCGCCCAGAGCGCCGGCGAGCTTGCCGACCAGGGTGCGGGCCTGGTCAAGGGAATGGGTGTTGCGCATGGCCTGCAAGTTAGCACATGCCCGGGGCCTGGCGCCTGTGGCTGCGCATTATTTGCCGAACCGCGTCGGGCGCGCGGATTGTGCCTGCTCCTACGTTGGTTTGCGCGTTTTCCGACAGGGGTGGCAAGCGCTGCCATGGGATTCTCTGGCTGTCCGGCATGTGTCGGTCCATGACCCCAGCAACCACGAGGAACCCGCCATGGCAACTACAGCCGCCACCAGAAAGCCATCAACCGCCAGCGCCAAGGCAACTCCGGCCCGGGCACCCGCCACGGCCAAACGGCCAAAGGACGCCTGTGACCTGCTTGACGCGGACCACAAGGCCGTCAAGGCCCTGTTCAAGGAATACGAGAGCCTCACCGAAAGTCGCAGCCGTTCCACTGCCAAGAAGCGCCAGCTGGCCGACCAGATCTGCAGGGAACTGACGGTTCACGCCACCATCGAGGAAGAAATTTTCTACCCGGCGGTGCGCAAGGCCATCAAGAACAACGACCTGATGAACGAAGCCACGGTCGAGCATGCCAGCGCCAAGGACCTGATCGCGCAGATCAAAAGCATGGACCCGGCCGATGAAATGTTCGATGCCAAGGTGACGGTCCTGGGCGAATACATCGACCACCACGTCAAGGAAGAACGCACCGAGATGTTCACCAAGGCGCGCGCCAGCAAGCTGGACCTGGCCGGACTGGCCGGGCAACTGAAGCAGCGCAAGGATGAACTGATGGCCCAGGAGGAACAAAAGGCCGTCACGCCGGTCGCCGAGCTGTCCGTGGCCTTTTGATTCCTGCCTTCCCCCCTGTTTTTTAACCACCCTGAAAGAAAAAAATGAGCATTATCTGGACCATCATCATTGGCTTGATTGTCGGCATCGTAGCCAAGTTCCTGATGCCCGGCCGCGACCCGGGAGGCTTTGTCATCACGGCGATCATCGGTATCGTCGGCTCCATCATCGCCACCTACCTGGGCCAGGCGCTCGGGTTTTACCGCCCCGGTGAATCCGCCGGATTCATTGCCGCAGTCCTGGGCTCGATCATCCTGCTCTTCCTGTACCGCATGGTGACCGGCAGGAAAGCCTGACGCACGCCGCATCGGCCTGAACAGCCACAACGGCTGTTCAGGCCCAGGCCTTGAATGGTCTGCGGGTCAGGCGACAATACGGCAAATTTTCTGCTGTCATGAACCTGCCTGCCACCACTTCCCGCGCCCATACTTCTGCCCTGGTCCTGTTTTCAGGCGGGCAGGATTCCACCACCTGCCTGGCGCAGGCGCTCAGCAAATACCAGCGCGTCGAGACCATCGCCTTCGACTACGGTCAGCGCCACCGCGTTGAACTCGATGCCCGGCTGAACGTGCTGCGCGAGTTGAAAAGCCAGTTTCCGCCATGGGCTGAAAAGCTCGGCGAGGACCATCTGCTCGACCTGGCCGTGCTGGGCCAGGTCAGCGACTGCTCGTTGACACGCGACGTGGCCTTCAAGATGGAAAGCTCGGGCCTGCCCAACACCTTCGTGCCGGGACGCAACCTGCTGTTCCTGACGCTGGCGGCGGCGCTGGCCTACCGGCGCGACCTGCAGGTGCTGGTCACGGGCGTGTGCGAAACCGACTTTTCAGGCTACCCCGACTGCCGCGACGACACCATGAAGGCGATGCAGCTTGCGCTGTCGCTGGGCATGGACAAGCGTTTCCTGATTGAAACCCCGTTGATGTGGATCGACAAGGCCGACACTTGGGCGCTGGCGCATTCGCTGGGCGAGCAGTCGGGCTTGCCGCAAGGCGGCGACGCGCTGGTGGACCTGATCGTGGAGCACACCCACACCTGCTACCTGGGCGACCGCGTCCACCGCCATGCGTGGGGCTACGGCTGCGGCGAGTGCCCGGCGTGTGAATTGCGGGCGCGCGGCTTTGAGCGGTTTGCTTCGCGGGGTGCTGTGTAATTCCATTTCCAGATCAAACCGATATGTCGTTGCTTCGCCTTGCCGTGCTACAGCACTGTCTGCGGCTTCGCCCCTAATCTCGAATTGATCTGGAAACGGAATAAAAAGCGCAGAAGCGAGCAAAGCGCCGGACTTGCCAGTCCGCCAGCAGGGGCTGCGGAACCGGCTTCGCCGGGCCGCAGGCGCAGCGGCCCCTCGGGGGGCAGCGCATTACACGAAGTGAAAAGCGTGGGGGCCATTCAGGTCCGCGCCAGCGCTTCCACCACGCAGCGCGTCACCACCGGCGGCCCGTCGCCGATGTGAAAGGCCAGCTTGCGCTCGCGCAGCGCCACGTCGCTGGCGGTGACGCGGTCAAAACGCCGCAGGTGCTCGGTCCATGATTCATCGACGATCTGCTCCACGAAGCGCCCGGGCTGGTTCACGTCGCGCAGCAGTTCCCATTCCAGCGCGCCCTGGCGCAGCCGGCTGCGGCGGCTCATCCGCATGATCTTGTGAAAATCGTCGGCCCGCGCCGGGTCGATCAGGTATTCAATCGTCACCACCATGCGGCCCGCGCCCGGCGGCGCATCGGCCACCGGCATCTTGAAGTCGCGCGACGGCGTCAGGTCTTCCTCCATGCTCAGGTCGCGCACCCAGTGCTGCGCCAGCAGCATGGTGACGGTGCCGCTCGCGGCGGCCACCAGCAGCGCGGTGGGGACATCGGTCACGGTCGCCACCTGGCCCCACAGCGCGGCGCCGAGCGCGCTGGCGCCCATGATGGCCATCTGGTACATCGACATGCCGCGCGCCCGCACCCAGTCGGGCAGCGCCAGCTGGGCCGACACGCTGAGCGAGTTGGCGCAGGTGATCCAGGCCATGCCGTTGAGCATCATGGCCGGCACGGCCACCCAGGCATTTGGGGCCATGGCCATGGCGGCCGTGGACGCCGACTGCAGCATGACCGAACGCAGCACCAGCGTGTCTCTAGCCATCATCTGGCGCAGGCGCGGCAAAAACAGCGCGGCCACGATCGCGCCCGAACCCATGGACGCCAGCAGCAGCGTGAAGGTGCCCGCATCGCCGCCGTGCAGGCCGCGCGCCACCAGCGGCAGCAGCGCCAGCAGGGCGGTCGAGTGCAGGAAAAACAGCGAGATGCGCACCAGCACCGCCCGCAGCCGGGTGGACTGGCTGACAAACTGCAGCCCGACCCGCATGGCGCTGACCAGGCGTTCGCGGCCCAGCGGACTGTGTACATGCTCGCGCCGCCAGCGCATGATGACCAAGCCCGAGATGATCGACAGCACGGCATTGAGCACGAACACATAGGCCGTGCCGGCACTCGCAATCAGCGCACCGGCCACCAGCGGGCCGACGATGCGCGACGCATTCATCGAAATGCCGTTCAGCGCCAGCGCCGCCGGCAGCTGGATGCGCGGCACCAGTTCGGGAACGATGGCGGAAAACACCGGCCAGCGCATCGCCAGGCCGATGCCGTTGGCAAAGGTCAAAGCCAGCAGCAGCGGCGGCGTCATGACGCCCGAAACCACGGCAATGCACAGCAGCGTGGCCACGCCGGCCACCCAGAACTGCGTCATCAGAAAATAGCGCCGCCGGTCCAGGATGTCGGCTAGAGCGCCGCTGGGCAGGCCGAGCAAAAACACCGGCAGGGTAGAGGCCGACTGCACCAGCGCCACCCACAGCGGCGTGCTGGTCATGGAGGTCATCAGCCAGGCGGCGGCCACGTCGTTCATCCACATGCAGATGTTGGCCGTCAGCCAGACGGTCCACAGCATGCGGAACACCGGGCGCTTGATGGGCCCCCAGGGCGACAGGGAAGGGGCCGCAGCCACGGCGGCGGTCGGGGAGGGCTGGGCGGCTTCTTCAGGCATGGCCTGCCATTTTCAGGCCTTTTCCGCCACCTTGCTGTGCGGGGTATCACGCACCTGGTACAGGGCAGGCGCACCGGGCGGCAGTTTTTCCAGTTCCCACAGCCGGCCATGGAAAGCCGCCACCGCCGGCCGGTGGGCAATCGACACCAGGCTGCCGCCGGCCGCCTTGACGCTGGTCAGCAGCCGGTCGTAAATGGTTTTCTCGGCGGCTTCGTCAAGCGCGCTGGTCGCCTCGTCGGCAAACACCCAGCGCGGCTTTTTCAGCAGCACCCGGGCAATCGCCAGCCGCTGCTGCTCGCCGCCCGACAGCTTCTGGCTCCAGGCGTCCTCGTCGTCCAGCCGGCTGGTCAGTTGCGGCAGCAGCGCATCGTCCAGCGCCTTTTTGAGCGCAGCGACGTCGTACTGCGCTGCCGGCTGCGGATAGGCCAGCGCGTTGCGCAGGCTGCCATCGGGAAAGTAGGGGCGCTGCGGAATGAACATGGCATCAAGCGGCAGCTGCGCCCTGCCGGTGGCAAACGGCCAGATGCCCGCCAGCGCGCGGAACAGCGTCGATTTGCCGCTGCCCGACGGGCCCTTGAGCAGCACGCTCTCGCCCGGCCCGGCCTGCAGCGACACGCCGCTGAGCAAGGTAGCGCCGGTCGGCAGCTTGAGCGACAAATCGTTGACGGCCAGCGTGCCGGCCGCCAGCGGATGGGCATCGTTTGCTGTTGAATTGATAGCGGTCTGCGCCCGTCCCTGCTGGGTGATGGCACTGATGTTGTCTTCAAAACTGGTCAGCCGGTCGGTCGTGGCGCGCCAGGCGGCCAGGCTGCTGTAGTTATCGACCAGCCAGCTCAGCGAATCCTGCACACGCCCGAAGGCCGACGAAATCTGGATCAGTTCGCCCAGCTGGATGGCGCCGCTGAAAAAGCGCGGCGCGGCGACGATGAAGGGAAACACCACCGCCGCCTGGCCGAAGAAGTTGGTGAACCAGACCAGGTTCTTCTGCTTCTTGATCAGCTTGAGGTAGTTGGCCAGCACGGCGGCAAAGCGCGTATCCAGCTGCGCGCGTTCCACCGCTTCGCCCTTGTCCAGCGCAATCGATTCGCTGTATTCGCGCACCCGCACCATGTGGTGGCGAAAGTCGGCCTCGACCTGTTGTTGCTGGAAATTGAGCCTGATCTGCGGCCGGCCGATGTAGTGCGTGATCACGCTGCCGGCCACGCAGTACAGCACCGCCATCCAGACCATGAAGCCCGGAATGGAGTAGCTCGCGCCATTGAAGTTGAAGGCAAACGCGCCCGACAGCGACCATAGGATGCCGACAAAGCTCACCAGCGTGACCACCGCGTTCAGCAGGCCCATGCTCAGCGAAATGCTGTAGGTGGTGAACAGGTTGATGTCTTCCTGGATGCGCTGGTCCGGGTTGTCCGGCGTGCCCGTGGTTGCGCTGCCTTCGCCGGTAAAGCGCGCCAGTTCCATCTTGTAAAAAGCATGGTCGCTCAGCCAGCGCTGCAGGTAATGCGCCGTCATCCAGGCGCGCCAGCGCACCTCCAGCAGCTGCGTCAGGTAAAAGCGGTACACCGCGATGATGATGAAGGCAAACGCCAGGTAGGTGAAGCGCGCCAGCTGCGTCCAGAACACCGCCGCATCCTTGTTTTGCAGCGCGTCGTAGAACACCCGGTTCCACTCGTTGAGCAGCACCAGCATGTAGACCGCGCCCAGGTTCAGCAGCACGATGGCGGCCAGCAGGCCGCGCGCCTTCCATTTGTCCTCGGAGCGGAAGTAGGGCGCCGACAAGGCCCAGACGCGGTTTTTGAAATGGTTGAAGTCGCGGAGCTTTTGGGCGATGCGTGCAGGCTGGGTCATTCAGGGTTCTCTTGGCAAAAATTCACAACAGCGGGTTCGACACGCCGCTGACCACATGGCCAGCCGGCACATGCATCGCGGCCGAGTGGACATGGCCGGTCTGGTCGTCAAAGAAAAAATCGGGCTCGAACTCGCGCAGGAACTCGCCCTTGGCCAGGCCGCCGAGGAACATCGCCTCATCGACCTCGATGTTCCAGTTCATCAGCGTGCGGATCGCCCGTTCATGCGCCGGCGCGCTGCGCGCCGTGACCAGCGCGGTGCGGATGCTCATGCGCGAGGTGCCGGCCTGCTGCAGCCGCTGCAGGGCCTCCAGCAGCGGCTTGAACGGCCCGGCCAGCAGCGGCTGCGCGGCCTTGTCGCGTTCATGCGCCTGGAAGGCGCTCAGGCCCTGCGCCTGGAACACCAGCTCGGCCTCGTCGGAAAACAGCACGGCATCGCCGTCAAAGGCAATGCGCACCTGGTTCGGATGCGCGTCGCTGGCACGGGCCGATTGCGGATAGACCTGCGCCGCCGGCACGCCCGCCTGCAGCGCGGCGCGCACGTCGCTCAGGTGGGTGGACAAAAACAGGTTGGCGTGCAGCGGCTTGAGGTAGCGCCACGGCGGCGCGCCCCGGTTGAAGGTGCCGCGCTGGATGTTCAGGCCGTAATGCTGGGCCGAGCGGAACACGCGCATGCCCGACACCGGGTCGTTGCGCGACAGCACCACGACTTCGACGCGCTGGCGGGGCGCCGCCGGGTTGATGTTTTCCTCGACGCTTTCCGGCGCATCGTTGAAGGCCAGCAGTTTTTTGACCAGCGAAAACGCCACGCCGGGCTTGGCCGGCACGTCGAGCCGCTCCAGCTGCAGCTTCATGTAGGCCGCGTCTTTCTTCACGCCGGGCGGCGTGTCCGGGTCCAGGCCGGGGGCAAAGCCGGTTTCAAACACCTGGTTTTCTTCCTCGAAATCAAACAGCGCGCGCGAGGAAATCGCCACCACGAGCTGGCCCTCAAGACTTGCCGACATGGGTTTGCCCCTCCTTGCGTTGCTTTTTTGGATGTCTGGCGCGCCGCCATCACGGGCCGGCGTGCAGGTTGACCAGCCGCCATTGTCCATATTTCGGCGCGTCCAGCGGCCACTGGTCGGCGCGCTCGATCTGGCGCTGGCCTTGCGCCAGCAGGCAGGCCGTCCGGATCACGCCGGCATGGGTGATCCACAGCGTGTCGCCGTGGCCGGGCAGCGCATCGAAGGCCGAGCCGACGCGCGCCATGAAGCGGGTCACGCTTTCGCCGTCATGGCCGACGCGGTAGTTGGCAAAATCGCGGGTCCACGCGTCCAGTTCGGCCCGGTCAATGGCCTGCCAGGCGCGGCCTTCCCACTGGCCAAAGTCCATTTCCTGCAGCCGGGCGTCGGTTTTACAAGCCAAATCAGGCCTTTGCGCATACAGGGCGTGCGCCAGCTGCTCACATCTTTGTAGCGGCGAGCTGATGACACGGCTACCAACGGGAAGCCATTCCGCCAGCGCTTGCGCGCATTCGGCGGTGGCGGCGGCATCGGCCGGCATGTCCAGCCGGCCGTAGCAGATGCCGGCTTCAACCAGCGGTTGTGCATGGCGCACCAGCCAGAGCTTCATGCGCTCAAAGGCTGATCGCCAGCCCTAGGTAAAACGCGATTTCGCAGACCTGCTGCGTGGTGCCCAGGCAGTCGCCGGTGAAGCCCTGCAGCCGGCGCCTGAAAAAGCGCAGCAGCCCCAGCAGCGCCAGCACCGACAGGCCGCAGGCAAATGCAAGATTGATAGCATCAAACACAGGACTGGCAAGCGCAAGGGCAGCAAAACACCATAAAAACGCAATTCCCAGCCCTCCCCCGGAGATCTGGTCGGCCAGTGGTTTGGATTTGGACGTGGCCGTGTCGCCCACATGCGGCAACAGCCGGATCATCACCAGCGGCAAGGTGCGCGACACCACATGGCCCAGCCACAGCGCGGCGCACACATACCAGCCGCCGAAAGCCGGGGTGTCCCCGGCATCGGTAATCACCTCGACCGAGCCCAGAAGCGCCAGCAGCGCCACCTTGCACAGCAGCGCCAGCACCAGCGCCATCGCGCCGAAAGCGCCGACGCGCGAGTCCTTCATGATCTCCAGCGCGCGGTCCCGGTCGTAGCTGCCGCCCAGGCCGTCGGCCACGTCGGCCAGGCCGTCTTCATGAAAGCCGCCGGTGAGCCAGACCGTGGCGACGGTGGACAACGCCGCCGCCACCAGCGGCGTGAAGGTCGTGTCGGGCAGCAGCAGGAGCAGCAGCGCAAAGACCGCCGCCGCCGCGCCGCCAATCACCACGCCAATGCCCGGGAAATGCGCGGCGCTGGCGCGCAGCATGTCGGGGCTGTAGCCCACCCATTCGGCCAGCCGGCCGGTGACCGGAATGCGGGTGAAGAACTGCACGGCCAGCAGGTAGTGGCGAATGAACCGGAGCATCAAGGCGCTTACTTTTCGCTCACGCCGGCCGACTCGAAACTGGCCATTTCATTGAGGAAGTTCGCCGCCGACTGCACCAAGGGCCAGGCCAGCAGCGCGCCGGTGCCTTCGCCCAGGCGCAAATCGAGTTCGAGCAGCGGCCTGGCCTCCAGGCAGGACAGCAGCAGGCGGTGGCCGGTTTCGGCGGAGCGGTGGCAAAACACCAGGTAGTCGCGCACGGCTGGCGCCAATGCCTGCGCCACCAGCGCCGCAGCGCCCGCGATGAAGCCATCGACCAGCACCACACGCCGTTCGCTGGCCGCCTGCAGCATGGCGCCGGCCATCATGGCGATTTCAAAGCCGCCCAGCGCCGCCAGTTCCCCGACGGCGTCAAACGGTTCGGTGGCCGGGTGCCACAGCAGTGCGCGCGCCAGCACCGCCTGCTTGTGCCGCAATTGCGGGTCGTCCAGTCCGGTGCCGCGTCCGGTCGCATCCATGATGCTCGCGCCCGTCAGCCGGGCCAGCAGCAGCGCGGCGGGCGAAGTGTTGGCAATGCCCATCTCGCCAAAGGCGACGACGTTGCCCGGCAGCGCCTGAACGACTTGCATGCCTGCCATGAGCGCGGCCTGCGCCTCAAGCCGCGACATGGCGGCCTCTAGGCAGATATTGTTCGTTCCCATGGCGATTTTTCGCGCCTGCAACCGGGGATGGGCGGGCAGTTCGGCGGCGACGCCGGCATCGACCACCTGCAGCGCAAAGCCGTGCTGGCGCGCAAACACGTTGATCGCCGCGCCGCCGGCCAGCATGTTGCCGACCATCTGCACCGTCACCGCCTGCGGATAGGCCGACACGCCTTCGGCGGCAATGCCGTGGTCGGCCGCGAACACCACCATCTGCGGGTCGTGCAGCGCCGGCGACTCGGTGCGCTGGATCAGGCCCAGCTGCAGCGCCAGGGTTTCCAGTTGGCCGAGCGCGCCCTGCGGCTTGGTTTTGTGGTCGATCTTGTGGCGCAGCCTGGCCTCCAAAGCGAGGTCGGCGATGGCTTCAATCGCGGGCAGGTGAAAGCGGGTGTTGTCGTTCATCGGTAATTTGTTTCAGGCAGGCGGGGCAAAAGCAGGAGGCTGCGCTGCTGTCCGGCAGCGCTTGTTCAGGCAGGGCAGGGGGAACCGGCATCACATGCGGCAACTGGACGCACCAGCATTCGGCATCGCCCGCCACCATGCCGCAGCGCAGGCCCGCGCCGCAACGCGGGCAGATAGAGGTGTCGGGTTTCAGTTCAGTTGATGCCATGGCGGCGCTCAGCTTTGCAGGAACAGCCGGTACACCGGGTTGCTGGTTTCTTCCACATGCGGGTAGCCCAGCGTGTCCAGGAACTCCTGGAACGCGCCGTTATCGGCCTGGGGCACCTGCAGGCCGACCAGGATGCGGCCATAGTCGGCGCCCTGGTTGCGGTAGTGGAACAGCGAGATGTTCCAGCCGGGACGCATCAGGCTCAGGAACTTCATCAGCGCGCCCGGCCGCTCGGGAAAGATGAAGCGCAGCAGGCGCTCGTCTTTCGACAGCGCGCTGTGCCCGCCGACCATGTGGCGGATGTGCTCCTTGGCCAGTTCGTCGTGCGTCAGGTCCAGCGCCTTGAAGCCGTGGCGGTTGAACTGCGCGGCAATCTTGCTGCTCTCGCCCTTGGACGAGGTGGTCAGGCCGACAAACACATGCGCCATCGCCTGGCCGCTGATGCGGTAGTTGAACTCGGTCACGCTGCGCGGCCCGCCGGGCAACTGGTCGATCAGCTCGCAGAAACGCCGGAAGCTGCCGCGCTCCTCGGGAATCGTCACGGCGAACAGCGCTTCGCGTTCCTCGCCGACTTCGGCGCGCTCGGCGACAAAGCGCAGGCGGTCGAAGTTCATGTTGGCGCCGCACAAAATCGCGGCATAGGTCTCGCCCTTGGTCTTGTGCCTGGCGACGTACTGCTTGATCGCGGCCACAGCCAGCGCGCCGGCCGGCTCGACGATGCTTCTCGTATCGACGAACACGTCCTTGATGGCGGCGCAGACCGCGTCGGTGTCCACCGTCATGAACTCATCGACCAGTTCGCGGCTGATGCGAAAGGTTTCCTCCCCCACCAGCTTGACCGCCGTGCCGTCCGAAAACAGGCCCACGTCAGGCAGCGTGATGCGCTTTTCCGCCTTGACGGACTGGATCATGGCGTCGGAGTCGTTCATCTGCACGCCAATCACCTTGATCTCGGGCCGCACCGCCTTGATGTAGTTGGCCACGCCGGAAATCAGTCCGCCGCCGCCAATCGCCACAAACACCGCGTCCAGGCGGCGCGACCCCAGGGTTTGCAACTGGCGCAGGATTTCCATGGCAATCGTGCCCTGGCCGGCAATCACGTCCGGGTCATCGAAAGGATGGACAAAGGTCAGGCCCTGCTCTTTTTGCAGCGTCAGCGAATGCGCATGGGCATCCGAATAGCTGTCGCCGTGCAGCACGACCTCGCCGCCCCAGCCCCTGACCGCGTCGATCTTGAGCTGCGGCGTGGTGGTCGGCATGACGATCACCGCACGGCTGCCGAGCTTTTGCGCGCTCATGGCCACGCCCTGGGCATGGTTGCCGGCCGAGGCGCAGATCACGCCCTTTTTGAGCTGCGCCGGGGTCAGGTGCGCCATCTTGTTGTAGGCGCCGCGCAGCTTGAAGCTGAACACCGGCTGCTGGTCCTCGCGCTTGAGCAGCACGGTGTTGTTCAGGCGCAGGCTCAGGTTCCTGGCCGGCTCCAGCGCGGACTCGACCGCCACGTCATAGACCCGTGCGGTGAGGATTTTTTTCAGGTAGTCGGCGGGCTTGAGCGTCCTGGCCACAGGCTTGGCGACTGTTTTGGCGGAAGCTTTGGGGCCGGATGGCGTGGCGGTTGCAGAAGCAGCGCCAGCGATGGATTTTTTAGCAGAAGGCATTTTTTTTCTCGCAGCAGAACCTGATGATCATAGGCGCACGAAAAAAAAGGCCCAGACCATGCGATCTGGGCCTGTAAATCCACCCTTTGAGGAGGTGGAGGAGACAACCAGTGCAAAAATACAGCGGGTCGGCAAGGACTGTGTACTGATGCGATGAGTTCAGTATATCGGAGTCGATGCTGCACTGCACCATGCATTTGTGGCGAAAGTCGCACAATTACAGCCTTTAAGGGTTTCTACCTACAAGACGACTACAAGTCGCTGCCACGGCCGCCAGTGCGATGAATGCAGGTAGGCTCGGCAACACCAATCAATCTGGACAAGGAATGGCAGTTATGGAATGCACAGTGAGCTGGACCGGCAGCAACGCGGTCAATGGATCGAAATCGGGAATGACCTTCCTGGCAGAAACCGGCAGCGGCCATACGCTGGTCATGGATGGCGCCCCCGATGCGGCCAAGCCAGAAAACGGCGGCGCCAACCTCGCGCCCCGGCCGATGGAAACCGTGCTGGCCGGCGCGGGCGGCTGCACGGCCTACGATGTGGTGCTGATCCTCAAGCGCGGCCGCCATGATGTGCGGGGCTGCACGGTCAGGCTCAGCACCGAACGGGCGCCCGTGGACCCCAAGGTATTCACCAAAATCCACATGCATTTTGTCGTGACCGGCAGCAAGCTCAGCGACAGCGCTGTCGAGCGCGCGATTGCCATGAGCCACGACAAGTACTGCTCGGCCACTATCATGCTGGGCAAAACGGCGGACATCACTACCAGTTTTGAATTGGTAGAGATTTCTGCTTAAATAGACGTCATGGCTACCATCACATTTGATTCCCTCAAGCTCAGCGACAAGCTCAAGGCTTCAGGTTTCACCGCAGAACAAGCCGAAGCCGTAGTTCGCGTCATTGCCGAAGCGCAGGACGATCTGGTGACAAAAAGAGACTTGCAGATCGCTTTGGAGCAATCTCTTAACCCCATGAAAGCTGATCTTCTTGTTTTAAAGTGGGCTGTCGGATTGAACACAGCGCTTGGCTTGCTGATTTTAGGCAAGCTGTTTAGCCACTGATAAATCTTTAAATCCGGTGCGCCACCGTCGTCATCACCTTGGCGGCAGAACGCATCATCAACCTGACCGGCGCGGGCAACTGCACGCCGCCCGCGTCTTGCGCCATCCTGGCATGGTGCGCTTCGTCGTCCTTCATCTGCGCCACGATGGCGCGCGATTCGTGGTCGCCCTGCGGCAAGTGCTCCAGGTGGCTGGCCAGGTGGGCCTCGACCTGGCGCTCGGTCTCCACCACGAAGCCCAGGCTCAGCCGGTCGCCCAGGCGGCTGGCCACCAGGCCCAGTCCAAACGCCCCTGCGTACCACAAAGGGTTGAACAGGGAGGGGCGGGCGCCCAGTTCGTCCAGCCGGTCCTTGGTCCAGGCCAGGTGGTCGCCTTCCTCGCGGCTGGCGTCCAGGAAATGCTTGCGCAGCACCGGATCGCGCGTTCCCAGCGCCTGCGCCGCATACAGCGCCTGCGCGCAAACCTCGCCCACATGGTTGACGCGCATCAGCGCGCCTGACAGCGCTTTGTCCTCGGCGCTCAAGTCGGTGGCCTGGGCGGGCACAGTGGGGCAGGCGCGGCTGGCGTGCGGTTTGGCAAACAGGGTGCGCAGGGCGCCGTCCGCGGCATTCAGGGCAAGGTCAAGGGCAGTGGTCATGGGCAGCTTTCATGCTTGGGGGCAGGAGGGTCGACAGTTCAGCCACCATGTTAGCGCCCGTCAGCCAGGCTGCCGAAAAATGAAAAAGCCCCCAAAAGGGGGCTTTCAATGTGTCAGGCCCGGCCCCAGGACCGGACAGTGATCAGAACATGTGGCGAATTCCAAATGCCACGTTGGTCGAATCCGTGCCGGCAGAAGCCGTGACGCCGCCGAGGAAGCCATTTCCGCCAGGGGCAATTTGACCAGCCCCCTTGTTGTTAAAGCGCGTCAGCACGGCGTTCAGGTTGGTGCGCTTGGACAGCGCATAGGTGTAGGTTACGCCATAAGAATCAGTGTCGGCGTTGACCACCCGCTTGTCGTCAAGCCGGTTGAAGGCCGTCACGAAGGTATGGACGCCGCTCGTGAGTTTGTAGCCGATATGCATCAGCTTGGCGTCTTGCCGGAAGGCTGCGTTGTAAGCGTTTTGGAAAACAGGGCCGGCAGTCACAAAAAATGGCGAAAGACCGGAAGGATTGTCGTCCTTGATCGTCGCGTACTGGCCATACAAGGTGCCCGGTCCAACGTTCAAGTTGGCGCCTAACACATTGTTGGTGAGGGATTTCTGGCCAAACTCGTTCTTTTTCTCGTTGTGTCCAAAGCCGACAGAAAAACCGTCGCCTGCGTACATCGCCATGGCACCGAGAAACCGGCCTGCGGAATTGCTGCCTGGCACTTCTCCTGCCCCGTACATCAATGTGGCCGTAACGCCGCCTGTTTTAATCCCGTATTGCACGGTATTGCTCAGCCGGATGTCAAACGCCGCCGGCAAACTGGCAACCTGCCCGGCTGCCAGGCTCGATTGGGTTCCTGAGGCGTCGAACGCGGCGCTGGTGAGATAGGCCGGTGTGTACTGGCGGCCCAGCGTGAAGGCGCCGAATGGCGTGACCAGGCCGGCAAAGGCCTGGCGGTCAAACAGGTTGCCGGCAAGGTTGACGCCAAATGCGTTCGTGCCAATAGCGTTGTTGATGGCCGATATGGTGCCGAGTGCAAGTGGGGTTCCGGCAAGGCCAACGGGCAGGTTGGCGTTCACGGTAGACCCAACACGATCAGGAAGTTGGTTCCCCGATGCGGGCCGATTTGTCACCGACCCCGTATCCGCCTCAAACCTGCTTTCGAGCGTAAAAATGGCTCTGTAACCGCCGCCCAGGTCCTCATTGCCGCGCAGTCCCCAGCGCGAACCTTCCATGATGCCGCTGGCGATGCCGTTGAAAGAGCCATTCTTCAGGCCGCTGACGTGGTTGTAGCCCGCGTCGACCAGGCCGTAAAGCGTCACCGTGCTTTGCGCCATGGCGCCGGAAGCAGATAACAGCCCCATCACGGCAGTTGCAACGAGAGTAAGTTTTTTCATGAAATCTCCAGGATTCTTGATTTGATAAGGAAATGTTTCCAACGCGCCATCACTGTGTCGATGGTTTCGACAGAGTCAAGATTAATGGTGAAGCCAAGACACGTAAAGAGTGTTACCACGCACGGGTATCACTTTTGGGACAGGGGAAAACCCTGTACTTTCAACCACTTGCAGACGCCCGGGTGGGTGGGCCAAAGCCATTTTGTTCTTGCGTTTGTCCCTCAAATCAATAAGGGCCATCTCATCGCAGCGCATGCTTCTTGTCATGTTGTGTGGTTGCAAAATCTTTTGAGTCCGGCGAACACATTTTTAGTATTTGTTGTAATAAAGAGACTCTAAAACCTGCGAATCCTCGTTTTTAAATTGCCTGCGTTTTAAATGTCGTGGGACGAATATGCGATGTCAGCTTTGCATGCTTTTCTTTGCTGCCTATGCACCGGTATTTACTGTTGAAGAATTAACACCACAACGTGCACTGTTTTGGTGCTTCTGGTGCAGAAAGTGGGGCGCAAACACCCTGCAGTCATGCCGTTTTCAAGTTGCTCCTCCAATGAATTTCTCTGCGTTGCGAACGACGTTGCTCGTGACCAACAGGTAAGGCACATAAGTTGCTTTTGTTTTAAAAGGCTTTGCCTTGAATGTGACTGTTTGGTTAAATTGACTAAGGGTTAACCAGAAAGCCCTCAAGCAATGTTTTGGCCCAGTCTTTTTGTTTTCCACTTTTGGAGTTTTTCAATGAAAAAGAATTTGATCGCTTTGGCAGTTCTCGCCGCTTCCGGCGTTGCATCGGCTCAGTCCAGCGTGACCCTTTACGGTCTGGTCGATGCCTATGTGGGCACCAGCAGGATCAAGCAATCATCGCCAGGTCTTGCCACCACATCGGCACGCCAGAACGTGGTTGACAGCGGCGGTTTCAACACCAGCCGTTTCGGCCTGAAGGGTTCGGAAGACCTGGGTAGCGGTTTGAAAGCCAATTTCGTGCTGGAAGCGGGTTTTGATGTCAGCACCGGCGCGGCAAACAACTACACCAATCCGTTCACTGGTGCCGTGTCCAGTTCAACGTTCGGACGCCAGTCGTGGGTTGGCCTGTCGGGTGGTTTTGGTGAAGTCCGCATCGGTAAAATGTGGACGCCTTATGACGAAGTCAAAGGCAGCGGTGCCGCAGCTTTCGATGCCAATATCTTTGCGCCCGCAACCGGGGTGTGGGTGAGCAACAGCTACCAAGATCGTCCAGGCAACGCGCTTTATTACGCAACTCCGTCTTTTAGCGGTTTCAGCGCTGCAGCTATGTACAGCTTCGGCGAAAACAAGACGACAACGCAAAGCGCCGGCAAGATTGCCAGTTTTAACGTGCAATACGCAGGTGGCCCGATTGCAGCTGCACTGGCCTACCAGACCGAAAAAGAGGGCGGTGCATTGTCTGCAAACGCTACGACCAAGTACACGCAACTCAATGGTTCGTATGACTTCGGTCCCGCCAAACTGCTGGCTGCTTATGGCCATGTGAAAGATGGCAGTGACAAGGCCAAGGAATTCCAGATCGGCGTTGACGTTCCGCTCGGCGCTGTCACCGTATCCGGTGGCGTTGCACGTTCCAAAGTCACGCTCGGCGCCGGTGGCGAAGTCAAGAGCACCGGCGTTGGCCTGGCTGCCAAGTACGACCTTTCCAAGCGGACCTTCCTGTACACCGGTCTTCAACTGGCTAAAAACGAAATCGCCCGTTCGGAAGTCAAGACCGACACGTTCGCAGTGGGCGTTCAGCACAAGTTCTGACCGGTTCCTGGCTTGAAGCCAGGCCGTTGAGCTTCTTGGAGCCGCTTTGGGGAAAACCTGAAGCGGCTTTTCGTTTTTTTGATCACTAATTTGAATCACTGAAAATTGAAAGCGTTTAAGGGCGGCGCATCAACGTTGTTTTCCTTCCACGCAGTCACCCTATTTGTCGCTTCTGTGCAACGGAAAAGCGCTTTTGTGGCGCATTCCTTTGCGGATCAAGGTTCGTTCTGGTGCAATAGACCCAACTTCCCGAAAGGGGGTTGGCCCGGGTCTCTGGGGGAACTGCAAAGGTGAAAGCCAGACACAGTCCTCACGCCGGAGCCCTATGTTTAACCTTGGAGAAATTCTCAATGAAAAAATCACTCATCGCCCTGGCTGTATTGGCTGCTTCCGGCGCCGCAATGGCCCAATCCTCCGTAACCCTGTACGGCATTGCCGACGCATGGGTTGGCAGCACAGAAACCCAAGTCAATGGCGTTGGCCAGCGTCAAACCGCCGTGAACACCTCCGGTGTGAATGGTTCGCGTTGGGGCCTGAAAGGCTCTGAAGATCTGGGCGGCGGCATGAGCGCCATTTTCCAACTGGAAAGCGGCTTCAGCCTTGACACCGGCGCTTCTGCCCAAAACGGCACGCTGTTCAGCCGTCAAGCTTTCGTTGGCCTGCAAAGCGGTTTCGGTACTGTGTCCCTGGGTCGTCAGTACTCTGCGTATGACAATCTGCAAGGCGCGACCAACCACAACTACGACGCGTTCACCTTCAGCGCACGCGGCGCCGTGTCTGCCAACGGCATCAAGGACTACACCAACCGCATCGACAATTCGATCGCCTACACATCGCCAAGCTTCGGCGGTTTCAGCGGTGCAGTTGTTTACGGCTTCGGCGAAAACAAGAATGCTACTGCCGGTACCCCACCTGTCGTCGTGAACTCCGACGCAACGGACAGCGCCAGCGTACACATTAAGTACGCCAACGGTCCTATCCTGGTTGGTTACGCATATCAGCAAGACAAACTGGCTGGCGTTGGTGCTGCCCAGGACAAGAACAAGTACAACCTGGTCGGCGGTTCTTATGACTTCGGCGTGGCTAAATTGACCGCCAGCTACAACACCGTCAAGAACAACACGCTGAAAGACAAGGAAGGCCAGATCGGCGTGTCGGTTCCATTCGGCGCTGCTGCCATTTCCGCCGGCTATGCCCGTTCCAAGACCGAAGGCATCACTGGTGAGCGCACTGGCAAGGGCTACTCCATCCTGGGTACCTACGCATTGTCTAAGCGTACCGGTCTGTACGCCGGTGCCCAAAACACCAAGGCTCACATCCTGAACGCAGCAGCTGAAACCGAAATCACGACCTACGGTCTGGGTGTTCGCCACTCGTTCTAATTTTTCAGCTAGCGTAAGCTAGCGGTTAAAGCAGAAAACAAGACCCCGCCGTGGCGACACGGTGGGGTTTTTTTTATGGGCGGCTTACCGTAACCCACTGAGCTTTCCGTAGATCGTGACGGCTGTCAGCATTGAGGCCGTCTATTGTTTGCCGGTTACTGCACCCAGACTGTTGTTTTTACGCAAATACAGCTTGCACGGACTCCCTGATATTTACGCTGCCAAAATTTCGCCATAGCATTTACTACTTGCTGAAATCAGGATCAAACAGACATGCGCACCCCGGCTCTTCTTGAAAAAACCCTGTCGCCGCTGTCAGCGGACATGAGCGATTCGGTAACCCTGGGGCGGCCACGCCTGTTGCAGGCGAACGGCCGGGCCTTTGCGCAAATTTCCCAGTTCCATCCCGAACTGACCGCTTTCCGCCGGGACCTGCATGCGCATCCGGAACTGGGTTTCGAGGAGGTTTACACCGCCAGCCGCGTGACCCATGCGCTCAAGCTGTGCGGGGTGGACGAAATACACACCGGCATCGGAAAAACCGGCGTGGTCGCGATCATCAAGGGCCGCCAGTCCGGCCGTGCTTCACGCGCCACTCAGCCGAATTTCAGGCCGATGACTGGCTTGCGCGCCGACATGGATGCGCTGCCCATGACCGAGTACAACGAATTCGGCTGGAAATCGGCCAAGCCCGGCCTGATGCATGGCTGCGGCCATGACGGCCACACCACCATGCTGGTCGGTGCGGCGCGCTACCTGGCCGAAACCCGGAATTTTGCGGGCGATGCCGTGCTGGTCTTTCAGCCAGCTGAAGAAGGGCGCGGCGGCGCCGAGGCCATGATCAAGGATGGATTGTTCGAGCGCTTCCCGGTCCATGCGATTTACGCCATGCACAACTGGCCGGCCATGCGGCCCGGCACCATCGGCATCAATTCCGGGCCGATGATGGCGGCGGCCGACCGCATCACCATCGAAATCACCGGCAAGGGCGGCCATGGCGCCCATGCCTACCTGACCGTCGATCCGATCCTGGTGGCGGCGCACATCATCACTGCCGTCCAAAGCATCGTGTCGCGCAACGTCAAGGCGATGGACAACGTCGTGATCAGCCTGTGCGCCATGCAGGCCGGCGACATGGCGGCGATGAGCGTGGTGCCCGGCCATGCCACGCTGGTCGGCACGGTTCGCACCTTCAAGCCCGAGATGCAGGATTTTGTCGAGCAGCGCTTGAAGCAGCTTTGCGCCGCGGTGGCCGACGGGTTTGGCGCCACGGCCACGGTGAACTACGAACGCATCTATCCAGCCACGATCAACTCGCCGGCCGAATACCAGCTGGCGACTTCAGTGGCCGAGCAACTGGTGGGCTTTGATAACGTGGTGCGCAACCTGGAGCCCAGCATGGGGTCGGAGGATTTTTCCTTCATGCTCAAGGAAAAACCCGGCGCCTACCTGCGGCTGGGCCAGGGCGAGCAGCTTGCCGGCGGGCAGGGCGGCGTGGGCAGCCGCTTTCTGCACAACAGCTGCTACGACTTCAACGACAGCGTGCTGCCGCTGGGTGCGGCGCTGTTTGCCGGCATCGTCGAGCGTTCGATGCCGTTGGGCTGAGAGCGTTTGCTACTGAAAACATAGCTGTTTGCGCATGCTGGATATGCGCTAAAGGTGTTTTTTGTTTAAAACAGTCGCTGGCCATGCGCTGAGCCGTTAAACAACAGGCCTGCTCACGCGTAGCGCTTGGTACGCAAATTGTTCTTCATCTCCTTGAGCAGCGGCTGCAGCTTGGGGCCGATGCGCAGCGCCACGCAGGTGGCCAGGATGTCGATGATCATCAGATGCAGCAGGCGCGACACCATCGGGCTGTAGCGGTCGTAGCCTTCGGGATGGTCGGCTGCCAGGTGGATATGCCCGGCGGCAGCCAGCGGCGAGGCGGTGGCGGTGATGACGATGGTGGTCGCGCCGTTCTTGCGCGCGATGTCGCAGGCGTCCATCAGGTCGCGGGTGCGGCCCGAATTGGAAATCACCACCACGCAGTCGCCCGGTCCGAGCAGCGTCGCGCTCATGACCTGCATGTGGCCGTCGCTGTAGGCAATGCAGTTGATGCCCAGTCTGAAGAACTTGTGCTGCGCATCCTGCGCCACGATGCCTGAGTTGCCCGCGCCGAAAAATTCAATGCGCTTGCCGGTGTGGTAGGCCGCCAGCAGCGCCAGCGTGGCTTTTTCAATCGCCACCGGGCTGGCGTCATTGCGGTATTTCAGGAAGGCCGCCACGGTGTTGTCGATCACCTTGACCATCACGTCGCCGGTCTTGTCGTCCACATCGACGCTGCGGTGAATGAAGGGCACGCCTTCGCTGACGCTGCCGGCCAGCTTGAGCTTGAAGTCGAGCAGCCCGTCGTAGCCGACGCTGCGGCAAAAGCGCACCACCGTCGGCTTGCTGACATGCGAGCGGCTCGCCAGTTCGGTGATCGGCAGGCTGGCAAAGGCGCGCGGGTCGGCCAGCACCAGACGCGCCACGCGTTGTTCCGCCGGGGCCAGCGACGGCAGGGAGGCCTTGATTCGGTCGAGCATGCTAGCGTTCCTCGCTCCAGCAGTAGCCATCCCTGGCGATCATCGCGCTCGTTGCGCTTGGCCCCCAGGTGCCTGCCGCATAGGGGCGCGGCCCGGTCGGGTCGTGGCTCCAGCGGTCCAGGATCGGCTCGACCCAGCGCCACGCTTCCTCCTGCTCGTCGCTGCGCACGAACAGGTTCAGCCGGCCGTCAATCACATCGAGCAGCAGGCGCTCGTAGGCGCCGACGCGCTCGGCGCCGAAACGCTTGTCGAAGTCCAGGTCGAGTTGCACCGGCTCCAGCGTCGGGGTGCCACGGCGATGGCGCTGGTCGGCGCCCTGCGCCAGCAGGTGCAACTCCAGGCCGTCCCGGGGCTGCAGGTCGATGACCAGCCGGTTGCCGGTGTTGCAGTCCTGCCGCGATTTGAAAATCGCGTGCGGTGTGTGTCGAAAGTTGACCTCGATGTGCGCGTCGCGGCCGGCCAGCCGCTTGCCGGTGCGGATGTAGAACGGTACGCCGGCCCAGCGCCAGTTTTCGATCTCGGTGCGCAGGGCAACAAAGGTTTCGGTGCGGCTTTCCGGGTTCACGCCCGGCGCGCTGCGATAAGCCTCAACCGCCTCGCCGTCGATGGTTCCGGCGGCATATTGGCCGCGAATGGCATGCTGGCTCAGGGTCTCGGGCGTCCAGGGCTTGAGCGAGCGCAGCACCTTGAGTTTTTCGTCGCGAATCGCGTCGGCATGCGAATTGATGGGCGGCTCCATGCCCACGGCGCAGAGCAGCTGCAGGGCATGGTTTTGCACCATGTCGCGCAGCGCGCCGGTGCTGTCATAAAAAGCGCCGCGTTTTTCCACGCCGAGTTCTTCGGCAATCGTGATCTGGATGTTGGCGATGTACTCGCGCCGCCAGAGCGGCTCGAACAGCGAATTGCCAAAGCGCAGCGCAAACAGGTTCTGCACCGAAGGCTTGCCCAGGTAATGGTCGATGCGGAAGATCTGCTGCTCGGTCAGCACGCTGCGAACGGTGCTGTTGATGGTGCGGTTCGACGCCAGGTCATGGCCGAGCGGCTTTTCAAGCACCACGCGGGTTTGCGTGCCATTCAGGCCGGCAGCGGCGATCTGTTCGCAGACCGTGGTGAACAGGCCGGGCGCGGTCGCCAGGTACATCACCACCACATCAGCTGGGCGCTGCTGGAGCCGGTCCGCCAGGCGCGCATAGTCGTCCGGTTTCGACAGGTCCATGCGCAGGTAGTCGAGCATCTGGGCAAAACGCGTGAATTCTTCTTCGTTCGGCCGCTTGGACAATTCGACATGGTCAAAGCGTGACTTGATGAGCGCGCGGTACTGGTCGTCCGACAGGTCGTCGCGGGCCACGCCAATGATGCGGCCGTCGGCCGGCAGCGAGCCGTGGCGAAACGCCTGGAACAGGGCGGGCATGATCTTGCGCCACGCCAGGTCGCCGGTTCCGCCAAACAGGATGAGGTCAAAACTCATGGTAAGGACTTGTTCTGGTAATAAAGTTTCACATTCTATGGGCATAATGGTAACTACACCCGGTGACCTGCTGCGACCCCTGTGTTGGCACGGTGGGTTTTCCGGGCTTCCTGATCCACTTTGCGCCCTTGCCCGGCGCTCCCCAAGCCCATGAACCAACTCGACGCACTGAAACAATTCACGACCGTGGTGGCCGATACCGGCGACTTCAACCAGCTGGCCCGGTTCAAGCCGCAGGACGCCACCACCAACCCATCGCTGATCCTCAAGGCGGTGCAAAAAGCCGATTACGCGCCGCTGATGCACGGCACGGTGGCGCGTTTCAAGGACCGGGCGCTGGACGAAACCATGGACCGGCTCTTGGTGCGCTTTGGCTGCGAAATCTTGTCCATCATCCCGGGCCGCGTCTCGACCGAAGTCGATGCCCGCCTGAGCTTTGACACCTATGCCACGGTCGCGCGGGGCGAGCGCCTGATCGGGCTGTACCAGGCCGAGGGCATCCACATCGACCGGGTGCTGATCAAGGTCGCCGCCACCTGGGAAGGCATTCAGGCGGCGCGGCTGCTGGAGCAGCGCGGCATCCATACCAACCTGACGCTGCTGTTTTCCTTCTGCCAGGCGGTGGCCTGCGGCCAGGCCCGGGTGCAGCTGATTTCCCCCTTCGTCGGCCGGATCTACGACTGGTACAAGAAGTCGGCCGGCAGCAGCTGGATTGAAGCCGCGAATGCCGGCGCCAACGACCCCGGCGTGAAGTCGGTGCGCGAGATCTACAACTACTACAAGCATTTCGGCATTGCCACCGAGGTCATGGGCGCGAGTTTTCGCAACGTCGGCCAGATCACGGCGCTGGCCGGTTGCGACCTGCTGACCATCAGCCCCGAACTGCTCGCCCAGCTGGCCGCCAGCGACGCGCCCCTGGCGCGCGCGCTGGATGCCGGCGCCGCCGATGCGTTGGACCTGGAGGTGGTGGACTTTGACGAAGCGCGCTTCCGCTACGCGCTCAATGAAGACGCCATGGCGACGGAAAAGCTGGCCGAAGGCATCCGCGCCTTTGCCGTTGATGCGATCAAGCTTGAGCAGCTGATGCAGGCTGTCTGAACCCAAGGAAGCTGACATGAAACCAGTGCGTTGCGACCGGACCCCGGCCTGGGGTGAACTCACGGCCTGCCTTGAGGCCGGCGGCCGGAATTTTGACCTGCGCGACGCGTTCGCGCGCGACCCCGGCCGCTTCGAGGCCTTCAGCCAGGACGCGCCGCATGTGTTTGCCGACCTGTCCAAAAACCTGATCGATGCCGGCAGCCAGGCACTGCTGCTGGCGCTGGCGCGGCAGTGCGGACTGGAGCAGCAGCGGGACGCAATGTTCGCCGGGGAACGCATCAACCGCACCGAAAACCGTGCCGTGATGCACTTTTTATTGCGAAATCCGCCTTCTGCGCAGTATCTGCCTGCGCAAGCTGCTATTAATAAAATAGCGGATGCGCAGGCCGAGGTCGAAGTGACGCTGGACGCCATGCTGGCCTACGCGGAGCAGGTGCGCGCCGACGAGGCGATCACCGACATCGTCAACATCGGCATTGGCGGCTCGGACCTGGGACCGCAGATGGCGGTGCTGGCGCTCGCTGAATTCGCCACGTCCGGCAAGCGGATTCACTTTGTCTCGAACATCGACGGCAACGAGCTGGCCAGTGTGCTGAAGCAGCTCAAACCCGCCGGCACGCTGTTCCTGGTGGCGTCCAAGACCTTCACCACCACCGAAACCATGACCAATGCGCATTCGGCCAAGGACTGGTTCGAGGCGCAGGGCGGGCAGGACATCGCCAGGCATTTCGCCGCGCTGACGACCAACGTGGCGGCGGCGAACGACTTCGGCATCACCACCACCTTCGGTTTCTGGGACTGGGTGGGCGGGCGCTATTCGCTGTGGTCGGCCATCGGGCTGCCAATTGCCATTGCGATTGGCGCGGCTGGTTTCAGGCAGTTTCTGGCGGGCGCGCACGCCATGGACGAGCACTTTCGCACGGCTGCGCTGGAAGGCAATCTGCCGGTGCGGCTGGGCCTGCTCGATGTCTGGTACCGCAACTTCCACGGCTTTTCCAGTCGCAGCATTGCGCCCTACAGCAGCGCGCTGCGCCGCTGGCCGGCGTATCTGCAGCAACTGGAAATGGAAAGCAACGGCAAGCGCGTGGACCAGGACGGCCAGCCTTTGCCGTTTGACACCTCGCCGGTGCTGTGGGGCGAGCCCGGCACCAACGGGCAGCATGCCTATTTTCAAATGCTGCACCAGGGAACGACGGTCGTGCCGGTTGAATTTGTCGCGGTCAAACAAGCCGCGCATGCGCCGGATGACCTGCCCGGCCACCACGGCAAGCTGCTGGCCAACGTGCTGGCGCAGGCGCAGGCGCTGATGCACGGCAAGCGCGACGCCGCCGGGCCGCCCCAAGGCAACGCAGCCCCCTCGGGGGGCAGCGAGCCACACGCAGTGGGCGAGCGCGGGGGCAGCATGTTTTCCGGCGGCCACCGCGATTTTCCCGGCAACCGGCCCAGCACCTTCTTGCTGCTGGAGCGGCTCACGCCCGCCAGCCTGGGCGCGCTGATTGCGCTGCAGGAGCACCGCGTGTTTGTCAGCGGAGCGATCTGGGGCATCAACAGTTTTGACCAGTGGGGCGTCGAGCTGGGCAAGGTATTGGCCAGGGACATCGAGCCGCGCCTGCTCAGTGGCGATGTTTCCGGACTCGATGGCTCGACCGCCGGCCTGCTGCGCAAGCTGGGGTCCGGCCCCGCATGAACATCGTGTTTGATTTTGGCGCGGTGCTGTTCGACTGGCAGCCGGCGCAGCTGGTGGCGCAGCATTTTCCCGAGCGGGGCGCCACACCCGGGCAGGCACGAAAACTGGCCCATTCCCTGTTCGACCATGCCGACTGGCGCGGTTTTGACCACGGCACGGTGACGCTGGACCAAGTGGTTTCCCGCACTGCCTTGCGGCTGGAATTGTCCGAAGACAGGCTGCATGACGCCCTGGCGCCGATTGGCGAGCGGCTGGCGCCGATTGCCTGCAACATCGAACTGCTGGCCGGCTTGCGCGAGCGCCAGGGCAGCCGGGGCGGCATCCGGCTTTATTTTCTGTCCAATATGCCCGAGCCCTTTGCCCGCGCGCTGGAACGGCGCCACGCTTTTCTGCAGTGGTTCGACGGCGGTATTTTTTCAAGCGATGTGAAGCTGGGCAAGCCGGACCCGGCGATTTTCAGGCTGCTGGCGTCGCGCTACCGGCTGGCGGGCGCTGACACCCTGTTCATTGATGACAGCCTGACCAATGTGCAGGCGGCCGATGCGCTGGGATGGCAGACGATCCACTGCGAAGCGCCGCAGCAGCTGCCGGGCCAGCTGATGAACAAATTGGGCTGGTAGCGCTTTGTGTGTCGCCATGGCCCGGCCGCCCATGCGCAGGCCGCCGGGTTCGAGGGTGCATCTGTTCGCTGACCCCACAGGCGAGGCCAGCCCTGTCCGTGACGATGTTGCAAAAGCGTAAGAATCACCAGGTTCTGCGACAGTTAACAAAAAATGACATGGAATCCACGAAGAACCCCTACAAAGAAGCTGCCTGAAGGGGACGTGCATGCATTCATTCAAACTGGCGGCCTTGGTGCTTGCCGCGACGCTCGCCGGTTGCGGCGGCAGTGACAACACCACCAAAATCAAGTTCAGCTCGCAGGTGTCGTTCGGCGACAGCTTGAGCGATGTAGGCAGCTATGCGGTGGGCCAGGTTGCCGCGCTCAAGGGCGGGAAATACACCATCAACGATGTCGGTGCGGACGGCAGGAATGCGGCGAAGAACTGGACCGAGCTGATGGCGGAGAAATTCGGATTGCCCGCCCCCTGTGCCGCGCAAACCGGCCTGGACGGCTCGGCCGCGCTGGGATTCAGCGTGCCGGTGGTCAATCATCCCGGTTGCACCTCGTACGCGCAGGGCGGCGCGCGGGTCACCGATCCGGTCGGGCCGCGCAACAAGTTGCTGGGGGCCGCCGGGGGCGGGGAATTGGGTCAATTGACGGTGCCCGTCGTGCAGCAGATTCAAAACCACCTGGCAGCGGTTGGCGGCAGCTTCAAGGGCGATGAAGTCGTTTTTGTGGCGACAGGCGGCAACGACCTGACGATGCAGCTGGCTGGCTTGACGGCAGGCGCCACGGTGGCGGCAACCGCTGCCGTGACGGTGGCGGTGGCGGGCCAGATTGCCGCCGACATCCAGTCGGGCGCCTGCGTGCCGGCCGATGCGCTGGGCAGCAATTGCCAGGCGGCCGCCATCGCCAGCTTGTCGGCAAGCGTCGGTGCGGCGGCGGCTGGCGCCCATGTGCAAGCCAACACGCCTGCGGTGGTTGCAGCCATGGGGGTGGCCGGCGCAGAGCTGGCGGGCTATGTGAAGTCGCAGGTGGCCGGCAAAGGCGCCAAATATGTCGTGGTCCTCAATTTGCCGGATGCCAGCCAGTCGCTTGAAGCGGTTGCCGCCGGCAAGGACACGCAAGCCTTGATCACCAGCATGGTGACCGCGTTCAACGCGCAATTGAAATCCGGCGTGAGTGACAGCGCCAGCGTCCTGTACCTGGATTTGTACACGTTCAGCCGCGACCTGATTGTCAACCTGGGGTCGTATGGCTTGCTCAACGTGAGCAGCCCCGCCTGTGATTTGAGCCCGGCGAAAAATCCGCTGGGCTTCTCGCTCATTTGCAACCGGTCCAATCTGGCGCCCGGCAACGTTGACAAATATTTGTTCGCGGACAACTCGGGCCATCTGACGCCGTTCGGCTATTCGCTGGTGGCGGTCTATGTCGCGAAGGAAATGGCTGGCAAGGGCTGGCTGTAAGGATTGGCAGGCGGCGCCTCCTGTGGTCTGGCATATCATCGCGCGGGGAATTGCCCCGCATCCATCCTGAGGAAAAATCCATGAATTTTGGCCAAGCCATTTCCAGCTGCCTGAGCAACTATGCAACGTTTTCGGGGCGCGCCTCGCGGTCGGAATTCTGGTGGTTTTTTCTGTTTCAGGTGCTGGCATCGGCGGCGGCGTCCATGCTCAGTGAAAAACTGAGCGGCCTGGTCAGCCTGGCCCTGCTGCTGCCGGCGCTGGCAGTCGGCGCACGCCGGCTTCACGACATTGGCAAGAGCGGCTGGTGGCAGCTCCTGATGATCTCGGGAATCGGATTCCTTGTGCTGATTTACTGGTGGGTCCAACCCACGGAAGATAACGTCAGCAGCTACGGCTCCAACCTGGCCTGACGTTTTCGGTTTTCGGCCATCCCTAAAAAAAGGGCCCCAACGCTTGCTCGCTGTGGCCCTGTCTTTAGAGCAAAACCCGTTTGACTGGCAATTGCAGCATGCAGGAAATTCAGCTTTTTTGCTATTGAATAAATAGCTGATTGCACATATACAGCATGCGAAAACGGCATTTTTTATGCTGAAAAATTTGTTTGCTGGTCAGAGCGGTGCCTCCCTGACTTGCAAACGTCGCCATGTATGGCGCGCAAAGTTCAAGCCACGCCGTCATTCCCGCAGGCGGGAATCCAGAAGGTACGCAAAGGGCGTCACACCGGTTTTGCCTGCTTTCGGGCTTCTTCCAGTAGCTGCTGGATGACTTGTTCTGATTTTTCGTACTCGCCTTCGCCAAAGTGATGAAAGCGAATTCGGCCTTGGGCATCGACGAAATAATGCGCTGGCCAATACTTGTTGTTGAACGCGCGCCAGATCGCAAAGTTGTTGTCAACCGCGACCGGAAACACAATACCCAGATCACCGAGTGCGCGCTTCACATTGCTGATGTTTTTCTCGTAAGCAAACTCAGGGGAATGCACCCCGATCACGACCAACCCCTGGTCTTTGTACTTGCGGTGCCACTCCCGCACATAAGGCAGGGCATTGCGGCAGTTGATGCAGCCAAAAGTCCAGAAATCGATCAGCACCACTTTGCCGCGCAGTTCTTCCGCTGTGAGAGGTGGCGAATTGAGCCACTCGACAGCGCCGCTGATCGGTGGCATCTTGCCTTCCACAAGCAAGTTGAGCGGTGGCAAGGTCTGGCGCGCCTGAACCTTGATGAACCGGCCGGCGTCGGCGCCACCCTGCTTTTGCGAACCAATGGCAGCCATCGGGATATGTTCTTCTGGCCGCGGTGCCAGCCATTGAAACAGGCTTTTTTCTACCGATGCGCCGCTGCCCGACGGGAGTTGCGCCAGCAAGCCGGTGTCCAGGCCCAGCGCTACTGCCGTCACCCCTGCGATCACTGCCACGCCCAGCCCCTTGCGAACCCACTCGCCCATGCCGAGCGAGCGCTTGAGGGTGCTGAAGACCTGGTTGCCGGCAAGCAGCGCCAGCGCCAGTGAACTCACGGCGCCAGCCGCATAGGCCAGCAGCAGCAGGGAAGTGCGCAGGCTCGGGCCTTCGATCGCCGCGCCGGTCAGGATCAGGCCGAGGATGGGGCCCGCGCACGGGGCCCAGAGGAGGCCGGTGGCCATGCCTGTAAAAAATGCCGGTAGCACGGAGTTTTCCGCGCTGCCGCCGGCTTTCGATGCCGCGCTGGAAAAGCGCGAACCCAGCGCCACGACTGGCCGCCCCAACCGTTCTGCCCAAAGCGGCGCAATCAATGCCAGGCCCATGAGCGAGAGCAGTGCCAGCGCGGCCAGTCGGCCGTACTGGTTGGCTTGCACGGCCCAGTTACCCGCAACGGCGGCCAGTGTTCCCACCGCCGCGAAAGTCAATGCCATTCCACCCAGCAAGGGCAGGCCGCTTTTCATGAAGGGCCGGTCAACCCGTGCGAAAACAAAGGGCAGTACCGGCAGTATGCAGGGCGCAAGGATAGTCAGCGCGCCGCCAAGATACGACAGGAGGTAGAAAATCATGTGGAACCTTGGGTCAGAGCGCTGTCGAAATCACTTTTTCATTTCGTCTTTTTTCATGGCGTCATCTTTGGACATGGCGTCCTTGCCCATGGCATCCTTAGCCATGGTGTCCTTTTTCATGGCGCCTTTCTTCATGTTGTCCTTGGCCATGTGATCCTTGGCCATCGAGTCCTTGGCCATGTGATCCTTGCTCATCGAATCCTTCGTCATGGCGTCTTTGCCCATGGCATCTTTTTTCATCTCGTCCGCGGCAAAGGCCGAAACGGAGGCGATGATCATGCAGGTGGCCAGGAGGGTTGCAGAGAGCTTGTTCATTTCAGTTCCTTAAGAGTCGTTTTCAGATGGCCGCGTCCGGGATGAACGCGTGCCGCACGTATCAACAGTGTTGAGCCTTCAAAGTGCTCAACTGCCGCCGAACCAGTTGTAGCCCTGGTCTTCCCAATAGCCGCCAGGGTAGGTGTTGGTGACGAACATCGCCTTGATGTATTTCGGATTTTTGTAGCCCAGCTTGGTCGGCATGCGCAGCTTCATCGGGAAGCCGTATTTTGGCGGCAGGGGTTGCCCGTCGTAGCTCAGCGTGAGCAGCGTCTGCGGGTGCAAGGCGGTCGGCATGTCGATGCTGGTGAAATAATCGTCGGCGCATTTGAAGCCGATGTACTTCGCACTGGTGTCGGCGCCAATGCGCTTTAAAAAAGAGGCAAAGTGAATGCCGCCCCATTTGCCGATGGCGCTCCAGCCCTCGACGCAGATGTGCCGCGTGACCTGGTCCTGCTGGGGCAGGGCGCGAAGTTCAGCCAGCGTCCAACTGCGCCTGTCGGCCACCAGGCCGGTGACTTCAAGCTTATAGCTGGCCTCGTCAACTTCACGCACCTCGTCTTCGCTGTAGTAGGCATTGAAGGGGAAAGGCCGCGTGATCATGGATTCCGGATACGTAGGCGCCAGCTGCCTGGGGTCGAAAATCCAGCCTTGCACCGTGTCATTGAAGCGCGACATTCGCGTCAGCGCCACTTCAACACTGTCGTTGTCGGTGATGCTGCAGCCGCTCAGCAGCGACAGGCCGCCCAGCGTCAGCGAACGCTGCAAGAACGCACGGCGCGCCGGCTGCTCGATGCGCCTGCCGATCAGTTTGCGTGCTTCGGCCAGGGCGGCATCGCTGTCGATGCCGGCAAGGGGTGGGCGTTGAATGATTTTCATACCGTCTTTCGTGTGCGGCCGCTGCTCAGCATGGTGAGCAGCGTTCGGGGAACCAGCGCCACCATGACCAGATGCACGGCAATAAAAGCAACCAGGGCGGCCATGGCAAAAAAGTGAATCCGGCGGGCAAATTCATAGCCGCCCAGCAGCTCGCGCAGGAAGCCGAACTGGACCGACTTCCACAGCACCAGTCCCGACAGCACCAGCAGCACGATGTCAAGCATCACGAACAGGTAGGCAAAGCGCTGCACGCTGTTGTACTGGCGCGGGTCGGCATGCGAAAGGTGGCCATGCAGTGCGGCGAGGGCGTCGCGCACGATGGCCGACACCGACAATGGAAAAAATTTGCGGAACAGGCGGCCGCTTGCAATGTTCAGCATCAGGTAGGCAAGGCCATTGGCGGCCAGCAGCCACATGGCGGCAAAATGCCACTGCAAAGCGCCGCCGAGCCAGCCGCCCAGAGTCAGTTCGGACGGAATACTGAAAGGGAAAAACGGCGACGCGTTATAGATGCGCCAGCCGCTTGCCACCATCACCAGCACCGCAAGGGCGTTGAGCCAATGGGTGATGCGCATCCACAGCGGGTGGATGGGCGCCCTGTCTGCTGCATTGATGTTTGGTTTCATGGGGCCGATTATTCGGCGGGTTCCATGGCGGATTCATCACCAAATGTTCAATTAATCGTGATGACTAAAAAACGTGGATGCCGTGATAATTTCCGGTTATGGACCCTGCCAAACGCGTTTTGATTGTTGAGGATGACCCCCACATTGCCGAACTTTTGCGCATGCACCTGTGCGACGAGGGTTTTACGGTGGTTCATGCGGCTGACGGGCATGCGGGCTTGCGTGAGCTGGAGGGCGGTCACTGGGATGCCCTGGTGCTCGATGTCATGCTTCCAGGCGTCGATGGCCTGGAAATCTGCCGCCGCGCCCGCGCGATGACGCGCTACACGCCCATCATCATCACCAGCGCCCGCTCCAGTGAAGTACACCGTATCCTGGGACTGGAACTGGGTGCAGACGATTACCTTACCAAGCCTTTTTCCTTACTGGAACTCGTTGCGCGTGTGCGTGCGCTGTTGCGGCGCACGGACGCCATGGCCCGCATTGCGCGTGCAGGATCGGGCCGCATCGATTTTGGCAACCTCTGCATCGACCCGCTCGAACGTGCGGTAGAGGTGGACGGCAAGCCGATCGAACTCACGCCCCGTGAGTTCGATCTGCTGTATTTTTTTGCACGTCACCCGGGACGGGTCTTTTCGCGGCTCGACCTGCTCAACCAGGTCTGGGGCTATCAGCACGATGGCTATGAACATACGGTCAACACCCACATCAACCGCCTGCGTATCAAGGTAGAAGCCAATGTAGCGGAACCCCGTCGCATTCTCACGGTATGGGGGCGCGGTTACAAGCTGGTGGCTGACACCCCATCCGCGACGGCATCATGAAAACCGCCATGAAGCTTGGCGGCCTTTCACTTTCCCAGCGTTTGTCTGTCGTTTTTACCGTGTTGCTGCTGGCTTGTTGCGGCGCGTCGGTCTGGCTGCAGACCAGAGCCCATAGTCAGTATGAAGAAGAATTGACCCAGCGCCTTTCCATGGGCCTGGCTGCGCACATTGCCGAAAACTCGACTTTGATAGAGCAGGGAGGTCTAAACGAGGTCGCAGTGCGTGACCTGTTTGACAAGCTGATGGCGGTCAATCCCAGCGTTGAGGTCTATCTGCTGGCGCCTGATGGGCGTATTCAGGCGCAGGCCGCACCGCCTGGGCATCTGAAACGGGGCCGAGTCGATATGGCGCCTGTGCTGCGCCTGCTGGCCGGCGCGCCATTGCCGGTTTTTGGCGACGATCCGCGCAGCCCTGGTTCGCGAAAAGTATTCAGCGCTGCGCCGCTCAAAGTGAATGGGCGTAATGCAGGTTATGTCTATGTCGTGTTGTTCGGCGAAGAGCGCGACACCCTGGCTGCCAAGCTGTCGGCCGACAGCGTGCTGCGTTCAACGCTCTGGTCCATGGGGCTGGTGACGCTGCTGGGCTTGCTGGCGGGGCTGGCGGCTTTTCACCTGATCACGCGTCCCTTGCGCCAGCTATCGGATGCAGTGCGCCACCTGCAAACCGATGGTCTGGCGGCGCTGGATGGCGCTGCACCCGCGCTGGCGCAAGCGTGCGAAGGCAGCGACGAAATTTCCACCTTGGGCAAATCTTTTGCGGGGATGACCCAGCGTATCGCCGAGCAGTGGCACGAATTGACGGCTCAGGATCAGCAGCGACGTGAACTGTTCGCCAACATATCGCATGACCTTCGCACACCGCTCACTTCCCTGCATGGCTATCTTGAAACCTTGCTGATAAAGGCCGACACGCTGGGAGAAGCTGACCGCCGCCGCTATCTTGAGATAGCACTCGGCCAGAGCCGCAAGGTCGGGCGCCTGGCGCAAGAACTGTTTGAACTGGCCCGGCTGGAGTACGGGGTGGTCCAGCCGGAGATGGAAAGCTTCGCGCTGGCCGATCTGATTCAGGATGTCTTTCAGAAGTTCGGGTTGGCTTCAGAGGCTCGGCGTCAGCGGCTGGTGGCTGATATCGCGCCGGGCTTGCCGGCGGTCACGGCTGATTTTGGCCTGATCGAGCGGGTGCTCACCAATCTGCTGGACAACGCCATACGCCATACGCCCGAGGGCGGTGAAATCGTGGTGCAGTTGCGTGCCGAAGGGAAAGGTGTGCGGGTTGAAGTCAGCGACACGGGGCCGGGCATTCCGGACGAACTGCACCAGGGGCTCTTTATGCGTCCGATGTTTACGTCGGCGGGCGGGCGGGCCGGCGGACTCGGGCTGGTGATTGTCAAACGTATTTTGCAACTCCATGGCAGCGACATTGCGCTGCTGCAGCGCGCTGAAAAGGGCGCCGTGTTTTCTTTTCAGCTGGCATAAAAAAAGCCCCGCAGCTTGGCGCTGCGGGGCTTTTGGCGGGCTGGATGGCCAGGATCAAAGCCTGGCCAGGCCGGACATTACATGCCCATGTCGCCCATGCCGCCCATTCCACCCATGCCGCCGCCCATGCCGCCGGCAGGTGCGTCGTCCTTGGCGGACTCGCAGACCATGGCTTCGGTCGTCAGCATCAGCGATGCGACGGAAGCGGCGTTCTGCAGCGCGGTGCGGGTCACTTTCGTGGGGTCCAGGATACCCATTTCGATCATGTCGCCGTAGGTGTCGTTGGCGGCGTTGAAGCCGTAGTTGCCGGTTCCGGCCAGCACGGCGTTCACCACCACAGAGGCTTCGCCGCCTGCGTTGTAAACGATTTCGCGCAATGGGGCTTCGATGGCGCGCAGCACCAGCTTGATGCCGGCGTCCTGGTCAGCGTTGTCACCCTTGATGACGCCAGCGGTCTGCTTGGCGCGCAGCAATGCCACGCCGCCGCCAGCCACGATGCCTTCTTCGACGGCAGCGCGGGTCGCGTGCAGTGCGTCTTCAACGCGGGCTTTCTTTTCCTTCATCTCGACTTCGGTGGCAGCGCCCACCTTGATCACGGCAACACCGCCGGCCAGCTTGGCCACGCGCTCTTGCAGTTTTTCACGGTCGTAGTCGCTGGTGGCTTCTTCGATCTGGACGCGAACCTGCTTGACGCGGGCTTCGATGTCGCCAGCTTCGCCGGAACCGTCGATGATGATGGTGTTTTCCTTGCCCACTTCGATGCGCTTGGCCTGGCCGAGGTCAGCCAGCGTCACTTTTTCGAGCGACATGCCCACTTCTTCAGCGATGACCTTGCCGCCGGTCAGGACAGCGATGTCTTCGAGCATGGCCTTGCGGCGGTCGCCGAAGCCCGGGGCCTTGACAGCCACGACCTTCAGGATGCCGCGCAGCGTGTTCACGACCAAGGTAGCCAGGGCTTCGCCCTCGACTTCTTCGGCAATGATCAACAGTGGACGGCCAGCCTTGGCGACTTGTTCCAGGGTAGGCAGCAGGTCACGGATGTTGCTGATCTTCTTGTCGTAGAGCAGAACAAACGGGTTGTCCAGCAGGGCGGACTGCTTTTCAGGGTTGTTGATGAAGTAAGGCGAGAGGTAGCCGCGGTCAAACTGCATGCCTTCGACCACGTCGAGTTCGGAGTCGAGCGACTTTCCGTCTTCAACGGTGATCACGCCTTCCTTGCCGACCTTGTCCATCGCATCGGCAATGATCTTGCCGATGGTTTCGTCAGAGTTGGCCGAGATGGAGCCGACTTGCGCGATTTCCTTGGAGGTGGTGGTGGCCTTGGAAGCCTTCTTCAGTTCTTCGACCAGGGCAGCAACCGCCTTGTCGATACCGCGCTTCAGGTCCATCGGGTTCATGCCGGCGGCCACGTACTTCATGCCTTCGTGAACGATGGCTTGTGCCAGCACGGTGGCGGTGGTGGTGCCGTCGCCAGCGATGTCGGACGTCTTGGAAGCAACTTCCTTGACCATCTGCGCGCCCATGTTCTGAAGCTTGTCCTTAAGTTCGATTTCCTTGGCGACGGACACACCGTCCTTGGTCACCGTGGGGGCGCCGAACGAGCGCTCCAGCACCACATTGCGGCCCTTGGGGCCGAGCGTGACCTTGACCGCATTGGCCAGAATGTTCACGCCTTCAACCATGCGTGCGCGGGCTTCGCCGCCGAAAACTACGTCTTTTGCTGCCATGATTCGTATTCCTTAAGATTTATGAATGAAATAAGCTGCTTGCGCACGTCCAGCGTGTATGGGCAGCTATTAAATAAGTAGCAATATTGGAGCGGGTGAATTACTTCTCGACCACTGCGAACAGGTCTTCTTCCTTCATGACCAGCAGTTCGTCGCCATCGACCTTGACGGTCTGGCCGCTGTACTTGCCGAACAAGACACGGTCGCCGACCTTGACAGCCATCGCACCGAGTTCGCCCTTGTCATTTTTCTTGCCTGGACCGACGGCCAGCACTTCGCCCTGATCTGGCTTTTCAGCGGCGCTGTCCGGAATCACGATGCCGGAGGCGGTTTTGGTTTCGTTTTCCACGCGTTTGACAATCACGCGGTCGTGCAAAGGACGAAGATTCATGAAAAGCTCCTTGTTTTGTAACAATAGTTTTGAAATTCAAGCGCAGCCGCAAAAAGGCGGCTACCTGTCGATTGGGTGGTGTGTCATGTTGTTAGCACTCCATACCATCGAGTGCTAATAATAGGGGCAATCGTGCCAGTTTTCAAGGGCTGCCTGTTTAATTGATGTGTCGGCCTGTGATCAGGCGAGTAGCCAGGCCACCGGCCGCTGCTATTATTTGTCCGGTACTGCCTGCTGCCGAGGCGGCTTTGTCGTGCGGTTGCGCTATTGCATTCCTGCCCGCGCTGATCCCTGATTCCTGATTTATTGAAACCCTCTGCCTTTCCTTTATGTCCAGCGAAATTCCTCATCTGAAAGAGCGTCTTGCCGAGGCGGCCCGCTATGCGCTCATGCGCCGGCTGCTGCCAGCCATCCGCCACAACCTCGCCGGTACGCTTCAGCCCATCGGCATGATGTCGGCCATGCTGGAAAGGCGGATCAAGGCCGCCGCGCCCGACATGGCCCAGCTGGCCAAGAACACCCAGGCCCTCACCACCTTGTCGCGCGAAGCCGCCGCCACGTCCCTGAACCTGATGACCTGGCTGGCGCCCAGGGACAACGAGCTGATCGCGGTGAACAGCGCGGTCGAGGAATCCCTGGGCCTGATGGCGACCGAGCTTTCCTTTCGCGGTTTTTCCCTGGACAACCAGGCGACAGAGGCCGTCGCCAAACTGCCCAAGGGCATGCTTCGCAGCGTGTTCACCGCCAGCCTGATCACCCTGACCGATGCGGTAGAGCAACCGGCCTGTGTGGTGGTCAGCGTGGAAGGCGGCGCAGGCGACACCCGGCTGCGCATCACGATAGCGGCCGCCGCGCCAAATGACCTGGCCGCCCTGGGCAACCGGATGCCGACTTATCGTTGCCTGCAATGGGCTGATGTGCAAGCGCTTGCCGATGCCGAAGGTGTGCATATCGACTATGCACCGGACTTTGTGCAGCTCAAGTACGCGGGCGCCGGAGCTGTGATTTCCGGGCAGTAAGCTGGCAGATATCGTGGCTTCTCTAAGAAATGGATTAGCCCGTCTTGCTCCATGTCCTACGTGCGTTTCCTTTGATTCCGATACAGGACAGGCAAGGGCAACCTTAAAGTGAACTTCTATTGACTGTTGCGCAAGAAAGCACCATGCCCAAAGATAGTTCATGCCTTACCGATTCCAGTGTGTCGATCTCCGTGCGCGATATGCCCGTGTGCAGCGAAAGGCCAGGCCTTGGCGTTGGCAAACGGCCGAACCGCTGGCCGTTTACCGTGGAAGGAAACAGCAGCGCGATCCAGTCGCCAGTGGCTGACAGGCTGCCGCTGGCGCGCAAGGAAAGCAGTCATTTCATTACCTGAGGGAGCGTGGCCATGACCCGAACGCCTGACTCGCCGATTGCTGACGATCCGCATGGCGCCCCAAAATCTTCCACCAAGGCCGGTTCCGGGCCGAAGCGCAAGGGCAAGGATTTCGGGCTTGAAGGAACCAACAAGACGATTCCTGTCCCCCAGCCCGATGCACAACCGGCCGACGAACTCCAGGGAACCAAAAGCAAGTTCATTCCGAAGTCGCCTTACACCCGCGGCTAGCGCCAGCGGCTCATCGCCCTGATCATTCCCCAAGCCCTGCGTGGCCAGAAACAAGCCGGCAACAAAATCGCTGCTTTTTGGTGACTGTTCAGCCTACGCGAGCGCCAGGGCCTGTCCCGAGAAGACGGCGCGCATGGCGTGAAGCATGCCAAAGCCTTGCTTGCGCGCGGTGTCCAGATAGGAGCGGATGGTGCAGAAATTCTGCGCGCCCGGCAAGGTACGAAAGCAGCCTGAAATTCTCTGCTTGACCTTTGGCATGCGAATGGCGCGCTCGGCCAGGTTGTTGGTAAAGGGCACACCCAAATCGCGCATGAAGCGCAGTACCTCCTGCTCTCGCTCCAACAGCCGGCGCAGCAGGTTGAAGGCACCTGACTGCTTGGCCCGGCCACGTTGTCCTAGCGCCTTGGCCGCTGGCAGGTTTTGCGCCTGGCCTTCCTGCACCAAGGCGCGGTATTGGCTGGCAAAGACCTCGACCTGCACAGCCTGTAGTGCCGTATCGGTCTGACGCGCCGCCTTGCAGGCTTGGTCAGCGGCCAGCAACAACTCGATAAGGCCCTGGGGCCACGCTTGCGCAGTGGTCTCTTTTTGATAAATCAGCTCGCGCAGTAAGTGTGCGCCGCACAGCGAGTGCGCGCACTCCAGGCTCCAGTAGGGCGCCCAGCAGTCGTGCACCAGCGTGCCCGCGTAGTTGGGCAGCACCCCATGGTCGGCTATTGCTTGCATGCCCCGCTTGGGATGCACGCCGTACCAAGTGTGGGTGGCCGTGGCGGCCGTATGCAGCCACTGCAGGCAAGACGCTACGCGCAGGCCCGATTCATCGACATGCACCACCGCTGCGGCCTGCACGCTTTGCACGATGGCCTGCACCGTGGGCACCAGCGCCTGCGCGGCCTCGTGCACCCACTGCACCAGCGTGGCCGGCGAGATGTCCAGTCCATACAGGTCCTTGATGAGTTCGCCCGCCCGCGCGAAAGGCAGCAACTGGCCCTGCGTCAGGTGCACCGCCAGCGCCCGCACGTTCGGGCCGTATTGCGCGACTTCACACACTTCGGGCGCAAACTCGTTCTCGTGGAGCTTGCCGCACGGGCAGCGCAGTTGCAGCGTCTGGAACTCCACCACCTCAAAACGCACGGCCGGGATGTCAAACACCTGGCCGCGCCGGTGAACTTGCGCATCACTATTGGACAGCGTCGCCTGGCAGGCATCGCAGCGCTCGGGCAGCGCATGCCGGATGACGATGTCTGGCCTGTCTGTTTGCTCCAACGTCTTGCCCGCGTGCCCGGCCTGACCGCCCGGCTTCCTGCCCGAGGCCACGCGCAGCGAGGTCGTCTTTTTCAAGCCGTCCGAAGATGGCGGCTTGCTCGAGTTCTTGCTGTTCTTCGATGCCTGGCCTTCGAGCTCCTTGATGCGCAAACGCAGTCTTTCGACTTCGCTCGTGAGCGCCTGCACTTGCCCTTGCAGCGCTTGGGCTTTCTCGTTCATGGCCTGGAGCGTCAGGTCGGCAGTAGCGTCTGGTTCTTGCACGGCTTCAAGTTTGACATAAACCCCTTGGGCTGCAATTCAGGAGGGCTGAACAGTCACGCTTTTTGAACGATCACCGAGGATCGCAAGCAGCTGATCCGCTGCCTTCCTGTGGCCAGTCCCGACAGGTACCGGCCGCAGGGAATCGCGCTACAGTCCGGCCGCGCTGCGCAAGAGCGCTGCCTTGTCGGTGCGTTCCCAGGTGAATTCAGGCTCGTCGCGGCCAAAGTGGCCGTAGGCGGCGGTCTTTTCATAGATCGGCCGCAGCAGGTCGAGCATCTGGATGATGCCGTTCGGGCGCAGGTCGAAATGCGCGTTGATCAGCTCGGCGATCTGGCTGTCCGGAATCACGCCGGTGCCTTCGGTATAGACCGTCACGTTCATCGGCTTGGCCACGCCAATCGCATAGGCCACCTGGATCTGGCACTGCCGGGCCAGGCCGGCGGCGACGATGTTCTTGGCCACGTAGCGCGCCGCATAGGCCGCCGAGCGGTCCACCTTGCTCGGGTCCTTGCCGCTGAACGCGCCGCCGCCGTGCGGGCAGGCGCCGCCGTAGGTGTCAACGATGATCTTGCGCCCGGTCAGGCCGCAGTCGCCTTGCGGCCCGCCGATGACAAAGCGGCCGGTCGGGTTGATCAGGTAGCGGGTGTTCTGCAGCCATTCCTTGGGCAGCACCGGCTTGATGATTTCCTCGATGACGGCTTCGATGAACGAGGCCTTCATCTTGTGCGGCGTCTCGCTCTGGTCGGGGCTGTGCTGGGTGGACAGCACCACGGTGTCGATGCTGTGCGGCTTGCCATCGACATAGCGCATCGTCACCTGGCTCTTGGCGTCGGGCCGCAAAAACGGCAGGCGGCCGTCCTTGCGCAGTTGCGACTGGCGCTCGACCAGGCGGTGTGCGTAGTAAATCGGCGCGGGCATCAGCTCGGGCGTTTCGTCGCAGGCGTAGCCAAACATCAGGCCCTGGTCGCCCGCGCCGATGTTCAGGTGGTCGTCGCTGGCGTGGTCAACGCCCTGGGCAATGTCCTTGCTCTGCTTGTCGTAGCAGACCATGACCGCGCAGCCTTTGTAGTCGATGCCGTATTCGGTGTTGTCGTAGCCGATGCGCTTGAGCGTGTCGCGCGCGACCTGGATGTAGTCCACATTCACGTCCTGGCGCGCCGTGATTTCGCCGGCCAGCACGACCAGGCCGGTGTTGGTCAGCGTCTCGGCAGCGACGCGGGCATGCGGGTCTTGTTTGAAAACCGCGTCCAGAATGGCATCTGAAATCTGGTCGGCGACCTTGTCGGGATGGCCTTCGGAGACGGATTCGGAAGTAAAGAGAAAATCGTTCGCCATTGCGTACACTCCATAAGTTTTGTTGGCGCGTTGCCAGCAGGAAGTGCTTTGGCGAACGCTTTAGCAGTTTGGTTTAACGTCGCCCTGCAAGTTGTTCAGTAACTCGGCGACAGTCGCAATTATAAGACGCTGCCTTTTTTGGCTTCATTAGTCCTTTAGCACCCTTTTCATGCTCTGGTTATTCCGTTTTTTCTCGCGCTGGCCCTTGTCGGTGCTGCACATCCTGGGCGCCGGGCTGGGCTGGATGGTCTGGCTGCTCAGTGCCCGTTACCGCGTCCAGTTCCGGGCCAACGTGGCGCAGGCCGGCCTGCCGTTTGCTGCCGCGCGTCCGGCGATTGCCGAGGCCGGACGATTTGTCGGCGAGTTGCCCAAGCTGTGGATGCGGCCGCGTTCGCAGTCTTGCCTGGGCAATGTCCGCGTCGAAGGCCGGGCGAATGCCGAGCAGGCGTTTGCGCAGGGCCGAGGTGTGATTTTTTTCGGACCGCACTGCGGCAGCTTCGAACTGGGGCCGCAGGCGCTGGCCGAACTGTACGGTCCGATCACGGCGATTTACCGGCCGGCCCGCAAGGCCTGGCTGGCCCGCCTTGAAAGTTTTGCCCGCGACCGCCAGAACCTCACCGTGGTGCCGGCCAGCCTGAGCGGCATCCGGCTGATGCACAAGACCCTGAAGGCCAACCAGGCGGTTGCCATGCTGACCGACCAGGTGCCGCCCGAGGGCTGGGGCGTCTGGGCGCCGTTTTTCGGCAAGCCGGCCTACACCATGACGCTGGCCGCCCGGCTGGCCCTGCAAACCGGCGCGGCGCTGCTGCCGGTCAGCTGCGAGCGCCTGCCCCGGGGCCGGGGCTATTTCCTGAAAATCTGGCCGGCCGTGACTGGTCTGGACGCGGGCGAAAAAGGCGAAAGAGCCGACATGCTGCAGGTGGTCACGCGCATCAACCAGGCGATCGAGGCCATCGTGCTCAGCCAGCCCGGCCAATACCTGTGGGGCTATGCGCGCTACAAGACGCCGCGCAAGGAAGCCGCTTGAAAAATTTCCGTCCCTCGCTTGGTCATGCGATGACGCGGGCCGGCATTGCCTTCATGAAAGCGCTGGCCTGGCTGCCGCTGCCGGCCGTGCGCGCCCTGGGAACGGTGCTGGGCTGGGTGCTGTATGGCTTGATCGGCGCTCGCCGGCGGGTCGTGCATGCGAATTTTTCGGTGTGCTTTCCGGCGCTTTCAATGGCTGAGCGGCGCAAGCTGGCCATCGAGACCTTTGTCTGTTTCTCGCAGGCCTGGCTGGACCGCGCCTGGCTGTGGCATGCGCCTGAAGCATGCGTGCGGCGGCGTGTCCGCCTGACCGGCGTCATCGAGGAGCTGGCGGGCACCGACCCAACGGTGATTTTTCTGCCGCATTTCATCGGCCTGGATGCGGCTTGGGCGGCAACGGCGCTAAGCATGCCCCGGCCCTCTACGACTATCTACACCGACCAGTCGAACAAGTTGGTTGACCAGTGGATCTTGCAGGGCCGCCAGCGCTTTGGCCATTTGCGGCTGTTCGGCCGTATCGAGGGCGTCAAGCCCATCGTCGCTGCGCTGCGCGAAGGCCAGCCGCTGTATTTGCTGCCTGACATGGATTTCGGCCCGGACGAGTCGGTGTTCGTGCCGTTTTACGGCGTCACGACCGCCACCGTCCCGTCGCTGTCGCGCTTTGCCCGCCTGGGACGGGCCAAGGTCGTGCCATTGCTGCCACGCCTGACGGCCACTGGCTACGAGGTTCAGGTACTGCCGGCCTGGAACGATTTCCCCAGCGGCGACCCGGTGGCCGACACCGCGCTGATGAATGCGCGGCTGCAGGATTACATCGCCACCATGCCGGCGCAGTATTACTGGGTGCATAAACGCTTCAAGACACGGCCTGAAGGCGAGCCTTCGCTTTACTGAGCGAACATCGGGCCATCGCGGCTAGTTTTTCAAGCCTTTTAGTGCTTTTTCGCTTTACAGTCCTGTATCTATTGCTATTTTTTTAATAGCAATTTGCATGCAATCCATGGTTCAGCGAAGAAATTCCTGCAGGTAGCCGATGACCCGCTCGGGCTGCTCATGCACGATCCAGTGGGTGGCGCCCTCGACACGGTGCAGCCGCATTCGCGGCACGAAGTCTTCGAGTCCGTCGAGCAGGGCCGGGGGCAGGGCGGTGTCGTCCATGGCCCAGACGACCAGTGTCGGCACATTGACTTTCAGCTTCTCGGGCGCAATCATCACGGCGGCCGCCGCCGGATCGTGGTGCGGCGGGCCGGGTCGGGGCGGGCGCAGCGGGGAAGCGCGGTAGTAGTTGAGCGGCCCGCTCAGCCCGGCGCGCCAGACCTCGCGGTATTGCGCCTTGACAGCGTCGGTCAGCCAGGCGTGCGGGCCATCGACCGCGCCCATGCTGCTGAAAAATTCCCACAGGCGGCGAAAGTCGTCCTCGGCCAGCAGCGCTTCGGCATCCGGGCGGATCAGGAAGTTCATGTAGGCGCTGGCGGACTGCTGCGCCGGCGAATGCTGCAGCTCGCGCAAAAAGGTGCCGGGATGCGGCGAATTGATGATGGCGAGCTTTTCCATGCAGCCCGGCGCGCTGGCAGCCAGGTTCCAGGCCACGGCGCCGCCCCAGTCGTGCGCAATTAAACACGCCAGCGGGCCGCCTTCGTGTTCGATCAGCGCGGCAATGTCCTGCATCAGGTGGCGCGGCCGGTAGTCGGCCACGTCGGCGGGTGCGCTGGACTGCTCATAGCCGCGCAGGTTGGGGGCGATGCAGCGAAAGCCGCCGTTTTCGGGGCGCGCGAAATGCGCCAGGAAGCCGTCCCAGACAAAGGCCGCTTCCGGAAACCCGTGCAGGAACATCAGCACCGGCCGGCCCCTGGCGCCTGCGAAACGGCATGAAAGGGTGATGCCGTGGGGCAGGGCGCACAAACCGGTTTGAATCATGATTGCTACCTTATTAATAGCTGCTTGCGCATGCTGGATAAGCGAGAAAGCTATTATTTTCTTAAAATTGAAGTCGCTGGCCGTTCCGGCTGACTTCCCGGGCGATCAGGCCTGATCAGCCGCTGGCGGTATGGACGCTTCCGGGTCTGATTCCCGGCCGTCTTGCGACGCTGGCGCTGGCTTGGGCGCCTTGACCGGCTTTTCCTTCGGATGCGCCCAGTCCCACAGATGCTGGGCCACTTCCTCGACGCCCTGGCGTTTCAGCGATGAAAACAGCTTCACGTCGCCGCCGCCCGCCTGCAGCTTGACGATCTGCAGCGCCTTGGCGGCATCGGTCTTGTTGAGCTTGTCGGACTTGGTCAGCAGCACCAGGAACTTCAACCCTTCCTCGACGCGCGGCCGGATCACGTCGAGCAGCACTTCGTCGAGTTCCGTCAGGCCCAGGCGCGGGTCGCACAGCAGCACGATGGCCTGGAGGTTGTCGCGTGTCTGCAGGTAATTGCCCATCACCTGCTGCCAGCGGTATTTGGCTTCCTTGGGAACGGCGGCATAGCCGTAGCCCGGCAGGTCGGCCAGCACCGCGTCGGTCACGCCCTGCTTGCCCAGCGAAAACAGGTTGATGCTTTGCGTGCGCCCCGGTGTCTTCGAGGCAAACGCCAGCCGGTGCTGCTGCGTCAGGGTGTTGATGCAGGTCGATTTGCCGGCGTTGGAGCGGCCCACGAAGGCGATTTCGGGCACCTCGATGCGCGGCAGGTGCTTGAGTTCGGGCGCGGTCGTTAAAAATTTGGCGGTGTGCAGCCAGCCCATGGCGATCTTGGGATCGGGCTTGGCGGCGTCTGCAGGAGGCAATGAGGCTGAAGAAGTCATGATGGGGCGATCCCTGAAAGTCGTTGGCTGCGCTGCCGTTGCAAGGCAGGCCGGGAAAAATAAAAGTGCAGAGCAGCAGGCGCTGGCTCGCAAGGCAGGCAATAGCCGTTTTCCAAATCCCGATAATAGAACCTGGCGTGAAGCCATTGTAAAATCCTGCTCTGCCCAAGTTCTGTGCGCCAACCAATTAAAAGTCCCGATATGAAGCTGTTCGCTACTTCCCTACTGGCCGCCTTGCTGGCCTTGCCCGCCATGTCTTCATTTGCTGCGGGCGAAGCCGCACCTGCGGATGCTGGCCAGGCGCATGCAGCGCCGGCGGTCGCCGCAGCGGCGCCGGCCATGGCCGCCAAGCCTGACCTGGTCAAGGGAGAAGCCAGCTTCACCGCCGTCTGCGCTGCCTGCCATGGCGCCGACGGTAATTCCGGAACACCGGCTTACCCCAAGCTGTCGCAGCAGCATCCCGAATACCTGGTCAAGCAGTTGCAGGAATACAAGGCCGGCAAGCGTAAAAATGCCATCATGCAGGGCTTTGCCGCCACGCTGTCCGATGCCGACATGAAAAACGTCGCTTACTGGGCCACCAGCAAGCAGGCCAAGCCCGGTTTTTCCAAGGAAAAAGAGCTGGTCACGCTGGGCGAGCGCATCTATCGCGGTGGTATTTCCGACCGTCAAATCCCTGCCTGCGCCGGCTGCCACAGCCCGACGGGCCGCGGCATTCCATCGCAATACCCGCGCCTGAGCGGCCAGCATTCTGAATACACCGCCGCGCAACTGACCTATTTCCGTGATGGCACTCGTTCCAACAGCCTCCAGATGACCCAGGTGGCCGCCAAGCTCAATGACAAGGAAATCCGCGCGGTTGCCGACTACATTGCCGGATTGCGCTAAGCCTTTGACCCTGGGGGTTTGCCATGGTTCGAGGCAGGCTTTTATTTTTTGCCACTGTCCTGCAGAAATCCTTGGCTGGCATTGAACTGAAGCCGTAATCATCAATCACAACAAGGCGAGTCTTTCCGAGGAAAGTCCGCCTTTTTGTTTTTTTTACCGTCTATTCCCTTCCACACACCAAGCCTTTGGGCTCTGAATTTCACGTATGACAGTTTCCACCGAAGGCATGAAGGTCAACTGGGGCTCGCGCACCCTGCGCGCGTCAGTGGAGTTGCTGTCGTCGATGCGTTTTTCGATTTCGCTGTTGACGGTCATCTGCATCGCCTCGGTGATCGGCACGGTCCTCAAGCAGCAGGAGCCGCTCGGCAACTACGTCAACCAGTTCGGACCGTTCTGGGCGCAGGTGTTCAGCCTGGCGAGCCTCAACACGGTCTACAGCGCCTGGTGGTTCCTGCTGATCCTGGCGTTCCTGGTGATTTCCACCTCGCTGTGCATTGCCCGCAACACGCCCAAGATACTGGCCGACTACAGCCAGCTCAAGGAAGACGTTCGCGAGCAAAGCCTCAAGGCCTTTGGCCACCGCGCGCAGGCCGCGCTGGCCGAGTCGCCCGAAGCGGCCGCGCGGCGCATCGGCCAGACGCTGGTGCAAAGCGGCTGGAAGGTCAAGCTGCAGCAGCGAAGCGCCGGCTGGATGGTCGCCGCCAAGACCGGCTCGGCCAACAAGCTGGGCTACATCGCCGCGCACAGCGCCATTGTGCTGATCTGCATCGGCGGCCTGCTCGACGGTGACATGATGGTGCGGGCGCAGATGCTGCTGGGCGACAAGTCCACCTTCACCGGCGGCGGGCTGATCGCCGACGTGCCGGCCGAGCACCGCCTGAGCGAGCGCAACCCCACTTTTCGGGCCAACCTGCTGGTGGCCGAGGGCACGCAGTCGAGCACCGCGATCCTGAACCAGCCCGGCGGCATCCTGCTGCAGGAGCTGCCTTTTGCCATAGAACTGAAGAAATTCAGCGTCGAGTACTACTCCACCGGCATGCCCAAGTTGTTTGCCAGCGACATCGTCATCCACGACAAGGCCACGGGCGAGAAAACGACGGCGCTGGTCGAGGTCAACCATCCGGCCAGCTACAAGGGCATCGAGATCTACCAGTCCAGCTTTGACGACGGCGGCTCCAGCGTCACGCTCAAGGCGATTCCGATGTCCGCCGCCAGCAATCCTTTCGAGATTCAGGGAACCATTGGCGGCACCAGCGCCTTGACCAACGGCCAGGGGGCAGGCGCCGAGCAGCTCACGCTGGAATACACCGCGCTGCGCGTCATCAATGTCGAGAATTTCGCCGGCGTTTCGGGCACTTCTTCAAGCCCGGGCGCCGACGTGCGCAAGGTGGACCTGCACAAGGCGATTGAAACGCGGCTGGGTGCGGCCAACAAGACCGTCACGCAGAAGAAATTGCGCAATGTCGGCCCCAGCGTCAGCTACAAGCTGCGCGATGCCGCCGGCCAGGCGCGCGAGTTCCAGAATTACATGCTACCGGTCAAGATGGATGACAACCCCGACACCCCGGCCATGTTCCTGATGGGCGTGCGCGAGAACACGGTCGATGCCTTCCAGTACCTGCGCATCCCGGCCGATCCTGAAAGCAGCACGGCGACCTTCGTGCGCCTGCGTGCCGCGCTGGCCGCTCCGGCGCAGCGCGACGAGGCGGTCAGGCGCTACACCCGTCTGGCTGTAGGCACGGATCGTCCGGAACTGGCGCAGCAGCTCAACGAATCGGCCTCGCGTGCGCTGGCCCTGTTTGCCGGATCAGAGGCGGCTTCGGTTCCTGCTGCCGGCGCATCTGCCGGCAAGGTGAAACCGGTCGCCGGATTGCAGGCCATTTCGGATTTCATGGAAGCCAACGTGCCCCAGGCCGAGCGTGAGCGCGCCGGGGAAGTGCTGGTTCGCATCCTCAACGGCGTGCTGTTCGAGCTGACCTCGATGACGCGCGAGCAGGCCGGTCTCAAGCCCTTGGCGCAGGACGAGAAAACGCAGGCCTTCATGTCGCAGATGGTGCTGAGCCTGTCGGACGCGCCGCATTACCCGGCGCCGATGGCGTTTGAACTCAAGGATTTCAAGCAGGTCCAGGCCAGCGTTTTCCAGGTGGCGCGGGCGCCCGGCAAGACCATCGTCTACCTGGGCTGCGCCTTCCTGATCCTCGGTATCTTTGCCATGCTTTACATCCGCGAGCGCCGGATATGGGTCTGGCTGGCACCGCTTGCGGCTGCCCCTGCACCCGGCAATGCCGAATCCGCAGGCGGCACCGAGGCCATGCATTCGGTGTCAGAATCTGCCGGAAAAGCCCAAGCCACCATGGCCTTGTCCACCAACCGCAAAACCATGGATGGCGACAAGGAATTCGAGATGTTGAAGACAAAACTGCTGCAGGCGCCCCTATGAACACCACGACGAGCATCAACACCACGACCACCCTTTCGGCAGGGCGCGCAGGCGGCACGCTGAACCTGAACGAAGGCTATTTCGCCAAGCGCAATGCGCTCGACTGGGTCTTTGCCATGCTGGTGGCGGGCGGCTTCCTGTATGCCTTTGCCCAGTACAGCGCGTACATGGATGTCTATGAAAAAGGCATCTTGTTCGGCGCCATTCCGGCCACCATCGCGATGGGCTGGTTCTGGCGGCCGCTGCGCGTGCTGATGATGGTCGTCGCCGGCTTTGCCCTGCTGGGCATCGCGTCCTACCAGGGCGACCTGGCCCGGGCCGAGCAGGTGTTCTGGCTCAAGTATTTCCTGTCCAGCCAGTCGGCCATCCTGTGGATGAGCGTGCTGTTCTTCATGAGCACGATTTTCTACTGGCTCGGCATGTTCGCCAGTAACACGCCGAACAGCGTCGGCTCCAGCCACAGCGTCACGCTGGAGTCGCTGGGTTCCAAAATCGCCTGGGTCGGCGTCGGCATGGCGCTGATCGGCACGCTGGTGCGCTGGTACGAAAGCTACCTGATCGGCGCCGACATTGGCCATATCCCGGTCAGCAACCTGTATGAAGTGTTCGTGCTGTTTTGCTGGATGACGGCGGCGTTTTACCTGTACTTTGAAGCCGAGTACAAGACCCGCGCGCTGGGCGCCTTCGTCATGCTGGTGGTCAGCGGCGCGGTCGGTTTTCTGCTCTGGTACACCGTCATTCGCGAAGCGCATGAAATCCAGCCGCTGGTGCCGGCGCTGAAAAGCTGGTGGATGAAGCTGCATGTGCCGGCCAACTTCATCGGCTACGGCATGTTCGCGCTGGCGGCCATGGTGGCGCTGTCCTACCACGTCAAGCAGCAGGCGCAGGAAACGCGCTGGTACAAGCTCACTCCCTTGTGGATGCTGGGCGTGGTGCTGTGCTTCGTGCCCATCGTGTTCCGCAAGTCGCCGCTCGAAGCCGGCGGCAGCAACTACTGGATCGGCTACCTGCTGGTGGCCGGCCTGATCACCGGCGGCATCCTGCTGGGCCGCAAGCACATCGCCGCGCGGCTGCCGAGCCTCGAAGTGCTGGACGACGTGATGTACAAGGCGATTGCCGTCGGCTTCGCATTCTTCACCATTGCCACGGTACTGGGCGCCCTGTGGGCCGCCGAGGCCTGGGGCGGCTACTGGAGCTGGGACCCGAAGGAAACCTGGGCATTGATCGTCTGGCTCAACTATGCTGCCTGGCTGCACATGCGGCTCATGAAGGGCTTGCGCGGCACGGTGGCGGCCTGGTGGGCGCTGGGCGGCCTCGCGGTCACCACCTTCGCCTTCCTGGGCGTCAACATGTTTCTGTCGGGCCTGCACAGTTACGGAACCTTATAGCCGCTTAGCGAGTCTTTTGCATTGAATCCTTTGCGGGACTTGCTGCGTATTACAGGCAACCATTGCCGGACTTTAAGGAACCACCATGCTCATCAAGACAAATTCCAGCGGATTTCACCATCCGGTTTCCAGCGATATCACGCCGCAAGGCATCTACCAGGGCCGGCGCGACCTGATCAAGCTCATGGCCACGGGAACCGCCGGCGCCGCGCTGGCCAGCTGGGCCGGTCGCGATGCGCTGGCGCAGACGGCCCCCAAGCCGGGCAAGCTGGCGGCACTGCCGGGCGCCAAGTCTGCGGCGGCTGGCGCGGTGACGATGGAAAAATTCACCGACTACAAGGACGCGACGACCTACAACAACTTCTACGAGTTCGGCACCGACAAGGCCGACCCGGCGAAAAATGCTGCGACGCTGCCAGTGAAGCCCTGGTCGGTCGCGGTCGAAGGGCTGGTCAAGAATCCGAAAAGCTACACGCTTGAGGAATTGCTCAAGCTCAGCCCGCAGGAAGAGCGCATTTACCGTCTGCGCTGCGTCGAAGGCTGGTCAATGGTGATTCCGTGGGTGGGGTATTCGCTGTCCGAGCTGATCAAAAAGGTCGAGCCGCTGGGCAGCGCCAAATATGTCGAGTTCATCACCCTGGCCGATCCCAAGACCATGCCGTTTGTCGGCTCGCGCGTCCTCGAATGGCCTTATGTCGAGGCCTTGCGCCTGGACGAAGCGATGCATCCGCTGGCGCTGCTGACCTTTGGCATGTACGGCGAGGTGCTGCCCAACCAGAACGGCGCGCCGGTGCGCCTGGTCGTGCCCTGGAAATACGGCTTCAAGAGCGGCAAGAGCATCGTCAAGATCCGCTTCACCGACAAGGAGCCGCGCACCGCCTGGAACAAGGCCGCCGCGCAGGAATACGGCTTTTATTCGAACGTCAATCCGCTGGTGGACCATCCGCGCTGGAGCCAGGCCACCGAGCGGCGCATTGGCGAGGACGGGCTGTTCGCCAAGAAGCGCAAGACGCTGATGTTCAACGGCTATGAAGCGCAAGTTGGCCAGCTCTACGCCGGCATGGACCTCAAGAAGAATTTCTGATGGCTGCCGCGATGGCGGGGCGGCAAAAATGGCTGCTGCACCCGGGAGCCAAGCCGCTGGTCTTCATGCTGTGCCTGCTGCCGTTTGCATGGCTTTTCTACCAGGCCTTCAGTGACCAGCTGGGCGCGAACCCGGCCGAAGCGCTGATCCGCGCCACGGGCAGCTGGACCTTGCGTTTTGTCTGCATCGTGCTGGCGGTCACGCCGTTGCGGGTGATCAGCAAAACCCCGGCGCTGGCGCGCTTTCGGCGCATGCTGGGGCTTTTTTGCTATTTCTATGTTGTCGTCCACCTGCTCAGCTACAGCTGGTTCGACATGGGTTTTGACGTGGCGGACATCGTCAAGGACATCATCAAGCGGCCGTTCATTCTGGTGGGTTTTTCGGCTTTCCTGCTGCTGACCCCGCTGGCGGCCACATCGTTCAATGCGGCGATCAAGGCCATGGGCGCGAAGCGCTGGCAGTTGCTGCACAAGCTGGTGTACCTGATTGCCGGCTTGGGCATCCTGCATTTTTTCTGGATGCGCGCTGGGAAAAACAACTTCAATGAAGTCTTTGTCTATGCCGCCATCGTTGCCATGCTGCTGGGCTGGCGCTTGTGGAACTACGCTTCGAAGCGGCGGCGCCAGGTTTCCGGCCACCCGGCCGTCGGCATTCGCTGATGTTGAATGCTATTGAATAGATAGCTGGATACGCCCGTGGAATTAGCGGAAAAGGCCTATATTCCTTAAAGTTCAGGCTGCCGGAGAGCCGGAGAGCCGGAGAGCCGGAGAGCATGAATCGAGCTCCGCGCCGCCACTTCAAGGCAGCAGCAGTTCACCGCGAAAGGTGTCGGCCGCCGACTCGCGCTCACGAATCAGCCTGGCCACGTCGCCATCGACCAGCAGTTCCGCTGCGCGTCCCCGGGTGTTGTAGTTGCTGGCCATGCTCATGCAGTAGGCGCCGGCGGACATGACGGCCAGCTGGTCGCCGGGCGCCACGTCCAGCACGCGGTCGCGGCCAATCCAGTCGCCGCTTTCGCAGACCGGACCGACCACGTCGTAAACCACCCCTTCCGCTTTCGGGGCAAGCGCTTCCACCGGCACGATGGCATGAAAAGCCTGGTACATGGCCGGTCGCGGCAGGTCGTTCATGGCCGCGTCGATGATGCAGAAGTTCTTCTGCTCGCCGGGCTTGAGGTAAAGCACTTCGGTGATGCAGATGCCGGCATTGCCGACCAGCGAACGGCCGGGCTCGATCATCAGCTTCCTGCCGCCATAACCGCGTGCATCGAGCTTGGCCAGCAGTTGGCGCCAGAGCGCGTCGGCCTCGGGCGGCGTGTCGTCGTTGTAGTTGATGCCCAGGCCGCCGCCAAAGTCGATGTGCGCCAGCGTAATGCCGGCCGCTTCAATCGCGGCGACCAGGTCCAGCATCCTGTCCATGGCATCGAGGTAGGGCGTCGCCTCGGTGATCTGCGAGCCGATATGGCAATCGATGCCAACGACCTTCAGCCCTTGCAGCGAAGCGGCATGCTGGTAGATGCGCAGGGCGTCTTCATGCGCAACGCCAAACTTGCTGCCTTTCAGGCCGGTGGAAATATACGGGTGCGTCTTGGGATCGACATTCGGATTGACGCGGATGCTCACCGGTGCGCGCAACTTCATTTCAAGAGCCACGCCAGAGAGCACGTCAAGCTCGGCTTCGCTTTCAACATTGAAGCAGCCGATGCCAGCCGCAAGCGCCTGGCGCATCTCGGCGCGCGTCTTGCCGACGCCTGAAAAAATGACTTTCCTCACGTCGCCCCCCGCTGCCTGGACACGCTCCAGCTCGCCGCCCGAGACAATGTCAAAACCGCAACCCGCCCGGGCAAACACCTGCAGCACGGCCAATGAGGAATTGGCCTTCATGGCATAGCAGATCTGCGCATCCCGGCCTTCAAAGCCGCGCTGGTAGGCCGCCAGCGCCGACAGCATGGCGGCTTTTGAATAGATGAACAGCGGCGTCCCGTAGGTGGCGGCCAGTTCGCTGACGCGCATCGCCTCGGCAAACAGCGCGTTGCCCTGGTAGGAAAAATGGGGATGGCCGGGAAGGACGGGTAGTGGCATGGGACAGGTTGTGTTGAAGCAAGGGAGCAAAAATGGGAGCACTAACGGGGTGGCGGGCCAGGCATGCGTGAAGGCTGCGTCCACCGCAGCAAGGCGAATCTGCTGATGAATGCATCGCCTACCGCGCCGCTGACGCCGGGGCAGCCGCTGGTGCGGGAAGTTGGGAAAGACCGGGCGACATCACCAGCGCAGGCGCCTGTGGCGGTAGAGGTAAAAACAGCGGGCCTTTCTGCCCGCAACCGGACAGCATTGCCGCGCCCGCCACGATGGCGACAAAACCATGCCTGGCAACTACACGGGCAAGCCGGCCTAGAATTCGGTGTGAAAAAACCATGACAGGATTGTAATGACGGACCTTGAATACCAGAACCAGGCGGAGAGCGTGCTCAAGGCCATCGAACAGGCCTGCGACCGGCTGAACGACGAGAGCGATGTGGACATCGACAACCAGCGCACCGGCGGCATGATCACGCTGAGCTTTTCGAATCAAAGCCAGATCATCATCAACCTGCAAAAGCCGTTGCAGGAAATATGGATGGCAGCCAGGGCCGGCGGTTTTCACTACAAATTCAATGGCGGGCAATGGCTTGACACCAAGGACGGCCGGGAGTTTTTCGCCAACCTGTCGCGCTTCGCAAGCGCGCAGGCCGGCCAGCCACTGGTGTTCGCTGCTGCCGCCTGACCGTTGAAAAACCCTAAAAAACGGACTTTGAAGGTCCGTTTTTTTATTCAGGGCTTTTCCCGGACGCGGGTAACGATCAGTTCTTGAACAGGTCCAGGATTCGTTTTTTCTCGTCGGAAGGGGGCAGAACCTGAATGCCGCCTGCCGGCGCAGGCGCCGTTTCCTCGCTGGAAGCACCTGCCTCCGGCTGCATGCCCACGCTGCTGATGCCCGCGCCCTTGGCATATTCCTCGTAGTACCACTCGCCATTGAGGTTCACCACGCCTGCAGGCGGCTGGTATTCGGTGACCGGCACGTCCTTGAGGGCGTATTCCATGAAATTGATCCAGATCGGCAGACTTAAGCCCCCGCCGGTTTCACGGTCGCCGAGCTTCTTGGGCGTGTCGTAACCCATCCACACCGCCGCCGCCAGCGTGGGCTGGAAACCGACAAACCAGGTGTCGATCGAGTCATTGGTGGTGCCGGTCTTGCCGAAAATATCTGCCCGCTTGAGCATGGCCTGGGCCTTGGCGGCGGTGCCTGAACGCGCCACTTCCTGAAGCAGGCTGTCCATGATGAACGCGTTCCTGGCATCGATGCCGCGCATTGACTCGTTGAGCGCAGGCGGCGTGACTTCAAGCAAAACCTTGCCGCGCTGGTCGGTGATTTTGGTGACCAGGTAAGGATTGACGCGGTAGCCGCCATTGGCAAAGACCGAGTAGCCCGTGGCCATCTGCATGGGCGTGACCGATCCGGCGCCGAGTGCCATGGTCAGGTAGGCCGGGTGTTTTTCCGCATCGAAACCGAAATGCGTCACCCACTCCTGGCCGTACTTGGCGCCAATCGATTGCAGGATGCGGATCGACACAAGATTTTTTGACTTCTTCAGGGCCGTACGCAAGCTCATCGGACCCTCGAAACCGCCGTCGTAGTTCTTCGGTTCCCAAGGCTGCCCACCAGTCACGCCGGCGTCGAAAAACAGTGGCGCGTCGTTCACGACCGTGGCGGGGGTAAAGCCTTTTTCCAGCGCCGCCGAATAAATGAAGGGCTTGAAGCTCGAACCGGGCTGGCGCCAGGCCTGGGTCACATGGTTGAATTTGTTTTTCTCGAAATCAAAGCCGCCAATCAGCGCGCGGACCGCGCCATCACGCGGGTCCATGGCCACGAAGGCGCCTTCGACTTCCGGCAACTGGGTGATTTCCCAGGCATCTTTCGGCGTCTTGACCACCCGGATCAGCGCGCCCGGACGAATCTTGATGTTCGGGCCGGCCTTGTCGGCCAGACCCGACTGCGCAGGCCGCAGGCCTTCTCCGGTGATGGTCACCTTTTCGCTGTTCAGGCGCATCGCAGTGATCCGCTTGGGGCTGGCCTCCAGCACGACGGCGGCCATGATGTCTCCGTTGTCGGGGCTCTCGGCCAGGGCCTCGTCAATGGCATCTTCAACTTCCGGCGGGTTGGACGGCAGGTCGATGAATTTTTCGGGCCCCCGGTAAATCTGCCTGCGCTCGTAATCCATGATGCCCTTGCGCAAGGCCTTGTAGGCCATGGTCTGGTCGGCGGATTTAAGGGTGGTGTAGACGTTCAACCCGCGCGTGTAGGTTTCTTCGCCATACTGGTTGAACACGAGCTGGCGAACGGTTTCGGCCACATATTCGGCATGTACGCGCCCGGCATCGCGTCGGGTCCTGATATGAAGTTCTTCTTCCCGCGCCGTTTTTGCCTGCTCGGCATTGATGAAACCGTTTTGCTCCATGCGCTCGATGATGTAAAGCTGACGCGTCCGGGCACGGCTGGGATTGGCGATCGGGTTGTAGGTCGAGGGCGCCTTGGGCAGGCCGGCCAGCATGGCGGCTTCTGCAATGCTGACATCCTTGAGCGGCTTGCCAAAATAGGTTTCCGCCGCAGCGGCAAAACCGTAGGAACGATTTCCCAGAAAGATCTGGTTCATGTAAATCTCAAGAATCTGGTTCTTCGACAGGGAGCGCTCCAGCTTGAACGTCAGCAGTATTTCGTAAATCTTGCGCGTGTAGCTTTTCTCGGCCGTCAGGTAGACATTGCGGGCAACCTGCATCGTGATGGTCGATGCGCCCTGGCTTTTAGCCCGACCCAGGTTGGCCAGCGCCGCCCGCACCACGCCCAGGTAGTCCACCCCGCCATGCGAGAAAAACCGCGCGTCCTCGATGGCCAGCACCGCATCTTTCATGCTCTGCGGAATTTCATCGATAGGCGTGAGCCTGCGCCGCTCTTCGCCGAATTCCCCGATGATGACGCCGTCAGCCGTGTAGACCCGCAATGGTTGCTTCGGACGATAGTCCGACAGAGCCGAAATATCAGGCAGGTTGGGATAGGCGACCGCCAGCGCAACCGCCAGAAAAATCGCCAAGCCGGCAAGACCGGCCAGCACCAGGCCAATGCTGCCGAGAAAGAACTTGGCAAAAGAGCGCAGCCAGGAAGACGGCCGCTTTACCGCACTGGGTTTTGATCGGGAATCTGGGGTACGGGAAGAAGAGGGCATCAAGGTCAATCAATAGAGTCGCAACCGCATTATAAAAATTTCTTGATGCCCAAGCGTGTCAGGCATGTAGCCGTGAATTGCACTGTTACATCCACGGATAACTTTTTACATCAGCGGAATCTCTGAAATTCGTCTGAATTTGACAACGAACGTTTAGTTCGCATGCGTGAAAGTGATTACTCCCGTAGGGGCTTGCTGCTAACATTCGGTAGATTTTTAAGCAAATAGGTTACATAGTAGCCGTACATCCGGGGGCGCCCTTGATCTCACTGGGATCGTTATTCAACCGTCAACAACCCCCTTTGCTGGGCGTGGACATCAGCTCGTCCAGTGTCACGCTGGTCGAGGTGAGCCGCGACAAGGCCGGCCGTCTGGTTCTCGAGCGCTGCGCCATCGAGCCTCTGGAAGCCGGATGGGTCACCGATGGCAACATCGAAAAATTCGATGAGGTGGCGGACGTGCTTCGCCGCGTCGTGAAAAAGAGCGGCACGCGCACGCGAAACGTCGCCATGGCGCTGCCTCCCTCCGCTGTCATCAGCAAAAAGATCATTCTGCCTGGCGGGCTGAGCGATGCCGAGCTGGAAATTCAGGTCGAATCCGAAGCCAACAAATACATCCCCTTTTCGCTTGACGAAGTCAGCCTTGATTTTTGCGTCCTGGGGCCCAGTGCAACGTCCAGCGGCGATGTTGAAGTGCTGATTGCCGCTTCGCGCAAGGAAAAGGTCCAGGACCGGCAGGGTCTGGCTGAAGCCGCCGGGCTCAAGCCCATCGTGGTGGACGTTGAGTCCTATGCGTCCCGCATTGCCACGGCCCGGCTGATCGGGAACATGCCCAACAAGGGCGTGGACACCATGGTGGCGCTGTTCGAGATCGGTTCGGTCACCACCAGCATGCAGGTCATCAGGAATGATGAAGTCCTGTACGAACGTGACCAGGCATTTGGCGGCGCACAGTTGACCCAGCTGATCGTCAGGCAGTATGGTTTCTCGCTTGAAGAGGCAGAAACCAAAAAGCGTGGCGCAGACTTGCCGGAAGACTACGCACTGGGTGTGTTGAAGCCGTTTGTCGAAAGCATGACCCAGGAAATTAGCCGCGCGCTCCAGTTCTTTTTTACCAGCACACCCTACAACCGGGTTGATTATGTGATGCTTGCCGGTGGTTCCTCTTCATTGGACGGGCTGACGGAGTCGGTAACGAAGCAGACTGCTTTCGCCTGCCAGCTGGTGAATCCTTTTGACGGAATGGAAATCGGCAGCGGCGTCATGGAAAACAGGATGCGGCGCGAAGCCTCGTGTTACCTGACCGCCTGCGGCTTGGCTCTGCGAAGGTTTGCACAGTGATTCTGATCAACCTGTTGCCGCACCGGGAAGCTGCCCGTAAACGCCGGCGTGAAGTCTTTTTCGTGACCTTAGGCCTGGCCGCCCTGGCAGGTGTGCTGATCTGCAGCGCGATGTATTCTTTGTATCTCACCCAGATTGAAAGCCAGCGCGGCAGAAACTCTTTTCTGCAGTCTGAAATCAAACGCCTTGACGAACAGATCAAGGACATTGCCACCTTGCAGGCAGAAATCAACTCGCTCAAGGCGCGCCAGACAGCCGTCGAGGATTTGCAGGGAAACCGCAACCTGCCGGTGTATTTGCTGAGCGAACTGGTCAGGCAGTTGCCCGATGGCGTGTATGTGAACAGCCTCAAGCAGGAAAACCAGACGGTGCTGTTGACAGGCATTGCCCAGTCAAACGAACGGGTTTCAGAACTTTTGCGCAATGTTTCCAACAACAGCGCATGGCTGTACAAGCCTGAACTGGTGGAAATCACCGCAGGTACGGTGGCGCTGACTCCGCGCGACCAGCGCCGGGTTTCAAATTTCTCGATGCGGATGGAAATCAAACGGGCCAGTGATCAAAAAGAGGCCGCTTCGTCGGCGCCTGCTGCGGCCAAGCCCTGATGCGGCACGAATGAACTGATCATGGCAAAAAAAACGTCCAAACCCTCCTTTGATTTTGCAGCCTTTCAAAGCCGTATCCAGAACCAGTTCACCGGACTGGACCCGAACGATCCGTCGTCCTGGCCGTCTTTCCCGCGCTATCTCCTGTGTGTTGCCCTCACGATCGCGGTGGTGGTGGCGCTGTGGTTTGTGTGGCTGAGTGCAGCGGATGAAGAACTGACGGCTGAAAAGGCCAAGGAAGTTCAGCTCCGGCAGGACTACACCGGCAAGCTGACGCAGGCGGTCAATCTTGAAGCGCTAAGGAAACAGCGTGAACAGGTTCAGCAGTATGTGACGCAGCTTGAAAAGCAGTTGCCCAGCAAGGCTGAAATGGACGCCTTGCTGTCCGACATCAACCAGGCCGGCCTGGGGCGTAGTCTTCAGTTCGAACTGTTCCGGCCGGGTCAAGTCATTGTCAAGGATTACTACGCTGAATTGCCTATCGCGGTCAGGGTCACGGGCCAGTACCACGACATGGGTGCCTTTGCAGCCGACATCGCCAATCTTTCGCGGATTGTGACGCTGAACAACATGGCCATCACTCCAGCAAAAGATGGCAACCTGGTCATGGACGCCATGGCGAAGACCTTCCGCTATCTGGACAGTGAAGAAATCATGCAGCAGAGCAAGAATGCTTTGGCCAAAGGAGCCAAGAAATGAGCCTTGTTCGACAAGCCCTTGCCCTGACGGTGGCATGCAGCCTGCTTTTGCTGGCAGCTTGCGGTTCATCGGATCAGGAGGAACTGCAGCAATGGATGACTGCCCAGCGCGACATGGCGCGTCCCAAGGTCGCGCCCTTGCAGCAACCGACCAAGTTCACGCCGCAAACTTACGGCCAGGAAAGCTCGATCGAGCCTTTCAGCAATCAAAAACTGGTGCAGGCGCTCAAACGCGATTCCAGCCAGTCCAACTCCAATGCAGCGTTGATCACGCCGGAACTCACCCGGCGCAAGGAGCCGCTGGAGGCAACGCCGCTGGACAGCGTAGCCATGGTCGGCACTCTGACAAAAGCCGGGCGGCCCGTAGCGCTGGTGCGGGTTGACAACCTGATCTACCAGGTGCGCGTCGGCAATTATCTGGGCCAGAACTATGGCCGTATTACTTCCGTGACCGAAGCCAGTGTGGTGTTGCGTGAAATCGTGCAGGACGCAGCAGGCGAGTGGACAGAGCGGCCAGCGACTTTACAGCTTCTAGAGGAAAAGAAATGAACAAGCAGACAGCGGAATTGGCAGTGAAGGCGAGAGCGCAAGAAAGTCTGCCGCGTTTGCTGGGGCGCGTCGTGCGCCGCGCATTGCTGGGGGTGATGGTGGTGGTGGGGAGCATGCCCCTGCTGGTCAGGGCAGAAAATTCCATCCAGGCCGTTTCAGGCTCGGTGCAGGGCGGGTCGGAAGTGATCCGCATCGAACTGGCCGAACCACTGGCCAGCGTTCCCACAGGCTTTATCATTCAGTCGCCTGCCCGCATTGCTCTTGACTTTCAGGGCGTCAGCAATTCACTGGGCCGCTCGGCGATAGAAATCAACCTGGGCAACATGCGCTCCGCCAACGTGATCCAGGCCGGCGAGCGTACCCGCGTCGTCCTCAATTTGAAAACGCCGACGGCTTACAAGGCCGAGCTGCAAGGCAAGTCCTTGCTGATCGTTCTGGATTCGCAGGCGGGGGCAGCGCCTTCTGTGGCCGCAGCCCCGGTGTTTGCCGAAAGCCGCAACCGCGACACACTGCCTTTGAGGGACATCGATTTCCGGCGCGGGCCCAACAACTCGGGCCGCATCGTGGTCGCCCTGCCGAACAACGAAGTCGGCGTGGACATTCGCCAGCAGGGCAAGACTGTGGTGGTGGAGTTCCTGAAAACCGCCCTGCCCGAAGGGCTTCGCCGCCGGATCGATGTCACTGATTTCGGAACCCCGGTCCAAACCGTCACCACCTCGCAGGTGGGCGACAAGGTTCGCATGGTGGTGGAACCCACCGGCCAGTGGGAGCAAAGCGCCTACCAGAGCGACAACCAGTTCGTGCTCGAAGTGCGCCCGCAAAAGGTAGACCCCGACAAGCTGACCCAGGGAGCGGGATTCAATGGCGAAAAACTCTCGCTGAATTTCCAGAACATTGAAATCCGTTCGCTGCTGCAGGTGATTGCCGACTTCACCAACTTCAATGTGGTCACCTCGGACACGGTCACCGGCTCGGTGACCTTGCGCCTGAAAGACGTGCCATGGGACCAGGCGCTGGACATCATCCTGCAAGCCAAAAGTTTGGGCATGCGCAAGACAGGCAATGTGCTGCTGATCGCCCCCAAGGACGAACTGGCGGCCAAGGACAAGCAGGAACTGGAGTCCCGCGTGGCGATTCAGGGCCTGGAAGCGGTTCGCACGCAGTCGTTCCAGATCAATTATGCCAAGGCCAGTGAAATTGCCGCGCAGATTTCCGCTGGCGGCGCAGGCTCAAACACGGCCCGGATACTGTCCAGTCGGGGCAGCGTGATTGCCGAGCCGCGAACCAACCAGTTGTTTGTCACCGACATTCCTTCCAAACTTGAACAGGTGCAGAGCTTTATTGGCAAGTTGGACATTGCCGTACGCCAGGTGCTGATTGAAGCGCGCATCGTCGAGGCGTCCGACACGTTCGGCCGGTCCTTGGGCGTGAGGCTGGGCGGCGGGATGATTGGCGCAGCCGGTGCCTTGTCCAATGGCAATACCAATGTCACGCTGGGCACCAACTACGGCGCGACGGCTGCTGACACCAGTGGCAATTTCGTCAGCTTTCCCGCTTCAACGCTCGGCGTTGCGAACAATGCGGCTTCGTTCGCGGTGTCGATTTTCAATGCAGCGGCGAACCGCTTCCTCAATCTGGAACTGTCGGCGCTCGAAGCCGATGGCAAGGGAAAGATCGTTTCCAGCCCGCGCGTGGTCACGGCGGACCAGGTTAAGGCGCTGATCGAGCAGGGCACCGAATTCCCCTACCAGACCGCCACTTCCAGCGGCGCCACGTCGCTGGCATTTCGCAAGGCCAACCTGAAGCTAGAAGTCACGCCGCAAATCACGCCCGAAGGCAACATCATTCTGGACCTGGACGTGAACAAGGACAGCCGCGGTGAAACCACCGCCGCCGGCATTGCGATCGACACCAAACACATCAAGACCCAGGTGCTGGTCGAGAACGGCGGCACGGTGGTGATTGGCGGCATCTTCACGCTCGAAGAAACCAACAATGAAACCAAGGTTCCGCTGTTGGGCGATGTGCCTTACCTGGGCAACCTCTTCAAGAGCCGCGAACGCACGTCCCGGAAACAGGAAATGCTGGTGTTCATCACGCCGAAGATGATTACGGACCGCGCTGGTGCGCGATAACAAGAATTTATTTCTGAAGTAGGGAAGAGTGAAATGAAGTTGTTTAAATATCTATCAGCTGGTGTGCTGGCTGTTGCTTTGGTGGGTTGTGGCGGGGGCGGAGGGAGCGCAGGGATCAGTAGCTCCGGCGGCGGTACTACACCAACAACACCAACAACAACACCAACACCAACACCAACCGTACCAAGTGCGAATGCCGATGTTGCAGCAATTAGGATCAACTCCAGCGTAACCGCTTTGAACGCTGATGGAAGCTCCTTGGTAACGTTCACGGTTTTTGCCCTAACCAGTGGAAATGCCTCAGTGGCAGGCGCGACGATTGACCTTTCGGCTACGAATGGGGTCATATTAAGTAGTCCATCTGTCGTAACCACAGCTACCGGTGCAACGGTCACCATGATTGCGGTCTCATCTGATCAAACAAAGCGTATTTCTACGCTCACAGCTTCGTGTGCAGGATGCACGGCCAGCCCAGCAACAGCTCAGATTAACGTGATTGGCGCAAGCGTCGCCGTGACTAATTCTGGTACATCATCGCTAATTGTTGGCGGTCCCACTACAACACTGAACGCCACGGTCAAAGACGTATTTGGAGTGGCTATGCAGGGGGTAACGGTATCTTTTGCTGCAACTGACCCTGCGATTCTTGGCTTGAGTGCCCCAACTGGCGTGACTAATAGTTCCGGTGTTGCGATAGTGACAGTTTCTGGGTTGACCGTGGGCGGTGCGAGCATCAATGTGTCTGCGCTGGGCAATGCTAAATCCCAGGTATACACCAGTAATTTTCCAGCGACGGTGCTGGCAGTCACTGCTCCGGCAAATAATGCTGTCTTGGTAACGAATATTGCGCAGACCATAACAGTGTCGGCACCTGGAGCGACTACGGTAACTTTCGCGACGACGTTGGGAACATTTGCAAACGGGGCTTTAAGCCAGAGCATTCCTGTGGTCGGCGGAAATGCCTCTGCCGATTTGACGGTCCCGCAAGCAGGCACTGCATCAATCACCATGATTGACAACAATACGCCTTCACCTCGAACTGTGAGCCTCACTTTGGCAGTTTCTCCGCCGGTGTCGGCAGCCAACAAAATTCTCCTGACTGCAAGCCAGACTACTTTGCCGATTGCTACTGCTGGAAACCAGAGTTCGCTCACGATAACGGCGCGCGCAGTGACCTCAAACGGTTCGACGGATCAGTCTGTTGCCAACGTTCCAATCCTGTTTTCAATGACAGGAGGGCCAGGAGCCGGTGAGTCTCTGACGCCTGCACTTGCCTATACCAATAGTGCAGGTAATGCGGTTGCAACGTTCACCGCTGGTACTGCTGTTTCCATTTCAAACGGAATCGTGATTTCCGCCATGATCCAGAATTCCAGCCCCGTCGTGCAGACCGATAAACTGCCTTCGAACAGCTCCGCAAAAATCACTATTGGTGGCCAAGCGTTGTCGGTTGCATTTGGTCCTGCGTCCGTATTAGGGGAAAGTTCTGACAAGACTTTGTATATTCAAGCCTATTCAGTACAGGTCACAGATGCCAATAACAACCCGGTGCCTAACCAGATCGTGACTTTGCGTATGCGACCTGTGGCGTTCAGTCTGGGAGGTGCTTGCACGGTTGCTGCTAATGCAACTTATTGCTCTGAAGACGTGAATGGCAATGGTTCCCTAGATCCAGGCGAAGATGGGAAACGCACACTGACCACTGTTGCCGATGCGGGCTCATGTCCGATCGTGCAGCCGGCTGTTGCCGCGCCACCAGCTACGCTGGACGGCAATCTGACTCCCCAAAATTCAGATGGTGGAGGCGTACCCTCTACTGTGGTTACCGATGCGAGTGGAACTGCTGCTTTCAATTTGACTTACTTAAAAGGTTCGGCCCTTTGGGTTATTAACAAGTTGACCGCAACGGTCAGTTCTAGCGGTACCGAAACCGGAAAATCAACCATTTTCCGCTTGGCTCAAAGCGTTCCGGACTTCGGTCCGCCTTGCGCTCTTCCCCCTTCTCCATATAGCTATTGAGGACTCCACGGGTGATCGCCCTCGTAGGCCTCCCCGGCTCCGGTAAATCCACCGTCGGGCGACAACTCGCCCGGCGGCTGAAGCTCGCTTTCCTCGACTCCGACCACGTCATCGAGGAGCGTCTCGGCTGCTCCATCCGCGATTATTTCGAGCGGGAAGGGGAGGTCAGCTTTCGCGATGTCGAGGAATCCGTCATTGATGAGTTGACCGGCCTGGCGGGCGGGGTGCTTTCGACCGGCGGCGGCGCGGTGCTGCGTCCGGCCAACCGCCAGCGCCTGCATGACCGGAGCCATGTGGTGTACTTGCGTTCTTCACCCGAGGAGCTGTTTCGCCGGCTCCGGCACGATGTCAGCCGCCCTTTGCTGCAGGTTGCCGACCCGCTTGGCCGCCTGCGCGACCTGTATACCCAACGCGACCCGCTGTACCGCGAAACCGCGCATTTCGTCATCGAGACCGGCCGCCCCTCGGTGTCCACACTGGTCAACATGATCGCCATGCAGCTCGAACTGGCGGGCATCGTTCCGGGGTCATGAAGCCGCGCCATTCAGCAGTGTTGACCCTCGACGCCGCGTAATACAGCAGCTCGTCAATCCCTGCCGAAAAGTGCCTCTACACTTCGGTGATGCAAGCAAATCCTTTCTTTTCTCCCGCAACGGCGCAGGTCCACATCAACCTGGCCGAACGCAGCTACCCCATCGTGATCGGGACCGGTTTGCTCGGCAATGCGCAAACCTACCAGCACCTTCCCAAGGCCTCGACGGCGCTCGTGGTGTCCAACACGACCGTGGCGCCCCTGTATGCGGCGCAACTGACCGAAGCCCTGCGCGCGCACTATGCCCGGGTGCTGCTGGTCACGCTGCCCGATGGCGAGGCGCACAAGGACTGGCCGACGCTGCAATTGATTTTCGATGCGCTGCTCGAAAACGGCTGCGACCGCAAGACCGTGCTGTTTGCCCTCGGCGGCGGCGTGGTCGGCGACATGACCGGCTTTGCCGCCGCCAGCTACATGCGCGGCGTGCCCTTCGTGCAGGTGCCGACGACGCTGCTGGCGCAGGTGGACTCGTCGGTGGGCGGCAAGACCGCCATTAACCATCCGCTGGGCAAGAACATGATTGGCGCGTTTTACCAGCCGCAACTGGTGGTGTGCGACCTGGACGCGCTCAAGACATTGCCCGACCGCGAACTGAGCGCCGGCCTGGCCGAAGTCATCAAGTACGGGCCGATTGCCGACATGGCTTTCCTCGGCTGGCTGGAAACGAATCTCGACGCGCTGCTGGCCAAGGACCCGGCCGCGCTGGCGCATGCCATCCAGCGCAGCTGCGAGATCAAGGCCTGGGTGGTCGGCCAGGACGAGCGCGAATCGGGCCTGCGGGCGATCCTGAATTTCGGCCACACCTTTGGCCACGCGATCGAATCCGGTTTGGGCTACGGCAAATGGCTGCACGGCGAGGGTGTCGGTTGCGGCATGGTGATGGCGGCGCATCTGTCGCAGCGACTGGGCCGGGTGGATGCGGCTTTTGTCAGTCGCTTGAGCATGCTGATCGAGCGCGCCGGGCTGCCGGTCAAGGGCCCGGTGCTCTCAAGCGCCGACAACGCAGGCCGCTACCTCGACCTGATGCGCGTGGACAAGAAATCCGAAGCCGGCGAGATTCGTTTCGTGGTGATCGACGGCCCCGGCAAGGCTGCCGTCTGCGCCGCGCCCGATGCGCTGGTGCGCGAGATCATCGACCTGTGCTGCGCCTGACCAGCAGTTTTGCAATCTACTATGAAATTAATAGCTGCTTGCACCCGTGGATACTGCGCAATCGGCATTTTTGATGCATAAATCATGAATCTGGCTGCCTACGCCTGTGATCCGGCCCTGTCGCGCGGCCGCCGCATTCCCGAGCCGGTGGCGCCGACGCGCTCGGACTTCCAGCGCGACCGCGACCGCATCGTGCATTCGACCGCGTTCCGCCGGCTGGTCTACAAAACCCAGGTGTTCCTGAACCACGAAGGCGACCTGTTTCGCACCCGGCTGACGCATTCGCTGGAAGTCGCGCAACTGGGCCGTTCCATCGCCCGCACCCTGCAGCTCAATGAAGACCTGGTCGAGGCGATTGCGCTGGCGCACGACCTGGGCCACACGCCTTTCGGCCATGCCGGGCAGGATGCGCTCAACGCCTGCCTGAAGAACCACAACCCGCACAGCGCCGGCTTCGAGCACAACCTGCAAAGCCTGCGCGTCGTCGATGCGCTGGAAGAGCGTTACCCGGACTACGATGGCCTGAACCTGACCTTCGAGACGCGCGAAGGCATCCTGAAGCACTGCTCGAAACGCAACGCCCGTCACATCGAGGCCAGAGAGCCGGGCGGCGTGGCCCGCCGGTTTGTCGAGCAGCCCGGCCACGAGCCGGCCTGGCGGCAACCCAGCCTGGAGGCGCAACTGGCCAATCTGGCCGATGAAATCGCCTACAACGCCCACGACATGGACGACGGCGTGCGCTCGGGCCTGCTGAGCCTGGAGCAGCTGGAGGACGTGCCGCTGTTCAGCCGCTACCGGCGCGAAACGCTGGCCGTCCACCCCCGGCTGCAGGGCCGGCGCCTGCTGTTTGAAACCATACGGCGCATGCTCAGCGCGCAGGTTTACGACGTGATTGATGCCACCGGGCGGGCGCTCCAGCAGGCTGCGCCAGCCGATGTCCAGGCGGTTCGCCAGCACGCGGGTCTGGTCTGCTTTTCAGATCAAATGGCCTTGCAGTCCACGTCCCTCAAGCGCTTCCTGCTACAAAATCTATACCGCCATCCGCAGGTGACGCAGACCACGCAGGCGGCCCAGCAGGTCGTGCGCGACCTGTTCGAGGCCTACATGGCCGACCCGGCGCAGATGCCGCAGGCGCATATCGACCGTTTTGACAGTAGCGACAGCCCGCAGGCCGCCGGTGCCAAACCCGAGCGCGTGGTGGCCGACTACATCGCCGGCATGACCGACCGCTTTGCCGGCAAGGAGCATGAGCGGCTCAAGGGCCATGCGGTCTTTCCCGCCTGATCCATCGGGTTCGCGGTGAGCAGCCTGGCCCCTTGAGACGGCGCACCCACTGCCCGCTTCCCGTTATGCGATGGCGGCGGTCGTGGTGGCGGCGCTGCATCTCGACAAGCCGCCGCCGGCCCGGGCTGCTCGGGCCGGCGGTCATGCGACTGGCGCAGGAGTTTTTCAAACAGAAGCCTGCCCGGCCTGACCCTGTGTTCGCCTGCTGCCTGGCTCAGGCGCGTTGCAGGCCGGCAGCTGGCAATGGGCCGGCTGGTTACCTTGTCTTGGCTACTGCATTGGCATGCTGCTTGCATGGCAACTTCGGCTTTTCGATGTGCAGCGACTGGAAAGAGAATCTTCCAGGCAACGATTTTCTTGCTGATTCAGGGCTTACCTCTGGATATGAAATAGGTTATGCCTACATTGCATGGTCTTTTTGGTACAAAAAATACTATTTGTGACATGCTTGGGCTTCAAGCGTTTGCAACATAACAGCGAGCAGGTCAGTTTCTGGATTGCTCTTCTAAATTGGGTAAAAGGTAAGCATCATGTTCAATCGCCGTGCGTTGATTCTGGGAAGCGCTTCTTGCGCCGCCCTCGTTGCCAGTCCCGCGCTCAGGGCTCAAGCCGTCAAGGCAGGCCGAAAACTGACGATTGGCCAGTCGGTGCCGCTGACTGGCGCGGCTGACCAGATCGGCCTGGCCTACTTGAATGGCGCCAAAATCTGCTTTGACGCCATCAATGCCGCGAACGGCGTGGGCGGCTACAGCATTGAGGTCAAGGCGCTCGATGACGGCTACGACCCGGCCAAGGCCGCCGCCAATGCCAAAAAGCTGATCAGTGAAGGCGTTGATGCCTTGTTCGGCTTTGCCGGAACGGCCAGTTGCGACGCTGCCTATGCCGTCGCCAAGCCAAACGGCACTGTGTTTTTCGCGCCTTTTGCCGCGTCCGACACCTTGCACGATCCCGCGCTTGCCAATGTGTTTCATGTTCGTCCGGCGCTGGCCGACGAGGCCTACAAAGTCGCGCGGCATTGCGCCACGCTCAACCAGGAACGCATTGCGGTATTTGCCGAAGAAGATGCCATGGGCCGTGCGGGACTGGCAGCCGTGAACAACGCCCTGGTGGACCTGAAGCGGCCACCTCTTGTGACCAGCGCCCTGTCACCCGTCAACAGCACTCAGGTCGATGCGGCCGTGGCCCAGATCATCAAGTCCCAACCCCAGGCCATCATCATGGTCAGCCTGTTCAATTCATCGGCAGCGTTTATCCGGAAAATGCGCCAGGCGGGTTTTGGCGGCCAGTTCCTGACCTTTTCTGTTGTGGGCATCGACCCTTTGTTCAGTGCGCTGGGCAAGGAAATCGGCGGCATTGTCATTTCGCAGGTCGTTCCTTCGCCGCGCAGCGCCACCATACCCCTGGTCAAGGAATATCTGGATGCGCTGAACCAGACCGACCAGTCGCCCAGTTATGAAAGCGTCGAAGGCTATATTGCCGCCCGCAGCTTTGCCGAAGGCGTACAGCGAAGCATTGCCGCCGGAGGCAAGCCGGACCGCGCCGGTTTGCAAAAAGCGTTCAATTCCATGACGGACTTCAACCTGGGCGGTTTCCGCGTCAACCTGCGTGCCAAAAAATACGAATCGGTGCGGGCCATTGACTTGGTCAGCATCACGCCGGAAGGGAAAATCATCCGCTGAGTTGCCGAGCCAAAGCAAGCCGGCCAGATCAAATATCATGGCGCACACTTCCGGCATTGCAATTCATGGCCCGTCTTTCCCGCCTTGCCGTTCCCGGTTACCCGCACCACATCATCCAGCGCGGAAATAACCGACAGGCGATTTTTTCATCGGTCGCCGACTTCCAGATGCTGCTCTCGCTGCTGGATGAAAACGCGCAGAAATTCAGCGTCGCGGTGCATGCCTATGTGCTGATGGACAACCATTTCCACCTGCTGGCCACGCCGGCCACCGCCGAAGGCCTGCCGCAGATGATGCAGGCGGTGGGCCGGCGCTATGTGCGTTATTTCAACGACCGCCAGGGACGGACAGGCACGCTGTGGGAAGGGCGTTACCGCTCGACCGTGATCGACACCGACCGCTACCTGCTGGCGTGCATGGCGTATATCGACCTCAATCCGGTGCGCGCCGGGCTGGTCAGGGAGGCCGCTGCCTATCCGTGGTCCAGCCATGCGCACTATGTTGGCCAGCGGGCCGACCGGCTGGTCACGCCGCACGCACTGTTCTGGACGCTGGGCAACACCCCATTTTCGCGCGAAGCGGCCTATGCGGCGCTGGTTGCCCAGGGCATCGCGCCGGTTCAGCAGGAAGCGCTGACCCGCGCCGCGCTAGGCGGCTGGGCGCTGGGTGATGAAAGCTTTGTCGCGAATCTGCAAAAGCAGACCAGCCGCCGCGTCGTGAAAACCAAGGCCGGACGGCCTGTATCGGTCAATAAACTGGATTAAAAACAGGGTTTTCGCATGACTGTAAATGATTGTTTGCTATTTATTTTGATGTGTCCCTATATTTTTAACCCTGAGCCGTAGCTCGGATTAATTGGAATCTGACCCCGATTAAAAAATTTGGCATCAAGACTGGCATGTACTATGCTCGTCTTTTGAAATTTGAAACACCCGGCGGGCAGGGCTGGCGTCTCGATCCACGCCTCCTGCCTGCCCACTGACAAGGAATTGCCATGACCACGGCTGCTGAAATCAAGCATTTTGAACAACACGGTTTGTACGCAGGCGCCAACGAGCACGATGCCTGCGGTGTCGGTTTCGTGGCGCATATCAAGGGCCACAAGAGCCATGCGATCGTTGCCCAAGCGCTCAAGATCCTTGAAAACCTCGATCACCGGGGCGCCGTGGGGGCCGACAAGCTGATGGGCGACGGCGCCGGCATCCTGATCCAGCTGCCTGATGCCCTGTACCGCGAAGAAATGGCCGCGCAAGGCATTGCCTTGCCGCCACCGGGCGAATACGGCGTGGGCATGGTGTTCCTGCCCAAGGAACATGCCTCGCGGCTGGCCTGCGAGCAGGCGCTGGAGCGCGCCGTCAAGGCCGAAGGCCAGGTGCTGCTCGGCTGGCGCGACGTGCCGGTCAACCGCGACATGCCGATGTCGCCGACCGTGCGCGCCAAGGAACCCATCCTGCGCCAGATCTTCATCGGCCGGGGCAATGACGTGATCGTCCAGGACGCGCTGGAGCGCAAGCTCTACGTGATCCGCAAGACCGCCAGCGCCGCCATCCAGCGCCTGCACCTGACGCACAGCAAGGAATACTACGTTCCCAGCATGTCCAGCCGCACCGTGGTCTACAAGGGCCTGCTGCTGGCCGACCAGGTCGGCACCTATTTTCTGGACCTGCTTGATGCGCGCTGCGTCTCCGCGCTCGGCCTTGTGCATCAGCGCTTCTCGACCAACACCTTCCCCGAGTGGCCGCTGGCGCACCCCTACCGCTATGTCGCGCACAACGGCGAGATCAACACCGTAAAGGGCAACTACAACTGGATGAAGGCGCGTGAAGGCGTGATGTCGTCGCCAGTGCTCGGCGCCGACCTGCAAAAGCTCTACCCGATCAGCTTTCCCGGCCAGTCCGATACCGCCACCTTCGACAACTGCCTGGAACTGCTGACCATGGCCGGCTATCCGATCAGCCAGGCCGTGATGATGATGATTCCCGAGCCCTGGGAGCAGCACACCACCATGGACGAACGCCGCAAGGCCTTCTACGAATACCACGCCGCGATGCTCGAACCGTGGGACGGCCCGGCGTCCATCGTCTTCACCGACGGCCGCCAGATCGGCGCGACGCTGGACCGCAACGGCCTGCGCCCGTCGCGCTACTGCGTGACCGACGACGACCTTGTCATCATGGCGTCCGAATCGGGCGTGCTGCCGATTCCCGAGCACAAGATCATTCGCAAATGGCGTTTGCAGCCCGGCAAGATGTTCCTGATCGACCTCGAACAGGGCCGCATGGTCGATGACGAGGAAATCAAGGCCACGCTGTCGCACAGCAAGCCCTACAAGCAGTGGATCGAGAACCTGCGCATCCGGCTCGACGATGTGGCCGGCAAGACGAAAGAAAGCGCCCCGGCGGTTCCCGTGGCGCCCGAATTGTCACTGCTCGACCGCCAGCAGGCCTTCGGCTACACCCAGGAGGACATCAAGTTCCTGCTCTCGCCGATGGCCGCCAACGGCGAGGAAGCCACCGGCTCGATGGGCAACGACAGCCCGCTGGCCGTGCTGTCGAACAAGAACAAGCCGCTCTACAACTACTTCAAGCAGCTGTTCGCGCAGGTGACGAACCCGCCCATCGACCCGATCCGCGAAGCCATCGTGATGTCGCTGGTGTCCTTCATCGGCCCCAAGCCCAACCTGCTGGACATCAACCAGGTGAATCCGCCGATGCGGCTGGAAGTCAGCCAGCCGGTGCTGAACAACGCCGACATGCAAAAGCTGCGCGACATCGAGGCGCACACCCAGGGCAAGTTCAAGAGCTACACGCTGGACATCACCTATCCGCTGGCCTGGGGCAGCGAAGGCGTCGAGGCCAAGCTGGCGTCGCTGTGCGCCGAAGCGGTCGATGCGATCAAGACCGGCAAGAACATCCTGATCGTCAGCGACCGCGCCCTGAGCGCCACGCAGGTCGCGATTCCGGCGCTGCTGGCGCTGTCGGCGATTCACCAGCACCTGGTCAAGGAAGGCCTGCGCACCACTGCCGGGCTGGTGGTCGAGACCGGTTCGGCCAAGGAAGTGCATCACTTCGCCGTGCTGGCCGGCTACGGCGCCGAGGCGGTCCACCCCTACCTGGCGCTGGAAACCCTGGCCGAACTGTCCAGGGGCCTGCCGGGCGACCTGAGCACCGAAAAAGCGGTGTACAACTACACCAAGGCCATTGGCAAGGGCCTGTCCAAGATCATGTCCAAGATGGGCGTGTCGACCTACATGAGCTACTGTGGCGCGCAGCTGTTCGAAGCCATCGGCCTGAACCGCTCCTCCGTTGACAAGTTCTTCACCGGAACGGCCAGCCAGGTCGAGGGCATGGGCGTTTTCGGCATTGCCGAGGAAGCGCTGCGCATGCACAAGGCCGCCTTCAGCGACGACCCGGTACTCAGCAACATGCTCGACGCCGGCGGCGAATACGCCTGGCGCGTTCGCGGCGAGGACCACATGTGGACGCCTGACACGATTGCCAAGCTGCAGCATTCGACGCGCGCCAACAACTGGAACACCTACAAGGAGTTCGCCCAGCTCGTCAACGACCAGAACCGCCGCCACATGACGTTGCGCGGCCTGTTCGAGTTCAGGATCGACCCGAGCAAGGCCATTCCGATCGACGAGGTCGAGCCGGCCAAGGAAATCGTCAAGCGCTTTGCCACCGGCGCGATGTCGCTCGGCTCGATCAGCACCGAGGCGCATGCGACGCTGGCCGTCGCCATGAACCGCATCGGCGGCAAGAGCAACACGGGCGAGGGCGGCGAAGACCCCAACCGCTATCGCCAGGAACTCAAGGGCATCCCGATCAAGCGCGGCGACACGCTGAAAAGCGTGATCGGCGAGAAGGTCGTTGAAGTCGATCTGCCGCTGCAGGACGGCGACTCGCTGCGTTCGCGCATCAAGCAGGTGGCGTCGGGCCGCTTTGGCGTCACCGCCGAATACCTGGTGTCGGCCGACCAGATCCAGATCAAGATGGCGCAGGGCGCCAAGCCCGGCGAGGGCGGCCAGCTGCCCGGCGGCAAGGTCAGCGAATACATCGGCCAGCTGCGCTTCTCGGTGCCCGGCGTGGGCCTGATCTCGCCGCCGCCGCATCACGACATCTATTCGATCGAGGACCTGGCGCAGCTGATCCACGATTTGAAGAACGTCAACCCGCGCGCCAGCATCAGCGTCAAGCTGGTCAGCGAGACCGGCGTCGGCACGATTGCCGCCGGCGTGGCCAAGGCCAAGGCTGACCACGTGGTGATTGCCGGCCATGACGGCGGAACGGGCGCTTCGCCCTGGTCGTCGATCAAGCATGCCGGCTCGCCGTGGGAAATCGGCCTGGCCGAAACCCAGCAGACGCTGGTGCTCAACCGCCTGCGCGGCCGCATCCGCGTGCAGGCCGACGGCCAGATGAAGACCGGCCGCGACGTGGTGATTGGCGCGCTGCTCGGCGCCGACGAGTTCGGTTTCGCCACCGCGCCGCTGGTCGTCGAGGGCTGCATCATGATGCGCAAATGCCACCTCAACACCTGCCCGGTCGGCGTCGCCACGCAGGACCCGGTGCTGCGCCAGAAGTTCAGCGGCAAGCCCGAGCATGTGGTCAACTATTTCTTCTTTGTCGCAGAGGAAGCGCGCCAGTTGATGGCGCAGCTCGGCGTGAGCAAGTTCGACGACCTGATCGGCCGCCCTGAACTGCTTGACATGCAAAAAGGCATCGAGCACTGGAAGGCTAGAGGCCTGGACTTTAGCCGGCTGTTCTACCAGCCGCAGGTGCCGGCCGATGTGCCGCGCCTGCATGTGATGAACCAGGACCACGGCCTGGAGCGCGCGCTCGATGTGCGCCTGATCGAGAAATCGAAAGCCGCGCTGGAAAAGGGCGAGAAGGTCCAGTTCATCGAGGTGACGCGCAACGTCAACCGCACCGTCGGCGCCATGCTGTCGGGCGAGCTGACGCGCCTGCGCCCCGAAGGCCTGCCGGACGACACGCTGCGCATCCAGCTTGAAGGAACCGGCGGCCAGTCGTTCGGCGCTTTCCTGGCCAAGGGCATCACCATGTATCTGATTGGCGACGCCAACGACTACACCGGCAAGGGCCTGTCGGGCGGTCGCATCGTGGTGCGCCCGAGCATCGACTTCCGGGGCGACGCGGTGAAGAACACCATCGTCGGCAACACCGTGCTGTACGGCGCGACCACCGGCGAGGCTTTCTTCAGTGGCGTGGCCGGCGAACGCTTCGCGGTGCGCCTGTCGGGTGCGACGGCGGTCGTTGAGGGCACGGGCGACCATGGCTGCGAATACATGACCGGCGGCACGGTCGCGGTGCTGGGCAAGACCGGCCGCAACTTCGCCGCCGGCATGAGCGGCGGCGTGGCCTATGTGTACGACGAGGACGGGCTGTTTGCGACGCGCTGCAACACGTCGATGGTGTCGATGGACAAGGTCGTCCTGACTGCCGAACAGCACACCCATGACCATTCCGACTGGCATGGCGGCGAAAGCGACGAAGAGCAGCTCAAGCGCCTGCTGCAGGACCACAACCGCTGGACCGGCAGCAAGCGCGCCCGGGAACTGCTCGACACCTGGAACGTGTCGCGCCTGAAATTCGTGAAGGTCTTCCCGAACGAGTACAAGCGCGCCCTGATCGAGCGCAAGGAACGCCGGCTCGAAGCCGCGACCGAAACTACCAGCGCGCAAGTCGCGACGAACTGGGAAGCAGTAGCCGCCAAGTAAGCCGGGCCGGGCCGGCACAACGGCCCGGTCATCATTTTGCTATTGTATTTGTAGCTGCTTGCGCCCGCTGGATATGCGCAAACGGCTAAAAAAGCTTAAAGAATTGCACAGGAATCGATCATGGGAAAAATCACCGGCTTCATGGAATACGAGCGCATCGAAGAGGGCTACAAGCCTGTTCCCGAGCGCCTGAAGAACTACAAGGAATTTGTCATCGGCCTGGACGACCAGCAGGCCAACGTGCAGGCAGCGCGCTGCATGGACTGCGGCACGCCGTTTTGCAACAGCGGCTGCCCGGTCAACAACATCATTCCCGACTTCAATGACATGGTGTTCAGGAACGACTGGAAAAACGCGATTGACACGCTGCACAGCACCAACAATTTTCCCGAGTTCACCGGCCGCATCTGCCCTGCGCCGTGCGAGGCCGCCTGCACGCTGAACGTCAACGACGACGCGGTCGGCATCAAGTCCATCGAGCACGCCATCATCGACCGCGCCTGGTCCGAGGGCTGGGTCAAGCCCCGTCCCGCCCAGCACAAGACCGGCAAGAAGGTCGCCGTGGTCGGTTCCGGCCCGGCCGGCATGGCCGCTGCCCAGCAGCTCGCCCGCGTCGGCCACGACGTGACGCTGTTCGAGAAGAACGACCGTGTCGGCGGCCTGCTGCGCTACGGCATTCCCGACTTCAAGATGGAGAAAATCCACATCGACCGCCGTGTCGAGCAGATGCAGGCCGAAGGCGTGACCTTTCGCACCGGCGTCATGGTCGGCAGCCTGCCCAAGGGCTCGAAGGTCATCAACTGGGCCAAGGAAACCATCACGCCCGAGCAGCTGCAAAAAGACTTCGACGCCGTGGTCCTGACCGGCGGCGCCGAGCAGTCGCGCGATTTGCCGGTGCCCGGCCGCGAACTCGATGGCGTGCATTTCGCCATGGAGTTCCTGCCGCTGCAAAACAAGGTCAATGCCGGCGACAAGGTCAAGGGCCAGCTGCGCGCCGAAGGCAAGCACGTCATCGTGATCGGCGGCGGCGACACCGGCTCCGACTGCGTCGGCACCAGCAACCGCCACGGCGCGGCCAGCGTGACCCAGTTCGAGCTGATGCCCGAGCCACCCGTTGAGGAAAACCGGCCCATGACCTGGCCTTACTGGCCGATCAAGCTGCGCACCAGTTCCAGCCACGAAGAGGGCTGCGAGCGCGAGTTCGCCATCTCGACCAAGGAGCTGATCGGCGAAAAAGGCAAGGTCACCGGTCTGAAGACCGTCCGCGTCGAATGGAAGGACGGCAAGATGGTCGAGGTTCCCGGCTCCGAGCAGCTCCTCAAGGCCGACCTGGTGCTGCTGGCCATGGGCTTTGTCTCGCCGGTGGCTTCGGTGCTGGATGCTTTCGGTATCGAGAAGGACAACCGGGGCAATGCCCGGGCCGGCAACGACTTCATCGGCGGCTATGCGACCAACGTTCCCAAGGTGTTTGCGGCGGGTGACATCCGGCGCGGCCAGAGCCTGGTGGTGTGGGCGATTCGCGAAGGCCGACAGGCCGCGCGCTCGGTTGACGAGTTCCTGATGGGCTACAGCGACTTGCCACGCTAATCAGCGTATTCCCTTATGATCCAGAAGCCGGAATCCCCGGCTTTTGTCTTTTCTATGCCTCCACCTTCCAACGCTTCCCTTGTCGAACTGCGCCACCTGACCTTTGGGTACGGCGAACGCGTCATTCTGGACAATATTTCGCTGTCGGTTCCCCGGGGCAAGGTCACGGCGCTGCTGGGCGCCTCGGGCGGCGGCAAGACGACCATCCTGCGCCTGATCGGCGGCCAGAACCGGGCGCAGTCGGGCCAGCTGCTGTTCGACGGCCAGGACGTCACGCCAATGGACCAGGAACAGATCTACGCGGCCCGTCGGCGCATGGGCATGCTGTTCCAGTTCGGCGCGCTGTTCGCCGACCTGAGCGTGTTTGAAAACGTTGCCTTTCCGCTGCGCGAGCACACCGGCCTGCCCGAAGCGCTGATCCGCGACATCGTGCTGATGAAGCTCAATGCCGTCGGCCTGCGCGGCGCGCGCGACCTGATGCCGAGCGAGGTGTCGGGCGGCATGGCCCGGCGCATTGCGCTGGCCCGTGCCATCGCGCTCGACCCGGAACTGGTGATGTACGACGAGCCGTTTTCCGGACTCGATCCGATTTCTCTGGGAACGGCGGCCAACCTGATTCGCCACCTCAACGACAGCCTCGGGCTGACCAGCCTGTTTGTCTCGCATGAGCTGGAGCAGACGTTTGCGATTGCCGACCATGTGATCATCCTGGCCAACGGCAAGGTCGCCGCCGAGGGCACGCCCGACGCGGTGCGCCAGAGCACCGACCCGCTGGTCTACCAGTATGTGCATGCGCTGCCGGACGGCCCGGTGCGCTTTGACTATCCCGGCGTCACCGTCGAGCAGGACTTCGGTCCCGAAGTGACGCCTGCATCGAAGAAATCCGGAGCCTCCTCATGAGCTGGTACAAGCCTGCCGACGTCGGATTTGCCACCCGCAGCTGGCTGGCCAACCTGGGCTATGGCGCCCGGCTGTTCCTGCGGCTGCTGGCTACTTTCGGCTCCAGCCTCAGGCGCTTTGGCCTGGTGCGCGACCAGATCCATTTCCTGGGCAATTACTCGCTGGTCATCATTGCCATTTCCGGCCTGTTCGTCGGTTTTGTGTTCGGCCTGCAGGGCTACTACACGCTGCTGCGCTTTGGCTCGACCGAGGCGCTGGGCCAACTGGTCACGTTCACGCTGGTGCGCGAACTCGGTCCAGTGGTGACGGCGCTGCTGTTCGCCGGCCGGGCCGGCACTTCGCTGACCGCCGAGATCGGCCTGATGAAAGCCGGCGAACAGATCAGCGTGATGGAAATGATGGCCGTCGATCCGATCCAGCGCATCCTGGCGCCGCGCTTCTGGGGCGGCGTGATTGCCATGCCGCTGCTGGCCGCCGTGTTCAGCGCCATGGGCGTGATTGGCGGCTGGGTGGTCGGCGTGCTGATGATCGGTATCGATGCCGGTTCGTTCTGGAGCCAGATCCAGGGCAGCGTCGATGTCTGGCGTGATGTCGGCAACGGCATCATCAAGAGCATTGTGTTCGGCTTCACCGTGACCTTCATCGCGCTGCTTCAGGGCTACCAGTCGCAACCGACGCCCGAAGGCGTGGCCAGCGCCACGACGCGAACGGTGGTGGTGGCCTCCCTGGCGGTGCTGGGGCTGGATTTCATCCTGACCGCGATGATGTTCACGAAGTGATCGCTTGAAAAAATTCGTGGGACAGGCCCTTGCCGTGCGATGGCCGGGCGGGCACTGTCCTCAACCGTTTGGAAGGAAGTTTTGATGCAACGCTCGAAGATTGATGTGTGGGTAGGACTGTTTGTGCTGGTGGGCGCCGTGGCCATTTTGTTTCTGGCATTGCAGGCAGCCAATCTGCTGAACCTGAATTTCCAGCCCACCTACCGGATCACGGCTGAATTCGACAACGTGGGCGGGCTCAAGCCCAAGGCGTCGGTGCGCAGCGGCGGCGTGGTGGTGGGCCGGATCGAGGACATCAGCTTCAATGACCAGACATTCCAGGCGCGCGTCACGCTCGAAATGCAAAGCCGTTATTCTTTTCCCAAGGACAGTTCGCTGAAAATCCTCACCAGCGGCCTGCTCGGCGAGCAGTACATTGGCATCCAGGCGGGCGGCGATGAAAAAAACCTCGCTGCTGGCGACGTCATCCGACAAACGCAGTCGGCCGTGGTGCTGGAAAATCTCATCGGCCAGTTCCTGTTCAGCAAGACCGCCGACGAATCTTCAGGAACGGCTCCTCCCCTGCCAGCAACCGGAACGACGGACAAAAAATGAAGCATGCTATTCCTCTGAAAAAAGTCCCGGGCTGGGCCGCCGCCGCCCTGGCTATCGCCCTGCTGCAGGGCTGTGCCACCGGTCCCCAGGCGAATCCTGCCGATCCGCTGGAGCCGTTCAACCGGGGCGTCTACAGCTTCAACGAAGGGCTGGACCGCGCGGTGCTCAAGCCCGTCGCCACCGCCTACCAGAACATCACGCCGTCGCCGGTGCGTACCGGCGTCACGAATTTCTTTGAAAACATCTCGGATGTCTGGTCCCTGGTGAACAACGTGCTGCAGGGCAAGCCTACGGAAGCGGCCGATTCGCTGTTTCGCGTCACGACCAACACGCTGTGGGGCGTGGGCGGCATTTTTGATGTCGCCACCGAGCTGAAAATCCCCAAGCACAAGGAAGATTTCGGCCAGACCCTGGGCACCTGGGGGCTGGCGTCCGGCCCGTATGTCGTGCTTCCGCTGTTTGGTCCCTCCAGCGTGCGCGACACGGCGGGCCTGGCGGTGGACATGCAGGGTGATCTGGTGTCGCAGTCCAACAACGTTCCGGCGCGCAATTCCCTGAAAACCCTGGACCTGGTCGATACCCGGGCCAACCTGCTGCGTGCCGGCGACCTGCTGGACCAGGCCGCGCTCGACAAATACGCCTTCACCCGCGATGCCTATTTGCAGCGCCGCAAGAGCCTGATCGGCGGCAACGAGCGCACCGAACCCGAGGAACGCTTCGACCTGCCTGAAGCGCCGCCCTCGGGTGCGCCTGCGGCCCCGCAGCCAAATCCGCAGTAAAGCCCTGGTAACAAGCTTTACCCAGGCGTTTTAAAACTTCATCGGCTGCGCCCGAACCTGCCTGCAAAATAACCAGTCACACGCGGCTTGCCGCCACGGCGCCAATCGATTAGTCCACGGTGCTGCCGGCAGCCATCTGTTTTGACTTTGAAAGAAAAACCATGAACCGTAGAACTCTCGGACGTTTATTGACCGCCACGCTCAGCCTGGCCCTGCTCGCTTCGGCCCCCCTGGTGCGCGCGGCCGACGAGGCCCCGGATGCGCTGATCAAGCGCGTTTCCAGCGAAGTGCTCGACGCCATCAAGGCCGACAAGGCCATCCAGGCGGGCGAAATGAACCGCGTCCTGGCGCTGGTGGATACCAAGGTCATGCCCAACGTCAATTTCACCCGCATGACGGCTTCGGCGGTCGGCCGCAACTGGCGCCAGGCCACGCCGGAGCAAAAAACCCGGCTGCAGGCAGAATTCAAGACCCTCTTGATCCGCACCTATTCCGGCGCGCTGTCGCAGGTCAACGACCAGAAGCTCAATGTCAAACCGCTGCGCGCGGCCACTGGCGACACCGAGGTGACGGTGCGCACTGAAGTGCTGGGGCGCGGCGACCCGGTCCAGCTCGACTACCGCATGGAAAAAACCCCGACCGGCTGGAAAATCTATGACCTCAACGTGCTGGGCGTGTGGCTGGTGGAAACCTACCGCACCCAGTTTGCCCAGGAAGTCAGCGCCAAGGGCATTGACGGCCTGATCGCGTCGATGTCGCAGCGCAACCAGACCAACGCAGGCGGCGCCAAGTCCTGAACAAGCCGATTGCCATGCTGAAACTTCCCGCTGTACTGACCCACGCCGTTGCCAGCGGCTTTTATGACACCGTGGCCAGGGAAGTGCTTTCGATGCCCGGGGAAGTGGTCGTGGACGCCAGCGCGCTGAGCCAGTTCGACTCGTCGGCGCTGGCCATCGTGCTCGAATGCCGCCGGCAGGCACTGGCGGCGGGCAAGCGTTTTTCGGTGCAGGGCGCGTCCGACCAGCTGCTGCAACTGGCCGATGTCTATGGCGTTGCCGCCTTGATTCCCGCTTCGCCGCCACAAGCCGCAGCCGTGGCCGCCTGAGGGCTTGCTTCGCCTGCCGGACGAGGGCTGGCAGGGCCTTGGCCGGCGGCTCCGGATAAGAAAGCCATCAGCCCCTAAAATAGCGGGCTCATGCCAGCCATCTCATTCCAGTCCGTCTCCAAAACCTATCCTCCCCCGCGAAACCAGCCCGGCACCGGCCTCCAGGCCCTGGACCATGTCAGCTTCGACATCCAGCAGGGCGAATTCTTCGGCTTGCTCGGTCCCAACGGCGCCGGCAAGACCACCCTCATCAGCATTCTGGCGGGACTGTCCCATGCCAGCAGCGGCCGTGTGCTGGTGCATGGCAGCGACGTGCTGCTCGACTATGCCAACGCCCGGCGCAAGCTCGGCGTGGTGCCGCAGGAACTGGTGTTCGACCCCTTCTTCACCGTCCGCGAGGCGCTGCGCATCCAGTCGGGCTATTTCGGCATCAAGCGCAACGACGACTGGATCGACGAGTTGCTGGCCAGCCTGGGCCTGGCCGACAAGGGCAACGCCAACATGCGCCAGCTTTCGGGCGGCATGAAGCGCCGGGTTCTGGTGGCCCAGGCGCTGGTGCACAAGCCGCAGGTCATCGTGCTCGACGAGCCGACGGCCGGCGTCGATGTGGAACTGCGCCAGACCCTGTGGCAGTTCATCGCCAGGCTCAACAAGCAGGGCAGCACCGTGCTGCTGACCACCCATTATCTGGAAGAAGCCGAGGCCCTGTGCAGCCGCATCGCCATGCTCAAGCAGGGCCGGGTGGTTGCGCTGGCGCAAACGTCCGACCTGCTCAGCGCGGCTTCCAGCAATGTCCTGCGCTTCAAGATTGATAGCGAACTTCCCCTGCACCTGGCGCGCCAGGCCCGTATTACAGGCCGAATCGTGCAGTTTCCGGCACACAATGCGCGTGAAATCGAGCAGTACCTGGCGGCCGTCCGCGAAGCCGGGCTGGTGGCCGAGGACGTGGAAATCCGCAAGGCCGACCTGGAAGACGTGTTCCTTGAAGTGATGAATGAAAAAGAGGTGAAGGAACCCATGGCGATGGACCTGGCCGGAGCCATGAAATGACCGGCTGGCAAACGCTTTTCTACAAGGAAGTGCTGCGATTCTGGAAGGTCGGTTTCCAGACCGTCGGCGCGCCGGTGCTGACGGCCGTGCTCTACATGCTGATCTTCGGCCATGTGCTGCAGGGGCAGGCGCTGGTCTATGGCAAGGTGAACTACACCGCTTTCCTGGTGCCCGGCCTGGTGATGATGAGCGTGCTGCAGAACTCGTTCGCCAACAGCTCGTCGTCGCTGATCCAGAGCAAGATCATGGGCAGCCTGGTGTTCGTGCTGCTCACGCCGCTGTCGCACTGGCACTGGTTCTGGGCCTATGTCGGCTCGTCGGTGGTGCGCGGCCTGATGGTGGGCACGGGCGTGTTTGTCGTCACGGTGTTTTTCGGTCAGCCCGGCTTCGTGGCGCCGCTGTGGATCGTGCTGTTCGCCGTGCTGGGTTCGGCCATGCTGGGCGCGCTGGGTGTGATTGCCGGCCTGTGGGCCGAAAAATTCGACCAGATGGCGACCTTCCAGAACTTCATCATCATGCCGATGACCTTTCTGAGCGGGGTTTTCTACTCCATTCATTCCCTGCCGCCGTTCTGGCAGAAGATCAGCCACCTGAACCCGTTTTTCTACATGATCGACGGCTTTCGCTACGGCTTTTTCGGCGTCAGCGACGTCTCGCCGTGGCTCAGCCTGGGGCTGGTGCTGGCGGCGTTTCTGGTCATCAGCGCGGTGGCCGTCAACATGCTGCGCACCGGCTACAAAATAAGAATATGACCCCCACGGTCGCCCACTGCGTGTGGCTCCCTGCCCCCCGAGGGGGCTGCTGCGCCTGCGGTCCGGCAAAACCGGTCCCGCGGCCCCTGCTGGAGTAGAGGGGTTTCCTCTATGCTTGCTCTTTTTCAAAAATATTTATGACCAGCGAAGAACTTCAAACCATCATTGCCGCAGGCCTGCCTTGCGAGCACCTCGAACTGTCCGGCGACGGCCGGCACTGGTATGCCACCATCGTGTCCAGCGCCTTTGAAGGCCAGCGCCTGATCCAGCGGCACCAGCGCGTCTATGCCACGCTGGGTGGACGGCTGCAGACCGATGAGGTCCATGCGCTGTCGATGAAAACCTTCACGCCCGCCGAATGGGCAGCCAACAGCGCGAACTGAACAAAGAATCATGGACAAACTACGCATCAAGGGCGGCAAGTCCCTGGCCGGTTCGGTCGAAATCTCGGGCGCCAAAAACGCGGCACTGCCTGAACTGTGCGCGGCCCTGCTGACCGCCGACGCGGTCACGCTGCAAAACGTTCCCGGCCTGCAGGACGTGACGACCATGCTCAAGCTGATCTGCAACATGGGCGTCGAGGTCGAGCGCAGCGCAAGCGTTCCCGGCACCGTCACCCTCAATGCCGGCCCGCTGAGTTCGCCCGAAGCGCCTTACGAACTGGTCAAGACCATGCGCGCCTCGGTGCTGGCGCTGGGGCCGCTGCTGGCGCGCTTCGGCGAGGCCACGGTGTCGCTGCCCGGCGGCTGCGCCATCGGCTCGCGGCCGGTGGACCAGCACATCAAGGGCATGCAGGCCATGGGCGCGGACATCACCGTCGAGCACGGCTACATGCTGGCCAAGCTGCCCAAGGGCCAGACGCGCCTGAAGGGCGCCAGCATCACCACTGACATGGTGACCGTGACCGGCACCGAGAATTTCCTGATGGCCGCCACGCTGGCCGAAGGCGAGACCATCCTCGAAAACGCCGCGCAGGAGCCCGAAATCGGCGACCTGGCCGAAATGCTCATCAAGATGGGCGCCAACATCGAAGGCCACGGCACCCGCCGAATCCGCATCCAGGGCGTCGAACGGCTGCACGGCTGCACGCACCAGGTGGTGGCCGACCGCATCGAAACCGGCACCTTCCTGTGCGCGGTGGCGGCAGCAGGCGGCGATGTGGTCCTGAGGCATGGCCGCGCCGAGCACCTCGACGTAGTGATTGAAAAGCTGCGCGAAGCCGGCGCCACCATCACGGCGGGCGAGGGCTTCATCCGCATTCAGGCCAGCGGCCGCATGAAGGCCCAGTCCTTCCGCACCACCGAATACCCCGGTTTTCCGACCGACATGCAGGCCCAGTTCATGGCGCTCAACGCCATCGCGCAGGGCACCAGCACGGTGACCGAGACGATCTTTGAAAACCGCTTCATGCACGTCAATGAAATGGTGCGCCTGGGCGCCAAAATCCAGATCGAAGGCAAGGTCTGCGTCATCGAAGGGGTGGAAAGGCTGTCGGGCGCCACCGTCATGGCGACCGACCTGCGCGCCTCGGCCAGCCTGGTGATTGCCGGCCTGGTCGCCAGCGGTGAAACCTTTGTCGAACGCATCTACCACCTCGACCGGGGTTATGACCAGATGGAAGCCAAGCTGCGCGGCATTGGTGCCGACATTGAAAGGCTCAAGGCATGATCACGCTCGCGCTCTCCAAAGGCCGTATCTTCGACGACATCCTGCCGCTGCTCAGGTCCGCCGGCATCGAGGTGCTCGACGATCCGGAAAAGTCCCGCAAGCTCATTTTGGACACCAACCAGAGCGACCTGCGCGTGGTGCTGGTACGCGCCACCGACGTGCCGACCTATGTGCAGTACGGCGGCGCCGACATCGGCGTGGTCGGCAAGGACACGCTGCTCGAGTCAGGCAGCCAGGGGCTGTACCAGCCGCTCGACCTGCAGATTGCCAAATGCCGCATCAGCGTGGCGGTGCGCGAGGGATTCGACTATGCGGCTGCCGTCAAACAGGGTTCGCGCCTGAAGGTGGCGACGAAATACGTCGAGATTTCGCGCGACTTCTTTGCCACCAAGGGCGTTCACGTCGACCTGATCAAGCTCTACGGCAGCATGGAGCTGGCGCCGCTGACCGGGCTGGCCGACGCGATTGTCGATCTGGTCTCGACCGGCAACACGCTCAAGGCCAACCACCTGGTCGAGGTCGAGCGCATCATGGACATCAGCTCGCACCTGGTCGTGAACCAGACCGCGCTCAAGCTCAAGCAGGCGCCGATCCGCAAGCTGATCGACGCTTTCTCGTCGGCCTGCGCGCAGGCCGCTGCAAACCGGTAAAATCCAAAACGCTATGAATTTGCTAGCTACTCCCGCCCGACTGTCCTGCGCAGAATCCACATTTGAGTCTGAATTCAAGGCCCGGCTGCACTGGTCGGCCGACACCGACACTGCCATCGAGCAGCGCGTCGCCGACATCCTGCTAGAGGTGCGGCAGCGCGGCGATGCGGCGGTGCTGGACTACACCGCCCGCTTCGACGGGCTAAGCGCCGCCTCGATGGCCGAACTCGAACTGACGCAGGCCGAATTGAAGGCCGCGTTCGAGTCGATTCCCGCCGCCCAGCGCGATGCCCTGCAGGCCGCTGCCCGCCGCGTGCGTACCTATCACGAGGCGCAGAAGAAGGCCAGCGGCGAAAGCTGGAGCTACCGCGACGAGGACGGCACGCTGCTGGGCCAGAAGGTCACGCCGCTGGACCGTGTCGGCATCTACGTGCCCGGCGGCAAGGCGGCGTACCCGTCGTCTGTGCTGATGAACGCGATTCCCGCGCATGTGGCCGGCGTCAAGGAGATCATCATGGTCGTTCCCACGCCCCGGGGCGAGAAAAACGCACTGGTGCTGGCCGCCGCCTACGTCGCTGGCGTGACGCGCGCCTTCACCATCGGCGGCGCGCAGGCGGTGGCCGCGCTGGCCTACGGCACGGCGACGGTGCCCAAGGTAGACAAGATCACCGGCCCCGGCAATGCCTACGTCGCCAGCGCCAAGAAACGCGTGTTCGGCACCGTCGGCATCGACATGATTGCCGGGCCGTCGGAGATTTTGGTGCTGGCCGACGGCACGACGCCCGCCGACTGGGTGGCGATGGATTTGTTCAGCCAGGCCGAGCACGACGAACTGGCGCAAAGCATCCTGCTGTGCCCCGACGCCGCCTACATCGACGCCGTGCAGCAAGCCATCAACCGCCTGCTGCCCTTGATGCCGCGCGCCGACATCATCGCCAAATCGCTCAGTGACCGGGGCGCCTTGATCCTGACCCGCAGCATGGAAGAGGCCTGCGAGATTTCCAACCGCATCGCGCCCGAGCACCTGGAAGTCTCCAGCCGCGACCCGCACCGCTGGGAGCCGCTCTTGCGCCACGCCGGCGCGATTTTCCTCGGCGCCTACACCAGCGAAAGCCTGGGCGACTACTGCGCCGGCCCCAACCACGTGCTGCCGACCAGCGGCACGGCGCGCTTTTCCAGTCCGCTCGGCGTGTATGACTTCCAGAAGCGCTCCAGCCTGATCGAGGTCAGCGAAGCCGGCGCCCAGATTCTTGGCCCGATTGCCGCCGAACTCGCCTATGGCGAAGGCCTGCAGGCGCATGCCCGCGCCGCCGAACTGCGCCTGAACACCGTGCCCGACATGAGAAAACCCAACCAATGACCGCGCCTGATTCCACCCTCGATCCGAAACTCAAGAAACTGATCCGCCAGGATGTGCAGTCCATGCACGCCTATGCCATCCAGGACTCGGCCGGAATGGTCAAGCTCGATGCCATGGAAAACCCGCACCGGCTTCCCGCCGCGCTGCAGGCGCACCTGGGCCAGCGCCTCGGTGCGCTGGCGCTGAACCGTTACCCGGATGGCCGCGTCAACGACCTGCGCAAGGCACTGGCCGACTACGCGCAGATGCCCGAGGGCTTCGACATCATGCTGGGTAACGGCTCGGACGAGCTGATCGCGCTGCTGGCGCTGGCCTGCGACGTGCCGGGCGGCTCGGTGCTGGCGCCGCTCCCGGGCTTCGTGATGTACGCCATGAGCGCGCAGCTGCAAGGCCTCAAATTCATCGGCGTTGACCTGACGCCCGACTTTGAACTCGACGAAGCCGCGATGCTCGCTGCCATTGCCGAGCACAAGCCGTCCATCACCTACCTGGCCTATCCGAACAACCCGACGGCCAATCTTTGGGACGATGCGGTGATTGAAAAGATCATCGAGGCGGTCGGCGAGCAGGGCGGCCTGGTCGTGATGGACGAGGCCTACCAGCCGTTCGCCGGCAAGAGCTATGCAAGCCGCATGACCGGGCACGGCCATGTGCTCTTGATGCGCACGCTGAGCAAGTTCGGCCTGGCCGGCGTTCGCCTGGGCTACATGATCGGGCCAAAGGCTCTGATTGCCGAGATCGACAAGGTGCGCCCGCCCTACAACATCAGCGTGCTGAACTACGAATGCGCGCTGTTTGCGCTCGAACACCGCGATGTGTTCGAAGCCCAGGCGCAGGAACTGATCAGCCAGCGCGGCCTGCTGTTCGACGCGCTCGGCGCCTTGCCGGGCGTCAAGGCCTGGCCTAGCCACGCCAACATGATCCTGATCCGCGTGCCCGATGCGGCGCACACCTTCGACGGCTTGCGAAATCGCAAGGTGCTGGTCAAGAATATTTCTAAAATGCATCCTTTGCTGGCCAACTGCCTGCGCCTGACCGTCGGCACTGCCGAAGAAAACGCGCAATTGCTGGCCGCGCTTGAACAATCCCTATGACGACTTCCACCATTGCCTCCTTGCCCGCTCCGCGCACCGCCGAGGTGTCGCGCAACACCGCCGAAACCAAGATCACCGTCAAGCTCAACCTGGACGGCACCGGCCAGGCCTCTCTAGCCACGGGCATCGGCTTTTTCGACCACATGCTCGACCAGATTGCCAGGCACGGGCTGATCGACCTGGACATCCACGCCGTGGGCGACCTGCACATCGACGGTCACCACACGGTGGAAGATGTCGGCATCACGCTCGGGCAGGCCGTGGCGCAGGCCGTGGGCGACAAGAAAGGCCTGCGCCGCTACGGCCACGCCTATGTGCCGCTCGATGAAGCGCTGTCGCGCGTGGTGATCGATTTCTCGGGCCGGCCTGGGCTGGTCATGAACGTGCCCTTCAAGAGCGGCATGATCGGCACCTTCGACAGCCAGCTGGCCTACGAATTCTTCCAGGGCTTCGTCAACCATGCGTTTGTCACGCTGCACATCGACAACCTCAAGGGCGAAAACGCGCATCACCAGGCTGAAACGGTGTTCAAGGCCTTTGCCCGCGCCCTGCGCATGGCGCTGGAAATCGATCCGCGTTCGGTCGGCGTGATTCCTTCGACCAAGGGTTCGCTGTAAACCACACGATTTCACTGCTGTTCAGGCATGTTTTAGGCCTTTTGCGCACGTCCGGCGGGCGCAAGCAGCTATTCAATCAATAGCAATATAAATTTTCCCCGAATGTCCAAATTGAAAACGGTGGCAGTGGTCGATTACGGTTCGGGCAACCTGCGCTCGGTCTCTCAGGCGGTCCGGCATGTGGTGCAGGGCACGGGTTATGAGGTGCTGGTCACGTCCAACCCGCAGGACGTGCTGGACGCCGAGCGCGTCGTGCTGCCCGGCCAGGGCGCGATGCATGACTGCATGCTGGCGCTCGAACACTCGGGCATGCTCGGCGCCGTGCTGCATGCCGCCGCCAGCAAGCCGCTGTTTGGCGTGTGCGTCGGCATGCAGATGCTGCTCGACAACAGCCACGAGGGGCTGGATGGCGCTCCCACGCCCGGCCTGGGGCTGATCCATGGCGAGGTCGTCAAGTTCGACCTGGCCGGGCAACTGCAGCCCGACGGCAGCCGCTACAAGGTGCCGCAAATGGGCTGGAACCAGGTCTACCAGGCGCATCCTGACGGCGCAAAGGCCCATCCGGTCTGGGACGGCGTGCCTGACGGCGCTTATTTCTATTTTGTGCACAGCTTTTACGCCTGTCCGTCTGATAAGCGCCACATCGCGGGCGAAGCCGACTACGGCGGGCGCTTTGCGGCGGCGATAGCGCGCGATAATATTTTTGCCACCCAGTTCCACCCCGAAAAAAGTGCCGACCAGGGGCTGGCGCTGTACCGTAATTTCCTGCACTGGAATCCCTGAACCGCCTTTTGCTTCCTCCGGATGCGCTCATGCAAGGGCGAATCTTTTTTTAACCTCACTAACTGCTTTTCCTTAGCCCAACATGCTCCTCATCCCCGCGATTGACCTCAAAGACGGCCACTGCGTCCGTCTGAAACAAGGCGACATGGACCAGTCCACCATTTTCAGCGAAGACCCGGCGGCCATGGCGCGCAACTGGGTCAGCAAGGGCGCGCGCCGCCTGCACCTGGTGGACCTGAACGGCGCATTCGCGGGCAGGCCCAGGAATGAAGCGGCGATCAAACGCATCCTGGCCGAGGTGGGCAGCGAGATCGACGTGCAGCTGGGAGGCGGCATCCGGGATCTCGACACCATCGAACGCTACCTCGACGCCGGCCTGCGCTACGTCATCATCGGCACGGCGGCGGTGAAGAATCCGGGCTTTCTGCAGGACGCCTGCACCGCTTTTGGCGGCCACATCATCGTCGGGCTCGACGCGAAAGACGGCAAGGTGGCCACCGACGGCTGGAGCAAGCTGACCGGCCACGAGGTCGTTGATCTGGCGAAGAAATTCCAGGACTACGGCGTCGAATCCATCATCTACACCGACATCGGCCGCGACGGCATGCTCAGCGGCATCAACATGGAAGCCACCGTGAAGCTGGCGCAGGCGTTGACGATCCCGGTGATCGCCTCGGGCGGCCTGTCGAACATGGCCGACATCGAAGCACTGTGCGCCGTCGAGGACGAAGGTGTGCAGGGCGTGATCTGCGGCCGCTCGATCTACAGCGGCGACCTGGATTTCGAAGCGGCGCAAGAGCGCGCTGACGAGCTAAATGGCTGAGCGCGCTGCTGACGCGCGGAAAGCCTGGCAACGGAGCGCGCATCTGCCAGCCAGCCAGGGCCACGGAACCGGCTTCGCCGGGCCGCAGGCTGCAGGCTGCGGCTCCAAGCCCGCCTGTGCGGGCTTGGACAGCCTGCAGATGCGCCGCCTCTGGCGGCGTGGCGCCCTGCAAGGGCAGCGGCCCCCTCGGGGGGCAGGTAGCCACACGCAGTGGGCGACCGTGGGGGCTTATGTTAGCTAAACGCATCATTCCCTGCCTCGACGTGACCGGCGGCCGGGTCGTCAAGGGCGTCAATTTCGTCGAACTGCGCGACGCCGGTGACCCGGTGGAGATTGCCGCCCGCTACAACGACCAGGGCGCCGACGAACTCACGTTTCTCGACATCACTGCCACCAGCGACGGGCGCGACCTGATCCTGCACATCATCGAGGCCGTGGCATCGCAGGTGTTCATTCCGCTGACGGTTGGCGGCGGCGTGCGCACGGTCGAGGACGTGCGCCGGCTGCTCAACGCCGGCGCCGACAAGACCAGTTTCAACTCGGCCGCGCTGGCCAATCCGCAGGTTATCACCGACGCCTCGGCCAAGTACGGCGCCCAGTGCATCGTCGTGGCGATTGACGCCAAGCGCCGCAGCGACGAGGACGCCTTGGTGCGCGGCGCGGGCTGGGACGTGTACAGCCACGGCGGGCGCAAGAACACCGGCCTCGACGCCGTGGCCTGGGCCAGCGAGATGGCGCGGCGCGGCGCGGGCGAAATCCTGCTGACCAGCATGAACCGAGACGGTACCAAGTCGGGCTTCGACCTGGAACTGACGCGCGCCGTGAGCGATGCCGTCAGCGTGCCGGTGATCGCCTCGGGCGGCGTCGGCACGCTGGACCATCTGGCCGATGGCGTGCAACTGGGCGGCGCCGATGCGGTGCTGGCCGCCAGCATCTTCCATTACGGCGAATTTACTGTCGGGCAAGCCAAGCGGCACATGGCGGCACGCGGCATTCCGGTCCGGCTCTAGTCTTTAAGCTTTTTTGGCCTTTTGCGCATGCTGGACGTGCGCAAAAAGCTATTGATTTCATAGCAGTTTGAGCGTGCGTCCTGGCGCACAGTCATCACGGACAATACCCTCATGAATTGGTTAGACACGGTCCGTTGGGACGACAAGGGCCTGGTGCCCGTCATTGCGCAGGAAGCCGGCAGCGGCGATGTGCTGATGTTTGCCTGGATGAACCGCGAGGCGCTGCAAAAAACCGCCGAACTCGGCCAGGCGGTGTACTTCAGCCGCTCGCGCAATCGCCTGTGGCACAAGGGCGAAGAGTCCGGCCACTTCCAGGTGGTGCATGAAATCCGGCTCGACTGCGACAGCGACGTGGTACTGCTCAAGATCACGCAACTCGGCCACGAACCAGGCATCGCCTGCCACACCGGCCGCCACAGCTGCTTTTTCAGCCTTTACCAGGACGGACAGTGGGTTGCTGCCGAACCGGTCTTGAAAGACCCCGCCAGCATCTATAAATAGCCTGCAATGAACACCATGAATTCCAATGAAACCCTTGAGCGCCTGGCGCGCATCATAGAAACCCGCAAGCCCGGGCAGGGCGGCGACCCCTCAACCAGCTACGTGGCACGCCTGCTGCACAAAGGCCCCGATGCTTTCCTGAAGAAAATCGGCGAGGAAGCCACCGAGACCGTGATGGCCGCCAAGGACATCGACCACGGCGGCGCCACGCCCGAACTGCAAGGCAAGCTGGTTGGCGAGGTGGCCGACCTGTGGTTTCATTCGCTGATTGCGCTGGCGCACTACAACCTGCGGCCTGCCGATGTGCTGGCCGAACTGGAGCGCCGCGAAGGCACCAGCGGCATCGAGGAAAAGGCGCTGCGCAAGGCGCAGCACCGCGAAGCCACCAACGACTGAGGAAGGGAGCTACCCATGCGCGACGACATTGTGACGATAGAGCCCGACGAAGGGCTGAAAACCTGGGGCTGGGTCAGCTATTTGCTGCACCTGGTGGTCGCGGTGGCGGCCGTGTTGCCCGGTGCCCAGGTATCCATAGCCCTGCTGGTGGTGGCGCTGGTCATTGACCTGGTCAAGCGCGGCGACGCGGCCAACACCTGGCAGGCCTCGCACTTCAGCTGGCGCATACGCTCGGTGATCTGGGCCGGCGTGCTCTACCTGCTGACTTCCTGGCTCTGGCTGCTGTTCATCGTGCCCGGCTGGATTGCCTGGGGCCTGATCTCGGTCTGGTTTTTGTACCGCATCGTCAAGGGCATGGTGCGCATGAATGCCGGCCGCTCGGTGGAGGCCGCATGAGCCATCCGGACAATTGCCTTTTCTGCAAGATCGCCGCCGGCGCCATTCCCAGCCGCAAGGTGTACGAGGATGATGAACTGTTCGTCTTTCACGACATCCATCCCTGGGCGCCGGTGCATTTCCTGATGATTCCCAAAACGCATATTGCTTCAATGGCGCAGCTAGGCCCGGAGCATGCGGCGCTCATGGGACGCATGATGGTGCTGGCGCCGCGACTGGCGATCGAGCAGGGCTGCAATCCCTACCCCGAAGGGGGGTTTCGCATCGTCACCAATACCGGTGCCGAAGGCGGCCAGGAAGTGCAGCACCTGCACCTGCACGTCATTGGCGGCCCCCGGCCGTGGCTCCGGGGCTGAACGGACTGGTTTTTTTAACTACCCTGCAGGCTTGCAGGGTCATAGGCGCTGTCACATGGGGCCTTTAGAATCAGGCTTTATCGCAAACATGGCAGTCAACCGACTGCTTACAGATTAGGAGATGACTATGGGTGGATTTTCCATATGGCACTGGTTGATCGTGCTGTTGATCGTGGTGATGGTGTTCGGCACCAAAAAACTCAGGAACATGGGCGGCGACCTGGGCGGCGCAGTCAAGGGTTTCAAGGACGGCATGAAGGATGGCGGCCAGCCGCCCGAGGATGAAAAGCCGGTGGTTGCCGCCAGTCAGGTGAGCAATGCCCAGGCCAAGGCCACGTCGGAGCGCAACACGATTGACGTCGAAGCCCGGCAAAAGCCCTGATGCATGCCGGAACTTTCCTTTCTTCGCGTTCAACGCGTTACGGGGCTGAGCTGCCGTGATTGACCTGGGCATCTCCAAAATCGCCCTGATCGGCGCGGTCGCGCTGATCGTCATCGGGCCTGAAAAGCTGCCGCGCCTAGCGCGTACCGTGGGCACGCTGCTGGGCAAGGCGCAGCGCTACGTCAACGATGTCAAGCAGGAAGTGAACCGTTCCATGGAGCTCGACGAGTTCCGGAAAATGAAGGAAACCGTCGAGGAAGCAGCCCGCGACGTCGAGGGCTCGATCCGCACCGGCGCCACTGATTTTGAAAAATCGTGGTCCGACACGTCAACCTCCACCACGTCCGACGACTTGTCCGGCTTCGAGGTCTTTCCCGAATACCGGCATCCGAAAAAGAAGTGGCGGCTCAAGCGCGGCGCCACGCCGCAATGGTTCAAGGCCCGCTCGGGCATTCGCACCAAGGCCCAGTCCGGCGCGGCCCGGGTGGCACGATTTCGTCCGCAGCCCAGCCGCAAGGCCTGAAGCATTCCCCTGAATTTCTTGTTGCGCGCAGACCGGCGCAACTCACACAGCGCAAACTTCCTCCATGAGCGATCCCAACCCCACCGGCGGCGACAAGCCCGACGAGCTCGCAGGCACCGAGCAGCCTTTCGTGCAGCACCTCATGGAGCTGCGCGACCGGCTGATCAAGGCCGTGATCGCCATTGGCATCGCGGCAGGCATCCTGGCGCTGTTTCCCGGACCGGGCGCGCTGTATGACCTGATGGCCGCGCCGCTGGTGGCCAGCCTGCCCAAGGGCGCAACCCTGATCGCCACCAACGTCGTGTCGCCGTTTGTCGTGCCGATCAAGATTCTCTTCATGGCAGCCTTCATGATCGCGCTGCCCGTGGTCCTTTACCAGGTGTGGGCTTTCGTCGCGCCGGGCCTGTATTCGCACGAAAAAAAGCTGGTGATGCCGCTGGTGGTGTCGAGCACGCTGCTGTTTTTCATCGGTGTGGCGTTTTCCTACTATGTGGTGTTTGGCCAGGTGTTCAGGTTCATCCAGAGCTTTGCGCCCAAGTCGATCACCGCAGCGCCGGACATCGAGGAATACCTGAACTTCGTGCTTGGCATGTTCCTGGCTTTCGGGCTGGCCTTCGAGGTGCCGATCGCGGTCATTTTGCTGGTACGCATGGGCGTGCTGACGGTTGCTCAGTTGCGTGAATACCGGGGCTACTTCTGGGTGGCCGCCGCCGTGGGCACCGCGCTGGTCACGCCGCCCGATGCCGGCTCGATGATCATGCTGCTGATGGTGGTGGGCGGGCTGTACGAGGTCGGCATCCTGGCCGCGCAGATGTTCCTCAAAAGCACCAAGGCGCCCGACACCGACACGGAAGTTGCCAAATCCTGAAACCTCGCTGGTTTTGAATGAATATGGCCGTTTACGCAGTGGCCATGAGAATTTATAGCTATAGATTCAATAGCAAATACGCGTGTTCAAAGCAACGGTCTCAGGCCCGGGCCGTTGCCACGAATCAGCAGCGCGCCTTCAGCGCTGCACTCTGGGCCGCTGGCGCTGGGCCGGTGTCACCGAAATGTCCACCGGACCGTCGCCGCGCAGCACCTTGAGCGGTGCGGGCGTGCCGGGCTTGAGCGCGGCGACCGCCGTCAGCAACTGGCTGACATTGCGGACCGGGTGGCCATCGACGGCCATGATCACGTCGCCAGGCCGGATGCCGCCCAGGGCGGCGGGTCCGTTTTGCAGGACGCCCGTGATGATCACGCCTCCGGCCTTGGCCGCTTCCGGCTTGAGCTTGAAGGCCTCGATCAGTTCGGCATTGAGTTCCTGCGGCTCCACGCCAATCCAGCCCCGTGTCACCTGGCCTTCGGTCACGATGCCTTCGAGCACCTGCTTGGCAGTGGACACGGGAATGGCAAAACCAATGCCCATGGAGCCGCCCGAGCGCGAATAGATGGCGGTGTTGATGCCCAGCAGGTTGCCGTTGACATCGACCAGTGCGCCGCCCGAGTTGCCGGGGTTGATCGCCGCGTCGGTCTGGATGAAGTTTTCAAAGGTGTTGATGCCCAGCTGGTTGCGGCCCAGCGCGCTGACGATGCCGCCGGTCACGGTCTGGCCCACGCCAAACGGGTTGCCGATGGCCAGCACCGGGTCTCCCACCTGAAGCTCGTCCGAGTTGCCCAGGACAATCACCGGCAGCTTGTCCAGGTCGATCTTGAGGATGGCCAGGTCGGTGTCGGGGTCGGTGCCGATCACCTTCGCCCGGGTCTTGCGGGTGTCGTTGAGAACCACTTCGATTTCATCGGCGCCTTCGACCACATGGTTGTTGGTCAGGATGTAGCCGCTTGCGCTCACGATCACGCCGCTGCCCAGGCCTGCCTGTGCTTCGCCCGGGTTCTGGTCGCCGAAGAAAAACCGGAACCACGGGTCGTTCATTTGCGGGTTCTTGACGGCGGCCTTGCTGGTGTTGATGCTCACCACAGCCGCCGACGCAATTTTTGCCGCCTGCGCAAAGCTGCCGATGGGGCCGGCCGGACCGCCGGCGCGCGGCAGGCTGCTGGCGGGGGCTTCGATGACTGAAACGCCGCCAATCGTGGCGCGCCGGTTCAGCCATTGCGGCTGGAGCGTGGCGACGACGAAATAAGCCGCCACCAAAACAGTGACAGTCTGGGAAAACAGGAGCCAGGTGCGCTTCATGGATCAAAAAAGGAGTTGGCTGGCGTGAAAGAAAAACGGCTTCGGGCGGTGCAGCCCCTCTGCAGGCCGCCGAACACGTATTGTGCTTTATGCCGGATGCCCCGGCGTAGGACGAAAGCCACTGGAAAGCCATCAGCACAGGAAAAAAATCCAGAATCCCCGGCAGGCCGGGCTTGCCTGAGACAATCCCGGCATGAACACCACAACGAGACAAGAGTTGCTGGCGGCGTTTGACGCGCTGCTGCAGCCGGGGCGCTTCAAGGACTACGGCCCCAACGGCCTGCAGGTGGAAGGCAAACCGCAGGTGCGCCGGATGGTTTCCGGCGTCACGGCCAGCCGGGCGCTGATCGAAGCGGCCATTGACGCGCGGGCCGATGCGATTTTTGTCCATCACGGCCTGTTCTGGCGCGGCCAGGACGGCTGCAACATCGGCCCGGTGGTCGGCTGGATGAAGCAGCGGCTGGCGCTGCTGCTGGCCCACGACATCAGCCTGTTTGCCTACCACCTGCCGCTCGATGCGCACCCTGAACTGGGCAACAATGCGCAGCTGGGGCGGCAGCTGGGCTTGACGGCCAGCAGCTGCTTCGGCGAGCAGAGCCTGGGGTTTCTGGGCGGGCGAAGCGATGGCGGCAGCTTTGCCACGGCCAGCGATCTGGCCCGGCTCATTGAAAATACGTTAAAAAGACCTGTCGCGCAGGTGGGGCCTGCGCATTCAGCTATCAAAAAAATAGCTTGGTGCAGCGGTGGCGCGCAAGGCTATTTCGAATCTGCCATTGCCGCTGGCGCCGACGCCTTCATCACCGGCGAGATTTCCGAGCCGCAGGCGCACCATGCGCGCGAAATGGGCGTGGCGTTCATGGCCTGCGGCCACCATGCCTCGGAGCGTTACGGCGCGCCGGCGGTTGCCTCGCATGTCGCGGCGCAATTCGGCATTCATCACCAGTTCATTGACATCGACAACCCTGCATGACGACCCCAACCGGCCCATTCCTCATCACCATGGGCGATGCCGCCGGCATCGGCCCTGAAATCATCGCGAAGGCCTTTGCCCAGTCACTGCAGGAACTGGCGGGCTGCGTGGTGGTCGGCGACGTGCCGACGCTGCGCCGCGCTGCCGCGTTGGTTGCTACGTCATCCGGAAATCCGGCGATGCCGGTCGCCGAACTTGATTCGCTGGCCGATCTGACGGCAGTGCCGCCGAACTGCATCGGCGTGCTGCAGAAGTGCGCACTGCCTGGCCTGGTTCCCTATGGACAGATCAGTGGCCTGGCCGGCAGGGCTGCGGCGGACTGCATCGTCTGGGCTGCCCGCGCGGTGCTGGCGGGCGAGGCTGCCGCCATGATTACTGCGCCAATCCACAAGGAGGCACTGTCAGCCGCCGGTGGATGGGCGGCGCGTTTCCCGGGCCATACTGAAATGCTGCAGGCCGAGGCCGCCGCGTTCCTGGGCAAGCCGGTGAGCGAAGTCCCGGTGCGCATGATGCTGGCCAACGACGAACTCAGGACCGTGCTGGTCAGCATCCACATGTCGCTCCGGCATGCGATTGACGCCGTGACCTTTGACAACGTGCTGCAGACCCTGCGGATTGCGCACCAGGCCCTCAGTGCCGGGCTGGGACGGCCCCCGCACATCGCCGTGGCGGGCCTGAATCCGCATGCCGGCGAAGGCGGGCTGTTTGGCACGGAGGAGCAATTGATCATTGCGCCGGCCATCGCCGCCGCCTTGCGCGAAGGCCTGGATGTGCGCGGTCCCTTTGCCCCCGACACGGTGTTCATGCGGGCGCGCAACACCGTCTCGAAACCCGGCGAGTTTGACGTGGTGGTGGCGATGTACCACGACCAGGGCCTGATTCCGGTCAAATACCTGGGAGTGGAGCAGGGCGTCAACGTCACGCTCGGATTGCCGCTGGTGCGCACCAGTCCGGACCATGGCACGGCTTTCGACATTGCCGGCACCGGCCGGGCTGACGCATCCAGCCTGCTGGCCGCGATACGGATGGCGCGCCTGCAGGCTGCGTAGTCAGCGTTTAAAGTGACTTTACCAGCCGCCGAATTAGCACTGGGCTGATTGGCGCTCATTGATGGCGGGAATCAGGGTTGGCGTTTCAGGCTGTCGCGGATTTCACGCAACAGCACGATGTCTTCTGCTGGCGCTGGCGCAGCGGCGACCGGGCGGGGTTTTCTGAGGCGGTTCATCTGCTTGATCATCATGAAGATGATGAAGGCCAGGATGATGAAATTCAGCGCCACCGTGATGAAGTTGCCGTAGGCGAAGACGGCGCCCGCCTTCTTCGCCTCGACCAGCGGCAGTCCGGTCGCCTGACCGGCCAGCGCGACATAGTAATTTGAGAAGTCGAGCCCCCCGAAGATCTTGCTGACCAGCGGCATGATCAGGTCGCCGACGATGGAATCGACGATTTTGCCGAAAGCCCCGCCAATGATCACGCCGACGGCCAGGTCCATCACATTGCCCTTGACGGCAAACTCCTTGAATTCCTGAATCATTCCCATGGTTTTACTCCGGTTTCTTGTGGTTGTTGTGCCTTCACGGCACTGCGGCTGGCGGCAAATAATTATGCTGTGTCGGCATGAATTGACAAGCTGCCTTGAAGGCCGGTTTGCAACAAACCATGCCTGCGCTTCAATCGCAAAGGGGTGGGGTGCGATGACCTCAAACCATTGCGAAGCCTTCAAATACCCCTTCCTGCTCCGCTACAATCGCGGGTTGATCCCCTACTATTCCTTTTTCAAGCCAGTTCTTGAAGGACTTTCATGACCCAAGCAAGCGTAATGGGCGCGCCACACGGCGCGCCTGTCGATAAAGATAAAAGAAACTGGATCGTCGCCACCTGTGCAGTAGGCGGAGCAGGCGTTGCTGCCGTGGCCGTGCCGTTCGTGAGCACTTTCCAGCCATCTGAAAGAGCCAAGGCGACAGGTGCTGCGGTCGAGGTCGATATTTCCGCCCTGAAGCCGGGCGAAAAGATGACCGTGGAGTGGCGTGGGAAACCGGTCTGGATCGTCAAGCGCACGCCCGAGCAGCTGGCCGCCCTGGCCCAGGTTGACGGCCAGCTGGCAGACCCCAAGTCCGAGCGCAAGCTGCCCGAGTGGACGCCTGAATACGCGCGCAATGAAACCCGTTCCATCAAGGCCGACACCCTGGTCGTGGTGGGCATTTGCCCGCACCTCGGCTGCTCGCCTTCCGACAAGTTCCAGACCGGCGCCCAGCCATCGCTGCCCGATGACTGGCACGGTGGCTTCCTGTGCCCTTGCCATGGATCGACATTTGACCTGGCCGGCCGCGTGTACAAGAACAAGCCTTCGCCTGACAACCTCGAAGTGCCACCGCATATGTACCTGTCGGATGCAAAGCTGCTGATTGGCGAAGACAAGAAGGCCTGAAGGCCCGTTACCTCTTTTCAAAAGACCCTGCCACCTGCGCTTGAAACCCTGCCGTTCCGCACTGTATCAATCCAAGGCCAAAGAAACTCACCGAACCAGGATCAGTCATGGCTGTATTCAAAGAAATTTCCCCCGATGCCCCGGTCGCTGACAAAGCGATGAACTGGCTGGACAACCGCTTTCCCGCCAGCAAACTCTACAAAGAGCACTTGAGCGAGTACTACGCGCCCAAGAATTTCAATTTCTGGTACATCTTCGGCTCACTCGCCCTGCTGGTGCTGGTCATCCAGATCGTCACGGGGATTTTCCTGACGATGAACTACAAGCCGGAAGCATCGCTGGCTTTTGGCTCGGTCGAATACATCATGCGCGATGTGCCTTGGGGCTGGCTGATCCGCTATATGCATTCGACCGGCGCTTCGGCCTTTTTCGTCGTGGTGTACATGCACATGTTCCGTGGACTGATCTACGGCAGCTACCGCAAACCGCGCGAGTTGATCTGGGTGTTTGGCTGCGCGATTTTTCTGGCGCTAATGGCCGAAGCCTTCATGGGCTACCTGCTGCCGTGGGGCCAGATGAGCTACTGGGGCGCCCAGGTCATCGTGAACCTGTTTGCCGCCATTCCGTTCATCGGCCCCGACCTGGCCCTGTTGATCCGCGGCGACTACGTGGTTGGCGATGCAACATTGAACCGTTTCTTTGCTTTCCACGTGATTGCCGTGCCGCTGGTCCTGCTGGGCCTGGTCGTGGCGCACATCATTGCACTGCACGAAGTCGGCTCCAACAATCCCGACGGCGTCGAGGTCAAGGGCCCGAACGCGCCGCGCGATGCCAACGGCCATCCGCTGGACGCCATTCCGTTCCACCCGTACTACACGGTGCATGATATTTTCGCCGTCAGCCTTTTCCTGATGATTTTCAGCGCCATCATTTTCTTTGCACCCGAGTTTGGCGGCTACTTCCTGGAGTACAACAACTTCATTCCCGCCGACCCGCTGAAAACGCCTCTTCACATCGCTCCGGTCTGGTACTTCACGCCCTACTACTCGATGCTGCGCGCCATCACCAGCGAGATGATGTATGCCCTGATCGCTTGCGTGCTGGCCGGCGCAGTGCTCGGTGTGCTCAAAGCCAAAATCGCCGGCCTTTTCAAGCTCGTCATCGTCGGTGCTGCCGTAGCGCTCGTCGGCGCGATGCTGCTGATCGACGCCAAGTTCTGGGGTGTCGTGGTCATGGGCGGCGCGGTCGTCATCCTGTTCTTCCTGCCGTGGCTGGACAACAGTGAAGTCAAGTCGATTCGCTACCGTCCGAGCTGGAACAAATACCTTTATGGTATTTTCGTGATCAACTTCCTGATCCTGGGCTACCTTGGCGTGCAGCCGCCCTCGGCCATTGGCGAACGTGTCTCGCAGGTCGGAACCCTGTTTTACTTCGGCTTTTTCTTGCTGATGCCGTGGTGGAGCCGGCTGGGCACTTTCAAGCGCGTTCCCGACCGCGTTATTTTTGCCGCCCACTGAGCAGGAAGCTACACCATGAAAAAAATCATTTTTGCCCTGATCACTTCGCTTGGACTGATGGCTGGCGCGCAAGCGTCTGAAGGCGGCATGGCCTGGGACAAGGCGCCCAACAAGACCAATGACATGGCAGCCTTGCAAAACGGTGCCAAGCTTTTCGTCAATTACTGCCTGAACTGCCACTCGGCAGCCTTCATGCGCTTCAATCGCCTGAAAGACATTGGCCTGACCGACCAGCAGATCAAGGACAACTTGTTGTTCACGACTGAAAAAGTCGGTGAAACCATGAAGGCCGCGATTGATCCGAAACAGGCCAAGGACTGGTTTGGCGGCACGCCACCCGACCTGACCGTCATTGCCCGTTCACGTGCCGGTGCAGGCGGTTCCGGTGCAGACTATTTGTACACGTACATGCGTACCTTCTACCGTGATGAAACCAAGGCAACGGGCTGGAACAACCTGGCTTTCCCCAACGTGGCGATGCCGCATGCGCTGTGGGAACTGCAGGGCGTGCGCAAGCCGGTGTATGACGAGAAGGAAGAGCACGGCCACAAGGTTGCCGTTTTCAAGGGCTGGGAGCAGGTCACTCCGGGTTCGATGACCCCGTTGCAATACGACCAGGCCATGGGCGATCTGGTCGGTTATCTTCAGTGGATGGCAGAGCCTGTGCAAAATACCCGTGTCCGTATCGGCGTATGGGTGCTGCTGTTTCTGCTTGGCCTGAGCTTTGTGGCCTGGCGCCTCAACGCGGCGTTCTGGAAAGACGTCAAATAGTTTTGTGCTGATCAATGCGCCCAGGGCCTGCCCTGGCGTACATTGGCACCTTCGGAGTGGACGGTTCTAAGGTTTGAATCTTAGCCTTCCACTCTTTTGCTTTTAGGAGTTCCGAATCATGATGGTCCTTTATTCAGGCACAACCTGCCCTTTTTCGCACCGCTGCCGCTTCGTATTGTTTGAAAAGGGCATGGATTTTGAAATTCGTGACGTAGACCTGTACAACAAGCCTGAAGACATCAGTGTGATGAACCCGTACGGCCAGGTGCCCATTCTGGTCGAGCGCGACCTGATCCTGTACGAGTCGAACATCATCAATGAATACATCGACGAGCGTTTCCCGCATCCGCAACTCATGCCCGGCGACCCGGTTGACCGTGCGCGGGTTCGGCTGTTCCTGCTCAACTTTGAAAAAGAGTTGTTTGTTCATGTCAGCGCCCTCGAATCACGTGCTTCCAAGGGGAACGAAAAAGCGCTTGAAAAATCACGTGCCCACATTCGCGACCGTCTGACGCAACTGGCCCCCATTTTCCTGAAGAACAAGTTCATGCTGGGAGACAGTTTCTCGATGCTGGACGTCGCCATTGCGCCCTTGCTCTGGCGCCTGGATTACTACGGGATCGACCTGTCAAAAAATGCGGCACCACTGCTCAAGTATGCCGAGCGTATCTTTTCCCGTCCTGCCTATATCGAAGCATTGACACCTTCCGAGAAAGTGATGCGCAAGTAAAGCCGCATCGAATTTAACGGAGTCAGCATCTTGGCCGAATTCATGAACGCACCGAACGCCACGTCAACCCGTCCTTACCTGATTCGTGCCTTGTACGAATGGTGCACCGACAACGGTTTCACCCCTTATGTGGCCGTATCGGTGGACAACACCGTGCAGGTGCCACGTGAGTACGTGAAAAATAACGAGATCGTGCTGAACATCGGATTCGATGCCACCAGTTCACTGACCCTGGGGAACGAGTTCATTGAATTCAAGGCGCGTTTTGGCGGAAGTGCGCGTGAAATCCTGGTGCCTATCAGCCATGTGATCGCCATCTATGCCCGGGAAAATGGGCAAGGCATGGCTTTTCCGCTCGAAGTAATTCCTGCCGGAACCAGCGGCACCCTTGAGTCACAAGTGGTCACACCGGCCCACGATGCCCTGCAGACCGGTCATTCTTCTTCAGAAACGCCCGACAGCAAGATCATGCAGTTGGTGGAAAGCATGCCCGACACGGCGGCTGCCAGCAATGGCAAGCAGAAAAAATCCGTTGCGCCCGACCCTCCCAAACCGCCGACACGGCCACGGCCTTCACTCAAGCGCGTGAAGTAGAATACGACTTGTGCCGCTTTAGCTCAGTTGGTAGAGCAACCGCCTTGTAAGCGGTAGGTCGTCAGTTCGATTCCGACAAGCGGCACCATGCAACAGTTTTTGATTAAAAAGCTTAGTCAGCGCAGGCTAGGCAAGCGTTTTTAGCTATAAAAAATATAGCAAACTGCAATAATACCGCATCCACATCCCGCTTTATCGGGTCGCCGTCACGGCGACTTGGCGATCAATATTTTCAGCCTGATTGACTTGACCTTCCAGCCCTGGCGCAACAGGCTTGACTGAAGGAGCGGTACCAACTGCCTGACTTTCGCTGAAGCGGCATTGCCATTGACCAGAAGACACCAGTTTTCGCCATCAATGGGCCCTGCCTTGACGGCTGGTCGCAGGGCTGGTGGAATCAGCGTTTCAATGGCTTTCAATCGTTGGTCTGATTCCCGGACCAAATCGGTGAGCCGCGCGAGGGACGGTGAGTTGCCGGCGGCCTGGTGCAAGCTCACGGCTGATTGCAGGCGTCTGTGCATGGTCAGTTTTTGAAAGGTGTCAGCATGGCGATTTGATTATCGCGGATGCTCAAGCGTGGTTTTGCCGTTGTGGGCAATGCATTGCACCCTTGAAAGCGCATTCGTTTGGCGCACACAAAGGGCCGTTTTCCTGGCAGCGCTAAAATCTGCGGTTTGCGCACGGTTGAACTAACTGTTTGTGCCCACACCTAAGTTCCGTACTCAATAAGGGATTTTGGCCGCATTGCCAGCTCAGGGGAGCGGCCAATAGCGGCTTCGCATTTATGGCTTCCAATATCCTGACAAAAATTTTCGGCAGCCGCAACGATCGGCTGCTCAAGACCTACCGCAAAACCGTAGACCAAATCAATGCGCTGGAAACGCAGTACGAAAAGCTTGACGATGACCAGTTGCGCGCCAAGACGCAGGAGTTCAGGGACCGGGTAGCCGCTGGCGAAGCCCTGGATGCTTTGCTTCCCGAGGCTTTTGCCGTCGTGCGTGAAGGCAGCAAGCGCATCATGAAGATGCGCCATTTCGACGTTCAGTTGCTGGGCGGCATGTCGCTGCACAACGGAAAAATTTCGGAAATGCGTACCGGTGAAGGCAAGACCCTGACCGCCACGCTGCCGGTGTACCTCAATGCGCTGACCGGCAAGGGCGTGCATGTGGTCACGGTCAATGACTACCTGGCCAGCCGCGATGCCCGCTGGATGGGCAAGCTGTACAACTTCCTTGGCATGAGCGTTGGCATCAATCTGCCCAACATGTCGCGCGAGGAAAAGCAGGCGGCCTACAACTCCGACATCACCTACGGCACCAACAACGAGTTCGGCTTTGATTACCTGCGTGACAACATGGTGTATGAAATCGGCGACCGCGTTCAGCGCGGGCTGAACTTTGCCATCGTCGATGAGGTGGACTCGATCCTGATCGACGAGGCGCGCACGCCGCTCATCATCAGCGGCCAGGCCGAAGACCACACCGAGATGTACCTGGCCATCAACCAGGTCGTTCCCTTGCTGACACGCCAGGAGGGCGAGGCCGATCCGCGCACCGGCGAGGGCGTGACAAAACCCGGCGACTACACGATCGATGAAAAGACGCACCAGGTGTTCCTGACCGAACAAGGCCACGAAAACGCTGAACGCATCCTGTTCGAGATGGGCCTGATTCCCGAAGGCGCCACGCTCTACGACCCGGCCAATATTTCGCTGATGCACCACCTGTATGCCGCACTGCGCGGCAACCTGCTGTACCACCGCGACCAGCACTATGTGGTGCAGGACGGTGAAGTCGTGATCGTGGACGAGTTCACCGGTCGCCTGATGTCGGGCCGCCGCTGGAGCGATGGGCTGCACCAGGCGGTGGAAGCCAAGGAAGGGGTCCAAATCCAGGCTGAAAACCAGACGCTGGCTTCGATTACCTTCCAGAACTATTTCCGCCTGTACAAGACCTTGGCCGGCATGACCGGAACGGCCGACACCGAAGCCTACGAATTCCAGGAAATCTACGGTTTAGAGACGACCGTGATTCCGCCCAACCGCATCAGCAAGCGCGAAGACCAGCTCGACCGCGTGTACAAGACCACGCGCGAGAAATACGAGGCGGCGATCAAGGACATTCGCGAATGCTATGAGCGCGGCCAGCCGGTGCTGGTGGGGACGAGCTCCATCGAAAATTCCGAAATCATCGACCAGTTGCTGGTCAAGGAAAACTTGCCGCACCAGGTGCTCAATGCCAAGCAGCACGCTAGAGAGGCCGACATCGTGGCGCAGGCCGGGCGTCCGAAGATGATCACCATTGCCACCAACATGGCGGGTCGCGGCACCGACATCGTGCTGGGTGGCAACCTTGAAAAAATGATTGAACCGGTTGAGGCAGACGAGTCGCTGGACGCTGCCGCGAAAGAAGCTGAAATTGCCCGCTTGCGCGCTCAGTGGAAACAGGAGCACGAACAAGTCACTGCGCTGGGGGGTTTGCGCATCATTGCGACCGAGCGGCATGAGTCACGCCGTATTGACAACCAACTGCGTGGCCGTTCGGGCCGTCAGGGCGACCCGGGTTCCTCGCGCTTTTACCTGGGCCTGGATGATCCGCTGATGCGCATTTTTGCCGGTGACCGCGTCAAGTCCATCATGGAGCGCCTGAAGATGCCCGATGGCGAGGCCATCGAAGCGGGCATCGTCACGCGCAGCATCGAATCGGCGCAGCGCAAGGTCGAGGCGCGCAACTTCGACATCCGCAAGCAGCTGCTGGAATACGACGATGTGTCCAACGACCAGCGCAAGGTGATTTACCAGCAGCGCAACGACATCATGGACGCCAGCGACCTGCAGCCGCAAATCGCGTCGCTGCGCGAAGGCTGTTTCACCGACCTGGCGCGGCAGTATGTGCCGGCGGAAAGTGTTGAAGAGCAGTGGGACGTGGCCGGGCTTGAAAAAACGCTGCGCGAAGACTGGCACATCGAACTGGACCTGCGCCAGCAAATCGAAGCCGCCACGGCCATCACCGACGAGGAAGTGCTGGAGAAAGTCAGCGCCGCCGCTGAAGCCGCCTTTGCCGACAAGCTGGAAAAGATCGGCAAGGAAAATTTCACCCAGTTCGAACGCGTTGTGCTGCTGCAAAGCATCGACAGCCACTGGCGTGAGCACCTGAGCGCGCTGGACTATCTGCGCCAGGGCATTCACCTGCGCGGCTATGCCCAGAAGCAGCCCAAGCAGGAATACAAGCGCGAAGCCTTCGAGCTGTTTGGGCAACTGCTGGACAGCGTGAAGAACGAGGTCACCAAGACCTTGATGACGGTCCAGGTCCAGTCAAGCGAGCAACTCGATCAGGCGGCCGAAGCGCTCGAAAGCCGGGCAGAAAACATCAGCAATGTGACCTACACCGCGCCGACTGAAACGGGCGAAACGGAAACAACGGTTGATGAAGCGACGCGGCGGCGGCAGGCCATTCCTGCTACCTCCATGCCGCGTGTCGGTCGCAATGATCCGTGCCCCTGCGGCTCAGGCAAGAAATACAAGCTTTGCCACGGCAAGCTGACCTGATCGCCTGCGCGTATTGAGCATTTCATGGGCGCCAGCGGCGTCCCAACCCTGTCTTACCGGAGTCATCCATGCCTGTCAACCTGATTGCCACGCCCGCCGCCGACCTTTATCCCGTGCCCGGCGTGCGCTGGGGCATTGCCGAAGCCGGCATCCGCAAGGCCAATCGCAAGGACTTGGCCGTGCTGCTGCTCGATGAGGGCGCTTCGGTCGGCGCGGTCTTCACCCAGAACCGGTTTTGCGCCGCGCCGGTGCAAATCTGCCGTGAGCACTTGGCCGCCAATGCAGGCCAGAACCACGGCATCCGGGCCATGCTGATCAATACCGGCAACGCCAACGCCGGCACCGGCCATGACGGGCTGATCCGCGCCCAGTCCACCTGCATTGAACTGGCCCGCCTGCTCAATCTTTCACCTGAGCAGATCCTGCCGTTTTCAACCGGCGTCATCATGGAGCCGCTGCCGCATGACCGGATTGCCGCCGGGATTCCTGCGGCGCTGGCCGATGCCAGGGCAGACAACTGGGCCAACGCCGCCGAAGCCATCATGACCACCGACACGGTGCCCAAGGCGTTTTCAACCGGCATCACGCTGGGCGGCGCCACGGTCACCATCACCGGCATCAGCAAGGGCGCGGGCATGATCCGGCCCAACATGGCGACCATGCTGGGCTTTCTGGCGACTGATGCCTGCGTGTCGCAGGCCTTGATGGCGCAACTGGCCAGGGAACTGGCCGATGCCTCCTTCAACCGCATCACGATTGACGGCGATACCTCGACCAACGATTCCTTCGTGGTGATTGCCAGCAACCAGGCCGCCCACGCACCCATCACGTCGCTCGACAGCGCCGATGGCCAGGTCTTGCGCACAGCCATGATGGGCATTGCGCAGCAACTGGCGCAGGCCATCGTGCGCGACGGCGAAGGCGCCACCAAGTTCATCACCATCCGGGTCGAGGGCGGCAAGACCGGCGAGGAATGCCGCCAGGTCGGCTATGCCATCGCCCATTCGCCGCTGGTCAAGACGGCATTTTTTGCCAGCGACCCCAACCTGGGGCGGATTCTGGCTGCCGTCGGTTATGCCGGCATTGCCGATCTCGACCAGACGAAGATCGATCTCTACCTTGACGACGTGCTGGTCGCCAAGGATGGCGGCCGGCACGCGGACTACGTCGAAGCCGACGGCCAGCGGGTGATGAAGCAAAGCGAGATCACCGTGCGCGTCGTGCTGGGCCGGGGCGACGCGCTGGACACCGTGTGGACCTGCGACCTGTCCTACGACTACGTCAAGATCAACGCAGACTACCGCAGCTGAACCGGCAGGTCATTGAGCATGAACGAACAGTTTGAACGCCTGATGGTGCGCGTCGAGTCGCTGATGGCACGCATCGAATCCGTCCTGCCGCAACCCCTGGGCGCGCCGGACTGGAGCGCCTCCGTGGCTTTCCGCTACCGCAAGCGCAGCTCCGGCCATGCGTCGCTGGAACCGGTCCGGCACCTGGGCACGATGCAGCTGGCTGACCTGAAGGAAATTGAAGACCAGAAGGAAAAAATCCGGCGAAACACCGAACAGTTCGTCAGCGGCCAGCCGGCCAACAACGTGTTGCTGACCGGTTCGCGCGGCACCGGAAAATCGTCCTTGATCAAGGCCTGCCTGAACGAGTATTCGGCCCGTGGCCTGCGCCTGATCGAAGTGGACAAGGCCGACCTGACCGACCTGCCCGACATCGTCGACGTGGTGTCCGGCCTGCCGGAAAAATTCATTGTCTTTTGCGATGATCTCAGCTTTGAAGAAGGCGAGCCCGGCTACAAGGCGCTCAAGTCCATTCTGGATGGCTCGATTGCCGCCGCCACGCCGAACGTGCTGATCTACGCCACCAGCAATCGCCGCCACCTGCTGCCCGAGTACATGATGGAAAACCTGACCTACACGCACACCGAGGATGGTGAAGTCCATCCCGGCGAGGTCGTGGAGGAAAAGATTTCCCTGTCCGAGCGCTTTGGCCTGTGGGTCAGTTTCTACCCGTTCAGCCAGGACGAATACCTGACCATCGTGGCCCAGTGGCTGTCGTCGTTTGGCGTGGGTGCCGAGGCCATCGCAGCGGCACGCCCGGCCTCGCTGGTCTGGGCGCTGGAGCGCGGCTCGCGCAGCGGCCGCGTGGCCTACCAGTTTGCGCGCGACTACGCCGGCCAGCATGCGGCCCCGGCCCCGTGACTGAACCGGTGCTGATGGCCGACGCGTCCGCGCCTAGAGAAGGCGGCGCCAACCGCAAGGTGGTCGAGGTGGCGGTGGGCGTATTGATCCAGCCCGGCGGCCAGTTTCTGCTCACCTCCCGCCCGCCCGGCAAGGTCTATGCCGGCTACTGGGAATTTCCGGGCGGCAAGCTGGAGGCGGGCGAGAGCGTTGAAGACGCGCTGCGCCGCGAACTTCAGGAGGAAATCGGCATCACCATCGGCGCCGTCCACCCCTGGAAGATCGAGATGGTCGATTACCCGCATGCGCTGGTCCGCCTGAACTTCTGCAAGGTCTTCGACTGGCAGGGCGAGTTGCAGATGCATGAAGGCCAGATGTATGCATGGCAGTCCCTGCCGGTGCAAGTCGCGCCCGTGCTGCCGGGAACGGTGCCGGTGCTGGCGTGGTTTGCGCAGGAGCGTGAGATTCAAGCGCCCTCGTTTTGATCTGCCAACAAATTTTCAGCATCAAATAGGCCTCTGGTGAACGGCTGGTCTATATAAGTAGCTATAAATTCAGTAGCGAAAAACAGTCCGGCTGCCTTGAGACCGATGATGGACGTTGCATGACCCTTTACCAAAGCCTTTTTGTGATTGGCCTGCTGATCGCGGCCAGCGCCTTCTTTTCCGTGTCGGAAATTTCCCTGGCGGCTTCGCGCCGCCTGCGCCTGCGCCAGATGGCCGACGATGGCAACCTGCAGGCCGAACGCGTGCTGCGCATCCAGGAGCAGCCGGGCGACTATTTCACCGTCGTGCAGATCGGCCAGAATGCCGTCGCTATTCTGGGCGGCATTGTGGGCGAGGGCGCGCTGAGCCCGCACTTCAATGCCTTTTTCGGACTCTGGCTGCCGGCGCCGACCGCGCAGACCGTGGGCTTTCTCAGCTCCTTTCTCATCGTCACGTCGCTTTTCATCCTGTTCGCGGACCTGTTCCCGAAGCGCCTGGGAATGGCCACGCCCGAGCTTCTGGCGATCCGCGTGTCGCAGCCCATGACGGTCTGCATGATGCTGATGCGCCCCCTGGTGTGGTTTTACAGCCGCCTGGCCGATGCCCTGTTTCGCCTGTTCGGCCTGTCCTCGCTGCGCGACGACCGCATCACCTCGGACGATATCCTGGCCATGATGGAAGCCGGCGCGGTGGCCGGTGTGCTGGCGGCGCGCGAGCAGCAGGTGATCACGAATGTGTTTGAACTCGACACCCGCACGGTGGGCAGCGCCATGTCGCCGCGTGACCGGATTGCCTTCTTTTTGCGCGATGACCTGGACTCGGTGATCCGGCTGCGCATCGCGGCCGAACCGTTTTCGACCTATCCGGTATGCGAGGGCGACATCGACCATGTGGTCGGCTATGTCGATGCCAAGGACCTGTTCCAGCGCGTGCTCAACAGCCAGCCGATTTCCCTGGCCGACGACAGCCTGGTGCGCAAGGTGCTGATCGTTCCCGACCGGCTGACGCTGTCCGAAGTGCTGGAGCAGTTCCGCCAGGTCCACGAGGACTTCGCCGTCATCGTCAACGAATACAGCATGGTGGTCGGCGTGGTCACGCTCAACGACGTGATGAGCACGGTGATGGGCGACCTGGTGTCGCCTTTCGATGAAGAACTGATCGTGCGGCGCGACGAGAATTCCTGGCTGATCGACGGCGTCACGCCCATCGAGGACGTGCTGCGCACCCTGGGGCTGGATCACCTGCCGCATGCCGAAGACTACGAAACGCTGGCCGGCTTCCTGATGGTTATGCTGCGCCGCGTGCCCCGCCGCACCGACAGCGTAAGCTGGGGCGGCTTCAAGTTCGAGGTGCTCGACGTGGACAGCTACCGCATCGACCAGGTCATGGTGTCGCGGCTGGCCGATGGCGCCGCCGGCACGGCCATGGCTGCTGCGGATGCCGGCCCGGCTACGTCCTGACGCGCTGGCGGACTGTCAGTATCAGCCGACGGCGCGGTCGCCGGGCAGCCAGCTGCGCTGCGCCGCAAACACCGCTTCGGGGTAGGGCGCCCGGCCCCGGCTGCCGTTGTAGCGGCCCAGTCCCAGAAAAGGGTCGCCGCGCTCCCGGTCCAGGTAATGGCGAAGAATCACGCAGCCGAAGCGCAGGTTGGTCTGCATGTGAAACAGCTTGCCCGGGTCGCCATCGCCAATCACGCGCGTCCAGAAAGGCATGACCTGCATGTAGCCGCGCGCACCGACGCTGCTGACGGCGAACTTGCGGAAATTGCTTTCGACCTGGATCAGTCCCATGACCAGCGTCACGTCCAGCCCGGCACGCTTGCTCTCGTACCAGACCGTCTGCAAAAACTCCTGGCGGATCTGCAATTCGGGGATCTTGCGTTTCAAACGCTCGCTCATGGCGCCCAGCCAGCGCAGGTACGCCAGCTTGCTGTCGGTGCTCCCGAACTCGGGAATGGGCGGTGCCTGGTTGGCAATGGCCGAGCCCAGTGCCGTGCGCACCGAGTCCATCAACGGTTCCTCCAGCTGCCCTCCGGCACTGGCATGCTGCGAAAACAATAGCGATAAACCCGCGCCAGATGTGCGGGAAAGCCATTTTCTTCTTGAAAAAATCACTGAATTTTCTGTGTGGGGCAGAGGCACGCTCATGCGCGGATCAAGACGGTCAGCCTTCACAAAGCCAGTTTGTCCTTGAGGAAGCCGAACACATTCGCCGCATCGACCTTGCTGGCAACCGTGTCGCGTCGATGCTGGTACTCGATGTGGCCTTCCTTCAGGCCCCGGTCGCCAATGGTGACGCGGTGCGGCACGCCAATCAGTTCCCAGTCGGCGAACATGGCGCCGGGCCGCTCATTGCGGTCGTCCAGCATCACATCGACGCCTGCGGCCAGCAGCTCGGCATGCAGTTGCTCGGCGGCGGCCTTCACGTCGGGGAAGCGGTCTGGACTGATCGGGCAGATCACCAGCGTGAACGGGGCAATCGCATCCGGCCAGATGATGCCGCGCTCATCATGGTTCTGCTCGATGGCTGCCGCCGGCAGGCGGGTGATGCCGATGCCGTAGCAGCCCATTTCCAGGAATTGCGGCTTGCCGTTCTCTCCCAGGAAGGTGGCATTCATCGCTTTGCTGTACTTGGTGCCGAGGTAGAACACATGGCCGACCTCGATTCCGCGCTCGATGGCCAGCACGCCCTGGCCGTCAGGCGACAGGTCGCCGGCGACGACGTTGCGGATGTCCGCGATCAGGTCGGGTTCGGGCAGGTCGCGGCCCCAGTTGACGCCGGTGATATGAAAGTCGGCTTCATTCGCGCCGCAGACCCAGTCGGCCAGCACGGCGACTTCGCGGTCCGCCACCAGCTTGACCGGCTTTTTCAGGTTCAGTGGCCCGAGGTAGCCCGGCTCGCAGCCAAAGTGCTCGTCAATCTCGGCCAGGGTGGCAAAGCGGAAACCAGCCAGTCCGGGAACCTTGCCAACCTTGATTTCGTTCATGTTGTGGTCGCCGCGCAGCAGCAGCAGCCAGACCTGGGTCTTGACGATTTCGCCAGTTTTGCTGGTCTGGTCGGTGGCGAGCACCAGCGACTTGACGGTGGTTTCCAGCGGAATGCCGAGCAGCTCGGCGACATCGGCGCACGTGGCCTTGCCGGGCGTTGGCGTGTTGACCATGGCTTGCGACGCAACTGGTCGCGGGCCGGCGGGCGCCAATGCTTCAGCCTTTTCCATGTTCGCCGCATAGTCGCTGGTCGGGCAATAAACGATGGCGTCCTCGCCGGTGGTGGCAATCACCTGGAATTCTTCGCTCAGGTCGCCGCCGATGGCGCCGCTGTCGGCCGCCACGGCGCGGTAGGTCAGGCCGAAGCGGTCAAAGATCTTGCGGTAAGCCTGCGCCATGTTCTGGTAGCTGACCTTGGCGGCGGTGGCGTCGCGGTCAAAACTGTAGGCATCCTTCATGATGAATTCGCGGCCGCGCATCAGGCCGAAACGCGGACGGCGCTCGTCGCGGAACTTGGTCTGAATCTGGTAGAGGTTTTTGGGCAACTGCTTGTAGCTGCGGATGTCCTGGCGCATCACGTCGGTGACGACTTCTTCGCTGGTCGGCTGCACCACGAAGTCGCGGCCGTGGCGGTCCTTGATGCGCAGCAGTTCAGGCCCCATGCTTTCGAAACGGCCGGTTTCCTGCCAGAGTTCGGCGGGCTGCACCACTGGCATGCTCATTTCAATTACACCAGCGCGGTTCATTTCTTCACGGACAATCGCTTCCACCTTGCGGATCACGCGCAGGCCCATGGGCATGTAGTTGTAGATGCCGGCGCCCAGTTTCTTGATCAGGCCGGCGCGCATCATGAGCTGGTGGCTGACGATTTCCGCGTCGGCAGGGGCTTCCTTGAGGGTGGAAATGAGGAACTGGGAGGCTTTCATGGGCTATTTTTCTGGGTTGGGAGACTGCCGTCCGGCTGTGCGCTTGGCGGGTGCGCCTTCGCTGTGCATAATGGACACAGTTTAAAAATTTTGAGGTTTGATTATGCTTGACAGGGACGGATTTCGGCCCAATGTCGGCATCATCTTGCTCAACCAGAGAAGTCAGGTATTTTGGGGCAAACGCATCCGTACCCACTCATGGCAATTCCCGCAGGGCGGCATTGATCGGGGCGAAAACCCCGAACAGGCCATGTTCCGCGAGTTGCATGAAGAGGTCGGACTGCATCCACAGCACGTTCAGGTGCTGGCCCGTACCCGAGACTGGTTGCGCTATGAGGTGCCCGACCGATTCATCCGGCGCGATGCGCGCGGACACTACAAAGGCCAGAAGCAAATCTGGTTTCTGCTTCAACTGGTCGGTCACGACTGGGATTTGAACCTGCGCGCCACCAACCATCCAGAGTTTGACGCCTGGCGCTGGAACGACTACTGGGTGCCGCTCGATGTCGTGGTCGAGTTCAAGCGCGGCGTCTACGAAATGGCGCTGACCGAACTGTCGCGCTTCGTGCCGCGTTGCGAATTTCGCTTCGATGCGCGTCCGGAGCAGCGCAACCGCTATTTGCGCGGCGGCCTGCACCAGCGCGATCTGCTGGCCGGCCAGTCGGCGGAGTCGGCGTCATTTCTCGCCTCAGGCGGGATTCCTTCTTGCGCCAGCCGGCCGGGAGTTCCTTTCGAGTTGCCCCCGGGCGCCACGTTCGAGCCGGACCCGCAGACCAGTTTCGGTCTGAATGCACCCACCAAAAAAGCATGAAATTCAAGTCAGCCTCGATAGTTGCCGGTGTTCTCCTGCTGGGTTTGAGCACCTCGGTCTTGTCACAGTTCGCCGTCGATGAACCCGAGTGGAAAGAATCGGACACGCCGCCGCCACCCGCTTTTGACATGGGAAAACTGATCAGCCTGGACGTATCTCCCAATTCCTCGCTGACCTACGGCGTCGATCCCGCATCCATCAGCCTCACCAAAAGCGACGGCGTGGTGCGTTATGTGATGGTGGCGACCAGCGCCAGCGGGGCGCGCAACGTGATGTATGAAGGCATCCGCTGCTCTACCGGCGAATTCAAGACGTATGCGCGTTACTCGGCCGATGGGAAGTGGAGCCTGGTCACCGATCCGCAATGGCGCTCGATGTTTGGCAACATGCCTTCGAAACATCCCTTGCGGCTGGCGAAGGCTGGCGCTTGCGACAACGCAGCGCCGGCAAGCTCGGTCAAGGAAATGGTCAGCCGGCTGAAAAACCCGAACTCCAGGGTAACGCCATAAGCCAGGGGGCAGCCAGCCCGTGCTGGCAGTGCGTGCGCCCCGCTTAACGGCTGAGGATCAGGTTGGTGCGGTGAACCATTTCGGATTCGCCGGTGTAACCCAGCAACCGTTCGAATTCCGACGAAACCTTGCGGCAAATCAGCCGGGCTTCCGAACTGGAGTAGTTGGCAAGGCCGCGCGCGATTTCAGTGCCATCGGCATCCTTGATGGCAATCACGTCGCCGCGCGAAAAGTCACCCTGAACGCCCGTCATGCCAATAGGCAGCAGGCTCTTGCCGCCGATCTGCACCATGCTGGCAGCACCCGGGTCCACCGTGACCGAACCGCGCAACTGCAGGTGATCGGCCATCCATTGCTTGCGCGCCTGCATTTTCTGGGTCTGGGCGACCAGCAGCGTGCCAATCGCCTCGCCCCGGGTCAGACGGATCAAGGCTTGCGGTTCGCGGCCCCAGGCAATCACCGTCGAGGCGCCTGAGCCCGCCGCGCGCTTGGCCGCCAGAATCTTGGTGATCATGCCGCCGCTGCCAATGCTGGAGCCAGCGCCGCCCGCCATGGCTTCGAGCGCTACATCGCCGGCCTTGGCTTCGTGCACGAACTGCGCCGCAGGATCTTTGCGCGGATCGGCGGTGTACAGGCCCTTCTGGTCGGTCAGGATGATGAGCGCATCGGCTTCGACCAGGTTGGCCACCAGCGCACCCAGGGTGTCGTTGTCGCCGAACTTGATCTCGTCGTTGACGACGGTGTCGTTCTCGTTGATCACCGGCACCACGCCGAGTTGCAGCAAGGTCAGCAGGGTGGAGCGCGCGTTGAGGTAGCGCTCGCGGTCTGCCAGGTCGGCATGGGTCAGCAGCACCTGCGCGCTGCCGATGCCGTTTTCGCGCAGCTTGGTTTCATACATCTGCACCAAGCCCATCTGGCCCACGGCGGCGGCCGCCTGCAGTTCATGGATGGCCTTGGGGCGGGTGCGCCAGCCCAGACGCTTCATGCCCTCGGCAATCGCGCCGCTGCTCACCATGATGACTTCGCGGCCGTCCTTGACCAAGGCGGCCAGCTGCTCGGACCACTGGCCGATGGCCTCGGCGTCCAGGCCGCGGCCTTCGTTGGTCACCAGGCTGGAGCCGACCTTGACCACGATGCGACGGGCGTTGCGTAGAACAGTCGAGCCTGATGGAGCGTTCATTTTTAAGTGTTTTAAGGCTCTGGCGCAAGGTGGGCGGGCGCAGCCAGCTATTGTTTACAGAGCAGCCTGAATATTCGGCTGCCGGGAAATGGGCAGCAATCAGTCGGAAGACGCCGGGCTTTTGGGCTCGGGCGGCAACTCGATGAAGCGTGGATCGATTTCCTCCTCGGGCTGCTCGCTTTTCTGGACTTTCTTGACGTGCTGGTAAATCGTCTTGACGAGCTGCTCGCAGCCTTCGCGGGTCAGCGCCGAAATTTCAAAGACGGGTCCCTTGAACTTGAAGCGCTTGACGAAATCCTTGACGACTTCGGCACGCTTGTCGCCATCGATCATGTCGAGCTTGTTGAGGACCAGCCAGCGCGGCTTTTTGTGCAGCGCCTCGTCGTACTTCTTGAGTTCGCCGACGATGGCCTTGGCCTGTGCCACGGGATCGACGTTGTCGTCAAACGGCGCCAGATCGACAATATGCAGCAGCAGCCGGGTGCGCTGAAGATGCCGTAAAAAGAGGTGCCCCAGGCCCGCGCCTTCCGACGCGCCTTCAATCAGGCCCGGCAAGTCGGCCACGACAAAACTCTGCTCGGGTCCGACACGGACCACGCCCAGATTCGGGTGCAGCGTCGTGAACGGGTAATCGGCAATGCGCGGCCTGGCATTCGAGACCGCCGAGATGAACGTCGATTTTCCGGCGTTCGGCATGCCCAGCAGGCCCACATCGGCCAGCACCTTGAGTTCGAGCTTGAGGCTTTTGCGGTCGCCGGGCCAGCCGGGCGTCTTGCTGCGCGGCGCGCGATTCGTCGAGCTTTTGAAGCGCAGGTTGCCAAAACCGCCGTCGCCGCCCTTGGCGATCAGGATCTGCTCACCGGGCACCAGCAACTCGAAAAGAACCTCGCCGGTTTCGGCATCTGTCAGGATGGTGCCGACCGGCATTTTTAAAATAATATCGTCGCCCTTGGCACCGAACATGTCCGAACCCATGCCGTGGCCGCCGTTGCGCGCATCATGCCGGCGTGAAAACCGGAAGTCGACCAGCGTGTTCAGGTTGATGTCCGCCACCGCGTACACATGGCCGCCGCGCCCGCCATCACCCCCGTTCGGACCGCCGAACTCTTTGTATTTTTCGTGGCTGAACGAGACGCAGCCGCTCCCGCCATCGCCGGCGGCAATGTCAATATAAGCTTCGTCAACAAATTTCATGATGGAGTGATGTGCAGGTAGGAAAGGTTATCTGGGGGCGGTTGACAAACAAAAAAGCCCCGACTGGTCGGGGCTTCGATGCCATCGAAGTGATCGGCTTACGCCGAGGTCACATTGACAGTGCGCTTGTTCATCGAACCCTTGATGCAAAAGGAGACTTGACCGTCCACCAGTGCATACAGTGTGTGGTCTTTGCCGATGCCGACATTGACGCCCGGGTGGAACTGGGTACCACGCTGGCGCACGATGATGCTGCCTGCGTTAATTACTTCGCCGCCAAATTTCTTGACGCCAAGCATCTTGGGCTGTGAATCACGCCCGTTTCGCGTAGAGCCGCCGCCTTTTTTCTGTGCCATTTTTCGTTACTCCTGGTACTGAACTGATTAGCCGACGATGGCGCCGATTTGCAGTTCAGTGAAGTTCTGCCGGTGACCCTGGCGTTTCTGATAGTGCTTGCGACGGCGCATTTTGAAAATGCGAACCTTGTCGTGCCTGCCGTGAGACAGCACCGTGACAGTAACAGTTGCGCCGGAAACCAAGGGCGTACCAACCTTGATTGAACTGCCTTCGCCGACAGCCAATACCTGGTCAATAACGATCTCTTGGCCTACGTCCGCAGCAATCTGTTCTACTTTAATTTTTTCTCCAGCAGCAACTTTGTATTGTTTGCCGCCGGTTTTTATGACCGCGTACATGTAAACCCTCGTAAATTGAGTTCTGCGGACGGATTTCCACAGAGCCCAAGATTCTAGCATCATGCCTAAAAAATGTACAGCCAGGCATGTTTCGCCATGGTTTGGGCACTTATGACGACAGTCGGCCTTTCTATAATCTGCCCACACTTAACGTCGGGACTTCCCTTTGTCTGCCAATTCTTCCAGTACCGCTGCTGCCCTTGCCCTGATCGCCGACGACATGCGGGCCATGGATGCCATCATTGCCCGCCGGCTTGAATCCGACGTGCCCCTGGTCGGCCAGGTGTCGCAATACATCATTGCCGCCGGTGGCAAGCGCTTGCGGCCCGCCCTGGTGCTGCTGATGTCGGGTGCCCTGGGCTACCGCGGCCCCCAGCGCCTGAACCTGGCCGCCGTGGTGGAATTCATTCACACCGCCACCTTGCTGCATGACGATGTCGTCGATGAATCCACGCTGCGCCGGGGCCGCTCGACCGCGAACGAGGTGTTTGGCAACCCGGCCAGCGTTCTGGTGGGGGATTTCCTGTATTCGCGGGCTTTCCAGATGATGGTGGAAGTCGGAGAGATGCGCATCATGGAGACGCTGGCGGAAGCCACCAATGTGATTGCCGAGGGCGAGGTGCTGCAGCTCATGAACATGCATGATGCCGGCTTGACCGAAGAAGGCTATCTGCGCGTCATCCGCTCCAAGACCGCCAAGCTGTTCGAAGCCAGTGCCCGGCTGGCGGCCTTGTTGGCCGGGTCTTCGGCCGATGTTGAGCAGCATTGCGCCGAGTACGGACAGGCGTTGGGTACGGCTTTCCAGGTGATCGACGATGTGCTCGACTATGACGGCGACGTGCTGGAAATGGGCAAGAACCTGGGCGATGACTTGCGCGAAGGCAAGGTCACGCTGCCGCTGATCATCGCCATGCAGCGAGGCACTGAAGCCGAGCGCTTGACCATCCGGCAGGCGATTGAAACCGGAGGCACCGGGCAGATGGCGGAGATCATTGCCATTGTTCAACAGACCGGCGCCCTGCAGGCCACCCGGGATACTGCTGCGGCAGAAGCGCTGCGTGCGCTGAATGCCTTGCAAACCCTGCCCCAAAACCCTTACAGTCATGCTCTGGAGCAGCTTGCCTCGCAACTGCTGGTGCGGCGCTCCTGAGGATCAACGCCGCTCGGGGTGTAGCTTAGTCTGGTAAAGCGCTACGTTCGGGACGTAGAGACCGGAGGTTCGAATCCTCTCACCCCGACCAGATTTCTTCAATGGAATCAACGGTTAAATGTGATCGAATGGTGTCACCAACAGGAATCGAACCTGTATCTAGCGCTTAGGAGGCACTCGTTCTATCCGTTGAACTATGGCGACACGTCTTGGCAAGTTGCGAAGAAACGGAATTGTATTCGCTGAACAGGCAATGATGAAAAGTCGGCTCGTACGAATTCAGTCGTATGGAATGGTGAAAATCAGGTCCACCGCGCTTTGCTGGCCTGCCTGAGCGCGAATCGTGAAACGCTGAGACAGATCGTAGAAAACAAACAGCGTTCCGAGTGCGCCCGAAATGCTGCGTTCGTACGCTGCGTAAAAATTGCGTGAAAAGCGTTTGCCCAGTGTGACGGCGCCGCCGGAAGTCGTGCCGTCCGCATTGCTCGACGCGCCCCGGAACGACAATTCGTCCAGACCCAGCGACGCGGCCAGGCCGCCAGACATGCCGCCACTTTTGCTGCCCAGCAGCGCCAGCGCGGCTTGCTGCAGCAACGCCGCTTCGGCCCCGCCCGAGGCCGAGGCCCGGCCCACGACCAGCCACGACAGCTTTTCAGCGTCCGGTAGTTCGGGTTGTGCATACAGCCGAACGCTGGGCAGCAGGGCCGTTCCGGTGATTTGCACGCCGACACGCTGTGTCAGGTTGGGGCGCACGGCCAGGATGTCGAGCGTCGGATTGTCAATCGCCCCGGTGAAGCGAATCAGGCCCTGTTCGACATCCAGCCGCTGGCCATAGGCGCGGTATTGCCCGCCAGCGGTCCTGACGGTGCCCAGCAGGCGCGGACCGCTCAGCGAGTCGCCGCTGAGCGCGAGCGTGCCTCGAACACGCGTATCGATGCCCTTGCCCTGAATCTGGAAATCGCGTCCCAGGTCGATCTCCACGGCCAGCTTGAGCGGCCGTGCCGCCTTGTCGGCCGTCTGAGTACTGGTCTTCTCGGGTGCCTTCTGGCCTGCAGCCGCACCGCTGGCGGTACGCACCACCACGTCATCGCCCAATTGCGGCGTGCCTTCTTCGGGCAGGAGGATGCGTGCCTGGTCAATGAGCAACTTGCCCGTGAGTTCGGCCGCGTCGCCCTTGAGGCTGGCCTGAACATCGCCCGAAACCGTCAGTTGACGGTCGGTGCGGATGCTGGCGCGCAGCCGCTGCAACCTGGCGTCAAGCTGAACCTGCGGCTTTCCGTCGATCCAGCCTGCTTCACCCTGGGCGGTCAGGGTGCCGCCGGCGCCTTTTTCGCCTGCGCCCTGAAGGGTGAACTCGTCGATGCGCATGCGGTTGCCGTCAAGTCGGGCGCGCAAGCGGCCATTGCCGAATTCGATGCCATCGACGACCGAACGCAGCGCCAGGTCATTGGCCTGCAAATCGCCTGCCAGGCTGGGTGCCGCACGCGTTCCACTGATGGCTATATCAGCCCCTAGCGAACCGCGCAAGCGCCAGCCGGGCGGCGCCAGCAAGGACCAGACGCCGATGCGTGGCAGTTGCGCCCGAAACTGGCCGCTCAGGGACGCATCTTCCGGCCAGAGCCATCCGCCGACCCCTCCTTGCCCGTCGGCGGCGCGCACCAGCCGCGTCTTGAGTTGGCCGCTGGCCGAGCCGGCGCGTTCGCTGTCCCAGACTAGCGCAAGGCCCAAGGCATCGCCAGCGGTTTCCAGCGAAATGCGGGCTTGCTTGATGCCGGCGGCGACGCGCGCCGAATTGCCTTGCACGCCTTCGGCCTGCACGGTGATGTCGCCGCTGCTGCGCGCCAGGCTGGCCTTGAGTTGCAGGGTGTTGCCGAGCACGGCGTCCCATTGGCCGTCGAAAACCAGACTGCCACCCAGGCCAGCGCCCTTCATTTGCGGACCGGCGAGCAATTCAACCCAGGCAATCGGCAGGCCGGTGATTTTTCCAGCGGTCACGAGTTCGCCGGATCGCCAGCGCACGGGTTGCCAGGACAGCGTGGCCTGGGATGGCGCAGCGCTTGAGACGGTGGTGGAGGGCGCGGTCAACAGCGCTTCGCCAGCGCCGCTTTCAAAGGCGCCGCCATTGCGCGTTGGCGTCCACCTGAGCGGCAGCGGACCGCGCGTTGCCAGCCGCCAGGCACCGGCGCCCAGGGACGGGTCTTCAACGCTCAGGTTCAGTTGCCTGAGCACGGCTTGCCAGGGCAACTCGTTCATTCCGGCATTGGCGTTGCCCGCCGGTTGCATGCGTCCGCCATCGCCTGCCAGTTGCAGCGCGTAGCGGCGCTGGTCGATTTCAACACGGCCCTGCGCCTCCAGTTGCGCCTGGCTCAGTCGGCCTGACAGTGTGGCCCGCAGTTCACGGATTTTCAGCAGGCTTGCGCCGGTTGCCGCAGTCGCAACAGGCGCAGGCGTTGCTGGCGTGACTTTTTTCGCTGTCACCGCCTTGGATGGGGCCGCGATCCAGTCCAGCGAAGGCACTTCCAGCGTCGCCTGCACGGCCGGGTTCTGCCAGCCGCCTTGCCATCGCGACCGAAGCCCGGCGTTGCCGCTGGCCGAAGCGTTCAGCACCGTAGCCGGCATGCCGGGCAGTTTTTGCAGCCAGCGCAGCGCCTGCGCTGCATCGCCAGCCCGCAATTGCAATTCGCCGTCGCCGCTGGCGGGCCGCAAGGCGCCCTTGAAGCGGGCGTTCAGGCCAGGCGCCGTCAGGTCGAGCGCCCCCTGGCCGCCTTTTTCGGCGGGCTGGACTTCAAACTGGCCCTTCAATTCGGCATCGTCGGTGCGCACCCGCAGCGCCGACAGCGCCAGCGTGCCGCCCGCTTGTTGCGAGTTCCAGGTTCCGGTGGCTGCGGCGTCACGCAGGCGCAACTGCTGCAGAAAATTGTTCTGGCCGGAATGGGTTCTGGGGGCTGGTCTGTTGCCGGCCGCATTCGTGCCGGACACGGCCTGAACGCTGGCATCAAACTGCACATTGGCGCCCTGGCCGCTGGCTTCGGCCTTGCCGTCCAGTGGCAGGGGAGCCAGTTGGGTGTGCAACTGGGCCGGGTTGATACGCCTGAGCGTGGCATCGAGTTTCCACGACTGCGCGGGCATTGCCGGAGCTGCTGCTGCGGTTTCGCCTGCGGGCGGTGGCTGTGTCCATTCACCGCTGGCCAGCAGTTCGCCGCCAGCCAGTTGCACCTTGAGGTTGCGCACCATGGCCACGCCATTTCGCCATTCGCCCTGGGTATCCAGTTGCTCCAGCGGCAGGCGCTGCTGGTCCCAGGGGCCGGGCAGCGCGTTGGCGAGTTTCAGCTGCAGCGACCAGGCCTGCGCGGGGGAAGATGGCGCGGCAGGGGCGCCGGCTTCGAGCGGCCTGACGCTGGCACTGCCGGTCAGCAGGGTTTGCGGCATGTCCGGCAACAACGCTGCGATGTCGAGATCGCGGAAGGTCGCATCGGCTTGCGGCAGGGGCTGCGCCGCCCAGGGCATGACGCGTGCGGTCGCGTTGGCCTGGGGCTGCGGGGCTGGTTTTTTTTCACCGGCAGCAGGCGCGGCCGTCATTTGTAGTTCGGCCTTGACCAGCAACTCGGTCAGGGGTCCCCTGGCGGTCACTTGGAATGCCAGCGGCACCAGTGCTGCACTGTTGGGGATGGCCGCATCGAGCGTGCCTGACAGGCTGGCATCGAGCGTCAGCGGGCTGCTGGCCGTCAGTGCCGCCTGTGCGCTGTAGCGACCCTTGGCCACGTTGACGCTTTTCAAGTCAAGTTGATGCTGCAGCCCGGTGTAGAGATAGCTCCCGGCAATCCCGGAAGCGGTGACTGCGGTCTTGCCCGCAAACTGGAACTGGCCCACCGAGAATTCGTCCAGCGCAATCCGCAAGGGAAGACCGAGCGCGTTGGGCGGTGTCGTCGGCATGGGGGTGGGGGGGCGCACGTCAGTGACTTCAACGCTGGCAGCGGCAATGCGGTCGAGCTTGAGCGTTCCCTGGAGCAGGGACCAGGCCTGCCAGGCAAGGCTGACGTCGCGGGCATCGACGGTGATGCCGTCCTGCTGCCAGTGCAATTGGTCCACATGCCCGCCAGCCCGCAAGGAGCCTGTCGCGCCTTCAAAGGTGAGCGGCTGCGACTGGCCGGCCCAGCGCAACGCCTTGGCCAGAGAGCCTTCGGTGCCTGCCCACCACCACAGCGCGCCCGTGCTCCCAACGGTCAGCGCTACAAGGCCTGCGGCTGTCCATGCGGCGGTTTTCAGCCATCGCCTCGCAGGCTTGGCGGCGGCCGTTGTTGACTGGTCTTCCGGATTGCCCGATGCCGCCATCAAAAGACAAAGCCCACACTGATGTGCAGGCGCGCCTGCTTTACCTTCAGGCCATAAGCCAGGTCGATCTGCAGTGGTCCGATCGGGCTTCTCCAGCGCACGCCGGTACCGATGCCGAAGGAAGGACGCAAGTCCTGCGCCTTGTCGGCCACCGCGCCGGCGTCAACGAATAGCGTGTGCTCGAATTCGCTGGACCGGCCCCTGAGCGTGATGGGGCGCTGCCATTCGACGCTGCCGACGGCCAGGTAACGGCCGGGACCGATCACGCCATTGGCAAGCGCAATGCCGATGTCGCGGTAGCCATAGCCCCGCACCGTGTTGTCGCCGCCGGTTCGGAACAGCTGGGTGGCCGGAATATTCGCAGTGTCCTTGGCCAGTACCGCACCGGCTTCCGCCCGCATCGCAATCCGGCCGCTTTCCAGGGGCTTGATTCCCAGCCAGCGGCCCACCGTGCGGGTGAACGGCTGGCGGTCCTGGCCCAGGGTGGTGCCGGCACCCAGTTCAATGCCGAGTGCGTAACCCCGGCTGGGAAAAGGCAGGGTGTCAAAGTAGCGGCCGGTCCAGACGTAATTGGCCGTCAGCGCCGAGCCATCGCCGGTAGCGGACGCTGAATTGTCCGCAAGCCCCGCACCCTTCACGCTGGCCCGGTCGTATTGCAGGTAGATGTTGCGGTCGATCCGGTCGCCAATTTGCGAACGGCCAAACCGCAGGCGCTGCGCCTGGGTGATCAACTCCTCGTCATTGATGCGTTCGACGCGGCCCAGCACGCCCCAGCGCCAGTTCGCTTCGTCGGGGATGGACGTCCATTCGGTCTGGGCGAAGGGCGATTTTTTTTCCAGCTGGAGCTTGGTCGTGGCGCGCCAGCCAATGCCGGGCACCCGGAGATGCGTGTGCTCCACCGATGCGCGCGGCCCGCTGTCAGTGGTCACGCCGACGCCCAGAATGATTTTTTGCAGCCTGGCTTCGCGCACCTGCACCTGTACGGGAACTGCCAGTGGGTCGTTCTCGGGGTTGATGAAGACATAGGCCGAATCAAAGTAGCCGCTGGACGCCAGCCGCAACTGCGCCTCGACCAGCCGGTTCAGGTCGTACACCTCGCCCTGGTTCAGCCGCGCCAGACGCGGCACCAGCACCGGGTCGTAGCGCTCCACGCCGCTGACCTGCATCGGGCCGAGCCGGTACAGCGGACCGGAATCCAGATCCACCCGCAGGCTGGCGGTGTGGTTCGGTGCGTCCACGTCGGCCAGGCTTCCGGCCAGCCGGCCGGCCGGGTAACGCCGGGCCACCAGCTGGCGCAGGGCTTGCGTCTTGGCGCTGCTCCAGCCATCCTGGGTGAATGGCTGGCCGGTTGGAAGGCGCCAGTCGCGTTCGATGTTCCCGCGCTGCGCGGTGGCGTCGCTGTCGGCGGAGTCGGCAATGTCGCCGGCAAAGGACAGGGCCACCGGGCCGATAACCGTGGCTTGCCCCGGCTCGACCGCGACCACGATGACAGGCCGTTCGTTGACGCCGCCTTCACGGGTGATGCGGATGTCGGGGCTGAAAAACCCGAGCGTGCCGACCAGGTTGCGCACATTTCGCTCGGCGAGCACGATCAGTCGTTCGATTTCGGCTTCATCCAGATCGGTCACGGCGCGGTAGCGCTGCAGTTCCAGGTGCTTTTCCAGCATGTCGCGCACGGCCGTCGGCGCCCGGACCGTGATGTCAAACGCCGTGACTTCGGGCTCGGCGCTGGTCGGACCGACGGAGCCTTGCGGCGTGTCCACGGGCGCGATATTTTCCGGAGGCGGCGCAGGCGGCGGAGCGGTTTGCTGAACATTCGACGGCGGGGTTGAACCGGAAGACATGGACGCGTCGCCAGACCCTGAGGGCCTTGCTGTTTGCGCCCGTACGGAGGTCCCTGAAACCAGGGCCGCGAGGGCAAGCGAAACAATGACAAGACGGGAGGGTCCTGGCATCGCCCCGGCGGCCTTGCGCGCGCAGTGGGTGCTGAAATGGGTCACGGGCGCGAGTTTACTTCGACATTATTTCGATAGCAGCCGGATGGCTTCCTCAAGCCCTTTAAGGGTCAGGGGATACATGCGCTGGCCCATCAGTTGCTGGACCACGCTGATGCTCTGGCGGTATTGCCAGACACCCTGCGGCTCGGGGTTGATCCAGGCGAACTTCGGGAACGCGCTGGTCAGTCGCTGCAGCCATTCGGCGCCGGCTTCCTCGTTGTTGTATTCGACACTGCCGCCGGGCTGCAATATCTCGTAGGGGCTCATGGTCGCGTCGCCGACAAAGATCAGTTTGTAGTCCTTGTTGTACTTGCGGATGATGTCCCAGGTCGGGAATTTCTCGGCGAAGCGGCGGCGGTTGTTCTTCCACATGAAGTCATAGACGCAGTTGTGGAAGTAATAGAACTCCAGGTGCTTGAACTCGGCCTTGACGGCGGAGAACATTTCCTCGACCCGGTGAATGTGGTCGTCCATGGTGCCGCCCACGTCCATCAGCAGCAGCACCTTCACGTTGTTGTGGCGCTCAGGCACCATTTTGATGTCAAGCCAGCCAGCGTTGGCGGCGGTGGAGCGGATGGTGTCGTCCAGGTCGAGTTCTTCCTGGTTGCCCTGGCGCGCAAACTTGCGCAGGCGGCGCAGCGCGACCTTGATGTTGCGCGTGCCGAGTTCCTGCGTGTCGTCATAGTCCTTGTAGGCGCGCTGGTCCCAGACTTTCACCGCGCTGCGGTTGCGGCTTTTTTCCTGGCCGATGCGAATGCCCTGCGGATTGAAGCCGTTGGCGCCGAAAGGCGAGGTGCCGCCGGTGCCAATCCATTTGCTGCCGCCTTCGTGGCGCTCTTTCTGTTCTTCAAAACGTTTCTTGAGCGTTTCCATCAGCTCGTCCCAGCCCATTTTCTCGATCTTGGCCTTGTCCTCGGGGCTGAGTTCGAGTTCCAGGTTCTTGCGCAGCCACTCAAGGGGAATGTCCTTGGTGAAATCGGCCACCATTTCCACGCCCTTGAAGTAGCTTGCAAAGGCGCGGTCAAACTTGTCGTAGTGCTTTTCGTCCTTCACCAGCACGGTGCGGCTCAGGTAATAAAAGTCGTCAATCTTGTAGGCGCCCTCGCTGGTCTCGCCATCGGGACCAAGCTCCTTGCCGCTGTTGGGTCCGACGACGCCAGCCTGCAGCGCTTCAAGCAGCATCAGGAATTCCTTGACTGACACCGGCAGTCTGGCCGAGCGTAGCGTGTAGAAAAAATCAATCAGCATGGTGGGTGGGCTAGTTGCGGGGTTTGCTGAGTTCGTGTTTCAAGTGCGCCTTGACCGTCGGCCACTCGCTGGCAATGATGCTGAACACCACCGTGTCGCGCAGGGTGCCGTTGGGCGCCATCTGGTGGTTGCGAAGCACGCCATCCTGCTTGGCGCCCAGGCGGGCAATGGCGGCGCGGCTGTCGAAATTGAACCAGTGGGTGCGAAATTCCACCGCGATGCAGTCGAGCTTCTCGAAGGCGTGTTTTAGCAGCAGCAGCTTGGCTTCGGTGTTCAGGCCGGTTCTTTGCACGCTTTTGCTGTACCAGGTATGGCCTATTTCCAGCCGGCGATTTTTGGCATCGACATTGAAGTAGCGCGTCGAGCCGACGATTTTTCCGTCCGACTTGCGGCGCACGACAAAAGGCATGGCGCCCAATTCGTCGCGCATTTTCAAGGCTGCCTCCATGTAGCCCATCACGCCGTCCGGACCGGCAATGGCCGTGTACCAGAGGTTCCACAACTCGCCGTCTTTAGCCGCTTCCAGCAGTTCGGCCTCATGTTTTTGTTCCAGCGGCTCCAGGATGGCCCAGTCGCGGCCGGCCAAGGTCGGGGGTTCGATAAATCGCATGGGTTTTATCGCGTCAGCGGTTGTTGCGCTGCATGAACACCAGCTTTTCAAACAGCGTCACATCCTGCTCGTTCTTCAGCAGCGCGCCGATCAGCGGCGGCACCGATACTTTCTGGTCGCCGCTTTGCAGCGCTTCAAGGGGGATGTCCTCTGCGACCAGCAGCTTGAGCCAGTCGAGCAGTTCGCTGGTGGACGGTTTCTTTTTCAGGCCGGGCAGGTTGCGCACGTCGTAAAACGTTTTCATCGCGGCGGCCAGCAGTTCTTTTTTGAGCGTCGGGAAATGCACGTCCACGATACTTTTCATCGTGTCGGCGTCAGGAAACTTGATGTAGTGGAAAAAGCAGCGGCGCAAAAAAGCGTCGGGCAATTCTTTTTCATTGTTGGAGGTGATGAACACCAGGGGCCGGTGTTTTGCCTTGATCAGCTCGCGCGTCTCGTAGACGTAGAACTCCATGCGGTCGATTTCGCGCAGCAGGTCGTTCGGGAATTCGATGTCGGCCTTGTCGATTTCATCGATCAGCAGGGCCACCGGCTGGTCCGCCGTGAAAGCCTGCCACAGCACGCCCTTGACGATGTAGTTGTGGATGTCCTTGACCTTTTCATCGCCGAGCTGCGAGTCGCGCAGGCGCGAAACGGCATCGTATTCATACAGCCCCTGCTGTGCCTTGGTGGTGGACTTGATGTGCCATTGCAGCAGCGGAAGATTCAGGGCCTGGGCCACTTCCTCAGCCAGCATGGTCTTGCCGGTACCCGGCTCGCCCTTGACCAGCAGCGGGCGGGTCAGGGTCGATGCGGCATTCACCGCCAGCATCAGGTCCGGCGTGGCAACGTAGTTTTTGGAACCGTGAAATTTCATGATTTTTGGAGTCGGCGTATTGATGTGGATGGGGTATTTGGCCGGATTATCGGCAATGGTCCGCGTTTGGGCGGGCGCAGATATAATCCGACGTTGTTTAAACGATGATTTTTCACCGGATTGTGCGCGCAAAATGAATAAGCTGTTCACCTCGATATTCGCCCTGGCTGTCTCTTCCGTGACGATGGCAAGCCTTGCCCAGGACATCAAGGGCGATGCCAACGCCGGCCAGACCAAGAATGCGATGTGCATTGGCTGCCACGGTATCAAGGGCTACCAGTCCTCGTTTCCCGAGGTATACAAGGTGCCCATGATCTCGGGCCAGAGCGCGAACTACATTGCCGCTTCGCTGCATGCCTACAAAAAAGGCGACCGCAAGCATCCGACCATGCGCAGCATTGCCGCCACCCTGACGGACCAGGACATTGCCGACCTGTCGGCCTACTACAGCGCGCACGGCCTGGTAGCCGGCGCCCAGTTGCCTGACAAGCCCGCCAAAGAGCCTGGCACCGACGTTCAGGCGCTGCTGAACAAGGCCAATTGCGCATCCTGCCACGGCGCCAATTTCAGCAAGCCCATCGATCCTTCCTACCCCAAGATTGCCGGCCAGCATGCCGACTACCTGTTCGTGGCGCTTAAGGCCTACAAGAACGACAACGCCGGCAATGCCAACGCCAAGGTCGGCCGCGCGCACCCCATCATGGGCGGCATGGCCAAGCAGTACACCAATGCCGAACTCAAGGCGATGGCCAACTACCTGTCTTCCGTGCCGGGTGAGCTCAAGGTGGTTCCGGAAAGCCGCTTCCGCTGATCCTGCGAACACTGGCGCGAATGCAAGGAAAAAGCCGCTGGACCAGCGGCTTTTTTGTGCGTGACTATCGTCTTGTCAGGCCCAATGCCTGCTCCATCTCAGTCTTTGGTGGCCTGGCGCTGCACGCATTCGATGTATGCCGCGCCATCGGGCGGCCGGCCTGAGCGCTGGCTTTCCCAGACCATCCGGCCCAGGCACTCCATCGCTTCATGGTGCGCATCGTGCAGCGAACGGCGCCGCGCGGTCAGCAATTCAACGGCCTGGCGGATGCCGCGCGGCTGGTCAATCGAGCACTGCTCGCTGATGGACAGGTGCATCGACAGGTGCAGGAAAGGATTGGTATGGCCGCCTTCCACGCCATAAACCTTTTCAAGCGCCGTATCCATGTTCATGAAGTCGGCCTGGTATTCGGGATGTTCGTCGATCCACTGGCTTGCTATGGTTTCAATAGCTTCCAGCGGTTGACTGGTGCGGGACTTGGCATAAACAGAGCAAAAAAACCGGCGAACGTCGGCTTGTGAGGGCGTAAACATGGGCCAGAGCCTATCACGCAGGCTTTTTCCATTGCGTGCGTGATGATTTGACTGCGGTTTCCCGTCCAGCCTGACGGCCCGGGTGAAGGACAAGCCATGCAAAGGCCGTACATTACCCGCAGGGCGGTGCAATTCCGGTCAGTGCCGCCCATCGACCCACCCGCCCGGCAAGGAAATTTCGATGAACGCAGCGCGCATTGCAGGCATTATTTTGATCGTGGCCGGCCTGGCTGGATTTTTCACTGGCGGATTCAGTTTCACCCAGGACACGACCGCCGCCAAAATCGGCCCCATGGAACTGACCGTCACCGAAAAGAAGGCGGTGAACATTCCCCAGTGGCTGAGCCTGGGCGCCATTGTCCTGGGTGCCATCGTGCTGGTGATGGGATCGCGCAAGTCCTGAAGCCGATGGTGCCAGGCTGGTCGACTTGAATTGGATTCCCTCACACCCGCCAGGCCGGCAGTTCCCAGTTGCGCCACAGCGCCACGAGGCGCAATCCGGCCGTGGTGACCACGCAGGCCACCAGCGCCATCCAGCCCGGCGCGTCCAGCAGCCAGAGCCCTGCGTAAACCCAGCCGCCGGCAAAGGCGCAGACGGCATAGGGCCGGTGGTCACGGAAGGCCGTGGGCACTTCGTTGCAGACCATGTCGCGCAGCACGCCGCCGAACACGCCGGTGATCACGCCCAGCAGCACGGCCACCAGCAGCGGCATCCCGTCAACCAGCGCCAGGTGAACGCCGGTGGCCGCGAACAGCCCCAGCCCCAGCGCATCGGGCCACTGAATGGCCTTTTCGGTCACCTCGAAATGCTGCTGGCGCAAGAACAGCATGGCCAGCACGCACAGCGCCATCACGCCCCAGAGTAGTTCCACATGCTGGACCCAGAAAAAAGGCCGCCGGTCCAGCAGCAGGTCGCGCAGCGTGCCGCCGCCAAACGCCGTCAGGAAGGCGACCACGCAGACGCCGACGGCATCGAGCCGCTTGCGCGCCGCTTCCAGCAGGCCTGATACGGCAAAGGCGGTGGTGCCCGCCAGTTCGACCACCAGGCGCAGCGTTTCTCCCCAGGATTGAATGTCAACAAGCATGCGGCCATTGTCCCCGTGCCGGGCGCCGGCCATGGCCCAGGCCTTCATGGCGGTTAACATGGCGCAGTTTTTTTCTTCTTCTTCTACTTCCGCCTTGCCACACGGTTCGGACCAGAAAGACGTGCCGCCGTGGACTTTCCGCTGATCACCGACCCTTACTTCTACGCCGTCGCCGTGCCTGCGGTGCTGCTGCTGGGCATCAGCAAGAGCGGTTTTGGCGCCGGCTTTGGCTCGCTGGCCGTGCCGATGATGGCACTCGCCGTCACGGTGCCCGAGGCCGCCGCCATCCTGATGCCCTTGCTGCTGCTGATGGACCTGCTGGGCATCGCTGCGTTTCGCAAGGATTTCGACTTTGCGTTCCTGAAGTTCCTTGTGCCCTTCGGCCTGATGGGAACGGTGGCGGGCGCGCTGCTGTTCCGGGTGCTCGATGCGCACACGGTCGCGGCCATCGTCGGCGGTTTCACGCTGCTGTTCCTGGCGCAGCGCCTGCTGTTTCCGCCCCGGCCTGAGAGCCCGCCGCCGCCGAAATGGCTGGGCGCGCTGCTGACCGTGACCTCGGGCTTCACCAGCTTCGTCGCCCATGCCGGCGGTCCGCCGATCAGCGCGTATGTGATTCCGCTGCGCCTGAGCCCGGTCAGGTTCACCGCCACCATGGCGTTTTTCTTCTTTGTCATCAACCTGTCGAAATGGATTCCCTACGCCTGGCTTGGCTTGCTGGACTGGCGCAACATGGCGACCTCGCTGGTGCTGCTGCCGCTGGCACCCATCGGCGTGTGGGTGGGCGTTCGCATGGCCCGGACCATCAGCCCGCTCTGGTTTTACCGCATCCTGTACGGCGGCATGTTCCTGACGGGCGTCAAGCTGCTGTCGGACGGCTTGCTTTGATGCTATAAAATAAATAGCTGCTAATGCCCGTACTTACTGCGCAAGAGGGTTGTTTTATTCACATTTTCGGAGCAAATCGTCTTGCGCAGCCCGTCATCGTCCGCATTGTCCGGTTTGATAGATTCATGGGGCCAAGCGGGTCATGCATCGCGCAGCAGCCAGGTCCCAGCCTCCCCAGCCGCAGCTTTTGAAAAAGACCGGCCCGCTGGCACGGCGTGCGGCCTGGCCGGTCCAGGCAGCGGTGCCGCCGACCACATCGGCCAGCGTCGGCAGGGCTGCTACGTCGATGCCCGCTTGCAGCAGGTCGCCGGCTTCATGGTCGGCGTCGCGGGTATCGACCACGAGCGTGCCTTCTGCCGCCAGCCGGCGGCAAATCGCGGCATCCCACTCCACCATGGCCGGCGTGAAGGCGCCCACGGCAGCGACAAATGCGTCAAGCGCAGGCATGGCGCGCAAGGCCACCTGCTGCGCTGGCGTGGTGCTGACGACCAGCGGACAGTCGGCCAGCGCGGCGTCGGCGTCATCGACCCGGCGGGCGCGCAGGCCCAGTGCCTGGGCATGCCGCACCAAGGCATCGGCACTGGCCGGGTTGCGTGAAGCGACCCACACTTCCCGCAGGCCCAGCCCGGCGTGAAAGGCTTCCAGATGGGCGCGGCCCTGCACGCCCGCCCCGACGATCAGCAAGGGGCCGTCGGTACGCCTGGCCAGCTTTTGCGCAGCGAGCAGCGACACGGCCGCCGTGCGGCGCGCGGTCACCGTCGGCCCGTCCAGAATCGCCACCCGGCGGCCGGTGGCCACGTCGAACACCACGATGTCGCCCTGGATGCTGGGCAGGCCGCGCCCGGCGTTGTCCGGCGTGAAGGTGATGAGCTTGGTGATGGCGACGCGGGCATCGACCGCCGGCATGACAAACAGGCTGCCGCCGCCCGGCAGCGCCTGCACGATGCGCGCCGGAACGACCACCGCCGGGTCGCGCAACAAGGCTTCAATCTCCCGCGCCAGCGCCGGGTAGGGCAAGGCGCGTGCGGTGTCGGCGGCGCTCAGGACGCTAGGGGCAGGGTGGGTCATGGGCGAATCCTTCAGGTTTTGCATGACCGGCAGCGGCTGGCCGGAATGGTGTGAATGCTATATAAATAATAGCTGATTGCGCTGGCGTGTATTGCGCAAAACCCCTATTTGATCAATATTTCAGCCCTGCGCGTCTCTGGCCTGCTGCGCCAGCTGCTCGCGCTCCTGCTTCATCTGCGCTTCCAGCTGCATCCGTCCCTGTTTGGCAACGGCAATGAATTTTTCGCGGTTGTTGCGGTGCGGGTACATCTGCTCGAACAGCGCCAGGTTGTGCTGGCGGAACCGTTCGGCGGCCTGTTGCGCGGCCATCTGCGGCTGGCCCAGCAGTTCGAGCACGGTGCGGGCGCTGCGCAGGCTGGACTCGAACAGCTCGCGCTCGACGCGCATCACGCCCCGGTCGCGCAGCGCGTTCCAGTGCGGCACATCCCGCGCACGGGCAACGATTTGGAGCTGTGGAAAATTCTCCTTGACCATGTCGACGATCTTCAGCGACTGCTCCACGTCATCGACCGACAGCACCAGAATCTTTGCCTGCGCCGCGCCCGCCGTGCGCAGCAAATCGAGCCGGGTGGCGTCGCCGTAGAACACGCGGTAGCCGAAGGTGCGGATGGTCTCGATCATATCGGCGTCATGGTCAAGCACCGTGGCCGAAATGCCCTGCGCCAGCAGCATGCGGCCGACGATCTGGCCATAGCGGCCAAAGCCGGCAATGATGACCGGCGCCTCCTGCGGCTCCGAGATTTCCTCCAGCGTGGTTTTTTTTCCGTTGGCATAGCGCGGCAGCAGCAGCTTGTCGATGGCCACCAGCAGCAGCGGGCTGATGAGCATCGACAGCGCCACGGCGCCGATCAGCAGCGAGGCGGTTTCGGCTGAAAACACCCGGGCGCCGGCAGCGGCCTGGAACACCACGAAGGCAAATTCGCCGCCCTGCGCCAGCAGCAGCGCAAACACCGGCCGCTCCTGGTAGGGCAGTTTCATCGCATAAGCAAGTCCGTAGATGGCCAGCAGCTTCAGCCCCAGGAAGCCGGCCAGGATGGCGAGCATCTGCCCGGGGAATTTCCACAGCACGCCAAAGTCGATGCTCATGCCCACCGCAATGAAAAAAAGGCCGAGCAGCAAGGCCTTGAACGGCTCGATGTCGGTTTCCAGTTCGCGGCGGTATTCGCTTTCGGCCAGCAGCACGCCGGCCAGAAATGCGCCCAGCGCCATCGACAGGCCGACCAGTTGCATCAAGGCGGCAATGCCGACCACCAGCAGCAGCGACGCGGCGGTGAATATCTCGGGCGTGCCGCTGTTGGCGATCCAGCGCAGCACCGGGCGCAGCAGCAGCCGGCCGCCCAGAATGATGCCGCCGATGCTTGCTATGATTTTCAGAGCTTCAAATGCACGGCTGGTGTGCGTGATGGTTTCATTTCCTTCTCCAAGCGTGCCCAGGAGCGGCATCAGCGCCAGGATAGGGATGGCCGCCACGTCCTGGAACAGCAGGATCGAAAAGCCGGCCTGGCCGCTGGAGGTGCGCATCAGGTTGCGCTCGTTGATCGACTGCAGCGCAATCGCGGTCGAGGACAGCGCCAGCCCCAGGCCGGCGACCAGCGCGACCGGCCAGCCGATGCCAAATGCCATGGCGGTGCCGGTCAGCAGCGCGGCGCAGCTCAGCAACTGGGCGCTGCCCCAGCCAAAGATGGGCCGGCGCAGGTTCCACAGCCGCTGGGGCTCCAGCTCCAGGCCGATCAGGAAAAGCATCAGCACCACGCCGAACTCGGCGAAATGCAGGATGTCCTGCACATTGGTGACCAGCCCGAGCCCCCACGGGCCGATGGCGATGCCGGCGGCCAGGTAGCCGATGATCGAGCCCAGGCCGAGCTTTTTCGCCAGCGGCACGGCGACCACGGCGGCGGCGAGGTAGATAAAGCTGTTGATCAGCCAGTCGGGTGCGTGGTTCATTCAGGACTCGCGGGCGATGCCGTGCGGGCAAGCCGCCGGGGCTGGAGAAACGTCTCATGGGGTGCATGCATCCGGCAACGATAGCGGAAAAGCCGGGCGCCGCCCGCATCGGACGAGATTTTTACCGGCCGTGTTTTGGCGCCAGGGCTGTCGCCCAATCGACACCCGGCCTGTTTCCAATGCCGGCCATCCCGCTACAGTGCCATGATGAAAACCTTTCAAACCCTGCCAGATCTGGCGGCCTGCGTGGGCCAGGAAGTCGCCGTCAGCGACTGGATCACGATCACGCAGCAGCAGGTCAACCTGTTTGCCGAGGCCACAGGCGACCACCAGTGGATTCATGTCGATCCTGAAAAAGCCGCCGCCGGGCCGTTTGGCGCAACGATTGCCCACGGCTATCTGACGCTGTCGCTGCTGCCCCGGTTTTTCGAGTCGTCGATGGAAATTATCGAGTCCCGCATGGGCGTGAACTATGGCCTGAACAAGGTGCGTTTCATGGCGCCCGTGGTGGTTGGCAGCCGTCTGCGCGCACGCATGAAGCTGCTGAGCGCCCAGCCCATCGAGGCGGGCGGCCTGCAGATGGCGTGGGACGTGACGGTCGAGCGCGAAGGCGCGGCCAAGCCAGTGTGCGTGGCCGAAGCGCTGGTGCGGCGCTATCCGTGAAACCCGTGGGCTGAATCAGCCGGGCAGGGTGGTGCCGGCAAAGCCGTTTTGCCGCCAGGCCTCGAACACGGTGACGGCCACGGTGTTGGACAGGTTCAGGCTGCGCTGGCCGGGCAGCATCGGCACCTTCAGGCGCTGGCCCAGGCCAAACGACGCGCGCACTTCAGGCGCCAGCCCTTTGGTTTCAGAGCCGAACACCAGCCAGTCGCCCGGCAAGAAACGGGCGTTGTACATGTTGCCGGCGCCCTGCGTGGTCAGGGCGAACAGCCGCTCAAAGGGCGGCTGCTGGCTGGCCAGGAAAGCCGGCCAGCTGGCGTGGCGCAGCACCTGGGCGTACTCGTGGTAGTCAAGCCCGGCGCGGCGCATGTGCTTGTCGTCCATCGAAAAGCCCAGCGGCTCGACCAGGTGCAGCCGGCAGCCGGTGTTGGCCGCCAGGCGAATCACGTTGCCGGTGTTGGGCGGAATCTCGGGCTCGACCAGGACGATATTGAACATGAGGTGAAAAGGGGAATGGCCGCGCCTTGATGGCGAACCCATGGCGGTGCGGGACGCGGCGGTGAATGAAGCGGCGATTCTAGGCGGGCGCCGTGCGCGCCAGGACCAGCGCGGTGATGTGCGCCGCGCCGGCATCGCGCAGCGCCTGCGCCGCAGCAAAGAGCGATGCGCCGCTGGTCATCACATCGTCTACCAGCACCACGCGCCGGCCGGCCAGTTCGCCGGCGCGCAGCGGATCGACCTGGAAAGCGCCCCTGACGTTGGACAGCCGCGCTTCCCGCCCGAGCTGGCTTTGCGGACGCGTGTGCTTCAGCCGCAGCAGCAGCCGCGTATCGGCCCGGCCCCGGGTGCTGGACTGGCGGGCCAGGGCGCTGGCCAGTTCCCAGGCCTGGTTGAAGCCGCGCGTCTGCAGCCGCTCGGCCGACAGCGGCAGGGGAAGGAGCCAGTCCTGCGTGTCCAGCTCGCCCAGTGCCTGGGCCACGCCTGGCGTCTGCAGCAGCAGGCCGGCAAAAAAACCGGCCCAGCCGGGCTGCTCGCCAAACTTGTAGCGTGAAATCAGCGCCGACCAGGGATAGGCATAAGGCACGGCGGCCAGCGTGGTGTCCACGGGCGGGCGCTGGCGCATGCAGCTGGCGCAAAGACGCGGGGCCGCTGGCAGCTCGACCGGCAAGAGCGCGGGCAGGGGAAGTGCGCACACCGCGCAGCAGGGCTGGCCCGTCATGAATCGCGCCAGACAGGGCCGGCAGACCTGCGCTGCCGGCCAGCCGTGGCAGACGGCGCACTGGCTGACAAGACCCGGCAAGCGGGGCATGAATCGGCGAAGGGCGGACAGGGGTTGGCGCACCGTGTCAATATACTCGCCCGACCCCTTGTGCCACCATCGCCCCTCATGACCACCACCTCGCGCCCGCCCACGCTCGATCCCAACGCCGTCAGCCGCTGGCAGCGAACGGCACCCCTGACTTCTCCCTGGCTGCATGAGGAAGTCGCCAGCCGCATGCAGGGCCGGCTGGAGTGGATCAAGCTCAGGCCGCAGGCCTGGGCGCATTGGGGCGCCTTGCGCGGCGGACTGCAGGCGCATGCCGAACTGGCGAAAATCTATCCGGATTCAGCATGTTTTGTTGCTGAAGCGCAAGAAGGACGGGCGCAAGTAGCTATTAAAAATATAGCGAAACCCTGGTGGAGCCCGAGCCAGTGGCGCGCCGCGCCGGTGCATTTCGAGATGCCGCCGCCGGACAGCGTGGAGATGCTGTGGGCGAACATGGCGCTGCACGAATCGGCCGATCCGCAGGCGCTGCTCGCCCAGTGGCACCGCGCCTTGAAGGTCGATGGATTCCTGATGTTTTCATGCCTCGGACCCGATACCGCCAGGGAGTTGCGTTCGCTGTACGCCCGCCTGGGCTGGCCACCGGCCGGCCATGAACTGACCGACATGCACGACTGGGGCGACATGCTGGTGCAAACCGGCTTTGCCGAGCCGGTGATGGACATGGAGCGCATCACGCTGACGTATGAAACGCCCGAGCGATTGCTGCAGGAGCTTGGCGAGCTTGGCCGCAATTTCCATCCGGCCCGCTTTCCCGGCTTGCGGGGCAGGGCGTGGAAGGCAAAACTGGCGCAAGAACTGGCGACGCAGCTGACCGGCAGCGACGGCCGGCTGTCGCTGACGTTCGAGGTCATTTATGGGCATGCGCTGAAGGCCAGGCCAAAATTCAAGGTGAGCGCGCTCAGTTCCGTGTCGGTCGAGGACATGCGCAGGATGCTGCAGAGCGGTTCGGGCGCACCGGGTTGAGCGGCCTGTCCCCAGCGGGGCAACCCTCCTGTTGCATTATGTTTAAGGTCTTTGCGGTTTTCCCTAGGAAGGATTGCGAGAGTTTCTGTTTAAATTCGTGAACTTGCGGCCAGCCTGAACTGCTTTTGGCCATGTTTGGGTTTGTTTGCTTCCCCTGTTTTTTCCACGCTGCATGCTGTTTTCGTGAGGGTTGTCACATGTTGCAATCACCCCCGGCTTTTCAATTTGCCACCTTATCTGCCAACCATGTTCCTTCCCAAGGCTCGGTCGTGCTGTGGCGTCTGAAGCGGCACAGCCTGATCTCGCCGGCGCAGCTCGGATGGTTTTACCTGTCGCTTTGCCTTGCCTGCCTTGGCGTGGCGGCTTTTTTGTCGTCGCAGAATGCGTCGGTCGTCATGACGTTTGCCTTGCTGGCCATTGGCACTGCATTTGTTGTTTATTCGCGTCACGCGGGCGACACTGAAAAAATTGTTTTGCAGGACGGGCAACTGGTGATTGAACTTGAAACCGCTGGCCGGACCGAGCGCGCCGCGTTCAATCGGGAATGGGTTCGCATCGAGCCCAAGAATGAAGACGGTTCACTGATCGAGGTGTCGGGCCAGGGCCGGTCGGTGCGGGTAGGCCGCCATGTGCGGCCCGAGTTGCGGCCCCTGCTGGCCCGCGAAATACGCTTTGCCTTGCGTACCTGCTGACCCGCAGCCAGGATGTTCCTGCCTGATTTTCGATTTTGGAGTTTTGACCTGTCGCAAACTTTATAATGACCGGTTAATTCAATCAGTAATTGAAGCAGAAAAAAAGTGATCACGATGAACCTGAGCAACACCATGAGCAAATTGACACGGCTTGGCTTTGAGCATGCAGGCTCGGCAGGCGTCTTTGCAGCAGCCTGGCTGAGCACTGCTGCCCATGCCGTCAACGATCTGCCTGGCGGCCCGGCGGTCAATCAGCTCAATCTTCATCCTGCGGTCACCCGCATTGCTGCGGAGCAGCACTGGCTCCACTGGTTCATGATGATCATCTGCGTGCTGATCTTCGTGGCTGTTTTCGGGGTGATGTTCTATTCCATCCTGAAGCACCGCAAATCGGTCGGCCACAAGGCGGCCAATTTCCATGAGTCGACCGTTGTCGAGATTGCCTGGACCATCGTTCCTTTCGTCATCGTCATCGGCATGGCGCTGCCTGCCACCAAGGTGCTGGTTGCCCAGAAAGACACCACCAGCGCCGACCTGACCATCAAGGCGACCGGTATCCAGTGGAAATGGGGCTACGACTACATCAAGGGCGAGGGCGAAGGCATCGGCTTTGTCTCGACGCTCGATACCGCCCAGCGCCAGATGTCCAACAACGGCGGACCCAAGGCCGGTGAAACAGCGCCCGACAACTACCTGCTCAAGGTGGACAACCCGCTGGTCGTTCCCGTCAACAAGAAAATCCGCATCATCACCACGGCCAACGACGTGATTCATGCGTTTGCCGTGCCGGCCTTCGGCATCAAGCAGGATGCGATTCCTGGCTTTGTGCGCGACACCTGGTTCCGCGCCGAAAAGATTGGCGACTTCTATGGCCAATGCCAGGAACTCTGCGGCAAGGAACATGCCTACATGCCCATCCATGTCAAGGTGGTGTCCGCCCAGGATTACTCCGCATGGGTTGCCGTCAAGGCGAAAGAGGCTGCCGCCCTGGCCGATGACCCGTCCAAAGTCTGGACGCTGGTGGACCTCAAGGCCCGTGGTGAAAAGGTTTACGCCGCCAACTGCGCTGCATGCCACCAGGCCAACGGCAAGGGTGCCGGCCCCATCAAGCCGCTGGACGGATCGGCCATCGTGCTGGATGCCGACCACAACAAGCAAATCCAGATCCTTTTGAACGGTGCTGCCGGTGGCGCCATGCCTTCCTGGAAAGCGCTGAGCGATACCGACCTGGCTGCCGTGGCAAGCTACACCAAGAACAACTGGTCCAACCAGACCGGGCATATCGTCCAGCCCGCCGAGGTGCTGGCCGCACGCAAGTAAATCATCCGATTCTGATAAATGACGGGCTGCCGAGCGATTCGCTTTCAGCCTTAAAAGACAAAGCTACAGGCACAAGCCACCAAAGGAAGCCAAGATGAGTGCAGTTCTAGACCACCCCGATCACGCGCATGATGCCCACGATCACCATGCCCCGACGGGCTGGCGCCGCTGGGTGTTCGCCACCAACCACAAGGACATTGGCACGCTCTACCTGCTGTTCAGCTTCACGATGCTGATGCTCGGCGGCGTTCTGGCGCTCCTGATCCGCGCCGAACTGTTCCAGCCGGGCCTGCAACTGGTCAACCCCGAACTGTTCAACCAGCTCACGACCATGCACGGCCTGATCATGGTGTTTGGCGCCATCATGCCGGCGTTCGTCGGCTTTGCGAACTGGATGATCCCGCTGCAGATTGGCGCCTCGGACATGGCGTTTGCGCGCATGAACAACTTCAGCTTCTGGCTGATGATTCCGGCGGCATTGATGCTCAGCACGTCCTTCCTCCTTCCGGGCGGCGCGATGGCCGGCGGCTGGACGATGTATGCCCCGCTGTCGCTGCAGATGGGGCCAGCGATGGATGCCGGCATCTTCGCGATTCACCTGCTGGGCGCTTCGTCCATCATGGGTTCGATCAACATCATCGTGACCATCCTGAACATGCGCGCGCCCGGCATGACCCTGATGAAAATGCCGATGTTCTGCTGGACCTGGCTGATCACGGCTTACCTGCTCATCGCCGTGATGCCGGTCCTTGCTGGCGCCATCACCATGACGCTGACCGACCGCCACTTCGGCACCAGTTTCTTCAATCCGGGCGGCGGCGGCGACCCGGTGATGTTCCAGCACATCTTCTGGTTCTTCGGCCACCCCGAGGTCTACATCATGATCTTGCCGGCCTTTGGCATCATCAGCCAGATCATTCCGGCGTTTTCACGCAAGCGCCTGTTCGGCTACGCATCGATGGTGTATGCCACCGGCTCGATCGCCATCCTGAGCTTCGTCGTCTGGGCGCACCACATGTTCACCACCGGCATGCCGGTCACCGGCCAGCTGTTCTTCATGTACTCGACGATGCTGATCGCGGTGCCAACCGGCGTGAAGGTGTTCAACTGGATCGCCACGATGTGGAAGGGTTCAATGACGTTCGAGACGCCGATGCTGTTTGCGGTCGGCTTCATCTTCGTGTTCACCATTGGCGGCCTGACCGGCGTGATCCTGGCGGTGGCGCCGATTGACACCCAGCTGCAGGATACCTATTACGTGGTGGCCCACTTCCACTATGTGCTGGTGGCAGGATCGCTTTATGCCATGTTTGCCGGCTACTACTACTGGAGCCCGAAGTGGACCGGCGTGATGTACAGCGAAACCCGTGGCCAGATCCATTTCTGGTGGTCGCTGATCTCGTTCAACGTCACATTTTTCCCGATGCACTTCCTGGGCCTGGCCGGCATGCCGCGCCGTTATGCCGACTACCCGATGCAGTTCGCCGACTTCAACGCGATTGCCAGCGTCGGCGCCTTCTTCTTTGGTTTCGCACAGGTGTATTTCTTCTTTTTCGTCGTGCTGCCGGCCATGCGCGGCAAGGGCGTGCCAGCCAAGCAGAATCCCTGGCTGGACGAAGGCGGCAAGGGTGCCGAGGGCCTGGAATGGGAAGTTCCGTCGCCTGCGCCTTTCCATACCTTTGAAACACCGCCCAAGCTCGATGCCACCGCAACCCGCGTGATTGCCTGAACTTGATGACCCATCCTATGAAGCCTGACCAGAAAAAAAGCAACCTTCGCCTTGCCCTGATCCTGGCATCGGTCGTTGTCGTGTTCTTTTTTGGTTTCATGGCCAAGATGATTTTTCTGGGCCGTTGAGCCGGACAAGTTCCCCGTTCTGACAATTCCCGATGCTCAAGCGCGAAAACTTCAACATGTTAGGCAAGCTGGGCGTGATCGTGCTTGGCATGTTCTGCTTCGGCTATGCGCTGGTGCCGATCTACAAGGCCATTTGCGAGATGACCGGCATCAACGTGCTGGCCTTGGGCGATCGGCAGATTCCCGGTGCAACGGCCACGCTGCCGGCCAATACGCAGGTTGACCGAAGCCGGACCATCACGGTCGAGTTCGATGCCAACTCGCGCGGCCCCTGGCATTTCAAGCCAGCCCAAAGTTCGGTGCAGGTCCATCCCGGGGAATTGACGACTGTCATGTATGAGTTCCAGAACGTGCAGAACCGCACCATGTCGGCCCAGGCCATTCCCAGCTATGCGCCAGCGCAGGCGGGCTCGCACTTCAACAAGTTGGAATGCTTTTGCTTTAGCCAGTACACCTTGGCCCCTGGCGAGAAAAAGCAGTGGCCGGTTGCCTTTGTGATTGATCCGAAGCTGTCCAGGGATGTGAAAACCATCACGCTCTCCTACACCTTCTTCGAGGTAGGCGGCAAGACACCGGCCGTTCCGGATGACTCCAAAGCGGCAGGTGCCTGAAGGTGGCACAAAAGCCTCCGCGCAAGCCCTCGCTTTGGCGAACCGTCAAGGCCGTTGCCTGGTCGTTCGTTGGCTTGCGGGCCAGAGGCGACTATGAAGAAGATGTCAAAAACCTGAGCCCGCTTCACATCATTGCTGTCGGGCTGGTTGGTATTTTTGTATTTGTGGCAGTTTTGGTGCTGCTGGTGAACTGGGCGGTTGCGCGCTAGACACCACGGTTAGTTAAAAGATCAGTGAAAATTCGAGAGAAAAAACAGGAGTCGAGCGATGTCAGCAGCAACCCATGGGGCAACCCCTTACTATTTTGTGCCCGGACCTTCGCGGCACCCGGTCATGTCCGCCATCGGCCTGTTTTTTGTGATCCTCGGCGCCAGCCAGTGGATCAACGGCGCCGGCTGGGGGGCGTGGTGCCTAGCTTTTGGCATGCTGTTCTGGCTGGGTACCCTGTTCCAGTGGTTTCGTGACTCGATCGCCGAAAGCGAAGGCGGCCTTTACGGCCACAGGATCGATTTGTCTTACCGCTGGAGCATGAGCTGGTTCATTTTTTCCGAGGTAATGTTTTTTGGTGCTTTTTTCACCGCACTCTGGTGGGCCCGCGCGCATTCGGTTCCCGCCCTCGGAAGCCTGGACAACGCCTTGCTCTGGCCTGACTTCAAGGCGGTCTGGCCCAGCCTGGCTGCCGTTGGGGCCACCGCATCGCCTGCCGGCATCATCGAGCCCTTTTCCACCGTTGGGCCGTTCTGGCTGCCGACGATCAACACGGCATTGCTGCTGAGTTCCGGCGTGACCCTGACGATCGCCCACCACGCACTGCGTGAAAACCACCGGGGCCGCACGATTGCCTTCATGTGGCTGACGGTGCTGCTCGGAATCATCTTCCTGTGCGTTCAGGGCTACGAATACTTCCATGCCTATTCGGATCTCAACCTGAAGCTTACTTCCGGCATCTATGGCTCAACCTTTTACATGCTGACCGGCTTTCACGGCTTTCATGTGCTGGTCGGCATGCTGATGCTGCTGTTCATCACGCTGCGTTTGCAAAAAGGGCATTTCACCGCCGACAAGCACTTTGGCTTTGAAGGCGCTGCCTGGTACTGGCACTTTGTGGACGTGGTGTGGCTGGGTCTTTATATACTGGTGTACTGGCTGTAACGTGCCTGGCGGTTTAACCGGCCGCCATGTTTCCCTGAGTCCCATCAAAAAGGCCGCTTGACGCGGCCTTTTTTATTGACCTGTCTTATTATTTCCCCGCCGGGATGCCGGTTGGCTGGATATAGCCCATCTTCCATGAAATCAGAATGCAGACAAAGAGCAATATCGAAAAGCCGACGCGAAACGCCAGCGCCCGTGCCATGTTGCTGGTCTTGCGTTTGCCATCCGTGCCGTCTTTCATCATGAAGAAAAGGGCGGCGCCCAGGCTGGCGAGAATGGCGATGAATGCCAGTGCAACAAGATAATTCATGAACCCAATTATCAGCCCATGACTTCTGCCTTGCATTCCCGCCATTTCTGGATTCTCACGCTGGCGGCACTGCTGGTCGCGGGGGGCACCTTTTCGCTGGGACAGTGGCAATTGCGCCGTGCCGCCCAAAAGGAGGCCGTCCAGGCCGCGATTGTTGACAAAAATAGCCTTTCTACGCTTGATGCGCGGTCATTGTCTGCTACTAAAAACATAGCTGATGAAGTTTACCGGCAGGCTGTGTTCCAGGGTACCTGGCAAGCGACGCATACGGTGTACCTTGACAACCGCCCGATGAGCGGGCGCAGCGGCTTTTGGGTAGTGACGCCCTTGACGCTGCAAGGCACCGGCCAGGTGATTCTGGTGCAGCGCGGCTGGGCTCCGCGGGATTTTTCTGACCGTTCCCGCCTGCCACCCGTGCTCACACCCGCAGGCGTGGTCACGGTCCAGGGCCGGATTGCCCCGCCACCTTCCAAGCTTTATGAGTTCAAGGGCGTCGATGCGGGGCCGATACGGCAAAATCTTGACTTGGCCGCTTTCCGGCTTGAGACCGGTTTGCCGCTGATCGAACAGGTTTCCCTGCTGCAGACCGGTGCGCCCAGCGAGGGCCTGCTGCGTGAATGGGCAGCGCCCAACCTGGGGGTCGACAAGCACTATGGCTATGCCTTCCAATGGTTTGGCCTGTGCCTGCTGGTGGTCATCCTGTATGTCTGGTATCAGATCATTCTTCCTTTTCGTGCTTCCCTGCGCGCCCAGCGCTGCGATTAACTGGCCCCAAGTACCGTGACAAAAGATTCCTCTGACGCTTCCGCCCTGCAATCCGCTTTCACCGCCCAGGATCAGCCGCTGGGCCTGACCGTTCATGCCATGCCGGCGATCAACTCGTCCGGCGTGCGTTCGGCCGATACCCGCTCGGGCCGCTGGAAAATGATTCTTGTCCTGCTGGTCTGCGCCAGCCCGGTCGTGGCGTCCTATTTCATGTACTACGTGGTCAGGCCCGAGGGTCGCCGCAACTTTGGCGAGTTGATCAACCCGCAGCGTCCCTTGCCGGCCCTGGCCACGCGGACGCTGGACGGCAATGCCGGCACGCTGACGGCGCTGAAAGACCAGTGGCTGCTGCTGAGCGTTGCCGGCGGTGCCTGCGACACGCGATGCGAGCAGAACCTGTATTTCCAGCGTCAGCTGCGCGAATCGCTGGGCCGGGAAAAGGATCGGCTGGACCGCGTCTGGCTGGTGGATGACGACATCCCGGTACGTCCGGCTCTGCTGCCAGCCCTGGCGGCTGCCACCGTGCTGCGCGTGCAGCCCGGCGATCTGGCGCAGTGGCTGGCAGCAGAGCCGGGCAAACGCGTGCAGGACCATCTTTACCTGGTCGATCCGCTGGGCAACCTGATGATGCGTTTTCCCGCCGACATGGATGCCGAGGCCGCTGCCAAGGCCAAGCGCGACCTGGACCGCCTGCTGCGCGCATCCAGCAGTTGGGACAAGGAAGGCCGGTAGATGGCCCCCACGCTTGTCGCTTCGCGTACTGCGCTGCCCCCCGAGGGGGCTGCTGCGCCTGCGGCCCGGCTGAGCCGGTTCCGCGGCCCCTGCTGGTGTGGAACCCCATCACGCTTGGCGATGTGCGACGCTGGGGGTGCTGCTGCGTCCGTGGCTTGGCGAAGACAGTGGTACGGACCCTGCACTTCCAACACTTCATTAAGCGCGGCAACGTCCGCCTCTTTTTAGACATGGACACGCAAGACCTTTACAACCTCAGCCCGGCCCTGCGACTGATGATCATGGGCCTGGTGGTGGCGCTTGGGCCGCTGGCCTGGGTCTGGGCGCGCAACAAGCATGCGCCGGTGGCCCAGCGGCTGCGCGTGCTGACGCTGGTCACGCTGTTCCTGACCTTTGACCTGGTGATCTTTGGTGCCTTTACCCGGTTGACCGATTCCGGCTTGGGCTGCCCGGACTGGCCTGGCTGCTATGGCAGCGCCAGCCCGGTTGGCGCGCAACTGCATATTGAAGCCGCCCAGAGCGCGATGCCCACCGGCCCGGTCACGCATTCCAAGGCCTGGATCGAAATGATCCACCGCTACCTGGCCACCGGCGTCGGCGTGCTGATCCTGACGCTGACGCTGGTCACCTGGATGGCGCGCCGCGAGCAGCAGCGCAGCGCAGGAATTTCAAACCCGGCATCCATCCTTTCACCGTGGTGGCCCACCGCCACGCTGGTCTGGGTCTGCCTGCAAGGCGCTTTTGGCGCGCTCACGGTGACAATGAAGCTGTTTCCGGCCATCGTGACGATGCACCTGCTGGGCGGACTGGTGCTGCTGGCCTTGCTGCGCGCGCAGTCGGTGCGTTATGCCCAGGTGCATGAACAAGCCAAGCCAAGCCTTCTGAGCCCTGCCAACCGGCGCTTCGTGCTGGCCGCCTTTGCCCTGCTGTGGCTGCAGATCGCGCTGGGCGGCTGGGTCAGCACCAATTACGCCGTGCTGGCCTGCACCGATTTTCCGGCCTGCCAGGGGTCATTCTGGCCATCGATGGATTTCCGCCAGGGGTTCACGCTGTGGCGCGAACTGGGCGCAGGGCATGAGGGCGGCTACATCAGCTTTCAGGCGCTGACGGCCATCCACTATGTCCATCGACTGGCGGCCTACGCGGTGTTTGCCGTGCTGATGCTCCTCGCGCTGCACCTGCACAGGCTGCCGGCGTTTCGCCTTCAGGCGCGCTGGCTGGCCGGCCTGACCCTGTTGCAGGTGGCCACCGGATTGAGCAATGTAGTGCTAGGCTGGCCGCTGCTGGCGGCCGTCGGCCACACAGGTGGTGCCGCGGCGCTGGTGGTGGTCCTGACCGGCATTGTTTTTTCCAGCCAGAAATCGCCTGTGCCGGTGCGTGTCCCTTCCTTGAATGCTTCGAGAATGTCTGCATGAATTCCCCTCATCCTTCCGCCGCCACGTCGTCCGCCGTCCGTGCCCCATCCCGTTTCAGTCAGTTCTACGCGCTGACCAAGCCGCGCGTGGTGCAACTCATCGTGTTTTGCGCGCTGATCGGCATGGTGCTGGCGGTGCCTGGGCTTCCGACTTGGCCCGATGTCCAGCTGGCGCTGGTTGCCTGCGCCGGCATCTGGCTGGTCGCCGGCGCGGCAGCAGCTTTCAACTGCCTGGTAGAGCAGCAGATCGATGCCAAGATGCGGCGCACCGCCTGGCGTCCGACCGCCCGGGGCCAGCTGAGCAACCCGCTGACGCTGGCGTTTTCCGCCGGTCTGTGCGCGCTCGGCTCGTGGATTTTGTTTGTATGGGTCAATCCGCTCACCATGTGGCTGACCTTTGCGACCTTTGTCGGCTATGCCGTGGTGTACACCGTCATCCTCAAGCCGCTGACGCCGCAGAACATCGTCATTGGCGGCGCCTCGGGCGCCATGCCGCCGGTGCTGGGCTGGGCCGCCATGACCGGGTCAGTCGGCCCCGAAGCGTTGATCCTGTTCCTGATCATTTTCCTGTGGACGCCGCCGCATTTCTGGGCGCTGGCCCTTTACCGCGTCGAAGACTACCGCAAGGCCGGCCTGCCGATGCTGCCAGTCACGCATGGCAACGAATTCACCCGGCTGCAGATTTTTCTCTACACGCTGGTGCTGTTCGCCGCCTGCCTGATGCCTTTCATCTTCAAGATGAGCAGCTGGCTCTACCTGGTGGCCGCCGTGGTGCTGAGCATTGGCTTTAGCGGCTATGCCTGGATGCTCTGGCGCAACTATTCCGATGCGCTGGCACGCAGGACCTTCCGTTTTTCGCTGATCCACCTGTCCGCCCTGTTTGCAGCCTTGCTGCTGGACCACTACCTGTTATGAAAACCACCTTGCCCATGTCCTCTGGAAGAAGGCGGACGCTGACAACCCTCTCAAGCCTTGCGGCGCTGACGCTGACTTCCGCCTGGCTGACGGGTTGCACACCCGACAAGCCCCAGTTCAAGAGCATCGACCTGACCGGCGCCGACTATGCGCAGGATTTTTCCCTGCCGGACCACAACGGCCAGTTGCGCACCGTCAAGGATTTCGCCGGCAAGGTCGTGGTGGTGTTTTTCGGCTTTACCCAGTGTCCCGACGTGTGTCCGACCTCGATGGCCGAACTGGCCGAGGTCAAGCGGCTGCTGGGGCTTGACGGCGACAAGCTCCAGGCGATTTTCATCACGGTGGACCCGGAACGCGACACGCCCGAGCTGCTCAAGGCCTACATGGGCAATTTCGACCCCGGTTTCCTGGCGCTTCGGCCGACGCCCGAGCAACTTCCCCAAGTCGCCAAGGACTTCAAGATCTATTACAAGAAAGTCGGCGGCAAGACCAAGGGCAGCTACACCATGGACCATTCGGCAGGCAGCTATATTTATGACCCGAAAGGCCGCGTCCGGCTGTACAACCGCTACGGCTCGGGTGCCGAAGTCCTTGCATCCGATATCCGCCTGCTGATAAAGACCAGTTGAAAAAAAGCCTGCCACTTTTCAGTGCAGGCTTTCAATCAGTCAGACGCAAGGCCGGAATCCGCCGGCCTGCGCGCTCAGGCGTAGGTTGCGAGGACTTTTTTCATTTTCTTCATCGCCGCCACCTCGATCTGGCGGATGCGCTCGGCGCTGACCTTGTATTCTGCGGCCAGGTCGTGCAGCGTCATGCCGCCTGAACCGTCGTCGTTCACATTGAGCCAGCGCTCCTCGACAATGCGGCGAGCGCGCGGGTCGAGTTCTTCCAGCGCGGTGCTCAGGCCGCCGGTCATCAGGTCATCACGCTCGCGCGATTCGATGAGGGCCGTGGGCTCCTGCGCGCTGTCGGCCAGGTAGGCGATAGGACCGAAGGCGTCGTCGCCATCGTCGCTCGGACCCGGGTCCAGCAGGACATCGCCGCCCGACATGCGCTGCTCCATCTCGATGACTTCCTCGCGCTTGACATTGAGCGTCTGCGCCATGGAATCGATCTGGCCCTCGGTCAGCGTGTCGCGGTGCGTGGCGACATCGGCGTCGTCCTTGAAGCCCTGCTTCATCGAGCGCAGGTTGAAGAACAGCTTGCGCTGTGCCTTGGTGGTGGCCACCTTGACCATGCGCCAGTTCTTCAGGATGTACTCGTGGATCTCGGCCTTGATCCAGTGCATGGCGTAGCTCACCAGGCGCACGTTCTGCTCGGGGTCAAAGCGCTTGACCGCCTTCATCAGGCCAATATTGCCTTCCTGGATCAGGTCGCCGTGGGGCAGGCCATAGCCCAGGTACTTGCGCGAGATCGACACCACCAGCCGCAGGTGCGAAAGCACCAGCTTCCCGGCCGAATCCAGATCATTGTTTTCCTTGAGCTTTTTCGAAAACTCCTGCTCCTGCTCCAGCGTGAGCATGGGCAGGCGGTTCACCGCCGAAATATAGGCATCAAGATTGCCCAACGGAGGCACCATCGACCAAGGATTCAGCGCGGCCACGGCGTTGGCCGACTGGGCAGGCGCGGCCGCGGAAGACATCATCGACTTGGGGGAAAGGGCATAAGACATTGCAAACTCCTTTTCACTAACGCTAAATATTAGCACTCCACTACAGAGAGTGCTAGATAACCTGTTCAATGGGATCAATAGCCAAAGGCTAATCAGTGTTAACCCTGCCTATAAGACAAAGCTTGCATCAATAGGTTCAGAAGATTTGGTTTCGGGCTTGTAAAGGCGCGGGGCCTGCCATGACCCTGGTGGAAGGAATCCAGCCAATGACTTGTAGATTATTTTCGCAAAATTACAATGAAAAATACACTTTGCGCAATGGCCATATGCGTTTTCAGCTATCTAAACCATAGCGAGTATATGAACTTGGCGCCGCGAATGAGGCCGGTTTTCAGGGCTCGCGCCGCTCGTCCCGGAGTTCGCGCGCTTCGACATCGATCACCTGGCCGGATGCTGCCCTGGGTGAAGGCTGGCGGGAGGGACTGCCTGTCCACATGCCCTGCTGCGAGAATTTCCGGAAGCGGGCAAAAGCCATGAGCGGTGCGGATTTGCGGCCGGTGATCAGGGATTTGAGCAGGCTCAGGGCAAACACCGTCAGCGCGACCAAGAGCAGTCCGACGGCCAGCACGGCTGCCGACAAGGCGAAAACCAGTTTCAAAATAAAACGAAAAATCTGACTCAGAGGGCTGTTCACGCGGGCAATCCTTTAAAAACCGCAGATGGCGACGATTTTCCGGTTTTCAATGCCCGCACGGGGCGGTGGCCGGCATGACCCCGACACATCAGCCTAGCAGGGCCTGGGCAAATTCGCGGGCATTGAAGGTTTCGAGGTCTTCGAGCTTTTCTCCGACGCCAATGAAATATACCGCCACCGGCCGCAGGCCCGGCGACGCCTTGGCGCGTTCGCGCGCCCACAGCGCGATGGCCGCCAGCACGCCGCCCTTGGCTGTTCCGTCGAGCTTGGTCACGACCAGGCCGGTCAGCTGCAGCGTGTCGTCAAAAGCCTTGACCTGCGCCAGCGCATTCTGGCCGGTGTTGCCGTCGATCACCAGCAGCACTTCATGCGGCGCGGTGGCGTCGGCCTTTTGCACCACGCGCTTGATCTTGCGCAGCTCTTCCATCAGGTGCAGCTGCGTCGGCAGCCGGCCGGCGGTGTCGACCAGCACCACGTCCTTGCCGCGCGCCTTGCCGGCAGTGACTGCGTCAAAGCTGACGGCTGCCGGGTCGCCGTTTTCCTGGCTGACAATCTCGACCGTGTTGCGGTCGGCCCAGACGCTGAGCTGCTCGCGCGCCGCCGCGCGGAAGGTGTCGGCCGCCGCCAGCAGCACCGACGCGCCTTCATTGGCCAGGTGGCGCGTGAGCTTGCCGATCGAGGTGGTCTTGCCCGCGCCGTTGACGCCAGTCACCATGATCACGGTGGGCATGAATTCGCCAATCACCAGCGGCCGCTCCAGCGGCTTGAGCAGCACGGTGATGGATTCGATCAGCGCATTCCGGACCGCCACCGGATGCGTCATGCCGCCTTCCTTGACGCGGCGCCTGACATCGGCCAGCAGGTGTTCCGTCGCGCTGACGCCGGTGTCGGCCATCAGCAGCGCGGTTTCCAGGTCTTCGTAGAGCTGCTCGTCGATCTGGCTGCCGGTGAAGACGGTCGAGATGCTGGAGCCGGTCTTGCGCAGGCCTTGCTGCAGCTTGCTGAACCAGCGCTGGCGCTCGGGTGCCACGGCCAGCGCGAGCGCCTCTGGAATGTCGATCGGCGTGACCAGTGCGCTGCCGATCATCGAGCCGCCGTTGCCGGCAGGCCACTTCACCTGGGCTGGCGCGGATGCCGGTGCTGAGCGGGCAGTGGGCGTGCCTGGGGCGGCGGACGCGTCACCGGATTCGGGCTGGGTTACCTGCGCGGGCACCTCGGCAGGCGGGGGCGGCGGGGCGGGGCGTAATTTTTTTTTGAAGAAACTGAACATTGCTTGATCTTGTAGAGTCCACCATTCTATGAAACACCTCAAGCAGATGGGCGTCAAGCCCCCACTATTGTTTTTCCGGCGTCCGACGGGCGGTTTTTCAAGGCTGCTGCTGTCGGCCGCGCTGATCGCCGGCCCCGGCCAGGTGGCCCTTGCCCAGGCGCCCGCGCCGGTCGAGCAGTTCCAGCTGGCCAACGGCTTGACGGTCATCGTCAAGCCCGACCACCGGGCGCCGACGGTGGCGCACATGCTCTGGGTGCGGGTCGGCGCCATGGACGAGGTCGATGGCACGTCGGGCGTCGCCCATGTGCTCGAACACATGATGTTCAAGGGCACGCCGACCGTCAAGGCGGGCGAGTTCTCCCGGCGCGTGGCGGCGCTGGGCGGCCAGGAGAATGCCTTCACCAGCAGCGACAGCACCGGCTATTACCAGCAGATTCCGGCCGGTAAGCTCGAAGACGTGATGCGCCTGGAGGCTGACCGTTTTGGCCACAGCCAGTGGCTAGATGATGAGTTCAGGCGCGAGATCGAGGTGGTCAAGGAGGAGCGCCGGATGCGCACCGAGGAGTCGCCCCGCGCGATGCTGCATGAGCAGGCCAGCGCCATCACCTTTCTGGCGTCGCCGTACCGGCGCCCAATCGTCGGCTGGATGAGCGACCTGGACGCCATGACGCCGGGCGACGTGCGCAGCTTCTACCTACGCTGGTACGTTCCGGCCAACGCCGCCCTGGTGGTGGCCGGCGATGTCAACGTGGCGCAGGTCCGGAAGCTGGCCGAGAAATACTATGGCGCCATTGCCAAGCGCCCCGTGCCCGAGCGCAAGCCGCGCACCGAGCCCGAGCAGGCGGGCCTGCGCCGCATCGACCTCAAGGCGCCCGCCAGCCAGGCGTATGTGAGCATGGCGTTCAAGGTGCCCAAGGTGCAGCCGGCCGACCTGGCAGCGCTAGGTGCCGCATCGCCCACCGCCGCCGCCAGCCGCGAGGCGCTGGCGCTGACGGTGCTGTCGGCCGTGCTCGACGGCTACAGCGGCGCAAGGCTGGAGCGCGCGCTGGTGCAGGGGCAGGGCGAGAAGGGCGGACGCGTGGCCGACAGCGCCGGCGCTTCCAGCGGCCTGATGGGCCGGGGGCCGCAGCTGTTCACGCTCGACGGCGTGCCCGCCGATGGCAAAACCACGCAGCAGGTGGCCGACGCCTTGCGCCAGCAGGTCGCCGTGGTGGCGCGTGACGGCGTCAGCGAAGCCGAACTCCAGCGCGTCAAGACGCAGTGGGTGGCCAGCGAGACCTACAAGCTCGACTCGGTGTTCAGCCAGGCGCGCGAACTCGGCTCCAACTGGGTGCAGGGCCTGCCGCTCGATGCCAGCACGCGCCTGATTGCCCAGCTGCGCACGGTGACGGCGCCAGAGGTGCAGGCCGTGGCCGGCAAATACTTCGGCGACGACCAGATGACCGTGTCCACCCTGCTGCCGCAGCCCCTGGACCCGAACCGCAAGCCGCGCCCCGCCAGCACACCGGCCAGCGGTGGCCGGCATTGAGCGGCTTCCCGAACCGAAAGAATGTTTTCATCATGATTGCTACTAAAAAAATAGCTGCTCGCGCCATAGCAGTGTGCGTAACAGGCCTTTTTGTTCATATTTCGGCGCAGGCGGTGATTCCCGTCCAGCACTGGACGCAGGCCAGTGGCGCGAAGGTCTATCTGGTCGAAAGCCCGGCCATTGCCATGGTTGATGTGCAAATAGATTTTGACGCCGGCAGCCGGCGCGACCCGCCCGCACAGGCCGGGCTGGCAAGCATGACGGCAAACATGCTCGAAAAAGGAGTAAGGGCTTCCCCTATGCACCAGCAGGGGCCGCAGGACCGGCTCAGCCAGATTGCAGGCGCAGCGGCCCCCTCGGGGGGCAGCGCAGTACGCGAAGCGACAAGCGTGGGGGCACCAGCCTTGGACGAAAACGCGCTCGGCGAAGCCTGGGCCGACCTGGGCGGCCAGTTCGGGGCCAGCGCGTCATCCGACCGCATGAGCTTTTCGCTGCGCTCGCTGACCGACCCGGCGCTGCTCGACCAGGCCGTGGCGCTGGCGGCGCGCCAGATCGCCGAACCGTCCTATCCCGACGCGGTCTGGCAGCGCGAACGCCAGCGCCTGCAGGCCGCGCTCAAGGAGTCCTACACACGCCCGGCCAGCGTGGTGGGCAGGGCCTATTCAAAGGCCGTTTATGGCCAGCATCCTTATGGCTTTGAAATGACCGAAGCGACGCTGGCGGCCATCAGCGTCGCGGACCTGCAGGCCGCGCATGCCGCAGGCGTCGTCGCCTGCCGCGCGCGCATCAGCATGGTCGGTGCCGTCACGCGTGTACAGGCCGATGCGATGGCCGCGCGGCTGCTGTCGCGCCTGCCTTCGGTGCCCTGCGCCAGCCTGCCGCCGCTGCCGGCCGTGCCCGATGTGGCGCCGCTCGCGCAGGCGGAGGAAAAAGCCATTCCCTTTGATTCGGCGCAGGCGCATGTGCTGATCGGCCAGCCCGGCTTCAGGCGCGCCGACCCCGACTACTTCCCGCTGACGGTCGGCAACTACATCCTGGGCGGCGGCGGTTTTGTCTCGCGCCTGACGAATGAAGTGCGCGAAAAGCGCGGACTGACCTACGGCATTTCCAGCTCGTTCTCGCCGGGCCTGCATGCCGGCAGCTTCACCGTCGGCCTGCAGACCCGGCCCGACCAGGCGGCGCAGGCGTTGCAGATCGCGCGCCAGGTGGTGGGTGATTTTGTCGCCAGCGGCCCGAGCGAAGCGGAACTGAAGGCCGCCAAGGACAACCTGGTCGGCGGCTTTGCGCTGCGCATCGACAGCAACCGCAAGCTGCTGGGCAACCTGGCCGGCATCGCCTGGAACGATCTGCCGCTCGACTACCTCGACACCTGGACGCAGCAGGTGAATAAAGTCACCGTGGCCGACATCAAGGCGGCTTTTGCGCGCAAGCTGCAGCCCGACAAAATGGTGACTGTTATTCTCGGAGCCGCAAAATGAAATACACACCCAAACCCATCGCCCCCGAGACTGCGCCCAAGCCTTCGGCCAAGGCCAACACCGTCAAGCCCAAGGGCACCGCCCACCTCAAGCCGTCCGGCGAAATCCGCATCATCGGCGGACAGTACCGGCGCAGCAAGCTGACCGTGCCAAACCATTCCGGCCTGCGCCCCACGCCCGACCGCGTGCGCGAAACCCTGTTCAACTGGCTCGGCCAGGACCTGACCGGCTGGCGCTGCGCCGACGTGTTCGCCGGCACCGGCGTGCTCGGCTTCGAGGCCGCCTCGCGCGGCGCCGCCGATGTGCTGCTGTGCGAGCAGGACCCTGGGCTGGTCGTGCAGCTCAAGGCCGTGCAGGCCAGGCTCAAGGCCGACGCGGTGCGCATTGAGCGCGGCGACGGCCTGAGCGCGCTCAAGCGGCTGGACGCCGGCAGCATGCAGCTGGTGCTGATCGATCCGCCTTTCGACTCGAACGTGTTCGAGCCGGCGCTCAAGGCGGCTGCCCAGGCCATCAGCCCGACCGGCCTGGTGTACCTGGAAGCGCCACGCGCCTGGCAGGACGACGAATTGCAGGCGCTGGGGCTCAAGGTCCACCGCAGCGCCAAGGCCGGCGCGGTGCATTTTCATTTGCTGGCCAAAAACGATCTGCCGGCAGAGCCCCTGCCGGCCTGAGCCGGGTCGGGTGCAAGCGCCTCAAGCGGCCGCACGGCCCGCAGGGTTGCACCCGGTGCCGGGGAGGCCCAGGCGGGGGGCAAGGGCATAATTCGGCCCATGTCTACCCCCCGCATTGCTGTTTATTCCGGCACTTTTGATCCGTTCACCCTCGGCCATGGCGACGTGGTGCGCCGCGCCGCCGGGCTGTTTGACCAACTGGTCATCGCGGTGGCCGTTGCCCATCACAAAAAGACACTATTTTCACTGGATGCGCGCGTCCAGCAAGTGCGAGACGCTACTGAAAGCATAGCGGGCATCCGGGTGCTGCCGTTTGACGGCCTGATCATGGATTTCTGCGCCGCGCAAGACGCCTGCGCTGTGGTGCGCGGCATCCGCAACCTTACCGACTTCGACTACGAAGCCCAGATGGCCGCGATGAACCGCAAGCTGCGGCCGCAGGTCGAAACCGTGTTTCTGCTGCCCGAGGCAAAGCTGGCCTGCATCAGCAGCACGCTGGTGCGCGAGATCAGCAAGCTCGGCGGCGATGTCGGCCTGATGGTGAGTCCGTCCGTTGCGGCTGCGCTGGCATCTGTTCACGCGAAACAGGGAGATTGATTCCATGGCCCTCTTGATCACCGACGAATGCATCAACTGCGACGTGTGCGAGCCCGAATGCCCGAACGAGGCGATTTTCCTGGGCGCCGAGATCTACGAGATCGACCCGAACAAATGCACCGAATGCGTCGGCCACTTCGACGAGCCGCAGTGCGTGCAGGTCTGCCCGGTAGCCTGCATCCCGGTCGATCCGCAGCGCCGCGAAAGCCAGGAAACGCTGTGGGAGAAATACCACCGTCTGCAAGCCGTCATTCCGGTCGTTCCGGTGCGCTGATGCCGCCGGCGCTCATTTGAGCATCAAATAGGCGCTTTGCGCACGGCCAGAATGCGCAAGCAGCTATCAAAATAATAGTAAATTCTACGCAGGCTTTGACACGCTTGCGGTTGTGTCGGTTGCAGCATCCGGCATGGCCACCGGCCGGGGCGGTTTCGGGCGCGGCGGCAAGCTGGTGTGAATCAGCATCGTGGCCTTTTCCATCTCGCCCCTGAGCAGCTCGGGCACCGCTTTCAGGCTGCGCGCGATGCAGTCCTCGATGGCGACGCGGTGTTCCTGCGAAGGCTTTTTCAGCACCCAGTTGATGACTTCGGCCTTGACCCCCGGGTGGCCCACGCCGATGCGCAGGCGCCAGTAGTCGGCCGAGCCGAGCTGCGCATGGATGTCGCGCAGGCCGTTGTGGCCGGCATGGCTGCCGCCGAGCTTGAGCTTGACCTGGCCGGGAACGATGTCGAGTTCGTCATGCGCGACCAGCACCTCGCCGGGTGAAATCTTGAAAAAGCGCGCCAGCGCCGCCACCGACTTGCCCGACAGGTTCATGAAGGTCAGCGGCTTGAGCAGCCAGACGGTCTGGCCGTTGACCGTGGTGCGGGCGACCTGGCCGTGGTAGTTCTTGTCCAGGCTGAGCGGCGCCTTCAGCTCTTGCGAGAGCGCGTCAATCCACCAGAAGCCGGCATTGTGGCGCGTGGCTTCATACTCGGGGCCTGGGTTGCCCAGGCCGACAAACAGCTTGATCATGGGGTGTGCAAAAAAGAAAGGGGAGGGCGGCAAAGGGTAGCAGAAGCTTCCCTGCATGAAAAAAGCCCTTAACCTCGCGGGAGGATAAGGGCTTTCGGGATCACTGCCCGAGAACTTGGGAATAGGCCTTTTCAGGCCGATGCCGCAAGCCGGGAATTACTTCTTGGCAGCAGGCTTGGCCGCAGCGGCTGCCGGTTTGGCTGCAGGCTTGGCGCCTGGCTTGCCCTTGGCTGCCTTGGGATCGACCACCACGGGAGCGGCTTCGACTTCTTCGACAATCGGCGTCACCGAGACCATGACCGGATTGACCTGGCCCTTGAGCGCAGCCTTGACGCCCTTTGGCAGGACGACGTCCTTGACGTGCAGCGATTTGCCCTTGGTCAGGCCGCCGAGGTCGACAGCGATGAAGTCGGGAATGTCGGCCGGGAAGCAGGAAACCGTCATCTCGGTCAGCACGTGGGTGACCAGGCAGTTTTCCGTCTTGACGGCTGGGGATTCTTCTTCGCCGCTGAAGTGAACAGGCACTTTCACGGTCATGCGGGTGCGGGCTTCGACGCGCTGGAAGTCGATGTGCTGGACTTGCTGCTTGTAGGGGTGCATTTGCAGGTCACGCAGCAGAACCTTGTGTTCCTTGCCGGCCAGTTCCATCTCCAGGATGGAGCCGTGGAAAGCTTCCTTCTTGATGGCGTGCCACAAGGCGTTGTGATCGATTTCGATCAGGATAGGTTCGGCGGTACCGCCATAAACAATACCGGGCGTGCGGCCGGTGATGCGGAGACGGCGGCTCGCACCCGTGCCCTGCTTTGCGCGCTCAAAAGCGACGAATTTCATAATCTTCTCCAAAATGGGCGGACCGCGACCAGTCTCACCCTGACTTCAAAAGACTGCCCAGTGCTGGAACCTTGCAAGGTCCTGTCGCTGCGCAGCCGGCTTTTTTGCTTCAGATCAGATCAGGCTGGTCTTGATCCGAGAACAAACTCATGACCGACTCTCCCTTGGCGATGCGCTGCATGGTTTCAGCGATCAGCGGTGCCACGGAGAGCTGGCGAATTTTTTTGCACGCCAGCGCGTTGGCGTTCAGCGGAATGGTGTTGGTGACCACGACTTCGTCGAGCGCGTCGCCCTGCGTGATGCGCTCGATGGCCGGCCCCGAGAAAATCGGGTGGGTGCAATAGGCATAGACCTTCTTGGCGCCGCGCTCCTTCAGCACTTCGGCCGCCTTGACCAGCGTGCCGGCGGTGTCGATCATGTCGTCCATGATCACGCAGTTGCGGCCTTCGATGTCGCCGATCACATGCATAACTTCGGACACATTGGCCTTGGGGCGGCGCTTGTCGATGATCGCCATGTCGCAGCCCAGCTGCTTGGCCAGCGCACGGGCGCGCACCACGCCGCCAACGTCGGGCGACACCACCATAAGGTCGGTGTAGTTTTTCTGCCGCAGGTCGCCCAGCAGCACCGGCGAGGCATAGATGTTGTCCACGGGAATGTCGAAGAAACCCTGGATCTGGTCGGCATGCAGGTCCATGGTCAGGACGCGGGTCACGCCGACGGCCTGCAGCATGTTGGCGACCACCTTGGCGGTGATGGGAACGCGCGCCGAACGCGGGCGGCGGTCCTGGCGGGCATAACCGAAGTAGGGGATCACGGCGGCGATCTGGTCGGCCGACGAGCGCTTGAGCGCGTCCACCATGATCAGCAGTTCCATCAGGTTGTCGTTGGTCGGCGAGCAGGTGGACTGCACCACGAACACGTCGCGGGCGCGGACGTTCTGCTGGATTTCGACGGTGACTTCACCATCTGAAAAACGTCCCACATGGGCAGTGCCCAGTGAGATGCCAAGGTTCTGGGCAATTTCTGCGGCCAGGCCAGGATTGGCATTGCCGGTGAAAACCATGAAGTCGGGGTGGTGCATTTGCGTATGAAGCCCAGCTGCGGAAGGACTTGAAAGTGGTGTGAAATATTTGTCGAAAAAATACGCACTGAAAGTAAAGTGCAACGCGGACTTGGCAGTGAATTCCGTTGCAGTCTTTCAAAACACACAGACCCGCCACTTGCGGGTCTGGAAGCGCCGCAATCATGCGGCGCTTGGATCACTCAGACCTGCGACTGGCAGGTCTGGAAATTTGGCAGGGGTGGAAGGATTCGAACCTGCGAATGCTGGAATCAAAATCCAGTGCCTTAACCAACTTGGCGACACCCCTACACAGGACAATTGTTGTTGCCAACAACCGACCTATAACCGTTGCTTGCTAATTGCATTCCAGGAAGCCGGTAGTTTACCAACCTGCCAGGGGATGCATCTCCAGATTTCTGCATTTGCGAGTCAGCCAGTCGCCAGGAGCGTCTGCCAAGTCGGCATCTTCAAAAATCTGTGCAAATACAGCACTTCCCGAGCCGGTCATGCGTCCTGAAAGCTGCTGCGATTCTAACCACTCAAGTGACTGGCCAATCTGCGGGCAAAGCTTTTGCGCTACCGGCTGCAAGTCGTTATGGCCAAATTTAAAAACCTGTCCATCAGCATATGCAGCAAAGCCTAGCATTGTAGCAGTCCCGGTGTCACGTTTTAGCCCCGGTGCATTGAAAATTTCTGGTGTCGACACGCCGGCAGGTGTTTTGACCACCAGAAACCGCGCCGATGGCAAGGCAATCGGCGTGATTTCCTCGCCAATTCCCTCGACCCAGGCATGGCCTCCCGAAAGGAAGAAAGGAACGTCCGCCCCCAGTGAAAGCGCCAATGCACGCAGGTCTTTTTCCGGCAGGCGGACCCCCCACAGGCGCTGCAGCGCGAGCAGGCAACTCGCCGCATCGGATGAGCCGCCGCCCATGCCGGCCTGGGACGGAATATTTTTTTCCAGACCGATGTGAACACCCAGCGGCGTGCCGCAGGCCGCCTGCAAGGCGCGGGCGGCGCGCACCGCCAGGTCTTCGGCCGGGAGCGCTTCGGAATTGGTGCCGTCGGCGCTTTTCAGGTCAGTGCGGCTGATTTTTCCGTCGGTGCGCAGTTCGAAATGCAGCGTGTCGCACCAGTCGATCAGCATGAACACCGACTGCAGCAAATGGTAGCCGTCGGGCCGGCGGCCGGTGATGTGCAGGAACACGTTGAGCTTGGCCGGCGCCGGCACGTCATACAGGGCCTTGAGGGGCCGCGAGGAAACAGGAAAGCGGTTCACGCTGGAAACCTTCAAAAGAGGGAGGCTGTCGGGCGGGCAGGGCCTTACTGGTCGAGCACGACGCGAAGGTCGGCCTGGGGCATGGGCTGCATCCGCGTGGCGGCGATGCGCCCTTCGCCGTGCCGTGAAAGATCGGCTGACCAGCCACTGGCCGTCGCGTTGTCGCCCTGCAGCCAGGCGAACAGCGCAGACAGCGGAACGGCCGCGCCCGTGGCCTGCGCCATCAGGGCATCGACGGAGTCAAAGCGCTGGATGTTGCGGTTGCCCGAATCCAGTTCTGCTTCGCCGGGCGCCCAGCGCAGCACGCCGAGCACATTGCCCAACGGGCTGATCAGTGTCAGTTCACCGCGCTCCGACCGGCCCTTGAGTTCAAAGCCGGCCGAGAAAGACTGCTCGGGCTCGCTTTTGATATTCAAACTCATGCGCCCTGTCCACAACTCATTTTTTACGACTTTTATGCCGTTTCCGCTTACAGGACGGGCGCAGCCAGCTATTAAAAGAGTAGCAAAAAGAAATCCGTGAAGAAGCAGGGCGCGCAGCCGGTGGGTGAAGTGCAAGGCGGTTCCCGGTTTATGGCGTCACCTTGAGGCGTTTGAGCGTCTCAAGCAGGGTTTCGTTGTCAGCGTTGATGAGCTGGCCTTCTTTCCAGATGGCCAGGGCGCGGTCCCGCTGTCCCAGGCTCCAGAGCACTTCGCCGAAGTGGGCGGCAATTTCAGCGTCGGGCCTGGCCTTGTAGGCGGCCTCGAAAATTTGCACCGCTTCCAGCGTGTTTCCCATGCGGAATTCAACCCATCCCAGGCTGTCTCTGATGAAGGGGTCGCTTGGTGCGAACTCGATCGCCTTGCGGATCAGGTCGCGGGCTTCGGGAAGCCGGACATTGCGATCGGCCAGTGAATAACCGAGCGCGTTGTAGGCATGGTGGTAGTCGGGCTTGAGCTGGATCACCTGGCGCAGCAGCCGCTCCATTTCGTCGAGCAAACCGAGCTTTTCGGCGACCATCGACTGCTCGTACAGCAGGTCGGTGTCTTCGGGCGTTTTGGCCAGCGCCTGCGCCAGAAGCTCATGCGCCTGGCGGTACTGCTTGAACTCGCGCAGCAGGCCGACTTCGGCGTTGAGTTTGAGTCGCGCTTCCTCGGGCGTTCGTTCGGGCAGCGCGCGGATCAGGCGGCGGCCCTCATCGATCTTGCCCTGGCTGGCCAGGATCGAGGCGCGGCGGGTTTGCGCCTGCGTCAGGTCGGCGGAGTTTTCAATCTTGCCGAGCCAGCTTTCGGCCGCCGCATAGTCCTTGCGCTTTTCGGACAGCTGCGACAGCGACAGATAGGCCTGCGCCAGTCCGGGGTTGCGCTCGGCCTGCGGCGTCTGTCCGGCCAGCGCCACATAGCGTTCCAGCGAAGCCTGGGCGGCAGCCAGCTGGTTGTCCTGCAACTGCAGCGATCCCAGCACCAGCCAGCCTTCGGGGTAGTCGGGCTTCTCGCGCGTCAGGATCTGCAACTGCGCCGTGGCTTCGGCATAGCGCTGGGCATCGAGCAGCACGCGGGCATACGCCATGCGGATTTCAGGCTGCGCTGTGGACGGGTTTTGGCCATCGGCCAGGTAATTTGTGATCAGCATTTCTGCTTCGGGCTGCTTCGGATCGATCAGTTCGAGCGCCACCACCACCGGGCCTTCGGCGCGCGGATCGGCTGCCTGGCCGCGCTGGGCAGCCTCGAAGGCGCCTGGCCTGTCGTCCGCGGCCAGCCGCATCCGTCCGACTGTGGTCCAGGCTGCGCTGGCCGTGGCGGGATTGGCCAGGGAGTCGGCCAGAGCCGTTTCGACCACGCTGGCCGCCAGCTTGCGGTCGCTGGCGCGGGCATAAGCGCGCGGCATGGCCGCCAGCACGGCCAGGCGTTCGGCATCTGGCGCCATCCTGAGCTCGGTTTTCAGGGGCTCGACGGTGTCGGCAATTCGGTTCAGCGCGATCAGGATCTGCAGGACGTAGCGGTTGGCGTCGCGGGACGCGGGCAGTTGCTGCTTCCACGCCAGCGCGGCCTGCAAGGCCGCATCGCCGGATCGGGCCTGCAGGGCAATGTCGGTGGCCCGCTGGTAAAGCTGGGCATCGCCGGTTTTTCGGGCCGCGTCCAGCAGCAGGGCAAAGCCCGAGGCCGCTTCACCCTCCTGCGCCGTCATCTCTCCGACCAGCACCTGGTAAAACAACTCGCCGTCCAGCGGAGACACGGTCGCCGCTGCTTGCGCCGCCCTGGCCTCGGAAAGGCCAGAAACTGCGGCGGGTCTGACGGGCGCCGGGGTCTCGGGCATCGTGGCCTGCGCCAGCACCAGCGGAGCAGCAAGGCATAGGCAGGCAAAGGCAAGGCCGGGTTTTTTCTTCATCGGCCCATGATAATTGAAGGCTTGTGCCGGTGCTTTGCGCTGGTCATGCACGCAGGCATTGAAGTTGCCTCCTCTTGTGCCAGGCTTTGCAAGCCCCATGTTTTCCCCGAAGAGTTTTAAACCCATGCCTGAACTGCCCGAAGTTGAAGTCACCCGCCTGAGCTTTGCCGACCGCATTGCGGGCGCCCGCATCGAAGGCGTGGTGGTCGGCAAGCCCCTGCGCTGGCCGCTGGGCTGCGAGGCGGCGCAGTTGCACGGCCAGCAGGTGCTGGCGGTGCGCCGCCGTGGCAAGTATTTGCTGCTCGACCTGAGCGACGGCCTGCTGCTGATGCACCTGGGCATGTCGGGCAGCGTCAGCTTTGGCGCCAACCTGCCGCTAGCCGGCAAGCATGACCACTTTGACCTGGTGACCAGCCTGGGCACCTTGCGGCTGCACGATCCGAGGCGCTTCGGGGCCGTGGTCCATGCGGCGGGCGAAGCGCATCCTGCGGCGCAAAAGCTGCTGGGCCGGCTGGGCGTCGAGCCGCTGAGCGAGGCGTTTGACGCGCTGGTGTTTCATCAGTGGCTCCACGCGCGCCATACCGCCATCAAGCCGCTGTTGCTCGCGGGCCAGGCGGTGGTCGGCGTCGGCAACATCTATGCATCCGAGGCCTTGTTCCTGGCCGGCATCCGCCCCACCACCCGGGCATCGCAAATCAGCAAGCCGCGCGCTGCCCGGCTGCACCACGCGATCCAGACGGTGCTGACGGATGCGGTGGCCAAGGGCGGCAGCACGCTCAGGGATTTTTCCAATGCCGCTGGCGAGGCGGGCCATTTTCAGCTTGAAGCCATGGTCTACGACCGCGCCGGCTTGCCATGCAGGGTCTGCGCCGCGCCGATCAAGGGCATTCGGCAGGGCCAGCGCTCGACCTTTTATTGCGCCACCTGCCAGAAACCCTGAGGGTTTCAACGCGGCCGGCCGGGGGCCGGTGCTATATTGTCCTAACCACTTTTATGACCACAGCGCATGTCTTTCAACGAACAATTTGACCAGCATGGCGCTTGGCGGCGCGAATTCGCCTTGCGCCTCAAACTGCTGGCCCAGTGGATGAAAGAGCAGCGCCTGCTCAACGCGGCGGCTGAGGACCGCATGCTCAGGCTGCAGGCGCAGGTGCGCTCGGGCAAGGTCATGGTGGCGTTCGTGGCGGAGTTCTCGCGCGGAAAGTCCGAGCTGATCAATGCCATTTTCTTTGCCGGGTATGGCCGGCGCATCATGCCGGCAAGCGCCGGGCGGACCACCATGTGCCCGACCGAACTGGGCTATGACCCCGACATTGCGCCTTGCCTGCGCCTCTTGCCCATCGAAACGCGGCTGCAGCCGCAGGCCCTGGTCGAGTGGCGCCTCGTGCCCGAAAAATGGCTTCAGATCGATCTGGAGGTGGACAACCCCGCCCAGCTGGCGGATGCGCTCCAGAAGGTCGCCGAAGTGCAGCATGTGTCGTTGGAGCAGGCCCGCGCCCTTGGTTTCTGGAATGACGGCAGCCTTGATGAAGATCCGCCGGTGGCGGCCGATGGCCGGGTCGAGGTGCCGAAATGGCGCCATGCGCTGATCAATATCGCGCATCCGCTGCTCAGGCAGGGGCTTGTGATCCTCGACACGCCAGGGCTGAACGCCATCGGTGCGGAGCCTGAACTGACGGTCGGCCTGATTCCGCAGGCGCATGCCGTCGTCTTCATCCTGGCGGCCGACACGGGCGTGACCCGGTCCGACCTGTCCATCTGGCGGGAGCATCTGGTCAGCGGCGCAACAGGCAGCGAGAACCGGCTCGTTGTGCTCAACAAGATCGACACCTTGTGGGATGCGCTGAGCACGCCCGAACAGGTCCAGGCGCAGATTGACCGGCAAACCGCAAGCTCGGCCGAAATCCTGGGCTTGCAGCGCTCGCAGGTCTTTGCCGTATCGGCGCAAAAGGGGCTGGTGGCCAAGGTCACGCACGACGACGCGCTGTTGCAGGCCAGCCAGTTGCCGGCGCTTGAAGCGGCGCTGGCGAAGGGCTTGATGGGCCAGCGGCAGAAAATCCTCCGCGCGGCCGCCGCCGCCGGCATTCAGGAACTCAAAAGCGAGGCCGAACGCGTATTGAACATGCGCCGTCGCGACCAGACCGAACAGATGCTGGAACTGCGCGGCCTGCGGGGAAAAAACAGCACGGTCATCCAGCACATGCGCAAGCGGATCGAGCACGAGCAGGCCGAGTTTTCAGGCAGCAGTGCCAGGGTGCATGCGGTCCGTTCGGTGCATAACACCTTGCTGGGCGATGTCGTCCATTTGCTGGGCATGCCAACGCTCAGGGCCGAACTGGCCGGGTTGACCGCTGCGCTCAAGCAGCCCGGCATCAAGCTGCGCCTGAAAAGAACCTATGGAGAAACGTTTTCGAGCTTGCGCGACGTGTTGCACCAGGCGCAAACGATCACGGCCGAAATACAGGTGATGCTGGATTCGGCCTTTCGGCAGATCAACGCGGAATTCGGTTTTTCGCTGCAGGCGGGGCGGGCGCCGGAGATGGCGCAATATGCCCAGGACCTCGAACTGATCGAGCACAGCCACCTGCAATACCTGGGTCTGGGCAATGTGCTCCGGCTTGCGCAGGCCGGGTTTTCCGAGCGGCTGGTGCGTGCGTTGAGCAGCCGCCTGCGCATGGTTTTTGAGTCTGCCCTGGGTGAAGTGGAGCAGTGGAACCAGTCAGCGTCCGCGCAACTCGATGCGCAAATGCGCGAACGGCGCCAGGGTTTTTCCAGGCGGCTCGAAGCCATCGATCGCATCGAGCAGGCTGCGGCGACGCTGGATGAGCGAATTGCCGAACTGGAGGAGCAGGAACTCCGGCTTCGAGCGCTGGACGTCCGACTCGGCGACTTGACCTTGCCGCTGCTTCTTGATGTTGAGTCTTCGCCTTTTGCTTTCCAGGCCCTCCAGGGCCAGGCGATTGGTGCAGGTGGCGCCGCCCTGGCTGAATTGGCTTGATGCGCAGTAAATCAGATTCCGGCGGCTTGCCTCAAGCAGGCCATCTCCCGGAGACTGGCTCTTTTGTCCCATCTTCGTTCGCGAAAGAAATCGTGCATTGGCAGCAAAGCCATGGACGCAACAGCCTGCCATGGCAGAACACGCGCGATCCCTACCGGGTCTGGCTGTCGGAAATCATGCTGCAGCAGACCCAGGTGGCGACGGTCCTGGCGTATTACGAACGGTTTGTGCAGCGCTTTCCCAATGTGGGTGATCTGGCTGCTGCTTCCGAGGACGAGGTGATGTCCTTGTGGAGCGGGCTGGGTTATTACAGCCGCGCGCGCAACCTGCATCGCTGCGCGCAGGATGTGATGGCGCTGCACTGCGGGCAGTTTCCAGCCTCCGCCGAGCAGCTTCAAACCCTGCAGGGCATAGGCCGCTCGACCGCCGCCGCCATCGCTTCGTTCTGCTTCGGAGAACGGGTCGCCATTCTGGACGGCAACGTCAAGCGGGTGCTCACGCGGGTGCTTGGGTTTGCCGGTGACCTGGCGCAAGGCGCCCAGGAGCGCGCGCTCTGGAGCCTGGCCACCGACTTGCTGCCGCATGACGACCTGGCGCAGGCCATGCCGCGCTACACCCAGGGGCTGATGGACCTGGGCGCCACCATTTGCACCGGCCGGCAGCCGAAGTGCCTGTTGTGTCCGGTGAAGGCGCTGTGCCGTGGACGGGCGCAAGGCAATCCCGAGAAATACCCGGTCAAGACCCGCAAGCTCAAGCGCAGCGCCCAGTCGATCAGCCTGCTGTGGGCGCAACGGCCCGACGGTTCGGTGTGGCTGGAAAAACGTCCTGCCACCGGCATCTGGAGCGGGTTGTATTGCCTGCCGGTGTTTGAAAGCGATGACGCGTTCAGGTCGCTTCTGCCTCAAAGCCTTGAGGGCCGTATCGAGGCACTGCCGGCCTTTGTCCACGTCCTGACGCACAAGGATCTGTATTTGTCGCCGTGGATTGCAGGCTTCCAGGCCGACCAGCCCATGCCCGAGGCTATGGTGTCTGAAACCCGTCCGGCCGCCTGGTTCAGTCCCGAGGCATGGCCGGCGCTGGGTTTGCCCGCGCCCATCCGCAAGCTACTGGCGCAGGATGCCTCCGATCCATCGGATTCGTTTTAACCAAAAAGCAATTTTTTAGGCATCAAATAGGCCTATTACGCAAGACTGGTATGTGTAAACAGCTATGAATTAAGTAGCAAAAAACAGGCAGATTCCGTAAGGCAAGGGCAGGGCGTATTTCGTGCCCGTGTCGAGCCGGGCCAATCAGCCCGCTTCAAGCTCGCGGTGCCGTTTCAGCGTCGGCCAATCCTTGCCAAAGGCCGCTGCCAGCGCTTCCACCAGGTAAACCGAACGATGCTGGCCGCCCGTGCAGCCCACCGCTACCGTGACGTAGCTCCGGTGGTCGCGCACCAGGGCCTGCAGCCAGTGGCTGAGGAATTGCTCGATATGCCGGAACATGTCGTCCACCTCCGAATGCGTCTTCAAAAAGTCGGCCACTGGCTGGTCGAGCCCGGTCTGTTGCCGCAGCCCTGGCTCGTAATGGGGGTTGGGAAGCATGCGGACGTCAAACACGTAATCGGCATCGAGCGGCACACCGCGCTTGAAGGCGAACGACTCGAACACCAGCGTCAGCTGACGGCCCGGATGCTGAAGAAGCGATTTCACGTAGCCCTGCAACTGGGCCGACCGGATCATGCTGGTGTCGATCACATGTGCCTGCTCACGCATCTCACCCAGCAGATTGCGTTCCAGTTCGATGGCATCGACCAGCGCCCGGTGCTGGTCGGTGGCGTCGATTCTCGACAGCGGATGGAGTCGCCTGGTTTCTGAAAATCGCCGCACCAGCGTGTCGGTGTTGGCATCAAGGAAGAGCGACTGCACTTGCACGCCCTGGGCCTTCAATTCCCTCAGTTGCTGCGGCACCAGCGGCAGCGACGTGGCGCTCCTGACGTCCATGGCGATGGCGAGTTTCGGCGCGTTGTGCGGCCGCTTCAAGGCGACAAAAGGCGAAAGCAGTTCCGGCGGAAGGTTGTCCACGCAGTAATAACCGGCATCCTCCAGCGCATGCAGCGCGACCGACTTGCCGGAGCCCGACATGCCGGTGATAAGAATCATTTCCATCGCGTCAACCTTTCGGCTCGTGACAAGCGCCGTTCAGTCCTTGGGCGGTCAGGGCGGCAGGGTGAATTCGCGTAATTCAGAAGACAGGTATTCATACCTGCGATGGTATCAAGCAGGTTAGCCAAATCGCCTTTTCAGGGCGATTGCCCCAGCATTTCAGCGGCATGCGCAAGCGTGGTGTCCGAAAGGCGTTCCCCGCCCAGCATTCGCGCAATTTCGGTCACGCGCAACGTGCCGGTCACGTGCTCGACGGTGCTCAGCGTGGTGCCCTGTTCCGAACGTTTGGACACCACGAGGTGCTGGTGGGCAAAAGCGGCGACCTGCGGCAAATGCGTAACCGCCATCACCTGCCGGTCCTGGCCGAGTTGCCGCATCAGCCGGCCAACGGTTTCAGCGACCGCACCGCCCACCCCGGAATCGACTTCGTCGAAAACAAGGGTCTGGGCCTGCCCCAATTGGCTGGTGGTGACGGCAATGGCCAGCGCGATGCGCGACAACTCGCCGCCCGATGCCACCTTGGCCACCGGCCTGGGGGTGCTGCCGCTGTGGCCGGCGACCCGAAATTCGGCCTGCTCCAGCCCGTGCTGCGCTGGCTGTTCAGCCGGTGCAAGCACCACTTCAAACCTGCCGCCCTGCATGCCCAGGCCTTGCATGGCCTGGGTAATGGCCTTGGCCAGCAAGGGCGCCGCCTGGCTTCGCAGATGCGACACCTGGCTGGCCTCTTTCAGGTACTCGGCCTTGGCCTGGTTTTCTTTTCTTTCTAGCTGCGCCAGGTCAGCAGCCTCGTCGAGTGCGCGCAATTCAGACTTCCACGATGCCAGCATTTCGGGCAGTTCGGCAGGCGCCCGCTTGTAACGGCGCGCCAGGCTGATCCATTGGGCCAGGCGTTCGTCCAGTTCGGCCAGCCGTTGCGGCTCCAGTTCGGCATCCCGGGCATAGGCACGCAAGGAATGCACGGCGTCGTCCATTTGCGCCAGCGACGTGTTCAGGATGTCGGCAAGTTCCTTGAATTCCGGCTCGATATGGGCCTGGTTCTCCAATGCATGAATGGCACGGCTCAGCAGCGTCAGGGCATTGTCATCGGCCTCCCGCAAGGCATCGACCGCTGTTTGCACGGCATCGCGCAAGTCCTGGATGTTCGACAGCCGCCCATGCTGGGTGTTGAGTTCTTCCCATTCATGCTCGCCAGGCGCCAGTTTGCCCAGTTCCCCGATCTGCCATGCCAGCCGTTCGCGGTCACGCTCCAGGCTCTGCTGGGCATCTTTCGCCTGCGCGAGGATTTTTTGCGCCATACGCCATTCCTGCCAGCGCAACGAGAGCAGGTCGGTCGAAACCCCTGCATACGAGTCCAGCAGGCCGCGAACGGCGTCTGGGCGCGTGAGGCTTTGCCAGGCATGCTGGCCATGGATGTCCACCAGCTGGCTGCCGATGTCCTTGAGCTGCGTGACGGTGACCGCGCTGCCATTGATCCATGCCCGGCTCTTGCCCTGCGCGTCCACTGTTCGGCGCAGCAGCAGGGTGTCGCCGGACTCCAGGCCGGCTTGCTCCAGCCATGGCGCCAGCCGGGCAGGGCTGTCGAATTCGGCGCTGATCTCGCAGCGCGCGGCGCCCTCGCGCACCACGCCTGCGTCGGAACGTGCGCCCAGCACCAGTTGCAGGGCGCCCACCAGGATCGACTTGCCGGCGCCGGTTTCTCCCGTCAAGGCCGTGAATCCGTCCATCAGGTCAAGATTGAGTTCGCGCACGATCACGAAATCCCGCAGGGCAATGCTTTTAAGGCTCATGTCTCGGTGCAGATCAATGGAGGGGCAGCGCTCAGGCCACGACGCCTTCGTTCCAGTGAAGCTTCTTGCGCAGCGTGTCGAAGTAGCTCCAGCCCTTGGGATGCAAAAAGCGCATCTGGAACTCCGAACGCCTGACGATGATCCGGTCGCCATGCAGCAAGCTGGCCAGCGACTGCATGTCAAAGCTGGCACTTGCATCCCGGCCTGCTACCAGTTCAATAGCAACCTCTCCAGTGTCTGAAAGCACGATAGGCCGATTTGACAAGGTATGCGGGGCAATCGGCACCAGCACCCAGCCGCCAATCGAAGGGTGCAGCAACGGGCCGCCCGCTGAAAGCGCGTAGGCCGTGGAGCCGGTGGGCGACGCAATGATCAGGCCGTCGGCCCGCTGGTTGGCCACAAATCGGCCATCGACTTCAACGCGCAGCTCGACCATGCCGGAGGTCGCGCCACGGTTGACCACAACGTCGTTCATCGCCGTGGCGCTGAAAACGCAGCGGCCGTCTCGCATGACCTTGGCTTCCATCATCCAGCGCCGGTCTTCCTCGAATTCTCCGCGCAGCATCGGCGTCAGGGTGTTTTGATAGTCTTCAAAGGCAATGTCGGTGATGAAGCCCAGCCGTCCCTGGTTGATGCCGACCACGGGCACGCCAAACTGCGCCAGCAGGCGCCCGATGCCGAGCATGGTGCCGTCGCCACCCACCACCAGGGCCAGGTCGCACTGCGCGCCGATTCCGGCCGCGTCGAGTGTCGGGAACTGGTTCAGTCCGGTATTGCGCGCCGTGTCTTCCTCCAGCGCCACGTCGCAACCCTGCGAGCCCAGGAAATGCGCAATGTCCTCCAGCGCAGAGCGGGAGCCTTGGGCCTGGTATTTGCCGATCAGTGCGACATGGCGGAATTGCGACTTCATCGTCAAATTACATCACAACCCGCCGATCAAGCTTCGTAGAATGTCCTCATGCTTGATAGTCGCGCCCGTTTGTTGTTGAAAGCGCTGGTTGAGCGCTATATTGCCGACGGCCAGCCGGTCGGTTCGCGCACGCTTTCCAAGGCTTCCGGCCTGGAGTTGTCGCCCGCCACGATCCGCAACGTGATGAGCGACCTGGAGGATCTCGGCCTGATCGTCAGCCCGCATACGTCTGCCGGACGCATTCCGACGGCGCGAGGTTACCGCCTGTTTGTCGACACCATGCTGACCACCCAGCGCGACCCGCTGACGGTGGCCGGCCAGATGGCACGCATTGCGCCGGACCAGCCGCTCAAGGTCATCAGCAACGCGGCGCACATGTTGTCGAGTCTGTCGCAGTTTGTCGGCGTGGTGATGGCGCCGCGCCGGACGTCGGTGTTCCGGCATATCGAGTTCTTGCGCCTGTCTGAAAAGCGCTTTCTGGTGATCATCGTGTCGCCCGACGGCGATGTGCAGAACCGCGTCATCTTCACCGAAACCGACTACACCGCCTCGCAATTGATCGAAGCGTCGAATTTTCTCAATTCGCACTATGCCGGCATGGCGATTGAGGAAGTCCGTGAGCGGCTGAAAAATGAAGTGGAAGCGCTCAGGGGAGAAATTGCTTCCCTGATGCGGGAAGCGGTCGTGGTCAGTTCCGAAGCCATCGAGTCGCGCGACGAAGTGGTCGTTTCAGGCGAGCGCAACCTGCTGGCGGTGAGCGATTTTTCTGGCGACTTGGGCAACCTTCGAAAGCTGTTCGATCTGTTCGAGCAGAAGGCGCAACTGATGCGCCTGCTCGACGTTTCCAGCCGGGCCGAAGGTGTACGAATCTACATAGGCGGCGAAAGCCAGGTGATTCCGTACCAGGAACTGTCGGTGGTCACAGCACCTTACGAGGTCGATGGCCAGGTCGTCGGAACGCTGGGAGTGATTGGCCCGATGCGCATGCCCTACGAAAAGATGATCCAGATTGTCGACATCACGTCCAAGCTGGTCAGCACGGCGCTCAGCCACAGCAAATAGAGCCACTACAATCTGCTGGTGGAAGGGGCGTTAGCTCAGTTGGTTAGAGCAGAGGACTCATAATCCTTTGGTCCACGGTTCAAGTCCGTGACGCCCTACCATGCCAGATATGGAAAGCCTGCTATCAATAAGATAGTGGGCTTTTTTGTTTCTCATGCGATGTAAGGGCGGATGTAAGACGATTTCAGGAGTCGAGCCCGGCAGCAGGCGAAGGAAAACCCGAACGCGGCGGGCTTTGAATCGCTTGATTGTTTTTCAATGACGGCGGCAACGTGAGTTTTAAACCCTTGCACAAACCTTGCGGTTCGGCGCGGCCTTCGTGCGTACCTTGCGCCCGGCCCGGTTCGGCTTTATCAGCCAGGGTGCAGCGGTGAACGCGCTTTGATTGGTTGATTGTTTTTCAATGCCCGGCTGGGCACTTTTGGGCACTGTGCCTTATTTCGCCTTTTTTAAACCCGTCGCAACTTGAATTGCTTTGATTGTTTTCAAAATTCAAACCGCGCCAGACAGGCGGCCAATCTCTGGTTTTCTGAGGTTTGTTTAACCCTGATTTGAGTTCACAGCCTCAGTATTTTTCACTTGTTTACTGCGCGTTTCCGCGCTGCAACCCTAGTTTGCCCTAGCAGTCCAAGGTTAGGTTTTGTTAGGTTGCAACGTGAGTTTTCCCTAGCAGTCCAACATCGGGTTTTCTCAGGTCGTGGCCTTGCCATGCGGCCCGTGGTGCAGCGCCAGCGCCGAATTAATACCAGCGTACCGCGGCTGGCCCTTGCGCTGGCCGTGCGCTCTGTTTGCCCGCTGTTACCAGCAAAATCCAGACATAAAAAAGACCCGCACGCGGCGGGCTTAAGTTTTTTTGCTCAGGTGCGTCCCTCAATCGACCGGTACGCTGGGCATACTATTGCCCGGCAATTAGGTCATAGTACCGGCCAGCGTTATCTTGACACGCGCCCTGGGCACTCATGCCTTGCACTGCGAATTCGCAGCGCAGTACCTTGCCAGTTTCAGAGTTAAGCAGGCCCCGGCCCATCGTAGCGCTAGAGGTGCCTTGCATGGTAACGAATCTACGACCTGCAAAGCCCGATGAAAAAGTTGACCCGTTGTTTAACAGGTAAGTTCCGTTGTATTTGATGCCGTCAATCGAGACAGTCATAGATTTGGCAATCGCGTCATATGTCCCTTGATGCACCTTGCCCTCTTCAAGCAGCTTCAGCGAGCCACCACAGCCAGCAAGGGCTGTAACCGTCAATAGCATAAAAAGTGATTTCATCCATTCCCCTTTATTCAAACGTTGGTCAACATAGACGACATGAGCCTATAGAAGAACCCCGGTCCTGTCACTTTTTCGCTCGTTTGTATCAGCACCGTTTCCCCTTGCTCGAGGCCGAATAAATCAGGCATTGGCATCCCCCCGAAATCACCGAACCTTCTCCCCCCTATATGGGGGGAGGAGAATTTCGGTTACGGAATCCACCGAAAACGGTGAAAACGGTGAACTTCGGTTATTCAGTTCAGCCACAGCCACCCCTCGTTTAAACCCATCACGCCACGCGAAACCAGCCCGGTAATGGCCTCTCTGGTGCGGGTAGCTCTGCGGTCTGTCTGGCACGTCAGACGGCCAGCCCCAGCAATCACAGCGGCCTCAAGCTCGATACAGCGCACCAGCGGCGGGGCACCGGGCTTGCCGGTCAAGCCGTCCTTGAACATCGGGCGCAAGGCATCCAACACCAGCCGCTGATTACCACCCTGGGGCAGCTTCACGGCTCGCACGTCTTGGGCGGCGGTATCTCGCACCACCACGCATGAAGTGATGGCGTCCCCATAGTCATCCGTCCCCAGCGTCTCAATTTGCAGCTTGAACGGTTGCGCGTCCCCGTCTTGCCCGTCCTTGGACTTGGCAACCTTCCACTCCCGGCGCTCGCCATCGCGTGAGACTTCCACGGCAGCATCAAGCGCGGCGAATAGCGAACTGTGACCCCGTAGCCCTTTGGTTGCGTCTTTGCCCGTGTGATGCACCAGCACCACCAGCCCATTGATAAGGCTTTGCAGCAGCTTGGCGGCGCTCAGGATTTCGCCCATATCTTTTGAACTGTTTTCGTCAGCAGTCGGGGCGGCCCGGTTCAGCGTGTCGAGAAACACCACCGCGCCAGCAGGCACCACGGCGGCCAGGTCTGCCACGTCTTGCGGCTCTGTCAGCTTGAACGACTGCAACACCATCGCCAGGCCATCGGGCAGGGCGCGGCCCGTGTGCGCTTCCCATGCAGCCACGCGCAACTTGAAACCGCCTTCACCCTCAAGGGCGGCATACACCACGGGCGCGGCTTCCACGCGGCAATCAAACCAGCGGCGGCCCTCTGCAATCGCGGAGGCCATATCCAGCGCCAGGAACGATTTACCGCTGGCGCTTGGGCCATAGAGCCCGGCCAGCCCCACGGCAGGCAGCACGCCACGCACGCGCCAGGCAAGGGCGGGCAGGTTGCGCAGGTCATCAGCCCCCAGCAGCTTGTAACGCGGTTCCGGCCGGGGCGGCTCTGTTGCTGATTCCAGCAGCACGGCCAGGGCTTCACCCCCGTCACGCTGCATCAGGTCGTTCACGTCGCTGTTTTGCGGCCAGCCGGGCGGAAGGGTCACGACAAGGGCGTTTACCTCTTTGGCTATCGCTTGGGCCTGTTCCTCCTTACCTACATCGGGCACCAGCACCAGCCGGGCGGATGCGTCACGCGCTCGCAGTTCGGCGGCCACAGCACGCATACGGCCCGAACCGAAACACACCACACCAGCGGCACCGGTTGCTTGCCAGCAGCTCCAGGCCGCGCCGATACCTTCCACGAGGTAGGCCACGCTACCGGGCAGCAGTTCGCCCACGGTGAAAGAGCCTTGCACCGGGCAGCCCGGCAGGTTCAATTTACCGGGCTTGCCTTTTGCCTTCAGTCGGGCGGCCACGTCAGGCGGCGCGATAAGTTGCAGGCTCGATATGGAGCCATCGGCGCGGATGACTGGCACCACCAGCCCCCCGGCCATCGGCTCGCCACCGATACGCAGGCCATCGCCAGCAGGCAGCACGCGCAAGCCGTCTAAGGGCACGCCAGCGGCCTTTTTTGCCACGATGTAGGGATGCTGTGCTGTTGCGGCTTCGCAGCGGCCCCACACATCGGCGGCGCTCATGCCTGGGGCTGGCTGGCGCGGCGGCGCTACCGGGCGTGTTTGTGCTGGCGCTTGTCGCTGGGGCTTGCCTTCACCCATGCGCCAGCCGTTTTCAGCTGCCAGCTTGAACAGGGTTCCGGCCCCTACACCCTTGCCCGGCTTGAAACTTCGCCAAGTATCACGGGCGGCGGCAGCGTCGTAATTCCCGGCCCCGGCGCTCCAGTCGTTGAAGGCGTCGAAGTCAATCCCGGCAGCATGGGCGGCCATGCCAGCCTTCACCCAGTCATCACGCGGCAAGTCGGCAGGAATCGAGTAAAGCGCATCATGGGCGCGGTCAAGGTCGTTAAGCATGGGCAGCACTCCCACGCTTTTCCATCCATGCGTAAATCTTGCGGCGGTCGGCAATGGTCAGGTTGTAAACACCAGGGCGGCAGGCGCAGCCGTCCCGGTCAATAAAACGGATGCGCTCGCAGGGCACCTCAAGCCCACGGCGGCGCAGCTCTGCCACCAGCTCCGGCCCGTTGGAGCATCCCGCGATATGGTCAAGCTCCTCACGCGATACGGGGCGGCGCAGCAGCACGGCCAGGGCGCGCAACTGGCGCGGGTTGTCGGTTCCGGTAAACTTGCGCTTGCTTGGGGCGCTCGATTCTGCTTTTGTGGTTTCGGGCGTTTTCATTTGGCACTCCCGAAAAATTGCAGCAGTAGAAAACCCAGCGTTGCACCGGCAGGCAGGCAGCAGACGTAAGGCAGGACGCGCCACGCCAGCGCATAAAGACGGGCGGTCATTCTTCATCCCCCTCGAACGTGGGGATGTTGGCAATGCCGATTTGCAGCACGTCCACCACAGCACCAGCGAAGCCACCGGCAGCAGCATCAAACGGTTCCAACTGGGACAGGGCATAGAGCTTGTCGTGAATGGCGCGGAATGCTTCGCGCTGGGGCTCGCCACGCACGGCCAGCAGTTCATTAATCAGGTCGTTGCCCATCGCAGCACCGGCACGCTCTGAAGTGAATTTGTCCTCTTGTTCGGCGGCCAGCGCCAGCAAGGTATTGCCCAATTCCGCCAAGCCAATCGGGCCAATAGGCAGCAAAACGGCTTTGCCGTCATCGTCGGTTGCGGTCAGGGCGTCGTCATTGAAGGCCAGGGTGAAGCCGTCAGGATGGCTGTAAACGGTGCGGCTCATGCTGGCACCCCCAGCACGCGGCGCAGTTCAGAGACAGGCCAGGCAAGGCGGCCATTGATGCGAAGTGGCCGAATAGGCCCGTTCTCATGGCAGGCCCAGCCTCTCAAGGTCTGTTGCTGGCGGGTGAAGTAGTAGGCCGCGGCGGCGGTGTCTACGTTGGGTTTAGTGACAAGTTCCAACGGCGGGAACTGTTGTGGGGCTTGATGCGTTGCCATGTTTTCGCTTTCGCGTTTGTTGAACATGGTTGAATTGCGACGGCGGGGTAACTTGCGCCTGATTACCCCCGTCGAATTTCACTCTCAAACCCCGGCCAAAGTGGGGCGTTAACCCCGGCCAATATGCTGATTTGCCCCGGTCAATCGGCGTTCGGGTCTCCTATCGAATGTAGGTTGTAAACCTTCGGAAAATGGCTTTTCAGTAGTCGCCATGCTGTCGTGTCGTTTAAGGGCTTGCTCTTTTTTTGCCTGGGGTCTGCCAGCCACAGCATGACCTCATACGGACAAAATAACGGCTCTGCACTATGTCTACCACCTTGCCCGGTGTACTTGCGTGCGGCTTTCAATTTGGGGCTGTCGTTCAGATTGACAAACCATGTCATGCTCATGCCGGTGAAGCTACCAAAGGCATTAATCAACCCTTGTCGGGTTGCCATCATGTCGAAGGCGATTTCATCGGCCACCACTGGCGCGGGGCTGGGTGTCGTGGCTTGGGACTCTTGCGCGGGTTCGGCGTCAGGCAGCCGATAAGGAAACGGCGCACCAATCAAATCAAGCCAAGCGTTCATATCCCTGCTAAATACATGGTCCAACAGTTCGGACATATGGCTTCCTCGTTTCATGATGCCGCCTGCATACAGGTCACGCAGCACCAGCACGCCAGCGGTTGCATCCTTGACGGCTTGGGCCATGAGTCGGTCGCGCTGGGAACTGTGCCACTCCAAAACACGCGCTATTTCGTCGATTGCTTCCGATAGCCTCCAAACCCTTTGCCCGTGCATCACTCGCGGCCACGGGAAAGACTCGGAATCGCTGGCGGGACTTGAAGCCTCGTCCTTGGGCTCTGATAACCAGCGCCATGTAAACCGTCGTTCGGTTGCCCATTGGTTGACATCATCCGGCGTTGTCAGGGAGTCAAAACCGTAGGTCGTCTTTGGCGGGCTTGTGGGCGCGTATTGGTCGTGCCCGCCTGGGCTTCGCACCGTCAATGCACCATCAAACGCAGCTTGTCCCATGTCATCGCGTAGCTTTTCTGTGCGGTATTCATTGAGCCCCAATTGAAGGGCTATCGCTTGGGCGGCCTCATGTATGTCGAAGCAATTTGCAGCGCGTCTATTCGCTAATTGTTCAGCATAGGCTTGATTGAGTTCTTCATTGGTCATTGGCACCCCCTTCAAGGCGTCACTTCATTAAAAAGCCCCTGCCTGTCGGTGAAGGTTCCGACTTTTCGCCAGCGGTAATTAAGCGCAGGCTAGGCAGGGGCAAAAACTGTATTACGCGGCTTGCACCACGCGAAGCGCACCGGGCGCGGCCAGGGCGTCAAACTTCACCCCGGCCTGCTCCAGAATCCACGCTTCAATTTTTTCGTGATGCACGCGCAGCAGGTCAAGCGGGCGCACGGTGTAATGCTTTTCAGCCGTCGCGCTGGGCTTGTGTCCCATCACTTGCGCCACCACGCCAGCGGGCACCTCAAGCCACTCTGTCAGGCTCTTGAACGAACGGCGCAACCCATGAAGCGTCAGGCCGTCAATTCCGGCCACGGTGCAGGCGATTGAATGGGGTTTATGGGGCTTGCTCATGGCACCAGCAGCACCCGAAAAGACAAACTCATTACGGCGGGGCAGGGCGGCCAGCAGGTGCGAGACATAAGGCGTCAACGGAATCACCCGCTCGCCTTCCACCTTGTCGCGGATGGTCAAGCCCTTCCATTTGTTGTTTATGTCGTCCCAGCGCAGCCCCAGCACTTCGCCCGGCCTTGCGCCAGTCAGCAGCAGGGTTTGCAGGTAAGCGGCTGTTACCGGGTTGCCGATACGTTGCACGGCGTCAAACCAGACGGTCAACTGTTCCCGCATCAAGGCATCCTGTTTAACGCCAGCCTTGCCCAATGCTTCGCGGCTTCGCGTTGTCTTGGCTGGGTTCTTTGCGGGCAGCAGGTCAGCATAGGCGGGCTGTTCTGAGCACCAGCCTAGAAACACCTTCAGGCAGCGCCACGCCAGCCGGGCGGCACTTGCGCGTGTCTTGGCTTCATGGGCGGCCCATGCTTCGATTGTGGGGGCGACAAGGTCGCGCAAGGGCAGCGCCATCAAGGGGTAAAGCGGCCCGGCAATGGTCACGCCACGGCCACGGGTTCCACGGTTTGCAGGCAAGCCCCCGGCCTTTGCCAAACGGATATGGTCGGCATAGTGCAAAGCCCCCCAATGCGGGCGGCGTTCGGTCAGATACACGGCCCATACTTCGCCCGTGGTCAGGGCATGGGCGGCGGCTTGGACTTGCGCGGCAGCGGCGGCGCTCTGCTTTTCAGCTTGTGCGGCCAGGGCGTCACGCTTCAAACCTCTGGGGTCGTGGCCTTCATCTATCAGGCGTTGCAGTTCGCGGGCTTTGGCTTGCGCGTCGGGGATGCTCCAGGCGGCAGGGCTTCCAATGGTCAGACGAACGTCTTTACCCTGATACACGCTCTGGAACACATAAGCAGGTTTTCCGGCAGGGGTAGCACGCAAGCCCAGCCCCGGCGCGGTCACGTCCCACAGAAAAGCCTGTTTCTTGTCGGGAGGGCACTTGAACCCAGCAACCCGGCCAGCGGTGAATGCAATCTTTGCCATGTTTGATTCCCTTGCCCGTCTTACATCGCCAGGATGTAAGGGCGGATGTAAGACTATTTGCCGAATATTGACCTATTTCAATCAACACTCAAACCGGATAACTGTCCAGTAAAGCGGCGTAAGTTGTTGATTTGTATTGATTATATCTACATCTATCAACATAGACAAATATGGATTAGGTGGGACTCATAATCCTTTGGTCCACGGTTCAAGTCCGTGACGCCCTACCACGCTAGATATGGAAAATTCGAGCCTTCCGAACAGGCTTTTGGCACGTCAGCGCTTGCGGTGCATTGATCTGGCGATCTGCGCGGCCCTCACTTCCTGAAGCATGGCAAGTCAACGCGATTGAGGGATTATTGGGTTGTGCGACCACCGCCAATCAGGCCGCAATAATCGACCATGGATCCAAACACTGCCGCATTCAAAATTCCAGAGTCGGTCCTGGTCATCATTTACACGGCGCGGCTCGATGTGCTGCTGATCGAACGCGCTGACCATCCAGGTTTCTGGCAGAGCGTTACCGGTTCAAAAGACACGCCAGACGAGTCGTTGCTGGAAACGGCGCGGCGTGAGGTTGAAGAAGAAACCGGAATTGTTGCCACGCCGGCCCAAATGCGCGACTGGTGCATTTCGAACGTTTACGACATCTATCCGGCTTGGCGCCATCGCTATGCGCCCGGCGTGACACGCAATACCGAGCATGTCTTCGGCCTGTGCGTGCCTGAACGCTATGCAGTCAGGCTCAGTCCTCGGGAACATACGGCTTCGCAATGGCTGGCGCATCAGAAGGCTGCGGAAAAATGCTTTTCCCCCTCCAATGCCGAGGCGATCTTGTTGTTGCCAAGGTTCATGGATTCAGTCGATTGAATGGCTGTGGCCGCGTCGGTAAATTCCCAAACCGTTAACGTTGCTGGTAACCCCCGGGCTTCTGGGTTCCAATGGTCTGATGTCAATCGATTTGCTGCTCCCTCAGGGATTTGAAGATTTGTCCACAACTTCGTTCATCGACTGATGACCTATTCCACCAAACCCGAAACACTTCAACTGCTTCAAGGTGGTCAGGCATTGTTTCCCGCGCTTATCCAGGCCTTCGACGGTGCTGCCAAATGGATACAGCTTGAAACCTATATTTTTGATTTTCATGGGTCCGGGGCTGTTGTGGCCGATGCCCTGGTCCGGGCGGCCCAACGTGGTGTGACGGTTCAGGTGTTGGTGGATGCGGTCGGTACCGGGCCATTGCCCGCTGATTGGCAGCAAAAGTTTTCCAGTTCAGGTGTTCAGTGGTGTGCGTATTCGCCTGTGGGATCAAGCTTTGGATTTCTGGTGCCCGAGCGCTGGCGCAGGCTGCACCGCAAGCTGTGCGTGGTGGACGAGCGGATTGTTTTTTGCGGCGGCATCAACGTGCTGGACGATTTTTACGACCCAAACCATGGAAAACTGGAGGCGCCGCGCTTTGATTTTGCAGTGACCCTGACCGGACCCTTGGCGGCCGAGGCCACCGATGCCATGGCCCTGTTGTGGTGGCGGGTGCAGGCAGGCTACAGCGCACGGCAAAGGCATTTGAATGAAGCCTGGGAGAAATTCAAGGCGGCAGGTTACGGTGGCCGGACTGATGCAAAGTTGCTGGCACAGCCTGTGGATTCCGGCCTCTCCGGCCTGGCGGGCAGTTCACGCCCCAAGGCAGCGCTGGTGCTGCGCGACAACCTGCGAAACCGCCACAGCATCGAAAGAGCCTATCGCAAGGCCATTGGCAAGGCGCGCCAGGAGGTCATCATTGCCAATGCTTATTTTTTGCCCGGCGGCAAGTTGCGCCGCGCCCTGATGAAGACCGCCAGGCGCGGTGTGCATGTGACCTTGCTGCTACAGGGCAAGTATGAATACTTCATGCAATACCATGCCGCCCGGCCGGTGTATGGCGCCCTGTTGGCCGCAGGTGTCGAGATTCACGAATACTCCACCAGCTTTCTGCATGCCAAAGTGGCGGTGGTTGACGGACACTGGGCGACTGTCGGTTCGTCCAACCTTGACCCGCTGAGCCTTCTGCTGGCCCGCGAAGCCAACGTGGTGATCGAGGACCGTGCCTTTGCCGGCGAACTCAGCGCCTGCCTGCGTGATGCGGTCGCGCACCACGGAGTGCGCATAGACCCTGCCGTGTACAGCCGGCGTCCTCTGGGCCGGCGTATCCAGGGCTGGATGGCTTATGCCTTGATGCGGCTGGCCTTGATGCTGACGGGCCAGCGCTATTGAAATAAAAAAACCAGTGACCCGCCTGACCAGCGTTGCAAACGCTATTTGCTATTTAATTCATAGCTATTAACGCTTATCAGTAAAGCGCGGAGGCCTAAAAAGCTTATTGTTTTGCATTCAAGACATGTTTAAGGGGGGCTGGTAATATCTGCCATGCTTATGAAAACTACTACGACTCTCCAGGATGTGACAGACGAAGGAACGCCCGTTTCCGTCAAGATACGCGAACGCCTGGTTCAGGCACGCAAGCGCTTTCATGCCAATGACAACATCTCCAGTTTCATCGAGCCTGGCGAACTGGAGCGCCTGCTTGATGAGGTGGAGGTCAAGATGCAGGGCGTTCTGGACAGTCTGGTGATCGACACCGTCGGTGACCACAACACGGGGAACACCGCACGCCGGGTTGCCAAGATGTACCTGAACGAAGTCTTCAACGGGCGCTACGTGGCAGCGCCGAGCATCACCGAGTTTCCCAATGCCGAGCACCTGAACGAGTTGATGATCGTCGGGCCCATCACCGTGCGCAGTGCCTGTTCGCATCATTTTTGCCCGGTTATCGGCAAGATATGGATTGGTGTCATGCCCAATGAACATACCAACGTGATTGGCTTGTCTAAATACGCGCGCCTGGCCGAATGGGTCATGGGCCGTCCGCAAATTCAGGAAGAAGCCGTGGTGCAACTGGCTGACCTGATCATGGAAAAAACCCAGCCTGACGGCCTGGCCATCGTCATGGAGGCAAGCCATTACTGCATGGCGTGGCGTGGCGTCAAGGACATGGACAGCAAAATGATCAATTCGGTCATGCGCGGTGTCTTTCTTAAAGACCCGACCTTGCGCCGCGAATTTCTGGCGCTTATTCCAAGAAAAGGCTGATCCCATGCTGGTCCGTTTGCTTTATGCGAGTCGCGCTGTGGATATCGGCGACGAAACCATCTCCAGCATCCTGGCGCACTCCCGCCAGTACAACCCGACACTGGGGATTACCGGCATTCTTTGCTACGGTGGGGGCGTTTTTCTGCAAGCCATCGAAGGCGGGCGCATGGCCGTGAGTGAACTGTACGGACACATCCTGAAAGATCAGCGCCACAAGGATGTGGTGTTGCTGGACTTTGAGGAAATTTCAGCGCGCCGCTTTGGCGGATGGACCATGGGAACGGTCAATTTGCTCAAGCTGAACCATTCCATCTTGTTGAAATACTCCGAGAAAGCCGAGCTTGATCCCTATGCAGCTTCTGGCAAGGTATCCATGGCCCTGCTTGAAGAACTGATGGCGACCGCTTCCATCATCGGTCGTGCCTGAAAAATAGCCAGCGAACCCGTGGGTGTTCCCGGGTGAACTGCATCAGGAGCGCAAGGACACAATGGGCTTGATTCCTGAATTATTGGTCGGTTGCGATTTTTCCTGCAGCCCCAGCAGACGCAAACCCATCGTGATGGCTTCGGGAACTTCACTTAACGGACGTGTGCTTCTATCAGGCCTGGAACGCCTCGATTCGCTTCACGGATTCGAGCAATGGCTAATCCAGGACCGCCACTGGCTTGGGGCGTTTGATTTCCCTTTCGGACTGCCGCGCGAACTGGTGACGCACCTGGGCTGGCCCACACAATGGATTGCATTGATGAATCACTATGCCGGTCTGAGCCGGCTTGAGATTCGCAACACGTTTGCGGCTTTTTGCAATGCCCGTCCCATCGGACAAAAATTTGCCCATCGCGCCACTGATGGGCCATCTGGCGCCAGTCCCTCCATGAAGTGGGTCAATCCACCGGTTGCCTTCATGCTTCACGCCGGCATTCCCCGGCTAGTGGCAGCCGGTGTCCACATCCCCGGCCTTCACCTGGGGGACACCCGGCGTAATGCGCTGGAAGGGTATCCGGGGATGCTGGCCCGCGAGGTATTGGGAAATCGGTCTTATAAAAGCGATGACAGGGCCAGGCAGACGCCTGAGCGGCTTATTGCCCGAAAGGACCTGATCACTGCACTGGAGCATGGGCAAACGCGCCTGGGCCTGCGCCTGAAGGTCAGCCATGCACAGCGCGATGCCTTGGTCGATGATGCAAGCGGCGACAGCCTGGACGCTGCGCTCTGTCTGATGCAGGCTGCCTGGGCAGCGCAGCAGGGTGCGCCTGGATATGGCTTGCCTGCCAGCATGGATGCGCTGGAAGGGTGGATTGTGACGGCCTGAATGTTCTGTTGAACTGAGGCAGGATAATCTTGTTGCATCGATACTGATGATGATGGCGAGATCAATTCGCTGCACAGGCTCTTTAAAATTTTGAATCCACAAAAAAGGTTAGTTCGTGAGAAAAATACATCCGCACACCAAACAGCTTGCCGTTTTTAGTCTGAAAACCCGCATCCTCGCTGTCGCGTCGCTAGGCATTGCAATTGCGTTATTAAGTGGCTGCAACAAGCCCGACGATAGTCAGACACCCGGTCAAAAACTTGACTCCGCGATTGGCAAGACGGAGCAGGCTGCAGCCGAGGCAAAACGCCAGGGTGAGCAGTCGGGCGCCGATGTGAAGGCTAAAACCGAGGCAGGTTTTGCCAAGGCAGGTGAGGCACTGAAAAATGCCACCGAAAATGCCGAATCCTCAGCCAAGGTAGTTGCCAACAAAGCCATCAACAAAATCGATGACATGGCAATAACAACAGCCATTTCAGCGGAGTTGCTAAAGGACGCGGAAATCAGGCTGTTTAAAATCAATGTCGATACAAAAAACGGGGCAGTGGTGCTGAAAGGCAGCGTTCCGACAGAGGCCGTGCGCGAAAGGGCTGCTGCGATTGCTAAAACGTTTAGCGGCGTTCAGTCGGTAGACAACCAACTGGTTATTAAGGCCAACTGACTGCATCCAGTGCCGCGGAATGATCGCCTGGACCAATCACCTGCCTGGCGTTCTCAGAATCAGGGAATTTTTAACCGTTCGCCGCGCGTCTGAGGTGAAAAAAAAGCAGGTACGAAAATATTCCGTTGCCTGCTTTTTTCCGCCGCCTTGAAAAGGCGGCGTGATCGAATATGAAAATCGATTAAGGACGAACGACGATGTCGTTGCGAACGCTTCGTACATTTTTGACGCCACGGGCAATGTTTTCGGCTTGCATCTTTTCAGCGCCTGATTTGGCGAAACCCGACAGTTGTACGGTTCCATTGAGCGTTTCGACGCTGATGGATGTTGCTGAAACAGTCTTGTCTTCGGCCATCTTTGCCTTGACAGACGTCGTGATAGCTGCATCATCAACATAGGAACCGACGGTCTCCTGGCCGCGTCCCACAGCGCAGCCGCTTCCGATAATGGTGATGCCAGCCAAGGCTGCGAATGCAATTGCGCGTGCGTATTTCATAGGGTTTCCTCTTCGAGTTGATTTGTTTAGATTGGTGCAAAGTTTTAAAAAGCCTGTCGATTAACGGCACCACGCCTATCGACCAGCACCTGGAGATTTAAAGATCCAGCCAGTCTTTGAGTTCGTCAGCATGCTCTTCTTCGTCCGCCAGAATGTCTTCAAGCATTCTGCGTGTTGTAGGGTCTTTGTCGGCAAGCAGTGAGATCATCTGACGATAAGACTCCACGGCAATCCGCTCGGCGATCAAATTGACCCGGACCATGGTTTTCAAATCATTGGATTCATCATAGTCCGCGTGGCTGCGCTGCAAAAGGGTGGCAGGCGAAAAGTCAGGCTCGCCGCCCAATTGCACGATGCGCTGGGCAATGCGGTCAGCATGCGCAGATTCTTCATTGGCATGCACCATGAACTCGTCAGCAATCCGGGGCGACGAAAGGCCACTGGCCATGAAATGATGCCGCTTGTAGCGCAGCACGCATACCAGTTCAGTTGCCAAGGCATCGTTCAAAAGCTTGACAATGGCTTCGCGATGCGGTCCATAGGAAGGGGTGATCGCACCTTGGTCAAGGCTTGACCTGACAGCTTCGAGCGCCGATTGGTCAAGGCTCAGTTCGCTGGAGGGATTAGTAATATTGTTCATAGTGTTGTATCAGCATTTCCAGAAGGGCGGATGAAAGAAGAAAACATCGTGAACAGTGTGTTTGACAAGCCCGACGATTTGACTGCCGCCACCACCAATGCGCTCGCAGAGATCATGCGCCATGGCTTGATGACCACCACAGCCGCGCCTGCGGCAACGGAGATGCCCAGCAGATTGAAAGGGTGGGCTCTTGCGTAATCATTCAAAAGAGGACGGGCAAGTTCTACTGCCGCACTTGCAGGATGGCGGTGCCACCACATCCGAGCCGCATACCTGATTCTGCCCAGGACACTGTGCCCTGGGGAACCTATGCCTGAACCTGGTGTTCCATTGACCGCATCAATATCGCTGTCTGACCGCTCCTCAACGTCCCGATGATGCCGGTTCATGTGCCTGACAATGGCCTTGCGGCTGATAGCCAGGCGCTCTTGAGGAGTGAGTTCGATAGGAAAAGAGGCCATATCGGTTTCTTTTGATGACGTAATTCAGGAAACAGTACGCAATGCCTGTGCATCGCTGTCAATCTGGGCTTTCAACTCTGGGAAACGCTCACTTTTCAAAGGTTTCATGGCAATCACGGCGGCAATTACTGCAAGTAATAGGGCCAATCCCGGAACTGCCACCAGCATCCAGTGGAACTGGTTTTGTAAAAAACCCAGCATCAGGGCTATTCCTGCGAGTGCAAGAAAAACAGCAAGCGCCAAAATAGCCGTTATCCCTGCCACTGCACGCGCCAGCAGATCAGAACCCGCACTTGTTGCTTCCTTGTGAAACAGCGATCCGTACGCAGACAGATGGTCCATGACCAGATCGGGCCTTTGCACAATCGTTGAAATAAGAGGATGCAGCATAAGTAAAGAAGAGTGATGCGTCAGTGGTGAGTAGGTATAGCTGGCGAGAAAATTTTAATAGCGATTGTGATTGCGGTGGCGTGAACTCGAAACCAGCAGGGCAACCGCCGCGCCTACCGCTGCGGCGATCAGCACCGAGCGCATGGGTTGCTCGGAAACATAACGGGTGGTGGCATCTGCAGCATGCTTGAACGATTTTTCAGCGCGCTCTCTGGCTTCGGAAGCCATGTCAAGGCTCTGGCGTGCCATTTTTTGTGCCTTGGAGGCCAGCATTTCAACCATTGGATCGACGCTGCCACGTAACTCGCGAACCTTGCTTTCTGCCCTGTCGAGCGCCTGGTTGGCATGCTCACGTGTTGCCTCAATAGCCTTCCCCGCTGAATTCATCATGTCATCCGACGCTTTTTGCATTGCAGGAACTGCGTCACGCGCCATGTTCGAGGGGCTGTTTGTGTTCATGTCTTTTTCCTTGGTGAATAAATGATGAAAGAGTGGATACGAAAGCAAGCGCTTTGGAGCGGCTGTTCGCTTAGGCTAGTTTTTCCTGATCAAGCTTAGAACAAAACTGACGATTGCCATGATAGCGAACAGAAAGAAAAGAATTTTGGCAATTTCCACGGCACCCGCTGCGATTCCACCAAAGCCAAAAACTGCGGCGATCAGGGCGATCACCAAAAAGACAACGGAGTAGTGCAGCATTTGATTTCCCTGGTAGCAGCGTGGCACATGAAAAGTGCTTCTTGACTGTCAGGAAGTAGCTTCGCCCCAAGAGCAGGTTTTTCCCATCGGCTTTGGACTTAAACCCCTGTCAGGGTCTGGGTTAATGACCTGTAGGAAAAGGATGACATTTTGTAACGCGCAGCTTGGTTTTTCGGGAACTTGGCACTCAAGCGATTCTTCTCTTGGTCCTTCAGTGTAATTTGGGCAGCACAGCACCGACCTGAGTGCCTTTGTTCTCCGCGCTGGCTACGGTCAGTTTTCCACCGGCAGCTTCCACACGGTGACGCATGCCGGCGAGCCCGTGGCTCCCTGGGCTGATGCTCTCCAGTTTGAAACCCTTGCCGTTGTCCTTCACATCCACAGTGATGAAATTGTCAAAGTTGTGAACGCTGATTTCCACTTGGGTGGCGTTGGCATATTTGGCAATATTGGTCAAAGATTCCTGGACCAGCCGGTAAACGGTCAGTTGCGCTGATCCACCGAGTTCAACGGTTTCCAGGTCGGTGGTGATCGACAGCCCCGACTGTTCCTCAAATTCGCGCGCCAAAATCTCAAGTGATGCCACCAGGCCAAGATGGGAAAGTGAAGAAGGTCGAAGGTCTTCGACAATGCGCCTTTTCAAGGCAATGCCGGTGTTGAGCGTACTGGTCAGGTGCTCAAGCCGCTCTGAGGCTTCCGGAAGGTTGTCGGCAAGCCTCGATTTGAGCCGTGCCACATCGAGCTTGGCTGCCGTAAGAAGCGCGCCGAGTTCATCGTGGAGTTCTCGCGCCAAGTGGCCGCGTTCATCTTCACGCACATTTTGAAGGTGGGTGGCTAGTTCGGCCAGACTTGCCGTGCGCTCCCTGACCTGTTTTTCCAGCAGGTCCCGCTCACGCTCCAGCGTCTCCTGTTCGCGCTGCCCTGAGGCCAGCAGCGCCTTGTTTTGCATCAGGTACATGTAAAAAGCAAGTAATCCGACAAGCGCCGTCGTGGCGATGCCTATACGAGAAAGCTGCAGCGCTTTCCTGACTTGTGCCTGGCCTTGTTCCATCTGCTGGATGCTGCTTGCGGACAGTTTGTCCGATTGATTCCTGATGGCTTCCATCTCCTCTTTGCCTACGTCGGTGGTCAGCACGAACTTCCAGCCATCGTCATTGCCTTCCTTTCGCATGCGCACACTCAGGTCCATCTCGGCCATCTTGCGCGACACATGACGCGACAAGGTGTCAAACTCGCCGATTAGCGCAGGCTGTGAAACAAAAATCCGCTGCAAAACGTTGAGGTTCTCAGTAATATCGCCTACTGCGGCCCTGTAAGGCTCCAGATAGCGTGGATCGCCTGTCAGCAGGTAGCCGCGCTGTCCGGTTTCCGCGTCCAGTACCTGCCGGACCAGACGGGTGATGGCACTGCGTGTCTGCTGAGCCTTTTCCATGTTGCCGACCGCCTTGGTTGATTGCTGAAAACTCGCTTCGTTGATGAAAATCAGGAAGGCAGCCGCCAGAATGGCCAGAGGCAGGCTGATGGCGCTTTTCAACGCAGCAAATTTTTTCAAGACTAACTCCTGTTCGGTACTGGTATGGACAACTCATCAATAATGAGCAGTGATAATCAAGACAGCTGTTTTTGTCTCGGCGCTGCCTTTTGGCAGCTTGGCCAGGCGGCACAGGTTTTATAGAAAGATAGCGACATGATAAAAATTGGAATTGTGGATGACCATGCCATTGTGCGGTCGGGACTGAAGCAGTTTTTTTCGGATCAGGTGGATTTGCGCGTTGTCGGTGAAGCGGCAAGTGGGCGTGAGGCGATTGACCTGGTTCGCAATGTTGAGTTGGACATTCTCGTCATGGACCTGTCCATGCCAGGTCAGAGCGGAATTGACGCGCTGGCCATGATCCGTGCGAAGGCACCCGATGTGGGCATCCTGATCCTGAGCGGCTATCCGGAAGAACATTACGCGGTCAACCTGATTCGTCAGGGCGCTAGCGGCTACCTCAACAAGGAATGCGATCCTTCCGAGATTGTCGATGCCATTCGCGTGATTTCCCTGGGCAAGCGCTACATCACGGCTGCCGTGGCCGAGTTGCTTGCGCAGCAATTGAACCGTCCAAAAGACGTTGCCGCGCACGAACAACTGTCGGAGCGGGAATTTCAGGTTTTCCTCAAGCTGGCCAAAGGTGAAACGGCGGGCGATATTGCCAAGGCGCTTTCGCTTAGCGTTAAAACGGTTAGCACCTACCGTACCCGAGTGATGGAAAAAATGAGTCTGGCCTCCAACAGCGACCTGACTTATTACGCCCTGAAAAACAAGCTGATTGACTGAGTGCCGAGCACGTCGCCTCATTCCTCATCCGATGCCGGTCTGCCAGCGAGGCAACCGGCTTCGTACGAAGTTGAGGCTTTGAGAAATTCAGGAATTAAAAAATCTGACAATTCAGAAATTCATCTGGAAAGTTAGTTTTTTTTGGGGAAGCTGCTGTTTTGTTGCAGGCAGTAGTCCACGAGTGCATCAATTTCGTTGGATTTGTCAAATACTGCATCAACTCCGAGTTGAGCGCATCTTTGTCGAATATCGGCAGTGGCGTAATTACTCAGAACCACCACCTTTTGCCTCGACGGGCGGTCTTGGCAAGCTGCCAGCACGCCCAGGCCACTGCCTTGTTTCAAAAACAAGTCGACGATTGCCAGATCCCATTCCTGCCGGTTGGCGTTGAGCCAAGCCTTGCCATCGTTTTCAGTTTCAGCCGTTCCCACCGCAATCACACAGGCAAGCTCCTCCAGCGTACCGATCAGATTCTCTCGAATGGTAGGGTTGTCTTCAACGATGTATGTTTTCAATCTCACGGCTCATATCCAGTTAACGGAGGCAGGACTTCGATGTGAGTTGCGAAAAGCCCGCCAGTGCGGCCAGCAAGAGCCGGAATTGCCAGCTTGTCTTGTTTCCTAATGTATCTTCAGGTTGATGCACGATTGTGCCAGCGGCATTTGTTTGTATTTGTAGGGGTTTTCCGACGATTGCGCGTCAAGATCATGTAGGCACCTGCCCACAGCCTTTCATCGCATTTGCCGACTGCCCAAAAACCTGCATCAAGATGATAGTCGAGCTGTCTGCCCAAGTGTCTCTACGCCCATTGCTTACCAGATTTTGTGCATTGTCATCCATGCCGGCCGGGCTTCTTGAATGGCTGTTTTCCCTTATCAACGCATGAAAAATTCCCTCACCAAATCTCCAACTCTTCGCCATTGGATGGCTGGCATAGGCATCGTCCTAATTGTGCTGGTGCTGGTTATTTCCTTCTTTCCTTGGGATTCACTGCGTGGACCCATCAACCGCTATGTGTCGGATCAACTCGGAAGGCGCTTCGAAATTACGCGCCATCTTTCGGTCAACCTGGGTTTCACCACCACGGTGAGCGCCGACGGCATCGAAATTGCAAATCCCGAATGGGCGCACGATCCCTACCTGCTCAAGGCTACTGCTGCGCAGTTTGACATCAGCCTGCTGCCTCTGATGGTTGGAAAAGTCGTGCTGCCGAACATCAAGCTGACCGAGCCCCGGATTGGTCTGCAGATCGAACCCGATGGCCGAAGAACATGGGCGTTTTCGCGGGATACGTCCGAGAATGGAACGGCACCGCAAATCGGCTCTTTCGTCGTGGACCAAGGAAGTGTCAGTTACCTTGCCAAGGCCCAGGGCGCCGACCTTGATGTCCAGTTTTCACTGGCATCCGAGTCCGGCAACGACTTGCCTTTGAGCTTCAAGGCGTCCGGGCGATGGAATAATGGCGCCTTCACGGCCGATGGACGCACCGGCGGCGCCTTGGAGTTCAGCAGGGATTTCCAGGCTTCCTTTCCCATTGAGGTCAATGCTGTCGCCGGAAGAACCCGCCTCAAGGCAAAAGGCTCGGTTGCCGATCTTGCCAACCTGGCCGGCATCGATGCAACTTTTGACCTGCAAGGTGAAAATCTTGACGATCTGTTCGGCTTGCTCGGCGTCGTGTTGCCCTCCACGCCACCTTACAAGCTCCGTGGCAAGCTGGACAAGAAAGACAAAACCTGGGATGTCAGTCAGATTCAGGGCCTGCTGGGCAAGTCTGACCTAAGCGGCTCCCTGAGTTTTGACCAGTCTTCAGCGGTCCCGCTACTCACCGGCAAGGTGCAATCAAAAGTCATGGATTTCGCAGATCTGGCGCCTGTCATTGGCATTGCGCATTCTGGCCGCTCAACGCCAAAGGCAAATTCGGCGAATGCTTCAACAGGCAGCAAGGCAGCGCCGTCTTCTGCTGACAAAAAAGCTTTGCCAACCGGAACTGCGCCAGGCAAGGTGTTGCCGCGTACGCCACTGGATGTGCCCAGGCTTAACGCCATGAACGCCGATGTGACCTACTCTGCAGCCGATATCCGGCACGTCAAGGAATTGCCGCTCGACAAAGGTTCCGTTCACGTCAAGCTCAATGCCGGTGTTCTGCAACTGGAACCCATTTCGCTGGGCGTCGCCGGTGGATCGGTGGCAGGCACCATTCGCATTGACTCGACCGTTGCGCCAGCGGCCATCACCACCCGGCTGGATGTGCGCGCCTTGCAATTGAACCAGCTGTTTCCTGCGGTGGAAAACACCAAGACCGGCTTTGGAAAGTTCAGCGGTCAGTTCAACTTGGCAGGCCGTGGCAATTCGGTGGCGCAAATGCTGGGTTCTGCCTCGGGTGACGTGGCAATCCTCATGGGCAAGGGCGAGATCAGCAACATCCTGCTTGAGTTCATGGGCCTTGATGGCGGCGAGGTGATCAAGTTTCTGGTGCGTGGCGACAACACCGTTCAGTTGCGTTGCGCGGCAGCAGCGTTTGACGTAAAACAAGGTTTGATGACCAGCCGGGCCATCGTCCTCGACACCAGCGATACCGTCGTCACCGGGCAGGGGCAGATCAGCCTGGCCAATGAAACGCTCGATATCCTTTTCAAGCCACTACCCAAGGACGTGAGCATCCTGAGCCTGCGTTCGCCGCTTCGGATCGGCGGAACCTTTGCCAAAACGACAGCGGGACCGGAAACCTCGGCACTGGCCGGGCGCGTTGGCATTGCGCTGGTCCTGGCTGCCATCAACCCTTTGCTGGCGCTGGCGGCGACGATTGAAACCGGGCCGGGCGAGGATGCCGACTGTGCCGCTGTCCTGTCGAAGGCCGCACGGCCCGCAGCCGCAAACGGTAAAAAGTAAGTTTGCGTGGCTGCAGGATCAGCGTTTTGCTGCTGGGCCGTCAAATTTTGCTTTCAGCAGTTCTGCAGACGGTGCATGATTTGTTGCGAACCAGCGTCATCTGATGCCACTCCATGCCCCTGCCGTCAAGCATCAGGAGCCGTCCTGTCAAGGTCTGCCCGATGCCGCACAGCAGTTTCAAGGCTTCGGCGGCCTGCATGGCGCCCACGATGCCGACCAGCGGCGCAAACACGCCCATGGTGGCGCAGCGGGTTTCTTCCGGCAGGTCTGATTCGGGAAAAATGCAGGCGTAGCAGGGGGAGTCAGGGATTCGGGGATCAAAGACCGTGACCTGACCGTCGAACCGGATGGCCGCGCCTGAAACGAGCGGCTTGCAGTGCCTGACGCAGGCCCGGTTGATCGCGTGTCGGGTTGTGAAGTTATCGGTGCAGTCAAGCACCAGGTCCGCCTGAGGCACGAGTTGGTCGAGGAGTGCATCGCCCGCCCTTTGCGCCACCGGGACGACTTCGACATCCGGATTCAGGGCGGCGACTGCCTGGACTACCGACACCGCCTTGAGTTCGCCAATGCGCGCCACCGTGTGGGCAATCTGGCGCTGCAGGTTGGTGGCATCGACACGGTCATCGTCAACCACCGTGATGCGTCCAACGCCGGCGCTGCCCAGATAAAGCGCGACCGGCGAGCCGAGACCGCCCGCGCCAATGACCAGTACGTGGGAGGCGAGAAGCTTTTCCTGGCCTTCAATGCCTATCTCGTCAAGCAGGATATGCCGTGAGTAGCGAAGCAGCTGTTCGTCGTTCATGATGCGGGACAATTCAAAAAAAGCCACTGGAAGGCAGGGCATTCGAGGCGAGAAATCGCAGTCGATGAATTATGTGAAGGGCATATAAAGCAAAGCCCGTCCGGAAAAGGACGGGCTTTGCTTCGACCGGACGGACTGGCCGCCTAGTTTTCTTTTTTCTCGTTCTTGGGTTCGACCACTGCTGTCTTGCTGACAAGCACCGGACGCCCCTTGAGCTGGTTGATGGCCTGGGCCAGCTGGAAATCCTTGTCGCTGCCCAGTTCGGGCGGGCGACGCTGCTCAGGCGTTTTCTTGGCTTCTTCCTCCAGGCGCTTGAGTGCTTCTTCCCGGGCTTTTTCGCGGCCGGGGTCCTTGACTTCAGCACCCTGGCCACTGTTGAGGTGCTTTTCCAGGTCGGCCTCGCGGGTGCGCAGCGCGGCAAAAGGACTGCCTTCGGCCGTTTCGTCGATCATCACGTCCGGCACAATGCCGCGCGCCTGGATGGATTTGCCGCTTGGCGTGTAATAGCGCGCCGTGGTCAGCTTGATGCCGGTGTCAGGACCCAGCGGCCGGACCGTCTGCACCGAACCCTTGCCGAAGGTCTGGGTGCCCATGATGGTGGCGCGCTTGTAGTCCTGCAGGGCACCGGCCACGATCTCACTGGCCGAGGCCGAACCTTCATTCACCAGCACCACCAGCGGCACATTCTTGAGGGCCGCTGGCAGACGCTTGAGCGGGTCGGCCCCGTTGCGCCGCTGGTAGAACTCTGGCGAAGCCTTGTAGACCGACTTGCTTTCAGCCAACTGGCCGTTGGTGGAAACCACGGTCACGTTTTCAGGCAAAAAGGCCGCCGACACAGCCACGGCCGCGTCCAGAAGGCCGCCCGGGTCATTGCGCAAGTCCAGCACCAGGCCCTTGAGCTTGGGTTCCTGCTTGTAAATTTGTTCAATTTTGGTAACGAAGTCGTCTACCGTCCGTTCCTGGAACTGGCTCAGGCGAATCCAGGCATAGCCCGGCTCGATCACCTTGCTGCGAACCGACTGTGTACGGATTTCCTCACGCGTGATGCTGACCGGGAAGGTGCGGCTTTCATCCTTGCGGAAAATCGTCAGCAACACCTTGGTCTGCGGCTCGCCGCGCATTTTCTTGACCGCATCGTTCAGGCTCAGCCCCTTGACGGCGGTGTCGTCGATGCGGGTGATCAGGTCATTGGGCTTGAGTCCGGCGCGGTCGGCAGGCGAGCCTTCGATGGGCGACACCACCTTGACCAGCCCGTCCTCCTGGGAGATTTCGATGCCCACGCCCACGAACCGGCCAGAAGTTCCTTCGCGAAATTCCTTATAGGTCTTTTTGTCGAAATACACGGAATGCGGGTCAAGGCTGGCGACCATGCCCGAGATGGCGTCGGTGATCAGCTTCTTTTCGTCCACGGGCTCGACATAATCGGTCTTGACCATGCCGAAGACCGCCGCGAGCTGCTGCAGTTCTTCAAGCGGCAACGGCGCCATGCCCGCACGTGCGACCGCCTGCAGTTGCACCGTGGTGAGGGCGCCTGCCATCGCACCGATTGAGATCCATCCTGCAATTTTTAGCTTCTGACCCATGAGATTTTCCTAAGCCTGTTGAAGGAGCCTGCGCTCCTTTTTTGTGAGGAGCAATATACACCTTGGATACATGCACGTCCCTGCAGTTCCGTGAACGGCATGCCAATGACAACTAAATGTAGGGAAAGATCCGTCTTTTGCAAGGCGCTGAACGCATCATTGCAGACAACCGGCGCCATGGGCCGGGCAAAGGGTATTGCCAGACTTGTTTCTCCACCCGGCCAGGCCGTCATTCAGCCGGCCTGGCGGTGCCTCAAGCCAAAACGGCCTTGCCTTGCGCACCCACGGCAGCTGCAGCCCTGGCGGCGGCTTCGCTGTCGCCCAGGTAATAGCTGCGCAGCGGCTTGAGGTTTTCGTCCAGTTCGTAGACCAGCGGAATGCCGTTGGGAATGTTCAGTCCCACGATCTCGCTGTCGGAAATATTGTCGAGGTATTTCACCAGCGCGCGAATCGAGTTGCCATGCGCGGCCACCACCAGGCGCTTGCCGGCCTTGATGGCGGGCGCCATGGCTTCGTTCCAGAAAGGCAGGACGCGCTCGACCGTGTCCTTGAGGCATTCGGTCAGTGGCACCTGGCCGGGCAGCAGCCTGGCGTAACGCCGGTCGCCGCGTTCGCTGCGGGCGTCGTCGGCTGCCAGCGGCGGCGGCGGCGTGTCGTAGCTGCGGCGCCAGACCAGCACCTGCTCGTCGCCGAACTTCTTGGCGGTCTCGGCCTTGTTCAGGCCCTGAAGGTCGCCGTAATGCCGCTCGTTCAAGCGCCAGCTATGCACCACCGGCAGCCAGGTCTGGTCCATCTCGTCGAGGACATGCCAGAGCGTGCGCGTGGCGCGCTTGAGCACGCTGGTGTGGGCCACGTCGAAGTCGTAACCTTCGGCCTTGAGCAACTGGCCGGCATTCCTGGCCTGGGCAATCCCGGTTTCGGTCAGATCGACATCGGTCCAGCCGGTGAAGCGGTTGTCCAGGTTCCAGGTTGATTCGCCGTGGCGGATGAGCACGAGTTTGTACATGGTGATGAAGTTTTGGAGGAAATGAAAAGCGAAAAGGTGGAATTTAAAAGCCGGCCTTCGGGCGAACTTGTGCCCCCATTCTAAAATCACGCTTCGAGTGAAAAACATACAAAGGGTTTACGTGAAATTTCTGATCGACAACTGGATGCTGATTTCGATAGCCATTGCCTCGGGCGGCATGCTGGTCTGGCCCTTGATTGCCGGTGGCATGAATGCCGGCGCACTGAACGCCAGCGGGGCCGTGCAGCTCATCAACCGCGAAAAGGCCGTGGTGGTGGACGTTTGCGAGCCTGCCGAATTTGCCGCTGGCCATGTGACCGGCGCCAAAAACATACCGCTGGGCGACCTGGAAGCCAGGCTGCCAGGCGTGGTCAAGAACAAGGCCTTGCCCCTGATTCTTGTCTGCGCGAGCGGCGCGCGCTCCGGTAAGGCCGTGGCCATCGCCAAAAAACTTGGTTACGAGCAAGCCCAATCCCTGGGCGGCGGACTGAAGGCCTGGAAAGACGCTAACCTTCCCCTTGAGAAAGCCTGACAAGCCGGTTTTCTCTCGCCTGCCTGAACGCTGTCGATGCGCAGCGCTGGCATTGATCACTTCCATCGGACGCCGCGCACCTGCCGCGACGTCGAAAAAACAGGAAATCCATGCAAACCGTCAAGATTTACACCACCGGCTCCTGCCCGTACTGCATTCAGGCCAAACAGCTGCTCAAGGAACGCGGTGTCGCCGTGCTCGATGAAATCCGGGTTGACCTGACGCCGGGCGAACGCCAGAAAATGACGCAGATCACGGGCCGGCGCACCGTGCCGCAAATTTTCATTGGCACCACGCATGTCGGCGGGTGCGACGATTTGATGTCCCTGGACGAACGGGGCGGCTTGATGCCGCTGCTGGCAGGCGCCGCCTGATTCCATTTCCAGATCAAACCGATATGTCGTTGCTTCGCCTTGCCGTGCTTGCTTCCTGTTCTCCGGCTTCGCGCCTAATCTCGGATTGATCTGGAAACGGAATGAGCGCCGCACTGGCGTTTTTCCGGGTGAAGTCCCTGAGATAATCCGCCTCGAATTGCCTGTGCCCAGATGCCATCCGCTTTGGATGGCGCACGGGTTTGCGCATCTCAACCGATTTTTAAACACTTCACGAAAGACCACCATGGCCGAAGACAATCTTGACCCCGTATTCCAGATCCAGCGCGTTTACCTGAAGGACATGTCGCTGGAGCAGCCCAATTCGCCTGAAATCCTGCTGAACCAGGAGCAGCCCGCTGTCGAGATCCAATTGGGTGTCGATGCCAAGCCGGTGGCCGATGGCCTGTTTGAAATCACCGTGACCGCCACGGTGCATACCAGGATCGAAGACAAGACCGTGTTCATGGTCGAAGCCAAGCAGGCCGGCATTTTTGAAATCCGCAACGTGCCAAGCGAACAGATGGGCACGCTGCTGGGCATTGCCTGCCCGCAAATCGTCTACCCCTACCTGCGCGGCAACGTGGCCGACATCATCCAGCGCGGCGGCTTTCCGCCGGTGCATATGGCTGAAATCAACTTCCAGGCGATGTACGAGCAGCAGCAGGCCGAAGCCATGATGGCCACGCCCGAAGCACCGCAAATCATCGTCTGATGGCGCAGCGCGTGGACACGGGCAGCGCGCCCCGGCCGGCATGAAAATTGTGGTCTTGGGCGCGGGCGCCTGGGGCACCGCGCTGGCCGTCAATGCCGCAGGCGCAAGCGACGCCGGCGTGGTCCGGCACGAAGTCACGCTGTGGGCACGCAATCCGCTTCAGGTCCAGGCCCTGCAGGCCGAGCGGGCCAATACCCGTTACCTGCCCGGCATTGCCCTGCCGTCCAGCCTGCGCCTGCAGGGCGGTGACGGGATGTCTTTGGCCCAGGCGGTCAGCGGGCAGGATTTGATCGTTGTAGCCACGCCGGTGGCAGCTGCGCGCAGCATGCTGAGGCAGCTCAAGCATGCGCGGGCGCCTGTGGCCTGGCTGAGCAAGGGCTTTGAATCGCCGGTTGCGACAGAATCCGCTCCAGCTTCTGATTCAAAGCCTTTTGGCCTGATGGTGCATGAGGTGCGGGCACAGGTTGCTCCTGATTTAAGAGCTGGCGTGCTCAGCGGCCCCAGTTTTGCGCTGGAAGTGGCCCGCATGCAGCCGACGGCGCTGGTCGCCGCCAGCGAACATGCCGAAGTGCGCGCCGCGCTGGTGGCCGCGTTTCACAGCCCCAGCCTGCGCGTTTACGCCAGCGACGACCTGGTCGGCGTCGAAGTCGGCGGGGCTGTCAAGAACGTCATGGCGATTGCCGCCGGCTTGTGCGACGGCCTGCAACTGGGCCTGAACGCCAGGGCCGCCCTCATCACGCGTGGTCTGGCCGAAATGACGCGGCTGGGCGTGGCGCTGGGCGCGCGCGCCGAGACGTTTACCGGCCTGTCGGGCCTGGGCGACCTGGTGCTGACGGCCACCGGCGACCTGAGCCGCAACCGCAAGGTCGGCCTGTTGCTGGCGCAGGGCAAGAGCCTGGGCGAAGTACTGGCGTCGCTGGGCCATGTGGCCGAAGGCGTTTACTGCGCCCGCACCGTGGTGCAGCGCGCCGCCAGCCTGGGCGTGGACATGCCGATTGCGCAAAGCGTGGTGGCCTTGCTCGACGGCCGCCTTGAGGCATCAGAAGCCGTCGCGCTGCTGATGGAGCGCGAGCCGAAGACCGAACTCGATTGCTATTGAATCAGTAGCTGATCACGCCCGTGTCTATTGCGGAAAAGGCATATTTCGTCATTATTTTCGCAGCACGATGGTCAGCAGCAGCGATGAATCCTGCACCGCCGTCAGCGCATGGTCCACGCCGCCTTCGAGCCAGACGAGCTGGCCGGCCTTCATCTGCCGGATCTGCCCGCCTGCCGTCAGGCTGACCGCACCTTCCAGGCAGTGAATCGTGACTTCGCCCTTGACCCAGTGGGACGGCATGGTTTTGCCCGCCGGCATGACCAGGCGCATGACTTCCAGCTCATCGGTCTTGAACAGGGCGACATTGCGTGATTCGGACAGCTTGCTGCCCAGGGGCTGAACGTCAACGAGTTGTCCGGGGGCGGCATGTGCGATGGCCATAGTGAAACTCCATGAAAGCGGCAGGAATGCCTTGAGGCCGTTTTATACATCAGTGCCGGTTGCCGGTGCCCGGGACGGCGTTTACTGGCGTGGTCGGTGCGGTGATTGGAAGTGGCTTGGAAAAAAACCAGTTAAAAGTGCCTTTTGCGCATACAGGACGTGCGCAAGCAGCTATCAAAAAAAAGCAATCAAAGCGGCTTCAAGCCCGCCGCGCCGCCTCAAATCTCCAGGTTGTCGATCAGCCGGGTGTTGCCCAGCTTGGCCGCTCCCAGCACCACCAGCAGCTGGTCGGCCAGCAGGCCGTGCGGCGCCATCAGGTCGGCGCGCCGGCGCACCGTCAGGTAGTCGGGCTTCCAGCCGCGCCGCGCCAGCGCCTGCAGGGCCTGGGCTTCGAGTGCGGCCAGGTCGGGCAGGCCGGGCGCGGCGCGCGCGGCGTCGCCCAGCGCGCGCAAGGCCTGCGAAAGATGCACCGCTTCCTGGCGCTGCTCGGGCGTGAGGTAGCTGTTGCGCGACGACAGGGCCAGCCCGTCGTCGGCGCGCTGCGTCTCGCCGGCCAGGATCTCGATGGGCAGCGCAAACTGCTGCACCATGCGCCGCACCACCATCACCTGCTGGTAGTCCTTCTTGCCGAAGGCAGCTATGCCGCCCGGCATGCCGGCGAAGACGCAGGAAAACAGCTTCATCACCACGGTGCTCACGCCAATGAAAAAGCCGGGACGGAAATGGCCTTCGAGGATGTCGCTCAGGTCGGTGGCCGGATGCACCTTGAAGCTTTGCGGCTCGGGGTAGAGGTCTTTCTCGCGCGGGGCGAACACCACGTCGCAGCCGGCCGCTTCCAGCCGCTGAGCATCGGCGTCCAGCGTGCGCGGGTAGCTGTCGAAATCTTCGTGCGGCGCGAACTGCAGGCGGTTGACAAAAATGCTCGACACGGTGACGTCGCCCAGCGGCCTGGCCTGCCTGACGAGGGCGATATGGCCTTCGTGCAGGTTGCCCATGGTGGGAACAAAGGCCGGGCGCTTGTAGCCGCTCAGCTGCTGGCGCAACTCTGCAATGGTGTGGACGGTGTGCATGGTGTCTCCTTGAGTGACGGCCCGTTTCGGGCGTGTTTTTTTGAATCTTGCAGGGAACCCGCAGGGGGTTGCCGCTCTACCAGGCGTGGACGCTGTTGTCTGGAAAGCTGCCGTCCTTCACGGCGCGCACATAGGCTTCCATGGCGCCGCGCACGCTGGGCGCGCCGTCCATGAAGTTGTGGACAAATTTGGCCATCTTGCCCAGGTTCATGCCCAGCATGTCGTGCAGCACCAGCACCTGGCCCGACGTGCCCTTGCCCGCGCCAATGCCGATGGTCGGGCAGCGCGTAAGTAACTGGGTCACCTCTAGCGACAGCGCCGCCGGCACCATTTCCAGCACCAGCATGGACGCGCCCGCGTCCTGCAGCGCGCTGGCCTCGCGGCGCAGCAGGGCGGCCGATTCCTCGGTCTTGCCCTGCACCCGGTAGCCGCCCAGCGCATGCACGGTTTGCGGTGTCAGGCCCAGGTGGGCGCAGACCGGAATGCCGCGCTCGACCAGGAAACGCACGGTGTCGGTGGTCCAGCCGCCGCCCTCCAGCTTGACCATGTGCGCGCCGGCCTGCATCAAGGTGACCGCGCTGCGCAGCGCCTGCTCTTTCGATTCGTGGTAGCTGCCAAAGGGCAGGTCGCCAATCAGCCAGGCCGTGGCGTGCGACCGGCGCAGGCCGTTGGCCACGCATTCGGTGTGGTGGCGCATGGCTTCGAGCGTCACGCCGACGGTGCTCGACAGGCCCTGGCAGACCATGCCGAGCGAGTCGCCGACCAGGATGCATTCGACGCCGGCGGCGTCCGCCACGGCGGCAAAGGTGGCGTCGTAGGCGGTCAGCATGGTGATCTTGTCGCCGTGCGCGTGCATTTCACGCAGGCGCGGCAGGCTCATGGGCTTGCGCGCCGAAGGGCTGGACGCGGGCGGCAGCGTGCCATAAGGCGTGGCACCGGGCGATGCGGAAGCGGGGGCGGCTGCGTTGTCTGAAATCATGGGCATTCTCCTGAATGAGCGGGAGTTTAATGCGCTGGCAGGGTGATTCAGGGCGGGCCTCAAGAGACAAGGCCCGCCCGGTGCATCAGGCCGCCTGCGGCGCCGCGCGTGTCATGCCCAGACGTTCCAGCAGCTTGAGGTCGGCGTCGGTGTCGGGGTTGCCGGTGACCAGCAGCTTGTCGCCGTAAAAGATCGAGTTGGCGCCAGCCAGAAAGCACAGCGCCTGCACTGCGTCGCCCATTTGCTGGCGGCCGGCCGACAGGCGCACGCGCGCCGTCGGCATGGTGATGCGCGCCACCGCAATGGTGCGGACAAACTCGAACGGGTCCAGGTCGGCCAGGTCTTTGTTGTCGGCCAGCGGCGTGCCTTCGACCTTGACCAGGTTGTTGATCGGCACCGACTCGGGGTAGGGCGTGAGGTTGGCCAGCTCGGCCACCAGGCCGGCGCGCTGGCGGCGGGTTTCGCCCATGCCGACAATGCCGCCGCAGCAGACCTTGACGCCGGCGCTGCGCACGCGTGCCAGCGTGTCGAGCCGGTCCTGGTACTGGCGCGTGCTGATGATGTCGCTGTAAAAATCAGGCGCGCTGTCGAGGTTGTGGTTGTAGTAGTCCAGCCCGGCGCTTTGCAGCGTTTGCGCCTGGCCGTCTTCCAGCATGCCCAGCGTGGCGCAGGTTTCCAGCCCCAGCGCCTTGACGGTGCGGATCAGTTCGGCAACTTTTTCAATGTCGCGCTCTTTTGGCGAGCGCCAGGCCGCGCCCATGCAAAAGCGCGTTGCGCCGGCGGCTTGCGCCAGCTTGGCGGCGGCCAGCACCTCGGCCGGCTCCATCAGCTTGCTGGCCTCCACGCCGGTGTCGTAGCGGGCGGCCTGCGGGCAGTAGCCGCAGTCTTCGGCGCAGCCGCCGGTCTTGACCGACAGCAGCGTGGCAAATTCAACGCGCGTGGGGTCGAAATTCTCGCGATGTACGGTTTGCGCCTGGTGCATCAGCTCGGGGAAGGGCAGGTTGAACAGCGCCTCAATCGCGTCCACGCTCCAGCGTTCGGCGCCGGTTTTGGGCGCTGGCGTAGCGGTGGGGCGGTGCAGGGTAATGGTCTGTTCTACAGCGGTGAGCATGGGTGAATTCCTTGGTGAAAATTGGAGGGGAGTCTAGCTGAGCGGGTGCCGGGCGTTGGCTCAGCGCAAGGCCCTGGCCAGCGCGGTTAGGGCGTCAATCAACAGGTCGATGTCGGCGTCGGTATGGGCGGCCGAAAGCGCAACGCGCAGGCGGGCCGTGCCCTCGGGCACGGTGGGCGGACGAATCGCGGGCACCCAGATGCCGCGCAGGCGCAGGCCTTCCATCACCGCCAGCGCGTCGTCGTTGCGGCCAATCAGCAGCGGCTGAATGGCGGTTTTTGAGTCTGACAGCTGCCAGGCGCTGCCCTGCAGGCCGGCCCTCAAGCCGCTGCGCAGCCGCGCAATCAGGCGATGCAAATGCGTGCGCCGCCAGTCTTCCTGCTCGATCAGCTTGAGGCTGGCGCGCAGGGCGCTGGCCAGCATCGCCGGTGCAGCGGTGGCAAAAATATAGCTGCGGGTTTTTTGCAGCAGCCATTCCACCAGCGCGTCGTCGCCCGCCACAAAGGCGCCCGCCACGCCGGCGGCCTTGCCCAGCGTGGCCATGTAGAGCACGCGGCGGGACGCCTGGGGGCCGGTCAGCCCGGCGGCAGCCAGGCTGCCGCGCCCCTGCGGGCCGAGCACGCCAAAGCCGTGGGCATCGTCCAGCAGCAGCAGAGCGTCATGGCGTTCGCACAGCGCCAGCAGGCCGGCAATGTCGGCGCTGTCGCCGTCCATGCTGAACACCGCGTCCGTGATGACCAGCTTGCGCGGGGCGCTGCTCTGCGCCAGTTCGCGCTCCAGCGCGGCCAGGTCGGCGTGTGCGTAGCGGTGAACCTGGGCGCGCGACAGCCGCGCGCCGTCAATCAGGCAGGCATGGTTCAGCGCATCTGAAAAAATCGCGTCGCCTGCGCCCACCAGCGCCGGAATAATGCCGGTGTTGGTGGCGTAGCCGGCGTAAAAGTAGAGCGCGCGGCTCAAGCCGACGAAGGCGGCCAGTTCATGCTCCAGCGCCGCATTGGCGGCGCTGTGGCCGCTGACCAGCGGCGAGCCGCCCGATCCCACGCCATAGGCCTGCGCGCCGGCACACGCCGCCTGCACCAGCGCCGGGTGCGTGGCCAGGCCGAGGTAGTCGTTGCTGCAAAACGCCAGCATGTTTTGGCCGTTCACCGTCAGGCGGGCGCCGCTGTCGGGCGTGACCACGCGGCGCTGGCGGCGCAGGTGGGCCTGGTCCATTTCCGCCATGCGGGCCGGGAATTCGTCAAGCCAGGAAGTGGTCATTGCCATGCCGGTGGAAGGTGAAGGGGAAAAGCGCGCGGGTCAGGGGCGCACTGGTGGGGAATGCTGGCCAGCAGCGGCGCCTGGAGCCGTTGCTGCAAAAAATCGATGTTGTCTTGCTGCGCCAGCATGGCCGGATCAACGTGATTGGCGACCCAGCCGGCCAGCGTCAAGCCACGCGCGCGAATGGATTCGGCCGTCAGCAGCGCATGGTTCAGGCAGCCTAGGCGCAAACCAACCACCAGCACTACCGGCAGGCCCAGTGCCTGCGCCAGGTCGGCCCCGGTTTCAGTCGCTGACAGCGGCACCTGAAAACCGCCTGCGCCTTCAACCACCACGGCGTCCGCCAGCTGCGCCAGCGCGCGGTGGCAGGCGACCAGATGGGGGATAGCAATGCGCACGCCGGCGCGGGCGGCAGCGATGTGCGGCGATACCGGGTCGGGCAGCAGCACCGGGTTGTCGAGTTCGGGCGGCACGCGGCAGCTGGACGCGGCGCGCAGCGCCAGCACATCGTCGTTGGCGGCCACGCCGTCGATGAGTTCAGTGCCTGCCGCCACCGGCTTCATGCCGACCACACGCGAGTGGTAGCGCGCCAGCGCGTGCAGCAAGGCGGCGCTGACCAGCGTTTTGCCCACGCCGGTGTCGGTGCCGGTAATAAAAAGGGAAAGTGCCTGGGGTGCGAATGTCGTTGTGTGGGTCATATTTCGGCCAGTGTGGCCTCAAGCGCCGCCAATGCGCCGTGCGCCAGGTGCGCGGCGGTCTCGGCATCCATTGCGTAGGGCGGCATGGCATACAGCGTGTTGCCAATCGGGCGCAACACCACCCCGTGCGCCAGGGCGTGCCGGGCGTAGCGGTGCGCAAAGTGGGGCAGCGGCGCAGCACCCGAGGCTGTCTCGTCAATATCCCAGGCCCAGATCATGCCCAGCCGGCGGGCGTTGCGAACCGACGGGTGCCGTGTCAGCGGCGCAAACGCCTGGTCGAGCAGCTGCGCCAGTTCGGCGTTGCGGGCCAGCACGTTGGTTTGTACGAACAATTCGAGCGTGGCCAGTGCGGCGCGGCAGGCCAGCGGGTTGCCGGTGTAGGAGTGCGAATGCAAAAACCCCCGGGCCACGTCGTCGTCATAAAACGCGTCGTACACGGTGTCTGTGGTCAGCACCGCCGACAGCGGCAGGGTGCCGCCGGTCAGCCCCTTGGACAGGCAGATGAAGTCGGGCTTGATGCCTGCCTGCTGGTGCGCGAACATCGTTCCGGTGCGGCCAAAGCCGGTGGCAATTTCGTCGGCGATCAGGTGCACCTCGTAGCGGTCGCACAAGGCGCGCGCCTCGCGCAAATAGCTGGCGTCGTACATCGCCATGCCGGCGGCGCACTGCACCATCGGCTCCAGAATCAGCGCGGCGGTCTGCGCATGGTGCTGCGCCAGCCAGCTTTGCAGTCCAGCGGCGGCGCGCCGGGCCACGTCGGCGGCGCTTTCGCCGTCTAGCGCGCCGCGTACATCGGGGCTGGGCACGGTGGCGGCCAGCCGCACCAAGGGCGCATAGGCTTCGCGGAAGATAGCGATGTCGGTCACTGCCAGCGCACCCACGGTTTCGCCGTGGTAGCCGCCCGCCAGCCCGATGAAGCGGCATTTTTCGGGCCGGCCGGTGTTGCGCCAGTAATGCGCGCTCATCTTCAGGGCAATCTCGGTGGCGCTGGCGCCGTCGCTGCCGTAAAACGCATGGCCCAGGCCGGTCAGTGCGGCCAGCCGCTCGGACAGTTCCACCACCGGCTGATGCGTGAAGCCGGCCAGCATGACGTGGTCGAGCCTGTCCAGCTGGTCAAGCAGTGCGGCCTTGATGTGCGGATGGTTGTGACCAAACAGGTTGACCCACCAGGAGCTGATGCCGTCAAGGTAACGCTTGCCCTCGAAGTCGTACAGCCACACGCCTTCGGCCCGGGCAATCGGCACCGGGGGCTGCGACTCGTGCAGCTTCATTTGCGTACACGGGTGCCACACATGGCGCAGGCTGCGCTGGATCATGGTCAGGTTGTCCATCGGGGGCTTCAAGGTGAGCGGCTGAATCAAGCCATCTGCACCGGAATCGTCGAGCGCTCTTCCTTGATGCGGTTGTCCGGGTTGACAAACACCAGCTTGGGCGCAAAGCCGGCCACTTCCTGTTCTTCCACCTGCGCAAAAGCAGCAATGATGACCAGGTCGCCCACGGCCGCGCGCCGCGCCGCCGAGCCGTTGACCGAGATGATGCGGCTGCCGCGTTCGGCCCGGATGGCGTAGGTGATGAAGCGCTCGCCGTTGTTGATGTTCCAGATGTGGACCTGCTCGTTTTCGCCCAGGTTGGCGGCGTCGAGCAGGTCTTCGTCGATGGCGCACGAGCCTTCGTAGTTCAGCTCGCAGTGGGTCACGCTAGCGCGGTGGATTTTCGATTTGAGCAGGGTTCTGAACATGGGCTGGCAAAAAAAGTAGGTTCAAGAAAAAGGGCTTTGGCTGCGGGCCGGGCGGCGCGGCAGGCACGGGTTTGCCGGCGCGTTAACATTTGGGCCGGTCCGGCGCGACAGCCCCGGTAGTTTAAGGGCACTGCATGGTGCATTTTCAGGCTCGGTGGTTTATGAAAAAGTCGTTTGATTTCAATCCTGAGGCGCTGGCCTTGCTGGCCCGATCCGATGTGATGCGGGCGCTGGCCGAAGATGTGGGCGAGGGCGACCTGACCGCCGCGCTGATCGACCCGGCCGCCCAGGCACGCGCCCATGTGCTGGCGCGTGAAAGCGCGGTGCTGTGCGGCAGCGCCTGGTTCGACACGGCGCTCAGGCAACTGGACCCGGAGGTTTCGGTGCTCTGGCATGTGCGCGACGGCGAGCGCTGTGAGGCCGGCCAGGTGGTGGTCGAGATGCGCGGCCAGGCCAGGGCGCTGCTGTCAGCCGAGCGCACGGCGCTGAATTTTCTGCAACTGCTGAGCGCCGTGGCGACCAAGACCGCCACTTATGCCCTGCAAGTCGAAGGCACGAAAGCGCGCATCGTCGATACCCGCAAGACGCTGCCGGGTTTGCGCCTGGCGCAAAAATACGCCGTGCTGACCGGTGGCGGCACCAACCACCGCTTCGGCCTGTACGACGCGGTGCTGATCAAGGAAAACCACATTGCCGCTGCCGGCGGTATTGCACAGGTACTGCAGCAGGCCGCCAAAATTGCCGCACGGGCCGATTTTGTCGAGATCGAGGTGGAAACGCTGGCGCAACTGCACGAGGCGCTGGACGCTGGCGCCACGATGGTGCTGCTCGACAACATGGATTTGCCCACGCTGCGCGAAGCCGTGCGCATCAACGCCGGCCGGGCGGTGCTGGAGATTTCAGGCGGCGTCACGCTGGCCGGCCTGCGTGAACTGGCCGAGACCGGCGTGGACCGCATCTCCATCGGCACCTTGACGAAAGACGTTCAGGCCATAGATTTTTCGATGCGCTTTGCCGCGCCGCAAGGAGGAAATTCATGAGTGCCGTTTTGTCCCGCATTGACGTCGATTACGAGCAACCCTTGACGCCCGGCGCCGGCGCCTGCTCGACGCACCACGCCTGGGCGCGCGTGCCGGTCGAGCCTTCCCAGCCCGAGCGCGCCGCGCTGAAAGACCGCATCCGCAGCCTGCTCAAAGCCAAAAACGCCGTCATGGTGTCGCACTACTACGTGCATCCAGACCTGCAGGACCTGGCCGAGGAAACCGGCGGCATCGTCTCGGACTCGCTCGAAATGGCGCGCTTCGGCCGCGACCACGCCGCGCAGACGCTGGTGGTGTCGGGCGTGCGCTTCATGGGCGAGACCGCCAAGATTTTGTCGCCCGAAAAGCGCGTGCTGATGCCCGACCTGGACGCGACGTGTTCGCTCGACCTGGGCTGCCCGATTGATGAATTCAGCGCCTTTTGCGACGCGCATCCCGACCGCGCCGTGGTGGTTTATGCCAACACCAGTGCGGCCGTCAAGGCGCGGGCCGACTGGGTCGTCACGTCGAGCTGCGCGCTGGACATTGTTCGCGCATTGAAAGCGCAGGGCCAGAAAATCCTCTGGGCGCCCGACCGGCACCTGGGCGGCTATATCCAGCGCGAGACAGGAGCCGACATGGTGATGTGGAACGGCGCGTGCATCGTGCATGACGAGTTCAAGGCCTTTGAATTGCAGGCGCTGATGAAGGAACACCCGCTGGCCAAGGTGCTGGTACACCCGGAGTCGCCCGCCGATGTGGTGGCGCTGGCCGACGCGGTCGGCTCGACCTCGGCCATTTTGAAGGCCGCGCGAGATATGGACGCGCTCGAGTTCATCGTCGCCACCGACAACGGCATGATGCACAAGCTGCGCACGCTCAACCCCGGCAAGGTCTTCATCGAAGCGCCCACAGCCGGCAACAGCGCCACCTGCAAAAGCTGCGCGCATTGCCCGTGGATGGCGATGAACTCTCTAGCCGGGCTGGCGCAGGTGCTGGAAACCGGCGCGAACGAAGTCCACATCGACCCGGCCCTGGGCCTGCGCGCGCGCCTGCCGATTGACCGCATGCTGGCCTTCACGGCGGCGCTCAGGAACGGCCAGCCCACGGCCGGGCTGGTGCCCCATATCGGCGCGGCTTAAGGCTGAAACAACTGCTCGCCATCCGGTTTTACTCCCTCTCCCTCTGGGAGAGGGCAGGGGTGAGGGGCCAGCGGTGCTTGCAACTTGAAAAACTCCTTTTTTGATAGCTGCTTATGACCGCCTGACGTGCGGAAAAGGCTGATTTGACTAATATTTCCGCACGCATCGACTTTTCCGATCCGCAGGACAGCGCCGCGCCGCGCCTGCGCCATGCCTTCGGCATGCCGCGCGCCGTACTGGTGGCGCATGAACCGCACGAAGTGCGCGCCGTGCTCGATGCCGTTCAGGCCGCTGCGGAGCAGGGACGCTGGTGCGTCGGCTATGTGCGCTATGAAGCCGCCCCGGCTTTTGACGCCGCGCTGGCCGTGCATCCCGCCGACGGCCCGCTGGCCTGGTTTGCCGTGCATGACGCGCCCTTTCCCTTGCCCTGGCCTGAAGACGACAGCGCCGCAGCCGCCCGCGTCGAATGGCTTGACACTTGCCCGCGCCCGGCGTTTGACGCGGCTATGGCGCACATCCAGCAAGCCATTGCCGCCGGCGAGCTGTACCAGGTGAACCTGACCGCGCCGCTGTTGGGCGAGTGGCTTGGCGAGCCCGAGGCGGGTGCGGCGCCAGCCCTGTTCGCCGCCCTGCAGCGCGCCCAGCCGGGCGGCTACGCGGCCTTCATCGACACCGGCGATGAACAGCTGCTGTCGGTGTCGCCCGAACTGTTTTTCGACTGGCGGGACGGCAGCATCCTGGCCCGGCCCATGAAGGGCACGGCCGCGCGCGGCGCCACGCCGCAAGACGACACCGCGCAGGCAGACGCCCTGCGCGCCTCACCCAAGGAGCGCGCCGAAAACGTCATGATCGTGGACTTGCTGCGCAACGACATCTCGCGCATCGCCGAGCCCTTCAGCGTGCGGGTGCCGCGTCTGTTCCACACCGAGGCGCTGCCCAGCGTGTGGCAGATGACTTCAGACGTGCAGGCCAGAACCCGCGCCGGTACCACGCTGGCCGACGTGTTCGGCGCGCTGTTTCCATGCGGCTCGGTCACCGGCGCGCCCAAGGTGCGCGCCATGCAGATGATCCGCACGCTCGAAGCCGGGCCGCGCAGCGTGTACTGCGGCGCCATCGGCGTGGTGCGGCCGGGCCAGTCGGGGCAGGGCATCCACGCCACTTTCAATGTGCCTATCCGCACTGTCACCGTGCAAGGCGGCGCATTGCGCTGCGGCATTGGCAGCGGCATCACCTCGGGCGCCGAACCGGATGCCGAATGGCAGGAATGGCGCAACAAACGACAATTTCTGGAGCGGGCCAGCATGCCTTTCGACCTGCTGGAAACCCTGGCGCTGGAGGGCGGCCGGCTGCGCCATGCCGACGAGCACCTGCAGCGACTGGCCGGCGCCGCCGCGCATTTCGGCTACGCGTGGAATGTGGACCAAGTCGAAAACAGCCTGCACCAACTGGCGCAAGCGCATACGCAAGGCCTGTGGCGCGTGCGCCTGCTGCTCAATGCGCAGGGTCGGCCACGCGCTGAAGCCTTCGCCATGGACGCATCACCTGATCAGGTTCGCCTGCAAATGGCCGACCGTCCCTTGCTGGAAGCTCACGGCGAGTTCGTGCGCTTCAAGACCACGCACCGCGCGCATTACGACGCCTTCACGCCCATCGCGCCCGGCGTGTTCGACACCGTGCTCTGGAATGCGGAAGGCGAAATCACCGAATGCACGCGCGGCAACGTGGCGATGCAACTCGATGGCCGCTGGGTCACGCCGCCGCTGGCCTGCGGGCTGCTGCCCGGCATCGGTCGGGCGCTGGCGCTACGCGAGGGCAGGCTGGTCGAGGCAGTGGTTCGGGTGGACGATGTGCCGCGCGTTCGGGGCTGGGCGTTTTTGAACAGCCTGCGCGGGTGGATTGAGGCGGAGATGGTGTGAGCCCGGAGGAAGACAGTTCAGCAGGGTGCTCATTTTGAGGCCTGACGGCGTCATAAATTCCAGCCAGGAACGCGGCATTGAGCCGGTAGATCAATGCGCGCTGCGAAGCGTCAACTGTCAGACAGCGCCCATTGCGCTGCCTTGCGGGCGTGAATGCTCGTGGTGTCAAACAACGGAATCCTGGAGTCCTGCTGGCTGACGAGGAGCGATATTTCTGTACAACCCAGGATGATGGCTTGCGCACCTCGGGTCGCAAGCTCGGCGATCACTCTTTGATACACCGCGAGCGACTCCGGAATGATTTTTCCCAGACACAGCTCGTCGTAAATGATCCTGTGAACGTGTTCACGATCTTGTGGCATCGGTATCAGCACTTGCAGTCCATGCCGCTGTTGCAGTCGCTCGCGGTAAAAATCTTGTTCCATGGTAAACCGCGTGCCAATCAAACCCACGGTTTCAAATCCAGCTTGCCTGATAGCGTCGGCTGTTGGATCAGCGATGTGAAACAACGGAATTTGAACAGCAGCCTCAATGGCAGGCGCTACCTTGTGCATGGTGTTGGTGCAAAGAACCAAAAAGTCTGCGCCCGCTGATTGAAGTGAACGCGCTGCAGTGGAAAGTAATTCTCCTGCGGCCACCCAGTCTCCTGCATGCTGAAGACGTTCTACCTCATGGAAATCAACGCTGTAAAGGACCAGCTTGGCGGAGTGAAGGCCGCCCAGGTGCTCCTTAACCGATTCGTTGATCTGACGGTAATAAGTCACAGTCGATTCCCAACTCATGCCGCCGATAAGGCCGATCGTCTTCAAGAGCGCTCCTGGATGATTGATGTTGCAAAGAATAACCGACGACCCGGTTTTGCAGGCGTCTGTGTTACCTGCAGCCGCTTGCGCTCCACCGCTTGGCGCAGCACTCCATTCATCTGGGTTTTCCAGTGCCGTCCTGTTGCACGCTTAGCCGCCTCCCTACAAACTCGTTAAACGCCATCATCAAAGGCGCAAACCGCTCAACGCTGCCTTTGTAGCTGAATCAGCGCGGCGCAGCCCTTTTCCAGCGTGATGGATTCAGGCACTTTAAGCAGACAAATTTCTGGCTGATCCTATTCGTATGGAACACCAGTTGACAGTCATACATGTTGATGCATACCATGAGATGTACCGTCAACTAAAAGGAAACCCCTGAATGCACCAAACCGCCAAAATATTCGCCACCGGCCGTAGCCAGGCGGTGCGCTTGCCGCTGGAGTTCCGCTTTGATGTTTCCGAAGTCTTCATCCGCCGCGACCCCGCCACGGGCGATGTGGTGCTTTCGCGCAAGCCGGCCGATTGGCAAGGCTTGCTCGACGTGGTGGCTCAAAACAAGGACGATGACCTGCTGATCGAACGCCGCCAGGCCCATGCGCGGCGCGATCCGTTTGAAGGCTGGCAGGAGTGAGTCAACGCTACATGCTCGATACCAACGTGGTCAGCCACATCATGCAGGGGCGCGATGCCCAGTTGCTGGCGCGCTTGACGCAACTGTCCGTGGGGCAGGTCGTGATGTCGAGCGTGACCTTGGCGGAACTGGAATACGGCTTGCACCGCAAAGGGCAGCCCGTACGCCTGAAAAATGCCCTGGCCCAGGTGTTGCTGCGCATGGACGTGCTGCCATGGGATGAGCGGGTGGCCACTTGCTACGGCGAGTTTTGCAGCACGCTCGAAGCCCAAGGCATCAATCTGAGCGACTTTGACATGATGATCGCGGCCCATGCGGTCGCGGTCGATGCCACCCTGGTAAGTCGTGACAAGGCATTTGGCCAGGTGGGTGATCGCTTGAGGCTGGAGGTCTGGTAGCTTTCACCGGGATTGCGCGGCGCGCTTGGCCAGGTCGGCAGGGTGCAATATTTTCTTCCGACTCAAGTGCCACCAGCCTGTTCAAACTATTGAACAGGCTGGTTACCCACTATCAGGCGCTGGCCAGAAAAGTATCTGCTTTCAATAGTTCCAGAAAAAGCGGTCGTCGATCTGTCCCGTCGCGCTCAGGTACTTGAGCTGCTTGAGCCGGGTGAAGGGCCGCGCACTGAAGGTGGCTGCGTCGATTCCGATGCGTTCGTACACGTCGTGGAGTTGCTGCGCGCCCTTGCGTGCGTCCCAGGCGCAGTGAAAGCCGTGCAGCTTTTCATGGATCTTGGCAAAGCTGACGCGGTAGCTGCGGTTGTCGGCGCTGGAGTCGCCAAAACTCAGTTCGCAGCCCGGATAGACGTTGGCCACGATCTGCGCGATTTCGCGCACCTGGTAGTTGTCTTCGTCATGGCCGACGTTGAAGATCTCGTTGTGGATCGCATCCTGCGGCGCTTCCAGGGCGCTGGCCACGGCCTGGCAGATGTCGAGCACATGCACCAGCGGCCGCCACGGCGTGCCGTCGCTGGTCATGGCGATCTTGCCGGTGGTCGCGGCAATACCGCACAGGTTGTTCAGCACGATGTCAAAACGCATGCGCGGCGAGGCGCCATAAGCCGTCGCGTTGCGCAGGAAGGTCGGCGAAAAGTCGCTGGATGCCAGCGCCATCACGTCGCGCTCGACCAGCGTCTTGCACTTGGCATAGGCGGTTTGCGGATTGGTCGGCGACAGCTCGGTCATCGGCTCGTCGCCGTTGGCCACGCCATAGACGCTGCATGACGAGGTGTAGACAAAACGTTTGGCGCCGGCCGCCTTGGCGAGTTCGGCCAGCCGCACCGACGCCTGGTGGTTGATCTGGAAGGTCAGTTCCGGAACGTTCTCGCCCAGCGGATCGTTCGACAGCTCGGCCAGATGCACGACCGCGTCAATGCCCTGAAGATCTTCAGCCTGGATGTTGCGGATGTCGCGGTTGATGGTGCGCGGGAAGCCGGGCACCAGCTTGCTGTCGCTGAACAGCCAGCCGTCGCGGTAGTAGCCGGTGTCCAGTCCGACGATTTCATGGCCGCGTGCTTGAAGGAAAGGGGCGAGCAGGCAGCCGATATAGCCTTCGACGCCAGTGACGAGCAGTTTCATTTAGTTGACTCCTGAAGTGGTTTTTGAATGTTCGGGAAAAAAGCGCGCCATCTGTTCGCGCCAGAGCTGGTCGCACAAACGGTTTTGCGGCAGTTCGACATCGTCGAAGGTCAGCAGCGCGTCCTTGGGTACGTCGCGCTTCAGGGTGCAGCCTTCGGCCAGGCCGATGGGCAGCAGGTTCTCGGCCCGGGCGATATCGGCGTTTTCAGCCAGGCCGTAGGTCATGTAGCCGCCCAGGCCATCGATGGAATCGCCCGCCTTCAGGTCGATCTTGGCGGTGGCCAGCACCTCGACGCAGGGCGCGCCCAGCGGGGCCAGCGCCGCGTCCTGGAACAGCACGGCGCGCGCGACGGTGTTGGGCACCTCGAAATGGCACAGGTGGTAGGGCGTGTAGAAGCAGTAGAGCGGTCCGTTGCCGAGCTTGTAGAGCGACAAATAATGCTTTTGCTGCGGATGGTCGTGCGTGCCCAGCACGAACACGCCTGGGCCCGGCATGGCGCCGACGACGTAGTCCACGATGCCCGGGCCTTCCAGCATCGCTTCGAGCGGGTAGCGCTCGCCGACCTCCTGGATCGGTGTGCCGTTAGGGACGGTGGGGCCGAACATGCCGCGTTGGCCGACGCGCATGCCGGTGCCGTTGGCGACGATGGCGTTCTCGAACGAAATCTTGGTGCCGTCGGCGAAGGACGTGACCATGGCCGGGTTCTGTCCCCACTGCCGGGCAAAGCCTTCCTGCGTGGTCGGGTTGCGGTAGGGGTCGTGCAGGCCCTTGATGTTGCCGCACATCACCGGCTTGACGCCGATGCCGCGGACAAAGCGGTACAGATTCATCATCACGCCCGGCTGGTCGCCGTCGGCGGTGGTCAGCACCACGCCGGCGCGGTCGGCGTAGGTTTTCAGGATCGGGCCGATGGTGCCATCGATTTCGGCATTCATCAGCACCACATGCTTGCGGTGGGCAATGGCTTCGAGCGTCACCCGGGCGGCATGCTCGATGGTGCCGGTGACTTCGATGATTGCGTCGATGCCGGCGGCGCGGCACAGCAGCATCGCGTCCTCGGTGATGGCCGGCACGCCGGACTCGATGGCCCGCTCCAGCTGCGTGACGGTTTCGACGACGCGAACGCCCGAGACATCGGCCTCGCGGTAGGCGCGCCGGGCGCCTTCGAGCGTGCGGTTGGCAATGGCGGCCACGCGCATGCCCGGCACCGACAGGGCGATTTGCAGCGCCACGCCGCGCGCCATGAAGCCGGCGCCGATCAATCCGACGCGGATCGGCCGTCCTTCGCGTGCCCGCTGCTGCAGGGCGGTGTCAATGATGATCATGCTGCGACTCCTTCGGCCACAAAGGCGGGCCAGTTGCGGTCCTTGTCCGACATGTCGATCACCGGCACCGGCCAGTTGATTCCGAATGCCGGGTCGTCATGGCGGGCGCCACGTTCAGACTGTGGTGTGTAGAAAGCCGACACCTGGTAGGTCACGGCCGCGTCGTCGCTCAAGGTGACAAAGCCATGGGCAAAGCCCTTGGGCACCAGCAGCATGCGGCCATTGGCTTCGCTCAGCTCCACGCCGATCCACTGGCAGAAGGTGGGCGACTCGGGGCGGATGTCGACAATCGCGTCCCAGATCGCGCCCTGCACGCAGCGCACCAGCTTGTCCTCGGCATGCGGCGCCATCTGGTAATGCATGCCGCGCAGGGTGCCCGCCCGGCGTGTCAGCGACATGTTGGTCTGCACCATGCGGGTCGGCAGGCCGTTGGCCTCGAACTCGCGCTCGCAGTAGGTGCGGCCAAAATAGCCGCGTGCGTCCTCGCGCCGCTCCATATCGACGATGGTCGCTCCAGGCAGCGCAGTCTTGGTAAAAATCATGGGGTTACCTTGAAAAAACAGATGTGAAAAAAATTCAGGCGCCTGCGCTCACCAGGTTTTCCAGGGCGCCTTGTCCGAAGCCCAGAGCGATTCCAGCGTCTGCTTGTCGCGCAGCGTGTCCATCGGCTGCCAGAAGCCTTCGTGGCGAAAGGCGGCCATCTGGTGGTTGGCGGCCAGGTGCTCCATGGGGCCGCGCTCCCAGATGGTGTCGTCGCCTTCAATCATCTCGACCACCGTGCGGTCGAGCACGAAAAAGCCGCCGTTGATCCAGGCGCCGTCGCCGCCCGGCTTTTCCTTAAAGCTCGGCACCAGCGCGTTGTCGGCATGCAGGTTGAAGGCGCCGAAGCGGCCGGGCGGCTGCACCGCCGTGACGGTGGCCAGCACGCCCTGCTCACGGTGGAAGGCGATCAGCCTGGTGATGTCCACGTCGCTGACGCCGTCGCCGTAGGTGCAGCAAAACGGCCCGTCCTCAAGATAGCGCGCCGCGCGCCTGATGCGCCCGCCGGTCATCGTGTCCAGCCCGGTATCGACCAGCGTGACCTTCCACGGCTCGGTCGAGGTGCGCAGCATGGTCGTGGTGCTGTCGCGCATGTCAAAGGTGATGTCCGCGCCGTCCATGGCGTAGTCGCGGAAAAACTGCTTGATCAGGTGGCCCTTGTAGCCGCAGCAGATCACGAAGTCGCTCACGCCGTGGGCCATATACATCTTCATGATGTGCCAGATGATCGGCCTGCCGCCAATCTCGACCATCGGTTTGGGGCGGACGGCGCTTTCCTCGCTGATGCGCGTTCCCAGTCCGCCGGCCAGAATCATTGCCTGCATGTTGATTTCCCTTTTATTGATGTTGTTCCATGCGCACGGAGTAGCTTTCTCCTACTGCGCAACCTTGCCCTGCCCAAAAAATCCGGCCAGATAATTGCCGTCTGCCGGCTGGCCTGCGTTAGCCAACGCCGTGGCGCCGGGCGCTAAAGCGTTGCTGTCCCGCGGCTTTCCGCTTGCCGTTCCAGGGCTCTGCGCAAGCGGGCCGCTGCCTGCCAGTTCGGCCAGCACCCGAATGCGAATCTGCGCCGCCGGATCATCGGGAAACTTGCGGGCAAAGAAGGCGGGAACGGTCTTGAGCTGCTCCATGTCCTCATCCTCGATCCTTCCGGGGTGCGCTTGGTCGAATCGCTGGATGAAATGGTTCATCGGGCCCTTGGCGGGCGCGACATGCATCAAGAGCGTCGGAATCAGGAACTCGTCGGCAATGCAAAGCTGGCTGAAATAGTCGCGCACGCCGGGGTGCATGAATTTTTCCAGCATGGCGGCCACGACGTGGCGACTGGCGCCGAACCAGGTCGAGCCGTAATAAGGCTTGAATTTCTCGTCGAAAATATGCTGCCCGATCGATGGCCGGCTGAGCGCCTTGAACGTACCCAGCGCAATCAGCGCCAGAATGCTTTTTTTGCCGCCGCTGTGCAGCCAGATGCCGGCCACGTCGCGCCGGCCGCTCGACGCGCCAAAATAGGCATCGCCCAGGCGCCGGACGACCCGGTGGCGCAACGATTTTTCAGGCGTCAGGGCCCTGAAGCCGACCGACATCAGCGCGTCCTGGTCGGCAAACAGGTCGATGCAGTCGAAATGGGCCTCCTCGCGCCCCGAGATGTGTGCCTCGAAAGCTTCCATGGGCTTGATCGGCAGGCAGCTCGGGCTGAGCAGTTGCAGGTAGTCAAACTCCAGGTTGGCCAGCGCGTATTTCATCGAATGGAAAATCCCGTCGACAAAGCCAAAGAACGCCCAGCCGGTGCGCTTGGGGTTCGGGACGAACCGGGCGTTTGGCGCGGTCAGCACAAAGTCCGGTGTCTGGGAAAAATCGTGATGCACCAGCACCGTGTGCGGCGCCAGGGAACGCGCCAACTGATCGACCGTTTCTGGCTTGCCCACCGCCGACATCACCAGGAAGACAATATTTGGTTTCATTTTTTCAGTGTTCATTGACGGCTCCCGAGAGGGCGCGGAGCGGTCCGGGTTGCTGCCAGGCAGGTCGTTGCCATATCCATTGCGTTCATCGTGTTGCCTGGAGTTGCGGGTCGGTGCATTACGTTTTTGGTCAATTCGTGAAGATTTGTTGATTGGCTTAAGTGTTTGCGATAACAGCAAAATTCGTCAATCTCATGAACGGACTAATAAACTCTCACAAATGGACTATTGACAAACGGAAAAATAACGTTTTTAAGCAAGAATTCCCACCTGCTGCCTGAATCCGCGACGGCAAAGCAATTTTCGGCTCGGGCGCTGCGCGGCCGGTTTTACGCTCTGGCTGCCAGACGCAGATCACCACGGGCTGGCTTGGTTTGCTATTGAAAAAATAGCAAACTACGCTTTACAGTAAAGCGCAAAAGCCTTATTTCTTCAATATTCTGGCGTACACCGGCCGCCGGTGCCGCGCAGGGTCCGGTAGCGCATCTGCCGGGCGACAAAGCCATCGAAGGCGGCGAGCAATGGCTGGAGTGGTTCAGCGCCGCCATGCAGCTGGGCCAGCGCGGCGCAGGTCGCCTCCAGGGTGGAAAGCTGGTCGGGACGGTGCGCCTTGCGGATCAGGTAGTGCGAAGCGCCCACCTCCTGCAACGCCAGGCGCGGCAGCTGCTGCAGCAGCGGGTTGGCGTACAGCATCTTGCGGCTCTTGCGCCAGGTGCCGTCCAGAACGACCAGCCGCAGCCGGGCGGGGTCGTCCAGCGCGCCCGGCGCAAGCTGTCGGGGCTTGATGCCCGGCGGCTGGTTTTGCGGCGTCTCCGGATACAGCAGGAGGTTGTGCTTCGCGCCGCCCGCCTCGGCCAGCAGGGCGGGCAGGTCGAACACTTCGCCCGTCACCAGCCGGCTGCCCGGCAGGCTCAGGTGCAGCAGGCGCGCGCTGCCCTTGGGGTTGCTCACTTCCAGCGGATGCTGCAGGATCAGCACCTCGACCGCATGCATGACCGGGGTAACCCATTGGCAGATGCAGGCGCTTTGCGGGCGCAGGCAGGCGGTGCAGGCCAGGCGTCTGGTGAGTGCGGGCGTCATGGGCAGGTTCTCCGTGGCGCAGGTATCTACTATCAAAAAGAGAGCTATTGGTGCAGGCTGGACGTGCGCTGGAACATGTTTTTGTTCATGAACAGGTTGGCTTGAAACATCTGGCGAGGTAAAGGGCGGTTTGCGGCGGCCGGCATTGGGATGCCGGCCGCATCCTACCGCAGTCTAGTGTCGCGTCAGGCGCAAACTGCCGGTTCTCGCTGGCCATCGCCGCGCATCGCCGCGTTGCAGCCCTTGCCAGGGCTTCAGCCCTGGCTGCGGTCTGCGCCTTGCGCTGCACGCCGCTGGCGACGCGATCTCCCGACACTTTGCGCCTGACGCGACACTAGGCGCGCACTGGCAGCACGGTTCCCAGGCATTGGCCAAAGCCGATGCGCGCGGCGCCGGCCTTTTCGCACCAGCCGCGAATCACGACGGCGTCGCCGTCTTGCAGGTAGGTGCGGTTTTCGCCATTGGGGAGCAGCAGCGGGTGCTTGCCGCCAGTGGTCAGCTCGATCAGCGCGCCCGCCTGGTCCAGCGTCGGGCCCGACAGCGTTCCGCTGCCCAGCAGGTCGCCGGGCTGCAGGTTGCAGCCGTTGACGGTGTGGTGCGTCACCATCTGCGCCACGGTCCAGTAGGCGTGGCGGTAGCTGGTGCGGCAGATGGTGGCGTCGCCCTGGCCGGCGTCCCGCATTTGGGGCGTGAGCAGGCCGACCTGCAACTCGATGTCAAGCGAGCCTTGCTGGCGGTTGGTTTCGGAGTCCAGGTAGGGCAGGGGCTGCGGGTCGCCTTCGGGCCGCGTGAACGGCACGCGGTACGGAGCCAAGGCCTCCAGCGTCACGATCCACGGCGAGATCGTGGTGGCGAAGTTTTTCGACAGGAACGGCCCCAGCGGCTGGTATTCCCAGGCCTGGATGTCGCGCGCCGACCAGTCGTTGAGCAGGCACAGGCCGAACACATGGTTTTCGGCCTGCGCCATCGGCACCGATTCGCCCAGCGCATTGCCGGAGCCCACGAAGATGCCGAGTTCGAGCTCGATGTCCAGCCGCTTGCTCGGGCCGAAGACCGGCTGCGTGGCGCCGGGCGGCAGCGTCTGGCCCATGGGGCGGTGAAAGCGCTGCCCCGAAACGCCGATGCTCGACGCCCGGCCGTGGTAGCCGATCGGCACCCATTTGTAGTTGGGCAGCAGCGGGTTGTCGGGGCGGAACTGCCGGCCGATGTTGGTGGCGTGGTGTACCGAGGTATAAAAATCGGTGTAGTCGCCGATGCGCGCCGGCACGCCGTATTCGGCCTCTGACTGCGGCACCAGGCAGGCGGCCAGCGCGGCCTGTTCAGCCGCGCCTTCGCGCAGGGCGCGCGACAGCGCCCGGCGCAAGGCGCGCCACGAGGGCGGGCCCAGCGCCATCAGGTCATTGAGCTTGTCGTGCGCGCCGGCATGCACCGCAGGCGCGGCTTCGCCGCTGAACACGTCGGTTGCCGCCGCCGCAGCCAGGTCCAGGATCTGGTCGCCAATGGCGACGCCGCCGCGAAAAGCCTCCAGCGTGCCCTTGCGGCGAAAGACCGCGAACGGCAGGTTCTGGATCGGAAAGTCATTGCCCGCCGCATTGGCGTAGGCGACCCAGCTGCGCAGCGCCGGCTCGTGCGTTTCGTTCAGGGTTTCGTTGATTAGCGTCATGGGCATCATTCTCCGGCGTAGCTGCCGTCATGCATCCAGCGCGCATGCTGGGGGGCTTTCTTGGTCACGGCCCACTCGTTGAGCATGTCCCACTTGGCCTCGTCGAGCATCCTGGCCATCTTCGGCGTGCCGGTGTTGGCGCACAGTTCCAGGCGGTGGCCGCTCGGGTCAAAGAAATAGATGGATTTGAAGATGGTGTGGTCCGTCGGCCCCAGCACCGAGATGCCGCCGGCTTCGAGCCTGGCCTTGGCGTCCATCAGCGCGTCGAGCGATTCGACCTGCAGCGCCAGATGCTGGGTCCATTCGGGGGTGTTGGGGTCGCGGCCCATGGGCGGCTGGGTCGGCAGCTCGAAAAAGGCCAGCACGTTGCCGTTGCCGGCATCAAGAAAGACATGCATGTACGGGTCGGGCGCCTTGGTCGAGGGCACCTCGTTCTCGGCAATCGCCAGAATGAATTTCATGTCCAGGTACTTGCCGTACCACTCGACGGTTTGCTTGGCGTCCTTGCAGCGGTAGGCGACGTGATGGATTTTCTGGATGTTCATGGGTGACCTCAAACGTTGGGTTGTCAGGCGGGGACAGGCTTGCACAGGCGTCACAGGTCGCGAAGCGCGGCCTGGACATGGGTTTCAAACAGCCGGGCATCGGCCAGTGCGTTGGCATTGAGCAATGCCAGTTTTACCAAAAACAGTTCGGCCTTGCCAGGGCCGGCCTGGTCAATGGCACTCGCCAGGGCGTCGTACACGGTTTCCAGGCCGGCAAGGGGCAGGGCATTTTTGTTGGCTGTCATGAAATTTTCCGGTTCACTGGGGCAGGGCGATGTTGAAGGCGGCTTGCAGGCGCGTGGCGTCCAGCGTCAGCCAGCGCGCGCAGACATGCTGGTCAGGCCGCAGCAGGTAGGCGGCGCCGCTGGCCTGCACGCCGTAGCGCTGGCGGAAGTGGCCGTCGGCGTCCGCCAGGGTCAGGTCGGCGCCGGCCACGGGCTGGGCGGCACCGACGGCCGTCAACCGGAGCGGCACGCCCCGGGCGCGGGTGGCCGCAATCACCTGCTGCAGAGGCTCGGGAATTGCCGCCGCCTGCGTGAAGTACAGCAGGTCAAAGCCGCCGCCCAGGTGGTCGAGCAAAAAGTCGTCAGGCGCCAGGCGAATGTTTTGCGGCGGCGCGCCGTGGGCCGGGCCGAAACGGAACAGCGCGTTGTCGTCGCCCGGGCTGTTGAGCATCGAGGCGCTGTACTCGTGCGGACGCGAGGTGCGCCAGTGGTAGAGCGGCCGCACGAATTCCTCGGTCAGCGACAGCGACAGCACGGCATCGCGCAGCAGGCGAAAACCCGGGCTGGGCGGTGCCATGAAGCGCGTGCTCTTGCCGGCCTCGTCGATGATCTCGCGCGCCGCGCCGACACGCTCGGTGCTGTGGTTGGCCAGCAGCTTTTCGCTGGCCAGCCCCTTGACCACGAAGGCCAGGTGCCAGGCCAGCGACTGCGCGTCCTGAAAAGCCGTGTTGGCGCCGCGCACGCCGAAGATCGGCAGCAGGTGCGCCGCGTCGCCGGTGAAGACCACGCGGCCTTGCACATAATCTAGCAGCGTCAGCGTACGCGCCGAATAGACCGAGTTCCAGTCCATTTCCCACGGCGCGCCGGCATGGCCGATCATGGCCAGCTGCGCGTCGATGCGCGCCTTGAGCGACTCGGGCCTGAGCGCTTCCTCGGGCGTCTCGCCGGGCAGCAGCTGGTAGTCCACGCGCCAGATGCCGTGCGGCTCGCGGTGCATCAGGATGGTGTTGCCGGGGTTCCATTCGGGGTCGAAAAAGGCCAGGCGCTCGGTCGGCAGCGGCAGATCGACCCGGATGTCTGCGATCACGAACAGGCCTTCATACGACGCGCCTTCCATCTGCAGCTTCATGGCGGCGCGGATTTCGGAGCGGCCTCCGTCGGCGGCCACCAGCCAGTCGGTTTCCAGCGTGTACGGGCCTTCGGGCGTGTCGATGGTCACGCGGGCCAGGCCGGGCGCCTGCTCGACCCCGACCACCTTGTTGCCCCAGCGCAGGTCGATCAGCGGGCTGGCCTGGCAGGCGTCAATTAGGTATTCCTCCAGGTACTGCTGCTGGATGTTGAGCATCGGAAAGAAGCGGTCGTCCGCGTCGTGCGGGGCTTCCATGCGGAACACGCGCTGGCCACGGTAGTAGGAGTTGCCGAAACGCCAGGGCAGGCCGTTTTCGCTCATGCGGCCGGCCACGCCGACTTGCTGCAGGATTTCCATCGAGCGGCGGGTGAACACGATGGCGCGGCTGCCTTGCGACACCTGCAGCTCGGGCGTCAGCACCACGCTGGGCACGCCCAGGCGCGCCAGTTCCAGCGCCGCCACCAGGCCCGCCGGGCCGGAGCCGGCGATCACCACCTGTTTGCGGTCCCGCGCCGCATGCGCCGAAGGCAGCCAGGGCTTGAACACCTGGTAGTTGTAGTAAATGGAAGGACGGGCTTCGGCGGTGGGTTGGTGCATGCTGGGGCTTCGATAGGCTGATCGCGTAAATTGGTTGCGTTCACAACTATTATTGAAGGTTTCAGGCAAAAATTCGTCAGTATTTACCCTGATCAAAATACAACCCCGCCTGGTGGTGGCGTGGTTTCAAACGGCTGCCAGACGGTTGCATGCGCTGGCGAAGCACGATGGCGATGGCCTCCTCACGTATAGTGATTCGGTAACAACTTTTTTGAACGCCTGGCGCTGTGATGTCCTCCCCCACTGATTCGGTCCCTCTCGAACGCACGATCACCCATCGGCTGCACACGCTGTCCAAACTCACCGACCGGGCCACCCAGACCGCTTACGTCGTCGATGCCGGCATACCCTTCAGCGAGGGGCGCTGCCTGGCGGCCATCGGCGCGTTCAGCCCGCTGTCGGTCAAGGACCTGGCCTACCGCGCCAACCTGGACAAGGGCCAGGCCAGCCGCGCCGCCCAGTCGCTGGTCGATCAGGGCCTGGTGCTCAAGCAGGCCAGTGCCACGGATGGGCGCGGCGTCGTGCTGACCCTGGCGCCAGCGGGCGAGGCGGTGTGCGAGCGCCTGATGCGCGTGATCGGGCGCCGCAACGACGAGATCGTTTCCTGCCTGAACGCCTCGGAGCGCGAGCAGCTGGACCATCTGCTCGACCGGCTGGTCGCCCACGCGCGGGTGGCGGTCGAGGGCGCCGCAGACGCTGAGGAATGAGGCCTGCGCGATGCGGCCATCGCCCGGCTGAAGGTCGTTCATGGGTGAGTAAATACCCTAGTTGCGCGCGCAACCATGTGTCTCTATGATCGGCCTGCTTTGTCTGCCCGGTGACGCATTTCCTTCGCTGAACCGGTGCGGATTTTCTTGATCCGACATCACTGGAGTTTCCATGCGCTACCCCCAAACCCTGCGTCGCTGCATGAGTGCCGCCCTGCTTGCCTTGCCGCTGGCGGCGGCTGCGGCCTATCCCGACAAGTCCATCGAATGGGTCGTTCCCTACCCGGCAGGCGGCGGCTCGGACGTGGTCGCCCGCATCCTGTCCTTGCCCATGAGCCAGACGCTGGGCCAGCCCATCGTCATCAACAACAAGCCCGGCGCCGCCACCAACATTGGCGCCGACTATGCCGCCAAGGCCAGGCCCGACGGCTATGTCATGCTGACCGGCGACACGGCCACTATGGCGGCCAACCCGGCGCTGTATTCCAGGCTCAGCTACAACGTCGAGAAAGACTTTGCGCCGGTCGGCCTGATGGCGCGCTTCCCGATGATCCTGGTGGTCCATCCCAGCGTGCCGGCGAAGAACCTGTCCGAGTTCCTGGCCTGGGCGAAAAAACAGCCCAATGGCGTGAACTACGCCACGCCGGGCGCCGGCAGCCCGCACCACCTGGCCACCGAATTGTTCCGCGAAATCAGCGGGCTCAAGATGGTGCATGTCGGCTACCGGGGCGCCGCACCGGCGGTGCAGGACGTGATCGGCGGCCAGGTGCCGATGATGTTCGTGGACACCGCCAGCGGCTACCAGCACATCCAGTCCGGCCGGCTGATTCCGATCGGCGTGGCCAGCCCGAAGCGAATCGCCACCTTCAACACCCTGCCCACGCTGGCCGAACAAGGCATGAAGGGTTTTGAAGCCTATGCCTGGCAAGGGCTGGTGGTGCCTGCCGCCACGCCGCCCGAAGCAGTGAACGCGCTGAGCAAGGCCTTGCTGGCGGCGCTGGACTCCACCGAAGTCAAGGCGCGCTTCCAGACGCTGGGCCTGGAAGCGATTCCCAGCACGCCGGCGCAGATGGCCGCCTATGCCAAGAGCGAGCGCGAGAAATGGGCCAAGGTGATTCGCGCCAGCAATATCCGCCTGGACTGAAGCGGCAGGCAGGATTTGCTATAAAAAGCAGAGCTGTAGATGCAAGTCAGGCAAGCGTAAAAAGCCTGTTTGGCTTGTAAAACAGCTTTGGCCCGACGGCCAGCGGCGCGACAGGCCCTCTCCATGGGATGCAAAGCCCATGGAGAGGTGCCAGCTGCCTACCAGCGCAGCACGCGCGGCCCCAGCAGCGCGCCGGCCAGCGTCGGAATCGCAATGCCCAGAACGTACCAGACCGCCAGAAAGGGCGCGGCCGATTCCGGGCAGTGCAGCGAATACACCAGCGCGCCCAGCGCTCCGGACAGCAGGCCGGCACTGGCCCCGGCCAGCGCCAGGCGTGTCGGCGCCAGGCCCTTGAGCGCCCACAGGGTGGACGCGAACAGCGGCAGCGAAAGCAGCGCGATGTTGAAGGGGCAGCTTTTCCAGGTCTCGCCCAGAATCAGCGCGGCGCGCTGTGCCGGCGCTGCATTCGCCAGCACCAGCGCCGCGATCAGCCACAGCAGCAGCACCGGCAGGGCCAGCGCGGCATTTACCCGTCCCAGCCGCATGCCGGGGCGGGCCAGCCGCTCGGCGGCGACCAGCCCGGCCAGCGCCAGCGCGGCCGCAAAGCCCGGCTTGAGCCAGAACATCAGCGTGCCGGCCTCTTCGGCCAGGCCAGGGCGTATGCCCAGGACCATGACCAGCAGCAGCATCGCGCCTGGCAGGCCCCAGCCCATGGCCAGCGCAAAGCGCCGGCCGACGGTGTTGGCCGGCACCGGCGCGACGCCTGCCGACAGCAGGCTGACAAGTTCATCGGTCTTCATGCAATTCCCCTGATTTTGGCGGCCAGCGCCTTCAGGCCCCGGTGTACGCCGATCTTGATGGCCGATTCCGACATGCCGGTTAGCTGCGCCGCCTCGACCACGGACAGGCCTTCGAGCTTGACGTGCACGATGGGCAGGCGCTGCCGGTCGGGCAGGCCGGCCAGCAGCGTGTCCAGGTCTTTTTTTGCCTCCCTGGCCTCGGTGTCGGACGCGGCGAACAGCTCCAGCTCGTCGTCCAGCGGAACGTTCAGCGACTCGCCAGATGCGCGGGCGCGCAGCAGGTCGATCAGCTTGTAGCGCGCCACCGCATGCACCCAGGCGGTCAGGGGCTGGTCGGCGCGGTAGGTGTGCCGCTGGTTGTGTACCGCGAGCAGGGTGTCTTGCACAAGGTCTTCCACTTCATCGGGTCGCTCGAAAAGCCGCTTCCTGAAATAGGCCCGCAGATGCGCGCTCAATGCTTTCAGGAACTGGTGGTAGGCCGCCGCATCGCCGTCCAGGCCCTGCAGAATCAGGCCGCGCAACCGGTTTTCGGTGTCGGTGAACCGGCGGTCTCTTTCTTGTATTCGGTCCATGAAGGCTTTGGGTTACAGCGTGGGTCAAAAAAATATTTTAAAAAATTATCTGCCGGCGTGTAACCGGCGGCCGGGTTGCGCCGAACTACTGGGCAGACTGTAGCGGAGTCCTTCCGCCAGGTCCGCAGGCCAGTGCCCTTTGCACTGCCTGCCTGTGCAACCCTTTGTTTTCAACTGGAGCCACTTTCATGATCACCCGTTCAATCGCACTGACCACACTCGCCCTTGCCGCACTCGCCTCTGGCGCCGCCATGGCCCAGGACAAGCCCATGGAGGGTAAGCCAGCCATGGAAAAATGCTTCGGCGTTGCCCTGGCCGGCAAGAACGACTGCGCCGCCGGACCCGGCACCACCTGCGCCGGCACGTCCAAGACCGACTACCAGGGCAATGCCTGGAAACAGGTGCCCGCTGGCACCTGCACCACCATCAAGACGCCCAAGGGCATGGGCTCGCTGAGCGCGATCAAGGCCTGAGCGCAGCCAGGAAGCACGCTATGAACCCCGTCCGTCTCACTGCCGGCCTGGGCCTCAAGCCCGCGCATTTCGACGAGGCCCTGGCCTGCCTTGATGCCGGGCTGTGGTTCGAGGTGCATCCGGAAAACTATGCCGTGGCCGGTGGCCCGAGGCTGGCCTGGCTTGACGCCATCCGGTCCCGGCATCCGTTGTCGCTGCACGGCGTGTCGCTCTCGCTGGCGGCCGATGCCCCACCCGATGCGGCACACCTGGCGCGGCTGGCCGCGCTGGCTGACCGCATCGAGCCGGTGCTGGTGTCCGAGCACCTGGCCTGGTCGGCCTGGCGCGGCAGCTACCTGCCCGACCTGCTGCCCTTTGCCCGAACGCAGGCGGCCTTGGGGCGCGTGGCCGGCAACATCGCCCGCACCCAGGATGCCCTTGGGCGGCGCATCGCCATCGAAAACCCGTCCCACTACCTGCGCCTGCAAGGCCATGCCTGGGACGAGATTGATTTTTTGCAGGAACTCACGCGCCGCACCGGCTGCGGCCTGCTGCTGGACGTGAACAATGTGCATGTCAGCGCCCGCAACCTCGGGTTTAGCGCCCAAGCCTATATCGACGCCTTTCCCGGCGACGCAGTGATGGAGATCCACCTGGCAGGCCACACGCCCGACCCCGTGCTGGGCCAGGCGCTGCTGGTGGATTCGCACGATGCGCCAGTTGCGCCCGAGGTCTGGGCGCTGTATGAAAGCCTGATCGCGCGCATCGGACCGCGCCCGACGCTGATCGAGCGCGACGACCAGCTGCCGCCTTTTGCCGAACTGCTGGCCGAACGCCGGCAGGCGCATGCGCTGCTGCAGGGCAGGCAACCCGAAATAGAGGCGCTGGCGTCATGAGCACCGAACTCTCCCGCTTCCAGGACGGTTTTGTCCAGGCGTTGTGGGCGCTGCCCGACGCCGTGCCCGGACATCTGCGCGACCTGGCGGACCAGCCCGGCTTCGCGGTGCACCGCAACACGGTCGTTAAGGGCTGCATCGATGCCCTGCAGGCCAACTATCCGGCGGTGTTGCGGCTGGTCGGCGAGGACTGGTTTCGCGCCGCAGCCGCCCTGCATGTGCGCGCCCGGCCGCCTGGCGATGCCCAACTGCTGATGTATGGCGCGGATTTTCCCGGCTTTTTGGCCGGTTTCGCGCCGGCTGCGGACTTGCCCTACCTGAGCGGCGTGGCCCGGCTCGACCGTTTCTGGACCGAGGCGCATGTGGCGGCCGATGCCCTGGTGCTTGAGCCCTCGGCGCTGGCCGGCCTGCCGCCCGAGCTTCTGGGCGATCTGGTGCTGCAGCCGCACCCCGCCGCGCGCTGGGCCTGGTTTGACGGCCAGCCGGTCTACACCCTGTGGCAGCGCAACCGGCATGGCGACCCGGAAGGCATGGACTGTGGCGATGCGCTGGACTGGACCGGCGAGGGCGCGCTGCTGACCCGGCCGGGTGGTGCTGTCGTCTGGACCGCGCTGGAGGCGGGCGGCTGCGCATTTCTCGATGCCTGTGCCGCCGGCCAGCCGCTTGCGCTGGCGGCTGATGAAGCGCTGGCCCGGCAGGCCGACTGCGACCTGGCGCGGCTGATGGCCGCGCTGCTGCAAGCCGGCGCTTTCTGCAGCGCGCGCACGTTTGTGACCCCGATCAACAAGGAGCTGACATGAACCCCGCTTTTTCCACGACAGCCAACGCTGCCAGCACAGAATCTTCCGGGCTGCGCGGCCTCTGGCACGGCCTGGCCGGCTGGCTCACTCGCCTGGTGCCGCATGACGCGCTGGCGCTGGTGAACCGGGTGGCCATTGCCGCCATCTTTTTCATGTCCGGCCGCACCAAGGTCGAGGGCTGGCTGACGGTCACCGACAGCGCCTATTCGCTGTTCCGGGACGAATACCGGCTGCCGCTGGTGCCGGTCGAGATCGCCGCGCATGCGGCCGCTTACGCCGAGCACCTGTTTCCCGTGCTGCTGGTGCTGGGCCTCTTTACCCGGCTGTCGGCCCTGGCGTTGCTGGGCATGACGCTGGTGATTCAGGTGTTTGTCTATCCCGATGCGTGGGCGACGCACCTGTCCTGGGCTGGGCTGCTGCTTTACCTGGTAGGGCGCGGTGCCGGAATACTGTCGCTGGACCGGTGGCTGCGGATTCGGTAGGCCGGCTCGTTTGCTATTGAAAAAGTAGCTGAAAGTGTAATGGGGTCGTGCGGAGGATCCACATTTGATTGATAAAAATAACTGTCAACATTTTCTGTTTTCAGTCTTGGGGCTTTGGGTGGTTTCTTCTGTGGATTGAGGGGTGAGCGCCTTCCCGGCGGGGGGTAACTTTCTTTTCTGGCAAAAAAGAAAGTCACGGCGGATTCAAATCGCAAGTGCAACACTACGAATCCGGAGGAGTTGCATGACAAGAACCTATCAACAATTGAATGCTGAAGAGCGCGGCGTGGTGATGGCCATGAAGCTGCAGTTCTGCAGCATGCGCTCGATTGCCAGTGCACTGGGCAGAGCGCCGAGCACGATCTCGCGCGAGCTGCGCCGCAATGAGTGGCAAAGCGAAGCCGGGCAATGCGTCATGGGTCGCCCCCGCATCGCTGGCGGCTATGACGCAAAGCGCGCCGGCAAGCGGGCCAGACGGGTGCGCCGCGAAGCCTGGCCGTCGCGCAAACTCCACCACACTGGTCTCCTGTGGGCCGAGGTCAGGGCGCTGCTGGAACTGAAGTGCTCGCCCGAGCAGATCGCTGCCAAACTCAGGCAGCGCCATCCCGGGCAACGTCAGTTGCAGGCCTGTCATGAA
>NZ_KL448323.1:2320182-2362335 GCF_000709345.1 Polaromonas glacialis | reverse complement strand
GGCGATGCGCAGATCGACTTTCGCGAAGTCGTCGATGCTGATGGCGGGCGCGATGTCCTCGCCGCCGGGTGCTACGGATTCGATAGCTGCTTGCGCAGGCGCATCCTGCGCTGCGGCACGCTGGTGTGCAGGAAGTCGCTGTTCACCATGATGGTCAAACTGGGCAGCAGCAAGGCTGCAGACGTGCTCGACGGCTTCACCAGGGCGTTCTGTGCGCTGCCGCAGGAGTTGCGCCAGACGCTGACGTACGACCAGGGCAAGGAGATGGCGCTGCACAAAAGCCTGGCCGACAACACCGGGATGACAATCTACTTTTGCGACCCCCACAGCCCCTGGCAACGGGGCCTCAACGAGAACACCAACGGGTTGCTGCGCCAGTACCTGCCCAAGGGCACGGACCTGGGCGTGTACTCCCAGCGAGAGCTCGATGAGATGGCCTGGGAGCTCAATACGCGCCCCCGAAAGAGCCTCGGCTGGCGCAGCGCTGCAGAGGTGTTCTACGACGATGCCAGCATGGCAAAAGCCGGCCTTATCCCTACTGTTGCACTTGGTCTTTGAATCCGCCTGGACTTTCTTTTTTGCCAGAAAAGAAAGTCACCCCCCGCCGGGAAGGCGCTCACCCCTCAAACCACAGAAGAAACCACCCAAAGCCCCAAGACTGAAAACGCAACCCTGCGCTTCGCTAAGCAAAGCCAACATCAAGGACCGACAAGGGACCTGCAGCAAGGTAAGTAGTTATGAAAAAAGGCCACGCAGTCGTTCCGGACTATCCCCGGCCCTGCTCAGGCCACCGGCGGCACCAGGATGGTCGCCGCCGCCGGCGCCGCCATGTCGGGGTAGTCGCGGCTGAAATGCAGGCCCCGGCTTTCGCGGCGCAGCTGGGCCGAGCGCACGATGAGCGCGGCCACCTGCACCAGGTTGCGCAGCTCCAGCAGGTCGCGCGTGACGTGGAAGTGCGCGTAGAACTCGCTGATTTCCGCTTCCAGCAGCGTGATGCGGTGCGCGGCACGATCCAGCCGCTTGTTGGTGCGAACGATGCCGACGTAATCCCACATGAAGCGGCGCAGCTCGTCCCAGTTGTGCGAGATCACCACGCATTCGTCGGCATCGGTCACGCGGCTGTCGTCCCATTGCGGCAGCTCGGGCATCAGCGCGGCTGGGGCGGCGGCAATGACCTGCGCGCTAGCGCGGGCAAACACCATGCATTCGAGCAGCGAATTGCTCGCCAGCCGGTTCGCGCCGTGCAGGCCGGTGCAGGCGGCCTCGCCGATGGCGAACAGGCCCGGTACGTCGGTGCGCCCGGCCAGGTCGGTCAGCACGCCGCCGCAGGTGTAGTGCGCCGCCGGCACCACGGGAATCGGCTGCCTGGTGATGTCGATGCCCAGCTCGGCGCAGCGCGCCAGGATGTTCGGGAAATGCTCGTGCAAAAACGCCGGGCTCTGGTGCGAGATGTCCAGGTGTACGCAGTCCAGGCCGCGCTTTTTCATCTCGTAGTCGATGGCCCGGGCCACTACGTCGCGTGGCGCCAGCTCGGCGCGTGCGTCGTGGTCCAGCATGAAGCGCGTGCCGTCGGGCAACAAAAGCCGCCCGCCTTCGCCGCGCACGGCTTCGCTGATCAGGTAGGACTTGGCCAGCGGGTGGTACAGGCAGGTGGGGTGGAACTGGATGAACTCCAGGTTGGACACGCGGCAGCCGGCGCGCCAGGCGGCCGCAATGCCGTCGCCGGTGGCGGTGTCGGGGTTGGTGGTGTACAGGTACACCTTGCCCGCGCCGCCCGTGGCCAAAATGGTCTGCGGCGCGCGAAAGGTCAGCACCTCGTCGGTGGTCTCGTCCAGCGCATACAGGCCCAGGCAGCGCTGCGGGCCAGGCAAGCCCAGCTTGCGCGAGGTGATCACATCGACCAGCGTGTGGTCTTCAAACACCGTGATGCCCGGCATCGCCCGCACCACGTCGATCAGCGTTTGCTGCACGGCCGCGCCGGTGGCGTCGGTGACGTGGGCGATGCGGCGCGCGCCGTGGCCGCCTTCGCGCGTGAGGTGCAGCTGCTCGCCTTCGAGCGAAAACGGCACGCCCAGCGCGCGCAGCCAGCCAATGGCGCCCGGCGCGTTCTCGACCACGAAGCGCGTGGTGGCCAGGTCGCACAGGCCGGCGCCGGCGACCAGGGTGTCCTCGATGTGCGCGGCGAAGCTGTCGTCCTCGGCCAGCACGGCCGCAATGCCGCCCTGCGCCCAGCCGCTGGAGCCGTCGCTGATGGAGCGCTTGGTGATGACGGCCACGCGGTGCGTGGGCGCCAGGTGCAGCGCGGCGGAAAGGCCGGCCAGGCCGCTGCCGACAATCAAAACATCAAAATCGTGGGTCATGGTGGGCAGGGCCTTGGGGGTTGGTTAAACAATCAGGCCGGCGTGTAGGCCAGGCGGACATAGATCGGCGCGAACGATTCGGCCTGGGTGATTTCAAGCAGGCATTCCTTGGCCAGCTCCAGCAGCGCGATGAAGGTGACGACCAGCACCGGCATGCCGCGCGAGGCATCGAACAGTTCCTCGAACTCCAGGAACTTGCGGCCCTGCAGCCGGCGCAGCACGATGCTCATGTGCTCGCGCACCGACAGTTCCTCGCGGCTGATGACGTGGTGCTGGACCAGCTTGGCGCGCCGGACGATGCCCTGCCAGGCTTCCTGCAAATCAACCAGCGTGACATCGGGCAGGCGCGGCTCGGTGGACTGTTCGACATGCACCTGCGCCACCGCAAAATCGCGGCCCCGCTGCGGCAGGGTGTTCAGCCGGTGCGCGGCGAGCTTGATGCGCTCGTATTCCAGCAGGCGGCGCACCAGCTCGGCGCGCGGGTCCTCGGCCTCCGGGCCTTCGGCCGCCTTGCGCGGCGGCAGCAGCATGCGCGACTTGATCTCGATCAGCATCGCGGCCATCAGCAGGTATTCAGCGGCCAGCTCCAGGTTGGTGGCGCGGATTTCATCGACATAGGCCAGGTATTGGCGCGTCACCGCCGCCATCGGAATGTCGAGGATGTTGAAATTTTGCTTGCGGATCAGGTAGAGCAGCAGGTCCAGCGGGCCTTCGAAGGCTTCGAGGAAGACCTTCAGCGCGTCCGGCGGGATGTACAAGTCCTTGGGCATGGCGAACATCGGCTCGCCATAGAGCCGGGCCAGCGCGACCGGGTCGATCAGCCCCGGAAGTTCAGGATTGACCGGTTCGCTCAAGGCCGTCTCGTCGGGGGAGTGCATTTCCTGCACGGGCGTAAGAGTGGGGAGGGAAGGGAGCATCAGGGCAGCAGCGGGAGGGATCGGTTCATGGGCTTGCCGCCATGGAAAACAGGCTGCCTGGGCCGGCTGGCTGCCGGCTGAAGTCGAAATGCGGAATCAGTCGCCGTTCGGATGGGCGCTGGTGCCATAGACATAGGCCTGCTGCGCCACGCGCGCCTCGCCATAGTCCGCCTGGTCGGCCAGGTTCAGGTTCTTGTCCCACCAGATGGCGCGGCCGGCGCGCTGCTCGGCTTCCAGCGTCGGCTTCTTCTCCTTCAGACCGTCGATGAACGAGGTGATTTCAGAGGTGTAATGGGTGCGTTGAAAAAGAGACATGGTGCTTGGCTGCCTGAAACGTATAGTGGCTGGATTTTACCGGGGTCTGCCATGCGTTCATTGATTCGTCGGCCTTTCGTGGCCGAAACAGGTCGTTTATCTGCGATTTTGCCTATGGCTTCGAAAAGGGCGGTGCTGTGTATGGGGTTGCTGTCGTTCATCCTGGGCCTGGCCGGCTGCGACCAGGAGCGCATCAAGGAACTGGAAGAAGGCGTTTCCACCGAAGCCGATGTGCGGGCGCGCTTCGGCGTTCCAGAGAAAGTCTGGGAGGCGGGCGACATGGCGTCGCTGCCGATGCCGGGCGCGGCGGCCGAACCGGGCGCCCGAACCCTCGAATACAACCGCCAGCCGGCCGGCAACGTCAACTACATGATCACCATCGGCCCCGACGGACGGATGACCGCGCTGCGCCAGGTGCTGACGCCGCAAAATTTCGCCCGCGTGCTACCCGGCATGCCGATGGAGACGGTGCGCCAGATGCTCGGCAAGCCGATGAAGGTCACGCCCTATGCCCTCAAGCGCGAAACGCACTACGACTGGCGCTACCTGAACCCGCCGAACACCGCGATGATCTTTACCGTGGTGTTCGACCCGGACCTGCGCGTGACCGGCACCGGGTCGGTCGACGAGGAAAGCCTGCATCCCCGGCGGTAATCATTCGGTTTTGTGAATAAAAAAAGGCTTTTGCGCACGGCGGACGGGCGCAAGCAGCTATTATTTTTATAGCGTTTCAACATGCGCCAGGAAGCCCGAGCGTTCCATCACCTGCCGGGGCTGGGCATTGAGCCCGGCCAGCACCAGCCGGCCGCCACGCGATGAAATCGCTTTTTGCAGCTGCTCCAGCACATCCAGGCCCGAGGCGTCAAGCACCTGCAGCGACTGCACGTCAAGGCGAATGGTCATGCCCTGCGGGGCGCTTTCCACGACGTTCAGGATCGGGTCGATCTTGGCCACGGCACCAAAAAACAGCGAGCCGTACAGCCGGAAGCAGGCTTCATCGCCACTGTTCGACAGCTCGACCACCTGGAACAGGGAACTCATGCGCCGAACGAACAGCACGCAGGCCAGCAGCAGGCCGACCTGCAGCGCGACCGTCAGGTCAAACACCACCGTCAGGAAGAACGTGCCGAGCATGATCAGCCGGTAGTGGTTGCTGGCGCGCCTGAGTTCGGCGAATTCGCGCCATTCGCCCATGTTCCAGGCGACATACAGCAATATGCCGGCGAGCACCGGCAGCGGCACATGCGCGGCCAGCGGCGCGGCCACCAGCACCACCGTGACCAGCGTCAGCGAATGCACCAGCCCGGAGATGGGCGAGGTGGCGCCGGCCCGCACATTGGTCACGGTGCGGGCAATCGTTCCGGTGGCGGGCATGCCGCCGAAAAACGGCACGACGAAATTGGCCACGCCCTGGGCCATCAGTTCCTGGTTCGGGTCGTGGCGCGGCAAGCCCGAGATTTGGTCGGCCACGCGCGCGCACAGCAGCGACTCGACCGCGCCCAGCAGCGCAATCGTGACGGTCGGCGCCACCAGCAGCCGCACCGTCGCCCACGAAAAGTCAGGGAACTCAAAACCCGGCAGGGCGCGCGGAATGCCGCCAAAGCGGCTGCCGATGGTTTCCACCGGCAGGTTCAGGAAATAGGCCAGCGCCGTCAGCGTGAGCAGCGCCACGATGGGCCCCGGCAGGCGCGAGGCCAGCCGGGTGGCGCGCTTGAGCTGCAGGCCCTCGCCGGCCTGGACCAGCCGGACCAAGCGGTTGGTGATAGCGTGGGCATAGCGCGTCTGGGTGTCAAACAGGCGCGGCCAGACCAGCAGGCCAAGCAGGCAGGCCAGCCCCAGGCCCAGCGCATACAGGTTCAGCGTGCCGATGTTCAGCGCAATCGCCTTCAGCTGCGAGAAAAAATCCGCCGGCATCTTGGGAATGTTCAGGCCCAGCAAATCCTTGACCTGAGACAGCGCGATCAGCACCGCGATGCCGTTGGTGAAGCCCACCACGATGCTGACCGGCACGTAGCGCACCAAGGTGCCGAGCTTGAAGAATCCGAGCAGAAACAGCAGCACCCCGGCGCAGGTGGTGGAGATCAGGAGGTTGGCCAGGCCGTAGCGTTCGATGATGCCGTAGACGATGACGATGAAGGCGCCGGCCGGGCCGCCGATCTGCACCGCCGAGCCGCCCAGCGAGGCGATGATGGCGCCGGCGATGATCGCCGTCCAGATGCCCGCTTCGGGCTTGAGCCCCGAGGCAATCGCAAAGGCCATCGCCAGCGGCAGCGCGACGATGCCGACCGTCAGGCCGGAGCCCGCATCCTTGAAGAACCGTTCGCGGTTGTAGCCGGCCATCGACGACAGCAGGCGCGGACGAAACCGGGCGAAATGAATGGGGAGGTGCATGAGCCAAGATTGTGCGCTTGGGCCCGGTTTTAATCGAGAACAAATCGATACAAAAGCGCCGTTTTGTTGGCGCCCGGCGGCGCTCTGGCACGGCCTGAAACCGGGCTATTTGGCCGGGCCGGGCAGCACCGCATCGGCCGTGGCGCCGATGGCCGAGCCGGCGATGCGCGCCGTGCCGATGACGGCGCTGGCCGCCAGCCCGACCGTGCCCACCGCCACCGAGGCCACGGTATCGACCACGGCAACGACGGCGCAACCGGGCAGGGCGAAAGCCGACAGGCCGATGAGCGCCGCTGCGGCCAGGCCGCGTGCGCGAAAACGAGGCGATGCGGTCATGGCCGGGCTCCGTGGGGCTGTTTATCGGTTCAATGAATCCGCATGCCCGGCGTCGCGCCCGGCAGCGGCTCCAGCACGTAAATGCCTGGATTCGCTTTTTCGTCGGCATGGCTGGCGGCCAGCACCATGCCTTCGCTGATGCCGAACTTCATTTTTCGCGGCGCCAGGTTGGCGACCAGCACGGTGTGCTTGCCGATCAGGTCGGCCGGCTGGTAGCTGGACGCAATGCCGCTGAAGACATTGCGCATCCGGCCTTCGCCCGCGTCCAGCGTCAGGCGCAGCAGCTTGGTCGAGCCTTCCACCGCTTCGCAATTGACGATTTTGGCGATGCGCAGATCGACTTTCGCGAAGTCGTCGATGCTGATGGCGGGCGCGATGTCCTCGCCGCCGGGTGCTACGGATTCGATAGCTGCTTGCGCAGGCGCATCCTGCGCTGGAGGCTCGAAAAGTGCCTCAAGCTGCTTGGCATCGACGCGCTGCATCAGGTGCTTGTAGTCGCCGATCAGGTGGCCGTTCCCGAGGCTTGCGGCCGCGTCGGCAAAGGTCAGCGGGGCGGTTTTCAAAAAGGCCTCGACCTGCGCGGCCAGCGCGGGCAGCACGGGTTTGAGGTACAGCGTCAGCAGGCGGAAGGCCTCAATGCAGACGGTGCAGACATCAATCAGCCGCGCCTCCATGCCTTCCTTCTTGGCCAGTTCCCAGGGCTTGTTCTGGTCCACGTAGGCGTTGACCTGGTCGGCCAGCAGCATGACTTCGCGCTGCGCCTTGGCGTATTCGCGGCCTTCGTACAGCAGCTCGATGGCGCCGGACTGTGCGCGCAGTCCGTCCAGCAGCGCCGCGCCGTCGCCAGAGACCTCTCCCAATTGGCCGGCAAAGCGCTTGCTGATGAAGCCCGCCGCCCGGCTGGCAATGTTGATGAACTTGCCCACCAGGTCGCTGTTCACCCGCGCCATGAAGTCGTCGGCGTTGAAGTCGATATCCTCATTCTTCGCGTTCAGCTTGGCCGCCAGGTAGTAGCGCAGCCATTCGGGGTTCATGCCCAGGCTCAGGTACTTGAGCGGGTCCAGGCCGGTGCCCCGGCTCTTACTCATCTTTTCGCCGTTGTTCACCGTCAAAAAGCCATGGACAAAGATGTTGTCGGGCGTTTTTCTACCGCTGAAGTGCAGCGTGGCGGGCCAGAACAGCGTGTGAAAGGTCACGATGTCCTTGCCGATGAAGTGGTACTGCTCCAGCTTTGGATCGGCCATGTAGTCGTCGTAGCTTTCGCCGCGCCGGTCGAGCAGGTTTTTCAGCGACGCCAGGTAGCCGATGGGCGCGTCGAGCCAGACATAAAAATACTTGCCGGGCGCGTCGGGAATCTCGATGCCGAAGTAAGGCGCGTCGCGGGAAATGTCCCAGTCGCCCAGGCCTTCGCTTTGCGTGCCGTCGGGGTTGGTGCGCACGCTGAACCATTCCTTGACCTTGTTGGCGACTTCGGGCTGCAGCTTGCCGTCTTGCGTCCAGCCCTCCAGGAATTCCACGCAGCGCGGGTCCGACAGCTTGAAGAAAAAGTGCTCGGAGCTTTTGAGCATGGGCACCGCGCCCGACAGCGCCGAGTAGGGATTGATCAGGTCGGTCGGCGCATACACCGCGCCGCAGACCTCGCAGTTGTCGCCGTACTGGTCCTTGGCATGGCATTTCGGGCATTCGCCCTTGATGAAGCGGTCGGGCAGGAACATGTTCTTCTCTAGGTCGAAGAACTGTTCAATTGTTTTGGTCTCGATCAGCGAGCCCTGCGGGTTGTCGCGCAGGTCGCGGTAGATCTGCCGGGCCAGCTCGTGGTTTTCCGGCGAGTCGGTCGAGCTCCAGTTGTCGAAGGCAATGTGAAAGCCGTCCAGGTATTGCTTGCGGCCGGCGGCAATGTCGGCGACGAACTGCTGCGGCGTCTTGCCGGCTTTTTCGGCGGCGATCATGATCGGCGCGCCGTGCGCATCGTCGGCGCCGACGAAATTCACCGCGTTGCCCTGCATGCGCTGGAAGCGCACCCAGATGTCGGCCTGGATGTATTCCATGATGTGGCCGATGTGGAAGTTCCCGTTGGCATAGGGCAGGGCGGTGGTGACGAAGAGTTTTCTTGTTGGCGGGTTCATAGTCGGTCCAGAAATTCAGTGGCGGTCAGGATGGCGGGCCATTTTCCCTTCAGCACGAGGAGATCTTTGTCGCCTGTGATGAGGTGCATGGGCCTGGCCTGGGTGAGCAGCGCCATCAGGTAATCGTCTTTTGGGTCGCGGCATACCGCCGGATAAGGCAGTGTCAAGTGGTGAAAGGTGCATCCGGCATGCATCTGCTGGACAAATGCCTGCGCAGTGGCAGCGCCGCCGGCAATCCGGGCGATGATTTTCGGCCGAATCAGCACACGGCTCAATTCTTCCAGTTGCTGGCCGCAACTCACCCATTCAAAAGCGTCTTCGCGCCACAGCTTGACGATGGCTGCAGCCCTGCTTTCGGGTTTGAAAAGTGCCGACAGAACCGTGTTGGTGTCCAGAATCAGCTTCACGGGGCTGGCTTGTCTTGCTCAGCCTGCTCGGCCATCATGTCTGAACGCACGGCCTTGACCTCTGCGTTGACCAGTTCTTCAACTTCGGCTTCGCTCATGTCTTCAAAGCCTTTGGAAAACTGCGCCCACAGCTTCTCGAATTCGCCATCATTCTTGCGCCGCATGCGCTCGAACGTGGCCATGTCCACCAGCGCGGCCACGGGCTTGCCGGCCTTGGTGATGACGATGCTGTCGTGGCGGTATTGCACGCCGTTGAGCAATTCGCCCAGGTTCTGGCGAACATTCATGGCGGTGGCTTCGCGTAGCATGGCGGCTCCTTGGAATGGGTTGATTGCCATGATTGTATCAATTGACATGGTTGGCGCAAAGAGGTCAGGGGGCAGGGGCCTGCGGCAATCCCCTGAAACGCCAAGCCCACTGGCGCGGCGTTAGACTCTTTGCAAATCCCGGCAGCCTGCGCGCTTTTCTGAAAAGGCAAGGGCATGCTTTGTCTGAATCACCTGGAGACTCCCCTGATGGCCGTAGAACAACAAGCAATTTTGACCGCCCTGCAAGCCGTGCTCGATCCCAACACCGGCAAGGATTTTGTCACGACCAAGGCGCTGAAGAACCTGCAGGTCAGCGGCGCCGACGTGTCCTTCGATGTCGAACTCGGCTACCCCGCCAAGAGCCAGATCGCCGGCCTGCGCAAGAGCCTGATTGCCGCCGTCAAGGGTGTCGCCGGCGTCGGCAATGTGTCGGTCAACGTCAGCGTGAAGATCGCCAGCCACAGCGTGCAGCGCGGCGTGCAGCTGCTGCCGAATGTGAAGAACATCATCGCCGTGGCGTCGGGCAAGGGCGGCGTGGGCAAGAGCACCACCGCCGTCAACCTGGCCCTGGCCCTGGCCGCTGAAGGCGCGGCCGTCGGCCTGCTGGACGCCGACATCTACGGCCCGAGCGTGCCGATGATGATGGGCATCGAAGGCCGTCCCGAGAGCATCGACGGCAAGAACATGGAGCCAATGGAAAACTACGGCCTGCAGGTCATGTCCATCGGTTTCCTGGTCGCCCAGGACGAAGCCATGATCTGGCGCGGTCCCATGGCCACCCAGGCGCTGGAGCAACTGCTGCGCCAGACCAACTGGAAAGACCTGGATTATTTGATCGTTGACATGCCGCCCGGCACCGGCGACATCCAGCTCACGCTCTCCCAGCGCGTGCCCATGACCGGCGCGGTCATCGTCACCACGCCGCAGGACATTGCGCTGCTCGACGCCAAGAAGGGCATCAAGATGTTCGAGAAGGTCGGCGTGCCGATCCTGGGCATTGTCGAGAACATGGCGGTGCACATCTGCAGCCAGTGCGGCCATGCCGAACACATTTTCGGCGAAGGCGGCGGCAAGAAAATGGCGGCCGACTACCAGATGGACTACCTCGGCGCACTGCCGCTGGACATCAAGATCCGCCTGCAGGCCGACAGCGGCAAGCCGACCGTGGTGGCCGATCCCGACGGCGACGTGGCCGGCATCTACAAGGCCGTGGCGCGCAAGGTGGCGATCACCGTGGCGGCCAAGGCGAAAGACTTCTCGGCCAAGTTTCCGAGCATCACGATCAGCAAAAATACCTGACCGGGGGAAGCGGGCTGCGGGTGAACAGGGGTGACGCCGCGCATCTCCCTTCTTTCATCCAAGCGGCCTTGTCCTACATTCCTGCGAACCCGGTTTCCGGAATAACCCTGTTATTTGTCCCACAATAGGCCTTCCGTCGGACGGACTTACTGTCTTTGCAGTTTGCCGTCAATGGTGATGTCCCTTAGTCAAATTGATGCTGCTCAGATTGATGCGACACATCACCCACCATGCCGACGCATGAATGGAGTGAGATGGCTGAACCTGGGGTCAAGACAAATATTCCCAATCTCGGCGTTGTCGTTTCGGTGCGCGGCAGCGTCGTGGACGTGCGGTTCGATGCGAATTTGCCACCCATCCACAGCGTGCTGCACGCGGACGAAGGCCGCATCATCGTCGAGGTGCTGGCGCAGCGTGACCCGCAGCATGTGCGCGCGATTGCGCTGACGCCCACGCAAGGCCTGGCGCGCGGCATGACGGTGACGGACACCGGCGGGCCGTTGAAGGCGCCCGTCGGCAAGGGAATTCTTTCCCGCATGTTCGACGTGTTTGGCAATGCGATTGACCGCCAGCCGGCACCCACGGATGTTCAATGGCGTTCCGTGCATCGCGCGCCGCCTGCGCTGGCAAAACGCTCGACCCAGTCTGAAGTTTTCGAGACCGGCATCAAGGTCATCGATGTATTGCTGCCGCTGGAGCGCGGCGGCAAGGCCGGGCTCTTTGGCGGTGCGGGGGTTGGCAAAACGGTGTTGCTGACGGAGATGATTCACAACATGGTCGGGCATCAGGAGGGCGTCAGTATTTTTTGCGGCATTGGCGAACGTTGTCGTGAAGGGGAAGAGCTTTACCGCGAAATGAAGGCCGCCGGCGTGCTGCCCGACATGGTGATGATCTTCGGCCAGATGAACGAGCCGCCGGGCAGCCGTTTTCGGGTCGGTCATGCTGCGCTGACCATGGCCGAGTATTTCCGGGACGACGAGCACCGCGATGTGCTGCTGCTGATTGACAACATCTTCCGGTTTATCCAGGCCGGCTCGGAAGTGTCTGGCCTGATGGGGCAGATGCCATCGCGCCTGGGTTACCAGCCGACGATGGGAACCGAATTATCGGGGCTGGAAGAGCGCATCGCCAACACCGAAACGGGCGCCATCACCTCGATTCAGGCGGTGTATGTGCCTGCGGACGACTTCACCGATCCGGCGGCCGTGCATACGTTCTCGCATCTTTCTGCGTCCATCGTGCTCTCGCGCAAGCGTGCCAGCGAAGGCCTGTATCCGGCCATCGACCCGCTGCAGTCGAGTTCCAAGATGGCCACGCCGGGTATTGTGGGCGAGCGGCATTACGCGCTGGCCCAGGAAATCCGGCGCACGCTCGCCCAATATGCGCAGCTCAAGGACATCATTGCCATGCTCGGCCTGGAGCAGCTGTCGCCGGAAGACCGCAACGTGGTCGGCCGTGCGCGCCGGCTGGAGCGGTTCTTGACCCAGCCGTTTTTCACGACCGAGCAGTTCACCGGCATGCAGGGCAAGCTGGTCAGCCTTGAGGATGCGCTGATTGGCTGTGAACGCATCCTGCGCGATGAATTCAAGGATTACCCGGAGAGTGCGCTCTACATGATCGGGAAGATTGACGAGGCGAAGGCGAAACATCCAGTGGCCGACACCCTGCCAGAGAAAAAAACGGCCGCCACCCATGAATCTTAAGATTCTTCTGCCTTTCAAGGTGTTTGCCGAAAAGTCAGGCGTGTCGCGCATCGTCTCGGAAACCCATGCGGGCTCGTTTGGGTTATTGCCCATGCGGCGCGATTGCGTGGCGGCCTTGACGCCAGGCATCCTGATTTACGAGACAGAAGCTGAAGGAGAAGTTTTCGTGGCCGTCGATGGCGGCGTGCTGGTCAAGACCGGGCCGGATGTGCTGGTTTCGGTGCGGCGGGCCATGCGGGGCGCGGACCTTGGCCAGTTGCGCCAGGCGGTGGAGCAGGAGTTTTTGGCGCTGGATGCGCATGAGCAAAACGTACGCTCGGTGCTGACGAAACTCGAAACCGGTTTTTTGCGTCGATTCGCGACCTTGCAACATGGCTGAAAAGTCCGGAAAACCCTTGAAAAAAGAACCCGACCTGGCCGAGCAGGTCGGCGTCAAAGCTGCACGCAAGCTCAAGGCACGGCACAACGCCACGCCGGGCGTGTGGTCGGGTCTGGGGTTGATGGGGGTCATCGGCTGGTCGGTCGTGGTGCCGACCTTGCTGGGCGCTGCGCTCGGCCTCTGGCTGGACCGGCGCTACCCGGGCGGCCGCTCGTGGACGCTGGCCTTGTTGCTGGCCGGGCTGACGCTCGGCTGTCTGAATGCCTGGCACTGGGTGAGCCAGGAAGACCAGGCCATGCGGGAAGAACAGGAAAATGATGATGAATGAAACACTGGCCCTGGTGCTGGCCTGGATTGCAGGCGGGGCGCTGGGTGCATTTTTTTTCGGCGGCCTGTGGTGGACCGTCAACAAGAGTCTTGCGTCCCGCCAGCCTGCAGTCTGGGTGTTTTGCAGTCTGCTGCTGCGCATGGGCGTCACGATGACCGGGTTTTACGTTGTCTCGGGCGCCAACTGGCAGCGTTTGCTGGCTTGCGTGGTGGGGTTTTTCATGGCGCGCCACATCGTGATACGGCTGACCCGCTCGCCTGAAGAAAGCTTGGCGCGCAAGCCGCAGGAAACGCGCCATGCACCTTAGCCCCGATGAGATCATTTTCTGGCAAGCCGGATTCTTCAAGCTCAACGCCACCATTGCCTACACCTGGGCACTGATGCTGGTGCTGGTGGCGGGCTCACGACTCATCACGCGCCATCTTTCCACGGACCACAACCGTTCCCGGTGGCAGAACCTGCTTGAAATCGTTGTGACCGGCATCGAAACGCAAATTGCAGAGGTCGGCCTGCGGCATCCGCGCAAATACATCGGCTTTCTGGGTTCGCTGTTTCTGTTCGTCGCCATGGCCAGCCTGTGTACCGTCATTCCGGGCTACGAGCCGCCGACCGGCTCTTTGTCCACCACCGCAGCGCTTGCCCTGTGCGTGATGGTGGCCGTGCCGCTGTTCGGCATCGAGGACCAGGGCCTGGCGGGCTACCTCAAGTCCTACCTGGAGCCGACCGCCATCATGCTGCCGTTCAACCTCATCAGTGAAATCTCGCGCACGCTGGCGCTGGCGGTGCGCCTGTTCGGCAACATGATGAGCGGCGCCATGATCATCGGCATTCTCCTGAGCATCACGCCCTTCATTTTCCCCATCGTCATGACGGTGCTGGGCCTGCTCACGGGGATGGTGCAGGCTTACATCTTCAGCATCCTGGCGGCGGTTTATATCGCCGCCGCCACCCATGTGCGCAAGCCCAAGCTCAAGCCTGAGCTGGCGCCCAAAATTTAAAACCAACTTATCTACCAAGGACTCGCTATGGACAGCCTGACAATCATCGCGGTGGCCTCCATCGTCATCGCCGGAATCACCACGAGTTTCGGCTGCATGGGCCCTGCGTTTGCAGAAGGGCGCGCCGTCTCGACGGCGCTCACTGCACTGGCGCAGCAGCCCGACGCTTCGGCCACGATCACCCGCACCTTGTTTGTGGGCCTGGCGATGATCGAATCCACCGCGATTTATTGCTTCGTGGTGTCGATGATCCTGATTTTTGCCAACCCGTTCTGGAATTACGGCATCGCCCTGGCGGCCACCCTGGCTACCGGAAAGTAAGCCATGCTTTTTGACTGGTTCACGGTCGGTGCGCAAACGCTCAACTTTCTTGTTTTGGTGTGGTTGATGAAGCGCTTTCTTTACAAGCCCGTCCTCGACGCGATTGACGCGCGGGAAAAGCGGATTGCCCTGGCCCTTGCCGACGCCGCCGCGAAAAAGGCAGAAGCCCAGAAGGAATGCAACGAGTTCCAGAAAAAAAACGAGGTGTTTGATCAGCAGCGCAGCGAGCAACTGAGTCAGCTCAAGGACGAGATCAAGACCGAACGGCAGCGCTTGCTGGAAGAAGCGCGGCAGGCCGCCAATGCCTTGCGCGTCAAAAGGCAGGACGCGTTGACCAGCGAACTGCAGACCCTGCACCAGGACATCGCCCGCCGCAGCCGGGACGAAGTGTTGGCCATTGCACAAAAGGTGCTGACCGATCTGGCGGGCGCAACGCTTGAAGAACGGATGGTCGCTGTGTTCGCACAGCGCTTGCGCGCGCTTGACGATACGGCAAAGACCGGCCTTGCCAAGGCGCTTGAAAACGCGTCCGGCACCGTGCTGGTGCGCAGCGCTTTTGCGTTGTCGCCGGCGCAGCGGGAGGCGATTCAAAGCGCACTCAATGAAACCCTCTCGGGCAATAGCCCGATCCAGTTCGCCACGACACCGGACCTGATCAGCGGGATTGAACTCTCGGCCAACGGGTGGAAGGTTGCCTGGAATATCGCGGACTTTCTTGCCTCGCTGGAGCAGCGCATCGGCGAACGCATCAAGGAGCAATCCCAACCGCAAGTCCAGCCCGCCGCGCCAGAGAAGGCCGCATGAGCGCGCCCTTTGACACCCTGAGAAGTGTCCTGGACAACACCTTTGCCAGCCTGAGCCAGGGACGCGATGCTTACCAGGCGCAATTGACGCCGCAGGAAGTCGGCACGATCACCAGCGTCTCCACCGCCATCGCCTTGGTGTCCGGCCTGCCCGGCGTGGGCTATGACGAACTGGTGAAGTTCCCCGGCAATGTGTTTGGCATCGCTTTCAATGTGGACGAGACTGAAATCGGCGTGGTGCTGCTGGGCGACTATTCGCGCCTGCATGCGGGCGACAAGGTCGAGCGCACCGGGCGGGTGATGGACGTCATCGTGGGCGACGGCTTGCTCGGCCGGGTGATTGACCCGCTGGGCCGCCCGCTTGACGGCCAGGGGCCGGTGGCTGCCAGCACACGCTTTCCCATTGAACGGCCCGCAGCGCCCATCATGGACCGCGCGCCCGTCATCGTGCCGTTGCAAACCGGCCTGAAGGTGGTCGATGCGCTCATTCCGATCGGGCGTGGCCAGCGCGAGCTGATTCTGGGCGACCGGCAGACCGGCAAGACCGCCATTGCGATTGACACCATCCTCAACCAGCAGGGCCAGGATGTGGTCTGCGTGTATTGCGCGATTGGCCAGCGCGCTTCCGCCGTGGCAAAAGCGGTTGCTGTATTGAAGGACAAGGGCGCGATGGACTACACCGTCGTGGTGGTCACCGAGGGCAATGACCCGCCGGGCCTGGCCTATATTGCCCCCTATGCCGCGACCAGCATTGCCGAGCATTTCATGGAAGCCGGCCGCGACGTGCTGATCGTGTACGACGACCTCACGCAGCATGCCCGCGCCTACCGCGAGCTGTCGCTGCTGCTGCGCCGCCCGCCTGGACGCGAAGCCTTTCCCGGCGACATTTTCTACATCCACTCGCGCCTGCTGGAACGCGCAACGCATCTTTGCGACGAGCGCGGCGGCGGCTCGCTCACCGCCCTGCCGATTGTCGAGACCGAAGCGCAGAACATTTCGGCCTACATTCCGACCAACCTGATCTCCATTACCGACGGTCAGATCTACCTTTCGCCCTCGCTGTTCGAGCTGGGCGTTCTGCCTGCCGTCGATGTGAGTAAATCCGTCTCGCGCGTGGGCGGCAAGGCGCAACGCGCTTCCTACCGGGCGGTGGCCGGCGACCTCAAGCTGGCTTACGCCCAGTTCGAGGAGCTGGAAACCTTTGCCCGCTTTGGCGCCCGACTGGACGAAAGCATCACCCAGATCATCGAGCACGGCCGGCGCATCCGGGCTTGTCTGAAGCAGCCCGAATCTGCGCCGGTGTCGGTGGCCGCGCAAATTGCGGTGCTCATGGCATTGACTGAAAAACTCTTCGACAACGTGCCGCTTGACCGGATGCCAGAAGCCGAACACGCCGTGCGCGAGGCCGCTGCCCAGCTGCCCGACGAGGTGCATGCCCGTTTCGATACCGCCGCCAAACTGAGTGACGCAGACCGGGACACCATTGTCCAGATCGCCCGCACTGCGCTTGCCGGTTTACAGCCCGAGGTGGCGCCCAAGGCTGAAGCGCAAAGTAACCCCCAGACCCCACCTGCGGGCGGAAAGTCGGCATGAGCGACACCACGGCCAGCCTCGGCCGCAAGATCGGCACGGCGGGCGACCTTCAGTCCGTGGTGCGCACGATGAAGGCGGTGGCCGCGTCCAGCATCGGTCAATACGAGCGCGCAGTGCATGCCCTGGATGATTACTACCGGACGGTACAACTGGGGTTGGTGGCCTGTTTGCGCGAGATGAATCCGCCTGCTGCTCCGGCGCAGACGAAGCGCAGCCCCACCGGGGCCATTGCCGCTGTCGTCTTTGGTTCCGACCAGGGCCTGGTCGGCCAGTTCAATGATTTGATGGCCGATTTCGTCGTCAAAACGCTGGCGGAATTGCCGGGGCAAAAGACCGTCTGGCCCGTGGGCGAACGTATCCGCGCACGGTTGGGGGAAACGGAGTTGGTGCTGGGGGATGGCTTCGTTTTGCCGGGCTCGATTGGCGCGATCACGCCGCTGGTCGGGCAAATTCTGATCGAGGTTGAAGCGCTGCGCGAAAAAGAGGCGAACGCGCCAGTCTATGTGTTTTACAACAGCCCCCACGCCGGGGAAATCTACACGCCTACTTTCCAGCGACTGTTGCCGCTGGACGCCGTCTGGCAGCGTGAATCGACGGCAATGGCCTGGCCGACCAAAAATTTGCCGGAAGTCATGAATGCAGGAGAAGCGACCCTGCTCGCCTTCGTGCGGGAATACCTGTTCGTCTCGCTTTTCAGGGCCTGCGCCGAATCCCTGGCCAGCGAAAACGCCAGTCGGCTGGCTGCCATGCAGCGCGCTGAAAAAAATATCGAGGAACTGCTGGAGGACTTGAACCGCTCGTTTCATCGCCTGCGCCAAAGTGGCATCGACGAGGAGTTGTTCGATGTCATTTCCGGCTTCGAGGCGCTGACAGGCGGCTGAATCCCGACGGGGCGCACAGGCTGAAACGGCCGCGGCAATGGGGCGGCGAAGCGGATTGCTTGCTTTAAAAACACGCTGGATGCCATGAACCGGATTTTTTGCCGTGTCGGAATCATCCTCTTTGGCAACCAGGCGGACAGGCAGGATTCACCAGGAATTGCATGAACCCATACACTGATTCAATTTGACCCACGGGCCGCTTCAAGCCACAGTGGCGCATGCATCCAACCAGCCAGACTCCAAACATGAAAGTCGTCGCTGTCGCCACAGCGAGCGAGTTGCGCGAGCGTGTCCGCCGCAAAAGCCAGTTGAAAGGGCGCCAGGCCGACGAGGTTTCCCTTGCCGAGGTGCGCGCACTGATCGGCGCCCGGCCTGCCGACGGCCATCGCCGCGACCTGCTGATCGAGCATCTGCACCGGCTCAACGACGCCTACCGCTGCCTGCACGACCGGCACCTGGTCGCGCTGGCCAAAGAGATGAATCTCCCGATGGCCGAGGTGTACGAGGTGGCGACGTTCTATCACCACTTCGAAGTTGTCAAGGGCGATGCGAAAGGCGATGGACAGGCGTCCGGCTTGACGGTGCGCGTCTGCGACGGGCTGAGCTGCGAGCTGGCCGGCGCGCAGGAGTTGCTGGCGCGTCTGCCGGCCTTGCTGGGCGCGCGGGATGTGCGGGTGATTGCCGCGCCGTGCGTGGGCCGCTGCGAACAGGCACCGGTGGCGGTGGTGCACCAGACGCCGGTGCCGTTTGCCACGCCGGAATCTGTCATTTATGCATCAAATAGTGCTCTTGCGCATGTTCCACGTGCGCAAGCAGCTATTAATTTCGTAGCATCCGAATGGGCGGAGAAAAGCATTCCGGAATTGCCCGGCCACACCGATTACGCCACCTACCGCGCCCACGGCGGCTATGCGCTGGCCGCGTCGCTGGTCAATGGCGAAGAGGACGCCGAGCAAGTCCTGCGCGCCATGGAGAATTCGGGCCTGCGCGGGCTGGGCGGCGCGGGTTTTCTGGCGGGGCGCAAATGGCGCATCGTGCGGGACCAGAGCGCGCCGCGCCTGATGGCCGTGAACATCGACGAGGGCGAGCCCGGCACCTTCAAAGACCGCACCTATCTGGAGCGCGACCCGCACCGTTTCCTCGAAGGCGTCTTGATTGCCGCGCAGGTGGTGGGCGCCGAGGCCTGCTACATCTATTTGCGCGATGAATACCACGGTTGCCGCGCGCTGCTGCATGCAGAAATCGCCAGGCTGCGGGCCGACCCGCCGTGTCCTTTGCCGCATATCGAACTGCGCCGGGGCGCGGGCGCCTACATCTGCGGCGAGGAATCGGCCATGTTGGAGAGCATCGAGGGCAAGCGCGGCGAACCGCGCATGCGCCCGCCCTACATTGCCGAGGTCGGCCTGTTCGGCCGGCCGACGCTGCAGCACAACTTTGAAACGCTGTACTGGGTGCGCGACATCGTTGAAAGAGGCCCGCAGTGGTTCGGCAGCTTTGGCCGCAATGGGCGCAAGGGGCTGCGGTCTTTCAGCGTCAGCGGGCGGGTTAAGCAGCCGGGCGTCAAGCTGGCGCCGGCCGGCATCACCGTGCAGGAGCTGATCGATGAATACTGCGGCGGAATGGCGGACGGCCACCAGCTGTATGCCTATTTGCCGGGCGGCGCGTCGGGCGGGATCTTTCCGGCCAGCCATGCGAATGTCCCGCTGGACTTCGACACCCTGCAGCCGCACGGCGGCTTCATCGGCTCGGCGGCGCTCATCGTGCTCGGCCAGCACGACAAGGCGCGCGACGCGGCGCTGAACATGATGCGGTTTTTTGCCAGCGAGAGCTGCGGCCAGTGCACGCCGTGCCGCGTCGGCACGGCAAAGGCCGCGAAGCTGATGGAAGCGCCGCGCTGGGACCACGCCACGCTGGAAGACTTGAACGTGGTGATGACCGATGCGTCGATTTGCGGCCTGGGCCAGGCGGCGCCCAACCCGGTGCGCTGCGTGCAGAAATATTTTCCCCACGAGGTGGCCTGAGATGAACACACGCGCCCCAACTGCTGAAACGGTCGAAGTCGCATTGCCCACCGTCGCCTTCACGCTCGACCAGCAAACGATGCACGCCTTCGAGGGTGAAACCATCCTCAAGGCCGCCGAGCGCCACGGCGTGATGATTCCGCGCCTGTGCCATCAGGACGGCCTGCGCCCCGACGGCAACTGCCGCGCCTGCGTGGTCGAGATTGCAGGCGAGCGCACGCTGGCGCCGAGTTGCTGCCGCAGCGTGACGGCGGGCATGGCGGTGCAGGCCAGCAGCGTGCGCGCCGTGAAAAGCCAGAAGATGGTGCTCGAAATGCTGCTGTCGGACATGCCGGATGCGGGCTACAAGTGGATTGAAACGGATGAGTCGCTGCAGCACGGCGAACTCAGCGACTGGGCTTCGCGCATGGGCGTCACCGTGCGCCCCGAACTCAAGGCGCTGCGCCGCGAACAGCCCCGGGCCGACCTGTCTCACCCGGCCATGGCCGTGAACCTCGACGCCTGCATCCAGTGCAACCGCTGCGTGCGCGCCTGCCGCGAAAGCCAAGTCAACGACGTGATCGGCTTCGCCTTGCGCGGCAGCCACAGCCAGATCGTGTTCGACCTGAACGACCCGATGGAGGGCAGCAGCTGCGTGGCCTGCGGCGAATGCGTGCAGGCCTGCCCGACCGGCGCGCTGACGCCCAAGACGCAGATCGGCTCGCAAATCGTCGATAAAAAAGTCGATTCGGTCTGTCCGTTCTGCGGCGTCGGCTGCCTGCTGACCTACAACGTGAAAGACAACGCCATAGTCAGCGTCAATGGCCGCGACGGTCCGGCCAACCATTCGCGGCTGTGCGTCAAGGGCCGCTTCGGCTTTGACTACGCGCACAGCCCGCAGCGGCTGACAGTGCCGCTGATCCGCAAGGCCGGCGTGGCGAAAGACCCGCAGGCTTTGAAGCACCTGAACCGCCACACTGCCGACTGGACCGAGGTGTTCCGCGAAGCCACCTGGGACGAGGCGATGGCGCTGTCCACCGGCGCGCTGAAAAACCTGCGCGACACCCAAGGCAAGAAGTCGCTGGCCGGCTTTGGTTCGGCCAAGGGCAGCAACGAAGAGGCGTATTTGTTCCAGAAGTTAATACGCACCGGCTTTGGCAGCAACAACGTGGACCATTGCACCCGGCTGTGCCATGCATCCAGCGTGGCGGCGCTGCTCGAAGGCGTCGGTTCGGCGGCGGTCAGCAACCAGGTGCATGACGTGGCAAACGCGGGCCTGATCTTCATCATCGGCTCGAACCCGACGGGCAACCATCCCGTGGCGGCCACCTGGATGAAGAACGCCGCCAAAAAGGGCGCGAAGATCGTGCTGGCCGACCCGCGCGTCACCGACATCGGCCGGCACGCCTGGCGCACGCTGCAGTTCAAGGCCGACACCGACGTGGCGATGCTCAATGCATTGATTTACACGGTGATCGACGAGGGATTGACGGACATGGCGTTCATCGAGGAACGCGCTAGCAACTATGAAGCGCTGCGTGCCAATGTCCAGGGCTACAGCCCCGAGGCGATGGCACCGATTTGCGGCGTTCCAGCGGCCACGCTGCGCGAGGTGGCGCGTGAATTCTCCAGGGCCAAGGGCGCGATGATTTTCTGGGGCATGGGCATCAGCCAGCATGTCCACGGCACCGACAACGCACGCTGCCTGATCGCGCTTTGCGCGGTGACCGGCCAGATCGGCAAGCCCGGCTCGGGCCTGCATCCGCTGCGCGGCCAGAACAATGTGCAGGGCGCGAGCGACGCGGGGCTGATTCCGATGATGTTTCCGAACTACCAGCGCGTGAACAACCCGGCCGCGCACGCCTGGTTCGAGGAGTTCTGGGGCATGAAACTTGATGACCAGCCCGGCTACACCGTGGTCGAGATCATGCACAAGATCCTCGCGCCCGAGAGCGACCCGCACAGGATTCGCGGGATGTACATCTCGGGCGAAAACCCGGCCATGAGCGACCCCGACCTGAACCATGCGCGCCATGCGCTGGCCAGCTTGGAGCATCTGGTGGTGCAGGACATCTTCATGACCGAAACCGCGTGGCTGGCCGACGTGGTGCTGCCCGCCACCGCCTGGCCCGAGAAAACCGGCAGCGTCACCAACACCGACCGCATGGTGCAGCTCGGCCAGCAGGCGATCGAGCCGCCCGGCGATGCCCGGGCCGACCTGTGGATCATCCAGCAGATGGCCGTGGGCATGGGGCTAGTCTGGCAGTACGAGGGTGAGCACCACGGCGTTGCAGCGGTGTACGAAGAAATGCGGCGCGCCATGCACAGCGCGATTGCCGGCATCACCTGGGAGCGCCTGCAGCGTGAATCCAGCGTGACCTACCCCTGTTTGAGCGCCGATGACCCCGGCGCGCCCACCGTGTTCATCGACCGCTTCGACACCCAAGACGGCCGCGTGCAACTGGTGCCCGCTGACATCATTCCGGCCAACGAGCGGCCCGATGCCGATTACCCGTTTGTGCTCATCACCGGTCGCCAGCTTGAGCACTGGCACACCGGCAGCATGACGCGCCGCGCCAGCGTACTTGACGCCATTGAACCGATGGCAACAGCTTCGTTGTGCGGCGCAGATTTGTTGAAGCTGGGCGTGCAGGGGGGCGAAGTCATCACCGTGCAGTCACGCCGGGGCGAAGTGGCCATACACGTACGCCGTGACGACGGCACGCCGCCCGGCGCGGTATTCATCCCGTTTGCCTACTACGAAGCAGCGGCGAACCTGATGACAAACGCCGCGCTTGACCCGTTCGGCAAGATTCCGGAGTTCAAGTATTGCGCCGTGGCCATCAGGCGCGGGGGGGCAGTGGCCAAGGTGGAAGGCTATGAGCGGACGGCGGCAAAAAGGTAGTTTTGTCTCAGGTGTATGGTCCCGGAGAGTCGTGGCGTTATTCTGTCCATCGAGGAGGAAAAAGCGTTATGGCATTTATGTTTCATGGCAGCGCCCACACAAGTCCTTGAAAAATCAAACGCCGCAGGAAGTTCACAAGACGTCAAGCGGCGGCGCGATGATCGTGGATAAGTACCCGACCCAAGAAAGACTCACAGTCGCGCTGCGCTCCAGTGGGGGGCTGAGTTTGAGGAAGCCAGGATTGAGCAATACCAAATGCAAAAACCGGGGCAGCGCCGTCCAGCCGCGAGAAATCCAGTACAACTTGAACTGGTGTCAAAGCTGTCTGACTCTGGGGTTAACGTCACAGACGGTTATGAAGCGTGGGGATGTTTCTAAATATAAGAACGTTTGGTTTTTGTTAGGTACAGCTTGCATATCAAATTTTTTGCTTATTAATACATAACTGTATTTAAGGAAAAAAATTGCTTGCGGTGTTACGAAACTTTCCAGATGCATTGATAAGTCGCTGCGAGTCGTGCAGGTGTTGAAGCAGTAAATCAATGCGAAACAGGAAATAAGCTGCAAGTATAAATTTTAAGATGGTAACAACCGTCTGCTGAAAGGCTTGCCATGGTTAAGTCAAGACATACTGAGTGCAGAAATAAGCATTCAAGGCGTTTCTTCGGCTTGTATGTCTTCCATTGGGCATTGCTCTTGGTGACAGCTGTTGGCCCCCTGCTGTATCTGCCATCGTTGCAAGCGCAAACGCGCCCTGCCTACACTGCCATTGAGTACGCCAGGCTTGACAACCCGGGCGCCACCACCGTAATCCGTGGAATGAATTCCACCAATGAGGTGGCTGGCGGCTTCAAGAAGGACAAACGCAAAGCCTCGTCAGCGCTAATTTTCATGGCAAACAACGCCGTCGAGGACGTTGCTGGCGAGCAGGGCGCTGGCAACAGCGTTGCCTATGGCATCAATGACCAGAGCGAGATTGTCGGGGCCTTGAACACCAGTGTGGCGCTTCATCCTTTCCGCGCGGTGCGCAGGGGCGGGGTACAGGAGCTCACGCTGCCGCCGGGCACCAACGGCGGTATAGCCTATGCGATCAACGAACTGGGCGAGGCTGCCGGATATGCCAGTGGGGATATTGGAATTCGCGCGGTGTGGTGGACCCGGCGCGGCGAGGTCCAGTTACTCCAAAGTATTGGCACACTGACAACACGGGCCCTTGATCTCAATGACAGGGGCGACATCGTGGGTGTATCCGGCAACGAAGTGAAGACGGCTGTGGCCTGGCCGCGCAAGGGCGGCATCATCAGCCTGGGCACACTGCCTGGCTTTGTCCACAGCGAGGCTGTCAGCATCACTGAAAACGGCGCCATCGCCGGCGTGGCAATTGGTGCTGGTGAATTTCCTAACCGTTCGCGGGCAGTGCTCTGGCAGCCAGGCGGCGTCGGCATTCGGGACCTTGGGACGCTCAATGGCGGCAGTGACAGCCGAGCCCGCGATGTCAACAACCGGGGCGAGGTGGTGGGCACATCAAGCAGCACCGAAGGCGATCGCGCTTTTGTCTGGACTGCGGCAACCGGCATGCTGGACCTCAATTCGCTGGTGACCATCCCTGGGCTGGTGATGACCGATGCGCTGAGCATCAACAAGACAGGGGACATTGTGGTGATGGGGCATGACGGGCAAACTGGTGAGCCCCAGGAGTCCCATGAGCATGTGGACCACCATGTTGCCCGGCGCATTTTTGTTTTGCATCCATTGAGGTGAGAGCAATCATGAAAAATCCTGTCTACCTGATGGTTCATTGGCTGCTACGGTTTGCCTTGGCGATGTGCGCACTTGGATCGCCCTGGCTTTGGGCGCAAACCCCTCAAACGAGCGGTCAATGGCAAAACGGGCCCAATTTTCCCTATTTCCCCACGCACATCCACATGCTTCCCAATTTGACTGTCATGCTTTGGCCAGGAGACGGCGTCAGTGGAGATGACCCAAGGGTTTGGGACCCCGTGTCGGGCAGCGTGACAGCCCTGAGCCGGATTGGTTTCGATCCATTTTGCAGCGCTCATACGTTCTTGCCGGACGGACGGCTGTTCGTCGCAGGAGGCCACATTGACAACTGGGTTGGGCTGCCCGATGCCGCAATTTACAACCCTGTCAACAACAGCTGGACGCGGCAGGCGCGGATGAACCTCGGCAGGTGGTATCCCACCGTGACCGGGCTTCCCAACGGGGACGTGCTGGTGGTCTCAGGTGCTGTGGACACGCCCGACGGCACCAATCCCTTGCCGCAAGTGTGGCAGGCAGCCACCGGAACCTGGCGCGACCTCACTGCCGCGCAATTGAGCCTGCCTATCTATCCGTACATGTTTGTTGCGCCTAATGGCTCTGTTTTTAATGCAGGCCCCGAAGTTGCAACCCGGTATCTGAACACCGCCGGCACGGGGGCATGGTCGTTCGTTGCCAATCGAACGTTCAATGCAGTGCGGGATTACGGCAGCGCCGTGATGTACGCGCCAGGAAAAATCCTCACAGTAGGCGGGAGTGATCCGCCCACGAATACCGCTGAAGTCATTGACCTGAATGCAGCCACGCCAAGTTGGCGCGATGTGGGCTCGATGAGCGTGGCTAGAAGATCCATGAATGCAACCATGCTGCCTGATGGCACCGTGCTGACAACCGGTGGCACGCGCGGACCAGGGTTTAACAATGGCAGTCCGGGCATGCCTGTGCTTGAAGCAGAGCTGTGGAATCCTGTCACGGAGTCCTGGCGCGTCATGGCGGCTGGCAGAATTGCAAGGATATACCACTCAACTGCACTGCTGCTGCCCGATGCCCGCGTGTTGATTGCCGGAGGCAATGGGATCACGCTAACCGAAATTTTCTCGCCGCCCTATCTCTTTGCGGGTGCGAGGCCTGTCATTTCATCAGCGCCTGCCAGCGTTAACAAAGGGCAAAGTCTTTTCGTCGGCACGCCTGACGCGGCGGGCATTGACGCTGTGAGCTGGATTGCACTGCCTTCGGTCACCCATACAAACAATATGCATCAAGGTTTCTTTAGCTCGACCAGCATTACGCAGGCAGCTGGCGGTATTAATATCGTCGCACCGAACAGCCTGACCGTTCCCGCAGGCCATTACATGGTCTTCCTTTTGAAGAATGGCGTGCCATCCACAGCCAGAGTGATCCAGCTAACTCCGCAGTCCAATAGCCCGCTGCCTTCTGTATCGTCTCTGGCACCGGCCACGGCAACGGCAAGTGGACCGAGTTTTTCGCTGACAGTGAAGGGTTCAAATTTTGTAACCGCCTCCTTGGTGCGCTGGAACGGCTCTAGCCGGACAACGACATTTGTCAACTCCGGCCAGCTTTCGGCTGCGATTGCAGCGGGCGATATTGCAGCCGCCGGAACTGCGCAAATTACGGTGGTGAATCCTGATACAAGCACATCGAATGCCTTGTCGTTTACGACAACCTCCTCATCACCGCCAGCGACATGTACCTTTTCAAACTGGGTACAGGGAAAACAATATGCTGCCGGCAGTGTCGTGTCGTACAACAGCAAGCTCTACATTGCCAAGTTTGCAAACCCGGGTTACAACCCCACAATCAGCACTTACTTCTGGGCGGTATATTCCTGCTCTGAAGCACCGCCACCGCCACCGCCACCGGCATGTATCTTTTCAAACTGGGTGCAGGGAAAACAATATGCTGCCGGCAGTATCGTGTCGTATAACAGCAAGCTCTACATTGCCAAGTTTGCAAACCCGGGCTACGACCCCACAATCAGCACTTACTTCTGGGCGGTATATTCCTGCTCTGAAGCACCGCCACCGCCACCGCCACCGGCATGTATCTTTTCAAACTGGGTGCAGGGAAAACAATATGCTGCCGGCAGTATCGTGTCGTATAACAGCAAGCTCTACATTGCCAAGTTTGCAAACCCGGGCTACGACCCCACAATCAGCACTTACTTCTGGGCGGTATATTCCTGCTCTGAAGCACCGCCACCGCCACCGCCACCGGCATGTATCTTTTCAAACTGGGTGCAGGGAAAACAATATGCTGCCGGCAGTATCGTGTCGTACAACAGCAAGCTCTACATTGCCAAGTTTGCAAACCCGGGCTACAACCCCACAATCAGCACTTACTTCTGGGCTCCATATGCTTGCTAAAAGTCGAAGCGGGGCATCCATACGACTCATTATTGTGGGCTTTACCAGGCTTACAGGAACTGCCCACACAGTCAAGTTTTACTAAACTGCTTGAATTGATCTTCCTTGATTACGGTATTCGGCGTTGGCATAAGGTGAAGCGGCGAGTCAACGAGTAACAGACCGCACACTTACAGACGTGCTTATTGCACAGCTGCTGCCCCACCGCTGGCAACCTGCTCAGGCACACCCCTTGCCACAATGATGGCGCTGTATTCAAGGTGTATTGCCCGGCTTGCTTACCCATGACTTCTCCCACAGAGGTCATGGATTGAGCCTGCCCGGATCTAGTCCCGGGCAGGCTCAATCCGTAATGACAAAAGAAAGTGCGAAGCCCTTCGAGGGCGCTGAGTAGTAACTGTTTATGTATGAAAAATGGATATTGCGCACGTCCTGTATGCGTGAGTAGCTATTAATTTTATAGTGTATGAAGGCGGGATTGCGATGTATGCAGACCCGGTGCTTTTAAACATGGGCTTGCATCGCAAACGATGGAGTGTCCGGGAATGGCTGCTAAAAAGCCGGGCGGTGGGTTAGTGGCGCTGCAGACGCGCTGCAAAAACGACACGCGCACTGAACGCTCACGTTTAGCTCAATACTGTTTTCGCGCCTTCAAACCGGCTTGCATAGTACTTGCTGTCCAGCCTGTCGGTCCTCACGCCGGTGCGCGGGTTGCTGGCATGCACGAAGCGCCCGTCGCCCACATAGATGCCGACATGCGAAAACGAGTAGCCCAGGGTGTTGAAAAACAGCAGGTCGCCGGCCATCAGGTCTGCCGGATTGACCGGGCGCGCGGCTTTGGCCATGGATGCTGCGCTTCCCCGCAGCGGGATGCCGGCGGCCTGAAGGTACACATGCGAAACGAGTCCGGAGCAATCGAATCCCGTGGCCGGGCCGCGTCCACCCGACACGTAAGGCATGTCCAGCAGCGACAGCGCAAACAGGGCGATGTCGCTGCCGGTGCGTGATGAATTCAGGGAGCGCGGGCTGGCGCCTGGCCGGGTGGCGCAGCCGGCGAAAGCCAGCAGCGTCATGCAACCCAGCAGCCGGCCCCATCTTCTGCGGGAGTACACCTGATCGTTCATTGTATGTCCAGCCAAAGTTGCGGCAAGCCATGCCTGCTTGCGTATAAGCCAGCAAAAATCGCCTGGAACCGTTTGCGCAGCGCAGGCGGGCTGGAGGGCATCCTACCGCAGACGGCCGCCCGGCAAAAGACCTTGACGCCAACGGGCATGAGGGGCGCCGTACACTTCGGCAATGCTTGACTTTCTAATGCAGTCCCCCGACTCCGACGAGACCCTTCACCGCCCGTGCATGGACGTGGCCGTGGTCATGCGCCGCGAGCGCATCGACAACGTCTGGCAGCCCTGGCGCTGGATGCTGGCTGACGTGGTCCCGCATGAGGACGGCTTTGGCCGCCAGCCGCGCCTGTTGCTCAAGGACGAGCGCGAAGAGCGCTGGCTGCATCCCGGCTTCCGGGTCGAACTGCACCGGGGCGATGCCGAAGGCTATTACCTGAATGTCACCACGCCGCAGCCTTGCTTCTGGGTCGTCTGGCGCATGGAAGAAGAGGCCGGCCTGGCCGATGAGCCCGTCGCCGTGCCGCAGATCGTCACCCTGAGCTACCACGATGCCGGCCGCTGGCTCGATGCGCAGGAAACCGTTGAACAGGTGCCCGCGCCGCCTGATGTGGTGCAGTGGATGCAGCATTTTGTCGATGAACACCATGTGCTGGAGGCCAAGCGCCGCCAGCGCCCGCAAAGCTTCAAGCCGCTGGTGGACCGCTTCGGCAGCCCGGCGCGCGTTAGCACTGAAAAGAAGTTTGGCGGCGGAGGCGGCGGCCGTGGCTGAAGAGCATTCCGGATTCCTGGGCCGCTGGGCGCGGCGCAAGACCGACGCGCTGCAGGGCAAGCCGCTGGACGAGCCTGCTGCGCCGACGAAAGCCGCGCCACTGGCTGTGGCTGCCGCCGTTTCGCCCGCCGCACTGAAACCCGATCAGGCCCATTTGTCGGCACCTGCGGCGTCCCCGGCGGAACAACCCAAAAAACTGCTGTCGCTCGACGATGTGAAGGCGCTCACGCAGGACTCCGACTTCAAGCCCTTCATGGCCCGAAATGTCGGTGCCGACGTGCGCAACGCCGCCATGAAAAAACTCTTCACCGACCCGCACTACAACGTGATGGACGGGCTTGACATTTATATCAGCGACTACTCCATCGCCGACCCGATTCCGGAATCCATGCTGCGCCAGATGGTCGGCGCCAGGCTGTTGAAAATTTTTAACGAGGATGATGAAAACAATGATGGTGGCCAGGAAGCCGCTGCATTGCAATCTCCTGTAGATTCATTACCACCGGATGACTTGAATAACCCCACGCCTGAGGCCGTGGCGCAGTCCGGAAATTCCCCAGAAATTCACGGTCCGAAAACCCCAATCGCTGAACTCCCCAGTCAGCCCGAGCCTTTCGAGGATCACGGCGCCAGCCAACCCGACGACCATGCCCACTCTCATTTGCGACTGCAACCAGACCATGCCCCTTCAGCCCCGAGCGCTGGGCACGGCACTTGACGAAAACCTGACGCTGCATTCGACGCTGTGCCGGCGCGAAGCGGGCGCGTTCCAGAAGGCCATCCAGTCAGGCGACGACGTCATCGTCGCCTGCACCCAGGAAACGCGGCTGTTCGCCGAACTCGCGCAGCAGACCGAAGGCGCCACGTCCGTCATCAAGTTCGTCAACATCCGCGAAACCGGCGGCTGGAGCAAGGACGCGGCCCAAGCCAGCCCGAAGATCGCCGCCTTGCTGGCGCTGGCGCATCTGCCCGATGCCGAACCGGTGCCAACGGTGACATACAAGAGTGCCGGCCGCCTGCTCATCATCGGCCCACTCGATGCGGCCGAGCGCGCCGCCGAACTGGTCTCGGATGCGCTCGACGTCACGCTGTTCAGCCTGGGCGCAGGCAGCCATGGCGGCCTGCAGGAGCGGCGCTATCCGGTGCTGGCGGGGAAGATCAGGCAGCTCACCGGCTGGCTGGGCGCCTTCGAGCTGAACTGGACGCGCAGCAACCCGATCGACCTGGACCTGTGTACCCGCTGCAACGCCTGCCTGTCGGCCTGCCCGGAAAGCGCCATCGGCTTTGACTACCAGATCGACATGAGCCTGTGCCAGTCGCACCGGACCTGCGTGAAGGTTTGCGGCGTCGCCGGTGCCATCGATTTCAGCCGCGAGCCTGAAGCGCTGAACGAAAAATTCGACCTGGTGCTTGACCTGCGAAGCGCGCCGGCCTTCACCCAGCATGCGCTGCCGCAGGGCTATTTCCGCTGGGACGGCCAGGACAGCCGCACGCTGCTGCAACTGCGCTCGCTGGTGGGCGAGTTTGAAAAGCCCAAGTTCTTCAACTACAAGCAAAAGCTGTGCGCCCACAGCCGCAACAACACCGTGGGCTGCAGCGCCTGCATCGACGTGTGTTCGGCCTCGGCCATCAGCAGCGAAAAAAATCGCCAGCAGATCAAAGTGAACCCGAACCTGTGCGTCGGTTGCGGCGCCTGCACCACCGTCTGCCCGACCGGCGCCATTTCGTATGCCTATCCGCGCCCTGCCGAGCAGGGCACAAAAATCAAGACGCTGCTGACGACGTATGCCAAAGCCGGCGGCAAGCACGCCGCGCTGCTGCTGCACAGCCAGGAGGCCGGCACACGGCTGCTGGGCGACCTGGGCCGCATGGCCCGGCTCGATCCGGCGGTTCGCGGCGTGCCGGCGCGCGTGATGCCACTGGGTCTCTTTCATACTGCCTCCACCGGGCTGGAATTATGGCTGTCCAGCATTGCCTATGGCGCTTCCCAGGTCTGGGTGCTGATGACGGCCGAAGAAGCGCCGCAGTACCGCGAGGCCCTTCGCGAGCAGATGCAAGTCGCGCAGGCGATATTGACGGGGCTCGGCTATCAGGGAGAACACTTCCGTATTTTTGAGGCGAAGGATGCGCGTGACCTGGCCGGTCTTGACGCGTTTTTGCAAGCGGCGCCCGCGCAAGGTGTGGCGCAGGCGGCGGGCTTTGCGGTGCAGGCCGACAAGCGCGCCACGCTGGAACTGGCGCTCGATCACCTGATGCTGCAATCGACGGTGCAGGCAGAGCTGATTGCGCTGCCGGCCGCATCGCCGCTGGGCGCGCTGGCCATCAACAAGGACGCCTGCACCCTGTGCCTGAGCTGCGTCAGCGCCTGCCCGGCCAGCGCCCTGCAGGACAACGCCGAACGCCCGCAGCTCCGGTTCATCGAAAAGAACTGCGTGCAGTGCGGCCTGTGCGTCACGACCTGCCCGGAAAATGCGCTGGCCCTGGTACCCCAGCTCAGGCTCACGCCGCAGCGCCGGGAAGCCGTGGTGCTCAATGAGATGCAGCCTTACGCCTGCATCCGCTGCAGCAAGCCTTTCGGCACGCTCAAGGCGATTGAATCCATGCTGGGCAAGCTGGCCGGCCATGCCATGTTCCAGGGTGCAGCGGCGGACCGCCTGAAGATGTGCAGCGACTGCCGCGTCATCGACATCTACTCGGCCGACAACGAAGTCAAGATCGGTGACATCCGCTAACCCCAGTCCACAGGCAAAAATTTCCATGCAAGCCCAACTCACCGCTTCCACCCTCGACGAAGAAACCGCGCGTGCCGAGGTCTATGGACTGCTCGCCGCGCTGTTCTATGCGCCGCCCAGCGCTGACCTGTATGACAGGCTGCGCGTGGCCGTGACCGAGGCTCCCGCTGCCGGCGCGCTGCTGGAAGGCCCATGGGGCGAAGTAGTCGCCGCTGCACGCGAACAGTCGCTGGCCGACACCCGCCATGAATACGACACCCTGTTTGGCGGCGTGGGCAAGCCCGAGGTCTATCTGTTCGGTTCCCACTACCTCAGCGGCTTCCTGAACGAAAAACCGCTGGCAGCGCTGCGCACCGACCTGGCGGACCTTGGCCTGGCGCGCGACGGCGCCATGTCCGAGACCGAAGACCATGCGGCTTACCTGTGCGAAGTCATGCGTTACCTGATTGCCGGTGACGATGTGGAAGTGGCCAACTTGACGCGCCAGCGCGAATTTTTCACGCGCCATGTGCAGCCCTGGTTTTCCATGATGTGCGAGGCGGTCACTCGGCATCCGAAGGCGCGTTTCTACCGTACATTCGCGTGCTTTGCGCAAGCGTTTGTCAGTGTTGAATCGCAAGGTTTTGACATGCTGGAGTGAAACATCCCTGATTGCAGCCCTGGCTGCAATTTCTGCCTGATCACGGTTTCAGCCCTCCCGCCGCGCAATAGAAAATCTTGGATGGCCTATGGTTTTCCCTTGGTTTTAGGGTTGTATTTACGTGAACCATTGTGGTGCGCCTATGACTAACGTAGAGTTATGCAAGCCTTTACATATGCCAAAATTTCATGGAGAAAAAAATGCAGGATAGCCAGCCCAAACCCTCGCGCCGGGGTTTCTTTTTCGGTGCCGCAGCCACCGGCGCAGCCGCAGCTGCCGTGATGGCGCTGCCGCGCGTGCAGCTCGCTGAAGTCGCCGTGGCGGCGCCCAAGCCGGCGCCTGAAAAAGGCGGCGGTTACAGCGCTTCGGAGCATGTCGAGCGCTACTACAAGACCGCGCGCGTCTGATTCCACTTTCCGGTCCATTTTTCCGGTTGTCCATTCGTCAATTCTCACGGAGAGCTTCATGCTGCTCACGAAAAAATCTTCCAGCCCTTCCGGCTTGACGGCGCACCGTGCGGGCTCCCCGCGCTTTGTGCAAAGCCTGACGCGCGGCCTGTCGCACGCCCTGCCCACCATGGACCGGCGCTCGTTCTTGCGGCGCTCCGGACTCGGCGTTGGCGTAGGACTGGCGGCGACCCAGCTCTCGCTGGTTAAAAAAGCAAGCGCAGCGGCTCCCGGCGAAGCCGTCGGCAATTCCAAAATCGAAGTCAAGCGCACCATCTGCTCGCATTGCTCGGTCGGCTGCGCGGTCGATGCCGTCGTTGAAAACGGCGTCTGGGTGCGCCAGGAAGCCGTGTTTGACTCGCCCATCAACCTGGGCGCGCACTGCGCCAAGGGTGCCGCGCTGCGCGAGCACGGCCACGGCGAATACCGGCTGCGCTACCCGATGAAGCTGGTCAACGGCAAGTACGAGCGCATCAGCTGGGACACGGCGCTGAACGAAATCACCGAACGCATGCTGGCCCTGCGCAAGGAAAGCGGCCCGGATTCGCTGTACGTGATCGGTTCGTCCAAGCACAACAACGAGCAGGCCTACCTGCTGCGCAAGTGGATGAGTTTCTGGGGCAGCAACAACTGCGACCACCAGGCGCGCATCTGCCACTCGACCACGGTGGCCGGCGTGGCCAACACCTGGGGCTATGGCGCCATGACCAATTCGTACAACGACATGCAAAACAGCAAGTGCGCGTTGTACATCGGTTCGAATGCCGCCGAGGCCCATCCGGTCAGCATGCTGCACATGCTGCATGCCAAGGAAACCGGCTGCAAGATGATCGTGGTCGATCCGCGCTTCACGCGAACGGCCGCCAAGGCCGACGAGTACATCCGCATTCGCTCCGGCTCGGACATTCCCTTCCTGTTCGGCATGCTGTTTCACATCTTCAAGAACGGCTGGGAAGACACGAAGTACATCAATGATCGGGTCTATGGCATGGACAAGATCAAGGAAGAAGTGCTGGCCAAGTGGACGCCCGACAAGGTGGAAGAAGCCTGCGGTGTCCCCGAAGCGCAGGTGTTCAAGGCAGCCCAGATGATGGCCATGAACCGGCCCAGCACGGTCGTCTGGTGCATGGGCCAGACCCAGCACACCACCGGCAATGCCATTGTTCGCGCTTCCTGCATCCTGCAGCTGGCGCTGGGCAACGTCGGCAAGTCCGGCGGCGGCACGAACATTTTCCGGGGTCACGACAACGTGCAGGGCGCCACCGATGTCGGCCCCAACCCCGACTCGCTGCCCGGTTACTACGGCCTGGCCGAAGGCTCGTGGAAGCATTTCGCCAAGGTCTGGGGCGTGGACTTTGACTGGATCAAGGCCAAGTACGCCTCGCCCTCCATGATGGGCAAGCCCGGCATCACCGTGTCGCGCTGGATTGACGGCGTGCTGGAGAAAAACGAATTCATCGACCAGGATTCCAACCTGCGCGGCGTTTTCTACTGGGGCCACGCGCCCAATTCCCAGACCCGGGGCCTGGAGATGAAGCGGGCGATGGACAAGCTCGACCTGCTGGTGGTGGTGGACCCGTACCCGTCGGCCACCGCCGCGATGGCCGCCATGCCTGGCAAGGCAGAAGACCAGAATCCGAACCGCGCCGTTTACCTGCTGCCGGCCGCCACGCAGTTCGAGACGAGCGGCTCCTGCACCGCCTCGAACCGTTCACTGCAGTGGCGCGAGAAGGTCATCGAGCCGCTGTGGGAAAGCCGCAGCGACCACATGATCATGCAGCAGTTCGCCGACCGGCTGGGCTTTGGCAAGGAACTGAGCAAGAACTTCAAGATGCAGCAGGTCAAGGGCATGGACGAACCCGTGCCCGAGGACATCCTGCGCGAGATCAACAAGAGTTGCTGGACCATCGGCTATACCGGCCAGAGCCCGGAACGCCTGAAGGCGCACATGCGCAGCATGCACCTGTTCGACGTCAAGACGCTCAAGTCCAAGGGCGGCAAGGACAAGCAATCGGGCTACGACACGACCGGCGACTACTTTGGTCTGCCGTGGCCGTGCTGGGGTACGCCGGAGATGAAGCACCCCGGCTCGCCCAACCTGTACGACACCTCCAAGCACGTCATGGACGGCGGCGGCAACTTCCGCGCCAACTTCGGCGTCGAGCGCGAAGGCAAGACGCTGCTGGCCGAAGACGGCTCGCATTCGCTGGGCGCCGACATCACCACCGGCTACCCCGAATTCGACCATGTGCTGGTCAAGAAACTCGGCTGGTGGGATGAGTTGACCGATGCCGAAAAGACAGCCGCCGAAGGCAAGAACTGGAAGACCGACTCGTCCGGCGGCATCATCCGCGTAGTCATGAAGAACCACGGCTGCTACCCGTTCGGCAATGCCAAGGCACGCGCCGTGGTGTGGAACTTCCCCGACGCCATTCCGCAGCACCGCGAGCCGCTCTACGGCATCCGGCCCGACCTGGTCGCCAAGTACCCGACGCATGACGACAAGAAAGCCTTCTGGCGCCTGCCCACGCTGTACAAGACCTTGCAGGACAAGAACATCGCCGACAAGGTGCATGAAAAATTCCCGCTGATCATGACCTCCGGCCGGCTGGTCGAGTATGAAGGCGGCGGCGAGGAAACCCGCTCCAACCCGTGGCTGGCCGAGTTGCAGCAGGAAATGTTCATCGAGATCAACCCCAAGGTGGCGGCCGAAAAAGGTATCCGCAACGGCGAACGCGCCTGGGTCAGCACGCCGACCGGCGCGCGGCTCAATGTGCAGGCGCTGGTCACCGAGCGCGTCGGGCCGGACACGGTGTTCATGCCTTTCCACTTCTCGGGACGCTGGCAGGGCGCCGACATGCTGGCCTATTACCCTGCAGGCGCCGCGCCTGTGGTGCGCGGCGAGGCCATCAACACCGGCACCACTTACGGCTACGACAGCGTGACGATGATGCAGGAAACCAAGACAACCGTTTGCAATGTCGAACGAGCATAAGGAAGAATAAAAATGGCACGCATGAAATTTGTCTGCGACGCGGAGCGCTGCATTGAATGCAACGGCTGCGTCACCGCCTGCAAGAACGAAAACGAAGTCCCGTGGGGCGTCAACCGCCGCCGCGTGGTGACGCTTAATGACGGTGTTCCGGGCGAAAAATCGATCTCGGTCGCCTGCATGCACTGCAGCGACGCGCCCTGCATGGCCGTTTGTCCGGTCAACTGCTTCTACCGCACCGACGAAGGCGTGGTGCTGCACGACAAGGACATCTGCATCGGCTGCGGCTACTGCTCGTACGCCTGCCCGTTTGGCGCGCCGCAGTTTCCGTCCACCGGCACCTTCGGCGTTCGCGGCAAGATGGACAAATGCACCTTTTGCGCCGGCGGCCCCGAGGTCAACGGCAGCCAGGCCGAGTTCGAGAAATACGGACGTAACCGCCTGGCCGAAGGCAAACTGCCCGCCTGCGCCGAGATGTGCTCGACCAAGGCCCTGCTGGCCGGCGACGGCGACGTGGTGGCCGACATTTTCCGCAACCGCGTCGTGCAGCGCGGCAAGGGCGCCGAAGTCTGGGGCTGGGGAACGGCCTACGGCTCCAAGCAGGCCGGCCAGCCGCCGGCAGGAGCGAAGTCATGAAGCGCCCTGGCATGCTTTTTCCGCTGTTGGCGGTGCTGGCGGCTGTGTCTGCCTGCGGTGAAAAGCCGCAGACGCTGGGCACCAACAAAAACCATGTCGCGGCTTACCAGGGAGCGCAAAACCAGTTTGTCGCGCCGGGCTGGACGCCAACGGACAAAAAAAGCTGGGAGCAAGGCCTCAAGGCCCGCATGCAGAACACCCAGAACGAGTACTCCAAGACAAACTGATCGGAGCCTTTTATGAAACATGCGCAATTAGCTATATTTTTAATAGCAATTGGCCTGACTGGAGCGGCTGTCGCGCAAGCCCCGGCGCCTGCGGCTTCAGCGCCCCCGGCGGCGGTGCAAGCTCCGGCTCCTGCTCTGGCCGCGCCTGCGCCCGGCGCGCCGCCGGCGGCGGGCGGCATTCAGGGCCAGAACATCTTCGACGTCAAGCCCGACGCCAGCGAAGACCCGGGCTATGCCAGGCAGACCAATGGCGAGCGCGCCAAGGTCCAGCCCGGCAACAATGCGCCCATGTGGCGCCAGGTGGGCGAGGGCGTGACCGGCTACAGCAGCCTGCCCAAGAGCCAGGCGCCTGAAGCGGGCAACCTGATCCAGCCGTTTGTGCAATATCCCGGCTCGCGCCTGACCAACGCCGGCGAAGCCTGGCGCCAGGTGCGCAACAACTGGCTGATTCCCTACGGCGGCGCCTTGCTGCTGATCGTTGTCGGTGCCATTGCCCTGTTCTACCTGGGCAAAGGCAGCATCAAGCAGCACGGCGCCAACACCGGCCGCAAGATCGAGCGCTTCACGCCGTTCGAGCGTTCGGCGCATTGGGCCAACGCCATTGCCTTTTCCATTCTGGCCATTTCCGGCATCGTCATGGCCTTCGGCAAATTCTTTGCGCTGCCGGTCATGGGCGGCCAGCTGTTCGGCTGGCTGGCTTATGCGCTCAAGAACCTGCACAACTTCGCCGGCCCGGTGTTTGCCGTGTCGCTGCTGGTCGTGTTTTTCACCTTCGTGCGCGACAACCTGCCACGCCAGGGCGACCTGCAGTGGCTGCTCAAGGGCGGCGGCATCCTGTCGGGCAAGGAAGTGCCATCGCACCGCTTCAACGCAGGTGAAAAACTGGTGTTCTGGGGTGGTGTGCTGTTCCTGGGCATGGTCGTGATCGGCTCGGGGCTGGTGCTCGACATGCTGCTGCCTGGCCTGCTGTATGAGCGCAGCACCCTGCAGATCGCCCACATGGTGCATGCTGTGGCCACGGTGCTGATGATGGCGATGTTTATCGGCCACATCTACATCGGCACGATTGGCATGGAAGGCGCCTATCAAGGCATGAAAACCGGTTACATCGATGAAACCTGGGCCAGGGAACACCACGAATACTGGTACGACGACATCAAGGCCGGACGCATTCCCGCGCAGCGCACCGCGCCTGTGCCGCCCGCCAGTCCTGCCGTGCAGGCCTAAACCAACGAGTGAGAATCCGCATGAAAAAACTTCTGATCACCAGCCTACTGCTGGGCGCCTGCTCGCTGGCGGCGGCCAAACTCCCGCCGCCAACGCCCGAGGCCAAGGCCAAGTCCGATGAAGCTGCCGCCAAGGCCGTCTGGGCCGGCAAGGTCGATGCCTTCCAGTTGTGCCAGTCGCAGGACCGGGTGGCCGCCAGCTACCGGATGTCGGCCCAGGCCGCCAGCAAGGAAATCAAGCCGGCAACGGCCACGCCGCCCTGTGCCGACGCGGGCGCTTTTGTCTATGCATCGCCTGAAGCGCCCAAGCCCCTGGAGGCCTCGGGCGCTCACTCACCAGCTGAAACCGCCTCCGCCCCGCCAAGCACCAAGGTGCCCGACGCGGTGTCGAATCCCGACAAGAAACCCTGAAGCCGCACGCTCCTGCAAAGGCCGGGCCGCAGGGTGCCGGCCTTTTTTACGGTAGTCTTCTCGCCATGTCCCTTCCTTATCTGACACAAGCCCAGGCCCCCTTGACCAGCGAAATCGAGGCAGTCAACGAATTTGGCGAACTGCAAAAAGTCTCGATTCCTGCCGAGCGTGCGCTGACGGTCTATGTGGACAAGCGCGAACTGGTCACGCTGATGACGCTGGGCGCGAACCCCGAACTGCTGGTGCTGGGCTACCTGCGCAACCAGCGCCTGGTGCGGGACGTGGCCGACATCGAGTCGATCACGGTCGATTGGGACGTGGGCGCCGCCGCCGTCAAGACCGTGCGCGGCATCGAGGACATCGAGGAAAAAACCGCCCGTCGCATCGTCACCACCGGCTGCGGGCAGGGCAGCGTGTTTGGCGGCCTGATGGACGAGGTGGACCAGATTGCGCTGCCCGCAGGCAGCCGCATCACCCAGGGCCAGCTGTACGCGCTGGTCAACACCATCCGGCTCAAGGAAACGACCTACAAGTCGGCCGGCTCGGTGCATGCCTGCGCGCTGTTTTCGACGGCTTCGGGCGAGTCTGACATGCTGCTGTTTGTCGAGGATGTGGGCCGGCACAATGCCATCGACACGATTGCCGGCTGGATGTGGATGAATATGGCCCCCACGCTTCCCACTTCGTGTGGTTCGCTGCCCCCCGAGGGGGCCGCTGCGCCTGCAGACCGGCAAAGCCGGATCTGCGGCCCTGACTGGCAAGGGACATCCGCAGCTACGCTCATTGAGCCTGCGCTTGCTGCATCGGATGCTCTGGCTTCTCCTGATTCATCCGCTTCAGGGCTGGTTTTCTACACCACCGGCCGGCTGACCAGCGAAATGGTCATCAAGTCGGCGCAGATGGGCGTGCCGGTCGTGGTGTCGCGCAGCGGCATCACGCAGATGGGCCACCAGGTGGCGCAGTCGGTTGGACTGTGCGCGATTGGCCGGGCGACCAACAAGCGGTTTCTTTGCTACACCCATGCCGGGCGGCTCAGGCTGGAGCCCGGGCTGGTGACTGTGGCTGCGCCTTCCTCCGAGAAAGAGGCCGGCTGAGCAGACTCCTTCGCCAGGTGAATACTATTTTTTTGATAGCTGCTTGCGCATACAGGACGTGCGCAAAAGGCCGATTTTGTTCATAAAACACGGCTGGAATGCCCTGCACCGCCGGCAGGCTGGCGAAGGCCTGTACCCCTGCGCATCAACCCTTCTTGACGCACCCCTTACCGGTTCTGCGCTAAGGTCACGCCATGAACACTCTTTTTCTCAAGCTCGGCTGGAAAACCCTGCTGCGCGACCTGCGGGCCGGCGAATTGCGGCTGCTGATGGTGGCAGTCACGCTGGCCGTGGCGTCGCTCACGGCGGTCGGATTTTTTGCCGACCGGCTCAATGGCGGCTTGCAGCGCGACGCCCTGCAATTGCTGGGCGGCGATGCCGTGGTGCGCAGCGATGGACCGGTTCCGGCGGCGTTCATGGAAAAAGCCCAGGCGCTCGGCCTGAACGCCATTTCCACCGTGACTTTTCCGACCATGGCGCGGGCGCGGGAAGAGGAGGGCGGCGCTAGCAAGCTGATCGCCTTCAAGGCCGTTCCCGAAGGCTACCCGCTGCGCGGCAGCATGAAGCTGGCCGACCGCCTCGATGAAACCACGGGCCAAGCCACCCGCGACATTCCCGCGCCCGGCACCGCCTGGGCCGATGCGGCGCTGCTCGATGCGCTGGGCCTGAAGCTCGGCCAGCCGCTGCTGATGGGCGACGCCAGTTTCACGGTCACCCGCGTGATCGTGCAGGAGCCCGACCGGGGCGCCGGCTTCATGAGCTTTTCGCCGCGCGTGATGATCAACGCCGTGGATGTGCCCGCCACCGGCCTGATCCAGCCGGCCAGCCGCACCAACTACCGCTTTGCGGTCGCGGGCGATGACGCGCAAGCCGTCAAGTCCTTTGTCCGCTGGGCAACCGATGAACTGAAGAAGCCGGATGCCGAGGTACGGCTGCGCGGCGCGCGGCTCGAATCACTGGACAGCGGCAGCCCGCAGATGCAGCAGACGCTGGAGCGCGCTGAAAAATTCCTGAACCTGGTGGCGCTGCTGGCCGCGCTGCTCAGCGCCGTGGCCGTGGCCATCGTGGCGCGCAGCTTTGCATCTAAGCACCTCGACGACTGCGCCATGCTGCGCGTGCTGGGGCAGCCGCAGCGCACGATTGCGCTGGCCTACACTTTTGAATTCGTCCTCGCCGGTCTGGTGGCCAGCGCGCTGGGCGTGGCGCTGGGATTTGCCGTGCATTACGTGTTCGTGCTGCTCCTGGCCGGGCTGGTCAGCGCCACCTTGCCGGCGGCGACCTTGTGGCCGGCGGCGTTCGGCATGGGCATGGGGCTGACGCTTTTGCTGGCCTTCGGCCTGCCGCCGGTGCTGCAGCTGGCCCAGGTGCCGCCGCTGCGGGTGATTCGCCGCGAGGTCGGCAATCTGAAGCCGGTGTCGATGCTGGTCCTTGGCGTGGGCATCCTGGGATTTGCCGCCCTCTTGATGGCCGCCAGCAGCGACCTCAAGCTCGGCCTGATCGCCGTCGGCGGCTTTGCCGGCGCGGTGCTGGTGTTTGCGCTGGCGAGCTACGCCGCCGTGAGGCTGCTGCGCGCCAGCGTGAATGAAGCGACGGCGCCGCGCTGGCTGGTGCTGGCCACGCGCCAGTTGTCGGCGCGCCCGGTGTATGCGGTGGTGCAGACCAGCGCCCTGGCCATCGGCCTGCTGGCGCTGATGCTGCTGGTGCTGCTTCGCACCGACCTGATCAGCAGCTGGCGCCAGGCGACGCCGCCGGACGCGCCGAACCGTTTCGTCATCAATGTCCAGCCCGACCAAGGTGACGCCTTCCGGCAGGCGCTGAAAGACGGCGGCGTGACCAAGTTCGACTGGTACCCGATGATTCGCGGCCGGCTGGTGGCGATCAACGGCAAGGATGTCACGCCCGAGAATTTCGAGGACGACCGCGCCAAACGCCTGGTGGACCGCGAATTCAACCTGTCCAACAGCGCGGAAAAACCGGTCCACAACGAGGTGGTTGCAGGCCGCTGGAGCGCCGGAGAAAAAGATGCCATCAGCGTCGAGGAAGGACTGGCCAAGACCCTGGGCCTCAAGCTCGGCGACAGCCTGCGCTTTGACATTGCCGGCCAGTCCAGCGAGGCGAAGATCACCAGCCTGCGCAAGGTGGACTGGGGCTCGATGCATGTCAACTTCTTTGTCATGTACCCGGTGGCGCAGCTGGCCGCCGAGGTGCCGGTGACCTTCATCAGCGCCTTTCGCGCGCCCGAACCCGCCGACCCGGTGGCCAGCGGGCAAGTCCGGCCGCAGAGTTTTGACAACACCCTGGTGCGGGCCTTTCCCAACATCACCAATGTGGACATGAGCAGCACGCTGGCGCAGGTGCAGCGGGTGCTCGACCAGGTGATCCGGGCGGTGGAATTCTTGTTCGGCTTCACGCTGGCGGCCGGACTGGTGGTGCTGTTCGCCGCCATCACCGCCACGCGCGAGGAGCGCGCTAGAGAATTCGCCATCATGCGCGCCGTCGGTGCTAGAGCCTCGCTGCTGCGGCAGGTGCAGCGCGCCGAACTGGCCGGCGTCGGCCTGCTGGCCGGTTTCCTGGCGTCGATGGTGGCGCTGGTCGTCGGCTGGGGCCTGGCGCGTTATGTGTTCGACTTCAGTTGGACCGGCTCCTGGACCGTGCCGCTGTTCGGCAGCCTGGCCGGTGCGGCGCTGGCGCTGGCGGCCGGCTGGTGGGGGCTGCGCGCGGTGCTGAACACGCCGGTGGTGGAAACGCTGCGCAAGGCGCAGTAAAAGCTGGCTGCCCGGATTTGCCGTTCCCGCGCAGGCGCATAAGCGCTAACCTAAAAATTATTCCATTCGTCAATCTTGAGTTTTCGTTTTCGAGGCGGCTCGGCCAGACGATAGCGCACGCACCTCCACTGGGTAAGGGCCTGCACAAGTGACAAGGCCGGCAGCACGGCGCGACACAGCAACTCATGCATCAGCGAGAACCCCCGCCACAGGCACGGACTTCTCGTTTTCGTTCGCGCCCTGCTCGCCAGTGGCGCTGCGGTTGCCAGTGAGTTCGATGTAACCCCAGGGGGAAAAAGCCTCGCCGGCGACCCGCAAGGCATCAATGAGAAGCGCCACCAAAAGCTTGCCCTGTAGCCACGCGCGAGCGGCCCGGGGGTCATGCTTTTTTAGATGTCCCAGCCCGGCTAAAGACTTCAGCCGCTTGAACACCAGCTCAATTTGCCAGCGCGCCCGGTATAAATCGAGCACCTCAGCGGCGCTTAGCTCGTCGCCAACGGTTGTGAAGACCAGCACATAGTCGGCCGCCATTACCCTGCAGGCGCCGCGCCTGTGGTGCGC
>NZ_KL448323.1:2146268-2320172 GCF_000709345.1 Polaromonas glacialis | reverse complement strand
TCAAGAATCCCCAGCGGCTGGCCTTGCGCGGTTTTTAGCGGCAAGGTGACCAAATTGGTACGCACCACCACGGCGCCTCCCGCATCGTGGACATGGGCCACGCCCGGCGGGTTGGCAAAACCCCGGTCTGCGACCAGTACCTCTCCAGGCAGAACCGTAAAGCGGCGCAGCGTCTCTCCCTCTTTGCTGGTGCTGACAATGACCTCGTCGGCGCGCAGGCTAGGCCACTGCACGGAGTAGTGCAAGCGCCACTTGGAGCCGCTCGCGCCAGGCTCGCTGACCATGGTGCCATCGACCAGGCGGATGCAGTAGTTGCCCCAACAGGGCCGCAAGGCCTGGCTCGCCTTGAGCGCGGCCGGCATCCACTGCTGGCGTAGCTGGCTGCCCATCCATTCAAACCAGCTCGCGCAGTGACGCAGGCGCTTCAAAACAGCAACATCGCTGAGCGCGGCGATCCCGCCCAGGCGTGCCCGCTGCGCAGTCTCCCGCAAGCCGCAGCCCTGAGCAATGTGAATGAGCATGACGCGCAGCAGCGCTGCTGCATCCGCGACGCCTCGCGTGCGCCTGAGCGCGTGCAGCTCACGCGCCTTGGCTTGCCAATGCTCGGGCAGCAGGCGCTCTATCGCCGCCCAGTCTTCGTCAGCCAGCTTTGACGGCACGCTTTGCTCTTGCCGTGTTGAAGAGTCCGCTTGTTCGGTGTGAAAAACCATGCCTGCATTATCTCTGATATCTGCAATGACCCGTATATTAAGTTAGCGCTTATGCGCGCAGGCGGGAATCCAGTCCCACGCGCTGTGCTTCCTCCGTGGATTCCCGCCTGCGCGAGGAGGGCGGCTGGCGGGTTTATAAAATCATCCCATGCATACTGAAGAAAAACTCGCCGAAGCGTCGCCGTTTGAAACCCCGTTCGCCTGGATCGGCGGCGAGGAGCGCGTCAAGGCGCTGGTCGAGCGCTTCTACGACCTGATGGACCTGGAGACCGCCTACACCGCGCTGCGCGCCGCGCACGGCGGCACGCTGGACAATGCCAGAGAGCGCCTGTTCTGGTTCCTGTGCGGCTGGCTGGGCGGGCCGCAGCACTACACCGAGCGCTTCGGCCACCCGCGCCTGCGCCAGCGCCACATGCCGCAACACACCGGCGGCAGCAGCATCGGCATCCGGGAGCGCGACCAGTGGCTGGCCTGCATGAACCAGGCAATGATTGAAACCGGCGTCGATGAAGCTCTGCGCGCCCGGCTGAACGCCTCGTTTTTCCAGACGGCGGACTGGATGCGCAACCGGGGCGAGTGAACGCCGGCGGTTTTCCGGGTTTCATTGCTTTTTCAGCACAAAAAATGCCTTTTGCGCAATAGAGATAAGCGCAAGCAGCTATTAAATGAATAGCAATTTGGCACCACTTCCGCCTTCAACCCTGAATCCACCGGGCGGCATCGTTTTTTGACGGTAGCCGATCAGGCGCTGGCCGTCTGGGCCTTGGCATTCGCCACATTCAGCGGCGGCGTGCCTGGCTTGAACATGGATGTCAGTTGCTTGCGCAGTTCCGGCGAATCGGTGTGGCCATGCACGGCAACCGCATGCTGCACGGCAGCCTCAAGCAGTTCCTTGTCGTTGTCGGCCGACAGCGCGACGCTGCAGTTCATGGTGCTCGGAAATTCGCGGCAATCAATGTATTGGCGTGACATGATGACTCCTTTCAGGAATGCAGATCAAAGTAGAGGCTGAATAGAACGCCCAGCCCACCGGGTTCAGCTTGTTTTCAAACCGGTCGTTGCCAAAGGACTCGACGATCATCCAGGTGGCCATGTGTTTCTCCCGTCCCGCCGGGCTTGCACCGGCATGAAGTGATTCCTATACTGAATTGTTGAATCGCAAAGGACCACTCCTGAAGACATCCTGAAGTCGCCAAGACAAGTTGCCAATACGCAGCAATGCGTATGCATGACCCATTGGAGCAGCGCCATGAACCACCTCACCCCGAAGCGACTGCGCCGACGCGTTGCGGGTGCTTGCGCGAGTCGAGGCACAGACGGGATCAGTTGGTGGCCGAGTGACTGTGTGCTCGCTGCGGGGTAGGTCTGCGCCCGTGAGTGGCAAACCAGCCGGCTGTGTCGAGTGGGTGGATTTTGACGGCGGACCGGGAAAACTTGGCCTGACGGCGCCCAAAACTGCGTTCTTCATGATGGCGCCAAGGTTCCATACTTGAAGTGATTCGGTTGAATTTCCTATCAATATCCGTTCCAGGGAAATCTTGATGGCTGAAGACGAAAGCAAGCCTGGCGAACTGCGGCAGGTTGACGATTCTCACGAGTTGTCCGTGTTTTTCGGACTGATGATCTGGGCCTTCATCGGCGCCATCTTCGCGTGGAACACGGATTGGGGGCAGGCCTTCCTGCGCAGTTACTGGTGGGCCGCCGGCCTGGCGATTGTCGTGAGTCTGCTGGTGCTTAAATTTTCTGCCATCAACGCCAAGCTCAAGCTGCTGACGCTGGAAGCGCGTACTGGACTGATCGTGTTTGTCGGCCTGCCGGTCCTGGTGTTGCTGGTCACCGGTATTGTGCTGTTGCCCGACTGCCTTCGCGTGGTTGCCATCCGGGGCGTGTTTCTCGCGGTGGTCTTGCTGCTCCCGGCGACGATGTACTACCTGTTCATCGTGACGCGCAAGGACAGCCTGCTTAATGAATACATCGCCATTTTGGATCGCCTCGGCCTCACGCAGCCCGACCGGCTTAAGCTCCACTGCGAGAGAGGCGACAACGCGCCGTATGAATTGTTGCTCGGCCCACGGCTGCGGGTCGAGACCTATCTGCAGCGCTTCGAAGCCGTATACGGACCGATCGGGGTCGAGTTTCGCGAAGAATTCATTGACACGCTATTGCGCGGCTTCGATCCGGCCGCCCGCAACGTCGCCGAACGGCCGATGAATCGCCGCTCCACGGTCGGATTCACCGAGGTGTTTAACCTGGCCACAGCGGTGCCGGTCATCGTCGCCACCGTATTGATCGCGCTCGGCTGGTTGATGGTCCTGCCGCCGATCCCGCCCAATTTCACCTGCGTCGTCAGCACGACAGGGCTCGCCAATACCGCCAATGCAATGTCCGATAGCCTGCGCACGTCGTTGAACCCCTCTGCCGGGCCGGTGGGTTTTGCTTTCCTCGGGGCGTATTTCTTTGCCTTGCAGGCACTGTTCCGGCGGTATGTGCGGCGGGATCTGCGCGCCAGCGCCTACGTGTCGATCAGCATCCGGATCGTGCTCGCGGTGATCGGTACCTGGGTGGTGGTCGAGTGCGCGCAAGTGCTTTCGGCAGTGTCGGCCGAAGTGCTGGCGAAACCCACGGAGACCCTGAACGTCATCGGTTTCGTGCTCGGCGTGTTTCCGCAGGTCGCGTGGCAGTTCGTGCGCAAGGTTCTGAGCAAGGTCACATTGGCCGAGGTGGCGCTGCCCAGCCTGAGCAGCCAGTTGCCGTTGAGCGATCTGGACGGTCTCACCGTGTGGCACGAAAGCCGCTTCGAGGAAGAGGACATCGAGAATATCGCCAATATGGCAACCGCCGACCTGTCCGACCTGATGCTCAATACACGCATCGCGCGTGGCCGCATCATCGACTGGGTTGACCAGGCGATGTTGTACGTGCAGATCGGGCCGGTCGCCGGGGACGCGAAGCAGGTGTCCGCGCGTGATGCATTGCGTGCCCACGGCATTCGCAGCGCGACCTCGTTGCTCGTGGCGTACGACCAGAGCCTCGAACGCAAGGATGGCGCAGCGTTCGAGCAATTGCTGGGCAGCGACACCGACGGAACGCGCCAGCGCGTCAGATCGCTGGTGGACGCGATCGTCACGTCATCCAACTTGGACCCGGTCCTGACATGGAAAGGAATCGACCGGCCGCTCCGCTATGCGCTGGCGCCGGCCGCTCCGTAGATTGCCGCCACGTTTTCAGCGCGGCGCCTGGCTCCTCATGGGCTTTCGCTTGGCCGCCACACCGACACCGCCAAGTACAGCGAGCAAGCTGTCCAAGGTTGGGACTCGGGAACGGGAGTTGCATACATCCCCCAGTCGCGTCGCTCACGAGCGCTGAACGAGCGACTGGCCATTCAGGTCGGTTGCCTTGCGCACGCCCAACCTTGTGGCCGGGCTTGCACCGGCATGAAGTGCTTCCTATACTGAATTGTTGAATCGCAAAGAACCACTCCTAACGCCATCCTGAAATCGCAAAAGCAAGTTGCCAATACGCAGCAATGCGTATGCATGACCCATTGGAGCAGCGCCATGAACCACCTCACCCGAAACGACTTCGCCAGCGCGTTGCAGGTGCTTGAGCGGGTCGAGGCGCAGGCGGATAGCGTGCGCGGCTTTGCGCAGGCGGTGGTGCAGGCGCTGAACGGCTTCGTGGCCTCCGAGTTGACGACGCTCTCGGTCTGTGACCTGACCACCGGCCAGCGCGAGGTGGTGGGCTTGCCCGGTGGGCGGCTGGGCACCGACGAGATGGAATGCTTTGACCGGCATTTTTTCGAGCACCCGCTGGTTCGCCACCACGGCTTTGAAGGCGGATTGCTGACGCGCCGCATCTCGGATCTGGTCAGACGGCACGACTTTCAGCGCAGCGCCCTGTTTGGCGGCTACTACCGGCGCATCGGGCTTGAGTACGCCATCGTCGTACCGCTGTTCAGCGACCGCCGAACGCTGGTGAGCGTCGTGCTGAACCGGCGCGGCCTTGATTTTGACGAGCGCGACCGCGAACGGCTGGAGTTGCTGCGCCCGCATCTTGCCTTCCTTTACCGCCATGCACGCCATGCACGGGCCGCCGTCGCGCTGAACGAGGGGGAGGAGACGCCGCTGCCGCGCATGCCCATGCCACCCGACCTCAGTCCGCCGGGCCTGACGCAACGCGAGGCCGAGGTGATGCACTGGCTGGCCTGCGGCAAGACGGATGCCGAGATTGCGGCGCTGCTGTCGATCAGCCCACGCACCGTGCAAAAGCATCTGGAGCACATCTATGTAAAGCTGGGCGTGGAAACGCGCACGGCAGCGGTCATGCGCGCGCTGGCGATCTGCAATCACTCAAGCATCAGGAATGCAGACCATTTTTTTGTTTGAAAGTGCTTCTTGCACTTTAAGAACGGGTATCTGCAGCTATTGAAACAATAGCGGTAAGGCTCAGGCGTCCGGCCCCTTCGCCCCTTCAGCCTTACGCCAGCAGCACCACCAGCGCCCCGGCGCCGCCCTCGGCGGGGCGCGCCTGCACGAAGGCCAGCACTTCCTGCTTCTGGATCAGCCAGCTTTGCACCCGGCCCTTGAGCACCGGCATCTTCCCCGGCGATCCCAGGCCCTTGCCATGCACCACGCGAACGCAGCGCAGGCCGGCCTTGTTGGCTTCGCGGATGAAGGCGCCCAGCGCGTTGCGCGCATCCTCGCGCCGAAAGCCGTGCAGGTCGAGTTGGCGCTGGATGCTCCAGTTGCCCCGGCGCAGCTTGCGCACCACATCGACGCCGATGCCGGGACGCCGAAAGCTCAGGGCCTCGTCGGTATCTAACAGGCTTTCCACATCGAACCCGTCGGACAGGGCTTCTTGCATCACGGCCAGCTCGTCGCGCTGGCGCTGCTCGGCCACAGGCGCCGGCCGCGCCCGTTCCAGGCTGGCCTTGTGGCCTGGCCGGTGTTGCGGCGCCAGCGCCATCACGCGCCCGACGGCGCGTGAAAACAACTCCTGTTCGGCCCGGACCAGCGCTGCGGCAGCCCGGAGTTCGGCCTGCCGCTCGGCTTCCTGGCGGACGCGCAGTTCGATTTCGCGGCGAACCGGCATGAGGTCTTTGAAGTCCCGGATCAGCAGGCTTTTATGGCGTGGGGATGAGGGCGCAATCATGATGGCAATGAAAATGGGCGGCGGAAATGCCGCAAGCCCTGATCCTAAAGCAGTCCTCGTTCGGCCATCGAGACCGACTGCGAAGCCGTCACCACGAAATGGTCGAGCACCCGCACATCGACCAGCGCCAGCGCGGTTTTCAGGGTATGCGTCAGCATCTCGTCCGCTCGCGAAGGCTCCGCCGCGCCGCTGGGGTGGTTGTGCGCCAGCACCACGCTGGCGGCGTTCAGCGCCAGCGCGCGTATGACCACCTCGCGCGGGTAGACGCTGGTTTGCGTCAAGGTGCCGCGAAACAGCTCTTCCAGCGCAATCAGCCTGTTCTGGCTGTTGAGGAACAGCACGGCGAAAATCTCGTGCGGCCGGCTGCCCAGCTGCAGTTGCAGGTAGTCGCGCACCGCCTGCGGTGTGCTGAACAGCGCTTTTTCCTTCAGCTCCTCGGCCAGCGCACGCCGCGCCAGTTCCAGCACGGCGACGATCTCGGCGCGCTTGGCTGGCCCCAGCCCCTTGATGGATTTGAGCGCTTCGGCTCCGGTGTGCAGCAGCCCGGCCACGCCGCCAAAGTTGTCGAGCAGTTCCTGGCCCATCTGCAGCGCATTCTTGCCGGGCAGGCCGGTGCGCAGCAGCAGCGCCAGCAATTCGGCATCGCTGAGCGCCGCAGGGCCGCGAGCCAGCAGTTTTTCGCGCGGACGGGCGTCTGCGGGCAGGTCTTTGAGGAGCATGAAGGTGTGCGTGGTGGAGAGTTTGCAAGTAAAAGTAACTTGAGTATGCCGCAGGGCAGGGCGACCCATGGCCATGAACCCCCGGTAAAAAACATGAAAAGGCGTACCCGCCAACCCGCGCAAGCCTGGCTTTCTACAATAGGGCCAGTTCAGTCCATGTTGCCGGCCGATCCTGGCTGGCCCGAAAGTCTTATGTCCTCCACTGTGCAATCCCCAACCGTGTTCGCTCCCCCCCTCGTGGTCGAGCCAGGCTCTTTCCTGACGCTGCATTACCGCATGGCCGCGCCAGGCGGCGCGAGCATCATCAACACCTTCGAGGGCAAGCCGGCCACGTTGAGCCTGGGCAATGGCGAGTTGTCGCCAGCCATCGAGCAGCGCCTGCTCGGCCTGCCAGAGGGCACGCGCACCACCTTTCAACTGGCCGCCGGCGAGGCATTCGGCGAGCGCAACCCCGAACTGGTGCAATGGGTGGCGCGCAAGCTGCTCAATGACCTGGGCGACCCCGATGAGCGCTACAGCGCGGGCGATGTGGTGCAGTTCCCCACGCCCGACGGCATGGGCCAGTACGCCGGCGCCGTGCAGCAGGTCAATGACGGCGACGACGCGGCAGTGCAATTCGACTTCAACCATCCGCTGGCCGGCCAGCCGGTGGAGTTTGAAGTGCAGATCATAGGAGTGCTGTGAGCATGTCCAATCCGCAACTTGAAGAAATCCTGCTGGCCGAGCCGCGCGGCTTTTGCGCCGGGGTGGACCGGGCCATCGAGATCGTCGAGCGGGCGCTGGCCAAGTTCGGCGCGCCGATCTATGTCCGCCACGAGATCGTGCACAACACCTACGTGGTCAACGACCTGAAGGTCAAGGGCGCGATTTTTATTGAAGAGCTGTCCGACGTGCCGCCCGGCGCCACGCTGGTGTTCAGCGCCCACGGCGTCAGCCGGGCCGTGCAGGAAGAGGCCAGGGCGCGCGGTTTCCAGATCTTCGACGCCACCTGCCCGCTGGTGACCAAGGTGCATGTCGAGGTGGCCAAGCTCAACAAGGAAGGCTACGAGTTCATCATGATCGGCCACAAGGGCCACCCCGAGGTCGAAGGCACCATGGGCCAGCTCGACAGCGGCATCCACCTGGTCGAGGACGTGGCCGACGTGGCGCGCATCTCGCCGCTGCAGACCGAGCGCCTGGCGGTGGTCACGCAGACCACGCTCAGCGTGGACGACGCGGCCGAGATCAGCGCGGCCATCGTCGCGCGGTTTCCGCAGGTGCGCAAGCCCAAGCAGCAGGACATCTGCTACGCCACGCAAAACCGGCAGGACGCGGTCAAGGTGCTCAGCCCGCAGGTTGACATCCTGATCGTCGTCGGCAGCCCGACCAGCTCGAACAGCAACCGCCTGCGCGAACTGGCCGCCAAGCTGGGCACCGAGGCCTACATGGTTGATGACGCGAGCGAGCTGCAGGAAGCCTGGTTCGACGGCAAGGGCCGCGTCGGCCTGACGGCGGGCGCGTCGGCTCCTGAAATTTTGGTCAAGCAGGTCATTGATCGCATCAAGTCGCTGGGCGCCGTGTCGATCCGCAAGATGGACGGGGTCGAGGAAACCATCAAGTTCCCCCTGCCCAAGGGGCTCAAGCTCGACGCGCAGGGCCATCAGCTGGAACTCGGCGGCAGCCAGCTCCACCAGTTGAACTGAACGCCGATGGCCATTGATCGCTATCAAATAGAGAGCTGTAAACGCATATTCTACGAGCGCTACAGCCACTTTATTCATCAAACTCCGCTGTGGAAGCTGCCCGGCCGGGCGCTGGGCGTGGACTGCGCCGAAGTGTGGCTCAAGCTGGAGCATCTGCAGACCGGAGGCAGCTTCAAGGCGCGCGGCATGCTCAACCGCCTGCTGTCCAACCCGATTCCAGGCAGCGGCGTGATCGTGGCGTCGGGCGGCAACGCGGGCATTGCCACGGCCGCCGCCGCCAAGGAGCTGGGCGTGCCCTGCGAAGTCTTCGTTCCCGAAATCTCCAGCCCGGCCAAGCGTGCCCGGCTTGCCGCGCTGGGCGCGCGCGTGGTGGTCGGCGGCGCAGCCTATGCCGATGCGCTGCACGCCTGCCTGGCGCGCCAGCAGGAAACCGGAGCGCTGCTGACCCATGCCTACGACCAGCCCGAAGTGCTGGTCGGCGCCGGCACGATGGCGCTGGAAATCGAACAGCAGGGCGGCCTGCCCGGTTCGGTGCTGGTCAGCGTGGGTGGCGGTGGCCTGATTGGCGGCGTGGCCAGCTGGTTCGGGCAGCGCAGCCGCGTGGTGGCGCTGGAGCCCGAGCGCGCGCCCGCTTTGTTCCGGGCGCGTGAAGCCGGTGAGCCGGTGGATGTCGAGGTCGGCGGCATCGCGGCCGATTCTTTGGGCGCCCGGCGTATCGGCAGCCTGGCCTGGGAGGTGACGCAGGCGCAGGTGCGCGAGGCGCTGCTGCTCACTGACGAGTCGATACGCACCGCGCAGCTGTGGCTCTGGAACGAACTCAAGCTGGCCGTCGAGCCCGCCGCCGCCTTGCCGCTGGCCGCATTGCACAGCCGACGCTATATGCCGCGTGCGGACGAAAACGTCTGCCTGGTCCTTTGCGGCGCCAATGTCGATCCGGCCAGCCTGAGCTGAACCCGCCGCCCCATTCCTGCCCGTTGTGGCACAAAATACAATCGACTCCATGCTAGACATCAACCTGCTCCGTAAAGACCTGCCCTCGGCCGTCGCCCGCCTGGAAACCCGCAAGCATCCCCAAGCTTTCCTCAACGTCGAGGACTTCCAGACGCTGGAGGCCGAACGCAAGGCCGTGCAGATCAGGACCGAGGAACTGCAAGGCCAGCGCGGCACCCTGTCCAAACAGATTGGCCAGCTCAAGTCCAAAGGCGAAGACGCCAGCGCCGTGATGGCGATGGTCACCGCCTCCAAGGCCGAACTCGAAACCTCCGCTGCCCGGCTGGACCAGATCCAGCTGGAGATGCAGGCGCTGCTTCTGGCCGTGCCGAATCTGCCGCACGACAGCGTGCCGCTGGGCGCGGGCGAGGCGGGCAATGTCGAGGTGCGCAAGTGGAGCCCGTTCGAAGGCCTGGGGGGCGAGCCCGCCGCCTTGAGCTTCGAGCCTAAAGACCATGTCGATGTCGGCCAGCCGCTGGGACTGGACTTCGAGGCGGGCACCAAGCTGACCGGCTCGCGCTTCACCGTGATGAAAGGCCCGCTGGCGCGACTGCACCGCGCGCTGTCGCAGTTCATGCTCGACGTGCAAACGGCCGAGCATGGCTACACCGAATGCTATGTGCCCTACATCGTCAACAGCGACTCGCTGCGCGGCACAGGCCAGTTGCCCAAGTTCGAGGAAGACCTGTTCGCCGCCAAAAAAGGCGGCCAGGAAGGCCAGGCCGAGAATGCCGCGCTGTACCTGATCCCCACGTCCGAAGTGCCGCTGACCAATCTGGTGCGCGGCGAAGTCCTGCCAGAGTCGCAATTGCCGCTGATGTTCACTGCCCACACGCCGTGCTTTCGCTCCGAGGCTGGCAGCTACGGGCGTGACACGCGCGGCATGATTCGCCAGCACCAGTTCGACAAGGTCGAGATGGTGCAGATCGTCCATCCCGAGAAAAGCTACGAAGCGCTCGAAGCCATGACCGGCCATGCCGAGGCGATCCTGCAAAAGCTCGGCCTGCCTTACCGCGTCATGCTGCTGTGTACCGGCGACATGGGCTTTGGCGCCAGCAAGACCTATGACCTGGAAGTGTGGCTGCCGGCGCAAAGCACCTACCGCGAGATCAGTTCGGTGTCCAACTGCGAAGCCTTCCAGGCGCGCCGCCTGCAAGCCCGCTTCAAGAACGCGCAAGGCAAGAACGAGTTCGTGCATACCCTGAACGGCTCGGGCCTGGCCGTGGGCCGCACGCTGGTGGCGGTGCTGGAAAACTACCAGCGAGCCGACGGCGGCGTCGATATTCCGGCGGTGCTGCAGCCTTACATGGGCGGCATGGCGACTCTTTCAGTGCCCGAGGCCTGAGCCAGGCCGGAAACGGCCATCCAGCCTGCTAGAATTGCGGCCACCACACACTGGAGAGGTGGCAGAGTGGCCGAATGTACCTGACTCGAAATCAGGCGTACCGCAAGGTACCGTGGGTTCGAATCCCACCCTCTCCGCCAATTACAGCCCCGAGTAGTTCATCTGCTCGGGGCTTTTTTCTTGTGCAGTCGGACCTGTACCGTGGCGGGAGTTGACTTGGGAGCACGGTTCAGACCTTCAAGAACCCCCTGCCAACAGCAGGGCAGAAACTGGAGATCATTGCCGCCGTATTCTTTTCTTTTTCACTGGCGGCTTTCTCACTGAGCGTTTTTTTACGAATGGTTTTGCAACGGACTGTTTTGCAGCGGATGCGGCAACAGGAGAAGGCCTGACCGCGACAGAAAGTCGATCGCTGTCGGCGCGTGGCGTGGCAACTTCCGACTCGATGTTGGTGTTGGGAAGGTAGGACAGGTCGATTTGAGCCCTTGCCGCCCTGCGCTCTACGTCGGTGAGCATGACCTCGAAAACCGTGATTTTCTGCTTGCGTTCAACGATTTTTGTGCGGAGTCCCCGTGCCTGCGCGTCCAGTGCCGCTTTGCGGGTCGATGGGTCTGGATTTGAAACGTCGGCGGTCGTGGGGGGCATGGGCGGGGGCGGCGCGGCGCAGCCGGACAAAAACAGGGCAGCCAGGATCATCGTTGTTTTCAGCTTCTTCATGTCTTCCTTTCATTGCCGTCTGCATGCAACTATCGCTTGCTCAACCGTACATTGCAAGTAGGTTGCCGCAAGCCAGGGCAGTAGGACGAACTACAGCAATGGATGAGATAACTTCCCGAACCGTCGCGCTTTGCCTGGCAGGGGCTTGCAGCCAGCGGTGAATCCGTGCCAATAGACGCGTGACGCACAAAAAAAAGCCCCGAACTTCGGGGCTTTTTTCATTTGCTCAGCGGCCTGTCAGTGGCTGACCGCGCCATCGGCGCCAAAGCCGGTCTGGGCGCGAACCCACTGGTCCGAATACGCCTCGCGTTCCTTGGCGGCGCGCGGGCTCTTGTCGGTGATGGAGAACACGTAACCCAGCAGGAAGGCCAGCGGCATGGCGAACAGGGCCGGCTGGTCGTACGGGAAGATCGCTGTGGCGTAGCCGAACACCGTCACCCAGACGGATTTGGACAGCACCACCAGCACCACCGCAGCAATCAAGCCACCGTAACCGGCTGCCAATGCGCCGCGCGTGGTCAGGTCTTTCCAGTACATCGACAGGAACAGCACCGGGAAGTTGCCCGCCGCTGCGATGCCGAAGGCCAGCGCCGCCATGAAGGCCACGTTCTGCTTTTCAAAGGCAATGCCCAGCACCACGGCGATCAGGCCGATGCCGAAAGATGCCATTTTGGAAACCTTGATTTCCTGCGCTTCGGACACATTGCCTTTTTTGATCACGCGGGCATACAGGTCGTGCGAGATGGCCGACGCGCCGGCCAGTGCCAGGCCCGACACCACAGCCAGAATTGTCGCGAAAGCCACCGCCGCCAGGAAGCCGAGCAGCAGGTCGCCGCCCACGGCCTTGGCCAGGTGCATTGCCACCATGTTGCCGCCGCCGATGATCTTGCCGCCCACCGTGCCGCCCTCGAAGAAATCGGGGTTGGTGCCGACGATGACGATGGCGCACAGGCCCATCAGCAGGATGACGTTGAAGAAGAAGCCGACGAATCCGGCTGCGTACAGCACCGACTTGCGTGCTTCCTTGGCGTTGTTGACGGTGAAAAAGCGCATCAGGATGTGCGGCAGGCCGGCCAGGCCGAACATCAGGCCGAGCGCCAGCGAAATCGCATTGACCGGGTCCTGCAGCAGCTTGCCGGGGGCGAACAGCATGTCCTTGAGCTTGTGGACTTCGATGGCTTTCGCGGCCAGCGTGTTGAAGCTGAAGCCGAACTGCGAGAACGCCAGCACCGTGATGACCGTGCCGCCGAACAGCAGCAAACAAGCCTTGATGATCTGCACCCAGGTGGTGGCGACCATGCCGCCGAAGGTCACGTAAACGACCATCAGGCAGCCCACCACGATCACGGCAATGTGGTAGTCCAGGCCGAACAGCAGCTTGATCAGCTGGCCAGCACCGACCATCTGCACGATCAGGTAAAAGCACACCACCGTCAGCGAGCCGATGGCCGCCATGGTGCGGACCTTGCCCTGGTCCAGCCGGTAGGAGGTGATGTCGGCGAAGGTGAACTTGCCCAGGTTGCGAAGGCGTTCTGCCATCAAAAACAGGATGACGGGCCAGCCGACAAAGAAGGCAATCATGAACAGGTAGCCGTCGTAGCCGTTGGTGAACACCAGCGCGGTCAGGCCGAGCAGGGTGGCTGCCGACATGTAGTCGCCAGCCATGGCCAGGCCATTTTGAAAGCCGGTGATGCCGCCGCCTGCGGTGTAGAAGTCCGACGCGGTCTTGGTGCGGCTGGCCGCCCAGTAGGTGATGCCCAGCGTCATGCCGACAAAGACGGCGAACATGATGATCGCCGGGACGTTGAGCGGCTGCTTTTGCGTGATTTCCACAGCGCCGGCAGCCATCGCCGCGCCGGTGGCGCCCAGGGCCAGCAGGCCGGCGGCCAGTTTTGCAAGTATTTTGTTCATTTTTTTGCTTTCATGGATTCGCGCAGCAGCGCTTCGGTCAGCGCGTCAAATTCCGAATTGGCGCGGATCACGTAATACGCCGTCAACACCCAGAACAGGACGAATTCGAAAAGGCCAATCACCAGGCCGGTGGTGACAAAACTGTCGCCCAGCCGGATCGCCAGCACCGACGGGTTGAAGGCCACCGTCAGGAACAGCCCGAAAAACAGCACCAGGACGATGCCGGTGAGTGTCCAGGCCAGCCGCTCGCGCTTGCTGACCAGTTCCTTGAATTTCGGATTCGTTCGAATCCGGGCATACATTTCAGAGCTCATGTTTCATCCTCCATTAAAAAAACAATTCAATTTCTTGCAGAAAACCGGGGTAGCGCAGCCTGCCGTTCAGAACAGCTCAACCGACATGCGGTTGGTGGTCGGGCCGGCCAGGCAGATACCTTGGGCCAGTCCGGGTGCCTGCGTCAGCACCGATTCGGCGTAGAAGCGGGCGGTGACCAGCTTGGCGGTAAAAAACGCCGGGTCGCTGTCCATCTTGTCCAGGGCGACCATCAGGGCTCTAGCCATCTGCCAGCCGCACAGCACCACGCCGGCCAGTTTCAGGTAGTTCACCGCGCCGGCGTAGACCGTTTTCGGCTCGCTCCTGCCATTGGCGACGATGAAGTCGATGGTCTTTTCAAGCGCCAGGCGGCCCTGGCGCAAGGCGTCAAGCATGGCGCTGCAGTCGTCGTTTTCATGTGCAGCCAGGTCTTGTTCGGTGGCGGCGATCTGGTCGCACAGCGACCTGGCCACGGCGCCCTTGTCGCGCAGCGTCTTGCGGCCGACGAGGTCGTTGGCCTGGATGGCGGTGGTGCCTTCGTAGATGGTCAGGATGCGGGCATCGCGCAGGTACTGGGCGGCGCCGGTTTCCTCGATGTAACCCATGCCGCCGTGGACCTGAATGCCCAGGCTGGCCATGTCGATGGACATCTCGGTCGAAAACCCCTTGATGACGGGAACCAGGTATTCGTACAGCGCCTGGTTGTGTGCCCGGATGGGTTCACTGACCGCGTGGTGGGCCGCGTCGCTGGCGGCGGCGGCCACGTAGGCCAGGGCGCGTGCGCCCTCGACATGGGCGCGCATGGTCAGCAGCATGCGCTTGACATCGGGGTGGTGGATGATGGCGACCGGGCCGCTTGATCCCGCCAGGTCGCGGCTCTGGGCGCGGTCATGCGCGAAGCGCACGGCTTTTTGGTAGGCGCGGTCGGCAATCGCGATGCCCTGCATGCCCACGGCAAAGCGGGCAGCGTTCATCATGATGAACATGTATTCGAGGCCACGGTTTTCCTCGCCGATCAGGTAGCCGACCGCGCCGCCATGGTCGCCGAACTGCAGCACGGCGGTCGGGCTGGCCTTGATGCCGAGCTTGTGCTCGATGCTGACGCAATGCACGTCGTTGCGCGCACCCAGGCTGCCGTCGTCGCCGACCATGAACTTGGGCACGACGAACAGGCTGATGCCCTTGACGCCCTCGGGCGCGCCAGGCACGCGGGCCAGCACCAGGTGAACGATGTTCCCGGTCATGTCGTGTTCGCCGTAGGTGATGTAGATCTTGGTGCCGAAGACCTTGTAGGTGCCGTCTTCCTGCGGCTCGGCGCGGCTGCGAACCGCTGCCAGGTCGCTTCCGGCCTGCGGCTCGGTCAGGTTCATCGTTCCGGTCCATTCGCCGCTGATAAGCCTGGCTGCGAACTTGCGCTTGAGCTCATCGCTGCCCGCGACCAGCAACGCCTCGATGGCGCCATCGGTCAGCATCGGGCACAGCGCGAACGACATGTTGGCGGCGTGCAGCATCTCGGCGCAGGGCGTGGCAATCAGCTTGGGCAGGCCCTGGCCGCCAAACTCGGCCGGGTGGATCACGCCTTGCCAGCCGCCTTCGGCAAACTGCCTGAAGGCGTCCTTGAAGCCGGGCGTGGTGGTGACGACGCCGTCTTTCCAGCTGCTCGGCTTCTGGTCGCCTTCCCAGTTCAGCGGCGCGACGACGCTTTCGCAGAACTTGGCGGACTCTTCGAGCACGGCCTGGGCGGTGTCCAGGTCATAGTCTTCAAAGCCGGGCAGGGCGCTGACCTTGGGAAGGCCGGCGAGTTCCTGCATGGCGAACAGCATGTCTTTCAGGGGGGCTTGGTAGCTCATGGGGTGTTTTCTGGTGTGAGTGTTGAACGGGATTCAGGCGGCGGTCGGGGCGGCCAGCAGCGCGGCAGCCTTGGTGGCGCGCCGGGCCGATGAATCGACCTTGACCAGCGCTTCGCCGTCGATGACCACGACGCCCTTGACGCTGCAGGTGGTGTGCAGCACCACGCGGCCACGGTCGGCGATGACTTCGCGCACCTTGACGGTGGCATGCACGGTGTCGCCGGGCCGCACCGGCGCCAGGAACTTCAGGTGCTGGTCCATGTAGATGGCGCCGGGGCCGGGCAGGCGGTTGGCGACCGCCGCCGAGATCACGCTGGCCGACAGGAAGCCGTGGGCGATGCGGCCCTTGAAGGCGGTCGTGGCGGCGTACTCTTCGTTGATGTGGATGGCGTTGCAGTCGCCCGACACGCCGGCAAACAGCACGATGTCGGCTTCAGTGATGGTCTTGGAAAATACCGCCATCATGCCCACGCTCAGGTCTTCGATGTCGTAGCCGTTCAGTTCGTTCATGTCGGTGTCTCGTGTTGTGGATTAAAGGGTTGAATGTTTCGAAGAGGCGTTACATGCCGCTGTAGTTCGGCCCGCCGCCGCCCTCTGGGGTGACCCAGACGATGTTTTGCGTCGGGTCCTTGATGTCGCAGGTCTTGCAGTGAACGCAGTTCTGCGCGTTGATCTGCAGGCGGTCTGTGTTGTCGGCGTTCTTGACGTATTCGTACACCCCGGCCGGGCAGTAGCGGCTCTCGGGGCCGGCGAACCGGGCCAGGTTGATGCTGACCGGCACGCTGGCGTCCTTGAGCGTCAGGTGCGCGGGCTGGTGCTCCTCGTGGTTGGTGTTGCTGATGAACACCGACGTGAGGCGGTCAAAGGTCAGCTTGTTGTCCGGCTTGGGGTAAACGATGGGCTGGCACTCCGATGCCGGCCTGAGCATCGCGTAATCGGGCTTGTGACGGTGGATCGTCCACGGCGGGCTCTTCACGCCGATGCGCGGCAGCAGCCAGTGCTCGACGCCCGTCATCAACGCGCCCACGTACAGGCCCTTCTTGAACCACGACTTGAAGTTGCGCGACTGGTTCAGCTCTTTGGCCAGCCAGCTCGCTGCGTACGCCTCGGGGTAGCTGCCCAGTTCATCATGGTGCCGGCCTGCCGTCACGGCTTCGTACGCCGCCTCGGCCGCCAGCATGCCCGTCTTGATCGCCGCGTGGCTGCCCTTGATGCGCGCCGCGTTCAGATAACCCGCCTCGCAGCCGATCAGCGCGCCGCCGGGAAACACGGTTTTTGGCAGGCTCAAGGCGCCGCCGGCGGTCAGTGCCCGCGCGCCGTAGCCGATGCGCTTGCCGCCCTCCAGGTATTTGCGGATCGCCGGGTGCGTCTTCCAGCGCTGCATTTCCTCGAAGGGGCTCAGGTAGGGATTGCTGTAGTCCAGCCCGGTGACAAAGCCCAGCGTGACCTGGTTGCCATCGAGGTGGTACAAAAAGCCGCCGCCGTAGGTGTCGCTCGTCATCGGCCAGCCGGCGGTGTGAACGACCAGTCCCGGCTGGTGCTTGGCGGGGTCGATTTCCCAGAGTTCCTTCACGCCCAGCGCGTAGGCCTGTGGGTCGCGGCCTTCGTCCAGCTTGAAGCGGCTGATGAGCTGGCGGCCCAGGTGGCCGCGCGCGCCTTCGGCAAACACCGTGTACTTACCCAGCAGTTCCATGCCCAATTGAAAGTTCTCCGTGGGCTCGCCGTCCTTGCCCACGCCCAGGTTGCCCGTGGCCACGCCCCGGACAGAGCCGTCGTCGTTGTACAGCACTTCGGCGGCGGCAAAGCCGGGAAAGATTTCCACGCCCAGGCTTTCGGCTTGACTCGCCAGCCAGCGCGTGACGTTGCCCAGGCTGATGACGAAGTTGCCGTCGTTGTGAAAGCAGTCGGGCACGAAGAACGCCGGCGTTTTGGTCGCGCCGGTCTCGCTCAGGAACAGCACTTCGTCGGCCGTGACCGGCTGCGTCAAGGGCGCGCCCAGCGCCTTCCAGTCGGGGATCAGCTCGGTGAGGGCTCTAGGGTCCATGACCGCGCCCGACAGGATGTGCGCGCCGGGCTCGGAGCCTTTTTCGAGCACGACCACCGACAGCTCCGTGCCTTTTTCAGCCGCCAGTTGCTTCAGGCGAATCGCCGCCGACAGCCCGCCCGGGCCGCCGCCGACCACGACCACGTCGTAGTCCATCGATTCTCTAGGGCCGAACTGGGCCAGGATTTCTGCTGGAGTCATGATTTTTAAGTAAAAGTGCCTGTTGCGCAGGCCAGTCGTGTGCAACCAGCTATGAATTCAGGAGTAACCACCGGTGCGGCTCCGATGGCTTCAAGGCATTACGCCGGGCGTGCGCCGTTCATTCCATGGCGGACGCCGAGCGCATCTGCTCGCGGAGCACGAACTTCTGGATTTTTCCGGTCGAGGTTTTCGGCAGCGTGCCGAACAGGACCTGCTTGGGCACCTTGAAGCGCGCCAGCTGCGCGCGGCAATGCTCGATGATCTCGGCCTCGGTCACGCTGGCGCCCTCGCACAGTTCGATATAGGCGCAAGGCACCTCGCCCCATTTGTCGTCGGGCTTGGCGACCACGGCGGCGACCATCACGGCCGGGTGGCGGTACAGCACTTCCTCGACTTCCAGGCTGGAGATGTTTTCGCCGCCGGAGATGATCACGTCCTTGCTGCGGTCCTTGATCTTGACGTAGCCGTCCGGATGCACCACCGCCAGGTCGCCGGTGTGGAACCAGCCGCCGGCAAAGGCTTCGGCCGTGGCCTGCGGGTTTTTCAGGTAGCCCTTCATCACCAGGTTGCCCCGGAAGAAAATCTCGCCCATCGTCTCGCCGTCGGCGGGCACCGGCTGCATGGTTTCGGGGTTCAGCACGGCAATGGCCTGCTGCATCGGGTAGGCCACGCCCTGGCGCGCATTGAGCGCGGCGCGCTCGCCAATCGGCAACTGGTCCCAGCCGGCCTGCTTGGCGCAGACGGCCGCCGGGCCGTAGACCTCGGTCAGGCCATAGACATGCGTGATGTCGATGCCGATGCGCTCGCAGCCTTCGATGATGGCGGCCGGCGGCGCCGCACCGGCGATCAGGCCGGCAATCGGGTGCGAGATGCCGGCGCGCAGCACCTGCGGCGCATTGATCAGGAGGCCATAGACAATCGGCGCGCCGCACAAATGCGTGACGCGGTGTTCGCGGACCAGCGAGAAGATCAGCGCCGGATCGACCTTGCGCAGGCACACGCTGACGCCCGCCTGCAGCGCCAGCGTCCAGGGAAAGCACCAGCCGTTGCAATGGAACATCGGCAGCGTCCACAAATATACCGAATGGCGCGGCATTTCCCAGGTCACCACGTTGGACACGGCGTTCAGGTAGGCGCCCCGGTGGTGCGTGACCACGCCTTTGGGGTTGCCGGTGGTGCCGCTGGTGTAGTTCAGCGCAATCGCGTTCCATTCGTCGGAGGGCAGCGACCATTCGTAGGCTTCGTCGCCGGTCTGCAGGAAGGCCTCGTAGTCCATTTCGCCCAGCAGCGTGCCGCCTTCGTGCATCGGGTCATCGACGTCGATGACCAGCGGGCGGGGCTGGCGCATCAGGTTGAGCGCCCGCTCGATCAGGGGTGAGAATTCGCGGTCGGTCAGCAGCACCTTGGCTTCGCCGTGGTCGAGCATGAAGGCCAGCGCTTCGGCGTCTAACCGGGTGTTCAGGGTGTTGAGCACCGCTCCCAGCATCGGAACGCCGAAATGCGCCTCGAACATCGGCGGCGTGTTCGGCAGCATGGCCGCGACGGTGTCGCCCACACCGACGCCGCGCCGCGCCAGCGCGCTGGCCTGGCGGCGGCAGCGCGCATAGGTCTGCGCCCAGGTAAAACGCGTGTCGCCGTGAATCAGCGATTCGCGGTCAGGGTAGACGCGTGCCGAGCGCTCCAGGAAACTGATGGGGGACAGCGCGGTGTAGTTCGCGCTGTTGCGTTCGAGTCCATTGTCATAGGCGGTCGTGGGCATGTCGGCAGTCTCCTGGTTTTGGCGCCATCAGCAGGCGTGAAGTGCATCCTCTGTGAAGAGGTGGATTCGATGATGGCATTCGACTGTTGCGCAATTTCAGGGCAAATGTATCGAATGATTGCGGCCTTCCGGCCAGCGCGGCAGCGCCCTAGAATGGGCCAATCCGCCGGAGCCTGCCTTTCATGCCATCACACGTTTCCCCCGATCCCCAGCAAATCCACTACCGGCACGAGCTGCTCCAGGCCGGGCTGGACCGGCTTGACCAGGGGTTGACGGTGATCGACGGCAACCTGCGCATCGTCGCCTGGAACAAGGCTTTCTTGCGCCTGCTCGATTTCCCCGAAAACATGGCGTTTGTCGGCGCGACCTTCGAGTCCTTCATGCGCTACAACGCCGAGCGCGGCGAATACGGGCCGGGCGATGTCGAGCAACTGGTGGCCGAGCGCATGCGCCTGGCGCGGCATTTCACGCCGCACTACACCGAGCGCGACCGACCCGACGGGCAGATCCTGGCGGTGCGCGGCGAGCCCCTGCCGCACAACGGCTTTGTCACGCTGTACACCGACATCACCGCCAGCCGGCGCCATGAGCAGCAGATCGAGCAGCAGAACGCCGAGCTGGAGCGCCGGGTGGCCGAGCGCACGCATGAACTGCAGGCGACCAACCGGCGCCTGATCGTCGCCGACGACGCCAACCAGCGCATCACCGAGGCCCTGCGCCGCAGCGAGGAAAACCTGCGCCTGATCACCGACACCGTGCCGGCGCTGATCGGCTATTTTGACCACCAGGAAATCTACCGCTATGCCAACAAGGGCTACGCCGACTGGTTCGGCACGGTCCGCGAGGGCGTGGTGGGCCGGCCCATCCGCGACGTGGTCGGCGACGAGGTCTACACCGATATTTCGCGCCATGTGCATCGGGCGCTCAAGGGCGAGCGCGTCAGCTACGAATACGCCATGCGCCGCCCTGGCGGACGACTGGTGTATGCGCGCAGCGAACTGGTGCCCGAACTCGACGCCCAGGGCGGGGTGGCCGGCTGCTTCGTGCTGTCGGTCAACATCACCGACCTGAAGAACACCCAGGCGGCGCTGGTGCATGCGCAGAAGATGGAAGCCGTCGGGCAGCTCACCGGCGGCCTGGCGCATGACTTCAACAACCTGCTGACGGTCGTGATCGGCAACCTGGTCACCCTGCAGGACCGCTATCCCAACGATCCGGACATTGGCGAATACGTGGCGCCAGCACTGAAGGCCTCGCGCCGGGGCGCCTCGCTGATCAAGCGGCTGCTGGCCTTTGCACGCAAGCAGCCGCTGTCGCTGCGCTCGGTGAACATGGCCGACCTGGTGAACGAAACACTGCTGCTGCTCAAGCGCACCCTGCCGGCCTCTATCACGGTGACGGCCTCGCCGGTGGACGAGCCGGTCCATGCGATGACCGACGCCCAGCAGCTCGAAAACGCCTTGCTGAATCTGGCGCTGAACGCGCGCGACGCCATGCCCGAGGGCGGCCAGCTGACGATCCAGGCCGCGCGCACGGTGCTTGGCGCGGCGCAGGCGGCCGATTTCGACGTGGCGCCGGGCTGCTACGTGGCGCTGAGCGTGTCCGACACCGGCATCGGCATGGACGCGGCCACGCAGGCGCGCGCCTCCGAGCCTTTTTTCACCACCAAGCGTTTCGGCTCGGGCAGCGGCCTGGGGCTGTCGATGGTGTATGGCTTTGCCAAGCAGTCGGGCGGCGGCATCTGCATCCAGAGCGCGCTGGGCGAAGGCTGCGTGGTCACGCTGGTGCTGCCCTGCACCGACGACGAAGAGCTCGAAGCCGAAACGCTGCCGGGTCCGCAGGCGCTGGCCAGCCGGCACGGCGCGCAGCGCCCGCTGGTGCTGCTCGTCGAGGACGACCCCGACGTGCGCCGGGTGATCCGGCTGCAGCTGGTCGGCCTGGGCTATCCGGTGATCGAGGCCGACCATGCGGCCGATGCCCTGCAACTGCTGGCCAGCGTGCCCACCGTGGGCATCCTGGTGTCGGACCTGGTGATGCCTGGCGGCATGGATGGCCGGGCGCTGTGCAGTGCGGCGAGCCAGCGCGCGCCGCATGTGAAGGCCCTGCTGATCAGCGGTTACGCCGACGGCGATGCCGCACCTGGAGCCGGCGGCGCGCCTGCCGGGGTTTCGCTGCTGAAAAAGCCGTTCACCGCCACCGAACTGCAGCAGGCGCTTGACCGCCTGGGCGCATGACGGCCGGCATGTTTCGCCAGCCGGAGGGGCCGCGCTGCATCTACCTGCTGGACGACGACCCGGACATCTGCCGGCTGGTCGGCAGCACGCTGCGCGAGTTCGGTTTCGAGACCGTCGAATGCCACACGGCGGCGGAACTGCACCGCCTGCTGCTGGTGCGGGTGCCCGACCTGTGCATCGTTGACCTGGGCTTGCCCGACGCCGACGGCATGGACGTGGTGCGCGAGCTGCAGGCGCGCCATGACTGCGGCGTGATGGTGCTGACGGGGCGCGGCTACCTCAGCGACCGGGTCATGGGCCTGGAGCTGGGCGCCGACGACTATGTGGTCAAGCCCTTTGAGCCGCGTGAACTGGTGGCCCGCGTGCGCAGCATTTTGCGTCGCCGGGACAAGGCGCCCGGCGCTCAAACGCAAACGCCCGCGCGTTCGCACATGGCCGAGTTTGGCGGCTGGCGGTTCCGCGCCGACTCGAACCTGCTGACGTCGCCGGGCGGCGAGGAATGGACGCTGAGCGCTGGCGAGTCGCGCATGCTGTTGCAGTTTTTGCAGCGGCCCAACCGCATCCTGGACCGCGAGCAGCTGTGCGGCGACCGCGACCTCTCGGCGCTTGACCGCAGCGTCGATGTGCGGGTTTCCCGGCTGCGGCGCAAGCTCGAATCCGATGCCCAGCATCCCACGACCATTCGCACGGTCTACGGCGCGGGCTACCTGCTGGCGGCCGAGGTGACGTGGCTGTAGGGAAGCGGCTGGCAGTTCAGGCTTGACGCCACTTCCCGAGTGCATCCGTTTCAGCACGAAAACTGCATTTATGCGTCAAATAAGCCGTTTGCGCACGACTGGTATGCGCAAGCAGCTATTGATTCAGGAGCAAAAAAGCGCTCAGGCGGCGCTGGCGCTTTCGCCCATGACGCGCACCAGCGGCTGCCCTGCCAGCCAGGCCGCCAGGCATTCGCCCACGCCCGAGGCAAAGCGCTCGAACACCGGCTCGGCGACAAAACCCAGGTGCGGCGTCAGCAGCGCGTTGGGCAACTGGCGCAGCGGCGAATCCTGCGGCAGCGGCTCGACATCGAACACGTCGAGCGCGGCGTAACCCGGCCGTCCCTGTTCAAGCGCGCTGGCCAGCGCCTTGGAGTCGATCAGCGCCGAGCGCGAGGTGTTGACCAGCAGACTGTCCGGCCGCATCAAGGCCAGAAGCGGCGCATCGAGCAGGTGGCGCGTGGCAGGGGTCGGCACCAGGTGCAGGCTGACAACCTTTGAGGTCGCCAGCAGTTCCTCCAGCGGCACGGCCAGGGCGCCGTGCGCGGCGGCGCGCTCGGGCGTCATGCGCGGGCTCCAGGCGATGACCTTCATGCCCAGCGCCTGGCCCACCCGGGCCACGCGCCCGCCGATTTCGCCCAGGCCGACCAGCCCGAGCGTTTGCCCGTGCAGCACGCCGGCCAGCGGTAGCGCGGCATCGGGGCGCCACTGGCCCCGGCGCAGCAGCGCGGCCTGCGTCTCCAGCTGGCGCGTGGCGGCCAGGATCAGGGCCCAGGTCATCTCGCAGGTGCTGTCCTTGGACGGCCCCCATTCGGTATGGCTGACCGGAATCTGGCGCGCCGCCAGCGCGGCCAGGTCGAGCGTGGTGTTGCGCGTGCCGGTGAAGACGAGGTAGCGCAGTTTGGGAAGCGCTGCCAGCAGTTCAGCGTCGAATGGCGTGCGGTCGCGCACCAGCACCACGGCATCGGCGTCTTTCAGCGCATCGACCAGCGCCTGGCCGCTCAGCGGCTGGTGATGCAGCGTCACGTCGGCCAGCGCCTCGATGGGCGCCCAGTCCACCAGCCGCCGCAGCGCCTGTTCGGCATCGCCCACCACGACGATGCGGGGCCGCGCGCCGGGCGCGCAGGGATTCGCAAGCGCGTTCATGCCTGCGGCACCGCCATCGCGGCCAGTGCGCGCAGGTCGGGGGCAGCGGCCAGGTGCCAGCAGACGCTGATCAGCTCGGCGGTAGGGGCCGCGCCCAGCACCGGGTCCGACAGGCCATGGAATTTGGCTTCAAGATTGCCATCGGTCATGGGGTTTTGCAGCGAGCCGATGGCATGCTCGACAAACACATGCACGCGGCTGCCGTCCTTGAGCACCGCCGTCACATCGGCGCTGGCCTCGTCGATCGAGTCATCGACCGTCGCCACCACCTTGCGGCGCAGCGCGACCATGTCGGCGCGGTTGACGATCTCGTCGGAAAACTCGTCTTCCGCCGCGCGGCCAAACGTCAGCCCCGCCGCGCAGCCGTGGTAGACGCTGAACTTGGCCTGCAGGCCGTCGGCTGGCTCCTTCTTGCCGGTCAGTTCCAGCACCAGCGAATGCACCTTCAGCTCGATGCTTTCCACCTGCTCGGGCGTGACGCCCCGGCGGCCCAGCTGCACGCAGGCGTCGATGCTCGGGTGGATCACGATGCCGCAGGCAAAGGGCTTGTAGCTGTTGAACGAGATTTCAAAGCGCTTGCCCAGTTCATCGGTGATTTCCAGCCAGTCGTTCTTGGTGGAAACCGTCTGCATCATGCCGCGCGGCGCTTCCAGTGCCCTGGGGCTGGCGGTGTAGCCCTGGGCGGCCAGCAAGGCGGACATCAGGCCCGCACGTGCGGCGGCGCCGGGATGAAACGGCTTGGTCATGGTGCCGAACTGCTCGCGCATGCCCACCGGCTGCGAGGCCGCGATGCCCAGCGCCATGGCTGTCCTGCCGGCGTCGAGTTTGAGCAGGCGGGCGCAGGCGGCTGCCGCGCCAAGCGTTCCGGTCGAGCCGGTGATGTGCCAGCCCCGGTCATAGTGGTCGGGGTACATCGCATTGCCGACGCGGCAGGCCACGTCGATGCCCAGCACCAGCGCATCGAGCAGTTCGCGTCCGCTGGCGCCCGTGTGCTCGGCCAGCGCCAGCAGCGCCGACGCCACCGGCCCGGCCGGATGGATGATGGTCTTGAGGTGCGTGTCGTCAAAGTCGAAGGTGTGCGACGTGATGCCGTTGATCATTGCCGCGCTGGCAATATCGACCTTTTCCGCGCGGCCGGGCAGCGTGGCCTGGGACGCGGGCTGCAGGAACATGACGGCCGCGACGGCCGCGTCTGCCGCCTCGTGGCGAGCGGCGCCGACGGCGCAGCCCAGCCAGTTCATGAAGGTGCGGTGCGCCTCGTGGTCCACCGCGTCGCTCCAGCCGCCGGCCAGGAAGCCGGGGTGGTTGGCGACGAATTCAGCCAGGATTTGCGTGACGGGCGGGGCATGGTGGTCGGCGGCGACCTGGGTGTTGCGGGCCATGAAGTGGTTTTTCCAAAAAAGAGGTTAAGAATTATGAAAATGCTGAGTTGCTATGAAAAATATAGCTACTCATGCAACAGGGATTTGCGCAAAGAGGATTTTTAGCTTGAAATTCAGCTGTCCAGCTCGATCTTTCGCTCCTTCGCCAGCTTAGTCCAGCGCGCGATGTCGGTCTTGATGAAGGCCGAGAATTCCTCGGGCGACATCACGATGGGCTCGATGGCCTCGACCGACAGTTTCTCGCGCAGGTCGGGCGCCCTGAGCACGGTGGCCAGGGAGTCATTCAGTTGCTTCACGATGGGCGCGGGCATGCCGGCCGGCCCCACCACGCCATACCACTGCTGCGCATCAAAACCCTTGAAGCCCGATTCGTCCAGCGTCGGCAAGTCCTTGAACTGCGGGTGGCGGCTCAGGCCGGTGACGGCCAGCGGGCGCACCCGGCCCGAGCGGATGTGCGGGATGGCGGCCGCCAGGCCCGGAAACATGGCCTGCGTCTGCCCGCCGATCAGGTCGGTGAAGGCCGGCGCCACGCCCCGGTAGGGAATGTGGACCATGAAGGAATTGATCTGCTGCTTGAACAGCTCCATGGTCAGGTGCGTCAGCGAGCCCTGGCCGGCCGAGCCGTAGCTGACGCGGCCCGGATTCTTCTTTACATACTCGACGAATTCCTTCACGGTCTTGACCGGCAGTCTGGCATTGACCACCAGCACGTTGGGCGTGGCGCCGATCATGCCGATGGCAGTGAAGTCCTTGACCGCGTCGTAGGGCAGCTTGCGCGTGGCCGGGCTGGTGCCGTGCGTCGCCACATAGCCCTGCATCAGCGTGTAGCCGTCGGGCGCGGCGCGCGCCGTCGCCTGGCAGGCAATCACGCCGCCGCCCCCGCCCTGGTTGTCAACAATGAACGACTGCTTGAGCAGGGCGCCCCAGCGCTCGGTCAGCGTGCGCCCGACCATGTCGCTGCCGCCGCCCGCCGACACCGGAACGATGTAGCGGATCGGCTTGCCCGGGTAAGCCGTCTGGGCGAAAGCCAGGCCGGGGGCGTAGATCAGTGCAGGGGCTGCCTGCAGGAGGGTGCGTCGTTTCATGGTTTGTCTCCAGTGATTGATTGATTGATGGATGGTGGATGGGTCAATGCCGCTGCCGGCTTGAGGCCGCTCTTCGGGCTGCTTTGTGTTCAGGGCTTCATGCAAGCGGCAGGGCGGTTTCCTGGGATGGCGGCGGCGCGGCGTCACGCAGCCGCGCGTAGGCGCCGCCCACGTGGTGCGCCATCAGGGCTTCGCAGCGCAGCGGGTCGCCGTCCCGGATCGCCCGCACGATCTCGACATGCTCGTCCATCGAGGCCTGCATGCCCAGGTCTTGCGAGAGATTCTTCAGGCGCGACAGGTGCAGCTTTTGCACGATGCCGCGGTAGCTGTCGATCAGCTGGCCGTTGCCCGCCGACTCGACGATGACCCAGTGGAAGTGCAGGTTTTCACCGTAGTAGCGCTGCACGTCGTGCCGGCCGGCGGCCTCCAGCATGGCATCAACCGATTTGCCCAGCAGCGTCAGCAGCGCCTGGCGCTCGCCATCGGGCAGGCTGGCGGCGCAGCGCCCGGCAAAGCCGTCGAGCAGGCCGCGCATCTGGTAAAGGTCGCGGATCTCGGTCGCCTGCAAGTGGCGCACGAAGACGCCCGAATGCTTGCGCGAGACGACCAGCCCGGAGCTTTCCAGTTCACGCAGGGCTTCGCGCACCGGCACGCGCGACACCTGGAGCCGGCTGGCCACGTCGGGCTCGTTGATGCGCTGGCCGGGCACCAGTTCGCCTTTCAAAATGAGCGCGAGCATGTCGTCCCGCACCAGCTTGGCAAGCGAGGTGTCGCGGACATCGACCAGTCGGTCGGCGGAGGATTCGGTGAACCAGGGGAGCATGGGCATCCATCTTTGTATTTGTTATATCGTATACGAAATAGAAAAGCTGCGTTTGGCGTTTATATGTCCACGCCTCGGGTTCATGCGATCCGTGCGTTCTGCTTGCCTTTTCTCACAGCGCTTGCCTGTAGGAAACAACCCACGCGCTTTTGCGCCATGTCCTTGTTTTCTCGGTAGCCAGGCGTCATTAGCCTGAAGGCATCATCAACTTGGAAAAGGATTTCGTCATGAACAAGGATCAAGTCAAGGGCGCCGTGAAGGATGTCGCAGGCAAGGTGCAGTCCAAGGCGGGCGAGATGACCGGCAACACCAGCCAGCAGGCCAAGGGAATGGCCCGGCAGGCCGAAGGAAAGACACAGAAGAAGGTGGGCGATGCCAAGGAAGTCGTGAAAGACAAGATTGACAAGATCTAGCGCCAGATTACGCTGGCTTGCCAACACGGTATTCATGGCGGTCAGTATTATTTGCTACTGAATTAATAGCTGCTCGCGCATGCTGGCATTGCGCTAAATGATGATTTAACGCCGAAAGTTGTTTTTTTGGTAAATACAACGACACCATAAAGAAGGAAGAAGGCCGGTTTCTCAACCGGCCTTCTTGCGTTTTCCCGGAGTCGGCGTGCGGTTCAGTCTTGCGAAGCGCTAAAGAATGCCAGCGCCGTGGCGAGTTCGCCTTGCGTAATTCCTGGCGCGGTTTCGAGCATGTCCTGCAGCCCGGCCAGCGCGGTCGAACCCTCTTTTTGCAGGGCGGAAATGGCCAGCGCTGCCGCTTTGGGTGCGTCAAACCCACGGCTTTGTAGCAGCAGCCGCGCATCCGCATCGAGCAGCTTGAAGTAAAACCGGCCGTCTTTTTCGCGGTATTGCTTGAACGCCGGGGCGGCTGTTTTGGCAACCTTGCCTTTGGCAGCCGCCGGAGCGTTTGACGCCAGGTTGCGCAGGCCGACTGCGCGCCGCAACTCGCCCATGAACGGCGTGGCGACCGCACGCGCCTTTTCCGCGCCGGCCTGCAGCAGCTTCTCGATTTCCTGCGGATTCCCGATCAGCGCCTGATAGCGCTCGCGCATCGGCGCGACTTCCTGGTCGATGCGCTCGAACAGCATCTGCTTGGCGTCGCCCCAGCCAATGCCGTCGGCATACGCCTGGCGCAGACCGGCGGTTTCGCTTTCGCTGGCAAAGGCCTGGTAGATCTGGAACAGCGCCGAGCCGAAGGTGTCCTTGGCTTCGCCGGGGGCGCGCGAGTCGGTGACGATGCCGGCAATCAGCTTGCGCAACTGCTCGCGCGGCGTGAACAGCGGGATCGTGTTGTCGTAGCTCTTGCTCATCTTGCGGCCGTCCAGGCCGGGCAGCAGGGCGACGGATTCTTCAATCGCTGCTTCGGGCAGCACCAGGTGCTCGCCGTAAAGATGGTTAAAGCGCTGCGCCATGTCGCGCGCCATTTCGATATGCTGGATCTGGTCGCGGCCGACCGGCACCTTGTGCGCCTTGAACATCAAAATGTCGGCGCCCATGAGCACCGGGTACATGAAGAGGCCGGCCGTCACATCGGCATCCGGGTCGTTGCCGGCGGCTTCGTTTTTATCGACGGAAGCCTTGTAGGCATGGGCGCGATTGAGCACGCCCTTGCCGGTCACGCAGGTCAGCAGCCAGGTGAGTTCGGGGATTTCGGGAATGTCGGACTGGCGGTAGAACATGACGCGCTGCGGGTCCAGCCCGGCGGCCAGCCAGCTGGCGGCGATCTCTAACGTCGAGCGCTGGATGCGCGCTGGGTCGTCGCACTTGATCAGCGCGTGGTAGTCGGCCAGGAAATAAAAGCTCTGCACGCCGGGAAGGCGGCTGGCCGCCACCGAGGGGCGGATCGAGCCGACAAAGTTGCCCAGGTGCGGCGTTCCGGTGGTGGTGATGCCGGTCAGGAAGCGCTGTAGCGGTGCGGAAGAAGTGGAGTTCATGCGGAAAATGGAGATAAAAAGTCAGCCCAGCAGGGACAGCAGCGGCGAGATCAGCGTGTTGATCAGACCATAGCCCAAGGTCATGAGCGGGCGCAGCCACAGGGTGCCGACGACGCCGGCCAGCACCAGTCCCATGACGATGAAAAAGCCCCAGGGCTCGATGCGCGACACCAGCTGCGCCTGTTTCCACGGCAGCAGGCCGACCAGGATGCGGCCGCCGTCCAGGGGCGGCAGCGGGAACAGGTTGAAGGCCCACATCACCAGGTTGACCAAAATGCCGGCCTGCGCCATCTTGAGGAAAAAGGGCTCTTCGATGCCCGTGGCAGCCAGCACCACCAGCATCAAGGCCCAGAAAATGGCCTGCGCAAAGTTCGATGCCGGACCGGCCAGCGCCACCCAGACCATGTCGCGCTTGGGGTTGCGCAGGGCGCCGAAATTCACCGGGACCGGCTTGGCATAACCAAACAAAAAAGCCCCCGAGGTGGCGAAGTAAAGCATCAGCGGCATCAGGATCGTGCCGATCGGGTCGATGTGCTTGAGCGGGTTCAGCGTGATGCGGCCCTGCAGGAAAGCGGTGTTGTCGCCAAAATGGCGGGCCGCGTAGCCATGGGCGGCTTCATGGATGGTGATGGCGAACAGCACGGGAAGTGCGTAAAGGGTGACGGTTTGAATCAGGTTGGCAATGTCCATGGCTTGGATTGTGTCAGACGCTTTGCTAGCCGCGCCTCACAGCCCGAGCGGCGCCAGTTCGCCCCGGCCCTGGCGGATCACCACCGGGTCGTCGCCGTCGGCCATGGGCGTCAGGTCGACCACGGTGGTCGCTTCCTTGTGGCACGCGCCTGCGTCAATGATGGCGGCCAGTTCGCGCTCCAGCGGCCCGGTGATGTCCTGCGCGTCGCTGATGGATTCGGTCTCGCCGCGCGGGATCAAGGTGGTCGCCAGCAGCGGGCCGCCATGCAGTTCAAGCAGGGCTTGCAGGGCCTTGTGGTCAGGAACGCGCAGGCCGATGGTCTTGCGCGACGGATGGCTCAGGCGGCGCGGCACTTCCTTGCTCGCTTCCAGGATGAAGGTGTAGGGGCCGGGGGTGGCGCCCTTGAGCAGGCGGTACTGCTTGTTGTCGACGCGAGCGTAGTTGGACAGCTCGCTCAGGTCACGGCACAGCAGCGTGAGGTGATGCTTGTCATCGACCCCGCGAATGCGGCGCAGGTTGTCGGACGCCGCCTTGTCGTCCAGCTGGCAGACCAGCGCATAGCTCGAATCGGTCGGCACGGCGGCAATGCCGCCGCGCTGGATCAGGGCGACAGCCTGCTTGAGCAGGCGCGCCGGTGGATTGTCGGGATGGACTTCGAAAAACTGGGCCATGGCAAAACCTTTCAAGATTCAGTGGCTTGGATGAGGACGCGGCTTTCGCGCACGGCCAGCCATGCGCCTGTCGCGCCGCACACCGCGATCATGCCCATGCCCAGTAGCGACAGGTCGTCGGGAACATGGGAAAACGCCAGCCAGCCGCCCAGCATGGCAAAGCCGATCTGGGCATACAAAAAAGGCGTCAGGGTGGAAACCGGTGCTCTGGCATAGGCCAGGATCATCATGAAATGGCCGACGGTGCCCATCAGGCCCATCAGCGCCAGGCCGGCCCAGAGCGTCCACGAATCGAGCGAAGTCCAGGCAAACGGCAAGGCCAGCGACGCCAGCAGCATGCCGACCCAGCCACTGTAGAAATGCATGGTGACCGGGTCTTCGGTACGCGCCAGCCGGCTGGTCAGGATCTGGAACCAGGCATGCGAGATCACCAGGCCGAGCGGCAGCAGCATGGCCCAGCTGAATTGTTTTCCGCCGGGCCGGATGATGATGAGCGTGCCGACGAAGCCGCCAATCACCAGCGCCCAGCGCAGTACCGACACCCGCTCACCCAGGGTGAGCGACGCCAGCAGCGTGATGACCAGCGGCGTGATCATGACAATGGCCGTGAACTCGCCCACCGGCATGTGCTTGAGGCTGAAAAAGGCAAACATGCTGGTGGCCAGCAGCAACACGCCGCGCAGGCACTGGAACTTTGGATGCGCCGTGCGCAGCAGGCTCCGGCCGCGCGAAGGCAGCATGGCCATGGTGGTGGCAATCGCCTGGAACGCATAGCGAAACCACAGCGCCATCAGCACCGGAACGCTCAGTGAAACGATCTTGGTGGTGGTGTCGAGCACGGCGAAGCAAGCCACGGCCGCCACCAGAAGTGCAATCCCCGCCAGTGTGTTGGGAGGTGTTCTGGTCGCGCCGCTCATGCCTGGATGCGGCCAGCCAACAGTTCCCACACCGGCGTCAGGTCGCCCGGCAGGAAGGGCAGGGTGCCCAGGTCGGTGTGGCTCTCAATGGGGCTGTGAAAGTCGCTGCCGCGAGAGGCGGCCAGGCCGAATTCCTTGGCGGTCTCGGCGTACTTGATGAATTCCTGCTTGGTATGGCTGCCGGTGACGACTTCCACGCCGCGCCCGCCATGGGCCTTGAATTCGGTGAACAGCGCATATTCCTCGTTGGCCGAGAAGTTGTAACGGCCCGGATGGGCAATCACCGCAATGCCCTGCGCCTGCGTGATCCAGGTGACCGCATCCTTCAGCGTGGCCCAGCGATGCGGCACGTAGCCGGGCTTGCCTTCGGTCAGGTATTTGCGAAAGACCTCGTTCGTTTCCTTGCAGACACCGGACTCCACCAGGTGGCGGGCAAAGTGGGTGCGCGAGATCAGTTCAGGGTTGCCGACAAACTTTAAGGCACCCTCAAAGGCGCCGTGGATGCCGACCCTGGCCAGCGAATCGGACATTTCCCTTGCCCGCTGCTCGCGGCCGTTGCGGGTGTCGTACAGCCCCTGCTTGAGCTTGATGTCGTCCGGGTCGAAGCCCAGGCCGACGATATGAACCGTTTCGCCGGCAAACGTCACCGAAATCTCGGTGCCGGTCAGGTAGGCCATGCCTTGCGCCCTGGCGGCGGCGGCGGCTTGGCGCTGGCCGCCGATTTCGTCATGGTCGGTCAGCGCCCACAACTCGACGCCGTTGGCTTTGGCGCGCTCGGCGAGTGCTTCGGGGGTCAGGGTGCCGTCGGACACGACGGAATGGCAATGCAGGTCGGCGTTCAGGATATTTTGGGGTTTCACGGCTTAATTTTAGGCGTTATGAGGCGCCGGCGCCGGACTGCGTGCTTTGTCCTCGATGCGTTCCGGCAGAAGGCGCGGGTTGACGGATACGTCCATGCCAATACTTCAGGGGGTGGCGCCTTGCGTGCCGAGTGCCGCCAGTTCGGGCGAAACATTGAACCAGGCGACATCAAAACCGGGCGTGCCGCGCCTGGCGGGCGGCGCCTGCGGGCACAGTGCCCATCTGGCGCCGGCCAGCACGCTGTCGATGACCGGCACGTCCAGCGCGGGCTGAATGGCCGCTGCCATGCCGGCCAGCCCGGCCCCGCCCAGGATCACCGCCTGGACGCCCCAATGGCGTTGCGCGTCGCGGCAGGCCTGGCCGAGCAGGGCGCTTGCGGCCAACGGGTCGGCGGCAAGCTGCGCGCCGGTCGGCGCTACCTTGTGGATGCCAGCCAGCAGCGGCGCATGGCCGAGCGCCTGCGCCAGCCGCTCAAGCATCGGCCCCCAGCGCTCGCCGCCGGTGACGATGGCAAAGCGGCCATGGCGCGCGGCCTCGATGAACGCGGCTTCGGCCAGGCCGGTGACCGGCACCGCGCTGCTTTCGCGCAGCGCCAGCAATCCGGGGTCGCCAAAGCAGCCGATCAGCACCGCGTCGGGCGCTTCGTGCGGCCCGCCGTCCGGCTTGACCAGCGCGGCGGCCCAGGCGTCGAGCGTGGCATGGCCGGCCACGGCATAACTGGCTTCATCCGAAATATAGGGCGCGCCAAAACGCGCGGTGACGGTGCGCACCCGTACCTGCGGCCCGCTGGCGGCCTGCACATGGGTTTGCAGCAAACCGCTGACCGAGGCCGATGTGTTGGGGTTGATGACCAGAAGACGGCGCATGAGGCTTCAGGCTGCCACGGCAAACAGCGTGGACAGGTCGGATGTCCTGTCCGGCGGAGCGATGAATCGCAGTTGCGATTCAAGCTGGAGCAGATGGCCCTGCATGCGGCGTCCGGCCTCTGGCGCATCGCGCAGGCGCATGGCATCGAGCAGCGCGCGGTGTTCGCGGCAGCCGCACGTCGCCGCTTCTTCAGGGTTGCGCTCAGTGGCCGTGCTGTAGGCCATCAGGATGAGCGAGGTGCGCGAAATCAGCTCGCGCAGGATGCGGCCCAGCGTCTGGTGGCCGGCGCGCTCGGCAATTTGCAGGTGAAAGTCGCCCGACAGCCGGATGGCGCGGCGCAGGTCGCCGGCCAGGCGCGCGCTTTCTTCCTCGTCGATGCAGAGCCTGAGCCGCGCCATGTCGGCTTCGCTGGCATAGGCAATGAACCGCGCCACCAGCGTGGGCTCGATCATCCGGCGCACCTCGAAGACTTCGCGCGCCTCCTGCGCGGTGGGCTGGGTGATGGTGGCGCCGCGATGCGGCGTGAGCGTGACCACCTGCTCGTTCGCCAGGCGCACCAGCACCGGCCGGATGCGCGTGCGTGACACGCCGAAGGCGGTGGCCAGCTTGTCTTCCCCCAGCTTGGTGCCCGGCGGCAGGCGATGGTCGAGGATGGCCGAGATGACGCGCTCGTAGATGTCGCTGTCGCTCAGCGGCATGGCGGGCGCTGCGTTGCTCATCGCGCGCCTTTCTTTTGCCGGCTTCCCAGCCACCAGGCCAGGCCGATGGCCAAAGCCATCACCAGCAGCGACACCACGGTGGTCACCGTGCCCAGCGCGTAGATCGACGGCGTGGTGACGGTGGAAGTCAGCCCCTGCAGTTCCAGCGGCAGGGTGTTGACATCGCCAATCGCCTGCGAGGTGCGGGCAATCTCGTCCCAGCTCAGCGTGAAGCCGAACATGCCGATGCCCACCACCGACGGCGCGATCAAGGGCAGCACGACATGCCGAAACCCCTGCCACGGCGTGGCGCCCAGGTCGCGCGCCGCCTCTTCATAAGCCGGGTTGAAGCGGTTGAAAATCGCGAACATGATCAGCAGGCCAAACGGCAGCGTCCAGGTCAGGTGCGCGCCCAGCGCCGAGGTAAACAGGCCCAGCGCCGTGCCGTATTCCTCCAGCGTGCCGGTCATGCCAAAAAACGCCAGAGCCTGCTTGATGCCGGTGTCCAGCAGCCGGAACTCCAGCCCGATGCCCAGCGAGACAATGATGGACGGCATGATCAGGCTGGCCACGACGATCAAAAAGAGCGTGTTGCCGCCGGCCAGCTTCTTGCGAAACGCCAGCCCGGCCAGCACCGAGAACACCACGGTCAACACCATCACCGCCAGCCCCAGCCCCAGCGAGCGCCAGAGCGCCGCGCCGATATCGACCACGCCCAGCCCTTCGGCCAGCTTGTGGAACCAGTGCAGCGACACGCCGCGCAGCGGAAAGGTCAGCCCGCCTTCGGGCCCCTGGAAACTCAGCACCACGATGACCAGCATCGGGCCATACAAAAACAGCACGAACAGCGCAAAGAACAGCGCCAGGAACCAGAAGGCGGCGGGGCGTTTGTCGGCGTACATGGCTAGAGTTCCTTGCGAATATCGACCAGCCGGGTCAGCGCCGCGATGATCATGAGCACCAGCGCCAGCAAGATGACCGCATTGGCCGCCGCCAGCGGAAACTGCAAATACGAGGTTTGCACCTGGATGATCTTGCCGATGGAGGCGATCTGCTGGCCGCCCATCACGCCGATGGTCACGAAGTCGCCCATCACGATGGTGATGACGAAGATCGAGCCAATGATGATGCCGGTACGGCACAAGGGAATGATGACGTTCCACAGCGTCTGCCAGCTGGAAGCGCCGCTGTCGTTGGCCGCCTCGATCAGGCTGCGGTCGATGCGCATCATCGAGTTGAAGATCGGCACGATCATGAACATGGTGTAGAGGTGCACAAACGCCAGCACCACTGAAAAATCGGAAAAAAGCAGCCATTCGATGGGCTGGTTCACCACGCCCAAGCCGACCAGGCTCTGGTTGACCAGGCCATTGCGCCCCAGCAGCGGCACCCACGAGATCATTCGGATCACGTTTGAGGTCCAGAACGGAATGGTGCACAGGATGAACAGCAAGGTCTGCACGCCGGACGAGCGTACATGGAAGGCCAGAAAGTAAGACACCGCGAAGCCGGTCACCAGCGTGATCAGCCAGACCAGGAAGCTGAACTTGAAGGTCGAAAGATAGGTCTTGAAAGTCACGCACATCTCGTTCGTGTTGCCGCAGCCTTCAAAGATGGAAACGTAATTTTTCAGCGTGAAGCCGGGCAGCAACTCGTATTCATTGAAGTCCCAGAAGCTGACCATCAGGATCAGCGCCAGCGGAATCAAAAAGAACAGCACGAACACCGCCGTCAGCGGCAGCGCCTGCCACCAGGCGGCCAGCGACCGGCCGGGGGCCCGGGTGGGGCTGGAATGGGCGGTGATGGCAGGAGCGCTCATAAAAATCCAGTTCAATGAACAAAAATATGCAAGCGAAGCGAGCCGGATCAACCCAGTGACGGCGAGGAACCGGCTTTGCCGGGCCGCAGCGGTCGCCCCCTGCAAGGGGGGAGGCCGCTACACGCAGTGAGCGGCAACGGGGGTGTACTTATCAAGCAGCCACGAACTCATTCCATTTCTGGACCATGTAGTTGTTCTCGTCCATCAGCGCGTTCCAGCAGGCAATGCTGCCCATGCGCGCCTCGTAGCTGCCGCCGTCGCGGATCGCACCGGTTTTGGCCAATACGTCCCCGGTCGGGCTCTTGATGTCCTGGCTGGCGGGCTTGCCTTCCATCCAGTAGGCCCATTCGTAGGCTTCCATCTTGGATTTGGCAGTATCCAGCACGGCGCTGTAATAGCCCTGGCGGTTCAGGTAGGCGCCCGCCCAGCCGTCGAGGAACCAGTTGATGAATTCATAGGCGCCGTCCTGCTTGCGGCCCGACAGCGTTGCCGGCAAGCCAAAACCGGCGGCCCAGGCGCGGTAGCCTTCTTTCAATGGCTGGAAGTTGCAGGCAATGCCCTTGGTGCGCACGGCGGTCACGGCCGGGCTCCACATCGACTGGATCACGACCTCGCCCGACGCCATCAGGTTCACCGACTCGTTGAAGTCCTTCCACAGGCTGCGGAACTGGCCGGCCTTCTTCGCCTCGATCAGCGTCTTGATCGTCAGGTCGACTTCCGGCTTGGTCATGTTGCCCTTGTCGGGGTATTTGTACAGGCCCAGCGCCTCGACCACCATCGCCGCGTCCATGATGCCGATGGACGGAATGTTCAGGATCGCCGCCTTGCCCTTGAATTCGGGGTTCAGCAGTTCGGCCCAGGAATTGATCGGCCGCTTGATCAGGTCGGGGCGGATGCCCAGCGTGTCGGCGTTGTACACCGTGGGGATCAGCGACATGAACTGTGTCGGGCTCTTGGCAAAGACCTTGCTTTTCTCGCCTTCGAGGTAGATCACCTTCTTGGGGGCCGTGCCCTGGTCGCCGACGGCCTTGCCGCCCACCATGCCGGTGGTGAACAGCGGCGTGATCTTGTCGGCATTCTTGATGCGCTTGACGTCGATGCCCTTCAGGTTGCCGGTCGGCACGATTTTCTTCAGCGAGAAGTATTCGGTGTCGATCAAATCGAAACTGTTGGGCGCGGTCACCGCGCGCTTGGTCACGTCGTCGGTGGTCACGGCCACGTACTGGATTTTGATGCCGGTGTCTTTTTCAAACTTCGCGGCAATCGCCTTGTCCTGGTTCACCGCGGTGCCCAGGTAGCGCAGCACGATTTTTTCCTGCGCATGCACGGCCGGCGCCATGCCGGCGGCCAGGATGCCGGCCATTCCGGCGGTGCCCTTGAGCAGGGCGCGGCGCTGCAGGCCGGCGGCAGCGTCTTTTGGGTCGTGAAAAGAGTCGGACATGGTGAAAGCTCCTGGTGGCGTGTGGATCTTCTTGCGAAGAGGCGGGTGGAAATTGAAGAAAAAAGGAGGCGGAGGTTCAGGGGAGAACAGGTTCAGGCGGTGGCCGTGACCGGCGCGCAGCGCTCGGCCTGCAAGGGGTGCGCCGCCTCGGGCGTCCACGACAGTTGCACTGCTTCGCCCAGCGCATAAGGCCGCGCCGCGAAGGCCGCCTCGGACACCATCACCGACAGCTCGGCCGTGGTGTGCGCGGTCTGCGACACGCACGGGTTCTGCAGGCCCAGCAATACATAAGTGCCCTGGTATTCGACATCGGTGATCACGGCGCGCTGGTTGTGCAGCCCGTCGGGCGCGGCCTGGCTGGCGGGCGTCAGCTGCATGTGGTCGGTGCGAACGCCGATTTTTCCGGCGGGCGTGTCCAGCACGTTGTGCCCGCCCATGAAGCGCGCGACAAATTCACTGGCCGGGCGGTTATAAATCTCGTGCGGCGAACCGACCTGCTCGATCAGGCCCTGGTTCATGACGACCATGGTGTCGGCCAGCGCCATCGCTTCTTCCTGCGAATGCGTGACGTGGATGAAGGTCAGGCCCAGTTCCTTTTGCCAGCGGCGCAACTCGGCGCGCATCTGGATGCGCAAAAACGGGTCGAGCGCCGACAGCGGCTCGTCAAGCAGCAGCACCTTGGGCTGGGTGATCAATGCCCGCGCCAGCGCCACGCGCTGCTGCTGGCCGCCCGAGAGTTCGGCCGGCTTGCGTTCGGCCAGCGCGCCCATCGCGACCCGGTCAAGCAAATCCCTGGCGCGGGCCAGCCGCTCGGCCTTGCCGACGCCCTTCATCTTCAGGCTGAAGGCCACGTTGTCGAGCGCCGACAGGTGCGGAAACAGCGCAAAACTCTGGAACATCATGGCCGTGCCCCGACTGGCGGCGGGCAGGTCGGTGATGTTGCGGTTGTCCAGCAAAATGTCGCCGCTGGTCACGGACTCGTGGCCGGCGATCATGCGCAGCGTGGTGCTTTTGCCGCAGCCCGACGGCCCCAGCAGGCAGCAGTAGCTGCCGCTGGTGATGCGCAGGTTGATGCTGTCCACCGCCGGGCTGCCTTGCGCGTAGCGTTTGGTCAGGGCGACCAGTTCAATGGCGGCGGGGCTGGAATGGAGTGTGGCGGCATTCATGCGAACCACACTTGCAAAACGTGTGCCAGCCCTTGTGTACGGTCTAATCCGCAGATTGTGTACAAAATTGCACAGGCTTAGTGCAATCGGCCAGGCCGAGGGCAATTGTGGTGCGCGGCCTGCACGCCAGCGGGGCAAGCCATTGAAAACGGCCTCTTCAAAGGCCGTGGGTGCGCGGTGCGCTGAAGCGGTCAGCTTCTGTTTTTCACCGCGCAGGTGTTCCAGCCGAAAAGCGCATAAGGCGGGCACCAGCCGATCAGGCCGGTGGCCAGCGGCACCACGCCGAGCCAGCCCCACACGCCGATGGTGCCGGACACGCTCAAGCCGATCAGCACCAGGCCGATGGCGATGCGAAGGATGCGGTCGATGCCGCCGACGTTGGATTTCATGGCTGTTTTCCCTGAAGTGAAGTGGTTGATGGCTTGAATTGGACTCGTCAACGCGCTGCGGGTCTGTGACATAGGTCACGCAAACCCGCAGCCTTCATTCGCAGAGATCAGGCGGGCAGGCCGGCGGCCACGGCGCGCAGGGCGGCGCTGTCCAGGATGTGGATGCGCTCGCGCGCCAGTTCCAGCCAGCCTTCGCGCTCGAAGCGGCGCAGCAGGCGCGAGACGATCTCGCGCACCGTGCCCAGTTCGTCCGCCAGCGCCTGATGCGTCAGCGCCAGATTCGGCCCCCGTCCCAGCAGCGCGGCGGCCAGCCGCTGGTCCAGCCGTTGAAACGCCACCGCGTCGATCAGGCCGGTAAGGTCGGCCATGCGTTCGGCGAACAGGCCCAGCACCTCATTGCGAAAGGCCGGGGTTTCCAGCCAGCGGTTGAATACGTCGGGCGAGATCATCAGCAAGGTGCTGGCCCGGGTCGTCACGCCATGCGCCGACAGCGGCTGCACACGAAACAGGCAAGCCGACGACACCAGGCAGAGCTCGCCCGGCACCACCCGGTACAACTCCAGCGAACGGCCATCGCCCGAACTGCGCGACACCTTGATCTCGCCGTGCAGCACCAGTGGAAAGCCCTGGCAGGGGGTGTTTTCAGTGAACAGCACCGTGCCGGCTGGAACGCTGACGGGCGCGATGGCCGGATGCAGGCCGGCCAGCGACGGCTGCACCTGCGCCAGGGCGGGGTAAAGCGTGGCGGGGGCGGGCAGGGCGGGCGCTGGCGTCATGAGGAAGAAGTGGGGCGCTCTGTCAAGCGGCCCGTTACGTACTTGTGCAGCACGCTGGCAATGAGCGTTTGATAGGGAATGCCTTCTTCCAGCGCCTTGACCTGAATGTCGGAAAGGTCTCCCGACGATAGCCGGATGTTGACCCGGCGGTCTTTCAGTGCGGTGGCTCTGGCAGCCGCCTTGAATTTGGCCAACTCGCTTTTGCTGGCGATGGACTTCAGTTCGCCTTGCTCAAAGGCTTGAAGAAGTTCGCTGTCTTCGTGATCAATTTGGCTGGGCATCGTCGGCTCCTTGGTTCAAGTAGTCTCTGGCCGCCTTGCGGCTGGGGATGACGGTTTTAAGAAAGAAATAGTCGTCCTCCTCGACGAACGGAATTAGGTAGGCGTAACTGTCATGGGCGACGACCAGGATTCGTTGCCGGGGGTATTTTTGCTCGTTGGGATGGGCAAGGATGTCGAGCAGGCCGCCCCCTTCAATGGCAACGACCATGCTTTCAAAAGACACGCCTCGTTCTTTCTTGAGTACATCGTTCTTCTCGGGGTTCCAGCGGAAAGGCTTCATGGTGCGATGTTAGTGTAATGTGTGCCTTTTGTCATCAATTTTCAGCGTGGAGCGCGGGTGCTGGCTCTGGCGTTATGAAGCGGTGGCGGTTACATAATGTTTGCTGTCACGCGGTATCAGTCACAAATGCAGCCTTCACCACCCAAAAGCAAGAAAGAACCCTTGATGGCCGACAAAGAACGCAATGCGCTGATTCCGTTACCGTCTGGCGGGCTGGAGAACATCGGCAGCGGCCCGAAAAGCATCCTGTCCGGGATGGTGTCCGACGCGCTGGCTTTGGCGCGAGTACGGGAAAAGTTACCAGACAGAATAATCATATATACCAAGGAAGAGTGGATGCGAATAAACCCGTTTATGACGGAGGCCGAAGCGGAAGAGCTGGCAAAAATGCCACCCTTCAAGAAGAGCGATCAACCGCAGGAACCACCACACGACTATCCAATGGATGAAATTCTCGAGAACTGAACGAAGTCTCTACTGCTTTCGTCAAGGCAGGCCGATAGAGTGTTGTTTACAGGGCCAGTCCGCGCAACTTCACCGAACGTCCCTTGGTGACGTGGGATTAGGATGCTTCAGTGTCAGTAATCCGATTGTCAAACTCGACACTTTGACAATCTGAAGAGATTTGCCTGCTATCCGTCGGCTACGCTCAAAAACTCCCCCACTAAAAAATCAGCCCAGATTAATTTTCTAGGCGAGCAGAATTAGTTCAATAAAAACACTACACAGAAAATATATTTCTCGAAATTATCGTGTAGCTATTTTGTTGATTGTATATTTTTTTCTTTATAGGGTCATAAAAATAGTGGGTAATTTCATGGCGATTGAATATATCCGGATTTAGCTTAATTCCCGCATAAGGATTATGATGAATCTGTAATCCATCTAGGTGAGTTTCAAAATGTTCGTCATTGAGCTTAATGTCCATTATTAAACCTTTTTCTTCATGAAAACGACTAACCCTGATATCTCTTGGCAATTCAGTTTGAGTTATCGCTTTGCCAATAGTTGCTATTGAAGAAAAAATGACGGCACTAATCTCCTTAAACTTATCATTTTTGAATAAACCCAAATCTAGAAGCTTCAATTCATTTTTCATAACAAAAGGAACAGAGGCCTCTTGAAGCCCATTGCTAGAATCGATACCTTGGCCGTATAGTACTCGTATAATTGCCTCATTATTTTGCATAAAGAATAATGGCTGCTCAAATGGTGCGACAGCAACAACAAATGGTTTGCCTTTTACGTGCTCAAATTCGGAATATTTTTCGATGTACTTTTTGTGTTTTTCTGTGATGGAATTCAATATCCGTACACACGCAAAACTTATGAAGTGCTTGTCATCTATTACGTTATTTGTTCTGCTTTTGCTAAACCATTCTGGATCAGAATTTTCAGCATGATTGGCGGTAACTGCCTCAATAATGACGACCTCACCACGTTCAGATTTAACCGTAAAGTCGGGACTTGCTTTGGAGAAGTCTGCAGATAACTTTAGATCTTTAAAGCACTGAAATAAGTAAAGCTCCCAAAAGGATGAATTAAATGTTGTCTGAAATTCGTAATTAAATTTATTATCTCGATCTTCAAATCCACCTGCCCAGCGTGAAATAACATCCCGTATAGGTATGTTTTCTTCGCTTAACAAGAATTTAAAGTTGGGATTTAACTTGCTCTCTTTAGCAATAACTTTAAATAATTTAAGGGGTTTTGAGGCAATTTTAATATCACTATTGGCGTAATACCTTCCGAGTTTATAGTGGTGAAGTATATATTCGACAATAGATATCCGAACTATTGCAGCGGCTTCTATGCCGACACGCTCCGACAATGCCATTGTTAGAAGCAGAAGAAACTGTTGAGGACCATCCCGGCCGTCAACATTATCCCAACTTTTATTCAAAGCTCCGCTATATTCGCTTTCATTTATATAAAAACTCTTAATCCGATCTTTTATAAAACTAGACGCATCTTTAGCTGCATCAAGTTCTTCAAGGATAAATTGCAATGCAACTTTTTTACTATCCTTTTTTGACTCAATAATATGAATCAATTTCACTGCAGCTAAATCAATAATTTTTTGCATTAATGTTCCTGATTTTTCGACATGGACCCTCGGATGCAATGCTATTAAGTTAAGCCTTGAGTCACCGAAAGAATGCTCGTAAGTTGTTGATTTATAAGAGCTTAGAACGCTGGCTTCGGCTCAATTTAATGGCATTGCGGAGGGGAAAGGGTCTAACGAAAATAGTTAAGTATCGTTGTTCGCTTGAGCGTAAGTTTTTGCTCAACCATTCAAGGCAAACCTGAAATTTAGCGGATCAAGACTTTCTGCTGTCACAGCCAAGCACGGTCTTCTTAAAGTCCCGACAAATGCAGTGTGTTTTCCGGGATTTTTTCTGACTTGGCAGGCGTGCAAGCGGGGACAGTTCTGCCAAGTTTTTAATTAAATATGGCGCTAAAGCACGCTGGATATGCGTAGCAAGCTATTAAATTAGTAGCTGTTTAGAGGCTAAAACGGCGAGTGGCCACCGAATTCACGACCTACAAGCCGCAGCGGCAAACGCGCTGGATGTCACATAATGTTTCGTGGACTGCCGTATCCGTTGCCTATAACCCCGGATGCTGTCACGCCCTGCGATGCCGTCCTCACCACCCAAAAGCAAGAAAGAACCCTTGATGACCGACAAAGAACGCAATGCGCTGATCCCGTTACCGTCTGGCGGGCTGGAGAACATTGGCAGCGGACCGAAAAGCATCCTGTCCGGGATGGTGTCCGACGCGCTGGCTTTGGTACGGGCGCGAGAAAAGTCGCTGGCGGCAGCGCGTTTTCGCATCTGAGAGTATGAATTTCGTGATCCGGATTACAGGCAGATTTTGATTTGGGCGAAGGCGTTCGAGGTTGAGTCAGAAGTTTTTGTTGAGGTGGTTGAGTCCTTGTCTTACAAATTTGTTGGTGAAGAAATAGCGTTCTTAGTTGAGGATGGAAGAATTGTCACTTTGGTATGGGACTTCAATCTTTTGCCAATTTCGGTATTTGAATGGGTGGATGGGCTGGGAATTAAAAAACTTGCCTTCATGGGGAAGAGTACCGCGCAACTAGCTCTTCGCATGCCATCGCTGGATAGACTGTACTGCTCAAGTATTGGATTGAATGAACTTGATCTTTCGGCGGTGCCCGCGTTAACAGTGCTTCGGTGCGGCGACAACCAGCTCGATGAACTCGATCTTTCGGCGGTGCCCGCGTTAACTTCGCTTTCGTACAACAACAACCAGCTTGATGAACTCGATCTTTCGGCGGTGCCCGCGTTAACTTACCTTTGGTGCAGCAGCAACCAGCTTGCGGAACTCGATCTTTCGCCGGTGCCCGCATTAACTTCGCTTTCGTGCGACAACAACCAGCTTGTTGAACTCGATCTTTCGGCGGTGCCCGCGTTAAATTGGCTTTTGTGCGACAACAACCAGCTCGTTGAACTCGATCTTTCGGCGGTGCCCGCGTTAACTGAGCTTTTGTGCGACAACAACCGACTCGTTGAGCTAGATCTTTCGACGGTGCCCGTGCTATGTGAGCTTTCGTGCTGTAACAACCAACTCGTTGAACTCGACATTCGAGGGCTTGGACATTTGTGGATTTTTTACTGCGATCCATCCATCACCCTCAAAAAACTCCCCACCCAGAATTTCTAAAAAATGAATAGCAAAGAATGGGTGTTAATAGACACCGAAACCACCGGCATCACCGCGCCGATTTTTGTCGTTGAACTTGGCGCGCAAAGAATGCGCGGCTGGCTGCCCGAAGGGCCGCCTTTTCGCCGGCTGCTCAATCAAAACCTGGACATTCCCCCGGCGTCTTCCCGTGTTCACGGCTACACGCGGGAAATCCTGGAGCGCGACGGGGAACCGGCCGCTGTCGTCTATCGCGACTTCGCCGCCTACGCGGGTGGCCTGCCGCTGGTGGCGTTCAATCTGGAATACGATCTGGACGAGGTGCTGTTGCCCGAATGGAAGCGGCTGGGCATCACGCCGATGGTGAGCGCCGGGTTTTGCGCGCTGCGGCTGGCGCAGCGCCTGCTTGACCCGGTGCCGGCGGGCAATTGCAAGCTGCAAACCCTGCGCCAGTATTACCGTCTCCCTGAACGCGGCGCGCACACCGCGCTGGGCGATGTTGAAACCGTCGTCGATCTGATGGCCAAGGTGCTGCGTCCGATTGCCGAGCAGCGCCAGCTCGATTCATGGGCCGGTATTTGCGCCTATGCCAAAGCTGAATGGTTTCCGTCGCGCATTGCCTTTGGTAAATTCAAGGGCCGCCAGGTGCAGGACGCCCGCACCGACAGCGCCTTGCGGGGCTGGCTGCAGTGGCTGTCGAACGCTGCGAATTCGCGCAGCGCCAGCATGGGCCGCTGGTATCTGCAGCAGCTTGAGTGTGTTGATGACCAGGGCGAAACCCCTGTCACGGTGACGGCGGCAGCCAGCGGCAATATGCCACCCGTCGCCGGATCAGCCGCCCCGCAGGCGGGCGTCGTGGTGTTTGTCAACCCCGAAATCGGCCCTTTGCGCCAATTGATTGCCGCCGCGCGCGCGCAACTGGCGGAACTGGAAGCGGGCTACATGCAAGACCGCCACGCCGTTGACCTGACGCAGGCGGCCATTTTTAACTTGGTGCGCGGGCATTACCAACAACGGGACCGGCTCAAACTGGTGATTGACTACCGAAGCCTCTACCTCAAAACCCTGCTGCGCAGCGGTGAAGACGAAGCGGCGCAGGTGAACGAAGACTACGCCCAGGCCAAGGCCCAGTCCGACGCCCACTATGAACAAGCCCAGACGGCCGCAGCCAGCCGCAGAGCCTTGAGCGGCGACGAAGAAGCGGAACTCAAGACGCTGTGGAAAAAGCTCGTTCGCCTCTACCATCCTGACCGTTTTGCGCACCAGCCCGACAAGCTGGAAACCTACCACCACCTCACCAGCGCCATCAACCAGGCGCGGGAAAACGGCGACATGGCGCGCCTGCGCGAGATTGCCCACGACCCGCACGGTTTTATCTTGCGTCACGGCTGGGTCAGCCTGGATTTCGGGGAGGAGGCTGAACTGAAAAACCTGCGTCGTTTGCTGGACACGCTCCAGCTGGAGATCGTGACCACGCTGGATTCACGCAATGCGCTGCATGAGAGTGCCGAGTTTGAACTGTGCCAGTTGTGTACGCAGACGCCCGGTTTGCTCGAAGAAGTCGCCGCCAGTCAGAGGGAAGCGATGGCCGCCGAGATCGCCGAACTGCAAGCGCAGGCAAAGCAACTCGAAGCCGACATTGCAGAGTTGACGGGCGAAGATGCTGCGATTGAATAGGGCTGGCCTTATTGGCTGACTTCGACGGCATCGGCAGCCTGCGGTTTGCTGACTGCCTCCAAGCCCGCTGTGCTCAATCCAGCACTCCCGGCTTGGAAAACAGGTTTTGCAGGCACGGCTTGGCCTGCACGGGCCGGTCAAGGGCTTGCTGGAATTCGTTCCACTGCGCATCGCTCAAGGGGAAGTCCCGCCGGTCAGCCAGCGTCTGATCGGCGGTGGCTCTGGCGACCGCCTTGAATTTGGCCAACTCACTTTTGCTGGCGATGGATTTCAGTTGGCCTTGCTCAAAGGCCTGAAGAAGTTCGCTCTCCTCGTGCTCAATCGGGGTGGGCATGGCAGATTCCTTTTTGATGTCTTGGCAAGTTTGGTGCTGTATTGAAAAATTGCGCGACAAAAAAGTGTCGCGCTTCTGTCGCGCTTTTGTCGCGCCTGGGCTTTTGCGTGAAGCCATGGGGGCGTTGCCGGCGCAAGCGCCCGCATTGCCTCATCGGACAGGTTTTTAGGCGCATTTCACAAAAATTATGAGTCAAACAAGCTGCTTCCGCAGGTTGTATATGCATAAGCAGCTATCAAAAAAATAGCAAAAAACGCAATGGCTACCCACGGTACGACGCGAGCCATGGTCCATAATTGAAAATTTCCTCCATCAAAAAACCAGGGAGTTGGCGGCGCATGAATCACTTCATCATCGGGCTGGGCGGCACGGGGGGCAAAATCATCCGCGCCCTGCGCAAGAGCCTGTACCAGGAATTCCACGGCAGCGCGATTCCCGATGTCGGCATCGGCTACCTGTATGTCGATTCGTCCAGCGAAATGATGGGCATGGACGACCCGACGTGGAAGACGCTGGGCACGTCGGTGCAGCTGCCCAAGGCCAGCCAGCTGCTCATCACCGACGCCAATTTGACCTCGCGCCTGGACAACCTTGACAGCTACCCCGGCCTCAAGCACTGGCTGGGCAGCCCCGAGGCGTGGCGCGACATCCTCAACAGCATCGTCGGCGCCACGCTGGGCGGGCAAAAGCGCCGGCTGGGCCGCTTCTTGTTTGCCTGCAAGGCGTCTAACTACCGCGAACAGGTGCAAACGCAGGTCAAGCTGCTGCAGCAAAGCGGCGAGACGGACGTGACCTTTCACATCGTGCTCGGGCTGGCCGGCGGCACGGGCAGCGGCAGCGTGATCGACGCGGTGGCGCAGCTGCGCGACCTGTACCCCGATTCGCGGCGCTTTCGCATCCTGGTCTACGCGCTGCTGCCCGACGCCTACCCGCACCCCAACTGGGACACGGGCAACTACCACGCCAACGGCTTTGCCGCGCTGACCGAACTCAACGCCATGTCGGTCGGCAGCTACCGGCCCTACGACGTGACCGGCGTGAAGGAGCGGCTTACGCTGAACGACCCGTTCAACGGCTGCTTCGTCTTCACCAACGAGAACGAAAACGGGCTGACGGTCGATGTGGACAAGGATTTGCCGGGCATCGTCGCCGACTTTTTGTACCAGAAGATCGTCGCGGTCCACAACGTCAACTGGGCGTCGCTGGGCCGCATGGAGAATGCCGAGAACGGCGACGGCTCGCCCGAGACCGCGCCGCAGGGCCGCATGCCCGAGCGCTCGAAGCGCTTCTTGACCTTCGGCATCAAGCGCCTGGCGATTCCGGAAGAGGAAATCAGCGAGTATTTGACCTACAGCTTTGCCCGGCAGGCAGCGCTGCAGCTGCGCTTCAACCACTGGCAGTCTTCGACGGGCTTCATCGACGAGCCGCGCAAGCAGGACTTTCACGAGTTCGTGCAGCAAAAGGAAACGCAGCAGCGCTGGCTGCTGTCGGACGACCACCTGACGCTGGCGCTGGGCATTTTGCCCGAGGACGTGGCCAACAAACGATGGAAGTCGTTCACCGGCGAGTGGGAAGCGGTGATCCCGAATTTCAAGTCGCTGGTGCGCGAGCGTGAGCAGGCGACCTGGCTCGACGAGCTGACCAAGCTGTGCGAAAAGCGCTTTCAGGAGGACTACCGCACGCTGGGCGTTCCGGGCTTTTACCGCACCAAGCTCAAGGCGCGAAAAGACATGGCGCGCGAGATTCGCAGCCGTATCGAGCAGGAACTGGTGAACGAATGGAAGGTCGGCGCCAAGTCTGCCTGGGACGTGTCGCGCCTCCTGATTGCCCTGACCGAGACGCTGGACGAGCGCCTCAAGGCCTGCGACGAGAACGTGGTGCGCGCCCGCAACGCCGAAGAGCAAGCCCAGTCGCGCGTGCTGGGCAACCTGCAGAAATGGTCGGGCATGAGTTTGCTGTCCAGGCACTTGCTGGGAACGCCCGACAGCCTGCTCGATGCGCAAGGCGTGCATCTGCAGGAAATGTATGTGTACCGCACGCGCGCCGAAGGCTGGGGCTTTGCCAAGGCGCTGCTGATGGAGGTGATTGCCGAGATCACGGATTTGAAGGGCGAGGTGGACCGCGTGGCCAACACGCTGCAGCAATCGCTGAAAAAGTTCGAGACCGGCATCCAGGCGCGGCTCAACGACGCCGGCTCGGGCGACCTGCGCCAGCACCTGATCCGCTTTTACGACCCGCTGCAGGTCAAGTCCGTCAGCCGCCGGCTGGTGCTCGACGAGGCTGAGCAAAAGACGCAGACCGGCCGGGTGCGCGCCGCGCTGGTCGAGAAAATCGGCCCGGATGGCGGTTTTGCGCAGTTCAACCAGCGCGTGCCGGAATCGACCTTCCTCGATGTGCTGGAGACGGTGTGCGAGGACAACGCCCACATCGCGCACCAGAACCTGGTGCAAAACCCCAAGGAGCGGCTGCTGGGCATGTCGATCATCGACAAGCTGCGGGACCGCTACGGCGCCGACCCGCAGGAGCTGAAAAGCTATGTCAGCGACCTGGTCAGCCGCGCCGGCAACTTCATGGCGCTGGAACCGCTGGAAATCCACCGCGCCGCGCCGGGCATTGCGGTGGGCGTGCCGACGGCCATCAGCAAGTTCACCGTCATCCTGCCGCGTGCGCCCGAACAGGCGGAATTTTCCACAGTGCTGAAGGGCGCGCTGCGCGAGGCCCGGACCGGCGACGTGGAAATCATCGAGTCCGATGGCCGGCCGAATGAAATCACGCTGGTGTCTATCACCAACCTGCTGCCGCTGCGCTATTTGAAGCCGCTCAAGTTCCTGGAAGAAAAATACCGCCGCCGCATCGACACCGGCGGCGCGCGCGCCCGGCTGGAGTTGCACACCGAAGGCGACGGCAGCGCCTGGCCGCGCCTGTTCGTGGCGTCGAGCGCCGAGGTGCGGTTGCAGGCGCTGCCTTACCTGCTGCTGGCCAAGGCGCTGGGTTTGATCCACGAAGGCAAGAACCCGGCGACGGGCGCGGATGAGGTGCTGCTGCTGACCAAGGACGCCGACGGTTTCGACAACGACCCGGTGGCGCTGGGCAAGAGCTTTGTCGCCAGCGCCGAGGGCATCGACCTGGACACGCTGCACACCGTCAAGTCGGTGTGCAACGCCATGCTGGCCGGCGCCGGCTATGCGCACCAGGACAGGCGCGGCGAGGTGCAGCGGGCCATCCTGGCCGAGGTGGAAAGCATCAAGGCGGCGCGCGGCGGCAACATCCAGGACGAGACTTACCGCCGCTTCCTGGACGCCGGGCGGCGCGCCGTGGCGATCCTCAAAGGTGAAGCGGCCTGATCCGCTGCTTTTTTGCAATCTTTATAACAACAGGAGGAACGTCCCGATGGCATCTTTCACCGGCAAATCCGGCAAGTGTTCGAACTTTGGCAACTGTTCGCTGGCCGATGCGCGCACCACGGTTGACGTGCCCAACGGGCAGGATTTTGTTTGCACCGAATGCGGCAAGCCGCTGCTGCTGATGGACGCCGGCCCGCAGGCGGGTGGCAACTCGAAGGCGCTGGCCGTGGGCGCATTGCTGCTGGTGCTGCTGCTCGCCGCAGGCGGCATTGGCTGGTCGCTGATGAAGAAGGCCCCGGCGTCTGAGCCGGCACCGCCCGTGGCTGTCGAGCAGCCCCAGGCGCCGCCCAAGGTCGAGCCCGCCGCCCAGCCGCCAGTCAGCGGCAACTGTTCGGAAGCCGACGAGCGCGTCGGCCTGTGCCGCCGTCCTGCCCAGTAAATCCTTTCAATATCTCCACAGGGTTAGCAAAAATGAACCAGTCACCGAAAAAATGGACGCGCGGCTTGATCGTTCTGGCGGGCATTTGCGCCGCCGCTGCAGCGCTGCCGGCCAGCGCCGAGAGCATCGTCACGGGCGGCAAGACGGGAACCTACTACGCCATCGGCAACAACCTGCGCGATTTCGTCAACCCGGCGCTGGAAGTGAAAGACTCGCGCGGCTCGTGGGCGAACGTGGAAGACATGAGCCGCACCAAGGGCGTGACGCTGGCCATCGTGCAGTCGGACGTGTATTCGTCGTTCGTGCAGTTGCGCGACTCGAAGGATGTGCCCGAGGCCACGCGCCGCGAATATGCGCAGCTGCTGGCTAATTTGCGCGTGTTCATGCCGCTGTACAAGGAGGAAATCCACTTCCTGGTGCGCAAGGACGACCCGATGGAGTTCATCCACCAGATCAAGGGCAAGCCCTTGTGGATGGATGTGGAGAAAAGCGGCACCTACCTGACGGCGCTGAACATCTACAGCAAGCTGTTCCAGGAGCGGCCGAACGCCGTCGAGCCCTTCATCAACACCACCGCCACGGGCGAGGACGAAGGCACCAAGCGCCGCCGCTCGGCGCTGATGTCGCTGAGCGACCCGGCGTATTACAAGGCCTATCCGAAAATTGATGTGATGGTGCTGGTGGGCGGGCAACCGCTGGCGCTGCTGGAAAAAAACATGCCGCCCAACTTGAAACTGCTGAAGTTCGATGCGTCGCAACCCGGCGCGGCCAAGGTGCTGCAGGATTACCAGAAGGCGGCGATTCAAAAAGCCAGCTACCCGCTGCTCAATATCGCGGGCAACGAGTCGGCCACGCTGGCAGTGGACTCGTATTTGATCACCGCCAATTTCGCCGACCCGCAGCGCAATCAGTTCATCAAGGACTTTGCTGACCAGTTTTGCAGCAAGTTCGGTTTATTGCAGGAACGCGGCCATGCCAAGTGGAAATCCTTGAGCTGGCAGCCGGGGTCAAGCCTGCCGCCGGTGGCCGCAGGATGGCAGTATTCCGACAAGGTCAAAGCGGAGTTGGCCAATTGCCGGGGCGGTACCGCAACAGCGACGACGACCGCCAAACCCAGCGCCTGCAGCCCTCAGGACCGCGTGACGGGGCTATGCCGCTGATTTTTGGATGAAAAACGGCGCTTGCGCATGATGGGCGTGCGCAAGCAGCTATTGAATTGGTAGCGGTTCCTGGCTTGTGCGTTTGCCGTCTTTCAGCGCAGTCCGAAATAAGACAGGATGACGCCGATGATGACGACGAGACCGACGATGTAAATGATGGTGTTCATGATTTCCTCTCTGGGACACTGGACGCACCAAGACGGGCTCCTTATGAACATCGATCATTGCCGCCGGGGCGGTTTGCGGCTGTAGGCAGCCCGACTGAAAAATCGTCGGACAAATCCCTTACAGCTTTGGGGGCTGAATTTCCGCCGCTTCGATGAGAAACTGAACGCGCCGCACGCCTTTCCACTCATTGGTATCGAGCCGAAACGCCAGCGTGACGCGCGCGGGCAGGGCGTCGGTGTGGCCGAACCAGATGCCGTCCACCGGCTCTCCCCGATGTTTGAGCTTGAGCGACAAATGCTTGTCGTCACCCACCAGCCGCTGCGAGATCACCTCGACCTCTTCGCTGAAGGTCGGCGCGGCAAAACCCTGGCCCCAGACTTCCTTGTGCAGCGTATCGACCAGGTCGGCGCGGCGGTATTCGGGCGCCAGCGGGCCGTCGGTGTCCAGGCGGCGCATCAAGGTGGCGGCGTCCAGCCACTCGCGCGCGACCTGCTGCAGGCCGTGCTCGAACAGCTCGAAATTTTCCTCGCCAATCGTGCAGCCGGCCGCCATCGCATGGCCGCCAAAACGCAGCAGCACGCCCGGATGGCGCTTGGCGACCAGGTCAAGCGCGTCGCGCAAATGGAAACCCGGAATCGAACGGCCCGAGCCTTTCAGCTCATGCTCCTTGCCCGGCGCCTGGCTGGCAGCGAACACGAAGGTCGGCCGGTGCAGCCTGTCCTTGATGCGCGAGGCGACGATGCCTACCACGCCTTCATGGAATTCCGGGTCGAAGATCGCAATCGCCGGCGGCGGTTCCTCGTCCTCGTCGATCATCGCGTCGGCGGCCAGCTGCGCCTGGTCGCGCATGCTTGATTCGATGCTGCGGCGTTCGCGGTTGATGCTGTCGAGCAGCGTGGCCAGCTCGTCGGCCCGTGCCGCATCATCGGTCAGCAGGCACTCAATGCCCAAGGTCATGTCGGCCAGACGGCCGGCGGCGTTGATGCGCGGGCCGAGCGCAAAGCCGAAATCGAAGGTGGTCGCCGTCGTCGCCACGCGGCCGGCGGCCTTGAACAGGGCGGCGATGCCGGCGGGCAGCACGCCAGCCCGGATGCGCTTGAGCCCCTGTGCGACCAGCCGGCGGTTGTTGGCGTCGAGTTTCACCACATCGGCCACCGTGCCCAGCGCCACCAGCGGCAGCAGCGTGTCGAGCTTGGGCTGCTCGCTGGCGGTGAAGGCGCCGCGCGCGCGCAACTCGGCGCGCAGCGCCAGCAGCACATAGAACATCACGCCGACGCCGGCAATCGACTTGCTTTCAAAGCTGCAGCCGGGCTGGTTCGGGTTGACGATCACGTCGGCGTCGGGCAGGCCGATCTGCTCGTTGAACAGCGCGGGCAGGTGGTGGTCGGTCACCAGCACCTGCATGCCCAGCGCCCTGGCGCGCGCCACGCCGTCGATGCTGGCAATGCCGTTGTCCACGGTGACCAGCACATCGGCACCCAGGGCTTTCACCCGCTCGGCAATCGGCGCGGTCAGGCCGTAGCCGTCGATGATGCGGTCGGGCACCAGGTAGCTGACGGTCCGGGCGCCCAGCAGTTTCAAGCCGCGCAGCGCCACGGCGCAGGCGGTGGCGCCGTCGCAGTCGTAGTCGGCGACCACGCAGATGTTCTTGTTGGCGGCCATGGCATCGGCCAGCAGCATGGCCGCTTCGCGCGCTCCCTTGAGTGACGACGGCGGCAGCAGCCGCGCCAGTCCGTCGTCGAGTTCGTCGGGTCCGTGGACGCCGCGCGCGGCATACAGCTGCGCCAGCAAGGGATGGATGCCGGCCTGCTGCAGCGCCCAGACGCTGCGCGGGGGCACGTCGCGTACCTGGATTTTCATGATGTGCTGCCTGAAGAATGAATGGATACTATGATTTTCATAGCTGCTTGAGCACGTCCAGCGTGCGCAAAGGGCTGAAAAGGCTTGAAATTTTGTTCCACAGGCCAGCGCGGTGCGTCTCGAAGGTCTTGGCGCTGCTGTCGCCGCACAAGGTCAGCCGCACCGACTCGCCGGCGCGCTGCCGGGCCAGCATCGCGGCAATGTCGCCAGCCTCCAGCGTGGCCCAGGCCTGCGCATAGCCGGCCCAGTCTTCCCGGAAAACCGCCTCTGCCAGGCTGCGTGGCACGCTGACCTGCGGCCCTTGCCCTGATGGCATGGCCGGGGCAGGCAATGCGCCGGTGCCGCTGATCCAGAACGAATTGACCGGCAACTGGCGCCGAGTCTCCCGCTCGTCATTGAACGGATGCGTATAAAGCAGCATCTGCATTTCATTTTGCAAACGCCGCAAGGGGGCAGCGCTCTTCGTGTCCGGCAGCCACGCGTCCACGTTGCGCGCCAGCACCCGGTCTATCGACGCCGTCGGCAGGCCGCGAAACAGCTCGCCCTCGGCCAGCCAGCGCCCCGGCGTCTGGAAGTGCAGCGTGATGCCGTCGGTTTCAAAATAGGGCTGCATCAGCGCCAGCAGGCGGCGCGATTCGTCCTCCCGCAGATCAAGCAGCGCCGGGTCGCTCAGCGTCGCATGCAGGTGTCCCATGGCCCAGTGGCACGGCGTGATCCAGGCCCAGGCTTTGTCCGGACCGGCCTGCAGCCCTTCCATCGCCTCGCTGGCGGCCCACGGCAGCAGGCCGTCAAGGGTGTCCGGCGCGGCCAGGCCCAGGGCGCCGGCCAGGGCGCGCTCGTGCGGCGGCGACAGCGACTCGGCATCGCGGGTGTCGGTCTGCACCAGTTTCATGCCCTGCAGCAGCTGGCCAAGGCGCTTGAAGCGGTCCGGCGGCAGCGACTCCAGGGTGGGCAACCAGCCTTCGGCGCTGCAGGCGGCAAGGGGAATCAATAAATGGGGAGTCGAGTCAGGGCGCATCGGCCTATTGTCCGGGATGCCACAATCGCTGCCATGCAAATCCCCTATGAGCTGATTCTGGGCTGGCGCTACACCCGCGCCGGCCGCGCCACCCGGCGAAACGGTTTTATTTCCTTTATTTCAGGCGTCTCCATGCTCGGCATTGCGCTGGGTGTGGCGGCGCTGATCATTGTGCTCAGCGTCATGAACGGCTTTCAGAAGGAAGTGCGCGACCGCATGCTGGGCGTGATCTCGCACATCGAGGTGTTCGCGCCCGGCGGCGGGGCTCTAGCCGATCCACAAAAAACCCTGGCCGAGATACGGGCCAATCCGAATGTCGTCGGCGCTGCAACTTTCATAGCTGCCCAGGCCCTGCTGGCGCGTGGAGAGGACATGAAAGGCACCTTGGTCCGGGGCATTGACCCGCTGCTGGAGGGCCAGGTGACCGACCTGGCGGTGGCACTGGAAAAAACGTCGTTTCCCAAGCTCGTCAGCGGCGAATTCGGCGTGGTGCTGGGCGGCGAACTGGCCCGGGCCATGGGCGTTCGCGAAGGCGACAGCGTGACGCTGATCGCGCCCAGCGGCCAGGTCACGCCGGCCGGCGTCGTGCCGCGCCTGAAGCAGATGACGGTGGTGGGCACCTTTGACTCGGGCCATTTCGAATACGACTCGGCGCTGGTCATGATGCACCAGGACGACGCGGCGCGGATTTTCCGGCTCGAAGGGCCGACCGGCATCCGCATCAAGCTCAAGGATCTGCACCAGGCGCGGCAGGTGGCGCTGGAATTGTCTAAAACGCTGAGCGGCGACCTGCTGATCCGCGACTGGACGCGGCAGAACAAGACCTGGTTTGCCGCCGTCGAGCTGGAAAAACGCATGATGTTCATCATCCTGACGCTGATCGTCGCCGTGGCTGCGTTCAACCTGGTCAGCACGCTGGTGATGACGGTGACCGACAAGCGCGCCGACATTGCCATCCTGCGCACGCTGGGCGCCAGCCCGAAGAGCATCATGGGCGTGTTCATGGTGCAGGGCGCGATGGTCGGCGTGATCGGCACGCTGTCGGGCCTGCTGCTGGGGTTGGGGATTGCCGTGAACATCGATGTGATCGTTCCGGCGCTGGAGCGGCTGCTGAACGCCAGCTTTTTGCCGAAAGACATCTACCTGATCAGCCGCATGCCCAGCGAGCCGCAGTACAGCGACATCATGCCGATTGTGGTGATCTCGCTGATTTTGGCTTTTCTGGCCACCATTTATCCCAGCTGGCGCGCCAGCCGCGTCAATCCTGCCGAGGCCCTGCGCTATGAATAAGACCCCCACGCTCCCCACTTCGTGTGGTTCGCTGCCCCCCGAGGGGGCGCTGCGCTTGCGGTCCGGCGAAGCCGGTTCCGCGGCCCCTGCTTGCAAAAAATTCCTTTTGACACTGCCATGACCCTTACGCTTTCCACTTCGAGTGGTTCTCCGCCCCCCGAGGGGGCCGTTGCGCCTGCGGACTGGCAAAGCCAGATCCGCGGCTCCGACTTGGACGGACTCGGAGTTGTGCTCCCCGGCGAAGTCGTGCTGCGCGCCAGTGGCCTGACCAAGCGCTTCACCGAAGGCCGGCTCGACGTGACGGTGCTGCAGGGCGTGGACCTGCAGGTGCATCGCGGCGAGACGCTGGCCATCGTCGGCACGTCGGGGTCGGGCAAAAGCACGCTGCTGCACCTGATGGGCGGGCTGGATGCGCCGACCAGCGGGCAGGTCGAGCTGAAAGGCCAGGTGCTGTCCAGCCTGTCGCCCGCCGAACAGGGCGAGCTGCGCAACCGGCACCTGGGTTTTGTCTACCAGTTTCACCATTTGCTGCCCGAGTTCAGCGCGCTGGACAACGTCGCCATGCCGCTGTGGATTCGCCGCCAGGACCGCGCCCAGGCCTCGCAGGTCGCCCGCCGGATGCTGGCCAGCGTGGGGCTGGAGGACCGCATTCACCACCGGCCGTCCGAACTGTCGGGCGGCGAGCGTCAGCGCGTCGCGATCGCCCGGGCCCTGGTCACCCAGCCGGCCTGCGTGCTGGCCGACGAGCCGACAGGCAACCTGGACCGCTCGACGGCCGACGGCGTGTTCCAGCTGATGCTCAAGCTGGCCCGGGAACATGGCACGGCCTTTGTCATGGTGACGCACGACGAGGCGCTGGCGGCGCGCTGCGGGAGGCAGCTGCGGCTGGTGCTGGGAAAGCTGTCGGAAGCGTGAGCCCGCAAGTCTTCATGGCTGGCGCGGACAAAAGCCAACGGCCATAAAAAAAGACAGGCAAAGCCTGTCTTTTTCAAGAGCGCGGGAACCGCTTACTTGACGGTGGCGGCTTTCACATCAGCCTTGCCTTCGGCTTTCACGGCCGTGGTGGCCGATGCGGCGTTGGCCTTGTCCGCCGTGGCGTCAACCTTCACCTTGTCGGTCTTGGCGGTGGCATTGACGATGGCCTTGTCGGCTTTGGCATCGGCCTTGGCATCGACTTTTTCGGCATTGGCTTGTGCCGCTACCTTGTCTTTTGGCTCAGCTTTGGCAACCTTGGCATGGGCTTTTGCCTTGGTGTTTTTGGCTTTTGCGTGTGCCTTGGCCTTGGCATCGCCGGACTTCACTTCGGATTTTTCAACCTTGGCGTTGGCCTTGGCATCCACCTTGGCTTCGGATTCAACCGCCTTGACGGTGGCTTTGTCAGCCTTGACTTCTGCTTTCACGACGGCAGGCGTTGCAGGCGCAACCACTGGCGCGGCAGGCGCCTGGGCGAATGCACCGGAAACAAACAGACCGGCGATCAGGGAAGCGAGTAACTTGTTCATGGTAAGCCTTTAGTTAAAATTAATTGATACAACGGTATCGTTGTAATCAACCTATTAACGACCGTCCAGCCTAGCCAGTTGACGCTGTTTACATTACTTTGCAATTCGAATTCAGACATTTCTGCCGTGCAAGCGGTGACGGGTTGATGGCTTGCTGCGCCCAGGATGGCCCCTGGTCAACCGTTCCTCCCTGCTGAAATGGCACCCCTGAAGCATAATCACCGGTTGCGCGTCGCGCATTGCGGCAGCACGGCTCGCGCCTCAGTCGCGCTTGAATCTGGCATGCCAGTGTGCGGCAAGCCGCCCGCCCATCGCTTCGCTGCAAGGAAATTCCCCATAAACGCATGACGGATCACTACACCACCCTTGGGCTCAGCAGCGCGGCGACGCTGGCTGATGTCAAAAAAGCCTTTCGCCAGAAGGCCTCCTTCTGGCACCCTGACAAAAACGCCGCGCCGGAAGCCGCCACGCGCTTTCGGGCGGTGCAGCAGGCTTACGAAGTGCTGTCCGATGCCGACCGCCGCCAGGCCTATGACGACAACCGCCGGCGCAACCTGCTTGACAGCCCGCTGGAGACCGCGCAGGGAATCTGGCAAAACTATTTCAATTCCCTGCTCTGAAAACCAACCCCAACATGAACATCTCCCCGTTTTTCCGCAACCTGCGCTCGGCCTACCGCGCCGAAATGGACGACCTGACGTTTGACTCCGAAGGCCGCGACGTGCTGCGCCAGCGGCTGGCCGAAAAACGCCGGGAAATCGGCTTTCTGCTGCAGATGATGGAACTCAGCCCCGAGATGGTGGCAGTCGTCTTTCACCAGGGCCTGCGCTTCACCGAGCCTGCGGTGATGGACCACCTGCTCAGCCATGAATCCGACGAGTTTCCCGAGTGGGCCAGCCTGTCGGGTGGCATAGAGCTGACCCCGTGGGCGCACGAACTGGCCCAGATCATCCTGAAAGCCCCTGGCGGCGAGTGGTTTCTGACGGTGGCGGCGGGTCTGCACTACATGGCGGGCAAGCCGGACGCGGCCCTGGCCGGGCAGGGCGACGACGCCCGCTACGAAGACAGCGACAACAACGATAACGACGACACCGATGTCCAGGACGATTTCAACGACCACGAAAGCGACGAGGTGCGCGGTGACGCCAGAGACCGCGAAGAGGCGGGCGCCAGCTGGCTCGAAGGCCAGGGCTTTGACCGCAAAGACTGACGCGCCGATTTTTTTTGAAAAACACACCGTAACCCGTATGAACCACCTTGCCCTGATTGAAAAAACCCAGACCCTGATTGCCGCCGGCGACATCGTCGGCGCTGAAAGTGCGCTGGTCGAACTGGCCGACACCGAAGGCGATGCGGCGCTGATGGTGGTGCTCGACATGCTGCCGGCCAAGGACATCCTGGCCGTCATCCGCGAATACGACAACTCCAGGGAATCGGTGGTCAACCTGCTGGTCACGCCCGAGCAGTTCGCGCGCGCCGTGGTCATCGAAAAGCAGTACAAGGACCTGACGCGCACCCATCTGCGCGGCATGATGAATTCCATCATCTTTCGCGAGGACGCCGACCCGATGGAGTTCCTCAACGCCATCGGCGACCTGGAAGGCGGCAGCGAAGCGCTGGCCGACTACTTCACCGAAAAATGGGACCGCATCGAGGCCTTTGCCTTCAACGGCAGCTTCGACGCGATGAAGGATACCGGCGAACTGATCTCCAAGGCCGACCTGCAGGCCAGAAGCTACGAACGGCCGCAGGTCGAGCAGGACGAGGTGGCCGACCACGACTGGATGGAACTGGCCTGGCTGCTGCGCTATCAGAACCCGGACCTGTTCATCGAGATGCTGACCGTGCTGCGGGCCAAGGCGCGCGCCCACGACCTGGGCGCGGAAGGCGACGAGTCGCTGGACGACGAGGACGACGGCAAGGTCGAGACTGGCGACACCGACCGGGGCCAGGCCACGCCGGCCGCACGCGACTCGGACGAGGAATCGGCGATCTGACGCTGGCGCCGCCCGGACAGCACCCTTCACCATGACGATGAACCCTTCAGCCCCCGATTCCCCTGTTTCCCCCGCGCCGGTTTCGCTCTACGACGCGCGTCCGTTTTTTGAAAAAGCGCTGCAGTTCGGCATGCAAAACGGCATCATCGACAGCGCGAAACTGGACGCCATCCGCCTTGACGCGCCCAAGGGCATGGTGCAGATTGCACGCTACTTCGGCAACGAAAACCTGCGTCCGGACATTGAAAAAGCCAGGGACCGCATCGTCAACCTTGTGAGCCTGTACTTGCAGGCCACCAGCGGCGGCGACCTGCGCCAGGCCGCCGAGTCGCTGCGCGACCATTCCTTCCTGTCGCGCTCCAAGGGTGGATCGGACATGCTCAAAGCCTTGCTCGCGCTGCCCGAGAGCACCGGCTTTCATGCCAGCCTGGAGAGCAGCCTTGATGCCGCCGGCCCGCCCAAAGGGCTGGCCGAATGGTCGCTGAAAAGCCTGGCAGACTACCAGGCCGAACTGGCCCGGCGACTGCCCATCCAGCAGGAAAAAGACGCAGCCGTGTGGCTGGCCGAACACTTGGGCCTGGACGCCCTGGCGCTGGAAGACGCGCACACCCATGCCGAAGCGGTGATCCGCAGCGCATTGCTGGCGCTGGCCACCCGGCGCACCGAATTCCCCGACTGGGTCGAGTTTGAAAAGATGGTGGCCGACCTGCGCAAGAAATACCAGGCCGCCCGCGCCCGCAGCGAGGTCAAGACCCAAAAGGCCGCCAGCGCCCGGGCGCAGACGCTGTCGGTCACGATTCCGCAGGACTTGCCCGATGAATTGCGGGGCGTGGTGCAGGCGGTGCGCAAGTCGGTGCTGGCCGACCTGCCGCAAATCCTGGACGGCGCGCTGCCCTGCCGGGCGCTGTTTGCCAATGACAGCGAACACCACCATGCGCCGCTGCTGGGCCGCTATTTCTGGGTGGAAGACATCGCCAGCGAGATGCATTACCACGAGCAGTCGGTCTCAACCGCCTGGGACAAGGTGACGGGCGGCAATTGCGACGATGGCTCGCTGCTGACCCTGCTGGTCTGCGTGGCGGCCGCTGCCGCACCCAAAACCGTCATGAGCGAAAAAACCGCTGCCGCGCTGGTGCGCAAGATGCAAAAGCCGGGTCCCCCGCCCGGTTTCAGGCCCGAGCTGGCCAGCCAGTACATCGTTGACCATGCACCCGCTGAGCACCAGGACGCCTACCTGGCGCTTTGGGAAGATTTTGTCGAGGAGGCCGGCGCCACGCTGCAAAGCGATTCGACCTATGCACGCAAGGATGCCCTTGCGCTGTTGCGGCGCGAATGCCATGTCATCGCCTGAAGCCGTGCCTGCAGCGCTGCCGGGTGCTTGCCTGTCGGACTTTCAGGACAATTCCTGACGTAGCGCATCCCTGTCTCCAATGTTATGCTGCACTGCAACATAGCCGCATCCGCCTGAACCTCGGGCGTAGTGCGCAAGTACCGTCAGGAGGCACTTTTGCTTTTTGGAAGACGCAGCCAGCAAACCATCAACCTGGCCCTGCAGGGCGGAGGCGCCCATGGCGCCTTCACCTGGGGGGTGCTCGACCAGCTGCTGGAAGACGGCCGAACCAATTTCGAGGGCGTCAGCGGGACCAGCGCCGGCGCCATGAACGCGGTGGTCCTGGCGCAGGGCCTGATGACCGGCGGCCGCGAGGGCGCACGGGCCGCGCTGCAGGCGTTCTGGTCCCAGGTAGCCGGCAGCCTGCCGTTTGAAATTGCCATCCCGTCCAAGGACGGCCAGAACGTCAGCCTGGTGCCGGCGTTCAAGATGATGCTGCAGTTTGCCCATTACTTTTCGCCGCACCAGCTCAACCCCTTCGATGTCAATCCGCTGCGCAAGATTTTGCTGGCGCAGGTCGATTTCGAACGCCTGCGGCGTGAAAGCCCGGTCAAGCTCTACATTGCCGCGACCAATGCCAATTCAGGCAAGGTCCGGCTGTTCCGCTCGCCGGAGATCAGCGCCGACGCCATCTTGGCCTCGGCCTGCCTGCCGCAGATGGCCCGGCCGGTCGAGATTGACGGCGAGCCTTACTGGGATGGAGGCTATGCCGCCAATCCGGCGATCTATCCGCTGTTCTACGAGTGCAAGACCAGCGACATCCTGATGGTGCTGCTCACGCCCCTGAAGCACAAGGGCACACCGCACAGCGTCCAGGAAATCAAGGACCGGGTGCTCGAACTGGCCTTCAATTCGACCTTCCTGCGGGAAATGCGCATGTTTGCCCATGCCCGCGAGTACGCCAGCGAATCGTTTTTTCCCATCGGCCGGCTGGAGCGCCGCCTGGTCCGCCTGAACTTCCACGTGATCGACGCGCAGGAGCAGATGCATGACTTCAAGACCGAGACCAAGCTCGCGGCGAACATGGCGTTTTTTGAACTGCTGAGGAACCTGGGACGCGAGCGGGCCCGGACCTGGCTGGAAGCCAGTTACGGCGATATCGGCAAGCGTTCCACGGTCGATCTGGCCGAATTGTTCTATTGAAGTTGATGAAGGCAAGGGAATTTTCCCGTTTGGAAACAGTCCATTTTTAAAGGAGTAGCTGTCATGAAAAATCCGTTTATGAGCATGTTTCTCAGTGGTGCCAACAAGATCGCCGGCGCGGCGCGGGGCCAGGCGACCGCCGCCGTCAAGCGCGAAGCGACAAAAAACAGCCGGCAGGCGACCAAGGCGTGGACGGACGCGATGTTTCCGCTCGCCGCTGCGAGCCGCAAGAAAAAAACGACGCGCAAATAGCCGTTGCCCGGCCAGGGCTCGCCGGGCGACATGAATACACCAGCCGTTTAATGCTATTTAAACAATAGCTATCCACGCATACGGAGCTTGCGTAAAAGGCCTTTTTGGCATAAAAAACGCTTGCGGGCTGCCCAAGGTCGGTTGTGGCGGCCAGTGGCGTGCCCAAGCGTCGCCAGGCGCGCGGTTCGCCGGATATCATGGTTTGACCGTTTCTTTCGACTGGCGCCATGAACCCGCTTGAACCCAGCCTCCAGCGTTTTGCCAACCCCCTGGCCCGCTATGCGGCGGCGACACGACCCGCGTTTCTCAGCGTCACGCTGGCCGGTGCGCTGATCGGCCTGGGCAGCGCCAGTGCTGACGGTCTTTCAATCGACGGAGTCAAAGCCTTGATCACCGTGCTGTTTGCCCTGGTGGCGCATGCCGGGGCGAACGTGGTCAACGACTATTACGATGCCTTGAACGGCTCGGATGCCGGCAACCCGTCGCGCCTGTTTCCCTTCACCGGCGGCAGCCGCTTCATTCAAAACGGTGTGCTGAGCCTGCGCGAAACCCGGCGCTACGGCTTTGGCTTGCTGGCAGCGGTGGTTCCAGCGGGCCTGTGGCTCACGGCGCATTCCGCGGGCGGGCTGGTCTGGATCGGTCTGGCCGGCTTGCTGGTGGCCTGGGCCTATTCGGCGCCGCCCTTGCAGCTGATGGCGCGCGGCGCAGGCGAGGCGGCGATCGTGGCCGGCTGGCTGCTGGTGGTGCTGGGCACCGATTTTGTCCAGCGCGGCGAACTGGCAGCCCGCCCGCTGGTGGCCGGGCTGCCGTTTGCGCTGCTGGTGGCGGCCATTCTTTACCTGAACCAGTTTCCTGATGCCCGGGCCGGCGCCGCCGCCGGCAAGCGCACGCTGGTGGTTCGGCTCGGAACGCGTCAGGCGCGCTGGGGCTATGTGGCGCTGGCGGCAACGGCCTACCTCTGGCTTGCCGCCGCCGTTGTGCTGGGGGTTTTGCCGGTGGCCTGCGCGCTGGGCCTGCTGCCCGCCGCGCTGTCATTCAAGGCGGGCCGGCAGTTGCTGCGCGACGCGGACCGCCCCGGGCGGCTGGTGCCCGCCATCAAGGCAACGATTGCCGCCGCCAACCTGCAAGGCCTGCTGATGGCGCTGGCCCTGGCGCTTTGAACTCAGTTTCGCCGATTACAAAATCCGGTTGAACCAGAGCAGCGACAAGCTGGCCGACAGCAGCCCCAGGAGGGCGGCGGCCAGCGCCAGCAGGCCGGAAATCTCGGTTTCCTTTTTCTCCACCGTCAGCCGGGAACTCAGCGTCTGGTAGACCTTCTTCAGGTCGCCCGCCGTGCCGGCGTAGAAGTAGTCGGCCTGGGTGGCGCGCGCAATGCCCTTGAGCGTTTCCTCATCCAGCTTGACGCGCATCGACCAGCCTTCAAAACCAATGGTTTCCCCTTCCACCGTGCCAATGCCCACCGTGTAGACACGAACGCCCCGGTCTGCTGCCGCCTTGGCCGCGTCAAGCGAATCGACGCCGGTGGTGCGCTGGCCGTCCGTCAGCAAAATGATGGCGGCGGAGTTGTAGGAGCCGGGCGCGACCGGCGTGAACGGTTTCCTGCCGCTGGCGTCGTCCTTCCCGGCCTGGTCGAGCGACAGGCCGCGCTTGCGGTCCCGGCCGGTTTCCAGCGATTCCAGGTCGATGCCCGCATCGGGGAACAACTCGGCGAGCGACACGATGATGCCGTTGCCGATGGCCGTTCCGCGCTGCAGCTGGAACTTGTCGATCGCCACCGTCAGGTCCTCGCGGCTCAGCGTGGGCGGCTGCACCACGGCAGCGGTGCCGGCAAAGGCCACCACGCCGACGCGCACGCCGCGCGGCAGGTCGGCCAGGAAGGCCTTGGCGGCATTTTGCGACGCCACCAGCCGGTTGGGCAGCACGTCGGTCGCCCGCATGCTGCCCGACACATCCATCGCCAGGATGATGGTTTCATTTTGCGATGGCAGCGTCACGACGGCGAACGGGCGCGACGATGCCACCAGCATGGCGGCCAGCGACAGCAGGAACAGCAGCGGCGGGACATGCCGGCGAAAGCCCTGGCCCTTGCCCATGGCTTCCCGCACGATGGACAAACTGGCATAGCGCAGGGCCATTTTTTTCTTGCGGCCCAGCAGCCAGAGATACACGGCCACCAGCAGCGGAAGGGCCAGCAGTAGCCACAGAAACTGGGGCCAGAGAAAAGTCATTGGAAGTGTCATGGCGGTATCTCCACGCAGTTCAGCCTGCACGGGCCAGGTGGGCCGGCAGCCGGCTTGATGCCGCAAGCGCGCCGCACAAACGGCTGCGCTGCTTGCGCAGGTCGGTAAATCGCATGATGGCGCCCGCCAGATCGTCGTCGGTCGAAAGTTCCAGCGTGTCCACACCCGCACTCGCCAGCGACTGGCGCAGGTCGGCTTCGCGCTGGGCGGCAATGCGCGCAAAGCGCTTGCGAAAGCCGGCGTCATGGGTATCGACCAGCAGCTGCTCGCCGGTTTCGGCGTCAAGGATCGGGATCAGGCCCAGGTCGGGCAACTCCAGTTCCAGCGGGTCGAGCAGGCGCACCGCCACCACTTCATGCCGCTGGGCCAGTTGCCCCAGCGGTGCTTCCCACCCCGCTTCGGTGATGAAGTCCGACACCACGAACAGGGTGGAACGCCGGCGCACCAGCTTGGCCGCCGACTCCAGCAGCTCATGCAGGCGTGTGGGCCCCGCGCTGGGCGCTTCGGGCCGCGACCGCAGCGTGTGCAGCAGATGCAATACATGGTCGCGGCCGCCGCGCGCCGGCAGCGCAGCATCGACGCCCGAACCGTAGAGCAGGGCGCCGACGCGGTTGCCATGACGCGTCAAAAGGCGCGCCAGCACGGCCACGAAGTCGGTCAACACATGGCGCTTGCGCTGCTCGCTGGAGCCGAAATCCATCGACGGGCTCAGGTCGAGCAAAAACCAGGCGCTCATCTCGCGGTCTTCGGTGAACACGCGCACATGCGGCTGCTGTAGCCGCGCCGTGACGTTCCAGTCGATATGGCGCACGTCGTCGTGGTACTGGTATTCGCGCAGGTCTGCCAGGTCCATGCCGGTGCCGCGCAGCAGCGTGCGGTAGTCGCCCTGCAGCAGCCCGTCGAGCCGGCGCAGCACCGTCCATTCCAGCCGTCGCAGCAAGTGGTCAGCGCTTTCGGCAGGGCCTGATGCGATGGGCGGTTGCGGAGCCGGCGCCAACTTAGGCATGGAAAATCCTCCAAGCATTCTTTGGTGTCCCGGAGTCAAACAAGCTCAGCCTTCGGTACGTACAAGTTTCAGCCGTGGAACCGGCTTTGCCGGGCCGCAGGCGGTGTGGCCCCCTTGGGGGGCAGGATGCTACACGCAGTGAGCGACCGTGGGGGCAATGTATTCGGCTTTGCCGGGCCGTAGACGGGGCGGCCCCCTCGGGGGGCAGCGACCCGCGCAGCGGCGGAGCGTGGGGGCCTTCAGGCCACGAGTTTTTCATGGGCTAGTGGCTTGGCGGGCGGCGGGATTCTGGCCATGATCTTGTCCACGATCCGGTCGGCGGAAAAACCTTCGGACAGCGCTTCATACGAGAGCACCAGGCGGTGGCGCAGCACGTCGGGAATCAGGTCGGTCATGTCCTCGGGCAGTGCATAGCTTCGGCCGCGCAGCATGGCCAGCGCGCGCGCGCCTTCGGTCAGGTTGATGGTGGCGCGCGGGCTGGCGCCGAAGGTGATGAAGCGCGCCAGCTCGTCCAGGCCGTGCCTGTCCGGGTAGCGCGTGCTCGATACCAGCCGCACCGCATACTGCACCAGCGACGGATCGACATAGATGCGCCGGCATTCGGCCTGCAGCGCGGCCAGTTGCTCGGTGCTGGCCACGGCCGCCACTGCGACCGCCGGGCCGGTGACGCGCTGGACGATGACGAATTCCTCCTCGTCGGTCGGGTAGTCCACCAGCACCTTCATCATGAAGCGGTCCACCTGCGCCTCGGGCAGCGGGTAGGTGCCTTCGGTCTCGATCGGGTTCTGCGTGGCCATGACCAGGAAGGGCGCGGGCACCTTGTGCGTGATGCCGGCAATCGTCACCTGCCGCTCCTGCATCACCTCCAGCAGCGCGCTTTGCACCTTGGCCGGCGCCCGGTTGATCTCGTCGGCCAGCAGCAGGTTGGTGAACACCGGCCCCAGCGACGTGCTGAAGTCGCCGGTCTTCTGGTTATAGATGCGCGTGCCCACCAGGTCGGCCGGCACCAGGTCGGGCGTGAACTGGATGCGCTTGAACTGGCCGCGAATGGTTTCAGCCAGCGTTTTGATCGTCAGCGTCTTGGCCAGGCCGGGAACGCCTTCGACCAGCAGGTGGCCTTGCGCCAGGATGGCGACCATGACGCGTTCCAGGAAGCGGTCCTGCCCGACCACCACGCGCTTGACCTCGTAGAGGATCTGCTCCATCAGTTGCGCGGTGTCGTGGCCGGCGGCGGCAGAGTGCTCGAAACGGTTCGAATCCATGGAGAAAAGCCTTTCAGGAACCTTCAAAAAGGATGCATGCCGGCAGCCGCAGCGGCATTTTCAATTGGCACGGCGAAACCGATGCCGACAAAAGAGCGCTGCTGATTCGGGTTGTAGATGGCGGTCACGATGCCGATCACCTCGCCCTCCATGGTGACCAGCGGGCCACCCGAGTTGCCGGGGTTGGCGGCGGCATCGAACTGGATCAGGTTGGTGATGGCCTGCTCGCCCTCGGGCGAGCGAAAGGTGCGCTTGAGTCCCGAGATGACGCCGCTGGACGCCGATGGGCCGATGCCGAACGGATAACCCACGGCCACCACGCCGTCGCCCGGCGCCAGGTCGGCGGTCGAGCGCAGCGTGGCGGCTGTCAGGTCGTCGGGAATCTTGTGCGCCTGCAGCACAGCCAGGTCGTTCTCGGGCTGCACGCCGGTGATGCTGGCGGTGGTCTCCAGCCCGTCGGCAAAGGTGAGCTTGATGGTTTCCGCGCCCTGCACCACATGCAGGTTGGTCAGGATGATGCCCTTGTCCATGATGACGACACCGGTGCCCACGCTGCGGCCGGTGTGCTCGTCGCCGTCCTTGTCCTTGGTCGGCTTGCCCAGCCCGACCACCCGCACGACCGACGGAATGATGGCCTCGTAGGCCTTCACCGCCGGCGAAGGCAGCACTGTCGTTTCCAGGGTTTTCAGCACGGCCGCGTTGATATCCTTCTGGGTCAGCTTGCGGGCGCCAGGCTGGAGCGAGGAAAACAGGCTGATCGCCAGCAGCAGGGCCAGCAGCCCGACCACCGACCACAGCAGGTGGATGTTATGCACTGAAAGGTGACGCGTGAAGCGCGCGGTGCTTGATAAGGGCTGCTCCGGTCCTTTGTTTTCTGGCGCCGGCGCAGGTCCGGGGTCATCAGTGCCCGCCGGTCCCGGCACGGGACGCTGGCGTTGGGAGCTACTGTAGAGGGCAGGCCTGCGCATCCGTTCACCTGTAAGGTTGTGTCAAAAACCGGCGGGACAAGGAATGCACCGTATCATGATTTTGGCTTGGCTGCACACGCCCAAGGCCATGGCATGGGCTTGTGAAACAACCGCTTTCGGTTTGTTTCAACTGGTCTCAGGAAGCACGGGTTCGCGCGGCAGCGCCAGGGCGCATGTGGCATTTCACATTGAAAAACAGGGCCTGTGCCGGTTTCATTTGTATGTCAATATGCCGGACCAGGCCCGCCCCATCTTCTTGCCAAACCTTCATGACCTTCTGGATCGACACGCATTGCCATCTTGACGCCGCCGAGTTTTCCGCCGACCTGGGCGCTGTTCGGGCACGGGCGGCGGCCGAAGGCGTAGGGCATTGCGTGCTGCCGGCCGTGGCAGTGAGCAATTTCGAGGCGGTCCGGCTGCTCGCGCATCGTTTTTCGGACAGCTATGCGCTGGGCATTCATCCGCTGTGCGTACCCGGCGCGCAGGACGCCGACCTGCAGGCGCTGGATGCCGAGCTGGGCCTTCGGCGGGACGACCCGCGCCTGGTGGCGGTCGGCGAAATCGGACTCGATTATTTCGAGCCGGCGCTCAAGCAAAGCCCGATGCGCGAGCGGCAGGAATTTTTCTACCGCGAGCAGCTCAAGCTGGCGCGCAAGCACGGCCTGCCGGTGATGCTGCATGTGCGGCGCTCGGCCGACAAGCTGCTCATGCACCTGCGCGAACTCAAGCCCGAGTGTGGCTGGCGCGGCATTGGCCACGCCTTCAACGGCAGCGAGCAGCAGGCGGCTGAATTCATCAAGCTGGGGCTCAAGCTCGGCTTTGGCGGCAATGTGACGTTTGACTCGGCCCTGCAGATCAGGCGCCTGGCCAGCGAGTTGCCGCTGGACGCGCTGGTGCTGGAAACCGATTCGCCCGACATACCGCCGCACTGGCTTTACCGCACGGCGCAGCAGCGCGAGGTCGGGCAGGGCCAGGGCCGCAACGAGCCGGCCGAACTGCCGCGCATCGCCGGCATGCTGGCGCAGCTGCGCGGCATCTCGCCCGAGGCGCTGGCGCGGGCCACCACGGCCAATGCGCTGCAGGCTTTTCCCCGGCTCAGGGGGTTGCTGCCGTGCTGACCGGCTTGGCGCCGCTGGTTTCCGGCAACACCCGGCTGCTGATCCTGGGCAGCTTTCCGGGCGCGGCCTCGCTGGCTGCCCAGCAGTACTACGGCCACCCGCAAAACCGGTTCTGGCGAATTTTGCAAGCCATTTGGCCCTCTTGCGCACTACCCACGGGCGCTAATAGCTATAAAATCCGTAGCGAATGGCTGCTGGACAGGGGTCTGGGCCTGTGGGACGTGTACGCCGCCTGCGAGCGCGAAGGCAGCCTGGACAGCAGCATCCGCAAGCCCCAGGTGAATGATTTTTCGCAGTTGCGCTGCTGGTGCCCCGACCTGCAGGCGATTGCGCACAATGGCGGCGAAAGCTTTAAACATGCGCGCCATGTCAGTGCTGCGCTGACTGGCGTGGCATCTCCTCTGGCCAAGCAGGGGCCGCAGGACCGGCTTTGCCGGACTGGAGGCGCAGCGGACCCCTCGGGGGGCAGCGCATTACACGAAGTGAAAAGCGTGGGGGTACTATTTCACAAACTCCCGTCTACCAGCCCGGCCAATGCGTCCTGGTCGTTTGAACGCAAGCTCGCCGCCTGGCGCGAGGTTTTTGAGCAACATGGATTGACCGACAAGCAATGAGCAAACTTCCGTTTCCCTCCACCACCGAAGACGTCTTCAAGGCCTGGGCGCTGGAGCGCGCCACCCAGCGCAAGGGTGGCCTGTCGCCACGCTCGCTGGCGTCTTACCACTCGCTGTGGGCCGGCTGGACCGAATTCCTGTTGTCGCACGGCCCGCTGGCCTGGAACGAGGCCAAATCGCCTGACGTGCGCGCCTACCTGGAAGCCCTGAGCCCGCGCGGGCAGGCGCGCGGCATGGTCCATGTCAGCACCGTGACCCAGCGCCGTTATTACCGCGTGCTGAAAAAAATCTATGCCTTTGCCCAGGCGCAGGACTGGGTGGCCGACAACCCGGTCGATGCTGGTGCGTCGGTGTCGCCGACCGAGCAGATGGATTCGCTGGTGTTCCATGCGCTCGACTGGGATGCGCTGCTGCAGGCCGTGCCGCCGCCCATCGACCCGCCGCCGCAGGACCAGCCCTGGCTGGAGGTGCGCGACCAGGCGATCTTGCGGCTGATGATGCAGTCGGCGCTGACCGTGGCCGAACTCGCCGGGCTGGACATCGGCGACGTGCAGCACCCCCGGCTGGGTTCCAGCCATGGCGTGGGCGAACTGTGGCCGGCAGAGGAAGCAGCCTTAAGCGCAAACGCGCCGCCGGTCATGCTGGACCTCAGCGGCGCCCGAAAGGCGCAGGACCGGCGCATCACCTTGCCCGAAGAGGCCAGCGCCGCCGTGCTCGCCTGGCTGACCGTGCGTAGCGCGCTGCCCCTGCCGCAGGACGCCGGCACGCCACTGTTTGTCTCGCGCAAGAAGGCTGGCCGGCTGACGCCGCGCGCGCTGTTTCATCTGGCCAACCGCCATGTGAGCAGCACGCTGGGGCCGCGCTACCCCGACACCGTGCTGGCGCATGCCGGGCCGATGACGCTGCGCAACTCGTGCATCGTTCGCTGGCTGGACGCCGGCCTGCCAGATGACGACATCCTGGCCCGCGCCGGCCTGCGCGAAGCCCAGGCTTTGCTGCGCCTGCGAAAGCATGTGCATGCGGTCGATGTGCCGGAGTCGGCTGCGGCGCAGGCATGAGGTGAAAATGGGGCATACGCCTGTCGCGCTTCACCTGAAAAATCCCGGACTCCCACTGATGTCAACCAAAGAAAATTCAAACGCCCCCCTGGAACTGCCCGAAGTCAACTTTTCCGACTTCGGCGACGTGCGCTTCCTGCACCTGGGCACCGAATGGGTGCAGGGCTCGATGCTGCGCGACGCGCCCTACGACATCGAGCTGGAGTATGTGCAGCGCATGATGGCCGGCCTGCTGTTCCTGGACGCCGAATCGGTGGCCAAAAAGCAGGCCATGCAGCTCGGGCTCGGGTCGGCCGCACTGACCAAGTTCTGCTACAAGAAGCTGCGCATGAAAACCACCGCCATCGAGATCAATCCGCAGGTCGTTACCGCCTGCCGGGTCTGGTTCAAGCTGCCGCGCGACGACGCCCGGCTGCGCGTCATCGAGGCCGACGCCGCCGAGGAAATCAAAAAGCCCGCGCACCAGGGCACGGTCGATTTGCTGCATGTGGACCTGTACGACCATGAAGCCGCCGCGCCGGTGCTCGACGATGCCGATTTTTATGCCAACTGCCGCGAACTGCTGACCGAGGACGGCGTGATGACGGTCAACCTGTTCGGCCGCGATTCGAGCTACGAAGCTTCGCTGGTCAAGATGGCCGAAGCCTTCGGCCCGGAGTCGATCTGGGCCTTCAGGCCGACGCGCGAGGGCAATACCGTGGTGCTGGCCCAGTTCGAGCCGACGCGGCCGGACCGCGAGGAGTTGTTGCAGCGCGCCGGCGTGATCGAATCGCGCTGGGACCTGCCGGCCAAGAAATGGCTGCGGCTGTTCAAGCCGGTGCTCTGAAACTGGAGTTTTACCGCCCGGCCCATGCGTTACATTGGCTTGCATGAGCGCCGTCCTGCCCCCTTCGCCCCCCGTGAATCCTCCTGTCCGACCGCCGCATGCCGGCCCGCTTGACTGGCGCAAGCTGGTCGAGTGGCTCAGCGAGGACGGCATCATCAGCGCTGGGGATGCGCAGCGCACCATCGCCCGTTGCGCGCAGGTACAAAGCGCGCAGCATCCCATCGTCCGGCTGGCCAGCATCGGCATGACGCGGGTGCTCGACGGCAAGCCGCTGGACGCGGAGGCCATCAGCCAGTGGCTGGCCGGACGCGCGGGCCTGAAGTATCTGCGCATTGACCCGCTCAAGGTCGATGTGGGCAAGGTGGCCGACTCCATGTCGGCGGTCTATGCCGAGCGCCACAAGGTGCTGCCGGTGCAGGTCACGGCGCAGGAGCTGGTGATTGCCACGTCCGAGCCCTTCGTCACCGACTGGGTGCCCGAGGTCGAGCGCCAGTCCAAGCGCAGCGTGCGCCTGGTGGTGGCCAATCCGCTGGAAATAGCCAAGTTCACGGCGGAATTTTTTGCGCTGGCCAAATCGGTCAAGGCCGCGCTCAAGTCAAACAGCGGCTCGGGTTCGGCCAGTTTCGAGCAGCTGGTCGAGCTGAACAAGAGCAACCGCCAGCTCGACGCCAACGACCAGGGCGTGGTGCAGGTGGTGGACTGGCTCTGGCAATACGCCTTTGACCAGCGCGCCAGCGACATCCACCTGGAGCCGCGCCGCGAGCAGGGCGTGATCCGCTTCCGGATCGACGGCATTTTGCATCCGGTGTACCAGCTGCCGATGGCCGTCCACAACGCCATGACGGCGCGCATCAAGCTGCTCGGGCGCATGGACGTGGTCGAAAAGCGCAGGCCGCAGGACGGCCGCATCAAGACCCGCAACCCGCGCGGCGACGAAATCGAGATGCGCCTGTCCACACTGCCGACGGCCTTCGGCGAAAAGATGGTGATGCGCATCTTCGACCCCGACACCACGGTGAAGAACCTCGACGCGCTGGGCTTTTCGCTGCACGACGCCGAGCGCTGGGAGCAACTGGTCAAGCGTCCCTACGGCATCGTGCTGGTCACCGGCCCGACCGGTTCGGGCAAGACCACGACGCTGTATTCGACCTTGAAAAGGCTGGCCACCGAAGAGGTCAACATCAACACCATCGAAGACCCGATCGAGATGATCGAGCCGGCCTTCAACCAGACGCAGGTCCAGCCGATGCTGAACTTCGGCTTTCCCGAAGGCCTGCGCTCGCTGATGCGCCAGGACCCGGACATCATCATGGTCGGCGAAATCCGCGATTTGCAGACCGCCGAAATGGCGGTGCAGGCCGCGCTCACCGGCCACCTTGTGTTCAGCACGCTGCACACCAACGATGCGCCGTCGGCGGTCTCGCGGCTGATGGAGCTTGGCGTGCCGAACTACCTGATCAATGCGACGCTGCTCGGCGTGCTGGCCCAGCGGCTGGTGCGCACGCTGTGCCCGCAATGCCGCCAGAGCGACGACAGCGCCAAACGCGAGACGCTGGCCGAGATGGTCAAGCCCTGGCAGATCACCGGCAGCTACCGGCCGTACAAGCCGGTGGGCTGCGTCGATTGCCGCATGACCGGCTTTCGGGGCCGCATGGGGCTGTACGAGCTGCTGACGGTGACCGAAGCGTTCAAGGAAAAAGTCTCGAAAGAGCCCAACATGGACGCGCTGCGCCGCCAGGCGATCAGCGAAGGCATGCGCCCGCTGCGGCTGGCCGGTGCGCTGAAGGTCGCCGAAGGCTTGACCACGATCGAGGAAATCCTGGCCACCACGCCGCCTCTGTCCTGATACAGCGCGTCCAAAGTCCGGATCTTGTCCGGATCCCTTCTTCCCGATGCGCTGTCTAGGGGTATCCCCGATGTAGGTGAAAGCCACATTCTTCGGCAAGGTCTTTGAATGCACAATCCAGCGATTCAATCTTTATCGAGGAGACAAACCGTGAGAATCAAGAGTCAAAAAGACTTTTTTTCCGGGCTCATGTTCATGGGCGTCGGGGTGGCGTTTGCCTGGGGCGCAACGACCTACAACGTGGGCAACGGCGCGCGCATGGGGCCGGGCTACTTTCCGCTTTACCTGGGCGTCCTGATGACGATTTTGGGTGCGGCCATCACCTTCAAGGCGCTGGTGGTTGAAACCATGGGCGGCGACAAGATCGGAAAGTGGGCCTGGAAGCCGCTGTTTTTCGTGATCCTGGCCAATTTGGTATTTGGCGCGCTGCTGGCCGGCTTGCCGTACTTTGGCCTTCCCGCCATGGGCCTGATCGCAGCGATTTACGCGCTGGTGTTCATCGCCAGCATGGCTGAAGAGGGCTGGAAATTCAAGGCAACCTTCATCCTGGCCACGGTGCTGGCCATAGGCAGCTACCTGGCTTTCGTGGTGGCGCTCAAGCTGCAGTTCCCGGTGTGGCCTGCTTTCATCACTGGCTAAGGAGACACAAAAATGGAACTGATTGAACACCTGTCACTGGGTTTCGGCGTGGCTTTCACGCCGATCAACCTGCTGTACTGCCTGGTCGGCTGTATTTTGGGCACCCTGATTGGCGTGTTGCCCGGCATCGGCCCGGTCGCGACCATCGCCATGCTGCTGCCCGCCACCTACGCGCTGCCTCCGGTGTCGGCGCTGATCATGCTGGCCGGTATTTACTACGGCGCGCAGTACGGCGGATCGACCACCGCCATCCTGGTGAATCTACCGGGGGAATCGTCCTCGGTGGTGACCTGTATCGACGGCTACCAGATGGCCCGAAAAGGCCGGGCAGGGCCCGCGCTGGCAGCCGCTGGTCTGGGCTCGTTCTTTGCCGGATGCGTCGGCACCTTGATTCTGGCGGCGTTTGCGCCGCCGCTGACCGAACTGGCTTTCAAGTTCGGCCCGGCTGAATACTTTGCCCTGATGACGCTGGGCCTGATCGGCGCGGTGGTGCTGGCTTCGGGCTCGCTGCTCAAGGCGATTGCCATGATCGTGCTGGGTCTGCTGCTCGGCCTGGTCGGCACCGACGTGAACTCGGGCGTGGCGCGTTTCAGCTTCGACATTCCGGAACTGACCGACGGCATCGGTTTCGTGGTGATCGCCATGGGCGTGTTCGGCTATGGCGAGATCATCAGCAACCTGGCGCAGCCAGAGCATGAGCGTGAGGTGTTCACCGCCGGCGTGTCGGGACTTTTCCCGACCAAGCAGGATTTCAAGGACATGACGCCGGCCGTGCTGCGCGGCACGTTCCTGGGCTCTGCGCTGGGAATTTTGCCGGGCGGCGGTGCCCTGCTGGCAGCCTTTGCCGCCTATGCGCTGGAAAAGAAAATGAAGATGAAGCCGGGCGAAGTGCCTTTCGGCCAGGGCAACATCCGCGGTGTGGCGGCGCCCGAGTCGGCCAACAATGCCGGATCGCAGACCTCGTTCATCCCGCTGCTGACGCTGGGCATTCCGCCGAACGCCGTGATGGCGCTGATGGTCGGCGCGATGACGATCCACAACATCCAGCCGGGCCCGCAGGTCATGACCAGCAACCCCGAACTGTTCTGGGGCCTGATCGCCTCGATGTGGATCGGCAATGCGATGCTGGTCATCCTGAACCTGCCGCTGATCGGCATCTGGATCAAACTGCTGACCGTTCCCTACCGCTACCTGTTCCCGGCCATCGTGCTGTTCTGCGCCATCGGCGTGTATTCGACCAACAACAACACCTGGGACGTGTGGATGGTGGGCCTGTTCGGCGTCATCGGCTACATGTTTGTCAAGCTGGGCGCTGAACCTGCGCCGCTGCTGCTGGGCTTCATCCTCGGCCCGATGATGGAAGAAAACCTGCGCCGTGCGCTGCTGCTGTCGCGCGGCGACTGGAGCGTTTTTATCACCCGTCCGATTTCCGCCGGCCTGCTGGCCGTGGCGGTGCTGATGATCATCATCGTGACGCTGCCTGCGGTGAAGAACAAGCGCGAGGAAGCCTTCGTCGAAGAGTGACACCGGCGCCCTGACGGCCGCCACGAAAAACGGCACCTTCGGGTGCCGTTTTTCGTGGGCGCTGCTGATTTGCAACGGCAGGCCGCCGGGCAAAAGCCAGCCTTCTCCAATCAAGGGGAGTGCCGCCCAATTGCTAGATGCCGCCTGCCGCCCCGCCCGTGCCAAACTTGAGGCCATGCGACACGCACGATTTCGCGGCGACCCGGCCGTGGCGAGCAACACACATCTTGAACCATATTTCTGAATCAAATAAGCCTCCAGCGCAAGTGGAAACTGCACAAGCAGCTCCTAAAAGCATAGCGACCGGACTGCTGCTGGCAAGTTTTGGCGCGATTGCCTTCAGCGGCAAGGCGATCATCGTCAAGCTCGCTTACCGCCATGGCGTCGATGCGGTCACCTTGATCATGTACCGCATGCTGTTCGCGCTGCCGATCTTCGCGCTCATGGCCTGGTGGGCCAGCCGGGGCAAGCCGCCGCTGTCGCGCAAGGACTGGCTGGGCATCGTCTGGCTGGGCGTGACCGGCTACTACCTGGCGAGCTTTTTGGACTTTGCCGGACTGGCTTATATCAGCGCCTCGCTGGAGCGGCTGATCCTTTACCTCAACCCGACGCTGGTGCTGCTGCTGGGCCTGGTGCTGTACCAGCGGCGCATCGCACCGGCGCATCTCATCGGCATGGCGATCAGCTACGCCGGCGTGGCGCTGGTGTTTGGCCACGAGATCACGCTGCAGGGCAGCGAAGCCGCCTGGGGCGCGCTGCTGGTGTTCGGCAGCGCGATCAGCTATGCGCTCTACTTGGTCTACAGCGGCGAGATGGTCAGGCGCCTGGGCTCGATCCGGCTGGTCGGCCTTGCCACCACGGTCGCCTGCCTGTGCTGCCTGCTGCAGTTCGCCCTATTGCGCCCCTTGAGCGCGGCCGTGGTGGCGCCCGAGGTGATCTGGCTGTCGGTGCTCAACGCCACGCTGTGTACCGCCGTGCCGGTGCTGATGGTGATGATGGCGATCGAACGCATCGGCGCCAGCCTGGCCGCGCAGACCGGCATGATCGGCCCGCTGTCGACCATCCTGATGGGCGTGGTGATTTTGGGCGAGCCGTTCACCGCCTGGGTGGCGGCCGGCACGGTGCTGGTGATCGCCGGAATTTTTGTGTTCACACGGGCGGCGCGCTAGCTTTTCCTGGTGAACGCCGGTGGGCCAGACTTCGTATCATGGGTGTTTTTCCCCCATCAACACAAGAAAGAATCGCAATGGATCTAGGTATTTCCGGTAAACATGCGCTGGTCTGCGGCGCCAGCAAGGGCCTGGGTTTTGGCTGCGCGCAGGCGCTGGTGCGCGAAGGCGTGCATGTGCTGATCGTCGCGCGCGGCGCCGAGGCGCTTGAAGCAGCGGCGAATAAATTGATAGCTGACAACGCCCGTCCAGCAAGCGCAAACGTGCAATTTGTTGCCGCAGACATCACCACCGCCGAAGGCCGGGCCGCCGTGTTCGCGGTGCGCCGGGAATTCGACATCGTCGTCACCAACGCGGGCGGCCCGCCGACTGGCGATTTCCGCGACTGGGACCGGGGCGCCTGGATCAGGGCGGTCGACGCCAACATGCTCACGCCGATTGAACTCATCAAGGCCACGGTCGATGGCATGGCCGCGCGCGGCTTTGGCCGCATCGTCAACATCACGTCGAGTTCGGTGAAAGCACCGATCGACATCCTGGGCCTGTCCAACGGCGCGCGCAGCGGGCTGACCGGCTTTGTCGCCGGCGTGGCGCGCACCGGGCTGGCGGCACGCGGCGTGACCCTGAACAACCTGCTGCCCGGCAAGTTCGACACCGACCGCATCGCCACCACGGTGCGCGCGGCGTCTGAAAAATCAGGCAAGTCGGTCGAGGACATCCGACGCGCGCAACAGGCGCAAATTCCCGCCGGACGCTACGGAACGCCAGAGGAGTTCGGCGCCATCTGCGCTTTTTTGTGCAGCGTGCATGCCGCCTACATGACCGGCCAGAACGTGCTGGCCGACGGCGGGGCGTATCCGGGAACGTTCTGACCTGCAAACAAGCCAGCCTCAAGGCTGTTGTAGGCGCTTCCTTAGGCTTGTCGGGCTACCGGCTGACGGCCATGCGGGAAACTGGTGCACTTTGTGCCGGTGGACGCCTGTGTACATACTCAGGGCTTGCGGTTTGCTGGAAAGGCGGCGTGTCTGACGCCTGGTCATTGCCTGCGCACCGGGACTGGCACCCCTGCGGACGCCTTGACGCCAGTAAATTTTTGGCCGCATGAATCATGAATACGGTGCATGGCAAAGAGTTTATTTTTTAACATCGCGGCAGCAGCCCTCCTGTTTTTTTCGGGCGCCGCAACCAGCGCAGCTGTTGCGCAGTCCTTGCCGGCCCCAGGCGAATACCTGCTGTTTGTCCTTCGGGACCGCAGCGGCGAATACCTGTTTTTCATCGGCGCCGTCTATGCCGGTTTGCTGTTGCTGAAAAAACGCCGCTGGATTTGGGCCGCTGCCGCCTTCTTGCTGGGTATTGCCTGGCTGGCCTTTCATTTGCCGGTGTCTCTTTACCTGGAATCGCTCGGGGTTGATTCATTCGCCGAAACCAAAAACTTCAACCTGGAGGAGGCCAGGTTCTGGTTTCAGACCCTGAGGGAAACCATCTACCCCGATCTCAGCCTGAAAAAGCTGGTGGCTTACGCGGCCTTTTCACTGTTCAGCTTTTATCTGCTCCAGCGGCTGCTGGCCCGAAAGGAATTGACCCGTCGCTACGCTCCGCTCATCGGGCTGTGCATGGCGGTCGTGCTTGTCGGGCTCGCTTTTCAGCAAACCAGTTCAAAAGCCCTGGCGGTCTACTTTGACAATTCAGAGAAATTCCTGACGACGGCGCGCAATTTCGAACAGAGCGCGCCCGAAGTGAGCGTGGCGCGCAACCAGCCCGACCTGCTGGTCTACATCGGCGAGTCCACCTCGGCCATGAACATGGGCCTTTACGGCTATCCCCGGCCCACCACGCCCCGGCTGAGCGAGCGCGCCCGCATGGATGCCAACCTCATCGTCTTCGACCATGTGTTCGCGACCCATGCGCACACCAGCCGCTCCTTGCTCGAAGCGCTGTCGCTGGGGGTGGATGACGGCGAACGCTTTGTGCCCATCACGCAGAGAAAACGCGTTTCCATCGTGGACGTGCTGAGCAAAGCCGGCGTGGCGTCCTCGCTCATCAGCAACCAGGGCATGGGCGGCTCCTGGGACCAGGCGTCGTCGGTGGTGTTCAAGAATGCCTGGAAGCTTTTCAGGCAAAAGCCCAATGCCAGCGCCACCGAGGTAGTCCTGGTGGAAAAAGTATGGGACCATGAATTTTTCGGCCAGCAGCTCGATGCGATGGAAATCACGCGCCCCAGCACCCGGACCGCGACCTTCCTGCATTCCTATGCCGGCCACGGCCCTTATCACGGCAATATTCCGGAGCGCTTCAGAACGCCGGTGGACGGGCTGTTCAGCCAGCTCAAGCCCGCGCAGATCAAGGGCGAAGCCAACGTGACGGCCGAGTTCATCGAGCATTACGACGCGGCCATCCACTACGTCGATTACAGCCTGGACCAGGCCATCGCGCATGTGGCGCAAGTGGCCCGGCCGCTCGTGCTGGTGTATTTTTCCGACCACGGAGACGCCGTTTACCCGGGAATAGGGCATGACTCGGCGCGCTTCCGGCATGAAATGGCGCGCGTTCCGTTCCTGGTCTATTTCAATGACGCCGCCCGCAAGGAAAATGCCGGCCTGTACGAAAAATACCGGCAATTCGCCCGCCAGAAGGAAACCGCGACGCTGGCGCAGCTTCCAGCGACGCTGATGGATTTGCTGGGCATCAAGCTGCAGGACGCGGCCAAGAATGCCGTCGTCGTCACGCCCGTCATCGGCGAGAAAACGGTGTTGCCGCCCATCATGGTGCGCGACACCGCCGAGGGCACGACCTTTGTCAATGCCAATGACTTTGCCCTTGAGTTACCTTTAGTCCCGGGGCGGGAACTGATCGACAAAACCGACGACGACACCAAAATTTATGCGGCCGTTCGCTCCGGGCGCATGAGCCTGGCGCAGGCCTGCCAGAAAGCGCCGGTGTCGTTCGAGGAGGTCAGCCGGCGCATCATGGTGGCCGGCTGTCCCTTGGATTCATTTCCCGGCAAAGGGCCGCAAACGGGCGCGGAAGTGGTGCAGGCCCCGGACCCGAGGGCTCTGCGCTGAAGGCCGACGGCAAGCGGCCCCTGGTTCAGCGCCGCGCCGACACCACGATCCCGCCGACGATCAACACGAAGGCCAGCCCATGGTAGAGGTGCGGCAACTCCCCCAGAAAGGCCGCCGACAGCAGCGCGGCGAACAGCGGCGTGAGGTTGGTGAAAAAGCCGGCAATGGCCGGGCCGACCCGCTGCATGCCCAGCCCCCAGCAACGGTAGGCGATGACCGCCGGCCCCAGGGCGATGTACAGCAGTGCCGCCACCAGCGGCCAGCCCCACTGAATCCGTGTATCCACCAGCGCCCATTCACCTGCCGCAAACAAACCCGACCAGCCCAGGCCAAAGAAAATCTGTGCGATCAAAAAGGCGGCCCAGTCGCCGCGAAGCTCAAGCGGCTCCTTGGGTTGCGACAGCAGCCAGCTGTAAAACGCCCAGGCCAGCGTGGCCAGCAGCACATACATGTCGCCCGGCACCAGCCGCACTTGCAGCAGCAGCGACCACTGGCCGCGCGACAGCACCACCAGCACGCCGGCCACGGACAGCAGCGCCCCGGCGACCTGCCGGCGCGACACCGGCCTGCCGAAGCAGACAGCGCCCACCCCCAGCATCCACACCGGGATGCTCGACGCCACCAGCGTCACATTGAGCGGCGTCGAGGTCTGCAGCGCCAGGTACTGCAGCGCGTTGTAGCAGCCGATGCCCAGCAGGCCGAGCATCGACAGGCGCTTCCAGTGCGCCCACATGCTGCTTCCCGGGCGCAGCACCCGCCAGGCCAGCGGCAGCAGGATGGCAAAGGCCAGCACCCAGCGCAGGAAGTTCAGCGTCATCGGCGGAATCAGCTCATGGACCACGCGGCCCACCACCGCATTGCCGGCCCACAGCAGGGGCGGCAGCGTCAGCAGCAGGGCGGTGGCGGGGGTGAGGCGTTGATTCATGGGCGTGACTTTACCAAGCCGCCTGTCGGCAGCGGCTTGCGCCGATTCATGGCACCATGGCGGCCCGGCGCTTGCCGCTGATTCACCGACAACCCCCCAAGGAAATACCTGATGACCGTCATGACCTCCCAAGCCGTACGCATCGACCAGCACGGCGGCCCCGAAGAACTCAAGCTGGTGGAGGTCCAGGTGGGCGAGCCCGGCCCCGGCGAGATCCGCATCCGCCACAAGGCCATCGGCCTGAATTTCATCGACGTGTACCAGCGCAGCGGCCTGTACCAGCTGCCGATGCCGCTGCAGCTCGGCATGGAAGCGTCGGGTATCGTCGAAGCCGTGGGTGAGGGCGTCACGCATTTGCAGAGCGGCGACCGCGCCGCCTATGCCAGCCAGCCGCCGGGCAGTTACTGCGAAGTGCGCGTCATGCCGGCCAAATGCATCTGCAAGCTGCCCGACGCGATTTCCTTCGAGACCGGCGCGGCCATGATGCTCAAGGGCCTGACCGCGCAATACCTGCTGCGCCGCACCCAGCCCCAAGGCGGGCTGAAAGAGGGCGATTTTGTGCTGTTTCACGCGGCTGCCGGCGGTGTCGGCCTGATTGCCTGCCAGTGGGCCAAAGCCATGGGCCTGCGGCTGATCGGCACGGCAGGGTCAAGCGAGAAATGCGCGCTGGCGAAGGAACATGGCGCGGCCTTCGTCATCAACTACAACACCGAAGACTTCGTCGCCCGCGTCAAGGACATCACTGGCGGCCAGGGCGTGAAGGTGGTCTATGACTCGGTCGGCAAGGACACTTTCGACCGTTCGCTCGACTGCCTGCGGCCCTTCGGCCTGATGGCGAGCTTTGGCAATGCCTCCGGTCCGGTCGCGCCGTTTTCTCCAGGCATCCTCGGCCCCAAGGGCTCGCTGTATGTGACGCGCCAGACGCTGTTCAGCCACATCACCACGCGAGAAAGCACGCAGGAAATGGCCGATGACCTGTTCGGGATGGTCATCAGCGGCCAAGTGAAGATTCGCATCGACCAGCGCTTTGCCCTGGCCGAAGTGGCCCAGGCGCACCGCGCGCTGGAAGCGCGCAAGACCACCGGCTGCACCATCCTGACGCTGTAGGCGTTTTCCCGCCCTGCGCGGGATGCGGCGGACATGCATGGTGGTAAACCTGAGTAAAGCCTGGAAAGATTCAATTCCAGGCTCCGGCAATGCGTTACAAGTGGCTGCAGGAGATTTCCATGCCCATAGCCTTCACCGCGATCCGCTGCAGCATCGCGATTCTGACAAGCCTTGCCGGCTTCGCGGCCTGCGCGCAAACCGGCAGCGTGCCAATTGGCAATGACAGCGCCGAGACACAGACCGCCTGGCGCGCCAGCTCGCGTCTGGGCTATGCGCCCACGCCTTCGTTTGCCATGACGGCCGATGCGGCACCAATGGCCTGGGCCTTGCAGCAGGTCGAGGCGGCTCATGCGGCCAGCGGGCAGGCTCCGGCGATTCCACCCGGACTGGCGCGTTTCAATGCGCCGATGGCCGATCTGGCGCGCGACGTTCTGGCCGAACGTGACGCCCGCAAGGTGCTGCGCGCACAGGCAGTTGCGGCGGACACTGCCATGGTTTCGCCGGCCGCCGCCATGGCCGGCGGCCCGCTGTTCAGCCGCGACATGGCGCAAAGCGCTAGCGCCTGGCGGCTCATGGCCTGCAGCGATCCGGCACTGGAGCATCCCTTGCTGGCCCGCATGACCGAATTCTGGTTCAACCACCTGAATGTGTCCGTCAGCAAGGGAACGGTGCGCCCGTTTGTCGGCCATTACGTCGTCAATGCCATCCGGGCCAACGCACTGGGCCGCTTCGAGGACCTGCTGCTGGCCAGCGCCAGGCATCCGGCCATGCTGTTTTACCTGGACCAGTCGCAAAGCAGCAACCGTGGCCTGAACGAAAACTATGCGCGTGAACTGATGGAACTGCACACGCTGGGCGTCGGCGGAGGCTACACGCAGGGCGATGTGCATGAACTGGCCCGCATCCTGACCGGCTGGACGGTCAATCTGCCGGGCGGCGAAGGCTTTCGCTTTGCCGGGCGGCGGCATGACACCGGCAGCAAGCGCTTCATGGGCCAGACCTACCATAGCGAGGGCCTGAAGGAGGGCGAGGACGCCATCCGCTTCCTGGCTCGCCAACCGGCCACTGCGCGGCGCATTGCCGGGCGGCTGGCGACATTTTTTGTCGCCGACCAGCCGCCGGCCGCGCTGGTGGAGCGGCTGGCCGCCACCTTCATGGCCACGCAGGGCGACATTCGCGCCGTCATGCGCACGCTGGTCCAGTCGCCCGAGTTCTGGTCAGCGGATAACCGGCTTTTCAAGACGCCGATGGACTTTGCCTGCTCGGCCCTCGCAGTGGCGGGCGGCGTGACGGACCCCCAGGGCATTCCCCAGGCGCTGGGTTTTCTGGCCCAGGCCGGCCAGCCCTTGCACGGCTGGCAGACGCCCGACGGCTACAAGACCGACGCCGCCACCTGGCTGGCGCCCGAAGCGCTGACGCGGCGCGCCGACTTTGCCATGGCCCTGGCCCGGCGCATTCCCGAGCCGGTGTACCTGAAGGCCTATCTTGGCGCCGCCACGCTGGCGCGCGTGGCCCGTGAAGCGCTGCCGCTGCGCACCGGCCTGATGCTCGCCAGCCCCGATTTCATGCGCAAATAAATTCAACCCTCCACTTCCATGGACAACTCGACGACTTCAACGCCTGGCCTGCCGCGCCGCCGCCGCCTGCTCGGCCTGGGCGCGCTGTCTGCGCTGGCGCTCGCCAGCGGCCAGCGCGTGTGGGCGCAGCCCGCGCCCGCTGCCGGCGGAGCGCCGCTGGACGGCGGCCGGCTGGTAGTGGTGTTCCTGCGCGGCGCGTATGACGGGCTGTCGGCTTTCGTGCCCTATGCCGATCCTGACTATTACGCCCTCCGCCCCACCATTGCGATTCCCGCGCCCGACGGCACCGCGCAGACCAGCCTCCGGCTCGATGGCACGTTCGCATTGCATCCCGCGCTCAGCCCCCTGCTGCCGCTGTGGCAGCAGGGCGTGCTCGGCTTCGTGCCCGCTGCAGGGCTGCCCATGCCCAACCGGTCGCACTTTGACGCCCAATACCAGATGGAGATTGCCCGGACCGGCCAGACCCGCAGCGCGCCGGGCTGGCTCAACCGCGCGGCAGGACTTGGCGCCAGCCGGTCCCCTGATTCGGCAAGCGCAGGCGCTGCCGCCCTTGGTGTCGGCGAAGCCAATCCGGCCATCCTGGGCGGACCGGCGGTCATCCGGCTGATTCCGCGCGGGCAGGCTGCCGAGCGCACCGGCGTGCTGGCCAACGACCGGGCGCGCCAGGCATTGCTCGACCTGTATGCCGGCAATGACGCGCTGAGCGAAGCGTTCCGCCAGGGCGCCGGCAGCCGCCAGCAAAGCGCGCAGGAACTGAGCGCCGAAAAAATGACGGTTGAGCGCTACCGAGCCATGGCCGTCCCGCCGGACCCGCGCATGGCCGGACGCGACCCGGACCGTGATGGCGCGCCTGTCGATCCGCAGGCCCGGTCCGCGCAGATGCTCGCGGCCAGCAACGGCGCGGCCGACCCGGTCGGCCTGGAGCTTGACGCGCAGCACCTGGGCACCCTGATGCGCAGCGACCGTCGCCTGCGGCTGGGCTTTTTGTCGGCGGGCGGCTGGGACACGCATGCCAACCAGGGCGCCGTCACCGGGCAGCTGGCGGGCAATCTGGGAAACCTGGGGCGCGGCATGGCCCGCTTGCGGCAGCATTTCTCGGAACCCGGCGACATCATCGTGGTGATGAGCGAGTTTGGCCGCACCAGTGCCGAGAACGGAACGCGCGGCACCGACCACGGCTTTGGCAATGCCCTGTGGCTGATCGGCAACCGCGTGGCCGGCGGGCGGTGGCATGGCGACTGGACCGGCCTGGCGCGCGGCAACCTCAACGAGGCGCGCGACCTGCCGGCGCATCACGATTACCGCGCGGTGCTGGCGCAGGTGCTGCGTGCCAGCTTTTCGCTGGGCGACTCGCAGTTGGCCAGCGTCCTGCCCGACACGCGGTGGGACAGCCGGCTTGACGGCATGCTCAAAAAGACGTGAGCCTGCGGCGCTGTCAGCGGAGGCCGGGAGCGGCCGGCTTTAACTAAAATATTGATGAAAAAGGCCTTTTGCGCAATATTGGCGGGCACTGACTGCTATCAAAATAGAGTATTTCAGGCTTTTTCAATCAGTGTGGCGGGGCGCAGCCGGTTGGGCGCCAGCGCGCCGGCCGAATCCAGGATCGGGTAGGCAATCGAGCAGATGTGCGAGTTGATGCGCTTGAGGTCGCTGATCAGGTCGATGTGCAGCGAGCTGGTTTCCTGGCTTTGCAGCGTGTTGGCCGACAGCCGGCCCAGGTGGCTGGTGGCATAGGCGCGCTCCAAGTCGCGAAAGCGCGCTTTTTCCTCCAGCAGCTTTTGCGCATCGCGCACATTGCCATTCAAGAACACGCTCATGCCCAGCCGCAGGTTGTCGCGCAGCCGCTGATGCAGTTCGGTGATCTCGGCCATGCCGGCTTCCGAGAACTGGCGGCCGTGCTTGATCTTCTTGTCCTCGATGTCGATCAGCACCCGCTCGATGATGTCGCCGATCTGCTCCATGTTGATGGTGAAGCTGATGATGTCGGTCCAGCGGCGGCTTTCCTGCTCGTCCAGCGCTTCGAGCGAGATTTTCGTCAGGTAGTACTTGATCGACGAATAAAGTTCATCGACCGTGTCGTCCATCTTGCGCAGGGTTTCGGCCAGCCGCAGATCGTCCTTGCGGATGACTTCGAGCATGCCGCGCAGCATGGTTTCGACCACGTCGGCCTGGTGCAAGGCTTCCCTCGCCGCGCACGAAATGGCCAGCGAAGGCGTGGCCAGTGCAGAGGGGTCCAGGTGGTGCTGTCGGCCGCTGGCGCTGCCTTTTTCGGGCGTCGGCAGCAGTTTTTGCACCCAGCGCGCAATCACCTGCGTCCAGCCGATGAACACCAGGCCGACCAGCACATTGAAGGTCAGGTGAAACATCACCACCACCGTCGCCGGATCGCCCAGATACGGGCGCACATGGCGCAGCCACAGGCCGGCGAAGGGCGCGGCCACGACAATTCCCAGCGCCTTGAACATCAGGTTTCCCAGCGGCACCTGGCGCACGCTGATGGCCGAGCGTGCCGTGGTGATCACCGCCAGCAAACCGCTGCCCAGGTTGGCGCCCAGCACCAGGCCCAGGGCGACATCGCTTGGAATCACGCTGGTGCTGACCAGCGTGGCCGTCAGCAGCACCACGGCCAGGCTTGAATACGACACCACCGCCAGGAAGGCCCCCACGGTGATTTCCAGCAGCAAGTCGCTGCCCAGCGACTCCAGCAGCGCCTTGACGGCCGCCGCCTGGGTCAGCACCTGGGTGGACGCGCTGACCAGCTTCAGTGCCATCAGCATCAAACCCAGGCCGATCAGCACCCGGCCGAAGCGCCCGGCATTGGTGTCCGGCCGCGAGATGAACAGCACCACGCCCACGAAAATGCACAGCGGCGACAGCCAGGACAAATCGAACGAGAACACCACCGCCATCACGCTGGTGCCGATGTCGGCGCCCAGCATCACGGCCAGCGCCAGTGGCAGCGACACCAGTCCCTGGCCGACGAAGGACGAGACGATCAGCGAGGTGGCGGTGCTCGACTGCACCAGCGCGGTCACGCCGACGCCCGACAGGGCCGCCGTGAAACGGTTGCTGATGCTGCGCGCCAAAATCTGGCGCAGGTTGGCGCCGAACACGCGCAGGATGCCGGTGCGCACCAGGTGCGTTCCCCACACCAGCAGGGCAATGGCCGCCAATAAATTCAAAAGATGCTTCATAGACTTCAGGTAGGACGCGGCTTCCTAGTTTCCTCCTGAAATATGGCCCGGCGCATGCGGCCGATAAATTATCTTGTCGCCGGCAGGCAGCGTGCTGACAGGAAAAAGCAAGATGTTTGTAGGGCTTTGGGTTTCGTGAAGCATAATAGGGGGCTGCGGGTAGGAAATCTACCTGCACAGGTCAGGTGATCGGTTCGTTTCGCGCGCTACGGCGGTACTTTTCGGGTGAGTTGTGCTTTCGGGACCCCATCGCTTTGGTTTTTATGTGTTTTTAAGGAGTCCCCATGGGCAACAAACTTTACGTCGGCAACCTGCCATACACGGTTCGTGACGAAGATCTGCAACAGTCTTTCGGCGAATTTGGTTCTATCACCAGCGCCAAGGTCATGATGGAACGCGACACCGGTCGCTCCAAAGGCTTTGGTTTCGTCGAAATGGGCAGCGATGCCGAAGCGCAAGCTGCAATCGCCGGCATGAACGGCCAGTCGCTTGGCGGCCGCAGCATCACCGTGAATGAAGCCCGTCCGATGGAGGCACGTCCTCCACGCACCGGCGGCTTCGGCGGCGGCGGTGGCGGCTACGGTGGTGGCGATCGCTCCGGCGGTGGCGGCTACGGTGGTGGCGATCGTTCCGGTGGCGGTGGCTACGGCGGTGGCGATCGTTCCGGCGGTGGCGGCTACGGCGGCGGCGGCGGCGGTCGCGGCGGCTACTAAGCCCTGCAAACCCCGTCAACGGCAGAGATGCCGTTGCACACCAGCTGTTTCAGCCCTGCGCTGAAAAAAGCATAAAAGGCTTCAAAACTTTGGTTTTGAAGCCTTTTTTCTTTGAATTCAGGAAATGCTTGCGCCAAGGAATTAAAGGACAGCCGCGATGCGCGGCAAGATGTCAACCTGTCCAGGGCGTTATTTTGCCCGGCGCACCCGGGCCAGCTCATCGAGGATCAGGCAGACGGCGCCGATGGTGATGGCGCTGTCGGCAATGTTGAAGGCCGGGAAATGCCGGTTGCCGTAGTGAAAATCCAGGAAATCCACCACGTAGCCATACAGCGTGCGATCAATCACATTGCCGATGGCGCCGCCCAGGATGCAGGCCATGGCGAAAGAGAACAGCTTTTGCCCCGCATGCGACTTGAGCATCCAGACGATGAAGACCGCCGCCGCCACGCCGATGCCGGTGAAAAACCAGCGCTGCCAGCCCGACTCGCTCGCCAGGAAGGAAAAGGCAGCGCCGGTGTTGTGTACCCGCACGACATTGAAGAAGCTGGTGACATAGGTCGCATCGCCCAGCCGGTAGTACCCCAGGATCAGCACCTTGGTGAACTGGTCGGCCAGCAGCAGGATCAGCGCGAGCCCGAGCCAGGGCAGCATGGCGCTTGTTGCCGATGTTTTCTTGAAGCTCGTCTTCATGCCATTGCTGGTTTTGGGTGCTGTGCGGGTGGCCATTATGCGAACTTCCTTTCTTCGCCCAGGCCGAACAGATTGCTGGTGCAGCGGCCGCAGATCGTTGGATGATCCGGGTCGATGCCGACGTCGTCCCGGTAATGCCAGCAGCGCTCGCATTTTTGATCAATACTGGCGCTTACGCTTGCCTGTAGTGCGCCACCAGCTATTAAATCTATAGCGGATGTGATAAATACGAATTTCAGGTCGTCGCCCAGGCTGGCGAGCAGCACATGGTCATCGGCGTTGACCTGCAGCTTCACGTTGGCCTGCAGCGACGAGCCGACCTTTCCATCGGCGCGCAAGGCCTCGATGTCCTTGTTGACCACGTCGCGCACCATGCGGATGCGCGACCACTTGGCCAGCAGCGCCTCGTCGGGCGTACCGAGGTCGGCGTAGGTTTCGATGAAGATCGATTCAGACGCACCGAAAATCTTCCACGCCTCTTCGGCCGTGAAGCTCAGGAACGGCGCCATCCAGCGCAGCATGGCGTGGGTGATGGCGTGCAGCGCGGTCTGCGCGCTGCGCCGGGCCAGCGACTTGGGCCCGGTGGTGTAGAGCCGGTCTTTCAGGATGTCGAGGTAGAACGAGCCCAGGTCTTCGCTGCAATAGATTTGCAGTTTCGAAACCACCGGGTGGAATTCATAGACCTCGTAATGCGCCAGGATGTCGGCCTGCAATTGCGCCGCACGGCTCAGCGCGTAGCGGTCGATGTCCAGCATGTCGTCTAACGGCACGGTGTCCGTCGCCGGGTCGAAGTCGCTGACGTTGGCCATCAAAAATCGCAGCGTGTTGCGGATGCGCCGGTAGGCATCGACCACGCGCGCCAGAATCTTGTCGTCAATCGCCAGGTCGCCCGAGTAGTCGGTCGAGGCGCACCACAGGCGGATGATCTCGGCACCAAGCTTTCCGCTGACGGCCTGCGGCGCGACGACATTGCCTTCGCTCTTGCTCATCTTGCGGCCCTTGCCGTCCACGGTGAAGCCGTGCGTCAGCAGGCCCTTGTAGGGCGCATGGTCGTACATGGCGCAGGCGGTGAGCAGCGACGAATGGAACCAGCCCCGGTGCTGGTCATGGCCTTCGAGGTACAGGTCCGCCGGCCAGGCCGATTGTTCAGTGTGGCTGTGACGCAGCACGTGGTCGTGCGTCGTGCCGGAGTCGAACCACACGTCGAGGATGTCGGTGCTCTTGAGGTAGTCGGGGGCGTCGGAGCCGATGATCGATTCGGCGCTGGCCTTGCTCCAGGCCTCGATGCCGCCGGCCTCGACCATGCTGGCTGCCTGGTCGATGATCTCCATGGTGCGCGGGTGCAACTCGCCGGTGGCGGTGTGGATGAAGAAAGGCAGCGGCACGCCCCAGTTGCGCTGGCGGCTGATGCACCAGTCGGGCCGGCCGGCAATCATGCTCTGCAGGCGCAGCTTGCCGTTTTCGGGGTAGAAGCGGGTTTCGTCGATGGCGGCCAAGGCCAGCTGGCGCAGGGTTTTTTCGGCCTTGTCCTTGGGGAAAACACCTTGCGTGCCGGCAGTTTCGGCGTCCATGCGGATGAACCACTGGGCGGCGGCGCGGTAGATCACCGGGGTCTTGTGGCGCCAGCAGTGCGGGTAGCTGTGCGTGATGGTTTCGGTGGCGAACAGGCGGTTGTGCTCCGCTAGCTTCTCGATGACCAGCGGCGCGGCTTTCCAGATGTTCAGGCCGCCGAACAGCGGCAATTCATCGACATAGCGGCCATTGCCCTGCACCGGGTTCAGGATGTCGTCCGTGGCGATGCCGTTGGCGACGCAGGAGTTAAAGTCTTCCACGCCGTAGGCAGGCGAGGAATGGACGATGCCGGTGCCATCGTCGGCGGTGGCGTAGTCGGCCAGGAAGACCGGGCTAAAGCGCTTGTAACCTTCATCCACGTCATGAAACGGGTGCATGAAATTGAGCAGCGCCAGATTTTTGCCTTGCGTGGTCGCCAGCACGGTACCGGTCAGCTGATAGCGCTCCAGGCATTTTTCGACCAGCACGGATGCCAGCAGCAAAATGCCGCGCCCGGTATCGACCAGCGCATAGTCCAGGTCCGGGTTCAGGTTCAGCGCCTGGTTGGCCGGAATGGTCCAGGCGGTGGTGGTCCAGATGACGGCGAAGGCGTCTTTCGCCAGTGTTCCCAAGCCAAACGCGGCAGCGAGCTTTTCGGGTTCGGCGCATTTGAATCCGACATCGAGCGTCTGCGATTTTTTGTCGGCGTATTCGATCTCGAATTCGGCCAGCGACGAGCCGCAGTCGAAGCACCAGTACACGGGTTTGAGGCCCCGGTAGACAAAGCCGCGCTCGATGATGCGTTTGAGCGCGCGGATTTCATTCGCCTCGTTGGCGAAATCCATCGTGCGGTACGGGTTGTCCCATTCGCCCAGCACGCCCAGGCGCTTGAAGTCGGCCATCTGGCCGGCGATCTGCTCGGTCGCAAAGGCGCGGCTCTTGGCCTGCACCTCATCGCGCGGCAGGCTGCGGCCATACAATTTTTCAATCGCGTTTTCAATTGGCAGGCCGTGGCAGTCCCAGCCCGGCACATAGACCGCGTCCAGCCCCTTGAGCTGGCGCGCCTTGACGATCATGTCTTTCAATATCTTGTTGACCGCGTGGCCGATGTGGATCTGGCCGTTGGCATACGGCGGGCCGTCGTGCAGCACGAACTTTTCCGCGCCGCAGCGGGCGGCGCGCAGTTTTTTGTACACACCCTGGTCTTCCCATTCCTGGGCCCAGCCGGCTTCGCGCTTGGGCAGGTCGCCGCGCATCGGGAAGGGCGTGTCGGGCAGGTTCAGGGTGCTGCGGTAATCGGTTTTTGTGTCAAGCATGAGGTACTTTGGTGGCGCTTTTGGGGTGGGGCGGCCTGAAATGGCACAGCCGCGTGGCGGGGCAGAAGGGGCGCCGTTCACAGGGGGGGAAAGGGCGAAGGCAGAGGCGACGAGATCGTCTAAATTCGGTCGCGCGTGGTCTGGCGGGTGGTCTCAAGATGCATGGCGGCGAAAAACGCACGCGCGTCAATGCAGTCCCGGGCAATGCCTGTTGTCAGGCTGTCGAGACCGTCGTACTTCAATTCGTCGTGCAGTTTATGTAGCAGTTCCACGCGGATGATTTTACTGTACGCACCCTCGGCGCCCAGGCTGTCAGGCCAGTCGAGGCAATGCGTTTCCAGCAGCACGCGGCCGCCGTTCACATCGTCCGGGTCAATCGAAGGCCGTATGCCCAGATTGGCCACGCCTTGCAAGGGTTCGTCGTCCAGGCCATGCACCAGCACCGCAAAAATGCCGGAAGCTGCCGGTTTCCAGTGCGAAAAGCGCAGGTTGAGCGTGCGAAACCCCAGGTCGCGTCCCAGCTTGCGCCCATGCACCACATGGCCCGAGATGCTGTAGGGTCGGCCCAGCAGGCTGCCAACCCGCGCCATGTCGCCCTGCGCCAGCGCATCGCGAACGGCTGAACTGGACACGCGCGTCTTGCTCACTTCATAACTGTTCATGCGCGCCACATCAAAGCCCAGCCGGTCGCCGGCGGCGTCGAGCATGGCGTAATCGCCAGCGCGCTTCAGGCCAAAGCGGAAGTCGTCGCCCACCAGGACATAGCGCGCGCCCAGGCCTTCAATTAGTACTTCGCGGATGAAAACCTCTGGCGGTTGCGAAGCCAGCCGGGCATTGAAAGGCAGGATCACGCACTGCTCAATGCCGCAGCGCTCCAGCTCGCCCAGCTTGTCGCGCAGCGTGGCAATGCGCGCTGGCGCCAGTTCAGGCTTGCGGGCCAGAGCCGCGAAATAGTCGCGCGGATGCGGCTCGAAGGTGACGGCGCAACTCGGAACGCCCCGGTGCCGCGCCTCGCTTTTCAGCAGTGCCAGCATCGCCTGGTGGCCACGGTGAACGCCGTCGAAATTGCCAATGGTCAGTGCGCATTCGGGCGCCAGCTGGGGATGATGGTAGCCGCGGAAAATTTTCATGGAGCCGATTATCGTTTTTATGACGCCACGGCCGGGCTGGCAAAACCTGAAAGGCAGGAAATGTCGATTGAAGCAGTTTTCACACCAGTTTCACAATTTCACTGTATATTGACCGATTGACAGTTTGCCGCCTGTGTTTGCATGTTGATGGAGGTTCGTTTTGAAGGTCCTGAAACTCTCAGCCCAGGGATTGCCCCAAGCCTGGATCAGCCTTGAACTGGCCGTGCTGCATTACGCGGCCGACGAGGTGCGCTGGGAGATGGGCGCGCGCATCGCCACCTTCCATGGCGGGCACAACGCCATCACCGGCGAGCAGTCGATCATCCATGTCAACAGCATCATCGGCACCAAGGGCGTTCCCAGCATCAACCCCTTCGACCTCGTGCCGGGGCTGACCAACAGCAAGCTGTTCATCCGCGACCGCAACGTGTGCGCCTACTGCGCCGACCATGTGGCCGAGGATGACCTGACGCGCGAGCACATCATCCCGCTGGCACAGCACGGCGCCGATGGCTGGATGAACGTCGTCACCGCCTGCCGCGCCTGCAACCACCGCAAGAGCAACCGCACGCCCGAGCAGGCCAACATGCCGCTGCTCTACACGCCCTATGTTCCCAGCCTGTGGGAAGACTTCATCCTGCGCAACCGCCGCATCCTGGCCGACCAGATGGAGTTTTTGATGGCGCACGTTCCCAAGTCGTCGCGCCTGCTCAGTTGACGCGTTCGCGCCATTTGCCAAGGCGGTTTTGCACTTTGGCTGTGTTCAAATAAGGGTTTACCCTCACCGATTGCCACCATGATCGTTCGCGACCGGCCTTCCGGCATCCGGCTGTTTTTCGTGGTGCGCGGCTCGATCCTGAAACGGATCCGGCTCACCCTGCTGGTCAACACCCTGAGCGCCGTTCTGGTGACGGTGGTGCATGGCAACTTCTTCGCGCTGAAAATCACGCTGACAACCATTCCGTTCACGCTGATGGGACTGCCGCTGGCGATCTTCCTCGGGTTTCGCAACTCGACGGCTTATGACCGCTACTGGGAAGGGCGCAAGCTGTGGGGCGAACTGGTGCTGCGCTGCCGCTCGCTGTCGCGCCAGTGCCAGAGCTTCATCCACCCCGCTGACATCGCGCAGGCACCCGAAGCCGAAGCCGCGCGCCAGCGCCTGCTGTACCGTGCCATCGGATTTGTTCATGCCCTGCGGCTGCAGCTGCGCGACCGGACCGACTGCGGTGAACTCCGGCGCTGGGTGCCCCAGGCCGAATGGCCTCGCGTTGAAAACGCTTCAAGCAAGCACGATGCGATGATGCTGGCCATGGGCCGCGAACTCGGGCAATGCCAGCGCCAGGGCTGGATCGAACCGTGCCTGGCGGTCAGCATCGACGCCACGCTCTCAGGCATGACGGCGGCGGCCGCCTCGTGCGAGCGCATCAAGGGCACGCCGATTCCGTTTTCCTACACGCTGCTGCTGCACCGCACGGCCTACCTGTACTGCTTTTTGCTGCCCTTTGGCCTGGTCGATACGATTGGCTTCATGACGCCGTTCGTGGTCGCCATCGTGGCTTACACCTTCTTTGGCCTGGATGCGCTGGGCGATGAAATCGAGGAGCCGTTCGGCCTGGAGGCCAACGACCTGCCGCTCGACACGCTGTGCCGGGCGATTGAGGTCAACCTGCTCGAATCGCTGGGCGAGCCGGTGCTCCATCCCAAAATGGAGCCCGTCAACCACCGCCTGACCTGAGCCTTCAGGCGAACACGCCCGCCGTGTCCTGCATGCGGCCAGAGACTTCGCCCAAATGGTGCAGCGTGTCGCCAAACGTCATTTCCAGCTGCGTCAGCTTCTTGAAGTAATGGCTGACGATGTACTCGTCGGTCACGCCGATGCCGCCGTGCAGCTGCACCGCCTGCTGGCCGACAAAACGCATCGACACGCCCAACTGGTACTTGGCCCGCGCCAGCGCCCGGCGGCGTTCATCAGCCGGCGCATTGAGCTTGAGCGAGGCGTAGTAGCTCATCGAACGGGCAAGTTCAAGCTGCATCTTCATGTCGGCCACGCGGTGGCGCAGCGCCTGAAAGCTGCTGATGGCGACGCCGAACTGCTTGCGCGTGTTCATGTACTCGACCGTGACGGCCAGAGTTTTGTCCATCACGCCAACGGCTTCGGCGCAGGTGGCGGCAATGCCAATGTCGATGGCATGCTCCAGAGCCGCCAGGCCGTCCAGCGTGATCAGCACGGCGGGCGCATGGTCCAGCGTGACCTCGGCGACGCGCGCGCCATCCTGCGTGACGTAGCCGCGCGTGGCAACGCCGGCCGCCGAGCGTTCGACCAGAAACAGCGCCATCTTTCCATCGGCCAGCGCGGGCACGATGAAGGCGTCAGCCTGGTCGCCGGCGGGTACTATGCTTTTGATAGCTGTCAGAACCCATCCACCTTGAGAGGAGGCCGCTTTTGCTTCACATTTTTCAACATGGTAGCGCGCGGCGCGTTCCTGGTACGCCAACACCATCAGGCTCTCACCCGAGGCGATTTTCGGCAGCCATTCGGCCTTGACAGCCTCGGGCGCATAACTTGAAAGCACGCCGCCGGCAATAAGAGTCTGAACGAAGGGTTCGAGCACGATGCCGCGCCCGAGTTCTTCCATGACGACCATGCCCTCGACCGGCCCCATGCCCATGCCGCCGTCCGCCTCTGGAATGTAAAGCCCCGCCAGCCCCAGGTCGGCCAGCTCGCCGTAGGCTTCGCGTGAAAACCCGCCCGCCTTGACGATGCCGCCGCGCCGTTCGAAGTCGTAGCTCTTTTCAACCCATTTGCGCGTCGCGTCGCGCAGGGATTCCTGGTCGTCGGTGAAATCAAAATCCATGATGCGTATCCTTTTTATAAAGTTGGTGACAGCGCTTGTCGCGTTGCGACTGCGGTCTGTCCCGCAATTGACCTTTGACGCTTCAGCCGAGCACGAACTGTGAAACGATGTTGCGCTGGACCTCGTTGGAGCCGCCGTAGATCGTCGTCTTGCGCAGGTTGAAGTACGTCGAGGCCAGCGGCGCATTGGCCGCCACGCCGCCGGGGAAGTCGCCCTGCCAGCCGGCCTCCATGGCTTCTTCGATGAAGGGCAGGCTGAACGGGCCGGCGGCCAGCATCATGAGTTCGGCATAGCGCTGCTGGATTTCGCTGCCCTTGATCTTGAGCAGGCCGGCAATGTCGAGCGAGTTCTTGCCGGATTTTTCGGCCGACAGCACGCGCAGCACCAGCATCTCCAGCGCCACGACATCGACTTCGAGCTTGGCGATTTCGTCGCGGAAACGCAGGTCGTCGTAAACGCCTTCGGCCCGGGCGATGCGCTTGAGGCGCTCCAGCTCGCGCTTGGAGCGGTTCACGTCGGCGATGTTGGTGCGTTCGTGGCTGAGCAGGTGCTTGGCGTAGGTCCAGCCCTTGTTTTCCTCGCCGATCAGGTTGTCAAGCGGCACTTCGACGTTGTCGAACCAGACCTCGTTCACTTCAGACTCACCGTCGAGAAGCTTGATCGGGCGCACGGTGACGCCGGGTGAGGCCATGTCGATCAGCAGAAAGGAAATGCCGGTCTGCGGCTTGCCTTCGTTGCTGGTGCGCACCAGGCAGAAAATCCATTCGCCGTACTGGCCCAGCGTGGTCCAGGCCTTCTGGCCGTTGACGATGAATTTGTCGCCCTGGCGTTCGGCCTTGCATTTGACCGACGCCAGGTCGGAGCCCGAGCCCGGCTCGCTGTAGCCTTGGGACCACCACACATCGCCGCTGGCAATGCCGGGCAAAAAGCGCTGCTGCTGCTCGGGCGTGCCAAAGGCCATGATGACCGGCGCCACCATCACCGGGCCGAAGGGCACGACGCGCGGCGCGCCGGCCAGCGCGCATTCTTCCTCGAACAGGTGCTTTTGCACCGCGTTCCAGCCGGGGCCGCCGAATTCTTTCGGCCAGCCGTGGCCGAGCCAGCCTTTCTTGCCGAGGATTTTGGCCCAGCGCTGCATGTCGTCACGCGACAGGCGCAGGGCGTTGTGGACCTTGTGTGAAATATCGGCCGGCAAATTGGCCTGGACCCAGGCGCGAATCTCTTCGCGGAAAGCCTGCTCTTCAGGGGTGAACGCTAAATCCATGGGTTGTGTCTCCAGTTTCTTTATTTTTAGCACGAACGAGCGTGCCGCCCTGTCAGGCCTGTGACAGCCCGAGTTCTTTATACAGGTGTGCCACCTGGCTTTCAAGCAATTCAATACGCTGTTGCAATCGTTCGGCCTGGCCGAGGGAAACCGGCTCTGTTTCCCGGTTGACGGCCTCGTCGCCTGCGCCCGCCTGCGCGTAGGGCGTCAGCTGCGATTCGCCGCACAGCAAGTGCGCCCAGCGCTGCTCGCGCATGCCGGCGGTGCGGGCGAGTTGCACGACCATGGGCGCGCCGCTGTCGTCGCCGCGCGCCTTGAGTTCGGCCAGCGCGTCCTCGACGCTGGCGATGTCTGCGAATTTGTACCAGCGCTCGCTGTTCAACCGCAATTCGCCCGGCGTCTGCGGGCCGCGCAGCATCAGGAGGCCCAGCAGCACCGCCTGTGGTTCGCTCACGCCAAAACCTCGCTGGAAATTGTGCTCGAAGCGCGGCACGCGGCTGGAGCTGGCCTCGAACACCAGGCTCTGCTTTTTCAGCGTATCGATGGCCGCCTGCGCCTGCGCTTCGGTCATGTCCATTACCGGGTCGCGGCTGGTTTTCTGGTTGCAGCCCAGCACCAGGGTGTTGAGCGAGAGCGGATAGCTGTCGGGAACGGTGCGGGCTTTTTCCATCAGGGTGGCCAGCACGCGGGCTTCGTGGGGGGTAATGATTCTCATGGGGATAATCTTAAACAATGAAAAACATCGTCATCCTGATTTCAGGCAGCGGCTCGAACATGGCCGCGATTGCCCGCACCGCGCAAAAAGAACACTGGCAAGACAAACTCGGCGTGCGGGTCGCCGCTGTCATCAGCAACAGGCTTGATGCCGGCGGCCTGGCGCTGGCCAAAGGACTGGGCATTGCCACCGACGCCTTGTCCCACCGCGATTTTGATTCGCGCGAGGCGTTTGACGCGGCGTTGATGGCGCGCATCGAGACGCATGCGCCGCATCTGGTGGTGCTGGCCGGCTTCATGCGCATCCTGACGCCCGGCTTTGTCGCGCAGTATGCCGGCCGGCTGATCAACATCCACCCCTCGCTGCTGCCGGCCTTTGCCGGGCTGCACACGCACCAGCGCGCCATCGACATGGGCTGCAAGCTGGCCGGCACCACGGTGCATCAGGTGACGGCTGAACTCGACCACGGCCAGATTCTGGCGCAGGCGGCAGTCCCTGTCTTGCCGGGTGACACGGCTGACACGCTGGCCGCCCGCATCCTGACGCAGGAGCACCTGATCTATCCGCAGGCGGTACGCTCTTTTTTTGCGCGCAGCCTGAGTTGATCGGTCGTGCAGGGCACCCTTGATTCCAGCCGGGCTGGACCGAGGTGAGTTGTTGCAAAAGGTAAGGCCTTGAATCCGGCGGGCCCATGGCGCCGTATTCATTGCAGCCGGCCGCGAATCCATCTTGATTGCGGCGGGCGAGGAAGCTCAACCCACCTCAACTTCATTTCAAGGATTTCACATGCAGACAAAACACAAACTCGCGTCCATCGGCCTGGCCATGGCCCTGTCGCTTTCGGCTGCGTCCTCGTTTGCGCAGAAGATGGTTGGCGGCGCCTCGATGCTGCCGACCATGGACATCATCGACAACGCCGTCAATTCCAAGGACCACACCACGCTGGTCGCCGCCATCAAGGCTGCCGGCCTGGTGGACACGCTCAAGGGCGCTGGCCCTTTCACGGTGTTCGCGCCAACCAACGCTGCGTTTGACGCGCTGCCCGCCGGCACGGTCGACACGCTGCTCAAGCCTGAAAACAAGGCCATGCTGTCCGGCATCCTGACCTACCACGTAGTGGCGGGCAAGATGGATGCCGCTGCACTGACCAAGGCGATTGCCGCAGGCAAGGGCAAGGCCATGCTGAAAACCGTGGCCGGTGGCAGCTTGACCGCCACTGCCAAGGGCGGCAAAGTCATGGTGATGGATGAAAAAGGCGGCTCTTCCACCGTCACCATCGCCGACGTGATGCAGTCCAACGGCGTGATCCACGTCGTGGACAAGGTGCTGCTGCCCAAGTAAGTAAATGACGCGCCGGCCTTGTGCCGGTTGCGTCGGTTGTGCCTGATGAAGGCCCGCAGGCGGTTCGCGCCGCCTGTGGGCTTTTTGCGTTCTTGCGCCGGGTGTCGCCTTCTGCGGATGCGCTACCCGATGTAATCAAGCCGTCACACGCTCTGTCCAAGATCGGCCTCTTTACCCTTGGAAGTGCACGCATGTTGTCATCTGGCCTTTTTCTGCCCGCGCTGATGCGCCCACTGTCCCTGGCCGTGGCGGCGGCTGCCCTGGCTTCATCCCCGCTGCATGCGCAAACCGATGGGCCGGCGGCGACTGGATTTACGGCCACCCTGGCCGGCCATGTCGTGATGCCTGCGGCATCCTTCATGGCTGCGCCCCAGGATGCACCGCCAGACCTGCAGATCAGCGGAAAATTCACCACCGGCAAGCGGGTGGAGGCCGTGGGCACGGTCGAAGGCCTGTCCGCCGGGCGCCCCACCGGCATGTCCCTGCCTTTCAAGGGCCAGCCGCTGCAGGGACACTCGGGCATCAAGAAACTGCTCGACGGCACCTTCTGGCTACTGACCGACAACGGCTCGGGTTCCAAGGCCAATTCGCCCGATTCCATGCTGTACCTGAACCGCTACAGCATTGACTTCAAGAGCGGCGGCATGAAGCGGCTGGAAACCATTTTTTTGCACGATCCCGACAAGAAGGTGCCTTTTCGCATCGTCCACGAAGGCACGAAAAAACGCTACCTGACCGGCAGCGATTTCGACACCGAGAGCTTCCAATTTGCCGGTGGTGCCTTGTGGATTGGCGACGAATTCGGTCCCTTCCTGATCAAGGCCGACATGAAGGGCAAGGTGCTGGCCGTGTTTGACACGCTGGTCGAGGGCAAGGCGGTGCGTTCACCCGACCACCCGGCCTTGACCACCCCGGGCGTTCCTGGCGGCGCGGTGGATTTCCAGGTGCGCCGCTCCAAGGGGTTTGAAGGCATGGCCGCGTCAAAGGATGGCAGCAAGCTTTACGCCTTGCTGGAAGGCTCGCTCTGGGATGCGACCCGCAAAGCCAATGAAAACCTGGAGGGCAAGGACTATTTGCGCGTGCTTGAGTTCGATGTCAAAAGCGAGTCGTGGACCGGGCGCCACTGGAAGTACCTGCTGGAGGGCAACAGCCACGCGATTGGCGACTTCAACATGATCGACGGCACGACCGGCCTGATCATCGAGCGCGACAACGGCGAAGGCACGGCTGACAAGTCCTGTCCCGAAGGCCAGAAGCGCACCGACTGCTTCCACGACATCGCCAAGTTCAAGCGGGTGTACAAGGTGGAACTGAGCGACGCCAACGCGGGCGGCCCGGTTCGCAAGATCGGCTACATCGACCTGATGGCGATTGCCGACCCGGCCAGGCTGGCGCGCAAGCCGCTGAACAACGGCGTGCTGACCTTTCCCTTCTTCACGATTGAAAACGTCGAGATGGTGTACAGCACGCACATCGTGGTCGGCAACGACAACAACCTGCCGTTTTCCAGCAGCCGCGATCCCAACAAGGCCGACGACAACGAACTGGTGCTGCTTGAAGTGGCCGACTTCCTGAAAGCGAATTAAACGCGGGCAAGCCGGCAGCCATGAAAAGAAGGCCGGGCAGGCAGCGGGAAATCGTTTTAAATGGTGACATCGGTATGGGTTTGCAGCGTCAAATTGGTCACAAAAAAGTCAAATCGTTGGTCGCCCGGTCGATATAGTCAGGGCTCCTCTCATTCTGGAGCATTGACATGTACCCCAATGAATCTTCTCGCAGAGCATTTTTTCGCTTCGGCTACGGTGCCATGGGTCTGGCGGCAAGCCTGAACTTGGTGCGGGCCAACGCCTCGGAAGGAAAAAAGACCGACCTCACGCCGTCTCAGGCGCTTGAAAAGCTCAAGAAAGGGCATGCGGATTTTCTGGCCGACAAGCCGTCGCTCAAATCCACCCGCGACAGCGACCGGCGGCTGGAAATTGCGCGCGGGCAGGTGCCTTTCGCGGTCCTGGTGGGCTGCTCGGACAGCCGCGTGGCGCCGGAGTTGCTGTTTGACACTGGGCTCGGCGAATTGTTCATCGTGCGCAATGCGGGCAACACCGTCGACACCGTGGCCCTGGGCAGCATCCAGTATGCGGTTCAGGTGCTGGGCGTGCCCTTGATCTTGGTGCTGGGCCACGAGCGCTGCGGTGCGGTGGATGCGGCGGTGTCGGTGGTGGAAAAAAACACGGTCTATCCCGGCAGCATCGGCCAGATGGTCGAGCCCATCATCCCGGCCGTTCTCAAGGCCAGGGCGCAGGGCGGACTCAAGGGCGACGCACTGCTGGATGCCTCCGTGCGCGAGAATGTCCGGCGTACCGTGATGCGGCTGCGCACCGCCGAGCCTGCCATGGCGGACCCCATCAAGGCCGGCAGGCTTCTGGTGGTCGGTGCCCGCTACGACCTGGACGACGGCACGGTCGATTTTTTTCTTGAATCCTGAATCCACTCATCGCGCGGTCCCGGCACCCAAAGCCGGCGCCGTGATCCCTTGAGCCCTGCATAGGTTTTGCCATGTTCCTGCCCCTGACCGGCCTGTATGAACCCTCTGCCATCCAGCAACTGCCTGATGGGCGTTTCCTTGCGCTGGAAGACGAAAAAGGGCACTCCTTCAGCCTGCTCACGCTGAATGCGGACGGCACGGTCAAGCACAAGCCGCTGGGCCCGGGCTGGTTTCAGGGCGGTGCGGCGATCTGGAGCCTGGACGACCTGGAAGGGCTGGCGCTCGACAGCCTGGGTTACCTTTATGCCATCACCTCGCATTCCCGTGACGATGACGGCGACGAGGAAAAAGACCGCAACAAATTGGCCCGGTTTCGCATCGAGGCCGACCGGTTGGTCGATTGCGTGGTGGTTGGCGGGCTCAAGGACGCGCTGGCGGCGGCGCATCCCGTGCTTGCGGCCGCCGCGGAAATCAAAGATGTCAAGACCAGCGGCGGGTTCAACATTGAGGCGCTGGAAATCACGCCGGACCGGCAGCGGCTGCTGGTCGGTTTTCGCAGCCCCTTGCAAGGGCGCCATGCCCTCATCGCCAGCGTTGAAAATCCAGCGGCTATTTTTGAAGCAGACGCGGCGCCGCAAGTCTCCGGCACGCTGCAGACGCTGGATTTGGACGGGCAGGGGATTCGCGGCATGTCCTACATTGCGCCGCTCAATGGCTATCTGGTCATCAGCGGTCCCGTTTCACGCGAAGGGACGTTTGGGCTCTGGTTCTGGAGCGGCCAGAGCGGTGCGCCAGCGCGCCGTGTCACCGTTCCCGGCTTGCCGGGTTTCGGGAACGCGGAAGGGATTTGCGTGGCCGTGGTGCAGGGCGTGCCAAAAATCGTCATCGTCAGTGACGACGGTGACCGCAAGAAAGGGCGCTGTGCCCATTTTCTGCTGTTGGACCCCGGGACCTTGCAGATTGCGCCTTGACGCGGTGCCTCGTATTTGCTATAAAAATAATAGCTGCTTGCGCTGATGGGACGTGCGCAAACGCCATAAAACACTACATTTTTGCCTGAAACACCAGCCCGGCGTGCTCGCGCAGCGCGTGGAACTTGATTTTCGGCCACTGCTGCTCGACGGCGCGCAGCGTGGCACTGTGATCGACCAGCAGCGTCGGTGCATCGACCGCATCGAGCGCCACGCGGTGAGCGTTGGCATCCATGAATTTCTTCAACTCGTTCGGGTCATCGCAGGTCACCCAGCGCGCCAGGTTGAAGTTGCTTTGCATGATGCGCGCCTTGACGCCGTACTCATGCTCCAGCCGGTGCGCCACCACCTCGAACTGCAACTGGCCGACGGCCCCAAGCAGCAGCAGCGAGCCGGCAATCGGCCGGAACACCTGGATCGCGCCTTCCTCGCCCAGCTGCGTCAGGCCCGCGCGCAGCTGCTTGCTGCGCAGCGGATCGGCGACCTCGACGGCGCGGAACATTTCCGGCGCGAAGAAGGGCAGGCCGGTGAACTGCAGCGCTTCGCCTTCGGTCAGCGTGTCGCCAAGCTGCAGCACGCCGTGGTTCGGGATGCCGATGATGTCGCCGGCAAAAGCGGTATCGAGCAGTTCTCGGCGCTGGCTCATGAAGCTCACCACGGTGTTGGGCCGGATTTCCTTGCCGCTGCGCACCACCTTGAGGCGCATGCCACGCGTGAATTCGCCGCTGGCCACGCGCAAAAAGGCAATCCGGTCGCGGTGCGCCGGGTCCATGTTGGCCTGTATCTTGAACACCACGCCGGAAAATTTCTTTTCGTCCGGATGCACGATGCGCTGCATCGCCGGGCGGTCGGCCGGGGCGGGCGCCAGATCGACCAGCGCGTCGAGCACTTCCTGCACGCCGAAGTTGTTGATCGCCGAGCCGAAGAACATCGGCGTCTGGCGGCCGGACAGGAATTCCTCGCGGTTGAATTCGGGCGAGGCGCCTTCGAGCAGTTCGAGCTCGCCCTGCGCCTGGGTGAACTCGGCGCCAAAGCGTTTCGTCGCTTCGGCATTGTCCAGGCCGGAGAGGATTTCATCGTCGCCTCCGGCCTTGTCCTCGCCGGGGCTGAAGACGCGCATGCGCTCCTCGCGCCGGTCATAGACGCCGTGAAAGAGTTTGCCCATGCCGACCGGCCAGGTGAAGGGCACCACGGCCATGCCGAGTTCGCGCTCGATCTCGTCCATGATGTTCATCGGGTCCTGCACCTCGCGGTCCATCTTGTTGACGAAGGTCAGGATCGGCGTGCCGCGCGCGCGGCAGACCTGCAGCAGGCGGCGCGTCTGCGGCTCGACACCGTTGGCCGCGTCGATCACCATCAGGGCCGCATCGACGGCGGTCAGCACGCGGTAGGTGTCTTCGGAGAAATCCTGGTGGCCGGGGGTGTCGAGCAGGTTGATCACGCAGTCGCGGTATTCCATCTGCATGACCGACGAGGCGACGGAAATGCCGCGTTGCTTTTCAATCTCCATCCAGTCGGACGTGGCGTGGCGCGCGGCCTTGCGCGCCTTGACGCTGCCGGCAATCTGGATGGCGCCCGAGAACAGCAGCAGCTTTTCGGTCAGCGTGGTCTTGCCCGCGTCGGGGTGGGAAATGATGGCAAACGTGCGGCGGCGCTTGACTTGCTTGGCGATTTCGGTGGTTTCGGACATAACCCGTGATTATCCATTGCCCCCACGCTCCCCGCTTCGCGTGGTTCGCTGCCCCCCAAGGGGGCCGCTGCCCTTGCACGGCGCCACGCCGCCAGAGTCGGCGCATCTGAAGGCTGTCCAAGCCCGCGCAGGCGGACTTGGAGCCGCAGCCTTCAGCCTGCGGCCTGGCAAAGCCAGCTCCGCGGCCCCGGCGCGTAAAGAGGGGAGGCCCTGCGCTGTGGCCGTTGTTGCAATACAGAATGACTTATACCAATCCCGTGTCATGAAATAACCGAAGCCGAGGGCAGCACTGCCCAGCTGCGGGAGCACAAAGAGCGGATGGCGCCAGGGATTTGCGTGAAGGCATTCCAGGCGTCGCGGCAGGCGTCAACAATCTGCTCGTAGCCGTCGTAGCAGCGGTTGGCCAAGTGCCGGTCGCGTAGTTGCGCCCACACCTGCTCGGCCGGGTTGAGCTCGGGCGACCCCGCTGGCAGCGGCAACAATGAAACGTTCGGGAACTGCGGCAGTTTGGGCGTGGTGTGCCATCCCGCGCGGTCCAGCACCAGCACGGCATGGCGTCCCGCAGGCACCGCTTCGCTCAGGACCTGCAGATGATGGCTCATCGCCTCGGTATTGGCGTGCGGCATGACCAGACCGATGGCACTGTCCTGCCGTGGACAGACGGCGCCAAAGATGTACGCCGATTCGGACTGCTGCTGGCGCACCACCCGGGGCCGCGTTCCCTTGCGCGCCCACAGGCGCGTTTGCGTGCCGCGCTGGCCGATGCGCATTTCATCCTGGAACCAGATGTCCACCTGTTCAGGCGCAACGCCTGGCGGCAGCGTTGCGGCGACTTCCTGGACGAAGTTTTTTTTTGAATTCGGCTTGTGCAACCAGATCGGCGTAGGGACTGACGGCGCGGGCCGAAATCCATACCAGCCCCAGGCGCTTCATCAGGTCATACACACCGTTCAGGCTGTAGGCCACGCCAAACTGCCCGGCCAGCAACTGGCGGATGTCTTCGCCCCGCACCCGACCGCCGCCGCGTTCGCCCTGCAGTTGCTCGACCGCCTGGCGAAACGCTTCCTCCTGTGCTTTGGCAAGGCGCTGCGTGCTCCAGTCGTGCGGCAGACCGGCCAGACGGGCCACGCCGCCAGCGCTAAACCACTGCACCCAGCGCATGACGGCGTGGCGGGTCACGCGCAATGCAGCCGCCACTTCGGTATAGCTCTTGCCGTCCTTTAGGTGCGCCAGCGCGATCAGGCGCAGTCGCCGGCGCCCATCCTTTTCCTTGTGGGCCAGTCGGTCGAAATCATAGGGCTGCAGCTGATCAATGATGTGCTGAGATAACATTTTCGTAACCTCCTGCGAGAGCCAATATGTCTCAGACTCCGATCGCTGGCTTTGGTTCTTTGTCTGTCGGGATTGGTATTACTCCTTCACGGCGCTTAATCGGGCAGGCGCGCAAAACGTGGCTGGCGAACGCCGCCGATCGTCACTTCTTCATTGAACATCGCGGCCGGCCGCACCCACAGGCCGCGCTCGCCGTAGAGCGCGCGGTACAGCGTCATCGGCTCCAGCGTTTCGCTGTGGCGCACCGTGCCGACGACTTCATACAGCATGCCCTTGTAGTGGCGGTAGCGTCCCGGCGGGGTTTCGATCAGTGGCGGAAGGTGTTCGGGCATGGTCAATCAACGCTGAATGTAAAAGCCGGGCGGCGGCAGTGGGACAATGGGGGCATGCATCCTAACGCCTTACTCGACTGTTGTACCGAGCTTCTCAAGCAGGTTCTTAAATTTGACCATCCCGCCGACATGGTGGTGTCGCGCTATTTCCGCGAAATGCGGCTCGGCCCCCGCGAGCGCGCCACTGTGGCCGAAACCATCTACGGCGTGCTGCGCAAGAAAAACCTTTATGTTTACATGGCCCAGCACGGTTACGGTGTGCCCGAGCGGCGGCTGGCAATCCTGGGCTTTGCCGCCCCGCGCGACTTCCTGTATGGCGCGCTGACCGAGCAGGAGCAGGACTGGCTCTCGCGCTGCGACCAGGTCAAGCCGTCGGACCTGATGGAGCTGCACCGCCACAACCTGCCGCAGTGGCTGGTCGAGCCGCTCAAAAGCCAGCTGGGTGATGATTTCTGGCCGCTGGTTGAAAGCCTCAACACGCAGGCCGGACTCGACCTGCGCGTCAACACCTTGAAGGATAAAAGGGCTGATGTGCAGAAGGAGCTTGCGCGAGCAGCTATTAAAACCGTAGCAACGCCGTATTCGCCCTGGGGCTTGCGCCTGACCGACAAGCCGCAGCTGGCGAATGTGGACGCCTTCAAGCGCGGCGCGATTGAAGTGCAGGATGAAGGCTCGCAACTGCTGGCGCTGCTGGTCGATGCCAAGCGCGGCGAGATGGTGGTCGATTTTTGCGCCGGCGCGGGCGGCAAGACGCTGGCGCTGGGCGCTTCCATGCGCACCACCGGCCGGCTCTACGCTTTTGACACGTCGGCCCACCGGCTGGCCGCGCTCAAGCCGCGTCTGGCGCGCAGCGGCCTGTCCAACGTGCATCCGGTCGCCATTGCACATGAACGCGATGACCGCATCAAGCGCCTGGCCGGCAAGATCGACCGCGTGCTGGTCGATGCGCCGTGCTCGGGCCTGGGAACGCTGCGGCGCAACCCGGACCTGAAATGGCGCCACAACCCGAAGGCGATCGAAGAACTGACCGCCAAGCAGACCGCCATTTTGCAAAGCGCCGCGCGCCTGGTGAAGCCCGGCGGACGGCTGGTGTATGCCACCTGCAGCATCCTGCGCGAGGAAAACGAGGCGATTGCCGAAGCCTTCAGCGCTGCCAATCCCGACTTTCAGGTGCTGGAGGCCGCGCCGCTGCTGACGCACCTGGGCGTCGAGCATGCCGAAAAACTCTGCCGTGGCCCGTACCTGCGGCTCTGGCCCTACCTGCACCAGACCGACGGGTTTTTTGCGGCGGTCTGGCAAAAGGCCTGATGCGGCGGCTGCCGGGTGCATCTCCGGACAAGCAGGACTTGCCTTCTTGCTGACGGCGGTTTCACGGTGCTGAAGTCGTCGCTTCCTGATTGAAGGGTCTTTGTATTTCAGACTCATCAATTTATAATCAGAGGCTGTACGGCACCACCCTGGAGACAAGCCTTGAATACGTGGCGGCCCTGACTATCTAAAGGACTTTTATGATTTTGTTGGATGCCGCCCTTGACTGGCTGGCGCATGGCCTGGTGGCTGCCAGCTGGTGGCAAATCGTGGTTTATGCCTTGGTGACGACCCACATCACCATTGTTAGCGTGACGCTGTATCTGCACCGCCATCAGGCGCATCGCTCGCTCGACCTGCATGCCATTCCCGCGCATTTTTTTCGTTTCTGGCTGTGGCTGGCCACCGGCCAAGTCACCAAGGAATGGGTCGGCGTGCATCGCAAGCACCATGCCAAGTGCGAAACCATGGAAGACCCGCACAGCCCGCAGGCGCATGGCATCAAGACCGTGCTGTTCACCGGCGCCGAGCTGTACCGGGCCGAGACGAAAAACCTTGAAACCATCGCCAAGTACGGTCGCGGCACGCCCGACGACTGGATCGAGCGGAACCTGTACACCCGCTACAGCTGGCAAGGCGTCGGCCTGATGCTGATCATCAACCTGGCGCTTTTCGGCGCCGCCGGGCTGAGCGTGTGGGCGGTGCAGATGATGTGGATTCCCATCACGGCAGCCGGCATCATCAACGGCATCGGCCACTACTGGGGCTACCGCAACTTCGAGGCGTCCGACGCCAGCACCAATGTGTCGCCCTGGGGCATCATCATTGGCGGCGAAGAGTTGCACAACAACCACCACACCTATCCCACGTCGGCCAAGTTTTCGGTCAAACCGTATGAGTTCGACATTGGCTGGGGTTATATCCGCGCCATGGAAATGGTCGGCTTGGCCGCTGTGAAAAAGGTTCCGCCACGGCTCAAGCTGGGTGCGGTGCAGCCCGTGGCTGACGAAAAAACGCTTGAAGCCCTGATTGCCCACCGCTATGAAGTCATGGCCGGCTACGCGCGTGAACTGCGCCGCGCCGGCGAGGTTGAAATTGCCTTGCTGAAGACCAAAAAAGCCGATGTGTCCATGTTGAAGCTGGCCAATCGCTGGCTGCACCGCGACGAAGACAAGGTGCCGGCCGCCGCCCGGCCGCAAATCGCCCAGGTCCGCGCCGAATACCCGGTGCTCGACAAGATGGTCACGATGCGCGAGGAGTTGCGCCAGTTGTGGCTGAGCACCTCGGCATCGCGCGAGCAGCTTGCCGCCGACCTTCAGGCCTGGTGCCATCGGGCCGAAGAAAGCGGCATCGCCGCGCTTCGCGAGTTCTCGATGAAGCTGCGTTCCGCCCGCGCCTGATCATCCTGCCCAGAATTTTCTGCAAAACGTGAAAGCCGCCGCAGCGAACGATCGCTGCGGCGGCTTTTTTTATGCATGGACGACAGGGCAGGCAAGGGCCATGGGTCGTAAAGGATGGGAAAGCGGCAAGGCGCAGCCGCGTTGTGAATGCCCGCCTTTCTTACCGGCTGACGCCAAGGTGACCGGCCCGGGCATAAAAAAACCCGCTGTGATGACAGCGGGTTTTTTGGCAACACCGGAAGGCATTGCACTGGCGTCAAGCTGAATTACTTCAGCTTGATTTCCTTGTATTCCACATGCTTGCGTGCTTTTGGATCAAATTTCATGATCAGCATTTTTTCAGGTGTCGTCTTCTTGTTCTTGTCGGTCGTGTAGAAGTGACCGGTGCCAGCTGTCGATTGCAGCTTGATTTTTTCGCGTCCGCCTTTAGCCATGGTAGTTCTCCTTAAACTTCACCGCGGGCACGAAGGTCCACCAGGACCGCATCGATGCCGTTTTTATCAATCAAGCGCAGACCGGCTGCGGTGATGCGAAGGCGTATGAAACGCTTTTCGCTCTCGACCCAGATACGGCGGTACTGCAGGTTGGGCATGAACCGACGCTTGGTTTTGTTGTTTGCGTGAGAAACATTGTTTCCCACCATCGGGCCTTTGCCCGTTACCTGACAGACGCGTGCCATGAGCGCACTCTCCGTAAAAAATTAGAAATAGGATGCTGAAAAACCCGATGGGCCTGTGCTGGACAGACCCTACGAATGCTCAGCTAAGCCATAAATTATAGCCCGAAAACAAAATTAGCCGAAATGCGGCGTTTGGCGACCCTGTCAATGAGCGGATGCGTCCCAGGCCAGAAAATCAGTATTTATTCGTTTTGCTCCAGAAACCGCTGGGCATCCAGCGCAGCCATGCAGCCGGTGCCGGCGCTGGTGATCGCCTGCCGGTACACATGGTCCTGCACATCGCCCGCAGCGAACACGCCGGCAATGCTGGTCATCGTGGCCATGCCCTGCAGGCCGGTCTGGGTGATGATGTAGCCATCCTTCATCTCCAGCTGGCCGGCGAAGATGTCGGTGTTCGGATGGTGGCCGATGGCAATGAAGCAGCCCTTGAGCGCGATGTCCTGCGTGGCGCCGGTTTTCGTGCTTTTCAGCCGGACGCCGGTCACGCCGGAAGCATCGCCCAGCACCTCGTCGAGCGTCTGGTGCAGTTGCAGCTCGATCTTGCCGCTGGCAACCTTTTCATGCAGCTTGTCGATCAGGATGGCCTCGGCCTTGAAGGTGTCGCGGCGATGCACCAGCGTGACCTTGCTGGCGATGTTGGACAGGTACAGCGCTTCCTCGACCGCCGTGTTGCCGCCGCCGACCACGCAGACTTCCTGCTCGCGGTAGAAAAAGCCGTCGCAGGTGGCGCAGCCGGACACGCCGCGCCCCATGAAGGCGGTTTCCGATTCCAGCCCCAGGTATTTGGCCGATGCGCCGGTGGAAATGATCAGCGTGTCGCAGGTGTAGGTGCCGCTGTCGCCGGTCAGCGTGAAGGGTCGCCGGCTCAGGTCTACCTGGTTAATGTGGTCGAAAATGATTTCGGTGTTGAAACGCTCGGCATGGGCCAGGAAGCGCTGCATCAATTCCGGGCCCTGGACGCCGTCGACATCGGCAGGCCAGTTGTCCACGTCGGTGGTGGTCATGAGCTGGCCGCCCTGGGCCATGCCGGTGATCAGCACCGGCTTGAGGTTGGCGCGCGCCGCATACACGGCAGCGGTATAGCCAGCCGGGCCTGAGCCGAGAATGAGAACTCTGGAATGTTTCATGATGTAGGACCCGATGGGAAAGTGTTGGAACTCAGGTAGAGTCGGCTCGCTTATGTGTTCAGCAAGGTAAAAAAATTTGACAGTATCTGTATTTTGCAAAAGCGCGGCCATTGTAGGAAATCGCCCGGCAATTGTCGGCCATGGGGTTGAAGGGGCGCCCGCATGACCGCCACCATGGTTTCACGGCTGGACCTGCTTCGCCGCGTGCCTCTTTTTTCAATGCTGACCACCAGCCAGGCGGTGTCGGTCGCCGATGCCGTGGTCAAACGGCGTTACCGCAAAGGCGAGGCCATCCTTGAGCAGGGAAAAAATTCTTTTGCCCTGACCATTTTGCTGACGGGCCGCGCACGCGTGGTGAGCACCGATGCGCGTGGGCGCGAGGTGATCCTGGCCATCCTGCGTCCCGGTGATTACGTGGGCGAAATGAGCCTGATCGACCAGGCGCCGCATTCGGCGTCCGTCGTCTCGGAGGTGCAGACCGATACGCTGGTGCTCGACCAGCTGGCGTTTGCGCGCTGCCTTCCCGACAGCGACTCGATGGCTTACGCGGTGCTCAAGGGGCTGGTGCATCGCCTGCGCCAGGCCGACCGCAAGATCGAGTCGCTGGCCCTGATGGATGTGTATGGCCGCGTGGCCAGCGCGCTGCTCGACTTCGCCGGGGAAGCCATGCCCGGCCCAGACGGCGCGGCCGTGATTCGCGGCAGGGTATCGCGCCAGGACATCGCGAAAATGGTGGGTGCTTCCCGGGAGATGGTCAGCCGGGTGATGAAAGACCTGGAGGAGCGCGGCTTCATCGAGACGCAGGACGACGGCTCGCTGCTGGTCAAGCCGCACCTGGACTCGCTGGCCTGACTTTGCGCGCTTACAGTTCAGGGTTGCACATGGCCCGCCGAAAGCTTCACTCAACTGCGTTAAGCTTCAAGACCCGTTTATGACTTACTCGCTAGATACCCTGAACTCCCGAAATTCCTCCGCTGCAGGTGCGCCCGGCGGCTTTAAACGTATAGCCCGCGAAGTTGGCCTGATCCTCGGGCTGGTTGGCCTGATTCTCTGGATGGCCGCCTTGCTGAGCTACTCGCCGCAGGATGCGGCCTGGTCAACCTCGGGCAACCCCGACGCCGCCAGCGGCACCCTGGTGGCCGCCAGGAACTGGGGCGGCCACCTCGGCGCCTGGCTGGCCGACGCCAGCTACTTCCTGCTGGGGTTCTCGGTCTGGTGGGCGCTGGCAGCCGGCGCCTGGGTCTGGATGCAGTCCGTGACGCGCGGGCTGCGCCGCGATGTGCTGGTGCCGGTACCCGCCGCCAGCCGCGTCCGGTTCTGGCTCGGGCTGGTGCTGCTGCTGGCGGCCAGTGCCGCGCTGGAATGGTCGCGCCTGTACCGCTTCGAGTTCAGGCTGCCGGGCCACGCAGGCGGCGTGATTGGTTACGTGCTGGGCAACCTGGGTGTCAAATGGCTGGGTTTTGCCGGCTCGGGCCTGGTCTTTATCGCGCTGGGCCTGATTGCCGTGGCCAGCGTCTTCAATTTTTCCTGGGCACGCGTGGCGCTCAGTCTGGGCGCCCGAATCGACAGCGCCATGGCCCTGCGCCGTGAAAAGCGCGAGCTGGCGCAGGATGTCGCGGTGGGCAAGCAAGCCGTCCGCGAGCGCGAGGAGACGCTGAGCGATGAACGCATCGGGATCGAGGCACTCCACCCGGTGCCGGTCATCATCAAGCAGCCGGTGGTTGAACTGCCGAAAAGCGAGCGCCCCGCCAAGACCAAACCACCGGTGGCGACAAGCACCACGGCGACTGCTCCGTCATTCCCATCGTCCGTGCCGCCGACGGCGCATGTCCCTGTTGTGTCGCATGCGCCTGCCGCCCCGCTTACTCCGGCTGAGTCATCGCAGGGTGGTTCCCACCTGCCGCAGGTCAGCCTGCTCGACACCGCCCTGCTGCGGCAGGAAAGCGTCGCGTCCGAAACGCTGGAAATGACCTCGCGGCTGATCGAGAAAAAGCTCAAGGACTTCGGCGTCGAGGTGCGCGTCGTGGCGGCAGCGCCCGGCCCTGTCATCACGCGCTACGAAATCGAACCGGCCACCGGCGTCAAGGGCTCGCAGGTCGTCACGCTGGCCAAGGACCTGGCGCGCGCGCTGAGCCTGGTGTCGATCCGGGTGATCGAGACCATTCCCGGCAAGAACTACATGGCGCTGGAACTGCCCAACGCCAAGCGGCAGATGATCAAGCTCAGCGAAATCCTGGGCTCCAAGGTCTATCACGACGCCACCTCGCTGCTGACCATGGGCCTGGGCAAGGACATCGCCGGCCATGCGGTCGTTGCCGACCTGGCCAAGATGCCGCACTGCCTGGTCGCCGGCACCACCGGTTCGGGCAAGTCGGTGGGCATCAACGCCATGATTTTGAGCCTGCTGTACAAGGCCGACGCGCGCGACGTCCGGCTGCTGCTGATCGACCCCAAGATGCTGGAAATGAGCGTCTACGAAGGCATTCCGCACCTGCTGGCGCCGGTCGTCACGGACATGCGCCAGGCCGCCCACGGCCTGAACTGGTGCGTGGCCGAAATGGAAAAGCGCTACAAGCTGATGAGCAAGCTCGGCGTGCGCAACCTGGCCGGCTACAACGCCAAGATCGACGAGGCCAATGCCAGCGAGGAGTTCATCTACAACCCCTTCAGCCTGACGCCCGACGAGCCTGAGCCGCTGGAGCGTCTGCCCTACATCGTCGTGGTGATCGACGAGCTGGCCGACCTGATGATGGTCGTCGGCAAGAAGATCGAGGAGCTGATTGCCCGGCTGGCGCAAAAGGCCAGAGCCGCCGGCATCCACCTGATCCTGGCCACCCAGCGCCCCAGCGTGGACGTGATCACCGGCCTGATCAAGGCCAACATTCCGACGCGCCTGTCCTTCCAGGTCAGCAGCAAGATCGACAGCCGCACCATTTTGGACCAGATGGGCGCCGAGGCCTTACTGGGCATGGGTGACATGCTTTACATGCCGAGTGGTACAGGCTTTCCAATTCGCGTGCATGGTGCGTTTGTGAGTGACGAGGAAGTGCACCGGGTCGTCGCCTACCTCAAGCAGCAGGGAACGCCCAACTACATCGACGGCGTGCTCGAAGGCGGCACGGTTGAAGGCGAGGGCGGCGACCTGTCGGGAGATGCGGGCGGCGAAAAGGACCCGATGTACGACCAGGCGGTGGAAGTGGTTCTGAAAAACCGAAAGGCCAGCATTTCGCTGGTGCAGCGTCACCTCAAGATCGGCTACAACCGCGCCGCGCGGCTGGTCGAGGACATGGAAAATGCCGGGCTGGTCAGCGCCATGAGTGGCAGCGGCCAGCGCGAAATCCTGGTGCCCGCAAGGGCGGAGTGAACTTGATGAAACGTTTTTTTGCTACTTTTTTAATAGCTACATCCGCAGGCGCAGCATGCGCAAATGGCCTGGAAAGCCTTGAAACCTTCGTCAAGACGGTGAGCAGCGGCCGCGCCGACTTCACGCAGGTCGTGACCGCGCCCGCCCGGGAAGGCCAGACCGCCCGCAGCAAGACCTCCAGCGGCACGTTCGAGTTTTCCCGGCCGAACCGATTCAAGTTTCTTTACCAAAAGCCGTTCGAGCAAAGCATCGTCGCCGACGGCCAGACGCTGTGGCTCTACGACGCCGACCTGAACCAGGTCACCGCGCGCAAGCAATCTGCTGTCCTGGGCTCGACGCCCGCCGCCTTGATCGCCGCAGCGCCCGATCTGCGCGCGCTGCAGGCCGATTTCACCCTGGCCGCCGCGCCTGAAAAAGACGGCCTGGAATGGGTCGTGGCCACGCCCAAGACGAAAGATGGCCAGTTGCAGGCCGTGCGCGTCGGCTTTCGCGCCGGCGAAAAACCGGCCGGGCTGGCGGCGCTGGAAATCCTCGACAGCTTCGGCCAGCGCTCGGTGCTGAGTTTCAGCAAGGTCGAGGTCAATCCGGCCCTTCCCAAGGACGCCTTCCAGTTCATCACGCCCAAGGGCGCGGACGTCATCCGGCAGTAAACCCCCCTCCGCTGTCTGCGCTGCAGGGACGGCGACCCGAAAATTTTCATGGCCAAGCCTTCCACCCATCCTCCCCTGGCCGAGCGGCTGCGGCCGAAGAACCTGGGCGAAGTCATCGGCCAGCAGCATTTGCTGGGCGAGGGCCTGCCGCTGCGCATTGCGTTTGAATCGGGCGAACCGCACAGCTGCATCCTGTGGGGGCCGCCGGGCGTGGGCAAGACCACCATTGCCCGGCTGATGGCGAGCAGCTTCGACGCGCATTTCATCACCATTTCCGCCGTGCTCGGCGGCGTCAAGGACATCCGCGAAGCCGTCGAGCAGGCGACGATCTGGCAAGCGCAGGGCGGCCGGCGCACCATCGTGTTCGTCGATGAGGTGCATCGCTTCAACAAAAGCCAGCAGGATGCGTTTTTGCCGCATGTCGAAAGCGGCCTGTTCACCTTCATTGGCGCAACCACTGAAAACCCGTCCTTCGAGGTGAACTCGGCCCTGCTGTCGCGCGCGGTGGTCTACGTGCTGCAGCCACTCACGGAACATGATCTCAGGCAAATAATAGCCAGGGTCCTTTCCGAGCGTGCGCTGCCAGCTATTGAAAGCATAGCGGGTGAAGCCGTTGACCGCCTCGTGGCGTATGCCGACGGCGATGCCAGGCGACTGCTCAACACGCTCGAATCGCTCAGCGTGGCGGCCAAATCTGAAAAGATCACCGAGGTGACCGATGCCTGGCTGCTCAAGGTGCTCGGCGAGCGCCTGCGCCGCTACGACAAGGGCGGCGAGCAGTTCTACGACACCATCTCGGCGCTGCACAAGTCGGTGCGTGGCTCCGACCCCGATGCCGCGCTGTACTGGTTCATGCGCATGCTCGATGGCGGCGCCGAGCCCAAATACATGGCGCGCCGCCTGATCCGCATGGCCAGCGAGGACATCGGGCTGGCCGATCCGCGCGCGCTGCGGCTGGCGCTGGACGCGGCCGAGGTCTATGAACGGCTCGGCTCACCCGAGGGCGAACTGGCGCTGGCGCAGTGCGTCGTGTACCTGGCGGTCGCGCCCAAGTCGAACGCGGTGTACCAGGCCTTCAACGAGGCCAAGGCCTTCATCAAGAACGATGGCACCCGGCCGGTGCCGCTGCACCTGCGCAATGCACCAACAAAGCTCATGAAGCAGCTCGACTACGGCAAGAACTACCGCTATGCGCATGACGAGGAGGGCGGCTTCGCGGCCGGAGAAAACTACTTGCCCGAAGGCATGGCCGCACCAAACTTTTACCGCCCCGTCAACCGTGGCCTGGAGATCCGGATTGCCGATAAGCTCAATGAACTGAAGGCAAAAAACCATCAGAAGAACTGATGCCCTCAAAATCCCGCTGATACAGCCTGAATCCGCCAAAAAATCCGAATTCGTCAAGGGTTTACCCCGGAAAAACTGTTTCGCTGGCGCGATTCTCGCTAGAAGCCTGTCGCTACAATTCGCCCACTAGCTCGCCACCTTCACCAGTCAACCGACTGGAGTCAGGCGGGCTTTTTGTTAACTCGCGTGTTTTCATGGTGATCCCGTGCAGGCACGACACCGGCAGAGTTGGCTCATTCAAACAAACGGAGCGGATTATGGAAGTTTTGCTACAGCAAATCATCAACGGACTGGTCCTGGGCAGCATGTACGCCCTGATCGCCCTGGGCTACACCATGGTGTACGGCATCATCAACCTGATCAATTTTGCGCATGGCGAGGTGCTGATGGTCGGCGCGCTGACCAGCTGGACCATCATCGGCCTGATGCAGGAATCCATGCCCGGCACGCCCGGCTGGCTGATCCTCTTGATTTCACTGATGATTGCCTTCATCGTCTGCGCCGCGCTGAACTTCACCATCGAAAAGGTCGCCTACCGGCCGCTGCGCAACAGCCCCAAGCTGGCGCCCCTGATCACCGCCATCGGCATGTCGCTGCTGCTGCAGACGCTGGCCATGATCATCTGGAAGCCCAACTACAAGCCATACCCGACGCTGCTGCCGTCCGAGCCTTTCCAGATCGGCGGCGCGGTGATCACCGTGACGCAGATTTTCATCCTGGGCGCCACCGCCGTGTCGCTCGCCATATTGATGTGGCTGGTGCATTACACCAAGCTCGGTCGAGCGATGCGGGCCACGGCTGAAAACCCGCGCGTCGCCGCGCTGATGGGCGTGCGCCCCGACACCGTCATCTCCGCGACCTTCATCATCGGCGCCGTGCTGGCCGCGCTGGCCGGCGTGATGTATGCCTCCAACTACGGCACCGTGCAACACACCATGGGCTTTTTGCCCGGCCTCAAGGCCTTCACCGCTGCGGTGTTCGGCGGCATCGGCAACCTGGGCGGCGCGGTGCTGGGCGGCATCTTGCTGGGGCTGATCGAGGCGATTGGCGCCGGCTATATCGGCCCGCTGACCGGCGGTTTCCTGGGCAGCCAGTATTCCGACATCTTCGCCTTTATTGTGCTGATTTTTGTGCTCACGCTGCGCCCTTCGGGCCTGCTGGGTGAACGTGTGGCGGACCGGGCTTGAAGTCCGAATCACCCACACCTACGGAGAAAAACCCATGAAATCCAAAAAATTCGCGACCTACCTGATCGTGGCACTGGGCCTGCTGGTGCTGCCCCTGCTGCTGCAGCAGGGCGGCAACGCCTGGGTGCGCATCGTCGACATGGCGCTGCTGTACGTGCTGCTGGCCCTGGGCCTGAACATCGTCGTCGGCTATGCCGGCCTGCTCGACCTGGGCTACGTCGCCTTCTTTGCGGTCGGCGCCTACCTGTTCGCCTTGCTCGGCTCGCCGCACCTAGCCGAGGCCTTTCCCTGGGTTGCGGCGAATTTTCCGGATGGCCTGCACCTGCCCATCTGGGCAACCATTCCGCTGGCCGCCGCGCTGGCCGGTCTGTTTGGCGTGCTGCTGGGCGCGCCGACGCTCAAGCTGCGCGGCGACTACCTGGCCATCGTCACGCTGGGGTTTGGCGAGATCATCCGCGTGTTCCTGAACAACCTGGACCGCCCGATCAACCTGACCAACGGGCCCAAGGGCATCAACCAGATCGACTCGATGAAGTTCTTCGGCTTCGACCTGGGCAAGTCGCACACCTTTTTCGGATTCGAGTTCGCCTCGGTGTCGATGTACTACTACCTGTTCCTGGCGCTGGTGATTTTTTCGGTCATTCTTTGCCACCGGCTTCAAAAGTCCCGCATCGGCCGCGCCTGGATGGCGATTCGCGAGGACGAGATTGCCGCCAAGGCCATGGGCATCAACACCCGCAACATGAAGCTGCTCGCCTTCGGCATGGGCGCCACGTTTGGCGGCGTGTCGGGCTCGATGTTCGCCGCCTTCCAGGGCTTTGTCTCGCCCGAATCGTTCAGCCTGATGGAGTCGATCATGATCGTCGCCATGGTGGTGCTGGGCGGCATCGGGCATCTGCCCGGCGTCATTTTGGGCGCGCTGCTGCTGGCCGCGCTGCCCGAGGTGCTGCGCCATGTGGCCGGGCCGCTGCAGGCCATGACCGACGGCCGGCTCGACTCGTCCATCCTGCGCCAGCTCCTGATCGCGCTGGCCATGATCACCGTGATGCTGATGCGACCGCGCGGCCTGTGGCCGTCGCCCGAGCACGGCAAGTCGCTGAACAAGCGCGCCGGCAAGGACACCATCCAGTCCATCAATCCTTAAGGAGACAAGGACATGAGCGAAACCATTTTGAATGTCTCGGGGGTCTCCAAGCGCTTTGGCGGCTTGCAGGCGCTGAGCGATGTCGGCATCAAGATCGAACGCGGCCAGGTCTATGGCCTGATCGGCCCGAACGGCGCCGGCAAGACGACGTTTTTCAATGTGCTGACCGGCCTCTACACGCCCGACAGCGGCACCTTCGAGCTGGCCGGCAAGCCCTATAAGCCGACGGCGGTGCATGAGGTCGCCAAGGCCGGCATTGCGCGCACCTTCCAGAACATCCGGCTGTTCGCCGACATGACCGCGCTCGAAAACGTCATGGTCGGGCGCCATGTGCGCACGCATTCGGGCCTGATCGGCGCGATGTTCCGCACGCCGGGTTTCAAGCGCGAAGAGGCCGAAATCGCCCACCGCTCGCAGGAACTGCTCGACTACGTGGGCATCGGAAAATATGCCGACTACAAGGCGCGCACCCTGAGCTACGGCGACCAGCGCCGCCTGGAGATCGCCCGGGCGCTGGCGACCGACCCGCAGCTGATCGCGCTCGACGAGCCTGCCGCCGGCATGAACGCCACTGAAAAAGTCCAGCTGCGCGAGCTGATCGACCGCATCCGCAAGGACAACCGCACCATCCTGCTGATTGAGCATGATGTAAAGCTGGTCATGGGCCTGTGCGACCGCGTGACGGTGCTCGACTACGGCAAGCAGATTGCCGAGGGCGTGCCCGCCGAGGTGCAGAAAAACGAAAAGGTGATCACCGCCTATCTGGGCGCAGGCCACTAAAGGAAAGCAACACCATGGCAGCAAACACACTTCTGAAAATTACCGGCCTGCAGGTGGCTTATGGCGGCATCCAGGCGGTCAAGGGCGTGGACTTCGAGGTTCATGAAGGCGAACTGGTCACGTTGATCGGCTCCAACGGCGCCGGCAAGACCACCACCATGAAGGCCATCACCGGCGGCCTGCCGATACTGGCCGGCGACATCGAATACCTGGGCAAGAGCATCAAGGGTCGCGGCGCCTGGGACCTGGTCAAGGAAGGCCTGGCGATGGTGCCCGAGGGGCGCGGCGTGTTCGCCCGCATGACCATCACCGAGAACCTGCAGATGGGCGCTTATATTCGCAGCGACAAGGGCGGCATTGCCGACGACATCGAGAAGATGTTCGTGCTGTTCCCGCGCCTGCGCGAGCGCAAGGACCAGTTGGCCGGCACCATGTCGGGCGGCGAGCAGCAGATGCTGGCCATGGGCCGGGCCCTGATGAGCCGGCCCAGGGTGCTGCTGCTCGACGAGCCGTCGATGGGCCTGTCGCCAATCATGGTGGACAAGATCTTCGAGGTGGTGCGCGACGTGTCCAAGCTGGGCATGACGGTGCTGCTGGTCGAGCAGAACGCGAGCCGGGCCTTGAGCATTGCGAATCGGGGCTATGTGATGGAGTCGGGCAACATCACGATGAATGGCGATGCCAAATTGCTGCTGGACGATCCCCGGGTCCGGGCGGCTTATCTGGGCGAGTGAATTTTGGCTATTTTGGCTGTTTGCGCATATACCGCTTGCGTAGATAGCTACTGAATTCGTAGCTGGGTTGGCTTTTCTGGGCTGGGCTGGCCGGGTGTCGCCCGGCGGCGACTCACTTTTCTTTGGCTATCGCCAAAGAAAAGTAAGCAAAAGAAAGGCGACCCGGCTGTCCGGGTCCCTGCGCTTCGCTTCGGGCAACCTGCGCTGCCCCGAAAAAACGGGGGTCGGCGCAAACTCGCTCCACTGCGTTTCGCTCAAACAGCGCGCCGCCCTGATCCCGTTTTTTCAGGTCATCACAGGCCCAGCCAGAACGGGTGGAAGAGGAATACCGAAGACTGGCCAGCCAGATTACGCCAAGCCGAATTGCTACGAATTGAATAGCTGGCTACGCAGGCGGCATGTGCGCAAACGCCATAAAAGACTAAAAAAATCAGTCCACCCGCGCGCCCGAAGCCTTCACCACTTTTTCATACTTCGCCCGTTCGCTTTTCATGAACGCCTCGAACTGCTCGGGCGAGCTGGCGACCGGCTCGGCCATCAGCGTGCTGAACCGGACCTTGTTCTCTGGCGCCTTCAGCGCCGCGACAAATGCCTGGTTCAGTTTGGCCACCACATCGCGTGGCGTGGCCGCTGGCGCCACCAGCCCCCACCAGGTGTCGATCTCAAAACCCTTGAGCGTCTCCGCCACCGCCGGCACGTCGGGCAAAAAGGCGCTGCGCTGCGCCGTCGTCACCGCCAGCGCCTTGAGCTTGCCCGCCTTGATGTTGCTGGAAGCCGTGGCCAGGTTGTCGAAATTGAAATCGACCTGGCCGCTCAGCAGCGCCAGCTGGGCCGGGTTGCCGCCGTTGTAGGGAATGTGCAGCGCAAAGATGCCGGCCCGCGACTTGAACAGCTCGCCGGCCAGGTGGCCCGCGCTGCCGTTGCCGCCGCTGGCGTAGTTGAGCCTGGCCGGGTTGGCCTTGGCGTATTTGATCAGGTCGGCCAGATGGTTGATGTTCAGCCGGCGTGCGGTGTCGGCATTCATCACCAGCACATTGGGCACGCGCACCATCTGCGTGATGGCGGCAAAGTCGCTGGCCGCGTCGTAAGGCATCTTGCTGTAGAGCCACGGGTTGATGGCATGCGTGGCGACCGCCGCGATGCCGATGGTCAGCCCGTCGGGCGCGGCCTTGGCGATGGCGTCAACGCCGATGTTGCCGCCGGCGCCGGGCCGGTTCTCGATGATCACCGTGCCCAGCGTTGCCTTGACGCTGTCGGCCAGCAGCCGGGCCGTCACGTCGATGGGGCCGCCCGGCGCATACGGAACGATCAGGCGCATGACCTTGGCCGAAGGCGCGGCCGGCTGTGCCCAGGAAGTAGTCGATGCGGTGGCTGCCAGCACGGCGCCCAGCGCCAGCGCGCCAGTGGCGCGCAGTGTCTTGCGGCGCAAGGGGCAAAAGTTGGCGGAATGGGTTTTCATAAATTTTTTCAATCAAAAGTGCCGCTTGCGCTTGGCCCGGCTGCACTGTTTGCTATCAGTTTTGAAATCAGGCGGGTCAGGCTTTTTGCGCCTTGTCGGCTTCGGTGGTGAAGGCATCGGCAAAGAATTCCGCGGCCGGCAGGCCGGCCAGCGCGCTGTAGTCGGCCCGCGCCGACTCGACCACGATGGGCGCGCCGCAGGCATACACCTGATGGCCCGAGAGGTCGGCAACATCCTCCAGCACGGCCTGGTGGACAAAGCCGGTGCGGCCAAGCCAGCCGTCTTCAGGCAGGGCGTTTGAGATCACCGGCACATAGCGCAGGTTGGGCATCTCGGCCACCCTGGCGAGCATCCAGTCGTTCATGTACAGGTCTGCCGGGCGGCGTCCGCCCCAGTACAGTACCGTGGGACGCGTGATGCGCTTGAACTGCATGTGCTCGATGATGGCCTTGAGCGGCGCAAAACCGGTGCCGGACGCGACCATCACGATCGGCTTGGCGCTTTCTTCGCGCAGGAAGAAACTGCCGTAAGGCCCTTCGATCCGCTGGATTTCCTTTTCCTTCATGGCGGCAAACACATGGTCGGTGAACTTGCCGCCCGGCATGTGGCGGATGTGCAGTTCGATGCCGGGCGTCTCCAGCTGGGTAAAGGGCGCATTGGCCATCGAGTACGAACGCCGGTCGCCGTCACGCAGCAAGAACTCGACATACTGGCCGGCGTGGTACTTCATGACATCGCTGGCGGGCAGCTGCAGGCGAACGACCATCACGTCGGGCGACGCGCGCACCAGGCTGGTCACGCGCACCGGCATCTTGCGGATCGGGAAAGCGCTTTCGTCGGTCACCTGGCGCGACTCCAGCACCACGTCGCTGTGCGCCACGCCGCAGCAGGTCAGGATGAAGCCGGCGGCTTCTTCGTCGGCCGACAGCGCCTTGGACTGGTGGGTGCCGTGCGTCACCTGGCCTTCGAGCTTTTTGCACTTGCACGATCCGCAGGCGCCGTCCTTGCAGCCGTAGGGCAGGCCGATGCCCTGGCGGATGGCGGCGGCCAGCAGGGGCTCGCCGGCATCGGCGGTAAAGCTGCGGCCGCTGGGCAGCACGTTCACGTTGAAACTCATATTCGGTATCCTTGGGCGTTCTGTTATCCGTTACCTGACCAGGCTGGTTTCCCAGCAGCACCCAATTTTGCCTTCAAACCTGAATCCCCTTGGCGCGCTGCCTGCGCGCTTTCGCCGCCAGCGCGTGCTGATCATCGGCTGCGGCGATGTCGGCCTGCGCGTGGCCCGGCAACTGCCGCCCCGGATCAAGGTCATCGCGCTGACCTCGTCGCCAGAGCGGCTGCCGGCCTTGCGCCGGGAACGCATCACGCCCTTGCGGGGCAACCTGGACGAACCCGCCACGCTGCGCCGGCTGGCCGGACTGGCCACGCGCGTGGTGCATCTGGCGCCGCCGCCCGGCCACAACCCCAACTGGCGCGATGACCCGCGCACGCTGGCCCTGCTGCGCGCCCTGCGGCTGCGCAGCCTGCCGCAGTCTTTCGTGTATGGCTCGACCAGCGGCGTGTATGGCGACTGCGGCGGCGAGCGGGTCGATGAAACTTGGCGCCCGAGCCCGAACACGCCGCGCGCGCAGCGCCGGGTCGATGCCGAAGGCCAGGTGCGGCTGCTCGGCCGCGCCACCGGGGCGCCGGTGCATATCCTGCGCATTCCCGGCATCTACGCGACCGACCGCGAAGGCGGTACGCCGCGCGGCCGTCTGCTCAAGGGAACGCCGGTGCTGCGCCGTGAAGACGATGTCTACACCAGCCACATCCATGCCGACGACCTGGCGCGAGCCTGCATCGCGGCACTCTGGCGCGGCAAGCCGCAGCGCATCACCAACGTCTGCGACGACACGCAGTTGCTGATGGGCGACTACTTCGACCTGGCGGCAGACCTTTACCAATTGCCGCGTCCGCCCCGTGTGGCGCGCGGCGCGGCCATCGAGCAGTTGCCGCTGATGCTGCTCAGTTTCATGAGCGAATCGCGCCGGCTTGACAACCGGCGCATGAAAAACGAACTACGGCTGGCGCTGCGTTACCCGACCGTCAGCGACGGTTTGCTCGGCTTGAAAGGCCAGGGCCTGCTTGTTGATCCGGTGCCGTCCGCCAGAGCGGGCCTGGCACCCGAAAATATGGCTTTTTAGCCCTGTTGCGCTTGTCCCGTATTTATCCATAGCTATAGAATAAATAGCATTGAGCGCCGCTTCCAGTCCCTTTGGGGCTGGCTTGACCCGCCGGCGACAAGACTTGTGAAACGGCCCTAAAAGCCTGTAGCACCCAAAGTGCGACAATATTGAGCTAAATGACCTCATCCTTTTCGAACCTTTCGCTGGCAGAACCGCTGGCACGCGCCGTAGCCGAAATGGGCTACGAAACCATGACCCCCATCCAGGAACAGGCCATTCCGGTCGTTCTGCTGGGCAAAGACGTGATGGGCGCCGCCCAGACCGGCACCGGCAAGACCGCCGCGTTTACGCTGCCTCTGCTGCAGCGCATGATGAAGCACGAGAACGCTTCGACCTCGCCGGCCCGCCACCCGGTGCGCGCGCTGGTGCTGCTGCCCACACGTGAACTCGCCGTGCAGGTGGCCGAGCAGGTCAAGCTGTACGCCAAGTACACCAACCTGAACTGCGCAGTGGTGTTTGGCGGCATGGACATGAAGCCGCAGACGCTGGAACTCAAAAAAGGCGTCGAGGTGCTGGTCGCCACGCCGGGCCGCCTGCTCGACCACATCGAGGCCAAGAACTGCGTGCTCAACCAGGTCGAATACGTGGTGCTTGACGAGGCCGACCGCATGCTCGACATCGGTTTTTTGCCCGACCTGCAGCGCATCCTGAGCTACCTGCCCAAGCAGCGCATCACCTTGCTGTTTTCGGCGACCTTCTCGCCCGAGATCAAGCGCCTGGCGTCGAGCTTCCTGCAGGACCCGGTGACCATCGAGGTGGCGCGCTCCAATGCCACGGCCTCCACGGTCGAGCAGCATTTCTACAGCGTCGGCGCCGACGACAAGCGCCGCGCGCTGCACCAGATCCTCAAGGCACGCGGCATGAAGCAGGCGTTTGTCTTTGTCAACAGCAAGCTCGGCTGCGCCAAGCTTGCGCGGTCGCTGGAACGCGAAGGCCTGAAAACCACCGCGCTGCACGGCGACAAGAGCCAGGACGAACGGCTCAAGGCGCTTGAATCGTTCAAAAGCGGCGAGGTCGACCTGCTGGTCTGCACCGACGTGGCCGCCCGTGGGCTGGACATCAAGGACGTTCCGGCCGTGTTCAACTTCGACGTGCCGTTCAACGCCGAAGACTACATCCACCGCATTGGCCGCACCGGCCGCGCCGGCGCCTCGGGCCTGGCCGTGAGCTTTGTCGCCAGCAGCGACCAGCGCCTGGTGGCTGACATTGAAAAGCTCATCAAGACCAAGATCGAGATCGAGCCGCTGGAGTTCGAGGAAGACACGCCGCGCATCAGCGAGCAGGGCCGCATCAACGACGGCCGGCGCATGTACCGCGAAACCGGCGAAGGCAGGGCTCCCGCCGCCGACGCGCGCCCGCCGCGCGAGCCTGCAGAGCGCCGGGAGCGCCGCGAGTACACGCCGCATCGGCAGCCCGCCGCGTCGCGTGATCCGTTTTTCGACCGCCCTTACGAGCCCGGCGCGCCAGCGGAATCGCTGCCTTCGTGGGAGGCAACGTCCAAGGCCAATCCTGCGCGCAACGGCGTGTCGGCCAACATCAAGCCGAAGAAGAAAGTCGCTGCGCTGTTCAAGGCCGCCTGAGATGCACTGCGGTCTTTCGGCCAGCCCGGTTGCCATCGCGACCCTTGCCTACGGCGCCTGAAGCCGCTGTCCGGTGACCGGTTTTTTCAGCAGCGGTAGGCTAGTCGGATGATGGCTGCATCTCCTTCCCGGCTCCAGGCGCTGGCTGCGTTCGGGCTTTCCCTGCTCCAGAAACTTTACCGCCCGCTGTGGCGCGCACTGAACCAGTGGGTCGATGCCGACGGCCTGCGCATGAGCGCGGCCATGTCGTTCTACGGCATCCTCAGCCTGGCGCCGCTGCTGGTGTTGCTGGTGGCCGTCATGGGCTGGTGGCTGGACCGCACCTACATCGAGAGCAGCCTGATTGCCCAGATTGCCAGCGTCATCGGCGAGCAGGGCGCGCAGGTCATCAAGCAGGCCATGGCCAGCGCCCAGGCGCCGTCCGAAGGCATCACCGCTTCGCTGCTGGCCTTCGGGCTGCTGCTTTCCGGCGCGACCGGCGTCTTCGCGGAATTGCAAAATGCATTTGAACGCGTGTGGCGCCATGACAGCCGGGAAACGCCCAGGCAGAAGTGGTGGTATGGCGCCAGCCTGAGGCTGCGCGGCGTTGGCTACATCCTGGCGCTGGGTTTTTTGCTGCTGGTGTCGCTGGCGGTATCAACGTTCACCAACCTGATCTCCCTCTGGGCAGGAAGCTACCTGCCGCTTGAAAAGGTGGTCTGGGTGCTCAACGAGGTGGTGTCGATTGCCTTTTGCGTGGCCCTGTTCCTGGGGCTGATGCGCATGAGTTCGGGCCCCAAGCCCGCCTTGCGCTTCCTGGTGATGGGTTCCGTGGCGGGGGCTGTTTTGTTCCAGGTGGGCAAGTACCTGATGGCGTACTACCTGTCCACGGCGGCGGTCGTGTCGGCATACGGCGCGGCCGGCTCGCTGGTGGTGATCCTGATGTGGATTTATTTTTCGTCCGGCGTGCTGCTGCTGGCCGCGAGCATGGCGCGTGCGTGGGCCGACGAGGCTGCTCTGCCGGATGTAGCGGTCTAGTGTCGCGTCAGGCGCAAACTGCCGGTTCTCGCTGGCCATCGCCGCGCATCGCCGCGTTGCAGCCCTTGCCAGGGCTTCAGCCCTGGCTGCGCTCTGCGCCTTGCGCTGCACGCCGCTGGCGACGCGATCTCCCGACACTTTGCGCCTGACGCGACACTATTGATCCGGCCCAATGAAGTATCAACTTTATTGAATTTTCTCTATCGAAGAAAGATGGAAAAAGAAAATGCAAGAAAGCAGACGCTGGAGCAGCTTCACGAGCGGCGCAAGCAAGTCGTGAGGCTGCATAAAAGGGCAATAGGCATCATGCAAATTGTTTCCATGACGGGTCTGAGCTACCCGGCTGTGCGCAGGTGCATCGATCTCTTTGATGCGGGCGGCTGGCCGGCGATTCGACCGGCCTTGCGAGGGCGCAGCCAGGGTCTTGGGCGCACCCTGAGCCAAGCCCAGGAGGACAGCATTCAGCGCAGCATCATCGACCAACGCCCTGAGCAGCTCAAGATGGATTTCTTCCTGTGGAGCCGGGCGGCCGTGGGCCAACTCATCGAGCAGGAGTACGGGGTCAAGCTGCAGGTGCGCAGCGTTGGCAAATACCTGGCCCGCTGGGGTTTTACCCCTCAAAAGCCTATCAAGCGCGCCTACGAACAAAACCCTGAAGCTGTGCAAGCCTGGCTCGAAGGGGAGTACCCGGCGATAGAGCAACGTGCCCGTCAGGAGGGCGCTGAAATCCATTGGGGTGACGAGACGGCGCTTGTCAACACGGATGTGCGCGGCAGAAGCTTTGCGCCCGCTGGGAAAACGCCCGTGGCCAGGACCATCGGCGGCACCCGGCAAAAACTCTCGATGATTGCCACGGTGACCAACCAGGGAAAGACCCGCTGGATGATCATTGACGATGCGTTTGACGCGGACAAGCTCATCGAATTCTTGCAAGCGCTGATCAAGGATGCGGAAAAAAAGGTGTTTTTGATTCTGGACAACTTGCGGGTTCATCACAGCAAAATCGTCAAGGCGTGGGTGGCTGAACATAAGGAGGACATCGAACTGTTCTATTTGCCCAGCTACAGCCCGCAACTCAACCCGGAGGAACGCCTGAACGCGGACCTCAAGCAAGAGTTGGGAAAGCGCGTACCGGTGCGCAGCAAAGCCAAATTACGCGATGCTGCCAATGAGCACATGACGTTGCTCGAACGCACGCCTGAGCGAGTTATCGCCTATTTCCAGGATCGGCGTGTTCGCTATGCCGCTTGATACTTCATCGGGCCGGATCAATAAGGGGGGGGCATGGATTGCGGGTCAAGCCCGCAATGACAAAAACGGCAGAAAAATTCTCTCATCCCGGGCTGAGCTTGCCCCGGACTTGATCCGGGGACCCGGGATCCATGCCAGCAGCGCTAAAGAATCTTTGAATACAGATCATCCCAAAGAGGGTTTTCTTTTTCGATCAGTTCAATCTTCCAGTCACGTTTCCAGTTTTTAAGCTGTTTTTCACGCTGGATGGCCGCTTCGATGGATTCTGTGATCTCAAACCAGACCAAGTGATGCACGTCGTAGCGCGCGGTGAAGCCGTCGCACGCGTGACTTTTGTGTTCATGAATGCGGCGGACCAGATGGTTGGTCACGCCGATATAAAGCGTTCCTTTGGGTTTACTGGCCAGCATGTAGACAAAATAGGGCATGGGAAATTTAGGGTCATGGATTGCGGGTCAAGCCCGCAATGACAGGGAGGGAAGATGGTGGCGAGGCGGGCGTAGCAGGGTGGCAGGGAGTAACTCTGTCATCCCGGGCTTGACCCGGGATCCAAGCCAGCAGCGTGAAAAAATCCCCGAACACACATCCTCCCAAAAAGGGGGTTGTCTGTTTCATCAGCCTCTTTTTACTTTCCCGGCTTTTGCGCCTGCTCGCAATCCACCTGAATCAATTCGTAGGCCCCCTTGGCGCCGAGCCGCGCTGCCGTCAGGCATCCGCCCCAGACACAGCCCGTGTCCAGCGGCAAGGTGTTGTTTCGCAGGCCGGTATGCCGGCGGGCGTCGGCCACCAGTGTGGACCAGTGCCCGAACGTGATCAAGGTGTCCTGCGTTGCCCGCCCAAGGACTTCGAACCACGGCAGGTAACCTGGCGGCGCGCTGCCGGCACCTTCATTGCTGCCGAATTCCATCGCGCCTTGCGGCGTGCAAAACCGCAGGCGCGTCAGCGCATTGACGATCACCCGAAGCCGGTCCGCGCCTTGCAGGCTGTCGCTCCACAGGCAAGGTGCATTGCCGTACATGGCGGTCAAGAAGCCTTTCAGGTCAGGCCCGCGCAATGCCTGCTCGACTTCCCCAGCCAGCCTCAGCGTTTGCGCCGTGCTCCACTGCGGCAAGACGCCGGCATGCACCATCAGCCAGCCGTGGTGGCGCATGGCCATGCGGCGGTGGCGCAGCCAGTCCAGCAGTTCGTCGCGGTCCGGCGCCTGCAAGATGCCCTGGACCGTGTCGTGGCGACCCGGCAGGCGCACACCCTGCCACAGCGCCAGCAGGTGCAGGTCGTGATTGCCCAGCAGGCACTGCGCGGCATCGCCTAGGGCCATCAAGCCGCGCAAGGCGCCCAGCGAGTCAGGCCCCCGGTTCACCAGGTCGCCCAGAAGATATAGCGTGTCGCGGCTCGGAGAAAAATCAATTTTCTCCAGCAGCCGCTGAAAAGGGGCATTGCAGCCCTGAAGGTCGCCGATACAGTAAAGTGCCATGGTCAACATTTTGCCTACGGATCCATGGATTTCCTTCTTATCGTCTTCTTGACGCTGCTCAACGGCGTTTTTTCCATGTCCGAGCTCGCCCTGGCCTCCAGTCGAAAGGCCAGGCTCAACGCCATGGCCGAGGCGGGCGACAAGGGCTCCCGGGCCGCGCTGGACCTGCTCGCCAATCCCACGCAGTTCCTGTCGTCGGTGCAGGTCGGCATCACCTCGATCGGCATGCTCAACGGCATCATCGGCGAGGCCGCATTCAGTGACGACGTGTCCATGTGGCTGCAGTCTTTTGGCGTGTCCGTGCGGGCGGCCGATATCTCGGCCACGGCGATTGTGGTGGCGGTGATCACCTACGTCACCATCGTCTTTGGCGAACTGGTGCCCAAGCGCATTGGCCAGTTGTATCCCGAAACCGTGGCCCGCCTGGTCTCTCGTCCCATGATGTGGGTGGCTGCAGGCGCCAAGCCCTTCGTCTGGCTGCTGTCGGTCAGCACCCTTGCGGTGCTCAAGCTGCTGCGCGTGGACAACAGCGCCGGCCGCGCCGTGACCGAAGAGGAAATCGCCGCCAGCCTGGAGGAGGGCGTCGATGCCGGACTGATCGAGGCGCACGAGCACCAGATGGTGCAAAACGTGTTCTCGCTCGATGAACGCCGGCTGACGTCCTTGATGCTGCCGCGCGCCAGCATCGAATGGCTCGACGCATCCGACACGCTGGCCCATGCGATTGCCAAGGCCGGAGCCACCGGGCATTCCTGGTACCCGGTCTGCCGGGGCAGCCTGGACGATGTGGTCGGCGTGGTCAATGTCGCCAAGCTGCTTGCCTTGCGCGGCCAGATTCAGCCGGCATCTGCTGGTGAAGCTTCCGGTTCGGTTCCCACGGTCGCGGACCGCATTGGCCCTTATGCCGTTCCGGCCGTATTCGTTCCGGAAACGCTGACCGGCATGGAACTGCTGGAGCAGCTGCGCGCCCGTTCTACCCGCATCCTGCTGGTGGTCGATGAATACGGCGTGGTGCAGGGGCTGATGACGCCCATGGACATGCTGGAGGCCATCACCGGCGAGTTGCAGACCGGCACCATCCAGGACGCCTGGGCCACCCGGCGCGAAGACGGCAGCTGGCTGATCGACGGCCTCATGCCCGTGTCCGAACTCAAGGCGCGGCTGGACATCAGGGAACTGCCGGAAGAAGAGCGTGGGCGCTACAACACCGTTGCCGGCCTGCTGCAATCCGTTTCCGGCCACTTGCCGTCCACCGGCGAACGCATTGACTGCGCCGGCTGGAGTTTTGAAATCGTCGATCTCGATGGCAAGCGGATCGACAAGGTGCTGGTCACCGAAACGAGTTAAGGGATAAGGAAATTTTAAAAGTACCGGTTTTAAATGGCTGTCATTGCGGGCTTGACCCGCAATCCATGGCCCCGAATTCATGGATGCCGGGTCAAGCCCGGCATGACATGGCTACATTGGAAATCTCCGCCTCCCTAACCTGTTTGCGAATATCTGCCTAAATTTACAGCTTTTCGCGTTTTTGGCTGAATAGTACAAAAAACGGGTTAACCCAGACGGCTTGTAAGCACGGCCGTTTCAGCGTATGACCGCCACCTTGCCTCCGGTTTTCCGTGGTTTTCAACAAACCATCGGTCAAGCCCCGCAACTTGCATGGGCAACTCGACCGTAAAAACGGTATTAATTCATAAAATAATCAAAAAGTTACATTTTAACAAATATTGTATTATTTTGTTTTTTATTAATTATTTTGCAACTTTGTCGTTAAAATTTGTGAAATCTAAGTTTCAAAAGTTTAAACCACCGGTTTGCAGGCCAAGAGCCTGCCCGTGATCAAGGCCATCCCTCCCACTTTTCAGGCTTTCACATGCTCGAACAAGTGCGTAATTCCACAGACGCGACGGCTGTGGAATGTGTTGAAAACAGATCACGCGGTCGCAGGAGTATGCGTTCCCCGCTTGTCCGCCAGACCACCCCAAGGTTGACTCAACTTCATCTGTCATGGGACCAACCCGCGCAAATTAGATTAATTCATGCGTTTTGTTTACAATTTGTTGATTAAAAAACATAAAAGCTCATTCTCAGCCGTCTGCCAGATTCCGTCATTCATGCTCACCACCCAGAAACCAAAATTGACTTCATTGCTCTCTCATGCGCGCTGGCCTGTCGCGATCTGCGTGGTTTCGTGGCTGGGCGGATGCGCACTGGCACCCGGCCTTTCCATCGGCAAGAATGTCCAGGCAGCCGGTTCGTCCACCAACCCGTATTCCATCACCACCAAGCGTGCTGAAGAGCCTGCCGGTACCCGCGCACCTGCCGGCATGCCTGTCTCGGACCCGGCGCCACCACCCGGCGCGTTGCTGGCCATCACGCCCGAACTCATCAGCCGGCAGCGCGCCCTGCAAAAAGCTGAACTGGGAAATGACGTGAAAAGCCTGTTCGCTGAAGCCAAGCCCTATGGCATTGGCGCTGGCGACGTGGTCAACATCGTCGTCTGGAACCATCCTGAACTGGTGCTAACCCCCGCAGGCTCCACGCTGACGACCGACTCGTCGGGCCTGGCGTCGGTCGGCAACGGCTACAACGTCAGCCCCGAGGGGCTGATTCAGTTTCCGCTGCTGGGTACCTTCAAAATCGCCGGCATGACAGAAAACGGGGCACGTGAAGAACTGACCCAGCGCCTGTCCAAATTCATCAAGGACCCGCAAATCACCCTGCGCGTGCAGGCCTACCGTGCCGGCCGCGTGTATGTCGATGGCGAGGTCCGCGTTCCCGGCCTGCAGGCCATCAACGACATTCCCATGACGCTGCCCGAGGCCATCAGCCGCGCCGGGGGCATGACGCCCACGGCCGACCGGGCCATGGTGGCCGTCACGCGCAAGGGCGTGACCAGCGTGATCAACATGCCCCAGCTGACCGCGCTTGGCGTCAATCCTTCGCGCATCATGCTGGCGGCGGGCGACCTGGTGCGCATCGGCAACCGTGAAGACACCCGCGTGTATGTGATGGGCGAAGTCACCAAGCCCACGGCGCTGCCGCTGCGCAATGGCCGGCTCACGCTCAATGAAGCGCTGGGCGAGTCCGGCGGCGTGAATGCCACCAGCGGCGATCCGCGCCAGATTTATGTCGTGCGCAGCCGCAGCGGCGACAGTGCTGCCGTAGCCGACGCCAACGGCCAGGTCTCGCCCACCACGCCCGAGATCTACCACCTCGACGCCAGCTCGCCCACGGCGTATGCACTGGCTGAAGGGTTTGAACTCAAATCCCGGGACGTTGTCTTTGTCGATCCGGTCAAGCTGGTGCTCTGGAACCGCGTCATCAGCCTGATTTTGCCGAGCGCGGCGGTGGTCAACACCACCAGTTCGGCCTTCAAGTAACAGCGGCCTGACCCATGAACAATATCCTGACCGTCTGCGTCGGCAACATCTGCCGCAGCCCCGTCGCCGAGGCCATGCTGAAAGACCGCCTGCCTGGCCGCAAGGTCTGGTCGGCCGGTTTGCAGGCCGTGGTCGGTCATGGTGCCGAAGCCACCGCCCTTGAAATTGCCAGCGAACACGGCCTGGACCTGTCCGCCCACCGTGCCCAGCAGGTGGCCGGCTGGATGTGCGCGCATGCCGACCTGGTCCTGGTCATGGAAGCCGGCCACCAGCAGGAGCTTGAAAAGCGCTACCCCACCGCACGCGGAAAAATCCACCGCCTGGGTGAGTTTGGCCCGCAAGGGGGCTTTGACATTGCCGATCCTTACCGCAAGCCCCGCGCTGCCTTCGAAGCCGCCCACGCTTCCATCGCCCGTGGCGTGGACGAGTGGGTGCGCCGTATCCAACTTGTTTCGTGATGTCTGACCGTATGAACGCTCCCCAATCCTCCGTGTCCGCCATGCCTTTGGCAGAAATGCAAGACGACGACGAAATCGACCTGTTGGGCCTGCTCGATGTGCTGCTCGATGCACGCTGGCTAATTGCCGCTGTCACGGCGCTGGTGCTGGTGCTGGGCGGTGCCTATGCCTTCCTGAGCCGCCCGGTCTACCAGGCCAACTCCTTGATCCAGGTCGAAGACAGCAAGCCCGGCGCTGCTGGCGCCTTGGGCGACGCCGCCAGCCTGTTTGACATCAAGTCACCTGCCACGGCCGAAATAGAAATTTTGCGTTCGCGCCTGGTGGTTGCCAAGTCGGTGGACGACCTGCAGTTGTACGTGACGGCCACGCCCAGGTACCTCCCGCTGGTCGGTGGCTGGCTGGCGCGGCGCGCCACCACGCTGTCCGATCCGGGCTTCATGGGCATGGGCGGCTATGTTTCCGGCAAGGAATCCATTCGCCTGGGCCTGCTCGAAGTGCCCGACGCACTGCAAGGTCTGCCGCTGCGGCTGATCGCCACCGAAGGCGGGTTTGAATTGCAGGACCCTGACGGCAAGACGCTGGTACAGGGCAAGACCGGCACAATGGCCAGCTTTGGCGTCGGCGAAGACGCGGGCCGCATCCTGGTCACCGAACTCAAGGCCAAGCCCGGTGCGCATTTCATCGTGGCGCGTTCCTCACGCCTGGACGTGATCGAGCAACTCCAAAGAGACCTCACCATCTCCGAGCAAGGCAAGCAATCTGGCGTGATTGCCATGCAACTGCAAGGCACCGAACCGCAAAAGATTGCCCGCACCCTGAATGCCGTGGGCACCAACTACGTTCGCCAGAACGTCGAGCGCAAGTCGGCCGAAGCTGAAAAATCCCTCGCCTTCCTGGGCGACTTCCTGCCGCAGCTCAAAAGCCAACTCGAAGACTCCGAGGTCCGCTTCAACAAGTTCCGCAACCAGAACGGCACTTTTGACTTGGGAACCGAGGGAAAAACCTATCTTGAAACGTCCGTCAAGCTGCAGGGCGACCTGCTGATGCTGCAGCAAAAGCGCCGCGAGCAAAGCGCGCAGTTCACCGCAGCCCACCCGGTCATCCAGACGCTGGACGCGCAGATAGCCGCCGTCAGCAAGGAAATTGCAGGCTTGACCAGCAAGGTCAAGACGCTGCCCAACACCGAGCAAGACCTGCTGCGCCTGACGCGCGACGTCAAGGTCAACAGCGAGCTGTACCTCAACCTGCTGACCAGTTCGCAGCAGTTGCGCCTGGTCAAAGAGGGCAAGGTCGGCAATGTGCGCGTGGTCGATGCGCCGGTCGTGCCCGAGCGGGCCATCAAACCGCAGCGCGCCCAGATCCTGGCCATCAGCGGCGTGCTCGGCCTGCTGCTGGGCATGGGACTGGCCTTTTTGCGCAACAGCCTGCGCCCCGGCATCAAGGACCCGGCCGACATCGAGTCAGCCACCGGCCTGCATGTGTTTGCCACCGTGCCGCATTCGGCAGCGCAAGACAAGCTTTCCCAATTGATCAAGAACCAGGCCCCTGGCATTCACTTGCTGGCCGTCACGCAGCCAGAAGACCCCGGCGTTGAAAGCCTGCGCAGCCTGCGCACTGCCCTGCAGTTCGCCATGCTCGACGCTAGAAACAACATCGTGCTGTTCACCGGACCCACGCCAGGCATTGGCAAGTCCTTCACCAGCGCCAACTTTGCCGCCGTGCTCGCCGCAGGCGGCAAACGCGTGCTGTTGATTGATGCCGACATGCGCAAGGGCCACCTGCACCAGTTCTTCGGACTGAAACGGGGGCACGGCCTGAGCGAGCTGATCACCGGCTCCCGCACGCTGGACGACGTGGTGCATCGCAGCATTGCGCTTAACCTGGACCTGGTCACCACCGGCGTCATGCCGCCCAACCCGGCCGAATTGCTGATGTCGCTGGCGACCGTGCAACTGCTGCAGGACCTCTCCAGCCGGTACGACCTGGTGCTGATCGACACGCCGCCCGTGCTGGCCGTTTCAGACACGCAGGTGCTGGCGCCGCATGCCGGCACCGTGTTCCTGGTCGCCCGGGCTGAAGTCACCGCCCTGGGTGAACTGCAGGAAAGCACCAAGCGCCTGGGCCATATCGGCGTGCCGGTCAAGGGCGTGGTCTTCAACGACCTGGACACCAACCGCCAGCGTTACGGCGGTTATGGCTACAAGTACAGCCGCTACCGCTACACCAACTACCAGTACGGCAAGACAGCCGACGGGCAGTAAAAATCATGCACGACTTGCCGCCAGCCACCGTGCCGCAACACGTTGCCATCATCATGGACGGCAACCGCCGCTGGGCCGCAAAACGAAGCCTGCCGCGCGCACTTGGCCATGCCAGCGGCGCCCGGCGGGTGCGGCAGGTGGTCGAGGCCTGCTCTGCACGCGGCGTGCGCTACCTCACGCTGTTTGCCTTCAGCACCGAAAACTGGCAGCGCCCGGCCGACGAAGTCTCCAGCCTCATGGGCCTGCTGGTGCATTACCTGCAAAAGGAAATCAGCAACATGCATGCCAGCGGCGTCTGCCTGAAGGTGGTGGGCGACCTGAGCCGGTTCGACCAGCGGCTGCAAAACCTCATGGCCACAGGCCAGGCATTGACGGCGCACAACACCAAAATCACCCTGACCATTGCCGCCAATTACGGCGGCCGCTGGGACATGATGCAGGCCGTGCAGGCCTGGCAGGCTGCCCATCCTGACAAAACCGTGGCCAGCATGGACGAAGCCGCGCTGCGCCCGCACCTGAGCATGGCCCATGCGCCTGACCCGGAGTTGCTGATTCGCACCGGCGGCGAGTCGCGCATCAGCAACTTCATGCTGTGGCAAATGGCCTACACCGAACTGTTTTTTACCGACACGCTGTGGCCCGACTTTTCAACGTCGGTGCTTGACGAGGCACTGCAGTGGTTCAGCGCCCGTGACCGCCGCTTTGGCGCCTCGGGTTCGCGGCTTGCCTGCTGATTCCAACCGGACAGACACCATGGAAAATTTCATAAATACAGAACTGCTGTCCGCTTTTATAGCCGGCAGCACCGCGCTGCTGGTGGCGCTGCTGCTGGTGCGCACCCAGCACTGGCATGGCCACCTGAGCATGGACAGCGACGAAGGCGTGCAGAAGTTCCACACCAGCCCCACGCCCCGGGTCGGCGGAATTGCCATTGCGGTGGGCGTTGTGGCGGGCTACCTGTTGACCAACCCTGCCAGCAAAACCCTGCTGGGGCCGCTCATTCTGGCCGGCATTCCGGCCTTTGCGTTTGGCCTGCTGGAAGACATGACCAAGCGCGTCAGCGTGCGCACCCGCCTGCTGGCCACCATGGGCTGCGGCGTGCTGGGCTGGGCCATCACCGGCTATTCCATCACCGGTGCCGACGTGCCGGGCCTGGACTGGCTGCTGGGTTTTACGGCGTTTTCCGTGCTGTTCACCGCCTTTGCCGTGGGCGGCGTGGCCAACGCCATCAACATCGTCGATGGCTTCAACGGCCTGGCTGCAGGCACCGTAATCATCATTTTGACGGCCTTTGGCGTCATGACGATTGCCCTGGGCGACCACGACCTGGCGCTGGTTTGCCTGATTCTGGGATGTGCCGTGGCCGGCTTCCTGCTGGTCAACTGGCCGCTGGGCAAGATTTTCCTGGGCGACGGCGGGGCCTACTTTGTGGGATTTGCCCTGGCCTGGCTGGCGGTGTTGATCCTGGCCCGCCATACCGAGGTATCCGCCTGGGCGCCCATGCTGGTGTGCGGCTTTCCTATCCTGGAGGTGCTGTTCAGCATTGTGCGCCGCCGCCGCCGCCACCTCAGCCCCGGCGACCCCGACCGTCTGCATCTGCACAGCCTGGTCAAGCGCCGGGTGTCGCGCGCCTGGTTGCCCCATGCCGGCAACCTGGTCCGCAACTCCGTGACCGGCGCCATCATGTGGCTGGCCGCGCTGGTGCCCGCCGCCATTGCGGTGACCTGGCCGACCCACACCGCCATGCTGGTGCTGGGATTCGTGGTCTGCGGCCTGCTGTACACCGCCGTTTACGCGCGACTGACGCAGTTTCGCTGGTTCTGGAGCGTGCAGACCTTGCCGTCAGACAAAGCACAACCGATCATGCGTTCCAAGCAGAAAGAGGCTTTCAAGAAATCATGAAAGCGGACAAGCAGCGCCCAATGAGCCACGAGTCCCGAGCAGGTCGGATCATGCCTGCGGCTAACCGGACTTACGAGTCACAGCACCAAGGGTGTTGTGCCGTTACCTTTTTATAAGAAAAAAATGCCTGTAGCGCATGTTCAGCGGTCGTAAGCAGCTATAAAAAAAATAGCAAAATGCTGTTTCAACCGGATCGTGTCACTCAGCTACCCATGCAAAGCTGCACGGCAATACCCGCAAATATCTCCTTTCTTTAAATCCCTTATGTATAAAAACGAACTCTCCAACGCAACCATGAACATGAACAACGCAAAAATTGCAGTCATCGGCTTGGGCTATGTCGGTCTTCCCCTGGCGGCTGAATTTGGCAAGCAACGCCCCGTCCTGGGTTTTGACATCAATGCCGCCCGCATCGCCGAATTGCAGGCTGGCAAAGACAGCACTCTCGAACTGAATGCCGACGAGCTGGCCAGCGCCCGCCAGCTCAGCTTCAGCAGCAACCCTGAAGATTTAAAAACCTGCCAGATATTCATCGTCACCGTGCCCACGCCAGTTGACAAAGCCAACCGGCCCGACCTGACGCCGCTCGTCAAGGCCAGCGAAACCGTGGGTAAATTCCTGCCTGAAGGTGCCGTGGTCATTTACGAATCCACCGTGTACCCGGGCGCCACTGAAGAAGTTTGCGTACCCGTGCTGGAAAAGTTCAGCGGCAAGAAATTCAACGTCGGCTTTTTCTGTGGGTACAGCCCCGAGCGCATCAACCCTGGCGACAAGGTCAACACCCTTACCAAGATCAAGAAAATCACCAGTGGCAGCACGCCAGAAGTTGCGGATGCGGTCGATGCGCTGTACCGCAGCATCATCGTCGCCGGCACCCACAAGGCCAGCAGCCTCAAGGTCGCCGAAGCCGCTAAAGTGATTGAAAACACACAGCGCGACCTGAACATTGCCTTGGTCAACGAGTTGTCTGTCATCTTCGAGCGTTTGGGCATTGACACACTCGACGTTCTGGAAGCCGCTGGAAGCAAGTGGAACTTCCTGCCCTTTCGTCCCGGCATGGTCGGCGGCCACTGCATTGGCGTGGACCCGTATTACCTGACGCACAAGGCTGAAGAAGTGGGCTACCACCCGCAAGTCATTCTGGCCGGTCGCCGCATCAACGACAACATGGCCCGCTACGTGGCGCGCAACACCATCAAGCTGATGCTTAAAAACGGCATGGACGTGCCGCGCTGCCGTATTGGCGTACTGGGCATCACCTTCAAGGAAAACTGCCCCGACATTCGCAACAGCAAAGTGGCCGACATGGTGCATGAGTTCGAAGCCTGGGGCGCCACCGTGGTGGTGGCCGACCCGTGGGCGAGCGCCGACGAAGTGCAGCATGAATATGGTGTGCAATTAGGCAAGGTTGACGAAGAAAATCAGGTCGATGCCCTGGTGGTAGCCGTCGGTCACAACGAATACCGCCACGCCACGCCGGCCGAGTTGCGCGCACTTTGCCGTGGCAGCCAGCCCGTGCTGGCCGACGTTAAAAGCCTTTTCAACCGTCATGAAGCCGCTGAAGCAGGCTTCACGGTCTTCCGCCTGTAATCCATCAAACAACCAATAAAAAATGAAAAACTTTGCCCTCATCGGCGCCGCCGGCTACATCGCCCCGCGCCACATGCGCGCCATCAAAGACACCGGCAACCGCCTGGCCGTGGCTTATGACATCAACGACTCGGTCGGCATCATCGACAGCATCTCGCCCGAAAGCGAATTCTTCACCGAATTCGAGCGCTTTCAGGAGCATGCCCGCCAGATCAAGCGCAACCCCGCCACCGCGCTGGATTACGTCGCCATCTGCAGCCCCAACTACCTGCACCATCCGCACATTGCCGCCAGCCTGCGTCTGGGCTGCGACGTGATTTGCGAAAAGCCCCTTGTGCCCACGCCCGAACTGATGGATGAACTGGCACTGGTGGAGCGCGAAACCGGCCAGCGCGTGTACAACATCCTGCAACTGCGCCATCACGCCGCCATTCTCAAGCTGCGCGACAAAGTCGCCGCCGCGCCGCTTGATACCAAGTTTGACGTCGAGCTGACCTACATCACCTCGCGCGGCAAGTGGTATGCCGAAAGCTGGAAGGGCGACAACCGCAAGTCATTCGGCATAGCCACCAACATTGGCGTGCATTTCTACGACATGCTGCATTTCATTTTTGGCAAGCTGCAGCAAAACGTCGTGCATTACACCGACGAATCCAAGGCCGCCGGCTACCTCGAATACGAACGTGCCCGCGTGCGCTGGTTCCTGTCCATTGACGCCAACGACCTGCCTGACGGCGTGAAAGGCAAAAAGCCTACTTACCGCAACATCGACATCAGCGGCGAACAGCTCGAATTCTCCGAAGGTTTCACCGACCTGCACACCACCAGCTACCAGGAAATTTTGGCCGGCCGTGGCTACGGTTTGGACGATGCCCGCCACTGCATCGAAACCGTCAACGTCATCCGCACCGCAAAAATGGCTCCGGCCGGTGTTGATGCCCACCCTTACGTCAGACGCCTGTTGGCATGAGCTACACAGCCCATCCCAGCGCCATCATTGACGAAGGCGCGCAAATTGGCGCCGGCACCCGCATCTGGCACTGGGTGCATGTCAGCGCGCAGGCCCGCATTGGCGAACGTTGCTCGTTAGGTCAAAACGTCTATGTCGGCAACGACGTGGTGATTGGCGACAACGTCAAGATTCAAAACAACGTCAGCGTGTACGACGCCGTCACGCTTGAAGACGACGTGTTTTGCGGCCCCAGCATGGTGTTTACCAATGTGTACAACCCCCGCGCCAGCGTGACCCGAAAAGAAGAATACCGCCGCACCCTGGTGAAAAAAGGTGCCACGCTGGGCGCCAACTGCACCATTGTTTGCGGTGCCACCATCGGTGAATACGCCTTTATCGGCGCTGGCGCGGTGGTGAATAAAGACGTGCCCGCCTACGCCCTCATGGTCGGCGTACCGGCCCGGCAAATCGGCTGGATGAGCGAGTTTGGCGAACAGCTCGCCTTGCCGCTGCAAGGGCAGGGCGAAGCCATCTGCCAGCACACCCGTGCCCGCTATGAGCTTGATGGCCGCACTGTGACAAAAGCATGACCCTGCTCGCTCCAACCCATTGCCCGCTGCTCGACGAAGTGTGCCAACTGACAGCCGAGACGTTCAGCTGCGACCTGCGTTTGTCTCCTTCAGCGGGCGGGCCACCTTCCGCGTGCTGGTAACTCAATTATCTGGAGTTACAATTAATTCATGCTGACAGTCATCGAAACCCCTGTATTCCGGCGCATGGTGGAGGGTGTCTGGAGCGAGTCCGAGCGCGAAGCGTTCATCGCTTTTATCAGCGACAACCCGCTGGCCGGTGACGTCATCCCCGGTGCTGGCCATCTGCGCAAGGTACGCTGGAAGCGAGATGGAATGGGCAAAAGCGGAGGAGCACGGGTGATCTATTACCTTCGTCTTGCGAACGGCGAGGTGGTGCTGGTAGCGGTTTACGCCAAGGCCAAGTTTGACAACATGCCGGTCGAAATCTTGAAATCCTGGAAGGATGCCTACGATGCCTAAAGTCAAAATCGACGAAGAAACCAAAGCCTTTGCCGCCGATGTGCTCGAATCCATCGCACAGGCCAAGCGGGGCGAGGTGGCGCAACTGCACACGCCCGAAGACATTGCCACTTACAAGGCGCGTGGTCGCCCGGTCGGGAGCATCAAGGAAGAAACCAAGCAAGCCGTGACCGTGCGCTACAGCCCCGACGTGCTGGCGGCATTCCGTGCCACTGGCGCAGGTTGGCAAGCCCGGATGAATGACGCCTTGAAAGACTGGCTTCAGACACATTCGCCGACATGAGTGGCGCAAACCTTGACTCGGCAGGTTTATCACGAGGCAAATGTGAGCCACCTTTCATCAACAGCATGATCCAGCCCGTTCACACCCCTAACCCGCTGCTGGCCGAAGTGCGCCAGCTAATCGATGCTGCCCGCCAGCGGGTAGCCAGCGCGGTCAATGCCGAACTTACCCAGCTTTACTGGCATATCGGGCGGCGCATTAGCGCCGAGCTGCTGCAGGGGCAGCGGGGCGAATACGGCAAGCAAGTAATGGCCGAACTGGCGCGTCAACTGATGGTCGATTTTGGCAAGGGATGGAGCGAGCGCCAGCTTCGCTACTGCGTACGCGTTGCTGAAGTCTTTCCGGACGCCGAGATTCTGCACACACTGTGTTCCCAATTGAGCTGGTCGCATCTGCGGCTTGTCATTCAGATCGAAGACCCGCTCAAACGCGACTTCTACCTCGAAATTTGCCGCGTCGAGCGCTGGAGCGTTCGCCAGCTGCAAGAGCGCATCAACTCGCTGCTGTTCGAGCGCACCGCCATCTCGAAGAAGCCCGAAGACACCATCCGCCAAGACCTCAACTTGCTGCGCGACCAGGGCCAGCTGTCGCCCGACCTGACCTTTCGCGATCCCTATGTGCTCGACTTTTTGGGTCTGTCCGACAGCTATTCCGAAAAAGACCTTGAATCCGCCATCCTGGCTGAACTGCAGCGTTTCATCATTGAGCTGGGCAGCGACTTTGCCTTCATGGCCCGACAGAAACGCATCACCATCGACCACCGCGACTACTACATCGACCTGCTTTTTTACCACCGCCGCCTGCGCCGCCTGGTCGCCATTGATCTGAAAATCGGCGAATTCGAGGCCGCCTACAAAGGCCAGATGGAGCTTTACCTGCGTTACCTGGAAAAGCACGAACAGATGGAAGGCGAGGCCGCCCCCATCGGCCTCATCCTGTGTACCGGCAAAAGTGAAGAACACGTCGAACTGCTGCAGCTGCCCCAAAGCAACATCCGGGTGGCCGACTACCTGACCTTGCTCCCGTCACGCGAAACCCTGCAAGCCAAGTTGCACCAGTCCATTGAACTGGCCCGCATCAAACTGCGCGGCGACGCCAGCTAAGGGAGACGGAAATTGCAAAAGTGCCAGTTTCTAATGGCTGTCATTGCGGGCTTGACCCGCAATCCATGGTCCCGAATTCATGGATGCCGGGTCAAGCCCGGCATGACATAGGTACATCGGAAAATTCCGCTTCCCTAAGCACCCGTAATAACCAAGCCGAAGCCCACACCATGATCGAATTCATCGACCTTAAAGCCCAGCAAGCCCGCATCAAGAGCCAGATCGACGCCGGCATCCAGCGCGTGCTGGCCCACGGCCAGTACATTCTTGGCCCTGAAGTGGCCGAGCTTGAAGAAAAGCTGGCCGCCTTCACCGGCGCCAAACACTGCATCACCGTAGCCAACGGCACCGACGCGCTGCAAATCGCCCAAATGGCGCTGGGCATTGGGCCCGGCGATGAAGTCATCACCCCCGGCTTTACTTACATCGCCACCGCCGAAACCGTCGCCCTGCTGGGCGCCAAGCCGATGTATGTCGATATTGACCCGCGCACCTACAACCTGAACCCGGCTTTGCTTGAAGCCGCCATCACCCCGCGAACCAAAGCCATCATCCCGGTCAGCCTGTACGGCCAGTGCGCCGACTTTGACGCCATTAACGCCATTGCCGCCAGGCACGGCCTTCCGGTGATTGAAGACGCAGCGCAAAGTTTTGGCGCCAGCTACAAAGGCCGCAAAAGCTGCAACCTCAGCACCATCGCCTGCGCCAGTTTCTTTCCCAGCAAACCGCTGGGCTGCTACGGTGACGGCGGCGCCATTTTTACCAGTGACGACGAACTGGCCAAAGTCATCCGCCAGATTTCCCGCCATGGCCAGGACAGGCGTTACCACCACATCCGTGTGGGTGTTAACAGCCGGCTGGACACGATCCAGGCCGCCATCTTGTTGCCCAAGCTGGCGATTCTTAAAGAAGAAATTGCCCTGCGCCAGCAAGCCGCCGAAAACTACAACACGCTGCTCAGCCAGGCTGGCATCAGAACCACCCCCTATATCGAGTCCCATAACACCAGCGTCTACGCCCAATACACCATTCGGGTCCAAAACCGCGAAGCGTTGCAGGAAAAGTTGAAAGCCTCCGGCATCCCCACTGTGGTGCATTACCCGATTCCGCTGAATCAGCAGCCCGCCGTGGCCGATGCTGCCGCTAAATTGCCCGTAGGCGACACCGTGGCGCAGCAAGTGCTTAGCCTGCCCATGCACCCCTACCTCAGCCCTGCAAACCAGCAAACGATAACTGTCGCGCTGCAGCAGGCAGGCGCTTGAACGTGAAGTATCAATGCTCAAGCGGGCAGGGCGAAGGCATAACAGATTTGCGCCAGGTTTATAAGCTAAAAGAGGCTCTAGCGCATATAGAACGGGTGCAAACAGCTATTAAATACGAAGCGAAGAGCGAGCATCAATGCTGGGCTCAGCCGTTCAACAGCCGCTTCTGTATCACCACCTGGGTCAGCCACCTGTGCACGTAATGCGCCAAAAATTCGATGCATTCTTTCGCCAAGGCTTTGTCAAGTCAGTTGGCGTATTGGTCGGTGGCACGGCATTCGCCCAAGCGCTAATGGTGTTGGTGCTGCCATTGTTAACTCGGCTTTATACGCCTGAAGATTTCAGCGTGCTGGCGGTTTACGCCTCCATTCTTGGCATCATTTCCGTCGCAGCATGTCTGCGACTTGAAATCGCAATACCTTTGCCGCAGCGCGACGAAGACGCTGCCAATCTGCTGGCTTTGGCACTGTGCAGTTCCGCCGGCGTTGCTGGCTTATCGGCAGTAATCATCTGGCTGTTTCCGGTCCAAATCGTCCAGTTGGTGGCCCAGCCAAAATTACTGCCTTACCTTTGGTTGTTGCCCTTGGGTATCTGGCTAAGCAGTTCATACGCAGCGCTGCAGCTTTGGACTACACGAAAAAAAAAATTCCCCGTCATTGCTAAAACTCGTATGACGCAAGCTATTGGCGGTGCGAGTACGCAAGTGGGCTTAGGCTGGGTGGGTATCGCGCCGCTGGGCCTGGTACTAGGTCAAATGATTAGCAGCAGTGCGGGCATTATTGGATTGGCACGTCATGCACTCAAACATGACCGTGTGGTGCTGCATTCTGTCGCGTGGTCTGAGATGCGACGCATATTTTTTGAATATGGGCGCTTCCCGAAGTATTCGATGCTTGAATCATTGGCAAACAGCGCAAGCGCGCATCTTCCGATACTTATCATAGCTGCAATGGTTGCCGGGCCAGAAGCCGGATTCCTGATGCTGGCAATTAAGGTGATGGCTTCGCCTATGAGTCTGATTGGTGCTGCAGTTTCTCAAGTATATCTCTCACGCGCACCAGAGGAACTTCAAGCAGGAACGCTAAGCAAATTTACAGCTAACACATTAGGTGGCTTGGCCAAAATCGGTGTTGGGCCTCTAATATTTGCAGGAATTTTAGCGCCGGTGGTATTTCCGATAATTTTTGGAACTCAGTGGCAACGTGCGGGAGAACTCGTCTGCTGGATGACCCCCTGGTTTGGCATGCAGTTTTTGGCTTCACCTGTTTCAATGACGCTTCATGTTACTAAAAATCAGCGTACCGCTTTGATTCTTCAAATATTGGGCTTAGTTCTACGTGTCGGTACAGTGGCAATTTTTGGCTATTTGGCACGAAATTTTATTATTGAATCTTACGCAATTTCAGGTTTTGTTTTTTATGTAATTTATCTTTGTGTAGTGATTAAAATCGCAAAAGTAAAAAACAAAGAACTTCTGCGTGCATTAATCCCCGCTATCGCGTTTATCGTATCTTGGACGTCTTTGGCCATATTAATTCGAATAGTATTGTAAAGATAGGTGTGATTTATATAGAGTTTTAAATAATGACTCGGAGACATTGGTTTATCAGTATATTTACTGGGTTCGAAACTATACCTCCATGTCTATTGTAAAATACATAAAATGGCTCTGGTGCTAGATTGCGTACTACAGGCAGTATTGTTCACCCAAAATTCCGGTAAATTAAATGGTTATTCTTAAATATAATGTAGAAAATATAGCCCATTTGGCTTTTATACTTTTATTCCCAGGTTTCTTTTTTTATCAGACTTTGATTGGTTTGGGAATCTTACCTCCAATTATCGGTGGTTATTTCTCGCCTGTATCGTCTATATTTTTCCTAATTCTCATATTTTTTTATATAAAAAAAGTTTTATCAAAAAGAAATTTAATTTCATTTGGAGATATATTTTTTATACTATTTATTATATATTTTATATTGATTGTTGTTATTAATTTTGGTCTAGGTGCAAATACAAAAATTGTGCAAAATCATGTTCTGAGTATAGTTCAACTTGTAGTAATTTTTTTAGTTTTCAGATTTTCGGACTTTGGTTCGAATAAATTTTTTATAAAAAATATAATTTCAATTTTAATAATGTCAGCGATAGTTTTTTACTTCTCGGATCAAGGAGTTTTCTTTTTAAGAAGTCAAAATGAAACTGATGAAAATGAGGCTTTAGCTAGTTATCAAGGGTTTGCCCGTTCCCTATTTGTTACTGTCATCGTTGTACTCCCTTTTTTAAAGAAAAATATTATTAGTGCTGCTCTAATATGTATAAGTATATTCGCGCTTTATATTAATGGCGCTCGCAGTGAGTTAGCGGCAACAATTTTTGCTGTTGTTTTGTTTTTGTTGGTTTCTTCAAGGCGTAAGGTTGCAATATTTACTTTGGGAATGATATTTTTAGGGTTATTGGCTTTCTATGAAAACAATCTAATTGAGCTACTACCAAATAATAGATCTTTACAACTACTTGATGCTACGGGATCCACTTCCTGGGTTGCCCGGCAAGGATTTTTATTATCTGCGCTCGCCTCCATATCTGAAAATCCTATTTTTGGGGACTATGGGAGTTATGCAAGAACTGGTGAGATTGGAAGTTATGCACACAATATAATGTCAGCATGGGTTGATTTGGGAATCATCGGATTTATTCTTTTAGTTTTTTCATTGTTATATCCAGTAGTAATTTTGTCACGGTATATTTTTTTTACAAGAAAAAAATCTGAAGAAATGTTGTTGGTATTTGTTTTGTTTGTTTCGACAACCTTTTTGTTGATCGGTGCGAAAAACTTTACTTACATGCTAACCGGGGCGGCATTGGGTGCTTATGCCCGTTTTGGCAGCTCAAATTTCCAATCAAAATTCTCAACAAGAGCCGTGCCTGGAATAAATCTGTCGTGACGAACATGCCAATACCCACTAGACTGCGGCTGCCAGGGTTCTTCTCAAGCACATGGGTGCGACCAATTGTTTTGACTATGCTGCTTGGGTGCGGTGCAGCTACGTTTCACGTACGCGCTGATAAGCCGATACCATCCCTTTTCCAATGTGGTGGTGAACTGGAAGCCAGCGTCTGGCGGCAATGGAGTGCCACAGGTAAAGAATACCTGGAAAAGCAGTTGATTGGCCGGCGATTGCTGGAACAGGGTGATACCTATGCGCTGTATGACATTGAGACGTTTTTTCACAACCTATTGGCGATGGCGCAACGCTGTCAACGCATTGATCGGCAGTTGGAGTTGGCTGAAGCCGTTAGATTGACTTATTCGCGACTGGAGCAAGTACCAACCGGGGAAGGGCAGGCATGGTTATGCCGGGGCGGCACTGTTTGTAATCCAAAGAACCGGCTGATCAATAGCGAGGTGATGCTGACCAGCGTGCAGTTTTTGGCTTTTGCAATCGATATCGGCAATAGCCTCGTACGCAGTGCAACGGCAACCCAGAGTGGAGCGTTTGCGGATGAAACCGGGCGCATCGCGGTGGAGCATTTGCAGCGCTGGGGAAGTTTGCAGGCACGTTCTGCATTAAGAGCCCGCATTGCTGCCAAACCTGGCGATGTGAAAAATGGTTCTTCAGCCCTGTTTCTTACGGACAAGGATCTTTGGCAAATCGCCATTTATGCAGATCTGGCGGGCGTCTTGGATCTGCGACCCTCATTAAGAGAAGATCTAAATCTTGATGAAGAAAAAACTGCTGTACTGCGTGAGCACTTGACGCTGCTGTTGAAACTATTCAGGGCAAGAACTACGCTCATGAACGCAAGAAACGCTGATGGCAAACAGGTGGTGGTGGCTGATTTAGATAGAGGATTTTGGAGATTGTATGCCGACAACCAATACGCCAGTTACAACGGCGTGGCTCCGCCCGTAAGTTGTGTGGAACTACCCGGTGATCTGGGACAAAAAAAAATACGACGAGGCGTAGACGCAAGCTCGCTACCAACTTCTGAAACGTTGGGATGGGACATTAGCCATGCACGCAGACTGATCCATTTTTTTAATGCAATTGATCGTAACCGGAGTGCCCTGATGAGCACATTTAGTCTGTCGGGTAATGACCTACCCACCCAGCAGGTTGTGGCCGCGTTTGCGCGGCAATTGACCATAAATGTATGGAATCAGAACACGGACTACCCTCTCTTCGCGAACTACTATAACGGGGTTAATGGGTGGTATCGCGTAGCTTATGACAATGGTACTGGCCGTTGCACTGAAGGGTATTCGCCGTATGGATTGTCAAATTCTTTCCCCTCTGGTGGTTATGCCAGTTGGGGGGTGTGGGATAGTAGTATAGATATCTTGAGTCGGCGACTTTATATGTTGACAAAATCAAATGATGATTATAATAAATTATTTATAAAAAAATATTACAAAGAACTTGGTGATGATGTTCGTGCCGATGTTCGTCAAAGGTATCAAATGATGTTTTGGCCTGCTTTAGTAAAATAAATGGTTGACTTTAAGGTGTTAACTATGACCATATATTTTGTAAATTAAATATTAATAATGAAAATTGTTCATGTTTCAACTGTGCATCCAAGAAATGACATTCGAATTTTTAAAAAAGAATGTAGGGCTCTTGTTGAGGCTGGATGGGAAGTGCATTTAATCGTTGCCGATGGATTGGGAGACGAACTGCATGAATCTATTATGGTGCATGATATTGGAAAAAGAAGTAATAATAGATTAGTACGTTTATTAATAAATACGTATCATGCAATATCTACAGCGATTAAACTAAAACCTGATATTATTCACATTCATGACCCGGAGCTACTTCTTTTTATTTGGCGGGCGTTATTTAGAAAAATTAGAATAGTGTATGACATACATGAGGATATGCGAAGGCAAATTTTACTAAAAAAATATATACCTAATTATCTTCGTAAACTGACTTCAGTCGTTTTTGGGATTGTCGAGGATGGTATATCAAGTAAATTATCAGCTCTGATTGTTCCCCAAGAGTCGATGTTGAAACATTATATTGAAATTAATAATGAGTGCATAAATCTGCCAAACTATGTTGATTTAAATTTGTACCCGCTGAAAAGAAAATTATTTACGCGCCCTGTTATTTTCCATGCTGGCGCGCTAACTAATGATAGGGGTCTGTATAACATGATTAATTTAGCAAATGAGTTGGCTGAAAGAGGTGATGTAGTTGTTGCTGGTCGATTGCCTAAAGACATACTGCCTTCTGCAATTGGTTTGATTAAATATATGGGTAATCTTGAATATTCAGATGTGTTAAATTGGTATGCTGATTCAAATATTGGAGTAATACTTTATAACAATGTTGGTCAATATCACATGGCGAGCGCTGTAAAGAGTTTTGAATATATGGCATCTTCCATGCCAATTTTGATGCCAAATTTTGGCGAGTGGATTGAGTTTAATATGAAAACTAATTGTGGTATAAATGTTGATGTAAATGATGCGGTTTCTATTTCTGCAGCTGTCATGTGGTTGGTTGAAAACCCAATAGATGCCGAGCGACTTGGTAGAAATGGACGTACCTGCGTTGAGTCGGAGTATTCTTGGCAGTCAGTTTCTGGTCGTCTTATTAATCTATATATAAATTTAATGAAGGAAAATAAATAGTGAACATGAATAATAGGACGATTTTGATTTTGGCACCTCATACTGATGATGGTGAATTTGGTTGTGGCGGAACGATCGCCAAATTGATTGCCGGTGGCAGCAGGGTGGTTTATGCCGCATTTTCGGCGGCAGAGCAGTCCGTTTTGCCACATTTGCCTCGCGATATTCTTCGGACTGAGGTTCTTAACGCCACGACCCATTTGGGTATCGCAAGTAAAGACTGTCTAGTATTTGATTTTGAAGTACGTAAATTCCCAGAATTCAGGCAGCAAATACTTGACCAAATGATTCAGCTGAATCGAGAATATGTTCCGGATATGGTTTTCTTGCCTAGCGTAAATGATACCCATCAGGACCATAATATTATTGCAGTCGAGGGTTTTCGTGCATTCAAGAGAACCACAATGTTGGGGTATGAAGTGCCGTGGAATAATCTTGATTTTCGTACAAGTTGTTTTGTTGCTTTTGATGAAAGTTGCTTGACAAAAAAAATTTCAGCGATTGATAAATACGAATCTCAAAAGGGTCGCACTTACGCAAATGCTGATTTTATTCGAAGCCTCGCAGTGACGAGGGGTGTGCAAGTTGGAGCAAAATATGCAGAATCTTTTGAGGTAGTTCGATGGATAATCAAATAATACTTAAATTAACATCGTCAGCTTTGGCGGCTGCGCTTGGTTTGAAAACGATGGGTCCTGATCTTCCTATCTTATGTGTTGCACCATTTTCTGCGCTGATCGAAGGTGCTTTGTGCTTTAGCAAGCACGCTATTAAAGAAGTAATACATAAACCCGTGACTGTAATTGTGGCTCTGTCTGACAATTTGGGTCCATCTGCCGCTATTCTTAGCAATAATCCACGACTTGATTTCGCCCGCGCTCTTGCATGGATTGATGAGCAGCATGGTATTGCAAGACCAACTGTGCCTCCAATAATTCATCCGACGGCCAAAATCGGGCGCGGAGTTGTTCTCGGCAATGGTGTGACGATAGGGGCAAATTCTATTATTCATCACAATGTAGTTATAGGAGACGGTGTTATTGTTGGTGAGCGCTGCGTTGTGAAGTCCTGTGCCGTTATTGGCGAGGATGGTTTTGGGTTCGAGAGGGATGAACACGGATTGCCTGTTCGGCTTGTTCACCTTGGCACAGTTGTCATTGGTAACGATGTCGAGATTGGTAGTTTGACGACGGTCTGTCGCGGCACGCTTGACGATACTGTGATTGAGGACCACGTCAAGATTGATGATCACGTCCACATTGCGCATAACGTAAAAGTTAGACGAGCGGCAATGATCATTGCTTGTGCAGAAGTGAGTGGTGGCGTGGAGGTTGGCGAACAGGCTTGGATTGGCCCTAATGCTTCGGTTATTCAAAAGGTCAAAATTGGCCCACAGTCAGTGATTGGAATTGGTGCGAATGTAATACGGTCAGTAGAAAGCGGGGCAACCGTGGCGGGCAATCCTGCAAAGGTGTTGGGGCGATAGTGCCCTGCGCATCTCCATCAATATTATTTATGAGTGATCTCTTTTGAAGCAAGTTTGGATTCTTAATCACTACGCGCAAGAACCGAGTGGAGCCGGTGGCACACGACATTTCCATCTTGCCGAGAATCTTGGGGCCCATGGCTGGCAGGCCACAGTGATCGCTGCTAGCGTGGATTTCAATAGTGGTCACCAACGGCTCGCATCACATGAAGCTTTACGGTACGAGCGAATTTTGGGCGTACCGTTTCTGTGGGTTCGCACCCCGGTGTACAAGGGCAATGGCGGTGGCCGCATGCTGAACATGCTTGCGTACAGCTGGCAAACGCTTTTGAGGCGAACTACCCGTCAGTTGTCTCGCCCTGATGTGGTGATTGGTTCTAGCGTGCATCCATTTGCCGCAGTGGCCGGGGTGCTACTGGCACGCCGCTTCAAGGTGCCCTTTGTCTTTGAGGTGCGCGACCTGTGGCCGCAGACGCTGGTGGATATGAGGCGACTACGCGATGGTGCTTTTTTGACATGGATGTTGCGTAAGCTCGAATCTTGGCTTTATCGGCGTGCCGCACGCATTGTTGTGCTCTTGCCGCAAGCCTGGGAGTACATCACTCCGTTGGGAATCCCTGCTGAGCGGATTGTGTGGATTCCCAATGGCGTGGACCTGTCCATGTTTCCACGTTTTGATCTAGAAGTTAAGAGTTCATCAGAGCCGTTCAACTTGATGTACTTTGGTGCGCATGGTCAAGCCAATGGGCTTGACAACGTGCTGCAAGCGATGAAGCTGGTCCAGGACCGGCAGGGTGATCAGCGCATTGTCTTGCGCATGATTGGGGATGGCCCTTTGAAGCCTGCGCTGATGGCTCAGGCTCAACAAATGGGGTTGACCAATGTGAGTTTTGAGCCACCAGTGCCCAAGAGCCGCATACCGGCGATTGCCGCAGAAGCAGATGGATTTGTTATTCCGGTGCCGGATTTGCCAAAGCTGTACCGCTATGGCATCAGTCCAAACAAACTATTTGACTACTTGGCCGCGGCCCGTCCCATCATCATAGCTTCCAATGCCGTCAACAACCCGGTAAAAGACGCGCAAGCTGGGTTAACTGTTCGCGCTGGAAAACCCAATGAATTGGCCGAAGCCATTTTGAAAATCGCTACATTGTCGATTGACGAACGTCAGCGCATGGGCCGCGCAGGTCGAGAATATGTTGAAAAAAATCATGGATTCCAGCAGTTAGCAGGCCGTCTTGCCCAAGTTCTAGATGATTCGATAAAAAGCTTCCATAAATGAATACCAATACAAGTGAAAGAGAAAGCTCCACTGCTTTTCAGGCCTTTGTTGACTTCACCCGTTCCATCTACGGCAACGACTTCATCCCCCTTCATCGCCCCGTCTTTGAAGGCAATGAAAAGCAATACCTGATCGACTGCATTGACTCTAACTTCGTCTCGTCTGTGGGCGCGAAGGTGACGGAGTTTGAGCAGCAGGTGGCGGCTTTCACCGGGGCCAAGTACGCCGTGGCCACGGTCAACGGCACGGCGGCGCTGCATGTGGCGTTGCAACTGGTGGGGGTGCAACGCGATGACGAGGTCATCACGCAGGCGCTGACCTTCATTGCCACCTGCAATGCGCTCAGTTACGCCGGGGCGCACCCGGTGTTTGTCGATGTGGACCGCGACACGCTGGGCCTGGGCCCGGCGGCGCTGCGGCAGTTTTTGGGGCAGCATGCCGAGATGCGCGATGGCTGCGCCTACAACAAGACCACAGGCCGGCGCCTGGCGGCCTGTGTGCCGATGCACACGTTTGGCCTGCCTTGCCGCATTGAGGAAATCGTCAGCCTGTGCAACGACTACAGCATTGCGGTGGTCGAAGACGCTGCTGAATCACTGGGCAGCTACGTGGGCACGCGCCACACCGGCACCTTTGGCAAGATGGCCACGCTCAGCTTTAACGGCAACAAGGTCATCACCACCGGCGGCGGCGGCATGATCATCACCGACGACGCCGACCTGGCGGCCCGCGCCAAGTACATCACCACCACGGCCAAGGTTCCGCACCCGTATGAGTTTGTGCATGACGAGATCGGCTACAACTACCGCCTGCCCAACCTGAACGCTGCCTTGGGATGCGCCCAGATGGAGCGCCTGCCTGAGTTTCTGGCGGTCAAGGCCGATGTGGCCGGGCGCTATGCCGGGTTCTTTGAGTCTCTGGGCATTCCCTTGATGCGCGCGCCTGAAGGCACGACCGCCAACTACTGGCTGGGCGCCATCGTCCTGGAGTCGCTGCAAGAGCGCGATGCCTTCCTGGCGTTCACCAACACCCAGGGCGTCATGACCCGGCCCATCTGGCGCCTGATGACGCGTCTCACCATGTTCCAGCACTGCCAGCACGATGGCCTGGCCAACTCCCTTTGGCTGGAAGACCGTGTGGTCAACATTCCGTCCAGCGTGCCAAACGGCGCGCTTCCTGCATTCAACCCCCAAGCTTTATGAACACCCTTGAATTGATTGGCCGCGACCGGCCGCTGTTTGACGCCGACGTGTCGCGCCACGAGCAACAGCTTTCTTCGCTGGTCGCTGGCGGCCGTTTCTTGGTCATTGGAGGAGCTGGCTCCATCGGCCAGGCCGTCACGCGCGAGATTTTCAAGCGCGGCCCGAAGGTGCTGCATGTGGTGGACATCAGCGAGAACAACATGGTCGAGCTGGTGCGCGACATTCGCAGCACGCTGGGCTACATCGAGGGCGATTTCCGCACCTTTGCGATTGACTGCGGCGGCCGCGAGTTTGAAGCGCTGATGCACGCCAGCGGCGGTTATGACTATGTGCTGAACCTGTCGGCGCTCAAGCATGTGCGCAGCGAAAAAGACCCGTTCACGCTGATGCGCTTGATTGAGGTCAATGTGCTCAACACCGTCAAGACCATGGAACTGGCCAGAGCCCGCGGGGCGCGCAAGTACTTTTGCGTTTCGACCGACAAGGCGGCCAACCCGGTCAACATGATGGGCGCCAGCAAACGCATCATGGAAATGTTCTTGATGCGCGCCAGCGAAGGCCTGCCGTTGTCCACCGCGCGCTTTGCCAATGTGGCGTTTTCTGACGGTTCGCTGCTGCACGGCTTTAACCAGCGCTTTACCAAGCGCCAGCCGATTTCGGCGCCCAACGATGTGCGCCGCTACTTTGTCACGCCGCAGGAGTCGGGCGAGTTGTGCCTGATGTCGTGCCTGCTGGGTGAAAACCGCGACATCTTTTTCCCGAAGCTCAGCGAACACCTGCACCTGACCACTTTCTCGGACATTGCCGTGCGCTACCTGAACGCGCTGGGCTACGAGCCGCACGAATGCGCCAGCGAAGACGAAGCGCGCGACCGCGCCAGCGAGCTGATCGCGCAGAAAAAATGGCCGTGCTACTTTTTCAGCAGCGACACCACGGGTGAAAAAGACTTTGAAGAATTCTTTACCGACCGCGAAACGCTGGACATGGCGCGCTTTGAAAGCATTGGCGTGATCCAGAACGCGGCCGGTTTTGACCTGGCGCGGCTGCAGCACTTCGAGGCCACGCTGGCCGCCATCAAGGCCCAGCCGACCTGGGACAAGGCCGAAATTGTTGACCTGTTCAACCACATGATTCCGGACTTTGCGCACAAGGAAACCGGCAAGTACCTAGACGCAAGGATGTAAGCCATGCAGCGATTTTTTGACATTGTTTTCTCTACCCTGGCGCTGCTGGTGCTGTCGCCGTTGCTGGTGCCCATTGCCATCCTGCTGCGCCTGACAGGCGAGGGTGAAATATTTTTTCTGCAGGACCGCGTGGGCAAGGGCGGCAAGACCTTCAAGATCTACAAGTTCGCCACCATGCTCAAGAACAGCCCCAGCGTGGGCACGGGCACGGTGACGCTCAGGAACGACCCGCGCATCCTGCCCATGGGCGGCTTTTTGCGCAAGTCCAAGATCAATGAGTTGCCGCAGTTGCTCAACATATTGAACGGCGACATGAGCATCATCGGCCCGCGCCCGCAAACCAGGCGCAGCTTTGATGCGTTCACCCCGGCAGCGCAGCACGCCGTGATTCAGGTGCGGCCCGGCCTGTCGGGCATCGGTTCCATCATCTTTCGGGACGAGGAAAACATGATGCACGGCCACCAGGACCCCGGTCATTTTTATGACCATGTCATTTCGCCGTACAAGGGCGCGCTGGAGGAGTGGTATGTGGCGAACCAAAGCCTGCGGACCTACTTCATGCTGATCGGCCTGACCATTTGGGTGGTGTTGATGCCGCAGTCCAAGGCCGTCGGTCGTGTGCTGGGAACGTTGCCAAAGCCTGGGGCAGAGCTGGCTCGGGCGCTGGGTTGAACGCCAGTACCAACGCAGTGGAAAAAATGAGTCAGGCGCATCTTTACCGCACCGTGGCTGAACTCCACATTGCCAACATCAATCAAGGCTTTTTGTCCACGCTGGGGCTGGGGTTCGTCTCGCTGATGTACCGCGCCATTGACGAAGGGGATGACAGTGTGTTGCTGGTGGCACGAGTCAATGGGCAAGCGGTCGGTTTTGTGGCGGGCGCCACGGGCATGAAGCCCATCTACAAACGGATGCTGCGCCACTGGCCGCAGTTGTTCTGGGCGTTGCTGCCGTCGCTGTTTTCACCCCGCCGGGTCTGGCGAATCATCGAAATATTGCGCTACAGCCGTGGCAGCGGTGGCACTAGCGGCACGGTGCTGCCTGCGGCGGAACTGCTCAGCATTGCAGTCGCGCCGGCATTTCGTGGCCAGCATCATGCTGAAAATCTTTATCAGGAACTTTGCGAACATTTTTTGCGGCACGGCCTGCCTGCGTTCAAGATCGTGGTGGGTTCTGCCCTGGCACCCGCACACAAGTTTTACCGCCGCATGGGAGCGCAGCCAGCCGCAGAAATCGAAGTGCATCAGGGTTCGGCGTCAACGGTGTATGTGCAGACGCTGCCTTGGGTGCCATAGGTGCCATTGCTGTCTGCAGGTGGCAATGCATGATTTTTAGTAACTACTTGGCTCATTGTTGAAACGTCTTTTTCCTACCTTCTGTCATTGCGGGCTCGACCCGCAATCCATGCGTGCGCAGTCAAATAAGCGTTAGATCCCAACCGCTACCTGGCTGTGGCTTGGTTGGGGTGCTGTGGATTGCGGGTCCCCGGATCAAGTCCGGGGCAGGCCCTGCCCGCAATGACAAAAGAGAAGGAGTCGACGACTTCAAGAAGAGGAAGCTGAGTAGTTACGATTTTTAAGTGTTTTAGGCCTTCTACGCACGCCTGGCGGGCGTAAGTAGCTATAAATTTCATAGTAAATTGACTGATTTATTCTTCTCGTCGAAGCTTCTTTCCACTTTCATACAGCCGCTCACTTGGGCGGCTGTTCTGCTTTTGCTGGCGATTTGGTGGGTGCGACGTCGGCCAGTGGCTGCGCTGTGGACTTTGCTGGTGGCGATAAGCCTGACGGCTTTGGTGGGTTGGATGCCTCTGCCCAATGCCGTGCAGCGCTCGCTGGAAAGTCAATATGCCATGCCCGCTGGACGCCTGACTCCGTACGTGGGGCTGGTGGTACTGGGTGGAGACATCGACGTGCCTCGCGGGGCGCATGACGGCAAGGGCTTTGTGTTGAGTGGTAATGGGCAGCGCATGACGACATCTGTCGCCTTGTCGCGCCAGTATCCGCACCTGCGGCTGCTGTTCACGGGCGGCCAGAGTGACATCATCGACAGGGGTATTTCCGTGGCAGATGCCGCACGGGCGTACTACGCCAGCGTGGGTGTACCACCCGATCGCGTGCTGTACGAGCGGGCGGCGCGTACCACTTACGAGAACGCCATCCTCAGCGCCTCAGTGCCTGGCGTGGACAAGACCGAACCGTGGCTGCTGGTCACCTCGGCGGACCACATGCCTCGCTCCATGGCTCTTTTTCGTGCAGCAGGTTGGAACGTCACACCTTACCCGGTGGATTACCGTGCCGTTGGTAATACACCTTGGACAGACTATTCACTGAGGCGCGGCGCTGTACGCTGGCGACTGGTGCTTCACGAGGTGGTGGGCCTTGGAGCATTTTCTGCTCTTGGGTTGGCAAGTTTTTAAAAGCAGTTTTTGCAAGACTCGCTCCAGATGCCCCCGAATCCGAATGACTCCTTCCCCCCCTCTGGGGGAAGGTTGGGACGGGGCTGGCGGAGGGCTTGCGCAACCGCTGTTCGATTCATCCCTGGCTGGCACGACCCACGAAGAAGTTACGGATACGGAAATTGCAAACGTGCCGGTTTCAAATGGCTGTCATTGCGGGCCTGACCCGCAATCCATGACCCCGCATCGTGCAACGAAGGCCATGGGAGATGGATCCCGGATCAAGTCCGGGATGACAGCGGCATTGACCAAGGCATGTATCCAGTCAAGTAAATAGACCTCTTGCGCACGGCTGGTATGCGCATACAGCTATAAATTCAGTAGCAAACCTGTCAGCCACCTTGCCCGTCGTGCTTTCCACTCGGAGTGATTGCGCCCTGGCGTTTCAGTCCGTGTTGCTGGATTCACGCTTTCGCGGGAATGACGGATGGGAAGTTGCTCACGACAACGAACGCCACCCCTGAGGCATTGGATGTCTCGCTTGTCGCCCCTCATTCATAAGCGCACATCAATCTGCTGGCACGCAATTGCCTCGCAGTGGCTGTGGCGGGCCTGCAGCCTTGCGCAGTCTCAATAAATCAAAGCTCAACGGTGTTTTTGGGTGTGACTGAGTCCCAAACCGCCTGAAACGTAGTTTTCTGATTAGATTTTTACAAATAAAAACCACATAAACGTTTCATTCTGAAAATTCGGTGAAGCCTTACAAGGTTTTAGCCAAGTGGCTGATTTGTTTAAAGAAATTTGGCAACAACAAGAAATTCAATCCTTGTTGGTTACACAAAAGTAACCTGATGTAGCTAGTTCTTTCACAGGATGGTCTCTTGTTGAGCTATTCGACACACTCGACATCAGAACGGACAGATAAGCAATAAGTTTTAACACTTTGTTCCTTTGATGAGCCGGACTGGATTCGAAAAAAAACCAACGCCCAGCGTGTCGAAGAGGAATCAACATGGCTATCCACCGCACCGTAAAGCTATTGCTGAATGTCGCTGACAAGCCCAGCCATTCACCGCCATGGTGTCAGGCGGCAAACACGGCTGGCTTGCCGCCTGTTGCACGCGGTGCTGCGCATTCCACAGCCTTCAATCAAGCCAGCAGCCAACATAACGCTTGCGTCCCCGGCGGCCATCACGGTCCGCACTGCGCATCGCAGGCCCTTGGGCGATCTTCTGGGATGTCGGCCTATCCAGTGACCTGTGCGCTCCCGGCCTTCGACGACACAGCCGCCAGCCACATCCAGGCCAGGCGAGTCAGGAGGCGCAGCCTTCATTGATTTCACCCACCGCCCCTGTCCCTTTCGCTTTGATTCTCACTTTCACTTTCACCTTTAGCCCAGCAGCCCACGCAACCTTCAGGAACAAACACCATGGCCACCATCAAGCCCGCCAATTTCACCGTCAACCTTGCCGATTTGAACAAAATCCTTGAGCAGATCAAGATTGCCGAAGTCCACGCCACCACCGGCGTTCTTGCCAATCTCGACGGCACGCCGATCAGCCCGCTGCTGCCCGTTGGCCTGCGCACGGTGGACGGCAGCTACAACAGCCTGCTGCCAGGCCAGAAGTACCTGGGCGCAGCCGACCAGGTCATGCCCCGCCTGCTGAAGCCTCAATTCCTGAACGAAGCCGATGGCGACGTCATGCCGCTGGGCCCTCCAGGCTCTGGCGCTCCGACCATCACCAATACCAACTACAACACGCACACCAGCGTGGCCGACGCCGACCCCCGCATCATCAGCAACCTGGTGTCCGACCAGACCCTGGGAAACTTTTCCGCGATCTTCAAGGCGCTGGAAATGGCAGGCTCTGCCGATCCGTTTGCCGACACCGCCGCCATCCTGGCCGCACCCGTTGCCTCGCGCGTGGCGCTGGCAGAGGCCAAGGGGCTGGACTTGTCGGCCAACGGCAGCATCACCATCGAAAACCTTTCGCCCGACATTGGCCTGTCGCCTTCCTTCAACGGCTGGATGACGCTTTTCGGCCAGTTCTTTGACCACGGGCTTGACCTGATTCCCAAGTCCGGTAACGGCACGGTGTATATCCCGCTGCAGCCAGACGATCCGCTCTACGTGGTCGGCGGCCCCAACTTCATGGCGCTGACGCGCGCTGCAACTGTCACCCTTCCGGGCGCTGACGGCGTGCTTGGTACGGCCGACGACCTGACGCACGAAACCGTCAACACCACCACGCCGTTCATTGACCAGAACCAGACCTATACGTCCAATTCGTCGCACCAGGTTTTTCTGCGCGAATACAAGCTCGATGCCAGCGGCCACCCGGTGTCCACCGGTCACCTCCTTGATGGCGCCAATGGCGGCATTGCCAACTGGGGCGAAGTCAAGGCGCAAGCCTTGAACATGCTGGGCATAAAACTCAATGATTTTGATGTGCTGAACGTGCCGCTGCTGCGCACCGATGCCTACGGAAAGTTCATTCCTGCGGCCAATGGCTTCGCCCAGGTGATCGTCGGCCTGGGGGCCGACGGCATTGCCAATACCGCCGATGACCTGGTGGCTGTGGGCACGCCCGGTGCACCGGTCAGTCCTTCGGCTGTCAATGCGCTGCGCACCGGCCATGCGTTCCTGGACGACATTGCCCACCATGCGGCACCCGGCGTCTATGACCATGACGGCAATCCAGCCACGCCCAAGATTGCCCAGGTGGCCGATACCGACACGGACTTGAACGGCGACGGCGTGATCAGCACGGCTGAACGCACCGCCGACGACGGCCTGGCGTCCACCTACGACAACGAACTCCTCGACCGCCACTACATCACCGGCGACGGCCGTGGCAATGAAAACATTGGCCTGACGACGGTACACACCATCTTTCATGCCGAGCACAACCGCCTGGTGGAAGACTACAAGCACACCATTCTGGCCAGCGGCAACCTGGCGACCATCAACGAATGGCTGGTGACCGACATTGCAGCCGTTCCTACCACTCCAGCCGCCATTGCCGCCCTGAACTGGGACGGCGAGCGCCTGTTCCAGGCCGGCCGCTTCGTCACCGAAATGCAATACCAGCATCTGGTGTTTGAAGAATTTGCGCGCAAGGTGCAGCCGGCCATCGACCCGTTCATTTTCTCGGCATCGCCCGGCCTTGACCCCGCCATCGTGGCCGAGTTCGCGCACACGGTCTACCGTTTTGGCCACTCGATGCTCACCGAAACCGTGGACCGCCTGGATGCCAACAACCAGGTTGTCGGCGACGCCAATCCGCTCAAAGCAGGCGCGCAGCAGATCGGCCTGATCCAGGCCTTTTTGAATCCGGTCGAGTTTGACCAGGATGGCGCGGTGTCCGCATCGGTTGCGGCAGGGCAGATCATTCGCGGCATGTCGAAGCAGGCGGGCAATGAGATCGACGAATTCATCACCGAGGCGCTGCGCAACAACCTGGTCGGCTTGCCGCTGGACCTGGGCGCGCTCAACATTGCACGGGCTCGCGACACAGGCGTGCCGAGTTTGAACAACGCCCGGGCCCAGTTTTTCGACATGACCGGTGACTCGCGCCTGACGCCCTACACCAGCTGGACCGACTTCACGACCCACCTCAAGAACCCGCTGTCGGTGATCAACTTCATTGCCGCCTACGGAACCCATGCCAGCATCCTCGCGGCCACCGACAACCATTCCCGCCGCGATGCGGCCATGGCCCTTGTCATCGGCACGGCCGGAGAAACGGCCGCAGTCCACGACGACCGCCTCGCGTTTCTCAATTCAACCGGTGCCTACGCCGGCGGCAGCCTGGGCGGCCTCAATGCCGTGGACTTCTGGATTGGCGGCCTGGCCGAAGAAAAGCAGGAGTTTGGCGGCATGCTGGGCGCCACCTTCAACTTCGTGTTTGAAACCCAGATGGAGAAACTGCAAAACGGTGACCGCTTCTACTACCTGAGCCGAACCCAGGGCATGAACCTGCTGAACCAGCTCGAAGCCAACAGCTTTTCCGCCATCGTGATGCGCAACACCGACCTGGGCACGGCCGGCCAGGGCCACTTGCCAGGCCTGCTGTTCGACACGCCCAACCTCATTCTGGAGGTGGTCAAGTCAGTGCAGATTGGCAGCGACCCCACCACCGGCAATCCGGTACTGGACATCATCAAGCCCTTGTTCATTCGTGCTGGCCTGAGCGCGATTGACAACAACTACCATTTCCTGCAATACAACGGTTCCGACCACGTCGTTCTGGGCGGATCCGAACTGCGCGACACCCTGATTGGCGGGCTGGGCATCGATACCCTCTGGGGCGACGGCGGCAACGACCGGCTCGACGGCGGTTACGAGGCCGACAAAGTCTATGGCGGCGATGGCGACGACATCATCACCAACCTGGGGGGCGACGACTTTCTGTTCGGCGACGATGGCAACGACGTGATCAGCATGGGCTCGGGCATCGTGCTCGGCTTTGGCGGCCGGGGCAGCGACTTCATCATGACCGGACCAGACACCCAGGAAGTGTTTGGCGGTGAAGGCAACGACTTCATCCTTGGCAACAGCGGCAGCGACCTCCTGATGGGCAACGAGGGCGACGACTGGATCGAGGGCGGGGAAGGCTTTGACGGCCTGGCGGGCGAGAACTCCGAACTGTTCTTCAATAGCCCCATCATTGGCCACGACGTGCTGAACGGCCAGGGCAATGACACCGACTACGACGGCGAATCGGGTGACGACATCATGTTCCAGGGCCCCGGCATCCAGCGCAGCAACGGGATGTTCGGTTTTGACTGGGCCATCCACAAAGGCGACACGGTTGGGGCCAACTCGGACCTGGGCATTCCATTCTTTCCGGCGCAGGCGGTGTTCACCCTGCGTGACCGTTTTGACTCGGTGGAAGGTCTGTCGGGCTGGAACCACAACGACGTCTTGACGGGGGCGGCTGTGCTCAGGGGTGCCGCCGGCGGCGCAGGTGCGGGTGCGGGCAACCCGGCTGATGAGAGTGACCTCAAATCCCAGAACGTCAGTTTGATCGACGGCTTTGCCCAATTGCTTGGCTACAACACGCCGGCAAAACTGGCAGCCTTGGCGGCTTTGCCAGTCAACACCTCGGTCATTGACATCACCCAGGGGGCCGAGGTCATTATTGGCGGCGGCGGCAGCGACACCATCAAGGGCAACCTCGGCAACGACATTCTCAACGGTGACGCCTGGCTGAATGTGCGCATCCGCGTGACCCGCAATGTCAGCGATGCGAACACCGCTGCCAACGAATGGTTCACGGTGGACAGCATGAACGAGATCAAGGCCCGCATGTTGTCTGGCGAAATCAATCCAGGGCAATTGCACATTGTTCGCGAGATCCGGCAGTCGACCACTTTTGCCACTGACATCGACACGGCCGTGTACAACGGCAACCGGGCCGAATACACCATCGTGCTCAATGCCGATGGCAGCCGCACCATCACGCATGCGCCCGTGGCGGGTGGCGGTGGAGGCGCTTTGGTCAATGACGGCGTTGACACCATTCTTAATTTCGAGCGCATTCAGTTCGCTGACCAAACCTTGTCTATCAATGCCACCATCACTGGGACAAATGGCAACGACGTGCTCACGGGAACAGCTGCCAATAACATTCTTCTTGGGCTGGGTGGCAACGACACTTTGAACGGTGGCCTGGGAGCCGACGTGATGTCCGGAGGGGCAGGCAACGACACCTACACGGTGGATGACGCGGGCGATGTGGTCATTGAAGCTTTGGATGAAGGCACCGACCGGGTCAACAGCGCCATCAGCTACACACTAAGCGCCAACGTCGAGAACCTCACGCTCACCGGCACGGCAGCGCTGAGCGGAACCGGCAACGCGCTGGCCAACTTGATCGTCGGCAACAGCGCGGCCAACACGCTCTCGGGTGGTGACGGCAGCGACTCCCTGAACGGTGGCCTGGATGCCGATGTCATGTCCGGAGGCACTGGCAATGACACCTACTATGTGGATGACGCGAGTGACGTCGTCAGTGAAGGTTTGGATGAAGGCGCCGATATTGTCTATAGCACCATCAGCTACACCTTGACCGCTAACGTCGAAACTCTCGTTCTCACTGGCACGGCAGCGCTCAACGGTACTGGCAACGCGCTGGCCAACAGTGTCATCGGCAACAGCGCGGCCAACACGCTCTCGGGTGGCGACGGCAACGATATCCTGAACGGTGGCCTGGGTGCCGACGTAATGTCTGGAGGGAGGGGCAACGACAATTACACGGTGGATGACGCGGGCGATGTCGTCAGCGAAGCTGAAAATGAAGGAGCTGATCGTGTCACCAGCTCCATCAGCTACAGCCTGGGCGCCAACGTCGAAAACCTCACGCTTACCGGCACGGCAGTGCTGAGCGGCACCGGCAATTCACTGGCCAATACTATTAGTGGTAACAGCGCGGCCAACATTCTTTCGGGTGGTGAGGGCAGCGACTTCCTGAATGGTGGCCTGGGTGCAGACATCATGTCCGGTGGCATGGGCGCTGACCGGTTCAATTTGGCAGCGCTCGCAGACTCCGGGGTTGGCGCAGGTCTGCGCGACATCATCACGGACTTCGTCAGCGGATCGGACCGGATTCAGTTCACTGGCATCGATGCCAATACGGGCGTGGCGGGAGATCAGGCCTTCACCATGATCAATACCTCTGCCTTTGGCGGCGTTGCCGGGCAGTTGCGCTACAGCCTGGTGGGGGGCAACACCGTCATGGAAGGCGATGTGAATGGGGACACGGTGGCTGACTTTCAGCTGGAACTGACAGGCGTTCATTCCTTCGTGGCCGCCGACCTGCTGCTCTGAGGCCTGTCGCTTTTCCCTGACGCGCCTTAAAACCTCCGCCTCTCAAGGCGGGGGCTTTTTATCCTGAACCGGAGCTGCCCCGCATGAAACCCCTACCCACGCCTGCAAAAAGTGAAATCGCACTGGCCTTGACCGATTTCAAGGGCGCATTTCGGACCATTGGCATTTTCAGCGCCATCATCAACCTGATGATGCTGGTGCCGTCGCTCTACATGCTCCAGGTGTACGACCGGGTGCTGGCCAGCCACAACCAGACGACGCTGCTGATGCTGACGCTGATGGTGCTGGGCGCCTACCTTTTCATGAGCGCGCTGGAATTCGTACGCAGCTTTGTGCTGATCCGGGTCGGCGCGCAGCTTGACATGAAGATGAACAAGCGCGTCTACACGGCAGCCTTTGAGCAAAACCTGAAAAAGGCGGGCGGCAATGCCGGGCAGGCGCTGCAGGACCTGACGACCGTTCGCCAGTTTCTGACCGGAAACGCCTTGTTCGCTTTTTTTGATGCGCCGTGGTTTCCGGTGTACCTGGCGGTGATCTTTTTGTTCAACCCGTCGCTGGGGGTGTTTGCCCTGTGCGGCACCGTCGTGCTGATCGTGCTGGCCTTTGTGAACGAGATGGTGTCGAGAAAACCACTGGCCCAAGCCAGCGGCATGGCGGTTGCCGCCGGTAACCTGGCCACCAACAACCTGCGCAATGCCGAGGTGATCGAAGCCATGGGCATGCTGCCCCACTTGATGAACCGCTGGTTCAAGCTGCATGGCCGCTTTCTGCAACTGCAGTCCGAAGCCAGCGAAAAGGCTGGAATCATCACGGCCTGCACCAAGTTTTTCCGCGTATCTTTGCAGTCCCTGATCCTCGGCTTTGGTGCGCTCTTGGTGCTGGAAGGCAAGATCACCGGCGGCATGATGATTGTGGCGTCCATCCTGATGGGCCGGACGCTGAATCCGGTCGAGCAACTGATTGGCGTCTGGAAAACCTACAGCAGCACCCGCAGCGCCTACCGGCGGCTGAACGAGTTGCTGGCTGCCAATCCACCGCGCAGGGCCGGCATGTCGCTGCCCCGGCCCCTGGGCCAGATGACCCTGGACGCGGTGACGGCAGCGCCGCCCGGCGCGAGCGTTGCGGTCTTCATGAATTTGAGTTTTTCGATTGTTCCGGGCGATGTGCTGGGCATCATTGGCCCCAGCGGCGTCGGCAAATCCACCCTCGCGCGCCTGCTGGTGGGCGTCTGGCCGTCTGCCGCCGGCCATGTCCGGCTCGATGGGGCGGATGTCTACCAGTGGAACAAGGACGAGCTGGGGCCTTGCATCGGCTACCTGCCGCAAGACATCGAGCTGTTTGCCGGAACGGTGAGCGACAACATCGCCCGGTTCGGCGAGGTCGATCCGGAGAAGGTGGTGGCAGCCGCCAGGCGCGCGCAGGTGCATGAACTGATCCTGCAATTGCCGCAAGGCTATGACACGCCGCTGGGCGACGGCGGTGCCGGCCTGTCGGGTGGCCAGAAGCAGCGCCTCGGCCTGGCGCGGGCGATGTATGACGACCCTTCGCTGCTGGTGCTGGACGAGCCCAATTCAAACCTGGACGAGGCCGGAGAGCAGGCGCTGGTGGCGGCCATTGTTGATTTTCGCCAGCGCGGCAAGACGGTGGTCTTGATCACCCACCGCAGCAGCGTGATCGGCGTGACCAACAAGCTGCTGCTGCTGCAGGGCGGAACGGCCTACAGGTTCGGTCCGACCGCCAAGGTGCTGACCGACCTGACAACGGCCGCGCAAAAGCAGGCGCCTTTGGCCAGCCCTGGCGCCACCCATGCCGCACCCGCCGCAACCAACGCGCCAGCCACGCACAAGCTGGCAAGCAATGAAACACGCACCAACGGCACAGGACGGGCATGACCATGAACAACCTTTCTCGCAATCAACCGGCCGCAACTGATGCCGTGTCCCGAAACGTTGAACCTGCGCAGGTCAACACCGACGCCAGGTCCCATGTGCGCTTGGGCTGGTGGATCGTCATCGCGGGCCTGGGCGGCTTTCTGGTGTGGGCCTCGCTGGCGCCGCTGGACAAGGGTGTTCCGCTTAGCGCCACGGTGACCGTTGCCAGCAGCAAGAAAGCCGTTCAGCATTTGACCGGCGGTACGGTCGATACGATTTTGGTCAAGGAAGGTGATGTGGTGAAGGCGGGCGACGTGCTGGTCCGCATGAATGCGGTGCAGGCCACCGCCAATGCGGAAATTGCGCGCGTCCAGTACTTCACCGCGCGCACGGCGGAAGCGCGCCTGAGCGCCGAGCGCGACGGCGCAAGGAGCATCGTGTTCCCCCGGGAACTGGAAGGCGTTCGCAACGACCCGCGCGTGGCCAGCAACATCCGCATGCAGGAGCAGTTGTTCAGCGCGCGGCAAGCCGCCATTCGCAGCGAGCTGGCGGCGCTCGATGAAAACGTGGCCGGGCTGGTGTTGCAGAACACGGGCCTGCAGGAGTCGCGCGACGGCAAAAAGCTGCAGCTTCAGTTCCTCAAGGAGCAGCTCGATGGCATGCGTGAGCTGGCCCGGGAAGGCTATGTGGCCCGCAACCGCCTGCTGGAGCTGGAGCGCACCCATGCGCAACTGAGCACGGCGATTTCCGAAGACATCGGCAACATCGGCCGGGGCCAGCGGCAGATTTCCGAATTCAGGCTGCGCCGGCTCCAGCGCCAGCAGGAATACCAGCAGGAGGTGCGCACCCAGCTGTCCGAGGTCCGGAAAGAGGCCGACGGCCTGGCCAACCGGTTGACCGGACTGGACCATGACCTCAACAACCTGCTGGTGCGGTCTCCGGTGGACGGGACCGTGGTGGCCATGAATGTCTTTACCCACGGCGGGGTGATTGCACCGGGCTTTCGCATGATGGACATCGTGCCCAGCAACGATCCGTTGATCGTTGACGGGCAACTGCCGGTGCATCTGATTGACAAGGTGCATCCCAACCTGGAGGTGGACCTGATCTTTTCAGCCTTCAACCAGAACCAGACGCCGCATATTCCCGGCATCGTGACGCAGGTGTCGGCGGACCGGCTGGTCGATGAAAAGAGCGGGCAGCCTTATTACAACGTGAAGGCCAGGGTCGCGCCTGAAGGAATGAAGCTGGTCGCCAGCCTGAATGTGCGGCCCGGCATGCCTGTGGAGTTGTTCGTCAGGACTGGTGAACGGACCATGATGAATTACCTGGCCAAGCCGCTGGTGGATCATCTCAAGATGTCGATGACGGAGGAATGAAGCATGACCACGCTGCCATTGACCCGCCTGCTGGCATCCCTTGTATGCGCGGCCGCGCTGGGCCAGGGCCAATTGGCCTTTGCTGTGGACATGACCGCGCCTGCTTCCGGCCAAGCGCCTGATGCTGCACCCGCCCTGGGTTTGCTGCAGGCCTACGACGCCGCGCTGGCGAACGACCCGGCCTACCGTGCGGCGCGGCATGAGAACGAAGCCGGTCAGGAGTACAAGGTGCTGGGCAAGTCCCACCTGTTGCCGGTTTTGTCCGCGAACTATTCGACCCACAAGAACCGGGCCGATATCACCACCGCATCAGTCCAGGGCGACAGGACGGAGCAGCGCAACTACACCAGCCTGGCTGCGGCTGTCCAGTTGCGCCAGCCGCTGTTCTACCCGGAGGGCATTGCCCGCTACCGCCAGGGCATGGCGCAGACGCTGGTCAGCGATGCGCAATTTTCGGCGCGCAGCCAGGACCTGATCGTGCGCCTTGTCACGCTCTACGCGGGCGCCCAGTATGCGCGGGACCAGCTTGAGCAGGCCACCGCCCAGCGCCAGGCCTATGCGGAACAGCGCCAGTCGGCCGAGCGCATGCTGCAAAACGGTGAAGGTACCCGAACGGAAGTGCTCGAAGCCCAGGCCAAGCTGGACCTGGCCCTGGCCCAGCTCATCGAGGCGAGCGACAACCTGGTCAATGCAAACGATGCGCTGGCCGCCGTGGTGGGCCGCAAGGTCACCGCGCTGGATCCCCTGTCGAATGATTTTCAGGTCCGGTCCATGCAGCCCGCCAGCTTTGAGGAATGGAAGGAGGTGGCACTGGCCAACAACCCCGAAATCCTGGCGCAACGCCTTGCCGTGGAGATTGCCCGCGAGGAAATCAACAAGATCCAGGCCGGTCACGCACCGCGCCTGGACCTGGTGGCCAGCGCGGGCAAGAACAACTCCGACACCATCAACACCTTCAGTCAAAAAACCAACATCGCCAGTATTGGCCTGCAGCTGACGATCCCCCTGTATGCGGGCGGTTCCGTCAGCGCGGCGGCCCGCCAGGCGGTGTCGAATCATGAAAAGGCGCAGGCCGATCTGGATACCCGCACCAGCCAGGTGCTGGTTGAGCTGCGCAAGCAGTACCACCTGACCCAGAGCAGCGTGTCGCGAATCAGCGCCACCGCTGCAGCCCTGCGCTCTGCCCAGTTGCTGGTCGAGGCGACGCAAAAAAGCGTCAGGGGCGGACAGCGCACCAACCTTGATGTGCTCAATGCGCAGCAGCAGTTGTATGAAGCCCGGCGCGACCTGTCCCTGGCACGCTTTAATTATCTGCTCGGGTTTTTGCGCCTGCGCTACTCGGCCGGCACGCTGGGCATGGCTGACCTGAAGGACATTGCCGTGTACTTCGTTGCCTCCCGGTAAAGCATTGCGCCAGATAAGCGCCAAGTTTCACCCGTAACCCCGTAGTTCACACAAAAGGAATTGTGATGTCAATACTCAACCAGGCCACTATCTTGAAACTGGGTCGTCGAAAGACGATCCAGCTTGGCGCGGCAAGCGCTGCAGCGACCCTGCTGGGAAGCAAGGTCGCGATCATGCCGGCCGAGGCCAAAGATCCGCCTCGTGGCCCGTACACAACGCCTTTCGTGGTGGCCCTGCCGGTCTATACGGCCAAGGCGCCAGTCAACAGCCTCAGTCCGCCAAGCATGCAGGACTCCAATTTCAATGGCGGCGAGTGTGGGCGCAAACCGCTTCAGCGGCTAAGCAATTGGGCGCCGCATAAGTTTTACACCCTCAACGTCAAGGAGGCGCTGCACTCTTTTCATCCCGAATTGCCCACCCAGAAAATATGGGGCTACGACGGCTTGTTGCCAGGACCCACGTTTGTCGAACGCTATGGCGTTCCGATCGTCGTGCGTATTCAAAATGACTTGCCGGCCAACACTGTTGGTTTTGGGTCTCCGGAAGTTTCCACGCATTTGCACAATCTGCACTGTGCGTCCGAAAGTGACGGCTTTGCCGGCGACTACTACAGCGCAACCAAATACGGACCCAACCTCACGGGACCGGGAAAGTACAAGGACCACCACTACCCCAACTGCTATGCGGGCTGTGACGAACCGCGCTACGAACTTACCAAGGGCGATTCGCGCGAAGCATTGGGAACGCTGTGGTACCACGACCACCGTATAGATTTCACCGCACCCAATGTTTATAAGGGCCTGGCCGGTTTTTACCTGCTGTTCGATGACATCGACTCCGGCAACGAACTCGATATCAATCCCAAGGCACTGCGCTTGCCCAGTGGCGTGGGCCAATACGACATTCCCTTGGTATTTCAGGACAAGCAATTCGATTCCGGTGGTTACCTTTTCTTTGACCAGTTTGAAAACAAGGGACACCTGGGCAACAAGTTTTGTGTGAATGGCAAGGTACAGCCCTATTTCAAAGTGGAACGCCGCAAATACCGCTTTCGCCTGCTGGACGGTAGCTTGTCACGGTTTTACGAGTTTTACCTGACCAACGGCAGTGGTGCAAACCAAAGCTTTATCCATATCGCCAACGACGGCAACCTGCTGCCGGCACCGCTCACCACCAGCATGGTGCAACTGGCCCCGGCAGAACGTGCCGACATCGTGATCGACTTTGCCCTCTACCCCATCGGCACCACTTTGTACATCGTCAACCGCCTCGTCCAAGTTGATGGGCGGGGACCTGAAGGACCGCTGGTCAACATCCGGGAAGCCAATGGGCTGCTGACCAACGCTGGCACGCAAATACTGCGATTTGATGTTGCGCGCGATCCACCAAGCCCTGACCTGAGCCAGGTCCCCGCCACACTGCGTGCGTTGCCGCCGATCAATCTGGCCGAAGTCGTAAAGAACAGGCGATTTGAGTTCGACAAGGAAAACGAGATATGGACTGTCAATGGCAAGATTTTCGATGTGGAAAAGTCGGTTGCCCAGCCCAAGCGAGGAACCGCTGAAATCTGGACCCTCAAGGGCAAGGGCGGTTGGCACCATCCGGTTCATATCCATTTAGAGGAAGGGCGCATCCTGACCCGCAACGGCAAGCCGCCCGCACCGCATGAAAGCGGACGAAAGGATGTCTATGTATTGGCGCCCAATGACGAAGTGCGCGTATTCATTCGTTTTCGGGATTTTTTAGGCCCGTACCTTATGCATTGCCACAATCTGACCCATGAAGACCACGCCATGATGGTTCGATTTGACGTTGTTGAATAAGCCGTTGAAAAAAATCAGGGAGAACTTCTATGAACAAGAATGACACAGCTTTCCAACGTGGCTCGCACAACAGTAAACGGGATTGGCTCAAATGGGTGGGCACTTCGTCACTGGCTCCCGTGCTGGCAGCCAGCGGTCCGGCAAGTGCCGGGACTATGAGCAAAAAAGGGCCACGCGCTGATTATTTTCCAAATGTGGTTGTGGACACGCATGACGGCAGAAAACTCCGGTTTTATGACGACGTGGTGCATGGCAAAGTGGTTGTTTTCAACATGATGTATTCGGTATGCACCGGTATCTGCCCCGGCAACACGGCCAATCTGATGCAAGTGCAGGAAGCGTTGGGCAACCGGCTGGGAAAAGACATTTTCATGTACTCGATGACTTTGCAGCCCGAGTTCGACACGCCCCAGGCATTGCAGGAATATGTTAAGCGTTACAGCATCAAGCCAGGCTGGACTTTCCTGACCGGCCAGCCCAAGGAAATGGAACTCATCCGCCGCAAGCTCGGTTTTTTCAATGACGATCCTCGCATAGACGCAGATCTTGCCAATCACACCGGTATGGTCCGCATTGGCAAAGAAGCGCTGGATCGCTGGTTCATGATGCCTGCACTGAGTTCCCCTAGACAGCTTGCGCGAGAAATCATGCAGATGTAAGGGAAGCGGAAATTGCAAAAGTGCCGGTTTCAAATGGCTGTCATTGCGGGCTTGACGAGCCTGCCCTGGACTTGATCCGGGGCAATCCATGGGGCGTTGTTGCATAAATACCCCAAAGTATCCGGATAAGCAGGCTGACGTACCGGTTAGGCTTCGTGCTTTTGCTCCGAACATGCCAAAAGACACGCTCCTGCCCAGCCAGCCCAAAGGTGTTTACCGGGTCAAGAACTGGCCCGAGTACAACGCGGGCCTGATCGAGCGGGGAAATGTGACGGTCTGGATGGACGAACGGATGTTCTCGCCAGCGCTTCAAACGCCAGGCGGGCGTGCGCAGGCGTACAGCGACACGGTGATCCAGATGCTCTTGACGCTCAAGTCGGTGTACCGCCTGCCGCTGCGGGCGCTGCAGGGGTTCGCCATCAGCGTGCAGCGCCTGGCGATGCCAGATTTGGCGGTGCCCAACTACAGCACGCTGAGCCGAAGGGCCAAGTCGCTGCGGGTGACATTGCCGGTGCTGCGCAAGGCGGGCGAGGCGGTGCATCTGCTGGTGGACAGCACCGGGCTAAAGCTCTTTGGCGAGGGCGAGTGGAAAGTGCGCAAGCACGGCTACAGCAAACGGCGCAGCTGGCGCAAGGTACACCTGGCGCTGGACGCGAAAACCGGGCAAGTGTGCGCCGTGTTGATGACGCACCGCGACGTGGACGACGCCAGCGTGCTGCCCGAGTTGCTGGCGCAACTGCCGCCAGAGACGAAGGTGGAAATTGTCGGAGGCGATGGCGCCTACGACAGCCAAGCAGCCCGCGCGGCCATTGCCGGATGTGGCGCACTGGCGCTCACTCCTCCTGTCGAAGGCGCCGTTCACTGGCCTGCCAGCCAGGCCGGAGCATCAGAGCGTAACGCGGCCATTGACCACATTGCCCAAAGTGTCAAGCAGGACTGGAAGGATAAAAGCGGCTATCACTGCCGCTCCTTGGTGGAGAACCTGATGTACCGCTTGAAGACCTTGACTGGCGACAGGCTGTGGGCGCGCGATGTGGATGTGCAGGACGCAGAAGTCGCTGTGCGGGTGGGAATCATCAACCCCATGATGGTGCTCGCACGCCCGGACTCCGTCCGGGTTGCCTAAAAAATGGGGGCCAGGGGGATGCTTCGCCATCACGGGGATTTATGCAACAACGCCCCGTGCATTCGCTATCGGCAGCCACTAAACTACTTTGGTCAAAAAAATTAACAGGACGCGCATGATGTCAACAACTTCAGAACGGCTCCTTGAAGCAGTCCAGAACCTGCCCGAACCTTTGCTGGCCGAGGTGCTGGAATTTGCTGATTTTTTGCGCGCCAGGCAAAAAAGCACAGTCAGCCAACCAGCAGACATTAGCCTTGCCAGTTTGTGCGGTGGGCTCGAAAACACCCAAACCTTTAGCGAATCGCCATTGGCCATCCAGCAGAAATTGCGCAATGAGTGGCATTAAGGGATGCGGAAATTTCCGGTGTACCCCTGTCATGCCGGGCTTAGGAAAACGGAAATTGCAAAACTGCCGGTTTCAGATGGCTGTCATTGCGGGCTTGACGAGCCTGCCCCGGACTTGATCCGGGGCAATCCATGGCCCCGAATTCATGGATGCCGGGTCAAGCCCGGCATGACAGGGGTAACCGGAAATTTCCGTGTTCCTTAGCCGGCCCCGGACCCGATCCGGGGGCCCGGCATCCATGAATTCGAGGCCATGCGGTGCCTGCCGCGACGGGGTTGCCAACCAGTACGCTGCACAGCCCGAAAGCTGAATTCGATGTAATATGCCAATGTGTTATTACATCAGGAGATTTGTATGAGCATTACTGCCAAACTTTTCATGAGCGGCCGCAGCCAGGCCATCCGTCTGCCGGCGAAATTGCGTCTGAGTGCCAAGGAAGTTCGTATCGAGCAAGTGGGCAATGCCCTATGGGTGCAGCCGGAGCCTTCGCCGGATCAGGGCATGGCTGACTGGCTAAGGAGCTTTTATGAGGCTACCGAGCCCTTGCCCGATACCTTTCTCACCGAGCGGAATGACAGCCCGCCGCAAACGCGCGACTGGTCTTGACCCTCATGATGCGCCGGACACTGGATATTAATATTTGCAGCTATGTACTGCGTCGCCGCCCCGCTTGCATGGTCGAGCGCTTCGCCGAGTTGGACCGTGGGCAACTCTGGCTGTCTGCCATCGTGGCGGCGGAACTGCGCTTTGGCGCAGCAAAGCTTGCATCCGTCCGCTTTTCTGCCACGGTTGAAGCATGGCTGGCGGGGTTTGAAGTGCGCCCCTGGCCCGCAGACGCCACCCAGCACTACGCCAGGATCCGTGCTTCGCTGGAGCGGGCAGGGCAGACTATTGGCGGTATGGACCTGCTGATTGCCGCACATGCCATGGCCGAGGACTCTGTATTGGTGACCAACAACGCGCGTGAATTCCTGCGTGTGCCCGGTTTGGCCGTGGAAGAGTGGGATTTGAGCGCATGAAAATCCACCTCCTTGGCAAAAACGGCCTGGCCCCGGTGGTTAAAGTCATCGCACAGGACTGCCACCGCCAGGATTCCTGCTGTGATTTGCGTGCTGACAATTCTTGAGCCAAATTTAATAAGATAGCCGATTCACCCCGCGCCTCATGAGGGCGCGCTGGTTTCAACCTTCGGCCTGGCGACAGGCCCTGTCCCGAGAAAGAAGCCCGATGTCCCCTCGTCTCGCCTGGAGCCTGTTCGGCCTGCATATTCTTGTGCTGATCGTTGGTACGCAAATGCCCAATGCCTGGCGCAATGGTGTGGAGCAAAGCCTTCACGTCCCTTTTTCATTGTCGTCGTGGGCGCACTTTGTGGTGTTCTGCGGCATGTCGCTGCTGCTCATGATGCGTCCGCTGGCCTACACCGCCCGGCGGGTGATCTTGCTGGCGCTGGTCTTGGCGCTGATGACCGAAGCGCTGCAGTTTTTTGCCGTTGACCGGCACCCGCGCCTGATTGATATGGGCATTGACATGGCGGGCACCTTGCTGGCCGTGATGATCATGGCGTTGCGCGGCAGATGGGCCGGCGCCGGCCGTTCAAGCCGGCAGTGACCGGGTGGCGCCCGGCGCTGTTGTGAACTGTTCGATATTTTGATGGGAGCAGCGCAAGCATGGCCCGCAACACCAGAATGATTCACTTTTTCGCCGGAATGGCCTGCTCGGCCATGGCTTCGCCTTTTGGCATCGTTGCCGCAGCGCTCGCGCCGGTGGTGCTTGGCTTTGCGAAAGAGATGTACTTTCATTTCACGCGCAGGGGTGCCGATGCGGAAAACCTGGCCTGGGTGATTGCCGGCTCGGCAACTTTCGTGCTGGGCCTCAGGCTGATGCCCTTCCGGCTGTGAAGCCGGTTGCCCGGGTGGCCAAGGTTGCCGTGGCTCGATCAGCCAGACTTTGCGGCCCCCAATGCCCGCCATTCAGGTGCTGGCCGTCATTCGTTCTGCCGGGAACTGCCGCATGAAGTCCATTGAACGCTCGGCGGGAGCCGTCAGCCAGTCGTCATGGCAACCATCGGGCAAGATCACGACCATTCGCTTTTCGTCCCCGGGTTTGTGAAAGTTGCGCATCAGCGGATGTTCGTCCGCATTGATGGTCAGCATGGTGAAGCTGAGCACCCATTCTCCAGCCGGTGACTTCCAGCCACTCCACAGCCCGGCCAATCCCATGGCGCCGCCGTCGCTTCGGACAATCCGCGTGGCCACGGCCTTGCCTGATCGCCAATCAGGCTCATAAATGGCATCGGCCGGAATGATGCACTTGTGCCCCTTGCGCCAGGCATCCCGAAAGCTCGGCAAGGACGCTGCTGTCTCGCTGCGTGCGTTGAAGGTCCGGCGCGCAAACTTGTCGTCTTTGGCCCAAGCCGGGATCAGGCCAAACACGCCCGCCATCGCCTCTCGGTCGGGGACCGCTTCATCACCCGCATCCGCCTCGCGCGGTCGCCTCACAAAAAGTGCTTGATAGGTCGGCCATACGTCATACACCCCCTCGTAGGGCGGCAACTTCACCCGGAATTCTTTTTCGAATTTGGCCCGGTTCTTGAGCGTTTGGTAGTGGCTGCACATTTGGGAATTCTGCCCCGCCTGCAAAGGCTTCGCAATGCATATGCCAGGCATCCGCGTTGCCTGCGCAGTGCCGTTCAGTTGCGTATTCAAAGAAAACCAGCGCCGCCGGGTCAGGGTGTCCCGGTTTTCATCATCGGGGATCAGCCGGTGGCCAGGCGTGGCTCAAAACTGTTATGCCGCGTTGCGGCCTGCGTCAATCGTCGTAGTGCCCACGGCACGCGATCACGTCAAAATCAACGTCATCAGCGGCATAGACCAGGCGGTGCGTCACGTCGATGCGCCTTGACCAGTAGCCCGCCAGGTTGCCCAGCAGTGGTTCTGGCTTGCCGATACCGGCGAAGGGGTCGCGCCGTGCCGCTTCGATCAGGGCATTGATGCGCTTCAAGGTCTTTTTGTCCTGCCCCTGCCACCAGGTGTAGTCCTCCCATGCCGCCGGGGTGAAGCGGATGGCGCGGCTCACTCAGGATTGACCAGTTCGCGTCGCGCCGCCTTGCCCGCCTTGTGCTGTGCAATGGACTTGGCCAGATGCGCCGCATTGGCCGGGGTTGCCAGCAGGTGCATGGTTTCCATGATGCTCTGGTAATGGTCAAGCGACATCACCACGGCGTCTGCACCGTCCCGGCGGCTGATGATGGTCACGTCAGCATCTTCATGCACCGTGTCGAGCACGGATTTGAGAGAACTGCGCGCTTCGGAATAGGTGATGATTTTCATTTTTGACGCCCTTTGACTTGTACCTGAATTGGTGCAAGTTTAAGTCATGTCGTGTCAGGATGCATCAAGTCCTTCGTTCCTGCGGACTTGAACTGGATCACGTCCGCACCCATGCGCAGCTTGTCCAGGTAATCAGCCCACGTCTGCATCATCACGCGCCGGGCTGGCAGGTGCGCCGTTTGGTTATGGAAGCTCGCCCGTTGGTATCCTTGACCCGATGGGCCAATTGATGCTCGGTCAGGTCAACTCGTTGCTTCATCCATGATGACTCCCCATGAGATACCGTCACAAATTCCGTCTTTTTGGCGGTATCTCATGTTATCCAGTGATACTGCTTGAGGCAACAAAAAACCCGCTATGCCTAGGAGACATGCGGGTTCTGAGGGTTCTGAGACTGTCTGATTCTACTGAATGGTGCCCGGGGCCGGAATCGAACCGGCACGCCTTTCGGCGGGGGATTTTGAGTCCCCTGCGTCTACCAATTTCACCACCCGGGCAGTAAAACCAAAGAACGAAATTATGGCACAGTAGTGGGCTATGAAATTTCCAACCATTGAAGACGCCATCGGAAAAACACCGCTGGTCGCACTGCAGCGCATCGCCGCCGCCGAAAACGCCGTACGCGGCAACACAATCCTGGGCAAGCTTGAAGGCAACAACCCGGCCGGGTCGGTCAAGGACCGGCCGGCGCTGGCCATGATCCGGGGCGCCGAGGAGCGCGGCGAGATCAGGCCCGGCGACACGCTGATCGAGGCCACGTCGGGCAACACCGGCATTGCGCTGGCCATGGCCGCCGCGATCAAGGGCTACCGCATGATCCTGATCATGCCGGAGGACTTGAGCATCGAGCGCGCGCAGACCATGAAGGCGTTTGGCGCCGAGCTGATCCTGACGCCGAAAAGCGCCGGCATTGAATACTCGCGCGATCTGGCCGAGCGGATGCAGCACGAAGGCAAGGGCAGGGTGCTGGACCAGTTCTCCAGCCCCGACAACCCGCGCGTCCATTTTGAGACCACCGGCCCCGAAATCTGGAACGACACGGCCGGCACAGTGACGCATTTTGTCAGCGCCATGGGCACCACCGGCACCATCACCGGCGTGTCGCGCTACCTGAAGGAAAGAAACCCTGAGATCAGGATCATCGGCGCGCAGCCCAGCGAAGGTTCGCGCATTCCGGGTATCCGCAAGTGGCCCGAAGCCTACATGCCCAAGATCTACGACCCGCGCAATGTTGATGAACTGGTCCTGGTCAGCCAGCTGGATGCCGAAGACATGTGCCGGCGCATGGCGCGCGAGGAAGGCATCTTTGCCGGCATCTCGGCCGCTGGCGCCTGCTGGGTGGCGCAGGAAATCGCCAAAACGGTCAAGGATGCGGTGATCGTGTTCATCGTTTGCGACCGGGGCGACCGCTATTTGTCCACTGGTGTGTTTCCTGCCTGAAAATCAGGGTTTGATCACAAAGACATTCATGAACATCGATAAAGAACTCGACACGCGTGGCCTGAACTGCCCGCTGCCCATCCTGAAAGCCAAGAAAGCGCTGGCCGCCATGGAAAGCGGGCAGTTGCTGCGCGTGGTTTCAACCGATG
>NZ_KL448323.1:1733829-2146258 GCF_000709345.1 Polaromonas glacialis | reverse complement strand
TTTTTTCAATGACGATCCTCGCATAGACGCAGATCTTGCCAATCACACCGGTATGGTCCGCATTGGCAAAGAAGCGCTGGATCGCTGGTTCATGATGCCTGCACTGAGTTCCCCTAGACAGCTTGCGCGAGAAATCATGCAGATGTAAGGGAAGCGGAAATTGCAAAAGTGCCGGTTTCAAATGGCTGTCATTGCGGGCTTGACGAGCCTGCCCTGGACTTGATCCGGGGCAATCCATGGGGCGTTGTTGCATAAATACCCCAAAGTATCCGGATAAGCAGGCTGACGTACCGGTTAGGCTTCGTGCTTTTGCTCCGAACATGCCAAAAGACACGCTCCTGCCCAGCCAGCCCAAAGGTGTTTACCGGGTCAAGAACTGGCCCGAGTACAACGCGGGCCTGATCGAGCGGGGAAATGTGACGGTCTGGATGGACGAACGGATGTTCTCGCCAGCGCTTCAAACGCCAGGCGGGCGTGCGCAGGCGTACAGCGACACGGTGATCCAGATGCACTTGACGCTCAAGTCGGTGTACCGCCTGCCGCTGCGGGCGCTGCAGGGGTTCGCCATCAGCGTGCAGCGCCTGGCGATGCCAGATTTGGCGGTGCCCAACTACAGCACGCTGAGCCGAAGGGCCAAGTCGCTGCGGGTGACATTGCCGGTGCTGCGCAAGGCGGGCGAGGCGGTGCATCTGCTGGTGGACAGCACCGGGCTAAAGCTCTTTGGCGAGGGCGAGTGGAAAGTGCGCAAGCACGGCTACAGCAAACGGCGCAGCTGGCGCAAGGTACACCTGGCGCTGGACGCGAAAACCGGGCAAGTGTGCGCCGTGTTGATGACGCACCGCGACGTGGACGACGCCAGCGTGCTGCCCGAGTTGCTGGCGCAACTGCCGCCAGAGACGAAGGTGGAAATTGTCGGAGGCGATGGCGCCTACGACAGCCAAGCAGCCCGCGCGGCCATTGCCGGATGTGGCGCACTGGCGCTCACTCCTCCTGTCGAAGGCGCCGTTCACTGGCCTGCCAGCCAGGCCGGAGCATCAGAGCGTAACGCGGCCATTGACCACATTGCCCAAAGTGTCAAGCAGGACTGGAAGGATAAAAGCGGCTATCACTGCCGCTCCTTGGTGGAGAACCTGGTGATGTACCGCTTGAAGACCTTGACTGGCGACAGGCTGTGGGCGCGCGATGTGGATGTGCAGGACGCAGAAGTCGCTGTGCGGGTGGGAATCATCAACCCCATGATGGTGCTCGCACGCCCGGACTCCGTCCGGGTTGCCTAAAAAATGGGGGCCAGGGGGATGCTTCGCCATCACGGGGATTTATGCAACAACGCCCCGTGCATTCGCTATCGGCAGCCACTAAACTACTTTGGTCAAAAAAATTAACAGGACGCGCATGATGTCAACAACTTCAGAACGGCTCCTTGAAGCAGTCCAGAACCTGCCCGAACCTTTGCTGGCCGAGGTGCTGGAATTTGCTGATTTTTTGCGCGCCAGGCAAAAAAGCACAGTCAGCCAACCAGCAGACATTAGCCTTGCCAGTTTGTGCGGTGGGCTCGAAAACACCCAAACCTTTAGCGAATCGCCATTGGCCATCCAGCAGAAATTGCGCAATGAGTGGCATTAAGGGATGCGGAAATTTCCGGTGTACCCCTGTCATGCCGGGCTTAGGAAAACGGAAATTGCAAAACTGCCGGTTTCAGATGGCTGTCATTGCGGGCTTGACGAGCCTGCCCCGGACTTGATCCGGGGCAATCCATGGCCCCGAATTCATGGATGCCGGGTCAAGCCCGGCATGACAGGGGTAACCGGAAATTTCCGTGTTCCTTAGCCGGCCCCGGACCCGATCCGGGGGCCCGGCATCCATGAATTCGAGGCCATGCGGTGCCTGCCGCGACGGGGTTGCCAACCAGTACGCTGCACAGCCCGAAAGCTGAATTCGATGTAATATGCCAATGTGTTATTACATCAGGAGATTTGTATGAGCATTACTGCCAAACTTTTCATGAGCGGCCGCAGCCAGGCCATCCGTCTGCCGGCGAAATTGCGTCTGAGTGCCAAGGAAGTTCGTATCGAGCAAGTGGGCAATGCCCTATGGGTGCAGCCGGAGCCTTCGCCGGATCAGGGCATGGCTGACTGGCTAAGGAGCTTTTATGAGGCTACCGAGCCCTTGCCCGATACCTTTCTCACCGAGCGGAATGACAGCCCGCCGCAAACGCGCGACTGGTCTTGACCCTCATGATGCGCCGGACACTGGATATTAATATTTGCAGCTATGTACTGCGTCGCCGCCCCGCTTGCATGGTCGAGCGCTTCGCCGAGTTGGACCGTGGGCAACTCTGGCTGTCTGCCATCGTGGCGGCGGAACTGCGCTTTGGCGCAGCAAAGCTTGCATCCGTCCGCTTTTCTGCCACGGTTGAAGCATGGCTGGCGGGGTTTGAAGTGCGCCCCTGGCCCGCAGACGCCACCCAGCACTACGCCAGGATCCGTGCTTCGCTGGAGCGGGCAGGGCAGACTATTGGCGGTATGGACCTGCTGATTGCCGCACATGCCATGGCCGAGGACTCTGTATTGGTGACCAACAACGCGCGTGAATTCCTGCGTGTGCCCGGTTTGGCCGTGGAAGAGTGGGATTTGAGCGCATGAAAATCCACCTCCTTGGCAAAAACGGCCTGGCCCCGGTGGTTAAAGTCATCGCACAGGACTGCCACCGCCAGGATTCCTGCTGTGATTTGCGTGCTGACAATTCTTGAGCCAAATTTAATAAGATAGCCGATTCACCCCGCGCCTCATGAGGGCGCGCTGGTTTCAACCTTCGGCCTGGCGACAGGCCCTGTCCCGAGAAAGAAGCCCGATGTCCCCTCGTCTCGCCTGGAGCCTGTTCGGCCTGCATATTCTTGTGCTGATCGTTGGTACGCAAATGCCCAATGCCTGGCGCAATGGTGTGGAGCAAAGCCTTCACGTCCCTTTTTCATTGTCGTCGTGGGCGCACTTTGTGGTGTTCTGCGGCATGTCGCTGCTGCTCATGATGCGTCCGCTGGCCTACACCGCCCGGCGGGTGATCTTGCTGGCGCTGGTCTTGGCGCTGATGACCGAAGCGCTGCAGTTTTTTGCCGTTGACCGGCACCCGCGCCTGATTGATATGGGCATTGACATGGCGGGCACCTTGCTGGCCGTGATGATCATGGCGTTGCGCGGCAGATGGGCCGGCGCCGGCCGTTCAAGCCGGCAGTGACCGGGTGGCGCCCGGCGCTGTTGTGAACTGTTCGATATTTTGATGGGAGCAGCGCAAGCATGGCCCGCAACACCAGAATGATTCACTTTTTCGCCGGAATGGCCTGCTCGGCCATGGCTTCGCCTTTTGGCATCGTTGCCGCAGCGCTCGCGCCGGTGGTGCTTGGCTTTGCGAAAGAGATGTACTTTCATTTCACGCGCAGGGGTGCCGATGCGGAAAACCTGGCCTGGGTGATTGCCGGCTCGGCAACTTTCGTGCTGGGCCTCAGGCTGATGCCCTTCCGGCTGTGAAGCCGGTTGCCCGGGTGGCCAAGGTTGCCGTGGCTCGATCAGCCAGACTTTGCGGCCCCCAATGCCCGCCATTCAGGTGCTGGCCGTCATTCGTTCTGCCGGGAACTGCCGCATGAAGTCCATTGAACGCTCGGCGGGAGCCGTCAGCCAGTCGTCATGGCAACCATCGGGCAAGATCACGACCATTCGCTTTTCGTCCCCGGGTTTGTGAAAGTTGCGCATCAGCGGATGTTCGTCCGCATTGATGGTCAGCATGGTGAAGCTGAGCACCCATTCTCCAGCCGGTGACTTCCAGCCACTCCACAGCCCGGCCAATCCCATGGCGCCGCCGTCGCTTCGGACAATCCGCGTGGCCACGGCCTTGCCTGATCGCCAATCAGGCTCATAAATGGCATCGGCCGGAATGATGCACTTGTGCCCCTTGCGCCAGGCATCCCGAAAGCTCGGCAAGGACGCTGCTGTCTCGCTGCGTGCGTTGAAGGTCCGGCGCGCAAACTTGTCGTCTTTGGCCCAAGCCGGGATCAGGCCAAACACGCCCGCCATCGCCTCTCGGTCGGGGACCGCTTCATCACCCGCATCCGCCTCGCGCGGTCGCCTCACAAAAAGTGCTTGATAGGTCGGCCATACGTCATACACCCCCTCGTAGGGCGGCAACTTCACCCGGAATTCTTTTTCGAATTTGGCCCGGTTCTTGAGCGTTTGGTAGTGGCTGCACATTTGGGAATTCTGCCCCGCCTGCAAAGGCTTCGCAATGCATATGCCAGGCATCCGCGTTGCCTGCGCAGTGCCGTTCAGTTGCGTATTCAAAGAAAACCAGCGCCGCCGGGTCAGGGTGTCCCGGTTTTCATCATCGGGGATCAGCCGGTGGCCAGGCGTGGCTCAAAACTGTTATGCCGCGTTGCGGCCTGCGTCAATCGTCGTAGTGCCCACGGCACGCGATCACGTCAAAATCAACGTCATCAGCGGCATAGACCAGGCGGTGCGTCACGTCGATGCGCCTTGACCAGTAGCCCGCCAGGTTGCCCAGCAGTGGTTCTGGCTTGCCGATACCGGCGAAGGGGTCGCGCCGTGCCGCTTCGATCAGGGCATTGATGCGCTTCAAGGTCTTTTTGTCCTGCCCCTGCCACCAGGTGTAGTCCTCCCATGCCGCCGGGGTGAAGCGGATGGCGCGGCTCACTCAGGATTGACCAGTTCGCGTCGCGCCGCCTTGCCCGCCTTGTGCTGTGCAATGGACTTGGCCAGATGCGCCGCATTGGCCGGGGTTGCCAGCAGGTGCATGGTTTCCATGATGCTCTGGTAATGGTCAAGCGACATCACCACGGCGTCTGCACCGTCCCGGCGGCTGATGATGGTCACGTCAGCATCTTCATGCACCGTGTCGAGCACGGATTTGAGAGAACTGCGCGCTTCGGAATAGGTGATGATTTTCATTTTTGACGCCCTTTGACTTGTACCTGAATTGGTGCAAGTTTAAGTCATGTCGTGTCAGGATGCATCAAGTCCTTCGTTCCTGCGGACTTGAACTGGATCACGTCCGCACCCATGCGCAGCTTGTCCAGGTAATCAGCCCACGTCTGCATCATCACGCGCCGGGCTGGCAGGTGCGCCGTTTGGTTATGGAAGCTCGCCCGTTGGTATCCTTGACCCGATGGGCCAATTGATGCTCGGTCAGGTCAACTCGTTGCTTCATCCATGATGACTCCCCATGAGATACCGTCACAAATTCCGTCTTTTTGGCGGTATCTCATGTTATCCAGTGATACTGCTTGAGGCAACAAAAAACCCGCTATGCCTAGGAGACATGCGGGTTCTGAGGGTTCTGAGACTGTCTGATTCTACTGAATGGTGCCCGGGGCCGGAATCGAACCGGCACGCCTTTCGGCGGGGGATTTTGAGTCCCCTGCGTCTACCAATTTCACCACCCGGGCAGTAAAACCAAAGAACGAAATTATGGCACAGTAGTGGGCTATGAAATTTCCAACCATTGAAGACGCCATCGGAAAAACACCGCTGGTCGCACTGCAGCGCATCGCCGCCGCCGAAAACGCCGTACGCGGCAACACAATCCTGGGCAAGCTTGAAGGCAACAACCCGGCCGGGTCGGTCAAGGACCGGCCGGCGCTGGCCATGATCCGGGGCGCCGAGGAGCGCGGCGAGATCAGGCCCGGCGACACGCTGATCGAGGCCACGTCGGGCAACACCGGCATTGCGCTGGCCATGGCCGCCGCGATCAAGGGCTACCGCATGATCCTGATCATGCCGGAGGACTTGAGCATCGAGCGCGCGCAGACCATGAAGGCGTTTGGCGCCGAGCTGATCCTGACGCCGAAAAGCGCCGGCATTGAATACTCGCGCGATCTGGCCGAGCGGATGCAGCACGAAGGCAAGGGCAGGGTGCTGGACCAGTTCTCCAGCCCCGACAACCCGCGCGTCCATTTTGAGACCACCGGCCCCGAAATCTGGAACGACACGGCCGGCACAGTGACGCATTTTGTCAGCGCCATGGGCACCACCGGCACCATCACCGGCGTGTCGCGCTACCTGAAGGAAAGAAACCCTGAGATCAGGATCATCGGCGCGCAGCCCAGCGAAGGTTCGCGCATTCCGGGTATCCGCAAGTGGCCCGAAGCCTACATGCCCAAGATCTACGACCCGCGCAATGTTGATGAACTGGTCCTGGTCAGCCAGCTGGATGCCGAAGACATGTGCCGGCGCATGGCGCGCGAGGAAGGCATCTTTGCCGGCATCTCGGCCGCTGGCGCCTGCTGGGTGGCGCAGGAAATCGCCAAAACGGTCAAGGATGCGGTGATCGTGTTCATCGTTTGCGACCGGGGCGACCGCTATTTGTCCACTGGTGTGTTTCCTGCCTGAAAATCAGGGTTTGATCACAAAGACATTCATGAACATCGATAAAGAACTCGACACGCGTGGCCTGAACTGCCCGCTGCCCATCCTGAAAGCCAAGAAAGCGCTGGCCGCCATGGAAAGCGGGCAGTTGCTGCGCGTGGTTTCAACCGATGCGGGCTCGACCCGCGATTTCCAGGCGTTTGCCAAGCAGACCGGGAACGACCTGATGGATCAGCAAACCGTCGGAAACGAGTTCATTCATGTGCTGAAGCGGCGCTGACGCGCAGGCCGCACCGCTTGGTCAGGACAGGTTGGCGGCCCGGCGTTCCTTGCCCGACCAGCCGATCTGCAGGTTGTCAAGGTAGTTCCTGAAATACACGCCGACTTCCGGATGCTGCAGTGCAAGCTCCACCGTCGCTTCCAGAAAACCTTCCTTGCTGCCGCAGTCGTAGCGCTTGCCCTGGTATTGATAAGCGTAAACACTCTCGTGTTGCATCAGCCCGGCGATGCCGTCGGTGAGCTGGATTTCGCCGCCTGCGCCTTTGGGCTGGTTGCGGATCTGCTCGAAAACGGCTGGCGTCAGGATATAGCGGCCGGCCACGGCCATGCGTGAAGGCGCTGCCTCGGGTGCTGGTTTCTCGACCATGTGGCTGACCTTCATCAGGCGCTCGCCAGCCATTTCACCGGCCACGATGCCGTAGCGCCGCGTCTGCTCGGCCGGCACTTCCTGCACCGCCAGCACCGATTGCCCAAGCGCCTCGAACTGCTCGGCCATCTGCGCCATCACCGACATCCCGCCCTTCGGGCCGACCATCAGGTCGTCCGCCAGCAGGACGGCAAACGGTTCGTTCCCGACCAGGTGCTCGGCGCACAGCACGGCATGGCCCAGGCCCAGCGAACGGGGCTGGCGGACAAAGGCAATGGTCATGTCATCCGGCTGGACCGAACGCACCAGCGCGAGCAACTCGTGTTTTTCAGCCTTTTCCAGTTCGGTTTCCAGCTCGTAAGCCGTGTCGAAATGGTCCTCGATGGCGCGCTTGTTCCGGCCGGTCACGAAAATCATGTCCCGGATGCCGGCTGAATAGGCTTCTTCCACTGCATACTGGATCAGCGGCTTGTCCACGATGGGCAGCATTTCCTTAGGCATGGCCTTGGTCGCGGGCAGAAAGCGGGTTCCAAGGCCGGCAACGGGAAATACAGCTTTGTTCAGGATGGATTTTTGCATTGGCGTTTCTAAAAAAATAAGAAGTTATTTTCGGGCTTTGAAGGCCTGGACAGCGTCAGACTACGTCCCGGTCCGGCCTGCGTCAATCCCCTGATCAATGCAAAGAGGCGCCCTTATTACACATTAGGGAAGCGGAAACTTCCGATGTACCCATGTCATGCCGGGCTTGACCCGGCATCCATGAATTCGGGGCCATGGATTGCGGGTCAAGCCCGCAATGACAGCCACTTGAAACCGGCACTTTTGCAATTTCCGTCTCTCCCTTACTTGAGCCGTGCCAGCTGCTCGCGGATCTTTTCCAGCGTGCCGGTGAATTCCGTCAGCCGCCTGCGTTCCGTTTCCAGCACGGCGGGCGGCACCTTGGCGACAAAGGTTTCGTTTGCCAGCTTGGCCTGCACCTTGAGCAACTCGCCTTCGAGGCGCGTGGCTTCCTTGCCCAGACGGGCTTTTTCGGCCGCGACATCGACTTCCATGTAGAGGCAGACGCGCGCATCGCCGACCACGGCCACGGGTGCGGCTTCTGCAGCCAGCACCCATTCGGCTTCTGTTGCGAACAGCTTGACCTCGCTGAGCTTGGCCAGCGACTTGAGCACTGGTGCCACGGCGTTGATGAAGTCGTCATCGCCCACGACCAGCAGTGGTAGCCGCGTGGCGGGCGAGACCTTCATCTCGCCGCGCAGGTTGCGGCAGGCATCGACCAGGGTTTTCAGCTTGGCGACATGCGCTTCGGCTTGCGGGTCGATCTTTTCAGGCTGGCTTTGCGGGTAGGGCGCCTGGCCGATGAATGGCCCAGCCTTGCCCGCGACGGGCGCGACCTTTTGCCAGAGTTCTTCGGTGATGAACGGAATCAGCGGGTGCGCCAGCCGCAAGATGCCTTCGAGCGTGCGGATCAGCGTGCGGCGCGTGGCGCGTTTTTGCGCGTCGCTGCCTTGCTGGATCTGCACCTTGGCGATTTCCAGGTACCAGTCGCAGAACTCGTCCCAGATGAACTGGTAGATGTGGCCGGCGACGTTGTCCAGGCGGTACTCGGCAAAGCCCTTGGCCACGTCCAGCTCAACGCGCTGCATCGTGGAAGCGATCCAGCGGTCGGCCTGCGAAAAATCCAGGTAGTTTTCCATCTCGCCGCCGGGCGCGCATTGTTCCTTGCTGTGTTCATTGAGGCCGCAATCCTGGCCTTCGCAGTTCATCAGCGTGAAGCGCGTGGCGTTCCAGAGCTTGTTGCAGAAGTTGCGGTAGCCTTCGCAGCGCTTGCTGTCGAAGTTGATGCTGCGGCCCAGGCTGGCGAGCGAGGCAAAGGTGAAACGCAGCGCATCGGCGCCATAGCCCGGAATGCCGGCCGGGAATTCCTTCTCGGTGTTCTTGCGAACCTGCGGCGCGGTTTCAGGCTTGCGCAGGCCTTGCGAGCGCTTGTCCAGCAGCGGGGCGAGTTCGATGCCGTCGATCAGATCGACCGGGTCGAGCACATTGCCTTCGGACTTGCTCATCTTCTTGCCCTGTGCGTCCTTCACCAGGCCGTGGATGTAGACGTGCTTGAACGGCACCTGGCCGGTGAAATGCGTCGTCATCATGATCATCCGGGCGACCCAGAAAAAGATGATGTCGTAGCCGGTGACCAGCACGCTCGACGGCAAAAACAGGTCCAGCTCCTTCGTCTTCTCTGGCCAGCCGAGGGACGAGAAGGGCACCAGCGCCGAGGAATACCAGGTGTCGAGCACGTCTTCATCGCGGCGCAGGGTCTTGCCGGGCGCCTGGGCCTGCGCTTCCTCTTCATTGGTGGCGACATAGACCTTGCCGTCCTCGTCGTACCACGCCGGAATCTGGTGGCCCCACCAGAGCTGGCGCGAGATGCACCAGTCCTGGATGTTGCCCATCCACTGGTTGTAGGTGTTGACCCACTGCTCGGGAACGAACTTCACCGCGCCGCTGTCGACCGCGTCAATCGCTTTCTGGGCGATGGACTTGCCGGTCGGGTCTTGCTCGCTCACCTTGTTCACCGCGACAAACCACTGGTCGGTCAGCATCGGCTCGATCACCTGGCCGGTGCGGGTGCAGCGCGGCACCATCAGCTTGTGCTTTTTCACCTCGACCAGGAAACCGGCGGCTTCCAGGTCGGCGACGACGGCCTTGCGGGCGACGAAGCGGTCCATGCCCCGGTATTTCTCGGGAGCGTTGTCGTTGATCGCGGCGTCGAGCGTGAGCACGCAAATGATCGGCAAATGGTGGCGCTGGCCGACCGCATAGTCGTTGGTGTCATGCGCGGGCGTGACCTTGACCACGCCGGTGCCGAAGTCCTTGTCGACGTAATCGTCGGCAATCACCGGAATCGTGCGGTCGCACAGCGGCAGCGTGACCTGCTGGCCGATCAGGTGGATGTAGCGTTCGTCTTCCGGATGCACCATGACGGCCACGTCGCCCAGCATGGTTTCGGGGCGTGTGGTGGCGACGGTGATCGAGCCAGAGCCGTCCGCCAGCGGGTAGCGGATGTGCCACATGAAGCCGTCTTCTTCCTCGCTCTCGACTTCCAGGTCGGACACGGCCGATTTCAGTACCGGGTCCCAGTTCACCAGCCGCTTGCCCCGGTAGATCAGGCCCTGCTCGTACAACTGCACGAAGGTCGAGGTGACGACCTTGGACATCTTCGGGTCCATGGTGAAGTACTCGTGCTTCCACGACACCGAGTCGCCCATGCGGCGCATCTGGCGGGTGATGGTCGAGCCGGATTCTTCCTTCCATTCCCAGACCTTGGCGACAAAGTTCTTGCGCGCTTCGGCGGGGGTCGGCCCCATGTCGTGGCGGGTCTTGCCTGTTTCGCCCTGCAGCTTGCGCTCGACGACGATCTGCGTGGCGATGCCGGCGTGGTCGGTGCCCGGCACCCACAGCGTGTTATCGCCGCGCATGCGGTGGTAGCGCGTCAGCGAGTCCATGATGGTCTGGTTGAACGCATGGCCCATGTGCAGCGTGCCGGTGACGTTGGGCGGCGGCAGCTGGATGGCGAACGAGGGCTTCGATTCGTCCAGCGTCGGCTCGTACTGGCCGCTTTGCTCCCACAGCGGACCCCAGTGCTTTTCGATTTCCGAAGGCTCGAACGACTTGGCCAGGCTGTCCAGCCCCGGCGTGGGGGGAAACACCTTGATGGCATCAAGGGCAGGGGCGGTCGGGGTAGGGGTGGCAGCTTCAGTCATGTGGCAATGGGAAACGGCATCTCGGGGATGCCGCCTGGGGTTGGGGTTGAGTCGGAGTTGGAAGAGGGCGGGGTTGCGCCGATTTTATTCGACGGCGCTGCATGGGTTGCAGTTTTAAAGCCAAATCGGCCTTTTCCGCACGCTGTACGTGCGCAAGCAGCTATTAAAAGATGAGCAAAATCACGCGCCGGGCTGGACAATGCCGCAGCCCGCATGCACCAGCGGCTGGTTCAGCCACTGTTTCCACGGCACCCAGCCGGCGCCGCTGTGGGCGCGCAACTGCAGTTCGGGGTTCAGCACGTAATAGCCGTTGTGCGTGCGCAGCCAGAGCTGGCGGCTGGGCTGGTAGCTGCTGTGGACTTCGGCGCGCGACAGCACGCCGTTGAAGTAAACGCGCCGGCGCCGCTCGGGGCGCAGCACGCTTTCGGGCACGCGCTCGACCTGGCGCATCAGGTGGTCGGCGCAAAACCCTTTCAGGTTGCGATGGACGTGCGGATGGGGAACGGCCTGCGAATAGAGCTTTTTGTAGCTGGCCAGCATCACGCCCAGCAGCCAGTATTCGCCCTGGTGGCGCTCCAGCCGGATCAGACGTCCTGCCGTCTGAACGTCGAGCACAGGGGGCGACAGCAAGGGAAAGAGCGCATCGAGGTGGTGCTGCGTGTGCCACGGATCGTCCAGAAAGCGCTCCAGCGCATGGTCCCAGGCGCTGTGGCCATAGTGGTCGCGCACCAGCGGGTCGGCGCCGCGCGCCAGCAGGGCCTCGACCAGCGGCACGTTGCCGCACTGCGCGGCCATCATCAGCGGCGTGGCGTTGAAGTAGCTGCGATGGTCCACGCCGTACTGGTCGCACTGGCGCAGCACGTCCTTGAAAGCGCGGCCGGCATAGGGCTGGCGCTGGCGCTCGGCCACGGCGGCGATTTTTTTGACGATGTATTTGGGCGCTTCCTGTACATCGAGCCTGTCGTAGTGGTAAGGATTGCTGACCGCATCCATCGCCTGGGCGAGGCGCAGGGCGGGCTCGAATCGGCTGGCTTGGGCCAGTTCGTGAATCCAGCCGCTCTGGCCGTGCCACAGCGCATAGTCGAACAGCGCCTGGCGCGGCTTGTTGGAGATTTGCCCCGGCTGAAGCGCCTTGGGCAGCAAGTCCTGCAAGGCGGCTTCGTCCCACACCGGCCAGCTCGGTTTTTGCGTCTTGAGCACGTTTTTGCGAATCGCGTCGGCCTGCTCCTGCTTGCCCTGCAGTTCCAGGCGGCGCGCTTCCTGCGCCCATTCCTGCTGGCTGGAGGTCTGCTGCTGCGCCAGGCTGATCGCGTCGTTGGTGCGCAAGCCCAGCAGTTGCAGCAGCGGATGCGCGGTGTCGCTTTCGACCAGCAGCAGCTGGTCCACGGCGCGGGTCAGGGCGACATACAGGGCGTTGACATAGAACTTGAACAGCTCCAGCGAGTGGTCGGTCTTGTCGCGGGCGCGGCTGTAGTCCAGCGTGTCGCCTTCCAGGTCCTGCGGCTTGACGCCGCTGGCGATTTCGGCAAAGGCCTGGCGCTGGCTGGACACCATATCGACCAGGATCACGTTCGCGTATTCCAGTCCCTTGGCCTCGTGCACCGAGAACACCAGCGGCGTCTGGAACTGGGCGCGCACGGCGGCCTTGTCTTCGTCGCGCAGGACGATCACGGCAAACTGGGTCGAGCCCCGCGTCTTGGCGTTGAGTTCGCGCCGGGCGCTGTCCTTGTCCAGCAGCAACTGCACCGAGCCGGTGGTCTGCGCCGTGGCCTGCACCAGGAAATTGGTTTCCCGGTCAATCGAGCCAAATCTAGCGTGCTTGATCTTGAGCAGCCGATTGGCCAGTTGCGTCACCGCCTGGGCGTTGCGGAAATTGGCGCGCAGCACCGAGATGGTTTGCGACCGGGCCAGCGACTCGTCCTGCCAGAACAGCGTCTTGACCGCTGCCCATGAAAAGAAGTTCGGGTGAACGATCTGGTTGGAGTCGCCGCACAGCAAAAACTGCCCCGGCTTCGCCAGCGTCCTGAGCAGCAGCGCGAGCTGCACGCTGGTCAAATCCTGCACCTCGTCAACCACCATGAAGTCATAGGTCGGCTTTGCCAAGGCCCGCCAGTCATGCGCCACCAAATTCAAATCGAACAAGCCGGCGCTCGCCAGCCAGGCGCGGTATTTCTCGAACAACTCGAACACCGCCGCGCGCTGCTCGGCCGCCAGCAGCGACTGGCGAACGCCCAGCGCCAGGTAGGCCTCGCGGGTCAGCACACCGTCGGCCCGGCTCGAAATCACGCCGCGAAACTCCTCGAACAGCGCGTGGGCATCGAGCCCGCCGGTGGCTTGCCTAGCCGCGCTGCGGTAGCGCTCGAACCAGCCGGTGAAGGCGGTGAAATCGAGTTCGCGGCCAGCAGGCACCTGCAGGGTTTCGATGAATTCGCGGTAGCTCAGGAATTCCGGCTCCTGGCCCTCGGCCTCAAAGCCGTGCGCAAAGTACATGGCCTGCGCGCTTTGCGCCAGAAACGCCGACTGCGTGACATACAGCACGCGGCCGCGCGCCAGCCGGAGCTTTTCCAGCGTCAGCGCGGTCTTGCCGGAACCCGCCGAGCCCACCAGGATCAAGGGCGCCGGCGCGTCATACACCGCCTGCTGCGCGTCGTCAAAGCTCAGCACCTTGTCGAGTACATGGATCTCGCCGCGCTCCGGATGTATGTAGCGCAGCGCCGGGGCATGCGCGTTCAGGTCATCGGCACCGGGCACGGGCGCGTCGTCCAGGTCGAGCTGGCTCCAGTCCAGCGAGGCGCCGCGCAGAAAGCGCGAATGCTCGTAGGCATGGTTGTGAATCACCTCCAGCGCCAGGCACACGTTTTCATTGCCGTGGCGCGCGAACTGCACCAGCAGCCGGTTGGTGTGGTCGAGCTTGAACCGCCAGTAGGGCGTGGGCGACAGCTTCTTGAGATTCGGGCTTTTGAAGTCATCGCGCGCCACGGCCTGCTGCAGCTTGGCAAACTGGGCGCGCACGCGCTGCGTGTCGAGTTGGTGGTGGGTCAGCAGGCGCATGGGGTCAAGCGGTCAGTCAAAAAATGGATGTTTAGCGTATCCGATAATCCGGCGCAAAGGATTCTCCCGCCCATGCTGTTTCTTCTGTCACCTGCCAAAGCCCTCGACTACGACACGCCTTCTGGCCACGTGCCGCACAGCCAGCCGCTGTTCATCGCGCAGGCCGCCGAACTGGTGGCGGTGATGCGCGAGAAGTCGCCGCAGCAGATCGCCAGCCTGATGACGCTGTCCGATGCGCTGTCCGGCCTGAACGCGGCGCGCTATGAAGCCTGGTCGCCGACCTTCACCGCCAAAAATTCAAAGCAGGCCGCGCTGGCCTTCAATGGCGACGCCTATCAGGGGCTGGATGCGAAAACCCTGGACGAGCCGCAACTGGCCTGGGCACAGAGTCACCTGTGCATCTTGAGCGGGCTGTACGGCGTGCTGCGGCCGCTCGACTGGATGCAGCCCTACCGGCTGGAAATGGGAACGGCGCTGGTGACCGGGCGCGGCAAGAATCTCTACCAGTTCTGGGGCGCGCAGATTGCCGACTACCTGAATGCGCGCGCGGCCGCCGAGGTGTCGCCGGTGATCGTCAACCTGGCCAGCGAGGAGTATTTCAAGGCGGTGGACCGCAAGGCGCTCAAGGCGCGCGTCGTGGCCTGCGTGTTCGAGGAGTGGCGCGGCGACCGCTACAAGGTCATCAGCTTCACGGCCAAGCGCGCGCGCGGGCTGATGGCGCGCTACGCGATTGAACATGGGCTGGCCACGGTGGAAAAGCTCAAGGGCTTTGATGCCGAAGGCTATGGCTTCGATGCCGGCGCGTCGGCCGTGGACCGGCTGGTGTTCCGGCGCCGGCAGACAGCCTGAAGTTGTGAACAAAATAGCCGATTTGCGCATGTAGTACGGGGGTTTAATGCTATGAAAAAAAGAGCTAACGGCATCGACCTCGAAGTCGAGGACAGCGGCGCCGGCGTCGATGCGCAGGGCCAGCCGCGTCCAGCGGTGCTGCTCATCATGGGCCTGGGCATGCAGCTGATCGCCTGGCCGCCGGCCCTGGTGCAGGCGCTGGTCGATGCCGGCTACCGGGTGGTTCGTTTCGACAACCGCGATGCCGGGCTTAGCCAGCATTTCGATGCGCTGGGCAAGCCCAAAGTGCTGTGGGCGGGGCTGAAATACCGGCTCGGCTGGCGCATCAGGCCGCCCTACAGCGTGCTCGACATGGCGCGGGACGCGCTGGGCGTGCTCGATGCGCTGAACATCGACCGGGCGCATGTGGTCGGTGCGAGCATGGGCGGCATGATCGCCCAGCGCCTGTCGCTGCTGGCGCCCGGGCGGGTGCTGAGCCTGACCAGCCTCATGAGTTCGAGCGGCGCGCGCGGCCTGCCCGGACCTGGCCCCGAGGTCAGCCGCGTGCTGATGAGCCGGCCCGCCGGCAAAGGCCTGGACGCGGCCATCGACCATTCGGTGCGGGTCTTCAAGGCGATTGGCAGCCCCGGTTTTGCGCTGAGCGATGCTGACTGGCGCGACCTCGTGGGCGCGGCGGCCCGGCGCAGCCTGTACCCGGTCGGCATTTTGCGGCAGATGGTCGCCGTGCTGGCCGACCGCACGCGCGCCGATGAACTGGCCGGCATCCGGGTGCCGACGCTGGTGGTGCATGGCCGGGCCGACCCCTTGGTGCCGTTCGCCTGCGCAGAAGACACCGCCCGCCGCATTCCCGGCGCCCGGCTGGCCGGCATCGACGGCATGGGCCACGACCTGCCGCCCGGCGTGGTCGAGCGCCTGCTGGCCCTCTTGATTCCGCACCTCGCTGCGGCCAACCCGACAACCCCATCTACTCAACCATGAACAACCTTCCTGAACATTCCGAACTGGGCAAATCGTCCGCCTATGTCGATCAGTACGACGCGTCGCTGCTGTTCCCCATTCCGCGCCTGGCCAAGCGCGAAGAAATCGGCGTGGGCACCGCGCCGCCGTTTTTCGGCGCCGACCTGTGGACCGCGTTCGAGCTGAGCTGGCTCAACCCGCGCGGCAAGCCGCAGGTGGCGCTGGCACAGTTCATCGTGCCCTGCGAGACACCCAACATCGTTGAGAGCAAGTCCTTCAAGCTCTACCTGAACAGCTTCAACAACACCCGCTTTGCAGACGCCGCCGCGGTGCAGGCGCGGCTGCGCGCCGACATCGGCGAAGCCGCCTGGCGCGGCGCGCCGAATGCGTCCAGCGTCGGCGTCAAGCTGCTGCTGCCCGAGCTGTTCGACCGCGAGGACGTGGCCGAACTCGACGGCCTGAGCCTGGACCGGCTCGATGTGGAATGCAGCCGCTACACCCCGGCGCCCGACCTGCTGAGCGCCGTGTTCGACGAGCCGCCGGTCACTGAAGTGCTGACCAGCAACCTGCTCAAGAGCAACTGCCTGGTGACCGGCCAGCCCGACTGGGGCAGCGTGCGCATCAGCTACAGCGGCCCGCAGATCAACCAGGAAGGCCTGCTGCAGTACCTGGTCAGCTACCGCAATCACAACGAGTTCCACGAGCAGTGCGTCGAGCGCATCTTCATGGACATCTGGACGCGCTGCCGGCCGGTCAAGCTCACGGTGTATGCGCGCTACACGCGACGCGGCGGGCTGGACATCAACCCGTTTCGCACCAGCCATCCGCAGGCGATTCCGCAAAACATTCGCACCGCGCGGCAGTGAATGCTATTGAATAGATAGCTGCTTGCGCATATCCAGTATGCGCAAATGGCTGTTTTGTCTTGAGTTTTCAAAAAATTTGGGTCGTCACGGCCCGGTGAGTCGTTTTGTAGGACAACTTCGCCTCTGGCCAAATTTTGAACCTCCGTTGAATCCGGCCTGCAGCCTGTTTGCGTACCTTCCCGTACAGCAATTGCTGTGATTCAATCAACCAGGAGATCAACCATGCAAATGAAACTTCGGCACATCGCCAGGGCGTGCCTGCTGCTTGCCGCCGCCGGCGGCGCAATGGCTTCCAGCCACCGCGAAGCGCCGTTCATCACCACCGCCCCGAAAGTGGACGGCACCGATTTCTACATGTTCAACAGCTACGAGGCGGGCAAGGCCGGCAACGTCACGCTGATCGCCAACTACCTGCCGCTGCAGGATGCTTACGGCGGCCCGAATTATTTCTCGCTCGACCCGAACGCGCTGTATGAAATCCACCTGGACAACAACGGCGACGGCAAGGAAGACCTGACCTTCCAGTTCCAGTTCAAGAACGAACTCGCCAACAACGGCGCCGGCATCACGCTGCCCATCGGCGGCAAGAACGTCTCGATTCCGCTGCGCCAGGCCGGCGCGGTCACGAATGCGCCCGGCGCGCCGCTGAGCTACACCGAGAGCTTCACGCTCAACGTGGTGCGCGGCGACCGCCGCAGCGGCAGCCGCGCGGCTGTCACCACGGCCGGCGGCGGCACCACCTTTGGCAAGCCCATCGACTACATCGGCACCAAGACCTTCCCCGGCAACAGCTATGAAGGCTATGCCAACTCCTACATCCAAAGCATCAACATCCCCGGCTGCGCGACGCCCGGCAAGGTGTTCGTCGGCCAGCGCAAGGAAGCCTTTTCGGTAAACCTCGGCGCCATTTTTGATCTGGTCAATGCGCCTGCGTCCGTCATCACCAACGAGGCCAATGCGGCGGCTGCCGGCAAGTTCGGCGAGCTGGAGGACAAGAACGTGACCTCGCTGGCGCTCGAAGTGCCGGCGACCTGCCTGACGCAGGGCAGCGAAAAAGTCATCGGCGGCTGGACCACGGCCAGCCTGCGCCAGGGCCGGCTGCTCAATGGCGCGCCAGGCTCGGGCCTGCAGGCCAGCGAAAAAGCCGGCGGCGCCTGGACGCAGGTCTCGCGCCTGGGCATGCCGCTGGTCAATGAGGTGGTGATCGGCCTGAAGGACAAGGACAAGTTCAACGCCAGCAAGCCACTGAACGATGCGGCCAACTTCGCCGACTACGTGACCAATCCGACGCTGCCGGCGCTGCTGGAAAGCCTGTTCGGCGTCAAGGCGCCGACCAACTTCCCGCGCACCGACCTGATGACCGCCTTCCTGACCGGCCTGCCCACGGTCAACCGTCCGGCCAACATCACCGGCCTGGGCATGGGCGGTCCGCTGACCGAGATGCTGCGCCTGAACACGTCGATTGCCGCCAAGCCGGCGGCCGCGCAAAACGCGCTGGGCGTGGCGGCGGGCGACGCGGCCGGCTTCCCGAACGGCCGCCGCCTGGGCGACGACGTGGTGGACGTGTCGCTGCGCGTGGCCATGGGCGCGCTGTGCGTGCTGACCGGCGACACCGACGCGCTGAAGGTGGGCTGCAAGCCCGCCGATGCGCCTAGCGGCGGCGTGGCCTTCGTGGATGGCGTGCGCGCCAGCGCCACCGACTTCAAGCAGGTCTTCCCCTACCTCAACACCCCGCTTGCGGGGGCCAAGTAATTGGCCGGCAGACAAGGAAACACCATGTTCACCTTCAACCCAAGACTGATGGCCGGCGCCGCACTGTGCGCCGCGCTGCTCGCCGGCTGCGGCGGCAGCAATGATGACCACGGCGCCAACGGGGGCGGTGCCCCACCCGGGCCGGTCGCGCAGACGATCACCGATGTGGTCGCCTACATCAATGGCCTGATCGGCGGCGATAGCGCGGAGCCGGTTGACATCAACCCGCTGACACTGGTGGCCAACGACAGCGCGGAACCAGCGCCCCTGCCATAAAGGCAGACATGGCGCCGCCCGGCCATTGATTGCTTTCAATGGCCGGGCTTTTTTATAATTTTTTTTTGCTGGGCGACGCCTTGTCTGATTGCCCGGTGAAAATCCATACAAACATCCGCCGGCTGCACGCCTGGAAGACATCGCCATGCCTGATTTCAAACTGCCTGCTTCCTTCACGGCCATCGCGCTGGCCGGCGTGCTGGCGGCGCTTCAGATGCCTGTGATGGCTGCCGTCCCGCTCCAGCCCCTGCGCGACGAAGACATCCTCGAAGTGCTGCCTGCCGTCACGCGAAGCCGCCCCGTCCAGTCGCCGGCAGGCACGCCGCCGGCCGCTGATGCGCAAGCCGCTGCCCGGCAGGTCCGCGAAGATATTTCGGTGGCCCGCCAGACCGGTGACACCCGCTACTGGGGGCGCGCGCAGGCCGCGCTGGCGCCCTGGTGGGACCGGGCCGATGCGCCGGCCGATATGGCCGTCTTGCAGGCCACGGTGCAGCAGGGCCGGCATGAATTCGCGGCATCGCGGGCGGTGCTCACGGCGGCGCTGGCCCGTGCGCCCGGCCATGCGCAGGGCTGGCTGAACCTGGCGTCGCTGGAGCGGCTTTCCGGCCGTTATGTTGAAGCGCTGGCGGCCTGCGAAGCGGTTTCGCGCGCCGGCCCCTTGCTGTATGCCAGGGCCTGTCGTCTGGAAACCGAGTCGCTGCAGGGCCAGAACGCGCAAGCCGGGCAGGGCCTGCAGGCGCTGGCCGGCCAGGCCACCGATCCCGGCCAGCGCAGCTGGCTGCTGTCGCTGCTGGCCGAAAACCACGAGCGCGCGGGCCGCGATGCCGATGCCGCCAGCGCCTATGCGCGCAGCCTGGCGGCCGAGCATGACCTGTACACCTCGATTGCCTACAGCGACCTGCTGCTGCGCACCGGAAAAACCGCGCAAGCGCTGCAACTGCTGGCGCCGCTGCCTGAAACCGATGCCGTGCTGCTGCGCCGCGCGGCGGCGTGGAAGCGCCAGGGCGATGCGCGCTGGACCGAAGCGCGCCAGTTGCTGCAGGGGCGCGTTGATGAACTGACAAGGCGCGGCGACGATCCGGCGCTGCATGGCCGCGAACTGGCGCTGGCCGCGCTGTGGCTGGACGCCGACGCGCCGCGCGCGCTGCAACTGGCCCGCGCCAACCTTCAGCTCCAGCGCGAGCCGCTGGACTGGTGGACCGCGCTGCAAAGCGCCCGGCTGGCCGGCGACGGCGCGGCGCTGGCGGAGATTGAAAACGCCGTCCGCGCCGCTGGCCTGCACGATGCGCGGCTGGCGCCAGCCGGCGCGGTTGCCGCAGGAGGGGCCAGGTGATGCGCCCGGTTCGCGCATTCATCCAGGCTGGCTGGCTGCTGGCCCTTGCGCTGGCTTGCAGCCCGGCGCTGGCGCACAAGGGCAGCGATGCCTACCTCGATGTGCGGCAGACACAAGCACCTGCAGGCGCAGGCAGCGTCAGCGATTTCCGGTTTGCGCTGGCGGTGGCGCTTCGCGACCTGGACTTGATCGTGCCGGTCGATGCAAATGCCGATGCGCGCGTGAGCTGGGGCGAGGTCAGGGCGGCCACGCCGCAGGTGCTGGCTGCGCTCAACACCCTGGCCAACCTGGAGACACCGCCCGAGCTTGCCTCCGGCCCGCAGCCTGCCTGCCGGCTCGACTGGCAGGCCGATGGCCTGGAACGCCGCAGCGACGGTGTCTATTTCCGGGCGGTGGCGCAAGCCCGCTGCCCGGCCGGTGGCGCATTGAACCTGGATTACCGACTGCTGAAAAACGAGGATTCAACGCACCGGCTTCTGGTGGCGGGCCAGCTGGGCGGCAAGGATTTCCTCAGCACGGTTTCGCCCCAGCAGGGACGCCTGGCGCTCAGCCCTGGCGCGGACCGCCAGGCCGGTGCCATGGCCGATGCGCAGGCGGCACCGTCGAATCGCCTGTCGGCGCTGCGCGACTATTTCAGCCTGGGCATGCACCACCTGCTGCAAGGCTACGACCACCTGGCCTTTTTGCTGGCGCTGGTGCTGCCCTTGCAATTGAGTCTGCGCCGCCGGCCGCAGGCGGCGTTTACCCAGGCCCGGTCGGTTGGCGCAGCAGCTGTCCAGACCGGCGCCACGCCAGCCTTTGCCAGCCGTGATGCCTGGCTGGCGCTGCTGCGCACCGTGACCGCCTTCACCATCGGCCATTCGATCACGCTGATGCTGGCAACCTTCGGCTGGACGCAGGCCTCGCCCACGTGGGTCGAGCCGGTGATTGCGCTGTCAATTGCCGTCACGGCGCTGCTGAACCTGCGCCCGGTGAAATGGATTCGCATGGACGTGCTGGCGCTGCTGTTCGGCCTGGTCCACGGCTTCGGCTTTGCCGGCCTGCTGCTGGAGGCCGCCGCGCCCGGCGGGCTGCTGCCCTGGGCGCTGGCCGGTTTCAACCTGGGTGTCGAGGCCGGCCAGCTTGTGGCCGTGCTGGGCTGGGTGCTGGTGTCGCAGGCCCTGGTCGGCAGGCCCTGGTATGACCGCGTGGTGGTGCGCGGCGGCTCGGTGCTGCTGATCGTGCTGGCCGCCTGGTGGTTCTGGCAGCGGGTCGGCTGATGGGTGGCATCAACGCTATTGAATCAATAGCTGATTGTGCCCGCCCCATATGCGCTAAAGGCCTTTTTCATTGAAATACTGGAGGGTGGCGAGATCGGGGAAGCGGCCGGTGCGCTTTTCCTTCATCGCCTGCATCGATTCGCGCACATGCTGGTTGCTCCAGATGATGCCCTGCAGCCAGCCCATCTGCTTGAGCGCCTCGTCCACCGAATGGTCTCGGGCGTAATGCACCGCCTGCTTGGTGCCCCAGATGGCGACGGGCGGCTTGGCGGCAATCTCTTTGGCGCATTGCAGCGCACCGGCCAGCAGGGCTTCAGGCGTGTCGAACACCTCATTGACCAAACCGCAGGCCAGCGCCCTGGCCGCGCCCAGCTTGCGGCCGGTATAAGCCAGCTCTTTGACCACCGCCAGCGGAATCAGCTTGGGCAGGCGCTGCAGCGTGCCCACGTCGGCCACCATGCCGATGTTGATTTCCTGGATGCAGAAAAACGCGTCGGCCGTGGCGTAGCGCAGGCAGCAGGCCGTCACCATGTCCACCGCGCCGCCAATGCAGCCGCCCTGGATGGCGGCAATCACCGGGATGCGCAGGGTTTCAAGTTGGGTGAACGTGGCCTGCATGCCGGCCAGCAGGTCGAAAATCGCGGCGCGTCCTTCGGCGCTCTGGTCGTCCAGGGTGATGCTGCCGGCAAAGGTGTCCAGCGCCATGCCTGCGCTGAAATGCTTGCCGGTGCTGGAAATCACCAGCACCCGGGCGTCGGCCGACTTGTGCAGTTGCGTCAGCACCGCGTCCAGTTCGCGCCAGAAGGCCGGGTTCATGGTGTTCATCACCTCGGGGCGACTGAGTACCAGGTGGGCAATGTGGTCGGTCGTGGTCAGGCTGAAGCAGGTGAGTGGGTTCATGAGGCTGCACTCTACGCCAGCGCATAACGTCCGGCCAGTCGCCCCTGAGACGCTTCGCCTTGCATGGCGCCTCTCGTCAGTGCTTGATGCGCTATGCCATCCGGGCGCGCAATGTAGGCTTTGAGAGACCTGCACTACTCACATTTGCTTTCAATGCATGGTATTGCGCCGAACCGGGCGGGCGCTCCAGACGCACTTTACGCCCGGCGTTTCTCCTACAGCGTGCGGTTTACAAACGCTTAACAATAATTTTGAAGCCGGAGCAGTTTGCTGCCTTTGCACACGGCGTGCAACGCAAGCTTCCCCGGTCACAAAGTCTTTTTTGTTTTGCATTCCGACAACAGCTTGATATGGCAGATACATCTTTGCTCAGCGCCCCATCCAGTTCCGGGCTGCCATTACATGATGGCTTGTTCCGTTCCTTCTGGATGGCCGGCTACGAAGGCGCCGACCATGTGAACAGCGCGGGTTGCGCCCTGTCGATGAACGAGGCCAACCAGCACTGGCAGCAGCTGGACGCCGACTATGCCTTGCTGGCCCGCTTCGGCATTCGCACCGTGCGCGAGAGCATCGGCTGGCGCGTCACCGAGGCGCAGGGCGATGCCGGTTTCGAGCGCCTGCGCAGGCACGCGGAACTGGCCGAACAGCACGGCATCGAGGTGATCTGGACACTGATGCACTATGGCTGGCCGGCCGATATTGATTTACTGTCGCCTAGCTTTGTCGAGCGCTTTTCAGTGTTCAGCGAAAGAGTGGCGCGCACGCTGCGCAGCGTGTCAAGCGGCCGGCATTTCTACCAGCCGGTCAACGAAATTTCCTTTCTTTCCTGGGCGCTGTCATCGACCGGCCTGATGCGGCATGCCCGGCGCACCCTTTTTTCTTGCGACGGGCTGGCGGTGAAAACCCAGCTGGTGCGTGCCGCGCTGCGCGCCTGCGAGGCGATTGGCGGCATTGATCCGGCGGCGCGCTTCATGCACAGCGACCCGCTGATCCATGTCACGGCGTCGCCTGGCGCGCCCCCTGAAACCCTGGAGGCGGCGCGCTGCCACAGCGCCAGTGCCTTTGACGCCTGGGACATGCTGTGTGGCCGCGCCGAGCCGCAACTGGGCGGATCGCCCCGGCACCTGGACATCGTCGGGATCAACTACTACCACGACAACCAGTGGGCCGACCAGGGGCAGGGCGCCGAGCCCCTGCACTGGCACCTGCGCGACCCGCGCCGCAAGCCGCTGGGCGAACTGCTCGATGCCGTCTGGCAGCGCTACCGCGCGCCGATGCTGATGGCCGAGACCAGCCATGTAGGCGACGGCCGGGGGCACTGGCTTGACGACGTGGCCAGAGAAGTCAGCGTGTGCCGGGCGCGCGGCACGCCGCTTGAAGGCATCTGCCTCTACCCGGCCATCGACCGGCACGGCTGGGACGATTTTTCGCACTGGCACCGCAGCGGCCTGTGGGAAGTGAAAGCGACCCTTGACGCTGCCGTTCCTGCCTTGTCCAGACGCGTCCTGTGCCAGCCCTATGCCGAGCAGCTGCAGCGTTGGCAGCAGAAGTTACCCGGCGGTCCGCGGCCCACAGCGGAAGTTTCCAGCCTTTCCAATTCAATTATTTCCACGGAGTCCTCCATGCCGACCATCATTGTTTTTTCACACCTGCGCTGGAACTTTGTCTACCAGCGGCCGCAGCACCTGCTCTCGCGCCTGGCCCGGCACTACCGCATCGTTTTCATGGAAGAGCCGGTTCCCAACGGCCGCGATTTTCTGGAGCGGCTGTCGCCAGCGCTCAACATCGAAGTGCTGCGCCCGCATGTCGCAAGCAGCATTCCGGGCTTTCATGACGACCACCTGCCGGCGCTGCAAAGCCAGCTTGCCGACTACCTGCGCGATGAGGAGATCGACGATTACCTGGTCTGGTTCTACACCCCGATGGCCCTGCCGCTGGCTGCCGAGCTGCAGCCGCGCGCGGTGATCTACGACTGCATGGACGAGCTGGCGGCCTTCCTGCACGCGCCGCGCCAGTTGATCCAGCGAGAAAACGCGCTTTACCAGCTGGCCGACCTGGTGCTGACCGGCGGCCCGAGCCTGTACCGCTCCAAGCGCGAGCGCCACGGCAACGTGCACTGCTTTTCGAGCAGCGTCGATGCCGGGCATTTTGCGTCGGCGGCGCAGGGCAGCCTGCCTGACCATCCCGCGCAGGCCCACCTGCCGCAGCCCCGGCTGGGCTACTGCGGCGTGATCGACGAGCGCATTGACCTGGACCTGATTGCCGCCATGGCCGACGTGCATCCCGAGTGGCAGATCGTCATGGTCGGCCCGGTGGTCAAGATCAACCTTGAGAAGCTGCCGCAGCGCAGCAACATCCACTGGCTGGGCCAGCAGAGCTACGAAGACCTGCCGCAGTTCATGGCCGGCTGGAATGTCTGCCTGCTGCCGTTCGCGCTGAACGACGCCACGCGTTTTATCAGCCCGACCAAGACGCTCGAATACATGGCCGCCGGCCGCCCGTCGGTCAGCACCCGCATCCGCGACGTGGCCGAGCCCTATGGCCACGTCGTTGCCATCGCCGACACGCCGCTGGAGTTCATCGAGGCCTGCGAAGCCCTGCTGGTCGAATCCGCCGGGCAAGCAGCCAGCCGGCTAGCGCAGATGCAGACCATCGTGTCGGCAACCTCCTGGGATGCCACCGCCAAAGCGATCCATGCGCAGATCACTGCGCTGCCGGCGCGCAGTGACGCGGTCCGGGACGAGGCGGCCAATTCGGACTTTGCTCCCGCCCATGGGGAAGCGCGCGGCGCGGCGTTGCCTGCCCGGCCGCCTGTCCATTATTCGACCGTGGTGATTGGCGCAGGCCCGACCGGCCTGGCCGCGTCCTATCACCTGGGCAAAGGCAGCGTGCTGCTGGAAAAAGGCGACACCGTCGGCGGATGGTGCCGCTCCATCGTGGACAACGGGTTTACCTTCGACTATGCCGGCCACATCATGTTTTCCAACGACGCCTATGTGCTGGAGCTGTACAAGACGCTGCTCGGCGACAACGTCCACTGGCAAAACCGCGAAGCCTGGATCTACAGCAAGCAGGTTTACACCCGCTACCCGTTCCAGGGCGCGCTCTACGGCCTGCCGCCCGAAGTGCTCAAGGAGTGCCTGATCGGCGCGATTGAAGCGCGTTTCGGACCGATGAAAAAGGAAGCTCCCGGCCCTGCGATTTCCGCGCCTTCGGCATCGACCGCGACGGTGGTCAACGCCGCCGGGCGCGGCCCGGTGGCCGGCGTGATCGCCCCAGCGGCCCCCCGGAACTTCGAGGACTTCATCTACAAGGTCTGGGGCGCCGGCGTGGCCAGGCATTTCGCCATTCCCTACAACAAGAAGCTTTGGGCCGTGCCGCTCTACGAGATGGAAACCTCTTGGCTGGGCGGCCGCGTGCCCATGCCCGACCTGGAGGAAATGATCGACGGCGCCCTGAAGCCGGTGAACAAGCCGATGGGGCCGAACGCGCGCTTTGGCTATCCGCTCAAGGGCGGCTTCCAGGCGCTGATGGACGGCTTTTTGCCGCTGCTCGAAGGCGATGTCCAGATGCAGGCCGATGTCGTGGCGGTGTCGCCGTCGCGCCGCACGGTGACGTTGAAGGACGGCCGCAGCTACCGCTACGACACCCTCATCAGCACGCTGGCGCTGCCCCGGCTGGTCGAGGCGATGGGCGACGAGGCGCCGCCTTCGGTGCAGGCGGCGGCCAAAGGCCTGCGCCATGTGTCGGTGCGCTGCGTCAACCTGGGCATCGGCCGCGAGAACCTGACCGACAAGCACTGGATCTACTACCCCGAGGACACTGTTTTCCACCGCATCTTCGTGCAGGGCAACGCCAGCCCGCACTGCAACGCGCCCGGCGGCTTCGGCCTGACCTGCGAGATCACCTATTCGGAATACAAGCCGCTGCCCTGCGACGGCCAGGAACTGATCGACCGCTGCATCCGCGAGTGCATCGAGGTCGGCATGTTCACCGGGGACGATGCCATCCTGGCCGCCAACCAGGTGGACATGCCCTATGCCTACGTGGTCTATGACCATGACCGCGCCGCGCATGTCGAAACCATCCGCAACTGGGTCGCCCGGTCCAACATCATCCTGGCGGGCCGCTACAGCGAATGGGAGTACTACAACTCGGACCATGCCTTCGTGGCCGGCCGGAATGCGGCGGCGCAGGCCAGTGCGCTGAACGGGGAGCTGGCGGCCGACGCCCTGCCGGCCCGCAAGGCCATGGGGTCCAGGCCGGCGCATTGAGCCCTTGAACAGGGCAGGCTGGAACACGTCTAGGACGGAAAAAGCGGATAGCTTGCTAGGGTTTCAGTAGCTGCTTGTGCCCGTCCTGCCTGCGCAGACGGCCTGTTTTGTTCATGAACCGGCGCTTCCCCGGATTTGACCAGCGCGCCGGCGCGAACGCCCAGCAGTCGCAGCCTTTGCTCCAGCGGCACGCGCTTGAGGCATTGGCCGGCGATCTGGCGGATGGTCCGGGCATCGTCGGTATGGGCCGGCGCCGTCTGGTCACGCGTGGCAATCCTGAAGTCGTCGTAGCGCAGCTTGATGCCGATGGTCCTGGCGACATAGCCCTTGCGCTGCAAATCGCTGGCGACCTGCTCGCACAGCCGGGTGAAGATCGCGCCGAGCTCGGCCTTGTCGCGCACCGCATGCAGGTCGCGCTCGAACGTCGTTTCGCGGCTCATGCTGACCGGCTCGCTCTGCAGCACGACCGGGCTGTCGTCGCGGCCCCAGGCCACCTCGTGCATCCAGGCGCCGCTGGCCTTGCCGAACTGCTTGACCAGCAACTGCCGGTCCTGCGCGGCCAGCTCGCCGATGGTCTGTATGCCGAGCGCGGCCAGCTTTTCGCCCGCCTTGGGGCCGATGCCGTTGATCTTGCGCACGTTCAGCGGCCAGATGCGGCCTTGCAGGTCGGCTTCATGCACGATGGAAATGCCGTTGGGCTTGTCGAACTCGCTGGCCATCTTGGCCAGCAGCTTGTTGGGCGCCACGCCAATCGAGCAGGTCAGGCCGGTCTTTTCAAAAATCGCCCGCTGGATCAAGCGCGCCAGCGCCCGCCCGCCTTCGCGCTGGCCGCCGGGCACGTCGGTGAAGTCGATGTAGACCTCGTCGATGCCCCGGTCCTGCATCAAGGGCGCGACCTCGGCAATCGTGCTCTTGAACAGGCGCGAGAAGCGGCGGATCTCGTCGAAATCGACCGGCAGCACGATGGCCTGCGGGCACAGTTTGGCCGCCTTCATCAGGCCCATGGCCGAACCGATGTCGAACTGCCGCGCCGCATAGGTCGCGGTGGTGATGACGCCGCGGCCGACGTAATCCTTGAGCAGCGGGAATTCGGCCACCGGGATGAAGCGCAGCGCCCGCTCGCCGTGGCTGGCCATCAGCGCCTCATCGACGGTGCGCCGCCCGCCGCCAATCACCACCGGCAGGCCCTTGAGCTGCGGATAGCGCAGCAACTCGACGGAGGCGAAAAACGCGTCCATGTCGAGGTGGGCAATGCGCCGGGGCAGGGCGGGTGGGGCTGGCTTGGGAGTCACAGCCAGGATTGTGCCGTTGTTCGAGCGCCGCCTTTCATGGCGGACAGCCCTTGCGTCACGGTGTGCGAATGTCCTACAAGATTTTTTCCATGTCGGGGCCACTCTGCCAGCTTGACCAACCTTTTCAAGGAGATTGAGCCATGCCTTATATCGACGGATTTGTGGTTCCCGTGCCGGCGGGAAAGAAGGAGGCGTACCGCGCGATGGCTGCCAAAGGCGCGGAGCTTTTCAGGGAATTCGGCGCGACGCGCGTCGTGGAATGCTGGGGCGATGATTTACCTGACGGCAAGGTCACCGGCTTCAAGCTGGCCGTGAAAGCCGAGGGCGACGAGAACGTCGTGTTCTCGTGGATCGAGTGGCCTTCGAAAGCCGCGCGCGACGAGGGCAATGCCAAGGTCATGAAGGACCCGCGCATGCAGCAGTTCAAGGACATGCCGTTTGACGGCAAGCGGATGTTTTTTGGCGGCTTCGAGCCGCTGCTGGACACCCTATGACTGCCGGCCATGCCGATTGACGCTTGTCCACCAACCAGGAGATCACCATGCAGGTTCAAGCTTGTTTGAGTTTTGGCGGGCGCTGCGAGGAAGCGCTGGCGTTTTACAAAAAGGCCATCGGCGCCGAAATGACCATGGTCATGCGCTGGAATGAAAGCCCCGACCCGGCCATGAAGGCCCCGCCGGGGTGGGAAGAAAAAATCATGTATGCGGCTTTCAGGATTGGCGAGACCACGCTGATGGCCGACGATGGCATGGGAGAGCCGGAAAAAGCCGGGTTCAAGGGCATCATGCTTTCAGTCAACGTGCCGGACGACGCCGAGGCGAAACGTGTGTTTGACGCGCTGGGCGAGGGTGGAAAGATCAACATGCCCTTGTCAAAAACCTTCTGGACCTCTTCCTTCGGCATGCTGCACGACAGGTTCGGCGTGCCCTGGATGGTCAATGTCGAGGCTTGACGCGCGGTGAATCGGCGCTGTAACTGATGTGCTATTGATCTGATAGCTGCTTGCGCACGTCCTGCATGCGTCAGGGCTTGATTTGGCATGATTGGATACGTGCCTCGGACACCCATTTGTCATTGCGGGCTTGACCCGCAATCCATGATCCCGCATCGTGCAACGAAGGCCATGGGAAATGGATCCCGGATCAAGTCCGGGATGACTGCGGCATTGACTGACGCATGTCGTTAATCAGGTTGATTTGGCGGACAAAGGCAGTGCGCAAACCACATCGCGGAGGGTGTCGCCAGCTTCGTCGGGCGCAGGGGGTCACAATAACGGCACGCAAATTGCGCGTATGTCCCGTGCTTTTTCGTGCGGGCGGCGCAGCCCCCGTTGTTTGATTTTCCAAGAGGTGTTGTTGTGACCGTTCCTGTTGCCCTGTCCCGCCGTTCCATGCTCCACACCGCGCTGGGCGCCGCTGCCGCGCTGGCCCTGGCCAGCCCGCAGGCGCAGGCGCAAAAAGCCTGGCCGGCCAGGCCGATCCGCTGGATCGTCGCCTACCCGGCCGGCGGCGGCCAGGATTTCCTGGCGCGCCACCTGTCGGCGCAGATGGGCAGGCAGCTCGGCCAGTCCATCGTCATCGACAACCGCCCCGGCGCGGCCGGCATCATCGGCACCGACGCGGCGTCCAAGGCGCCGGCCGACGGCTACACCCTGGTGACGGGCGACAACGGCGCCATGGTGCTGAATCCCGCGCTGTACAGGAAGCTGCCCTACAGCCCCGACGACTTCACGCCGCTGGGCTACATGGCCGGTTTTCCCCTGATCCTGGTGGTCAACCCCGACAGCCCGTTCACCAGCGCGCGCCAGTGGCTGGCGGCGGTCAAGCGCTCGCCGGGCAGCTACAGCTATGCCTCGCCGGGCGCCGGCAGCCCGCACCACCTGGCGATGGAGCTGATCAAGGAGCGCACCGGCAGTTTCATCGTGCATGTTCCCTACCGGGGCACGGCCATGGCGATCCAGGACGTGATGGGCGGCCAGTTGCCAATGATGATCGTCGATACCGCCGGCGGCCTGGCGCAGATTCGCGCCGGCAAGGTGCGCGCGCTGGCGGTGCTGTCGCCCCGGCGCATTGCCGCCTTGCCCAACGTGCCGACGCTGGCCGAGTCCGGCGTGCCGAATTTCGAGGCGGTCGCGTGGCAGGGGCTGTTTGTTCCGAAAGGCACTCCGCCCGACATCGCGGCGCAGCTGTCGGCCGAGATGCAAAAGGCCATCCTGGTGCCTGAAGTCAAGGCCCGGCTGGAAGAGTTTGGCCTGGAAGTCGCGCCGTCCACCGGACCGCAGCTGGCCAGCTTCATCGCGCGTGAAACGAAGTTCTGGCACAAGCTGATCCGCGAACGCCACCTGTCGCTCGATTGAGGCGAAAGCCGCCAGTGCGCTCAAGCTGTGACGCTTGTCAACGATGGTGTCGGTTTGTAAACCGCTGCTGACATTCACCTGCTCCAGGTCCAGAATATTGTCCCTGTTCCCCCGGCAGCGCCATCTGCCAGCCGGGCGCGGCGATGGACAAGATGGACAAGATGGACAAGCAAGGGGAGCGCATCATGAAACGATGGGTCAAGTGGTCATTGGGCGCGCTGGGCGCGCTGATGGTGGCGGCTGCGGCCGCTGCCGTGGTAGGCACGCAACTGGCCGAGCGCAAGAGCCACCGCCAAGTCACGGTCAAGCTTCAGCCGGTCACCTGGGCCACCACGGTGGCCGCGCCCGATACGGGAACCCTGGCGCGCGGCAAGTACCTGTTTAATTCACGCGGCTGCGCCGAATGCCATGGCCTTGACGGCGCCGGGCGCGAGTTCATCAACGACGGCAAGGGGCTGCGCATGAAAGGCCCGAACATCTCGCCGGGCCCCGGCAGCGTGGTGGCGCGCTACACGCCCGAGGACTGGGAGCGCACCGTGCGCCATGGCGTCAAGCCCGATGGCCGGCCGGTGTTCATCATGCCGAGCGAAGACTACAACCAGTTCACGCAGGACGATCTCGGCGCCCTGGTGGCCTATGTCCGCAGCCTGCCGCCGGTCAGCGGAAGCGCCGCAGTGGTGGAGCTGCCCTTGCCCGTGAAGGTGATGTATGGCTATGGCGCGATTCAAGATGCGGCGCAAAAGATCGACCATTCGCTGCCGCCGCCCCGGCCGATTGCCGCCGGCGTGAATGCCGGGCACGGCGCCTATGTCGCCAACATGTGCATCGGCTGCCACGGCCCCGGCCTGTCCGGCGGCAAGATTCCGGGCACGCCGCCCGACTGGGCGCCGGCCGCCAACCTGACGCCGGGCGAGGGCAGCGCGCTGGCGCGCTACCCAAGCGCCGATGCGTTCGTTGCCATGCTGCGCAGCGGCAAGCGGCCCGATGGCACGGCCGTCACGGTGATGCCCTTCGAGTCGCTGCGCGAACTCGACGATGTCGATGCGAAAGCGGTGTACGCCTACCTCAAGACCGTTCCCGCCCGGCCCTTCGGCCAGCGCTGAACGGCGGCTGGCCTGGCGACGGCGGGGTCTGACAGCCAGCGGCCGCTTTCACCGACACCGCTGGCAGCCGCGTGCCTGAAGAATGGTCGGTTCAACCCTTTCAAGGAACACCCAGTCATGAACACCGTCACCACCGCCGACAAGACCGAGTTGTACGTCAAGGACTGGGGCAGCGGCCAGCCAGTCATCCTGCTGCACGGCTGGCCGCTGTCGGCCGACAGCTGGGACGACCAGGCGATGGCGCTGGTCGACGCCGGCTACCGCACGATTGCCTACGACCGCCGGGGTTTCGGCCGTTCCTCGCAGCCGTGGAGCGGCTACGACTACGACACGCTGGCCGACGACCTGGCCTCCGTGATCGAGCAGACCGGCGCGCAGGATGCGGTGCTGGCCGGCTTCTCGATGGGCGGCGGCGAGGTGGCGCGCTACCTGTCGCGCCACGGCGGCAGGTCGGTGGCCAAGGCGGTGCTGGTGTCCTCTGTCGTGCCCTTCATGCTCAAGACCGACGACAACCCCAAGGGCACGGCCAAGGCGGTGTTCGACAAGATGACCAAGGGTATGCAGGAAGACCGCGCCGAGTTCTTCGCCAAGTTCTTCGAGGATTTCTACGGCGTCGGCATGCTTTCCAGTCCAGTCAGCGACGAAGTCATCGAATGGTCGCGCCAGGTGGCGATGCAGGCCAGCCTGAAGGCCACGCTGGCCTGCGCTGCGTCCTTCGCCACCACCGATTTCCGGCCGGACCTGGCGGCGTTCAAGGTGCCGACGCTGATCATCCACGGCACCGGCGACAAGACCGTGCCCATCGACGCCGCCGGCCGGGCCGCCGCAAAGGGCATTGCCGGGTCAACGCTGCTGGAATACGAAGGCGCGGCGCATGGCCTGCTGGTCACTGAAAAAGAGCGCGTGACGCGCGACCTGCTCGACTTCCTCAAGCGCTGAGGTGGCCAGGGCGAATAGCTGTCGCCTTACAGGGCTTCGGTCAAGGGTTCCTGAAGTCGAACGTGCCCGGCAGCAGGATGCTTTTGTCCACCGTGTTGATGTCGGTGCGGCCGCAAAACGCCATGGTGATGTCGAGTTCCTTGTGGATGATCTGCAGCGCCTTGGTCACGCCGGCTTCGCCCATCGCGCCCAGGCCATAGACCATCGCCCGGCCAATCAGCGTGCCGCGCGCGCCCAGCGCCCAGGCCTTGAGCACGTCCTGGCCGGAACGGATGCCGCCGTCCATCCACACTTCAATGCTTGACCCCACGGCCTCGACGATCTCGGGCAGCGCCGAGATGCTCGACGGCGCGCCATCGAGCTGGCGGCCGCCGTGGTTGCTCACGACGATGGCGTCGGCGCCGCTCTGCACCGCCAGCCGGGCGTCTTCCACATCCTGGATGCCCTTGAGGATCAGCTTGCCACCCCATTTTTCCTTCACCCAGGCGACATCGGCCCAAGACAGGCGTGGATCGAACTGCTCGTTGGTCCAGGAGGCCAGTGAATTCATGTCGCTCACGCCCTTGACATGGCCGACCAGGTTGCCGAAAGTGTGGCGGCGCGTGCCGGCCATGCCCAGGCACCAGCGCGGCTTGGTCATCAGGTTGATGATGTTGGCCAGCGTCGGCCGGGGCGGCGCGGTCAGGCCGTTCTTCAGGTCCTTGTGGCGCTGGCCGATGACCTGCAGGTCCAGCGTCAGCACCAGCGCATTGCAGCCGGCGTTGCGGGTGCGCTCGATCATCGCGGCCATGGCCTCGCGGTCGCGCATCATGTAGAGCTGGAACCAGAAAGGCGCGGTGGTGTTGGCGGCGATGTCCTCGATCGAGCAGATGCTCATCGTCGAAAGAATGAAGGGAATGCCGAACTTCTCGGCCGCCTTGGCCGCCTTGATCTCGCCGTCGGCGTGCTGCATGCCGGTCAGGCCCACGGGCGCGATCGCCACCGGCATCTTCACGTCGATGCCGACCATCTTGGTGGCCGTCGTGCGGTTTTCCATGTTCACCGCGACGCGCTGGCGCAGCTTGATCTTCTGGAAATCAGCCTCGTTGGCGCGGTAGGTGCTTTCGGTCCACGAGCCGGAGTCGGCATAGTCGTAGAACATGCGGGGAACGCGTTTTTGCGCCATGACGCGCAGGTCTTCGATAGTGGTGATCACGGTCATTGGTCTTGTCTCCTGAAGCGCCTGATGCTAGCGGTTTGGGCGCGGTTGGCGAGTGAATAATTTTTTCGGGCTGGAAATTTATTTCAACTGGTCCGCAGGTGGCGCGGCTTCTGGCGGGCTTGACAAGGGCGGGGGCGGGCAACCTTGTTGATGCGCATCAGTGTTTGGCTTGCACAAGCTCTCACAATGAAATTGTCCCCCCATTTCAAAGTCCCTTCTTGCTGACAAGCTCCGGATTTCTTCCGACTCGTCCTGACTCCCTGATGCCTGAAAAACCGCGGCCTACCACCCTTGCGCAGTTACTCAAGGCGACGCAGACCTTGAAGTCGGAACCCGTCATCACGCTGGCGATGGACCTGGAGCAACTGGGCATACTCCATCCCCGCGAGATTCAGATGCTGGCCGATGAAGACCGGCAGTTGCTGCGCAGCCGGTCGGCCGAACTGGTCGATCACCTGCTGATGACAAACGAAGACCTGCACCATGCGCTGGCGCGTACCGCCGGCATTGTTGAGGTGGATGCCGCCCACTTCGTGCTGCCGCAGCGTACGTTCGATGTGCAGTTGCTGCGAAAAATGCGCGCCCATGACCTGCTGTTCCTGGGCGAAGCGGACGACACCATCTACATGGCGACCTGGTATCCCACCGACGAAACCATGCGCAACCGGCTGCGCAGCCTGACCAGCCGCAGCGTGCGCCTGGTCTGGGCCGACCGCGACGCGATTGCCGCGCGCCTCGAACGCATGGACCCCCAGGCGCCAATGAAGGCGCCCGAACACGACATGCTCCAGGCGCACCAGGCTTTCATCCGAAAAGCATCGAGCACGCCGCCCGCAGCCACCCATGCGGTGACCGTCCACGACGAGGACATGGCGCACCTGATGAGCGAAACCGTGCGGGCGCTGGCTTCAAAACAAGCGAAAAGCGATATGGACGACACGGAAGAATCCAGCGATTCGCCTAGCATGGTGCGCATGATCATGGACGCGCAGGCGCTGCATGCGTCGGACATTCACATCGAGACCAATCCCGGAGAGGAATTTACCCGTATCCGCCTGCGCCGCGACGGTGATCTGGAGCTGTACCAGAAGCTGCCGCCCACGCTGAGTTCTGCGATGGTGTCGCGCATCAAGATCATGGCCCGGCTCGATATTTCCGAGCACCGCAGGCCGCAGGACGGCAAGATCAACTTCAGCGAGTTCGGCGGCGAAGCGCTGGAATTGCGGGTGTCCATCATGCCCACGCACGACGGCATGGAAGACGTGGTGATGCGGCTGCTGGCCTCGTCCAAGCCGGTGCCGCTGGGCAAGCTGGGCCTGCAGCCGCGCGATGCCGAGGCGGTGGCGCGCATGTCGGCGCGCTCGTTCGGCCTGATCCTGGCCGCCGGCCCGACCGGATCGGGCAAGACGACCACGCTGCATTCGATGCTGGCCGAGATCAACATCGACGAGCGCAAGATATGGACCGCCGAGGATCCGATCGAAATCACCCAGCCCGGCCTGCGCCAGGTGCAGGTCAACCCGAAGATCGGGCTGACGTTTGCCAGCGCCATGCGCGGGTTCTTGCGGGCCGACCCGGACGTCATCATGATCGGCGAAATCCGCGACACCGAAACCGCCAGGATCGTGATTGAAGCGTCGCTGACCGGCCACCTGGTGCTGTCCACGCTGCACACCAACAGCGCCAGCGAAAGCGTCGTTCGCCTGCTCGACCTGGGCATGGACGCGATGAACTTCGCCGACTCGCTGGTCGGCATCATCGCGCAGCGGCTGGTTCGCTCGCTGTGCCCGCATTGCGCGCAAAAGGCGCCCCTGCCGGGCGCGCAATTTCCCGAGCTGGTCAAGGCGTACGTGCATGCCTCGCCCCCGAGCGGGGACGAAGGGCGCCAGCGCCTGCTCACGGCCGCCGGGCTTGGCTCGCCCGAAGAACTGACCCTCAAAGACGGCCGTTGGCTGCGAGCGCTGCGCTAGCAAGGGCTACAAGGGACGGATGGGCATTTACGAAATCCTGCAAAACAGCCCCTCGATACGCCTGCTGATCCAGCGCAACGCCCGGCCCACCGAGATGTACGACGAGGCAGTTCGCGCCGGCATGCGCAGCCTGCGCCATGACGCGCTGGAAAAATGCTTCCAGGGCCTGATCGACCTGCGCCAGCCGCGCCTGGCCTACTTGTAATAAAGCCAAGGCAAACTCAGGCGCAAGCCGGTTTTGAACCGTGCATGGGCTGGTCAATTGCTGATTCCTGCTGGAATTAGCCTGAATTGATATTTCATATATAAATACTAAAAGTAGTAAATAAGATGATGTTTACTACTTTTTACGCTGAATATTTTATAAAAAATAAGTAATATTTACATAAAATTACTTTGCTGACTTTATTCTGAGCGCAACTTTTACAGTTTTCCAGGTGCTTGACGATGTGCAGGTGTGTAAAGAAAAATTGTCGCTGTTCACGCCCTGGCCGCTTGCTGGCATCTCAACATTTGACAGCGTCCCATGCAATACCATCTGTAAAGCATTTCCATGAAAAACACGCTGAATATGTCGACGTCCTCCCTTGTACGCAAAGGAAAGATGGTTTGCCCGCAGTGCGGCGATCCTGCCACTCGCGTCAAAAGAAGCCTGCGGGACCGAATTACCAGTTTTCTTAACCCTGTCAAGCGCTACCGCTGTGATTTTTGTAACTGGACGGGAACTGTTCTCAAGGACAAGAGCGAGGGACATTCAGATCTCTCATGACGCCATGCGGGGCGACGCGTCAGTTGTGTCCTGCGTCATGCGACTGATTCCATTTTCACGTTGCTGAATTTTGAGCTTGCCGCACGCCGGCGCCGCGCACTTCAATCCGGATTTCGTCAACCACCTGCCCACGGGCATCAAGCAGCTGGACCACATGCCGGCCCGGCCAGGGCAGCCAGCGGACGTCTGTGCCGCGCGCAAACTCCCTGCCGTCCATGCGCCAGCGCAGGCCGTTCCCCTGGGCGCTGAATGTCAGGCGCTGGTGCGCCGGCGCAATGTCCGGGTCCAGCGCGATGATGCTTCCGGGTGCCGGCGCGGTGATGCGCGGCGGCGATGAATTATTCAAGCCTTTCAAGTGTTTTTGGCCTTTTGCGCTTGTCCTGTATGCGTTGGCAGCTCCTGAATCAATAGCAAAAAGCGATTGCTCGGTGCCCTGGATGAACCATTCGCTGCGCGTTGCTTCAAGCTGGTCGCCAAACGCGACACGGCTTTGCACCACGCCCGGCGGCGGCGCGGGCGCGCGGCTGGGGTCGGTCTGGTGCAGGTGCTTCATCAGCGCGGCCCACACGGGCGCGGCGCCGCTGGTGCCGCTCACATCCCACATTGGCGCGCCGCTGGCATTGCCGACCCACACGCCGACGGTGTAGCGCTGCGAAAACCCGATGGCCCAGTTGTCGCGCATGTCCTTGCTGGTGCCGGTTTTCACCGCCGACCAGAAGCGCGTCGCCAGGATGCTGTCGGTGCCGAAGGTGCGGGCGCGCGCCAGCGGGTCAGCCAGGATGTCGGTGACGATGAAGGCGGCGCGCGCATCCAGCGCGGGCCTGGACGCGGGCTGGGGCTGGCGCACCAGCGACGTGACGCTGAAGCGCCCGCCATTGGCCAGCGTGCGGTAGGCGTTGGCCAGCGACAGCAGCGACACCTCGGCGCTGCCCAGCGCCAGGCTGTAGCCGTAATAGTCGCCCGACTCCGCCAGCGGCAGGCCGACCGCGCGCAGCTGCCGGGCAAATGCGTCGGGCGACACCATCACCAGCGTGCGCACGGCCGGCACGTTGAGCGATGCGGCCAGCGCCGTGCGGCCAGAGACCAGGCCCTTGAACTGGCGGTCGTAGTTTTGCGGAATGTACAGGCCGCCCGCCGTGGGGATTTGCGCCGACGAATCCTCCAGCAGCGAAGCCGCAGTGATGCGGCGTTCGGCGATGGCCTGCGCATACAAAAAAGGCTTGAGCGTCGAGCCCGGCTGGCGCAGCGCCAGCACGCCGTCCACTTCTGCGGCGGCGCTCAGGTCGCCCGACGAACCCACCCAGGCCAGCACCTCGCCGCTGGCGTTGTCGAGCACGACGATGGCGCCATCCTCGACATGGCGGCCGCGCAGCTCGCGCAGGTGCTGGCGCAGGGTTTGCACCGCGAAGCGCTGCAGCGGCGCGCGCAGGGTTGAACGCGCCTGGCCTGCGCGCACCAGCTGGCGCGCGGCGTGCGGCGCCATGCCTTCGCTGGCCTGAAAATCCCGGCGCTGCAGCGCGCCCGTGGCGAACAGGTCCAGTGCGACGCAGTCGATCCTGGCGCCCGGCTGCATCAGTTTGAGCACGCCGCAGGCGCGCTGCGCCACCTGCGCTGGGCGGGCATTGGGCGCCCGCACCAGCGCGCCAGCGACGGCGGCCTCGCGCTCGTCCAGCCCGTGCGCGGCCTTGCCGAACAGCGTGCGGCTCAGCGCATCGATGCCGACCAGCTCGCCGCGAAACGGCACCAGGTTCAGGTAAGCCTCCAGGATCTGGTCCTTGCGCCAGCGCTGCTCCAGCAACTGGGCCGAAAAGGTCTGGCCGATTTTCTGCGTGATGCTGCGGCCCCGCGTTCCGGCGCGCAACTCCGGGTCCAGCAGCCCGGCCAGCTGCATGCTGAGCGTGGACGCGCCGCGCGTCCTGGTGTTCCACAGGTTGGCCCAGGCCGCGCCGGACACGGCGCGCCAGTCCACGCCGCTGTGCTCGTAAAAGCGTTTGTCTTCGCTCAGCACCAGCGCGGTGCGCAGGGCCGGCGAGATGTCAGCCAGGGCGACCCACTGGCCGCGCCGCACGCTGGCATCTAGGCGCACGCGCTGGAGCAATTCGCCATGGCGGTCGAGAACCAAGGTGTCGGACGGATGAAAGTCCTGCTTTACTTGCTCAAAAGTGGCTGCCCCGCAGGTGTACAGGGCGCAGGCAGCTGTTAAAAAAATAGCAAAAGTGCTTTGGAGGAAAAAACTTCTTTCAAGGCAGGTGACCCGTGGCCATCCAGTGCTGGGCTTCATGCAAACCTCGGGCTGGCGACAGTCACAGCAGCGGCTCGGTATGGCCCGGCGCGCGGTTCAGCAACTGAGTCTGCTGGTTCAGGCTGACCGAGCGGTAGCGCTCGTAGTGGCGCAGGATGTCCACGATGATTTCCTCCGTCCGCAGGTACTGGATGTCGTAGCCCTGGCGGCCGTCCTCGAAGAAGGTCATCGGCTCGAACACCTGGTCGCGCTCGGTCTCGCGCGCCGCTTCGCGCACCATGAACACCGGCACCGCGCGGCTGACAGCCTTGACGCCATAGACAAAATCGCGCAGCGTCGGGTCGGGGATCGTCAGGCGCAGCATGCCTTCGGCCAGATCGTTCTCGTGAACGCTGGCGGCCACGCCGCGCTGGCCCATCTCGCGCGCCACGTCGCGCATGGCCTGCAGCACGCTGGTCTGCATGAAGTTCAGCACGTCCTGGCGGGTGGACTGGTGCACGATCTGCTCCAGCCGTTTGCGCCAGTGCTGTCCGCTCCAGAAGTTGGTGGCGGGCGCCAGGTCTTGCGTCGAATGCGCCACGTCGGCCTGCAGGCCGCGCCACAGCCCATAGCACAGCGCCAGCATGATGACTGCCACCGGCAATGCGGCCACCAGCGTCATGGCCTGCAGCGCGCCCAGCCCGCCGGCCAGCAGCAGCACGGCGGCGGTCACGCCCAGCACCGCCGCCCAGAACAGTCGCTGCCAGACCGGCGAGCGTGGGTTGCCGCGCGAGGCAATCGCATCGACGACAAAGGCGCCGGAGTCGGCCGAGGTGACAAAAAACACGCCAATCAGCAAAATCGCCAGCCACGACACCGGCACGGTCAGCGGCAAAAAGTCAAAAAAGCGGAACAGCAGCGCATCGACATTGCCCACGGTCTGCGCCAGCGCGCCCTGCGCCACATGCGTGTCGATCCAGATGGCGCCGTTGCCAAACGCTGTCATCCACAGCAGGTTGAAGGCTGTCGGCACCAGCAGCACGCCGATGATGAACTGGCGAATCGTCCGGCCGCGCGAGATGCGCGCAATGAACATGCCGACAAACGGCGACCAGGAAATCCACCAGGCCCAGTAGAGGATGGTCCAGCCGCCAAACCAGCCTTCGTCGCGCGTCGGCTCATAGACAAAGGTGCGCAGCGACATGTTGGCCAAGCTGGACAGGTAGCCGCCAATGTTTTCGCTGAGCGCCTGGAACAGGTAAACGGTCGGCCCGGTGATGATGACAAAGCCCAGCAGCAAGAACGACAGCGACAGGTTGAACTCGCTCAGCCGGCGCACGCCCTTGTCCAGCCCGCTGACCGCCGAGATGCCGGCCAGCGCCACCACCACGACGATGATGCCGATGCGAAAGGCGTTGGTCGAGGTGTCCCAGCCGCCGACCTTGTTCAGCCCCGCCGCGAGCTGCAGCGCGCCGTAGCCCAGCGTGGTGGCAATGCCGGCAATGGTGCCGACCAGCGCAAAGGCATCGACGCCGTGGCCGATCGGGCCGTTGATGCGTTCCTTGAGCAGCGGGTACAGGCCCGAGCGCAATGTCAGCGGCAGGTTGTAGCGAAAACCGAAGTAGGCCAGCACCAGGCCCATGGTGCCGTACACCGCCCAGGCGTGAAAGCCCCAGTGGAAAAACGTCACCTGCAGCGCCTCTTTCGCCGCTGCCGGCGTGCCGCCGATTTGCGTCGGCGGCTTGAGGTAGTGCTGCAGCGGCTCGCCCACGCCAAAGTACATCAGGCCAATGCCCATGCCGGCGGCAAACAGCATGGCCGTCCAGGACAGGAAGTTGAACTCGGGCAGGGCGTCATCGGGGCCGAGCCGGATGTCGCCAAAGCGGCTGGCCGCCACCATCAGCAGGAACACCAGGAAGACCGTGACCGCGCTGGTGTAGAACCAGTCAAAGTGGCTGACCACCCAGCTTTGCGCACCCGAAAAAAACAGGTCGGCGCGCTGCGGGAACATGCCGCAAAAAACCAGCAGGCCGCCCAGCACCAGCAGCGCCGGCACGACGACCTGCGGCACCAGCGTGGTCAGCGTGGTCAGCGGCGCGCGCGCCGGCTCGGCAGAAGGGGGCGAGTTGCCAGAACCAGCGGAAGGCGTGGAAGAAGGGTCTTGCATGCGGTGGACTCCTTGGATGGGCTCAATCGCAGACCGGCTCCAAACGCCTTGCGCAGCAGGGGCAAGCCGGGGGCGGTAAGGTGCAGGCGAATCGGATATGCGGCGGATGGTACGCCTTGCGCCGGCCCAAACGTGTCGGTCAATGGCTATTTCGCCGCCTCCACTTTCACCCGCGCATTGGGCGCCTCGCCAAACATCTCCGGCGCATACAGCGCTTCGACGCGGCTGGGCGGCAGGGCGAAGCTGCCGACGTTGTTCAGGCGCACGGTGTAGCTGGTCTGCACTTCGCCCCTGGGCAGGTATTCGTAATAGCTGCGGAAGGACTCGAAGCTGCGCTCCTCGAACGCTGGCCAGCCTGCGCCGGTCTTTTTCTCGCCGCTGGTGGCGATTTGCGAATCGCGGCCCAAACCCGTTCCAGCGCCGCCCAAAATCGTCGCGCCGCCGGGAACCGGATCGGTGATGGCGACCCAGCTCATGTCGGCCGAGGCGTTGACCTTGAGCGTGATGCGCAGCACGTCGCCGCGCGTGTACTGGCCCTTCACCGCCTGCTCGACCGGCGTGATGGTCTTGCTGATCTGGTAGCCGGCGCTGAACGGGGCCTTGAGTTGCACGGCGGCCAGCGACTGCAGCGTGAGCCAGGGCTTGCCGCTGCCCGCATGCGTGACCGTCAGCGTGTCCTTCGCCGCGCTGCCCCACGGCAAAAACAGGGTGTTGTTGCGCAGCATGCCGGGTGCGGCGGGGGCGCCGAAGAAGCTTGCCGGGTGCGCGGCGCCCGACGCATCTGCGGCGGTGATGCGTTCGACCTTGCCCCAGTCCACGCTGGCGGTTTTGGCCGGCGCACTGGCCAGCGCCGCCTGGGTGATACCCGTCACCGGCACGGCTTCAAACTTCGCCGAGAACCTGTCGAGCGCCAGCCCGCCCCAGAGGTTGGCCGTGGTGGTGTGCCACGCGCCTTTTTGCTGGCGCGCGATGAAGCCGCTGGCCAGCCGGGGCAGAGCGTCCTTCCAAGCCGCATCGTCCATCACGGCCAGCATCAGGCGCGCGGTGTTGACATCGCCGTTGACCATCAGCCACCACCAGTAGTCGTCCTTTTCGGTGCTGAAGACCAGCTTGGTGCCCTGGTAGGACAGGCGCGATTTCAGAATCTGGCCAGCTTCGAGCAGCCGCTGCTCGCGCTGCGGCACATCGGCCACGCGTTTGAGGATGTTCAGCCAGTCGATCACCGCATGCGTCGGCCACTGGTTCGGTGCAATCGTGATGCTGCCTAGCATGCGGCCCTGCGCCTTGCCGGTGCGCGACAGCGCTTCGAGCGCGGCCAGCTTGCGCACGTCCAGGTCCTTGCGCGGGCTCCAGAAGTCGCGCTGGATGCGGCCTTCGACGAAGGCGGTCAAGCCGCGCTCCATCGCCGCGCGCGTCTCGTCGGGCAGGGCAAACGCCGGGTTGATGCCGGATGCTTCGTGCGTAGCGGCCAGCAGGTAGGCGGTCAGCGTGTCGCTGCCGCGCGCGGCGTCGCCGTCACGCGGCGGGAAGTAGCTGGCCAGGCCGTCGCTGTCGAGGTAGCCGGGCAGCTGGGCCACCACGGCTTGCCACAGCTTGCTGTCGCGCAGGCCGATCGCCTTGCTGGTCCGCTGCTCCAGGCAGGCGAAGGGGTAGCGCGCAAACCAGTCGCGCACGCCGTCCAGTCCCTCGGCGAGCTTGGGTTGCAGCGACATCTTCATTCCGCCTCTTATTGTCCCGTTCTCGGGCAGGGCGTCCAACGGCGGGTTCACGTCGAGCCTGAAGCTGCCATCGACCTGCACCAGCGTGGCTTGCTGCACCGTCAGCGGAACGGCGGGAAGCAGGCGCTGGCTGGCCTTCAGGCCGTCGCGCGCGCCGCTCAGCGTGTCTTTCGCCTGGATGTCCCACACGATGGCTTCCGTGCGGCTCAAGCCGGGCTGCGCCGGGGCCATGACGTTCCAGGTGACTTCGCGCGCTTCGCCGGCCGGAATATCGACCGTCTGCGGCTGGAGGTCGAGCAGCGTCGCGCGCGGGCTGACCTCGACCTTCATAGCCGCCTTGGTCGTGTTGCGCAGTGTGACCTGCGCGCGGAAGTCGTCGCCCTCGCGCACCAGCGGCGGCAATCCGCTGATGACCTGCAAGTCCTGCGTGGCCTGGATCGTCGTCTGGCCGGTGCCGAAGAAGCCAGTGGATGCATCGGCCACGGCGACGATGCGAAAGGTCGTCAGCGCATCGTTGAGCGGCACGCTCACCACCGCCTGGCCCTGGGCGTCGAGCTGGACCTTCGGTTTCCACAGCAGCAGCGTGTCGAGCAGTTCGCGCGTGTTGCCGCGCCCGCCGCCGCCGCCCGCCGCCACGGCCTTGCGGCCGTAATGCCGGCGGCCGATGATTTCCATCTGCGCGGTGGAAGTTTCCACGCCCCAGGCGCGGCGCTGCAGCATCGCGTCCAGCAGGTTCCAACTGGTGTTGGGCATCAGTTCCAGCAGCGCCTCATCGACGGCGGCCAGCGCCACTTCGGCATTCGCGGCGGGCTGGCCGCCGGGCAGCTTGACCTGAATCGTCACCTGCGCCTGGCCGCGCACCGGGTAGCTGTTTTTGTCGGCTTTCACGCTCACATCGAGCTGGTGCGCTTTCGTGCCGACGCGGATTTCAGCCAGCCCGAGGCGAAAGGCGGGCTTGCTCAAATCCACCAGCGCGGTCGGCGCCACGTATTCACGGCCTTCGTACCAGAACGAGGTCCACCATTCGCGCGGCGCCTTGAAGCCCCAGGTGAAAAAGCTGTACCACGGCACGTCGCGCAGCCGCCCGCGCATTGCCAGCACGCTGACGTACACGTTCGGCCCCCAGCCTTCCTTCACCTGCAGGCGCACGGTCGGGTCCTGGCCGTTGAGTTGCACCACCTGCGTCTCGATGATGCCTTCACGCTCAATCGACACCAGCGCGGTGGCGAAGCGAAACGGCATGCGCACCTGGAACACGGCGGTCTCGCCGGGCTGGTAGCTTTTCTTCTCGGGCAGCACGTCCATGCGGTCGTGGTTGTCGCCGCCAAACCAGAGTTCGCCCTGACGCGTGACATAGACCGAACTGGCCGCCTGGATGCTGCGGCCGTCCTTGTCTTTTGCCGTCACGACCAGTTCGACCTCGCCGGGTTCGCCCAGCGTGGCCTCGCAAAGCAGCAGGCCGCGCGCGTCGCTCTTGCCGCTGCAGACCAGGCCCAGGTCCTTGAAGCTGGTCTGGTTGTCGTAGGCATAGAAGCCGCCGACCATGCGCTTGCGGCTGGTGGTGACAATGCGGGCGACGGCCTTCACGTCGAGCGCCACGCCGGTAGCGGGTTTGCCGGCCAAGTCCAAAGCCAACGCCTGGAATTTGATCTTCTGGCTGCTCGATGCCCATCCTTCGGTCTTGAGGCCGGCCACCACATTGGCGGGCCAGAGCGTCGAGACGCTGCGCAGCGTCTGCACTTCGCCGTTCGGGTCGGCATAGCTGGCTTCGAGCAGCAGTTCCTGCGCCTGTTTCGTGGCAGGCACGTCGGGAATGGTGAGCTTGCCCGCGCCGTTGCGGTCCAGCGTGAGCGGCAGCTTGTCGGCGACCACGCGCTGGTCCTGCGACGCGCTGGCTTCTTCCTCGCCTTGCGCGTTTTCAAGGCGCACGGCGCGCGGCGGCGAGAAGCTGAATTCCTCGTAGTCGCTGAAGCGCAGCGTCTTGCCGCGCACCAGCGCCGACACGCGCACCGGCAGGTTCACGGCCGGCCCGCCTGCGACGTAGCTGACCTGCACATCGGCAGGCACCGCCTTGACGTTGACCAGCGGCTGCTGGTCGGCCGGCGTGATGCGTCCGGCCAGCACCGGCAGGCGGAATTCCTCGACGCGGAACTGGCCGCTGCTCAAGGTTTCTTCCTGGTTGCCGTCGCTGGTCTGGCGCAGGCCCTTGAGCTGCACGTCGTACACGCCGAGCTTGGCGGCCGGTGGAATCGAAAAGCTGCTTTCCGCGCTCAGCCCGCCGGTGGCGGTCTTGCGCCACGCCACGGCTTGCGTGGTCTGCTGGCCGCTGCCGCTGTGCGTGATGACCAGCGTGGCCTGCTGCAGGTCGGGCAGGCCGAAACCCTGGCTGGTTTGCGTACGCAGCAGGTGTTTCATCGACACCGTTTCACCTGCCCGGAACAAGGTGCGGTCAAAGATCGTGTGGACACGCGTGTCAGGCACCGGGTCGCTGCTGGTCGGCACGTTGAAGCGCCAGGGCTCGATGCCCTTGTGCCAGTCGCTCCAGGTAAAGCTCATGTCCTCCACCTCGCCTGCCGTGGCGCGGGCGCTGACAAAGTAGGCATTGCCGCCTTCGTCGCCCGAGCAGCGCGGCGGCTCGGACGACAGGCCGGTGAAGCGCGCAATGCCTTGCCCGTCTGTCGTGGCTTTCGTCAGCTCGACGCCCTGGCAGCTGGACACGCGCACCACGGCGCCGGCCACGGGCGCGCCCTTGTCGAGCGAGGTGACCCAGGCCAGCGCGTTGTCGCGGCCGAGCTTGAAGTGAACGCCCAGGTTGGTGACCAGCGCAGACGTGCGCACGTACATGGTGCGGCTGGCGCCGTGGCGCTCGTCCAGCAGCGACGCGCCGAGTTTTTGCGAGGCGATCTCGACCACATGGAAACCGGGCGACAGCGGGATGCCGACGACTTCGAACGGCCTCGGATCGTTGCCGGCCGGCTGGGGCAGGTCCAGCGTCTTCACGCCCGGCTGGCCGCCGAGCAGCGACACCATGCGCGACTGCACGACATCCCTTTCGCTGGCCTCCAGCGCCCTGGGCAGCTGGGTCTTGCTGTCGGCGGCAGCCAGCTTGCGTTCCACCTGGTAACGGTCATAGCGCTGCACCTTGCGGAACCAGGCCACGATGTCGGCATCGCTTCTGGGTTGCAGGTCGCTGACCTGGCCGGCTGCCAGCGCCTTGACCTGCAGGGCGGCCTCGACATTGCGCAGCGTGACCGGCAGCAGCGCCGGGTCGCCGGGTTCGGCAAAGCGCTCCAGGATGCCGAAGGGCGAAGCCGCGAACCTGGCCAGCGGCGGCATGGCGCCAGTCGCCACCTTCATCGGGAAACTGCCGGCATTGGCAAGCAGGCGGCCCGAGGCGTCCTTGAAGCCTGCGGGCAGTTCCAGCGTGAACTGGCCCAGCTCTGCAAACAGCGGCTTGAAACTGATGCCCGTGACCAGGCTGTCGCCATCGCCTGCGCTTGAATCAAATACCGGCTTGAATTCGCTGCTGGCGGACTTCAGGCGAATCGCTTCGGCCAGCCTGCGCGCCACCGGCGCATTGAAGTTCAGCCGCATGGCGCGAACCGGCAGGCACGCCGACTGGGCGTTTTCACGCTCGCAGCTGAAGCTGGCGGAGAACGGCTCGCGCACGGTGAAGTCGTAGCGCTTCTCGACCGAGTTGGGGATGCCGCCGGGCGTGCGCACGCCTTTGCCGTAGACCAGCTGGATTTTGGCTGCAGGCGTCAGCCGGCGGTTGCAAGCCAGCGTGGCAACCCTTAGCGGCTCTTTGGCGGCGGCCTTGTCCAGGTTTTGCGATTTCAGCAGCGCGTCGCGCTCGGCGCCGTCGATCAGCCGCACCGGCACGCGCTCGCCCAGGCCTTCGACGCTGCACCAGACGTTTTGCAAAATGCTGGCCGTGGTCGCCGGCCCATTGAGTTCCAGCACGAAGTACTGCTCCTCGTCGATGTGCTGGTAGCGGCCGGGGCGCAGGTTTTGAATGAAAGGCCCGCCGCTATTGAATTTATAGCTGCTTGCGCCCGCCAGCAGTGCGGAAGAGGGCGATTTGAAGCTTGAAACAGGGCTGACGGTGCAACTTGTCCCCGGCGGCAGGTCCTTGTCGAACTCGAAAATCCATTCCCGGTCACTGGTCCAGCGGCCCGCGCCCCTGGCGGCCTGCGCGTCGCTGCAGTTCACCGCCAGCGGCGCGGGCGCTTTCGGGTCGCCGAAGTTGACCGCCGCGTTGTCGAATCTGGCGACCACTTGCCGGATCTGCGCTACCTCGCCTTGCGGTGAAAGACTAAGGATTTGCAGCGCCTGCGCCTGCAAGGCGGCAGTGGCTGACAGCGCCATGATGATTGCGGGAACGATGCTGTCCACGTTGACTCCTTGTCTGGCGCTTGAGCGTAGCCGATTCCCGTCATCTCCCCTACCGCCTAGCCCATGAAAAACCCCCTGCCAATTCATTTCATCCCCTTGACTGGCGCCCATCGCCGCGCTGACAGGCAGGCGCCATGACCCGGCGCTGGGAACTCGATGCGCTGCGCGGCCTGATGCTGGTCCTGATGACCGTCACGCACCTGCCGACGCGCCTGAGTTCGCCGCTGGGCCAGCCCTTCGGCTATGTGTCCGCTGCCGAGGGTTTTGTGCTGCTGTCGGCCTACATGGCTGGCATGGTGTATGGCCAGATGGCAAACAGGAAAGGCATCGACGCCATGCGCCTGGCTTTCTGGCGGCGCGCGCTCAAGGTCTATGCCTGCCATGCCGCGACGCTGCTGTTTTTATTCACGGTGATCGCGGCGGTCGGGCTGCGCATCGACGAGCCTGCCGTCAAGGACCTGATCTCGTATTACCTGGCCCATCCGCTGCCGGCGCTGCTGGCGGGCCTGCTGCTGATCTACAAGCCGCCGCTGCTCGACATCCTGCCGATGTACATCCTGTTCATGCTGGCCAGCCCGTGGGTGCTGGCCCATGGGCTGCGCGGCGGCTGGCGCACGGTGATGGCCGTGAGCCTGGGCCTGTGGGTGCTGGCCCAGTTCGGCCTGGGCCAATGGGTGTACGACAGCACCGTGGCCTTGACCGGCCTGGCCGTGCCGTTTCACGAGACCGGCGCATTCAGCACGTTTTCCTGGCAGTTCCTGTGGATCCTGGGCTTGTGGATGGGCGCCAGCCGGACCGAGGCCGCGCCGCTGCCGTTTGCCTTTCCGCGCTGGGCAGTTGCACTGGCCGTGCCGGTGGCGCTGGCCTGCATGGTGTGGCGGCATGCGGTCGGGCAGGCGCCTTTCCTGTCGAACGCCAGCCTGAACCTGTTGTTCGACAAATGGCTGCTGGCGCCGTTGCGCCTGCTTGATTTGTTTGCGCTGATGGTGGTCACAATCCGCTTCGGGCCTGCGCTCATGCGGCGCATGCCGCGCTTGAGTGCGCTGGAAACGCTGGGCGCGGCGTCGCTGCCGGTGTTTTGCGCGCACCTGGTGGTCGTGCTGCTGGTGCTGGCGTTCTTTGGCGCCGATCCGGCCAAACACCCGGTGTGGCTCGATGCGCTGGTGGTGGCCGCCAGCTTTGCCGCCTTGTATGCCGTGGCGCGGCTCACCGTGCGGCTGAACGCGCACGACGCTGCTGAAAAAACTAGCGGCCCACCGCCACGGACGCGTGCTGCGGGAGCGGGTCCGTCTGCGCCGCCGTCATAGCCGGCGCCACGGACAGGTCGGCTGCAATCACCGATTGCCAGAGCCGGTAGCCGGCCTCGTTCAGGTGGAGCCGGTCGGCCAGGAACAGCTCGGGGCGCGGCAGGCCGTCGGCCGTGAGCATGGGATTGAAGATGTCGATGTAGCGCGCGTTCGGCACGGTCTGCACATAGCGGGCCAGCAGGGCGTTGGTTTGCCTGATCTGGGGAAGCAGCGCGAGCCGCAAGGGGCTGGGCTTGATCGAGATGTAGCTGATGCGGGTGTCCGGCAGTTCAGCGCGGACGCTGCGCACGAAATTCGCAAAACTGCGCAGCACGCCGTCGGGCGTGCGGCCCTCGGCCAGGTCGTTGTCGCCCGCGTAGACCATGACATGCCGGGGCTTGTACTGGAGGACCAGTTCGCGCACCAGCGCATTGCAGTCGCGCATGGTCGAGCCGCCAAAACCCCGGTTGAGCAGAACGGGCACTTGCCGGAAATCCTGCGACAGATCGGGCCACAGGCGAATCGTCGAGCTGCCGACGAACAGCACGCCGTCGCTGGCCGGGCGCTGCTGTTTGTCGGTCAAGGCAAAAGCGTCCAGGCTGCTCTGCCAGCGGGCATAGGCTGGCGCCGGCGCGACAGGCTGTGCCTGGAAGCTGTCAGCCGATAACTCGGACGGCAGGGGGATTTCAGCGAAGGCCGGCAAGGCGGCCGCGCCTGCAAGCGCCAGAAGCGCCAATCGATGGAAAAACGGAAGGCAGCGTTGCAAGGCAGGACGTGAATCAGGTGTCATGGGCATTCAAGAATCGGTTTTTGGCCAACAACCTTGGGTGCTGCTGCGGAATCAGGCGTTCGTGCAAGATTCAGCAGTCCGGATGATCGATTCGCCGGGCCAAAAAGGCGAAGGATGAGCGCTGGATGATAGCTGTTCAGTCGTCAATGCAGGCAGAAAAGCGCATGGCAGCCCCGTGAAAACTGTGTTTTTGTGGCGCCTGCGCCGCATCTGTGCGTCGCACGCTCGTGCTTGCCGCCAGTGGACATGCGTTGGAAAAAAAGCGGACCGAAGCCCGCTTTGCCGCTGCAACGCCATCAGCCGTCAGCCCAGGTCCACCGGAACGAAAATCCGGCTGTCGCCGCGCAAGATCAGCAGCGCCACCGATTTTTGCGATTTCGCCACGGCGCTACGCACCTGCTCGATGTTTTTCACCGCAACGCCGTTGATCGACAGCAGCACATCGCCCGCCTGCACGCCGGCCAGCGCCGCCGGTCCGCTGGCCTGCTGCACCACCAGTCCGCTGTCCACGCCGGTTTCCTGCTGTTCGTCAGGCTGCAGCGGCCGCAGCGCCAGGCCGAGCTTGCCCTGGCCGGGTGCGTCTTTCTTGCTGGCAACCTGCGCGGCCTTGTCGTCGGCATTGGCCAGCCGGGCGTTGATTTCCTTTGCCGCGCCCTGGCGCCAGACATCGAGCCTGACGCTGTCGCCCGGTACGGCCAGGCCGATCACCGCCGGCAGGTCTCCCGATGACACGATGGGCTGGCCGTTGACTTGGCGGATCACGTCGCCCGGCTGCAGGCCTGCCTTGTCGGCCGGGCCGCCTTTTTCGACCATGGAAACCAGCGCGCCTTCGGGCTTGTCGAGCTTGAAGGAGTCGGCAAACGCCTGGTTGACCTCCTGCACCGCCACGCCCAGCCGCGCATGCTCGACCTTGCCGGTGGCAACGATCTGGTTCTTGATCTTGTTCGCCACGTCGATCGGGATGGCAAACGACACGCCCTGGTAGCCACCGCTGCGCGTGTAGATTTGCGAGTTGATGCCGACCACCTCTCCGCGCGCGTTGAACAGCGGCCCGCCCGAATTGCCGGGGTTGATGGCGACGTCGGTCTGGATGAAGGGCACGGCGCTGTCGTCGGGCAGCGAGCGGCCCTTGGCGCTGACGACGCCGGCGGTCACGGTGTTTTCAAAACCGAAGGGCGAACCGATCGCCAGCACCCATTCGCCGACCTTCAGCTCGCTGGTCTTGCCCAGCGTGGCGACCGGCAGGTTGCTGGCCGCGATTTTCAGCACGGCAATGTCGGTCTTGGCGTCCGCGCCCAGCACCTTGGCGCGGAACTCGCGCCGGTCGGTCAGCTTGACGGTGACTTCCTTCGCGCCGCGCACCACATGGGCATTGGTCAGGATGATGCCGTCGGCGCTGACGATGAAGCCCGAGCCCTGGCCGCGCGTGGGCATGTCCTGCGGCGCGCCGGGTCCGCCCCGGCCTGCGCCCGGGTGCCCCTGGCCCTGCTGGAAGCGGCGCAGCAACTCGCCCAGCGGGCCGCCGGGCAGCGCGTCATCGCCTTCGTCGCCGCCGTCCTGCGCCAGCGGCGAGTCGCTGGACACCTTGGTGGTGCCGGTGACGCTGATATTGACGACCGATGGGCCGTAGCGCTCGGTGATCTGCGAAAAGTCGGGCAAGGCCATCGGCGTGGCGGCTGGTCCTGCTGCGACAAAGGCAGGCGGCGAAATGGCGGAGGCCGGCGTATGCACGGCGTTAAAGGCGCCAACCCCGGCGCCGCCGATGGCGCCGGCGGCCAGCAGGGCGGCGACCAGCCGGGTGTTTGTCAAAGCTGCGCATGTCATGAGGAAGTTCCTTGCATCAGATAGGGCACGCCTTGGTGCCGATGCAGCTAACTATGGGGACGCAGGCTTAGGCGAAACTTAAAGTTCGGCGCGCGGCGCGCCTGGTGCAAAACGCACCTCGACCTTCAGCCCGCCCAGGCGCGCCGATTCGCCCAGCGCCAGCACCGCGCCGTGCCGGTCGGCAATCGCCTTGACGATGGCCAGCCCCAGGCCGCTGCCGGTTTGCGGCGCCGCGTCGCTGGCGCGAAAAAAGCGGTCGAACACGCGTGAACGGTTTTCCGGCGCAATGCCCGGTCCGCTGTCTTCCACCAGCAGCACCGGACAGTCCTCCACCAGCGCCAGCGACACATCGACCTGGCCGCCCGGCGGCGTGTACTTGACAGCGTTTTCAAGCAGGTTGCGCAGCAGGATGCGAAGCGCCTCCAGCTGGCCGCTGACGGGCGGCACGGCCTGTGCTGGCAGGTTGCCGGCCAGCCCCAGGTCGATTTGTTTGTGCCGTGCCTGCGGCAAGGTGTCGGCCACGGCCAGCTGCACCACCTGCTGCAGATCAACCGGAACGGCGCTGGCCGGCGGCGCGGAACCGGCTTCCTCGCGCGCCAGCAGCAGCAGTTGCTCGACGCCGCGAATCGCCCGGTCTATGCCTTGGTTCAGGCGCGTGACGGCCGCTTCGCGCGCGGCGGGGTCGCTGTCCACGCGGCGCAGGGTTTGCGCCTGGAGCTTGAGCGCCGTCAGCGGCGAGCGCAGTTCATGCGCGGCGTCGGCGACAAAGTTTTTTTGCGCTTTAAAGGCATGGCGCACCCTGCCGAACAGCAAGTTCAACTCATCGACCAGCGGCCGCACCTCGTCGGGCAGGCCGGCGCCTTCGAGCGGCGAAAAATCATCGGCGGCTCGGCTGGCGACGACCTGGCGCGTGCGTTCGATGGGCGCCAGCGAGCGCTTGATGATCCACCAGACCGCCAGCATCAGCAGCGGCGTGAGCCAGGCAAAGGGCAGCACGGCGCGAAGTGCCAGCGCCCGCGCCCGGGCGGTGCGCGCGCTCAGGTCCTGCGCGATCTGCACGGTCTGCAGCGGCGTTTGCAGCGTGTACACGCGGTAGCGGTTGCCGTGCGCCTCGACGTCTGAAAATCCCAGCACCGCGCGCGGCGGCAGCGCCGAGCGGGTGGAGCGGAAAATCTGCGTGCCGTCCTGCCCCCAGATCTGCACGAACAGGTCGTAGCCCGGATCGTCTTCGGCCCCGGCCTGCGGCAGCCCGAGCGGAATGCCGCCGCGCAGCGAACGCGCCATCTGCTGCAAATGGTCGTCAAACATCGCGTCGGCCTGGCGCAGCGCGCCCCGGTAGGCGGTGACGGCCTGCAGCACGGCGGCCAGCAAGATCGCCACCAGCACGAACCACATCAGCCTCTTGCGCAGGGAATGCGTGCTGCTCATTCCCTGGGCACCACATAACCCAGGCCGCGAACGGTCTGGATGAAGTCGTTGCCGAGCTTCTTGCGAAGGCCGTGGACATACACCTCGACCGCGTTGCTGCTGACATCGTCCTTCCAGCTGAACAGCTTTTCCTCCAGCTGGGCGCGTGACAGCACCGCGCCGGGGCGGGCAATCAGCGCTTCGAGCACCGCCCATTCGCGTGCTGAGAGCAGCGCCGGCTGGCCCTGCACCGTGGCTTCGCGGGTGGCCGGGTTCAGGCTCACGCCCTTGTGGGAAAACACCGGCTCGCCCCGGCCGGCGCTGCGGCGCAACAAGGCGCGGATGCGCGCCAGCAGCTCGTCGATGTCAAAGGGCTTGACCACATAGTCGTCGGCGCCGGCGTCCAGCCCGGCGATGCGGTCGCCGACCGCATCGCGCGCCGTGGCGATCAGGACGGGAACATGGGCGCGCCGGGCGCGCAGGGCGCGCAGCACATCCAGGCCGTCGCGTTTGGGCAGGCCCAGGTCCAGCAGCACCAGGTCGTACTGTTCGCTTTTGAGTGCGCCGTCGGCCATGACGCCATCGCGCACCCAGTCCACCGCGTAATGCTCGGCGCGCAGCACCTGCAGCACGGCCTCGCCGATCATGGCGTCGTCTTCTACCAGCAGCAGGCGCATGGGGTTCCTTTTGAAAGTCGTGGGAGTCTGGCGGGTGTAGCTTAGACGGGGCTTAAAAACTGCGGCGCAAATTGCAGAGTGCCAAAGCTGGTTTTTTAAGGAAAAATGGTCGTTTGCGCGATACCTGTATGCATAGGCAGCTATTTTATTGATAGCGATTCAATGGCGCACGCACAGCGCCTTATCGTCCACGGTCACCGCTACCGACAGAATTAGGCATTTTTATAGACATCAAGTGATGCTAATATTTGTGCCTTAATTCATTTTTATGGAACATTCATCATGCGAACCACACTGTCCCTGGACGACGAACTGCTGGCCAAAGCCGAGAGTTACACCGGCCTGAAAGAAAAATCCGCCCTGGTGCGCGAAGCCCTGAAAGCCCTGATTGAACGAGAGAGTGCGCGCCGGCTGGCCTTGCTGGGCGGCACCGAGCCTGCGCTCCAGCCGATTCCCCGCCGTCCGTCGCAAGGCTGAGTCGGCATGGTTCTGGTGGACACCTCCGTGTGGGTCGAGCATCTGCAGCGCGGCAACAGCGAACTGGCCGGCCTGCTTCAGCGTGGGCAGGTGTTGTCGCATGCTTATGTTGTGGGTGAACTGGCCCTGGGCAGCCTGCAGCAGCGCGCCACGATCCTCGATGCCCTGCAAAACCTTCCCCAGGCCTGCGTGGCCAGCGCCGAAGAAGTGCTTGGTTTCATTGGCATCCATGCCCTGCACGGGTTGGGGATTGGGTATGTGGACGCGTGTTTGCTCGCCAGCGTGCGGTTAACGCCGGGTGGTGTGTTGTGGACGCTGGACAAGCGCCTGGCGGCAGCGGCGACGCGCCTGGGCGTGGCGGCTGGCTTGCTGCATTGAAGTGGCAAGTTGGAATCTGCGCTTCACTTTTTACCGTGGATTGCGTTTTACGCTTGAACCCTTCTTCGGAAATGCCATGACGATGAATCCGTCAGCGCTGACAACGCAATGAGGGGTGGATTCCCGTTAATCCTTCATGCATGAATGCACCCAGCTTTTCAAAGCGTCATTGATACGCGTTTGCCAGCCATCGCCTGACGCCCTGAATTTCTCCACCACCTCTACATCAAGGCGCAGCGTGACCTGCGTCTTGGTGCCGCTACCCAGTGGACGGCCACGGCGCACCTGGGGCTTGACCTGCTCCCATTCGGCATCCGTGAACGGCACGGCATCAAGGTCAGCCATTGCGGCAGTCGTGATGGCTGCGTCCTCGGCAGGCGTCGGCAGAATGGTTCCGGCTTTAAGTTTCGGCATAGCGTTTCACCTCTCGGCTGTCGGCTTTTCTCAAACTGATGATGCGGCGCTCGGTTGCTTGCTCTGGCGGGCGGTCCACAAACACCACGGCCATGAGGCGCAAACCTATGTAGCCCAGCGCCGCCATGCGTGGCTCGTCATAGTCGCGTCTCTGGTCGGGCCAGACCAGGGCAGTGCCCCATTCAAAACGCGCTGCATCCAGCAATGGAAAGCCATGCTCTGCCTGATTCGCAGCGTCTTTGACAGGGTCGAACGTCAGATTCATGATTTTTGTAGTTACGAATATTTGAAATACGAAAATTATTCGTAACTACGCTATTTCAAGAATACCGTTCAATCACCCCAGCCGCGCCCGGTGCCGTGCAATCTGCGCCCGCACCTGCGCCGGCGCCGTCCCGCCCAGGATGTTGCGCGCATTGAGCGAGCCGCGAAGGCTCAGCACGTCATACACGTCCTTTTCAATCGACGGGTTGAACTCCTGCAGCACGGCCAGCGGCAGTTCCGACAAATCGACCTGGTGCGTCGTCGCGGCCTTGACCGCGTGGGCGACGGTTTCGTGCGCGTCGCGGAAAGGCAGGCCTTTTTTCGTCAAGTAATCGGCCAGGTCGGTCGCCGTGGCATAGCCACGCAGGGCGGCGCGCTCCATCGCCTCGGGCTTGACGGTGATGCCGCCGACCATTTCGGCAAAAATCCGCAGCGTGTCCTTGAGCGTGTCCACGGTGTCGAACAGTGGCTCCTTGTCTTCCTGGTTGTCCTTGTTGTAGGCCAGCGGTTGGCCTTTCATCAGGGTGATCAGGCCCATCAGGTGGCCGACGACGCGGCCGGTCTTGCCACGCGCGAGTTCGGGCACGTCGGGGTTTTTCTTCTGCGGCATGATGGAACTGCCGGTGGTGAAGCGGTCGGCAATGTGGATGAAGCTGAAGTTCTGGCTCATCCACAGAATCAGCTCTTCGCTGAAGCGGCTGATGTGAATCATCGCCAGCGAGGCCGCTGCCGTAAATTCAATCGCGAAGTCGCGGTCGCTCACCGCGTCCAGGCTGTTCTGGCAGACCTGCGGCTGGCCGTTGTCATCGACCATTCCCAGCGTGGTGGCGACCCGCTCGCGGTCCAGCGGGTAGCTGGTGCCGGCCAGCGCGGCGGCGCCCAGCGGCAGGCGGTTGACGCGGCGGCGCACTTCGCCCATGCGCTCGGCGTCGCGGCTGAACATCTCGACATAGGCCAGCATGTGGTGGCCAAAGCTGACCGGCTGGGCGACCTGCAGGTGCGTGAAGCCGGGCAAAATCGCTTCGACGTTTTTATCGGCAATCTCGACCAGCGCTTTTTGCAGATCAAGCAGCAGGCCGCCGATCAAATCGATCTCGCCGCGCAGCCACAGGCGCACGTCGGTGGCGACCTGGTCGTTGCGCGAGCGGCCGGTGTGCAGGCGCTTGCCGGGGTCGCCCACCAGCTGCGTCAGGCGCGCCTCGATGTTCAGGTGAACGTCTTCGAGGTCGAGCTTCCATTCAAATTCGCCGGCTTCGATCTCGCGCGTGATCTGCGCCATGCCGTACTGGATGGCGTCATGGTCGGCCGGGGCGATGATGCCCTGGGCGGCCAGCATGTCGGCATGCGCCAGCGAGCCGGCGATGTCGGCCTGCCACAGGCGCTTGTCGAAGAACACGCTGGAGGTGTAGCGCTTGACCAGGTCGCTCATGGGTTCGGAAAACAGGGCGGACCAGGCTTGGGATTTCTTGTCGAATTGATTCATGGCGGGCTTTCTTGTGGGGCAGGCGCGGTGCGGGTGGGCGCGAGCGCTGGGTGGGGGCTGGGCCGGCGGCTGAAATAGTCTTCAGCGCGAGGGCCTGAAAGGCTTGACCGGTGCAATACTCATCCTGGCAATTTTATCTGCGCGCCTGCCTGCCTGAAAATCACCGCCTGACCGAACAATGACAACCCTTGCTTTCTTGATGAAGCCCAGCACTGCCTCACAAAACTTCGATGATTCCACCCTGCATGGCGGCTTGACGCCGTCCGATGCGCTGGTGGTTTCCTCGCCTTTCGCGCCGCGCGCCAGCCTGTTCGACGCCTGTCATGTGGGCGTCGTGCTGCGGGTCGTCCTGCTGGTGCAGGCGGTCGCCGGCGTGGGTGCGATGTTCGGCACCTCTACCCCGCTCGACTGGCTGCTGCAGTTTTCGCTGCTGACCGGCGGCGTGCTGCCTGCCACGCTGGCCTGGCTGATTGCGGTGTGCGCCTTCAAGGCCCGGCTGAACCGGCTGAAAGTTCCGGGGCAGTGGCTCGCCGGCACCGTCCTGGGCGCTGCTGCAGGGGTTTATGCCTGCGGCCTGCTGGCTTTGATGGGCATGCTGCCGGCGCCGCCGTGGTGGGCCAGCGGGGCAGCCGGCGTGCTGCTCTCTAGCCTGGTGCTGGCCGGCCTGTTCTGGCGCGCCAAGGCCAGGACGCCTGCGGCCACGGCTGCCCGGCTGGCCGAGCTGCAGTCGCGCATCCGGCCGCATTTTTTGTTCAACACGCTCAATAGCGCGATTGCGCTGGTGCGCGCCGAGCCGGCGAAGGCCGAGGCGGTGCTGGAAGACCTGAGCGAGCTGTTTCGCAGCGCGCTGGCCGATCCGGCCGAGTCGGTCACGCTGGGGCAGGAAATCGTGCTGGCGCAGCGTTACCTGGAGATCGAGCAGATCCGCTTTGGCGACAGGCTGCGGGTGCAGTGGAGCCTGGACAGCACCGCCGACGCGGCCCGGCTTCCGCCGCTGCTGCTGCAGCCGCTGGTGGAAAATGCCGTGCGCCATGGCGTGGAGCCCAGCGCCAGCGGCGCGGCCATCCGGATTTCGACCGCCCGGCGCGGCGGCGCGGTGGTCATCAAGGTGACCAATTCGGCGCCTGCCGGAAGCGGCCAGGCGGGCCACGGGCTGGCGCTGAGCAATGTGCGCGAGCGCCTGTTCCTGCTGCATGATGTGCAGTCACAGTTCAAGACGACCTGCAAGGACGGCCTGTTTCAGGTCAGGCTGGAGATTCCCCTATGAGCGCACTGAAGATATTGTTGGTGGACGACGAAGCCCTGGCCAGGTCGCGCCTGCGCGCCTTGCTCGGCGACTGCACCGAGCCGGCGTCGGTGGTGGCCGCCGAAGCCGGCGACGCGGTGCAGGCGATGCGCGCGCTGCAGCACCAGTCGTTCGATGCGGTGCTGCTCGACATTCACATGCCCGGCGCCGACGGGCTGGCGCTGGCCGGGCTGATCGCGCGCCTGCCCCGGCCGCCGGCCGTGGTGTTTGTCACCGCGCATGCCGGCCATGCGGTGCAGGCCTTTGAGCTGGACGCGGTGGACTACCTGACCAAGCCGGTGCGGCTGGAGCGCTTGCGCCAGGCGCTACAAAAAGTAGAGCGCACTATGCAAGCCAGTATTGCGCAAGAGCCCGAAAAAGTTCAGGAAACACTGCTGATCCAGGACCGTGGCCGCACCGAGCGGGTGCCGATTGGCGAGGTGTTGTTTTTCAAGGCTGAACTGAAGTACATCACCGTGCGCACCGCCGGGCGCAGCTACATCCTGGACGGCTCGCTCAGCGAACTGGAGGAGCGTTTTGGCAGCCGGTTCATGCGGATTCACCGCAACGCGCTGATTGCCAGGGGCGCGGTGCGCGCGCTGGAAAAGCATTTCGATCCCGAGGAAGGCGAGGGCTGGGCCGTGCGGCTCAATGGCCTGGAGGAGTTGCTGGCGGTGTCGCGCCGGCAACTGGGCGCGGTCCGGGACGCCATTGCCAGCTGATTTCGCCTGTGTCTCAAGGCCGAAGAATGATGCCTTCCCTGGCCGAGCCGGGCGTTTGCAACCGGTCCCTCCCGCCAATGTCGAGTTTCCGGGGAGGCGTCCTATGGCACTTGGCCGGTTTTTCGGGTGCAATACCTCAAACCGCCCGCCGTAGCTGACAGAATGCCGGGCACCACCACCACCCAACCCTCACGAGGATGACAAATGGCCGAAGAAACCAGGGCGGACGAGCCGGTCGTCGCCGAAACCGATGTCACGGTCTTTCCCGAGCCGGAACGGTTTTTGTTGCACATGCCGGTGGATGTGCGCAACGTGTCGCTGGTGGTTCTGGCCATCCTGGCCAGCCTGTTCGTGCTGCAGTGGGCGCGGGTCGTGCTGATTCCGATCATGCTCAGCGTGCTGTTCAGCTATGCCTTTTCACCGCTCGTCAACTGGCTGGAGAACCGGCGCGTGCCGCGCTGGCTCAGTTCGGCCGTGCTGCTGCTGGCCATCCTGGGCGGGATAGGCTCCGGCGCCTACCTGCTGCGGCTTGAAGCGGCGCAGCTGATCGAGGCCTTGCCGGCGGCGGCGCAAAAGCTGGGACAGGCGCTCAAGCCGAGCAGCGGAAAATCGGACAGCGCGCTGGAAACGGTGCAAAAGGCGGCCGCCCAGATCGAGCAGGCGACCCGCGAAAGCGCCGCCGTCACCGGACCCATCCGGGGCGCGACCCGGGTGGTGATCGAGGCGCCGCGCTTCAACATCAAGGACTACCTGTGGACCGGCTCCATCGGCCTGCTGGCGCTGATCGGACAAATCGCGGTGGTGGTGTTCCTGACCTATTTCCTGATGCTCTCGGGCGATACCTTCCGGCGCAAGCTGGTCAAGCTGGCCGGTCCGAGCCTGAGCAAGAAAAAAATCACGCTGCAGGCGCTGCACGAGATTGCCGGGCAGATCCAGCGCTACCTGCAGGTGCAGTTGCTGACCAGCCTGCTGGTCGGCGTGCTGACCGCAGGGGCGCTGATGTTCCTCGGGCTGGACAATGCCGCCGTCTGGGGCGTGGTCGCCTGCGTGCTCAACCTCGTGCCCTACATCGGCTCGCTGGTCACTGCGGCCGCCTCGGCACTGGTCGCGTTCCTGCAGTTCGGCTCGATCAACATGGCGATGGCCGTGGGCGGGGCTTCGATCGTGATCCACACGCTGGTGGGCAATCTGCTCACGCCCTGGCTGACCAGCCGCGCCAGCCGGCTCAGCCCGGTCGCCGTGTTCATGGGCCTGCTGGCCTGGGGTTGGCTCTGGGGGGTGTGGGGCCTGCTGCTCGGCATCCCGATCCTGATGATCGTCAAGTCGGTGTGCGACCGGGTCGAAGACCTCAAGCCCATTGGTGAATTCCTGGGGTCCTGAAACTTATTTCATCATCGGATATGCCTTTCGCGCAAACTGCACGGGCATAACCAGCTATTTTATTGATAGCACTCAGGCAACACTGGCGCTGCGCTGCCGCGCACCAGCAACACGGCCTTGGCGGGCAGCGTGTCCAGCCGCGTCCATTCGCCCCAGGCCAGTTGCCTGTCGGACACTGGCGCCGCGCCAGCCGGTTCGCGCAGCCAATGTACGGTGATGTCATGGCCCTGGAGCTGCAGGCGCAGCTCGACCGCCGGCCAGTGCGCGGGCAGGCGCGGCGACAGCGACAGGCGGCCCGGCTGCACCGCCAGGCCGAGCAGCGTTTCAAGCCCCGCCCGGTACAGCCAGGCGGCCGAGCCGGTGTACCAGCTCCAGCCGCCCCGGCCCACATAGGGTTCGGCGCTGTACACGTCGCCGGCCATCACATAGGGCTCCAGCTCATAGGCCGGGCCGCGCACGGGATGCGCGCTGCGGTGCGCCGGGCTCAGGTCTTCGAAGCTGCGCCAGGCGCCTTCGGCATCGCCGCTCAGCGCCTGCGCCATCAGCGCCCAGACGCCGGCATGCGAATACTGCCCGCCGTTCTCGCGCACGCCGGGTGGATAAGCCTGGATGTAGCCGGGGTTGTTGGCCGAGTCCCGCAATGGGGGGTCGAGCAGGCGCAGCAGGCCGGCTTTTTCATCGATCAACTGGTTGTTCAGCGCCAGCATGGCCGAGCGGGTGAAGGCCGGGGTCGAGGCGCCGGACAGCACCGACCAGGCCTGCGCGATCAGGTCGATGCGGCATTCGGCATTGGCGTCCGAACCGAGCGGCGCGCCGTTGTCGAAAAAGGCGCGGCGGAACCAGGCGCCGTCCCAGCCGGCGTCGTGCAATGCGGCGATCCAGCCGGTGCGCGCATCCTGCCAGCGCCGGGCGCGGGCATTGTCGCCGCGCCCGACGGCCACCGGCGCGAAGCCCTCGACCACGCTGCACAGAAACCAGCCCAGCCAGACCGACTCGCCGCGCCCCTCGTGGCCGACGCGGTTCATGCCGTCGTTCCAGTCGCCGGTGCCCATCAGCGGCAGGCCATGCGCGCCCAGCGCCAGGCTGCGGTCGATGGTGCGGGCGCAGTGCTCGTAGACGCTGGCCGACTGCTCGCTGGTCTGGGGTGCGTAATAGGCGTCTTCCGTGCCTTCGGGAATGGGCGGTCCGTCGATGAACGCCACGATCTCGTCAAGCACGCTGGCGTCGCCCGTGACCTGAAGGTAGTGGCTGCAGGCATAGGGCAGCCACAGCAGGTCGTCCGAAAAATGGGTGCGAACGCCTTCGCCGCCGGGCGCGTGCCACCAGTGCTGCACATCGCCTTCGGGAAACTGGCGCGAAGCGCTGAGCAAAATTTGCCCGCGCAGCCGCGCCGGGTCGGCCAGCGCCAGTGCCATCGAGTCCTGCAGCTGGTCGCGAAAGCCCGATGCGCCGCCCGCCTGGTAGAAGCCGGCCTTGGACCACAGGCGGCAGACCACCGTCTGGTAGAGCAGCCAGTGGTTGATGAGGGCATCGAAACGGGCATCTACCGTGCGGACCTGCACCTTTCCGAGCAGGCCGGACCAGGCGGCCTTGACGCCGGCCAGGGCGTCGGTGCAGGCCTGCTGCGTCCACCCGGCGGCCATCTGCTCGGCTTCGGCGGCATCGGCGGCATGGCCGAGGATGAAGCTGAAGGCCAGTTCTTCATTGCCGGCCAGCGAAAATTCGCTGGACAGGCAGGCGCAGGGGTCGCAACCGGTGCCGCTGCGGCCGGCCAGTGCGGCGGGCAGGAACAGCCGGCCGAGCGTGTCAAAAAATTCGCCCCGGTCGCAGGTCCATTGCAGGCGCCTTGATGCGCCCGCCAGGGCCAGGAACACCGTGCTGCCGCCATAGCCGTCGCGGGTTTCCTGCTGCCGGGCCATCAGCGCCGCCTGTTCCGCAGGCTTCCAAGTCTCCAGCGTGCGCCGCCGGCCGCGTGCGTCGCCCATCTGCCATTCGACTATGGCGACTGCGCGCAGACGCCGGCGCTTGCCGCCGTCCAGCCGCACCTTGACCTGGACAACCTTTGCGGCGGCCTGCATGTCGGCGAAAAAGGTGGTTTCCACCTGCAGTCCGTCCTGCATTCCCTGGAACACCGAATAGCCCTGGCCGTGGCGCACGCGCCAGCGGCTGTCGCTGGCTGCCAGCACCGAGGGCGCCAGCGGGAAAACCTGGTCGCTGTCGATGTCCTGCAGCAGCCAGTGCTCGAACGCCGGGTCGCCCACCGGATCGTTCGACCACGGCGTGAGCTGGTGCATGCGGCTGTTGCCGGCCCAGCTCATGCCGCTGCCGGTTTCCGACACCTGAAAGCCAAAGTCCGGATTGGCGATGACATTGACCCACGGACGCGGCAGATACTGGCCGCCCTGCAGGTCAAACCAGAACTCGCCGCTGGCCGGGTCGAACTGGCCGGCCCCTTGCACGGCTTCTGCGATGGCCGGCATGCCTTCGGGCTGAGTGGTCGCGGGCCGGCTTGAAAGCAGCGTTCCGCCGGCCAGGCTGGCCTGCTGGGCGGGCCAAACGCCGGCGCGCAAGGCAGACACCTGCATTTCCAGCCCCCGGCCGTCCGCCGTCAGAACCACCCGCGCCAGCCCGGCCAATGCGGCTTTTTCGGCGGCGGAGGTTTCGGGGTCGCGCAGCAGGTGAAAGCTCGATGACAGCTCGGCGCCCTTGGCAAAGCTGTTGCGCACGTGCTGCATCAGCCGGTCGCGCAGCGCCAGGATGTCGCGCTGCAGCGGCATGAGGTAGGAATTGGGCTCGCTGTTGAGCACCACCAGGTCCACCGCCAGGCCGCCGAAAGTCCACCACGGCTGGGCGCGCAGCAGGGCATGGACCAGCGGCAGCCCGCTGGCGCCTTGGATGCGCACCAGCACGATGGGCTTGTCGCCGGAAATGCCGAAGCGCCACAGCTGGCGCTGGTCCAGCGGGCCGGCCACGGCATTCAGCCGGGGCGTGCTGTACATCAGGGCGGTGGTCAGGTCCTGCACCGCCAGGTGTTCCTCGGGTGTCAATGTCAGGTCGCGCAGCCGGACCTGCGCCAGCGTGGCCGCCATCTGGGTGGCGCGCACGATGTGCATGGGCTGCAGGTACTTGTCGATGCGCGCGATCAGTTCGTCTTCCGTCTGCGCCGCCGCCGTGGCAAAGGTCAGGCGGGCCACGGCGCCGGGCGCCAGCCGCACGGTCAGGCGCAGGCTGGCCACCGGGTCCAGGCCGTTGATCGGGTTGCTGTCGGCGTCCATGGGCTGGTCCCCCAGCGCGGGCCGGTGCTGCGGCTGGTGGCGCCCGGCAAATACCCGGCGGTCGGCGATGCAATCGACCGACAGCAGGTCGGCATCGGCCTCGGCCAGGAAATGCGCGACCGCCATTGGCGGGTCGCCATGCAGGCGCGGCATGCGCTTGAGCAGCAGGGCGCGCCACTGCGGTTCCCAGCGGGTCTGCACGAACAGGTTGGAAAATGCCGGATGGGCTTCGTCGGCGCGCGGGTCCGCCAGCACCGCCTCGAAGCACGACACCAGTTCAACGACGCGCTCGGTCCGGCCGGTGTTGTGCAGCTGCACGGTGCGCAGTTCGGTGTCGTCCTCTGGGCTGACCAGCACGCTGATGCTGGTGTTCAGGCTCTCGCCCTGCGCATCGAACTGCACCCGGTCGGCCATGAAGCGCGCCTGGTAGCGCCAGCCCGGCAGCGGCGCCGGCGCGGCGGTCAGCGACCCGGTGCCTTCGTTGCCGCCCAGGTTCAGGTAGAAAAAGCAACCCTGGCTGTCGCGCAGCAGGTCGTCGCGCCAGCGGCTGATGCTGCGGCCCTGCCAGCGGCTGACGCCTGCGCCGCTGGCGCGCAGGGCCACGTTGTAGCGCCCGTTGGACAGCAGGTGGGTCGGTTTCCAGCCAAGCTGCAACGGGTTGACGTCGCGCGAATGGAATACCGGCGCGCTGCTGTGTACCTCTAGCAGGGGCGGCTGGCGCGGGCTGGCGCTTTCAATGATCTGGCGCGGCGTGCGTTCATGCAGCAGGGCTTCATGCGCGGCCACCTGGGGCTCGGCGCAGAACCAGCGCCGGGGTGCATCAAGGCACAGCACATTGCACAGCGCCACCAGCGACATGCCCTGGTGGTGCGCCATGAAGGTCTGGACGACGCTGAAGGCCTGCCTTTCGGGCTGGCGCGAGGCGGTGAAGTCGAGCGCCTCTAACATGCCCAGTTCGCCGCGCCCGCCCAGCGCTTCGAGCCGCCGCAGGTTGGCCGCCGACGCTGCCGGCTCAAACAGCGTGGCCAGCACGGTGGCGTAAGGCGCCACCACGCGGTCGGTCAGCGGCGTGCGCCGCATTGCCAGGCGCGGAACGCCAAAGGGCGAGTACTGGTAGGCCAGCGAATGGTCCTGCGCGAAATAGGCCGATTCGGAAATTCCCCAGGGCAGCTGCTGCTGCCGGCCAAACTCGCGCTGCGCGGCAATGGCCGATCGGGCCATGGTCTGCAGCAGGCCCTGCGCGGGCTCGCGCATCAGCAGCGACGGCATCAGGTATTCGAACATCGAACCCGACCAGGAAGCCAGCCCGGGCGCGCCGCCCACTGACAGGAACGGCCGGCCCAGCGCGATCCAGTGGCGCTTGGGCACGTCGCCCTTGGCAATCGCCAGAAAGCTGGTCAGCCGCGACTCGGACGCCAGCAGGTCGTAGTAGCTGCTGTCCAGCGTGTTGTCGTCAACCCGCAGGCCGATGTGGAAAAGGCGGCGCTTGGGGTCGTACAGGCCCTTGAAATCCATCGCCTCGTACAGGCTGGCGCAGCGTGCGGCCAGGGCGCGCAGCGCTGCCTGCGCCTGCCCGCCATCGGTGCCTTCCTTCTCGTCCTGCCGCGCCAGTTGCTGGCATGCCTGGCCCACGGCCAGCAGCAGGCCGGCCAGGTTGCCGCTGTCGACCGACGACACATAGGCCGGCAGAAGGACTTCGAGCGTGCGCGTGTCGTACCAGTTGAGCAGGTGGCCCTTATGCTTGGCCAGCTTGTCGATGCTGTCCAGCGATGCCTGGAGGCGCCGGATGACCTCGTCGGTACTGATCCAGCCAAATTCGCGCGCGCAGCAGACGGCCAGCAGGTACAGGCCGATGTTGGTGGGCGACGTGCGGTGCGCAAGCAGGGGGTCGGGAACCAGCTGCAGGTTGTCGGGCGGCAGGTGGTTGTCGCCCGGCCCGACGCTGCGCTCGAAAAAGCGCCAGGTGTCGCGCGCCAGCGCCATCAGGTAGCGCTTGTCTCCGGCATGCAGCGCATGCTCCGCGCTGGCCGGGCGCGGCTGGCTGGCCCACCATGCCGCGATGGGCGAGGCGCCCCAGAAGAGAAACAGGAAGATGCCGGCCCACGGATGCGCCGCCCAAGGCGCTGCCATGGCCAGCGCGGCACACAGCAGGGACGCCGCCGCATGCTGGTGAACGAACACGAAAAGCTCTTTGCGCGACGCCGATTGCGCCTGCGCCGCGGTGGTCCACTCCATCAGCCGGCGGCGGCTGACGCTCATGCGCCAGATGGAGCGCAGCGCGGCATCGAGCAGCAGCACCGACTGCGCCGGTATCTGGCTGAACTGCCAGGCGGCGGCGCCCAGGGTGACGCGCAACTCGGCGCGTCCGCCCTTGAAAAAGTGGCGCCAGGCAATGCCGGCGTGGGTCGGCACCAGGCCCGCCAGCGCGCCCAGCAGCGGCCCGGCCAGCAGTGCGGCAATGACCGCCAGAAATGCGGTGCCCAGGGGCAATGCGCCGGTGAAGATCACCCAGACCAGCAGTGCGAACGCGGCAGGCAGCACCAGCGAGCGGCGCAGGTTGTCCAGCATTTTCCAGGCGCTGAGCGCATCGATGCCGTAGCGCCCGGCGTTCCAGAGCAGCGGAATCAGCTGCCAGTCGCCGCGTGTCCAGCGGTGGTTGCGCGATGCGGCCACGCCGGCATGGTGCGGCGGGTCTTCGACCAGCATCACATCGCTGACAAAGCCGCAGCGCGCCATGCTGCCTTCGAGCAGGTCGTGGCTTAGCACCGTTTCATCGGGCAGGCGCTGGTTCAGCACGGCATGCAGCGCCCTGACATGCAGCAGGCCCTTGCCGCTGAAGCTCCCGGTGCCGAACAGGTCCTGATAGACATCGGAGACGCCGCTGCTGTAGGGGTCGATGCCGCACTGGCCGGCAAACAGCCGGTGGTAGGCGGTGTCTTCCGAGCGGCCGGGCAGGGGCGTGACCACGCGGGGCTGCAGGATGCCGTAGCCGCTGACCACCCGGCGCAAACGGGCGTCCACCTTTGGCGCGTTCAGCGGATGGGCGGCAATGGCGACCAGCTCGCGCAGTGCGCCGGGTGGCAGGCCGGTATCGCTGTCCAGCGTGACCACGTAGCGGATGTCGCCAGCCAGCCGCAGGGGCGCGGCCAGCGGCACGAAGCCTTCCATGCTGCCAGTGGCCAGCAGGCACATCAGCTGCTCCAGCTTGCCGCGCTTGCGTTCCCAGCCAAGCCAGCGCTGCTGGGTTTCGCACCAGCTGCGCGGGCGGTGAATCAGCAAAAAGCGCGGCGGTCTGCCTGTGCCTGCCGGGTAGCGTGCGTTCAGCGTTTCCAGCCGGGCCAGTGCATCGTGCAGCAGGCCGGCATCGCCGGGCAGGCTGGCTTCGGGCGCATCGACCCAGTCGGTGAGCAGGGCAAACTGGGCTTCGTTTTCCCGATTGGCCAGCCAGTGAAACTCCAGCTGCTGCAGCAGTTCCTCGCTGGCCTGCGTGGACGCGAGCAGCGTCGGGATCACCACCAGCACCCGGTGCTCGGGCGGAATGCCGGACGCAAAGCCAAGGCGCGCCAAGTGCTGGACCTTCAGCGACTCGGCAATCAGGCGATGCACGAAAGCCGAAGCGGCCTCGAAAGCCGGACCGGCCAGCAGGAACAGCGCCACCAGGGTCTGCCAGCGGTGCCAGTCGGCATGGCGCGTTGCCAGCACCACCATCACCAGCGTCGCCAGCGTGATGCAGCCGATGTACAGGCTCAGCCGCCACCGGCGCCAGTTCAGGCGTTGCCGGGCGCGCTGCGCCGGCATGTCCAGGGCGGCTTCCAGGCGGGCACGGCCATCGCCCATCAGGTAAAAGCCTGCGGTTCGCTCGGCAGCGTCCGCCGCCAGGTCGCCAGGCACCGCCTGTGCCGCCGTCACCACCGCCTGGGCCACCGCATGCTCGGTTTTTCCGCTGTCGCGCGCCAGCTGCTCCATGGCACGGGTGATCTGCTGGCGCGTGCTTTCGCTTTCGCTGGCAAAGCCGGGCAATTGCCGCAGCACCTGCAGGGACCGGCTGACGGGCTCGATCAGCTCGACCCAGTCAATCTGGCCAATCACGCGCAGGGTGGTGATGATGTTGCCAACGGTCAGGTTGGACGCGACCTGGGCGCTCTGGCTTTCCAGCATCAGCGCATGGCCGTCAGGGCAGTTTTTCTCGATCCAGCGCACCATGGCGGACGAGTCGCCTGAAAGCTCGGTCGGCAGGCGCTGCCAAAGCTGGGTCTGGTAGCTGCGCTGCACGCCGCGCTGGCGCATCAGGCTGTTGATGGTGTCCAGGTCCGCCTCGTCCAGCCCTTGCCCGCTGTCCCAGACCGCATGGGCGACTTCGCGCGCCAGTTTGCTGCGCGCAATGTCGTCGGCCATGCGGCGCAAGTTTTCCAGCAGCACCACCCGCAGCGTCGTCGGCAGGGCCCACAGTTCGCTCAAGCGCAATTCGCTGCAGCTCTGGTAGGCATTCAGGAAGGCGGTGAACACTTCCGGGTTCAGCACGCTGTCGGTGTGCGCCACGTAAGCCCAGGCAATACCGTACACGCGCGGCAGTCCGCGCAGCGGCAGCACGGCCAGCTTGGGCAGCCGGGCGTAAAACCGGCGCGGCACGCCTTCGCGGATTTGCTGCAGCTGCGCTTCGATCAGCGGGAAATTGTCCAGCAGCCATTCGGCTGCCGGTGTGGCGTAGTGGCCGCCGTGCGAGGTCAGCGCGACATAGTCGTAGGCAACGCGCAGTGCCGCCAGGTTTTCTTCAACGCGTGGAAAGAAAGGGGCGTGACGCACCGACTGGGCATCGGTTTCAACGACCTGCGCCTGCGCCAGGCTGCAGCCGTGCTCTTCGAAACGCTGGATACCAAACAGCTCCGCGCGGATCGGTGGTTCGGCGGGTCCTTCCTGCGACAGCAGGAGTTCTCTGGAATGGGTGCTGAGCGTTGCAAGCCGGTCTAGTACGGCAGGATTCACCCGGTCAAGCCATGGTCAGCAGGCCCAGACCGATCAGGCCCAGGCTGCACACCACCAAAGCGGCACCGGTCGTGACAAGCCTGGAGGCAGTGACGGCATGCAGGCTTTCAAGCCGGGTGCGCAGGGTAAAAAACCGGCCGCGCGAACGTTGGCAGTCGGTCATGTGCGAGGCAAGCGCCATGAAGTCGCTGGACACCAACTCGTTACTCAGGGAGAGGCGGTGAGCAGACTGTGCATGGGAAGGGGTCATGGGTCAGGTCCTCTCGAAAGTTGGGTGCTCTTGACGCGCTAAAAGCGCGAAATTTTTCGCATTCCTCCTATGCTAGAACCTGCCGGCTCGCGCCGCCATCAAGGGCCCCCTCTTAGGTGTGTAGGACCGGGCCGATATTGCCTGTCAGCCGGTATTTCGCAGGCCGGCGGCAATGCCGTTGATCGAGATATGGATGCCGGTCTGCACCCGCTGGTCGGTCTGGCCGGCACGGTAGCGGCGAACCAGCTCGACCTGCAGGTGGTGCAGCGGGTCGATGTACGGAAAGCGGTGGCGGATCGAGCGCTGCAGCGCGGCATTGCCGGCCAGCCGCTGCTTGTCGCCGGTGATCAGGCTGAGCGCCTGTGCGGTCTTGCGCCACTCGGCATCTATCGCGCTGAAAATTTTCTTGCGCAGCCTGGCGTCGGCCACCAGCTCGGCATAACGCGAGGCCAGCGCCAGGTCGCTCTTGGCCAGCACCATGTCCATGTTGCTCAGCAAGGTGCGAAAGAACGGCCACTGGCGGTACATTTTCTTCAGCAGCGCCAGCGCATCCTTGCGGCTGTCCGGCGTGCCGCCCTGGCCCAGGAAGTTTTCGATGGCGGTGCCGAATCCGTACCATCCCGGCAGCGTCAGGCGGCACTGGCCCCAGCTGAAGCCCCAGGGAATTGCCCGCAGGTCCTCGATTTGCTGCGACGGCTTGCGCGACGCCGGCCGCGAGCCGATGTTGAGCTCGGCAATCTCGCGGATCGGCGTGGCGCTGAAGAAATACTCGGTGAAGCCAGGCGTCTCATACACCAGCGCCCGGTAGGCCGCCATGCTGGCCTGCGACAGTTGGTCGGCGGCCTGCAAGAACGCCGGGGTCGCCGGCTTGGTCGGCTGAAGCAAGGTAGCCTCCAGCGTCGCGGCGACCAGCGTTTCCAGGTTGCGCCGGCCGATTTCCGGATTGGCGTATTTCGAGCCGATCACCTCGCCCTGCTCGGTCAGGCGGATCTGGCCGCGCACCGTGCCGGGCGGCTGCGCCAGAATCGCCTCGTAGCTCGGGCCGCCGCCCCGGCCCACCGTGCCGCCCCGGCCGTGGAACATCCGCAGCGTGATGCCGTGCGACACGGCCAGCTGGTCGAACAGCTCGACCAATGCAATCTCGGCGCGGTACAGTTCCCAGTTGCTGGTGAAGATGCCGCCGTCCTTGTTGCTGTCGCTGTAGCCGAGCATGATGTCCTGCTCGGCGCCGCTGCGCTGCAGCAGCGCGGCAATCCCCGGCAGCGCATAGAACTCGCGCATGATGGGCGCGGCATTGCGCAGGTCCTCGATGGTTTCAAACAGCGGCACCACGATCAGGTCGCAGGTCGATCCGCTCTTGTCTTGCGCGTCTTCGAGCAGGCCGTGCATCAGGCCGACTTCCTTTTGCAGCAGCAGCACTTCGAGCAGGTCGCTGACGGTTTCGGTGTGGCTGATGATGTAGTGGCGAATCGCTTCCTTGCCGAAGCGGGCTCGCGCGTTCAGGGCAGCCTCGAAAATCGCCAGTTCGATCTGGGCCAGTTCCGAATAGACATGGCCCAGCACGCGCAGCGGCCGAGCGTCGTTGAGCAGCTTGAGCAGCTGTGTGCGCTTGGCCGCTTCATCCAGGCTGGCGTAGCCCGATTCGATCCGCGCCACCGCCAGCAGTTCGGCGATGACTTCCTCGTGCTTGTCCGAACTCTGGCGCAGATCGACCGTGGCCAGGTGAAAGCCGAACACCTCGACGGCGCGGATCAGCGGGTGCAGGCGCTGCGCGGTCAGGGCTTCGCTGTGATGGGATTTAAGCGAGTCCTCCAGCGTTCGCAGGTCGGCCAGGAAGTCCTCGGCTTTGGCGTAGGCGTTTTGCGGCGCCACCGCATGGCGCGCCGCTTCGCCGCCGGTCAGCGCTTTCAGCGTGGCCGCCAGCCGGGCATAGACGCCGGTCAGCGCGCGGCGGTAGGGTTCGTCCTGGCGGTGCTCGTTGGTGTCGGGCGATTTTTCGGCCAGCGCCTGCATGTCAAGGCTGCAATCGACCAGGATCGCCGACATCGACAATTCGCCGCCCAGCAGATGCACCTCGGTCAGGTAGTGGCGCAGCGCCACGTCGGCCTGCCGGCGAAGCGCGTAGTTCAGCGTGTCGGCGTTGACGTTCGGGTTGCCGTCGCGGTCGCCGCCGATCCACTGGCCCATGCGCAAAAAGCTGTGTACCGGCTGCATGCCGAGTTCGCGCTCCAGGCTGGCGTAGATTTTCGGAATCTCGCGCAGAAAAGTCGCCTCGTAGTAGCTCAGCGCATTCTCGATTTCGTCGGCCACGGTCAGCTTGGAAAAGCGCAGCAGGCGGGTCTGCCACAGCTGCATGACTCTGGCGCGCAGCTGCGCCTCGTTCGCCGCCAGCTCGCGTGGCGTGAGCGCATCCTTGGCAGCGCTGACAGCCAGCGCCATGGCCTTGATGCTGTCGCGCGCCGTCAGCAGCTGGGCAATGCCGCGCTCGGCGTCCAGGATGCTCTTGCGCTGCACTTCGGTCGGGTGGGCGGTCAGCACCGGCGAGACAAAGCTTCGCGCCAGCGTGTCCGAAATGGTCTTGGGCGCAATGCCGGCCCAGCGCAGCCGGGCCAGCGCCACGTCGATGCTGCCTTCCTGCGTGTCGCCGGCGCGCTCGTGGATGGCGCGGCGGCGGATGTGGTGGCGGTCCTCGGCCAGGTTGGCCAGGTGTGAAAAATAGGTGAAGGCGCGGATCACGCTGACGGTCTGGTCGCCGCTCAGGTCCTTGAGCAAGGTCTTGAGTGCCTTGTCGGCTTCCTGGTCCGCATCGCGCCGGAAGGCCACCGACAGCGTGCGCACCTGCTCGATCAGCTCATACGCGGCCACGCCCTCCTGGTCGCGGATCACGTCGCCCAGGATGCGGCCGAGCAGGCGGATGTCCTCGACCAGCGGGCGCTCGTTGTTCCGGGCGCGAACCGACGGCGTGGCCGGCCTGGCGGTTTCAGCCACGGGAGCCAGCATGTCGGGCTTGACAGCGGTCTTGACTTTTTTCGTGCGTGCGGAAGTTGGCATCCTGGCCCTTTGCGTCTGGTGGCGGGTGGAGAAATGGGATCAAAGCGCACATGCTAGCATTCACTCCCTCTATAGATTACCGACAGGTTACCAGTGGCAGCAGCGCATCAAACTCCCCCCAAAACGCTCAAGGTGGTCATCGCCACGCGCGAAAGCCGCCTGGCGTTATGGCAGGCCGAACATGTCAAGTCGCTGCTGGAAACCCGCCTGGGCTGGCAGGTCGAGCTGTTGGGCATGACCACGCTGGGCGACCAGATCCTGGACCGATCGCTCAGCAAGGTTGGCGGCAAGGGCCTGTTCGTCAAGGAACTCGAAACTGCGCTGCTTGATGGCCGCGCCGACCTGGCGGTGCATTCGCTCAAGGATGTGCCGATGGACCTGCCCGACGGCTTCGCGCTGGCCTGCGTCCTGGAGCGCGAAGACCCGCACGATGCGTTTGTGTCCAACCGCTGTGCGTCCCTGGCCGAACTGCCGCAGGGCGCTGTCGTCGGCACGTCGAGCCTGCGCCGGCTGGTGCTGCTCAAGGCGCTGCGGCCCGACCTGGTCATCGAGCCGCTGCGCGGCAACCTGGACACACGGCTGCGCAAGCTCGACGAAGGCCAGTACGACGGCATCGTGCTGGCTGCCGCAGGTCTCAAGCGCCTGAAGCTCGAATCGCGCATCCGCCACACCTTTGCGCCCGCCGACATGCTGCCGGCGGCCGGGCAGGGCGCGCTGGGCATTGAAGTGCGCGCTAACCGCGCCGATCTGATCGAGGCGCTGGCCGGGCTCGCGCACCCGCCGACCTGGCTGGCGGTGACGGCCGAGCGCACCGTCTCGCGCGCCATGGGCGGCAGCTGCTCGATGCCGCTGGCTGCTTTTGTCACTGCCGGCAGCGACGGCGCGCTGAGCCTCGATGCCGCCTGGGGCGAGCCGGCCACCGCCGATGCGCTGTCGGGCGCCCATCAGGCCGCGCCCGCGCCGCTGGTGAAGGCCCGGAAAACCGCTGTCGTGCAGACTTTTGCCGACGCCGAGGCGCTGGGCGAAGCCGTGGCGGCGCAGTTGCGCGCCGGCGGTGCGGTCTGGGCCGGCAACGCGCCGCTGGCCTGAGCCGTTCCGGCGTGACGACATGACGACTGCCCGCGCCATCGTGACCCGGCCCGAACCCGATGCCGGGCGATGGGCGCGGCAGCTGGCGCAAGCCGGCATTCCCGCAGAGGCCTTCGCGCTGATCGACATCGCACCCCTTTCAGCCGCCGCCGACGCGCAGGCGCTCAGCCATGCCTGGCAGGCGCTGGACGGCTATGCCGCCTGCCTGTTCGTCAGCGGCCATGCGGTCGCGCACTTTTTCAAGAAAAAAAGGCCTTTTGCGCAGGATGCACGGGCGCAAGCAGCTATGAATAACGTAGCAGATGGCAGTTTTTCAGGAATTCCGCCACGCCTGCGCTTCATGGCGCCCGGCCCCGGCACCGTGGCTGCGCTGCGGGCCGCCGGCGTTCCCGCCGCGCAAATCGACGCGCCGGCGGCCGATGCCCGCCAGTTTGATTCCGAGGCGCTGTGGCAGACCATCGGGGCGCGTGACTGGCAGGGCTGCAGGGTGCTGGTGGTTCGCGGCCAGAGCGCCGGCGCTGAAGGCGCCAGTTCCGGGCGCGACTGGATTGTTCGCCAGTGGCAGGGTGCCGGCGCCAGCGTCGATTTTGTCGGCGTCTACCAGCGCCGCGCGCCGCTGCTGACCGACGCGCAGGTCGCGCGCGCCCGGCAGGCCAGCGCCGATGGCTCGGTCTGGCTGTTCAGCAGTTCCGAAGCCGTGGCCCATCTGGTCGGGCTGGGGGGCCTGCAGGGCGTGGACTGGCGCCACGCCCGCGCCGTCGCCACCCACCCGCGCATCGCCCAGGCCGTGCGCGCCGCCGGCTGGGGTGTTGTTGTGGAGTCACGCCCGGCGCTCCAGGACATCCGGCAGACGCTTGGCTCGATAGAATTGCAGCATCCATGAGCGACAGTCCCCCAGCCTTGCCCCCGTTGAGCTACCCGCCGCCGCCCGGCGAGCCGGTGCCGGACCGTGGCATGCCTTCCAGCGCCGTGGCGCCCGCCGCCCCGCTGGAAGCGTGGCTGGTGCCGCGCAGCTGGGCGCTGGCCGTGGCGGCGCTGGCAGTCGCCGGCCTGCTGGGAAGCGCGGCGCTGTGGCAAAAGCTCGGTTCCATCCAGGAAGAACTCGCGCGGCGCACGACGGACACCAGCGCGCAGTCCGTCGAGGCGCGCACCTTGGCGCAGGACGCGCAGGACAGCACCAAAGAGCAGTCGGTGCGGCTGGCGCTGCTGGAAACCCGCCTGGGCGAAGTCAGCCTGCAGCGCACCCAGCTCGAAGAACTGATGCAGAGCCTGTCGCGCTCGCGCGACGAAAACCTGGTCGTCGATGTCGAGTCCGACCTGCGGCTGGCCCAGCAGCGCGCCTTGCTGACCGGCAGCGCCGAGCCCCTGCTGGCCGCGCTGAAATCGGCCGAAACCCGGCTGGCGCGCGCTGCGCAGCCGCGCCTGAACCCGGTTCAGCGCGCCGTCACCCGCGACATCGAGCGCGTCAGGAACGCCAGCATTGCCGACGTCCCGGCGCTGATGCTCAAGCTCGACGAGCTGGCCCGCCTGGTCGATGAACTGCCGGTCGTCAATGAAGTGGCGAGCAACAACATCCCGCGTCCGGTCGATGCCGTGGCGGCCGAGCCCCAGGCCGATGCCCCGGACGCCGGCAAGAAGTCCTGGCTGCCGGGCGTTGACACGCTGGCGCTGCGCGCCTGGTCGGGCCGTCTCGCGGGCAGTGTGTGGCAGGAAGCCAGCCAGCTGCTGCGGGTCAGCCGCATCGACCAGCCCGAAGCGGCCCTGCTGGCGCCCGAGCAGGCCTTTTTCCTGCGCGAAAACCTCAAGCTGCGGCTGCTCAACGCGCGCCTGGCGCTGCTGTCGCGCCAGACCGACGCAGCGCGCGCCGACCTGATCAATGCCGGTAACTGGCTGGGCAAATACTTTGACCCCGCAGCGCGCAAGACCCAGGCCGCCCGCCAGCTGCTGGTCCAGGTGCAGGGGCAGCTCAAGAACACCGACCTGCCCCGGCTCGACGAAACCCTGGCCGCGCTGGCCACCGCCGCCGCAGGCCGTTGAGCGCCAGCGCTGGACACAGGCAGGTCACACCACACCATGCGCGCCGCTCTCTGGTTCATCGCCCTGTTCGGCATCGCCGTCGCGGTTGCCCTGTTTGCCGGCAACAACCAGGCGGTCGTCACGGTTTTCTGGCCGCCGCACCGGGTCGATGTTTCCTTCAACCTGACGGTGCTGCTGCTGGTCGGGCTGTTCATGCTGCTGTACCTGGCTTCGCGCGCGCTGACGGCGCTGTTTTCCCTGCCGGTCGAGGCGCGGCGCTGGCGTGCGCAGCAAAAAGAGCGCGCCATGTACGGCGCACTCATGGATGCGCTGGCCCACCTCATGGCCGGGCGCTTCATCCGCTCGGCCAAATCGGCCCAGAATGCGCTGGCCCAGGAAAAAAGCCTGGGCGTGACCACTGAAACGACCGGCCATCCCAGCGGCCACAGCGACACCCTGGCCAGCCAGCTGCGCTCGCTGTCCCACCTGCTGGTGGCCGAAAGCGCGCAGGCGCTGCAAAACAAGGCGCTGCGCAACCAGCACCTGGCGCTGGCGCTGCAGAATTCGTCCGCCCGCCATGCCCAGGAAGTGCGCGAAGGCGTGCTGTTTCGCGCCGCCCGCTGGTCGCTCGAAGACCATGACGCCGGCGCCGCCCTCGACTGGCTCGGCCAGTTGCCGCAGGGCGCGTCGCGCCGCACGCTGGCCCTGCGCATGAAGCTGCGCGCCGCCCGCTACGGACGGCAGACCCTGCAGGCGCTGGAAACCGCGCGCCTGCTGGCCAAGCACCGTGCGTTCTCGCCCGCCGCAGCGCAGAGCATCCTGCGCGGCCTGGCGCTCGAATTGCTCGACGATGCCCATGACCCGGTGCAGTTGCAGCAGGCCTGGGCGTTGCTGGACGACAGCGAGCGCGCCATGCCCGAGCTGTGCGTACACGCGGCCGCCCGGCTGATGAGCCTTCATGGCGATGCGGCGCTGGCCCGTTCCTGGCTCCTGCCGGTGTGGGAGCGCATGCTGGAGCCCCGCTCCGAACTGGGTGACAAGCTGCGCATCAAGCTCATCACGGTGCTGGAAGCCGGCATGGACACGCTCGATGGCGAATGGCTGGCGCGCATCGAGGCGGCCCAGGTGAGCCGGCCGCGCGATGCCAATTTGCTGTATCTGGCCGGCATGGCCTGCCTGAGCCGGCAACTCTGGGGCAAGGCGCGCCAGCTCCTGAGCCAGGCCGCGCCGGCACTGCAGGACCGGCTGCTGCACCGCAACGCCTGGCGCGCCCTGGCGATGCTGGCCGAGCAGCGCGAGGACGATGCCGCCGCCACCGAGGCCTACAAGCGCGCCGCGCAGCCCTGACCGGCCCCTCTACTCTCGCACCGCATGCAGGTTGATGCGTGCTGGCTGCTACCGCGCATCGCGCTTTAACGCAGGCAAGCCCGCTCCCTTGGGGCTAGCCCCTCGCCATCCAGGCAAGTCCCTGCCGAAAGGCAGGCACGGCGCCCCAACACGCACCCCACGACCGCCCTGTGATCGGGCCATGCAGCTGAATCCGTCAGCATCCAGCAGACAAAAAAAGGCCGCATCCCGTGCGAGGGATGCGGCCTTGGTGCCTGGGCTGCGCCTGAAGTCCCGTTTCAGGGACTCAGGCTGCCGGGCCGGTCAGGTCAGTCGGCCGATTTCTCGAACGGCAGGGGCATGCTGGCCAAATCGCGCTTGGTCTCGACCAGCACCAGCGGGGCTTCTTCCACCACCACCGGGGCAGGGCGCTCGCGCCGTACCGTGATCGGCTTGATTTCGGCAGCGATGGCGGTCTGCGCTTCGGCGATCTTGGCGGCGTCGGAGTTCACCCACTGCAGGCCCGAACCCTCGGCCACCTGGACCAGGTCCTGCAAAGGCAGGTCGTAGGCCTGAACCTTGGGCAGGCCAGCGGCCTTGGCTTGCGGTGCTGCAGCTGGCGCTACGGGCATGCGCACCGGTGCCGCGACAGGAATCGGAACAGCCGGAGGCACTGGCGCCGGACTTGCGACAGGCGCTTCCGCAATCGCTGCCATCGCAAGGGCTTCAGGTGCTACCAATTCAGGAGCTACAGACGCTTGTCCATCCTGCGGAAAAGGCTGATTTGGCTCAAAAACGCTGGCCTTGGCCATGGTTTCCTCGCCTTGCACTGCCGGTCCTTGCGCGGCCGGCTCGCCGCGATCACCACGCTCGCGGCGTTCGCGGCCATAGCGGTCGCGGCTGCGGCGTGGCTGGCGCTCCTGGCCTTCTTCCTGGCCTTCAGGGCGCGGCTGAACGTCGGTCGAAGACACCGGTGCCACTGCGTTGCCTGCCTCGTCCAGGCCTGACACGACTGCCGGATGCGCGGCGTCGAAGCTGTCAGCCTGCGCAACGGCGACCGGTGCGGCGGCGCTGTCGCTGCGCTCTGGCCGGCGCTCGTTGCGGCGGCCGGAGCGTTCGCCGCCCCTTTCGCTGCGCTCACGACGGCCTTCGACCGGTGGCTGCTCGCTGCCGGCTTCGGCGCGAACTTCGTTGCGGACTTCATCGCGTCCGCCGGCCTGACGGTGCTCGCCGCCCTGGCCGGTTTCTTCCACTGGCCGTTGCTGGCGCGGTGCGGGTGCTTCGCCACCCATGGCGGCAGCCATGGCCGCCTGATTGGCCAGTGCCAGGTCCTGCTCGACAGCATCGCGCGGGATGCGCTCGCCGCGTTCAGGCCGGTCACTGCGCTCTGGTCGCTCGGCACGGCCTTCACGCGTGCGGCCGCGCTCGCCGCCACGGCCTTCGCGGGCTTGGCCCTGCGCTTCATTGCGCGGCTGGAATTCGCTCTCGCTCCGGACTTCGTTGCGGTTTTCTCCACGGCTTTCACCGGCTGGACGCTCCTGGCGTTCCTGACGCTCGGGACGGCCGCCTTCGGCGCGGCCTTCAGGGTTGCGTTCACGGCGCTGCTCGCCGCCACGGCCGTCCGGACGTGCTTCGGCGCGGCCTTCCGGCGCTGCGCCTTCGGGGCGTCCGCGGCCGCCACTGCGGCGTCCATCGCCACGGCTGCCATCACCGCGTCCGCCGCGCTCCGTGCGGGCGCCGCGCTCGGGGCGCTGTTCACCGCGTGCTTCGCCAGGCCGGCCTTCGCGCGGCGCATCGGCTTGCGGCGCATCCTTTTTCACTTCCCGGAGGACGGGCGCGGCCATAGGCGCCGGTTCGGGTGTTTCGGCCATGCCGAACAGGTTCTTGATCCAGCCGAACAGGCCTTTTTCGGCTGGCGCTGCTGGCGCAGGAACGTGAACCGGCGGCGCAGGCGGCGCCTTGGCAGCCACCGGGGCAACGGCCACCGGTTTCGGCTGGGCCATCGGGGCCGGTGCATCGGGCAGCACACCCTTGATGATCGGTTCCTGCTTGTTGTGCTTTTCCTGGCTGCGGCGCGTCACGGTGGTGGCGTCATCGGCCTCGTCGGCCATCTTGTAGCTGGCTTCGATGTTGTCCAGGCGCGGGTCGTCGTGCTTGAGGCGTTCGAGCTTGTAGTTCGGCGTTTCCAGCGTCTTGTTGGGCACCAGCAGCACGTTGATGCGCTGCTTCATCTCGATCTTGCTGATTTCCGAGCGCTTTTCGTTCAGCAGGAAAGACGCCACATCGACCGGCACCTGGCACAGCACCGAGGCCGTGCTGTCTTTCAAGGATTCCTCCTGGATGATGCGCAAAATCTGCAGCGCCGAGCTTTCGGTGTCGCGGATATGGCCGGAGCCGCCGCAGCGCGGGCACGGGATCGACGCGCCTTCGCTCAGCGCCGGGCGCAGGCGCTGACGGCTCATTTCCATCAGGCCAAACTTGCTGATCGTGCCGAACTGCACGCGGGCACGGTCCTGGCGCAGCGCATCGCGCAGGCGGTTTTCGACATCGCGGCGGTTGCGCGACTCTTCCATGTCGATGAAGTCGATGACGATCAGGCCGCCCAGGTCGCGTAGGCGCATCTGGCGCGCCACTTCGTCGGCGGCTTCCAGGTTGGTGCGGGTCGCGGTTTCCTCGATGTCGCCGCCCTTGATGGCGCGCGCCGAGTTCACGTCCACCGACACCAGCGCTTCGGTGTGGTCGATGACGATGGCGCCGCCCGATGGCAGCTGCACCGTGCGGGCATAGGCAGACTCGATCTGGTGCTCGATCTGGAAGCGCGAGAACAGCGGCGCGTCGTCGCGGTAGCGCTTGACGCGGTGCTCGTGCTCGGGCATCACATGCGCCATGAACTGGCGTGCTTGTTCATAGACGTCGTCGGTGTCGAACAAGATGTCGCCGATGTCGCTGTTGAAATAGTCGCGGATGGCGCGAATGACCAGGCTCGATTCCTGGTAGATCAGGAACGCGCCCTTACCGCCCTTGCCGGCGCCGTCAATCGCGGTCCACAGCTTGAGCAGGTAGTTCAGGTCCCACTGCAGTTCGGGCGCGCTGCGGCCGATGCCGGCGGTGCGGGCGATGATGCTGGCGCCGGCCGGGTATTCCAGCTTGTCCATCGCCTCCTTCAACTCGGCACGGTCCTCGCCTTCAATGCGGCGCGACACGCCGCCGCCGCGTGGGTTGTTCGGCATCAGCACCACGTAGCGGCCAGCCAGCGAGACAAATGTCGTCAGCGCCGCGCCCTTGTTGCCACGCTCTTCCTTTTCGACCTGGACCAGCAGTTCCTGGCCTTCGCGGATCACATCGCTGATGCGCGCCTGGCTGACCGACACGCCCTGCGTGAAATACTGTTTGGAGATTTCCTTGAACGGCAAAAAGCCGTGGCGGTCCTCGCCGTAATCGACGAAACAGGCTTCGAGCGAAGGCTCGACGCGGGTGACGACGGCTTTGTAGATGTTGCCCTTGCGCTGTTCGCGCCCTTCGATTTCAATTTCGTAGTCGAGGAGTTTTTGTCCATCGACGATGGCCAGGCGGCGTTCTTCGGCCTGGGTGGCATTGACCAGCATGCGTTTCATGAATGTTCCTAACTGTTCTTCGCTCTAAAAGCCCAAAAAATGGCTGAACGATGCCAGGGAAGCAACGCAATGCGAACGTGGGGAATTGCCGGAGAGCTTTTGACAGCAAACAGGCCGACCGGTTTTCGGTCGGCCCGTGTCAGTCTGGGCGTAGGCGCGTGGATGGAGTGAGCAGGTATCTGACGGGATATGCTACAAGATTAGTAGCTGCTTGCGCCCGCTGTGCAAGGGTTACAGGCTGATTTATGCCATAAAGCAGGGCCAGGAGGCGCCGCAGGCAACTAAAAATCAGACTGACCCGTGTTGTCATCAGAGGGTGACCCGTTAAAAGACTTGATCTCAGCTGGATCCGGATGCAGCCCCGGGTTCGTGACCTGACGCTGCACCCCTTGGTATTCCGTGGTTTTATTCGCAAAGCGTCGACTCGTCTGCATGGCGGTTCCCGTGTCGCGAGGTGCCTGGCACGCGTCGCTTGTGGGCCACCGCCACCAGTGGCATCGACCTTCCAGCGAGGCTGTTTGCAGACCTTTTCAGGGGCTTTGGATTGGTGTGGACTAAACTCCAGACAAATCAACTACTTACAGCGTATCGCTAGTGAAACACATTATAGGGGCAGCTTCCGGCAAGGCAAAACGCCCGGCAAAAGCGCCATTTCGCCCCATTCCTGCAACTGCTCCGCCTGTGATCCACACGCCGCCAGTACCCGCAAACCCTGAATCAGCCGCCACCGTGCCGCAAGCAACCCTGGTCACGGTTGATGAGGACTACGCCGGCCAGCGGCTCGACAATTTCCTGATCCGCCAGCTTAAGGGCGTTCCCAAGACCCATGTTTACCGCATCATCCGCAGCGGCGAAGTACGGGTCAACAAGGGCAGGGCGCATGCCGACACCCGCGTGGAAGCCGGCGACATCGTGCGATTGCCGCCGGTGCGAACTTCCGAGCGCGCCGAGCAAAAAGCACAGGCCATGCAAAGCGTGATGCTAGAGGTGGCGCGCCACGGCGCCAGCTCCACCGTCGGCGGCTACGCGCCTGCCGCCGAATTTCCGATCCTGTTCGAGGACGACTTCCTGCTGGCCATCGACAAGCCGGCCGGCGTGGCCGTGCATGGCGGCAGCGGCGTGAGCTTTGGCATCATCGAGCAACTGCGCATGGCCCGGCCCGAGGCTGATTTTCTGGAACTGGTGCACCGGCTGGATCGCGAAACCAGCGGCATCTTGCTGATCGCCAAGCGCCGTATGGCGTTAAAGCTGCTGCAGGAGCAGTTCCGCGAGCGCGAGACCGACAAGGTTTACCTGGCGCTGGTCAGCGGCAACTGGCCCGCCAGGCTGCGCGTGATTGACAAGGCGCTGCACAAGTACCTGCTGCCCAATGGCGAGCGGCGCGTGAAAATCGTCGCCAACGACCATCCCGACGCCATGCGCTCCGTCACGCTGGTCAAGGTGAAGGCCGAAATTGCTGCCAATCCGCTGGCGCCCGGCATCCCGTTCAGCCTGCTCGAAGTCACCATCAAGACCGGGCGCACGCACCAGATCCGTGTCCACCTGGCCGGCGAAGGGCATCCGATTGCCGGCGACGACAAGTACGGCGATTTCGAGCTGAACAAGGCGCTGCAGAAAAGCAGCGCCAGTTCGCCTTCGCTGAAGCGCATGTTCCTGCACGCCTGGAGCCTGAAGTTCAACCACCCCAAGACCCGCAAGGCGGTCCAGCTGCACGCGGCCTTGCCGGCCGAACTGCAGCAGTTCATGCCCTTGCGTACCGCCGAGCCTTCCGCTGAAACCGGCAATTCCTGAGAAGTTGCGGGGCAGGCCACACACCGGTCATGCCGCGCAGCGACAATCCAGACCATGCACACTCGAAATTTTGACCTGATTGCCTTCGACTGGGACGGCACACTGTTCGACTCCACCCAGATCATCGTGCGCTGCATCCAGGCCGCCGTTTGCGATGTGGGCGGCAGGCAGCCGACCCAGCAAGCCGCCGCCTATGTCATCGGCCTGGGCTTGATGCAGGCGCTGGCCCATGCCGCGCCCGATGTGCCGCCCGAGAAATACCCGGAACTCGGCGCGCGCTACCGCCACCATTACGCCACCCATTTCAATGACCTGAGTCTGTTTGACGGTGTCTTGCCGCTGCTTGACGCGCTCAAGGCGCGTGGCCATTTGCTGGCGGTGGCGACCGGCAAGTCACGGCGCGGGCTTGACGATGCGCTGAAAAGCGTTGAACTCAGGGGCGTTTTTGACGGTTCGCGGACCGCCGACGAGACGGCCGGCAAGCCCGACCCGCTGATGCTGCAGGAGCTGATGGCGCAGTTCGACCTGCCGGCCAGCAGGATATTAATGATTGGCGACACCACGCACGACCTGCAGATGGCGCTGAACGCCGGCTGCGCCAGCGTTGGCGTGAGCTACGGCGCGCATGAACCGGCCACCTTCACCGTTTTGAATCCACTGCATGTCGCGCATTCCGTGCAGGACCTGCACCAGTGGCTGCTGGCCAACGGCTGAGGCGGCCTGAGCTCATGGACGCGTTGCTGCCGCTTTGCAAAAGCCGCGAGCTGGCAGACGGCGGCCTGGCCGTTGCGTTCGACGTGGTCTATGCCGGCCAGACCTGCCGCGCCTTCGCCGTGCGTTTCGAGGGTATGCCGCAGGCCTACCTGAACCGCTGCACGCATGTGGCGATGGAACTGGACTGGCAGCCGGGCCGGGTGTTTGACGACAGCGGCCAGTGGCTGCTGTGCGCCAGCCACGGCGCGGCCTACCGACCCGATACCGGGGAGTGCGCCGGCGGTCCATGTCGCGGAGGGCTGGTCAAGATCATGCTTTCCGAGCGTGACGGGGTCGTCTATTGGCATGCAGCCTACAACCTCAAGCCCTTGGTGTTTTGAATACTTCTCTAAACTAGCCCCATGAACGATACCAACCGACCCGGTAACTCCGACCCCTCTTTCGATCCGTCCCGGGAGCCGGGATTTTCGCCAGACCAGCCTAAATTTCCTGCCCCACAGTCCAAAGAGGGCGCCGAATTGGCGGGAAAGCACGTCGCGCCGGACGCATCCGGCGTTCCTGGCTGGGAACGTGCCACCCTGGAGAAGCTGGTCTTTGCCACGCTCAACGAGCAAAGGGCCACGCGGCGCTGGAAAACCTTCGTGCGCCTGTCCTGGCTGCTGTTTTTTGTCATCCTGCTGTGGATGGCGCTGCAGCGCGGCACCCCGGTCACCGACGCCAGCGTTCCGCATACCGCCGTGATCGAGATCAAGGGTGAAATTGCCCAGGGCGCCGACGCCAGCGCCGAGTTTGTCAATGCCGCCTTGCGCTCGGCCTTTGAGGACGAGGGCTCCAAGGCCATCGTGCTGCTGATCAATTCGCCAGGCGGCAGCCCGGTGCAGGCCGGCATGATGAATGACGAAATCCTGCGCCTGAAGGCCAAGCACAAGAAACCGGTCTATGCCGTGGTGGAGGAAAGCTGCGCCTCGGCGGCCTATTACATCGCCGTGTCCGCCGACCAGATTTTCGTGGACAAGGCCAGCATCGTCGGCAGCATCGGCGTGCTGATGGACAGCTTTGGCTTTACCGGCCTGATGGACAAACTCGGCGTCGAACGCCGTTTGCTGACCGCCGGCGAAAACAAGGGCTTTCTGGACCCGTTCAGCGCGCAAAGCGACAAGCAGCGCGCTTTCGCCCAGAGCATGCTGGACCAGATTCACCAGCAGTTCATTGCGGTGGTCAAGAAGGGTCGCGGCAGCCGCCTGAAGGAAACGCCCGAGATGTTCACCGGCCTGTTCTGGAACGGCCAGCAGGCGGTGGAACTTGGCCTGGCCGACCATTTGGGCAACCTCGACTACGTTGCCCGCGAAGTCATCAAGGTGGAGGAAATCATCGACTACACGCGCCGCGACAACGTCGCCGAGCGCTTGGCCAAGAAGTTTGGCGCCGCCCTGGGCGAAGGCGCCATGAAGGCCTTCCAGGCGATTCCCGCGCTTCGCTAAAAAACGAGCATCAAAAAAAGCCCGCGCAGATCGCGGGCTTTTTTTTATGGTGCTGTCGGAAACAGCGGTTACCGGCCAATGCAGAACACGGTGGGCAGATCAAGCGGCAGCACCGGCTTGTCGCGTTTCCACTGGCTTGCCAATGCGCTGCGCGACACACCGCTGCCCAGCGTGATGCCGCAACTCAGGGCCAGCCGGGTATTGCCCTGCAGGGTTTGCAGCAGCCCCTGCAGCAAGGCGGCATTGCGGTAGGGCGTTTCAATGAAAATTTGCGTCTGGCCGGTCTTCAGCGCCAGCGATTCGAGTTCGCGGATGCGTTGGGCGCGGCCGGAAGGGTCTTGCGGCAGGTAGCCGACAAACGCGAAATTCTGTCCATTCAGTCCGCTTGACGCCAGCGCCAGCATCAGCGACATCGGGCCTGTCAGCGGCACCACCTGAATCCCGAGGTCATGCGCGGCGCGCACCACCGACGAGCCAGGATCGGCAATGGCGGGCATTCCGGCTTCGCTGACCAGGCCGATGTCGCGGCCTTCAAGGGCGGCTGCCAGCAGCGGCCGGGCGTCGAAGTGTCCGCTGTGGTCGCCCTTTTTATGCACTTCGCGCGGCAACTCCTGAATCTGCAGCGCCTGGACCGGCGTGGACAAGGGATGCAACTCGTTGATGCGCTTGAGGTAGGCGCGCGTGCTTTTTGCGTTTTCGCAGATCCAGCAGCACAGCCGGGCCGCAACCTGCAGCGTACCGGCTGGCATCACGTCCTGCAACGGAGCCTGGCTGTCGCAGCCAAAATCCAGCGGTGCCGGCACCAAATAAAGGTTTCCCTTGGCGATGCTCATGGGGCGGTCCTGCGGTTTGCCAGCACGGCAATGCCGGCGGCCTGGATCATTTTGCAGGTGCGGATCAAGGGCAGGCCGACCAGCGCGGTCGGGTCGTCGCTGTCAATCGATTCGAGCAGCGCAATGCCCAGTCCTTCGCTTTTGGCGCTGCCGGCGCAGTCGTAGGGCTGCTCGGCGCGCAGGTAGTTTTCAATTTCGGCATCATCCAGTTTGCGAAACTTCACCCGGACGGCCGCCAGGGCGGTTTGCTCGAAACCGCTTTCCAGGCAAACCACCGCCACCGCCGTTTGAAAAATCACCGTCTGGCCGCGCATCTGGCGCAACTGGGTGACCGCCCGTTCATGGTTGCCCGGCTTGCCCAGCGCAAGCCCGTTCAGGTCGGCCACCTGATCGGAACCAATCACCACCGATTGCGGGAAATCCCTGGCCACGGTGCGCGCCTTGGCCAGCGCCAGGCGCCTGGCCAGCGCATCCGGCGTTTCATGCGGCAGCGGCGTTTCATCTACTTCGGGCGCGGCCACCTCGAAGGGAATTTGCAGGCGCTGGAGCAACTCGCGCCGGTAGGGAGAGGTGGAGCCCAGCACCAATAACCGGCCTGCCGGCTGGCGGGTCGTGGGCAGATCGGGTTTTTCGGGGATTGCAGGGGAAGGAAGGGTCGCGGAGTTCATGCACTGATTCTCTTACACTGCACGCATGTCCAAATCTCACCACGCCACCCGGCTGAACATGCAAGCCTTTGCCCGCGAAGGCGTTGCGCTCATCGAAACCATCCCGCTACAAAATATGGAGCGCCTGGCGCAGGAGGCGCAAGCGCTGGACCCTGATTTGATGCTTAACTGGGAAGCCCGCGCCGAGTTGCGTCCGGGTTCGGGCGCAGAAGAAGATGTCTGGCTACATCTGGTAGCCACCGCATCGGTCCCGCTGACCTGCCAGCGCTGCATGGGCACGGTCGCCACGCCGCTAGAGGTTGACCAGTGGTACCGCTTCGTGGCCACCGAAGAAATTGCCATGGCCGAGGACGACGAGTCCGACGAGGACCTGCTGGTCATGGAGTCGCATTTTGACCTGCTCGCGGTGCTGGAGGACGAACTGCTGATGGCGCTGCCACTGGTGCCCATGCATGACGAATGCCCGGTAACGCCTGTCATGCAGGTCGGCGAGGAGGCACTGGGCGATGGGGCTGGCCAGAACGGTGAAGACGTGCCGTCGGGCGAAAAGCCCAATCCTTTTGCCGTCCTGGCCCAGCTGAAAAAGAAAAGCGACTAGCCGGATGGCTCTTTTTTCAGGGTGTACCGCTTGTGCTGGCAGGGTGGCCGTCTGAACGCCCCAATCGACCGGCACCGGACGCTGTCCGGTATCGGGCTATAATCCGAGGCTTCGCGTACCAAGGTAGTGATGCTGGCTTCTCTGGCTTATATAGAGCATGCAGTTCACCAGACTTCGAAATTTGGTGCGAAATTTACCAACACTATCACCCTGTCAGGAGCGAATCATGGCTGTCCAGCAAAACAAAAAGTCCCCTTCCAAGCGCGGTATGCACCGCTCGCACAACGCACTGAACGTGCCGGGCATTGCCGTGGAGCCGACCACCGGCGAAATCCACCTGCGCCACCACATCAGCCCCACCGGTTTTTACCGTGGCCGCAAGGTGCTGAAAACAAAAGCTGAAGCGTAATTTCACGTTCCAAGCCATGGCCCGCACTCATCCTGCGGGCCTTTCTTTTGCCTGAATTTTTATTCTTGACTGAACCGGTCCACGCATGATCAGGATAGCTGTCGATGCCATGGGAGGCGATGTCGGTCCCGATGTCACCCTCGCTGCCAGTCTGGCATTTTTGCGGGCGCATCCGGACGCCGAAATGTTGCTGGTGGGCCAGCCCGAGGTGCTTGCAGCCCATCCCCTGCATGCCCAGTTGCTGGCGCAAGCCCGATGTGAGATCGTTGCCGCCAGCGAGGTGGTCACGATGGACGATTCGATTGAAATCGCCCTGCGCCGCAAGAAGAATTCCTCAATGCGCGTGGCCATCAACCAGGTCAAGGAGGGGCGCGCCCAGGTGGCCGTCTCGGGCGGCAACACCGGCGCGCTGATGGCGATTGCCCGTTATGTGCTCAAGACCCTGGAAGGCATTGACCGCCCCGCCATAGCGTCACAGTTGCCCAATGCGGCGGGCAAGGCTACCACCATGCTCGACTTGGGCGCCAATGTGGACTGCACCGAAGAGCATTTGCTGCAGTTCGCGGTGATGGGCTCGGCGCTGGTCGCCGCCATTGCCGACATTCCCTCGCCGACGGTGGGTTTGCTCAACATAGGCGAAGAAGCCATCAAGGGTGGCGACATGATCAAAAAGGCCGGCAAGCTGCTCAGGGCGGCTTCCGATTCCGGTGATATCAATTTTTATGGAAATGTCGAAGGCAACGACATTTTCAAGGGAACGACCGATCTGGTCGTGTGCGACGGCTTTGTCGGCAATGTGGCGCTCAAGAGCAGCGAAGGCCTGGCGCACATGATCGGCGACTACATCAAGGCCGAGTTTTCCCGCAACCTGCTGACCAAGATGGCGGCTCTGGTGGCCTATCCAGTGCTGTCCGCCTTTAAAAAGCGGTTTGACCACAGGCGCTACAACGGCGCGGCCTTGCTTGGGCTGCGCGGCCTGGTCTTTAAAAGCCATGGCTCGGCGGACGTTTTTGCATTCGAGCAGGCCTTGGGTCGGGCTTATGATGCAGCCAGGAACAACTTGCTGGAAAGGGTGCGCGAACGCATTGCCCATGCAGCCCCCCTGCTGGTAGCCGCCACAGCGGCAGTGTCCACCGACGACGCGCAGGCAGCCCACCGCCTGCCTGCCGAATCCCCTGTTTCAACCCCGGCACCCTAATCCAATGACCCGCTATTCACGCATTACCGGCACCGGCAGCTACCTGCCGCCGAACCGTTTGACCAATGCCCAGCTGGCTGCCGATCTGGCCGCCAGGGGTGTCGAAACCTCTGACGAATGGATTGTCGAACGCACCGGCATCAGCGCGCGCCACTTTGCCGCGCCTGACGTGACCAGCAGCGACCTCGGACTTGAGGCGGCCAAACGCGCCATCGAAGCCGCCGGATTGCAAGCCGCTGACATTGACCTGATCATCGTGGCCACCTCGACGCCTGACATGGTGTTTCCGTCGGTCGCCTGCATCCTGCAGCACAAGCTGGGAATCGCCGGTTGCCCGGCCTTTGATATGCAGGCGGTCTGCAGCGGTTTCGTCTACGCCTTGACTGTGGCAGACGCCATGATCAAGAGCGGCGCGGCGAGCAAGGCGCTGGTCGTCGGCGCGGAGGTGTTTTCACGCATCCTCGATTTTTCCGACCGCACGACCTGCGTGCTGTTCGGCGATGGCGCGGGCGCCGTGGTGCTCGAAGCTTCGCAAACCCCCGGAATCCTGGCCAGTGACCTGCATGCCGACGGCAAGCATGTCGGTATCCTATGCGTTCCCGGCCATGTATCGGGCGGTCAGGTGCTCGGCAGCCCGCTCCTGACCATGGATGGCAAAGCGGTCTTCAAACTGGCCGTCGCAGTGCTCGAAAGCGCCGCCCGGGCCACGCTGGCGAAGGCGGAACTCACCGAAGCCGATATCGATTGGCTGATTCCGCACCAGGCCAACCTGCGCATCATGCACAGCACGGCCAAAAAACTGAAACTTCCGCTGGAAAAACTGATTGTCACGGTTGACCAGCACGGCAACACCTCGGCGGCGTCGATTCCACTGGCATTGGACGAAGCGGTGCGCAGCGGCAAGGTCAAAAAGGGAGACACCGTCATGCTTGAAGGCGTCGGCGGCGGTTTCACCTGGGGTGCCGTGCTTCTCAAGTACTGACATGGTGGTCTGCTGTCTTCACGGGTGCGCGCCTTTCTGGCTGGGGGCTGCTTGAGCGTCCACAGGCCAGGTTTTGCACGCCGCACGGATTTATTGGCGGTGCTGGCGCTGATAGTGATTTTTCTTTTGGCCAGCTGGAAAATTGCCAGCCGCCCGCCCGCGCCGGATTTTATGCCGCTTCCCCGGCAGGCGGCGTCTGCGGCAAGTGCTTTGCCAGCGACCCAAGCCACTGGCCCCGCAGCGATCGTGCCCGTCCGGCAGCGCTCTCCCGATGGCCGTTTCGAGTTCGATGCCCGTTTTGTCTCTTCCGCTCCAGGGCAGGCCGTGCATGCCGCGTCGCTGGTCGAACTGCGTGACGGCCGCCTGCGCGCTGTATGGTTCTCGGGTTCGCGCGAAGGGGGAAGGGATGTGGCGGTCAAAACCTCGGTCATGGATGCTGCAACCCTGCGCTGGGGCGAGGAAGCCACGCTTTTCAACCGCACGCAACTTCAACAGGACTTGTGGCGCTATGTCAAAAAAATAGGCAATCCGGTGATTGCCCGCATGCCCGACGGCTCGCTGGTGCTCTGGATGGTCAATGTGTCGGTGGGCGGATGGGCCGGAAGCTCCATCAGCTGGGCCCGTTCCACGGACGATGGCGACACCTGGAGCCCCGCGCGGCGGCTGGTCACCTCGCCATTCATCAATATCAGCACGCTGGTCAAGGGCGCCCCGGTTTTTTACCAGAGTGGCCAGATTGGCCTGCCGGTGTACCACGAGTTCGTCACCAAGTTCGCCGAGATTGTGCGCCTAGGGCCGCAGGGGCAGGTGATCGACAAAGTCCGGATCCCGGGCAGCCAGAACAGCCTTCAGCCCGTCTTGCTGGTCAGCAGTGCAAGGCAGGCGCAGGCCTACATGCGTTCGGGCAGCAGCACCGCCGTGATGGCCTCTTCTACAGGCGATGCCGGCGCCACCTGGGCAACGGTGCATGCGACCGCCTGGCCTAATCCGGATTCAGCGCTGGCCGGCGTCGTGACAGCCACGGGCCAGCAGTGGCTGGCCCTCAATCCCCAGCCCAAAAATCGTGAAACGCTGGCCTTACTGCAAACAGCGCCTGGAAGTTCTTTTGATGGCGCCCGCCAATGGACCGTGGAGTCGTCGCCTTCTCCCGGAACGCGCTTGCCGGTCAGCGAATATGAGCGCCTGCTGGGCGCCGAACTTCGGGCGCGTGGTGCCAGCAATTCACAGGCCCAGGCCGATGTAGATAGTGCCAAACGCCAGTTGTGCGGCGCCGCTGCCTGTTTACAAGAGTTCTCTTATCCCTACCTGCTGCAAAGCCGCGATGGCTATTTGCATCTGGTTTATACCTGGCACCGCAGCCGCATCAAGCATGTCCGGCTCAATCCCCGGCAAGTCCTTCTACCTGATGCTGCCTCGCCAGCCGCACGCCATGCTGCTTCCGCCGCTCACTGATCTGCTGGCCCTCGTGGGGATTGACCTGGTGCTGTGCGCCGCCATCCTGCGTTTGCTGGACCGCCAGCGTGACATCACACAGCCGACCCGGTGGGTCGTGTTGCTGGCTGTTTTTTCAGTGTTTTGGATTCCGATGGGCGCCGCCCAGCTGCCGGTTCTGGCTTTTGTCCGGGGCGTCAGTTCGGATCTGAGCACGACGCTGGTGGCGCTGGCCTGTCTCAGCATGGGGCGGCGCCTGTCCGGCTGGCCAGCCATGGCCCGGCGTGAAGGTCTGGCTTTATCCGTGGCCCTTGCCGTGGCTGCGGCCGTGCTGTATCCGACAGCTTTGGGATGGGGCGACTGGGACGCCTATCGGCCAGGATGGGGCTCGTTTTACATGCTCGGCACGTTGCTGGCGTTGTCGACAGTGTTCTGGGTCAAGGGACTGCGGCTTTTGCCGGCGCTGATCGGCCTGGCGCTGCTGGCCTGGACTCTGGGGCTGATGGAGTCAGGCAACCTTTGGGATTACCTGATGGACCCCTGGCTGGCTATCTGGGCCGTGATTCATTGCACGAAGGCTGGGGCGACAGGTGTGTGGCACAGCTACAGGCCCAACTCCCGGGCTACTCGTCCCTTGCCACCTTGATGCAGTGCAAAAACAACCCACGCTGCAAGCCATTCACCTTTCTACAATGAGCGCAATTCTCACCCTGCGATTGATAACCGGAGTCATCATTTGAAATCGTTTGCCTTTATTTTTCCCGGTCAGGGCTCCCAGTCCGTGAGCATGCTGGATGCCTGGGGCGACCACCCCGTTGTGATCCAGACCCTGGCTGAAGCTTCCGAGGCGCTGGCTGAAGATATCGGCCAGCTCATCAAGAGCGGCCCCAAGGAAGCGCTGGCGCTGACCACCAATACCCAGCCGGTCATGCTGGTAGCCGGCGTGGCCGCTTACCGCGTGTGGATGGCCGAAATCGGTATCGCTCCTGCCGTGGTGGCGGGTCACTCGCTGGGCGAATACTCGGCACTGGTCGCCTCAGGCGTGCTGAGCCTGTCGCAGGCCGCTCCCCTGGTCCGTTTTCGGGCGCAGGCCATGCAGGACGCCGTGCCTGTCGGCGTGGGCGCAATGGCCGCCATCCTGGGCATGGACGCTGCCAGGGTCATCGAGGGCTGCGCCGAAGCAACGCGAAGCTTCGGTGTGGATACAACTGAAATTGTCGAAGCCGTCAACTTCAATGACCCGATGCAGACCGTGATTGCCGGCAGCAAGGCGGCCGTCGACAAGGCCTGTGAAACTCTCAAGGCGAACGGCGCCAAGCGCGCCTTGCCCCTGCCGGTGTCGGCGCCTTTCCATTCCCCCCTGATGAAGCCGGCGGCCGACAGGCTCAAGGAGCAGCTTGCCGGCATCGAGTTTGCCGCCCCCAGCATTCCCGTCATCAACAATGTCGATGTCACTGTCGAAACCGATGCCGACCGCATCCGTGATGCGCTCTACCGGCAGGCCTTTGGCCCGGTGCGCTGGGTCGAATGCGTGCAGGCCATCAAGGCGCAGGGCTTGACAACGCTGGTCGAGTGCGGGCCGGGCAAGGTTCTGGCGGGCATGGTGAAACGTATTGACCCGGAACTGACCGGTGCGCCGCTGTTTGACCCCGCTTCATTGGTCGCAGTGAAGGAGATGCTGGCATGAGCGACATCAAATTTGAAGGGCAGGCCGCCCTGGTGACCGGCGCGTCGCGCGGGATAGGCGCGGCCATCGCACTGGAACTTGCCAAGAGGGGTCTGAAGGTCACCGGCACCGCCACCAGCGATGAAGGCGCCGCAAAAATCAGCCGTACGCTGGCGGCTTACCCCGGCTGCTCCGGACAGGTTCTCGATGTGAACGACGCAGTCGCCGGCGAGGCGCTGGTCAGCCGCATCGTGACCGAATTTGGCGGCTTGCAGGTGCTGGTGAACAATGCCGGCATCACCCGCGACATGCTGGCCATGCGCCTGAAGGACGACGACTGGGACGCGGTGCTTGACACCAACCTGAAGGCAGTGTTTCGCATGAGCCGGGCCGTGATGCGCTGCATGATGAAGCAGCGCTACGGCCGCATCATCAGCATCACGTCGGTGGTGGGCGCCTCGGGTAATGCCGGACAGGCCAATTACGCAGCGGCCAAGGCCGGCGTTGCCGGCATGACGCGCGCGCTGGCGCGAGAACTTGGGTCGCGCAGCATCACCGTCAATTGCGTGGCGCCAGGCTTTATCGAAACCGACATGACGGCCCGCTTGCCCGAGGAGCAGCAAAAAGCGCTCCTCGGACAAATTCCGCTCGGACACTTGGGCAAGCCGCAGGACATCGCGCATGCGGTGGCTTTTCTGGCCAGTCCGCAAGCTGCCTACATCACGGGACAGGAACTTCATGTCAATGGCGGCATGTATATGTAACAGCGGCAGAGGTTGAGCGACAGGTTCGGCAAGCCGGCCTGCCAGGCCTCTGCTTGAGAGTGGTAAAACACAGGAAATCGAAGCCGGTTTTTATCCGTCCGGCCCGGTGCTTGGGAAGACAATCCCAACGCGGTAAAATCACGGATTAATTTACAACCCTCAGAGGGATTTATGAGCGATATCGAAGCACGTGTTAAGAAAATCATTGCCGAACAACTCGGCGTTGAAGAAGGCCAAGTCACCAGCGAAAAGTCCTTTGTGGCCGACCTGGGCGCTGATTCCCTTGACACCGTAGAGCTGGTCATGGCACTCGAAGACGAGTTTGGCATTGAAATCCCCGACGAAGACGCCGAGAAGATCACCACCGTCCAGAACGCGATTGACTACGCAAACACCCATCACAAGGCCTGAGGCGCTCGCGCCTTTGCCGTCATCAACCTGAAAAGCCTGATCGCAGTTTTTTCAGGTTTTTTTATCCAGGATTACTGAATGAGCCGTCGTCGTGTCGTCGTGACAGGTCTGGGTTGTGTCAGCCCGGTAGGAAATACCGTGGCCGATTCCTGGGCCAATGTGCTTGCCGGAACGCCCGGCATTGACCAGATCACCCATTTTGATGCCAGCAACCTTGCGTGCAAGTTCGCCGGCGAAGTCAAGGGCTTCAACATCGCGGATTACATTCCCGAAAAAGAAGCCCGGCATATGGACCGCTTCATCCACCTGGGCCTGGCAGCCGCCTGCCAGGCCGTGGCTGACAGCGGTTTGCCGACCGGCGACGCCCTGGGCGACGATTTGGCAACCCGCATCGGCTGCAACATCGGCTCGGGCATTGGCGGCTTGCCGCTGATCGAGCGCATGCACGGCGAACTGGTGGAGCGCGGCCCGCGCCGCATTTCACCATTCTTCGTGCCGGCCACCATCATCAACATGATCTCCGGGCATGTGTCGATCAAATTTGGCTTCAAGGGCCCCAACATTGCCGTCGTTACCGCATGCACGACGGGTCTGCATGCCATCGGGCTGTCGGCACGCATGATCGAGTACGGCGACTGCGATGTCATGGTCGCTGGTGGGGCGGAAGCCACGGTCTCGGCGCTGGGCGTGGGCGGCTTTGCTGCGGCCCGGGCCCTGTCAACCCGCAACGAAGACCCGAAAACAGCGTCGCGACCCTGGGACAGGGACCGAGACGGCTTCGTGCTCGGCGAGGGCAGCGGTGTGGTCGTGCTCGAAGAATACGAACACGCCAAGGCGCGCGGCGCCAAGATTTACGCCGAAGTGCTGGGCTTTGGCATGAGCGCCGATGCCTACCACATGACGGCGCCCGACATCGACGGCCCGCGCCGCTCCATGGCCATGGCCCTGAAGAATGCCGGCGTCAATGCGGACCAGGTTCAATACCTCAATGCGCATGGCACGTCCACGCCGCTGGGCGACCTGAATGAAACCAACGCGATCAAGGCGGCCTTTGGCGCACATGCCAAGGACAAGCTGGTGGTCAGTTCGACCAAGTCCATGACCGGCCATTTGCTGGGCGGCGCTGGCGGCATCGAGTCGGTGTTCACCGTGCTTGCGCTGCATCACCAGAAAATTCCGCCAACCATCAATATCTTCAACCAGGATCCCGAGTGTGACCTGGATTTCTGCGCCAACACCGCGCGTGATGCCACCATCGACATTGCTGTCAAAAACAATTTCGGCTTTGGCGGAACCAACGGCACGCTGGTATTCAAGCGCGTCTGAGCGTAACGGGTCATTTTCAGCAGCGCCGACCCCAAGCACGCACTGCCTTGAATCGCCACAATGCCCCGCCGGTGGTTTACCCGCTCGGGCGTTCGCCTTTTCTGGGCGGCTTGTTGCTGGTCCTCTGGCTTGCCGGCCTTGTTTCAGTGCTGCTGTGGTGCAACGTCACGCGTCAGTTCGACTGGCGCATGCTGCCGGCGGGATTTTCAGTGCTGCTTGCAGGCCTTGCCGCGCGAATCACCTGGGACAACCTTCCCGGCGGCCAACTGGCGTGGGACGGTGATGTCTGGCGCTGGGAAAGTCCGAGCTTCCAGACCGGCGTGGGCGAGCATGCGCTGTCGGTGATTGCTGATTTTCAGCAGCGCCTTCTGCTCCGGCTCGAAAACCAGGCTGGTGCCAGCCTGTGGCTGTGGGCCGAGCAAAACGCCATGCCCGAGCGCTGGCTGGATTTTCGCCGCGCCGTGTATTCGCCGCACAGGTCGCATGCATCCCTGCCTGCGCACGATTTTGTGCCTGTGGAGCCTTGCGGTTCGCCTTCTCCTGCTGTGGCACCATCGAAGGCTATGCAATCCCAACATGTTCCGCAGGCCAAACCATGAGCGATGACCTGCTCCCGCCTGCCGCAGAGAAAGTCGACGACAGCGACGCGCTGCTGGTCGAACGCACGGTCGCGGGCGACCAGAAGGCGTTTGAGCTGCTGGTCATCAAATACCAGAGGCGCATTCAGCGACTGATCGGGCGCATGGTCCGCGATGTCGACCTGGTGGAAGACATTGCGCAGGAAACCTTTATACGGGCTTACCGCGCCTTGGGGCAGTTCAGGGGCGAAGCGCAGTTCTACACCTGGCTTTACCGGATTGCCGTCAACACGGCCAAGAAAGCCCTGATGGACCTGAAGCGAAATCCAACCGTTTCTGAAAATGCCTACAAATCCGACGATGACGATGAAACTTCCCGGGTCGAAAATGAACTAACCAGTCCTGAAACGCCTGAAGCGCTGCTGGCAAGCAAGGAAATTGCCAGCATCATCAACCAGGCGATGCAGGACTTGCCGGAGGAATTGCGTGAAGCGATCACCCTGCGGGAGATTGAAGGATTGAGCTATGAGGAGATATCCGAGGCCATGAATTGTCCAATTGGGACGGTACGGTCACGCATTTTCAGAGCCCGAGAGGCGATTTCTGCAAAGGTCAGGCCCTTGCTGGAAAACCAGACAGGCAAACGCTGGTAGGTTTGCTGTCTACCGCCAGTCATTCGCCAGCCCAGGCAGTCAGTGAACAAAAACCGGCAGACCCGCTGCCCATAAACATCATGAATCCACACATGACCACCCCCGAACTTCTTTCCGCGCTGGCGGACGGCCAGCTAGGCGAGCAGGATTTTTCCGCCGCCCTAGAGGCTTGCGGCCGGGACGCCGCCGCGCTCGAATGCTGGAATACCTACCACCTGATTGGCGACTTGCTGCGTTCGCCTGCCGACCTGCGTGCATCGTCCCTGGCGGTGGGGGGCGAAATCGGGTTTGCCAGCCGGCTCAGCGCGCGGCTTGCGCAAGAGACGGTCGCCACCGCAGTAGCGGTCCCAAGCGCACGGTTGCCTGCCTCCGCCGGCATTGTTCATCACCGTGGACCGGCGTCGAACGACGGCAATTTCCGCTGGAAACTGGTGGCGGGCGTGGCGTCCCTGGCCGCTGTCTCCGCCATTGCCTGGAATGCGTCCGGGCTGATGGCGCCGGCCTCAATGCCGCAGCTGGCACAGGCTTCCCCGCCGCAAATCGTGGTCACTTCACCGCAAGGGCCGGTGGTGCGCGATGCCCGGCTGGAGGAACTGCTCGCGGCGCACCGTCAGTTTGGAACGGCTTCGGCCTTGCAGGAGTCCTCGGGCTTCTTGCGCAATGCGACGTTTGAAACGCCCGGCAATGGACAAGCTGCCAGCGCGCGCTGAGTGCCAGAAAACCTCCTGAAATCCATGATTTTCAAGCATTTAAGGCTTCTTCCGCTTGCCCTGTATGCACTCGTAGCTATGAATAACGTAGCGGCGCAAGTGCCGGCGGTTTCCGTACCGCCAACGGCATCGCCTGCGGAGGTGCGCAGCCTGAATGACTGGCTGATGCGAATGCACCAGGCTTCCGTCAACCGGTCCTATGTCGGAACCTTCGTGGTGTCGGCCGGCGGCAGCATGTCCAGCGCCAAGATATGGCACGTCTGCGAAGGCGCGCAGCAGGTCGAGCGGGTCGAAACCCTGACGGGTGCGCCGCGCTCCATCTTCCGGCACAACGACCAGGTCACGACCTTCATGCCGGAGCACAAGGTGGCGCGCAGTGAAAAGCGTGAGTCGCTCGGTCTGTTTCCCCAGTTGTTCCAGTCGGCCGACAGCCGCATTGCCGACTTCTACAAGTTTCGCCAGGAAGGCCTGGAACGGGTGGCGGGCGTCGATGCCGACATCATCATGCTCGTTCCCAGGGACCGGCTGCGTTTTGGTTACCGGGTCTGGAGCGAGCGCAAAAATGGCTTGATCGTGAAGCTCCAGACGCTCGATACCGACGGGAAGGTGATTGAAGAAGCGGCATTTTCAGAACTTCAGCTGGATGCACCCGTCAGCATGAGCCAGCTCATCCAGATGATGGGCAAGGTGCAAGGGTACCGTCTCGACAAGCCCGCGCTGGTCAAGACAACGGCCGCCGCCGAAGGCTGGGCACTGAAAACGCCCGTGGCAGGTTTTAATCCCATGAGCTGTTACAAGCGGCCGGCTTCGGCGGCGGGCAGTGGAGGAAAGGGCGCTAACGGCAACGGGCCGCTGCAGTGGATTTTTTCAGACGGCCTGGCGTCGGTGTCGATTTTCGTGGAACCGTTCGACCGGCAGCGCCATGTGCGGGAATCCGCGCTTTCCCTGGGCGCCACCCATACCCTGACGCGTCAGCTTGATGCCCACTGGATCACCCTGGTGGGTGAAGTCCCTGTTCCGACGCTGCAGCTGTTTGCCAGCGCGCTGGAGCATAAAAGGTAAGAATCTGGCGCTGTGGCCGAAAATTTCGGGAATTGGCGGCGCAGGCTCTTGCCTTGCCCCTGCCGGTTTCCACTTACCTGTTGGTTTTGAAAAATTGCTGGTTTGCTTGATACAACTCTATTGATGACAAGGCTGAAAATGCGTGAATTGAACCTTAAACCGCTGCGTCCCTACCTGGCCGCAGGCCTGATGGCCATCGCCGCGACCGCGTCCGTGTTGCCGGTAACGACCGTATGGGCGCAGACCCGCACATTGCCGGACTTCACCGACCTGGTTGACCAGGTGGGGCCGTCGGTGGTCAACATCCGCACCCTGGAAAAAGCCAAGGCGTCGTCGGCTACCAGTGGTATCGACGAGCAGATGCTGGAATTTTTCAAGCGCTTCGGCATCCCCGTGCCGCCCAACATGCCGCGCGGGCCGCGCGCCGAGCCCGGCCAGCCGGATGAAGACCAGCCGCGCGGCGTCGGTTCCGGCTTCATCCTGACGGCCGACGGCTTTGTCATGACCAACGCGCATGTGGTCGACGGTGCGGACGAGGTCATCGTCACCCTGACGGACAAGCGCGAATTCAAGGCCAAAATCATTGGCGCCGACAAACGCAGCGACGTGGCCGTGGTGAAGATCGAAGCCACCGGTCTGCCTGCCGTCAAGATTGGCGACATCAGCCGCCTGCGGGTGGGTGAATGGGTGATGGCCATCGGTTCGCCATTCGGGCTTGAAAACACGGTGACGGCGGGCATCGTCAGCGCCAAGCAGCGCGATACGGGCGACTACCTGCCTTTCATCCAGACCGACGTGGCCATCAATCCCGGCAACTCGGGCGGCCCCCTGATCAACATGCGCGGCGAAGTCGTCGGCATCAACAGCCAGATCTACTCGCGTTCGGGCGGCTTCCAGGGCATTTCGTTTTCAATCCCCATCGACGAGGCAACGCGCGTGTCGGAGCAGCTGCGCATCAGCGGCAAGGTGACGCGCGGCCGGATCGGCGTGCAGATCGACCAGGTCACCAAGGACGTGGCCGAGTCCATCGGACTGGGCAAGGTGCAGGGCGCGCTGGTGCGGGGCGTCGAAAGCGGCGCACCTGCCGAAAAGGCGGGCATCGAGGCCGGCGACATCATCACGAAGTTCGAGGGCACGCCGATCGACAAGGCCAGCGACCTTCCGCGCATGGTGGGCAATGTGAAACCGGGCACCAAGGTCACGGTCACCGTGTTCCGGCGCGGTGCGAGCAAGGACCTGTCCGTCACGATTGCCGAGGTCGAGGCCGATAAGCCTGCGCGTGCTGCTGCCAAGCCGGAGTCCAAGCCGCCGGTGGCCGGCCCCGCACAGGCTCTGGGACTGTCGGTCAGCGAGATCACCGAAGCGCAGAAAAAGGAACTCAATGTCAAGGGCGGCGTCAAGGTCGATGCGGCCGATGGCGCGGCGGCCAGAGCCGGGCTGCGCGAAGGCGACGTGATCGTCTCGATCGCCAATGCCGAAGTGACCGGCGTCAAGGGTTTTGAAGCGGCGCTGGCGAAAATTGACAAGACCAAAAACATCACCGTGCTGGTCCGGCGCGGCGAGCTGGCGCAATTCGTCATCATCCGGCCGGCGCGCTGACGGCCTGCCGTCGAGCCTTGATACCGGTTGGGCGGTGGGGCTCGTTACAATGCAGCAGCATTTCAGCAGCTTTTCACACCGGCGTTCGCGCAGTTTTCTTGCCAGTTGGCCCAGCCGACGTAAAACCTGCACCCCGTCAAGGTCGGCAGCAGCAGATGTTGAAACGGGTCGCTCCCGGCTTTTTGCCTACAATGAAGCTCCAACTTTCGCAGTTGCCATAGATTGTTGGTTCAGGGCGCGTCATTGCAAGACGCGCCTTTTTTTATGCTCCTGGCCGTGGTCTGTTGGTTTTTCTGCAATATTTTCAAGTAATTAGGCGTTTTTGTTGATGAATCACATCCGAAATTTTTCGATCATTGCGCACATTGATCATGGCAAGTCCACGCTGGCTGACCGGCTGATCCAGCGCTGCGGCGGCCTGCAGGACCGCGAAATGAGCGCCCAGGTGCTCGACTCGATGGACATCGAGAAAGAGCGCGGCATCACCATCAAGGCGCAGACCGCCTCGCTCAACTACAAGGCAAAGGACGGCCAGGTTTACAACCTCAACCTGATCGACACGCCCGGCCATGTGGACTTTTCCTATGAAGTCAGCCGCTCGCTGTCGGCCTGCGAGGGCGCGCTGCTGGTGGTCGATGCCAGCCAGGGCGTCGAAGCGCAGACCGTGGCCAACTGCTACACCGCGCTCGACCTGGGCGTGACGGTGGTGCCGGTGCTCAACAAGATGGACCTGCCGCAGGCCGACCCCGAAAACGCCAAGCAGGAAATCGAGGAAGTCATTGGCATCGACGCCACTGACGCGATTCCCTGCAGCGCCAAGACCGGCATGGGCATTGACGAGATTCTGGAAGCTGTCGTGGCGCTCATCCCCGCGCCCAAAGGCAACCCGGATGCCGCCCTGCGCGCCATGATCATTGACAGCTGGTACGACGCCTATGTGGGCGTGGTCATGCTGGTGCGCGTGGTCGATGGCCGCCTGGCCAAGGGCGACCGCATCAAGCTGATGGCCAGCGAAGCGACCTACAACGCCGAGCAGCTCGGCGTCTTCACGCCGCACACCGAGCCGCGCCAGGCGCTCGAAGCCGGCGAAGTGGGTTTCGTGATTGCCGGCATCAAGGAATTGCAGGCGGCCCGCGTCGGCGACACCGTGACGCAGATCAAGGCTGGATCAGGCGGCGCGGCCTTCACCGCGACCGAAGCGCTGCCGGGTTTCAAGGAAATCCAGCCGCAGGTGTTTGCCGGCCTGTATCCGTCGGAAGCCAGCGAATACGAGTCGCTGCGCGATGCGCTGGAAAAGCTCAAGCTCAACGATGCGTCACTGCATTACGAGCCCGAGGTCAGCGAAGCGCTGGGCTTTGGCTTTCGCTGCGGCTTTCTGGGCCTGCTGCACATGGAAATCGTCCAGGAGCGTCTGGAGCGCGAGTTCGACCAGGACCTGATCACCACCGCGCCCAGCGTGGTGTATGAAGTGCTCAAGTCCGATGGCGAGACCATCAGGGTTGAAAACCCGTCGAAAATTCCCGATGGCGGGCGCGTCAACGAGATTCGCGAACCCATCGTCACCGTGCATCTGTACATGCCGCAGGACTACGTCGGCGCCGTCATGACGCTGGCCAACCAGAAGCGCGGCGTGCAGCTGAACATGGCCTACCACGGCAAGCAGGTCATGCTGACCTATGAAATGCCGCTGGGCGAGATCGTTCTGGACTTTTTCGACAAGCTCAAATCGGTGTCGCGTGGATATGCGTCGATGGACTACGAGTTCAAGGAATTCCGCGCCTCCGACGTGGTCAAGGTCGATATCTTGCTCAACGGCGAGAAGGTCGATGCGCTGTCGATCATCGTCCACCGCAGCCAGTCGGCCTACCGGGGCAGGGCGGTGGTGGCCAAGATGCGCGAGATCATTTCGCGCCAGCAGTTCGACGTCGCCATCCAGGCGGCCATCGGCGCCAACATCATTGCCCGCGAGACCATCAAGGCCTTGCGCAAGAACGTGATTGCCAAGTGCTATGGCGGCGACATTTCCCGGAAGAAAAAGTTGCTTGAAAAGCAGAAGGCAGGCAAGAAGCGCATGAAACAAATTGGTTCGGTGGAAGTGCCTCAAGAGGCATTCCTGGCTATCTTGCAGGTGGAAGACTGATGCGCGGCGTCATGAGTTCCATCACCGCCGTGGTGCTGGCCGGGTTTGTCGGCTATGGCGCCGCCTGGTACTTCGGCATGGTCGAAGGAAATTTTTCTGCCCTGCTGTTCCTGGCCGCCGTGGTGACCGGCATCTACTGGGTGGCCGAGCGGCTTTATTTCTTGCCGCAGCGCCGCAAGGCCGTGGCTGCCCTGGATGCAAACGCCGCCAGCCGCCAGGCCGAGCTGGCCAAGATGGGCATCAACCAGGTCGATGACAACACCCAGGAGGCCAGGAGCCGGCTGATCATGCAGCCGTGGTGGCTGGACTGGACCGCCGGCCTGTTCCCGGTGATCATCATCGTTTTCCTGCTGCGCTCGTTCCTGTTCGAGCCGTTCAAGATACCGTCGGGCTCGATGATCCCGACGCTGCTGGTCAACGACCTGATTTTGGTGAACAAATTCCATTACGGCGTGCGCCTTCCGGTCATCAACCTCAAGGTGCTGGACAACCACAGCCCCGAGCGTGGCGATGTCATGGTGTTTCGCTATCCGCCCAAGCCCAGCCTGGACTACATCAAGCGCGTGGTCGGCATTCCCGGCGACGAGGTGGCCTACCTGAACAAGAAGCTCACCATCAATGGCAAGCCGCTGCCCAAGACGGCCTTGCCCGATTTTTTCGATGCCGACTCCATGCGTTATGCCAAGCAGTTCGAGGAAATCAACGGCGAGCGCAAATACCGCCTGCTCAATGACGATGACCGTCCGTCATTCATTGCCGGCGCCGACAATTTCCCCTACCGGGACAATTGCCGCTACAGCACCGAAGGCGTGGTCTGCAAGGTGCCTGAAGGGCAGTATTTCATGATGGGCGACAACCGCGACAATTCGCTCGATTCGCGCTACTGGGGCTTTGTGCCCGAGCAGAACATCGTTGGCAAGGCATTTTTTGTCTGGATGAACTTTGGCAATCTCAAGCGCATCGGTTCCTTTGATTAAGCGGGAACACCCTGGCGCTTGAATGGCCAGAAATTTTTTTCATGAATTTTCCCTGGGACCTGTATCAATGAAACACAAGCAACGTGGTATTTCCTTCATCGGTATCCTTTTTGTCGGCGTCGTCGTGGCCTGCGCCTTTGTACTGGGCGCGCAGGTGCTGCCAACGCTGATCGAATTCCAGGCCATCACCAAGGCCGCGACCAAGGCCACGGCCGGCACCACCGTGCCCGAAGTCAGGGCGATCTTCGATAAGGCCGGGCAGATCGATGACATTCATTCGATTTCCGGCAAGGACCTGGACGTGACGAAAGAGGGCGACAAGACGGTGGTGGCTTTTGCCTATACGCGTGAAATCCACATGGCCGGACCCGCCTACCTGCTGCTGAAGTACAACGGGCGATCCAAATAAAGTGCGCACTGCTTCCCTCTCCAGTCCTGCCCTGCAGGCCCTGCAAAAGCGCCTGCAGCATGAATTCGCCAATCCCAAGCTGCTTGCGCAGGCGCTGACGCACCGCAGCTTTTCTTCCGATCACAACGAACGTGTCGAATTTTTGGGCGATTCCGTCCTGAACCTGGCCGTGGCCGGACTGCTCTACGAGCAGTTGAGCGATCTGCCCGAGGGCGATCTGTCGCGCGTTCGCGCCAACCTCGTCAAGCAGGACACGCTGCACCAGCTGGCCGTGGTGCTGGGCTTGCCCGACCTGCTGCGGCTGGGCGAGGGCGAAGCCCGTTCCGGCGGCAAGAACCGCCCATCCATGCTGGCCGATGCGCTGGAAGCGGTGATCGGCGCGGTGTACCTGGATGCCGGCTATGACAAGGCCGACCAGCTGGTGCGCCGCCTGTTCAAGGACGTCGAGGTGAACCCGCAGATGAAAGCCATCGGCAAGGACCCGAAAACCGAATTGCAGGAGTGGCTTCAGGGGCGCAAAATGCGACTTCCCGCCTACAAGGTGGTCGGCACGATGGGTGCGGCGCACCAGCAGACCTTTGAAGTCGAATGCGAAATCACCGAATTTGGCCGCGCCGAACGCGGCATTGGCCATTCGCGCCGGGCCGGCGAACAGGCCGCTGCCACCGCCATGCTGCTTTACGTCAAGACGCTGGCCGCCTGACGGCCTTTTTGCCAATGCCGCCTCTGGCTTGCCACCCAACACGATTGAACTGATTATGAGTACCGGAAAAAAAGAACCCAGCCAACCTGTCAACCCCTTGCCCCAGGCTGGGGAAACAGGCTCATCCCCTGAGTCGCTGGAGCCGGCGCAGAGCCAGGACGCGATCGACGCGATGCTCGCCCAGGCGACGGCCTTCCGTGGTGCGGCTGTGCCTGCAGCAGACGACAGCACTTCCAGCCTTCCGCCCGTGGGCGAGCAGCGCTGCGGCCTGATCGCCATCGTCGGCAAGCCCAACGTGGGCAAGTCCACCCTGCTCAATGCGCTGGTCGGCCAGAAGGTCAGCATCACCTCGCGCAAGGCGCAAACCACGCGCCACCGCATCACCGGCATGCGCACGCGCGCCGCGACGCAGTTTGTGTTTGTCGATACGCCGGGTTTTCAGACGCGGCACGGCAATGCGCTGAACCGGTCGCTGAACCGCACGGTGGTCGGCGCCGTCAATGACGTGGACCTGATCGTTTTCGTGGTGGAAGCCGGCCAGTTCAACCTGGCCGATGCCAAGGTGCTGGCGCTGCTGCCCGAGAAAACCCCGGCCATCCTGCTGGCCAACAAGTTCGACCTGATCCACCGCCGCGCCGAAATCGCACCCTGGCTGCGGTCCATGCAGGAGCGCCACAACTTTGCCGAATTCGTGCCGATGTCGGCCAACAATGCCAAGGATGTCGAGCGCCTGTTCGGCATTTGCGAAAAATACCTGCCGGTGCAGCCGTGGATGTACGGCGCCGACGAACTGACCGACCGCAGCGACCGCTTCATGGCCGCCGAGATCATCCGCGAAAAGCTGTTCCGCCTGACCGGCGACGAGTTGCCCTACACCTCGACCGTCATCATCGACCAGTACGAGGAAGAGGGCAACCTGCGCAAGATTGCCGCGACCATCGTCGTCGAGCGCGACGGTCACAAGGGCATGATCATTGGCGAGAAGGGCGAAAAGCTCAAGCGCATCGGCACCGAGGCGCGGCATGAACTCGAAGCGCTGACCGGCGGCAAGGTGTTCCTGGAGATCTGGGTCAAGGTCCGCTCCGGCTGGGCTGACGATGAGGCCAGAGTCAAAACTTTTGGGTATGAATGACCCCCACGCTTGTCGCTTCGCGTACTGCGCTGCCCCCCGAGGGGGCCGCTGCGCCTGCGGCCCGGCAAAGCCGGTTCCGCGGCCCCTGCTTGGGAATGCGCAGAATCACGCCTTTTTTACACCTCGTGCCGACCTGAACTAGGCGGCACGTGGCTACCCAACGCATCAGCAACGAGCCCGCCTATGTGCTGCACCGTTACGACTGGAGCGAATCCAGCCTGATCCTCGATGTGTTCACCCGCCACTATGGGCGGGTGGCGCTTGTGGCGCGCGGGGCCAAGAAACCCAGTTCCAGCTTCCGGCCCATCCTGCTGCCGCTCCAGCCCCTGCATGTCGCGTTTGGCGGCGATGCGGAAATCCGCAACCTCAAGAGCGCCGAATGGCAGGGCGGCCATGTCATGCCCAGCGGCGATGCGCTGCTGTCGGGTTATTACCTCAATGAACTGCTGATGCGCCTGCTGGCCCGCGACGACCCGCATCCGTTGCTGTTTGATGCCTATGCCGCCACGGTCCAGCTGCTCGCCAGCCAGAATGCCGACACGCTGCAACTGGCGCTGCGCGCCTTCGAGCTACGCCTGCTGCAGGGCATTGGCCTGCTGCCCCTGCTGGACGTGGAAACCGCGACGCTGGCGCCCCTGGCCGCGCAGGAGCGCTATGTGCTGGTGGCCGAAGCCGGCCTGCGGCAGGCGAATGACGATGACCGCATCAGCTTGAGCGGCGAACACTGGCGGGCGCTGCAGCAGTCGCTGGGCGACAAGGCGCTGTTTTCCGACACGCTTCTAGCCTGCGTGCCGGCTGCCAATGAACTGAAAATCCAGCTGCGCGCCTTGCTGCACTACCATTGCGGCGTCAGGGTTTTGAAAACCCGGCAAATGATGATGGACCTGCAAGCCCTCTAACGCTGTATTTACGATTAATTTCGACGGATTTCGCCATGATTGCCTTATTCCACCATTCCGATCATCGTTCGCACCCGCCCCATCCGCCGGGCACCCGGAAAACGGCGCTGTCGGTCAACGTCAACAAGGTGGCGCTCCTTCGAAATAGCCGGCATCTGGACATTCCAAGCGTGCTGCGCGCCGCCGAGCTGTGCCTGCAGGCCGGCGCGCACGGCATCACGGTGCATCCCCGGCCTGACGAGCGCCATATCCGCGCCGACGACGTGTATGAAATCGCCGCGCTGATGAAGGACTGGCCGCACTGCGAGTTCAACATCGAAGGCAATCCGCTGCACAACCTGATGCATTTCGTTCGCGACCTGTCGGCCCGGGGCCTGCCGCTGCACCAGTGCACCTTTGTGCCCGACAGCGAAGACCAGTTCACCAGCGACCATGGCTGGCGTTTTCCGCAGGATGCCGAAACCCTGCGGCCGCACATCGAATACGCCCATGCGCGCGGCGTCCGCGTCAGCCTGTTCATGGACCCGGTGCCCGAGGCCATGGCGGCCGCCAGGGGCATCGGCGCCGACCGGGTCGAGCTGTACACCGAAAGCTACGCGCTGGCCTGGTCCGGCCCGGAAAAAAACAAGGCTTTGGAGCACTTTGCGCAGACTGCGCGGGCAGCGGCAGCTATCAATCTGGGAGTGAATGCCGGACACGACCTGAACCGTGACAATCTGGCCGAATTCCTGCGCGCCGTTCCCGGCGTGCTCGAAGTGTCCATCGGCCACGCGCTGATCGCCGACGCGCTGGAACTGGGTTACGAGGCCACGGTGAAAGACTACCTGCGCTGCGTCGACCAGGCCTTCGCGCCCGCCGCCGCTGCCTGATGATCTACGGCATCGGCACCGACATCTGCGACATCCGCCGCATCCGCGCCAGCCTGGCGCGCCATGGCGAGCGCTTCGCCCAGCGAATCCTCAGCGACGGCGAACTGGCAACCTGGACCGAGCGCAGCGCGCGCTGGCCCGACCGGGGCGTCAGCTACCTGGCAACCCGCTTTTCCGCCAAGGAGGCCTTCAGCAAGGCGATTGGCCTGGGAATGCGCATGCCGATGACCTGGCGGCATTGCGAAATCGCCAAGGCGCCCAGCGGCAAGCCCGAGATCGTGCTGCATGCCGCGCTGAAGGACTGGTTTGACGCGCGGGAGCTGACGGCCCATATCACCGTGACCGACGAAACCGACTATGCCGCGAGTTTTTGCGTTGTAGAGAAAAAATAGCCATTGCGCACGCCACGACTTCGCAAGCAGCTATGAATTTAATAGTGACCCTGAAATGATTCCCATGACCCAGCACGCCCCCCTCATCATCGACATTGCCGGCCTCAGCCTGGCCAAGGCTGACCGCCGCCGCCTCCGGCATCCGCTGACCGGCGGCATCATCCTGTTTGCCCGCAACTGGAAAGACCGCCAGCAGCTCGGCAAGCTGTGCGCCGAGATCAAGGACATTCGCGACGACCTGCTGATCTGCGTCGATCATGAAGGCGGCCGGGTGCAGCGCTTTTGCACCGACGGCCTGACCCACCTGCCGGCAATGCGCGCACTGGGCGAGCAGTGGATGCGTGACCAGCTGGCCGCCACCAATTCTGCGACGGCCTGCGGCTACGTGCTGGGCGCCGAGTTGCGCGCCTGCGGCGTGGACTTCAGCTTTACGCCGGTGCTGGACCTCGATTACGGCGAAAGCGGCGTCATCGGCGACCGCGCCTTCGGCCGCGACCCGCGCGTCGTCAGCCTGCTGGCCAAGAGCCTGATGCACGGCCTGCTGCAAAGCGGCATGGCCAACTGCGGCAAGCATTTTCCCGGTCATGGCTTCGTCAAGGCCGATTCGCACACCGATATTCCAGTGGACACGCGCACGCTCAAAGCCATCCTGAAGGACGACGCCGCGCCCTACGAATGGCTCAACACCACGCTGTCGAGCGTGATGCCGGCGCATGTGATCTACCCCAAGGTCGATGCCCGGCCGGCCGGTTTTTCCAGCAAATGGCTGAACTTCATTTTGCGCAGCCAGCTCGGCTTTGGCGGCGCGATTTTCAGCGACGACCTGAGCATGGCCGGCGCCCGGCTGATCGATGGCGTGGAAGTGAGCTACACCGAGGCCGCCCTGGCCGCGCTGAACGCCGGCTGCGACATGGTGCTGCTGTGCAACCAGTCGGTGGAGGGCGGCAAGCCGGTCGATGACTTGCTCGATGGCATGGCCGAGGCGCTGCTCAAGGGGAGGTGGGAAGCGCTGGAAGCCAGCGAACTGCGCCGCCTGGCCCTGCTGCCGCAGATGCCGGCGCTGGAGTGGGATGAACTCATGGTGCATCCGGCCTACATGCATGCCCTTAGCCTGATTCCCTGATTCCATTTCCAGATCAAACCGATATGTCGTTGCTTCGCCTTGTCGTGCTACAGCACTGCCTGCGGATTCGCGCCTAATCTCGGATTGATCTGGAAACGGAATAACGCCCACGGGCCTGGTTGGTTCAGGCCATGACCGGCCATTCGAGCTTGCCCGCTGCATCGATGTGCGTCAGGTACACGCGCAGGTCGAACTCGTACTGGTGGTACTGCGGCTCCATGTAGGTGCAGAGCTGGTAGAAGGCCTTGTCATGGCCTTTTTCCTTGATGTGCGCCAGTTCATGCACGGCGATCATCCGTAAAAACTCCACCGGCACTTCCTTGAAAAGCGACGCCACGCGGATTTCGCGCTTGGACTTGAGCTTGCTGCCCTGAACCCGCGAAATCGTCGTGTGCGTGCCCAGCGCGTGGGTGATGATCTGCAGCTTGCTGTCGAACGCCACCTTCGACAGCGGTTCCGAATTGCGCAAAAACTCGCTTTTGAGCGCCATCACATAGTCATACAGAGCCTTGTCGGTTCTGACGGTGTGGGCATGGCTGTATTTGGCGAGCAGCGACTTCCCCAGGCTGCCCTTGGCCAGCAACTGCTGAACCTGCGCTTTAAGGTGCTCCGGATAGCCGGCCAGGTATTTCATGACGTTTTACTATTATTTTTGTAGCTGGTTAAGCATGCGGGTAAAGCGCAAAAGCCTGTTTTTATAAAAAAATTGACAGTTGCGCGACGGTGCCGGATGGTAGCGCAATCGGGCAGGGCTGCTGATCAGTTTGCGACCAGGCCGGTGTGAAGAGAACCGCAACGCCTGCTTAGTCCGTGCGCGTTGCGGGTGTATAGAAAAGTAATTTTCATGGCAGTAGATGCGGCAGGCGAGAAGAATCGCAAGCCGGTTCGCAGTCAAGGACGGCCTTCGTCTCAAAGCCCGGCGAACTGAAAGGCGCCTGCAAGCGCAAGCACTTGCAGTTCGACAATTTAGTTTGAAGGGAAGCATGATGGCAAAAAACGTATTGCGATTCACCCAGACCCTGGCCGCCGCCAGCGAAGAGGTCACGCGATGGGGCGGCCGGATCGTCCAGCAGTTCAGCCCGACAGTCTTCGTCGCCGAACTTCCGGATGGCGCCGACGAAACGGCGATGACCGCATCGACGGACCAGCCGACCCAGCCGCTCGACGAGGCCTCCCAACTGGCCGTTGATGCGTGGAACAACGGCGTCCAGGCGCGAAGCGCCCGCGCCGGCCAGGCGCGGTCGGCCACCGAGGGCTTGAGCTGGGACACACCGGGCTACGAACCGCCGCGCGAACTGGAAACCCTTGAAATCAGGACGCGCGCAGCAGGCGCCCCCGAAGCACCGTCCGAATCGACCGGCACGCCCACCAGCCGCTACCTGATCGGTTCGGTGGCGGTTGGCGTCGTGCTGGTGTCACGCAACACCGGCGCGGAAGTCCTGAGCAGTGCCGAACGCACCAAGATCATCCAGGAAGTGCAGGAGGGGCTGGGCTGGCTGGCCGGCGTCGAGCCGCGCGCGCGGGTGTCCTTTGTGTACGACATCCGCACGGTCACGGTGTCTTCCGCCCCGGGTCCGTATGCCGGCGTCGCCGATGCCTACGAGCGCTACGAGCGCGACTGGCGCGATGCCGCGCTGGCCAGCATGGGCTATGCAGCCGGGCGGCCCGGCTACCAGAAGTACGCCAGCGACCTGCGCGCCAGCCGGCACACGGACTGGGCCTACGTCGCCTTTTTCACCAAATACCCGCTGAACCATTTTGCCTACGCCATCGTCGAGAAGGTGGTGATGAACTATGCCAACGACGGCTGGGGAGCCGACAACATCAACCGGGTGTTCGCCCATGAGTCGTGCCACATTTTCGGCGCCGCCGACGAGTACGGCTCGTGCGTCTGCAGCGCCACCAGCGGCCACCTGGCGGTGCCCAACAGCAACTGCGTCAACTGCTTCCCGCCCGGCGCCCAGCTGTCCTGCCTCATGAACGCCAACACCCTGGACATGTGTACCTTCAGCCGAAAGCAGATCGGCTGGGACGATCGGCTGTTTCCACGCCAGGTCGGCTGGTCAGGCTGGGTGGCGCTCGGCGCGCCCGCGGTGGGCTTCGCCGGCGCGCCGGCGGTCATCTCGCGCAACGGCACGGTCTGCAACATCTACGTTCGCGGCGCCGACAACGCGCTCTGGCAAAAGGCGTGGTTCAACAATGCCTGGCACGATTGGGGGCGGCACAACGACGGCGGCGTGCTGGCCTCCGAACCGGCGCTGGGCACCATGGGGCCGGACCATGAGCATGTGTTCGTTCGCGGCACCGACAACCAGGTCTGGCAGAAGTTCTGGAAAGCCGCCAGCGGCTGGTCGGGCTGGTTCGCGCTCGGCGCACCGCCGGTCGGTTTCACCGGCGCGCCGGCGGTCATCTCGCGCAACGGAACGGTCTGCAACATCTATGTGCGCGGTAACGACAACGCGCTCTGGCAGAAGGCCTACTGGAACAACGCCTGGCACGACTGGGGCCGCCACAACGACGGCGGCGTGCTGGCGTCCGAGCCGGCGCTGGGCACCATGGGGCCGGACCATGAGCATGTGTTCGTTCGCGGCACCGACAGCCAGGTCTGGCAGAAATGGTGGACGGGCGGCGGCGGCTGGTCGGGCTGGGTGGCGCTGGGCGCGCCTCCGGGCGGCTTCATCGGCGCGCCAACCGTCATTTCGCGCAACAACTCGGTCTGCAACATCTATGTGCGCGGCACCGACAACGCGCTCTGGCAGCGGGCCTACTGGAACAACGCCTGGCACGACTGGGGCCGGCACAACGACGGCGGCGTGCTGGCGTCCGAGCCGGCGCTGGGCTCGATGGGGCCGAACCACGAGCATGTGTTCGTTCGCGGCACCGACAACCAGGTCTGGCAGAAGTGGTGGCAGGGCTGAACCAGGTTTTTGGCATCGAATAAGCCTTTTGCGCACGCCCAGTATGCGCAAAAAGCTATGAATACAGGAGCAAAAACACCCAAGATACGTGTGCGTCGGGACCGAAGCCCGGGGTGATTTCGCCTCAGGCTTCGCGGCGCAGCGCCGGGAACAAAATCACGTCGCGAATGCTCGGGCTGTCGGTCAGCAGCATCATCAGCCGGTCGATGCCGATGCCGCAGCCGCCGGTGGGCGGCATGCCGTATTCGAGGGCACGGATGAAGTCGTGGTCGTAGAACATGGCTTCGTCGTCGCCGCTGTCCTTGGCATCGACCTGCGCATTGAAGCGCGCGGCCTGCTCCTCGGCATCGTTCAGTTCGCTGAAGCCGTTGCCGAATTCGCGGCCGGTGATGTACAGCTCGAAACGCTCGGTGACCTCGGGGCGCTCGTCGTTGGCTCTGGCCAGCGGCGAGATTTCGGTCGGGTGCTCCATGATGAAGGTCGGCTGCCAGAGCTTTTCCTCGACCATTTCCTCGAAATACATCACCTGCAGGCTGGCCAGAGAGCGGCCGGCCAGCCGGTTCTTGGCTTCGCTGAGGCCGAGTTTTTTCAGGGCGCTGGTCAGCCATTCGGCGTTGTCCACGTGGTCGCCTGCATCGGTGTGCTTGAGGATGGCTTCGCGGATCGTCAGGCGTTCGAACGGCTGGCTCAAGTCCACCGGCTTGCCGGCATAGCTCAGTTGCAGCGAGCCGCAGACCTTTTGCGCCGCGTCGCGGATCAGCGCTTCGGTGAAGGTCATCAGGTCAAGGTAGTTCCACCAGGCCGCGTAGAACTCCATCATGGTGAACTCGGGGTTGTGGCGAACGCTGATGCCTTCGTTTCGGTAGCTGCGGTTGATCTCGAACACGCGCTCGAAACCGCCGACGATCAGGCGCTTGAGGTACAGCTCGGGCGCGATGCGCAGGAACATTTCCTGGTCCAGCGCGTTGTGATGCGTCTTGAAGGGCTTGGCATTCGCGCCGCCCGGAATCGGGTGCAGCATCGGCGTCTCGACTTCCAGGAAGCTATTGGCCACCATGAACTCGCGAAGGCCGCTGACGGCCTTGCTGCGCGCCATGAAACGCTTGCGCGCGGCCTCGTCCATGATCAGGTCCACATAGCGCTGGCGGTATTTGACTTCCTGGTCGGACATGCCGTGGAACTTGTCGGGCAGCGGGCGCAGGCTCTTGGTGACCAGCCGGATGCTGTCGGCATGGATCGACAACTCGCCGGTCTTGGTGCGGAACAGCGTTCCGGCGGCGGACACGATGTCGCCCAGGTCCCAGTGCTTGAAGGCGGCATGCACTTCCTCGCCCACATCGTCGTTCTTGATGTAAATCTGGATACGCCCGCCGGTGGGGCCGAAGGATGCATCCTGCAGGGTCGCAAAGCTGGCCTTGCCCATGACGCGCTTGAGCATCATGCGGCCGGCCACCGTGACCTTGACCGCCAGGGGTTTGAGTTCTTCATTGCTCAGGTGGCTGTACTGCGCAAACAGCGCTTCGGCGCGGTGTTCGGGCTTGATGTCGTTGGGGAAGGCCACGCCCTTGCCGTCCGCCTGCTGCTGGCGCAGGACGGCGAGCTTTTCCCGGCGCTCGACCATGAGCTGGTTTTCGTCGTGATGAACTGGGGCAACGCTGGCGGTGGCGGGAGGAGTCGGGAGGCTGGACATAGATCGGTGTTCCGGAAAAGAAAGGATGCTGAAAACGTCGGGCGCCGTGCCGCCCGCGAAGAGGGCGCAAAACGCCGAACCGCTGATTTTAGTTTTTTAAGCAGGCGTTTTGACGTTCCAACCGCGCTTGATCCATCTTTGCCCGTAATCCCGGGCCGCGAAGGCGGCGAATCAGCGTGAAATGCCGTGGCGTTCCAGGATGTCGCAGACCAGTTCCAGCCGGAGCAGCGGATTGTCCAGTTCCATGAGTTGCTGCTTGACGGTCAGCGGGATCGGCAGCAACTCGCACCAGCGGTTGGCCACCCAGCCGCAGTCGTCAAGGTGGTAGGGCGCGAGCATCGGCATTTTTTCGGTCGGCGTGTCGCTGTTGAGCAGTCCCTTGATCAGCTTGCCCAGCGCATCGGCGGCTTTTTGCAGGTCGTGGGGAATCCTGACAGTCAGGTCGTCTTCCATCCGGACCACATCGGCAATCCACAGACCGTGCTTGAGCTTTTCCCGCCGGGTGATGGCGAAGCGGTGGACTCCCTGGCACTGCACCACCATCAGCCCCGGCTGCGGCACCGAGAATTCGATGATCCTGGCCAGCGTGCCGACCGTGTTGAACGCCTCGCGGGCAAAACCGCCGCCGCCGGGCGGGGTGCCCCGGGCGGCCGCATTCACCGGCCTGCGAACTTCCGACCCTTCGGTCAGCGAAACCACGCCAAATGGCGCGCCTGTCTTGTGGCATTTGCCAATCATGTCGAGGTAGCGCACCTCGAAAATCTGCAGCGGCAGCAAGCCGCCAGGGTAGAGCACGGTGCCCAGCGGGAACAGGGGAAGGGAAGTGAGGGTCAGGGCTTCGGGCATGGTGGCGTGCGGTGGATGGCGACAGGCTACATCATCCCACGCCGGTTTTGATCGTGCTTGCCGGGAATGCCGATGGGGGTAACCTGCTTATAGGTGCTGCTTTTGCCCAGGGGCTTGTACACGCGCAGCGTCGATGCCGGTTAGTGTTCCAGCTTGCCGGCCGGACGCCTGGGCCTGGGCAGCAATTCACCGCCGCAGTTCGGGCATTGGCCCTGCAGCACGCCCTCGGCGCAGGCTGCGCAAAAGGTGCATTCGAACGAACAGATGCGCGCCTCGACCGAGTCGGGTGGAAGGGACTTGTCGCAGCATTCGCAAGAGGGACGAAGTTCAAGCATGGCGTTTTTCTTTTGAAAATTACGGTGCCGCCACAGTGGGCGGCAGCGCCAGGGAGTTGAGTGAGCCGATCGGTTCGTCCGAGAAAAATACCTTGATGGCATAACCCGTTCCCGCGTTCCAGCGCGGCTGGCCGACCAGCCACTTCGCGACGAATTCCCTGACGGTTTCGCGGGCCGGCTCGCGCTGGAAATCGATATAGCCCGGCCTGGACGCCCGCACGGCCAGCGTCTGCGTGATCGATTTTTGCAATTTTTCACGTTCCGAAGGCCCGGTGAACAACGACCAAGTGCCTGCTGAAAACGATTCGAGCCGGGCCGTGTCGATGGCCACCGGCAGCGTGGGCTGGACGCGTGGTGCAATCACGAGGAAGGTCTTGTCCCTGAGCGTGACCTGCCACTCGGGCGCGAGTTCGATATGGTAGTGGTAGACCGCCGGCACCCTGATCTGCGTCGTGGTGCTGCCCAGGCTGAAAAAGGCGAAGATTTTGTGGTCGGTCGTCGCCTGGAAGGTTTCTGTCGCCTGCAGGCTGCTGACCTGCAATAGCCCGCCCTTGGTGCGAATGACGTGCAGCTGGTCGGGCGCGGCAAGCGACCCGCTGGCGTTTCCCCGATCGGCCAGGAATTTCCAGGTGAATCCGGCATTTATGCAGAGGCTGGCGGCAAGCGCCACGGCCGCGGCTGTTCTGGCGGGCGTCATGGCCTGGATGTTGTCACTGCGGCCGCTTTTTCCAGGTGCAGGTCTTTTTCGATTCCGAAAAAACCTCAGCTCACCGCGTCGGCCGGCTGCTTGAGCAGCATGGCCAGCGAACTGGCGACGGTCTTGCGCAACTCCCGGCGGTCGCAGATGAAGTCGATGGCACCCTTGGTTTGCAGGAACTCGGAGCGCTGAAAGCCCTGGGGCAGCGTGACACGTACGGTCGATTCGATGACGCGCGGGCCGGCAAAGCCGATCAGCGCCTTGGGCTCGGCAATCACGATGTCGCCGAGAAAGGCAAAGCCCGCGCTCACGCCGCCCATGGTCGGGTCGGTCAGCACACTGACGTACGGCAGGCCTTTCTTGGCCAGCCGGGTCAGCGCTGCGTTGGTCTTGGCCATCTGCATCAGGCTCAGCAGGCCTTCCTGCATGCGCGCGCCGCCGGTGGCGGTGAAGCAGATGAAGGGCACCTTTTGCTCGATGGCGGTATGCACGCCGCGCACAAAGCGCTCGCCGACGACACTGCCCATGCTGCCGCCCATGAAGTCGAATTCAAAGCAGGCCGCGACCACGCCAATGCTGTGCAGCGCGCCGCCCATGACCACCAGCGCATCGGTTTCGCCGGTGTTTTCCAGCGCTTCCTTGAGCCGCTCGGGGTACTTGCGGCTGTCCTTGAACTTCAGCGCATCGACCGGCAGCACTTCCTGGCCGATTTCGTAGCGGCCTTCGGCATCCAGAAAGGCATCGAGCCGCTCGCGCGCGCCGATGCGGTGGTGGTGGCTGCACTGCGGGCAGACGTTCTGGTTTTTTTCCAGGTCGGTTTTGTACAGCACGGCTTCGCAGCTCGGGCACTTGATCCACAAGCCTTCGGGCACGCTGCGGCGCTCGGTCGGGTTGGTGGGGCTGATTTTGGGCGGGAGGAGTTTTTCTAGCCAAGACATGGGGTCAATCCTTGTTGGGTGGCGACTGCCGCTGCTTTTTTTCAGCCAGCGACCGTCATGCGATTGTCAAAGGTTCAGTCCAGCGCCGTGCGGATTTCTTTCAGAAAATCGTGGGCCACCGCCGCCACGCGGTTGCGCGGCTCATTTTCGATCAGCTGGATGATCTTGCTGCCAATGACCACCGCGTCGGCCACCTTGCCAATCGCCTTGGCCGTGGCCGCGTCGCGAATGCCAAAACCCACGCCGACGGGCACCTGCACATGCTGGCGGATGCGCGGCAGCATGGCTTCGACCGCCTCCACGTCGAGCGTTCCAGCACCCGTCACGCCCTTGAGCGAGACGTAGTAGACATAGCCACTGGCGACCTCGGCCACCTGCGCCATGCGCGCGTCGGTGCTGGTGGGCGCCAGCAGAAAGATCAGGTCCATGCCGTGGGTCTTCAGCCGCGCGGCAAACTCCACGCATTCCTCGGGCGGATAGTCCACGATCAGCATGCCGTCAACACCGGCTTCGGCTGCGTCCCGGATGAAGGCGCTGTCAGGCGAGCCTGCGCCGTGCCGGATGTCATAGCGCTCGACCGGATTGGCATAACCCATCAGCACCACCGGCGTGGCCTGGTCACGGGAGCGGAAAACGCGCACCATTTCCAGCACCTGGAGCACGCCGACACCGAAACCCAGCGCCTTTTCGCCGGCTTTCTGAATCACCGGGCCGTCGGCGCTGGGGTCCGAAAACGGCACGCCGAGTTCGATCACGTCAGCGCCGCCGGCGACCATGGCGTGCATCAGTTCGGGCGTGATGTCGGCATACGGAAAGCCCGCCGTGACGTAGGGGATCAGGGCAGTGCGGCCTTGGGCAAGCAGCGCGGTCATGGTGGCCTGAATGCGACTCATGCTTTGAATTCCATTACTTGTGTTGCGCCTTTGATGCTTTGTCCCTTGCAGGACGGACGGCAATAAAAATCGGCGTGTGACAGGTCGGCCACGGTGCCGATGTCCTTGTCGCCCCGTCCCGACAGGTTGACCAGGATGCTCTGGTCGCTGCGCATGGTCTTGGCCAGCTTCATCGCATGGGCGATGGCATGGGCTGATTCGAGCGCGGGGATGATGCCTTCGGTGCGGCACAGATAGTGAAACGCGGCCAGCGCCTCGGTGTCGGTGATGCCGACGTATTCGGCCCGGCCGATGTCCTTCAAAAAGGCATGCTCGGGACCGACGCCGGGGTAGTCCAGACCGGCGCTGATGCTGTGCGTTTCGGTCACCTGACCGTCTTCGTTTTGCAGCACATAGGTGCGGTTGCCGTGCAGCACGCCGGGCAGGCCGCGTTGCAGCGAAGCCGAGTGCTTGCCGCTGTCCATGCCTTCACCGGCGGCTTCGATACCGATCAGCCGGGTGTTTTCATGCGCAATATAGGGATGGAAGATTCCCATGGCATTGCTGCCGCCGCCGACGCAGGCCACCACGGCATCGGGCTGCCTGCCGCCGTTCATCTCGGGCATCTGCGCCAGGCATTCGGTGCCGATCACGCTCTGGAAGTCGCGCACCATCATCGGGTAGGGATGCGGGCCGGCCACGGTGCCGATGATGTAAAAAGTGTTGTCAACGTTAGCCACCCAGTCGCGCATGGCTTCGTTGAGCGCATCCTTCAGCGTCTTGCTGCCGCTTTCGACTGGCACCACGGTGGCGCCCAGCAGCTTCATGCGGTAGACATTGGGGCTTTGGCGCTTGACGTCCTCGCTGCCCATGTAGACCACGCACTCCAGGCCATAGCGTGCGCAAATCGTCGCGGTGGCCACGCCGTGCTGGCCGGCGCCGGTTTCGGCGATGATGCGCGGCTTGCCCATGCGGCGGGCCAGCATGGCCTGACCGATGGTGTTGTTGATCTTGTGGGCGCCGGTGTGGTTGAGGTCTTCGCGCTTGAGGAAAATCTGCGCACCGCCCTGTTCGCGGCTCATGCGGGCTGCATGGTAGATGGGTGAAGGGCGGCCCACGAAGTGCTTGAGCTCGTAATGAAATTCGGCCAGGAATTCCGGGTCGTTCTGGTACCGGGCGTAAGCCTCTTTCAGCTCGGTCAGCGCGTGGGTCAGGGTTTCAGAAACAAAACTGCCGCCGTAAATGCCGAAGTGGCCTGAAAGGTCAGGTTGGTGATAGTCGTACATGGTCTTCTTGATCAGTTGGGGAAAGCGCAGCGCTTTCGCTTCGCGCCTGTAGCGCTGGTCTATCCCGCAAGGTTTTTGAATTGCTCGTCGGCAGCACGAACGGCTGCGACGAACTGCTTGATTTTGTCGGCGCTCTTGATGCCCTTGGACACCTCGACGCCTGAACTGACGTCAACGGCCAGGGTGGTGCAGCGCGGCCTGACCTGCAAGATGCCATCGGTCACGTTTGCAGGCGTCAACCCACCAGACAAAACGAGGTGAGCGTTGACGCTTGGAGGAAGCAGTGACCAATTGAATGTTTTTCCGCCGCCGCCGTAACCTTCGACATGGGCGTCGAGCAAGATGGCCTGGGCTGATGAGTAATCTTGCGCGTATTTTAAGAGATCAAAGCGCGCTGTGCCTGGCTCGGGGTTTTCGTCCAGCGGGATGCGCGCCGCGCGCAGGAAGGTCCTGCCGGCCTTGCGGCACTCTTCAGGCGTCTCATCACCATGAAACTGGACGATTGCGCAGGGAATACGGGCGCATGCAGCTATTATTTTTGTAGTGTCCGCGTTGACGAAAAGCAGCACCGGTGTGACAAACGGCGGCAGTCGGCTGGCCAGTTCGGCGGCGCGCTCCAGCGAGACATGGCGTGCGCTGTGTTCGTACATCACCAGGCCGATGGCGTCAATGCCAGCAGCGACGGCGGCATCAACGTCTTCCTCGCGGGTCAGGCCGCAGATCTTGATGCGGGTACGGGTTGATAGTGCCATGTGATATCCCTAGACAAGGGCAATTGCCGATCGATCATACGAAGTGGGTGAGCGCAGAGGCCACACTCGCCAGCAGGGGGCGCGGAACCGACTTTGCCGGGCCGCAGGCTGAAGGCTGCGGCTCCAAGTCCGCCTGCGCGCGCTTGGACAGCCTTCAGATGCGCCGGCTCTGGCGGCGTGGCGCCCTGCAAGGGCACCGGCCCCCTTGGGGGGCAGCGCATTACACGAAGTGAAAAGCGTGGGGGCAATCATGGCAACCAATCATAAGCGGCCGTGCGGGACGGCAGGCCATGGCGTTCCTCATACACCGGACCCAGAAAATACAGGCCGTCAGGGGAAAAGGTTGGGGCGGCGGCATCGCGGCGGCGTGCAGCCACCACGCCGGCCAGCCAATCCGGCGGCTGGCTGCCCTGGCCCACCGCCAGCAGGCAGCCCATGATGTTGCGGATCATGTGGTGCAAAAAGGCATTCGCCTCGAACTCGAAGTGCCAATAGCGCGACCCGGCGCCGGCGCGCTGCGAAATCTCGATGCGGTTCATGGTCTTGACCGGCGACTTCGCCTGGCACTGCGCAGCCCGGAACGAACTGAAGTCATGCTGGCCCATCAGGTGCAGGGCGGCTTGGCGCATGGCGTCGCCATCCAGCGGCCGGTAGACCCAGCCGACGCGCCCGGCTTCCACGCTGGGGCGCACGGGCGATTCAAGCACCACGTAGGCGTAGCGGCGGGCAATGGCGCTGGCGCGCGAATGGAATTCATCCGGGACCGGCTGCGCCCACTGCACCGCAATGTCGCGGGGCAAAAAGGCATTGGTGCCTCGCACCCACGAGGCGGTTTCGCGCTGCAGCGGGGTGTCGAAGTGCGCGACCTGCATCAGTGCGTGAACGCCGGCATCGGTGCGTCCAGCGCACATGACGCGAACCGGCTGCACGGCAAACTTGCTCAAGGCCAGTTCCAGCTGGTCCTGCACCGTCTTGCCGGAAAGCTGGCTTTGCCAGCCTTCGTAAGCGCTGCCGCTGTAGCTGATGCCGAGCGCAATCCTCACCGATGCTGTCCCGTTGATAAGCGCAGGCGTTTCAAGCGTTGTTCATACCAGGGTGTTGAGAAATGCCTGGGCCTTGAATTTCAAGGGGCCTTGGGCATGGGCCACGACCTCGTCGGCCAGCGACTTGGCACCTTCCGAATCGCCCAGGATGCGAAATTCCTCGGCCAGCAGGAACTTGATTTCAAGCGGGTCTTTTTCCGTTCCGGCCAAGGCTGTGGCGGGAGGCTTGGTGGCAGGGGGAAGATCCAGCGAAAGCGAATCCAGGTCGAATTCCAGCATGCCGCTGTGCGCCACGGGCGCCGTTGGGGCAAGGGCTGCCTTGGGCGCCATGAAGGGCTCGGGCGTGAAATCCATGCCATTGGCAACAAGATCAAACTTCGGTGAAGGCTCTACCGACAGGTTCCGAGGGTTCTGCGCCACTGGCGCAGTGTCCAGGTTCAAATCCAGGTCCAGAAAGGCTGATGGAATTGCAATGTCAGGCATTGGTTCGGCTTTTGAGCCGGGATAGGCGAGGGCGCCCGTTGTCATCGGCGCGGGCTGCATCGGCGTGGAAGATGGCTCGCCTGTCGGAGAATCGAGATCCAGGTCCAGGTCCAAATCGACGGCCTGTGGCATTCTGACAACCGGCGCCAGACCAGCCAGGGCCTGCGGGACAGTGCTGCTCAGGGGCATCAGTCCGGAGTTGCGTTTTCCGGGCAGGCTGACCGAAAAGCCGGCGTCAGACTGGTACATGGAATTGTTTGGCTCAAGTTCCTGGCCCAGCTGACTGATATAAGACCACTCCGCGCCATGGCCTCCCGTCAGCTTGAACACTGCCAGGGCCGCATTTTCGAAAGCCTTGTTGTCGCGTCGCTTGGCATGGATCTCAAGCAGCTTGATGTGAACGGCCAGACGCGTCGGGTGGGTCCGCAATGCCTCCTTGAGGATTTCTTCAGCCTGCTGATCGCGGCCATAGGCAAGGTAGACATCGGCTTCGGCCACGGGGTCTACATCGCCGGCAGCATCGAGCTGGCTGGGCGAGTAAGCCATCGAAGACGACCTGGCCGCATTGCTGGCGCCCGTATCGACACGCTGCCCGCCGCTGGCGCCAAAGAACGAATCGGTCTGCAGGCGGCTGTCCAGGAATGAACTGTCCACCTGGCTGGCCACTGAGGTTTTCCGGTAGCGCGCAAAGCCCAGACCTGCCAGCAATGCCAGCAGGACACCGCCGCCCAGCAGCAATGAATTGTCGATGATCCAGGTGACCAGGCCGGGCTCGGGCGGTGCGACGGGCGGGGCTGTCAGCGCGGCCTGCCCGCTTGTGGCGGCAGGTACGGGCGATGCCGGCGCGCTGGCCGACGGCGTTGGCTCCGGGGCAGGCGCATCGGGCACGGCTTGGGGAGCGGCCGAAGGCGCCGAAGCGCCGGCTTGCGCGGCACTGGAGGAAATCAGCGCTGGCGTTGCCGCGACTGCAGGTGCGCCACCGGCCGCTGGAGGGGCGCTGGAGCCTGCAACCGGCAGTCCTGGCGCCGTGCTGCCGGTACCGGGAATGGTGGCCTGGGGATTCAGTGCACTGCTAATTTTTGACGGATCTGTTGTTTTGCTTGCGGCATCCCTGGCGGACTGTTCGTCGGACTGCATGCCCTGAACGGCGCCTTTTGAAAGTGTCAGCCGGTCGGGCGAGTTGCTGGCTGGCGCACGGTCATCGATCCGGGTCTGGACCTTGCCACCGGCCTGGCGGTCTGCACTGTCAAGCTGCGTCGCCGGCACGCCGCCAGCCAGTTTTCGGCGGAAGGTGTTGAAGTCCTTGCTTTGGGCAATGAGGGTCCGTCTGGCATCGCCTGGCGAAAGCGCGTTGGCTGCCTGTGCATCCGGAATATCCACCACAGCGCCGGATTTGATCAGGTTGATGTTGCCATCAACGAATGCGTCGGGATTGCCCGTGAGCAAGGCCACCAGCATCTGGTCCAGCGACACGCTGGCAGGCTTGTTCCGGGCTGCAATCCTGCTGGCATTGTCGCCAGGCCTGACCGTAACCTGGCGGGTGCCGGACGGGCTTGGAGCAGGAAGTGCCCTGACGGCTTGCGGCCTGGGTGCTGCCGGCACGGCGCGGGCAGCAGGTTGGGCGTAGGGAACTGACGTGTCCTGCCTGGCGGGCAGGGCGGACGCGGCCACCGGTTCGCGCGGCAGTACAGGCGTCGACGACACCAGGGGAGGGCTGCCAGTTCGCAGGTTGGGCGGGTCAAACAGCATCGTGTAATCGCGGGTGACACGCCCGGAAGCCCATCGTGCTTCAAGCACCAGGTCCACGAAGGGCTCGCCGATGGCCCGGTTGCTGGTCAGGCGCAAATAAGGCCTGCCGTCCGGGCGTCGCTGGAGCCGAACATCCAGACCCGAGGCGGCGGCGGAGTATTCCAGTCCTGCGGCCCTGAAAACGTCAGCCCCCGCCACGCCGACCCTGAGGCTGGAGGCTTCGTCGGCGCTGAGATCGGAAATGTCGATTTCCGCCCTCAGGGATTCGCCCAGGGCGGACTGAACCGTGATGCGGCCTAGCGCCACCGCATGCGCTTCGAGGCTTGCCAGGCAACCGAGCAATGCGATTGCACTTGCCATGGCACCAATACGCCAGCGACCGGGATGATTCATGAAGTTTTGAGCTTCTGGAGCTCGGTCTGATTGAAACGTTTTAGGGCTTGAGCGCACAGGGGCCTTGAGGCTAATTTTTGAAAAACAACCTTAGTATCAAGGCTTGATACTGACAAGTTGTGACAATACTTAAGTTTCAACACTTTAATTCAACGGCAATACTGTGACTTTATTCGTTGCCTGAAGACAACGAATAAAGTCTGCTTGCCGCATTTCAGGATTGTAGGTGCTCAGTCGCCCTGTAAAGCGGATTCAAGCCTCGATCAAGATGCGCAGCATGCGGCGCAGCGGCTCTGCGGCGCCCCAGAGCAACTGGTCGCCCACGGTAAACGCGCCCAGGTATTCCGGTCCCATGGCCAGCTTGCGCAGGCGCCCAACCGGGATCTGCATGGTCCCCGTCACGGCCACCGGGGTCAGGTCCTTGATCGAAGCTTCCCGCGTATTGGGTACCACTTTTACCCAGGCATTGTCGGCGGCGATCATGGCTTCGATGTCGGCCAGCGGAACGTCCTTCTTGAGCTTGAAGGTCAGCGCCTGGCTATGGCAGCGCATGGCGCCGATGCGCACGCAAAAGCCATCCACCGGCACTGCGGCCGTGCCGAAGCCCGCGCCCTGGCCCAAAATCTTGTTGGTTTCGGCGCCGCCCTTCCACTCTTCCTTGCTCATGCCGTCGCCCAGGTCCTTGTCGATCCAGGGAATCAGGCTGCCGCCCAGCGGAACGCCGAAGTTGGCGGTTTCCGAGGCGGTCAGTGATTGCTGCCTGGCCAGGATGCGGCGGTCGATCTCCAAAATAGCCGATTTCGGATCGTCCAGTAGCGCCTTGACTTCAGCATTGAGCGTGCCGTACTGGTTGAGCAACTCGCGCATGTGCTGCGCGCCGCCGCCTGACGCCGCCTGGTAGGTCATGCTGGTCATCCATTCGACCAGGCCGGCCTTGTACAGTGCGCCAACGCCCATCAGCATGCAGCTGACGGTGCAGTTGCCGCCCACCCAGTTGTTGCCGCCCTTGGCCAGCGCGTTCTGGATGACCGGCAGATTCACCGGGTCGAGCACGATGACGGCGTCATCGTTCATGCGCAGCGTCGAGGCGGCGTCGATCCAGTGGCCGGTCCAGCCGGCGGCGCGCAGCTTGGGGAACACTTCGGCGGTGTAGTCGCCGCCCTGGGCGGTGATGATGATGTCGCACTTCTTGAGCGCCTCGATGTCGAAGGCGTCCTTCAGGGTGGTTTCGTTCTTCGCCTGCGCCGGGGCCTTGCCGCCGGCGTTCGAGGTCGAGAAGAAAACCGGCTCGATCAGCTCGAAGTCGCCTTCGGCCTGCATGCGGTCGATCAGCACCGAGCCGACCATGCCGCGCCAGCCGACGAGTCCTGTGAGATTGCCTTTGAGTTTCATGATTGCCCTTGAAAAGTACGAAAAAATCGGCTTTTTGGCCCGGCTCATCGGGCCGGAGGGCACGACGAACCGGGCTTGTCAGCCTTTAATGGTGGTCGTTGGGGTAGTCTGGGCAAAAGCCCGCTCGCCATGCCTGGTCCGCAAGGCGGTTGCAAGGGCGACTGGCATCAGGCTTTTACACATTCTCATATTGTAACGATGCCTGCCTTTTGCCTGGCTGACAAGCTGGGCAGGCAACGAAACAGCTGATGCGGCTTCAGCCCAGTGCTTTCACGACCGCATCGCCCATTTCCACGGTGCCGACCCGGGTGGTGCCTTCGCTGTGGATGTCAGGGGTGCGCAGACCCTGCGTTAACACCTTGTCTACGGCTTGCTCGATGCGGGCGGCAGCGTCTGGCTGGTTCAGGCTGAAGCGCAGCATCATCGCGGCGCTCAAAATGGTCGCCAGCGGATTGGCCACGCCCTTGCCGGCAATGTCGGGTGCGCTGCCGTGGCTGGGCTCATACAGGCCTTGACCTTTGTCGTTCAGGCTGGCCGAGGGCAGCATGCCGATGGAGCCGGTCAGCATGGCCGCCGCGTCCGACAGGATGTCGCCGAACATGTTGCCGGTCACCACCACGTCGAATTTCTTCGGCGCCTTGACCAGTTGCATGGCGGCGTTGTCCACGTACATGTGGTCCAGCGCCACGTCGGGGTACTGCTGGCCGATTTCGGTGACCACGTCTTTCCAGAGCTGGAAGGTTTCCAGCACGTTGGCCTTGTCCACGCTGGTCACGCGCCCTTCACCGCCCGCAGCTTTGCGCTTGCGCGCTGCCTGGAAAGCGACATGGGCGATGCGCTCGATCTCGGGGCGCGAGTAGCGCATGGTGTCGAAAGCCTCTTCGGCGCCGGGAAAGTGCCCGTCGGTGGCAATGCGCCGGCCGCGCGGCTGGCCGAAGTAGATGTCGCCGGTCAGTTCGCGGATGATGAGGATGTCCAGGCCGGACACCAGTTCGCGCTTCAGGCTCGACGCATCCACGAGTTGCGGGTAACAGATGGCCGGGCGGAAATTGGCGAACAGGCCGAGGTTCTTGCGCAGGCCCAAAATGGCTTGCTCCGGGCGCAGGGGGCGGTCCAGCGTGTCGTATTTCCAGTCACCGACCGCGCCAAACAGCACGGCGTCCGAATCCTTGGCCAGCTTTAACGTGGCCTCGGGCAGCGGATGACCAAAAGCCTCGTAGGCCGCACCGCCGACCAGTGCGGTTTCCAGCTCAAGGTTCAGGTCCAGAACCTTCAGGACCTTGACCGCCTCGGCGACGATTTCGGTGCCAATGCCATCACCCGGGAGAATTGCGATTTTCATGATTACTATCTTTTTTATAGCTGCTTGCGCACGTCCGTATTGCGAAAAAGCACTATTTTGTTATTAACAAGGGTCAACCAGCGACCGTGTGATTCAGCCAGGGCTTGGCGGCCAGACGTTCGGCTTCAAATGCCTTGATCTTGTCGCTTTGCAGCAAGGTCAGGCCGATGTCGTCAAAGCCATTCAACAAGCAGTATTTGCGGAACGCCTGCACGTCGAAAGGCAACTCTTCGCCTTGCGCCTTGACGATGACCTGGCGCTTCAGGTCAATGGTCAGCGTGTAGCCGGGAAATGCCAGCACTTCGTCAAACAGCCGGGCCACCTGCGCCTCGGGTAGCACGATGGGCAGCAGGCCGTTCTTGAAGCTGTTGTTGAAGAAGATGTCGGCGTAGCTGGGCGCAATGATGGCGCGAAAGCCGAACTGGTCCAGCGCCCACGGCGCATGCTCGCGCGACGAGCCGCAGCCGAAATTCTTGCGCGCCAGCAGGATCGAGGCGCCGGCGTAGCGCGGCTGGTTCAGCACAAACTCCGGATTGGGCTTGCGGCTTAGCGGGTCCTGGCCCGGAAAACCCGCGTCCAGGTAGCGCCATTCGTCAAACAGGTTCGGGCCAAAACCGGTCTTGCGGATCGACTTGAGGAACTGCTTGGGGATGATGGCGTCGGTATCGACGTTCTCGCGGTCCATCGGCGCCACGAGGCCTTGGTGTACGGTGAATTTTTGCATGCGGTTCTCGCCTATCTGGCAGCGTTTGAAACAGCGGAGCCTGCGCGTTGCACGTCCTGGCCAATGCCGTGGATGGTGTTGCAGCCAGACAGCGCAAAGGTGGAGACGAGCAGGGCACATGTCGCCAGCAGCAGGGAAATTGATCTTTTCATGGCATTTTTCCGGTTGCGTCAGACAAATTTACGGATGTCGACAAAGTGGCCATGCACCGCCGCCGCCGCCGCCATGGCCGGGCTGACCAGGTGGGTTCGGCCGCCGGCGCCTTGCCGGCCTTCAAAGTTGCGGTTGCTGGTGGACGCGCAGCGCTCGCCCGGCTCCAGCCGGTCGGCATTCATTGCCAGGCACATCGAGCAACCGGGCTCGCGCCATTCAAAGCCCGCAGCGATGAAAATCTTGTCCAGGCCTTCGCGTTCGGCCTGTTCCTTGACCAGTCCCGACCCCGGAACCACCAGGGCGAGCTTGACGTTTTTGGCGACTTTCTGGCCGATTTTTTTCACCACGGCGGCGGCTTCGCGCATGTCCTCGATGCGGCTGTTGGTGCAGGAGCCGATGAATACCTTGTCGATGTACAAATCGTTCAGCGCCTTGCCGGGCTCCAGGCCCATGTAGGCCAGGGCGCGTTCGATGGCGCCGCGCTTGTTGGCGTCTTTTTCCTTCTCCGGGTCCGGCACGCGGCCGTCAATCGACAGCACCATTTCGGGCGATGTTCCCCAGCTGACCTGCGGCAGGATCTGGCTGGCATCGAGTTCGACCACGGCGTCAAACTGCGCATCGGCGTCTGAATGCAGCGTGGCCCAGTAGCGCGCGGCCATGTCCCATTCAGGGCCGCCGACGAACTGGCCGGTCCTGGGATCGGTTCCGGGCGCGAGCAGGCGGCCCTTCACGTACTCGATGGTCTTGGCATCGACCGCCACCAGGCCGGCGCGCGCGCCGCCTTCAATCGCCATGTTGCACACCGTCATGCGGCCTTCCATGCTGAGCGCGCGAATCGCCGAGCCGGCGAATTCAATCGTGTAGCCGGTGCCGCCCGCCGTGCCGATCTTGCCGATGATGGCCAGCACGATGTCCTTGGCGGTCACGCCTTTGGCCACGGCGCCCTCGACCTTGATGAGCATGTTCCTGGCCTTCTTGGCCAGCAGGGTTTGCGTGGCCATGACGTGTTCGACCTCGCTGGTGCCGATGCCGTGCGCCAGTGCGCCGAAAGCGCCGTGGGTGGAGGTGTGCGAATCGCCGCAAACCACGGTCATGCCGGGCAGGGTGGCGCCGTTTTCGGGGCCGATCACATGCACGATGCCCTGGCGTTTGGACATGAAGGGAAAGAAGGCGGCGGCGCCGAATTCCTTGATGTTGGCGTCCAGCGTGGTGATCTGTTCCTTGCTGACCAGGTCGGTGATGCCGTCGTAGCCGAGTTCCCAGCCGGTGGTCGGCGTGTTGTGGTCGGCTGTCGCCACGATGGAGCTGATGCGCCAGACCTTGCGGCCGGCTTCGCGCAGGCCTTCGAAGGCTTGCGGGCTGGTCACTTCATGGACCAGGTGTCGGTCGATGTAGAGAATCGAGGTGCCGTCTTCTTCGGTATGAACGACGTGTTCGTCCCAGATTTTGTCGTAGAGGGTGCGTCCCATGGGTGTTCCTTCGTGGTCTTCGGGTGATTTTATGAGGTGAGTGCCTGTTGGGCCAGATGGTCAACCAGCAGTCGCGCGGTCAGGGGCAAGGTGGAGAAATCGCGCGCCACCAGGTCGATCCGGCGTTCCGCCCAGCCATCGAGCAGTGCGATGGATTCCAGTTCGCCCACGCCATGCATGAGCCCAAAGGCACGCTGGGGCATCACCCCAACCCCCAGGCCGTTGTGGATCATGCGGCACATGGCGTCCAGCCCGGTGACATGGATGCGCAGCTTGATGGTGCGCCCGACGGTGGCGGCCGCCTGGCGCATGGCCAGGTAAATCGAGCTGTTGGAATGCAGGCCAACGTGGTCATGGTCCAGCGTATCTTCAAAATGAATAGCGCCTTGCGCAAGCAGGGCATGCCCTTTGGGGACAATCAGCACCAGCTTGTCCTGGCGGTAGGGCAATGTCTGCAACTCGCCCGTGCCGTTGGCGGTATTGCACACGCCCAGATCCGCCGTGCCTTCCTGCACGGCGCGGACCACTTCGGTGCTCAGGTGTTCTTCCAGGTCGATCTTGATCTCGCTGTGCCGGCGGATGAAGTCGCCCAGATCTTCGGGCAGGAACTGCACGATGGCCGAAATGCTGGCGTGTACCCGCACATGGCCGCGCACGCCATCGGCATATTCGCTCAGCTCGCCCTGCATCTTTTCAAGGCTGAACAGCACCGAGCGCGCATGGTGCAGCAGGCTTTGACCGGCCGGCGTCAGGTCGACGCCCCGCGTATGGCGGTAGAGCAGCGGCGTGTCCAGCGTGGCTTCGAGGTCGCTCAGCCGCTTGCTGACGGCGGAGGCCGCGATGAATTCGCGCTCGGCCGCCTTGCCGATGCTGCCCAGTTCGCACACGGCCACGAAGAGCTGAAGCGAGGTCAGGTCGATGCGTCGGGCGAAATTGCGTTCAGAGCTTTTGATGGACATGGTTTGGTGGCATCGTCTCAGGCGATGGACTGCGATTTTGCAGCATGACTTGCAACTCCGCCATCGCAGTTTACGATGTCTGGCGTAACGAAGCTGAAAGCGTGAGAAATTTATGCGGATGATGCAAGAATAATAGCCTTTTTAGGTATTTCCGCTTGTCCTGTATGCGTAGATAGCTATAGAAATAATAGCGATCAACAAAAAAGCCCGCCGATGTTTCCATCTGGCGGGCTTTGGCAAAAGCGCCTAAAGACGGGCGGCTTAGCGCTGTGCCATCGGCTTGACTTCACGCTGGGTGGAGCCGACGAAGAGCTGGCGCGGACGGCCAATCTTGTACTCGGGGTCGCCAATCATTTCGTTCAGCTGGGCCATCCAGCCGACGTTGCGGGCCAGTGCAAAGATGGCGGTGAACAGCGGCACGGGGATGCCAATGGCGCGCTGCACGATGCCGGAGTAGAAGTCCACGTTGGGGTAGAGCTTGCGCGAGACAAAATAATCGTCTTCCAGTGCAATCTTTTCCAGCGCCATGGCCAGCTTGAACAGCGGGTCGTTTTCCAGGCCCATTTCCTGCAGCACTTCCTTGCAGGTTTCCTGCATCAGCTTGGCGCGCGGGTCGTAGTTCTTGTAGACACGGTGACCAAAACCCATCAGCTTGACGGTGGAATTCTTGTCCTTGACCTGCTTGATGAATTCGCCGATGTTTTCGATGCCGCCGTTTTTCTGGATGTCGCCCAGCATGTTCAGCGCCGCTTCGTTGGCGCCGCCGTGGGCCGGGCCCCAGAGGCAGGCCACGCCGGCTGCAATGGCAGCGAACGGGTTGGTGCCCGACGAGCCGCACAGGCGAACCGTGGAAGTTGATGCGTTCTGCTCGTGGTCCGCATGCAGGATGAAGATGCGGTCCAGCGCGCGTTCGAGCACCGGGTTCACCTTGTACTCCTCGCATGGCGTGGCAAACATCATGTGCAGGAAATTGCCGGCGTAGCTCAGGTCGTTGCGCGGGTACATGTAGGGCTGGCCCACGGTGTACTTGTACGCCATGGCGACCAGCGTCGGCATCTTGGCGATCAGGCGGATCGCGGCAATGTCGCGGTGCTCCGGATTGTTGATGTCGGTGCTGTCATGGTAGAACGCCGACAGGGCGCCGACCAGGCCGGTCATGATAGCCATCGGGTGCGCGTCGCGGCGGAAACCACGCAGGAAAAACTGCATCTGCTCGTTGACCATGGTGTGGTTGGTCACGCGGCCGACAAAGGTCTTCTTTTGCGCAGCGTCCGGCAGTTCCCCGTAGAGCAGCAGGTGGCAGGTTTCCAGGTAGTCGCAGTTGGTGGCCAGCTGCTCGATCGGGTAGCCGCGGTAGAGCAGTTCGCCCTTGTCGCCGTCGATGTAGGTGATGGCCGACTGGCAGGCTGCGGTGGACAGGAAACCCGGGTCATAGGTGAACATGCCGGTCTGGGCATAGAGCTTGCGAATGTCCACAACATCAGGGCCTACGGTGCCCTGGTAAACAGGAAGGTCCACGTTGGGGCTACCATTGCTGAAGGACAGGGTGGCTTTGTTGTCAGCTAACTTCATGTTGTGTTCTTTCTCTCTTGTCAGAGGGGTGAATTAGGAAACCAGGGAACCCGGCCGCAGCATGCTCAAAACTTCAAGTGCTTCGGGAGTTGAGGCGCTTGCCTTTGCAGGCAGTTCGGAAAGCTGGTCAGGTTCTTTGCGTCTGAGCAGGAGGTCCAGCAGGTCATTGTCAGACAGATCCATTAAATCATTCAAGCCTTTAGCCTGCCTGACATTGAGCGTGGATTCAAAGCGCAGAAAGAATTTTTCGATCAGCAGGTCGTTCTCCAGCAGACCCCGCCGGCAGCGCCAGCGCAGCTTGCTCAGGCTTCGCTCATCGAGCAAATCGTCGGTCATTTCCATGGACTTGTGATCTTGCGCAAGGTCAGACCGTGCGCAAGACCATCATTTCCTTGATCTTGCCGATGGCCTTGGCCGGATTCAGGCCCTTGGGGCAGACATCGACGCAGTTCATGATGGTGTGGCAGCGGAACAGCCGGTACGGGTCTTCTAGGTTGTCGAGCCGTTCGGCGGTGGCTTCGTCGCGGCTGTCAGCCAGGAAACGGTAGGCTTGCAGCAGACCGGCGGGACCGACGAACTTGTCGGGATTCCACCAGAAGCTCGGGCACGCCGTCGAGCAGCTCGCGCACAAGATGCACTCGTACAGGCCGTTGAGCTCATCGCGCTCTTCCGGGCTTTGCAGGCGCTCGGTCTGCGGCGGCACGTTGTTGTTGATCAGGTAGGGCTTGATCGAGTTGTACTGCTTGAAGAACTGCGTCATGTCGACAAACAGGTCGCGCACCACGGGCAGGCCGGGCAGCGGCTTGAGGACAATGGTGCCCTTGAGCGTGTTCATGTTGGTCAGGCAGGCCAGGCCGTTCTTGCCGTTGATGTTCATCGCGTCCGAGCCGCACACGCCTTCGCGGCACGAGCGGCGAAAGCTGATGGTGGGGTCCTGCGCCTTGAGCTTCATCAGCGCGTCGAGCAGCATGCGCTCGTGACCGTCGAGTTCGACCTCGATGGTCTGCATGTAGGGCTTGGCGTCGGTATCGGGGTTGTAGCGGTAAATCTGGAACGTACGTTTGGTCATGTGGGTTCTCGCTTCTTTCGATATTGGGGTCGGGCCGTCGCTTAGAACGTGCGCGTTTTCAGTTCCACGGACGCCACCGTCAGCGGCTTCATCTGCACCGGCTTGTAGGCCAGCGAATTGGTTTCGCTGTACCAGAGCGTGTGCTTGTGCCAGTCGGTGTCGTTGCGGCCGTTCGGATGTTCCGGCGTGTCGCCGAAGTCATCGACCGAGTGCGCGCCACGGCTTTCCTTGCGGGCGGCGGCGGAGACGATGGTGGCCTGGGCGGCCTCGATCAGGTTTTCGACTTCCAGCGCCTCGATGCGCGCAGTGTTGAAAATCTTTGACTTGTCTTTCAGGCCGATCTTGTTCACGCGATCCCGCAGGGCGGCAATCTTGGTCACGCCTTCGTTCATGACGGCCTGGGTGCGGAACACGCCGGCATGCTGCTGCATGGCAGCGCGCAGGTCGTTGGCCACGTCCTGGGCGTACTCGCCATCGGTTGCATTGTCCAGGCGCGCGATGCGGGCCAGGGTCTTGTCTGCAGCATCTGCAGGCAGTTCCTTATGGGTCGTGCTGTTGTTGAACTCAACAATGTGGTTGCCGGCAGCGCGCCCGAACACCAGCAGGTCGAGCAGCGAGTTCGTGCCGAGGCGGTTGGCGCCATGCACGCTCACACAGGAGCATTCGCCCACGGCATACAGGCCGTTGACGACTTCGCTCTTGTTCTCGGTGTTTTGCGTGACCACCTGGCCATGGATGTTGGTCGGAATGCCACCCATCTGGTAGTGGATGGTGGGCACCACGGGAATCGCTTCCTTGGTGATGTCCACGTTGGCAAAGTTGTGGCCGATTTCAAACACCGAAGGCAGGCGCTTCATGATGGCGTCCACGCCCAGGTGTGTCATGTCGAGCAGGATGTAGTCCTTGTTCGGGCCGCAGCCGCGACCTTCCTTGATTTCCTGGTCCATCGACCGGGAAACGAAGTCGCGCGGCGCCAGGTCCTTGAGCGTTGGCGCATAGCGCTCCATGAAACGCTCGCCGTTGCAGTTGCGCAAAATCGCGCCTTCGCCACGGCAGCCTTCGGTCAGCAGCACGCCGGCACCGGCCACGCCGGTGGGGTGGAACTGCCAGAATTCCATGTCTTCCAGCGGAATGCCGGCGCGCGCAGCCATGCCCAGGCCGTCGCCGGTGTTGATGAAGGCGTTGGTCGATGCCGCAAAGATGCGGCCTGCGCCACCGGTGGCCAGCAGGGTGGTCTTGGCTTCGAAGATGTGGACGTCGCCGGTTTCCATTTCGAGGGCGGTCACGCCAACCACGTCGCCAGCGGCATCGCGGATCAGGTCCAGGGCCATCCATTCGACGAAGAAACTGGTCTTTTCCTTGACGTTTTGCTGGTACAGCGTGTGCAGCATGGCGTGGCCGGTGCGGTCGGCTGCGGCGCAGGCGCGCTGGACCGGCTTTTCGCCATAGTTGGCGGTGTGGCCTCCGAAGGGACGCTGGTAGATCGTGCCGTCGGGGTTGCGGTCGAACGGCATGCCCATGTGCTCCAGGTCATACACGACCTTGGGGGCTTCGCGGCACATGTATTCAATGGCATCCTGGTCGCCGAGCCAGTCGGAACCCTTGACCGTGTCATAAAAATGATAGTGCCAGTTGTCTTCGGACATGTTGCCCAGCGACGCGCCAATGCCGCCTTGTGCTGCCACGGTGTGCGAGCGGGTCGGGAACACTTTGGACAGCACGGCGACATTCAGGCCTGCACGGGCCAGTTGCAGCGATGCGCGCATGCCGGAGCCGCCGGCACCCACGATGACGACGTCAAATTTGCGCTTGGGAAGTTTGGAGGTAGCAGTCATGTTTTTATAAATCTTGGAAGCTGGAAAATGCCAGCATTGACTTTAGGGAAGAACTGTCGGATCAAAGGCGCCACAGCACCTGGATACCCCAGCCTGCGCAGGCAACCAGCCAGATGATGGTGAACACCTGCAGCAGCAGGCGCAGACCCACCGGCTTGATGTAATCCATCCAGATATCGCGCATGCCCACCCAGACATGCTGGAGCAGGGCGATGATGACGGCAAAGGTCAGCACCTTCATCCATTGGGGCGAAAAGATACCGGCCCATTGGTCATAGCCGATGGGGCCTTTGCTGAAAATGACCTGAGCCAGCAGCAGCACGGTGAAAATGGCCATCAGGGCCGCCGTGATGCGCTGGCTCAGCCAGTCGCGTGTACCGTAGTGGGCGCCGACAACGATGCGCTTTGATCCGTAATTGACAGACATGGTTTTCTTTCCTTGATCAGTTGGGGGCAATGCTTGCCGTGTTTGCGCAGCAGTTGCCCTGCGAACTTTTTGTTTTTAGTAGAGGCCGAACAGCTTGGCGCCCAGCACCAGCGTGAGGCCGATGCTCACGACCAGCGTGAAAGCGGCTGACTGGCGGCCGAAGTTCTTGCTGACGGCCTCATGGCTGCTGTCCATCCACAAATGGCGAAGGCCTGCCAGGAAATGGTGCAGGTAGGCCCAGATCAGGGCCAGCGCCACCAGTTTCCACAGCACGCCTGGCAAGCCCAGCATGCCTGCGTTGAAGGCGGACTTGAATCGGTCGAAAGAGATGTCTGAAGAAATCGACGTGTCAAACATCCAGATGATGAAGGGCATCAGCATGAACATGATGGCCCCGCTGACACGGTGCAGGATGGAAACGATGCCCGCCAGCGGCAATCGGTAGCTCGGCAGGTCGGTAAAGGCATTGATATTTCGGAACTCTGGCCGCTTGGGGCGTGGAGTGGATGCCAGCTCTGTCATTTTTATGGGCTTTCGTGGTGGTAACCGGTTGGTAACTCAGCGGGACATGACTATCAGTCAAACATTTTAATTCTATTGCAATGCAGCAAATTTATTTACAAAGCTTTGCCGTTTTGGGGCAATGCCGTTAACTGAGCACGTTTTTGTAGTGGTGGGTGTCGGTCCGGTACAAGCCCCGGCGCAGTTCCATCGGGACGTCGTTGTAGGTGTAGGCAATGCGTTCGACGCTCAGGAGCGGCTCGCCCTGCTTCACGTCCAGCAGCCTGGCCGCCACCGCATCGGCTGCAACGGCGCGGATTTTTTCTTCGGCGCGCACCATGTGGACGCCAAACTCTGTTTCGAACAGGGCATACATGGGGCCGCCGTAGGCCGCCAGGCGGCTGGCGGTCAGCCCCTTGAACGGTCCGCCCGGCAGCCAGACGTCTTCGACAATCGTGGGCGTTCCCTGGAATGCCAGCACCCGGCGCAATTGCAGTACGGCGTCGCCGGTCCGCAGGGCCAGGGGGCGGGCGATGTCGGCGGTGGCCTTCAGCCGCTTGCAGTCGACGATCTGCCGTTCCGCCGGACCTTCGCTGCTGATGTCGCCGCTGTCGGGCATCAGCCGAAGGAAGCGGTATTGCACCTGCTGCTCGGCGTGAGTCGCCACGAAGGTTCCCTTGCCCTGGCGACGGATCACCAGGTTTTCGGCGGCAAGTTCGTCAATGGCCTTGCGAACGGTTCCCTGGCTGACGCGAAAGCGCGCGGCAAGGTCCATCTCGCTGGGAATCAGTTCGCCCGGTTTCCATTCAGCCGCCTGAAGGCCCTTGAGGATCAGCACCTTGATCTGCTGGTACAGCGGGCTGAAGGCCGGCGTTTGTCCGGCAGGCGCGGCTGCCTCCTGCTCGCCGGCTGCCAGTGAGGTATCGGGTATCAAAGAGTTGGTATTTGTCATACAGCAGATTTGCGCAGCGGCCTGGGATAATGTTGCGCCGTGCTTGACCCGGACGTGAAATCAGCCTGGATCATATCTTATATAAGACATAAGACAAGTTGACCTGCCGCAATTTTCAAGCGTAAAATCCTGCGCTGGGCATCGCGCGGAGTCTGTTGGTGTTGTTCGAGAAATGCTGCTTTTACAGTCCGGCAAAGCCTGAAATACTGACGCAAACCTTATTTCACATCGTGTTCCAATAATTTTTTAACCTTCCTGGAGTTGTCAATCATGAGCAAAACACCCGTCCGAGTTGCAGTCACTGGCGCCGCTGGTCAAATCGGTTACGCATTGCTGTTTCGCATTGCCTCGGGCGAAATGCTCGGCAAGGACCAGCCGGTCATTTTGCAATTGCTTGAAGTTCCGGTCGAAGGCCCGCAAAAAGCGCTCAAGGGCGTGATGATGGAACTTGACGACTGCGCGTTCCCCTTGCTGGTCGAGATGACCGCTCACAGCGACCCGATGACGGCCTTCAAGGATGCCGACTACGCGCTGTTGGTCGGCTCGCGTCCACGCGGCCCCGGCATGGAGCGTGCCGAATTGCTGGCCGTCAATGGCGCGATTTTCACGGCGCAGGGCAAGGCCCTCGACGCCGTCGCCAGCCGCGACGTCCGCGTGCTGGTGGTCGGCAACCCGGCCAACACCAATGCCTACATCGCCATGAAGAGCGCACCGAGCCTGCCGCGCAAGAACTTCACCGCCATGCTGCGCCTGGACCACAACCGCGCTGCTTCGCAAATCGCTGCCAAGACCGGCAAGGCCGTCGCCGACATTGAAAAGCTCACGGTCTGGGGCAACCACTCGCCCACGATGTACGCCGACTACCGCTTCGCCACCATCAACGGCGAGAGCGTTGCCAGCATGATCAACGACCAGGAATGGAACGCCAATGTGTTCCTGCCCACCGTCGGCAAACGCGGCGCCGCCATCATTGAAGCACGTGGTCTGTCGTCGGCCGCTTCGGCTGCCAATGCCGCCATCGACCACATGCGCGATTGGGCACTGGGCACAAACGGCAAGTGGGTCACGATGGGCATTCCATCGGACGGCCAGTACGGCATTCCTGCCGACACGATGTTCGGCTTCCCCGTGACCTGCGAAAACGGCGAATACAAGCTCGTCGAAGGCCTGGAAATTGATGCGTTCTCGCAAGAGCGCATCAACAAGACTCTGGAAGAACTGCAGGGCGAACAAGCCGGCGTTGCTCACCTTCTGTAATAGCCTGCAGGCGAATCGGGGGACGCGGGCGGCAACTTTTAGATGCTCGCCTGGTTCCCGAGCCACTCGCGACAGATCCCAGGAACGAGCTTATTCAATGAAACATCCGCGCGAAGTTCTCCTCGGCGCCCAGGCCGCAACGGTTTCCTTGCCGGTTTGCGACCATTACAGCGGCGTGGAAGCGCGGATGCGCAAAAGTCTGCAGTTGCAGGCTGAAATGATCCAGGAGTTTGGCGCCTGCGTGTTTGACGTGACACTGGACTGCGAAGACGGCGCGCCCGTCGGCGGCGAAGCCGACCATGCCGCCATGGTCGTGGCGCTCGCCGCATTGGCCAGCGACAGGGCACGCGTTGCCGTTCGCGTGCATGCGGTCGATCACCCGGCATTCGAATCCGACATGGCCGTCATCGCCGGCAAACTGGGGCGCCATCTTTCACACATCATGATTCCCAAGGTCGAGTCCATCGGCGACGTGATCCGGGCCGAGCAGGCGTTGCTGGCCGCATCAGCCGGGGATTTACCCCTTCACGTGCTGATCGAATCGCCGTTTGCCGTTCGCAGCGCCTTTGAAATTGCCGCGCATCCCCGTGTGCAGTCGCTCAGCTTTGGCCTGATGGACTTTGTTTCCAGCCATGGCGGCGCCATTCCCGCCGATGGCATGAGCAGCCAGGGCCAGTTCACCCATCCGCTGGTGGTGCGCGCCAAGCTCGAAATTGCTTCGGCCTGCCATGCCTATGGCAAGGTGCCTTCGCATTGCGTGGTGACCGAGTTCAGCGATGCCGCCGCCATGACGCTCGCCGCGCGGCGTGCGTCGCGTGAGCTGGGCTATACCCGCATGTGGAGCATTCATCCAAATCAGATACGCTCTATCCTGGCGGCTTTTGCACCGAGCGAGGCCGAAATTGAAGATGCTACAACAATAATAGCTGCTGGTGCCCGTGCAGATTGGGCACCGACCAGTTTTGACGGTAAATTGCACGACCGCGCGAGTTATCGCTATTTCTGGCAGGTGCTGGAACGCGCGCACCAGACCGGCCGCACGCTGCCGCCTGATGCCCAAACTTACTTTATGGACGCTCCTGGATGAGCGCCAATCCACCGACGAGGACTTCTATGAAAACCCAACCCATCGCCACCCTTGCAGCCGCGCTGGCTGCCGCTTTCCTGCTGGCTGCCGCGCCCATGGCGCAGGCCGAGACCGCCAAGAAGGCCGACAAGGCAACAGCTGACAAAGCAAAAGCCACCAAGCCGGCCGGCAGCAAGACCGCAGCGGCCAAAGCCGACAAGGCCGACAAGGCCGACAAGCCTGCTGCCAAAAAGAAGGCTGAAAAGCCGGCGGTTTCCGCCAGCCGCACCAACCTCAAGAGCGCCGCCGTCAACGTGGCGGCAGGTATCCAGGCTGCCGAAGCCGCCATGACGCCGGCCGAACTGGCGATTGCCGAGCGGGTTCAGGTCGGCAAGATGCCGTGCGAACTCGGCGCTTCGGTCACGCTGACCGCCGACGCCAAAAATCCCGGCTACTTCGATATGCAGGGCAAGAACTTCAGCTACCGCATGTTCCCGGTCGCCACGTCCACCGGCGCCATTCGCCTGGAGGACCAGAAGGCCGGCGCCGTCTGGCTGCAGCTGGCGAACAAATCGATGCTGATGAGCCAGAAGCATGGCATTCGCCTGGCCGATGAATGCACCAGCCCGGCACAACTCGAAGTCGCCCAGAACCTCAAGTTGAATCCGCCGGTCAGCATCCTTGAAGCGCTGCCCCCAGCGGCTGTCAAGTAAATCCCGTTTTTTTCAGCCCACCATTCCCATAACTTGAATCAGAGGAGTAGCGATGTCATCCGGATTTTTGCAAACTTACCGCAGCCATGTTGCTGAACGTGCCATTCTGGGCATTCCACCGCTGCCTCTGTCCGCCCAGCAGACCGGCGAGGTGATTGAACTGCTGAAGAATCCGCCCGAGGGCGAAGAAGCCTTCCTGCTCGACCTGATCACCCACCGCGTTCCTGCCGGCGTCGATGCTGCCGCCAAGGTCAAGGCCAGCTACCTGGCTGCCGTGGCCCACGGCAGCGAACAATGCAGCCTGATCTCGCGTGAAAAAGCCACGCAGCTGCTGGGCACCATGCTGGGCGGCTACAACATCAGCCCGATGATTGCATTGCTCGATGACGCTGAAGTCAGCGTGGCCACGCAGGCGGCCAGCGGCCTGAAGAACACCTTGCTGATGTTCGACCAGTTCCATGACGTGCAGGAAAAAGCCGAAAAAGGCAACCAATACGCCAAGGCCGTGCTGCAAAGCTGGGCCGATGCCGAATGGTTCACCAGCCGCCCCGAAGTGCCGGAGTCGATCCAGCTGACCGTGTTCAAGGTGGCCGGCGAGATCAACACCGATGACCTGTCGCCCGCGCCCGATGCCTGGAGCCGCCCCGACATTCCGCTGCATGCGCTGGCGATGCACAAGAATGCGCGCCCTGGTGTGACGCCGGAAGAAGACGGCAAGCGCGGCCCGGTGAAGTTCATCGAGGAACTCAAGGCCAAGGGCAACCTGGTGGCGTATGTCGGCGACGTGGTCGGAACCGGCTCCTCGCGCAAGTCCGCCACCAACTCGGTGCTGTGGTTCACTGGCGAAGACATTCCCTTCGTGCCGAACAAGCGCTTTGGCGGCGTCTGCCTGGGCAGCAAGATCGCCCCGATCTTCTACAACACCATGGAAGACTCGGGCGCGCTGCCGATCGAGCTTGACGTGTCGCAAATGAACATGGGCGACGTGATCGAACTGCGCCCCTACGAAGGCAAGGCGCTGAAAGGCGGCGAAGTGATCGCCGAGTTCAAGCTCAAGAGCGATGTGCTGTTCGATGAAGTGCGCGCCGGCGGCCGCATTCCGCTGATCGTCGGCCGTGGCCTGACCGCCAAGGCGCGCTTTGCGCTGGGCCTGCCGGTCTCGACGCTGTTTCGCCTGCCGCAAAACCCCGAAGCGACCGAGCGTGGCTTCACGCTGGCGCAAAAGATGGTCGGTCGCGCGGTCGGCCTGCCGGAAGGCCAGGGCGTTCGTCCCGGCACGTATTGCGAACCCAAGATGACCTCGGTCGGCTCGCAGGACACCACCGGCCCGATGACCCGCGACGAGCTGAAAGACCTGGCCTGCCTGGGCTTTTCCGCAGATCTGGTGATGCAGTCGTTCTGCCACACCGCCGCCTACCCCAAGCCGGTCGATGTGAAGATGCACCACGAGTTGCCTGATTTCATGAGCGACCGGGGCGGCATTCCGCTGCGTCCGGGCGACGGCATCATCCACAGCTGGCTCAACCGCATGCTGCTGCCCGACACCGTCGGCACCGGCGGCGACAGCCACACGCGTTTCCCCATCGGCATCAGCTTTCCGGCCGGCTCCGGCCTGGTGGCTTTTGGCGCGGCCACCGGCGTGATGCCGCTGGACATGCCCGAAAGCGTTCTGGTCCGCTTCAAGGGAGAACTGCAACCCGGCATCACCCTACGTGATCTGGTCAACGCGATTCCGCTGTACGCCATCAAGGCCGGCTTGCTGACCGTGGCCAAGCAGGGCAAGGTCAACATTTTCTCGGGCCGCATCCTGGAAATCGAAGGCTTGCCGGACCTGAAGGTCGAGCAGGCGTTTGAATTGAGCGATGCGTCGGCCGAGCGCTCTGCCGGCGGCTGCACGGTGCACCTGAACAAGGAGCCGATCATCGAGTACATCACCAGCAACATCACGATGCTCAAGTGGATGATTGCCACCGGTTACTCGGACGTGCGCACCATCAAGCGCCGCATTGCCGCGATGGAAAAATGGCTGGCCGACCCGCAGCTGCTCAAGGGCGATTCCGACGCCGAATACGCCGCCGTCATCGAGATTGACCTGGCCGACATCCACGAGCCCATTGTGGCCTGCCCGAACGATCCGGACGATGTGAAAACCCTGAGCGATGTCGCAGGAAGCGTCATCGACGAGGTGTTTATCGGCAGCTGCATGACCAACATTGGCCATTTCCGCGCCGCATCCAAGCTGCTCGAAGGCAAGCGCGACATTCCGGTCAAGCTCTGGATGGCGCCTCCCACCAAGATGGATGCCAAGCAGCTGAGCGAGGAAGGCCACTACGGCGTGCTCGGTTCCGCCGGCGCGCGCATGGAAATGCCGGGCTGCAGCCTGTGCATGGGCAACCAGGCGCAGGTGAAGGAGGGCGCCACCGTGTTTTCGACCTCGACGCGCAACTTCCCGAACCGCCTGGGCAAGAACTCCAACGTGTACCTGGGTTCCGCCGAACTGGCCGCGATCTGCTCCAAGCTGGGCCGGATTCCGACCAAGGCCGAATACATGGCCGACATGCAGGTGCTGACCGCTGCCAGCGACAAGGTGTACCAGTACCTGAACTTCGACCAGGTCAAGGATTACACCGACATGGCCGACACGGTCAAGGACGCGCTTCCAGCCTGATCCGATTACCCGGAAAGCCGGCTTGACAGCCGGCCGTGGCCATTAAAAAAGCCCCGCTGTTTCCAGCGGGGCTTTTTTGTGGGCCTTGCCGGCCGTTCCGGGCAAACCCCGGAATTACATCCGCAATTCCTTGTGCTCGCCCATCTTTTCAGGCGGCTTGCCGGTGACGGCTGCGGTCAGCATCTTGGCCACCTGGACCATCTTGCTTTCCTTCACGTCCCAGTACTCGGCGTGGCTGATGAGGACTTCCAGAAGCGCGACATCCGGGTCGGTCGGGCCGCCCGGAAACCAGGCCTTGGCCATCGGCGTCCACAGCGCTTCCTTCTTGCCCATGTCCTCGACGATCAGCGCCTTGCCCGACACCGAGACATAGCTGTCATCGCCGGTATCGGCATAGGCCACATTCACGTTGTCATCCTCAATGATGTGCCTGGCAACTTCGCTGCTGCGCGAGACAAAGAAGTAAAGCTTGTTTCCTTCATCCATGTTCTTGTTCTGGGTCGTCAGCGGCTGGCTGTGCATCATGCCGTTGGCATGGCGATGGGTGAACATGCCGAACTTGATGTCCTTGATCAGGTCCCAAAGTTTTTTGTGCTCGGTTGCCGTGGTGCTTTGCGTGTTGCTCATGAAGTCTCCGTGAGGTGAGTGAATTGTTAATTCACTTTAGGCCGGAGTATGCAAAACACGAATCAGCCGCTGGCTTGCCTGGCTGTCGGTACTTGCCGACAGCCAGGCTGAACTTTTAGTCAAAACAGGCTTTTGCGCACGTCCCATGTGCATCTGCTGCTATTAAAAAAATTGCAGCCTAAACACAGGCTGGCGGCGCCAGTTCGCTGACGGGGTCGATCAGGCGGGCCAGCAGCGCCCCATGGGCTGGCGCTTCCAGCGGAATCCACACCCGCATCGGGCTGCCCGACGCCACGGTGATGGTGTCGCCGTCCGCATTTTTCATGTGCGTGACTGGCACAAGACGGTTGCCGTCCGGGTGGATCACTTCGAGCGTGTCGCCGACCTGGAAGCGGTTTTTCGTCTCCACCTCGGCCCACCCGTCGTGCACCGATTTGACCTCGCCGGCAAACTGGCTGCGGCGCATCTCGGAACTGCCGGTGTCGTAGTTCTGCGTGTCCTGCGCCGGTCTGCGCTCCAGAAAGCCGCTGGTGTAGCCGCGATTGGCCAGACCTTCGAGTTCGGTGATCAAGGCCGGGTTGAACGGCCTTCCGGCGACGGCGTCGTCAATCGCGCGGCGGTATACCTGCGCGGTGCGCGAGACGTAATAGCCGCTCTTGGTCCGGCCCTCGATCTTCAAAGAATCGACGCCGATGCTCACCAGCCGGGCCACATGCTCGACGGCGCGCAGGTCCTTGCTGTTCATGATGTAGGTGCCATGCTCGTCTTCCATGATGGGCATCAGCTGGCCGGGCCGCTCTTTTTCTTCGAGCAGATAGACGCCATCGGCCAGCGGGTGGCGCGCGCCGCCGCCGCAGGCTGAAAACGACTGCTCGGCGTCTTGCTGCGCCTCGGCGAAATTGAAGTCGCCCTCCAGCTTGAGCGCCAGCACCTCGCCCGAATCGGTCTGGTCGGTGCCTGCGCTCGGCGTGTAGTTCCAGCGGCAGGCGTTGGTGCAGGTGCCCTGGTTGGAGTCGCGCCGGTTGAAATAGCCCGACAGCAGGCAGCGGCCCGAATACGCCATGCACAGCGCGCCATGCACGAACACTTCGAGTTCGATGTCGGGGCATTCCTGGCGGATTTTCTCGATCTCGTCCAGGCTCAGCTCGCGCGACAGGATGATGCGCGCCACGCCGACCTTCTGCCAGAACTTCACCGCCGCCCAGTTCATGGTGTTGGCCTGCACCGACAGGTGAATCGCCATGTCCGGCCATCGTTCGCGCACCATCATGATCAGGCCGGGGTCGGCCATGATCAGCGCGTCGGGCTGCATCGCAATGACCGGTTCGATGTCGCGCAGGTAGGTGCGCACCTTGTCGTTGTGCGGCAGCAGGTTGCTGGTGACAAAAAACTTCTTGCCGCGGGCATTCGCTTCCTGAATGCCTGTCTGGATTTGTTCCAGACGAAACTCATTGTTGCGCGCCCGCAGCGAGTAGCGCGGCTGGCCGGCGTACACCGCATCGGCGCCAAAGTCGTAGGCCGCGCGCATCTTGTCGAGCGAGCCGGCGGGCAGGAGTAATTCGGGAGTCTTGAACGTCATCGGTCAATTGTCGAGGCCGCTGGCTGAAAAGCGCTTGCGCTGCATCAGGTCGTTGTGCTTTGCTGTTCCTGATTGGCTCGCTGCCTGCCAGAATGCGGGTTGATGATTCACCCCAAAGGAGACTGCCATGGCCGATACGCCCACACAAGCTCACGCTGATTCCAGCACTTCCATTACTTCCAGCGCACCGCACGCCTTTGCCTCCACCCTCCAGACCTTCCGGACGGCTTCCGGCAAGGCCGGAAAGTTCTACTCCCTGCCGGCGCTGGCTGAACAGTTTCCCATGGTCAAGCGCCTGCCGGTGTCGGTGCGCATCGTGCTGGAATCGGTGCTGCGCAATTGCGACGGCAAGAAGGTCACGGCCGAGCATGTCGAGCAACTCGCCAACTGGGCGCCGCAGGCCGAGCGCAGCGCCGAGATTCCGTTTGTCGTGTCGCGCGTGGTGCTGCAGGACTTCACCGGCGTTCCGCTGCTGGCCGACCTGGCCGCCATGCGCAGCGTCGCCGTCAAGCTGGGCAAGGACCCGAAGGCCATCGAGCCTTTGGTACCGGTTGACCTGGTCGTGGACCATTCGATCATGGTCGATTATTTCGGCACCAAGGACGCGCTGGACCTGAACATGAAGCTCGAATTCCAGCGCAACCGCGAGCGCTACGAGTTCATGAAATGGGGCATGCAGGCCTTTGACACCTTCGGCGTCGTGCCGCCGGGCTTTGGCATCGTGCACCAGGTCAACCTCGAATTCCTGGCGCGCGGCGTGCATAAAAGCAGCGACGACGTCTATTACCCCGACACACTGGTGGGCACCGACAGCCACACCACCATGATCAACGGCATCGGCGTGGTCGGCTGGGGCGTGGGCGGCATCGAGGCCGAAGCCGCCATGCTCGGCCAGCCGGTGTACTTCCTGACGCCCGACGTGGTCGGCATGGAGCTGACCGGCTGTCTGCGCGAAGGCGTGACCGCCACCGACCTGGTGCTGCGCGTGACCGAAACCTTGCGCCGCGAAAAGGTCGTCGGCAAGTTTGTCGAATTCTTTGGCGAAGGCACGCGCAGCCTGGCCTTGCCCGATCGCGCCACCATCGGCAACATGGCGCCCGAATACGGCGCCACCATGGGTTTTTTCCCGGTCGATGAAAAAACCATTGACTACTTCCGGGGCACCGGCCGCCTTGATTCGGAAATCGAAGCCTTCGAGGCCTACTTCCGGGCGCAAGGCCTGTTCGGCGTGGCCGCCGCCGGCGAGATTGACTATTCGCAGGTGGTCAGGCTGAACCTTGATGAGGTCACGCCCAGCCTGGCCGGCCCGAAACGGCCGCAGGACCGGATCGAACTGGGCCAGGTTGCCAGCCAGTTCTGCTCGCTCTTCAGCAAGTCAAATGCCGACAACGGCTTCAACCAGCCGGCAGGCCTGCTCAACACCCGCCACCTGGTGCGGCACAGCGACGAAGGTCGGCCCGACGCCTTGCCCGCCGCGCCGCCCATCCCGGCGGGCGCCGAGCGCTCGGTGGTCGAAATGGAGGCGAACCGGCCGACGCTGGCCATGGCGCATGAGCAAGGCGGTGAAGCCGCCAGTGCCAGCGTTCCGGCTGCGAATGCTGCGCAGGGCGGGCTGACCGTCGGCAACGGCGACGTGCTGATCGCCGCCATCACCAGCTGCACCAACACCTCCAACCCCAGCGTACTGCTGGCCGCCGGACTGCTGGCCAAAAAGGCGGTGGAGGCCGGCCTGCGCGTGCAGCCGCACATCAAGACCTCGCTGGCGCCGGGTTCGCGCATCGTCACCGAGTACCTGACCGAATCGGGCCTGATGCCCTACCTGCAGCAGCTCGGCTTTGACCTGGTCGGCTATGGCTGCACCACCTGCATCGGCAACTCGGGCGACCTGACGCCTGAACTCAACGACGCGATCAACCAGAGCGACCTGGTCTGCGCCGCCGTGCTGTCGGGCAACCGCAACTTCGAGGCGCGTATCCATCCGAACATCAAGGCCAACTTCCTCGCCAGCCCGCCGCTGGTCGTCGCCTATGCGCTGGCCGGCAGCGTGATGCGCGACCTGACGACCGAGCCGCTTGGCAAGGGCACGGGCGGCAAGGATGTTTACTTGCGCGACATCTGGCCGAGCAGCGATGAAATCCATGCGCTGATGAAGTTCGCGATGAACGGCGAGGCCTTCCGCGCCAATTACGCCAAAGTCAAGACGGAACCGGGTGATCTTTGGGAAAACATCCACGGCGTGACCGGCAACAGCTACAACTGGCCGGCCAGCACCTACATTGCCGAGCCGCCGTTCTTCAGCGATTTTGCTATGAAAATGAAAGCGCCTGATGCAGGCGGGTCCGGCGAAAATGGCCAAAACAATGCGTTTTCAGTGACGGGCGCGCGCATCATGGCGCTGTTTGGCGACTCGATCACCACCGACCACATTTCGCCGGCCGGCTCGATCAAGGGCAGTTCGCCCGCCGGCCTGTGGCTGCAGGCACACGGCGTGCAGAAGGCCGACTTCAACAGCTATGGTTCGCGCCGGGGCAACCACGACGTGATGATGCGCGGCACCTTCGCCAATGTCCGCATCAAGAACCTGATGATCCCGGCCGACGCGCAAGGCTCGCGGGAAGAGGGAGGGGTGACGCTGTTCCAGCCCGGCGGTGAAAAGATGTTCATCTACGACGCCGCCATGAAGTACATGGAAGAAGGCACGCCGACGGTGATTTTCGCCGGCGAGGAATATGGCACCGGCTCGTCGCGCGACTGGGCGGCCAAGGGCACGCAGCTGCTGGGCATCAAGGCCGTGGTGGCGCGCAGTTTCGAGCGCATCCACCGCAGCAACCTGGTCGGCATGGGCGTGCTGCCGCTGCAGTTCCTGCCGGGCGAGTCATGGCAGACGCTCAAGCTCACCGGCTCGGAGGTGGTCGATGTGATTCCCCATCCCGAACTCAAGCCGCAGAGCGAGGCCAAACTGGTCATCACCCGGGCCGATGGCACACGCCAGGAAGTCACGGTGATCCTGCGCGTCGATACGCCGATCGAGGTGGACTACTACCGCAACGGCGGCATCCTGCCGTATGTGCTGCGCCAGCTGCTCGCGGCATGAGGACCGGCGCTGAACCTTTGCGCAGCCTTGGCGCTGGTGCTGAAACCGTCACCTTTGCAGCGTGCCGCGCATGACGCGCCAGGCCTTGATTGCCGGCGGCGGCATCGGCGGGCTGGCGGCGGCGCTGGCGGCTTCACGGGCCGGCTGGGATGTGCGGCTGTACGAGCGGGCGAGTGCCTTCAGCGAAGTCGGCGCGGGCGTCCAGCTCGGGCCGAACGTGGTCAGGCTGCTGCACGGCTGGGGATTGCAGGGCGCATTGGGACGGGTGGCGGCCTTTCCCGACCGTCTGGTGGTGCGTGACGCCGTGTCGGGCCATGAACTGGGCGCGTTGCCGCTGGGCTCACGGGCGCTGGAAAAATACGGCGCGCCTTACCTGACGCTTCACCGCGCCGACCTGCATGCGCTGCTGCTCCAGGCCGTGCAGGCGCGGGACCACGTGTGGCTCACTCTGAACAGTCCCGTGGCCGGGTATGCCGACAACGGGCGCGAAGTCACCCTGCGCACGCAGCCTGCAGCGGCGGCCACCCTGGGCCTTGATCCGGCGCAAGCAGAGCCCCTGCTGGAAATCGAGGGCGATGCGCTGATTGGCGCCGACGGGCTTTGGAGCCGCGTGCGCCAGCTGATGCTCGGCGATGCGCCGCCGCGCGTCACCGGCCACCTGGCCTACCGGGCCCTGCTGCCGCAAACCAGCCTGCCGGCGCGGCTGCGCAGCCAGCAGGTCTCGGTCTGGCTGGGCCCCCGGCTGCATGTGGTGCATTACCCGGTGCGCGGCGGCGAATGGCTCAATGTGGTGGCCATCGTGCAGGGCCAGGTGGCCGGCGACCTGCAGGACTGGGACCACCATGCCAATGGGGCCGAACTGCAGCAGGCCATGGGCGGGACGTCCCGGCTGCTGCGCGACCTGGTGCAGGCCGTGACCGACGGCGGCAACCGGGGCGGTCCCAGCTGGCGCCTGTGGCCGCTGAGCGACCGACCGCCCATGACCGGTGCCGCACAGCAGGCCCGGGGCCGTGTGGCCCTGCTGGGCGATGCAGCGCATCCGATGCGACCCTACCTGGCGCAGGGCGCCGGCATGGCCATCGAGGATGCGGCTGCGCTGGGCACTGCGCTGGCCCAGGCGCTGGACCCGGCGCTGGACGTGCAGCTGATGCTGCAGCGCTATGCCCTGAACCGCTGGCAGCGCAATGCCCGGGTGCAGGCCCGCTCGATCCGCAACGGACAGATCTTTCACGCCCGGGGACCGCTGCGCTGGGCGCGCGATGCGTCGATGAAGGTGTTGGGAGACAAGCTGCTTGACATGCCCTGGTTGTATGGATCGGTGCCTCGTGGGGTTTAGTTTGCTATCGAAAATGTAGCTGCCTGCGCACGTGTGCATTGCGCAAAAGCCATAAATCATCGATATTTTCATATGAATCGCAAGTAGCCGACACAAATCCGGTTTTCAGGCGAGCGCCCTCAAATTTTCACCACGCGATCTGAAGCGGCGATACCCTGCACAGCCGTAGTGTCAGTGATGCCGTGACGATTGGCATGTTCTATGTGCCCGCATCTTCTGCCCGCCTGGTTTCAGATTGGGAGGGGAAATGTCGCGCCTGGACCCGCGGCCCCGGACTGCCGGATGTGCTGGCCGACAGCAGCGTTGCCCTGATAGCCAGTCGGGGCACCAATGTCCACCACGACGGCGGGGCCTATGGCGCAGCCGCATTTTTGGGCTGCTTGGCATGTGATGACTTTGGCAGCTATGCTGTCTTTGACAGGGGCTACCCGCAGGGGCCGGCGCGACGCGCTGCGATCGCCTGCCTGATCTTGTCCTCGACTTCCTCGCTGTGGTAAGGCTTGGTGACGAAGGCAGCACCCGCCAGATGCGCCGGCAGCATTGTCTTGATGTCGTAGCCCGTACTGAAGACGAAAGGAACGCCGCGCTCTGCCAGAACGCGCGCCACTTCCCACGACATTTCACCGTTGATGTTGACGTCCAGCAGGGCAGCATCGAAAACGCCGCTCCTTGCCAGTAGCAGCGCATCGGCCAGGCGCGTGGCCGGGCCGACGGTCTGCCATCCCAGGTCTTTAAAAAGCTCTTCAAGCAAGGTGACGACGAGGAACGAGTCTTCCACTACCAGGATACGGTAGGACTTCTTATCGCTGTCATGCTGGGGTGCCGACAACGACCGGGACGTTGAAGCAGACGGCAGGCTGTTGCGACCGAGCACCGAGGAACTGGGCAGAAACACATCGCACACGACACCGCCCGGCAAGTAGCGCAGCGTGGCGCGGCCTTCGGTCTCCATGGCCAGGGCACGTTCGATCAGGGTCGAGCCGAAACCGCGCCGCGTGGGTGGTCGCACGGGCGGGCCGCCGGCTTCGGCCCAGGACAGGCTGACACTGCTGTCGCCGGCCAGTGTCCAGCGCACGGCCACGCTGCCCCCAGGGGCAGAGAAGGCACCGTACTTGGCGGCGTTGGTCACCAGCTCGTGGATGGCCAGGGAGAGCGAGAGTGCCGACTTGGGCGTCAACACCAGATCCGTGCCTTCGATCGTGAAGGCGTGGTCGCGCCGGCCGAAAGGCGCGAGCTCTTCGCTCAAAAGACGGCTGATGGACACCCCCTCCCAGCGGCTTTCCGACAGCAGGCTGTGCGCCTTGGCCATGGACTGGATGCGGCCGTCCAGGCCTTCGACAAAGCCTGTCAGCGTGTCCGCGCTGCGGCTGGTCTGCACCACCAGTGCCTGGATGTTGGCCAGCGTGTTCTTGACGCGGTGGTCCAGCTCGGCCATCAGCAGGCGGTCGCGCTCGCCCGCCTTCTTGCGCTCAAACGCGGCTTCGTTGATGCGGCGCAGCACCACATGCAGCAACGACAGCCTCAGGTCGAAGGCTGCCTGGGTGTCGGCCAATGCCCAGGGTATGCTGCGGCCAACGATGGTTTCGCGCCAGACCTCGAAGGACTTGCGCGGCGTCAGCCGGTCGCCAAACGGTCCCGAAACCACCTCCTTGCCAGCATGCCCTGCCCAGTTGAAGCGGGAGACGATTTCTGGCCGGAACCACATGATGTAGTCCGACAGGTCGGGTGACACTGAAATGACCAGCAGGCCAGAGGCCGCGGTGGCAAAGGCCCGCGCCGGTGCCCAGACTTCACCCAGCCTGTCGGTGTCGTAGATGCCTGTGGACTGCGGCTTCTGCGAGTCCAGCCAGCCCACCAGCTGCTCGATCTGCGCCTTGTTTGGCGTATTGCCCAAAAAAGTGAGGTGGCCTTTGACACAGACGGCCACACCGCCCTGGCTGTAGCCGCCCGCGCCACTGACGCCGTCGCCGATGTAGTCCAGCAGGTTGGGCGACTCCTGCGTCAGGCCGGCCGCGTAGTCATCAGCGCCGGCGAGGTTGAGCATCAGGTTTTGCAGGACCGTGCGGCTGGCCAGTCGCAACTCGAACAGCTCGGCCTTCTCGCGCACTTCGAGCTGCATGGAAAACATCGCGCCGAAGAGCTCGCACACCGCGCGCAGGTGGCGTGCAAGCCGTCGCGGGCTGTAATGGTGGCAGGCGATCAGGCCCCACAGCTTGCCCTGGTGGATGATGGAAATCGACATCGACGCGTCGATGCCCATGTTGCGCAGATACTCTCGGTGGATGGGCGAGACATCACGCAGGATGGCGTGGCTCATGTCCAGCGGCAGGCCTGTGCGCGGGTGAAGCGCCGGCGTCAGAGGCGCGGGGTCGTAGTTGACCTCGGTGATGAGCCGCAGCCAGTTCTTCAGGTACAGCGCGCGCGCTTGCTGCGGGATGTCAGCCGCCGGGTAGTGCAGGTCGAGAAAAGGCGCCAGATGCGGCTCGCAACTTTCGGCAATCACCCAGCCCGAGCCGTCCTGCATGAATTGATACACCAGCACACGGTCATAAACGGCCACCTGACGCACCCGCTCGGCCGCCAGCTGGCACAACGCCTTCAGCGAAGGTGCGGCTTCAAAGCCCGAGACCATGTCCTGCACGGCGGCCAGCGGGTCAGCGGCAAAGCGGTCGCCGATGTCGGCGGCCTCGAACTCCAGCACCAGGGTGTTGCCGCAGCGGTGCAGGCTGGCGTCCAGCGGCCTGTCGGTTTGTACACGCAGCGCTGGGTCCAGCAGATGGCGCGGTGTGCTCAAAGCCTGATCCTCGTTCAAGCGGCGTATGAACGCTGTTTGGGCCGGGCTCAGAACCGTGTCGACCGTGTTGCCCAGCAAGTCGTGAAGCGTCGTGCCCAGCAAGCCAGGCACATCGCCGGCGGCTTGCAGCACTTCCAGCGTTTCGCTGTCCAGAACCAGCAGCACGCCATGCGGCAGGATGGCGCCGGGGATGTGTATGGGCTCACGGTCGCAGTTGGTAATGTCGGGGGTGGCGGGGGTGTCGTTGCGGGTTGGGCTGGGCAAGGTGTTGGGGTCAAACATGGAGGCCTTTTAGTGTGCGCTGCCGCCGGGCGGTGGCGCGGCGGGCAGCAGGCGCTGGATGTGCGACATCTCGACGGTATAACACGCGCAAGCCCGTGCCCTTCAGCTCCCCCGGGTCAGGAAAAAAAAGGTGGCGGCGACGCTAGCGCATGTCGCCGCCGTCCCGCAGCTTGCTGGCAGCATGGCTGATGCGGTCATGGCGCATGCCCAGCAGGCCGGACACCGACTCTTGCATCATCACCAGCTCGGCTGGCGGCAGGCGGTCGGCGCTGGACAGCAGCCAGCGGCCAAGCTGGGTATCCACGGTGTAAAGGGGGTGGCAGACCGCCGTTTGGCCGATCTTCAAGATCACCGCGTGCGTGTTGCGCAGCCACCCGGAGCGGGCAACGCCATGAGCCAGCGGCTCGCGTGCCAACCGGTAAACATGGCCACCGCTCTTCACCACGGCCGATCTGGGGTAGCGCCAACGCCCAGGAGCAACGTGATACCGCCCATCCCCTCACGCCCCATGGCCGCTGTTTCGGCCAGCGCGCCCGAGTTGGCCACGTCGTGCAGCAAGACCAGGCTTGGCGTGAATTCAGCTCCAGTGCCGTCGCAACCGGCGAAGCGGCACAGGAGGTGAAACCTTCGCCGTGTGCGGTATTGAGGAGATGATGACCCGCTGCTGGACTTCGCGCATCCGGACCACGTCGCTGCACAGGTTGTTGCTGCGGCGCTTTATGGCACCGTGCCGCGAATACTGGGCAGACCACGCGACAGCGTCAGCGCACGCACCATCGAGCAGGCCATGCGTGCGCTCAACGGCAAGCGGTTTCGTACGCTGCTCGCCCGCAACATCTGCTTGCTCAGGTTGCTGATTCGCATTGCGAAGTTTTTGCCTTGCATCGGGCCGACAGTTCCAATGGGCTCAGGCAGATCATCGGCAGGCCCATGGACCGTTTCGAACTCGCTGTTAATAAAATAGCGAAATAAGCAGTCAATACATAGGCTAGAGCCTAATTTCATTCACAAATCCGTCCGCAGTTTCCAGATTTCCGGAAACAGTACCACGTCCAGCATCTTGCGCAGATAGCTCACGCCGCCGGTTCCGCCGGTGCCGCGCTTGAAGCCGATGACGCGCTCGACTGTGGTGACGTGGCGAAAGCGCCAGAGCCGGAAGGCGTCTTCCAGGTCGGTCAGTTCTTCGCCCAACTGGTACAGGTCCCAGTACTGCTTCGGGTCGCGGTACACGGCGAGCCAGGCGGCTTCGACGGCATCGTTTTCGACATAGCCCTGGGTCCAGTCGCGGTCGGTGTGGCTGGCGGGGACCGGCAGGCCGCGCCGGGCCAGCAGGCGCAGCGCTTCGTCGTACAGCGACGGGGCAACATAGGCGGCCTGCACCATGGCCAGCAGGTCGGGCCGGTGGGCGTGGGGCTGGAGCATGGCGGCGTTCTTGTTGCCCAGGGCGAATTCGATGCAGCGGTATTGCGCGCTCTGGAATCCGCTGGAGTTGGCCAGATAGGGCCGGATGGCACTGTATTCCGGCGGCGTCATGGTGGCCAGCACGTCCCAGGCGTGGACCAGCTGCTCCATGATCTTGCTGACCCGTGCCAGCTTCTTGAAGGCGCCGTCGAGCTGGTCCTGCGCGACATTGGCGATGGCGGCGTGCAGCTCGTGCAGCATCAGCTTCATCCACAGCTCGCTGGTCTGGTGCTGGACGATGAACAGCAGCTCGTCATGCGCGGGCGACAGCGGCTGCTGCGCGCCCAGGATGGCGTCCAGGTGCAGGTAGTCGCCGTAGCTCATGGACCGGCTGAAGTCGAGCTGCGCTTTCTCATTGCGCACGATGTCGGCGGGTTTGAAGGCATCGTTCATGTCAGGTCACCGCCTGTTTCTGGCTGAATTGGGCTTGCTGCCATTCGCCGCTGTCGAGCACCTGTTTGAGGTGTTCCACCGCCTGCCAGACGTCCTCAAAGCCGATGTACAGCGGCGTGAAGCCAAAGCGCAGGATGTCCAGGTGCGTGCCGCCGTCGCCCGCGCGGAAGTCGCCGATCACGCCCCGCGCAATCAGCGCCTGCACGATGGCGTAGGCGCCTTCGCTGCGCGTCAGGCAGACCTGCGAGCCGCGTTTTTCATGCGCTCGCGGCGTCGCCAGCCCGAGGCCGTGGCCGGCGCAGCGCGCTTCGACCAGCTCGATGAACAAATCCGTCAGCGCCAGCGACTTGGCGCGCAGGGCCGCCATGCCGCCCATCGGTTCGGCAGCCAGTACGGTGTCCAGCCCGCATTCGAGCGCCGTCATGCCCAATACCGGCTGCGTGCCGCACAAAAAACGGCCAATGCCGGGAGCCGGGCGGTAATCCGGCGAGAACTCGAACGGCGCGGCATGGCCCCACCAGCCGGCCAGCGGCTGCCAGAAGCGGCTGGCGTGCTTCGGGTGCGCCCAGACAAAGGCCGGCGCGCCGGGGCCGCCGTTCAGGTATTTGTAGCCGCAACCGACGGCGAAGTCGGCCTGCGCACCGTTCAGGTCCACCGGTACGGCGCCGGCGCTGTGCGCCAGGTCCCAGACGGTGAGGATGCCGGCGTCATGCGCGGCTTGTGTCACCGCATCCATGTCGTGCATCGCGCCGGTGCGGTAGTTGATCTGCGTCAGCATCAGCACGGCGACATCGGCCGTCAGCGCTTCTGCAATCTCCCCGGGTTCGACCAGCAGCAAGCGCAGGCCGCGCTCCTTGCACAGCGCCTCGGCGATGTAGAGGTCAGTGGGGAAGTTGCTGCGCTCGCTGACCAGCACTGTGCGGCCGGGCGCATCCTCCCGGGCGATGTTGAGCGCCGCGCTCAACGCCTTGTAGAGGTTGACCGAGGTGCTGTCGGTGGCGACTACCTCGCCTGGCGCGGCGCCTACCAGTCTGGCAATCCTGTCGCCCAGCCGCTGCGGCGCGTCGAACCAGCCGGCGCTGTTCCACGATCGGATCAGGCCCTGGCCCCATTCCTCGTTCACCGCCTTGGCCACGCGGGCGGCGGTGGCGACGGGAAGCACGCCAAGCGAATTGCCGTCAAGGTAGATCACGCCTTCGGGCAGCGTGAACTGTTCGCGCAGGGCGCGCAGCGGGTCTTGCGCGTCGAGCGCGCGGCAGTCTTGCAGGGTGGTTGTCATGTCAGAAAGGTTTTCAAAGGTTCAGGGGAGTTCGCGCAGGATGGCGCGCACCGGCGAGGCGTCGACGCGCATCAGCTTGAGCGGCAGCGCGATGAGTTCGTAGTCGCCTTCGGGCACGTCGTTGAGCACCAGGTTTTCCAGCACCCGCAGGCCGTGTCGCAACAACAGATGGTGGCAGGGCAGGTCCTGGCTGTTGGCCGCATCGACACTGGGCGTGTCGATGCCGACCAGTACTATGTTTTTAGTAGCTAGAAGCGCAAGCGTGCCGGGCGAAATGGCACTAAATGATGCCCAGGACTGGCTCGCAACACGGGCCGTGCGCAGCAGCACGCGGGCGGGCAGCAGGTCCAGCGCGTGGGCGATGTGCGCCGGTTCCACCAGCGGGCCGCCGTCGAGGCAATGGATGACGCGGCACGGCCCGAGGTAGGGCAGCAGATCGACCGCGCCAATTGCCGGCTCGCCGCTGGCGTAGTGCAGCGGCGCATCGGCATGCGCGCCGGTATGCGGCGACAGCGTGATGCGGTTGACGTTGACCGGGCAATCGGGCGAAAGCGAAAAATGCAGCTGTTGCGAATACGCGGTGTCGCCGGGGAACACCTCGGAATGCTCGTCCACCGCAGGCGAGATGTCCCAGATTTTCAGGGGCCGGTCGCGCCCGGGCAGGGCGGCTAAAGCGGGGGCTGGATCAGTCATGGCGCAAAGGTAGCACCGCCGAAAAAACCATGGTGTCGGTAATTTCCAACAAGGCCTGAAATAGTTGAAGCTTGAAGTAATCGTCGCAGCTTGCGCCTGGCGATGCGCAAGCGGGAGCGGTGCGCCTGGGGCAGAATCGCGGCCTGTGCGGCAAAACCGCTGCCCTGCTTTTTTATTGACCTACCCAGACAAAGGTTCCCCCCATGATTTCAAACGACAAAGTGGCTCTCGTGACCGGCGCCGGCACGGGCATCGGCAAGGCGGTGGCGCTGGCGCTGCTGAACGCGGGCTACCGCGTGGTGCTGGCTGGCCGCCGCATCGAGCCGCTCATGGAGGCTGCCGCCGCGTCGGGCAGCGACCGCGCATTGCCGGTGGCCACCGATGTCAGCCGGCCCGAGTCGGTCGATGCGTTGTTCGCCACCATCAGGGAAAAGTTCGGCCGCCTCGATGTGCTGTTCAACAATGCCGGCGTCAATTCGCCACGCGCCAGCTTTGAAGACCTGACTTACGACCAGTGGCAAAACGTCGTGAACATCAACCTGACCGGTTCATTCCTGTGCGCGCAGGGCGCCTTCCGGCTGATGAGGGACCAACTGCCGCAGGGCGGCCGCATTATCAACAACGGCTCGATCTCGGCCCACGCGCCGCGCCCCAATTCGGCGCCCTACACGGCAACCAAACATGCCATCACCGGCCTGACCAAGACGATTTCGCTCGACGGCCGAAAGTACAACATCGCCTGCGGCCAGATCGACATCGGCAATGCGCTGACCGAACTGTCGGCGCGCATGGCGACGGGCGTGCCGCAGGCCAACGGCGAGATCGCCATCGAGCCGATGATGGATGCGAAGGAAGTGGCCGATGCGGTGGTTCACATGGCGGCGCTGCCGCTGTCCACCAACATCCCCTTCATGACCATCATGGCCACAAAAATGCCTTTCGTCGGGCGCGGCTGAAGCCGGCTTGCGCGCTTTTGTCCTGGTGCGCAAAAGCACTGCAAAACGATGACCTGGATCAAATGATTCAAAGGCCCTGAACCGTCAACGAGGCTTTTGTGGACTCTATAATGAGAATCATTTTCATTTAAGGCGGCAGGCATTCAATGACGCAGTCCCATGACATTGGCGGCAAGGCAACTATCGGACTTCACGAGTTGCCGCAACGGCTTTCAGGCTGGGTGGTCGGGCTGATGCCCGCTGGCGACGCCGAAGAACGCGAAGTGCTGCTGCGGCTGCTGGAAATCGGCTTTTTGCCCGGCGAGCCGGTGCGGGTGATGGCGCGGGGTTTTCCCGGCAACGATCCGCTGGCGGTGCGCGTGGGGCACACGACGTTTGCCCTGCGCAGCCGCGAGGCTGCGCTGATCCGCGTCAGCCTTTCGCAAGCCTGCCCGGCATGACGGCCGCCGCCATTCCCGTGGCCGGGCCGCTGCGCGTGGCGCTGCTGGGCAATCCCAACTGCGGCAAGACTGCGCTGTTCAACCTGCTGACCGGCAGCCGCCAGAAGGTCGCCAACTATGCCGGTGTGACCGTCGAGCGCAAGGAAGGCCAGGTGCTGACCGCCTCGGGCCAGCGCGTGATGGTGCTGGACCTGCCCGGCGCCTACAGCCTGAACGCGCTGAGCGCCGACGAGGCCGTGACGCGCGACATCGTCATCGGCCGGCGCCCCGGCGAGCCTTTGCCCGACCGGCTGGTCTGCGTGGCCGATGCGACCAACCTGCAGCTCAACCTGCGCCTGGTGTTGGAGGCGCGGGCGCTGGGCCTGCCGATGGTGCTGGCGCTGAACATGAGCGATGCCGCCCGGCGCGCCGGCATCGTGATCGACCGCGAAGCGCTGTCGCGCGAGCTGGGCATGCCGGTGCTGGAAACCGTCGGCGTTCGCCACGATGGCGCGCGCGAGTTGCTGCATTTCCTGGACGACTGGCCTGCACCCGGCACCAACGCCGCCAGCGCCGCCGCCTGGCAGGCGCCGACCTTCGAGCAGGTCATGGACACCCAGCTTGAAGTGCGCCGCATCATGCGGCTGGCGGTTCAGGCGCCGCCCGACAGCCTGCATTCGGACGACCTGATCGACCGGGTGGTGCTGCATCCGCTGTGGGGCATGATTTTGCTGGCCGTCATCTTGTTCCTGATGTTCCAGGCGGTGTTCAGCTGGGCCACGCTGCCGATGGAGGCAATCAAGTCGGCCGTCGAGTGGCTCTCAAGCCTGCTGCGCAGCCACATGCCCGAAGGCGTGCTGCAAAGCCTGCTGGCCGACGGCATCCTGGCGGGCGCGGGCGGCGTGCTGGTGTTTTTGCCGCAAATCCTGATCCTGTTCCTGTTCATCCTGGCGCTGGAGGATTCGGGCTATCTGCCACGCGCGGCCTTTCTGCTCGACCGGATGATGGGCAGCGTCGGCCTGTCGGGCCGCTCCTTCATTCCGCTGCTGTCGAGCTTTGCCTGCGCGATTCCGGGCGTCATGGCAACGCGCACCATCACCCACTGGCGCGACCGGCTGGTGACCATCATGATCGCGCCGCTCATGACCTGCTCGGCACGGCTGCCGGTGTATGCGCTCCTGATCGGCGCCTTCATTCCCGAACGCACGGTGGCCGGCATCTTCAACCTGCAGGGGCTGGTGATGTTCGCGCTCTACGCCGGCGGCATTGTCAGCGCCATGGCGGTGGCGGCGGTGTTCAAGCTCTGGCGCGGCCATGCGCGGCCCACGCCGCTGATCATGGAACTGCCCGCCTACCGCGTGCCCAGCCTGCGCCAGCTGGCGATGGGCCTGCATGAGCGGGCGGTGATTTTCCTCAAGCGCGTCGGCGGCATCATCCTGGCGCTGACGGTCATCTTGTGGTTTTTGTCCACCTTTCCGGCGCCGCCCGAGGGCGCTGTCGGCCCGGCCATCGAGTACAGCCTGGCCGGCCGGCTGGGGCATGCGCTGCAGGTGGTTTTTGCGCCCATCGGCTTTAACTGGCAGATCGCGATTGCGCTGGTGCCGGGCCTGGCGGCGCGCGAAGTGGCGGTCGGCGCGCTGGGAACGGTGTATGCGCTGTCGGCCACCGGCGCGGACGTGGCCTCGGCCCTCGGGCCGGTGATTGCGCAAAGCTGGTCAATGGCGACGGCGCTGTCGCTGCTGGTCTGGTACGTGTTTGCGCCGCAGTGCATTTCCACGCTGGTCACGGTTCGGCGCGAGACCAACAGCTGGCGCTACGCTTTTTTCATGGCCGGCTACATGTTCGCGCTGGCCTATGGGGCGAGCTGGATCACCTACCGGCTGGCCTTGGTATGGGGAGGCGCCTGAACATGCTGCAGCAATGGATTGCCGGGATCATGGTGGCGTTTGCCGCTCTTTATGCGCTGTGGTACTGGATGCCCGCCGGGCTGCGCCGCCGGCTCGGACGGGTGCAGAAAAAGCTCGGTGAAAAACCGGCTTGCGGCGCCTGCAGCAGTTGCGGCGGCTGCGCGACGGCTGGAAAAGCGCCTGTGGCGGATGGCGCTGAAGGGCAGCGCCAGCCGCTGTGGATGCAGCCCCGGCGCTAGCGAAGTCAAGCTGGCGGTCAACCACGGCTTAGAAAGCGGCGGAAAGGTTTTGCTACAGGATTAATAGCTGCTTGCGCATGCTGCACCTGCGCAAACGGCCTGTTTGATGCTGAAAAGTTGTTGGCTGGTCAAAGCCAATGCGCTCTGGCCAGCGGCAATGCGTTTACAGGCGGCCCAGCAGCAGGAACTCCATCAGCGCCTTTTGCACATGCATCCGGTTCTCGGCCTCGTCCCAGACGACGGATTGCGGACCGTCGATCACCTCGGCCTCGACTTCCTCGCCCCGGTGCGCCGGCAGGCAGTGCATGAACAGTGCATCGGGTTTGGCCACGCGCATCATCTCGCTGTCCACGCACCAGTCGGCAAAGGCCTTCTTGCGCGCTTCGTTCTCGGCCTCGTAGCCCATGCTGGTCCAGACGTCGGTGGTCACCAGGTCGGCACCAAGGCAGGCCTGCATGGGATCCTTGAAGACCTGGTAGCTTTCGGTCGAGCGGATGCCGGCAATCGACTGGTCCACCTCGTAGCCGCCGGGCGTGCTCAGATGGACCTTGAAGCCCAGGATTTCGCTGGCCTGCAGCCAGGTGTTGGCCATGTTGTTGCCGTCGCCGACCCAGGCCACGGTCTTGCCCTTGATGGAGCCACGATGCTCGATGTAGGTGAAGATGTCGGCCAGGATCTGGCAGGGGTGGAATTCGTTGGTCAGGCCGTTGATGACCGGCACCCGCGAATGCTCGGCAAAGCGGTTGATCTTGGTCTGCTCGAAGGTGCGGATCATCACCAGGTCGACCATGCGGCTGATCACCTTGGCGCTGTCCTCGATCGGCTCGGCGCGGCCCAACTGGCTGCCTTCGGTGGTCAGGTTCACCACCGTGCCGCCCAACTGATACATGCCGGCCTCGAAGCTGACCCGGGTGCGGGTCGAGGCTTTCTCGAAAATCATCACCAGCGTGCGGTCGATCAGCGGCTGGTGGCGCTCATAGGCCTTGAATTTTTTCTTGATCAGCGCGGCGCGCTCGAACAGGTAGGCGTAGTCATCGGCGCTCAGGTCGCTGAACTGCAGGTAATGCTTGAGCGAGGTGGGGGGGCTGGACATGCTCATGGTTCACGCGCCTTCCTGCAGCAGTTGCTTGATTAGCGGCGCCAGGATCGCCACGACTTCATCGGCCTCGGCCATGGTCATGATGAGCGAAGGCACCATGCGGATCACGGTGTCAGCCGTCACGCTGATCAGGAGGCCATTTTCGGCGGCGCGGCCGACCAGCGCGCCACAGGGCCTGGCCAGTTCAATGCCCAGCATCAGGCCGCGACCGCGAATTTCCTTGAAGCCCGGCAGGCCGCCGAGTTCCCGGGTCAGCGCGGTGCGTAGATGGTCGCCCACCATGACCGCGTTGGCCAGCAAGCCTTCTTCTTCCATGATGCGGATGGTTTCCACGCCGGCCCGCATCGCCAGCGGATTGCCGCCAAAGGTCGTGCCGTGGTTGCCCGGCGCAAAGATGTGCGCGGCCCGGGGGCCGGCGACCACTGCGCCGATGGGCACGCCCGAGCCGAGGCCCTTGGCCAGCGGCATGACATCGGGCTTGATGCCGGCCCACTGGTGCGCAAACCATTTTCCGGTGCGTCCCATGCCGCATTGGACTTCGTCGATCATCAAAAGCCAGTCGCGTTCGTCGCACAACGCGCGCACCTGTTGCAGGTAGTCGCTGTCCATCGGGTAAACGCCGCCTTCGCCCTGGATGGCTTCAAAAAACACCGCCACCACGTTCGGGTTGCCTTCGGTGGCCGCCTTCAGTTCGCCGATGTTGTTGATCGGCACGCGAATGAAGCCTTCGACCAGCGGGCCAAAACCGGCCTGCACCTTGGGGTTGCCGGTGGCGCTCAGGGTGGCGATGCTGCGGCCATGGAAGGCTTTTTCATACACCACGATTTCGGGGCGCTCGATGCCCTTGTCGTGGCCGAACTTGCGCGCCAGCTTGAGCGCTGCTTCATTCGCTTCCAGCCCGGTCGAGCAGAAAAACACGTTTTCAAGTCCCGACAACTCGACCAGCTTGGCCGCCAGCGTTTCCTGCAGCGGCACATGGTAGTAGTTCGAGCTGTGGATGATCTTGCCCACCTGGTCGCGCAGCGCGGCCACCAGTTGGGGATGGTTGTGGCCGACCGTGTTGACCGCAATGCCGCCCAGTGCATCCAGGTAGGACTTGCCGTTGACATCCCAGACACGGCAGCCCTGGCCATGCGAGAGGGCGATCGGCAGGCGGCCGTAGGTGTTCATCACATGCGGGGAGGCGGCTTCGATGTGATCGGGGAGGGCAGCGGTCATGGAAAACTCCGGGAAATGGGCAAACGACAAGGTGGCAGCGACAAAAGATCAGCGCGCTTGAATTGATTTTAGGCGCACTCTGCAGGGGCTTTGTTGACGATGCCGCATCACAGCCATGCGCCGTCCGGAAATCGTCGGCGAGTGCCCGTACCGGTTCTGAGTCTTATATAAGATAGAATTCTTTTGCGACGCAGCATGGGGTTTATCCTTACCCTTGGCCCGCAAAAACCCCTCCATCCGATGGTCTTTAATTCCTCCAAAGAAGTCTTCATTCAGGGCATCACGCATGACGGCAAGACCTTCAGGCCCAGCGACTGGGCCGACAGGCTGTGCGGCGTGATGAGCCAGTTCCGGCCCGGCGGCCCGCAGCGCGGCAGCCACCTGACGTATTCACCCTGGTGCGTTCCCACGGTGGTCAACGGCGTCAAGTGCGTCGTGGTCAATGCCGAGTTGCGCGATGCCGAACCCATGGCCTGGGACTTCGCGCTCAATTTCGCCAAGGACAACAACCTGCAGATGGCCGAGGCCTGCCTGATTCCCGACATGCCCAAACGCTGACCTTTTTTCCGGCCACCGATGGGTACCGACATGAAAAAACCGCCCGATAGGGCGGTTTTTTCACTTTTGCTGCAGCGCACCCGACAAAACGGCAGACTGGCTTGTTGAAAAGTCAGTCCGGGCGATTTGCCTGAATGATCAGGCGGTTGCGGTTTCTGGGGCGGGTTTCAGGGCCAGGGCTTTCACCTTGGCGGACAGGCGGCTCTTGTCGCGCGCTGCCTTGTTCTTGTGGAAGATGCCCTTGTCGGAAATCGTGTCCACAATGCTTTGTGCCTTGGCGAACAGGTCTTTTGCCTTGTCCTTGTCGCCGGCCAGCACGGCCTTTTCGACGTTCTTGACAGCGGTGCGGTATTTGGAACGCAGCGAGGTGTTCGCGGCATTGAGTTTGACGTCCTGGCGGACGCGCTTGCGGCCGGAGGCGAGACGGGGGTTCTTTTTCTTGGGTTTGGCGGTTGCCATAATAAATTTCCTTTAATCCTGGGAGGAGTCTGTGGATGATGCAGCAAAGCCCGCGATTATACGATAGCGGGCTTTTTGCCTGAAGCCCGCGCAGCGCGGTGAACCTGGCCCAGCCTATTTGATGACGACGCCCCAGGGCAGCGTGCCCACGGCAATGTCGCGCAGACGGACGTTGCGCACGGTGTCGATGACCGAGATGCTGTTGGAGCGGCCGTTGGCAACGTAAAGTTTTTTGCCATCGGGCGTGAGGGCCATGTTCCAGGGGCGCTGGCCCACCGCGATGGTGGCAACGATGCGGTTGTCCCGCGTGTCGATCACCGACACGCTGGCTTCGCCGCCGTTGGAAACATAGACGCGGCTGCCGTCGGGATGCACGCTGATGCCGTTCGAGCGCTGGCCCGCCTTGATGTGCGTGAGCAGCTTGCTGGTGGCGGTGTCGATCACATAGACCTCGTTGCTGTTCTCGGTGGCCACGTAGGCGCGGCTGCCATCGGGCAGAAACCCGATGCCGCGCGGTCGCGCGCCCACGGCCACCTGGGCCACCTGCTCGCGCGTTGCCAGGTCGATGATGTCCACCGCTTCGCCTTCCTCGGCGCTGACGAACAGCTTGGTGCCGTCGGGGCTGAAGACCGCGTGCTCCGGATTGCGCCCCTTGACCTGGAGCGTGAACGCCACCTTGTTGGTCCGCGTGTCGGTGATGGCCACGGCATTGCTTTCCTCGATGGCGGCGGCAATCCAGTGGCCATCGGGCGACGCATAGACCCCTTCGGGCGACTCGCCGAGCGCAATGGTTCCGGCGGCGGCGCGCATTTTCAGGTCGATGATCTGCAGCCGGTTGTTGGGCTGGTCGCTGACGTAGAGCCAGTCGCCGCTGATGGCCAAGCCGCGCGGCTTTTTGCCGGCCGGGATGGTCGCGACCACTTCGTCGCTGGCGGTGTCGATGACTGATACCGTGCCCGACCCTTCATTTGCTACATAGGCGAAGGGCGCGGCGCTGATCGCGGCTGACCAGACGAGCAGCCCCGCTGTGGCCAGTCCTGCCAAATGCTGGCGAATATTCATGAGCGGCTCCGGTGCGTGAAGGGTTGAAGGGTTGAAGGAATCCGCGCTTTATCGCCGAACCGGCAAGCGCTGCGGCAGCATGCGGGAAAACACGGAATCGTGGTCCACCAGCTGGTGTTTCAGCGCGGCCAGCACATGCACGATCACCAGCGCCAGCAGCAGCCACGAACTGACGACGTGGATCTGGTTGAAGATGCCATACACCAGCTTGCTGTCGATGCCCCACGGTTTCAACGGGACCGCGTTGAAAAAGTGGATGCCAAACCGGCTGAAATTGGAGGCGATGTAGCCTGACAGCGGCATCACCAGCATCAGCACATACAGCAGGTAATGGCTGGCGGCCGCAGCCTGCTGCTGCCAGCGCGGGACCGAGTCCGGGAGCGGCGGCGGCGCATGCGTCAGGCGCCAGCCAAGCCGCAGCAGGATCACCAGCCCGATCAGCAGCCCGGTGCTTTTGTGCAGGTTGACAAAGTAGCCGCGCGCCGGAACGCCGCGCGCAATGGTTTCCAGGTACCAGCCGAAAGCAAACTGGCCGAGCAGCGAAACGGCCACAAGCCAGTGCAGCAGCATGGCGGTGCGGGTATAGCGTGCTTGCATGTCCGGGTCCGGCGCTGCCCGCCTAGCGCAGGCTGGTGATGTAGTGCGCCAGGTTTTCGATGTCGGCTTCGCTCAGGGTCTGCGCCACGCTGGTCATGTTGCCCGCATCGTTGGTGCGGTTCCTGGCCTTGAAATCCTTCAGCTGCTTGACGACGTAATCGTATTGCTGGCCCGCGACGCGTGGAATCTCGTTCTGGCCCGAGAAGCCACCGAGGTGGCACATGGCGCACAGGGTTTCGTCGGCCTTGGCCTTGCCCAGCCTGACTTTCCCGTCGTCCGCATTGAAGCTGGACGGCCTGGCGGTTTGCGCGGCGAAGTAGTTGGCGATGTTGATCATGTCGTCGCGGCTGAGCGGCGCTGCCATCGGGCTCATCACCGGATCATTGCGCCGGCCTTCCTTGAAGTCCTTGAGCTGGATGTAGAGGTAGCGCCAGGTCTGGCCGGCCAGGTTGGGGTAATTTCCGGTGCTTGAATTGCCATCGGCGCCATGGCAGGCTGCGCACGCCTGCGCCTTGGCGCGGCCGGCTTCAATGTCCTGCGCGGCAGCCGGCAGCCAGGCCAGCCCTGCCAAAAGGCTGAAAAGGCCGGCCATGGCAATCGCTGAAAGCCTGGGCAATTTCAAGCTGACTCCATTCAGACGTTTAAACCGTCGCTGCATGGCTGGGTCTAGCGCTGGCTTGCGGCGGTCTGGCCTGCAGCCGCAACGTTTTTAGGCAGCGCATAGACAAACATGGTGTTGCCACGCTTGAAGTCGAGCTGGGTATTGCCGCCGCAACCCATGGCCACGTACTGACGGTCCCTGACCGTGTAAGACACCGGCATTGCGTTGGCGCCCGCGCCGCACTGGTATTCCCACAGCAGCTTGCCGTTGCGCGCATCGAGCGCGCGGAACAGCCCATTGCCTTCGCCATAGAACAGCAGGTTGCCCGCCGTGGCCAGCGCGCCGCCGATCAGCGGCTGCGCGGAATCGAACTTCCAGGCCATCTTGCCGGTATCGACGTTGACAGCCGCGACGCGGCCCCATTGCTCCTCGCCCTCGATGGTCTTGAAGGCGCCGCCCAGCCACAGCTTTCCGCCCGGATAGGGCGCCTTTTCGACGTGGTAGGTCATGGGCTGGTGCAGGTTGAGCGCATATGCCATGCGAAGCTTCTCGTTGACCGCCATCGGCGACCATTCCACGCCGCCGTTGGCGCCGGGCAGCATGCGCGCGCCGGTTTCCGTGGGCAACACCCACATGTTTTCCTGCGGAATCATGGCATCTGAAAAACGGATCAGTTTGCCGTCTTTGCGGTCGTGTACGTAGATATGACCCGTTTTGCCACCATGAATGACGGCAGGAATCATCTTTCCAGTGCCGTCCTTCACATTGGTCAGGATAGGAGGGCTGACCGCGTCGAGGTCCCACACGTCATGGGCGATGTACTGGGAATGCCATTTGTATTGACCACTGTCCAGATCGACGGCCACCAGTGAATTGGTGTAGAGGTTGTCGCCGGGGCGTTCGGCGCCATACAGGTCGGGCGAAGGGTTGCCGACGACAAAGAAGATCGTCCGGGTCTTCAGGTCAACGGCCGGGTTCATCCACACGCCGCCGCCCAGCGTCTGGTAGAAGCTGCTGTCGCGCGCGAGTTGCTCTTTTTCGGCCTTGATGTCGCGGTGCATGTTGCGGCCGGTGGCATCGTTTTCGGCCCACACGCCTTCATGGCCCTTCTCAGGGATGGAGTGGAAGGTCCAGAGCAGCTTGCCGTCCTTGGCGTCAAAGGCCTTGACGAAGCCGCGAATGCCGTATTCGCCGCCATTGGTGCCGATCAGCACCTTGCCCTCGACCACGGTCGGCGACATCGTTTCGCTGTAGCCTTTTTCCGGATCGGCAATCTCGGTTTCCCACAGCAGCTTGCCGCTTTGCGCGTCGAGCGCCACCAGCTTGGCGTCGAGCGTGCCCATGAACAGCTTGCCGCCCTCGATGGCAACGCCACGGTTGTTCGGTCCACAGCAGAAGGTGGTGAACGGCCCCATCTTGTGCTTGTAGTGCCAGAACTCCTGGCCCGTCGTGGCGTCCAGCGCATAGACGTGGTTGAACGAAGTTGTCATGAACATCACGCCATCGACCACGATGGGCGCGGTTTCCATCGACTCGCGCACCTCGGTCTGGAAGCTGAATTCCGGCCTGAGGTTCTTGACGTTGCCGGTATTGATCTGCTGTCCGGGGTAATAACGGGTTTGCGCGTAGGAGCCGTTGGTTTGCAGCCAGTCCTTGGCCTGCTGGCCTGAGTTGTTGAGCTGCGCCTGCGAGACGCTGACGGCCTTGATGGCCGCTGGCGCGGCGGCCTTGCCTTTTTGCTGCTGTATTTCCTGCGCCTGCGCGGCACCCGCCACGCACAAGGCAAGCAGGGCGGCCAGCCCTGCGGGATGTTGGAGTCGAATCATGTTGTCTCCTCAAGCGTGGCCCCCGCCGCCAATCACACAGCGAACCATGCTTCAGCGGGTGGCCAGCACATGCAGCAGAACGACGCTGCCCCGGTTTGTTAATTCTTCAGATGCATGGATCGACTGAAAATTATGTGCCTGCGATGTTTTTTGAGGGGCTGGAGCCGACTTCCTTTCAATTGTTGCAATTGAGTACGCAACGCCCGCCGTGCGCCCGGCGACACCGCTTCAGCTGTTTTCCAGCAGCCTGGCGGCGGCGCTGAAATTGCCTTCGCGCGCCATGTCAGCAGCGGTTTTTCCACGGTTGTCCTTCAGGCTGCGGTCGGCGCCCTGGTCGAGCAGAAAGCGCACGGTTTGCACGTGGCCGTAGCCGGCGGCCCACATCAGCAGCGTCTCGTCATTGTCCAGGCGGGCATTGACCGGGGCGCCGGCGCGCAGGAATTCGGCCAGGCATTCGCTGCAGCCCACGCCGGCCGCATAGATGGCGGCATTTTTCCTGACGCGGTCCAGCGGCTCGATTCTGGCGCCAGCCGCCATGAGCTTGCGGACCATCGATGCATTGCCCTTGAAGGCCGCGCCCATCAGCGGAGTGACGCCCGAGATATTGGCCAGGTTGACATCGGCGCCAACGCGCAGCAGCACATCCACCAGCGCCTCGTTGCCCTTGCTGGCCGCCATGTTGAGCGGCGAGTCGCCGTTGCGGTCGCGCGAATTGACGGCCGCGCCATCGGCGAGCAGGGCCGCCACGCGTTCGGTTCGTCCCGCCCTGGCCGCCAAAACGAGTTCACCATTGATGTTGATCTTGTCCGCGCCCTTCTGGGCGAAAGCGGGCATCAGGGCCGCGCTTGAGAGCAGCAAGGCCAGGCATACCTTCACGGTCGAAACGGTTTTCATGACATCTCCTCCTTGTAAAAGTGGCGACATTGAAAGGACTGGAAAGTCCAGCCCATGGCAGCTTAAAACAGGCTGCGGACACCGACAAACAGCCGCCGCCCCGGCGCCGCCTCGAAATAGCGGCCGTTGTTGTCATTGACGATCAAGGACCCGGCATAGGTCTTGTCCAGCAGGTTGTCGATGCGGCCGTACAGCAGCATTTTTGCGCCGTTGAAGCTAAATTCCCGGCTCAGCCGCGCATTGAAGACCGCGTAGCCTGGCGCGGCATCGCTGTTGAGGTCGTTCACGTAGGTCTTGCTCTCCAGGCGCGTTTCCAGCCCGGCCTTGACCGACTCGGTGACGCTGGCCTGTACATCGGCGAACAGGCTGTGCCGTGGCGCGCCCGGCAGGCGGTTGCCGGCGGAAACCAATCCTTGCGCGCCAACGTAGGACGACCTGAATCGGGCATCGAGCAGGGTGTAGGCCAGGCGTGTTTCCAGGCCACCGGCCCAGCGGGCCGACCATGACGCTTCCAGGCCGCGCCGGGTGGTGCGGTCGGCATTCTGGAAAATCGCGCGGCCGCCGCTCGACTGCGACGAGACGATTTCGTCCCGGCTGCGGGCTTCGAACAGCGCCGCGTCAACACTGTGCGGGCCGCTGCGCAGCTTGACACCAATTTCGCCCTGCGTGCTTTTGGAGGCTTTCAGCGCAAAGTTGGGTCCGGGCGCGCCGCCCGGGCGGTAGGCGCTTTCGGCCAGCGTCGGCGTTTCGAATCCGGTGCCCAGGTTGGCGTATACATTGAGCGTGTCAGCGGCATGCCAGACCAGGCCGACGACCGGGCTGGTGTTGCGGTATTCGACGCTGCCGCTGGTGCTGCTGGCCCCCGGGTTGAAGCGGTCATCGACGCTGAAGCGCACCCGGCTGGCGCGAACGCCGGCAATGGCCTGCCAGTCGGGCGTGAAGGTCCAGTCAAGCTGGCCGAACACATCGGTATTGCGCGCCGTGTCGTCCTCGTTGCGGCGCAGCGCCCCGTTGTTGCCGGCAAGGTTGTCAAAGCCCTTGCGCGTTTCACGCAACTGGTCGGCCTCGACGCCCACGGTCCAGCGCACCGGCAGCTGGTTGACCTGCATCGCATGCGTCCAGCTGGCGCCGACGCCGCCGTAGCTGCGGTCGAGGTTGACCACGCCGTTGGCCTGGAACGCCAGTTTCTGGTCCACCTGGCGTGTGCCGCCATAGATGCGCGCATTGAGCGTGTCGCTGGCCGACAGTTTGTGTTCGGCCACCAGGCCGGCCTGGTTCTGTTCAATGGTCTTGCGGGTGTTGAAGGTGATGGCGCCCGGCACCACCTGGCGCGGGTTCTGCTGGAACTGCGAACGCGTCAGCCCGAGCGGGTCTTCGGCCAGCGGCTGGCGGAACAGGTTGACGATGCCGGTCAGCGTGGTGTCCGCCGACGGCCGGGCGACGACCTTGGCATTGAGCTGCTCGCGCCGGGCCGCGCTGTGGTCGCGAAAACCGTCGGTCGCGTAGCGCGACACGTCGAGCAGCCCGCCCAGCGTGTCGCTGCCGCCCGCAATGCCTGCGGCCAGTTGGCGCTGGCCGTCGGAGCCTGCGCCGGCCGAGAGGCTGTATTCAGGTTTCTCAAGCGTGACCGGCGGGTCCTTGCTGAACACCTGGAGCACGCCGCCGGCCGAATTGCCGTAGAGCTGGGCCAGCGGGCCGCGCAGCAGTTCGATGCGCCTGGCCGAGCTCAGGCTGGCGGTGGCGGCCTGGCCCTGGCCATCGGGCATGGTTGCCGGAATGCCGTCGATCAAAATGCGCACGCCGCGCACGCCAAAGGTCGAGCGCGTGCCAAAGCCGCGCACCGACACCTGCAAATCCTGCGCGAAGTTCTGCCGGTCGCGAATCTGCAGGCCGGGCACGCTGCCCATCAGCTCGGACAGGTTGACCAGCGGGGAAGCGGTGCGAAACGGATCGACCTGCACCGCGTCAATGGCGCCGGGCGCATCGAAGCGCCGCTGCTCGGCCCGGCTGGCGCTGATGACTACCTCCTGCAGCGCGGGGTTCGCGCCTACCTGCGCCCGGGTCGCCGGTGCCGCCAGGGCGATGGCAAGAAAGGCCGCGCAGGCCCGCCCGACGCCGTGGCGCGCAGGCATGCAAGGGGAAAGGACTGCGCCAGGCAGCAACGGGCGCGCTGTGCGAAAAAGGAGCAGTTGTGCAGTTGCTGGGCATGGCGTGGCTAATGAATGCATGGGTGAATGGGTGAATGGGTGAATCGATAGGCGAAGTGAACTCCGTTCCGGCCTGGCGCGCCATAGGGAAAACCTTTTTTTGATGTGGTGTTCACCGGGCTGGTGCCTGCACAAGCCGAACTCGACAAATTGGTTGCCGGACGTTGCTACTGTAAGCAGCGCATAAACTCCTGCGGTGTCACTTTTCAAATCCGCCTCCACCGTTTCCCTGTTCACATTGCTCTCCCGCATCACCGGCTTGGTGCGCGAACTGCTGATTGCCTCGTCGTTTGGCGCCAGCGCCATGACCGATGCCTTCAATGTGGCCTTTCGCATTCCCAACCTGTTTCGCCGCCTGTTCGCCGAGGGCGCCTTCAGCCAGGCCTTCGTGCCGGTGCTCGCGGCCAACAAGGCGCAGCACGGCGATGCCGCCACCAAGCTGCTCATCGACCGCGTCGCCACGCTGCTGACCTGGGTGCTGCTGCTGACCTGCATCGTGGGCGTGGCGGCCGCGCCGCTGCTGGTCTGGGCCATGGCCAGCGGGCTGCAGCAGGAGCCGCGCGGCTATGCGGCGGCCGTGGTCATGACGCGCTGGATGTTTCCTTACATCGCCTTCATGTCGCTGGTGGCGCTGTCGTCGGGCGTGCTCAACACCTGGCGGCGTTTTGCCGTGCCGGCCGCCACGCCGGTGCTGCTCAATGTGTCGATGATCGGCGCGGCCTGGCTGGGCGCGCCCTGGTTCAGGTCGCTGGGCATCGAGCCGGTGTATGCGCTGGGCGTCGGCGTGATGCTGGGCGGCGTGCTGCAGCTGGGCGTGCAGGTGCCGGCGCTGCTCAGGCTGGGCCTGATGCCGAACATCGGCTTCAGCGTGTCGGCGTTGCGGGCGGCATGGGCCGAGCCCGGCAGCAAGAACATTGCCAAGCTGATGGTGCCGGCCCTGCTGGGCGTCAGCGTCGCGCAAATCTCGCTGCTCATCAACACCCAGATCGCTTCGCACCTGGCGCCGGGCAGCGTCAGCTGGCTGACCTACGCCGACCGGCTGATGGAATTTCCCACCGCCATGCTGGGCGTGGCCATCGGCGTCGTGCTGACGCCGCAGCTGGCAGCCGCCAAGGGCGCGGGCGACGCCGCCAAATACTCGGCCATGCTCGACTGGGGGCTGCGCATCGTCGTGCTGCTGGCCGTTCCCTGCGCGGTGGCGCTGCTGACGTTCTCGGAGCCGCTGGTGGCCACGCTCTACCACTACGGCGCGTTTACTGATCGCGACGTGCAGCAGACCACCACCGCGCTGATGGGCTACGGCGCAGGCTTGCTCGGGCTGGTCGCCATCAAGGTGCTGGCGCCGGGTTTTTATGCCAGCCAGAACATCAAGACGCCGGTGAAAATCGCCGTGGTCGTGCTGGTGATCACACAACTGCTCAACCTGGCGCTGGTGCCGTATTTCCAGCATGCCGGACTGGCGCTGGCGATTGGCATCGGCGCGCTGATCAATGCGCTGAGCCTGCTGGTCGGGCTGATCCGGCGCGGCAGCTACACGCCGGCGCCGGGCTGGGTGCTGTTTGGCCTGCAGGTCTTTTCGGCCAGCGCGCTGCTGGCGGTGTTTTTGCTCTGGGCCGCCGATGGCGTGGACTGGATCGGCCTGAAGCACCAGTATTTTCAACGAATCGGGCTGCTTGCGCTTGTCCTGACTGCTTCTGCTGCTATCTATTTCATAGTTCTCCGGGTGTCCGGCCTGAAGCTGCGCAAGCTGCTGAAGCGCTGACGCGGCCGGGTGGACACGGTCACGCTTGACCAATCGCAAGCAGCGGTGTATTTACTGATACCCATTGGGGTTCGGTTTGTGAGAAAGTAGCGCCATGCCATTAAATTTTGCCGTCCCGTCGCCGCTTCAATACTTTTCCAGCCTGGTGCAAAGCGATGCGCATTTTCCCTTGCTGGAAGCCGCCGTCAGCCTGGCGCAGGACGAATACCCCGACCTGGACGTCGAGCAGGTGCTGGGCGATGTGGACCAGCTGCTGGCCCGCCTCAAGCGCCGGCTGCCCCTTGATGCGCCCGAACTGCAGCGCCTGCGCGCGCTGAACCAGTTCTTTTTCCGCGACCTGGGCTTTGGCGGCAACATCAACGACTACTACGACCCCGACAACAGCTACCTGAACACCGTGTTGCGCACGCGCCGGGGCATCCCGATCACGCTGGCCGTGCTGTGGCTGGAACTGGCCGTCGGCCTGGGCCTGAATGCGCGCGGCGTGGCCTTTCCGGGGCATTTCATGGTCAAGGTCAACCTGCCCAAGGGCCAGGTGGTGATCGACCCGTTCAACGGCCAGTCGCTGAGCCGCGAGGAACTGGCCGAGCGGCTGGAGCCTTTCCGGCAGCGCAGCCCCATCAGCGACGAGTTCGAGGTGCCGATGGGCCTGTACCTGCAGTCGGCGCCGCCGCGCGAGATCATTGCCCGCATGCTGCGCAACCTCCAGGACATCCACAAAACCCAGGAAGACTGGCCGCGCCTGATCGCCGTGCAGGACCGGCTGATCGTGCTGCAGCCCGACGCCTGGGCCGAATACCGCGACCGGGGGCTGGCCTGGGCGGCGCAGGGCGACGTGGGTTCCGCCGTTGCCGACCTCGAAATTTACCTGGCGCATGCCGACGATGCGCTGGACACCGACGCGATTGCCGCGCGCGTCAGCCAGTTGCGCCGCGCCGGCCACTGAAAATACAAGCAAAATAGCCCTTTTGCGCAGGCGGGTAGGGCGCAAGCAGCTACCTTTAAAGTAGCGTTATTGCGTCAATCCGCGCCAGCGCCACAGCAGCCCCAGCGCCGCCAGGCTGAACAAGGCGCCTGCCGCGAACGTAGCCGGCGCGCCCAGCTGGTCCCACAGCACACCGGCCACGGTGCTGGCCAGCAGCATCGCCAGTCCGCTGACCAGGTTGAAAAAACCAAAGGCCGTGCCGCGCAGGTCGGCTGGCGCCGTGTCGGCCACCATGGTGGCCAGCAGTCCCTGCGTCATCGCCATGTGCAGCCCCCACAGCACGATGCCGGCCGAGACCCAGGCCAGGCTGCTGCCGGACGCCAGCACGGCATCGGCAGCGATCAGCACCACCAGCCCCCAGGCCAGCAGCACGCGGTGGCTGACGGCGTCCGACAGTTTGCCAAACGGATAGGCGCCCAAGGCATAGACGATGTTCATGCCGATCAGCACCAGCGGCGTGTACGCCACCGGCAGGCCGCCCTGCAGCGCGCGCAGCAGTAAAAACGCCTCGCTGAAGCGGGCGAGCGTGAACACCGCGCCAATGGCGACCACGCGCCAGTAGGGCGCGCTCAGCCGGCGCAGGTTGGCTTTGCTGATCGGGTTGACGCGCGGCGCCTCGCCGGTCACGCGCACGCGCTCGGGCTCCTGCACGCCGAACAGCAGCAGCGCCACCGCCATGAAGCCCGGCACCATCGCCACCCAGAAAATTGCCCGGAAGTCATTCGCCCAGAGCAGCATCAGGCCCATGGCGATCAGCGGGCCGACGAAGGCGCCCACGGTGTCGAGCGATTGGCGCAGGCCAAACGCCGCGCCGCGCATGCCCGGCGGCGCCAGGTCGGCCACCAGCGCATCGCGCGGCGCGCCGCGAATGCCCTTGCCGACGCGGTCGATGAGCCGCGCGGCCAGCACCAGGCCGGTGGTGGATGCCAGCGCGAACAGTGGCTTGGAGGCCGCGCCCAGGCCGTAGCCCAGCACCGCCAGCGGCTTGCGCTTGCCCCAGTAGTCGCTGAGCACGCCCGAGAACACCTTGACGATCAGCGCCGTGGCCTCGGCAGCGCCTTCGATCAGCCCGACAGCCCACATGCTGGTGCCCAGCACCGTGACCATGAAGACCGGCAGCAGGCTGTGGATCATTTCCGAAGAAATGTCCATCAAGAGGCTGACAAAGCCCAGCGCCCAGATGGCGGCGGGGAGGCGGGGAGGGGGGCTGGCGGGTTGGGTCATTGGGGAGACAGAAATGGTTCAAGCCTTGTCGTGAATGGCCCGCAGCATCGCCTCGCGCAGGATGGCGTTGATCCGCGTTTGGTAGCCTTTACCCTGGCCCTTGAGCCACAGCAAAACATCGGAATCAACCCGTACGGTCGTTACCTGCTTGGTTGGCTTGTAGAACGGATTGCGAACGGCGTTCTTCCAGAAATCATCGCCCAGCGGCGGAATGTCGCTGTAGTCGATGTCGCTGTCCGGCATCTTGGCCAGCACGCTCAGTCTGGCCCGTTGCTCTTCGCTGAGCGGTGATGGGCTCTGCAAGTCAATTTCTCGTTTAACCAGCTTGGTTTTCATAGCGTTTTCTCTCCTTGCGGTCAGCGGCTCGTGCCGAAATGATCCGGATGATCTCGATTCCTTCGCCATCCTCGCCAACGGTATGCGCCACCAGCAGCAACCAATAGCCGCCGACGCTGCCCAATGTTTGCCAGCTCAACTCGCCGCCTTCGATCCGGTCCTGGCTCATCATGGCGAACGGGTCTGCGAACACGGCGATGGCGTCATCGAAGGCGACGCCATGCTTGTGCAAGTTGCTTTGTGCCTTGGCGATATCCCATTCGAATTTGGTTGTCATCCGATATTGTTAATACATTTTTATAAGTTTTCAAAAGAATAGCAAGTTAAGTCCACAACTGGCAGTCAACATCACTCTGCGTGCTTCACGCCGTGTTTGACTGATGGTGGCATTGCCCTATTTTTCACGCCGCAATTCTGCATAACCAGGATTTTCATGCCAGCCCTACGCGCCTCCTATTCCATCGCAGCTGAGGTTTTGCAACGCTTCAATGCGCTGGTGCCCTCCAGTGAGCGCAGCAAAACAGTGCAATCCCTGATGGAAAGTTTTCTTGAACCCCACGAGCAAAGCCTTGAATCCGTGGCCAGCGAGTTCGCCACCCACCCCGATTTCGCCGAAGCCAGAGCCGATGCGTTGCTGTGGGATGCGACGTCGCTTGACGGCTTGTCCGAGCCGACCCCATGAATATTGAGCGCGGCAGCATCTATCGCGTCAATCTTGACCCCACCATCGGCAGCGAACAACAGTGCAACGCCCGGCCTTGCGCGGTGTTGACCCTGACGGCCTACAACCGGCAGCTACGCACCGTGGGCGTGGTGCCGCTGACCTCATCCCCACGGGCGCTTGCCCCGTTAATCGTTCCGGTGCCCTCTGCGGGCAAGGCAAGCTCCATGGCCCTGTGCCATCAGATTCGCACCATTGATAAAACCCGCATTGGCAAACTGCTGGGCGCGCTTCGCGCGGAGGACATGGCGGTTGTGGAGGATGGCGTGCGCAGGGTGCATGGCTTGTGAATGGTGGCATATTGCAATGCAAGACCTGACCCTATCAATGCCGGGGCTGGCGGGTCGGGTCATGGGGGATTTCCTTGACTACTTTGCTCGCTGTTGAACAGTGCAGTTTCAATACGCCGCGACCCGTCAGGCCTGCAGCGTGTTCAAGCGCAGCATCAATGTCATCGGGTGCTGCGGCGATTCCTGGAAACCATAGTGCTCGTAGAACTGTTTGGCCCGGTCGTGAAGGGCGTGAACGAGCAATGCCCGGACCCCGGCGTTGTGTGACACGGCCACAGCCCGATTGACGGCGTCTTGCAGCAAGGCGGCTCCGAGCTTGATACCCTGCGCCCGATGGTCAACCGCCAAGCGAGCCAGCACCATTACCGGGACAGGGTCGGGCATGTTCCGTCGCACGCCACTCGTGGCCATCAGGTGAGAAACAGCCCCGGCTGCCATCGCGTAATAGCCGAAAACGCGACCGTCCTGATCCGTGACGACGAACGTGCGGCTGGCCCCGCTGAACTGATTGGCCAGCGCCCGGCGCGTGAGCCATTCATTGAGACTGGTTTCCCCGCAGGTGAATCCGTCCAGGAGATGGGTCGCCGCGAGTGCTTGCGGTGCGCTCAGCAGCAAGTTCATGCCGTGCCGGTATTCCAGGGCGACTTTACGGCCATCAGGCGTTCGAGCCCAGGATTGGGGCCGGGGGGCGCGTCCAGCATGGCGGTGAATTGCTTGAACCTGTCGGCGTCCAGGCTGAAAAAGACCTGATCCAGCACGACCGTCCGCGCACGGTCGCAGGCGGCTTCGAGCATGAAATCCGAACGGTTCTTGCCCAGCAGGCTGGCAGCGTGATCGATCAGGTCACGCTGCTCGGGCAAGGCTCGCAGGTTGATGGCGGCGTCACGCATGGGTTGCTCCTTGGATGTAGATGGATTAGATACACAAATTGTATTATGGTGTGTATCTGTTGTCAATACGATTGGGGTGAGCGGCGAAGCAGAGTTGGATATCCAGAAAGGGAGGCAAACGGGGTGCATGGCTCGTGAACGCTGCATGATGGTGGTGCAGCTGGCATCGTTGCAATAGAGACTGCGTTGACTTACCGCAAGCTCAACCGTCAAAGATAATCTGTGGCAACACTATATTTTCAGGAGGCTTGATGGCACTATCGTTTTTGATTGGGGTTCTTGGCAAAGAAATTGGTCTCCCACTCGCAAGAAAGCTTGTTTCTGGACTTGTTTCCGGCCAGGATCCAGCAAGTAGGGTCGAAAAAATCACGGCTTTGGTAAAAAACGGGTCCACGGCAATGGCCGCGTTTCAGAATACGTTTGGCGTTGTTGATTTTGACAAAGCATTGACGACAGCGATTGGCAACGGTGCCAAAGGGTGGACTTACGAGGCGGGTCGAGAGGAATATGTCCAGATTGAGCAAATTGAAGGATCACCTCGGTTGCCTACGAGTCTGTTGCGCGAGGAACTAAATCTTAATTTGGATCGAATTATTCGGACTCGTGGCAGCAAAGACGCTGATATCAACAATTATTTCATTGGCCTCTTTCGTCAATGGCAAGAGAGGTATGTGGAGTTGATTGGTGATAGTGAGGATTCCAGAATCACTTTCAAGACTGTCGAAAGCTTGCTGGATGGGCGAAAGAAAAGTTTCGCTGATGTTTTTCGCATGTTGCAAAAAACTGGCTTAGGCATGGCTGGTGCCGCGTTGGTTATACAAGCTGCACTCATCGCAACAAGCACGGGCGTCGGAATTATGGTGTGGATAACGACTGCATTTGTGGGTATCCCGATGGTGCAAGTCGGAGCATTAGCCGTAGCAGGTGGGTTGTTGTTTGGTCTATCCAGAATGGATTTTGCGTCGTCAAACGCCAAATCTGCCACTATTGCTGTAGCTTATAAATTGTTGGATCGTTGTTCCAACACCAAACTTCGTTGAGTGTAAAAGCATGGGGTCAAGTCTTGCATTGCAACATTTCCCTTCCCCCATTCTGGCCTTGCGGTCACATGCCCCAGCCTGAAATTTTTCAGCCCACAGTAACGCTAGCCCCCTCACCCCGAGCCGCAATCACCCCAATCTCATAAACCGTCTCACCCGCGTCACGCAGCATGTCGGCGCAGGCGGCGGCGCTGGCCGCGTCGATCACCACGACCATGCCGATGCCGTTGTTAAACGTGCGGTTCATTTCAAAATCCGAAATCGCGGCAGTCGCCTGCAGCCAGGCAAACAGCTCGGTCTGCGGCCAGCTGCCCTTGACCAGGTGCGCCGCCGTGCCTTCGGGCAGCACGCGGGGAATGTTTTCCAGCAGGCCGCCGCCGGTGATGTGGGCCAGCGCCTTGATCGGGTGCGCGGCCAGCGCGGCCAGCACGTTCTTCACGTACAGGCGGGTCGGCTGCATCAGCGCCTCTTTGAACGGCTTGCCGTCCAGCGTGGCGGGCAGGTCGCTGCCAGCGCGCTCGATGCATTTGCGCACCAGGCTGAAACCATTGGAATGCACGCCGCTGCTGGCCAGGCCGAGCACCACGTCGCCCGGTATCACGTCCTTGCCAGTCAGGATTTTGGATTTTTCTACCGCGCCGACGGCAAAACCGGCCAGGTCGTATTCGCCCGACGGGTACATGCCGGGCATCTCGGCGGTTTCGCCGCCGATCAGCGCGCAGCCGCTCAGCTCGCAGCCCCTGGCGATGCCGCCGACCACGGCGGCGGCGGTGTCCACGTCGAGCTTGCCGCAGGCGAAATAGTCCAGGAAAAACAGCGGCTCGGCGCCTTGCACCAGCACGTCGTTGACGCTCATGGCGACCAGGTCGATGCCGACGGTGTCGTGCATGTTCCATTCAAAGGCCAGCTTGAGCTTGGTGCCCACGCCGTCGGTGCCGCTGACCAGCACAGGCTCCTTGTAGCGCTTGGGCACTTCAAACAGGGCGCCAAAGCCGCCGATGCCGGCCAGCACGCCTTCGCGCATGGTTTTCTTGGCCAGCGGCTTGATGCGTTCAACCAGGGCGTCGCCCGCGTCGATGTCAACGCCGGCGTCTTTGTAGGAAAGGGGGGTAGTGGTCATGGTGTCGGGGGTAATGCGGTGGGAGCCGGGAAAGCTCGAAGGGGCAGGGCGGTGGTCGGGAGCCGGCTGGCCAAGCCCGATAGAATCCAGCCTGAGATTCTAAAGGCTATCCCCCTAGCTTCTGCCGGCCCTTTGCGGGCCAGCGCATTCCAAGGCTTCATGCAACCTACCCTGATCCCCCAACGCACCGCGACCTGGTGCCCGACCCGCGCACCGGCCGCCAGGCGCCTTTCGCGTGTCCTCTGAAGCCGGGATGCGAACCGCCAAGCCAGCCATGAAACAACTTGCCCTGGACATCGGACTCGCATCCGACCCCGCGTTTGCCAATTTTTTCGTCGGACCGAATGAAGCGGCGGTACGGCAGCTGGCGTCATGGGCGCAAAGTCCGCCGGAGTCGCCTGTGCCGACCTACCTCTGGGGCGACGAAGCCAGCGGCAAGACGCATCTGCTCAAGGCGGTCAGCCAAGCCTTGCGCGACCAGGGCGCTTCGAGCGGCTGGATGGATGCGTCGATGCTGGAGCCGCCGGAGTTCAACGAATCGTGGTCGGCCGTCATCATGGACGACTGCCACCTTTATTCCGCAGCGCAGCAGCGAACCGCCTTCAACTGGTTCGTCAATGCGTTGAGCACCGACGACGGCCACCCGCGCTGGGTGGTGGCCGCCGGCAATGTGCCGCCGGCCGATCTGCCGCTGCGCGAGGACCTGCGCACCCGCCTGGGCTGGGGCCATGTGTTTGCCCTGCAGGCGCTGAGCGACGACGAGCGGCGCGCCGTGATCAAGCAGGAAGCCGACGCGCGCGGCTTTTTGCTCGGCGGCGAGGTGATGGATTTCATGCTGACGCGCTTTTCGCGCGACCTGGGCAGCCTGATGCAACTGCTCGACAAGCTCGACAGCTACGCGCTGCAAACCAAGCGGGCCATCACGATCCCGCTGATCAAAACCATGCTGGAGACGGAATGACGGTTGAGGTGAATGCTGACAAAGCAGGCAAGGAGCAAGACGTGCGCCGCGCCAGGCCGCCCCAAGCAAGCACAGCCCCCCCGGGGGGCAGCGAGCCACACGCAGTGAGCGAGCGTGGGGGTGAAGTTCACCGCGCCAGGCCGCCCCAAGCAAGCACAGCCCCCCCGGGGGGCAGCGAGCCACACGCAGTGAGCGAGCGTGGGGGTGAAGTTCACCGCGCCGGGCCGCCCCAAGCAAGCACAGCCCCCCCGGGGGGCAGCGCATTACACGAAGTGAAAAGCGTGGGGGCACGTGTGAAACTGGCGTTATTTGATCTGGACCACACCCTGATCCCGATTGATTCCGACTACGAATGGGGCGAGTTCACGATTGCGCTGGGCTGGTGCGACGCGACCGAATTCAAGCGCCGCAATGCCGAGTTCTTTGAGCAATACCGCGCCGGAACGCTCGACATCCATGACTATGTGCGTTTTGCCACCCAGGCCATCCGCAAACAAGGCGCTATAAATTCAATAGCTGCTCACGCCCGCTTCATGAGCGAGATCGTGCATAAAGCCATAAAAAGCCAGGCGCTGGAACTGGTCGGGTGGCACCGCGCGGCCGGCGACGAGCTGGTCATCGTGACGGCCACCAACGAATTCGTGACCCGTCCGATTGCCGATGCCTTTGGCGTATCGGAACTGATCGCGGTTGAGCTGGAGCGCGACGCCCGGGGCCAGCTGACCGGCGAAATCCGGGGCACGCCGTCGGCCAGGGAAGGCAAGGTCACGCGCATGGAACAATGGCTGACCGCCCGGAATCTGGGCTGGGACGATGTGCACACGACGTTTTACACCGATTCGATGAACGATCTGGCGCTGCTGGAAAAGGTCACCGATCCGGTCGCCACCAACCCCGACCCGCGCCTGCGGGCACTGGCCACTGAACGCGGATGGCGCATACTTGACCTGTTTTAAGCGCCAAGGATGGCGCTTGCCGCCGGGCAGCGGCGGCCGCCTCCGGCCTGAAGCGCGTAGGGACAACGCTTGCTGCCAAGGGGCGGCATCTCCCTCAAATTTTTAAATTTCATGATCAAAAAATTCATCGACAAGCTGTTCGGCAAAGCCGACGGCACCGAATCCCCTTCCAAACGGATTCCAAAGTCCCCCTTCGGCAAACGCCACGACATCGAGTTCAAGGACCACGGCATCAACGTCAAGCTGGTGGACGAACGCGCCATGGACGTGGTGCATGTTCTGAAGCAGGCGGGTTTCGAGGCATACATCGTCGGCGGCGCGGTGCGCGACCTGCTGGTGGGCCTGCGGCCGAAGGACTTCGACGTGGCCACCGACGCCACGCCCGAGCAGGTCAAGTCGCTGTTTCGCCGCGCCTTCATCATCGGCCGGCGCTTTCGCATCGTCCACGTCATCTACGGCCGGGGCCGCGAGCATGAGGTGATAGAGGTCTCGACCTTTCGCGCCCACATGGACAATGCCCTGGCCGAGCAGGTCGGCGGCAACGAGCGCACCAGCAAGAGTGAACTCGCCGGCATGAAGCATGCCGTGCATGCGTCGGGCCGCGTGCTGCGCGACAACGTCTGGGGGCCGATGGAGGAAGACGCCGCGCGGCGCGACTTCACCATCAACGCCATGTACTACGACCCGGAAACGCAAGTCGTCGTCGATTACCACAACGGCATTGGCGACGCGAAGAAAAAGATCGTCCGCATGATCGGCAACCCGGCGCTGCGCTACCGCGAAGACCCGGTGCGCATCATCCGTGCCGTGCGTTTTGGCGCCAAGCTCAATGCGCTGGGCTTCAAGTTCGAGGAAAAAACGGCGGCGCCGCTGAAGGAAATGTGCGGCCTGCTGGCCGACGTTCCGCAGTCGCGGCTGTTCGACGAAATGCTGAAGTTGCTGCAGACCGGCCATTCGCTGGCCAGCATCGCCCAGCTCAAGGAGCTCGGCATGGGCACCGGCATTTACCCGCTGCTCGACGTGGTGGTTGAAATGTCCGACGACCCGTTCCTGAAACTGGCGCTGCAGGACACCGACCGCCGCGTCGGCGAAGGCAAGCCGGTCGCGCCCAGCTTTTTGCTGTCATGCGTGCTCTGGTCCGATGTGCGCAGCGGCTGGGACCGGCGCCTCAAGCGCAATGAACCCCCGATGCCGGCGCTGCAGGACGCGATTGACGAGGCGTTCAACAGCAAGATCGGCGATGTGTCGGGACGCGGCAAGCTGGGCATCGACATGCGCGAAATCTGGACCATGCAGCCGCGTTTTGAAAAGCGCGTGGGCAATGCGCCGTATTCGCTTCTGGAGCAGCCGCGCTTTCGGGCGGGCTTTGACTTTTTGCGCCTGCGAGGCCAGATCGGCGAGATCGACCCGGCGCTGGGCGAATGGTGGGAAAAGTTCAGCACCGCCTATGACGACGAGCGCCACGACATGATCGAGGCGATTCGCGAGACGCAGCAGAAAAAGCCGCAGGCGCGCACACGCGTTAAGCGGGCCGTTGCCGACGAGGGCGCTCGGCCCGTTGACACGGCGCCAGCGCTATCGTCCGGCAGCAGCCCGGGTGACGGTGACGGGCTGGAACTGCCCTTGCAGGAAGGCGATGCCGCCCCGGCCAAGAAACGCCGGCGCCGCCGTAAGTCCGCCAGCCGTGCGGCCGAGGGCCAGGAGGGCAGCGGCGACACGCCCCAGTCCACCGGCGCTTCGCCAACAGCCGACCACTAAGGGAAGCGGAAATTGCAAAAGTGCAGGTTCCAAGTGGCTGTCATTGCGGCCCCGGATCAGGTCCGGGGTTTCAGCACCCGCAATCCATGGCCCCGAATTCATGGATGCCGGGTCAAGCCCGGCATGACATGGGTACATCGGAAATTTCTGCTTCCCTAAGCGCGAAAAGTCCTGCCATGCGTTTGGGCGAACCGCAGGAAAAAGAAACCGCTGGGCGCGAGCCGGTGACCGCCTGTATTGCCTTGGGTGCCAACCTCGGCGATGCCGTGGCGGCGCTGCACCAGGCGGTCCACGCGCTCAAGGCGCTGCCTCTCACGCAGGTTCGCCGGGTGTCCAGTTTTTATAAAACCGCGCCGCTGGACACCGATTCCGGCAGCGAAGCGCCCGCACCTGGGAACGATTACATCAATGCGGTCGTGGCGCTGCAAACCGGTTTGACTGCACCCGCGCTGCTCGATGCGTTGCAAGCGCTCGAATTGCAGGCCGGGCGCGAAAGGCCGTACCGCAATGCGCCCCGCACGCTGGACCTGGACTTGCTGCTGTATGGCAGCGCCCGCATCGACTCGGCCCGGTTGACCGTGCCGCATCCGCGCATGACGCAGCGGGCCTTCGTGCTGGTGCCGCTGGCTGAAATCGCACCTGATCAGGTCAAGGCTGAACAGCTGTCTGCCGTGGCGCACCAGGCCATAGCGCGGCTGGACGGTTTGCCGGACAGCCCCTGACGACGGTTTAACGGTTCAGGGCGCCAGGCGTTCGCGCAGCCAGCGGGCATCGTCCTGCAGCGTGTAGCGCAGGCGGTCGTGCAGGCGGCTTTTTCGGCCTTGCCAGAATTGCCAGTTGTCGGGCTTGAGGCGGTAGCCGCCCCAGTGTGGCGGGCGCGGAGGCTGCAGCATGAATTTGGCGCCGAATTTGGCGGCATTGGCGATCAGCACGCCACGGCCGGAAATCACCTCGCTTTGAGGGCTCGCCCAGGCGCCGATGCGCGAGTCCAGCGGCCGGCTGTGGAAGTAAGCGTCGCTTTCTTCATCCAATACCTTTTCCACCACGCCTTCGATGCGCACCACGCGTTCCAGCTCGACCCAGTGGAACTGCAGCGCCGCATACGGGTTGCCGGCCAGTTCAAGCCCTTTGCGGCTGGCGTAGTTGGTGTACCAGACAATGCCTTGCGCATCGAAGCCCTTGATCAACACCACGCGGGTGGACGGCCGTAAATTGCTGCCCACAGTGGCCAGCGTCATCGCATTGGGTTCGGGCACCTGGGCCGAGATGGCTTCGCCGAGCCACTGGTCGAATTGTTTGAGCGGGTCGGCATGCGAGGCGTCTTCATTGAGTTCGGCGCGCTCGTAGCTTTTGCGAAGGTCGGCAATGGAGGTGTGGTCAAGCATGGCCCGGAGTATAAAGTCCGGTGCCAGATTCGTGCCGGTAAAGATTCAGCTTGGGGTCACCACGGCGCAGGCCAGACGCGGCCCGGAGTTGCCGGTGGGTTGGGTGGTGTAGTCGTCGGGATCGCGGTGAACGATCAGCCCCCGTCCGACGATGTTGCCTGCGCCGCTGCCGACGGAAATGCCCCTGGACTCGAAGCTGAATCGGGCGACACCGCTGGCATCGGCCTTCAGGCTGGGCAGGTCGCCTGCGTGATGGGCCATGGCGGCATGCTGGCCGTGGGGCTGGCCGGTTGGATTGAAGTGGCCGCCCGCGCTCATGCCGTCGCCGCTGGAGCAGTCGCCTTTTTCATGCAGGTGAAAGCCGTGTTCGGCATTGGGCTTGAGCCCGCTGACCATGCCGGAAACCAGCACCTTGTCGCCGCTCTGGGTGAAGGTGACCGAGCCGCTGGCGGTATTGCCGGTGGTATTTTGCAGCTGGGCCACGGCGCGCGGACCCGTGGTGGTGCTGGCGCAGGCGCCAAGTGCCAGCACGCTGGCCAGCAGGATGAAGGTGCGTGTCATGAAGTCTCCCTGGGGTTGTTGTTCAAGCTGGAAGGCCGGCCGGTGTGACGATTCACGCCAGAGCGGTTGAATGTGCGCTGCCTGTCAGTGCCCGGCCAGCTGCAGCAGCCTGCCCAGCGCCTGGTCGTCAATGCCGAGCATGCGAAGCTTGTCATAGGTCAGCTGCGCATAGTCGCGCGTCGTGCCGTAACGGCCGCAGGCACTGGAAAATATCTGCCGGTAGTGGTCTTCGCTCAGCACGCCGGTGTGGTTGGGGCTGCGCCGGGACAGCGTGAAGGCCAGCGCCCTGACGTCGCCCTGCGCGGTGCGGCAGCGCAGCCACTTCGGGTCGTAGACGCCGTTGGGCATTTCGCGCGCCCACAGGGCGGGCAGGACATCGGGAACATGGTCCCTGGGCAGCCGATAGGCCATTCCCTTGCAGCTGCCGCCCGACAGCAGGCCAAACACCAGGCCTGGCAGCGCAGGCGTTCCGCGGTTGATGCGGCTCCACATTTTCAGCGCGCGGTGGTAGCCGTGCAGGGTGGCAAAACGCTCTTCGGCCGATTCGAATTCGGGCCGCCAGATCAGCGATGCATAGCCAAAGACCCACAAGTCGGTCTGGCCGCCCCATTCCCGGATTGCGGCGTCGAGCATGGTGGCGGGATCACGGGCTTTGTAAGCCAATTCGCAAGAGGTGTTTGCTAGAGTGGTCACAGCCTCACTTTACAATATTGGCAGTTTTTTTAAAAAGGAAGTTTCTTATGGTTTCTCAGAATGACGACAGCGCGCAACGCGTAGCGCTGTTTCTGGTGTTCGGATTGATTGCCATCGTCGTGGCGTCGGTGCTGGTGTTTGGCGTGAGGCATCGCGGCGTTTCGGCCGACGCTGCAGGCGCCCCGGCTGCCCAGACAGCCGCTGCGCCGGCCGTGGCAGCCGTTCCCGCATCCTCCACTGCAACGGCGCAGGCGGCTTCCGACGCGGCCAGCGTCAAGGTCGAGCAGGGCATCGTCAAGTTCTACTTTGCTTCCGGCAAGGCCGACCTGGCCGCCGGTGCCGGCGAAGCGCTGCTGGACGTGGTCAAGGGTGCGCAGGCGGGCCGCAAGGTCACGATTTCGGGCTTCCACGACGCCACCGGCAACGCGGAGCAAAACGCCGAGCTGGCCAAGCAGCGCGCGCTGGCCGTGCGCAACGCCCTGACGGCAGCGGGCGTGCCCGAGAGCCAGATTGAACTCAAAAAGCCCGAGCAGATTGCCGGCAATGGCGTGGGTAGCGACGCCGAAGCCCGCCGCGTCGAAATCAGCCTGCAGTAACTCGCGCCATGCCGGCCTTCGCGGCTGGCGGCATGACTCCGCAGCGGTTTGCGCCCTGCGGATTTTTTTTGCCTGTGCCTCGTTTGGTAACCGCAAAGTAACCATTCAGGGTGAAAACTGGTGCGATATTAGTTACCATAGACGCCGTAATAAAGTTACATCCCCATGTCCGGGATGGCTTGATTGAAAGGTTTCATCATGGCGCTTCATTCCGCCGTTTCAGACATCACCGTCCGCATCACCGAGCGCAGCCGGCCGACGCGCAGCGCCTATCTGGCGCAAATTCAGGCCGACGGCAGCCGCAAGCCGAGCATGGACCGCATGGGCTGCGCCAACATCGCGCATGCCGTGGCGGGCATGCCGCTGGATGACCGCTTCAAGGTCGTGACCGAGCGCCGGCCCAACATCGGCATCGTCACTGCCTACAACGACATGCTGTCGGCGCACACGCCGCTCCTTAGCTACCCGGCGCTGATCAAGGACGAGGCGCGCAGGCACGGCGCCACGGCGCAGGTGGCCGGCGGCGTGCCGGCCATGTGCGACGGCGTGACGCAGGGAACCAGCGGCATGGAGCTGAGCCTGTTCAGCCGCGACGTGATCGCCATGGGAACGGCCGTCGCGCTGTCGCATGACATGTTCGATGCCGCGCTGCTGCTCGGCGTGTGCGACAAGATCGTTCCCGGCCTGCTGATTGGCGCGCTGCAGTTCGGCCATTTGCCGATGGTGTTCGTGCCGGCAGGTCCGATGCCGTCGGGCCTGCCGAACAAGGAAAAAGCCCGCATCCGCGAACAGGCCGCGCAGGGGCTGGTGGGGCGCGACGCGCTGTTAGAGGGCGAACTCAAGTCCTACCACAGCCCCGGCACCTGCACTTTCTACGGCACGGCCAACAGCAACCAGATGCTGATGGAAGCCATGGGCCTGCATGTGCCGGGCACGGCGTTTGTCCAGCCCGGTGACGCGCTGCGCGACGAACTCACGCGTGAGGCGGCGCGCACCGTGCTCGGCATCACCAAGGCCAAGCGCTTTGCGCCCATCGGCCATGTCGTCGATGAACGCGCCATCGTCAATGCCATGGTCGCGCTGCTGGCCACCGGAGGCTCGACCAATCACCTGATCCACTGGGTGGCGGTGGCGCAGTCGGCCGGCATCATGATCGACTGGAATGACTTTTCGGCGCTGTCCGATGTCGTGCCGCTCCTGACGCATGTCTATCCCAACGGCAGCGCCGATGTGAACGACTTTCAGGCCGCCGGCGGGCCGGGGCTGGTGATTCGCGAGCTGCTGGACGCCGGTTTCATGCACGAGGACGTGCTGACGGTGCGCGCTGGCGGCATCCGCGAATATGCGCGCATCCCCGTGATGGACGGCGCGGCGCTGGCCTGGCGGGAAACCGGCGACTCGAAGGACGAGTCGATCATTCGTCCCGCCGGCCGGCCGTTCAGCGCCACCGGCGGGCTCAAGCTGCTGACGGGCAACCTGGGCCGCAGCGTGATCAAGGTGTCGGCCGTGCCCGATGACCGGCACGTGATCGAGGCGCCGGCCCGGGTGTTCGATTCGCAGGAGGATTTGCTGCAGGCCTTCAATGCCGGTGAGCTGGAATGCGACGTGGTCTGCGTGGTGCGCTGGCAGGGGCCGCAGGCCAACGGCATGCCCGAACTGCACAAGCTCACGCCGCCCCTGGCGGTGCTGCAGGGCAAGGGCTTCATGGTGGCGCTGGTCACCGATGGCCGAATGAGCGGCGCGTCGGGCAAGGTGCCGGCGGCGATTCATGTGTCGCCCGAAGCGGCGGCCGGCGGCCCGCTGGCCAAAGTGATGGACGGCGACGTGATTCGCGTCGATGCGCTCACCGGCGAGTTGCGGGTGCTGGGGGACGAGGCCGAATGGGCCGCGCGGCCCGTCAGCGTGATGCCCGCTGAATTGCGCCAGCGCAATAGCGTCGGTATGGGCCGGGGATTGTTTTCAAGCATGCGCGCCAGAGCATTGACAGCAGAAGAAGGAGCCATGTCATGGATGTAACGATGGATATCAGCACCAAACTGAGTGCCCTGCAGGTCATGCGCGATGCGCCCGTGATTCCGGTCATTGTGCTGAACGATGTCGGCCAGGCCGTGCTGCTGGCCCGCGCCCTGGTCGCCGGCGGTATTCGCATGCTCGAAGTCACCCTGCGCACGCCGCAGGCGCTGGCCTGCATCGAGGCGATTGCCCGCGACGTGCCCGAGGCCGTGGTCGGCGCCGGCACGGTGCGCAGCGCCGCCGATGCCCAGGCCTGCGCCATGGCTGGCGCGCGCTTTGTCGTCAGCCCCGGCTACACCCATGCGGTCGGCCAGGCTTGCCGCGATGCCGGCCTGCCGCTGCTGCCTGGCGTGGCGACCGGCAGCGAAATCATGATGGCGCAGGAAGACGGCTTGACCGAACTCAAGTTCTTCCCTGCGCTGCAGGCGGGCGGCAGCGCCATGCTCAAGGCCTGGGGCGGACCGTTTGGCGATGTGAAGTTCTGCCCGACCGGCGGCATCACCATGGCGAACGCGGCGGAGTTTCTGGCGCTGCCCAACGTCGTCTGCGTCGGCGGTTCGTGGCTGACGCCGCTTGACGCGGTGGCGCGCGGCGACTGGGCGCAGGTCACAACGCTTGCGGTGCAGGCTTGCGAGCTGGCGCGCACGAACGCTTGAAACCAAAAATCCGGGAAATGTCCCGGACTTTTAATGAAATATGCCGTTTGCGCACGCTGGGTATGCGCAAGCAGCTATCTAAATAATAGCAAGTGTTGCGACAATTTCAGCGCAGGCCTGCGCCGCCGGCCTCATTGGGCCGCTGGATCAGCTCGATCTTGTAGCCGTCCGGGTCGGTCACGAACGCAATCACCGTGCTGCCGCCCTTGACCGGCCCCGCTTCGCGGGTGACGTTGCCGCCGGAGGCCTTGATCTTTTCGCAGGCGGCGTAGGTGTCGGGAACGCTAAGGGCGATGTGGCCGTAGGCCGTGCCCATCTCGTAGCTGTCGGTGCCCCAGTTGTAGGTCAGCTCGATCTCGGCCTGTGCCGGATTGCCTTCATAGCCGACGAAGGCCAGGCTGTATTTGTAGTCAGGGTTTTCAGACCGGCGCAGCAGCTGCATGCCCAGAACGTGGGTGTAAAAGTCGATGGAGCGCTGAAGATTGCCAACGCGGAGCATGGTGTGGAGTAGTCGCATCGCCTGATTATGGAATGGGCGCAAGAAGTTTGCAGCAGTTTGCCGCCGCGCGGGCATGGCTTCAGCGGCCGGGGTTCAGCACCTTGGCGACCGGATGGTGGCGCAGCCTGAACGCATCGGGCATGCCCGAGCCGAGCAGCGGGCGCAAATACATCCTGAAGGCGTCGGTCACGTCGGTGCCGTTGGATGCAATGAACTCATCCTCCATCACCCGCGTCTTGCCGGCCACGGCGCTGAGCGGCAGCAGTTCGTAATCGACCGAATAAAACCCGGTGCGTTTGATGGCCACCGAGCCGTCCTGCGCGCCCCACATCGCGAACTGCACGGCTTTTTCGCCGACCTCGCGTGCTTCGCGCTGGTCCACGTCGGACACGCAGCCGATGAAGGAGCGCTGCAAATAGCCAAAGGTGTCGCCGCGCACCCGCTTGATGCCGAGCTTGGCCTTGATCTCCTCGCACAGCAGGTCGGCCAGCGCGCCGTTGCCCGACAACTGCACATTACCATGGTCGTCATGCTCCAGGTCTTTGGCCAGCAGGGTGGCAATCGGCGCGCCCGACGCATCGTGGATGCCCTCGGACACGGCAATCACGCAGCGGCCATAACGCGCATAGGTTTCCTTCACATCCGCCAGAAAGTTCTCCAGCACAAACGTGCGCTCGGGCAGGTAGATCAGGTGCGGGCCGTCGTCGGGGAACTTCTTGCCCAGCGCCGACGCCGCCGTCAGGAATCCGGCATGGCGGCCCATCACCACGCCCACATACACGCCGGGCAGCGCCGCGTTGTCCAGGTTGGCGCCGGCAAAGGCCTGCGCGACGAAGCGTGCGGCCGACGGAAAACCGGGCGTGTGGTCGTTGCCCACCAGGTCGTTGTCGATGGTCTTGGGAATGTGGATGGAGCGCAGCGGGTAGCCGGCCTTTTGCGCCTCCAGGCTGACGATGCGCACCGTGTCCGACGAGTCGTTGCCGCCGATGTAGAAAAAGTGCTCGATCTGGTGCGCCTGCAAGACCTTGAAAATCTCCTGGCAGTAGCGTTCGTCGGGCTTGTCGCGGGTCGAGCCGAGCGCCGATGACGGCGTGCTGGCGACGAGTTCGAGGTTGTGGCTGGTCTCCTGCGTCAGGTCCACGAAGTCTTCATTGACGATGCCGCGCACGCCGTGGCGCGCGCCGTAGATGCGCTTGACCTCGCCAAAGCGCCGCGCCTCCAGCGCCACGCCGACCAGCGACTGGTTGATCACCGCCGTCGGGCCGCCGCCCTGGGCGACGAGTATTTTTCCGGATGCCATGGGGTTTTCCTTTGGTTGCGATGTTGAAGCGCTCGGCGTCATCGTACACATCGCAGTGTGCCGGGCAAAATTGGCGGCTGGTTTTTGCGGCGGAGAAGTCGCTGGTGGAAAAATTTTGCTATTGAAAATATAGCTGCTTGCGCATACTCGTATCGCGCCAGAGGCTGATTCGATGCCTGATATGGTTAAAACAACCAGCTAACTTCGACCAGCAGCGATGACAGGATTTGGCGCGGTTTTCCGGGAAAGTGCTGCGATATTGGCGCAGTTCGATCAACTGCGCCACTGGTATGGCGTGATTCGCAAAATGCTCGGCGTTGGTGATGGGAAAGCGAATTTGCACGAGGCGCTTGCGATAGTGATTCACGAATATTGAAAGCCAACTGAGGTGGCAGTGCCGTTACCGTCTCCTTTAGACTGGCAAGAGTCCTTCAGGTTTTTGGAGTGACGGGCAGTTCCCGACGACAAAGCCGAAGTTCGCAGTCCGCGATTACTGACCGCAAAGCAGACAGTCATCGGGTTTGAAGTCAATGCTGCCGGGCAATGCTGGACTCGATGGGAGCAGCGAACTCGCCAACCTGCTGGGTCGACTTGGTCAGGGTGCGAGTGTGGGCGGCACTAGGTCGAGGTTTGCCAGCATTCCTCATCAAGTGCACCACGGCTGATCTGATGCGCCAGTTGCAGGCGGTTTCATCGGGGCGCGCTGAGGACATTGTGCGTTTGCGGGCGCTACAGCGAAGGACAAGACCCGCGCCTTTTACGCCCCAACATCACCACGGCCACCGCGAGCCACAGCGCAGCGGTAAATCCGGTTTGCCAGACGAGGCCTTGCTCCAATGATGTGGCCGGGTACAGCACGAACAGCCAGCCCGTGTAGCTGGCGTGCATCAGAACGGCCAACAGCAGACTCTGCGTGTTCGCATAGACCCAAGTCATCAACAGGCGATAGGCCGTCAAGGCCCCGACATAGAAGACCGCGAACTCCAGCAACCAGAGGGAACCCATCGCAGCAGAGTTCTGGCGAAAGTCGACCAGCACATGCCAGAGTGCCCACAGGAGACCGAGCCACAAGCCGGCAACGAACAACCGCTGCCGATACAGCAACCGTGGTGTCGCAAAGCCTGTCCAGCCGACCTCCTCGAAGCTGCCGGCAACAAGGCCGATCGCGAACAGCGGCCACTGAAATCGCGGCGAGAACGCCGGATCCAAGAAGATGCTCAAGGGCCACAGCGTCGCGAGCAAGAGCAGGGGCATCGTCATCAACGCGACCAGGTACCAGAGAAGACCGACTCGCCAACGTGCTGCGCGCACCCGCAGCCGATGAAACCCGGCCCGACCATCGAGTAGAGCCGTCAACGCCAGCCCAGCAACGCTCGGACCCAGGAGCATGAGCACGAAGATGAGGCCCGTGTCTAGCGGCCTTAGGTCGAGCAGATTGAAGTCCGTGGCACTCAGGACGACCAGGATGCCGCCCCAGCTGATGCCGAATGCCAGGGCGAAGAAGCTGCACACGGGGTAGCGCCGCAGCAATGTCTCGAACCTCATGGCCTGACCGTCGGATCGAGCAGCATCACGATTTCAGCCATGACGTCGTCGTCATGCCCGACCCAGGTGTGACCACCTTCATCGAAGCCGACGAATTTTGCCCCGGCGATCTGGCTCGCGGTGTACTGCGCGCTGGCATAGGTGCCGTAGCGATCGTCGCGTGCACTGACGATGAGGGTTGGCAGTTGGATGGAGCCCAGCGGCGCGGGCACAAGGTGCTTGCCAACCGCCGTATCGCTGCGCAGTCCCTCGGCACGGGCGGATACCGGGAGGATGTTTTCGAGCATCATTTTCACTCGCGCCCGCTCCTGCGGGGTGGTCGTCGCCAGCAACTCCGGCGGTGTGGCCAGCACCACCTTGATCACCTGATCACGCGCGACGTGCAGCGCCGCCCAGAAGAGGAAGTCCGAACCGATCAGCCGCATCATCGTGGCCTCGATCCATGCGGGCATCGGGGGCGCGGAGTCGGCCTGCGACGGCGGTTTGTAGGCCAGCGGTACGAGCAGGATCAGCGCACTGACCCGATCGGGGTGGCGGATGGCCATCTGCAGCGCCGACGGCGCGCCGGCAGAGCCGCCCATCACGGCAGCACGCCGAATGCCCAGTGCGTCGAGCAGGCACACATGCGCATCGGCCTGCGCAACTGCCGATGAGTCTGCGGGCATCGGCGTGCGCAGGTAGCCGAAGCGCGACATCGCGATCACGCGGATCCCGTGCCGCGCCAGCGCCCCCGCGAAGGCCATGCCCTGGTCGTGTCCACCGCCACTGCCGTGCACCACCAGCAGCGGCACACCGGTGCCTGCCTCCTGAACCTCAATGGGGCCGCAGCGCGTCTGCAGCAGCACGGCGCCTTGTGCCGCGTGCGCCCGGGCTTGTGCCATGTCGCTGTTGAATTGCCAGCCGACCAGGACCAGCGCGCCCACCAGTACCAGGGCCAGCAGAGCAAGCACATACCATTGCATGCTCGGCTTCATGGCGATCCGATGCGGTCGTCGCGCTCGGGAAAGTGGCCGCTGAACATGATCGGCAAAGGGTCACCGCCGTTGGGCAGGGGCATCGCGGTCAATGCAAGGTCTCGCTCAGGCCGTCGGCCCAGCGTCGTATGCGATCCCAATCCCGCTTGTCGCCCACGGGCGACCTGACAAGCTTCACGGCCATGCGCTCAAAAAAGCTCAGCGTCGTCGGGTCGACCTTGCCAGCGAAGAACACTTCGTCTCGCGGGTTCACCACGGCGCGCACGGCTTTCGTGTAGCCGGCGCGTGCGGCCTGGCTGGCGGTGTCGTCGCCCAGCGCTTGCATATGCAAGGTGAAGATTGCCAAGGGCAGCTGCGACAAGGCGCTTTGCTGAAACGCGATGAACTTCGTCATTTCCGGTAGCCAGGCACCGTAGCGAACGGCGCTGCCCAGCACCACTGCCTGATAGCCGGAAACGCTACTGACTGAATCGACGGGTTGGACCTCGGCGTCGAAGCCCATCGCACACAGGCGCTCGGAGATGACTCGCGCAACCTCGCCGGTTGAACCCGCTCGGGTGGCGTACACAACCAAGGCTTTCTTTTTCACTGGGGCACCTCCGTAACAGCGGCCTTTAGCGAACAACACATCGGGACGGTGCACCGCCCAGGTCACGAAGCCTGCTGCCACGGCGACCGTGCCAGCCAAACCAGCGGCGATGCGGCGCAGTGCGGTGCGGCGAGGGGCTTCGATGGGCATTTGGCTTCGGCCGGCTACTTGGTTCGCACCGGCATCGGCTGCACGGGCTGATGTTGCAGTGCGGGCCCGTGAGCTGCACAGGACTGCGGACGAAGCCGGCCGTCTGCCGTCGCAACCCGCCGAAATACCCCGGCCAGCGCAAACGCCATCGTTGGAAACGTCACGATCCACAGTGCACCCACGTAGGTCATCCGCGGCCAGAAGATCGCAGCGATGACGACAGGCTCCATCGCACCGTGTGCCCACATGGCGCCGCGCACAAACCTTTGCGCGCGGCCAGGAAACGCGAAGGCAGCAAGGAACGCCGAAGCACTCATCAACGCATAGGCCACGGCGTTCAACGACAGCATGAAGGAGCGCGGCCCGAACGCGAGCACGCCTGCCGAGTCCCCGTTACCCTGAAAGACCAGCGGCGTGACCACGACCAATTGCACGACATACACGATGCTGTTCATCGTTGCGTAGAGCACCGTAAAACACAGACCCAGAAGCGCCCAGACCCGTTGTTCCGGCGGTGCGGCGTCCAGCACGCAGGCCATCAAAACCAGGTATGTCCAGGCCAACAGCAGCGATGGCGCAAAGCTCAAGGGGTTGACCCAGATGGCAGGTATCAACAACGTTGAATTCGCAGCCAGCGCCACGATGCTGAAACAAGCGGCGAAAAGCGCGGACAGCATCGCTGCCCAGATGCCGATTCTCGGGGTGAATGCGCTCATGTTCGCGTTCATGCAGGCCCCCTAGGTGCCCACTGATAGCTCAGTTTCTTAACGGTGCCGTGAAAGTACGCCTTGCGGCCTTCAGGCTGAACCCAGGCCGCTTCACCAGCCATCGGAATCAGCATGCCGTCCAGCGGCCGGTAGTCGGACAAGCCGCAGTCCCAGGGCAGCATCAGCATGTCCCCGTCTTTGCCCACCCCGGCACCCCGCGCCTCTGCGCGCACCGAGGCGATCAAGCCGGCATTGTTGAAGCGGAACAGCAAGGTCAAACTGATTGGGCCATCGACGATGGTGGCGTTGGCTGAGGCGTCGTCCACTGCTTCCCATCGCACGCCCTGGCTGGGCAGCAGCGCAGTGGGATACCACGGGCTTTCAGCAAAGTAGCGCATAAATTCGCCGCGCGCGATCTCGCCGTCGCCGTGTGAGTTGGCCACCGTGAAGAGTCCGAACAGCTTTGCATACAGACTGCCGTTGCCGGCGATGTAGCTGTCTTCCACGTGCGCGGGCACGCCGGGAAACATGTCCACCTGGGCATTCCACAAGAAACCTGGTCTACGGGTGACAACCCGCTGACGCGACGTGAACGGCTTCCATTGCTCGGCGGTGGCCGACATGTTGATGGTGCCAGTCATCTCGATAGTAGCCCCGGCAATGATAGGCTGTCCGTCCGTCAGCACCGTACGGAAGTAGCGTTGCACCGGCGCAGGAAGCCCTTCGAGTTCATGCGCGTCAAAGCGCGCGGGTGCCGGGAACCGACCCTGTGCCCCAACGTTGCCCGATTCGAGCAGGCTGGTGTGCGTGCGAACCAGCGCAGCCCATCGGGCAGTGCCGACTACGCGCAATCCGATGGCAACGACGACCAGCACCCCAAGCGCGATACCTAGCCACATCAGCACTGTCATTGCATTTCCTTTGGTTCGATGCCTGTTGCTCACACCAGAACGGCCTCGACCGGCCGCCGCAGTGAGCGTGGCAGCAATGGGCCGCGACCGAATCGCACGACGAGGTCCGGCCGTTGGCCGGTCAAGCCCAGTGCGGCGGCGAAGGGGGGACGAAGTGCCGCCACTTCAATCGGCTGGTTCAAGAAGGCATTGCGAATGCCCAGCGCCGTGGCCTGTAGTGCGAAGCGCTCGTAGCATCGCCCCACGTCCACCCAGTGCGCCTTTGCGTCGGTCTGGCCGACGAACACCGCGATACCGGCGGAGCTGCGCACCTGCCGCGCGTACTTGTCGTTTTCGCCCTTTGGCGTGAAGACCCAGCGAAACGCCAGATCGCCGATCCATGACGGAATGTTGGGGTTGCCAGAGGACGCGCTGTACAGGCCATCGCGGGTGCGAACGGCATCGGCACCATTGAACCGGATCCAGGTCAGCAACTCTTTGACGAAGGCTGCGTCGGCCATCTGCGCCGTGTTGCCTTGAACCACGTAGTCCAGTGTGTGCTCCATCGCCTCGCGCTCTGTCAACAACAGCAGGCGCACCTTATCCGAACTGCCGGCGCGCTGCAACAGCGTCAGTTCTTCGCCTGACAACGGCTTGCCGTCATAGTCACCGCGCGTGCATTGACGAAGGTGGATTGCCATAAACACTGGTGTGGTCTGGGCTTGCGTGGGTACAAGCGTCACACGCACCGCGTTCCTAGCTGGGTCGAACTGCGCCTCACCCTTGAGGCCGTGGGCAAGCGCGGCCTGGATCAGGTTCTCGGTGGCGCAGCCCAGCGAGACGAAAATGTGATGATCGTCCGGATCTACCGCAGGGCAACGACGCGTCAGGTCGGGCTGGATGGTGATGGACCGGCCACTGCTTTCAAGTGCGAACTTCCAGCACTGCGTGTTGTGGCTGGACGGGGCCAGCGTGGCGTAGCGAACCAGCTCCCGACTGAGTGCGGCGCCACCCAGAACCGTCATGGCACCCAACTGCCATGTGCGCGCGGCGACCGCTTCGTAGCCGTCCGTCGCAGGCTCTTGGGAACAGCCGTAAAGCGCCAACGGGCTGGCTACCATGTACGACGTAGAAGCGGAGAACTGTCTGCGTGTGATCATGATTTCACTTTCCGATGCGTCTGACTGGCAGTCGCCAGAAGACCTGTTCCCACCAAGCCGGCAGGAATGAGGCCAAAGTCAGGCTGCACGCCAAGGAGAAAAGCAGCCTGGGCACCAACCAGGCACCACAGCAAAGGAACGATCAACGGGCTGCGCGGCGTGGGCGTTACTGCGAAGCACAGTAGGCCTATGGTGAAGATCGTCGTCGGGCACGGCAGGCCGAAAGTCGGTGTTGCCGGATACGGATGACCGGCGTAGGCCGACCAGACTGGGTACACGACCAGGGCAAAGACGATGAGCGCAGCCCCTGCCCACGCCTTCAGGCCGGGAACCCACTGGAATGATAGCCTGCGTCGAATCACGCCCTGCCAGATGAACGCGGCTGCGCCCACCATCGAGAGGGTGGCAAACACATAGGCAGGAGGACTGATGCGTGCGAAGAAGACGAGGTGGTAGGCCAAGGCGATCCAGGCCCAAAGCACCCCGAGGATGGCGGACTCGGCAACGCCAGACCAGGGCCGAGGCCTCAGCGCCGCTACCACTGCGGCCAGGGCCATTGCGACGAGTAACCACTGTGCCGGCCACATGGAAGTGTTGTAGTCACGAAAGACACCGTAAAACTGTTCGTTCGTGAACGAAAGATTCATAGCCGTTCAGTCTAAGCGCCAAACACTGCGGCGATCTGTGCGCTGCCGCACACGGCGCGACGGCTCTGGGACAAGCCAGTCGCACACCTTGCCCTAGCAACCGGCGCGCAGGCCGCCTGCACGACCCCGGATTTCGATGCCACAGGTCACCAACGAGAGCAAGGCGATCTCTGAGAAGAACGCTGCCTAGACAGTGGCGATTGAAGTTTTTTGGGCTGCTTGAAAGCTGACGGCCATGAACGGCAGGAACTGGCCCAGTCCTGTCCATCGGGCATGAACCGCGAGTGACCGTTCCCGCTGCAAAGGAGCCACTGGCGAAACCATTTCCAAATGGCCCATAAGCTCTCCTCAAATTGGCTGTTCACGCTGTCCGGCGTCAAACCAAGCAGTGGCTGCCTCGTGAATCAAGCGAGTCCATGCAGCATGGGCCAAACCTCCAGCCCAATTGCATACAGAACTTCATCATGGGCGATTCGGGCGGCTGGTTAGGCGGCGCCCGTTGACCCGGTCAAGACCTTGCAGCACGCAGCAAAACCAGATGACACTCCTCAGCCATTCAAAAAAGATAGCTGCTCACGCCCATCCCTATTGCGCAAAAGCCCGATTTAATCCCAAAACCTCCGTTGAAAAGCAGCTGTGAAACGCCGATGAGCGTCAGGCGCAAGGCGACTCGAAGGGAGAAACTCCCCCCACTTTATTTAAAATTATGCAAACGTCATAATTACCAAATTTCTCCGGAAATCCATAAACCATGACCTTCCGCCGCACCGTCCTCGCGCAGGAAATGGCCAAGCAGTTGCTGCGGCCAACATTTCTCGACACCTCATTGCGCTCCGGGCTCTTTCTTTCCGGGCAACGGCGAGTCGGCAAAACCACGTTTCTCGCCACCGACCTGATCCCGGCGCTGCAGGGTCTGGGGGCCATCGTCATTTATGTGGACCTGTGGAGCCAGCCGCAGGCCAACCCGGCGGACCTGGTGCACGGCGCCATCCGCCAGTCTTTGAACGCGTTGCAAACCCCCGGTTCAGCGATGCTCCAGCAACTCAAACGGGTTGCCAGCGTCGAGGCGGGCGCGGCGGGCTTCAAGTTTGGCTTCAAGCTCGCCGATGTGGGCAAGGAAGGCGGCGTCAGCCTGGCGCAGGCGTTCACGGAGCTGATTAACCAGTCGAAAACCGACCTGGTGCTGATCGTTGACGAGGTGCAGCATGCGCTGGGCAGCGCCGATGGCGACAACATGCTGCACGCGCTGAAAGCCGCGCGTGACGCCATCAACACGCGGCCGGCAACGCCGGGCTACTTTTTGTTCGTCGGGACCGGCTCGCATCGCGCGCGCGTCCAGGAACTCTCGCTGAAGGGCAACCAGGCGTTCAACGGCGCGGTGACGCATGAGTTTCCGGTGCTGGGGCTTGAATTTGTCGAATATGTCCTGGAGCAGGTCAAGCCGCAACTGGGCGTCATGGCACCCTCGGCCGGCGTCACCGAAGCGGCTTTCAAAAGAATGGGGAGCCGGCCCGAAGAACTGATGAAAGCCCTCAATGTCTTGCGCGCCCTGCCGCAGGGCGCCAACCCCGACGAGCATTTGCCGACCATTGCCCAGTCGTTTGGTGCTGCGGCGGCGGACATCGAGCTGCAAAAGATTGAAGCCTTCGGCCCGCTGGCGCAAGCCGTCTTTTCACGCATCTGCGGCATTGGCGGCAACGTCAAGGGCGTGTTCACCGCCGAGGCGCTGAAGGCGTATTCGGCCCAGATCGGCCGCGAAGCCACAGCCCAGGAAGTTCAGGGCGTTTTGGGCCTGATGACTTCGGCCAACTTGCTGATGCGCGTCAAGCACGGGCACTACGGGGTAACGGACAGCTTTGTCGAAAAAGCCTGGGGGACACGGTTGCAGGCCGACACGCTGTTGAAGCCCGGAGCGTCCACAGACCCTGCTGCGTCGGATTGAGGGGCTGGATGGCAAGCCAAAAGTGAGGAAACCACAGAACTCTCCATTTTGGAATATGGGTTGCTGAGGTACGAAAGCACAGTCATCAGCCTGCGGGAATACTGCGGACAAGTGCCTGAATCATGGATCAAACGCACGCAACGGCAGCCGCCGCACGTTCCTCCTGCCCACGGCGGTTAACGGCCAGTCCCATGCCCGCTATGCTTGCACCCTATGTACGCGCACCATTTCGGCATGAGCCAGGACCCGTTTTCCATCGCGCCCGACCCGCATTACCTGTTCATGAGCGAGCGCCACCGCGAGGCGCTGGCCCATCTGCTGTATGGCGTGGCCGGGCCGCACGGCGCTGGCAGCGGCACGGGCGGCGGTTTTGTGCTGCTCACCGGCGACATCGGCACCGGCAAGACCACGATTTGCCGCTGCTTCATGGAGCAGATTCCCGCCGGCTGCCATGTGGCCTATATCTTCAACCCCAAGCTCACCGTGACCGAGCTGCTGCAGTCGGTCTGCGAGGAATTCCACATCACGGCGGCGGCAGCGGCGGCTTCAGGCGCGCCGACGGTGAAGGACTACATCGATGCGCTGAATAGCTTTTTGCTCAAGAGCCATGCCGCCGGGGAAAGCAGCGTGCTGATCATCGACGAGGCGCAGAACCTCAGCGCCGATGTGCTGGAGCAGCTGCGCCTGCTGACCAACCTGGAAACCAGCGAGCGCAAGCTGCTGCAGATCGTGCTGATCGGCCAGCCTGAACTTCGCGCCTTGCTGGCTCGGCCCGAGATGGAGCAGCTGGCGCAGCGCGTGATTGCCCGCTTTCACCTTGACGCACTGACCGAGGCCGAGAGCGCGCAGTACATCGCCCATCGCCTGGCCGTGGCCGGGTTTGCTGGCCCGCTGCCGTTTGACCGCCCCGCGCTCAGGCGCATCCACCGCCTCGCGCGCGGCGTGCCGCGCCGCATCAACCTGCTCTGCGGGCGAGCGCTGCTCGGGGCCTGGGCCAACGGGCTGTTTCGCGTGAACCGAAAGGTGATCGACAAGGCGGCGGCCGAGGTGTTCGGGCTGGATGCCGGGCATGCTCCGGGCGCCGGAACGCGGCCAGCCGCCTATGCGCTGGGCGGTGTGGCCTTGCTGGCCGTCGCCGGGCTGGCGGGTTTCCTGGTGTTGAATCAGGGAAAAAAGGCGGCAGCGCCGTCCCAGCCTGTGGCGTCAAGCTTGCCAGCGCCGCAGGCTGGCGCTTCATCGCCGGTACCGGCTCAGCCGCCGGCCCTGCGTCCCGTCGAAGAGATCGACGCCTTGCTCGCGCAACTGCCGGCCGACATCAACGTGGCCTGGCGCGCGTTGGCGCCGGCCTGGAAACTGCCCGTCACCATCACCGTCACCGACCCGTGCCTGGCCGCCAGCGCGCAGCAACTGCAGTGCTACCGCACCGACAGCTTGAGCGTGCCGCTGCTGCGCCAGCTTGGCCGCCCCGGCATCCTGACGCTGCACACGGGCAATGGCCCGCCGGTGCATGCCGTGCTCGTGGGGCTGGATGACCAGACCGCCACGCTCCAGCTGGAAGGCGGCCAGCGCACGCTCAAGCTGGTGTCGCTGGGCCGGCTGTGGCGCGGCGAGTTCGCGACCTACTGGCGCCCGCCGCCGGGTTACACCGCCGGGCTGCAGGGCGGCGGCGCCGGCCCGGCGATCCGCCAGCTCGACGGTCAACTGGCCCAGCTGGAAGGCGTGCCCGCGCTGCCCGCTTCGACGGCGCCCCCGGTGCTGGATGCGGCCCTCAGGGCGCGTGTTCGGGCCTTTCAGCGCGCCCAGGGGCTGGACGCCGACGGGCAACCCGGCCCCCTGACCTTCATGCAGATCGACAGCGCCACGAATGCGGAAGCGCCGCGCTTGAACGCCAACCCGCCATCAGCCAAATAAGCCTATGTCCTACATCCTCGACGCCCTCAAGCGGGCCGATGCCGAACGCGAGCGCGGCGCCGTGCCCGGCCTGCAGTCGCGCCATGCGACGTTGCCAGCCGCCAAAGCAGACCGCAGCGGACGAAATTACATCTGGCTGGCAGCAGCAGCCTTGGCGCTTGGCGGCATGGCTGCCGGTTTGTGGCTTTGGCAAACACCTTCCGGCACCGAGCGGCTGGCGGCGGTGGAACCCGCCGTGCAAGCCATCCCAACGCCTCCGCCGCTGGCGCAGCCCGTGCCGCCGCCAACAATGCCACTGTCGGCATCGCCGCCTCCGGTGACGGCGCCACGGGTCGTCGCCTCTTCGCCGCCTGCCGTGGTTCGCGCCACGCCCACGCCTGTGCCCAGGCCGGCGCCTGCGGCATCCGCCGCTGCCGTGCAAGCGCCGCCCAGGCCCAAAACAGAGCCTGTCGCCAACTCGGCGGCAAGCCAGGCCGCGCCGCCCGCCGTGCGGCTGCTTGGCGATCTGCCCGAAGACATGCGCCGCCAGATTCCGCCGCTGGTCATCACCGGCTCGGTGTACTCAAGCAACCCGGACAAGCGGCTGCTGCTGGTGAACAACCAGGTTCTTCCGCAAGGCAGCCTGGCCGCGCCCGGGGTGACACTGGAACAAATCCAGGCCAGGAGTTCGGTGTTCAGTTATCAAGGCACGCGGTTCCGGGTGGCGCATTGATGGTTTCGCCTGCCTTGACCAAGAAAGAGAAAGGGCAAGCAACCGACAGCAGTGCTTGAGGCGCAAAGGAGCCGATCAGGCAGAGCGTGAAGCTGTTGGTGAACGAAGGGTAGAACCGGCCAGCCTTTGACAACGCCACCAGCCCTCAGATCCAGGTGCCCAGGGCCCAGCGAAGCGATGGCCCGTCGGAGCGTTCAGCTTCAACCCGCTCCCGCTCCCAAGGCAACTTTCTTGGCTATGTCACTGTTAAATGTGGAAATTTTCCCAAGGCCATCGCCAAGACAGCTTGCCCAGAGTCGCCATGGTGGCTGTCCAGGGCGCGAAACCAGCCCAGGTAGTTGTCCAGATAGCCCGTGGCAACGCCGTGAAAGCGGTGCAGCCACTGTTTGAGACGGCCGTGATAGGCGTTGACATTCTGGACATGGATGGCGCCGTTGACGCGCACGCCTGCGTTCAGATTGACCGCCTCGTGCGCCAGGTGCGCGTCGTGCGCAAAGCCGCAGTAGGTCCGGTTGCCATCGCTCACCAGCAGCGCATCCTTGGCCAGCACGGGCTGCAGTGCGCCGGCCAGTGCGGCTTTTGTCATCTGCCCGCGTCCCATCACCCAGTCCAGCGTCTGTCCGGCACGGTCCCGAGCCACCAAAACGCAGACCAGTTCACCGGACAGGCCCGCTTTTCTCGCCTTGCTGCCGCGACGGCGAGGCGGGCGGTCCAGCTTGCGACAGCCCTTGCGCGACTCCAGGATATAGGTCTCGTCGGCCTCGGTAATACCTTGCAGCGTTGTCGCGCGGTCTGCCTTGAGGCCGCTGAGAAAGCGATGGCGCCAGCGCAGCGCCGTGTTTCGGTGAACCTGCAGGGCAGTAGCGGCCCGGCGAAGGGTGAGGGACGCGGCCAGGGCTTGACTAAAACCGAACCACTTGCCCTTCTTGCGCAGCCGCGCCAGCGCGGTGCCCGTCAGGGCATTGAACGTGCGGTGGCATGTCCGGCAGCGGTAGCGCTGCAACCCACTGACGTGGCCATGCCGGTAAAGCTCGCTGCCTTGGCAGTGTGGGCAGCAGCGCGGCTCAGTCGCGCTGGACGACTCAATGACGGCCAGCCCTTTTTGCTGCTCATCGAGTTCATCCAGACGCTTTTTGAGCAGTTCACGCTGGCGCAGCGTGAGCCGGGGCACCTGTTGGTTCATCAACGCATTGAAAGTCTCGGCGTTCATGGCTAACCTCCTTCACGGTTCGCTATGAACTCTACGCCTCTGGAAAAAAAATTCCACATCTAACAGTGACAGAGCCACTTTCTTTGGTGGGCTTTCTTTTTTGCCAGAAAAGAAAGTTACCCCCCGCCGGGCAGGCGCTCCAAACCTTAGACCACAAAAGAAGCAACCAAAAGCCAAACAACAGAAAACAGAAAACGCAGCGATCAAACCGGAAGCATTAGCAGTTACACTTTTTGGCTTCAAAAAGGCCTCTGTCGCACGTCCAGTATGCGCAAGAAGCTATTGATTCAGTAGCAAAAATCTGTCGGGCGCCTTGAGGGCCGTGGCGCACGGGCAGGGTGATTTCGCGCTGCTACCGCGCCGGCAAGTCAAACACCAGGCAGGTAGTCGTCGCATGCGCATACAGCTTGCCGTCCGGGCCGACGATGCGGCCCTCGGCCGTGGCCAGCTGCTTGCCGCAGTGGATCACCGTGCCGATGGCGCGCAATGGTCCGGTGTCATGCGACGCAGCCCGAACGATGTTGATGCCCAGCTCGGCCGTGGTGTAGCCTCGGCCCGCCGGCATCAGGGTGTGAACCGCGCAGCCGACCGCCGAATCGAGCAGCGTGGCAAACCAGCCGCCATGCACCGTGCCCAGCGGGTTGTAGTGCTTGAGCTGCGGCGTACCCTGGAACGTCGCCTTGCCGGGTTCGACCGCGATCAGCGCGAAATCCAGCGTTTCGGCAATGTGCGAGTAGGGCAGTTCGCCCGCCAGCATCGCCTGCATGATTTCCATGCCGCTCTTGCCCGCGATGCACTCGGGCAGCGCCAAACCAGGCTTGCCGCCGCCGGCCAGCAGCTTGACGCGCACCGCCGCGCTTTCTTCCATCCACTCGGTCAATGTGTCCTTCTTGCGGGTCATGTTGTTCCTCCGGTTTAATTTGCATATGCAACAGTTGCAGCTACAATTAAATTATGCACGATAAGCCAACGCCTGTTCAAGACCTGCCTGAAGCCGACCTGATGGCTTCATTAAAAACCCTGAGCTGCACCAATTTCAAGCTGCGCCAGCTGATGCGCCGGGTGGCCCAGCACTACGATGTGGAGATGGCGGGCGCCGGACTCAAGACCACGCAGTATTCGCTGCTCAGCCATGTGCTCAAACTCGGCCCCCTGCGGCCGGGCGAGTTGGCGCAGACCATGAAGATGAGCGCGTCCACCCTGACGCGCAACCTCAAGCCGCTGGTCGATGCCGGCTGGCTGGAGTTGGCCCCCGGCAGCGATGCGCGCAGCCGCACCGTGACCATCACCCCGGCCGGCCGCGCCAAGCGCGAAGAGGCCCTTAGCCATTGGAAAATTGCCCAGCAAAGCCTGAACCAGCGTCTGGGCGCCGGCCGCGTGCTGGCGCTGCACGTTCTGATCAACGAATCCCTTGAACTGTTGCTGCCCGCTGACACCAGCACCGGCACTGGAGCTGATGATGAGTAAATCCAAAGCCCCCGCGCCCGGCGCAGCGTCTGCCCACAAGCACATCGCCATCTGGCTGGTGCTGCTGGCGGCTGGCGGCGCCTTTACGCTGACCATGGGCGTGCGCCAGACCATGGGCCTGTTCCTGTCGTCGCTGAACACCTCGACCGGGCTGGGCGTGGGCAGCATCAGCCTGGCGTTTGCCTTTGGCCAGCTCTGGTGGGGGCTGACGCAGCCGTTCGCCGGCGCGGTGGCCGACCGCATCGGCACTGGGCGGGTGATTGCCATCGGCCTGCTGCTGGTCGCCGTAGGGACCTTCATCACGCCGCTGATGACGACCACGGCCGGCCTGATCTTTGCGATTGGCGTGCTGGCGGCGGGCGGTGCCGGCATGGCCGGGCCTTCGGTGCTGATGGCCGCCAGCACGCGCCTGGTGGCGCCCGAAAAGCGCGGGCTGGCCACCGGCATCGTCAACGCCGGCGGCTCGTTCGGGCAGTTCGCCATGGCGCCGATCGCCATCGGCCTGACGGCTACCGTCGGCTGGGCCAGCGCCATGCAGTGGCTGGGCGTGCTGGTGCTGCTGGCGCTGCCGGCCGTGTGGGTGCTCCGGGGCAATTCCAACGCCGCGAACGCGCAGGCCGCCGCCGCTTCGGGCGTCAAGCCGCTCAGCGCCCGCCAGGCGATCGGCCAGGCGCTGGCCACGCCAGGCTATCGCTACCTGAGCCTGGGCTTCCTGGTGTGCGGATTCCACGTGGCATTCCTGGCGACGCACCTGCCGGGCGTGGTCGCCGCCTGCGGACTGCCGCCGGCCATCGGTGGCTGGGCGCTGGCGATGATCGGCCTGTTCAACATTGTCGGCAGCCTGGCGATGGGCTGGGCCGTCGGTCGCTGGCGCATGAAGTCGCTGCTGGCGCTGCTGTACGCGACGCGCGGGCTGGCGGTGTTGGTATTTTTGCTGGCGCCCAAGACGCCGGCGGTGATGCTGGTGTTTGCCGCCGTCATGGGCGTGACTTTTTTATCGACCGTGCCGCCCACGGTGGGGCTGGTCGCCAAGATGTTCGGCACGGTCAACATGGCGATGCTGTTCGGCGTCGTGATGCTGGCGCACCAGGTCGGCGGCTTTCTGGGCGCCTACCTGGGCGGCTACGTGTTCCAGGCGACCGGCAGCTATGACTGGGTCTGGTACATCGACATCGTGCTGGCCGCCGGCGCCGCGCTGGTGAACCTGCCGATCCCCGAGTCGCGCCTGCCGGGCGCCGCCAGGGCAGCCTGACCACGGAGAAATCAATGACCACCGTTGACCCGAGAACGCGCCTGCTGCTGGAGGCGCCGATTGGCCGCACGCTGCTGCGCCTGGCCATCCCCAATGTGGTGGTGATGGTGGCGCAGGCCGCCGTCGGACTGATCGAAACCTATTTCGTCGGCAAGCTCGGCCTTGACGCGCTGGCGGGCATGGCGCTGGTGTTTCCGGTCGTTATGCTGATGCAGATGACCTCGGCCGGGGCGATGGGCGGTGGCATCGCGTCGTCGATTGCGCGCGCGCTGGGGGCCGGGCGGCGCGACGACGCCAATGCGCTGGTGCTGCACGCGCTGGTGATTGCGCTCGGCTTTGGCCTGGCGTTTTCGCTGGCGCTGCTGCTCGGCGGGCGCTGGCTGTATGCGCTGATGGGCGGCAGCGGCGCGTCGCTGGAGGCGGCCCTGAACTATTCGCACTGGGTCTTTGGCGGCGCGGTGCTAGTGTGGCTGTTCAATTCGCTGGCGGCGGTGATACGCGGCACCGGCAACATGACGGTGCCGGCCAACGTGACCGTCGTGGGCGTGGTGGCGCTGGTGCCGCTGTCGCCGCTGTTGATCTTCGGCTGGGGCTTTGTGCCGGCGCTCGGCATCGCGGGCGGGGCCATCGCGCTGCTGCTGTACTACGCGCTCGGCACCCTGGCGCTGGCGGTTTACCTGTGCTCCAGCCGAAGCTTGCTCAAGCCGTCGCTGGCGTTGTCCGGGCTGCGCTGGCCGCTGTTTCGCGACATTTTGCGCATTGGGCTGATCGGCTCGATCTCCACCGTGGCGACCAACCTGTCGATCGGCGTGGCCACGTCGCTGGCGGGCGGCTTCGGGCCGGCGGCGATTGCCGGCTACGGCACGGCGTCGCGGCTGGAATACCTCTTGGTGCCGCTGGTGTTCGGCCTGGGCGCGCCGCTGGTGGCGATGGTCGGCACCTGCATGGGCGCCGGCCAGCATGAACGCGCGCTGCGCGCCACCTGGATAGGCGCGGCCATGGCGTTCACGCTGACCGGGGCGATTGGCCTGGCGGCGGCGATTTTTCCCCGGGCATGGCTGTCGCTGTTCGGCAGCGACCCGGCGATGCTGGAAGCCGGAACACTTTATTTGCGCACGGTGGCGCCGTTCTATGGTTTCTTCGGCGTCGCGCTGGTGCTGTATTTCGCCTCGCAGGGGGCCGGCCGGCTGCTCTGGCCGGTGGCCGGCAATGTCGCGCGGCTGGCGGTGGCCGCTGTCGGTGGCTGGCTGGCGATTCGCTGGGGCGGCGGCCTGGCCGGCGTCTTCATCGCGCAGGCTGCGGCGCTGGTGGTGTATGGCGTCGTGATCGCGGCGGCGATTGCCGGCGGCGCCTGGTTTGGACGTGTCGGCTGGCCTTGCGCGACCGCCACGCTGCTGCGCCGCCTGGAACACGTCAAGACTCTCAAACCGGGCTAAGCCCACACCCACCGAAAGCACCTCACCATGAACGCCACGATTTCCGAAAGCAGTTCAGCAACCATGCGCTACCTCGATGACCTGCAGGCCGGCGACCGTTTCGCCAGCGCAGACTATCTGCTCGACGAGGCGCAGATCAAGGCCTTTGCCCTGCAGTTCGACCCGCAGCCTTTCCACCTGGACCACGAGGCGGCCAAGGACTCCCTGTTCGGCGGGCTGGCCGCCAGCGGCTGGCACACGGCGGCCCTCACCATGCGCCTGCTGGTCGGCGGCGGCCTGCCGCTGGCGGGCGGCATCATTGGCGCCGGCGGCGAGATCAGCTGGCCCCAACCGACCCGGCCCGGCGATGTGCTGCGGGTCGAGAGCGAAGTGCTCAGCATCACGCCCTCGCGTTCGCGGCCCGAGCGCGGCATGGTGGTGGTGCGCAGCGAAACGCGCAACCAGCACGGCGATGTGCTGCAGCAGTCGGTTTACAAGCTGGTGGTGCCGCGCAGGCCGCAATGACGCCACCGGGCAGGTTGATGGCGCTGGCGGTTCCGTCCTTGCGGGCGGCGCTTGAGCCGCCAAGGGATGAAATTTCAGACAAAAATGGCCTTGTGCGCAATGCCGGAAAGCGAAGTTTGCTATTTAAAAAATAGCAAAGTGATGCTTTCGGCTGCGCAGAATTCCAGGCATGGCAGGGTTTCAACGGGTGTTTTCCAGGAAGCTGCTCCTGCCGTCGGCTTCGGCATACCGGGCACGGCCGGCCCTTACATGGCGAACAATGCGTGGCGCGGGCTGTTCGGGCTCTTCGTCTTCCAGTCGTTCATCGTCCCGGTACTGGTCGCGCAGGGCCAGGGCGCCGGCGGCCAGGCCGATGGCGAGCGCGGCATGCACCGCCAGCAGCGCTCCATTGGACAGGCGATGCTCGTAGCCGGGCGTGAAACGGTGCGGCGTTAGCTTGAAATCGACCAGGCAGGCGGTGGCGCTGGTGGCCGCCGCGCCGAGTGCGACGCCGGGCGTGGTGCGCAAGGCCGGCCGGTCGCTGGCAAGGGCCGCATACAGCGTGGCCCAGAACGTGGCCGCGACATGGTGCGTCAGGTAGCCCGCCGCCGTGTGGGCCAGGTCGGCTTCCTGCTGGCGAAATGCTTCATCGCCCCAGTACCAGTGGCTGACCGCATTCAGGGGAGCCGCCGCGCTGCCAGACTCGCGGCGGCCGGCAAGCGCCAGCACCGCCGTGGACATCAGGCTGGCAAGACTGCCTGCAAGCAGGCCCTGGCTGAGGACCAGTTTCCATTTTTTCACGGTCAGTCTCCTTGTATCCTTGTAAAGCGTCTACTGTGCCGCAGCCCCGGCCCAGAGACTGTAGGCCCCGGCCGAACGACAAGATAAGGCGCTGTCCTGCAATCAGCCGGGATGAAAACAGGGTCAATTTATGGAGCAGGCTATTGACCGGCCGGGTCCGGCGCTTCCTGCCCAGGTGTTGGGCGCGCGAATGGCTGTTTGGCGCCCCTGCCTCGCGCCCCGGCAAAATGACGGCGAACGCTGTACACAATCAGAACCCCCTGCGGACGCTGGCGAACCGCTGAACATCGCCCTGGAGAATTTTTTTGAGTCCCCTGCTGAACTGGAATGACGTCGACCTGGTCGTGTTCGACGTCGATGGAACGCTGTACGACCAGCGGCGCCTGCGCCTGGCCATGCTGCGCACCTTGCTGGCCGCCACCTGGCGCACCCGCAGCCTGGACACGCTGCGCACCTTGCGCACGTTTCGCCAGGTGCGTGAAGCGCTCGGTGACCGGCCCGAAGCCGATTTCATGCGCCTGCAATATGCCCGGACCGCCGCGCAGCAGCGCAAGACCGAGGACGAGGTGCGCGCCCTGACGGGCGAATGGATGGAGCGCCAGCCGCTGCCGCTGCTGGCCGGCTGCCGCTACCCGCATGTGGACGCGCTGTTTGCCGGCCTGCGCGGCGCGGGCAAGCAGGTGGCCGTATTTTCCGACTACCCGGCCATCGACAAGCTGGCGGCCCTTGGCCTGCAGGCCGCGCCGGTGGTCTGCGCCACCGACGCAGGGGTCGCCAGGCTCAAGCCCGACCCGGCAGGCCTGCTGTCCATCCTTCGCCGGACCGGGGTGGATGCGCGGCGCGCCTTGATGATCGGCGACCGCTTCGACCGTGACGGCGTGGCTGCCAGCCGGGCCGGCATGCGCGCGCTGATTCGCGCCGGCAGGCCGCATCCGGACTACGGCACCTTTCGCGCTTATGACGATCCGGTGTTCCAGCCCCTGCTGGCCGGATGCGCCCCCCGAGCCGCCGCGTGACGGCCCGGCGCGCGCCTGTCGTCGGCGTTGGCTACGGCGTCACGGTGTAGTTCAGCGTCATGCGTCCGCCATCGACCACGACGATCTCGCCGGTGATGTAGCTCGCCGCATCGCTGGCCAGGTAAGCCACCGTGTCGGCAATCTCCGACGGCTCGCCCAGGCGCCGCATGGGCGTGCGGCTCATGATGCGGGCCTTGGCCTCCTCGCTGGTCAGCACGGCTTTGGCGGCGAGTTCGGTGGCGATGGTGCCGGGCGCGACGGCATTCACGCGAATGCCCTTGTCGGCCAGCGACAGCGCCATCACCCGCGTCAGCTGGTTGATGCCACCCTTGCTGACGTTGTAGCCGGCAATCGTCGGGATCGCCAGCACGCCATTGACCGAACTCATGTTGACGATGCTGCCCTTGCCCGCCTTCGCCATCTCGCGCGCCACCGCCTGGCCCATCAGAAATGAGCCCTTGAGGTTGACGCGCAGCACGGCGTCGAAATCGGCCTCGGTCATTTCGAGGAAATCGGCGGCCCTGAAAATCCCGGCATTGTTGACCAGCACGTCGATGCGGCCGAGCGCCGCCAGGGTTTGCGCCACCAGCGCATCGACCTGCGCCTTGTCGCCGACATCGCAATGCGCATACACGCCATCCAGTTCCACCGCCAGCGCCGCGCCGCGCGCGTCGTCGATGTCGGCAATCACGACCTGTGCGCCCTCGCGGGCAAAGCGGCGGATGCAGGCTTCGCCGATGCCCTGCGCGCCGCCGGTGACGATGCAGACGCGGCCGGACAGGCCGAAGCTGATTTGTGATGATTTGGTGTTCATGCGCTTATGGTATATGAGTTTTGTGCTATTTAATTCGTAGCATTGTGCGCATGCGTTTCAGACGCTTGGCTGCGGCGCGAGCCGTCGTTGCGGTTTATCCAGCGCGATTCCTGTCGCCTGCGTGAAGGTTTTTCCTGATTTTTCTAAAGTTTTCTGCTTTGCCGGCCGATAGAACGACTGGACAGGCCTTTGATCCGTGGACTGACATCGAGACCCACTGGACGCAGCACGCCTGATCCCGATTTCCAACGAAAAGCCGATATGAACGAAACTGAAAAATACCTCAATACCCACTACCAAAGGGCAGACCGGATCATGCTGCCGGTGTTGTGGGTGCTGTTCGTCATCTCCCTCGGGCTGTCTGCCTGGCACGACACCCTTCGGTGAGCGCTGCTGATTGGCTTGCCCACGGCCATCATTCCCACGGCCCTGGTCTTTGGCTCGCCCGGCTCCTTGATGACACGGTCATCCATTGCGGCCGCATGCATGGTGTTTGCCGGGCTGCATGTGCATCAGGCCGCAGGAATGACCGAGCTGCACTTTGGCATTTTTGTGCTGCTCGCTATTTTGCTGGTCTACCGGGACTGGCGCGTCATCGTGGTGGCGGCAGCCGTCATCGCCGTGCATCACCTGAGCTTCAACTATCTGCAGGAACTGGGGTATGGCGTGATCTGCTTTACCAAGCCAGGGCTTGGCATCGTCATGGGCCATGCGGCTTATGTGGTGGTCGAGGCGGGTGTGCTGGCCTATCTGGCCATTTTGATGCAGCGCGAACTGGTGCAATCGGCTGAACTGGATGTCCGCGTGATGTCACTTTGCGCCGATGAGGCGGGAACCATAGACCTGTCGGCCACCATGGAGCCGCACAGCCAAAGCGCCAGGGACCTGGAACGCGTCCTGAACGCGCTGCGCAAGGCAATGACCGACATCAGCCAGGGTGCGCAGACCATCGCGACGGCGTCCAGCCAGATCGCGGCGGGCAACCAGGACCTGTCCAGCCGCACCGAGGAGCAGGCGAGTTCGCTGGGAAAAACTGCCGCATCGATGGATGCGCTGACCTCGACCGTCAGGCAAAACGCCGACAACGCCCGCCAGGCCAACGAACTGGCGGTGACGGCCTCGGGCGTGGCCGTCAAGGGCGGAAGCGTGGTGGCGCAGGTCGTCGGCACGATGGGCGCGATCAACACCTCGTCGAAAAAGATCGTGGACATCATCGGCGTGATCGACGGCATCGCGTTCCAGACCAACATCCTGGCGCTCAACGCCGCAGTCGAAGCGGCCCGGGCCGGCGAGCAGGGCCGGGGCTTTGCGGTGGTGGCTGCCGAAGTGCGCAACCTGGCCCAGCGCAGCGCGGCGGCGGCCAAGGAGATCAAGGTGCTGATCGACGAATCGGAGAACAAGGTCGGCGAGGGCAGCCGGCAGGTGGCCGAGGCGGGCAAGACGATGGACGAGATCGTGGACAGCGTGCGGCGCGTGACCGACATCATGGCCGAGATCACGGCCGCGAGCCAGGCGCAGGACAGCGGCATCGGCCAGATCAACCAGGCCATCGCGCAGATGCACCAGGTGACGCAGCAAAACGCGGCGCTCGTGGAAGAGGCGGTGGCCGCCGCGCAATCCTTGCAGGAGCAGGCCGGCGGGCTCAGCCAGGTGGTCAGCGTGTTCCGGCTGGATGCGGCGCAGCCGTTCAGCCCGGCGGCACGAACCGCCTGCGCCAGCACGGCGTCGATCCCCGGGCAGGCGCAGGGGAGGGGAAAGCGCTTCAAGGATGCCCCTCGGGACGCGGCCTGCTCTCAGATCGCCATGTAGCGGCCGGGCCGGTGGTTGATGGTGAGCGTCATGTTCAGCACCACCGCGCCGAGCACCGACAGCGCGACCCGCTCGCCGTCGGCCACCATCAGCGCGCCCAGCACGATCAGCGCGTCCATGGCCATCTGCACCTTGCCGGCGCGCCAGCCCAGGCGTTCCTGCAGGTAGAGCACCAGCACATTGAGCCCGCCCAGGCTGGCGCGGTGGCGAAACAGCATCAGCATGCCGGTGCCGCACAGCAGCCCGCCCAGCACTGCCGCCAGCGGAGGCGACAACAAGTCAAAACGCAGGCCGTGCGGCAGGAAATGCACGAACAGCGACAGCAGGCCGACCGCCGCGAAGGTCTTGGCGGCAAAGGCCTTGCCCATGCGTTTCCAGGCAAACACATAAAAAGGCAGGTTGATGACGAAAAACGCCAGGCTGAAACTCACGCCCGTGGCGTAGTGGATCAAAAAGGCGATGCCCGCCGTGCCGCCCGTGAGCAGCCCGGCGGTGCCGAACATCACCACGCCCAGCGCCACGAACAGCGTGCCGATGACCAACGCCTGGAGGTCCTCGTACCAGCGGTGGCGCGTGACAGACTCCGGGTCCGCGCCCGTGCCTGTCGCCGTGTCAGCGGCGGCGCTCATGGTGTCGCCCGGGTCATGCTCATGCCGCCTGCGCCGCCGGTTCGAGGGTTTTGCTGTCCGAGCAGCTGGCGCCGCCGCAGCCGTGGATGAGGCTGGCGGGCAGGGCGACCGTGCCGGTCAGCGGGTCGAAGCCGACGCTGCGCAAGTGCAGTGCCAGTGCCGCGTCCATGCTCTGGGCATGCTGGGGAAACCAGATGGCGAGTTCGCGCGCCATCTGGCGGACGGCGCCCAGGTCGCCCGCCTCGGCCAGGGCGATGCCTTCGCGCATCACCTGCAGCACCACCTTGTGCTGCACGCTGTGGCAGTTGGTGGAGGAAAAGCGCGTGTCCTGCATCCATCGGTCCTCGCGTCCGAAGTGGTCATCGGTATGGTCCACCAGCGTGCGCCAGTGGGCCAGCAGCGTGTCGTCGCCGGCGGTTTCGACCACCGCCAGCAGATCGACGAATTCACGGTGCGTGTCGTCCATGGCGGGCAGGTCAAGCACCAGCGCGTCGGACCATTGAAGTGGGGGCATGGAAGGAAAGCTCCTGTTTTGGCAAAGCCGCGAGCTTAATGAATCGCGCGTCGTCATGGACTGATCCAGGTCATGAAGCGGCCATGTCGCCAGATTTCCGCTGGCGCCGGCCTGCATGATGCTATTTTTTTGATAGCTGGTGACGCTGGCTGTCAGTGCGCAAAAGACCTATTTCTTATAAATTTCTTCCTGAAAAGAAAATCGCCCGGCAACCAGAGAAGGTTGCCGGGCGATACGTGCCGGGCGGCGTTTGACTTCCTGTGAATCAGCCCGCCGCCAAAGTCAGCTTAGCGGCCGGTAAACGAGCCGGGGCCGCCTGGACGGCGAGGCCCGCTGTTGCGTCCGCCCGCGCCGCCGCCGCCGGTGCGCGGACCGCCACGGAAGTTGTTGCGGTTGCCGGTAGGCTGGCCCGACGACGGGAAGCCCGAAGAAGCATGGCTGGCCGGTTGCTGGCTGTCGAAGTCGTTGCGCGACTCATGGTCGCGCTGCTGGCGCGGTGCCGGGGCATGGGCGCTTCGTGGCTGGCTGAAAGACGGCTGGCTGCCTTGCGGATAGCCGGCGTTCTGGCGCGGCTGGGCCGGTCCACGGCGGTCGGCATTGCCGCCACCGTTGCCGCCGAAGCCGCCGCCATTGCCGCCACGGCCAGCGCCTGCGCTGTTGCCGGCAGGGGCGCGGGGGCCGCGGCCACCGGCGCCGGCATTGCCGCCACGCGCAGGCTGGGCGCCCTTGGTGTCGCGGATGCGCGTCATCATCTCGCTGCGAGCAGCCTTGGCGGCGGCCTGCATCACGTCGCGGCTAGGCGGCTTGCCCAGGCCGCCCCAGATGGTCTGACGGCCCATGGCCAGCGGCTCGGCGCGTTCGCCGGGCTCGGCTTCAAAGCCGGGAACGATCACGTTCTCGATGTTCTGCTTGGTGAAGCGCTCGATGTCCTGCATGAAGCCTTCCTCGTCCAGGCACACCAGGCTGACGGCTTCGCCGCTGTTGCCGGCGCGGCCGGTGCGGCCGATGCGGTGGACATAGTCTTCGCTGACATTCGGGATTTCGTAGTTCACGACATGCGGCAACTCGTCGATGTCAATGCCGCGTGCGGCAATGTCAGTCGCCACCAGCGCGCGGATGTCGCCGTTCTTGAAGCCCTGCAGCGCCTGCGTGCGCGCCGTCTGGCTCTTGTTGCCGTGCAGCGCCATGGCCGGAATGCCGGCCTTGGTCAGGTGCTCGGCGACGTTGTTGGCGCCGAACTTGGTGCGCGTGAACACCAGCACCTGGCTCCAGTTGTGCTCGTTGATGATGTGCGTGAGCAGTGCCTTTTTCTTGCTGCGGCCGACCGGGTGGATGGTCTGCGTGATGCGCTGCACCGTGGTGTTGCGCGGCGTGACCTGGATCGACAGCGGATTGCGCAGCAGGCCGTTGGCCAGTTCGCGGATTTCATCGCTGAACGTGGCCGAAAACAGCAGCGTCTGCTTCTGCTTGGGCACCAGCGCCAGCACCTTCTTGATGTCGTGGATGAAGCCCATGTCCAGCATGCGGTCGGCTTCGTCAAGGATCAGGATCTGCACCTGGCTCAGGTCCAGCGTGCCCTGGCTCGCATGGTCCAGCAGGCGGCCGGGGGTGGCTACCAGGATATCGACGCCACGGCGCAGTTTTTCGATCTGCGCGCCCATGCCGACACCGCCGAACATCACCATCGAGGTGAGGTCCAGGTATTTGCCGTAGGTGCGAACGCTTTCCTCGACCTGAGCCGCGAGTTCGCGCGTCGGGGTCATGATCAGGGCACGCACCGCGTTGACGCCTCGCCGGTTGGTCAGGCGCGGCTCGGACGAAAGGCGCTGCAGCAGCGGCAGGGTGAAGGCCGCAGTCTTGCCGGTGCCGGTCTGGGCGCCGCCCAGCAGGTCGCTGCCGGCCAGCACGGCCGGAATGGCCTGTGCCTGGATCGGCGTGGGCGTGTCGTAGCCCTGCTCAAGCACGGCCTTCAGGATGGCCGGGGCCAGGTTCAATTCTTCAAATTTCATGGAATGTGCGCCACTGGGGCGCTAGTCTTGATCGGCCTGTTGGGCGCCTTGGTTTGAAGGCAACCCGCCAGTCATAGGCAGATGGGGTCAAGGAGCCGGGCTGAAAAACATCGCAGCTGGGTTGCTAAACCTGTCCCTGGATGTGCCCGAATGTTGAAGGCAACTGGAGCCCTCCAACCTCGGTATTGTTGCACGGAACGATAATCAACGGATAAAGGCCTGAATTTCGCCTCTAATGGCGCACTCAGGCATGCCGCCCGGCCCGCACAATTCGGCATTCATTTGCCAACAGGCGGGCCTGCAATTTATCCTTAGCTATTTTTATTTACCAAAGTGATCTGATGGCCCAGTACGTATTCACCATGAACAAGGTCGGCAAAATCGTGCCGCCCAAACGACAGATTCTCAAGGACGTTTCCCTGAGCTTTTTCCCGGGCGCCAAGATCGGCGTGCTGGGCGTGAACGGCTCCGGCAAATCGACCCTGCTCAAGATCATGGCCGGGCTGGACAAGGAAATCGAAGGCGAAGCCACGCCGATGCCGGGCCTGAACATCGGCTACCTGCCGCAGGAGCCCAAGCTCGACCCCGAGCACACGGTGCGCGAAAGCGTCGAGGCCAGCATGGGCGCGGTGTTCACCGCCAAGGCCCAACTGGAAGCGGTGTATGTCGCCTACGGCGAGCCCGATGCCGATTTCGATGCGCTGGCGACCGAGCAGGCCAGGCTGGAAGCCATCATCGCCACCGCCGGCACCGACTCCGAGCACCAGCTTGAAATCGCCGCCGACGCGCTGCGACTGCCGCCCTGGGACGCCAAGATCGGCCTGCTTTCGGGTGGCGAAAAGCGCCGCGTCGCGCTGTGCAGCATGCTGCTGTCCAAGCCCGACATGCTGCTGCTCGACGAACCGACCAATCACCTGGACGCCGAATCGGTGGACTGGCTGGAGCAGTTTTTGCAGCGCTACCCCGGCACCGTGGTGGCGATTACCCACGACCGCTACTTCCTCGACAACGCCGCCGAATGGATTCTGGAACTGGACCGGGGCCACGGCATTCCGTGGAAGGGCAACTACAGCACCTGGCTGAGCCAGAAGGGCGAACGCCTCGCGCAAGAGCAAAAGGGCGAGGAAGCCCGTGCCAAGGCCCTGAAGAAGGAACTCGAATGGTCGCGCCAGAACCCGAAGGCGCGCCAGGCCAAGAGCAAGTCGCGCCTGGCCCGGTTCGAGGAACTGTCCGATTTTGAATACCAGAAGCGCGTCGAGACCAACGAAATCTTCATCCCCGTGGCAGAGCGCCTGGGCAGCCAGGTGATTGAATTCCACAACGTCACCAAGTCGTTTGGCGACCGGGTGCTGATCGACAACCTGAGCTTCACCGTTCCGGCCGGCGCGATTGTCGGCATCATCGGCCCGAACGGCGCCGGTAAATCGACGCTGTTCAAGCTGATCGCCGGCAAGGAAAAGCCCGACAGCGGCGAGGTCGTGATCGGTTCGACCGTGCGCATGGCCTTCGTGGACCAGCACCGCGATGACCTGGCGAACGAAAAAACCGTATGGGAAGACGTGTCGGGCGGCCTGGACATCCTCAATGTCGGCAAGTTCCAGATGCCCAGCCGCGCCTATTGCGGCCGCTTCAACTTCAACGGCGGCGACCAGCAAAAGCGTGTCGGCACGCTGTCGGGCGGCGAGCGCGGACGCCTGCACCTGGCCAAGACCCTGATTGCCGGTGGCAACGTGCTGATGCTCGACGAGCCGTCGAACGACCTGGACGTCGAAACCCTGCGAGCGCTCGAAGACGCGTTGCTCGAATTCGCCGGCTCCATCATGGTCATCAGCCATGACCGCTGGTTCCTGGACCGCATCGCCACCCACATCCTGGCCGCCGAGGGCGACAGCCAGTGGACCTTCTTTGATGGCAACTACCAGGAATACGAAGCCGACAAGAAGCGCCGGCTGGGCGAGGAGGGCGCCAAGCCCAAGCGCATGCGGTTCAAGGATATCAAGTAATGCCCCCACGCTTGTCGCTTCGCGTACTGCGCTGCCCCCCGAGGGGGCCGCTGCGCCTGCGGCCTGGCAAAGCCAGTTCCGCGGCCCTGACTGGAAGGGAGCGGTGCCGACGACCATCAGTGCTTGTGGTTCCTTGCCCCCCTGGGTGCGTTGGCCTTGCTGGGCGCGGTACGGCGCTGCGGCCGGTCATCATCACCGGAGTCAGCGCATGACCGACGACGAAGTCCTGAACCAGACCCGCCACTGGCTTGAAAAAGCCGTGATCGGCCTGAACCTTTGCCCGTTCGCCAAGGCGGTGTATGTCAAGAACCAGGTTCGCCTGGTCGTGAGCCAGGCGCGCCATGCCGACGACCTGCTGGAAGAACTCGACCGCGAGCTGGACCTGCTGGTCAATACGCCCGCCGGGGAAATCGACACGACGCTGCTGATCCATCCGACGCTGTTCGACGATTTTCTGGATTTCAACGATTTCATGGAGATTGCCGAAGGCGTGCTCGACGAGCATGGACTCGAAGGCGTGGTGCAACTGGCCAGTTTTCATCCGAGGTTCCAGTTCGACGGCACCGAGCTTGATGACATCGGCAACTACACCAACCGCGCGCCGTTTGCGACGATCCATTTGCTCCGCGAGGAAAGCATAGAGCGGGCGGTGCAGTCATTTCCCCATGCCGAAGCGATTTATGAAGAAAATATCCGGACGCTTGAAAAGCTGGGACCTGCTGGCTGGCAGGCCCTGGGCTTGAAGTCCTGAGTCCAACCATGCCGGGTAGAAAAGGCCGTGGCCTGATGCCCTCAAATTTCTTTTGCAAAATTTTGCCGGAAGTGAGGTAGCCGACGCTATGACCCACCCAACACAAGCCCCAAGTGCAGCCTATCAGGCATGTATTGACGAAGTCCTCAGGCAGTGCCCCTTCTTGATTGACCGCTGGGCCGCCAAGCTTGTAGTTGCAATGCATGAGCGTTCCCTGAGCGTTGCCGATTCCTGGGAACGGCGCCAGCTTCAGGACGCCATCACGGTTCTCAACAAAAACCGCTTGGGCATCGAGCAAGGCTTTCCCCAAAGACTGAAAATCGCCATGGCTGCGGACGGCGTCACCAAGAGCGCCAGCAAAAAGCCGGTCCAATCCGGACGCTTGCTGTCATTGGTGAGCTTTGACGACCTCGAACTGATGGGCGACAGCCAGGTCCAGCAAGCCGTGGAGAACGCGCGCCTGCAGCAGCGTGTGAGACTGGGCTGCGAGGCCGGGCTGTCCAGTTTTTCGGCGCGGCTGAGCACGGCGCAGGGTTTTCTGGTGGTCAAGCCCGACAGCAACCCCCTGCGCCCGGAAATCATGTCCATGGCGTTGCTCGAATTGCTTCAGTCGCTCCCGGCGTCAGTCCAGACACGGGCCTACTGGCTGCTCGACGGCGCCTGGATCATGGGCGAGGAACTCCAGTCGCTGTATGTGTTCCTCAATGATTTCCTTGCCGGCCAGGGAATTGCGCCGGCGGCCTACGGTGTCATTGGCGTTCCCCAGGGAAGGGCGTCAAGCGCGGGGTCGTCAGAAAAAGCAGAAGACGCACCGCCTGCCCCGTCGTTTTCCGGACAGGCCGATGTTGCCGAGAGCCAGCCTGCGCAAGAAAATGCCTCAGCGCCTGTGGGGCGCAAGCCCTTGCTCACGCTCGATCACCTGCACCACCTGCTGGTCGGTGACTATGACGATTCCGACCATGAGCCGACTTCCTTTTCCGAGTTCGGCGCTGAAGAACTTTCGCAGCAGGATTTTTCTCATACGGTGCCTGCCGCGCTCGATGCACTGACCGAGCTTGAAGAGAAGGGCCTGGTTTCCGCCAGGATGAAATTGACCCGGCCGCCGCCCCCGGCGCCGGTGGCCAACCTGCGGGCCCGGCTCAAGACCGATGCCAAGACGCTGGGCCAGTCATTGGCCATTGAAGTGGTCGGACTGATGATCGAGCAGGTGGCCAGCGATGAGCGGCTCTTGGCACCGGTCCGGCAGATGATTGCGAACGCGGAACCGGCTTTTTTGCGGCTGGCGGTGACGGACCCCCGGTTTTTCAGTGACAAAAGCCATCCAGCCCGAAGGCTGCTGGACGCCATCACCCGCGCCAGCCTGGGATATGCCAACGAAAACGCCGCCGGTTTTCCGGAATTTTTGCAACATCTTCGCGAACTTGCTGTCCTGCTCGCAGACGAGAGCGTCAGCGATTCCGAGGATTTCGCCAGATTGCTTCACAATTTCGAAAGCAGGCAAGGCCGCAACACTCCTGAAAATAGAAAAGCGCAGCGCCTCGCGGTCCAGGCGCTGCTTCAGGCGGAACAACGTAACCTGATGGCCGTCAAGATCGCCGCCGAAATCAGGGCCCGCCCCGATTTCATCGGCGACAACCGGATCATCACGGCGTTTCTCACCGGTCCCTGGGCGCAGGTCCTGGCCCAGGAGCGGCTGGCCCCGCTTGGAAAAACTTCCGGCAGCAGCCCTTCGGCGTACAGCCTGGCGCTGGACAGCGTCCTCTGGAGCCTGAATGTCGAGCAGGCGACGAGGCACCGCAGACGACTCCTCAAGTTGATCCCGGGCCTGATCGATTCGCTCAGGCAGGGACTGTCGTCGATTGATTTTCCGGCCGAGCAGTCGCAGCCGTTTTTCAATGAACTCATGCTGGTCCACCGTGCGGCGCTCAAGGCGGTGCCCGACCTGCCAGCGCAGTCGGCAGAGGGCAGCCATTCGCTGGGCAAGATGTTCTTCGAAAATTCCGATCCGGTGCCGCTGTGGCTGGCGCCGTCCGAGGTCCAGCACTCCGGCTTCATGGATGACCCGGACGAGCCAACCCAGCCGTGGCCTGCCGCCAGCCTGCTGGAGCCTGAAGGCAGCGGGCTTCACGCCAGGGCTGAACTGAAGGGGAAGATAGAGCTTGAACTGGGCGACTGGGTTGACCTGCTTGTGGACATGCAGTGGCTGCGCGCGGAACTGACATGGGTCAGCCCCCTGGGCACCCTGTTCATGTTCACCAGCCAGGGAGGGCGCAAGCATTCGATGACCTCCCGCGTGCTGCGCAACCTGCTCGCGCTGGACCTGGTCAAGGTCGTCAGCCAGCAGGGCGTGGTCGAGGGCGCGCTGGACAGCGTTGCCCGCACCGCCATGCAAAACAGCGTGCAGGACAAGGGCCGCTCGTAACGCATTCGCTTGATGCTGAAAATAACCATTTCAGCATCAAATAGGCCTCTTGCGCACGTTTGGCGTGTGCAAGCAGCTATTAATTCAGTAGCAAAAAGCGGTCAGGCGCCTTGTGCGCCGTGGTCCAACGCCGGGTGATTTCGCCCCTGTGTCAGGCCGTTCTGGCCGTGTTCAGCCAGCGGCTGGCCAGTTGCACCCAGTAGGCGGCGCCCAGCGGGATCAAGTTGTCGTTGAAGTCATAGCTGGGGTTGTGTAGCATGCAGGGGCCGCCGCCGTGGCCGATGTCGCGGTGATCGCCCTCGCCGTTGGCAATGAAACAGTAAGCGCCTGGCCTGGCCTGCAGCATGTAGGAAAAATCCTCCGCGCCCATGGTGGGCTCCTGCGGCAGGATCTTGTCAGCGCCGACGATGCCCGCCATGACCTGGCGCGCAAAATCCGCCTCGGCCGCCGAGTTGATGGTGGGCGGGTAGTTGCGTGAAAACTCGAATTCGCAGTTCGCCTCGAACGCCGCGCAGGTGTGCTCGGCAATCGCCCGCATGCGCCGCTCGATCAGGTCCAGCACCTCGATGCTGAAGGTGCGCACGGTGCCCTGGAGTTCGCAAAAGTCGGGCACCACGTTGGTCGCTTCGCCGGCGTTGATCATCGTCACCGAGATGACGCCGGCGTCCAACGGTTTTTTGTTGCGGCTGATGATGGTCTGGAACGCCAGCACCATCTGGCAGGCCACCGGCACCGGGTCGATGCCGGTGTGCGGCATGGCCGCATGGCCGCCCTTGCCGCGAATGACGATCCTGAATTCGTTGCTCGACGCCATGACCGGCCCGGCGCTGACGGCAAACGTGCCGACCTCGCCGCCCGGCCAGTTGTGCATGCCGAACACCGCTTCCATGGGGAATTTCCCGAACAGGCCGTCCCGGATCATTTCCCGCGCGCCGCCGCCGCCTTCCTCGGCGGGCTGGAAGATCAGGTACACCGTGCCGTCGAAGTCGCGGTGCCTGGAGAAATGCTGCGCGGCGGCCAGCAGCATGGCGGTATGGCCGTCATGGCCGCAGGCGTGCATCTTGCCGGCGTGCTGGCTGGTGTGGGCGAAGGTGTTGGATTCCTGCATCGGCAGCGCGTCCATGTCGGCGCGCAGGCCTATGCCGCGCCCGCAGGCGCCGCCGTCGCGGCCGTGGACAATGCCCACCACGCCGGTCGTGCCCATGCCCCGGTGGATCGGAATGCCCCAGCCGGTCAGTTTGCCGGCCACCATGTCGGCCGTTCGAAGTTCCTCGAAGCACAGTTCGGGATGGGCATGGATGTCGCGTCGCAGCGCGGCGATCTCTGGCAGGTCAAACGCAAGCGTGTCAGTGAGTTTCATGTCGGGAGCCTTCTTGTCAATCAGGGTGGATGCCGAATCAGTTCGCGCGTGCCATCGACACAAGCACGTCGCAACTGCCCTCGGCGAGGACGGACTGGGTCACGCTGCCGAGCAGCAATTCTTCAGCGGCCGACTGGCCATGCTTGCCGGCCACCACCAGGTCGCAATCATGCGCCTGCTCCTGCCCGACGATGCACTGCCAGGCTTCGCCCTCGACAACGCAGGCGTCCCATTGCGCCGGCTGAAGAACGGCCTGCGGCGCCACGCACCGGACCAGGGCGATAGCCTGCGCCGACCAGGGCGAGAAGTCCAGCGCCACCAGCGCGCGGCGGTAGGGTTCGCGCGGCATTTGCTTGACCACCAGCAGCGGCCGCGTCGAGCGCCGCAGCAGCCGCTCGGACGTGCTGCCCAGCATCAGCCGCCGCAGGAAGCCCGCGCCACGGGCGCCGAGCACCAGCAGCCCGGCATTGACGTCATCGGCCTTCTGGCTGATCACGTCGAGCACCGGTCCGGTCGCCAGGCAGCACTGCACCGCCACCTGCTGCGCCGCCGCAAGTGCGTCGGCGAGTTGCTGCAGTTGCTGGCCGGTTTCGGCGATGAGCCGCTGCTCCGCCTGATGGCCCGTGCCCAGCCAGTGCCGCAGCTCATCGAGCACGCGGCTGGAAAGCGCATGCATCAGCGTGAGCGGCAGGCCGGTTTCGCGGGCCAGCCTCGCCGCCCGGTCCGCCGCGTGGCGCGAGGGCGCAGAGAAGTCGGTGGCGACCAGAATCGGGCGTTTTGGGTTCATGCCTTGTCCTCCCTGGATGAACGGGTGTCCCCGGACCCGCTGCAATGGCTTGCGTGCAGCGCGTGCAGCAAGGCTCGGCGGGTTTCCCCGTGCGAAAGGCGAATTTGGCGAACGGTCCGGGCGTCAGGCTCATGGTGGCTTTGCTTTTATCACGCCGGTTCAGGCGCCGCCATACAAAAAGACCAGCGCTGCGTTGAAAAGGTAGATGGCCAGCCGCCCCGCGCTGTCCCAGTTCCAGCACCTGCAACTCGCGGCCCAGCGGCCCTGCGGCCGGCCGCATCACCAGGCCGACCACGACCAGCCCGCTCACCACCACGGCGGCAATGGCCGTGCCGCCATGCACCGCCGAAGCGTCGGCGAGCAGCGGCCACCCGTCAGGCCGGTCGCCTGGGCGATGCGGCCGGCGTTCTGGCAAAGCACGGTGCCGGCCACTCCGATCAGCGCCGCGCACAGCAGGAATTGCAGCGCCAGCAGCCCCAGCGTCATGCCGCCAGCCTGCGGCCGAGCCGCACGACGAGTTTGCGCAGTTCCTCGGCCCAGAGCACGCAGCTGGCCAGCGCGGCCAGCGGCAGCAGCGCGGCGGGCGCCAGCGGAACGGTGTAAAACAGCGCATTCATCGGCGGCGCATACAGCACCAGCGCCTGCAGCCCGATGCTCAGCGACAGGCCGCCGAGCAGCCAGGGGTTTTTCAGCAGGCCCAGCGCCAGCGCCGAACGCGTGGCCGACTGGCAGTTCAGCACATTGAACCACTGGCACATCGCCAGCAGGGTGAAGGTCTCGGTGCGTACCAGTTCGACCGGCGTGCCCTGGCCCAGCCTCCAGGCAAACCAGCCGAAAGTGACCAGCACGGCGACTGTTGACATTAGCAGAATCCGTCCGAGCATCGTCCGGTCCACCAGCGCGTCATCCTTGGGCACCGGCACGCGTTTCATTTCCTCTCCATCCGGCGGGTCCATCACCAGGTTCACTGTCAGCGTGCCCTCGGTGACGATGTTGATCCACAAAATCTGCACCGCCATCAACGGCAGCGGGAAGCCGCCCAGCAAGGCCAGCAGCAGCAACGCCACCTCGTCAATCGACGTGGCGAACAGGTAGAGGATGACCTTTTTCAGGTTGCCATAGACCACGCGCCCCTGCTCGACCGCGCCGACGATGGTCGAGAAGTTGTCGTCGGTGATGACGATCTTGGCCGCGCTCTTGGCCACCTCGGTGCCGGTGATGCCCATGGCAATGCCGACATCGGCCCGGGCCAGCGCCGGTGCGTCGTTGACGCCGTCGCCGGTCATGGCGACCACCTCGCCGCGCGCCTGCAGGGCCTCGACGATGCGCAGCTTTTGCGCCGGATGCACGCGCGCAAACACGGCGATGCTGCCGAGGTCGCTGCGCAGGTCGGCTTCGCCCATCCGCTCCAGTTCGGCGCCATCGACGGCCCGGTCGCCGTCCCGGGCAATGCCGAGTTCTCTGGCAATCGACAGCCCGGTGAGCTTGTGGTCGCCGGTCACCATCACCGGCCGGATGCCGGCCGCGCGGCATTCGGCGACGGCGACCTTGACTTCCTCGCGCGGCGGGTCGGTCTGGCCGACCAGGCCGAGCAGGCGGGCGCGTCCGGCCAGCACGCAAAAGCCCGTGCCGGCGTCCAGCGGGTCGTCATCCACCACGGCAAAGGCCAGCACGCGCAGCGCCTGTCCGGCCATGGCTTCGGCGGCCGTGCGCGCGGCCTGGACTACGGCGGCATCGCTGGTGGCGCACAGGCTGAGCACCGCTTCCGGCGCGCCCTTGATGAAGACGCGGCGCGGCGCATCGGCAAAGCGGTGGCGCGTGGCCATCATCTTGGTGTCGGCGTCAAAAGGCAGCTCGGCTTCGCGCGGTGCGTCGTGTTTCAGCTGTTCCAGGTCGATGCCGGCCTTGGCCGCCAGCACGATCAGCGCGCCTTCGGTCGGGTCGCCCAGCACCGTCCACTGGGTTCGGGTTTCTTCGGGCGGCAACAATTGGGCATCGTTGCACAGCGCCGCCGCCTTCAGCAGCGGCAAGGTGGCCGCGTCGTCGGCGCTGAGCCGGCCCTCGGGCGCGTAGCCGATGCCGCTGACCGCTACTTCCTTGCCGCCGGGCAGCCAGAGCCGGCTGACGGTCATCTCGTTGCGCGTCAGGGTTCCGGTCTTGTCGGTGCAGATCACCGTGGTCGAGCCCAGCGTCTCGACGGCCGACAGCCGGCGGATGATGGCGCCGCGCGCTGCCATGCGCTGCATGCCCACGGCCAGCGCGATGGTCATGGCCACCGGCAGGCCCTCGGGCACCATCGACACCATCTGGCTGATCGCCACCATCAGCACATCGACCAGCGGCAGCTCGCGGTACAGGCCCAGCGCGACGACCAGGACGAACAGCAGCAGCGCCGCCGCCACCAGCCAGCGGCCGAACTGCTCGATGCGCTGCTCCAGCGGCGTCTTGGGCTCGCTCGCGTTTTCGGTCATGCCGGCGATGCGGCCGACTTCCGTCTGGGCGCCAATCGCCACGACGACCGCGCGCGCGCGCCCGGCGGTGGCGTAGGTGCCGGAAAACACCATGTTGTGGCGGTCGGCCAGGCCCGTGGCTTCGGGAAGGGCCGGGGTCGTCTTGCCGACCGGCACCGATTCGCCGGTCAGCGCGGCTTCGGCCACCTGCAGCTGGGCGGCCTCGATCAGCCGCGCATCGGCGCCCACCGCATCGCCCGCCGCCAGCAGCAGCACGTCGCCGGCCACCAGCTCGCGCGCCTCGATCAAGGCTTCATGGCCGCCGCGCAGCACCCGCACATGCAGCGCCGAGAGTTGCCGCAGCGAAGCCATCGAGCGTTCGGCGCGGCCCTCCTGGAACACGCCGATCAAGGCGTTGGCCAGCACCACCAGCAAGATGACCACCGCGTCGCCGTAATGCGACAGCGCCATCGCCAGCACCGCTGCCGCAAACAGGATGTAGATCAGCGGGCTCTTGAACTGGCGCGCCACCATCGCCAGCGTGGAGCGGCGCGGCGGCTCGGGCAGCGTGTTGGCGCCGTCCTGGGCGCGGCGCCGGTCAGCTTCCGCAGCGCTCAGGCCCGCTGCCGGGTCGCAGGCCAGCCGGGCCAGCACCTGCTCGACCGGCAGGGCATGCCAGTACGGCGCCGACACGATCTCCGGTGGCGCCTTGCTGGCGGGTGCGGGGGGCGTTGAATTCATGGGCAGATCGCGATCAAATTTGCCAGCCTAGCGCACAACCGGGCCAAATCAGACGGCGGCGGGAACCTGGTCGCGCTCAATGCCAAATGCCTTGCGTTAAATCAAGTGATCCTTCATTGAGCCGGCGGATCGCCTGATTTGCGCTGGGGTTGCGGGTTTGGCCCGTCTTGGCGCTGATCGCAGTCGTGCTGCCCGGCAGCGCCTACGGTTCCTTCTGAACGCCGGGCCGGTTTTGCAGTTTGCGGCGCACCAGCTGTATGTTGTTGCGCAGCGCATACAGCTCGTTGGCATACGACAGCGGCACGCTGATCTTTTCGGCCCGGCGATCCAGGCTGTCCAGCGCGTCGAGCAGCCCGCCTTCGGCGTCCGCGCCGTCGATGCGGTTTTCAATGTCGCGCAGCTGGCCGTACCAGCGAAAGATGCGCGAGCGCACCCGGAACTCGTACAGCGGCGGCACGATGCGCGACAGCGGCAGCATGATGGCGATGATCAAGCCCATCACCAGCCACATGCGCTCGACCAGGTTGGCCACCCAGAACGGCAGGTAGCGCTGCAAAAACGGCTTGTCGTTCTTGATGCTGCGCTCGGCCTCGGCGGAAATCGGCACCTCGTTTTGCGCCAGCTTGGGGTATTCGCGGGCCTGCTTGAACCAGCCCGCGCTGCCGTGGATGTCGTTGCCCGCCAGCGCGAACAGCTGCAGCAGCGCCGGGTGCGTGCCGGTGCGCGTGAGCAGGGTGGTGGTGGGCGCCAACAGGCGAACGTCCTGCGGCGGAATGTCGGCCGCCAGATCGACCACGCCGCGCGGCAGCACCGCCGGGCTCAGAAAGGCAAAGCGCCGGGAATAGGCTTCGCTCTGCGCAAAATCCATCAGCTTGACGCCGGGCGTCTGCAGCAGCATTTGCACCATCAGCGACTCGGGCGCCGAGGCGAACACGATGGCGTCGAGCTCGCCGCCCAGAAAGGCCATGGTGGCCGGCGTCTGCTCCAGCTCGGACACGGCCAGCGCGCTGGCGTCGATGCGGTTGCTCTCCAGCAATTTGCCCATCAGGCTGGGCAGGCCGCTGCCCGCCGTGCCGACGTTGACGCGCAGCCCCTTGAGTTCGCTCAAGCCGGTCAGCGTGGCCTGCGGGTTGACCCGGCGCGCCGCGTCCTCGCGGTAGAACAGCCAGACCGGCTCCAGGAACAGGCTGCCCAGCGATTCGAGTTCCTCAAGTCCTTCTTCCTGCGGGTTGCCCGCTTCGCTGCTGCCGCCCTGCACAAAGCCCAGGTCGGCCTTGCCTTCGCGCAGCAACTGCAGGTTGGCCGCCGACCCCTCGGAGGGCAGCAGCACGACGTCGATGCCTTCCTTTTTCAGCGCCTCGGCATAGCGCTTGCCAAAGGCCTCGTACGCACTTTGCGCCGGGCCGGTGGCCAGCGTGACGCGCTTGGGCGGATTCGGGTCCAGCCAGCTGTAGGCCAGCACCAGCAGCGCCACCGCCAGCACCAGAAACGGGCCGGCAGAAACCGCTAGGTCGCGCAGCGACAGCAGGGTGAAACGCAGGGTCTTGGGCATGGGCCGAACCATAGCATGCGGCGCCGGCCCGAGGTTTTGGACTCAATTTGTGAGTCAAATAGGCCTTTTGCGCAATACCCACGGGCGGTGACAGCTATACTTAAAATAGCAATTCAGTGCTTCGGTCTGATGCGTTCAATGCCATGGGCAAGGCCGCGCCCGCCCTGGCCCGACGCTGATTGCCAGAGCGCAGGAACTTCACCGTCGCCAGCCACCCCAAAGAACATGAACCTCATCAAAACCCTGATCCTGGCCGTTTCGGCCGCCGTGCTGGCCTTTCCCGCAGCGGCCCAGTTCGCCAAGCCCGAGGACGCCATCAAGTACCGGCAATCGTCCTTCAGCGTGATGCAGACGCACTTTTTTCGCCTGGGCAACATGGTCAATGGCCGCGTGCCTTACGACGCCAGGGCGGCAGCAGAAAATGCCGACACCGTTCAGGCGCTGGCCCGGCTGCCCTGGCCGGCTTTTGCCGCCGGCACCGGCCAGGGCGAAACCCGCGCCCATCCGGCCATCTGGACGCAGCAGGCCAAGTTTGCCGACCTGTCGAACAAAATGGTGGCCGAAACCGTCAAGCTCAGCGCCGCCGCCAAAACCGGTGACCTGGACAAGCTCAAGGTCGCCTTCAGGGCCACTTCCAGCACCTGCCAGTCGTGCCACGACGTGTTCCGCACGCGCTGAGGGGGACCGCTGGCTGCATGTGCTGAAGCCGCCTGCTTCCGCCCGGTTTGGTCCAACAGGCTGCCCCGGCGCTGCAAGCCGGAAATGGCCGGATTCCGGAACGCCCTGGCGGATCAAGCTGTGCCCAGCCCGGTCCAGCCGCCTGCGCGCCAGCGGCGACAGTGCCACCCTAGCGTCACGCAGGCGACAAAAAGCGTGGCGGCATCAGCAGCTACCCGAATGCGCGGCGCCCGGACTCGGGTTAGCCTGTGCGGACCTTATTCAGCCTGGAGCACTGCCTTGACCCGTCCTTCCATCGCCGATCAATCCGTGTCCGGCTCGCCGCCGCGCCACGACCTGCACCATGCGTTCTGGCCCAAGCGCCTGCCGCTCAGCATCACGCCGCCGCAAACGTCCCTGTGGCACAACCTGGCGGTCAGCGCGCTGCGCTTTCCCGACAAGCCGGCGCTGGTGTTTTTTGACCAGGCGCTGAGCTACGCCGCCGTGCTGCAGCAGGCCGAGCGGCTGGCCGCCACGCTGCACCGGCTGGGTGTGCGAAAGGGCGACCGGGTGCTGCTCAACCTGCAAAACTGCCCGCAGTGGGTGGTGGCGCATTTCGCCATTTTGCGGGTCGATGCGGTGGTGGTGCCGGTCAATCCGATGAACCGCGCCGAGGAACTCAAGCACTACATCACCGACCCGGACGTGAAAGTCGCCATCACCGCCGCCGACCTGGCGCCCGAACTGGCCAAGGCCAGCGGCGAACTGCCGCCGGCCGCCCGGCTGGCGCACCTGATCGTGACGCACTACAGCGACGCCTTCGAGGGCACGGCACCGGCCGCCGCCGACGACGGCGCGATGCCGCAAGCCTGGCGCGATTGGCTGGGCACGCGGCACGAACTGCCCGCGCTGCAAGGCGGGTCGGTGCTGGCCTGGGCCGATGCGCTGGCCGCCAGCGACATGAGCCACCTGCCCGACCACACGGCCACGCCGCAGGACCTGGCCGTGCTGCCCTACACCAGCGGCACCACCGGCCTGCCCAAGGGCTGCATGCACACCCATGCCAGCCTGATGCACAACGCCGTCGCCAGCGGCCTGTGGGGCAACAGCACGTCCGAGAACGTCGTGCTGTCGGTGATTCCGATGTTCCACATCACCGGCATGGTGTCGGTGATGCATGCGTCGATTTATGGCGGCGCCACGCTGGTCATCATGCCGCGCTGGGACCGCGAGCTGGCCGGCCGGCTGATTTCAACCTGGCGCGTGACGCACTGGACCAACATCCCGACCATGGTGATCGACCTGCTGGCCAGCCCGAACTTTGCCAGCTTTGATTTGAGCAGCCTGGTGTACATCGGCGGCGGCGGCGCGGCCATGCCGCAGGCCGTGGCCCAGAGGCTGTGGGAGCAGTACGGCCTGCGCTTTGCCGAAGGCTACGGACTGACCGAAACCGCCGCGCCGTCGCACAGCAACCCGCCCGACGCCACCAAGCAGCAATGCCTGGGCATTCCCTTCATGAGCACCGATGCGCGCGTCATCGACCCGCTTACGCTGCAGGAAATGCCGCAGGGTGAGCAGGGCGAAATCATCATGAGCGGGCCGCAGAACTTCTCGGGCTACTGGAAGCAGCCCGGGGCCACGGCAGCCGCCTTCATCGAAATCGACGGCAAGCAATTCTTTCGCTCGGGCGACCTGGGGCATGTGGACGAGGAAGGCTACTTCTTTATCACCGACCGGCTCAAGCGCATGATCAACGCATCGGGCTTCAAGGTCTGGCCGGCCGAGGTGGAAGCGCTGATGTTCAGGCACCCGGCGATTCAGGAAGCCTGCATCATTTCCACCCGCGACGCCTACCGGGGCGAGTCGGTCAAGGCCGTCGTGGTGCTGCGTGAAAAATTCAGGGGCCAGGTCAGCGAGCAAGAGATCATCGACTGGTGCAAGGACCACATGGCCGCCTACAAGTATCCGCGTGTCGTCCAGTTCGTCGATGCGCTGCCCAAGAGCGGCTCGGGCAAGGTGATGTGGCGCGCGCTGCAGGAAGCCGAAGGCGGCCAGCCCTGAGAGGCCTGAAAAATTGGATGAAACAAGCCGTTTGCGCAATGTGGGTGTGCGCAAGCAGCTATAAAAAACGGAGTATTCATCGATCTGGCGGCACAAGCGCCGGGTAGCCCCAGGCTTCGCCGCAAAGCCCTTGCCTGGGTTATCCTGCCGCCTTCCGAATCAAAAAAGACGCCTGCCCGCGTTGCCTGCCCGCATGAAGCCTTCCGCCGCCAAGCCCCCTGTTCCAGCGCTTGAAAAGCCCCTCGAAGGCTGGCGCCTGCGCTGGTACACCATCATTTTCGAGGCCGACACCCGCGCCGGCCGCATCTTTGACCAGACCCTGATCGGTGTCATCCTGCTCAGCATCGGCGTGGTCATGGCCGACAGCGTGCAGTCCATCCATCAGGTTCACGGCCGGACATTGACGTGGCTGGAATGGATTTTCACCCTCCTGTTCACCGCCGAATACCTGGCGCGCCTGCTGTGCGTACGCAGGCCGATGCAATACGCCACCAGCTTTTATGGCGTGATCGACCTGATCGCCGTGCTGCCGACCTACCTGGCGCTGTTCGTTCCGGGCCTGCATGCGCTGATCGATGTGCGGGTGCTGCGGCTGCTGCGCGTGTTCCGGGTCTTCAAGCTGACAGCCTACGTGGCCGAATACCAGTCGCTGGCGCGCGCGCTGAGTTCGAGCCGGCGCAAGATCATGGTGTTTTTGTCGGCGGTGCTGATGCTGGTGCTGGTCATGGGCACGGTGATGTATGTGGTCGAAGGCCCGGTCAACGGCTTCACCAGCATTCCCACCTCGGTCTACTGGGCCATCAGCACCGTGACGACCGTCGGCTTTGGCGACATCACGCCCAAGACCGACCTGGGGCGGCTGATTTCGTCGTTCATGATGCTGCTCGGCTGGGGCACGCTGGCCGTGCCGACCGGCATCGTGACGGCCGAAATGGCGGCCCACCGGCGGCTCGACTGGATGCAGGTCACGACCCGCACCTGCCATGAATGCCTCACCGAAGGCCATGCGGCCGATGCCGACTTCTGCTTTCACTGCGGCGCACGGTTGCCGCATTACAAGGCCGAGGAACACGGGGCCAAGGGCGAGCCGCAGGCGCAACGGCCGCGCGAGTCGCGGTAGCGGGATTAGCCGCCAGCCGTCAGCCGGCGCGGCGTGATTTCCACCGACTCGCTGCCGGTGCTCATCCACACCGTGCCGTCCTGGATCGTGATCTGCAACTGCATGCCGCGCTGGGCCAGTTTGGCCAGCGCCTGGCTTTCGGCTGCTTCAATTTGCCAGACGATCAGGTTGGCGGCGCGGGTCAGCTTGCTTTCTATGCCTTTCCACCAGACCGGCGTGCTGCTGGAAAAGCTGATCACCGTCACCCGTTCGGCCCGGCCGGCGGCGCGCATCAGGCGCTTGTCGTCGGGCTGGCCGACGTCGATCCAGTGCAGCACCGCGTCGGTGTAGTCCTTGTGCCAGAGGGCGGGCTCGTCCACGTCCCACAGGTCCTTGGCGAATTCGAGGTTGCCGCGCTTGTCGTCGCCCTGCACGTTCAGCGCGAACGCAAGCAGGCGGATCATCATGCGTTCGTCGGTTTCGGACGGGTGGCGGGCAATGATGACGTTGTGGTCGCCATAAATGCCGCGGTCCATGTCGGCGATCTGCAGTTGGGCTTTGTGAATGGTGGCTTTGATGGCCATGGGAATCGTTCTCGGGTGGCAATGCCCGGAATGCCTGACAGGCATCCGGGGAGTTTTTGCGTTAAACCGCCTATTGGAACAGCCTTTTTGCCGCCCGGGCAACGATCACATCAGATCAGCTTGGAGTAGGCCGCAGTGGTCGGCTGGGTCTGGTAGCTGTCGAACACCATGCCGCTGGCGCGCACAAACATCCGGCCTTTCGGGGTGACGCGGATGGCGTCCGGGTCAATGGTGATCAGGCCGGCTTCCTCGTAAGGCTTCAGAAGCGCCAGCTCGTGCGCGAAATACGTGCTGAAGTCGATGTCGTGGGCACGGTTGACCGCCTCGAACTCCACCGGCGCGCTGCACATCAGCGTCATGATGATCTCGCGCCTGAGCACGTCGTCGGCGCTCAGCGCAAAGCCCTTTTCCAGCGGCAGCCGGCCCTGGTCGAGCCGCTCGTAGTAGGCATTGACGGTGCGCACCGACTGGCTGTACGAATTGCCGACCTTGCTGATGGCCGACACGCCAAAGCCGATCAGGTCGCATTCGGCCCGCGTGGTGTAGCCCTGGAAATTGCGGTGCAGGGTTTTGTCCAGCCTGGCCTTGTTCAGCTCGTCGTCGGGCTTGGAGAAATGGTCGAGCCCGATGTACACATAACCGGCATCGAGCAAACGCTGCATCGACATCATGAAAATCTGCAGCCGCTCCTCGGCCGATGGCAGGTCGCTGTCGTTGATCAGGCGCTGGGCCTTGAAGCGCTGGGGCAGGTGCGCGTAGTTGTACAGCGCGATACGGTCGGGCGCGATGCGGATCAGGCTGTCGAGCGTGTGGCCGAAGCTGGTCAAGGTCTGCTTGGGCAGGCCGTAGATCAGGTCGGCATTGATCGACTCGAAGCCGGCCTTGCGGCTTTCCTCGACGGCTTTTTCCACCATTTCCAGCGGCTGGATGCGGTTCACGGCCTGCTGCACCGCCGCATCGAAATCCTGCACGCCAAAGCTGTTGCGGTTGAAACCCAGCCCGGCGAGCATGGCCAGCGTGCCTTCGCCGACGGTGCGCGGGTCGATTTCAACGCCGAGTTCGGCATCTGGCGAAAAGTCGAAATGCCGGCGCAGCATCGCCATCAGCTGGCCGAGCTCGTCGGCGCTGAAAAAAGTCGGCGTGCCCCCGCCCAGGTGCAATTGCACCGCCTTGCGGTCGGGGCCGATCCGCGCGGCGACCAGCGCCATTTCCTTGTCGAGGTAGCGCAGGTATTCGGCGACCCGGCCGTGCTCCCTGGTGATGATCTTGTTGCAGGCGCAAAAGTAGCACAGAGATTCGCAAAACGGCAGGTGTACGTAGATCGACAGCGGCGGGTTGCCGGGCTTGCCGGCGCGCTGCGCCAGGTGGTCCAGATAGGATTGCTCGGTAAAGCCGGTATTGAAACGGTCGGCGGTCGGGTAGGAGGTATAGCGGGGGCCGAGCTTGTCGAACCTGCGGATCAGTTCCTCGGACAGTTCAATATCGGGCAGGGGAGAAGTCATGGAAAGTCCAGGCAAAAAGGGTGGGATGATTTTGTCGCAAATTAAAACCCCTTTTGCAGTCGGCGCTGTCTGCGTCAAGGTAGGGACGCTGTCAGGGGTTTTGTCAGGGCGACGATATTTTTATAAGCAGGTAATGATTGTTTGCAAATTTCACCTTATCCTACGCCGCGCCGGCTCCCTAGCTGTTACAACCAAACCATGCGGCTGGCAAAGCCTATACGGGCGGCAGGCGAAATTAATGCAGCCAGCTAGGCGACATCAATACAACATCAGGAAGGAAAAACATGAAGGCTATCTGGAATGACGCTGTCATTGCCCAAAGCGACAACACCGTGGTGCTTGAAGGCAACCACTATTTCCCCGAAGGCTCGCTCAACCGCGACCACGTGACGTTCAGCAACCACCACACCATGTGTTCTTGGAAAGGCCAGGCCAGCTATTACTCGCTGCTGGTCAACGGCGAAATGAACACCGACGCCGCCTGGTATTACCCCGATCCCAAGCCCGAAGCCGACAATATCAGGGGGCATGTCGCTTTCTGGAAAGGCGTCCGGATTGAGCCCTGAAGTCAAGGAATTGGGCCTATGTTCAAGCACATTCTTGTTCCCGTTGACGGCTCGCCCGTCGCCCGCCAGGCGGTCGACAAGGCGCGCGCCATTGCGTGCGCATTCAGGAGTTCGGTGACGCTTATCTATGTCATCGACCCCTATGCCTTCACCAACAGGGACGCTGATTTTTCCTACGGCCAGTCCGAATACCTGCGTGCCGCCACGGTGGAGGCGAATGAAGCCATCGGCGCGGCCAGGCAGGTTTTTGAAGCCCAGGGAATGTTTGTCAAGGGCTCGGTCGTGGAAGGCCATTCGGTGTACCAGGCCATCCTGGAGGCTGCCGAAACGCTCGATGCCGACCTGGTCGTGATGGGTTCGCACGGCCGCCGGAGCCTGGATAAATTGGTGCTTGGCAGCGTCACGGCCCAGGTGTTGTCGCATGCCCACCTGCCCGTGCTGGTGGTGCGCGATGAAGGCGCCTGAATTTTTGTTCCTAAAGGAGTTGTCATGGAATTGTTGAATCACGATCTGGCGCATGAGTTTCCCCAGTACCTTGAAAAAATGAAGCAGCTCAAGGCCTCGGACGCGCATTTTTCAAGCCTTTGCGAACATTACGATACCGACAATCACACGATCACCCAATACGAGCAGGGCAAGACGGCCATGGCCGAAGACGCGCTGGAAGTGCTGAAGAAAAAACGGCTCGAACGCAAGGACGAGATCTACCAGATCCTGAAAGCCGGCTGACAAGTCCATGGCCACTGTTTACGCATCAAAAAATTGCTTTTCGCATGCTGTATATGCATTTAATGCTATATAAAAAATAGCAAAATAGTTCTGGAAACCTCGCGTTCGTTTTTCCCGCAGGCGGTCTGACTTTTTCATCAAACTGAAACAACGCATCGCTATGCTGGCGTGTTAAATCAACCAGCAGTGCCCGGAGCGCGCCATGAATTCAATTGACGAAGAGGTGATGCGGCGAATCCGCAATGACCTGATCGACAGCTACGACGAAGAGCTGGAGATGGAGCTTGAGGACCAGACGGTCGCCCAGCTCACAGGGGAAGAACCCATCAACTCAAGCTCGCAGGACAAGGAGCGCCGCCGCCAGTATTTCCGCGAATTGTTTCGCCTGCAGGGCGAACTCGTCAAGCTGCAGGACTGGGTGATTGCCACCGGCCACAAGGTGGTGATTCTGTTCGAAGGGCGCGATGCCGCCGGCAAGGGCGGCGTCATCAAGCGCATCACCCAGCGCCTGAACCCGCGTGTTTGCCGCGTGGCGGCGCTGCCTGCGCCCAGCGACCGCGAGCGCAGCCAGTGGTACTTCCAGCGCTACGTGGCGCATTTGCCCGCCGCCGGTGAAATGGTGCTGTTCGACCGCAGCTGGTACAACCGCGCCGGCGTCGAGCGGGTGATGGGCTTTTGCAGCGACGCGCAGTACGAGGAGTTTTTCCGCACCGTGCCGGAGTTTGAAAAGATGCTGGTGCGCTCGGGCGTGCAGATCATCAAGTACTGGTTCTCGATTTCCGACGACGAGCAGAACCTGCGCTTTCTGGGCCGCATCCACGATCCGCTCAAGCAGTGGAAACTCAGCCCGATGGACCTGGAGTCGCGCCGCCGCTGGGAGGAATACACCCGCGCCAAGGAAGTCATGCTGGAGCGCACCCACATTCCTGAAGCACCATGGTGGGTGGTGCAGGCCGATGACAAGAAAAAGGCCCGGCTGAACTGCATCCACCATCTTTTGCAGCAAATGCCCTACCAGGAAACCGAGCATCCGCCCGTGGTGCTGCCTGAGCGAATCCGCCATGACGACTATGTGCGCCAGCCGGTGTCGCAGGACATCGTCGTGCCCGAGGTGTATTGAGCGGGTTTCAGTCCCGGACGTCGGCGACCGGCTGCGAGCCAAAGTCGGACCGCACCAAGCAGGCGAGCACGCGGCGGGCAGCTTCGTCGGGCGAGGTCAGCTGGCCGCCGGTCTTTAGGCGCGCAAAGCTGTCCCGGTCAGGGAAGGCCGCCGGGTCCGCGCTGCGCAACTGAACCTGCATTTCGGTGTCGATCACGCCGGGCGCCAGCGAACAGATTTTTGCGCCATGGGTCTTGAGCGCTTCTTCCAGCGCCACGCAGCGGCTGAAATGGTCCATGCCGGCCTTGGCCGCGCAGTAGGCGGCTTGCGACGCCATCGGCCGGCGGCCCAGGCCCGACGAGATGTTGAGCACCCTGCGGTCGGCCTTCCAGCCGTCGGTGGCGCGCAGGAAGGCCGACGTCAGCAGCATGGGCGCCTCCAGCCCGACTCGCAATGCACGCGCCAGATCGGCCGGGTCGGCCTGGCTCAGCGGACCGATGCAGGCAATGACTCCGGCGTTGTTGATCAGCGTGGCGCTGCGCCAGTCCGTGCCGCCCTGTTCGCGCAGCCAGGCTTCAAGCCGTGGACCGAGTGCGCTGCTGTCGGCCAGGTCGTGGCAGCACTGGAGCAGCGCGGCGCCAGCCGACTGCGCGTGTTGCGCCAGCGCGGGTTGTTCGGTGCGCGAGATGCACAGCAGCGTGTGGCCAGGTGCGAGCAGCTGGCGCGCCATCGACAGGCCCATGCCGCGCGATGCGCCGGTCAGGATGAAAAGGTGTGGAGTCGTCATGCAGCGCATGGTAGCGCCAGGCGTTGCGGCATGCAGGCGCGAACGCGCAACGGTTAAAAATCGGGCGGGCTTTCAAACGACAGCGGGGCGCCGGTTGCCGGATGCAGCAGGCGCAGGGCGCAGGCATGCAGCAGCAGGCGCGGCGAACTGGCCTGCACCGCGCCGGGCGCATACAGCGCATCGCCCAAGATCGGATGGCCCAGCGCCTGCAAATGCACGCGCAACTGGTGCGAGCGGCCGGTGACCGGCTCCAGCTCGACGCGCGTGCTGTCGGCGGCGTCATCAAAGGCCAGGCTGCGCCAGCGCGTCTGGCTGGGCTTGCCGGCGGCGTCGATGATGCGCAGCGGGCGGCGCGGCCAGTCCACCGCAATCGGCAGGTCGATCAGGCCCCAGCCGTCGGCGCTCGATGCGGACGCCAGCCGGCCATCGACCACGGCCAGATAGCGCTTGTGGACTTCGCGGCGCTCGAACAGCTGGCTCAGGGCGCGCTGCATGGCGGCGCCGCGCGCCATCAGCATCAGGCCCGAAGTCGCCATGTCCAGCCGGTGAACGACCAGCGCGTCAGGGCAGAGGGATTGCGCCCGGCGGCTCAGGCAGTCCTGCTTGTCCTCGCCGCGCCCGGGCACGGACAGCAGGCCCGAGGGCTTGTTCAGCACCAGCAGGCTGTCGTCGGCATAAAGGATTTGCAAAGGCGTGTCCGCCGCAGGCATGTCGGTGTCCATGCCTTCCTTGACAGGGTTCAAGCTTTGGGCGGGGGGAAGTTGTGAACGGTCGGGCTGGTGCGCCGGGCCTCGCGCAGCATGAAAAGGTAGAGGCTTTCGACCTTTTCGCGTGCCCAGGGCGTCTTGCGCAGGAATTTGAGGCTGGACGCCACGCTGGGTTCGCTGGTGAAGCAGCGGATGTTGATGCGCCGGCCCAGGTCTTCCCAGCCGTAGTGGGCGGCCAGCGCGGTGACGATGGCCTCCAGCTTGACGCCGTGCAGCGGGTTGCCCGGCTGGCCGCCCGCCGGGGCAGGCGCTGGCGCAAGGGCGGTGGTAGGTCCGTCGGGCAGCACCATGAGGGAGCTTATTTGTTCTTCAGCTTGCCGCGCACCGGCACCTGCGTCACCACGGTCGGGCGAACCGCGTCGGGCGACACCAGCTTGGGCGGCGAGCTGTCTTTCTTGGGTTTTTTGACCATCTTGTCGTTGTTCTGCTGACCTTTTGCCATGTCGTTACTCCAGTAAGTTAATGCTTGAATTATCAGTGCAACTTTATCCGTGGGCGGTGCGTCCGGTCAATCATTTCGGACAGGGTGATGCGTGCGGCTTTGGAGGAGTCCGCCGAGCCCGGCTGACGGTGGATGGGTATGGATTTTTAAGTCGAAAAGGCCTTTTTCGCAAGCACAGTGGGCGTAATTAGCTATTGAATATATAGCAAAAAGTGGCCGTGAATGCTGGCTTGCATGGGTTTGAAGGCGGGCCGGCTGGTAAGCTCCGGCCCCATGCTGACCAATAGCTTTGCCGAACTCACCCGCCAGCGCGCTTTCATGCGCATGTGGTTTTCCCGACTGTTCGGCACCACCGGCAACCAGATGCTGATGGTCGCCGTCGGCTGGCAGATGTACGAGCTGACCGGCAGCGCCTGGGACCTGGGGCTGGTCGGCCTGTACCAGTTCGCGCCTGCGCTGCTCTTGACACTGGTGGCCGGGCATGTGGCCGACCGGCTGAACCGGGCGCATATCGTGGCGGCTTGTTTGCTGGCGCAGGGCGGCGTGGCGCTGCTGCTGGTGGCTGCGACGCAGGGCTGGGGTGCCCCGGCGGGCTGGGCATCGCGTGAATTGCTGCTCGGCGTGTCGGTCATGCTGGGCGTGGCCCGGGCCTTCCAGATGCCGGCGCAGCAGGCGCTGACGCCGATGCTGGTGCCTGCCGTGATGCTGCCGCGCGCCATGGCCTTCAGCTCGGCCGGCATGCAGGCGGCGGTGATCAGCGGCCCGGCGCTGGGTGGCGTGATTTTTGTCGCTGGCGCCACGGCGGTGTACGCGACCTGCGCGTTTTTATTCGCCACCGGCTGCGCGCTGGTCGCGGTGGTGCGCTACGACCATGTGCCGCCGCCGCGCGAGCCGGTGTCGGTGCGCACGCTGCTGGCCGGAGCCGAATTTGTCTGGCGGCGCAAGGCGCTGCTGGGCGCGGTGTCGCTGGACCTGTTCGCGGTGCTGCTGGGCGGCGCCACGGCCTTGCTGCCGATGTTTGCCAAGGACATCCTGCATGTCGGCCCCTGGGGCCTGGGCCTGCTGCGCGGGGCACCGGCGGCGGGCGCTTTGCTGCTGTCGGTGGCGCTGACGCGCTGGCCGCTGGAGCGGCACGTCGGCCGCACCATGCTGATGGCGGTGGCGGTCTACGGCGTGTGCATGCTGGTGTTCGGCCTGTCCACCCACTTTGTGCTGTCGATGGTGGCGCTGGCGGTGTCGGGCGGCGCCGACATGGTCAGCGTGGTGGTGCGCCAGACGCTGGTGCAGATCGAGACGCCCAACGAGATGCGCGGCCGGGTCAGCGCGGTCAATTCGGTGTTCATTGGCGCGTCGAACCAGCTCGGCGAATTCGAATCCGGCGCCACGGCGGCGCTGCTCGGGCCGGTCGGATCGGTGGTCGCGGGCGGCATCGGGACGCTGCTGGTGGCCGCGCTCTGGCTCAAGGGCTTTCCGGCGCTTGCCAACCGCGACCGCATGACCGATCCGCCGACGCCGGGGTAAAAATCCTGGCGGTGCGCGTTCAATGCGCCTGGTTGGCCCGGACGCGGTTGACTTCCAGCGGCGTGACGGCGCCGGCCTGGTTGCCCCACGAGGTGCGGATATAACTGATGAGGCTGGCCACTTCGCTGTCGTCGAGCACCAGCACGAAGGGCGGCATGCCAAAGGGACGCGGGTTGCCCTGTGTTGCTGGGGCAAAGCCGCCGTTGAGCACCATCTGCACCAGGTTGTTGGTGGCCGCCATCGTCACCGCGCGGTTGCCGGCCAGCGGCGGATAGGCATTGGCAATGCCTTCGCCCTGCGCGCCATGGCACTGCGCGCAATGCTGCTCGTACAGCTTGGCAGTTTTGTCGGTGTTCAGGGACAGCCTGGTGGGGCCGGGCGGAACTGTTTTTTCGGGCGGCGGGCTCGCGGCGGGAAGCGCCTGGAGGTAATTCGCCATGGCGCCCAGGTCCTGCGCCGTCAGGTGCTGGGTGCTGCGCAGCACCACCTCGGCCATCGGTCCGCTGACCGAGGCACCCGGCGCCACGCCGGTCTGGAGCAGTTGCACGATGCGCCCCTTGTCCCAGTCGCCCACGCCGGCCTCGTGCGGCGAGGTCAGCGAAGGTGCGTACCAGTTCTGCATCGGGATCAGCCCGCCGGCCAGCGCCAGGCTCTGGCGGCTTCCGCCCAGCGCATCGCGCGGCGAGTGGCAGGCGCTGCAGTGGCCCAGGCCATTGGCCAGGTAGGCGCCCCGGTTCCATTCGGCATCGCGGCTGGCGTCAGGCTGGTACACGCCCGGCTTGAAGTACAGCGCGCGCCAGACGGCGAGCGCGGCCTGTGAGCTGAAGGGAAAGCTGAGCGCGTGCGGCCGGTTCGTCTGGTTCACCGCCGGCTGGCTGCGCAGGTAGGCAAAAATCGCATCCGAATCTTCCCGCGTGACCTGGGTGTAGCTGGTGTAGGGAAAGGCCGGATACAGCAGCCGGCCGCTTTTGGAGCGGCCGTTGTGCAGGGCGCGCCAGAAATGCGCCGGCGACCAGCTGCCGATGCCGGTGTTGGCATCGGGCGTGAGGTTGGAGGTGAACACCGTGCCGAAGGGCGTCGGGATGCCCAGCCCGCCCGCATAGCTGGCGCCGCCGCGCGCCGTGTGGCAGGCCATGCAGTTGCCGGCGCGCGCCAGGTAGGCGCCGCGCGCGATCAGGCTGTCGGTGGGCGCAAAAGCCGCCGTGGCCCTGACATCGGCCTCGCCCTGCACATTGAGCGCCCAGATGGCAGCTGCGGCGCCAAGCACCAGCACGGCGATTCCCAGTGCAAATCGGGACCTTGTCTTCATTTTTGCGCTTTCGTTTCAAGCGTTCCGGCGGCCGGCAGCGCTGCGCTGCCGCAGCGCAGGGGGTCGCTGCCGGGCGCAACGGCGGGCGGCGAGGTGGCCGGATGGGTATCGGCCGGCAGCGGCTGGGCGGCGACCCAGCTGGCCACCGCGTTGATGTCTTCCAGGCTCAGGCGTGCCACGACCTCCTGCATGCAGTCGGGCGCATGGGCGCGGCGCTGGCCGGCCTTCCAGGCGCCCAGCTGCGCATTAAGGTAGTCGCGCGGCAGCCCGAGCAGCCCCGGCACCGCAGGCGCCACGCCGGTCATGGCCTGGCCGTGGCACTGGATGCAGGCCGGCAGCTTGCGGCCGCTGTCGCCGTGCATCACCAACTGCTCGCCCCGGCGCAGCACCGCAGCGGGCGCCTGTGCCGGCAGCGGCGCCGGGTAGGGCACGTCCAGGCTGGCGAAATACCGCGCCATCTCCAGCAGGTAAGCATCGCTCAGCGGATCAATCAGCCGGGTCATCAGGCCGTAATGGCGCCGCCCTTCGCGGAAATTGAGCAACTGGTTGTACAGGTAGCCGGCCGGCTTGCCGGCCAGTCGCGGGTAGTAGCCGTCGGGCGCGGCGCGGCCTTGCGGACCGTGGCAGGCGGTGCAGGCCAGCGTGCGCTGGGCCATGGTGTCTTCAAACGGCGCGGCGGCAGCAGCCGCATTGACGCTGGCGGTTAGCAAGCCGCAGCCCATCAGGACGGGCGCGGCGAGTCGGCGCGCCAGGGTGTGCAGTCGGGTCATCTTCATGGGGGGAATCATGCCTCAGCCCGCAGGCGTTTGTCCGTGGTCAGAAAAGCGCTTCAATCACCACGTCGGACGCTGGATACGCCACGCAGGGCAGGATGAAGCCCTCGCGTTTTTCATCCAGGCTCAGCCCCGGCCAGTCGATGCGGTACACCACCTGGCCGCTGACCAGCCGGCACAGGCAGGTGCGGCAGGTGCCGTTGCGGCAAGAACTGTCCCGCAGCCACACCCCGGCTTGTTCGGCGGCGCGCAGCAGCGGCAGCGCCGCAGGCGCTTCAAACACCGCGCCGTCGCCTGCGACACGCGCGATGAAGACAGTGCTGGCTGGGTCTGCCGGGGCGATGGCTGTCGGCTTGCGTTCTGGCATGGCGTGATGGGTGCGGGCAGGTTGGCGGTGCAAGGCGAAAAGCTGAATTTAACCCAATCCCTTTGGGCGCCGATTCGAATTGCGCGACAATCCGGCCTTTCCGACAGGCTGCTAGCCTTCCCCTGACTTTCACAAGCGATTTTTCTATGTCCAGCTATTCCGTCCGTCCCGCCGTTGCCCGTGATGCCAAAGCCATTGCTGAAATCCATGTTGCCACCTGGCAAGCCGCCTACAAGGATTTGATGCCCGACGACTACCTGGCCAAGATGACGGTGGACAAGCGCCAGGCCTACTGGCGCGAAGCGATCGAGTACAGCGAGCCGCAGGTGCTGGTGGCCACGCACGGCGACGAGATCGTCGGCTTCGTCGGCTTCGACCGTTCGCGCGATCCGAAGACCCGCTCCACCGTGGGCGAGATCTGGGCGCTCTACGTGTCGCCCGAGCACTGGAGAAAGGGCGTGGGCCTGCAGTTGTGGGACGGCGCGCGCGATGGCCTGAAGGATGAAGGCTGCACGCAGGTCACCCTGTGGGTGCTGCTGGGCAACGAGCGCGCGCTGGAGTTTTGCGAACATGCCGCCGGTTTCAAGCGGGAAATGCCGTCGCTCAAGACGGTCGATTTTGGCAGCGTGAAACTCGAAGAGCTGCGTCTCAAGCGGGCGGTGGACTGACGCCAGCCGCCGGCCGGCCGATGGTTTGCGACAGCACAATCTGGTGGTCGGCCTGCAGTCCCATAGCTTCCGACAGCGCCTGGCGGTCAATCCAGGCACGAATCACCGTTCCCAGCCCGGCCGAGGCACAGAATAAATAGACGGATTGCGCCATGGCGCCTGCCGCCACGGATGCATACGACTCGCGGTGCGCCGCCGGCACTGCGGTCATGCGGGAATGGTCTGCGACAAAAATCAGGTCGAGCGGCGCCCGGTCGACAAAGTCCTGGTAGCCGGTCACGCGCCGCATATCGGTCGCGCTGATCAGGTACAGCACATGGCCGGAAGACTCGTAGCGGTACAGGCCCTCGGGCAAGGCCACATACACCTCGATTTCCTGAGAATTCATCGCGCTCGGCGTCGTGCGGCCCTCGACATCGGGCCGGTTGACGCCCGCTGCCGCCCACAGCAGGTCGGACAGGACCTGATGACCCAGCGGGGAGGGTGAAAACTCGCGCTCCGAATGGCGCTGGCTGAGCGCCTGCATCAACGGCAGGCCGCCGTGCGTCTGCGGCGGTGGCAAGGACAGTGCGGAAACAGCATTGCCTTGCGCTGGCTGCGGCTTGAGCTGGCCGATCATCCCCAGCGCCAGTTTCGTCAGTGTGTTCATGGCTTCCCTTTTCTTGCGACAGCAACGTTTCCATGCTATGGCAACAAGCTCATCAGCACTTGTTATTAATCAAGCGCTTCGATGGAAAGAATCAGGGAAAACCCTTGTAGCCCCGACTTCGCGCGATTTCATGCGAAACGCGACGCAAAGGCTAACGTCGGTCCAGGCGTCAGGTCGGTACCGTGACCTCGCCTTCCTCGTCCGGAATCAGCGGCGTTCCCTGGTCGGGATTCACCGGCAGTTCCAGGCCTTCCTCGTCTTCGTCGGCCTCCTCGCCCGGACCCTTGCGGGGCAGGGTGTGGCCGGCGGCGCCTGCGTGGCGGTTCTGAAAGACGGAATTTGAAAAATGATGCATGCTGGGTTCCTCCGGTTTTTGGCGCGGCCGGTTGGCGCCACGCGTCAGCAGTGGATTATTGGCCCAAATCAGGCTCGGTTTCAGCCGGGCAGGGTTTGTCTTTCCTGTCCTACAAGGGCTTCCTGCGGCGCCGCACAGGCGGTGAACCGCAGCGCCGCTTAAACTGGACTTTCAAGCCCATGTGGCGTGGTTTCTGCACGGCACCGCCTGTCGGCAAGATTCGAAACTGCTGAATTTTTAAAGGAAACAAGATGGAACACACGACTTCATACCCCGGCGATCCCAGCGCTGGCAACACCAACACCACCGACGGCGGGGCGCTCAAGCGCGGCGTGGAATCGGCGGGCTCGGCGTTGCACAGTTCCATCGACAAGATGGTCGATCCTGCGATTGACACCGTTGCACGTGTCACCAGCGTGGCGCATGACGCGGTCAACCGGCTCTCCAGCGGCGCAACCCACATGGCTGACCGTGTTTCCGAACAGGCCACACGCGCTTCCGAGGCTTCCGGGCGTGCCGTGGAGTACTCAAAATCCTGGATTCAGGACAAGCCGCTCGAAGCCGTTGGCATGGCGCTGGCGCTGGGCTTTATCATCGGCCGCCTGACGGCGCACTGATCCAGACCGGGCCCATGCGCCGATGCCCGGAATCGGAAACCGCCTCAGGGCGGTTTTTTGCTGTCCCGGCATTCGGGATGATGTTGCTTTTCGTACCTTTCTCTATTTAACCCTGGCGTGCCACCGCACGCCCTGAAAACCCATGGCCACCAGCCTTTTAGCCCTGATCGATGACATTGCCAGCGTGCTGGACGATGTGGCCCTGCTGTCCAAGGTGGCGGCGAAGAAAACCGCCGGCGTCCTCGGCGACGACCTGGCCCTGAACGCGCAGCAGGTTTCCGGCGTCAAGGCGGAGCGCGAACTGCCGGTGGTCTGGGCGGTTGCCAGGGGTTCCTTCATCAACAAGGCGATCCTGGTGCCGGCGGCGCTGGCGATCAGTGCGTTTGCCCCGTGGCTGGTGACGCCGCTGCTGATGGTCGGCGGCGCTTTCCTGTGCTATGAAGGCTTTGAAAAGCTGGCGCACAAGTTCATGCACAGCACGGCCGAGCAGGCGGCCGAGCATGAGAAGCTCGCCAATGCGCTGGCCAATCCTGCGGTGGACCTGCGGGAAGTGGAAAAAGACAAGATCAAGGGCGCGATCCGCACGGACTTCATCCTGTCGGCGGAAATCATCGCCATCACGCTCGGCACGGTGCAGGACAGCCCTTTCACGACCCAACTGATGGTGTTGAGCGGCATTGCCCTGGTCATGACCGCCGGCGTCTATGGCCTGGTGGCCGGCATTGTCAAGCTTGACGACGGCGGACTCTACCTGAGCCAGCGTCCGGGCGCCGGGGCATGGAGCCGCTTTCAGCAAAGCCTGGGACGCGGCATCCTGTTTTCAGCGCCGTGGCTGATGAAGTTCCTGTCGATTGCCGGCACCGCTGCGATGTTTCTGGTCGGCGGCGGCATTCTGAGCCATGGTTTCCCGTTCCTGCACCATGCCGTTGACGTGGCCACACAATGGGCCAGCGATGTCAACGGAATTGGCGGTGTGCTGGGTGCCCTGGCGCCGCTGGCCATCGATGCCGTCGTCGGAATCATGGCCGGCGCGCTGGTGCTGCTGGCGGTCACCGCATTCAAGCGCATGAAGCCGGGCGCACATTGAACGCCGGGCAATCTTTCCCAACGTTCAGACGGTGCCAGGCAAGCTGACGGTTGCCAGGTCCAGCGCTTGCAGCTTCAACCCGAACTTTTGTCTTTGCCCGAACGGGCCGAAGGCTTGCCTTCCTGGTGAACGGCAAAGAGTTGCTTGTTGGCGCAAAACGGCCAGCTGCCTTTTTCTTCCGGTGCCGCGGGGCGGGTGGCATCGCGGGCGCGCTGCTCAATCATTTTGCGGCTGTCGCCATTGGGTGGCGGGGCGTTGAATCTTGACACGTGCTTGTCTCCCTGGGTAAGGTTTAACCTTAAACGTCCAGCGCCCGCCCTAGCTGTAGTCGCGGATTCAAGGCCTGCGTAGGATGACCTTGGCCCTTGCCCCCGGGAATTCCGACCGCCTGGAAGGCAAATCCTAGGATGCGGTTTTTTATCAGGAACTGCCTTGCAAAATTCACCCATGGCCTTTACCCCAACTCATCTCGTTGCCGGAATCGATTTTTCAGCCGCCAGCGACACCGTGGCGCGCCAGTTGATCGGCATGCGGCTGCTGGTCGATGGTGTGGGCGGCGTCATCGTCGAGACCGAAGCCTACGATGGCGAAGACCCGGCGTCGCACAGCTTTGGCGGCCCCAGCGCACGCAACGCAGCCATGTTCGGCCCGCCCGGCTGCGTCTATGTGTACCGCTCCTACGGCATCCACTGGTGCATGAACCTGGTCTGCCGCGAATCCGGACACGGCGCCGGGGTGCTGCTGCGCGCCATCGAGCCCACCGATGGGCTGGAGCGCATGCGCGAGCGGCGCGGGCTTAACGACGTCCGGCTGCTCTGCGCCGGTCCTGGCCGGCTGGGGCAGGCGCTGGGCATTGACCGCAGCTTCAACGGCCTGCGGCTGGGCGAACCGCCGTTTGCGCTGTTCCCCACCCCGCCAGGGCTGGCGCCGGGCGTCGTGGCCGGACCGCGCATTGGTATTTCAAAAGCCGTGGACCGGCTCTGGCGCTTCGGGCTGGCGGGCTCGCGTTTCCTGAGCCGGCCGTTTTGCCAGGGTGCTATTTAATTCATAGCTGCTTGCGCCCGCCATGCGTGCGCAAGTGCCCTGTTTTTCTCAAGAAATGCGGACGGCAGGGGTTTTATTGCCGGGAAAACCCCGGCCATCTGTTAAAACACTTGCTCTTTTCTTTCTGATCTTTCTGACTGCGTTACCCATGCCTACCTTCTTTTCCGTCACTTCCACCGCGCTTGCCGAAACCGCCGCCCCGGCCTCAACCCTGATCGAGTGGAAAGAAGCCGGCGTGGCGCATTCGGCGCTCTGGCGTTCCGAGCGCGGCGCCGCCCCGCCCCGGCGCATCGTCGAGGCCGACGACACCATGGCCGCCGACACCGCCTACCGGCTGGCTTGCGAAGGCACTGGCCTGCTGTGGCGCGGCGACTTCCAGAATGCCCGGCAGATGGTGCAGGCGCTGGCCCGGCGCATCGACAAGCCGCCGAAAGCGTCCAAGCTGGCGCGGGTCGCGACCAAGAAAGCCGCCGACAACGCCGTTTCCGGCGTGCCGGCCGGCCAGGATTTCCACCTGCACCGCCAGGCGCAGTCGCAGCGCGCCCGCGTGCTCGGCATGGTGCTGATCGAGTTCGGCGCCGACTACGCCGTTGACCTGCGCCGCGCACCTGACGCCAAACAGGCCTGCGCCGAAGCCTGGGGTGCGCCCGGCGACGTTGCCCAGCCCAGCGTGGCGTCGCTGCGCGAGCTGATGGGCGTGATCAGCGCGCACGAGTGGCGCAAGAAGGGCGTTGAAATCGCCGCGCTGGGCAAGGCGCCCAACAACCGCATCCACCCGCATTACGGCGTGTTTTCGCCGGTGCGCGGCGAGTACGTCGATCTGGTGGCCAACGCTCCCTTGCCCGCCAGCCCGTCTTCCAAGTTTGTCGCGTTCGACATCGGCACCGGCACCGGCGTGCTGTCGGCCGTGCTGGCGCTGCGCCCGGAAGTGGACCAGGTCGTCGCCACCGACCTGGACCCGCGCGCCCTCGAATGCGCCCGCGAGAACATCTACCGGCTGCGCCTGCCCAACCCGGTCAAGGTCATGCAAGCCGACCTGTATCCAGAGGGGCTGGCGTCGGTCATCGTCTGCAACCCGCCGTGGCTGCCGGCGCGCCCCGGCTCGCCGCTCGAAGGCGCGGTGTACGACGAAGACAGCCGCATGCTGCTCGGTTTCCTCAAGGGCTTGCCTGCGCACCTGGCGCCGGGGGGCGAAGGCTGGCTGATCCTGTCCAATTTTGCCGAGCAGCTGGGCTTGCGCACGCGCGCCGAACTGCTCGCCGCCATCAAGTCCAGCGGCCTGAAGGTGCTGGGCCGCATCGACGCCAAGCCTGAGCACCCGAAGGCGCTAGATGCCAGCAACCCGCTGCACAAGGCGCGCGCCGCCGAAGTGACGTCGCTGTGGCGCCTGGGCGCGGCTTGAGGCGGCTTAAAGCTCATCCCCGCACGCTGGCGGGTCCGTGACCATTTTGCTCGCGCCCATGGAAGGGCTGCTCGACTTCGTGCTGCGCGACATCCTGACGCGGGTCGGCGGCATTGACCGCTGCGTGTCCGAATTCATCCGCATCACCGACCAGCTGCTGCCCGAGCGTGTCTTCACCCGCATCGTTCCCGAACTGCTGAGCGGCAGCCGCACCCTGGCCGGCGTGCCGGTGCGCGCCCAGCTGCTCGGTTCCGACCCGGTCTGCCTGGCGGAAAACGCCGGGCGTCTGGCCGGACTGGGGCCGGCCGGCATCGACCTGAACTTTGGCTGCCCGGCCAAGGTGGTGAACCGCCATGGCGGCGGCGCCTTGCTGCTGGAGACGCCCGAGATCATTTTCGACATCGTTGCCGCCGTACGCCGCGCCGTGCCAAACCACATGCCGGTATCGGCCAAGATGCGGCTGGGCTTCAACGACGATTCCCGTGCGGTGGAATGCGCGCTGGCGATTGCCGGCGGCGGCGCCGACGAGCTGGTGGTGCATGCCCGCACCAAGGCGCAGGCCTACCGCCCGCCCGCGTACTGGGAACGCATCGCCGACATCCGCGCCGCCGTGCGGATTCCGGTGGTGGCGAATGGCGAAATCTGGACGGTCGAGGATGCGCGCCGCTGCCGCGAAGCGTCGGGCTGCGACATGCTGATGCTCGGGCGCGGCGTGGTCACCGACCCGGGGCTGGGCTGGGCCATCAAGGCGTCGATGAATGCCGCCGCGCCGCAAAACCGCGTCGGCTGGCCGGAGGTGCTGCCGCGCCTGGCCGAGTTCTGGCACGTCGTCTGCACCCGGCTGGACGCCCGCTCACGCGCCGGGCGCCTCAAGCAGTGGCTCAACTTTTTGCGGCGGCGTTTTCCCGAGGCGCAAACCGCTTATCAGCAGATCAGGACCACCAACGACCCGGCGCTGATTGATGCCTGGCTGGCGGCGATGCTGCAGGCGCAGCTTGTTGATGGCGCGTCAGGGCGCAAAGCAGCCATAAACGCCATCCCACCGGTTTGCGCGTAAGCAGACTCCGTTGGACACGCGGCATGTGACGTGTGTCAACGGCGGCGATGCAACTGGAGCTTGTCTGACGGCAGCGCAGTCGCTTGGACCACGCCAACGGCGTGGCGTGGGAGTTACAACCGTATTGCAGCGAGCGTCCCGCTCGTCCATGCGTTAACTTTTTCCAGGAGCGCACATGAACTCATCCAGCACTCAACCTTCAGGCGTGACACCCGCTGACCCAGACCTTGCAGAGCAGGCCGTTCCTGGCCATGGTGTTCCCTCCCAGGATCCGGACCCTGCCGCGCAGGTTGCCCTCAGTCCCGAAGAAGCCGAACGGGAATCAAAATCCGCCCTGATGGGGGGCGGCATCGTGGCAGGTTTGGCGACCGGTGCGGCCGTGGGTGCTGCGGTGGCAGGCCCGGTCGGTGTGATGGTGGGCGGCACGATTGGGGCTGTTGCCGGCGCGCTCGGCGGCAGCGCCGCCGGTGGCTTGGCAAGTCCGGAAAGCACGACCAGCGCTGACGAGTCGCCAAAGGATGCCGAAGGCACCGATCGCAGCATTCCGCCACGCCCTTGACGACGGCAGATGTCAATAGGCCGGTCGCTGGTTGACGCGGGTCCGGTGTTCCCTTAAAAAACAGGGTTTTCCAGGGAGAAAACATCAATGCACAGGCGAGAATTTTCACAGGCCGCCGCTGCCATGGCTGCCCTTGGCCTATGGGGCCGGCAGCATGCGCAGGCGACCGGGCAGCCTGAGGCAAAAATGCCCCCGGTCGTCATGGGGAGCAATCTTTCCGGCCTTGAATGGGCCATACCCGGACTGCGCCACGGCCTCAGTTCCGCCCCCAACATTCACTTCACCGTGCCGCGAAAGTCCGACGTGGCCTACCTGGCCGCCTGCGGGTTCACCAAGAACCGGCTGCCCATCCAGTGGGAACTGCTCCAGCCCATGCTGCCAGGCACCACCGCAAATGCCGCCGCCCGGTCTCTGATTGGCGAACCCGGCGCCTTTCATGCGGGCTATGCGTCCTACATCACCGGTTTGCTCGATGCCCATGCCGCGTCAGGCACGCGATGCATCATCGACCTGCACAACTATGCGCGCTATGTGGACTTCGTCTACCAGCCCGACGGCTCGGTCATCGGCCTGAAGGCGGCGCCTGATCCCCTGCTTCGGCCCTACACCACCGACAGGTTGCAGATACAGCGGCGGATTTTTGCGCTGGAGAAGGGCGCCACCCTCACGCCGGCCCTGTTTTCCGATGTGTGGCGCCGCATCGTGACGATGTGGAAAGGCCATCCCGGCCTGGGTGGCTACGGCCTGATGAACGAGCCCCACGAAATGCCCGAGCGCGGCAGCATCGTTGAAAGCAAAAGAGGCCGCGACGACCTGATGATCCTGCCGGTGTTCATGCAGGCAGCCATTGACACCATCCGCGCCATCGACAAGGAAACGCCGATTTATGTCGCTGGCAACGAATGGAGCAGCGCAGCCAGCCTGGCAACAAAAAATCCGGGCTATCCGCTGAAGGGAGACGGCCTGATTTATGAAGTGCATGCCTACCTGGACCGGCGCAGCACCGGACAAGCCTTCGACTGGGACACCGAATCGTCCCCCCGGAAAATCGGCGGTCTTCAGGGCGCGCCGATCACCCGCACCACCGGACGCGAGCGGATCAGGTCGGCGGTGGACTGGGCCAGGGAAAAAGGGGTGAAGCTCGCGCTGGGTGAAGTCGGCATGCCGGTCGATGACGCGCGCTGGGCCGAAAGCTTCAGGAACACCATCGACCTGGCGCTGCAAAACGGCGTCGAGGTGTACAGCTGGATGGCCGGTAACCACTGGCCGATACGCAGCAATGCCTTGAGCCAGGTGCCCGGCTGGCACCAGAACAAGACGCAGGAGTCGCTGGTCTCTGGCGTCATGAAAGCGTCGGCCGGCATTGCGCAGGCCCTGCTGTTCGACGACGGCCCGGGCCATGCGCGCGCGGGCACGCCCGTCACCATCACGGTGTATGCCCGGGGCAACCTGGCCCGGCCCGTGCGCCTTGCGGTGTCGGTCAAGGGCCGGGGCAAGCTCAGCAAGGAGGAGCTGACGATTCCGGCCGGTCCGAACGGACAGGATTCCTTCAGCTACACGCCCGCTGAAAACCAGGTCGCCGTGCTGAGCTACGCCAGCCTGGGTCAGTCGTCCATGCCGGTGCCGCCTGCGCGCAAGGTGTTCTCGCTGGCCGATCCGGTGGCCCATGCGTCCACCAGCCTGGGTGATGCGGCCCTGGCGATCATCGCCCGCTACGGCGCCTGCAAATGGGACATGGCCGACGCCTACACCGACTACATGCTCGGCGCGCCGGCGGCCAGCGGACAGGTGCTGCGCGCCGTGTCCGACTCGGGCTACGGCTCCAGCCCGGGCAATGCGATGGAAATGGTCAACTGGACCAACAAGGAAAACCCGGCCATGGGGAAAATGACGCTGCCGGTGCTGCGCGTGGCCAATGGCCGGAAAAGTTCGGTGCACCAGAGCGACACCTTCGGCTTGTGGTGCATGAAGTCGGTACCGCAAGCCGACGTGCGGCCCAACCCCGTCAACCGCATTCCCTACAACATCGAAGACAGCTACTTTGCCGTTGCCGCCGTCGGCATTGCCGCGCAAGACAGCAGCGGCCTGGTTTTCCAGGCGTCCGAGGCAGAGGCCAACCACGCCTGCGAACTCGGGTTTTCAAAAGGCCGCCCAGTCGTCCGGTGGGAGGATGCCAAAGGCCGGAAGGTGGAACTGACCGGCCCCGACAAGCTGGCGCCGAACCGGTTGTCGGTGCTGTCCTTCACCTGCGCGCCCGAGGAGCAGGCGCTGCGCGTCAATTCGGCGCTGGTGGAAAGCAGCAGCGCCACGTTTGCACCGGGCTACTTCAACCAGATGCTGATTGGCTGGGGTTTTCGCAGCTATTACCCGCAAGAAGGTTTCAGCGGCAACATTTATGCCGTCATCACCGGCAAGGGCGTTCCGACAGCGAGCGAACTGGCCATTTTGGAGCGCTACCTGCGCAGCTAGTGTCGTGTCGCACGGAGATTGCCCGGTCTGCAACGCCTGGCGCCGATGCCGGCGAGAATGCCGGGGGCTTGCGCGCTTGCCACGCAGGGCAACCCGCTTTCCCCTTGACATTCCCTTATGAAAGAACCCATGACCCGCGCGATCTACACAGCCTCGATTCCCGTTTTCAAACAGATGCTGGGCGGCCTCAGCGGCGTCTTGGCCAAGGCCGAAGCCCATGCGGCCGCGAAAAAAATCGACCCCAGCGCCTTGCTACAGGCGCGGCTCTTCCCCGACATGTTTTCCCTGCTGCGCCAGGTCCAGGTCGCCAGCGACTTCGCCAAAAGCGTCTCGGCCCGGCTGGCCGGCGTGGACGTGCCCAAGCTCGAAGACAAGGAGCAGACCTTTGCCGACCTGCAGGCGCGCATTGCCACGGTGCTGGAATTTATCAAAGGCCTGGATGCGGCCTTGTTTGACGAAGCCGCCAAGCGCGAGATCGTGACGCAGGCTGGCACCCCGAAGGAAAAGCGCTTCACCGGCGAGTCCTACCTGTTCAACTACGGCCTGCCGCATTTCTTTTTCCACACCACCACGGCCTATGCTCTTCTGCGCCACAACGGCGTCGAGGTGGGCAAGAAGGATTACATCGGCACGTATTGAGCCAGCGGCTGAGCCTGCAAAACCGCCGGCAAGAGCTATCGGGTGACCTGTATCGTTCGGTTTTAAAGCCGAATCGGCCGTTTGCGCAAGAAGGGCGGGCGCGGGCAGCTATGTAATCAATAGCATTGACGCTTCCAGGCCATTTCAGGCCATGCGCCCCTTGTTTGGAATGACCTGGCAGCCGGTGATGCGCCAGGACTTGTCCTTTTGCCGCTGCACGCTGTAGAGCGCGAGCCAGGCGCTGCCGCTTTCATCGGTCAATTGCACCCGCTGGATCACCTGGCCGTGGTGGTCCTCGGGCTTGAGAAAAGCGGTGGAAGCGGGGCGGTAGATGGCCGGGTAGCTTTTGCGCACCATGTCCATGAAACGGCTGGCCGTGCCGACCGTTTCACGGACATTGGGAGCGGCGAACGAAAACGCGGTGGCGGCATCGTCCCGGGCCAGCGCCGCCAGTTGCGCCTCGACCACGGCGCGCACGCCTTTTTCATCAGCCTCTGTCAGCGCCCATGAATGCATCGGCGCCAGAAGCATGAAGGCCGCCGCCAGCCAGCCGGCCAGGCGGGCAAGAAAAAGACATGAGGAAGGAAGGCTGTTTTTCATGGTGACGCTTTCTAGTCAAGCCCCGCAAATGCAGTCATCGCATCATGCCGCAAGCCTTGCTGAACAGTACGCAGCCGCTTCACAAACAGATTCAAGCGCGCGCAACTCGCGCCTGCGTCCTACCCGGTCCCCCGGCCGCCAAGCGTGACCGGGCCAGCCGCCGGTGTTAAAAAGCAGCATTCCTACTTCACACACGACTCGACATGGACAGCACCAACAGCGCCGCATGGTATGCGCAACTCGCCAAACCCTTCTTTGCGCCGCCGGCCTGGATTTTTGGCCCGGTCTGGACGGTGCTCTACATCGTCATTGCGATCAGTTTCGGGTTTGTGCTGGTGCAGACGCTCAGGCGGCGGCTGCCTTTTGCGGTCTTGTTTCCCTTCATCCTGAACCTGCTGTTCAATGCCGCCTACACGCCGATCCAGTTCGGCCTGCGCAACAACGGGCTCGCCAGCATCGACATCTTGCTGGTGCTGGGTACGCTGGTCTGGGCCATGGCGGCCATCTGGCGGCGGGCGCGCTGGGTGGCGCTGGTGAACATTCCCTACCTGCTGTGGGTCGGGTTTGCCACGGTGCTGCAATTGAGCATCACCTGGCTGAATCGCTGAAAATCGACGGAACCCGCCAGCGCCGCAGGCCATGAAACCCGGTTTCTTCAGCGCCCGCCATCTGCCCCGTGCGCTATGGGCGGTGGCCGCGCTCACCATCGCGGCTGTCGCCGGCCAGGCGGCATGGCGCATCAAGCAATCCGTCGATCTGGCGCGCCAGAGCGAGCCGCTCCAGGCGTCGCCCGCCGGCGCCACGGCCAGCCTGCTGATTGCCGGCGACAGCACGGCGGTCGGTACCGGCGCGTCTTCAGCCGCCCACAGCGTGGCCGGCCTGATCGCCAGCAACCATCCCGGCTTGCGCATCGTCAACCGCGCCAGCGACGGCGCACGCTTTGCCGACATCGCCCGCCAGCTGGAAGGCGACGGGCGCTTCGATGCGGTGCTGGTGCTGGGTGGCGGCAACGACGTGATCCGCCTGACTGCCCAAGACGCGCTGGCGCAGGACATTGCCAGGGTTGCACGACTGGCCACTGCCCGCGCGCCGCTGGTCGTCATCATGCCGCCCGGCAATGTCGGGAATGCGCCTTTCTTCATGGCGCCGCTGTCATGGCTGATGGCGAAGCGCTCCCGGGCAATGCACGGTTTGGTGCGCCAGGCTGCCGCAGACCACGGTGCGTTCTATGTCAGCCTCTACAAGGACAAGGCCGACGACCCGTTTGCCCAGCGGCCCGACGAACTCAACGCCCGCGATGGCTTGCACCCCAGCGATGCCGGCTACCGGCTTTGGTACGACGCGCTCAATGCGCAGGCGGGGCTGGCCGAACGGCTGGCGGGCAGCAAGGGGAATTAAAATCCGGCCCTTGTTGCTGCCATGACGAACTTGGCGGCCCGGACAGCAGCACTGTCCCGAACTTTCTTTTTACTTTTTATTGGCAAACGCATGTCCCTCCAGATCATTGAAGCGCAGACCGGCGAAGACCCGGTCGCCACCATTCTCATCATGCACGGCCTGGGCGCCGACGGACGCGACTTCGTGCCGATTGCCGAGCAGCTCGACCTGTCGAGCATCGGGCCGGTGCGCTTCCTGTTTCCCAGCGCGCCGCACATGCCGGTGACGATCAACGGCGGCTACACCATGCCCGCCTGGTACGACATTTTGGGCGCTGACCTGGTCAGCCGCCAGGACGAAGCCGGCATGCGCCAGACGCAGGCGTCGATGGAAGCCATCATCGCCAACGAAAAAGCGCGCGGCATTGCGGCCAAGCGCATCGTCGTCGCCGGTTTCTCTCAAGGCTGCGCGATGGCGCTGATGGCCGGCCTGCGCCACACCGAGCGGCTGGCCGGCATTGCCGGCCTGTCGGGCTATTTGCCGCTCGCCGAAAAAACCGCCGCCGAAGGCAGCGCCGCCAACCGGGACGTACCGATCTTCCTGGCCCATGGCTCGCGCGACGGCGTGGTGGCGCTTGAGCGCGCCGTGGCCACGCGCGATGCGCTGGCCGCGCTGGGCTATCCGGTCGAATGGCACGAATACCCGATGGAGCATTCGGTCTGCCCGCAGGAAGTGGCCGACCTGCAAAAGTGGCTGCTGCGCGTGCTCGCCTGAGCCGGTTTTGAATGAAATAGGCCGTTTGCGCATGATGGGCGTGCGCCAGCAGCTCCTGAAAATATAGCAGGCAAGGCCGCCGAAATCCGCCAGGGCCATCAAGCCCCGCGCTCGGCCGGCTTTTGGCACGGGCTGGCGACGCCTGCCGGCGGCAGGCAAAAAACCCGCGACAGCGCAAAGATCGTGCCTGTGATAACTTCCACGCCAATCCCAAGAATCCGAGAGAACACCGTATGACCCCATTGCAGGCCCACGCCGACGCAATTTTGCAACAACGCCTGAAGGCCTTGACCCCCCAGCAGCTCAAGGGCATGCGCCGGGGCATTGAAAAGGAAAGCCTGCGCGCCCAGCCCAGCGGCGCGCTGGCGCTGACGCCGCACCCCGCCGCACTCGGCTCGGCATTGACGCACCCCAGCATCACCACCGATTTCAGCGAGTCGCAGGTCGAGCTGGTCACCGGCGCCCATGCCAGCCCCGAAGCCGCGCTGGACGAACTCACGCAGCTGCACCAGTTCACCTACCGCGCGCTCAAGGAAAACGGCGACGAAATGCTCTGGGTGTCGAGCATGCCCTGCGGCCTGCCGACCGACGAAACCATTCCGATTGCCCGCTTTGGCTCGTCCAACGTCGGCCGCGCCAAGAGCGTGTACCGCATGGGCCTGTCGCACCGCTACGGCCGGCGCATGCAGACCATTTCGGGCATTCACTACAACTGGTCGCTGCCCGGCGTGAGCAGCGAGCAGTACTTCGCGCTGATCCGCAATTTCCGCCGCCATGCCTTTGTGCTGCTGTACCTGTTCGGCGCCTCGCCGGCGGTGTGCTCGACCTTTGTCGCCGGCCGCCAGCATGAACTGCAGGCGCTGACCGACACCACCATGTACATGCCGCACGGCACGTCGCTGCGCATGGGGCGGCTGGGCTACCAGAGCGATGCGCAGGCGTCGCTGGCCGTCAGCTACAACAGCCTCGAAGGCTATGCCGCGTCGCTGCAGGACGCGCTGAGCCGGCCTTATCCGGCCTATGAAAAGGTCGGCATCCGCAACCCGGGCGGCGACTACAACCAGCTGGCGACCACGCTGCTGCAGATCGAGAACGAGTTCTACGGAACGATTCGCCCCAAGCGCGTGATCCGCCAGGGCGAGCGGCCGCTGCATGCGCTGCGCGAGCGCGGGGTTGAATACATCGAGGTGCGCCTGATGGACCTGGACCCGTTCGAGACGGTCGGCATCAACGCGCAGACCATGCGCTTCATCGACGTGTTCCTGCTGCACTGCCTGCTGTCCGACAGCCCGCCCGACACGCCGGCCGAAATCAGCGAACTCAAGCACAACCAGCACCAGACGGCCGCGCGTGGCCGCGAACCCGGCGTGATGCTCAAGCGCCAGGGCGGCGAGGTGTCGCTGGTGGCATGGGGCGCGGAAATTCTGGCTGAATGCGCGCCAATTGCCGCCGCGCTCGATGCCGAGCACGGCGGCACGCAGTACCGCGATGCGCTGGCCGCCGCCGGCACTGGCCTGGCCGATGCCGACACGCTGCCATCGGCCAGGGTGCTGGCCGCGATGGCGCAGGACTTTGACAATTCCTTCGTTCAGTTTGCCCGGGCCCAGTCGCTGAAAACCCAGGCTGCCCTGCAAAGCCTGCCCCTGACGGACGAACAACTGGCGCGTTTCACCGACCTGACCCGTCAATCCATCCAGGCGCAAAAGGACATCGAAGCGGCCGACAGCATGCTGTTCGAGGACTACCGCAAGCAGTATGTGTCGCCTGCGCACCTGAAAGTGCGGGTGCGCGAGGCGGTGCATGGCTGAGCCGGGGCTTCGGCAGCGCTGCATGGCCGGCTTGGCTGATCTTTTGTAACTCTCCTGCCTTGCTGCAGGTCAACGGCCTTGTTGGCCCTTTGGCGTTGGCCTTGCTTGGCGACGCGCAGGGTTTGCTGTGTCTTGTGCTTGATGTTTTCGGGTTTTCGGGCTTGGAGCGCCTTGCCGGCGGGGAAGAACTGCTGATGCTTGCGGTTTCTGTTCTTTGGTTTTGGTTTTGGTTTTGGTTTTGGTTTTGGGCCTTTGGGCGGCTTCTTCTGCGGTTTGAGGGGTGAGCGCCTGCCCGGCGGGGGGTAACTTTCTTTTCTGGCAAAAAAGAAAGTCACGGCGGATTCAAAGACCAAGTGCAACAGTAGGGATAAGGCCGGCTTTTGCCATGCTGGCATCGTCGTAGAACACCTCTGCAGCGCTGCGCCAGCCGAGGCTCTTTCGGGGGCGCGTATTGAGCTCCCAGGCCATCTCATCGAGCTCTCGCTGGGAGTACACGCCCAGGTCCGTGCCCTTGGGCAGGTACTGGCGCAGCAACCCGTTGGTGTTCTCGTTGAGGCCCCGTTGCCAGGGGCTGTGGGGGTCGCAAAAGTAGATTGTCATCCCGGTGTTGTCGGCCAGGCTTTTGTGCAGCGCCATCTCCTTGCCCTGGTCGTACGTCAGCGTCTGGCGCAACTCCTGCGGCAGCGCACAGAACGCCCTGGTGAAGCCGTCGAGCACGTCTGCAGCCTTGCTGCTGCCCAGTTTGACCATCATGGTGAACAGCGACTTCCTGCACACCAGCGTGCCGACAGACGACGCGTTGGCCTTGCCCACGATCAGGTCGCCCTCCCAGTGGCCGGGCAGCAAACGCTCGTTGGCCTGGGCCGGGCGCGCATGAATGCTCAACGTGCCCTGCAGCGAGCCGCGCCTGTCAGTGCCCCGGCTGCGGCGCCTGCGTGCACAGCGGCCCTGGCGCAGCAGCCCGACCAGCTCACGGCGCAGCTCTCCCCCGGGCATGGCGTAGATGGCGGCGTGGATCGCGGTGTAGATGGTTTCATGACAGGCCTGCAACTGACGTTGCCCGGGATGGCGCTGCCTGAGTTTGGCAGCGATCTGCTCGGGCGAGCACTTCAGTTCCAGCAGCGCCCTGACCTCGGCCCACAGGAGACCAGTGTGGTGGAGTTTGCGCGACGGCCAGGCTTCGCGGCGCACCCGTCTGGCCCGCTTGCCGGCGCGCTTTGCGTCATAGCCGCCAGCGATGCGGGGGCGACCCATGACGCATTGCCCGGCTTCGCTTTGCCACTCATTGCGGCGCAGCTCGCGCGAGATCGTGCTCGGCGCTCTGCCCAGTGCACTGGCAATCGAGCGCATGCTGCAGAACTGCAGCTTCATGGCCATCACCACGCCGCGCTCTTCAGCATTCAATTGTTGATAGGTTCTTGTCATGCAACTCCTCCGGATTCGTAGTGTTGCACTTGCGATTTGAATCCGCCGTGACTTTCTTTTTTGCCAGAAAAGAAAGTTACCCCCCGCCGGGAAGGCGCTCACCCCTCAAACCACAGAAGAAGCCGCCAAAGAACAAGAACAGAAACAGAAACAGAAACCGCAGCAATCAACGCCCGAAACGTTGGCAGTTACAAATTTGCAAGAGAAAAAGGCATTTTGCGCTTGCTGAATAAGGGTCAACAGCTATTGAAAATGTAGCAAGTTTGTTGGATGCAAGCCGGTCATTGCCGAGCGGCTGTCGGTGACAGCCCAAGCAAAGCGTCTTCCCGCCAACAAGCCGCCGCTGCATAAAACCCCTCCCACATGCAGCCATTGCAGCCGCGTCCGCAGCAGCTCGTGGGTTCCAGTGGCGGGCTGCGCAGGTTGACGCCAGCGTCCAGGGCGCGCTGCTGAAGGTCGGTGAAGAGCAATTGCCATGCCTTCGGGCAGGCGGGCACGCACGGGTTAGCCACGGACGCATTCGGCATGGCGTGCCGTTCAGGGCTTGCCCTGCGCCGTCATGCGCCGCTTGGCATACAACCCCAGAAAGGCGCAGCCCAGCACCAGCGCAAACCAGCCGACCAGCGAAGCCTTGGCGACGATGCCCTGCATGCCGGGCGAGGTGATGTAGTAGGGCGACACCAGCACGCCCAGCCCGATCAGGACGCACAGCACGCCCTTGATCAGCAGGTCGTTGTTGGCCTTTTTGTCAGCCATACGGGTGTTGGGGTTGTTGGGTCGGCGGGTGGGGGCATCGGGTAAAGGCATGCGCCGGATTTTCCCCTATTCGCCTGGCCTCGCCAGGCCGCCGCGCGGAACCGCCCCTGAAAAGGCGACAATTCGCTGTTCGGTGCCGGGCGGCTGGCATTAAAAAGCCCGCCCCCTTGGCTGCCATCACGCAGCCTTCCATGCACATTCAACCCAAGAAAGAAACACCCCGATGGCCATCCAGTGGTTTCCCGGTCACATGCACCTGACCAAAAAAGCTATTGCAGAGCGCATCAAGGAAATTGATGTGGTGATCGAGCTGCTCGACGCCCGGCTGCCCGGCTCCAGCGCCAACCCGATGCTGGCCGGGCTGACCGGCGCCAAGCCGGCGCTCAAGGTGCTGAACAAGCAGGACCTGGCCGACCCGGCGCGCACCGCGCTCTGGCTCGACCACTACAACAGCCAGCCCGGCACCCGCGCCATTGGCCTGGATGCCAGCATGAGCACGCCGGCCAAGGCGCTGATCGACGCCTGCCACGCCTTGGCGCCGACGCGCGGCAGCATGGTCAAGCCGATGCGCGTGCTGATCTGCGGCATTCCCAACGTCGGCAAATCGACGCTGATCAACACGCTGACCGGCAAGCGCGCGACCAAGACCGGCGACGAGGCCGGCATCACCAAGGTCGAGCAGCGCCTGGTGCTGGCCGACGGCTTTTACCTGTGGGACACGCCCGGCATGCTCTGGCCGCGCATCATCGTCGCCAAGAGCGGCTACAACCTGGCTGCCAGCGGCGCGATTGGCCGCAATGCCTTCGAGGAAGAGGAAGTGGCGCTCGAACTGCTCGACTACCTGATGCACAACTACCCGTCCATGCTGGAGGCGCGCTACAAGGTCGAGATCACGCCGCAAACCACCGACGAGCTGCTGCTGGAGGAAATCGGCCGCAAGCGCGGCGCCGTGCTGTCCAAGGGCCGCATCAACCTGCAAAAGGCCGCCGAAATCGTGATTTATGAATTCCGCGCCGCTACGCTGGGCCGCATCACGCTGGAAACGCCTGACGAATTCGACAGTGCGCTGGTCGCCGGGCAATTGCTGGACGCCGCGCGGCAGGTGAAAAAAGACAAGATCGAGACCGACCGCCTGATCAGGCAAAAGAAACTCCCCCGGCCCGTCAAGTTCGGTTCACGCTAGGCGGGCCGCAGGCAGCAGGCGCTGATCGCGACCGAAAGCCGCCTACGCCCGCCGGAGAAAGCCGCCAGCGCCATGCTGTCGCTGGCTACAGCGGCAGGCGATGCAATCCGACAGCGCAAGCCCTGCCGCGTCCCTACGATGAAGACCGCATCCAATAAAGTGAGGGAGTTTTGATGATCACAGCGACAGCGGTCGAAATCAGCGCCAGTAGCACCACCGGTTTTGACGACGCGATCAACCGGGGCATCCACCAGGCCTGCGCGGGGCTGCGCGACCTGCGCAAGCTTCGCAGCACCTGCGTCAATGACCAGCAGATATGCCTTGAAAAAGGCCACCCTGCCAGCTACCGGGTGAGCCTGCAGGTCACGTTCGTGCAGGACGGCGAAGAATAGCGTGGCATCTGCGGGAGTTACTATAAAAAGCATAGCTGACTGCGCACGTCCTGCGTGCGCGGAACGCTGTTTTGTTTGAAAACCTGTAACTAATTTAGCGACTCGAAGCATCCTTCTTCCGTTGTCATTCCAGGCACTGAATTGAGTGGTTGCAAAAACCTGGGGGTGGCAAAGGCGCTGATGGCGCCTTGCGGGAATGCGCCAGGCCGTTCTGCGGCTCGCGCCTTTGGAGCCGTGGTCCGGGCCAGCGGCAGGGCTGTACGAACTGTCTTACGCGAAGGCGCGAAGCTGGTTGGTTGCATCGCTCCGCCAGACTGTCTAACTTGACCCTATGCACGCAGGGGCCGATGCCCGACCTGAAGGCGTCCATGAAATCCGTAACCAGCAACAGGGAAAGCGCATGACTCAGCAACCCGCTCCATCGTCCGCCGGCGGCATGAATCAATCCTCGGGACCGGCCTCTGAGGTCAACTTCGACAGCCAGTCGGTCGCGGGCGAGGAAGACCCGGGCGCCGCGCTGGACGTGTCCGGCGCTTCGCCGCCCAAGCCGTCCGGCGCCACGGTTTCCATGCCTGCAGACAGCGTGAACCCGGGCGACGAAGCGCCTGAAGGCACGCCCGGGACCGGCGAAGGACTCTGCCGCGAATGCGGCGGTTCCGGCCGGGTGGGCGATGTGGCCTGTCCATCCTGCAGGGGCAGCGGCAAGGTCATTGTCGGCATTGGCGGAGCGTGACGGACCCTGGCGCCCGGCTTTGCTACTTGTCAATTGACTCTTCAACCTTGTCAACAAAGGATGCCCCATGAACCCGATCACCAGTGCCTTCATGCCCAATGCCACCAACATGATCCGGCTGGACCATACCCATACGATGGCCACCTTTCACCAGTACAAGAGCACCAGCAAGCCGCAGGTCAAGCGCGGGCTGGTCAACACCGTCTGCCTGGCGCTGGAGGTGCATGCGCAGCTGGAAGAGGAAATCTTCTATCCCGCCGTTCGTGAAGTCTCCGACATCGAGGCGATCAGGAAAGCGCTTCCCGAGCATGCCGAGATGAAGCGGCTGATCGCCCTGCTGCGCGACATGGAACCCGAAGATGCGCGCTATGACGACACGTTCATGGAATTGATGCGCGACGTGATGCACCATGTCGCCGATGAAGAAACCCTGATTCTTCCCGAGGCCGAGCGGCTGCTGCAGGACCAGCTCGGCGAGTTGGGCGCCAGGATGATGAAGCGCCGGCTCGAACTGGTGGCGCCGCGCACGGCGGACATCGCAGTGAACATGGCGCGCGCCATGCCTGCACCGTCGATTGCCATGCTGGCGGGCGCCACCATGGCCGGCGTGCTGCTGGGCCGGCGCCTGATGCGCCACTAAGGCGCCAGCGCTTTGCCGGCCGCCTTCCAGGCGCGGCCGGCAAGGCTCGGCGAGGTGACGGATGAATATGTCGCCAAGGGTGTTACATATGTTCGTTAGCGCACATATAAATGGGCAGGTATTGCCTATACTCCGGCCTCACGCGAGATCGCTACACAGTAGTAAATCGAGCCAGATTTACCCTGAAAGTCCCGATGCCTGTTTCTCCCGACCCGAAGAAAAACCACTTGCTTGCGGCCTTGCCGGAGGCTGAATGGCAGCGCTGGCTGCCGCAGCTTGAGTTTGTCGAAATGCCGCTGGGCCAGGTGCTTTATGAGTCGGGCAGCACGCTCAGCCACGTTTATTTCCCGATCACCTCCATCGTCTCGCTGCTCTACGTCCTGGAAAACGGCGCGTCGGCCGAGATTGCCGTGGTCGGCTATGAAGGCATCGTCGGCATTTCGCTGTTCATGGGCGGCGAGTCAACGCCCAGCCGGGCGGTGGTGCAAAGCGCCGGCCACGGTTTCCGGCTCAAGGCGCTGGCGATCAAGGAAGAATTCAAGCGCGCGCCGGTGCTGCACCTGCTGCTGCGCTACACCCAGGCCCTGATCACGCAAATGGCCCAGACGGCAGTGTGCAACCGCCACCATTCACTGGACCAGCAACTGTGCCGCTGGCTGCTGCTCAGCCTGGACCGGCTACAGGGCAATGAGCTGGTGATGACGCAGGAACTGATTGCCAACATGCTCGGGGTGCGCCGCGAAGGCGTGACCGAAGGCGCGCTCAGTCTGCAAAAAGCCGGTCTGATCAGCTATTCGCGCGGCCGCATCCTGGTGCTCGACCGGCCCGGGCTGGAAAAACGCACCTGCGAATGCTATGCGGTGGTCAAGAAGGAATACGACCGGCTGCTTCCGGAAAAGCTGTCCGCCTGAGCGGCTTGCGGCTGAACCGCCAGCCCGGTCCCGACCCGAAACCGGGCCTAAAACCAGCCTGGAGACTGTTTTTTGTGAGAATTTGCAAGCGTAGGGCATACTCGGCCACTCCGAATCGAACTGTATTTGTCAGCTGCGCGGCTTTGAACTTGCCCCTTTCCTGGAAGGGTCTGCAACACACCGAAAGCCCGCATGAATGCTGCCCAAAATCACCTGATTGAAATGCTCCCCGTGGCCGACCGCAGCCGCCTCCTGGCGCTTTGCGAGCCGGTCGAGCTGGTGCTGTCCGAGGTGCTGTGCGAACCCGGCAAACCGACCCGCCATGTGTATTTCCCGACGCAGGGCTACATTTCGCTGGTCGCGCTGGTCGACGGCAGTCCGGGCGTGGAGGTGGGCATGGTGGGCCGTGAAGGCATGCTGGGCGCACAACTGGTGCTGGGCGTGGCCACCGTTCCCCTGCATGCGCTGGTTCAGGGGCAGGGCACGGCCTGGCGCATCGCCACCGCGCCCTTCAAGCGCGAACTGGCGCGCAGCGCGGCCTTGCGGCGCGGCCTGAACCGCTACCTGTATGTGCTCATGGCCCAGCAGGCAAGCTCTGCGGCCTGCCTGCGTTTTCACCTGATCGGCCAGCGCCTGGCGCGCTGGCTGCTGATGAGCCAGGACCGGGCCCATTCGGACAGTTTTCACCTGACGCACGAGTTTCTGGCCTACATGCTGGGCATGCGCCGCGTCGGCATCACGGCAGCGGCCAGTGCGCTGCAGCGCGACGGACTGATCGAGTACCACCGGGGCGAAATCACCGTGCTGGACCGCAGCGGACTGGAAGCCGCCGCCTGCAGCTGCTACGCCACCAGCGAGCAGACCTACAGCGACCTGCTGGGGTCGGCTGCCAAGGCCCCTGCACATTAAAAAGCGCCAGGCTATGTACGCTAGCCAACAGACAAATTCACGTTAAAAAGTTACAAGTGCTTCCAGGCGAACGATTCGATAACTGCTCCTTTCGTGAGCAGATAGGCGAGGGGCGTCGCTGTAACAACTGTCAACCGAAGCACCATGAACCATTCGATCTGCCACCCCGCCGAAGCCGGACGCCTCCTGATCGCCAGCCCCGGGCATGGTGTCGGCCAGGCCGGCATTGCGGCTGAAGACTGGAATCTTCTGTTTTGCGCCGTGACAGACCGGCTCAGGCAATGCGCGAACGATCTGCTGGCCGCAGGCAGCCTGCCGCAGCAAACACCCCCGGCCATTTCATTTTCCAGCGAGGTGCTCGAGTGCGCCGATGCCTTGGACCGGCTCCATGCGGACCTCAGGCAACGACGCGCATGACTCAATGAATGATCAAATAATAATTTATCAAATTGTATTTTTTATCAATTTTGATTTTTTGATCACTTGTAGGACGTGGCGCTGACATTTTCTAACATGTACTTTTGCAACCAGATCACTCCCATAATCGCGCACAGAACGCGTAAAAGTAGCGAATTTTCGTAACTTTTCTGCGCGTCCCACACCGACAGGAACATCAAATGAAACAATTCACAAGCCAGTTCAGCCACCGCCCGTGGCTGCCAGCGCTGCTGCTGAGTGCCCTGGCAGCCGGATGCGGCGGCGGCGACGGTGGACGCGATCCCATCCTCGGTTCGGGCGCAACAGTCGTCACGCCGGTGCCAGTAGCCGTGGCGCCTTCGGTCACCGCCGTGGTGCCGGTGAATGATTCCACCGGTGTTGCACTCAACCACACCCTGATCACCGCCGCCTTCAGCGAGCCGGTGTCGCTGTCCGGCGCGGGCGCTTTCACGCTGAGCTGCGCTACGCCGTGTGTCGCTCCCGCAGGCAGCGTGACGTTCGATGCGAACCAGCAACTGGCCACCTTTGAACTCGCCCCGAGCGCCACCCTGGCAGCCGCCACCAGCTACACGGTCACCATCAGCGACGCAAAAAGCCTGGCCAGCGGCCTGGCCATGGTCAGCCCGTATGTCTGGCGCTTCACCACCGGCCTCATTGCCGACACCACGCGGCCCCGCGTCTCCCTGACGGTTCCCGCCACGAAAAGCCCGGGTCCGCTGACCGGCGTGCCCGCCAATACCGCCATCAGCGCCGCGTTTACCGAAGCCATGGCCCCAGGCAGCCTGAGCGCCGCCAGCTTTACCCTGACGTGTATTGCGCCTTGCGTTTCGCCATCCGGAACGGTGAGCTATTCCCTGGCCAGCAAAACCGCATTTTTCAGGCCATCGGCCGCACTGGCCGTGGGAACGACCTACACCGCCACCGTGACCCGCGCCGCGACCGACCTGGCGCGCAACCAGCTGGCCGGCAACCAGGCGCCACTGCCTGCGGCCAGCAACCATGTCTGGACCTTCACCACCGCAGCGCCCACGCCGCCCGCGAATGTCTCGGTGTCTTCCACCCGGCCTTTGGCCAATGCCGGCAATGTCTGCACGAATTCCACGGTCAGCGCCAGTTTCAGCGTGCCTTCCGGCCTTGAAATGGACCCGGCCAGCGTCAATGCCGCAAGCTTCACCCTGACCGGCCCGGGGCTGACCCCCGTGGCCGTGGTATCCGTGGAACTGGACAACGCGACCGGCCGCATCGCCACGCTCAAGCCTCTGGCGCCGCTGACCGCTGGCGTGACCTATTCCGCCGTGGTCAAGGGCGGTGTGAACGGCGTCAAGGACCTGGCCAATCCGGCCAACCCGATGGCGGCCAGCTACCCGTGGACGTTCACCGCTGTCAACTGCATCCAGCCACCCGTTCCTTCGGCCATTGTGCTGGGCGCAGCCGCCACCTTTGCCAGTTATGGCGGCACCGCCGGCATGACCAACCAGGGGATTGACACGGTCATCAACGGCGACATCGGCACCACGGCGGTCTCGACCGGCGTGACCGGTTTTCACGACACCGGCGGCAACGTCTACACCGTGACGCCGCTGAACAACGGCGCCGTGAACGGCAGCATCTACACCTATCCGCCAGCGCCCGGCAACGCCACGACCAAGGCGATTGCCGACGCCGCCCTGAACGCCGCGCAAAATGCCTACAACCAGCTGGTTGCCATGCCGCCCGGCGCCTATGCCGGTGCCGGCGAACTGGGCCTGCTGACGCTGGCCCCCGGCACCTACACCTCGGCCACCTCGTACAAGCTCACGCAGGGCGACCTGACGCTTGACGCGCAAGGCGACCCGAACGCGGTCTTCATCTTTCAGATGGGCAGTTCACTGACGGTCGGCATTGCCGGACCGACAGGCGCGCGCAGCATCATCCTGGCCAACGGCGCGCAGGCGAAAAACGTGTTCTGGCAGGTCGGCACCTCGGCCACCATCAATGCGGCCGGTGGCGGCTTCATGAAGGGCACCATCATTGCCCAGCAGGCCGTGACCTTCTCGACCGCCGGCAACGCCAAGCTCACGGTGCTCGACGGCCGTGCGCTGAGCCTGATCTCTGGCGTGACCATGGTGAACACACGCATCAACCTGCCTTGAGGCAGTTCAAAAGCCGGCAGGGATGATTTCCGCCGGCTTTGCCTTTCCAACCATGCTCCTGGCGCATTGGCAAGGGGTCAACGATTCAAATCCTGCTTGGAGAAAAACATGAAATTAACAAAAGTCACAAGTGCGCTCGGCCTGGCAGCGCTGGCTAGCCTTGCCGGCCCCGGCGCCATGGCGCAAGGCCAGGACTCGGGCTGGTACGGCGGCGCCAACGTGGGCCGATCGGCCGCCACCATCGACGACGAGCGGATCAACCGTGGCCTGCTGGGCAGCGGCTTTCGTTCCAGCACCATCAATGATGACGACCGCTCCACCGGCTACAAGATTTTTGGCGGCTACCAGCTGAACCGCAATTTTGCGGTCGAAGGCGGCTATTTCGACCTCGGGAATTTCGGCTACACCGCCACCACCGTGCCGGCCGGAACGCTCGACGGCCGTATCAAGCTGCGCGGCCTGAACCTCGACCTGGTCGGCACCGTTCCCCTGAGCGAGAAGTTTTCCGTGTTCGGCCGGGCCGGGCTGAACTACGCGCAGGCGCGCGATTCCTTCAGCGGCACGGGCGCCGTCCAGGTAGCCAGTCCCAACCCGCGCAAGAACGACACCAACTACAAGCTCGGCCTGGGGCTGCAATACGCCTTGAGCGAGTCGCTGGCCGTGCGCGCCGAGGCCGAGCGCTACCGCGTCAACGACGCCATCGGCAACCGTGGCCACATCGACCTGGTGTCGGTCGGCCTGATCTACCGCTTTGGCGGCAAGACCCAGGCACCCGCGCCACGCATGGCGGCCGCCGAGCAGGTCCGCGAGATCGTGGCCGTGGCACCGCCGCCACCGCCACCTGCGCCCCGGTTTGAAAAGTACACCTTGTCGGCCACCGAGCTGTTCGCCTTCGACAGCGCCGAGCTGCGCCTGCCGCAGGCCAGGCTCGATGAAATCGCCAGCGCCCTTAGCCGCCATGCCGAGGTCAACGACATCGTCATCACCGGCTACACCGACCGCATCGGCTCCAGCGCCTACAACCAGAAGCTGTCAGAGCGCCGCGCCGCCGCCGTCAAGACCTACCTGGCCAGCAAGGGCGTTGACGCCGCGCGCCTGAAGGCGCAGGGCAAGGGCGAAGCCGATCCGGTCGTGACCTGCACCGACAGGCAGCTTCCCGCACTGATCAAGTGCCTGGAGCCGAACCGGCGCGTCGAAGTCGAAAACATCACCATCGAACGCCGGGTGCAATAGCCCGGCCGGAACGACGCATGGCCGGACAGGACCGGCAAGATGACAAAAAAGGCGCGATCAGCGCCTTTTTTCATGGCTGTTTCCAGTGCAGTCCAGCAAAAAAACGGTCTCGCTTCCGACAACTTCTAAGGGCATACCCCTACAGTCGCGCCAGGCCGTTTGCAAAAAATAAAAGTCATGGCGCAAGCAGTCCCAACCGGCGTGCGTCGGTGGTGGCTGCACCTTGGTCAATTGCCGGGCAGGGCCCGCAAAGCCAGCGCCGGTGCGGGTTTTGGTAGTTGTGAACATTGTTATCCACAGGGTAGCGCACAGAATTCAGGGATAATTTTTAGTCGGTAGCGCTGTGTGGAACAAAACAGCAAGACGGATCACGAGGGCCTGAAAAACATGTTTTCATAGGCAAAAATCTGTTTTCGCTCGCTGGCGGCAGAAGAACTGGTGATTTAAAAGGCACCGCCCGGCAAGCCAGTGGTGGCGCGGCTTGCGGGGCTTTTGAACAATGTTATGCACAGGGTGGCCCACAGTAATTGGGGGCAATTCAATGGGTTACCGCATGCCGTCTTGGGTGCTCTGATGGCGTGGCTGGGGGGTCTACATTGGTTCTGGCCGCCTGGACTGGCCGGCATCCCGGTTATTTTCTGGCTGCAAAAGCCACAAAGAGATAAAGGCTTACCCTTGGACCATAAGCAAAATTTCACAGGTGGATGGAATGAACTGGTTTAAAAAAATCCCGCATCGCTACCGCGCCGCCAGCGGCCTGGAATGGCGGCTGTGGCGCAAGCTGCCGCTGATCACCCTGGCCGGCACGGCGCTGCCCTTGCTCTGCCTTGCGCTGGTGCATCTGCTGGGCGAGCCGGTGCCTGACGCCAGCGAGGCGCGCTGGATCCAGATGATGGACTACGTCGTCGGCGGCGTGATCATCTTTCACTGGTCCATGGTCCTCACCATCGGCATCGGCTGCGTCATCGTGATGGTGATGAAGGGCCCCGGCTATGTGGCCGACGGCTACCGGGTGTCGCACAGCGATCAGCCACGCGCCGCGCACGAAACCGCCGAAGAGGCATCGGCCTACCGCCTGCCCGAAGCCTGAAGCCGGCGCCCCGGACAGGTTCCGGTGCTTCCTGCCGGTTTATGGAAGCACTTGACAAGCCTCAAGCAAAACGCATTCATCGCACGGTTTTCCTCAACCGGCTTGCAAAACCCCTTGAATTTTTTCAGGTCGCCAATATCGTGATGGCGTCAGGGCTGGCTGGCACCCGTGCCGGCCAGAAAGCATGTCCGGCGCATCGCCTGATGCGTCAGCGGGCAACAGGACCTGCGCTGTTGAGCCCAGGATGTTTTCACCAACGCAAAGCAAGGAGAGGCACCTCATGAATGGAACACTGAACCTTTACGGCGACCTGTTCGCCGAACTCAACCGCCTGCAGGAAAGTTTCGGGCAGGCTTTCCGCCCCGACGGCGCCGGCAGCATCCGCGCGCTGCCGCGCCATACCTTCCCGGTCATCAATATCGGCAGCACGCTTGACGCCATTGAAGTGCTGGCGCTGACGCCTGGCGTGGACCCGGCCACGCTGCAGATCACGGTGGACAAGGGGCTGCTGGTGATTGCCGGCGAACGCAAAAGTGACGGCCCGGCCCAGAACGAGCGCACCACCGTCTATGCGCAGGAGCGCTTCAAGGGCAGTTTTCGCCGCGTGATTTCGCTGCCGGACGATGCCGACCCGGGCCGCATCAACGCCACCTGCCGCGACGGCATGCTGCGCGTGACCGTGCCGCGCCGCGAAGCATCCAAGCCCCGCCAGATCAGCGTCAACTGAACGCCAGCAAGCCACTTTTTTTGACCAAGGAGGAATAGTCATGAACAGCAACCAGCAGAACCAGCAGACAGGCCAGCCCGCCAGCCAGGCTTCCCAGCAGCCCGGCCAGACGGAAACGCAAGGCGCCCAGTCGAGCCAGGACAGCCGCTCTGGCGCTGGCCAGCCGAGCCAGAAAAACACCGTGCAGGCGCAGGATCAGGGCCAGGGCAAAGGGCAGGGCAGCCGGGAGGTTTCGTCCACCGACTCTTCAAGCCGGCAGGCAAAGCCGTCGCAAGGCAGCGTTTTGCTGCCGCCTGTCGATATTTTTGAAGACGAGAGCGGCTTCACGCTGATCGCCGACATGCCCGGCGTCGCCAAGGAGCAACTGGTGGTCCGGGTGACCGGCGACAACCTGCTGATCGAAGGCGCCGCGACCGTTCCGGTGACCGGCAGCATGGAACTGGTGTACGGCGAAATCCAGTCGCCGCAGTACCGGCGCAGCTTCACGCTCAGCCGCGAGCTGGACCCCGGCAAGATCGAGGCCACGCTCGCCAACGGCGTGCTGAACCTGCGCATCCCCAAGGCCGAGGAAGCCCGGCCGCGCCGCATCGACGTTAGCGTCGGCTGACGCCAGTCCATCTCGCCAGACCCGGCTGCGTCGCGGTAGCCGGGTCTGGCTGGGATGCGACTGGTGAAAATGGCATGAAGGTTGTCAAAATTGATAGCTGCTCACGCCCTGTCAGTAAGCGTGAACAGCAGTTTTTACTTAAAATCCAGGTCAATCGTCCGCGTGACATGCGCCGTTGGCGTATTTGCGCCGGATGAATGCCCTGCAGCGTCAGCCGCCCGGCTGGTCAATTTTCAGGCACTGCCCGGCAGGCCAATGGCGGCGCGGCTTTCGGGGCTTGTGAACATTGTTATCCACAGCTTCGCCCACAGAAAGTGCGGACAAGCCTGCGCGGCGTTGATGCCTGCCGTTTGTCATTGCGGGCTTGACCCGCAATCCATGGCGCCGCCATCAACGCAAGAATTGAAAACGGCTGGCGTTCATGATCGGTTTAACCATGCGCCGATGGATCCCGGGTCAAGCCCGGGATGACAGGCTTGGTTGTTGCGAAGGGCAGGCCGCCGCGAGGCGACAATTCGCCCATCATGAAAACCATTCTTCCCCTGCAACTCTTCATCGCCCCCGACCTCAACGACCCGCAACCGCTCGTCATCTACCACGGTCGCAAATGCCCCGACGGGTTTGGCTCGGCTCTGGCGGCGTGGCTTTTCTACGCGGGAAAAGCCGAATTCCTGCCGCTCGACCACGGCGACATCAAGTCGGTAGACGACCTGCCCGCGCTGCAAGGCCGAGCCGTGTACATCCTCGACTTCTCGTTTTCAGCCGACATCCTGCGCGGCATCGAGGAGCGCGCCGCCAAGCTCGTCATGCTTGACCACCACAAGAGCGCCGCTGAAAAGCTGACCGGCTTTGCCTGCCGCTGCGGCGTGGTGCATTTCGACATGGACAAGTCCGGCGCCCGGCTGGCCTGGGAGTTTTTCCATCCCGACAAGCCGGTGCCAGACCTGGTGCGCTTTATTGAAGACCGCGACATCTGGGTCTGGCAGTACCCCGAGAGCGCCGGCTTTCTGGCTGCGCTCGACATGGAGCCACTGAACTTTGCCCGCTGGGCCGAGATTGCCCGGTTCAGCCCCGCGCAAACCGCCGACTTCATGGCACGCGGCGTCGCCATGGACGAGAAATTCAGGAAACTCGTCACCGACATGCTTGATTCCGCCCAGCCCATCGTTTTCAACGGCCAGAGCGGCTTGATGGTCAACGTGCCCGGCGTGTTCCACAGCCTGCTGGGCAACCTGCTGTCCGAAAAAAGCGGCAGCTTCGCGCTGATGTGGCATGTGGGCAAAAGCGGCGGCGTCAAGGTCGGCCTTCGCTCGCAGCGCGGCTTTGACTGCATCGCGCTGGCCGAAAGCATGGGCGGCGGCGGCCACGCGCAGGCCTGCGGCTTCAAGATGGGCATCGAGCGCCTGCCCGAGTTGCTCGGCGGCGTGTTCAACGCAGCAGCCACGCCTTCAGCCGCGCAGGTAACTCCCGTCGCTCAAGCCGGCAGCGTCTCGCCCCAGTAATGAAAGGTGAAGGGGCGCGGGCCGGGCAGGTAGCGTGTGTGCAGATTGGCCACGCTGAAACCGGCGTCTAGCAGCAGCGCCGGAATGTCGCGCCCCAGGTGGCAGCCGCCGGCCACCTTTCCCCACAGCGGCTGCAAGCGCTCCTGCCAGCGCCGCACGCCTTCATCGGGCGCCCGGCCGTGCTCGCAAAACAGCAGCTGCCCGCCCGGCGCCAGCACGCGGCGCATTTCGCGCAGCGCCGCCAGCGGGTCGGGAATGGTACACAGCGTGTAGGTGACGAGCACCGTGTCAAAGCTGGCATCTAGCCGGGGAATCCGCTCGGCCGACAGGCCCACCAGTTCCACATCCAGCCCGGCGGCTTCGATGCGCTCGCGTGCCCGTGGATGCATTTGCAAAGCCGGGTCCAGTCCGGTGATGCGGCTCACGCGGCTTTTGTCGTACCACGGCATGTTCAGCCCGGTGCCAATGCCGACTTCCAGCACCCGGCCCCGCGCCAGCGGCACGATGAGCTGGCGCTGGCGGCCGACCATGGGCAGGCCGCAGGCAACGTCGAGCGCCAGGGGCAGGATGTGGCGGTCGTACCAGGAGGGGCTCATGTGCGGTTCCTTCGTTTAGGCGGCTTTCAACCGGCGCTTGGGTTTGGCTTTTTCGGCGGGCAGCAGTTTCTTGACGGCGTGTTCGAACGTGGCGACGCGCTTGTTGGTGATGCCGAAGATTTCAAAAAAATCAATCCAGAACGGCTTGCCCTGGCTGTCTTCATGCGCCGCGTCAGCCCAGGTGCGGCTGAAGGTGAGGGCGCGGGACTTGATTTCGTTCCAGGAAAGAGGCATGGCGGTGGCGGTTCTTGGGTGGGCTAGAGGCTTGACGAGTGTAGGTCTGGCGCATTGGCCAACCCCTGCCGTTTGGCCCGCAAGAAACAAAAAAGGCGCGACAGAAACCTGTCGCGCCTTGAAAAGCAACCCGCGCCGCCATCAACCGGCTGCCGTGCGGGCCACAACTCCTCGCTACCTTGTTCAATGGCCCGAATTGGCGCTCATCTTTTCGGTGGTGTAGAACACCTCTGGATTTTCGGCGCCGGTCACGTACAGGAAGCCGGCCAGGCCTTTTTCCAGCCGCGACAGCGCATGGTCCACCAGGATGTAGCGGCCGGGCACTTCGACCTTGAACTCGACCATCGACGCGCCGCCGGGCGGCACGCTGATGGTCTGCACGTTCTTATTGGGTGGCGAGGTCAGGTCGGCCATGTTGTAGACACGGTCGAACACTTCGCCGATCACATGAAAGCTTGATGTGGCGTTCGGCCCGCCGACGCCGAAGAAGATGCGAACGGTTTCACCGACTTTCGCTTCCATGCGGTGCGTCTTGGTCAGCGCGTCCATGGTGCCGTTGAACATCATGTGCTCGGGCTGCTCTTTCAGCAGCTTTTCAAGCGAGAACTCGTTTTCGCCGAGCGTGCCGTGCGGCTGGGCGGTGTACAGCTCGCCCTGCATCACGTAGAACTCTCGGTCCACCTTGGGCAAGCCGCCTTCGGGCTCGACCAGGATCATGCCGTACATGCCGTTGGAAATGTGCTGGGCCACCATCGGCGTGGCGCAGTGGTACACGAACAGGCCGGGGTTGATCGCCTTGAAGGTGAAGCTCTTGCTGGTGCCGGGCGCCGCCTGCGTCACTGCCGCGCCGCCGCCGGGGCCGGTGACCGCATGGAAGTCCACCGAATGGATCATCTTGCTGTCGGCGGCATTGGCCATGTTGACGGTCACGGTGTCGCCCTGGCGCACGCGGATGAACGGGCCGGGCACCTTGCTGTTGAAGGTCCAGTATTTGTAGGTGGTGCCGTCGGCGAGCTGGCCCAGCACTTCGGTGGTGTCCAGGTTCACGGTCACACTTTGCGGGCCACGGGCGCCGACGGGTTTTCCGACTTCCATCGGGTTGGCCGATATTTCAGCGCCCAGCGCCTTGGCCTTGGCCGCGCCGTCGCCGACCATGATCTGGCCGATCATACCGGCCTGCACATGACCGGGCAGGGTGCAGATGTACTTGAATTCGCCTTTCTTGTCGGCCTTGAACACGATGGTGGTGCTGGCGCCCTTGGAGTTGAGCTGGTTCGAGCTGGCCTTGAAATCGGGCACGCTGATGTCGTGCGTGGCGCCGTCGCCGTTGACCAGGTTGATCTGCACGATGGCGCCTTCGGCCACGGCCAGCTGCGGATTGACCTTGCCCTTGATGGCGCCGGCTTCGCCGATGAACACCAGCTTGCCGTCGGCAATGTCGGTGCGCAGGGTGAAGGTAACGTCGGGGATGGCCTTGACGCCTGTGTCGTGCTGGCCGTGCGGCGTGGCGGCAAAGGAGGACGACAGGCCGACGACGCCAATGACTGCAGCTGCGACTGCTTTACGAATAAAACCGGCTTTCATTTTTATGACCTTAAACATGTTGGAACTGCATGTCTGGCGTGGAATTCGCGCCAGGTTTTTTGCGGTCCACCGTGCTGTCGCCGGCTGGGCGAGGGAGGCGGTGGTTATCTGCGGCGGGTTCTTTGACCTGCTTGCAAATAATGTACATATTTAATGCATGTTTTAAATTGATGTAGATCAAGGTTTTTGGCGGGCCCGGAACTCGTATGAAGTCTGGACGCTTCCAGGACGGTTTCAGGCCGGATGCGGGAAGTCTGTCGCCGGTTCAGCCGTCTGCGGCGCATCCGGCTGGAGCCGGATCGGAATCGACATGAAGGACGCTTCAGGGCCGGTGCGCTTGCCGCTGGTTTTCATCAGGTAGTCGAGCGTGATGCCGTCGAGCACCGCCAGGTAGGCGGTCGTGGCGTCATTGAGCACATCCTTGAGCGAGCAGGCCGCGCTCATGATGCAGTGGCTTTTGCCCGGGTTGAAACACTCGGCCATGTAGAAGTCGGGTTCGGTGCTGCGCACCACCGCGCCAATGTTGATCTGGTCGGGTTCCTTGCCCAGCCGCAGCCCGCCCTTGCGGCCGCGCAACGATTCGACCACGCCCATGATGCCCAGCTGGTGCACGACCTTGGTCAGGTGGTTTTTGGCGATGTTGTGCGCGTCGGCAATGTCCTGGATGGTCACCAGCCGATCGCGGTTGGCGGCCAGGTACATCAGCGTGCGCAGGGCGTAATCGGTGTAGGTGGTCAGTCGCATGCGCGTGGGTTCTCGGGTGTGGGGCGGGTGGACGCATAGTGGCCTGCGTGGAAAACCGTGTCAATTCTATCGAGCGTGATGCTTTTCAGGGATGCCCCAAACAAAAAATGTATTTAATTGGTATCTTTTTAAAAGATACAGATAGAATACATGTTATTAAATTTGAAGTGTTTTCGAATTTTTCAACCCCGCAATCACCAAGGAAATTTGCCATGCACGCTACGCGCAAACTCTGGACCTGGCTTGCTGTCATCTGCGCGATGTCCTTTGCCGTACTGGGCTGGGTCGGAACCGAGATTTACCTGACAGCACCGCCAATTCCCAAACAAGTCATCAGCACCCAGGGAACCGTGCTTTTCTCCGAAGGCCAGGTCCAGCGCGGCCAGAAAGCCTGGCTGTCGGCCGGCGGCCAGCAGCTCGGCTCGGTCTGGGGCCACGGCAGCTACCTGGCGCCCGACTGGTCGGCCGACTGGCTACACCGTGAAGCGCTGGCCTTGCGCGGCGTCTGGGCGCAGCGCGATTTCGGCAAGACCTTCGAGACGCTGAGCGTCGGCCAGCAGGCCGAACTCAACGCCCGGCTCAAGGTCGAGATGCGCGGCAACACCTATGACGCCGCCACCGGCAACGTCACCCTGTCGCCCGAGCGCGCCGAGGCCGTGAAGCAGGTGGTGAAGCACTACACCGACCTGTTCGGCGATGCGCCGTCGCTCGACAAGCTGCGCGAGCAATATGCGATGAGTTCGGGCCTGCTGCCTGACGCCGAGGACCTGAAGGCGCTGCCCGCCTTCATTTTCTGGGCTTCCTGGTCGGCCGCCACGGACCGCCCCAACGAAACCGATTTGAGCTACACCAGCAACTGGCCGCATGAGCCGCTGGTGGACAACACGCCGACGGCCGGCGCGGGCATCTGGTCGATTGCCAGCATCATCTTCATGATCGCGGCGATTGCCGGCATGATTTTCTACCACTCGACGTCCAGGGAACCGGGCGATCCGAAGCCCGCCAAGACCGATCCGCTGTTCGACCTGAAGCCGACGCCGTCGATGAAGGCCACGCGCAAGTATTTCTATGTGGTGATCGGCCTGATCATGGCGCAGATCGGCATGGGCGTCATCACCGCCCACTATGCGGTCGAAGGCCAGAGCTTCTTCGGCTTCCCGCTGGGCGACATCCTGCCGTTCACCGTGAGCCGCACCATCCACACCCAGTTCGCCGTGCTGTGGATCGCCACTGCCTGGCTGGCCACGGGCCTGTACATCGCGCCGGCCATCTCGGGCCATGAGCCCAAGTACCAGAAGCTCGGCGTCGATGTGCTGTTTTATGCGCTGCTGTTCATCGTGGTCGGCTCGACCGTCACCGGCTGGATCGGCACTCTGCAGCACCTGGGCACGGACTTCAGCTTCTGGGTGGGCAACCAGGGCCTGGAATTTACCAGCATGGGCCGCGTCTGGCAAATCCTGCTGTTCATCGGCCTGCTGTTCTGGGTCACCTTGCTCGGCCGGGGCCTGCTGCCCGCGCTGAAAAAGCCGTCGGAAAGCCGTGGCCTGATCGCCATGGTGTTTTTGGCCGCGCTGTGCATCGGCGGCTTTTACGCCACGTCGCTGACCTGGGGCCAGACCACGCATTACTCGATGGTCGAGTACTGGCGCTGGTGGCTGGTCCACCTGTGGGTCGAAGGCTTCTTTGAAGTGTTCGCCACCGCCGTCATCGCGCTGCTGTTCACCCGCCTGGGCCTGATCCATGCGGCGACCGCCAACACCGCCATCGTGCTGGAAACCATCGTGTTCCTGTTCGGCGGCATCCTGGGCACGCTGCACCACCTGTATTTCACCGGCACGCCGACCTTCGTGATTGCGATTGGCGCAATGTTCTCGGCGCTCGAAGTGGTTCCGCTGGCGATGATTGGCGTCGAGGCCTATCGCAACTACCAGCGCTCCAAGTCGGCGCCCTGGGTGCAGGCCTACAAATGGCCCATCATGTGCTTCATCGCCGTGGGTTTCTGGAACGTCATCGGTGCCGGCCTGCTGGGCTTTAGCATCAACACGCCGATTGCGCTGTACTACATGCAGGGCCTGAACATGACGGCGGCCCACGGCCATGCCGCGCTGTTCGGTGTCTACGGCATGCTGGGCATCGGCCTGCTGCTGTTCTGCCTGCGCGGCCTGTCGCCACGCCATGCCTGGTCCGACAAGCTGCTGGCGCCCATGTTCTGGTGCCTCAACATCGGCCTGGCCATGATGGTGTTCATCTCGCTCGTGCCCGCCGGCATCTACCAGGCCTGGGCCAGCGTCACCCAGGGCATGTGGTACGCCCGTTCGGCCGAATTCGTGCATTCGCCGATCATGGAAACCCTGGTCTGGCTGCGCGTTCCGGGCGACATCGTGTTTGCCATCGGCACCGTGTTCCTGGCCTGGTTTGCGGTTCGGCTGCTGACCGGCGGCAAGAAGCAGCCGGCACTGGCCGCAGCCAGCCGCACGAAACAGGCTTGATTGATTGACCAGCCGCTGCCTGAAGAGGCTGGCCAGACCCGCCTCTTCAGCCCGCGCCTTCTCACCCCTTACGAATCCTCCAGGAGAATTTTCATGAGTCACAACTGCTCCCTTCCCGTGACAAGCGAAGGCGTCTACCCTTTTGACGCGCGCGGCGTTGCCAAGCGTTTCCGCCATGCGGCGATCTTTGGCGCGCTCGATTCGCTGCAGCCCGGCGAAACCATGCGCTTTTGCAATGACCACGACCCCTTGCCGCTGCTGTCGCAGATTAACGCGCGCTTCGGCCCCAGTGTGGCCATCGCCTACGTCCAGCGCGAGCCGGGCGAGATCGTGATTGATTTCAAGGTCATCGGCTGACCGGACGCCTGCATTTGCAGCGCTTCTAGAATGGCGGCTTTGCCATGCCGCCAGCAGGGTGCCAGGACGCGGGTTGAAGACCGGCGGACCTGGCACTGTTGTTTGCGCTCCTTTTCAGACTGAACCCACCGGACCCGCCCGTGAACTACCTCGCTATCAAGCACATCCACATCACCTTTGCCGTCCTGAGCGGCAGCTTTTTCCTGCTGCGCGGCCTGTGGATGCTGCTGGACTCGCCGATGCTGCAGCGGCGCTGGGTGAAGATCGTGCCGCACGTCGTCGATACGCTGCTACTGACCAGTGCCCTGGTGCTGGTGTTCTGGAGCGGCCAGTACCCGTTCGTGCAAAGCTGGCTGACGGCCAAGGTGCTGGCGCTGGTGGCCTACATCGTGCTGGGCACCATCGCCCTCAAGCGCGGCAAGACCAAGGGCATTCGGACGTTTGCGCTGCTGGCGGCGCTGGCCACCTTTGCCTACATCGTGGCGGTCGCGCTGACGCGGCAGGCGGACGTGGTGTTCAGGTCTGTGGGGCTGGGCGGTTGATTTATTGACTAAAAATGGCTTTTCCGCAATACCTGCATCAATAGTTTGCTATTGAATAAATAGTGTAAACGCGGCATTTCAAGGCCCTGCCAGCAGCATCTGGACCAGCGGATGCAACACTTTCCTGTGCGCGGCGATGGCAAAGAAATGCTCTGCCACGCCTTCGCAGGCCCCGACGCGCTCCACGCCGTAGCGGCTGGTCACTTCGTCATGCACCAGCTCAGCGGCCGGAAAAACGCCCATGCCGCTGCCGCCAAAGGTCTTGAGCAGCGCGCTGTCCTCGAACTCGCCCACGATGTGCGGCCGGATGCCCAGCCGTTCAAACCACTGGTCGAGCGCGGTGCGCACGGCGGCATGGCCAGTCGGCAGCAGCACCGGCACACTGGCCAGCGAGCGCGGAAAGTCCTGCCGCGCCGCCGCCTGCCAGGCCGGCGGCGCATACCAGACCAGCGGGGACGAGCCCAGCGAATGGCTGTACACCTTGAGGTTGGGGTTGGCGGGCGCCGGCCGGTCGGCCAGCACCACGTCGAGCCGGTGCAGCGCCAGGTCGCCGAGCAGGTCGTCGAAGGTGTCTTCGTGGCACAGCAGCCGCAGGCCCGGCGTCTGCATGACCGGCTGCATCAACTGCCTGACCGCCAGCTTGGGCAGCGCATCGGACACGCCCAGCGTCAGCCGCACGGCCGGCGAGCCGGTGGCCTCGCGCAGCGCCGCAGGCAACTGCTCGCCCAGCTGAAAGATCTGTTCGGCCTGGCGCATGGCGGCCAGGCCGGCTTCGGTCAGCGCCAGGCCGCGTCCGGCGGGCTTGAGAAGTGAATGGCCCAGCGACCGCTCCAGCTCGCGCACCTGCGTGCTCACGGTCTGCACCGCCATGCCCAGGCGCTCTGCCGCGCGCACCATGCCGCCTTCCTTTGCGACCACCCAGAAATAGTAGAGATGCCGGTAGCTGAAAAGAGTGCTCATCGTCAGGTTTTTTAGAAGGTCGATTCAATAATTATCTGCTTTTAAGGAACCACGCCTGCCTCTATTCTTGCCTTCATCTTCAACCCCACCCCTGGAGCATTGCAATGCAAGTCATTTTTGAATCCCGCGACACCGAAGGCCGCCAATTCCAGGCGCTGGCCGAGCAGCGCGTGCGTTTCGTGCTGCGCCGCCTGAGCTGGCTGGTGCCACAGGCGAGCATCCGGCTGTCGGATGTCAACGGTCCGCGCGGCGGCATTGACAAGCGCTGTCAGGTCGAGTTCACCACCCAGGGCAGCGGCCGCATCGTCAGCACCGCGATGGCCGCCGACTGGCGCGCGGCGCTTGAAGGCGCGCTGGCCCGGGCGGCGCGGCGCATCGTTCGCAGCGTGCGTCGCAGCCAGATGCGCGAGCGCATGCAGCTGCGCCAGCGGCCGTTCGCCGCCGACCTCTGAAATTCTCCACCCCTTCACCGACACCCCAAGGAGCACCCCATGCGCAGCTATCCCCGCAACAGCCCGCAGGCCGCGACCCGAATCCTGGCCCTGGCGATGCTGGCCGACGGCCACCAGTGCGCGTCGGAGCTGGCTCTACTTGAACGGCTCGAAGTGCATGCGCAACTTGGCCTGAGCCGCGTCGAACTGCACGCCGTGGTGCATACCTTTTGCGAGGACCTGCTGGCCATGTCATCGGGCATGTGCTGGGCCGACCTGTCACAGGTCCGGCCCGCCCCGCTGCGCCAGGTGCTGGGCGAGGTGGACGACCCCGAGCTTCAGGGCAAAGTGCTGGAACTGTGCATCTCCCTGGTGGCGGCTGACCGGCACCTGGCCCAAGGCGAGTCGGTGGTGCTGGCCGCCGCGCTGCTGCAGTGGCGCTTGCCCCTGCAGGCACCGCCAGCCGCTGCCAGCGCACCTAAAGATCGAAAAATAGGCACGGCATGGCACCGCGCCGCCTAGAGCGGTTTCACCCCGACCGGGGAAAATCGCCGTCATTCCGCAGGCGGCGATGACGGCTTGGCTTGAACTTTGCGCGCCAGACATGGCGACGTTTGCAGGTCAGGGTGACACCGCTCTCAGCCCTGTCCCAGGACGCCATCAAACCAGGCTGGCCGCTTCCTTGGCGCGCAGCTTGGCGCCGATGTATTCGCCGTGGGTGACGTGCAGCAGTCCGGCGATCTTGCTGATCAGGTGGTTTTCGTTCGCATGCAGGTGGTCGTCGGCATAGGCGACCTGCCACATCTGCTCGACGATCAGGATTTTTTCCGGATGGCTGAAGCGGTCGTTGATGCGCGTGGTGAACTGGTGGTAGTCCGAGGCATGGCGCGCGGCCTGCTCGGCCAGTTCGACCAGCCGCGCCAGTTCGTCGTCCTGCAGCGCAAACTTCTCACGCAGGGTCGCCAGCACCGCCAGGCGTTCTTCAGCATGGCTGGCCGGGTCGGCGCGCATCACTTCGACCAGCAGCACCGCCGTGGCCAGCTTGAGCGCATGGCCCTGCGCCTCGGGGCTTTCCCCGGCCGGTGCGGTGAACGTATCAAACAAGTCCTTGAGGGTTCTGAGCATGGGTTTTCCAGAAAAATGGAGTGCTGCATCAACGCGATGCGGCAATAACGGTGCGACTCCATGAGCTTGGGACGAGTTTCTGCGGTTCAATAGCCGCGTGTAACCTCGTTGTTGCAAGCCACGTAAACAAAAAAACGCATCAGGACACGCTTGTAGCCACGAGGTAAATACCGGGTAAATGTCTGATTTCCTTACGCCCTGTTAACAAATGCAAGACAACAATGGCGACACTGGATCACACAGAGCCTTAGAAAAGCAGCGATTCAGGGGCAGTAGGGGTGACGGGGTTGACGGCAAGCGGAAATTTTTTTCCGCATCCGCCGCCTGCCATCCGAACTGCCGGCCAGTCCATCCATATTGGAGATCCCCATGAAATCGAAATTCTTCACCGCTTCCCTGTTGGCCACCGCCGTGTTTGCCGGACTGGGCATGAGCCCGGCCATGGCCCAGACCAGCACCCCGCGCATTGACCAGGCGCAGCAAGCCATCAGCACGCGCATCCAGCAGGGCATGGCGTCGGGCCACATCACGCCTTCCGAAGCGCAAATGCTGATCCGCCGCGAGCGCGACATCCAGATGCGCGAAGCCCAGTACAAGTCCAACGGCACGGCCACGCCGCAGGAGCGCCAGCAGCTGCGCAATGACCTGAGCGCGCTGAACGCCGACGTTGAACGCATGATGGCGAACAACAATGTGGTGCGCCCGCCCGTCAATGCCGCCAACACCCCCGGCATTGACAACCTCGAATACCAGGTAAGCCGGCGCATCGACGAAGGCGTGCGTTCGGGCCGCATCACCCAGCGCGAAGCGCGCAGGCTGGAGCGCCGGGAGCGCGAAATTGCACGCCATGAGGCCTTCTTCAAGTCCGACGGCGTGGTGACGCTGCAGGAACGCCGCCAGCTGCGCGATGAACTCGACACTTTACGCAACGACGTGGAACGCATGATCAACGACGACCGCCGGGGTCGCGGCTAAACCGCCACGGGCGCGCTGACATGGCGCGCCACCTGAGCGGGTTGGTGTCAAGCCAGGCAGTTTGGTCCAGTAGGGCCGTGCTGTCTGGCTTTTTTCGTGATTACTCACGCTTTCGATTTGATCGCTACTTTTTTTCTTTGGCTTTGGGTTTGCTTCTTCTGCGGTTTGAGGGGTGAGCGCCTGCCCGGCGGGGGGTGACTTTCTTTTCTGGCAAAAAAGGTGACTGTTCAGCCCTCCTGAATTGCAGCCCAAGGGGTTTATGTCAAACTTGAAGCCGTGCAAGAACCAGACGCTACTGCCGACCTGACGCTCCAGGCCATGAACGAGAAAGCCCAAGCGCTGCAAGGGCAAGTGCAGGCGCTCACGAGCGAAGTCGAAAGACTGCGTTTGCGCATCAAGGAGCTCGAAGGCCAGGCATCGAAGAACAGCAAGAACTCGAGCAAGCCGCCATCTTCGGACGGCTTGAAAAAGACGACCTCGCTGCGCGTGGCCTCGGGCAGGAAGCCGGGCGGTCAGGCCGGGCACGCGGGCAAGACGTTGGAGCAAACAGACAGGCCAGACATCGTCATCCGGCATGCGCTGCCCGAGCGCTGCGATGCCTGCCAGGCGACGCTGTCCAATAGTGATGCGCAAGTTCACCGGCGCGGCCAGGTGTTTGACATCCCGGCCGTGCGTTTTGAGGTGGTGGAGTTCCAGACGCTGCAACTGCGCTGCCCGTGCGGCAAGCTCCACGAGAACGAGTTTGCGCCCGAAGTGTGTGAAGTCGCGCAATACGGCCCGAACGTGCGGGCGCTGGCGGTGCACCTGACGCAGGGCCAGTTGCTGCCTTTCGCGCGGGCGGGCGAACTCATCAAGGACCTGTATGGACTGGACATCTCGCCGGCCACGCTGGTGCAGTGGGTGCACGAGGCCGCGCAGGCGCTGGTGCCCACGGTGCAGGCCATCGTGCAAAGCGTGCAGGCCGCAGCGGTGGTGCATGTCGATGAATCGGGCCTGCGCGTAGCGTCTTGCCTGCAGTGGCTGCATACGGCCGCCACGGCCACCCACACTTGGTACGGCGTGCATCCCAAGCGGGGCATGCAAGCAATAGCCGACCATGGGGTGCTGCCCAACTACGCGGGCACGCTGGTGCACGACTGCTGGGCGCCCTACTGGAGCCTGGAGTGCGCGCACTCGCTGTGCGGCGCACACTTACTGCGCGAGCTGATTTATCAAAAAGAGACCACTGCGCAAGCGTGGCCCCAGGGCCTTATCGAGTTGTTGCTGGCCGCTGACCAAGCCTGCAAGGCGGCGCGTCAGACCGATACGGCACTACAGGCTGTGCAGGTCGAGGTCTTTGCCAGCCAATACCGCGCCTTGGTGCAGGAAGGCCAGGCGCAAAACCTGCCAGCGGCCAAGGCGCTAGGACAACGTGGCCGGGCCAAGCAGTCAGGTGCCTTCAACCTGCTGCGCCGGCTGTTGGAGCGAGAGCAGGAGGTACTGCGCTTCATGCGCGATTTGGGTGTGCCCTTTACCAACAACCTGGCCGAGCGCGCCATTCGCATGCCAAAGGTCAAGCAGAGAATTTCAGGCTGCTTTCGTACCTTGCCGGGCGCGCAGAATTTCTGCACCATCCGCTCCTATCTGGACACCGCGCGCAAGCAAGGCTTTGGCATGCTTCACGCCATGCGCGCCGTCTTCTCGGGACAGGCCCTGGCGCTCGCGTAGACTGAACAGTCACCAAAAAAGAAAGTTACCAAAGAAAGTTGCCTTGGGAGCGGGAGCGGGTTGGAGCTGAACGCTCCGACGGGCCATCGCTTCGCTGGGCCCTGGGTTCTCTGATCTGCGGCCGGTGGCCGATGGCTGTGACTGGCTGGTGCTACCGCTCGTTCGCCAACAGCTTCACGCTCTGCCTGATCTGACTGGCTTGCGCTACCGCTCGTTCGCCAACAGGTTCACGCTCTGCTTGATTGTTCAGCAGCTAACCGTGATTTTTCCCTGTGTTTCTCCTTCCCCCGTTGGGGGAAGGCCGGGATGGGGGCCTGCCCGAATCGGGCTGCGGCCCCATCCCATTGGCAGTGGGGCAAGCGGCCATGTGGCCCGGCAAGGAGCCCGTCTGACATTGTCACCGCTGGCCCCCATCCCAACCTTCCCCCAGCGGGGGAAGGAGCAAGGCGGGCGGCATTGCCCGCCAGGGCAACACCGCGTTAGATCAAGCAGAGCGTGAAGCTTTGGCGAACGCAGGGTAGAACCAGCCAGCCTTTGACAACGCCACCAGCTCTCAGATCCAGGTGCCCAGGGCCCAGCGCAGCGATGGCCCGTCGGAGCGCTCAGCTCCAACCCGCTCCCGCTCCCCGGGCAACTTTCTTTGGTGGGGCGGATTCAAATCGCAAGTGCAACACTACGAATCCGGAGGAGTTGCATGACAAGAACCTATCAACAATTGAATGCTGAAGAGCGCGGCGTGGTGATGGCCATGAAGCTGCAGTTCTGCAGCATGCGCTCGATTGCCAGTGCACTGGGCAGAGCGCCGAGCACGATCTCGCGCGAGCTGCGCCGCAATGAGTGGCAAAGCGAAGCCGGGCAATGCGTCATGGGTCGCCCCCGCATCGCTGGCGGCTATGACGCAAAGCGCGCCGGCAAGCGGGCCAGACGGGTGCGCCGCGAAGCCTGGCCGTCGCGCAAACTCCACCACACTGGTCTCCTGTGGGCCGAGGTCAGGGCGCTGCTGGAACTGAAGTGCTCGCCCGAGCAGATCGCTGCCAAACTCAGGCAGCGCCATCCCGGGCAACGTCAGTTGCAGGCCTGTCATGAAACCATCTACACCGCGATCCACGCCGCCATCTACGCCATGCCCGGGGGAGAGCTGCGCCGTGAGCTGGTCGGGCTGCTGCGCCAGGGCCGCTGTGCACGCAGGCGCCGCAGCCGGGGCACTGACAGGCGCGGCTCGCTGCAGGGCACGTTGAGCATTCATGCGCGCCCGGCCCAGGCCAACGAGCGTTTGCTGCCCGGCCACTGGGAGGGCGACCTGATCGTGGGCAAGGCCAACGCGTCGTCTGTCGGCACGCTGGTGTGCAGGAAGTCGCTGTTCACCATGATGGTCAAACTGGGCAGCAGCAAGGCTGCAGACGTGCTCGACGGCTTCACCAGGGCGTTCTGTGCGCTGCCGCAGGAGTTGCGCCAGACGCTGACGTACGACCAGGGCAAGGAGATGGCGCTGCACAAAAGCCTGGCCGACAACACCGGGATGACAATCTACTTTTGCGACCCCCACAGCCCCTGGCAACGGGGCCTCAACGAGAACACCAACGGGTTGCTGCGCCAGTACCTGCCCAAGGGCACGGACCTGGGCGTGTACTCCCAGCGAGAGCTCGATGAGATGGCCTGGGAGCTCAATACGCGCCCCCGAAAGAGCCTCGGCTGGCGCAGCGCTGCAGAGGTGTTCTACGACGATGCCAGCATGGCAAAAGCCGGCCTTATCCCTACTGTTGCACTTGGTCTTTGAATCCGCCGTGACTTTCTTTTTTGCCAGAAAAGAAAGTTACCCCCCGCCGGGAAGGCGCTCACCCCTCAAACCACAGAAGAAGCAAACCCAAAGCCCCAGAACAAAAAAACGCAGCGATCAAATAAAAAAATAACAGTTATTTAGAATGATAAAAAAGGCTCTTGCGCTTGCTGTACATGCCTAGGCAGCTATACAAATAGTAGCGATCAAGGCTTGAGCAAGCCTGCCACAAGCCCCGGCTTCAACGCAGATTGGCCTGCACCCAGCGCACAATGTCCGCCGCGCCCATGGCGCCCGGCTGCCGGGCAATCTCGCGGCCATCTTTGAACAGCGCCAGCGTCGGAATGCTGCGGATATTGAAGCGTGCGCCCAGAGCGGGGACGGCTTCGGTATCAACCTTCACCAGCCGCACCCGCGGCTCCAACTGCGCCGCCGCCTGCTCGTAGGCCGGCGCCATCTGCCGGCACGGGCCGCACCACGGCGCCCAGAAATCGACCAGCACCGGAATCTGGTTGCGGCTGATGTGCTTGTCAAAACCTGCTTCGTCCAGCGCCACGGAATGCGCGGTGAACAGCGCCTGCTTGCAACTGCCGCAGGTCGGCGCGCTGCCCAGCTGGTCGGTGCGAACCCGGTTGGTGGTGTGGCAATCCGGGCAAACGATGTGAAGTGAGTCGGTCATTCCTCAAAGCTTGGGGCCTGGCGACGGCATTTCAAGCGCTTGGCATGACACGGTGTTGTGATGCACCGACGAAGGGGATGACGCCCTTGCCTATATCCCTTTGGGCCGATTGGACGAAAATACGTTTTTGATACGCAAGGAGTGACTGGTTTTGAGATTTTTCAACGTGCGCCGCAGCGCAAGCGTCGGACTGGTGATGCTTGCAGGCCTCTCGGGCTTGCTGGGCGGTTGCGCCAGCCAGGTGAAATCATTCGCGTCCCAGGAAGACTTCAGTTCCACCGTGACCTATTCCCGGCTGTTCGATGCCTCAGCCGCGCAAACCTGCGAGGCGTCCAGGCGGGCCTTGCTGAGCCAGGGCTACATCATCAGTTCGGCCCGGGAAGACATGGTCGAGGGCCGCAAAAGCTTTCAGCCTGAACCTGAAGCGCACCTGCAGATGGAAATTCGCGTCGTCTGCGCGCCCGACAGTCCCGACGGCAAGGTCAGCCTGGGTTTCGTCACCGCGCTGCAGGACGTGTATGCGCTGAAGAAAAGCAACAACTCGGCCAGCCTGGGCGTGGGCGCGCTCGGTTCGGTCTCGCTGCCCTTCAGCTCCAGCAACGATGCCATGGTCAAGGTCGGCAGCAAGACCATTTCGTCCGACGCCTTTTATGAGCGCTTTTTTGACCTGGTCAAGCGTTACCTGGTGGTGGAAGACACCAGCAACTGATCGTCAAGCCGCCGTGGTCAGGCCGGCATCGGCTTCGCGCCAGCTGCCCTGCGTCAGGCCATCGAGCGAATAAGGTCCGACGGCGGCGCGGATCAGGCGCAGCGTCGGAAACCCGACCGCTGCCGTCATGCGCCGCACCTGGCGGTTGCGCCCTTCACGGATGCTTAGCTCAATCCAGCTGGTGGGAATGGACTGCCGGATGCGAACCGGCGGGTCGCGACGCCACAGGTCGGGCGGCGTGTCGATCAGGCTGGCGCGCGCGGGCAGGGTGGGGCCGTCGTTCAGCGCAACGCCCCGGCGCAGGCTTTCCAGCGCTGCCTCGCCGGGCACGCCTTCCACTTGGACCCAGTAGGTCTTTTCCATCTTGAAGCGCGGGTCGGCGATGCGCGCCTGCAGCCTGCCGTCGCTGGTCAGCAGCAGCAGGCCCTCGCTGTCGGCATCGAGCCGGCCGGCGACATACACCCCCGGCAGGTCGATGAAATCCTTCAGCCCGCGCCAGCGCCCCTCCGGCGTGAACTGGCTGAGCACGCCATAGGGCTTGTTGAAGACGATCAATTCTGCCGGCCGGGCCATGCCTGGCATGCGCAAGCTCATCGGCAGCCCAGCTGGTCGGCCAGCGCCAGGAAGTCCCGGGCGTGCCGGGTGTTGGCCGGGCAGGGCGACACGTCCTTGGGATTTTCGGCGCCAAACTCGGCCGGGCGCTCGATGTAGGCTGTCTGCAGGCCGCAGGCGCGCGCGGCGGCCAAGTCGTCCTGATGCGCCGCCACCAGCATCACCTCTTCCGGCGCCACGTCAAATACCCGGGCCACGCCCAGGTAGGCGGCCGGGTCGGGCTTGTAGGCCCGGAACACCTCGGCCGACAAGATGCAGTCCCACGGCAGGCCGCCGCGCTTGGCCATGTCGGCCAGCAGGCCGATGTTGCCGTTGGACAGCGTGCAGAGGGTGTAGCGCGACTTCAGGCGCGTGAGCCCCCGCACCACGTCGGGCCACGGGTCCAGCCGGTGCCAGGCCTTGTTCAGGTGCCGCAACTCCGCCTCGCTCAAATCCTGCAGGCCGAACTGCGCCAGCAGCGCGTCCAGGATCAGGCGGTGCAGGTCGTCGATCAGGGTCCAGCCGAGTTCCCCGGACATCACCCGGCGCATGGCCGGCTGGTAGCCGGCGCGCCAGGCGAGCGCGAAGGCGTTGCCGTCCACCGCCGGCCGCAGCGCCTGCACCTCGCGGGCAATGCCGCTGTGCCAGTCCACCACGGTGCCGAAGACGTCGAAGGCCAGAACCTGGGGGGCGGGGGAGGTCGGTGTGTTCATGGCGCCATTATCGGCAGCCTGCGCCTGATGGCAGGCATCACGGCTGCCTGTTTTTAAGGCATGCCCCGCAAAGCCACGGCTGGCGCGGCTTTCGGGACTTGTCCAGTGACTTGTCCACAGGGCCATTCACAGTTGGCGGGCATAACCTCGGCAGTCATTGATTGAAGGACACCAGCAGCAAAATCAGCAGCAGCACGGCCAGCACGGCAAAGGTGATCTTCACCCAGCTGTAGGGCTGCTCGCCTGCGATGGCGCCGGTGTAGCCGTTGGCCACGACCTGGAAGCTGCGCGCGCCGTAGGTGTAGCTGACCAGCCAGACCGGCACCAGGATGTGCTTGAAGGTGCGGCCCTGGTAGCGGGCATCGACCTGCAGGTTGCGCAAGGTGTCGCCCGGCACCTCGCGGCCGCACAGCACCTGCATCTGTTGCTGCATCGCTTCCTGGTTGAGCTTTTCGGCCTTGCCCAGGTCGATCTGGTAGCGCTCGACTGTCCAGCCGCGCACAAACTCGGGCGAATAGGGCTTGAGGTCGGTCTGCGTCGGAAAGGGCTCGATCTGCCGCAGCAGCGCCGGATGCACGCCGGCAGTGCCGGGCACCAGCTGGTCGTCAAAAAAGTGCGCCAGGCTGCCCGCCGCCGGCACCCAGCGCACATGGCGCACCTGGCGCGTTTGCAGGTTGCCTTTGCCGTCCCGGTGGCTTTCGGTCTCGTAGTAATAGTGGCCGGCGTCGGCGCGCCAGCGGGCGCTGGCCTGCGCATCAAACGTCCAGTAGGGCAAGTACACGCCGCTCAGCGTGTCGGTCAGCGCGGCCGACTTGAGCTTGTTGGGCGCGAACCAGCGCGAGCCGTACCATTGGCGCAGGCGGGCGCGCATCTGCGCCTCGCTGACCTTGAAGGGCAGCAGGCTTTGCGGCGTGATGGCGTCGTTCAGCGTTGCGTGCTCGATGATGGCGGGCGAGCCGCAAAAGTCGCAGCGCCTGGCGACCTTGCCATCGACGAACACCGAGATGGCGTGGCAGCTCTGGCACTGAACCTCGCGCTTTTCCAGCCCTGTCGCGCCGCCCCAGCCGCGCCCGCTGGCCGGGTTGTCCAGGGCTTGCTGCAGGTCCTGCTCGACGACGCTGGCGCCGGGTTCGGGCTCCTTGCCCGGCGCCCACGGCACCACCGTGCCGCAATAGGGACAGGCGAGGGCCTGCCGGGCGGCATTCCACTGCAGGTCGGCGCCGCATTCAGGGCAGGGGTGTTTGCCCACGGATGCGGCCTGGAAGATTTCCGCCATGTTGGTTGTTTTTTTCGGTGTCAGCGTTGTCGGGCCAGCCGCCGTGAATGCGGCCGTGCAGGAATGAAGCGGCTCGGGCGTCAGCCGCGCAAAAATTCTTCCAGCGCGCTTTTGGCAATGCGCCAGGCGCTGCCGATCTTGCGCGCCTTCAGGTCGCCGGCGGAGATGGACACCATCACGTCTTCCACCGACACGCCGAGCAACTGCGCCGCCTGCTCGGGCGTCAGCACGTCCAGCCCGGCGGCTGCGGTGGCCGGCGGCGTGCTGGCGGCGGGCGCTGCCGCTGCCGTGGCGCCGCCCTGCAAGCCGCGCACCATTTCCTGCGCCATGCCAAAGCCCATGGCCATTTGCGCGGGCATCGTGGCAGCCGCGCCGGCTTCGCCGCCCTGGCCCAGGGCCAGGCCCATCTGGTACTTCACATAGTCGTTCAGGTTGCCGATCACGCCCATGCTGGAGCGCTTGTCGATGGCCTGCTCGACCTCTGGCGGCACCGACACGTTTTCCAGCACGAAGCTGGTGATTTCCAGTCCGTACTTCTCGCGCATGGCCGGGTTGACCAGCGGCAGCAGTGCATCGCCCAGTTCGCCGTAGCGCTACGCCACGTCCAGCGCCGGCACGCCCGCGCGCGCCAGCGCTTCGGTGAACACGCTGACGATGCGCGAGCGCATGGTGTCGGCAAACTCGTCCAGCCGGAAGTTCTGGTCGGTGCCGGCCACTTCGCGCAGGAACTTCGCCGCCTCGACGATGCGAAAGTCATACGTGCCGAAGGCCCGCAGCCGCACCACGCCGAAATCCTTGTCGCGCATCATCACCGGGTTGGCCGTGCCCCACTTGTTGCCGGTGAACAGGCGCGTGTTCAGGTAATAGATGTCGCACTTGAACGGCGACTGGAAGCCGTATTTCCAGCCCAGGATGGTGGACAGGATGGGAACGTTTTCCGTTGTCAAGGTGTGCTTGCCCGGATTGAACAGGTCGGCGTACTGGCCGGCGGCGACGAACTGCACCTGCTGCGATTCGCGCACGATGAGCTGCGCGCCGTTCTTGATCTCCTTGTCATCGTCCGGCCAGCGGTAGGACAGCGTGTCGCGCGAGTCATCGGTCCATTCGATGACCTCGATCAGCTGGTTCTTGATCAGGTTGAGCAGGCTCATGGGGCGTCCTTGTGTGTCGGGTTGCAGGCGAAATGGAACAGGTCGGGCCGGCGGCGTAAATCCACACCAGGCCCGATGAGAAATCCGCCGGGCGTTTGCCGCCCGGCGCGCGCGGTTTTATTATGACCAGACAGCCCCGTGCCTGGAGGATTCATTGCCCTCGATGGCATCCGGGCCATCCCTTTTTGAAATACCCGAGCTTGAAAGACCTCCCATGACCCCTGAACAGCAAGAAGCCCTTTTATCCATCGCCCTGTTTGCCGCCTTTGCCGACGGCAACAAGGCCGACGCCGAACGCGAGGAAATCCGCCGCATCGCCGAGTCGCTGTCCAGCGAAACGAACGCGCCCAACCTGCCGCGCCTGTACCAGGACGTGCTGCTCAAGCGCATCAAACTCGATGCGGCGGTGCAAAAGCTGGTTGATGCCAGCCACCGCCAGCTGGCCTATGAAATGGCGGTCTGCGTCTGCGATGCCGACGGCCAGCAGACCGATGCGGAGCGAACCTTCCTGGTCGACCTGCGGCAGCAACTGGCCCTTAGCCCGGCCCAGACCCGGGCATTTGACGCGCAGGCGGCGGCACTGGCTGAAATCGACCTGCCCGACACCGCGCTTCCCGTGCCTTCGCCGGCGATTGCCGCGCTCCCGTCCAGCGTCAATGATGCGGAACTGGACCGCTCCATCCTGAACCATGCGCTGGTCAACGGCGCGCTCGAATTGCTGCCGCAGTCGTGGGCGTCGATGGCCATCATTCCGCTGCAGGTCAAGATGGTCTACGGCATCGGCAAGGCGCATGGCGTCACGCTCGACCAGGGGCATGTGAAGGAATTCATCGCGGCGGCGGGCGTCGGCCTGACCTCGCAGTACTTGGAGCAGTTCGGCCGCAAGCTGCTGGGCGGCCTGCTCGGCAAGCTGGCCGGCAAAACCATCGGCAAGGTCGGCGGCGCCGGCACCGGCATGGCGTTTTCGTTTGCCACCACCTATGCGCTGGGGCAGCTGGCCAAGCGCTACTACGCCGGCGGCCGGGTCATGAACACGGCGCTGCTGCGCGAAACCTACCAGGGGCTGCTGGAGCCGGCCAAGAAACTGCAGACCGAGTACCTGCCGCAGATCCAGCAAAAAGCCGCCACGCTCGATGCCGGCCAGGTCATGGCGATGGTGCGCGGCCGCTAAGGGAAGCGGAAATTCCCTATGTACCCATGTCTTGCCGGGCTTGACCCGGCATCCATGAATTCGGGGCCATGGATTGCCCCGGATCAAGCCCGGGGCAGGCTCGTCAAGCCCGCAATGACAGCCATTTGAAACCGGCACTTTTGCAATTTCCGTATCCCTGTCGGCCGTCTACGCCTCGGTCAGCACGGCGCTCAGCCGAGAGTGAAACAGGCGGATCTTGTAGGCCAGGTGGTGGCTGACCGTTCCCCGGTAACCGCGCGAAATGGCGCGGACGGCGCACTTGGACAGCCATTCCCGCCAGTTTTGCGTTTCCAGGCGGTCAAACCGGTCGCAATCGGCGCAGAAGGTTTCGAATTGCGCGTATTCGCAGCCCATCGACGCGGCCGTGGTCTTGAGCGCGCTGACTTCGGTAAAAAACTCCCTGTCGAATCCGCGTTTGTTGTCAAGCACCTGTTCGGCCCGGCCCAGGTAGGTCTGCGCCATTCGGGCCGACAACAGAAAGCCGTAATCGTTCATCGAGATGGTGGCGATCCGGTGCGTGCCTTCCACGATGAAAAAGGCGATGTCGTCCAGGGGTTCAAGGGTTTGCGGTTGCATGGCGAAAGTCTCCGTACCCTGCCAAGATAGGCTCGCTGCCAGGCGCCGGCTATGCAGCGGCTGCTACAACTTGCGTAGGAGAATCCACCTTTGCATCGACCGACAGCATTACAACGTCCGGGTCCACACCAGCAGCAGGTTGTTGGCCGGCATTGCATGCCGGGCCGCCAGCTGCAGTCCGGCCTTCGCCGCTTCGCGTTCCACGTCTTCGCGGCGGCGCAGTCCCCAGCCGGCATCCTGCGCGCGCAGGCTCTGGTCGAACGCCAGGTTGCCTTCAGACGTGGGAACGCCGTCCTCCAGGTAGGGGCCGTAGGTGATCAGCGCGCCGCCAGCCGCCAGGTGCCGCGCGCTGCCCTGCATCAGGGCGGCGCAGGTGGCCCACGGCGCAATGTGCAGCATGTTGGCGCAGACGATGGCGTCAAACCGCGCCTCGTCAGGCAGCCAGCGCGGCGCCATCACATCGAGCTGCAAGGGCAGCAGGACATTCGCCAGGCCGTTCTGCGCCACCCGCGCGGCAATGCTGTCCAGCGCGGCGGGCTGCACGTCGGTGGGTTGCCAGGTCCAGCGCGGCAGGCCGGCAGCAAACCAGGCGACATGCTGGCCGGTACCCGAGGCGATTTCCAGCGCATTGCCAGCGTCGGGCAATACATGGCGAAGCACTGTCAGGATGGGTTGCTTGTTGCGGTCGGCGGCGGGGCTGAAGTCGGGTGGAAGCATGGTCAAGAGATTTGAAACTTGGTTTTAAGGATAAAAAGTGGCGCTTGCGCTTGATGGACGTGCGCAAGCAGCTATTAAAAACAGAGTATTCCTGTTCAGGCCGGCAGAAACAGCGCAGGGTCCACCATGGCCCGGTTCAGCATCACGCCCCAGTGCAGGTGCGGCCCGGTCGCGCGGCCGGTGGCGCCCACCGCGCCCAGGCGTTCGCCGGTTTTCAGCACATCGCCCGTGGCCACGCCGATGTCGCTCAGGTGGCAATACATGCTCAGCAGACCGCCGCCATGGTCCAGCCACACCGTGTTGCCATTGAAAAAATAGTCGCCGGTGTCAATGACCCGGCCGGGCAGCGGCGCCACGATGGCCGTGCCCGTGCTGGCCGCGATGTCCATGCCGCTGTGCGGATTGCGCGCCTGGCCGTTGAACACGCGCCGCAGGCCGAACGAGCTGGAGCGCCGCCCCGGCACCGGCACGCGCATGCGCAAGGCCTTGGCCTGCGGCAAGGGTTCGCTGAAGGTCGCCATCACCGTTGCCTGGTGCGCGCGCTCGCGTTCGTACCGGGCCTCGTTCTCAGGCGACAGGTCCACCGTGCCCGGGGCGACCTTCAGGCGCTGCTCGGTGTAGCGCTTGGGCGCCACGGTGTAGCCGACCTGGCGCGGGCCGCTGTCCTCGGTAGTTTTTACCGTGATGCTCGCCCGGCCGGGCGAGGCGGACAAGGGAATGCCCACCAGCGCCGTCCATTCGATCACATCGCCCAGCACCAAGAGCGGCACCTCGCCCGCATGCGCCACCGGACGCGCCGCCGCCGGACCCAGCGACAGCCGCGCCACGCCGCCAGGAACCTGCAAGGCGTTCGGCCAGACATCGGGCGCCGGCGGCGTGGCGGCTGCCGCAAGCTGCGATGCGGGCAATGCCAGCAGGCCGACGGTGCCCAGCAGGGCGGCGCGGCGGTTCAGCAGGGGTTGGATAAGGGTGGAGTGGTCAGTGGGCATGGGCGTAGGGAGTGAAGAAAGAGGCGCAAGATTCATTATGGCTTTGTTAATTGGCCGGCCTCGTAGGCGATGCGCCCGGACAGGCGGGCTGCCCGGCGTGCTTTTCAAATCACGCCAAGGCCGTACCATCAAGGGCATTTTTCTGCACCTCACGCTGAGACGCCCCGCCCATGAACAACCAGCATTCACCGACCCTGCCGCTTGCGCTGCGCGCGCTGGCCTTGCTGGCGCTGATCATCGTGGCCGAGGTCGTCAACGGCACCGTTCGCACGCTGGCCCTTGCACCGCTGGTCGGCGACTTCACGGCGCGGCAGATCGGCACCGTCACCGGCTGCGTGCTGATCGGCCTGGTTGCGTGGTTCGGCAGCCCATGGCTCAAGGCCGGCAGCCCGCGCGCCCAGTGGGCCGTCGGCCTGCTGTGGCTGACGCTGATGATGGGCTTTGAAGTGGCTTTTGGCCGGCTGGTGGCCGGTGCCTCGTGGCAGCGCCTGGCAGAGGATTACAACCTGGCGCGGGGCGGGTTGCTGGGGCTGGGAATGCTGTGGCTGCTGTGCGCGCCGAGGCTGGCGGCGGTCGTGCGCCAAAGGCGGGTTTCACCGGATTTCATGGAAAACCTGCAAAGCCAGAAAAAGCGCGGGCAGGGCTGAAGCCTGTTGCCCGGCGCCACCGGCCCTGGGCCCTGGTTAGCTGGCTTGTTCCGTCGTCATGGTGATCTTGCCGTCGCGCACATAGTCGTCGAACTGGGTGCGCGGAATGGCGGTCAGGCCGGCGACGCCCTCGGCGGCTTCCCAGCTCAGCGTGGCGCTGTCGGGCGCCAGTTCCACTTCCACGCGGACGCGGGGGATTTCGATGGGAGCTCCGTCACCCGGGGTATAGGTGACGTCACCGGTAATCATGGCGAACTGGGACATGGTGTTTTCCTTGAGAGGTTGAAGGACAGGCGGGAAAGCCGCTAAAGCATATTTTGCGCCAGCTTTTGGCCGTAACGTGTCGGCAAAGGACGCCAGTTGAGCTTATCGTGCTTTCCACTGTACGGAGTTGCTGCCGGAGCGGCAAGCCTCATAACTTAATTAAAAGGTACTCTGTCGCATGCTGGACGGGCATTGGAAGCTATCAATAGCGTAGCACGGAATATTCGAATCTGACATTCATGAATTCGTCTGAATCCTCATGAGCCGCAAGGCAATTCAAGCGGCATTTCTGAAATCAACGGGCAGAAAACCTTCCTTGCGCGCATCCAGCAGCACGATTTCCACCATCGTGCCGTCTTCGGCGTAACCGATGTGCGTATGCCAGTCTTGCGACACTTCGCGCACGATGGGCTTGTCCGACATGCGGATCTGCCAAATATCATCGTTTTCGAAGTAAATGCTTTTTTTTCATGGGCTGGGCCGGGCAAAAACCTCAAACCATCTGAATAAGCAGTTTCTTTCCGCAGGCTTGAGCGTATTTGCGCAAGGTCGCAAAGGATGGCGAATGCTTTTCGCTGCGCAGCGATGCTTCAAGCCGCGACACCGCCGACACTGTGGTGCCCATGCGGTCAGCCACTTCAGCCTGCGTTAGACCAGCAGTGCGGCGTGCATCGAGCATCGCATGCAGGGCGGTGTATTCCTCTTCAAGTGCCTCAAAAGCTTTCTTGACGCCAGGTTTTGCCAGCAGTTCTTCACGAAAAGCCGTGTCGTGCGGCACGGGTTTATAAGCAGTTTCAGCCATGTTGCACTTTGCTATGCCGTAGCGGACGCTGCACAAAATTCATGCAAACGCGCAGGGGAAATTTCGAGCCCATTCGGCCAGCAAAGCGCGCCGGCATCAATGAAAAAGGCTCTGTCACTGTTAGATGTGGAATTTTTTTTCCAGAGGCGTAGAGTTCATAGCGAACCGTGAAGGAGGTTAGCCATGAACGCCGAGACTTTCAATGCGTTGATGAACCAACAGGTGCCCCGGCTCACGCTGCGCCAGCGTGAACTGCTCAAAAAGCGTCTGGATGAACTCGATGAGCAGCAAAAAGGGCTGGCCGTCATTGAGTCGTCCAGCGCGACTGAGCCGCGCTGCTGCCCACACTGCCAAGGCAGCGAGCTTTACCGGCATGGCCACGTCAGTGGGTTGCAGCGCTACCGCTGCCGGACATGCCACCGCACGTTCAATGCCCTGACGGGCACCGCGCTGGCGCGGCTGCGCAAGAAGGGCAAGTGGTTCGGTTTTAGTCAAGCCCTGGCCGCGTCCCTCACCCTTCGCCGGGCCGCTACTGCCCTGCAGGTTCACCGAAACACGGCGCTGCGCTGGCGCCATCGCTTTCTCAGCGGCCTCAAGGCAGACCGCGCGACAACGCTGCAAGGTATTACCGAGGCCGACGAGACCTATATCCTGGAGTCGCGCAAGGGCTGTCGCAAGCTGGACCGCCCGCCTCGCCGTCGCGGCAGCAAGGCGAGAAAAGCGGGCCTGTCCGGTGAACTGGTCTGCGTTTTGGTGGCTCGGGACCGTGCCGGACAGACGCTGGACTGGGTGATGGGACGCGGGCAGATGACAAAAGCCGCACTGGCCGGCGCACTGCAGCCCGTGCTGGCCAAGGATGCGCTGCTGGTGAGCGATGGCAACCGGACCTACTGCGGCTTTGCGCACGACGCGCACCTGGCGCACGAGGCGGTCAATCTGAACGCAGGCGTGCGCGTCAACGGCGCCATCCATGTCCAGAATGTCAACGCCTATCACGGCCGTCTCAAACAGTGGCTGCACCGCTTTCACGGCGTTGCCACGGGCTATCTGGACAACTACCTGGGCTGGTTTCGCGCCCTGGACAGCCACCATGGCGACTCTGGGCAAGCTGTCTTGGCGATGGCCTTGGGAAAATTTCCACATTTAACAGTGACATAGCCATGAAAAATCGCTTGAAATAGGCCGGCTCGCGCAGGGGTTCCAATAGCGGCCCTGACCGGCTTGTCAGGTAGGCATTTGCGTCAAACACGCCATGCGTGTGATCGGAAAAGTCTAGTTCCAGCTTGAACGAGTCAATCAGACTTGCGGTGAGCACTTTAATCACGGTCAGCTCCTTGGATTCTGTCCAGCGGCTCAAACCGCTGGGCGCGTTGCCAATTGTCTTGCATCACGCAAGCGTGAATCAAACCAGGTAAAAATCCTGCGGCCACAGGAAGTAGGGGCCGAAACGCGACTTGGCGACAAACTCCACGCCGACCTTTTCGCCCTTGGGGCTCAAGAAGAACTGTCCGTTGTCCAACACCAGAAACCCCTGCTGGGCGGCGCGCTCCAGAAACGGCCCGGTTTTCAAACCCAGCTTTTGCGCGATTTTCGAGGAAGCCAGCTTGCCTTCCGGGCTTGGCGCTTCTGCCGCCCGGTCGTCGTTCCGGCTGGGCGCTTCGGCCTCGATGGCCACGCGTTCGAGCGAAATGCGAATCTCGTCGCTGATGCGGATGATGCGCTGGGCTTCCTCGTAGGCGTCTTTATAAAGCTGGCCGTCTTCGTCGCGCAGGATGAGGATGCCCATTTCGTTGTTGTTCACCTGGCTGAACTCGTACAGGTTCAGGCTGGTGACGATGCACATGTTCTCGTTCATGTAGCACTTGGCATGCAGGTTCTTGCAAAAGCTGGTGCGGATATACGTCAGGCCGCTCAGCCATTCGGTTTCCTGCGGCTGCAACTCGCTTTTGCCGTACACGATGCGAACGTCGATCTTCAGCCGGTTCTTGTCCGCCAGCAATTCCTTCATCCGGTCGTTGAGTTTGAGAAAGGGGCTGATCAGGATTAACCGGTCTGCCGCGCTCTTGATCATTTCTTCGAGGAAGTAGTTGGTTGCGCTGGTGTTTAAGAACTTGGCCATTTGGATTGAAGTTAACTTATACCAATCCCGTGTCATGAAATAACCGAAGCCGAGGGCAGCACTGCCCAGCTGCGGGAGCACAAAGAGCGGATGGCGCCAGGGATTTGCGTGAAGGCATTCCAGGCGTCGCAGCAGGCGTCAACAATCTGCTCGTAGCCGTCGTAGCAGCGGTTGGCCAAGTGCCGGTCGCGTAGTTGCGCCCACACCTGCTCGGCCGGGTTGAGCTCGGGCGACCCCGCTGGCAGCGGCAACAATGAAACGTTCGGGAACTGCGGCAGTTTGGGCGTGGTGTGCCATCCCGCGCGGTCCAGCACCAGCACGGCATGGCGTCCCGCAGGCACCGCTTCGCTCAGGACCTGCAGATGATGGCTCATCGCCTCGGTATTGGCGTGCGGCATGACCAGACCGATGGCACTGTCCTGCCGTGGACAGACGGCGCCAAAGATGTACGCCGATTCGGACTGCTGCTGGCGCACCACCCGGGGCCGCGTTCCCTTGCGCGCCCACAGGCGCGTTTGCGTGCCGCGCTGGCCGATGCGCATTTCATCCTGGAACCAGATGTCCACCTGTTCAGGCGCAACGCCTGGCGGCAGCGTTGCGGCGACTTCCTGGACGAAGTTTTTTTTTGAATTCGGCTTGTGCAACCAGATCGGCGTAGGGACTGACGGCGCGGGCCGAAATCCATACCAGCCCCAGGCGCTTCATCAGGTCATACACACCGTTCAGGCTGTAGGCCACGCCAAACTGCCCGGCCAGCAACTGGCGGATGTCTTCGCCCCGCACCCGACCGCCGCCGCGTTCGCCCTGCAGTTGCTCGACCGCCTGGCGAAACGCTTCCTCCTGTGCTTTGGCAAGGCGCTGCGTGCTCCAGTCATGCGGCATGCCGGCCAGACGGGCCACGCCGCCAGCGAGGAACCATTGCACCCAGCGCATGACCGCGTGGCGGGTCACGCGCAATGCAGCCGCCACTTCGGTATAGCTCTTGCCGTCCTTTAGGTGCGCCAGCGCGATCAGGCGCAGTCGCCGGCGCCCATCCTTTTCCTTGTGGGCCAGTCGGTCGAAATCATAGGGCTGCAGCTGATCAATGATGTGCTGAGATAACATTTTCGTAACCTCCTGCGAGAGCCAATATGTCTCAGACTCCGATCGCTGGCTTTGGTTCTTTGTCTGTCGGGATTGGTATTAGTATTTATTATTTGTTGATACTGATTTGAATATAATATTTAATATATTAAATTCATTCAAGCTATTGAATTTTTTACTTCGGTTAGTTTGGCTGCTGCTTTGTCTAACATATCATCGGGATTGGTTGGAATGCGTAACTGTAGAAATGCGTTGCTTATATCTTCCCTGCAAAGTAACGTGACCTTATGATTTATTAGTTGCCTATCTTCAATGGCTATTTGTGCTTTGGGCAGTCCACAAGCGAGGAATGCATCTACACGTAGGTTATGACCTGTAGCATTCAATGAAGCCATCAATGCATTTCGTCGATCTACTAATTTTCCGAGCTTAGTCTGAAAATCTGAAATTTTCATTGTGCATTCAACTATGGCTACTTTTCCATTTGGACTTGTAACTAATATGTCAGGAGCTTGAGTTTCAACCTGAATTGCATTAGAAAATCCTAAAAGATAGAGTAAAGACGCAATACCTTGTTCAAATCGGAAAGAGTCCGTTGGTTCAAGTACTGCTTGTCTAAGTTGCTTTAAATCTTTGTCAAATAACTGTGTTGCGACGTACCTTGCATTAATTGCTTTATTGGGATCATTAAACCATTGACGCCTTATAGTACGACCGCCAACAGTAAGCATTGCTAGAACACTATCCGCATTAGTTAACTTCATTCCAAGAAGGCCGGGTCGTAGGCCACCTTTGATACGTTTCCATGAGATCAATTTGCTGGACTGTTTGCGTGATTCAAGGCCACTACCTGGAAACTCTCTTGTAGCGAGTCCAACCTTTGAAATATCAAATTTTGGATGTGCAGTTAAGGAGAGCTTGAAATTATTCTCATGAAGATTCGATGATTCAAAAATCATGTCAACTGGTGGTCCCACTCGCAAATTGATAGAAGCAGCACGGCCACTTATCCTACCATCAGTAAGTTGCAACCAGGAGCATAGGTCAGCTAGGCCATCAAACGGAGGTGTCGAACAGCGAAGTGAATTATCGTTACTCGTTATCTCTGATGCCGAGGGCATATTCAATTGGGAGCCGGATACTAAAAGATGTAGCTCTGAGAACCAAGTATTTTGATGTGAAGTTTCGGAGTAATAGTCAAGATCAGAACTTGTTTGAATTTTTAATTGCAGTCCATTGACATTTAATTCTCCATTGATAGCATTTTTAAGTCGTGTAAGAATTTCCGCACTTGATAATGAAGGTATAATCTCTTGGCCTACAAGCAAGTTTCCTGCCTTCGCCATAAAATTATTTTTTTAAATTGGTGGTAGAGGTTGTACGGAAAGTGAAGCATCAATTATTTTTAAGACCCCTTGATCTGTCGTAGCGAGATAATTGATTCCTAATGAATAAGAGTCACAAATCCAATCAGCGGCAGCTTCCAAAAATTGATCTCTCGTAGTCTGGCGATTCATCTTACTTTCCCCACGAATCCTTCAACCCTACAGCCAAATTAAACACCGGCCTACCCGCCGCATGATCCACCCGGTCCGCCACAAAATACCCGTGGCGCTCAAACTGGAACTTGTCATCGGCCTTGGCCTCAATCGCGCCGCCGCTGGCGAGTGACGGTTCGACATAGGCGCGCATCACCTTCAGGCTGTCGGCGTTCAGGTTGGTCAAGAAGTCAACGCCGCCGCCTTCGGGCTGGGCTTCCCTGAACAGGCGCTCGTACAGTCGCACTTCGGCCGGCACCGCATCGGCCACAGCTACCCACGTAATCACGCCTTTCACCTTCACCGAATCCGAGCCCGGCGTGCCGCTCTTGGTGTCGGGAATCAGCTTGGCTTGCACTTCAATGATCTTGCCGTCAGCGTCTTTAACAGCGCCGATGCATTCGATGACGTGGCCGTATTTCAGGCGCACCTTGCTGCCCGCAATCGCCTGCTTGCTGGCGTTCAGATGCGGCGGGAACAGGCGGAAAAAGCCCTTGGGCGGGGTTTCTTCGTAGTCGCTGCGGTCAATCCAGACTTCCTTGCCGATCTTGAAGTCGCGCTTGCCCAGTTCCGGGTGGTGCGGGTGAATCGGCGCGCTGCAGTCGTCGAGCGTGCCTGCGCCCATCACTTCGTCCCAGTTGGTCAGCACGAGTTTGACCGGGTCGAGCACGGCCATGGCGCGCGGGGCGCTGCCGTCCAGGGTTTCGCGCAGGCAGCCCTCTAAGGTGCTGTAGTCGATCCAGCTGTCGCTCTTGGTCACGCCGATGCGCTCGGCGAAGAGTTGCAGCGCTTCGGGGGTGTAGCCGCGCCGGCGCAGGCCGACGATGGTCGGCATGCGGGGGTCGTCCCAGCCGTTGACGCGCTTTTCGTTCACCAGTTGCGCCAGCTTGCGCTTGCTGGTCAGCACATAGGTCAGGTTCAGGCGGGCAAATTCGTACTGGCGCGGATGCGGCGTGGCAATCAAGCCGCCTTCGGCCAGCCGGTCGAGCAGCCAGTCGTAGAACGGACGCTGGTCTTCGAATTCGAGCGTGCAGATGCTGTGGGTGATCTGCTCCAGCGCGTCCTCGATCGGGTGCGCAAAGGTGTACATCGGGTAGATGCACCACTTGTCGCCGGTGTTGTGGTGGTGGGCGCGGCGGATGCGGTAGATGGCCGGGTCGCGCAGGTTGATGTTGGGGCTGGCCATGTCGATTTTGGCGCGCAGCACGGCGGCGCCGTCGGGCAGTTGCCCGTCGCGCATTTCACGGAAGCGGGCAAGGTTCTCGGCCGGGGTGCGGCTGCGGAAGGGGCTGTCGGTGCCGGGCTTGACGAAGTCGCCCCGGTTGATGCGTATCTCGTCGGCAGTCTGTTCATCGACGTAGGCGTAACCCGTTTCAATCAGGTGCTCGGCGGCGCGGTACATGAAGTCGAAATAGTCGCTGGCCTGGTAGAGGTTGGTTTCCCCCGCGTTGTGCCAGTCAAAACCCAGCCACTGCACTGCGTCCTTGATGGAATCTACGTATTCGGTGTCTTCTTTCTCGGGGTTGGTGTCGTCAAAGCGCAGGTGGCACACGCCGCCGTAGTCGCGCGCCAGGCCGAAGTTCAGGCAGATGCTCTTGGCGTGGCCGACGTGCAGGTAGCCGTTGGGCTCGGGCGGAAAGCGCAGGCGCACCTTGGCCGCATCTAGCGGGCCGGCGGCGTGGTGGGCGGCATCGCCGGGGCTTCCACCCCAGAGGCGGCTGGCGTAAGTGCCCTCCAGCAGGTCTTTTTCGATGATCTGGCGTAAAAAATTGCTGGGCTTGTGGGCTTCTTTGTCGGCGGCAACAGGGGCAGCGGCGGCGGCTTGGGAGGGGGCAGGGGAGGTCATCGCCTGATTCTATGGGCTAGAAGCTGCACGTTACGTTTGGCAACTCTCTTAACTGTGCATGCGGTAGGCGGCTGGCGCGCTGGCGCGTTTAATTCAAGACATGGGCATTTCGTGCCCAATATTTCAGGAGAAGTTCATGAAGACAAGCATCCGGACCAACCGCTCTGCCATCCTTGCAGGCGCCGCCGCCACGCTGGCAGTGGCTGCCTTGGGTTTCGCAGGCGCTGCCCAGGCCCGCGACAACGTGAACTGGTCGGTCGGTGTCGGTGTCGGCATCCCGGGCGCGGTGGTGAACGTGGGCAACGTGGGTTCGGTGTATCCGCAGCCCATCTATGTCCAGCCCCAGCCGGTGTACGTGCAGCCTGCTCCGCGTTACTACCAGCCCGAGCCGGTGTATGTGCAACCCGCGCCGGGCTACTACCAGCCGCGCCCGGTGTTTGTGAGGCCAGCGCCGGTGTACCTGGCGCCGCAGCCGATTTACTACGAACGCGAACGTCGCCATGGTCACCACCGTCGCTACGACGGTGGAAACTATGTTCAGGGCAACGGGTACGGCCAGGGATACGGGCAAGGTTATGGCCAGGTGTATTACCAAGGCGATGGCCGCGACGGCTATCGCGGCGACCGGCATGACGGCCGCCGCTGAGCAGGTCACTCAGATTCGTTAGACGTTAAAAAGCCCGCAGGCTTCAGGCCTTGCGGGCTTTTTGACGCCTGTCCGGGCGTTATGAAAGGCGTGTGGTCATCACGCGCCCTGGCCTGGCACTATCAAGCCGCTTTCCAGAAAATGTAGTCGGCCTGGTAGGGCAGCGTCAGCTTGTCGCCGACATCGTTTTGCGTGCAGGCCTTGCTCAGGTCCTGTCCGCCCTTGGTCTTGATGCGCTGGATGTAGGTGATGTTCTGCATGGCGCCGGGCGCCGCGCCGGGCGTGCCCTTGGACAACTGGTAGGACAGGTTGGTGGCGCCCGGGCGCGGCGCAACAGCGACCTGCGTGCCGACGACGCTGGAGCCGTCGATGTGCGTCCAGGTGGCGGGCGGGCCGGAATACTTGCCCACGTTCTTGCCGGTGCGGTCCATCAGGTCGGCCTGCGGGCTGGCGAGCACCCAGCCAATGGCGCCGTTCATGGCCGGATTGGCCTTGCATTCGTAGTTAAGGATGCCGACCGCCGTGGTTTCCAGCGCCACCACATGGCCCGATGGCACCTGGATCTGGTCGTCCAGCCGTTCCTGGGTGTATTCCTTGGGCGGCGCCTTGACACCGGCGCAGCCAGCCAGCAGGGCGACCGAGCCGGTCACGAAGGCCAGCGCCAATACCGCGCTTTTGCTGCGCATGCCGACGGGAGTGTGTGCGTTTGTCATCAGTTTCCTCATGTAGTTGTTGCGCGGTCCAGTAAACCGCAAGGCGGCAAACTGGGCGGTAGGACGCTGCGCTGACTCACTGAGGGGACATTTCCAGCATGTGAAATGAACGGGACGGCTTGAACCGCTTAGGGCGTCGGAAATTGCAAAAGTGCCGGTTTCCAATGGCTGTCATTGCGGGCTTGACCCGCAATCCATGGCACCGAATTCATGGATGCCGGGTCCCCGGATCAGGTCCGGGGCAGGCTCAGCCCGGCATGACATGGGTACATCACGAATTTCCGCTTCCCTTATTGCCCGAAGCGCGGGCCATCGCGCAGAAAGTTGTCTTCCTCGGTGCTGCTGGCGCGGCCCAGCACCGCATTGCGGTACGGAAAACGGCCAAACCGGGCAATGATGCCGTGGTGCTGGATGGCAAAGTCGAGGTTGCCCTGCAGCTTGGGCTTGAGCGCATCGGGCGCGTCGGCTACCAGCTGCGAAAAGCAGGCGACGCATTGCTCCTGCAGCGCCAGGTCTTCGGCGTGCATCAGCGGGATGTACAAAAACACCCGGCCGACCCACGGCAGTTGCCGGTCTTCGTGCCGCGCCAGGGTTTGCAGCGTCAATCGCCGCGCACGGGCGTCGCCGTCAAAAGCCCGGGCGGTGCCGCGAAACACGTTGCGGCTGAACTGGTCGAGCAGGATCACCAGCGCCAGCCGGCTGTGAAGCGGCGCTTCCCAGTCTGTCAATTCGCCTTGCATCGCGCGCTGCACCGCCGGGCCGAAGCGGGAGCTGATTTCAGCGTCAAGCGCGGCGCCGCCCAGGAACCAGCGCCGGTTCAGGTCTTCGGACGGCCACCCCAGCTCTAGGCAGTCGCCCAGCCAGAAGTCGAGTATTTCGGTGGCAAGTGCGGGTTGCGGTGAAGGCGTGGAGGGCAATGGGGTCATGGTCTTGCAAGCTTAGTAGCGGCCGGGCCGCCTGGCCGTGGCGCTTCAGGCGGGCTTGAGCCCAACAGCGATAATCAGCCCCATTTTGAATGGAGCCAGCGTGGATATTGCACTGTTGATCAAAGCCGCCATCATGGGCGTTGTCGAGGGACTGACCGAATTTCTTCCCATTTCATCAACCGGCCACCTGATCCTGGCCGGCGCACTGCTGGGTTTTGACGATGACAAGGCCAAGGTGTTCGACATTGCCATCCAGACCGGTGCCATTTTTGCGGTGATCCTGGTGTACTGGCAAAAAATCCGCAGCACCCTGATCGCGCTGCCGAATGAAAAGCAGGCGCAGCAGTTTGCGCTCAATGTCCTGGTGGCTTTTTTGCCGGCCGTGGTGCTGGGGCTGCTGTTTGGCAAGGCCATCAAGGCGCATCTGTTCACGCCGGTGGTGGTGGCCAGCGCCTTCATCGTGGGCGGCTTCATCATCTTGTGGGCCGAAAAGCGCCAGCAGCGCAACCCGGCGGCGGTTCGCATCCACGAGGTCGAGTCGATGACGACGATGGACGCGCTCAAGGTCGGCCTGGTGCAATGCCTGGCGATGATCCCGGGCACCAGCCGCAGCGGATCGACCATCATCGGCGGCATGCTGTTGGGCCTGTCGCGCAAGGCAGCGACCGATTTTTCGTTCTACCTGGCGATTCCGACGCTGATTGGCGCCGGCGTCTACAGCCTGTACAAGGACCGCGCGCTGCTGTCGATGGCCGACCTGCCGCTGTTCGGCGTGGGCCTGCTGTTTTCGTTCATCAGCGCCTGGCTGTGCATTCGCTGGCTGCTGCGCTACATCGCCAGCCACGACTTCGTTCCGTTTGCCTGGTACCGCATCGCATTTGGCGTCGTGGTGCTGGCCACCGCCTGGAGCGGGCTGGTGAACTGGTCGGGTTGAGCCCGAAACTCGTAACTGCTTGCCTCGCCGCAGGTCAACGGCTTTATCGGTCTTTGGTGTTGACCTTGCTTGGGGGATGGGCGGGGCTGGGTTTCTTTTTCCTGCTTGTCTTGGGTTTTCGGGTGTGGAGCGCCTTCCCGGCGGGGGGTAACTTTCTTTTCTGGCAAAAAAGAAAGTGACTTTCTTTTGGCGAAGCAAAAGAAAGTTACCCCCCGCCGGGAAGGCGCTCACCCCTCAATCCACAGAAGAAGCTACCCCAAGCCCCAAGCCCCAAGCCCCAAGCCCCAAGCCCCAAGCCCAAAAACAAAAACAAAAACAAAAACAAAAACAAAAACAAAAACAAAAACAAAAACAGAAAACATACATGAACACCCCCTGTTTGCCAAACATCCAATTCATGACAGCGCGAAGGTAAAGATTGCACCCGTACATTCGGACTTTAGTGTGGCGATGCCACTGTCCCGGATGGGATTCGCTGGTCGGCGCCTCAATCGGAAATGCGCACTCTTGGTGCCCTGTTTTCTGCGGGCTTTGCCAACCCCGGTCTAACCTGTCTTGCCATCACTTCATGACTGCCTGAGCAATCGGTGGTTCAGTTCTACCTGTTTCGTTCCCTCATAGCTAATTTGACTACGCAGCCGCCAAGGCGGGCGTGTAGTCAGATTGGAACTGCCTGTCGTGGGCCAGCATCGCCCACACGGTGCGGGTATTCTTGTTGGCCAGCGCCACGGCCGCCACGTTCTTATTACGCCGCGCCACCACTTGGTTGATCCAGCTGCCGCTGTCCACGCGCTTGCTCGCGTGGTAAATGACAACGCGCGCGCCGTGGATCAGCAGCGTTCTGAGGTAACAGTCGCCGCGTTTGCTGATGCCCAGCAGGTTTTGCTTGCCCCCGCTGGAGTGCTGCCTGGGCACTAAGCCCAGCCAGGCGGCCACCTGTCTGCCGCTCTCGAAGCTCCTGGCATCACCCAAGGACGCCACCAGGGCGCTGGCAGTCAGCGGCCCAATGCCGGGTATTTTTTCAAGCTTTTTGCTCTGTGCGCTCTGGTGGTGCCAAGCCACGATCTGGGCTTCGATCTCATCGACCTGTTTGTCCAGCGCCTTAAGGTGGTCGAGCAGGCGTTGCACCAGGCGCCGGAACATGCCCGGCAGCTCGTTGCTGGCGTCCTCGATCAGGTCGGGCACCTCACGATTGATGCGCCCGATGCCCTGCGCGATGGCGATGCCGAACTCGGCTAGAAGGCCCCGGATCTGGTTGGCCTGCGCCGTGCGGGCCTTGACAAAGCCCTGGCGTGCCCGGTGCAGGGCCAGCACGCCTTGCTGCTCCACATTCTTGATGGGCACAAAGCGCATGTTCGGACGGGCGACCGCTTCGCAAATCGCCTCGGCGTCAGCCGCATCGTTCTTGTTGGTCTTGACGTAAGGTTTGACGAACTGGGGCGCCATTAGCTTGACCGTGTGTCCAAACCCTTGCAGCTTTCTGGCCCAGTAGTGGGCACTGCTGCAAGCCTCCATGCCGATCAGACATGGCGGCAAATTGACAAAGAACTCGGCCATCTGCTTGCGGCGCAGCTGTTTGTTGAACAGCGCCCTTCCTGCCTCGTCGACGCCGTGGACCTGGAAGAATTGTTTGGCCAGGTCAATCCCAATGGTGGTGGGTTTCATGGTGAACGCTCCTGCTCGGTTTGAAATGCAAAAGTTCTGCTCCGCTACTTTGGCACACGCGAGGTGTCACTCAGCGGGTGGGGGTGTTCATCCCATTGGAAAACGCAGCGGGCAAATCAAAAGCGTTGGTAGTTAAAAAATATAAGAAAAACCGGCTTTCCGCAAGTTGGGTAAAGCTTTACAGCTATCTATTCCGTAGCAGCCCGTGGGCGCCTGGCCTGGCGCACGCAGAATGCCGCACAAGCCGGCCTCAGCCCATGAAGTTCAGCAACGCCGCCTCGATGGCGGCGGCCGTGGCCAGCGGCTTTTCCATCGGAAACAGGTGGCTGCCGTCGAGCATCATGATGCGGCCATGGGTGATTTTTTGCGTCATCGCCATGCCGACCTGCTTCATCTCGACCGACTGGCGCCCGCCGATGAAGGCCGACGGGCATTGCAGCGGATTCGTCTTGAGCAGGCTTTCCAGGTTGTCGGGCAGGGTGTTGTAGATCGCCGTTTCCACGTCGCGGTCAAAACTCAGCAGGCGCTGGCCCTGCGCGCTGCCGCCTTCGTCATGCGTGCCGTGGTCGATGTAGTCGCGCAGCACCTGCTCGTCCCAGCGGGCAAAGGCTTTCTTACTGCGAAAGTGCGCCAGCACCTCGTCCCGGCCCAGCCACTGGTGGCGGCGCTTGCGGCTGATGGCGCCCGGCGAGATCGACCCGACCAGCTTGGCCCGCTTGGCCACGCTGAGCGCCTTGGCGCGCCAGCCGCCCAGCACCGGCGAGTCGAGCAGCAGCACGCCGGCGACCTTCTTGCCGCCGAGTTCGGGATGGCGCGCGGCGCACATCAGGCTCAGGAAACCGCCCAGCGAATGGCCGACCAGGAAGGCCGGCTGGCCGGACTTTTCGACTTCGTGGCAGGCAAAGTCGGCCAGTTGCTGCACCAGGTTGGGCCAGTTGCTGGTAACCGGGTAGCGCGGGTCATGGCCGAATTTTTCAATCGCCTGGACTTGAAAACCCCTTGCCTTCAGGCTCTGGAACAGCACGCCGTAGGTGCTGGCCGGAAAGCTGTTGCCATGGGAAAAAATGATGAGGGGTTTGGGACTTTTGGGCACTGAAATAAGGGGGGAACTGTGGCGCGCAGGGCCGCAGTGGTTGCCCGGAGGTGGATGTCGATAAAGGGTCGATAAAGGGTCAGTGAAACAAAAAGGCCTAGATCAGCTTTTCTTGCGGCGTGGTGATCTTTTTCAGCACCGCATGGCGGCCGGCCGGCATCTTGATCGGTGTTTCGGTGTGCGCATCGTCCCACACCGGGTCTTCGATGCTGTCGAACACCTGGCGCAGCTTTTGCCCCCAGCTGTTGTGCATCATCTGGTAGTAGGGGTTGTCCTGGTCGATGCAGACGACCTTGTCGCTCTTGAAGCTGTCGGCTTCATACACCACCAGGTCCAGCGGCAGGCCGACTGACAGGTTGGACTTCATGGTCGAATCCATCGACACCAGCGCGCATTTGGCAGCCTCGTCCAGCGGGGTTTCGGGGCGGATGACGCGGTCGAGCACCGGCTTGCCGTATTTGGATTCGCCAATCTGGAAGTAGGGCGTCTCGTCGGTGGCCTCGATGAAGTTGCCCGGCGAATACACCTGGAACAGGCGCATGCCTTCGCCCTTGATCTGCCCGCCGAAGACCAGCGACACGTTGAAGCCGACATCGTCGTTGCGCAGCGCGCGGGCGTCGTGCTCGTAAACGCGGCGTATGGCCGAGCCAAGCACGCGGGCGGCGTCGAACATGCTCCTGGCGTTCCAGATGGTGATCGGCTCGCCGCCGTCGGGGTCCTTGATCTCTTCCGTTTGAAGAATTTCGCGCACCGACTGCGAGATCGACAGGTTGCCGGCGGTCAGCAGCACCATGAAGCGGTCGCCGGGCTTTTCATAGACGATCATCTTGCGGAAGGTGCTGATGTGGTCCAGTCCCGCATTGGTTCGGGAATCGGACAGGAAGACCAGTCCGGCATTGAGTTTGATGGCGACGCAGTAAGTCATGGCTTGGAGGGAGGTTTGGGAGTACATGGAAAGCTTGACATTCAGCTGGCATTGGCAAGCTTCTTGAGCCGGTACAGCGCATCGAGCGCCTCGCGGGGCGTCAAGGTGTCAGGCTCTATTGTCGCCAATGCCGCGTCAAGGGGTGAGGGTTCGGCCGCCGGCGGCTGCGGCGGCAGGGCAAACAGATCGACCTGTGCGCTGGCCTGGGCTTGCTGGGCTTCCAGCGCGGCCAGCGCATGGCGCGCGTGGTTGACGACGGCGGCGGGAACGCCGGCCAGCTTGGCGACCGCGATGCCGTAGCTCTTGCTGGCCGGGCCGGACTCGATGTGGTGCATGAACACAACGTCGCTGCCCGACTCGACCGCGCTGACGTGTACGTTCACCGCGCCGTGGTGCTGCGCCGGAAATTCGGTCAGTTCAAAATAATGCGTGGCAAACAGCGTGAACGCCTGCGCCTTGTTGTGCAGGTAAGCCGCGATGCCGCCGGCCAGCGCCAGGCCGTCGAAGGTCGAGGTGCCGCGCCCGATCTCGTCCATCAGCACCAGCGAATGGGGCGTGGCGGCATGCAGAATCTGCGCGGCCTCCAGCATTTCCAGCATGAAGGTCGATTGCGCATTGGCCACGTCGTCGGCCGCGCCGATGCGCGTGTGGATGGCGTCGATCGGCCCGAGCCGGCAGGCTCTAGCCGGCACGTAGGAGCCCACGCTGGCCAGCAGCACGATCAGCGCGACCTGGCGCATGTAGGTCGATTTGCCGCCCATGTTGGGGCCGGTGATGATCTGCATCCGACTCTTGCCGGTGAGGTTGCAGTCGTTGGCGATGAAGGCGCCGGCACCTAGCTCGGCCAGCCGGGCTTCCACCACCGGATGCCGGCCTGCGCCAATGTCGATGCACGGCTCCTTGACAAACACGGGCGCGCACCAACCCAGCGTCAGCGAGCGCTCGGCCAGCGTACACAGCGCATCGAGCGCGGCAATGGCGCGCGCCAGCCGGCTCAAGGCGGGCACGAAGTCCTGCAACTGGTCGAGCAGCTGCTCGTAGAGCCACTTTTCGCGCTCCAGCGCCCGCGACGAAGCCGACAGCGCCTTGTCCTCGAAGGTCTTCAGCTCGGGCGTGATGTAGCGCTCGGCATTCTTCAGCGTCTGGCGGCGCCGGTAGTCGGCGGGCACCTTGCCCGTCTGGCCCTGCGTCACCTCGATGTAGAAGCCATGCACCTTGTTGAACTGCACGCGCAGGTTGGCAATGCCGGTGCGCGCCTTTTCGCGGCTTTCCAGGTCGAGCAGGAAACCGTCGCAATTGGTCTGGATGGCGCGCAGTTCATCGAGCTCGGCGTCGCAGCCGTGGTTGATGACGCCGCCGTCGCGGATCAGCGCGGCCGGCTCGTCGAGGATGCACTGGCCCAGCAATTCGGCGCAGCCGGCCGGAGGCTGCAAATCCTCGAAAATAGTGGTCAAAAGTGGCGTTTGCGCACAGTCCACGGGCGCAAGCAGCTCTGCTTTTTGTAGCGTCAGCTGCAGGGCGACCAATTCGCGCGGGCGCACCTGGCGCAGCGCGATGCGGGCGGTGATGCGTTCGACATCGCTGCTGCCCTTGAGCCGGGCGCGCAGCGATTCCTGGGCGCTAGCGCGCAGCTGCGCGATGGCCTCCAGCCGGCTGGCGGCCTGGGCGCGGTCGCGACGCGGGCTGAGCAGCCAGCTTTTCAGCGCCCGGCTGCCCATGCCGGTGGTGCAGGTATCGAGCAGCGAGAACAGCGTGGGCGAGCCTTCGCCGCGCAGGGTCTGCGTGAGTTCGAGGTTGCGCCGGGTCGTCAGCGGCAAGTCGATCAGTTCGCCCGACCGCACCACCTGCAGGCCCCGCACATGCGAAAGTGCGCGGCCCTGCGTGTGCTCGGCATAGCCCAGCAATGCCGAGGCGGCAGCATGCGCTTCGCCCATTGCTTCGGCATGCCACGCCGCCAGCGAAGCCACCTTGAGCTGCTCCAGCAGGCGGCGCGCGCCCAGGGCCGCGTCGAACTGCCAGGCCGGCCTGGCGCTGGCGACGCAGCGCCAGGTTCTCAAGCGCTGCTCGAACGCCGGCGTGACATCGATGTTGTAGAGCAGTTCGCTGGGGGCAATGCGCGCCAGCCAGGTTTCCAGCTCGCCGCTGGCGCAATGCGCCAGGTGGATCTCGCCCTGCGTCACGCTGAGCCAGGCCAGGCCGCAGGTGTTGCGCGCGCCCTGATGCACCGCCAGCAAAATAGTTTCGGTCTTGTCGTCGAGCAGTTCGGCGTCCAGCAGCGTGCCGGGCGTGACCACGCGAACCACCTTGCGCTCGACCGGCCCTTTGCTGGTGGCCACGTCGCCGACCTGTTCGCAGATCGCCACCGATTCGCCGAGCTTGATCAGCTTGGCCAGATAGTTTTCCAGCGCATGAAACGGCACGCCGGCCATCACCACAGGCTCGCCGCCCGACTGGCCGCGCCGCGTCAGCGTGATGTCGAGCAGGCGGGCGGCTTTTTCGGCGTCGGCATAGAAGACCTCGTAGAAGTCGCCCATCCGGTAGAAGACCAGCGTGTCAGGGTATTCGGCCTTGATGGCGTGGTACTGCTGCATCATCGGCGTGTGCTTTGAAAATCCTGCGCTGCCAAGCTCTTGATTTGTAGCGCTTTCCGCCGCTGAGCCCACACGGTCCCTAGGTTTGGCTGTTTCGTCCTGCTTCATTCAATCCTTTTCTAGCCTTGTCTACACCCCACGGTTTAGCGAAGGAAGTAGAGCGCTGATATTTAATTGCCACGCCGTGTAGCTACTCAGGTTTCCGGGATTCCCCATGCCTGGATCAATCATGCCGTTTGACCCACGCGCTGCCAAACTGTTGGCTGATGGGTGCGCATATTATTCTCGAAGAATATCCGGGCCTGCGTTCGGTGGCGGGCAAGCATACACGCAGCTGAATTTACCGCTACACGTCGGCGGAATGCTTGGTGCGGCTAACCATGCCGGGCCGTTGGCCGTCGATGTCGCGGATCGCTGCGTGGAGCAGGCCCCCGATTTCGTCAAAGCGCGCCGGGCGCATTCGGCGGTGGAGTCGGCTGTCAACGGGCTCGAAGTGCATGGGCTTGAGGTTTGCCGGGTCAAGGGATACGCGCGTTTGGACGCGCCGGCATTTCGTGGTTTTGCCTTAAAAAAACCAGGCGGCTTGCCTAGTGTCGCGTCAGGCGCAAACTGCCGGTTCTCGCTGGCCATCGCCGCGCATCGCCGCGTTGCAGCCCTTGCCAGGGCTTCAGCCCTGGCTGCGGTCTACGCCTTGCGCTGCACGCCGCTGGCGACGCGATCTCCCGACACTTTGCGCCTGACGCGACACTAGCGTCGCGACATCAGGCCGCTGCCCAGAACACCGCAAACCACTGCTGCGGATCGGTCCAGCAACGCACTTGACTGAACCCGGCCTGGTTCAGCAAAGCTGTCATCGATTCGACCGTGTATTTGTACGAGCTTTCGGTGTGAATCCGCTCGCCGGCCACGAAAGGCCGCAAATGGCCGGGCCAGGTGACGGTCAGGTCGGCCAGTGCTTCCAGGTGCATTTCAATGCGTGACTGCGCCGTGTTGAACAGCGCCACATGCTTCCACTGGCGAACATTAAAGTCCGCCGCCAGCAGTTCGTTCACGTTGCGCAGCAGGTTTTTGTTGAAGGCCGCCGTGACGCCGAGCGCATCGTCATACGCCGCCTCCAATGTGGCCGGGTCCTTGACCAGGTCGATGCCCAGCAGCAGGCCGCGCGCCTTGCCCTGCGCCGGATCGGCCATGTTGCGTAAAAACGCCAGCGCCTGCGCCGGCTGGAAGTTGCCCAGGCTGGAGCCGGGGTAGAAATACACGCGGTCATTCAATTGCACTTCTTCCGGCAGGCGCAGGCTGGATGAAAAATCCATGCCGACGCCGACGATGTCGAGCGCCGGAAAACAGTTTTGCACCTGGTCGGCCGCGTCCCTCAGGAAATCCGTCGAGATATCGACCGGCACGTACTGGCGCGGCTGCATCACCGGCATCAGCGCCAGCGCCTTGGCGCAGTTGCCCGCGCCCAGGTCGATCAGGCACGGGTGGCTCAGGCCGGCTTGCGCCAGTGCGCCGGCGATCTGCGGCGAAGCAGCCTGGAAAATGCCGGCTTCGGTACGGGTCGGGTAGTACTCGTCGAGTACCGTGATGGCTTCGAACAGCCTGGAGCCAAGGGTGTTGTAAAAAAACTTCGGCGACAGCGCAGCGGCGGGCGCTGTCAAGCCTTGCGTCAGTTCAAAGGCGATGCTGCCGCTTTCACGGTCGGGGGATTCGCTGCCCCGCAGGTTGATGAACCGGGGCGTCGGCAAGGGTGGTGCCGCAATCGGCAGGTCGAAAAGAAGGTCGGAACGTTTCACGGGAGCCTTGGCGGGTAGTGCAGATAGCGTTTGATTTGAAAACGTTTTTACCATGCTGCCTGTAGGACTGAGTCGTTTACGGGCATTGGGCGGACCGGCCGTCACGTCCGGCCCTTGCAGCGTGCGACCGTTCCACGGGCGCGCGGGTGGCACAATACCTTTCAGATATTTCAGGGGCCGCTCAGGCCCCAATCGAAGCCGCTCACCACGGTAGCATTCCATGTTTTTGGCCGCATCTGTCCGCAGACTGCATGCTTGCACGCATCACAAAATGCACGGGGTGGCATCCTGGTCCCCATTGACCCCTTGAAACTGGATAAGATAATTCCATGTCGCGCTACAACACCCCCTTTGAAATTCACGTCCACGGCGAGGTGCCCCTGCGTGCCGATGTCAGCTTCGAGCAACTGCAGGAAGCGCTCAAGCCCTTGTGGAAATATGCCGGTTCCAAATCACTGGCCGCAGGCGCTGCCAGCGTCTATGAGGAAGAACCGGGCATCCGCTTCGACGCGCCCAAGCATTTGCTGCAGATGTGCTGGACGGTTCCAGGCGGCGACGACTTTCGCCAGTCGCTCGACGAGATGTGCATGGGGCTCAATGAACTGGCCGAAGTGGGCGCGCCGATTGAAGTGACCTTCTACGATGCCGACTTCGACGAGGAAGACGAAGGCAGCGAGGAAGACGAAGCCCGTGATGACTTCGTGATTTATTTTGTCGGCCCGACGCCGGCCGCCATCATGCAGGTCCAGCGCGACCTGCTGGTGCAGGACCTGATCGGCCTGATGGAGCGGCATTTCGACGGCTCCGAACTCGGCGAGGTCGTCGAGGCCGTTGACAAGCTGTTTGGCCGCCGTTTCGACGACCTGGTCAACTCGATGCAGCTTGGCCGGCCGCCGCGCGGCTCGGGCGGCTCGCAAGGCGGTTCCGGCCACGGGACGGGCGGGCGCAAACCGCGCCACCTGCACTGAGCCGGTTTACTGGCTCAGCACCAGCTGGGCAATGATGCCGGTGGCGATCGCAATCAATACATAGTCCGAGCCGACCTGCACCCATTGCTGGCCACGCGGCGGCGCATTCAGGCGATGGACGCGCCAGTTGTTCACGACATACTGCCGGTTGCGGTATTCCCGAGGAATGTAGCCGCCGCGATGGTACTGCGGACCCCGGGCTCCATAGTTCCGGTCGCCGCGCGCATCATCACGCTCGTAGCCGCCACGGTTGCCGTAATGGTTGCCGTTGTCATGGCGGTTGCCCTGTTGATCGCGCCGGTCAAAATTCCGGTGACCCGAATCGTGCCCATCCCGTCCCATGGGGCCGCGCTGCTCGGCGCGCGATGGTTCACCGCGCCCCGGGCCGCGCCGGTCGTCGTTGTCAGCGAAGGACAGCGAGGCAAAGCTGAACGAGGCAGCGGCAATGGCGCAAATGATGGTTTTGGATGTCATGGAGTCACTCCAGTGGTTGGTGAAACCTCATCTTGTGCCTTCCACATATCGCCCGCGCAAAGGCCCGGACTCCTTTTGTAAAGATCAGTCCAGCCCCAGCGCCTGATAAACGCGCAGCGCCGCATAAGCATCGTTGGCCGCATAGATCAGCTGGGATTCCTGCAAATGGACATTGGCCCAGTTCGAGGTGGTGGCCTTGCGCGACTTGATGAAGCGCCGGTTGAACATCACCGCCACCGCGCCGCGCACGCCCATGTCCTTGCGGTAGCCGCGCTCCCGGAACACCGCGTTCAAATCAAGCACGCCCCGTGGATCGACGCCGAGCTTGTGGATGATGCGACGCCGGTCGTCGCCCAGGCCGAAGCCCGCCTTGACCACCCGGTCGGTCTCCAGCAGCAGCGCGATGGCACGGCGGCACTCGGCGTCTTCCAGCTGGAAAATGTAGGCCCGCTCCAGCGTTGACAGCTGGACGATGTGCGGTCCGGTGGAGGCTTCGTTCTTCATGAACGTCGGCTTGGACTCGGTGTCGAAGCCCAGCGCCGTCACGCCGTCGAGTTCTTCCAGTGCGCGAATGGCCTGCTGCGCCGTCGCGACGAGCTGGATCTGCGGCAGATCGAGGCGGTCAAAGGGCGCCAGCAGCGCGATCTGCTCTTTGTCCGGGGTGGGGTGGCGTTCGGTCATGAAATCCAATGCGTGAAAATAGGGGTAGAGCTTACCGCCGAGCGCTTGCAATCCCATCACTTCCAGCATCAAACGACCATGGCCACAGCCAAAAGCATCACCACCGACCACTACAAGCTTTTCCCGTCGCCGCGCAACCGGCACCGGGCGCTTTTCCAGCACGAGGTGTTCGTGCCTTATCCCTACATGCTGATCGACCTGGAAAGCTACCACTTCAAGGGCAAGTACAGCCTGTTTGCCGCCTACCGGCTGAGCGACCAGAAGATGGGCCAGCTGGTCACGATTGACCTGGCCGAAGACGAAGCCCGCTTCAAGGCCCGTTTTGTCCCGGATTGAGTGCGCAGGGTCAAGTGCCGATCCAGAAGACTACTATCAAAAAAATAGCTGGCAGCGCCCGCTGGACGGGAGATAACCAGCTATTTAACTCTTGATTTTGCAGCCCGGAGCGCCGGGCCGCCGATTTACAGCGTGTCGATGAAGCTGCGCAGCTTGTCGCTGCGGCTCGGGTGCTTGAGCTTGCGCAGCGCCTTCGCCTCGATCTGGCGGATGCGCTCGCGCGTCACGTCGAACTGCTTGCCGACTTCTTCAAGCGTGTGGTCGGTGGACATCTCGATGCCGAAACGCATGCGCAGCACTTTCGCTTCGCGCGGCGTCAGGCTGTCCAGGATGTCCTTCACCACATCGCGCAGGCCGGCCTGCATCGCGGCTTCAAGCGGGGCGGTGTTGGCGCCGTCCTCGATGAAGTCGCCCAGATGGCTGTCGTCGTCGTCGCCAATCGGCGTTTCCATCGAGATCGGCTCCTTGGCGATCTTCATGATCTTGCGGATTTTCTCTTCCGGAATCTCCATCTTCTCGGCCAGGATGCTGGCGTCGGGCTCGAAGCCGAACTCCTGCAGGTGCTGGCGCGACAGGCGGTTCATCTTGTTGATGGTCTCGATCATATGGACCGGAATGCGGATGGTCCGCGCCTGGTCGGCAATCGAGCGCGTGATGGCCTGGCGAATCCACCAGGTCGCGTAGGTCGAGAACTTGTAGCCCCGGCGGTATTCGAACTTGTCCACCGCCTTCATCAGGCCGATGTTGCCTTCCTGGATCAAATCAAGGAACTGCAGGCCGCGGTTCGTGTACTTTTTCGCAATCGAAATCACCAGGCGCAAATTGGCCTCGATCATTTCCTTCTTGGCGTCGCGCGAATTCGACTCGCCTTCGTTCATGCGCTTGTTGATGTCCTTCAGGTGCGCCAGCGGCACGACGACGCGCGCCTGCAATTCGCCCAGCTTGGTCTGCAGTTCCTGGATCGGCGGAATGTTGCGCGCCATGACGTTGGACCACGGCTTGCCGGAGGCGACCTGCTTTTCAACCCATTTCAGGTTCAGCAGGTTGGGCGGGAAATCCTTGATGAAGGTTTCCTGCGGCATGCCGCACTTTTCAACAATGATCTTGCGCAGTTCGCGCTCCTTCTTGCGCACGTCCAGCACCTGGCCGCGCAGCAGGTCGCACAGCTTTTCGATGGTCTTGGCGGTAAAGCGCACCGTCATCAGCTCGTCGCTGAGGGCTTTTTGCGTTTTCAGGTAGGTGGGCGTGCCGTAGCCCTCTTTTTCGTAGGTCTTCTGGACTTTCTGGGCATACTCGCCGACCTTTTCGAAACGGCTGAGCGCTTCCTTTTTCAGCTCTTCGAGCTTCTTGGTCAGCGCCTTGGAGCCGCCCTTGCCGTCATCGTCGTCGTCTTCGTCGAATTCGTCGAAGTCTTCTTCGGCCACGTAATCGTCGGCTTCGTTGGCCACGGTGAAACCGTCCACCACGGTCGAGATGACGACCTTGCCTTCGCGGATTTCATCGGCCAGCCGCATGATCTCGGCAATCGTCGCCGGGCTTTCCGAGATGGCTTCCATCATGCGCATGAGGCCGCCCTCGATGCGCTTGGCGATCTCGATCTCGCCTTCGCGCGTCAGGAGTTCGACCGTGCCCATTTCGCGCATGTACATGCGCACCGGGTCGGTGGTGCGGCCGAATTCGCTGTCCACGGTGGACAGCGCGGCTTCGGCTTCTTCCTCGGCTTCTTCCTCGGTCGCCACGGTGGCGCCGGTGTTGTTCAGCAGCAGGGTTTCGGCATCGGGCGCTTGTTCATAAACAGCCACGCCCATGTCGTTGAGCATGTTGATGACGACTTCGAGCGTTTCGGCATCGACCAGCTTGTCGGGCAGGTGGTCGGAGATTTCGCCGTGCGTCAGGTAGCCGCGCGTCTTGCCAAGCTTGATCAATGCCTTGAGGCGCTGGCGTCGCTTGAGGATGTCCTCTTCCGACAGGACGGTTTCGTCCAGGCCGAATTCCTTCATCAGCGCGCGTTCCTTGGCCTTGCTGATCTTCATGCGCAGCGGCTTGACCTTTTCGGCGGTGGCCGTCACCTCGACCGCCGCCGGCTCTTCTGCGAACTCGGCTTCGATGTCCGACAGGTCTTCACCGTCCAGGCTTGACTCCTTGGCCTTGCGCACGCGCTTGGCTGCGGCGACGGCTGCAACCGGCGCGCCTTCAACAGCAGCGGCTTTTGGCGGGCGGCCGGGTTTCTTTTTGGCAGGCGCAGCGCCTTTGAGCAGGGCGTCTGCAGCGGCGAGAAGTTGGGCTTGGGTGGATTTGGGCTGCACGGCAGGAACTTTCTTCAAGGGCATATCGGTTTTCGCAGAATTCAAAGAATTTTTGCCCAGCGGGGCAGGATCAAACGCGGGCTGCAATGGATATGGCGGTTTTTCCAGTTTTTTCAAGCTGGCACATCATCCGCGCGCTGGCGCCCGGATCACGGTCAGGGCACCCGGGGAAAAAATTCAGGATTCAAATCGGAAGCGGTAAAAAATCAAGTCAGCCTGTGCCTTGGCACGAAGACGCTCAAAATTTTTGGCAAGCTGGTTGGGCGAACATTTGGAATGCAGTCCTTGCGGTGCGTTGGCCGTCTCCTGTGGAGTTTCCCTTGGCTCAAAGGGGGCCGGTGCCGGAGGTGCTGCTGTCGCGCTTGCCGGAAAAAACCGGATTATACCCTAAAAATTGAAATATGCCAGTGTTCATGCGGGTTTCGCGGGGGTTCCCCGCGTGCGCGATTGCGCCAGGAGTTCGCGCAATCGCTCCAGCACCGCCGGGTCGCCGGGCGCGCGTGCCGCCAGATCGGCAATTTCGCTGTCATGCCTGAGTTGTTGAAGCTGCGCCAGTATCCGGCGGGTTTCGCCCCAGTCGTAGTCCACGCCCTCCAGCACTTCGGCAAACTGCGCCACGGCATGGTGCTCATGGGCATGGCCGCGCAGGCCCTCGCGCAGCACGGCCCAGGATTGCGGGCCATGCTCATGCAACTGGCTTTCCAGCCAGGCAAACAGCGGCCCGTGCGGCGCCGGAAGGCTGAGCAGCAACTGGTGCTCCTCGGTGCTGAGCCGGTCCCAGCTTTGCGGATCGGTCAGCAGCAGCCTGAGCACCCGGTCCTCGCGGCTGGTCGGCAGGATGCGGCCCGTCACGCGGCGCGGCGCGGTGCCGGAGGGGAAAGGCTTGCGGCCGAACTTTCCCGGCTTGCCGGGTGGCGCGGACGGTGACGGTGCGTAGCCGGAAGGCTGCGAAAAGTAGGGCTCCGACGATGCGTAATCAGGTTCTTCATGCAGGCCCATGGGCGGATAGTCGCCGAACTCGGGCATGCCGTGGTCCAGCTCGGGCGCAGGATGTTCGGGCCGCAAGGCGGGCGATGGCGGGGCACCGGTTTTTTTGTAATACGGTTTGCGTCCGCCCGATGCCGACTGCCAGAGCTGCAGCAGTTCGCGGCTGTCGATCATCACCTGGTCGGCAATCTCGGCCAGCAGTTGCGGCTTGAACGCGCCTTCGGGCAGCGCGGTCCAGAGCGGCCGTGCGTTGCTGGCCATGTGCGCGCGGCCCTCTGCGGTGTCCAGGTCGCAGCCTTCGCCGGCAGCTTCGAGCAGGAAGCGGCTCAGCGGCACCGCCTTGCTGACATAGGCGGCAAAACCTTCCTGGCCGTGCTCTCGGATGAAGCTGTCGGGGTCGTGTTCGGCCGGCAGAAACAAAAACTTGACGGTGCGCACGTCGCTGGCAAAGGGCAGGGCGGCATCCAGCGCCTTGCGCGCCGCGCGCCGGCCGGCGCTGTCGCCGTCAAAGCTGAACACCACCGAATCGGTGAAGCGAAACAGCTTTTGCACATGCTCAGGTGTGCAGGCCGTTCCCAGCGTGGCGACCGCATTGGGAAAGCCCAGCTGCGCCAGCGCCACCACATCCATGTAGCCTTCGGTGACCAGCGCGTAGCCGTGCAGGCGCAAGGCGGTGCGCGCCTCGAACAGGCCGTAGAGCTCGCGGCCCTTGCTGAACACCGGTGTTTCGGGCGAATTGAGGTACTTGGGTTTGTCGTCGCCCAGCACGCGGCCGCCAAAACCGATGCATTCACCCTTGACGTTGCGAATCGGGAACATGATTCGGTCGCGGAATCGGTCATAGCGCTTGGCTTCGCCAGCGGCGTTTGCTTCGCCGGGCTCGCCGGTGATGACCAGCCCGCTTTCAACCAGCAAGGGGTCGCCGTAGTCCGGAAATACACTGGCTAGCGCCCGCCAGCCTTCGGGCGCATAGCCAAGGCCGAAGGTCCTGGCGATTTCGCCTGAAACTCCGCGCTGCTTGAAATACTGAATCGCCCGTTCTGATGTGCGCAGACTCTTGATGTAGGCCAGGCCGGCTTTTTCCAGCACGCTGGTCAAGGTGGCCTGCTGCTCGCGCACCTGCGCTGCCTTGACCCGGTCTTGCGGCGAGATGTCGTCCTCGGGCACCTGCAGGCCGTATTGCTGGGCCAGGTCTTTCACCGCCTCGATGAAGCTCATGCCGGCATGGTCCATCAAGAAGCTGATGGCGTTGCCGTTCTTGCCGCAGCCGAAGCAGTGGTAGAACTGCTTGGACGGGCTGACGCTGAAGGACGGCGATTTTTCGCCGTGGAACGGGCACAGGCCCATGAAGGTGGCGCCGCCTTTTTTCAGCTGCACGTAGCGGCCGACGATGTCGACCACGTCGGCGCGTGCCAGAAGCTCCTGGATGAATGATTGGGGTATGGCCATGGGTCGCAAAAGTTGAAAGCCAATTTAAGCACAGCTGCCTACAAAGCTTTGCGTGTAAGGCACCCTGCGGTCGGCCCAGCCGCCGCACATAATCAAAACCCCTCTTTTTTCACCTGCGCTCGCCCGCGCAAACGCTCAATGATCCTTGAACCGCAGGCCGCTTATGTGCTCCGCCATCCCGGCGCTTTTGCGCTGCAGATACTCAAGGGCTTTCGCGCCAACCAGGGCCTGCTGCTGGCCGGCGCGGTGGCTTATTACGCCTTGCTGTCGATTGTTCCGCTGCTGATCCTGATCGCGATTGCGCTGTCGCATGTGGTGGACCAGGCAGCGCTGCTGGCGGCGCTTGGCCGCTACATCGGCTGGCTGGCACCGGGCGAGTCCCGCTTCATCGTCAACGAACTGACCAATTTCCTGGCGCACCGCGATGTCATGGGCTGGGTCCTGCTGGCCACCATGCTGTTCTTCAGTTCGCTGGCGTTCACCGTGCTGGAAAACGCCATGTCGGTGATTTTTTTGCACCGCGTGGCGATCCGGCGGCGGCATTTCCTGGTGTCGGCCGTGCTGCCGTATTGCTACATTTTTTGCCTCGGTCTGGGTTTTTTGCTGGTGACGCTGGTGGCCGGAAGTTTTCAGGCGCTGGGCGACAAGAGCATCGAGTTCCTGGGCGCCAGCTGGTCGCTGAGCGGATTTTCTGGCGTGCTGCTTTACCTCTTGGGCCTGACCGGCGAGATCTTCGTGCTGACCTCGGTCTACATGGTGATGCCGGTGGGCCAGTTGTCGCTGCGCCGGGCGCTGATGGGGGGCGTGACGGCCGCGCTGCTCTGGGAAGTGACGCGCCATGTGCTGGTCTGGTACTTTGCCACGCTGTCGCAGGTCGGCCTGGTGTATGGCTCGCTGACCACCGCCATCGTCGTGCTGCTGAGCCTGGAAATTGCCGCCACCTTGCTGCTGCTGGGCGCGCAGGTGATCTCGGAATACGAGCGGATCGCGGAAGTCGTACCCGATGCGCCGGCCCAGCCGCTGGAAACCGGTCCGGCGAAGCCGTGAACAGCGCCTCGATACTATTGAAAAGATAGCTGCCTTCGCCCGCCAGTCATGCGGGGAAGGCAGTTTTCACCATCAATCGCCCATTACCAGACCTTCACGCCGGGGATCGGCGCCGCCCAGCCACAGCGTCATGCCGTGGGCCTGGCCGCGTGTGATGGCCTGCAGGCCGCTGGTCATGGGCTGCTCGCGCACTTCGGCGCCGCGTGCGCGCAGCGCTTCGACGGTGGCTGGCGCAAAGCGCTTTTCTTCCAGCAGCGTCGGCCCGTTCAGCGACGCGAAGTTGGGCAGGTCAATCGCCTGCTGTGGCATCAAGCCCCAGTTCAGCACGCCGTACAGCGTCTTGGCGGTGAAGTGGATGATCAAGGCGCCGCCGGGGCTGCCGCCGCTCATGACGAGCTGGTTGGTATTTTTGTCGAACACCAGCGTTGGCGCCATCGACGAGCGCGGCCGCTTGCCGGCCTGCACCCGGTTGGCGACTGGCTTGCCTTCGGCGTCCGTGGGCGCAAAGCTGAAGTCGGTCAGTTCGTTGTTCAATAGAAAACCGCCGGCCTTGCCGGTGCCGCCGTCGGTCATCAGTCGCGAGCCGAACTGGTCCTCGATGGTCGTCGTCATGGCAATCGCATTGCCGAAACTGTCGACGATGCTGATGTGCGAGGTGCCGTATTCAGGCTGCTCAGGCATGGCGGCATGCGCCGTGCTGACCGCGCCGGGAACGCCGGGCTTGGCGGTTTTCATGCTCGGGCCGGTGGGCTGGATCAGCTTGGCGCGCTCGCTCAGGTAGGCGGGCGCCAGCAGGCTCATCCAGTTGCCGCCGGGCGGCTGGACGAAGTCCGGGTCGCCCAGGTACTGCGCCCGGTCTGCAAAGGCCAGGCGCGAGGCTTCGGTGTACAGGTGCAGCCAGTCGGCCGATGGCGTGGGTCCGGTGGTGCCGGGAACGCCGCCCATGCCGGTCACCAGCCCCAGCGTGGCGGCTGGCGTGTTGTTCAGGATGCCCAGGATCTGACCGATGGCGATGGCGCCTGAACTCGGCGGCGGCATGCCGCACAGGCGGTAGGTCTGCGCCTTGACGGCGTAGTCGGAACAGATCGGGTCGCGTTTTTTCGCCTGGTAATTGGCCAGGTCGCTGAGCGCGAGCTTGCCCGGATTGCCAGGGTGGCCCTGCACCTTGGTGACGATGGCCTGCGCGACCGGGCCGGTGAGCAGCGCGTTCGATCCCTTGCCGGCGATTTGCCGCAGCACCTCGGCCAGCGCCGGGTTGCGCAGGGTGGCGCCGGCATCGACCGAGGTGCCGTCTGGCTTGTAGAAATAGGCGGCAGCCGTCGGGTCGTTCTTCAGGTATTTCTCGTCCTTGAGCAGCGTGCTGAGCCGTGCGCTGACCCGAAAGCCATTGTCGGCCAGCGCGATGGCCGGCGCGAAAAGCTGCGCCCAGGGCAGCTTGCCGTATTGCTTGTGCGCCATCTCCAGCATGCGCACCGTGCCGGGCGTGCCGACCGAGCGGCCGCCGACCACGCCGTCGTAAAACGGCATCGGCTTGCCGTCCGCGCCCATGAACAGTTTTTCATCCGCTGCCATCGGCGCCGTCTCGCGGCCGTCAAAGGCTTCCACTGCCTTGCCATTGGAGTGCAGCAGGAACGCGCCGCCGCCGATGCCGCTGGACTGTGGCTCGACCAGGGTGAGCACCATCTGCACCGCGATGGCCGCGTCAATCGCCGAGCCGCCGGCCTTGAGGATCTGGTAGCCCGCATCGGTCGCCAGCGGATTGGCGGCGGCGACGGCGAACTTCATGGCGGCCCAGCCGGGCTTGGGCGTGAAGCCCGACGAGCCCTCGGGCTGCTGCGTGGGCGCGCTGTACGCAAACGGGCTGGTCGGAGAACTGGCGCAGGCCGCCAGCAAGGCAGTCAGGGCAACGGAAGTCAGCAGGCGTTTCATGCAATCTCCTCTGGAAGTGGTGAGGCGCCATGGTACGTGACGCGACACCGTCTGCAAAGGAAAGCGCACGATTTATTTAGCCATTCAGGCCGCCTGCGCAGGACAGGCGGGCGCGGCCAGCTATCAAAAAGAAAGCAGCCGCAGCGCCGCCCGTTGCAGGCGGCGCGGGAGTTTTTAACGCGGTGCCAGGCGGATGGCGCCGTCGAGGCGGATCACTTCGCCGTTGAGCATGTCGTTTTCAAAGATGTGCTTGGCCAGCTTGGAATAATCCTGCGGCGTTCCCAGGCGCGAAGGGAAGGGCACGGCGGCAGCCAGCGAGTCCTGCACGTCCTGCGGCATGCCGAACATCATCGGCGTGCCGAAAATGCCGGGGGCGATCGTCATGTTGCGGATGCCGTTGCGCGCCAGGTCCCGGGCAATCGGCAGCGTCATGCCGACCACGCCGCCCTTGGAGGCGCTGTAGGCGGCCTGGCCCATCTGGCCGTCGTAGGCGGCGACGGACGCGGTGGAAATCAGCACGCCGCGCTCGCCGGTGGCTTCGGGTTCATTCTTGGCCATGGCTTCGGCAGCCAGGCGGATCATGTTGAAGCTGCCGACCAGGTTGACGGTGATGGTCTTGGTGAAAGTCGACAGCGTGTGCGCGCCGTTCTTGCCGATGGTCTTTTCGCCCGGTGCGATGCCGGCGCAGTTGACCAGGCCCATCAGCTTGCCCATGGACACGGCCTTGGCCACCACGGCCTGGCCGTCGGCTTCCTGGCTGACGTCGCACTTGACGAAAGCCGCATTCGCTTCGCCGAGTTCCTGGGCGATGGCTTCGCCTTTTTCAGCCTGCATGTCGGCAATCACGACCTTGCCGCCGTTGGCGACCAGCATGCGCGCCGTGCCTTCGCCCAGCCCTGAAGCGCCACCGGTGACGATAAATACCTTGCCTGCGATGTCCATGGGATGTTCCTTGAAATTGAAAGGTTGAAAAAAAGGGAAAGGGAAGTCTGGCCAGCGGTTTGACGTTTACGTTAACGTCAATCCAGCCGCCAATTATCGCGCATGAAAAAGCCCGGCTGTCTTTCAACGGCCGGGCTTGCGCTCAGGGATGGACCGATGATCCGGTTATTTGTAACCCACACGGTCGAGCATCTGCTGCACCTTGACCTGGTTCATGCCGACGACACTGACCGGAATAGTTTCGGACTTGAAGCTGCCGCCGGTCATGGCCTGCAGGGCCGGGTTGCTGACCTTCACGCTGGACACGGCGGGCCATTCGTTGTTGCCGTTGGCAAAATAGTTTTGCGCCTCCGGCGTGGCCAGGTATTCCATGAACTTGACCGCATTGGCCGTATTTTTGGCATTCTTCGCCACGGCGGCGCCGGCAATGTTCACATGCGTGCCCCAGGTTTGCTGATTGGGAAACACCACGCCGACGCGCTCAGCCACGAGTTTGTCCTCTGGCGCGTTCGACCGCATGATGCGCGCCAGGTAATACGAGTTGGTCAGCGCCACGCCGCATTCACCGCTCGCCACGGCCTTGATCTGGTCGCTGTCGCCGCCCTTCGGGTCGCGCGCCATGTTGGCGACCAGGCCCGCAAGCCATTGCTCGGCCTTGGCTTCGCCCAGATGCTCGGTGACGGCTGAAAACAGCGACAGGTTGTAGGGGTGCGCGCCCGAACGGGTGCAAAGCAGCCCCTTGTTCTTCGGGTCGGCCAGTTCCTCGTAGGTATCGACGTCGGCCTTCTTGACCTTCAGCTTGTCATACACCACGACGCGGGCGCGCGTGGAAAAGCCGAACCAGGTCGTGCCTTCAGGGCTTGCCTTGGCCCGCAGGTTGAACGGAATCGCTGCTTCAAGCGTGGGCGACTTGATCGGCTTGAACAGGCCCTCGACATCGCCCTTCCAGAGGCGTGCGGCATCGACCAGCAGGATCACGTCGGCGGGCGACGCCGCGCCTTCGGCCTTCAGGCGCGCCAGGATGCCGGCATCGTCGGCATCAACGCGGTTCACCTTGATGCCGGTGGCCTTGGTGAAATTGCTGTAAAGCGCCTCGTCGGTCTGGTAGTGGCGGGCGGAATACAGGTTGACCACCTGTTCCTGGGCGCTTGCGCTGTTTGCAACACCGAGTAAAGCTGCGGCGGCAAAGGCAAGACCTGTGAAAATTGGCACTCTCTTGATCATGTTGAAAAATTCCTGAAGGCTTGAAAGTTGATAAGTCTAATGCAAATGCGAATTAGTCGCAATTCCTTTTCGGTCAAAAACCGTACCTTGATACGGGCGGCCAGCGTGCCTGCCTGCAAGCCCTGGCTGAGCCGAATGGGCGCGCTGGTCTTGCTGCCGGCATTTCTGTTCGCGGGTTGCTCCTCGGTGCCTGTGGTGCCTGTCAAACCCGTGGTGCCGGACGCAAACACGGCGCCGGTCGTCAAAAAGCCTTTGAAGATTGGCCTGGCGCTGGGCGGCGGCGCGGCGCGGGGCTTTGCCCATGTCGGCGTGATCGCGGTGCTCGAAGAAGCCGGGCTGCGGCCGCAGATGGTGGTGGGCACCTCGGCTGGCAGCCTGGTCGCGGCGATTTACGCGACCGGCAAGACCAGCGCGCAGCTGCAGCAGACCGCCTTGGGCATGGAGGAAGTAGCGATGACCGACTGGATGCTGCCGATCATCGGCAAGGGCGTGTTTCGCGGCGATGCGCTGGGCCGCTACGTCAACCAGCTGGTCGGCGGCCGCCTGATCGAGAACATGGCGATTCCGCTGGGCATCGTGGCCACCGACCTGGGCAGCGGCCAGGCGGTGCTGTTTCGCAGCGGCGACACCGGCACGGCGGTGCGGGCGTCGAGCGCGGTGCCGGCGGTGTTCGTGCCGGTCAGGATCAGCGGACGTGAATATGTCGATGGCGGCCTGGTGTCGCCGGTGCCGGTGCGCTTTGCCCGGCAAATGGGCGCCGACATCGTGATCGCGGTGGACATTTCGAACTCGCCCGAAGGCAACCCGGCCGATGGCACCTTGCAGATCTTGTTGCAGACCTTTTCCATCATGGGCAAAAGCATCAACCAGTACGAGTTGAAGGAAGCCGATGTGGTCGTGCGGCCTTCGCAGGCAGGGCTCAAGAGCGCCGATTTTTCGGCCCGCAAGCTGGCGATTGAATCGGGCAGGGCGGCGATGCTGGCGGCGCTTCCGGCGCTGAAGGCGCGGCTGGCCACTGGCATCGCGTCCAGCCATTGAATCCCTTTTCGGATTTGCTCATCTTTCGATAGCTGTTCATGCCCGCTGCGCGTGCGAAAAAGGCTGATTTGACCAAAAAAAAGCCCAGTCGCGAGACTGGGCTTGAACGGAACCGCGAAACCAGACGTTTCTGCAAGGAACCGAGGAGACAACTGGTAGAACCCGTCGCTGGCGACGGGTTTCAGGAGCAGGCTCCGTGAGCTTTCAAGTTGCGCCTGGCAACTTGAGAAGCCCGCTGGAAATTAACGCTTCTTGGAAACACCCTTGGTGGCGCTCAAGGCGGACTCGGACACCGTGTTGAAGTTGGTTTCGGCCATGTCGCCGGCTTGCTTGACGGCTTTTTGCACCGACTCGAAGGCCGTGTTGGCGGCGGTCATGGCGCTTTTCATCATGGTCACTGCGGTTTCAGAACCGGCAGGTGCATTCTGGGTGGCGCTTTCGACCAGGTCGGCGAACTTCTTCTGGGCTTCGGCGGTCTGGCCTTCAAAGGTCTTGCTGATTTCAGCACCGGCGGACTGGGCGATGTCATACAGGTGACGGCTGTAGGCAGCGGTCTTTTCAGCCAGGGGCTGGACCATGCTGGCTTGCAGTGCCAAGAGTTCCTGTGCGTCCTTGACGCCCATGACGGCTTGTGCGTTGTTGGCGGTTTCTGCCAGGGCAGCCTTGGTGGCTTGCACGTTCAGTTCAACCAGCTTTTCAACGCCTTCGAAGGCTTTCTGGGTCAGGCCAAACAGCGTTTCGATGTTTGCTTTGTGGGAAGCCATGAGTTGTTCAGCAGTCAGCATAAGTAATCTCCGTAAGTGTAGTTAAGGTAAATAGTTGCTTTGCGCTGAATTGCTGCACTGCAACATGGAATTGATTATAGGAGAAACCTGTCCTTTTGCAAACATATTTTGCTGCAATGCACCAATCTAGACAGGTTACTCTGATCTGATTCGTTATTTCAGGATCAAGTTTCGTGCAAGCCTTCTACGCCGATCATTTTGTCCTGCCGCTGCCCGCCGGACACCGCTTTCCCATGCCAAAGTACCAGCTGCTGCGCGAGCGGCTGGCCGGTGAACTGTCCGAGGTGCGTCTGGGCGAGGCGCCGGCGGCCAGCGATGGCGAACTGGCGCTGGTGCATACGCCGGCTTATATAGAGGCCATCGCCCAGGGCACGCTGCCGGCGCCAGCGCAGCGCGAGATCGGCTTTCCCTGGAGCCCGGCGATGGCCGAGCGCGCCAGGCGTTCGGCCGGCGCCACCGTGATGGCGGCGCGGACGGCCCTGGGGCTGGCGCCGGGCGCCCGGCCCGAAGGCATTGCCGCCAATCTCGCGGGCGGCACCCACCATGCCTACGCGGGCAAGGGCGGCGGGTTCTGCGTCTTCAACGACTCGGCGGTGGCTGCGCGGCTGATGCAGGCCGAATGGGCGCGGCGCCACCGCCAGGCGCGCCTGCCGCTGCAGGTCGCGGTGATTGACCTGGACGTGCATCAGGGCAATGGCACGGCCAGCATTTTTGCCGGCGATGCCAGCGTGTTCACGCTGTCGCTGCATGGCGAAAAGAACTTTCCGTTCCGCAAGGATGCCAGCGACCTGGATGTCGAGCTGCCCGACGGCTGCCTGGACGCGCCCTACCTGCAGGCGCTGGAACAGGCGCTGGACGAGCTGGAGCGGCGCTTCGAGCCCGGCCTGATCTTGTTCCTGGCCGGCGCCGACCCGTTCGAAGGCGACCGCCTGGGACGGCTGAGCCTGAGCTTTGACGGCCTGGAGGCGCGGGACCGCCGGGTGTTCGACTGGGCCTGGCAGCGGCGCATCCCGCTGGCTTTTTCGATGGCCGGCGGCTACGGCGTGAACATCGACGACACCGTGCAGGTGCAGGTAAACACCTACCGCGTGGCGCTTGAATATTGGCGCCGCTGGCAAACGGCCGGCTGAAGCGCTGGCAAAATAGCCTTTCCATGAGCTTGACACCCCGCCCCCAGCCCGAATACCGCAGCGACTACCGGGCCTTTCGGGCCATCGGCACCCGCTGGTCCGACAACGATATGTATGGCCATGTCAACAACGTCGTTTACTACAGCTGGTTCGACACCGCCGTCAACGGCCTGCTGATCGAGCGCGGCGCGCTCGACATCCATGCCGGCCCCGTGATCGGCCTGGTGGTGGAAACCCGCTGCAACTATTTTTCGCCGCTGGCCTTTCCCGAGCCAGTGGTGGCCGGCATTCGCGTGGCGCATGCCGGCGCCTCCAGCGTGCGCTATGAAGTCGCGCTGTTCTCGGCCGACGCTAGCTTGCCGTGCGCCGCCCGGGGCCATTTTATCCATGTGTATGTCGACCGCGCCACGCGCCGGCCGGCTGCCTGCCTGCCGCCTGAATTACTGTCTGTCCTGGAGATGCTGAAATGAACCCAACCGATTCCTCCGCCCACCCTGTCGTCGCGGGCGACTTTGCGCTGGAGGACGCGCCGAACAGTGCCTGCCAGCCGCCCGTCAACGCGGTGGACCGCGCCATCGAAAGCCGCCAGTCGATGCGCGAGTTTTTGCCGGCGCCCGTGCCACGCGCGCTCATCCTGCATCTGCTTGAACTGGCCAGCCGCGCCCCGTCGGGCACCAACACGCAGCCGTGGAAAGCCTATGTGCTGCAGGGCGCGAGCAAGGACAGTCTGGCTGAAAAGGTCTGCCGCGCCCATGACGCGCTGCGTGACAACCCGGCGCTGGCGGCCGACTACCGGGAGGAATACGACTATTACCCTGAAAAATGGGTGTCGCCCTACATCGACCGCCGGCGCGAGAACGGCTGGGGCCTGTACGGCCTGCTCGGCATCACCAAGGGCGACAAGGACAAGATGCATGCGCAGCACCAGCGCAACTACCGGTTTTTCGATGCGCCGGTCGGGCTGATGTTCACCCTGGACCGGGTGATGGGACGCGGCTCGCTGCTGGACTACGGCATGTTCATGCAGAACCTCATGGTCGCCGCGCGCGGCCACGGCCTGCACACCTGTCCGCAGGCCGCCTGGAACGGCTTTGCCAAGATCATCATGCCGCACATCGGCGCGGGTGAGCAGGAAATGCTGGTCTGCGGCATGTCGCTCGGCTATGCCGACGAATCGGCGCTGGTCAACACCTTTCGCACGCCTCGCGTCAGTGCTGCCGAATTTACAACCTGGCTAGATTGAGCCAGTGACCTTTTCCGTCGTCCAGCTGCTCGGCGGGCTGTCTTATGCGACCACGCTGTTCCTGATGGCTTCGGGGCTGACGCTGATTTTCGGCGTCACGCGGATCGTCAATTTCGCGCATGGCAGCTTTTTCATGCTGGGCGCGCTGTTCACCGCGCACTGGGTCACGGACTGGTTTCCGGCCTGGGGTGGCAGCGCGCCGCTCTACCTGATTGCTATTCTTTTGGGAGCTGCCTGCGCAGGACTGGCGAGCGCAATTGCCGAATTTCTCTTGTTAAGGCGAATGTCGGGCGCGCCCGAGCTGTACCAGCTGGTCGCCACCTTCGGCCTGAGCCTGGCGATGCATGACGCGATGCAGTGGGGCTTCGGGCCCGACGAGGTGTTCGCGCCGCGTTTTCCGGGGCTCAAGGGATCGGTGCAGATCGGCGACGAATTCTTTCCCGTGTACCAGCTGGCGATGATCGCGCTCGGGCCGCTGGTCTGGCTCGGCCTGCATGTGCTGTTGCGGCGTTCTTTGTTTGGCCAGCGGTTGCGCGCCGCCACGCAGGACCGCGACATGCTGGCCGCGCTGGGCGTCAACCCCAAGCCCCTCATGCTGGGCGCGGTGGTGCTGGGCTGCGCGCTGGCCGGGCTGGGCGGCGCGCTTCAACTGCCGCGCGAACCGGCGCACCTGCAGATGGACATGAACGTGATCGTCGAGACCTTCGTGGTCGTCGTCACCGGCGGACTGGGCAGCATTGGCGGCGCCTTTGTCGCCGCGCTGCTGATCGGCTTGGTGCATGCCTTCGGCACCGCCTGGTTTCCGCAGGCGACGCTGGTGGTGGTGTTCCTGACCATGGCGGTGGTGCTGGTGTTCCGGCCGCAGGGGCTCAAGGGCGGGCCGGCCGCGTCGCTGGAGCACGGCGGCAACCGGGAGCCGGCGCAGAAGTTTCGCGGGCTTGGGCTGGGGCGCGGCTCGACCTTGCTGATCACGCTGGCCTTTGCCTTGCTCGCCGCTCTGGCCTGGTCCGGCGGGGCCTACTGGCAGGCGCTGGCCGCCGACGGCTTGATCCTGATGATTTTCGGCATCAGCCTGCAGTCCATGATGGCGCTGGGCGGGCTGGTCAGCTTTGGCCATGCGGCGTTCTTTGCGCTCGGCGCTTATGGCGCGGCGCTGTCGCACAGCCTCTGGGGCGCCACGCTGCCGGTCGCTTTGGCCGTGGGCTGCGGCGCGGCGCTGGCCGTAGCTAGCGTGTTCGGCGCGGCGGTGGTGCGCAGCAGCGGCGTGTACCTGGCGATGCTGTCGCTGGCGCTGGCGCAGGTGGTCTGGGCCGGCGCGACGCAGTGGGTGGGCCTCACGGGTGGCGACAACGGGCTGATCGGCCTGCGGCTGGTCAGTGATGACGGCCGGCCGGTGTTTTACCTGCTGCTGGTGGCGCTGGCGCTGGCGGCCGTGTTCGCGCTGCGCTACCTGGGCCGCTCGGTGATGGGTGCGGCGCTGCAGGCGGTGCGTGATGCGCCGCTGCGCGCAGCCGCGTCCGGCCTGTCGGTGGGCTGGCTCAAGTACCGCGTGTTTGTCGAAAGCGCGGTGCTCGCCAGCCTGGCGGGCGGGCTGTTCGCAGCGCACAAGGGCGCTGTTTTCCCTTCGCTGGCGGCCGTGTCCACGTCGGTCGATGCGCTTCTGGAGGTGCTGCTCGGCGGCGTGCACCAGCTCTGGGGCGCAGTCGTGGGCAGCGTGGTGCTGACTTACCTAGGCGCCGAACTGGGCCGCGAAGTGACTTACTGGCGCGGCCTGCTGGGCGTGTTCATCATGCTGATCATGGTGGCTTCGCCGTCCGGGCTGCTGGGTCTGCTGTCGCGCTTCAGCCATCGGCGCCAGCGTGTCATCGAAGGGAAGCGCTGATGCTGCAGGTTCAAGGGCTGGTCAAGCATTTTGGCGGCATCCATGCGGTCGATGGCGTGAGCTTCGACGTTGCGGCGGGTGAATGCGTGGCGCTGATCGGCCCCAATGGCGCCGGAAAATCGACCTGCTTTGCCTGCATCGCCGGCCAGTACCCACTGACCGGCGGGCGCATCCTGTGGAACGGCCAGGCGCTGGAAAAACTGGCGCCAGCCGCGCGCCTGCGGCACGGCGTGGCGCGCACCTTTCAGGTGGCGCAGGTCTTTGAAGCGCTTAGCGTGCTACAAAATGTGCAGCTGGCTATCGAGGCCAGCCGTGCGCAAAAGGCCATTTCGGCCTTCAAATCGCTGGACCGGCAGTCGGTCGAGGCAGCGATGGCGCTGCTGGTCCAGACCGGCCTGCGCGAATCGGCGGATGACGACGTTTTGAGCCTGGCCTACGGCGCCAAAAAGCGGCTTGAACTGGCCATCGCGCTGGCCGCCGCGCCGAAACTTTTGCTGCTCGATGAACCCGCCGCCGGCCTGGCCGAAGCCGAGCGCGCCAGCCTGATGCAGCTGGTGAAAACGCTGGCAGGGCAGGGCATGGCCGTGCTCTACACCGAGCACAACATGGACGCCGTGGCCGGCGTCGCCGACCGGGTGCTGGTGCTGATCGAGGGCCGGCTGGCCGCGCAGGGCTCGTTTGACGAGATTTCCCGCGATGCCGAAGTGCGCCGGCTCTACCTGGGCGATGGTCTGGGCGATGACGGCGACGGCGTGAATATCAAAGGAGCGGCGCATGCTTGAAATCGACCGGCTCAGCGCCTTCTATGGCCAGGCGCAAGCCCTGTTCGAGGTGTCGCTGCGCGTGGCGGCCGGCGAGATGGTCGTGCTGCAGGGGCTGAACGGCGCCGGCAAATCGACGCTGCTCAAGGCGGTGATGGGGCTGGAAGTACGCACCGAAGGCGCGATTCGTTGCCAGGTGCCGTCCGGCCTGGCGGCTGTCGAACGCTGGGAAACCCACCGTCGCGCGCAGGCCGGGCTCGGCTATGTCGCCGAGGACCGGCGTCTGTTCACCGGACTCTCCGTGCGCGAAAACCTGCATGTCGCCGCCGGCCGCGATGCCAAGGCCCATGAAGCCCGGGCGCTGGACCTGTTTCCTATCCTCAAAACCCTGCTCAACCGGCCCGCCGCGCAGATGAGCGGCGGCCAGCAGCAGATGCTGGCGATTGCCCGAACCCTGATGACCGGCCCGAAGGTCCTGCTGCTCGACGAGCCCTGCGAGGGCATTGCGCCGGTGCTGGTCGCGTCGATCCGCGATGCGCTGCTTGCTTTGAAGCGCGAAGGCATGGCGCTGCTGCTCGTCGAGCAAAATCGTTTGCTGGCATCGCGCGCCGACCGCTTGCTGTGGCTGGTTGCGGGTAAAGTCAGGGGCTCGTGAAAAAAGCCCGCTTTTGGTGCTGATTCATTTTTCAATCCATCGCTACAAAGGACATTGCCATGACGACGACCACCACCGCCTCGGGCCTGCAGTACGAAGACACCGTGCTGGGCACCGGCGCCATCGCCAAGGCCGGCCAATACGTCAAGGTGCATTACACCGGCTGGCTGTACAACGACGGCGTGCAGGGCAAAAAATTCGACTCCAGCAAGGACCGTGGCCAGCCCTTCCAGTTTTCGCTTGGCGCCGGTGAAGTCATCAAGGGCTGGGACGAGGGCGTGCAGGGCATGTCGGTCGGCGGCACGCGCCGCCTGGTCATTCCGTCGGAACTCGGCTACGGCGCGCGCGGCGCGGGCGGCGCGATTCCGCCGAACGCTACCCTGCTGTTCGAAGTGGACTTTCTCGGCACCTGATCTGGCCGCAAGGTCTTGACATCAACGCCAGGCCCGGCAGCGGGTCTGCGCACCGCATTACCTGCCACGGCCCACCTTCAGGGTTCACCATGATCATCACCAGCCTGCTCGATACCGACCTTTACAAGTTCACCATGATGCAGGTGGTGCTGCACCAGTTCCCCGGTGCCGAGGTGGAATACAAGTTCAAATGCCGTAACGCCGGCGCGCCCGGGGTCGGCGACCTGTCGTTCTACGTGCATGAGATACGCGAGGAAATCCGCGGGCTTTGCAGCCTGCAGTTTCAGGATGCGGAGTTGGCTTACCTGAAGGCCATGCGCTTCATCAAGAGCGACTTTGTCGATTTCTTGGGGCTTTTCCGGCTCAATGAAAAATACGTCAGCGTCAAGGCCCTGCCTTCGGGCGAGATCGAGGTCCTGATCAAGGGGCCGTGGCTGCACACCATCCTGTTCGAGATTCCGGTGCTGGCCATCATCAACGAAGTCTATTTCCGCAACACGCAAAAGCAGCCCGACCTCACCGAAGGGCGCAAGCGCCTGGAAACCAAGATCGGGCAGCTGCAGGTCAGGAGCCTGGCCGAACTCAAGATTGCCGACTACGGCACCCGCCGGCGCTTCAGCAAGGCCTGGCATGAAGAAGTGCTGCGCACGCTGGTCACGCGCCTGGGCACTGGCGCCGAGGGGCAACTGGCCGGCACCAGCAATGTGCTGTTCGCCATGAAGCTCGGCTTGACGCCGCTGGGCACCATGGCCCATGAATACCTGCAGGCCTGCCAGGCGCTGGGGCCGCGCCTGCGCGACAGCCAGGTGTTTGGGTTTGAAATGTGGGCCAAGGAATACCGGGGCGACCTGGGCATTGCGCTGTCAGACGTGTACGGCATGAGCGCCTTCCTTCGCGACTTCGACCTGTACTTCTGCAAGCTGTTCGACGGCGCGCGCCATGACAGCGGCGACCCGTTCCAGTGGGGCGAACGCATGATCGGCCACTACGTCGAAAACCGTGTCGATCCCAAGACCAAGACGCTGATCTTCAGCGACGCGCTGACGATACCCCGGACCATCGAGCTGTACCGGCAGTTCCGGGGGCGCTGCCAGCTGGCCTTCGGCATCGGCACCAACCTGACCAACGACCTGGGCTACGAGCCGCTGCAGATCGTCATCAAGATGGTGCGCTGCAACGGCCAGCCGGTGGCCAAGCTGTCCGATACGCCGTCCAAGAACATGTGCGATGACGAGAAATACCTGGCCTACCTGCGCCAGGTGTTCGATGTCGCCTCGGTGCGCTGACCGGGCCACCGACGACGCGAGCCCGCGCTTCCCGACCATGGGTATTCGACCTTAAAACCGGCACTTTTCATGAAATCACTTCGTTGCATTGCCGCCTTCGCGCTACTTTGCCTGTCGCCCGGCCTGTCCATGGCTGCAACGCTGGACGGCAGCGCGCTGTCGGTGCTGTGGGGCGTGCCGTTTGCCGGACTGCTGCTGTCGATCGCGCTGCTGCCGCTGCTGGCGCCGTTCTTCTGGCACCACCATTTCGGCAAGGTGTCGCTGGCCTGGTCGCTGGCATTTTTGCTGCCTTTTGCGCTGACTTACGGAACCGGCATGGCGGCTTTCAGCTTCATGCATGCGCTGCTGGAGGAATACATCCCCTTCATCTTGCTGCTGACGGCGCTGTTCACCGTTGCCGGCGGCATCCATATCCGGGGCAACCTGCACGGCAGCCCGGGGCTGAACACCGCCATCCTGGCCATTGGCGCGGTGCTGGCCAGTTTCATGGGCACCACCGGCGCGTCGATGCTGCTGATCCGCCCGCTGATCCGGGCCAACGACAACCGCGCGCACAAGGCGCATGTGGTGGTGTTCTTCATCTTCATCGTGTCCAACGCCGGCGGCTCGCTGACGCCGCTGGGCGACCCGCCGCTGTTCCTCGGGTTTCTGAAGGGCGTTGATTTTTTCTGGACCGTGCGGCATATCTTTCCGGAAACGCTGTTTCTGGTCGGCAGCCTGCTGGGCATTTTTTACGCGCTAGACACCTGGTTTTACCGCCGCCGCGAGGAGTTGCTGCCGCTGGACCCGACGCCCGACACCCGGCGCATCGGCTTTGATGGCGGCGCCAACTTCTGGCTGCTGGGCGCGATTGCCGCGCTGGTGCTGCTCAGCGGCATCTGGAAGTCGCCCGTGGCCTTCGACATCGCAGGCACCCGCGTTGGCCTGCCGGGCCTGGTGCGCGATGCCGGGCTGGTCGCCATCACCTTCATCTCGCTGGCCATCACGTCGAACAAGGTGCATGCCGACAACCAGTTTTCGTGGGGGCCGATGGTCGAGGTGGCCAAGCTGTTCGCCGGCATCTTCCTGACCATCGTTCCGGTTATCGCCATGCTCAAGGCCGGCACCAGCGGTGCTTTCGGCGCTGTTGTTTCGGCCGTGACGCGGCCTGACGGCTCGCCCGACCCGGCAATGTACTTCTGGGCCACTGGCGCGCTCAGTTCCTTTCTGGACAATGCGCCGACCTACCTGGTGTTTTTCAACACTGCCGGCGGCGACCCGCAAGCCATGATGACGACCTTTGCCTCGACGCTGGCGGCCATTTCGGCTGGCGCCGTGTTCATGGGCGCCAACACCTACATTGGCAACGCGCCCAACCTGATGGTCAAGGCCATCGCCGAGGACCGGGGTGTGAAAATGCCGAGTTTCTTCGGCTACATGCTGTGGTCGGGCGGTGTCCTGATTCTGCTGTTCATTCTCATGACCTTGATCTGGTTCAAATAAAGAAAGCAACTATTCCCATGAGCAAACCCAAGATACTGATTGCCCGCGCCGTGTTTCCTGAAGTCATCGCCAGGCTGGAGCAGCATTTTGAAGTCGAGTCCAACCAGCTCGATGAAACCTGGTCCAAGGCCGAATTAATCAAGCGGCTCCACGGCAAGGCCGGCGCCTTCACCACCGGCGGCGACCGCATCGACGCCGAAGTGCTGGCCGCCTGCCCGGAGCTGAAAATCTGCGCCAACATGGCGGTGGGCTACAACAACTTCGACATCGACGCGATGACCGCCGCCGGGGTGCTGGCCACCAACGCGCCCGACGTGCTGACCGAAACTACCGCCGATTTTGGCTTTGCCTTGCTGATGGCCACGGCCCGGCGCATCACCGAAAGCGAGCATTACCTGCGCGCCGGAAAGTGGAAGAAGTGGAGCTATGACATGTTCGCCGGATCCGACATCCACGGCGCCACGCTGGGGATTTTTGGCATGGGCCGCATCGGGCAGGGCATTGCCAAGCGCGGAGCGCACGGCTTTGGCATGAAGGTGATTTACCACAACCGTTCGCGGCTCGATGCGGATCTGGAAGCCGAATGCAAGGCCAGCTATGTCGGCAAGGAAGAACTGCTGAAAACCGCCGACCACCTGGTGCTGGTGCTGCCGTACTCGCCGGCGTCGCACCACGCCATCGGCGCCGCCGAACTCGCATTGATGAAGCCGACCGCCACGCTGGTCAACATCGCACGCGGCGGCATCGTCGATGATGCCGCGCTGGCGGCGGCCCTGCGCAACCGCACGATTGCGGCGGCGGGGCTGGATGTGTTCGAGGGCGAGCCTTCGGTCCATCCCGATTTGCTGAGCGTGCCCAACGTGGTGCTGACACCGCATATCGCCAGCGCGACCATCCCGACACGAATGGCCATGGCCAGTCTGGCCGCTGACAACCTGATCCAGTTCTTCTCGCAAGGCAAGCCCCTGACGCCTCTCAACCCCGAGGTGCTGGCAACGCGATAACTTTTAAAGAGTCGATAAAAGGCAAGCGCACCGCATCACGTGCCTGTTCCGCCTTGCCTTCCTGAATGGAGCCAATGCGGGCATTGATGAGAACGACACCTGTAACGACGCCAGCATCCACATAATCGCCGAGCCCGAGCGTGACAGCCCCGGCGGTCAGCACATAGAGAAATGGAGTGTGAAATTGCAGCACCAAGGATGCGGTCAGTCATAACTTCCCTGCGTCATACCCGCGAAGGCGCATAAGCGCTAACCTAAAAATTATTCCATTCGTCAATCTTGAGTTTTCGTTTTCGAGGCGGCTCGGCCAGACGATAGCGCACGCACCTCCACTGGGTAAGGGCCTGCACAAGTGACAAAGCCGGCAGCACGGCGCGACACAGCAACTCATGCATCAGCGAGAACTCCCGCCACAGGCACGGACTTCTCGTTTTCGTTCGCGCCCTGCTCGCCAGTGGCGCTGCGGTTGCCAGTGAGTTCGATGTAACCCCAGGGGGGAAAAGCCTCGCCGGCGACCCGCAAGGCATCAATGAGAAGCGCCACCAAAAGCTTGCCCTGTAGCCACGCGCGAGCGGCCCGGGGGTCATGCTTTTTTAGATGTCCCAGCCCGGCTAAAGACTTCAGCCGCTTGAACACCAGCTCAATTTGCCAGCGCGCCCGGTATAAATCGAGCACCTCAGCGGCGCTTAGCTCGTCGCCAACGGTTGTGAAGACCAGCACATAGTCGGCCGCCAGCAGCGTGCGCGGCTGCAGCTCGGTGCCATTGCGCTGGCTTTCGCGCGTCACGCGCTGGCGCGCCTTGAGCGCCGAGGCGGCGTCTTTCTTGACCGCGCACAGCCGCCCCGCAATCAGGCGCTTGCCGTGGCTGACGTAGGCGGGCCATGCACCGCACTGCCCGGTCTCCAGTGCGCTGACGCACTCAAGAATCCCCAGCGGCTGGCCTTGCGCGGTTTTTAGCGGCAAGGTGACCAAATTGGTACGCACCACCACGGCGCCTCCCGCATCGTGGACATGGGCCACGCCCGGCGGGTTGGCAAAACCCCGGTCTGCGACCAGTACCTCTCCAGGCAGAACCGTAAAGCGGCGCAGCGTCTCTCCCTCTTTGCTGGTGCTGACAATGACCTCGTCGGCGCGCAGGCTAGGCCACTGCACGGAGTAGTGCAAGCGCCACTTGGAGCCGCTCGCGCCAGGCTCGCTGACCATGGTGCCATCGACCAGGCGGATGCAGTAGTTGCCCCAACAGGGCCGCAAGGCCTGGCTCGCCTTGAGCGCGGCCGGCATCCACTGCTGGCGTAGCTGGCTGCCCATCCATTCAAACCAGCTCGCGCAGTGACGCAGGCGCTTCAAAACAGCAACATCGCTGAGCGCGGCGATCCCGCCCAGGCGTGCCCGCTGCGCAGTCTCCCGCAAGCCGCAGCCCTGAGCAATGTGAATGAGCATGACGCGCAGCAGCGCTGCTGCATCCGCGACGCCTCGCGTGCGCCTGAGCGCGTGCAGCTCACGCGCCTTGGCTTGCCAATGCTCGGGCAGCAGGCGCTCTATCGCCGCCCAGTCTTCGTCAGCCAGCTTTGACGGCACGCTTTGCTCTTGCCGTGTTGAAGAGTCCGCTTGTTCGGTGTGAAAAACCATGCCTGCATTATCTCTGATATCTGCAATGACTCGTATATTAAGTTAGCGCTTATGCGCGAAGGCGGGTATCCAGACTCGTTTGAGCGTTTCAGCCCGTGTCGCTGGATTCCCGCTACCATGGTTCATGATCCTTCCGATGTGGTTGCAAAGCGTCTTGCGGGAAGCACAGAGCCTGTTGCCGGTGCTGGCCACCTTGCTGCATCTGGCGCTCGCGGTTTCGGTGACGCTGCACGCGCTGCTGACCCGGCGCAATGTGTCGGCCACGGTGGCCTGGATCGGACTGGCCTGGCTGGCGCCTTTCGTGGGCGCGTTGCTCTACCTGATGCTGGGCATCAACCGAATCAAGCGCGCTGGCGTGGCGCTTGATCTGAAGGCGGCCTGGCAGCGCGAGCACCGTCGCAATGGCAGCAGCCTGGCGGCCATCGGCAGCGCCGCCGGACCCGATGCGCCGTGCGCTCAGGAGTTGGCCGGCATCAACCGGCTGGTCCGGCAGACCACCGGCAATGCCCTGCTGGGCGGCAACGCCGTGACGCCGCTGGTCGATGGCGACGCAGCCTACCCGGCGATGCTGGCGGCCATCGACGGCGCGCGGCGTTCGGTCACGCTGGCCACCTATATCTTTGACCTCGATGACGCCGGCAGCGCCTTTGCCGACGCACTGGTGCGTGCGCGGCAGCGCGGCGTGCCGGTGCGTGTGCTGGTCGATGCCGTGGGCGGGCGCTACAGCCGCATCAGCATGGTGGCGCACCTGCGCGCCCGGGGCGTCACCGCAGCGGCCTTTTTACCCCCGCGCCTTCCCGGTCTGCTGGCGTACGCCAATTTGCGCAACCACCGCAAGATCATGGTGGTTGACGGCGCGCACGGCTTTACCGGCGGCATGAATATTCGGGCCGGGCACTGGCTGGCAAAGCAGCCGGCTGCGCCGATTCGCTGCCTGCATTTTTCCGTGCAGGGCCCGGTGGTGGCCGACATGCAGCGCGCTTTTGCCATTGACTGGGCCTTCAGCACCGGCGAGGCGCTGCTGGGCAGCACTTGGTTTGCCCCGAACGGCGACTGCGGGCCGGTGCTGGCGCGCGGCGTGTCCGACGGGCCCGATGGCGACATCGGCCACATGCGCCAGGTCATGCTCGGGGCGCTGACCTGCGCGCGCCGCCGTGTGCGCATCGTGACGCCGTATTTCCTGCCCGACGAGGCGCTGCTGACCACGCTGCAAATCACCGCACTGCGCGGCGTGGGGGTTGACCTCATGCTGCCCGCGCGCAGCAACCTGCCGCTGCTGGACTGGGCCATGCGGCCGCAACTGAGCCGCTTGCTGGCGGCTGGCTGCCGCGTTCACCTGTCGCCGCTGCCGTTCGACCATTCCAAGCTGTTTCTGGTCGATGATGCCTGGTCGCTGATTGGCTCGACCAACTGGGACGCGCGCAGCCTGCGGCTCAATTTTGAATACAACCTGGAGTGTCATGACGCCCAACTGGTTCGGCAACTCGATGCCCTGGTCGAACAACGCATCGGGCAGGCCCGGGCGCTGGACACGGCAGCGCTGGAGCGTCAGCCCCTGGCAAATCAGCTGCGCGACCGCCTGGCCGGCTTGCTGTCGCCGTATCTTTGAGGTGAAGACCAACAAAGCCGCGATGCCACTGGCTTTGGAGTGCTTTTGATTTTTACCGCTGGATGATTCAAGCAAATTACAAGAAAAAAGCTGCTTTACGCATACTGTGTATGTTTAAGCAGCTATTAAAAATGTAGCATCTATTGCGGCTATGCCTTTCACTAATTTGCAATCCGCTCTATGTTGCCTTCTTCCTTGTGGATGCGCACCTGCCGGTTGCCGTGGTGGGCGTGCCGATTCCCCGGCCAGCACGGTGAGCTTGAACAACAATAGCGCCCCATGAGGAGAAATCGCTTTGAATGAAATTTTGCTTTGGTTGATCTTGGCGCTGGCGGTCTTGAATGGCTTGGCGTTGTGGTGGCTGAACTTTGGCCGACAGGATTGCGGTGCGGCTCAGGCGGCGCAGCAGCACAAGGACGAGACGCTGACGACCCTGGGGGCTGCCAATGAGCGGCTGGAGCGCGAACTGCGGCGCGAGATCAACGACAACGCGCGCAGCAGTCGGCAGGAAATGGCAGCGAGTCTGGCCACCTTTCAGCAGACACTGGTGCAGCAAAGCGCCGAAGCCACCCGCACGCAAAACACCCAGATCGATGCGTTTTCGCAGCAGCTCACCTTGCTGCAAAAAACACTGTCGGACACGCTGAGTACGCAATTGCAGTCGCTCAGTGAATCGAATGCGCGCCGCCTCGGAGAAGTTCGCGAAACGCTCGAAAAGCAGCTCGCACAACTGCAGCAAGGCAATGCCGCCAAGCTCGACGAGATGCGCCGCACGGTCGATGAAAAGCTGCACAACACGCTGGAAACCCGGCTGGGCCAGAGCTTCAAGCAGGTCGCCGACCGGCTCGAACAGGTACACAAGGGCCTGGGCGAAATGCAGACGCTGGCGCAGGGCGTGGGCGACCTCAAGCATCTGCTGACCAACGTGAAAACGCGCGGCATCTTTGGCGAAGCCCAGCTGGCAGGCCTGCTGGAGCAGGTGTTTACCGTGGACCAGTATGCCGCCCAGGTCGTCACGCGGCGCGGCGGCAAGAACCCGGTCGATTTCGCCATCAAGCTGCCTGGCCGGTCCGATTCGGGCGAGCCGCTGTGGCTGCCCATCGATGCCAAGTTTCCCAACGAAGACTACGAACGCCTGCTCGATGCGCAGCAGCGCGCCGACGGGCCGGGCGCCGAGGTTGCCGGCAAGGCGCTGGAGCTGCGCATCCGCCTGGAAGCCAAATCTATCAGCGAAAAATATATTGAACCGCCGTACACCACCGACTTTGCCATTTTGTTTTTACCGACCGAGGGGCTGTATGCCGAGGTGCTGCGCCGCCCCGGCCTGATTGAATGCCTGCAGCGCGACCACCGCATCACGCTGGCCGGCCCGACCACGCTATTGGCCATGCTCAACTCCCTGCAGATGGGGTTCAGGACGCTGGCGCTGGAAAAGCGCTCCAGCGAGGTCTGGCAGGTGCTGGGCGCGGTCAAGACCGAATTCGGAAAGTTCGGCGACGTGCTGGCCAAGGTCAAGTCGCAGACCGAAACCGTGCTCAATACGCTCAGCAGCGCCGAACAGCGCAGCCGCGTGATGGGCAAGGCCTTGCGCAATGTAGAGGCCCTGCCCGAGGCGGACGCAGTCCGGCTGATTCCGCTGGACAGGGAACTGGACTGACGCGGCGGTCCGGCAGGCCGCCTGCCAGAGTCAGAGTTCGTAAAAGTTCTTGATCGCGTCCCAGGCGGCCTGCGGCTCATCGACATACTGGATGAGGTCGAGGTCTTGCGGTGAAATCGCGCCTTCCTCGATCATCACGTCGAAGTTGAACAGCCGTTTCCAGTATTCGGTGCCGAAAAGAATGATGGGCACCGGCTTGGCTTTTTTGGTCTGCACCAGCGTGATGACCTCGAACAGCTCGTCGAGCGTGCCAAAGCCTCCGGGAAACGCCACCAGCGCCTTGGCGCGCATCATGAAATGCATCTTGCGCAGGGCGAAGTAGTGGAACTTGAAGTTCAGCGACGGCGAGATGTAGGGGTTGGAGCCCTGCTCGTGCGGCAGCACGATGTTCAGGCCCACGGTCAATGCGCCCATTTCCTGCGCGCCCCGGTTGGCCGCTTCCATGATGCCCGGGCCGCCGCCGGTGCAGATGAACAGCTGCTCGGCCGACGGGCGCGGATTGCTGTAGCCCGCCACGATGCGCGCGAACAGGCGCGCCTGGTCGTAGTACTGGGCGTTGCGCATATGGCGCCGGGCGAGCGCCAGCGCGGCTTCGTCATCGCCTTGCTCGGCCAGGGCGAGCGCCGCTTCAGCCTGCTCGGGGGCCGGAAAACGGGCGCTGCCGAACACCACAATGGTGTTTTCAATGCCCTGGGCCTGCTGGTCGATCTCAGGCTTGAGCATTTCAAGCTGGATGCGCAGGCCACGCGTTTCGCGCCGCAGCAAAAATTCCGGGTCGGCAAAGGCGAGCCGGTTGGCATCGGGCCGCAGCGGCGCGCTGTCGCTGGACAGTGCATGCAGTTCAGCCCAGGCGTTGGCCAGGCGGTCTTCTGATAAGTCTTGTGTTTGTTCCATGAGCCTGTATCGGTGATGCGTGGTCCCTGTGTTTCACCACCGGGCCGCGCGGTAATCAAAGTAAAAAATAAGCGGTGGGTAACGGGAACATCATAAAGACGGTTTGTTGCGCTTCCTGTCAGGGAAATAAAAAAGGCTCCCGAAGGAGCCTTTTGACTGCGCGGCAGGGCGCTGTATCAGACGCGCTTGCGGTATTCGCCGGTGCGGGTGTCGATTTCAACCACGTCGCCCTGGGCCACGAAAATAGGCACGCCGATCTCGAACCCGGTGGCCAGCTTGGCCGGCTTGAGCACCTTGCCGGACGTGTCGCCCTTGACGGCGGGCTCGGTCCAGGTGATTTCGCGCTGCACGCTGGTCGGCACTTCGACCGAAATGGCCTTGCCGTCATAGAACACGACTTCGAGTTCCATGCCGTCTTGCAGGTAGTTCAGCGAGTCACCCATGTTTTCGGCTTCGACTTCGTACTGGTTGTAGTCGGCGTCCATGCAGATGTACATCGGGTCGGCAAAGTAGGAATAAGTGCATTCCTTCTTGTCCAGGAAAACCTGGTCAAGCTTGTCGTCGGCCTTGAAGACCTGCTCGGTGTTGAAGCTGGCAATCAGGCTTTTGAGCTTCATGCGCACGGTGGCGGAGTTGCGACCGCCACGGCTGTATTCGGTTTTGAGCACGACCATCGGGTCCTTGCCGTGCATGATGACGTTACCGACGCGGATTTCTTGAGCGATTTTCATGGCAGTTTTGACTATGGTGGACCGCAGGGCCCGTGCAATTGTGTGCAGGTTCCGCGGCGGGTTTATATGACCAATTATTTGGCTGTTCGTGCGTTTTGCCTTCTCGGGCTAATTCGCAAAGCCTGCGATTTTAACGGTTTTTTGCCGCAAAGCTAGTCAAGCTGGTGCACAGGTCGTTCTGGCGCACCAGCCGGGAGCGGGCCGCCAGGATGCATGTTTGCCAGGCGGGGAGGTCTGGCAGCGGGAGATGCGGCGTTTCATGGCTTGACTTTTGGCTGTTCCAGGCATGGTGAAAGCGTCGCAGCGAAGGCGGCGCTTCGAGCATGTAGAGAAAGGCATCCAGTTTGTCCAGGTGCGCCGCATCGTCCTGCGGGTAGATGTGCCAGACAAACGGCTTGCCGGCCCAGAGGGCGCGCACCACCGAGTCCTCGCCGCGCACAAAATTCAGGTCGCAGGCCCAGAGCAGGTGGTCGAATTCCGCCTGCGTTAGCCATGGAAGGTATGAAATTGATAGCTGACTGTGCCCGTGGATATTGCGCAAGAGGCATTTTTCATCATTAAATACCGATTGCACCGCACTGGCGGCCCGTCCCGCCGCCACGAGCAGGCGCACCGGCTTGCCGCCAAACCCGTGCTGTGCAAACTGCTGCAACAGGACCGGCAACGCGCCAGGTTCATAGCAGAACAGCGAAACCAGTTTTCCCCCGCTGAACGCAATGCCTTGGGCGGCCAGCCAGGCCTGGCGGTCAAAGCGGGCCTGCCGGTCGGCCAGACCCGGCTCGCGCAACAGGCCGCCGGTGGCTGCGGTGAAGCCCGGGTAGAAAAACCACTTGGTCCATCCGTCCGCCGGACCGCCGCGCACCGGCGAGGGCAGGGCATGGCATCGCTCGACATACGCCTCGGCGGACAGGTATTCGAGGTTGATCCATACGGGTTTCAGGCCGTTTGCGCTTTGCCGGCTTGCGCAAGCAGCTATGAATTCAGGAGCTGCATCACATCCGAACGCTTCGATCAGCACATCGCAGGGCTGCGCGGCAAGGTCCGCTGCGCGCAGGTCGAACGGCTGAGTCCAGGGAATCACCTGGACATTCTGGCAACCCCCGGGGGCCATCCACTGCAGCGCGCCAGCGTCATCGACCCACAGGCGCACGCGGTGGCCGCGCGTCGCCAGGTCGGCCGCCAGGCGCCAGCACACGCCAATGTCCCCGAAGTTGTCGATGACTTTGCAAAAAATGTCCCATTGCAGGCGGTGATTCATGAAACGATTGTCCACAATACGGCCATATATTCCATGAATGCCATGACCCCGACCCACGAATTCGATCCCCAACTGCTCAGCGAAGTGGCTGCGCTGCCGCCGCTGCCCGGCGTTTACCGCTACTTCGACGAGCAGGGCGGCGTGCTTTACGTCGGCAAGGCGCGCAACCTGAAAAAGCGCGTCACCAGCTATTTCCAGAAAAACCACGGTGGCACGCGCATTGGCCACATGATCACCAAGATCGTGCGCATGGAAACCACGGTGGTGCGCTCAGAAGCCGAGGCGCTGCTACTGGAAAACAACCTGATCAAGACGCTCAACCCGAAATACAACATCCTGTTCCGGGACGACAAGAGCTATCCCTACCTCAAGCTGACCGCCGCCCAGCCCAGGCCCGAAGGCGGCGCATCAATGGCCATCGCCTATCCGCGCATTGCCTACTACCGGGGCGCGGTGGAGAAAAAGCACCGTTATTTCGGCCCGTATCCCAGCGCCTGGGCGGTGAAGGACACCATCTTGCTGTTGCAAAAGGTGTTCAGGTTGCGCACCTGCGAGGACACGGTGTTCAACAACCGCACGCGGCCCTGCCTTCTGTACCAGATCAAGCGCTGTTCGGCGCCGTGCGTGGGCCATGTGTCGCCCGGGCAGTACGCGCTGGACACGGCGAACGCCGAGCGCTTCCTGCAGGGCCAAACGCAAGAGATCCTGGGCGAACTGGAAAAGAAAATGCTCGCGCATTCCGACCGGCTGGAGTTCGAGCAGGCCGCCGAATTGCGCAACCAGATGTCAGCGCTGTCGAAAATCCTGCACCAGCAGTCGATGGAAATTGGCGGCGACAAGGACGTGGACATCCTGGCGGTGAAAGTGCAGGGCGGCAAGGCCTGCGTCAACCTGGCGATGGTGCGCGGCGGCCGCCACCTGGGCGACCGGCCGTATTTTCCGACGCATGTCGAGCATGCCACCGACGTGGCCGCGCTCGACGCCGAGCCCGATTCGCCAGGGGCTCCGGTGAAGGAAAAGTCGCTGGAGGCGCTGGTGCTTGAGGCCTTCATCGCCCAGCACTATATCGACGTGCCGGTGCCGCCCACGCTGGTGGTCAGCGAGCCGGTGGACAAGGACCTGATGGCCGCGCTCGCGGAGCAGACCGGCAGCCGCGTTGCCGCCATCCACCAGCCGCGCGAGCAGCGCCGCGTCTGGCTGGAGATGGCGCAAAAGAATGCCGGCCTGCAACTGGCGCGGCTGCTGGCCGAACAGGGTTCGCAGCAGGCGCGCACCCGGGCGCTGGCCGAGGCGCTGGAACTGCCGATGGACAATCTGGACGCGCTGCGCATCGAGTGTTTCGACATTTCGCACACGGCGGGCGAATCGACCCAGGCGTCGTGCGTGGTGTTCAAGGAGCACAAGATGCAGAACAGCGAATACCGCCGCTACAACATCGAAGGCATCACCCCGGGCGACGACTACGCGGCCATGCGCCAGGTGCTGACCCGCCGCTACACCAAGCTGGCCGAGGCGGCGCGCAATGGCGAGGCCACGTTGCCAGATCTGGTGCTGGTCGATGGCGGCAAGGGCCAGGTGTCGATGGCGCGCGAGGTGTTCGTCGAACTGGGGCTGGACCTGGGGCTGATCGCCGGCGTCGAGAAAGGCGAGGGCCGCAAGGTCGGGCTGGAAGAACTGGTGTTTGCCGACGGCCGTGAGAAGGTCTACCTGGGCCGCGATTCGGCTGCGCTGATGCTGATCGCCCAGATCCGCGACGAGGCGCACCGCTTCGCCATCACCGGCATGCGTGCCAAGCGGGCCAAGGTGCGCGTCGGCGGCAGCCGTCTGGAAGACATCGCCGGCATTGGTCCGAAAAAGCGCGCCAGCCTGCTGCAGCGCTTTGGCGGCGTGCGCGGCATTGCCTCGGCCAGCGTCGAGGACATCGCCATGGTCGATGGCATTTCGACCGAACTGGCCGAGGAAATCTACCGGGCGCTGCATTGACGGCGCGCCACGGCGCAGCCTGCGGCGCACAGGTCGGCCGCAGCGCTTACGCAGCGGGTCTGCCGCGCGTGCCAAAATCGGTGCCATGTTCCTGACCATCCCCACCATCATGACCTGGACGCGGATTGTGGCAATTCCGCTAATCGTGGGGGTTTTCTACCTCGACATTCCTGCTGCGGAACGCAATCTGATCGCCACGGTGATGTTCGTCGTGTTTGCCGCCACCGACTGGCTTGATGGTTTTCTGGCCCGAAAACTCAACCAGACATCATCCTTCGGTGCTTTCCTGGACCCGGTGGCCGACAAATTCCTGGTCTGCGCCTCGCTGCTGGTGCTGGTGCATCTGCAGCGCGCCGATGTGTTCGTGGCGCTCATCATCATCGGCCGCGAAATCGCCATTTCGGCGTTGCGCGAGTGGATGGCCCAGATCGGCGCGTCGCGCAGCGTGGCGGTTCACATGCTGGGTAAGGTCAAGACCACGGTGCAGATGATCGCCATTCCCTTTCTGCTCTACGACGGCCGCCTGTTCGGCATCATCAACACGCCGGTGTGGGGCACCTGGCTGATCTGGCTGTCGGCCATCCTGACGGTCTGGTCGATGGTCTATTACCTGCAAAAAGCGATTCCTGAAATTCGTGCGCGGGCCAAATAATCTTTTTTTCCAAGCGGGCTGCTCTTGAGTTCTTCGTCATCTTCGAGCGCACTGATCCGCGCCATGCCCGCCGTGTTCGTGCTGATCTGGAGCACCGGCTTCATCGTCGCCAAGTTTGGACTGCCGTATGCGCCGCCGCTGACCTTCCTGGTGCTGCGCTATTCGTTTTCCATTGCCTGTTTCCTGTTGTGGATCCGGTTCAGCCGCGCGCGCTGGCCGCGCGGGCGCCAGCAGTGGTTGCATCTCGCGGTCACCGGGGTGCTGATGCATGCCGGTTACCTGGGCGGCGTGTGGGTGGCGGTCAAGGCCGGCATGGGGTCTGGACTGGCGGCATTGGTTGTCGGGCTGCAGCCGGTCATCACCGCCTTGTGGCTGTCATGGGCCGGCTCGCCCGGCGCATCAGCCCCCGGTGTTGCGCCGCAGGTCCAGGTCACAGCCCGCCAATGGGCCGGTCTGGTCCTGGGGCTGGGCGGCTTGCTGCTGGTGGTGGCCCGCAAGTTCGGCACTGGCAGCGAAGTGACCGTGCTAACGCTGGGCGCTACGGTATTTGCCTTGATCTGCATCACCGTGGGAACCCTGTACCAGAAACACTTTGTCCAGCCGACCGACGTGCGCACCGCCAATGCGATCCAGCTGGCCGCCGCGCTGCTGGTCACGCTGCCGTTTTCCTTCATGGAAACCGAGGCGATCGTCTGGAACACTGAATTCATCGGCGCCATGGCCTGGTCGGTGCTGGCGCTGACGCTGGGCGGCAGTTCGCTGCTGTACCTGCTGATCCAGCGCGGCGCGGCCACTGCGGTCACCAGCCTGCTTTACCTGGTGCCGCCCACCACGGCCGTGATGGCCTGGGTGCTGTTTGGCGAATCCATCACGCTGGCGACCGTAGCCGGCACGGCGCTCACGGCCTTGGGCGTCAGCTTGGTGGTGCGGCCCGCGAAGCCGCAGGCCGCGTAGTTTTCCAGGGCTCATCTTGAAATTGCGCAACCAGAAAGTCGATCAGCAGCCGGATGCGCCGGGGCGAATCCGGGCGGTAAGGTGCCAGCCAGTGAATATCGGCGTCCGGCATCGCATAGTCTTCCAGCACCCGTACCAGCTGGCCAGAGGCCAGGCAGGGCGCGATATCCCACAGGCTGCGCAGCATGATGCCGCGCCCGTCCAGGCACCAGTCGCGCACCAGTTCCCCCGAGTTGCTTGACAGCGGACCCCGCACCCTGACTGCTTCGGGTGTCTTGCTGTTGCCTTTGTGCAGCATCCAGGTATCGAAGCCCTGGCTCTGGGTATGGCCGTTTTCGTGCACGATCAGGCAGGCATGGTCCCGCAAGGCATCCAGCGTGGCCGGCAAGCCATGCCGCCCGAGATAGCCGGGCGCGGCCACCAGTACGCGCAGGTTGCGCGCCAGCCGGCGTGAAACCCAGTGCGCCGCCTGTCGGCCCTGTACTGACCATAACCAGATGGCGCCGTCAAATCCTTCGCCAGCAAGGTCCGGCAGTTGCTCGGTAAGCTGCAACTGGACGTCGATGCGCGGGTAGCGTTCCTGGAACAGGGCCAGCGCCGGCCCCAGCCACAGGCGCCCAAAGCCGAAAGTCGCTGCCAGCCGTATCAGCCCGGTCGGCTCGGCCTTGCGTTCCTGAAGCTCGGCCTCCAGCGCGCCGAAGCCTTGCAGCAACGCCAATGCCCGTTCGTAAACGGCTTCGCCCTCGGCCGTGGGGCTGACACGCCGGGTGGTCCGCTGAAATAGCCGCTGGCCCAGCCGTACTTCAAGTGCCGCGAGCCGTTTGGTGACCACCGGCGCTGCCAGATCCAGGCTGCGCGCGGCTGCCGACAAGCTGCCATGATCGCGTATTGCCACCACCAGTTCCAGATCGCTGCGTTCCATTCCTGCCTTTATGGAAATAATCAATTGCTTAATTATTGCTTGAAGCATCTGCTTTATTGCGACAAAATTTCGCCAGGCTGTTGCATGCGCGGACCGCTAAAAATTCAAGGCTGATCCATGTCTGTGGCAGGAACGCGCCAGCGGTGCTTCCGAAAAAACCGTACCGAAGGAACACTCTTTTGCGAAAGAGGCTCCGGCATGGGGACTGGCGCAGGCGTTCGAAATTTTCAAAAACTGAACCAAAGGAAAACATCATGAGTCAAACAACCGGCAAAAAAAGAATCGCGGTCATCGCGGGCGATGGCATCGGTAAGGAAGTGATGCCTGAAGGCATCCGTGTGATGGAGGCCGCAGCGGTCAAGTACGGCATTGACCTGCAGTTCGACCACTTCGATTTTTCCAGCTGGGATTATTTTGAAAAGCACGGCAAGATGCTGCCCGACGACTGGAAAGACCAGATTGGCGGGCATGATGCGATCTATTTTGGCGCGGTGGGATGGCCCGACAAGATCGCCGACCATGTCTCGCTCTGGGGCTCGCTGCTGCTGTTCCGCCGCGAATTCGACCAGTACATCAATCTGCGGCCCGCGCGCCTCATGCCTGGCATCATCGCGCCGGTCGTTCGGCGCGACGGCAGCCCGCGCCAACCCGGCGAGATTGATTTCTACATCGTGCGTGAAAACACCGAGGGCGAATACTCCAGCATCGGCGGCAAGGCGTTTCCCGGCACCGAGCGGGAGTTTGTGCTGCAGGAGTCGGTGTTTACGCGTATCGGCGTCGATCGGGTGCTGAAATTCGCGTTTGAACTGGCGCAGACACGGCCCAAAAAGCATCTGACCAGCGCGACCAAATCCAACGGTATTTCCATCTCCATGCCTTATTGGGACGAGCGTGTTGCCGAGATGGCGAAAAACTATCCGGCCATACAGCTCGACAAGTTTCACATCGACATCCTGACCGCCCATTTTGTCCAGCGGCCGGAATTTTTCGACGTGGTGGTGGCGAGCAACCTGTTTGGCGACATCCTGAGCGACCTGGGTCCTGCCTGCACAGGCACCATCGGCATTGCACCGAGCGCCAACCTCAATCCGGAGCGCAAGTTTCCTTCGCTGTTCGAGCCTGTTCATGGCTCGGCGCCGGACATTGCCGGGCGCGGCATTGCCAATCCCATCGGACAGATCTGGTGCGGTGCCATGATGCTGGAATTTTTGGGACACAAGGACGCCCATGACGGCGTTCTTGCAGCCATCGAACAGGTTCTCAGCGACCAGGGCGGTGCGCCACGCACGCCCGATCTGGGGGGGCATGCGGGTACGGCGGACGTTGGAAAAGCCATCGCGCAAGTGCTGGCCAAAGGGTGAAATCTCGCGTTGTCAAGCATGAAAATTAAAGTTCATGCTCGGCAACAAAATCAGAATTTGCCAAAACAAAGCTAGAATTCCGCTCAAGAGCTTAAATACTTGCGCCATGTTGACAGCTGGGGAAGTCCATGGCTTTAATGGATTCAGAAACCAAGCTGTCCTGCTGCTACTGCCGAAACCGAACTGCCGTGTGCTGCGGAAACGGATATCAAGCCAACCAGAACAACTGATCAAATAACGAGGTGCTTTTTGTGAACAAGACTGAACTGATTGAGCACATTGCCCAGAATGCAGACATTTCCAAGGCTGCGGCAACGCGTGCCCTGGAGTCCACCATCAGCGCGGTGAAGGCCACGCTGAAAAAAGGAGGCTCAGTGTCTTTGGTGGGCTTTGGCACTTTTGCTGTTGGCAAACGTGCCGCCCGGACGGGGCGCAACCCCCGGACGGGTGATGCGATTAAAATCAAGGCAGCAAAGGTTCCTAAATTCCGTCCAGGCAAAGCGCTCAAGGATGCGTTGAACTGATGTAATATTTTTAAAGTGGGGTGCTTAGCTCAGTTGGTAGAGCAGCGCCTTTACACGGCGTAGGTCGGCGGTTCGAGTCCGTCAGCACCCACCACCCACTAAAAAAAAGGCGAACCGGGGTTCGCCTTTTTCCGTTGTTATGCCTGCCCGGGCCGTCATACAGGAAATTCGAAGATGTTTGATTTCATTCGCAAGCACACCAAGTGGACAATGGCGTTGCTGTTTTTGCTGATCGTGCCGTCCTTCATATTGGTTGGCATGAACAGCAACCCTTCCGCCGAAAAGGGCCGTGTGGTGGCCAAGGTGGATGGAGTCGAGATCACCCAGCCTGAGTGGGATCGTGCGCATCTCGGCGAAGTTGACCGTCTGCGCTCTTCCATGCCGACGCTAGATGCAAAACTGCTCGATACCCCCGAAGCGCGCTATGCCACGCTAGAGCGCATGGTTCGTGACCGCGTCATTGCCGTGGCTGCTGAAAAGCTCAAGCTTTCCACCAGCGACCAGCATCTTGCGCGCGAATTGCAGAGCAGCCCCGAGATTGCTGGCTTGCGCCGCGCCGATGGTTCGCTTGACATGGAGCGCTATCGCCAGTTGCTCGGCGCTCAGGGTTTGAGCCCCGAAATGTTTGAAGCCAATGTGCGGTCTGACCTGTCCCGGCGTCAGGTGCTGGCGGGTGTGACTGGCAGCGGCCTGGGTTCCAGTGTGGCGGCTGACCTCGCATTGAACGCTTTTTTTGAAAAGCGGGAGATCCAGCTTGCGCGTTTCAATGCTGCTGATTACGCCGCAAAGCTGAGCCCCTCGGAGTCCGATATCGAGCAGTTCTACAAGGCCAATGAAAAACTTTTCCAGGCGCCTGAGCAAGCCAGCATCGAGTACGTTCTGCTCGACCTCGACACGGTGACAAAGGGTATTGCGATCAATGAAGCGGACCTCAGGACGTATTACGAGCAGAATGCCAGGCAGTTGACTGGCGCGGAAGAGCGTCGCGCCAGCCACATCCTGATTACTGCTCCAGTCAGCGCACCGGCCGCACAGCGCGAGGAGGCGAAGGCCAAAGCCGAGGCACTGCTTGCAAGCGTTCGAAAAGCCCCAGATAGCTTTGCTGACTTGGCCCGAAAAAACTCCCAGGATCCGGGTTCCGCGCCCAGCGGTGGCGATCTTGACTTTTTTGGCAAGGGTGCCATGGTCAAGCCATTCGAAGACGCTGTTTTTTCGATGCACAAAGGTGACATCAGCGATGTGGTCGCGTCTGATTTTGGATACCACATCATCAAGCTGACCGACATCAAGGTGCCCAAACAACGCAGTTTTGAAGAAATGAAGTCCACGCTTGAAGTGGACCTGAAGAAGCAGCAAGCACAAAAGAAATTCTCTGAAACTGCTGAAGCTTTTTCAAATGGCGTGTACGAGCAGTCAGACAGTTTGAAGCCGGTGGCGGATCGATTGAAACTGGAAATTAAAACCGCTGGCAATGTATTGCGTCAGCCAGTTGCAGGCGTAGCCGGTCCGTTGGCCAATGCCAAGTTTCTCAATGCGCTGTTCTCGCCTGATTCAATCGAGAAAAAACGTAATACCGAAGCCGTTGAAGTAGGTTCCAACCAGTTGGTGTCAGGGCGAATCGTTCAATACACCCCGGCGCGAACCTTGCCTTTGGCCGAGGTTAAAGTCAGCGTGCGCCAGCGCTGGCTGGTGCAGCACGGTGCCGAAGAAGCCCGCAAGGACGGAACGGCCAAGCTTGCGGCCTGGAAGGCAGCACCTGCTACCGCGTCCCTGGCCGCGCCGATACTTGTGTCGCGTGAACAGAGCCAGCAGTTGCCGGCGGCGCTTGTCGATGCTGCGCTGCGTGCCGATGCAAGCGCTTTGCCCTCTTTTGCAGGCATTGACCTGGAGGCTCAGGGCTATGCAGTCGTCATGGTCAACAAGGTCGTGTCACGTGATCCGCCGGCTGACGACGCAGTCAAGCAAGAGCGCAACCAGTACGGCCAACAGTGGACATCTGCCGAAACGCTGGCTTACTACAACGGTCTGAAGGATCGCTTCAAGGCAGAAATACTCGTTGCAAAGCCTGTAGTTAACCAGCAAAATGCGCAAGCTGCCCCAGGCAGGTAAATCACGCTCTCTTTGCCGCTATAATTAGATTCTCCGGTGGCTGTAGCTCAGTTGGTAGAGTCCAGGATTGTGATTCCTGTTGTCGTGGGTTCGAGCCCCATCAGCCACCCCAGTGTTTATAAAGAAACCCTGCTATCAATTTGATAGTTGGGTTTTTTCTTTTATGGCGCTTTTAGGCAATCTCTAGGCAACTTGCCCGAGTAGGCCTATTCAAGGCTTGCATGCCCCGCTTGGGATGTACCCCGTACCAGATGTGGGTAGCCGTGGCGGCCGTATGAAGCCACTGTAGGCGAGACGCCACGCGCAGGCCCGAGTCATCGACATGCACCACCGCTGCCGCATGCACGCTTTACACGATAGCCTGCCGCGTGGGCGCCAGCGCCTGCGCCGCCTCATGCACCCACTGCACCAGCGTGGCTGGCGAAATGCACAGCCCCTACAGGTCTTTGATGAGTTCGTCCGCGCTCGCAAAGGGCAGGAACTGGCCCTGCGTCAGATGCATCGCCAGCGCCCGCACGTCCGGGCCGTATTGCGCGACTTCACACACTTAGCACTCAGCAATAAATAACATTGCAGTTTTTTATGCTGCCGTGACGCGGGCGCAGCGTGTAGTTCCACTTCGGGCATACGGCATCGGCTTCAAGATCAAGAGCGCGCATTTGTTCATCTGAAATGCGCTCACCGATTTCGTTGCCGCCCCGTTTGAGCAGGGCACGCACCTTCAATCCAGCCTTTGTCACCGTGCCAGCGATGTAATTGAGCATCGTCTCAAACGTGCGCAGTGGCACGCCTGCCCAATTCATGCTGATGTAACTAAAGAGGCGATGTTCGATCGGATTCCACTGGGAGCAACCAGTGGGGTAGTGGCATACCGTCACCTCCAGGCCGCATGCGTCGCACAATTGCTCTTGCAACTGGGCTTTCCACACGCGCGAGCGACAGGTGTTGGAGCCGCCTGCATCGGCCAGGATCAAGAGTCTGCGTGCTTGCCCATAGCATCGTCTTCCTATCATGGCCCACCAATCGACGATGGCGTCGACTGCAAAGCGCGGCGTGTCGAAACAGTCGCCCACGCAGACAAAGCCAGCGTTGGCCGTCACGTCGTAAATGCCGTATGGGACAGCTTGTCCAGTAGCGTCCTGCGGCCAATCGTGGATCAGTACCGGCTCGGCGTTTTTGCACCAGGTGCACCCGTTGTTTTTGAAGTTGCCGATCAGCTCTTTTTTTTAGTGTCTACACTGATGATGGGATCGCCCGCTGCTTGAAAGTCGTTGCGTTTTTCAGCAATATGCTCGAACTGCATATTGCGCTCTGGTGGTGAACTGCGTGCGTTGGCGCGCCGTGCATTGCGTTTGGGCGAGTAGCCCTTTTGCCGAAGAAGCTTGGCAATCGTGGGCCGGCTGGCGGGGTGTCCGGCTTCAGCCAGTTTGCTACTGAGGTGCTGCAGCGAGCTGCGTTTTGCCATCGCCCGCTGACCCATCGGGTCGCCTGCTGTCTCGCTTGCCAAAAGCTCCTCCAGCGCAGGCTCGAGCACTGGATCGCGCGTCTGAAGCGTAGGTCGCCCTCCGCCGGGAGCACGCAGCTGCGTGCGCGAGCATGGTGCCAGATCGGCTTGCAACTCCTTCTCGCCGCGCCGGATGGTCATCAAGCTCAAGCCGGTGATCTGCGAAACCAGACGTCGTCCGCCGTGACCCATCCGGCCCGCTTCGAGTGCGGCAAACCACCGCCTCTGCGGCTCGTTCAGGCGGCTTATGAAAACGTTGATTTGATGGTGATAGCTTTGGTCCGGATGCGGCAAGTCCGACAGGCACTTTTGACATTTGCATGCATGTACAGTGAAAGAAGACATGATCGACTCCTTCTGCAACAGGAGTCATTATTAATACTGCTCAAAACCGTATACGCCTGTAATGCTATTTTGTTTGCTGCTGAGTGCCTAGCGGTAGTTTGTTGAACCATTTCATCCCCTGTTCTGTCCAAGTGACAGGAGGGTCCAGATCATGTCTGCTCGTCTTTCATGTCCTCCTGCACCAGGACCATTGGAGGCTTACGCGGTGCAGTTCGATCCCTTGCTCAAGACGCCGGCCCAGCGCCATGGCTTTCGCACCTACCTGTCGGGCTTGCTGCTGCCGCGAGACCGGTCCAAGACACTGACCGCGCTGGTCGGCGCCGAGCCTCTCGTCCAGGCCCAGGCAGCGCAGGTGCAGCGGCTGCAGTTTTTCCTGTCTGAGGCTGCCTGGGACGCCGAAGCGATCAATGCCAGGCGCCTGGCGCTGCTGGTGGCCGAGCCGGCGACGGCACCTTCGGCCACAGGCGTACTGGCAATTGACGACACGGGGGATCGCAAGGACGGCAGTGCCACCGACCACGTGGCGCGCCAGTACCTGGGCTCGGTGGGCAAGGTCGACAACGGAATCGTCGCGGTGACCACGCTGTGGGCCGACGAGGCGCATTACTACCCGCTGCATGTGATGCCCTACACGCCCGAGAAGCGGCAGCCAGAGGGAAAGCGGGATCCGGCGTTTCGCACCAAGCCGCAAATCGCGCTGGAGCTGGTCGAGCGCGCGCAGGCCGCCGGCATCGCGTTTTGCGCCATCGTGGCAGACTGTTTTTATGGCGACAACAATGGGCTCGAAACCGCGCTGCTCACGCGCGGTCTGCCCCATGTACTGGCGCGCCGCGGCGCGCCCGGGCGCGGCTGGGCGCCAGCCGAGGCGGACCATTCGTTCAGGGATGCGGCGCGCTCGCTGCCGCTGCGCGCCTGGCAGCCAGTGATTCGCCGCTTCCGGGATGGCCACACCGAGCGCTGGTGGGCCGCCGAGCTCACACTGTTCGGCTATGGCCCGCTCAAGCCGGTGCGGGCGCTCTGCGCCACGACCGACCGGCGCGCGTTGCCGGAGCTGTCGACCTGGTATTTGACGACCAACCTGCCCGCGCCTGTGGCCGAGATTGTGCGCATCTACGGCTTGCGCAACTGGATCGAGCAGGGCTACAAACAGATGAAGGACGAGCTCGGCTGGGCCGACTTCATGGTTCGCAGCGACCGGGCGATCCGCCGGCACTGGACGCTGGTGTGCTGCGCATTTGCCTTTTGCTGGCGGCATCACGCGTTGCAAGCGCGCGCAGACGACTCGCCACTGCCTGGTATCCCCAAAGCGCCGCCCGGGGCGGGAAAAAAAACCGGCCCCGTCAAGGCGCTGCCGTGCTGGCCGCGCCTGCTGCGCGCGGTTCGCGCCTGGCTGACCCCGGCGTACTGGCTGGCGCGCTGCTGGCGCGCCTTTGCCAGCGCGCCCCCGCCGGCCGAACTCGCCGCGTTGCTCGGCGCCCTGAACGCCGGCCACGGGATTAACCTCTACCTTCGGATTTAACAAACTACCGCTAGACGCAAATAAACCCATTGTCTACAACGCCAAACTGCTGGCCTGCGCGGCCCACTATGGTTTTGTACCTCGGGCATGCCAGCCCTACCGGGCGCAGACGAAGGCGTGGACTTCATACTGCACCTTGTGTTGACGGTTGAGCGGGAATAAACGAAGCGCAGTGGCTGGTGTACCGGCCACCGACGCCGCGCACCAGTTGACCACCGTTTGGTGGCTCGTACAAGCAACGGTGGTGGTTGCCGTACAGGTGGCGCGCCAGCACCCCTTTGCGGCCGAGCTGATGGATGGTGGTCGACGACACACCGAGCTGCTCGGCCATCTCCTGGCCCGTGAGCATGCCGTGCGCTCGCAGCCGTTCGAAACGACTGCGCAATCGGTAGGCACGGCGAACGGACATGACCGTTCTCGACGTGAACGACTGCCCCTTCCAGTTGCGGTGGCCCTGTTCGTTGAGCCTGGCGGCGACCTGCCTGTCCGTTGAGGCATCGAGCCATTCATCGATGAGCTTGACGACTTCGCAGGGCGTTTTGCGGATCTGCGCGATGGGGCGTGGCTTGTCCACGCTCAGGCTCTGGGTATGCCCGCCGCGCCAGCGTACATGAACGGCAATGCTGGGGCCGGCCACAAGCGTCACGTCCTCGACCAGGAGCGCGAGCATGCGCTTGCGTTCCTGGGCGCTGGTCCGGGCATCGTTCCAGACGCGGGGAAAGTCGCTTGTCAGCTCGGCGATCCGCTGGCGCGCCGCGTCGTCCAGTTGGGTTTCATCGCTCTGGCGTTGGCGATCTTGAAGTTGTTGCAAGGCATCGAGTTCGCGTAGGCGATGGTTCCAGTCGGCCTCCAGCGCATCGGCTACCAGGCGGTTGTCCGGATCGACCTTGGCGTAGCGGCGCCGGGCCAGCTCGGCTTCGTAGCGTGCGCGCTCGAGCTGCGCCTGGCGCCGCTCGGCGGCCTGCCCGATGCGCTGGGCAATTTCGTCCTGCACGGCCAGCGCCACCTCGATCGCTGCGGGCGCCACGGTCTGCAGCAGCAAGGCACTCACCGCGGCATCGACCGCCGGTCCGTGGACGGCCTGGCATGGCTTGCCGGCACGGCGCACCACCTCTTCGCTGCAGCGGTAGTAGGCACGAAGCCCGGCGCCAAGCGCCTCGTAGTGCACGCGCATGCGCGCACCGCACTTGCCGCACAGCACGCGACCCTGCAGCAAGGCCTGACCTTCGCGCGGCATGCGACCGCGCTCCCCGGGTGCAAAACCCAGGTTCTGACGCAGCCGCAGCGCATTGCGCTCGAACTGCGGCCAGTCGATGTAGCCCGGATGGGCGTCACGGATCAACACCTTCCAGTCCTTTTGCCCGACGACGCGCTGCACCGGATGGAGCTGTGCGTTGCATCCGGTGCGCGAGCGCCCGTAGACGAACGCGCCGGCGTAACGCGGGTTGTGCAGGATCTGCAGCACCCGCGAGACGTCAATCGACCCCCACAGCAGATCGCCCTTGCCGATTCCTCGGCGGATGCGCCGGGGAAACAGCACCTGCTGAGCGCGCAGACGCCGCACCACGGCGCAGGCCGAGCCGACCGCGTCGAACACATCGAAGAGCAGCCGCACCGTGTCCTGGACCTGGCGGTCCGGGTCGAGCACGACCCGGCCGAGGCCGTCGTACGTCAGGCCGATCGGCAAGGGTATCTCCAGCTCCCCGCGGCGAGCTTTGTTGAGAATGCCGCCTTGCAGGCGGGACCTGAGGATATGCAATTCAGCCTCACTCATGGTGCCCTTGAGGCCCAGCAGCAAGCGGTCGTTGAAGTGGGCCGGGTCGTAGACCCCGTCCTCGTCGAGGATCAGCGTATGCGACAGCGCGGCCAGCTCGAGCAGACGGTGCCAATCGGCGTTGTTGCGCGCCAGGCGCGAGACCTCCAGACCCAGCACGATGCCGGCGTGGCCCAGCGCCACCTCGGTGACCAGGTGCTGGAAGCCGTCACGGCCCTGCGCCTGCGCGCCGGACTGGCCCAGGTCGCTGTCGATGACATGCACGCGCTCGATGGGCCAGCCCAGCGCGACCGCGCGCTCGCGCAGCGCGTACTGGCGCTGGGTGCTCTCGGTGTTCTCGAACACCTGGCGCAACGAGGATTGGCGCACGTACAGGAACGCGTCGCGGCGTAGATGGTCGGCATCGATCTTCAAGGCGGACTCACTGGGCATGGATCACCTCCTGTCTGTAAGGCCAGCACCATGTCGGCCAGCAAACGCACGAGCTGGCGATCGGGCGTGCCGGTGGGGGTCGCCGCTGATGGCGGCGACACGGTCGGTGAAGGCAGTGGCAATGGCGAGGCTGCCGTCTCGAGCAGTACCCCAAGCCCTCGCCACATGCCGTGAAAGACGATGGCGCCCACGGCGTCGGGGCGCGCCTGGCCGGCCATCACGTCGGCGCGAATGCGCTCGTATGCCGACGCGGCTTGCGCGGGCAGACCCTTTGCGCAGCACACGACAGCCGCCGATGTCAGCGTTTTTTTTTGCGTGTCATGGCCCGCTCGATGCTGCGCGGGTGCACCTTCAGGCCCAGCTGGCTGAACACCACCCGGGCCATCTCGCGCGCCTGCATCGGGGCGCCCGGGCGATGGTGCGACTCGATCACGCCCATCACCTCGGCAGTGAGCTTGTGCGCCGACTTCGGGCCGCGCGGCTGCGGCAGCAAGCCGGCCACGCCGCCCTGCTCGAACGCGGCTTCGGCCTGATAGAAAGTCGGGCGCGACAGGCCAAAAAGACTCGCCGCCTCGGCCTTGGTGACGCCGTCCTGGCGCGCGTGGCGCAGCATCTCGTATTTGACCTGCACCAGATCGTTGGCGTCGAAGAAGCTCCCCGGCTGGAACCAAGCGGCCTGCACTCGCCCAGGCTGTGCGTTGAGGACGCCGGCCTGGCGCAGTCGATCGAGCTTGGGGGTGGTCTTGGTCATCGTCTAAAGGCGACTTGTGGTGTAAATAATAATATGCCGCTGGCTGCGTGGCGTCAAGGCAGCCATGACCTCCTACTCCTGTGGATGCTATTGCCCAGAAAGAAACCAAGACACCTGAATCGGTGGTTATTTCGGCAACGCCATGCCATGCGGCATTAATGCCTTTACAGATGCGGCAAAATTTACTTGACACGGCGAGGCCTCCTCAAGTGCTGGGTCCTGATCTCGTCGATCAGCGCTGCAAGCCTGAGGAGATCGTCCGAACGAAACGCCGCACGACCAGCGGCTGCCTGCGTGCAAACGTCCGGCGGGTCGATGTCGGTCCACGCCGCAGGCAGCGAACGCAGCCGGCCTTGGGCGTCGAAGTACATCACCCGATCCTCGCCCCAGTTTCGCTTGCGCGTGGCCAGCACAAAGCGCTGGCCACGCCAGGGATGAAAGGGATGCGTGACTTCGATCTCTATGCACGCTCCAGTGGCCGGACAGCCGGCAGTTCTGGACCTATGAGAAAGGCAAAGTCGAGCGCCCGTATCGCTACATCCTGGCCGACTTCTTCATGGCGCGCGCGTTTGCCGATCTGACGGACATGAACGCGCAGCTGCGCCAGTGGCTCGACGCGGTCGCCAATGCGCGCGTGCACGGCACGACCGACCGGGTGGTAGCCGAGCACTTCGCCCAGGAGCGGCCCGCCTTGCAGCCGTTGCCCGGCGGGCGCTTCGATGCCGTGCTGCGCATGGAGCGGCGGGTGAGCAACGACGGCTGCGTTAGCGTGGGCGGCAACTATTACAGCGTGCCCGACGGCACCCGCAGCCGCGTGCTGGAGGTGCAGACCACGCCCTGTCAGGTGCGTATTCATGAGGAGGGCGAGCTCATTGCCACGCACGCCTTGCTGCAAGGGCGCAAGCGCCGCTCCGTGCTGCCCGGGCATCGCCAGCTGCAGCGCGCTGCACGCCACCAGGGCGGGAAGAACAAGCCTGGCGTGACGCCGGGCCTGTCGGTGGCCACGCGGCCCCTGGGCGTGTACGAGCTCGTGGCCCGTCACCTGGGAGCACAGCGATGGGCGCTGACACCACCGAGCAAATCCGTCGCCATCTGGTCGGCCTGAAGATGCCCCGGGCCCTGGAGGCGCTGCAGGCGACGCTCTCGCGTACCGAGCAGGGCGAGTTCAGCGCGCTCCAAGCCATTGAATCGCTGTTGGGCGAGGAATACTCCACGCGCGAGAGCCGGCGCATCAAGATGGCCTTGCAGACGGCCCGGCTGACCACCGTCAAGACGCTCTCCGGGTATGACTTCGGTTTCCAGCCCAGCCTGGACCGCAACCGGATACTGGCGCTGGCCGAACTCGGCTTTGTCGAGCGGCGCCAGTGCGTGCATTTCCTGGGGCCGCCCGGTACCGGAAAAAGCCACCTGGCCATTGCCCTGGGGGTCGAGGCCGTCAAGGCGGGCAAGAGCGTGTACTTTGCAACGCTCGCCGAACTGGTGGATTCGATGCGCAAGGCCGAGCGCGGGGGGCGCCTGCGCGAGCGGGTCAAGTTCCTGAGCCGCTACAGCGTGCTCATCGTCGACGAAATCGGCTATCTGCCGGTGGGCTCGAGCGGGGGCAATCTGTTCTTCCAGCTCGTCAACGCCTGCTACGAACGCTGCGCCATGATCATGACGGGCAACCGCGGCTTTGGCGAGTGGGCTGATATTTTTGGGGACGCTGTGGTCGCCAGCGCCTTGCTCGACCGCCTGCTGCACCACGCGGTGGTGGTGCCCATTGAAGGCAATTCGTACCGCCTGCGGGAGCACGCCGCCTTGATTCCCGAGCACCTGCGCAATCGACCGCCCTTGCCAGAACCAGCGCCGCCATCCAAACGCCGGCCTGCCCAACCCCAAAAAGAGTCCTCGCCGTCCATGCCGGGCTGACCGCCCATCCACCACAGGGGTGGGGAAATTTACTCCGGCCAAATGGGGAAATTTCAACCGGTATTGACACCTTGCCGCGCCGATGAACCTGCGCATCGCTATTGGACAGCGTCGCCTGGCAGACATCGCAGCGCTCGGGCGGTGCTTGCTGGACGACGATGTCTGGCGTGTCTGTTTGTGCCAACGTCTTGCCCGCATGCGCGGCCTGCCCGCCCGGCTTCTTGCCTGGGGCCACGCGCAGCGAGGTCGTCTTCTTCGATCCATCGGAGGATGGCGGCTTGCTGGAGTTCTTGCTGTTCTTGGACGCCTGCCCTTTGAGCTCCTTGATACGCAAACGCAGTCTTTCAACTTCGTTTGTCAGAACCTCAACTTGCCCTTGCAGTGCTTTGGCTTTCTCGTCCATGGCCTGGAACGTCAGGTCGGCGGTGGCGTTGGGGTTTTGCACGGGTTCGAGTTTGACATAACCCCTCATGTCCTGAAATTCAGGAGATCTGAAAAGTCACAAAAAAAAGTTTCTCGAAAGCTATTTTTCTTATAGCTAAGAAACCTTGCTCTATAAGCGCAAGCCTGATTTTTTATCAATATTTCAAAGCTGTCTGCGATGTCAGCCTTCGGGGTCTTGCCGCAGCATAAATATCCGCTGGCAGCATGCCGTGCGGTTCATTCCCGAGGCCGTGCAGCCGTGCCGGTTTGGGCTTGCCCGGTTGTCATCCGAAAGCTTACAGGGACAGGGCTTGGCGGCCTATAAACCGCTGGGCTGGCGTGCTGGAAGATCAAGGCAGTGAATAAATCAACCCCGGAATGAAGGCAGGCCAACCATGAACAAGTCGCTTTCAGCTGTTTCAGTTCCAGTCGGCCAGCCCGCAAGCCTGGCGGCCGAACGCAAAAAACCCTTTCAAGGCGGTCAGACAGCCAAGCGCGAGGAGCAGAGGATTCCCGGCTTCCGCGTACGTCAGTCCGGAAAACTGCACTCCAGATTTGCCGGCTACATGGCTTTTGGCGCGGCTGTATTCGTCTCGATGATTGCTGCGGCGACCGTTGCCAGCCATGACGTTCCCCTGATGCTTGGAGGTTTTTAAAATGAATGTTTCCGCAGACGCCCGTGACCCCAAGGCAATACAAGCCGACGCTTCGCCTGCCAATCCGAACATGGCCGGCCACGCCGCCACGGTGCTTGACCAACAAGCCAGTTCCGGCGCTGAACCATTGGCCCCACGCCACAAGCCGGGCGGCGAGGAGCCTGGTATGGCACTGGAACCCGACCTGCCTTCAGACGGCCGCGACGCAGTTGGCGAGGCCATGATCCGCGACTTGCCGCAACGTCCCGAGTTGAGCGAGCCGCCCAGTCAACCCCATCCGTCCAACCAGGCAAGCTGAAAGCAATATATGGCCACCAACCCTAACGTCCCTCCGCCCGAACCGGTCCAGCCCTTGTCCACGCCGCCGGAACCCGGCGAAGTCCAGCCAACGCCGATGCCGATGATTCTCCCGGCGGGCATGGGCTGCCACTGAGCGCAAAACCGGACCTTCGCGACCTCCAGAAATTCTGTAGTGAAAAGGTCCCATGCGTCTTGAGCGCCGTGGCTGAAGGTGTGGCGTTTTAAGAATTTTCCTAGGTCAATAGCAAGAACTTCCTACAAGGCAGATCAGTGGCGTTGCTTAGAGTCAATCCAAGACATGGAACGCTGTTGCTGGCTGTTTTTCACGGTCAGAGAGTTGCCCGCCATGCAAGGACGCCATCATGAAAGACTACAAGCCCGGCAGCGAGCGTGAGGCAAAACCCTCCAGAAGCCATCCGGAGCGCCCGGACAACGGCTCCAGGGGCTGGAAAGAACAGGGGCCAAACTCCGGGCCCTGGAAAGACAATCCGCACAAACGGCAAAGCTTGGCACGTCACGCGTGGTTAATCAACTGAGCGGTTCTGCTTGCTCTGGAAAACAGGGCGAATGGTCGCCCGGACAGGTTGATTGGTGTACAAGTTCCAGCGGCCAGAGTCGATGGTTGGAACCTGGAACTTAAAACAAAAAAGGCGCCTGAAACGTCCTTTTTGCTGGGTCAAACTGGCCTTTAGCGCTGCTTGCTGCTCGCCTGGCCACCCTTGCGACCCGCCGCGCGCGCTTCTTCGGACGTGAATTCATGGGCGTTTCCGCTCTGGTGCGCGGCCCTTCCACCTTCCCTGGCAATTTCACGCTGACGTTCAGGGTTCATGGCCGCAAAGCCACGTTCGGATTTTCCACCCTGCTTGCCAGCGGCTTTGCTGTCTTGTTTGCTAGTTGCCATTTCAATATCTCCTTTGGGGGTACGCCTTGAAAACCTGCAATCCATGCAAGCGCTTCATGGATGAAAGTGACTCGCCGCCATAGCTTGTCACATTTTTATTTTTTCTGCTATTTTTGGCAATTTTGTCAGTATTAACTCGACTATTTATGTAGGACAAGAGGAAGTAAAGGCTTCAGTTTTGTCTTCATCCTTGCCCGTGGCTGGTCCCCGGCCAAGGGGGCAACGCGAAAAATCCCTACATTTCATGAGGCATGTGTCTCATGCCCCATTTTGAAGGCCAGCAGCTAAATTGACCTTTGGCTGACAGTCAGCCGCTCTCACCTTTCAAAGGAAAACTGATATGAACGCATCGACACTGAAAACTGGAACCGCTGCGGCGCTTGCGCTGGCCGCTGCGCTGGCACTAGCTGGCTGCAACAAGAAGGCAGACAATGCAACCCCTGCGACGCCGGGATCTTCTTCAACCAGCCCCTCCACCGGTACAGGATCGATGGGCAACGGCTCTGCCATGCCACCAGCCAGCGCCGCCAGCGGCAGCGGCGGTTAAGCCCTTAAAAAACCCGGCGACACGCACTTCGAGAAAAAGCCCCATGCGCAGCAGGCGCTTGGGGCTTTTTTCGATGAAGCCGCTGCCTTGGCGCGTCAGCCCTGCGCCATGGGCCGGTTCGGGTCCTTGCACCAGTCGCTCCAGCTGCCGGCATACAGCGCGGTGCGTCCCAGGCCGGCAAGTTCCATCGCAATCAGGTTGGGCAGTGCGCTGACGCCGCTGCCGCAATGGTGGACCACGGTAGCCGGGTCGCGCTGCCCCAGCAAGGCGGTGAATTCAGCCTTTAGCTGCTCGGCGGGCTTGAATTTTCCGTCGGGCGTCAGGTTCAGTGTGAAAGGGCGATTGAGCGCGCCCGGGATATGGCCGGCGACCGGGTCGAGCGGCTCGACCTCGCCTTTGAAGCGCGGCGTGGATCGCGCATCGATCAGGGTCTGGGCGGGGCGTCCGAGCTGGCTGGCAACGGTTTGAGCGTCCACCAGCCGGGCGTGCTCAGGGCCGGTCAGGAAGTTCGTCTGGAAATGGGCGGGTTCTTCGCCGCTGTTAACCGGGTAGCCTGCTGCCTGCCAGGCCTGCAGCCCGCCATCGAGCACGGCGACGTTTTCATGGCCGGCCCATTTGAGCATCCACCACAGGCGGCCGCAGTAATTGGCGCCATTGCGGTCATAGACGACCGCCTGCATTTCATTGCCCATGCCGACGCTGGACAGCCAGGTGGCGAATTTTTCGCGGTTGGGCAGCGGATGGCGTCCGCCCGAGGCCGGCGCGTCGGCGCCTGAGGCGGTGATCAGCCCATGCGCGCCGGGCACACCGTGGCGGGCAGTGAGGGCGGTTTCCAGATCGGCGTAGATGGCGCCGGGAATATGCGACTTGAGGTAGTTCTGCTCGCCCGCGTGCGGCTGCGTCAAATCAAAACTGCAGTCGAAGGTGCGCAGGGGCTGGCCGCTTTTCATCAGTGACTGCAGTTGCTCGGCCGAGATCAGGGTGGTGTGGTTGGTCATCAGGGTTCCTTGGGTAGCGGACTCAATGTTCTTCGGCCGGCGCATCGGGCGCCGCGCGGGACCGCAGCATCGTGGCGGCGACGGCGCTGACGATGATGAGCGCCATGCCGGCCCAGCCCGTCAGGGGAATATTGTCACCAAAAAGGACCAGGCTGTAGAGCGCGGCGAACACAATTCCCGAATATTGCAGGTTGGCGACCATCAGGGTGCTGCCATGGTTTTTCGACATCGAATAGGCCTTGGTCATGGCCAGTTGCCCGAGCGACGCCAGGATGCCGATGGGCGGCAGCCATAGTGCTTGCTGCCAGCTCCAGGCCGATGTGCCGGTCAGCGCCATGCCCAGTGCGCCCGCGACCGCCGTGCCGACGCCGAAATAAAACACCGTGCGGATTTCGGGCTCGCCCAGCCGCGAGATCGCCATGACCTGCATGTAGGCAAAGGCCGCACCCAGTCCAGACAGCAGCCCGACCAGGCCGGCAAAGCTCTGGTTCTGGTCCATGGCGGGGCGCAGCAGCATGACCACGCCCGCGAAGCTTGCCAGGATCGCCAGCACCAGCGGACCCTGGTTCGGGCCTTTCCTGCCCGGCTTGCCCAGCATCAGCGCGCCGCCCACCAGAAAGGCGGCAATCCATACGCTGCTCATGTAGTTCAGCGTCATGGCGGTGGCCAGCGGCAGGTGGGCAATGGCGTAGAACCAGGCCGACAGCGACATCACGCCGATCACGCTGCGCCAGGCATGCATGGCCGGGTAGGCGGTGCGCAGGGAGGTGCCATGCACCCGCGCATACAGCGACATGAACGCAATGCTGACCACGCCCCGGTAAAACACCAGCTCGGCGCTGTTGAAATGCTCGGCGGCAAACTTGACGCACACGCCCATGGAGGCGATCAGGAATGCGGACAGGACCATCCAGACGGCTTGCATCGCTTGATTTTCGGATTTTATGGGTTAAAAAGGTCTTTTGCGCATGCCCGGCGTGCATAAGCTGCTATGTAATAAATAGCAGTATGGAGGCGGGCGCAACGCCCTCAGATCATCTGGGTGGTTTTGCTGGCGCCCATTTCACGGCGATACCACTCGTGAAAGTGCTGCATGCCGTCTTCCATCGGGCTCTGGTAGGGGCCGAACTCGTTGTCACCGCGCTGCATCAGCGCCTTGCGGCCGGCGTCCATGCGCAGCGCGAGTTCATCGTCCTCGACGCAGGTTTCCATGTAGGCGGCCTGCTGGGCTTCGATGAATTCGCGCTCGAAGGCGCAGATTTCTTCAGGGTAGAAAAATTCCACCACATTCAGCGTCTTGTCCGGCCCCTGCGGGTGCAGCGTGCTGACCACCAGCGTGTGCGGATACCACTCGACCATGATGTGCGGGTAGCAGGTCAGCCAGATCGCGCCGTACTTGGGCGGCTGGCCGTTGCGGTACTGCAGCACCACGTCGTGCCAGAGCTTGTACACATCGGTGCCGGGCTTGCCGAGCTTGTCGGACACGCCCACGGTCTGCACAGAATAGCTTGGCGCCAGCTCCCAGCGCAGGTCGTCGGTGGTGACGAAGCCGCCCAGTCCGGGATGGAAGGGGCCGACATGGTAGTCCTCCAGATAGACCTCGATGAAGGTCTTCCAGTTGTAGTTGCACTCGTGAATATGCACCTTGTCGAGCTGGTAGCCCGAAAAATCAAGGTCGGCCATGTGGCCCAGCCCCGCCATGTCGGCGGCGATGTTGCGGCCGGTGTCCTCGAACACCAGGCCGTTCCAGGTCGTGGTCTTGTAGCGGTTCAGGTTCAGGCAGGGATCGACTTCAAAGTGCGGCGCACCGATCAGCTCGCCCGAGGTGTTGTAGGTCCAGCGGTGCAGCGGGCAGACGATGTTGCTGCCGGTGTTGCCACGGCCCTGCAGCATGGTGGACTGGCGATGCCGGCAGACGTTGGAAATCAGCTCGATACCCGAGGCGTTCCTCACCAGTGCGCGGCCATCGCCCTCGTGCGGCAGGGTGTAGTAGTCGCCCAGGTTGGGCACGGCCAGTTCGTGGCCCAGGTAGCGCGGTCCGCGCGCGAACAGTTTTTGCTGTTCGCGCTGGTAAAGCCCGGCGTCGAAATAGCTGAAAATGGGGAGCTGGCTGGTGGCTTGCAACAGCCGGAGGCTTTTATTGGGCATCGGTTTCTCTCAACAGGCCGCCGCAGCCGGTGGGTAACGGTGTAAAAGCCAGGTGAACAAGCAGGCTGGAAGCAGCCTGCGGAAAAAAAATTAGGGCGAACTCGCCATGAGTATGGCCAGTTTCGGTATCGAGAATGGTTATCAAGTGTACCCGCGCGCCATTCCTACAAGAGCCCTTCTGCAGCCAGCGGGATAATGTGTCGCTGCCCGGCTTTGCGGGCGCCCGCCTCCAGAATCACCGCAAGCCTTTAAAATCCAGTTCCACAATCCTAATCACATGGCCAAAAGCTCCGCTTCATCTACTGCATCACCGCTTGCCCCGGACGCCAGCGCCACGCCGCTGCCGGCATTGCCTGCGACCTACGAGGCCGCATTGCAGGAGCTCGAAGGACTGGTCGCCCGGCTGGAGTCCGGTCAGTTGCCGCTGGACCAGCTGCTCACGGGCTACCAGCGCGGCGCGCAGTTGCTCAAATTTTGCCGTGACCGGCTCGAAGCGGTCGAAAACCAGATCAAGGTCCTCGAAGGCACCGAACTCAAGCCCTGGACCCAGGCGTAAATCCTGTTCAGGCTCAAATGCACCAGCCCATGCTTTGTCCTTGCCCGCAGCGCTGTCGGCCAACGGGCGCCGGGCTGGCTTGAATTGAAAACATCCCCATGTTCCCTGTTATCAACGGCGTCACCGCCCCAGCGCAAAAGACCACTGAATTGAACGCTCCCGAACACCTTTCCCTGTTTGACCTGGGCGCCTGGAGCACCGGGCAACTCGCCGCCATCGAGCACGCACTGTCCCGCTGGGTTGCCAGCCCGGCCAATGCACCGGCGCCGGCCGGGCTTGGCGATGCCATGCGTTATGCGGTGCTCGACGGCGGCAAGCGGCTGCGTCCGCTGCTGGTGATGGCTGCCTGCGATGCCGCCAACGGCAATGCAGCGGTGGCCTTGCGCCCGGCCTGCGCGGTCGAACTGATCCATGCCTATTCGCTGGTGCATGACGACATGCCGTGCATGGACAACGACGTGCTGCGCCGTGGCAAGCCCACGGTGCATGTGCAGTTCGGCGAGGCGCAGGCGCTGCTGGCCGGCGATGCCCTGCAGGCGCTGGCGTTTGAACTGCTGACCCCCGACGACGCATCGGTCGATGCCGGCACGCAGGCGCGCCTGTGCCGCCTGCTGGCCCAGGCCGCCGGCTACCAGGGCATGGCGGGCGGGCAGGCCATTGACCTGGCCAGCGTCGGCATGCCTTTGAGCTCGGCGCAACTGCACGAGATGCACCGCCTCAAGACCGGCGCGCTGCTGCAAGCCAGCGTGATGATGGGCGCCGCCTGCGGCAGCGCCTCCCCGGCGGCACTGGATGCCTTGCGTAATTACGGCGCTGCTGTCGGCCTGGCGTTCCAGGTCGTCGACGACATCCTGGACGTGACGGCCGACGCGGCCACGCTGGGCAAGACCGCCGGCAAGGATGCCGCGCAGGACAAACCGACCTTCGTCTCGCTGATGGGGCTGGAGGCTTCCCGCTGCTATGCGCAGGAATTGCTGGCCAAAGCCCTGGACAGCCTTCAGGCCAGCCAGCTTGTAAATACCCATGCCTTGCGGGCGCTGGCCGACATGCTGGTCAATCGGCAGCATTAGCCCGGCCCCGCCATAAAGGAAATACACCACGATGTACTCATTGCTTGAAACCATCAACAGTCCGGCTGACCTGCGCAGGCTCCCGCGCGCACAGCTCAAGACGCTGGCCGATGAGCTGCGCGCCTATGTGCTCGACAGCGTGTCCAAAACCGGTGGGCATTTAAGCTCCAACCTGGGGACGGTCGAGCTGACCGTGGCGCTGCACTATGTCTTCAATACGCCCGACGACCGGCTGGTCTGGGACGTGGGCCACCAGACCTATCCGCACAAGATCCTGACCGGCCGGCGCGAACGCATGGCCAGCCTGCGCCAGTTCGGCGGCCTGTCGGGCTTTCCGCGCCGCGACGAGAGCGAGTACGACACCTTTGGCACGGCGCATTCATCGACCTCGATCTCGGCGGCGCTCGGCATGGCGCTGGCCTCGCAGTTCAAGGGCGAGGACCGCAATGCCGTGGCCATCATCGGCGATGGCTCGATGAGCGCCGGTATGGCGTTCGAGGCCATGAACAACGCCGGCGTGCACGACGACAGCCGGCTGCTGGTGGTGCTCAACGACAACGACATGAGCATCAGCCCGCCCGTGGGCGCCCTGAACCGCCACCTGGCCCAACTGATGAGCGGGCGCTTTTACGCCTCGGCCCGGCAGGTCGGCAAGAAGGTGCTGCAGGTGGCGCCGCCGCTGCTAGAACTGGCGCGCCGGCTCGAAACCCATGCCAAAGGCATGGTCGTGCCCGGCACGCTGTTCGAGAACTTCGGCTTCAACTACATCGGGCCGATCGACGGCCACGACCTGGAATCGCTGATTCCCACGCTGGAAAACATCAAGCATTTGATGGCCACTGGCGCAGGGCCGCAGTTCCTGCATGTGGTCACCAAGAAAGGCCAGGGCTACAAGCTCGCCGAAGCGGACCCGATTGCCTACCACGGCCCCGGCAAGTTCGATCCAATCATGGGCCTGCAAAAGTCCAGCACGCCCGCCAAGCAGACCTTCACCCAGGTGTTTGGCCGCTGGCTGTGCGACATGGCCGAGCACGACCCGCGTCTGGTCGGCATCACGCCGGCCATGCGCGAAGGCTCGGGCATGGTGGAGTTTCACCGGCGCTTTCCCAAGCGCTACCACGATGTCGGCATTGCCGAGCAGCATGCGGTGACGTTCGCCGCCGGCATGGCCTGCGAGGGCCTCAAGCCCGTGGTGGCGATTTACTCGACCTTCCTGCAGCGCGGCTACGACCAGCTGATCCACGACGTGGCGCTGCAAAACCTGCCGGTGGTGTTCGCGCTGGACCGCGCCGGGCTGGTCGGTGCCGATGGCGCAACCCACGCCGGCGCCTACGACATTGCGTTCCTGCGCTGCATTCCCAACATGAGCCTGGCCTGCCCGGCCGACGAGAACGAATGCCGCAAGCTCTTGAGCACCGCATTCGAGCAGAATTCGCCGGTCGCCGTGCGCTATCCGCGCGGGGCCGGAGCGGGCGTCGAGCCCGAGGCCGGTCTGAAGTCGCTGCCCTTTGGCAAGGGCGAGGTCCGCCGGGAAGGCCAGGGCATTGCAATCCTCGCCTTCGGAACGCTGCTTTATCCGGCGCTGCAGGCGGCCGAAAAACTCGGTGCGACGGTGGTCAACATGCGCTGGGCCAAGCCGCTGGATACCGCGCTGCTGCTGAAGATCGCCGCCAGCCATGAAGCGCTGGTCACGGTCGAAGAGGGCGCCATCATGGGCGGCGCGGGCAGCGCAGTCGGTGAGGCATTGCAGGCGGCAGGCGTCCTCAGGCCGCTGCTGCAGCTAGGCCTTTCGGACGAATTCATCGAGCATGGCGACCATGCCCAGTTGCTCGCCTTGCAGGGCCTGGATGCCGCCGGCATCGAGGCAGTCATCCGCAAGCGTTTCGACAGCATCAAGTTGCACGAACCGCTGGCCAAGGTGGTACTTAAATCAGTGGCCTGACCGAACCGTTTAATCCTTGCGAAGCGTAGGCGGACTGCCCGCATGCGCCAGGTTGCTGTCGCATCCCTCTTTTTGCACCTTTCTACGGGTAACAACGGGGCTCAAGCTGTACAAAAACTGACAAAATAGCAGGCAGGCCATTACCTGCGGCCATCGTGACTGTCAAGGGCATTGCCGCAAGAAATCTTGGGGGCTGACCGGCAGGCAACTACGAAACAAGCAATCGTTAACCTTTCAAAAAGAGAGTATTCATGGATCGTCGATCACTCATCAAAAATGCTGGCATTGCCGGTGTGCTGGCTGCGGGCGTTGCGCCTGCGGTTCATGCCCAGGCAGCCGTTCGCTGGCGCCTGGCATCGAGCTTTCCCAAATCGCTTGACACGATTTTTGGCAGCGCGGAAATGCTTTCCAAGACCGTCAAGGCGCTGTCGGGCGGCAAGTTCGAAATCTCGGTTCATCCTGCCGGCGAACTGATGCCCGCCTTTGGCGTGGTGGATGCGCTGCAGGGCGATACCATCGAAATGGCGCAAAGTGCAGCTTACTATTTCACTGGGAAAAACCCGATCTTTGCCTTCAGCTGCGCTGTCCCATTTGGTCTGACCGCACGCCAGAACGATTCCTGGAAGCAGTATGGCAATGGCCGCAAGCTGTTGGATGCCTTTTTTGCCCAATACAACTTCCGCACCGCCAGCGCTGGCAACACCGGCACGCAGATGGGTGGTTGGTACCGCAAGGAAATTAAGACTGTGGCCGACCTGAAGGGCCTGAAGATGCGTCTGGGAGGTGGACTGTTCGGCGAGGCCATGGCCAAGCTGGGCGTGGTGGCGCAGAACATGCCAGGTGGTGAGATATATCAGGCTCTTGAAAAAGGCACGCTGGACGCTTCCGAGTTCGTCGGTCCCTACGACGACGCCAAGCTGGGCTTCAACAAGGTAGCTCCGTTCTACTACTATCCTGGTTGGTGGGAAGGCGGCGCCGACCTCGAGTTCTTTATCAACAACAAGGCTTACGCCAAGCTGTCGGACGAGAACAAGGCCATCCTCGACGCAGCGACCACCGTGGCGGCGCGCGACATGACAGCCAAGTACGACGCCTATAACCCCATTGCCCTGAAGAAGCTCGTCGCCGAGAAAACCCAGCTCAAGGCTTTTCCGAAGGCCGTCATGGATGCTGGCTTCAAGGCTTCGATGGAAGTGTTTGAAGAGCACAGCGGCAAGTCGCCAGAGTTCAAGAAAATCCACGATGACATGCGCGCCTTCCAGCGCGACCAGATACTCTGGAACCGCTTTTCCGAGTACCCCTTCAACCAGTACATGAGCTCTGTCAAGATCTGAGTTTGCCCACTCCTGCCGTTTTACAGGCAGGAATAAAAAAAGCCGCCCCAGGGCGGCTTTTTTTTATGGGGCCGGACAGGCATCGCAAAGGCCGATGCTGCCTGGCCTGGGAAATCCGCTATTTCTTGCCTTCCGCCTTGAGGGCGTCTTGCATGGCCTTCATCGGGTCGTCTTCCGGCGCAGGCGCCGCTTGAAGGCTGGCTGGACCTGTCGCGGGCACTGAATTCTCGCTGGTGCCTGGCTGGCTTGGGGCGGAAGGTGCTTCCTCGCTGCCGTATTCGGCCCCTTCTCCCTGGGGTGGCAGGCTGTCGCGCATCTGCTCGCCGATGCTTTCCATGTTGACCTCCTGTTTCTTGTCCAAACTGCCGGTCACCAGTTGGGGGAAGGCGATCAGCAGGCCGACCATGGTCAACTGGATCAGCACGAAGGGAATGGCGCCCTTGTAGATCTGCATCGTGGTCACCGGCTCCATGATCTTGCGGGTCACCCTGTCCACATAAGGCTTTTCCGGGGCGACCGAGCGCAGGAAAAACAGCGCGAAGCCGAACGGCGGATGCATGAAGGAGGTCTGCATGTTCACCGCCAGCAGCACGCCGAACCAGATCAGGTCGATGCCCAGCTTGTCGGCCACCGGCGCCAGCAGCGGCACCACGATGAAGGACAGTTCGAAGTAATCGAGGAAAAACGCCAGGAAGAAGATCATGACGTTGACCAGGATCAGGAAGCCGATCTGGCCGCCGGGCAGGTCAGTCAGCAGGTGCTCCACCCATTTCGGTCCATCGGCGGCCTGGAACACCAGGCTGAACACGGTGGCGCCGATCAGGATGAACATCACGAAGCTGGCCAGCCGGGTGGTCGACGCCAGGGACTGCTTGAGCAGCTTCATGTCCAGCCGGCCGCGCGCCCACCCCATGACCAGCGCACCCATGGCGCCCATGGCGCCACCTTCGGTCGGCGTCGCCACGCCCAGGAAGATGGTGCCCAGCACCAGGAAGATCAGCAGCAGCGGCGGGATCAGGACAAAGGTTACGCGCTCGGCCAAGCGCGACAGCAGGCCGAGCCGGGTAGCGCGGTTCACCAGCGCGATGACCAGCGCCAGGAATACGCCGCCGCACATGGCGACCACCACTTTTTCGTCGGTGGGCACGGAGGTCACCTGCGTGCCTTGCCACCAGCTATGCACCGCCTCCATGTTGCGTGCGAGCACGACGGCGACCGCGGCTGACAGTGCCGTCAGCACGGCCAGCGAGGCGTAGCCGCCGCTGCCATTGGGTTCGCGGTAGGTGCGCGCCTCCGGCGGCAATGCCGGGACGAGCGCCGGTTTGAAGATAGCCAAAGCCATCACATAGACGACATACAGGCCCATCAGCATGAAGCCGGGCAGGAAAGCGCCCTTGTACATGTCGCCGACGCTGCGGCCGAGCTGGTCGGCCATGATGATCAGCACCAGCGAAGGCGGGATGATCTGCGCCAGGGTGCCGGAGGCGGCAATCACCCCCGCTGTCAGGGGCCTGTGGTAGCCATAGCGCAGCATGATGGGCAGGGAGATCAGGCCCATGGAGATGACCGACGCTGCCACCACACCGGTCGTGGCCGCCAGCAGCGCGCCGACGAAGATCACCGCCAGCGCCAAGCCGCCGCGCATTGGCCCGAAGACCTGGCCGATGGTGTCGAGCAGGTCCTCCGCCATGCCGCTGCGCTCCAGGATCAGCCCCATGAAGGTGAAGAAGGGCACGGCCAGCAGCGTGTCATTGGACATGATGCCAATCAGGCGCTGGGGCAGCCAAGCGATCACGGACGAGGGGAACACGCCGACTTCGATGCCGACGAAACCGAAGAACAGGCCGCAGGCGCCCAGGCTGAAGGCGACCGGAAAGCCCAGCAGCAGGAATATGAACAGCCCGGCGAACATGATCGGGGCGAAATTGGTGGTGAAGAATTCCATGGTGAGTCGTTCCGGGCGCTTAGCGTTGGGGGGCAGCGTCGCCGCCGGCTTCAAGGGTTACGGCTGCCGTCCGGGCGCGCAGCGCCTCGGCCAGTTCTTCCTCGGCCGACTTGTCGGCAAGGCGACCCATCGGGTCGGGTCCCTCGCCGCGCAGGAAGGCGATGCGCTTGATGAGTTCCGACCAGCCTTGCAGCATCAGCAGCGTGAAGCCAACAGGCAGTGCCGCCCAGACCGGCCAGCGGATCAGGCCGCCCGAGTTGCCGGACATCTCGCCGGTCTGGTACATCTGGATGGCCAGCGGCGTGCCGAGGTACAGCACCACAAGGCAAAGCGGCGTCAGGAAGAAGGCGAAGCCGATGATGTCGATCCAGACCTGCGCACGCTTGGACAGGCGGCTGTTCAGCACGTCGATGCGCACATGCTCGCGGTGCAGCAGCGTGTAGCCGGCCGCCGCCAGGAAGGACCAGGCAAACAGGTACCACTGCGCTTCGAGGAAGGCGTTGGAGCTGGTGTCGAATACCTTGCGCACGATGGCATTGACGGCACTGATGGCCGTGGCGGCAAAGATGAGCCAGATCACGTACTTGCCGACCTGGGCATTGAGCCAGTCCACGGCATTGGAAAACTTCAACAGGGCGCGCATTTTTTTGTCTCCAGGGTAAAGGAAACCACGCATAAAAATTCATCCGGAAGACATGGGTGCGTCGTTCCGGATGAAGCTTGCGTGGGTGAGGGATTTTAGAAGGAATTACAGAACCGCCAGACCGTTCCTGGCGGCGTGATTTTCCTGGAGCGTTTCACAGAACTTCCACGCCCTGGCCTTCCAGCATGCGACCGACGATTCGGGCACCGGGAAAGCCCTGCGCGTAAAAACAGGCCAGCACTGCGTCGGCCGCCTCGGGCGCGCAGGCCACCAGCAGGCCGCCGCTGGTCTGCGGGTCGCTCAGCAGGGCCTGGTGTGCCGGACTGATGGCGGCGGTCAGGACCACCTCCGCGCCATAGCTTTCCCAATTGCGCCCCGACGCGCCGGTGACCATGCCCTGTTTGGCGAGTTCGAGCACGCCGGGCAGCAGCGGAACCTGGTCGAGCTGAAGCTGCATCTTGAGCTGTGCGCCGCGCGCCAGCTCTAACCCGTGGCCGAGCAGGCCAAAACCGGTCACGTCGGTCAGCGCATGCACCGCGTCCATGGCCGAGAGTTCGATGCCCGGCTTGTTCAGCTGCGTGGTGACGGCAATCATCTGCGCATAGCCTTCGGCGCTCAGCGCTTCCTTTTTCAGCGCTGCCGACAAAATGCCGACGCCCAGCGGCTTGCCCAGGATGAGCACATCGCCTGCCTGGGCGCCGGAGTTTTTCTTGACGCGCGAAGGGTGGATCAGCCCCATCACCACCAGGCCGTAGATCGGCTCGACCGAGTCGATGGTGTGGCCGCCGGCAATCGGGATGCCGGCGTCGCGGCACACGTCCTGGCCGCCGCGCAAAATGGCGCCGATGGTTTCCAGCGGCAGCACGTTGATCGGCATGCCGACGATGCCCAGCGCCATGATGGGCGTGCCGCCCATGGCGTACACGTCGCTGATGGCGTTGGTCGCGGCGATGCGGCCAAAGTCGTACGGGTCATCGACGATGGGCATGAAAAAGTCGGTGGTGGCAATCAAGGCTTGATCGTCGTTGAGCTGGTACACGGCGGCATCGTCGGCGGTTTCAATGCCGACCAGCAGTTGCGGCGGCAGATTAATGCCTGGCAGGTTGCTCGAATTCTTCAGGATCTCGGTTAGCACGCCCGGCGCAATCTTGCAGCCGCAGCCGCCGCCGTGCGACAGGCTGGTCAGGCGCGGTGCGGCCGGGGTTTTTGGAGCGTCGGAAGGGGTCATCAGGAAACTTTCAAGGACAGGGCAGGCTGGATAGGCTGGCAGGCAGGGCAAGGTGATCGTGCGGGAGGCCGCCAGGACTGCCCGCCGCGCAAGCCAGCAAGTTTATGACAAGCCGCTTTTCGGTTTGCGGCCCAAAAAGCGGGGCGCGTTCGGCGCATTGGCCTTGCAGCAGGTCCAGGAAAGCAGGCTCGGCCGCGCAGCGCCGCACCAGCGCTGCCAGCCCGGCGTCGTCCCCCGGCGCAAAGTAGCCCGCATAGCCAGTGCCCAGCATGCCGATGTTGCCGCTGATGCGCGACGCGAGCACCGGCGTACACGACTGCACGGCTTCCATGATGACCTGCGCGCCGCCTTCCATCAGCGAGCAGTTCACCAGCAGGTGCGCGCGCTTGATGCGCTGGCGCGTTTGCGCGCGGGGCAGTCCGCCCAGCCAGCGGTAATGCGGCAGGCGCTGCGCCGTGGCGCGGGCCTGCACGGCGAAGCGCGGCGCCAGTGCTTCGCCGATCTGGTCGAAATGGATGCCGGCGGCAAAGCCGTGCGCGGCGGCGCGCATGAAGGTCAGCGGGTCTTTTTCGTCCCGCAGATGGCCGACCATCAGCACGCCGAAGCGGTGGACCGGCTTGCAGGCGGGCTTGAGGGCCGGGGCAGACTGGTAAATCACCCGCGCCTTGGCGCGCCAGGCGTCGGGCAGCGCCGCCAGCCCGGCGTCCTGCAGCACCACCAGGCGGGACGCCAGCGCCAGCGATTGCCGGGCATCGGCATCGAAATGGATGTCGCGGTACAGGTCGGTGCCGGTCAGCACCACGATCAGCGGCTTTCCGGGCCAGGCTTTGGCCCAGGCCTGGATCGATTCGGCCGAGCGGCGGGCATGCAGCGCCACCATGGCTTGCGGCTCGACTCTTGTCACCTGTGGCGATGGCCACTGCGGCAGCAGCGCAATGTCACAATAACCAGACAAAAATTGTGCCCAGCGGTGCGCTGTATGCCAGTTGCCATTGTTTGATTCGGCCATCGCCGGGCTTACCAGGACCACTGTTTTGGCTTCAGATTTCATACCCAATGCATCACCCGGTTTGATCGATTCGCCCCTCATGCGCAAGGCGGGCAGGGACTTGCTGTCGCTGGCGCTGATGGATGCGCGCAATCATACGTTGCACCTTTTTGGCCAGTACCAAAATGCCCTGGAGTGCGTGAACTTCGCCGTGCCCCTGGCGGCCACGCTCAATCCCCCGTTGTGGGAAATGGGCCATGTGGCCTGGTTTCAGGAGCGCTGGATCGGCCGCAACCTGCAGCGCGCGCTGGGCACGCGCTGCGATCCGGCGCAGGCCCGGCTGGCGTCGATGGAGCCGAACGCCGACCGCTGGTGGGACTCGGACCAGGTGCCGCATGACACGCGCTGGACGCTGGACCTGCCGGACATGGCGGGCTGCCGCGCCTACCTGCTCGACACCCTGGAAAGCACGCTCGATCTGCTTGAAAAAGCCGGGGATGACGACGCCGCCCTGTACTTTTACCGCCTGTGCCTGTTTCACGAAGACATGCATGGCGAAGCCTTCACTTACATGGCGCAAGCCCTGGGCCTGCCCCTGGACAAGCCCTTGCAAAAAGCCTTCATGCCTGCGCCTATGGTGGTGCGCGAGCCGATGCTGGTTCCTGCGACGACCTGGAACATGGGCAGCGCGTCGGGCGCTGGTTCGGGCTTTGCGTTTGACAATGAAAAAGCGGTCCATGCCGTCAGCATCCCCGAGTTTGAAATCGATGCCCAGGCCGTCACCTGGGCGCAGTACGTTGAGTTTGTCGCCGATGGCGGCTATGACCGGCAGGCTTTCTGGCATCCCGAAGGCTGGCAGTGGCTGCAGGCGCAGGCGGCGGGCGAGGGCCGGCGCGGCCCGCGTTACGTGGAGCAGATCGGCATCGGCAGCGGCGCCGTCATCCAGACGCGTTTTGGACAGCCCATGCGCATGCAGGGCAACCAGCCGGCGATGCACCTGAGCTGGTGGGAAGCCGATGCCTGGTGCCGCTGGGCCGGCCGCCGCCTGCCGGCCGAGGTGGAATGGGAAGTGGCGGCGCACACGGCGGCGCGGCGGGGTTTTCGCTGGGGCGATGTGTGGGAATGGATGGGCACCACCTTTCGGCCGTATCCAGGCTTTGTGGCTGACCCTTACCAGGCCTATTCACAGCCGTGGTTCGGTAGCCACAAGGTGCTGCGCGGCGCGTCGTTTGCCACCCGCGCGCGCATGAAGCATCCGAACTTTCGCAACTTCTACCCGCCGGAGCGCGATGACATGTTTTGTGGTTTTCGCTCTTGCGCGTTATGAACGTAGTCGCTGCTTTTGCTTGACTGGCTGCTGGGTTGGCTCTTCTACGTTTTGCTGGCCGGGGGTCGCCCGGCGGCGACTCACTTTTGTTTGCTTCGCCAAAGAAAAGTAAGCAAAAGAAAGGCGACCCGGCTGTCTGGGTCCCTGCGCTGCGCTGCGGGCGACCTGCGCTGCCTGAGAAAAATGGGGGTCCGCGCAAACTCGCTTCACTGCGTTGCGCTCAAACAGCGCGCGGCCCTGATCCCATTTTTCTCAGGCAGCGCAGGCCCAGACAGAACGGGGCAGGCGGGTAATGAAAATCCATAAATCCATAAATCCATAAATCCATAAATCCATAAATCCATAAATCCAAAAATCCAAACAGCCAAACAGCCAAACAGCCAAACAGCCACCGCGCCGAGTTCTAAATAGCAAACGCTACTAATTAAATAGCTGCTTACGAAGGCGTAGCAAGCGCAAGATGCACTTTTGATGCATAAGTCACCGAATCTGTCCCCGAATCCGTTCCCGCAAGTCCCGTTCTGGCTGGGCCTGTGATGGCTGGCAAAAGTGGGATCAGGGCGGCGCGCTGTTTGAGCGCAACGCAGTGAAGCGAGTTTGCGCCGACCCCCGCTTTTGCCAGCCAGCACAGGTTGCCCGAAGCGAAGCGAAGGGACCCAGACAGTCGGGTCGCCTTTTCTTTGGTGGGCGGATTCAAAGACCAAGTGCAACAGTAGGGATAAGGCCGGCTTTTGCCATGCTGGCATCGTCGTAGAACACCTCTGCAGCGCTGCGCCAGCCGAGGCTCTTTCGGGGGCGCGTATTGAGCTCCCAGGCCATCTCATCGAGCTCTCGCTGGGAGTACACGCCCAGGTCCGTGCCCTTGGGCAGGTACTGGCGCAGCAACCCGTTGGTGTTCTCGTTGAGGCCCCGTTGCCAGGGGCTGTGGGGGTCGCAAAAGTAGATTGTCATCCCGGTGTTGTCGGCCAGGCTTTTGTGCAGCGCCATCTCCTTGCCCTGGTCGTACGTCAGCGTCTGGCGCAACTCCTGCGGCAGCGCACAGAACGCCCTGGTGAAGCCGTCGAGCACGTCTGCAGCCTTGCTGCTGCCCAGTTTGACCATCATGGTGAACAGCGACTTCCTGCACACCAGCGTGCCGACAGACGACGCGTTGGCCTTGCCCACGATCAGGTCGCCCTCCCAGTGGCCGGGCAGCAAACGCTCGTTGGCCTGGGCCGGGCGCGCATGAATGCTCAACGTGCCCTGCAGCGAGCCGCGCCTGTCAGTGCCCCGGCTGCGGCGCCTGCGTGCACAGCGGCCCTGGCGCAGCAGCCCGACCAGCTCACGGCGCAGCTCTCCCCCGGGCATGGCGTAGATGGCGGCGTGGATCGCGGTGTAGATGGTTTCATGACAGGCCTGCAACTGACGTTGCCCGGGATGGCGCTGCCTGAGTTTGGCAGCGATCTGCTCGGGCGAGCACTTCAGTTCCAGCAGCGCCCTGACCTCGGCCCACAGGAGACCAGTGTGGTGGAGTTTGCGCGACGGCCAGGCTTCGCGGCGCACCCGTCTGGCCCGCTTGCCGGCGCGCTTTGCGTCATAGCCGCCAGCGATGCGGGGGCGACCCATGACGCATTGCCCGGCTTCGCTTTGCCACTCATTGCGGCGCAGCTCGCGCGAGATCGTGCTCGGCGCTCTGCCCAGTGCACTGGCAATCGAGCGCATGCTGCAGAACTGCAGCTTCATGGCCATCACCACGCCGCGCTCTTCAGCATTCAATTGTTGATAGGTTCTTGTCATGCAACTCCTCCGGATTCGTAGTGTTGCACTTGCGATTTGAATCCGCCGTGACTTTTTTTTGGCGAAGCAAAAGAAAGTTACTTGCCGCCGGGCAACCCCCGGCCAGCAAAACCCAGAGAAGTTAACCCAGCCAAGCATCAGCCCGCAGCCAGCGTCAAGCCGTCAATCTTTAGCTTTGCGGTAACTCCACCACGGCAGCGCCGCCCGCAATGACAGCACCTTGCCGCTCTGCGCCAGCGCGCCGCCATACCCCGGCAGCGCGTCCAGCGTGGCCTGCCATGCGCCGCCTTGCAGTTCCCTGAGAAGCGCCTGTACCGGCGGTGTGGGCAACTCGGACTTCAGGCAGACCAAGTGGTAGCGCTCCCGCGCCAGCGGCACAAACCCCAGGCCCTTTTCCCGCGCAGCCGCCTCGATGCCCAGGCCCGCATCAGCCGCGCCGCTGGCAACGGCCTGCGCCACGGCGGTGTGCGACGGCTCGACCGTACCGTAGCCCTGAATGTCGCAGGCCGCCATGCCGGCTTCGGCCAGCAGCTCGTCCAGCAGCACCCGCGTCCCGCTGCCCTGGAGCCGGTTCACATAGCGGATGCCCGGCTGCTTCAGGTCGGCCAGGCTGTCGATGCGCAGCGGGTTGTTGCGCGCCACCATCAGGCCCTGCTGGCGGTGCGCAAAGCCGATCAGCTTGTGCAGGCCGGGCTTGAGCAGGCTGCGGTAGGTCTGTGCCGCCACCGAATGTCGGGCGGGCTGGTCGCGCGCATGAAAGCCGGCCATCATGCAGCGCCCGGCGTTGAGCGCCGCGATGGCATCGACGCTGCCCATGAAGCGGAGGTCCAGGTGCAGGCCCTGCGCGCTGGCCTGGTCGCGCAGCGCCAACAGCGCCGCGTCGTGGCTGGCATACAGCGTGAGGACGTGCGCGCTGTCGTCGAACGCCGTTGAAAAAGCGCGTTCGATGTCGCCGCGCAGCGCCTCGATCTGCGGTGCCAGCCGGGCCTGCGCCTGGCGTTCGGCCCACAGCAGCTTGTCGCCGAACTCGGTCAGGCGCGCGCGCTGGCCCTTGTCCCAGACGATCAGGCTGCGGCCCAGCGTTTGTTCCCAGTCCTTGAGCGAGCCCCAGACGTGGCGGTAGGACAGGCCAAGCGCCCTGGCGGCCTTTGAAATCGAGCCTTGCTCGCTGACCGCGTGCAGCATGTCCATCATCGGGTTGCGGATCAGCGCGTCCTTGCCGCGCTGCGGGCTCAGGAGGTAGGAAAGTTCGATCTTGTGCATGGTGTGTACACGGATTATCGGTGCGGCCCATGGCGCCGGACGGCCGGTTTTTCCTATGCAAAGCGCTTCATAACGACAACGCCCCAAGCGCCGCACAGTCGGAAAAGCTGCGCTACAGTCGCGCCACAACCCACCCCATGAACACCTTTTCCGACAGCGCCTTCACCGCCTTTTCGCTCATCACTTCGCTCGACCCGCTGTTTGCCGGCATCGTCGGCCGGTCGCTGGCTGTCAGCGCGCTGGCCTGCCTCATCGCCTGCAGCGCCGGGCTGCTGCTGGGCGCCTGGATGGGCGTGGCGCGTTTCAAGGGGCGGGCCGTGGTGCTGGCGCTGCTCAACACCGCGCTGGCGCTGCCATCGGTGGTGGTCGGGCTGGTGGTGTATTTGCTGCTGTCGCGCAGCGGTCCGCTGGGTTTCTTGGGCTGGCTATTTTCCTTCAAGGCCATGGTGCTGGCGCAAACCATCCTGGTGCTGCCGGTGGTGACGGCGCTGGTGCGCCAGACCATCGATGACGCCGAGCGCAGCCACGGCGAGCAGTTCGCCTCGCTGGGCGCGCGCCGCTTCATGCGCAGCCTGATCCTGCTGTGGGACGAGCGCTATGCCCTGCTGACGGTGCTGATGGCCGCCTTTGGCCGCGCCATTTCTGAGGTCGGCGCGGTGATGGTCGTGGGCGGCAACATCGAGGGCTTTACCCGCGTGATGACGACCTCGATCGCGCTGGAAACCAGCAAGGGCGACCTGCCGCTGGCGCTGGCGCTCGGCCTGGTGCTGCTCGGCGTGGTGCTGCTGCTCAACCTGCTGATCGCGCTGGTGCGGCGCTGGCGCGAGCGGGTCGATGACCCGCTGCCCGATCTTGACGCCGCGCTGGCGGCAGCGCCGGTGGCGCGGGGCGCCTCGTCATGACGCTGCTCTTTGACCTGCAGGCCGTTGGCGTGCAGTTCGGCCGCGTGCAGGCGCTGCGCGGCTGCACCTTGTGTATCCAGGCCGGCGAAAGGCTGGCGCTGGTCGGCTCCAACGGCAGCGGCAAAAGCACCCTGCTGCGCACCCTGCACGGGCTGGTCAAGCCAGACCAAGGACATTTCCAGGCGGACGCGCGCGCGCGCCAGGCGATGCTGTTCCAGCGGCCCTACATGCTGCGCGCCAGCGTGCTGCACAACGTCGCGCTGGGCTTGTGGCTCAGCAGCGTGCCGTGGACGCTGGCCAAGGCGCAGGCGCTGCAGGCGCTCGAACGGGTGGGGCTGGCCGACCTGGCCGGGCGCCATGCCAAGGCGCTTTCCGGCGGGCAGCAGCAGCGCGTGGCGCTGGCGCGCGCCTGGGCACTGAAAGCCCAAGTGCTGCTGCTCGACGAGCCGACGTCCAGTCTGGACCCGGCGGCCAAGCGCGAGGTCGAGCGGCTGATGGCCGAATTCGCCGACGACGGCATGACGCTGATTTTCAGCAGCCACAACCTCGGCCAGGTCAAGCGCCTGGCCAGCCGCGTGGTGTACCTGGAGCAGGGCCGGCTGATCGCCGACTTGCCGACGGCTGCGTTTTTCAACGGACCGTTGCCGGTGGCGGCGGACAATTTTCTAAAAGGGGAACTCGGATGAACGGTTTTAGCAGATTTCTCATGCCTTTCAGGGCTCTTGCGCTTATTCCACTTGCGCTGGCAGCTACGCTTTCGATAGCGCAGACGCCGAGCATCGTGATGGCCTCCACGACTTCGACCGAGCAGTCCGGGCTGTTCGGCCATTTGCTGCCGGAATTCAAAAAGGCCTCCGGCATCGACGTGAAGGTCGTGGCGGTCGGCACCGGCCAGGCCATCGACATGGGCCGCCGGGGCGACGCCGACGTGCTGTTTGTCCACGACCAGGTGGCCGAGGAAAAGGTCGTCGCCGAAGGCTTTGCCCTCAAGCGCTACCCGGTGATGTACAACGACTTCGTGCTGGTCGGCCCGGCCGCCGACCCGGCCCAGGTCAAGGGTAATGACATCGTTGACGCCTTGAAAAAAATCAACGCCGCCAATACCAGCGCCATCGGCTTCATCTCGCGCGGCGACAAGAGCGGCACCCATGCGGCTGAATTGCGTTACTGGAAAACCGCCGGCGCCCCAGCCCCGGCATTTTCCGGCTACAAGGCCTGCGGCTGCGGCATGGGGCCGGCGCTGAACATGGCCGCCAGCCTGGGCGCCTATGTGCTGGCCGACCGGGGCACCTGGCTGTCGTTCAAGAACCAGGCCGGCCTGGCCGTGCTGGTCGAGGGCGACAAGCGCCTTTTCAACCAGTATGGCGTGATGGTCGTCAACCCGGCCAAACACCCGCAGATCAAGGTGCTTGAGGCGCAAAAGTTTGTTGACTGGGTGATTTCGCCGGCCGGGCAGGGCGTGATTGCCGCTTACAAGATCAACGGCCAGCCGCTGTTTTTCCCCAACGCCGCGCCGTAAGGGAGGCGGAGATTTCCAATGTACCCATGTCATGCCGGGCTTGACCCGGCATCCATGAATTCGGGGCCATGGATTGCGGGGCAAGCCCGCAATGACAGCCATTTAAAACCGGTACTTTTAAAATTTCCTTATCCCTAAGCCGGCCCGCGTTTGCTGACCTTGCCGCGTCAGGCCGGCGTTCTAACTCTTTACAATCGCGCCGTGCCTCACCATCCATTCGCCCGCCCGCCCTTGTCCGTGTGGGCGCGCGTGGCCGTTTTCTTCAGCTTCCTGGCCGTACTGTCGGCGCTGGTGGCGCCGGCCAGCATGCTGGCCGAAGAGGTGCGCACCGGCCAGCTCGGCGGCATCTGCAGTGCGAACGCCGTCTGGGGCAGCAGCGCGGACGACGGCTCCGGCGATGCACCGCAGGCCGGCGCGCACTGCGACCTGTGCGGTGCGCTGGGCTGGGCCTTGCCGCCGCAGCCTGTCACGGCCATTCCCTGCTTTGCCGGCGTACAGGTGGCCGCCGCCGATTTTCCGTCCGATGTAGCCGCCACCAACCCCGGGCTGCCTTTCAGCCGTGGGCCGCCCGCACTCCTGAACTGAACCGCCTCCACCGGGGCTTGGGCTTGCGTGCTGACCAAGGGGCCCGCACGCGCTTTATCGTTGCGTTCCACAGTGTGCGTTCGATGAATTCACCAGGACATTTCCCTTCAATTTTTCCCATTCAGCCGGCGGGTTCCGCCGGATTTTGAAAAACTCACCGTTGGATAATTTCATGAAACTCAAAGTATTGACCGCCACCTTGCTGCTGGCCTGCGGCGCCCTTCATGCCCAGACCGTTGACGTCAGCGGCGCCTGGGTCCGCGCCACCGTGCAGGGCCAGAAGGGCACGGGCGCCTTCATGAACCTCACCGCCAGGGACGGCGCCAGACTGGTCGGCGTGTCCACGCCCGTGGCCGGCGTGGCCGAAGTGCATGAAATGAAAGTGGACGGCGACATCATGAAGATGCGCGCGCTGCCCGCGCTGGACCTTCCGGCCGGCCAGGCCGTGCAGCTCAAGCCCGGCGGCTACCACCTCATGCTCATGGACCTGAAGCAGCCCCTCCCCAAGGGCAGCACGGTGCCGCTGACGCTGCGCCTTCAGGATGCCCAGGGCGTTGAAACCCGTCAGGAAGTCATCGTGCCTGTCAGAACGGCGGCCCCTGCTGCCATGACTGGAAACGCCGCAGACCACGGCGCCCACAAGCACTGAGTGTGCGGGCGGTGCCGCACAGGTAACACCGTGTTTGCGCAGGCCTTGAAGCTGACGAAAACTTGACCTGTGTCATGGCATGCGGGCTAGCTGCAAGGCATGCTGTGCGCTAGTCAAAAAATTTCAGGAGACCGCCATCAAACACACCAGCCTGCAAATCATCCGCGACGAGCATTCGTCGCTGGCCGCCATGCTCAAGTCCATGACCCTGATGGTCGAGCGCGGCCCCGGAGACAACCCGGAACAGTTCTTCGATGTGCTGCGCGCCATGCTGTTCTACATCGACGAATTTCCCGAGCGCCTGCACCACCCCAAGGAGTCCGACCTGCTGTTCCCGCGCGTGGTGCGGGCAGCGCCGTCGGTCATGGCGGCGGTGCAAAAACTCGAAAGCGACCACATGAACGGCGAAAAAGCCGTGCGTGAGCTTCAACACCTGCTGCTGGCCTGGGAACTGCTGGGCGAGCCGCGCAAGCCCACTTTCGTGGCCCAGTGCACCAGCTACGTGAAGTTTTACCTGGAGCACATGCGGCTCGAAGAAACCGTGATCCTGCCCGAAGCCGAAAAGGTGCTGAGCGATGCCGACTGGAAGGAACTGGACGCCGCGTTCGAGAAGAACTGCGACCCGCTGACCGGAAAATATCCGCCCGACCCGGCCTATGACCGCCTGTTCACGCGCATCGTGATGCGGGCGCCGGCGCCCATCGGGCTGGGCGACAGCTGACTCGTCAGGGCCATGGAAAGCGGCTAAATTTATAACAAAAAATGGCTTTTGCGCAGTCCTAGCCTGCGCGAGTAGCTATGAAAAACGCAGCAGACTTGATCCCCGCCACGGTCATCAAAAGCGAACCCATCACGTGCAGCAGGGCCGTGAAGGCTGCCAGGCCGTAGCGCGCCTCAAGCAGGTACGCCACGACCTCGGCCGAGAAAGTGGAAAACGTCGTCAGCCCGCCCAGAAAGCCCGTGACCAGCAGCAGCCGCCAGACCGGGTCGATCTGCGGCATGGACTGCAAGACCGCTACCGCCACGCCGACCAGGTAGCCGCCCAGCAGGTTGGCTGCCAGCGTGCCCCAGGGAATCAGGCCGCCGGGCGACAGCCACAGACCCAGGCCCCAGCGCGACAGCGCGCCCGCCGAGGCGCCGATGCAGATGGCCAGCACCGTTCCCATGTCCTAGTTCGCCATTTTTTGCGGCAGCCAGGTGACGATGCCAGGGAACACATAGATCAGCGCCACCGCCGCGCACATCAGGAAAAACATCGGCATCGTGACTTTGGCAATCCAGGTGAGCTGGCGGCCGGTCATGCCCTGCAGCACGAAGAGGTTGAAACCGACCGGCGGCGTGATCTGCGCCATCTCGACCACCAGCACCACGAAAATGCCGAACCAGATCGGGTCGATGCCGGCGGCCTGCACCGTCGGCATGAGCACGCCCATGGTCAGCACGACCATCGAGATACCGTCCAGAAAGCAGCCCAGGATGATGAAGAACACCGACAGCGCTACGATGAGCTGCGCCTTGCTCAACCCCAGCGTGCCGATCCATTCGGCCAGGTGGCGCGGCAAGCCGATGTAGCCCATGGCCAGCGTCAAAAAGGCCGCGCCCGCCAAAATGAGGCCGATCATGCAGTACAGCCGGGTCGCGCCCATGAGCGCATCGCGAAAGGTTGCCCAGTTCATCGAACCCTGCAGGGTAGACAAGATCAGCGAGCCGACCACGCCGACGGCGGCGGCCTCGGTAGCCGTGGCCACACCGGAATAGATTGAGCCCAGCACGGCGGCAATCAGCAGCACCACCGGAATCAGGCTGCGCGAGCTGGCGATCTTTTGCATGAAGCTGGTCCTGGCGTCGGCGGGGGGCACCTGTTCCGGATGGCGCAAGGCCCAGAAGATGATGTAGCCCGAGAACAGCGCCGCCAGCAGCAAGCCGGGAAACACCCCGGCAATGAACAGCTTGGAGATCGACACCTCTGCGGCCACGCCATAGACGATCATGATGATCGACGGCGGAATCAAGAGGCCCAGCGTGCTGGCGCCGGCCAGTGTGCCGATGACCATGTGCTCGGGGTAGCCGCGCCGGGTCAGTTCGGGCAGCGTCATCTTGCCGATGGTGGCGCAGGTGGCGGCGCTGGAGCCCGACACGGCGGCAAAGATGGTGCAGCCGATCACGTTGGTGTGCAGCAGCCGCCCCGGCAGGGCCTGCACCCAGGGCGCCAGGCCCTTGAACATGTCCTGGCTCAGGCGCGTGCGAAACAAAATTTCACCCATCCAGACAAACAGGGGCAGGGCGGTCAACGTCCAGCTGGACGACGAGCCCCAGACCGTCACGGCCATGGCGTCGCCGGCGGGGCGCGACGAAAACAGCGTCACCGCCATCCAGGCCACGCCGGTCAGGCTCAGGCCGACCCAGACGCCGCTGCCCAAAATCAAGAGCAGGGCCACCAGCAGGGCGGCGGTGATTGCAAGGTCGTTCATGAAGGGCCGCTTGAGGTGGGGAGGTAGGAAATGAATCGGTTTATTCGTTGCGCAGCGCTTCGTCGCTGCTGTGGGCCATGCGCTGGCCGCTGATTTCCAGCACCAGCTCATCGACAAAGGCAATCGCCAGGATCACCGTGCCGACCGCCATGCCGAGCTGCGGAATCCACAGCGCCGTGGCGTCGCTCGATGTGGAAATGTCGTGAAAGGTGCGCGACTGCCAGGCCAGGCGGCAGCAGTAATACGCGAACATGGCGCTCAGCGCGCTGGCAAAGCCAAGGGCCCACAGCTCCAGCCCCTTTTTCCAGCGGCCGGTCAGCGCCCCCAGGATCAGCGTCACGCGGATGTGCTCGCCGCGCTTGAGGGTGTGGGCCAGCGCCAGGAAGCCGCTGGCCGCCATCAGGTAGCCGGCGTAGGCGTCGGTGCCCGGCACATGGAAATTGAGCTGCCGGCTGACGATGGACAGCACCACCATGACTAGGAGGCCGACCAGGAACAGCGCGGCCAGGGCGGCGGCGCCGTTGTACAGGGCATCGAGCGCTTTTCGCATTCAAGCCTGCTTCAGGACTTGTTGAAGGCGTCGATCAGCGCCTTGCCCTCGGGGCCGGCTTTTTCCAGCCATTCCTTGAGCATCACGTCGCCGACCTTCTTCATGTCGGCCTTGAGCTGCGGCGACGGCGGCAGGACGTTCATGCCATTGGCCTTGAGCTTGTCCAGCGAGTCGGCGTTGGTCTTTTTCGACGCGGTCAGGCCGCGCACTTCGGCATCAAGCGCAGCCTTGAGCACCGCCTGCTTCGTCGGCGCATCGAGCGCATCGAATGCGGCCTTGTTGACGATGACCGCGTTTTTCGGCAGCCAGGCCTGGGTGTCGTAGAAATACTTCAGGCTTTCATAGGTCTTGGTGTCCATGCCGGTGGAGCCGGAGGACATGTAGGACTCGATCACGCCGGTCGCCATGGCCTGCGACAGCTCGGCGGCCTGCACGGTGACCGGCTGGGCGCCCACCAGTTCGGCGATGCGCGCGGTGGACGGGCTGTAGGCGCGCCATTTCACGCCCTTCAGGTCGCTGCCGGCATTGAGCGGCTTCTTGGCAAAGATGCCCTGCGTGGGCCACGGCACCGCGTACAGCAGCGCTATGCCTTGCTCGGCCAGCTTTTTCTCCAGGAAAGGCTTTTGCGCCTTGTAGAGTTTTTGCGACTGGTCGTAGCTGTCGGCCAGGAAGGGCAGGCCATCGGCGCCGAAAAGCGGCCACTCGTTCTGGAAATTGGCCAGCAGGATTTCGCCGGCCTGCGCCTGTCCGCCCTGCACGGCGCGCTTGATTTCCGGCGCCTTGAACAGCGAACCGTTGGCATGCACGGTGATTTTCAGCTTGCCGGCGCTGGCCTTGTCCACGTCGGCGGCAAACTGCGTCAGGTTTTCGGTGTGAAAGTTGGTCGCCGGGTAGGCGGCTGGCAGGTCCCATTTGGTTTGGGCAAAGGCCGGTGCGCCGGCCAGGGCCAGCGTCAAGGCGGCGGCGGTGGCGCTCAGTGCAAACAGACGACGATTCATGAAAGCTCCAGGGTTAATTCGCAGGGTCGGTGAATAAATGTAAAGCGCATTTTGGCGGGCTGACCGGGTGTTTTCCCTAAACGTCAACAAATCGTTGATGAATTGTGATTTAACTGCCTACAATTTATCCATGCAACAAAGATGCCAGCCTGGAGCGTGCGCGTGATGAAAAAAACCGGCACCCCGGCGCCCCGAGGCGCGCCCCCATCGCCCCCATCGTCCACACCGTCCATTGTCTCGTCGGCGCACTTGGTGTCGCCGCGCAGCGCGGAGATGAGCGAGTTCGAGTTCGGCCTGATCGTGGCGGGCAACGCCTTTCACCGCTGGGTCGTGCACTGCATGAGTGCGGCCGGCCTGCCCGACCTGACGCCGCTCGACGTATTGGTGCTGCACCATGTCACGCACCGCGCCCGCAACAAGCGCCTGGCCGACATCTGTTTCATCATGAATGTCGAGGACACGCACCTGATCAACTACTCGCTCAAGAAACTGCAGAACCTGGGCGTGGTGGTGTCCAGCAAAAGCGGCAAGGACGTGACCTACGCCTGCACCGACATGGGGATGGACCATGTGAACCGCTACCGCGAAATCCGCGAATCGTGCCTGATCAATGCGCTCAATGCCGACGATGGGCTGAACCGCGACATCGGCGAACTGGCGCGCCTGCTGCGCCTGCTGTCGGGCATCTACGACCAGGCGGCGCGCTCGGCGGCCAGCCTTTAACCCCTTTTACCTTCTGGGCACATCATGGAAAAAAATGGCACGCGACGCTGGCAGTTCTGGATCGACCGGGGCGGCACCTTCACTGACGTGGTAGGCCGGCGGCCCGATGGAACGCTGGTCACGCACAAGCTGCTGAGCGAAAACCCCGAGCAGTACCGCGACGCGGCCGTGGCCGGCATTCGCCACCTGCTCGGCCTCAAGACCGGCGAGCCGGTCAGCGCCGACGTGGTCGAGTGCGTGAAGATGGGCACCACCGTGGCCACCAACGCGCTGCTCGAACGCAAGGGCGAGCCGACGCTGCTGGTCACCACGCGCGGCTTTCGGGATGCGCTGCGCATCGCCTACCAGAACCGCCCGCGACTGTTTGACCGCCACATCGTGCTGCCCGAACTGCTCTACAGCGCCGTGGTCGAAGCCGACGAACGCGTCGGCGCGCAGGGCGAAGTGCTGCAGCCGCTGGACGAGGCGCTATTGAAGCGCGAGCTGCTGGCGCACTGCCAGCAAGGGCTGCGCAGCGTGGCGATTGTCTTCATGCACGGCTACCGCTTCACCGCCCACGAAAAAGCCGCCAAACGCATCGCGCAGGAAGTGGGCTTCACGCAGATCAGCACCTCGCATGAAACCAGCCCGATGATGAAGTTCGTCAGCCGGGGCGACACCACCGTGGTCGATGCTTACCTGTCGCCCATCCTGCGCCGCTATGTCGAGCAGGTGGCCGCAGAGATGCCGGGCGTGAAACTGTTCTTCATGCAGTCGTCGGGCGGGCTGACCGACGCCCATGTGTTCCAGGGCAAGGACGCGATCCTGAGCGGCCCCGCCGGCGGCATCGTCGGCATGGCGCGCACGGCGGCGATTGCGGGTATCGAGAAGGTGATTGGTTTCGACATGGGCGGCACTTCGACCGACGTGTCGCATTACGCGGGCGAGTTCGAGCGCGTGTTCGAAACCCAGGTGGCCGGCGTGCGCATGCGCGCGCCGATGATGAGCATCCATACGGTGGCGGCCGGTGGCGGTTCGGTGCTGGCGTTTGACGGTGCGCGCTTTCGCGTCGGCCCCGAGAGCGCCGGGGCCAACCCCGGCCCGGCCAGCTACCGGCGCGGCGGCCCGCTGGCTGTGACCGACGCGAATGTGATGGTCGGCAAGGTGCAGCCGCGCTACTTTCCCAAGGTGTTTGGACCGCAGGCCAATGAATCGTTGAGCCTGGAAGCAGTGCAAGCCAAGTTCGGCGAACTGGCCGTGCAGACCGGCCGCAGCGCCGAGGAAGTGGCCGAGGGTTTCATCGACATCGCCGTGCAGCAGATGGCCAACGCCATCAAGAAAATATCGGTCGCGCGCGGCTACGACGTGACGCGCTACACGCTGCAGTGCTTTGGCGGCGCCGGCGGCCAGCATGCCTGCCTGGTGGCCGATGCGCTGGGCATGAGCAAGGTCTTTGTGCATCCGCTGGCCGGCGTGCTGAGCGCCTACGGCATGGGGCTGGCCGACCAGAACGTGATTCGCGAGCAAGCCGTTGAACTCAAGCTGACAGACGCCGCCTTGCCCGAAATTGCCGATGCGCTCGATGCATTGGCCACGACCGCGCAAGCCGAACTGCAGCGCCAGCAAGTCAGCACGGGCGCCATCACCACGCTGCGGCGCGTGCATGTGCGCTACGAGGGAAGCGACTCCGCGCTCATCGTGCCGTTTGGCACGTTTGAGCAGATTCAATCCGGTTTTGAAGCCGCCTACCGCCAGCGTTTCGCCTTCCTGATGCAGGGCAAGGGCCTGGTCGTGGAAGCCGTGTCGGTCGAGGCCGTGGTGGCGGGCGACGCGCCGGCCGAACCGCGCCACGCGCTGCACGCACCGCGCCAAGTGCCGCGCCGCGAAACCGTGCGCATGTACTCTGGCGGCCAGTGGATTGATGCCGCGCTGGTCGTGCGCGAAGACCTGCAGCCGGGCGACATTATTCCCGGCCCGGCCATCATCGCCGAGAAGAACGCGACCACCGTGGTCGAGCCCGGCTGGGAAGCGAGCCTCACGGCGTTCGACCACCTGATGCTGGACCGGCGGGTGCCGCGCGCCATCAGGTTTGCAGCGGGCACGACGGTGGACCCGGTGCTGCTGGAAGTGTTCAACAACCTGTTCATGAACATTGCCGAGCAGATGGGGCTGCAGCTGCAGAACACCGCCTACTCGGTCAACATCAAGGAGCGGCTGGACTTCAGCTGCGCGCTGTTCGACACCGAAGGCAACCTGATTGCCAACGCACCGCACATGCCGGTGCACCTGGGCTCGATGGGCGAAAGCATCAAGACCGTGATCCGCGAGAACGCCGGCAAGATGCAGCCGGGCGATGTGTATGTGCTGAACGACCCCTACCACGGCGGCACGCACCTGCCTGACATCACCGTGATCACGCCGGTCTACCTGGGCGCTTCGCCGCACCACGACACGCCCACGTTTTACGTCGGCTCGCGCGGCCACCATGCCGACATCGGCGGCATCACGCCGGGCTCGATGCCGCCGTTTTCCACGCGCATCGAGGAAGAAGGCGTGCAGATCAACAACGTCAAGCTGGTCGACCGTGGCGTGCTGCGCGAAGCAGAAATGGTGGCGCTGCTGCAAAGCGGCGAATACCCGAGCCGCAACCCGGCCCAGAACATGGCCGACCTGAAGGCGCAGATTGCCGCCAATGAAAAAGGCGTGCAGGAACTGCGCAAGATGGTCGAGCAGTTCAGCCTGGAGGTGGTGCTAGCCTACATGAACCATGTGCAGGACAACGCCGAGGAGTCGGTACGCCGCGTCATCACGCGGCTGAAAGATGGGCAGTTCACGCTGCTGCTCGACAACGGCGCGCAGATCCAGTTGGCTATCCGGGTCGATACGCAAAACCGCAGCGCCGAGATCGACTTCACCGGCACCTCAGAACAGCAGACCAACAACTTCAACGCGCCGACGGCGGTGTGCATGGCGGCCGTGCTGTATGTGTTCCGCACGCTGGTCGATGACGACATTCCGCTCAATGCCGGTTGCCTCAAGCCGCTCAAGGTCATCATTCCGGCCGGCTCGATGCTGAACCCGAATCCGCCGGCCTCGGTGGTCGCGGGCAATGTGGAAACGTCCAGCTGCATCACCAACGCGCTGTACGGCGCGCTCGGCGTGATGGCGGCCAGCCAGTGCACGATGAACAATTTCACATTCGGCAACGAGCGCTACCAGTATTACGAAACCATCTCGGGCGGCAGCGGCGCGGGCGAGGGCTTTGACGGATGCAGCGTGGTTCAGACCCACATGACCAATTCGCGCCTGACCGATCCCGAGGTGCTGGAGTTCCGCTTTCCGGTGCGGCTGGAAAGCTACGAGATTCGCGCTGGCTCGGGCGGCGCGGGCAAATGGATGGGTGGCAATGGCGGCGTGCGGCGGGTGAAGTTCCTGGAGCTGATGACGGCGAGCATCCTGTCCAACGGCCGCCTGCACGGCGCTTTCGGCATGGCCGGCGGCGAGCCGGGCGAGGTCGGTAAAAACATCGTGGTGCGGGCCGATGGCGCGATTGAAGCGCTGGCGCACATTGGCCAGGCCGAGATGCAGCCGGGCGACGTGTTCGAGATTCACACGCCGGGCGGCGGCGGTTTCGGCGTGGCTTGAAGCGCGGCGTTCCCGTGGAGTCCGGGATTTTGTAACTACTACCGCTTTCGATTTGACCGCTGCGGTTTCTGTTTCTGTTTCTGTTTCTGTTTCTGTTTCTGTTTCTGTTCTTGTTCTTGTTCTTGTTCTTGTTCTTGTTCTTGTTCTTGTTCTTGTTCTTGTTCTTGTTCTTTGGCGTTGGCGTTGGCGTTGGCGTTGGCGTTGGCGTTGGCGTTGGCGTTTGGCGGCTTCTTCTGTGGATTGAGGGGTGAGCGCCTTCCCGGCGGGGGGTAACTTTCTTTTCTGGCAAAAAAGAAAGCCCACCAAAGAAAGTGGCTATGTCACTGTTAAATGTGGAAATTTTCCCAAGGCCATCGCCAAGACAGCTTGCCCAGAGTCGCCATGGTGGCTGTCCAGGGCGCGAAACCAGCCCAGGTAGTTGTCCAGATAGCCCGTGGCAACGCCGTGAAAGCGGTGCAGCCACTGTTTGAGACGGCCGTGATAGGCGTTGACATTCTGGACATGGATGGCGCCGTTGACGCGCACGCCTGCGTTCAGATTGACCGCCTCGTGCGCCAGGTGCGCGTCGTGCGCAAAGCCGCAGTAGGTCCGGTTGCCATCGCTCACCAGCAGCGCATCCTTGGCCAGCACGGGCTGCAGTGCGCCGGCCAGTGCGGCTTTTGTCATCTGCCCGCGTCCCATCACCCAGTCCAGCGTCTGTCCGGCACGGTCCCGAGCCACCAAAACGCAGACCAGTTCACCGGACAGGCCCGCTTTTCTCGCCTTGCTGCCGCGACGGCGAGGCGGGCGGTCCAGCTTGCGACAGCCCTTGCGCGACTCCAGGATATAGGTCTCGTCGGCCTCGGTAATACCTTGCAGCGTTGTCGCGCGGTCTGCCTTGAGGCCGCTGAGAAAGCGATGGCGCCAGCGCAGCGCCGTGTTTCGGTGAACCTGCAGGGCAGTAGCGGCCCGGCGAAGGGTGAGGGACGCGGCCAGGGCTTGACTAAAACCGAACCACTTGCCCTTCTTGCGCAGCCGCGCCAGCGCGGTGCCCGTCAGGGCATTGAACGTGCGGTGGCATGTCCGGCAGCGGTAGCGCTGCAACCCACTGACGTGGCCATGCCGGTAAAGCTCGCTGCCTTGGCAGTGTGGGCAGCAGCGCGGCTCAGTCGCGCTGGACGACTCAATGACGGCCAGCCCTTTTTGCTGCTCATCGAGTTCATCCAGACGCTTTTTGAGCAGTTCACGCTGGCGCAGCGTGAGCCGGGGCACCTGTTGGTTCATCAACGCATTGAAAGTCTCGGCGTTCATGGCTAACCTCCTTCACGGTTCGCTATGAACTCTACGCCTCTGGAAAAAAAATTCCACATCTAACAGTGACAGAGCCAAGAAAGTTGCCTGGGGGTCGGGAGCGGGTTGGAGCTGAGCGCTCCGACGGGCCATCGCTGCGCTGGGCCCTGGGCACCTGGATATGAGGGCTGGTGGCGTTGTCAAAGACTGGCTGGTGCTACCGCTCGTTCGCCAACAGCTTCACGCTCTGCTTGATCGTTTCTTTTGTGCTTCAGACACTGCTGGCAGGTTTTTGCCCTTTTTCCTTAGTCAAGGCATGCAGCTAGCCAGGGAGACTAAAGGCGATTGGTAAAAGAGACGGTTGTTGATCTACAACCACTGGAGGCCAACCCCCTGCGCGCCTCCAGTGGGAGGATGATAAAAAGCGACGCGTGCAGCGCAAGCCAAGCCAAGCAGATGAGGCAGATCGACCAGATCAAGCAGAGTGTGAAGCTGTTGGCGAACGAGCGGTAGCACCAGCCAGTCTTTGACAACGCCACCAGCCCTCATATCCAGGTGCCCAGGGCCCAGCGAAGCGATGGCCCGAAAGAGCGCCCAGCTCATCCCCGTATTCAGGCAACTTTCTTTGGTGGGCTTTCTTTTTTGCCAGAAAAGAAAGTTACCCCCCGCCGGGAAGGCGCTCACCCCTCAAACCACAGAAGAAGCCACCAAAGCCAAAGAACAAGAACAGAAACAGAAACAGAAACCGCAGCGGTCAAATAGAAAGCGCAAATAGCTAAGTTTTTTTACGTGAAATAAGCCTTTTGCGCATAGGGCGCGTGCGTTAGCAGCTATTAATTCAGTAGTAGTCAACGTCCTGCATCCACCGCGTGGATTGATGCTATTGAATCTGTAGCTATAAACGCATAGCCATCAAGCGCAAATCATTGTTTTCGCCTGAAATCAAGGCCCGAGAAAGCCCGCAGGCAGTTGCGCCAGGTCGGCCGGCTCGTCGATGTCGTGCAGCAGCGGTCCGCGCCACACCTTCAGACCCAGCGCCGCCATGCGGGACAGCGTTTCGGCGGCGACGGTGGCGGTGCTCCATGGCATTCGGTCAAACAGCGTGGGGCAGGGCGACTTCAGCCCGATCAGCACATAGCCGCCGTCGGCCACCGGCACCAGCAGCGCATCATGCGTGGGCAACTGGCGGGCGGCTTCGCGGATCACGGCGGCCGTCAGCGCCGGGCAGTCGCTGCCCATGAGCAGCACCGGCCGGCCGTCATCGGCCGTCACGCGCCTCACCGCGCGGGCCATGCGTTCGCCCAGGTCGCCTTCGCCCTGGCCGGTGCGCAGCACCGCAGCGGGAATGGCGATTTTTTCCCAGGCCGGGTCGCCGGGCGGCGGGCTCATGCACAGTTCGACCGGGCCGATGCCTGCTTGCAGCGCCTGCGTCAAGGCGTGATCCAGCATGCGCCTGGCCAGCGCGGCCGCGCCCCTGGCGCCCAGGGCCGGAATCAGCCGTGTCTTGGCGGCGCCGGGATGCGGCGCCTTGGCGAAAACCACCAGCCGGGGCTGGCTCCGTGCCATGGCCGTCACCGGTATAGCGCGGCCAGCCGTTCGGGCGCCGCGCCGCGCCAGTAAGCCAGGCGCAGCCGCCACATCAGCAACACCGTGCGCCACACGCCGCGCGTTTCCCAGCGCCGGCCCGAGGTGACGACGCGCGCGCGCAGGCAGGCCGGGCGCGACAGCTTGAGCAGGCGCTTGGACATCTCGATGTCTTCCATCAGCGGCTGGGCCGGGAAGCCGCCCACGGCGTCGAATGCCACGCGGGTCATGAACAGCGCCTGGTCGCCGGTGGCGATGCCGGTCCAGCGCGAGCGGCGGTTCATGAACGCGGCGATCACGCGCAGCATCCATGACCTGCCTTCAATGTGAACGTCAAAACGGCCCCAGACCTGCGGGCCGTCGGCGAGTGCCTGGGCAATCAGCCGGTCGGCATCCAGAGGCAACCGCGTGTCGGCATGCAGGAACAGCAGCAGGTCGCCGCTGGCTTGATGCGCGCCGGCATTCATCTGCAGCGCGCGTCCGCGCGGGGCGTGGACCACCTGCGCGCCGCCGGCCTGCGCCAGCGCTGCGGTGTCATCCCGGCTGCCGCCATCGGCCACCAGCACTTGCGCGCCGCGCGCCGCCAGCGGCGCCAGTGCCTGCAGCGCAGTCGCCATGCCCGCCGCCTCGTTCAGCGCCGGCATGACCACGGACAGGCGGGCGGGCGTCATGGTGCGTTCAGTGGTCCAGCGCGCCGCCGCAGCTGCTGCCCTGGCCGGCGGTGCAGCCGTAGCAGTGGCCTGCCACGCGGATGGCCTGGTCGTCCAGGCGGGTTTTGATCAGGTCGCGCAGATGGCGCTTGAGCCCTGACGTGCCCAGCGGCAAGCCAAGCTGCTGGTTGAAGTCGCAGTCCGACAGCCAGCCCTGCCAGTCCACGCTGACGGTGCTGCGGCACATGACCCCGGCCAGGTTTTGCGGTTGGTAGCTGTTCCTGAGCAGGTCCATGTAGGCGTCAAACGAGCCCTTGGACACCAGCGTGGAGCCAAAGCGCTGGATCGGCATGTTGGTCAGCGCGAACAATTCGTTGAAGACGATGCCGAAGTGCGCCAGCAGCTCGCGCTTGTAGTCGGCCTGCAGCGCTTGTTGGTCAGGCGGCAGCGACGCGCCCTGCGGGTTGTAGACCAGGTTGAGCACCAGGCCGGAGCCTGGCAGCCCGTAGCCCAGCGCGTTGAGCTGCTTGAGCGCGGCAATGCTCAGGTCAAACACACCGTCGCCGCGCTGCTTGTCCACATTGGCGGCCGAGTAGCAGGGCATGGACGCGACCACCTCGACCCGCTGCTCGGCCAGGAATGCCGCCAGTCCGTCCTGGCCGGGTTCAAACAGGACCGTCAGGTTGCAGCGGTCAATCACGCGCACGCCTTGCGCCCTGGCAGATCGCACCAGGTCGCGAAAGCCTTGGTGCAGCTCGGGCGCGCCGCCGGTCAGGTCCAGCGTAGACAGGCTGCGCGCCGCCAGCACCTGCGGAATCAGGGCCAGGGTGGCCGCGTCCATCATCTCGGTGCGGTGGGGCCCGGCGTTGACGTGGCAGTGCAGGCAGCTCTGGTTGCACTTGTAGCCCAGGTTGACTTGCAGGGTATCCAGGCGCGCGCGGTCAATCGCCGGAAAGCGGATTTTTTTCAGCAGGGGAAGCGTGTCATGCATACATCAATAGGTCGCTGCGCGGCCAAAAAGTTCAGCCGAGCAGCGCGGCCAGGCGCGCACGAACCTCGGGTGCCATGGCATCGGGTTGGGTCACCAGCGCGTTTTTGAGCGCCGTGTGCGCGTCGCTCACGGGCTGGCTGGCGCCCAGCAGGCGAATCGCCTCGGCGGCCACCTGCTGCGCCCGGCCGGCATTCTTAAACAGGTTGGCCAGCGCCATGTCGGCGCTCACATGCGCCTCGCGCGGGTGCCAGCAGTCAAAGTCGGTCACCAGCGCCAGCGTGGTGTAGGCGATTTGCGCCTCTCTGGCCAGCTTGGCCTCGGGCATGTTGGTCATGCCGATCACGCCGCCGCCCATGCTGCGGTACCAATGGGATTCGGCACCGCTGGAAAACTGCGGGCCTTCGATGCAGACATAGGTGCCGCCTTCGTGCAGCGTCACGCCGTGGCCGGAGGGTTCTGCCGCCAGCACGTTGCGCACCGCGCGCGCCAGCACGCCAGCGGTTGCCGCGCAGACCGGCTGCGCCATCGACACATGGGCGACCGCGCCCGCGCCGAAAAAAGTGCTCTCGCGGCGTTTCGTCAGGTCGATGAACTGGTCGGGCAGCACCATGTCGAGCGGCTTGACATCTTCCTTCAAGGAACCGACGGCCGACACCGACAGCAGGTAGCGCACGCCGAGCTGCTTCATCGCGTGGATGTTGGCGCGGTAGGGCACCTCGAACGGCAGCAGCCGGTGGCCGCGCGCGTGCCGGGCCAGAAAAACCACCGGAACGCCATGCACGCGGCCGGTGACCAGCACGTCGGACGGCGCGCCAAACGGCGTGTCCATCACCTGCTCCTGCGCGTCTTCCAGCGCGTCCATCTGGTAAAGGCCGCTGCCTCCGATGATGCCGACCAATGCCTGGTTCATGCTGATGGGTTCTTTCTTGAAGTTAGACTGATTGACGGCTTCGGCCATGCCACTGGCCGTGAACGCTAGATTCTGGATGAATTCTGTAGAAAGCGGCGTTGCCCCTGGCTGAAGCCCTTTTGAAAATCATCTAGCCGGCATCCTGCCCCTGAGGCAGGTGGTGGAACTAAAGTGAGCTTGCAAACTTGCTTTAACCAACCAGGAGGCTGAGATGAAATACTGCGGAATTGACCTTCATTCGAACAATAGCGTGGTGTCGGTGCTCGACGAGCAAGATCACGTTGTGGCCGAGAAACGCTTACCCAATGATCTTGCAAAGATCATTGGGCTGATTAAACCTTGGCGGACAGAGTTGGCAGGGATCGTTGTCGAGTCCACCTTCAATTGGTACTGGCTGGTGGACGGGCTCAAAGAGGCGGGCTTCACGGTGTATCTAGCCCATACAACAGCGATCAGGAAATACGAAGGTCTCAAGCACAGCGGCGATGAAGCCGATGCACGCTACCTTGCGCATTTGCTGCGCCTGGGAATATTGCCGACAGGAACCATACTGGAACCCGAACACCGCGCGATACGCGATCTGGCCAGGAAACGCATGCAGTTGGTGCGCAGCCGTACCACGCACATCCTGGCAGTCGAAAACATCACGGCCCGTCAAAATGGTTCGCGCATTACAAGCAATCAGGTCAAGCAGCTGACAGCGCAGAAGGTTGATGCAATGCCGTTGGCTGCGGATGTGGCACTGGCAATCAAAACCAACGTGGCGGTGATCACGACTCTTTCCGAGCAGATTGACCTCCTAGAGAAGCGACTCCTGGCAGACATGAAGGCGCGTCCAGACTACACACTGCTCACCAGCGTGCCGGGTATTGGCAAAGTGCTGGCAACCACCATCCTGCTGGAGACAGGCCCGATTGATCGCTTCAAAGCTGCTGGCAACTTTGCGTCTTACGCGCGCTGCGTTGATAGCGTGCACACCAGCAACGGCAAGAAGAAGGGCCAAGGCAATACAAAGAATGGTAACAAGTACCTGGCCTGGGCGTTTGTGGAGGCTGCCGTCTATGCGATGCGTCTCAATGCTGAGGCGAAACGGTCCTACGAGAGAAAGAAGGCAAAGACCAACAATGTAGTTGCGATCAAGGCCCTTGCCCACAAATTGGCAAGGGCGTGCTATCACATGCTGAAGGAAGGCAGACCATTCGATGTGACGCGCTGCTTCGCATGATATTTGACGGTGGCCGTCAAGCCCGGGAATGCGACTGGAGTCACAGCCGATGGGTCTGAATGGGATGGCGTGCCACCGTCACCCGTTTGCAGTAAAGCGGATCGCCCGCAACGTGAGCCATCAATGGATTGGAGCCGATATGTCGGTAGCCACGGATCTGTGATCAACCATTGGACACGTTTCGGCACCAACGTTCTTCTGGGGCGGCCAAGCCGCCAGGGCGACAGGCAGTGTTACTGCCGCTCGCTTGATCCCGATGGGTGTCTGGTGCGATTCGTCGCAGCCATGAATTGAAGAAACGGACGCGGTTGGCAACTGTAAACAGCTTGAAAAAAAGGATGGATTGAAGACAGGCGGCTGGCGCCGCCATGAATTTTTATGTTCGCTTGACACCGACCGGCTAATGGGTGTCGTATTGGTCGGGGGACGGCGGTCTTTCTTACAGGGCGCTCGGCTTTTTTTTTGTAAGAATTACGGCGCCGGTCCAACTCAACCAGAAGAACAAACCCAAGGACCCCCGTGAATCCACGCAAACTTCTGATCGCCGCGCTGTTGCTGGCCGGCATCGCCGCTTTTTTTGTGCTGGACCTGGGCCGCTATTTCAGCCTGGCCTTCATCAAGGACAGCCAGGCCTCGTTCACGGTGCTGTTCAATGAACGGCCAGTGATGGTGACGCTGGTGTTTTTTGCAGTTTACGTGGCCGTCACGGCGCTGTCCCTGCCGGGTGCCGCCATTTTGACGCTGGCCGGCGGCGCCAGTTTTGGGCTGGTCTGGGGCACGGTGGTGGTGTCGCTGGCCTCGACCATCGGGGCCACGCTGGCCATGCTGGCGGCGCGCTATTTGCTGCGGGACGCGATTCAGGCGCGCTTTGGCCGGCGCCTGGACGAGGTCAACAAGGGCATTGAACGTGAAGGCGCGTTCTATCTTTTCTCGCTGCGGCTGATCCCGGTCGTGCCGTTTTTTGCGCTCAACCTGCTGATGGGCTTGACGCGCATCAGGACCTGGACTTACTTCTGGGTCAGCCAGCTGGGCATGTTCGCCGGCACCGTGGCCTATGTGAATGCGGGCACCCAGATCGCCAAAATCGACTCGCTGCAGTCGATTTTGTCCCCTGGGCTGATCGGCTCCTTCGTGCTGCTGGGCTTGCTGCCGCTGGCGGTCAGCAAGGTGCTGGGGTTTTTCAAGCGCCGCAAGGTCTATGCGCGCTGGAAGTCCGTGCGCCCGTCAAGTTTCGACCGCAACCTCATCGTGATTGGCGCCGGTGCGGGCGGGCTGGTGTCGGCCTACATCGCCGCCGTGGTCAAGGCCAGGGTGACGCTGGTTGAGGTACACAAGATGGGCGGCGACTGCCTGAACTACGGCTGCGTGCCGTCCAAGGCGCTGATCCGCAGCGCCAGGCTGGCGCACCAGATGCGGCACGGCGCCCAGTACGGTTTGAGCGACATCACACCGTCTTTCAGTTTCAAGGCCGTGATGCAGCGGGTGCATGACGTGATCAGCGCCATCGCGCCGCACGACAGCGTGGAGCGCTACAGCGGCCTGGGCGTCGAGGTGCTGCAGGGCCACGCCCGCATCGTCAACCCGTGGACGGTGGAGATTGCGCTGAACGGCGGCGGCACGCAGCGCTTGAGCACGCGCAGCATCGTGATTGCCGCCGGCGCCCGGCCTTTCGTGCCGCCGCTGCCGGGGCTGGACGATGTGGGCTATGTCACCAGCGACACGCTGTGGGACGCCTTTGCCCAGTTTGAGAGCGTGCCGCGCCGCCTGGTGGTGCTGGGCGGCGGGCCGATTGGCTGCGAACTGGCGCAGGCCTTTGCGCGGCTGGGCGCGCAGGTCACGCAGGTGGAAATGGCGCCGCGCCTGCTGGGGCGTGAGGACGAGGAAGTGTCTGAACTCGCCAGAGAGGCGCTGGCTGCCGACGGCGTGCAGGTGCTGACCAGCCACCAGGCGCTGCGCTGCGACAACGCGGGCGGCGTCAAAACCCTGGTCGTCGCGCACCAGGGCCTGGAAACGCGCATCGAGTTCGACCAGCTGATCTGCGCCGTCGGCCGCTCGGCGCGGCTGAGCGGCTACGGCCTGGAGGAACTCGGAATTTCCACCGAGCGCACGGTGCCGACCAACGACTATCTGCAGACGATCTACCCCAATATCTACGCGGCCGGCGATGTTGCCGGGCCTTACCAGCTGACGCATGTGGCGGCGCATCAGGCGTGGTACGCGGCGGTCAATGCGCTGTTTGGCGAGTTCAAGCTGTTCAAGGCCGATTATTCGGTGATTCCGTGGACCACCTTCATCGACCCGGAAGTCGCCCACGTCGGGCTGAACGAGCAGGAGGCAAAGGAAAAAGGCGTGGCCTTTGAGGTCACGAAATACAGCATCGACGACCTGGACCGCGCCATTGCCGACAGCGAGGCGCGCGGTTTCGTCAAGGTGCTGACCATGCCGGGCAAGGACAAAATCCTGGGTGTCACCATCGTCGGCACCCACGCCGGCGACCTGCTGGCCGAGTATGTTCTGGCCATGCGGCACGGGCTGGGGCTGAACAAGATACTCTCGACCCTGCACACTTACCCGACGCTGTCGGAAGCCAACAAGTATGCGGCCGGCGAATGGAAGCGGGCGCACCAGCCCCGGCGCTTGCTCGAATGGGTGCGCAAATACCACGACTGGAAACGAACCTGACCATGCGACTTCATCGCGCCACAAGGCGCTTGCCCTCTTTTCGTTGCACTATGCTTTTTATAGCTGCCAGCGCCCTGTGGCTGTGCGCAAACCCGGTATTTGCTGAAGATTCGGCAGTGGCGGCGACAGCGACAGCAGCGAATCTTCACCCTTTTTCGTCCGCCAGCGCTGCCGTGCCGCCGCCCCCCTGGCGCGTGGTCGGCCTGCCCAAGTCCACCAAGCCGCTGACCCGCTTCGAGATGGTGCCCCTCGACGGCCACCCGGTGCTGCGGGTGCAGACCGACCATTCCTATGCAAACCTGGTGCATGACCTGCACGACTTTGCGCTGGCACCTGGCGTGAAACTGCGCTGGCGCTGGCGCCTGGACCAGCCGCTGTACGGCACCGACCTGCGGCAGCGGGCTGGCGACGACACCCCGCTCAAGGTCTGCGCCCTGTTCGACATGCCGCTGGAGCAGCTCGGTTTCGTCGAGCGCAACCTGTTGCGCGCCGCCCGTTCGATGAGCGGCGAAAACCTGCCGGCCGCCACCCTGTGCTATGTCTGGGACGCCAGATTGCCGCCCGGAACCCTGCTTGACAACGCCTTCACGCACCGCATGCGCATGATCGTGGTGGACAGCGGCGAGCAGCATCTCGGCCAGTGGGTGGCGCACACGCAGGACCTGGCGGCCGACTTCCACCGCGCCTTCGGCAAGGAAGCGGCGACCCTGCCGCCCCTGCAGGGCTTGCTGGTGGGCGCCGACTCGGACAACACCGCCGGCCAGAGCCTGGGCTATGTCGGCGATGTCACGCTGTCGCCATGAGCCTGAAGCATCTGGCCCTGCTGGGCGCTGGCCATGCCCACGTGCATGTGCTGAACGGCCTGGCGCAGAGCCGGCCGGCCGACCTGAATATCACGGTCATCGCGCCTTATCCGCGCCAGCTTTATTCCGGCATGGTGCCGGGCTTTGTGGCGGGCCACTACGCGCTCGATGAGTGCGTGATTCCGCTCGAAGGGCTGCTGGCCCGCTGCGGCGCGCGCTACATCCCGAGCCGTGGCGTGGTCATGGATGCCGACGCAAAAACCGTCACCCTCGCCAATGGTGAAACCGTGGGCTACGACTGGCTGAGCCTGAACACCGGCCCGGTCATGGACCGCGAGAAGATCGAGGCGCAGATGCCGGGCGCCCGGGAGCATGCGCTGTTTGTGCGGCCCATCGAAGCCTTCGGCCAGCTCTGGCCCCGGGTGGCGGCGATGGCGCAGCAGCAAAAAATGCACCTGGCAGTGGTCGGCGCGGGCGCTGCGGGGCTGGAACTGGCCATGGCCGCTGCCCATGCGCTGGCAGGCCCGTCGTCCGCGCCGGGCAGCCGGGTGACGCTGCTGAGCGGCGCACAGGCGCCGGGCGCCAGTTACCCGGCCGGCGTGCAGCGGCGAATTGCCCGGGCCTTGCAGCGCCTGCGGATCGAAGTGCTGCCAGAAGCCTGCGTCGGCCTGGACGCGGGCGGCATCAAGCTGGGTAACGGCCGGCATCTAGCATGTGATTTGCCGCTGCTGGCCCTGGGCGCCCAGGCGCCGGCCTGGCTGGCCGGCAGCGGCCTGGCGCTGGACGAGGCCGGCTTTGTGGCGGTCAACGCCTTTCAGCAAAGCACCAGCCATCCGCCGGTGTTTGCCGCCGGCGACGTGGCCAGCCGCGTCGATGCGCCGCATGCGCGAAGCGGCGTGTACGCGGTGCGCGCCGGCCCGCCGCTGCTGGCCAACCTGCGCGCCGCCTGGCAGGGCCAGCCCCTTAAATCCTATCCGCCGCAACAGCGCACGCTCAACCTGCTGTCGTGCGGCAGTCGCCATGCGATTGCCGTGTGGGGCGGGCTCAGCGTCGAAGGCGCCTGGGTCTGGCGCTGGAAAGACCGCATCGACCGCCGGTTCGTGGCGGCCTACGCTGGGAGCCAATGAAAAAGAGCCAGCAAGCCCCCGGAAATGCGTGAATGCGCTAGCCCCAGCGAGGAAAGGCGTTCTTCAGGCCCGGATGCATGTGTCGATCCGGGTAATGACGAAAAAAGAGAAATTCTGCCGACCGGGCGACTGACACGCATTGTTACCCGCCCTTGTTAGGGCCGGCCTAATTTTTTTACAGTCTGGCGCCGCCAAATCCTCAAGGCTCTCCAGCTTGCCGCAGGTAGTTAGTTTGGACTTCGTAAGTCCTGTAACGCGCACTATTCGCTGTCCCCTGATGAGCCTGTCAGTCTGAAAATTTGCCTCAGACCTTGCGTTTGATGAGAAATTTTCAAAAAAATGGAGGGGGCCGTGCTTGCGACAGAACAAAAAGAAGGCGAACAAAATGTGGACCTACAGGCAGCCAACCCGTCTGTGCCGGTGGCGAAAACCACGGCATCCCTGGCCGCTACGGCACTCCTGGCCGCATGTGGCGGTGGCGGTGGCGCCGACAGTGGTCCCGTCAGCAGCGGGGAAACCAGCGCAGACGTGGCCAAGCCTGCGACAGCGGCCGAAATTGATGCCGCTCGCTTCCTGCAGCAGGCGCAGTTTTCATCGACCCAGGCAGAGATCACTGATGTCCTTCAAACCACGCAGGCCCGCTGGCTGAAGCGGCAGATGGATGCGCCGCAGGGGCAGACTGGCTGGGAATGGCTCGAAATGCGCGGCTACGGTTTGATGGATACCAACCGCTACTTCTCCACCACCTACCAGGCCGATTTCATGCTCTGGAACCAGCTGATGAGCGGCCCGGAGGCGATGCGCAAGCGGATGGCGCTGGCGCTGTCCGAACTGTTCGTGGTATCGCTCGATACCGCAGAATACAGCTGGCGCAGCCATGCCTTCGCCCACTACTGGGACACGCTGGTGAAAAATGCATTCGGCAACTTCCGACAGTTGCTCGAAGACGTGACGCTTCATCCGGCCATGGGCTACTACCTGAATACCAAGGGGAATCAGAAGGAAAACACAAGCAGCGGCCGGACACCCGACGAGAACTATGCGCGTGAGGTGATGCAGCTGTTCACCATCGGCCTGCACCAGCTCAACCCGGACGGCACCGAAAAGAGGGATGCTGGCGGCAACCCGATCGAGACCTATGCGCCGCCGGACGTGGCCGGCCTGGCGCGGGTGTTCACCGGCTATGACTTTGATCGCTCCGATGGGGTGCGCATCACCATCACCGGCCAGACCGCCACGGTCGAATCCAGGGACTTCGCCCGCAAGCCCATGTCCTTCGATGCCGGCAAGCATTCAAGCCTTGCGGCGACTTTTCTGGGTGTCACCGTCGAGGCCGGCACGTCAGGCCCGGAGGCGCTGAAAACCGCACTCGACACCTTGTTCAACCATCCCAACGCCGGGCCGTTTTTTGCCCGACAGATGATTCAGCGCCTGGTCACCAGCAATCCGAGCGCCGCTTATGTCGGCCGGGTTGCAGCCAGATTCAACCGCAACGACGCCGGAGTGCGCGGCGACCTGCGGACGGTGTGGACGGCCATACTGCTTGACCCCGAGGCACGCGGCGTCCCGGGCGTGGCGAATCCCGGTTTTGGCAAGCTGCGCGAGCCGATGCTGCGGCTGATCCAGTGGGCGCGCAGCTTCGGCGTGACTTCGGCTGCCGGCAGCTGGAAGATTTTCAACACCAGCAACCCGGCCACCCAGCTGGGCCAGAGCCCGCTGCGTGCGCCTTCGGTGTTCAACTTTTTCCGGCCTGGGTTCGTTCCGCCCAATACCATCATGGCGGCCGCCCAGGCGCCTGCGCCCGAGTTCCAGTTGGTCAACGAAACCACGGTGAGCGCCTACCTTAACTACATGCAGACGGTGATTCGCGGCGGCATCTCTTGCCCCAAGCCTGACGTGCCTGAGGCCGCCCTCGGCTCCGGCATTTACCAGCTGGATGTGAAGCCGGACTATGCCGGGGAGTTGGCGCTGGCTTCCAATGCCGCACTGGTGTCGCACCTTGGCCTGGTGCTATGTGCCGGTTCGCTGTTGCCGGCCACGCAAAACCTGATTGTTTCGGTGCTTAACGCCAGGCCCGTCACCTCGGACGGTAGCGATGCGCTAAAGCTTGATCGGGTTGCTGTCGCCGTGCTGATGGTGATGGCGTCGGCCGATTACCTGATCCAGAAATAAGGGAGGCGCCATGCATGTGATCCAGCCTGAAGACCACAGCCGCCGCGCCTTTTTGCGCCGCGCCGGTCAGCTTGCCCTGACCGGCGCGGCACTGCCGCTGGCGCTCAATCTTGCCGCCATGGGAGAGGCAGCTGCATTCGATGCCGCCGATTACAAAGCCCTGGTGTGCGTTTTCCTCTATGGCGGCAACGACTATGCCAACACAGTAGTGGCCTATGACGACCCGAGCTACGACGCCTACAGCGCCATCCGGGGCGGCGGCGCGGGCCAGACGGCCGGCGGCATCGCCCTGGGCAAGGCCAGCCTGGCGGCGACCCTGCTCAATCCGGTGACGCCCCTGGCGGGCGGGCGACAGTATGCGCTGCATCCGGAGATGGCCGGGCTGGCCGGCTTGTTCAACGACGGACGGGCGGCGGTGCAGCTCAACGTCGGGCCCCTGGTCACGCCCCTGACCCGTGCGCAGTACGGTAGCGCCAACCGCAAAGCCTATCCGTTGCCGCCCAAGCTGTTCTCGCATAACGACCAGCAGTCGGTCTGGCAGTCGTCCTCGCCCGAAGGCTCCCGGACGGGCTGGGGCGGCCACATCGGCGACCTGGCGCTTGCTTCCAATACCGGAAATTCCCTTCTGACCTGTATCACCGTGACCGGCAATGCCGTGTTCTTGTCGGGCGACACCGCCCTGGCTTACCGGGTGAGTACGCAAGGCGTGGTCAGGATTAACAGCCTGAGTGCTAGCGTTTACGGCTCCGGCGCGGCCCATCCTGCCATGCTCCATCTGGTGCAGCAAGCCCGCAGCCATGTGCTTGAAAATGAATACAACCGTGTGATGGCGCGCGCCATTGGCACACAAGACATCGTCACCAACGCACTGGCCGGTTTTCCAGCCGGCAATGCGCCGTTCAGCGGTTTTCCCGCGTCCAACGCCTTGTCCGACCAGCTCAAGATGGTGGCCCGCCTGATTGCGGCGCGCGGCAGCCTGGGACTGAAGCGGCAGGTGTTTTTTGTCTCGCTGGGCGGGTTTGACCTGCATGACCAGCTGGTTGCCCGGCAGTCCACCAACTTGGGCTTGGTCAGCGATGCGATGACGGCCTTCTATCATGCGACGCTGGCTCTGGGTATGGCCAGCCAGGTGACGGCTTTCACCGCCTCGGACTTCGGCCGCACGCTGACCTCCAATGGCGACGGCTCTGACCACGGCTGGGGCAGCCACCATTGGATGGTCGGCGGCGCCGTCAGGGGCAAGGCTTTTTACGGCACGCCGCCGCCGGTGAGCGTGGGCAACACCAGTGCTGCGCAGGACCAGTGGCATGTTGGCCAGGGCCGCCTGCTGCCCAGCACGTCGGTGGACCAATATGCCGCTACGCTGGCCAGATGGTTCGGCGTAGCCGATGCCGAACTAGAGGGCATCTTGCCCAATCTGAGAAATTTCGGCGCGGCGGCAGGCAGGCCGGATTACCCGGCCAATCTTGGGTTCATGGCTTAATGCAGGCCTGTGAAATAGGCTCGGCCTGCCTGGATGCAAGGTGGCCTTCTCAGTTTCCGGCGTCCCGGGCGTCAGGCGACACGATGCGGCTGACGCTCGGTGGTACCTCCTTGCCCATCTGCCGGGCGCGGAACAGGCTGGCGCGCATCAGGAAAATCGTCGGAATCGGCACGGTGATGGCGATGAACACCGCCGTCAGAAGCGGAAAAATGGCCAGTTCACCTTGCTGGACCGAGAAAAAAAGCACCGTGCCCCACATCACGCACCAGCAGCCCAGCGTGGCGATGATGGCCGGCACGTGGACGCGCTCGAAAAAAGTCGGCAGGCGCAGCAAGCTGAAAGAGCCCAGCAGCGCCACCGCAGCGCCCGCCAGCACCAGCGCGGCAACGACGATTTCCGCCCACAGCGGCAGGTCAGCGCTGGTGCCGCTCATTCAATCACCTCGCCGCGAAGCAAAAACTTGGCCATTGCCGTGGTGCTGACAAAGCCCAGTAGCGCAATCAGCAGCGCCGCCTCGAAATAATGCCGGTTGCCGTAGATCAGGCCCAGCACCAGCATCGCCAGCATGCCGTTTATGACCATGCAGTCCAGCGCCAGCACCCGGTCCTGCGCGGCTGGCCCCTGGACCAGCCGGACCATCGTGCAAAGCATGGCCAGCACCAGCATGAACAGGGCCAGCGGCAGGGCCCAGGAAAGAATTGGGTTCATGACTCAAAAATCTCCATCAATGGGCGCTCATAGCGCGTTTTGATCTGCGCGGCCATCGCGCAGGCATCATCGACTTCCAGCGCATGCAGCAGCAAGGTGGCGCGGTCCAGCGACAGCTCGGCCCACGCCGTGCCGGGCGTCAGGCAGACAATCATGGCCAGCATCGCCAGCCCGTTCGGGTCGCGCATGTCCAGCGGCACATGCACAAAGCCCGGCGGATGGCGACGGCTGCCCGGCCTGAGCAGCAAACGGATCACCGCGATGTTCGAGCGCACCGAGTCGCCAGCCACCGTGAGCAGCAGGCGCAGCGCCACGCCCGGCCTGCGGATGCGCACCGGCACCGGCCGCAGCCCGGCGGTCAGCAAGGGAATCGCCAGCGCCAGGATGAGCGCCAGCAGCAGGTGGCCCACGCCCAGCGTGCGGTTCAGCAGCAGCCACAGCACGAACAGCGCGGCCGACAGCAGCGGCGCGGGCAGGATTTTTTTCATGGCATCTCCTGGGCAGGTTCGATCCGTGGCGCCTGCGGCCCCGGTATCGGACGGGCGGACATGACCGCCCGCACATAAAGTGCTGGCGTGTGCAGCGCATCGGCGGTGGCCTGCATGTAGCGCATGACCGGTCCGGCCTGCAGCGTCAGCAGCACGCAGGCGCCCAGCAAAAAAGCGATGGGCAGGCCTTCAAGCACGCGCAACTGCAGCGAAGCCCGGTCGTAGGTGGCCCAGAAATGCAGGATTCCGGCGCGCGTCAGCGCAATCAAGGCCAGCAGGCCGGTGCCAATCAGGAGCGCCAGCAGCAACCAGCCGGCCGCGCCTGGCGGCTGGCCGCTTGAGAGGCCCAGCCCGGAAGGATTGAGCAAGGCCGTCAGCATCGCAAACTTTCCGACAAAGCCCGACAGCGGCGGCAGGCCGGCAATCACCAGCGTGCAGGCCATGAAGGCCAGGCCCAGCAGGGCCACGGCGGCGGGAATCACCCGGCCGGTGAGCACTTCCTCGTCGTCGTCCAGGTTCAGCCCCTTAACGGGCATCAGCTCGGCGGTCAGGAAGGGCGCATCGGCGTGGTCATAGGGCGCCAGGCTGGCGCCGTCGTTGCGCCAGCGGTCCATCAGGTCGGCGAGCAGGAACAGCGCGCTGATGGCCAGCGTGGAACTGGGCAGGTAATACAGCAGTCCGGCCGTCAGCAGGGGCTGGCCAAATCCGGCCGCTGCCAGCAAGGTGCCTGACGAGACAATCGCGCCGAACCCGGCCAGGTAGCCCAGCCGCTGCGAACCCAGCATGCCGATGGCGCCAAACACCATCGTCAGCAGGCCGCCGCCGATCAGCCACAGGCTGCCGAACTGCGCCGAAGTGCCGGCGTCAAGGCCGAACAGCAGCAGCCACAGCCGCAGGATCACATAGATGCCGACCTTGGTCATGAGGGCGAACAGCGCTCCGACCGGCGCCGTCGCCGCGCTGTAGGCCGGCACCAGCCAGAAGTTCAGCGGCCAGACCGCCGCCTTGATCAGGAAGGCCGTGGCGAGAATGCCGGCCGCCGCATGCAGCAGGCCCCGGTCGGCCTCTGCCACCCGTGGAGTGCCTTGCGCCAGGTCGGCCATGTTCAGCGTACCGGTGATGCCGTACAGCATCGACGCGCCGATCAGGAACAGCGACGACGCGGCCAGGTTGATGGCGATGAAGTGCAGCCCCGTCTGCACCCGCGCGCGCCCCGAGCCATGCAGCAGCAGGCCGTAGGAGGCGGCCAGCATGATCTCGAAAAACACGAACAGGTTGAACAGGTCGGCCGTCAGGAAGGCGCCGCACAGGCCCATGAGCTGGAGCTGGAACAGCGGGTGAAAGTGAACGCCCGCGCGGTGCCAGCGGGCGGCGGCAAACACGCTTGACGCCAGCGCGATGGTGCCGGTCAGCACCAACATCATGGCCGAAAGGCGGTCCAGCGCCAGCACGATGCCGTATGGCGCCGGCCAGTTGCCCGCCAGGTAGACGTCCATGGTCGAGGCCGGGCCCTGCTGGTCGGCCCAGCCCAGCAGCGCCACTGCTACGCCCAGCCCCAGCAGGGTCGAGGCCATGTTCAGCGTCAGCTTGGCGCGCTGCTTGTCTTCGCCCATCAGCAGCATGAGCGCGGCCGTGAGCAGCGGCAGCAAGATGGGCGCCAGCATCAGGTGCGGCATCAGCGGCGCGATGACTTCGTTCAGCGCACTTATCGCACGCATTGCACTCATTGCAGTTCCTGGGCGTCGTCGGCCTTGCTGCCGTCCACATGGTCGGTGCCCGACATGCCGCGCGAGGCCAGCAGCACCACGAGGAACAGCGCCGTCATGGCAAAGCCGATGACAATCGCCGTCAGCGTCAAGGCCTGCGGCATCGGGTCGGCATAGTGCAGCAGTTCCTGCGGCACGCCCGGCGTGAGCAGTGGCGCCTTGCCCAGCGCCAGGCCCAGCCGGCCCATGCTGAAGATGAACAGGTTGACCGCGTACGACAGCAGCGCCAGGCCCATGATCACCTGGAAGGTGCGCGGGCGCAGCAGCAGCCACACGCCCGAGCCGGTCAGCACGCCAATGGCAAGGGCCAGAACGATTTCCATCAGTGGGTTTCCAATGCAGCAGGCAAGGCCGCGGCCTCGCGGGTTTCCTCGGCCATCCGGGCGTGGTGGCGATGGCCGCGCACCGACTGGTGGGCAATCGACGTCAGGATCATCAGCGTCGAGCCCACCACCAGGGCAAACACGCCGAGGTCGAAAAATATCGCGCTGGCCACATGAATTTCACCGATCAGCGGCAGGTCCCAGTGGGCCGTGTGGCTGGTCAAAAACGGATAGCCCCAGGCCAGCGAAGCCAGTCCGGTGGCCAGCACGGTCAGCAGTCCCAGGGCCATCCAGCGGCGCAGCCGCAGCGGCATGTGGGCCTCGACCCAGTGGGTGCCCGAGATGATGTACTGCAGCAGCAGCGCCACCGACAGCACCAGCCCGGCCACGAAGCCGCCGCCCGGCTCGTTGTGCCCGCGCATGAAGAAAAAGATCGACACCATGACGGCCACCGGCAGCAGCAGCCGGGCCAGCACCGCCGGCACCATCAGGTAGCCGATGGCCGTATCAAGCGCCTGGCGCGGGTTGAGCAGGTCGGTGGCCAGGTCGGCGGGCAGGGCGCGCTGCTGTTCGGGCAGGTCCATGGTTTCGAGGGCCGGGCGAAAGCGCCTCAGCAGCGCGTAGACCGTGAGCGCGACGATGCTAAGGACGACGATTTCGCCGAAGGTGTCAAAGCCGCGAAAGTCCACCAGCATGACGTTGACCACGTTGCTGCCACCGCCTTCGGTCAGCGCGCGCTCCAGGAAGAAGGTCGAGGTGCTTTCGGGAAAAGGCCGGCTCATCATCGCCCAGGCCAGCAGCGCCATGCCGGTGCCCGCGCCCACGGACAGCAGCAGGTCGCTCAGCCGGCGCCAGCGCGTGCCGCGCCGCTCGGCCCGGCTCGGCAGCCGCAGGCTTTCATGGCGCTTGGGCAGCCAGCGCAGCCCCAGCAGGATCAGCACGGTGGTGACGATTTCCACCACCAGCTGCGTCAGCGCCAGGTCGGGAGCGGAAAACCATAAAAAGGTGATGCAGGCGCAGAGCCCGGCCGCGCCCATCAGCGCGAGCGCGGCCATGCGGTGGTATTTGGCCTGCCAGGCGGCGCCGACCGCGCAGACCGCGCCGACGGCCCAAAGCAGGGCGAAGGCCGGCGACAGGGCCAGCGACGCCCGCTCGCCGACATACAGCCCACGCGTCCACAAGGGCAGGACGCCCGCCACCAGCGTGGCGCTGACCAGCCACAGCATCTGCCACTGCAGGCGATGGGTCCCCAGCATCCGCCGACCCTTGCGGCCCGCCAGCGTCAGCAGGGCCAGCGCGGCGTCAAACAGGCGCTTGCCGTTGAGCCGGTGCATCAGGACGGGCGCGTCCACCTGGCCGAGCGAACGGTAGTGGCGCAGCAGCAGGTACATCGCGATGCCGCCCAGCATGGCCACGATGCTCATCAGCAAGGGCGTGTTGACGCCATGCCAGACGGCCAGGCTGTAGAGGGGCAACTCGCCGCCCACCACCGGTCGCGCCGCCGCCTGCAGGAAGCGCCCCACCGTCCATTCGGGGAACACACCCACGACCAGGCAGGCCAGCACCAGCAGCTCGACCGGCACGCGCATCCAGTGCGGCGGTTCGTGGGGCTGGCGCGGCAGGTCGGTGGCCGGCGGGCCAAAAAAAACATCGACCGTGAAGCGCAGCGAATACGCCACGCTGAACATGCCGGCCAGCGTGGCGGCTACCGGTAGCAGCAGTGAGATGACGGGCGAAGCCTCGATGAACACCGTTTCGGCAAAGAACATTTCCTTGGACAAAAAGCCGTTGAGCAGCGGCACGCCGGCCATCGCCGCGCTGGCCACCATCGCCAGCGTGGCGGTCACCGGCATGAGGGTGCGCAGGCCAGAGAGCCGCCGGATGTCGCGCGTTCCGGTTTCATGGTCCAGGATGCCGGCGGCCATGAACAGCGACGCCTTGAACGTCGCATGGTTCATGATGTGGAACACCGCCGCGACCGCCGCCAGCGGGCTGTTCAGGCCCAGCAGCAGGGTGATCAGGCCCAGGTGCGAAATCGTCGAATAGGCGAGCAGGCCCTTCAGGTCGTGCTGGAACATCGCCGCGTAGCCGCCGATCAGCAGCGTGATCAGGCCGGCGCCGCCGACCAGCCAGAACCACGGCTCGGTCCCGCCCAGCACCGGCCACATGCGGGCCAGGAGGAACACGCCGGCCTTGACCATGGTGGCCGAATGCAGATAGGCCGACACGGGCGTCGGCGCGGCCATGGCGTGCGGCAGCCAGAAGTGGAACGGGAACTGCGCGCTCTTGGTCAGCGCGCCCAGCAGCACCAGCACCAAGCAGGTCAGGTACAGCGGATGCGCCTGAATCTGCGGCCCGGTGGCCAGCACCGCATCCAGGTCGTAGCTGCCGACGATGTGGCCGATCACCAGCATGCCGGCCAGCATGCACAGCCCGCCGGTGCCGGTCACGGTCAAGGCCATGCGGGCGCCGCGTCGCGCGTCCTTGCGGTGGTGCCAGTAGCCGATCAGCAGAAAGGAAAAAAGGCTGGTCAGTTCCCAGAAAAAGGCCAGCTGGATCAGGTTGCCCGACAGCACGATGCCGACCATCGAGCCCATGAAGGCCAGGAAAAAGGCAAAAAAGCGCGGCACCGGGTCGCTCGGCGACATGTAGTAGCGCGCGTACAGCACCACCAGCGAGCCGATGCCCAGCACCAGCATGCAGAACATCCACGCAAAGCCGTCCAGACGGATCACCAGGTCCAGGCCCAGGTCCGGCAGCCATGCAATCTCCTGCCGTAACACGCCGCCATTGGCGATCTGCGGAAAGTACAGCGCTGCCTGCACGGTGCAGAACAGGGCGATCAGGCCCGCAAGCGTCGATTCGGTATTGCGCGCATTGGCCGGCAAGACCGCCGCCAGCAGGCTGCCGATGAACGGAAGAAGGATAAGGGTGACGAGGGGCATGCCCGGATGATTCTACGGGCGGGGTTTTGGTGCCGGTCCGAAGTGGGTATATGCTATTAAACTAATAGCTAGTTGCGCAAGCTGAATGTGCGCAAAAGGCTGTTTTGGCTTAAAACCGTAGCTACTACCGCTTTCGATTTGACCGCTGCGGTTTCTGTTTCTGTTTTTTGGTTTTTGTTGCTTCTTCTGTGGATTGAGGGGTGAGCGCCTTCCCGGCGGGGGGTAACTTTCTTTTCTGGCAAAAAAGAAAGCCCACCAAAGAAAGTGGCTCTGTCACTGTTAGATGTGGAATTTTTTTTCCAGAGGCGTAGAGTTCATAGCGAACCGTGAAGGAGGTTAGCCATGAACGCCGAGACTTTCAATGCGTTGATGAACCAACAGGTGCCCCGGCTCACGCTGCGCCAGCGTGAACTGCTCAAAAAGCGTCTGGATGAACTCGATGAGCAGCAAAAAGGGCTGGCCGTCATTGAGTCGTCCAGCGCGACTGAGCCGCGCTGCTGCCCACACTGCCAAGGCAGCGAGCTTTACCGGCATGGCCACGTCAGTGGGTTGCAGCGCTACCGCTGCCGGACATGCCACCGCACGTTCAATGCCCTGACGGGCACCGCGCTGGCGCGGCTGCGCAAGAAGGGCAAGTGGTTCGGTTTTAGTCAAGCCCTGGCCGCCTCCCTCACCCTTCGCCGGGCCGCTACTGCCCTGCAGGTTCACCGAAACACGGCGCTGCGCTGGCGCCATCGCTTTCTCAGCGGCCTCAAGGCAGACCGCGCGACAACGCTGCAAGGTATTACCGAGGCCGACGAGACCTATATCCTGGAGTCGCGCAAGGGCTGTCGCAAGCTGGACCGCCCGCCTCGCCGTCGCGGCAGCAAGGCGAGAAAAGCGGGCCTGTCCGGTGAACTGGTCTGCGTTTTGGTGGCTCGGGACCGTGCCGGACAGACGCTGGACTGGGTGATGGGACGCGGGCAGATGACAAAAGCCGCACTGGCCGGCGCACTGCAGCCCGTGCTGGCCAAGGATGCGCTGCTGGTGAGCGATGGCAACCGGACCTACTGCGGCTTTGCGCACGACGCGCACCTGGCGCACGAGGCGGTCAATCTGAACGCAGGCGTGCGCGTCAACGGCGCCATCCATGTCCAGAATGTCAACGCCTATCACGGCCGTCTCAAACAGTGGCTGCACCGCTTTCACGGCGTTGCCACGGGCTATCTGGACAACTACCTGGGCTGGTTTCGCGCCCTGGACAGCCACCATGGCGACTCTGGGCAAGCTGTCTTGGCGATGGCCTTGGGAAAATTTCCACATTTAACAGTGACATAGCCAAGAAAGTTGCCTTGGGAAGCGGGAGCGGGTTGGAGCTGAACGCTCCGACGGGCCATCGCTTCGCTGGGCCCTGGGTTCTTTGATCAGCAGCCGGTGGCGATGGCTGTCACTGGCTGGTTCTACCGCTCGTTCGCCAACAGCTTCACGCTCTGCTTGATCGGTTCTTTTGGGCTTCAAGCACTGCTGGAAGTTTCTTGGCTTTTTACTTGGTCAAGGCAGGCAAGACTGACAGCAAACAGTGAAAAGAACAGTGGTTATTCCAAAGCCACCGGCTCACCAGCCCGCACCCGGCAGGTGAAAGAGCAAAAAAAAGGCGCAGCCACAATCGAAAGCAACGCGCGCAGCGCCAGCCAGGTAGAACAAGTAGATCAAGCAGAGCGTGAAGCTGTTGGCGAACGAACGGTAGAACCAGCCAGCCATAGGCATTGGCGACTGGCTGCCGATCAAAGAACCCAGGGCCCAGCGAAGCGATGGCCCGTCGGAGCGTTCAGCTCCAACCCGCTCCCGCTTCCCAAGGCAACTTTCTTGGCTATGTCACTGTTAAATGTGGAAATTTTCCCAAGGCCATCGCCAAGACAGCTTGCCCAGAGTCGCCATGGTGGCTGTCCAGGGCGCGAAACCAGCCCAGGTAGTTGTCCAGATAGCCCGTGGCAACGCCGTGAAAGCGGTGCAGCCACTGTTTGAGACGGCCGTGATAGGCGTTGACATTCTGGACATGGATGGCGCCGTTGACGCGCACGCCTGCGTTCAGATTGACCGCCTCGTGCGCCAGGTGCGCGTCGTGCGCAAAGCCGCAGTAGGTCCGGTTGCCATCGCTCACCAGCAGCGCATCCTTGGCCAGCACGGGCTGCAGTGCGCCGGCCAGTGCGGCTTTTGTCATCTGCCCGCGTCCCATCACCCAGTCCAGCGTCTGTCCGGCACGGTCCCGAGCCACCAAAACGCAGACCAGTTCACCGGACAGGCCCGCTTTTCTCGCCTTGCTGCCGCGACGGCGAGGCGGGCGGTCCAGCTTGCGACAGCCCTTGCGCGACTCCAGGATATAGGTCTCGTCGGCCTCGGTAATACCTTGCAGCGTTGTCGCGCGGTCTGCCTTGAGGCCGCTGAGAAAGCGATGGCGCCAGCGCAGCGCCGTGTTTCGGTGAACCTGCAGGGCAGTAGCGGCCCGGCGAAGGGTGAGGGAGGCGGCCAGGGCTTGACTAAAACCGAACCACTTGCCCTTCTTGCGCAGCCGCGCCAGCGCGGTGCCCGTCAGGGCATTGAACGTGCGGTGGCATGTCCGGCAGCGGTAGCGCTGCAACCCACTGACGTGGCCATGCCGGTAAAGCTCGCTGCCTTGGCAGTGTGGGCAGCAGCGCGGCTCAGTCGCGCTGGACGACTCAATGACGGCCAGCCCTTTTTGCTGCTCATCGAGTTCATCCAGACGCTTTTTGAGCAGTTCACGCTGGCGCAGCGTGAGCCGGGGCACCTGTTGGTTCATCAACGCATTGAAAGTCTCGGCGTTCATGGCTAACCTCCTTCACGGTTCGCTATGAACTCTACGCC
>NZ_KL448323.1:1148911-1733467 GCF_000709345.1 Polaromonas glacialis | reverse complement strand
GCGATCCACGCCGCCATCTACGCCATGCCCGGGGGAGAGCTGCGCCGTGAGCTGGTCGGGCTGCTGCGCCAGGGCCGCTGTGCACGCAGGCGCCGCAGCCGGGGCACTGACAGGCGCGGCTCGCTGCAGGGCACGTTGAGCATTCATGCGCGCCCGGCCCAGGCCAACGAGCGTTTGCTGCCCGGCCACTGGGAGGGCGACCTGATCGTGGGCAAGGCCAACGCGTCGTCTGTCGGCACGCTGGTGTGCAGGAAGTCGCTGTTCACCATGATGGTCAAACTGGGCAGCAGCAAGGCTGCAGACGTGCTCGACGGCTTCACCAGGGCGTTCTGTGCGCTGCCGCAGGAGTTGCGCCAGACGCTGACGTACGACCAGGGCAAGGAGATGGCGCTGCACAAAAGCCTGGCCGACAACACCGGGATGACAATCTACTTTTGCGACCCCCACAGCCCCTGGCAACGGGGCCTCAACGAGAACACCAACGGGTTGCTGCGCCAGTACCTGCCCAAGGGCACGGACCTGGGCGTGTACTCCCAGCGAGAGCTCGATGAGATGGCCTGGGAGCTCAATACGCGCCCCCGAAAGAGCCTCGGCTGGCGCAGCGCTGCAGAGGTGTTCTACGACGATGCCAGCATGGCAAAAGCCGGCCTTATCCCTACTGTTGCACTTGGTCTTTGAATCCGCCCAGAAAAGAAAGTTACCCCCCGCCGGGAAGGCGCTCCCCCCTCAATCCACAGAAGAACCCACCCAAGGCCCCGAAAGCAGAAAGCAGAAAGCAGCGACTGAAGTCCATGCTTCGCGCAGACATAAAAAATGCCGGACTCAATCCGGCATTTCGTCAAGGCAGGCGCTGCGTGTCAGGCGCCGAAGAAATTCTTCAGCTTGTCGGTCCAGCCTTCCTCGCTGGGCGAGTGCTTGGCGCCGCCTTTCTTGATCGACTCGTCGAGTTCCTTGAGCAGCTTGCGCTGGTGCTCGGTCAGCTTGACCGGCGTTTCCACCGTGATGTGGCAGTACAAATCACCCGGGTAGCTCGAACGCACGCCCTTGATGCCCTTGCCGCGCAGCCGGAACTGCTTGCCGGCCTGCGTGCCTTCGGGAATGTCGATGGCCGCCTTGCCGGCCAGCGTCGGTACCTCGATCTCGCCGCCCAGCGCCGCCGTGGTGAAGCTGATCGGCATCGAGCAGTGCAGGTCGTCGCCGTCGCGCTCGAAGATGTCGTGCTTTTTCAGCCGGATCTCGATGTACAGGTCGCCCGGCGGGCCGCCGTTGGTGCCCGGTTCGCCGTTGCCGGTCGAGCGGATGCGCATGCCGTCGTCGATGCCGGCCGGAATCTTCACTTCCAGCGTCTTGTTGGTCTTGGTCTTGCCCACGCCGTGGCAGGCCATGCAGGGCGAGGGGATCAGCTTGCCGCTGCCCTTGCACTGCGGACAGGTCTGCTGCACGCTGAAAAATCCCTGGCGCATCTGCACCACGCCGTGGCCGTGGCAGGTGGTGCAGGTCGCCACCTTGGTGCCGGGCTTGGCGCCGCTGCCGTGGCAGGTAGCGCAGTCGTCCCAGCTCGGGATGCGGATCTGCGCTTCCTTGCCGGCGGCCGCTTCTTCGAGCGTGACTTCCATCGCATAGCTCAGGTCGCCGCCACGGTAGACCTGCCGGCCGCCGCCCTGTGCGCCACGCTGGCCGCTGAACACATCGCCGAAAATATCGCCGAACGCCTCGGCAAAACCGCCAAAACCTTCAGCGCCGGGACCGCCGCCGCCGCGCATGTTCGGGTCCACGCCGGCATGGCCGTACTGGTCGTAGGCGGCACGCTTTTGCGCATCGGAAAGCATTTCGTAGGCTTCCTTGGCCTCCTTGAATTTTTCCTCGGACACCTTGCTGTCACCCTGGTTGCGGTCAGGGTGATGCTTCATCGCGAGCTTGCGGTACGCTTTTTTGATGTCTTCGTCGCTGGCGTTCTTGGGAACGCCCAGCGTGTCGTAATAGTCTTTTTTGGCCATGTCAGGTCAGGCAATCATTGTTAAAAATTCAGCGGTCAGCCCAGGCAGGGGCAGGAAAAAGCGGGCATTGCATGCAGCGGCAAAAGACAAAAGCGGAAAGCCGGGATTGCTCCTGGTTTCCGCTCTTGCACTGGCCATGCATTTTCATGCAGTCAGCAGGCCGCTTCAAGCCGGCTTACATCAGCCCTTCTTGACTTCCTTGACTTCGGCGTCCACGACATTGTCATCGGCGGCGGGCTTGGCCTGGGCCTGTTCCGCATGGGCCGCACCGGCTGCGTCGCCGCCAGCGCCTTGCGACGACTGCATGTCGGCATACATCTTTTCGCCCAGCTTCTGGCTGGCTTCCATGAGCGCGGCATTCTTGCCCTCGATCGCGTCCTTGTCGTCGGACTTCAGGGCTTCTTCCATGTCCTTGATGGCGGACTCGATCTTTTCCTTTTCGCCCGCGTCGAGCTTGTCGCCGTACTCGGTCAGCGATTTTTTCACGCTGTGGACCATGGCTTCGGCGCTGTTCTTGGCCTGCACGAATTCGACCTTTTTCTTGTCGTCCTCGGCGTTCAGTTCGGCGTCCTTCACCATCTGCTGGATTTCAGCTTCCGACAGGCCGGAGTTGGCCTTGATGGTGATCTTGTTTTCCTTGCCGGTACCCTTGTCCTTGGCGCCCACATGCAGGATGCCGTTGGCATCGATGTCGAAAGACACTTCGATCTGCGGCGTGCCGCGCGATGACGGTGGAATGCCTTCGAGGTTGAACTCGCCCAGCGCCTTGTTGCCCGAAGCAATCTCACGCTCGCCCTGGAACACCTTGATCGTCACGGCCGGCTGGTTGTCTTCAGCGGTCGAGAAGGTCTGGGCAAACTTGGTCGGGATGGTCGTGTTTTTCTTGATCATCTTGGTCATCACGCCACCCATGGTCTCGATGCCCAGGGACAAAGGCGTCACGTCGAGCAGCAGCACGTCGGAGCGGTCGCCCGACAGCACCTGGCCCTGGATGGCGGCGCCCACGGCCACGGCTTCATCAGGGTTCACGTCCTTGCGTGGCTCCTTGCCGAAGAATTCCTTGACCTTTTCCTGCACCTTGGGCATGCGGGTCATGCCGCCGACCAGGATCACGTCATGGATGTCGCCAACGCTGATGCCGGCGTCCTTGACGGCCACGCGGCAAGGCGCAATCGTCCGCTCGATCAGTTCCTCGACCAGGCTTTCCAGCTTGGCGCGGGTCATCTTGATGTTCAGGTGTTTAGGGCCCGACGCGTCAGCGGTGATGTAGGGCAGGTTGATGTCGGTCTGCGCGCTGTTCGAGAGTTCGATCTTGGCTTTTTCAGCGGCTTCCTTCAGGCGCTGCAGGGCCAGCACGTCGTTCTTGAGGTTGACGCCGGAGTCCTTCTTGAACTCGTCGATGATGAAGTCGATGATGCGCTGGTCGAAATCTTCGCCGCCGAGGAAGGTGTCGCCGTTGGTGGACAACACTTCGAACTGCTTTTCGCCATCGACATCGGCAATCTCGATGATCGAGATGTCAAACGTGCCGCCGCCCAGGTCATACACCGCGATCTTGCGGTCGCCCTTTTCCTGCTTGTCCAGGCCAAAGGCGAGGGCAGCGGCAGTGGGCTCGTTGATGATGCGCTTGACATCGAGGCCGGCAATGCGGCCGGCGTCTTTCGTCGCCTGGCGCTGCGCGTCGTTGAAGTACGCAGGCACCGTGATCACGGCGTCGGTGACAGGCTCGCCGAGGTAGTCTTCGGCGGTTTTCTTCATCTTGCGCAGGATGTCGGCGCTGACCTGCTGGGCCGACAGCTTCTTGCCGCGCACTTCGATCCAGGCGTCGCCGTTGTCGGCGGGCACGATCGAGTAAGGCATCAGGCCGATGTCTTTTTGCACTTCCTTTTCGCTGAACTTGCGGCCGATCAGGCGCTTGACGGCGTACAGCGTGTTGCGTGGGTTGGTCACGGCCTGGCGCTTGGCCGAGGCGCCGACCAGCACTTCACCGTCTTCCTGGTAGGCGACGATGGACGGCGTGGTGCGGGCGCCTTCGGAGTTTTCAATGACGCGGGGGGTGTTGCCCTCCATGATGGAGACGCAGCTGTTGGTGGTGCCCAAGTCGATGCCGATGATTCTTCCCATGATTAACTCCTGTTTATTGTTTCGTGAAGGTTTTGGATGCCGGGCCAGGCGCTGTTGGCTGCCCGGTTCAACAAGCTGCTGAAGACTTGCGGATAAGTTTTACAAGTTCAAGAGCAGCCGACATATTTCAGATGTTTATTTGTGCTTACTGCGGCGCTGCCACGGTGACCAGGGCAGGGCGCAGCACGCGCTCGGCAATCAGGTAGCCCTTTTGCAGTACGGTGACGACCGTGTTGGCTTCCTGCTGCGCAGGCACCATGCTGATGGCCTGGTGCTGGTGCGGGTCAAATTTGGCGCCGGCGGCTGGATTGATCTCGATGACCTTGTTGCGCTCCAGGGCGCTCTTGAGCTGCTTGAGCGTGGCTTCAGAGCCTTCGCGGATCTGCTCCAGCGTGGCTTCCTTCAGCGCCAGGCCGGCTTCCAGGCTGTCGAGCACCGGCAGCAGGCTCTCGGAGAAGCTTTCAAGGGCAAACTTGCGCGCCTTGGAAATTTCGTCCTCGGCGCGACGCCGGGCGTTTTCAGCCTCAGCCTTGGCGCGCAGATAGCTGTCGGACAGTTCGGTGTTCTTGGCCTGCAGCACTGCCAGCTGGGCTTGCGCCTCGCTGGCTGCGTTCATGGCGTCAAACTCGTTGGCGGCCTGCGCTGCTTCGAGTTCTTCGGGGCTGGGCGCGCCTGTCAGGTCGTTGTTCTGTTCGGGTTGTTTGTTCTCGGACATGTTGGTAGGGATGTTTTTGAAGCTGCTAAGCTGACTAGCTTGGGACCACAAGCCCCTTTTCAAGGCAGGGATTTGAGGATTAATAATGAAATGTCGCCTGAACCAGCAGCGTGAGGGCCGCTACCGTACAGGCAGCCTCAACGCCGGCAAGTCCGGCCCGATGCGTCAGGATTGTAGGGGGGTCAACGTCCGGGTTCAACTTCGCTTGAGGAAGCTGCCGCCTGAGGCAGGCCTGGCCCACAAACAAAAAAACAGGCCTTTTGCCTGTTTCTGTTTTTGTGTTGGCAGTGGCCGCCCGCTTATTGTGCGGTGCTTTTGTCCGCGTTGACCTTGGTCTGGCTGACCACCCATTTTCCGGCGAAAGCCTGCAGGTCGTTCAGGCGCTTGAGCAGGTCGGCGCCGAGTGTCGTCACGGTGTAACCCTTTTCGCCATGGCCGAGCAGGCCGGCGGCGCGCAATTCCTTGATGCGGGTGTTCAGCGTGTTGGGCGTGATGTTGCCAATGCTGTCCTGGAGCAGGCGAAAGGTTTGCGGGTGGCCGTCTTTCAGTGCCCACAGCACGCGCAGTGCGTAGCGCGACTCCAGCAGTTCAAGCAACAGGCTCACGGCAGCGTTTTCTTTGGCACTCATTGGTTTATCTCCTCAGGTCGGTCGGGTCACAGGGAATGGGAATCAGGCCCGGCAAAGGCCCGCCGCCAAATATAACGCAAAATCCGTTTTGCTACGAGTTTTATAGCTGGTCATGCCCGCGCTGTGTGGATTTCGAGACAAAACGGCGAAAAATCTGTCTGCGGCCCGGGTGCCGCTGCGCATTGCCAGGATTCCCCGGATTCAGTGATCCAGGCGCTCCAGCGCCGCATTCATCCTGGCTGAGACGCGGGCGGCAGGCTGATCGCGCAACCGGCCCTTGATGATTCCATGATGCTTTCAATCACCTGCTGCACGCCCAGCGCGGAGCGCCCGCTGACCGCAGGCGTGCGTCCGGCCTGCACCGCGCGAATGAAATCCTGCAGCACGTCTCGATGGGCCGCATGGTTGAAGGCCATGGGGTCGGCGCCGCCGCCCGAGCCCTGGCGCTCGCCCAGCGCCAGGCGCTTCCCGCTGGCAAACATGACCTGCAGTTCACCGGATTCCAGCGTTGCCGTGCCCAGCGTGCCATTGATCTCAATGCGTTCCGGAAAACCCGGATAGGCCGCCGTGGTGGCCTGCACCACGCCCATGGCGCCGCCGGCGTAGTGCAGCAGCGCCGCCGCCGTGTCCTCGCCTTCCATGCGATGCACCGGCGAGGTCGCGGCCAGGCCCGTGACGCGCTCGGGCAGGCCGGTCAGGCTGAGCAGCAGGTCCAGCGTGTGGATGGCCTGGGTGATCAGCACGCCGCCGCCGTCCCGCGCCAGCTTGCCGCGCCCCGGTTCGTCGTAATAGCCTTGCGCGCGCCACCAGCGCACCGACGCGCTGGCGCTGACCAGCCGGCCGAGTTCGCCTGCGTCGAGCAAGGCCTTGAGTCCCAGTGCCGCCTCGCGCAGGCGGTGCTGCAGCATGACCGCGAGCGTGACGCCTGCGGACTCGCAAGCCTGCACCAGCCGGGTGGCCCGGTCGAGGTCGATCTCCAGCGGTTTTTCGACCAGCACGTGCTTGCCGGCACGCGCCGCCCGCAGGACGATGTCCAGGTGCGTGTTCGGCGGCGTCAGCACCAGCACGGCCTTCACGCTGGCATCTTCAAGAATGTCTTCAAGCCGCGTGGTCCTGCGCGCCTGCGCCGGCAGGCGGACGGCGGCCAGGCGTTCGGCGCTTCGCCCGTACACCCAGGCCAGTTCGGCTTCCCCGGCAAGGTCCTCCAGGCTGTGGAAGTGGGGCGCCGAACCGAGTCCGGCGCCAATGACGGCCAGGCGCAGGCGCTCCGTGGATGAGGCCGCAACGGCCGGTTGATTCTGCTCTTGCACTTGAAGGTGTCCTGATCGGGATGGTTTTTGTTGGAAAACGTAAAACCTATTGGTTGTCGTACAACTCCTATGTGTTCTACATATAAGTTATTATTTCAGGACGCTTATTTGAGGTTGCTTTTTTCAGGTTGATCCGAAGGCTGCAGGGTGTGCGCATTGTTTCCCCTGCGCAGGCGCTCGCGGCTGTTTGACAGGTGAGTTCGCATGGCGGCGCGGGCCGCTTCCGGGTCCTGGTCGCGGATGGCGTTGTAGATGCTTTCGTGCTCGGTGTTGACGCGCTGCAGGTAATTCAGCCGTCCCTCGGGGGCGTTTTGCGCCGTGTTGACCCGGGTGCGCGGAATGATCATGGTGCCGAGGTAGTTCATCAGGTCGGCAAAGTGCCGGTTGCCGGTCGAGCGCGCAATTTCCATGTGGAACTGGAAGTCGGGCGGCACGGCGTCGGAGTCCCGCTGAATCGAATCCCGAAACGCGTGCAGCGCCGTTTCCAGTGCCGCAAGATTGTCTGCCGTTCTTCTTTGCGCCGCCAGGCCGGCCGCTTCGGTTTCCAGGCTGATGCGCAGTTCCAGCACCGAAATGACATCGGTGATCGTCGCGAAGTCGTCCGCTGCAATCTTGAAGTTCCCCGACTCTTCGGGGGACAGCACGAAGGTGCCGATGCCATGCCGTGTCTTGACCAGCCCCGAAGCCTGCAGCTTGGACAGGGACTCGCGGACCACCGTGCGGCTGACATCGAACTGCGCCATGATTTCGGCTTCGGTCGGGAGTTTTTCGCCGGGCTTGAGTTGCCCCGCGCGAATGCTGGCCGCCAGGCTCGTGACGATTTCACCCACCAGTCCACGGGGCCGCCGCGCACGCGGGAGCACCTCGCGGGCCGGGTGCGCATTGCCGGAATCGGCGGTCTTGGCCGGACTAGGGGTTTTCCATGAGTTCATATAAAAACCGTTGACAGGTTAAAGGGCTGCTTGGACAATTTAAGTCATCAGACAACATACGACTGATGATCGATGGGTTTGACTCTATCAAACCTGATGGATTTGTCCAGTGTTTTACAAAGAAACGGCCTTTAAAAATGACGATCAAAGTTCATGACAAGCTGCTGCTGACCGGCGCGGCCGGCGGTTTGGGTAAAGCCTTGCGCGACCGCCTCAAGGCCAATTGTTCCACCCTGCGCCTGTCCGATGTCCAGGCCTTTGGCGACGCCGCCCCAGGCGAGGAAATCGCCCTGGCCGACCTGGCCGATGCGGCGGCGGTGGACGCCATGGTGGCCGGCGTGGACGCCATTGTCCACCTGGGCGGCGTGTCTGTAGAAGGACCGTTCGGCCCCATCCTGCAAGCCAACATTCTGGGGGTCTACAACCTCTATGAAGCGGCCCGCAAGCATGGCGTCAAGCGCGTCATCTTCGCCAGTTCCAACCACGTGACCGGCTTTTACCGCCAGGACGAAACCATCACCGCCGAACATCCGGCCCGGCCTGACGGCATGTATGGACTGAGCAAGGCCTTTGGCGAAGACCTGTCGCGCTTTTACTTCGACCGCTATAGCATCGAAACCGCCTGCGTGCGCATCGGCTCGTCCTTCCCCGAACCCCGGGACCGCCGCATGCTGGCGACCTGGCTGAGCTTTGACGACCTGCACCGGCTGATCACCGCCTGCCTGACCACGCCGATCCTCGGCCACAGCATCATCTTCGGCATGTCCGACAACGCCGTGACCTGGTGGGACAACAGCCGCGCGCGCCACATCGGCTACGTGCCGCAGGACAGCTCGGACGTGTTCCGGGGCGCCGTTTATGCCCGCACCACCAACCCCGACCTGAACGATCCGGTGGCCCAGTACCAAGGCGGCGGCTTCGTGGTGGCCGGGCCGTTTGGCGATTGAGGCGGTCATGAGCAGCAACCTCATCAAGGCAGAACTGGTACACGACGCGCGCAACGGAACCGGCGAAAGCCCGGTCTGGCACGGCGCCGAGCAGGCGCTGTACTGGGTCGATATCCCGGCGCGCAAGCTGTGCCGCTGGACGCCGGCTACCGGCGAGAGCCAAAGCTGGCTGGCGCCTGAAATGCTTGCCTGCGTGGCGCTTATCGCCGGATCGAAGCACTGGATCGCCGGCGCTGAAAGCGGCATGTTCCAGCTTTCACCGCAGAATGACGGACAACTGGGATTCGAACGCCTGGCGACTGTCAGTCATGCCATGGAAGGGATGCGCTTCAACGACGGCCGCTGCGACCGGCAGGGCCGCTTCCTGGCGGGCACGATGTTGATGAATATGGCCGCTGGCGCAAGCGTAGGCTGCATCTACAGCTATCAAAATGATACTGGCTTGACCCAGCTGCTCGATGGCTTCATCACGCCCAACGGCATGGCCTTCAGCCCTGACGGCCGTACCATGTACTTGTCTGATTCGCATCCGTCGGTGCAGTCGGTCTGGGCCTTTGACTATGACGTTGACACCGGAACGCCGTCGAACCGCCGGCTGTTCATCGACATGAATCCGCTGCCCGGCCGTCCCGACGGCGCGGCCATCGATGCCGACGGCTGCTACTGGATCTGCGGCAACGACGCCGGCCTGATTCACCGCTTCACGCCCGACGGCAAGCTCGACCGCTCGCTGGGCGTGCCGGTCAAGAAGCCGGCCATGTGCGCCTTTGGCGGCGCCGGCCTGGACACCCTGTTCGTGACATCGATTCGCCCCGACGGAATCGATTTGACTGACCAGCCGCTGGCCGGCGGTGTGTTTGCGCTGCGCCCCGGCGTGCGCGGACTGCCCGAGCCGGCGTATCTGCATTCTTAAAAGTTTTCCGCTACCCCCTTAACCACACCGAGGATGACATGAAGATTCAAAAAACCCTGCTGGCTGTTGCCGCCGCGCTGGCCCTGATCCCGATGGCCGCGTCGGCTGCCACGTTCCGCTCTGCCGACATCCACAACGCCGACGACTACCCGACCGTGGTCGCCGTGAAATACATGAGCGATGTGATGGAGAAAAAGAGCGGCGGCAAGTACAAGATCAAGGTGTTCAACAAGGCTGCCCTGGGCACCGAGAAGGAAACCATCGACCAGGTCAAGATCGGCGCGCTCGACCTGACGCGCGTCAACATCAGCCCCATGAACTCGATCTGCCAGAAGACGCAGGTGCCGACCATGCCCTTCCTGTTCAAGTCGGTCGAGCACATGCGCAACACGCTGGACGGCCCGGTGGGTGAAGAAATCCTGAAGGACTGCGAAGCCCAGGGTTTCATCGGCCTGGCTTTTTATGACAGCGGCGCACGCTCGATGTATGCCAAAAAGCCGATCAAGACCGTGGCTGACATGAAAGGCATGAAGGTTCGCGTCCAGCAGTCCGACCTGTGGGTCGCCCTGATTGGCGCCATGGGCGGCAACGCCACGCCCATGCCTTTCGGTGAGGTCTACACCGGCCTGAAAACCGGCCTGATCGACGCCGCCGAGAACAACTATCCGTCGTTCGACACGTCCAAGCACTATGAGGCCGTGAAGTTCTACTCCAAGACCGAGCACTCGATGGCCCCCGAAATGCTGTTGATGTCCAAAGTCGTCTGGGACAAGCTGCCCAAGGCCGATCAGGACATGATCCGCAGCGCCGCCAAGGAATCGGTTGCCGTGGAGCGCAAGAGCTGGGACGAGCAGGAAGCCAAGTCGCTGGCCGTCATCAAGGCAGCCGGCGTGCAGATCGTCGAGGTCGACAAAGCCTCGTTCCAGTCCGTCATGGGTCCGGTGTATGACAAGTTCATGGTCACGCCTGACCTGAAGCGCCTGGTCAAGACCATTCAGGACACCAAGTAACCCATCGGCCACCAAGCCCCCATCCCCCGGCGCCATGCCAGGGGATGGGCAGCGCTTCGTCCCTGTGCTGGGGCTGGGCGCCGCGACAAGGCAAGGCAACAACATGAACTTCTATACAAAATTTTGCGCCATGCTGTCCAAGATCAGCCTGATCCTGGCCGTCATTGGACTGCTTGCCGTCGTCCTGTGCGTGCAGTGGCAGGTGTTCGGGCGCTACATCATGAACGACACGCCCACCTGGGCCGAAGCCCTGGCGCTGCTGCTGGTGCTGTTCGTCACCGCCTTCGGCCTGGCTGTGGGCGTGCGCGATGCCGGCCACATCGGCCTGGAGTCGCTGGTCGTGCTGCTGCCCGAGAAATGGCAGCACCGCATTGAAATCCTGATCCATGTGCTGGTGGGCACCTTCGGCGTGCTGATGGTGTACGGCGGCGGACTGTGGATGATTGCCAAGTGGGACGAGAAAAAACCCATGATGCCGGTCCCCGACGGCATCGACTACCTGCCGCTGGTGATTGCCGGCGTGCTGATCGTGCTGTTTTCAATTGAACATATCATCGCGCTGCTGCGCGGCCAAGTCGTGGAGCCAGCATGGAACTGACAGTACTCGCCCTGAGCTTCACGCTCTTTCTGGTCATCGGCGTGCCGGTCGCGTTCGCGATTGGCCTGTCGTCGGTGGCCACCATCATTGCCGCCGGGCTGCCGGTCGCGGTGGTATTCCAGAAAATGATCGGCGGCATGCAGGTGTTTTCCTTCCTGGCCATTCCGTTCTTCGTGTTCGCCGGCGAGCTGATGCTCTACGGCGGCATTGCCGACCGGATCGTGCGCTTTGCCAACAGCCTCATCGGCCATGTGCGCGGCGGCCTGGGCATGAGCAATGTCATTGGTTGCACCTTGTTTGGCGGCGTGGCCGGCTCGCCGCTGGCCGACGTGTCGGCCATGGGCTCGGTGATGATTCCGCTGATGGTGAAGGAAGGCTACGACGCCGACTATGCGGTCAACGTCACCACCCACGCCTCGCTGGTCGGCGCCATCATGCCGACGTCGCACAACATGATCATCTTCACGCTGGCGACCTCTGGCATCGCCTCGGTCAGCGTGCTGAGCCTGATCCTGGCGGGCCTGGTGCCGGCGATCATCCTGACGCTGTGCAACCTGGGCGCGGCCTACTATGTGGCAGTCAGGCGCGGCTATCCGACGCGCGGCGTGTTCCCCGGCTGGGGCGAAGTGTCGCGCGCCTTTGGCGCTGCGCTGCCGGGCCTGCTGGTGGTGGTGATCATCCTGGTCGGCATCTTGTCGGGCGCCTTCACCGCCACCGAGTCTGCCTCGATTGCGGTGGCCTGGGCGCTGGCCATCACGGTGTTCGTGTACCGCTCGATGTCCTGGAAAAACTTCATGACGGCCTGCGCCAAGGCCTGCAAGACCACCGGCGTGGTGTTGCTGCTGATCGGCATTTCCAACGCGTTCGGCTACTTCATGGCGCTGTACGAGGTGCCGCAGTTGACGGGCGAGCTGATGAAGTCTGTGAGCAGTTCTCCGTGGGTGATCTTCCTGATGATCAACGTCCTGCTGTTCGTGCTGGGCACCTTCCTGGACATGGCCGCAACCATCCTGATCTGCACGCCGATTTTCATGCCGATTGCCATGCAGTTCGGCATGGACCCGGTGCAGTTCGGCATCGTCATGCTGATCAACTGCGCGCTGGGCCTGAACACGCCGCCGGTCGGATCGGTGCAGTTCGTCGGCTGCGCGATCGGGGGGATATCGGTCGGGCAGGTGATGCGATCGATCCTGCCGTTCTACAGCGCGCTGGGCATTTGCCTGCTGCTCGTGACCTACGTGCCGGCATTCTCGATGTGGCTGCCCAACCTGGTCACCAAGTAAGGCCCATGCCGCCGCGCTAATCTTCGGCGCGGCATCTGCTTCGGCCCGTTTCAATTCAATCTTTTCGCGATAAAACCATGAACCCCCAAGACCTCAAGACCATCGTCAACTCCGGCCTGCTGTCCTTCCCCGTCACCGACTTCGACGCGCAGGGCGACTTCAATCCCAAGGGCTATGCCGAGCGCCTCGAATGGCTGGCCCCGTACGGCGCCACGGCCTTGTTCGCCGCCGGCGGCACGGGCGAGTTCTTCTCGCTGACCGGCGACGAATACCCGCTGATCATCAAGACCGCCGTGGACACCTGCGCCGGCAAGGTGCCCATCATCGCCGGCGTTGGCGGCTCGACGCGCTTTGCGATTGCCTGCGCGCAGGAAGCCGAGCGCCTGGGCGCCCACGGCATCCTGCTGCTGCCGCACTACCTGATGGAAGCCTGCCAGGAAGGCCTGATTGCCCATGTCGAGCAGGTCTGCAAGAGCGTGAAGTTCGGCGTGATCGTCTACAACCGCAACGTCTGCAAGCTCACCGCCGACTCGCTGGCCATCCTGGCCGACCGCTGCCCGAACCTGATCGGCTTTAAGGACGGCGTGGGCAACATCGAAACCATGTCTTCCATCTTCCTGAGGATGGGCGACCGCTTCTCCTACCTGGGTGGCCTACCCACGGCCGAGGTCTATGCCGCCGCCTACAAGGCGCTGGGCACGCCGGTGTATTCGTCGGCGGTGTTCAACTTCATCCCGAAGACGGCGATGGATTTCTACCATGCCGTGGCAGCCGACGACATGGCCACCCAGCACCGCCTGCTCAAGGACTTCTTCATGCCCTACCTGGCGATTCGCAACAAGAATCCGGGCTACGCGGTCAGCATCGTCAAGGCCGGCGCGACCCTCGTTGGCCACGGCGCCGGCCCGGTGCGCGCGCCGCTGATCGACTTGAAGCCGTCGGAAATGGAAGAGCTGGACGCGCTGATCAAGACGCTCGGCCCGCAGTAACACGGACGCACAGGAGGCTTTCGCATGACCGCTTTGCCCAGTTCGCAAGCCCGTTACATCCTCATGCATGAGGCTGACAACGTGGCCATCGTCGTGAATGACGGCGGTTTGCCCGCAGGCGCCGTTTTTGCCAGCGGATTGACGCTGCGCGACAAGGTGCCGCAAGGCCACAAGGTCGCGTTGGTCGATCTGCCGCAGGGCGGCATCGTGCGGCGCTACAACGTGCCCATCGGCTACGCCGTGAAAGACATCGCGGCCGGCAGCTGGGTGCATGAGCGGCTGCTCGACATGCCGGACGCGCGGGGGCTGGACAACCTGCCCATCGCCACGGTGAAACCCGCAGCTTTGGCGCCGCTGGAGGGTTACACCTTCGAGGGCTACCGCAATGCCGACGGCTCGGTCGGCAGCCGCAACATCCTGGCCATCACCACCACGGTGCAGTGCGTGGCCGGCGTGGTCGCGTTCGCCGTCAAGCGCATCAAGGACGAGCTGCTGCCGCGCTTCCCGAATGTGGACGACGTGGTGGGGCTGGAGCACAGCTACGGCTGCGGTGTGGCGATTGACGCGCCCGACGCCATCATCCCGATCCGCACCCTGCGCAACATCACGCTGAACCCGAACTTCGGCGGCGAGGTCATGGTCGTCAGCCTGGGCTGCGAGAAGCTCCAGCCCGAGCGCCTGCTGCCGCCCGGCACCATCCAGATCGTCGATGAGCGCAACGTGGCTGATGTGGGCGTGAGTGCGGAGGCGCCGCTCGATGTGGTCTGCCTGCAGTCCGAGCACCATGTCGGTTTCATGGCGATGATCGACTCGATCATGGGCGCGGCCGAGCTGCACCTAGAGCGGCTCGATGCGCGCCGGCGTGAAACCGTGCCGGCCAGCGAACTGGTGGTGGGTGTGCAGTGCGGCGGCAGCGATGCATTCTCGGGCGTGACCGCCAATCCGGCGGTGGGGTTTTGCACCGACCTCTTGGTGCGCGCCGGCGCGACGGTGATGTTTTCCGAAACCACCGAGGTGCGCGACGGCATCGACCAGCTCACCGCCCGCGCCACGACGCCCGAAGTCGCGCAGGCCATGATCCGCGAAATGGCCTGGTACGACGCCTACCTGGAAAAAGGCCGCGTGGACCGCAGCGCCAACACCACGCCGGGCAACAAGAAGGGCGGGCTGTCCAACATCGTCGAAAAAGCCATGGGCTCGATCGTCAAGTCGGGCAGCGCACCCATCAGCGGCGTGCTGTCGCCGGGCGAAAAGGTCAAACAAAAGGGTTTGATCTATGCCGCTACTCCCGCCAGCGACTTCATCTGCGGCACGCTGCAGCTGGCCGCCGGCATCAATTTGCATGTCTTCACCACCGGACGCGGCACGCCCTACGGGCTGGCCGAGGTGCCGGTGATCAAGGTGGCGACGCGCACCGACCTGGCGCGGCGCTGGCATGACCTGATGGACATCAACGCCGGCCGCATCGCCGACGGCGACGCGACGATTGAGGACGTCGGCCGCGAGCTGTTCCAGTTCATGCTGGACGTGGCCAGCGGCCGCAAGAAGACCTGGGCCGAGCACTGGAAGCTGCACAACGCGCTGGTGTTGTTCAACCCGGCGCCAGTGACGTGATGGCTTGAACACCCATACCCAACAACAACATCGAAGGATTAAAAATGACCCAGCAACACGACAACCTGATCGGCGGCCAGTGGCTCGCCGGCACCGGCTACACGCCCAACATCAACCCGTCCGACCTGCTTGATGTGATCGGCGACTACACCCAGGCCAGCGCCGAGCAGTTAGATGCCGCCGTGCATGCCGCCCGCGCCGCCTTTCCCGCCTGGTCCGTGTCCAGCATCCAGGCCCGGGCCGACGCGCTCGACAAGATCGGCACCGAAATCCTGGTGCGCCGCGAGGAACTCGGCACGCTGCTGGCCAGGGAAGAAGGCAAGACCAAGCTAGAGGGCATTGGCGAAGCCGCCAGAGCCGGCAACATCTTCAAGTTCTTTGCCGGCGAATGCCTGCGCCTGACTGGCGAGGTCGTTCCCTCGGTGCGCCCCGGCATCGGCGTGGAAATCACCCGCGAGCCGGTTGGCGTCGTCGGCATCATCACGCCGTGGAATTTCCCGATTGCCATTCCGGCCTGGAAAATCGCCCCCGCGCTGGCCTACGGCAACTGCGTCGTCATGAAACCGGCTGATCTGGTGCCGGGCTGCGCCTGGGCGCTGGCCGAGATCATCAGCCGCAGCGGCATTCCGGCCGGCGTGTTCAACCTGGTGATGGGCCGGGGCAGCGTGATTGGCGACCCGCTGGTCAACCATCCGGGCGTGGACGCCATCAGCTTCACCGGCTCGCAAGGCGTGGGCGCGCGCATTGCCCAGCAGTGCGCGGTCAATCTCAAGAAGGTGCAGCTGGAAATGGGCGGCAAGAACCCGCAGGTCATCCTGGACGACGCCGACCTGGCGCAGGCGGTCGAACTCAGCGTGCAAAGCGCGTTTTTCTCGACCGGCCAGCGCTGCACCGCGTCGAGCCGGCTGATCGTCACCGAAGGCATCTACCCGAAATTCGTCGAAGCCATGAAGGCCCGCATGGCCACGCTGAAGGTCGGCGACGCGCTGGCCGCCGGCATCGACATCGGCCCGGTGTCCTCGCTGTCGCAGCTGGAGCAGGATTTGTCCTATGTGGACATTGGCCAGAAGGAAGGCGCCGTGCTGCTGGCTGGCGGCGAACGCCTGAAGCTGTCGACCGACGGCTTTTTCATGGCCCCGGCCCTGCTGACCGATACCACGGCCGGCATGCGCATCAACCGCGAGGAAGTGTTCGGCCCGGTCGCCAGCATCATCCGCGTCAAGGGCTACGAAGAAGCGCTGTTTGAAGCCAACAACACGCCCTTCGGCCTGGCCGCCGGCATCGCCACGACCAGCCTGAAGTACGCAACGCATTTCAAGCGCCACAGCCAGGCCGGCATGGTGATGGTGAATTTGCCCACCGCCGGCGTCGATTACCACGTGCCGTTTGGCGGCCGCAAGGGTTCGAGCTACGGCCCGCGCGAGCAGGGCCGCTATGCGCAGGAGTTCTACACCGTCGTCAAGACCGCCTACACGCTGGCCTGAGGCGCCGGGACGGCATTCACCCTGCCTTGCATCACGACATTCAACATGCAAGGCAGTCTTGTGCTACTAAATTAATAGCTGCTTGCGCATGCAGGACGTGCGGAAACGTCCTATTTGATGATTAAAAATGGTTTGCGGGTCGCAGCAAGGACGCGCAACACAAGCCGCCCATCCATTCGTCAACAGCCAGGCCATCGCAAGGCGGCCGGCGGAAAAAGAAAGGAATCCATGACACAAGCCACCCCTTATCAACCTTTTCCGAACAGCCTCAAGCAGCGCCTGCTCGCCGGCAAGCGGCTGATCGGTTGCTGGTCGTCGCTGTCCAGCGCCATCACCACCGAGGCGCTGGGCGTGGCCGGTTTCGACTGGATATTGCTCGACGGCGAACACTCGCCCAACGATGTCTCGACCTTCATCCCGCAGCTGATGGCGCTGAAAGACAGCGTCAGCGCGCCGGTCGTGCGGCCCACCTGCAACGATGCGGTGGAGATCAAGCGCCTGCTCGACGCCGGTTTCTACAATTTCCTGATTCCCTTCGTCGAAAGTGTCGATGGCGCGCGCCGCGCCGTGGCAGCGACGCGCTACCCGCCGCAGGGCATTCGCGGCGTGTCGGTTTCGCAGCGCAGCAACCGCTACGGCACGATTCCCGACTACTTCACGACGGTGAACCAGCACATGTGCGTGATGGTGCAGATCGAGAACCTGGCGGGCGCCGCCGCCGCCCGCGACATTGCCGCGCAGGGCGGCGTGGACTGCCTGTTCGTCGGGCCATCGGATTTGGCCGCCGGCATGGGCCACATCGGCAACGCCGGCCATCCGGACGTGCAGGCCGTCATCGCGGCGGTGTTTGCCGACGCGAAAGCCTGCGGCAAACCGTCAGGCATCCTGGCGCCGGTCGAGGCGGACGCCCGCCGCTACCTGGCGATGGGCGCGACGTTTGTCGGCGTCGGCAGCGACCTGGGCGCCTTCCGCTCGGCCACGCAGGCCTTGTGCGACCGCTACCGCGACTGAGCATTCAATCTTTTTTAATTTTCTGACTGGAGTATTGCCATGAGCAAGCTTGGATTTATCGGCCTGGGCATCATGGGCGCGCCCATGGCCGCCCACCTGATCGCAGCGGGGCATGAAGTGTTCCTCAACACCCGCAGCCAGGTTCCCGCCGACCTGCTGACCGGCCAGGCCACAGCCTGCGATTCGGCCAGGGAAGTCGCTGAAAAAGCCGACATCATCTTCCTGATGCTGCCCGACACGCCGGATGTCGCCAAGGTGCTGTTCGGCGACGACGGCGTGGCCGCCGGCCTGAGCCCGGGCAAGACCGTCGCGGACATGAGTTCCATCTCGCCGATGGAAACCAAGGAATTCGCGCAAAAGATCAATGCGCTCGGCTGCGACTACCTCGATGCGCCCGTCTCGGGCGGCGAAGTCGGCGCCAAGGCCGGCAGCCTGACCATCATGGTCGGCGGCCCCGAGGCGACTTTCGAGCAGGTCAAGCCTTTGTTCGAACTGATGGGCAAGAACATCACGCTGGTCGGCGGCAGCGGCGACGGCCAGACCTGCAAGGTCGCCAACCAGATCATCGTGGCGCTGAACATTGCCGCCGTCGGCGAAGCCCTGCTGTTTGCCAGCAAGGCCGGCGCCGACCCGGCCAAGGTGCGCGAGGCGCTGATGGGCGGATTTGCCGCGTCGCGCATCCTGGAAGTGCATGGCGAACGCATGATCAAGCGCACCTTCAACCCGGGCTTTCGCATCGGACTGCACCAGAAGGACCTGGGGCTGGCGCTGGCCGGTGCCAAAACGCTGGGCGTGGCGCTGCCGCAGACCGCCGGGGCGGCGCAGCTGATGCAGGTCTGCGCCGCAAACGGCATGGCTGACCTGGACCATTCGGCGCTGGTGCGCAGCCTGGAAATCATGGCCAACCACACGGTCGCCTGAGCCGGCGCCTCATTTGAAACATTCAGGAGTACAACGCATGTCCCTCAACCGACGTGACCTCATCGGCGCTTCACTGGCCCTCGGGCTGGGTGCCGCCAGCGCGCAGTCGCCCAACTGGCCGGCCAAGCCGATCCGCATCGTGGTGCCGTACCCGCCGGGCGGCTCCTCGGACATCATTGCCCGCTCTATCGCCCAGCCGCTGTCGGAAGCGCTCAAGCAGTCGGTCATCGTCGAGAACAAGGCAGGCGCCAACGGCAATCTGGGCGCCGATTACGTCGCCAAGTCGGCGCCCGACGGCTACACGCTGCTGCTGTGCGACACCGGCGCACTGGCCATCAGCCCGTCGGTCTATACCAAGCTGCCGTTCGATCCGGCCAAGGACCTGCGCGGCGTGACCATGCTGGCGTATTCGCCGCATTTGCTGGTGGTCCATCCTTCGGTGCCGGCCAGCAACCTGAAGGAACTGGTGGCGCTGTCGAAGAAAACCGAGCTGAACTTCGCCGTCACCGCCATGGGCAGCGCGCCGCACCTGGCTGGCGTGGCGGTCGAGCGCGCCAGCGGCGCCAAATGGCAGTACATCCCGTACAAAGGCGGCTCGCAGGCGATCACCGACACGATTGCCGGGCAAACGCAGGTGCTGATGAACGGCATGCTGGCGACCTTGCCGTTCGTGCAGAGCGGCAAGCTCAAGATATTGGGCGTTTCCAAGAGCAGCCGCATGCCGCTGATCGGCAATGTGCCGACGCTGGCCGAGCAGGGGCTGACCAACTTCGAGTCCGGCACCTGGCAAGGCATCCTGGTGGCCAATGGCACGCCGCCCGCGATCCTGAACCGCCTGAATGCCGAACTGATCAAGATCATCCGCCATCCCGACATCCGCGCCAAGCTGGCCGGGCAGGGCGCCGAAGTGGTGACCATGACGCCGGTGCAGCAGGACGAATTCTTCAACCGCGAAAAAGCCCGCTGGGCCAAGGTCGTCGAGCAGGCCAGCATCAAGCTGGACTGAAAACGCCTGATGTTTATAGTGAAAATGGCACTTTGCGCATGCACTGCGGGCATGGAGGGCTACTGATTTAATAGCGGGATGTTCATCCTGGCCTGCGCGGCGTCTGGGGCGTTGGATACTGCGGACGGGGAAACCTGAACATCGGGAATTCAGGCGCCGGCGTGCTGCGGATGCGGTTGCGGTAGTACTGCGTCCAGCCGATGGACTGGCGGATTGCTTCCTCGGGCACCCGGTAGGCGCGGCCGTCGCCCAGCAGGCCGCGACCCGTCAGGTCGATGCGCCAGCCTGCCGGAACCGTGGCCGGCGCGGGCTCCAGGGTGCGGGCCTCGCCCTCGACCACGGTGATCTGCAGGTAAGCGCCCGCCGGCATCACGGAATAGGCCACCTTGCTGAACTGCTGGCTTTTGGTGCCCAGCGATTCGACGCAGGCATTGGACTTGTCGACAAAAATCCGGCCGCTGCGAAACAGGCTGACCACCAGGCAGTTCAGGTCCTGGAACAGGCTGGGGTCGGTGTTTTCGTCGATTTCGATATAGCCGCCGTTCCAGAAATCGATCTTCATGCGCGTTCCCGGTCCGGTGTAGAAGCGGTCGCCGGCCAGCAGCGCCTGGCCCAGCTGGGCGGGCTGGCCGGCGCCATGGTTGCCCCGGTCGACAAACGCATTCGGTCCCTCGATGGAAGTGATGCGGCCGACCGGGCGCAGCACCGGCGGCCCCTGTCCCTGGCCGGGCGTGGGCGTGGGCGTGGGCGGCAGCGGCGCGCAGGCCGGCAGCAGCGCCAGCAGCAGGGCCAGGCTGAAGCGGCTGGACGGACGGGGAATGCGGGGCAGGGTCATTTGGCTCCTCCTTCGGGAACTAAAAACAGGTTGGCCTGGCCCGTCACCTGAAGTCGGGCAATGGTTTCGCTTGGAAACCACACGGCTTTTCGCTCGGCGGGAAGCCACAGCAACAGGCTTTTGTCGTTGCGCGTCATGAGGTTGCCGCTGGCCAGCGCACCGTCCTTGAATTCAAGGCTGGCCACCGGATAGACCGCCGCCCGCACCAGGATGCCGAAGGCAATCGGCAGCAAGAGCGTGTACACCATTCCATAGACGGCCAGCACCAGCCGGCAGGCCCGCGCCAGCATCTCGGGCCGGATGGCTGCGGTGAAGGAAAACGACGCGCCGATGGCGATCAGCAGCACCAGGTAGCCGTCGAGCAGGCGCCGGAACTCGGCCAGCAGGAAGACATTGCAGCGCTCGCCCTGCATCAGGAGCGAAGCCGCCACGGCCGGCGGCAATCCGCTGCCAGCCACCGGGATCAAGGCCCGGCATTCCGCCGTGGCCTGCGCGCCGGTGCGAAACAGCAGACTGTCGATGCGCCCCAGCGCCAGCAGCGGGTAGAAAAAACGGTCGGTGTGCGCAATCAGCAAGACCACCAGCGCCGTCAGCAGCAGCGTGCCCTTGAGCGACGGGCGCGCCGCAGCCAGCGCGGCGCGCCGTTGGGCCAGCCATTCGCCCGCACGCCGCCCACCTCGGGCCAGCGGCCCGATTTCGCCCAGAAGCGCCAGCAACACCAGCACGCCGACGCCTCCGGCGCCCAGGGCCAGCACCATCTGCAGCAGGTGGGCCGTGACGGCGAAAAAGAAGCGCGCGCCCTCCAGCAGCATGTCTTCGTGCTTGAAGTCCACCACGCGGCCAAGCCCGAGCATCGTCAGGTGGGCATGAAAGGCGTAGTAGCCGGTGGCATAGCAGATGGCCGTCAGCGCGGCCAGCGCACCGCCGAGCCAGGCAATCGATTCCTTGAGCCGCGCAAGCAGTTCCATGGCCGCCACCCCGATGTGTTTCAAGCCGGTCCGGCAGGCTTGTCGCGTGCTCATCAGTGCCAGGGTCGATGGCGGGCTGCGGCGGGCACCGGCCGGATGCCTGCCAACTCTATACGCACAGCCGCTGGATGTCGGCATTCCAGGCGGCAGAAAGTTTCGCTGATCGGGTAACTGATGTTACGCAGTGAAGCGGGTGGAGCGCTTTCAAAGCCATTGACGAGGAGCAAGCCGGCCGGCCGGTCCGCCCGCTACAGCAATGCCGCCAGCCGCGTTCCCTGGTCGATTGCCCGCTTGGCGTCGAGTTCGCCGGCCTCGTCGGCGCCGCCAATCAGGTGCGTCTTCATGCCGGCGGCGCGCAGCGGCTCCAGCAGCTCGCGCAGCGGCTCCTGGCCGGCGCACAGGACGATATGGTCCACTTCGATCACGCTGGCGTTTTCGCGTTTGGAGCCCTGCGTGATGAACAGGCCTACGCCTGAGCCGTGATCGCCAATGCGCTCGTAGTTCACGCCCGAGACCATTTCGACGTTTTTCATCTTCAGCGCCGCCCGGTGAATCCAGCCGGTGGTCTTGCCCAGGCCGGCACCCATCTTGCCGGCCTTGCGTTGCAGCAGCGTGACCTGACGCGCCGGCGGTGTGATGTGCGGACGCACCACGCCACCGCGCACCGTGCCGGGGTCGGCCACGCCCCATTCGGCCAGCCAGGCCGGCAGGTCCAGCGCCGTCGAATGGCCCGGCGGCGTGACCAGAAACTCGGCGACGTCAAAGCCGATGCCGCCCGCGCCGATCAGCGCCACACGCTCGCCAACCGCCTGGCGGCCACGCAGCACGTCGATGTAGCTCAGCACCCGGGGATGCTCCTGGCCGGCAATGCGCGGGTTGCGCGGCGTGACGCCGGTGGCCAGGATGACCTCGTCAAAGCGCTCCAGCACCAGTTCGGCCGCTTCCACGCGGGTGTTCAGCCGCAGCGTGATGCCGGTTTGTTCAAGGCGGCGGCCGAAGTAGCGCAGGGTTTCAGCAAACTCTTCCTTGCCGGGAACGCGCCGGGCCAGGTTGAACTGGCCGCCGATCTCGCCCGCGGCATCGAACAGCGTCACGTAGTGGCCGCGCCCGGCCAGCGTCGTGGCGGCTGCCAGGCCGGCGGGGCCGGCGCCCACCACCGCCACGCGTTTTCTGGCCGGGGCCATGCGGATGAGCAGTTCGGTTTCATGCCCGGCGCGGGGGTTGACCAGGCAGCTCGCCAGTTTGGCCTTGAACGCATGGTCCAGGCAGGCCTGGTTGCAGGCGATGCAGGTGTTGATGTCCTGGCTGCGGCCCTGCGCGGCTTTGTTGACGAATTCCGGGTCGGCCAGGAAAGGCCGCGCCATGCTGAACATGTCGGCGCAGCCGTCCGCCAGCACCTGCTCGGCGACTTCGGGCATGTTCAGCCGGTTGCTGGTGATGACCGGAATCGTCAAACCAGCGGCGCGCAGTTCGGTGCGCAGCTTTTTGGTGACCCAGGTGAAGGCGCCGCGCGGCACCGAGGTGGCAATCGTCGGCACGCGCGCCTCATGCCAGCCGATGCCGCTGTTGATCAGGGTGGCGCCTGCCGCCTCGACGGCCTTGGCGAGCTGCACCACCTCCGTCCAGCTGCTGCCGTCCGGAATCAGGTCGATCAGCGACAGGCGGTAGATCAGGATGAAGTCCGGCCCGACGGCTTCGCGCGTGCGCCGCACGATCTCGACGGCAAGCCGCATCCGGTTGGCATAGCTGCCGCCCCAGTCGTCGGTGCGCTGGTTGGTGTGGGTGACCAGGAACTGGTTGATCAGGTAGCCTTCGCTGCCCATGATCTCGACGCCGTCGTAGCCGGCCTCGCGCGCCAGCTGGGCGCAGCGGACGAAGGCGCGGATTTGCCGCTCGATGCCGCCGGCGCTCAGCGCGTAAGGCGTGAACGGTGAAATCGGGCTCTGGATGCGCGACGGCGCGACGCACAGCGGGTGGTAGCCGTAGCGGCCGGTGTGCAAAATTTGCAGCGCAATCTTGCCGCCCTCCAGATGCACCGCATCGGTGACCTGCCTGTGGCGCCGCGCCGCGCCCGAGGTGACGAGCATGCCGGCAAACGGCTTGGTCCAGCCGGCGATGTTGGGCGCAAAGCCGCCGGTCACCATCAGCCCGACGCCGCCGCGCGCGCGTTCGGCAAAGTAGGCGGCCATGGCGGGAAAATGCTTGCGGCCGTCTTCCAGCCCGGTGTGCATGCTGCCCATCAGCACCCGGTTTTTCAGCGTGGTGAAGCCCAGGTCGAGCGGCGCCAGCAGGTGCGGGAAGGCAGGTGGGTTAGCAGAAGTGGGTAGGGCCAAGTGCAGTCTCCGGGTCAGGGGGGTGGACTGCATGGTAGCCGCTGGAAAAGTGGAAAAGGGCCTTGGGCAGCGCTGGCGGTGCTCCAGGTGACACGCCTCACCGCGCCTGCGGGAAAACCCTGACGGGATATTCAGGCAGCGTGTGAACTATGAAAATAATAGCTGCATACGCCCGTTGTTATTGCGCTAGAGGCATATTTTGATCGCATTGGCGGCTTCGGTGACGAGCGCCGGGCCTTTGTAGATCAGGCCGGTGTAGATCTGCACCACGTCGGCGCCGGCCTTGATCTTGGACACCGCGTCCAGCCCGCTCATCACGCCGCCCACGCCGATGATGGGAAAGCCCTTGCCCAGCGCGGCGCGCAACTGGCCGATGACGCGGTTGCTGGCTTCAAGCACTGGCGCGCCGCTCAGGCCGCCGGCTTCATCGGCGTGCCGCAGGCCCTTGACGGCGTCGCGGCTCAGCGTGGTGTTGGTGGCGACCACGCCGTCCATGGCGTGGCGTTTCAGCGTGGCGGCAATCACTTCGACCTGCGCGTCGTCCAGGTCGGGTGCAATCTTGACGAAGATCGGCACGCGCTTGCCATGTTGACGGGCCAAGACTTCGCGGCGCTCGGCGATGCGGCCGAGCAGCGCGTCCAGCGCCTCGTCGCTTTGCAGCGCGCGCAGGTTCTTGGTGTTGGGGCTGGAAATATTGACGGTCACGTAGTCGGCATGCGGGTACACGCCGTCGAGGCAGATCAGGTAGTCGTCCACCGCGTTTTCCATCGGCGTGGCGGCGTTCTTGCCAATGTTCAGGCCCAGCAGCAGCGTGCTTTTCGCGCCTGGCTTGCGAACGCTCGACTTCTGCACGTTGGCCAGAAAGGCGTCCAGCCCGTCGTTGTTGAAGCCCAGCCGATTGATCAGCGCGCGGGCTTCGGGCAGGCGGAACATGCGCGGCTTCGGGTTGCCCGGCTGGGCCTTGGGCGTCACCGTGCCAACCTCGACAAAGCCGAAACCCATGGCGGCCAGGCCGTCGATGCAGCGGGCGTTCTTGTCCAGTCCGGCGGCCATGCCCACCCGGTTGGGAAAGCTCAGGCCGGCAAGCTGGACCGGGTCGCTGACCCGCGTGCCGCAATACAGGGCTGACAGCGGCGTGCCCTGGGTGCGCGCCAGTGACGCCATGGTCAGGTCATGGGCGGTTTCGGGATCAAGCCCGAATAAAAAGGGACGGGCCAGGGCGTAGGGAAGCAGGGACATTGGATAATTCGGGCAGAGAGCGGTGGATGTGCGCGGGTCTGGCAAAGCGCCGTGGCCCGCAAGGCATGAGCCCTGATTGTCGCAAAACCCGTTTCACTCCAACCCATTGACGCAAGGCACCCCATGACCCAAGACGAACTCAAAACCCTGGTCGGCCAAGCCGCCCTGTATTACGTCGAGGACGGCAGCATCGTCGGCGTCGGCACCGGCTCGACCGTCAACAAGTTCATCGATGCGCTGGCCACCATGAAGGACCGGATTCAAGGGGCCGTGTCCAGCTCGAACGCCTCGACCGAGCGGCTGCAAGCGCTGGGCATCAAGGTGTTCGACGCCGCCGAGGTGGACGAACTGGCGGTGTACATCGACGGCGCCGACGAGATCGACCACGCCGGCAACATGGTCAAGGGCGGCGGCGCGGCGCTGACGCGCGAAAAGATCGTCGCGGCCCAGTCGCGCCGGTTCATCTGCATCGCCGACAAGTCCAAATATGTCGCCACGCTGGGCGGCTTTCCGCTGCCGGTCGAGGTCATTCCCATGGCCGCCCGGCGCATTGCGCGCCAGTTCGAAGCGATGGGCGGCGCGGCCACCGTGCGCCACAAGAACGGCCAGCCGCTGGTGACCGACAACGGCCAGCACATCCTGGACGTGACTGGTCTGAAGATCGCCGAGCCGCTGGCCTTCGAGTCGCTGGTCAGCCAGTGGCCCGGCGTGGTGACGGTCGGCGTGTTTGCCTTCCAGAAGGCGCATGTGTGCCTGCTGGGAACCGACGAGGGCGTTGAAACCCTGGTGTTCTGACCGCATTTGCCTTTTCAAGGCGCCATGCCCCTTGCCTCCATCCGCCAGGAGTCGCGATCAGTGCCCTGCAAGCCGCTTGTCCGCCCGGAAGCCATGACATGAGTCTGCTTGAACGATTGCGCGCCCGCATCCCGACCCGTGAGCAGATCAGCCGCAACCGCTGGCTGGCCTGGCTCGGCCCGTGGCTGGACCAGCCCAAGCTCTGGCACTGGTCCCGGCGCGGCGTGGCGATGGGCGTGGCCGTGGGCGTCTTTTTTGGTCTCTTGATTCCGGTTGCGCAGATTCCGCTCTCGGTGGGCGCGGCCATGCTGCTGCGCGCCAACGTTCCGGCTGCCGTGGCCAGCACGCTGGTCAGCAATCCGCTGACCTTCGCGCCAATTTACTACGGCGCCTACCGGCTGGGCGTCTGGGTCACGGGTGAGAAGGTGCCGCCAAGGGAGATCGAAGTCATCGGCACGCAGGAAATCGAAAACACCCTGAACCTGTGGCAGCGCATCGCCGCGCTGGGCAAGCCGCTGGTGGTCGGGCTGTGCATCACCGCCGTGCTGATGGGGCTGCTCAGCTATGGATTGATCTCGCTGGTATGGCGATGGCGGACGGTGTCGAAACGGCGCAGCAGAATGCGTTGAGGCCTGCCTGCCGCCGACCATGGTTTTTTCGACTTTCCCGGCCGCAACCTTTGCGCCCAGCGTAATGAATCCACGGCAAGGTTCATTGATCCGGCCAGCCCGCTCGAATATGGTTGCTTTCAAAGCGATTTTATGGAGCAAGCATGCAGACTCAACCCAGCAACCGGTCGTGGGATACCCGCCGGACCGAAAAGAAACGGCGCCTGGCGCGCGCCGCCGCCTTCACCGACGGGCGGGTGGTTCCAACCGCCGACATTGTTTCCTTCCTTGAATCGCTGATTGCGCCGGGCGACCGCGTGGTGCTGGAGGGCAACAACCAGAAGCAGGCCGATTTCCTGTCGCGTTCGCTGGCCCAGGTTGATCCGGCGCGCGTCAATGGCCTGCACATGATCATCCCCAGCGTCAGCCGCGCCGAGCACCTGGACCTGTTTGAAAGCGGCATTGCCCGCAAGCTCGATTTTTCCTACGCAGGCTCGCAGAGCCTGCGCATCTCGCAGCTGCTTGAAGACGGGCAGTTAGAGATCGGCGCCATCCACACCTACATCGAGCTGTATGCGCGCCTGTACATCGACCTGACGCCGAACGTCGTGCTGATCGCCGGCTTCACGGCCGACCGCGCCGGCAACCTCTACACCGGCGCCAGCACCGAGGACACACCCGCGCTGGTCGAGGCAGCGACCTTTCGCGACGGCATCGTGATCGCGCAGGTCAACGAGATCGTGGACGACGTGGGCGACCTGCCGCGCGTCGATATTCCGGGTTCGTGGATCGACTTCGTGGTCAAGGCCGACAAGCCGTTTTTCATCGAGCCGCTGTTCACCCGCGACCCGCGCCTGATCAAGCCGGTGCATATCCTGATGGCGATGATGGCGATTCGCGGCATCTACGAGCGCCACCAGGTGCAGTCGCTCAACCACGGCATCGGCTTCAACACCGCCGCGATCGAACTGATCTTGCCGACCTACGGCGAGTCGCTCGGGCTCAAGGGCAAGATCTGCCGCCACTGGGCGCTCAACCCGCACCCTTCGCTGATCCCGGCCATCGAGTCGGGCTGGGTCGAGAGCGTGCATTCCTTCGGCGGCGAACTGGGCATGGAAAAGTACGTCGCGGCGCGGCCCGATGTGTTCTTCACCGGCGCCGACGGCTCGATGCGCTCGAACCGCGCGCTGTGCCAGCTCGCCGGCCAGTACGCGGTGGACCTGTTCATCGGCTCGACGCTGCAGATCGACGGCGACGGCCATTCCTCGACCGTCACGCGGGGCCGGCTGTCGGGCTTTGGCGGCGCGCCCAACATGGGCCACCAACCCGGCGGCCGCCGCCACTGCACGCCCGCCTGGCTGGACATGCTGCAGACCGACAGCCCGCTGGAGAAGGGCCGCAAGCTGGTGGTGCAGATGGTCGAGACCTTCCAGGCCGGTGGCAAGCCGACCTTTGTCGAGGAACTCGACGCGGTGCAAGTCGCCAAGGATTCGGGCATGGCGCTGGCGCCGGTGATGATCTACGGCGACGACGTGACGCATGTCCTGACCGAGGAAGGCATTGCCTATCTCTACAAGGCGCAGTCGCTGGAGCAGCGCCGCGCGATGATTGCCGCCGTGGCGGGCGTCACGCCCATCGGCTTGCGGCACGACCCGGCCCAGACGCGCCGCATGCGCAGCGAAGGGCTTATTGCGCTGCCCGAAGACCTGGGCGTGAACCGCTCCGAAGCCACGCGCTCGCTGCTAGCGGCCAAGAGCATGGCCGATCTGGTGGACTGGTCGGGCGGGCTGTACGAGCCGCCGGCCCGGTTCAGGAGCTGGTGATGGCGGCGCTGGACCTTGCATTTTCCCCGGCGCAGGGCGGCTCGACCTGGCTGGCCGCGCAGGCGGTGGGCGCGCTGCTCGATGAAGTGCGGCTGACGCCCAAGCCGGGGCTGGTGGACCGCCGGGGCCGGGGCGCCCACACCGACCTGGACCTGGACCTGATGTGCCGCTCGGCCCGCGCGCTGACGCCGGCATTCGCTGAAATGGCCGAGGCCGCCTGCGCTGCCGGTGCGCCCACGCTGGCGCTGCGCGAATCGCTGGGCCGGCTTGGCCGCGAAGCCGAGGCGGCCATGATGAAGGCCACGCAGGGCATCAACACCCATAGAGGCGCGATCTGGGCGATGGGCCTGCTGGTGGCGGGCGCAGCGATGGATCTGGAGGCGGCCAGCCCGGCGCGAACGGCGCGGCTTGCCGCCACCATCGCCCAACTGCCGGATCGCCACGCACCGCGTGTAACCGGCAACAAGGGCGAACGCGCCTGCCGCGACTTTGGCGTGGCCGGCGCGCGCGGCCAGGCGCAGGCTGGCTTTCCGCAGGTCATCGAGCGCGGTCTGCCCGAGCTGCAGCGCAGCCGCTCACGCGGCGACAGCGAGACGGCATCCCGGCTCAATGCGCTGCTGGCCATTCTGAGTGGCCTGGACGACACCTGCGTGCTGTCCCGGGCCGGGCCGGCCGCGCTGCGGGCGCTGCAAGACGATGCCGCCGCCGTGCTGGCCGGAGGCGGCGTGGCCAGCCTGACGGGCCGGCGTCTGTTGCATCAGCTCGATGCACGAGCGCTGGCCTTGAATGCCTCGCCGGGCGGTGCGGCCGATCTGCTGGCCGCTACCTTGTTCCTCGATCGCCTGGACCTTCGGGTCCGCAGGCCTTCACTTTTTTGAAAGCTTCTATGGAAACCTTTGATTTTCAGTACCAGGCGGGGCAGCCCGCTGGCGGGCGAGTGATGGTCGGCGTGGTTGGCTCCGGCGACCTCGAAGTGCTGCTGGAGCCGGGCACGCCGGGGCAGACCCGCGTCCGCGTGACGACATCGGTCAATGGCTATGGCGCAGTCTGGCAGGCGCAGCTTGACCGGCTGTTCAAGGCCGATGCGCAGGGATGGCCTGCGGTAGCGCTTGAGATCAATGACTTTGGCGCGACGCCGGGCGTGGTCGGCATGCGCGTGGCGCAGGCTTTCCAGGCACTGGGCGACGCTGCGGCAGGAGAAGCATCATGAGCAATTCACCCTTGAGCCTGATGGGGCAAGGCAGCTTTGTCGAACTCGACGCCCGCGCCCGGGTGCGCGCGCTGCTCGATGCCGGAACGTTTCGCGAACTCATCGACCCGTTCGAGCGCGTGACCTCGCCGTGGCTGGCGCGGCAGGGCGTGGTCACGCAATCGGACGACGGCGTGGTAGTCGGCAAGGGTCGGATCGACGGCCAGCCGGCCGTCGTGCTGGCGATTGAAGGCGCGTTCCAGGGCGGCAGCCTGGGCGAGGTCGGCGGCGCAAAAATAGCCGGCGCGCTGGAACTGGCCGCCGGGGACAACCGCCAGGGCGTGCCGACGCGCGCCGTGATCCTGTTTGAAACCGGCGGCGTGCGCCTGCAGGAGGCCAACCTGGGCCTGGCCGCGATTGCCGAGATCCATTCGGCGATTGTCGATTTGCGGCAATACCAGCCGGTCATCGGCGTGGTGGCCGGCAGCGTGGGCTGCTTCGGCGGCATGTCGATTGCCGCCGGCCTGTGCAGCTACCTGGTGGTCACGCGCGAGGCGCGGCTGGGCCTGAACGGGCCGCAGGTCATCGAGCAGGAAGCCGGCATCGCCGAATACGATTCGCGCGACCGGCCGTTCATCTGGAGTTTCACCGGGGGCGAGCAGCGTTTTCGCACCGGGCTGGTCGATGCCTATGTTCAGGACGACACCACGGAAATCCGCAATACCGTCGTCGGTCTGCTGCGGCGTGGCCGGCCCAAGGTCGAGCGCAGCGACCAGTACGGCCTGTACCTCGAACGGCTGGCGTCTTACGACGCGAGTGTCCAGGCCACGCCCGACATCGTGCGGCAGGTCTATTACGTCAACCACGTCAACAGCGCAGGAGCCAAGCATGAATGAAAACCCTTTGAGCCGTGGCGCCACCTGGCTGGCCGCCCTGACCGGCAACACCACTGGCCTGCCCGGCTACCCGCCGTCGGTGCGCGTGGTGGACGCGCCGCTGGCGGGCCAGCCGGCGCGTTACATCGCGGTCGTGCCGGACGCCGAAAGCAGCTACCCGCGCGCCCGCACCGGCGAGACCGGACTGATCGAAGGCTGGGCGCTGGCGCAGGCCGTGCACGAGGCCATCGCGGCGGATCGAGACGGCGCCAAACGCGCCATCGTCGCGGTGATCGACGTCAGCAGCCAAGCCTATGGCCGGCGCGAGGAGGCCTTTGGCATCCACCAGGCGCTGGCCGGCGCGGCCGGGGCCTATGCGCAGGCGCGCCAGCACGGCCACCCGGTGATCGGCCTGATCGTCGGCAAGGCCATGTCCGGCGCCTTCCTGGCCCACGGCTACCAGGCCAACCGGCTGATTGCGCTGAAGGACGACGGCGTGATGGTGCATGCGATGGGCAAGGCCGCCGCCGCCCGCGTGACGCTGCGCAGCGTCGAGGACCTGGAGCGGCTGGCGGCCGACGTGCCGCCGATGGCCTACGACATTGCCAGTTACGCCACGTTGGGCTTGCTGTGGAAGCTGGTGGACGTGGACAGCGCCGAACAGCCGTCGGCCGCCGACGTGGAGCTGGTGCATGGCGCGCTCGTGGCCGCGCTGGACAATATCAAGACCGACCCCGCGCCTGACTTGCGCAGCCGCCTGGGCGGCGCCAACCGGCAGGCGTCAACGCTGGTGCGCGAGAAGCTGCGCGCGCAATGGTGAAGGGGTGACTTCGCCGGCCACGCTCGATCCTGGCTACAGGCCGCACGATTTGCTGTGGCTGGAAGATGCGTCAGCACTGATTTTTTCAGGAGCGCCGCCGCCGTGGGCCACGCCGGCCTGGCTTGCCGTGGCGCCGGTCGTGGTGCGCCGGGCCACGCTGGCCGATCCGGCCCAAGTGCCGGTGGGGCTGCGCGGCAGCACGCGCAGCAAGCGCTGCGCGGCACGGCTGTCGGCTCGCGACGTCGTGCGGGTGCTCAAACCGGAGGAAATTGCACGCAGCGCGGCAGGCCGTGCCCGGGTGCACGAATCGCCGCTGGCCTGCCTGCAGGCGCTGGCCCGGCTCGGCCCCGCGCTGGATGCCCTGCCGCTGGCGTGGGGCGTGACCGGCGGCGTCGGCTTTTCGCTGGCCAGCGGCCTTGACGTGCTGCGCCCCGACAGCGACCTGGACCTGATCCTGCGCGCGCCGCTGGCGACCGATGCCGATGCGCTGCGCGCGGCCGCCCAGCTGCTGCGCAATGTCGCGGCGCGCGTCGATGCGCAGGTCGAGACGCCGTTCGGCGCCTTTGCCTTGCAGGAATGGGTTCGCACCGGCGGGCCGGTCCTGCTCAAGACCAGCGGTGGCCCGATCCTGACCGATGACGCCTGGTCGGTTCCGGATGTGGCTTTTTTCGATGCCGCCTGCCGCGCCATGCCGGCATGAGCATCCTGTTCACCTTTCCGGGCCAGGGCGCGCAACGCGCCGGCATGCTGCATACGCTGCCGCGGAACGCGCTCGTTCGCGAGGTGATGGACGAAGCCAGCGACGTGCTGGGCCGTGACGCGCTGGCGCTGGACAGCGCCGAGGCGCTGCGCTCGTCGGTCGCGGTCCAGCTCGCCTTGCTGATCGCCGGCGTTGCCACGGCACGCCACCTGATCCACGAGGCCGGTCCGCCCGACGCTGTCGCCGGCCTGTCTGTGGGTGCTTATCCGGCGGCGGTGGTGGCGTCGGTGCTGTCCTATGCCGATGCGCTGCGGCAGGTCGAGCGGCGCGCCCGGCTGATGGAGGCGGCCTATCCCGGCGGCTACGGCATGACCGCGATCCTGGGCCTGGAGCGGGCCGCGCTGGAGCCGCTCATCGCCCGAATTCATTCCCCCAAATCGCCCGTGTACCTGGCCAACATCAATGCCCCGACGCAACTGGTGATTGCCGGCGAACACGCCGCCATGGCGCGCGTGGCCGAACTGGCCCAGACGCTGGGCGCCTACGCCGCCAAGCCGGTGGCGATCAGTGTCCCGTCGCATTGCCCGCTGCTCGATGCGCCGGCCGCCGAACTGGCGCTGGCCTTTGCCGGCGTGCCGGTGGCCGCGCCGCGCCTGCGCTACTTCAGCGCCAGCCTGGGCCGCGCGCTGGCGTCGCCCGCCCGCATCGCCGACGACCTGGCGCGCAACATGGCCTTGCCGGTGAAATGGCACGACACCACCGTGCTGGCCCACGAGCAGGGCGTTCGCCTGAGCGTGGAAATGCCGCCGGGCAGCGTGCTGACCAAGCTCGGCGCGCTGGCGTTTCCCGAGGCCCTGTCGGTGGCCGCCGCCGACACGCGCTCCGACACCCTGGCGGTCCTGATGGCGCGGGAGCGGCAGCGCGAACAATAGGCATCGGGGTGAATGGATGCGGAAGATGGATGTAGAAACGCCGCCGGCTCTGCAAAAGCACGGCGGCGTGAGCCATGGGGTTCAACGCCGTGAAGGGGGCTGCTCCAGCCTGGAGCACGTCCGGTTTTAACGAGCCCGCAACTTTTAAGCATCAAATAGGCCTCTTGCGCAGGTGTAGGCTGCGCAAGAGGCTATCAATTCAGTAGCGGAAAGCCGTCAGTCGCCTTGAACGCCGTGATGAACGATCAGGTTGAATTCGCATTACCCGATCAACGCCCGGGTGGCGAAGAACAGCACCGACGGCCCCATCAGGCAACCCAGTCCGGTATAAAAAGTCGAGGTCATGGCGCCGTAGGGCACCAGCTTGGGGTCCACCGCCGCCAGGCCGCCGCAGACGCCGCTGGTGGTGCCCATCATGCCGCCGAAAACCATGGCCGTGCGCGGATTGTCCAGGCCGATGTACTTGGCAAAGAAAGGCGTGCCGATCATGACCATCACCGACTTCACCAGGCCCGCCGCGATGCTCAGCGCGATCAGCTCGGAGCTGGCGCCGATGGCCGCGCCGGTGACCGGCCCGACGATGTAGGTCACCGCGCCGGCGCCGATGGTGGCAATGCTGACCGCGTCGGTATAGCCGAAAGCCATTGCCACGGCACCGCCGACGACAAAGGACAGCACCACGCCCAGGAACAGCGAGACAATGCCGCTGACGCCGCACTTGCGCATGTCCGTCAGGGTGGCGCCATAGGCGGTTGACACAATGGCGAAGTCGCGCAGCATGGCGCCGCCCAGCAGCCCGACGCCGCTCAGCAGCTTGAGGTCCACCACGCCGTTCTTGCCGCCGGTCACGACGCCGCCGATGTAGGCCATCAGCAGCCCCAGCATGATGGCCAGGGCCGAACCCTGCAGGTGGCCGCGTGTCAGCCGCGCCGACAGCACGTACGACACCCACATCGTGATGCCCACGACCGCGAAAGCCGTCAGCAGCCCGTTCTTGACGAGCACGTTGGTCAACGTGTCAAGCGTGCCGGTCATGCTGTTTCCCCTGGGCGGTGCTGGCCGGACGGCTGCTGCTCTGCCAACTGCGGTTTAGGCCTGCCGATGCGGTCGATGACCGGAATCAGCGCGAAGCAGACCACAGTCGCCAGGGCGCCGGCGATGAGGGCCATCGGGCCTCCCTTGATCGCGCCCAGCACGTTTTGCTGCGCCGCCATGGCCACCACGATCGGGATGTACATGGCCGTCCAGAAAGCCACGCCCTGCGACGACTGCTGCACGAAGCGGCCGCGGCCCTTGAGATGCTCGGAAACAAACAGCAGCAGAAGCATCGCGAAACCGACGCCCCCCACATTCGCCTTGACACCGATTGCCGCGCCCAGCAGGTCGCCGATCAGTACTCCGAGCAAGGTACAGATGGACAGCAGCGCTACCCCGTAGATGATCATGATGCTTGTCTCCTTTGTGCGGCCTGTGCGGCCGGATAGTCGAAACCGGGTCCCGCACGAGCCGGAAGGCTTGCCGCGTTGGCTTCTTGGCCGCAACTTTATCGGCGGCGTCAAGGCAGATCAATTAACGCGCTGGCGTCACGATTTCAGTGGATGAAACAGTCGAGGGTTAACCCTGAAGTCACGCTAGCGCCTGCCTGGACAGGCGGCAGACCGACGCCAGGGCCAGCAGGTTGGGGTCGCGCTCGCGGGTGCGCAGGAAGTTCAGGCCGATGTGCTGGCGCATCAGGAACCTGGGCTGCAGCGGGATCAGCTGCACTTTGTTGGGAATCACGTCGCGCACCCGGCCCGGCAGCAGCGTGCAGCCAATGCCGCCGCTGACCAGGTTCATCAGCGAGAAGATGTCGCCTACCTTCATGGCGATGTTGGGCGTGAAGCCGGCAACGCGAAAGGCTTCGATGAAGCCCGAGTAGGTGGCAAAGCCCTCGGTCAGGCTGACAAAGCGCTCGTCGGCGCAGGAGCTCAGGTCCACGGAGTTCAGGTTCGCGTAGCGGGAGCCGACGGGGGCTGCAAAGTAGATGTCGTCGTCGAACAGCGCAATGGATTCAATGTCGGCCTCGCCTTCTGGCACCGTCATCAGGGTCGCATCGACCACGCCCTGCCTGAGCTTTTGCAGCAGGTCGGCATTCGAGCCCAGAATCAGTTCGGTCTGCAATTCGGGCTTGCGCAGCTTGAGGCCCATGATGAGCGTGGGCACGGTCTTGATGGTGAGCGAATAGAGCGAGCCAATCCTGATGCTGTCGGCCGCATAGCCACCGGCCTGCCGGGTCGCGTTGATGCCGTTGGCCATCAGCTTGAGCACGTCGCGCGCCACTTCGGCCAGCACCTGTGCGGCATCGGTGGGCAACAGGTTGCGGCCTTCGTGGCGGAACAGGTTGCAGCGCACCCCTTCTTCGAGCGAATGCAGCGCGCGATGCACGCTGACCGTGCTGACATCGAGCAGCTCGGCCGCACGCGACAGGTTGCCGGTTTCCATATAGGCCAGCAAAACCTCCAGCTTGCGGAAGGTAATTTCTTCGCTGATACGGTGGTGCATGGCGGTCTTTCTGAGCCGTATTGTGCCAAATGTACAGCGCAAAACCATCGGACATGACGCCGCTGTTACCCGGCGCCATTGCGGAAATCGTCAGGCAGAAACTAGATTTCGCTGACCTTGTTCAGAATTTGATGCCGGCCGGGTTGCTGCTGTCGGCGGGTGTCTGTACCGGACGTGCGGCAGGGGTTTTCACTGCCGCTTTCGGCGCGTTGCCTTCGCCAGAAGGGGGCGCTGCCGGTAAAGTCGCAGCCGTTACCAATGGCACTGGCGCAGGCATTCGGTAGCCGGACAGCAAGGTTGACGACTTCGGATAGCCGGCGGCGTTCAGGAACTGGGTCCATTCCGCATCCGAAAAGCCCTTGAGCTGCTGGCTGCCAATGGTCAGGAAGGGCAGTGACGCTTCACCGCTCAGGCGCTGCAGCGCTTCGGTGTCGGCGGCCGTCCTGACGGTCTTTTCGCTGAACGGGACGCCCCGGCTGGTCAGTAGCGAGCGGCCCGCGCCGCAGGGTGCGCAGTTGTCGCCGGTGTACAAAACTACCGGGTATTTGAGCGCCACCTGGCGGAGTTCGAACGGCAGGCCGGCCGCGACGGCAGCGCCGCCTGGCGTGTCGGCACTGTCTTCGCTGACTTTGGCGCCGTTGACCGGGACGGACGGCAGCCGGTCGGAAAATGTCACCTTGCCATCGGGTCCGACGATGCGGTAAACCTGCTGGGCCTGCGCCTGCAATGCAGTCACGGCACCGGCTGCCAGCACCAGCGCCAGCAATGCCCTGGATGCAGAAAAACACAATGCTCTTGATTTCATGGGGTCGGTCCGGTTCTGCCAAGCATGTTCAGCATGCGGCTCAAGCCATGCCCTGATGGCGCAGCAAGGCGTCAAGTGAAGGTTCGCGGCCCCGAAAAGCCTTGAACGATTCCATGGCCGGACGGCTTCCGCCGGCTTCCAGGATGGCCGTGCGGTATTTCCTGCCGGCTTGCACGCTGACCGTCGATTTGTCGCTTCCGGCTTCGTCGTTGGCGGCTGCGGTTTCTTCAAAGGCCGCATAGGCGTCGGCCGACAGCACTTCAGCCCACTTGTAGCTGTAGTAGCCGGCCGCGTAGCCGCCGGAAAAAATATGGCTGAAGGTGTGCGCCGTGCGGCTGTAGGCCGGGGCGGAAATCACAGCCACTTCGCGGCGCACCTCGTTGAGCAGGCCCATCAGGTCTTCTTCGGGGTTGTGCGAGGTGTGCAGCAGCATGTCGAACAGCGAGAACTCGACCTGGCGCAGCGTCTGCATGCCGCTCTGGAAGTTCTTGGCAGCCAGCATCTTGTCGAACAACGCGCGCGGTAGCGGCTCGCCGGTCTCGACATGCGCCGTCATCTGCCTGAGCACTTCCCACTCCCAGCAGAAGTTTTCCATGAACTGGCTTGGCAGCTCGACCGCATCCCATTCGACGCCGCTGATGCCCGAGACATCGTGTTCGTTGACCTGCGTGAGCATGTGGTGCAGGCCGTGGCCGAATTCGTGAAACAGCGTGGTGACGTTGTCGTGTGTCAGCAGGGCCGGCTTGCCGCCCGCGCCTTCGGCGAAATTGCAGACCAGGTGCGCCACCGGCGTTTGCAGCTTGCCGGTGTCGGGGCGCAACCAGCGGGCGCGCACATCGTCCATCCAGGCGCCGCCGCGTTTGCCGGTGCGTGCCGGCTGGTCAAGGTAGAACTGGCCGACCAGCTGGCCGTCGCGCTCGATGCGGTAAAAAGCCACGCCGGGTTTCCAGACCGGCGCTGAATCCTCGCGAATCTGCACCTCGAACAGGGTTTCGACAATAGTGAACAGGCCCGCCAGCACCTTGGGCGCGGTGAAGTACTGCTTGACTTCCTGCTCGCTGAAGGCGTAGCGCGCTTCCTTGAGCTTTTCGCCGATGTAGGCATAGTCCCAGGGCTGGGGGTCGGTCTGGTTGAGTTTCTCTTCCGCGAACCTGCGCAGGTCGGCAATGTCCTTTTCTGCATAGGGCCGGGCGCGCCGGGCCAGGTCGCGCAGGAAGGTCACGACTTCTTCAGGTGACTTGGCCATCTTGGCCACCACCGAGACTTCGCCGAAATTCTGGTAGCCCAGTAGTCGGGATTCTTCCTGGCGCAAGGCCAGGATCTCGCGCATCACGGCGCTGTTGTCGAACTGGCTGAATTCGGCCGGCGCCTGGTCGCTGGCACGCGTGGTGTAGGCCTTGTAGAGCTTTTCGCGCAAGGCGCTGCTTTCGGCGAACTGCATCACTGGCAGGTAGCTGGGCATTTTCAGGCTGAGCCGGTAGCCGGCCTTGCCTTCGGCTTCGGCCTGCGCCTTGGCGGTTTCAAGCACGTCTTCTGGAATGCCAGCCACTTCGTCATCAGTGGCGTAGTAGGCAAAGACATCGGTGGCGTCGAGCGAGTTTTCGCTGAATTTCTGGCTGAGTTCGGCCTGTCGCTCCTGGATTTGCGCGAATCGCTCCTTGGCGGCACCCGACAGTTCGGCACCCGAGAGCACAAAGTTGCGGATGGCGTTCTTGTGCGCCTGGCGCTGCTCGTCGTTCAGGCTGGCCACGTCGATGGCCTTGTACTTGGCATACAGGCGTTCGTCGGCACCCAGGCGGGTCCAGAATTCGGTGACGCGGGGCAGGGCGGCGTTGTAGGCGGCACGCAGCTCGGGCGTGTCCGCCACGCTGTTGAGGTGGCTGACGGCGCCCCAGGCGCGGCCCAGGTTTTCGGTCGCCACGTCGAGCACGCCGGCAATGCCGCTCCAGGTCGCCGCAAAGTCGGCGGCCGTGACCTGCGCCAGCGCCGTTTCAGCCTTGGCGAGCAAGTCGTCCATCGCCGGGCCAACGTGCTCGGGCAGGATCTGGTCAAACAGGGGTAGGTCGGAGAAATCGAGGAGTGGATTGGTCATCAGGTCTAGCTGTGGGCGGGTGGGTTAAATCTAAAGGCTGCCGGCGTGTTTTTGGTCATGAAAACGCAAAACCGACCAGCGAGGTCGGTTGAGGTCTTGGAGCCAGTTCAGTCTTGCGAGCGTTTCTTGACGCTGACCTGCTGCCTGGGCTTGGCGCGCTTGACGCTGCCGCCCGGGGTGAGGCGCTGGTTACCGAGCACGCGCAGGGTCTTGACTTCCGGCCGCTGGCCGTAGCGCGAGCTGTTCTTGAGGACCTTGACATCGCGCGGGCCGGCCATGCGGTCTTCGCTGACTTTTTTCTCCTTTTCGGGAACCGGCCGCCAGAACACCAGCAGCTTGCCGATGTGCTGGATGGGCGCGGCGTCGAGTTCCTCGGCCAGTGAGCGGAACATGTCTTCGCGGCCTGCGCGGTCGTCGGACTGGACCCGTACCTTGATCAGGCCATGGGCGCTCAAGGCGGCGTCGATTTCCTTTTTCACGTTGTCGGTGAGGCCGTCGGAGCCGATCATCACGACGGCATTGAGATGGTGCGCTTCAGCGCGGTGGTCTTTGCGCTGGGCAGGGGTAAGTTGTATTTGAGCCATGCGCAATTATCGGTGGTGTCGGGAAGACGACAATAGGCCCATGAAAGTAAATGCCAAGTCAGATCACAAACTGCTGCCCAAATCGACCACCAAGGTCGCCGCCAAGGGTGATGCAAAAGGTAAAAAAGTCAACAAGGCGTGGCTGCACGACCATATCAACGACCCCTATGTGAAGCAGGCCCGCAAGGAGGGCTACCGCGCCCGCGCGGCCTTCAAGCTCAAGGAAATGGATGAAACACTGGGTCTGGTCAAGCCCGGCGACTGCGTGGTCGACCTGGGCAGCACGCCGGGCGCCTGGAGCCAGTATGTGCGGCGCAAGCTCTCGCCGACTGGCGCCGCCGCGGGGGCGCTCAATGGCCGCATCATCGCGCTGGACCTGTTGCCCATGGAGCCGATCGAAGGCGTGTCCTTCATCCAGGGCGACTTTCGGGAACCCGACGTGCTGGAAAAACTAGAGCAGGCCTTGCGCTCGGAGCAGGGCGCCGTCAAGGTGGACCTGGTGATTTCGGACATGGCGCCCAACCTGTCCGGCATCGAGTCGGTGGACGCGGCGCGAATTGCCCATCTCGTCGAACTGGCGGTGGAGTTTGCCCAGTCCCGCATGAAACCCGATGGCTCGCTGGTCGTCAAGCTGTTTCACGGCAGCGGCTATGACGATCTGGTCAAGCTTTTCCAGGCCAGCTTCAAGGTGGTCAAGCGCATGAAGCCCAAGGCTTCGCGTTCAAATTCCTCTGAAACCTTCTTGGTGGGCAAGAGCCTGAAAAATGTGACGTGAAGATGAAATATCCGCTTAAATCCGTGCCGTGCAAAGGGATGCAAAGCCTTAATCGTCGGTTCAGCCTCTTGAAACGCCTAAAATGAGGCGCATGTGCCATGCAATCGGTTTTGGATTCATATATCGGAGCAGTCCTTGAATAATCAGTGGTTTTCTAAAGTAGCAATCTGGCTGGTCATTGCCATGGTGCTTTTCACCGTGTTCAAGCAATTCGACACACGGGCCGGCACCGGCTCCAATTACTTGGGTTACTCCGAGTTTCTTGAAGAGGTTCGCGGCAAGCGCATCAAGGCGGCAACCATTGCCGAAGGTCAGGGCGGCACTGAAATCGTGGCCACCACGACCGATGACCGCAAAATCCGGACTACGGCCACTTACTTGGATCGCGGCCTGATTGGCGACCTGATCGCCAACGACGTGAAGTTCGATGTCAAGGCGCGTGAAGAAGGCTCCTTGCTCATGACGCTGCTGGTCAGTTGGGGGCCAATGCTGCTCTTGATTGGCGTGTGGGTGTATTTCATGCGGCAAATGCAGGGTGGCGGCAAGGGAGGTGCCTTCAGTTTTGGCAAATCCAAGGCGCGCATGCTCGATGAATCGACCAACACCGTGACGTTCGCCGACGTGGCAGGCTGCGACGAGGCGAAGGAAGAAGTCAAGGAAGTGGTCGATTTCCTGAAAGACCCGGCCAAGTTCCAGAAACTCGGCGGCCGTATTCCGCGCGGCCTGTTGCTGGTCGGCCCTCCAGGCACCGGTAAAACATTGCTCGCCAAGGGCATCGCCGGTGAAGCCAAGGTTCCTTTTTTCTCGATTTCCGGATCCGATTTCGTTGAAATGTTTGTCGGCGTGGGCGCTGCCCGTGTTCGCGACATGTTCGACAATGCCAAGAAAAATGCGCCCTGCATCATCTTCATCGACGAAATCGATGCCGTGGGCCGCCAGCGTGGCGCCGGTGTCGGCGGAGGCAATGACGAACGCGAGCAGACCCTCAACCAGATGCTGGTCGAGATGGACGGGTTTGAAACCAATGTCGGCGTGATTGTCGTGGCTGCCACCAACCGTCCTGACATTCTGGATGCCGCCTTGCTGCGACCCGGTCGTTTTGACCGCCAGGTGTATGTCACGCTGCCCGACATTCGCGGTCGCGAGCAGATTCTCAATGTCCACATGCGCAAGGTTCCGCTCGGCCAGGACGTGAACCCCAGCGTGATCGCACGCGGCACGCCCGGCATGTCGGGCGCCGACCTGGCCAATCTCTGCAACGAAGCCGCCTTGATGGCCGCGCGCCGCAGTGCCCGCACGGTGGAAATGCAGGACTTTGAAAAGGCCAAGGATAAGATCCTCATGGGTCCCGAGCGCAAGAGCATGGTCATGCCCGAGGAAGAGCGACGCAACACGGCTTACCACGAGTCCGGCCACGCGCTGCTGGGCAAGATGCTGCCCAAGTGCGATCCGGTCCACAAGGTCACCATCATTCCGCGCGGCCGCGCCCTGGGTGTCACGATGAGCCTGCCGGCGCAGGACCGCTACAGCTATGACCGCGAATACATGCTCAGCCAGATCAGCATGCTGTTCGGTGGCCGCATCGCCGAGGAAGTGTTCATGAACCAGATGACCACCGGCGCGAGCAACGACTTCGAGCGCGCCACGGCGCTGGCCCGCGACATGGTCACGCGCTACGGCATGACGGACGCGCTCGGCCCCATGGTCTATGCAGAGAACGAAGGCGAAGTGTTCCTGGGCCGGTCGGTGACCAAGACCAACAACATGAGCGAAGCGACGCTGCAAAAGGTCGATACCGAGGTGCGCCGCATCATTGACCAGCAATACGACCTGGCGCGCAAGCTGATCGAAGGCAACAAGGACAAGATGCACGCGATGGCCAAAGCCTTGCTGGAATGGGAAACCATTGATGTCGAACAGATGGACGACATCATGGCCGGCAAGGAGCCGCGTCCTCCGAAAGACTGGACGCCGCGCAATCCTTCCGTCGGCAGCGGCGGCAATGGCCCCAGTGGCGGCAGCCCTGCGGTCACGACAGACCCGGCGCCCAACGCCGCCTGATTGAATTGACTCGTTCAATTCGCCAGACATCCTAGAAACCGGGGCCAGTCCCCGGTTTTTCTTTGGGCCTGCCGTTTCCGGCGCGACTCTATTCCATCGTTCGACCCGTCGTCACCGACAAGGAGTTTTTGTGATCTGGCAAACCGCGCGCTTTCAACTGGACCTGTCGCAACCCCGCGTCATGGGCATTGTCAATGCCACGCCAGACTCATTTTCCGATGGCGGAAACTACTACGCCGCCACGGACAATTTGTCAGCCGTGTTTGCCCATTGTGAAAAGCAGGTCCGCGACGGCGCCGACCTGCTGGACATCGGCGGCGAATCCACGCGTCCTGGCGCCGTGCCGGTGCCGCTGGCGCAGGAACTGGCCCGCGTGCTGCCGGTAGTCCGCCATGCGGTCACGCTGGGCGTCCCGGTTTCGGTGGACACCTACAAGCCCGAGGTCATGCGCGCCGTGCTTGATCTGGGCGCCGACATCATCAATGACATCTGGGCGCTGCGCCAGCCTGGCGCACTTGAGGCCGTGGCGGCGCATGCGGCCTGCGGTGTCTGCCTGATGCACATGCATCGCGAACCGCAAACCATGCAGGCAACGCCCATGCAGGGCGATGTGCTTCCTCAGGTGCTCTCATTTCTGGAGCAGGCAGCCCAAAACCTGCAAGCCCTGGGAGTCGAAAAATCCCGTATCGTGCTGGATCCGGGCATTGGTTTTGGCAAAACCGTCGAACAAAATTTTGCCCTGCTGGCACGCCAGCGTGAATTCCTGGCGGCCGGCTATCCGCTGCTCGCAGGCTGGTCGCGCAAGTCATCGCTGGCGTCGGTCTGCGATGACCCGGCAACGGCCTCGCCGGAGGGGCGCATGGTGCACAGCGTGGCGGCCGCCTTGCTCGCCGTCGAACGCGGCGCGCGTATCGTGCGCGTCCATGACGTGCGCGAAACCGTCCAGGCGCTGAAAGTCTGGAAAGCCGCCAGTTGACACGCCAAGGCATCGGGCGCCTGATTGTTGCAGTGCACAATAAATGGCAACCGAACCGTCCAGGCCCAAAAGGCGGCCATAAAATCAGTCCAAAGCCGTGGCTATCCCTGACTGAACACTGCAAAACAACTTCAAGAATCAACTTCATGACAAGAAAATACTTTGGCACCGATGGCATCCGCGGCACGGTTGGGCAGGCTCCCATCACACCTGATTTCGTACTTCGTCTGGCCCACGCGGTGGGACGCGTGCTGCGCAGGACCGAGGCGCGCCCAACCGTCCTGATCGGCAAGGACACCCGGATTTCGGGCTACATGCTGGAAAGCGCGCTGGAGTCCGGCTTCAATTCAGCCGGCGTTGACGTGGTGTTGCTCGGGCCGCTGCCCACGCCCGGCGTCGCCTACCTCACGCGGGCGCAGCGCGCCAGCCTGGGCGTGGTGATCAGCGCCAGCCACAATCCCTTTGCAGACAACGGCATCAAGTTTTTCAGCGCCCAGGGCACCAAGCTCAACGATGAATGGGAGTCGGCGGTGGAAGCCGCGCTCGACGAGCCGCCGGTCTGGGCGGATTCGGCGTCACTGGGCAAAACCCGCCGGCTTGACGATGCCGCCGGGCGTTACATCGAATTCTGCAAAAGCACCTTTGCCAGCGACCTGACGCTCAAGGGCCTGAAGATCGTGGTCGATGGCGCGCATGGCGCGGCCTATCAGATTGCGCCCATGGTGTTTCATGAGCTTGGGGCCGAGGTGATCGCAATCGGCTGCGCGCCCGATGGCCTCAACATCAACGCCGGTTTCGGCGCGACCCATCCGGCCGCACTGGTGGCCGCCGTGCGCGCCAACAAGGCGCATTACGGCATTGCGCTGGACGGAGATGCCGACCGCCTGCAGATGGTGGACGCGGAGGGCCGGCTGTTCAATGGCGACGAGGTGTTGTACCTGATGGTCAACGAGCGCTTGTCCCGGGGCGAGAACGTCCCTGGAACCGTCGGCACGCTGATGACCAACATGGCGGTGGAAGTGGCGCTGAAAGCCAAGGGCGTCGAGTTCGTGCGCGCCAGGGTGGGCGACCGTTATGTGCTTGAAGAACTGGACAGGCGTGGCTGGCTGCTGGGAGGCGAGGGCTCCGGCCACTTGCTGGCGCTGGACAAGCACACCACCGGCGACGGCCTGGTTAGCGCGCTGCAGGTGCTGCAGGCCTGCGTGCGCAGCCAGCAGACGCTGTCGGAACTGCTGTCGGATGTGGTGCTGTTTCCGCAAATCCTGATCAATGTCCGGCTCAAGCCTGGCCAGAACTGGAAAGACAGCACGGAACTGGCGGCGCAAACCGAAGCGGTGCGGATCGAACTGGGCGACACTGGCCGCATCCTGATCCGGGCCAGCGGCACCGAACCGCTGCTGCGCGTGATGGTCGAGGCGCGCGATGCCGAACAGGCCAGAGCCTGCGCCGAGCGGGTGGCCGACACGATACGGTCCTGAGCCAGCGTGCCCGGGCTATTTCTTGAATGAAATAAGCCTTTTGCGCGGCATTGCTGGGCATGTATAGCTATTAAATGCATAGCGATTCGCTATCCGTTCATTCTCCCCAGTGCAGGACCATCGGGTCGAGCCTGCGCGCGGTCTCCAGCAGGCCCTTGCGCACCTCGGGGTGCATGACCGGGAATGGATGGCGGGGCGCTTCGCAGTCAATCACGCCGCCTGCTTTCATCAGCGCCTTGGCGGTCAGGATGCCGCCCTGGCGGTTTTCGTAGTTGATGAGCGGAAGCCAGCGCGTGTACTGGGCAACGGCTTCCTCGCGGTTGCCGGCGGTGTACGCATCCATGATCAGGCGGATGCCGTCGGGGTAGCCGCCGCCCGTCATCGCGCCGGTCGCGCCGGCGTCCAGGTCGGGCAGCAGCGTGATGGCTTCCTCGCCGTCCCACGGGCCTTCAATCGCATCTCCGCCCAGGCGGATAAGCTCGCGCAGTTTGGACGCGGCGCCGGCGGTCTCGATCTTGAAGTACGACACCTGCTCGATTTCACGGGCCATGCGCGCCAGGAAAGTCACCGACAGCGGCGTGCCGCTCATCGGAGCATCCTGGATCATGATGGGAATGTCGATGGCGTCGGACAGCGCGGCGTAGAACTCGTAAATCTTTTCCTCGCTCGCCCGCAAGGTGGCGCCATGGTAGGGCGGCATGACCATCACCATGGCCGCGCCCATGTCCTGCGCGCTCCGGCTGCGCTCGGCGCAGACCTGGGTGCCGAAATGCGTGGTCGTCACGATCACCGGCACCCGGCCGGCCACATGCTTGAGGATGGCGGCGGTCAGCACCTTGCGCTCGTCGTCCGACAGCAGGAATTGTTCCGAGAAGTTCGCCAGGATGCACAGCCCGGTCGAGCCTGCGTCAATCATGAAATCCACGCAGCGCAGCTGGCTGGGCAGGTCAAGTTCACCTGACTCGGTGAAGGTGGTGGGCACCACCGGGAATACGCCCTTGTAGCGTGCGTGCATGCTCACTCGATGATGTTGAACTGGTCCAGAAACTCGGTCTTCATCGTCAAGCCCAGGCCGGGCTTGTCGTCGTCAAGCTGCACGAAGCCGTTCTCGGCGACCGGCTCGCCGTCGAAGATGTAATAGAACAGTTCGTTGCCCACTTCGACATCGAACATCGGGAAATACTCGCTCATTGGCGAAGCCAGCGTGCTCATGGTCAGGTGGTAGTTGTGCATCTGGCCGGCATGCGGAATGACCGGCACGCTGTAGGCCTCGCACAGCGCATTGATCTTGTGCGCCGCCGTGATGCCGCCGACGCGGTTGGTGTCGTACTGCACCACCGACACGGCTTTTTTGTCCAGCAACTGCTTGAAGCCGTAGAGGCTGAACTCATGTTCGCCGCCCGATATCGGGATGCTGGACAACTGGTTGAGTTCGGCGTAGCCGTCGATGTCGTCGGCAATCACCGGTTCCTCCAGCCAGCGCGGCTCGAACTTTTCCAGCTTGGGCAGCATGCGCCTGGCGTATTCCAGGTTCCAGCCCATGTAGCACTCGAGCATCAAATCGTTGTCGTAGCCGATGACCTCGCGGATCGCCTCGACCGACTTGAGGTTTTCCGCCACGCCCTTTTGCAGGTGCGCCGGGCCGTAGCCAAAGCGCATCTTGAAGGCGGTGAAGCCCTCGTCCTTGTACTTTTGCGCCTCGGCCTGCATTTCATCGAGGTTGGTGCGGTAGAGCTTGGAATAATAGACCGGGATTTTTTCCTTGGTGCGGCCGCCCAGCAGTTTGAACACCGGCTTGCCCACCGACTTGCCCAGGATGTCCCAGATCGCCAGGTCAATCGCCGAAATCGCCGCCATGGTCACGCCCTTGCGGCCCCAGGCGTGGGTGGCGCGGTACATGCGCTGCCACAGGTATTCGTAGTCCCAAGGGTCCTGGCCCAGCACCAGCGGCGTGAGGTACTGGTCAATGATCGCCTTGGCAATTGCTGGCGCCAGCGCCACGTTGCCCAGGCCGATGATGCCGTCGTCGGTCTCGATCTCGACCACGGTCCACGAATGGAAACGGAAGGTGCTCATGGACTCGGTGTTGGAATACACCAGGTCCATGGCGTTGGAGCAGAAGTTGCCCTGGGGCGGAACGGTCTTGCCCTTCCATTCAAAGACCCGCGCGCGAACTGATTTGATTTTCATGATGATGACTTTTCTTCAGGAATGAAGCCGTGCCGCACCCATGCGGCAGGCGATGTGAAAGGCGTTGAGCGTGGCGTTCACATCGGCTAGGCCTTTGCCCGCGATGTCATACGCCGTGCCGTGCGCCGGCGTGGTGATGGGCAGCGGCAGGCCGCCCTGCACGGTCACGCCCTTGCTGAAACCCATCAGCTTGATGGCGATTTGGCCCTGGTCGTGGTACATGGTGACGATGGCCTGGTACTGGCCGTCACGTGCCTTTAAAAAGATCGTGTCGGCCGGAAACGGGCCATCGACCGGAAATCCGCTGGCGCGCAATTCGGCAACGGACGGCGCGATGATGTCGATTTCCTCGCGACCGCAGCTGCCGCCGTCGCCGCCGTGCGGGTTGAACGCGGCAATCGCCACTTTGGGATTTGCCGTGCCGCTGGCCTGCAGCGACCGGTAGATCAGCCGCGCGGCGTCCATGATGCGTTCCTTGCTCAGCATGCTTGCTGCATTCTTGAGCGGAATGTGCGACGACACGCGCGCCGTCCACAGGTCGCCCAGCGTGTTGAACTCGCAAAAATAGCCGGTCACGCCCAGGTACTGGGCAAAGTGGTGCAGTTCGTCTTCATGCTTGAGGCCGCCCAGCTTCATGGCGAACTTGTTGAGCGGCGCAAAGCAGATGGCATCGACTTCGCCGCGCTTGGCGCCGTCCATGCACAGGTTCAGCACCTGCAGCACCGACGCGCCGCATGCCGCCTGCGCCTGGCTGCGCTGCACCTGTTCGGGCCGGATCGTCTCGATGGCCAGGAAGGCAGGCAGGCTTTGGTCGGCGCGGCCGCGCACCTGGGTCAATGTCGAAACGGCCTGCGTGGCGACGGTTTGACCGGCAACGGCTTGGCCGTCCTGCCACAGCCACGGATCGCCGACCAGCACAATGTTGGCGCTGTCCGTGATGCCGGGCTGGCCCAGCAGCCGGGCGATCAACTCGGGGCCAATGCCGGCCGCGTCGCCCAGGGTCAGGGCCACCACGGGTTTGCTTTGGGTTGTCATGGTTTTTAGTCCAGCTTGATGTTTTTACGCGCGATCAGCTCGCCGTAGCGTTTGTTTTCAGACGCGTGAAACTCCGCGAACTGCGCCCGCGTCATGGGCGTCAGGTCGGCGCCGATGGCGACCAGCCGGGCTTGCGTCTCAGGCATGGCCAGCACCCTGGTGACTTCGGTGAAAACGCGATCCTGCACCGCCTTGGGCGTGGACGACGGCATATAGATGCCGTACCAGGCATTCATTTCCACGCCTTTAAGGCCGGCTTCCGCCATGGTTGGTACGTTAGGCAGTTGCGGATTGCGCTTGGCGCTGGCTACGGCCAGAGGCTTGATACGTCCATTTTTGATCTGCCCGATGACAGCGGGCATGGTGTCAAAGCTCAGCTGCACCTGGCCGCCAACCAGGTCAATCAGTGCCGGGCCGCTCCCCCGGTAGGGAATGTGCGTGATGAAAATGCCCGCTGCGTCCTTGAACAGTTCAGCCGCGATGTGCTGCGTGCTGCCGGAACCACTGGAAGCGTAATTGAGCTGGCCGGGCTTTTCCTTGGCCAGCTTGACCAGCGACGGGACCGAATCGACCGGCAGCGCGTTGTTGACCACCAGCACATTGGGCACCGCGCCGACGAACACCACCGGCACCAGGTCCTTGTCGCTGTCGTAGCCGAGCTTGAGCAGGTGCGGCGCAATCGCGTGCGCGGTCGAGACGCCCATGACCATCGTGTGGCCGTCGGTGGACTTGGCCGTGACATCGGCGGCCAGCGTGTTGGACGCGCCGGGGCGGTTTTCGACCACCACCGGCTGCTTGAGCAGCGGCCCCAGCCGGTCGGCGACGGCGCGCGCCATGGCGTCGGTGCCGCCGCCGGGGGCTGAACCGACCAGGATCTTGACCGGCCGGGCCGGCCAGTCCTGCTGGGCGGCGGCATGGGTTTGGCAGGCGAGGGCGCAGGCCGCCACCAGCAATGCAGGAAAAAGTTTCATGGGTTTGTCTCCGGATCGTGGGCTGTCGATGAATGAGGTGATGGTAGGGATGCGGACACTTGTCGTAAATTCAAAATAATTGATTATTTGATAAGCTGCAGTAATCAATCGACCAGGCGCATCGCGCCAGCCCGTCATGCCACACCCATCGCCAATTCCCCAGCTTCTCAACCGCCTGCGCATGCGACAGGTTGCGCTGATCCTGGCCGTGGGCGAACACGGCACCTTGCGCAAGGCGTCCGGCGAACTGGGCATGACGCAGCCGGCCGCGACCAAGATGATTCAGGAGCTGGAATCGGCGCTGGGGCAAAAATTGTTCGAGCGGGTCGGGCGCGGCCAGAAGCTGACGCCGGCAGGAAGCAGCGTGCTGGGCCATTTCCGCGGCCTGCGCGGCTCCATCGAGTCGATGACGCGGGAGCTGGCCGAGTTGCAGCTGGGCAGTTCGGGCCGGCTGTCGGTGGGCAGCATCATGGCGCCGTCGCCGACCTTGCTGACGCAAGCCATCATCGCGCTGAAAAAAGCCTACCCGCTGCTGTCGATTGATGTGACGCTGGACACCAGCGACCGCCTGTTCGAACTGTTGCAAGAAGGGGTGCTGGACGTGGCGATTGGGCGGATTCGCGGCGAGCAGTGGGCTGGCAATGAATTCACGCCGCTTGAAAACGAGGCGCTGGCCGTCGTCGTGGGCATCCATCACCCGCTGGCCAGCAAGAAGTCAGTGCCGTTCGCCAGCCTGCTGGGCTACCCGTGGATATTGCAGCCTACCGGCAGCCCGATGCGCGAGGTGCTGGAGCAGGAGTTCAGGATGCAGCAGGCGCCTTTGCCCCGGGGACTGATCGAAACCGCGTCCATCCTGACGACGACCAATTTGATTGCCGAAACCGACATGATCGGCGTCGTGCCGCTGTCGATTGCCGACACCTACGCGCGGCACGGGCTGCTCAGGGTGCTGCCATGCCCCATCCAGCACAAGATGGAGTCGTTTGGCTCCATCACCCGCAGGGACAGGCCGCTGAGCGATGCCACGCGGTTTTTTCTGGCGGCACTGCATCGGCGGGAACAGGCACCCGCTGGTTAAGTAAGATGCTCTATATTTGATAGCATTAAACGCCCGCTGATATTGCGCAAAGTGCCAGTTTTGGCTTCAAGTGGCAGCGCCAGGCGCGCAGTGGCGGCTTACTTCTGGGGTGCCGTCGGGTCGTGCTTCATCTTGCCCATGAACAGGCGCAGAAAGAACACGCCCATGCCCATCATGAACACAATGCCGCTGATGCTCATCAAGCCATAGTCGGTGGAAAAAAGGTCAGTCAGCAGTTTCATGGTGGTCGCTCCCTTTGTTTGAATCGACTATCCCCCATTCGCTCTAAGGATATTCTGATCCAGGTCAACAGTGGGGCGTTGCAGACGGTTTTCAGGGCTGAATAGTCAATCCGACCCCGGCCGCCACACGCGCGCCAGCGCACCGAGCTTGCTGCGCAGGCTCAGGCGGTCGTTGGACAGCGCATCGATGAAGTCCGAAAGACGCTGCGACTTGACCAGGGTGTAGAGCGTCAGCCAGCTGGTCAGTACAAACACGATGCCAAACCACATTGCCTTGCGCCACAGCGGCGCGTCGGCCTCGGCCAGCAGGTTCATGCCGAGAAAGCCGGTGGTGATGGTGCCGATCAGGCCAAACAGCGTGACCACGGTCAGGCGCACCACGGTGCTGGCCTGGCGGCGCAGGCTGTCGGCGTCGAGGTAGGTGTTCATGTCGGCAATGCGCTCCTTGACCTCGTTGTAGAGCGGGTCCAGCCCCAGGTGCGTGGTGCACAGGTGCGACAGCGCGCGCACCTGTGCCTGCTCGGAAATCTCGTGGAACCAGTAGCGGTGGGTAAAGCGCAGGAAACGCTCGAAGCTCGACCGGATCAGGCGCTTGAACGTCTTGACGCTCGTGACACTGTAAATGTCAAGGTGCTTGAGCGCCTCGACCAGCTGGTCCGAGAACATCAGTAGGGCGGCTTTCTGGAAATGCGCGATCAGGAACAGCAGGAAGTGCTGGTGCCGGAACTGCGCCAGCACGCCGCGCTCGCTGTCGCAAAAAAACGCCGAGCGCGCATCACCCACCACGACCAGCGCATGGCCGTTGCACAGGTAGCGCGTGTTCGGGGCCGCGCCGGCGCCGGACCAGAAGCGGTCGTAGCAAAAGCGCTGCTCGAAATCGGCGACATGCTGCTCGGCGTAGGGCAGGTCAACGTCCGACGTGCCGGCGCCAGTCACCAGCGCCAGCCGGATGAAGTCGTTGCGCGTGAGCCGGCGCGGATCTTCCAGCGCCAGCCAGGCCATCACCGGCATCCGGTAGTACTCGATCTGGCGATAGCGCAGCAGGCCGGGCGCGTCGGAATGGTCGCTGACCAGCGGCTGCATGACGAAGTCCCAATGCGCCGCGATGCGCGGCGCGCGGTGCTGGGCGACATGCGCGATGAAGGCGCCGCGCTGCTGCGCGTCCGAGCGCGCCAGCACGCTGCCGTCGGCCGCCAGCCACTCGACGCTGGTCATGCAGTGCAGGGCGGCGCCCTGGTCGTCCCAGCCCGCCGGAAAGGCGCGGCCAAATCGGTAGAGCAGTTCCTGCGCCTGCGCCAGGCTCAGGTGGTCGGTAAAGACTTCAAGGTTGAGCAGCACCACGTCTACGTCGAAAAAGAAATACAGGTCGCAATGCGCCACCGTGAGCGTGACGGGCGCGTCGCCGGGGTGCGCCACCAGCCGCACCGCTGCGATGTCGCGACGGCGGAAGGTGCGCATCGGCGAATCGCCTTCGTTGCCCGGGCTGCCGGCCGCTTGCTTGCGCGAGCGGCCTTCGCCATAGAGAAAGCGCTGCACATAGGGCAGAAAGCTGACGAATTCGTTGTAGTGTCGTTCCTGGAAACCCTCGACGTCGTGGCCGGTGTATTCCTCGACCTCTTCGCGCCAGGGCGATGCATCGCCGAGTTCGCGCAGCACTTGCCAGGGGGCTTGGTGCGGGCGCTTCGCGTCCGTGTTGGGCATCAGCCGCACGGGCCAGAGCAGCGCCTGGCGGAAATGCCGGACGGCCGGTTTCGCTGGGCTGGCAGCGTCTGGGGCGCAATGGGTGGAGGGTGAAATCGGCATTGCCGCAGTTTAAAGGTGCGGCTGGCGGCTTGTCTTGCCAGGCTGCCTGGCGCATGCTGCCATTGTTTTACGGCGAACATCACGCTCCGGTGGCCTGCCAGTCAACACGGGCGCCATGACCTTCAGGAAGGATTAAAAAATGTCTTTGAAATCCTGTTTGCAGCGCCTTGCCGGCTGGTGGCCGTTGTGCGCCGTCGTCGTTTGCGCTGCCGGACTCGGACCCGATGCACGCGCCGCAGGCAAGGCCGCAGCGCACTCTGCACCGTCGCCGCCACACGCCAAGTCCTCCCCGAAAGTTAAAGCGAAGCCTGACCTGTCGGGCCACCAACGCGTAGGAACAGCCTCGGTGTATGCGAAAAAGTTCACCGGCAAAAAAATGGCCGATGGCACCAGGATGAACCCGCATGGCGACAACGCTGCGAGCAAGACCCTGCCGCTGGGCACTACCGCCAGGGTGACCAACCTGGAAACCGGCCAGAGCGCGAAGGTGACCATCCAGGATCGTGGACCGCATGTGAAGGGCCGGATCGTGGACCTGTCGCCTTCCACGGCGCGCAAGATTGGAATTGCAAAGGGCGACGGCGTGGCCCAAGTCAAGGTTGAACCCATCGCGGTGCCGGTGCCTGACGGCAGCGTGAAGCCCGGCGTCGCGGCAAAGAACGGCAACGCGCGCAAGCCGGCTTTCCGCCGTTAGAACGCACTGGTTTTAGCCAGCGAACGAATTTTTAGCATCAAATAGGCATATTGCGCATGACCGGTATGTGCTGGCAGCTATAAATTCAGTAGCAATAAATCTTGGATACCCTTCGCTTTCCTGCCGTGTCATTCAGCCATTGAGCACACTTCCTTCAAAGAGGCAAGACCGTCACCGCCCCGCCTGCCAGCCGCCGCCCAGCGACTGGATCAGGGCCACGGCGGTGGTCTGGCGGTCGGCTAGGGCCTGCACCAGCGCGCGGCGCGCGCTCAGCGCGGTGGCCTGCGCGGTGATGACCTCGGTGTAGCTGACCTGGCCGCTGCGGTAGCGGTTCAGCACCTGCTGCTCGACCTGGTCGGCGGCTTCGGATGCCTGGCGGCGCAAATCCTGTTGGGTCAGGAGGACACGGGTGGCGGACAGCTGGTCTTCAACACCCTGAAAGGCGGTTAGAACGGTTTGCCGGTAACGCGCCACTGCCTGCGCATGCGCGGCTTCGCTGCCTTGCACCCGCGCGGTGGTGGCGCCGGCGTTGAACAGCGCCTGCGCCGCCGACAGGCCGAGCGACCAGACGCTGCTGGACGCGCTGAACAGGTCGGCCACGCGGCTGGCGCCCAGCCCATACGAGGCGCCCAGCGACACGCTGGGGTAATAGGCGCTGCGGGCGATGCCGATCTGTTCGTTGGCCACGGCCACGGCGCGCTCGGCGGACGCAATGTCGGGGCGGCGCTGCAGCAGGGTGGACGGAATGCCGACCGGAATTTCAGGCACCGACGGCTTCCAGGCTTTCGGGGCGACGGAAAAATCAGCCGGCGCTTCGCCCACCAGTACCGCAAGCGCATGCTCCAGCTGGGCGCGCTGGCGCAGCAGCCCGACGTCGTCGGCCTGGGCGTTGGCCAGCTGGGTCTGCGCCTGCAGCACATCGGTCCTGGCCGCGATGCCGGCGGTGTAGCGGTTTTGCGTGATTTCCAGACTGCGCTGAAAACCGGCGAGGGTGCCTTCAAGCAGCGTTTTTTGCGCATCGACCTGGCGCAGCGTCAGGTAATTGACGGCCAGCTCGCCTTGCGCCGACAGCCGGGCCGACGCCAGGTCGGCTTCGCTGGCCTGCGCGCTGGCCGACGCACTGTCCACCACGCGGCCCAGGCGGCCCCAGACATCGGGCTCCCAGCTGCCGCCGATGCTGACGTCATAGCTGTTGCCGGTGCGCCCGCCGCTGCCGGATGCGCTGCTGCTTGAACTGCTGTGCGAGCGGTTGGCACCGCCATTGAGCGAGACCACGGGAAACAGCGAGGCGCGCTGCTCCCGCACCACGGCGCGCGCTTGCGCGTAAGCGGCCACGGCGGCGGCGACGTTTTGGTTGGATACATCGACCCGGGCGGCCAACTGGTCCAGCACCGGGTCGCCAAACAGCGACCACCAGGGGCCGCGCTCCAGCGCATCGGCCGGCGCGGCGTGAACCCAGCCGGCGGCCTCCTTGAAGCTGCTGATGTCGGGCGTGGCGGGGCGCTGGTAGGCGGGGCCGACGGCGCAGCCGCCGAGCGCCACGGCCAAGACCGCAACGAGGAGTTTGCAGGAATGAAGTGTTGGGCGCATGGGTAACTTTATGAATTCGTCATTCCCGCGAAGGCGGGAATCCAGACGCCGCGAAACGCCAGCCATGGCGAACGACCATGGATTCCCGCCTTCGCGGGAATGACAGCGGTTTTAGCGTGGGTAAAAAAATCAGCACGGCTTGGCTCATTGCGGTTGCAGCGGCCGGAGGGAGGGCGGCGCGTCGGACAGGTCGTGCGGATGGCGGCTCAGATGCCGCTCGGATGCGCTGCGGCGGCGCAGCCTGTCGAGCAGCACATACACCACCGGCGTGGTGAGCAGCGTCAGCAACTGGCTGGCGATCAGCCCGCCGATGATGGTGATGCCCAGCGGCCGGCGCAATTCCGCTCCTTCGCCAAAGCCGATGGCCAGCGGCAGTGCGCCCAGGATGGCGGCCATCGTCGTCATCAAAATCGGCCGGAAGCGCAGCAGGCAGGCCTCGCGCACCGCTTCGACGGCGCTCAGGCCGCGCGCGCGTTCGGCGTCCAGCGCGAAGTCGATGATCAGGATGGCGTTTTTCTTGACAATGCCGATCAGCAAAAAGATGCCGATCAGCGCGATGATCGACAAGTCCATCTTGAACAGCAGCAGCGCCAGCAGCGCGCCCACGCCGGCCGACGGCAGCGTCGAGATCACCGTCAGCGGGTGGATCAGGCTTTCGTACAGGATGCCCAGCACGATGTAGATCACCACCAGCGCCGCCAGAATCAAGAGCGGCTGCTCGCCCTGCGACTGCTGCGCGCTGAGCGCCGTGCCCGAAAAACTGCCGCGCACATTGTTGGGCAGGCTGATCGCGGCTTCCGCATCCCGGACGGCGGCCTGCGCATCGCTGAGCGTGCTGCCGGTGGCCAGGTTGTAGGAAATGGTGGTCGAGAGTTCGCCGTCCTCGTGGCTGATCGATGCCGCTGCCGAATTTTCGCTGAAGCTGGCAATCGCCGACAGCGGCACCATGGTCGTGACGGCGCTGCTCAGCGCCTGGCCGGCAGACGGGTCGCGCAGCGCCGGATTCACGACGGACGCGGAGGCATTGGTGCTGGTGGCCGTGCCAGTGGCAGGGGTCGTGCTGGTGGATGCCGCGTTTCTGGCGGGCACGTAAATGTTCTTGAGCGCTTCGGGGCTGCCGATATAGCGCGGCGCCACCTGCATGATGACCTTGTACTGGTTCAGTTCTCCGTAGATCGTTGCGACCTGGCGCTGGCCGAAGGCGTTGTACAGCGCGTTGTCCACATCGCGCGAGCTCACGCCCAGCCGCGCGGCGCTTTCCTTGTCCACTGTGACCATGGTCTCGACGCCGTTTTCCTCCTGGTCCGTGTCCACGTCAAGCAGCGCGCTGGCGCCCTTCATCTGGTCGGCCAGCCGCGTCGCCCAGCGTTTGAGGTCGGCGGCGTTGTCGCTTTTCAGCGTGTACTGGTAGGTCGAACTGCTCTGGCGCCCGCCTCCGCGCAGGTCCTGTACGGGGTTGAGGAACAGGCTGACGCCGGTGACCTGCGCCAGTTGCGGGCGCAGCCGCGCAATCACCGCCTGGCCCGAGTCGCTGCGCTGGGCCACCGGCTTGAGGTTGATGAACATGAAGCCGCCGCCGGCGCGCGAGCCGCCGGTGAAACCGACCACGGTATCGACGGCCGGATCGGCGCGGATGGTGTCCACCAGCTGCTTGAGCTTGGTCTGCATCGCCTGGAATGAAATGCTGCGGTCGGCGCGCAAAAAGCCGTTGATCTGCCCGGTGTCCTGCTGCGGAAAAAAGCCTTTCGGCGCGGCGATGTACAGATAAACATTCAACCCGATCACCGCCAGCAAGATCAGCATGACGAGCAGTTTGCTGGCCAGCGCCCAGTCCAGTGCGATTTCATAGGCCCGTAGCAAGCGCTTGAAGGCGTTTTCAAAGCCCCGCGCGATGCGGCCCGGCGGCTTGTCGGCGGAAGCGGGTTTGAGCAGCCAGGCGCACATCATCGGCGTGGTGGTGAGCGAGATCACCAGCGAGATCATCACCGCCGCCGACAGCGTGACGGCGAATTCGCGGAACAGCCGGCCGGTCTGCCCGCCCATGAACAGCAGCGGAATGAACACCGCCACCAGCGACAGGCTGATCGACAGGACAGTGAAGCCGACCTCGCGCGCGCCCAGCAGCGCGGCCTTGAAGCGGTCCATGCCCGCCTCGATGTGGCGGCTGGTGTTTTCCAGCACGACGATGGCGTCATCGACGACGAAGCCGGTCGCCACGGTCAACGCCATCAGGCTCAGGTTGTTCAGGCTAAAGCCCAGCAGGTACATCACGCCGAAGGTGCCCAGCAGCGACACCATCGTGGCCACGGCCGGAATGAAAGTCGCCCGCACGCTGCGCAAGAATGCGCTGACCACCAGCACCACCAGTGCAATCGAGATCAGCAGCGTGACCTCGATTTCGCGCAGCGAGGCGCGAATCGAATTGGTGCTGTCCGACGCCACCTGCAGTTCCACATCCGGCGGCAGTTGTGCCTGCAGTTCGGGCAGCAGCGCGCGCACGCCATCGACGGTGGCAATCACATTGGCGTCGGGCTGGCGCGTGACCAGCACGATGACCGCCGGCTGGCCGTTGAACAGGCCCAGGGTGTTGGTGTTTTCCACGCCGTTGCTGACTTCGGCCACGTCGCTCAGCCGGATCGCCGCGCCGTTGCGCCAGGCGACGATCAGCCCCCGGTAATCGGACGCGCGCAGACCGCCAGATGCGGTGCTGCCGCTGGCATAGATTTGCAGCCGCTGGCCGTTGCCTTCGATGGCGCCGCGCGGCCGGTTGGCGTTGGCGGCTTGCAGCGCGGCGCGAACGTCTTCCATGCTGACGCCGTAGCGGTTGAGCGCGAAGGGCAGCAGCTCGACGCGCACGGCGGGCAGCGAGCCGCCGCCGAGCTCCACATCGCCGACGCCGGGCACCTGGGCAATCTTTTGCTGCACCAGGTTGGAGACTTCGTCGTAGATTTGCCCGGGCGAGCGGGTCCTGGACGTCAGCGCCAGAATGATGACCGGCGACGAGGCCGGGTTGGCCTTGCGGTAGGTCGGGTTGCTGCGCAGCGTGGCGGGCAGGTCGGCGCGCGAGGCGTTGATGGCGGCCTGCACCTCGCGCGCGGCCGAGTCGATCTTGCGGTTCAGCTCGAACTGCAGGCTGATGCGGGTCGAGCCGGTGCCGCTGTTCGATGTCATTTCGTTGACGCCCGCGATCACGCTCAGCCTGCGTTCGAGTGGCGTGGCGACGCTGCTGGCCATGGTGCCGGGGCTGGCGCCGGGCAGCGAGGCGCTGACCGAGATGGTTGGAAAATCGACCTGGGGCAGGGGGGCGACGGGCAGCACGAAGAAGGCACCTATGCCTGCCAAGGCCAGGCCTATGGTCAGCAGGATGGTGGCGATGGGGCGGTTGATGAAGGGGCCGGACAGGTTCATGGTCTGGCTCCTGCTATTCGTTTAGCTGCGATTTTGTTCTGCGTTAACTTGGCTGAGGGTTGCTGGCCGGGGGTTGCCCGGCGGCAAGTAACTTTCTTTTGCTTCGCCAAAAGAAAGTCACCAAAGAAAAGGCGACCCGGCTGTCCGGGTCCCTTCGCTGCGCTACGGGCAACCTGTGATGAGCGGCAAAAGCGGGGGTCCGCGCAAACTCGCCTTCGGCTCAAACAGCGCGCGGCCCTGATCCCGCTTTTGCCGCTCATCACAGGCCCGGCCAGAACGGGACTTGCGGGAGCGGGAGCGGGAACGGATGCGGATGCTGGAACCCGTGTTTGTGCATAAAAAGTGCCTTTGCCGCACGCACTAGCTGCGCAACCAGCTATTGAATTAATAGCATTAAGGATTGAAGTCAGGGCGCAGTGGCTGTTTGGCTGTTTGGCTGTTCGGATTTTCATCCCCGCCTGTCCCGTTCTGTCTGGGCCTGCGATGCACTGGAAAAACGGGATCAGGGCGGCGCGCTGTTTGAGCGCAACGCAGTGAAGCGAGTTTGCGCCGACCCCCGTTTTTTTGGGGCAGCGCAGGTTGCCCGAAGCGAAGCGAAGGGACCCAGACAGCCGGGTCGCCTTTCTTTTGCTTACTTTTCTTTGGCGAAGCAAAGAAAAGTGAGTTGCCGCCGGGCAACCCCCGGCCAGCAGGCCAACGCAGCGAAAACCGCTATCAATTAAATAGCTGGATACGCAAGCGGGACAAGCGAAAACCCCATAAAAAGCATAAAAATCAGGCAACAGCAGCATCCACCCGCTCCTTGCGCCCAACACGCCGCCCCAGCCGGTCAAACGCCAGGTAAATGACGGGCGTCGTGAACAGCGTCAACACCTGGCTGACAATCAGCCCGCCAAAAATCGCCAAGCCCAGCGGCCGCCGCAACTCAGCGCCCTCGCCAAACCCCAGCATCAACGGCACGGCAGCAAACAGCGCCGCCAGCGTCGTCATCAGGATCGGCCGAAAGCGCAGCAGCGCCGCCTGGTGAATCGCCTCCTGCGGTGACTTGCCCTGATTGCGCTCGGCGTCAATCGCGAAGTCGATCATCATGATGGCATTCTTCTTCACGATGCCGATCAACAAAATGATGCCGATGATGCCGATCACGCCCAGGTCAGACCCGCTGATCATCAGCGCCAGCAAGGCGCCGACGCCCGCCGACGGCAGCGTCGAGAGGATCGTCATCGGGTGCACATAGCTTTCATACAGCACGCCCAGCACGATGTACACGCAGACCACCGCCGCCAGAATCAGCCACAGCTGGTTGGACAGCGACGCCTGGTAAGCCCCGGCCGCGCCCAGAAAACTCAAGGTCACGCTGGTCGGCAGGGCGATGTCCTTGGCCGCCTGCCGGATGTCATCGACCGCCTTGCCCAGCGACACGCCGGGCGCGGTGTCAAACCCCAGCGTCGTGGCCGGATACTGCGCGACATGGGTGATCTGCAGCGGCGCGGGCTGCTCGGTGATGGTGGCAATCGACGCCAGAGGCGTGGTCGTGCCGGCGCCGGTTTTCAGCGGCATGTTGCCCAGCGAAGCCGGCGTGGCGAGCATATCGGGCTGCGCTTCAAGGATCACGCGGTACTGGTTGGTCTCGGTGAAGATCGTCGAGACGATGCGCTGGCCAAACGCGCTGTACAGCGCATCGTCAATCGTCGAGCTTGAAATGCCCAGCCGCGACGCGGTGTCGCGGTCCACGTTGATGAAGGCCGCCGTGCCCTGCGCGCCGGCGTCCGACACGACATTGCGCAGGCTGCTTGAGCGCGCCATGCGCGCGGCCAGCTTGTTGGCCCACTCGACCACGACGGCGTTGCTCGCGCCCTCCATCGACACGCGGAACTGCGTCGGGCCGGTTTCGGCATCAATCGTCAAATCCTGAGTCGGCTGCAGGTACAGGGTCACGCCGGCGACCCGGCTGGCGCGCTCCTTGAGCCGGTCCATGGTGTCCTGCTGGCTGCCGGTGCGCTCTTTTTTCAGGTTGATCAGCATGCGGCCGGTGTGCAGCATGGTGTTGTTGGCCGCATCGACGCCGATGAAGGAACTCAGCGCGTCCACGTCCGGGTCCTGCAAAATCTCGCGCGCCGCCGCCTGCTGCAGTTCGGCCATGCGGGCATACGACACCGACTGCGCGGTTTCGACCCGCGCCTGCAGCTGGCCGGTGTCCTGCGTCGGGAACAGGCCTTTGGGAATCAAGACATACAGCAGCATGGTTAACAACAGCGTGGCCAGCGCGACCACCAGCGTGGCGCCCTGGTGCCGGAGCACCCAGGTCAGCGACTGGTCATAACGCACGATGACACTATCGAAGAACCGCTGCAAGCGCGCGCCCACCGAATTGTCCAGGCGGTTCTCAACCTTTTTAGCTTCAGTTTTTAACCAGCGCGCCGACATCATCGGCACCAAAGTCAGAGAAACGACGGCAGAAATCAAAATGGTGATGGCCAGCGTGATGGCGAATTCGCGGAACAGCCGGCCCACCACGTCGCCCATGAAGAGCAGCGGAATCAGCACGGCAATCAGCGACACCGTCAGCGAGATGATGGTGAAGCCGATCTGCTTGGCGCCTTTCAGCGCAGCGAGCATCGGCTTTTCGCCTTCCTCGATGTAGCGCGAGATGTTCTCGATCATCACGATGGCGTCATCGACCACGAAGCCGGTGGCAATCGTCAGCGCCATCAGGCTCAGGTTGTTCAGGCTGTAGCCGAGCAGGTACATCGCGCCGCAGGTGCCGATGAGCGAGATCGGCACCGACAGGCTGGCAATCACGGTGGCGCGCAGGTTGTGCAGGAAGGCAAAGATCACCAGCACGACCATCAGCACGGCCAGCAGCAATTCGATCTCGACATGCAGCACGGAAGCCCGGATACCGGTGGTGCGGTCGCTCAGCACATCGACGCGCATCTGCGTCGGCAGGCCGGCCTGCAGCTCGGGCAGGCGCGCCTTGATGGCGTCCACGGTGGCAATCACGTTCGCGCCGGGCTGGCGCTGGACATTCAAAATGATCGCGGGAACCAGCCGCCGGCCGGGCGTGCCGAGGCAGTTCTCGTCATTTCTTGATGCGTCCGGCGCGCAGGCGATGCTGGCCCATGCGCCAAGCTGGGTGTTCTCGGCGCTTTCCACGACCCGGGCCACGCTTGACACGCGCACCGCCGCGCCGTTGCGGTAGGCAATGATCAGGTTCTGGTAGTCGCTGGCGGCCAGCAACTGGTCGTTGGAATTGATCGAATACGAGCGCGTCGGGCCGTCGATGCTGCCCTTGGCGCCGTTGGCGTTGGCGGCACTGATGGCCGTGCGCAGCGCATCGAGCCCCAGGCCATAGGACGCCAGCGCCCGCGTGTCGGCCTGGATGCGCACGGCGGGCCGCTGCCCGCCGCTGAGCGCCACCAGCCCGACGCCGCCCACCTGGCTGATCTTCAGCGCCAGCCGGGTGTTGACGATGTTCTGCACTTCGGTCAGCGGCAGCGTGTCCGAGGTGATCGCCAGCGTCAGCACGGGCGCGTCGGCGGGGTTGACCTTGGCATACACCGGCGGCGCGGGCAGGTCGGCGGGCAGCAGCGAACCGCCGGCGTTGATCGCCGCCTGCACCTGCTGCTCGGCCACGTCCAGCGCCAGGCCCAGGCCGAACTGCAGCGTGACGATGGACACGCCAGCCGTGCTGGTCGAACTCATGCGGCTCAAGCCCGCCATCTGGCCGAACTGGCGCTCCAGCGGTGCGGTGACGGTCTGCGCCATCACCTCGGGGCTGGCGCCGGGGTAGAGCGTCTGCACCTGGATGGTCGGGTAATCGACCTGCGGCAGCGCCGACAGCGGCAGCAACCGGAAACCGACCAGCCCGGCCAGCACGATGGCCAGCATCAACAGCGCGGTGGCCACCGGACGCATGATGAAGGGGCGCGACGGGCTCAGCGTCGAGGCTGGCGCGTTGTCGCCGAAGTTGCCGGATTGCTCCAGGTCGCCGGGCGGAAAGCCCGGCGCACTGGCTGGCTCGCGCGGGTTCATGCGCCCTCGGCTTGCGAAGCGCGGCGTTGGCGTTGCGGGCTGGCGGCGCCTGAGGCAGGGATTGACGCCGGCGCCACGCCGTCGCCTGCGGCTGACGCACCCGGCCTGGCGCCATCAGCCGGCGCAACGGGGCGCTGGCGCTTGCCACCGGCCACGCCGCCGTTCATGCCCCTGGGGCTGTCGCCCGGCAGCACCACAGGCGCGCCGTCCTTGAGCCGGTCGGCGCCTTCGGTGATGACCTGCTCGCCCGCCTTCAGGCCCGAGGCAATCTGGACCTTGTCCGCCGTCGCCTGGCCGCGCTGGACCGGCCGCAGGCTGACGGTGCGCTCGGCCGCATTCACCACATACACATAGTCGCCGGCATTGCCGTGGCGCAGCGCTGCCACCGGCACCGTGACGGCGTTTTCAATCGTCCGCAGTTCCAGCTGCACATTGACGAACTGGCTCGGAAACAGCGCCAGTTCGCGGTTGGCAAAGCGCGCCTTGGCCTTGACCGTGCCGGTCTGCACATCGACCTGGTTGTCCAGCGAGGCGAACACGCCGGTGTCCAGCGCACTGGCGCGGGTGCGGTCGAGCGCCGTGGCCTGCATCGCCTTGCCGCTGACCGCCGACTGCTGCAACTCGCCCGCGCGGTCCTGCGGAACCGCAAACACCACGTCGATCGGGCTGACCTGCGTGATGAGCGCGATGCCGTTGGCGTCGCTGCTGCTGACCACATTGCCGACATCGACGGTGCGCAGGCCGACGCGGCCGCTGATCGGCGCCACCACGCGGGCATGGCCCAGGTTCAGGCGGGCCACGCCTTCGTTGGCCTTGTTAATCATCACCGTGCCTTCGAGCTGCTTGACCAGCGCGGCCTGCGTATCGACCTCCTGGCGGGCAATCGAGTCCTGCGTCAAGAGGGTCTTGAAGCGTTCGAGCGTGACGCGGGCGCTGGCCAGCTGCGCCTCGCCCTGCTGGCGCTGGCCGCTGGCCTGCATCAGCGCGAGTTCGAACTGGCGCGGGTCGATGGTTGCCATCAGGTCGCCTGCGCGCACCATCTGGCCTTCCTTGAACAGCACCTTTTCCATCACGCCCGACACCTGCGGCCGGACCCGGACAGTGGCCTGCGGCGTGACGGTGCCCAGCGCTTCGAGGATGACCGGAATGCGGCCGCTTTCGGCGGTCGCCACGCCAACGGTCGTGGCCACTGCGCCGCGCCGCCCGCCCGCCGCACCTGCGCCGGCCGCTGGCGCATCGGGATGCGTCAGGTGCCAGGCCAGCCAGCCGGTGCCGGCCAGCGCCAGCACCGCCAGCACGCTGCCGAGCAGGCGCGAGCGGCGGCTCATGCGTTGGGCGGGAGGGGTGTTGCTGCGGATGGGTGGGGTCTCGGCACGGGTATCCATCAGCGGTCCTTTGGCATGCCGCGACAGGACGCTGACGGCGGCATTTTCATTTCTAAGGGGAGGGGGAAGGCGCCATGTCCGGCCCTGGCGAATGACCGGGGCGCATCGGCGGGCCTTGTTCTGAATAATTATCCCTGCAAGCGCCTCAGCGCAGATGTCGCCCCTGAAATAGGCCGGTAAACATCCGGTAAAGCAAAAGCCGAAACAAAGCCGTCAAGACGCTAGACCGGGTCACTGTTGGCCGGTCCTTAAAATCCATGCACCCAGCCATCGCCAGAGAGCCACCCGTGACCCAGTCCACTGAATCGATTTCACCGCGCCTGCAAGTCTGCCGGGCCGATTACCGCAACCCGGTCCACGCCGACGCGCTGGTTCGCCTGCTCGACGCCTATGCGCAGGACCCGGCCGGCGGCGGCGAAGCGCTGGGCGCGTTTGCCAAGGCCAACCTGGTGAAGGAACTGGCCGCGCGGCCGCAGGCCTTCAGCGTGCTGGCCTTCTCTGGCGAGGAGGCGGTCGGCCTGGTGAACTGCATCGAAGGCTTTTCGACCTTTGCCTGCCGCCCGCTGGTCAATATCCACGACGTGGCGGTGCTGCCCGGCCACCGGGGCCAGCGCATTGCCGAACAGATGCTGGCGCTGGTCGAAGAAATTTCCCGCGAGCGCGGCGCCTGCAAGCTGACGCTGGAGGTGCTTGCCGGCAATGCCAGCGCCGTTCGGCTGTATGAGCGCGTCGGCTTTGCCGGCTACCAGCTCGATCCGGCGATGGGCAAGGCGCAGTTTTTCCAGAAGTTGCTAGGGTCGCGTCAGGCGCAAAGTGTCGGGAGATCGCGTCGCCAGCGGCGTGCAGCGCAAGGCGCAGACCGCAGCCAGGGCTGAAGCCCTGGCAAGGGCTGCAACGCGGCGATGCGCGGCGATGGGCCAGCGAGAACCGGCAGTTTGCGCCTGACGCGACACTCGGGTAAGCGGCGCCTTTCCTGCCTCCATCCGCCAGGACTGGTTCGCCCACGCACGGGGCGACTTGCTCGCCGGCATCGTGGTCGCTCTGGCCCTGATTCCCGAGGCGGTTGCCTTTTCCATCATTGCCGGCGTTGACCTGAAGGTCGGCCTGCACGCGTCCTTCAGCTTTGCCGTGATCATTACCTTCACCGACAGCGGCTACCAGCGCCATGGCGTTGGGGCTGGACATCCGCACCGTCGGCGACATGGTCGCGCTGCCCGACAGCCTGCTGATTTTCCTGCTGCCCGACTTGCCGCTGACCCTGGAAACGCTCAAAATCACCTTTCCCTATGCCGCCACGCTGGCCGTGGCGGGCCTGTTGGAGTCGATGATGACCGCTTCGATCGTGGACGAGCTGACCGACACGCCAAGCAACAAGAACCGCGAATGCATGGGGCAGGGCTTGGCCAACATCGCTACCGGTTTCGTCGGCGGCATGGCGGGCTACGCCATGATGGACCAGTCGGTGATCAATGTTGACGCCGTTGAACAAGTCCTGCATTGAAAACCAAAGGAAACACCATGAACAAGGTTTATGCCTGCATTGACGGCTTGGCCAGCACCGGTTGCGTGATCGACTGGGCCGCCTGGTCGGCGCTCCGCCTGGAGGCGCCGCTGGAGTTGCTGCATGTGCTGGAGCGCGCCGACCGCCCCTTGGTCGGCGACTTCAGCGGCGCCATGGGGCTGGGCGCGCAGGAGGCGCTGCTCGACGAACTGGGCGCGCTCGATGCCCAGCGCGCCAAGCTGGCGCAGGAAGCCGGACGGCGGCTGATGGACGATGCCCGCACGCGCGCCGCCGCCGCCGGCGTGGAGCGGCTCGACGTGCGGCTGCGCCATGGCGAACTGCTCGACAACGTGCTGGAGATGGAACCGGACGCGCGCCTGTTCGTGCTGGGCGAACACTACCGTGCCAGCGGCGCCGGGAGGATTCACCTCGACCACCATGTCGAGCGCGTGATCCGCTCGGTGAAGCGCCCGGTGCTGGTGGCCACAAGCGCGCCATTCGCGCAGCCCACGCTGTTCGTCATCGCCTATGACGGCAGCCCGGCGTCGCGCACGACCGTCGAGACCGTGGCGCGCAGCCCGATGCTCAAGGGCCTGCCGGTGATCGTGGCGATGGCGGGCGACGACACCGCGCAGGCACAAAAGCAGCTTGAAGAAGCCTGGCAGTCGCTGGTGGCGGCAGGTTTCGAGGCTTCGATGGCGCTGCTGCCCGGCGAGCCGGAAGACGTGTTGCCGGCCTTCGTCAAGGCGCGGGGCGCTTCGCTGCTGGTGATGGGCGCCTATGGGCATTCGCGCATCCGCCAGCTGATCGTCGGCAGCACGACGACCACGCTGCTGCGGCTCAGCGAGGTGCCGGTGCTGATCCTGCGCTGAACGGTGAAAACCTTTTTCCTGTTCCTGGCGACCGCGCTGGCCGAGATCGTCGGCTGCTATCTGCCCTACCTGTGGCTGGTCAAGCGGGCGTCGATCTGGCTGCTGGTTCCGGCGGCTTGCAGCCTGGCGCTGTTCGCCTGGCTGCTGACGCTTGCACGAGGCCGCCGCCGGCCGGGTGTATGCCGCTTACGGCGGCGTCTACATCAGCGTGGCGCTGGCCTGGCTGTTGGCGGTGGACGGGGTGCGGCCGACGGCATGGGACGTGGCCGGCGTCGCCCTGAGCCTGACCGGCATGGGGCTGATCATGTACCAGCCGAAATAGGCGCCTTCGGCCAGTAGCAAATTCTTTTCCGCTATGAAAGGTATAGCTGCCCGCGCTTATGGGTATTGCGCAAAAGGCCTATTTCTTCATAAATTGGTGCTTGTCAGGCCGGCTGCGGCGCAAACCAGTGCTGCGTGCGGTTGATGATGGCCACCAGCGACAGCATCACCGGCACCTCGACCAGCACGCCGACCACCGTGGCCAGCGCCGCACCGGACTGCAGGCCGAACAGCGAAATCGCCACCGCCACCGCCAGCTCGAAAAAGTTCGACGTGCCGATCAGGCAGGCCGGGCCGGCCACGTTGTGCGGCAGCCGCAAGGCCTTGGCCGCCACATAGCTGATGACGAAAATGCCGTAGCTCTGCAGGATCAGCGGCACGGCAATCATCGCGATCACCAGCGGCTTGTCCACGATGGTTTGCGCCTGAAAGCCGAACAGCAGCACCACCGTGGCAATCAGGCCGATGACCGACCAGGGCTTGAGTTGGGCCACCAAGTCGCCCACCGCATGCGACGAGCGGCGCGCAAGCACATGCCGCGTCGCCATCCCCGCCGCCAGCGGCAGTACGACATACAGCACGGTCGACAGCACCAGCGTTTCCCACGGCACGGTGATGTTGGTCACGCCGAGCAAAAAGGCGGCAATCGGCGTAAAGGCCACGACCATGATCAGGTCGTTGACCGACACCTGCACCAGCGTGTAGTTGGCGTCGCCCTTGACCAGCTGGCTCCAGACAAAGACCATCGCGGTGCAGGGCGCCACGCCCAGCAAGATCATGCCGGCGATGTATTCGCTGGCCGACTGCGGATCGACCCAGGGCGCAAAAATGTACTGGAAAAACAGCACGCCCAGCGCGGCCATGGTGAAGGGCTTGATGAGCCAGTTGACCACCAGCGTCAGGTACAGGCCGCGCGGCTTCTTGCCCACGTCCTTCACCGCCGTCCAGTCGATCTGGATCATCATCGGGTAGATCATCACCCAGATGAACACGGCGACCACCAGGTTGACGTGGGCAATTTCCAGAGCGGCAATCAGCTGGAAAGCACCGGGCGCCAGCAGGCCCAGGCCAACGCCGGCCACGATGCCCAGCGCGACCCAGACGGTCAGGAAGCGTTCAAACAAACCCATGGTGTTCTTCCCGATCAATTGCTATGGAATAAATAGCTGCTTGCGCACGCCAGCCGTGCGCAGGAGGCCAAAAAAGCTTGAAAACATCAGCAGGCGACGCTGGCGGCGGGGCCGCAGGCCTGGCCTTCGCAGCAATGCTCGGTCAGGTAGGCGAGCAGGGCGTTCATGTGGGCAATCTCGGCGCGGTAGATCAGGTTGCGGCCGCGCGGCTCGCTGCTGACCAGGCCGGAGTGAAGCAGCTCCTTCAGGTGAAAGGACAGCGCGCTCGGGGCCACGGCCAGTTGCTCGGCCATGACGCCCGGCGTCAGCCCGGCGGGGCCGGCCACCACCAGTGCCCGGAACACCCGCAGGCGCTGGGCCTGCGCCAGCGCGGCCAGCGCCTTGACGGCGGACAGCTCGTCCAGTAGAGCAAGTTCAGTCTGTGTAATTGTTTCCATCTTTCAAATATAATTGAAACATCGAAGAATTGCAATTAGCCGGACACCGCAAGCGTCTTTTCATTTCAACAGGAGCATCGAACGAATGGCTGACATCACGATTTACCACAACCCGAAATGCGGCACGTCGCGCAATGTGCTGGCGCTGATCCGCAACACCGGCGCCGAGCCCGAGGTCATCGAGTACCTGTTAACGCCGCCAACGCGGGAAAAGCTGCTCGAATTGATCGCGCAGATGGCCGTTCCGGTCCGCGACGTCATGCGGCGCAAGGAAGCGCTGTATGAAGAACTGGCGCTGGACAACCCCGCGCTGGCCGACGGCGCGCTGGTCGAGGCGATGCTGGCGCACCCTATCCTGATCAACCGGCCCATCGTCGTCACGCCGCTGGGAACGCGGCTGTGCCGGCCATCGGAAGCGGTGCTCGACATATTGCCGCTGCCGCAGCGCGCGGCGTTTGCCAAGGAAGACGGCGAGCCGGTCGTCAACGCACAGGGAGCGCGTGTTGCCGGCCGTTGAACCCCTTGCCGTGGACCTGCCCAACATCGACCGGGCGCTTTTTGCCTTGCCCACGCTCACGCAGTTGCAAACGCCCGTTGCCAGCGCGCATGCGCCGCGCATCCTGCTGCTCTACGGCTCGGTGCGCGAGCGCTCGTACAGCCGGCTGGTCAGCGAGGAGGGCGCCCGGCTGCTGCAGTCCATGGGCTGCGAAACCCGCACCTTCGACCCGCGCGGCCTGCCGCTGCCGGACGACGCGCCCGACACGCACCCCAAGGTGCTGGAGTTGCGGCAACTGGCGCAATGGTCCGAGGGCATGGTCTGGACCTCGCCCGAACGCCACGGCGCCATGACCGGCATCATGAAGTCGCAGATCGACTGGATTCCGCTGGCCGACGGCGCGGTGCGGCCGACGCAGGGCAAGACGCTGGCCTTGATGCAGGTGTCGGGCGGCTCGCAGTCCTTCAATGCCGTCAACCAGCTGCGCGTGCTCGGCCGCTGGATGCGCATGCTGACGATTCCCAACCAGTCGTCGGTCGCCAAGGCTTTCCTGGAGTTCGACGAAGCCGGCCGCATGAAACCCTCGGCCTATTACGACCGGGTGGTCGATGTGATGGAGGAGCTTGTCAAGTTCACGCTGCTGACCCGCGACGTGTCGCCGTACCTGACGGACCGCTACAGCGAACGCCGCGAAAGCGCCGAGGCGCTGTCAAAACGGGTGAACCAGCGTTCGCTCTAGCCGCTGCGCCAAAATAGGCATCAAACAGGCTGTTTGCGCTTGTCTGGCGGGCGCTTGCAGCTCTTGATTCAATAGCAGCCGGCATCTGGCTCCGGGCAGCCGCCGCTGTCACGCAACTGCCACCGAACCGACACAGCCGCGTCACGCGCCGCATCCACAATGGCGGCATGACCGCTTGAAGGAGCACGCAATGGCCATCGATCAGAACCCCGCCGGCGAGCCCGGACCCGCCGCAGGCCGCACCGCCTGCGCCCCTTTTCACGACCTGGACCGGCAGCGGCTGCGCATTCTTCGCTGCACCGCCCATGCCATGGCCAGCAGCCCCGGCGGCCTGCGCTTCAAGGCGGGCACCCGGCCGTGGCTCGAAGGAATCCCGAGCGCCTCGCCCCGCGATGCCAGGCCGGCCCGCTGAGGCCGGCGCCGGGCTTCAGTTCACCATCACCAGCTTGCCTTTCACCGCGCGCGAACCCATGCGCGCATAGGCGGCCTTGAGGTCGGCCATGGGCATCGTGCCATCGATCACCGGCTTGATCTTGCCCTGCGCATACCACCGGGCCAGTTCGGCCATCGCGGCGGCGTTGGCTTTCGGCTCGTTCTTGGCAAAGCCGCCCCAGAACACGCCGACGATCGACGCGCCCTTGAGCAGCGTCAGGTTCAGCGGCAGTGCCGGAATGCTGCCAGCCGCAAAACCCACCACCAGGTAGCGGCCGCGCCAGGCAATCGAGCGGAACGCCGGCTCGGCCAGGTCGCCGCCCACCGGGTCGTAAATCACGTCCGGGCCTTTGCCGCCGGTCAGCGCCTTGACGGCTTCGCGCAGGTCCTGGGTGCTGTAGTTGATGGTTTCATCAGCGCCGATGGATTTGCACAGTTCGCATTTTTCATCGCTTGATGCGGCGGCAATCACGCGCGCGCCCAGCGCCTTGGCGATCTGGATGGCCGACGTGCCGACGCCGCCGGCCGCGCCCAGCACCAGCACGGTCTCGCCGGCTTTGAGCTGCGCCCGGTCGGCCAGCGCATGGTGCGAGGTGGCATAGATCATGATGAAGGCGGCGGCATCGACAAACGGAAAACCTTTCGGCAGCGGCATGCACAGCGCGGCCGGCGCGATCGTGTGCGTAGCAAAGCCGCCGGTGCCCGACAGGCAGGCGACATGCTGGCCGACCAACAGGTGCGCCACGCCGTCGCCCACGGCGCGCACCACGCCGGCATATTCGGAGCCGGGCACGAAGGGCAGGGGCGGCTTCATCTGGTACTTGTTCTGCACGATCAGGAGGTCGGGGAAATTCAGGCTGGCCGCCTTGATCTCGATCAGCACCTCGCCGGCACCGGGTTCGGGTGTGGGCAGTTCGGTCCAGGTCAGCGCGTCAACGCCGGTGGGGTTTTCACAAAGCCAGGCATGCATGGGCAGGTCTCCTAAAGTGAATGAAAGCCGGTTGTACCAGACGGCAGGGTGCCGGCTGCGGGCGATTCAAAGCGCTCATCATAGGCAAGCCGGCCTTTGGGGCATCCCTGAAAACCCGCGCGGCCTGTCCCGACCGGGACCGTAGAATCAAGGCATGAAAATCCTGATCTGCAATGACGACGGTTACCAGGCCAGCGGCATCGTGGCGCTTTACGAAGCCCTTAAAACCATTGCCGATGTCGAGGTGGTCGCCCCCGAACACAACAACAGCGCCAAATCCAACGCCCTGAGCCTGCACACGCCGCTGTATGTGCAGACGGCGGCCAACGGCTTTCGCTACATCAACGGCACGCCCGCCGACTGCGTACATATCGCGCTGACCGGCCTGCTGGGCTACCGGCCGGACCTGGTGGTGTCGGGCATCAACAACGGCGCCAACATGGGCGACGACACGATTTATTCCGGCACCGTCGGCGCGGCCATGGAAGGCTATCTGTTCGGCATCCCGGCCATTGCCTTCTCGCAGACCGAAAAGGGCTGGGCGCATATCGACGTGGCGGCGCAGCAGGCGCGCAACCTGGTCCAGCAGCTGATCCCGTCGCTCGAAACGCTGGCCGAAGGCGCGCAGCCGACCGTGCCGCCCTGGCTGCTCAATGTGAACATTCCCAACCTGCCCGCCGGGCTGGTCGAGGGTTTCAAGGTGTGCCGGCTGGGGCGCCGCCATGCGGCCGAGCGTGTCATCATGCAGACCAGCCCGCGCGGCGAGACCATGTACTGGATCGGCGGCGCCGGCCAGGCCAAGGAAGCCGGCGAAGGCACCGACTTCCATGCCACCACGCACGGCTATGTGTCCATCACGCCACTGCAGGTGGACCTGACGGACCATGAACGACTGCCTTACTGGGCACAGACGGCGGCCAAGCTGAGCCACAAGCACTGAAAAGGGTATTTGCATGAAGACACCGCTGAAGCCGCCCCAAGATTTCGCCGGCAAACTGTCTTCTGCCGGCGCCCGGCCTGCATTTCCGGTGCAGCTCAATCCCGACAAGGGCAACCCATTCGCTGCAAAAACCGTAGCAGCCGCTGCCCGTGCCACCAGCGCTGCAGGCCAGAGTGACCTGAAAAGAGCCTTTCAGCCGGGTGCCTCTGGCGGATTGGGGCTCGACTCGGCGGTGCGCGCCCGCATGGTGCGCCGCCTGGCCGAGCAGGGCGTGCTGGACGCGCAGGTGCTGGCCGCCATGGGCGCGGTGCATCGGCACCATTTTGTCGATACCGCGCTGGCCAACATGGCCTACGAAGACACCAGCCTGCCGATCGGATTGGGCCAGACCATTTCCAAGCCCAACGTCGTGGCGCGCATGCTCGAATTGCTGCAGCAGGGCCTGCATGACGCCAGCGGCCGGCTGGGCCGGGTGCTCGAAATCGGCACCGGCTGCGGCTACCAGGCGGCCGTGCTCAGCCGCCTGGCCACCGAGGTCTACAGCATGGAGCGCCTGCGCGGCCTGCACGACAAGGCCAGGGAGAACCTGCGCACCCTGCGCCTGGCCAATGTGCACCTGCTGTTCGGCGACGGCATGAACGGCTTTGCCAAGGGCGCGCCGTATGCGGGCATCATTGCCGCCGCCGGCGGCGAGGCGATTCCGCCGGCCTGGACCGAGCAGCTGGCCGTGGGCGGGCGGCTGGTCGCGCCGCTGCAGGATGCCAGCGGCGCCCAGGCGCTGGTGGTGATCGACAGGACGCCGCAGGGAATTCGCCAGACTTTACTGGAGGCGGTGCACTTTGTCCCTTTAAAATCAGGAGTCGGATGAGCTGGGCCGACACGTCAGGCCCGGTGTCAATCAGGCAATGGTTAAAGATGAAGGAATCAATGAGCAACAGCACCTGGTCGTACCGCACGGAATCTTTTCCTGCCTCTGGACCCCACAAGCGCACCGGCTGGACTTCGCGCCTGGCGCTTCCCTGCGCGGTCGCCGCAGCCCTGCTGCTGGTGGCCGGCTGCGGATCCCGCACGCTGAACAGCGCACCGGTCGAGGACCGAGGAGCCGGCATGACGCGTCCGCTAGACGCCGCCAAACCCCTGCCCGGCGCCGAGAACGCCGGAAAACCGGGCTACTACATGGTCAAGCCGGGCGACACCATGATCCGCATCGGCCTGGAAAACGGCCAGAACTGGCGCGACATCGCCCGCTGGAACAGCCTTGAAAACCCGAACCTGATCGAAGTCGGGCAGGTGCTGCGGGTCGTTCCGCCTGCCAGCGACAGCACCCAGGTGGTCACGCGACCCGTGACGTCCGGCGCCATGGCCGCTGCACAGGCACAGATAGCCAATGCCGCAAAATCTGCCAACGGCTCGTCGATGCCCGCCTCTTCTGGCAGCGACGAAGATGTCGGCTGGATCTGGCCAGCGGAGGGAACGCTGGTGGCCGGGTTTGACGAAGCCAAGAACAAGGGGCTGGACATCTCAGGCAAGTCCGGCGATCCGGTGGTGGCGTCGGCCGACGGCCGCGTGGTGTATTCGGGCGCCGGCCTGCGCGGCTACGGCAACCTGATCATCCTCAAGCACAACAACACCTTCCTGACGGCCTACGCGCACAACAAGCTGCTGCTGGTGAAGGAAGACCAGACCGTCAAAAGAGGCCAGAAGATTGCCGAAATGGGCAACAGCGACGCCGACAAGGTCAAGCTGCATTTTGAAATCCGCCGCCAGGGCAAGCCGGTCGATCCGGCCAAATACCTGCCGGCGCGCTAAACCGCCAACGCTGAATCAGCAAGGAGTCCTGCTCTGGCCGGACTCCTTTTTTTCGGAGCGGCTGGTCACGAAGGCCAGACGCTGTAGCCTGAGACAATCGGGCATGACCGAAGAAATCCACAAACCAACGCTGACTGCGCCGCCCGACTATCCGATTGACCTGCTGACCGTCGAATCGCTCGACATCGAGGCCCAGGGCATCGCCCACCGCGCCGACGGCAAGGTCGTGTTCATCGAAGGCGCGCTGCCTTTCGAGCAGGTGACGGCCAATGTCTACCGCAAGAAAAGCAGCTTTGAAAAAGCCACGCTGCTAATGGTGCATCACGAATCGGCCCAGCGCGTGCGCCCCGCCTGTCCGCACTTTGGCATGCACACCGGCGCCTGCGGGGGATGCAAGATGCAGCATCTGCACATCGGCGCGCAGGTCGCCGTCAAGCAGCGGGTGCTCGAAGACAACCTGCGCTTCATCGGCAAGGTCAAGGCCGACAATCTGCTCCGGCCGATTGAAGGCCCGGCCTGGCATTACCGTTACCGCGCCCGCCTGTCGGTGCGCTACGTGCGCAAGAAAGGCACGGCGCTGGTCGGTTTTCATGAACGCAAAAGCGCCTACGTGGCCGACATGCGCGAATGCCATGTGCTGCCGCAGCACGTCAGCGACCTGCTGCTGCCGCTGCGCGGGCTGATCAGCAGCATGGACGCGCGCGAAACCATTCCGCAGATCGAACTGGCCTGCGGCGACGACGTGACGGCGATGGTGCTGCGCCACATGGAGCCGCTCAGCAACGCCGACCTGGCGCGGCTGCGCGCGTTTGCCGACGCGCATCCCGGCGTGCAGTGGTGGGTGCAGTCCGGTGGTCTGGACACGGTGAAACTGCTCGACGAGCCGGCCCTGGAACTGAACTACGGCCTGCCCGAGTTCGGCATCACCATGCCCTTCAAACCGACCGATTTCACCCAGGTCAACCCGCATATCAACCAGGTGCTGGTGTCGCGCGCGCTGCGACTGCTTGACGTGCGGCCGGGCGAGCGGGTGATTGACTGGTTTTGCGGCCTGGGCAATTTCACGCTGCCTCTGGCGACCAAGGCGCGCGAGGTGCTGGGTATCGAGGGCAGCGAGGTGCTGGTCGCCCGTTCACGTGAAAATTTTGAGCGAAACAGGCCTGCCTCGCCCGTCCGGCCTGCGCTGGCAGCTACCAAGTTTGTAGCAAGAAACCTGTTCGAGATGACCCCGGCGATGCTGGTCCGGGACGGCGCGGCGGAAAAGTGGCTGGTCGATCCGCCGCGCGAAGGCGCGTTCGAACTGTTCAAGTCGCTGGCCGCGCTGCACCAGCAGTTAGTCACCGGCGTGCCGTGCGACGACGGCATGCACCAGCAAAGCCTGATGCTGGATGGCTGGACGCCGCCCCGGCGCATCGTGTACGTCAGCTGCAACCCGGGCACGCTGGCGCGCGATGCGGGCGTGCTGGTGGAGGCAGGCTACCGCTGCACGGCGGCGGGCGTGGTCAACATGTTCCCGCACACGGCGCATGTCGAGTCGATGGCGGTGTTCGAGCGCGTTCAGCCTTAAGTCGCCACAGGCATGAAAAAAGGGCCGTGAAGGCCCTTTTTTGTATGCGAGGCGAAAAGCTCAGTCGCGTTCGCCGCCCATGATGCCCAGCAGGGCCAGCAGCGCCTGGAACACGTTGAAGATGTCCAGGTAGAGCCGCAAGGTGGCGCTGATGTAGTTGGTTTCGCCGCCGTCCAGGATCTGCTTCAGGTCATACAGCATGTAGGCGCTGAAAATGCCGATCACCGCGACCGAAATCGCCATCATGCCGGCGGTCGAGCCGACGAAGATGTTGACGATGGAGCCCACCATCACCACCAGGGCGCCGACAAACAGCCATTTGCCCATGCCGGAGATGTCGCGCTTGATCATGCTGGCCACAGTGGCCATCACGAAGAACACGCCAGCCGTGCCGCCCATGGCCGTCATGATCAGCTGCGATCCGTTGCTGAAACCCAGGATCATGCCGATCATGCGCGAAAGCATCAGGCCCATGAAGAAGGTAAAGCCCAGCAGCACCGGCACCCCGGCGGCTGAATCCTTGGTCTTTTCAATGGCGTACATGAAGCCGAAGGCGCCGCCCAGGAACACCACCAGGCCCAGCCCGCCGGTCAGTGCCTGCGTGATGCCCGTGGCCACGCCCAGCCAGGCGCCGGCCACCGTGGGCAGCAGGCTCAGCGCCAGCAGCCAGTAGGTGTTGCGCATCACCTTGTTGCGCTGCTCGGCGGACTGCGCGACTCCGCCGTAGCCAAAGGTCCGTACGTTGTCAGTCATGATTTCAACTCCTTTAAAACCCGCGTGTGCGGGCGATGGGTTCATTTTATGGGCCATGCCAAATTTTTCAAAAAACCTGCCTGGTTCAGCTCCTACTATTTGTAAGGGCTCTTTTGACCTGGTTCGAGCCAATGGCGCCGCCGGGGTTCCCCGAATGTGCGTATGCTCGACACCTTTTACAAAAACACGGAAAGCACCCAGCGCCATGAAATCCAAACCCCTGCTTGAACATGCCGACATCAAGGCCATCGCCGCCGCCGCCGAGGCCGAAGCGCTGAAAAACAACTGGGCCGTGACCATCGCCATCGTCGATGACGGCGGCCATCTGCTGCACCTGCAGCGCCTCGATGGCGCCGCGCCGCTGTCGGCGCACATCGCACCGGCCAAGGCCAACACCGCCGCCATGGGCCGGCGCGAGAGCAAGGTCTATGAAGACATGGTCAATGGCGACCGTCCCGCTTTCCTGTCCGCGCCTTATGTGGCCGGCCTGCTCGAAGGCGGCGTGCCCATCGTCAAGGACGGCCAGTGCCTGGGCGCGGTCGGCGTCAGCGGCGTGAAGTCCACCGAGGACGCGCAGATTGCCCGCGCCGGCATTGCCGCCATCGGCTTGTAAGACTCGAAACACTTTAGGTCAAGCCACGGCCTGACGCAAAAAAGCCGACGCAATGGTTCGTCGGCTTTTTTTTCGTCTGTGATGGCGGTGCAGTGTTTTCGCGGTAAAAAAAGCCTAGCTATTCGACCTGTTCAAGGTCCGTGGCTGGCAAAAACGACCTTGGGGCGGGTAGCCCGGATCGTCCCACGATGAAACTGTGAAATGAAGGGCTGGCCTACTTGGTCAGGATCAGCTTGCCCAGCCGCGTGGCCTGCAGGCGGTAGGTCGAGCCGTTGTGGCTGATGTCCACCGTCTTTTGGCCGCGCAGCAGGTCGGCGCTGTCCACGCAGCCGGGTGCGTCCATCGCCGGGCTGGCGGGGCGCGTATTGGCATCGGCAGGTGAAGGTGGCTGCTGGCCCGCGCTGGCGACAGGAAAGGGTGTTCTGGACATGGCTTTCTCAGTTCTTCGGTTCGGTGATGAAGCCGATCTTGCGCAGGCCGGCCTGCTGCGCCGCAGCCATGGCCTGCGCCACGCGTTCGTAGCGCACGGCCTTGTCGCCGCGAATATGCAGGTCGGGCTGCGGGTTTTGCGCCGCAGCCGCCCTCAAGCGGGGTGCCAGGTCTTCATCGGCGATCTTTGCCTCGTTCAGGAAATAGCTGCCCTCGGCATCGACGCTGAGCCGCACGGTTTCCGGTTTGATGAGTTGCTGCTCGTTGGTGGCGCGCGGCAGGTCGATGTTGACCGAGTGCTTCATCACCGGCACGGTGATGATGAAGATGATCAGCAGCACCAGCATCACATCGACCAGCGGCGTCATGTTGATCTCGTTCATCACCTCGTCGGTGTCGTCCTGGGTTCCGAAAGCCATGTTCAGCTCCCTTTGCACATCGCGACGACGTTCGCCGACGCCGGCCCGGTGACGCGCGCCCCGGTCACGAAATAGGCATGCAGGTCATGCGCAAAGCGGTTGAGCTTGCCGCTGACCGACTTGTTGCCGCGCACCAGCGCGTTGTAGCCGAGCACCGCCGGAATCGCGACCGCCAGGCCCATGGCCGTCATGATCAGCGATTCGCCGACCGGGCCAGCCACCTGGTCGATGCTGGCCTGGCCATTCATCCCAATCGCCAGCAGCGCATGGTAGATGCCCCAGACCGTGCCGAACAGGCCGACAAACGGCGCGGTCGAGCCCACCGAGGCCAGCACGGCCAGGCCGGACTGCATCTTGGCGCTGATGTCGTCGATCGAATTGCGCAGGCTGCGCGTCACCCATTCGCTCAGGTCCAGTGCGTCATGCAGTTGCGGCTTGGCATTGCCATCCTTGTGCAGCACGTGGGCCGTGGCCTCGCGGCCCTCGACGGCCAGCAGGCGGAACGGATTGGCGGGGTCGGTGCCGAACTTGGCCAGTCCATCGGCAAAGTCGGCGCTGTGCCAGAAGCTTTCGGTCGCCTTGGCCTGGCTTGACAGCCGGCGCAGGTCCAGCGCCTTGATGATGATGACCATCCACGAGGCCAGCGACATCACCAGCAGCAGCACCGCGACGCTTTTGATGACGATATCGCCTTGTGACCAGACATGGGCAAGGCCGAATTGGTTTTCCATTTGCGAACGACTCCAGGGGAAAGGTGAAAATTATTCAAGCACAAAATTGATCGGGACGTTGAACCACATGTCCTCGGCCACGCCACCACGCTTGCCGGGGACGTAGCGCCATTTGAGGACGGTGGTCAGCGCCGCCTGGTCCAGGCGCTCAAAGCCGCTGGACTGGCGAAGCTCGGCCTTTTGCGGCATGCCATCGGCGCCGATCAGCACCCGCACCACGACCTTGCCCTGCTCGCCCAGGCGTTTGCTGAGCGCGGGATAGGCCGGCTTGGAGTTTTGCAGGTAGTCGGCGTTGCTCGAAGGCAACTGGAGCGAAGGCGCCCCTGGCGGCCCACTCGGTGCAGCCGGTCCTGCGGGCGCCTCGGCCACCGGTGCCGGCGTGACCGCAGGCGCCGGGTTGAGGCTGCCCGCCGGTGCGTTGGGCGAGGGTGTCGGGTCGGCAATGGCGAGCGGCTGCGGCTGCGGCCGGACGACCGGCTTGGGAATGGTTTTTTTCTGCACGGTGGGCGCCGGCGTCACGGGCCGCACTGGCGGCGCGGGCGGGGCCGGTGGCGCGGGTGGCGTGGGTTCGGGCTGGGGCAGTTCGATCAATTCGGCCAGCACCTCGACCGGCACGATCAATTCGGCCGTGCGCAGTACCAGGCCGCTTTGCAGCGCCCAGATCAGGCCGACATGCAACGCGACCACGGCCAGGGCAATCGCGGCGTTGCGGCTCAGGCGCGCTGGCGGCCTGGGCGGATCGTAGGGAAGACCTGGAAAGGTGGCGTTCATGAAAGGAAGGGTATTCAAAAAAGGAGCAGCGCAACAACGGAACACCCGGATGCAACAGGTCTTTGACCGGTTTCAGCGGCGAAAGATCCACCACGCAGAGCCGATCACCAGAATCAGGCTGACGGGAAGGGTGGCGATCAAGCTGCCTGAATGTTCCATGACGGGCCTTGCGCAAGGTCTGCGGCCAGCGCAATGTTGGCGCTCGGGCAGGTGGCGCTGCACTGGGCCACCACGTCGCGGGCGCTGCCTTCGCAGCGGCCGCACTGGGTGGCCACGCCAAGCTCGAACTGGATCTCGTCAAAACCCATGCCGGCACGGGCATGGCGGGCAATTTCGCGGTCGGAGATTCGGCGGCAGACACAGATGATCATGATGGATAAATAAATTGGGCTGGCTGGTGAATGGGGCGTGATTGAAGTATAAATGCGAATGAATCTTATTTGCAGTGGAGTCGATTTTTAGCAGTCATTTTTTTGTAACCGGCTGAGGGCATTGTCTGCCGGGCCGGTTGGCGCATCAGAGTGAAATAACGAAACTACCAACGCTGCCGATTTGATCGCTGCTTTTTTGCCAGAAAAGAAAGTTATACCAATCCCGACAGACAAAGAACCAAAGCCAGCGATCGGAGTCTGAGACATATTGGCTCTCGCAGGAGGTTACGAAAATGTTATCTCAGCACATCATTGATCAGCTGCAGCCCTATGATTTCGACCGACTGGCCCACAAGGAAAAGGATGGGCGCCGGCGACTGCGCCTGATCGCGCTGGCGCACCTAAAGGACGGCAAGAGCTATACCGAAGTGGCGGCTGCATTGCGCGTGACCCGCCACGCGGTCATGCGCTGGGTGCAATGGTTCCTCGCTGGCGGCGTGGCCCGTCTGGCCGGCATGCCGCATGACTGGAGCACGCAGCGCCTTGCCAAAGCACAGGAGGAAGCGTTTCGCCAGGCGGTCGAGCAACTGCAGGGCGAACGCGGCGGCGGTCGGGTGCGGGGCGAAGACATCCGCCAGTTGCTGGCCGGGCAGTTTGGCGTGGCCTACAGCCTGAACGGTGTGTATGACCTGATGAAGCGCCTGGGGCTGGTATGGATTTCGGCCCGCGCCGTCAGTCCCTACGCCGATCTGGTTGCACAAGCCGAATTCAAAAAAAAACTTCGTCCAGGAAGTCGCCGCAACGCTGCCGCCAGGCGTTGCGCCTGAACAGGTGGACATCTGGTTCCAGGATGAAATGCGCATCGGCCAGCGCGGCACGCAAACGCGCCTGTGGGCGCGCAAGGGAACGCGGCCCCGGGTGGTGCGCCAGCAGCAGTCCGAATCGGCGTACATCTTTGGCGCCGTCTGTCCACGGCAGGACAGTGCCATCGGTCTGGTCATGCCGCACGCCAATACCGAGGCGATGAGCCATCATCTGCAGGTCCTGAGCGAAGCGGTGCCTGCGGGACGCCATGCCGTGCTGGTGCTGGACCGCGCGGGATGGCACACCACGCCCAAACTGCCGCAGTTCCCGAACGTTTCATTGTTGCCGCTGCCAGCGGGGTCGCCCGAGCTCAACCCGGCCGAGCAGGTGTGGGCGCAACTACGCGACCGGCACTTGGCCAACCGCTGCTACGACGGCTACGAGCAGATTGTTGACGCCTGCTGCGACGCCTGGAATGCCTTCACGCAAATCCCTGGCGCCATCCGCTCTTTGTGCTCCCGCAGCTGGGCAGTGCTGCCCTCGGCTTCGGTTATTTCATGACACGGGATTGGTATTACCCCCCGCCGGGAAGGCGCTCATCCCTCAAACCACAGAAGAAGCCGCCCAACGCCAAAGAACAAAAAAACAAAAAAGCAGCGATCAAACCGCAAGCGTTAGCAGGTGCAAAAGGCAAAACACAGCGCCAGACTGATCAGTCCGGCCTGAACAGCAGGTGCGGGCCGGCCTGCGCCAGCGTGCGGCAGCCGCACAGCGCCATGGCGATTTCCAGTTCGTCGCGCAGCAGGCGCAGCACATGCGCCACGCCCAGCGCGCCGGCGTTGGCCAGGCCGTAGAGGTAAGGGCGTCCGACCAGCACGGCGCTGGCGCCCAGCGCCATGGCTTTCAAAATGTCGGTGCCGCGGCGGATGCCGCCATCGACCAGCACCGGCAGTTCGCCGGCCACGGCCTGCACGATGCGCGGCAGCACGCTGGCCGTGGCCGGCAGCGTGTCCAGCGTGCGCCCGCCATGGTTGGAAACAATCACGCCACCCACGCCCAGCGCGGCAGCCTGCCGCGCATCGTCCGGATGCAGCACGCCCTTGAGCACGACGGGCAGGCGCGTGATCGACTGCAGCCAGGCCACGTCTTCCCAGGTCGGAGCGGTGGCCAGCAAGTCGTCGAACAGCGCGCTCTGGCCCGGCTGCAGCGTGCGCTGCGCCGGCGCGGCCATGCCCGCCAGGTTGACCGCCGAGATGTGCGCGGGCAAATGAAAGTTAGTGCGCCTTTCGCGGTCGCGCGCGCCGCTGGTCGGCGCATCGACCGTCAGCACCAGCGCTTCATAGCCGGCCCGTTCGGCGCGCTGCACCAGTTCGCGGGTAAAGCCCCGGTCGGGCTGGATATAAAGCTGGAACCACAGCGGGCCACGGATCGGATCGGCCGCGATGGCGTCGGCGACCGTTTCCAGCGGGAAACTGGCCTGCGTGCTCAGCACCATGCCGGCGCCCAGCGCGGCCGCCGCGTAGGCGCTGGCCACTTCGCCGCCCGCATGCGCCATGCGCTGGTAGGCCACGGGCGCGAGCAGCACCGGGTGCGCCAGCGTGCGGCCCAGCAGTTTGACGCGCGTGTGGCCGCCGGCCAGCGGCTGCAGCACGCGCGGATTGAGCAGGCGCTCGTTCCACGCGCTGCAGTTGGCGCGCAGGGTGAACTCATCCCCCGCGCCGCCGCTGAAGTAGGCCCAAGCGTTGTCGTCCAGCCGCGTGCGGGCGTGCGCCTCGTGGTCGGCCAGCGTGACGACGCCGGCGGGAATCTGCTCGACGGACAGCGGCGCGGTGTTCACTGGAGAACCTTCGCCCTGAAGGGCTGCGGTGCGAGTTTGCTTGGGGCGGCCTGGCGCTGCGCTCATGTATCGGCCCACATGCGCAGCAGGTTGTGGTAGGTGCCGGTGAGTTGCACCACGGCTGGCACGTCGCCCCTGCGGCGCAGTTGCAGCAGCGCCATGTCCATGTCGAACAGCAACTGGCGCTGCTCGGTGCTGCGCACCATGCTTTCGATCCAGAAAAAGCTCGCCAGCCGCGCCCCACGGGTCACGGGCGCGACCTGGTGCAGCGTGCTGCCGGGGTAGAGCACCATGTCGCCCGCCGCCAGCTTGATGCCGCGCTCGCGCTGCGCTTCCTGGATCAGCAGTTCGCCGCCGTCATAGTCGCTTGGTTCGGCCAGGAACAGCGTGCAGGAAATGTCGCTGCGGACCCATTGCGACGTGGCCCTGGAATGCACAACGGCGCCGTCGATGTGCGTGCCGTAGAAATTGGAGTTGCCGCTGTAGCGGTTGAACAGCGGGTTGAAGATTTTTTTTGGCAGTGCGGCCGAAAAGAACAGCGGCTCGCGCTGCAAGGCAGCCAGCACCAGGGCCTGCAGCTGCCCTGCATTCTCGCTGTCCTGGGCGAGTTGCTCGTTCTGTTTCTGGGCCAGGGCTTGATCGCCCGCGCTGCTGCGCCCGTCGATCCACGGCGCGTCGCTGCCAAGCAGACGGCGCGCGCTGTGGAGTTCGTCGGGTGTCAGGATGTTTTTCAGATGCAAAAGCATGGTGTTGACGCAGTGCGGGTGCGGGTAGGGTGGCCAGGCTCAGAACAGGGTTTTCAGCGTCAGCTGAACCGACCGGGCAGCGCCGGGGGTGTAGAAGCCACGGTACAGCGAGTCGGCATAGAGCTTGTCGGTCAGGTTGGTGATGTTCAGCTTCAGGGACGTGGTGTCATTGACGCTGTACTCGGCCATGGCGTCCACGGTAGTGAAGCTGTCGGCCTGGACATGGCGCGCGCCTTCGGGGTTTTGCTTGCCACGGTAGGTAAAGCCGCCGCCGACACGCAGTTGTGGCATGACGCGGTAAGTGGTCCAGAGGGTGGCGCTGTGCTTGGGCGTGAGGGCCGAACGGTCGCCCTTGACCTGCGCGCCGGTGCCTGCCGCATTGCGCGCCACGTTGCTCTCGTCGATCTTCGCGCTTGGAATCCAGGTGTGGTTATAGAAAATTTCCCACAGCGGTGTGATGCGGCCGGCGAGGTTCAATTCCAAGCCCGTGGCGTGGCGCCTGCCCGACAGCTGGTTCTGCTGGCTGGCGGTGTCCGGGTCGGTGTTGCGCTCGTTGTATTTCTCGGAGTGGAACAGGGCAACGCCCAGGGATGCGCGTTTTTCAAACAGCTCGAACTTGCTGCCGAACTCGATGTTGCGGCTTTTTTCCGGGCCGGTGTTGGCATCCTTGGCGCTCGGGCTGCCGGGGCTGAACTGGTAGGTGTCGCCCGAGGTGTTGAAGGAGGTGCCGAAGGAAGCGTAGTAGGAACTGTTGTCGTCAGGCTGGAACAGGGCGCCCAGGCGTGGGCTCCAGAGGCCGTCGGAGCGCTCGAAGTTCGCACCTGCATTGGTCTGGTAGGACGCCTTGAAATTGTCATGGCGCAAGCCGCCAATCAGCTTGACGGTCGGCGTGATGGCCACCGTGTCCTGCACATACAGGCCCAGGTTGCGGGCATCGAAGGTGCTGAACGGCGCAGCGCCCCGGGTGTCGGCGCGCGAATCGCCGTTGTTGGGCGTTCCCACGGTCGTCGTCAGTGGGCTGGCGGCGCCGGCAAAGTTGTTGGCCCGCTTGGCGTCTTCCTGGTAGTAGTCCACCCCGGCGATCAGGTCGTGTTTTTTGCCCAGCGCGCTGAAGCTGCCGGTGTAGTCGCTCTGCAATTGCGTGGTGTCGCTGATGCCGATGCGCCCCTTGGGCGAGCGGCTGATGAGGGTGCTCGGGCTCAGGTTGTTGATGGTGGTGGTCGCGCCGTTGGTCTGGCCGAAACGGATCACGCTGGCCCACAGGTCGCGCTCATAGCGGCCATGGCGCAGGCGCGTGGTGACCTGGCTGTCCTGGTCAAAGCGGTGGGTGTGGCTCAGGGTGCCGTAGGTCGCCGAGGTGTTCAGGTAGTCGCTGTCGAAACCATAGTAGTTCCTGGCGGGCAGCGTGGGCTTGATGATGCCGTCCTGGATGAACCAGGGATGGTTGTAGTTGGGCGTGCCCTTGACGTCCAGATGGTAGAGGCCCACCGAGAATTCGTTGCGCGTGCCGATGCCCCAGCGGTAGGTCGGGGCAATGCCGCGCTTGCTCGATGTGGCGCCGTAGTTGTCGGATTCATGCACCATGGCATTGATGCGCAAGGCGGACTCTTCGCCCGTCTTGACGTTGAAGTCGCCCGTCAGCCGGTGTTCCTTGCCGGTGCCCAGGGTGTAGTTGACCTCGTGCTGGGTCATCAGGAAAGGCTGCTTGTTGACCTGGTTGACGATGCCGCCGGTCGAACCCTTGCCGAACAGCATCGATGCAGAACCCTTGAGCACCTCGACCCGGTCGTTGTTGAAGGTGTCGCGTTCATACAGGGCGCCATCGCGCATGCCGTCGGTGTAGATGTCGCCGGCCATGCCCAGCGAGAAGCCGCGCAGGCGCACATCTTCCTCGCCGGTTTCGCCGGCCTGGAAGGTCACGCCCGCCGTGGTGCGCAGCACTTCGCGGAAATCGTCCAGGTTGCGGTCGTCGATCAGGCGTTCGGTCATCACCGTGACCGATTGCGGAATGTCGCGCAGGGCTTGCGTGCCCTTGCCGATGCCGGTTTCGGTGGCCCGCAGCGTGGCCTTGGAATTGGTGCCTTCGGCTTTTTCCTTGACGATCACCGTGCCCAGGGTTTTTTCAGCGGCCGCTGGCACGGTCTGCGCCCAGCCGCTGACCGAGGCGGCCAGCATCAGCGCGCCCAGGGGAATCAGCGCCTTGTCCGATGAGGCGGGTTTTGCTGTGACCGCCAGGTTCACGGAGGAAGCAGACTCAGTGCTGCGACGGGAGTTTTTGTCGCGCGCAGGGCGCGCGGAAGGGTGTGCCAAGGGAAGGGCTCCAAGCAGGGCCCGTTTTTGAATGACGGACCCGGGTTACAGAAAATGGCTTGGCTGTGCTCGGAGCCGTCCTTCGGGGGACGGGAGTTGGCTGGCTCGTGAAATTGAGCCTCGATTTTATAGTGAATGAGAATGATTCGTAATTATTTGTGTCTGCAAAACACACCATTTCCACGGTTTGATGCCTGAAAACAACAAAGGGGCCAAAAGGCCCCTTTGTTGTTTCATGCCGCCGCTTTAGCTCAGCTCGCCCATCTGGCTTTGCAGGTAGTTCTGGATGCCGACCTTGCCGGCCAGCTCGATCTGGGTTTCCAGGAAGTCGATGTGCTCTTCGGTGTCGTTCAGGATGTCCTGCAGCAGATCGCGCGACACGTAGTCGCGAACGCTTTCGCAGTGCGCCATGCCGTCCTTGACCGTGACCTGCGCGGCCGATTCCAGTTTCAGGTCGCAATTGAGCACTTCGAGCACGTCCTCGCCAATCATCAGCTTGCCCAGGTCCTGCAGGTTGGGCAGGGCGTCCAGCATGAACAGCCGGTCCATCAGCCGGTCAGCATGCTTCATCTCGCCGATGGATTCCTCGTATTCCTTCTTCGCCAGCTTATCCATGCCCCAGTGCTTGTACATGCGGTAGTGCAGGAAATACTGGTTGATGGCGGTCAGTTCGTTCTTGAGCTGGGCCTGCAGGTAAGAGATGACTTGTGCGTCGCCTTTCATGGCAATCCTTTGATGTTGGGAAAGGGGCTATTGTCGGCATGCCGGCCGCGTCAGGCAACCCAAAGGCCAATCGCGTGAGCGGTGCCAGCATGTCGGGTCTGGAAAGCGCGTGTTTTGCAGGAAAATCCCCGCATGAGCAGTTTGAGACACCTTCGCATCAAGATGTACAGAACCGTGGCGCGCCAGCTGCATGGCGTCGTGCCGTGCTGGGTCTGCGGCCAGCATGTCACGCCCGAGGCCGCAACGCTGGAGCACATCCAGGCGCTGTGCGACGGCGGCAACAGCCATGCCGAGAACCTGGCCATCAGCCATGAAGTCTGCAACGGCCAGCGCCATGCAAGCGGCCTTGTTCCTGCTTCAGGCATCTCGCCGGGGCAGGTGCAGCGGCACCAGGCGCCTGCGGCAACGCACAAGTCCGACTGAGCCGGATTTATTGTAAAAAATCGGTTTTCCGCCCGCTGGGCGGGCGATTACTGCTATTAAAAAAGAAATATTTTTCCATGGCTTTGAACCCACCGACCGCTGCTTCGCTGATTCCTGCCGGCTACCTGCCGCCCGACGACCCGCAGCGCACCCTGCTGCACAACGAGGTCCATGCCCGACCGCCGGCCCGGGTGCGGCTGCCGGCGCTGATTGTGCAGGTGGCGGTGCTCAATGCCGGTGTCAGCCGCGAACAGGAATGCGAGCACCTGCGGCGCCTGACGGGTCAGGCGCTGCTGCCGCTGGAGCGCCTGCACGGCAACTTTTTGCGCCTGCCGTGCGGCAACCACACCGTGAAATGGGAGCGGCATACCGAATTTACCCGCTATTCCATCGTCCAGGCGCTGCCGGAGCGTGCGCTGCTGGGCGCGCAGGAGCCTGAACTGCTGTCCAGTCTGGCGGTCGCGCCCGAATGGCTGCGTGGCATTCCGGGACGAACGGTGTCTGCCATCCAGCTGGTGATGGTGGAGGGGGCGCTGCAAGAGGAAGTTGCGCTGATGGGACAGGCACAGGCCTGGTTCGGTGGCCGACCGGTGATTGCCTCGCAACTGGGCCACGGACATTCCTGGGCGGTGACGGATTTCCAGATCGGCGCCGACGGCTTCGAGCGCATGCTGGTGATTGCCGCGCCGGGCACCAGCGAAAGCCGCGCCGGCCGCATTTCGCAGCGCCTGCTGGAAGTCGAAATCTACCGCCTGATGGCCCTGCGCGGCCTGCCGGTGGTCAAACAACTGGCGCCCATGCTGTCGGAGGCCGAAGGCGCGCTGGCCGACATCACGGCGCGACTTGAAGGCAAGTCGGCGTCCGACCAGGAACTGCTCGACACGCTGGTGTCGCTGGCGGCGCGGGTCGAGCGCGCCACGGCCGAGCACATCTACCGGTTCTCGGCCACCCGCGCCTACAGCACACTGGTCGGCCAGCGCCTGACAGAGTTGCGCGAAAAACCGATTCCCGGCACCCAGACCCTGAGCGAATTCATGCAGCGCCGGCTGTCGCCCGCCATTGCCACGGTCGCTGCCACGGCGCAGCGACTGACCTCGCTGTCGGAGCGGGTGACGCGCACCAGCGCCTTGCTGCGCACCCGGGTGGACATTGCCACCGAAACCCAGAACCAGACTCTGCTGGAAAAGCTCACGCGCGGCCAGGAGTTGCAGCTGCGCCTGCAGTCCACGGTCGAAGGCCTGTCGATTGCCGCCATCTCGTATTACGTGATCAGTCTGCTGCTCTACGCTGGCAAGGCCGGCAAGGCTGCCGGCGCGCCTATCAACCCCGAGATCGTGGTGGGCGCGGCGATTCCGCTGGTGCTGTGGCTGGTCTGGCGCAACATCCGGCGGATTCATGCCACGCTGCATGGCAGGGATTGACGGGCAGGGCGGCCACTACTCCATCAGTTCAAGCAAGCGGTCCAGCCCGCCCGCGTTGATCGCCACCATGGCCTGCTCACGCACCTTGGGCTTGGCGTGGTAGGCCACCGACAGGCCGGCCGCGCCCATCATCGGCAAATCGTTGGCACCGTCGCCCATGGCAATTGCCTGCAACGGGTTGATGCCCAGTTCGCCGCAGGTGGCCAGCAGCATGCGGCGCTTCTCCTCGCCGTCGCAGATGTCGCCCCAGGGCTGATCAACCAGCCGGCCGGTCAGCAGGCCGTTTTCAATCTCCAGCACGTTGGCGCGCAGGTAGTCGATGTCCAGCAGGTCCCGCACGCGGTCGGCGAAGAAGGTGAATCCGCCGCTGACCAGCAACACCTTCAGGCCCGCGTCCTTGCAGGCCCGCACCAGTTCAGCCGCGCCGGGGTTGAGCTTGAGTCGCTCGCGATAGACCTCGTCCATGCTGGCCACGCTCACGCCCTTGAGCAGTGCCACACGCCGGCGCAGGCTGTCCTTGAAGTCGGTGATTTCGCCGCGCATGGCGGCTTCGGTGATGGCTGCGACTTCGGCTTTGCGGCCCACGGCATCGGCGATTTCATCGACGCATTCGATGTTGATCAGCGTCGAATCCATGTCGAAGGCAATCAGTTTGAAGTCGCCGAGTTTGAGATCGGGCGTGGCGATGTTGACGACCAGGCCGGGGGAGTGTTCGATGGGGTTCATGATTCTGGTTACTATTTTTTTGATAGCTGCTTGCGCACGGCTGGCGTGCGCAAAAGGCTTATTTTTGATAAATTTTGAAGGTGGGTGGGGGGGGGGTGTCGCAGGACATTATTTGTCTAGCTAAAGCGATTTTTGGAGCCGCCAACTTCTCTAACCAGCGATTAGAGATTTGATTTATCCCTGTAATGTGTCAGATCGTTGGGCTTGTGCCTTGGTGAATTCGCTCTCAAACACTTCAGCGTTGAACGGTGCATCGCCCTCAGATTCCAGGGCTGTCAGCGTCTTGGCTGCTTCTTCCAACGCCTGGCTTTCGCTGGTCTGTGTCGTTGAATCGTCGGGCAATTCACTGATCGCTTCTTTCACCAAAATCGTTACCCATTCCTCCAGCGTCAATCCTTTCGCCTGGGCCGCAAAGGCTAACTCGGCGATTAATTCATCGGACAAGTCCAGCGTGAGGGGCGTCAGGTTTGAATTCATGTGCTTTCCTCCACCAGCCAGTTCTCCACCCGCAAGCCCGGCACGCGGCGGAATTCCGCTTCGTTGCCGGTCACCAGCGTGCAATCCAGCGCCAGGGCGTGGGCGGCAATCAGGGTGTCGTTGGGACCAATAGGCGTGCCGAGACGTTCCAGGTGGGTACGAATATGGGCGTAATGGCTGCTGACCAACAGATCCAGGGGCATGATTTCAATGACCTGCAGCAAGTCTGCATACGCTTGCTTCAGCAATTTGGACGGTTTTCGCAGCAAGCCGAAGCTGACTTCGCAATCGACCACCAGGCTTGTGCAAACCTTGAGGTCGGGAAGGGTTGCCATCAGGTGCTGCAGCCGTTGGTTTGACGGCCCTTTGGGATTGCGCATCAAGTCTGAAATGATGTTGGTGTCCAGCATCAAAAGCGATGCGTTCAATGGCAGCGGCAATGTCATAAATCAATGTCGTCCAGCGGCAGCAAGCCCTCGTCAACGTCAGGAAACCCTTCGTCAATCGGCTCCATGGTGGCCAGAACCGCCAACAAGGCGGCGGCACTGCCTTTGGGGTGCTTGGGTTCAATGGCCTCGATGATGAGTCTGTTGCCTTCACGACGGATCAACGCGTCCTTGCCAGGCAATTCAAATTCCTTGGGAATGCGCACCGCCTGATTCGCGCCATTGCGAAACAGGCGCACGGGCCGGGGCGCGGCCTCGGCGCTGTCGTCAGCGACTTTTTCTGAAAGAATAGGCATGGTGTTTCTCCAAAACGGGTTCGAGCGTTTTGTAGTTTAGCCTATGCCATGGCCTATGCCAACACCTCTGACGCCACCGGTTGCCCCAGGCTCCGCAGCACATCGCGCACCATCTGCGTCCGGTCTTTCGCCTCGGGCAGTGGGCGCTCGATGCGCAGCTTGTCGTTGCCGGCGAGCTTGATGTGCTTGTTCTTCTGGATCAGGTGGATGATGGCCATCGAGTCAATCGGCGGGTCCTTCCTGAAGGTGATGGTGATTGCGCCGGGTGCGGCATCGACCTTGACGACGCCGTAGGGCTTGGCGATGACCCGCAGGCGATGCACGTCGATCAGCGTTTGCGCCTGCGCGGGCAGCTTGCCGAAGCGGTCCACGATTTCCTCCAGCAACGCGTCGATCTGCTCGGTTTTCTTCGCCGTGGCGAGCTTTTTGTAGAAGCTCAGGCGCAGATGCACGTCGCCGCAGTAGTCGCTGGGCAGCAGCGCGGGGGCGTGCAGGTTGATCTCGGTCGTGACGCTGAGCGGCGACAGCAAATCCGGCTCGCGGCCGGCCTTTAGGGACGCCACGGCTTCGCTGAGCATTTCGTTGTAGAGCTGAAAGCCGATCTCCAGCATGTTGCCGCTCTGGTTTTCACCCAGCACTTCACCGGTGCCGCGAATTTCCAGGTCGTGCATGGCCAGGTAAAAACCGGAGCCGAGTTCTTCCATCTGCTGGATCGCATCTAACCGCTGGCTGGCCTGCTTGGTCAGGCCTTCGAGGTCGGGCACCATCAGATACGCGTAAGCCTGGTGGTGGCTGCGGCCGACGCGGCCGCGCAGCTGGTGCAGCTGCGCCAGGCCGAACTTGTCGGCGCGGCTCATCAAGATCGTGTTGGCGGTGGGCACGTCAATGCCGGTTTCAATGATGGTCGAGCACAGCAGCAGGTTGTAGCGCTGGGCAACGAAATCCTTCATCACGCGCTCCAGTTCGCGCTCGGGCATTTGCCCGTGGGCCACGGCGATGCGCGCTTCGGGCAGCAACTCTTCGAGCTTCTGGCGGCGGTTTTCGATGGTTTCGACTTCGTTGTGCAAAAAGTAAACCTGGCCCCCGCGCTTGAGTTCGCGCAGCACGGCCTCGCGGATCACGCCGTTGCCTTCGGTGCGCACAAAGGTCTTGATGGCCAGCCGCCTCTGCGGCGCGGTCGCAATCACGCTCAGATCCCGCAAGCCTTCAAGCGCCATGCCCAGCGTGCGCGGAATCGGCGTGGCGGTCAGCGTCAGCACATCGACTTCGGCGCGCATGGCTTTCATGGCTTCCTTGTGGCGCACGCCAAAGCGGTGCTCCTCGTCAATGATCAAGAGGCCCAGCCGCGCGAACTTCACATTCTGGCTCAGCAGCTTGTGGGTGCCGACGACGATATCGACCGTGCCGTCGGCCAGGCCCTTGATGGCGGCGGTGATTTCCTTGGCCGAGCGAAAGCGGCTCATCTCGGCGACCTTGACCGGCCATTTGGCAAAGCGGTCCACCAGTGTCTGGTAATGCTGCTCGGCCAGCAGCGTGGTCGGCGCCAGCAAGGCTACCTGCTTGCCGCCGGTGATCGCGATGAAGGCGGCACGCAGGGCGACCTCGGTCTTGCCGAAGCCCACGTCGCCGCAAACCAGCCGGTCCATGGGGCGCGGACTGATCATGTCCTGGATGACGGCATGGATCGCCGCGCTCTGGTCGGGTGTTTCGTCAAAGCCGAAATCGTTGGCGAACACCTCGTAGTCACCCGGCGAGTAGCGAAAGGCATGGCCTTCGCGCAGCGCGCGGCGCGCATAGATGTTGAGCAGCTCGGCCGCCGAATCGCGGATTTGCTCGGCGGCCTTGCGCCTGGCTTTTTCCCACTGGCCGCTGCCCAGGCGGTGCAGCGGCGCTTCGTCGGCACTGACGCCGGTGTAGCGGCTGATCTGGTGCAACTGGCTGACCGGCACGTAAAGCGTGGCCTTGTCGGCGTATTCGAGGTGCAAAAACTCCTGCAATGCCGGCGAGCCGTCAGGCGTTTTTTCGCCCAGGTCGAGGTTGATCAGCCCCCGGTAGCGGCCGATGCCGTGGGCGCTGTGAACCACTGGGTCGCCGACGTTCAGCTCCGACAAGTCCTTGATCAGCGCCTCGACATCGCTGACCGCTTCTTGCCGCTTGTTGCGCCGGCGGATGGTGATGCCGGCGGCGAACAGCTCGGTTTCGGTGACGAAGTCGATGCCTTCTTCTAGCCAGCTGAAGCCGCTGTTCAGCGCGGCGGTGGCGATGCCGATTTTTTCATGACTGGTCTGGAAGTCTTCGAGCGAGTCAAAAACCGGCGGGCTGACGTTGCTGGCGCGCAAAAAGTCGAGCAGGCTTTCGCGCCGGCCGTCGCTTTCGGCCAGCAGCAGCACGCGGTGGGGGGTAGCTTTGGCATGGCGCTTGAAGCCGGCCAGCGGGTCTTCGGCGCCGCGCACCACGGCCATTTCGCCGAGCTTCTGGAACTGGGCGTTGTCGGCCACGTCTTCAACCGTGCCGCGCAGCGCCAGCTGGGCGTAATCGTTGGCGCGCGAATAGAACTGCTCGGTGCTCAAAAACAGCGACTCGGGCGGCAGCGCCGGCCGGTCGGGCGCGTCCTTCACCAGACGGTAGCGGTCTTTCGTGTCCTGCCAGAAGCGCTGAAAGGCCGGCTCCAGGTCGCCATGCAGCACCACCGTTGCCTGCTTTCCGAGGTAGTCGAACACGGTGGCGGTTTCTTCGAAGAACAGTGGCAGGTAGTACTCGATGCCGGCGGTGGCGACGCCGTTGCCCATGTCCTTGTAGATGCGGCTCTTGGTCGGATCGCCCTCCAGCAACTCGCGCCAGCGGTTGCGGAATTTGGCGCGCGCGTCGTTGTCCATCGGAAACTCGCGGCCCGGCAGCAGGCGCACTTCTGGCACCGGATACAAAGAGCGCTGGCTGTCGGGGTCGAAAGTGCGGATGGAGTCGATCTCGTCGTCGAACAGGTCCACCCGGTAGGGCACCAGCGAACCCATCGGGAACAAGTCGATCAGCCCGCCGCGCACGGCGTATTCGCCGGGGCTGACGACCTGCGTCACATGGCTGTAGCCGGCCAGCGTGAGCTGCGCCTTGAGCTTGGTTTCATCGAGCTTTTGCTTCACCTTGAACTCGAAGGTGTAGCCGGCCAGAAAACTGGGTGGCGCCAGCCGGTACAGCGCGGTGGTGGCCGGCACGATGACCACGTCGGCGCCGGTTTCCTTGTCGCGCTGCTGGATGCGCCACAGCGTCGCCAGCCGCTCGCTGATCAGATCCTGGTGCGGCGAAAACGCGTCGTAGGGCAGGGTTTCCCAGTCGGGAAACAGGGCGCAGCGCAAATCGGGCGCAAAAAACGCCATTTCGTCCATCAGGCGCTGGGCGGTGGCGGCGTCCGAGGTAACGATGGCGGTGAGTTTGCCGGCGGCTTTTTCGCGTTGGCCGAGGCTCGCCAGGAGCAGGGCGTCGGCGGAAGGGGTGGGCTGGGGCAGGGTGTAGCGTTTGCCGGTCACGAGTGAAGGAAGGTGCATCGGCCTGATTTTAGAATTTATGATGGGGCGATGATGACCGACCCCGCCGATACCCGCCCCAGCGCGCGTTTTTTTGCACTCATTCCCTGCGCTGGCCAGGGCAGCCGGGCCGGCGTGGCGACCGGGCAGGCCAAGCAATACCAGGAAATCGCCGGCCTGCCGATGGTGCTGCACACGCTGGCGGCGTTTCTGGAAATCGAGCGCCTGGCCCGAACGCTGGTGGTGGTCGCACCGGGCGACGGGTTTTTTGATTCCATACCCAAAAGGCCATTCGACGTGGTGGCTTGCGGCGGCGAGAGCCGGGCCGACAGCGTTCGCCAGGGGCTCGGCGCGCTGCTTCAGGCCGGGGCTGAAATTGGCGACTGGGTGCTGGTCCACGACGCCGCCCGCTGTCTGGTGACGCCTGGCCAGATCAATCAGCTCATTGATGCCTGCCAGCACGATGCCGTGGGCGGGCTGCTGGCGCACAAGCTGCCGGATACGCTGAAGTGCGAGCTGAATGGGCGCGTGGCCGCGACGCTGGACCGCAGTGACAAGTGGCTGGCGCAAACGCCGCAGATGTTTCGCCTCGGCATGTTGAGGCAGGCGCTGGCGCTGGCCGGCGCGGCGGTCACCGACGAGTCCAGCGCCATAGAAATGCTGGGCCTGGCACCCCGGCTGGTGGCGGGCAGCGCGCAGAACTTCAAGGTGACCTACCCGGAAGACTTTGCGCTGGCCGAAGCGATTTTGCTGAACCGCAGCCGCACGGCCTGAAGGCGGCAGCGCGCCCCAGACTTCCCTGACCCACGAAAGCCCGATTCATGAATTCGAACCCCACCGCCCCGCCGCCCCCGTTCCGTATCGGCGAAGGCTGGGACACGCACGCGCTGGTTCCCGGCCGCAAGCTCATCCTGGGCGGCGTCGAAGTCCCGCACACGCTGGGCCTGCTGGGCCATTCGGATGCCGATGTGCTGCTGCACGCCATCATCGATGCGCTGCTGGGCGCTGCAGGGCTGGGCGACATCGGCAGCCATTTTCCGGACACCGATGCGCGCTTCAAGGGCGCCGACTCCATCGTTCTGCTGCGCGAGACCGGCCGGCTGCTGGCCGAACGCGGCCTGCGCATCGGCAACATCGACAGCACCGTCGTGGCCCAGGCGCCCCGGCTCGCCCCGCACATTCCGGCCATGCGCTTGCAGATCGCGCAGGGGCTGGGTCTGCAGGAGGACCGGGTGAACGTGAAGGCCAAGACCGCCGAGAAGCTCGGCCCGGTCGGCCAGGGCCTGAGCCTGGAAGCTCGCGCCGTGGCGCTACTTTATTGATAGCTGATAACGCCCGCGAATAGTGCGCAAAAGCCCTATTTGGTTCAATAAATACGCTCAACCCCGGCGCAGCTTGATGTGGGCGGCCAGGCCGCCGGAGCCGGTGTTGGACAGGCTGAACAGCCCGCCCATGCGCAGCACGGTCTTTTCGGCAATCGCCAGCCCCAGGCCGGCGCCAGTCGCCTCGGTGCGCGCGACATCGCCCCTGAAAAACGGATTGGTGAGCCTGGACAACACCTCGGTTGCCACGCCGTTGCCATGGTCGCGGATCTTCAGGAGTACCCAGGCGTCGCTGACCCGGGCCGAGATGTCCACCTGCGCCGTGCCGGTGTCGCTGCTCTTGCCATAGCGCCTGGAATTTTCCAGCAGGTTGGCAATCACCCGCGACAGATCGACCCGGTCTGCCAGCACCTTGGTGTTGTCCGGAATGCTGACGGTGACGTCCATGTCCGGGTAGTCGGCCACCGCATACATCGATTGCGCAATCACGTCGTTGAGCACGATGGGCTCCAGGTGGGCCGGTTCAGGCCGGGCGTAATCGAGGAATTTGTCGATGATGGCGTCGAGCTGGGCAATGTCGGCCACCATGTGCTGGCGCGCGTCCGGGTCAGCCACGCTCATTTCGGTTTCCAGGCGAAGCCGGGCCAGCGGGGTGCGCAGGTCATGCGAAATGCCCGCCAGCATCACCACCCGGTCCTGCTCGATCTTGGAGAGTTGGGCTGCCATGCGGTTAAAGCCGATATTGACCTCGCGCACTTCGCTGGTGGCCACCTGCTCGTCAAGCCGGCTGGCATCGAAGTCGCCGTCGCGCATCCGGCTGGCGGCGAAAGACAGTTGCTTGAGCGGCTGGTTGATCAGGCGCGCAATCACCGCCGCGCCGGCCAGCGACAGGGCCGCCGCCGTGACCAGCCAGATCGCCCAGGTGCTGGTGCGCGACGGCCCCAGCTGGGAAGGATCGGTCAACAGCCAGTAAGACGCGCCATTGATGGAAAAGCCGATCCACAGGCCTTCCTTGTGGTTGACGGCGCCGGCCACCACCGTGCCTGCGCCAAGCCGCCGGGTGAGTTCGTTCGCAATTCGTTCGCCGAATTCATCGCTGACGTAGGGCTCGAAAGCATCTTTCGGGTCGCGCGTCATGATGCGGACATGCTCTTCCTCGGCCAGCGCCTTGATCAGCATGTCGCGCCCGATGGGATCGGCATAGCGCAGCGCCACCCGGGCGGTGTTGACCAGGGTGGCGAGTTGCTGGGCGCTTTGAATCGCGCGGGGTTCGGTTTCAAGCGTGCGAAACGTCTGCAACCAGGCAATGATCGAGCCGAACAGCAGCAGCGCCAGAAAGAAAAAAGTCCGCCAGAACAGGTTGATTCGCCGGCGCGGGCGCGCTTCCAGCGGCGCGGGCGCGCTTTCAAGCGGGGTCGGGCGGGAAGTTTGCATGGCAAGGGGCGGGCGTCCCGGGATTCGGTATGAGCGGTGAATCAGGCACGGCGCGCTGGCTGGGAAATCGGCCATTATCACTTGGCCGGCACGGCGCTTTTTGATCTGCCGCAGGCCAGGGGCAGAATTCAGAAAAAGGCGGCAACTGCTCAGTTGTTGCCATCCGGCACGAACACGTAGCCGATTCCCCAGACGGTCTGGATGTAGCGCGGGACTGCCGCATCGGTTTCAATCAGCTTGCGCAGGCGCGACACCTGCACGTCCAGGCTGCGGTCAAAGGGTTCGAACTCGCGGCCACGTGCCAGCTGCGCCAGTTTTTCACGCGAAAGCGGCTGGCGCGGATGGCGCACCAAGGTCTTGAGCATGGCGAATTCGCCGGTGGTCAGCGGCAGTTCCTCGCCGTTTTTCTGCAGCGTGCGCAGGCTCATGTCGAAAGAGAACGGGCCGAAAGTGATGACTTCCTGGTCGCTCGACGGCGCGCCCGGCACCTCGGCGGTGGGCCGGCGACGCAGCACCGCATGAATGCGGGCAAGAAGCTCGCGCGGATTGAAGGGCTTGGCCAGGTAGTCGTCGGCGCCGACTTCGAGGCCGACGATGCGGTCCACATCCTCGCCCTTGGCCGTCAGCATGATGATGGGCGTGCGGTCGTTGGCCGCGCGCAGGCGCCGGCAGATCGACAGGCCGTCCTCTCCCGGCATCATCAGATCGAGCACGATCAGGTCCACCGCGTCGCGCAGCATGATGCGGTTCAATGCCTTGCTGTCTTCGGCCAGGATCACGTCAAAACCCTCCTGGGCCAGGTAGCGGCGCAGCAAGTCGCGGATGCGTGCGTCGTCGTCGAGGATCAGGATTTTGTCGGCACGGGCGTTGGATTGGGCTTGTAGCATGGTGGTCTTTTAATTTGTAACACGGCCATTTTGAGGGCGGAAAAAAGTGAATGTCTCTTTTTTTTATCAAAAAAACTATTTATTACTTTTATTTCTATTTATTCCATTTGCGCTGGCAATGCGCCGGATGGTTTGTTCTTTGCAGCCAATATCGCTCCTGCAAAGGCGGGACTAAGGGCTTTCGGCGTTGAAAGAACGCGCTTCGGGAGGCGTTGCAGGCTTCAAAGCCCTACCGGGTTTGAGTGGGTTTATGCTAGGTCGCTGCACGCATGATGCCGCGCGAAGCCGCAGCTTGCTGTTTGGGTTGCGACCTGGGCCGCAGACCGGTTTTCAGCGGCTTGCATGCGATTTTTGTCTTCGTCAAAGGTAAATCCAATATGCTGACTGCTACTAAATCAATAGCTGCATGTGCCCTTGCACTATGCGCAACTGGCGTTTTTTCTCAAAATGTGCCGAATGAGGCGCTGAAAAACGTGGCCCAGCTTTCCGCCAGCGGTTCGGTCGAGGTGCAGCAGGACCTGTTGTCGATTTCGCTGACCACCAGCCGCGACGGGCCAGATGCCGCCGCCGTGCAAACGCAGCTCAGGCAGGCGCTTGACGCCGCGCTGACGCAGGCCCGGCAGGCTGCATCTCCTGGCCAGATGGACGTGCGCACCGGCAATTTCAGCCTGTACCCGCGCTACGGCAAGGACGGCAAGATCAACGGCTGGCAGGGATCGACCGAGCTGGTGCTCGAAGGCAAGGATTTTCCGCGCATCACCGGCACGGCCGGCAAGATACAGACTTTGAGCCTGGGCAGCGTCAGCTTTGCCTTGAGCCGCGAACAGCGCGCCCGGGTCGAGGGCGAAGCCCAGGCGCAGGCAATCGAGCAGTTCAAGGCCAAGGCGGGCGAGGTTTCCCGTGCTTTCGGCTTTGGCGGCTACGCCTTGCGCGAGGTCTCGATCAACACCAACGACCAGGGCCCCATGCCGCGCCCGCGCGCGATGGCCATGAGTGCCAAGTCCGAGATGGCCGATGCGCCCGTGCCGGTCGAGGCCGGCAAGAGCACGGTGCTGGTCAATATTTCGGGGTCCGTGCAGATGCTTCCCTTGCCTGCCCGCCCTTGAGCCTGGCTTGACAAGGAAAGCCCCGGGACCCGCCTGAAAAGCGGGTTTGGCTGACAGCGTGGGCAATATCGCCGGTTTATTCTTCCGGCATGACCGACACCCAGGAAATCGCCCGCCACGGGCCGCTGTTCATCGTATTCAACGGCGGTTCTGGCCATCGCGACGCCGAAGAGGAAAAGCAGACCATCAGCCGCGTGCTGCAGCAAGGCGGCCGCGAATTCGAATTCCTGCAATGCGAAGGAGGCGATTCCATGGACTCGCTGGCCAAGCGCGCGGTGGACCGGGCCAGGGCACGCCACGGCGTGGTGGTCGCTGCAGGCGGCGACGGCACGATCAACGCCGTCGCCAATGCCGTGCTTGGCAGCGGCTGCCCTTTTGGCGTGATTCCCCAGGGCACCTTCAATTATTTCGGCCGGGACAATGCGATTTCGCAGGACAGCGCCCGGGCCGCCCGGGTCCTGTTGCGCGGCCGCGTCTCGCCAGTCCAGGCCGGCAAGGTCAATGGCCGGCTGTTTCTGGTCAATGCCAGCGTGGGTCTTTACCCCCAGATACTGGAGGACCGCGAAGCCTGGAAGCAGCAGTTCGGGCGCAGCCGCTTCGTCGCTTTTGTCTCGGGCATGGCGACGCTGCTGAAGGCCCGGGGCCAGCTGGACCTGCGCATTGAATCGGCCGGCCAGGCCGCGTCGTGGCGCACGCCCACGCTGTTTGTCGGCAACAACCGCCTGCAGCTGGTCCAGGCCGGCATCGATGTGCAGCAAGCCGATGCCGTGGGGCAAGGACAACTGGCTGCGGTGGCGGTTCGCCCGATGGGCACGCTGGCCTTGTTTGGCCTGCTGTTGCGCGGCGTTCTCGGGCGGCTCGGGGAAGCCGAGAACGTCCGCAGCTTTTCCTTTCGCCGCCTGACAGTCACGCCGCGCCGGATGAAACGCATCAAGGTGGCCACCGACGGCGAAATCGTCTGGATGCAGACGCCGCTGGTGTTCGAGGTGGCGCCCGAGCCCTTGCTGCTGGTGGTGCCGTTGCCGGACGACCAGGCGGAGATTGAATGAACCATCATGACCATGATTCAAGGGCGGCCGGCGCATGAGCAGCCTGCTGCAAATTTCCGACCCGCACTTTGGCACCGTCCAGCCGGCCGTGATGCAGGCGCTGGCGCAACTGGCCAGGGAGCAGCGGCCCGACGTGCTGGTGCTGTCCGGAGACATCACGCAACGCGCCCGCGCGTCGCAGTTTGCCCAGGCGCGTGCCTTTTGCGACAGCCTGGCGATTGCGCAACTGCTGGCCATACCGGGCAACCACGATGTTCCGCTGTTCAACCTTTACCAGCGGCTGTTCACGCCGTATGCGCGCTACCGAAAGGCCTTTGGCCCGGTGCTGGAGCCGGTGGTGTCCACGCCCGTGCTGCATGTCATCGGCGTGAAGACGACGCGCCGCTGGCGGCACAAGAACGGCGAGGTGTCTGGCGCGCAGGTCGAGCGGGTGGTGGCCGAACTGCAGCGTTCCGACCCGGGGCAGTTGCGCATCGTCGTGGTCCACCAGCCGGTCCATGTCATGCACGTCGAGGACCAGCACGACCGCCTGCGCGGCTGGGAACCGGCCGTGCATGCCTGGTCAAGGGCGGGCGCCGACATTGTCATGGGCGGGCATATCCACCTGCCTTCGCTGTGCGACCTGTCGGCGCGGCTTGACGGGCTGGAGCGCCGGCTCTGGTGTGTGCAGGCGGGCACCGCGCTTTCCAGCCGGGTGCGTGCGGGTATACCGAATTCGGTCAACCTGTTGCGCAGCCATGGGCCTGGCGAGTTGCCGTCGTGCCGGTTGGAGCGCTGGGATTTCCAGGCTGCCAGCGGCCGTTTTGAATGCGTCGAGTCCAGCGAACTGCCGCTTGGGCTGCACGGCATGGGTTCCTGAGCTGCCCGGCTCAAGCCCGGGCGCGCCGGATTTTTCGGGCGATAAAGCGTGCCCGCAACACGTCGTAGGTCCAGTTGAAAAAATACGTGTACGGCAGGAAGAACAGCGCAATGCCGATGTCCAGCACGAAAGCCTGCCACAGGCCGATGCCGAGCCACCAGGCGGCCAGCGGCACGATCGCCAGCAGCAATCCGATTTCAAACAGCACCGCATGAATGGCGCGCACCACCACTGTCCGGTCAAAGCCCATGCGGCGCTGGGTGCGGTCGAACAGCAGGTTGAACAGCATGTTCCAGCTCATGGCAATGAGCGAGATCATCAGCGTCAGCCAGCCAATATGCGCCAGCGGATAGCCCAGCAGCCACGCGCCAAGCGGCGCGCAAATGGCGATGGCCAGCACTTCGAACAGCAGGGCCTGAAAAAAACGTTCGCTGACTGACTTGTCGGGATGCATGGGGGCGGTGTCGTGTTCTGGAGTCAAGGGAAAAACCTTGCATTTTCGCTGATCCGTGTACTGCACCTGAATTGCAGTGCAAGCAGCAAAAATCCAGCGGCAAAAGAAAAGGCCCGCAAACCAGCTAAGGTTTGCAGGCCTGGTTGCCGGTACTGGCCGGCGGGCAAGGCGCTTAGAAGCGGTAGCGCAAGCCGACCGTGGTGGCGTTGACGCGGTCTCGGCCATCGCCGGCAAACTTCAGCCTGTGCTCGTCATACTGAAGTACGGCGGATAGTTGCGGATTGAAAGAATATTCCGCGCCGATACCGTACGAGACGCCAAAACCGTTTTCCTTGCCCGACGTGACACCTGAGCCCGGAAAGGCTGATACATCGGTCCGGCCATAGGTGGTGCCAAGCTTGCCAATCAGGTTGAATGACTGGGTGATCGGTGCCCGGCCGACCAGGCTCAGGTTGAAGCCCTCGGCCTTTGTGTTGCCGCCCGCCCGGGCGATCTTGCCGAAATTGGTGTAGCCCAGTTCAAGCCCGAAGTTTGGCGTGAAGAACGTGCCGGTGTAGATGTTGTAGACCGTGTCGGTGTCATCCGATGCGAAAAGCCTGGATCCATTGCCCAGCGAGTAATTGGATGAACCCAGGTTCAGGCCGACATAGCTGGCTCCAGGAGAATACAAGGAGTAATTGCTCTGGGCCTGTGCGCCCGTGGCAGCCGTCAGTGCAGCGACCGACAGGACGGCGACTGAAAAGCTGCGGTTGAATAATTTCATGATGCTCCTTTGGTGGGTAAATGATGGCAAGCGCTGGTGTATGACCTGAACTTCGGGCTGTTGTTCCCGAATAATTCTATGGAAGCAGACTGTTGCAACTGTGGGGTCAACAGGCAAAGTCTTGTAGGACAAAAGGCTGGTTTCTAAGGCCATGCCAAACCACCTGGCTGGCCCCTGCCTGTTTGCGCCCTACGCCGCATCCGCCTTTGAAAGGTCTTGCCCACGGCGTGAAGGCTGCTGATAAAGTCGCAACATGCAGTTCATCACCCACCTTCCCGGCAGCAGCGCGCTGGTCCTTGACTCGCCCCACAGCGGCGTGTCGTATCCCCCGGACTTCCTGTACACCTGCGAAATGTCAATTCTGCGCAAGGCTGAAGACACGCATGTTGAAAAGCTCTACGACTTCGCACCCGGCCTGGGCGCGCACTGGATCGAGGCGCTGTTTCCGCGCAGCTACCTCGATGCCAACCGCAACATCACGGAACTCGATGTTTCGCTGCTGGACGAACCCTGGCCGCATCCGGTCGCGACCGATCCGGCCGTGCTTTCCAAGGTGCGGCTCGGCAAGGGGCTGATCTGGCGCACGACGGATGACGGTTTTCCCATCTATGAGCGCAGCTTGTCGGTGAACGAAGTGATGCATCGCATCGAGCAATGCTGGACGCCCTACCACGCGGCGGTGGCCGAGGCGATTGATGCTGCGCATGCCGCGCACGGCTACAGCATTCATGTCAACTGCCATTCGATGCCGGCGGTGGCCTCCAGCCACGCGACCAACTTCCCGGGCGAAAAGCATGCCGATTTCGTGGTGGGCGACCGCGACGGCAGCACCGCCAGCACCGCCTTGTCCCGGCTGGTGTGCGCGCATCTGGAGGCGCTGGGCTACCGCGTCGCCTACAACCATCCGTACAAAGGCGTCGAACTGGTGCGGCGCTACAGCGACCCGGCCGCGCAACGGCACAGCATCCAGCTGGAAATCAACCGCAAGCTCTACATGAACGAGGAAACACTCGAATTGACCGCCGGTTTTGACACGCTGAAGACGCACCTGCGCTCGCTGGTCGAACTGCTGCTCAAGACGGACCCCCGGCTGCTCTGACCGTGCCATGGTGCCCCGAGGCCTGGCTTTTTCCATGTGGAACTTGATTTCCCGCGTTTTCGGATGACAACCGATGATCACTTTTTTCAATGACAGCCATCAGGCGCATGCCCCGGAGTTCGAGTTTTTCCGTGGCGAACGCGTGGACTGCTTTGAAACCCCGGCCCGCGCCGAATATGTCAAGGCCCGGCTGACGGCGCGTGGCCATCGCCTGCAGAGCGCCCAGGTTGACAGCCGCGCCGTACTCGGTACGGTGCATGCGCCGCGCTACCTTGATTTCCTGGAGCATGCCTGGCGTGACTGGCTGGCGCTGGCGCCTGGCAATGCTGCCAGCCAGCCTTTTCCTTCCATCTGGCCGGTCCGCAGCCTGCGCAGCGACATCGAGCCGCTCAATTTCATCGCCCGGCTGGGCCTGTATTCCATGGACAACGGCTCGCCGCTCTCAAGCGGCACCTGGCAGGCCGCGAAAGCCGGCGCCGATGCGGCGGCCAGCGCTGCCGCCCTGGTGGCGGCGGGCAAAGGCGAACGCGCGGCCTTTTGCTGCAGCCGCCCGCCAGGCCATCACGCGGGCGCCGACTTCATGGGCGGCTACTGTTTCCTGAACAACGCGGCGGTGGCGGCGCAGTCGCTGCTCGATGCCGGGGCAGCGCGCGTGGCGATCCTGGATGTGGACTACCACCACGGCAACGGCACGCAAAGTATCTTTTACGAACGGGCTGATGTGCTGTGCGTCAGCCTGCATGGCGACCCGCTGACCGAATACCCGTTTTTCCTCGGCCATGCCGACGAGACCGGGCAGGGCGAGGGCGAAGGCTTCAACCTGAACCTGCCGCTGCCCGCCGGCTCCGCTTCGGCGCGATGGTTCGAGGCGCTGGAACGCGCATGCCAGCGCATTGGCCGTTACCGCGCCGATGCACTGGTGGTCGCGCTGGGGCTGGACACGTTCGAGGACGATCCGATCTCGACGTTTGCCCTGAAGGCTGGCGATTTCAGCCGGCTGGGCCGGCGTCTGGGTGCAATGGGCTTGCCCACGGTCTTTGTGCTGGAGGGCGGTTATGCGGCGGCCGCGCTGGGCATGAATGCGGTCAATGTGATTGAAGCTTTTGAGGAGGCTTGAATGGAAAAAATCGAATGCGTGGTGATTGGCGCGGGCGTGGTGGGGCTGGCCGTGGCGCGCGCCCTGGCCTTGCAAGGCCGGGAGGTGATGGTGCTCGAAGCGGCCGACGCCATTGGCACCGGTACGAGTTCGCGCAACAGCGAGGTCATTCATGCGGGCATCTACTACCCGCAGGGCTCGCTCAAGGCCACACTTTGCGTGCAGGGTCGGGCCATGCTGTATGACTACTGCGCGGCGCGCGGCGTGGGCCACAGCCGCTGCGGCAAGCTGCTGGTGGCCACTACCGACGAGCAGGTGGCGCAGCTGCAGGGCATCATCAAGAAAGCCGCCGCCAACGGCGTGCATGACCTGGCGCTGATCTCGCGCGAGCAAGCGCAGGCCATGGAACCGGCGCTGCAATGCGTGGCCGCCGTGCATTCGCCGAGCACCGGCATCGTTGACAGCCATGCGCTGATGCTGGCCTATCAGGGCGACCTGGAGAATGCGGGCGGAATTGTAGTGCTTAATTCGCCTCTGTCGCACGCCCACTGTGCGCCAGGAGCTATCAATTTAATAGCGGTTGACGGCACTGAACTGCAGGCCCGGTGGGTGGTGAATTCGGCCGGGCTGCAGGCGCAGGCGCTGGCGCGGCGCTTTGCCGGGCTACCGCTGCAGTCGGTTCCGCCAAGCTATTTCGCGAAGGGAAATTATTTCACCCTGGCCGGCCGCTCGCCGTTCTCACGGCTCATCTACCCGGTGCCGGAAGCTGCGGGGCTGGGCGTTCACCTGACCATCGACCTGGGCGGGCAGGCCAAGTTCGGACCCGATGTGCAGTGGGTCGAGTCGGCCGATGACCTGGTCGTGGACCCGGCGCGCGGGGACGCCTTTTATGCCGAGGTGCGCAAATACTGGCCGGGCCTGAAAGACGGTGCCTTGCTGCCGGGCTATGCCGGCATGCGCCCCAAGATCCAGTCGCCCGACGAGCCGGCAAAGGATTTTTTGATCCAGGGACCTGCTGCGCATGGCGTGGCCGGGCTGGTCAACCTGTTCGGCATCGAGTCGCCGGGGCTCACCAGCTCGCTGGCGATTGGCGATCTGGTAAGCCGGATGCTTGCCGAGTCATAGCAAGCATCAATGCCATTGCTACAAAATAAATAGCTGCCTAGGCAAGGCCCGCGTGCGGAAACGGCCTTTTGTGTGATGAAAATCCGTTCGCTGGCCGCACGAGCTTCATTTATTGCGCAGTCCAGCCGCCGTCCATGTTCCAGGCCACGCCCCGGATGTTGGCACCGGCCGGCGAGCAGAAAAACACCGCCAGCGCGCCCAGTTCCTCAGGCGTGGTGAACTGCATCGAAGGCTCTTTTTCGCCCAGCAGTTGCTGCTTGGCCGCTTCGTTGCTGATGCCGGCGGCCTCGGCCCGGGCATCGACCTGTTTCTGCACCAGCGGCGTGAGCACCCAGCCCGGGCAGATGGCATTGCAGGTCACGCCGGACGTGGCGTTTTCAAGCGCCGTCACCTTGGTCAGTCCGACAATGCCGTGCTTGGCCGCCACATACGCCGATTTTTCGGCCGAACCGACCAGGCCATGCACCGATGCCAGGTTGATGATGCGGCCCCAGCCCTTGCCGCCATCGGCCGCCTGCATGGCCGGCAGTGCCAGGCGCGTGGCATGAAAGGCGCTGCTCAGGTTGATGGCGATGATGGCGTCCCACTTTTCAGCCGGAAAATTTTCAATGCGGGCGACATGCTGGATGCCGGCGTTGTTGACCAGGATATCGACCTGGCCAAATTCGGCAGCGGCAAACTTCATCATCGCCTCGATCTCGCCGGGCTTGCTCATGTCGGCGCCATGGTAGACGACCTTCACGCCCAGCGCGGCAATCTCGGCCTTCGGGCCGTCCACATCGCCAAAGCCGTTGAGCACGATGTTGGCGCCTTGTTCGGCCAGGGCCTTGGCAATGCCCAGACCGATACCGCTGGTCGAGCCGGTGACAAGAGCCGTTTTACCTTTGAGCATGAAATTCCTCCGGATGATTTACGATGGTTGACTTGAAACGGGGCAGCGTCTCGCGCGCCAGCCGGCGCAAAACCTGCACGGACAATTATCAAGCTTTCTCCAGCCTTTTCCGGGGAGCCACACCATGAACCAACCCAGCCTGAACCACGTGATCTGCCTTGACGCCGCCGAAGGCCACCGCATGGCTTATTGGCAATGGGGCCACCCCGACAGCCCGCATGTGGTGCTGTGCGTGCATGGACTGACCCGCCAGGGACGCGACTTCGACGTGCTGGCGCAGGCCTTGTGCACGCAGGCAGGGCCCTTGTCGGCCGGCAGCATCCGCGTCGTCTGTCCCGATGTGGCGGGCCGTGGCGAAAGCGAGTGGCTCCAGGACCCGATGGGCTACCAGGTGCCTGCCTATGCGGCAGACATGCTCGCGTTGCTGGTGCAGCTTCATGCGCAGGCGCCGATTACCACGCTGGACTGGGTGGGCACCAGCATGGGCGGGCTGATCGGCATGGTGGTGTGCGGCCAGCCGGGCTTGCCGCTGCCAGTGCCGGTGCGCAAACTGGTGCTGAACGACGTCGGCCCCGCGCTGCAGTGGCCGGCGATTCAACGCATTGGCGCCTATTTGGGGCAGGCCGGCCATTTCGATACGCTTCAAGAGGCGGCTGACGCGATGTGGACGATTTCCAGCAGTTTTGGCCCGCACACGCCGGAACAATGGCTGGCCCTGTCGCAGCCCATGGTCAGGCCGGTACTGCCCGATGCCGCGAGTCCGCTGCGGCTGCACTACGACCCGGCCATTGCCATTCCGTTCAGGTTGGCTGACGAAGAAGGCGCGCAGCAGGGCGAGGCGATGCTCTGGCAGCTTTACGATGGCATCCAGGCTGAAACGCTGGTGGTGCGCGGCGCGCAGTCCGATCTGCTGAGCCCGCAAACCGCCCAGGCCATGACGCAGCGCGGCCCGCGCGCCAGGCTGGTCGAGTTCGACGGGGTCGGACATGCGCCAACGCTGATTGCGCCAGACCAGGTTGCTGCGATGACAGATTTCCTGCTCCGGTGAGCAATGACAACAAGGTGACAGGGATTTCATGAAAAACAAAGCGGCGGGAACGCACATCCTTTCAGCTTCCACGGACGCACCCACCCCCATCGTCATGGCCACCGCCGACAGCCTGGCCGATCAGCCGCACGCGCTGGTGCGCGCGCGCGCTTTTGCCGAGCCGCTGATCGCCTGCGAGGTGATGGACACCGGCGAAAACGTGCTGGCGCACGCTGACGCGGTGGTGGCGATCCTCCAGTCCATCGGCGGCTCCGAGGCCATGCAGGCGGCCACTTACCTGGTGCATGCCTGCCAGCACCTGAACAAGCCGCAGGATGTGATTGCCAAGGCTTTTGGCGCCAGCTATGCCGCGCTGGCGGTGGAAACCACCAAGCTGATCTATGTGCAGCGGCAGACGCGCGCGGTTGATGGCAAATCCCATTTGCATGACGACCCCGCCGCCCAGACCGAGAACGTGCGCAGGATGCTGCTGGCGTTTTCCCGCGACCTGCGGGTGGTCATGTTGCGCCTGACTTCTCGCCTGCAGACCCTGCGCCATTACGCGGCCAGCCGGCAGGCTGCCCCAAAGGCCTTGGCGCATGAGTCGCTGCATGTGTTCGCACCGCTGGCCAACCGCCTGGGCATCTGGCAGATCAAGTGGGAGATGGAGGACCTGTCCTTTCGCTACCTGGAGCCCGAAACCTACCGGCAGATTGCCCGGCTGCTCGATGAAAAGCGCACCGAGCGCGAAGTCTTCATGGAAGCGCTGCGCGCACAGCTCGAACGCGACCTGAACCGCAACGGCATTGCCGCGCTGGTGCAGGGCCGGCCCAAGCACATCTACAGCATCGTCAAGAAAATGCGCGGTAAATCGCTCGATTTTGACCAGGTGTTTGACATCCGGGCGATGCGCGTGATCGCCGCCGATGTGAAGGGCTGCTATGCCGCCCTGGGTTTTGTGCATTCATGTTTTGAACCGATAGACGGTGAGTTCGATGACTACATTGCCAAGCCCAAGGCCAATGGATACCAGTCGCTGCATACGGTGGTCCGCGAGAAAAGCGGGCGCGCCGTGGAAATCCAGATTCGCACGCAGGCCATGCACGACCATGCCGAGCATGGCGTGGCAGCGCACTGGGCCTACAAAGAGGCGGGCACCAAAGGCTACGCCGGCGTTTCGGCCAGCAGCGAGTACGACGCCAAGATCGCCGTCCTCCGGCAGTTGCTGGCCTGGGAGCGGGAACTGTCGGCGCCGGCCGCGCAGCGCGCCCGCGATGCCAACCAGGGCTTGTTCGAAGACCGCATCTATGTGCTGACGCCCGACGCCGCTATCGTGGAACTGCCCCAGGGCGCCACGACGGTTGATTTTGCCTACAGTGTCCACACGAGCCTGGGCCACCGCTGCCGTGGCGCGCGCATCGACGGCGTCATGGTTCCGCTCAACACGCCGCTGCAAAACGGCCAGACGGTTGAAGTCATCACCACCAAGGAGGGTGGGCCATCTCGGGACTGGTTGAATCCGGAACTCGGTTTCCTGTCAAGCAACCGTGCCAAATCGAAGGTACGCGCCTGGTTCAATGGGCTGGCCATGGAGCAGACTGTGGCAAAAGGCCGGGAAGCGGTTGAAAAGCTCCTGCAGCGCGAGGGCAAGACGGCCATGAGGCTGCAGGATCTGGCGCTCCAGCTGGGTTTCAAGACGGCCGACGACCTGTTCGAGGTGGTGGGCAAGGACGAGTTTTCACTGCGCACCATTGAAACCATGCTCAGGCCTGCAGAACCCGTCCTCTCGCCAGACGAGTTTGTGCTGGCCAAAAAGTCGCGGCTGACCGACAAGTCTGGCACCGTCGGCAAAGGGAGCCAGGGCAGTGTGCTGGTCGTGGGAATGGATTCGTTACTGACCCAGCTGGCCAAATGCTGCAAGCCTGCGCCTCCGGATGTCATCCTCGGATTTGTCACCAAGGGAAAGGGCGTGAGCATCCACCGAAGCGACTGCAGCAATTTTCGCAACATGGCCAGCGGCAGCCCTGAACGTGTGATCGAAGTCGAGTGGGCTTCGGCCAAGGCGCCGGACGGAGCGGTCTACCCGGTCGATGTCGCGGTGGAAGCGGCCGACCGGCAAGGCCTGCTGCGCGATATTTCAGAAGTGTTCGCCAAGGAAAAAATGAACGTGATCGGCGTGCAGACCCAGTCGGTCAAGGACAACCGTGGAGGAACCGCCTGGATGACTTTCACGGTCGAGGTGCCTCAGTCAGGCCGGCTGCACCAGGTGCTCGGTGTGGTTGGCAATGTAGCGGGCGTGCGCTCAGCGCGAAGGCGGTGAACTCATTGCAGTTATTTTCATGGCGGTTTGAAAACCAGTGTTTTGCACTGCTAGAATACGAGCTTCGAACAGTACTTTAGGCGCGTAGCTCAGCTGGTTAGAGCACCACCTTGACATGGTGGGGGTCGTTGGTTCGAGTCCAATCGCGCCTACCACTTGCTTACTTCCTTTTCCAGAGGAAGAATCTACAAAGCAGTGGTAATCAAGAAAGTCTCCGGTCCATTCCGGGGCCATTCAAAAAAACAAAATATTAAATTTTCAGCCCAAGCGGCTTCAAATTTTCCCCGTCGGCGATCCGCGCCGTCAACTCATACCAATCCCGTGTCATGAAATAACCGAAGCCGAGGGCAGCACTGCCCAGCTGCGGGAGCACAAAGAGCGGATGGCGCCAGGGATTTGCGTGAAGGCATTCCAGGCGTCGCAGCAGGCGTCAACAATCTGCTCGTAGCCGTCGTAGCAGCGGTTGGCCAAGTGCCGGTCGCGTAGTTGCGCCCACACCTGCTCGGCCGGGTTGAGCTCGGGCGACCCCGCTGGCAGCGGCAACAATGAAACGTTCGGGAACTGCGGCAGTTTGGGCGTGGTGTGCCATCCCGCGCGGTCCAGCACCAGCACGGCATGGCGTCCCGCAGGCACCGCTTCGCTCAGGACCTGCAGATGATGGCTCATCGCCTCGGTATTGGCGTGCGGCATGACCAGACCGATGGCACTGTCCTGCCGTGGACAGACGGCGCCAAAGATGTACGCCGATTCGGACTGCTGCTGGCGCACCACCCGGGGCCGCGTTCCCTTGCGCGCCCACAGGCGCGTTTGCGTGCCGCGCTGGCCGATGCGCATTTCATCCTGGAACCAGATGTCCACCTGTTCAGGCGCAACGCCTGGCGGCAGCGTTGCGGCGACTTCCTGGACGAAGTTTTTTTTTGAATTCGGCTTGTGCAACCAGATCGGCGTAGGGACTGACGGCGCGGGCCGAAATCCATACCAGCCCCAGGCGCTTCATCAGGTCATACACACCGTTCAGGCTGTAGGCCACGCCAAACTGCCCGGCCAGCAACTGGCGGATGTCTTCGCCCCGCACCCGACCGCCGCCGCGTTCGCCCTGCAGTTGCTCGACCGCCTGGCGAAACGCTTCCTCCTGTGCTTTGGCAAGGCGCTGCGTGCTCCAGTCATGCGGCATGCCGGCCAGACGGGCCACGCCGCCAGCGAGGAACCATTGCACCCAGCGCATGACCGCGTGGCGGGTCACGCGCAATGCAGCCGCCACTTCGGTATAGCTCTTGCCGTCCTTTAGGTGCGCCAGCGCGATCAGGCGCAGTCGCCGGCGCCCATCCTTTTCCTTGTGGGCCAGTCGGTCGAAATCATAGGGCTGCAGCTGATCAATGATGTGCTGAGATAACATTTTCGTAACCTCCTGCGAGAGCCAATATGTCTCAGACTCCGATCGCTGGCTTTGGTTCTTTGTCTGTCGGGATTGGTATCACTTCGCATACTTCTCGAAAAGAATTTTCGCGAAGTTGCGGCCCATCCGCGGGCTGAAGCAAGCCGGCGCGATTCCCGCCTCAGTCAGATGGCCGCGAACGTATACCGGGTGTCGCGGCAGCGTGTGCAGTTAACTAACCGCGTCTCTTGCGCTATCGGTACCAACATGAGTGCGGTATCGCCAGCGAGCATCTGCTTCACCATCTGTTTGATGCCAATCACGCTGACCCGGTGTCATGGCTCTGTACAGGATCGCCTTGGCCGCACTTGATGAAGTCCTCGCGGTTGACGGCTTCGCGCAAGGTCCGGGTAGCCACTGCGCGCATCTGCTCCCTGCCGAATTCGGCCAGGCATTCGCAGCCGCGCTGCCTGCCTGGTGCCCAGCAACAGTTTGCGGTCCGAGTCCAGGCCGTTGCAATGGCGCATGGTTCCCTTGAGGTATTCGATGCGGTGGATGCTGCCGTGGTCAAAACGGCCGATTTCCAGGCGAAAGCTGTTGGACCCCAAGTCCACAGCGGCAAGCAGTGTTCCGTTTTGCATGTTCAGGCTTTTTGTTCGAAAGCCAGCATAGCATTCGGGCGCGGCCACTTTCAGCCGGGCCACGGGCGCGGGGATCAGGTCGTCAGCCAATCAGCCGGCCGTCCAGCGTCATCATGCTTTGCGTCACATAGCCGCCGCTTCGGCGCTGGTTGTTGAAGGCGACGCGAAAACCACCAATGTTCAGGCTGGCGCGCTGCTGAAAGCCGGCCAGCACGCTCTGGCGCGTCAGTCCACCGTCCACCGCATTGAGCACCTCGAACGTGTAGCGGGCAGCAATGAAGCCAGCCAGGCTCAGCGGCGTGGGGGCCTCGTCGAACAGCCGCGCCAGCGTTTCGCGGTACTGCCGCACCACCGACAAGGCCGAATTGACCATCGGCACCGGCTGGGTGGCAATCACCGGCGTGTTGCGCGCCGCGCCCATCTGCAGCAGGGTTTGCAGGTTCACATCGGCCAGCGCGACGATGTAGCGCTGGCGCGCCTGCTTTTCCAGCCCCTGGGTGAACTGCGCCAGTTCCGGCGTGCCGCCCACGAACAGCAGCACCGCGGGCGTGCCCGACGTGAGTTTCTGGCCGAGCAGGCGCACATCGCCGCTGCCCTGGAAAGACTGCAACTGAAGTTGCATGCTGGCGGCGATGCGTTCGACTTCGAGGTGGTAGGCCGCATGCTCCCGTGCGCTGGCATACACGGCGCCCAGCACTTTCACGCCCATGACCGTCAGGGTGTTGAGCGCATGGGCGATCTGTTCCTGGCGCGCGGCGAAAATCGGAAACGTCTTGTCGTCCAGTTCAAGGCTGGCGTTTTGCAGCCACGGCGCGGCATGGGCGATGTTCAGCCCGCCCTGGCGCGACAGCGTGGCGATCTGGCTGGCGAGCGGATCGCCGACGCTGCCGGACAGCACCAGGCAGGCCGGGTTTGCCAGGGCTTCATTCAGGGCCGTGCGCACGCTGGCCGCAGTGCCGTCGGTTTCCAGCGCCAGATGCATGACCTGCCGGCCGCGAATGCCGCCGCGTGCATTGATGTCTTGCCAGGCCGCGCGCGAGCCGATCAAAAAGTCCTTGGACACATCCTGCTGGGCGCCGGAAAAATCCACCAGCTGCGCCACCACCAGGCTGTTCGCCGCGGACGCCGCCTTGCCGGGCTGTGCCCAGCCGGGCGCGGTGGCGCCCGCCGTCAGCCAGCCGGCGCGCTGCAGCCATTGGCGGCGCTTGATAAGGGAAGGGGGCAGGGGCATGGTGGTTTTCCAGTGGACAGGGACAGGCAATAAATTGCTATCAATTAAATAGCTGGAAGCGCTCGGCCATCAAGCGCAAAAGCCATAAATCACCATGAATTCGCATGATGGAAGGCGCGGCTGCGTTCAGCGGCTGACCGGGGGCAGCAGGACGCTGTCCACGACATGCACGACGCCATTGGTCGCCAGGATATCGGGGGTCTGCACCAGCGCGTCTTCCACCGTCACGAAGTTGCCGGCTTTGGACAGCGCCACGTTGGCGCCATTGAGCGTTTTGCTGTTGCCATTTTTCACGTCGGCCGCCATCAGCTTGACGGGAAGGACGTGGTAGCCCAGCACCGCCTTGAGCTGGGCCGGGTCGCTGGCCAGCGTTTCCAGCGTCTTGGCCGGCACCTTGGCAAAGGCTTCGTTGGTGGGGGCGAATACAGTGAAAGGGCCGCCTGACTTGAGCGTGTCGGTCAGCCCGGCCTTGGCCACCAGGCTGTTCAGCGTGGACAACTGGGCTTGTGCTGCCAGGGTGTCGGCGACAGAAACCGGACGCGGGCCGGTGGCGCAGCCGGCAACCACGGCAGCAGTGACAGCGGTGGCAAGAACAACAACAAAATGACGCTTGAGCATAAGAATTCTCCGGGGTGGCTGGAAACGGCGGGTAGATAAGACAGCCGCAAGCGTAGAGGGGCCATATGACCGATTGGTGACGGAAATTTGACAGTTTCATGACACTGTCCGGCGTTGGCGTCGGGTTCCAGGCGCTGCCGGGCTGTCACAACTTTGTCACACAAGGCTTCTACAGTGGCGACATCTTTCTTACCAACTGCAAAGGTGTTCTGATGAAATCGACTCTCAAAGCTTCTGTGACCCTGACCATGGGCGCTGCCCTGATGTCGTTTGCCGCATTCTCGGCCGCGCAGAATGTGACCGGCGCAGGCGCCACCTTCCCCGCGCCCCTGTATTCGAAGTGGGCTGCCGACTACAACAAGGCTACCAACATCAAGATCAACTACCAGTCGGTTGGCTCGGGTGCCGGCCTTCGCCAGATCGAGGCCAAGACCGTGGACTTCGGCGCGTCCGACATGCCGCTCAAAGATGACGAACTGGCCAAGAAGGGCCTGATGCAGTTCCCCACCGTGATTGGCGGCGTGGTTCCCGTGGTCAACATCAAGGGCATTGCGCCCGGCCAGCTGAAATTGACCGGGCAGGTGCTGGGTGACATCTACCTGGGCAAGATCACCAACTGGAACGACCCGGCCCTCAAGGCCCTGAACCCCGGCGTGCCTTTGCCTGACGCCGCCATCGCGCCGGTGCGCCGCGCCGACGGTTCGGGCACCAGCTTCATCTTCACCAACTACCTGAGCAAGGTCAACGCCGAGTGGAAAACCAAGGTCGGCGAAGGCACGGCAGTCAACTGGCCGGTCGGTGCCGGCGGCAAGGGCAACGAAGGCGTCGCCGCTTTCGTCGGCCGGCTGCCCAATTCGATTGGCTACCTGGAATATGCCTACATCAAGCAGAACAAGCTGACGTTTGCGCAGATGAAAAATGCCGACGGCAATTTTGTCTCGCCCGATGACACCTCGTTCAAGGCCGCCGCTGCGGGCGCCCAGTGGGCCAAGAGCTTCTACCAGATCCTGACCGAGCAGCCCGGCAAGGACGCCTGGCCCCTGACCGGCGCCACCTTCATCCTGATGCACAAGGCGCAGGACAAGCCGGCCCAGGCCGCTTCGTCGCTCAAGTTCTTCGAATGGGCCTATAAAAACGGCGACCAGACCGCCGCCGCACTCGACTATGTGCCCATGCCTGACAGCGTGAAGGGCGTCATTGAAAAATCCTGGGCCGAGGTGAAGGACACGTCGGGCAAGGCCATCGCCTACAAATAAGCGGCCTTAAAACGCGCTTCGCAGCTTCACCATCACAGGGGTTTATTTCGTGTCCTCTACACTTCCGGCAAGCCGGGCCGCTTTGGAGTTTCCGGCAACAGCGACCGGACGTGCCATGACCAATCCTCCCCCCGTCAGACCTTTGAAGCGAAGCCCGCTGCCCGACCAGATTTTTGGCTGGGCGGCGCTGGGCGCCGCATTGATCACGCTGGCCCTGCTGTTTGCCATTTTGGTGTCGCTGGTGATTGGCGCCTGGCCGGCCATCAGCAAGTACGGCCTGGGTTTCCTGACCAGCAGCGTCTGGGACCCGGTGCAGAACGAGTACGGCGGGCTGGTGATGATCTACGGCACGCTGGCCACGTCCTTCATTGCGCTGCTCATCGCCGTGCCGGTGAGCTTCGGCATTGCGCTGTTCCTGACCGAGCTGTCGCCAGCCTGGCTCAAGCGTCCGCTGGGAACGGCCATTGAATTGCTGGCGGCCGTGCCATCGATTGTTTACGGCATGTGGGGCCTGCTGGTGTTCGGCCCCATCCTGGCCACCTATGTGCAGCAGCCGCTGCAAAACGCCTTCAGCGACGTGCCTTACCTGGGGGCGCTGTTTTCAGGCCCGCCGGTCGGCATCGGCATCCTGTCGGCCGGGATCATCCTGGCGATCATGATCATCCCGTTCATTGCCTCGGTGATGCGCGATGTGTTCGAGGTCACGCCGGTGCTGCTCAAGGAGTCGGCCTATGGCCTGGGCGCCACGACCTGGGAAGTGGTGTCCAAGGTGGTGCTTCCCTACACCAAGGCCGGCGTCATGGGCGGCATCATGCTGGGGCTGGGCCGGGCGCTGGGCGAAACCATGGCGGTGACGTTTGTCATCGGCAACTTCAACCAGCTTGACTCCCTGAGCCTGTTCCAGGCGGCCAACAGCATCACGTCGGCACTGGCCAACGAGTTTGCTGAAGCCGGCGAGGGCCTGCACCAGGCGTCGCTGATCTACCTGGGGCTGGTGCTGTTCTTCATCACCTTCGTGGTGCTGTCGCTGTCCAAGCTGCTGCTGTCGCAGTTGCAGAAGAATGAAGGAGCCAAGACATGAGCGCCGTCATGCAAAAACCGGCGCAGGCCGCGCGCCTGGCGCGGTTTGCCCAGCGCAAGCGGGTCAATCAGGTGGCCCTGGTGCTGTCTCTGGGGGCCATGGGCTTTGGCCTGTTCTGGCTATTCTGGATATTGTGGGAAACCGTCAGGCTGGGCATCGGCGGCATCACCCTGGCCGCTTTTACCGAAATGACGCCGGCGCCCAACGAGGATGGCGGCATTGCCAATGCGATTTACGGCTCGTTCCTGATGGTGCTGCTCTCGACCTTTGTCGGCACGCCGATTGGCATCATGGCCGGCATCTACCTGGCCGAGTACAACACCAAGGGCGCTCTGGCGTCGGTCACGCGCTTTGTCAACGACATCCTGCTGTCGGCGCCGTCCATCGTCATCGGCCTGTTTGTCTACACGGTCGTGGTGTCGCGCTTTCATTCCTTTTCGGGCTGGGCCGGCGTCATGGCGCTGGCCCTGATCGTGATACCGGTGGTGATCCGCACCACCGAGAACATGCTGCAGCTGATTCCACCGGGGCTGCGCGAGGCTGCCTACGCGCTGGGCGCGCCCAAATGGAAGGTCATCACCCAGGTTACCCTGCGCGCGGCCCGGGCCGGCGTGGTCACCGGCATTCTGCTGGCCGTGGCGCGCATTGCCGGTGAAACCGCGCCGCTGCTGTTTACCGCGCTGAGCAACCAGTTCTGGACCTCGAACCTGAACGAGCCGATGGCCAGCCTGCCGGTGACGATCTTCAAGTTCGCGATGAGCCCATATGAAAACTGGCAGAAACTGGCCTGGGCCGGCGTCTTCATCATCACGATGGCGGTGCTGGGGCTGAACATCCTGGCGCGCGTGCTGACGCGCAAAAAAGACTGAACAAGACAAGGCACACGATGGAAACCCTGAGCGCAATTCGCGAAAAATCGAAAATTTCGGTCAAGAACCTGAATTTTTACTATGGCAAGTTTCATGCCCTGAAAAACATCAACCTGGAAATTCCCGAGCACAAGGTCACCGCCTTCATCGGCCCCTCCGGCTGCGGAAAATCGACGCTGCTGCGCGTCCTGAACCGGATGTACGCGCTTTACCCCGAGCAGCGCGCGCAGGGCGAAGTGATGCTCGACGGCTCCAATCTGCTCACGTCGAAGGAGGACGTGGCGCTGCTGCGGGCCAAGGTCGGCATGGTGTTCCAGAAGCCGACGCCGTTCCCGATGTCGATCTACGACAACATCGCCTTTGGCGTGAAGCTGTTTGAAAGTCTCAACTCCGCCGACATGGACGAGCGGGTCGAATGGGCCTTGCGCAAGGCGGCGCTGTGGGCCGAGGTGAAGGACAAGCTCAACCAGAGCGGCTCCAGCCTGTCGGGCGGCCAGCAGCAGCGGCTGTGCATTGCCCGGGGCATCGCCATCAAGCCCGAAGTGCTGCTGCTCGACGAGCCGTGCTCGGCGCTGGATCCGATTTCCACCGCGAAGATCGAGGAACTGATTTCCGAGCTGAAAAACGACTACACCGTGGTCATCGTGACGCACAACATGCAGCAGGCCGCCCGCTGCAGCGACTACACGGCTTACATGTACCTGGGCGACCTGGTCGAGTTCGGCGCCACCGAAGAGATATTCTTCAAGCCAAAGCGCCAGGAAACCGAAGACTACATCACCGGCCGTTTCGGCTGAGCAAGACGCAAGGAACACATAGCATGCCTGATAAACATTTATCCACCCAGTTCGACAGCGAACTCAATGGCGTCTCGTCCCGCGTGATGGAACTCGGCGGACTGGTCGAGTCGCAGCTGCGGCTGGCGATTCATGCGCTGTCGCAGTACAGCGCCGAATGCGCCAACCAGGTCATCGAGACCGAGCTTCGCGTCAATGGCATGGAGCTCGACATCGACCGCGAACTGTCGTCCATCATTGCCCGGCGCCAGCCGACGGCGCGCGACCTGCGCCTGCTGATCGCGATTTCAAAGACCACCGCCAACCTGGAGCGCGCCGGCGACGAAGCCGCCAAGATCGCGCGCATGGTCAAGTCGATCATGCACAACGGCGCATCGCGCACGCTACCTTCGTCGGATTTGCGCGTTGCCGCCGACCTGGCCTCGGGGCTGCTGCGCAAGGCGCTTGATGCCTTTGCCCGGCTGGACACGGCGGCAGCGGTGTCCATCCTCAAGGAAGACGATCTGATCGATGCCGAATTCGATGGTTTCGTGCGCAAGCTCATCACCTACATGATGGAAGACCCGCGCACCATCTCGTCCAGCCTGGACCTGCTGTTCATCGCCAAGGCCATCGAGCGCGTGGGCGACCATGCCAAGAACATTGCCGAGTTCATCATCTACATCGTCAAGGGTGCCGACGTGCGGCACAGCCCGATGGAGCAGGTCGAGTCAGCCGTCAAGTCGTGAACCCATGAAGCACCTGCCCCGCGTATTGATCGTCGAGGACGAGCCGGCCATTGCCGAACTGATCCAGGTCAACCTCAAGCATGGCGGCTTCACGCCGGTGCTGGCCTACGACAGCGTGGCGGCCCAGCGCGAACTCGATGCCGAACTGCCCGATGTGATCCTGCTCGACTGGATGCTGCCCGGCCAGAGCGGCCTGAGCCTGGCACGCCACTGGCGCAAGCAGGAGCGCACCAAGGGCATTCCCATCCTGATGCTGACGGCGCGTGGCGACGAGCCCGACAAGGTCGCCGGGCTCGACGCCGGCGCCGACGACTACATCACCAAGCCTTTTTCGACGCAGGAACTGCTGGCCCGCATCCGCGCCGTGCTGCGCCGCCGCGCGCCCGAGTCGCCGGGCGACCGCGTGACCGTGGGCGCGCTGGTGCTGGACGCCGCCACGCACCGCATTGCCTGGCAAAGCCAGGAACTCAAGCTGGGGCCGACCGAGTTCAAGCTGCTGCACTACCTGATGAAGCATCCGGAGCGTGTCCACAGCCGGGCCAGCCTGCTCGATAAGGTCTGGGGCGACCATGTGTTCATCGAGGAACGCACGGTCGATGTGCATGTCAAGCGCCTGCGCGAAGCCCTGGGGCCGGCCGGCGCGATGGTGGAAACCGTCCGGGGCGCGGGCTACCGGCTGACCGGCATGATGGCAAAAACCCCTGCCGCCGCGGCATCGCCGGAGTCATGATCGGCCGCTGGATCGTTTGTGCCGCCTTCTCGCTGTCGGGCGGCGCCATCGGTTGGTGGCTTGCTTCCCACGAAGGCATGGCCTGGGGATTGCTGACCGGCGCCACTGCCTGGCAGCTCGCGGACAGCTTTTATGCGCGGCGGCTTTTGAATTGGCTGCGCTCGGAGCAAAGCAATGAAACGCCGGTGCTGATGGCCGGTCCGCAGCCGCGGTTGCCGGGCGTCTGGGGCGAGGCAGCCGACCGCGTGCGTCGCCTGCTGAAAAACCGCCACGAGCAGTACCGCGAAAGCCAGGCCAGGCTGGATGAATTCCTGGAGGCCTTGCAGGCTTCGCCCAATGGCGTGGTGCTGCTGGACGACGAGGGGCGCATCGAATGGTGCAACCAGACCGCCGCCCAGCATTTCGGTTTCGATGCCCGGCGCGACCTGCAGCAGCACATCGCCAACCTGGTGCGCGACCCGGCCTTCAATGCCTACATGGCTGCGGCCAGTTTCTCGCAGGAAGTCGTGATACCGGGCAACTTCAACACGCCAGCCCGGCCCGTGAAGCTGTCGGTGCATGTTCACCGATACGGCAAGGAAAAAAAACTGCTGCTGTCGCGCGACATCACCGCGCTGGAGCAAGCCGAGGCCATGCGGCGCGATTTTGTCGCCAATGTGTCGCACGAAATCCGCACGCCGCTGACAGTGGTGGCCGGCTTCATCGAGACACTGCAGAACCTGCCCCTCAAAAAGCCTGACCGCGACCGATACCTGGCGCTGATGGCGCAGCAGTCGCAGCGCATGCAGACGCTGGTGGAAGATTTGCTGACATTGTCACGGTTGGAAGGCAGCCCGCTGCCCGGCGCCCACGAGTGGACGCCCACGGCGTCGCTGTTCGCCCAGTGCGAGCAGGAGGCCCGGGCATTGTCCAGCGTGATCTCGCCTCGGGGCCATCAACTGGTGTTCGATGCCGGCCCTGCATGTGAGATCGCTGGCATCCAGAGGGAGATCTGCAGCGCCCTGTCTAATCTGGTGACCAATGCAGTGCGCTACACGCCGCAGGCTGGCCTGATTCGCGTAAGTTGGGCACGGCTTGAAGATGGACGGGGAGAGCTCTGCGTCAGGGATTCGGGCCCAGGCATTGCGGCCGAACACTTGCCCCGGCTGACGGAGCGGTTTTACCGAGTGGACCGCAGCCGCTCACGCGAGACCGGCGGCACCGGCCTGGGGCTGGCCATCGTCAAGCATGTGGCCCAGCGGCATGGCGCTGAACTGAGGATCAAGAGCCAGGTGGGGCAGGGTTCGTGCTTTTCAGTCACTTTTCCTGCGGCAAGGGTACGTGCTGTTTCACAAGCTGCATAAGCATGCAGATTGACAACGGGATGGTATTTGGTGAACTTTCAAGTACAGGAAAAAACTAATCCTTGCCTTGTTGAGAACGCCCGACTTGATTTTTAGCCCTGTATTGCTCAGTGGGCCGGCCTGGATAGTGGATATCGGCACGACCATCAAGCCGTTGTACGGCAAGCAAGAATGCGTGCAGGCCAGCTACAACCCCCATAAACCCGGACGCCGCAGCCACGCGCTGCACATGTACTGGACCGGCAACCTGCGCTTGGCGCTCGATGTGGCATGGGATGGGTTTTGGGGTCCATTCTCGAGGCCATTCAGGGAGAAAACAGAGGCATTGGGGGGCATTCGTGGTACTCTCGCCCCCAATGTAGCCTGCCACGGGGGACGTTTCGAGTCCAATCGCGCCTGCCAATTTTTCTGAATTGGTTTTCTTTTTCAATGTTCAGCCCCCTGCAGGGGAAAACATTGGTGAAAGATAAACTTAAAAAATTGCGTAGATCAAGACATTCCTAGAATGTATCGAACCCCGCCCCAATAAGGCAGGTAGTCGTTATTTCCTGGAGTCATCATTGCATAGCAACAAGCCCGTTAGTCCGCAAACCGTTTCGCCTTCAATCGAAGGCGTTCCGTCCGCGAGTGCCAGTTCCGGCAGCGCAAGCAAAAAAACAGTTGTCGATAGCGTCGAACCCGTACGCATTATCAAAAAGTACCCGAACCGGCGCCTCTATGACACCGAAACGTCTGCCTACATCACCCTTGCCGAAGTACGCCGCCTGGTCATGAGCAGTACGCACTTTGTCGTGCGGGATGCCAAAACCAATGAAGACCTCACGCGCAGCATTTTGCTTCAGATCATTCTTGAAGAAGAGGCTGGCGGCGCACCCATGTTTACCGAAGCTGTGCTGTCCAACATCATCCGCTTCTACGGCGATGCGATGCAGAGCTTTATGGGGGCGTACCTTGAAAAGAATGTGCAGAGTTTCATGGACCTGCAGTTGAAGATGGCAGAGCAGTCCAAGGGCCTGAGCCCGGAAATGTGGGCGCAGTTCATGAATGCAAAGTCGCCCATGATGCAAGGCATGATGGGCGCTTACGTCGAGCAATCAAAGAATGTTTTTACGCAAATGCAGGAGCAAATGCAAAAGCAGAGCGAGCAGATGCTCGCGGCATTGGGATTGAAGTGACCTTGCCCCAGGATTGCGCCCACCATTAACCGAGCTCATGCGTTGGCTTGCCTGGCAGGCCATTCGCTTTTGAATTGCATCGGGCTGACTGAGAAGATGGCCACCTTTGGGGTAGCCGTGATAACCAAAAAGGGGTTTGTGGAACTCGGGTTACTTAAAAACACGGGTTCAATCCGAGGTAAATTGCTGGGGACGTGGGCTGGGCCCGGTTCAGGAAAGGGGTTAACCCGCAGTACGCCTTTTGTACGATGCCGGGATTCAGCCGCGCCAGCTACGCCGAGTTCGTCCGCAACGTGAAAGTGCAAACGCTTGCGGCCTGTCACGAGAGGGCCTTTGAAGCATTTGGCGGCGTGCCCAAGGGCGTGCTGTACGGCCTGCTGCAGGCCGGCATCAGGACGGATTCATCCTCACACGCGGTGAGGACTATATTGACCAGAAAATCCAGCAGCGCGGCGAACAGCCGCAGCGCTGCTGGGTGATTGCTGCATTACAGCGCCCGTGCTGCTAATCCTGGTTTCGGGACGACACCGGTGTCGTCAACCGCCTGACATCCGTATTCTCACGGGTTGTTTCACAAGAGCGTTTGCTGGTCAGGCGACTTGAGGAACGCGCGCCAGCCGCCCAATGCACTGATGTCTTTTGCACCCCGAACGCCTTCGGGCTCGCAGATGAATCCGGCCACCGACGAGCCGTCTGCCAGAAGCGTACGGCCAATCCCCAACGGCGCGGGAATGCCATCGACAAAGCTGCCGAACTCGCTGGCAGGCAGTTCCCACACTTCCACTTCGATCGCACAGCCGCCTTCGGCCACGCGCACCAGGCCGGGCCGGCGGCCATCGGGCAAGGCATACAGGCGGTAGCTGGGGGCGGTGGTGGTGCCTTGGACCAGGCGCGCGCTACGGGCGGTCAGCTGGGTGTTGAGCGGCTGGCCTTGCAGGTGCGCGCCGCAGACGGCCACGCGAATTTGCCCTGACGCCACGGCGCAGGTGGCATTCCAGGGCACGGCCGCGTGGCCTGTGGCGCCGAGCGTGGCTGCCCGGCCCCGCAAGGCGCGCTGCCAGCGCTGGGCCAGGTGCAGGAGCGGCTGGTCCTGATGCGCCTGGGCGACGAATGTCACGCCGCAGGGCAGGCCGTCGGGGCGAAAGCCTGCGGGCACGGCGATGGCGGCATAGTCCAGCAAATTCACGAAGTTGGTGTAGTAGCCAAAGTCGCTGTTGCGGGCGATGGGCTCGGCCAGCACGGTCGCAATCGGGTGGATGGTCGGCGCGGTGGGCAGCAGCATGCAGTCGATGCCTGACCACACCACGGCGCAGCGCTGCGCCAGCGCCTTGAGCCGGTACTGGGCGGCAAAGGCGTCGGCGGCCAGGGGCTTGGCGCCGCCCAGCGTGATCTCGCGCGTCACCGGGAACACGGACTCGGGCCGTGCGTCGATGAAGGCGCGGATGGCCTGGTAGCGCTCGGCGACCCAGGGGCCTTCGTACAGCAGGCGGGCGGTCTCCAGGAAAGGCGCGAAGTCGATCTCGACCAGCTCTGCCCCCAGCGCCTGGGCCTGCGCGCAGGCATCGGCATAGCACCGGGCATAGCCGCTGTCGCCCAGGAACTGCAGCTGGTCGGCGCGCGGGACGCCCAGGCGCGGCCGGGCCGCCAGGCCAAAGTCAAAACCATGCGGCTGCGCCGGGCGTGAATACGCATCCTGCGCATCCATGCCGTGCGCCACCGCAAACACCTGCTGCGCGTCGTCGGCTGTCAGGGCGAAGATCGACACCACGTCCAGCGAGCGGCAGGCCGGCACGACGCCGGTGGTGGACAGCAGCCCCAGGCTGGGCTTGAGGCCGACCAGATGGTTGAAACCGGCCGGCACCCGGCCCGAACCGGCCGTGTCCGTCCCCAGCGAAAAGCTCACATGGCCGAGCGCCACCGACACCGCCGACCCCGCGCTGGAGCCGCCGGATACATAGTCCGGGTTGAAGGCGTTGCGGCAGGCGCCATACGGCGAGCGTGTGCCGTTCAGGCCGGTGGCGAACTGGTCCAGGTTGGTCTTGCCGATGGCGATGGCGCCGGCGTCGAGCAGCCGCTGCACCACGCTGGCGCTGCGCTCTGGGGTGTAGGCGTAATCAGGACAACCGGCGGTGGTGGGCACGCCGGCCAGGTCGATGTTGTCCTTGATGGCAAAGGGAATGCCCCAAAGCGCCAAGCCTTCCGGGCCCCGCGCCATCAGCGCCTGCGCCTGGGCGCGCAGCGCGGCGGCGTCAACGACATGTATCCAGGCCCTGTTCGGATCATCGCCGATGGCGGCCAGCACCTGCTCGATCATGTCCAGGGGGGTGAATGCGCCATCTCGGTAGGCGGGTTGCAGGCAGCCCATGCTGAGCGAAATGCTTGGCTTTTTCATGCGGTTTCTCCTTGAATCACGACAACATCCTGGCCTGCGGCCACGGCGCCGCCTTCGCGGCAGGCCATGCGCATGACCTGCCCCGGGCAGGGGGCGTACACGGTGAATTCCATCTTCATGGACTCGATGACCAGCAGGGCATCACCCTCGTCCACCGTGTCGCCCTCGGCCACCAGCAGCTTCCACACGCTTCCGGGCACGGCGCTGGCCACCCGGCGGGCACCTGGGGGGAGGTCGTTGGCGTACACGGCAGCCTCCGGCACCTCGGCCTCGCCCACGTAGTCGGCCTGGCCGGCCACGCGCCAGCGCTCGCGCTCTTCCTCGAAGGCCTGGCCTTGCAGGGCGCGAAAGGCGCCAATGCTGTCGGCATGCTCGTTCAGGAAGGCGCGGTAGTCGCGCAGGCTGAACGTGCCTTCTTCGACCCGCAGCGGGTAGCGCCCGGCTGGGAAATCATGGCGGATCTGCAGCAGTTCGTCCTCGCCCACCGGGTAGAAGCGGATCTGGTCGAAAAAGCGCAGCAGCCACGGCTTGCCGGGCTCGAAGGCTGCAGCGCCGCTGGAAGCATCGCGCCAGCGGTTCCACATCTGCAGCGTGCGGCCGACGAACTGGTAGCCACCCGGGCCTTCCATGCCATAGACGCACATGTAGGCGCCGCCAATGCCGACAGCGTTCTCGGGCGTCCAGGTGCGCGCCGGGTTGTACTTGGTGGTCACCAGGCGGTGGCGCGGGTCCAGCGGTGTGGCCACCGGCGCGCCCAGGTACACGTCGCCCAGGCCCAGCACCAGGTAGCTGGCGTCGAACACGGTGCGCCGCACTTCCTCCATGTCTGGCAGGCCGTTGATGCGGCGGATGAACTCGATGTTGCTCGGGCACCAGGGCGCGTCCGGCCGCACCGACTGCATGTATTTTTCTATCGCCAGCCGGGTTGCGCTGTCGTCCCACGACAGCGGCAAATACACGGTGCGCGACGGCACGACCAGGTCATCGGTATCGCCCAGCGCATCGTCTGCTACAAAAATCGCAGCTATCAACGCAGGCACAGCAAGCGCCAGCGGCTCAAAATGCACCTGAAGCGAGCGGATGCCGGGCGTCAGGTCCACAATGCCAGGCAGCTGTTGCGCCTGCAGCGACTGCATCAGCCCGTGTACGCGCAGGCGCAGCGCAATGTCGAGTACGGCGTCGCCCAGCTCCACCAGCAGGTAGCGGTCGCCCGCCTGACGCAGCACCAGGGCCGGTCGCTCGCCCTGTCCTTCACGCTGCGCCAGGATCGGCGAGCCCACGGCCTCGGTGCGCTGCGGGATGGCCGGCGGCATCCATACCAGATCGGAAATGCGGCTTTCCTGCGCCGCGTGCATGGCCAGGGCTTCAACGGCCGTCACGCAGCGAAAGCGCACGGTGTCGCCGGGGCGCAGCTGGCCCATTTTCCAGCGCTCGCTGGCCAGCACCACGGCGGGGCAGACAAAGCCGCCCAGGCTGGGGCCGTCGGGGCCGAGGATGACGGGCATGTCGCCGGTGAAGTCGATGGCGCCGATCGCATAGGCGTTGTCGTGGATGTTGGAAGGGTGCAGGCCGGCCTCGCCACCGTCGCGCCGCGCCCACTCGGGCTTGGGGCCGATCAGGCGCACGCCGGTGCGGCTGGAGTTGTAGTGCACCTGCCAGTCGGTGCCGAAGAACATGCGCACGTCGGCATCGGTGAAGAAATCGGGCGCGCCGTGCGGGCCGTAGAGCACGGCGATGTCCCAGTGGCTTTGGTAAACCGGAATCACCTCCGGCGGCAAGGCGGCCAGCGGCTCGGCTGCGGCATCGGCACCGATGTGCAGCATGTCGCCGACCCGCAGCGTGCGCCCGGCATGGCCGCCGAACTGGCCCAGCGTGAAGGTCGAGCGGCTGCCCAGGTACAGCGGCACGTCGAGCCCGCCGCGCAGCGCCAGGTAGGTGCGGGCGCCAGCGCCCTGCACCGCGCCCAGCTTCAGCACGCTGCCCGCTTTCACCGTGTGCGACTGCCAGAGCGCCAGCGCCACGCCGTCCACGCTGACCGCCATGGCCGCGCCGCACACGGCGATCACGGTGTCGTGGTGCAAGCGCAGGCTGGGGCCGCTGAGCGTGCATTCGAGCGCGGCGGCATGCTCCGCGTTGCCCACCAGGCGGTTCGCCAGGCGCATGGCCAGATCGTCCATCGGCCCCGACGGCGGCACGCCCACCGCCCAGTAACCGACGCGGCCGGGGTGGTCCTGCACGGTGGTCTGCACGCCCGGCTCCAGCACCTCCAGCGCCTGCTGCTGGTAGTGCAGGTCGGCCAGGCTGCGCGTGACCATGCGGCCCTGCACGAACACCGGGTCAGCCACCACGGTGCGCAGGTAGCGCAGATTGGTTTCAATGCCGCCCAGGCGGGTGGCCGCCAGCGCGGTTTGCAGCTTGGCCACGGCGTCGGCGCGGTCGCTGCCGGTGACGATCAGCTTGGCGATCATCGGGTCGTAATGCGGCGGCACTTCGCTGCCGTTGGCCACCCAGGTTTCGATGCGGGCATCTGAAGGAAACACCACTTCGGTCAGCCCGCCCGCGCACGGCTGGAAGTTGCGTGCCGGGTCTTCGGCGTACAAGCGCACTTGAATGGAGGCGCCCGTTGGCGCGGGCACATCCAGCGCAAAGTCGTCGCCGCGCGCCAGGCGCACCATCCAGGCCACCAGGTCGATGCCGGTCACCTGCTCGGTCACGCCGTGCTCGACCTGCAGGCGGGTGTTGACTTCCAGGAAATAAAACGCGCCGCTGTCGGCGTCCAGCACATATTCAACCGTACCGGCGGAGCGGTAGCTGACGGCCTCGGCCAGGCGAACGGCGGTTTGCTGCAGCGCGGCGCGGGTGGCCTCATCCAGCCCGGGCGCGGGGGTTTCCTCGATCACCTTCTGGTTGCGGCGCTGGGCCGAGCAGTCGCGCTCGCCGAGCGACACCACCTGGCCCCGGCCATCGCCAAACAGCTGCACCTCGATATGGCGGGCGCGTTCGACGAACTTTTCCAGGAACAGGCCGGCGTCCTTGAAGTTGGCTTGCGCCAGGCGCTGCACGGCCTCGAACGCGGGGGCCATCTCTGCGTCGCTTCGGATCAGCCGCATGCCGATGCCGCCACCGCCGGCCGTGCTCTTGAGCATGACCGGGTAGCCGATGCGCGCGGCCTCGGCTTTAGCCTGCGCCAAGTCGGCCAGCAAGCCGCTGCCCGGCAGCAGCGGCACGCCCTGCGCCTCGGCCAGCGCGCGCGCCGTGTGCTTCAGGCCAAAGGCGCGCATCTGGGCGGCCGTGGGACCGATGAAGGCGATGCCCGCGTCTTCACAGGCCTGGGCGAAGTCCGGGTTTTCGGACAGGAAGCCGTAGCCGGGGTGGATGGCGCCGGCGCCGGTGGCGCGGGCCGCGTCCAGGATGCGCTGCGGGTCCAGGTAGCTTTGCGCGGCAGGCGCCGGGCCGATGCAGACGCTGGCGTCAGCCATGGCCACGTGCAGGGAATCGGCGTCGGCCTCGGAATACACCGCCACCGAGCGCAGGCCCAGGGCCTTGAGGCTGCGGATGATGCGGCAGGCAATGGCGCCGCGGTTGGCGATCAAGACGGTATCGAACATGGGCAATCCCTTGGGGCGGGCCGTCCCGCCGGGTGATGCGGCGCCACGGGTCGTCCCGCGGGCTGGTGATGAAAAATTCAAGCCAATTCGGCCTTTTGCGCACATCCAGTATGTGCAAGCAGCTATTATTTAAATAGCAAGCCAGTCAATCCCATACCAGCAGGCGAATCGGCGTCGGGTTGTAGCCGTTGCAGGGGTTGTTGAGCTGCGGGCAGTTGGAGATCAGCACCACCACGTCCATCTCGGCCTTGAGCTCGACGTACTTGCCCGCGCCCGAGATGCCGTCGGCAAAGCTCAGCCGGCCTTCCGGCGTGACCGCACGTTCATGAAGAAGTTGATGTTGGGCGCGATGTCGCGCTTGCCCATGCCCAGCGCGCCAGCTTCGCGGCAATGGCACAGCGCATGCATGAAGCTGTCGCGGCAGCTGTGCATCGGCCGCTTGTCCAGCGCGTAGCGCACCGTGTTGCTCTCGCTCGAACACGCCCCGCCCAGGGTGTCGTGGCGGCCGCAGGTGTCGGCGGTGATGGTCAGCATCACCCGGCCCGCGCTGGAGTACAGCCGCGAGCCCAGGCCCAGGTAGAGCTGGCCGTTGCGGGCGATGGTGTCGGCGGCGCTGTAGCGCTCTGCGGAATCGACCGCGCTGTAGAACAGCGTGTCCACCGCCTGGTTGCCTTCCAGGTCCAGGATGCGCAGGGTCTGCCCGGCGCGCACCGTGGCCATCCACGGCTCGCCGGCCAGGCAGGTCTGGTCCAGCACGGCATGTGCGGGATTCAGGGGGCTTTCGAGTAGCTTGCTCATGCTGCGGCTCCACAGTAGCGTTCGGTGTTGATGAAGGCCCGGCCGTTTTGCGGGCACTGGATCCGGCAGGCGTCGTCCGCCGCCACGGGATCGGCGCGCCAGGCGACGAGCTGCACATCGGCGGGCGCGTAGTCGGCGCGAGCATCCAGCGGATGCGGCGCCGAGCTCAGCACCACCAGCGTGTCCATCTCGAAGCGCAGATCGACGAAGCTGCCTGCCGCGCTGTGGTCGCCCACATGGCTGAGCGCGCCATCGGCATCGGGCACCACCTTGCTGAAGAAGTTGACGCCGGGCACCAGGTCGCGCGCGCCCAGGCCCCACTTGGCCAGCTCGATCAGCAGGTTGTCGCGGCCGTTGCGGTGCATGGCGTTGCGGTGCTGCTGGTAGCGCTTTTCGCCGTAGCGGGCCAGCACCATGGCCGCGTCGCTGACGCCGCACCAGGTGTCGTGCCAGCCCAGGCTGTCGGCGGTGAGGGAGCACAGCACGCGGCCCATGTCGGACTGGCAGACGTGGCCGGCCGTCAAAAAAGCGGTGTGCTGCGACTTCAGGGTGTCGGGCATGCTGTAGCGCTCCAGCGGCTGCTCGGCGTTGTAGAACAGTGCCGACACGTTGGCGCCGCCTTGCAGGTCGGTCAGGCGCAAGGCCGTGCCGCGCCGCAGGCGGCCGGACCAGTGGTTGCCGCCGGGGAGGTGTTCCTCCCACAGCAGGCGGTCGGCGGGGATGGTGTTCATACGGGATTGCTTTCTTCGGCCACTTGGCTGAGCCGTTGGAGTTGTTCAAGGTCGGTCTTCATGCCCGAGGTTTCGCGGATGCGGTCGAGCAGCTGGCGCTTGAGGCGCATGAATTCCGGCGCCAGCTTCATGTCCTGCTCGCGCCGGGCGGGCAGCGGCACGTCATAGACCGAATCGATGCGGCCCGGGCGCGGCGCCATCAGCACCACGCGGTGGCCGAGGTAAATGGCTTCCTCCACGTCATGCGTGACGAAGACGATGGTGGTGCGCTCCAGCCGGTGCACATGCAGGATCAGGTCGTGCATCACCTCGCGGGTCTGGGCGTCCAGCGCGCCGAAGGGCTCGTCCATCAGCAATATCTGCGGCTTGCCCATCAGCGCGCGGGCAATGGCCACGCGCTGCTGCATGCCGCCTGAGAGCTGGTTCGGGTAGGCGCCGGCCGAGGCCGTCAGGCCCATGAGCTGCAAGAGCGCATCGGCCCGGCCCGAGGCGGCCTCGACGTCGGCGCTGCTGCGGTTTTTCGTCTGGGCGCCGAGCTGGCGGCAAAAGCGGATGTTTTCCGACACCCGCAGCCAGGGGTAGAGGCTGTAGTGCTGGAACACCATGGCCCGGTCCTGGCCCGGCCCGGTGATGGCTTTGGCATCGACCAGCACCTCGCCGCGGCTGTGGGTTTCCAGCCCGGCCAGCGTGCGCAGCAAGGTGGACTTGCCGCAGCCCGATGCGCCGACCAGGGTGATGAACTCGTAGTCGGCAATGCCCAGGCTCACGTCCTGCAGCGCCGTGGTCTGCCTGGGCGCCTCGCCGAAGAATTTCCAGACGTTTTTGCATTCAATTTTCATGGGATGCCTACCTTGTGTGAAGCCAGGGGAAAGCCTTGCGGTGAAGCAGGCGGAACAGCTGGTCAATCGCCAGGCCGATGAAGCCGATCAGCAAGATGCCGGCAAAGATCTTGTCGGTCTGCAAAAAGCGCTGCGCCTTCAGGATGGCAAAACCCAGGCCGGAATTGGCCGCCACCAGCTCGGCCACCACCAGGTAGGTCCAGGCCCAGCCCATGGTCACGCGCAAGGTGTCGAGCAGGGCGGGCTTGGCCGACGGCAAGATCACCTTTTCCAGCACCTCGCGGCGCGTGGCGCCCATGGTCTGCGCCGCCTCGATCTGCGCCATCGGCACGCGGCGCACGTCCTCGGCCACCATCAGCACCATCTGGAAGAAGGTGCCGATGAAGATGATCGCCACCTTGGCGCCCTCGTCGATGCCGACCCACAGCATCACCAGCGGAATGAAGGCCACGGCCGGCATGTAGCGGATGAAGTCGGTCAGCGGCTCCAGCAGCGCCTGCACCGCGCGCCAGCTGCCGATCAAGAGGCCCAGCGGTATCGCCAGCAGCGCCGACAAGGCCCAGCCCGCCACCACACGCATGGTGCTGATGAAGGCATCGCCCAGCAGCTCGTCTTCCAGCGCCCAGGTCATGATGCGCGTGAGCACCTTGCCCGGGCCGGGCAGGAACACCGGGTTCACCCCGGCAAAGCTGCTGACCAGCGCCCAGCCCAGCAGCGGCACCAAGAGGCCGACCAGCGCCAGCAGGGCATAACTGCGGCGCGAGATCGCCAGACGTATGGACCACATCAGGCGTTTCCTTACTTCAGCGCGTCTTGCAGCAGCGAGCCGTCGATGCCCTTGGCGGCATCGGGTTTGCCTTCGATCAGCTTGTACTGGGTCAGGAAGGCGGCGATGACGGGTGCGGTGCTGGCGAGCGACTGCGCCTGCCTGGCATCAAAGGCCCGTGTGTTGGCGGCGGCATCGAAGAATTTGGTGCCGGGCAGGAACACGGTGTATTCCTCGGGCGTCATGCTGACCACCTTGGACATGATCTTGGCCGCTTCGGCAGGCTGCTCGCGGATGAATTTTTCGGTCTCGAACCAGGCCTTGATCATGCCGACCAGTTCCTTGCGCTTGGTCTGGATCGCCTTGTCCTGCGCCACCAGCAGGTCGGGCACCAGGCCGGGCATGTCCTTGGAGGTGAACAGGGCCTTGCCTTTGCCGCTCTTTTCAATCTGGTTCACCCAGGGGTTCCACAGCACGGCGGCATCGACCTTGCCGCTGATGAAGGCGGCAGCGGCATCGCCGGCCGACAGGTTGACGATCTTCACATCATCGAGCTTCATGCCGTTCTTGGCCAGCGCCGTGGCCAGCACGAAGTGCGAAATGCTGAACTGCTCCAGCGCCACTTTCTTGCCCTTGAGCTGGGCGAAGGAGGTGATCTTCGGGCCGACCATCAGCGCGTCGTTGCCGGCTGAGTTGTCGTTGACCAGAATCGCCTTGAGCGGCAGGCCCTTGGCCAGGGGGCCGAGCGTGTCGGACCAGGTCTGGGAATTGGCATCGAGCTGCCCCGAGGACAGCGCGCCAATCGAGTCGGTGTAGTTGGCAAACCAGACCAGCTTGACGTCGGCGCCGTTCTTCTTGAAAAAGCCTTTTTGCTCGGCCACGTACCAGGCCACCCAGCCCGGCCAGTCGGACACGCCGACCTTGACTTCGGCGGCGGCGGGCATCGGCACACTGGCCGCGCCTGCGCCGGCCAGCACCAGGCAGGCGCTTGCAACGCTACGCTTGAAAGAACGGGAGATCGAGAAGAGAGAAGTGGACATGGCGAGACTCCAATAGTGGGACAAACGCGGGAGACCACCTCGATCACGAAGTGAACCTCCCGGGCTTTTGTCCCGCCGTGGAGCCCGCAGTGGTGTTAGGCACTGCTGGCCGGCTGCTCTCGGACCAGACATTCCTTTAGAAAAAAGAAACCGGAACCCTAGCGTCCATTTTGTTGAAGCAAACCGAAGTGATTGCCCGCCAGACATTCAAAGCACGGACTGTGCCAGCGATGACGTCTGGCGATGTGTCATTGATGTCAGGTGGATGCAGCGCGCCAGTTTGCAAAAGTAAAAAGCTGCCCTGACACAGGGGGAATCTGTCCGAAACAAAGACAGGGTCAGCCTACTGCAGAGGGTTGCAGGCGCGCATTACAGCGCTTTGAGAATTCGAAGCTTCTTTTGGTGCGTATGGGTTTTTCGCACAAAGATGGTGCAGGCGCCGTGCGGTGAAGGTCGCCTGCGGGCTTCACTCCGCCGTGACGCCGGCGTTTTTGATGACCGTGGCCCACTTCGCGGTTTCGGACGCGATGAAGGCATCGCAGGCTTGCGGCGAGGTGCCTTCGGCAAAAGTGCCCATGGCCTCCAGCTTGGCCCGGGTTTCGTCGCTGCGGATGATGCGGTTGACCTCGTCCGACATGCGCTGCACCACGTCGCGCGGCGTTGCGGCGGGGGCAATCATGCTGGCCCAGGTGCTGCCGGTGAAGCCCTTGAGCCCCTGCTCGATGAAGGTGGGCACATCCGGCGCTGCCGGCAGGCGTTTGTCGCTGGCCACCCCGATCAGGCGCACGCGGCCCAGTTTGCCGGGCTGGATCAGGTTGGTGGGGGCGTCAAAGAACAGCTGGATATGGCCGCCCAGCAAATCGGTCAGCGCAGGCGCCGCGCCCCTGTAGGGAATGTGAACCATGTAGGTGTTGGTGACCGCCTTGAGCAGCTCACTGGTCAGGTGCGCGGCCGACCCATTGCCCGACGAGCCAAAACTGACCTTGCCGGGATTGGCCTTGGCATACGCCACAAGTTCGGTGGCGTTCTTGAACGGCGCGTTGTTCGGCACGGCCGCCAGCAGCGGCGACACGCCCAGCAGGGACACCCCGACCAAGTCCTTGGCCGGGTTGTACGGCAGTTTGGGATACAGCGTGGTGTTGGCCGCATAGGCGGCAATCACGACGCCGAAGGTGTGCCCGTCCGGGGCGGCCTTGGCCACGGCGTTGACGCCGATGATGCTGTTGGCGCCCGGCATGTTCTCGACGATCACGGGCTGGCCGAGCCGGCTTTGCAGGCCCACCTGCAGCAGGCGCGCCATCTGGTCGGTGAAGCCCCCGGCCGTGTACGGCACGATGATGCGGATCGGGCGGTTCGGCCAGGCCGGCTGGGCCATGGACGGCAGGGCGGCGCAGGCCAGGCCGGCGCTGGCGGCCTGGATGAGGGTGCGGCGTGAAAGCGAATTGGACATGGTGGTCTCCTGCCTTATGGTTGACTTGATTGATAAAACCGCTGGGGGTTGCCGCGCCTTGCAATGCGGCAGCCCGTTCGGGCATGACCGTGAACAGGCCCGCTTCCAGCCCTTGGCCGGCCATGCCGAAGATCGGCGCCCCGGCATCCTTGCCGATCGCCGCAATCACCTGTTTTCATGGCTTCCTTTGCATGCTCAGGATGAAATGTTCAGGTGCAGCGCGCGCAGTTCGCGCTTGAGCACTTTGCCAATCGCGCTGCGCGGCAGCTCGTCGATGAAATGCAATGCCGCCAGGCGCTGTGTCTTTCCGGCGCTGGCGTTGTACCAGGCCATGATTTGCGCGGCCTCGCCCGGGGCGCCAGGCCTGCGCCGCACAAAGGCGACCGGCGTTTCGCCCCACTGTTCGGACGGCACGCCGGTCACCGCCACGTCCTCGACAGCCGGGTGCTGGCGCAGCGCGGCCTCCAGGTCGGACGGGTAGATGTTGAAGCCGCCGCTGATGATCAGGTCCTTGCGGCGGTCCAGCAGCGTGAGGAATCCCTCGGCGTCAAAGCGCCCCACGTCACCGGTGCGGATGAAGCGCTTGCCCTGGGCGTCAAACCATTCGGCCTCGCGCGTCAGGCCGGGCTGGCGGTGGTAGCCCGTCATCATGCCCGGCGAGTGCCCGACCACCTCGCCGGTGGCGCCCGGGGGCAGCTCGCGGCCTTCCTCGTCGATCAGCCGGATGTCGCTGGTGGCGGCGGGCTGGCCCACGGTGTGCAGCTTGTCGGGGTGCTCGTGCGCGACCAGGATGCAGGTGCCGCCGCCTTCGGTCATGCCGTAGAACTCGACCAGGCCACCCGGCCAGCGCGCCAGCACATCGGCCTTGAGCGCGGCGCTGAACGGTGCGCTGGTGCAGAACTTGAATCGGAACGCCGACAGGTCGTGCGCGCCGAACTGCGGCAGCGCCATGATGCGCTGGTACTGCACCGGCACCAGCATGGTGTGCGTCGCACGGTGCTGCTCGGCCAGCTGAAGGTAGCGCGCCGCATCGAACTTCGGCATCAGCTGAACGCAGCCGCCAAAGCCGAGCGTGGGGAAAAACACCACCAGCGTGGTGTTGGAATACAGCGGCGTGGCCAGCAGCGTCCGGCCTTCGGGGCTGTAGCCATAGGCGCTGCCCCGCTGCACATGGGCCCAGCGCATGCCGTGCGACTGCACGATGCCCTTGGGCGTGCCCGTGGTGCCCGATGAATAGATGATGTTGAACGGGGACTCTGGCGACAGCTCGACCGCCTGCGGCCGCACACCTTCGGCGCCGAGCCAGTCTTCAAAGCGCATGCCCTCCGAAGCGTCGCCAAGCCAGACGCAGCGGGTCGCCGCCATGCCTGGCGGCACCAGGTCCTGCGCGGCGCTGTCGAGGAACAGCCACTGCGCCCCGGCGTCATGCAGCATGGATGCGAGGCTTTCCCGGTTGGCCGACGGGGCCAGCGGCGCCACCACCACGCCGGCCCGCAGTGCGCCGAGGAACAGCGCGGCGTAATGCACCGAGGAATGGGCGCAGATCGCGATGCTGTCGCCGGGCAGCACCCCGTCGCGCTGAAGGGCTGCGGCGATGCGGTCCATGAGGGCGTCCAGCTGGGCATAGCTCAGTTCACGCTGGTCGTCGCACAGGGCCGGCCGCTGTGGCTGGCGCTGCGCATGCTCGCGGATCAGCGCGGCGACGGTGCGAAAAGACGCTTCGGGTGATGTCGTGTTGGGGTTCATGTGCGCGTCCAGGCCGTGGCGATAGGGTCAATGCAGTGGTTTTTCAATTTATCAAAAATGATAGCTGCTTATGTATACAGCACAAGCGGAAGATGCCTTTTTAATCACTTTTTTACTGAAGCCGACGCAGCCGGCTTGCCAGGCTGCCTCTGCCTGCCAGCCAGGGGCGCGGTGGCTTATTGGCTGGTGATGCCCTTGTCGCGGATCACCTTGCCCCACTTGGCGTAGTCCTGCTGCACGCGGGCGGCCATCTGGCTGGGGGTCTGGTAGTTGGCAATGGCGCCGGCGTTGAGCAGCTTGTCTTGCGTGTCTTTTTCGGCCAGGATGGCCTTGACCTCGGTGCTGATGCGCTCGACCACATCCCTGGGCGTGCCGGCAGGGGCCATCAGGCCGCCCCAGGACACGGCGTCAAAGCCCTTGAAGCCCTGCTCGGCAATGGTCTTGACATCGGGGATTACGCCGACGCGCTGGGGCGAACCGACGGCAATGGCGCGCAGGCTGCCCGACTGGATGTGCGGCAAGGCGGCCACCAGGTCGGCGTACATCATGGGCACCTGGCCGCCCAGGGTGTCGGTGATGGCCGGCACGCCGCCCCGGTACGGCACATGCTGCATGTCGAACTGGCCCATCTGCTTGAGCAGCTCCATGCTCAGGTGGCCGAAGCTGCCGACGCCCGAGCTGGTGTAGTTGAGGCGGCCAGGCTGCGCCTTGGCATGCGTCACGAGCTTTTGCAGGTCGGTCACGGTGGGCATCAAGGACGGGTTGACCACCACCACGATGGGCAGGTCATACACCGTGGCGATCGAGGTGAAGTCCTTCACGCTGTCGTAGCCCGTGGTCTTGTACAGGTGCGGCGCCAGCAGGGTCGGCGTGGCCAGCATCATGAGGGTGTAGCCGTCAGCCGGTGCCTTGGCCACCTGCGCCGCCGCAATCGCGCCCGATGCGCCGGCCTTGTTTTCGACGATGACAGTCTGCTTGAGGCGCAAGGCCAGCTTCTGGCCGACGATGCGCGAGGCGGTGTCGGTCGGGCCGCCGGCCGGGAAGGGCACGATCAGCTTGATGGTCTTGCCGGGCCAGGCCTGGGCGAAGGCGCTGCCGGCCAGCATGGGCAGGGCCAGGGCCAACACGACGCGGCGGGTCGGTCCGGACAGCTTGAAAGAAACAGGCTTGAACATGGGTTCTCCTCAATGGATTTAAAAAATGGAATGCGCTGGCAGTTTTAGAGCACGCCACGCGCCTTGAGTTCGGCTAGGCGCTCGTCACCCAGGCCCAGCAGGCTTGAGAGCACGTCGCGGGTGCCTTCGCCCAGTTCGGGCGGTGCGCGGCGCACCGGCAGACGCTCGCCATCGAGCCGGTAGGGCGGCGCCATCACATGCGTGCTGCCGGCCACCGGGTGCGGTTGCTCGGTCACCAGCCCGCCGCGCACGGCGCGCTCCGAGGTCAGGGCTTCGTACAGGCCCAGCACTTCGCCGCAGGGAATGCCGGCCGACTTGAGGCGTTGCAGCAGCAGCTGGCGCGAGCGGCCGCCCAGCTCGTGCAGGATCTCCGACATCAGCGCCTCGCGGTGGACGCCGCGGTCCAGGTTGGTCTTGAAGCGCTCGTCATCGGCCAGGTCGGGGCGGTCAATCACCTCGCGGCAAAAGCGCTCAAACTGGGCGTTGTTGCCCACGGTGATGACCAGCGGGCCGTCTTCGGCATTGAACACGCCGTAGGGCACGATGGACGGATGCGCATTGCCGTAGCGCGGCGGGTCTTTCTGCATCAGCATGGCTTCCAGCCCGTAGTAGGCCGTGATCATGAGGCCGCAGTCGAACAGCGCCATCTCGACATGGCGGCCGAGCCCGGTCTTTTGGCGCTGGAACAAGGCCGCCAGGATGGCCTGGGCCGAATACATGCCGGTGAACATGTCCACCGCCGCCACGCCGAACTTCAGCGGCGGCTGGTCGGCCTCGCCGTTGATCGCCATCAGCCCGGCCTCGCCCTGCACCACCAGGTCGTAGCCGGGGCGCGCGGCCTCGGGCCCGCTGCGGTCATAGCCGGTGATCGAGCAGTAAACAATGTCGGGCCGCACCGCCTTGATCTGCTCGTAGCCCAGGCCCATCTTCTCGGCGCCGCCGAACTTGAAGTTCTGGATCACCACGTCGCACTGGCGCGCCAGGTCCAGCACGATCTGCACCGCCTCTGGCTTTTGCAGGTCCAGCGTGATGGAGCGCTTGTTGCGGTTCATGCTGTTGAAGTAGGCGGTTTCGGTGTTGCCTACGCGCAAGCCCCAGTCGCGCGTGTCGTCGCCCCGGCTCGGGTGTTCGACCTTGATGACCTCGGCGCCAAAGTCGCCCAGCACCATGCCGCACATCGGGCCGGCCAGCACACGGGAAAGGTCCAGGACGCGGATGCCTGCCAGCGGCAGCGAGGAATTGATGTCTGACATGATGGCTTCCATTTCAAGATACTTTGAACCGCCCGGCCTGCCGGCAGGGCGCCTTCACTGGCCCAGCGCGATGAAACGCGCCAGATGGTGGTCTTCGTCGCCGAGCTGGTGGTCGATCATGACCAGGCGCTTGGCGTAGTGGGGCATGGGCAGTTCCCAGGTCATGCCGATGCCGCCGTGCAGCTGGATGCATTCTTCTGCCACCAGCGTGCCGATGTGTCCGATGCTGTATTTGGCGGCCGACAGGGCGCGTTCGCGTGTGCTGCGGTCGGCCTGCAGGGCGGCGGCGGCATTGATCACGGCCGAGCGGGCCTGCTCGATCTCCAGCAGCACATCGGCCATGCGGTGCTGCAGGGCCTGAAAGCTGCCGATGGGCTTGCCGAACTGCTTGCGTGTCTGCAGGTATTCGATGGTCTGCTTCTTGGCCACTTCCATCGCGCCCAGCGACTCGGCGCACAGCGCCAGGATGCCTCGGCCCACGGCATGCTCCAGGGTGGCCAGGCCCTGGCCTTCGGCGCCCAGCAGGGCCGAGGCGGGCACGCGCACCTGCGTGAAGGTGATTTCGGCGGCGCGGGTGCCGTCGATGTTGGGGTAGGCGCGCAGGCTGACCCCGGCCGTGCCGCTTGGCACCACGAACAGCGAAATTCCGTCCTCGCTGTCTAAAGCGCCGCTGGTGCGGGCGGACACGACCACGGTCTGCGCCTGATCGCCCAGGGCCACCACCGCCTTGGCGCCGTTGATCACAAAGTGGTCGCCGTCCCGGACGGCGCGGGTGCTGACGCGCTTGAGTTCATAGTGCGAGTCGGCTTCTTCATGGGCCAGCGTGGCAATGTGGCTGCCGTCGATCAGGCCGGCCAGCAACGCTTGCTGGGCGTCGTTGCCGGCGTGGGCCAGGGCGCTGCCCGCCAGCACGGCGCTGGCCAGGAAGGGTTCGACCACCAGGCCGCGGCCCAGGGACTCGAACACCACGGCGATGTCAAAGCCATCGCCGCCAAAGCCGCCTTGCGTTTCGGTGAACAGCGCGCCGATCACGCCCAGCTCGGCGAATTTGGCCCATTGCACGGGGCTGTAGCCCTGGGCTGACTGGCTGATCTTGTGACGGGTTTCAAGGCTGTATTGCTCGGCCACGTAGCGGTCGAGCGAGTCCGCCAGCATCCGGCGGTCTTCGGTGAGGGTGAAGTTCATGGTTGTGGTCCTTGCCAGTCGATGCTTACAGGCCCAGGATCATCTTGGAGATGATGTTTTTCTGGATTTCGTTGGAGCCGCCGAAGATCGACAGCTTGCGGTTGTTGAAGTACTGGGCCGAGGCCGAGGCGGCCTCCTGCGGGCCCACGCCGGCCTCGTATTCGTCCTCCTGCAGCGCTTCCTCGATGAAGGGCAGGGCGTAGGGGCCCATGGCGCGGCGGGTCAGGGCGGTCAGTTCCTGCCGGATCTCGGTGCCGCGGATCTTGAGCATCGAGCTTTCGGCGCCCGGCGCGCCGCCCCCCGCCACGGCCGTGATCACGCGCATGTTCGTGGTCTTCATGTTTTCCAGGTCGATCTCGACCCGGGCCAGGCGCGCCGCGAACAACGGGTCGCGCGCCAGGGGCTGGCCGTTCTTCAGCGTCCGGGCAGCGATCACCTTCAGGCGTGCCAGCGCGGCATCGGAAAAGCCCACGCCCGCGATGTTGGTGCGCTCGTAGGTCAGCAGGTACTTGGCACAGGTCCAGCCCTTGTTCTCCTGGCCCACCAGGTTGTCGGCCGGCACCTTCACGTCGGTGAAGAAGACCTCGTTGACCTCGTGCTCGCCGTCGAGCGTGATGATGGGGCGCACGTCCACGCCGGGCGTGGTCATGTCGATGAGCAGAAAGCTGATGCCTTCCTGCGCCTTGACGTCGCGGTCCGTGCGCACCAGGCAAAAGATCATGTTGGCGTGCTGACCCAGCGTGGTCCAGGTCTTTTGGCCGTTGACGATGTAGTGGTCGCCGCTGCGCACCGCGCTGGTCTTGACCGACGCCAGGTCCGAGCCGGCTCCCGGCTCGGAATAGCCCTGGCACCACCAGTCGGCACCGCTGAGGATGCGCGGCAGCCAGTGCTGCTTCTGGGCTTCGTTGCCGTACTTGATCAGCACCGGGCCCAGCATGTTGACCCCGAAGGGAATGGTGCGGGGGGCATAGGCCAGCGCGCATTCGTGGTCAAAGATGAACTTCTGCACCGTGTTCCAGCCCGGTCCGCCGTACTGCTCGGGCCAGTGGCTGGCCAGCCAGCCCTGGTCGTTGAGCAGCGCATGCCAGGCTTGCAGATCGGCCTTGCCCAGGTGCTTGCCGCCCTGCACCCTGGCGGTCAGCCGGGCTGGCACCTTGTCGGTCAGGAAACGCTGCACTTCGGCGCGGAACGCCTGTTCTTCGGGGGTAAAACTCAGGTCCATGGTGATCTCTCAGTCTTTTTCAGAAAATTTCAAACAGGCCGGCGGCACCCATGCCGCCCGCAATGCACATGGTCACGACCGCGTACCTGGCCTTGCGGCGACGGCCTTCCAGCAGCACATGGCCGACCAGGCGCGCGCCGGTCGTGCCAAACGGGTGGCCTATCGACACGGCGCCGCCATTGACGTTCAGGCGCTCGTCGGGAATGCCCAGCGTTTGCTGGCAGTAGATCGCCTGCGATGCAAAGGCTTCATTGAGCTCCCACAGATCGATGTCGTCAACCCGCAAGCCATGGCGGGCCAGCAGCCTGGGCACGGCGAAGACGGGGCCGATGCCCATTTCATCAGGCTCGCAGCCGGCCACGGCCATGCCGCGAAAGGCCCCCAGGGGTTGCAGGCCCAGGCGCGCTGCTTCCCCGGCTTCCATCAGCACGCAGGCCGAGGCGCCGTCGGACAGTTGCGAGGCGTTGCCGGCGGTGATGAACTGGCCGGCGCCGCGCACGGGCGCCAGCTTGGCCAGGGACTCGTAGCTGGTGCCGGCGCGGTTGCAGGTGTCGTGGTCAACCGTCACTTCCCGGTGCGTGACTTCCTGGGTGTCCTTGTCCGTGACCGCCATGGTGGTGGTCACGGCGATGATCTCGTCCTTGTAGCGGCCGGCCGCCTGCGCTTCGGCGGTTTTGCGCTGGCTCTCGACCGAGAAGCGGTCCTGCGCCTCGCGGCTGATGCCGTAGCGACTGGCCACGATGTCGGCGGTCTCGATCATCGCCATGTACAACTCGGGTTTGTGTTCGTTGATCCAGGGGTCGATGCCGCTGTCGACGCCGCCGCTTTCACTGCGTCGGATGCCCGAGATGCTTTCCACGCCGCCGGCAATCATGGCCGGGGCACCGTCCACGATGATGCGGCTGGCGGCCATGGCCACCGCCTGCAGGCCCGAGGCACAAAAGCGGCTGACCGTGGCACCCGCGATGCTCAGGGGCAGGCCGGCGCGGATCACGCTGGCGCGCGCGATGTTGCGCCCGGAGCGCCCTTCGGGGTAGCCGCAGCCGAGGATGGCGTCCTCGATCAGGCCGGGGTCTATGCCGGCGCGCTCGACGGCGGACTTGACGGCGAACGAGGCCAGGGTGGCGCCACTGACGATATTGAACTCGCCCCGATGGGACTTGGTCAGGGGGGTACGGGCGGTGGATACGATGACGGCTTCACGCATGATGGGGTCTCCTGATGATGACGATGGCGGCTTGATGAGGGATGGGTTATGGCTGGTTCAGGCTGTCGAAGTTCCGGCCTTCTTCAATCAGCTGGAGCAGCAGCGCGGCGGGTTGCCAGAACAGCGGGTCTTCCCGGGCGAACTCCTGGATGTCGGCCAGGATGGTGGGCAGGCCGACCATGTCGGCGTACTTCATGGGGCCACCGCGAAAGCGCGGGAAACCGTAGCCATGCACCAGCGTCACGTCCACATCCAGCGGACGCAGGGCGATGCCCTCGGCCACAACCTTGGCGCCTTCGTTGATCATGGCGGCCAGGTAGCGGCGCATGATGTCCTCGTTGCTGAAGGTGCGCGGCGTGGTGCCGGCGCGTTGGCGCTCGGCGTCAATGATGGCCAGCACCTCGTCGTCCGGCGTGCCGGTTCGCGCGCCCTCGGGGTACAGGTAATAGCCCCGGCCGGTCTTCTGGCCGAACCAGCCGCGCTCGCAGAGGCGGTCGGCAATCTGCACGTAGCGCGCCTTGGGGTCGCGCGTGGCGGACTTGCGCTTGCGCGTGGCCCAGCCGATGTCGCCTCCAGCCAGGTCGGCCACCTGGAACGGACCCATGGGGTAGCCAAATTCGCGCGCGGCGGCGTCGATCTGGTAGGGCGAGGCGCCGTCTTCGAGCAGGTGGTCGGCGGTGGCGCGGTACACGGCCAGCATGCGGTTGCCGATGAAGCCGTCGCAGACGCCGGCGCGCACCGGCACTTTCTTGAGCTTTTTGGCCAGGTCAAACGCGGTGGCCACCACGTCGGCGCTGACCCGGGCCGGCACCACGATCTCCAGCAGCTTCATGATGTTGGCCGGCGAAAAGAAGTGCAGGCCCACCACGTCTTGCGGGCGCGACACGCTGGCCGCAATTTCATCGATGTTCAGGTAGGAGGTGTTGGTGGCCAGCACGGCACCTAGCTTGCACACCCGGTCCAGTTCGGTGAACACGGCCTTCTTGACGCCCATTTCCTCAAACACGGCCTCAATCACCAGGTCGGCCCGGGCCAGCGCGTCATACGAGGTGCTGCCGCTGAAGCGGGCCATCACGGCGGCCCTGGCGTCGGGCGTCATGCGGCCCTTGGCCACGAGGCCGTCATACACCTTCTCGACGTTGGCACGGCCGCGGGCGATGGAGGCGTCGTCGCGCTCGACCATGGTCACGGGCAGCCCTGCATTGAGCACGGCCACGGCAATGCCGGCGCCCATGGTGCCGCCGCCGATCACGCCCACGCTGGCGATGGCGCGCGGTTTGGCGTTGCGCGTTTCGGGCGACTTGGCCACCTCGCGTTCGGCAAAGAAGGCGTGGATCAGGCCGGCACGCTGCGGGCTGTCCAGGCACTGCATGAACAGCTGGCGCTCCAGCGACAGGGCCGCGTCAAAAGGCAGGTCCAGCGCGCCCTGCACAGCTTCAATGATCTTGAGCGGCGAGAACAGGCCGGGCGTCTTTTTGGCCGTGTCGGCCTTCAGCGCATCCAGCTCCGCCTGGCTGGCGGCCTTGTCGGCCAGGGCCGCGTGCGCCGCACGGGTGGGGCGCACGGGGGCGCCGCTGGCGACCAGCTCATTGGCATAGTCCAGGCCCGCAGCCAGCACGTCGCTGCCTTCTCCCAGCCGGTCGACCAGCCCCAGGGCCAGGGCTTCGCTGGCGCCCAGATGGCGGCCGCTGAGCATCATCTCCAGCGCAGGCTTCACACCCATCAGGCGCGGTGCGCGCTGGGTGCCGCCGGCGCCGGGCAGCAGGCCCAGCAGCACTTCGGGCAGGCCCAGTCGGGCATCGGGCATGGCCAGGCGGTAGTGGGACGACAGGGCCACTTCGAGGCCGCCGCCCAGCGCCGGGCCGTGGATCGCCACCACCACGGGCTTGCGGCAGGCTTCGATGCGGTTGCACACCTCGGGCAGCGCAGGCGCCATGGGCGGTTTGCCGAATTCACGGATGTCGGCCCCGGCGATGAAAGCCCGGCCCGCGCCCACGATCAGCACTGCAGCCACGCTGGCATCGGCGTCCGCTTCTTGCGATGCCGCCAGCAGGCCACGGCGCACGTCCACGCTGAGCGCGTTGACAGGAGGGTGGTCGATGGTCACCAGCAGCACGCCGCCGCGGCGTGCGGTGGTGACGACGGAAGTGGCAGCTTCAGAGTTCATGCGCGTGTCTCCAGTTTCGTTGGATGAAAATTTATTCAACGATTGTCACTGTGCAAAACTATCTTGACAATGACATAAACAATTGACAGACTGTCTAATATTTTTTTACAAATGACATGGATCTTGCTTCGCTAACACTGTTGGTCGACATCATCGACGCCGGCAACCTGAGTCAAGCCGCTCGCAAGCTCAAGATGACGCGCGCCAACGTCAGCTACCACCTCAGGCAGCTCGAAAAGTCTGTGGGCGTGCAGTTGGTGCGCCGCACCACGCGCCGCGTCGAGCCCACCGAGGTCGGCCTGCGCCTGTATGCGCACGGCCGCATCATCCAGAATGAAATGCAGGCCGCCCGCGAAACCATCACCACGCTGGGCCAGGGCCTGCAGGGGCGCGTGGGCCTGAGCGTGCCCAGCGGCTATGGGCAGATGGTGATGTCCGACTGGCTGATCGAGTTCAAGCGCCAGTACCCCGGCATCGTGCTGGACGTGTTGTTTGAAAACCGGGCCGACAACCTGCGCGACGAGGTGGACATTTCCATCCGGGTGATGCCCGAGCCGCCGCTGGCCCTGATCGCGCGTGAACTGGGCAGCGTGCGTTACCTGGCCTGCGCCTCACGCGCATTCGCGCAGCAGCATGGCCTGCCCACCGGTCTGGAGCAGCTGCGTACCACGCCACTGATCACCTCGGGCGTAGTGGGCCAGCAGCTTTGCCTGCGTGCTTACCGGGGCGACGAACGCCACGAGGTCACACTGGAACCGACGCTGATTTCCGAGCACTTTCCGTTCCTGCGCCAGGGCATCCTGGCAGGCCTGGGCCTGGGCCTGGTGCCCGACTATGTGGTGATGGATGCAATTGAGTCCGGCGAGGTGCTGACCACCCTGGACGACTACCGCCTGAGCATTTTTGGCACGCGCATGTACCTGCTGTACATGCCCAACCGGCACCAGACACGGGCCGTGCGCACCTGCATCGAGTTCTTGCTGGGCAAGGCACGCACACAAATTGATCAGCACGAGGATATCCTGGCACCCTTGTAGAGAACAGGACTTATGGTCAGCACGATACGACTCACTGCTTGTCGCGTCTGCCGGCGAGCCGACTTTCAAGGAATCTTCCCGCTTTACTTTCGATGCGTCCAAGCCGCACCTCCGGCGCGCGGCAGCCCGCATGTTGGGCGTTTGCGGCAGACCTGCTTGCGACCAGCTGGCCGTGGCGTTAGGGGCAAGCTACCCGGATGCGGCAGCGGGCGCGTAACGTCGATCCGCAGAGGCGGTTGCGAAGCTTGTGGCGCCATGAAACCGCAGTTGGAATATCCGTTTGACAAAAGTGGGCAAGCCCATGTAGTCAAGCTGAGACAATAGAGCCATGAGCGAAGCACTTTCCCAATCCCCCCTTTCCCCCCTTTCCCCTGTTGCCCCTGCAAAACCTGCGCCGCGCGTAGGTTTCGTCAGCCTGGGCTGTCCAAAGGCCCTGACTGATTCCGAACTGATTTTGACCCGGCTCAGCGCCGAGGGCTACCAGACCTCCAAAACCTTCGAGGGCGCCGACCTGGTCATCGTCAATACCTGTGGCTTCATTGATGACGCGGTCCGGGAAAGCCTGGATACCATCGGCGAGGCGCTGGCCGAAAACGGCAAGGTCATCGTTACAGGCTGCCTGGGCGCCAAGACGGGCGATGGCGGCGGCAATCTGGTGCGCCAGATGCACCCCAGCGTGCTGGCGGTCACCGGTCCGCATGCAACGCAGGAAGTGATGGACGCGGTTCATCTGAACCTGCCCAAGCCGCATGATCCTTTTGTGGACCTGGTGCCCAATGCCTTTGGGATCGCCGGCATCAAGCTCACGCCCCGGCATTACGCCTATCTCAAGATCAGCGAAGGTTGTAACCATCGCTGCACCTTTTGCATCATTCCGTCCATGCGCGGCGACCTGGTATCGCGGCCTGTTGGCGATGTTTTAAACGAAGCGCGTGCGCTGTTTGAAGGCGGCGTCAGGGAATTGCTCGTGATCAGCCAGGACACGTCTGCCTATGGCATCGATGTCAAGTACCGTACCGGCTTCTGGGATGGCAAGCCCGTCAAGACGCGGATGCTTGAACTGGTCCAGGCCCTTGGCGAAATTGCCGCGCCTTTCGGTGCCTGGGTGCGCCTGCATTACGTCTATCCGTACCCCAGCGTGGATGAGATTCTTCCGTTGATGGCGACTGGCAAGGTGTTGCCTTACCTGGACGTGCCTTTGCAGCACAGCCATCCCGATGTCCTGAAGCGCATGAAGCGTCCCGCCAGCGGAGAAAAGAACCTGGAGCGAATTTCGCGCTGGCGCGAGATGTGTCCGGAAATTGTCATTCGCAGCACCTTCATTGCCGGATTTCCCGGCGAAACCGAAGCCGAATTCGAACATCTGCTTGATTTCATGCGCGAGGCAAAAATTGATCGTGCCGGATGTTTTGCCTACAGCCCTGTTCAAGGTGCTACCGCCAATGACATTCCGGGAATGCTGCCGCTGGAGGTGCGTGAAGAGCGCCGTGCGCGCTTCATGGCCGTGGCCGAAGCCGTGTCTAGCCAGAAACTCCAGCAGCGCATTGGGGCGACCATGCAGGTGCTGGTAGACCATGCGCCCGCTCTGGGGCGCAAGGGCGGAACGGGACGGTCCTACGCCGATGCGCCCGAGATCGACGGCGTGGTCAAGCTGCTGCCGCCCGAGAAAATCAGCAAGACCATGAAGGTTGGCGAATTCACGCGTGCCCGCATAGTGGGTGTACAGGGTCACGACCTGATTGCCATGCCTGTCTGAAGCTTTTCAGTCGCTGTGTTTGACGCCATTCCCCGTGTTCACAGGGAATGCGACAAGTGCTCAATGTCGTGCCGGCGAAAAAAAAGCTACTGCGTTAACAGTAGCTTTTTTCCAGCTTGGGTAATTTTGGTGCCCGGGAGAGAACTCGAATCTCCACATCTTGCGATACACGGACCTGAACCGTGCGCGTCTACCAATTCCGCCACCCGGGCACAGCAAGCAGTTTAACATTACATTTACGGCTTATCAGGCAAGTGACTGAAAAATTTCAATAGTTTTAAAAAATGTTGGGCAGTGACCCAATTCAGCAGCGAAACCGTCCGGGATATTCCATTCCTGAATCAGATAAACCGTCCCATTGAACGGAACACCGGCTTTTCACAAATCGCGGCTAGTATCTGGTTTTAAATTGATACAACAATAAACGGAACTGGCCAATTTTCATTCTCAACGCGCTTTGGCTGGAGAGCCTTCACCAGCGCGATCCCATGAAAGAGACTTCTTATCAAAACAAATCTTCCCAATTCCGGCGCCACCGCCGGACTCCTCGCTGAATTCGAGGGTATTGTGTCCGGCCACCGCGATGGTCATGGTTTCGTCCAGCGAAGCGACGGCGAGGCAGACATCTATCTGCCTCCCAATGAAATGCGCGCCGTGCTGCACAACGACCGCGTCAAGGCGCGCATCGTGCGGCATGACCGCAAGAACCGACCCGAGGGCCGCGTCACCGAAATCATCGAGCGCTCGCCCAATCCAATCATCGGCCGCCTGCTGCAGGAAAGTGGCGTCTGGCTCGTGGCGCCCGAGGACAAGCGTTACGGTCAGGATGTGCTGATTCCCAAGGGCGCCACTGGCACCGCCAAGACCGGCCAAATCGTGGTCGTGCAACTGACCGAGCCGCCAGCCCTGTTTGGGCAACCGGTGGGACGTGTCACGGAAGTGCTGGGTGAAATCGACGACCCGGGCATGGAAATCGAAATAGCCGTGCGCAAATACGGCGTGCCGCACATCTTCAGCGACAACGCGCTGGCGCTCGCGCGCGCCTTGCCTGATGCGGTCCGCCCTGTCGACAAACAGCATCGCGTTGACCTGACCGACATACCCCTCGTCACCATCGACGGCGAGGATGCGCGCGACTTTGACGATGCGGTGTACTGCGAGCCCGTGAAGGTGGGGCGGGGCAAGGGCTGGCGCCTGCTGGTGGCGATTGCCGATGTCAGCCATTACGTCGAGACGGGCAGCGCCATTGACATTGACGCCTATGACCGCGCCACCAGCGTGTATTTTCCGCGCCGCGTGATTCCCATGCTGCCAGAAAAGCTGTCCAACGGCCTGTGCTCGCTTAACCCGAATGTCGAGCGGCTGTGCATGGTCTGCGACATGCTGGTCAATGCCAAAGGCGAGGTTCACGCCTACCAGTTCTATCCGGCCGTGATGCTCAGCCAGGCGCGCCTGACCTACAACGAAGTGGCGGCGATCCTGGGTAATACGCGTGGACCCGAAGCGCAGCAGCGCAAAGACATCGTGCCGCACCTGCTGCATTTGCACGAGGTGTACCAGGCCTTGCTCAAGGAGCGTGGCACGCGCGGCGCGGTTGATTTTGAAACGACTGAAACGCAGATCGTTTGCGATGAGGTCGGCCGGATCGAGAAAATCATTCCGCGCACCCGCAATGTGGCGCACCGGGTGATTGAAGAGTCGATGCTGGCGGCCAATGTCTGCTCTGCCGACTTTATTGCGCAAAGCAAGCACACGGCGCTGTTCCGCGTCCATGAAAGCCCGACACCCGAAAAGATCGAGCTGTTGCGCAATTACCTCAAGGCGGTTGGCATTGGCATGACTGTCAGCGACGACCCGGCGCCAGCCGAGTTCCAGCAAATCGCCATGGCGACCAAGGACCGGCCGGATGCGCCGCAGATCCACTCGATGCTGCTGCGTTCCATGCAGCAGGCCATTTACACGCCGATGAATGGCGGCCACTTTGGCCTGGCCTACGAGGCCTACACGCACTTCACCAGTCCGATTCGCCGGTATCCCGACCTGCTGGTGCATCGGGTGATCAAGGCGATCCTGAAAAAGACGAAATACCAGTTGCCGGTATTGCCCACACCGGGCGAAGCGCAAGCCAAGCTGTCCAAGCGGCTGGCCGCCCGAGTCAAGGAGCCGACTGAAAAGCCGAAAAAAGCCAGTGCAGACCAGCTGGCCTGGCAGGCTGCCGGTCTGCATTGCAGTGCCAACGAACGCCGGGCCGATGAAGCCAGCCGCGACGTGGAAGCCTGGCTCAAGTGCAAGTACATGCGCGAGCATCTGGGCGAGGAGTTTGGCGGCGTGGTCACGGCGGCCACCAGTTTCGGGGTTTTTGTGACGCTTGACGCCATGTACGTCGAAGGCCTGGTGCACATCACCGAGCTGGGCGGCGAATACTACCGCTTTGACGAGGCCCGGCAGGAATTGCGCGGCGAGCGCAGCGGCATGCGCTATGCACTGGGCACCCGGCTGCGCGTGCAGGTCAGCCGCGTCGATCTTGATGGCCGTAAAATCGATTTCCGCCTGGTGCATGAGGGCGAGGACAAGGCTGGGCTGGTGAGCCGGGCCATGAAAGACAAGGCCGGAGGAACAGCGGGCGAATTACCCTTGCAGGAACGCGGCGCCGGCTCGCGGCGCGGCGGGCGTGACACGGGGAACAAGAGCCGCCAGGCTACGCCTGAAAGGGAATCGACGTCGCAGCCCCGGGCACGCAAGTCAGCAGCGAAAAAACCAGCTGCCGGCGCGGGACCGAAACAGGGCAAGAAGCCCCGTCGCTAGGACACCATGAAGTCTTGCATGTACCAACCCGGCGGGCATCTATGCTGATCCAAATCCTGTCTTTCCTCCTGGAAACCGCCTTTTTCGTGCTGATGGCTGCGGCGCTCCTGCGCGCCTGGATGAACTGGCTGCGCGTCAGCATGACCGGCCAGCCCGGCAGCTTCGTGATGGCCTTGACCGACTGGCTGGTCAAGCCGCTGCGCCGCTCCCTGCCCAAGGCATGGACCAAGTCCCGAGTGGACTGGGCCAGCATGCTGGCAGCGACATTGATGGCGCTGGCCTATGCGGTCCTGGTGGGCTTGCTGTTTAGCGTCTTGAGCAATGTAGGCGAAGACGGGCTGGATTTTGCGCCTGGTGTTTTCCTCATGCTGCCCGTGATCGCCGTCAAGATGCTGCTTCGGGTCGCGCTGCAAACCACGTTCATGCTGGTGCTGGGCTATGCCATTTTGTCCTGGGTCCAGCCTGGATCGTCGGTGTATGGCCTGCTGGCCCGTCTGATTGAGCCGCTGCTGACACCGTTCCGGCGGGTGATTCCCGCCATTGGCGGCGTTGACCTGTCGGCGCTGGTCCTGCTGGTCGTGCTCCAGATCGGCATGATGATCCTGATTTAGGCAGCCCGCCACCGGGCAAGCCTTGACGCGGTCAAGGCCATGCCTGGCCGGCTTGCGGCCCAGGTTTCGGCCCTCTGGCCATGCTCGAACACGGCGGTTTTGCTCGCATCCAGGCTGCTCTGGCCCCGGGCCAGGAAAGCGCCTATCAATCCCGCCAGCACGTCGCCGGTGCCGGCGGTGGCCAACAGGGCATTGCCGGTGGGATTGATCCAGGCCGCCTCGCCCGGCGCGGCAATGATGGTTCCGGAACCCTTGAGAACCACCACGCAGCTGAACCGTTTGGCAAGCTGATGTGCGGCGCCCAGCCGGTCTGCCTGCACCGCCGCAGCGCTGCTGCCGATCAGCCGGGCCGCTTCGAGCGGGTGGGGCGTGAGCACCGTGCTGTAGCTGCGGCCGTGCCGGGCCTTGAGCTGGGTTTGCAGCTGCGGGTCGGTGGCAATCGCATTGAGTGCATCGGCGTCCAGCACCAGCCGCCTGGCCGTTGACAGCACTTTTGCAAGCACGGATGCGACCGAATGGCCGCCGCCACAGCCGCATACGACAACCTGATTCGCCATGTCCAGCGCGTCTGGCGAGCGGAACATGAATTCAGGCTGTTCCGTGTCAACATGCAAGCCGGGCGCATGGCCCAGCAAACTCACGAACACCCGGCCGGCGCCCGCATGCAGGGCAGCGCTGGCGGCCAGCAATGCCGCCCCGGTCATGTGCGTCGAGGCGGTCGATTCGCCTCCGATCACCGCGACATCGCCAAAACTGCCTTTGTGGCTGGCATGCGCTACCTGCGCGCGCAAAGTCTGGCTGGCGCGGTCGGCCCCGAGTAGCCAGGCGCAGGGCTCAGCGGGGAACGCATTGCCGCAAAGGCTGGCGGCGCTGAGCCCGAGATCATCAAACCAGATCTCGCCTGCGCAGTCACGTCCGCTGGCGGTGAACAATCCAGGCTTCAAAGTCAACAAACTCAAGGTAAAATGGCGGTTTGCGCACGCTGCATAATCGTTGCCAGCTATGCTTTTAGTAGTTAACTTGAAGCTTGCTGCGCCCGCATCTGCATTCAGCCCGGTCGGGACATCAACCGACAGCCGCAGCGCCGGACTGCATTCCATGGTTTCCAGCCACTCCTGCATCAGCGCGCTTCCGGGCCGGGCCGGATCAAGTGCAGCGCCTATGCCGAGCAGCGCATCAATGCACATATCGAAGCCTGGCGGCGGCTCACTGGCCATGTCAACGCCTGCAGCCAGTGCCTGCTGGCGCGATGCCTGGGCATCCGGTGGCAATTCAGCCTTTCCGGACGGCAAACCGGTCCAGGTCACGACGACATTCTTCCCCCACTGGTGCAGGTGCAGCGCCGCCTCAAAGCCATCGCCACCGTTGTTGCCCGGACCGCACGCGATCCAGATGCATCGGGCATGCGGTGCCAGTGCCAGCGCCAGACGCGCAACCGATAGTCCGGCACGCTGCATGAGCGTGTGCGGGGCAAGCTCGCCGGCCATCTGCTCCTCGATCAGGCGGGTACCGGCTACGTCGTGCAAGGCATGGCTTGAAAGGCTGGAGATTTTCTGCATCCCGGCATTGTGCGGGTTTGCCGGTATTTTGGGCATTCCCGCAGCGGTCGCCCTGCCGAAAAGGCATAAATAAAGCCCGGCGGACCGGGCTTCTTCAAAATATGGACTGCTGCGCAAGCGCTTCAGGCGTCGGGCGGAATCCTGAGAACCTGGCCCGGATAAATCTTGTCCGGATCGCTCAGCATCGGCTTGTTGGCCTCGAAGATCTGGGTGTATTTGTTCGGCGTGCCGTAGAACTGCTTGCTGATCTTGGACAGGTTGTCGCCGCTGACGACTGCATACATCTGCGACTCGGGCGAGCTGCTGGCGACGGTCATCATGTCCTTGACCGCAGCCACCTTCTCCACGTTGCCGCAGCACAGCAGCACTTTTTCCTTCGTGGCCTGGTCTGGCGCCACGCCGGACACCGTCACCGTGCTGCTGGGCGCGTCAAAGCTGACCTGCAGGCCCTCGACCTTCAGTCCCTGGCTGTTGATGTAGGCGGCAATTGCGTCGCCGGCGGTCTTGCTCAGCGCAGCCACGTTTTCAGGAGTGGGCGCTGCGGTTGCGGCTGCCTCTGCCGCCTTGGCCTCGCCGCGACCAAACAACTTCTCGCCGGCTTCCTTGATAAAACTGAACATGCCCATGGGTTCTCCAATCAAAATAAGTCGCCCGGTGCAACATGCCGGGACTGGAATCACTGTAAAGCTTAATCCTGCCCAAATCGCAACGACTCTGTTACAGACGCTGTAGGACAAATCCGCATTGACGCAGGCCTTTGATGTCAGGCGACTGAGGCGGCGTCCTGAGGCTGCAATTTCAACTGGTTTTGGCGCCCTCAGGCCAGCCAAAGCTCTCTCATGGAATCCATGGCCATAGCGGCGGCGGTGTGATAAATATTTAGAAAAAATGCCGTTCCCGCTTTACTGGAGGGCGTAGGTAGCTATTATTTTTATAGTGAAGGAGCAAGGACTGCCTCAACTTGCAACGCCAGGTCCAGCACGGCATCGTCATGCAGCGCCGCATGCCACAGCATCAGCCCGACCGGCAACTGGCCCGGCGTGTGGCAGGGAATGGAAATGGCGCAGCCGTCGAGCATGTTGACCACCGAGGTGTTGCGCAGCAGGAGTGAATTGATGCGGAAGAACTCATCGTCGTTGTGCAGCACGCTGGCAATCGACGGCGCGACGATGGGAACGGTGGGCGACAGCACCGCGTCAAAGCCGCCAAGGCGCGCCTCCATGCGCGCAATCCAGGCCTGGCGCGCTGCCAGCAGGTCGATGTAGTCGGCGGCGCTCATGCGGGCGCCGCGCAGAATGCGAAGCGCCACGCGCGGGTCGTATTGCGCCTCGTGCTCGGCCAGCAGCTTGCGGTGCCAGGCGTGGCTTTGCGCCGCTGACAGGCCGCCCGTGGCATTGATGGCCGCCAGCTCGTCGAGTTCCTCCAGCGCTATCTCTTCAATCCGGGCGCCAGCCTGGCGCAACAGCTGCAGGCTTTTTTCGAATGCAGTGGCCACCGTGCTGCTCAGCCCGTCCTGCATCATGGTGCGCGCAACCGCCAGCCGGCACGATGACAGCGGCTTGCCGGCCAGAGGGACGGTTCGTGCCGACAGGATTTCATGCACCGTCACCGCATCGCGCACCGAGCGGGTCAGCGCGCCTACCGTGTCGAGGCTGGTCGAAAGCGGCACGGCGCCAGCCACCGGAACCAGGCGCGCGGTGCTCTTGAAGCCGACGATGCCGCACAGCGCTGCAGGAATCCGCAGCGAGCCACCGGTGTCGGAGCCCAGCCCCACCAGGGCCGCCCCCGTGGCCACCGAGACGGCCGCGCCTGACGACGAGCCGCCCGGTATGCGCTCGGTCTCGGTATCCGCCGGGTTTACCGGTGTGCCGTAGTGCGGATTGATGCCGACACCTGAAAAAGCAAACTCGACCATGTTGGTGCGGCCCACCAGCACCGCGCCCGCCGCGCGCAGCCGCGCCACGGCGATGGCATCGGCCTGGGCGGGCAGCGCTGCGGCGAGCACGGTCGATCCGGCCATCGTGACCTGGCCCGCCACATCGAAAAGGTCCTTGACCGAAACCGGAATCCCCGCCAGTGGCAAGGCCGGATCGCCGCCAGCGCCAGGCGATGGTGCGCTGGGCATGCCATGGGCCTGATCAGGCATGAAGGCATGGCGGCAGGCGTCGCCCAGGGCGATGGCGGCTGCCCGCGCAAGGATTTCCTCGCTGCTGGTCTGGCCGTCCTGTATGGATTGCCGCGCGGCGTGGAGGTCGGTCGGGGAGAGGGAGGTGTACGGGTTCATGGGGTGGGAATGTTATACTCAGCAGGCTCTGCCAATGGCGATGATGTCGTTTGCAGGGTAAATCGCAAATCAGCCACACAAGGTGTTGTCCGGAAATCCTTCCGGCGATAAGCGCTGGTTTTAGAAACAACCTTCGGAGTTATGAATTATGTCCACGAACATGCGCGAAATGCTGGAAGCCGGCGTCCACTTTGGTCACCAAACCCGCTTCTGGGACCCAAAAATGGCCCCCTTCATTTTTGGCCACCGCAACCGCATCCATATCATCAACCTGGAAAAATCGCTGCCGATGTTCCAGGAGGCGATGAAATTCGCCAAGCAGCTGAGCGCCAACAACGGCACCATCCTGATGGTCGGCACCAAGCGCACCGCGCGCGAAACCGTTGCAGCCGAAGCGCAGCGCGCCGGCATCCCTTACGTTGACCAGCGCTGGCTGGGCGGCATGCTGACCAACTTCAAGACGGTCAAGACCTCGATCAAGCGCCTCAAGGAAATGAAGGCCCAGCAGGAAGCCGGCCTGGACACCATCAGCAAGAAAGAACAGCTGACCTTCAAGCGCGAAATCGAAAAGCTTGAAAAAGACATCGGCGGCATTCAGGACATGACTGCTCTGCCGGACGCCATCTTCGTGATCGACGTCGGTTTCCACAAGATCGCGATCCTGGAAGCCAAAAAGCTCGGCATCCCGCTGATTGGCGTGGTGGACACCAACCACTCGCCGCTGGGCATCGACTACGTGATCCCCGGCAACGACGACTCCTCCAAGGCCGTGGCGCTGTATGCCCGTGGTATCGCGGACGCCGTCATCGAAGGCCGCGCCAGCGGCATGGACAAGGTGGTTCATGCCGTGCAGGACGAAGGTTCGGATGAATTTGTCGAAGTGGAAAACGCAGCCGCCTGATGGGCATTGGCCTTGCGCCAAACGCGTAAAAGGGGCTCGTGTAGCCCCTTTTTCACACGTTAACAAGATGAAGTGCGCTGTTGAAGCGCACTTCCAGGTCGAAACGAAATTACGGAGAATTAAAAATGGCAATGGCAATTACTGCAAAGATGGTCGCTGAACTGCGCGCCAAGACCGACGCACCCATGATGGAATGCAAGAAGGCGCTGACCGAGGCTGAAGGCGACTTCGACAAAGCCGAAGAACTGCTGCGCGTCAAGCTCGGCAGCAAGGCTGGCAAGGCGGCTTCCCGCGTCACGGCCGAAGGCGTCGTGGCCATGGCCCGCGAAGGCGACCATGCCGCGCTGGTGGAAATCAACTGCGAAACCGACTTCGTGACCAAGAACGACAGCTTCCTGGCTTTTGCCAATGCGGTGGCCGAAGGCATTGTCAAGAACAATCCTGCCGATCTTGAGGCCCTGGCTGCGATGCCGCTGTCCATGGACAGCTTCGGTCCAACCGTCGAAGACGTGCGCAGGGGCCTGATCGGCAAGATCGGCGAAAACATGACGGTGCGTCGCTTCAAGCGTTTTGCCGATGGCAAGTCGGCTGCCTACCTGCACGGCACGCGCATTGGCGTGGTTGTGGAGTTTGAGGGTGACGAAGCCGCTGCCAAGGACGTGGCCATGCATGTGGCCGCCATGAAGCCGGTGGCCCTGTCCAGCGCTGATGTGCCTGCCGATCTGGTGGCCAAAGAGCGTTCAGTTGCCGCCGCAAAAGCTGCGGAAGACGCTTCCGTCGCCCAGGCCGCTGGCAAGCCGGTCCAGTCCGCTGAGATCGTCGCCAAGCGCATCGAGGGCGGCGTTCAGAAATACCTGAAGGAAGTCAGCCTGAACAACCAGACCTTTGTCAAGAACGACAAGCAGACCGTCGAGCAGATGCTCAAGGAAAAGGCGACCAGCGTCAAATCCTTCACGCTGTACGTTGTCGGCGAAGGCATCGAAAAGAAGGTTGACGATTTCGCTGCTGAAGTCGCCGCCCAAGTCGCTGCCGCCAAGGGCGCCTGAGTCCCTTGCTTCCACCCGGAAGGCCGTTTTTTTATCCATTCAACCCATCACGAAAGCTTCTCCATGCCAGCCTACAAGCGCATCTTGTTAAAACTGTCAGGTGAGGCACTGATGGGCGATGATGCATTCGGCATCAACCGCGCGACCATCGTTCGCATGGTGGAAGAAATCGCCGAGGTCACGCGCATGGGCGTGCAGGTGGCCGTGGTCATTGGCGGCGGCAACATCTTTCGCGGCGTGGCCGGCGGCTCGGTCGGCATGGATCGCGCAACGGCCGACTACATGGGCATGCTGGCCACCGTCATGAACGCACTCGCGCTGGGCGACACGATGGACAAGGCCGGCCTGATTGCCCGGGTGATGTCTGCCATCGCCATCGAGCGTGTGGTTGAGCCCTATGTCCGTCCCAAGGCTTTGCAGTACCTGGAAGAGGGCAAGGTGGTTGTTTTTGCGGCTGGCACGGGCAACCCCTTCTTTACCACCGACACGGCGGCCGCCTTGCGTGGCGCTGAAATCGGTGCTGAAATTGTGCTGAAAGCCACCAAGGTTGACGGCGTTTATTCTGCAGATCCGAAGAAAGACCCGCTGGCCACGCGCTACACCAGCATCACTTTTGACGAAGCCATCGGCAAGAATCTTGAAGTGATGGACGCCACGGCGTTTGCGCTGTGCCGCGACCAGAAGTTGCCGATCAAGATTTTCAGCATTTTCAAGCTGGGCGCGCTCAAGCGCGTGGTCATGGGTGAGGACGAAGGAACCCTGGTTCACGTCTGAGACGGTTTGGCGCCAGAGCGCCGTTTTGCATTTTTTTGAATTCAGTCATCAGGAGATTCGATAATGAGTATTGTTGAGATCAAGCAGCAGGCAACGCAAAAAATGCAGCAGTCCCTGGAATCCTTCCAGCACAACCTGACCAAAATCCGCACCGGCCGTGCCAACCCCGGCCTGCTCGACAGCGTGCATGTGGACTATTACGGCTCCATGGTGCCCATCAGCCAGGTGGCCAACGTCGCGCTGCTCGATGCCCGGACCATCAGCGTCTCGCCATGGGAAAAAGGCATGGGCGCCAAGATCGAAAAAGCCATTCGCGATTCCGACCTGGGCCTGAACCCGGCGTCGCAGGGCGACCTGATCCGCGTTCCGATGCCGGCCATGACCGAAGAGCGCCGCAAGGAACTTACCAAGGTCGTTCGTGCCGAGGGCGAGCACGCCAAGGTGGCCATCCGCAACCTGCGCCGCGACGCCAATGACGGCGTCAAGAAGCTGGTCAAGGACAAGCTGGCCTCCGAGGACGACGAACGCCGTTCGCAGGATGAAATCCAGAAATTCACCGACCGTTTCATTGCCGACGTGGACAAGATGGTCGCCGGCAAGGAACAAGACCTGATGGCGGTTTGACGTCGCCTCACCTGGCCTGAACCAACCCATGGCCACTTCCGCCTTGACTGTTCCGCACCATATTGCCATCGTCATGGATGGCAATGGCCGGTGGGCCAAGAAACGCTTTTTGCCGCGCATCGCGGGTCACAAGCAGGGCGTCGATGCGCTCAGTGACTGCGTGAAGGCCTGCCTTGCGCGCGGCGTCCGCGTGCTGACGGTGTTTGCGTTTTCCTCCGAGAACTGGAACCGGCCGTCGGACGAAGTCTCCGGGTTGATGGATTTACTGGTGCTGGCATTGGCCAAGCAGGTGCCGCGCCTGAATGACAACGGCGTGCGGCTTCACTTCATCGGCGACCGCCAGCGGCTTTCCACGAGGGTCCAGGCCGGCCTGCTGGAAGCTGAATCCAATACGGCGGCAAACCAGCGCCTGGTCTTCAACGTGTGTTTCAACTATGGCGGACGCTGGGACATTGCCCAGGCCGCGCAGAAACTGGCCAGTCGTGGCGAAGCCATCACCGAGCAGTCGCTCGATCAGGCAATGGCGCTGGCGCATGTGCCCGACCCCGATCTCTTGATCCGCACCGGTGGAGAATTGCGCATCAGCAACTTCATGCTTTGGCAGGCGGCCTATTCAGAACTCTTTTTTTCAGCCAGGCTCTGGCCTGAATTCGACGAGGCGGCACTTGACGAAGCGATTGCCGCCTACAGTGCCCGCGAGCGCCGCTTTGGCCAGACCTCGGCCCAGCTGGGCGCCCCGCACAAGGTTACCAACGAAAATGCTGCCTGATGTTTAAACAGCGTGTCATCACTGCCATCGTCCTGCTGGCGATTTTGCTTCCTGCGCTTTTCTACAAAACGCCAGTTCCTTTTTTCGCCCTGGCCTTGGTGATGATTGCAGCGGGCGCCTGGGAATGGGGCCGTCTCAATGACTTTGGACAGGCCGGCTCTTTCGCTCTGGCGGCGCTGTGCGTGCTGGCATGCGGCCTGTCGTGGTACGGCGGCCTGCTTGAACGGCCGCTGCCGCTTCTCTGGGCGGTTTGCGGTGCAGCCTGGGTGCTGGCAGGCGCCTGGCTGTTGCGTGCGGGCGTTGCCGGCTGGGCCAAAATTCCAAAGGCGTTGCGCCTATGCGGTGGCCTGGTCGCGCTGTGGCTGGCGTGGCTGGCAATTGCCCAGGCGCGCGTCATGGGCATTGAATTCCTGCTATCCGTGCTGGTGCTGGTCTGGGTGGCCGACATCTTTGCCTATTTCGCCGGCCGCGCCCTGGGCGGGCGCTTCAGCAAGGGCAAGCTGGCGCCGTCCATCAGCCCCGGCAAAAGCTGGGAAGGCGTCTGGGGCGGCATGGCTGGCGTGGTTGCGCTTTCGCTGGCCTGGTCTTTCTGGGGCGGCAATACGCTCTACAGCCAGCTGGTCCAGCGCCACGGCATCGCACTGATGCTGCTGGCCGTGATTTTTCTGGCGGCCATGAGCGTGGTCGGCGACCTGGTCGAGTCACTGATCAAGCGCAGCGCCGGCGTCAAGGATTCCAGCGGTCTGCTGCCCGGCCATGGCGGCGTGCTGGACCGTGTCGATGCGCTCCTGCCCGCCTTGCCGCTGGCCATGATGCTGGTCACCCTGTAACCTTTTCCGGCCGGACTCTCTCCTACATGACCTTCGACAAGCAGCGCATCACCGTTCTGGGTTCCACCGGCTCCATCGGCGTCAGCACGCTGGAGGTGATTGCACGGCACCCCGATCGTTTCGAGGTGTTTGCGCTGAGTGCCGCCACCCAGGTCGATCTCATGCTGGCGCAGTGCGCGCAGTTCAAGCCACGGTACGCGGTGATGGTCAGCGCGCCGCATGCCCGGCTGCTGGCTGAAAAAATCAAGTCAAATGGGCTATTTACGCACGTCCTGTATGCGCAAGATGCTCTTGAAATGATAGCGTCGCATGAGCAGGTCGATGCAGTCATGGCAGCGATTGTCGGCGCTGCCGGGTTGCCGTCCTGCATGGCTGCGGCCCGGGCTGGAAAGCGCCTGCTGCTGGCCAACAAGGAGGCGCTGGTGGTCGGTGGCGACGTGTTCATGCAGGCCGTTGAAGCCGGGGGCGCCAGACTGTTGCCGATTGACAGCGAGCATTCGGCCATCTTCCAGTCGCTGCCCGATGACCCGGCCAGCTGGCCGCGCCGGGTTGAAAAAATCATCCTGACCGCGTCGGGCGGACCGTTTCGCACCCACGCACCCGACAGCCTGCGCGATGTGACGCCCGAGCAGGCCTGCGCGCATCCGAACTGGGTCATGGGGCGCAAGATTTCGGTCGATTCGGCCACCATGATGAACAAGGCGCTCGAAGTCATCGAGGCCAAGTACCTGTTCGGCATGGCACCAAGCCAAATCGAAGTGGTGATCCATCCGCAAAGCATCATCCATTCCATGGTGCAGTACCGCGACAGCTCGGTGGTGGCGCAAATGGGAACGCCCGACATGCGGGTGCCGATCGCCTATGGCCTGGCCTGGCCCGAGCGCATCAGTTCCGGGGCGAAGTCGCTGGACTTCAGAAACCTGGCGAACATGACGTTTGAAGTCCCCGATCATGCGCGCTTCCCTGGCCTGCCGCTGGCCTGGGAAGTGCTCCGGGCGCCCGTCGGCAGCGCCGCCGTCCTGAATGCCGCCAATGAAATCGCGGTGGCCGCCTTCCTTGACAGGCGAATCCGCTTTGACCATATTCACCAAGTGAACCATGCAACCCTGGAGGCCGTTGGCGTCTCCGGCATCCACGATATCGAAGGCCTGCTGGCGCTGGACGCCGAGTCGCGCCGGGTTGCGGGTCGAATTGCCGAACGTCTGGAGTCCTGACATGCTGACGCTGATTTCCTTTCTGGTGACGCTTGGAATCCTGATTGCCGTGCATGAGTACGGCCACTACCGGGTGGCGGTGGCCTGCGGCATCAAGGTGCTGAAGTTTTCCATAGGTTTTGGCAAGCCGCTCTTCACCTGGCGCCTCAAGGGCAAGGACACTGATTTTTCCATCGGCATGCTGCCGCTCGGTGGCTATGTGAAGATGCTCGATGAACGCGAAGCGCCGGTCGATCCGGCCGAGCGCCACCTTGCGTTCAACACGCAGCCGCTCAAGTCGCGCGCAGCGGTCGTGGCGGCGGGGCCACTTGCCAATCTGCTGCTGGCCGTGTTGCTGTATGCCGTGGTGAACTGGAGCGGGGTGCAGGAACCCAGGGCGGTTCTGGCCAGCCCGGTGGCCGGTTCATTGGCGCAGCAGGCCGGGCTGACCGGCGGCGAGATCGTCCAGAAGGCGGCTTTTGAAGGCGATGAACTGGAAACGCTTCGCTCGTTTGAAGACCTGCGCTGGCGCCTGACCCAGGGCGCGCTCGATGGGCAGGATTTGCAGCTGGTGCTTGGCGACGAGGCCGGCGCATCGACACGAACGGTTCTGTTGCCGCTCAGCCGGCTCCATGCCGCTGATGCCGATGCCCAGCTGTTCCGGAAAATCGGCATTGTCGGGCCGTGGACCGCGCCGGTGATCGGCGAGGTCATGGCGGCCAGCGCCGCTGAAAAATCTGGCCTGAAGGCGGGCGACGTGGTCCGGCGCATTGGCGACATCTCGATCGTCGATGGCCAGCAGCTGCGCGAAACCATCCGCGCCCACGCCCAGTCGCCAGGCGCGGACCAGGGGGTCGTGGCGCCGCAACGCTGGCAGATCCTGCGCGCAGGCCAGCCAATGGCCCTGCAGGTCACGCCCGAAATTAGCCAGGAGAACAATGTCGCGGTCGCCCGGATCGGCGCCTACGTCGGCGCGCCGCCTGAATTTGTCACGGTGCGTTACGGGCCGCTCGACGGCTTGTGGCAAGGCGCCGTCCGTACTTGGGAAGTGTCCGTGCTGACGCTCAAGATGATGGGCAAGATGGTCATCGGCGAAGCATCGCTGAAGAACCTGAGCGGCCCGCTCACCATTGCCGACTACGCCGGCAAGTCCGCCACTCTGGGATGGACGTCGTATCTGGTGTTTCTGGCCCTGGTCAGCGTCAGCCTGGGCGTGCTGAACCTGCTGCCGCTGCCGGTTCTGGACGGTGGGCACCTGATGTATTATCTTTGGGAATGGATCACCGGTCGGGGCGTGTCAGACGCCTGGATGGACCGTCTGCAGCGCGGTGGCGTTGCGATTCTCCTGGGCATGATGAGCATCGCCCTTTTTAATGATGTCGCCCGGCTTGTCGGCTAACTCCTACCAATTCATGCAAAAGCAATTCAATCATTTAAAAGTTCGTGCTGTCTGCGCCATCGCCGCCGGCATGTTGTTCGCCAATACGGCCTGGGCCGTCGATCCATTCACCGTCCGGGACATCCGGGTGGAAGGTCTGCAGCGCGTCGAGCCCGGCACCATTTTTGCCTCGCTGCCTTTCCGGGCCGGTGAAATCTACAACGACGAGAAGGGTTCCAGCGCCATTCGCGCCTTGTTCGGCCTGGGCCTTTTCAAGGATGTGCGGCTTGAAGTCAATGGCGACGTGCTGGTGGTGATCGTCGAGGAGCGTCCCACCGTGGCCGACGTGGACTTCGTCGGCACCAAGGAATTCGACAAGGAAGTGTTGAAAAAGGCGCTGCGCGATGCCGGCATCGCCGACGGCCAGCCGTTCGACAAGGCGCTGGCCGACAAGGCCGAGCAGGAACTCAAGCGCCAGTACATCAACAAGAGCCTGTACGGCGTCGAGGTCATCACCACCGTCACGCCCATCGAGCGCAACCGCGTCAACCTGACCTTCAACGTGGTCGAAGGCGATGTGGCAAAAATCAGGGAAATCCACATCACCGGCAACAAGGCGTTCAGCGAATCGACGCTGCTCGGCCTGTTCGACCTGGACACCGGCGGCTGGCTGAGCTGGTACACCAAATCCGACCGTTATTCGCGCGCCAAGCTCAATGCCGACATTGAGTCGCTGCGGTCCTATTACCTGTCGCGCGGTTACCTGGAGTTCAAGGTCGAAACCACGCAGGTGGCGATTTCCCCAGACAAGCAGAGCATTGCCATCACGCTGAACGTGACCGAAGGCGAGCGTTTCGTGGTGTCCGGCGTCAAGCTCGAAGGCAATTACCTGGGCAAGGAAGAAGAATTCAAGTCACTCGTCGCCATCAAGCCCGGCGAGCCCTACAACGCCGATGCGGTGGCCGAAACCACCAAGGCCTTCACCGACTATTTCGGCGTTTTCGGCTTCGCCTTTGCCAAGGTCGAGGCGGTTCCCGACATCGACCGTGCGAACAACCGCGTCGCTTTTGTGCTCCAGGCCGAGCCGTCGCGCCGGGCCTACGTGCGGCGCATCAATGTGTCTGGCAACAACCGCACCCGCGACGAAGTCGTGCGCCGCGAGTTCCGGCAGTTCGAATCGTCCTGGTACGACGGCGACAAGATCCGCCTGTCGCGCGACCGCGTGGACCGCCTGGGATTCTTCACCGAAGTGAATGTGGAAACGCAGGAAGTGAGCGGCACGCCCGACCAGGTGGACATCGCGGTCAACGTGGCTGAAAAACCCACCGGCAACCTGCAGCTCGGCGCCGGTTACTCCAGTGCCGACAGCGTTTCGCTGATGTTCGGCATCAAGCAGGAAAACGTCTTCGGCTCCGGCAACTACCTTGGGATTGAAGTCAACACCAGCAAGTCGAACCGCCAACTGGTGCTGAGCACGATCGACCCCTACTTCACCGCCGACGGCATTTCACGCTCCATCGACGTCTACGACCGGACCTCGCAGCCGCTGTCAGGGCAGGGCGGCGACTACAAACTGAAGACGCGCGGCGCGAGCATCCGCTTTGGCGTGCCGTTCACCGAAACCGACACGGTGTACTTTGGCTCGGGCTACGAGTCGCTGACGATTGTTCCCGGCACCAACCTGCCGGTCAGCTACCAGGACTATGCCAACCAGTTCGGCTACAAGAGCAACTCGATCCCCCTGACCGTCGGCTGGTCGCGCGACAGCCGCGACAGCGCCCTGGTGCCCACAGCAGGCCGTTTCCAGCGCGTCTATGGCGACTGGGGCATCGCAGGAGACATCCGCTTTGTCCGCGCCAATTACCAGATCCAGCAGTACATTCCACTGAACAAGCAGTTCACGCTGGCGCTGAACGGCGAACTGGGCTGGGGCAAGGGTCTGAACGGCCAGCCCTATCCGCTGTTCAAGAATTACTACTCAGGCGGCCTGGGCTCGGTGCGCGGTTTCCAGCAGGGATCGCTGGGCCCGCGCGACAGCTCCAACCTGTCCGTCGGCGCACCGAAAAAGCTGACACTCAACGCCGAGCTGATCGCACCGTTTCCAGGGGCCGGAAACGACCGCACCTTGCGCATGTACGGCTTCGTCGATGCCGGCAACGTGTTCAAGGACAGCTATAAACTCAGCGGCCCCGATGGCCTCAGGGCATCGACCGGCCTGGGCATCAGCTGGATTTCCCCGGTCGGCCCGCTGCGCATTGCCTATGCCTTGCCGCTGCGCAAACAGGACGGCGATAAAATCGAACGTTTGCAATTCCAAATTGGTACCTCTTTCTAATGAAAAATTTTTCCAGCAAAATCTTCCTCGGCCTGGTGATTGCGGTCGCCGGCTTTTCGGCCAGCGCGCAGGAATTCAAGGTGGGCGTCGTCAACCTCGACCGCATTTTCCGCGAAGCCAATTCGGCCAAGGCGGCCCAGACCAAGCTGGAGCAGGAGTTCAGCAAGCGTGAAAAGGAACTGACCGACCTGGGCGCCCAGTTGAAAACGCAATCGGACAAGTTCGAACGCGAAGCGCCGACACTGGCGGAAAGCCAGCGCACGCTGCGCCAGCGCCAGCTGGTCGACCAGGACCGCACCTTCCAGACGAAGCGCCGCGAATTCCAGGAAGACCTGAGCGCCCGCAAGAATGAAGAGCTGCAACTGGTCATCGAACGCGCCAACAAGGTCGTCAAAACCCTGGCTGAAACCGAAAAATACGACCTGATCCTTCAGGAATCGGTGTACGTGAATCCCAAGCATGACATCACCGACAAGGTGATCAAGGCGCTGAACGCTTCCAAGTAATTTCCGGTGGTGCGCATAAGCATGAGCGTGGAAAGGGCTGGTCCCGCATGACGCTCAAACTTGCTGACATCACCCGGCTGCTGGCCGACCAGGTGCCGGCCGAGCTGATCGGCAACCCTGAATTGCTGATTGAGGGGCTGTCCACCCTGGACGCGTCGGGTCCGAACGAACTGACCTTCCTCAGCAATCCGAAGTACCTCGGGCAGCTTGCGCAATCTGGGGCAGGCTGCGTGATCGTCGCGCACTCAGTCCGCGATGCGGCCTTGACGCGCGGTTCCTGCATCGTGGTGGACGATCCCTACCATTACTTTGCACTGGTCACCCAGCTCTGGAAAAGGCTGCATGCGCCGGATGCAGCGCCGGCCATCCATTCAAGCGCCATCATCGATCCGACCGCCAGCATTGGCGCGAATGTGTCGATAGGTGCCTTCGTGTGCATTGATGCCGGTGCGGCGATTGGCGAAGGCGCGCGGATCGGCGCGCATTGCGTCATTGGCGCGAATGCCGCCATTGGCGCGCGCAGCCGGCTTTCGGCGCGCGTGACGGTGGCTGACGGCTGCAGCATCGGCGAGCGCTGCATCATCCATTGCGGTGCCGTGATTGGCGCGGACGGCTTCGGCTTTGCGCCGCACGGCGGCCAGTGGGTCAAGATCGAGCAGCTGGGCGCGGTGCGCATCGGCAATGATGTCGAAATCGGCGCCAACACCTGCATCGACCGGGGCGCCCTGCAGGACACGGTGCTGGAAGACGGCGTCAAGCTCGACAACCTGGTGCAGATCGGCCACAACGTGCGCGTCGGACAACATTCCGCCATGGCAGGCTGCGCCGGCGTGGCCGGCAGCGCGACGATTGGCGCGCATTGCACCGTCGGCGGCGGCGCCATCGTGCTGGGCCACTTGCGGCTTGCCGACGGCGTGCATATCTCGGCCGCCACAACCGTGACCCGCTCGCTGTTGAAGCCTGGCCACTACACCGGCCTGTTTCCCATCGACGACAATGCCGCCTGGGAAAAAAATGCCGCCACGCTCAAGCAGCTCCATACGCTGCGTGAACGGCTCAAACAAACAGAAAAAACCCTGCGACAACTGCAGGCTAGATTCAAAGAAGAAAAATCATGATGGACATTCACCAGATTCTCAAGTTATTGCCGCACCGCTATCCCATTTTGCTGGTCGATCGGGTGCTGGAGATTGAAACCGGGAAAAGCATCAAGGCGCTGAAGAACGTCACCATCAACGAGCCTTTTTTCATGGGCCATTTTCCCAAGCACCCGGTCATGCCCGGCGTGCTGATGATCGAGGCCATGGCGCAGGCGGCGGCCTTGCTGAGTTTTTCCACCCTGGGCGTGACGCCGGACGACAAGACCGTGTATTACTTCGCCGGCATTGACGGCGCGCGCTTCAAACGCCCAGTGGGGCCTGGCGACCAGCTGATCATGGACGTGGAATTGCTGCGCATGAAAGCCGGTATTTTCAAGTTCAAGGGCGTGTGCCGCGTGGACGGAAATCTGGCCTGCGAGGCCGAACTGATGTGTACCATGCGCACGGTGGCCTGAGGGCGCGGCCATGACGCAGCCAGCCACGCCTTCGCGCATCCATGCCACGGCACTTGTCGATTCCTCCGCCCAGCTCGACAGCTCGGTCAGCGTCGGGCCGTACACCGTCATCGGCCCGAACGTCAAAATCGGCGCGCGCACGACCATCGGCGCACACTGCGTGATCGAGGGGCACACCACCATTGGCTGCGACAACCAGGTTTTCCAGTTCAATTCGCTGGGTTCGGTGCCGCAGGACAAGAAGTACGCAGGCGAGCCCTGCGAACTGGTCATTGGTGACCGCAACACCATTCGCGAGTTCTGCAGCTTCAACATCGGCTCGCCTGGCGATCTGGGCGTCACGCGCCTGGGCGACGACAACTGGATCATGGCCTACGTGCATATCGCGCATGACTGCACCGTGGGCAACCAGACAATTTTCGCCAACAACACCACGCTGGCGGGCCATGTGCAGGTAGGCGACTGGGTGATTTTGGGCGGCTTTACCGGGGTTCACCAGTTTGTGCGGCTCGGCGCGCACAGCTTTACCGCCATTTCGTCGGTGCTGGTCGCTGACCTGCCGCCGTTCGTGATGTGCCAGGGCCAGCCCGCCGTTGCGCGTTCGATGAACTTCGAAGGCCTGCGTCGCCGGGGCTTTTCGGCAGACCGCATTTCCGCCGTCAAGGCCATGCACAAGGCGCTGTACCGCGACGGTCTGACGCTGGAGCAGGCCAAAGACGGCATTGAAAAACTGACTGAAAAGTACCCCGAGTCCTCACCGGACGTGCAGATGATGCTCTCTTTTCTGGAGCAGACATCGCCCCGGCGCGGCATCGTTCGCTAGGGCGATGATGCCGGTGGCGCCATCTCCTTTGCCGCCTCGCGAAGGGGCAGCGCCCCACATCGCCATGGTGGCGGGCGAAACGTCGGGCGATTTGCTGGCCGGCCTGCTGCTGTCCGGCCTGAAGGCGCGCTGGCCTGCGCTGAAGGCGGGCGGCATCGGCGGCCCGCACATGGCCGGCCGGGGTTTCGATATCTGGTGGCCGAGCGACAAGCTGGCCGTGCGCGGCTATGTCGAGGTGCTGCGCCATTACCGCGAAATCGCCGGCATCCGCGAGCAACTTAAAAACCGTTTGCTGACGGGTCCGGGCCAGCGCCCCGATCTTTTCATCGGCATCGACGCGCCCGATTTCAACCTCGGGCTGGAAGCGGCGCTGAAGGCCGAAGGCGTCAAGACGGTGCAGTTCGTCTGCCCCTCGATCTGGGCCTGGCGCGCCGACCGCGTTGAAAAAATCAGGCGCAGCGCGGACCATGTGCTGTGCATCTTTCCGTTCGAGCCGGCCTTGCTGGCCGCGCACGGGATTGCCGCGACCTATGTCGGCCATCCGCTGGCGGCCGTGATTCCGCTGCAGCCTGACCGCGCTGCGGCCAGGAAGGCACTGGGCTTGCATGGCGAAGACACGGTGGTCGCCATCTTGCCGGGCAGCCGGAAATCGGAAGTCGAGTACCTTGCTTTGCGATTTTTTCAGGCTGCAGCGCTTGTCCGGCGGGCGCAACCAGCTATTAAATTCATAGTGCCAGCGATTCCTGCGCTGAAAAGCCGGATCGAACAGCTGGCCAGTCAAGCCGGCGTTCGGGCTGCCGTGGAAATCGTCGCGGGCCAGTCGCACACGGCGCTGGCGGCCTGCGATGTCACGCTGATCGCCAGCGGCACGGCCACGCTGGAAGCCGCCCTGTTCAAGCGGCCGATGGTGATTGCCTACAACATGAACTGGCTGTCGTGGCAGATCATGCGGCGCAAGCAGCTGCAGCCCTGGGTCGGCCTGCCGAATATTTTGTGCCGTGACTTTGTCGTGCCAGAACTGCTGCAGGACCAGGCCTCGCCCGAAGCGCTGGCGCAGGCGCTGCTCGAATGGGTTGATGCAAAATCGGCGGCTCCAGAGAAAATAAGGGCTGTCGAACAGCGCTTCACCCAGCTGCATGCCGAACTGCAGCGGGATACTTCCCAACTGGCCACCGATGCAATCCAGAAAATTCTTGAAACCTGAGCAGACCGTTTTCTCGTGGGATGCGCCCGGCTTGACCGCTGGCGTTGACGAGGCCGGGCGCGGGCCGCTGGCCGGGCCGGTCGTCGCGGCGGCCGTCATCCTGTACCCGTTCAATCCCATCCTCGGCCTGGCGGATTCGAAAAAACTCACGGCCCTGCGGCGCGAGAAGTTGTATGACGAAATCCAGGCCAAGGCGCTGTGCTGCTCGATTGCGATGGCAACCGTGGAAGAAATCGACCGCCTGAACATCCTGCAGGCGACCTTGCTGGCCATGAAGCGGGCGGTGGAAAGCCTGCGGCTCAAGCCGGCCAAGGTGCTGGTCGATGGCAACCAGCTGCCCCGGTTGCTGATCCTGGCCGAGGCGATTGTCAAGGGCGACGCCTTGGTTCCGGCCATTTCTGCCGCCTCTATCCTGGCCAAGGTCTACCGAGACCGCTGGTGCGGCGAGTACGACCTCCAGTATCCGCAATACGGTTTTGCCGGCCACAAGGGCTACGGCACCGCCGCGCACCTGGCCGCCTTGCGCCAGCACGGCGCCTGCCCGCAGCACCGCCGATCGTTCGCGCCCGTGGCCGGGGTGTTGCGATGACCGGCGGCTTTTCCGTTCCCGTCGCGCATATTTCGTCACGCGACAATGCCCTGATCAAGGACCTGCACCGGCTGTCGCACGACAACACGGCTTACCGCAAGCAGGGCAGGGTCTGGCTGGAGGGCGACCATCTGTGCCGCGCCGCGCTGGCGCGCGGTCTGAAACCCGCCATGGCCGTGTTTTCAGAGTCTTTTTGGCCTCTTGCGCACGTCCAGTATGCGCAGGCAGCTATCAAAAACATAGTAATCGCCGATGCGCTGCTGCCCGAGATCAGCGGGCTCGAATCGCCGGCGCGGATGGGCTTCGTGCTCGAACTGCCCGCCGCGCCCGAACTGCAGCCGGGCGTGGCATCGGTCATCCTGGACCGCGTGCAGGATGCCGGCAATGTCGGCTCCATCCTGCGCAGCGCGGCGGCGTTCGGCTTTGGCCAGGTCATCGCGCTCAAGGGAACGGCGGCGCTGTGGTCGCCCAAGGTGCTGCGCGCCGGCATGGGCGCGCACTTTGCCCTGCGGCTGGTCGAGGGCGTCGAGCCCGAGGCGCTGGCGGATTTGACGGTGCCGATTGTCGTCACCAGTTCCCATCACGGAAGTTTTCTGCACCAGCAGCGCATCCCCATGCCCTGCGCCTGGGCCATGGGCCATGAAGGGCAGGGTGTCAGCGATGACCTGATGGCCAGAGCCAGCCTGAAGGTGCGCATCGACCAGCCCGGCGGCGAGGAATCCCTGAACGTCGCCGCCGCCGCGGCGATTTGCCTGTATGCGAGTTCGTTCTCAGAGACAGCTCGCTAATCTGGTTTTCAAGTAAATGAGCACGCGCAGCGGCGAAACTTCAAGCCGGGGCCGCGGAACAGGCTCCGCCGGGCCGCAGGCGCAGCGGCCCCCTCGGGGGGCAGGGAGCTCGCGCGTTGTGGGCGACCGTGGGGGCGCTATAATCAGTGGCTTTTCAAATCCCAGCTTCGCCCAAGCGCCTCCATAAGCAAAACCCATCCACAAAAGCAGCCCGCAAGCGTCTGAGAAGACGTTTCTTGTGCACGCTTGGGCGAACCGTAAACAACCGGAGAACCCAGTGCTTTTGTCTCTTCAGGGAAATACCCCGCCCGCCATCCTGGCGCTCGCAGACGGCACGGTCTTTATTGGCAATTCGATTGGAGCTGCGGGCTCCACGATCGGCGAGGTGGTGTTCAACACCGCCATGACCGGCTATCAGGAAATCCTCACGGACCCGAGCTATTGCCAGCAGATCGTCACCCTCACTTATCCGCATATCGGCAACTACGGCATCAATGCCGAGGACGTTGAAGCCAGCAAGGTGCATGCCGCCGGCCTGATCATCAAGGACCTGCCGCTGATCGCGTCCAACTTCCGCGCGACCATGACCCTGGCCGAGTACCTGGCCCGGGAAAACATCGTGGCGATTGCCGGGATCGATACCCGGCAATTGACGCGCCACCTGCGCATGCACGGTGCGCAAAATGGCTGCATCCTGGCGCTGGCGCCTGGCGAAACGGTGAGCCAGCCGGCCATCGACAAGGCCCTTGCAACCGCCAAGTCGGCGCCCAGCATGGACGGTCTCGATCTGGCCAAGGTGGTGTCGGTCAAGCACACCTACGAATGGACGCAGACCGAATGGAAGCTCGGCTCGGGCTACGGCGTGCAGATCACGCCAAAATTCCACGTCGTCGCGTTCGACTTCGGCGTGAAGAAAAACATCCTGCGCATGGTGGCCGAGCGCGGCGCGCGCATCACGGTGGTGCCGGCGCAGACTTCAGCGGCCGATGTGCTCAAGCTCAATCCCGACGGCATTTTCCTGGCCAACGGCCCGGGCGATCCGCAGGCCTGCGACTACGCGATTGAAGCGGTGCGCGAACTGATCGAGACCGGCATTCCGACCTTCGGCATCTGCCTGGGCCACCAAATCATGGCGCTGGCCGGCGGGGCCAAAACCTTCAAGATGAAGTTCGGCCACCACGGCGCGAACCATCCGGTGAAGGACCTGGACACCGGCCGCGTCAGCATCACCAGCCAGAACCACGGGTTTGCGGTCGATGAAAAAACCTTGCCAGCCAACCTGCGCCCGACGCACATCAGCCTGTTCGACGGCACGCTGCAGGGACTGGCCCGCACCGACAAGCCGGCGTTCTGCTTCCAGGGCCACCCGGAAGCATCCCCCGGACCCCACGATATTTCCTACCTGTTCGACCGCTTCACGGCGCTGATGGCGCAAAGCCAGGAGAAGAAGAATGCCTAAGCGCCTCGATATCAAATCAGTCCTCATCATCGGCGCCGGCCCGATCATCATCGGCCAGGCCTGCGAGTTCGACTATTCCGGCGTGCAGGCCTGCAAGGCGCTGCGCGAGGAAGGCTACAAGGTCATCCTGATCAACAGCAACCCGGCGACGATCATGACCGACCCGGCGACGGCCGACGTGACCTACATCGAGCCGATCACCTGGCAGACGGTGGAGAAAATCATCGCCAAGGAGCGTCCCGACGCGATCCTGCCAACGATGGGCGGCCAGACCGCGCTCAATTGCGCGCTCGACCTGTGGCGCAACGGCGTGCTGGAGAAGTACAAAGTCGAACTGATCGGCGCCAAGCCCGAAGCCATCGACAAGGCTGAAGACCGTCTGAAGTTCAAGGACGCGATGACAAAGATCGGCTTGGGCTCGGCGCGCTCGGGCATTGCGCACAGCATGGACGAGGCCTGGACCGTGCAGAAGACGCTGGGTTTCCCGACCGTGATCCGCCCCAGCTTCACGCTGGGCGGCACCGGCGGCGGCATTGCCTACAACCCGGAAGAGTTCGAGGAAATCTGCAAGCGCGGCCTCGAAGCCTCCCCGACCAACGAGCTCTTGATTGAAGAATCGCTGCTCGGCTGGAAAGAGTACGAGATGGAAGTGGTGCGCGACACGGCGGACAACTGCATCATCGTCTGCTCGATTGAAAACCTGGACCCGATGGGCGTGCATACCGGCGACTCGATCACCGTGGCGCCAGCCCAGACGCTCTCCGACAAGGAATACCAGATCCTGCGCAATGCGTCCCTGGCGGTACTGCGCGAAATCGGCGTCGATACCGGTGGTTCGAACGTGCAGTTCTCCATCAATCCCGATGATGGCCGCATGGTCGTGATCGAGATGAATCCGCGCGTGTCGCGTTCGTCGGCACTGGCGTCCAAGGCCACCGGTTTCCCGATTGCCAAGGTCGCGGCCAAGCTGGCGGTGGGCTACACGCTGGACGAGTTGCGCAACGAGATCACCGGTGGCGCGACGCCGGCGAGCTTCGAGCCCAGCATCGACTACGTGGTCACCAAGATTCCACGCTTTGCGTTCGAGAAATTCCCGACCGCCGATTCCCGCCTGACGACGCAGATGAAGTCGGTCGGCGAGGTCATGGCCATGGGGCGGACTTTCCAGGAATCGTTCCAGAAAGCCCTGCGCGGCCTCGAAGTCGGCGTGGACGGCATGAACGAGAAAACCCAGGACCGCGAAGTGCTGGAGAAGGAACTCGGCGCGCCGGGTCCGGACCGCATCTGGTATGTGGGCGATGCGTTTGCCATGGGCCTGTCCGTCGATGAAGTCTTCGAGCTGACGAAAATCGACCGCTGGTTTCTGGTGCAGATCGAGCAGATCGTCAAGATCGAACTGGAGCTGGAAACCACGACGCTGGACAAGATAGATGCGCCCACGCTGCGCGCGCTCAAGCAAAAAGGTTTCTCGGATCGCCGCCTGGCGCGCCAGCTGAAAACCACCGACACCGCCATTCGCCAGAAGCGCATCGAACTGAATGTGCGCCCGGTCTACAAGCGCGTCGATACCTGCGCCGCCGAGTTCGAGACCAACACCGCCTACCTGTATTCGACCTACGAGGCCGAAGGCAGCGAATGCGAAGCGTTGCCGACCGACAAGAAGAAGATCATGGTGCTGGGCGGCGGACCCAACCGTATCGGCCAGGGCATCGAGTTCGACTACTGCTGCGTGCATGCCGCGATGGCGATGCGAGAGGACGGCTACGAGACCATCATGGTCAACTGCAATCCCGAGACGGTCTCGACCGACTACGACACGTCCGACCGCCTGTATTTCGAGCCGCTGACGCTCGAAGACGTGCTGGAAATCGTCGACAAGGAAAAGCCCTTCGGCGTGATCGTCCAGTATGGCGGCCAGACGCCCTTGAAGCTGGCGCTGGATTTAGAGGCCAACGGCGTTCCCATCATCGGCACCTCGCCCGACATGATCGACGCGGCCGAAGACCGCGAGCGTTTCCAGAAGCTGCTGCACGCGCTGGCGCTGCGCCAGCCGCCCAATGCCACGGCGCGCACCGAGCCCGAAGCGCTGGAAAAAGCCGCCGCGTTGGGCTACCCGCTGGTGGTGCGCCCGAGCTACGTGCTGGGCGGCCGCGCCATGGAAATCGTCCATGAGCAGCGCGACCTGGAGCGCTACATGCGCGAAGCCGTCAAGGTCAGCCATGACTCGCCGGTGCTGCTCGACCGCTTTTTGAACGATGCCATCGAATGCGACGTGGACTGCATCCGCGACTCAAAAGGCAAGACCTTCATCGGCGGCGTGATGGAGCACATCGAGCAGGCCGGCGTTCACAGCGGCGACTCGGCGTGTTCGCTGCCGCCGTATTCGCTGAGCGCCCAAACCATTGTCGAGATCAAGCGCCAGACCGCCGCCATGGCCGAAGCACTGAACGTGGTCGGCCTGATGAATGTGCAGTTCGCGATTCAGCATATCGATGGCCTGGATGTCATCTACGTATTGGAAGTCAATCCACGCGCCTCCCGCACCGTGCCTTTCGTGAGCAAGGCGACCGGCGTCCAGCTGGCCAAGGTGGCGGCGCGCTGCATGGTCGGCCAGTCGCTGGCGTCGCAAGGCGTTGTCAAGGAAGTCACGCCGCCTTACTTCAGCGTCAAGGAAGCGGTCTTTCCTTTCGTCAAGTTCCCCGGCGTGGACACCATCCTCGGCCCCGAGATGAAGTCTACCGGCGAGGTGATGGGCGTGGGCAAGACCTTTGGCGAGGCCTTCGTGAAGTCGCAGATCGGCGCCGGCACCAAGCTGCCGACCTCCGGAAAAGTCTTCCTGACCGTCAAGAACAATGACAAGGCGCGCGCGGTGGACGTGGCGCGGGCGCTGGTCGAGCTGAAGTTCGAACTGCTGGCCACCAAGGGCACGGCGGCGGCCATCACGGCGGCAGGCATTGCCTGCAAGGTGGTCAACAAGGTCACCGAAGGGCGGCCGCATGTCGTGGACATGATCAAGAACAACGAGGTTGCGCTGGTCATCAACACCGTGGAAGAGCGCCGCAATGCGATTGCCGATTCGCGGCAGATCCGCACCTCGGCGCTGCTGGCCCGGGTGACGACCTTCACCACCATCGCCGGCGCCGAAGCGGCGGTCGAAGGCATGAAGTACCTGGACAACCTGAGCGTGTATTCGATCCAGGAACTGCATGCCCAGCTGGCCGCGCAGGCGGCTTGATTGATCAGGTGAAACACCGGGTTGACCTTGCCGAACATGCATTAAACTAAAACGTCAAGACGATCAAACATGCCGCTGCCAGGTGACTGGTGGCGGTTTCGCATTTTGCAGGACCAAAAAATGACCACCTTACCCATCACCAAGCGCGGCGCGGAAAAGCTCAAAGCCGAATTGCACAACCTCAAGACGGTTCAGCGCCCCTGGGTCATCAATGCGATTTCCGAGGCCCGGGCCCAGGGCGACCTGAGCGAAAACGCCGAATACGAAGTCGCCAAGGACCGCCAGGGCTTCATCGAAGGACGCATCCAGGAGGTCGAAGGCAAGCTGTCGGCCGCCCAGATCATCGATCCGACCACTTTCGAGCCGGGAACCCGCGTGGTGTTCGGCTCGACCGTGAAGCTTGAAGATGAAACCACGGGCGAGAGCGTGACCTACCAGATCGTCGGCGAGGACGAGGCCGACATCAAGCTCGGCCTGGTCAACATCGGCTCGCCGATTGCCAGAGCCCTGATCGGCAAGGACGAGGGCGACAGCGCCGAAGTGCAGGCACCCGGCGGCATCCGCCGCTACGAGATCGTGACCGTCAGCTACCTTTGATGCGCGCGCCGGTGCGCCAGCGGATCGGGCTGCTGGCGGCGGCCCTGTGGTGGGGCAGCTTGACCGCCCTGGGTTTTGTCGTGGTGCCGATGCTGTTCATGCACCTGGGCAGTCCGGCGGCGGCGGGCGCCATGGCTGCCAAACTCTTTGCCGCGCAGACCTGGATCAGCACCGGTTGCGTCCTGCTGATGCTCATGGTTTTTAACCAAAAAGACGGTGTTGCGCAATCTGGGACTGCACAGGCAGCTATGAAATTCATAGTTGCCGGAATGCTGCTGGCCTTGCTGGTCGAATTTGGCGTGGCGCCGCGCATTGTCAGCGCCCGCGCTGACGGCGGCAACCTGCGGCTCTGGCATGGGCTGGGCAGCGCGATGCTGCTGGGCCAGTGGCTGTGCGCCGGATTCACGCTCTGGCGCCTGAGCGCCCGCCCGGAGCGGTAGCCGTCAACGGCGGCGCCGCCTGAGCCCGCTGCGCGCTTCAACCGCGTTCCGCCGCTTCCAGCGTGTTGACCAGCAGCATGGTGATGGTCATCGGGCCGACGCCGCCCGGCACCGGCGTGAGGTAGCCGGCGACTTCCTTCACCCCGTCAAAGTCCACATCGCCGCAGAGCTTGCCTTCGCCGGGCTCGCCTTCAGGAATGCGGTTCATGCCGACGTCGATCACCACCGCGCCGGGCTTGACCATGTCGGCCGTCAACACGTTGCGCTTGCCGACTGCCGCCACGATCACGTCGGCCTGCAGCGTCATCGCCTTGAGGTCTTTTGTGGCGCTGTGGCAAATGGTGACGGTGGCGTTTTTCTGCAGCAGCATCAGCGCCATCGGCTTGCCGACGATGTTGCTGCGGCCGATCACCACGGCGTGCTTGCCGCGCAGGTCGTAGCCAATGCTTTCCAGCATCTTCATGCAGCCGTAGGGCGTGCAGGGCCAGAAGCCCGGCTGGCCGACCATCAGCGCGCCGGCGCTGCCGACGTGAAAGCCGTCCACGTCCTTGTCCGGTGAAATCGCCTCGATGACCTTTTGGGCGTCGATATGCGGCGGCAGCGGCAACTGCACCAGGATGCCGTGGATCGCAGGATCCTTGTTCAGCGCCTCGACGCGCGCCAGCAGTTCGGCTTCGCTCATCTCGGCCGGGTAGCGCTCCAGCACCGAATGCAGGCCGTTGTCTTCACAGGCCTTGACCTTGTTGCGCACATACACCTGGCTGGCCGCGCTGTCGCCGACCAGCACCACGGCCAGTCCGGGCGTGATGCCGCGGGCGCGGAGAAGCATGGCGCGCTGGGCGACTTCGGTGCGCAGTTGGCGTGAAAGGGCGTTGCCATCGATGAGCTGGGCGGTCATGTTGTTTGAATATTCAAGTAAAAACGCCCGTCAGCGCATATGCCACGGGCGTTAGGTGCTATTAAAAACGGAGTTGCTGGTGGGTCTCAAGCCTTGGGCGCGGTCGAGCCCAAAGCGATTTTCAGCAGGTCCGCAACGGTATTGGCATTGAGCTTTTCCATGATGTTGGCGCGGTGCGCCTCGACTGTCTTGATGCTGATGCCCAGGTCGTCGGCAATCTGCTTGTTCAGGCGGCCGGCGACGATGCGGTCCAGGACCTGCGCCTCGCGCGAGGTCAGCTTGGCCAGCAGCGCGTCGCGGCTGGCCGACTGCTGGTGGTCGTTGAAGGCTTCTTTGGCCTGCTCCAGCATGCGTTCCACCAGGTCGACCAGCGCGTTTTCCTGGAAAGGCTTCTGGATGAAATCCATCGCGCCTTTTTTCATCGTGTCCACCGCCATCGGCACGTCGCCGTGCCCGGTGATGAAGACAATCGGCAGCGGCGACTTGCGTTCCAGCAAGCGGTCCTGCAACTCCAGCCCGCTCATGCCGCTCATGCGGATATCCACGATCAGGCAAGCCACTTCGCGCGCATCGTAGCGGCTCAGGAATGTTTCCGCCGAGTCGAAACACCGCACCCGGTAGTCCTTGCCTTCAAGCAGCCATTGCAGCGAATCGCGCACGCCTTCGTCGTCATCCACGACATAGACCGTGCCTTTTTTGGGTATCAAACTCATGCCTTGCTTTCTTCGTAAACTGGAATGGAAATGGTGGAGTTTTTCTAGGAACTGTTCGCGGCTCAGGCGGCAATGGTATCGGTGGCAGGCGCTGCCGGTGATGTCAATGGTATTACCGGAATCCAGAAGGTGAACCGGCAGCCGACGACGTCGTCGCCATTGTAGAGGTTGACCGCCTCCAGTCTGCCGTGGTGGGACTCGACAATGCTGCGGCACAGTTTCAGGCCAATGCCCATGCCTTCGGCCTTGGTCGAATAGAAGGCTTCAAAAAGGCGTTCCATCACCTCGGGCGACAGGCCCTGGCCGGAATCGAGCACCGAGAATTCCACCACGCTCTGGCCGTCGATCTGCTTCGGGATGACCTGCAACTCGACATTGCGCTGGGCCGTGGGCCGGTGCGACTGGGCAATCGATTCGGCCGCATTCTTCATCAGGTTGATCAGCACCTGCTCGATCAAAATCCGGTCCACCATCAGGTCGGGCAGGCGGGCGGCAATGTGGTGGGTAAGCCGCACATGATGGCGCCGAAGCTCGATTTCGGCCAGTTCCATGGCATTGCTGACCAGCGTTGCCACCTCCGCCGCCGAGCGGTTGGGTTCGCTGCGTTTGACGAAGGCGCGGATGCGCTGGATGATCTGCCCGGCGCGCCAGGCCTGCTTGGCGGTTTTCTCCAGCGCCACCAGCAGGTCGTCGTTGCTGATCTGGTTGGCCTTGATGCGCGACACCATGCCGTTGCAGTAGTTGTTGATGGCCGTCAGCGGCTGGTTCAGTTCGTGGGCCACGCTTGATGCCATCTCTCCCATGGTGATCAGGCGGCTGGCATTTTGCGCGCGTTCGTTTTGCTGCGCGGCCTGCTCCTCGGCATGGCGGCGCGGCGTGATGTCGGTGGCAATCACCATCTGCGCCAGCCGGCCATCGACCCAGGTCAGGTAGCGTGAACGCACTTCCAGCCATTTGCCCAGTTCGGGAACGAAGATCTCGGCATTGGCCGTTTGCGCATCGGTCAGGGAGTCGGTCGGAAAACCGGCCATGCCGTCCACCGCATCCAGGGCATCGCCCGACGGTTTGACGGTGGGCACACCGACCTGCGCCACCAGGTTCAGATGGCTTGACGCCTGGCCGCCAAACCAGGAACGGTACAGCCGGTTGGCAAACAGCAGCTCGCTGCTGCCCATCGGCGCCACGGAAACGGCGGCGTCCAGTCCCTCAAGGACCGTGGTGAAGCGTTCGTAGGACGCGGTGAGTTCTTCCCGGATGCGCTTGGGTTCGGTGATGTCGGTCATCGACGTCATCCAGCCGGTCTGCTGGCCGTGCGGGTCAATCAGCGGCGACACATACAGGCGTGCGTCAAAGGTGTTGCCGTTCTTGCGCTTGACGCGCACTTCAAAACCGCCGGCCGGCGTCCGGCCGTGCAGTTCGTCGTCAAGCCGGCCCATCAGGGTGGTGATTTCCGACTCGGGCCAATGCGGGAATGGCGCGGTGCAGCCGACGAGCTCGTCTTCGTTCAATCCGGTCATCTGGCAAAAAGCCGGGTTGACATAGGTGATGCGGCCCTGTAGGTCGAGCGCGCGCATGCCCGTCAGCATCGAGTTTTCCATCGCGCGCCGGAAATGGGTTTCGGTCTGCAGCGCTTCCTGCGCCTGGACCCGGCGCCGGGTATGGCGCCAGTTGCCGATCAGCATCCACACGGTCAGGGCGCTGAGCGCGCTGACCAGCCAGAAAAAGCCGCTGCCGACAACGCCCTGCGAGGCGCGGTAGCCTTCGGCCCGGATCAACAGGCCATTGCCCACGGGCGACACCGGAATTTCGTACTTGGCCGCGTCTTCGGTCCAGGGCAGGAGCCGCGCCGCGCCGTCGCGGGCCGGCGGCAGGTTGCCGGCCAGTACCGTTTCCTTGTCGTCCACCAGGGCAACGGCATACTTGGCCGTGATTTCGGTCGGAATGCCAAAGCGCAGCAGCCCGTCCACCGAATACTCGCCCATGATCACGCCGGCAAACTTTCCCTGCTCGTCCAGCGGAACCTGAAGCTGCAGGCTCGCGGCGTTGGAACGCCGCGTGTCCTGCACGAACAGCGGCCGCGAATACACCGGCTGGCGCAGGTCGCGTGCCAGTTCGTAAGTGCCGTCGGTTTCGCCTAGCTTGAGCTGCTCGCCGACTGTGCGCGACCCGATGGAGTTCGCACTCGGCGAAACATACGAAGCCTTGATGCGCCGCCGGTTGTCGATCCAGCTGACGGCCATCAATTCCGGATTCTGGTTGACCAGGGCTTCGGCCTGAATCACGAATTCTTCGGCGTCGATCTCGTTATTGGAGACGTCCCGGCCGATTCGCATCAGTTGCTCCTGCCGTTCCAGCAGCCGCAGCCGAAGGCGTTGCTGGGCATATTCGACATCGCGGGTGACGGCCTGCTGTTCGCGGTCTATTTCTTCAATGCGCAGGTAGGCGAAGGCGGCGATCACGGCCGCCAGAAAAAGAATGACGGCAAACAGCGGCCCCAGTGCAATGAAGCGGTCCTGGCGCGACGGGGACTGCTTGCGCCACCAACGCCGCCACAGCGCCATGGACGCGGGGCTGGCCGTGGCGTCGGAGGTGGGGGAAAGCGGAAACTGGGACATGGGAAAAACTGACCATCTTAGATGAAGTAGAGCCGCATGACAGAGTCGGGTGCGAATTCATAAGTTCAATGTAAGGTGGGCATGCATCATTTCTGGTATTTTCTATTTTTTCATAATATAAAATCAATACGCACAATTTGAAATTAATAAATAATTGTGAGAAACTAGGAACTTAAACCTAAATTCGGTTTAAAACACGTCCTAGACGCGGCCCAGACAGGCTGAACGACGCCTTGCATGGGTTCAAAGTAACAAGCGAAAAAATTTTTCCAGGAGACAAAATGGCAGCCAACCCAGACGAGACCCAGCCGACCGGAATTCCCCCAGCGGGTGCTTCCCTTGAGTCCATACAGGACAAAGACACGCAGGAGACGCGCGAGTGGATGGATGCGCTGTCCGCCGTCATTGCCAACAACGGCCCCGAGCGCGCCCACTTTCTGCTTGAGCAACTGATGGAGCATGCCCGCCAGAACAGCATCGACATGCCTTTCTCGGCCACCACTGGTTATGTCAACACCATCGAGACCGACCAGGAAGAGCGCTCGCCCGGCAACCTGCTGATCGAGCAGCGCCTGCGCGCCTACATGCGCTGGAACGCCATGATCATGGTGGTCAAGGCCAACCGGCTGCATCCGGCTGACGGCGGCGACCTGGGCGGCCACATCGGCTCGTTTGCCTCGCTCGCCAGCCTGTTTGGCGCCGGCTTCAACCATTTCTGGCATGCCGAGAGCGAAAACCACGGCGGCGACTGCCTCTATATCCAGGGCCATGTGTCGCCCGGCGTGTATGCCCGCGCCTACCTTGAAGGCCGGCTGAGCGAGGAGCAGCTGCTCAATTTCCGCCAGGAAGTCGATGGCAAGGGGCTGTCGAGCTATCCGCATCCCAAGCTGATGCCCAATTTCTGGCAGTTCCCCACGGTGTCGATGGGCCTGGGCCCGCTGATGGCGATCTACCAGGCGCGTTTCCTCAAATACCTGCATGCGCGCGGCATTGCCAACACTGAAAACCGCAAGGTCTGGGTGTTCTGCGGCGACGGTGAAATGGACGAGGTCGAATCGCTAGGCGCCATCGGCCTGGCCGCGCGAGAAAAGCTCGACAACCTGGTGTTCGTCATCAACTGCAACCTGCAGCGGCTCGACGGCCCGGTGCGCGGCAACAGCAAGATCATCCAGGAACTCGAAGGCGAATTCCGCGGCGCCGGCTGGAACGTCATCAAGCTGATCTGGGGCTCTGGCTGGGACCCGCTGCTGGCCCGCGACACGGAAGGCGCGCTGCGCAAGATCATGATGGAATGCAACGACGGCGATTACCAGTCGTTCAAGGCAAACGACGGCGCCTATGTGCGCAAGCATTTCTTCGGCCGCGACCCGCGCACGCTGGAAATGGTGGCCAAGATGAGCGACGACGACATCTGGAAGCTGACCCGTGGCGGGCATGACTCGCAAAAGGTCTATGCCGCCTTCCATTCGGCCGTCAACCACACCGGCCAGCCGAGCGTGCTCCTGATCAAGACCGTCAAGGGTTTTGGCATGGGCAAGATCGGCGAGGGCAAGAACAATGTCCACCAGACCAAAAAGCTAGGCGACGAGGACATCAAGACCTTCCGCGACCGTTTCAACATTCCGATTCCCGACAGCCAGCTGGCCGAGCTGCCGTTTTACAAGCCGGCCGACGACACGCCTGAAATGCAGTATTTGCACGAACGCCGCAAGGCGCTGGGCGGCTACCTGCCGCACCGCCGCGCCAAGGCCGACGAGCACTTCACCGTGCCGGCCATCGAAACCTTCAAGGCGGTGATGGAGCCGACCGCCGAAGGCCGCGAAATCTCGACCACCCAGGCCTATGTGCGCTTCCTGACGCAGTTGCTGCGTGACCAGGCACTGGGTCCGCGCGTCGTGCCCATCCTGGTCGATGAAGCCCGCACCTTCGGCATGGAAGGCCTGTTCCGCCAGATCGGCATCTACAACCCTGCCGGCCAGCAATACACCCCGGTCGATAAAGACCAGGTGATGTACTACAAGGAAGACAAGAAGGGCCAGATCCTGCAGGAAGGCATCAACGAGGCCGGCGGCATGAGCAGCTGGATCGCGGCGGCGACGTCGTACAGCACCAACAACCGCATCATGGTGCCGTTTTATGTTTATTACTCGATGTTCGGTTTCCAGCGCATTGGCGACCTGGCCTGGGCGGCGGGCGACATGCAGGCACGGGGCTTCCTGCTCGGCGGCACCTCGGGCCGCACCACGCTGAACGGCGAAGGCCTGCAGCATGAAGACGGTCACAGCCACATCCTGGCCGGCACGATTCCGAACTGCATCAGCTACGACCCCACCTACGCGCACGAAGTCGGTGTCATCCTGCACCACGGCCTCAAGCGCATGGTCGAGCGGCAGGAAAACGTGTACTTCTACATCACGCTGCTGAACGAGAACTACGCCATGCCCGGCCTCAAGCCCGGCACCGAAGAGCAGATCATCAAGGGCATGTACCTGTGCAAGGAAGGCCCCCAGCTGGCGCCGACCGTGCAACTGCTCGGCTCGGGCACCATCCTGCGCGAATCGATTGCGGCGCAGGAACTGCTGGAAAAAGAGTGGGGCGTGTCTGCCAACGTCTGGAGCTGCCCGAGTTTTAACGAACTGGCACGCGACGGCCAGAACACCGAACGCTGGAACCTGCTGCACCCGCTGGAGACGCCGCGCACCTCGTTTGTCGAGGACCAGTTGCAGGCCCATGCCGGCCCGGTGATCGCTTCGACCGACTACATGAAGGCCTATGCCGAACAGATCCGCTCCTACATTCCCAAGGGCCGCACCTACAAGGTGCTGGGCACCGACGGTTTTGGCCGCAGCGATTTCCGCAGCAAGCTGCGCGAGCACTTCGAGATCAACCGCCACTACATCGTCGTGGCGGCCCTGAAGGCGCTCAGCGAAGAAGGCACGGTGCCGGTCGCCAAGGTGGCCGAAGCCATCCAGAAGTACGGCATCAATGCCGACAAGATCAATCCGCTTTACGCTTGACGTAAAAAATTCAGTCCAAGACGCAAGCAAACGGAGACAAGAACATGGCATTGGTAGATATACAAGTCCCTGACATCGGTGACTTTGACGAAGTCACCGTCATCGAACTGCTGGTCAAGCCGGGCGACACCGTGACGGCCGAGCAATCGCTGATCACGGTGGAATCCGACAAAGCTTCAATGGAAATCCCGTCCAGCCACGCCGGCGTGGTGAAAGAGATCAAGGTCAAGCTCGACGACAAGGTCAAGCAGGGCTCGGTCGTGCTGACGCTGGAAGTCGCCGGCGCTGCGGAATCAGAGCCAAAACAGGCTCCTGCGCAGGCTGCTCCTGCACAAGCTGCTCCTAAAACAGAAGCGGCATCGGTGCCGGCGCCTGCCGCCCAGGCACCGGCTCCAGCTGCTGCGCCAGCGGCCGGCCCGGTCGAAGTGCGGGTTCCCGACATTGGCGACTTCAAGGATGTGGTCGTGATCGAGGTGCTCGTCAAGACGGGCGACACCGTGAAGGTCGAGCAATCGCTCATCACCGTGGAGTCCGACAAGGCATCGATGGAAATTCCGTCCTCTACCGCCGGCGTGATCAAGGAACTTAAGGTCAAGCTGGGCGACACCGTCAATATTGGTGACCTGCTGGCGATTCTGGAAGGATCGGCCGCGCCTGCGGCGGCTGCCGCTGCGCCCGCTCCAGCAGCGGCGCCCGCAGCGTCGTCTCCAGCCGCCACCGCGTCGGCGCCCGCCACGCCCACGCCCACGCCCAGCGCCGCTGCGCCCGCTGCAGCCGCCCAGTCTCAGCCCGCGCATGAACCCACGGTCGCGCCGCAGGGCAGCTTGCCGCATGCCTCGCCGTCGGTCCGCAAGTTCGCCCGCGAACTTGGCGTGCCGCTGGCCGAACTCAAGGGCTCCGGTCCCAAGGGCCGCATCACGCAGGACGATGTACAGGCCTTCACCAAAGCCGTGATGGCCGGCGACACCCGCACCCAGGCGCAGGCAGCCAAGGCGCCCGCGCCCGCCGCTGCTGCAAGCGGTGGCACTGGCGTGGGCCTGGACCTGCTGCCTTGGCCGAAGGTCGATTTCACCAAGTTCGGCCCGGTCGAGCGCCAGCCGCTGTCGCGCATCAAGAAGATCAGCGGCGCCAACCTGCACCGCAACTGGGTGATGATCCCGCACGTCTGCAACCACGACGATGCCGACATCACCGAACTCGAAGCCTTCCGCGTGCAGATGAACAAGGAAAACGAGAAGCTAGGGGTCAAGATCACCATGCTGGCCTTCCTGATCAAGGCCTCGGTGGCCGCGCTCAAGAAATTCCCGCAGTTCAATGCCTCGCTCGACGGCGACCAACTGGTGCTCAAGCAGTATTTCAACATCGCCTTTGCTGCCGACACGCCCAACGGCCTGGTCGTTCCGGTGATCAAGGACGCCGACAAGAAAGGCATCATCCAGATCTCGCAGGAAATGGGTGAACTGGCCAAGAAGGCGCGCGACGGCAAGCTCGGTCCGGCCGACATGCAGGGCGCCTGCTTCACCATCTCGTCGCTGGGCGGTATTGGCGGGCGCTACTTCACGCCCATCATCAATGCACCCGAAGTCGCCATCATGGGAGTGTGCAAAAGCCGGATCGAGCCGGTCTGGGACGGCAAGGCCTTCCAGCCGCGCCTGATGCAGCCACTGTCGCTCAGTTGGGATCACCGCGTGATCGACGGCGCGGCGGCGGCGCGTTTCAATGCGTATTTCGGCCAGGTGCTGGCGGACTTCCGCCGAATCTTCCTGTGACAACGCTGGTGGTGGTCAAGAAAGCGGGTCAGGTGGTGATGGCCGCCGACACGCTCGTGACCTTTGGCGATACCCGCCTGAGCCACCGCTTTGAAGCCAACAGCAAGATTTTCAAGGTCGAGACGCCGCAAGGCGCCAGCTACATCGGCATGGCCGGCACCGTGGCGCACTTTCCCGTGCTGCGCAAGGCCATGTCGACGCTGCCCCCCGAGGAACTCCGGCTGAACAACCGCGAGGAGGTGTTCGACACCTTCCTCAAACTGCATTCCCTGCTGAAGGAATCGTTTTTCCTGCAGAGCAAGGAAGACGACAACGACCCCTACGAGTCCAGCCAGTTCACCGTGCTCATTGCCAACGCCACCGGCATTTATGGCCTGTACAGCTACCGTGAAGTCTTTGAATTCAAGGAATTCTGGGGCGTGGGCTCGGGCCGCAGCTTTGCGCTGGGCGCGATGCACGCCAGCTGGCCCAAGGCCAGGACTGCCCGCGAGGTGGCCATGGCCGGAATGAACGCCGGTTGCGAGTTCGACAAGAATTCCGGCGGACTGATTGACGTATTCACCCTCAAACTGAAAGCCTCCCCATGAGTGCCTCTGTAAACCTCATCGACATCAAGGTGCCCGACATTGGCGACTTTGACGAAGTCTCCGTCATCGAAGTGCTGGTCAAGCCCGGCGACACCATCAAGGCCGAGCAAAGCCTGATCACCGTGGAAAGCGACAAGGCCTCCATGGAAATCCCATCGTCGCAAGGCGGCGTGGTCAAGGAGATCAAAGTCAAGCTCGGCGACATGGTCAAACAGGGCACGGTCGTGCTGACGCTGGAAGTCGCCGGCACCGCAGGCGCGGCCGCCGCTCCGGTTGAAGCACCAAAACAGGCTCCTGCGCAATCTGCTCCTGCACCAGCTGCTCCCGAAAAAGTAGCATCTGCTGCCGCAGCGCCAACACCGGCCGCCGCCAGCTTTGGCGGAACGGCTGACCTGGACTGCGATCTGCTGGTGCTGGGCGCCGGCCCTGGCGGCTACTCGGCCGCTTTCCGCGCGGCCGACCTGGGCCTGAAGGTCGTGCTGGTCGAGCGCTATGCCGCGCTGGGCGGCGTCTGCCTGAACGTCGGCTGCATTCCGTCGAAAGCCCTCCTGCATGTGGCCGCCGTCATGGACGAGGTCAGCCACATGGCCGCGTTGGGCGTTGACTTCGGCGCGCCCACCCTCAACATCGACATGCTGCGCGGCCACAAGGACAAGGTGGTGAGCAAGCTGACCGGCGGGCTGGCCGCCATGGCCAAGATGCGCAAGGTCACCGTGGTGCGCGGCTACGGCGCTTTTGCCGGCGCCAACCACCTCGAAGTCGAGGAAACCAGCGGCACGTCGCAGGAAAAAACAGGCAAAAAGCAGACCATCGGCTTCAAGACCTGCATCATCGCCGCCGGAAGCCAGGCCATGCGCCTGCCCTTCATGCCCGAAGACCCGCGCGTGGTGGACAGCACCGGCGCGCTGGGGCTGAAGGAAGTCCCCAAGCGCATGCTGATCCTGGGCGGCGGCATCATCGGCCTGGAAATGGGAACGGTGTACAGCACCTTGGGCGCCCGCCTGGACGTGGTGGAAATGCTCGACGGCCTGATGCAGGGCGCCGACCGCGACCTGGTCAAGGTCTGGCAAAAGATGAACGCGCCGCGCTTTGACAACATCATGCTCAAGACCAAGACGGTAGGCGCCAAGGCGACGCCCGCCGGCATCGAGGTGACGTTCGAGAGCGCCGAGCCGGGCGGGACCGCGCCTGCGCCGCAGATTTACGACCTGGTGTTGCAGGCCGTCGGCCGCAGCCCCAACGGCAAGAAGATCGCCGCCGACAAGGCCGGCGTCAGCGTGACCGACCGGGGCTTTATCCCGGTGGATATCCAGATGCGCACCAACGTGAAGCACATCTTCGCCATCGGCGACATCGTCGGCCAGCCGATGCTGGCGCACAAGGCGGTGCATGAGGCGCATGTGGCCGCCGAAGTGATTGCGGGCGAACTGCAGGGCAACAAGGAACTGGCCAGCGCCGCCTTCAACGCCCGGGTGATCCCGAGCGTGGCCTACACCGACCCGGAAGTGGCATGGGTCGGCCTGACCGAAGACCAGGCCAAGGCGCAGGGCATCAAGGTCAAGAAGGGCCTGTTTCCCTGGACCGCGTCGGGCCGTGCGATTGCCAACGGCCGCGACGAAGGCTTCACCAAGCTGCTGTTCGACGACAGCCCAGAGGCGCATGGCCACGGCAAGATCCTGGGCGGCGGCATGGTCGGCACGCATGCCGGCGACATGATTGGCGAGATTGCGCTGGCGATCGAGATGGGCGCCGACGCGGTGGACATTGGCAAGACGATTCACCCACACCCCACGCTGGGCGAGAGCATCGGCATGGCGGCGGAAGTGGCGCACGGCAGCTGCACCGATTTGCCGCCGGCGCGCAAGTAAATTGCTAAAACACTACTAACTCCTCGACGTTCCCCGGCAGTTCCAGGCCTGCCAGCGCAAGCTGCCTGTGGCCTGTGTGGGCGAGACACGCCAGGTCCTTGATTTGCCGCTGCTGGCGTTTGAAGTGACCGAGCACCGCGCCATGCGGGCCGTGTGCCGCTGCGGCCATGTCCATACGGGCGCGTTTCCTGGCGGCGTCAACCCGGGCGTGCAATACGGCCCCCGCGCGCAAGCGGCCATGGTCCATCTCAACCAGAATCACGCCGTGCCGGTGCAGCGCACCGCCGCGCTGATGCAAGACTTCTTTGGCTTGAGCGTCAGTCAGGCCACGGTGGACAAGGCGGGCCTGGACGGTGCAGACCTCTTGCGCCTCATGGTACAAGCCATCGGCCAGGCGGTGGTGGCCTCAGCCGTGGTGCATGCCGACGAGACCGGCATGCGTGTGGCCAAAAAGCTGCACTGGCTCCATGTGCTGGCCACCGACACGCTGACGTGGCTGGGCTGCCACCCCGAGCGCGGCGCCGAAGCTTTTGAAGCGCTGGCGCTGCTCGGGCAATTCCAGGGCGTGCTGGTGCATGACGGCTGGATGCCCTGCAAGGCATTGCCTTGCCAGCACACCCTGTGCAATGCCCACCACTTGCGTGAGTTGACCTACCTGCTCGAGGAGCACGGCCAAGCCGGGGCGGGCGACATGATCGAGGTGCTGACGCATGCCAGCCACCTGCACCACGTCAACTGCGCTCAGGGCGATGGCCCCAAGTACACGGGCTAGACATACCAAGCCCAGGTACGCGACCTGCGTGAGCTGCATAACACCATCCTCGCCCAGGCACCGACAGCGCACCCCAAAGTGGCGTCAACGTGCAAACGCGGCCGGCCCAGGCAAGGCAAGGCCACCAATTTGATTGGCCGCTTGCGCGATTACACCGACGATGTCTGGCGCTTCATGACACAGGCCAACGTGCCGTTCACCAACAACTTGGCCGAGCGCGCCGTGTGCATGCCCAAGGTCAAGCAAAAGGTCTCGGGCTGCTTTCGCACGCCGCTTATCCAGCTTGAATGGACAAAGCGCAGCGCATGCCTCCATAAGGCGATAAGTGCCTACCGCCGAGTCCGTACATTGTGGGCGATGAAATACTGCTTGATCGCATCGGTGAAGCCGGTTCGCAGATGGCTGGTGCGCTCCAGCAGGCCGACGTCGCGCTCGATCACCACGCAGGGCAGGGGGATGATCTTCAGCCCCCGGTCCCGCGACCAGTCCACGTTGGAAAGCCTGGGGACGATGGCCATGCCAAAGCCCTGGCGCACGATTTCCATGATGGCCTCGAAGGAATTGAGCTCCATCGCATCGGTGGGGCTGACACTGCACTGCCGCAGGACCTCGCTGACCAGGTAGCCGGTCCAGGTGCTCTTGTCGAAGCGGATGAACGGACAGTGGCGCAGCACCTCAAGCGGGTCGTCCGGCAGGTCGAAATGCGGACGGCGCGGTGCGATCAAAACCATCGGTTCTCGGTACAGCGGTGTCCAGATCAGGCTGGGCGGCAGCGCGTGCGGCGACCGGATCACCACCGCGCCATCGAGTTCGCCATGCGCCACCTTGCGCGTGAAGTCATCCGACTGGCCCGCCAGCAGCCGCACCTCCAGGCGGGGATATTGCTTCTTGATGGTCCAGAGCGCATCCGCGAACGAGCCCATGAGCGCCGAGATGAGCGCCCCCATCACCACCGTACCCGACAGTTCGTCGGTGTCCGTGCCGGTCGTGATCGCCTCGTAACGCTGCACCAGGTCCTCGATGGCCGGGACCAGCTTGCGGCCGGCCGTATTCAACACCACCGAGCGCGCGGTGCGGTCAAACACCTGCTGGTTCAACTCCTCCTCGAAGCCGCGTATCTGCAGGCCGATGGCTGCGGGGGTCAGGCCGATCGCATGGCCGGCCGCAGCGAAGCTGCCGTGCTTGACCACCGCCAGGAAGGTCTTAAAGGTCCGGATTGAACGCATGCTTGTCTGCCGTTTCCTGGATGGTTGGGTGTCTGCCGAGGATCAGCGCGAGATAAATAAATAATTGATCTTAAACAAATTATTACTAGCTTTTATTTTCTATTGGCTGAATCAAAAATAAGCCCATGCATAAAACTCTCAACGTAAAGGTGTGGCGCGGCAAAGAGGTCGGCGGGTTCACGACCTACGAGGTACCCCGCAACGAAAGCCAGACCGTGCTGGATGTGGTGACCTATATCCAGCGCCATCTGGAACCCTCGCTGAGCTACCGGTTTGCCTGCCGCGTGGGCATGTGCGGCTCGTGCGCCATGACCGTCAACGGCAAGGCGCGCTGGACCTGCCGCACGCACATTTCCAAGGTGGCGCCAGACGGCGAACTGGAAATCGCGCCGCTGTCGAACTTGCCGGTGATCAAGGATCTCGCCACCGACATGAGTGAGTTCTTTGACAAATGGGCACGCGCCAAGGGTCAGTTCAAGGGCGAACTGACCCGCCACGAGTCTTTTGCCCGGGTCGAACCGGCTTCGAAAGAACGCAAGGCGGCCGACGCCGGCATTGAATGCATCGGCTGCGGCATTTGTTACGCCTCCTGCGATGTGGTGAGCTGGCGGCCTGATTACCTGGGTCCGGCGGCGCTCAACCGCGCCTGGACGCTGGCCAATGACGTGCGGGATGTGCAGCAGGCCGAGCGGCTGCGTGCGGTGGCTGGCGACGCGGGCTGTCACTCCTGCCACACGCAGGGTTCCTGTACCGAGCGCTGCCCCAAGCAGCTCGCGCCGACGCTGTCGATTGCCGGCCTCAAGCGCAAGGTGGCCAGGGCGGCCGTGCGGGGCGAGCTGTGAGCGCCGCACACGCATCGGGGGTGGCGCAGGCCAGGCGCTGGTACTGGCAGCGCATCAGCGCCATGGTGCTGGCGCTGTGCGTGCTGGTGCATCTGGCGGTCATGATCTACGTGGTGCGCGGCGGGCTGAGCGCCGGTGAAATCCTGGGCCGCACGCAGGGCAGCTGGGGTTTCGCCGCGTTTTACGCGCTGTTCGTCGTGGCCTGCGCGGTGCATGTGCCGGTGGGCGTGGCCAACATCGCCCGCGAATGGTGGGGCCTGGGGGACGGCGCCGCGCTGTGGCTCTCGCGGGCCTTCGGGCTGCTGCTGCTCGTGATGGGCCTGCGCGCCGTGGTTGCGGTGGTGGCGGCATGAAGCGCCGCAACGACCAGCGCGCCCGCGCGCATCCGGCCTACTGGGCTTTTTTGCTGCATCGCCTTTCGGGCCTGGGCTTGGCGGCCTTCTTGCCGCTGCACTTTTGGGCGCTGGGCCAGGCTTTGCACGGGGCTGCCGCCCTGGACGGTTTTTTGCGGTTTGCCGACCAGGGCCTTTTCAAGTTTGCCGAATGGGGCCTGGTGGTGCTGTTGGCGCTGCACATGATGGGCGGCGTGCGCCTGCTGCTGATCGAATTCGGCAGCGCCTCGGGACTGCGCAAGGACTGGATTGCAGGCGCGGCGGGTTTCGCCGCCGCCGCCGGAATGGCCTTCGCCCTGGCACTTTTTTCCTGACTTTTCCTGACTTTTTCAGGCTGTGCGAAAAGCCTGTTTTTCCATAACAAGGAGACAACGATATGACCTTTAACCGACGTTCAGCCCTGGGCCGCGTTTTTGCCGCGACCGTCGTCACGGCTGCCGCATGGAGCGTCCTGCCCGCCACTGCGCAGGAGCGCTGGCCCGCCAAGCCGGTGCGCCTGGTCGTTCCCTTTGCGCCGGGCGGCTCCACCGACGTGGTCGCACGCATGATCGGCCAGAAGCTTTCGGTGCTCTGGGGCCAGCCGATCATTGTCGAAAACCGCGCCGGGGCAGGCGGCAACCTGGGCGCCGACCTGGTGGCCAAATCGCAGGCCGACGGCTACACGCTGCTGATGGCCTCGGGCAGCATCACCATCAATCCGCACATTTACAAGCGCATGCCCTTTGATACCAAGAAGGACCTGGCGCCGGTCACGAATGTGGCGAGCGGGCCGATGCTGCTCGTGGTGCCTGACCGCTCGCCGGTCAAGAGCGTGAAGGACTTGATCGCACTGGCCAAGGAAACGCCCGGCGCGCTCAACTTTGGCTCGGCCGGCGTGGGCAGCCAGGTGCATCTGGCGGGTGAGAACTTTGCCGATGCGGCCCACATCGAGGTCAAGCACGTGCCTTACCGGGGCGAGGCGGTCGCCTACAACGACCTGATTGCGGGCCAGATCCAGATGATGGTGGGCAACTTTGCAGCGGCCTCTGCCTTGCTGGGTCCGGGACGGCTGCGCGCGCTGGCCGTGACTGGCAAGAAGCGCTCAGAGCAGTTGCCCGACGTCCCCACCGTGGCAGAAAGCGGCCTGCCGGGCTTTGAAAACACCGGCTGGTTTGGTTTTCTGGCTCCCGCCGGCACGCCCCCGGAGATTCTTTCCAAGATACAGCTCGACACCGCCAAGGTGCTGGCCGAGTCCGACACCAAGGCGCGCCTGTACGTGCAGGGCATGACCCCGGTGGGCAACACGGCTGCCGAATTTGCCAAGGCCATGGATGCCGAGTCCAGGCTCTGGGCCACCGTGGTGAAAAACCGCAATATCACCACCAACTGACGCGAGGAAGAACCCCTATGAAGATTGATTTGCAAGCGGTGGAAGACGCCGCCATGACGCTGTACATCCGCGCGCTCAAGATGCTGCCGCCCGATGTCAAGGCCGGGCTGGACCGGCTGACCCGCACGGAAACGGCCGCCACGGCGCAAAGCGTGCTGGCGACCATGGTGACGAACATCCAGGTGGCGGAAGCCACTGACAACCTGCTGTGCCAGGACACCGGCATTCCCATCTACAACCTGCTGATCGGCTCGAACGTGCAGGTGGACGGCCACGCGCTCAAGCAGGCAATACGCCGCGGATGCGAGCGCGCCACCCGCGAGCATCCGCTGCGCTCCTCGGTCGTGCATCCGCTGACGCGCAAGAACAACCACACGTCCTGCGGCATCGAGGTGCCCGTCATCCACATTGACTTCAGCCAGACGCCCGACCTGCTGGAAATCGAAATGATCCCCAAGGGCAGCGGCTCGGAAAACAATTCCTTCCTGAAGATGGCGATTCCGGCCGAAGGTATCGACGCCATCAAGACCTTTGTAATCGACTGCGTGCTGGCGGCCGGCGGCAAGACCTGCCCGCCGACCATCGTCGGCGTCGGCCTGGGCGGCACGTCCGACTTGAGCATGGCGCTGGCCAAGCGCGCGGCCACCCGCGAACTGGGCAGCCGCTGCAGCGACCCCGAGGGCGCCCGACTGGAAGAGGCGCTGTCTGCCGCGGTGAACCAGCTGGGCGTGGGGCCGCAGGGCCTGGGCGGCGACTCGACGGCATTCGCGGTGCAGATCGAACTGGCCTCGACGCACATCACGATGAATCCCATCGCCGTCAACATGCAGTGCCATTCGGCGCGGCGCGCCCGCGCAACGTTCACGCCTGCGGGCGTGACTTACGGCTTTTAAGGAATTTCAGCATGGCGCATCACGAACTCTCCACGCCGGTCACCGAGGCGCAAATCCGTCAGCTGCGCATCAACGACACGGTCACCCTGCATACCACGCTGTTCGGCATCCGCGATGCGACGCAGATCCACATGTTCGACCACGGCCGCCAGGCCCGCTTCGACATGGACGGCCATGCCGTGATCCATACCGCGCCGAATGTGCAGAAGGTTGAAAAATCCGCTGAGTACCCGGCAGGCTACCGGCCGATCTGCATCGGCACGACCACCTCCGACCGCATGGAGCGCTTCACCCGGCCGCTCATGACCGACTACGGCGTGCGCATGGTCATCGGCAAGGGCGGCCTGCGCGACGGCTCGCTGTCCGCCTTCGAGGAGTTGGGCGGCGTCTACCTGGCCATCGTCGGCGGCACCGCCGCGCTGGAAACGACCTGGATCAAGCAGATCGAAGACGTCGACATGGATGACCTGAACCCCGAGTCGCTCTGGAAATTCCGCATCCGCGATTTCGGCCCGCTGCTGGTCGCCATGGACAGCCATGGCGGCAGCCTGTATGACGAGCTCAAGCACAGCATGGCCGGAAAAAGGGCTGAAGTGCTGGCCAGCCTGGGAGTGAAGGCATGAACATCAAACGACTGCAGACCGACATCCTGATCCTGGGCTCCGGCGGCGCCGGCCTGTTTGCCGCCCTGCATGCGCACCAGACGGCGCCCGACCTGTCGATCACCGTTGCCGTCAAGGGCCTGCTCGGCAAATGCGGCTGTACCCGCATGGTGCAGGGCGGCTACAACGTCGCGCTGGCCGCAGGCGATTCGGTCGAGCGGCATTTCATGGACACCATCGAGGGCAGCAAGTGGCTGTCCGACCAGGATCTGGCCTGGACGCTGGTGACCAAGGCGGTCGAGCGGGTGCACGAGCTGGAAAACGAACTCGGCTGCTTTTTTGACCGCAACCCCGATGGCACCGTGCACCAGAAAGCCTTTGCCGGCCAGACCTTCGACCGCACCGTGCACAAGGGTGACCTGACCGGCATCGAGATCATCAACAGGTTGTCCGAGCAGGTCTGGTCGCGCGGCATTGGCCGGCTGGAGGAGCATCGCGCGGTCGAGCTGATCAAGACGGCCGACGGTACCGCCCTGGCCGGTGTGCTGATGATCAACATGCAGGACGGCGGCTTCGTTTTCGTGCAGGCCAAGGCTGTGCTGCTCGCCACCGGCGGCGGCCCGACCATGTACAAATACCACACCCCCTCGGGCGACAAGTCCTGCGACGGCCTGGCCATGGCGCTGCGGGCCGGTCTGCCGGTCCGCGACATGGAAATGGTGCAGTTCCACCCCACGGGCCTGCTCGCCGGCACCGGCACCCGCATGACCGGCACCGTGCTGGAAGAGGGCCTGCGCGGCGCGGGCGGCTACCTGCTCAATGGCGACGGCAAGCGCTTCATGGACCGCTACGACCCCCGGCTTGAACGCGCCACGCGCGACATCGTGTCGCGCTCCATTTTTTCCGAGATGCGGGCCGGCCGCACGTCGCCCAACGGCGGCGTGTACATCCAGATGTCGCACCTGGGGACCGAGAACGTACGCAAGCAGTTCAAGGGCATGGTCGAGCGTTGCGGCGACTGCGGCTTTGACCTGGCGGGCGGCCTGGTGGAAGTGGTGCCGACGGCCCACTACATGATGGGCGGCGTAGTGTTCAAGGCCGACTGCACCACGGCGCTGACCGGGCTGTTTGCCGCTGGCGAGGACACCGGCGGTGTGCACGGCGCGAACCGGCTCGGAGGCAACGGCGTGGCCAATTCCACCGTGTTCGGCGGCATTGCCGGCGACAGCATGGCTGCCTGGGTCAAAAGACAGGGCCGCCTGCGCGACCCGGATGAAGCGTCCATCGCGCAAAGCGTTGCCTGGCATCTGGCGCCGTTCGCCCATCCGCCCGGCAACCTGGAATCGATTCGCGAAGCGCTGTTCGACTGCATGTGGCAGGACGTTGGCATCTTGCGCACCGCCGAAGGCTTGCAGCGCGCCCTGGTCACGCTGGCTGAACTGGATGCGCGGCTCTCCAGCACCGGCGTGGCCGACGGCGACCGCGCCTTCAACCTGAGCTGGCAAGACTGGCTCAATCTCCAGAGCCTGATTGCCGTGAGTCGTGTGATTGCCACCTCCGCACTGGCCCGCGAAGATTCACGCGGTGCGCACTTTCGGGAAGACCATCCCCACACCGGAGAGCTGGCAAGCTCCAGCTACATCACCGTGACCCAGGCGGGGCAAATGCTGTCGATGCGCCGTGAGCCGGTGCATTTCACCCGCGTCGTGCCTGGACAGACCATCCTGGATGAAGTGCTGGACGTTGTTCGGTGAGGGACGTCGAACAGTGGCCCGGATGCTGAACGCGTTTGTGCGCACGTGCATGGATATCTGCTTCAAACGCGTGGCGGTATCTGGCATGCGCTCGGCTGGGTGCAGTGCGGGCGGCGCATGCTAGACCTTCCCTGGATCACCCTGCTGAGTGCTGCCGCGATCGTGACGGTCGCCTATACGGTCTACGGCCTTACTGGATTTGGCGCGGCCATCATTGCCATTCCGCTGCTGGCGCACTTTTTCCCGCTGCGGTTTGCCGTGCCCATGATGCTGGTGTTTGATCTTTTTGCCGGCCTCTTGCTGGGTTTGAAAAACCGCAAGCACCTGGACCGGCGAGAGTTGCTGCGCCTGCTGCCATTTTTGCTGCTGGGCATGGCGGTCGGGGTGACCGTGCTGGTGCATGCCAGCGAACGGTGGTTGCTGCTGGTGCTGGGCGTTTTCGTGCTGGGATATGCCAGCTGGAGCCTGTTGAGCAAGGCCGTGCCCGTGCCGGTGTCGCCAGGGTGGGCCGTGCCCGCCGGCATGATTGGCGGCGCATTCACGGCGCTGTATGGCACGGGCGGACCGGTTTACATGATCTACCTGGCAAGGCGCCTGCCTGACAAAACGGTGATGCGGGCGACCATTGGCGTGCTGATTTTCGGAACGGCCCTGGTTCGCCTGGTGCTTTTCACCGGCAGCGGTTTTTACCGCCAGCAAGGGCTGCTGCCGCTAGCGTTTGCGCTGCTTCCCTGCGCCCTGCTGGGCTACGTGGCCGGCAGCCACCTGCATGCGCACATGCCCGCAAAGCGCGCGGTACAGGCCGTGTGGCTGCTGTTGATTGCAGGCAGTTCAAGCCTGATTTGGCGCGGACTGAACCTGTCATGAGAGGTACATCGCGCATGACGCGCCTTGTGGGTGATGGCGCCTTCCGTTTTTCAACCGGGCCTGCCTGCAGGAGCCGGTCCGGTGGACTGGCGCACCACGAGCGCCACGTCGATTTTCGTGCTGCGCTGCAAGGGCTCACCCCGGATGGCTGCTACCAGCCGGTCTGCGGCCGTGCTCCACATCGATTCAGTGGGCACTTGCACGGTGCTCAAGGCCGGCTGGAGGTGGCGAGCCATCTCCAGATCGTCAAAACCCACGATGGACAGATCGTGCGGAACCTGCAGGCCCAGGCTGGCTGCCTCCAGCATGGCGCCAAACGCCAGCACGTCGTTGCCGCAGATCACCGCCGTGGGCGCCGGCTCATGGGCCATCAACTGGCGCAGTCCCTGGCGCGCATCGGCCAGCGCGTAGGCGCGTTCCACCAGGCGCTCGGGGGGCAGGTCCAGTCCTGCCGACTGCATTGTCCTGCGCACGCCTTCGACGCGCTGCAGCGCACGGTCGTTAAATTGCGTTACGCCGGCGAGCATGGCGATGTGGCGGTGTCCCAGGTCGATCAGATATTGCGTCGCCTGGGCCATGGCCGCGACGTTGTCAAACCCGACGCTGATGTGCTTGCCGTCAGGCTCATGCACCATCACATGAACACAAGGCAGGTTGCGCTGCTGCATGAAACGCAGCAACTCAGGGTGCTGGCACAAGCCGCACAGCACCAGCGCATCGGTGCCCCGAGTCACCAGGTTGATGGCCTGGCGCATCTCGCTGGTCGCGTCATAGCCGCTGGTGGCAATCAGCAGCTGGATGTCCGACTGCGCCAGCCGGCGCTGGAGCGCATCAATCGCTGCGGCAAAGATGGCGTTGTCCACGGTCGGAAACACCGCGCCCACCGTGCCGGAACGGCGCAGCATCAGCGCGCGTGCGCCGGCGTGCGGGACATAGCCCAGGCGCGACACTGCCGCATTGACCTTCTTGCGCAAGGCTTCGCTGACCGATTCCGGGCGGTTCAGGGCGCGTGACACCGTGGCGGTCGAAACGCCCGCCATGCGCGCGACATCGTCCGTGGTGGGGTGGTTGTTTTCAGGAGTAGTCATAGGTTCAGAATGTACGCGCTTACAGGGTGTGCTTTCGTGGCTGAAACCCCGGGTTAACACTGATAATTTAACGATTTATACCAATTGACAGATTTTAGTGTGATGCCAAATAATGTAAGCGCTTACAAGTCAACAAAGGAGAGTTTGGTGACAACTGCGAAAACCGTTCACCCCCTGGCCGCCAGCGGCCTGAATCGCACGGGTGCGCGCCTGCATCCGGTCGCACGGGGGCTCTTGCAGGTCATGGCAGCGCTGTCCGGGCTGCTGCTGGTCTGGTGGCTGCTGACCGATGCCACCGGGTTGATTTCGAACATGCGGTTTCCTGCTCCGGCTGAAACGCTGGCGGCCTGGAAGCAAATCGTGTTTGACGGCTACAGCAATGCCCGCTGGCATGAGCATGTACTGCGCAGCGTGCGGCTGGTGACCATGGGATTCGTGGTGGCTTCCACCTTGGGCGTGGTGCTTGGACTGGCGATGGGCGCAAGCCGCACGGTGGAGGCGCTGGCAAATCCGGTTTTCCTGTTCCTGCGTCCCATTCCACCGCTGGCCTGGATTCCGCTCGCCATTGTCTGGCTGGGACTGGGCGACGCTGCCAAGGTGATGGTGATTTTCGTTGCGGCCTTTGTGCCGTCGGTCATCAACACCTTCAGCGGCGTGCGGCAGATCGACCAGCCCTTGCTCGAAGCCAGCGCCATGCTCGACATCAAGGGCTGGCGCTACTGGAAAGAAGTCCTGATTCCCGGTGCGCTGCCCAGCATCTTCACCGGTCTGCGGCTGTCGCTGCAGGCTTCCTGGACCACGCTTGTCGCCGCAGAACTGGTGGGCGCGATTGCCGGCCTGGGCCAGATCCTGAACCAAGGCTCGCAAGACATCTACCCGCCCATGATCCTGGTCGGGATGATCAGCGTGGCCCTGTGCGGCTGGCTGATGACGCTGGCCCTGGGCTGGCTTGAGAAAAAGGCAATGCCCTGGAGGACGCTGTAATGCTGCAGCCACCTTTGCCGCCCGTCCGGTTCTGGGCACTGAGCGCTGCGGGCGCCGCCGGTTTTATCTTCCTGTGGTCCGCTATGGCCCTGTCCGGCTGGGTACCGCATGCCTTTTTGCCCGCACCCTGGGAAATCATCGAGCGGCTGATTCAGCTGACCCGCGAGCCGTTTGCCGGCTACACCTTGCAAGTCCATCTGCTTTCCAGCCTGCAGCGGTTTGCCATGGGCTTTACCCTCGCGGTGATGGTCGGCATCCCTTTGGGGCTCGTGATGGCCTGGTTTGCCTGGGTTGACAGGATCGTGGGGCCCTTGTTTGAAGCCGTGCGCTTTGTGGCGCCGATTGCCTGGGTGCCGTTCGCTGCGCTCTGGTTTGGCACCGGCATCGGCGGGCCGGTGCTGATCATTTTCATGGGCGCGCTGCCGCCAGTGCTGATCAACACCTACCGCGGCGCCAAATACGTGGACCGCAAATACATCGAAGCCTCCAGCATGCTGGGCGCAGGGCCATGGCGGGGCATTACCCAGGTCATGCTGCCGGCGGCCGTGCCTTCCATCGTCGCGGGCCTGCGCATCTCGGCCGGCTTGGCCTGGCAGTCGCTGGTGGGCGCCGAACTGATCGTGGCGTCCAGCGGCGTGGGCTACCTGATGGTCAAGGGCCAGGCGGGCCTTTCCACGGCTACCGTGATGAGCGGAATGATTGCCATCGGCCTGGTCGGCCTGGTCATCGACGTGCTGCTGCGCCGCCTGCAGCAGACCATTGAAACACGCCGCGGCCTGTGAGCCCGGCCGGTACACCCTCCGAGTCAACAACAGTCAACAAAGGATGCTTATGGCCAACATTCAATTCAACAATGTCGAGCGAACCTTCAGCCAGGGGGGCCAGGACTTTGTTGCGCTCAAAGGTGTCAATCTGGAAGTGGGCGACCGCGAGTTCGTGGCCATCGTCGGGCCTTCAGGCTGCGGCAAGACCACCTGCATGCGCATGGCGGCCGGCCTGGAGCATCCGACAGGCGGCGAGGTGATGGTGGACAGCGAAGTGGTGAGGCGGCCCGGACCGGACCGGGCGGTGGTGTTTCAGCAATTTGCCCTTTTTCCCTGGAAATCCGTTTGGGACAATATTGAATTTGGTTTGCTTTCCCTGGGCATTGACTCGGCAGAGAGGAAAAAGCGCATTGAGCAGTACATCGACCTGATGGGCCTGAAGGGCTACGAAAAGGCCTTTCCCCACCAGCTGTCGGGCGGCATGCAGCAGCGGGTGGCCATTGCCCGGGCCTATGTGCTGGACCCCAAGGTATTGCTCATGGACGAGCCTTTTGGCGCGCTCGACGCGCAGACCCGTGTCGTGATGCAGGAAGAACTGGTGCGCCTGGCGCGCCGCCATCCCCGTACCGTGCTTTTCATCACCCATGCGGTGGAGGAGGCGGTTTACCTGGCCGATCGTGTGGTGGTGATGTCGCGCCGGCCCGGCACGATTCGGGAAATCATCGACATCAAGTCCGTCCGTGTAGCTGAAGGCTGGGACAGCTTGCCGTGCATCGAAGACGTGATGGACCAGCCTTCGTTCGTTCACCTGCGCACGCATATCTGGAAACTGCTGCGCGAGCAGCATGCTGGCGCCGTTCACTGAGTATCAATTTTTCATTGGCCATTCATAAAACTTCAGGAAACTCCCATGACAACCTTTTTGCGCAACATCTTGCTGAGTGCCGTTGTCGCCAGCACCAGTCTGAGCGCCCAGGCCCAGGCACCACTGACCGAAATCAAGGTCAGCTACCAGCCGGCCCTGTACTGGGCATTGCCCTTTTATGTGGCGACAGAAAAGAACTGGTGGGCCGAGTTAGGCCTCAAGCCGGTGTTCAGCATTTTTCCTGCTGGTGTTCCGCAAATGGCGGCATCAGCAGCCAAATCATGGGATGTGGGTGCTACCGGCTCAGTTCCGGCGGTGCTGGGTCATGTGCGTTTTGGCATCAAGACCATCGGCCTGACCAATGACGAGTCGGACGCCAATGCCTTGATGGTCAGCAAGGCCGTGGCAGACCAGATCACCAAGAACCCGGCTTCAATGAAGGGCCAGACCATCTTGCTCACCAGCAACTCCACCGGCGATTTCGCGGTCCAGTCGTGCCTGAAGAAATACGGCCTGACCAAACAGGACGTGATGATGAAAAACATGGGGCAGGCCGAAATCATCTCGGCGCTGGCATCGGGCGGCGCCAACCTGGCCGGGCTATGGGCGCCCAATACCTATGCGGTCGAGGAAAAAGCAGGTGCGGTCCAGCTTTGCTCGGGCAAGGACGGCGGCGCGATCGTCCCGGGCGCGCTGATTGCGCGCGGTGAATATGCAGAACAAAAACCAGAGGAGGTGGCCAAGTTTTTGTCGGTCTACCTGCGGGCCTGGTCGTGGATGAATGCCAACCGGCCAGAGGCGATTGCGATGATGCGAAAGTTCTACGAGCAGGGCGGTGTGAACATCACCGACGCGTCGCTGCAAAAAGAATTTGCAAAGCGCCCGACCTTTAACCTGGAGCAGCAGCTGGCCCGCATGGACCGCAGCCGTGGAAGTTCCGACATGGATGCCTGGTTTGGAGAGATTTCCACGTTCATGCGTGGCACTGGCGCCATCAACACCGTGCCGCAGGGCAGCGAATACATAACCGATGCCTATATGAAGCGCGTCAACGCCGACCCCAAACTGCGCGAATTTGCCAACCGGACCAAATAAATCCACAGCAAGCACCAGAACGTCTGGCATTGATGGGCTTCCTTTTTCAATTTTTCACTTGCAAGCCCTTTCACGCGTGCCGCAAGCAATGCTTTTTTATACATTCCAAAGGAGATGGACATGACCGTGAGCTATTTGAAAAAAGCCGACAAGACCCCCGAAACCGAAACGGCCAGCGCCCAGCAGGTCGTCACCACCATGCTGGCGGAGATCGGCGCCAAGGGCGAGGCGGCGGTGCGCGCCTATGCAAGCCAGCTGGACCAGTGGCAAGGCGACATCGTCGTCACACGCGACGAGATTGATCGCCGTAGCGCCGAGGTGCCCGCCCAGGTGCGCCAAGACATCGATTTCGCCATCAGGCAGGTCAGCGCCTTTGCGCTGGCGCAGCGACAGTCGCTGCAGGAATTCTCGGTGGGCCTGCATCCGGGCGTGACGGCCGGCCAGCGCGTGTTGCCTGTCAATGTGGCGGGGTGCTATGCCCCTGCCGGGCGCTATGCGCATATCGCTTCGGCCTACATGGGCGTGGCCACTGCCCGGGCGGCTGGCGTGAAGACCATCATTGCCTGCTCGGGCCCGTTTCGCGGCGGGCCCATGCATCCTTATCTGCTGTACGCCTTTGACCGGGCCGGTGCCGACGTCATCATGACCTTGGGCGGGGTCCAGGCCATTGCCTCCATGGCCTATGGCCTTTTCACCGGAAAGCCTGCCGATGTCATCGTCGGACCCGGCAATAAATTCGTTGCCGAAGCCAAGCGCACCTTGTTTGGCAAGGTCGGGATCGATGTTTTTGCCGGCCCGTCGGAAGTGGCGGTCATAGCCGACGACAGCGCCGATCCGGCCCTGGTCGCCAGCGACCTGGTGGGCCAGGCGGAGCATGGCCACGAATCGCCTGCCTGGCTGTTCACCACGTCCCGGGCACTGGCCGAACAGGTCATGCAAATGGTGCCGGCGCTCATCGAAAAATTGCCTCCCACGGCCCGCGATGCCGCCGCCTGCGCCTGGCGCGATTACGGCGAAGTGATGGTGTGTGACACCCGCGAGGAAGTGGCAGCGCTGTCAGACCGCTATGCCAGCGAGCACCTGGAAGTGCATACCCGCGACCTGGACTGGTGGCTGGCCAACCTGACGTCCTACGGCTCGCTGTTCCTGGGTGAGGAAACCACGGTGGCGTTCGGCGACAAGGCCAGCGGGCCCAACCATGTGTTGCCCACCAAGGGCGCCGCCCGGTATTCGGGAGGCCTGTCGGTGCACAAATTCATGAAGACCCTGACCTGGCAGCGCATGACGCGCGAAGGCGCCCGCGATATCGGCGAAGTCACTGCCCGAATTTCGCGGCTCGAAGGCATGGAAGCCCATGCCCGCACGGCCGATGACCGGCTGGCCAAGTATTTCCCTGGCGTCTCGTTCGAGTTGGGCGAGCCTGTGTCGGTATGAAGATCGCTCAGCTGTTCGACCTGTCGGGCCGGCGCGCGCTGGTCACCGGCGGCAATTCCGGCATCGGCGAAGCAATGGCGCGTGCGCTGGGCTTGGCGGGCGCGCAGGTGCTGCTGATGGCGCGGCGCCAGCCCGAGCTCGATTTGGCTGCCGCCCGACTGAGCGCCGAGGGGGTTGCCGTCACCGCCCTGGCGGCCAACCTGGCCAACCCCACCGAGGCACGGCAGGCGGCCCTGGCCGCCCAGGATTTGCTGGGCGGCGTCGATATCCTCGTGAATGCTGCCGGCATCAACATGCGCCAGACCTTTATGGAAGTCACGCCCGAGAGCTGGACGACCCAGTTGGCCTTGCACCTGGCTGCGCCTTTCTTCCTGACACAGGCACTCGCGCCGGCCATGAAGGCGCGTGGCTGGGGCCGCATCATCAACATTGCATCGCTGCAAAGCTGGCGCGCCTTTGCCAACAGCGCACCCTACGGCGCGGGCAAGGGCGGCGTGGTGCAACTGACCCGGGCCATTGCCCAGGAATGGTCGCCCCACGGCATCACCTGCAATGCCCTGGGGCCGGGATTTTTCCCGACCGCGCTCACCGCCGCCGTGTTCGACAACCCCGAACTGGCCCAGCGAAATGCGGCGCAAACCTGTGTCGGTCGCAATGGGGAGCTAACCGACCTGTATGGCGCCACCGTGTTTCTGGCCAGCCAGGCCAGTGCCTACATCACCGGCCAGACGCTGATGGTCGATGGCGGTTTCACGGCGCGTTAACTCCTGTTAACTCCTCCAAAAGGATGAATCCTATGAAAGCGCTTGTCTATACACAGCCCAATGAACTGCAGCTCCAGGAACGCCCCCGGCCCGAACTGGTGGCGGGCGAAGTGGTGCTGAAAATCGATGCGGTCGGCATCTGCGGCTCCGACATGCACGCCTGGCATGGGCATGACCCAAGGCGCAAGCCGGGGCTGGTGCTGGGCCACGAGTTCGTTGGCACGGTGGCCGAGTCGGCTGCTGTCGGCTTTGAGCCGGGCACGCGCTTTACCGGCAACCCGCTGATCACCTGCGGCATTTGCGACTATTGCGTGCAGGGCCGCAACAACCTGTGCATCAACCGCACCATGGTCGGCATGACCCGGCCCGGCGCCTATGCCGAGTACATGAGCATTCCGGCGGCCTCGCTGATCGCCATGCCGCAGGACATGCTTGACGTGGCAGCAGCTCTTACCGAGCCGGCCGCCACGGCCTGGCACGCCGTCAACCTGTCGCTGCGCGTGCTTCCAAGGCCTGTTCATGAATGCCGGGTACTGGTGATTGGCGGCGGCGCCATCGGGATGCTGGCTGCCTTGCTGCTCAAGCACCTGGGCGTGGTGCGGCTCACCCTGAGCGAGCCCAATGCCCTGCGCCGCGAAGCCGTGCAGCGCCATGCCAGCTGCGACACCCTGGACCCCCGCGAACAGGCGCCTGGCGAAAACGAGTACGACTATGTACTCGATGCCGTGGGCGCCAAAGTCACCCGCCAGCAGGCGTTTGCTGCCATCCGGCCCGGCGGCGTGATCATGCATGTGGGCCTGCAGGACTGGTCCAGTGAAATCGACATGCGCAAGCTGACGCTTTCAGAAATCACGCTGCTGGGCACCTACACCTACACCACCGCCGACCTGCGCGCCACCGTAGCCGCCCTGCACGCGGGCGTATTCGGTGACCTGGCCTGGGTCGAGCAGCGGCCGCTGGCCCAAGGCCAGCGTACCTTCCAGGACCTTGACGAGGGGCTTTCCGCATCGGCCAAGATCGTCCTGCGCCCCTGATTGACGGTCGCCAATGCGGCACTCGCGGGGATAACCAGCAGCGCTTATCGCCCCCTCGCAGTATTTCAGATCAACAACCACAGGAGACAAAATGCAGCAACAACCCCAATCCTTGCCACGACGCCACATGCTGGCTGGCAGTGCAGTCGCGCTGGCCAGCGTCGGGCTGGCCAGCTTTACGCGAGGCGCCGTGGCCCAGGCCGCCCCCAAACCAATGCCCGCCTATGTGAGCTGGAAAGAGCCTTCGAACTTCATCGTCCACAGCAACACTACCATTGAAACCAGACGCAGCGCCTTTGGCACAAGCGTCATCACGCCTTCTGAGCAGCTCTACATTCGCAACAACCTGCCCGCACCCGACAGCGCCATCGTGACCGACCGGGATGCCTGGGAGATCGCGGTCGAAGGCGTCAAGAACCCCCGCAAACTGAGCCTGCGCGAACTCAAGACCCTGGGCGTCGAGACCACTGCCATGGTGCTGCAGTGCTCTGGCAATGGTCGCGGTTACTTCCCCAGCAAGCCCAGCGGCACGCCCTGGCAGGTCGGCGCCGCAGGCTGCGTGATCTGGAGTGGGGTGCCTGTACGGTTGGTAGCCCAGGCATTGGGCGGCGTGGGCGAAGGCATGAAATACATGACAGGGACCGGCGGTGAAAAATTGCCTGAAGGACTCGATCCCAAAAGCGTGATCGTCGAGCGTTCGGTACCCACATCGGCCATGGCCGATGCCTTGCTGGCGTGGGAGATGAATGGTCAGCCCATTCCCCTGGCGCATGGCGGTCCGTTGCGCCTGATCGTGCCTGGCTATACCGGTGTCAACAACATCAAATACATCAAGGAACTGGCGTTTACCGCCAAGGAGACCGATGCCCGCATCATGTCGCACGGCTACCGGCTCTCACCGCCCGGCGCCAAGGGCGACCCAAGCCAGCCTTCCGTTCAGGAAATGTCCGTCAAATCCTGGATCAATTCGCCCAATGCCGACCAAGGGCCTGTCAAGGCCGGGACGGTACAGATTCTGGGCGTGGCGTTTGGGGGCTTGAACGCTGTAGCCAAAGTCGAAGTGTCGCTCGACGGCGGAAAATCCTGGGCATCGGGCCGCTTTGTGGGGCCGGATCTGGGGAAATACGCTTGGCGACAGTTTGTCTTCGTCGCCAAGATGCCTGCTGGAGAATTCACGCTGGCCAGCCGTGCCACGGACAGTGCCGGCAATGTGCAGCCCGAGCAGCGCGTGGAAAATGCCGGCGGCTTCAACAACACCAGCTGGGCCGATCACGCGGTGAAGGTGACGGTCGCATGAAACCGCTTTATCTGCTGGCCGCATCAGCCTGCCTGGGAACCGGTGCATGGATGCCCGCGGCTGCTGCCGACGACACCGCGCAACTTGAACTGGGCAAGAAGCTGTTCACCCAGCTGGCAGTTCCCGCCTGTGCGCTTTGCCATACGCTCAAGGACGCCGGAACAGAAGGCGCTGTCGGCCCCGTGCTTGACGAACTCCAGCCGGATGCCACGCGGGTGGCGACTGCGCTGCGCAATGGCATTGGGCAAATGCCTTCTTACAAAACATCGCTGAGCGAGGCACAAATACAGGCCATTTCGAGCTATGTCGCCAAGGCCAGCGGCGCCACCAAGTAAACCAACCCGCCCAGACACATTGGGTCTGGGCGATATTTTTCGACAAGCCTATTGCTTTTTTGCTTCAAGGGCTCCGGTAGCCACTACAAAATAGATAGCAAATTGCGCACGCAGTCATTGGGCTGGAGTCGCATTTCATGCTTTAATTTCATTCTCAGGCAGCATCGCGCATGCGCGAAACATAGTCGACATCGCGCGTGTCGACTACGGAAATCCGGAATTCGGCAGGCTTGCGGTCAAAGGTATAAGCCACGCGTTCGATGCGCAGCACCGGCATGCCGGCAGGCAGGTTCAGCAAACGGGCGCTCTCCAGGCTGACCAGTTCGGCGCGTACCCGTTCGTCGGCCTCCACGATCGTGATGCCGAAGGCTGACTGGTAAAGCCCGTAAATGGTGGCCGTCCGCTTGGTAAAAACGTCCTCGGTGAGGCCGGGAAACATGGTGGCCGCGATGACGATATGGTCATGAATGACGGGCCGGCCCTTGAGCAGCAGCACGTTGTCGATACAAAACACCGACTGGGTACCATGCAGGCCAAGTGCCTGCGCTTCTTCGCGCGTGGCGCGGGACCGGGTGAACGTGTGCAGGCGCACCTGCGGGAACTCGCTGACGCCGTCACGTCCGGCAATCTTGAAGAACTGGAACATGAACCGCTCGCGGTCCATCTTGCCGACAAAGGTGCCGCGTCCCTGCTGGCGCACCAGCACATGCTCGGCCACCAGTTCGTCCACCGCGCGCCGCACGGTGCCGATGGACACGTTGAAGCGCCGGGCAAGATCGGTTTCATTGGGCAGCGCCGCACCGGGCGCGGCAACGCCGGACTGAATGTCTGCAATCAACTGCCGCTTGACTTGACGGTACAGCACGGTCAGCGCCTCCCGTTTGAAACCATGACGAACTCGCCGCGCGCCACCAGGGCGATGCCTCCTGCAGCCAGGGAGCGGCTGGACTTTGAGCCGGCGTTCATGAAGTCAATGGAGCGAAATGCTCTGGGCTGGCTGCTTTTTTTTTCACGATGGGGATTTGCTCATGGGTGGTTGCGCTGGAGAGCCAGCGCTGTCTCCGCGCCAAGCGGTGAACAAGTCCTGAAGACTGTGCTGGCCGGGCTGATTGTAAAAGCCCTTGTTGCGCCCGCTTTTTCAGTGCGCTCCCAGTTTCAGCACCATGATGGCCGCCAGCACGAAGGTGGCGATCACCGCCGTTTCGGTCACCAGCATCACCACAGGCTGCCAGCCGAGCTTTTGCAGGTCTTCGAAGCTGGTCTTCACGCCCGCAGCGGAAATGGCGATCACCAGGCACCAGCGCGAAATGTCGTTGGCCGACTGCACGACAGCCGCCGGCACCATGCCGGTGCTGGCCACCAGCACCAGAACGATGAAGCCGATCAGGAAAGTGGGCACCAGCGGCACCTTGTCCCTTACCGAGCCTTCCTCTATCGCCGCCTCGGGGTTCTGGCGGTAGGCAAAGGCGATCAGCAGCACCACCGGCATCAGCAGCACGACGCGAAACAGCTTGACCACCGTGGCCGCATCGCCGGCTTCCTGGCCCATCATCATGCCGGCGGCCACCACCTGCGCCACGTCATGGATGGTGCCGCCCAGGAAAATGCCCGACTGCACCGGCGACAGATCGAGCAGATGCATGAAGAACGGGTAGAGCACCATGGCGGTGGTCGACAGCACGGTCACGCCCACCACGGCCAGCAGGGTGAAACGCTCGTTTTCCTTTGTCTGGGGAAGCACCGAAGAAATGGCCATGGCCGCCGACGCGCCGCAGATGCCAACCGAACCGCCGGACAGGATGCCTTCCTCGATGGGGCGCTTGAGCCAGCGCGCCAGCAGCAGGCCCGAACCGATCGTGAGGGCGACGGCCAGCACCAGCACCACGCCCACGCTCATGCCCAGTTGCGAGACCTGGCCCAGCGTGATGCGGATGCCCAGCAGCGCGACCCCCACCCGCAGCACCGTCTTGGCGCAGAAGTTGATGCCGATCCGGGTGCTTTCCTGCAATGACAAAAAATGCAGCGACAGCCCGATCAGCAAGGCATAAAGCAGTTGCGGGCCGCCGTAGTGTTCCGACAAAAAAGTGGCCGACAACGCGATCACGGCGCAGATCAGCGCGCCAGGGACGCACCCTTTGAAGTAGCTTCGGCTCAATTCCATCAGGTTCTTCGAGGTCGGTTCAGGTCAAGGCGTGGATCGCATCGAGGGTCGCCTGGGCCACGTCGATGCCCGAAGCATCGGCCCTGGCCATGAGGTCGAACCGGCGCTGGCCGGGCAACCGCACGCCCTCGTCCACCAGCATGGCCGACAGCAGGGCTTCGATCCGCTCGCTGTAGACGGCGGAGCCGCCCAGCGCACCCGGATCGATGACGATGAAAGCCTGGCCCAGCCGGGGCTGGTTGCCTTCATCGACAAAAAAGGTGTCAGCCTCGGCGCCAAAGTGCGCACCGGTCAGCGTGGTCACCAGCAATTCGACCATCAGGGCCAGCATCGCGCCCTTCACGCCGCCCATCGGCAGCATCGAGCCTTCCATGCCTTTTTTCGGGTCGGTGGTCGGGTTGCCGTCGGCGTCCAGCGCCCAGCCCAGCGGAATGGATTCGCCTTTTTTGGCCGCCACCATCAATTTTCCGCGCGCTACCTCGGACAGCGACAGGTCGATGCTGAGCGGATTTTTGCCTTCACGCGGGAAGATGGCCGCAATCGGGTTGGTGCCGAAAATCGGCCGCTTGCCGCCCGCCGCCGGCATGGCCGCCGGCGAGTTGCCGCAGGCAATGCCGACCATGCCGGCGCCGGCCACGGCGTCCAGGTGGTAGGAGGCCATGCCGAAGTGGTGGCTGTTGGTGACTGCGGCAATCGCAATGCCGGTCTGCGACGCACGCCGGATGGCTTCGTCGATGGCCATGCGGCAGGCCGGGAAGGCAAAACCGTTGCCGGCATCGATCAGCACGGCGCTGGCGCGCTGGTTCCTGATCACCGGCACGGCATCGCCGACCACGCGCCCCGCCTTGAGATGGCCGACATACATGGTGACGCGCGACAGGCCATGCGACGGCAGGCCGCTGGCTTCGGCGGCCACCAGGGCCAGGGCCGTGGCGCTGGCCTGCGCGGGCGAGGCGCCGGCTTGGGTCAGCGCGGCTTGCACCAGGGTATTGAGTTCTTCGTACGAGTGCAGCATGGGGGTCAGGCTTTCAGGGCGCGGGCCACGGCGGCCGCAATCAGGGTGGAAACGCGCACATTGGACTCGGCGGTGACGCCGGCCACATGCGGCGTGAGTATGGCATTCGGGCAGCCTTCCCAGGGCGTGCCGGCGCCCAGCGGCTCGGGCTCGAATACGTCGAACGCCGCGCCGCCCAGACAGCCTTCGCGCAAGGCGGCAGCCACCGCCGCTTCATCGGCAATGCCGCCGCGCGAGGTGTTGATCACGACGGCGCCGCGCTTCATCTGCGCAATGCGCTGTGCCGACAGCAGGTTGGCCGTGCCGGGCGTCAGCGGCACATGCAGGCTGACCACGTCGGCCTGCGCGATGAGTTCTTCGAGCGACGCGCATTGCACGCCGGTTTCCTGCCACACCGGGCTGCCTGGCGCGAGCATCGGGTCGTGCGCCATCACGCGCATGCCCAGGCCCTGCGCCAGCCGGGCCGTCAGCCGGCCAATGCCGCCAAAGCCGACCAGCCCCAGGCAGGTGCCTGAAATCTCGCGTCCGTTAGACAGCGCCGCCCGGGGCCATTGGCCGCTGGCAACGGTCTCGCTGGACAAATAGACGCCGCGCAGCAGCACCATCGCGGTGCCGATCACGTACTCGGCGACGGCCAAGGCGTTCGCGCCGGTGGCGGGAATTACCTGCATGCCGCGCGCTTCGCAGGCGGCCACGTCGATGTTGTCCAGACCCACGCCGAGCCGGCCAATGACTGTGGCCCGGGCGCAGGCTGCCAGTAATTCGCCGCGAATCTGGGTGCGATTGCGCACGATCACGGCATCGGCATCAGGCACTTCGACCATCAGGCGGGCCGCATCGTCCACCAGCCTGGGGTCGTAGACGACGTTGAACGCCGTGCGCAGCGAAGCGACGGCCGCTTCGTCCATGAACTCGGTAATGACAATTTTTTTCATGCTGGGTGCGCCTTAGCCGGCCTGGATGTTGCGGACCTTGACGATCTCGCGCCAGCGCGCCACGTCTTTCTTGATCAGTTCGCCAAATTCGGCCGGGCCCAGGCCCGTGGGCGTGAAGCCCATGGACGCCACGCGGTCCGCGACTTCCCTGGACTTGACCGACCGGATGGCTTCGGCCGAGACTTTGTCGATGATGGCCTTGGGCGTGCCGGCCGGCATCATCAGGCCGGTCCAGTTTTCCAGTTCAACGCCGGGCAGGCCGGCTTCGGCAAACGTTGGCACGTCGGGCAGCAGCGGATGGCGCTTGGCCGATGTCACGGCCAGTGCGCGCAGCTTGCCGGCCTTCACGTAGGTCGAGCATTCGGGCAGGTTGGAAACGATGAAATCGAGCTGCGAGCCCAGCAGGTCGTTGAGCGATGGCGCGCCGCCCTTGTATGGGATGTGCGAAACGTCGATCTTGGCATTGAGCGCCAGCAGTTCCAGGCCCAGATGGGGCGGTGTGCCATTGCCGCTGGAGCCGGCATTGAGCCGCTTGGCGCGGGCCTGCACCAGAAAATCGGCCAGCGTCCTGGCGGGGTTACTTTCATTCACGACCAGCACCAGCGGGCTGGTGGCCAGGTGGGCCACAGGCGCGAGGTTTTTTTCAAGGCTGTAGGGCAGGTTGGTGAACAGCGACTGGTTGACGGCATGGGCCAGCGTGATGGCCAGCCAGGTGTAGCCGTCGGGCGCAGACTTGGCGGCCAGGTCGGCGCCCAGGTTGGCGCTGGCACCGGCGCGGTTGTCCACCAAAACGGATTGCTTGAGCGCCATGCCGGCATTGAGCGCGATCAGTCGTGCCATCACGTCGGTCAGGCCGCCCGGCGGAAACGGAACGATGTAGCGGATCGGCTTGGATGGATAGGCGCCCGAGTCCTGGGCCAAAGAGAGGGAGGGAACAAGCGACACGGCCGCAGCCGATGCAATCGCGTGAAGGGCAAAACGCCGTGTGATCATTCAAATCTCCGTAGGTTGGGTTGGCTCTGTTTCCAATACAGGCATGCACAGCGGCGCTTCGCGCGCGCATGCACGACGTTTGCAAGTAACCTTGAAATGCCCTGCTGCGGCCTGGGCCGCAGCAGGAAAGCGCAGTCAGCGCGTGGCGCTCAGGCGCTTTCGAACAGGCGGGTCATCACGAATTCGCGGTGGCCCAGCGCCTCGGCCGAGGTGAAGCGGCCGTTGACGGTCTGCATCATCATGTCGAGCAGCGCGTCGCCGGCGGCATCCATGGTTTGTTCGCGCTGCAGCAGGCCGGAGCAGTCCACGTCGATGTGCTCGCTCATCAGTCGCACGGTGCGCGGGTTGGCGCAGATCTTGATGACCGGCACGATGGCATTGCCGATGACGTTGCCCTGGCCGGTGGGGAAGAGATGCACCGCAAAGCCCGAGGCGGCGCACAGCGTGACCATTTCTGCAGCGGCGGACGATGAGTCCATGAACCACAGGCCTGGCTTGTCGGGCATCTCAGCCTTGCCAAGCACGCCGTCGACCATGCATTTCTTGCCGATTTTCTGGATGTTGCCCAATGCCTTTTCCTCAATGGTCGTCAGGCCGCCGGCGATGTTGCCCTTGGTCGGCTGCGAGTCCGACAGGTCGGTCGTGGCGTGGCGCTTGATCATGGCCTGGTAGTCGTCGAACATCTTCATGAAGTCGGTGCGGACCTTCTCGGTGCGGCATCGAGCGGCCACCAGGTGTTCGCCGCCGGTCAGCTCGGAGGTTTCGCCGAAGACCAGCGTGGTGCCCAGGTCGTACAGCTTGTCAAAAGCATTGCCCACCGTCGGGTTCGCGCCGCAGCCCGACGTGGTGTCGGATTCGCCGCATTTGGTCGATACCCACAGGTCAGAGATTGGGCATTCGACGCGGAACAGGCTGGTCGCGTGCTGGATCATCTTCTTGGCGGCCTGCGACGCCTTCATGATGGTTTCGTGGTCGCCATGGCCTTCGATGCCGAAGCCGACCACCGGCTTGCCGGTGGCGGCAATGCCGTCCACCACCTGCTTGGTCCAGCTGTCCTCGATGCCGATCACCACCACGGCGGCGACGTTGGGGTTGGAACCGGCGCCGATCAGCGTGCGGAAATGCAGCTCCAAGTCGGCGCCGAATTGCAGGCGGCCATAAGGGTGCGGAATCGCCATGGTGCCCTTGACCGCGTGGGCAACGGCCTCGGCTGCGGCGTTGGACAGGTCGTCCAGCGGAAGGATGATGACGTGGTTGCGCACGCCGACGCGGCCGTTTTCGCGGCGGTAGCCCCAGAAAGTCGTGTTTTTGTCGATGATGGACATGAGAGAAAACCTTGAATGGAATTGAATGGGCGGAAGGACGGGCGGCGGCGATTTACCAGCGCTTGGTCTTGATGTTGTGGACGTGGGCATGGTCGCCAATGGCGATGGGCGCCACGACCTTGCCGATGTCGGTGCCGTATTTCATGACGGTGTCGCCCGCAGCCATGTCCTTGACCGCCACCTTGTGGCCGATCGGGATGGCCGCATTGGCCTTGATGGTGATGGTGCGGTCATCGTCCAGAATCAGGGCGGTCATGTCCTGGCCGGCCTGGATGCCTTCGACAACAACGACAGCGACGCTGTCTTTTTCTTCGTGCAATACGCAATGGATCACTGAAATTCTCCTTGAGTGGATGAGCAATCGAGGGACCGGGTCCCGTTAATCTGAAAGGTCGCGACAGCATTTGTCTGCCAGATAAATATAGATCATCTATATGACTCGGTGACTAGGGTTATCCCCATGGTTGGTGTCAAAATGCATTTTTTGTCTTTTCGGCTATGCCGTGAGCAATACAGCTATGCGTTCCAAGGAAGGGTAGGCATAAGGATTCGTTCGTAAATGAGTGAGACCGCCCGCAAACTTTCGCCAGGCTTGCGTTTCAGTGATTTGAGATATGCCTTTTGGTTTAACAAACTACCGCTAATTTTGAAACCCGTTTTTTGCTGGTACAGCCCAGTCTGCAAGCGTCCAGGGGGGTCGATGGGCGGACAAACAGGCACAATACCGACCTTTTTAAACCAGCAGGAACACACGCATGCCGCAACTTCATTTCGTGAAACAAGGCCAAGGCCCCTTGGTTGTATTGAGCCATGCCCTGGGCTGCGACCTGACCATGTGGGACGGCGTGGCCGCCGCGCTGCAGGATCGTTACACGGTGCTGCGCTATGACCACCGTGGCCATGGCCGCTCTGCCGCCGCCGCTGGCGCCTACACCATTGACGACCTGGCCGACGACGCAGCCGGCCTGATTCGGGCGCAAGCCACCGACCCGGTGCATTTCGTCGGCCTGTCCCTGGGCGGCATGACCGCCCAGGCACTGGGGGCGCGCCACCCGCAATTAGTACGTAGCCTCGTCATTGCCAACTCGGCCAGTCATTACGACGATGCTGCACGGGCCATGTGGCAAGCGCGCATCGACACCGTGCTTGCCCAGGGCGTGGCGCCGATTGCCGAAGGCGCCATGCAGCGCTGGTTCACGCCGGAGTTTCGCGCTGATGCGAACGGCGGCAGCGCCCGCGTGGCCGCCCTGCGCGCGGTGCTCGAAGCCACCGCGCCCGGTCCTTACGCCGCTGCCTGCGCTGCCGTGATGCAGATCGACCTGGATGCCGGAAACGCCCGCATCACCTGCCCGACGCTGGTCGTCGCCGGCAGCCGTGACGAGGCCACGCCGCCCGCCATGTCGCATGCGATTGCCCGAGGCATTGCGGGCGCGCAGTTGCGCAGTCTGGACGCTGCGCACCTGAGCGCGGTGGAGCAGCCCGAAGCCTTTGCACGGCTGTTGACTGATTTCTGGAGCGGGCTTTAAGCAAATCAGCACCGGCCGCCTGTGCCGCGACGCTTCAGCGCAGCGGCGTGGTGAGCAGCAGGGCGGCAAAGGCCCGCGCCGCCGCGCTGCGCGAAGCACCGCGCCGCCACAAAATTCCCGCATGGCGCACCATCTGCGGCTCGGTCAGCGCGATGGCATGCAGATCCGGCGCCTGCCGCGCGGCGCGTTCGGGCACGATGCTCGCCAGATCGCTGTGGCGGCACACGCCCAGCAAGGCTTCCACCGAGTCCATCTCCACCCTGACCGTCGGCGCCACGCCGGCCTGACGCAGGCTGGCGTCAATGAGCCGGCGCGTGGCAAAGCTGCGCGGCAGCAGCGCCAGCGGCAGGTTCGCCAGCGCCTTCATGGCCAGGCTGCGCCGCCTCGCCAAGGGATGCAAGGCGCCTACCACCAGCAGCATGCGCTCGTCGAAAAGCGGCTCGGTCTCGATCTCCTCGTGTTCGGTCGGGTGAAAGGCAATGCCCAGGTCCAGCTCGCCGCGCAGCAGCAAGGCCTCAATCGAGCCTGCGCGCAAGTCGCGCACCTCCACCATCACGCCGGGGTGCGCCTGGCTGAAGGCTGCCACCGTGGCCGGCACCACCGTGTTCAGGAAAGTCGGAAACGCACCCACCGTCAGCTTGCCGGACTGCAGCCCGCTCAGGTCGGCCAGCGCCATGCGGCCGGCCTCTATTTCCTTCAGCGCCCGGGTGGCATAGACGCGAAATTCGGCCCCGGCTTGCGACAGCTTCAGACCCCGACCCAGCCGGTCGAACAGGGTCACGTTCAGCTCCTGCTCCAGCTGGCGCAGGCCGTGCGACAGCGTGGACTGGGTCACGAACAGGTTTTGTGCCGATTGCGTCAGGTGCTCGGTCTGGGCAATGTCGAGAAAGTAGCGGAGCTGGCGGATTTCCATCCTTTTATCGTACTTCAATCGTTCGGTTTCATCGAACGATTTGTGCCAAATAAATCATTGGAAGCGGGTCTTGTTTGCCCTTAATCTTCAGCTGTTTTCCACTTTTGAAGCAAGGGTCACTTCCATGACGAGACGTTTTCCGATTGAGCGCATCGAGGCGCGGATTTTGGACATTCCCACCATCCGTCCGCACAAGCTGTCGTTTGGCTCAATCAGCCGCCAGAGTCCCGTCATTGTCCAGCTCTGGCTGGCCAACGGCGCTTGCGGCTTCGGCGAGGCGGCCACTATTGGCGGGCCGTCGTGGAACGAAGAGTCACCCGAAGGCATCCAGCATGCCATCAGCGCCTACCTTGCGCCCGCGCTGCTCGGCCAGGACGGCGCCTGCTTTGAACCCGCGCTGACCCGCATGGACCTGGCCTGCAAGGGCAACGCCTTTGCCAAGAGCGCCGTGGAAATGGCGCTGATCGATGCCGTGGCGCGCTCGTTGAGTCTGCCAGCCTGGCAACTGCTGGGCGGCAAGCGCCACCAGAGCCTGCCCCTGGCCTGGACGCTGGCCAGCGGCGACGTGGCCCGCGACCTCGAAGAAGCCCAGCTGCGCCTGGAGCAAAAGCGCCACCGCATCTTCAAGATGAAGATCGGCGCCCGAAGCCCGGCGCAAGACGTGGCCCATGTGTCGCAAATAGCGCGCGGCCTCGAAGGCCGGGCCACGCTGACGGTCGATGTCAACCAGGCCTGGGACGGCAGCACCGCGCGCCGCTACCTGCCGCAACTGATCGATGCCGGGGTGACCCTGATCGAGCAACCCGTGGCCAGGTGGAACGTCGAGGCGCTCAAAATCCTCACGGCCACACTGGGCGACCGCGCCAGCATCATGGCCGACGAGACCGTCTGCACCCCGCAGGACGCGATGCTGCTGGCGCGCGCCCAGGCCTGCCACGTGTTTTCGCTCAAGGTGGCCAAGCATGGCGGCCTGCTGCGCACGCGCCAGGTGGCGGCCGTGGCCGACGCGGCCGACATCGGGTGGTACGGCGGCACCATGCTGGAAACCTCCATCGGCAGCGCGGCCGCCGCGCACCTGTTTTCCACGCTGGGAACGCAGCACCACGGCTGCGAGCTGTTTGGCCCGCAGCTGCTGGTGGACGACCTCGTCACCGAACGCATGGCGATCTGCGACTACGAACTGCAGCTGCCTGACGGCCCCGGCTTTGGCGTCGAGGTGGACATGGCCCAGCTCAACCGTTTTGACCGCGCCCGCACCGGACTGACATCAGTCCATATCGACCTCGGCCAACGTGCCGCCACTTTTTAAGGAGCTACCCCATGCTGTTTTTAGTTCGTATGGATGTGAACATCCCGCGTGATCTGCCTCTTGACGAGGCCAACGAGATCAAGGCTAGAGAAAAAGCCTATTCACAGGACCTGCAGCGCGACGGCCGCTGGAAGAGCATCTGGCGCGTGGTGGGTGAATACGCCAACTACAGCATTTTCGACGTGTCGTCCAACGACGAGCTGCACCAGCTGCTGCAAGGCCTGCCGCTGTTCCCGTTCATGAAGATCGACGTGACGCCGTTGGCCGCCCACCTCTCGGCCATTGCCTGAGCTTTACACCGCATTACAAAAAAATCCACGGAGACAAGGCCTTGAAAACTCAACTGCTCACCCTGCTGGCCGCAGGCCTCGCCCTGGCCGCCGCGCCTGCTGCCCACGCGCAGGCTGCCGGCGTCGACTGGCCCAGCAAACCAATCCGCTGGATCGTTCCCTTCCCCCCAGGCGGCGCCATGGACGCGATTGCCCGCACGCTCGGCGAGAAAGCCGGCAAGACACTGGGCCAGCCCTTCGTCATCGAGAACAAGCCCGGCGCGGGCGGCAACATCGGTGCCGATTTTGTCGCCAAGGCGCCCGCTGACGGCTACACATTGATGATCACCTCCATCGGCATGGCGACCAACAAGCCGCTGTACGGCAAGCTCAACTACGATCCGGTCAAGGACTTTGCCCCGGTGAGCCTGCTGGCCGTGGTGCCCAACGTGCTGGTGACCAATTCGACCCAGCCCGGCGTCAAGACCGTGGCCGATCTGGTGGCCGTCGCCAAAAAGGAGCCCGGCAAACTGACCTACGCCTCGGCCGGTAACGGCACCTCGATCCATCTGGCGGGGGAAGTGTTCACCTCCCTGGCAAAAATCGACATGCTGCACGTCCCCTACAAGGGCAGCGGCCCGGCCGTGGCGGACCTGCTCGGCGGCCAGGTCAACTACATGTTTGACAGCATCACCTCGGCCCGGCCCCACATCGAGTCGGGCAAGCTGCGCGCGCTGGGCGTGACCACCGCCAGGCGCTCCAGCGCCTTGCCCAATGTGCCCACGCTGGCCGAAGCCGGTGTGCCCGGCTACGAAGTGTCGCCCTGGTTTGCCGTGTTCATGCCGGCCGGAACGCCCAAGCCGGTGATCGCCAGGCTCAACGCCGCCTTGCTCGATGCCATGAAGCAGCCCGATGTGCGCGCCCGCTTTGAGACGATTGGCGCCGAACCCGTTGGTTCGACGCCCGACGAGCTGGCCGCGCACCTGACGCGCGAATCAGCCCGCTGGAGCAAGCTGATTGCCGAGCGCGGCATCAAGCTGGACTGAGTGCATTGCGCACAACAACCTTTTCCTTTTCCCCCCCGTTCCCACCATAAAACCACCCCCAGGAGATACCACCATGAATGAACTCAACCAAGCCCAATTGCTGGAACTGGTCAACACCAAGCAGATTGCGCAAGGCAATCCGCGCGTCCGCGCCCTGACCCAGCGCATCGTCACCGATCTGTTCAAGACCATTGACGAGATGGACGTCACGCCCGACGAATTCTGGAAGGCCGTGGACTGGCTGACCCGCCTGGGCCAGACCGGCCAGTTCGGCCTGATCACCGCCGGCCTGGGTTTTGACCGGCTGATCGACATCCGGCTGGACGAAGCCGATGAAAAAGCCGGCCGCGCCGCCGGCACGCCGCGCGCCATCGAAGGCCCGCTGTTCGTCGCCGGCGCCCCCACAACCCAGGTGGAAACCCGCCTGGACGAGGGCGAGCCCAAGGGTGAGATTTTCGTGATGGAAGGCCAGGTGCTGGACACTGACGGCCAGCCTGTGGCCAACGCCATGATGGACGTGTGGCATGCCAACGAAGTGGGCGGCTACTCGCACTTCTTCCCCGGCATGAAGCCCTACGAGTTGCGCCGCCGTATCGAGACCGATGCGCAAGGCAATTACCGTTTCCGCTCCTTCCTGCCACCAGGCTACGGCATTCCGCCGAACAGCCCCACCGCCGAGCTGTTTGAAGCGCTGGGCCGGCACGGCAAGCGTCCTGCGCACATCCACTTCCTGGTGGTCGCGCCCGGCCTGCGCACGCTGACCACCCAGGTCAACATTCCGGGCGACACCTACATCGACGACGACTTTGCCTTCGCCACCCGCGATGGGCTGATCATTGAACTGGAAAATGATGTCGCTCCGGCTGGCTACGAGTCGCTGGGCATCACGGCGCCGTTCACCCGTTCGCGCTTCAACTTCGTGATGCAAAAGGCCCTGAACGAAGACGAAACGTCGCCCGCCGCCCGCATGGCGCGCGTGACCGCCAACGCCTGAGTTTGAGCGCCCCACGAACCTCGGTTCGTTAAGCAGCTATGCCAACGCCGGCCAGAGGAGCTTTCCCTGGCCGGCGTTTGACCTGAGTGTGTTGCAGATGCGTTTCGGCGTGGCAATTTCAGGGTGTTGGCGCGAAATCACGTTGACGTGTACTCTCGGCGTTCAAGCGCCAGGCAGCTTTTGCTACTGAATTAATAGCTGCTTGCGCATACCAACTGTGCGCTAAAGGCCTATTTGATGCTTAAAGGTCGTTTGCTGCTAAAAACGAATGCGCTTTTAGTCTTCGCAGCGTTGGCCCGCCCATCTGCCTGTGTGTGTTTCCCCCCGTTTTGAAGGTGTTGACCATGGCGACTACCGAACCCCTCGATGCTTCCATTTCCCTGCAATGGAACGACCAGTTCCTGCTGGGCTACACGCCGATTGACGAGGTGCATCAGGAATTCGTTGACCTGATCGGCCTGATGCAGCGCGCAGAAGATGACGCGCTGCCGGCCTTGCTGGCGGAGTTTGCCATGCACCTGCGGCAGCACTTCGAGATGGAAAACGAATGGATGCTGACCACCGAATTCCCGCCCCGGGGATGCCACATGGACGAGCATGCGGCGGTGATGCAGTCGGTCGAGGAAGTGCAGGGCCTGCTGGCGCAAGGTGATGTGGCGATCTGCCGCGATCTGGTGGCGCAGCTGGCCCAGTGGTTCCCCCAGCACGCGGACCAGCTCGATTCGGCCCTGGCGCACTGGATGTTCAGCCGGACCATGGGCGGCAAGCCGGTGGTGCTCAGGCGCGGCTTGTCCCTGCGCTAGTGTCGCGTCAGGCGCAAACTGCCGGTTCTCGCTGGCCATCGCCGCGCATCGCCGCGTTGCAGCCCTTGCCAAGGCTTCAGCCCTGGCTGCGGTCTGCGCCTTGCGCTGCACGCCGCTGGCGACGCGATCTCCCGACACTATGTGCCTGACAGGGCACTGGTCAAGCCTCGGCGCCGGCAGGCGGCGGCGGGCTATCGGCCAGCAGTTTTTCAGCCGCCTGCGCGCGGTACACCTCGTCGATCAGCGAGCGCAGCAGCACGATGTCCTCCGACTGGTCGTTCAGCCGCGTACACATGATGATGGGCGAGACCGCGCTGGATTCGAGCAGCGGGCGGTACACCACCTCGTCGCGCCGCAGCCGCTGCGCGCTGGCAGGCACCACGCACACGCCCATGCCTGACGCGACCAGGCCCAGCGCAGTCTGCATTTCCTGCACCTCGTGGACTGTCATCGGCTCGACGCCCTTGTCACGAAACAGCGACAGCACCTGGTCGGCGTAGCTCGGCCGGGGCGAGCGCGGGTAAATCAGCAGCGTGTATGGCACGGCCGCCAGCAGGCTCAAGGGCGTGGCGGCGCCGGCCAGCGGATGCTCGGCCGGAATGGCGAGCACCAGCGGCTCTTCGCGCAGCACCTCGCGCTTGACGCGCGGATCGTCCAGCCGCAGCCGGCCAAAGCCCACGTCGATGCGCCCGGCGTTGAGCGCCTCGTTTTGTTCCACCGAGAGTTTTTCCACCAGCACCAGCTCGGTCTGCGGCTTGACGGCGCGAAACAGCCGGGCAATGCGCGGCAGCGCGCCGTACATGGTCGAGGGCACAAAGCCGATCACCAGCCGCCGCTCCACCTGGGCAATGCGCCGCGTCATGGTGACGGTCTCGTTGACCTGCTCCAGCAGGCGCACGGCGCGGGCATAAAAAAAGCGTCCCGCTTCGGTCAGCCGCAGCGGCCGGGCATCGCGTTCCAGCAGCTTCATGCCGATCTCGTCTTCAAGCTGCTGGATCTGCCGGCTCAGCGGCGGCTGCGAGATGTGCAGCCGCTCGGCTGCCCGGGTGAAGCTGCGTTCTTCGGCCACGGCCACGAAATACTTGAAGTGCCGAAAATCCATTGCATGCCTTTTAGGTATGAAGTAGGTCCAAAACGGTCTTGGATATCCGCGCCACTTTATTCCAGAATCGACCCAGGAACAAAAAAAACAGACCTTGCTGAAGTGCCGCCTGACCGGTTGCCTTCAGGGCACTGCCAACCCGCCACCCCTGGGTTGAAGCAATCGCCAAAGGTTCTTTCCCGCAAGGAAAGAGAGACAAGCAACAAGAAAATTGATCCATGCGGCGGCGAGTCGCCGCATCCAGTGCGTCTGTGTGGGCAATGCGAGGGTGGGTCGGAAGCCAGGGCTTGATTGCCTTGCGGCATTGTTTCCAGACCCCATCGCCTTGCATGCCGAAAACGCATAAATTTTTCCTGTGGCAATGCACCAATCAATGCATCGTTGCAGGGGTTCCATGCAAACGAGACAAGAACGGAGACTATTTTTATGAGCATCCCTACGCACACTTCCAGCGTCCAGAATCGACTCGATGGCATGCTGGTCGAAGACAAAGAGCAGCACATCTATCAGCTCAATCGCGCCGCCTTCACCGATCCCGAGCTGTTCGAGCTGGAGGTCAAGCACCTGTTTGAAGCCAACTGGATCTACCTGGCCCACGAAAGCCAGATTCCGGACAACAACGACTATTTCACGACCTATATCGGCCGCCAGCCCATCGTGATCACGCGCAACAAGCAGGGCCAGCTCAACGCCCTCATCAACGCCTGTTCGCACCGGGGCGCCACGCTGGCCCGCCGCAAAAAGGGCAACAAGGCCAACTTCACCTGCACCTTCCACGGCTGGACCTTCAACAACAGCGGCAAGCTGCTCAAGGTCAAGGACGGCAACGACGCGGGCTACCCCGAGTCCTTCAACAAGGAAGGCAGCCATGACCTGAAGAAGATTGCGCGCTTTGAGAGCTACCGGGGTTTCCTGTTCGGCAGCCTGAACGACGATGTCAAGCCGCTGTCCGAATTCCTGGGCGAAGCCACCAAGATCATCGACATGATCGTGGACCAGTCGCCCGAGGGCCTGGAAGTGCTGCGCGGCGCATCCACCTACACCTACGACGGCAACTGGAAACTGCAGACCGAAAACGGCGCCGACGGCTACCACGTCAGCTCGGTGCACTGGAATTACGCGGCCACCACCAACCACCGCAAGCAAAGCGAAGCCGGCGACAACGTCAAGGCGATGGACGCGGGCAGCTGGGCCAAGCAGGGCGGCGGCTTTTATTCCTTCGAGCATGGCCACATGCTGCTGTGGACCAAGTGGGCCAACCCGGAAGACCGTCCGGCCTATGCCATCCGGGGCGAACTGGTTGAAAAATTCGGCCAGGCCCGCGCCGACTGGATGATCAACCACTCGCGCAACCTGTGCCTGTACCCCAACGTGTACCTGATGGACCAGTTCGGCTCGCAGATCCGCGTGCTGCGCCCGATCTCGGTGGACAAGACCGAAGTCACCATCTACTGCATCGCGCCCAAGGGCGAATCGGCCGAGGCGCGCACCCGCCGCGTGCGCCAGTACGAAGACTTCTTCAACGCCACCGGCATGGCCACGCCCGACGACCTGGAAGAGTTCCGCGCCTGCCAGCAAGGCTATGCCGGCATTGCCCTGCCCTGGAACGACATGTGCCGCGGCGCGACCCACTGGGTCGAAGGCGCCGATGCCGCCGCCCGGGAAATCGATTTGCACCCCACGCTCAGCGGCGTCAAGACCGAGGACGAGGGCCTGTACACCGAACAGCACCGCTACTGGCTCGAAGCCATGCAGCGCGCCGTTGGCGTCGTTGATTCCGAAAAAGCCTGAACACGCCTGAAAAAGACTGAGAGACAAGCCATGACCATGACGATTGACCAAGTTCAAGCCTTCCTCTACCGCGAAGCCCGTCTGCTCGACGACCGGCAGTGGGACGAGTGGCTGACCTGCTACGCGCCGGATGCCGAATTCTGGATGCCCGCCTGGGACGACGACGGCGAGATGACGCGCGACCCGCAATCCGAAATTTCGCTGATCTACTACGCCAACCGGGGCGGCCTGGAAGACCGGGTGTTCCGCATCAAGACCGAGCGTTCGGCCGCCAGCATGCCCGAGCCGCGCACCGGCCATCACCTCTCGAATGTCGAGATCGTGTCGCAGGACGGCAGCGAGGTGCAGGTGCGCTTCAACTGGCACACGCTGAGCTACCGCTACAGCATGACGGACAGCTACTTCGGCACCTCGCACTACACGCTTGATGTGTCAGGCGCGCAGCCGGTGATCAAGCGCAAGCGCGTCGTGCTGAAAAACGACTACATCCACCACGTCATCGACGTTTATCACATCTGAGTGGAAAGGAAAAACACTATGAGCCACCATATCGCGTTGCAGTTTGAAGACGGCGTGACCCGCTTCATAGACGCTTCCCCCCTTGAAACCGTCGCCGATGCGGCCTACCGCCAGGGCGTGAACCTGCCGCTGGACTGCCGCGATGGCGCCTGCGGCACCTGCAAGTGCTTTGCCGAGTCCGGCCAGTTCACGATGGGCGAGTACATCGACGACGCGCTGACCGAGGAAGAGGCCGCCGAAGGCTTCGTGCTGACCTGCCAGATGCGTGCGCAAAGCAATTGCGTCGTCCGCGTGCCGTCGTCGTCCAGCGTCTGCCGCACCCAGCAGGCCAGCTACGAAGCGGCCATCAGCGAGGTGCGCCAGCTCTCGCCCAGCACGATTTCCCTGTCGGTCCAGAGCGACGCGCTGAACAAGCTGGCTTTCCTGCCCGGCCAGTACGTCAACCTGCAGGTGCCCGGCAGCGCCCAGACCCGCGCCTATTCGTTCAGTTCGCTGATCAAGGACGGCCAGGTGTCCTTTTTGATCCGCAATGTGCCCGGCGGCCTGATGAGCAGCTACCTGACGGCCCTGGCCAAGCCTGGCGAGCGCATGACGCTGGCCGGCCCGCTGGGCAGCTTTTACCTGCGCGACATCAAGCGGCCGGTGCTGATGCTGGCCGGCGGCACCGGCCTGGCGCCCTTCACCGCCATGCTGGAGAAAATCGCCGAGCAGGGCAGCGCGCATCCGCTGCACCTGATTTATGGCGTGACGCACGACGCCGACCTGGTGGACATGGACAAGCTCGAAGCCTTTGCGGCCCGCATCCCGAACTTCACCTTTGCCGCCTGCGTGGCCAGCGCCGAGAGCCGCCAGCCGAAAAAAGGCTATGTGACGCAGCACATCGAGCCCGCCCACCTGCACGACGGCAATGTGGACATCTACCTGTGCGGCCCGCCGCCCATGGTCGAGGCGGTCAACCACTTCATCCGTGAACAAGGCATTCAGCCGGCGAGCTTTCACTACGAAAAATTCGCCGCCAGCGCCTGATTGCGCTGTTCATCCTTCCATTCTTCAAGAAGTCATCATGAATCCACGTTTTCACAACAAGGTCGCGGTGGTCACCGGCGCGGCCCAGGGCATTGGCCGCAGCGTGGCCTTGCGCCTGGCCGGCGAAGGCGCCCGCCTGGTGCTGGTTGACCGCTCCGATCTGGTCTATGAGCTGCGCGATGAACTGCTGGCTACGTCCACCGACTTGCTCGCGCTGACGGCCGACATGGAAAAAAGCGCCGACTGCCAGCAGGTCATGCAATCCGCCATCGAGCGCTTCGGCCGGCTGGACATCCTGATAAACAACGTCGGCGGCACCATCTGGGCCAAGCCGTTCGAGCATTACCAGGTGGACGAGATCGAGGCCGAAGTGCGCCGCTCGCTGTTCCCGACCCTGTGGTGCTGCCATGCGGCTTTGCCCCAGATGCTCAAACAGGCCAGCGGCGCGATTGTCAACGTGTCGTCGATTGCCACGCGCAGCCTCAACCGCGTGCCCTATGGCGCGGCCAAGGGCGGTGTCAATGCGCTGACGGCTTGTTTGGCGATGGAGACGGCCGAGCGTGGCGTGCGCGTCAATGCGGTCGCCACGGGCGGCACCGAGGCGCCGCCGCGCCGCATTCCGCGCAACGCGGCCGAGCAGACTCCGCAGGAAAAAGTCTGGTACCAGCAAATCATCGACCAGACCCTTTCGTCGAGCCTGATGAAGCGCTACGGCACGATTGACGAGCAGGTCAGCGCCATCTTGTTCCTCGCCTCCGACGAGGCTTCCTACATCACCGGCGTCACGATGCCGGTGGGCGGCGGCGATCTCGGCTGAGGCCATTTTTTCATCCACTTAAGCAGGACGCCAAGAATCCTGTCCCCTCAATATCCCTACAAGCGAGACAAATACCATGCGACAAATTGACGTTCACAAGCTGTCCGACGAGGCCCGATTCAATGGCTTTCACGGCAAGGTGCTGCTCTGGTGCGCCCTGATCATCATTTTTGACGGCTACGACCTGGCCGTGGCCGGAATCGCGCTGCCATCGATCATGAAGGAGATGGGCGTGACCGCCCAGAACGCCGGCTTCATGGTCAGCTCGGCCCTGTTCGGCATGATGTTCGGCGCCATTTTCCTGGGCACCATCGCCGACAAGATCGGCCGGCGCAAGGCGATTGCGATCTGCATTTTCCTGTTCAGCGTGTTCACCGCCGCCGCCGGTTTTACCGACAACCCCTACACGTTCAGCGCGATGCGCTTCCTGGCCGGCCTGGGCATTGGCGGCGTCATGCCCAACCTGGTGGCGCAGATGACCGAGTATTCACCCAAGAGGATTCGCTCCACGATGGTCACGCTGATGTTCAGCGGCTATGCCGTCGGCGGCATGCTGGCCGCCTTGCTGGGCAAGGGGCTGATCGAGTCCTACGGCTGGGCGTCCGTCTTCCTGGCCGCCGGTGTGCCGGTGCTGCTGATCCCGTTCATCCTGAAGTCGATGCCCGAGTCGATGCCCTTCCTGATCAAGGAAAACCGGCTGGACGAGTTGAAGAACATCGTCTCGCAGATGTCGCCCGGCTACCGGCCCCAGGCCGATGACCGCTTCGCGCTGCCCTCGGCGGACAAGGCCCAGGGCGCGCCGGTCGGCAAGCTGTTCCAGGACGGACGGGGTTTTAGCACCCTGATGTTCTGGATCACCTTCTTCATGTGCCTGTTCATGGTCTATGCGCTCAGTTCGTGGCTGACCAAGCTGATGGCGGGCGCCGGCTACAGCCTGGGTTCGGCGCTGACCTTCGTGCTGGTGCTGAACTTCGGCGCCATGATCGGCGCGGTCGGCGGCGGCTGGCTGGCCGACCGCTTCCACATCAAGTATGTGCTGGTGGGCATGTATGCGCTGGCGGCGGTGTCGATCACGCTGCTGGGCTTCAAGGTGCCGAACGAAGTGCTGTTCCTGCTGGTCGGGCTGACCGGTGCCTCGACGATTGGCACGCAGATCGTCACCTATGCCTATGCCGGCCAGTTCTACCCGATGGCGATCCGCTCGACCGGCATTGGCTGGGCGTCGGGCGTGGGCCGCAGTGGCGCCATCCTGGCGCCCATCGTGATCGGCACGCTGGTGGGCATGTCGCTGCCGCTGGAGCAGAACTTCATGGCCATTGCCATTCCCGCGGTGATCGCGATGATTGCCGCGTCGATGATCAACCACCGCCGCTCCGCATCGGCCAGCCATGACAGCGTGAGCGTGCTGACGCCTGCGGCTTCAGCGATGGCGGCCAAGTAAGCAGCAAGCGCTCCGGTTCTTGCGGACCCGGGCGAATTTTTTGAACCCGCAGGTAACTTTTAAGCATCAAATAGGTCTTTTCCGCAGTTCTGGTATGCGCAAGCAGCTATGAATTAAGTAGCAAAAAGCTGTCAGGCCCCTTGCGCGCCGTGATGGTGGGGTTGCAGCGGTGTTTGTGTTCGAGGGCAGCATTTTCATGAAAAAAGACTTTTCCCTGTCAGCCGTCACGGCAGGTTTCCTGGCCGTGCTGATTTCCTATGCCGGGCCGCTGGTGATCTTTTTCCAGGCCGGCCAAAGCGCCCACGTCTCGGCCGAAATGATGTCGTCCTGGGTCTGGGCCATCTCCATCGGCGCCGGGCTGTCGGGCATCTTGCTGAGCGGGTGGCTCAAGGTGCCGGTCATCACGGCCTGGTCCGCGCCGGGCACGGCCTTGCTGGTGACCTTGTTCCCCGCCATCACGCTGGAGCAGGCCGTCGGGGCCTACCTGGTGTCGGCGGTCATGATCTTCATCATTGGCGTGTCCGGTTATTTTGACAAGCTGGTGCAGGCCATCCCCAAGGGCATTGCCAGCGCCATGATGGCGGGCATCTTGTTCCAGTTCGGCGTCGGCGCGTTCCAGGCGGTCGGCGCCATGCCGGCATTGACCTTTGCCATGATCGGCACCTATCTGCTGTTCAGACGCTTGCTGCCGCGCTATTGCCTGGTGATCCTGCTGGTGGTCGGCCTGGCGCTGGCGGTGGCCGTCGAGGGCGTGAGCCTGGCTGGCGTCACCTGGACCCTGGCCCGCCCGGTGTTCATCAAGCCCGAGTGGACCTGGGGCGCCACCTTGAGCCTGGCGCTGCCGCTGGTGCTGGTCAGCGTGACGGGGCAGTTCCTGCCGGGCATGGCCATCTTGCGCAGTTCGGGCTACGGCACGCCGGCGCGTCCCATCATCATCACGACCAGCCTGGCCTCCCTTGGCGTGGCGTTTTTCGGCGGCATCACGATTGTGATCGCGGCCATCACGGCGGCGCTGTGTACCGGCAAGGATGCGCATGAAGACCCCAAAAAACGCTACGTGGCCGGCATTGCCAACGGCGTGTTTTACCTGGTGGGCGGCTGCTTTGCCGGCACCATCATCCTGTTTTTTGCGGCCTTGCCCAAGGAACTGATCGCCGTGCTGGCCGGGCTGGCCCTGCTGGGCGCGATTGGGGGCAGCGTGGCCGATGCCATGAACGACGCCAATCACCGGGAAGCATCGGTCATCACCTTTCTGGCCACCGCCTCAGGCATGTCGTTCTGGGGCCTGGGGTCGGCGTTCTGGGGCATGGTGATTGGCGTGGTGGCCTATTTGCTGCTGCACAAGCCATGGCTTGTGCCTGCAAAGGCGAGGCTTTGATGATGGCTTGAGGCGCAAGCTTCAATCTTTTTCGCGCTGCTTTTGTTCATCGGGTTGCAGCGCAGCAGCCGGGAAATGCTGCGCTTATGACGTACAAATAGCAGCTTGTCTTTTTCATGTAAAAACGTTTTCAGGAGACGCATCAAGTGATCAATAAAATTTCCGCCTCGATTGCCGAGGCCCTGGCGGATACGCCAGACGGCGCCACGGTGCTGATCGGTGGCTTCGGCACCGCCGGCATTCCCATCGAACTCATCGACGGGCTGATAGAGCAGGGCGCGCGCGACCTGACGGTGGTCAACAACAACGCCGGCAACGGCGACACCGGGCTGGCCGCGCTGCTCAAGACCGGGCGCGTGCGCAAGATCATCTGCAGCTTTCCGCGCCAGGCCGATTCTTTCGTGTTCGATGCGCTTTACCGCAGCGGCCAGATCGAACTCGAACTGGTGCCCCAGGGCAACCTGGCCGAGCGCCTGCGCGCCGCCGGCGCCGGCGTGGGTGCTTTCTTCACGCCCACCGGCTTTGGCACCGAGCTGGCCAGGAACGCCGACGGCAGCGCCAAGGAAACCCGCGTCATCGACGGCAAGCCGTATGTGCTGGAGTTCCCGATCTACGGCGACGTGGCCCTGATCAAGGCCGAAAGCGGCGACCGCTGGGGCAACCTGGTGTACCGCAAGGCGGCGCGCAACTTCGGCCCGGTGATGGCCACGGCCGCCAGGCGCACCATTGCCACCGTGCACCAGATTGTCGAACTTGGGGCGCTCGACCCCGAAGCCATCGTCACGCCGGGCATCCATGTGTCCAGGATTGTCAGGATTGACCACGTCGCCACCGAAGCCGGTGGTTTCAAGCAAGCCGCCTAAGCTGAAGAACCCCCATGAGCCACTACACCAAACGCACCAAGGACGAGCTGGCCAAGCGCGTCGCCCAGGACATCTTCGATGGCGCTTACGTCAACCTCGGCATCGGCATGCCGACCCAGGTCGCCAACCATATTCCTGCAGGCAGGGAAGTCGTGCTGCACAGCGAAAACGGCATCCTCGGCATGGGACCGGCGCCCGCTGCGGGCCAGGAAGACTTCGACTTGATCAACGCCGGCAAACAGCCCGTGACGCTGCTTGCCGGCGGCGCCTACTTTCACCATGCCGACAGCTTTGCCATGATGCGCGGCGGCCACCTGGACATTTGCGTGCTGGGCGCCTTTCAGGTGTCCAGCACGGGCGACCTGGCCAACTGGAGCACCGGCGAGCCCGGCTCCATTCCGGCCGTGGGCGGCGCCATGGACCTGGCCATCGGCGCCAAGCAGACCTGGGTCATGATGGATTTGCTGACCAAAAAAGGCGACAGCAAGGTGGTGCGCGAATGCACCTATCCGCTCACCGGCATTGGCTGCGTCAAGCGCATCTATTCCGAGCTGGCGACGCTCGAATGCACGCCGCAGGGCTTGACGCTCATCGACAAGGTCGAGGGGCTGGAGCTTGCCGAACTCGAACGCCTGCTGGGCCTGCCCATCCAGGCCTGAACCTGTACCACCCTCCAAGGAGAAAACCATGATGACCCAAGCTTTTATCTGCGACGCCATCCGCACCCCCTTTGGCCGCTACGGCGGCGCCCTGAGCAGCGTGCGCGCCGACGACCTGGGCGCCATTCCGATCCGGGCGCTGATGGCGCGCAACCCGAACGTGGACTGGCAGGTCCTCACCGACGTGATTCTGGGCTGCGCCAACCAGGCCGGCGAGGACAACCGCAACGTTGCCCGCATGAGCGCATTGCTCGCGGGCCTGCCGCCGGAAGTTCCCGGCGGCACGGTCAACCGCCTGTGCGGCTCCAGCCTGGATGCGCTGGGCACCGCCGCACGCGCCATCAAGTCGGGCGAGGCCGGTTTGATGATTGCCGGCGGCGTCGAGAGCATGAGCCGCGCCCCCTTCGTCATGCCCAAGGCCGAAAGCGCCTTCAGCCGCAGCAACGCGGTGTACGACACGACGATTGGCTGGCGCTTCGTCAACCAGCTGATGAAAGCGCAATACGGCGTGGACTCCATGCCCGAAACCGCCGAGAACGTGGCCGTGGACTTCAAGATCGAGCGCGAAGCGCAAGACCGCATGGCCATGAACAGCCAGCTGCGCGCCGTGGCCGCGCAACAGGCCGGCCACCTGGCGCGCGAGATCATCCAGGTGAGCATCCCGCAGAAAAAGGGCGATGCCATTGTGGTGGACACGGACGAGCACCCGCGCGCCACCAGCCTGGAAGCGCTGGCCCGGCTCAAGGGCGTGGTGCGCCCGGACGGCAGCGTGACCGCCGGCAATGCCAGCGGCGTCAACGACGGCGCCTGCGCCCTGTTGCTGGCCGATGAAGCCAGCGCCGCCAAAAACGGCCTGACGCCGCGCGCCCGCGTGGTCGGCATGGCGACTGCCGGTGTGGCGCCGCGCATCATGGGCATCGGTCCGGCGCCGGCGACCGAAAAAGTGCTGGCGCTCACGGGCCTGAAGCTCGAACAGCTCGATGTCATCGAGCTGAACGAAGCATTTGCCGCGCAAGGCCTGGCCGTGCTGCGCATGCTGGGTCTGCAAGACGACGACGAACGCGTCAACGCCTGGGGCGGCGCGATTGCCCTGGGCCACCCGCTGGGCGCGTCCGGTGCGCGCCTGGCGACCACGGCCATCAACCGCTTGCACGCCACGGGCGGACGTTACGCGCTGTGTACCATGTGCATCGGCGTGGGGCAGGGCATCGCGGTCATTCTTGAGCGGGTTTGACGCCAGCAGCCCCGCTGGCCTGCCCGATCGCATGGACCTGTTTGGCGCCAGCGAATGCGAGCGCTGCATTCGCCATGGCGGTTATTGCCAGTCAGGGCGATTTCGCTCATGGAGATGGACTGAACTGAACTGAAAACGGGTTTACCCGTTGAGCTGCTGCTCCAGCTGGTGCAGCACCTGGTAGCAGGCCAAGACCTTGCCGACGCTGGAATTGGGCTCGCGGCCTTCGCGGATGGCGGCGAAAAATTCGCGGTCCTGCAGCTCGATGCCGTTCATGCTGACGGCCACCTGGCTGACGTCGATCTTTTCTTCCTTGCCGGTGAACAGGTCGTCGTAGCGCGCCTGGTAGGTGGCCGTGTCGCCGATGTAGCGGAAGTGGGTGCCCAGCGGTCCGTCGTTGTTAAAGCTCAGGCTCAGCGTGCAGATGGCGCCGCTGGCGGCCTTGAGCTGGATCGACATGTCCATCGCAATGCCCAGCACCGGGTGGATCGGCCCCTGCACGGCGTTGGCCTGCACGATGGGGCTGTTGCACTGGTAGGCGAACAGGTCCACGGTGTGCGCGGCATGGTGCCACAGCAGGTGATCGGTCCAGCTGCGCGCCTGGCCGAGCGCATTGGTGTTGGTGCGGCGGAAAAAATAGGTCTGCACATCCATCTGCAGGATGTTGAACCTGCCGGCTGTGATCTGCTGGTTGACGTACTGGTGGCTGGGGTTGAAGCGCCGGGTGTGGCCGCACATGGCGACCAGGCCGGTCTGCTTTTGCAGCGCCACGACGTCCCCGGCGCCCTTGAGGGTGTCGGCCAGCGGAATTTCCACCTGTACATGCTTGCCGGCGCGCAGGCAGGCCAGGGTCTGCTCGGCATGCATCTGGGTTGGCGTGCAGAGGATGACGGCATCGACTTCCGGCAAGGCCAGCGCATCGGCCAGGTCGGTGGAGACATGCTTGATGCCGTATTTGTCAGCCACTTCCCGGGTCTTGTCCAGGTCGCGGCTGATCAGCGAGACGACTTCCACGCCGTCGATGTTCTTGATGCCGTCGAGGTGCTTGATGCCGAAGGCGCCCGCGCCCGCCAGGGCGACTTTGATGGTTTTGCTCATTTAGGTATTTTCCAGAATCAGGTGGCCGACGGCCGTGTTGGATGCGGGTACATGATAAAAACGATGCTTTACGCTGACTGGGTGTGCGCTGACAGCTACACTTTTCGTAGCACTTGGCGCTGCGGCGACTAGCGGCGCCGGGTCCACATCGTCCATTGCGCCACGCGCAATCAGCCACATGACGAGCTCGATGCCTTCGGAGCCGGCTTCGCGCACATAGTCGATGTGCGGCACGCTGGCCTGGCCTTCTGGGTCGGCAATCAGGCGGTCGAGGAAGGCGTTGTCGAATTCCCTGTTGATCAGCCCGGCGCGCGGACCCTGCAGCTGGTGGCTCATGCCGCCCGTGCCCCATATCTGCACGTTCAGCGGCTGGTCGAATGACTCGATCGCCTTGCGGATCGCCTTGCCCAGGTTGAAGCAGCGCCTGCCCGAAGGCACCGGATACTGCACCACATTGACGGCAAACGGAATCACCGGGCAGGGCCAGCGGAAATCGTCCGCCGGGGGCTGGCCGAACATGAGACTGAGCGGCACGCTCAAGCCGTGGTCCACGTCCATCTTGTTGACGATGGTCAGGTCGAAATCGTCCTGGATCACCGACTGCGCGATGTGCGCGGCCAGTTCCGGGTGGCCGATCACGGTGGGCACGGGGCGCGGCCCCCAGCCTTCGTCGGCCGGCTGGAACTCGGCCGCCGTGCCGATGGCGAAGGTCGGAATCATGTCCAGGCTGAAGGCTGTGGCGTGGTCGTTGTAGACCAGGAAAATGACGTCGGGCGGGTTGTCCTTGATCCACTGTTTCGAATACTCGTAGCCCTTGAACACGGGCTGCCAGTAGGGCTCGTTGCTTTTGCCCAGGTCCAGCGCGGCGCCGATGGCCGGGACATGGGAGGTGTAGACGCTGGCGGTGATCTTGGCCATTCAGGCGCTCGCTTTCTGGTTCGTTTTACCTTGCGGCTGGTGCTGGGCCTGCGCGTCGCCGTCCTCGCCGACAACGCGGTTGCCTTCGGCAGAGCGCCCGCCAGCGATCATCATGTCGCGGTATTCCTCTTCCGTCATGCCGGTCATGGAGCCGGCCATTTGCTGGAAGCTCTTGCCGTCGGTCGCGCCGATCTTGGCCAGAAAGTAAATGTTGCCGCCCAGGCTGATGCACTTGTTTAGATCGCGGGCCAGCACAGCCAGCTTCTGGTCTTCGGTCATGGCCCATTCGTCGAGGTAGGCGCGCTCGTCGGCCTTGAAGCGCTCGCGGTTCTCGGCCTTCATCAGCGACATGCAGAACTGGTTCAGGTGGTAGCCCTTGCGCGATTGATCGGCATCAAAAATCGTGGTGCCGGGAACGTCGAGGTAGTTTTTTTGAAGTGACATAAATTCCCTACAGTCAGTTGGGGACAGAGCAAAATTGCTGCGCAATTCTTGGTCTGTCCCACAAGGTTTCAGAATTCCTCTGGCCAGTACAGGCGCATCGGATTAGCGACCAGCAGTTTTTGCTGAAGTTCGGGTGTGGTGGCGATGTGCGGGATGAAATCGACCAGCAGGCCGTCGTCGGGCATGTGGTCTTTCAGGTTCGGGTGCGGCCAGTCGGTGCCCCACAGCACGCGATCCGGGAATTCCTCCACGATGCGCCTGGCGAACGGAATCACGTCGGTATAGGCGTTTTGCTCGCCACTCAAAGCCTTCGGGCCGGTCAGCGACAGGCGCTCGGGGCAGCTGACCTTGCTCCAGACGTTCGGGTGTTCGCGCATGAACTTGACGAACAGCGCGAACTCCGGGCCATCGACCGGCTGGCTGACGTCGGGGCGGCCCATGTGATCGACCACCACATCGGTCGGCAGGATGGTGAAGAAGTCCCACAGCTCGGGCAAATCAACCGCCTCGAAGTAGATCACCACATGCCAGCCCAGCGGCTTGATGCGGTTGGCGATTTCGATCAGCTCTTCCTTGGGCGTGAAATCGACCAGCCGCTTGACGAAATTGAAGCGCACGCCGCGCACGCCGGCGGCATGCATGGCCTGCAGTTCTTCATCGGTCACGCTGCGCTTGACGGTGGCCACGCCGCGCGCCTTGCCGCCCGAGTTGACCAGCGCATCGACCATGGCGCGGTTGTCGGCGCCGTGGCAGGTGGCCTGCACGATAACGTTACGCGCAAAGCCCAGGTGGTCGCGCAGCGCGTAGAGCTGGGCCTTGGACGCGTCGCAGGGCGTGTACTTGCGTTCGGGCGCAAAGGGAAACTCGGCGCCAGGGCCGAACACGTGGCAATGCGCATCCACGCTGCCGGCGGGCACCTGGAAGCGCGGTTTGCTCGGGCTGGCGTACCAGTCGAGCCAGCCGGGGGTTTTAGTGAATTCCATGGTTTTCTTTCGGTTTTATTTCGCCGCTGGAACTGCTTCAGTCGATGTACTTGAGGCCGGCTTTTTCCAGCGGCTCGCGCATCTTGTACATGTCCAGCCCCAGCACGCCGGCGGCGAACTTCTCGCGTTTTTCGCCTTCGAAGCTTTCACGCTTTTCGGCGGCGTCGGCGACTTCCTGGGCCATGGCGGCAGGAACCACGACAACACCGTCGGCATCGGCAATCACCACATCGCCCGGAAAGACCAGCGCGCCGGCGCAGATCACCGCAATGTTGACCGAGCCGAGTGTGGCCTTGATCGTGCCCTTGGCATGAATGGCGCGGCTGAACACCGGGAAACCCATCTTTTCCAGCTCGTCCACATCGCGCACGCCGGCGTCGATGATCAGGCCCATCGCGCCGCGCGCCTGGAAGGACGTGGCCAGCAGGTCGCCGAAAAAACCGTCGAAATTGTCTGTCGTGCAGGCGGCCACGGCCACATCGCCGGGCTGGAGTTGCTCGGCGGCGACATGCATCATCCAGTTGTCGCCGGGCTGCAGCAGGATGGTCACGGCCGTGCCGCAGATCTTCGCGCCCTTGTAGATCGGCCGCATATAGGGCTTCATCAGCCCGACGCGGCCCATGGCCTCGTGGATGGTGGCGACGCCGAATTTCGAGAGTTTTTCGACCGCCGCCTTGTCGGCGCGAACGATGTTGCGCTTGACGACGCCGAGTTGGTTCATGCTCATGTTTGTCTCCGTTTCAGTTATTGGTTCTTGGCCTTCAGGGCCGCGTCCAGGCGCGGGAACACCCGGCGGGCGTTACCTTCGTAAATCTGGAAGCGGTCGTCGGCGCTGAGAATCCTGGACGCTTCGATGTAGCGCTTGGTGTCGTCGTAGTAGTGGCCGGTCTGCGGGTCGATGCCGCGTACCGCGCCGATCATCTCGGACGCAAACAGCACGTTTTTCACCGGAATCACGGTGTTGAGCAGGTCGATGCCAGGCTGGTGATAAACGCAGGTGTCGAAAAAGATGTTGTTCAGCAGGTGCTCTTCGAGCAGTGGCTTTTTGAGTTCCTGCGCCAGGCCCCGAAAGCGTCCCCAGTGGTAGGGCACCGCGCCGCCGCCGTGTGGAATCAAAAAGCGCAGCGTCGGGAAGTCCTTGAACAGGTCGGACGTGAGGCACTGCATGAAGGCGGTGGTGTCGGCGTTCAGGTAATGCGCGCCGGTGGTGTGAAAGCACGCATTGCAAGAGGTGGACACATGGATCATCGCCGGGATGTCGTGTTCGACCATCTTTTCATAGATCGGGTACCAGCTTCGGTCGCTCAGCGGCGGGCTGGTCCAGTGCCCGCCCGACGGATCGGGGTTCAGGTTGATGCCGACATTGCCATATTCCTTGACACACTTTTCCAGCTCGGGAATGCAGCTGGCCGGGTCCACGCCGGGCGACTGCGGCAGCATCGCGGCCGGGATGAAATTGTCGGGGAACAGCTGCGCGACGCGAAAGCACAGCTCGTTGCAGATCGCCGCCCAGGTCGCGGACACGTTGAAGTCGCCGATGTGGTGCGCCATGAAGCTGGCGCGCGGGCTGAAGATGGTCAGGTCGCTGCCGCGCTCCTTCATCTTGGCCAGCTGGTTCAGCTCGATGGACTCGCGCAGCTCGTCGTCGCTGATCTTCAGGTCGCTGACCTTGGGGCTAAGCGACGGGTCCTTGATGCCGGCAATCTGGCGGTTGCGCCAGTCTTCCAGCGCCTTGGGCGCGGTGGTGTAGTGGCCGTGGCAGTCGATGATCATGGGGTCTCCTGGTTGCAAAAACAGTAAAAATTCTGGAAGCGCCATAAAAGTTTCAATCGGCAGGCACTTCGCCTTCGCTTGCGGCCATGGATCGAGCAGGAAAAGGAGCGCCGTCCCAAGCCCGTCAGGCGGGCTCCATGCCTTGGCGACGCTTGACCTCCATCGCCTCAGGGGAATTCATGTCGTCCAGCATGGCGCGCACGGCTGAGGCCATCGGCGAGCCGGTGCATACGCCGGCGGAAAAGGTGGTGATGATCTGGATCTCAGGCGGCAACGGGCCCAGCACCGTGATGCCTTCGAGGTTGATGAGTTCGCTGAACTGCTGAAAGCCCAGCTCGACCTCGCCGCGCGCCACCAGGCTGCCCACGGGAATGCCCGGCGGGGCCTGCACGATGCGGCCCTGAATCTCCCCGGCAATGCCCCAACGCTCGAACAATCTAGCCAGCGCCACGCCGCTGGGGCCGGTCGAATAGCTGATGCTGCGCGCGGCCAGCACAGCCTGTCGCAGCGCAGCTTCGGTCGAGATGTCGGGCTGGCGCGCCTCCGCGCGCACCGCCACCGCCACGCCCGAGCGGACCAGGTCCACTTTGGAGCCGGCCTGCACGCAGCCGGCAGCCACCAGCTTGTCGATCGCATCGGACGCCAGGATGACCACGTCAAAAGCCTCGCCAGCCTGAACGCGCCGCGCCGCATCGACCCCGCCCACCGATTCGATGGCCACGCGCCAGCCCGTGCGGCGCTGGAACGCATCCACCAACTCAGCCAGAACCTGGCGCATGGCCATGGAGGAGATACCTTTGATTTCGGTCTTCATGGCAGACAATTTAGTGAGCATTTCATCATCCCGTAATTGTCAGACGAAGACATGTGTTGCATAACGGGAGATATGTTCTAGCTGATATACCATCTTGGCATTACTCGAATTTAGCTATGCAAATTTAATCTCGGCATGGATTTAAAACAACTCGAATACTTTGTGCGCGTGGCCGAACTCGGCAGCTTTACCCGTGCGTCGATCGCGCTTGATGTGGCGCAACCGGCGCTCAGCCGGCAGGTGCGGCTTTTGGAGGTCGAACTGCGCCAGAGCCTGCTGGTGCGCAACGGTCGCGGCGCCACGCCCACCGAAGCCGGCAAGTTGCTGCTGGCGCATGGACGCGGCATTCTTCACCAGGTCGAGCGCGCGCGCGAAGAACTGGGCCGGGTGCGCGGTTCGCTGGCCGGCCGGGTCGCCATCGGCCTTCCGCCCACGCTGGCCCGGGTGCTGACCGTGCCACTGACGCGCGCTTTTCGCCAGCAACTGCCTGATGCCCAACTGTCCATCAGCGAAGGCCTGTCCACCGTGATGCAGGAATGGCTGCTCAACGGGCGGCTGGACATTGCAGCGCTCTACAACGCCCAGCCAGCCGCCGGCATCGAAATGACGCCCTTGATTGATGAAGACCTGCTCCTGGTGCAGGCCCGGCCACCCGGTTTGGCCGAAGATCCGCCGCCCGGGGCCATCGCGCTCAGGCAAGTGGCCAGGCTGCCGCTGGTCATTCCCAGCCGGCCAAACGCCATCCGCATGCATGTCGAAGCCGAAATGGCGGGCATTGGCTGCCGGCCCCTGATTGCGCTGGAGATCGATGGCGTATCGGCCATTCTTGACCTGGTGGCCGATGGCGCAGGCTGCGCCCTGTTGTCGCGCAATGCCGTTGCCAGTTCGGTAAGGCCTTCTGCGTTCACCACGCGCCCGGTTTGCGATCCGCCGCTGCGCACGCGGCTATCGCTGGTCAGCAGTTCATTGCGGCCCGCCACGCTGACGCAGCAGTCAACTTTGGCACTGATCCAAAGCATCGTAAAGGCTCGACTCGTTAGTTCATGACGCAACACTGGACAGGCCACGCGTGAAAAACACGCAAGTCCTTGTTCTGTCCTGGGAATTTCCAGACCGCGCGCAAAAATGCGCGCCTGAACCTGATGATTGTGGACACAACTACCACGGTGTCGGCATGCTGGCCGAACAGGCCGCCGAAGCTTTTGAGTGGTGGCGTGGCGTGCGGCCCGATACCCGAGTGGGGATCGAGAAACTGACCGTTGCGCCGGTCTGAGGAAACCGCCAAGCGGGCGCCAGCGGCCTATACTTTGCGAATGAACGAAACAGTACATTCGCTGCCGGCGAAAACCGCTTTAACTGCACGAAAAACCCGCACGCCAACGCGTGCAGCAAGTCCGGCAACGCTGCCGGCCGCCAGCGTGGCGCCATCGCGCACCAATGATCCGGCCCGCACCATGGCCGGCATCCTGGAAGTGGCGACCACCGAGTTTGCAGAGAAGGGCCTGAGCGGCGCGCGTATCGACGAGATCGCCGCCGCCACCAAGACCAGCAAGCGCATGATTTACTACTATTTCGGCAGCAAGGAAGGCCTGTACCTGGCCGTGCTGGAAGAGTCGTACCGGCGCATGCGCAACATCGAGGCAAAACTCAACCTGGACGACCTGCCGCCCGAGGACGCCTTGCGCCGCCTGGTCGGCTTCACCTTCGACCACCACCATGGCAACCAGGCCTACATCCGGCTGGTGATGTCGGAAAACATGGAGCGCGGCAGCTACCTGGCGCAGAGCAAGATCATCCAGGAGCTGAACGTGCCGGCCATCGGCGCCATCGACAAGCTGTACGCGCGCGGCGTGGTGCAGGGCGTGTTCCGGCCCGGCCTGGACACGATCGACATTCACGCCTCGATCTCGGCGCTGACGTTTTTCAACGTCTCGAACCAGCACACCTTCGGGCTGATCTTCAAGGGCGATACCCGCTCCGAACAGGCCCTGGCGGCGCGGCGCGACAGCATCATCGAGATGATCGTTCGCTTCATGCGCACGCCCTGACAGCGCTTGTCGCCGCGCGCCCGGCGATGTGATTTTTTTCCAGGCATAAGGGTTTTCACCCATAAATAAAACTAACCAGTTCGTACAAAATACGAGCCCAAGGAGACAACTATGCTTCAAAAACTCATCAACCACTACTGCCGGTTCCTGTCGTTCCTGATCGTGATCGCGCTGGCCGCCATGGTGGTGCTGGTGTTCACCAACGTGTTCCTGCGCTATGCCTTTAACTCGGGGATCACGGTGTCCGAAGAGCTGTCGCGCTGGCTGTTTGTATGGCTGACCTTCATGGGCGCCATCGTCGCGCTCAACGAGCACGGCCACCTGGGCACCGACTTTCTGGTCGGCAGGCTGCCGCTGTGGGGCAAGAAGCTGTGCCTGGGAATCGGCCATGTGCTGATGCTCTACATGGCGTGGCTGATCTTTCAGGGCACGCTGGCGCAGGTCAGGATCAACTGGGACTCGACCAGCGCGGCCATGGAGGTGTCGATGGCGATCTTCTACGGCTGCGGCCTGGTGTTTGCGGTGTCGGCCGCCGTCATTTTGCTCAATGAGCTGTGGCGCCTGGTGACCGGTCGGCTGACCGAAAGCGACCTGGCCATCCGCGAATCTGACGACATGCCGCACGGCGACCCTAAACCCCTGCCCTGAGCCCCACAAGGAACCACCATGACCATCTTTATCTTTCTGGGTTCGCTGCTGGGCGCCATGGCGCTGGGCATTCCCATCGCCTTTTCACTGCTGCTGTGCGGTGCCGCCCTGATGTGGCACATGGACATGTTCGACGCGCAGATCCTGGCGCAAAACGTCATCAACGGCGCCGACAGCTTTCCGCTGCTGGCCGTGCCCTTCTTCATGCTCGCCGGCGAGATCATGAACGCTGGCGGCATCTCGAGGCGCATCGTCGCCTTTGCCATGACGCTGGTCGGCCACGTCAAGGGCGGACTCGGCTATGTGGCGATCGTGGCGGCGGTGCTGATGGCCGCGCTGTCGGGTTCAGCCGTGGCCGACGCCGCTGCGCTGTCAGCCCTGCTGCTGCCCATGATGGTGGCTGCCGGCCATGACAAGGCTCGCTCGGCCGGCCTGCTGGCATCGGCGAGCATCATCGCGCCAGTGATTCCGCCGAGCATCGGCTTCGTGATTTTCGGCGTGGCCGCCAATGTGTCGATTTCCAAGCTGTTCCTGGCCGGCATCTTCCCGGGCATCCTGCTGGCCGTGTCGCTGGTCGGCACCTGGTGGTGGGTGGCCCGCAAGGAGCAGGTCAAGACGCCGCCGCGCAAGAGCCGCGCCGAGGTGCTGGTGGCGCTGAAGGACGCGACCTTTGCCCTGGTGCTGCCGGTGATCGTGGTGGTGGGCCTGAAGTTCGGCGTGTTCACGCCGACCGAGGCGGCGGTTGTCGCTGCCGTCTACGCGCTGGTGGTGTCCACCTTCATCTACAAGGAGCTGAAGTTCGGCCAGCTCTACCACCTGTTCCTGGCCGCCGCCAAGACGACTGCCGTCATCATGTTCCTGGTGGCTGCCGCCATGGTCTCGGCCTGGCTGATCACCGTGGCGCAGCTGCCCGATGAAATCGTCGCCCTGCTGCAGCCGCTGCTCGACAGCCCCAAGCTGCTGATGTTTGCCATCATGGTGCTGGTGATGCTGGTCGGCGCGGCCATGGACATGACGCCCACCATCCTGATCCTGACGCCGGTACTGATGCCCATCGTCAAGGCCGCCGGCATCGACCCGGTGTATTTTGGCGTGCTGTTCATCATCAACAATGCCATCGGCCTGATCACGCCGCCGGTCGGCACGGTGCTCAACACCGTCGCCGGCGTCGGCAAGATCGGCATGGACGAGGTGACGCGGGGCGTGTGGCCCTTCATGATTGCCCAGTTCACCATCATGTTCCTGATGGTGCTGTTCCCGCAGCTGGTCATGGTGCCCGCCAGCTGGTTCATCAACTGACAGGTTGCGCTTTTTTCGTACGGGACGTGCCTGGTACGCCATGCTCCCGAGCCTTACCTTGTTTGCGTACTGTGACCCTTCCATTCCATCAGGAGACAACCATGAAACGCATGATGATTAAAACGCTGGTAGCCGCCGCTGCCCTGGCCGCTTTCGGCATGGCCAGCGCGCAGGACATCAAGGAGCGGACCATCAAGTTCGCTACCCAGAATCCCAAGGGCCACCCCATCGTGACCGGCATGGAAAAGTTTGCCGAGGTCGTCAAGGCCAAGTCCGGCGGCAAGATCAAGGTCAACATCTTCCCGGGCGGCGTGCTCGGCGGCGATGCGCCCAATGTGTCGGCCCTGCAGGGCGGCACGCTGGAGATGGTCAGCATGAATTCGGGCATCCTGGCCAGCCAGGTCAAGGAATTCGCGATTTACGATTTCCCCTTCCAGTTCGCCAATGCCAGGGAAGCCGACTTCGTGGTCGATGGCCCGTTCGGCAAGATGATGCATGACAAGCTGCAGGAAAAAGGCATGATCGGCCTGACCTATTTCGAGCTGGGCTTTCGCAACATGACCAACAGCAAGCGGCCCATCAACAAGCTCGAAGACTTCGCCGGCCTGAAGATCCGCGTGATCCCGAACCCGATCAACCTGGACTGGGTCAAGGCGCTGGATGCCAACCCGACGCCCATGGCCTTCCCCGAGGTGTATGCCGCGCTCGAAGCCAAGGCGCTGGACGGCCAGGAAAACCCGCTGAACGTGATTCTGGCGAACAAGTTCGCCGAAGTGCAAAAGCACCTGACGATCACCAACCACGTCTACAACCCGCAGTCGGTCATCATCAGCAAGAAGTTCTGGGACACGCTCTCAAGCGCGGAAAAGAAGATCATCACCGACGCCGCGCTTGAAGCCACCAAGGCCCAGCGCCAGGCCTCGCGCGATGCCGCCGGCGGCACGCTGGACCAGCTCAAGAAGGCTGGCATGCAGGTGACCGAGCTGCCGCCCGCTGAAATCGCCCGGCTGCGCGACAAGATGCGCCCGGTGATTGCCAAGTATGCGGTGTCCGTGGGCCAGGACACGGTCAAGGCGATGCAGGATGAGCTGGCCAAGGTTCGCAAGTAAGCTGGCCCGGCACCTGACCCCACTCACCCGCTGCGGCCAGTCCGTACGGGTGAGGGACGCCTTTTTTTTCCTCTACTCATCGCAGGACAACCCCATGAAAATCCTCACGCTCAACGGCGTCAACCTGAACATGTTCGGCAAGCGCGACCCCAAGCAGTACGGCACCACCACGCTGGCCGAGATCGACGCCAGCCTGGCGGCGCTGGGCCAGGAACTGTGCACGGAAGTCGAATGCTTCCAGACCAACATCGAAGGCGAGATGTGCGAGCGCATCCACCGCGCGCATGGCGAAGGCGTGGACGCGGTGCTGATCAATGCCGGCGCCTGGACGCACTACAGCTACGGCATCCGCGATGCGCTGGCGATTTTGAAGTGCCCCATCGTCGAGGTGCATATGTCCAATATCCATGCACGCGAGCCGTTTCGCCATGTGTCGGTGCTGGCCGACATCGTGCGCGGCCAGATCTGCGGCTTTGGCGCCGACAGCTACCTGCTGGCGCTGCGCGCTGCCGTGTCGGCGGTACAGTCCGCCGCCAAGGCTTGACGCTTTCCAACCCGTTCCCAAGCGATCAACACCATGCGCCATTCAATCGCCACCGTCTCTTTGTCCGGAATGCTGCGCGAAAAGCTGCAGGCCGCTGCGGCGGCGGGCTTCGATGGCGTGGAAATTTTCGAAAACGACCTGCTGCAGTTCCCCGGCTCGCCGCGCGAGGTGCGCCAGATCTGCCGGGACCTGGGGCTGAGCATCGACCTGTTCCAGCCGTTTCGCGACTTCGACGCGGCTACGCCGGCGCAGCTGGCGCGCAACCTGGAGCGCGCCGAACGCAAATTCGACGTGATGCACGAACTCGGCACCTCGATGATCCTGGTCTGTTCCAGCGTGCAGCCCGACGCCCTGGGCGAAATTGCCCAGTTGGCCGAACAGTTCCATCAGCTGGCCGAGCGTGCCGGGCGGCGCGGCATGTTCATTGCCTACGAGGCGCTGGCCTGGGGCAGCCAGGTCAGGCGCTTTTCGCAGGTCTGGGAGGTGGTCAGGCGCGTCAACCATCCGAACCTGGGCATGACGCTGGACAGCTTTCACACGCTGGCGCTGCGCGACGACCCGTTGCCGATTGCGCAGCTGCCCGGCGACAAGATCTTTTTTGTCCAGCTGGCCGATGCGCCGTGGGTGAACACCGACGTCCTGAGCCACAGCAGGCACTACCGCTGCTTTCCCGGCCAGGGCGAGCTGGAGATCACGAAATTCACCCGCGCCGTGATTGACGCGGGCTACACCGGACCGCTGTCGCTGGAAGTCTTCAACGACGAATTCCGCGCCGCGCCGGCCCGGGCCAATGCGGTCGATGCCAAGCGCTCGCTGCTGTGGCTCGAAGACCAGGTGCGGCAAAGCCAGGCCCGCGATGGCGTGCCCTGCAAGATGCCGCTGTTCGCGCCGCCGCCCGCGCCCTTGCTCACCGGCTGGGCGTTTGTCGAGTTCGCCGTCGATCCGGCGGCAGGCAGCCGGCTGCAAGCCTGGCTGGAGGCCAGCGGCTTTCGGCGCATCGGCCGGCACCGCTCGAAAAAGGTCGATCTGTATGGCCAGGGCGAGGTGCGCATCATCGTCAACCTGGAAGAGGACTCGCTTGCCCGCACGCATTTCGAGTTGCACGGCACCTCGGCCTGCGCCGTGGCGCTGGCGACCAGCGATGTCGCCGGTTCGCTGGCGCGGGCAGAGGCCTTGCAGTGCCCGCATGTGAACGGCCGCGTGGGCGACAAGGAACTGACCATTCCGGCGGTGCGCGCGCCCGACGGCAGCCTGGTCTATTTCTGCGAAACGCCGCAGGCGGGCCGCTATGCCTTCGAAGCCGACTTTGCAATGGACGATTCCGAGCTGCGCGGCGGCGTGCTGGGTGACAGCGCCCGCTTCGACCACCTCGTGCAGGCCGTTCCGGCCGGCCAGGTCGAGCCCTGGGTGCTGTTTCACCGCGCGGTGCTGGGCCTGGTGCCCGAGCGCAACGTGGTGATGCATGACCCCTACGGCATCATCAGGAGCCGCGAGATCGAGTCCGGCGACCGGGCGGTGCGGACCTCCATCACCGTGTCCGAGCGCGACAACACCTCGGTGTCCCGGGCCGTGTCGAGCTTTCGGGGCGCGGGCGTGCAGCAGACCGCGCTGGCCGTTCCCGACCTGGTCGCGACGGCGCGCGCCTTGATGGGGCAGGGCGCGCCGCTGCTGCCGATTCCGGGCAACTACTACGATGACCTGGCGGCGCGCTACGACATCGACGCCGCGCTGCTGGCGGCGCTGCGCGAACTCGGCATCCTGTACGACCGCGAACCGAACGGCGGAGAGCTGCTGCAGCTCTACCTCACGCCCTTCGACGACCGTTTTCACTTCGAGCTGGTCGAACGCCGCAACGGGTATTCGGGTTACGGGGCGTCTAACTCGCCATTCCGCCTGGCTGCCATGGAGCAGTGGCGCCAGGCGCGCAGCGACGCCCCGCACCGGCCCTGAGCGCCGCAAGCACCTTTCATTGCCCGTCCAGTGCCAATCCAAATTGACGCTCGGCGGGCGCATATCCAGAGAAAAAATCATGATCAACGGCAACACCGAACTCATTGCCCACATCGGCTTCCCCACGCATGCTTTCAAGGCGCCGATGATCTACAACCCGTACTTCGAGCACATCGGCGTGAATGCCCGGGTCATGCCCATGGGCTGCCAGAGCGCCGACTACCCGGCCTTCCTGCGCGCCGTGTTCACGCTGACCAATATTCGCGGCGCCTTGATTACCATGCCGCACAAGGTCACGACCCTCGGACTGCTCGACCGCGTCACCCCGACCGTCGAAGTGGCCGGTTCGTGCAATGCGGTGCGGCGCGGCGCCGACGGCAAGCTCGAAGGCAACATGTTTGACGGCGAAGGCTTTGTGCGCGGCGTGCTGCGCAAGGGCTTGCGGCTGGACGGCGCGCGCGCGCTGGTGGTCGGCTGCGGCGGCGTCGGCTCGGCGATTGCCGCGTCGCTGGCCGCCAGCGGCATTGGCGCGATCAGCCTGTACGACATGCACACCGCGTCCTGCGAAAGCCTGGCCGGGCGGCTGAAAAAGCATTACCCCCTGCTCGACGTGTACACCGGCTCGAACGACCCGGCCGGCTTCGACCTGGTGGTCAACGCCACGCCGATGGGAATGAACGAGGGGGATGCGCTGCCGATGGACATCTCGCGCCTTGCTCCGACCACCTTCGTCGGCGAGGTCGTCATGCGCACCGAGATGACCGCGTTCCTCACCGCCGCGCAGGAGCGCGGCTGCCCGGTGCAGGTCGGCTCGGACATGCTGTTCGAGCAGATTCCGGCCTACCTGGAATTTTTCGGTTTCCCGACCACCACCGCCGACGTGCTGCGTTCACTCGCCGCGCTCAATTACTGACATCATGGAAACCGGCGGTCGGGCCAGCCTGGCCACCCGCTGGCGCCATTGACGCCAGAAACGCAATGACAGGCTTCAACCATTGAACAGGATCGCGACCATGAGCAACCCGACCCAGACCCCCGCCGCCGCGCCAGACCGCGAAGCGATTGCCCCGGCGCCGAACCCGCTGGGGCTCGACGGCATCGAGTTCATCGAATACGCCACGGCCAAGCCGCAGGCGCTGGGCCAGGTGCTGGAGATGATGGGCTTTCGCCCCATCGCCCGGCACCGTTCGCGCGAGGTGATGCTCTACCGCCAGGGCGGCATGAACGTCATCGTCGACGCGCACATTCCCGCCTTGCCCGGCGCTGGTGCGCCGGGCGACAAGCCGGTGCTTGCCGCCGTGGCGCTGCGCGTGCGCGATGCCGCCGCCGCGCATGCCCACGCGCTGGAAAAAGGCGCCTGGGCGGTGCCGCCGCGCGTCGAGGTCATGGAGCTGAACATCCCGGCCATCCACGGCGTCGGCACGAGCCGCATCTACTTTATTGACCGCTACGCCCAGTTCTCCATCTACGACGTGGACTTTGTCCCGATTCCGACGGTGGACCAGCATCCGCCGGAAGTGGCCGGGCTGCATTTTTTCGGCCTGGTGCAGTACATCGGCACCGACCGCAGCGACGACTGGACCGAGTTCTACCGCGAGCTGCTCGGCTTTGTCGAACTGCCCGCCGGCCAGCGCTTTGGCATCTTGCCCAAGGGGCGCATCCTGCGCAGCCCGTGCCCGGCAGGCTCGACGTTTTACCTGCAGCTGATCGAGCCCGACGCCAGCGTGCTGGAGGTCGAAGGTGAGGAAAGCCTGCAGCGCATCGGCCTGGGCTGCCCGGACGTGCTCGCCGCCGTGGCAGAACTTGGCCAGCGCGGCGTGGAATTCATCGAGTCGCGCGGCGTGCACACCGAAGGGCGCGGAGCACTGACCCGCACCTGGATGGGCAGCGTCAGCTTCGAGCTGGTCCACAACGCACGCTGATTCAGGCAGGAGAACGCATCATGACCCACTACAGCGGCAACATCGGCGACTTCGGCATGGACACGATCTCGCTGGCCGGGCCTCTTGAGGCCAAGCTCCAGGCCGTGCGCGATGCCGGATTTGGCCAGATCATGCTGGCCGCGCGCGACCTGGTCGGCCACCCCGGCGGCCTGGACGCGGCGGTCGCGGCGGTCAAGGCCAGCGGCCTGCGCGTCACCGGCTTTCAGGTGCTGCGCGATTTTGAAGGCCTGTCGGGCCACCTGCACGCCTACAAGATCGACATTGCCAAGGCGATGCTGGAGATGTGCGCGGCCCTAAGCTGCCGGCTGCTGCTGGTGTGCTCGTCCACCTCGGTGCATGCCAGCGGCGACTCGGGAGCGATTGTGAAGGACTTGCGCAAGCTGGCGATTCTGGCCATTCCGATGAACATCAAGATCGCCTACGAAGCGCTGTCCTGGGGCCGCACCGTGAGCGAGTTCCCGCAGGCCTGGGACCTCATCTGCCAGGCCGACATGCCCAACCTGGGGCTGGGCCTGGACTCTTTTCACCTGTTCGCCACCCAGACTTCGCTCGATGAGCTGGAGATGCTGGACCCGCAGAAGATTTTCCTGGTGCAGCTGGCGGACTTCATGTGGCTGGACATCAAGTCGGTGCAGGAGCGCATTGACACGGCGCGGCATTTCCGGGTGTTTCCGGGCGAGGGCGTGCACAGCGAGGCATTGGCCGCGCTGGTGGGCCGGCTGCACGCGCTGGGCTACCGGGGCGACTACAGCTTCGAGGTGTTCAACGACGACTACCAGCAGATGCCGCTGCCCACGGTGACCCGTCGTGCCTGGCGTGCCGCGCAATGGCTGGGCGAGGAGGTACTGCGCCGCTCGGTGCCGCTGCCCAACCAGATCCGGCTCAAGCGCTGAACGGGCGGCAAAGCGCCATGCAACCGAACAGCGTCTCGCTACAGGCATGGACGCTCCCAGCAGTTTTTCTACACCAGCGGCCGCAACTCACGCGCCGCGTCGAGCAGCAGCGACAGCAGGTCACGCCGGTTTTCGCCAGCCAGCCGCTGCGGCGTTGTGACGACGTTGAGCGCTGCCACGGTGCGCCCCTGCATGTCGCGCAGTGGAACAGCCAAGGCATGCACGCCCAACTCATGCGCTTCGGCGGCAAGGCAAAAATCATCGAGCCGCGCCCGTTCGACCAGCATCTTGAGCTTGCGGGCGTCGGTGGTGGTATGCACGGTCAGCCGAGGCAGTCCGCCGCTGTCTAGCCGGGCCTTCAGCCAGGCATTGAATTCGGTTTTGGACTTGGCGGCCAGCAGCACCTGCCCGGTCGAGGTCGCATGCGCTGGCAGCCGCGCGCCCAGGTGCAGCCCGTAGGCAAGCACCGCGGCGACAGGCGCTTTGTCATCCGGCGAACGTCTCCATTCGAAGCCGCTGCGCGCGACGATGACCACCTCGTCGCCATCGAGCACCGCCGCCGAGAACGATTCTCTTGCCTGCACCGCCAGCCGGTTCAGCATCGGCTGCACCGCGCGCGGCAAACGCGCTGTAGCCAGGTAACTGCCCGAAAACCGCAGCACCTTGGTTGAAAGCCAGAAAAAGCCGCCGTCTGTCTCCAGGTAGCCCAGATGGGCCAGCGTCAGCAAATGGCGGCGCGCAGCTGCCCGTGTCAGACCTGTCCGCTCGGCTGCCAGCGTGGCATTGAGCCGTTGGCGCTGGGTATCGAAACTCTCCAGCACTGCCATGCCCCGGGCCATACCGTCGATCCGGTCGGCTTTGGCGATGGGAAAAGCGCCGGCGGTGCGAATGGGTAGGCTCGCAATCATTGCGCGATCATCGCACAATAGTCTCTTTCATCGCGCAAAGTGCCTGACGGGTGCTGGCGATGCTGGGCAAAGAGACCTAAGCTTCAGGCCATGGATTGCGCCGGGATGGTTTTGAGACAGCCGGTTTTTCAAAACAAGACAAAGGAGACACAATGCGCACTCAGGTTGTAATTGTGGGCGGCGGCCCGGCCGGGAATTTGCTGGGGCAACTGCTCTACAAAGCAGGCATTGACGCTGTCATCCTGGAACGCCAGACAGGCGACTATGTGCTGGGCCGCATCCGCGCCGGCGTTCTCGAGCAGGTCAGCATGGATCTGATGGACGAGGTCGGCGTGGGCAAGCGCATGCATGCCGAGGGGCTGGTCCATGGTGGCTTTGACATGCTGTTCAAGGGCGAGCGCCACCGCATTGACATGAACCGGCTCACCGGCGGCAAGAACGTCATGGTGTATGGACAGACCGAAGTTACGCGCGACCTGATGGACGCGCGGCAGGCAGCAGGCCTGGCCACAGTTTATGAAGCGGACAATGTGACCGTGCATGACTTTGACACCGCCACGCCCCGGGTGCGTTATCAAAAAGATGGCCAGTCGCATGAAATCGAATGCGACTTCATTGCGGGCTGCGATGGCTTTCATGGTGTATGCCGTGCGAGCGTGCCGCGCGGCGCCATCCGGGAATTCGAAAAAGTCTACCCCTTCGGCTGGCTCGGCATCCTGTCCGAAACCCCGCCGGTGCATGATGAGCTTATCTATGCCAACAGCCCGCGCGGCTTTGCACTGTGCTCGCAGCGAAGCCGTACTCGCAGCCGCTACTACCTGCAGGTGCCGCTGACAGCCAAGGTCAGTGACTGGTCCGATGAAGCCTTCTGGCAGGAGTTGCGCCTGCGACTTGACATGGAAGCGCGCGAGAAACTGGTGACCGGCCCATCGATTGAAAAAAGCATCGCCCCGCTGCGAAGCTTCGTCACCGAGCCGATGCGCTTTGGCCGAATGTTCCTGACGGGTGACGCGGCCCATATCGTGCCGCCCACCGGCGCCAAGGGACTGAACCTGGCGGCCACCGATGTGAAATACCTCTCAAACGCCCTGATCGAGTTCTATCAGGAAAAAAGCGAAGTTGGCATTGATAACTACTCGGAACGCTGCCTGCGCCGCGTGTGGCGCGCCGGGCGCTTTTCCTGGTGGTTTACCAGCCTGATGCACCGTTTCCCTGAAAACGGCGAAATCGGACAGAAGTTCCAGGAAGCTGAACTGGACTACCTCATCAACTCCGAGGCAGGCGCGCTTTCTGTGGCGGAGAACTATGTCGGGCTGCCGCTGAATTTTGGCGAGTAGCGTGGCGCGTCCATAGTGGCCGGATCACGATGCCGCCATCAGTCTTTACGCCAAATAAGCCGTGATCCCAATGGGAGGCTTCACTGGCTGCAGGCAGTAAGCCCCGATGCCTGCGGTGAGATTGACATGCTTACCGGGAATTTGTTTTCTTTTCGATCTTCATTGAATACATATTCTTAAGTACATACCCCAATAACATCGATATTTCGCCAGTTCTAGGCAAAAAATGTATACATTACGTATTTATGAGCCGGCAAAATCATCTGAACAACCTGACGACCGATCTACCTGAAGAAGGCAGCTCGCAAGTGGTCAAGGTGCAAATCAGGCTACGCGAAATGATTTTGGCTGGCGAATTGTCGGGCGGGACGCGTATTGCCGAACTATCGATTGTTGAAAAGCTCGGTGTTTCGCGCACGCCCATTCGCGCCGCGCTGATGCGGCTGGAACTCGAAGGCCTGCTGCAGGCGCTGCCTAACGGCGGCTATGCGGTGCGCACTTTCTCTGAACGCGACGTGGCCGATGCCATCGAGTTGCGCGGCACCATCGAGGGCATGGCCGCGCGGCTGGCCGCCGAGCGCGGCGTGGCGCCGGTCGTGCTGGCCGAAGCACGGGAATGTCTGCATCGGATCGATGAATTGCTGAGCGAGGTGGCGCTGAACGACGACGCCTTTTCGCGCTACGTGGTGCTGAATGAGCAGTTCCATGGTCTGCTTGGCGAATTGTCGGGCAGCGCGTTCATGGGCCGCGAGCTGGAGCGCGTGGCCAGCCTGCCGTTCGCATCGCCTTCGGCCTTCGTGGTCGTGCAGGCCAACTCGCCGCAGTCGCGCGACATGCTCGTCGTGGCGCAGGACCAGCATTGCCAGGTGCTCGACGCAATTGAAAACCGCGAGGGCGCGCGCGCCGAAGCCATCATGCGCGAGCATTCCCGCCTGGCGCAGCGCAACCTGCGCGAGGCGGTGCGCAACCCACGCCACGGCCAGATGCCCGGCGTGGGGTTGATACGCAAGCGCAGCAGAAACGAGTGAAAGCACTCTTGCCAGCGCCGGGCAACCGGCAACCATAAAACTTCATATCCAGGAGACAACAACCATGCAAAAACGCCACTTCCTTCACGCCATCGCCCTCGCCACCGTGGCATTCACCGCTACCGGCGCCATCGCTCAGGACAACACCTTCAAGATCGGCCTGATCCTGCCGATGACCGGCCAGCAGGCCACCACCGGCCGGCAGATCGAGGCCGCTGCCCGCCTGTACATGGCGCAGCACGGCGACACCGTGGCCGGCAAGAAGATCCAGCTGATCGTGAAGGACGACACCTCGTTGCCCGACGCGACGCGCCGCCTGGCGCAGGAACTGGTGGTCAATGACAAGGTCAATGTGCTGGCCGGCTTCGGCATCACGCCGTCGGCCATGGCCACCGCGCCGATTGCCACCCAGTCCAAGACGCCCATGGTGGTGATGGCTGCGGCCACGTCGAGCATCACGCAGGCTTCGCCCTACATCGTTCGGACCAGCTTCACGCTGCCGCAGGCCTCGGTTGCGCTGGCCGACTGGGCGCCCAAGAACGGCATCAAGAAGGTCGTCACGCTGGTGTCGGACTACGGCCCCGGCATTGATGCGGAAAAGTTCTTCAAGGAACGCCTGACCTTTAACGGCGGCCAGGTCACCGAATCGCTGCGCGTGCCCTTGCGCGGCCCCGACTTTGCGCCGTTCCTGCAAAAGGTGCGGGATGCCAAGCCTGACGCGCTGTTCGTGTTCGTGCCGTCCGGCGCGGGCGCGGCCGTGATGAAGCAATTTGCAGAGCGCGGCCTGGACAAGGCCGGTATCAAGCTGATCGGCACCGGCGACGTGACCGACGACGACCAGCTCAATGAGATGGGCGACGTTGCGGTGGGCGTGGTCACTTCCCATCATTACTCGGCCTCCCATCCTTCGGCCATGAACAAGAAGTTTGTGGAGGCCTTTGGCAAGGCCAATAACGGCATGCGGCCCAATTTCATGGCGGTCGGCGGCTATGACGGCATGCGGGTGATTTATGAGGCCCTCAAAATCAGCAAAGGCCAGGGCGGCGGCGATGCGCTGCTGGCCGGCATGAAGGGCCAGATTTTCGAGAGCCCGCGCGGCAAGATGTTCATCGACGCGCAGACGCGCGACGTGGTACAGGACATTTACCTGCGCAAGGTCGAGCGCAAGGACGGCCAGCTCTACAACGTGGAATTCGACGTGGTCAAGGACGTCAAGGACCCGGGCAAGACCAAGTAATTGCGCACCCCCATCCAGGCTCACTGCGTGTAGCCTGTTTCCCCCTTGCAGGGGGCAACGCCTGCGGCCCGGCAAAGCCGGTTCCGCGGCGTTCCTGAAATGGTCTTTTTCAAGCAGCTTCTGAATATCAGGCCCCAACATGCTGACCATTCTTTTCGACGGTATTGCCTACGGCATGCTGCTCTTCATCCTTGCGGTGGGCCTGGCGGTCACCATGGGGCTGATGAACTTCATCAACCTGGCGCACGGCGCCTTTGCCATGGCCGGCGGCTACATCACGGTGCTGCTGATGCAGCGCTTTGGGGTGCCCTTCCTGCTGTGCCTGCCGCTGGCCTTCATTGGTTCGGCGCTGCTGGGCGGCGTGCTGGAGCGCACGCTGTACCGGCCCATGTACCACAAGCCGCACCTGGACCAGGTGCTGTTTTCCATCGGCCTGGTCTTCATGGCGGTGGCCAGTGTGGACTACTTCATCGGCTCGACGCAGCAGATCATGCAGCTGCCCGAATGGCTCAAGGGCCGCACCGAACTGGGCAGCGGCGACTGGATGCTGGGCATGGGCCACTACCGGCTGTTCATCATCGCGGTGTGCGCGGCGCTGACGGTGGCGCTGCAGTATGTGCTGGGTTACACGCGCTTTGGCAGCCGGCTGCGCGCGTCGGTCGATGACCAGCGGGTCGCGGCCGGGCTGGGCATCAATGTGAACATCGTGTTTCTGTCCACCTTTGCCGTCGGCTCCGGCCTGGCCGGGCTGGGCGGCGCGCTGGGCGCCGAAGTGCTGGGGCTGGACCCGAGCTTTCCGCTGAAGTTCATGGTGTACTTTTTGATCGTCGTCGCCGTGGGCGGCACGTCTTCGATCACCGGGCCGCTGCTGGCCGCGCTGCTGCTGGGCATTGCCGATGTGGCGGGCAAGTACTACATCCCCAAGCTGGGCGCCTTCATCGTGTACAGCCTGATGATCGCGATTCTGATCTGGCGCCCGCAAGGCCTTTTCGTGCGCAAGGGAGGCAAGTGACATGAACGCCCAACAACAATCGCTCCTCAAGTACAGCCGCTTCAAGCCCTGGGAGCCGGTGCTGTGGCTGCTGGCCTTTGCCGCGCCGGTGCTATCGCCCAGCCACGCGCTCATCATCAACGAGATCGCCATCGTCGCGCTGTTTGCCGTGTCGCTCGACCTGATCCTGGGTTACACCGGCATCGTCTCGCTCGGCCATGCCGCCTTCTTTGGGTTGGGGGGTTATGCGGCTGCGCTGTTCGCCAAGCTGGTAATGCCCGATCCGCTGGTCGGGCTGGCGGTCGGCATCGCCGTGGCCACGCTGCTGGGCTTTGTCGCCTCGTTTTCCATCATGCGCGGCAGCGACCTGACGCGGCTGATGGTCACGCTGGGCGTCGGCCTGATTTTGCTGGAACTGGCCAACAAGCTGGACTGGCTGACCGGCGGCGCCGACGGGCTGCAGGGCGTGGTGATGGGGCCGGTGCTGGGCCGGTTCGAGTTTGACCTGTACGGCATCACGGCGGCGTATTACTCGCTGACGGTGTTGCTGGTGCTGTTTTTGCTGCTGCGCCGGGTGGTGCATTCGCCCTTCGGCGCGACGCTCAAGGCGATTCGCGACAACCGGCTGCGCGCCATGGCCATCGGCATTCCGGTCAACGCCAAGCTGGCCATGGTCTACACACTGGCGGCAGGCGTGGCCGGCGCGGCAGGCGCCTTGCTGACCCAGACCACGGGGTTTGCATCGCTCGACTTGTTCGAGTTTCACCGCTCGGCCGATGTCATGCTGATCCTGGTGATCGGCGGTACCGGCTGGCTGTACGGCGGCGTGGCGGGCGCGATTGTGTTCAAGCTGCTGCAGGATTTCCTGTCGTCCATCACGCCCCAGTACTGGACCTTCTGGATTGGCCTGTTCCTGGTGGTGCTGGTGCTGGTCGGCCGCGATCGGCTGATGCGCCCCTGGACATGGTTCAGGCGGCCTTCTGGCGGAGGCAAGTCATGAGCGCCCTTCAACACAACGCCGACACGGTGCTGTCGGCGCAAGGCCTGGTGATGCGTTTTGGCGGCATCACTGCCACTAACAACGTGACGCTCAACATCAAGAAAGGCGCGCGCCATGCGCTGATCGGCCCCAACGGCGCGGGCAAGACCACGCTCATCAACCTGCTGACCGGCGTGCTGCAGCCGACCGAAGGCCGGATCGTGCTCGAAGGGCAGGACATCACCCACCTGGCGCCCAACCAGCGCGTGCAGCGCGGCATGGTGCGCACCTTCCAGATCAACCAGCTGTTCGACTCGCTCACGCCGCTGCAGACGCTGGCGCTGGTGGTGTCGCAGCACCTGGGGCTGGGAACGAAATGGTGGCAGCCGCTGGGCCGCAACCAGCAGGTCACCGAGCGCTGCGAGCAACTGCTGGCGCAGTTTCACCTGCTGGAAGTCATGAACCAGCCGACCCATGTGCTGGCCTACGGCAAGCGCCGGCTGTTGGAAATCGCCATTGCGCTGGCCTGCGAGCCACGCGTGCTGCTGCTCGACGAGCCCGTGGCCGGCGTGCCGGCCGGCGAGCGCGAGGAACTGCTGCAAACCGTGGCCGCGCTGCCTGCCGAAGTGTCGGTGCTGTTGATTGAACACGACATGGACCTGGTTTTCAGTTTTGCGAACTTCATGACGGTGCTGGTCAACGGCACCTTGCTGACCGAAGGCACGCCCGAACAGATTGCCAATGATCCGCAGGTCAAGGCGGTTTATCTGGGCCATGGCGAGGAGGTGCGACATGGCTGAGCTGTTGAAAGTCGAGAACCTTCGCGCCGGCTACGGCGAGGGGGTCGTGCTGCAGGACGTGTCGCTGTCGCTGGGCGAAGGCCAGACGCTGGCCCTGCTCGGGCGCAATGGCACCGGCAAGACCACGCTGATCAACACGCTGGCGGGCGCGACGCGCCAGCACGGCGGCAGCATCACGCTGGGCGGCATCGCATTGCACAAGCTGCCGTCGCACGAGCGGGCAGGGGCCGGCATCGGCTGGGTGCCGCAGGAGCGCAACATCTTCAAGTCGCTCACGGTGCATGAAAACCTGACGGCCGTGGCCCGGCCCGGCAAGTGGAACCCGGACGGCGTGTACAAGATGTTTCCGCGCCTGGCCGAACGCAAGACCAACCTGGGCACGCAGCTGTCGGGCGGCGAGCAGCAGATGCTGGCCGTCGGCCGAGCGCTGGTGCTCAACCCCAGGCTGCTGCTGCTCGACGAGCCGCTCGAAGGGCTGGCGCCCATCATCGTCGAGGAACTGCTGCGCGCCATTGCCCGCATCACCCGCGAGGAAGGGTTGAGCGCCATCATCGTCGAGCAGCATCCGCAGGCGATTCTGGCCATCAGCCACCGCGCCGTGGTGCTCGACCACGGCACGGTGGTGCATAGCGGCAGCGCCGACGACTTGCGCGAGCAGCCCGAGTTGCTGGACCGCCTGCTGGGCGTGGCCAGGGCCTAGAGTCAATGGATTTTGGCCAGCAAGCGGGTTTTATGAATCAAATTGGCCTTTTGCGCACGCATGGTCTGGACAAGCAGCTATGAATTATGTAGCAATAAGCAAGGTCTTCACGCTTCATTTGTCTTTGAACCCCAGCCGGCGCAGCGTCTGCCGGCCGAACTGAAAGAAAGGTATCCCCTCATGTTCCCCAAAAACACCTGGTACGTTGCCTGCACCCCGCAAGACATCGACGACAAGCCGCTGGGCCGAATGATCTGCGGCGAGCGCATCGTGTTCTACCGTGGTGAAGAAAACCGCGTGGCGGCGCTGGAAGACTTCTGTCCGCACCGGGGCGCTCCCCTGTCGCTCGGCTTCGTGCGCGAAGGCCGGCTGGTCTGCGGCTACCACGGGCTGGAAATGGGCTGCGAGGGCAAGACCATTTCCATGCCGGGCCAGCGCGTGCGCGGCTTTCCGCAAATCCGCAGTTACCCGGTCGAGGAGCGCTACGGCTTCATCTGGGTCTGGCCGGGCGATGCCGCGCTGGCCGACCCGGCGAAGATTCTCGTCCAGGCTTGGCATGACGACCCCGAATGGGCCTACGGCGGCGGCATGTTCCACATCCACTGCGACTACCGCCTGATGATCGACAACCTGATGGACCTGACGCACGAAACCTATGTGCATTCCGCCAGCATCGGCCAGAAGGAAATCGACGAGGTGCCGTGCAAGACCGCCGTCAACGGCGACCAGGTGGTCACCAGCCGCTTCATGGGAAACATCATGCCGCCGCCGTTCTGGCAACTGGCCCTGCGCGGCAACAACCTGGCCGACGACGTGCCGGTGGACCGCTGGCAGATCTGCCGCTTCACGCCGCCCAGCCATGTGATGATCGAAGTTGGCGTGGCGCACGCGGGCATGGGTGGCTATGATGCCCCGGCCGAACACAAGGCCTACAGCATCGTGGTGGATTTCATCACGCCCGAGACGGAAACCTCGATCTGGTATTTCTGGGGCATGGCGCGCAAGTTCAACCCCAGGGACAAGGCGCTGACGGCCAGCATCCGCGAAGGGCAAGCGAAGATTTTCAGCGAAGACCTGGAAATGCTCCAGCTTCAGCAGCGCAACCTGCTCGACCATCCGAACCGCGCCCTGCTCAAGCTCAACATCGACGCCGGCGGAGTGCAGTCGCGCAAGATCCTGGACCGCATCATGGCCGAAGAGCAGGCGTTGCGCGCCACGCCGGCCAGCGCTTCGCCTGTTTTGCAAGATTCACCGGCTGTGCCCGCTGGCACGGCCAGCAACGCACCCGTCAGGGCATGAGGAGGCCTGCATGAGCAACCATCAACCCACCATTGCCGTGCGCGTCGCCCGCAAGCAGCAAGAAGCCGTGGACATCTGCAGCTTCGAGCTGGTCGCCGAAGACGGCGCGGCGCTGCCCGCGTTTTCCGCCGGTTCGCATGTCGATGTGCATCTGCCCGGCGGCCTGGTTCGTCCGTACTCCCTGTGCAACCCGCCGGGCGAGAACCACCGCTACCTGATCGGTGTGCTGCGCGACCCGGCCTCGCGCGGCGGTTCGCAGGCGATGCACGACCAGGTGCAGGAAGGGCAAACGCTGCAGATCAGCGCGCCGGCCAACCACTTTGCGCTGGCGCATGACGCCAAACGGCACCTGCTGCTGGCCGGCGGCATTGGCGTCACGCCCATCCTGTGCATGGCCGAGCGCCTGGCCAACACCGGCGCCGATTTTGAAATGCACTACTGCACCCGTTCGCCCGACCGCACGGCCTTCTACCCGCGCATTGCCGCTTCAAGCTTTGCCCCCAAAGTGCAATTTCATTTCGATGATGGCGCGGCGGAGCAGAAGCTGGACATTCCTGCGCTACTGAACGCGCTGGCCAGCGGCGTTCACCTGTACGTCTGCGGACCCAAGGGCTTCATGGACGCGGTGCTGAACACGGCGCGGTTGCAGGGCTGGCCCGAGGACCAGCTGCATTACGAGTTCTTTGCCGGCGCGGTTGCGACTTCCGATACCGATGCCAGCTTTGAAGTCCAGATCGCCAGTTCCGGCCAGATCGTGGTCGTGCCCCGTGACAAGACGGTGGTGCAGGTGCTGGCCGAGGCCGGCGTCGAGGTACAGATGTCGTGCGAGCAAGGCGTGTGCGGTACCTGCCTGACCCGCGTGATCGAGGGCATTCCCGACCACAAGGATATGTACCTCACGCCCGAGGAGCAGGCGGCCAACGACCAGTTCACGCCGTGCTGCTCGCGCTCCAAAACGCCAAGGCTGGTGCTGGATCTCTGAGACTGCGGTGGCCAGACGCGCACCGCTGCCGCCCGGCTGATAGCCGAGCGCAATCACGCCGCAAACGCTTCGTTGGGCGCAATCATGCCCAGCCGGGCTATGGCGAGTCCCGTCAATGCATGCACTTTTCTGCTTCACGCATGAAGGGGGTCCTGGAGGGCTTTCGCATACTGGACAAAGAAAGCCAGGCTGTCCGGGTTCTGCATCGAATCCAGACTGGCCGCCTTGTCTGGCGAGGCGCCCAGCAGCAGTTTTCGCACCGGCACCTCCATCTTTTTTCCGATCAGCGTACGGGGTATTTCAGCCACCTGCACCACCTCATTCGGCACGTGGCGGGCAGAGGCCTTGGTGCGTATCTGGTGCTTGATGCGCTCCTGCAGGGCCTCGCCCCATACCGCGCCGCCTTGCAGCACCGGTCGCGCAAAGGGTGTTCGCCCGACAATGCGGCCTGTGAGGGATTCTTCGGGCGGCTGAAAACGGAGCTGTTCTATCCTCGGGACTGGCAGGCTACAACCATTGAGCAATTCATTCAGGTAGTTGACTCCATCCGCTGGTATAACGAAAAGCGCATCAATATCTCCCTTGGCTCACTCAGTCCCCTCGAATACCGAAAGAGCCTCGGACTTGCGGCATAAACAAGTCCAAGATTTATGCCACACCCCCGGTGGGGCAACATTCAATCGGCGCCGACATATGTCTAAACATAAACAATCTGTTCAATATTCCCATAGGTTCGAATACCCACGTGTCTTGTCCATCGCGGGTTCAGACAGCGGTGGGGGTGCAGGCATACAGGCCGACCTGAAAACCATCGGTGCCCTGGGCTGCTATGGCATGACAGCCATCACCGCCCTGACAGCCCAAAACACGCTGGGCGTACGGAGTATTCACGGCGTTCCGCCGCAGATGCTTCGAGACCAGATTGATGCGGTGATCGAGGACATTGGTGCGCATGCCGTGAAAATCGGAATGCTGCATGCCCCTGAAATTGTGCTGACCGTAGCACAGGCCATCGACCGTCACGCATTGCCACAAGTTGTGCTCGACCCGGTCATGGTGGCCACGAGCGGCGCCGTACTGATCGACAACCCGGCCATCACCATCCTGGTGCGTGAGTTGTTTCCGCGCGCGCTTCTGGTCACGCCCAATCTGGACGAAGCTTCATTGCTGGTCGGCAGGCTGCTGCACAATGAGCGGGATATGGAAGTGGCGGCGCAAGAAATGCTCGAGATGGGCGCTCACGCTGTATTGCTCAAGGGAGGCCATTTGTCGGGCGATATGGTGTGTGATTTGCTGCTGACGAAAAATGGCGCGGCGCATTGGATGCGCGCCCCGCGTATTCACACAGGCAATACCCACGGCACCGGCTGCACACTGTCTTCGGCCATTGCGGCGTATTTGGCCTTGGGCGCCGGCTTGTGTGAAGCGGTCGAGGCGGCACGTTCCTATGTGCGCGCTGCGCTGGCGGCCGGCGCCGCAGTACGCACAGGCGCAGGTGGCGGGCCGCTGAACCACAGCCATGCACCGCTGAACATGCAGCTTCAGCCCTTGCGCTGAGCTTTGGGCGGTTGGCTGTCAGAAAAGTTATTGCCTAAAGTGAAGCTGGGCATGCCGCTTTTTGCGTGTGTTTAGGCTTCTTGATCTGTAAGTAGTCCGCCTCGGCACCGGTGGTGGTCTATGCCACCCAGTACCTGAACGGCTACTGATCCAGGCTGGAAGCGCCCGCACGCCGTGAAGGCCGGTTTGCTTGTACCTCGGGCAAATCGACCATCACCGGCTGGCCAGGCGCGGTGCAGCCGGTGTCGCAGCATTTGCCGGGCTGGCGGTTCCGGGTGATGGCGCGCTGCGGGTCATGCGGCGTGGCGGCTGGCGAGCCGTCGGCGGCAATGCCGCGCTCCAGGATGCGCTCGACCAGTTCCACCTTGGAGCCGATGGGATAGTTGCGGTAGATTTCCTGCTTCATCGCCGCCGGCGAACCGCCGCCATGCAGGCTGATCACGCTGTACCAGCCGCCCTGGTAGCCCGCCGTCAGGTCTTCAATGAAGCGCGCGGTCTCGATCCGCTGCTCGTAGGGCACGTCCGGATTGGCGCGCAGCACTTCCGACAGTTTCGCGCCTGTCTCCGGGTTGTGGTCTTCGTCCGGGCCGGGCAGGGTGACGATCAGGCCGCCGCTGACATAGTGGGCAATGCGGTGCATGTCGTAGATTTTGGTCGCCAGCAGCAGCTTGCCGATGTTGGAAAACACCGGGTCGGGCATGAAGGTCTGGCTGTGTTCGTCGGGCTTGCCATAGACGCTGGCTGCCACGCCGCAGGCGAAAAAGCTTTCGGTGATGGTGATCAGCTCGACCATCTGCTCGCGCAAATGCGTTTCCTTGCCCGGATCGAAGCCGTTGGCCTCGCACATCAGGGCGCCCGCGCCAATCAAGAGGTCGCCAAACCCGGCGCGCGCGGCTATGCAGGTGTGGCGGTGATGCGTGGCGTAGCTGTAGGTCAGGTGGCCTGAATGCTCCCATTCGCCGGCGTAAAACACGTTGTCCCATGGCACGAACACCTGCTCGAACATCACCACGCCGGTGCTCTGGCCGTACTTGCGGCTGAACAGCGCTTCGCCATGCTCGACCTTCTCGCCGGGCCGTCCGGCCGGACGGGCGATGATGGTGATGCCGGGCGCATCGACTGGCACGGCGCAGCAGACGGCGAAGTCCGCATCCTCCTTGCCCATGTTGCGACACGGCATGACCAGCAGTTCATGCACATAGGGCGCGCCGGTCACGATGGCCTTGGTGCCGCTGATGACGATGCCTTGGGCGTTGCGCGCCACGATGTGCAGGTAGCTGTCCACATTGGCCTGCTCGTGCGGGCGCCGGCTGCGGTCGCCCTTGGCGTCGGTCATGGCGATGCCCAGCGTCAGGTCCTGGTCCTGCACCCGGTGCAGGTAGTTCAGGAAGCGGGCGCTGTTCTCAAGCGTGCCGCGCGCGTCGTCGATGCGGCTGGATACCTGGCCGATGGCATTGAGCGCGTCATGCGTCAGGTAGCGCTGGGCACAGCCGGTTTCCTGGCAGACCAGCCGCACGGCCTCCAGCTTGTTCAGCAGGTCGCCGCTGCTGGTGTTGATATGGCTCAAGCGGTTGACGACCTTGCCGCTGGTGTGCTGCACAGCGGTCATGACCGGTGCGTATTGTTCCTTCAGCGCGTAGTCGTAGGTCAGCGCAATCGCATTGATGCCGGGGCCAAAGCCGCGCTCGTCGGCCACGCTGGCAACCTGCCGGCCGTCAAGGAAAACGCGCGGCTTGTAGCGGCGCAGCGATTCACGGAAGTCGTCGCCGGACATCAGCGTGGCGGCGGGTGCAAAAGCGTTCATGGTCGGGTCTCCAGGTTTTTGTAATTTTAAACACTGTTCAATTTAATCATCAAGCGTTTAATTTTGCGTATCTTCTGGCATGTTTGCGTTTATATTCTGGCCATGCAAGCCAGACTCCAACGCCAGCAGGCCCTGAACGACTCGCGCCGCGCGCTGATGCTCGACGCTGCGCGTTCGGTGTTCCAGCGGCTCGGCATCGAAGGCGCGAGCATTCGCGAAATCGCCAAGGCGGCCGGCTACACGCCCGGCGCCATCTATTCCTATTTTGAGAACAAGGAAGCGATCTACGGCGCCTTGCTGGCCGAGTCGCTGGAGCGGCTCAATGAAGTGGTCGATGCCGCCGATGCGATTGAAGGCTCGGCGGCTGACATGCTCAAGGCCAAGGCCAGCGCCTGGTTCGGCTTTTATGCCGCCAATCCGCGCGACCTGGACCTTGGCTTTTACCTGGTGCAGGGCATGCAGCCGCGCGGGCTGAACGCCGAACTCAATTTCCAGCTCAACGACCGCCTGCACGATGCGCTGCGTCCGTGCGAAGCGGCACTGCAGGCGATGGGCCTGACGGCGGACGAGGCGCTGCGCGAGAACACGGCGCTGTTTGCCCATGGCGTGGGCCTGCTGCTGCTCCAGCACACCGGCCGTATCCGCATGTTTGGCCAGGAGGCGACCGACCTTTTCACCCGTTATCTTGACGACTTGCCCGGCCGCCTGGCCCGTGGCAAGGCCGCCTGACCCCCAAGCCGGAGAACCCCCATGAACGCACCGATGAACGCACAGAAGCTGTTGCCCGTGCAGGACGGCGCAAGCCCCCTTGCCACGCATCTTGTCAAGAACCAGGCCAGCCCTCTGACCGGCTTCAATGCATTTGACCAGGACGCCGTGCTGTCCGCCGCCGTGCAGCGCGAAGTGCCTTGGGCGGCAGGGCGCTGCCAGGCGCTGGGCCGGCTCGTCGGCGACGAGGACATCCAGGAACTGGCCCGCCAGGCCAACCGCCATCTTCCCGAACTCAAGACGCATGACCGCTACGGCAACCGCATCGACTGGGTCGAATTCCACCCCAGCTGGCACCAGCTGATGGCGCTGGCCTGGAAGCACGAGGTGCATTCGCTGGCCTGGACCGCGCCCGAGGCGCAGCCGCACTATGCCCGGGCCGTGCTGTCTTACCTCTGGAACCAGGTCGAGCACGGCACGGCCTGCCCGACCGGCATGGCCTATGCCTCCTTCGCCGGCTTTCAGAGCGAGCCCTGCCTGAAGCTGTGGGCCGACAAGGTGTGCGGCACGCAGTATGAATTCAGCCGCCGCGAAGTGGCCGACAAGGCGTCGGTCGTGATTGGTTACGCCATGACCGAAAAGCAGGGCGGCTCGGACCTGCGCGAGACACAAACCACGGCCCGGTTTTCGCACAGCGCCGGCTACCACGGCGCCATCGCCCACTGGTACGAATTGACGGGCCACAAGTGGTTTTGTTCGGTGCCGCAGTCCGACGGCTTTTTCACGCTGGCCAAGGTGGACGGCGGCGTGACCTGCTTTTTCCTGCCGCGCACCTTGCCTGACGGCAGCTTCAACCGGTTTTTCATCCAGCGCCTGAAGGACAAGTGCGGCAACAAGTCCAATGCCTCGAGCGAGATCGAATATGCCGGCACGCTGGCCCTTCGCGTCGGGCCGGAAGGCGGCGGCCTGCGCGAGATTTTGTCGCACGCGCACCTGACGCGGCTGGACTTTGCCGTCGGATCAGCCGGCCTGATGCGCCAGTCGCTGACGCTGGCGCTCAACCATGCCGGCACCCGCCGGGGCTTCGGGCAGACGCTGGCCGAGCAGCCAATGATGGCCAATGTGCTGGCCGACATGGCCGTCGAGGTCGAGGCGGCGACGCTGCTGGCGCTGCGCGTCGCCAAGGCCACCGACCACATTGAAGGCAGCGCGCAGGAAAAGGCCTTCGCGCGAGTGGCCACGCCGATGGCCAAGTTCTTCAACTGCTCGCGCGCGCCTGCCATTGCCTATGAAGCCCTGCAATGCCACGGCGGCAACGGCTTCATTGAGGAAAACCCGATGGCCCGGATCTACCGCGAGGCGCCGCTGAACAGCGTCTGGGAAGGCTCGGCCAACATGATGTGCATGGACGTGCGGCGTTCGTTGCTCAAGGAGCCCATGACGCGCGATGCCTTCATGGCCGAAGTGAATTCGGTCAAGGGCATGGATCGCCGCTTCGATGGCTACCTGGATGCGTTGCCGTCCTTGATCCAGGCGGCCATGGACGATGAGTTCCTGGCCCGGCCGGCCTGCGAAGCCATGGCCCGGGCCGTCCAGGGCGTGGAACTGCTGCGTCACTCCAACACCGATGTCGTCGATGCATTCATGGGGACGCGGCTCAATGCCCAGGCGGCGGGCTGGGGTTGCACCCTGGGTTCCATGGGCGCGGCAGTTTCCCGGGCACAGGCCGGCCGCATCGTGGACAGGGCGCGCGTCGCTCGCTAGCGGTCAGCAGGCCCGGACTGGCGCGCCACGGCAGCCGTCACCCCGGCAAGGGCAGGGATAATGGCCGCCAAACCTAAGGAATAACCATGTTGCTAGATGCCGACGACTCCCAGCTCGTGCTGGTCGATTACCAGACCCGCCTGATGCCCGTGATTTTTGAAAATGAAATCGTCGTGGCCAATGCCTTGCGGCTGGCGCGCATGGCCCGTTTCATGGAGGTGCCGGTCTGGGGCACCGCGCAAAACCCCGACAAGCTCGGCCAGAACCTGCCCGAGCTGCAGGCGGCGATTGATTCGGCCGGCGGCAAGACCATGGCCAAGATGCATTTCAGCGCCGCCGCCGACGGCCTGGTCGAATGGCTGCGTCCGCCGGTTCGCAAGGCGCCGACCGGCGGCAATGCGCGCAGCCTGCCCAAGCACCTGCAAAAGCCCGCCGAACCCGAGGAAGAGGGCCGCAGCATGATCGTGATTGCCGGCTGCGAAGCACATGTCTGCCTGATGCAGACCGCGCTGGAACTGCTCGAAGAAGAGTTCGACGTGTGGGTCGTGACCGATGCCTGCAGCTCGCGCAGCGAGCGCAACCGCGACGCCGCGTTCGACCGGCTGGCCGGCAACGGCGCCGAGCTGGTCACCACCGAGATGGTGGCCTTTGAATGGGCCCGCACCTGTGAACATGACGCGTTCAGGGAATTGCTCGCGCTGGTGAAGTGATCCCGGTTCACCCTGGAAGTCACCGGTAGCTGCTCGCTCCCTGCAGCGTCCACCGGCCGTCCCCGGGCAGTTCCAGCACCCATTGATGGTATTTCACGACCGCCGGATGGTGGCTGATGCTGACCGGCGTGATCGACAGGCCCGCCAGCTGGCTGTACAACAACTCTTCGTTGGCCGCATCCAGCGCGCTGGTGGCTTCGTCCAGCAGCAGGTAGCGCGGCCTGGCCAGCAGCGCGCGGGCAAAGGCCAGCCGCTGCTGCTCGCCAACCGACAGCACCCGGGCCCAGTCCAGTTCGGCGCTCAGGCCACCGAAGCGTTCGGCCAGCGTCGGCAGGTTCACCCGCTCCAGCCAGTGCAGCAGTTCCTCGTCTGAAATGTCGCGGTCCGTGTGCGGATAGGTTAGCTGGCTGCGCAGGTCGCCCAGCAGCAGGTAGGGCTGCTGGGGCATGAACAGCATGTCCGACCCGGCCGGGCGCGTGATTTCACCCGAGCCCGTCGTCCATAGTCCGGCAATCACCCGCAGCAGGGAACTCTTGCCGCTGCCGCTGGGGCCGGAAATCAGCAGCCCCTCGCCGGGCTTGATGGCCAGCGTGAGGTCTCGCAGCAGCAGATGCTCGCGGCCGGGCGTCAGAATGGTCAACCGCCCAAGTGCCAGCTCGAAGCCGTGCAGCGTCTGGATATGCCGCGCGCTGTCGTCGCTGTCGGCCGGGCGGCCGGCATTGGCTTGCAGGGCTTGCGAAAAAGCATGCAGCCGCTCGACGCCGGCGGAAAAACGGCTGAGGCTTTCAAAATGCTCGACGATCACCGTCAGCGCGCTCAGGATGGCGGCAAAGGCACCGGCGGCCTGGATGGCGCGGCCCACCTCCAGCCGCCCCGACAGCACATCGCCGGCAATGATCACCGTCGGCAGCACGATGGTCAGGAAAGCATGGGCGTACTGGAACAGGTTGAGCCCGAACTGCCAGCGCAGCACCTGCTGGTAGTTGGCATAGACCCTGGCGAAGATGGCTTGCAGCGCCGTCATCTCACGCGCCTCGCCGTCGTGAAAGGCAATCGGCTCGGCGTGTTCACGCACCCGCACCAGGCCGAAGCGGAAGTTCGCCTCGCGCTGCAGCTGGCGAAAGTTCAGGCCAATCAGCCGCTTGCCAAACGCTGAAGCAGTGAACACGGTGCTGAGCACCGCATAGCCGATCAGGAACAACACCAGCCCCCGCGAGATCGACCACAGCACGGCGGAAAAGGCGGCCAGCTGCAGCACCGAGCCCAGCACGATCATTGAAAAATAAAGTGATTGCTGGGTGAAGGTGTTGATGTCCTCGGCAATGCGCTGGTCGGGGTTGTCGATGCCGGCGGCAGCATTCAGCCGGTAATAGGCGCGCTGGTCGAAATAGCGCGCCAGGAAGGCATCTGTCAGCCAGCGGCGCCAGCGCAGCCCGAGCGTGTCGCGCACGTAGTAGTACAGGGCGTAGATCGGCACCGCCGCCACCAGAATCGCCGTGTAGCGCCAGATCGACGCCCAGAAGCGGCCGGCATCCCGCGCGGCCAGGGCCGAGGTGAACTCGCCGGTTTCCTGGTTGAACAATACGTTGAAGGCGGTCTGCCCCAGCAGCACAACCACCAGCAGCACCAGCAGGCCCCGGGCGCGCCAGCGTTCCTCTGAAAACCAGTAGGGCCGCGCAATCGCTGCAAAACGATGCCACAGTCGGGCATTGAAGCCAGGTTCTTCTGCTGCGCTCATGAAGTTCTTCGTTGAATGGGCCAGCCGCCGATTTAATCCGAAATGGCCAAAGGCCGCAGCAGCAGCATGAAAAAATTCAGTTTATGTATGAAAAGTGGTGTTTACGCAATAGGAACGAGCCTAGCCAGCTATATTTTTAATAGCATTCAGAGGACTTCCTCGAACATCGACCGCTCGACGTCAGCTTGCAGAAAGACCGCTGCCCATAATTAAGAATTCAGTTTTCAGACATCCAGGGTGCGAATTTTTTTCCAGCCTGTCCCTGATGTGAACGAAACCCCTTGGCCTGCGCTGCGGTAAAGCCGAAGGCCTTGATGACGTGCAAACCCAGCGGCCGCATGGCGGTCAAAATTTCAACTCGACAGTTGCCTCAAAAATACGGAGACCCTCCATGACCAGCTATGCAGACTTTTACCTTCAGTCCATCGACCAGCCCGACGCCTTCTGGGCCGAACAGGCCAATCTGATCGAGTGGCACAAGCCATTCGAGCGCGTCTGCAACTACGACAACCCGCCCTTCGTCAACTGGTACGAAGGCGGCCAGACCAACCTGTGCCACAACGCCGTTGACCGCCACCTGAAGGACCGCGCCGGCCAGGCCGCCTTGATTGCCGTCTCCAGCGAAACCGGCCTGGAGAAAACCTACACCTTCACCGACCTGCACGGCGAAGTGCAGCGCATGGCCGCCAGCCTGCTGGCGCTGGGCGTCGAAAAAGGCGACCGCGTGCTGATCTACATGCCGATGATTGCCGAGGCTGCCTTTGCGATGCTGGCCTGCGCCCGCATTGGCGCGGTGCATTGCGTGGTGTTCGGCGGATTTGCCAGCGGCTCCCTGGCGTCGCGCATCGAGGACGCCGCGCCCAAGGTCATCGTCAGCTCTGACGGCGGCTCGCGCGGCGGCAAGGCGCTGCCGTACAAACCGTTGCTCGACGAGGCGATCCGCCTGTCCAGCCACAAGCCGGGCGCCGTGCTGCTGGCCGACCGTGGCCTGGCCACCATGGAACTGGTCGCCGGGCGCGATCACCTCTGGAACGAACTGCGCGAAACGCATTTCGATGCGCAAGTGCCATGCGAATGGCTGGACTCGACCGCCATCAGCTACACCATCTACACCAGCGGCACCACCGGCAAGCCCAAGGGCGTGCAGCGCGACACCGCCGGCTACACCGTGGCACTTGCCGCGAGCATGAAGCACATCTTCGACGGCAAGGCCGGCGAAACCTTCTTCTCGACCAGCGACATCGGCTGGGTCGTCGGCCACAGCTACATCGTCTATGGCCCGCTGATCGCCGGCATGGCGACCATCATGTACGAAGGCCTGCCGACGCAGGGCATGGACAAGAAGCCCAACGGCGGCATCTGGTGGGAACTGGTTGAAAAGTACAAGGTCACCGTCATGTTCAGCGCGCCGACCGCCGTTCGCGTGCTGAAAAAGCAGGACCCGGCGCTGCTGACCAAATACGACCTGTCCAGCCTGCGCGCGCTGTTCCTGGCCGGCGAACCGCTTGACGAGCCCACCGCCCGCTGGATCAGCGAAGGCTTGAGAGTGCCGATCATCGACAACTACTGGCAGACCGAAAGCGGCTGGCCGATCCTGACGATCGCCAACGGCGTCGAGTCCAAGCCGAGCAAGTTCGGCAGCCCCGGCATTCCGATGTACGGCTACAACGTCAAGCTGCTGCACGAAGCGACCGGCGAGGAACTCACCAATCCGGGTGAAAAAGGCGTGGTCGTCATCGAAGGCCCGACGCCTCCGGGCTTCATGCAGACCATCTGGCAGGACGATGCGCGCTTCGTCAACACCTACTGGAAGAGCATTCCCGGCAAGCTCGTGTACAGCACCTTCGACTGGGGCATCCGCGACAAAGATGGCTACTTCTTCATCCTGGGCCGCACCGACGACGTGATCAACGTCGCCGGCCATCGCCTGGGAACGCGCGAGATCGAGGAAAGCATTTCCGGCCATGCGCAGGTGTCCGAAGTCGCCGTGGTCGGCGTCTCCGACAACCTCAAGGGCCAGGTGGCGATGGCGTTTGCCGTGCTCAAGGATTCGAGCGTGCTGAACGACACTGCCGCCTGCGCCAAACTGGAGGCCGAGATCATGAAGCGCGTGGACAACGACCTGGGCGCCGTTGCCCGGCCGGCACGCGTGCGCTTCGTGACAGTCTTGCCCAAGACGCGCAGCGGCAAGCTGCTGCGCCGGGCGATTCAGGCCGTGTGCGAAGGCCGCGATGCGGGCGACTTGACGACGATGGACGATCCGGCCGCGCTGCAGCAGATTCGGGACCGGGTCGAGGCGGTCTAAAAATCAGGTGCTGAAGTCCTAAAGGGGCTGGCTGTTCACGCGGCCAGCCCCTTTTTTTGTTTTTCAAGACAGCAAAGTTCTTGCCCGGCAGCGCAGCCGCCGGATGCGAAGCTTCACTCCAGTCGCAACTGCGCCTGTTTCGACACCCGGATGCAGTCCTTCATGTGCTCTTCGCCGAAGTAGCGGATGGCCGCATAGCCGACGGTGGCCGCGACGATCTGGCCCGCCAGCGGGATGTACTTGGCGAGTTGCTTGGTCGCCATGCGCGTGCCGATCTTGCCGGCTGCCTTGAGGACCAGATCGCGGCTGATGAACTTGCCGACCAGCACCGAGCCGACCATGGCCACGGCTTTTTGCACCTGCTCGCGCTTTTTCGGATCGAGCTGGTCAATCTGTTCCGGCGCCAGGCCGAACTCCTTGTTGATGGCAGGAATGAGTTTGGACAGCAGGGCAGCATCCACCGCCCAGTCCAGACCGGGAACCGGCACGGCGCTGGCCACACCGGCCATCAGCGCCCGCTTGTGAAGCAGCTTGCGGCTGCGCTGGACAGCGGCCAGGAGCGCCGCATCGTCAGCGGCCAGTTGCAGGGCAGTGGGCATGGATCAAAACCTCTTTCAAGCTTGCCGGTCAAGCGCCGACGAAGCCCCTTTATACCGCGACGGCTTCGAGCTTTTCCGTCACTTCCAGCCAGCGTTCTTCCAGCTTGGCCAGGTCGGCTTCGATCACCTTGAGGCGCTTGCCGGCCTGGGCAATTTCCGCAGGCGACTTCGACGTGGTCAGAAGCGTTTCGAGATTGGCTTTTTCGCTGTTCATGCTCTGCATCTGGCGGTCGATTTTTTCCAGATCCTTGCGCAGCGGCTTGGCGGCCTCCGATTGCTGCTGGCGTTTTTGGGCATCTTCCTTCTTGCCAGATGCATTTTTTACGTCAAAAACGGGCTTTGCGCTTGCTGTGTCTGCGCTGACAGCTATTTTTTTGGTAGCAGTCGGTGCGACCGGACTGTTGCTCGACTTCTTCGCTTCCTCGCGCAGGCGCTTGGCTTCGTCGAGCAAATAGCGCTGGTAGTCGTCCAGGTCGCCGTCGAAGGGCGCGACGCCGCCGCGCGAGACCATCCAGAACTCGTCGCACACCGCGCGCAGCAGGGCGCGGTCATGGCTGACCAGCATCACCGTGCCCTCGAATTCATTCAGCGCCATCGACAGCGCCTCGCGCGTGGCCAGGTCCAGGTGATTGGTCGGCTCATCGAGCAGCAGCAGATTCGGCCGCTGCCAGACGATCATGCACAGCACCAGGCGCGCCTTTTCGCCGCCGCTCATGCTGCCGACGGCCTGCTTGACCATGTCGCCGCCAAAGTTGAAGTTGCCCAGGAAGCTGCGCAAGTCCTGCTCGCGGGTCGGCTGGTTGCCCAGCTTGCCGGCGGCGGTGACTTCCTTGACCAGGCGGATCATGTGCTCCAGCGGGTTGTCCGTCAGGCGCAGCACGTCGAGTTCCTGCTGGGCGAAGTAGCCGATGTTCAGGCCCTTGCCTTCGGTCATCTCGCCTGAAATCGGCGCCAGCGCGCGCGCCACGGTCTTCACCAGCGTCGATTTGCCCTGGCCGTTGGCGCCCAGAATGCCGATGCGCTGGCCGGCCAGCACCGACTTGCTGACGTTCTGCACGATGACGGTGGGCGGCGTGCCTTCGGGCGCGTCCTCGGGCGCGGGGTAGCCGAAGAAGGCGTTCTGCATCGACAGCATCGGGTTGGGCAGATTCGCCGGTTCCTTGAACTCGAAAGTGAAGTCGGCTTCGGCCAGCAGTGGCGCGATTTTTTCCATGCGGTCCAGCGCCTTGACGCGGCTTTGCGCCTGCTTGGCCTTGCTGGCCTTGGCCTTGAAGCGGGCAATGAACTTCTGCAGGTGGGCAATCTTGTCCTGCTGCTTGGAATAAGCGCCTTGCTGCAGCGCCATCTGCTCGGCGCGCAGGTCTTCGAACTTGCTGTAGTTGCCGCCGTAGCGGGTCAGCTTGGCGCTTTCGATGTGGACCGTCACGTCGGTCACTGCGTCGAGGAATTCGCGGTCATGGCTGATGACCAGCATCGTGCCCTGGTAGCGCTTGAGCCAGGCTTCCAGCCAGACCAGTGCGTCCAGATCCAGGTGATTGGTCGGCTCGTCAAGCAGCAGCAAATCCGACGGGCACATCAGCGCGCGCGCCAGTTGCAGGCGCATGCGCCAGCCGCCCGAAAAGCTGTTGACCGGGTTGTCGAGCTCGCTGAGCTTGAAGCCCAGCCCCAGGATCAAGGCCTGCGCGCGTGCCTGCGCGTCGTGCGCGCCGGAGTCGTACAAGTCCATGTAGGCATGCGCCATGCGGTCGCCGTCGCCGCTGGCTTCTGATGCATCGACTTCGGCCTGTGCGGCCAGCAGCACCACGTCGCCTTCGATCACGTAGCTGGTGGCGCTTTGTTCGGTTTCGGGCATGTCCTGCGCGACCTGCGCCATCTTCCACTGCGCCGGAATGTAGTATTCGCCGCCGTCCTCATGCAGCGTGCCGTTGAGCATGGCGAACAGCGAGGACTTGCCCGCGCCGTTGCGGCCAACCAGGCCGATTTTTTCGCCCGGATTGAGGGTGACAGAGGCGCTATCGAGAATCACTTTGGAGCCGCGACGCAGCACCACGTTTTTAAGGGTAATCATTTAAACCAACAGACTGAAGAAATAGGGTCGGACCGCAGGGCGCCCGGCAAAGCGCTTGCGGTCCGACATACGAAGCAGGGATCAGGCCAGCTGTTCCCGCGTCAGCAGCAAAACCTGGTCAGGGCCGGCGCTGGTTTCAAACCAGAGCGGCTCTAGGTGCGGAAAAGCGCGTGCAAAATTCTCGCGCTCGTTGCCGATTTCCAGCACCAGGACGGCATTTTCGTTCATTTGCGGGGCAATGGTCAGAAAAAGGCCGCGAATGAAGTCCATGCCGTCGGCGCCCCCAGCCAGCGCCAGGCCGGGTTCGGCCTTGAATTCAGCAGGCAGGGCGGCCATGCTGGCGGCATTTACATAGGGCGGGTTGCACAAGATCAGGTCGTAAGGCCCGTGGCAGTTGGCCAGGCCGTCCGACTCGATCAGCGTGATGCGCCCGGCCAACTGGTGCCGTTCCACATTGATGCGCGCCACCGCCAGTGCATCAAGGCTGATGTCGGCGGCATCGACCACCACTTCCGGATACGTCATGGCGGCCAGCACGGCCAGGCTGCCGTTGCCAGTGCATAAATCGAGCACGCGCTGCGTTTCGTCGCTGAGCCAGTCGTCGATGCTGCCGTCATCCAGCAGCTCGGCAATCAATGAGCGGGGAATGATCACGCGCTCATCGACATAAAACGGCACGCCCATCAGCCACGCCTCGTTCGTCAAATAAGCGGCGGGCTTGCGCGTGCGGATGCGCTGGTCCACCAGCAGGGCGACCTGCGCCTGGTCCTCGGGCGACACCGGCCGGTTTTCGACCGATTCCAGGTCGTCCAGTTCCAGCCCGAGCTTCCACAACACCAGCCAGGCGGCTTCGTCGAACGCATTGGTCGTGCCCTGGCCGTAGCCGTCGGCAAAGCTCAGGCCGGCGGCGTCCAGCCGGTCAGCCATCCGCTCAATCACCTCCAGCACGGTCACGGTCGGAGCGGGAGTTGTCGTCATGCCAGGCCCTCCAGGCGCTCTAACACGCCCTTGTAGATGTTCTTGAGCGGATCGATGTCACTGACCGCCACGCATTCGTTGATCTGGTGAATGGTCGCGTTGACCGGCCCGAGTTCAATCACCTGCGGGCAAACCTTGGCGATGAAGCGGCCGTCGCTGGTGCCGCCGGTGGTGGACAGTTCGGTCTGCAGGCCGGTCTCGGCCAGAATCGCGCCGCGCACCGCATCGACCAGCGTGCCGGGCGTGGTCAGGAAGGGCAGGCCGCCCAGCGTCCATTTCAGGTCGTATTCGAACTGGTGCTTGCTCAAAATCGCCAGCAGCCGCTGCTGCAGGCTTTCGGGTGTCGATTCGGTGCAGAAGCGGAAATTGAAGTCCACCACCAAATCGCCCGGAATCACGTTGGTCGCGCCGGTACCCGCGTGCAGGTTGGACACCTGCCAGCTGGTCGCCGGAAAGAAGTCGTTGCCAGTGTCCCACTGCGTGGCCACCAGTTCGGCCAGCGCGGGCGCGAACAGGTGGATCGGGTTCTTCGCCAGGTGCGGATAGGCGATATGGCCCTGCACGCCCTTGACCGTGAGCTTGCCGCTCAATGTGCCGCGCCGGCCGTTCTTGATCATGTCGCCCAGGTTTTTGACCGACGTGGGTTCGCCGACGATGCAGTAGTCGAGCACCTCGCCACGGGCTTTGAGCTTTTCGCAGACGACGACCGTGCCGTCGATGCCGGGGCCTTCCTCGTCGCTGGTGATCAGGAAGGCCATCGACAGCGCCGGCCGGGGATGCGCTGCCAGGAATTCCTCGACCGCCACCACCATGGCCGCAATCGACGTTTTCATGTCGGCCGCGCCGCGCCCGTACAACTTGCCCGCGCGGTGGCTGGGCGTGAACGGGTGGCTGTGCCACTGCTCCAGCGGACCGGTCGGCACCACGTCGGTATGGCCGGCAAACACCAGCGTCTTGACGCGGGTAGTGGCCGAAACTGACTTTGCTATGGATTCAATAGCTGCTTGCGCAGGCGCAGCTTGCGCAGAAGGGCTAAAACCCTCAAATTTCGCCCACAGGTTGGTGACCCGGAAGTGCTCGGGTCCGCTGACGATGGTTTCACAGCTGAAACCCAGCGGCGCGAGCCGCGCGATCAGCATGTCCTGGCAGCCGGCATCGTCGGGCGTCGCCGAAGCGCGGGAAATCAGTTGCTCGGCAAGGTGGAGTGTTCGGGACATGGTTGTGTATGTAGTCGCTGCCTGATCGGCCTAAAGTGAGAAACGTGACAACAGCAGCAGCCTCGGGTGGGGGGCAGCGCAGTGCGCGAAGCGACACGCCTGGAGGCTGCAGTTCCAAGCCAGCCAGGGCCGCGGGACTGGCTTCGCCAGACCGCAGGCGCAGCGGCCCCCTCGGGGGGCAGGGAGCCACACGCAGTGGGCGACCGTGGGGGCCACATTTAGTGCCTCACGTCGAAGGTGATCTCGGTAAAGGAAGGTTCGTCATCCGGGTCGATGCCGGACTTGTCGGCCTTGGCCTTGCCTGCGGTGAAGTCGTTTTCCAGCCGCCACATCAGGTTGGTCGGCGAATCGGCATTGGCCAGGCCCTCCTTGCGCGTCACCGTGCCTTCGGTGATCAGCCTGGCGATGTGCTGCTCGAAGGTCTGCGAGCCGACCGCCATGGATTTTTCCATGGCTTCCTTGACACCCGAAAAGTCGCCTTTTTCGATCAGCTCGGCCACCAGCTTGGTGTTGAGCATGACTTCCACAGCAGGAACCCGCTCGTTGCTCAGGCTGCGCAGCAGGCGCTGGGAAACCACCGCCTTCAGCGCGGCCGCCAGATCGCCGAGCAGGGTCGGCCGCACTTCGACCGGGTAGAAGCTCAACACGCGGTTGAGCGCCTGGTAGCTGTTGTTGGCATGCATGGTGGCCAGGCACAGGTGGCCCGACTGCGCATAGGCAATCGCCGCCGACATGGTTTCGCGGTCGCGGATCTCGCCGATCAAGATCACGTCGGGCGCCTGGCGCAGCGCATTTTTCAGCGCCACCTGCAGCGACTGGGTGTCGCTGCCGACTTCGCGCTGGTTGACGACCGATTTCTTGTTGGTGAAGTAATACTCGATCGGGTCCTCGATCGTCAGGATGTGGCCCGTCGTGGTTTCGTTGCGCTGGTCGATCATCGAGGCCAGCGTGGTGCTTTTGCCGGCGCCGGTCGCGCCCACCATCAGGATCAGGCCGCGCTTTTCCATGATCAGCTCGCCCAGCAGCGGCGGCAGGTTCAGGCTGGTCAGCGCCGGAATCTTGTTCGGTATGTAGCGGATCACCGCTGCATAGGTACTGCGCTGGCGAAAACCGCTGATGCGGAAATTGCCCAGTCCCTTCACCTGCAGCGCCATGTTGAGTTCGCCGATTTCATCGAGTTCCTCGATCCGCGCGGGCGGCAGCACTTCGGCCAGCAGCGAGCGCGTGGCATCGGCCGGCAGAATCTGCGCATTGATCGGGATGGACTGCCCGTTGATCTTGATCATGGCAGGCGAGTGCGCCGACAGGTAAACGTCAGACGCCTTCTTGTCGACCATCAGCCGCAGAATTCTTTCCATCGTGCTCATGGTTCAGCTTTCGTTATGACGTTGAGACATTATGGTGGTCAGCGTCAGGCGGCCCCAGGAAAAACCGGCCCTCAAAGGGCAGCGCATTGGATAAAGCGACAAGCGTGGGGGCAAGTCCCCACCAGCCAGGGCCGTGGAACCGGCTTTGCCGGGCCACAGGCGCAACGGCCCCCGTGGGGGGCAGGGAGCCACACGCAGTGGGCGACAGTGGGGGCAACACACTTGGCTTTGCCGGGCCACAGGCGCAGCGGCCCCCTCGGGGGGGGGCAGCGCAGCACACGCAGTGGCAGGCGTGGGGGCCATCAGTCCCGCAGCAGGTCGTTCAGGCTGGTGGTGGCGCGGGTTTTTGCGTCCACGCGCTTGACGATGACAGCGCAATACAGGCTGTACTTCCCGCCGGCCTTGGGCAGGTTGCCCGACACCACGACCGAGCCCGCCGGAATGCGGCCGTAGCTCACGGTATCAAGTTCGCGGTCGTAAATCGGCGTGCTCTGGCCGATGTACACGCCCATCGAGATCACCGAGTTTTCCTCGACGATCACGCCTTCGACGATTTCGGAGCGCGCGCCGATGAAGCAGTTGTCCTCGATGATGGTCGGGTTCGCCTGCATCGGCTCCAGCACGCCGCCAATGCCGACGCCGCCCGACAGATGAACGTTCTTGCCGATCTGCGCACACGAACCCACGGCGGCCCAGGTGTCAACCATCGTGCCTTCATCGACATAGGCGCCAATGTTGACGTAACTGGGCATCAAGATCGCGCCCTTGGCAATGAAGCTGCCCCGGCGCGCCACGGCGGGCGGCACCACGCGAACGCCGGTGGCGCGCATTTCCTGCTCGCTCAGGTGCGCGAACTTGGTCGGCACCTTGTCGTAAAAGCCCAGTTCGCCGGCGCGCATGAGTTCGTTGTCCTTCAGGCGAAAGCTCAGCAGCACGGCTTTCTTGATCCACTGGTGAACCGTCCACTGGCCCACGCCCTGGCGGGTGGCGACGCGCAACTGGCCGTTGTTGAGTTCGGAAATCGTCTGCTCGACGGCGTCCAGCACTTCCTGGGGCGCGGCGGTGGGCGACAGGTTGGCGCGGTTTTCCCAGGCGGCGTCGATGATGGCTTGCAGGTTGTCTTGTGTCATTTTGAGTTTTTCAGAGAGATTTGGATTGAATGAATTGGACGATGCGTTGGGCGGCTTCGACGCATTCGGCGGTTTGCGCCACCAGCGCCAAGCGGATTCGGCCGGCGCCGGGATTGTGGCCCTGCGCATCGCGCGCCAGGTAACTGCCCGGCAGCACGACGACATTGTAAAGAGCCAGCAATTCCCGCGAGAACGCCGTGTCCGAACCCTTGAACGCCTCAGGCACGGCCGCCCACAGGTAAAAGCCGGCGTCGGGCAGGCGCACGTCCATCACTTCGGCCAGCAGCGGCGTGACCTGCGCGAACTTTTCGCGGTACTGGGCGCGGTTGTCAACCACATGCGCCTCGTCGGCCCAGGCGGCGATGCTGGCGGCCTGAACGATGGGGCTCATGGCGCTGCCGTGATAGGTGCGGTAGAGCAGGAACGACTTGATGATGGCCGCGTCGCCCGCGACAAAACCGCTGCGCAGGCCGGGCACGTTGCTGCGCTTGGACAGGCTGGTCAGTGCAATCAAATTCTTGAAGTCATGCCGGCCCAGTTGGCTAGCGGCCTGCAATCCGCCCAGCGGCGGTTCGTCGCGGAAATAAATCTCGCTGTAGCACTCGTCCGATGCAATCACGAAGCCGTACTGGTCGCTGAGTTTGAACAGCAGTTCCCATTCATCCAGCCCCATGACCGCGCCGGTCGGGTTGCCCGGCGAGCAGACAAACAGCAGCTGGGTTTTTTCCCACACGGCTGCGGGCACGGCGGCCCAGTCGATGCCGAAGTTGCGGGCAGGGTCGCTAGGCGCAAACCAGGGCTGCGCGCCGGCCAGCAGCGCCGCGCCTTCGTAGATTTGATAGAACGGGTTGGGGCTGATCACCGTCGCGCCCGGCCGGCTCGGGTCGATCACCGTCTGCGCCAGCGCGAACAGCGCCTCGCGCGAGCCGTTGACCGGCAGGATCTGCGTCGCCGGGTTGACGGTCAAGCCTCCATAGCGCCGGGCCAGCCAGTCGCTCATGGTTTGCCGCAATTTGAGCTCGCCCAGCGTGCCGGGGTAGCTCGCCAGCCCGGCCAGGCTGCCGACGAGCGCATCCTTGATGAGCTGCGGCGTGGCGTGGCGCGGCTCGCCGATGCCCAGGCTGATGGGTTGGTAGGCCGGATTCGGCGTGACATCGGCATGCAACTGGCGCAGCCGCTCGAAGGGGTAAGGCTGAAGGCGGGAAAGCAGGGGATTCATGGGGCGCGATTATCCCTGACAGACCTTTTCAGGTTGACCTATTTGGGCGCGTGCGCGGCCAATAACTCGGCTGCACGCGTTTGCCAGCCCTTGCCCGAAGCGCGCCAGCGCGCCAGCACGCTTTCATCCAGGCGCAAGGTCGTGGGCCGCTTCACCGACGCTTGGGTGCTGCCGACCGGCCGGCCCCGGCGCACCAGCTTGTCGCCTTTGAACAAGTCGGCCTCGGCCACCCACTGGTCGGTAATTTCCGGTGCGTCGTCGGGGTCAGTCCAGGCGGGCGCCGATGGCTTGAGTTTCGCGTTCATTGATTTTCCTCATGGAAATAATGCGGCGTGCCGCGCCGCGCGGAGTCCAGACCATCATCACCAGCCGGCCATCGAGCCATCCCACCGTCTGGTAGCGCGTCTCGGCATAGGCTTGGCGCTCATCTTGCCGCGTCAGGTGATTGCCGGCAAATACTTCGGCAGCCCGCGCAAAGTCAAGTCCGCGCGCTTAAGGTGTTTTGCTGCTTGGCAGGGTCAAACTCAATCTGCATGAATTAATTGTACATTTAATTAATTAGTTTTTCAGCGAGGGAAGAACTTGATCATCAATGCCTTGCTGTTGCCCTATTTGTGCCACAGCCTGTGGCACAAACGGCCAAGCGAATGAATTACTATGAATTTAATAGCTGCTTGTGCTTATGCAGCGTGCGCAAGCGGCTGATTTAGTTCATAAACCGGGGCTGGTTCCGGGGCTGTCGGCTGGTTTTCGATCAGGCGCACGACGGCGAGCGTTTGCAGGCGGGCCAACTGGGCGGCCACCGGATGGCCGGGGGCGAAGAGGGCGGCGGCCACGGCCTGGGCGTTCATGCCCGTGCGGATGCCGGCGGCGGCGCAGGCGTCGAACAGGCGGATGTTCTGGGCGTGCAGGTCTTCGGGGAAGAAGAGTTCATAGACCAGGCCGTTGAGGGAGGCGTTCATAGTCGGGGCGGCGGGTGCCAGCAGTGATGGTTTCCAGAATGCATTCAATAACAGCGATTTGCTCGTTGCTGGCAGCAGGAATGGGAAGTGATTCCAACATTTGCGGCTGAACTTCGTAGTAGCCCCAGTTGAGCTGGCTCTGTTCCAGAAAATCGGCAACTTTGCCCCGGGTGTGGTTGTCTTTGATGCCGTGCGAGGAAAAGAGGGATTTTTCAGTCATGGTTCCGGGATCCAAGGGTGTCGTCAGATTATGCGGAGCTGACAGAGCGCATGAAGGCGCTGGCGGCGGTTAAAAACCGCACGTCGCTCGGGTAACATCACAGGCCGTGTGCCGCCTACCGATGGCGCTGCGGGTTCACAAGCGTCAAAAGCATCAACGCGTTAGCCCCAGGCTCAACAACACAGGTCAGCCGTGCGTCTCAATTCGATCAAGTTAGCCGGTTTCAAGTCCTTTGCCGACCCGACGCATTTCCAGCTGCCCGGCCAGCTCGTCGGCGTGGTCGGCCCCAACGGCTGCGGCAAGTCCAACATCATGGATGCCGTGCGCTGGGTGCTGGGCGAATCCAAAGCGTCGGAACTGCGCGGCGAGTCGATGCAGGACGTGATCTTCAGCGGCACCACCACCCGCAAGTCGGCCAGCCGCGCCAGCGTGGAGCTGGTGTTCGACAATGCCGACCACCGGGCCGGCGGCCAGTGGGGCCAGTACGAAGAAATCGCCGTCAAGCGGGTGTTGACGCGCGACGGCACGTCGAGCTACTACCTGAACAACCAGCCGGTGCGCCGCCGCGACGTGCAGGACGTGTTCCTGGGCACGGGGCTGGGGCCGCGCGCCTACGCCATCATCGGCCAGGGCACGATCAGCCGCATCATCGAATCCAAGCCCGAGGAACTGCGCCTGTTCCTGGAAGAAGCCGCCGGCGTGTCCAAGTACAAGGAGCGCCGCCGCGAAACCGCCAACCGGTTGAGCGACACGCGCGAAAACCTGGTCCGCGTGGAAGACATCCTGCGCGAACTCAATGCCAACCTGGAGCGGCTCGAAAAGCAGGCTGAGGTCGCCCTGCGCTACAACACGCTGCAGGCCGCCGGCACCCTGAAGCAGCACCAGCTGTGGTTCCTGAAGCGCACCGAGAGCGAGGCCGACCAGACCAGGGTCCGGCTGGAGGCCGAAAAATCGGTCAACGACCTGGAAAGCCGCGTGGCCGATCTGCGCCATGTCGAGGCCGACCTGGAAACCATCCGCCAGGCGCACTATGCAGCCGGCGACCAGGTCAACCAGGCGCAGGGAAAACTGTACGAGGCCAGCGCCGAGGTGGGGCGGCTGGAGGCGGAAATCCGCTTCGTGGTCGATGGCCGGCTGCGCGTCGATCAGCGCCTGGTTCAGCTGAAAGAGCAATCCGCGCAATGGGCCACGCGCGGCGAAGATGCGGCGGTCGAGTCTGAAAGCCTGGCCGGGCAAAGCTTTGACGCCGAGGAAAAGGCCGAACTTCTGGCCGCGCAGCTTGAGGAGCAGCAGGACCAGCTGCCGGCGCTTGAAGAAGCGCTGCGCCAGGCCCAGGCGACGGCGAATGCGCAGCGCGCCGGCGTGACGCAGGTGCAGCAGCAACTCCAGGTGCTGGCCGCCGAGCAGCGCCATGTTGAAGAGCAGCTGCGCATGCTCGGCCTGCGCCATGAACGCCTGTCGGCGGACCGCAAGGCGCTCGATGCACCCGACGAGGCGCGGCTGGCCAGCCTGAATTCGCAACTGGACCATGCCCGCGAAGCGCAGGCCGTGGCGCAGGCCTGCCTGCAGGAACTGACCGAAGCCGTGCCGCAGCTTGACGATGCGCGGCGCGCCCTTCAGCAGGCGGCCAATGCCGAATCGGCCCGGCGCGCCGACCTGTCGGCGAAGCTCGAAGCGCTCAAGGCGCTGCAGGAAAAGGTCAGGACCGACGGCAAGCTCAGGCCCTGGCTGGCCCGGCACGGCCTTGAAAATTTGCCGGGCCTGTGGAGTCGCCTGCACATCGAGCAGGGCTGGGAAAACGCGCTGGAAGCCGCGCTGCGCGAGCGCATGGGCGCGCTGGAAGTCAGCCGGCTCGACATCGTGCGCGGTTTTGCCGGAACCGACGCGCGCGGCCAGGCGCAAGGTCCGCCCGCCAAGCTGTCGTTCTACACGCCGCCACAGGCCGCCGCGCCAGCCCGCGCCCAGTCGGCGCTCACTCTCAAGCCGCTGGCCGAGCTGCTTCGCCTGAACGATGCCGCTCTGTCGGCGCTGCTGGACGACTGGCTGGACGGCTGCTTCACCGCGCCCACGCTGGACGATGCACTGGCTGCGCGCGACCGGCTGGAGCCGGGCGAGACGATCTATGTCATGGGCGGCCATGCCATCACAAAGCACAGCGTGAGTTTTTATGCGCCCGATTCCGAGCAGGCCGGCCTGCTGGCGCGTGCGCAGGAGATCGACAACCTGGAAAAAAGCCTGCGTGCGCAGGTGCTGATCAGCGAGGAAGCGCGGGCCACGCTGGCCCGCGCTGAAGCCTGCTACCTCGAAGCCAGCCAGCGCCTGGCGGCGGCGCGCCGCGAAGCGGGCGAAGCGCAGAACCAGAGCCATGCGCTGCAGGTCGAAGTGCTGCGCTTGAGCCAGCTGGCCGAGCAGGCGCGCGCCCGCAGTCAGCAGCTCCAGGCCGACCTCGCCGAGATCGAGGCCCAGCTTGAGGAATTGCAGGAGCGCAAGATCACCGCCGAGGGCCGGTTTGAGGAACTCGACATGCAGCTGGCCGACAGCCAGGAGCGCCATGCCCAGCTGGAAGACCGGGTGATTGCCGCCGAGCGCCGGCGTGCCGAATCGCGCGAGCAGCAGCGCACGCTGGAGCGGCAACTGCAGGAAGCGCAGTTTGCGCTGCGCACCCTGGCCGCGCGGCGCGAGGAACTGGCGCGCTCCATCGCCATTGCCGCAGCCCAGGCGTCGTCGATTGCCGCCGAGGAAGGCCGCGCCCGGGACGAACTGGCGCGGCTGACCGATGCTGCGGCGCAGGGCGGGCTTCAGGACGCGTTGAATGCCAAAATGGTGCGCGAAGCCGAGCTGCTGGCCCAGCGCAGCCAGTACGACGACCTGACCCACCGGCTGCGCAGCAGCGACGAGCGCCGCGCCGTGCTGGAACGCGAACTCGAACCGCTGCGCCAGCGCATCACCGAATTCCAGCTGAAAGCGCAGGCCGCACGGCTGGGCTTCGAGCAATATGCCCAGCTGCTGCTTGACGCGCAGGCCGATCTGCCGGCGGTCCAGGCGTCCATCGAGTCCGGCAATGTGCGCATCAGCGGGCTGCAGGGCGAAATCGACCGCATTCAGCGCGACATCCACGCGCTGGGCGCGGTGAACCTGGCCGCGCTCGACGAACTTAGCATTGCGCGGGAACGCAAGCAGTTTCTCGATGCGCAGTCGGCCGACCTGAACGAGGCCATGACGACGCTGGAAGACGCGATTCGCAAGATCGACATGGAAACACGCGATTTGCTCTCCAGCACGTTTGACGCCGTCAATGGCCACTTTGGCCGCATGTTCCCCGAGCTGTTCGGCGGCGGCAATGCCCGGCTGGTCATGACCGGCGAGGAAATCCTGGACGCCGGCGTGCAGGTCATGGCGCAGCCGCCGGGCAAGAAAAACCAGACTATCCACCTGTTATCTGGCGGCGAAAAGGCGCTGACCGCGATTGCACTGGTGTTCGCGATTTTCCAGCTCAACCCGGCGCCGTTTTGCCTGCTCGACGAGGTCGATGCACCATTGGACGACGCCAACACCGAACGGTATGCCAAACTCGTGTCCAGCATGAGCAAGCAAACCCAGTTTTTATTCATCAGCCACAACAAGATTGCCATGGAAATGGCCGAGCAGCTGATTGGCGTGACGATGCAGGAGCAGGGCGTGTCCCGCATCGTCGCCGTTGACATGCAGGCCGCCCTGAGTCTTGCCGAAATAGCCTGAACCCATCAAAGATCATGAGCACATTACAAATAAGTCTGGCGGTTGGTGGCAGCCTGGTCCTGGTCGGCATCGTTGCCCATGGCGCCTGGTCCGCACGCAAGAACCTGCCCAAGCAAGCCACGCCCAAGCCAGCGGTTGAGCCGGAGCCCATGCCCTTGCAAGCGCCGGACGACGGCTTTCAGATGAGCGGGCTTGACGGCCAGCCAGAGCGGCACGAGCCGAGCTTTGACGTCGATTCCGGTCTGGCGGCCTTGACCCAGCTCACCACGCCCGAGAGAAAAGCGGTGCTCGACATCTTGATTGATGCAGTGGCGCCCATCACGCTGGAGTCGCCGGTATCGGGCGAAGCCGCGCTGGCCGCCATGCCTGGCACGCGCCGGGTGGGCAGCAAGCCTTTTGCCGTCGAGGGCTTGCGCCAAGACGGCCGCGAATGGGAAATTCCCGCCGCTGGCTACCGCTACAGTGCCTTTCAGTGCGGTGTCCAGCTGGCCAACCGCACCGGCGCCCTGAACGCGATTGAATACTCCGAATTTGTCATGAAGACGCAGGCTTTTACGGATGCCATTGGCGGCGAAGTGGAGTTTGCGGAAATGCAGGGCGAAGTGGCCCGGGCCAGGGAACTCGACCAGTTCGCCAGTGCGCACGATGCGCAGCTGAGCTTCAAGCTGCGCGCCGTCAAGACCGCCTGGAGTCCGGGCTATGTGCAGCAATGCGCGGCCGGCCAGGGCTTCGTTCCCTCGGCGACGCCCGGCCGCATGCTGCTGCCGGCCAGCCAGCCGGGCCAGCACGGCCCGATCCTGGGCCTGAGCTTTGACTCGCAGGCCGCCCAGGCCGAAGACCCCGAACAGACCGCTTTGTATGAATTGACGCTGTCGCTGGACGTGCCGCAGGTGCTGCGCGGTGAAGCGCCTTTTGCCCGTATGTGCGAGATTGCCATTGCTCTGGCGGGCAGCATGGACGGCGTGATCATCGACGACAACGCCATCCTGGTCAGGCCCGAGGCCATGGAGGCGATCCATGCGGACCTGGAGCAGCTTTACGACCGCCTGGACGCGCGTGAACTGTCGGCCGGCTCGGCGCTGGGCCGGCGGCTGTTTTCATAATGTCCTGATTCCTGGATCATTTTCCGGCTGCCTGAGGCGGCCGATTTTTTTCAAGCACCGACATTCCCATGGCCACTCCAGACATGTTCGCCCAGCCATTGCCGCAGCCCGAGCCGCAGCCAGCCGTGCCGGCGCCCGAGCGCATCAAAGCCCTTCGCGCCGAACTCGACCTGCATGCGCACCGCTACTACGTGCTCGACGAGCCCAGCATTCCCGACGCCGAGTACGACCGGCTGTTCCGGGAGCTGCAGGCGCTCGAAGCGGCGCATCCTGAACTGCTCGCCCCGGACTCCCCCACGCAGCGCGTCGGCGGCAAGCCGCTGGGCCAGTTCGCCACGGTGCGCCACCGCATTCCGATGCTCAGCATCCGCACCGAAACCGACACCGAGGCCAGCGGCGCCAAAAATTTCGACACCCGCGTGCGCAAGGAGTTGGGGCTGAAGGAGTCCGACCCGCCGGTCGAGTACGTGGCCGAACTCAAGTTCGACGGCCTGGCGATGAGCCTGCGCTATGAAAACGGCGTGCTGGTGCAGGCCGCCACGCGCGGTGACGGTGAAGTCGGTGAAGACGTGACGCAGAACATCCGCACCATCCGGCAGATTCCGCTCAGGATTGTTGCCCCCACGCTTGTCGCTTCGCATACTGCGCTGCCCTTGCAGGGCGCCACGCCGCCTGAGGCGTCGCATCTTCAGTCTGTCCAGGCCCGCGCAGGCGGGCTCGGAGCCGCAGCCTTCAGCCCCGAGGGGACCGCTGCGCCTGCGGCCCGGCAAAGCCGGTTCCGCGGCCCCGACGCGCAAAGCGAGTCTGCGGCCACTTCAATTGGCCCCGTGCCTGTCGTTTCGATTCCTGCTGTGATGGAAGTGCGCGGCGAAGTCTATATGCGCCGCGACGAATTCGAAGCGCTCAACGAGCGCCAGCGCCAAAAGATTGCGCAGGGCGCCAGGGGCGAAAAGACCTTCGTCAACCCGCGCAACGCGGCGGCCGGCGGCGTGCGCCAGCTGGACCCGGCGATTGCCGCCAACCGGCGCCTGAGCTTTTTCGCCTATGGCGTGGGCGAGATCACGCCGCCCGAGGAAGGCGGCCCGGTGTTCGAAACCCATTTTGAACTGCTGCAAACCCTGAAATCATGGTGTTTTCCGGTCGCCGCGCAGACCCGGCTTGCACAAGGCGCTACAGAACTGATAGCGTTTCATCAAACCATCGGCCAGCAGCGCGACCAGTTGCCGTATGACATCGACGGCGTGGTTTACAAGGTCAACAGCCTGGCGTTGCAGCGCAAGATGGGTTTTGTCAGCCGCGAGCCGCGCTGGGCGGTGGCGCACAAGTACCCGGCGCAGGAGCAGCTGACCACGGTGCTGGGTATCGACATCCAGGTCGGGCGCACCGGCAAGCTGACGCCGGTGGCCAAGCTGGCACCGGTGTTCGTCGGCGGCGTGACCGTGACCAATGCCACGCTGCACAACGAGGACGAGGCGCGGCGCAAGGATGTTCGCCTGGGCGACACGGTCATCGTGCGCCGCGCCGGCGATGTGATTCCCGAGGTGGTCAGCGTGCTGCTGGAGCGCCGGGTGCCTGACGCGCCGCAGTTCACCATGCCGCGCCAGTGCCCGGTCTGCGGCTCGGACGCGGTCCGGGAAGAGGGCGAGGCCGACTACCGCTGCACCGGCGGGCTGTTCTGCGCCGCCCAGCGCAAGGAAGCGATCCTGCACTTTGCGCACAAGCGCGCGGTCGAGATCGAGGGGCTGGGCGACAAACTGGTCGAGCAACTGGTCGATGCGGGCGTCATCCGCACGCTGCCTGACCTTTACAAGCTGGGTTTTACATCGCTGGCCAGCTTGGACCGCATGGCCGAAAAATCGGCCAATAACCTGGTGGCCGCGTTGGAAAAGTCCAAGCACACCACCCTGCCGCGCTTTGTCTTCGGGCTGGGCATCCGGCATGTCGGCGAGGCGACTGCCAAGGCGCTGGCCCGCCATTTTGGCCAGCTCGACCGCATCATGGACGCGAGCGAGGAAGCTTTGCTCGAAGTGGCCGACGTCGGCCCCATCGTCGCCAAAAGCATCCGCACCTTCTTTGACCAGCCGCACAACCGCGAAGTCGTGGAGCAGTTGCGCGCCTGCGGCGTGACCTGGGAAGAGGGCGAACCCGCCTTCGTTGCGCCCAAGCCGCTGTCGGGCAAGACCTTCGTGATCACCGGAATCCTGCCCAACCTGGGCCGTGACGAAGCCAAGGACCGGATCGAGGCCGCAGGCGGCAAGGTCGCCGGTTCGGTCAGCAAGAAGACCGATTACGTCGTGGCCGGCGCAGAGGCGGGCAGCAAGCTCGTCAAGGCGCAGGCGCTGGGCGTCGCGGTGATCGATGAAGCCGCCTTGCTGGCGCTGCTGGGTTCACCGCCGGCCTGAGTTTCCGCGCGTCGCCTGCTCGGGACGCAGCCACAGCCAGACCAGCACGCAAGCCATGAACGCCACCGCTGCCAGCGCAGCCCAGTGGTCGCCCAGCAGCAGCCACGTCGCGACGGCGCTGGCGGCCATGGCCACCGTGGCGGTCCACTTGGCGCGCCTGCGCACCACGCCGGCCCGCTGCCAGTCGGTGATGTGGGCGCCAAACCGGGGATGGGTTTTCAGCCAGTAAGACAGCCGAGGTGAACTGTGTCCAGCCGCCCAGGCCGCCAGCAGGACGAAAGGCACCGTCGGCAGCACCGGCAGAAACAGGCCCAGAATTCCCAGGCCGAGGCTCGCGACAGCCAGCGCCAGCAGGCACCAGCGCGCGGCTGCAGGCAACGCGGGCTTACGCGATGCTATGTTTTGTTTCACTGGCGGTTCGGCGGGCATGGTCACGATTGTGCCGCCAGCCGCTATGCTTGAGGACATGACCATTCGTGAAATTCTCAAAATGGGCGATGCGCGGCTTTTGCGCATCGCCCGGCCCGTGGCAGCCTTCGACACCGATGCGCTGCATGTCCTGATCTCGGACATGTTCTACACCATGCAGTCAGTCAACGGCGCCGGCCTGGCCGCGCCGCAGATCGGCGAGGACCTGCAGGTGGTGATTTTTGGCAGCGACCAGCTCAACCCGCGCTACCCCGACGCGCCGGTCGTGCCGCGCACCGTGCTGATCAATCCGGTGATCACGCCGTTGGGCGTGGAGGAGGAAAGCGACTGGGAAGGCTGCCTGTCGGTGCCCGGCCTGCGCGGCATGGTGCCGCGTTTTTCGCGCATCCGCTACACCGGTTTCGACCAGTACGGCGACCCGATCGACCGAACAGTCGACGGTTTTCATGCGCGCGTGGTGCAGCATGAGTGCGATCACCTGATCGGCAAGCTCTACCCGATGCGCATCCGCGACCTGAGCCAGTTCGGCTACACCGAAGTGCTGTTTCCGGGCCTGGACGCTGAGGCCGACGACTGACTGAGCGGGAAATCGCTAAACGACACGCTATCGACTTTCGTTATCGCGCGCGTAGCGCGGCAACTCCCAAGACTGCGCTTTGTCGGGCCGTGGTCGGCGGTGCTGGCCTGAGCTGGCCGGTCTCGCCCGGCAGGCGACTCACTTTCTTTGCTTCGCCAAAGAAAGTAAGCAAAGAAAGGCGACCCGCAGTCCGGGTCCCTTCGCTGCGCTACGGGCAACCTGCGCTGTGCTGAAAAAACGGGGGGCGGCGCAAACTCGCTTCGCTCAAACAGCGCGCCGCCCTGATCCCGTTTTTTCAGCACAGCGCAGGCCCGGCCAGAACGGGTGGGATTCGGAAGCGGGATCGGATTGCCCCGTCACAAGCGGACGCGAGCAGGCCGGCTTTGCCGGATGCCAGGCGTCGCCCCCTGCAAGGGGGAAAGGAAGTACACGAAGTAACGACGATGGGGGTGTGCCAACCATCTTGCGATGGGGGTGTTCCAAACCCTAGTCGTTCAGCGCCTGCAGTAACTCGGTTTCAATCGCGATCTGCGCCTTGTTGTGCTGCAGCTCCGGCCCGTCGATCAGGAAGGTATCCTCGACGCGCTCGCCCAGCGTGGTCACCTTGGCCAGCTTGACGTTGATGTGGTGCCTGGCCAGCACCCGGGCGATCAGGTAGAGCAGGCCGACGCGGTCACTGGCCGACACGCTGAGCAGCCAGCGCTGGGCTTTCTCGTCCGGCCGCAAATCAACGCGCGGGGTGACGGGAAAGCTCTTGACGCGGCGCGACACCCGGCCCTTGCTGGGCGGTGGCAGCGGGCCTTTTTCTTCCAGGATGCGGCCCAGGTTCACCTCGACCATGGTGGCCAGTTCGCGGTAGTGCTCCTCCAGCGGCTCGCTGGTCACCTGGAAGGTGTCCAGGGCAAAACCGTTGTTGGTGGTGTGTACCTTGGCATCGAGGATGCTGAAGCCGGCCTTGTCAAAAAAGCCGCAGATGCGCACGAACAGATCGGGCGCGTCGGGCGTGTAGACCAGCACCTGCATGCCTTCGCCGGCCGCCGAGTGGCGCACGCGCACCGTCACCACCGCCTTGCCGATGTGGCGCGACAGGTGGCGCGCGTGCCAGGCAATGTCGGCGGCCTCGTGGCGCATGAAATAGCTCACGTCGAGTGTGTCCCAGAGCGCCTTGTAGGCCTGGAATGGCTCGGCATGCAGGGCCAGCAGCGTCAGTGCGCCGCGCTTGCGCGCCTCGATCTCTGCGGCCGCATCGGGCGCGCGGCCGCCCAGCACGCGCAGCGTGTAGCGGTAGAGGTCTTCGAGCAGCTTGCCTTTCCAGGCATTCCAGACCTTGGGGCTGGTGCCGCGAATGTCGGCCACGGTGAGCAGGTACAGCGCCGTCAGGTAGCGTTCGTTGCCCACTCTTTTTGCAAATGCGGCGATCACTTCCGGGCTGCTCAGGTCTTGCTTCTGGGCGACGCGGCTCATGCTCAGGTGTTCGCCTACCAGGAATTCGATCAGCCCGGTGTCTTCGGCGGCAATGCCGTGCTGGCGGCAGAAAACGCGCACTTCCTTGCGACCCAGCTCGGAATGGTCGCCGCCGCGTCCCTTGGCAATGTCGTGGAACAGCGCGGCAATGTACAAAATCCAGGGCTTGTCCCAGCCTGCGGCCAGTTGCGAGCACATCGGGTATTCATGCGAATGCTCGGCCATGAAAAAACGCCGCATGTTGCGCAGCACCATCAGGATGTGCTGGTCCACCGTGTAGACGTGGAACAGGTCGTGCTGCATCTGCCCGACGATGCCCCGAAACACCCAGAGGTAGCGGCCCAGCACCGAGGTCTGGTTCATCAGCCGCATGGCATGGGTGATGCCTTCGGGCTGCTGCAGGATGCGCAGGAAGGTCGCCCGGTTGACCGGGTCGCTGCGGAACTTGGCGTTCATCATCCCGCGGGCGTTGTAGAGCGCGCGCAGGGTGCGTGCCGACAGGCCCCGGATGCCGACGTGGGTTTCGAACAGCAGGAAGGTTTCCAGGATCGCGTGCGGCTCGCGCAGGTAGAGGTCGTCGCTGACCACTTCGAGCATGCCGGCCTTGTCAAAGAAGCGCTCATTGAGCGGGCGCAGCGGATAGTTGCACGGGCTGAGCTGCTCTTCAATGTTGAGCAGCAGGATCTGGTTCAACTGGGTGACTGCCTTGGCCGTCCAGTAATAGCGGCGCATCAGCGCTTCGCTGACCCGGCGCGGCAGCTTGCTGCCATCGTCGGCGGTGGCGGAATAGCCGAAGGACTGGGCCACCGCCGTCTGCAGGTCAAACACCAGCCGGTCTTCGCGCCGGCCGGCAATGATGTGCAGGCGCGCGCGTATCAGGCTCAGCAAGGCCTCGTTGGCCTTGATCTGCCGGACCTCGAAGGTGGTGACCAGGCCATTTCGGGCCAGCTCGTCCCAGGATTTTCCCAGGCCGGCGGCGCGCGCTACCCACAGCACCACCTGCAGGTCGCGCAGGCCGCCGGGCGACTCCTTGCAATTGGGCTCCAGCGCATAGGGCGTGTTTTCAAACTTGTTGTGGCGCTGGCGCATTTCCAGCGTCTTGGCGATGAAAAACGCCTTGGGATCAAGAATCGCGTCCAGCTGCGCCTGCAGACGCTGGTAGCTTTCGGCCGAGCCGGTCACCAGCCGCATTTCGAGCAGAGAGGTCTGCACGGTGACGTCCTTGGCCGCTTCCTCGACGCAGTGGGCCGCCGTGCGAACGCTGGAGCCGATTTGCAGCCCGCAGTCCCAGCAGCTGCTGATGAAGCCTTCTACCCTGGCTTTGAGGGCCGGATTGTCCTCGACATCGACGACGTCGTCGGGCAGCAGCAGCAGCACATCGACATCGGAATGCGGAAACAGCTCGCCCCGGCCAAAGCCGCCCACCGCGATCAGGCAGGCTTCGGGCGGAAACCCGGCCAGTTGCCACAGCCGGCGCAAGGTGGTGTCGGTCAGCCGGCCCAGCTTTTGCAGTTGGCCGTGAATGCCCCGGGTCGAGGCGCCGCTGCCGGCCAGCGCGGCAAGCACGCCCGCCTTGCCAGCGCTGTATTGTTCGCGAAAGGGAGTCAGTTCAGTCATGAAGGCAGGGCCTGACCGTGAAAGGATCGAAAAAGGCGGTCCCGCCAGGGAGACCGGGGTCAGGGACGGAATTAGGCGGCGGTTTTTTCGCGCGAGGGCTGCGGCACGAAATCCGGAATCGGCGGGCTGCCGGCCGACAGCGTCAGCACTTCGTAGCCGGTCTCGGTGACCAGCACCATGTGTTCCCACTGCGCCGACAGCGAATGGTCGCGCGTCACGATGCTCCAGCCGTCTTTTTCGGGGCCGTCCTTGATGTCGCGCTTGCCGATGTTGATCATCGGCTCGATGGTGAAGACCATGCCGGGCTTGAGTTCCTCCATGGTGCCGGGGCGGCCGTAGTGCATCACCTGCGGCTCTTCATGAAACTTCTGGCCAATGCCGTGGCCGCAAAATTCACGCACCACGGAGTAGCCGCTTTTTTCGGCAAACGTCTGGATCGCATGGCCCACATCGCCCAGGCGCGCGCCGGGCTTGACCTTCATGATGCCGTGCCACATGGCTTCGTAGGTAACCTGGCACAGCCGCCTGGCGGCAATCGAGCAGTCGCCGACCAGGAACATGCGGCTGCTGTCGCCGTGCCAGCCGTCCTTGATGCCGGTGACGTCCAAATTGACGATGTCGCCTTTCTTCAGCGGCTTGTCGTTGGGCACGCCGTGGCACACCTGGTGGTTGACCGAGGTGCACAGCGACTTGGGGTAGGGCGGGTAGCTGGGCGGGCCATAGCCGAGCGTGGCCGGAATCGCCTTTTGCACATTGATGGTGTAGTCGTGCGCCAGCTGGTTGATTTCGTTGGTGGTCACGCCGGGTTTGACGAACGGCGTCAGGTAGTCCAGCAACTCGCCAGCCAGCCTGCCGGCCACGCGCAAGCCTTCAATACCGGCTGCATCTTTGATAGTAATACTCATGCCGGAATTATCCCACCGGAGTCCGGCGCGTGTTTTTATCCTGGGCCGCAGGGGTTTTGGCGGCGCGACCAAGCCCGGCCGGTGCGCTGATAAAATCGCCGGCTGACGCAAACCTCGCGGATTTTGGCCTTTTGCCTGGAAAGTTTTTTTCAGCAGGGCGCCCCAGATTCGACAAAAGACAGCTTGCCGGCTGCCTCCACCACTTTCCAATTCAAAAGGCCACCGCTACCGTGACCCTGCACCTGACGACTTTTGAGGGCGACGCCCACGGCATCCGTGCCCTGAGCGATTTTCGCGTCCAGCAACTCCTGCCCCGCCTGCAAGCCATCCACGACAAGATCGTCGGCATCAGCGCCCGGTTCGTGCATCTGGTGGCCACCGAGGCAGCGCCCTCGGCCGACCTCAGCGCCAGCCTCGCGGCCTTGCTGCGCTACGGCGAGCCTTGCGATCAGCCTGCCGCCGGCGCCGCCGACAGCTTGCCGTTCATCGTCTCGCCGCGCTTTGGCACGGTGTCGCCGTGGGCGTCGAAAGCCACCGACATTGCCCACAACTGCGGGCTTGCAGTCAGGCGCATCGAGCGCCTCACCGAATACCGCGTGACGCTCAAGTCCGGATTTTTCAGCAAAGCTGTGTTGAGCGAATCCCAGCGTGAGCAGGTCGCGGCGCTGCTGCACGACCGCATGACGGAAAGCGTGGTCGCCGACCGGGCACAGGCCGAAGCGGGGCTGTTCACCGAACTGCAGGGCGCGCCGCTGCAGACCATCGACGTGCTTGGCGGTGGTAAAGACGCGCTGGCGCAGGCCAACAGCGAATTCGGCCTGGCGCTGGCCGACGACGAGATCGACTACCTGGTCCAGGCCTTCACCCAGCTCCAGCGCAACCCGACCGATGTCGAGCTGATGATGTTCGCGCAGGCCAACAGCGAGCATTGCCGGCACAAGATCTTCAATGCCGACTTCACCATCGACGGCGCGCTCCAGGACAAGAGCCTGTTCGGCATGATCCGCAACACCGAGCAGTTGAACCCGCAGCACACCGTCGTCGCGTATTCCGACAACGCTTCGGTCATGGAAGGCGCAAAAATTCAGCGTTTTTATGCAAAATCGGCCTCTTCCGCAGATGGGATGAGCGCAAGCAGCTATCAAAGCTATAGCGCCATGGACGACGTGCTGACGCATGTGCTGATGAAGGTCGAGACGCACAACCACCCGACGGCGATTTCCCCCTTCCCCGGCGCCTCGACCGGCGCGGGCGGCGAAATCCGCGACGAGGGCGCGACCGGGCGCGGCTCCAGGCCCAAGGCAGGCCTGACCGGTTTCACGGTGTCCAAACTGTTTGACGGCGACTACGGCAAGCCCGGCCACATCGCCAGCCCGCTGCAGATCATGACGGAGGGCCCGCTGGGCGGCGCGGCCTTCAACAACGAATTTGGCCGGCCCAACCTGAACGGCTACTTTCGCGAGTACGAGCAGACCGTGGCCGGCCAGCGCTGGGGCTACCACAAGCCGATCATGATTGCCGGCGGCGTCGGCACGATTGACGCCGGGCTGACGCACAAGATCCTGTTCCCGGCCGGCACGCTGTTGATCCAGCTCGGCGGCCCCGGCATGCGCATCGGCATGGGCGGCAGTGCGGCCAGTTCCATGGCGTCGGGCGTTAACGCGGCGCATCTGGACTTTGATTCGGTGCAGCGCGGCAATCCGGAAATCGAGCGGCGCGCGCAGGAAGTCATCAACCAGTGCGCCCAGCTGGGGCTGGCCAATCCGATTCTGGCAATTCACGATGTGGGCGCGGGCGGGCTGTCCAACGCCTTTCCCGAGCTGGTGAACGACGCCGGTCGCGGCGCGCGTTTCGATTTGCGCGCCGTGAAGCTGGAAGAAAGCGGCCTGTCGCCCAAGGAAATCTGGAGCAACGAAAGCCAGGAACGCTACGTGATGGCGATTGCCCCCGAGTCGCTGGCGCAGTTCGAGGCTTTTTGCGAGCGCGAGCGCTGCCCGTTCGCGGTGATCGGCGTGGCGACGGAAGAGCGCCAATTGATGCTGTCGGACGACGGCAACGCCGCGCCCGTCGATATGCCCATGAACGTGCTGCTGGGCAAGCCGCCCAAGATGCACCGCGACGTGACCAGCGTGGCGCGCGCCATCAAGCCGATCGACCTGACTGGCGTGGACCTGCAAAAAAGCTGCATCGACGTGCTCAGCCACCCGACCGTTGCGTCCAAGCGTTTCCTGATCACCATCGGCGACCGCACCGTGGGCGGCATGACGCACCGCGACCAGATGGTCGGCCCGTGGCAGGTGCCGGTGGCCGACTGCGCGGTGACGCTGGCCGACTACCAGGGCTTTGGCGGCGAGGCCATGAGCATGGGCGAACGCACGCCGCTGGCCGCCGTCAACGCCGCCGCCTCGGGCCGCATGGCGGTGGCCGAGGCCATCACCAACCTGCTGGCCGCGCCGATCGAGCTGGCGCGCGTCAAGCTGTCAGCCAACTGGATGGCCGCCTGCGGCGAGCCGGGCCAGGACGCCGCGCTGTATGAAACCGTCAAGGCCGTGGGCATGGAGTTGTGCCCGGCGCTGGGTGTGTCGATTCCGGTTGGCAAGGATTCGCTGTCGATGCGCACCGTCTGGAAGGACGAGGACGAGGACGAGGACGATGGCGCGGCCAAAAAAGTCATCTCGCCGGTGTCGCTGATCGTCAGCGCCTTTGCCACGCTGGCGGATGTGCGCGGAACGCTTACGCCCGAGCTGAACACGGTGGAAGCCGACACCACCCTGATCCTGATCGACCTGGGCAAGGGACAAAAGCGCATGGGCGGCTCCATCCTGGCGCAAACGCTCAATCTGGAAGACGGCGAAGTGCCCGACCTGGACGACCCGCAAGACCTCGTCAACCTGGTCAACGCCGTCAATGATCTGCGCGCGCAGGGCCAGATCCTGGCCTACCACGACCGCAGCGACGGCGGCCTGTTCGCCACCGCCTGCGAGATGGCGTTTGCCGGCCATGTCGGCGTGTCGCTCAACATCGACATGCTGCTGGTCGAGGGCGATGGCATCAGCGACAGCCGCATGGAGATGGGCGACAGCAAGAACTGGGCGTCGCAGGTCAGCGGCCGGCGCGACGAGCTGACGCTCAAGGCGTTGTTCAATGAAGAGCTGGGCGCGGTGATCCAGGTGCGGACCGATGCGCGCAATGACGTGATGCAGACGCTGCGCACGCACGGCTTGTCCAAGTTCAGCCATTTCATCGGCAAGACGCGGCCGGCGCATGCGTCGCTCGAAGTCGGCAAGGGTGAAGTCCGGGTCTGGCGCGACACCAAAACAGTCTTCAAGGCCCCGCTGCAGGACCTGCACCAGGTCTGGGACGCCGTGAGCTGGAAGATTTGCCAGCAGCGCGACAACCCGGCCGGCGCCGACGCCGAGCATGCCGCCGCAGGCGATTCCGCCGATCCCGGTTTGCATGTGTTCCTGCCACCAACCGTGCGCGAAGTCAGCGCCCCGGCCCTGATGCTGTCCCGCCCGAAAGTCGCGGTATTGCGCGAGCAGGGCGTCAATTCGCATGTGGAAATGGCCTACGCCTTCACGCAAGCCGGTTTCGAGGCCATCGACGTTCACATGACCGACCTGCAGACCGGCCGCGCCCAGCTGGCCGACTTTGCCGGCATTGTCGCCTGCGGGGGCTTCAGCTACGGCGACACGCTGGGTGCGGGCATTGGCTGGGCACGTTCGATCACCTTCAATCCGGCGCTGGCCGAGCAGTTCGGCGGTTTCTTCGGCCGCAGCGACACCTTCGGACTGGGCGTGTGCAATGGCTGCCAGATGTTTGCCGAACTGGCCGACATCATTCCCGGCGCCGGGGCCTGGCCGCGCTTCACGACCAACCGCAGCGAGCGCTTCGAGGCGCGCCTGTCGATGGTCGAGGTGCTGGATTCGCCGAGCCTGTTCTTTGCCGGCATGGCGGGCATGCGCCTGCCGATTGCCGTCGCGCACGGCGAGGGCTATGCCAATTTCGCCCACCGGGGCGATGCGTCAACCGCGATTGCAGCAATGCGCTTCACCGACCATCACGGCCAGCCGACCGAAGCCTATCCGGCCAATCCGAACGGCAGCGCCGGCGGCTTGACAGCCGTCACTACGGCGGACGGCCGCTTCACGGCGATGATGCCGCACCCCGAGCGGGTGTTTCGCAATGTGCAGATGAGCTGGACAAGCCTGGACAAGAGCGATGCCAGCCCGTGGATGCAGCTGTGGCACAACGCGCGCCAGTGGGTCGGCTGAACAGGTAGTTTTGAAAACGGGGCAAGCTGCTATTGTTTAGATAGCTGCTTGCGCCCGCCAGGACTGCGCAAACGGCTTATTCGATGCTTAAAGTCTGCCCCAGCGCGTGTTCGGCGCCCGGCACCAGCGCGATGACATCCGGCCCGGCATTCGCGGCCTCGATGCAGAAATAATCCTGCCAGCCGTCATCAGGCACGTCGGCCATCCTGCGCGCGCCTTCGCTGCCGGGGTTCCACACCACCACCGACCGGCTGCCTTGCGTGGCAATGACGATGCGGCGCTGCCAGCCCGGGTCTGCCAGGGTGTAGCGGCCGGTGAAGGCGCTGCCGGCGTCCGGCGCCGCATGGTAGATGCGGTCGCACGCCTGATCGAGGGCAAACGGCGCCTGCTGGATGTCGGCTGCCATGCCGCGCAGTTTGTCCCGGTAAGGCAGGCCGGCCAGCCCTTCGATGCCGACCTGCGCCGCATGGCTGACGGCAAAATAACTGTGCAGGGCTTGCGTCAGATGAAACGTCTGCGTGCCGAGGTTGCGGGTGCGCAGCGTCTGGCTCAGCGTCCGGCCGAGCGTGATCTTCAGGCTGACCTGCAGATCGGATGCCAGGACGGCGAAGCGGTCATTGGCGCAGGGGGTCAGGCTCAGGCTGATTTCATCCATGCCGCTGGCATGCACCGCGCTGACCTGCCACCGATTGACGCGCGCCGGCCCGTGCTGCAGCGCGTCCTCTAACATGCCCTGTTTGGCAAACCATGGCCAGCACACCGGCACGCCGCCGCGAATGGCAGCTGGCTCGGGCGGCGAGTCGGGGGAAAGCCAGAAGACATCGCGCTGGCCGGCCGGCACCCACGACAGCAGGTGCGCGCCGTGCAGCGCGATGACGGCGGTGCCGTGGCGGGTGGCCAGTAGCAGGGCCTTATGGCCTGCGTGCTGGCAGCGGGTGATTTCGGGGGGCAGGTGCATGCCACGAATTATGGCCGCGCCCGTCTGGTTCAAGCCAGCCTCGAGCGCTCTCGTAGTTACAAACCGGCTGCCGTGACCTGCTGGAAGAAGCCGCGTGCGGCGGCGTTGCAGAACGGCGGCACCAAGCCGCCATGATAGGCCTGCACAACGGCAGAGGCGCCGCCGTCGGAAGCGCCTGCAGCCACGGCCGCCTGCGCGGTGCCGGCCTTGGCCTGCGCAAAACCGGCCTTGGCAGCGGCATAAGGATCACTGGCGCTGGTGGGCGCTGAGTCCACGTTGAGAACGGTCAGCAAACTGGCGGCGGGCGCTGCCGGTGAAGGGCTTGTCCAGAAACCCTGCATCAGCTGGGTGTTGACGTTGTAGAACACCGTCGGGTCGCCGCTGCCGGCGCAGAGCAATACGGGGCGCGTCGGCGTCCAGCTGCGCAGGTCGTTCTTCTTGGCGGCCACCCGCATTGGATTTGCCGGACTGGCTGCGGGCAGGGCATTGGTCAGCGCCGGAACAGCGCCATCGGGATGGGCCAGCGCGTCGAGCAGGTAGTTCAGCCGCGAGCTGTTGGTGATGAGGTTGCTCGTGCCAAACCCCAGTGCGAACAGCGGCGCCAGTTCAGGCGGTGTGGTCGGCGGGCTGATGGCGTTGAGCGTGGGCTGCAGCGACGGCGGCGAACCTGCCGGCGCCGTCGGCGGCGTGCGGCTGAACAAGGCGGTCTGCGGCAGCTTTCCGCCGGGCGCAAGCAGGGTGGACAGCGGCGTGTTGGTGGGCAGCAAGGTGTCGATGCCGGTGGCATAGGCCGGCTCGTAGATATCGGTGAGCTGGCTGTAGATGTTGCCGTAGGCCTTCTGGTAGCTGTTGATCAGCAGGGGCGTGAACAGCGTACTGCCCAGGTTGACGTTGCCGTAGTACACCGCGTCGCCAAACGCCGCCAGCGCATACGGGCCGGACATGGGGGCGCTGGCCGTCACGCTCTGGCCGGCGGCCTGCATGGCCTTGTGCGTGGCCATGGCCACATGGCCGCCTTGCGAATAGCCGGTGATGAACAGCTTGCCGTTGTCCTGCACCGGCTGGATCAGGCCGGGCAGGGCCTTGCGGGCGGCGCTCAGCGCGTCCATCATGTCCTTGGACGACTGGTCGGCATTCAGGTAGGGGTGGTAGGCCAGCTTGGACGTGTCGTATCCGGCGTAATTGGGTGCCACCACGATGAAGCCCTGCGCTGCATACATCGCGGCGATCAACACGGCTTCGGAATATGCCGCGCCGTTTTCGTCCACCAGGTTCGCCAGGTTGTAGCTTTTTGCGGTGGTCGTGCCGTGGGCATACAGCACCACAGGACGGCTGCCGGTGCAGTCCGGGCCGCCCGACGGCGTCATCAGCGCGCCGGTTGCATCGGTGCTTTCGTTGGCGCCGCCCACGGTGCCGTAGCGGATGTACTGGACATCGACGCCGCACTTGGGCGTGCCGGCAATGGCCAGGAGGCTGCGGCCGCTGGCGCTGGCATTGAGCCTGGCGGCAAAATCGCCGGCCGAAAAGAAGGCGGTTCGCGCTGGCGGATTCTGGATCAGCGCGCCGCGCGCTGGCGGGCTGTCAACAACCACAGGGCTGTCGACAGAGTCGTCGCCGCCGCAGGCGGCCAGTAAACACGCCGCCGCGACGATGCTCAGTAAAGGTATGGTTTTCATGCTTGTCCCTGTCTTGTGAATTAAAAAGAACGACCGTACTATTTGTTACGGGAAATGTTAACGAACTTGGCATCAGCGCGCTGTCGGGTTACTACCTAACAAGGCGCAAGCGACGCAAAAAAACATCTGCGTACACTCTGCGCCATGCTGTTTCGACGACTTGACTTTCTCGACGCCCTGCGCGGCCTGGCCATCGTCTGGATGACCGCTTACCACTTGTGCTTTGATCTGAACCATTTCGGCTACCTGCGGCAGGACTTTTACGCTGATCCGCTCTGGACATGGCAGCGAACGGCGATCGTGACGCTGTTTCTGTTCACCGCCGGCCTGGGCCAGTCGGTGGCCGTCGATCGGCGTCAGGCATGGGCGCGTTTCTGGCGGAGATGGGCTCAGGTGGCCGGTGCTGCGCTGCTGGTCAGCGCCGGCTCCTACGCCATGTATCCGCAAAGCTTTATTTATTTTGGCGTGCTGCACGGCCTGGCGGTCATGCTGGTCATCGTGCGGCTGACGGCGGGCTGGGGCCGGTGGCTGTGGTTGCTGGGAGGCACGGCGATTTCCCTGAAATTCCTGGCCGATGGCGCGCATGCACTGTGGCCTGCGCTTGATTTCCTGAACCACAAGGCGCTGAACTGGCTGGGGCTGGTCAGCCGCAAACCCATCACCGAGGACTATGTGCCCTTGATTCCGTGGCTGGTTGTCATGTGGTGGGGCATGGCGGCGGGGAACTGGGTGCAGCGCCAGCGGCCGCACTGGCTGGCTCCCCAGGCGAAGACAGACTTTGCAGCGCTCAAGGTGCTGGCGGGACTGGGCCGGTGGAGCCTGAGCTATTACCTGCTGCACCAGCCCGTGCTGATCGGTGCGTTGATGGGTTTGGGCGCCTTGAAACAAGCCTGGCCGTTTCTGCCTTAATTTAAGGCATCCTGGCCTAAGCCACGCCCTGTCTCGCTTTGGCGGCTTTTGCAGGGGCTCATCAACAAAGTTATCCACATGATGCAGGAACAACTTTGACGCCCCACAAAATGCTTTCCCGGGCAAACGGTCGCGTCCTACAAATGGCTCTGCAGTGCTTCGGTAATGTGGCTGCTGGCAATCCCGCCGGCTCATTCTTAACGCCCATGCCCAAAACCATCCCACCGGCCGATGGCCGAAAAAAAACTGAAAAAACCGCTTCCAGCAGCAGTGCCGCCAAGGCAGCTGCTCGGAACACCGACAGCGGACCCTCCAAGGTGAATCCTGATTCCGGTGGCGATACGCATGTCGAAAAAATGACGCAGACCGAAGCCCTGGTCGCTGCCATGCCTTTCAATGCGACCAAGCCCGCCGAACATGGGTATGCAAACGCCATCTCGCCCCGGCAAGGCGCCACTGTCGAGCCAGCGTCCAGACTGCCCACCGGCAGCACACTGTCCGAAGAGAACAGCAGCGACAAGACCGGAACCATTGCGCCCGAAGGCGTGAACGCCACCATCGAGCCGCTGGACCGTGTGCGCGTGGATTCCTCTGGCCAAATGCTGACGACCAACCAGGGCGTGGCAGTGGCTGACAACCAGAATTCGCTGAAATTCGGCCTGCGCGGGCCAGCGCTGCTGGAAGACTTCGTGCTGCGCGAAAAGATCACCCATTTCGACCATGAGCGCATTCCCGAGCGTATCGTGCATGCGCGCGGTTCCGGCGCGCACGGGTACTTCGAATGCTACCAACCGCTGACGCAGTACACCAAGGCCGCGCCGTTCCAGGAAGCCGGCAAGGTCACGCCGGTGTTCGTGCGCTTTTCCACGGTGGCCGGCGAGCGCGGCTCCAAGGACACGGCGCGCGACGTCCGCGGCTTTGCCGTCAAGTTCTACACCGACGAGGGCAACTGGGACCTGGTGGGCAACAACATCCCGGTGTTCTTCATCCAGGACGCGATGAAGTTTCCGGATCTGGTGCATGCCGTCAAGCCCGAGCCGCACCACGGCATGCCGCAGGCTGGCAGTGCGCACGACACCTTCTGGGATTTTGTTTCGCTGATGCCTGAATCGACCCACATGCTGATGTGGGTGATGTCGGATCGCGCCATTCCGCGCAGTTTTGCCACCATGCAGGGCTTTGGCGTACACAGCTTTCGCTTTGTCAACGACGCCGGCGAGTCGGTGTTCGTCAAGTTTCACTGGAACCCGATGGCCGGCACGCATTCGCTGGTCTGGGACGAGGCGGTGAAGATTTCCGGTGCCGACCCCGACTTCCACCGCCGCGACCTGTGGGAGCGGATTGAGGCGGGCGCCTACCCGGAGTACGAGCTGGGCGTGCAGATCTTCACCGAGGAGCAGGCCGAGCAGTTCAGCTTCGACATCCTGGATGCGACCAAGATCATTCCCGAGGAGCTGATTCCGGTGCAACCCGTAGGTCGCATGGTGCTCAACCGCAACCCGGACAACTTTTTTTCGGAAACCGAGCAGGTGGCTTTCTGCACCGCGCATGTCTTGCCCGGCATCGACTTTTCGAATGATCCGTTGCTGGCAGGCCGCATCCATTCGTATGTCGATACCCAGATTTCACGCCTGGGCGGCCCGAATTTCCATGAAATCCCGATCAATTCGCCGATCGCGCCGGTACACAACAACCAGCGCGACGGCATGCACCGCCAAGCGATTCACCGGGGCCGCGTGAGCTACGAGCCGAATTCGCTGGCTGGCGGCTGCCCGTTCCAGGCGGGCGCCGGGCAAGGTTTTGTCACGGTGCCGGCGCGCTTGCAGGCGCAGGAAGAGCAGGCCAAGGTGCGCGGCAAACCCGAGAAGTTTGCCGACCACTACACGCAGGCGACGCTGTTTTATGAAAGCCAGACGCCGGCCGAGAAAGCGCATATCGCTGCCGCCTTTCGCTTTGAATTGAGCAAGGTCACGGTACCGGCGATTCGCCAGCGTACCGTGTCCATGCTGCGCAATGCGTCGGAAGCCCTGGCGCAAAAAGTCGCCGAAGGCTTGGGAATGGACGCGCTGCCCGACGCCATGCCGCTGGCGCTGGCCCAGCCGGCCAAGCCCGAGGTCACGGTGTCGCCGCCGCTGTCGCTGATGGCCCGGCCGGGCGATGGCCGCATCAAGGCGCGCAAGATTGCCTTGCTGGTTGCGCCCGGCGTGATGGGCGAATCGATGGCGCAGGTGCAGGCTGCCTTGCTGGCTGAAGACGCCGTTCCGCGTCTGGTGGCACCGCATATAGGCTCCGTCGCCACGGCCGAAGGCGGGACGCTCGATGCCGACGCTTCACTGGAAAACGAACCCGGCTTCCTGTTTGATGCGCTGGTGCTGCCCGATGGGCAAGCCGCCGTCGATGCGCTGGCGCTGGATGGCCACACGATGGAATTCATCAAGGATCAGTACCGGCATGGCAAGACCATCCTGGCGCTGGGCGCTTCAAGCGCGTTGCTGGAAAAGGCCGGCATACCGGCCACGCTGCCAGACGGCAAGCCCGATGCCGGGCTGATCATGGCGCCTTTGGGGAGCGCGGCCGATGCTGCGGCGACCTTCATCAAGGGCATTGCGCTGCACCGTCACCCGGCGCGGGAAACCGATCCGCCGCGCGTGTGATGCGGCCTTGCCCATGAAAAAACGCGGCCTTGGCCGCGTTTGTCGTTGGAATAAACGGGTTGCTTATTCGACCTTGGCTTTCTTGCGCAAGTCTTCCTGGAAGGCGGCGAGCTTTTGCTGCTGCATCTGCTGGGCAATTTGCGGCTTGACTTCTTCAAACGCCGGCAGTTGCGCCGAGCGGATGTCATCGACCCGGATGACGTGGTAGCCGAACTGCGACTTGACCGGTGTGTCGGTCATCTGGCCTTTGTTCAGCTTTAGCAGGGCTTCGGTGAACTCGGGCACGTAGCTCGATGGATTGGCCCAGTCCAGGTCGCCGCCCTTGGCGCCGGAGCCAGGGTCTTTTGATTGCTTCTTGGCGATGTCCTCGAACTTGCCGCCTTTTTTCAGGCTGGCGATGATGGCGGTGGCTTCGCCTTCCTTCTCGACCAAAATATGGCGCGCCTTGTATTCCTTGCCGCCGTTGGCTGCGGCGAACTTGTCGTATTCGGCCTTCAGGTCGGCATCGGTGATGGGATGGGTTTTTTGATAGTTGGCGAACAGTTCGCGGATCATCAAGGTCTGGCGTGCCAGTTCCATCTGCGCCTTGAAGTCGTCTGTGCCGGAAATGCCCTGCTTTTCGGCTTCCTGCATGAATACTTCGCGGGCAATGACTTCCTCGCGCAACTGGCCTTCCATTTCCGGCGTGACCGGGCGGCCGGCCTTGGCGACCTGCTGGGCCAGCGCATCCATGCGCGACTTGGGAACGGCCTTGCCGTTGACGATGGCCAGGTTTTGCGCCATGGCGCCTGTGCTCAGTGCCAGCAGGCTTGCCATGGCCGTGGCCATTAAAAATTGTTTCTTCATGTTCAAGTGGGAATCCTTAGGAAGGGGTTTATGGGCTGATTGTTCCAGCCCGAGGGCCGGCACGGTTGCGAGAGATCAAGCGGGCCGGTCTGACCCGAAGACTTTCAACGATCTTTAACGATCTCAATGGCCAGGGCATGCAGGCCCTGGTCGATGAAATTTTGCATTGCATCATACACAAGCCGGTGGCAGGCCACCCGGCTCTTGCCGGCAAACGCCGGGCTGGCGATGCGAACCCGAAAGTGCGAGCCGAATCCCTCGGCATTGGCGCCGGCGTGGCCGGCATGCGCTGCGCTTTCGTCCAGCACTTGCAGCAGGGTCGGTTCAAGACGCGCCTGGAGCTGCTGCTCGATTTCCTTGACACGCACCGGCAGGGCGGGGTTAACGCTGGATGAATGTGTGCTCATGAGGTGGTGTCGGGCTTGATGTGCTTGTTGAGGAAAAAGGCCTGCGCCAGAATGAACACCAGCATCAGCCCCATGCTGCCGAAGAGCTTGAAATTGACCCAGGTGCTGGTGGAAAAGTTAAACGCCACCCACAGGTTGATGCAACCCATGGCCGCGAAAAACGCCACCCAGCTGAAATTGACCTTGCGCCACACCGCATCGGGCAGGCTCATCTGCGCGCCCATCAGCGACTTGATGCCGTTTTTCCTGAACACCAGCTCGCCCACCAGCAAGGAGGCGCCCATCACCCAGTAGAGCACCGTCGGCTTCCACTTGATGAAGCTTTCGCTGTGAAAGTAGATGGTGGCGCTGCCCAGCGCGGTGACCAGCCCCAGGCTGACCCAGAGCATGGTGTCCACCTTGCGGCCGCGTGCCTTGAGCCACAGAATCTGCAGCAGCGTGGCGACAATCACCACCACCGTGGCCAGCAGCACCGGCGCTTCGGCCGGGCCGACGACGCCGCCCGATACCATGAAGCCGAGCCAGTCGGTGGCAGTGCTTGCAGCCCAGTCCTTGTGGCCTTCGGCGTACTTGAACATGCCAAAGAACAGGGCAATCGGCAGAAAGTCGAACAGAATTTTCATGGCGTGATTATGGCGGAGCGAGATTTATTAAAAAAATGAGAAAAAGTCTGCCCGGCATATTGCGGTGTGCAAACTAAAAGCTGTGCGGCGATAACTTCTCAGGCCAGTCAGGGCTGCGGAACCGGCTACGCCGGGCCGCAGGCGCAGCGGCCCCCTCGGGGGGCAGCGAACCACACGCAGTGGGGAGCGTGGGGGCTCATTTCTTTTTGAAGTCGAGCGATGCCGAGTTCATGCAATAGCGCAGCCCGGTGGGCGTGGGGCCATCGGGGAAAACATGCCCCAGGTGCGCGCCGCAGTTGGCGCAAACGGTTTCGGTTCGCGTCATGCCGTGGGCGCGGTCCACATGCTCTTCAATTGCGCCTTCCTTGATTTCTTCGGAAAAGCTCGGCCAGCCGCAGCCGGCGTCGAACTTGGTGGACGAGTCGAACAGCTCGGCATCGCAGCAGATGCAGCGGTAAGTGCCTTCGGCGTAGTTGTCCTCGTATTTGCCGGTGAACGGGCGTTCGGTGGCGGCATGGCGGGTGACGTTGAAAGCCACGGATTCGGCGCCTTTGTCAGCAAGCAGGGCTTTCCATTCAGCATCGGTTTTCTGGATTTTGGCGCTCATGTCTTGGGGTCCTGTCTGGTTGAAAAAATTAGGAACTGCAGCTGATGGCAATCGACGCGGCCCAGTCGGGCGGAAAACCGGCAAAACTGTCATGGCCGGGATGCTCGTCGAAGGGCGCCTGCAACAGCGTCAGCAAGGTATCGACCTGCGAGAAGTCTTTAAGTTTCGCCGCCTGGATGGCTTCTTCGCCCAGGTGGTTGCGCAGCACGTATTTTGGATTGCTTTTCAGCATAAAATCGGCCCTTTGCGCACTGTCCACGGGCATGATCCGCTCTGAATACTGTAGCGCCCAGGCATTGAAGGATTCCAGGTCGTAAAACAGGTCGCGCACCGGCTCGTGGCCGCTTTGCGCGGTGAACCCGCACAGCCGTCTCCAGAAGATCGTGTAATCCACCTTGTTGCTGGCCAGCAGCCGGAAGGTGCTTTCGATCAGCTGGCCGTCGCCTTCATGCTCATCGGGCAGCCCCAGCTTGGCACGCATCCGGGCCTGCAGCGCCTGCGGGAACACGGTCTTGTACGACTCCAGCGCGGCCAGCGCGTCTTCCTGGTTGTCGATCAGCGGCAGCAGCGCCTGGCCAAGGCAAAACAGGTTCCAGTAGGCCATGTTGGGCTGCTTGTTGTAGGCATAGCGGCCCTGTTCGTCCGAATGGTTGCAGATGTGGCCGGGGTCGAAGGCATCGAGGAACTGGAACGGGCCGTAGTCAATCGTCAGCCCCAGGATGCTCATGTTGTCGGTGTTCATCACGCCGTGGCAAAAGCCGACCGCCTGCCAGGCGGCCATCATGCGGGCGGTGCGTTCGCTGACGGCCTGCAGGAAGGCCGCATACGGCTGCTTCGCTTCCCGGCATTCGGGAAAAAAGCGGTCGATGACGTAATCGGCCAGGGTTTTCAGCTGGGCATGCTGGTTGCGGTAGCTGAAGTGCTCGAAATGGCCGAAGCGGATGAAACTCGGCGCGGTGCGGGTCACGACGGCGGAGGTTTCGATTTCCTCGCGGCGCACCGGCGCGTCGGAGCCGGTCACGCACAGCGCACGCGTCGTTGGAATGCCCAGCCCGTGCATGGCTTCCGAGCACAGGAATTCGCGGATCGAACTGCGCAGCACGGCCCGGCCATCGCCCATGCGCGAATACGGCGTCTTGCCCGCGCCCTTGAGCTGGAGCTCCTGCGGTCCGCTGGGCGTCTGCATCTCGCCGAGCAGGATGGCCCGGCCATCGCCCAGCTGCCCGGCCCAGACGCCGAACTGGTGTCCGCTGTAGACGCTGGCCAGCGGCCGGCTGCCGGGCAGCGGCTGGTTGCCGGTGAGGGCGGCCAGCGTGTCGGCCGATTCGAGCCACTGGTCTTGCAGCCCCAGTTCACGCGCCAGCGCACGGTTACGCCCGACCCAGTAGGGCGACGGCAGGGGGCGGGGTTCCAGCTCGGTATGGAAATCCGGCCCCAGCGCGGCAAACGAATGGCTCCATTGCAAATCAGGGGCGGCAGGCGCGGGGCGGGTGGCTAATGGAGTGTCAAGGGCAGTGCTCATGACTTTATTGTGATGTAGGGCAAGCAGCCCTGTGCAGCAAGGGGTAAGTGTTGTGTTTTGCGTTGCACGCTGTCGCCAAGGTGGCGCAGCTACGGACTTTCCCGAAGCGGGACGGGAAAAGCGGCCTGTACCATGCAGACCGGTGGACACGATTTTCATGGCATGCCCGTTCGGGCGACAAAAAAAGGATGCAGACGATGTTAGGTTTAATGCAGAACCAGCCCTTGCTGATTTCATCACTGATCGAATTCGCCGCGCGCCACCATGGCGATGCGGAAATTGTCTCGCGCCGGGTGGAGGGTGACATCCACCGCTACACCTACCGGGAAGCCGCGCGGCGCTCGCGCCAGGTGGCCCATGCGCTTGATGCGCTGGGGCTGGCCTTTAGCGACCGCGTCGCCACGCTGGCATGGAACGGCTACCGGCACTTCGAGCTGTACTACGGTGTCAGCGGATCGGGCCGGGTATTGCACACCATCAACCCGCGCCTGCATCCGGAGCAGATCGCCTGGATTGCCAACCACGCCGAGGACCAGGTGCTGTGCTTTGACATGAGCTTCTTGCCGCTGGTGCAGGCGGTGCATGCCAAATGCGCCACCATCAAGCATTACATCGCCCTGTGCGATGCCGACAAGCTGCCTGCGGACACCGGCATTCCGGGCCTGCAAAGCTATGAAAGCTGGATCGGCGGCCAGCCGGGCGACTACGACTGGCCGACCTTTGATGAAAACACCGCGTCAAGCATGTGCTACACCAGCGGCACCACCGGCCACCCGAAGGCCGCGCTGTACAGCCACCGCTCCAGCACGCTGCATGCCTATGCGGCGGCCCTGCCCGATGTGATGAGCGTCTCGGCGCGCGATGCCATCCTGCCGGTCGTGCCGATGTTCCATGTCAACGCCTGGGGCATCCCGTATTCGGCGGCGCTGACCGGCGCCAAGCTGGTGTTTCCCGGTCCGGCGATGGACGGCAAGTCGGTGTACGAGCTGATCGAGGCCGAAAAAGTCACCTACGCCGCCGGCGTGCCGACCGTCTGGCAGATGCTGCTGACGCACATGAAGCCGGGCGGGTTGCGGTTTTCCACCCTGCGCCGCACGGTAATTGGCGGCTCGGCCTGCCCGCCGGCCATGATCCAGGCCTTCAACGATGACTACGGCGTGGAGGTGCTGCACGCCTGGGGCATGACCGAAATGAGCCCGCTGGGAACCCTCTGCACCCTAAAGAACAAGCACGACAGCCTGAGCGAAGAAGAAAAGATGAAGATCCGCCTCAAGCAGGGGCGGGCGATCTACGGCGTCGACATGAAGATCGTCGATGGCGCCGGCAAGGAACTGCCCTGGGACGGCAAGACCTACGGCGACCTGATGGTCAAGGGGCCGTGGATCATCCGCGAATACTACAAGGGCGAAAGCGATCCGCTGGTCGATGGCTGGTTCCCGACCGGCGACGTGGCGACCATCAATGCCGACGGCTACATGCAGATCACCGACCGCAGCAAGGACGTCATCAAGTCCGGCGGCGAATGGATCAGCTCCATCGACATCGAGAACATCGCCGTGGCGCATCCGGCGGTGCTGATGGCGGCCTGCATCGGCATGACGCACCCGAAGTGGGACGAGCGGCCCATCATTGCCGTGGTCAAAAAACCCGGCATGGACGTCAGCCGCGAGGAATTGCTGGCATTCTACGAAGGCAAGACCGCCAAATGGCAGATTCCCGACGACGTGGTGTTTGTCGATGCGATTCCGCTGGGTGCCACCGGCAAGATGCTCAAGACGCGGCTTCGCGAGCTGCTCAAGGATTACCAGTTGCCTGGCTGAGCCGCAGACGCCGGCAGAGTCACCGAGGTGATAGCTGCACCCCTTTCCTAAGGGCATTCCCTGAGCGGCACCCTGAACAAAACTTGTACGCTCACGAAATCAACAAACGAAGGAGACATGCAGTGAATTTTGCTATCAAGTCTGTAGCGGTATGTGCAATGCTTGCAAGCGCCTCGATCGCTTTTGCCCAAAAAGGCGAGACGGTCAAGATCGCCATGATCGAAGGCCTGTCGGGGCCCTTCGGCAACGTGGGCCAGAACCAGTTGAAAAACTGGCAATTCGTTACCGAGCGCCTCAATGGCGCCAAGAATGCGGCCGGTGTCAAATTCGAAGTCGTCGGCATCGACAGCAAAAGCTCACCCCAGGAAGCCTTGAACGCGCTCAAGTCGGCGATTGATCAGGGTATTCGCTATGTCGCGCAGGGCAATGGCTCGGCTGTGGCGCTGGCGCTGGCCGATGGCATTGCCAAGCACAACGAACGCAATCCCGGCAAGGAAGTAATTTTCCTGAACTATGCCGCTGTCGATCCCGCGCTGACCAACGAAAAATGCTCTTTCGCGCATTTCCGCCTGGACGCCGACACTTCCATGAAAATGCAGGCCCTGACCGCGTTCATGAAGGACCAGCCCAAGGTCAAGAAGGTCTATTTGCTCAACCAGAATTACTCGCACGGCCAGCAGGTGGCCAAGTATTTCAAGGAAGGCCTGGCCCGCACCCGGCCCGATGCGCAGATTGTGGGTGAAGACCTCCACCCGTTCGGACAGGTCAAGGACTTTGCCCCCTACATTGCCAAGATCAAGGCTTCAGGCGCTGACACGCTGGTCACTGGTAACTGGGGCCAGGACATGACCCTGCTGGTCAAGGCGATCACCGAAGCCGGCCTGAAAATCCCGATCTATGCCTACTATCCGGGTGTGAGCGGCACACCGACGGCCCTGGCCGCCGCAGGCGACATTGAGGTCTACCAGATCGCCTACAACCACTCCAACTACACCGGCGAGTTGGGCGCCATCATGAAGGAGTTCAAGCAGAAGTACAACGACGACTTCTACACCTTCGCCATCTACAACGGCGTGGTGCTGCTGTCCGAGGCGATGAACAAGGCCAAGTCCACCGACCCGATGAAAGTCGCCGCCGCCATGGAAGGACTGTCTTTCAAGGGGTTCAACGGCGACTCGCAGATGCGCAAGTCGGACCACCAGTTGCAGCAGGGCTTGTTCATTTCAAAATGGCAGAAAGTGGACGCCAAGAACAACTACAGCGTTGAAAACACGGGCTACACCTTCGCGCCCGTCAAATACATCGACGGCTACATCGCCAGCACGCCCACCAGCTGCGACATGAAACGCCCCTAGGCACTTCGACTGATTTGCCGTTTCTGCGCCGGGTGGCGAAAGTTTCCCCGGCGCACTTTTTGATCCTGACAAAGCCGTGTATTTTTCCAGGCTTCTGACTGACGGACATTCATGGAATTTTTCACCATTTCCCTGCTGAATGGGCTGAGCTACGGCCTGCTGCTCTTCATGCTTAGCTCGGGGCTGACCCTCATATTCAGCATGATGGGCGTGCTCAACTTTGCGCATGCTTCCTTTTACATGCTGGGCGCCTATTTTGCCTACAGCGTCACCAGTTTGGTGGGTTTCTGGCCTGCCCTGGTCATTGCGCCTCTGCTGGTCGGCGTGATCGGCGCCGCCTTTGAAAAAATCTGTTTGCGCCGGGTGCACAAGTTCGGCCATGTGCCTGAGCTGCTCATCACCTTTGGCCTGAGCTACATCCTGGTTGAACTCGTGCAACTGGTGTGGGGGCGCATCGCGGTGGACTACCGTGTGCCCGAAGCGCTCAAAGGGCCGCTGTTCACTCTGTACGGAACGCAATTTCCAATGTACCGGGGTTTCATGATGGCGGTGGCCCTGTTCATGCTGGTGGCTGTCTGGCTGCTGCTCAAAAAGACCCGCATCGGCCTGGTCATTCAGGCGGCCCTGACCCATCCCGAGACGGTGGAAGCGCTGGGGCACAACGTGCCGCGTGTCTTCATGCTGGTGTTTGGCGGTGGCGCCGCCCTGGCCGGGCTGGCGGGCGTTATCGGCGGCAACGCCTTCGTGACGGAACCGAGCATGGCCGCGGCCGTGGGCTCGATCATTTTCGTGGTGGTGGTGGTGGGCGGCATGGGGTCGCTGGCTGGAGCTTTTCTGGCCTCGGTGCTGATCGGCGTGCTGCAGACCTTTGCGGTCGCGGTGGACAGCTCGCTCATGAGCGCGGTATCGGGGCTGGGCGTTGCAGTGACGCCGGAAACCTTCGGCTACGCAGTGCTCAAGCTCAAGGTCAGCCAGATCGCGCCCATATTGCCGTACCTGTTTCTGGTGCTGATGCTGATTTTCCGGCCCAAGGGTCTTTTAGGTACCCGGGAGGGATAACAGTTATGTCGGCCTTTCTTCATTCTTCGTCGGTCCAGCGCCGTTCCAGTTCCCCAAGCCGTGGGCGCCTGATGGTCTGGAGCCTGTTTGCCTTGGTGATCGCGGCGGCACCGCTGGTCTTCACCAGTAGCCTGAGCCATACCATTTTGTCGCAAATGGGCGTCGCTATCATTGTTTGCCTGAGCTACAACATGTTGCTGGGGCAGGGCGGAATGCTCAGTTTCGGCCATGCCGTCTATTCCGGTCTGGGTGCGTTTATCGCCATGCATGTCCTGAACGCCGTAAGCAAGGGAAGCCTGGCCTTGCCGGTCAGCCTCATACCCCTGGCCGGCGGCCTGGCCGGACTGGTGACGGCGCTGATACTGGGCTGGGTCACCACCAAGAAATCAGCCACCACGTTTGCCATGATCACGCTGGGCATTGGCGAGCTGGTCTGGGCCATGTCGCTGATGTTTCCCGAGTTTTTCGGCGGCGAAGGCGGCATTTCGGGCAACCGCGTGACCGGACCCAAGCCCTTGGGCATCACGTTTGGCCCGCAGATCCAGTTGTACTACCTGATAGCGGTGTACACCTTTGTCTGCACCGGCCTGATGTTCGCCTTCACCCGCACGCCGCTGGGCCGCATGCTCAACGCGGTGCGCGATAACCCTGAACGGGTCGAATTTGTCGGCTACGACACCCAGAAAGTGCGTTACTTGTCTTTTGTGATCGCGGCCTTTTTTGCCGGCATCTCGGGCGGGCTGGCCGCGCTGAACTTCGAGATCGTAACGTCGGAAGTGGTCAGCGGCTACCGCTCCGGCGCCTACCTGCTGTTCACGTTTCTGGGCGGGGCCACCTTCTTTTTCGGCCCCATCATTGGCGCGGTGCTGATGGTGCTGGCCTTTGTGCTGCTCAGCGAGTTCACCAAGGCCTGGCTGCTGTACCTGGGCCTGGTGTTTTTGTTCATGGTCATGTTTGCGCCAGGGGGCTTTGCCAGCCTGATCATGACGAATGTGCGCGTGGCGGCGTTCGGCAGGCTCAAACCGCTGCTTGGCCACTATGCGGCGCTGCTGGTGACGGGCCTGGTTGCTTTTGCCGGTGCTGCCGCCATGATTGAAATGCTCTACCACCTCCAGCTCGATGCGGCCCTGGGCTCGCAGCTTCACTTCATGGGCATGCAGCTGAATGCGGCGGCGCCCGTCACCTGGGGTGCCGCCGCCGCGATCACGCTGGCGGGGCTGATCGTTTTTGAGCTGGCACGCCGCCGCTTCGCCGTGAAATGGGGCGATACGCAGGAATCGATAGAAAAAGAAATTAAGCGGCGGGAGGCCCTGTGAGTGCATCAAAATCCCAGACAGGCCAGCAGTTCGCACTTGAACTCAAAGACCTGCGCAAGAGTTTTGGCAAGACCGAAATCATCCGCGGCATCAACCTGGCGGTCGAGCCGGGCCAGCGCATCGCCATCATCGGCCCCAACGGGGCCGGCAAATCGACGCTCTTCAACCTGATCAGCGGGCGGTTTGCACCAACGAGCGGGCAGGTCCTTCTCGATGGCCAGTCCATTCAGGGAAAAAAGCCCTTTGAAATCAACCGGCTGGGACTGTCGCGCAGCTTTCAGATCACCAACATCTTTCCCAAGCTCAGCGTGTTTGAAAACCTGCGCTGCGGCGTGCTGTGGAGCCTCGGCTACAAGTACACCTTTTTGAAATTCCTCGCCAACCTGGACGACGCCAACGCGCGGGCTGACGAACTAATGGCCATGATCAAGCTCGACAAGAAGCACGATGTGCTGGCGACCAACCTCACCTACGCCGAACAGCGCGCGCTTGAAATCGGGATCACGATTGCCGGGGGCGCCAGCGTGATCCTCCTTGACGAGCCGACAGCGGGCATGAGCCGCTCCGAAACCAGCCGCTTCATCAGCCTGATCAAGGAGGTCACGGTGGGCAAGACCCTGCTGACGGTCGAGCACGACATGGGCGTGGTGTTCGGCCTGGCCGACAAGATTGCTGTCGTCGTGTACGGGGAAGTGATCGCCTTCGATGAGCCCGAAGCAGTGCGCGCCGATCAGCGGGTGCAGGAAGCGTACCTGGGTTCATCGGTGGCCGACGCGCAAGGGCAAGGACATTGAGCATGCTGAAACTGACCAACCTCAACGCCTTCTACGGCAAGAGCCACGTCTTGCACGATGTCTCCTTTGAAGTGCAGCCCGGCGAAATCGTGGCCTTGCTGGGCCGCAACGGTTCGGGCCGCTCGACCACCGCCAAAGCTGTCATGGGCCTGGTCGATTGCCAGGGTTCCATCCTCTGGAAAAACGCGGAAATCGTCGGCAAGAAGGCCTACCAGATTGCCCATCTCGGCCTGGGTTATGTGCCGGAAAACCGAGATATTTTCCCCAAGCTCACGGTTCACCAGAACCTGCTGCTCGGCCAGAAAGGATCGGGCATGGGTTCGCGCTGGTCGTTTGACGACATGTACCTGCTCTTCCCCCGGCTGCGCGAGCGCCAGCACACCGAGGCCGGCGTGCTGTCGGGCGGCGAGCAGCAGATGCTCACGCTGTGCCGCACGCTGATGGGCGACCCGGACCTGATCATCATCGACGAGCCCACCGAGGGCCTGGCGCCCAAGATCGTCGAGCTGGTCGGCCAGTACCTGCAGACCCTGAAGGCCAAGGGCATTTCTGTGCTGCTGATCGAGCAGAAACTGACGATTGCGATGGCCATTTCCGACCGTGCGCTGGTCATGGGCCACGGCAGCATCGTGTTCGACGGCACGCCCGACAGCCTGCGCGCCGATGCCGACATCCGAAAGGAGTGGCTGGAGGTGTAACAAGCTGGCGGCTTTGTCACGACAGGGACAAAAACCGGGTAAACCCGCATCCTTCGCACTTCGTGGCCCTCGTAAGCGTCCCTACAATGGAAAAGAACGGTCGTACTATTTTTACCGGAACTGCCAGGCGCCTGGACCGGGCCAGCGCCCTCTGAAACTTCAACACTGACATTTCAATCAAGGAAAGAACCAACCCATGACAACCCTCTACGAAGTTCACGGCTCGGTGGCGCTGATCACCCTGAGCAATCCGCCGGTCAACGGCCTGGGCCATGCCACCCGGCTGAGCATCACGGACAACCTGCAAAAGGCCAACGTCGACGATGCGGTCAAGTCCATCGTCATCACCGGCGCCGGCAAGGCGTTTTCGGGCGGCGCCGACATCAAGGAGTTCGGCTCGCCCAAGGCCATGCAGGAGCCCAATTTGCTCAGCGTGATTCTGGCGCTTGAAAACTCGTCCAAGCCGGTGGTCGCCGCGATTCATTCGGTCTGCATGGGCGGCGGACTTGAACTCGCCCTGGGTTGCCACTACCGCATTGCCGCGCCCGGCTGCAGCGTGGCGCTGCCTGAAGTCAAGCTCGGCCTGCTGCCCGGCGCTGGCGGCACCCAGCGTTTGCCGCGCGCCCTGGGCGTGGAGCCGGCGCTGAACATGATTGTCAGCGGCGAGCCAGTCAAGAGCGAAATGCTGGCGCAAATCCCGGGCCAGAAGCTGTTCGACCAGATGGCCTCTTCGCCTGAGACGCTGGCCGACGAGGCATTTGCCTTCGCGCAGGCAATTGCCGACACCCGCCCCCTGCCGCTGGTGCGCGACCTGCCCTGCAAGCACCGCAACGGCGACGCCTATTTCCAGTTCGCCCGCAACATGGTCAAGGGCATGGCGAAGAATTTTCCCGCGCCGCTCAAGTGCGTTGATGCCGTGGAAGCGGCGACGAAGCAGAAATTCGACGACGGCATGCGCTTTGAGCGCGACCTGTTCATCAACCTGATGTGGACGCCCGAAAGCCGCGCGCTGCGCCACATCTTCATGGCCGAGCGCGCCGCCTCCAAAATCCCCGACGTCCCGGCGGACACGGCCCAGCGCGAAATCAACTCGATTGCCGTCATCGGCGCCGGCACCATGGGTGGCGGCATCGCGATGAATTTCCTCAATGCCGGCATCCCGGTCAAGATGCTGGAGATGAAGCCTGAAGCGCTGGAGCGCGGCATCGCCACGATGCGCAAGAACTACGAATCGCAGGTCAAGAAGGGCAAGCTCAAGCAGGACAAGTACGAGCAGCGCATGAGTCTGCTCAGCACCACGCTGAGCTACGACGACCTGTCCGATGCCGACATGGTGATCGAAGCCGTGTTCGAGGAAATGGGCGTCAAGGAAAAAGTTTTCACCGAGCTCGACCGCGTGATGAAGCCCGGCGCCATCCTGGCGTCCAACACCTCGACGCTGGACCTGAACCAGATTGCATCGTTCACCCGTCGCCCAGAGGATGTGGTCGGCCTGCATTTCTTCAGCCCGGCCAACATCATGAAGCTGCTCGAAGTGGTGCGCGGCGACAAGACCGCCAAGGACGTCATGGCCACGGTGATGGCCGTCGCCAAGAAAATCCGCAAGACTGCCGTGGTGTCGGGCGTGTGCGACGGCTTCATCGGCAACCGCATGATCGAGCAGTACGGCCGCCAGGGCGGCTTCCTGCTCGACGAGGGCTGCACGCCCGCGCAGGTGGACAAGGCGATCGAGAAATTCGGTTTTGCCATGGGGCCATTCCGTATGGGCGACCTGGCCGGCAATGACATTGGCTGGGCCATCCGCAAGCGCCGCTACCAGGAAAAGCCAGGCATGAAGTACAGCAAGACCGCCGACCTGCTGTGCGAGAAAGGCCGCTTCGGCCAGAAGACCGGCGCCGGCTGGTATGACTACGTGGCCGGCAAGCGCGACGCCATTCCCAACAAGGAAGTCGTCCAGATGATCGAGGAACACCGCAAATCGCTGGGCATCACGCCGCGCAAGATTTCGGACGAGGAAATCGTCCAGCGCCTGGTGTATTCGCTGGTCAACGAAGGCGCGCACATCCTGGAGGAAGGCATTGCCTCCAAGGCCAGCGACATCGACATGGTGTATTTGATGGGCTACGGTTTCCCGATTTACCGGGGCGGCCCGATGCTGTATGCCGACCAGGTCGGCCTGTTCAACGTGGTGCAGGCGATGAACCGCTTCGCCAAGAATCCGCTCGACGACGCCAGCTTCTGGCAGCCCGCGCCGCTGCTGGCCCGGCTGGCCGCCGAAGGCAAGACCTTCAACTGATCCGCTGCCCATCACGTCAAGCCCCCCAATTCCGGAGATTTCCATGACCTCAGCTGTAATCGTTTCCACCGCCCGCACCCCCCTGGCCAAGAGCTGGAAGGGCGCCTTCAACATGACGCACGGCGCCACCCTGGGCGGCCATGCGGTGCAGCATGCCATCGCCAGAGCCGGCATCGACGCGGCCGAAATCGATGACGTCATCATCGGCTGCGCCACGCCCGAAGGCGCGACCGGCGCCAACATCGCCCGGCAGATTGCCCTGCGCGCCGGCTGCCCGGTCAGTGTGTCGGGCATGACCGTTAACCGCTTTTGCTCGTCGGGCTTGCAGGCGATTGCGCTGGCGTCGCAGCGCATCATCGCCGGCGAGGCCGACATTTACGTGGCCGGCGGCGTCGAAAGTATCTCCTGCGTCCAGCAGGAAATGAACACCCACATGCTGCAGGAAAGCTGGCTGGCCAAGAACAAGCCCGAGATCTACTGGAACATGCTGCAGACCGCCGAGCAGGTCGCCAAGCGCTACGAAATCAGCCGCGACCGCATGGACGAATACGGCGCGGCCAGCCAGCAGCGTGCCACCGCTGCGTTGGCTGCCGGCCTGTTTGAGGCCGAGATTGCGCCGATCACCGTGACCGCCGGCATCGCCGACAAGGTGATGGGCTTGATGACGAAACAGGTCACCGTGAGCCAGGACGAAGGCATCCGCGCCGGCACCACCCAGGAAGGCATCAGCGGCCTGCGCTCGGCCATTCCGGGCGGGCTGATCTCGGCCGGCAACGCCAGCCAGTTCTCGGATGGCGGCGGCGCGGTCGTGGTCATGGACGAAACAGTGGCCGAGCGAAAAGGCCTCAAGCCGCTGGGCCGCTTTCTGGGTTTTGCGGTGGCCGGCTGCGAGCCCGACGAAATGGGCATTGGCCCGGTGTTTGCCATTCCGAAGGTGCTGGCCAAGCTCGGCCTGAGCGTCGGCGACATCGACCTGTGGGAGCTGAACGAAGCCTTTGCGGTGCAGGTGCTGTATTGCGCTGACAAGCTGGGCATTCCTATGGACCGGCTCAACGTCAACGGCGGCGCAATTGCCGTCGGCCACCCCTACGGCGTCACCGGCCAGCGCCTGACCGGCCATGCGCTGATCGAAGGCAAGCGGCGCGGCGCCAAGCGCGTCTGCGTGACCATGTGCATCGGCGGCGGCATGGGCGCTGCGGGCATTTTCGAAGTCCTTTAAGCTAGCGTACACACAGGCGATGAAACTTCGGTCCACCCTCGATTTCTTGCTCTACCAGTGGCTTGACGCCGAGTCGCTGAGCCAGCGCGAGCGCTTTGCCGATCACAGCCGCGAAACGTTTGACGCGGTGTTCGACACCTGCGAGCGCATTGCGCGCGAGAAATACGCGCCCTTCAACCGCTTGGTCGATACGCAGGAGCCGCATTTCGACGGCGAAAAAGTCATCCTGCCGCAAGCCACGCACGATGCCCAGAAAGCCTATGCGGCGTCGGGCATGCTCAGCGCGGCGCAGGACTACGACATCGGCGGCATGCAACTGCCTTACATGGTCGAAGCCGCCGCCAACGCGTTTTTTGCGATGGCGTCGGTCAGCATGGGGTCGAGTTTGCTGACCTCGGGCAATGCCAATTTGCTCATGGTCCATGGCACGCCGATGCAGAAGGACGTGTTTGCCAAAAATGAATTTTCAGGCCGTTTTTCCGGAACCATGTGTCTGTCGGAACCGCAGGCCGGCTCGTCGCTGAGCGACATCACGACCCGTGCCGTGCCCGATGCCGCCGGTTTCGAGTCCGACCCGCTCGGCCCGCGCTATCGCCTCAAGGGCAACAAGATGTGGATATCAAGCGGCGAGCACGAGCTGACCGACAACATCATCCACCTGGTGCTGGCCAAGATTCCGGGCGCTGACGGCAAGCTGATTCCCGGCACGCGCGACATTTCGCTGTTCATCGTTCCCAAGAAGCTGGTCGATACAAATGGCGAGCTGACCGGTGTTCGCAACGACGTGGCGCTGGCCGGGCTGAACCACAAGCTCGGCTGGCGCGGCACGACCAACACGCTGCTCAATTTCGGCGAAGGCAAATACCCGGTCGATGGCGAGGCCGGCGCGGTCGGCTACCTGGTCGGCCAGCCGCACGAAGGACTGCGCTGCATGTTTCACATGATGAACGAAGCGCGCATTGCCATTGGCATGGCGGCGACCATGCTCGGCATGGCGGGCTACCACGCGTCGCTCGACTATGCCAAAAACCGGCCGCAGGGCAGGCCGGTGACTGGCGCCGGCAAGGATGCTTCAGCGCCGCAAAGCCGGATCATCGAGCATGCCGATGTCAAGCGCATGCTGCTGGCTCAAAAGTCGTATTGCGAGGGTGCGCTGGCACTGGAGTTGTACTGCGCCCGGCTGGTCGATGAGCAGCACACCGGCACTTCGCAGGCGGCCGACGAGGCGCGGCTGCTGCTCGAAGTGCTGACGCCGATGGCCAAGAGCTGGCCCAGCGAATGGTGCCTGGAGGCCAATTCGCTGGCCATCCAGGTGCATGGCGGCTACGGCTACACGCGCGATTTTCCGGTCGAGCAGTACTGGCGCGACAACCGGCTGAACATGATCCACGAAGGCACCCACGGCATCCAGGCCATGGACTTGCTGGGCCGCAAGGTGCTGATGGAAGGCGGCAGGGGTTTTGATTTGCTGGCCGCGCGCATCACGGCCACCGCAGCCCGGGCCAGCCATGTTCCCGAACTCGCCACCCATGCCGACGCGCTGGCCGATGCGCTGGCGCAAGTCACGGAAGCGACCCGGGCCGCGTGGGCCACCGGCCAGCCCGCAGAAGCATTGGCCAACGCCGTGCCCTATATGCAGGCCTTCGGCCACACCGTGCTGGCCTGGATCTGGCTGGACGTGGCGCTGGCCGCGCCAGCCTCTAGCGCTACGCAATCAATAGCTGAAAACGCAGGCAGAATGGGCGCAATGCGCTATTTTTACCATTATGAGCTGCCAAAAACAGCAGCCTGGCTTCAGGCGGTCTGCAACCGCGACCGCACCTGCGCCGACTTTCCTGAAGAATCCTTCTGATGAGCTATTTCAAAAAAACCGCTGGCACCGAGCTCAACCCGTCCCTGGCCCGCCTGGGCGCGCTGACCTGGATATTGATCTATGGCGGCTTGCTGGCGCTGGTCTGGGGCGTCTGGGTCGGGCGCGGCGACGAGGACGCTGGCTGGCTGATGATGGTGGCCGGCGCGCTGGCGGCCGCCATCGGCTTTGCCTTGATCTACTTCCGTTCAAGAATTAAAAACTGATGCCTGTTCCTGACCGTGGTCAGTGACAAACTTCAACCAACCCGCAAGGAGACAAATCCATGACCCGCACCATCCAGCAACTTTTCGACCTCAAGGGCAAAACCGCGCTCGTGACCGGCGGCTCGCGCGGCCTGGGCCTGCAACTCGCCCAGGCGCTCGGTGATGCGGGCGCCAAAGTCATGCTCAGCTCGCGCAAGGCCGAAGACCTGGTCGAGTCCGCCGCCGTGCTGAAGGCCGCCGGCATCGACGTGGACTGGATTGCCGCCGACTGCTCCAAAGAAGCCGACATCCGCGCGCTGGCCGACGAAACCATCCAGCGCTTCGGCCATGTGGACATCCTGGTCAACAACGCCGGCGCCGCCTGGGGCGCACCGGCCGAAGACCATCCGGTCGAGGCCTGGGACAAGGTGATGAACCTGAACGTGCGCGGCTACTTCATCTTGTCGCAGCACATCGCCAAGCACAGCATGATCCCGCGCAAGAGCGGCCGCATCATCAACGTCGCCTCGATCGCCGGCCTGGGCGGCAACCCGCGCGGCATGAACACGATTGCCTACAACACGTCCAAGGGCGCGGTGATCAATTTCACCCGCGCCCTGGCCTGCGAATGGGGCGTGAACCATATCACCGTCAACGCGATATGCCCGGGGTTTTTCCCCAGCCGCATGACGGTCGGCACGCTCAAGGCCATGGGCGAGGAAAAGCTCGCCGCCCACGCGCCGCTGGGCCGGCTGGGCGACGACGAAGACCTGAAGGGCTTGTGCGTGCTGTATGCGTCGGACGCCGGCAAGCACATCACCGGCCAGTATCTGGCGGTCGATGGCGGCGTTTCCGTGATCACTGGAGGCTGATCGGTGATGAACTTCGGCGCGGAAATCCCTTTCGTCACCCATCTCGGCTTCACGCTCGAACTGTTCGAAGGCGGCGAGTCCGTCTTGGGCTACACGCCACGGCCCGAGCATTTGAATTCCTTTTCGGTCACCCACGGCGGCGCCTGCATGACGCTGCTCGACGTGGCCATGGCGGTGGCGGCGCGCAGCGTGCAAAAGGACATGGGCGTGGTCACCATCGAGATGAAGACCAGCTTCATGCGGCCCGCGCCCGGCGACGGCACGCCGCTCACGGGCAAGGGACGCCTGATGCATCGCACGGCGACGCTGGCATTTGTCGAAGCCACGATCTACGATGCAAAAGGCCAAGCCTGCGCCCACTCGACCGGCACCTTCAAATATGTCAGGCCCAAGCCAGGCCCTGCCGCAAATGTCCCGCCTTTGCCATTCAGCCCGATTTCAACCGACTGATATTTAATTTTATGAGTCAAATAATGCTTTTACGCACGTCCTGTATGCGTTAGAAGCTATAGATTCAATAGCATAATCCTCATCAAGGAGAACCCCATGCCCACCAGTCAACAATTCCTGCTCGACAACCGCCCTGTCGGCGAAGCCAGCGCCAGCAACTTCAAGCTGGTCAGCACTGAAACCCCTGCCTTGCAAGAAGGCCAGGTGCTGGTGCGCCACCATTTCCTGAGCCTGGACCCCTACATGCGCGGCCGCATGAACGATTCCAAAAGCTATACCGCGCCGCAGCCGCTCGGGCAGGTGATGGGTGGCGGCACTGTCGGTGAAGTGCTCGAAAGCCGTTCGCCCAAGTTCCAGCCAGGCGACAAGGTGGTCGGCATGGGCGGCTGGCAACTCTACAGCGTCGTGAACGCCGACGAGCCCGGCGCGCTGCGCAAGGTTGACACCACCGACGTGCCGCTGTCCTATTACCTGGGCGCGGTCGGCATGCCGGGCGTCACGGCCTGGTATGGCCTGGTCAAGATCATCGAGCCCAAAGCCGGTGAAACCATGGTGGTCAGCGCCGCCACCGGTGCGGTTGGCAGCGCGTTTGCGGCCTTGTCGAAGGCGCGCGGCTGCCGCACCGTCGGCATTGCCGGCGGCCCGGACAAATGCCGTTATGCCGTCGAGGAACTCGGTTTCGACGCCTGCATCGACTACAAGCTGCACAAGGATGCGGCATCGCTGTCAAAGGCGTTGAAAGAGGCATGTCCCGACGGCATCGACGGCTTCTTTGAAAACGTCGGCGGCATGGTGCTCGATGCGGTGCTGCTGCGCATGAATGCCTTTGGCCGCATTGCCGTGTGCGGCATGATCGCCGGCTATGACGGCAAGCCGCTGCCGCTGACCTACCCGGCGCTGATCCTGACGAATCGCCTCAAGGTGCAGGGCTTCATCGTCAGCGAGCACATGGACATCTGGCCGCAAGCGCTGAAGGAACTCGCCGCGCTGGTCGCCACCGGCAAGCTGCATCCGCGTGAGTCGATTGCCGAAGGGCTGGAAGCGGCGCCTGAAGCCTTTGTGGGCCTGCTCAAGGGCAGGAATTTCGGCAAGCAGCTGGTCAAGCTGTTCTAGTTTTTTTGGAAGGCAGGAGGCCGCCATGGACGCCACCCATGAAGTCTTCAACCAGCCCGAGCTACTGGTCAACTACAACCTGTTCGAGGGCAACCGGGGCTTGCGCGATGCACTGAAGTTCAACGCGCCGGGGCTGGACACGGCTGAACTCGCTCGCCTGGGCGCCCAGCTGGGCACCGCCGACATGCAGGCGCATGCGCGGCTGGCCAACGTGCATCTGCCCGTGCTGCACACCCATGACCGTTTTGGTCGGCGCATCGACCAGGTCGAGTTCCATCCAAGCTACCACGCGCTGATGTCGGCATCCGTCGGCGCCGGCCTGCATGGCACGCCGTGGGCAAATCATGAAAGCACTTCCCCCCATGTGCTCAGGGCTGCGGGCTTCATGCTGTTCACCGAACTGGAGCCGTCCAGCCTGTGTCCGGTTTCCATGACCTATGCCGCCACGCCGGCCTTGCGCGCCAATCCGGCAATCCATGCGGACTGGGCGCCAAAACTGACCAGCCGGCACTACGACCCGGTGCTGAAAACCTGGCGCGACAAGCCGGGCGTGACCATGGGTATGGGCATGACGGAAAAGCAGGGCGGCTCGGACGTGCGCGCCAACACCACGCGGGCCGTGCCCATGGGTGCCGATGCCTGGGGCCAGCGCTTTGCCGTGACCGGCCACAAATGGTTTTTCTCGGCGCCGATGTGCGACGCCTTCCTGATCCTTGCGCAGACTCAAGCGGGCCTGTCGTGCCTGTTTTTGCCGCGCGTGCTGCCCGACGGCACTTTGAATGCAATCTACATCCAGCGCTTGAAGGACAAGCTCGGCAACAAGGCCAATGCCAGTTCCGAAGTCGAGTTCAGCGGCGCCAGCGCCTGGCTGGTCGGCGAGGACGGCCGGGGCGTGCCGCAGATACTGGCGATGGGAACGATGACCCGGCTTGACTGCGCCCTGGGCACCAGCGGGTTGATGCGCCAATCGCTCAGCCTGGCCCTGAACCACACGGCCCAGCGCCAGGCGTTTGGCAAGCGGTTGATACAGCAGCCGCTGATGCGCAACGTGCTGGCCGACCTGGCGATTGAAAGTGAAGCGGCCTGCGCGCTGTCCATAAGGCTCGCCAGGTGTTTCGACCATCCAGAAGACGCGCATGAGCAAGCCTTGTCGCGCTTGCTCACGCCGGTCGCCAAGTTCTGGATCTGCAAGCGCGGCAGTGCATTTGCCCAGGAAGCGATGGAATGCCTGGGCGGCAATGGCTATGTGGAGGAGGGCGGCGAAGGCGTCATGGCGCGCATCTACCGCGAAATGCCGGTCAACTCGATCTGGGAAGGCGCGGGCAACATCATGGCGCTGGACCTGCTGCGCGCCTTGCGCAAGCCCGATGCCGTAGCCGCGCTGGCGCAGGAACTGCGCGCTGCACAAGGCGCGCATCCGGCGCTGGACCGGCTGGCCGCCGTGCTGCCCGTGCGCCTGGAAGAAATGGCGTCCGAGCTGCAGGCCCGGCGCCTGGCGCAGGATGTGGCGCTGGCCCTGCAGGCGGCGCTGCTCTGCCAGGGTGCTTCACGCGCGGTGGCGGACGCCTTTTGCGACTCTCGCCTGGCAGGCCACTGGGGCCAGACCTTCGGAACACTGCCTTCCCGCACCGATTTCGACGGCATCATCGACCGGGCCATGCCCCGGCAAGCTTCACAAGTTCAATAATCCCAGTTTTCAGGAGCCCCGCATGACCACGCCGCCGACCTTGATCCTTCACCACTACCCGTCCTCGCCCTTTTCCGAAAAAGTCCGGCTGATGCTGGGCTACAAGAACATTCCCTGGAAGTCGGTGGTCATCCCGATGGTGAGCCCCAAGCCCGACCTGATCGCCCTGACCGGCGGCTATCGCAAGACGCCGGTGCTGCAGATTGGCGCTGACATCTACTGCGACACGGCGCTGATTGCCGACGTGCTGGAACACATCGAGCCGCTGCCCGCGCTGTACCCCGAACCCAGCAAGGGCATGGCGCGCACCCTGGCCCAGTGGGCCGACAGCACGCTGTTCTGGGCTTCGATGGCATACAACCTGCAGCCCAGGGGAGTCGCCCAGCTGTTCGAGCACGCACCGCCGGAAGCCGCCCAGGCTTTCGCCCTGGACCGCAAGGCGATGAGCGCCGGCATGGCCCGCCAGCGCCCGCAGGATGCGGCTGCAGCCTACCGGTCGTATCTTCGCCGCCTGTCCGACATGCTCGACGACCGGCCTTTCCTGCTGGGCGACATGCCGTGCATCACCGACTTTGCGATGTACCACCCGCTGTGGTTCACACGGGTCCGTACCTCGGTACTCGCCGGCCTGCTCGACGCCACGCCGGCAGTGCTGGACTGGATGGACCGCATGGCGGCGATGGGCCATGGCGCCATGGAAAAGTCGAGTGCGCAGGACGCCATCGCTGTGGCCTTGGCGTCCACGCCGTCAGCGCTGCACAGCGATGTTTTTCAAGACGAACACGGCATTGCGCTGGGCAGCGAGGTGCGGGTCTGCGCCGAGACTTTCGGCCAGGAGCCGACCCAAGGCGAACTGGTGGCTGCCACCCGAATGCATTACACGCTGCGACGCACCGACGAACGGGCCGGCCTGGTGCATGTGCATTTCCCGCGCATCGGCTATTCGCTGCAGGCGGTCGCAGCCGCATGAACGGCATCGAATGGCGTTACCTGGCCTTTGAGGAATTGACGGTTGCCGAACTGTATGCAGTGCTTCAGTTGCGCAGCGAGGTGTTCGTTGTAGAACAGGCCTGCATCTTTCAGGACATGGACGGTTCCGATGCGCAGGCAATGCACCTGCTGGGAAGCTTTCAGGGCGCGCTGGTGGCTTATGCACGCTGCTTTGAAGCGGGCGTCAAGTTCGCCGAAGCCAGCATAGGACGGATTGTGACCAGCCCTGAAATCCGGGGTAGTGGCTCAGGCCATGCATTGGTTGAAAAAGCCATTGCCTGTCTGTCCGTGCCATTGGGTGCGCCGGCCATCAGGATTGGCGCGCAGGCGCGGTTAAACGCTTTTTACCGCCGGCATGGTTTTGAAACATCCGGACCGGTTTACCTCGAAGACGGCATTGCCCATATCGAAATGTTACGCAGCCTTTAATTTCAAGGAGTGTTTGATGATCACGAATTTCAAAGGCAAGACCGCCGTGCTGACCGGCGCCGGATCGGGCTTTGGCCTCGAATGCGCCCGCATGGGCGCCCGCCTGGGCATGAATCTGGTACTGGTCGATGTGCAGCAGGACGCGCTGGACCAGGCCAGCGCCGAGATGCAGGCTACAGGTGCGCAGGTAGCTTCGTTCAGACTCGATGTGTCGAGCGCCGACCAGATGCAGGCGATGAGCCAGTCGGTGTTCGAGCGCTTCGGCGCGCCGCACTTCGTGTTCAACAATGCCGGCGTCGGCTCGGGCGGCCTGATCTGGGAAAACAGCGTGAAAGACTGGGAATGGGTGCTGGGCGTGAACCTGTGGGGGGTCATTCACGGTGTGCGCCTGTTCACGCCGATGATGCTGGAAGCAGCTGCCACAGACCCGTCCTGGCAGGGCCACATCGTTAACACCGCCAGCATGGCCGGACTGCTCAATCCGCCCAACATGGGGGTTTATAACGTCAGCAAGCATGCCGTGGTGTCCTTGAGCGAAACGCTGTACCAGGACTTGCGCCTGGTCAGCGACCAGGTTGGCGCCAGTGTGCTGTGCCCGTATTTCGTGCCCACCGGCATCAGCCAGAGCCATCGCAACCGGCCCGCCGGCCTGGACGCCGAAAAACCGACCCGAAGCCAGCTGATCGGGCAGGCCATGACCGACAAGGCCGTGGGCTCGGGCAAGGTGACGGCGGCCGAAGTCGCGCAAAAAGTGTTTGACGCCATGGCGACCGACCAGTTCTATATCTTCAGCCATCCCAAGGCGCTGGGCAATGTGCAAAGCCGCATGGAGTGCATCGTGCAGCAGGCCAATCCGATGGATCCATTTGCGGAGCGGCCCGAGATTGGCCGTGACCTGAAGATGGCGCTGCGGGCTGGCTAGCAGCCATTTTGCCGTCCCATCCCATGGGGGCATTTAGCAATGCTCCATCGGATGGGCAGTCAGATGCCAACCCTGGCGGCTCCAAGGCCCACCATCAGCAAGAGGCAAACCATCAGCCCAGCCGCGATCGAAAGCCGGAATCGGAGGCGGCGCTTCTGACGAGTCCGGTGATCGCAGTAATCGCGGTAATCCCAGTTGCTTTGACGTTCACACATGCTGCGAAAGAACATAGCGTTGTTTCCTTTAGGGTTGCAAGGCAGCGCCTGTAAATAAAAGAAGATTGCAAAAATCATGGGTACGGCAAGCCGCATATTTTTGCAATCCAAGTTCAAAAAATTACCAGATTTCACCGAATACAGTTGAAAACTGCAACAAAATCATCAGCCTGATCCGCCCCGAGTACATAAAACAGGCTGTTTGGTTTCGCACTTCGTGTGCCCTCATGGTGCAGTTTCGTTAAAACCACGATTTCGACCAATCACTTCAATTGGCTACATAGGTTTTTAACTCCCAAACTCTTTCAAACTCATCCATCTCCCGAAAATATATTAAATGGCGGTCTTTCAACGGTTTTTGTAAGTTTGAAAGCGTGAGTTTCCGTGAGAAATTTCCGTAACTACACGTAATTAAGGTCGATGAATGATAGATTTTTCCCTTGTTTTGCGTATCAATACACCCTACGGTGTAAGTGTGAGAAGTCAATAAGTAACAATTTTCCAGACAGCAATCCGTAAAAGTCAGTAAGCTGATAGCCAACTGTCTCATGCTTGAACAATCTTCTGGAAGCGAAAGGCAAGGGGAAAATAATGGAAATTCGTAACGAATCACAAGTCGCTTCAGACTTTCTGATAAAAAATACCGCTACGTCATCTAGTCATCATTTGGCGCCGCACAGCGGCCTTCCATCGATGTGGCCTGGGTTTTTGACGGGTCAGGCGGAACAACCCGTTCGCGTGCTGTTGATTGACGATGATCCGCACATGAGCCGTGTCATTGCACACGAATTACTGGCGGACCTGCGCATCAATCTGCTGGGCCAGGGAAGCAGTGTCAAGGAAGGTCGCCGGCTGATTAGCCAAAATGAGTTCGACGTGATGCTGGTCGACCTCAATTTGGGAGACGGCACCGGTTTCGCGCTCATCGAGTACATGAAGACCGTTCGCCCCATGGCGGAAGCTATTGTTATCTCCGCAATGGAAGACGAGCAGCATGCCCTGCATGCGTTTGAACTAGGTGCCACTGGTTATCTCGTGAAAAACTCCTGGTTTGGAAATTTTCCGCAAGCTGTTCTCCAGGTGGTCAACGGTGGCGCGTCGATCACTCCGAACCTTGCACGTCGATTGCTCAACAAGTTCGAACAGCCTCAGACCAATACACAAGCACTGCAGGAAAGCAAAAACAAGGAAAAGCTGTCAGAGCGCGAAAAGCAGGTACTTAAACTCGTTGCATCAGGCTACACAAGCACCGAAATTGGTTCCCGGCTGATCATCAGTGCGCAAACTGTCAACACGCACATCAAGAACATTTACCGAAAACTCAATGTCCGCACACGCGCCCAGGCGGTAAGCTTCGCAGCAAGTCGCGGCTTGTTTTAATTCAGGTCTTTTGATAAAGCAACTTCTTTTCTATAAATTCCCGTCTCTGGGTTTGGGCCGGTATGGATTGGGGGGGTGGTTAGGGTCATCCCATTACACACAAGTCACCCATCGTTGAACTGGCGTGCATAACGAGCACCCTCGACGAAGACGGCAATCTCCTGCATGCCCAGACACATCGTCCTGGCGCCCGGGTCCGCCATTGTGGCCGTGACCACGCTGTGGGCCGACGAGGCGCATTACCACCCGCTGCATGTAGCGCCCCTACACGCCAGAAAAGCGCCTGGCCAAAGGCCGGCAAGACCCGGCGTTTCGTACCAAGCCGCAAATCGCGCTCGAACTGGTCGAGCGCGCGCAGGCCGAAGGCATCGCGTTTTGCGCCACCGTGGCCGACTGCTTTTACGGCGACAAGCATGCCCTGGAGATAGCTCTTTTGCAGCGCCGTCTGCCCCATGTGCTGGCGCGCCGCAGCACTGTTGGGCGCGGCTGAGCGCCAGCTTAGGCGGACCCCTCTTTCAAGGACGCCGCGCAGGCGCTGCCGCTGCGCGCTTAGGCAGCAAGTCATCCGTCGCTTTCGTGGTGGCCACACCGAGCGCTGGTGGGCCGCCGAGCTCACGCTGTTCGGCTATGGCCCGCTCAAGCCGGTGCGGGCGGTTTGCGCCACGACCGACCGGCGCGTGTTGCCGGACCTGTCCACCTGGTATTTGACGACCAACCTGCCCGCGCCTGTGGCCGAGATCGTGCGCCTGTACGGCTTGCGCAACTGGATCGAGCAGGGCAACAAACAGATGAAGGACGAGCTCGGCTGGGCCGACTTCATGGTTCGCAGCGACCGGGCGATCCGCCGGCACCGGACACTGGTGTGCTGCGCATTTGCCTTTTGCTGGTGGCATCACGCGTTGCAAGCGCGCGCAGACACCTTGCCACTGTCTGGTATCCCCGAAGCGCCGCCCAGGGCGGGGAAAAAACCGGCCTCTTCAAGGCGCTGCCGTGCAGGCCGCGCCTGCTGCGCGCCGTGCGCGCCTGGCTGACCCCGGCGTACTGGCTGGCGCGCTGCTTGGCCGCCTTTGCCGACACGCCCCCGCCGGCCGAACTCGGCGCCCTGAACACCGGCCACGGGATTAACCTCTACCTTCGGATTTAACAAACTACCGCTAGGGCGGGTTAACACTATCGAAGCACCTCGGCAATGAGTGCAACGGTAATAAAGGCAGCAAACATCACGTCAAGCATATCGTAGCGAGTGAACACTCGACGCCAGGCCTTGAGCCGGCGAAACATGCGCTCAACCTCATTGCGCCGGCGGTAAAGCGCCTTGTCCAGCTCCCAGGGCTCGCACCGCTTCGGGTTTGGGGGCACCACCGGCACGAAACCCAGCTGCCTGGCCAGCTCGCGCGTGGCATCGCCCTCATAGGCACTGTCCATCAGCAAGGCGACTTCGCCGGCCTCCTGCGGCCCGCCCATGGCTTCGATCAGCCTGCGCCCTTCGGGCGCATCGCCGTGCTGCCCCGGCGTCAAGCTCCACGTGATAACGTCGCAGGCACCTGCGGCAACCAGATGAAGTTTGGTGCTCCAGCCGCCCCGGCTCTTGCCAATGGCCTGGGGACCGTTTTTTTTGCGCACCCGTGCCGTCCGGATGCACCTTGATGATGGTCGAGTCCAGGCTGACCGCTTCAATGCGCACATGCATCAGGCGCTCGCGCTGCAGTTTCTCGAACACTGTGCTGAGCACGCCAGCCCTGGCCCAGCGGCTCATGCGCGTGTAGATGGTGTGCCAGCAGCCGTAGTGCTTGGGCAGCGCGCGCCATTTGCAGCCATTGGCCGCGACGTACAAGATGGCGTTAACCACCTCAAAGCTGTCGAGCAAAACATTGCCACGCTGACGCGGCAACAACGGTGCGATCACCTCGAATTGTTCACGAGTCAGTTGCATTCCCACAGTTTTCCAGCAACGCCTCAGCTTGTCAAATTTGAGTTAACACGCCCTAGTCCGACACAGGGGGGCCTGCGGCGGCAATCCAGCCGCAGGAAATTCGGACAAGTGGCTTTAAAGGACTTCGCTGGCAAAGTCTGCCAGACGCGAGCGCTCTCCGCGCGCAAGGGTGATGTGCCCGCCATGCGGCCAGCCCTTGAAGCGGTCAACGGCAAAGGTCATGCCCGACGACCCTTCAGTCAGGTAGGGCGTGTCGATCTGCGCCAGATTGCCCATGCAGACAATCTTGGTTCCAGGCCCGGCACGGGTAATCAGTGTCTTCATCTGCTTGGGCGTCAGGTTTTGCGCCTCGTCAATGATGACGTACTTGTTCATGAAGGTCCGGCCGCGCATGAAGTTCATGCTCTTGACCTTGATGCGCGAGCGGATCAGTTCATTGGTCGCCGCGCGGCCCCATTCGCCCGCGCCGCCGTCGGTCTTGCCAAGCACTTCAAGGTTATCGTCTAACGCGCCCATCCATGGCCCCATTTTTTCTTCCTCGGTGCCGGGCAGGAAACCGATGTCTTCGCCGACCGACACCGTGGCGCGGGTCATGATGATTTCGGTGTAGCGTCGGTCATCAAGCACCTGCGTCAACCCGCTGGCCAGGGCCATCAGCGTCTTGCCCGTGCCTGCAGTACCGGCCAGGGTGACAAAGTCCACTTCCGGGTCCATCAGCAGGTTCATGGCGAAATTTTGTTCGCGGTTGCGCATCGTCACGCCCCAGACCGAATTCTTCAGATGGGTGAAATCTTTCAGTGTCTTCAGGACCGCTGTTTTTCCCTGGATTTCCGTGATCCGGGCATACAACGACGGTTCGCCGGGCGACTCGAAAAACACGAACTGGTTGATCATCAGACTCGGCACGATCGGGCCAGTGATGCGGTAGAAGGTGTGAATGCCTTGCTGCCAGCTTTCCAGCGTCTTGCTCTGGCGCGTCCAGAAGTCAGGCGGCAGGGCCAGCGAGCCTGCATACAGCAGGTCGCCGTCTTCAAGCACCTTGTCGTTCTGGTAGTCGTCGGTGTTGAGCCCCAGGGCACGCGCCTTGACGCGCATGTTGATGTCCTTGGAGACCAGCACGACTTCACGCGACGCATATTCCTTGCGCAGCGCTTCGACCACGCCAAGTATCTGGTTGTCGGCCTTGCCCTGCGGCAGGCTCATGGGCAAGGTGTAGTCGAGCACCTTGGTCTGGAAAAACAGGCAGCCGCTGGCTTCAGGGTGCCCGGTGGTGTTGAGTTTCAGGCCCTTGCCGATGTCGGCGCCGTTCGCCCCGGCGAGCCCGTCGAGCGTGCGGCTGGTCTGGCGCGCATTGCGGGCCACTTCAGTCATGCCCTTCTTGTGGCCGTCGAGTTCTTCCAGCACGATCATTGGCAGGAAAATATCGTGTTCCTCGAAACGGAACAGGCACATCGGGTCGTGCATCAGGACATTGGTGTCCAGGACAAAGAGTTTGGGCTGGCCGGACGGCCGGGTCTTTTTCGGCCTGAAGGCCGGCTGGGCGCGCGGAATGCTCTCTTTTTGAGAGCTGACTACCCTCGCATCCATTGCGGAAGGAGCCTTTTTCTCTGCATAAATGATGGGGTGATCAAGTTCCCTGACGGCAGGGCTTTCCAGCAGCCCGATGGCCACAGGCTGGCTGGCCAGTTCAACCGGTTTTGAGGATTTTCGCGGTGCTTTTGCGGACGCGCGTGCCGGCGCATCAAGCACGTCTGGTGAAAGCAGGGCAGCACGTTTGGTCGGGGCGGGTGGCAGGGGCATGGTGCTTAAAACTCTTTACATGAAGTTTCAGAAATAAAAAAAGCCGCCTCAAGGCCGGGGCGGCTTTTTTTGAACGCAGTCGCTGGGGTCAATTGCATGAACTCATTATGCACAACTCAAATGACAGCCCGAGCGACAGGCGCGAAGCGGGTTTCAGGCTTCTTTCTTGAGGCCCTTGACCGCCTTCAGCACTTCCTCGACGTGGCCGGGAACCTTCAGGCCGCGCCACTCTTCCTTGAGCAGGCCGTCCGCGCCCACCAGAAAGGTGCTGCGCTCGATGCCCTTGACCTTCTTGCCGTACATGATCTTGTTTTTGACCACGCCGAACATGTGGCACATTTTTTCTTCGGTATCGGCGATCAGCTCAAAAGGGAGTTCCAGCTTGGACTTGAACTCATCGTGGGATTTCATGTTGTCGCGTGAGACGCCAAAGACGGTTGCGCCCGCCTTGATGAAGTCCTTGTGATGGTCTCGAAACTGCATCGCTTCGGTGGTGCAGCCTGGCGTGTTATCTTTCGGGTAGAAAAACAGCACGACCACTTTGCCCAGATGCGTTTGGTTTGAAACTTTGAGGCCGCCGGTGGCGAGTGCTTCAAATTCGGGAAGAGGTTTGTTGACGACGACTGCCATACTGAGGGTACCCTGACGAAAGTAGTTGTAATTAGCCGCGGCCTTTGCCAATGAAGACAGATGTAGTTCACTGGGTGCGGTGCCAAGTGCAACCCTATATTTTACGCTGAAAGGGACATCGCTCAGCTCTCAGGCTGCATCGGGCTCTATCAGCAGGGCTGCAACCACATGGCGACCTTCGCCAGCCAGAATGTTGTAGGTTCGGCAGGCCGCCAGCGTGTCCATGGTTTCGAGCCCAATACGCTGATCCATCAGTCCGCGCAAAAAGGCCGGGGGCGGAAACCGCAGGCGCTTGCCGCTGCCGAAAATCACCAGTTCAGGTTTCATGCCCGCCAGCAAGGCAAAGTGCTCGGCGGTCAGCTGCTCGAAGCGTTGGCAATCCCACGGCAGTTTTTCTCCGCGTGACCCGATCACGACGCTGTAGTCGATTTTTTCAGCAACGCCGTTGTTGCCCAGGCCGACCCATCCGGCGCCGTAGGCAAGAATGGACTGGACATCGAGGCGGTCTGGTTGAAGTTTCATACGGTATTGAGGGTTGTGGCGTTCGCTCCAACAGCCGGGCCGGCCACGACCGACAGGCTGCGGAGTTGAGGGTAAAAATCAGCGTTTTATGTGGTCAAATTATAGATTCCGCCCAAAACTCAGGTGGCTGCACCGGTTTTTCACCTTTGGCGCGTTCCATTGGCGAAGCGGCCCTGCCCAACCTTTCATCAAAACCGACATGAAACCGATCACCAAGTCTGCCAAACTGGCCAATGTGCTTTACGACATCCGTGGCCCGATCATGGATGCGGCCAAGCAGATGGAAGAAGAAGGCCAAAAGCTCATCAAGCTCAACATTGGCAACCTGGCGGTGTTTGGTTTTGACGCGCCCGAGGAAGTCCAGCAGGACATGATCCGCAATTTGCCCGCATCAGCCGGCTATTCGGACAGCAAGGGCATTTTTGCGGCGCGCAAGGCCGTGATGCACGAGACGCAAAAGCAGGGCATCAAGGGCGTGACGCTGGAAGATATCTACCTGGGCAACGGCGCCAGCGAGATGATCTCGATGGCGACCAACGCCTTGCTCGACAACGGCGACGAACTGCTGCTGCCGTCGCCCGACTACCCGCTGTGGACCGCTTCCGTGAGCCTGGCGGGCGGCACACCGGTTCACTACATCTGCGACGAGAGCAACGGCTGGATGCCCAGCCTGGATGACATACGCGCCAAGATCACGCCGCGTACCAAGGGCATTGTCGTCATCAACCCGAACAACCCGACCGGCGCGCTGTACTCCGACGCACTGCTCAAAAGCATTGTCGAGATTGCGCGTGAACACAACCTGGTGATCCTGGCCGACGAGGTGTATGACAAAGTGCTGTATGACGGCGCGCGCCACACGGCGCTGGCCAGCTTGTCCACCGACGTGCTGACGCTGACCTTCAATTCGCTGTCCAAGAGCTACCGCTCCTGCGGCTACCGCGCGGGCTGGCTGGTTGTGTCCGGCCCCAAGAACAGGGCGCAGGACTATATAGAAGGCCTGAACATGCTGGCCAACATGAAGCTGTGCTCCAACGTGCCGGGCCAGTGGGCGATCCAGACGGCGCTGGGCGGCTACCAGAGCATCAATGACCTGACTTGCCCGGGCGGCAGGCTGCGGCGCCAGCGCGACCTGGCGTATGAGCTGATCACCGCCATTCCGGGCGTGAGCTGCGTCAAGCCCAGCGCGGCGCTCTACATGTTTCCCCGGCTCGACCCCGAGGTCTATCCGATCACGGACGACCGGCAATTCTTCCTCGAACTGCTCAAGGAAACCAAGGTCATGCTGGTGCAGGGCACGGGGTTCAACTGGGCCGCACCCGACCATTTCCGCATTGTCTTTTTGCCGCATGAGGAAGACCTGCGCGAAGCCATCGGCCGCATCGCCCTGTTCCTTGAAAAATACCGCAACAAGCTGATCTGACTTTCATTTTTTCATTTTCCCGCTGTGCCCTTTGAACGGCCAGTTCGCACAACCACGACACGCAGGACTCCAGGTGAACCTCAAAACAACGACGAATTTAAGCCCGATCCGGGTAGGCCTTCTGGGCATCGGGACTGTGGGCAGCGGCACGTTCAATGTGCTCAAGCGCAACCAGGAAGAAATCCGCCGCCGCGCCGGTCGCGGCATCGAGATCACCATGGTCGCCGACCTCGACATGGCGCGCGCCCAGGCCCTGGTGGGCGACGGCGTGCTGGTGGTCAATGACGCGCGCCAGGTCGTGGCCAGCCCGGACATCGACATCGTGATCGAACTCATCGGCGGCTACGGCATTGCCAAGGCGCTGGTGCTCGAAGCCATCGAGTCGGGCAAGCATGTCGTGACCGCGAACAAGGCGCTGCTCGCCGTGCATGGCACCGAGATTTTCGCGGCGGCCCAGCGCAAGGGCGTGATGGTGGCCTTTGAAGCTGCCGTGGCCGGCGGCATCCCCATCATCAAGGCGCTGCGCGAAGGCCTGAGCGCCAACTCCATCCAGTGGATTGCCGGAATCATCAACGGCACGACCAACTTCATCCTGTCCGAGATGCGCGACAAGGGCCTGGACTTCGGCGTGGTGCTGAAGGAAGCGCAGGCGCTGGGCTACGCCGAAGCCGATCCGACCTTCGACATCGAAGGCGTGGACGCCGCGCACAAGGCGACGCTGATGAGCGCGATTGCCTTTGGCATCCCGGTCCAGTTCGACAAGGCCTATGTCGAGGGCATCACGGGCCTGGCCGCGCAGGACATCCGCTACGCCGAGCAGCTGGGCTACCGCATCAAGCTGCTGGGCATCACCAAGCGCGTGGCCAATGGCATCGAGCTACGCGTTCACCCCAGCCTGATCCCGGCCAAGCGCCTGCTGGCCAATGTCGAGGGCGCTATGAACGCTGTCGTCGTGCATGGCGACGCCGTCGGCACGACGCTTTACTACGGCAAGGGCGCCGGCAGCGAGCCGACCGCCAGCGCGGTGATTGCCGACCTGGTCGATATTTCCCGACTGCACACCGCCGACCCGGAGCACCGCGTGCCGCACCTGGCCTTCCAGCCCGACGAAATGAGCGACCTGGCCATCGTGCCGATGTCGGAAATTGTCACCAGTTACTACCTGCGCCTGAAAGTCGCCGACGAAGCCGGCGTGCTGGCCAATGTGACGGGCATCCTGGCATCGCTCGGCATCAGCATCGACGCCGTGCTGCAGCGCGAAGCCGACGAAGTGGGCGGCGAAGGCTCGACCCAGACCGACCTGATCATCCTGACGCATGACTGCGTCGAAGCCAAGATGAACGAAGCCATTGCGCAGATGCAGGCGCTGCCCACGGTGCTGGCAGACATCACCCGCATCCGCAAGGAGGAACTGGCCTGATGCACTACATCTCCACCCGCGCCTCGTCGGGCAACCCGCCCGAGCGCAAGCGCTTTTGCGAAATCCTGCTCGAAGGCCTGGCGCCGGACGGCGGCCTTTATTTGCCCGAATACTATCCGCAGGTCAATGACGCCACGCTCAGTAAATGGCGCGGTCTGCCCTATGCCGGCCTGGCATTTGAAGTGCTGTCGCTGTACATCGACGACATCCCCGCCGCCGACCTGAAGGCGATCTGCGACAAGACCTACACCGAGCAAGTATTCGGCAGCAAGGAAATCGTGCCGCTCCGCCCCTTGGGCGAGGGCCTGTACCTCGAAGCGCTGTCCAACGGCCCGACGCTGGCCTTCAAGGACATGGCGATGCAGTTGCTGGGCAACCTGTTCGAATACGAACTGGCCCGGCGCGGCGAAGAACTGAACATCCTGGGCGCGACCAGCGGCGATACCGGCAGCGCTGCCGAATACGCCATGCGCGGCAAGAAAGGCGTTCGCGTCTTCATGACGTCGCCGAACGGCCGCATGAGCCCGTTCCAGCAGGCGCAGATGTTCAGCCTGCAGGACGAGAACATCCACAACATCGCGATAGACGGCGTGTTCGACGACTGCCAGGACATCGTGAAAGCCGTGTCCAACGACCTGGCATTCAAGCGTCAGTACAAGATCGGCACGGTCAACTCGATCAACTGGGCACGCCTGATGGCGCAAGTCGTGTATTACTTTTCCGGCTATTTCCAAGCGACGAACTCCAACACTGAAAAAGTCAGCTTCAGCGTGCCGTCGGGCAATTTCGGCAATGTCTGCGCCGGCCACGTGGCGCGCAGCATGGGGCTGCCGATTGAGCAGTTGGTGGTGGCCACCAACGAGAACGACGTGCTCGACGAGTTCTTCCGCACCGGCATCTACCGCGTTCGCACCAGCGCCGACACGATTGAAACTTCCAGCCCGTCGATGGACATTTCCAAGGCGTCGAACTTCGAGCGCTTCGTGTTCGACCTGCTCGGCCGTGACGGGGGCAAGACCCGCGCGCTGTTTCACGACCAGATTGCCAGCCAGGGCAGTTTCGACCTGGGCGCCGACCCGGCGTTTGCCATGGCCGCCGGGCGTTACGGTTTTGTCAGCGGCAAGAGCACGCACGCCGACCGGCTGGCGACGATTCGGGACACTTGGCAGCGTTTCGGCACCATGATCGACACCCACACCGCCGACGGCGTGAAGGTGGCGCGCGAGCATTTGCAGCCCGGCGTGCCGATGATCGTTCTGGAAACCGCCTTGCCGATCAAGTTCGCCGCCACCATCGAGGAGGCGCTGGGCAAGCCGCCGGTGCGGCCTGCGGGCTTCGAGGGCATTGAAGATTTGCCCAAGCGCGTCAGGCTGCTGCCGGCCGATGCTGCGGCCATCAAGCAGTACATTGCCGAAAATGTGCATTGAATTGGGCTTTTGCGCAGGTACCACGGGCGCAGGCAGCTATTTATTCGATAGCGGTCTGTTCCGCATGGATACCGCCGGATGAAGGTCATCGGATTTGCCGGCTACTCGGGTTCGGGCAAGACCACGCTGGTCGAAAAGCTGATTCCCGCGCTCAGGTTGCGCGGCCTGCGTGTGTCGGTCGTCAAGCATGCGCACCACAAGTTCGACATCGACCATCCCGGCAAGGACACCTTCCGCCATCGCGAGGCCGGCGCCTTCGAGGTCGTCGTGGCCTCGCAAAACCGGCTGGCGTTGATGCGCGAGTTCGAGCAGCCCGCCGAACTCACGGTACACCACTTGATCGCCGAGCTGTACGAAGGCGTTGACTGGGTGCTGGTCGAGGGCTTCAAGCACAGCGATTTGCTCAAGATCGAGGTCTGGCGAGCCGCGTCCGGCAAGCCCACGCGTTACCTCGAAGACCACTACGTGGTGGCCATTGCCACCGATTCCCCCGGCCAGCTGCCGGTGGCAACCTTGCGTCCGGTGCTGGATTTGAACGACGCCGACGCCGTGGCCGATTTCCTGATGAACAATCAGGACCGGTTCGAGTATTCGTTTGAACACCGGCTCGACTGAGCGGTTTTTTTTCTCCGACTCCACCGTTTACAACGTTCCGGACACCCGCCATGCCTTCAGTTTCAGTTTCCACCCCGGCGCCTGCCCGGCCAGAGCGTCCGCCCATGAAGCCGCTCGACCTGGCGCTGGCCGAACTGCTGGCCTTCGCTGCGCCGCTGGCGCCTGCCGAAAGCATTTCAACCTTCGATGCCGATGGCCGCGTGCTGGCGCAGGACCTGCTCTCCAGCCTGGACGTCCCTGCGCACGACAACAGTTCGATGGACGGCTACGCGCTGCGCTGCGCCGACTGGCTTGGCCTTGATACGCTGCTGCCGGTCAGCCAGCGCATTCCGGCCGGCTCAAGCGGATATGCGCTGGCGCCGGCAAGCGCTGCGCGGATCTTCACCGGCGCGCCGATTCCGCCGGGCGCCGATGCGGTGGTGATGCAGGAAGACTGCGCTGCCGTGGACGGTGGCATCCGCATCGCGGCGCAGCCACGGCCCGGCCAGTGGATACGTCGCCGTGGCGAAGACGTGGCCGCCGGCGCGGTCGTGCTGGCGCGCGGAACGCGCCTTTTGCCAGCATCCCTCGGGCTGGCCGCCAGCATCGGCTTTGACCGCTTGCAAGTCGCGCCGCGCGTGCGGGTGGCTCTGTTTTCCACCGGCGACGAACTGGTGATGCCCGGCGACGTGGCGCCCGGCGACATGAAACCCGGTGCCATCTACAACTCCAACCGTTTTTTCCTGAAGGCCCTGCTGCAGCGGCTGGGCTGCACCGTGACCGACCTGGGCATCGTGCCCGACCGGTTGGAGGCGACCATAGACGCACTCAGGGGCGCCAGCCAGCAGCACGATTTGATCCTGACCAGCGGCGGCGTGTCGGTCGGCGAGGAAGACCATATCAAGCCCGCCGTGCAGGCGCTGGGCGAACTGACCCTCTGGCAGATTGCCATCAAGCCGGGCAAGCCATTTGCCTACGGAAAGATAGCTGCCGCCCACTTCATCGGCCTGCCGGGCAATCCGGTGTCGAGCTTCGTGACCTTTTTGCTGCTGGTGCGGCCATTCATCCTCAAGCTTCAGGGGGCGACCGCTGTTGCTCCTGTATCTATAGCGCTCCCCGCCCATTTTGACTGGCTAAAAGCCGACAAACGCCGTGAATTTTTGCGCGCCAGGCTGAATGCGGCGGGCGGGCTGGATCTGTTCGACAACCAGAGTTCGGGCGTGCTGACCTCGGCAGTCTGGGGCGACGGGCTGGTCGATCTCCCGGCGGGCCAGGTCATTGCCCGTGGCGACACGGTGCGCTTCCTGCCGTTTTCGGCGCTGCTGTCGTGAAGGTTTTTGCGCCATGAACGTCACCATCAAATACTTTGCGTCGATCCGCGAAGCCATCGGGCAGGGAAGCGAGTCGCGCGAAACCTCGGCTTTGACGCTGGCCGGCCTGCGCGACGAACTGCTCGCCGCCAGCCCGGCGCATGCCGCCAGCCTGGCGCGCGGCAGGGCGGTTCGCATGGCCGTGAACCAGGTCATGAGCGACGAAGCCGCGCTGCTGGCCGACGGCTGCGAAATCGCTTTTTTCCCGCCCGTGACCGGAGGCTGATCCGCATGACCACGGCGCGCGTCACCATCCAGACCGGCGACTTCAACCTGGCCGACGAGGTCGATGCGCTGCGAAAAAATGACAAGCGCGTCGGCGCCGTCTGCACCTTCACCGGCACGGTGCGTGACCGCAATGACGGCTTGAGCGTCAGCAGCATGGAACTGGAGCACTATCCCGGCATGACCGAAAAAGCCATCGAGGCGATGATTGACGCGGCGATTGAACGCTTCGACATCTTTGCCGCGCGGGTGGTTCACCGGGTCGGGCTTTTGCTGCCGCTCGACCAGGTGGTGATGGTCGCGGTCACGTCGGCGCATCGGGGCGAGAGCTTCAAGGCCTGCGAATTCCTGATGGATTACCTCAAGACGCAGGCGCCGTTCTGGAAAAAGGAAGAAACGCCCGAGGGTGCGCGCTGGGTCGATGCGCGGGTCAGCGACGATGCCGCACTGGCCAAATGGGGCATTCGCGCGCCGAACGCCTGAAGCGCGTCACCCTGGCTTGACCTTGATCAAGCTAAGGCCAGCCCGGGCGACATACGGCGCCACCGCTGCTTGTAAAGCGCGGTAAAAGCCCCAAGCTTCGCAGGGTCTGAATTTATTCAAGTTCTACCGGAGATTTCATGCGACAAGACAAACTCACCACCAAATTCCAGGAAGCCCTGAGCGACGCCCAGTCGCTGGCGCTGGGCAACGACAACAACTACATCGAGCCGGCGCACCTGCTGGCCGCCATGCTGCGCCAGGACGACGGCCCGCGTGCGCTGCTGGAGCGGGCCGGCGTCAACATCAATGGCTTGACGCAGGCCGCCGACGTCGCCGTCAAGAAGCTGCCGCAGGTGCAGGGCCAGGACCAGGTCCAGGTCGGCCAGGAACTCGCCCGGCTGCTGCAGGCGACCGAAAAGGAAGCCATCAAGCGCAATGACCAGTTCATCGCCGGCGAGCTGTTTTTGCTGGCGCTGACCGACTCCAAAGCCGACGTCGGCAAGATCGCCCGCGAGAACGGCCTGACGCGCAAGGCCCTTGAAGCCGCGATTGACGCGGTGCGCGGCGGCCAGGGCGTAAACAGCGCCGATGCCGAAGGCCAGCGGGAAGCCCTGACCAAATACACCATCGACCTGACCGAGCGCGCCCGGCTGGGCAAGCTCGACCCGGTGATCGGCCGCGACGACGAGATCCGCCGCGCCATCCAGGTGCTGCAGCGCCGCACCAAGAACAACCCGGTGCTGATCGGTGAGCCCGGCGTCGGCAAGACCGCCATTGTCGAAGGCCTGGCCCAGCGCATCGTCGCCGGCGAGGTGCCCGATTCGCTCAAGGGCAAGCGCGTGCTCAGCCTGGACATGGCCGCGCTGCTGGCCGGCGCCAAGTTTCGCGGCGAGTTCGAGGAACGGCTGAAAAACGTGCTCAAGGAACTGGCCAAGGACGAAGGCCAGACGATTGTCTTCATCGACGAGCTGCACACCATGGTCGGCGCCGGCAAGGCCGAGGGCGCGATGGACGCGGGCAACATGCTCAAGCCCGCGCTGGCGCGCGGCGAGTTGCATTGCGTCGGCGCCACCACGCTCGACGAATACCGCAAGTACATTGAAAAAGACGCCGCGCTGGAGCGCCGCTTCCAGAAAATCCTGGTCGGCGAGCCGACCGTGGAAGCGACCATCGCCATCCTGCGCGGCCTGCAGGAAAAATACGAAACCCACCACGGCGTGCAGATCACCGACCCGGCCATCGTCGCGGCGGCCGAACTGAGCCACCGCTACATCACCGACCGCTTCCTGCCCGACAAGGCCATCGACCTGATCGACGAGGCCGCTGCCAAGGTCAAGATCGAGATCGACTCCAAGCCCGAGGTCATGGACCGGCTCGACCGCCGCCTGATCCAGCTGCAGATCGAGCGCGAAGCCGTGCGCCGCGAAAAGGACGAAGCCTCGCAAAAGCGCTTTGGCCTGATCGAGGAGGAAATCGGCAAGCTGCAAAAGGAAATCTCCGACATGGATGAAATCTGGCAGGCCGAGAAAGCCCAGGCGCTCGGTTCCAAGGACGTGATGGAGGAAATCGACAGCATCAACACCCAGATCGAGGAATTCACCCGTAAGGGCGACTTCAACAAGGTCGCCGAACTGCAGTACGGCAAGCTGCCCGAGCTGAAAAAACGCCTGAAGCAGGCGCAGGACACTGAAGAAACCAAGGGCGTGGGCGACAAGCCCCGGCTCTTGCGCACCCAGGTCGGCGCCGAGGAAATCGCCGAGGTCGTCAGCCGCGCCACCGGCATTCCGGTCGCCAAGATGATGCAGGGCGAAAAGGACAAGCTGCTGCAGATGGAGATCAAGCTGCATGACCGCGTCGTTGGCCAGGACGAGGCGATTGGCGCCGTCGCCAACGCGATTCGCCGCTCGCGTTCGGGCCTCTCGGACCCGAACCGGCCGACCGGCTCCTTCCTGTTCCTCGGCCCCACGGGCGTCGGCAAGACCGAGCTCTGCAAGGCGCTGGCGGGCTTTCTGTTCGACAGCGAGGACCACCTGATCCGCGTGGACATGAGCGAGTTCATGGAAAAGCATTCGGTCGCCCGCCTGATTGGCGCGCCGCCGGGCTATGTCGGCTACGAGGAAGGCGGCCACCTGACCGAGGCCGTGCGCCGCAAGCCCTACAGCGTGCTGCTGCTCGACGAAATCGAAAAGGCGCATCCCGACGTTTTCAACGTGCTGCTGCAGGTGCTGGACGATGGCCGGCTGACCGACGGGCAGGGGCGCACGGTGGACTTCAAGAACACGGTGATCGTGATGACCAGCAACATCGGCTCGCCGATCATCCAGTCGATGACCGGCCAGCCGTATGAGGACATCAAGGATGCGGTGCTGGAAGAACTGAAGAACTATTTCCGCCCCGAGTTCCTGAACCGCATCGACGAAACCGTGGTGTTCCATCCGCTCGACGCGAAGAACATCGAATCGATTGCCCGCATCCAGCTCAAGGTGTTGCTTGAACGCCTGGCCAAGATGGACCTGGCGCTCGACGTGTCCGAAGCGGCGATTGGCGAACTCGCCAAGGTCGGGTTCGACCCGGTGTTCGGCGCGCGGCCGCTGAAGCGTGCGATCCAGCAGCGGATTGAAAACCCGCTGAGCAAGCTGCTGCTCGAAGGCCGGTTTCCGCCCAAGAGCACCATCCATGTGGACGTGAACCCGATTCTGGAGCCGGGCGTGTTTCACTTCGGCGAAGCGCAACTGGCCTGATGCACCGGGCGTGGGCTGCTTTTTTTGATAGCAGCCACGCCCGTGGCTATTGCGCAAACGGCATTTTTGGCTTGAGATCCTGTTCAGCTCGTTGCTGGAACGTCTTTTTCTCCCTCTCTTCCTCTGTCATTGCGGGCTTGACCCGCAATCCACAGCACCCCAACCAAGCCGCAGCCAGGCAGCGGCTGGAATTCAATACACAGTTGACTGCGCACGGATGGATTGCCCCGGATCAAGTCCGGGGCAGGCTCATCAAGCCCGCAATGACAGCGGGAGGCTGAACGTCGGCCCTTTGATCAGTCCCCGCTGCCGGTCGAAAAGATAAAGCTGCGGCTGAACGCCGTGCCGTTGTTGGTTCCACTGAGCATCACGGTGTACGCCGTGTCCGGCAGCAGCGGCGCGTCCGGAACGACATAGGCCTGGTGCGGCCCGAAGCAGCCGCTCAAGCAGGGTCCATACGGGTCGTTGGCCGACGTGACCGGCGGGCGCAGCGCCACGGCTTCGCCGGTGGCTGCCTGCGTCATCGCCGCGCGGGTGATTGCCAGCCGGTTGCCTTGGCGAACCGCAATGTAGACGCTTGAGCCCAGCGGCGCCGTGCGCAGGTCGCGGCCCGGCACCGGGTTGGGCGTTTCGTTGGTCAGCTGGCGGTTCACGCCGCTCGTGCCTTCGCAGGGATAGGTCTGCACGTCGCTGCTGCCGAGCAACTGCGGACCGGCGCTGGCGGTGAAGGCCGCGTTGATCTGCACGAAAACGCCTTCCTGTCCCTTGCCGGTGTCTTCTCTGGAACGCACGGCAATGCCGACATCGCGGTAGCCGGTCATCAGCCCGTTCAGGTGGTAGGGCGCATTGAGCAGTCCGCGAACGCCCAGCACGCCGATACCGCGCTTGGACAGCGGCGGTCGGCTGGAGGTGAAAAAGGCAAATTCGTCGGTCACGCCGCCCAGGTCGGTGTAGCCCTGCGCCCTGACGCGTGCCGCCGGGTCAGTGCCGGTGAAGCCTTCCGGAAACTGCGCGGCGTTTTGCAGGTGCGAATTCTGGCTGTTGATGATCATGTAGTCGGCATGCGACCTGGCCGCCGCGTCCAGCGGCGCGTTGGCGGCCAGCAGCCCGAAACCGCAGCGGCCACGCTCGGCATTGAGGAGCAGGTAGGCCGCCAGTTCCTCGCTGCCCGGCGCATAGGCCGGCGGCGCGCCAGGCGTGATGACGAGCGAAGCGTTTGGCGAAGCGGGCGTTGTTGCCGCCTGGGCGGTCGGCGCCGCCGGCAGGGCGCTGTTGCCATCGCTGCCGCCGCCGCACGCCGACAGCAGCGCCGCCAGCGCCAGCACCGAAAGCAGACGGGTGCCTGGATTTGAATTGAAAAAATGAAGGTTCATCAAAGCCTCAATTGGCAACGGCAACAAGCTGCGGGCAGGTAAACCCTAGCCCACGACGATAACGCCAATCCGCCAGAATGCTGTAAGCGTTTGTCGCCTGATGCTATGGTTTCAATAGCTGCAAGCGCTTGTACGTTGTGCGTAGGCAGGCGTTTTGGTTTAAAAATCTCCTTTTGTCATTGCGGTCTTGACCCGCAATCCACCGCACCTTAACCAAGCCGCCGTCGGGTAGCCGCTGGAATTCGCAGCGTGTTGGTCTGCGCGGAGATGGATTACGGGTCAAGCTCGCAATGACAGACGGGAGAGAAAAAACCTGGCGCCGCGTCAGCGTGCAGCCGCACGGGCGCGCAGCCAGTCGGCGAATTCGCTTTCGGTGATGTCGCCATCGGCCAGTCCCAGGACCGTGATCGTTGCATCGGCTTGCGAAGCGTTCAGCCGGTAGCCGTTGAGGTACAGAAACAGGCCGGTCGCCAGGAAGACCGCGCGCTTGTTGCCGTCCACGAACGGATGGTTCCTGGCCAGCCACACGGCGTAGCTGGCGGCCAGCGCTGCAACATCCGGCGGCGCGGCCGGGTAGGCATAGGTCAGCAAATTGAGCGGCCGGCCCAGCGCCGAGTCCAGCAGGCCTTCGTCCTGCATGCCTTCAAGCCCGCCATGCGTGGCCAGGCTTTCACCGTGCAGCAGCAGCAATGCCGGCTTCCTTATCCAGCGCCAGTTCATTTGGCAAGCTGGTGAAAGGTGTCGCGAAAATCGCGCATGAAGGCGCGGCCCGCCGTGATTTCCTCTTCAAGCGCCGGGTCGTAGGGCGTGAGCGCATAGCCGTCCGGCGTTTCGGTCAGGAAGACCGTTTCACCCTTGGCCAGCTTGAGCCGGGAAATAACTTCCTTGGGCAAGATCACGCCCACCGAGTTGCCGATCTGGGTCAGTTTGAGTACATGCATGATGTTCCTTTTGTTATTACGGACGTAATACTAAAGACGATTCAAGCAGGCGTCAAACCGCTTCGGCTTTTGGCAAGCCGTCAGCTTGGACCCGTCATTCCCGCGAAGGCGAGAATCTAGTGTCGCGTCAGGCGCAAACTGCCGGTTCTCGCTGGCCATCGCCGCGCATCGCCGCGTTGCAGCCCTTGCCAGGGCTTCAGCCCTGGCAAGGGCTGCGCCTTGCGCTGCACGCCGCTGGCGACGCCATCTCTCGACACTTTGCGCCTGACGCGACACTAGTCCGGCGTTTGAAAGACGCGCCGCCTTTGGCAAAGCGTCTGGATTCCCGCCTTCGCGGGAATGACGGCGACATTTGAATAGTGCTATTTTTTTGATAGCTTCTTGCGCAGGACTGGCATGCGAAAACAGGCTATTTACCTTGTAAAAAACAAGTGTAGCCGTGCTGTCCGGCGTCAAGGCTTATCGGCCGCTGGCTTCCAGCCGCTGCACGCGCTCGCGCAGGGCGTCGAGTTCATCGAGCAGTTCCAGCGCCAGCGCGGCGCCGGCCAGGTTCACGCCCAGGTCGCTTTCCAGCCGCAGCGCCACGCGGGCACGGTGCAGGTGGACGCCGGTGAAGCGCCATTCGCCGGGCGCCGTGCCGGCGGGCGTCAGCAGGCCCTCGTCCACCAGCTCGACGATGCGCTCGGCCTGCGCGGCGCAGGCGCGGCACAGGTCGTCCAGGCTCAGTTCGGTCTGGTCTTCCAGGATCAGCCCGGTGATTTGCACGAGTTGGAAGTCGGTGGTGGTCATGGCTGGCCTTCCAGTTTGGCTCTGGGTTTGAATGTGTTGAACTGCCTGGCCATGCTTTCATAGAACGCTTTGCCACTGTCGCTGTCGGCGGCCGGCACGGCAATTTGCAGCACGAAGTAAAAGTCGCCCGGCGTGCTGCCGGGCAGTCCGCGTCCCTTGAGCCGCAGCTTGCGCCCGGCTGCCGAGCCGGGCGGCACCGTGACCTCGACGCGGCCGGTCGGCGTGGGCGCCTCCACGTTGGCGCCCAGCGCGGCTTCCCATGGCGCCACGGGCAGGTCCAGGTAGACATCTCGCTGGTCCACGCGGTAGAGCAGGTGCGGCTTGAATTCGACGTCAAGGTACAGGTCGCCCGCGCCACCGCCGCCCACGCCGGGCGCGCCCTGGCCGGCCAGGCGGATGTGCTGCCCGGCGCGGATGCCCTTGGGAACACTGAAACTGATCTGGTGCTCGTGGTGGCTGACCTGGCCCTGGGTGTCTACCTCGGGCACGCGCAGGCTGATGGTGCGGGTGGCGCCGCTGTAGGCGTCTTCCAGGTCGATGAGGATCTTGGCATGGCGGTCTTCGCCAGCGGCGCTGAAGCTGGCGCGGTGGCCTGCGGCGCCCGCGCGGCTGCCGCCACCGGTGGCAAAGCCCTGGCGGAACAGTGACTCGAAAAAGTCGCTGTAGTCGCCGCCGTCGCCCGCTGGGAAATCGCGCGGCGCGCTGCGGCCGGCATGTTCGGCGCCGGCGTTCCAGCCGGGCGGCGGACGGAATTCCTGGCCTTCCTTCCAGTGCTGGCCCAGCTGGTCGTAGGCGGTGCGCTTTTCCGGATCTTTCAGCACTTCGTAGGCTTCGCCGAGCTGCTTGAAGCGCGCCTCGGCGTCTTTTTCCTTGCTGACGTCGGGATGGTATTTGCGCGACAGCTTGCGGTAGGCGCGCTTGATGTCGTCGGGCGCGGCGTCGCGCGCCAGTCCCATGACGGTGTAGTAATCCTTGAATTCCATGAAGGCCTTCCCTGAACAGATGCGACCCATGGCGGGCCAGCCAGCACCTTAGCGCAAAACCGCGCCGTTTTTACTGTGCTGCGTCAAACTGCCGTGCAGGCCATCGGCTTGCCGGCTTATTTCACCGGAATCGGCGTGGCGGCCGGCACCGGAACGGCGGTCACGCTGTTTTGCGGCGAGCCCTCGATCAGGCGGTCGGAATAGGTCAGGTAGACCAGCGTGTTGCGCTTGGCATCGACCATGCGCACCACGCGCAGCCGCTTGAACACCAGCGAGATGCGCTCGCTGAACATTTCTTCCTGCTTGTCCAGCGGCTTGCCGCCGGCAAAGCTGATGACGCCGGTCTGGCGGCAGGCAATCGACGCATCGGACTTGTCCTCGGCCAGGCCGAACGCGCCCTTGATGCCGCCGGTCTTGGCGCGCGACACGTAGCAGGTCACGCCTGTTACCTTCGGGTCGTCGTAGGCATCGACGACGATCTTGTGGTCGGGGCCGATGAACTTGAAGACGGTATCGACCGCGCCGACTTCCTCGGCGCTGGACAGGCCGCAGCCGCTCAGGACCAGGGCGGCGGCCAGTGCGGCACGGCGGAAGTGGTGCGAAACGTTCGATGGCGTGGAAGCGGTGGATGCATGCATGGGGAAATTCCTTGAGAGGTACGCCAAACAGGTGAGGGCGCTGGTACCAAGCCTCTAATGTACAAAGCCGGCCGCCCCTATCATGGGCGGATGATTTCCAGCCCACCGCCGTCCAGCCTGCATTCCCTGTTCGAAGCCCAGCACCGCGCCAGCCGCGCCCAGGCCGAAGTGCCGCTGGCGCTGCGCCGCGAGCGGCTGCTGAAAATGCGTGCGCTGCTGGCGCAGCATGGCGCGGCGCTGGCCGGGGCGGTGCAGGCCGACTTTGGCGTTCGCTCGCCGCAGCTGACCGAGATTGCCGACCTGTTCGTGCTGCGCACGCTGCTGGCCGGCGCACTGAAAAACCTGGCGCGCTGGATGAAGCCGGTCCGGGTGCGAACGCCGCTGTACCTGCAGCCCGCCCGCGCCTTCCTGCTGCGCCAGCCGCTGGGCGTGGTCGGCGTGATTTCGCCATGGAACTACCCGGTGCAGCTGGCGCTCGGGCCGGTCATCACCGCGCTGGCGGCGGGCAACCGGGTGATGCTCAAGCCGAGCGAGCTGACGCCACGCACCTCGGCGCTGCTGGCCGAACTGATCGGCCAGAGCTTTGCGCCAGAGGAGCTGTGCGTGGTGCAGGGCGACGGCGACGTGGCCGCCGCCTTTGCCGGCCTGCCGTTCGACCACCTGTTTTTCACCGGCTCGACGGCGGTGGGCCGCAAGGTGGCCGCAGCGGCCGCCGCCAACCTGACGCCGACCACGCTGGAACTGGGCGGAAAGTCGCCGTGCATCATCGACGCGTCCTGCGACCTGGAGCAGGCGGCGCTGAAGATTGCCCACGGCAAGCTGCTCAATGCCGGGCAGACCTGCATCGCGCCTGATTACGTGCTGCTGCCTGAGGGCCGCGAGGCGGCGTTTGCCCAGGCGTTCGAGCGGGCCGTCGCCAGGCTGTTCCCGAGCATCGAAGGCAACCCCGATTACGCCGCCATCATCAGCCCGCGCCAGCATGCGCGCCTGCAGGCTCTGCTCGACGATGCGCGCAACGACAGCGCGCGGGTGCAGGAGATCATTCCCGGTAACGGTACTGCGGCCGCTGCCGGGTCGCGCCAGATGCCGCCGGCGCTGGTGTTTCACCCGGCACCTGATTCGCGGCTGCTGAACGAGGAAATCTTTGGCCCCATCCTGCCGGTGCTGCCCTACCAGTCCCTGGACGAAGCGATTGCCTATGTCAATGCCCGGCCCCGGCCGCTGGCGCTGTACTGGTTCGGCACGGATGCCGCAGCGCGCCACAAGGTGCTGTCGCGCACCGTGAGCGGCGGCGTGACGGTGAACGACACGCTGATGCACATTGCCCATCCCCACCTGCCATTTGGCGGCGTGGGCGAAAGCGGCTGGGGCGCCTACCACGGCGAAGCCGGATTTTTGCGGCTGACGCACCAAAAGCCGGTGCTGGCGCAGTCGAAATGGGCGCGCGGCGACCTGTTCTATCCACCCTATGGCCGGCGCTTCGACCAGGTCATGGGGCTGCTCAAGCGGATCATCTAACGGACGGGCTTTAGGAATTTGTAGCTACTAACGCTTTTGATTGGATCACTGTGGTTTCTGTTTTGGGGGCCTTGGGCGGCTTCTTCTGTGGGTTGAGGGAAGGCGCTCACCCCTCAATCCACAGAAGAAGCCACCCAAAGGCCCCAAACAAAAAGCAAAAACCGCAGCGGTCAAATCGTAAGCCTTAGTAGTTACAGAAATTCCATAAAAACAGGATTTTGCGCAATATCCACGGGCGTTACTAGCTATTAATTAAATAGCAATTGAATCTCGGCCAGCTTCAGCTTTTTGCATGGAACTGAAGCGACTTGCTCTGCCCGGTCGGCCAGCATTACGATAGCGCCATGACCATCTCAAGCACTCTGAACACGACCGATAGCGCCCATTCCTTGCGTCTGGACGCCGGCGTGATCGGCCTGGTCGGGCTGGGCCACCTGACCAGCCACTTCAGCCAGCTGTTGCTGGCGCCGCTGTTTCCCTGGCTCAAGGAGGCGTTCGACGTCAGTTATGCGCAGCTGGGGTTTTTGATGACGATTTTCTTCGTCGTGTCGTGTGCGGTGCAGGCGTTGTCGGGCTTCGTGGTGGACCGCTTCGGCCCGCGTCCGATTCTGTTTGGCGGCCTGGCGCTGCTGGGTTTTGCCGCGCTGGGTTATTCGATCAGCACCAGCTACGCGATGCTGGCCGGCTTTGCGGTGGTGGGCGGCATCGGCAACGGCGTGTTTCATCCGGCCGACTACACGCTGCTCAACCGCAAGGTCAGCGCGCCCCGCCTGGGCCATGCCTACAGCGTGCATGGCATCACTGGCAGCCTGGGCTGGGCGCTGGCGCCGGCGCTGGTGGTGTCCCTGACGTTCGCGTTTTCCTGGCGCATTGCGCTGGCTGCGGCCGGGGTTGTGGTGTTTGCCGTGCTGCTTGTTCTGCTGCTTCAGCGCGACAAGCTGGCGCTCCAGCCGGTCGTGCCGGCCGTCGGCGCCAAGGCGGCGGGCGGCAACCTGGATTTTTTGAAGATTCCCGCCGTCTGGATGTGCTTTGCCTTTTTCTTCTGGAATGCCATCGTGCTCAGCGTGGTGCAGGCCTTTGCCCCCGAGGCGGCGCGCCAGCTGCACGGCATGGCCTTGAGCCTGGTGGCCGTCTGCCTGACGGTGTACATGGTCTGCGCGGCCGGCGGCATGGTGCTGGGCGGATTTCTGGCGGCCGATCCGGCGCGCTGCGAGCGCATCGTCGGCGTCGGCTATGGCCTGGCGGCGGCGGTGGCGCTGGTGCTGGCCCTGGGCAGCCTGGCACCTGGCGTGGTGCCGGTGCTGTTTGGCCTGATGGGTTTTACCTCGGGCATGGCCGGGCCGTCGCGAGACCTGCTGGTCAAGCGCTCGACGCCTGAAAACGCCACCGGCCGCGTGTACGGCGTGGTCTATGCGGGGCTGGACATCGGCCAGGCGGTGGCACCGCTGGTCTTTGGCGTGATGATGGACCATGGCCAATACCGGGGCGTGCTGCTGGGGCTGGCACTCACGCAGGGCGTGCTGATTGCCAGCGCCTTCAATGTGCGGCGGGTGCGCCGCACCGCGCTGGCCGCCGCCTGAAACCGGCCTGAGACAGCGCCGGACCTGGCCGGCGGCGGCAGCGCATTTATGATGGCGGTCCCCTTGACTCCTGCTTGCCGCGCGCCAGCGTTGCCGCTTTGTGATGCGCATAGTTCAACCACACCCCTTGAGTTTTCCTTCATGCAAGGCTGACGCCTGCGCCGGTTTGCCGGGCATTGCCCATCGGCTGCGCTGCCTCGTCCTCGGTCTGCTGCTCCTGCTGTCCGCGCTGTGCGCCCAGGCGCAGCCGGACAACATCGACGCATCGCTGGATGCTGTGCGCGCGCAGATCGACCAGGCGCGAAAAGTCCTCGACAGCCCGCCGAAAGAGGCTGCCGACCTGCTGCCGCTGCGCGCCGGAGTGCTGGCTGCCGGCACCCAGGCCGACGCGGCGGCCGCGCTGCTGGAGCCGCAGCTGGCAAGCGTCCAGGCGCGGCTGGCCGAGCTGGGGCCGGTCACGCCCGGACAGGCCGAGGCGCCCGACGTGGCGGTGTTGCGCACCCAGCTGAACAAGGTGCGCGCCGAACTCGATGCCAGGTTCAAGCAGGCCAAGCTGCTGTCGGTGGAAAGCGAACAGACGGCCGGTGAAATCTCGGCGCTGCGGCGCTCCGAATTCCAGGCCCGGCTGGGCGAACGCACCTCGTCGATCCTGAGCGCTTTGTTCTGGGCCGAGCTGCGCATGGACATTCCCGGCGACATGCTGCGCGCCCGCCGCCTGGCCGACGCGCTGGTCGCCACCGCGCGGGCCAGCGGCACGGCGGTCTGGGCCAGCGTGGGCCTGGCCATGCTGGTGCTGCTGGGCCTGCACGCCTGGGCGGGCATGGCGCTCTTGAGGCTGACGACCACGCGCGTGCCGCCGGGCCGGCTGCGCCGGTCGCTGCATGCCTGGACGCGGGTGCTGCTGCCCACCGCCACGGCCGGCCTGACGGCCGAGGCGGTTTACCTGGGGCTGGTCTGGGTCGCGCCGCTGCCCGAGGCGCTGGCGCCGATCATGGGCCGGCTCGCCGGCGTGATCTGCTTTGGCGGCTTCGTCGTCGGCCTGGGCCATGCGCTGCTGCTGCCGGCCCGGCCGTCATGGCGGCTGCTGCCGCTGCCCGATGTGGTGGCGCTGAAGCTGCGCTGGCTGCCGCCGGTGCTGGCGCTGCTGATGGTGCTGACCTGGGCGCTGATGCAGCTGACCGCGCAGATCAATGCCAGTTTGGTGACCACTGTGGCGGCTGACTGCATCGTCGCGCTGGCGATGGGCCTGGCGATGGGCCTGGGCCTGCTGCTCAGCGACGTGGCGCGCCGGCGGGCCTTGCGCGAGCCCGAGTCGGCCGCGAACTGGCCGCCCAGCCCGCTGTGGCTGACCACGGTGGTCGGCCTGGCCTGGCTGGGCACGGCCAGCAGCCTGCTGGCGCTGTTGCTCGGCTATGTGGCGCTGGGCAGCTTCGTGGTACACCAGATGGCCTGGATTTCCGTCGTGCTGGGATCGGCCTACCTGCTGGCGGTGCTGATAGACGATGGCTTCATTGCGCTGCTGGGCCCCAAGACCAGCCCTGCTGGCGCTGCCGACGCCATTCTCTCGACGGCAGAGGCCGACATGCCGGCGTCGCGCTTTCTCAAGGTGCGGGCGCAGGCCGCCGTGCTGCTCTCGGGCGTGGGCCGGCTGCTGGTGGTGGCGCTGGCGCTGATGCTGCTGCTGGCACCCTTCGGCGAAGGGCCGTCCGAGTTGTTCGAGCGCGCCGACAAGCTGCACCAGGGGATTTCGATTGGCGAATTCCAGATCCTGCCGGTGTCGGTGCTGCAGGCCGCGCTGGTCATCATCCTGTGCCTGGTCGTGGTACGCATCGTAAGGCGCTGGCTGAAGGAGGATTTCCTGCCGACCACGTCGCTGGACGCCGGTATGCAGGTCTGGACGTCCACGCTGTTTGCCTATGCCGGCAACCTGCTGGCGCTGTCGCTGGGGCTGGCCGCCGTCGGCATCGGGCTGGAGCGCATTGCGTGGGTGGCCAGCGCCTTGTCGGTGGGCATCGGTTTTGGCCTGCAGGCGGTGGTGCAGAACTTTGTCTCGGGCATCATCATGCTGGCCGAAAAGCCGGTCAAGGTCGGCGACTGGGTGTCGCTGGGCGGCATCGAGGGCGACATCCGGCGCATCAATGTGCGCGCCACCGAAATCCAGATGGGCGACCGCTCGACCGTGATCGTGCCGAATTCGGAATTCATCACCAAGACAGTGCGCAACGTCACGCATGCCAATCCGCTCGGGCTGGTGAAGATTTTGCTGCCGGTGCCGCTGGACGCCGACGCCGACCAGGTGCGCAGCCTGATCCTGGAACTGTTCGAAGCGCATGCCGACGTGCTCAAGACGCCCGAGCCCAGCGTGCAGCTCGACGCCATCGACAGCGCCGGCATGGTGTTCAACGCCACCGCTTTCGTCAACTCGCCGCGCGCGGCCTACGGCGTTCGCAGCGCCTTGCTGTTCGACGTGCTGCGGCGGCTGCGCGAGGCCGATATTTCGCTGGTCAAGCCGGCCGGGCTGGTGCTTCGCGAAGCGCAGAATAAGGCGCTGGAGCCGCCCCTGCCGCCACCGCTGGCCTAGCGTCCGGGCGCTTCCTGTTGCGCTGGCCGGGGCGACGGCGTACATTGGCTTTTTGCGAAAGCACGGCTGCTACGATGTCTTAACTTCAGGAGACTTCAATGACCGCTTCCCAGACCCCTCCCGCCAACGACTTTGTCCGCTGGGTGGAAGAAAAATCAGACGCCGTCATGGCCGACATCGCTGACAAATTCCCGCCGGCCACCAGCGGACCCGAGGCGATCCACGCCGAAACCTACACCCAGCGCATCGAGGAAGTGCTGCTCGGCCACGAACAGCCCGACGACGCGCTGCTCGAAGAACTCGCCGCGCTGGAAGACGCGCCACCGCTGAGCGACGAGGAACTGGCCCGCCAGGCGCTGGAAAGCGGCGGCGCGGACGCCGACCCGACCACGCCGGAATAAGCCGGGCGCCGCCGCGCTTCGAGAGGGCGGCCGACATTACGGGCCGCAGCGGCCAAGGCACAATAAAGCGCATGACCCAACAACTTGCCGGCCACCTTCTTGTCGATTGCCTTCTGGCCCAGGGCGTCACCCATGCATTCGGCGTTCCCGGTGAAAGCTACCTCGCCGCGCTCGACGGCCTGCATGCGCGCCAGGACCGGATCCGCTTCATCACCTGCCGCCAGGAAGGCGGCGCGGCCTTCATGGCCGAGGCGCACGGCAAGCTCACCGGCCGGCCCGGCGTCTGCATGGTCACGCGCGGGCCGGGCGCGACCAATGCGTCCATCGGCGTTCATACGGCGTTCCAGGATTCGACGCCGATGGTGCTGCTGGTCGGCGACGTGGCCAGCGACTGCCGCGACCGCGAAGCCTTCCAGGAAGTGGATTATTCGAGCTTTTTCGGCCCGAGCACCAAGGGTTTCGCCAAGCGCGTCGAGCGCATCGACGACGCCGACCGCATCCCTGAATATGTCGCGCGCGCCTTCGCCACGGCGATGAACGGCCGGCCCGGCCCGGTGGTGCTGGTGCTGCCCGAGGACATGCTGACGCGCATGAGTTCCGCGCAGCCGCTGCCGCGTGTCGAGCCGGTCCAGGCCTGGAGCGACCCCGGCGCCTTGCGCACGCTGCGCGAACTGCTATTGAAATCAAAGCAGCCACTGGTCATCGCCGGCGGCGGGGGCTGGACGCCGCAGTCGGCGCAGGCGCTGCAGCGTTTTGCCGAGAACTGGAAGCTGCCGGTGGGCAATGCCTTTCGCTTCCAGGACACCTTTGACAACCACCACCCGTTGTATGCCGGCGATGTTGGCATCGGCCTGAGCCCGAAACTGGCCGCGCGCGTCAAGGCCAGCGACCTGATCATCGCCATCGGCCCGCGCCTGGGCGAGATGACGACCGGCAACTACACGCTGATCGAGGCGCCCCGGCCGAAGCAAAAACTGGTGCATATCCACGCCAGCGCCGAGGAACTGAATCGCGTGTTCCAGGCTGACCTGGCGATCAACGCGACCATGAACGCCGCTGCCCGTTCGCTCGAAGTGCTGAGCGCGCCGGTGTCGGTGCCGTGGGAGGCGTGGACCGCTGAGGCCAACGCCGACTACCTGGCCAATCTGGAGCCGCAAGCGCTGCCGGGCGACATCGACATGCCGGCCATCGTCGGCCTGCTGCAAAAACACTTGCCGCCAGATGCGGTGCTGACCAACGGCGCTGGCAATTTCGCCAGCTGGGTTCACCGCTTCTTCAAGCACCACGGGCTGGTCAAGGGCCACAAGACGCAACTCGCGCCCACCGTCGGCGCGATGGGCTACGGCGTTCCGGCCGGCATCGCGGCGGCCATCACGACCGGGCGCGTGGCGTTCACGATCGCCGGCGATGGCGACTTTTTGATGAACGGCCAGGAACTGGCGACGGCAGTGCAGCACGGCGCCAAAAGCATCATCGTGCTGCTCAACAACGGCATGTACGGCACCATCCGCATGCATCAGGAAAAGACCTATCCGCAGCATGAGAGCGGCTCGCGCCTGAACAACCCGGACTTTGCCGCGCTGGCGCGCGCCTACGGCTATGCCGGGGTTCGCATCACCCGCACCGATGGGTTCGAGGTCGAACTGCTGGCCGCGCTGGCCCGGCCCGAGGGCACGCTGATCGAGGTCATGCTCGACCCGGAAGTCATCACCACGCGCGCCACGCTGTCATCGATCACGCAGGCCGCGCTGCAGCAGGGCTTGTAAAAATGATAGCTGCTTGCGCCCGTGGCTATTGCGAAGACGGCTGTTTTTGCTTGAAAATACGACAAGGCAGGCGTTTTTCCCAAGCTGCCAGCCGGCGATGACCCCCACACCATCGGGGCCGCTGGCAGTCACAAAAATGTCATCAAACCAGACAACACTAGGGGCTATTTTTTTGACCATAAAGACCTGTCTTGTTACTTCCCGCATCGGTCCCCGTCGCTGTGCCCATCAAGTTTCTTGACCGCGACCACAGCATCCTCGCCTTCAATGAGCGGGTGCTGGACTGGGCGCGCCGTACCGACGTGCCGCTGCTCGAACGCCTGCGTTTTTTGTGCATCGTGTCGTCCAACCTGGACGAGTTTTTTGAAGTGCGGGCGGTGTCGCACCTGACCGCCGCGCTGAACAACGAGCTGAAAGGCACTTACTCGGTCGCGTCGTTCAAGATGCTGTCCGGCATGGCGCATGACATGGTCGCGCGCCAGTACGCGCTGTACAACGACGAGCTGCTGCCGGCCTTTGCCAGGCACGGCATCCGCATCGTCTCGCATGGCGAGCGCAATGCGGTGCAGCGGCGCTGGGTCAAGTCCTACTTCGAACGCGCGGTGCGGCCGCTGCTGGTGCCGGTCGGACTCGACCCGTCGCACCCGTTTCCGCAGGTGGCCAACAAGTCGCTGAACTTCATCGTGCGGCTGGGCGGGCGCGACGCCTTTGGCCGCGAGAATGAAATCGCCATCGTCAAGGTGCCGCGCGTGCTGCCGCGCCTGATCCACATGCCGAGCCGGGGGGCTGAAAAGGGCAACAAGCTGTTTTTGTCGCTGTCCAGCGTGATCCGCGCACATCTGGCCGATCTGTTTCCCGGCCGCAAGGTCGGCGAGTTCTCGCAGTTCCGCGTCACGCGCCATTCCGACCTGGAAGTCGATGAGGACGATGTGAAAAACCTGCGCACCGCGCTGCGCCTGGGGCTGGAGCAGCGCCACTACGGGCAGGCAGTCCGGCTTGAAGTGTCGGCCGGCTGCTCGGAATTCCTCTTTGGCTTTTTGCTCAGGCAGTTCAACCTGCCGGCGCAGGCGCTCTACCGCGTGCAAGGCCCGGTCAACCTGGTGCGGCTGACGCAGCTGGTTGACCTTGTGAACGACCCGAAGCTGCTGTTCCCGCCCTACAGGGCCTGCTACCCCAGGCAGCTGGTACCGGGCCAGTCGTTTTTCGAGCGGCTTCGCCAGGGCGACGTGTCGATCCACCAGCCTTTCGAAAGCTTCGACGGCGTGCTGGCCTTCTTGCGCGAGGCGGTCAACGACCCCTCGGTGCTGGCGATCCGGCAGACGATCTACCGCACCGGTCCCGATTCCGAGCTGATGCTGCTGCTGCGCGAAGCGGTGCGGCGCGGCAAGGAGGTCATGGTGGTGGTCGAGCTGAAGGCGCGCTTCGACGAAGAGGCCAACATCAACTGGGCCGAGATGCTCGAATCCATCGGCGCGCAGGTTGTCTACGGCGTGATGGGGCTGAAGACCCACGCCAAGATGCTGCTGGTCACCCGGCGCGAAGGCCGGCGCCTGGTGCGCTATGCCCACCTGTCCACCGGCAACTACAACCCCGGCACGGCGCGTCTGTACACCGACGTCAGCTACCTCACGGCCGACCCGCTGCTGACCGCTGACATCGACCATGTGTTCGTCCACCTGGCGAGCCACAGCCGCCTGCCCAAGCTGCACCACCTGCTGCTGGCGCCGTTCCAGCTGCAGCGCAGGCTGCTGGACAAGGTCGCCGCGCTGGCCCAGGCCGCGCAGGCCGGCAAGGACACCCGCATCGTCGTCAAGACCAATGCGCTGACCGACGAGGACCTGATGCGCGCGCTGGTCAAGGCCGGGCAGTGCGGCGTGAAGATCGACCTGATCGTTCGCGGCGCCTGCATGCTGCCGGCGCAGGTCAAGGGCGTGACCGACAACATCCGGGTGCGCTCGGTGATCGGCCGCTTCCTGGAGCATACAAGGGTGTTTTACTTTCGCTGCGGCGACGACGAAACCTTGTTGCTGTCGAGCGCCGACTGGATGAATCGCAACATGCTGCGCCGGGTCGAGCTGGCCTGGCCGGTAAATGACCCGGTGATTCGTCAGCGCCTCATCGACGAATGCCTGGTGGCCTACCTGCACGACGGCCGCGATGCCTGGGATTTGCAGCCCGACGGCACGTATGTGCTGGTGAATCCGGCAGACCCTGAAAAGCGCCACGGCGCGCAATCGGCGCTGATGGCGCGCTATTCGGCCCTGAAACCCCGCGAAAGGTAGAGTCAACCATGGACCTGATCTTGTGGCGTCATGCCGAAGCAGAAGAGTTGCCCGAAGGCACGGCCGATGCGCGCAGCGACCTGGAGCGCAAGCTGACCGCTCGCGGCGACAAGCAGGCCGCCCGCATGGCCGAATGGCTGGACCGGCAACTGCCTGGCAGCGCGCGCATCCTGGTGAGTCCGGCGCGGCGCTGCGAGCAGACCGCGCTGGCGCTGGGGCGCAAGTTCAAGACACGGCTGGAACTGGCGCCAGGCGCCATGCCCGCCGAGCTGCTGGAGCTGGTGCAATGGCCCCTGAGCAAGACACCGGTGGTGGTGATTGGCCACCAGCCCACGCTGGGCAAGACCCTGGCGCAGCTGCTGCGCCTGGTCGAAACCGATTGCGCCATCAAGAAGGGCGCGCTGTGGTGGCTGCGCACCCGGGAACGCGACGGCCAGGTGCAGGCGGTCGTGGTGACCGTCCAGTCGCCTGACTTTCTTTAACCGCGTCCCGCCACGGCCTCAACCGCCGGGAACGGCTCCCGGCGCGGCCAAGTCAGGAAGTTGAAACCTGCAGCGTCCACGGCGTTTTTTGCCAGGCCAGCACCTCTTCCTGCAGTAGCCAGGCAGACTGCGGGAAGGCTTCGGCCCAGCCGGGCCGGCAGCTCAGCCAGAAGCGCCGGCCGGGCTCGGCTTCCCAATTGAGCTGCAGGCCCTTGAGGTCCGGGTCGCGCCGCGCATGGCACAGGATCACGGCCAGGCGCAGGCAAAGCAGTTGCTGGACGAACCCCCGGTCTTCGAAATCGGCTTCGAGCTTGCGCAGCTTGCCCCGGTGGCCGAGCACCAAGAGGCTCAGGTGGTGCATTTCATGCACCGCGAAGCCCGGCGCGTCAGCATTGTCCAGAATGTAGGCGCCGTGCTTGTGGTAATAGTTGTGCGACACCTGGCTGCCGACTTCATGCAACTGCGCCGCCCAGCCCAGCTTTCGCTGGGCGCGCTGCACCTGGGCTTCAGGCATGCCGGCGCTGGCCAGCTTGAACAGATGCAGCGCGACCTTACTAAGGCGCGCGGACTGCACGGTGTCGGTGCTGAAGTTGTGCGCCAGCCGCTGCACGCTGGTGGCGCGCACATCGGTCAGCTCTTCCTCCCGGTCCACCAGGTCGTACAGAACGCCATGGCGCAACGCGCCTTGCGCCGCGTGCATCTGCTCGATGTCCAGCAGGCTGAACACCGCCCGGAGCACGCTGACGCCGCCGCCAATCACTGCCCGGCGGTCTTCCTTGATGCCGTCGAGCTTGAGCCGGTCGGCGCTTTGCGCCTTGATCAGCCGATCCAGCAGCCAGTCCAGCCCTTCGCGCGTGACCACGTCGGCCGGCCAGCCGGCCACGGCCAGTATCTCGCTGACCGCGCCGATGGTTCCCGAGGCGCCGTAGGCCGTGTCCCAGGCGTCCGGCCGGTAGGTGCCCATGGCTTCGTCGAGCACCGCCTTGGCGGCGATTTCAGCCACCTCAAAAGCGCGCGCACTGAACTGCCCTTCGGGAAAGTAGCGCATCGACCAGGCGACGCTGCCGACGCGGTAGGACTCCAGCGTGCGCGCTTCCAGGCCCCGCCCGAGGACCATTTCGGTCGAGCGCCCGCCAATGTCGATCACCAGGCGCCGCTCGTCGGACTGCGGCAGCAGATGGGCCACGCCCTGGTAGATCAGCCGGGCTTCCTCACGCCCGGCAATCACGTCGACCGGAAAACCGAGCAGTTGCTGGCCGCGCTTGATGAAGTCCTCGCGGTTGACGGCTTCGCGCAGGGTCTGCGTGGCCACGGCGCGCACCTGCTCCTTGCCGAAACCGGCCAGGCGTTCGCCAAAGCGCGCCAAACAGTCCCAGCCGCGCTGCATGGCGTCTTGCGACAGGTTGCGGTCGGCGTCCAGGCCGTTGCCCTGGCGCACGGTTTCCTTGAGGTATTCGATGCGATGAATGCGGCCGTGGTCAAGACGGCCAATTTCAAGGCGAAAGCTGTTGGACCCCAAGTCCACAGCGGCAAGCAGTGTTCCGTTTTGCATATTCAGGCTTTTTGTTCGGAGGCCAGCATAGCATTCGGGGGAAGTGTCTTTCAGCCGGGCCACGGGCGCGCGGATCAGGTCGTCAGCCAATCAGCCGGCCGTCCAGCGCATTGAGCACCTCAAACGTGTAGCGGACGGCAATCAAGCCGGCCAGGCTCAGCGCTACAGGCGCCTCGTCGAACAGGCGGGCCAGCGTTTCCGTGGTCTTGGCTGACATCTTGGCAAAGGTGTCATGGGTGGGCGCAAATATGCTGAACAGGCCGCTTGCCTTGAACGTGCCGGTCAGCCCGGCCCTGGCAGCCAAGCTGTTCAGCGTGGACAACCGCGCTTGCGCTGTCAGTGTGTCGGCGACAGAAACCGCAGGCTGGCCGCAAGCGCAGCCGGCAACAACAGCTGCGGTGGCAAGGGCAACCACGAAATGACGCCTGGACATATGAATTCTCTGGGGGCGGAAAAGGTCGGCGGATAAATAAGACAGCTGCAAGCGTAGGAGGACTGCATGACCGGTTGATGACAAAAATTTGACGTGTCCATGAAATTTTTCAGCGTTTGAACTGGTTGCCAGGTGCGCCCGGTCCATCACAACTTTGTCACACCCTGGTCGAGCATCCTGCCCCGGCTGACCGAACGGTTTTGCCGGGTGGAGCGCTGCCGTTCGCGTGGTACCGGCAGCACCGGCCTGGCCATCGCCAGGCATGTGACGCAGCGGCACGGGGCTGAACTGCGGATCGACCGCCATCAGGGGGCAGGGTTCATGCAGGCGCACAGCGCCCGCATGGCATCGGCGACCTGGGCGGCCGCCACCCAGCTCAGCAGCCCTGACGCCATGGCAGGGCGGCCATGCCCGCAAGGCTGATCAGGACACACAGGTACAGGCTTTGGCGCAATGAGGGACCAACGGCCGCATGACGGCGTGCGCCCAGCATTTCAGCCCAGATAGGCAGCAGCGCTTGCACGACACCCATCAAGCCGACACCCATCAAGCCGACATACACGCTGATGTAAAGCGCCGAGCCGACCGACAGCGCGGCTAGCGCCGCCTCGCTGTGGCGCCCGCCGGTCCGGGCACCGCGCCGAGACTGACCCGCTTGTACACCAGCATGTTTTCAGACTTGTCGGTCGGTTTGCGCACCGTCGCCAGGAAAGCCCAGTCGGGCAGGTTGACCGCACGGCCCAGGCGCGCCTGGGCCGTGACATCGACCACCAGGTAAGGGCAGCTTGCCTGCGGCGTTGCCTGGCGCAGTTCAAGCTGGCCGTGGTACTGCAGGGCCGCCGCCTGGGCGCTGCCGACGCCGAAGATTTCAACGCAGTTTTTCTTGTCGACCAGGCTGGCCACCTGGCGCGACAGCGGCCCCAGGCTGCGCGCATAGTCCAGCAAAGGCATCCAGAGCGTCATCAGCAGCAGCCAGCACAGCGTGGCGCCGCCCGCAGGCAGCACCAGCGATTTCCATATCGCCGAGCGATGCGCGCCAGTGCGCCAGCGCACCAGCCAGGCCCAGGCCAGCGTGGCGGCTACCGCGCTGGCAAAAGCCAGCAGCGAAAAACTCGGCTCAAAGCCCGGCGCCAGCTTGGCGACATTGGCCGCCGGCTGCCGGGGAACGCCGGTCTGCATGGCAATCCAGATCACCCAGATGGCAATGGCGCAGGTGGTGAAAAACAGCAGCGTGAACCAGTCGATCAGCGATGCCACGCTGCGCTTGAGCGTCGGCAGGGCAAAGGCGGCCAGCGCCGCCAGCGGCGGCAGGCTCAGCAGCAGGCTGCGGTCGGAGGCATCGGTGGTGAGCGCCGACACCACGGCCATGCCGGAAAACCACATCGGCAGCGCCACATGGCGACTGGAGAGTTGCCGGCGCCAGCGCCACAGCGTCCACAGGGCCAGCGGCCAGGCCGGCCAGGTGAACCACAGCAGCAGGCGCCCCAGGCTTTTCCAGTCGCTCCAGGCGGGCTGATCGTTGGTGCCGGGCAGCTCGATCCGCCAGCGCCACAAATCCAGTCCCGAGCTCAATAGCGCTACGGCCAGCGTGATGCTGGCGATCAGCAATACCCAATGCCAGGACTGCTGGCGGCTGGCGGCGTCCGGAGGGGATGATGGGTTCCATCGCGCGTGCGACCATTCCACCAGCGTGCCGCCCACGCCGAGCAGCAGCGCCAGTGTCGGCGCGCCGCTCAAGGCCAGGCCGGCGAGGCCGACCAGCAGTCCCAGCGCCGGACCGGAAACCTGCGTGGCAAGGCGGTAAGGGCTGGAGGCCATGGCGTAAAACGCCAGCGACGTAAAACCCAGTTGCGCCAGCGCCGGCGTGGTTTCGTGCGAGAACTGCGCCAGTCCCAGGCTGGCGATCAGCGCCAGCACGCCGCCGTCGGCAATTGCCCGGGCATAGTCCACCGGGTTGGCTTCGCCGCCAAAGGCAAACGCCACCGGCTGGGCCTGCGGGCTTCTGGCCAGGTAATACACCGCATACCAGCTGGTCAGCAGTGTCAGCGCCAGCAGCAGCATGTAGGGAAGGCGCACCGCCATGGCGGGATCGAGAAAAGTCAGCAGATTGATGGCCAGTGCGCCCAGCCAGTAGGGCAGCAAGGCATCGAAGCCGGTGACCTGGCCCAGCAACTGGGGCTGCAGCCAGTTGGCAGCGGAGGAGGTGAGTTCGCGCATCACGCCAAAGGCGGCGATGTCCTCGTTTTTCCAGGGGCCGCGCCCCAGGAAGCCCGGCAGGATATAGGCCACGCAGAACAGCAGCAGCGCCCAGCGCGGCAGGCGCCGCACGGCAGACTGGGCAATGATGGCGGGAGAAGGTTTGTTCAAAGCAGCTTGTCGATGGAAGAGGGCCGGTTCGGCCGGGTGAAATGCGCTGGAAGCAGGAAATTTAGCCGAAAAAAAAGCAGCCTGAACTTCAGGCTGCTTTTTGTGCTGGCGGGCAGAAGCTTGTGCAGCTTACTCGGCAGCTACCGCAGCAGCTTCAGGCGCTGCATCCTTGGCGGCGGTCTTGCCAAAGCGGTTGCGGAAGCGCTCGACGCGGCCACCCATGTTGTCCACGGATTTCTGCGTGCCGGTGTAGAACGGATGCGATTCGCTGGACGTGTCCAGCTTGTACAGCGGCAGTTCGCGGCCGTCTTCCATCTTCACCATTTCTTTGGTGTTCACGCACGAGCGGGTCACGAACTTGAAGTTGTTGGACAAGTCCATGAAACAAACTTCGCGGTAGTTGGGGTGAATTCCTGTTTTCATGATTTTTCCTTTTTCATTGTTTTGGTAGCCACCCGGAACCGTTCCAGGCACTTTCCATGAAGCCAAAGATTATAACCCCCACGCTCCCCGCTTCGTGTGGTTCGCTGCCCCCCGAGGGGGCCGCTGCGCCTGCGGCCCGTCAAAGCCGGTTCCGCGGCCCTGGCTGGCATGTGGGCTGCAGTCACTTCCGCTAAGCGGCTGTGTGCGGAAGTCGAAATCAGCCGCCCCGGCGCATCATGTCGAAGAATTCGTGGTTGTTTTTAGTGGCCTTCATGTTTTTCAGCATGAGTTCCATCGATTCGATCTCGTCCATGTTGTACATGAACTGGCGCAGGATTCGCGATTTCTGCAGGATTTCGGGCGCCAGCAGCAGTTCTTCCTTGCGGGTGCCGCTGCGATTGAGGTTGATGGCCGGGAACACGCGCTTTTCATACAGACGGCGGTCCAGGTGGATTTCGCAGTTGCCGGTGCCCTTGAATTCCTCGAAGATCACTTCGTCCATGCGGCTGCCGGTGTCGATCAGCGCGGTACCGATGATGGTCAGGCTGCCGCCTTCCTCGATCTTGCGGGCCGCGCCGAAGAAGCGCTTGGGGCGCTGCAATGCGTTGGCATCGACGCCGCCGCTCAGCACCTTGCCCGACGAGGGCAGTACGTTGTTGTAGGCGCGTGCCAGCCGGGTGATGGAGTCCAGCAGGATGACCACGTCCTTGCCGAGCTCGACCAGGCGCTTGGCGCGCTCGATCACCATTTCGGCCACATGCACATGGCGCGCGGCGGGCTCGTCGAAGGTCGATGAAATCACCTCGGCGCGCACGCTGCGCTGCATCTCGGTCACTTCCTCGGGCCGCTCATCGACCAGCAGCACCATCATGACCACTTCGGGGTAGTTGGCGACGATGGCATGCGCGATGTTCTGCATCATCACCGTCTTGCCGGACTTGGGCGGCGCCACCAGCAGGGCGCGCTGGCCCTTACCGATGGGCGCGATGATGTCGATGATCCGGCTGGTCAGGTTTTCCTCGGCCTTGATGTCGCGTTCCAGCTTGAACTGCTCGCGCGGGAACAGCGGCGTCAGGTTCTCGAACATGACCTTGTGCTTGTTGTCCTCGGGCGGGCCGTCGTTGATCTTGTCGAGCTTGTTCAGCGCAAAGTAGCGCTCGCCGTCCTTGGGCGTGCGCACTTCGCCTTCGATCATGTCGCCGGTGTGCAGGTTGAAGCGGCGGATCTGGCTCGGGCTGATATAGATGTCGTCGGTAGAAGCGGTGTAGCTCGAATCGGGCGCGCGCAGAAAGCCGAAGCCGTCAGGCAGCACTTCCAGCACGCCATCGGCGACGATGGTTTCGCCCGTCTTGGCGCGTTTCTTGATGATGGCGAACATCAATTCCTGCTTGCGCATGCGGCCGACGTTTTCGATCTCAAGGGCTTCCGCCTGCTTGAGGACTTCAGACACGTGCAGCGCCTTGAGTTCGTTTAAGTGCATGGGATGACTCCTCGCGGAGTTGATTTAGAAAAAACGGGGGGAGGTTTGAAAAGAAGCCGCTCTGGATTAGAGGGCTGACAAACCGGGAACTCGAACCTGCCGGCAGCAGCCGGCGGGTGAATAAGGTTAATTATGACAGGAAATCAAGGCGCTGACGCTGGGGTTTGCCAGGGGCGTCAGCAGGGAACGGAGGTTGGGGAATGTAAAAAGGAAAGGAGAAATAAAAACAGCCGGAAGAAGCCGCCAGGGCTTTTTCCGGCTGCCTGGACGTCAGGCCAGCTGCTGGTCGATGAAGGCGGTCAGCTGCGACTTGCTCAGCGCGCCGACCTTGGTGGCGGCCAGTTCGCCGTCCTTGAACAGCATCAGTGTCGGGATGCCGCGAATGCCGAACTTGGCGGGAATCTCGCGGTTCTCGTCCACGTTCATCTTGGCAATCTTCAGCTTGCCTTCGTAACCCGTGGCCACGTCGTCAAGGATCGGCGCAATCATCTTGCAGGGGCCGCACCATTCGGCCCAGTAATCGACCAGCACGGGGGTGGTGGACTTGAGCACGTCGGCGTCAAAGGTGGCATCGGTGGTATGTTTGATCAGTTCATTGGCCATGACGGCTCCTTGGGTCTGGTTACGATAGGAAAGAGTGATAAATGTCGCGTTTATTGTGGCAGAAACAAGGGCCACGGGCGCTGGCCGGCCGCTATCGCGTCGATAGCCCGCTGCTGCGGGGCGCCTTCTTCTCTTTTGTCGATTGAAAAAACTTCGTTTTTCCCCTCCATGACCATTTCACCTTCCCTTTCCGCCCGCTGCTGGCACCAGGCCATTCAGCGGCTGGCCGAGACCATTGCGTCGCGCGGCCTTCATCCTTCCGAGGTGGTCGTGCTGCTGCCTTACGCCCAGTTGATCCAGCAGGCCCGCCAGACCTGGGCCGAGAACGCCGGCGGCACCTTTTTCGTGCCGCGCTTTGAAACCACAATGAACTGGGCCACCGGCCTGGGCGGCACGCTGGGCATGTTCACGCCTTCGGGCGTCGATCTGCGAATGGATGTGTCGGTGGACATGCTGACCGCCGCGTCGCTGCTCGGCCAGGCCGGCTTGGCCGCGCAGCAGGATGCACTGGCTGGCCGGCTGGTCGAGGCCGCCTGGAGCCTGGCCCGCGTGGCCGCCAGCGTGCTGCCCGCCGAACGCCAGGCCTGGAGCGAGTCGGTGGCCGAGGCGCTGGGCGTCGGCCTGGACTCGCCGGTGCTGGCGCTGGAAGCGGCCGTCGGGCGCATTGCGCTGGCCTGGGTGGCGGCCTCGGGCTACGCATCGGACCGGCTGTTCCAGGCCGAGCCGGCGCTGCTGGTGGTCGTCGAGGGTTTCCAGGCCGAGCCGGTGACCGAGGCACTAAGGCTGCATCTGGGCGAGCGGGCGTTGTCGATTGCGCTGTGCCTGCCCGAGGACGAAGCGGATTCGCCCGATGCGCTGCTGCCGTCGCTGCATGCCGCGCTCGACGCCGAAGACGAGGCCGGCCGCGCCACGGCCTGCGTGCTGGCGCACCTGGCGCAAGGCCGCAGCCCGGTGGCGCTGATCGCGCAGGACCGCCAGCTGACCCGCCGCGTGGCCGCAATGCTGGCCGAGCGCGGCATTCCCATGCGCGATGAAACCGGCTGGAAGCTGTCCACCTCGCGCGCGGCGGCCAGCCTGATGAGCCTGCTGCGCGCCTTGCCCTGGGATGCGTCCACCGATGCCGTGCTTGACTGGCTGAAACATTCGCCGGCCTTTGCCGCCGCCACCGTCACGAAAGCTGAAGCCGAGCTGCGCAGGTTCGGCATGCGGGCGTGGCGCGACCTGCCGGCGGCGCCGCTGGGGTCGCTGGCCGCCGCCCAGCTGCTGGCGCTGCAGGTGAACCGGCTGCGCGATGGTCTGGTTCGCCCGCGCCTGCTGGCTGCCTGGCTGCGCGACCTGCGAACCGCCCTGCAATCGGCCGGCCAGTGGGAAGGGCTTGCGCGCGACGAGGCCGGCCAGCGGGTGCTGGAGACGCTTCGCCTGCACGAAGGCGCCGACAGCGAGTTTGCCGGCGCCCCGGTCATGAAGCTCAGGGAATTCACCAGCTGGGTCAACCAGGCGCTGGAAGGGCAAACCTTTTCTCCCGTGCATCCGGTGGACGAGCAGGTCGTGATTCTGCCGCTGGCGCAACTGCTGGGCCGGGGGATGCAGGCCGTCGTGCTGCCCGGCTGCGACGAGATCCGCCTGCCGGTGTCGCCCGACCCGCCGGGCCAGTGGACGCCGAGCCAGCGCGAGCTTCTTGGACTGCCATCCCGCGAGGCGCTGGCCCGGGTGTCGCGGCGTGCCTGGGCCTATGCCCTGCAGCTGCCGCATGTGGACCTGCTGTGGCGCCGCAGCGAGGCCGGCGAGCACCTGATGCCCAGTGGTTTCGTGCAGGAATTGCTGCTCGGCCGCTCCCTTTCGTCGGACCTGGCGGACGACCCGCGCAGCCTGCGCGCCGTGGCGGACTGCCCGACGCCCCGGCCGCAGCCCAGCGGCGAGGCGCTGCCTGTCACGCGGCTGTCGGCCAGCAGCTATGGCGACCTGCGCGCCTGCCCCTACCGTTTTTTTGCGCTGCGCCAGCTGGGCCTGCACGAATCGGACGAGCTGGAAAGCGAACTCGGCAAGCGCGATTTTGGCAACTGGCTGCACAGCCTGCTCTGCACCTTTCATGAAGCATTAAAAGAGGATCCTGCGCAGGACCAGCCTACACGCATAGCTATGATTAATGTAGCGGCCGAGCAGGCCACGAAAAAGCTCGGCCTGAGCAGCAGCGAATTCCTGCCGTTCGCCGCCGCCTGGGGGCCGGTGCGCGACGGCTACCTGGCCTGGCTGGCCGCGCACGAGGCCAGCGGCGCCTGGTTCGACAGCGCCGAGCAGTGGCGTGAGATGCCCTTGGGTGACCTGACGCTGATCGGCCAGATCGACCGCATCGACCGGCAGGCGGGCGGCGAACTGCTGCTGATCGACTACAAGACCGAGCCGCGCGCCACCACTGCCGAGCGCATCAAAAACGGCCTGGAGGACACCCAGCTGGCCTTCTATGCGGCCTTGAGCGCCGACGACACGCTGGCGGCGGCCTATGTCAACCTGGGCGAAAAGGAGCCGACCCGCACCTACGACCAGCCCGGCATCGTGGAACTGCGCGATGCGCTGATCGACGGCATCCTGCTGGACATGTCGCGCATCGCGCAGGGCGCGCCGCTGCCCGCGCTCGGCGAAGGCAAGGGCTGCGCCTATTGCGCCGCGCGCGGTTTGTGCCGAAAAGACTTCTGGAGTGAATAGTGCCCCCACGCTCCCCACTGCGTGTGGTTCGCTGCCCCCCGAGGGGGCTGGCCCGCCAGCGGCCTGGCAGAGCCAGTTCCGCGGCCGGTGCTTGCACGGGCGGGGATGGCTCCGGCTCTCCTCGCTGCATGGGGTTCGCTTCCCCGAGGGGGCTGACTCGCCTGTTGCCTGGCCGAGCCCCTTTCGCAGCCGGTGCTTGCACGGGCAGGGAATGGGACAAATCCTCTTCTTGAACATCGAAATAATGAATACTTACCGACCATGACCGCAGCCTACGAATGCAACGGCAAGCCCGTTTCCGCCGACGCCTTCTACGCCATCGCCTGCGATCCGCGCCGCAGCGTGGCGGTCGAGGCCTGCGCTGGCGCGGGCAAGACCTGGATGCTGGTCTCGCGCATCGTGCGGGCGCTGCTCGACGGCGCCAATGCACCCGACCCTGCCGATGGCAGTCCGCGCGAGGCGGTCCGGCCGCATGAGATCCTGGCCATCACCTTCACCAAGAAGGCCGCCGGCGAGATGCGCGAGCGGCTTGTTGAATGGCTGCAAAAGTTCACCCATGCCGACGACGAAACCCTGCGCCAGGAACTGGTCATGCGCGGCGTTTCAAGCCAAAAGAGCCCGCAGTCCAATGCCGACATGCGCTGGCAGCTGTCAAATCTGTACCGCTCCATGCTGGCCGGCGGCCGCTCGGTGCAGATACGCACCTTTCACGGCTGGTTTGCTGCCTTGCTGCGCAGCGCGCCGGTGGCGGTGCTGCACCGCCTTGGCATGCCGGTAAGCTACCAGCTGCTGGAAGACGATGCGCCGGCCCGGGCGCTGGTGTGGCGGCGCTTTTATGCGGCGCTGGCCGCCGAGCCGGCGCTGCAGGCCGACTTCGAGGCGCTGGTGCTGGGCCACGGCCGCTTCCAGGCCGACAAGGCGCTGCAGGCCGCGCTCGACAAGCGGACCGAGTTTGTGCTGGCCGATGAAAAAGGCGTGGTCGATGCGTCGGTCCAGCCTTTCGCGGCGCAGTTTCCGGAGTTCGCCGAACTGGCCGCGCCGCAGGACTGCCTGGCGCCTGCCGGCGCTGGCCACGCCTTGCTGGTCCAGGCGGCCACGGCGCTGGGCCGCGCCAGCGCGCCGTCGTTTTCAGCCAAGGGCGCCGAACTGGAGCAGGCCTTGAGCGCGCTGGACCTGCCCGGCATCTTCGGCGCGCTTCTGACCGACAAGGGAACGCCGCGCAAGTTCGGCGAAAAAATCAACGGCATAGCCACCGTGCGCCAGGCGCAGGACCTGGTGCTGCGGGTTCAGGCCGCCTGCCAGCAGCACGAGGCGTGGTTGCACCAGCAGCGCATGGCCCGGCTGAGCCGGCTCTTGATTGTCCAGTACACCCAGCTCAAGCGCGAGCATGGCTGGGTGGACATGAACGATGTCGAGCGCGCCGCGCTTATCCTGCTCAGCGACCCGGTGCTGGCCGGCTGGGTGCAGGAGCGGCTGGACGCGCGCATCAAGCACCTGATGATCGACGAGTTCCAGGACACCAACCCGCTGCAGTGGCAGGCGCTCTCAAGCTGGCTCAGCGGCTACGGCGGCGCGGGCGCGGCGCCCAGCGTGTTCCTGGTCGGCGACCCCAAGCAGAGCATCTACCGCTTCCGCCGCGCCGAGCCGCAAGTGTTCCGCGCTGCGCAGGCCTTCGTGATCGAGGGGCTGGGCGGCGATTTGCTCAGCTGCGACCACACCCGGCGCAATGCGCTGGCTGTCATTGGCACGGTGAACGCCGTCATGAGCCATGCCCGCGAGGTCGATGGCTACGACGGTTTTCGTGACCACAGCACCGACTCAAGCATGGCCGGCGCCACCGGCTGCCTGCCGGCGATTCCCCGCATGAAGGCCGATGCCGATGCGCAGGTGCAAGCCGGCTGGCGCGACAGCCTGAGCACGCCGCGCGAACTGCCCGAGGAAACGCTGCGAACGCTGGAGGCGCGCCAGGCTGCCGCCTGGATTTCGCAACAGATCGCCGGGGGCCTGGCGCCGTCCGATGTGATGGTGCTGTCGCGCAAGCGGGCCGGCCTGCTGCCGGTGCAGGAAGCCTTGCGCGCGCTGCACATCCCGGCGCAGATCGGCGAGAAAACCGACCTGATCGACTGCTGCGAAGTACACGACATGGTGGCGCTGCTCGACGTGCTGGTGTCGCCGCACAACGACTTGTCGCTGGCGCGCGCCTTGCGCTCGCCACTGTTCGGCCTGGCCGATGCCAGCCTGGTGCAGATCGCGCTGCTGCAACGCGAGCACAAGTTGCCGTGGTACGAGCTGCTACAAAAAACAGAGCTGCTAGCGTTAGAGCTGCAAGGGCTGGCGGTCATATTGAGCCGATGGAAAGGCTGGCTCGACAGCCTGCCGCCGCACGACGCGCTGCAGGGCATCTACGACGATGGCGATGTGCTGGCGCGCTTTGCGGCCGCTGCGCCCGCCACCCGGCGCCTGGCGGTGCTGGCCAACCTGCGCGCGCTGCTCGGCGTGGCGCTGGGGCGAGATGGCGGGCGCTATGCCACGCCCTACGGCCTGGTGCGCGCGCTCAAGGCCGGCGGCCTGCTGGCACCGGTGGCGGCCAGCGACGGGGCGGTTCGGCTGCTGACGATCCACGGCGCCAAGGGCCTGGAAGCCGAAGCGGTGCTGCTGCTGGACACCGACACGGTAGAGCGCAATGCCGACAGCATGGGCGTGCTGATCGACTGGCCCGGCGAAGCCACCGAGCCGCGCAAGCTGGTGTTCCTGGTCAGCGAAGGCAAGCCGCCGGCCTGCGCGCAGGAAGCGCTGGCCGCCGAGCAGGCGGCCCGCAAGCGCGAGGAACTCAATGCCCTGTATGTCGCCATGACGCGCGCCCGGCACACGCTGGCGATCTCGTCAATCGAGCCGCACCGCGCGACCACCGACAGCTGGTGGCAGCGCATGCAGGGCCTGCTGCCGCCGCTGGCGGCGCCGAGCGCCGGCGGCATGCCCGACAGCCCGGACGCTCCCGGCGTGTTTTACCTGGCCGAGCTCGCGGCCCTGCCCGACACCCGGCCGCCCAAACCGCCTTCGGAGGAACCGGCGGACGAAGACCCGGCCAACGCCCGCATCGGCAAGGCCATGCACCGCCTGCTCGAATGGGGCGGTCCGTCGTCGGCCGAGCATGTCGGCGCGGTCGCGCGCGAGTTCCGGCTCAGTCCGGCGCAGGCGGCCCAGGCGTCCGTGCTGGCCCAGCGCATCATCCAGGGCGACGGTGCCTGGGCCTGGCGCGACGACGTGCTGGCCTGGCAGGGCAATGAAGTGGACCTGGTGTTCCAGGGCCAGGCCTTGCGTCTCGACCGGCTGGTCCGGCGCAAGGACGCCGGCCATGAAGGCCAGTGGTGGGTGCTCGATTACAAGTCGGCGCCGGAGCCCGAACTGCAACCCGAGCTGATCGTGAAGATGCGGGTCTACCGAGCCGCCGTGCAGCGAATCTATCCGGGCGCCACGGTGAAGGCGGCCTTCCTGACAGGGCTTGGCACGGTGGTGGAGTCGTGATGCGAGGCATCGCCTTGCGCAGCGTTGTGGCCGTCATCGTTTTCTGGACGATGACGCATGCTGGCCACGCGCAGACGTACTACACCTGCATGAGCGCGCAAGGCCGCCCCGAATTCTCTGAACAGCCCTGCTCGGGCCGGCCGGCCGAAAAGGTTGAAAGCCTCAACTGCCGCAAGGCCCGGCAGGAGTTGGAGGCTGCGCGCTTCGCGGACCCTCGCCGCACCGATCTGCAGGCCAGGCGCGCGGCCATGAACAGCGCCTGTGGTCTGAAGCCTCCCCATGTCACCATCATCAGCAAGCCGGCGTCGCTCCAGCCTTATTCCGGGTCGCGTTAAAAACGGCCACTGGCGGCGCCCTGGCGCTGCCGCCGGATTGATTTACAAGCGAAATGACCTCTTTGCGCAATACAGACGGCCACCTACAGCTATTAAAAACAGAGCTGATAGGATGCGCCGGGTAGCTTGCCCCTGAATGCAGCCCTTTTTTGACCTCGAAATGCACCTTCGTGCGGACGGATTTTTCCTGTGAACACCATCGACTCTCTTGCCAGTCCCACCCTGAACCCGGCCCGGCCGCTGCGCGTTGCCGTCATTGGCGGCGGCCCCTCGGGCCTGATGGCGGCCGAAGCGCTGGCCAGCGCCGGCCCTGCGGTTTCGGTGCAGGTGTATGACGCCATGCCATCGGTTGGCCGCAAGTTCCTGCTGGCCGGCAAGGGCGGGCTGAACCTGACGCATTCCGAGCCCCCGGAGATTTTCCTCAAGCGCTACGGCGAGCACAGCGGGCCACTGCAGGCGCTGATGGCCACTCACGGGCCAGCCGAACTGCGCGCCTGGGCCGAAGCGCTGGGAATTGAAACCTTTGTCGGCAGTTCGGGGCTGGTGTTTCCCAAGGACATGAAGGCCGCGCCGCTGCTGCGCGCCTGGCTGCACCGCCTGCGCGCCTCTGACGTGGGGTTTTCCATGCGGCACCGCTGGCTGGGCTGGGCCGAGGACGGCGCGCTGAAATTTTCAACGCCCGCCGGCGAGGTGCTGGCCCGGTTTGATGCCGTGGTGCTGGCGCTGGGCGGCGCAAGCTGGAAACGCCTGGGCTCCGACGGCGCCTGGGTGCCACTGTTGCAGGTGCGCGGCGTGCCCGTGGCGCCGCTGCAGCCGTCGAACTGCGGCTTTGACGTGGCCGCCCGGCCTGCGCTGGACGCCGCCGGTCATGGCGAAACCCGGCGCGATTTCTTCCGGGAACTGGTCGGCCAGGCGCCGCAGCCCCAGCCGGGCTGGAGCGAACACTTTGCCAGCCGCTTTGCCGGCCAGCCCTTCAAGTCGGTGGCAATCCGTTTCACCGATTCCCAAGGCCGCGCTTTCAGCCGCAAGGGCGAATTCGTCGCCACGGCCACCGGCGTCGAAGGCAGCCTGGTCTATGCGGCGTCCAGCCTGCTGAGGGACGAGATCGCGGCCCAGGGCAGCGCGACCCTGCTGCTCGACCTGCTGCCCGACAAGACGCCCGAACAGGTGCTGGTCGAAGTGCGCCATCCGCGCGGCTCGCGCTCGCTGTCGAGCCATCTGAAAAGCCGATTGAACCTGGACGGCATCAAGGCCGGCATGCTGTACGAACTGCTGGGCAAGGAAGCAATGGCCGACCCCGTGAAGCTGGCGGCCGGCATCAAGGCGCTGCCGCTGCGGCTGGTGGCGGTCCGGCCCATCGACGAAGCCATCAGCAGCGCCGGCGGCGTCCGGTTCGAGGCTCTGGATGCGAACCTGCGCATCACCGTGCCGGCCGACCTCAAGCCGCCGGTGTTTTGCGCCGGGGAGATGCTTGACTGGGAAGCGCCCACCGGCGGCTACCTGCTCACGGCCTGCTTCGCCACCGGCCGCGCGGCCGGGCAGGGCGTTTTGCGGCACTTCGGGCATACCATGCCGGCCGGCGCCTGAGCGGCTTGCGGCCTGGCTAGATTCCCGACGGAAAGGTCTCCGGGGCTTCCCCGGCGCTCCAGACCGGCCCCTTGTCCAGCGGCTCCAGCGCGCTGGTCTCATCAATGTGGATCATGGCATCGAACTGGCTGGCCAGGCGGGTGTGGAAATAGTGGCTCTGGCGCTCGGTTTCGGGCCGGTAGATGACGCCGATGGCGCGCTGCAGCCGCAGCGGCTCGGCCAGCTTGCGTAATTGGGCATGGTCCCGCAGGGCGAGGAAAAAGCGCTTCGTTCCGGTCTGGTGGAACACGTCTTCCCAGCTGCCGTGCAGGCCGTCCGGCACCCGCTTGCGCTGCGGCGGACTGTCCCAGTCCGAGGCGGCCGTCACCCAGCCGTGGTGGGTACTGAAACCGACGCGCACGGCATCCAGGCCATAGCGGTCGCGCATCAGCTGGCCGACATTCCATTCGCCCCGGTCGCTCATCTCGGTGGTGCCGGCATCGCCCAGATGCGAGTTGTGCGCCCACACGGCGATGCGCGGCGGCGTGCCGGCGGCGCCCAGGTGCCGGTCCAGCGCCTGCAGCGTCTCGACCATGTGGCTGTCGCGCAGGTTCCAGGACGACACCCGGGCGCGGAACATAGTGCGGTAGTACTCCTCGGCGTTGCGCACCAGGCGGGCGTTTTGCTGGGCATGGAAAGCCTCATCGCGCTCCAGCCCGGGCGTGTGCGGCAGTTCCGCCGCGCGCCGTGTTATTTCCCGCAACTGCTGCACCACCGCGTCCTCGCAGCTCGGCGCCATTCCAAAGCTGGCAGCGTAGCCATAGGCGTTGCTGTCCCCGCCCGCATGGTCAAAGCAGCTGTAGCGGTCGCGGGCGCGCCGCGTGGCCTCGGGATCGACCCGGTCGAGGTAGGCCAGCACCTCCTGTATCGAGGAAAACAGGCTGTACAGGTCGATGCCGTAAAACCCGGCCTGGGTGTCCGGGTCGCGGCCGGTGTTGTAGTCGCGCAGCCATTCGACAAAATCGCGCACCTCGGTGTTGCGCCACATCCAGGCCGGAAAGCGTTTGAATCCCGACAGCGCCGATTCCGCATCGGCGTCGCTGCCCAGGCCGCGCACATAGCGGTTCACGCGCCAGGCGTCGGGCCAGTCGGCTTCGACGGCAACGGCCGTGAAGCCTTTCTCGGTGATCAGCCGGCGCGTGATGGCGGCGCGCTCGCGGTAGAACTCCTGCGTGCCGTGCGATGCCTCGCCGAGCAGGGCAAAGCGCGCCGGGCCGATCAGTTCGAGCAGCGCATCGTAGTCGTTTTCAGCGCCGTCCAGCGGCTGCAGGTGCTGCTGCAGGCTGTGGACCAGCGCGCTGGCGGGTTGATGGGCATCTGACTGCGGCTCGGGCGACGGGTTTTTCTGCCAGGCTTTTTCCCGGACCAGATTGGCCTTCAGCGCCTGCTCATGCGTGCGGCGGGCTTCATCGAGCAGGGCGATGACTTCCTCGTCGGGGGTCTGTCCAAAGGTCTTGTACCAGAGGCCGACGGCGCGAAACGGATGCGGCATGGCGGCGCAGACCACCTCGTCGGCTTCCTCGCGCAGGGCCTGGCAGCTGTCCTGCGCGCCCACCGGAACGGCCACCACCAGCCGCGCCGGATGATGCTGCCGGATGGCCAGCACGGCCGCGCGCATGCTGGCGCCGGTGGCCAGGCCGTCATCGACCACGATCACCGTGCGGCCTTCCAGGCTGAGCGGGGGGCGCTGTCCCCGGTAGAGCTGCTCGCGCCGCACCAGTTCATCCTGCTCGCGGGCCACGACCTCGGCGATTTCCGAGGGCGCGATGTCCAGGCCGCTCAAGGGCGTCATGACGCGAACGCCGCCGCTGGCAATCGCGCCCATGGCGTATTCCTCGTGGCCGGGAAGGCCCAGCTTGCGCACCACGAAAATGTCCAGCGGCGCCTGCAGCGCGCGCGCCACTTCAAAGGCCACCGGAACGCCGCCGCGCGGCAGGCCGAGCACCAGCAGGTGGGTCTGGCCGGCGTAGTGGGCCAGTTTTTCCGCCAGCACCCTTCCAGCATGGCGGCGATCATTCATCGGCAAGGTGATGTCACGCATGATGACTTCCTCCTTCAGGCTTTGACTGCGGGCGCGCCTCCGGGTTCCCGGTGCGCCAGGTGGGTGCCGAACCATGACGCCGCCAGTTCGGCCACCGCCTCCAGCGCCCCTTTTTCTTCAAACAGGTGGGTCGCGCCCTCGACAATCGCCATGCGCTTCTCGCAGCGCAGGTGCGCGAGCGAATCCTCGTTGAGCTCGATCACGCCGTGGTCGGCGCCGCCGACGATCAGCAGCGTCGGCGCGGTGACGGCCGCCAGCGCCACCGGGCCGGCCAAGTCGGGCCGGCCGCCGCGCGACACCACAGCGGCAATCCGTCGACCCAGCCGGGCGGCGGCAATGATGGCGGCGGCGCTGCCGGTGCTGGCGCCGAAGTAGCCGACGGGCAGCTGCTGCAGGCCGGGCCGCACCACCGCCCAGGTAGTTGCGTCCTGCAGGCGGCGGGTGAGCAGCGCGATGTCGAAACGGTGCTCGCGGGTGTGCATGTCGATCTGCTCCTCCTGCGCGGTGAGCAGGTCGAACAGCAGCGTGGCAATGCCGGCCTGCTGCAGCCTGTGCGCGACCAGCCGGTTGCGCGCGCTGTGCCGGCCGCTGCCGCTGCCATGCACGAACAACACCACGCCGAAGGCGCCGGCCGGCACTGTCAGGTCGCCGTAGAGCCAGGCGTCACCGCAGGGAATGCGGACTTCATGCGCGGCAGGGACTAGCACGTCAGGATTCATGGCGATCTCCAGCACGATGGAAGCATCAGCCTATAAGAAACCGGCGCGTCGGGATATCAGGTTTTTTCTATTTTTCCTGTAGTCAAGCCCGTGCAAGCAGGGGTTTAAGTAACTGACCTTACGCAGCCCGCCTGTTAGCCTACGCGCATGAAAAATTCTGAACTGGAGTTGTACACGGACTACCTGCTGAGCAGCTTTGGAGCGACAACAGCGACGGGGCTGTCGGCCATGGTGCAGGGCGATGTCAGCCATGACCGGATTACCCGGTTTTTATCCGGGCAGGACTACACGTCAAAGGACTTGTGGCGCCAAGTCAAGGCGATGGTTCGTGAAGTGCAGGATGTCCAAGGCGTGCTGATTTTTGACGACACCATCCAGGAAAAGGCGTGGACGGACGAGAGCGATTTGATTTGTTGGCACTTGCGAACCATTGCAGCGGTCGCACGGTCAAAGGAATTAACCTGCTCAACGCGCTGTACCACTGCAACGGCAGGTCAATTCCGGTGGCGTTTGAGTTGGTGCAAAAGCCACTCCAATGCGACATGGCGACGCGCCAGGTCAAGCGCAAAAGCGAGAAGACCAAAAATGAAATGATGCGCCAGATGATCCATGCCTGCTTGCAAAACACCTTGCAATTTCACTTCGTGCTGATGGACAGTTGGTTCTCCTTCGAGGAGAATTTTGATTTCATCACGAGCCGGGGCAAGCATTTCATAGCGGCACTGAAGGACAACCGGCTGGTGGCGTTGAGCCAGGAGGACTGGAAGAAAAAGCGTTTCGTGCGCGTAGACGAGCTGCAATTTCCAGAGCAAGGCGCCGTGCAAGGCTGGCTCAAGGGGTCTGCCAGGGCAGTCCGTTTGGTCCGCCAGGTCTTTAAAAACCAAGACAGCAGCACCGGCACATTGCACCTGGTTTGCAGTGACCTCACGTGCGACTATGACGCCATCACCACGACCTACAAAAAACGGTGGCAAGTGGAGGTGTTTCACAAATCCTTGAAGTCCAACGCAGGCATGGCCAAATCGCCAACGCAGACGTTGAGAACCCAAAGCAACCACGTCTTCATGGCGATTTATGCCGTATTCAAACTTGAATGCCTGAGCGTAAAAAGCAAGATAAACCCTTTTGCTTTACGGTTCAAACTTCTCATCAATGCCACCCGCAGCGCTTTTGACCAGCTTCAGAAATTTCAAGCTGCTGCGTAAGGTCAGTAAGAAAAAAAACCGATTTTCGCGTTTGCCTTGTCTGCGCTGACCGCACCCGGCGGCGCAATGGCTCCTGCTCAGCCCAGCTTCTTAACCAGCACCTGGCTCTTGCGGTCCCAGTTGTACTTGCGCTTGCGCGCGTCGGGCAGCCAGTCCGGGTCCACCTGCACGAAGCCGCGCTTGATGAACCAGTGCATGGTGCGCGTGGTCAGCACGAAAATGCTTTGCAGCCCGGCGGCCTTGGCGCGCTGCTCGATGCGCTTCAAGATTTTCTCGCCGTCGCCCTGGCCCTGGCTTTGCGGCGACACCGTGAGGGCGGCCATCTCGGCGGTCTTGGCTTCCGGATAGGGGTAGAGCGCGGCGCAGGCAAAGATCACGCCGTCGTGCTCGACGATGGTGTAGTGGTCGGCGTCGCGCTCGATCTCGGTGCGGCTGCGCTTGACCAGCGTGCCGTCCTGCTCGAACGGCTCGATCAGCTGCAGGATGCCGCCCACGTCGTCGGCGGTGGCTTCGCGCAGTTCCTCCAGCTTTTCATCGACCACCATGGTGCCGATGCCGTCATGCACATAGATTTCCAGCAGCAGCGCGCCATCGATGGCGAACGGGATGATGTGGCTGCGCTCGACCCCGGCCTTACAGGCCTTCACGCAGTGCTGCAGGTAAAACGCGGTATCGGTCGGGCGCTGGCCGGCAGGCACCTTGGCCAGCAGGGCTTCGGCGGCGGCCAGCGGCAATTCGGTGTCGATCGGGTTGTCCTCGCTGACGGGCTCGTCGGGCTTGAGCCGGATGCCCGGAATCTCGGTCACGAAGATCAGCTTGTCGGCCTGCAGCGCAATCGACACGCTGGTCGCCACTTCTTCCATGGTCAGGTTGAAGGCCTCGCCAGTCGGCGAAAAACCGAAGGGCGAGATCAGCACCATCGCGCCGAAGTCGAGCGTGCGGGAAATGCCCGCCACATCGACCTTGCGCACCAGGCCCGAATGCTGGAAATCCACGCCATCGACAATGCCGACCGGCCGGGCGGTGATGAAGTTGCCCGAGATCACGCGAATCGTCGAGCCGGCCATCGGCGTGTTCGGCAGGCCCTGGCTGAAGGCGGCCTCGATTTCATAGCGCAGCTGGCCGGCGGCTTCCTGCGCGCAGTCCAGCGCCACTTCGTCGGTGATGCGCATGCCGTGCGAATACTTTGCCTCGTGGCCCTTGGCCCGGAGCTGCTCGTTGACCTGCGGCCGGAAACCATGCACCAGAACGACCTTCACGCCCATGCTCTGAATCATGGCAAGGTCCTGCGCCAGGTGCGGCAGCTTGCCGGCGGCAATCGCCTCGCCGCAGACGGCGACCACGAAGGTCTGGTTGCGGAACTTGTGGATGTAGGGCGCCACCGAGCGGAACCAGGGAACAAAGGTGAAATTGAAGACCGTGGACATGGCGCGCTTTCGGGGTTCGGGAGGGGCAAAGGACAAAAAAGGCCAGGATTCGGTCCAGTCCTGTCCCTTTCAACCCTTTTCCCGGGAAACAAAAAAATAGCAGTGAGTTTAAGGGAAGACCCTAGTCGCCACAGGCGCACTGGCGCTGCAAACCCCGCCAGCCAAGCCTTGAACAGGCAGAGCGCCGATAATCAGCAGTTTTGACTGCTGGGCCTGCCTTGCTTCCTTCCTTGTCTCCTCTGGCCATCACCTTTCCCGAGTCGCTGCCGGTTTCCGCCAAGCGCGACGACATCGCTGCGGCGCTCACGGCGCACCAGGTCATCATCGTCTGCGGCGAAACCGGCTCGGGCAAGACCACGCAACTGCCGAAAATCGCCCTGGCGCTGGGGCGCGGCAAGCTCAACTACCCGCCCGGCCAGGGCAAGCTGATCGGCCACACCCAGCCGCGCCGGATTGCCGCTTCCAGCGTCGCCAAGCGCATCGCCGAGGAGCTGAAGACGCCGCTGGGCGACGTGGTTGGCTACAAGGTGCGTTTCCAGGACCGGCTGAGCCGCGACGCCTCGGTCAAGCTGATGACCGACGGCATCCTGCTGGCCGAAACGCAGACCGACCCGCAGCTGCGCGCCTACGACACCATCATCATCGACGAGGCGCACGAGCGCAGCCTGAACATCGACTTTTTGCTCGGCTACCTGCGCCAGCTGCTGCCGCGCCGGCCCGATTTGAAAGTCGTCATCACCTCAGCGACGATTGATGCGCAGCGCTTTGCCGATTACTTCGCTTCCTCCAAAGGGCCTGCGCCGGTCATCATGGTGTCGGGCCGGATGTTCCCGGTCGAGCAGCGCTACCGGCCTTTCGAGGAATCACGCGATTACAGCCTGAACGACGCCATTGCCGATGCGGTCGATGAACTCTGGCTGAATCCGCACAGCGCCGGCGATATTTTGATTTTCCTGCCTGGCGAGCGTGAGATCCGCGAAGCCGCCGACCACCTGCGCAAGCACCTGGCGCACCAGCCACTGACGCGCAATGCCGAGGTGCTGCCGCTGTTTGCCCGCCTGAGCCAGGCCGAGCAGGACCGTATTTTCGACGGCCACAGCGGCCGGCGCATCGTGCTGGCAACCAACGTCGCCGAAACCTCGTTGACCGTTCCGGGTATCCGCTACGTCATTGACGCCGGAACGGCGCGCGTCAAGCGCTACAGTTTCAGGAACAAGGTCGAGCAGCTCATGGTCGAGCCGATCTCGCAGTCAGCCGCCAACCAGCGCGCCGGGCGTTGCGGGCGGGTGGCCGACGGCATCTGCATCCGGCTCTACGACGAGCCCGACTTCCTGGGCCGGCCGCGCTTCACCGACCCCGAGATCCTGCGCAGCTCGCTGGCGTCGGTGATCTTGCGCATGAAGTCGCTGCACCTGGGAACGATTGAAAGCTTTGCCTTCATCGAGCCGCCGCAGGGCCGCGCGATTGCCGACGGCTATCAGTTGCTGGCCGAACTCGGCGCGGTGAACGACGACAACGAACTCACGCCCGTGGGCTGGACGCTGGCCAAGCTGCCGCTGGACCCGCGCGTCGGCCGCATGATCCTGGAGGCCAAGGACCGGCAGGCGCTCGACGAGGTCTTGGTGATTGCCAGCGCGCTCAGCGTGCAGGACGTGCGCGACCGTCCCATGGACAAGCAGGCGCAGGCCGACCAGGCGCATGCCAAGTTCGACGACGAGAAAAGCGAGTTTGTCGGCTACCTCAAGCTGTGGAAGTGGCTGGGCGACTCGCGCGGCGGCCATGACGCAACGCACAAGCTGACGAACCGCCAGTACGAAACGTTGCTGCGCGAGAACTTCGTCAACATCCGCCGGGTGCGCGAATGGCGCGACATCCATTCGCAGCTGCAGGCGGTGGTCGGCGAGCAGGGCTGGCACCTCAATGACAAGCCAGCCAGCTACGAGCAACTGCACCTGTCGCTGCTGTGCGGCCTGCTGGGCAACATCGGCTTGAGAAGCGAGGAAGACGACTGGTACCTGGGCGCGCGCGGCATCCGCTTTTACCGCCACCCCGGTGCCAAGCTCAGCAAGAAGCCGGGCCGCTGGATCGTGGTGGCCGAGCTGGTCGAGACCACGCGCCTGTTTGGCCGGGGCATTGCCAACATCGACCCGCAGTGGATCGAGCAGGTCGGCGGCCATCTGTTGAAAAAGCAGCTGCTCGACCCGCACTGGGAGAAAAAAGCCGCGCAGGTCACGGCGCTGGAGCGCGCCACGCTGCACGGGCTGGTGGTGTACAACGGCCGGCGCGTCAACTTCGGCCGGGTCGATCCGATCACGTCGCGCGAAATCTTCATCCGCGAGGCGCTGGTGGCGGGCAACTGGGACACCAAGCTGCCCTTTTTGGCCGCCAACGAAAAGATGATCACCCATGTCCAGGACCTGGAGCACAAGGCGCGCCGGCAGGACGTGCTGGTCGATGACGAGCTGATCTACGCCTTTTACGACGAGCAGTTGCCGGCCGGCATCTGCACCGGCGCGGGCTTCGAGAGCTGGTTCAAGGCCGAGGTGAAGACGCAGCCGAAGCTGCTTTTGTTGACGCAGGACGAGCTGATGCGCCACGAGGCGGCCGGCATCACCACGCAGGCGTTTCCCAAGACGCTGCGGCTGGGCGGTGTCGATTGCCTGGCGACCTACCTGCACGAGCCGGGCGATGCGCGCGACGGCGTGACGGTCGAGCTGCCGATCTTTGCGCTGAACCAGGTCAACGAGGAACGCTGCGAATGGCTGGTGCCCGGCATGCTCAAGGACAAGATCCAGGCGCTGATCAAGACGCTGCACCAGCGCCCGCGCTCGCGGCTGGTGCCGTTGCCCGACACCGCCGCGCGCATGGCGCAGGAGCTGATGGCGGCGGAAAAATTCGGCGCGGGCTCGCTGACGGACGCGGTACTGAAATGGGTGCGTGATGCCACGTCGCTCGACATCAAGCGCGGCGATCTGAAGCTCGACATGCTGGCGCCGCACCTGTTCATGAACTTCCGCGTGGTCGATGAGCACGGCCGCCAGCTGGGCGCGGGCCGCAACCTGGGCGCGCTCAAGGGCGAACTGGGCTCGCAGGCGCGCGGGGCTTTCCAGGCGCTGGCGGGGCTGAAGAACCTGGGCCGGGCGGCGCCGCCTGCGCTTGACACCGTCCCGGCCGGTGCTTCAGACCGAAATAAAGCATCAAATAGCCCTTTTGCGCAAGCCGGACGGGCGCAGGCAGCTCCTGAAAAGATAGTAGCCAAGGTTCCGGAGCGCTACACCAGCTGGAGTTTTGGCGAACTGCCCGAACTGATGGAAATCGGCAAGGGCGCGCAGACGCTGATCGGTTTTCCTGCGCTGATCGATCTGGGCGACGCGGTGACCATCGAAGTGTTTGACGAGCCTGATGCAGCCGCCATCAAGCACCGCGCCGGCTTGCGCCGCCTGTTTTCGCTGCAGATCAGGGACGCGCTGAAGTACCTGGAAAAAAACCTGCCCGACCTGCTGAAAATGAGCACGTCCTACATGCTGGTGGGCCGCGCCGCCGACAACTCGGGCGGCGGCACGTTGGACGAGTTGCGCCAGCAGATCATCGAGGTGGCACTTAGCCGGGCGTTTCTGCTCGATCCGCTGCCAACCTGCGAGCTTGACTTCAAGAAGCGGGTGGATGAGGGCCGCGGCCGCCTGACGCTGATTGCCTGCGAGGTGGCGCGGCTGGCGGGCGGCATCCTGACGGAATTTGCCGTGGCGCAGCGCAAGATCAAGGATACGAAAAACGCGCTGGAGGCGGTTCAGGACGCCACGCAGCAGCTTCAGCGCCTGATGCCCAAGAAATTCCTCACGGCCACGCCCTACGGCCAGCTGCAGCATTTCACCCGCTACCTGAAAGCAATCACGCTGCGGCTGGAGAAATGGCGCGCCGACCCGGCCCGCGATGCCACCCGCTTGGCCGAATTGCGGCCGCACGAGCAGCGTTTCTGGCGGCTGCTCGCCGAGCGCAAGGGCGCAGCGGACGCGCGCATGCAGGAATACCGCTGGCTGCTCGAAGAGTTGCGCGTCAGCTTTTTCGCGCAGGAGCTGCGCACGCCGCAGCCGGTCAGCATCAAGCGGCTGGACAAGCTCTGGGCGCAGCTCAATAGCTGACGGCCCAACGAAAAAAGGACCTTGCGTGGCAAGGTCCTTTTTTGGGGAGCAATCAGGGGGTTAGATTCGGCCCATCAGCAGCAGTACGATCAGGATGATCACCACCAGGCCGATGCCGCCGCTGGGACCGTAACCCCAATTGCGGCTGTGACCCCAGCTAGGCAGTGCGCCGACCAGGATCAGGATCAAAACGATCAGCAGGATGAGCGAAAGGGACATAGAGAACTCCTTGTTATGTATGCGTGTATTCTTGCCTTCCGCTTGCGCACGTCAAGCAGGAAGGCGGCTGATACAGGCGTCAGGAGTTGCCTACAGTCGGGCCAGGCGGCTAAGTGCCAGGTGCAGGGTTTCGTCTTTTTTGGCAAAGCAGAAGCGCACGACGTGCTGGTCAAACCCGTCGCCATAAAACGCCGACATGGGAATCGCCGCCACGCCGATGTCGGTGGTCAGCCATTGGCAGAAGTCGGCTTCGCCCAGGTCGCTGACATCGGAGATATCGACGCACTGGAAATAGCTGCCTTCGCTGGGCAGCAGCCTGAAGCGCGTGTTTTCCAGCCCGGCCCGGAAAAGGTCGCGCTTTTGCTGGTAGAACGCCGGCAGGTCCAGGTAGGGCCGGTCGCTGGCCATGTAGGCGGCCAGGCCATGCTGCACCGGCGTGTTGACGGTGAACACATTGAACTGGTGTACTTTGCGGAATTCGGCTGTCAGGCTGCCTGGTGCAGCCACATAGCCGACTTTCCAGCCCGTGACATGGTAGGTCTTGCCAAAGCTGCTGACGATGAAGGCACGCGCCGCGAGCCCCGCAAAGCGCGCCGCGCTCTGGTGGAACTGGCCCTGGGCGGCGTCAAACACCATGTGCTCGTACACCTCATCGCTGATCAGCAGGACATCGGTGGGCGCCAGGATGCTTTGGAGCGTGAGCATCTCGGCCTCGGTCCAGACCGTCGCGCTCGGGTTGTGCGGCGAATTGACGATGATGGCGCGCGTGCGGGGGCTGAGGGCGGCCCTGATCTTTGCGAAATCGGGGCGAAACGTGCCCGGCGTCAAGGGCACGCGCACCACCGTGCCGCCGGCCAGTTCGATGTTCGGCACATAGCTGTCGTAGCACGGCTCCAGCACGATGACCTCGTCGCCCGGATGCACCACGGCCAGGATGATGGTCAGGATGGCCTGCGTGGCGCCTGCCGTGATGGTGATCTCGCTGCCTGGGTCGTAGTTGCGGCCGTACAGCGCGGCCAGCTTGGCGCTGACGGCCTCGCGCAGCACCGGCACACCGGCCATGGGCGGGTACTGGTTCAGGCCGCGCTGCATGGCGCCGGTCACGGCATCGACCAGTTGCGGGTCGCAGTCGAAATCCGGAAACCCCTGGCCGAGGTTGACCGCGTTCTTTTCCGCAGCCAGGGCCGACATGACGGTGAAAATCGTCGTGCCGACCCGTGGAAGCCGGCTGGTCAGCGCCGGCGTGCGGGCCGGTGGGATTGTGAAAACGTCAGCCATGGTGTTCAAACCTCGTCATCGTGAAGGCGACCTGCCATGGCCCGGGCCACCAGGTCGCGGTTGAGCTTGTCGCTGAGCAATTCAGTGAACTTGTAGACAAAATTGCGCAGATAGGCGCTGCGCTTGAAGGCCACGCGGGCAACGTTCACGCCGAACAGGTGGCCTGCCGGCAAGGCAATCAGGTCGGCATTGGTGCCGTCATCCTTGACCGCCATTTCGGCCACGATGCCCACGCCCAGCCCCAGCCGCACATAGGTCTTGATCACGTCGGAGTCGATGGCTTCCAGGGCAATGCGCGGGTGCAGGTGCCGGGCGGCAAACGCCTGGTCGATCTTGGTACGGCCGGTGAACGACGGGTGGTAGGTGATCAAAGGCTCCTGCGCCAGGTCTTCCAGCGTGATGTGCTCCTTGCGGGCCAGCGGATGGTCGCTGGGCATCACCAGCATGTGCTGCCACTCATAGCAGGGCAGCGTCACCAGGTCGTCGTACTGGCTCAGGGATTCGGTGGCAATGCCGATCTCGGCGACTTCTTCGAGCACCATGCGCGCCACCTGGTCGGGCGAGCCCTGGTGCAGGCTGACGTTGACCTTGGGAAAGGCCTCGCGCAGGCGGGCGACCGGCTGCGGCAGCACGTACCTAGCCTGGGTATGGGTGGTGGCAATCGACAGCGTGCCGCTGTCCTGCGCCGAGAACTGCTCGCCGATGCGCCGCAGGTTGCCGACTTCCCGCATGATCAACTCGATGCTTTTGAGCACATGTTCGCCGGGCTCGGTGACACGCTTCAGGCGCTTGCCGTGTCGCGCAAAGATTTCCACGCCCAGTTCTTCTTCCAGCTCGATGATGGCCTTGGAAACACCGGGCTGGGAGGTGTGCAGCGCACGCGCGGTCTCGGTCAGGTTCAGGTTGCGGCGGACGGCTTCCTGGACAAAGCGGAATTGGTGCAAGTTCATGTGAAATTCGGTCTGATGATTGGTTTTATTATGACTGGAATGCACTAGAGTGGAACAGCACGACGGACCATGGCACGCGCTGAATATCTGTTGTCATATGCTACTGAATAAATAGCTGCTTATGCATGACTGGCGTGCGCAAAAGGCCTATTTGATGCTAAAAAATTGTCGCCTGCCTGTGCCCGGGACCGCCGCAGTGACGAAATCCGGCCTCACGCCACCGCGATGTCGGCCATCAGCGATGTCATCTGCGGGTACTCGCCCGCGGCCTGCAGCAGTTCGATGCCCACGTCGGGATGCGCGCTGCGGATGTCCTCGATCAGCAGCGGCAGGTCTTCGCGCGCATGCTTGCCCACGCCCAGAAACAGGGGAAACACCCTTAGCTGCCGGGCGCCCGCCGCAATGAGTTCACCGGCTGCCTCGGGCAGCGACGGCGTGCAGATTTCCAGGTAGGCGCAGCGCACCAGGATGCCAGGATTACGTGCGCTGATCTGCGCGGCGACCGCCTCGATCGGCAAGCGCCACAGCGGATCGCGCGAACCGTGGGCAAACAGGACAATGCCGCGCAGCGCTGGGAATATGGTGGTCATAAGTCCTTGGAAAAGTGAAAGGAAGAGATCGGCCAGGTCATCGCCTGAGCACCAGCCAGCCGAATGCGCCCATGGAAACCGCCATGTAGATCAGTCCCGGGGTGGCCGCTGCCAGCCAGGGCTGCCAGTTGCGCAGGTTGCCGATATAGCCGAACACATTGTTCAGCAGGAAAAAGCTGATGCCGATCATGACACCGGCAAACACGTAGCCGGTGATGCCGCCGGAGCGAAAATGCAGGTAGGCAAAAGGCAGGGCCAGCATCACCATGACCAGGCAGCTGAGCGGATAGAACACCTTGCGCCAGAACTCGATTTCGTAGCGCTGCGACGTCTGTCCATTGGCTTCCAGATGGCGGATGTAATTGAACAGGTCGATAGTGGCCATCCGGTCGGGCCGCAGCAGCGCGACAGACACCATTTCGGTATTGATTTCGGTGGGCCAGCGAAAGCTGGCCACGGCGCTGCGGTTGACGCGCGCCTGTTGTGGGGAGACGCTGGCGTTGCCGGCGCCGCTTGCGCTGGCGGACACGGCAAACTCTGTCCGCGTGGCATCACGCAGCAGCCAGGCGGTGTTTGATGAAAAAGCAGCCACCGGTGCTTCGGTCGCCGAGACGATCAGGCCCTTGCCGTCGAACTCGTAAATACGCACGCCATGCATCTCGCCATCAGGCGACAACTCGCTGACGTTCACGATGAAGCTGCTGCCGGCCTGTTTTTCCTTCAGCCAGGCGCCGGTCTGGCCCACGGTGATCCTGCTCTGGTATTTGGCCTTGAGCAGCTGCGCAGCGCGCTCGCTGACGGGCGATATGTAGTCGCCCACGACGAAGCTCAGCGCGACGAAAAAGGCGCCAAGCCACAGCAGCAGCTTGAGCGCCCGCCAGGGGCCCAGGCCGCTGGTGCGCAGGATCGTGTATTCCGAGCTTTGCGCCAGGCGCGCCATGACGAAAATACTGCCAATCAGCACCGAGATCGGCAAAAGCTCATACAGGTGGTTGGGAATCAGCAGGGTGACGTACAGCAAGGCATGCCTGATCTGGTAGGTGCTCTCGCCCACCAGGCCGTTGTTTTTCCCCAGGTACTGCAGTTCGTCAACCAGGTCAAAGAAGAAGAACAGGGCCAGAAACCCCAGGGCCACCAGGGCAATCGAGGTGAGGACTTCGCGGTAGATGAGGCGCCGTATGGTCTTCATGCCCGGCCTCCCGCCTGAACTGGAGAGACCGGAGCGCGCGCGCGCTGCCTGCGCCCGAAGCGCCAGTTCAGGTGCCGCTTGGCCAGCCAGGCCAGCGCAAGCAGCAGGACGCCGCCATGCAGGGCCAGCAAAAGTTGGCCGAAACCGATCAAGCCGACAAATATCAAGTTCTGGCCCAGGTTGACCAGGTTGTTGTAGACCACGAAGGCCAGCACGACAAAAATCATGTTGACGCTGCGCCCGCCACGCGGGTTCACGCTGGACAGCGCCAGCGCCACCACCACCAGGTTGATGGCGGACAAGGCCAGACCCAGCCGCCATGCCAGTTCGCCCAGGTTGCCGCGTGTCGGGTCCTTGATCAGTGCGCGGCTGGACATCAGCTTGGCTTCCGGCGGTGTTTCGCCCAGCAGTCCGGTACTTCCGGTCTTGACGCCGTATTCCTTGAAGTCGCTGATCTTGAGCGCTGACTTGCCAATTTCGTTTTCCAGCCGCTGGCCGTTGGAAAGCATCAGGAACTGCGCGTCGCCACGGGTTTCAATGCGGCCGGACTGCGCGGTGGTGACCGAGCTTTTTCCTTTTTCAGTGGCGGCGATGAAGACGTTGTTGCTGGCCTGCTCGCCGGCCAGGTCGCGGTCGATGAAAAACACCCGGTTGCCGCTGGAGGACTCCTGAAACACGCCGGGTGTGATGCGGTCCAGGTCGCCGCGCTGCTGGTAGCGGCTTTGCATGTCCCTGGTTTGCTGGTTGGTCCACGGCCAGACAAAAATCGCCATGAGGCTGATGACCATCAGCACCGGCCAGGCAAAGTGGAACAGCGGCCGCAAAAAGCCCGCCAGTCCCTGGCCGCTGGTGAACCACACGGCCATTTCGCTGTCGCGGTACATACGCGACAGGGTGCTGACCAGCGCAATGAACAGGGCTAGCGTCAGGATGGTCGGCAGGCGCCCCAGGCCTGAGTACGCCATGTAGAGCATCACGTCCTGCGGACTGATCGAGCCTTTGGAGGCCTGGCCCAGGGTGCGTATCAGCACGATGGTCATGACGATGGTGACCAGCACCACCAGCGTGGCGCCGAAACTGCGCGCCAGTTCCTTGCGGATTGAAGATTGGAATAACATTGACTGGATGGCTGCCTTGCTCGGCTGCATTTGTGTAAGCTGGTTTTTCTACCCAACCGTGAATTATGGACTTTGAACTTAAAACTCTGAACCGCGCCCTTGTCTGCAGTGAAAAAGCCGATGCGCTGATGGTGTTGGTCCCCGAAGGCTTTTCGGGAGGCGGCGACGCCTTGTCCGTCCTTGCCGCACTGACCATCAAGTCGGGCGATCTGGAAACCAAGCCCGGCAAGCTGCTGAGCGCCTACCGCACGCCCGGCATCGAGGCAACGCGCGTGGTGCTGGTCGGCGCGGGCGATGCCAGCGAAAAAAGCATCCGTACGGCCGTCAATGCCGCCATGGGTGCCTTGAAGACCAGCAATGCGCAGCGCGCCGTTCTTTGTCTTGGCTTGCTGGCCAGCGCCCAGCCCGAGGCGGTGCGCGCCGCCGTCGTCGCCTGCGCCGAGGCCAGCTATGCCTACACCACGACCAAGTCCAAGCCTGCTGCAGCCAAACTGCAGCAGGTGGCCGTTGCGGTTGACGGTCTGGTCAATGTCCAGTCGGGGTTTGACAAGGCCATCGGCCTGGTCAAGGGCATCGAGCTGGCCAAGGAATGGGCCAACCGGCCGGCCAACCATGCCACGCCTTCCTTGCTGGCAGGCGCTGCCAAGGAGCTTGGAAAGCTGCGCTGTATCAAGACTGAAGTGCTGGGGCACAAGGAGGTTGAAAAGCTCGGCATGGGCGCATTCCTGGCGGTGGCACAGGGCTCCGCCGAACCGCTGCGCTTCATCGTGCTGCGCTACGAGGGCGGCGCAAAGGACGACGCGCCGGTGGTGCTGATCGGAAAAGGCATCACCTTTGACACCGGCGGCATCTCGATCAAGCCGGCGGCTGAAATGGACGAGATGAAGTTCGACATGTGCGGCGCCGCCAGCGTGCTGGGTACGTTCCGGGCGCTGGCCGAACTGCAGCCCGCCCTCAACGTGGTCGGGCTGATCCCGGCTTGCGAGAACATGCCGGGCGACAAGGCCATCAAGCCGGGCGACGTGGTGACCAGCATGAGCGGGCAAACCATTGAAATCCTCAACACCGATGCCGAAGGACGGCTGGTGCTGTGCGATGTGCTGACTTACGCGGCGCGCTTCAAGCCGAGAGCCGTGGTGGACATCGCCACGCTGACCGGCGCCTGCGTGGTGGCGCTCGGCGCTGTGCGGAGCGGGCTTTTTTCAAGCAACGAAGCATTGGCCCAATCGCTGGCCCGGGCCGGTGACTCCTCGCTCGACCTGTGCTGGCGGATGCCGCTGGACGACGACTACGCCGAAGGCCTGAAAACCAATTTTGCCGACGTTGCCAACGTGGCGGGACGTGCCGGTGGCGCGGTGACAGCCGCCAAGTTCCTGCAGCGCTTTGCGGCCGACTTTGCCTGGGCGCACTTGGACATTGCCGGAACGGGCTGGAAAAGCGGTCAGGCCAAGGGCGCCACCGGCCGCCCCGTGCCGCTGCTGCTGGACTTCCTGCTCGCACAGGCGACTGTAGCGTCCATTGAGCCAGCGGCGCCCAAGGCAAGAGCGGCCAAAGCACGCGCGCCTGCCGCCAAAACCCGGGCATGACCGACATTGCCTTTCATTTCAACACGGCCGACAAACTGGCCTACGGCTGCCGGCTGCTGAGAAAAATCTACCAAAGCGGCGCGAAGGTGGCGGTCACGGCCGAGCCGGCCGTGCTGGCCGAACTCGACACGCTGCTGTGGGCTTTTTCCGGGACCGATTTCGTGCCCCACTGCACGGTTGATGCATCGCCCGCCACGCTGGCGATCACGCCGGTCGTGCTGGCGGCTTCGCCAGCCGGTTTTTCGCAGCAGGGCATCCTGGTGAACCTGGGGCACGACGTTCCTGCAGGATTCGAGGGATTTGAGCGTTTGATCGAAGTGGTTTCGCTGTCTCCTGAAGATGCGCAGGCCGGGCGCAGCCGCTGGAAGCATTACGCGGCACGCGGCTACACCCTGAAAAGACATGACCTGGCCCATCGGGCCACAGGCGCAGCATGAGCCGTCCACCAGGGCCGCCAGCTTATGTGCCCACGCTGACCGAAATCGTCCCTACGGCGTCTTCCCGAGAGACTCCGGATGAACGCGCGATGGTCGAAATGGCCGCTGCAACAGACCTTCAGGCGTTGATGGTTCAAAGGGTTCTGCGCCATGTCGACGGGGTGCTGGAAACGCGTTTGCGCGAGGCCACCGAGCAACTGATCCGCGAGCATGTCCTGGCCCTGCTGCCGCAATTGCTCGATGAAGTTGAACGGGTCGTGCGTGAGTCGGTAAGTCAGTCATTTCAACGTGAAATGCCTGTATCCCCTGGGCAGCCTGACCGCCAAAAATCCACGCTGCCGTGACCCCTGTCAGCACAAATTTCTTACAAAAAATTGCGCCATATCAGGGCAAACCCTCTGATCAAACATAACCTAGGGACGTTGCTATGGTGCAGGCCTAAAAATTGCGTTATGTTCTGCCCCGTTGAGTTTAAAAAAAATGTTCTCAACCTTCACAGGTAAATTTTCTAACCGGAGTTTTTTATGCAGATGAAATTGAAATTGACAGCGCTGGCGGCCCTTGCGATGGTGGCGGGCCTGGCTTCGGCACAGGATGCTGTCGTGAAAATTGGTCATGTGGCACCGATGTCCGGTTCACAGGCGCACTATGGAAAAGACAACGAAAACGGTGCGCGCATGGCTGTTGAAGAGTTGAACACCCAGAACATCGTCATTGGCGGCAAGAAAATCAAATTTGAACTGGTGGCTGAAGACGACGCTGCTGATCCAAAACAGGGCACGGCCGCTGCACAGAAACTGTGCGACTCCAAAGTTTCGGGCGTGGTCGGTCACCTGAATTCGGGCACGACGATTCCTGCTTCCAAGGTCTACAACGACTGCGGCATTCCCATGGTGACCGGCGCGGCAACCAATCCCAGCCTGACCAAGCCCGGTTACAAGACCACCTACCGCATCATCGCGAACGACAACGCCCTCGGCGCGGGTCTGGCCTTCTATGCAGCCGATGCGCTGAAACTGAAAAAAGTCGCCATCATCGATGACCGCACGGCCTACGGCCAAGGCGTTGCCGAAGTGTTCAAAAAGACGGCACAGGCCAAAGGCATGACCGTGGTTGACGAGCAGTTCACCACCGACAAGGCCACCGACTTCATGGCCATCCTGACGGCCGTCAAGTCCAAGGCTCCCGACGCGATTTTCTTCGGCGGAATGGACCCCCAGGGCGGTCCGATGTTGCGCCAGATGGAGCAGCTCGGCATGAGCAACGTCAAGTTTTTCGGCGGTGACGGTATCTGCACTGCGGAACTGGCCAAGCTGGCTGCCGGCGCAAAAACCATCGGCAATGTGGTCTGCGCCGAAGGCGGTGCGTCGCTGGCCAAAATGCCAGGCGGCGAAGCCTGGAAAAAGCGTTATGACACGAAGTACCCCAACCAGTTCCAGGTTTACAGCCCTTACACCTATGACGCGACCTACCTTCTGGTTGACGCCATGAAGCGCGCCAATTCGACCGACCCCAAGGTGTACACGCCCGAGCTGATCAAGTCGAATTTCAAGGGTGTCACGACCACCATCGGCTTCGAGCCGAATGGCGAGTTGAAGAACCCCGCCATCACCTTGTATGTCTACAAGGACGGCAAGAAATCGGCTTTGAACTGATACCCGGCCTGCAGCCTGGATGCCAGGTGACGGTCAGGAACTGGCAATAGTTCCACCCAAAACGCCCTGCGCAAACTTCTTGCGCAGGGCGTTTTTCAGTTGGAAATTCATGGCGCTCATGCCGGGTGCATGCAGATATTCCTCGATACCGTGGCGCCGCGCCGCAATGGCGAGAACATCGTGATGATTCTCGATGGCGCTGGTTGGCATTCCAGCGGCAAACTCATCACGCCGGCCAACATGCGATTGCTGCCATTGCCACCGCACACACCGGAGCCTAACCTCGTCCAACACGTCTGGGACGAACTGCGCGAGAAATGATTTCACAACAAGATTTTCGAATCGCTCGACGCCTTGGAGGACGATCTCTTGCTTGCATTGCTGGCCGTGGAAAATACGCCGGCCGTGATTGAATCCATTTCTGGATGGCCTTGGATCATCGATGTCTTATCGACGGGGAAATAGTATAAATCCAGTCCACCCTGGCCGGAACGCACCACTCGTTTGACCATGCCAAGTACGAGCCACGTTATCTGGCCGAATTTGCTTACCGTTTTAACCGCCGGTTTGACTTGGCAGCGATGCTGACCCGCCTGCTGCGCGCTGGGGCACGGACCCGACCGCTTCCCCTTTGGGTGCTGCGCTTGTCTGAGGCCGGTAGCTAATCAGGTCATTGAGGTGCGATTGCCCTGCGCATATGAGCACGCAGCTATTAAATCAGGAGTGATGCTAGCGGTAATGCGGCAGGCGCTTTTGCAAAAAAGCCTCGATGCCTTCGCCGCCGTTGGCGTGGTGCAGGTTGCGCACAAAATGGTTGCGTTCGCTGTCGAGTTGCTGGCTCAGGGTGTTGGCCGGCGCGTCGTTGATCAGGTCCTTGATGCTGGCCAGCACATTGGGCGCGCGGGCGTTGAGTCGTGCCGCTAATACCAGCGCTTCACCGATCGCGCCGCCGGGGGCGGTGACGCGGTTGACCAGGCCCAAGTCATGCAGCCGCCCGGCGCTGATGCGCTCGGCCCCCATGAGCAGTTCGCTGGCCAGGGCGCGGGGCAGGGCGCGCGCCAGGCTCCAGCTGCCGCCGCCGTCGGGTGACAGCGCCACGGTGCTGTAGGACATGACAAACACGGCGTTGTCGGCGGCGACGATGAAGTCGCAGGCCAGCGCCAGCGAGAAGCCCGCACCGGCCGCAGCCCCTTCGACCGCCGCAATCACCGGCTTGGGATAGGTGCGAATGGCCTCGATCCAGTTGTGCAGCGCCTCGATGCTCTGCGCCTGCACCTCGGGCGCCAGGCGCCGGTTCGCCTGCAGCCGCTGTAGGTTGCCACCGGCGCAAAACATGCTGCCTTGGCCGGTGATCACCACGCTGCGGATTTCCGGGTTGTTCTCGGCGGCGTTCAGTGCCTCGATGCCTGCGGCGTACATGTCCGGGCCTAGCGCATTTCTGTGCTCGGGGTTGCTCAGCGTCAGGATGAGCGTGCCGCTTTCGCTGGTGCTTTTCAATGAGCCGGACATGTCAGCTTTCCTCGTGCATCAGGCTCAGGCCGATGGCACCCCGGCGGCGCAGCCAGGGCGAGGGCCGGTAGCGCTGGTCGCCATAGACGGTCTGCAGGTTGAACAGCACTTCCAGGACATTGGTCGGCCCGTAGCGGTCGCCCATGGCCAGCGGCCCCATCGGGTAGCCCAGCCCCAGCGTGATAGCGGTTTCCAGGTCTTTCGGGCTGCAGATCCCCTGCTGGCAGATGTCGCTGGCAATGTTGACGATGGTGGCGACCACGCGCTGCGTCACGAAGCCGCCGCTGTCGCGGATCACGCTGACCGCCTTGCCGTCGCGCGCAAACAGCGCATGGGCCGCATCGCGCATGTCGCTGCGCGTGGCCGGGTTGGTCGCCAGCACGCGGCGCTTGGTAGAGGCGTCATCGATCAGCATGTCGATGCCGACGGTGCGTGCCGGATCCAACCGCTCGACCACGGCGACCGTGGTGATGTCAAACCCAAGGGGGGCGACCAGCGTCAACGCCTGCGGGGAGGGCGACTGACCGGTCTCGATGTGGGCGTCGAGGGTTTTCAGCAACTGCAGCAGTTCCGAGCGGCGCGCCGCTCGGGGGGAAACCCAGACCGGCGGCATTTCAGCCACCTCGGGAACAGGCGCGTCGGCCGGGACCTGGGCAACGCCGCCTTCATAGCGGTAAAAGCCCTCGCCGGTCTTGCGTCCGAGCAGGCCGCCCGCCAAGCGCTGCGCGGTGATGACGCTGGGGCGGTAACGGTCTTCCTCGTAATACTGGTGATAAATGGATTCCATCACGGGATGCGACACATCGAGCCCGGTCAGGTCCATCAGCTCGAACGGGCCGAGCCTGAAGCCGGCCTGGTCGCGCAGGATGCGGTCGATGGTGGCGAAATCGGCAATGCCTTCGCTGACGATGCGCAGCGCCTCGGTGCCGTAGCCGCGTCCGGCATGGTTGACGATGAAGCCTGGCGTGTCTTGCGCCTGCACGGGCGTGTGGCCTGTCTGGCGGGCATATTTGCTCAGCCCGTGGCAGGTGCCGGCTTCGGTCTTCAGGCCGGCAATGACTTCCACCACCTTCATCAGCGGCACCGGATTGAAAAAGTGATAACCGGCAAAGCGGCCAGGATGTTTGAGCCCGGCCGCAATCGCTGTGACCGACAGCGACGAGGTATTGCTGGCCAGCACGGTTTGCTCAGGCACGATGCTTTCCAACTGGGCGAACAGCGCCTTTTTGATGTCCAGCCGCTCGACGATGGCTTCAATCACCAGATCACATCCGGACAGGTCAGCGAGCGTATCCGCGACCTGGACCCTGGCTTTGTGGCCTTCAGCGATGTCGGCGCTGATGCGTCCATTTTCGGTCATGCGGTCCCACTGGCTGCAAAGCGCCTCGCGCGCTGTCTCGGCGGCGCCCGCCTGTGCATCCATCAGCCTGACCATGCTGCCGGCCTGAGCGGCAATCTGGGCAATGCCTCGTCCCATGGCACCTGTGCCCACGATGCCGACTGTTTGATAAAAAGTTGCTTGCATGGTTGATTCGCTGGCTAGGTAAAAAGGTTGAACGAAGGGCTTGGCAATGCCAAGGGCTAGCGCCTGACCTGCAGCGCCCCTGGATTGACGATATTCGTCGGTGTGCCCTTGATGAAATTGATGACATTGTCAAAAGCTGCGCCGAAATACATTTCGTAGCTGTCTTGCTCGACATAACCGATGTGCGGCGTGCAGATGCAGTTTTCCAGCCGCAACAGGGCATGCCCCTGAAGGATGGGCTCGGACTCAAACACGTCGATCGCCGCCATGCCCGGACGGCCCCGATTGAGCGCCGCGATCAGCGCTTCGGATTCAATCAGCTCGGCGCGCGACGTGTTGACCAGCAGCGCGGTCGGTTTCATGCGTGACATGTCTTCCAGCGTGACGATGCCGGTGGTTTCTTCGCCAAGGCGCAGGTGCAGGCTGAGCACGTCACATTGCTTGAACAGCTCGGTTTTGCTCGGCGCGAGTTCAAATCCGTCGGCTTGGGCGCGCTCGCGCGATGCCGGGCTGCCCCAGATGATCACCCGCATGCCAAACGCCCGGCCGTAGCCGGCCACCAGCTGGCCGGTCTTGCCATAGCTCCAGATGCCCAGCGTCTTGCCCTTGAGCACGTTTCCGAGGCCGAAATTAGGCGGCATGGACGCCGATTTCAGCCCCGATTGCTGCCACGCGCCATGCTTGAGATGCGACACATACTGCGGAATGCGTCGCATGGCCGCCATGACGAGCGCCCAGGTCAGTTCCGCCGGTGCAACTGGAGAGCCCGTGCCTTCGGCCACAGCAATGCCGCGCTCCGTGCAGGCGGCCACATCTACGTGGCTGCCTATGCGGCCGGTCTGGACGACCAGCTTGAGCTTGGGAAGCTTTTCAATCAGCTGACGTGTCAAGTGGGTGCGTTCGCGGATCAGCACGATCACGTCGGCGTCTTTCAGCCGGACCGACAACTGGCCCGCGCCCTTGACGGTGTTGGTGTAGACCTTCGCCGGATAGGCTTCAAGCTTGGATGCGCAAGCCAGCTTTCGCACCGCGTCCTGGTAATCATCAAGAATCACAATATTCATTCGGATATTGTGCCTTCAAGATTCCTGTTTTTAGAAGATCAGCGGCCCACACCCTAATAGGACGTTTCCTGTTCACGTCAAGGTTCAAGGGGTTGGGGCTGGCAGCCTGGTTTTACCTGGCACCGGAAAAGCATCAATCGGCAAGATTGGCCGCCGCTTGCAGGGCCATGCGGTCAAGTTCTGCGCAGACGTCGGCCATCCGTCCTGAAATGACCATGCGTCCCGCGCAATCGGGCTTGATGGCCGTGTCGGATTCACGTACGACGCGCAGTGTGCTGCGGGCCGGTTCCTGTGTCATCGCGAGACGGGGCAGGCCGGCCATTTCGGTAGGCACGTCGAAAATGGCGTCATTGCTTGCAGGGGCGGTGCAAGGTAGAAAAGAAGATGGTGTTGCAGGTGCTGCGCCGGCCGAGCGCTGCGCGATGGATGAAACTGCGCTGTGCCCAAAGGAGTGTCTGATCCGGGTGATCCATGGCGCCAGCGCCTGAACCGGTGCCGTCCAGAATGCTTGCATGGGGGCATGTGAAAAGCTGATGATTCGCATGAAGAACTCCAGTTGATAAAGTTTGGACACAGGCGTGGCAAGGTCTGCCAATAGAAAAGGCGGATCGTTTTCAAAGGGGGGCGGTTTTGCTGCCGCTATTTCGACAACAGGCGACGACAGCAGGCGGCGCCAGGAAGGCTGACGGGACTACATCGACAGCCTGCTGCGGATCAGCCCGACGGCCAGGCCTTCAAGCTCGAAAGGCTCGCCGGGCTGGACCACGATGGGCTTGAAGTCGGGATTTTCGGACATCAGTTCGATCAGGTCCTTGTTGCGGTAAAAGCGTTTGACGGTGACCTCGTCGCCGAGCCGCGCAACCACGATCTGTCCATTTTTGGCTTCCTTGGCCTGCTTCACGGCCAGCAAGTCGCCGTCCATGATGCCCACGCCCTGCATGCTCATGCCGCGCACCTTGAGCAGGTAATCGGGCTTTTGCTCGAACAGGGAACTTTCGAAATGGTAGGTCTGTTCGATATGTTCCTGCGCAAGGATCGGGCTGCCCGCAGCCACGCGGCCCACAAGCGGCAGGGCCAGCTGGGCAAGCCGCTCGGGCGGCATTGGAAACGGGTCCATCCGCGATTCGTTCAAGGCCCGCAGCGCATCGGTTCGAAGTCGGATGCCTCGCGAGGTGCCGCTGATGAGTTCGATGACGCCTTTTTTGGCGAGAGCCTTCAAATGCTCTTCGGCTGCATTGGGCGAACGAAAGCCGAGCTGGGCCGCAATTTCTGCCCTCGTGGGAGGCGCGCCTGTCTGAGCGATGGCATTCTGGATCAATTCCAGGATCTGTGCCTGTCGGGCGGTAAGCTTGGGTCTGCCAGCAGGCAGAGCAGGAAAATCATTGAAATTGCGCATAAGCTTTGGGCCTTGGATTAAAACGGGACATGCCTGAAATCAACGCGTTGGCAAGATTCAAAAAACTGTATGAATAGCCAGTTGCTGTATTTTCATACAGCTTTTATTAAAATGCAACTACATCCTATGAAGCATCGCAAACTGGTCATTTTGGGAACTGGCGGAACCATTGCCGGAAAGGCCGACCATGCCGCTGACAACATTGGCTACACCGCTGCAAAGGTGGGAATTGACCAGCTGCTCGCAGCCATTCCAGCACTGACCGGCAGTGGTTTGTTCATCAGCGAACAGGTGAGCCAGGTCGACAGCAAGGACATGAGCTTTGACGTGTGGGCGCAACTCGCGGCCCGCGTCCGCCATTTTCTTGCGGATGACGATGTCCAGGGCATTGTCATCACGCATGGTACCGATACGCTGGAGGAAACAGCTTATTTTCTGCAATCGGTATGCCAGCCGGCCAAACCGGTGGTGCTCACCTGCGCCATGCGACCAGCCACCGCACTGGCGCCCGATGGCCCGCAAAACGTGATGGACGCCGTGGCGGTCGCCCGCCATCCAGAGGCCTGCGGCGTGGTGGCCGTCTGCGCCGGAACGGTCCACAGTGCGCTCGATGTGCAAAAAGTGCATCCCTACAAGCTCGACGCCTTCAGTTCCGGCGATGCCGGTCCCGTCGGCTATGTCGAGGAAGGAAGGCTCAGATTGTTAAGAAATTGGCCGTTTCCGCAGACTGGTATTGCTTGTGCAGCTATTGAAAAAGTAGCAACCTGGCCCCGTGTCGAGATTGTCATGAATTACGCAGGCGCGAGCGCTCTCATGGTTCAGGCACTGGTCGATCAGGGCGTGCGGGGGTTGGTGGTGGCCGGTACCGGCAACGGCACGATCCATGAGGATCTGCAAGCCGGTTTGCTCCGTGCCCAGGCATCCGGCGTGCGGATCGTGCGTTCGACACGCTGCCTTGAAGGCCGCATTTTGCCGCTGTCGGGCAACGCGATAGCCGACTCGCAGGGGCTCAGTCCGGTCAAGGCCCGGATCGCGCTGATGCTTGATCTGGTCGCTCAAGACGCGACGTCTTCAGCCGTCGGGCAGGCATGAAAAAAGCCATCCCGGGGGATGGCTTGCCTCGGCGTTTGAACCGGTTCAGTCCGACAGCGCCTTGAAGGCTCTTTCGGTGATCTCTTCAACGCTGCCCGTGCCGCTGATGGCGCGGTATTTCGGCGCTTCGTCAGGTGCGGCTTCTGCCCAGCTGGAGTAATAGGCCACCAGCGGGCGCGTCTGGGCGCTGTACACCTCAAGCCGCTTGGCAACGGTTTCTTCCTTGTCGTCTTCACGCTGGATGAGCGGTTCGCCGGTCACGTCGTCACGGCCTTCGACCTTGGGCGGGTTGTACTTGACGTGGTAAGTGCGGCCCGAAACGCTGTGCGAACGGCGTCCGCCCATGCGCTCGATGATGGCTTCAAACGGCACGTCGATTTCCAGCACGTAATCAATCTTCACGCCGGCAGCCTTCATCGCATCGGCCTGCGGAATAGTGCGGGGGAAGCCGTCGAACAGGAAACCCTGCGCGCAGTCGGGCTGTGCAATGCGTTCCTTGACCAGGTTGATGATCAGGTCATCGCTGACCAGTCCGCCCGCATCCATGACTTTCTTGGCCTCGATGCCCAGCGGGGTTCCTGCCTTGACCGCGGCACGAAGCATGTCGCCGGTGGAAATTTGCGGAATGCCGTATTTTTGGCAAATGAACGTGGCTTGTGTGCCTTTGCCCGCGCCAGGCGCGCCCAACAAAATAAGTCTCATGAAGGTCCTCGGATTATTGTGAATTCTGGATGTCAAACTGGAGGTTTGACGGGCCGACTTGCCCTTTGTCGCTTTGCGTCCCGCCCGGTTGCCTGCATTTCCCGCCGCCGGACAATTTTCCGGTCGAGGATATCATGCACATCCCTGACGGGAGCTTACACAGACGCCGCCAGATGCGGCTTTTCAGCCGTCAGACGCCGGACACGCTCCAGGTCTTCGGGTGTGTCCACTCCGGCGCCTGGCGTCTGCTCGGTGATGTGAACGGCAATCCGGTAGCCATGCCACAAGGCGCGCAACTGTTCAAGCGACTCAAGCTGCTCCATGGGCGCTTGGGGCAACTGGGGAAACCGGCGCAAAAATCCGACCCGGTAGGCATAGATTCCGACATGGCGCAGCGGCCGGGGAAACCCGCCTTGCTTCCACCATGCCTGGCCGGCCAGGTCACGCGCGGCGGGAATCGGCGCACGGCTGAAATACAGGGCCGTCTGTTGCGCATCCAGCACCACCTTGACAACGTTGGGATTCAGAAAATCAGCCAGTTCATCAATGAAGTGCGCGGCCGTTCCCATGGCGCAGTCGTGACGGCTCTGGAGCAGTCGGGCCACCGCATCGACCAGGGCTGGGTCGATCAGCGGCTCGTCGCCCTGAACGTTGACCACAATGTCGTCGTCCGCCAGGCCCAGTACATCGCAGGCTTCGGCCAGCCGGTCGCTGCCGCTCGGGTGGTCGACGCGGGTGAGTACCGCCTGAATGCCGAAAGCCTTGCATCGATCAATGATTTCCGCGCTGTCGGCGGCGACCACCGTCTGCAGCGCACTGCTTTGCAGGGCGCGCTGTGCCACGCGCACCACCATGGGCAGGCCATTGATGTCTGCCAGCGGCTTGTTGGGGAGGCGGGTGGACGCCAGGCGCGCTGGGATCAGGACGGTAAAGCTCATGCCCGCTTACAGGCCAAGCTCGTCGTCGGTCAGCGGCCGTGCCTCGTTTTCCAGCATGACCGGGATGCCATCGCGCACAGGATAGGCAAGGCGCGCGCTGCGCGAAACGAGTTCTTGCTTTTCGCGGTCATGTTCCAGATGGCCCTTGGTCACGGGGCAGACCAGCAATTCAATGAGTTTGTTGTCCATGGCTTGATGGTAATGGAGAAAGCAGGGGTGCCAGCAGCGCATCCAGCGCATCGAAGAACGCTGGTTCGGGCGAGAATTCGAGCGGAACTGCCAGCAGTTTCAGCCCGGGCGGGGCTGGCAGGGCAAACAGCTTGACCGCATCCTTTTCCGTGCATAGAACGATGCGGCCTGACAGTGCATCCAGGTCGTCCTTTTTGAAGTCATGATGATCGGGAAATGCAAGGGTTTGGTCCAGCGTCAGCCCGCATGCCCTGAGCATGTCGAAGAACGCCTCGGGGTTGGCGATGCCCCCAAGCGCCACCAGGGGCTGATGCCTCAAGGCAGTCAATGCCAGCCGGCTGCCATCGGCCGCCACCGCTTGGCTGGCCAGTTGGCGTCGGGAAACATAGCCTGCAAAAGCAGCTTTATGGCCGGTATGCAGGACCAGGTTGATGCCCTGACTTAGGCGACCGGGCCACGGCTCGCGCAGCGGTCCGGCGGGCAGCAGCCAGCCGTTGCCCGCGCCTTTGTCATCGAACACCACGATTTCGATGTCGCGCTGCAAGGCATAGTGCTGAAGGCCATCGTCGCACACGACTGCGGAGGTCGCCGGGTAGGCCGCCAGCAAATCCCTCAAGGCGTCGGTTCGCCTGTCTGCTACAAAAACAGGAGCGCCTGTCGCCCGCTGGATAAGCGCTGGCTCGTCGCCGGACACATAAACCGGGGTGTTCGGCCTGACTTCAAGGCTTTGCCGGCCGGCACGCCCGTAGCCGCGAGACACCACGCCGACGCGCAAACCCTGTGCCTGGAGATGCTTGATCAGCGCCATGACCAGCGGTGTCTTGCCCGCGCCGCCCACCACGACATTGCCCACCACGATGACCGGTACGTCAAAGCGCCTGGAGTGCATAATGCCGCGCCGGTACAGGGCACGGCGCCATCTGACCAGCAGCCCGTGAACCTGCGCCACCGGCCAGAGCAGGCATGCCAGCCAGCCACGCGTGCGCCAGGCGCCTGGAAGGATATTTTTCACGTCCCTGCCATGTCGTAACGGAGAGTCGAGGCTTGCAGGATTACCTGGCGCCTGACGGGGCAGTGCTCTGGGTGGCGAAGGTGATCTGGGTCAGCCCCTGGCGCCGCGCGGCTTCCATCACGGTAATGACGGCCTGGTGCGTTGCCGCGGCATCTGCGCTGATGATGATGACGCTGTCCTTCCCGGCCTTGGCGGCCTGGGTGAGGGCAGCGCCCAGCTGCTCGATTCCACGGCCATCGACCAGGATTCTGTTAACCATGTAGCGGCCATCGCTGCTGACGGCAACAATGACCTCTTTCGGATAGTCGCGCAGTTGCTCGGCGTCGGCGGCGGGCAGCCTGACCTGAAGTTCGGTAAATTTGCTGTAGGTGGTCGAGAGCATCAAAAAGATGAGCACCACGAGCAGTACATCGATGAACGGAATCAGGTTGATTTCAGGCTCTGGGCGCGCGCGGGGTCGAAAGTTCATTTGCGCAAGCGGTTCAGATGGCGCACGAACTGCTCGGCCGCCAGTTCCATCGACAGCAGGTAGCCATCCACCCGGGCACGGAAATAGCGCCAAAAGATCAGCGCAGGAATGGCCACCATGAGGCCGAAGGCGGTGTTATACAGCGCGATTGATATGCCTTGCGCGAGCTGCGCCGGGTTGCCGCCGCCAGCGTTGCTGGTATTCCCGGACTGGGCGCCAAAAATCTCGATCATGCCAATCACCGTGCCCAGCAGGCCGAGCAAAGGCGCAGCCGATGCAATGGTGGCCAGCGCGGCCAGGTAACGCTCCAGCTTGTGCGCCGCCTGCCGGCCAGCGCCTTCCAGCGTGGAGCGCAGATCGGCTTCGCTGATACGGGGATTGGCGCCAAGTGCCCGCAACCCGCTGGCCAGCACCTCGCCAAGCAGGGAATTTTGTTCCAGCTTCAGCACCACGTCCGGCGGCGGAAGGGCGGTTCGCGAAACCACCATGGCTTCGCCCAGCAGCTTGGGAGGGGCAATCTTCATGGTTTTCAAGCTTGAAAACCGTTCAATAACCAGTGCCAGCGCAACGATGGAGCACGCCAGCAGAGGCCAGATGGGCCAGCCGGCTGCTTGTATGATCGAGAACAATGCGCATCTCCAGTCAGATATTGGTGCTGGATTATGGCGCACCTCCTGTGCGAAAAAGCAGGTCGCCGCCGCCTGAGCCAGAATGTTTCGCGTGTCGGTTTCAACCCGTGTAACGCACAAAATCTGTGGATAACTTTGTGGGTAAGTGTGTGCCTAGCCAGTTCCAAGCCGCACCAGAGCGTCGTTCTGACAGAATGATTAAAATTTAGGCATGATTTTTTCTATATAAATCAATGGGTTACGAGTTTTCTTGGGGCTGTTCAAAGGGTGCCGTCAGTGCCTGTCGCCCCGCTTCGCCACCTGTGGAGTACTGGTTTTTGAAACATTCTGGAGATGGCTGTGGTTGATGCTTACTCGGTGCGTGAAAGGCTGCCTGCCCCCTTGGCTACAGACGGGGTCCGGGTCTGGCCAGTGAGCTCGTTGCTGCACGCCATCGCGGACAGCCTGGAAGCCCGGTTCAATCCCGTCACGGTGCAGGGCGAACTTTCCGGCTTTTCACGCGCGTCCAGCGGGCACTGCTATTTTTCGCTCAAGGATGATCAGGGGCAGGTCCGCTGCGCCATGTTCCGGCGCGCTGCAAGCCTGCTCGATTTTTCGCCGCGAGATGGCCAACTGGTCGAGTTGCGTGGCCGGCTGGGCGTGTACGAGCCTAGAGGTGAGTTGCAACTGGTCGTCGAATCCATGCAGCAGGCCGGCCAGGGCAGTCTGTTCGAGCAATTCCTGCAGCTCAAGGCCAGGCTTGAAGCCGAAGGACTTTTCGCCACTGCCCGAAAGCGCCCGCTGCCGGTGATGCCGCGTGCCATCGGCGTGGTGACATCGCTGGGCGCTGCCGCGTTGCATGACGTCGTAACGGCTTTGCAGCGCCGGGCACCGCACATTCCGGTGGTGCTCTATCCGGCCAGCGTGCAGGGAGCGCAGGCCGCTGGAGAACTGCGCAGCGCATTGCTCAAGGCTGCGGAGCGGCAGGCTGCAGACCAGGTCGATGTGCTGCTGCTGGTTCGCGGCGGCGGAGCCATGGAGGATTTGTGGGCCTTCAACGATGAGTTGCTGGCCCGGGCCATCATTGCCTCACCCATGCCGGTGGTTTGCGGCGTGGGCCATGAAACCGACTTCACCATCGCCGACTTCTGCGCCGACGTGCGCGCGCCCACACCCACGGCGGCAGCCGAGCTGTGTGCGCAACCGCAGACCGCGTGGCTGGCTGCGTTAGAGCAGGCTTTTTCGCGCCTGCAAAACGGCGTGGACCGGCAGATGCAGGCGGCCAGCCAGCGACTCGACCGCGTGGCGGCGCGCGCCAGCCAGCCTTCGCATCTGATCACGCGTCAGCACGCGCGGCTGGGCGGCATGGCCCAAAACCTGGGCCATGCCATGCAACTGGCGCTGGAGCAGGAAAAGCATAAGCTGGAGAGCCTGAGCCGTGATTTGCCAAAGGTACTTGACGGCCGTTTGATGCACAGCCGGCATCGGCTGGAACGCGCCCAACTGCGGCTTGGCATGCTGGACCCGCAACTGGTGCTCCAGCGCGGCTATGCCTGGCTTGCCGACCTGGACGGCCATGCCATCACCAGCGTGAAAAACACCCATCCCCGCCAGCCGGTTCGCGCTACCCTTGCCGATGGACAGGTCGATTTGACGGTCGCTGCACGGCGGCTGATTTAGTTTTTACAATGTCTTTTGCATGTCAATGGACATCTCATCAACCCCACGAGGAAATATATGGAACACACGCTCCCCCCGCTGCCTTACGCCATGGACGCACTGGCTCCGCAATACAGCCAGGAAACCCTGGAGTACCATTATGGAAAACACCATAACGCCTACGTCACGAACCTCAACAACCTGCAAAAAGGCACCGAGTTCGAATCGATGACGCTCGAAGAGATCGTCAAGAAATCCAGCGGCGGCGTCTACAACAACGCGGCCCAGATATGGAACCACACGTTCTTCTGGAGTTGCATGAAGCCCGCCGGTGGCGGTGAGCCTGGTGGTGCGCTGGCCGAAGCCATCAATGCAAAATTCGGTTCTTACGCTGCGTTCAAGGAAGCGTTTGTCAAGTCCGCAGTCGGCAATTTTGGCTCGGGATGGACCTGGCTGGTGAAGAAAGCCGACGGCACTGTAGACATCGTCAACACCGGCGCCGCCGGCACCCCGCTGACCACAAGTGACAAAGCTTTGCTGACGGTTGACGTGTGGGAACACGCGTATTACATCGATTACCGCAACCAGCGCCCCAAGTTTGTTGAAACCTTCCTGTCCAACCTGGTGAACTGGGAATTTGCCGAAAGCAATTTCGCCTGATACCTGACGACTGACCTCGTTTAGCCATAAAAAAGCCGACTTCGCGTCGGCTTTTTGTTGCGCTGGCTGCACGCAGATCAGCGCGGCCCCCCAAACATCGGGCCGGAGAGCTTGCTGCCCGGTTTAATGCCTTTTTTGGCAAACCATCCTTTGTTCATTTCCAGAACATAGCGAACCGGCTTGGCGGAGCAATGCGAGTCGGTGGTTTCAGGCTTCATGTCCACTGTGTTCACGATGGTGCCGTCATCGGCCACAAAGGCGGCAGTCAATGGCAGCAGCGTGTTTTTCATCCAGAAGCATTGTTCGCCGGCTTGTTCGAAAACAAAGAGCATGCCCTCAGTCTGCGGCATGTCCTTGCGCAGCATCAAGCCGGTCTGACGCTCCTGGGGTGTCAGGGCCACCTGTGCGTCAATCACATGCATGCCCGCGTTCAGCTTGACACGCTGCAGGTTAAGTTGCGGCGATTGCTGCGCGGCTGACCAGCCTGGCAGGACCAGTGTCGTGGCCGCTGCCATGGAAACCATGAAGCGGGAGGCCTTTGCTGGAATTTTGAAAAAGCAGTTATTGAATCCCATACGCACGCACCATTGAAGTTTGTTCATCAGCATAAACACCGGCCATTAAAAAACCCGCACTAGGCGGGCATTTTGACTGAAGCGGGAAACTATTTCCCGGCTTCAGCTTTTCTTGGCAGCGGCTTCTTTCTTCGCCATGGCAGCATCTGCCTTTGCCTTCTTGGCAGCAGCGGCTTTTTCCTTTTTGGCAGCCTTGGCCGCGGCTTTTTCTTCCTTGGTCATGGCCGCTGGCTTGGCTTTTGCAACTGGCGCAGAGGCAGCTGGAGTAGCTGCCACGGCGGGCATTGCGGCAACTGCTGGCGTTGCGGGTTTCGCCGGTGCGGCGGCAGGCGCTTGTGCGTAGGCACCGGCGGCAAAAAGGGCGGCAACGAGGGTGGCGAGAATCTTGTTCATCTGGAGTTCCTTGGGAAATTGGTAAGGCAAGTTATCGTTTGAAAACACCCCGAACCTTTCGGAGTCCTTCCCATAACGAAGCAGTTTTCAATGCGTTGACAGCCTTCCAAAATATCTTTGCAAAATTTTTTGGGACTAGAATTTGAGCGGCTTTTACCTCAATTCCCTGAAGCAACGCGCCGATCGGGTGCGTCATCCAGGCTTACCGGAGACTTCAGTACATGTACCAGCACATCAAGGTGCCCGCACAGGGCGAGAAAATCACTGTCAACGCAGACAATTCACTCAATGTGCCTGACGAGCCCATCATTCCGTTCATCGAGGGCGACGGCACGGGTGTCGATATTTCTCCGGTGATGCTGAAAGTGGTCGATGCTGCGGTGGCCAAGGCCTATGGCGGCAAGAAAAAAATCCAGTGGATGGAAGTTTTTGCCGGTGAAAAGGCCACAAAGGTCTATGGGCCCGACGTGTGGCTGCCTGAAGAAACGCTGCACGCCGTGAAGGACTACGTCGTGTCGATCAAGGGGCCGCTGACAACGCCCGTGGGCGGCGGCATACGCAGCCTGAACGTGGCGCTGCGCCAGGAACTGGACCTGTATGTCTGCCTGCGTCCCATCCAGTATTTTGCCGGCGTGCCGTCGCCGGTCAAGGAGCCGCAAAAGACCAACATGGTGATCTTTCGCGAAAATTCGGAAGATATCTACGCCGGCATTGAATTCGAATCCGGCAGCGACAAGGCCAAAAAGCTCATCAAGTTCCTGCAGGATGAACTGGGCGTCAAGAAAATCCGCTTTCCTGAAACGTCGGGCATTGGCATCAAGCCGGTTTCCAGCGAAGGCACCGAGCGCCTGATGCGCAAGGCGATCCAGTACGCCATCGACAATGACAAGTCCAGCGTGACCATCGTGCACAAGGGCAACATCATGAAGTTCACCGAAGGCGGCTTTCGCGACTGGGCGTATGGCCTGGCGCAGAAGGAGTTCGGCGCTGAAATGATCGACGGCGGTCCATGGTGCCAGCTCAAGAATCCAAAAACCGGCAAGGACATCGTGATCAAGGACGTGATTGCCGACGCCTTCCTGCAGCAAATCCTGCTGCGCCCGGCCGAGTACAGCGTGATTGCCACGCTCAACCTGAACGGTGACTACATTTCCGACGCGCTGGCGGCCCAGGTCGGCGGCATCGGCATTGCGCCGGGAGCTAACCTGAGCGACACGATCGCCATGTTTGAGGCCACGCACGGCACCGCGCCCAAATACGCCGGAAAGGATTACGTCAACCCCGGTTCGCTGATCCTGTCGGCTGAAATGATGCTGCGCCACATGGGCTGGCTGGAGGCGGCCGACCTCATCATCAGTTCGATGGAGCATTCGATTGCTTCCAAGAAGGTCACCTATGACTTCGCCCGCCTGATGGACGGCGCCACCCAGGTGAGCTGCTCAGGCTTCGGCCAGGTCATGATCGACCACATGTAAGCGGGTCGTCCCGACAAGCAATGCAGACCGCCCGGGAGTGATCCCGTGGCGGTTTTTTTATCTCTCAGGCAAATGTGCAGATATGAAACCATCGTTTCATGCTTGAACTTTGTCCGCGCACCACCAATTGATTTGTCTGATGCAATGAACGGTACCGATGGCTAGAATGATTTCCATGGCAACAAAACCCCCCAAATCGCCGGCCCAGCCGCCAAGTCCTGCTGTCGTCAAGCCTGCCGATGTCAACGGCGGAGACTCGGTGGTGCTGGAGCGCCGTCCGCAAAAAACCAAACCGCCGCAGATGTACCAGGTGGTGTTGCTCAATGACGACTACACGCCCATGGAGTTCGTGGTGGTGGTCATCCAGGAGTTCTTCAACAAGGACCGTGAGACCGCGACCCAGATCATGCTGAAGATCCACCTCGATGGAAAAGGCATCTGCGGGATTTTCTCCAGGGACGTCGCGGCTACCAAGGTGGACCAGGTGACCGAAGCCGCCCGGAAAAACGGTCATCCGCTGCAATGTGTCAGCGAGCCCATTGAATAACGGCAAAATCGGCCAATATCCTCTTAAGCGTCGAATAGACAAGTAAAGTAGTTACCCAAGCAAGCCGAAAGGAAAATCTATGATTGCCCAGGAATTAGAAGTCAGCTTGCACATGGCCTTTGTCGAGGCACGCCAGCAACGCCACGAGTTCATCACCGTCGAACACCTGCTGCTGGCCTTGCTGGACAACCCCAGTGCCGCTGAAGTGCTGCGCGCCTGCTCAGCCAATGTGGATGATTTGCGCAAGTCGCTTGCCAATTTCATCAAGGACAACACGCCGCAGGTGGCCGGCAGCGACGATGTCGATACGCAGCCCACGCTGGGTTTTCAGCGCGTGATCCAGCGCGCCATCATGCATGTGCAGTCCACCGGCAGCGGCAAGAAGGAAGTGACCGGTGCCAACGTGCTGGTCGCCATTTTTGGCGAAAAAGACTCGCATGCGGTGTACTACCTGCACCAGCAGGGCGTCACGCGCCTTGATGTGGTCAATTTCATTGCCCACGGCATCAAGAAAAGCGACCCGCCCGAGCCGACCAAAACCGGCGAGAGCGCTGCCGAAAATGAAGAAGGCGGCGAGAAGAATGAAAAATCCTCGCCGCTGGAGCAGTACACCGTCAACCTGAATCAGCTGGCCAAGGAAGGCAAGATTGATCCGCTGATTGGCCGCCACTACGAGGTCGAGCGCGTCATCCAGATCCTGTGCCGCCGCCGCAAGAACAACCCGCTGCTGGTGGGCGAGGCCGGCGTGGGCAAGACGGCGATTGCCGAGGGGCTGGCCTGGCGCATCACGCAAAAGGACGTGCCTGAAATCCTGGCCGAGGCGCAGGTCTACTCACTCGACATGGGCGCGTTGCTGGCGGGCACCAAGTACCGCGGCGACTTCGAGCAGCGGCTCAAGGGCGTGCTCAAGTCGCTCAAGGACAAGCCCAACGGCATTCTGTTCATCGACGAAATCCACACGCTGATTGGCGCTGGCGCGGCTTCGGGCGGCACGCTCGATGCGTCCAACCTGCTCAAGCCGGCGCTCAGTTCGGGCCAGCTCAAGTGCATCGGCGCCACCACCTTCACGGAATACCGTGGCATTTTCGAGAAAGATGCGGCCCTGTCGCGGCGCTTCCAGAAGGTTGATGTGGTCGAGCCGACGGTGCAGGAAACCGTCGATATCCTCAAGGGGCTGAAGTCGCGCTTTGAAGAGCACCATGGCGTCAAGTACGCGCTGGCTGCGCTGCAGGCGGCTGCCGAATTGAGCGCCAAGTACATCAACGACCGCCATTTGCCCGACAAGGCGATTGACGTGATCGACGAGGCGGGCGCTGCCCAGCGCATCCTGCCGGCCAACAAGCGCAAGAAAACCATCACCAAGACCGAGGTGGAGGAAATCGTGGCCAAGATTGCCCGCATCCCGCCCGCCAACGTCTCGAACGATGACCGCGGCAAACTCAAGACGCTGGAACGCGATCTGAAGAGTGTGGTGTTTGGCCAGGACAAGGCACTTGACGTGCTGGCGTCGGCCGTCAAGATGGCGCGTTCGGGGCTGGGCAAGGATGACAAGCCGATTGGCTCCTTCCTGTTCTCGGGTCCCACCGGCGTCGGCAAGACCGAAGCGGCCAAGCAACTGGCCTACATCATGGGCATCGAGCTGATCCGCTTCGACATGTCCGAGTACATGGAACGCCATGCCGTAAGCCGGCTGATCGGCGCGCCTCCGGGCTACGTCGGTTTTGACCAGGGCGGGCTGCTGACCGAGGCGGTGACCAAGAAGCCGCATTGCGTGCTGCTGCTCGATGAAATCGAAAAGGCGCATCCGGACATCTTCAACGTGCTGCTGCAGGTCATGGACCACGGCACGCTGACCGACAACAACGGGCGCAAGGCTGATTTCCGCAACGTGATCATCGTCATGACGACCAATGCGGGCGCCGAGACCATGAACAAGGCGACCATCGGCTTCACGAACCCGCGCGAGGCCGGCGACGAGATGGCCGACATCAAGCGGCTGTTCACGCCCGAGTTCCGCAACCGCCTCGACGCGGTGGTGAGCTTCAAGGCGCTCGACGAGGTGGTCATCCTGCGCGTGGTGGACAAGTTCCTGCTGCAGCTGGAAACCCAGCTGGCCGAGAAGAAGGTCGAGGTCACGTTCACCGACACGCTGCGCAAGTACCTGGGCAAGAAGGGCTTCGATCCGCTGATGGGCGCGCGTCCGATGCAGCGGCTGATCCAGGACACGATCCGCCGTGCGCTGGCCGACGAGCTGCTGTTTGGCCGGCTGACCGAAGGCGGTCGCCTGACCGTGGACATGAAGGTCACGACTGACGAAAAAGGCGTGGAAAGCGGCGAAGTCGAGCTGGACATCCAGCCGCTGGCCAAGCGCGAAGGCCGCGCCAAGCCAGAGTCGGAAGCCGCCGAGGCGAGCTGATCGCGTCAACCAGCCTGAACCAGCCCGAACCGGCTGGCAGGCTCGAAAAGGCCGGTAGCATCTTGCTATCGGCCTTTTTGCATGGTGCTATTAAAAAAGTAGCTGCCAGCGCCCGTGCTATCTGCGCAAAAGGCCAGTTTGACTAAAAAATATTGGAAAAACCCAGCCCATGGATTCCCACACCTTTCTCTGGCACGACTACGAAACCTTCGGCCTGAACACGCGCCGCGACCGGCCGGCGCAGTTTGCCGGCATCCGCACCGATGCCGAACTCAACGAGATCGGCGAGCCGCTGATGATTTACTGCCAGCCGGCCAACGACTACTTGCCGGACCCGGCGTCGTGCGTGCTGACCGGCATCACGCCGCAGCATTGTCTGGCGCAGGGCGTTCCCGAGCATGCGTTTTCCGCGCGGATCGAGCAGGTGCTGGCGCAGCCCGGAACGATTGGCGTGGGCTACAACACCATCCGGTTTGACGACGAGGTGACGCGCCACCTGTTCTGGCGTAACTTGATCGACCCGTACGGCCGCGAATGGCAAAACGACTGCGGCCGCTGGGATCTGCTTGACGTGGTGCGCATGGCCTATGCGCTGCGGCCCGACGGCATTCAGTGGCCGCTGAAGGAAGACGGCAAGCCCAGCTTCAAGCTCGAAGACCTGGCGCGCGCCAACGGCCTGATGCACGAGGCTGCGCACGATGCGCTGTCGGATGTGCGCGCCACGATTGCGCTGGCCCGGCTGATCCGCAAGACAAACCTCAAGCTGTTTGAATTCTGCCTGGGGCTGCACAAGAAAACCCGGGTGCTGGCCGAACTGGGGTTGCCGGCGACGGCGCAGATGTCGCGGCCTTTCCTGCATGTCTCGGGCATGTTTTCGCCTGAGCGTGGCTGCCTGGCGATCATGTTTCCACTGGCAACGCATCCGGCGAACAAGAACGAGGTGCTCGCCTGGGACCTGGCGCACGACCCAAGCGAATTGCCGCTGCTCGACGTGGCTACCTTGCGCCTTCGGCTGTTCAGCAAATCGGCCGACCTGCCCGAAGGCGTGCAGCGCCTGCCGATCAAGTCGGTGCATCTGAACAAGTCGCCCATGGTCGTACGTAATCTACAAACTTTAACGCCCACCATGGCCACGCTCTGGGGCGTGGACAAGGAAAAGGCACTGCGCCATGCCGAAATCGCCGCTGGCTTGCCCGACATGAGCGCGCTGTGGTCCGAAGTGTTCCGGCGCCCGGCTGAAGCCGAACCCGATGTGGATGAAAACCTGTACGGTGGTTTCATCGGAAACGACGACCGCCGCAGGCTGAACCAGCTGCGTGAAATGTCTGCGGCCGAACTGGCGCACAGCCGCATAGGTTTTGACGACAGCCGGCTGAAAGAACTCGTTTTTCGCTACCGCGCCCGCAATTTTCCGCAAACCCTGAGCCCGGAAGATGCCGGGCGCTGGGAAGCGCACCGGGCCGCGCGGCTGCTCGAAGGAGAGGGCGGTGCGCGCAATGTCGATGCGCTGTTTGAAGAGATCGATGCCCTGGCCGAAACTGCCGATGAGCGGGCCGAGGCGATTCTGGGCGCCTTGTATGACTATGCCGAGTCGATTGCGCCGGAACTCTAAAAACCCGTGTCTGCTATTGAATAAATAGCTGAATGTGACCGTGGAATATGCGCAATCGGCCTGAATGACTTAAGTTTTAGCGCTTCAAACCAATCGCCCGGGCAGGCACCGGCCCGAATTCAATGACCGGCTCGCCCGGCTGCCAAGGCGGGTATTTTTCCATGACCTGCTGGAACAGCGGCCCGGTTTCCCAGTCCAGCAGCCACGCCTTCAGGTACGGCCACGGCTGGGCATCAAACCACGACCGGTCGGTATGCGCAAACTGGCGGACGAAGGGCAGGATGGCCATGTCGGCCAGGGTGGCCGCATCGCCAAACAGCCAGGCGTGGCGGCTTACCCGGGTTTCAAGCTCCAGCAGCCAGCGGCCCGCGTCCTTCCGGTGCGCCATTGCATAGGCCTGCCCGTCGCCCGCATGCTCGTGCGGGTAGCGGCTCGGGTACTTGTAGCGGTCCAGGTGCTGCTTGAACTGGCCGTCGTTGACGGCGATCAGCGCCTGCATGGCAGGCAGCATTTCGCGATTCGCCGCAAGCCAGTCGTGCGGGTCGTTCTGCGCCAGCGCCCAGTGCATGATCTCCAGGCTCTGCTCGATCACCCGGCCGTCGGGCAGCACCAGCACCGGCACCGTCGCCTTGGGGGAGGCGGCCAGCATCTCGGCAGGCTTGCTGCGCAGCACGACTTCGCGCAATTCGCAACGCAGGCCGCTGGCCGCGATGGCCAGCCGCGCCCGCATCGCATACGGGCAGCGGCGAAAGGAATACAGCACCGGCAAGGGCTGATGCGTTTCTAAAAAAGCGGGCAGGGCCGCCGCTGTGTTCATGTCATTCGCTGCCCGGCTGGCGAACGCCAATATGCGCCTGATGGCGCGCGGCGGCCAGTTCGACCTGGCGCTGGCGTTCGCGGTAGCCCTGCTTTTGCGCTTCGGTGGTGCGGGCGTGGCAGTGCGCGCAGCTCACGCCGAGTTCATACAGCGGCGACTGGCGGTCCGTGGCGCCCAGCGGGTCGCGGCAGGACCGGCACAGCGTGAAGTCGCCTGGATGCAGCCCATGGCCGACCGAGACGCGCTCGTCGAACACGAAGCATTCGCCCTGCCAGCGGCTTTTTGCCTCGGGCATGGTTTCAAGGTACTTGAGGATGCCGCCTTCCAGGTGGTAAACCTCCTCGAAACCCTGCGCACGCATGAAGGCGGTGGATTTTTCGCAGCGGATGCCGCCGGTGCAGAACATGGCGACCCGGGGCTTTTTGCCATCGACCGGGGCCAGCGCGCCACCGTCGGCCATTTCCTTTTCAACCCAGGCGGGCAGTTCCGAAAAGCTGTGCGTCGCCGGGTTGATGGCGCCCTGGAAGGTGCCGATGGCGACTTCGTAGTCATTGCGGGTATCGACCAGCACCAGGCCAGGGTCGGCCAGCAGTGCGTCCCAGTCCTGCGGCTTGACGTACTGGCCGGCCATCAGCGCGGGGTGGACATCAGGCACGCCCAGCGTGACGATCTCCTTTTTCAGCCGCACCTTCATGCGATGGAACGGCATCTGCGCGGCATGCGCTTCCTTGTGCTCCAGCTTTTCCAGGCGCGGGTCGGCACGCAGGAAGCTGAGTACCGCATGCACGCCTTCAGGCGTTCCGGCAATCGTGCCGTTGATGCCTTCGGCCGCCAGCAGCAGCGTGCCCTTGACGCCCTGCGCTTCGCAGCAGGCCAGCAGCGGTGGCTGCAGCGCGGCAAAGTCAGGCAGTTCGACAAATTTATACAGTGCGGCGGTCAGGAAGTCGGGCGTGGTCATAAAAAAAATCCAGGCGAAAAAATGGTGGGCGCGGTCGTGCCCCGGTGGGCCAATTATCCCGCCAGCCCGGTTTTGTACCGCAGCGCCTTGCTTCTGGGGAAAAGGGCTTACACAAATTTATGCTGCATTGCAGCAAAATACAGGGAACGGTTGAGGAATCAGGAGCCGGCGCAGGGCGTTTGCGGCACCGTCCCCATTCCCCATCCTCTGAACACCTCACAACGCCAAAGACCCCATGACAAAAAGTCTGACCAGCCTCTGGCTCAAGAATCTGCGCCGTGTCGGCAAGGCACAGCAGGCGCAGGGCCGAAAACTCTTCAAAAGCCTGTTGACGACGGCGGCCCGCACACCGGTGGCCAAAAGCGTCAAACCCGCCAAAGTCGCCAAGACCCTTCGCACCACCACCCTGAAAACCGTCAAGGCGGTCAAGGCTGTGAAGCCTCCGGTGGTAAAATCCGCCAGTCCGCGCCGCAAGGCGGCTGCTGCGCCCGCCCGGCCTGCGGCGACGCTGCTGCCGGCGCTGCCCGGAAGCTGGAAAAAATCATTTTTCAGCCTGCCAGGCACGGGGCTGGCGCCGGCGCGCCGGATGATGTACTGGCTTTACCTGCCGTCGGGCGTTTCCAGGGTGCCGCTTCCGCTGGTCGTCATGCTGCACGGCTGCAAGCAGACCGCGACCGATTTTGCCGCCTCGACCCGCATGAATGAACTGGCCGAACGCAAGGGCTTCGCGGTGCTGTATCCGCAGCAGTCGGCCGCCGCCGACGCGAACCGCTGCTGGCACTGGTACCGGCGCGCCACCCAGCAAGGCAATGGCGATGTCTCGCTGATCGCCGAAATGATCAAGCAGGTGCGCGCCCGGCATCGGCTGGACGCGACGCGAACCTACGTCGCGGGCCTGTCTGCCGGCGCCGGCCTGGCGGCGATCCTGGCCTTGCGCCATCCGCAGCTGATTGCCGCCGCTGGCCTGCATTCGGCGCCGGTCTTTGGCACCAGCGACTCGCCCATGAGCGGTTTTCAGGCGATGCAGCAGGGCGCAGGCGTGCATCACAAGGAGGCCGTGCGCGAGTTCACCGACAGCAAACTGCAGTTTCCCGGCATGCCGGTCATGCTGGTTCAGGGCAAGAGCGATTCGGTGGTGCGCCGCGTCAATGTGGACCACCTGACCGCCCAGTTCTCCATCATCGATGCGCCCTGGATCACCAGCGCCGAACCTGTGGTGCGCAGCTATGCCGGGCGCAGCAGCGGCCGAAGCCCGCGCCATGCCTACAAGACGGCGACCTATTACGCCGGCCGAAAGCCGATGCTGGTGAAGTGCGAGATTGACCTGCTGGGCCATGCGTGGAGCGGCGGCGAAGGCAGCCTGGACTACAGCACGCCCGAAGGCCCGGATGCCACGCTGCTGATGTGGACCTTTTTCTCGCGCCAGCAGCGCCTGCAGTCGGTGCCTGTGGTGATGTAGGCGCCGAATAAGCCCGCCGGCATCGCCTGTTTCAAGCCGAACAGGGTGTTTTCGCAATGCTGGCGGTCTTGTGCCGCTATCATTTTTGATGCCATGCAAGTGCCGGCCTATTTGTCCTCGCCTGATCTTGCCGTCTTGAATAGGCTCCAGAAATGGACCAGTAAGGCCCTTGCCCTGTGCTTCATCCGCCGTCCCAGGCGCCAGGGCCATGAAACGCGGACCTGCCTCAGCATCCGGTTCTTCCATGATTTCCAGGGCGGGTAAAAACGCGCGAACCATCCGAGTTGCATCAGTGCCGGTTCTGTCAGCTGGAAAAGGCGCGCTGCCAGCGCGGTGCCTGCGATTTTTGCCATGAGCACCAGGCTCAGCCCTGCAGCGACATGGCCCTTGCCGAGCAGGAAAATCGCCAGCAGCTTGACGGGTACGAGCAGCAGCACCGGGATGCCAAACGCCAGCACGGCCGCCCAGGGCGGCAGGCGAATGATCAGCCGCTCAATCTGCCGCCAGACGGGCAGTCGGCCCAGCGCCGCAAAGCATGCGGCCAGGGGCTCCCATCCCCATTCCTCGAACAGCAGGAACAGGGCAAGCGGCGCAAGCGCGATGCCTTTAAGGATCCGTTTGAGGAAGGCTATCAAACCGCATCAGCCATGTCGAGCATGGCCGAAGCTTATCTCAACGTGGTGTTGCTGTCGTGCGGGAGGGTGTGGGTGACGGTTGCGGCACTGCGCTGCGCCAGGCGCTGTTCCAGTTCGCCCATGTAGGCGGCCAGGGTGTTGTCCATCTGCTCCATGCGTGTCAGCAGGACTTGCTGCTGCTGGGCGAAACGGTCAGCCAGCACTGTTCCCAGGGCAGTTTCGCGCTGCTGCTCGGCCAGCACCTGCGCTTCCAGGTAGGAACGCAGTTCGGTGAAGCGCGAGGCTTCGGCCTTGTCGGCCAGTTCGCGCTGGGCATTGAGTTCACGCGTATGGGTGCGCGATTCAAGTACATGACGGCTCTGCATGTAGATGGTGCTGCCCAGGAAGATGACCAGCGCGAGCACCAGCAGCCCCAGCATCACCAGACCAAGCGGCACGTTGAGGGTGGTGAAACCCAGGCTCAAGGGGCTGGGCTGGGTGAACACATCGACGTTCAGGGCGACGAAGCCGGCCAGCAGCAAGATGGAGACAACCAGAAGAATGGTGCGAAAACGCATGGAGAACTCCCTTTTTGATTTGTATGAATGACGCGGACGCAGGCCGAAATTATGGTGGCGCAGGCCGGTTTTGACTGTGGGACAATTCCGCCCTTTGGCGTCAGCAGGCACGGGAGTCGGCGCTGGCATCCGGCCAAAAAACCTCAACCCGACACCACATGCAAAAAATCATTCGCCAGATCGCGGCCGAAATCAGGGTCCATGAACACCAGGTCAAGACGGCCGTGGAACTGCTCGACGGCGGCGCGACGGTGCCCTTCATTGCGCGCTACCGCAAGGAAGCGACCGGCGGGCTGGACGACATCGAGCTGCGCGAACTCGAACAGCGGCTGTCCTACCTGCGCGAGCTGGAAGACCGCCGCGAGACGGTGCTGAGAAACATCGACGAGCAGGGCAAGCTGACGCCCGCGCTGCGCGCGTCGATTGAAGCGGCCGCCACCAAGCAGGACCTGGAAGACCTTTACCTGCCCTACAAGACCAAGCGCCGCACCAAGGGCCAGATGGCGCGCGAGGCCGGGATCGAGCCGCTGGCCGACCGGCTGTTTGCCGATCCGTCGCTGAACCCTGCGGATGAGGCCGCTGCCTTCGTGAAGGCTGAGAAAAGCGAAAGCGGCGACGACTTCACCACCGTGCAGGCGGTGCTCGACGGCGTGCGCGACATCCTGAGCGAGCGCTGGGCCGAGGATGCGCTCCTGGTGCGGTCGCTGCGGCAGTGGCTCTGGAGCGAAGGGCTGCTAGCGTCCAAGCTGGTCAGCGGCAAGGACGAGAACCTGCCGGACAACGCCAAGTTCCGCGATTATTTTGACTACGACGAGCCGATTGGCCGCGTGCCTTCGCACCGCGCACTGGCCGTGTTCCGCGGCCGGGGGCTGGAAATCCTGGATGCCAAGCTGGTGCTGCCGGTGCCGCCCGAAGCCGGGCAGCCGAGCATTGCCGAAGGCAAGACTGCGCTGCACCTGGGCTGGAGTCACCAGGCGCGGCCGGCCGATGACCTGATCCGCAAGTGCATCGCCTGGACCTGGCGCGTCAAGCTCAGCCTGTCGCTGGAGCGCGACCTGTTCACCAAGCTAAGGGAAGACGCCGAAAAGGTTGCCATCAAGGTGTTTGCCGACAACCTGCGCGACCTGCTGCTGGCCGCGCCTGCCGGCCCGCGCGTGGTGATGGGGCTGGACCCGGGCATTCGCACTGGCGTGAAAGTGGCGGTGGTCGATGCAACCGGCAAGCTGGTCGAGACCGCCACGGTGTTTCCGCATGAGCCGCGCAAGGACTGGGACGGCTCGCTGCACCTGCTCGCCAAGCTCAGTGAAAAACACGGCGTGAACCTGATTGCGATTGGCAACGGCACGGCCAGCCGCGAAACCGACAAGTTGGCCGCCGATTTGATAAAAATCATGTCAAAGCAGGCTTCCCAGCACGATGGTAAAGAAAAGTTTGCTATAGAAAAAGTAGTGGTCAGCGAAGCCGGCGCGTCGGTCTATTCGGCCAGCGAATTCGCCAGCCAGGAAATGCCCGATGTCGATGTGAGCCTGCGCGGCGCCGCCAGCATTGCCCGCCGCCTGCAGGACCCGCTGGCCGAACTGGTCAAGATCGACCCGAAATCGATTGGCGTCGGCCAGTACCAGCATGACGTGAACCAGAGCGACCTGGCGCGCAGCCTGAGCGCGGTGGTCGAGGACTGCGTGAACAGCGTCGGCGTGGACCTGAACACCGCCAGCGTGCCGCTGCTGGCGCGCGTGTCGGGGCTGAGCCAGACCGTGGCCAAGTCGGTGGTGCGCTGGCGCGATGCCAATGGCGCGTTCGGCAGCCGCGCCGACCTGCTCAAGGTGACGGGGCTGGGCGCCAAGACCTTCGAGCAGAGCGCCGGCTTTCTGCGGCTGCGCGGGGGAACGAATCCGCTCGATATGACCGGCGTGCATCCTGAAACCTATTCAGTGGTCGAAAAAATCATGGCGCACACGGGAAAGCCGGTGGCCGAACTGATGGGCCGCGCAGAAATGCTCAAGACGCTCAAGCCCGAACTGTTCGCCAACGAGAAATTCGGCGTCATCACGGTCAAGGACATCCTGGCCGAGCTGGAAAAACCCGCCCGCGACCCGCGTCCCGATTTCAAGGTGGCGCGCTTCAATGACGGCGTGGAAGATATCCGCGACTTGAAGGACGGCATGCTGCTGGAGGGCACGGTCAGCAACGTCGCGGCCTTTGGCGCCTTCATCGACATTGGCGTGCACCAGGACGGGCTGGTGCATGTGAGCCAGCTGTCCAGCAAGTTCGTGACCGACGCGCGCGAAGTGGTCAAGACCGGCGACATCGTCAAGGTGCGCGTGACCGAGGTCGATGTGGCGCGCAAGCGCATCGCCTTGACCATGAAGCTGGACGCGGCGCCAGCGCGCCGCGACGCCCCGCGCGACAACCGCTTTGAAGGCGCCCGGCCCGGCGCGCAGCAGCGCGGCGGTGCGCGCCAGGCGGCGCCGCACCCGGCATCGACGGCGATGGAATCGGCGTTCAGCAAGCTGGCGGGGCTGAAAAAATAACGTGTCGGTTTTTACGGTCATTGCGGGCTGAGTCTGCCCCGGACTTGATCCGGGAACCTGCCATCCATCGCGCCGAAATCAGGTGATGCGGGGCTGCGGCTGGTGAGACGAAATCACCCTGCTAATCCGCGTGGCGAGAAAAACTGCTGACAGTTTTTGCTATTTAATTAATAGCTTCTTAACCAATATGGACGTGCGAGAAAGGCATATTTGATGCTTGAAAACACGTTTTTCGGCAAGACGAATGCGCTCTGGCATGGCAGCCCCGGTCTCGGCCACGGGTTGGTTCAGCCGGCCGCCGTTTTCAGCGCTTCCAGCCTGGCCTTGAGGAATCCGCCCGTTCCGTAGCGCGTCACGCGGCTGTAGTAACGCGCGCTCAGGCGCTGGACCATGGCCGAGTAGTCGTCGATCAGCCGGGGCAGGATGCTGAAGCTGTCGTAATTGACCACCGCCGCCACGCGCTCTCCCAGTGGCTCCAGCGGCGCCAGCAGGGCGGTGAGCTGCTGTTCGATGGCCTCGATGTCCGCCGCGCTGTCCACCGCCAGTCCTTCGAAGTTGATGAACAGCATGCCGTGCGCGCGGTCCAGCTCGAAGCGCTGCGCCAGCGGCGTGGCCAGCAGTCGATGGCGCAGTCCGATGGGCTCGTCCAGGAACAGCGCCGCATCCATCAGCCTGAGCTGCGGGCTGATGGCCGGCATGAAGTCCATCTGCGCCAGCACATCGCGTTCCAGGTTGATGCCCGGCGCGATCTCGATCAGTTCGAGCCGGCCCTGGCTGCTATCGCCTTCATTGCCGCCACCGGGCTTCAATTTGAACACGCAGCGCTCGGTGACGTAGAGCACGCGCTGGCCGCGCCTGCAGGCCTCGCGGCCGCTGAAGGTGCGGTGCTCGACCTGCGCGACGAACTTGCGCGTGCTGCCTTCGCGCTGGATGTGCAGCCGCCCGTCCTGCACGCGCACATCCAGGTCGCCCGCCGTGAAGGTTCCCACGAACACGACGGTACCGGCGTTCTGGCTGATGTTGATGAAGCCGCCCGCACCCGCCAGCCGGGGGCCGAAGCGGCTGACGTTGAGGTTGCCCTGGGCGTCGGCCTGCGCCAGGCCCAGCACCGCGATGTCGAGCCCGCCGCCGTCGTAGAAGTCGAACTGGCTGGGCTGGTCAATCACCGCCTGGGCATTGACCGCCGCGCCAAAGCTCAGCCCGCTGGCCGGAATGCCGCCGATCACGCCGGGCTCGGCCGTCAGCGTGACCAGGTCGATGACGCGTTCCTCTGCGGCCACGCTGGCCACGCCCTCGGGCATGCCGATGCCCAGGTTGACCACGTCATTGGCGCGCAGCTCCAGCGCGGCGCGCCGGGCCATCACCTTGCGCGCATTCAGCGCCATGGCTGGCAGCGAATCGACCGGCACGCGGATTTCACCGGAATAGGCCGCGTTGTAGGCCTCGGAAAACGTCTGCATGTGGTGCGCCGGATCGGTGGCCAGCACCACGGCATCGACCAGCACGCCGGGCACCTTGACGCTGCGCGGATGCAGCGTGCCGCGCTCGGCAATGCGCTCGACCTGGGCAATCACGATGCCGCCCGAATTGCGCGCCGCCATGGCAATTGCCAGCGCTTCAAGCGTCAGCGCCTCGCGCTCCATGCTCAGGTTGCCCTCAAGGTCGGCGGTGGTGGCGCGGATGATGCCGACCGAGATCGGAAAGGCCTTGTAGAACAGGTAATCGCGTCCGTCGATTTCCATCAGCCGCACCAGGTCCTCGGTGGTGCAGGCGTTGATCTTGCCGCCGCCCCAGCGCGGATCGACGAAGGTGTCGAGCCCGACGTGGGTGAGGGTGCCGGGCTTTCCGGCGGCAATGTCGCGAAACAGGTGGGTGATCACGCCTTGCGGCAGGTTGTAGGCTTCGATCAGGTTGTCGACCGCGAGTTTTTGCAGGGCCGGCACCAGCCCCCAGTGGCCGCCAATCACGCGCCTGACCATGCCGGCATGGCCGAGGTGGTTTAGACCGCGCTTGCCGCCATCGCCCTGGCCGGCGGCATACACCAGCGTCAGCTTGCGCGGCGCGCCGCATCCGGTTTCCGCCTGCGTGTCGAGGAAGCGCTGCTCCAGCGCCACGGCGATGGTTTCGGCAAAGCCGATGCCGACGAAGCCGCCGGTGGCCACGGTGTCGCCGTCATGGATCAGTCGGACCGCATCGGCCGCGCTGACGACCTTGTTGCGCCGGGCGCCGGCGGGGCTGGACTCATTGAAGTGGTGGTGCATGCGGGCTTTCGCAGGGCTGGGTGTTCCATCATCAGTCGATCCGCCCGGCGGGTGTCACCGGGAAAACCACGCCTTGTGCGGGCGGGCGACCGGTTACATCGAATCTTCCAGCATCGCCTCGTAGTCCTGCGCGCTGGCCAGGCGCGGATTGGTCAGGTGGCAATGGTCGGCCAGCGCCCCTTCGATGATCTGGCCGAACTGCTCGCGCTGCACGCCCATTTCAGCCAGTCCGCCCGCCAGCCCGAGGCGCGCATTCATGGCCTTGATGGCGTCGGGAATCTCGCTGCCCGACGTCAATCCCATGACGCGCGCCATGCGCACCAGGCGAAGTTCCTTCTGCATCGATTCAGCCCCCGCATTGAAGCGCACCACAGCCGGCAGAAACACCGCATTGAGCGAGCCGTGGTGTAGGCGCGGGTCCACGCCGCCCAGGCTGTGGCTGAGCGAATGCACGCAGCCCAGGCCCTTCTGGAAGGCCATGGCGCCCTGCATCGACGCACTCATCATGTTCAGCCGCGCCTCGCGGTCGCTGCCGTCGCGCGTCGCGCGCTCAATATGCGCCCAGCCGCGCTCCAGGCCGTCGAGCGCGATGCCGTCTGCCGGCGGGTTGAAGGCGGCCGACATGAAGGTCTCCATGCAGTGCGCAATCGCATCCATGCCGGTGGCGGCCGTCAGGCGGGGCGGCAGGCCAAGTGTCAGTTCAGGGTCGCAAATCGCGGTTTTCGGCACCAGGTGCCAGGAATGAAAGCCAAGCTTGCGATGGTCGCCGACGATGATGATGGCGCCGCGCGCCACCTCGCTGCCGGTGCCGCTGGTGGTGGGTACGGCGATCAAGGGGGCGACGCTTGCGGTGATTCTGGCCGAGCCTCCTTCTATGGTGGCGTAACTCGTCAGCGGACCTTCGTGCGTCGCGGCAATCGCCACGCCCTTGGCGCAGTCGATGGCCGAACCGCCGCCCACGGCGATCAGGCCGTCGCAGCCGCTGGCCTGGTAGAGTTCGGCCGCAGCAAGTACCGCCGCTTCGGTCGGGTTGGAGGGCGTCTGGTCATACACCGCCACACGCAGGCCGGGCAGGGCGTCCAGCGCCTTTTGCAGGATGCCCGCCGCCTTGACGCCCGGGTCGGTCACGATGAGGGGGCGCTTGATGCCGACACGTTCGCATTCCTGCTTGAGCAGCCTGATGGCGCTAAATTCAAACTGGACCTGGGTGACGTAGTAGATAAAGGCCATGGTTGCGTGTCTTTCTGCGTTGTACGATGCGAAGCTGTTGACGTGAACCTTACTTTAAAGGCTGGAGCCGACCTTGAATTACAAGCAAACCCTGATGGCGGTCACTTTGGCGATAAGCCTTGCAGCGGTGCCCATCCCACCGATTTTTTCCGTATCGTTCGTCTAAATGCATTTCCGCTCCCCAGAAAGCCTGCTGACGCCGCCCATGCGCGATGTTCTTGTGCGCATGGCGCGCGCCAATCGCCCGCCGTTTTACACCCTCTCACCCGGCCAGGCCCGCGCTTCGTACGAAGCCGGATCGGGCGTGCTGGAAATTGCAAAGCCTGTGCTGGCGCTGGTTCGGGATTTCTCCATTCCGGCGCGCGATGGACATTGCGTGCCCGCGCGGCTGTATGCGCCGTCGGCCGAAAAACTGCCGGTGCTGCTGTACTTTCACGGCGGCGGCTTCACCATCGGCAGCATCGCCACCCATGACGGGTTGTGTCGCCAGCTCAGCCATCTGGCGGGCTGCGCCGTCGTGTCGGTGGATTACCGGCTGGCACCCGAGCACCAGTTTCCGGTGGCGGCCCATGATGCCTGGGATTCGCTGCAATGGCTGGCCGGCCACGCCGCTGAACTCGGGCTGGACGCTGGTCATCTGGCCGTTGGCGGCGACAGCGCGGGCGGCACGCTGGCCGCGATGTGCGCCCTGATGGCCCGGGATGCCGGCCTGCCACTGGCGCTGCAGCTGCTTTTCTACCCCGGTTGCGCCTCCCGTCAGGATACGGCTTCGCACCGCAGGTTTGCCAAGGGTTTTGTGCTCGATGAAGCGGACATCACCTGGTTTTTCAATCATTATTTGCGCGGCCCGGCAGACCGCGAGGACTGGCGTTTCGCACCGCTCAATGCGGATCATGTGGACAATGCGGCGCCGGCCTGGTTCGGGCTGGCTGAATGCGATCCGCTGGTCGATGAAGGGCTGATGTATGCCGACAAGCTGCGCGCCGCCGGCGTGCCGGTGGACCTGGAGATCTACCGGGGCGTGACCCATGAATTCATCAAGATGGGCCGCATCCTTCCCGAGGCGCGCCATGCCCATGCCGACGCCGCCCGGGCGTTGCGCCATGCCTTTCACCTGAAACATCGATCATGAAACTGTCTGAATTCCGGCTGGTTCATCGCCTGCGCGTGCGCTGGGCCGAGGTGGACATGCAAAAGATCGTGTTCAACGCGCACTACCTGATGTATTTCGACACCGCCATCACGGACTATTGGCGTGCCCTGGCGCTTCCCTACGAGGAGGCCATGGCTCAGTTGGGCGGCGAACTGTATGTGAAGAAGGCCAGCGTCGAATACCACGCCTCGGCGCGCTTTGACGACCGGCTTGCCGTGGGGCTGAAGTGCGAACGGATCGGTAATTCATCGATGGTTTTTACCGGCGCGATTTTCAGGGGCGAGGAATTGCTGATCACCTGTGAACTCGTGTATGTGTTTGCCGACCCGGCGTCGCAGACTTCCCGTCCTGTGCCGCATGGCCTGCGCAGCCTGGTCCAGCGTTTCGAGGCGGGCGAGTCGATTCTTGAGGTCAAGCTTGGCGACTGGGCGGAACTGGGGTTGGCTGCCGCAGGAATCCGAGGGCTTGTGTTTGTGCAAGAGCAGGGCATTGCGCTTGAAAGCGAATGCGATGAAGCTGACCGTTCAGCCTTGCATGCCGTGGCGTTCAATGCCTTGGGGCAGGGCATTGCAACAGGCCGGCTGGTCAGTCAAGGCAACGCTTTGGGCAAGATAGGCCGCCTGGCGGTGCATCGCGCCTTGCGGGGCGAGGGCATCGGCCAGGCCGTTCTGAAAGCGCTGGTCGGTGCGGCCCGGCAACGCGGTGATCACGAAGTCATGCTGCATGCGCAACGCAGTGCCGAAGGGTTTTATCTGCGTGAAGGTTTTATGGTGCGCGGAGAACCTTTTATGGAGGCGGGCATTGCGCAGAGGGAAATGTTCAAGCCGCTTTGAGGCATCAGGATTCGAGGGCTCTCATTTTTGCTTGGAATGTAATCTACAAAAATATAGAAAATAAGCCGAAAAATCAGCAGGGGAAATTGAAGGAAATGCTGGATATAGCAGGAGTCTCATCAACAGACGAGCGCAGATGCGTCTGCTCCATCATGTCGATCCGCAGGGATTTACTTGCAAGAGGATCTAACATCCTGCTAGCCACCAGCACCGTGCTACTCCGCGTGCCATAGCCATGTTCAGGAAAATCCACAAATGCGCTGGACAAGGCCGCTTCCATCGCCTCGGAAACCCCGGTTGTAGGCAAACTGTAAATCGGGGCTTGTTCGCGATTACCAAGCGCCGCCCAGAGAGGGCCTTGCCATGAATCATCCTGCGAATTGGACGTAGCTTCTTGTTGCAACGCCGCCATCAATGCGTTTTTCAGCGCCAATGTCTTGGGCCATGGCGTATCCAGCGCTGCGTTCGACAGCCCGTACACACCAGGTGCCAGCGTTTCGAAATGCCAGCCGGCAACAGATGCCAGCGATCGGTTCGTCATCCACGTCCAGGCATTTCGCCGCACATCACCCAGCACCAAGTTGAACCCGCCGTACTGGTGCTTGTCCTTTTCAAGCGAGGCAGCAAATGCTGCGGCATCGCTGTGGCTTTCGAGCCAGCGTGTCACCAGTTCACCCCGCGAAAACGTGGCAAGCTTTGGCCCGGCTTCGCGCACATTGGTCAGGAATGCCACCCGCCCAGCCGGTGTCATTCCCAGCCAGGTTCCACCTGCGCGCAGATCGCGTCCAGAAATGATTTCCTGCCCGCAAGCCGTTTTCCAGTAGTCCAGCGGCAGCGTTGGGCGTTCCAGGATTTCGTCACGATTGGAGGCAATCACCAGGGGCCAGCGCTTTGACGCGCCAATGGCGAACGCAATCAGGCACATCCACAAGCCTTTCGCGACATGGCTTCAGATATCTTCAAGCAAAGGGTAGGGCAGCGGCAGCAGCGCCAGGGCCGGGCCTGCCGCGCTGCCCAGCGTCAAGCGCCTGTCCCCGGTATGCGCTGTCGCATCAGCCGCCGCAGCGGTTTGAATCGACACGATCGCATCGAAACCGCCAGCCGGATGCGCGGCGCAAGCCGCCACCAGACCGCAAGGCTGATCGCTGTCTTGCGCATGGAAGACTTCCTGCCCTGGCGCAGGCGCCGCATCGGTATCGGTATGTACCAGATAGGCACGGCGCTTGAGCGTGCCGCGAAACTGGCTGCGTGCAACGATTTCCTGTCCGGGGTAGCAGCCTTTCTTGAAATTCACGCCGCCGACCGATTCATAGTTGAGCATTTGCGGCACGAAGGACTCGAAAACCGGCGGGCTGATCATGGCAATTCCCGATTGCACTTCAAGCCAGTTCCACATTTCCAGGTCGATGGGCTCACCTTCTGGCTGGAGACAACCGGCGGGCGCGCACCAGATTGCTCGCGCCTGTCCGGCACCGGGATAAAGAAAAATCAGGTTTGCCTCATCAATATCAACCTTGGTCCAGGCAGGCTGTGTGCTGGATGCTATGGAATCAATAGCGTTTCCCGTGAGGCCATAAAGCAGGAAATCATCACTGGCATCGGTGAGTTTTGCCTTTGCGCGCATCACGAACATCGACAGCCGCTTGAGCGTGGCGGCCAGAAGGTCGCGACTGCACACCAGCAGGACTTCTTCCGGGCTGCGCTTGAACAGGACAAAACTGGCCTGCATCCGTCCCTTGGCATTGCAAAATGCCGCGAGCCGGGCCTGCGTCAGATCCAGCTGCGCGACGTCCTGTGTCAACTGGCCCTGCAGGAACTTGACGGCGTCTTCGCCGGCGGCGCGGATGATCGCGAGATGCGTCAGCTTGACGACGCCAGAAATTGGAGGGACTGAACTGGTCATGGTCATGAGGCATTCGCTGTAAGGGTGAAGATGGCCTGAATTATCATTGCCCGGTGTTTAGTGCTGTGGATGTTGAAAAGGTAGCTGGGTCGTGCGTCGTGTTTTTACAAGTTTATTGATCTTGCTGTTTATCGCAGCGCTGCTGCTGTTCGGCGCGGCCCTGTGGTGGCTGCACGAGCCCATGCTGCTGCGGCTGCAACCGGGAAGCCAGGTCGTGGACCTTGAAATCGAGCACGGCACCACGGCCAATGGCGTCGCTGACGCCGTGGTGGCCAGCGGCGCGGACGTGCCGGTGCTGCTGCTGCAGGCCTGGTTTCGTTTTTCGGGACAAGCCCGGCTCATCAAGGCTGGCAGTTATGAAATTGTTCCCGGCACCTCGCCCCGAAGACTTTTGAGCATGCTGGTTCGCGGTGAGGAAACGCTAAAAAATGTCACACTGGTTGAAGGATGGACCTTCAGCCAGGTTCTTCAGGCACTACAAAAAGCAGAGCAGCTAACGCCCGACACGCTTGCGCTAAGCCCGGAAATCATCATGGAAAAGCTGGGAAAGCCAGGCGTCCATCCTGAAGGCCGTTTTTTCCCCGACACCTATACCTATGCCAAGGGCGCCAGCGATCTGGCCGTGCTCAAGCGCGCCGCACGCGCCATGGATCGGCGACTCGAAGCCGCCTGGAGTTTGCGCAGCCTGGAGACGCCGCTCAAGTCTCCCGACGAGGCGCTCATCCTGGCCAGCATTGTCGAAAAGGAAACCGGCAAGCCCACGGACCGTGGACAGATTGGCGGCGTCTTCATCAACCGCCTTCGCATCGGCATGCCCTTGCAGACGGACCCGACCGTGATTTACGGCATGGGCGCCCGGTTTGATGGCAACCTGCGCAAACGCGATCTCCAGCAGGACACGCCTTACAACACCTACACCCGAACGGGCCTTCCGCCAACGCCGATTGCCATGCCAGGCAAGGCCGCCTTGCTGGCGGCAGTCCAGCCGGCACCGACCAAGGCGCTTTATTTTGTCTCGCGCGGTGACGGCACCAGCGAGTTCAGCGAAAACCTTGACGGGCACAACCGCGCCGTCAACAAATACATTCGAGGCCGATAGATATGACCCCCACGCTTGTCGCTTCGCGTACTGCGCTGCCCCCCGAGGGGGCGCTGCGCCTGCGGCCCGGCGAAGCCGGTTCCGCGGCCCCTGCTGGTATGGAAGAGGCTTCTGCATTGCCTGACGCTACAAGTTCTGTGCTGCTCCCCATTGGGGCTGGCCCTGATGGAGAAAGCCTGGCGCGGCGGCCTTCGCATTCCCAGGGCGTATTCATCAGTTTTGAAGGCATCGACGGCGCCGGAAAATCAACGCACATCGACGGCCTGGCCCATGCCTTCCGGTCCGAAGGCCGGGCGGTCACGCTCACGCGCGAACCAGGCGGCACCTTGCTCGCTGAAAAGCTGCGCAGCCTTGTACTCGAAGAGGCAATGGACCCGTTGACCGAGTCGCTGCTGATCTTTGCGGCCCGGCGCGACCATGTGGTGCGTGTGATCGCGCCCGCGCTCCTGCGGGGCGAAGTGGTGCTGTGCGACCGTTTCACCGACGCGACCTTTGCCTACCAGGGCGCCGGGCGCGGATTTGATCTGGGAGTGCTGGCAACGCTTGAGCGCTGGGTGCAGGCCGACGAAGGCCTGCTGGGCGACCCGGCGGGCAATCAGCCAATGAAGCCCGAGGTTGAAACGGTGATCGAGCCCGACCTGACGATCTGGTTTGACCTGCCGCCGGAGGATGCCGCCTTGCGCCTGGCGGGTTCTCGCGTTCCCGATAGGTTTGAATCGCAGCCGGTGGAGTTTTTTCGCCGTGTAGCTCAAGGCTATGCGGACCGTCAGCGCGAGCATGTTGAACGCTTCGCGCGGATTGATGCTTCCGTGGCGCGTGATGCTGTCTGGCAGTGCGTCCTGCAGGCGGTGGTTGAAAAGGGATGGATGAACGCCACGGCCAGGTCATGAACGCGTCGAATTCAACCACCCATTCCGGCCGGCGTCTGGCTCCATGGCTGCAAACCCAGTTGGAGAGCCTGCTGACGCAGCGCGGCCATGCCTGGCTGCTGGGCGGGCCGTCAGGGCTGGGACAGTTCGAGCTGGCATTGGCACTGGCCACCGCCTGGCTGTGCGAGAAGCCAACGGCGCAGGGCGCCTGCGGCCACTGCGGCAGTTGCCATGCGGTCGAGGTTCATACACATGCCGACCTGTGCATGCTGCTGCCTGAAACCCTGTCGCTGTCGCTGGGCTGGCCGCTCGACGAAAAAACACAGGACGACCTGGACGGAAAAAAACGCAAGCCCAGCAAGGAGATCAAGGTGGATGCGGCGCGCGAAGCCGTATCGTTCACCCAGTTCACCCGTTCGCGCGGAACGACCAAGGTCGTTTTGGTGTTTCCCGCCGAACGCATGAACCACGTCACGGCCAACACGCTGCTGAAAACCCTGGAAGAGCCGCCAGGCGCGGTCAAGTTCATCCTTGCAACGGAAGCGGCGCATCAACTTCTGCCGACGATCCGCAGCCGCTGCCTCGGCCATACCATGCTGTGGCCTGATTTTGAGCAGGCTTTGACCTGGCTTGGCCGTGAAACGGCTCGAATGGGCAGCACGGACAACAATACTCAAAAAACGGTTCGCCCGCCCGATACCGCTGGCTTGAAGACGCTTTTGCTCCGAGCGGGTGGGCGGCCGGCAGACGTGCTCAACTGGGCGCAAGGCAGCCCAGCTTCGGAGACTGCGCAGCGATGGCTGGATTTTCCCAAAGCCATGCTGCGCGGCGACGTTGGTGCGCTGATGGACTGGCCACCGGCCATGGCGGTTGACGCCTTGCAAAAGCTTTGCCATGACCTCTGGTCTGTCCGGGTCGGTGCGGAACCCCGGTTTTTCAGTGCCAAGGACCTGGCGGCAATACCCGAAAGACCGACTGGCAAAGCGGGCCATGCGTCTCATGAACTGGCTGGAACGGGGTTGCATGCGCTGGCAAGCTGGTCCAGGGATCTCAACGCCATCGCGCGCACCGTGGATCATCCCTACAACCCCGGGTTGCTGATTGAATCGCTGGTCAGCCGTGCAAAGACGGCGCTGACTGCCGCATGAGTTGGTACGTAATCGTTCAGAATGCTGCTGTCAATCGGCAGCATTCCAACCTTCAGGAATAAATCGCATGAGTACTAAACCCATTTCCAGTTCTACGGCTACAGCATCCAGGCCTAGCATTGTCCAGTTGGGCATCAAAGAAAAGGCAGATCTTTACGCCGCCTACATTCCACTTTTTAAAGAGGGGGGCATCTTCATCGCGAGCACGCGCGACTACAAGCTCGGCGATGATGTCTATTTGTTGCTGACGCTTCCGGATGAAACGCAACGCCATCCAGTTACAGGAAAAGTCGCATGGATTACTCCGGCCCATGCGGCCGGTAACCAGACGCAGGGAATAGGTGTTCAGTTTCCCTCAGACGAGAAATCGCGCATGCTCAAAGCCAGGATAGAAGAAGCCTTGGGCGCTAGCCTGGCCTCTAATCGGCCCACGAATACCATTTAAATATCATCTACATATTTAAATATGTTCACAGATTCACATTGCCATCTAAGCTTCCCAAGGTTAAAAGAAAATCTTGCGGAGGTTAGAAAAGCCATGCAGGAAGCTCAAGTCAATAGGGCGTTGTGCATATGCACCACGCTAGAGGAGTTCAATGTCGTTCACCAGCTTGCCACCACTTACGACAACTTCTGGTGCACAGTCGGAGTTCACCCGGACAATGAAAATGTCCAGGAGCCGGGAATCAACGACCTTGTCATGCGGGTAGCGCTTGACAAGGTCGTGGGCATTGGTGAAACAGGCCTTGACTATCACCGGCTGGGCGAGCGTACGGTTGCAGACATGGAGTGGCAACGAGAACGTTTTCGGGTGCATATCCGGGCAGCTCGCCTGACTGGAAAACCTCTTGTTGTCCATACTCGAAGCGCCTCGGACGATACGATTGCCATCCTGAAGGAAGAAAGTGCTGCAGCCGCCACAGAAGGCGGGCAGGTACGCGGTGTTTTCCACTGCTTCACCGAAACACAGGCGGTAGCGCGAGCCGCCCTGGACCTTGGGTTCTACATCTCATTTTCAGGCGTGATCACATTTAAAAATGCGGGAGATATTCGTGAGGTCGCCCGATTTGTGCCCCTTGACCGGCTTTTAATCGAGACAGACAGTCCCTACCTAGCCCCCATGCCTTACCGGGGCAAAACCAATAATCCGTCTTATGTACCTTTTGTTGCGAAACAGCTTGCGGAAACCAGGTCGGAATCGATTGAAGTGATTGCCAACGCGACCAGCCGCAATTTTGAACAGCTTTTCACCGGTATCAATGCATGACTCGATTCTTTACTGAATGCGCGAATAAAATTTTCCTTGTGTTTGTTCTTGCGGGTACCGGCGTTGCGTGGGCGGGTTCCTTTGAAGATTTTTTCAATGCCATCAAACAGGACAACGCGCAAAAGGTCAGCGAACTGCTGACCAGAGGATTTGATGTAAACACGATCGATTCAAACGGTCAAACCGGCCTGTATCTTGCCTTGCGCGAGCCATCGCCGAAAGTGGCCAAAGTTTTGATTGACTGGCCAAAAACCGACCTTAACAAGCTCAACGCGAAGGGGGAAAGCATTTTGATGCTGGCAGCACTCAAAGGACAACTGGAGTTAGCGGACAGGCTTATCAAAAAGGGGGCCGATGTGAATAAAACAGGCTGGACGCCTCTGCACTACGCAGCCAGCGGTGGACATACCGAGCTGATTGGCCTGTTGCTTGAAAACAGCGCCTACATCGACGCAGAATCGCCCAATGCCACCACGCCCCTGATGATGGCCGCCATGTATGGCTCTGAAGCCTCGGTCAATATACTGCTTCAGGAAGGCGCTGATCCGAAACTAAAAAATCATCAAAAACTCACGGCGCTGGATTTTGCCCAGCGCGCACAAAGGCCGGATGCAGTGGAGGCAATCGCTGCAGCGATCAGAAGCAAACGGCCGGCTGGGAAATGGTAAAAAATTCGCACAGCTTGACCTTCCACGATGTATATTATGTTAAGTAAATGATTGCTGAAGTAAAGCGATTTGTTGCGGTTTTGCTTCAGTTTCAGTGTTCATCCCTTACGAGTACTACGAGTCCGTTTTAACTTTTTCGCCAGAAATCTCGCTCCTGCGGCCGGTGCAGTTTCCCGATTCAACAGAGCGTCTGTCAAACGTGCAACTGCTTTTTTGCTATCGTCCAGTTGTGCTTTCAACAGAGTTTTAATTTCATGTGAACGCGAGTCGGAAACGGCGAGGGTTTCCCGAAGCGCATGAATATCTATTGATTGGGCCGCATACAGGGCTTGGATTGTTGACTGCTCTTTTTCAAGAGTCCGTATTTTCTCTTCCCGCAGAATTTTCTCGGCTGCAAATTGTCTCTCGACTGCTTGTGCATCGCTGGAGATTTTTATTGTTTTCTGCCTGGCCCGGTCGATTTCTTCGAGTAACCTATGCTGCGTAGCCTGGGCGCGCTCTTCGAGTTTTTGTCTTTCACTGAGGTAGTCGGCAGTTATTTCCTGATGTTGGCGAATTTCTGAGTCACGCGCTGTTTCTACGGTAATTAGTCTGGCGTGAAGGTTTTGAATTTCCCTATCACGCCTGCTTGCCAACTGTTGGGCTTCACTCAGTCTTGCAAGTGCATCTTCGGTGATATTTTTAGCCGAATTGAGAGCATCTTCAAGCGCCTGCTGTTTTACTGCTCGTACCTGCTCCATCTGAACAAGTTCGACCTCGCGGTTTTGTACCATCAGGGTGGCCTGCGCCAGATCATCTTGCGCCCGTACGATTTCCAGCGCAGATTCTTCCCGGCCTTTTGCCAAAGCAATTTCCCAGGCAGCTTTGATCGCTTGTTGAAGTGCTTTTGGAACATGCTCAGACTCACTAGCTTGCTTATTGACACCAAGTCGCGAAGCCAAAGTCGCAAACCATGTTTCCAGCATCGGGCTGACCGTGTTTGGCGATCCCCTGCCTATCTTTTGTCTGACCCGCTCAATAGTCGGCCTGAGCCCATCCGCTATCAGACTGTCTGCAGCAGACCATACGTCTTCTTGTTGAACACCTCTGTTGTTAAAACTTCTAGTTTCCATCTCAATCCTTCCATGATAAATTTACCCTCGATAAAAGAATGTTATCGAGATCAAAATTTGTTAAATTGTTATACAACATACATTTTATGTATGAAATTATAGAGAATGCAAACGATCGTGCAAATTATCTTAAATAGTCATATTTCTGCACTGAATCCTTCTGTGCTGGATGTCGACGCCCAAAGTGCAGTTGAGGATTTACTACGAGAAGGTGAATCGGCAAATACGCTTGCTAGCTACCGTAGCGCACTAAAGTACTGGGCAGCGTGGCATGCAATGCGCTACGGTTGTCCGATCCAGTTGCCGGTGCCTGTTTCGTCGGTTTTGCAGTTCATCGTTGATCATGCGCAGCGAACCACCGAAAAAGGCCTTGTATCGGAACTACCCCCTTGCATTGACATGGCGCTTGTCAATAGCGGCTACAAGGGAAAACCAGGTCCGCTTGCTCACAACACCATGGTGCATAGAATTGCCGTTCTGTCGAAGGCTCACCAGATTGAAAAACAGACGAATCCGTGCCATGACTACAAGATCAGGGAATTGCTTTCACGCATACGCAAGGCGTATGCAAAACGTGGCGTCCTTCCCAATAAAAAAGATGCATTGACCAAGGATCCACTCCAGCTGATTCTGAACAGCTGTGACGACAGCCTTCGCGGCCTTAGAGACCGTGCGCTTCTGCTCTTCGCCTGGGCCAGTGGGGGGCGACGACGGTCTGAAGTTGCCAATGCAGACATGAAATTCTTGAAACGTGTTCCCAACGGATTCATATATACCTTGGCGCATTCAAAAACCAACCAGGCTGGTCGGGAACGGCCGGAAAACGAAAAACCCCTGCTGGGAAGTGCCGCAGCTGCAATGACCGCGTGGCTTCAAGCCTCAGGAATTTTTGAAGGTCCGATCTTCAGGCAAGTCCGAAAGGGAGGGCAACTTGGCCCGGCGCTGGCAGCTGCCGCCGTGCGTGATATCGTGAAATACCGTTGTACCCTTTCAGGTGTTGAAGGCAGTTTTTCAGCCCATTCACTTCGCTCGGGATTCATCACTGAAGCGGGACGTCAAAACATGCCATTGGCCGAAACCATGGCGATGACCGGTCATCAAAGTGTCGCAACAGTGATCGGCTACAGCCGTGCAGGTGCCGCACTGTCAAGCCAGGTAGCGCACCTATTTGACAATTCCTTGTAACGCAATTTTTGGTTTACAAGTTCTTCGATTTGCCTGCTTGCAGGCCGCCGCGAATGACAGTGTTTGTAGGACGAAAGATGTTGTTACCAGATATCAGGGCGCTTACTGGCAAACTTGAAAGATGAAAAAAATATTGAATTTCAACTTCCAAAAAAAAACACTACTGGTGTTCGGTACTTCTGCAATCATTGCCTGCACCTGTATTGGAAATGCTTTTTCGCAGTCTGTTTCGACCACGAACGGCGAGTCAAGGGCTTCAGCTCTGCTTGAAAAGCATGCAATGCTTAAACCTCAGTTGACGAAAAATGTTTATCATCGCCCTTTAGTTTTCGAATCAGCAGAAAATGTTGACACAGTCACTAGTGACGTTTACGCCATATTAGATTCACCGTTTAGCGCGGTAAGTACCACTTTTAAAAAACCTGATCTCTGGTGTGAAGTACTGATACTGCATTTGAATACCAAATACTGCCATGCAAGTCCTGAATCAGCCAAACCCGCCAAGCTTGCAGTCAATATCGGCAAAAAAACGCCTCAGCAACTTGCAGACACCTTTATGCTCGAATTTTCGTATCGCGTTACTGCGGAAACGCCCCAATACCTGGCAGTTGAATTGCATGCGAACAAAGGGCCTTTGAATACGACCGACTACCAGTTGCAACTGCGCGCCGTCCCTTTGTCTGAAGATAAAACGTTTATCAATCTTCGCTATTCCTACGGATATGGGTTGGCTGGCAAATTGGCCATGCAGACCTACCTATCAACTCTGGGTCGCGGTAAAGTAGGTTTCACCAAGCTTACGTCCGATGAAAACTCTGCTTATGTCGGAGGAATGCGCGGTGCCGTAGAACGAAACACCATGCGTTATTACCTTGCAATGGAAGCTTACCTTGCATCACTTAAACACTCCCCGCCGCAACCGGTAGAAGCAAGATTGCAGTACTGGTTTGATGCGACCGAAGAGTATGCGTTGCAGCTACGTGAAGTGGACCGCCCCAGTTACCTGGCCATGAAGAAGGATGAATATCAAAGGCAGAAAACCATCGTTCCTGCCCAGCGCTAACCGAGTGCAGATTTGTCCATTTGTATTGACACTCACAATCTGCGGCTGGTGTTGCATACCAAGTTCGCGGATTGGAAAGGCTGGCTCTGATGGAGGTGGCTCGTCAATCTCTATTGGCTTGGAAGATTCTGGTGGAATGACGATCGGACGGCTGCTGTCGGGCACTGGGACCGGTGGGTTTGGTTGAGGAACTGGTATCTTTTCTAGCATTTTTACTTCATTTTTTCATGAACTTTGTTATTAAAAATTTGTAGATTACATTGTTTTATATTTGACTCAGGCTTTGCCCAACAGAAAACTTCCATTTCTTTCCTTAGACAGGGACATCAACCTACGCAAAATGCTCAGTGAAAAACATATCCTTGGAATTCTTCCTTACCCGAAATGGGTATGAGTTTTTAAGCATCGATGCCGTTTTGAAGCCGGATATCACCAAGGAAATTTAATGTCGTTGCTTCCAAAACGCAATGCGTCCAACCCGCGCAACACTTCAGTTCCAGCAAAGCTTGCTCACGAAAAGTTGGCGCAACTCGAGGCGTTCACTTTGGCTGCAAGTCCGGGATTGACGAGTAATCAAGGTGTGCAACTTGCAGACAATCACAATTCGCTCAAAGCCGGCGACAACGGCCCTACTCTGCTCGAAGACTTCATTCTCCGCGAAAAGTTAACGCACTTCAGTCATGAACGTATTCCTGAGCGTGTAGTCAATGCCCGGGGCTGTGGCGCGCATGGATTTTTCAAGCTCTACAAATCCATGGTGCAGTACACAAGCGCAGCTTTTTTACAGGATTCGGACATTGAAACTCCCATTTTCGTACGATTTTCCGGAGCGTCAGGATCTCAAGGATCAGCCGACACGGTACGGGATGTACGTGGATTTGCCGTGAAATTCTACACACAAGAAGGAAATTATGACCTTGTGGGAAATAGCATGCCGGTGTTTTACATTCAGGACGCGATTAAATTTCCGGATCTGATCCACGCGCTCAAACCTGAGCCCCACCATGAAATGCCGCAAGCCAGCAGCGCGCACGATACCTTCTGGGATTTTGCTTCCCTGGTGCCTGAAGTCACCCATATGCTGATGTGGACCATGTCGGATCGTGGATTGCCACGCAGCTTTCGCATGATGGAAGGGTTTGGTGTGCATGCATTCCGCTTCATCAATGCAAGAAACGACGCCTTCTTTGTCAAGTTTCACTGGAAACCGAAGCTGGGCGTACATGGACTTGACTGGGATGAAGCCCAAAAAATAGCCGGCAAGGATCCGGACTTTCTTCGTCGAGACCTTTGGGAAGCTATTGAAGCCGGCAATTTTCCAGAATGGGAACTGGGCGTGCAAATCGTCGATGCGGGCCGGGAAAATGACTTGGGCTTCGACATTCTCGATCCTACGAAGCTGATTCCGGAATCTCAGGTACCGGTGCAGATGATTGGAAAAATGGTGCTGAACCGCAATGTCGAGAATTTTTTCTCAGAAACCGAGCAAGTTGCTTTTCACCCCGGAAATCTCGTACCAGGAATAGACTTCTCCAATGACCCTCTTTTACAAGGCCGCCTTTTTTCTTATACAGACTCGCAGTTGACGCGGCTGGGGGGTTCGAATTTTCATGAAATTCCAATCAACCGCAGCGTTTGCCCCATTCACAATTATCAGCGCGGGGGCCTTCATCGCCAATCCATCAACAAGGGCCAGGTCGCGTATGAACCCAACACTCTGGCCAACGGGATCGAACTCCGCGTGGATGGTGCCGCCGATGGATTTCAATCCCATCCCGACCAGCTTGGAGTATCCAAGTCACGGCGTCGGCTTCCCTCGTTTGAAGACCATTTTTCTCAGGCGACCTTATTTTGGAACAGTCAGAGTGTCAGCGAAAAAGACCATATCGTTGCAGCCTTCAGATTTGAATTGTCAAGGGTAGAAGTATCCGAGATTCGCCAGAGGATGGTCGATAACCTTGCGCATGTTGATCTCAAACTGGCGGCCCGCGTGGCCTTGCCATTGGGAATCAATGCGCCAGACCCAAAAGCAGCGGCGGGCCGAACTGGTTATCGCGATTATCGGATCGCTTTGAAAGTCAGCGAAGATGCTGCGTTGAGTATGGCGACACGAGTTGGCGCCAGCATAAAGACCCGAAAAATTGCCGTCCTGGTGGCCGACGGTGTCGATGCGCCTGCCTTGCGACGTCTTGTGCTCGACATGACCGCAGCAGGAGCTATCTGCAAGCTTATAGGGTCGCAACTGGGAAGCGTCTGTACGGCTGCAGGCAAACAGCTTGTCGTTGACCACACCTTTATTACCATGCCTTCAGTCATGTTCGACGCAATCGTGATTCCAGGGGGCGAGGAAAGCACGGCAGCCTTAAGTCGTCTGGGCGAAGCTGTTCATTTTGTTCTTGAAGCCTATAAGCACGGAAAAACCATTTGCGCCTTGAATGAAGGCCATCAACTGTTGGTCACTTTAGGTTTCAGCATTGAAAAGAACCCGGAGTTGGTCAATGTACCAACACCAGGCGTTATATTGGCCGATGCGCGCAAGGTACTCGATGGGCAGGTGTCACAGGACTTTCAGGCAGCCATAGCCCTTCATCGCCACTGGGATCGGCTGAATGTTGACGCAGTTCCAGCCTGACGGTCTAGCGATCAGATGCTTCCTGAAGCTTGAAGGCAACAGTGGGTACAGTGAAATCTTCAAAAGATGCACCAAGTGCCATTTCCCCATTTTGCAGCAATACACAATCTTGGCGGCGCAACGGAATGATCGATTCACCGTTGGAAAACCGGACCCAGGTGCCGTAGCTGCTGATGTCCTTCAAATAGAACTTTCCGGCGCGCCGTTCAATCATGGCATGTCTACGTGACACCCTGGGATCTTGAACTATAAATTGGGCGTCAGCATCGCGGCCAAGATAAACGGGAAGCTCCGCAGCGGTAAACCTCGCGTTCAGATCAAGCCAAGACAACTCAATGAAGACTGGATTGACGTCGTGCTTATCAAGGGTCGAAGACATCAAGCCGGCGGGCATGGTGAATACCTCAGAAAGCACCTCGTCCTGCCATTCGACACGATGCACAACGCATGACTCGGTTCGGCCCCTGATCACCATGGGGCCAAGACAGCGGGAGCGAACTGCGAAAGTATCCGGTAGCTGCTGGATCACGCTTTCACTGACAAGTATCTGATCGGAGCCCGATAAATCGCTCAATCGGGATGCCACATTGACTGCATCGCCATAGCAATCGCCGTCCTGTTCGACAACATCGCCACGTGCCATGCCTATCTGGAGCCTCATTTTGAGGGGAAGCGGCCAATGGCGGATTCGGTCATAGTGAATTTTCTGAAGCTCGCTTGCAGCCGCAACCGCATCCCGGCTTTCCTTGAACAAGATCAGGACGCCATCGCCCAAGTACTTCACGACATGTCCGCTGTGCATTTCACAGACCTGGCCTATCCACTGCGTCAGACGGGTGATAGCCTGGGCGGCCTTGACATTGCCAAGTTTTTCGAAAACGCCCGTGCTTCCAGTGAGGTCCGCAAAAACGACGGTGAGTTCTGCCATGTGCTGTTGATGCTGCCTGTTGTAGGAGGTTTGATTACAGCATGGCTGACATGCTGTTCAATGCTGGTGACCCCAAAGCAAAAATGCGTCTCGTCCCTCCACAGCAAGTGTCACGGGCAGGCCCACCGGCAACACAACTTTAGTGGCGACATGCCCGAAGGGAAGTCCGGTGAGAACCTGCGCAGTCACCTGACTTTGCAACCACGCGATCACACTGGCTATCTTGTAGCCTTTGTCGTGAGGCACCAGTTTGTAATGGGTGAACTGGCCGAATATGATTGCTTTTTGCTGCGCCAGCACGCCGGCCTGGAGCAGTTGGGCGAGCATTCGTTCCACGCGGTAAGGATGCTCGCCAACATCCTCAATGAATAAAATGCCATTTTTCACGACAGGAAGAAAAGGTGTTCCGACCAGTGAAGCCAGCATGGCCAGATTGCCACCCCAAAGCACGGCATCATGAATACTGTAAGTATCATTCATAGAATTTTCACATGATGGAACTGTATCTTCAGCTATTTTTTTAATAGCTGTTTTGGGCAACCGCCAGCCGCTACCCTCCCCTTGTCCAGTCACCAGATCGTCAAAACAGGCTTCCATGATGTCGTCAGCGCCTGCAGCAGCGCCAAAATCTTCACCCAGCGCCGGTCCTGCCCAGGTCACAGCGCCTGTTTTTGCCAATAGCGCCATCTGGAATGCAGTGAAGTCACTAAATCCGACAAACTGCGTACCACGGGCCACAGCTTTCGCAACAGCTTCGTAATCAATGGCGGGAAGAATACGTGTAAGGCCATAGCCTCCACGAGAAATTAGCGCTACATCGGCACCGCTGACTGAAGCCCGGTGAATGGCTGCAAGACGTGTTTCATCATTCCCCGCAAATCTCTGATGGCTTGCCAATGCAGCCTCATCGACCTCGACCTCATACCCTGATGCCGTCAGGCGCTTGAGCCCGCGTTTGAAAGCAGCTTTGTCGCGTATTGCACTGGAGGGAGAGTAAATGTAGATATGTTTTTTCACGGCCCAAGTATCCCATTGTGTAGCCTGAAAACTCGTTGGTCTGGCCCATGGTTTTGCATCAAATATTCATGTAAATTACATTAATAAATTAAATTGGTTCGATCCAGCCTCATGACTCGCATTTAGCTCTTGATATGAAGCGTCCAGAACCGTTCAGCTTCTGTGAAAACATCAAATTTTTGAGCATCCTCGAAATCCGGTGCCAACGCAGAAAGTGCAAGCGCTCCTGCCCGATAGCTAGGTCCGGGAAATGGTGCGTCGCATCCTGGGCCGATTTGATTTCTTGACTTGATTTTTCCTGCTTGTTTCCACAGCACAAGCCCCCCGCTCAAGGGCTGTTCATCTTCGATCAAACGGCCCTCGGCATTCATGAGCCGCAGGCCTCGGTAACGCAGCGGTGCGGCCATCGGCAGCGTCAACCCCAGCAGGCTTTGCCATTCAGGAAGCACCAGCACGATGTTGCGCAGATCCAGTGCTTCAACCAGTTCAACCAGTACCTGGCGATGCCTTGAGAAGGTATGGAAAGCAGCCTTCTTGGGCTTGTCGCTTTTGCCGAATCCGATCAGATCCGGTACGACGACCCGGTCACCAGCGCCCAGCAAGAAGGGAATCAGCTGACGAAACCCATAACTCCAGCCTGGAAGGTCATGCAGGCACAGGTAGCTGACCGGTACCGGCTTGGCGTCTATTTCAGGCACGACCACCTGTTCGTCAAGATAATGCATTCGCAAGCGGTCCAGAGCTGGTAAATCGCTGCGGTAGTGTGGAGTCCAGGGATAGGCAGGCAAACCAGCGAAGGCGGCATCGGGCGTTCGCAGTGCGTCATCGCGCAAGGGATGGCGCTGTCGTGCCGACTCACGCTGCTCATGCCGCCGCTGGCGGAAAAAATCCTGCATCAGCGCGCGGCTCGCCTCGGCCAGCACCCCGCCCTGCCACTCGGTTTGGTGGTTGAGCGTGGTTTGTGCAAACAGGTTGATGACAGAGCCAGCCGCGCCTGTCTTGGGCTCAGGGGCACCAAAGATCACGCGTTTGAGCCGTGCGTTCAGGATGGCGCCACAGCACATCGCGCATGGCTCCAGCGTGACAAACAGTTCGCATTCGTCCAGCCTGTAGTTTCCGAGGACTTTGGCTGCGGCGCGCAAGGCTACGATCTCGGCGTGGGCGGTGGGATCATGGCCACGGACCAAGGCATTGCGGCCAGTGGCAATCACTTGGCCTTGCCGAACGACCACAGCTCCGACAGGGACTTCTCCGGACGAGGCTGCCATCCTGGCCTGGTCAAGGGCCAGTACCATAAAGTCGGCATCGTTCATTTGCTACTTAAAGTATAGCTACAAACACAATAGGGTATTGCGCAATTGCCACTTTTTACTCTCCATCAACAGTTCGCGGCTGTTGCATGGCGGCTTCGACCGACTGCCTGACTTGCTCCTGAATCTGCTGACTCTGCAGCTGAGGATTTTTTATGCCCAGCGATCCGGCCGGCACGGCGGCAGCCTGGCGGGCAAGCGCGGAATCTTGCTTTGCCGTCAAGGCCGCCAGCTGCTTTTTTGCCAGCAGGCCAACGACGGCCAGCACGGTCAGCAAACTGATCATCCCGAATACCAGACGCATTTCAATCTTTCCGACTGTGTATTGAACCGCTAACGATGTGTTTCATCCAACGCCCAAGATCCTGTTCGGCATCATTGCCATTTTCGTAAATGGCCTGCGTTGCTAAAACCGCTTCGGACCGGTGCTGGTTGAGCTTTAACTTGCATTGCAGGCCCGTGACCTGCAACTCAAACGCAACGATGCCCGCCAGCATTTTTCGGGCATACGCATCGTCCATTCCCCGCCACTGTTCAGCATAGGCAGGCTCGTGATCACCAATCAGTTTTTTCAGAAGACTGTCCTTGGCTGCAGCGTCTTCAAGCAGCGTTGCCTGCACGGTGCAGTGCACCGCCAGGTAATTCCAGGTCGGAACCCGGGCCAGGTCGGGGTAAACCTTGGGCGACAGGTAGGCATGCGGCCCGAGAAAAGTCACGACAGCCTGCGGTCGATCGCGCAAATAGTGCCAATGGGGATTTCCCCTGGCAACATGCCCCAGCAGGGTGAACGCCTGTTGCCCGGCAGGGTCGTCAGCCATTTCCAGATGCAGTGGCAAATGGGTGATGAAAGGAAGACCCGACTCGTCAACGCTGATGAGGCTGGCAAAAGGATGTTGACGGATCAGGGCCGCTGCGTGCGAGCGGTCACCCTCAAAATGGGAAGGCAGGTACATGGCCCCAAGCTTAGTCCAGAATCACATCCAGGCCCCGAACAAACTTGCTGGAATCCCGGGCTTTTGACATGGCTCAGCAATGCTTCGCAACACGTTCAGGCGAGCGCATTCGCCAGTCAATGGCTTACTCCCACTCGATCGTTAACAAGCGCCTGAAACCCGCATGAACAAAGAGTTTCAAGGGCTTGTGTTTGTTTGATGCCATGTTTAATACCATTGCCAATGTAAATACTCACAGTTTGACGTTTCGATGATGACGTGATTAAACAGCCTCCAGCGACTTTAACTCAGTAGATGCACCCTAACCCTACCCTTTGCTCAACCCGAGAAAAGCGACTGTCGGCAGTTCTGGAGAGTCGGTTTTTTTGATACATATCATTAAAACATTCTGACAGATACCAGTGCAGACGTCTGCACGGCGCTATTCAACGCATTAGTTCAGGTCAGCGATACACTACCGGTAGTGGTTGCAACATCTTTAGACACTAGATATAGTGCCAAGGTCTATATGCAAAAAGCCAAGGCGGCAACCTTGGCTTTTGCACCCGAACCGTTACAGCACGGGGAGGTGCAGATCAAACAATCTTCACGACACAAGTGCAAGTTTGCCATGGTTTGCGATTGGAACTGCTGGTTTTTTGTAACGCCCTTTGGGCAGAAAAATTGTCACCATGGCTAAATCTCCCACGCGTACCCCACCCCCTGGCAGCAAAGCTCGCGATGCAGGCTCCGGCCAGTACGTTCCTTTGGATCGTGCTCGTACAGCGCCAAACAGAACGGTCATAGAAAGCCCGCCAAAGAAAAAATAACCTGATCGAGTTAGTTTCAAAGCTCGTCAGCCAAAAGCTGCCGGGCTTTTTTTGCGTGACGACATGCCTTACTAGTTCATTCAATCACACCTAAAGCACTTTAATCGTGACTATGCATCCTGTTTTTTTGTGATGCTATTAGATTTTTGATGGCCAATCAACAAAATCAGAATATATCCAAGAAGGTTTTCTAATGAAGTGGTTACTTTTCATCGCAGCCTTATTTCCTTTTTTGGCTCATTCTGGTTCGATTTACCTTTGCAAAGCTTATAGCGGAGGGACCTTTTGGGCTCAGTCACACTGCAGCAAGCACAGCGCCTTGATTGACAGCATTGTTAGCGTTCCCGACAGCCTGGCTTTTGATCAGCAAGTCAACCTTGCCGAACAACAACGACGTTCAACCGCCATCATGAACACCGTCACCCATACGACAGTCACGACCTCCCCCGCACAAGACAGAAATGCCGAGTGCAAAACCCTTGACGCTCGAATCACCGACTATGACGCCCAGGCCCGACATCCTCAAAGTGGACAGATGCAGGACTGGATTTCAGAAAATAAAAGAAAAGCTCGAGACCGGCAATTCAGTCTTAGGTGCTGACGCTATTAACCAATAAATGCTTGTCGCAGCGTGGCCACGCTGCATTTTGATTTTGTAAGCAATGGACCGTGGAAATCTGCAGCGTGACTAACTTCGTTGCGTTAACCGATTACAGGGACTCCAACTATGTATGGTTCCAAACCATTTTTGTGCCTTCGTGCAAACTGCTTATGATTTTTTATGTAGCAAGGATCTTGCGCAGCTTGACGCAGCCAAAGTCGCGCACCGCTGATCATTTCACGGCAAAACAAGTTGAGATCAATGCAAAGTGCACCGCCCATATTTCCGTAATGGATCACGCTTAATGTTGCGCCAGGCTCAATAAATATGATGCGATTAAATGCGCTCTTTGGATGCTGTGAGCTGCCTTGGTGAAGCAGCGAACAACGAAAACGATAACAAGCATCACCCGTGAGTGGATTTTTCATCTCTTTGATGTACTCGCGTTGGTGAGGCGGTACCGACTCAAGTGTGTTTTTCACAAACATGGGCCGAGCCCACTTTTCGAACCAATCTTTATATTTAGCTCCAGTAGCCTCCCCGTTTTCTGAACACAATGCGCCAGCAATATCAGGAATTGTGAGGGTTGCATATAAAGACAGGAGATACAAACCAGATCCTAGGGAAGCCTCAATTTGGTCGATAAGTGTCTGCATATGGCGCTTTGCCTAAAGTGATGTGGATTGTATGGATGAGTTTAGCCGAGGGCCGCTTGCGGTACTGTCAGCGCTGAGCTCAATCATTTCTTGGGCGCTTTAGGCAGCCACCGCTCCCAGATGAGCAGCCACACAGCCGGACCCCATATCACTTCAGCATCTCGCGCAGGTTGAGGCTGTCGGCCCGGCAAGAGGTATAGGCCAGGTTCACCTGGTCGGCGTCTGCGGCCTGGCTGAGAAGAAATTCAGTAAGCTGCTTTGATAAAAACCCATCGGCCTCGGCTCCGTCTGCTGCACCACCTTCGGCACGGGCGGGATCTGCGGCCGGGGCGCCACCACCACCGCCCCCACATCCTGCAGCATGGGGGTCGCGCAGCCGAGCAGCAGGCCCGGCAGCAGCACGCAGGCGAACAGCCAGACCAGCAATAGTGCTTTTGTTTTGAACATCGTCTTTTTCCTGTTGAAGTCTGAAGTCGGCGAGCGCCTGGTTCGCGGCTTTAGTTTTTTCAGTTTCAGTCGCCAGCAGCTTGCCGGCTTCTTCTTTCTGCGACCGGATGGCCAAGTTGTAAGCCGTGGTGGCGCGCGTTTCGCCAATGGCCTGCTGATGCGCTGCCCAAGGCTCATAGCCAAAACCCAGAACAGCCAGCAGCGAGGCCAGCGCAACAGCCAAGGCAGCAATGATCTTGGTTGACGCGCTCATGATTGCGCCGCCAAGCACTGCGCATGCCTGGCCTGCTGGCGCGTCCAGACACCAGCGCAGACCCGGTTGCCTGGCACCGAGCAGTCGTAGCCCGCTGAAAACCGGTACCGCAGCAGCGCCTGGCACGCAGCCGGGTAGTTGCCGGCGCGCAGCTCGCGCAGCATCGACGAATTGCGCCAGGTGGTCGCGCCGTACTGGTAGCGCCAGTCTATGTAGATGTCATATTCAGCCTGGTGCAGCGACACGCCATCGAGCGACTTTCGCATGTCGGCTTCGTCCGCCTGGAGGTACTGCAGCGTCCTGGCCAGCGCCTTTGCCGGCGTGGTGGTGTCGCCCATGCGCACCGGCCGGCCATCGGCATGCGTGGTGCTGCCAAAGCCCAGCGTCGGCACATCGCCCCGGGTCGGGATGACGGCCGCGCTGGTGTAGCTCTCATCGAGCGCCAGCCCGACCAGGGCCGTCGCGCTCAGGCTCAGGGCCGCCACCATGATCCGGTTTTTCATGCCGCTCATCTCGACTGCCCTCCCGTCTTGACCGCCACCCAGACGGCAGCGACCGCCAGGCCTGCTTTGAGGATGTAGCCCAACGGCTTGGCCAGCTTGCCAACATACTCCAGCACCTTCATCGCGCCCTTGAATGCCTTGAAGATATCCACCAGCTCGGACGTGTTGTCTGCCGTCTCGCGTGTCGCGGTCGTGTTGACCGCGAGATCCTGCTCGATCCGGGTCATGCGCGCATCGCCCGCGTCGAGCCGCGCTGTCAATGCGGCCGTGCCTGGTGGATGCACCAGGTTGCCAAAGTCGTCTTGCATCAAACCGCACCCCTTTAGATTTTTTAGATTTCAATGATTTCGACGGGCAGATTGGGTGCAGGACCCTCGATCTGCCCATCCCGGACAAAGACACGCTGGTCGGCGGCTGCCTGGCCACGCGCCTGCAAGAGGCCACCGCCTGGCAGCTCGACCGTGGCAATGCCACTGGACACCGACAGCACGGTGCCGACCTGCAGCGGCCGGCCGGGCAACAGATCGAGGAACGCTTTGAATAGATTGCTCATGGGTGCTCCTTAAGCGTGGGTCTCGACCGCGATGGTTTGGCGAAGCTTGGGGCGGGACCATGCCAGCGACGTGCTGCGCACCAAACCCAGCCGCGACTGCCCGCCGTCCAGGTAGCGCACGAACTGGCCGGGTTTGATCAGGCCCGTCTCGCTAAGTACCGGCACCGTGAGCGTGACCCGCGCCTGCTGGCCCGTGTCTGACAGGATGGCCAGGCCGCGCTGGCGGGCCGCGTCGGCATGCGTGATCAAGGCATCCGTCACCATGGGCGCGACACTGTTGCCGGCCGTGCCGGCGCGGGTGACCTGACCCAGCACGCCGTTGGCCACGCCGCTGACAAACACGCGGTTGTAGTCCGCCTTGCGCGTCCAGTCGATGCCCTCGACGCTAACGACGGCCGATGGCAGCTCGACGTCGGGTGTCACACTGCCCCACTCCCAAGGCGCGGCCGGGTAGCGCGGCAGGATGCGCAGCGTCTGCGCGGTGTTGTGCGGCTGCACGTAGCCGCCGGCGGCCTGCGCGATGGCTGTGATTGCAGCAATGTAGGCACCTTGGGCCGTCCAGGTGCTGCCCGGCACCAGCCAGTCTGTCAAATTCCAATCCACCGCCCAGCCAATGCCGACACCGTTGACTGTCAAGACGTCCGTCATGAGCTGCTGGGCCGTGCGGGCCTGCAGGTTGCCGAAGTTCAGGCTAGGTGCATACGGCGCGTCGAGCATCGCCGCCTTGCCGCGTCCCTTGACCGCAATGCGCGCCTGGCCGAACTGGCGCTGGCGGCTCACGCCCTCGGCATAAAGCCGGTACGGCACGCCGTTGACCAAGGCCTCGACCTCGACGGGCTCGCCGTCGCTGCCGGGCTGCACCAGGGGCAAGGCATCGGCCGGGACGGACGCGCTCCAGGACCAGGTCCACGACTCGACATCGAGCGACATCTGGAAGGCATAGGCGGGAATGGCCATGTCGCCATCGACGCGGCGCAGGGTGATGGAATTGATGGTCACATAAGTCCTCAGGAGGGGCACGATGACCGTGCCGGGAATGACAGGCGGCAGGTAGCAGGCTCGCGCCCCGAACACCAGGTGGGCGACGGCCAGCGGCGGGCACTCAAACTGCAGGTGCCCGTCACGCGGATAGACGGTTGGGCCTTCGGCCTGCGGCTGCGGCCACGCGCTCTTGCCGTTTTTTGCCTGCCCGGCCACCTGCCAGGGAAACGACACCTGCGCCGCGCCGCGCAGGCGGCGGCTCGCGCCACTGCGTCCGGTCAGGCCCTGCACTTTGGACTGCGCCCACTGCCAGGTGGCTGCGGCATGCAGGGTGTGTAACGCCCCCGTCTGCATGGGTGACGCGGCCTGCTGCACCGACTGCACTGCCGCCTGGTAGCGGACCGTTTCCAGGTGAATCTGCGGCTCGGCTTTCTGGTGCGGCGCGGCAGCGGCTATCACGGTGGGCACTGCCGTCTTCCAATCGCCCTGTGCATGCAAACGCTGGGGCACTCCGGCATCGAATGCCGCGCCCGCTGTGTTTTCGGCAGGCATGGCCGTCTGCCAGGGGAGTTCCGGGGCGAGCCGCTGGGGCAGCGTGACGCCGGATTCACTGGCAAGGTCCCGCCGATCGGGCAGCGCCGTCTGGTGCATCGCGGCCATCCGCTGATCCAGCCAGGGCGTGACCCGCACGTCATAAAATGTCGCGCTGGTGACCTGCACCGCCCCCGACAGCCGCACCAAGGCCTCGGCGCGAACGGGCATCACGCCCTGACCTGCAACCTCGACGTTCGGAGAAAGCTGCACGGCAATCTCGGCCAGCACCGGATCGCGTACCACCACCTCGTCTAGCACAGTGCCAAACAGCAGGTGTGTCGGGGTGCCCGCCAGCGGCGCGGCCTCAAAGCGCAACTGGATCGACGTGTCCCGCCGCACCTGCGCCGACACCGACACCCGGCCCGACAGCAGGACGTACACGCGGGCCGTGACCGGCGCGCCCTCATCCCCAAAGATCAGGGGCGTGGGCGACCCGGCCAGCCGGGGTGTGCCAAAAATCAGGGGGATGTCGGCCACGGCTTATTCCGCGATGATGCAGGCGACGAGTTGCAACTCGCCGTTGGCGAAAATCTCCAACACATTGACGATGACCGGCTTGCCCGAGCCCGCCAGCCCGGCCTCCAGGTCCATGAACCCGTCGCCCGCTGCGTTGACAAAGCGCACCCATCCGATCGTGCCCGACGCCGACGCCGCAGCCACGCGCGGGACGGTTAGCGTGAGCAGCGCCAGATCGCCCGACGATCCGACCACCCCGACCGGGGTTGCCAGCAAGATGGTGCCCAGCAGCGTGGCGGAGCCCGGTGCGTCCGAGGGCAGCGCGGGCGGAAGTCCGGTGTAGAACCTTGCAGCGGCTGCGCCGCCTGCGACCAGTTCGCCAGCCAGGCCTTTGAGCTGACCCTTGCGGGCAATGAGGGACAGTGGCGTGGTCATGCGATCAACTCCGGGATTTGCCCATCGGCCACCACGGCGCGGAATGCGCCCGTGTGGTCATAGCTCAGGACGGTGAATTTTTGCAGTTCGTCCACGTAGTCGAAGCTGTATGCGCCGGTCGCGGGGTTGCTCCAGGCTTCCCGAATCAGCAGCCCGTCGCGCTCGCGGATCAGTCGCACCTTGCGGTACACCGGGGCGTCGGGCGTGCCTTTTTCCTTGACAGTGCCTGCCACGCGGCCTCTGCCAGTGCCCAGCACGCCCGAGTTGTGGTCCTTGACCGAACCGGACTCGATAGTGAGATTGACGGGCGCATTGAGTTGCGGGATGCCGTAGACGATGGCAGGGCCGGTGCCAAGAGAATGGGGGTCGATTGAGGCTGCGCGGCCTTTGACTTTGTTCATCACCAAAAACGGGGAAATCGGGGGTCCGGTTGTCACGTTCTCGGTATCCTGCACTCCAACGTAGCCGAATATGCCGCAAAAAAGGTCGCCTGAAATGCTAGGCAACGTTCCTGTCAGCCTCAAGGTTCCGTTCAAGGACAGATTAAAAACACCTCCCGGCAGGTACTCGACACGCCACACCACCAAATCCCCAACTACCACCTCGGCAGCGGCAGGGTTCGGGGCCGTGGCAAATGCGGCATCCTCGGCGTTGTTGACCCACCGGCTCATTATTAAGCCTCCAGTGATGGACGCAATACGAACACCTGTCACCCCGGACCCGTAGCTGAGAAAAAATCCGGTGTGCCGGATGCCGTAGGGGTCTGACACGACGCGCTGTGACATTTCCATGTACATGCCGGGGGAGAGGGCCGGCAGGGCGTCCAAGCGCAGCATGCTCGCATCGGAGGTGTTGCACCGCACGGCCTGCGTTGCACTGGACCACTCCCACGCCCCGCGCAACGCGGTCATGCGGCTGGTGGGGTCGGAGGTGAACGAGTCAGAAGCCACGGCAGGGGCGGACAGTGAGGACTTCGCCTTGGCCCCCGGCCAGGCGATGCCGCTGTACACAGCCTGCTCGGCCCACGCCAGCCCATCGTCCGAGAACTGAAGGGCCGCGATCAGCAAAAACCGGGGGAAGCTGTCCCCGGCAAGTTGCACGGTGTACACATTGGCAGGATTCCCTCCGAAGTCCCACGCCAGAGCCAGGCCCCCCACGGATTGCGCCAGCCAGCGCGCAGCAGTACCTACGTTGTCATCCTGCAAATTGGCAACCGCCCCCGTGGCAGGCGCAATGCTTGAGGTCAGCGTAGCAGAGGCATCCACGCGCACCCCCGCAGCGTCAAGCAGGTGAAAGCAACTCAGTTCCACTTCGCCTGCCCCGTAGGCTTCCATGGCGACAGCGCGCCAGTAACGATGTGCTGTCATGGCTTATCTCCAAGGACCCGTGATGTCCACAAACGAAATGCCGTTCGATGCACCGTTCGATGTGGGCGAGACTGTAGGCAGCAGTGCCAGAAGTTTTCGCCCTGCCAGCGCACCTGTTCCGCTGATCACGTCGCGCAGGCCGAACGCAAGGTGCAAGTTGCTCATGGGTACGTGGTAAAGCCCCGGTAAATCGCTACGCGGCGGTTGGTTGGCACCTGCTGCAAAGAACTTCTTGGACAGCCGAAGCCCGCCATCGACCGCACTGGGGAAAGCACCGAAAAAACTGTCTTGCCCTGAAAGGCTGCTCAATCCCGTGTACGGGCTACAGGCGAGCCGCACGCACGACCCCAGGCCCGTGTACCCGCGAGGGGAAGCGTGGTTTAACGCGGCGTTGTAGTCCAACAGTCCTGACGTGTCGTTGGGTGACCCGGAATCCGCGTAACTCAGCGTGCAGGCATACGGGTCCCCACCGGGGCGCGTTGCCAGATCGTCACCGAATCCCCGCGTGGCAGCGCCTATATAACTGGGACTGTTCGCGCCGTAGGCTGCCCACGAAAAAATAAACTTACGCCCATCGGCAATCAGCGTCCAACCGATCGGCGTAGTGCCAGCGATGCTGCTTTTAGGCCAGTACCCGCCGCCTGCAATGTCAGCGTCCCTCGGAAATGGGCCTGCCCCCGTGTTTACGTCGCTCATGGTCTCATAGCCCCTCACCCGGGTCACGGTGGAGTCCGTGTCGTCCATACGCAGGTGCATCCCTGTACCTGCAACATCCGTGCTCTTGTACACTGCCAAATTAGTCCCCGCAAAAGGCTTGAGCCAGCCCGCAGGAGCCATCTTGAAGCTGGGCGTTCCCGCCGCTCCGTCTGCCGCTGCCGTGGCAAACCGCACAAGACCCGCGCCAATGGCCGTGACTTTCTGCTCGCCATTCAATGCGGCGATGGAACTGCCTGTGACCAGCACCACCGAGTCCACCGAGGCGCTGTGAGTTCCCGTGAAGCTCAAGGTGGCAATGCCGCCCGAGACCACCAGCGAACTGGCAACCTTGGTGTCAAAGCCGTCTTTCAGGCAGGCATCAAGCAGCGAAATCATGGAGCCCGCCACGCCGTTCAGGATGGGCGCGCCCACCATGGCGCTGTGAAAATGTTTTACCGAGGTATCGACAACTGAGGTCATGTTTTTCTTTCAGTGAAGTTGATTGCAAAGATTAAGGACGGTCCACGTCGCCGCGAAAGGCGATGGAAAAGACATCGCTGTTGAGCGTGGCCGGGCCTTGCAGCACGGTCCTCACGACCCAGAACGGGGCGCCGCACGCCGCCGTGTTGAAGCGCAGCACGTTGCCCGCCGACCAGCCGTTGCCCCAACCTGACGCGGGCAGCGTGAAGTAAGGCGCACCCGTTGCCGGATTGATCGGAGCCGTCGCCAGCGAGGTGCTGCTGGTGCCGATGTCGCCCACCGACTCGCCCACGATCCTGAACGACAGGTTGCTGGTGAAGATCAGCGCCCAGCGTTCGGTGATGGCCCCGCGATTCGTCGTCACAGCCGGGTACTGGCCTTCGTTGAAATTCGCCGCTGCCGGGGCTGCGCCAATCAGCGCGTCACTCCACGCGCCCGTCCAGGTCGTCTGCTCGATGTAGTTGAAGCACCGGGCAAAGAGGTCGCCAAAGGTCAAGGCGCTCGACACAAAGGACGTGTTCGCCGGGAAGTCATGCGTCAAGCTGCGGGTGAACTTGAGTTGCCCCGAAATGTCGGCCAGCGAGCACACCACCATGTCCTCGATGCGGTGCTCGACGGTCAGCGGCTGGCTGTACCCCGTGATGGTGGACTCGGCGGGAACAGTGATCGTGCCGGGGTTGAGGTCCGAGACATACAGGCTGCTCGGCACCAGCACCCCCAGCGAATCCTTGACCCGCACCGACGCCAGGCGTTCGCGCCCCAGCGGGTAGGCCGTGCCCTTGACCAGCGGGTTGGGCAGTTGCATGGTCAAGGTGTTGTGCACCACCACCAGGTCGCCCGTGCGAAAGATCGGCACCCGGCCATCGAGCGGCAGGCGCACCGTGTCGATGCCCAGCAAATCCTTGTCCAGCGGCAGGTACTGCAAAAAGACCGCGTTGTAGCTCAGCGAGTCGGCGGGAATCTCCGGGCTGGAAGCCCACTTGACGACACCGCGCTGAAAGTCCACCGACCCGGTGAAACTGCCCCCAGAAAGGACGCCCGACTCGTTGGCATTGGCGATCCTTGTGCCCGACTGCAGTTGCATCACGCCGGTCTTGAGGGGTGCGCTCGCGGTGCGAAAAACGCCCCCTCCGACCAGTTTGGCCGAAGCGTCCTGCGCAGCATTCGCCCATACAAATCCATTTGTGAAGTTGTCCGGGAGCATGGCAACAGTGATCACGCCGTCACTGGTGAGCGTGCCCGCCGACGCCACCAGGGGCGCTCCAGTGAGGGGGTTCCAGCCCCGGCGCAGCACGCCGTCTTTGACCGTGTAGTTGTCGCTGCCCAGTTTGAAGGCCAGATTGCTCACCAGCAGCGGCACGCCGCCCGTGCCGATCACCCCGGTCCAGGCCGTCGCGGTGGCTTCGTTGGTGACGGGAGTCTGCGTGCTGACCGTTTCGTAGGTGGTGACGTACTGGGTGGTGGCCCCGGCGTGGTAGTCGGGTGCCGACAAGGCCCCGAACGCGGCGATCTGCACGACGCTCTGCACTAGACTGCGGCTCTTGTAAACCTCTTTGACCCACCCGGTCGCCTGGGGAATCTTGTCCGTCTCGTACCACATGAACATGGTGAAGTCGGTGCGCAGGCTGATCTGCCCCGTGGCGTAGTTGATCGTGCCGACGAGCAGTTCGCTGTTGTTGTTGGCGATCCCATCTTCCTTGTTGCCGTGGTATCGGGCAAACAGTTTGCCGCGCCGGTCGAACACGTCGAGCACGCTGGCCGGATAGACGGCATACGGCGGCGTGGTCACTGCCAGCTTGCCGGCAAAAGTGAACTCGGCAATGGGCAGGCTGGCCGCGTTCGCCTGATAGGTGTAGGCGACCGGGTTGGTGACCGGCGTGACAACGGTATCGACGCGGTTGGCATACGCAACGCCCGACATCGACACGGGACCTGCCGGAAACACGTTGGGCTCAAAATTGACCACGCCGCCGCCCGCCCAGCCCGTCGCGTCGCCCGTGACCTGCCCATCCACACCGATGGCGGCGTTGTACGTAACGCCTGCCCGCGCCCAGGTCATCGTGATCGCACCCCCGACCCCTGCCGGCAAGGGCAGTCGCGCGCCCAGGCGCAGCGGCAAGCGGGATGACTCAATGGCCGTGGCCGAGGTTTTGTCGCCCCAGTCCGCGATCAGCAGCGAGCCCACATCCGGCACAGCGCCGAGCGTGACCCCCATCGAGCCGGTGGCAGAGTCCAGGGTCCCCGCGCCATAGCTGCTGTCCGCGCCGCCGATCTTGCCCGAGCCGTTGTCGGTCAGGTCGTACCAGCGGGCCTGTGCCATGTAGGACAGCGTGAAGCTGCCCGGTGCTGGTGCAGGTTCAAATGCATTGACAAAGGACCTGCCCTGGTTCGCAATGGTCACCAGCATGGAACTGGAGTGGTTCGCCATCGGTGCCACGGTGGCAGGCGAGTAGGTCAACTGGAGGATGTTCTGTCCATACTGCGGAGAGGCTCCCCCAAAAGCGATCTTGCCCAGCTTGTAGTCCACCGTGCCGACCACCAGCGTGCCGATCACCAGGTTGCCTATCCGGTCATCGGTGAAGGCATAGTTGACCGAGACAAGCGACAAGGTGCCGGGGGCAATCGGCGTGGGGGTCGTCAGGACCACCCCGGCGCCCAGATAGGTCGTGAAGGGTTGAAGCGCAAGGGGCGCCATGGCCGTAGGGACGATGCCGGTGCGGTCCTTGAGGGGGTAGAGGTCAATGATCGGGGACTCGACCGTCGCGGCGGGCACCACGGGCGTGTAGATGCCGCCCGAGGCCATGACGCTGTAGTCGCCCGGCGCGCCCGCCGACGCCAGCGGCTTGATGCCGTAGAACTTGGCACCGCCCGCGATGTTGGTGGAGTAGGCTTGTGCATACAGGGCCTCGTTCAGTCCCACGCGCAGCGCGGGCGGGCCGAAAATGTCGCGCTCCAGCGGGTTGCCGATGTCGCAGGTGGCCACTGTGGCGTTGACCAGCACCGTGCTGCCGTTTTCCGTCACCGCGACCTGCTGCGTGGCCGTGCTCACCCGCAGGATGCGGACATACTGCTCGTCCCCGTTGGGGTTGCGCAGCACGATGGCGTCGCCCCCGGCAGGTGCGGTGCCCTCCACCATGCTGATGAGCTTGATCAGGAGCGATCCCGCGTAGTGCGTGTCCCACAAGCGAAACACGAGGCGTGGCCCCTTGACCAGATACTTTTCGATGCTGTCCTGCGCAACGGCGCGGGTGTCGGCCCAGTTGGCCGTTTCCATCAGGGTGCAATGCACCAGCGGATCAGCCGGGGCCTGCGTCACCATGGCGTGCGCGCCCATCAGGGTATCGGTGTCGCTGGTGTGCGCCACGCCGAACAGTTTGCGGGCATTGACAACCCCCAGCGCCCGGTTCACGGCGGACGTGTCGGGCACCAGGTTGTTGCTCTGCCCGTCAATGACAACGACGCCCGTCATGGCCCCGCCGCCCTCGGGCACGTCTGCCATGACGGCGGATTTCAGCAGCTTGATGTCTTCTGTCAGGATGGCCATGTTGGGTTATTTCTCCAGGAATCGAAAGGTGGGCAGGTACAGCGTCTCGTCGGTGTGTTCGCCATCGGCCAGGCGCCACACGGGCGCGGCGGTGAAGCCTTTTTTCGCCTGGTCAAACATGACGGCGCGAGGCGCGCCGCGCACGGTCAACGTCAAGGTGATGCCCGGCAGCGAGGCCCAGGCCTGCAGCGTGTCGCACACGGCACGGGTCAGCCAGGCGGCGGTATCAGCGCCTTCGAGCGTGATGGGCCGGCCGGCCAGCTTGAGCGCGACATCGACCAGCATGGCGCCGGTGGTGCTGAATTCGGTGCTTTGCTCGACCGGGCTCCAGTCGTATTCATCAAGCCATTGCAGGCGGTCGCTGAGGGCGGCGGTGGTGCCGTTGTAGGTGAGGAGGATGGTCATTTAGCTGGCCGTGAGTCGTGCGTTTTGGAAGGCAGCGATCAGGCGCTGGGCGTCCGCGTCGCTGGTCAGGTTGAACTCTTCGGACTTGCCGGCGCTCTCCAAAACGACGCGGTAGGTCTTGGCCTGGGCGCCACTGGTCGAGCCGGCCGCGTTGATCAGCACGAGCTGGTCGATCTTCTTTTGCAGGTCGGTGCTCCAGTTCGAGCCGTCGTCCAGGGGCGAAGCGACCTTGAGCCCGGAGCCGTTGTAGGGAAGCGCGGTTTTCTTCGACAGTTCCAGCGCCTGCGCCTCGGTCAGGCCGGAGTCCTTGGCGCGCTGGTAAATGCTGGCCTGGCTTTCCACGGCGACATTGACCCGCTGGCCGGCCGTGTTCAGGCTGTAGCCTTCCTTGTCGATGTTCAGGCGCTCGCGCTCCAGGGCGTTGCGCCGCTCTACCAGGGCGTTTTCTTTTTCGATCAGCGAGATCTGGCGCTCGGTGTAATCGCTGCTGAGCTTGTATTTCATCGCCAGGCGGTCCTGCGCGTCTTCAAGCGCCCTCACCTGCTCGGCGGTCAGCTTGACCTGGTCACCCAGCTTGGCCGCTGCGGCCTGGCCTTCGCCCATGGCCTTGACGACGGACTTGCCGGCGCTGTCAGTCTGGATCTCCAGGCCGCGCATGGCCGCCTGGCTCTTGATCGTTTCCGTGGCCACGCCGTTGTTGGCGGCAATGGCTTTTTCGGCATAAGCCGTGAAGGCGTTGGACAGGTCGGCGGCGGTCGAGGTGCCATCGGCCTTGATGCGGTCGTAGTACACCTTTGCCGAGCTGGCCACCAGCTTCAAGCTGGCCTGGCTGGAAATGCCCAGCGCCTCGAAAGCTTCTGCCGTGAGCTTGGCCGCGTCCTGCGCCGCCTTGACCGAGTCTTTCGCGGCGGCAGGCGTTGCCTGCAGGGCCTTGTTGATGTCCTTGATCTTTTCAGCGGCGGCTTGCAAGTTTCCGCTGGCGACCAGCGCGGCATATTCGTCCTTGAGCTGGCGCACGGCGACTGTGGCGGCAACATCGGCAATGCGTTTGTCATCGGTAGCCTTTTGGGCATCGTGGCTTTTTTGGCGGGTCGCTTCCAGCTTGGCGCCGACATCGTCAATCGCTTTGGCAGATGCGTCGGCAGCTGGCTTGGCGCCCGTCATGGCTCCGGCCAGCCCGGTAAAGCCGTCGCGGGCCAGCTGGGCACCATCGGCCACGCTCAGGAACGCGTCGCGGGATTTGTCGCTCAGCGCCTGTGCAGCCGCAGCCGTGGCGTCAGACAATTGCCGGATCTCGGCTGCAATCGCCTTGTACTGCTGCGACAGCGCGCCAAAGGTGGCCTTGCTCGACGCCTCGTAGAGCGCTGCCAGGCCCGACTGAATGCCGCTGGCCACCGTGGCAAAGCCGCTTCCCAGCGCATAGATGCTGCCCAGCACGGCATTGGTGCCAGCCGACATCACACCATAGGCGAGCTGGACACTGTTGCCCGCCGTGGTGGCGTACTCACCGATCCGGATGAATGCTTCGCCGGTACGGTCGGCAAAGGCGCGCAGGTCGGCCGTGAGCTGCTTGAAATCGATCTGCGCGGCAAATTCGCGCACCCACTTGATGCCCGCCTGAAAGGACGCGGCAATGGCTTCGCCGAAGCGAGCAATGGTGCCGTCCGACACGGCCGACTTGAAGGCGCCAGCCAGCTGGTCAACCCCATCCTTGAGCACCGGCAGCACGGGCGTGGCCAGCGCGTTCTTGAGCGTGTCCCAAGCGCTGGACAGGCCGCTGAGCGAGCCGTTCAGGTTGTCCTGCATGACCTTGGCGGTGGCGGCAGCGCTGCCCTCGGCATTCTTGAGCTTGGCGGTCAGCTCGTCCAGCGCGCCCATGCCCTGGTTGAGTAGGGCGCGCAGCGCCGGGCCGGCTTCCTGCCCGACCGCATTGATGGCCTTGGCCCCAGTCGGGCCGGCCTTGGCCAGCTGGTGCAGCGCGGTCTCGAAGTTGCTGGTGGTGATGCCGGCCGCGCTAAGTTCCTGGCGAAACTTGCTCGCCGGGTCACCGAACTGGCTCATGATGCTGTTGAGGGCCGTGCCCGCCCGGCTGGCATCGATGCCCGCATCAGCGAACTTGCCGATGATGGCGACCGTGCTTTCGAGCGACATGCCCAGGCTTTGCGCGACCGGCGCGGCATAGCTCAGCGCCTGCGCCAGGCCGGTCACGCTGGTGTTGGTGGCGTTCGCGCCCAGCGCCAGCACATCGGCCACGCGGCCGGCGTCCGTGAAGGCCAGGCCCATGCCCATGACGGCCTTGGTGAGGAATTCGCTGGCGGTGCCCAACTCGATGTCGCCGGCCTGCGCCAGGTTGAGAACGGCCGGCAGCGCGGCAATGGCGTCCTTGGCCGTCAAGCCCGCCTTGGCCAGGTTCTCCAGCGCGCCCGCGGCCTCGGTGCTGGTGAATTTGGTATTGGCGCCCGCGTCTTCCGACGCCTTGCGCAGCTGCGCCATTTCGGCCGCGCTCGCCCCGGTGGCGGCTTGCACGCGGCTCATGGCCTGCTCGAAGTCGGCCGCGCCCTTGACCGCGCCGGCGAAGGCCTGGACACCAAAGTAGCCCAAGATGGCCACGCCCACGGCCATGACCCGGGCTTTCAGGCTGTCGAACACCGCAGACGCGTTGTCCTTGGCGTTGATCAGGATCTCGATGGGCTTCATGGCCATGGGCGGGGTGCTCAGTAAATAGGGTCAACGGGCAATGCAGCGGCTTCAACTGATGCCGTTTTGGCAGCAGCACTTGAAGCCGCACGGCGCTGTGCGGCGCCGTGGCGGGGGTGGCGCGCAGGCTGCGCGCCGGGTGGGTCAGGCCATCGAGACCCTGTAGTAGCGGCTGATGCCGGTGCCGGTCTTGGTCGGATCGAGCAGCACCGAGCCTTCGACGTCCAGGGCGCCAAAGTCCTTGTTGATTAGCGCGAGCTTTTTGGTGATGCCCTGGCTGGCGCGGTAGATGTCCACGACCACCGGCTTGCCGCCGTCCGCCTCGTTCAGACCGCCAAAGGTCAGCTGCAGCTCGACCGACTTGGTGGTCATGGCCTCGATGACGGCATAAGCGCCGTAGGTGTAGCTGATCCAGAGCTTGTCGGCTTCTGTCACCCCCGCAGCATCGGCATTGATGAAGATGCCTTCGGGGCGCACTTCGTAATTGCCCGGCGCTGTCACCACCGTGGCAGCGCCAGCGCTGGCGCCTTTCTTGACCGTCACGGCCGTGGGCTGGATGTGCGCCAGGCGCACCAAGCCGCCCAGCGTGGCGGCATGCGCCTCGTCCTCGACCTCGCCTGCGGCCTTTTCCGATGCTTCGCCAAAAATGGCGCGGGACATGTTGACCACGTTCAGGTCGGCCAGCTTCATGGTGAGCTTGGCATCCTTGATGCGGCGCACCTCGGCATGAGTGCCGCCGCCCAGGGCGGTCATGTCGTCTTGCTTCTTGACGTCCTCGTCGTGCTCCAGGCCGAGTTCGAGCACGTTGCCGATGGGCAGCGGCAGGCCAGGGCTGCCGTAGACCTTGGCGTACACCTGGCCGACGGTCATGGACGGCTTGTAGATCTGTTTGATGATGGACATGGCGGGGATGCTTTCGGTAAGAGGTTTGGAAAAAAAGAAGGCTCAGCGCGTCAGCACCTGGCCGTGGTACACGGTGCTGGTGGCAAACACCAGCTCCAGGCCAGCCTGGCCTTCGGCGGTAAACTCGGGCTCGCGCACGGTCTGCAGCGCCAGGCGCCGCCACACCCGGCCCGACAGCTGGCCGGGATGCCAGTTGTGCAGACTGCCGATCACGGCATTGAGCGCCGCGTCCAGCTGTCCGGCTGCCTGGTCGCTGCGCGGCACGACCAGGGTGACGGTCCAGGCCGGGTCAAGCGTGACGGCTGTCGTCTCGCTGTCGGTCGTTCGCGCCCCGGTGCAGCGCACATCGGCAGCGGGCACTGCGCGCCGCTCGCTTGCTTCGGTGCCGGTGCGCACGGCCCAGCCCGTCAGGGCGGACAGGGCCGCCAGGCGGGCCTTGAGATGGGATTCGAGGGCGAGCATGTCAAACCACCGGGAACACTTGCAGCTGCAGCCAGCCGGTTTCATCGGGCTCAGCGCTGCCGCTCACGCGGTAAGCTGCGCCATCGATCATGAGCAGGCTGCCCTGCGCAATGCCCGGCGCCATCGCGCCGTCCAGCGAGCAGGTGCGCGCAGACGCCTCGACCACTTCGCCAAACGGCTCGGCGGGGGTGCGCTCGAAAAGCACCCCGAACGGCTGGCCGCCCAGGTAGGTTGCCGTGGCATTGGCCAGGCGCGACAGCACGGCGCGGTTAGCGCGTGCTTGCAGTGAGGCGAAAGGGGCAAGCGTCATGATGCTGTGCAGACGTCTGTACGGTTAAGCCGCGACGATGCCGGGCACGCCGGTAAAACGCACCGCGATGGTTGCCACGCCATTGCCGGCAGGCTCGAAGGCAACAGCGGGCGCGCCCTGCACATCGCCAACAGCTGTCGCCGTAGTGGCATCGTCAAACGCGCCAGCTGAGGCATCCCAGGTCAGCGACTCGCCCCGGGCAATCACTGCAGTGGGGATCTTTGGCACCAAAAACACGCCCTCGATGTGCGCTTGGCCGGTGTCACCAATGGCCACATCGGAAGCCGACACACCCAGGATCTGGCCAATGCGCACGACCTGGCCGGAGACAACGGCAGCTGCCGCAACAAAATCGATAACCTTGCCGGGCTGAATGAAAGTTTTCATGATGGTTCTCTAAAAAATATGGGGTTGGTGGCACTGCCAGGCGCGATGCATGGCAGTGCAGCGGCGGCGTTTAGCCCGCGTTTTTCGCCAGGGTGCGGAAGTCCAGCGGCGCCACGCCGGCATCGATGCGCACCTTGAACTCGGTGCCGTCCACACCCCAGCCGTCCTTTTGCTCCAGCACGGGGGCCTGGTTGCCGTCCAGGTAGCTGACCTCGATGGTGTCGTTGCTGGCCGAGCTGGCCGCGCCATACCAGGCCGTGGCCGACGTGGCATCGAGCCGGGCGTCGGCAATCACCTCGAACGAATCGCGCACGCTGTTGGGGATGGAGCTTTTCTTGTCGGCGCCCACATCGAATTCGCTGCTGCGCACCACATTGGCCAAGCCCTTCAGGGCACGCGGCACGATCAGGTACTGCATGGCAATGTTCAAGGTGGCAGCGCCCTGCTTTTGCTTGGCCATGGCTGCGCCCATCGCATCGACAGCCGCCGTGGAAATGGCGCCAGCGGTTAGCAGATTTCCGTGATCGGCATGGAAAAGGGCAATTCCATCGCTCATGGGTTGATTGCTGGTCAGCACCGCATAAACCAGGTCACCGATGGTGCGAATCGCAGCGCGGCCCATCAATTGCGGGATGCGGGTGAAGGCGCCCAGGTCGTCGTTGATGATGGCCTGGCGGTTGATCGAGAACAGCTCGCCGTAAGTGGCCAGCAGCACGGTCTCACCACGGTCGCCAATGGAAGCGTATTTGTACTCAGCACCGGCCGCGACTTCGCGCAAACTCGGAAACGCATTGAGATCCACGCGCTTGCCGGGCTTGAAGTCGGGCAGCTCGCCGGCACGGGTCCAGAGCTGGAAGGTTTCGGCCGCTTCCGCATAGCCCTTGAGCATGGCCTTTTCAGCCACATTGGCCAGGATGCTGCCGAAGTCGCTGGAGCCGTGCGTGAAGGCCGCACCGATGAAAGTCTTTTTGTCCTGGCCTTCAGAGCGGTAACCGGCCCGTGTCAAGCTGGCGCGGGCCAGTTCGGTCAGCGTGAAGCCGCGAAAGGGGTTGGCGCCTTCGGCCTTGACCACGCCAGCGCGGGCCAGCAGCGCCTGCGTCGTGCCCTTGCGCGCCTTGTCGGTTTCATCTTCCAGCGTGACGATGTTCTTGCCATTGACGCTGGAGGCGTCTTTGCCCAGGACGGCCAGCAGCTTCAGGCCGGCAGCTTCGGGCGAGCAGGCATGGTCGTCCTCACATTCGAGCTGCAGCGCGGACACGCCCTCACGGCTGGCGAAGCCTTGAAAGCTGGCGCGGATCTGGCCGCGACGCGCTTTGTCTTCGGCCAGGACCGCAGCGGGATCTTTAGGGGTGGCGGCGGGGGTTTGGTTGGCCGCCGAGGTTGGGGTTGACATGGAAAGCTCCTGAGATGGTGCGGCGGCAGCCGCGAGAATGCCCACGGTCTGCAAAGCTGCAGGCAGTGAGCGGTAACGGTTAAGTGGCAGATCCCGGCTGGCAGACGCGGCCACGGGCATCGGGTCGGTGATGGCATCGACAAACTTCTCGGCGAGCGCCTGCTCGGCCGTGTAGTAGTGGTCCTTGCCATCGGTGAGCAGCGCCAGCATGGCCGGCTGGTCGCCCGTGCGTGCGGCGTAACTGGTAGACATGGCAGCGGCCCAGACATCGAGCTGGTCGGCCAACTCGCGCAGCTCGACGCTGTTGCCGGCTGCATACGTCCAGGGGCCGTGAATCATGAGCATGGCGTTGTTGGCCATGTTGACCTTGTCGCCGGCCATAGCGATCAGGCTGGCGATGGAGAACGCCATGCCATCGATCTCGATGGTGACCTCGGCTTTGTGCCGGCGCAATGCGTTGTAGATCGCCAGGCCGTCCGGCACCGAACCGCCAATGCTGTTGATGCGCACAGTGATGGCCGTGGCATCGATCTCGTTGAGTTCCTTGACGAACGTGGCGGCCGATACGGTTTCCTCGTACCAGCTCTCGCCAATGTCGCCGTAGATGTAGATTTCGGCTGCTGCCACCACGCCCAGCACGGCAGCGGCCATGGCGGTGCGGCGGCGGATGGCGTACCAGGGAGTTGCTTTCTTGCTCATTTCACATGACCTCTAAAAGAGTTGCATCGGGACAGATGCTTGTCAGTGTGTAAGAAAGTGCGTCCGGTTTTTAGGGGAGAAACCGGACTATTTGAAGCTACCTTTAAGATGACCGGTAAATTCTCTAACCTTTGCGATGTTCACATTTCTAGGATTTATAGAATTTCAATGTCCACGCTCTTGGGGCAAGGTATTTTTATTGTTAGATATTTAAAGAAAATTCAGAATGAATAAAGACAACGTACTCACTAAACTGGAACTGTTTCGTGATCGACTGCTAAGCGATGTTTTGAGCGCGTACTCAAGGCGTGGGTCCTCTTTCGGGCGAGAACGTATGGCGGCATGGAGAAATCAATTCGGAAAATTTTTAGATGAAAGCCTTCCTGGAGCTTCAAAAAGACTAGATGAAAAGCTGCATAAATTTGCATTTTTCGTGGCTAGTAATGAGTCTGATGAAGATACGTTTATGCGGGAAGATGGTGAGCCATGTTTAGCTTTCATTGATTCATTAAAAATAGACGTTACAAATGATGAGTACAGTTTTTCAGAACCACGAGAGGTTATTCAAGATCAAAAACCAAAAAAACCCTCGCTATCTAATAAACGCGTTTTCATAGTGCACGGTCACGACGATTTACTAAAGTCGAAGACAGCAAGGTTCATAGAGAAGTTAGGGTTTGAAGCCGTTATCTTGCATGAGCAGGCCAGCAAAGGTATGACAATCATTGAGAAGATTGAAGCGAATTCTGACGTTGGTTTTGCTATCGTTCTTTACACTGGTGATGATGCCGGCAATACGAAGTTAGCTGCAGAAAAAGGTGAGCTTAATGTTCGGGCTAGACAAAATGTTGTATTCGAACACGGCTTTTTGATCGCGAAGCTCACGCGTGGACACGTTGTTCCACTTGTAAGTGGAAAGGTTGAACTCCCGGGCGATGTTAGCGGAGTGGTGTACGTCGATGACACGAATTGGCAAATGGAGATTGCCAAAGAGATGCGGGGTGCAGGTTATGTTATCGATTTCAACAAGATTTTGTGAATCTAACTATTTCGGCATGTGCTGAACACCAACCTTAATGACAGCCTTTGATCCTGACGACCAACTGCTGTTAAATTGAAAAAGGCATTCATTTTCAATACTGGTCTGACCTTATTGGTTATTTGTGTTGTCGTTTACTCCCTGCGCGTTGTCGGCGGTTTCCTGTTGCTGCACAGTCGGTACAGCCGACACGCTGACCGTAGTCTGGCGCGTGGCTGCATTACTGCTGAAGACAAGGTCCTTTTCTTTGGCCGTGGTTCTGAAGGTGGATATCTGCTCCAGCACGTCATTCGGATTGGCGCCACGCTTGCGAATGACTTCGACCTCACTGGCAAAGCCGGCCTGCACCAGTTTTTCCCAGGCAGTCGCCTCATGCATCGGGTTGATCCAGGGCATCGACTGGCCGACAAATAGGCAGTCGTTTTCCGTGCCGGGCTTGAGGTCTGCAGGCATGCGAACCACCCCGCTCAAATGCGCCGCGATCACGAACTGGTCATAGGCTGGCTGGACAATGGCCGAAGAGAAATCGTCCGACAGCACGGCGTAATTGACCCACTGCTCGACCAGCTCCTGGCGCTGCGCGCTGTAGGTGCCGTTGTAGTCCCGGCTCAGGCTGGAGTAGCTGGTGCCAATACCAGCGGCGAACGCACGCAACTGGCCGGCGCGCCAGCCGATCAGATTGGGGTTGGGCCGGTTGCTGTTGATCATGCCGATCTCTTCGCCGGCCACCAGGTCATCGATGATCATGCCCGGCTCCATCTGCAGTTCACGCGGCTTGACATGACCGTCTTCGTCCTTCTCAAGGCCTTCGCCGGTATAGCCCGTTTCGGTCGCGGCCAGGCGCTTGACGTAAGCCGTCATCGATGCCGCCACCTTGGCCGCGATCCGCTCGGACTCCTCGTACTCTTTCAGATCTTCGCCCCGGGTAATCACGCTGGCAAACTCCGACACGCCGCGGGCCTGGCCGATGCGGTCCATCTGGGCAATGTGCAGCACGTTGTCCGATGAGATCCGCTTGAGCGATGCGCTGCTATTGAGCCAGGCCAGCTGCTCGCGGGGATCGGACTTGTACACCCAATACGCCCGGCAGCGCCCCCAGTTGTTGAACTCCATACCCTGGCGGATGAACTTGTCTGGGTCGTCGTAGTCCAGCGGCACCATGTCGGGCTCGAACATTTCCAGCGAAAACGGCACGCGCGTGCCGTGGTCCAGTCCGGGCACGGTGCCCGTGAGCATCTGCGCAAAGGCCTCGCCGTCGCGCAGCCAGGTCTTGGCCAGCAGCCGCTGCATTTGCGCGTCCGAATGGCGCCGCGTGACTTCCGGGCAGCGCTGCCAGTCGCGCCGGGCCTCGCGCAGCGCCGCCGCGTATTCCTTGTGGATGGTGCCATCCATCCGGCGCGGCTGCGGCTCCACGCCGATTCCGTTGGGTCCCACCACGTTGTTCACCAGCGTGCGAATGGCGCCCCGGGACAGGTCGTGGTTGCGCTCCAGAAACCGCGCCTGCGCTCGCAATGCCGCCGCCGATGAGCCGACCAGCGTGTTCGGGCTTTGGTTGGCTTTGCGCACCTTGCGCTGCTTGCTGGGCGCCGCTGCCTCATAGACCGCAAAGACGCGCCGGGCCTGCGCCCGCTGCACCGCCTTGACGGGATTCGTGACAGAAACAACCCGGTCAAATGCCGAGCCGAGGGTTTGAAGTAGTTTCACGGGATGCCTTAGTTGAAGCGTGCGGTTTTGTAGCGAAGACCGCCAAAGGTTGGAACGCCAGCGGCGCGAGCGGCTTCGGTGCTGACCCGGCCTTCCCATTCGCGCCGGCCTTTTTGAATCACGTCCAGGTTCTCCATGGTGTGGGTGCGACCGGCGAACTGAATCGTCTTGCCGGCGAGGATGGCGGTTTCGGCGTCCAGGTAAAGCTGGAGCATGGTGGTGGATGTGGTCATGCCGTTACGCTACCTGCATCCATGTCCGGTTTCTAGGGGAAGAACCGGACTTTCAGACCGAGGCGACAAGCTGCGAATCCTTGAGGTCACGACGTGCGCAGATTTCATAGACCCGGGTGCGGCTGACATTGAACTTCGCCATGACATGCACCAGGTTCTTGCCATCGAACTCGCGCCGGATGCCGGCGTCCCGGTCGGAGCGGTCCGGCGCAGGAATGTACAGCTCGCCCCCGCCCATGCGACGGCGCAGGCCTCGCACCACAGCACTGGCAAATACCGAGGCAATGGCTTCATGCATGCCGATCTCCTCGCGCACGATCTCAACCAGATCCTGCTGCAGCTGCACCGCGGCGTCTTCGGCCTGGCCGGCGGTGAGGGCTTTGTGTTTTGTTTTGGTCATGGTCATTTATCTGAATCCCCTGGAGGCCCAATCTGGGCTGGCAAACGAACTGGCTCGGCGGCGCGGTCGAACCGGGGCCGCAGGTGGTGGTGGTGAAACGGGCTGGGCAAGCAACGACTCGGGCGCCTGTGCAGACGCCTGCACGGACTCAAGTGGCCCGGACTGCGCAGGCGATGCCGGCTGTGCAGACGCCTGCACCGGATTGGCCTGCGCGGGCATTACCAGCGCCGGCATGTCAACCGGCAACAGCTCAGCCTGGCGCAGCCGGCGCTCGGCAATGTCCCACTGCATGGGCTTTCTCAGGTGCAGCTTGAGGTGGCGGTAGAGGTACAGGGCATAGACGGTGCAATCGAGCGCCTCATGCGCCCGGTCCTTGCGCTCTTTCCAGACGCGCTTGCTGGGATTGTTCCGGCTCGGAATCTTGATCTCGCCCAGAATCTGCTCATAGAAGTCATCGCGCACGCCCTCATACCAGTGCATTCGCCCGGGGCCGCTGCCTTCCAGGCGAATGCGTCCACCCTGCTCCGACCAGCCCAGCAGCAGATCCTTGGCCTTGGCCGTACCCACCAAGTGGACCATCACGCCTGCCCGGCTGGCCTTGGTGGCGCGGTGGTTCGGATCGATGGCCTTGGGCGGCGTCCAGATCTCGACCTTGCCGACATTGTCCGAGGCGCCCTTCATGGCCAGCACGGGCCGGTCGTGGCGGTGGTGCTTGCGGCAAAACGCATACACCGCGTCGCTGGTCTGGCCGTCGCCCGAGTCAATGCCGACCACACGAATGCCCAGGCCTGCGCCGGACGCATGCAAGATACCCCGGGCCATGAACTGCTCCAGTTCGATCCAGGCGCCGGCATGCTCAACCACGGTTCTGCCGTAGAACTCGCCCCAAAACGCCAGCCACATTTCCTCGCCCCGACCGAACACCCAGACGGTGACCGCGACCCGGTCGTGCTGCACGTCCACCGTCATCAAGGCCTCGACCGCTCCGGCCGGACACGTCATTTCATGGTATTTCTCGGCACGCGCCCGCAGCTCATCCTCTTCAGGCAGCTCGCCCTTGTATTCCCAAGTAAGGCCCAGCGTGCTGTTGTAAAAGGCGATCATGTCGTTGACGTCGCCCTTGTCCATGTTGTCTTTGGCTTCGAGGTATTTGCGGGCCAGGACCGGAACGCGGGAGCCGTCAAACGTGCTGAGCAGCTCGTTCAGGTAAAAGCCCGGCACGGTGCTGTCGGCCGTGGCGATCCAGCCGGCACCGGCTGATTCGGCCCGGCGCAGGTTGGAAATTCGGTCTTCATCGGTCCAGACGGTCGCACAATGCGGGCAGGTGTAAAACGAATCCTCCCATCGCTGCGTGCCATACACATCACGCGGAGCGGTACCCTCGGGCGCTTGCGGGATGGTGACGTTTTCCCAAGCCAGGACGTGCGCCTCACCGCAGGAATGGCAGGGCACATGAAAATAGCGCTTGTCGCTTTTTTTCATTTCGTCTTCGATGGCGCTGGCGTCCTTGGCCGTGGGCGTGCCGCCGATCAGGATCAGGTGGTCGTTGTAGGTTTTGGCCCGTTCTTCGAGCAGCTTCAAGCTGTTGCCCTGCCCCTTGACGTTGCTGCTCGCGTCATCGGGCTCCTCGACCACCACAAGGCGAGCGCTGGTGGACTTCACATCGCTCGGGCTGTTGGTGCCGACCAGCTTGATCAGCCCGCCCGGGAAACGCTTGCGCAGCATGCTGTTGCCCTGCGCCCGGCTCTTGAGTGCAATGCGCTTGCACAGCACGGGCGTGGACAGGATCATGGGGTCGAGCTTTTCGCTGGCAAAGTCCTTGGCCGCCATCGAGCGCGGGAAAGCGGCCACGATCACGCTGGGCCGGTAATGGATGTGATATCCGATGACGTTGCAGACGATGCCGGCCGTGTAGCCAACCTGAGCACTCTTTTGCACCGCGATCTTGCGGGTGCCCGGCAGGCTGGCCGCGTCGGCAATGCCTTTGAGCGCAGGCGACACGTCCCAGCTGAAGCGGCCCTTGAGCGCCGATTCCTCTTCGCTCAGCACACGGTAGTTTGTCGCCCAGCTGGTGATCGTCAGTTTAGGCAGCGGGCGGTGCTTGAACCACACGCGGCCAAACATGGCGCGCACGGCCACGCGGGCCAATGCAGCCGCATTGAATCCGCCAGGCGTGCCAAGCATCAGGCGTCATCTCCGTGATACCCGTCTTCGTCGGAGGCCTCGTCCGGCTCGATATCATCTTCTTGCATGGCGGCACGCCAGTTGGAGAGCTTGACCAGGTACGCCTCGAACGTGGTGCGCAACAGTTCTTCCAGCGCAGGCTTTTCCATGCCGATGGAGAGCGACGCAATGCGCGGCGGCTCGCCCAGCAAGTACTCCCTGGCGGCTATCACGGCGCCTTCCCACATCGGTTCGATCTCCGAGGCCGGGATCAGCTTGCCGGCGTCGCGCAGCATTTCCTGCTCCAGCTTGTCGCCCTGCAGCCGCGACAGCCGATCCTTGGGCGTCTCGCTCCTGATCTTGGACACCTCGCGCCCCACCATCCAGGCGATGCAGGCAGGCGACTCGTACTCGCTCGGCACGCCCGGCCCGCCTTGAAAAGCGACCGGAAAACCGAACACCTGCCACTCGGTGATGGTCTTGGGTGCCACGCCAAACAGCGCTGCGATCTGCTCTTGCCCCTTGATCCTCATACTTACTTACCTCCAGTGAAACCTGTGAACTAGAAAAAAATCGAGGTTCGAATTACCCGTACAGCGCACCCTTTCGGGAGGACCCATTGACCCGGCGGGGGTCGGGCCGACCGACTGGCGACGGGCAATCAAGTTCAAACGCCGGCCGCCTCTCGAATGCGAAAGCGAAGGCGACGGTCCAGGTATTCCTGCACGTCCACCGACTTGGCCACGCGCTCCATGCTCAGGCGCGCCTGATAGATTGGTGCCTTGACGAACATCAGCACAGGCCTGACGTCCACACCGTAAGGACCAGACGCCGCCCAGATGCCAGGCGCGAGGTGCTGCGTCTTGCCGCTGCGCAGATGGCCATACGCCACGAAGTAGCGCCGCCCTGCGGTCTTGGCCGTGCCTTTGTGGATCGAGCGCTTGCGCTTGTCGGTCATGTTCGCCTTGTAGCCCTGCTCGCCTGCAGCTTGAAAGTAGGTGATCAGCTGCACCAGGAACGGGCCGCGCACATTGCCGCGCCCGTCATCGCTGCCCGGGTACGGCGTGGCAGGGATGGCGGTGTAGTAGCCAGCAGGCAGGATGCCGGCCCGGCGCAATGCCGCTTCGCTGCGCTTGTCACGCCGGGCGCCGCCGAATTCCTGCGCCTGGAGAATCTTCTGCGGATCAATGCCCTTGCCGCCCATGTAGGCAGGCGCAATGCTGGCGGTCAGCTTGCCGGGCGTGGCCAGGATCACACGCGGGCTGCTGACGATGTACGGCGTGGGCCGGTCGAACACGGACTTGATCTCTGCCTGCATGGCCCGGCGCACCTGAAAGGCGGTGTCGTTGATCGCCTTGGCATACGCCACCCGCGCCTGATCGCCGCTCAGCTGCTTGAGCGTGTCAGCGACCGCGCCCAGGTTTTCGATCTTGAGGGAAATTTCCATGATGGCTTATGCCGCCCTGGCCTGCTGGCGCTCAGCCATCGCACCCATGACCCGGGCCTTGTAAACCGGGAACTGCTCCATCGCGTCCCACGCCTTGATGCCCAGCTGCAGCGCAATCTGCTCGACATGGCCCCGCGAGCCTTCGACATGCACCACACCGGCAACTTCAGCCACGCCGCCAGCAGCATCCGTCACCTGGTCAAGCCAGCGCTCGCCGTTCAGCCAAGCCGAAGCCTTGGGCACGTACCGGCCTGCATCGCGCAGCCAAGCCTCGCCAGCGGCCTGCACCCGAACGGCTTGAAGAATTCGCGCCTGCAGCGCAACATCGGGCGCCAGCTTGTCCCAGCGCTTGCGGGCTTCGGCTTCGGCCAGTTTCTTCGGATAGGTTTTCCAAAATTCAGCAAACCCACTCGCCGCCCCCTTGGGGGTAGGGGGTGTATTTAACTCATTGGTATTAATTGATACTAGTGTCCGTTTGGCGGACGGGTCTAGTCCGGCTGGCGGACGGGTCGGGTCCGTTTGGCGGACGGGTCCGGCTGGCGAACGGGTCCGGCTGGCGGACGGGTCAAAGGCTTTGTCCGGATAACGTTCGCCTGCCCAGTTTTCAGGCGTGACCCAGTACGTTGTATTGCGCCCGCTCTCCCGATTGGGGGCAATGACCTTTTGCTCTTCAAGAAAGTTGAGCGCCTCAATGACCGCCGACCGGCCCCAGCAGGTGCGCATGCACAGGTAGTCAATCGAGGGAAACGCAAAGCCGTGGTCGTTCGACATTTCGGCCAGCTGCATCAGAACATTTTTAGCAACGCCGGGCATCTTGAGGCGGACGCAGGCGGTAGATATCAGGAAGCTCACGAATCAATCCTTTGATATCAGTAAGGCAAATCGGGTTGCGTGGGCGCCAAGCTCACAGGCAGCACCGACCGTTCGCTCCAAGCGCAGAGCCTGGACTCGGCAGCGTGCACCAGGCGCTTGGCTTTGACCAGCGCATGGACGCGTGCCGAAACCGTGGACACATCGATATCACGCGAAAACCTGTCCTGGTACAGATGCTTGATCTCGCGCAGGCTCAGGTCTTTGCGCCCGGCAGCGCACGCCTTAGATATCACTTCAAAGATGTCGTCGCCCTGCGTGTTCTTGCCGGGCTGCGAGAGGCGCGCCAGTGCCTGGCGGGATGTGGTGGCAACGTTAGATATCACTTTGAATCCTCGGAAGTGCGGGGCACCCTGTTGCGCACCAAGGCGCCAAACGCATTGATCGCGCCGATCAGCTCGCCCTGGTGAAACTCGACACGATTGATCTGGGTGCGCGTGACCGGCAAGCCCGAAGCCGTCGCGTCACAGGCCGCACGGGTCAACTCGGCAAGGGCATCTTGAATGCGCGCCTGGCCATCGAGCAGGCTGGTGGGCTCGACCGGGTTGATCCGAATGCAGACATATCCCTCGGCAGCGGCCAGCGCCTGAGTCGGCCCGATATCACCCGTTGCATGCTGCAGCAGCTGCAGCTCATCGACCCGCAGATGGTGCGTGTCGTTGTTCAGATTGGCCTTGTGCTGCAAGGTGTTGGCCGACACGCCCGAGCGCTTGGCCAGCGCCAGGACACCGCCAGGAAATGAATGCACCAGGTGCGCGATGGCCATGCGCACATCACGACCGGCCGGGTTGGCTGGAAGCGCCTCATTTTCGCCATAGGCAAGGCCAGGTGGAATTGAGATAGTTGGTCTCATGAAAAGCACCTCACGGATGAAAAGGAAAAATCATGGATTCGACGCTCGACAACCAAGTCATCAAACTTCAATGCCTGCATTGCGAGGGATCGCTGGCCGAGCGCATTGCCGGCCTGGCGGACGGTCCGATGCCCAGCTGCAGCACCTGCGAAGCCGCAGTCCAGGGGTATGCGGATCTGCTCAGGGCCGAACTGGCCCGGATCGATCAGGCGCTGGCCGACTGCCAGGGCAAGCTCGACGCGGCGCTGTGGAAAGACTGGGAAATGCTGACCAGTCAGCGGCAGTGATGAAAGCATCACAAGCCCTGCCCCACGCCTTGGGTGCTTTCAAATACGACAGCACCAACAAGTTCGGGAAAGAAGTTGGGAATCAGGTAGCCTTTGGTCCAAGCAGTACCAAAAACGAACCCGACAACGAACAAGATGGCAACGACCCAATCAAAGAATTTCAAAGTAACGTACCTCAAGCTGTTGTCGAACAGTGGGAATCCCGAGAAGTCCGACTACTGGGCCGCAAAGGAGTTGATCGACAATTTCCATGCAACCGGTCAATACATAACAAGCAGGTCTCGCGAATCGCACGGCGAAGTCACCGCCCTGGTTGGCTTCGCGCCGACATTGAGCGGAAGGCTGTTTGCGGACGAGTTGACCGCCCAACTGCGCAAAAACACTTGGCGCTACCGGCTCATGCAAGCTGCATTTGCAGTTTTCATGTTTTTGGGCGGTTGGCTTGCCGCAGTTATGAATCAGGTAACGGCTTCGGCCATCACCAAATGGTTGGGTATTGGCTGATATCACGAACCCTGCCCTGCGTTGTTGATATCAAGGTGCCGGACACGCAAAAGGCGAGCATCCCCAAAGCTGGACAATGGAGTTGTCACACGACCATCAGCAACAAAGGGAATGCTCATAAATGGAAACCGCCACAGCTATTGCAGCCCTTCAGGCTAGCTACACCTTCCTTAAAGATGTCGCTGGATTTACGCTCAACGAGCGCGACCGCCAGAAATTTGCGGCCCTCCAGATCGATCTCACGGACAAGATCATTCAGGCTCAAGCCAATATCATTGAGGTACAAAACGCCATCACCAGCAAAGGTGTTCTTCTGCGCGCTCTCCAGGAACGCATTAGCGACATGGAGCGAGATGATCGGGAGTGCGGCAGATATCAGCTTGCAAAACTGGGCCTCGTTGGGGATTTCTTCGCGTATAAGCTGCGACCGGCGAGCGAACTCCCGGAGCGGGCCGACGAGCCGGAGCATTTCTTGTGTCAGCCTTGTTTCGATGCCGGCAAGAAGAGCGTCTTGCGCGTGTCCAAATACACTGCCTTTTGCCTCTTGTGCAAAGCCAGTGTTCAGACCGACTTCCGGCCCGCACTTCCCGTCAACAGGAGCAGAGGAATCGACCGCGACAGATGGTGATTGGCCATCAGGAGTAAGCAAGCGGGCCAGCGCAGCCGCCCATTCAGGGCTTAGCGAACGACTGATAACCCGGCGACCAGACCACAGCGTCAGGACAACCTCGCCAAAAGCATCAAGCGGATCAGCCGCAACTGCAAAAGCCAGTTGTGACCGGACATGCCTCTTAGCGTGGCGATTTTTCAATTTTCGAGCACTAGCCATCTCAGACCCCCTGCCCTTCGCTGGCGATATCTACCTGCCTACGATCAACAGTCCGGTGCGGCACCAGAGAGATGCGCTTTTCCGGACCGTCAAACTGTTGTTTAACCATGCGCCGGTCAGTCGGGCCAATGCGCCGCTCTTGTAACGCCAGCCCATCGGCCAACTTCATGAAAACCTCTTGAGGCGTTGGCATGGCTTGGCTTTCGGATTCTGCGGGCCGGTCGCTGGCCAGCAAGCTGCCCCCAAAGTAGTCAGCCAGCTTTTGCACATGCTGCACCCCTGGATTGGGCGTGCGGCCCGATGCAATCTTTTTCAGGGTTTCATACGGAATGCCGGTGTCGCGTGCCACCTGCGTCCAGGGAATCTCACGCGCAGCCAACTTGGCCAGAACATGGCTGTGTAAGTTAATAAACATAGGTCGCATTATGAGTCCGAATTCGGAACTTCACAAATCCATTATTGTTCTTTTTGATGGGCCAAACTAGAAACATGGATACAACAGCCATTCTTTCTAAAAATCTCAAAGGCTTGATAGACGCAAACGCTGGTCTTACAGAGCATTCGCTGAGCATCCTTGCGGACGTCCCAAAAACGACAATTCGTCGAATGCGATTGGATGAAGGTGCCGCTCAAATCGATAGCGTAGAAAAGGTCGCCAAGGCCTTCAAGCTGCGGGCCTGCGACATTCTTGACCCGGACCTGCTCAAGCGGCTGGCCGCCGGCGAGCCTTTACGCATGGGGGAGCCGCGCCCGCCCGTTATGCCCGATGAGGAGTGGCGCGCCATGTCACCGCGGGCGCGCGCGCTCGTCGAAGATTTGTGCACCCGCACGCTGGCCGGACAACTAGAAGAAGGCGACATTGCCTGGCTGCACGACAGCCTGCAGCGCATCAACCCACCTGCCCAATCAACGCCCGTGGCGGACATGGTGCTAAAAGCCAAGCCGGTCACCCGCACCACCGACCTCGTTAACAAGGCCGCCAACAAGTCATGACCTACCAGCCCAACCACTTCCTGATTGGACTGGCCAACCCCGATAATTTCATTACCCCCTACCGGTGGGCCAATGACGACCAGGACAATGTCTGCCCCGTGCTCCACTGCCAGTTTGACCTGCCCGGCACAGGCCCGACTGACGTCTATGCCAAGGCCATCGACCTCTCGGTGCGGCAAGGCGTCGTGATGTGCCTGAACGAGATCAGCGGCTGGTTGCTGGCCCGCGCCGGCCAACTGCCGGTCGCCGCCTCGGCATTCCTGGCCAACATACGCTCCAGCGAACTGCCAGCCTTCACACACGGCGCCTTGCCCCCTGAGTTGCCCGGCGGCGTGCGCCTGTTCTTTTGCACGCAGGAGATCAGCCGCACCCAGGCCACCGGGCTGTTAAACACCGACGCACTCATCACCGAGCAAGCCCACTGGCCTCACGTGCATGACGCCATCGCCCTTGACGAATACACCGGCAACTCTGACCGGCACCCCTACAACATGGTGCGAAAAGCGCACCAGGACTTTGCGCTGATCGACCACGGCAGACTGCTGTACCGCAATGCCGAGCCCTGCTGGCACGGCGATGAGCTCGAAGGACTGCTGGACCATGGGTTTGCCAACGCCATCCACCACAATATGTATGTATACGGCAATATCAGCGCATCGGCCGCCCGAACAGACGGTTTCAAGCGGTGCAGTGACAGCGCCTTGCATCAGGCGCAAAATATGCGTTCTGTGTTCTTCGAAATCGCCTACTGGTGCGCCAAGCTGTCGCCAGGCACAAGCGCCCAATGGCTTTATTTTTTGAACGAGCGCATGCACCGCGTAGACTCGCTTTTGTCCAAACGATTTGGGATTCTTAACCTGACTTCACCTCATGCATTCGCTGTTGCAACTCCTTGACCCAAAAGACATACCCTTCAAGCCCAGGGCTGAAGGGATCTGGCAAGTTGCACGCCTATGTCTGGACAGGGCCACGGGCGAACAGCTTAACGTCGGCGTGGTGTTTACAGATCATCAGGGCGGCGGCATCACCAGCCGGTTTCTGAGCAACCTGTCAGGGCTGCGCTGCCTGTACAACGACGACATGGCCGACGATGCAGGTTTCTTGATTGATCAGGCCGAGCAAGCGCTGGGGCAAGGAGTCCGGATTCCTTCGGGGTGGAACATCTCTTTGGGAGAACCGTTGTTCGTGCGTGGTGAAACGCCGCAGAGCATTGTGGACAGCATGTTTAAGCGCATGGTGCCGCTGGGATCACGCGAAAACGCGGCCGAGCGGCTCGATGGCGACGACCATGCCCACACCACGCGCAATGTTCGCAAAACTGTACGTGAATTGCTGAGCAAGCACATGCACAGCAAAAAAGCGCCAGAATTCTGGCGTGCAGCACCTGTGGTGTCGGCCCAGGACGGCGGCGAGGTGCAGATTGATTTGCAGATTTTCGGTGCCGGCAAAGAAGGCGACTACAGAGGCTCGATTGCCTCAGCCTGGTACAAAACCCATTACCACCGCAGCGCCTACCTAGACAGGGCGGCTAATGCGGTGCTCAAGGCCCGCGAGGTTTACCCTAGCGCTTCCAACATCATGTACCTGCTGCAGCCACTGGACATTGAGGGCTTTACCAGGGCAGACATGGGCGTGATTCAAAAGGAAATTGACGGCTTGTCCTGGCTGCTTAAAAAGAGCGGCGCCAAGTTGCACGCATTCAGCAGTGAACGGGCCATGGCCCAGAACATTCTGGAAGACATGGGCGTGATCTAGCCAGCCAGTGACGCACAGTGCAAGTGCAAGACAAAGGATTTTCCTTAGCCCGCCCGTAGCTTGGCACGCTCCCTGATGTGCTGTTGTCGGGCCAGCCATTTTCGGCGCCGGCCTTCTATGCGCGCCACGGTACGCGGCCAGTCCAGGGTGACAAAGCCTTCTCCGCCAGCGGCAAGCACGTCGCCGGTTATGGCCAGCAAGGGATCAATGCCAAAGTGCAAATAGCAATACTCTGCATGACCAAATTCGGCCATATCGGCCACCTTGTGGCAAGCCTTGCGAATTTGACCTTCAGTAGCGCTCTGCACCAAATCTTTAAGATAGGCTCGCACAATGTCCACGGCCCACTGGGCTTGCATGGGCCCGTTTCCCTGGCGCTTGCGAGGATGCACCGCCAGGTTGGCCATGCGGCTGACAAGACAGTGCAGCGGGTGCAGCACCCGCAACTTGATACTGCCGCCATCGGGTGCGGGCACTTCGATTTCAGCGGCCAACTGGTCTATTTCCTGATTTTCAAGGCCGGTGACGCAACGCAAAAAATCCATCATCAGCACCTGGCTCTCTACCCGCTCCAGGTACAACAACGCTGCGGCGGTGGTGGAGTCATCAAATGAAGGGCTCCACAACTCGGTATGCTCAACGCCCAGCAAATTGGCCAGCCATACCGCATCGGAACGGTCCCCCAGCCAGTCGGTGTCTTCGGTTAACGGGTGGAGCTGGCCGTTGGGCGTAGGCACCTTGAGGAGCACGCCCCAGGTTTCCAAGGCTTGCCCACCCACTAATACCAAGCGGTCGGGCTCTTGCGTCACCTTGCTGGTGACATAGAAGAAATCATCCCGCGTGAAGGGCGTGATGCCCCGCTGGCCGGCTATCGTGCTCAGCCTTTTGGCCTGCCTTACAGGCTGGGCCAACGAACAATCACGCCTTGGACGTCCTTGGGAAAGAAACCAAAATCTTGCGCCGCTTCACGCGCAGGTGGACTCACGTGCGATGCGGAGGCGCTAAGGGCCACGGCTTTAACCCTTTGCAAAGAGACGTTTTTCCCGTCCAGTCTTGCTTCGTTTATGCGCGGCCCATTGGAAATGCGTGATGGTGAGTAGTAAAGCTTCATAGGAATTACCCCCTGGAAAGTCTATTTGGCGACACCTTTAGGGTACCAGATATCAATGAAAGGCTCTGTTTTTGTTGGGCATTCACCAACAGCAGCACAGGAAACATTCAACCTGCGGAACCAGAGTTCAAAAGCATTCAACAAATTCCGTATAGGACCCGTTGATATTCCGAATAATAAACATTGTTCCGTTATTGTTATTGCATATGTTCCTTATTCGGAATATTATTCTCCTAACGCAGCGAATCCTCGAAGCGCCAGGCAGCCATAAGCCGACCCCCACCTTGCGGGCTTATTTACCTCGGAGGCTCAATTGAACACCCCTTCCCCCAGCGAACCCTGTGCAGACGCCTGCACAGCCAGCGCCAAGCGGCCCGTCAAGGCCCGCCGAATGCCTTTCCCCATGCTGCCGAAAACAGGCGATGGCGCCAATTTCTGGTTGCCTGCGTGGACTCGCGAGACCGCCAAGCTCGAAGCTCTGATGGCTTTCAGTCGCCTGCTGTCCACACAAAAGGCCTGCGACAAAAGCGAGCCGCTCTATCTCGCAATGATCAGCAGCGAAATCAAGCTCAAAGAATCGGCAGATATGTCTCTTGAGCAGCTAACAAACACGGGTGGCCTGATGTTCGCCTTTCCAGAAAGCACCAAGCTCATGCAAGGCGGTGCCACATGCTGAGCTTTCGCATCCTGATCCCCGGCGTGGCCGAATACACCGGCGTCTTTGCGGGCCAACTGCAGGCCGCGCTTGACGCCGAGCAGCGCTACCCCGACGCACCGCCCGCCTGGACGTTCCTGCTGCCAGCCGATGGTGCCGCGACCGTTCATTACATCCAGTAAACCGCAATGTCCGAGCCAAGCACCCTTCCGATCCGCGCCTACCTGCGCATGAGCGCCGGCACCTGCATGGCAGCAGACACCACGCGGGGCATGGTGCTGGTGCTGCGCGACACCGCCGGGCTGTTTCCGGACGGCATCACGGTGCAGTGGCTGGGCAAGGAAGCCGCCACGTTTTACGACCGGCACCGCAACGAACTCACCTCGGGCCGGTGCCTGGACCTAGAACTCTTTCACTTTCGCAGCGTGCAGAACCAGCTGCGCGCCAGCGTCAAGACCTGCCAGCTTGCGCCCCTGGCGCCCAGCTGGCTCAAGCATGCCGAAAAACCCGCCACCCCACAAACTCCAGGACTGCGCATCGTATGACCACCGTCACCATTGTTTTAATCGATCTGCCTAAGGGCAAGGGCGTTGCCGTGCAAACCGATGCCGGCACCCCCCGCATCGGCCAGCAACGCACCCCAGCCGAGGCATTGGCCATGGACTTGCTGCGCACCTGCAACCGCCAGGCCGACAGCGTGCAGTACGGCCAGGCCAGCGCCGCGCTGCAGGGCGAACTCATCCAGGCACAGGCATGATGCGCTCGGACATCATTGGCCTGTGCGGCCTGGCCGGAAGCGGCAAGGACACGGTGGCCCAGCTGCTGGCAACGCACCTGCGGTTTTCGCAGATGGCGTTTGCCGATGCACTGCGCACCGAGATCTGCCAGGCTTACAAGATCGACCTGTCCATGTTGACTCGGCGCGACACCAAGGAAGAGCCTACCCAGGCCCTGGCGCTGAGCCGATGCAGCACCGACAACGGCTTTGCGATGGCGGTGATCGAGCAGTGCAAATGGTTAGAGCCCGGCAAGAGCGTGAAAGAGGAATTTTCCGCTCCCCGCTCGCCACGGCAAATCATGCAATGGTGGGGCACCGAATACCGCCGCACCTACTGCGGCCAGGACTACTGGACACGCACCCTGAAAGCCCGGGTTCATGCCCAGCAGCAAAGCAACCAGTTCCGCCACGTCATCAGCGACGTGCGGTTTGCGAATGAAGCGGCAGCGGTGCGCGCCATGGGCGGCGTGATCTGGGACATCAGGCGGCCAGGCCTGAAGCACAACACCAGCCACATCAGCGAAGCGGACGGCAGCCAGTTTGCGCCGGACCTGGTGATCCACAACTGCCACGACATCAAGCACCTGCAGGGCGTTGTCACGGGTGCCTGGCTGATGGCCGAAACCGGCATGGGCGATGCCGATGTGATCGACATGGGCGCCACTTATTCCAGGCTGAGCCGGTCATGATGCGCACCACGCCATCGCCCCAGACGCTGCGCATGCTCGCGGCCGTCGCCATGCGTGAATTTTCGCTGCGCCACCAGCGCGCTGCCCTGCCCGTGCAGATGCCTGCACCGTCCGCGTATGTGGTCCAGATGTGCGACTTGCCGCACGTTGCGCGCCATGTCCTGCGCTTCATGGACAAGGTCCAGCTGGCCAGCGCACAGACATTGCGCCGCGAGATCGGCCGGGAAAGCGACATGCTGCCCGCTCTCGGCGCCCTGATCCGCCACAGGCTGATCGAGCCGGTGTACCGCAGCTACCGCATCACGCCGGCAGGCACCGCCTGCGTCAGCGCAGAGCCGGGCTATGCCCAGTTGCGCCGCACCGTCTTTCCATTAAGTCATTAAGCCCAGGAGTCCACCATGGCCAAAGCCCCCAAACTCTCGACCCTGCTGATCGGCAAGGAGGTCAACCTCAACCTGAATTTGAGCGACATCGATGGCGATGCGCATCCCTACGCCGGCAAGAAGGTCCAAATCATTGCGCGCAACAGCAAGACCCACTACCAGATCGCCACCGACGACGGCAAGGTCTTCGTGGTCACGACCGACGACTGGAACACGTATGACCCGACCAAGGTATATCCGGGTGACCACCTGGTCAAGCAGCTGGCCACGATCAACCTCTACACGGACGCCAAGGTCAACCGCGTCGAGCAGCTGCTGCTGGGCACGGTACACGAATCCCCTTTCAATCCGCGCACTAACTTCCCAGCCGCTGAAATGGAAGAACTGACCGAGTCGGTCAAAACCGTAGGTATCATGCAGCCCGTGCTGGTTCGCCCCCGGGGCGATGGCAGCTTTGAGCTGGTGTTTGGCCATCGCCGGCACCGCGCTGCACAGCTGGCCCGGCTCGAATTCATCCCGGCCATCGTGCGCGACCTGATCGACGCGCAAAGCGCCCAGCTGCAGGCAGTTGAAAACGTCCAGCGCAAGGACTTGGACCCGATTGACGAGGCGCTGGGGTATGCGGCATTCATCGCCGCGCACGGGATCACCAAGGACGAGCTGGCGCGGCAGATCGGCAAGAGCCGCACCCACGTGTACAACCGTCTAAAGCTGGCCACGCTGCACCCAGCCGGCCAGATGGCATTGCGGGCCGGCAAGCTACGCACCGAAGTCGCCACGCTGGTGGCCCGGGTGCCAGGCGAAAAGAACCAAGCCAAGGCGTTGGCCCTGGCGCTTGAAGGCGGCTATGCAGGCGAGTTGAAAAGCTACCGCACTGCCCGCTCTGAGTTGGCCGAGAAGTTCACGCTGGACCTGAAAGCGGCGCTGTGGGTGCTCGATGACGCCGGTCTGGTCGAGAGTGCAGGCGCCTGCACAGCATGCCCCAAGCGTTCGGGCGTTGACCCCATCGTGTATGCCGACATGCTCGACAAGAAGGGCTACAACGACTACACGCCCAAGGGCGACAACGTCTGCACCGACTCCGATTGCTTTGCCGGCAAGAAGACAGCCCAACTCAAGCGCCAGCAGGAAGCGCTGGAATCCAAGGGCAAGGTGATGGTGGTCGGCAACGCAGCGCGCAAGGCGGTCGATGCGCAGGGCAACGTCAAGGGCGACTACATCCCTGTTTCGCAGATGCGCGAAGCCCTCAAGAGTGCCAACCTAGGCACGGCCGGCCCAGCCGTCACCATTCTGACGATCCAGGACCAGCGCAGCGGCAAGACCATCGAGGTCGTCAAGCGCAAGGAAGCCGAGGCTGCAGGCGTCAAGACGCCAGCGGCCAAACCCACCAATTCCCGCATGAACTGGAATGCCTACGAGCTTGACCGCAAGGAAGAGGAAAAGGTCCGTGACGCCAAGGCGGCGGCGCAGACCCGGCTGAATGTCGCCGCGCTGCGCAAGGTGCGCGAGACAGCGACCCGGGTGGGCATGGGCATGTTCGAACTGCGGCTGATTGCGCAGGTGGCCATTGCAGGTGTGGCCTACAAGGACAGGGACACGCTCCTGGCGCTGCATGACGCAGAGGACATTGAAGCGCTGAGAGACAAGGCCGGTCGCATGTCGCACAACGAATTGAACGCCCTGCTCCTGGACTGCGCGCTGGTGGACCATATCCGGGCGTTCAGCTATGGCAAGCCAGAGGCGCCAGCGGCGCTGCTGGCCGCTGCCACGCAGTACGGCGTGGAGATCGATGACGTGCGCAGCGCCTACCCAGCCGAGGCAGCCATCGAAGAACCCGCCGAGATGGAAGCCTGACCATGCGCCGCCACCCAAAACGCTCCCAAGCCATTTACGTTGCGCAGGCACTGGCCCTGGTGGCCGGTTGCGCAGTTGTTGCTGAAATTGTCCTGAGGATTGTTTTATGAGAAAGACCACCGCTCATGGGCGAAAGCTCAAGCACCTGCAAGCGCATGCCCAGATCGCCGGATACATGGCCGCCCATGCAAACCCAGTCGGTCGCGCTGTCATCGCGAAAGAAGAGGTCGATAGCGTCACCGCATTGATGACCAGCGTGACCGGCATCAGCACACGCGTTTACTTCACACAGGACGGTGATTGCGACAGGTTGCTGCTGTCCCACTTAACCTTGGTGCTGGGCGTGGGCGCAGAGGTCGCGCTGGCCCTGGCCAAGCACCACCCCGAATCCAAACGGCTGCACGCGGCCTTGCGCACGGTCGTGCAGATGAGTGTGGACGGCGGGCGGTGGAACAGCACCCAAGCCAAAATTCTGCATGAGGCTGCGCAGTTGGCCACCGAGGTTTTCCTGACGCAACCGGCCCATGGCGCTCGCACCTTTCCAGGCGTGTTCGAGCTGGCCATGAAGGTACGACACGGCACGGCCCGCATGGCGGATGTGGCCGGCGCTGAAATCTATAACGCGAATAACGAAGCGACAACATGAAAACAAAACAGCTCATCAATAAAAAGACCTTGCACACCATGGTTCCGCTTTCGGAAAGAACCATTGATGCCATGGAAAAGAATGGCACCTTTCCGCGCCGGTTCGCCTTGTCGGCTCGCAGCGTGGTTTGGGACCAGGATGATGTCCTGGCATGGATCGAGGCGCGCAAGGCTGCCAGCGTGCAGGTGAAGCGGCCCGGACTCAGGCGGGCGTGAGGGTCCAGCCGTCAATCATGTCAGCCCATTCCTGGAGCATGCTGGCACGCTGCTCCCGGTATTCAGCCTTGTTGTAGATAGCACGCACGCCCTTTTGCTCATGCGCCAGGCACTTTTCAATCCAGTCGGTGTTGTAGCCCGCCTCGTGCAGCAGTGTCGAGCCGGTGCGGCGCAGGTCGTGTGGTCCGAACTTCGGCAGATTCTTGCCTTCCTTTTGCGCCAGCCGGTAGGTCAGCGTCAGCACTTGGTTGAGCGTGGCGCTAGACATCGGCAGATCCGGATCGTAGCGCGACGGCAGCAGGTAACGCGAGCCACCGGCAAACGTCTTGAGTGCTACAAAAATTTCCAGCACCTGCTTTGACAGGTAAACATTGTGCGGGTTGCGCCGCTTCATGCGCTCCTTCGGGATGGTCCAGAGCGCCTGGCCAAAATTGACCTCATTCCATGTCGCATCCGTCAACTCGGACTTGCGCACCATGGTCAGCAGCAGCAACTTGGCCGCCGAGCGGATCGACGGCGTTGTACCGATCCGCTGCAGGTAGGTGTACATCAGGCCGATTTCTTCCGGCGTCAATGCCCGGTCCCGGGCTTCGAACGTCGCAATTGAATTGGGCCGCACCAGATCAGCCGGGTTTTCCACCGACACGCCGCGCTCTTTGGCCCAGCGATACACCTGCATGACCACCTCCCGGGCATGCACGGCCGTGGCCGGCGCGCCGCGTGCCACGATGGCATCGGTCAGCCGGCGCAGATCTTCATGCGTGATTTCAGGCAGCTTGCACTTGGCAAATGGCTCTTTCAATTCGCGGTCGTATATCGACTGGCGCATGTCTCGCGTCGAGTCAGCCATGGTATGGCCCGAAAACCACTTGTCAGCCCAAGCGCCAAAGGTTTCAGCCGTTTGGACCTTGGCCTTGGATCGCGCCTTTTCTTTGGCCGGCGAACGACCCTCGGCAATCAGCTTCTTTGCGTCACCGAGCCTTACACGCGCCTCGACCAGCGAGATCCCTCCCGTGCCGTACTTGCCGATGGTCAGCGTCTCCTGCCTGCCGCTGATTGAATAGTTGTACCTGAATGAAACTCCACCGGCCGGCGTGACGGCCACATACATGCCATCACGGTCGGGCACCTTGTAGAGCTTGTCTTGTGGCTTAAGGTTGCGCAGCTTGGTATCGGTCAGCAAAGAATCACCCCAAAATCACCCCGAAATACCATGATTTTTGACCTCTGATTTTTTGCCATTTTTTTCTTTTAAATCAAGCACTTAGCTTAAATTAATACCATGACAATCAGAAAAATAGCTTCATGGTATTGAATGACTGTCATGGTATCAACCTAATTGGTACCATCGCCCATACCAAGAAAATAAAGCGCTTCAGGCTGCGGGATGCTGCGTGATATTGCAATGTTGAAATTAAAAATCCCTGCCAAATCAACGACTTGGCAGGGCTTTGATGCGCTGGGGTGCGCTAGGTTGCGAGACGTGTAATCACTCCCACTCGATGGTTGCGGGCGGCTTGCTGCTGACGTCGTAGGTGACGCGGTTAATGCCGCGCACTTCGTTGATGATGCGGCCAGAGACCTTTTTGAGCAGCGCATAAGGCAACTCAGCCCAGTCGGCGGTCATGAAGTCGCTGGTCTGCACAGCGCGGAGCGCCACCACATACTCATACGTGCGGCCATCGCCCATCACGCCAACGCTCTTCACTGGCAGGAACACGGTGAAAGCCTGGCTGGTCAGGTCGTACCAGCTCTTGCCGGTTTCCGCATCCTTGAAGTTTCGCAACTCCTCGATGAAGATGGCGTCGGCCCGGCGCAGCAGATCGGCGTATTCCTTCTTGACTTCACCCAGGATTCGCACGCCCAGCCCCGGTCCTGGAAACGGATGGCGATACACCATGTCATGCGGCAGGCCCAGCGCCACGCCCAATTCGCGCACCTCGTCCTTGAACAGTTCGCGCAGCGGTTCAAGCAGCTTCAGGCCCAGCTGCTCGGGCAGGCCGCCGACGTTGTGATGGCTCTTGATCGAAACGGCTTTCTTGCTCTTGCCGCCGCCCGACTCGATCACATCCGGATAAATTGTTCCCTGGGCCAGCCATTTCGCGCCCTTGTAGGCTCCGTCCAGCCCCGCCTTGAGCCGCGCGGCCTCAGCCTTGAACACCTCGACAAACTCGCGGCCAATGATCTTGCGTTTGGCTTCCGGGTCGCTGACGCCAGCAAGGTGGCCCAGGAACTGGTCGGCGGCATCGACGCGAATCACCTTGGCGTGCAGCTTGCCGACGAACATCTCCATCACCATGTCGCCCTCGTTCTGGCGCAGCAGGCCGTGATCGACAAACACGCAAGTGAGCTGGTCGCCGATGGCGCGGTGGATCAGCGCCGCAGCGACCGACGAATCAACCCCGCCCGACAGGCCCAGGATGACTTCCTCGTCGCCCACCTGCTGACGGATTTTATCGACCGCTTCAGCGATGTAGTCGCCCATGACCCAATCGGGCCGGGTAGCGCAAATGTCGAGCACAAAGCGGTTGAGGATGGCTGCTCCCTGCCGGGTGTGCGTGACTTCTGGATGAAACTGCAGGCCGTAGAAATGCCGCTCTTCGTCGGCGATGCCGGCAATCGGGCAGCTCTCGGTACTCGCCATGAGCTTGAAACCCGGCGGCATTTCGGTGACCTTGTCGCCATGGCTCATCCAGACCGTGAGCATGCCCTGCCCTTCGGGTGTGGTGAAGTCGGCAATGCCTTCCAGCAGCGCCGTATGACCGCGCGCACGTACATCGGCATGGCCGAATTCGCGCTTGTGACCGCCCTCGACCTTGCCGCCCAGCTGGTGCGCCATGGCCTGCATGCCGTAGCAGATGCCCAGCACCGGAATGCCCAGTTCGAACACCGACTGCGGCGCCTTGTCGGTGGCTTCTTCATAGATGCTGGCGTGACTGCCCGAGAGGATCACGCCCTTGAGATTGCCGTCCCGGGCATAGTCGCGAATCCATTCGTCGGTTACGTCGCAGGGATGGACTTCGCAGAAAACATGGGCTTCGCGAACCCGGCGCGCGATCAGCTGGGTGACCTGCGAGCCGAAGTCGAGAATGAGGATTTTTTGGTGCTGCATGAAAGACGCCTCGGGCGAAAAGTTCAGTCAAAAATAAAAAGGGCGCCTGCCGCCAGACGCCCATAATGCCTGGAAAAAGCTTCAGTCAGCGCGGTAGTTCGGCGCTTCCTTGGTGATCTGCACGTCATGCACATGGCTTTCGCGGATGCCTGCGGAGGTGATCTCAACAAACTCCGAGTTGTTATGCATGTCCTCGATCGTTGCGCAGCCGCAGTAGCCCATGCTGGCGCGCAATCCGCCGGCCATCTGGTAAATGATGGCGACCATCGAGCCTTTGTAAGGAACCCGGCCTTCAATACCCTCGGGCACCAGCTTGTCGGCATTCGGATTGCCGGTGCTCGACTCCTGGAAGTAGCGGTCGGCGCTGCCCTGCTGCATGGCGCCAATGCTGCCCATGCCGCGGTAGCTCTTGTAGCTGCGACCCTGGAACAAAATGACTTCGCCAGGCGCCTCTTCGGTACCGGCAAACATGCCGCCCATCATCACGGTTCCGGCACCGGCCGCGATGGCCTTGGCAATGTCGCCGCTGTAGCGGATGCCGCCATCGGCAATCAGGGGAACGCCGGTGCCGCGCAGGGCGGTCGCCACGCTGTCGATGGCCATGATCTGCGGCACGCCGACGCCCGCGACGATGCGCGTGGTGCAGATGCTGCCCGGGCCGATGCCGACCTTGACCGCATCGGCGCCGGCCTCGACCAGCGCCAGCGCAGCCGCGCCGGTGGCGATGTTGCCGCCGATCACGTCGATATGCGGATAGTTCTGCTTGACCCAGCGTACCCGGTCGATCACGCCCTTGCTGTGGCCATGCGCGGTGTCCACGACGATGGCGTCAACGCCAGCCCGGACCAGCGCTTCGACGCGCTCCTCGGTGCCCTCGCCCACGCCGACCGCCGCGCCCACGCGCAGTTTTCCGTGCAAGTCGCGCGCGGCATTCGGAAAGGTAGTCTGCTTGGTGATGTCCTTGACCGTGATCAGGCCCTTGAGCTCGAATTCGTCGTTGATCAGGAGCACGCGCTCCAGGCGGTGCTTGTTCAGCAGTGCCTTGGCGTCGGCCAGCGTGGCCGTGTCGGGCATGGTGATCAGGCGATCGCGCGGCGTCATGATGGTGCTGACCGGCACGTCCATGCGCGATTCGAAACGCATGTCGCGTCCGGTCACGATGCCAACGACCTTGCCGCCGTCAATCACCGGAAAGCCGGAAATGCCGAGCTGCTCGCTCAGCGCCATCACCTGCCGCACCGTGTGCGTCGGGGTGATCACGACCGGGTCGCGCAGCACGCCACTTTCGTAGCGCTTCACGCGGGACACCTCGGCCGCCTGCTGCTGCGGCGTGAGGTTTTTGTGAACAATGCCGATGCCGCCCTCCTGCGCGATGGCAATGGCCAGGCGCGCTTCGGTGACCGTGTCCATGGCAGCCGAAACAAGCGGCAGGTTCAAGCGGATGTTGCGAGAGAACTGGGTGGAAAGTGAGGCGTCCTTGGGCAGGACCTGGGAGAACGCTGGCACCAACAATACGTCGTCGAAGGTGAGCGCTTTGCCGAGTAGGCGCATAGAGAAAGCTCCAAAAATACGATTGTACCTTTGCCCCCGGTGTGCCCCATACTTACCCTGGCCCGCCACGTTTGCGAGTCTTCAAGGTTCAGCTTTGCCGGCAAAACGCACAGACCTTCGAAACACAGGGATACACTTTCGCCATGGACTTCAAATTTCTGACACGAACCGTGGTTCTGGCACTGGCCGGCAGCGCATTGACGATTCCAGCCCAGGCCCAATGGCAATGGATGGACAAGGACGGCCGCAAGGTCTTCAGCGACCGGCCGCCACCGCCCGATATTCCGCAGAAAAGCATCCTGAAGGAGCCGGGATTTAAGGTGGTCAGTCCTCCGACGACCGGAGCGGCCGGTACGCCAGCCCCGGCGGCATCGGCGCCTGCTGCAAAAGCCAGCATGCCCAAGCTCTCGGGCAGGGATGCAGAACTTGAAGCCCGGAAAAAACAGGCCGATGCGCTGGAGGAAACCAAGAAGCAGGCAGAGGCCGAAAAGCTTGCCAGCGCCAAGGCCGACAATTGCGAACGGGCAAAAAAAGGTCAGGCCACGCTGAAATCTGGCGTTCGCATTGCGCTTACCAATGCAAAGGGAGAACGCGAATTCATGGATGACGCTGCCCGGTCCGTGGAAACCAGGCGCCTCCAGGCGATTACCGAAAGCGACTGCGCCAGATAAGGCGCTTGCCTGCTCGGCGGTTCAATAACCGGCTTTTGCGCCAGGCCGCTTCTGGGTGAACAGCCCTGCGCTTTTAGACCCCTGCCGGTCAAACCGCTCGCGTCTGGCGGTTTTTGGATCGACACGCAAAGGCCGGTAGATTTCGATCCGGTCCTTGTCCGCCAGCAAATGGTCGAGCCGGATTCTTTGCCCCCAGATGCCTGCCAGCAACCGGTTTTCCGCAAGCTCCGGAAATTCTTCAAAGATGCCGCATTCCGCAAGCGCCTGGCGCACGGTCGCGCCGGGCTCAAGCGCAAGCGACCACTCCCTGACCTGGCGCGGGGCAGGTGAATAAACCAGCGTGATGTTCAGGCGAAATCCATCCTGTGATGGTTCAGGCGTCGCCATACACATGCGAAGCCCGCTTGACGAAGGCATCGACCAGGCTGCCCGCGATCTTGTCAAACACCGGCCCGACCAGCGCCGCCAGTGTTCCGTTGTCAAAGTCATAGCACAGGGTGAATTCGACCTTGCACGCGCGCTGGCTGCCGTCGCCCAGCGGCAGAAAGTTCCAGTCGCCTTCGAGGCGGGAAAAAGGACCGTTGACCAGCTTGAGGCTGACCTTCTGGTCTGCTTCATGCCGGTTGCGCGTTGTGAAGCTTTGCCGGATGCCGGCAATGGAAATACCGACCTTCGCCACCATGCCCTGAGCCGTTTCCTCTTCCACCGAAGCACGGTCGCACCACGGAAGAAATTGCGGATAGCTGACAACGTCGGTCACCAGCGCGAACATTTCAGCGGGGCTGTACCAGATAAGAACGGACTTGTGAACGGTTTTCATACAATCTAAGGCTGGGGGCAATTGTATGAGCCACAAGTGCTGCTTCGCCCCTTCGCTCCACTATCTTGACCATGGCCACCAAAGAAGCATCCACCTCCAAAAAACCAGCAGCAGCATCTTCCGGCAAGCCGGCAGGAAAACCCGCTGCCAATCTCTCGCCGAAAGCTGCGGCAGCGGCCGTGCGTATTGCCGACAACAAGAAGGCGACGTTCAACTACCACATCGAAGAGCGGTTTGAAGCCGGCATGGTGCTGGAAGGCTGGGAAGTCAAGTCGGTGCGCGAAGGCAAGGTGCAACTCACCGACGGCTATGTGGTGATCCGGGGTGGCGAGCTGTTCATCATCGGCTGCCAGATCAACCCGCTGGGCACCGCCTCGACCCATATCCGGCCCGACTCGGTGCGCACCAAGAAGCTCCTGATGCACAAGGAAGAGATTCGCCGCCTGATTGGCAAGACCGAGCAGAAAGGCTTCACGCTGGTGCCGCTGAACATGCACTGGAAGGCCGGCAAGGTGAAGTGCGAGATCGGCCTGGCCAAGGGCAAGGCCGAGCACGACAAGCGCGACACCATCAAGGACCGCGAAGGCAAGCGCGAGGTGGACCGCGCGATGAAATCCAGGAACCGCTAAACACACAGCACACAGGCGCAAAAAAAATAGTTTTTCAAGATGGAATAAACAGGCCGTCAAGGGTGTTCATCACGGTGCAGCCACTTGCTGCGCCACATCACCAAGGGAAACCTCATGAAAATCTTGTCCATCGCCTTTCTGGCCGCCGCATTGCTGGGCGGATGCGCCTCCATTGCAACAGGCAGCCCCGCCACCGTCGCTGATGCCGTGCTGGTCGGCTCCAACGGCATGACGCTGTACGTGTTCGACAAGGATGCCGCCAACAGCGGGAAATCAGTTTGCAACGGCCCCTGCGCCACCAACTGGCCGCCCTTGATGGCTGCCGATATGGACAAACCGGCGGGCGACTACATGGTCATCACCCGTGACGACGGCAAAAAGCAGTGGGCCATGAAAGGCAAGCCGCTGTATTACTGGGCCAAGGACAGCAAGCCTGGCGTCAAGACCGGTGACGGGTTCATGAACATCTGGCACGTCGCCAAACCCTGACGACTCGCCCGGCTTTCCCGCGCATCGAGCCAGGCAAGCCGTGAATAACTTTCCGCTCGCCCACTGGCAGCGACTTGCGTGCCTGGCTTTTCACATTGATGCATAACTTATATGTAAATGATATTCGCCGGGCGGCCCGGCAGGCGGAAGCCGGCATCCGCGTCAATGTGGACGATGTGGCGCACGAGCTGGTGGCGCCTGACCTGAACACTTCGCAGTCGCTCGACCTGCAGCGCTGCCTGCTGCGCCTGCCGCAAGACCAGCGCATCGTGCTTTTGCTGGTCAGCCTCGAAGACCTGAGCTATGAAGAAGTGGCCCGCATCACCGGTGCGCCCATCGGGACCGTGATGTCGCGCCTGTCACGGGCCCGCAGCCGTTTGCGCGAACTGATGGACCCCCCGGCAAGGCCTGCAGCCAAACCGATGGAATCCGTACCCACCCGTCCGACCGCCTGGCTGCGGCGCCTGAAATGAAGGTTGCGCATCATGGCTAAAGCCCACGCTGAAATGCTGCAAGACCAGATCAATGCGCTGGTCGATGGCCAGTTGCCCGACCACCAACAGGCCGAGGCCATGCAACGGCTGGCAAGCAATCCGGCCGCGCTTGAGACGCTACGGTCCTGGCAGGCGCAGCGCGAGGCACTGCGCGCACTGCATGCCCCCGTGCTGGAAGAACCGTTTCCCGAATCGCTGCTGGCGGCAGCCCGCCGCAGCCACACCAGCCGGCTGCATGTCACACCATGGTGGCGCTGGGGCGGCATGGCGGCGGCGATGGTGCTGGCGTTTGGCTTGGGCTGGCTGTTTCATGGACAGATGGACCCGCGGGGCACGCCTCCCCTGGCATCAGTCCAAAGGCAGTCGGCGCAGGATTTCATGCGCCAGGCTTCGGTGGCCCATGCAGTGTTTTCGCCCGAGGTCCGGCATCCGGTGGAAGTGACTGCCGCGCAGCAGGAGCACCTGGTGCAGTGGCTGTCCAAACGCCTCGGCAAACCCCTGAAGGTGCCGTTGCTGGCCGCGCAAGGCTATGAACTGGTGGGCGGCCGGCTGCTGCCCGGCGACAGCCGCGCCCGTGCACAATTCATGTTCCAGAACCCGGCAGGCTCGCGCGTGACGCTTTATCTGGGCGCGCTCAATGACCCTGCACCGGGCGCAGTGGCACAGAAGAACGACACCGCCCAGACAGCTTTCCGCTACAGCGCGGACGGTCCGGTGTCCTCCTTTTATTGGGTCGATCAGGATTTTGGCTACGCACTGAGCGGCACCCTGCCGCGCGAGGAGCTGATGCGACTGGCGCAGCTGGTTTACCAGCAGCTTTGAGCGCGTCAAAAGCGGTGAATGCCTACAGGTCGTGCAACGGGTGTTCTTCTGCAGTCCACGGGCTGACGAAAAAAGCATCCGCCATGCCGGGCTTCACGTCCTCGATGCGCGCGGGCTTCCATTGCGGCTTGTAGTCCTTGTCCACCGCCAGCGCGCGAATACCCTCGACGGTTTCACTTTCCGCAGCTAGCCGCAGGTGAAAGCACAGGTGCACCATGTCACGCTCCATGCGCAGGTCATCGGCCAGCGTCATGCCTCGGGCGCGGCGAATCTGCTCCAGCGTCACATGCAGCATCAGCGGCGATCTCTTGCGCAGCACCACCGCCATCTTGGCCGCCCAGCGGTCGTCCTTGGCCTTTTCAAGGGCATCGACGATGTGCTTGACACGCAGCAATGAAAAATAAGCATCAATCTGGCCTGTTGCGCAGGCGGGGCGTGTGCTGTCAGCTATGAATTTTGATGCAATCCATTGATCAGCCTCGGCTGCGGAAGTCCAGGGCGTGGCGCCCAGTTCCGCCCAGAGCGCCGGCAAGGCAGCCGCTTCCAGCCTGACATCGGCCAGCCCATAGGCAATCGCCTCGTCGGCACCAATCACTTCGCCGGTCAGCGCCAGGTATTCGCCCACATGGCCGGGGCAGCGGCTCAGGAAATAGCCGCCGCCCACGTCGGGGAACAGGCCTATATTCGTCTCGGGCATGGCCATCTTGGTGCGCTCGGTGACGATGCGCACCCGCGCGCCCTGGCTCAGGCCCATGCCGCCGCCCATCACCACGCCGTCCATGAAGGCGATATAGGGCTTGGGATAGGTCTGGATCAGGTGGTTGAGGGTGTATTCCTCGGTGAAGAATTCGTCCAGCGCGGCATCGCCGGCCAGCGCTGCCTGGTGAAAAAACCGGATGTCGCCGCCGGCGCAAAATCCGCCGAACAGGCTCTCAGGCGTTCCGGGGCGGCCCATCTTGTTGGTGCCGCGAATTGCCACCACACGCACCTCCGGGTCGTCACGCCAGGCGCGCAGGATGGCGAGCAGCTCGCGCACCATGGGCAACGACAGGGCATTGAGCGCCTTGGGCCGGTTCAGCGTGATCAGCCCGGAATGGCCCCGGCGCTCGGCCAGCACGTCACCGGCCGCATCGGCTTTCATCATTTCTGTTGTCATGTTTCTTTAGTCTCCATCCAATCAATTCATTCACCACCAGCGCGCCAATGACCAGCGAACCGCCGGTCAGCACGCTGGAACCGGGCACCTCGCCGGCACCCATCCAGGCCAGCAGGATGCCGAAAATCACTTCCAGCAAAGCCAGCAGCGCCACCTCGGGCGCCTTGAGCACGCCGGCGCACAACACCGCCAGCACGCACGGAATCGCCAGCTGGAACAGGCCGAGCCCGGCCAGCAGGCCGATGTCGTGCGGCGTTGCCGAAAAGGGAAACGCCAGCGGCAAGGTGGCCAGCGACGACAGCGCCGCCCCGATCAGCACCGCAGGCACCAGGTCGATCTTCTGGCCATGGGCACCGCCATGCTGCACCACCGTCCAGTTGATGGCGCCCGCCACCGGCACCATCAACGCCACCAGCGTACCGGCCAACTGGCTGCCCAGGTCCATCTGGCCGCCATACATCCAGGCAATGCCAACGCTGGCCAACGCAATCGCCACCCAGGTGCGCGCAGGAATCCGGTGGCCGATGAAAACCCACGCCATCAGGGCCGTGATGAAGGGACCGAGCGCCAGCGTCACCAGCACATTGGCCACAGTGGTCAGCGTCAGCGCCACCATGAAGGCGGTGAACATCACGCTCCAGCAAACGCCCGACAACCACAGCGCCTTGCCGCCATGGCGGATTTTCGAGAAAACCGCCCGCCCCTGGAAAAAAGGCAGGATCACCAGCAGCGACGCCAGCGTGAAAAAGCTGCGCCAAAAGGTCACCTCAAAGCTGCGTGCTGCCTCCAGCTGGCGCGTCACCACGCCGGCCATCGACCACAACAGCGTCACCAGAACCATCACAGCCACCGCGCGGGCATGCGTCAACTTCATGAGGACACCTGTGCAAACGATAAAAAAGCCGCTGGCGCTTTTTGCGCGCAACGGCCTGATTTTTAACTGCGCTCAGGCCCGCCCCGCCTCCACCAGCAGGGGCCGCGGATCTGGCTTTGCCAGGCCGCAGGCGCAGCGCCCCCTCGGGGGGCAGCGAACCACACGAAGTGGGGAGCGTGGGGGCTTGTTCAGCGGCCGAAGCGCTTGCGCTCGCTTTCGGTCAGGTAGCGCTTGCGCAAGCGAATCGACTTGGGCGTGATTTCGACCAGCTCGTCGTCCTCGATGAACTCGACGCCGTATTCCAGCGTGCATTCGATCGGCGGCGTAATCTTGATCGCGTCTTCCTTGCCGGACACGCGGAAGTTGGTCAGCTGCTTGGTGCGCGTGGCGTTGACCACCAGGTCGTTGTCGCGGCTGTGGATGCCGACGATCATGCCTTCGTACACCGGATCGTTCGCCTTGACGAACATGCGGCCGCGGTCGTCGAGCTTGCCCAAGGCGTAGGTGAAGATTTCACCGGCGTCCATGGAAATCAGCACGCCGTTCTTGCGGCCGCCGATGTCGCCCTTGTGCGGCTCGTAGCAGTCGAAGATGTTGGCGATCAGGCCGGAGCCGCGCGTCAAATTCAGGAATTCATTGGTGAAACCGATCAGGCCACGCGCCGGAATGCGGTATTCGAGGCGCACGCGGCCACGGCCGTCCGGCTCCATGTTGACCAGCTCGCCCTTGCGCTCGCCCAGCGCCTGCATCACGCCGCCCTGGTGCTGCTCTTCGATGTCGGCGGTTACCAGCTCGATCGGCTCGTGCTTGACGCCGTCCACATCCTTGAGCAGCACGCGCGGCTTGGAAACAGCCATCTCGAAGCCTTCGCGGCGCATGTTTTCCAGCAGGATGGTGAGGTGCAACTCGCCACGGCCCATGACTTCGAAAATGCCTTCTTCACCGGTTTCATTGACGCGCAGCGCCACGTTGTGCTGCAGTTCCTTTTGCAGGCGGTCCCAGATCTGGCGGCTGGTGACGTACTTGCCTTCACGGCCGGCCAGCGGGCTGGTGTTGACGCAGAAGTTCATGGTCAGCGTCGGTTCATCGACCTTGAGCATCGGCAGCGGCATCGGATTGGCCGGGTCGGTGATGGTCACGCCAATGCCGATGTCGGTCAGGCCGTTGATCAGCACGATTTCGCCGGGGCCGGCTTCGGTGGCCTGCACGCGCTCCAGGCCCTGGAAGGTCAGCACCTGGTTGATGCGGCCCTTGACGGCCTTGCCGTCCGGGCCTTCCATCACGACCACGTCCATCATGGGGCGGATCGTTCCCTGGCTGATGCGGCCCACGCCGATGCGGCCGACAAAAGTCGAAAAGTCGAGCGCGGAAATCTGCAGCTGCAGTGGCGCGTCAGGATCGCCTTTCTGGGCAGGCACATGCTTGAGCACGGTGTTGAACAGGGCCGACATGTCGGGACCCCACTGCTCGCCTTGCGCGCCTTCTTCCATCGAAGACCAGCCGTTGATGCCCGAGGCATAGACCACCGGGAAATCGAGCTGTTCATCGGTCGCGCCGAGCTTGTCGAACAGGTCGAACGTGGCGTTGATCACCTTGTCGGGATTGGAGCCCGGCTTGTCCACCTTGTTCACAACCACGATAGGCTTGAGGCCCAGGGCCAGCGCCTTCTTGGTGACGAAGCGGGTCTGGGGCATGGGGCCTTCCTGCGCGTCGATCAGCAGCACGACACCGTCAACCATGGACAGGGCGCGCTCGACTTCACCGCCGAAGTCGGCGTGGCCCGGGGTATCGACGATGTTGATGTGCGTGCCTTCCCAGGTCACGGCGCAGTTCTTGGCCAGGATGGTGATGCCGCGCTCTTTTTCGATGGCATTGTTGTCCATCACGGTGTCAACGACCTTTTCGTGGTCGGCAAAGGTGCCGGACTGGCGCAGCAACTGGTCAACCATGGTGGTCTTACCATGGTCAACGTGGGCAATGATGGCGATGTTACGGATCTGTTTATGACTCATGGTGGACTTTCTGGGGACTTGAAACGGTAATTGGATTAATGTTGAAAAAAGCCGGCTTCCGTGGGTTCGGAGGCTGCGGCCGTGGAAACTGGCGATAAAACTTCAATAGCATCTGTTGTGCGCCGGGCCGATTCCAGGATGTCCTGGACTTCAACCGGGCTCAGCAGGCGCTGGGGAATCAACTCGTCCGCGCAGATATGGGCAGAACCCAGAAATGCAGCAGGCTCGCTGCCATAAACCTGCACCAGCGGCGCATCGGCGCCCCACTGGCCCCGGCGGCGCAGGCCGCTCAGGAAACGTCCGGCATTATCGGCGTCCAGTGTGACAGTCGGGTAAGCCGCCACCAGCGATTGAGGCGGCAACAGGCAGGCGTCGCGCCCGGTTTCGGTCATCGCCTCCAGCGCGGCCAGTGTCACGCATTGGCTAGCGACAAAACCACCGGTCTCGATCCGGCGCAGCGAACCCAGGTGCGCGCCACAGCCCAGGGCTTCGCCGATGTCTTCGCCGAGCGTGCGAATGTACGTTCCCTTGCTGCAGCTTACTATTATTTTAATAGCTGCTTGCGCCCGTGGGTCGTGCGCAAACGCCATATTTAGCTTGAAAATCGTGATGTGGCGCGCTTCCCGCTCGACCTCGATGCCCTTGCGGGCATATTCATACAGCGCCTTGCCGTCCTTCTTCAGCGCTGAGTACATCGGCGGCACCTGCGCCAGCGGGCCGGTGAAGCGCCGGGTGATGGCTTCGAGCAGTTCGGGCGTGATCTCGGGCACCGGCCGGGTCTCGATCACTTCGCCTTCGGCATCGGCCGTGCTGGTCTTCTGGCCCAGCAGCAGCACCGCTTCATAAGTCTTGTCGGCATCCAGCTGCAGTTGGCTGAACTTGGTGGCCGCGCCAAAGCACAGCGGCAACACCCCCGTAGCCAGCGGATCAAGCGTTCCGGTATGACCGGCCTTGTCGGCGCGCAGCAGCCATTTGGCTTTCTGCAGTGCCTGGTTGCTCGACAGGCCCAGCGGCTTGTCGAGCAGCAGCACGCCGTGAACGGGACGTCGCTGGATTTTCTGGCGGGGAGAAGTTGTTTGCGTCATAAGCTTTGACAGGCTCGGCGTCCGGGCTGGCCCGAACGCCCGGTGGCACCGTTGCCCCCGAACCTGTCAAAGGGGAACGGCGCGAAGTTAGTCCTGGGCGCGGGAAGATACCGCCTTGGCAATCAAGGCGTTCAGGTCGGCCGCACGTTCGGTCGTCTGGTCAAAATGGAAATGCAGCGTCGGCACCGTGTGCGTCATCAGACGCTTGAACAGGCCGTTGCGCAGGAAGCCGGCGGCCTGGTTGAGGGCAATTTCGCACTCTTTCGGGTCGCCGACCAGCACGCTGAAATAAATCTTGGCATGGGCATAGTCGGGCGTAACCTCGACCGACTGGACCGTCACCATGCCGACGCGCGGGTCTTTCAACTCGCGCGCGATCAGTTCCGTCAGATCGCGCTGGATCTGGTCGGCCACGCGAAAGCTGCGGTTGGGAGTAGATGATTTTTTACGCATGTATTGGGGTCTGAAGTTGCAGTCCTTGTCTGGAGCAGGCCATTCGCCAACCCGAAGGCTGGCGAATGGCCATGTGCTTACAAAGTCCGGGCCACTTCCTTGATTTCGAAGAACTCCAGGATGTCACCGACTTCGATGTCGTTGTAGTTCTTCAGGTTCAAGCCGCACTCGAAGCCTTCCTTGACTTCCTTGGCATCGTCCTTGAAGCGCTTGAGCGAGTCGAGTTCACCCGTGAAGATGACCACGTTCTGGCGCAGCAAGCGCAGCTTGGCGGTGCGGCGAACCACACCGGCGGTGACCATACAGCCGGCAATCGAGCCGATCTTGCTGACCTTGAACACCTGGCGAATCTCGGCATTGCCGATGATTTCTTCCTTCTTGTCGGGCGTGAGCATGCCGGACATGGCGGCCTTGAGTTCGTCCACCGCGTCATAAATGATCTGGTAGTAGCGAATGTCAATGCCGTTGTTCTCGGCCTGCTTGCGCGCCTGGGCATCGGCACGGGTGTTGAAGCCAATCAGCACCGCCTTCGAGGCGATGGCCAGGTTCACGTCAGATTCGGAAATACCGCCAACACCCGAGTACACCAGCTGGACCTTGACCTCGTCGGTCGAGAGCTTGAGCAGCGACTGGGCCAGCGCTTCCTGCGAACCCTGCACATCGGCCTTGATGATGATGGGCAGAAGCTTGACTTCGCCGGCGTTGATGTCGGAGAACATGTTCTCCAGCTTGGACGCCTGCTGCTTGGCCAGCTTGGTGTTGCGGAACTTGCCGGCACGGTAGGTGGCGATTTCGCGGACACGGCGTTCGTCGGTCATGACCATGAAATCATCGCCGGCTTGCGGCACTTCCGTCAGGCCCTGGATTTCGACCGGAATCGAAGGACCAGCGGTCTTGATCGGCTTGCCGTTTTCGTCGAGCATGGCGCGCACGCGGCCATAGGTCGAACCGGCCAGCACCACGTCGCCGGCCTTCAGCGTACCGGACTGGACCAGCACGGTGGCGACCGGGCCGCGGCCCTTGTCGAGGCGCGCCTCGATCACCAGGCCCTTGGCCAGGGAATCGACCGATGCCTTCAGTTCAAGCACTTCGGCCTGCAGCAGCACCTGCTCCAGCAGGTTGTCGATGCCTGCGCCGGTATGGGCGGAGACGGGCACGAACGGTGAATCGCCGCCGAACTCTTCGGGCACCACGCCCTCGGTGACCAGTTCGCCCTTGACGCGCTCCAGGTTGATGCCGGGCTTGTCGATCTTGTTGATCGCCACGACGATCGGAACACCTGCGGCACGGGCGTGCTTGATGGCTTCCTTGGTCTGCGGCATCACGCCGTCGTCCGCCGCGACCACCAGGATCACGATGTCGGTGGCCTGCGCGCCACGGGCACGCATGGCGGTGAACGCCTCGTGGCCCGGGGTGTCGAGGAAGGACACCATGCCGCGCGGGGTTTGAACATGGTAGGCGCCGATGTGCTGGGTGATGCCACCGGCTTCACCGGAGGCCACCTTGGCGCGGCGGATGTAGTCGAGCAGCGAGGTCTTGCCATGGTCAACGTGACCCATGACGGTGACCACCGGTGCGCGCGGCAGTGCTTCAGCCTGCTGGCCCTGCACGTCGTCATCGGTGAAGGCTTCCGGATCGTCCAGCGCGGCAGTGAGTGCCTTGTGGCCCATTTCTTCCACCACGATCATGGCGGTGTCCTGGTCCAGCGGCTGGTTGATGGTGACCATCTGGCCGAGCTTCATCAAATGCTTGATGACTTCGGACGACTTCACACTCATCTTGTGCGCCAGTTCGCCCACCGTGATGGTTTCGGGCACATGGACCTCGATCACCTTGAATTCGGTCGGTGCGACAAAGTTCGATTCCGGACGCACGTCGCGTCCGCCGCTGCGGCGGCCACGCGGGCCGGCGCGGAAATTGCCGCGTCCGGGAACCACCGGAGCGCCACGGCTCGGGATGCCTTTTTTCTTGGCCGCGTCGTCTTTCCAGGTCGAAGACAGGTTTTCGGACTTGACTTCCTTCTTGCCGGCGGCACCAGGCGCAGCAGATGCGCCAGCGGCGCCCGGAGCCGCAGGTTTGGCGGCGCCTGGAGCGACGACCGGTTTGTGCAGCGTTCCCTTCATGGCGACCTTGGGGTCGACGTGGGGAACCAGGACACGCTTGGGCGCGGACAGCATGGCGCGAATGCCGGCGGCTTCTGCCTCGGCCTTGCGGCGGCGTTCCTGAAGGTCAACGGCCTTGGCCGCATCCGCCTGGAATTCAGCGGTTGCCTTGGCTTTGGCAGCAGCCTGCAGGGTTGCGGCTTCTGCGGCCTTGGCGCTGGCGGCCTCGGCGGCCTTGCTGGTTTTTTCTGCTGCGGCAGTGTCCACGATCTTTTGTGCTTCCACGGTAACAGTTGCAGCCACCGGAGCAACAATGGGCGCCGGTTTGAAGATTTTGCCAATGGTGGGCTTGGGCTTTTTCGCAGCCTCGGCAGCTGCCGCAGCGGCCTGGGCAGCCGCTTGCGCCTGAGCCTGGGCTTGCACCTCGGCTTCAGCTTTCTGGGCAGCGGCTTCGCGCGCCTGCTCGCGTGCCGCTTCCTGCGCTGCCTGCTCGTCGCGCAAACGGCGCTTTTCCGTCAGTTCTTCTTCCTGGCGGCGCAGCAGCTCGGCATTGCGGTTGGCCTCGTCTTCACGGCGGACCAGTTCGGCGTCTGCAGCGGCCTGCACCTGCGGAGCAGCCATGGCCGCATCCAGTTGGTTTTCTTCAACCGGCAGATCCGTTTCATCTTCGCGCCTGATGAAGGTGCGCTTCTTGATGGTCTGGACGGGAATGGTGCGGGCCTTGCCCGAGGAATCAGCCTGCTTTATTTCAGAAGTGGACTTCTTCATCAAGGTGATCTTTTTCCGGTCGGCCGCGACAGTGCCATGGCTGGCATGCAGATAGCCGAGCAGCTTTTGCTTGTCGGATTCCGACAAGGGATCGCTGGCCTGCGACTTTGCAACGCCTGCGCTGGTCAATTGCTCGATCAAGGTGGCGGGGGATTTATTCAACTCAGCTGCGAATTCAGCGACGGTAGTGGTACTGGACATATTTGGTTTTCCTGACTGGCCTCCATGATTCAATGCTCTTGCGCTGCTGCAGGTGCAGCAGCATCGCCAGCGTCATCGGTAAACCAATGGGCGCGTGCAGTCATGATCAGGGCTTTGGCCTCGTCCGCAGACTGGCCGGTTATATCGGTAAGCTCATCCACGGCCAGATCGGCCAGGTCGTCACGGGTGGCAACACCCGCGGCAAGCAACTTTTCAATCAGCTCGGGGGTGAGGCCGGCAACGTCGCGCAGATTCTGCGAAACACCGCCGGCATTTTCTTCCAGGGCGATTTCCATGGTCAGGAGAGCGTCTTTGGCGCGTGTGCGCAGTTCATTGACGGTGTCTTCGTCGAAGGACTCGATTTCCAGCATTTCCTGCAGCGGCACGTAGGCCACTTCTTCCAGGCTGGTGAAGCCTTCGGAGATCAGGATGTCGGCGATTTCCTCGTCCACGTCGAGCTTGGCCATGAACAGCTTGCGGCTGCTGTCGGTTTCGCTGGCCTGCTTCTGGGCCGACTCGTTGGCATCCATGATGTTGATCTTCCAGCCGGTCAGCTCGGACGCCAGGCGCACGTTCTGGCCGCCACGGCCGATGGCGATGGCAAGGTTTTCCTCGTCCACCACCACATCCATGGCATGGCGCTCTTCATCGACCACGATCGACGACACGTTGGCAGGCGCCAGCGCGCCAATCACGAACTGGGCCGGGTCTTCGCTCCACAGCACGATATCGACACGCTCGCCGGCCAGCTCGTTGGTCACGCCGTTGACACGGGTGCCACGAACGCCAACGCAGGTGCCGATCGGGTCGACGCGCTTGTCATGCGACAGCACGGCGATCTTGGCGCGAGAGCCGGGGTCGCGGGCGCAGGTCTTGATCTCCAGCAGGCCCTGCTCGATCTCGGGCACTTCCTGGCGGAACAGCTCGATCATGTATTCGGGCGAGGTCCGTGACAGGATGATGGGCGCACCACGCAGCGTGGTGTCCACTTCCATGATCATGGCGCGAACCCGGTCGCCGGTGCGCAGGTTTTCCTTCGGAATCATGTCGCTGCGGCGCAGGCGGCCTTCCACCCGGCCGGACTCGACGATCAGGTCGCCCTTGTCCATGCGCTTGACGGTGCCGACAAAAATCTTGTCGCCGCGCGACATGAAGTCGTTGAGCAGCATTTCACGCTCGGCATCGCGGATTTTTTGCAAGATGACCTGCTTGGCCGCCTGCGCGCCAATGCGGCCAATCGGCAGGCTTTCGACCGGCTTCTCGATGTAGTCACCCTCTTCGATGTCGGGAATTTCGTCGCGCGCATCGGTCACCAGTTCTTCGGCTTCGGGGTTTTGCAGGCCGGCTTCATCCGCCACCACCAGCCAGCGGCGGAAGGTTTCGTAATTGCCGCTGTCACGGTCCACCGCGACACGGATGTCCACGCCGTCCGCATAAACCTTCTTGGTCGCCGATGCGAGCGCAAGCTCGACAGCGCCGAATACAACGTCGCGCTCAACGTTTTTTTCACGCGAGATGGCATCAACCAGCATCAACAGTTCGCGATTCATTTCACAAGCCTGCCTTTCTAAATTATGTTTCTATGGATGTATCGGCAACAGATTTGGGTCTGCGGCCCTTGAAATCAACAACGGGCGCCAAACGCGCCTGTTGGATTTCATCCAGCGTGAACCCCAGCGCCTGCAGCGGCGCGGGAATTCTTTTCTTGCTAACCTTCTGCCCAGGCTTGACAGCAGGCTCGTCGCTCCAGACGATTTGCCATCCCGGCTGGCCTTCAACAGGCTCGGCCCGTTCCAGCGTTCCACGGAATTTCTTGCGGCTGGCCGAAATGGTCGAACCCGCGCTGGCGGCCACGCCAATCGGCGCCTTGAGGGTGATGTCAATCAACTCACCCACGAAGCGCTCAAAATCTTTTTCATTGCGCAACGGCCGGTCGATGCCGGGGGAACTGACTTCCAAGCGCGAGTACTCGGCGCCTTCGACTTCAAGCACGAACTGCAGCTGGCGTGTCACCTTCTCGCAGTCTTCGGCATTGATGAACTGCACGGCGTCAGCCGGTGTTCCGGCAAGGTAGGGCATGTCGATCGTGACACGCAGCAGGCCGCCGCTGGTTCGCTCGATCTCGACCAGCTCGTAGCCCAGCCCCGTTACCGTTTGCTCAATCGTCTCTTGCAAAGCCATTCAGTCTTTCGTTCCTTTTAGCGATTCGCCAACTGCTCATTTGCCCTGTGCAAAAACAAACGCCCAAAAAAAATGGGCGGTAAAAACCCGCCCATTTGGTCGTGTGAAGCGCGTATTCTAGCGCAAGGGACGCCATGACGCAACCATTTTTGTGCAGGTTTAGCCTTCAAGGCCCTGCAAATTCACTCATTGCGGGCCATGACTCAACCCTGCGCGACCAGGATTTTCGTGTAGGCATGCTGCGGCGCATCAAGCACCGACTGCACAGGGCCCGATTCGACGATTTCGCCGTCTTTCATCACCATGACTTCGTGGGCCATGGCGCGAATCACGTCGATGTCGTGCGTGATCAAAAGATAGCTCAGGCCGCGCTCCCGCTGCAGCCGCTGCAGCAGCCCGAGCACCTGCTTTTGAATCGTCACATCGAGCGCGCTCGTCGGTTCATCGAGCACCAGCAGGCTGGGATTGACGATCAGCACCCGGGCAACGGCCAGGCGCTGGCGCTGCCCGCCCGAGAATTCATGCGGATAGCGCCGCAGCAACCCCGGAAACTGCGCTTCGCCCATGCCCACATCGGCCAGCGATTGTTCGACGCGCGCTCTTCTTTCACTTGGGCTCAGCAACGGCTCGTGGACCAGAAGGCCTTCTTCCACAATCGCCTCGACCGTCATGCGCGGCGACAGCGAGGAAAACGGGTCCTGGAACACCACCTGGACCACCTTGCGGATGGCCTTGTTGCCAGCGGCTTGCCGGCTCCACGACTGCCCCGCCGCCTGCAGCTGCCCGGAGAACTTCAGCAGCCCCAGGCTGGCCAGCGCCAGCGTGGACTTGCCCGAGCCCGACTCGCCCACGATGCCCAGCGTTCTTCCCGCCGCAATGGCAAAGCTCGCATCCTTGACGGCGACAAACTCACCGCTTTTGAACCAGCCCCGCAAGCCTGGAACAGCCACCGGATAGGCAACGCGCAACTGGCTGGCCCGCATGACCGGCGGGAGTTGCCTGGCTTGCGGGTGGGCTTCATCGACATCCCGCACCGGTTTGCTGTCGATCAGCTTGCGCGTATAGGCATGCTGCGGCCGGGCAAACACATCGGCCACATTGCCCTGCTCGACAATATGGCCGTTCTCCATGACCGCTACCCGGTCGGCAAAGCGTCGCACCAGGTTCAGGTCGTGGGTGATCAAGAGCACGGCCATGCCGTTTCGCCGCTGCAAATCACCGAGCAGGTCCAGTATCTGGCCACGCAGCGTGACATCGAGCGCCGTGGTCGGCTCGTCAGCCAGCAGCAGCCTGGGGCGGCATGCCAGCGCCATGGCGATCATGGCGCGCTGGCGCTGGCCACCCGACAACTGATGCGGAAAGGCATTCGCCCGCCGCGCTGGTTCCGTGATCCCAGTGTCTGCTAGCAATTTAATAGCTGCTTGTGCTGATGCAGCCTGCGTAACACCCTCTTTTAGTTGTAAAACTTCGGAAATCTGGTCGCCCACGGTGAACAGCGGGTTCAACGCCGTCATCGGCTCCTGGAAAATCATGGCGATGTCCCGGCCGCGAATCCCCAGCAGCGCCCGCTCGGGCATGGACAACAAGTCGCCCCGGCCGCCGGGCGCTTCAAAAACCGCCTGCCCGCTGATCGCGGCATCCTGGACCAGTCGCAGCAGGCTGAGCGCCGTCACCGTCTTGCCCGATCCCGACTCGCCCACCAGCGCCAGCTTTTCTCCGGGTGCGATGGAAAAATCTATGCCGCGCACGACTTCCTTGCCGGCGAACGACACGCGCAGGTCTTTGACGTCAAGGAGCGGCGCAGATGAACGTTCCGCCGACAGGCCGCCCTGAGGCGGAACAGCCCCCACGGGGGGCAGCGAACCACACGAAGTGGGGAGCGTGGGGGTCATTCCTGCGCCTTTCTAGGGTCCAGTGCATCGCGCAGCGCGTCGCCCATGAAGGTCAGCAGCAGCAAGGTCACGACCAGCACGGCAAACGTGGACAGCGAAATCCACCAGGCGTCGATATTGGCCTTGCCCTGGCTCAGCAGTTCGCCCAGCGAAGGCGTTCCGGGCGGAACGCCCAGCCCCAGGAAATCGAGCGACGTCAGCGCCAGGATCGCCGCGCTCATGCGAAAAGGCAAAAAAGTCACCACGGGCGTCAGGCTGTTGGGCAAAATGTGCCGCCACATGATCTGCAGATTGCTCACGCCCAGTGCCCTCGCCGCCCGCACGTAGTCCATCTGGCGGTTGCGCAGGAACTCGGCGCGCACATAGTCCGACAACCCCATCCAGCCGAACAGGCTGAGCAGCACCAGCAGCAGCGCCACGCTGGGCGCAAAGATGGCGCTGAAAATGATCAGGAGGTACAGCTCGGGCATGGAACCCCAGATTTCCATGAAGCGCTGGCCGACCAGGTCGGTCTTGCCGCCCGCGTAGCCTTGAATCGCACCGGCGATCACGCCCATCACCACGCCGATGGCGGTCAGCGCCAGGCCAAACAGCACGCTGAGGCGAAAGCCGTAAATCAGCTGGGCCAGCAAATCACGCCCCCGGTCATCGGTGCCGAAGAGGTTGTCACGCGACGGGGCCGAAGGATTGGGTTCCCTGGCGAAGTAATTGATGGTGCGCGGCCCATAAGGATTGGGCGGGTAGATCGCCCAGTTGCCGCCCTGCGTCAGCTTGTCACGGATGAACGGGTCGAGGTAATCGGCCGGCGTGTCAAAGTCGCCATCGAAGGTTTTCTCCGAATAGTCCTTGACCAGCGGAAAGTACAACGTGCCCTGGTAGCGCACCACCAGCGGCTTGTCGTTGGACAGGACCTCGGCGAACAGGCTGAACACCACCAGCAGGCAAAACAGCACCAGGCTCCAGTAACCCAGCCGGTTGCGCCGAAAACGCTGCCAGGCCCTGCGGCCAGGACTCAGGCTCAGGGGCGCAGATGTGCGTTTGCCAGAGCCGGCGCGGATCGGGCTCTGCCCGTCTGCAGCGGGCGCTCCCTCGGGGGGGAGGCGGCCATCGGCCGCTTCGGGGGGGTCAATCAAACCGTACACGTGGGTCTACCCAGACATAGCAAAGATCGCTGACCAGCTTGGTCACCAGGCCGATCAGCGTGAACAGATAAAGGGTGCCCAGCACCACGGGGTAGTCGCGCCGGATCACGCTTTCATAGCTGAGCAGGCCCAGGCCGTCGAGCGAAAACAGGGTTTCGATCAACAGCGAGCCGGTGAAGAATGCGCCGATGAAGGCCGCCGGAAAGCCGGTGATGATGGGAATCAGGGCATTGCGAAACACATGCTTCCACAGCACCTGGCGCTCGGCTAAACCCTTCGCGCGGGCGGTCAGCACATACTGCTTGCGGATTTCCTCCAGGAACGAATTCTTGGTCAGCACCGCCGTCACGGCAAAGCTGCCCAGCACCATGGCCGTGACCGGCAGCGTGATGTGCCAGAGGTAATCGGTGATGCGGGCGCCCCAGCCCAGCGTTTCCCAGTTGGCCGAGGTCAGCCCGCGCAAGGGAAACCACTGCAATTGCCCGCCAAACACCACCAGCAGCGCCACGCCCAGCACAAAACCCGGAATCGCATAGCCGACCAGCACCACCAGCGTGGTGACAAAGTCAAAGCGCGACCCAGCCCTGACCGCCTTGGCCACGCCCAGCGGCACGGCAATCAGGTAGCTCAGAAAAAAAGTCCACAGCCCCAGGCTGACCGACACCGGCAGCTTTTCCTTGACCAGTTGCCAGACATCCTTGTGCTGGTAAAAGCTGTTGCCGAGGTCAAACCGGGCAAACCGGCCCAGCATCTGGATAAACCGCTCATGCACCGGCTTGTCAAAGCCATACAGCACCTTGATCTCCTCGATGCGCTCGGCATCAACGCCCTGCCGTCCCCGGTAGCCAGCTCCGGTGCTCGCAGCGCGCTCGCCGCCCGAATCACGGCCCTGCAGCTGGGCGACCATCTGCTCGACCGGCCCGCCCGGAACGAACTGCACCATGATGAAGGTCAGCAGCAGCACGCCGAACACGGTCGGAATCATCAGCAGCAGGCGCTTGAGGATGTAGCTGGCCATGGTCACACAGTCTTTTCTATGGTCAAGAATAGATGGACCGACACGCCGTGCCACCAAAATCGCTGGAGCAATGGCTTATGCAAGCAAGGGCCGCGGAACCGGCTTTGCCGGGCCGCAGGCGCAGCGGCCCCCTCGGGGGGCAGCGCAGTACGCGAAGCGACAAGCGTGGGGGTCATTTGCTCCACCAGGTGCTCATCGCCCAGGTGTCGGGCTGGTAATACGGCGGAATGGTCGGCGGCAGCACGAAAGGACGCGGCCGGTAGCCGATGAGAAAGGCATCGCCGTAGTACTGCGGCACTGAATAGTAGCCATGCGTCAGCACCCGGTCCAGCGCCCGCATCGCCGCGCCGAGTTCGGGACGCGTCCTGGCGGTCACGACCTTTTGCAGCAGCGCATCGACCGCCGGGTCGGCAATTCCCCAGACATTGGAGGAACCCGGCGTCGCGGCAGCCTTTGAGCCGAACAGTTCCAGCAGTTCCCCGCCGGGCGCCGTGCTGCCGGGCAGGCGCAATGTGCTTATCTCGAAATCAAACGCATCCATCTTCTGCTTGCCCAGCGAGAAATCAACGATGCGGTAGGTCATGGTGATGCCGAGCTTTTCCAGCGCCTTCTGGAACGGCCCGACGATGCGCACCAGCGAAGGCTGGTCGTTCAAAAACTCGATGGTAAAGGCTTCACCCTTGCTATTCCTCAGCGCCCCATCACGGTAGGTCCAGCCCGCCTCGCGCAGCAGCGCCTGCGCCTGGCGCAGGTTTTCCCTGAGGCTGCCGGGCGGCGTGGTGCTGGGCGACACCGGCACCGGGCCGAAGACTTCGGGCTTGAGCTTGGCGCGCAAAGGTTCGAGCAAGGCCAGTTCATCAGCTTGGGGCAGGCCTTCGGCATGGAACTCGCTGTTAGGGAAATAGCCGTTGACGCGCTTGTACAAGCCGTAGAACAGTTGCCGGTTCATCCATTCGAAATCCATCGCCAGGCCAATGGCGCGCCGCACCCGCGCATCCTGGAACTTCGGGTTTCGCAGGTTGAACACATAGCCCTGGAAATCGCCGGGGTTGCGGTTTTCAAAGGCGCGCTTGACCAGCTCGCCCGAGGTGAAGTGCTTGCCGGTGTACTGCCGCGCCCAGTTGCGCGAGATGAATTCGCGCAGGAAATCGAATTCGCCGGCCTTCAGCCCCTCGAAACGCGAGGTTTCGTCCAGGTAGATCTTGAAGCTGATGCGGTCGAAGTTGAACTGGCCCTTGCGGCTGGGCAAGTCGGCGCCCCAGTAGGCCGGGTCGCGCACATAGGTGATGTCGCGGCCCATGGCCGGGCTGGCGATCTTGTACGGCCCTGAGCCGATGGGAATGTCGGAAACGATCTTGTCGAAAGGCTTGGGCTGACCATTGACCACTCCCCAGTCGCGGCTGAACACCGGCATGCCGCCCACGACCAGCGGCAGTTCGGGGTTCGGCGTCAGGAAATCAAAGCGAACGACCCGCTCCGACACCACCGTGACGCCCTTGACCTCCGCATAAATCGTGCGGTACTGCGGCGCGGCCAGCTTGCTGGTGAGCTGCGTCCAGGAATGCAGCACATCGGCGGCCAGTACCGGCGCCCCATTGTGAAAGCGCGCCTTGTCATTCAGGCGGAATGTCGCCGAGAGCTGGTCGGGCGCAACCGCCACGTCGTCGGCCAGCAGCCCGTAGGCCGTGGTCGGCTCTTCCGAATTGCCCGTCAGCAGGCTTTCGATCAGCAAGATGCCCAGTCCATACGGCGCGGTGCCGCGCAGGGTGAAGGGGTTGAACTTGTCGAAGTTGGTCGGGCGCGTCGGCGGCACCATGCGGATTTCGCCGCCCTTGGGCGCTGCCGGGTTCACATAATCGAAATGCGTGAAGCCTGCTGGATACTTGATGTCGCCAAACTGCGCATAGGCATGGGCGGCCCGGCTTTGCGGGGCAAAGGCTGCCACGCAAACCAGGACCCAGGCCCGTAAAAAAATCAAATCCCGCATGCGACAATTCTGCCCTACTTAAATCAGCAAGCTCTTGCAGCCCGCAGGTACATTACTGGCACGTTCCTGCAAGACGGTTTGCCGGTTCACACGAACACACTGGAGCACAAAAAATGGGTTTTCTCACCGGCAAAAAACTGTTGATCACGGGCGTGCTGTCCACCCGGTCCATCGCCTACGGCATTGCCAAGGCCTGCCACGCACAGGGCGCCGAACTGGCGTTCAGCTATGTGGGCGAGCGGTTCAAGGATCGCATCACCGAATTTGCGGCCGACTTCGACTCCACCCTGATCTTTGACTGCGATGTCGGCTCCGACGAGCAGATCGACCAGCTGTTTGCCGACCTGTCCAAGACCTGGCCGACCTTTGACGGCTTTGTCCACAGCATCGGCTACGCGCCGCGCGAAGCCATTGCGGGCGACTTCCTCGACGGCCTTTCGCGCGAGAACTTCCGCATTGCCCACGACATCAGCGCCTACAGCTTTCCAGCCATGACCAAGGCCGCCCTGCCCTACCTGAACCCGAAATCGGCCGTGCTGACGCTGACCTACCTGGGCGCGGACCGCATCATTCCGCACTACAACACCATGGGCCTGGCCAAGGCCAGCCTGGAAGCGTCGGTGCGCTACCTGGCCGAATCGCTCGGCCCCCGGGACATGCGCGTCAACGGCCTGAGCGCCGGCCCGATCAAGACCCTGGCCGCCAGCGGCATCAAGGACTTCGGCAAGCTGCTGGGCATGGTGGCGGCGGCCTCGCCGCTGCGCCGCAATGTCACGATCGACGATGTGGGCAATGTGGCCGCGTTCCTGCTGAGCGATCTGGCATCAGGCATGACCGCCGAGATTACCTATGTCGATTGCGGCTTCAACGCCACGGCAGGCGCCAGCCGCGACAGCGAGTCGGTTTCCTGAATTTTTTATAGAAAACATGCCTTTTTCGCATGCCCAGCATGCGTTTACAGCTATATAAAACATAGCATATATTCATCAGGCGTTTCATGATGCAGCGGCGTTTTCTTGCCTCCCTGGCCAGCCTGGTCCTCGCAGCGTCGCTGCTGCCTGCGGCGGCGCCTGCCCAGTCGCCGCAGCCTTCACCCGCGCCGTCATTGATGCTGGCCAATGTGTACCGCGACGGCACGATCCTGGCCGACTACTGGGTCAGTGAAAAATACGACGGCGTGCGCGGCTACTGGGACGGCCAGGCGCTCTGGACACGCGGCGGCGAGCGCGTTGCGGCCCCCGCCTGGTTCACGGCCGCCTGGCCGAAAGAGCCCATGGATGGCGAACTCTGGGCAGGACACGGGCAGTTCGCCAGAGCCGTTTCCACCGTGCGACAGCAAACGCCGAATGATGCCGCCTGGCGCACGCTGCGTTTCATGGTCTTCGACCTGCCGGCGCACGGCGGCACCTTCACCGAGCGAATTCCCGCGCTGAACGGCGTGGTCAGCCGGATTGACCAGCACTGGGTGCAGGCGGTCGCGCAGTCGAAGGTGGCCAGTCCGCAGGCACTGCGCATCCTGCTGGCGAGAACGGTCAAAAATGGCGGCGAAGGCTTGATGCTGCATCGCGGCGCCTCCCTGTACAAGGGCCTGCGCAGCGACGACCTGCTCAAGCTCAAGACCCACGAAGACAGCGAGGCACAGGTCGTGGCGCACCTTCCCGGCCAGGGCAAGCATGCCGGCAGGCTGGGCGCGCTGCTGGTGGAAATTCCGGCAGCAGGCGACAAGCCGGCGCAGCGCTTCAAATTGGGCACCGGTTTCAGCGATGCCCAGCGGCAAAATCCGCCCGCCATCGGCGCACGCGTCACCTACCGCTTCCGGGGACTGAACGACAGCGGCATTCCGCGCTTTGCCAGCTTCATGCGGGTGCGGGAAGACTGAAGAACCAGCACCTATGAAAAAGGCCGGCGCCCATCACGGGGCCGGCCTTTTTTTATCCAAGCCAGCCCGCAAGCTGACGGCTTGCGCTACAGCTTGACGCAGTCCGCGTAGTAGCGGGTCTTGCCCTTGGCATCGACCTGCTCGACCAAACCATGGATGTCGGTCTCGAATCCCGGGCACTGCGCATTGAACTCGCGGGAGAACTTCAGGTAATCGACGATTTTCTTGTTGAACACCTCGCCCGGGATCAAGAGCGGAATGCCCGGCGGGTAAGGCGTGACCAGGCCGACGGTGATGCGGCCTTCCAGATGGTCGATTTCCACGCGCTCGGTCGTGCGGTGGGCAATGTGCGCATACGCGTCGCTCGGCTTCATGGCCGGCGTCAGGTCGCTGAGGTACACATCCGTCGTCAGGCGGGCAATGTCGTATTTGGCGTACAGGGTGTGGATGTGCTGGCACAGGTCGGCCAGGCCCATGCGCTCGTACTTCGGAAACTTCTGGCAGAACTCGGGCAGGATGCGCCACATCGGCTGGTTCTTGTCGTAGTCGTCCTTGAACTGCTGCAGCGCCGTCAGCAGCGTGTTCCAGCGCCCCTTCGTGATGCCGATGGTGAACAGGATGAAGAAACTGTAGAGCCCCGTCTTTTCCACGATCACGCCGTGCTCGGCCAAAAACTTGGTCACGATGCTGGCCGGAATACCGGTCTTGGAGAACTTGCCGTTCAAATCCAGCCCGGGCGTCACGATGGTCGACTTGATCGGGTCCAGCATGTTGAAGCCGGTGGCCATCTGGCCAAAGCCGTGCCAGTTGTTGGCGCCGTTCTTGGCCGTCTTGGCGGTGCGCGATTCGCCCTTGATGATCCAGTCCTTGGCCTCGCCAATGCCTTCTTCCACCAGTTTGTCCGGTCCCCAGACCTTGAACCACCAGTCGGCGCCGTATTCCTCGTCGATCTTGCGCATGGCACGGCGAAAGTCCAGCGCTTCGGCAATGCTTTCTTCCACCAGCGCGGTGCCGCCCGGCGGCTCCATCATGGCGGCGGCCACGTCGCAGCTGGCGATGATGCTGTACTGCGGCGACGTCGAGGTGTGCATCAGGTAGGCCTCGTTGAACAAATGCCTGTCGAGCTTGACGTTTTGCGAATCCTGCACCAGCACATGGCTGGCCTGGCTGATGCCTGCCAGCAGCTTGTGGATCGACTGCGTGGCGTACACCACGGCGTTTTTCGGCCGGATGCGGTTCTTGCCCATCGAATGGTAGGTGCCGTAGAACGGATGGAAAGCGGCGTGCGGCAGCCAGGCCTCGTCGAAATGCAGGTTGTCGATGTAGCCGTCGAGCATGCCCTTGATGGTCTCGGTGTTGTACAGCACGCCGTCATAAGTCGATTGCGTCAGCGTCAGCACGCGAGGCTTGACCGTGGCGGCATCCACGCCCTTGAGCAGCGGATTGGCCGCAATCTTGGCGCGAATGGCTTCGGGCTCGAATTCACTTTGCGGAATAGGGCCGATGATGCCGAAATGGTTGCGCGTCGGCTTCAGGAACACCGGGATGGAGCCGGTCATGATGATGGCGTGCAGGATGGATTTGTGGCAGTTGCGGTCCACCACCACCACGTCGCCCGGCGCCACCGTGTGGTGCCAGACCATCTTGTTGCTGGTCGAGGTGCCGTTGGTCACGAAAAAGCAGTGGTCTGCATTGAAGATGCGCGCGGCATTGCGCTCGCTCGCGCCAATCGCGCCGTTGTGGTCCAGCAGCTGGCCGAGTTCTTCCACCGCGTTGCAGACGTCAGAGCGCAGCATGTTCTCGCCGTAGAACTGGTGGTACATCTGGCCCACCGGGCTTTTCAGGAAGGCCACGCCGCCCGAATGGCCCGGGCAATGCCATGAATACGAGCCGTCCTCGGCATAGTCCAGAAGCGCCTTGAAAAACGGCGGCTGCACGCCTTCAAGGTAGCTTTTGGCTTCGCGGATGATGTGGCGTGCCACGAACTCGGGCGTGTCCTCGAACATGTGGATGAAGCCGTGCAACTCGCGCAGGATGTCATTGGGAATGTGCCGCGAGGTCTTGGTTTCGCCATAGACGTAGATCGGCACGTCGAGATTTTTGCGGCGCACCTCTGCAATGAACTTGCGCAGGTCGAGCACCGCAGGGTCCAGGTCCGGGCCGGGGGTGAATTCCTCGTCGTCAATCGACAAGATGAAGGCGCTGGCGCGGCTTTGCTGCTGCGCGAACTGCGACAGGTCGCCGTAGCCGGTCACGCCAAGCACCTCGAAGCCCTCGGTTTCAATGGCCTGGGCCAAGGCGCGAATGCCCAGCCCAGAGGTGTTTTCGGAACGGAAGTCCTCGTCAATGATGACAATCGGAAAGCGAAATTTCATGGCGTATACAGCGGTTGAGGGTGCCCAGAACCTGTCGGAGGGCATGAAAATGAACGTTCAGAAGGCATAGACAGGTTGAGCCCGAACGGTTTGACGAAGAAAAGCGCGATGCGCCAGCTGGCAGGCCAGGCAAGCCGCGCAATTCCTTGCGCAGGGAAAACCGCAATTTTCGCTTATCTCTGAAGTCGTCCTTTTTCAAGGCGCAAAGACTTTTTTCAGACTGCGAAGTGTAAGGATGTATTGTGTCCATCCGGTTGGACGGCGTTTATCTGGCCCAAAATAGGGCAAATCACTGACAAAAAAGGAAACATCATGGGCGAAGCAGGCATGTGGTGGCTGCTGGCAGGCGCGGCCATCGCCGTGGAACTGGTGACAGGCACGTTTTATCTGCTGATGCTGGCCACCGGACTGGTGGCCGGTGCGCTGGCGGCGACGCTTGGCATGGCCTTGCCGGGCCAGATGCTGCTTGCCGCGGCCGTCGGCGGCGGCGCCGTGGCCGCATGGCGCTTGGGCCGCAACCAGCGCCCGGCGCCCATGCCGGCCCATTCCAACCCGGACGTCCATCTGGACATTGGCGACATAGTTCACGTGGCGCGGTGGAATGCCGACGGCACGGCCAGCGTGCATTTTCGCGGTGCCCACTGGACCGCCATAGCGGCCAACCCTGCTGAACCATTCAGCCCGGGAAACTTCCGGATCAAGGAAATGCGGGGCAACCGTCTGGTCATCGAACCGCAGTAAGGCAAGCTCAAGGGTCAGATTTCGGGCCACCCGCGCAAGGCCCCAACTTGAATTAAAACAAGGAAGTTTTCATGGAAATTGCACTCGTCATCCTCATCCTTGCGGGGATTTTTATCATCCAGAGCATCAAGGTGGTGCCGCAGCAAAATGCCTGGGTGGTGGAACGTCTGGGCAAATACCTCGGCACCCTCACGCCGGGCCTGAACTTCCTGATTCCCTTCGTTGACCGCGTGGCCTACAAGCACAGCCTGAAGGAAATCCCGCTGGACGTGCCCAGCCAGGTCTGCATCACCCGCGACAACACGCAGCTGCAGGTGGACGGCATCCTGTATTTCCAGGTGACTGACGCGATGCGGGCCAGCTACGGCTCGTCCAACTACATCGTGGCGGTCACGCAACTGGCCCAGACCTCGCTGCGCTCGGTCATCGGCAAGCTCGAACTGGACAAGACCTTTGAAGAGCGCAACATCATCAATGCGCAGGTGGTGGCCGCCATCGACGAGGCAGCGCTGAACTGGGGCGTGAAGGTGCTGCGCTACGAGATCAAGGATTTGACGCCGCCCAAGGAAATCCTCCATGCGATGCAGTCGCAAATCACGGCGGAGCGCGAGAAGCGCGCCCTGATCGCCGCCTCCGAAGGCCGCAAGCAGGAGCAGATCAACATCGCCACCGGCGAGCGCGAAGCCTTCATCGCCCGCTCCGAAGGCGAAAAACAGGCCGCCATCAACAATGCGCAGGGCGAGGCCTCCGCCATCCTGGCCGTGGCCGAGGCCAATGCCCGCGCCATCGAAGTTGTCGCGATGGCGATCCGCCAGCCCGGCGGCGAACTGGCGGTGCAGCTGAAGGTGGCGGAAAAAGCGGTTGCGGCGTATTCGCAGGTCGCCAGCGATGCGACGACGACGCTGATCGTTCCCAGCAACATGACCGAAGTCTCCGCGTTGATCACCTCGGCCATGAAAATGGTGCAGTCCAGCAAGGCCTGAGCGCTGGCCGGTCAGGTTTTTTTTACAAAGGCAAGACAACATGAATGCAAAAAACGTTCTCGGCACCGAGTTGGCGCCCTGCTCGTACGACCCGCTGACCGGTTACTTTCGCGACGGCTGCTGCAACACCGATGCGAGCGACCACGGCTCGCACCTGATCTGCGTCCGGGTGACGGCGCAATTCCTGCATTTCTCGAAGGCAGCAGGCAATGACCTGGTCACGCCCTTGCCCCAGCACCGTTTTTCCGGTTTGAAACCGGGGGACCGCTGGTGCCTGTGCGCCCTTCGCTGGCGGGAGGCGCTGGAGGCCGGGGCCGCGCCGCCCGTGATCCTGGAAGCCACGCATGCGAATGCGCTCCAGTTCGTGACCATGGCTCAGCTCGAAAAGCACCGCTTTCAGGGAACGGTGCACTAATCAACAGTTCACCGGCAATTTCCTGCGCCTGGCCGGCAAAGCCGCTGCAGGCGACTGCTATAATTTAAAGCTTCGCGGAAGGGTGGATGAGCGGTTTAAGTCACACGCCTGGAAAGCGTGCGTAGGGTTATACCTACCGCGGGTTCGAATCCCGCCTCTTCCGCCAGTAATTGATAAAAGCCCATGTAAATCATGGGCTTTTTTTCGTCCATACATTTCAACCATCAACCATGCGAGGCATGAATTTTCGCTACTTGAGTAGTAGCGTTAACGCTTGCATGGATTCGGCATTCAGGGACAGCTTTTTAGTTACCGACATCCATGAAGTTCGTCAGCAACGCTCGGCAAGAGCATGTCGTCGACTTGCTTCGTCCGGGCCTGAAGCCCGGCCATCAGTTGGACATCGTCTCGCTCAACATGTTGAACAGCGGGGGGAAAACACCTCAAAGGCGTTGACGTCAAGGCGCTGCGCAAAAAAGCCGACTGGGAAAATGACAGTCTGCGACTGATTTTGAAACACATTTTTTGATGGGTCAGCCCTGCCAGTGACCTGACCACAGCAGCGATCCGTCCTTGCTGGTTTTCTCGATTGACTTGACACCGCCATCGGCTAAAAATTGTTCAATGCGCCTCCCGCACGGGATTCCGGCTTGAAATGGGCCCTTGCCTTGCTGGCAAGAAGGCACCCATGCGACAGCAGGCAGTTCCGCCGCAGGTCGCGATAGCGACAATGCAAACCTTGTTAGTCACCCAAAAGACAGACCATGGACGATCCTATTCTTACGATAGATGAAAGAGCGGCCATCAACAGCGGCCGCTGGTTCTCATCCCTTTCACCTTCCCTGAGGCACGACATCCTGCGATGCGCTTACGTCAAACGATTCAAGGACGGCGACCTCATCGCGGCGCGCGGCGATCCGCCCGAGGAATGGATCGCCTGTGCCATGGGCGCGGTGCGTGTCAGTTCGACGTCTATTTCCGGAAAGCAGGTCACGCTGACCTATGTCGAGCCGGGCATCTGGTTTGGCGACGTGGCGATCTTCGACGGCGAACGGCGTACCCACGATGCTTATGCACACGGGAACACCACCATCCTGTGCGTGGCGCGTGCCGACCTGCGAAAAATCCTGGGCCAGCATGTCGAACTGTACGAAGCGCTGCTGCGCCTGCATGCGCGGCGCATCCGCCAGCTGTTCGGCCTGGTCGAGGACCTCAACACGCTGCCGCTGCGCGCGCGGCTGGCCAAGCAGCTGCTGCACCTGGTGCGCAGCTACGGCGTTCCCAGCCTGGCCAACGGAAGCGATACCCGCATCAGCCTGCAACTGGCGCAGGAAGAACTGGCGCAGCTGCTGGGCGCGTCGCGCCAGCGGGTCAACCAGGAACTCAAGGCGATGGAGCGCGAGGAAGCCATCCGCATCGAGCCGGGCGGCCTGGTGGTGCGCAACCGCCAGACCCTGTTGCGCATTTCAGAAGCGGATGCCGACAAATAACAAGAACAGCCCCAGGAGACAAGCCCCATGAGCAATTTTGACCATTTCGTCGGCACCCGGGCCGTCACCGCCGGCCAGGCGTTTGATACCGAAGCGCTCGGCGCCTACCTGCGAACGCATCTGGACGGCTTCAGCGGCCCGCTGGAGGTTGAGATTTTCAAGGGCGGCCAGTCCAACCCCACCTACAAGCTGGTCACGCCCCATGCCAGTTACGTGATGCGCGCCAAGCCCGGCCCGGTCGCCAAACTGCTGCCGTCGGCGCATGCGGTCGAGCGCGAATTCAGGGTGATGCAGGGCTTGCAGGGCACGGACGTGCCGGTGCCGAAAATGTATTGCCTGTGCGAGGACGAATCCGTCATAGGCCGCGCCTTCTATGTCATGGAGTTCGTGGAAGGTCGCGTGCTGTGGGACCAGTCCCTTCCCGGCATGACCAACACCCAGCGCGGCGACATCTACAACGAGATGAACCGCGTCATTTCAGCCCTGCACAAGGTCGATTTTGACGAACGCGGCCTGGCCGGCTACGGCAAGCCCGGCAACTACTTCGAGCGCCAGATCGGCCGCTGGAGCAAGCAGTACCAGGCGTCCGTCACGCAGCCCATCCCCGAGATGGACAGCCTGATGCAGTGGCTGCCGGCGAACATTCCGGCCAGCGCCCGCGATGAAGCCATGGTGTCCATCGTGCATGGCGACTTCCGGCTCGACAACCTGCTGTTTCACCCTACCCAGCCCCGGGTGCTGGCGGTGCTGGACTGGGAACTGTCCACGCTCGGTCATCCGCTGGCCGACTTCAGCTACCACTGCATGGCCTGGCACATTCCGCCCGGCACCTTTCGCGGCATTGGCGGCCTCGACGTGGCCAGCCTGGGCATCCCGACCGAGGCCGAGTACATCGCCCGGTACTGCGAGCGCACCAGGCTGAGCACGCCCGAGGCGCTCAAGGCCGACTGGAACTTTTACCTGGCCTACAACCTGTTTCGCATCGCCGCCATTTTGCAGGGCATCGCCAAGCGCGTTGAAGCCGGCACAGCGTCCAGCGCGCAGGCGGTCAGTTCGGCCGCCGGCGCGCCGCTGCTGGCCCGCATGGCCTGGGACTTTGCGCTCAAGGCGCAGGCCTGAACACGCGCTGCTCGACACATCCACCGCTCAACCGATTTCCCCGTCAAGCCTTTTCCCATAACAACCCGTTCCTTCAGGAGATATTTCATGGACTTCGACTACACCCCCAAAGTTAAGGAAATGCAGGCGCGCCTGTTGAAATTCATGGATGAGCATGTTTACCCGAACGAGGCACGGTTTTTCCGCGAAATCGCTGAAAACCGGGCTAATGGGAACGCATGGATTCCCACCACGCTGATCGAGGAACTCAAGCCCAAGGCGCGCGCCGCCGGCTTGTGGAACCTGTTCCTGCCGCATTCGCCGCGCGCGCCCGAAGGCCTGTCCAACCTTGAATACGCGCCGCTGTGCGAGATCATGGGCCGCGTGCCGTTTGCCGCCGAAGTGTTCAACTGCTCGGCGCCCGACACCGGCAACATGGAAACCATCGCCCGCTACGGCTCCGAAGCGAACAAGGACGAATGGCTCGACCCGCTGCTCAAGGGCGAAATCCGCTCGGCCTTCCTGATGACCGAGCCGGAAGTCGCCTCCTCCGACGCCACCAACATCGAGTGCCGCATCGAGCGCGACGGCGACGACTACGTCATCAACGGCCTGAAGTGGTGGTCGTCTGGCGCGGGCGATCCGCGCTGCGCGGTGTACATCGTGATGGGCAAGACCAATCCCGAGGCCGGCCGCCACGAGCAGCAGTCGATGATCCTGGTTCCCGCCAATTCACCCGGCGTCACCGTGATCCGGCCCTTGAGCGTTTTCGGCTACGACGACGCGCCGCACGGCCACATGGAAGTGCGACTGGACAATGTTCGCGTGCCCGCCAGCAACCTGCTGCTGGGCGAAGGGCGCGGCTTCGAGATTGCCCAGGGCCGCCTGGGCCCCGGACGCATCCACCACTGCATGCGCAGCATCGGCATTGCCGAGCGTGCGGTCGAGCTGATGTGCCAGCGGCTCAACAGCCGGATTGCTTTCGGCAAGCCCATTGCGGCGCAGTCGGTCTGGCGCGAACGCATTGCCGAGTCGCGCTGCATGATCGAGCAGGCCAGGTTGCTGACGCTCAAGGCCGCCTACATGATGGACACCGTCGGCAACAAGGTCGCCAAGGCCGAGATTGCGATGATCAAGGTGGTCGCGCCCAGCATGGCCTGCCAGATCATTGACTGGGCCATTCAGGCGCACGGCGGCGGCGGCGTGTCGGATGACTTTCCGCTGGCCTATGCGTACGCCAGCCAGCGCACCCTGCGCCTGGCCGACGGACCGGACGAGGTACACCGCGCGTCGCTGGCCAAGCTTGAACTGGCCAAGCACCAGATTATTCCGGGCGAGGTCAACATGCCGGTGACGCGCGGCTGCTGATTGCCTCGGGCTATTTGACGGGCACATGATGCTATCCAATAAATAGCATCATGTGCCCGTCCCACATGCGAAGAAGGCATAAATCACCCATTTTTTATTTTCAGCAACCAGGCAGCCAGGCCTGCAGCGGCCAGCCTGCTGTTTCCTTTCCCGTAAAGTCGCGTCAACCCAGCAAAAGGAAGCCGCCGTGATCAATGTTTATTCCTGGCCGACCCCCAATGGCCACAAGGTTCACATCATGCTGGAGGAATGCGGCCTTCGCCTGGGGCGCGACTGGCAGGTCTTCCCGGTCAACATTGGTGCCGGCGACCAGTTCAAGCCCGAGTTCCTCGCCATCAGCCCCAACAACAAGATACCGGCCCTGGTCGATCCACAAGGCCCCGATGGCAAGCCGATGTCGCTGTTCGAATCGGGCGCCATCCTGCTCTACCTGGCGTCGAAAACCGGCAAATTCCTGCCCAAAAGCGACCGGCTCAAGTTCCAGGTCCTGCAATGGCTGATGTTCCAGATGGGCAGCGTCGGGCCGATGCTCGGGCAGACCCATCATTTCCGCAAGTACGCGCCCGAGAAAATCGACTACGCCGTCAACCGCTATACCAATGAAACCCGGCGCCTGTACGGCGTCATGGACAAGCAACTGGCCAAAAGCAAATTCATGGCCTGCAACCAGTACACGGTGGCCGACATCGCCATCTTTCCATGGCTGTGCAGCTGGCAAGACCAGGGCATCGACTGGGCCGACTATCCGCATCTGAAAGCCTGGTTCCACCTGATCAGCGCCAGGCCGGCCGTCAGGCGCGGCGTCGAGGTGCTGGCCGAATTGCGCAAGCCGATCCGGGACGACAAAGAGCGCGAAATCCTGTTTGGCGGCACGCAATACCAAAGGCGCTGATGACAGCGTATAAATTTTTTGTCTACCTTCTGGCCGGCTGGTCGGGGTTTTTCGTCATGGCGCTTGAACTGCTCGGGGGCCGCGCGCTCGGGCCGTTCTTCGGAACGGGCATTTATGTATGGGGCGCCATCATCACGCTGTTCATGCTGTCGCTGTCCATCGGCTACCTGATTGGGGGATCGCTGTCCGCCAGCCGGCCGAGCCTGGAAAAGCTGAGCGCCATCCTGCTGCTGGCCGTCCTGGCATCCCTGCCCTGCGTGCTGGCAACCAATCCCATTCTGGAATTCATCTTTGACCGGGTGCCCGATCCCCGCTATGGCGCGCTGTGCGCCTCGGTCGCGCTTTTCTTTTTGCCGATCACGATATCTGGCGCAGTGTCCCCCTACGCCGTCCGGCTACTCGTGGACGGGTTGGGAACCAGCGGCAAGGTCGCCGGCAAAGTCTTTTTTGTATCGACCTTCGGCAGCATGCTGGGCACGCTGCTGACGTCTTTTTACTTGGTGCTGCTGTTCGAGCTGGACCAGATTTTGTGGGGAATGATGGCCATCTCTTTTTTGACAGGCATGGCAGGGCTGGTGTTTCACCGGGGAAGGGCCAGGCATGCGGCGATTGCCTGAATGGCTGATGGGCGCGGCCCTTGCACTGGCTCCAGGTTTGTCAAGCGCGCAGGAAATCTATCAGGAGAAGTCCCTGTACCGCAACATTCTGGTGTACGAGGAACAAGGCCTTCGCTGCATGAAGTTCGGCCGTCAAAGTACAGGGCGGCAAACCTGCATCTCCCTGAAAAACCCTGACGCGCTGGTGCTCAGCTACACCAGGATGCTGCTGGGCGCGCTTTACCTCAAGCCCCAACCACAGAAAATCCTGATCATCGGCCTGGGCGGTGGCAGCCTGCCTTCAGCACTGAAAAAAATCGTTCCCCAGGCAAAAATTGAAACGGTCGAGCTTGACCCTTCCGTGGCAAAAGTCGCAGAACGTTTTTTTGGCTTCGCACCCGGCAAGGACAACGCCGTCGCCATCGAGGATGGCCGGGTGTTTGTCAAGCGTGCGCAAAAGCAGGGAAAAAAGTACGACCTGGTCATTCTGGATGCGTTTGACCATGTCTATGTTCCCGAACACATGCTGACCCGGGAGTACCTGCTGGAGGTCAAGTCATTGCTTGAAAAAGACGGCGTGCTGGCGGCCAACACCTTTTCATCGTCCAGGCTCTACGACGCCGAATCCACAACCTACGCAGGCGTGTTTGGCGCTTTCTACAACCTGAAGACAGAAAACCGTGTGATCCTGGCCAAAAACGGCGGATTGCCGCCCATGGCGCAAATCCAGGTCAACGCAGGCCAGCTTGAGCAAAGGCTCAATCTTTTTGGAACGGGAAAGGACTGGTTGCTGCCGCTGTTTTCAACAAAAGTAGACTGGCCCGAAGGAACCAGAATCCTGACCGACCAGTATTCGCCGGCCAACTTGCTGAACGGAAGCGAAAATCAAAACCCGTGGTGGAGATTTTGGTGAAATGCTGATGTGGTCTCCGGAGGGGATTGAATATCAGGCTGCAACCCGCATGGATGCTAGGTTCTTGCAGTCGTCATTCAAAACATACCAACATAAATACCAACAAAAAGAAAAGTGTCTCCTTTTTGGCACAAGTTGAAGGTGCTTATCGTTGACCAGCGCCAACAGATCAGCCCAGCTTGCTGGCTGGCTGGGGCATTTGCCGAATTTGAATTAATTCAAATGGAGAAGTTATTCTGCGCGTGAGATACCGGGTGATTTCCGATCTGACAATGTGTCAGGCTTTGAACCCGCCCTATCCCGTTCTAATCACAACTTTATTGTTTAAGGACTATTTTTCCTTCTCATTGTTGAGTGTCTAATTGTTCATTCTCATCCATTCATTCAACATGACCCCCCAGCCAAAGATTTCCCTGTTTGCCTACCTGGTCAGTCCTCGGGCGGGTTTGACCCGGCTTAATGGTTGGCAGCGTATTTGGTTAGTTTTAACTGGCGTGATACTCGCGCTGCATGTACTCATTGGAAGCTTGTTCTTCCCCAACCCTTCCAGGATGCGATTTGATCCAAGCCTATACGAGGCACAGGTGGCCAGTGCAGACAAGTGGAAACTTGAAAATCGACAGCGATGCAGGGCTGCGGCTGAAGAGGTGCAGTTTGCTGACCGTTTTAACGCCGAGTACAACGACAAGGGAGAAGCGAAGGCCAGGGAATTGATGGCTGCAACCCAAGTGAAACTGGATGAAGCCAGGGCGCGACTATTTGCCATCGAGACATCGGGCGGAAAGTTCTATGGCGAATGGGCGAAGTACGATAACGCCATCGAGGCGTACACGATGAAACTTCGTGAGCAAAAATGGATACCTCGTTCGTTTAAAGATGACGAGATGGTTAAGCCTGAATCGTTGAGTACGGTGAAGGAGTGCATTTTTTTTGATCAACAGCGCACCTCGATACTTGCCGATATGGACACCGCCAAGCAAACTGCCGAAATCGCCCGCGAAGACGGTAGGAATGTAGTGTTTGGCACACTCATTTCCTTCCCTTGCATCTCATTAGGCCTGTATTTAATTGGCTGGTGCGTTGGCTGGATTAAAGGTGGGTTCAGAGCGGTGGGATAAGAAGCCCTAAAGTTTGCATACAAGACGCAATTTGTAGGTTCGCGCAAATCCAGATGATTTAGTCGGTTTCCTGCGTCTGAAGATTCAAACTTTTTACGCTTTCTCTAGCCAGTCCCGCTGCTTGCGCATAGCCTCATTCATCGCCTTGATGGCCTGCCGTAACTTTTTCCACTCGCCACCCGTCCAGGCATTGCCAGCCGCCGTTGCCTTACCCTCTGGACTTTTTGGCCCGCTGGACTGTTGCCACGGCTTCCACCGCTTGATGGCTTCGCGTTGCTTTTGCCGTTGCACTTGTGTCCAGGTGCGTGCTGCCATGCTGTGCTTCCTCTAATAGTTCGTTTTGCTTGGGCTGGGTTTGCTTTGCGTGCGTGAATTGATCCACCTCCGCGCCGTTGTTCACCTGTTGCGGCCCGTGGGCAATGTTGGCCTGCTTCACAAAGGTGGCCTGCCTTGGGTATTTCAAATCCACCAGCGCCGATATGGTCGCCCGGCTCTGCGCCTGCGCCTTCAAGGCCAGCCCCATGAAGGTTTCGTACTGGCGCAAGTGTTCCTGCGTCGCTGCCCGCCGCGCCAGGCTGGAAAAGATAGTTTGCAGCGCCGTCGCCTGCCCGACCAGCATGGCTTCAACGGTGGACAGGTCGCCATCCTTCACGCCCTTGCAGGATTCGCTCAAGCCGTTCACCAGCTCGCCCAGGTCAACGTCTGCGCCCATCAGGTTGCCTTGATAGGCTTCGATCACTGACGCGCAATTGATGGACGGGCGCAAGGCGGCACGGGACAAGGTTTGCGCCTTGGTCTGCCCAGGTGGGCGGGTCAAGCTCAAAGCCTTCGGATTGCTTGCCGGTGTCTTTGGCTGGGTCATGGTGTTTGTCTTTCAGATGCTTTGTCATAAATAGCCCACAGCGCCGCGCCCGTGCCACAGCGCAGGCCGTACCCAGCGCCGCGCCCGGCGGCAATGCAGGCGCTGCACTTGAAGTGGTGCAGGTGGTAGACCGTCGCCAGTTCGCGCCAAGCGTTCGGGTCGGTCGGTGGTTCTGGCGGTTCGATGAAAACCGGCGTTTGGCTGGATACCGGCGTGGATACCGCCAAACTGGTTGCCAGCCCCACGGTTTGCGCCGGGTCGTTCGCCGCCGCTGAAACACCCTCTTTTTTTTGAATAGGTGCCGCAATGGACGCTACAAACGCTACAAAACCCGGTTTCGTAGCGTTCGTAGCGTCGGTTTGGGGGGGTATCTGCGTTTTTTTGAGTCTTGCCAGCCAGTTCATGCCGTGCCTCTTGCCATCGGATTGACGGTGTAGCGGTCGCTCGATCTGCCACCTGTCGCGCCGCCGGGTACAACCTCCCGCCGCAACCAATCGAAGTCCGCCAGCACGTCCGCTGCCTTGCGCACGGCATCCGGCGTGTCCAGCCCCGCCCAATGCTTGATAGCCACCTGCCGGGGAGTGAAGCTGTCCAGGATCACGCCGTCCTTGTTGGTCAGCTTGCCTGCCTTGATCTTGACCAGCAGCGCCGCCGCGCCCGTGGTCTCGGGCGTGACTGCCGCCGCGTACAGCCGGTTGGCATGGGTGCGCAGGTAATCCCCCCAGGCCAGCGCCCGCAGCAGCTCAGGCTCATGGATCACGCCGCCGCTGTCGGGCGTGTCGATCATGGCGAACACCAGCGCCAGCGCCGGGATCAGCTTGCGGTACTTGGACAGGTGCGAGACCATCGCCGGGTGCAGTTCGTCGCCGCGTATCTCGTTTTCAAACGGGATCAGCCATTCCGCGAACAGGGCTTGCGCATCATCGTCAAAGCGCCAGACGGTCGGCTCCGTATCGCTGGCGGGCTGCAGCGCGGCCAGGCGCTCGAACACGGCCCATGCGGCTTGCTTGGCGGGCGTGTCGGGCCATTGGTCAACGTGGACATACTCGCCGCCCGTGTCCGGCCAGACGGCCAGCCCGAAGCGCTGCAGCAAGCCATCGTCTGCAGAGCCACCGGCCACCGCGCCCCGGACATATTCTTGAATCCGGCCCGGCTGGATACCGCCGATCATCGCCAGGCACACACGCGGGATATGCACCGTTCCGCGCCCGATACGGTCAAAGGTGTAGCCTTGGTTGCCGTCATAGCTTTGCAAATAAAAAGCGCGTGAACCCTCTTGGCCCTGCTTGTCCAGGCCAGTCAGCAGCCCGTACAGCTCGTCCCGATAGGACAAGGTGCCCCACGGGTTTTGCGTCAAAAGTTCACCCAGCTTTTCCACCGTGGCATCGTTGACGGTGAAGCGCCGCGCCGATGGTTCGGCGGGCAGGGCCACCGGCTCCAGCAGCGCCCGCGCCGCTGCCGGGTCTTTGCCAGCCAGCCCCTTTGCCTTTTTCTCGTTCAGATCATCTTGCATGGTCGAGACCTTGCAGTCCAATTCCCAGGCGTCATGCGCAGCTTGGTGCAGCTCGAACTCATCGGCTTGCAGGCGGTTCAAGGGCTTCAAGGCTTCGCTCAGGGCCGGACTTTTCTTCACGCCCGGCCTGCCGATGGTCATTCCCCACAAGTTCGGCACTACCTGCCATTCATCCCGCGCTTTGGGTTGCACTACGGCCCGCGCACCAATAAGGCTGGACAAGGCCACCAGCGCGGCCACCGTAGGAAAGTCAGCCGGGCATTGCATCCGGTGCGCAATGTCCATGACCCAGCCGCGCAAGGCCAGGGGCAACAGGTCGGCATCAAACGGCTGCACCGGGGGCAAGGCGTCAGGCAATGGCGTAGGCTCTGGCCACAGATCAATCTGGCCTGTTGCGAACGCTCCGTCTGCATGGGCAGCTCCTGATTCAATAGCGGCATCCATGCAAGCCTTCACCGCGTCCAGCCCCGCCAGCGCGGCCAGGTCGTTGAAGTCGGTCGCCTTGTCGGGCCTGCCCGCCGGGAACGATGGCACGGCCAGCAGAGCGCCCACGGCCTGCGCCGCCGCTGTCGCCTTGCTCAGTCCGGGGTTGCCGTCCGTCAGGTGGTCGTCATCGGCGGCCATGATGATCTGCAAGCCGGGGTGCTTGTCGTGCAGCGCCAGTGCCACCGGTATCATTCCGCCCGCATTGAAGCTGACGGCCACCGCGTCACCCGTGGCTTCATGAATGCTTGCGCCGGTCGCGTAGCCTTCGCAGACGATGATGCGGCCCGCTGGCTTGCCGATGGCGTGATAGCAGCCCTTCACCCGTCCGCCGGGGTGAAACCGCTTTTCGCCGTCTGGCGTGATGGCTTGCAGGCTGTGCAGCTTGCCCGCCGTGTCGCGCATGGGGATCAGCAAAGCGCCTGCCGCGTCAATCCGCACGCCGTGGCACTGCACGCCCTTCGTGCCGGTGTAGGCGTGCTGGGTGCAGGGCGTGGCGTCATTGAACCGCTGCAGGGCGGTTTCGCTGGCCTGTTGCTGGCTTGCCAGCGTGTCGGCGTCGCGCTGTGCCTGCACAGCCTTGATATTTGCCAGGTGCGCTTGGCGTTCGGCCGGGGTGTACGGGGCTGAATTGCTGGCCTGCCAGGTGCTTTCCATGTTGGTTGAATAGTCACCAAACACGCCGCCGCGCAAGTCGTCAAACATGAAGCACCAGGCCGCTTTGTTGCTGCCGCTCTTTTGATGGCCAGGGAACTTGATGACGCGGCCCGGCACGATGTGGTCGGGCGCTTCAAGGCCCGCCGCCGTGATGGCTTGGCGGAACTCGTCAATGGTGTTGCTCATGGCGATCATTGCGCACCTCCTACTTGAATCAGGAACTTCTCTGCGTCCGCCAGCGTGGGCAGATAGCGCGCCATGCCCCACTTTTCAGCCATGTAGCTGACAGGGCCGGGGCCATCGCCAGGGCCGGACTGGTGCAGGGTGTGGCCGTGCTTGGCGAACTGCGCTTGCAGCGTGACAAAGCGCTTTTGTTCTGTCGTGGTGGTCATGCTGCACCGCCTTCGATGGCGAACTCTGCACAAGCCTGTTTCAGCATGGATGCGGCCCGGATGGCCCGGCCTGTCGCTGCATGAATGCCGTTCTGGGTGCCGGTGGTGCGCACCAGGTGCAGCGCGTCGCTCAGGGCGGATTCAATGGCTTGCTGACGGATCAGCGCGGAGGTGTTGCCCGTTTTGGGCGTGGTGATGGCGTTGACCGTGGTCATGGTTTTCGTTCCTTGTTGAACTGAAAGGCCACCGTCCGGCTGGATAGACCGTAAGGTGGAGCTGGGTATATCCACACAAAACAAGTTGTGCTGCCGTCCTTGCGGATGGGCACTCCCAGCCCCGTAACCATCACTGCGCTGAAAAGTCAGCCCAGCTTCAAATTCGGAACGTGAAAAAACCTCGCTGTCGGGGAGGTTACCCGCTTGTTTTATGGTGTGGATAGCACCGAAAAGAACTGTAGCACAGCCCTTTGCAGCGCCTTTGTCAGCCTTGCCGATACCGTGGCAAGGAAAGGCAAGAAAAGCGACTCCTGCGCTTGCCTGACATGCGCCAGTAGCTATAAAATCCGTAGCGTTATGTGTTGCGGTCGCCGTGGTGGTCTTGAAGCCCCCGGCGGCTTTTTTTATGGCCGTCATCATTGCGCGCCCCCTGTTCCCAGCACATACACGCCAACACGGTGCAAGTCTCCTGACTCGGTAGTGATGCGGCTCCAGGTGGTTGTGATGAACTCCCCTGCCTTGCGCAGTTGCAGCACACGCGCCCTCGGGTCGTACACGTCCAGATGGCGCATGGCCTCAAAGGTCGTGAGATTGAAGCGGCTCAGCGCGGCCCGGATGCGGTCGCACTGCACGGTGCAACTGTTGCCGGGGTGCGCTGCCAAGATTTCAGCCAGGGCTTTGCGCTTGTCGTCGGGTGTGTTCAGCATCCGTGGAACTCCCGGTTCTTGCCGATGGCCGTCAGCAGCTCGCCCAGCGCGATCAGGCCAGTCGAGCCAATCGGAATCTGCACGGTGTTGTCGCTGTCATCGGTCGCGGTCAGCACGTTGTCATTAAAAGCCAGCGTGAAGCCATCCGGGTGCTGGTACACCAGCGCGGCGTCGGTCTTGATGTTCATGCTGCCGCCTGCGCATTGCGCTTGGACAATTTTGCAGTCACAGCCGATGTGTCGTAGGTCTGCGCTTCCTGAGCTGCCAGCCAGGCCCGAACCTCGCCAACTTTCCAGCAGGTCACGCGGTTGGACAATTTGTAGGGCTTGCAGAACGTGCCCTCTCGGACTTTTCGCCAAAGGGTCGGGGCTGAGAAAGGCAGCGGTGCTGCTACGCCCGGACGCTTTGGACTGGAAACCAACAGCGCTTCGCGGATGTATGCGCCGTCGGCCATGGCGTCGAAAACCGATTGGTGGATGGTTGCCTTGAGCGCCGGGATAGCGTGGGCAATAGTCTTGGTTTGGGTAGTTTCTTTTATCAACATTGCGTAACCTTCTGTGAGTGAAGGCCACAGTGTTGAGCTTTACTTTCCTTGCTGGAATCCCTTGTGCAGTGCAGCGTCTAGCCTATGCAGTGCAGCGTCTAGGCGGCTCAGGCGTATTGCGTAGCGCCCTTCTCGCTGTGCCAAATGCCATATTCAATGCGGCGCATTCTTGTTCTGCACATAAATCACGACTTGAATAATTTCCGCCTGCCCATGCGGCGCGGATTGCATCTTGCTTATCCCGACTGTTGCCCGGTTTGCTGTGTAGCGCATCGGCTGCAGCACGCCCTCTTACTGACGCTCGATTAACGTTTATTTTTTTTACCTTTTCAACCTTCGCAATGCCTCTTTTAGTGGCGTGGTGACTCCCGTTTATATTTCCGTCGTCGTGCCCCAAACGGTATGCCTTGGCGTACAAATTTTGTGACTTCTCTACCCATTTGGTCATCATCATTTTTGCCAAAACGTCTATGCCTCCATGAGGCTTTTTGCGCGAAATACAAACCAAATATTCAAACAACTCAAGCTGTTCTTCTTGCGTTCCTATGCCGAATTGGCGCTCATCGTCAATCAACCTGTTTACCCATTCAACTACGACAACAACCTTTTCAATTGAGTGCTGCCCATCCCCAATAAGGTGTGCGTCGATATATTTCAGTGCTCGTTCAGTTGAAAGTTTTTTGCCGTACATGCGTTCCCTATCTCGCACCTGAAAAGAAAACCAGCGCCGCCGGGTCAGGGTGTCCCGGTGTTCACCACGGGTAATTAGTCCGTGGCTAGGCGTGGCTCAAAACTGTTATGCCGCCTTAAACTGGATGACCTCGCCGCCCATGCGCAGCTTGTCCAGGTAGTCTGCCCACTCAAGCATCATCTTGCGCCGCTGTTCCATGAACTCGGCCCGGTCGTAGGCCATGCCCAGCGGCCCGGATTTACCGTGTGCGAGTTGTGCCTCGATCACGTCCGCCGATATGCCGGGCATCCGCTCGATCATCAGCGTCCTTGCCGTGGCCCTGAATCCGTGGGCGCTCATCTCGTCTTGGCTGAACCCCATGCGCCGCAAAGCTGCATTGATGGTGTTGTCGCTCATTGGCCTCTCACCCGTGCGCAGGCTGGGAAACACATACCGCCCGTGGCCGGTCAATGGGCGCAACTCGGCCAGATAGGCCAGCGCTTGCGGTGCCAACGGAACCAGGTGCGGCCTGCCGTTCACCTTCTGGTGCTTGCGCCGCTTCATGTCCTCGCTGGGGATGGTCATCAAGGCAGCTTCAACATTCACCCAGCCCCATTCCATCTGCCGGATGTTGCCAGGCCGCTGGAACAGCAAGGCAGACAGCGCCAGCGCCGTCCGGGTCATGGGCTGGCCTGAATAGCCGTCGATGGCGCGCATCAGTTCGCCTACCTTGACCGGCTCTAGGATGGCGGCCATGTGCGTGACGTTGACGGGCTTCAATGCGCCATTCAGATCAGGTGCAGGATTGCGTTCACAGCGCCCTGTCTGCACGCCATAGAGGAACACCTGCCCGGCTGTCTGCCTGAGGGTGTGGGCCGATTCAATCGCACCGCGCTTTTCTACCCGGCGCAAAGCGTCGAGCAGCACAGGTGCCGTGATGGTTGCCAGCGCAAGCGCGCCCACGTAGGGGAACAGGTCTTTCTCCAGGCCGCGCAGCCACTTGGCGGCATAGGCGGTTGACCAGGAATCTCCTTTGCTTTTGTGAAACTCCCGCGCCACCAGCTCGAAGGTGTTTGCCGCTGCCGTCGCCGTGGCGCGTTGATCTTCACGCTTGGCGGTACTAGGGTCTGTGCCTTGCGCCAGCAGCTTGCGGGCCTTGTCGCGTCCTTGCCGGGCCTCGGCCAGCGATACCGCCGGGTACACGCCAAGCGCCAGCGTCTTTTGCTTGCCTGCGAAGCGGTAATTCATGCGCCAGTATTTCCCGGCCTTGGTGATGTGCAGGTACATCCCGCCGCCGTCGCTGTGCTTGTCGCCAGCAGGTGCGCCGCTGTGCTTGGTGTTTCGCGTGAAGGTGTCGGTAAGCGCCACGGTCTGCCCTTTGTTGGTATCGGGTTTGCTGGTATCGGCATGTACCAACAAAAATACCATAATTAAGTTGGTATGTGATGGTATCCCGTGACATTGCATGAGACAACAAAAAACCCGCTGTAGCTATGAACTACGCGGGTTTTGATGTGTTGTGAGACGGTATGAAATGCTGATTTGGTCTGTCCGGAGGGGATCGAACCCCCGACCCTCAGCTTAGAAGGCTGATGCTCTATCCAACTGAGCTACGGACAGATATAAAAAAAGCCCACCAAGTGAGCTTTTTATTGATTTTTGGTCGGAGTACAAGGATTCGAACCTTGGACCCCCTGGTCCCAAACCAGGTGCGCTACCAGACTGCGCCACACTCCGACAAGTTGATTATTATAGTCCGTAAAAATGCGCTGCCTTGGGCTGCGCCAAACTTTTTAATGCGCTGCCCCACTTTTCTATCCTGGCAAGGCAGGCACCCCAATGAAAGCGCTGGTGCAGCGGAAATATACTTTCCGTCCAGTCTTCTTCAACTCCCTGCATTCCCAACCCTCCGGACCCTCCCAAATGAAACTGAAAATCCTGGTCGGCAGCATGACCCACACGGCGGACCATGTCGCGCAGGCCATTCAGATGGAATGCGCCGATCTGGCCCGTCCTGTCGAGGTTGAATGGATGGACGGTCTGGACATCCATGTCTTCGATGCCGAAAAAGCCGCGGATACGCTCTTTCTGGTGTGCATTTCCACCTATGGCGAGGGTGATGTTCCGGACAATGCGCAGATGCTTTTCCATTCTCTGGACGCGCAAGCCCGGTTTCTGGGCCATGTCCGTTATGGCGTGATCGCGCTTGGAGACAGCATGGCGCATTCGCAAACCTATGGCTTTGGAGGAAAGCGCTTTGACGAGCGCCTGCAGGACCTGGGCGCACAGCGCCTGGGCGACATCTGCTTTCTGGATTCGAGCGATGGCACGCTGCCCGAGGCAAAGGGCGCCCAATGGTGTCGCGCCTGGCTCAAAGCCGTCTTGGAGCAAGTCAGCGCACCTGGCGCCGCCGGCTCTGGTTCCTGAAATAAGGCGGCTGCCCAACCTGAAAAGCACCCATTCGCGGCAAGGAAAATCGCTTGAAAATACTTCACAGCTAAACAATTCGCCTCTCAAGCTCGGGTTTTACACTAGGCGGCACGGCCGCCAGCCATCTTATATTCGATTCATACCTGTTACCCACCAAGGAATTGCATGCCCACTCGTCGTCTGGTCCTCACCCGCAGCGCTGCCGTGATGGGAGCCGCCTCAACCGGCGCGCTGCTGCCCGGAATCGTTCGCGCCCAATCGGGCAAGGTCCGGGTGGGGTTCATGCTGCCTTACACGGGAACCTTCAGCCAGCTTGGCGTGGCGATTGAAAACGGCTTTCGCATGGCCATCAATGAACAGGGCGGCAAGCTCGGCGGCCGCGAGATCGAATACTTCAAGGTCGATGACGAGTCCGAACCGTCCAAGGGCATTGAAAACGCCAGCAAGCTGGTGCAGCGCGACAAGGTCGATGTTCTCGTCGGCACCGTGCATTCGGGCGTGCAGATGGGCATCCAGAAGGTCGCGCGCGACAGTGGCGTGCTGTGCCTGATTCCCAATGCCGGCGTGCATGCAGCCACCCGCGCCCTGTGCGCGCCCAACGTGTTCCGCACCTCCTTCAGCAATTCGCAGCCGACCCGGGCCTTGGGCAAGGTCATGGTGGACAGGGGCCATAAAAAAACCGTCTGGATCACCTGGAAGTACGCCGCTGGCGACGAGGCTTTTGAAGGCTTCAAGGAAAGCTATACGGCAGCCGGCGGCACCATCGTCAAGGAACTCGGCCTGCCCTTCCCCAATGTCGAGTTCCAGGCGCTGCTGACCGAAATTGCCGCGCTCAAGCCCGACGCTGTGGCCTGCTTCTTTGCCGGCGGCGGCGCAGCCAAATTCATCCGCGACTATGCGGCCGCAGGCCTCAAGGGAAAAATCCCGCTGTATGGTTCGGGCTTTTTGACCGAAGGCGTGCTCGACGCCGCTGGCCCGGCGGCCGACGGCATCGTCACCACCATGCATTACAGCGACTCGCTCGACACGCCGCGCAACAGGCAGTTCCGGCTGGACTACGTGAAGGCTTTTCGCAGCCAGCCCGACGTGTACGCGGTGCAGGGCTACGACACCGGCCTGCTGCTCATCCAGGGCGCCAACGCCGTCAAGGGCGACCTGAGCGCCAAACCCGCGCTGTACAAGGCCATGGAAGGCGCCACCATCGACAGTCCGCGCGGCAAGTGGACCATGAGCAAGGCACACAACCCGGTGCAGGACATCTACCTGCGCGTGGTCGAAAACAAGGAAAACAAGGTGATCGGCATTGCGGCCAAGGCCTTGGCCGACTCGGGCGCTGGCTGCAAAATGGCCTAAAGATGGCCCCCACGTTCGTTCACTGCGTGTAACTCCCTGCCCCCCGAGGGGGCCGCTGCGCCTGCGGCCCCTGCTTGCAGAGAAACACCTTTTACCCAACGCTGCTCGGGACTTCCGTCAACCATATTTCGCTTTAAGCCTGCCGATGGATCTCGCCAATTTTCTTATCCAACTGCTCAACAGCGTGCAATACGGACTGCTGCTGTTCATGCTGGCGGCCGGCCTGACGCTGATCTTCGGCATCATGGGCGTGGTCAATCTTGCGCACGGGAGCTTCTACATGCTGGGCGCCTACCTGGCCTGGTCGCTCAGTGCGCAGTTCGGCAGCCTGGCGCTGGCCATCGTGGTCGGCGCGGCGCTGTCGGTGCTGTTTGGCCTGGCGCTGGAATGGCTGCTGTTTCGCCACTTCTACGAACGCGACCACCTTGACCAGGTGCTGCTGACCTTTGGGCTGATCTATATCTTTGAAGAACTGCGCTCGATCCTGTGGGGCGACGACGTGCATGGCGTACCGATTCCCGAACTGCTGAGTGCGTCGATTCCGCTGACCGACACCCTAGCCTACCCGGTGTACCGGCTGTTCATGTCGGGCATGTGCCTGGCGCTGGCGGCCGGACTGTACTTTCTGATATCAAAAACCCGCCTTGGCATGAAGATACGCGCCGGCGCCTTCAACCGCGACATGGCCGAGGCGCTGGGCGTGAACATCAAGCTGATCCACGCGGTGGTGTTTGCGCTCGGCGTCGGACTGGCGGCGGTGGCGGGCATGATCGCCGCGCCGGTCGCCAGCGTCTATCCGAACATGGGCTCGCAGGTGCTGATCATGTGCTTCGTGGTGGTGGTCATCGGCGGCATCGGCTCGGTGCGCGGCGCGCTGGTCGCCGCGCTGCTGGTCGGCCTGGTCGATACCTTCGGCAAGGTGCTGCTGCCGCAGGTGGCCGGCATGCTGGTGTATATATTGATGGCGGTCGTGCTGCTGTACAAACCTGAAGGCCTGTTCAAGCAATGATTCGCTCCAACCTTGAAATCCTGCCGCGCGGCGTGCAGGTCGCGCTGGGGCTGGGATTGCTGGCGCTGCTGGCCTTTCCCTTCGCGGGAACCGATTTTTATACCGAAATGGTCACGCGCATGATGATCATGGCGATTTTTGCCATGAGCCTGGACCTGCTGCAGGGCGTGACCGGCCTGGTGTCGCTGGGCCATGCGGCCTATTTCGGGCTGGCGGGCTATGCGCTGGCGTTCCTGACGCCGCAGGGCGAGCCGGTCAGCCTGTGGTGGACGCTGCCGGCGGCCGTGCTGGCCTCGGGGCTGGCGGCGCTGGTCATCGGTTTTTTGGTGGTTCGCACGCGCGGCATCTACTTCATCATGGTCACCATGGCGTTTGCGCAGATGGTGTTTTTCCTGTTCTTCGACAACAAGGCGCTGGGCGGCTCCGACGGGCTGTACATCAACTTCCGGCCCAAAGCAGAGGTGTTCGGCTGGACGCCGTTCGACCTGGACAGCAAACGCACGCTTTACTACTTCACCCTGGCCTGCCTGCTGGGGGTGTATGTGTTCTTGCGGCGTCTGCTCTGGAGCCCGTTTGGCCGGGCGCTGGCGGGCATCCGCGTCAACGAGCACCGCATGCGGGCGATGGGCTTTGCCACCTTCGGCTACAAGCTCACCGCCTTCACGCTGGCCGGCAGCCTGGCCGGGCTGGCGGGCTACCTGTGGGGCGCGCAGACCGGCTACATCAACCCCGAACTCATGGGCTTCCAGATGAGCGCGCACACCATCATGATGGTCGTGCTTGGCGGCATGGGCAATATTGCCGGCGCCATCGTCGGCGCCTTCACTTTTGAATACCTGCTGCATGTGTTCAAGGACCTGCCGCAGGTCGGCAGCGTCAACCTGGGCAAGCACTGGCAACTCTGGATGGGCCTGTTCATCGTGCTGCTGGTGACCTTTGCCCCGCGCGGCATATTGGGGCTGGCGGAGCGCTTTGGCAGCAACAAGAAAGAGCCGAATGAATGAAGTGCTGCTGAGCGCCAAAAACCTGACCAAACGCTTCGGCGGCCTGACGGCGGTGAACGACGTGTCGGTCGATCTGTGGCGCGGCCGCATCCATGCGGTGATCGGCCCCAACGGCGCGGGCAAGTCCACGCTGACCAACCTGCTGTCGGGCGATTTGCCGCCCACGTCGGGCGCCATCGTGCTCGGCAGCAAGGATGTGACCGGCTGGAGCCCGGAAAAAATCTCAAGCCAGGGCCTGGGCCGCAGCTACCAGAAGACCAACATCTTCCTGCCCTTCACGGTCTGGGAAAACGTGCGGCTGGCGTCGCAGTCGCGCCAGCCCCATGCCATGAGCTGGCTCCGCAACGCTACTGATTTTGTAGCTATCAATGCCCGTGCAGAAAGCGCAATCGAGCTTTCCGGCTTAAAAGACAGGCGCGGCAGCATGGCCGGCACCATCAGCCACGGCGAACAGCGCCAGCTGGAAATCGCGATGACGCTGGCGACGAATCCGCAGGTTCTGCTGCTCGACGAGCCGCTGGCCGGCATGGGCGCGATCGAGTCCGAACGCATGATTGGCCTGCTGCACACCCTGAAAAAAGACCACGGCATCCTGCTGGTCGAGCACGACATGGACGCGGTGTTCAGCCTGGCCGACCAGCTCACGGTGATGGTCAACGGCCAGGTCATTGCCAGCGGCACGCCGGCGCAGATCCGGCTTGACGCCGGCGTCCAGGCTGCCTATCTGGGCGAAGACATCGGCGAGGACGGCGCATGACGACGAACCGCACCGGCCTGCCAGACCTGCTGGTCAACGCCCAGAAGATCAACACCTATTACGGCGCCAGCCACATCCTGCGCGACCTGAGTTTTTCGGTCGCGCGCGGCGAGACCATCGGCCTGATGGGCCGCAACGGCATGGGCAAGAGCACGCTGCTCAAAAGCATCATGGGGCTGGTCAAGCCGCGCTCCGGCACTATCGAGATTGCCGGCCAGCCGATGACCGGGCGCGCGCCTTATGAAATCGCACGGCTGGGCATGGCCTATGTGCCCGAGGGCCGGGGCATTTTCGGCAACCTGAGCGTGCTGGAAAACCTCAAGATGGCCGCGCGCGCGGGCACCCGGGGCCAGCGCGACTGGACCTGTGAGCGGGTGCTCGACACTTTTCCCCGGCTCAAGGAGCGCCTGAGCCACGGCGGCCAGCAGCTCAGCGGCGGCGAGCAGCAGATGCTGACCATTGGCCGCGCGCTCATGACGAACCCCGACGTGCTGATCCTGGACGAGGCCACCGAAGGCCTGGCGCCGCTGATCGCCCGTGATATCTGGCGCATCTGCCAGCTGGTCCGCGAATCGGGCATCAGCAGCGTGATCGTTGACAAGAACTGGAAGCACGTCAGCCAGATCACCGACCGCAATGTGATTCTGGTCAAGGGTGAGGTGGTGTTTGAAGGCAGTTCGCCCGAACTGCTTGCCCGGCCGGAACTGCTGCAGCAGTATCTGGGCGTCTAGCGCGCATCAGTTTTAACGGGAAAACCGCTTTTTCAATATCAAATAGGCTGCTTGCGCACGACTGGCATGCGCAAGCAGCTATAAATTCAGTAGCAACAGTGGTTGCCAGCCGGGGGATTGCGCTTTGGCAGCATTTACCCGCTTTCAAGCTGGCGACAAGGTGCCCGCCGCGCTGCGGCGCTGCTGCGTGAAAGCCGGCAGCCCTTGCAGCAGGCGTCGGCCATAAGGCGTGCTGACCAGCCGCCGGTCATAACAATAAACGAAAGCCCGGTCAGTCTCCAGGCGGATGGCGCGCCCGGCCCATTGCGCCAGCCGGATCGCCGTGGCCGGCACCACCAGCTCGTTGAACGGGTCGCGGCCGACGGATCGCAGCCACTCGGCGCGCGCCTCCCCGACCGGATCGTCCGGCGGTGCGAACGGAAGCTTGGCGATGAACACCGATTCGCACAGTTGCCCGGGCAGGTCCAGGCCTTCGCCGAACGACTGCATGCCGAAGATGACCGATGCCGCACCGGCCTCGACCCGGGCGCGGTGGCGGCTGAGCAGCAGTGCGCGCGGCAACTCGCCCTGCACCAGCACCGTTTCCTTTAGCTCGCCGGCCAGCGCCGCCACCGCCATGCGCATCTGCTCGCGCGAGGTGAACAGGCACAGCGCGCCGTGCTCGACCAGCGCCAGGTCGCCCAGCAGCGACTTGACCATTTCTGCCGTGAAGGCTTCGGCCTGCCGGGGGTCGGCCAGCGTTTCGACCGTCACGAAGCGCCCCTGGCTGGCGTAGTCGAACGGGCTGGCGACTTCCAGCGCGGTGGACGCCGGGTCCTGGTCCAGCCCCGATTCGCGCAGGTAAAAATCGAACTGCCCGCAACTCGTCAGCGTGGCCGAGGTGACGACCGCCGCGCGCACACGCGACCAGAAATGCTGGCGCAGCGTGCTGCCGGGCAGGATGGGACTGGCATGCGCCTTGATGACCAGCAGGCCGTTGTCCAGCCCGCCCGCGCCGGTCTCGAACGTGAACCATTTGGCCACCGGAACGCTGTCGTGCTCGTTCTCGGCGGCTTTCAGCAGCAGTTCGGTCGTGGCCTGGACCTTCTCCAGCCGGGGCGAGAGCATGCCCAGCTGGGCGTACAGGATGGACAGGCGCCGCGCCTCGTCGGGCTGGTCGCGCATCGCCGTGCGCAAGGCCTTGGCGATGGTGCTGAGCACCGCCAGGAAGCTTTCGGCCAGCAGGCGAAGCAGCCGCAGCGGTTCGTCCAGCGCTTCAGGCAGAACCCCGCGCGGCAGGCGAAAGCGCACCGGGCCCTGCGAGGTGCGCGCCTCCTTGAACGCCTGGCCATGCAGGTCCATCAGCAGGCGGCTCAGGTCCGTCATGCCCTGGCGCAACTGCGCGGCCAGTCGCGGCACGTCGGCCGATTCGGACACCGTCATCAGGCCGCCGATGCGGCGCGCGCGGTTGGCCAGCGTCTCGATCCACAGGGTGCGGCTCAGGTCCATCGACGCGGCGAAATGGTCCAGCGCCACGGCCGGCAGGTGATGCCCTTCATCGAGCACCAAGAGGCAGTTGTCCAGTTCCGGCAGCATGCGCGAGCCGAGCGAGGACATCAGCAGGTCGTGGTTCACCACGATCACCTGCGCGCCGACCAGTTCCTTGCGCTTTTCGTAATAGGTGCACTGGTTGAAGACCGGGCAATGCTTTCCCGTGCAGGAACTGGCCTCGGCGGCCACCGGCGACCACAGGTCGGACTCGGGCGGCCGGGCCAGGCTGTCGCGGTCGCCGTCCCAGGCGCCACTCGACAAGTCGCGCACCAGTGCGGCATAGAACACCGCGCGCGCCTCCATCACATGCAGCGGCGCGGCAGCGGCAAGTTCGTCGGCGAACAGGTCGTCGTCATCTGCAGGGTCGGCGTCGCCCGCATGGCGCGACAGCTTGAGCTTGCAGACATAGCGGCCGCGCCCCTTGGCCAGGCCGAACCTGAACGCCTGCGGCAGCAATGCGGCCAGCGCCGGCAGGTCCTTGTTGACCAGCTGCTCCTGCAGGGCGACGGTGGCGGTCGAAATCATCACCCGGGTGTTGCGCGCCAGGGCTGTTGCGATGGCTGGCGCGCAATAAGCCAGCGACTTGCCCACCCCGGTGCCGGCCTGGACCACGGCAATGGCGCGGATGGGCTCGTCATCGTCTTCCTCGACGCGGCCCAGCGTGGCGGTGCTGAAGGTCTGGGCGACTTTTTCGGCCATGAGTCGCTGGCCGGGCCGGTCGCGAAAGGCGCCGGAAGCATCCACGGCGTGGTCGAAGGCTTGCATGGCCAGCCGGGCAATTTCGTCAGGGAGCATGGGGGGGTCAGTCAGGGTCAGGGGCGGCGAATGCCGGGAGGCCAATGAGTTTACCGTGCGCTTTTTCTGTCATGCGGCAGCGGGTCGCGGCCCACGGCATCGGCCGTCATTCGCCCGGGCGTTGTCGCCCGTTTTTCATGGGCTATGCGTTTTTGCGGTAAATTAAGTAGCATTTCAGCCCCTTGCGCTTATCCATCGTGCATAAGCAGCTACAACTTTCATAGCATATGACACTCACCGCCGCTTTCCATCCCCTTCAGGGCGTCCGCATCCTGAGCCTGGCGCTCAACCTGCCCGGCCCGGCCGCGCTGATGCGATGCCGCCAGATGGGCGCTGCCTGCCTCAAGCTCGAACCGCCGGGCGGCGACCCGATGCAGCAGTACAACCTGGCCGCCTACCGCCAGCTGCATGAAGGCATCGAGCTGCTGACGGCAGACCTGAAGACCGAGTCGGGCCAGGCGCAGCTGCACCGCGAGCTGGCGCAAGCCGACGTGCTGATCACCTCGTTTCGCCCTTCTGCACTTGGCAATCTGGGGCTGACGTGGCAGGCGCTGCACCGGCAGCACCCGCAATTGAGCCAGATTGCCATCTTCGGCGCGTCCGGCGAACGCGCCGAGGAAGCCGGCCACGACCTGACCTACCTGGCGGAAAGCGGTCTGGTGACCGGCCTGGACCTGCCCGCCACGCTCTACGCCGACATGGGTGGCTCGCTGATGGCCAGCGAAGCGGTGCTGCAGGCCGTGATGCACCAACGCCGCCAGGGCGAAGGCGTTTACCTCGAAATCGCCCTGTCCAGCGCGGCGGGCTACCTCGCCCTGCCGCGCGCCTGGGGCCTGACCCAGCCGGGCGCGGCCATCGGCGGCGGCCATGCGGGCTACCGTGTCTATCCGTGCCAGGACGGCCGCGTGGCGCTGGCCGCGCTGGAGCCGCACTTCGCGCTCCGGCTGTGCGCGGCAGCCAGCATTGAAGCCAATAGCATGCAGGCGATGTTTGAGCCCGCCACGCACGAGGCGGTCGCCGCCTTTTTGCGGACGCGCACGCGCCGGGAACTCGATGCGCTGGCGGTGGAGAAGGACATTCCGCTGTTTACGCTGGGGGATTGAGGCGGTTGGTGATGACTGGAACCGGATCAAGCCGGCCTGTTAACCTTCTTGATTCCAGGCGAAAACGTCGCCTGGTTCCGACCAGAAATCCATCAGGGCCACATGAAAAAACAGGGGAAAGTCGTGCGCTGGGACAGTACACGCGCCTTCGGATTTATCCGCAGCCCGGATACGCCGGCCGACATTTTTTTCCATATCAAGGACTTTCGGGGTGCGGCCGCTCCACAGGAAGGCATGCTGGTGACGTTCGATGAAATCCACGTGGGCGGCAAGGGACCGCGCGCCATGTCGGTTCAGGCGCCGTTGTCCTTGCAGGACGCGCCACCCAGGCGCACGAATGCACGCGAAGCCATGACGCCAACTCCAGCCCAAAGTCGCACGACCACCCGCAACCGGACCTTGAATCGCACGGTGCCGTCCAGGCCGGCCGCTCCCGCGCTGCTGCTGATGCTCGGCTGGGCCGTGCTGCTGGGCTGGGAAATCCGGGCCGGCCGCTTGCCAGCCATGGCGCTGCCCATCGCGCTGCTGCTGAACCTGGCAACATTTTTCATGTACTGGGTTGACAAGCATGCGGCGCAAACCGGCCAGTGGCGCACGCCTGAAAACACGCTGCATCTGCTCGCCTTGCTGGGGGGCTGGCCTGGCGCATGGTGGGCGCAAGCGCTGCTGCGGCACAAATCGAGCAAAGCTTCGTTTCTTGCCGCGTATTGGGCGACCGTGGCGCTTCACTGCCTCGTGCTGGCTGGCTTTCTCTTCAGCCCGCAACTGCAAAGCCTGCTACTGAATCGATAGCTATCCGTGCTGACGGATCCTGCGCAAAAGGGCAATTCGGCTTAAAAACAGAAAGGCCCTGCGCATCCTCGGACACGCAGGGCCTCTTGAAATGCAGGGCGCTTCAGCGCGGCTTGCGCGCCAGCTTGTTCAGCGCCTTGCCCGAACCATTGTCGCGTGGCGGCAGCCCGGTGTGCTGCGTCAGCAAGCGGCCCTTGACGACCGGCGACGCCTTGGTCGTCACGGTGGCGGTCGAGTTCTTGCGGCGCGCGCTCGTGTAGGTGCCGTCCGTCATCGGCTGGAAGGTCGGAATCAGGTGGTGCTTGCCGTTGCCGATCAGGTCGGCGCGGCCCATGGCTTTCAGCGCCTCGCGCAGCACCGGCCAGTTGTTGGCATCGTGGTAGCGCAGAAAAGCCTTGTGCAGGCGGCGGCGCTTGTCGCCGCGAACAATGTCCACCGTCTCGCTGTCGCGGGTGATGCGGCGCAGCGGGTTCTTGTTGCTGTGGTACATCGCCGTGGCCGTGGCCATCGGGCTGGGGTAGAAGGTCTGCACCTGGTCGGCGCGAAAACCGTTCTTCTTCAGCCAGATCGCCAGGTTCATCATGTCCTCGTCGCTGGTGCCGGGGTGGGCGGCGATGAAGTAGGGAATCAAGAACTGCTTCTTGCCCGCTTCCAGGCTGAACTTCTCGAACAAGGTCTTGAACTTGTCGTAGTTGCCAATGCCCGGCTTCATCATCTTGGTCAGCGGGCCGGATTCGGTGTGCTCGGGCGCGATCTTCAGGTAGCCGCCGACGTGGTGCTGCACCAGTTCCTTGACGTATTCGGGGCTTTGCACCGCCAGGTCGTAACGCAGGCCCGAGCCGATCAGGATTTTCTTGATGCCCCGCAGCGCGCGGCCGCGCTTGTAGATCTTGATCAGCGGGCCGTGGTCGGTGGTCAGGTTCTGGCAGATGCCGGGGTAGACGCAGCTCGGCTTGCGGCAGGCGGCTTCAATTTCCGGGCTCTTGCAGCCGAGGCGGTACATGTTCGCCGTGGGGCCGCCCAGGTCGGAAATGGTGCCGGTGAAGCCTTCGACCTTGTCGCGGATGTCCTCGATCTCGCGGATCACCGATTCCTCGGAGCGGCTCTGGATGATGCGGCCTTCGTGCTCGGTGATGGAGCAGAAGGTGCAGCCGCCAAAGCAGCCGCGCATGATGTTGATCGAAAAGCGGATCATTTCCCAGGCCGGGATTTTGGTCGCGCCGTCGTGGCGGCCGTTTTCGTCGGCGTAGCTCGGGTGCGGGCCGCGCGCATACGGCAGATCGAACACGTAGTCCATCTCGGCCGTGGTCAGCGGAATCGGCGGCGGCGTGATCCAGACATCGCGCGCGGTCGTGCCTTCGCCGTGCGCCTGCACCAGCGCCCGGGCGTTGCCGGGGTTGGTTTCCAGATGCAGCACGCGGTTGGCGTGGGCGTAGAGCACCGGGTCGGCCTTGATCTGCTCGTAGCTCGGCAGGCGAATCACGGTGCGGTCGCGCGGCGGAACCTTGACGCTGCCCTTGCCGTAGAGCGCCGGATTCGGGAAGAAGGTCAGCGGCTTGATCGCCGGGTTGGACTCGTTTTTCAAGCCCGACGGGCCTGCAGCGCTTGCTGGTAGGGCGCTAGCAGCTATGCTATCAATAGCAGCCGCTTCGCCATCTTCCTTGGCGCAGGTCGCGCCCTGCCCGGCCGCCTGCTCGCTGGTGGTCATGTAGGGGTTGATGTGCGACTCGACGCGGCCGGGTTCATCGACCTGCGTGGAGTCGATCTCGTACCAGCCCCGGCCCGTCTCGTCGTCCTGGCGACGAACGAAGGCCGTGCCGCGCACGTCGGTGATGCTCTGTACGGGTTCGCGGGCGGCCAGGCGGTGGGCAATCTCGACCAGCGCGCGCTCGGCGTTGCCGTAGAGCAGCAGGTCGCTTTTCGCATCAACGACGATGGAGCGGCGCACCTTGTCGCTCCAGTAGTCGTAATGGGCAATGCGGCGCAGGCTGCCCTCGATGCCGCCCAGGATGATGGGCACGTCCTTGTAGGCTTCGCGGCAGCGCTGGCTGTACACGATGGCGGCGCGGTCGGGCCGCTTGCCGCCGATGTCGCCGGGCGTGTAGGCATCGTCGCTGCGGATCTTGCGGTCAGCCGTGTAGCGGTTGATCATCGAGTCCATGTTCCCGGCGGTCACGCCCCAGAACAGGTTGGGCTTGCCCAGCGCCTTGAAGGGCTCGGCGCTGTGCCAGTCGGGCTGGGCAATGATGCCGACGCGAAAACCCTGCGCTTCCAGCACCCGGCCGATCACCGCCATGCCGAAGCTCGGATGATCGACATAGGCATCGCCGGTGACGATGATGATGTCGCAGCTGTCCCAGCCGAGCGCGTCCATCTCGGCGCGGCTGGTCGGCAGGAATTTGGCGGTGCCAAAGCGGGCGGCCCAGTACTTGCGGTAACTGGTCAGCGGCTTGGCGGCGCGGTTGAAAAAGGAGACGTCGATGGGGGCGTTCATGGCGGGCGATTCTTGGTTGAAATCGCGCGGACTGCCGAATGGCAACGCCTGCGATTTTTGCTTAACCCGCGATTTTAAGGTTTTAACCGCATCAGGGTCAGACTGCGATGGCATACGCCCTGGAAATGAAAGCCCATGCAGCCCCGCGCGAAGCGATTTCAGGCGCCAAGGGAGGGCTAGCCGTCAGTCGAGCTGGTCCATCAGCACCGGGCTGACCGCTTCAAGCAAGGGGATCTCGCCGTCGGGAATCATCATGGGTTCGACGTCGAAATGGCACAAGGTGCCATAGATGGTGCCGGGCTTGCGCGACAGCGGAAGGCCGAAATACGAATTCAGGACGCCCCGGTAGGGATGGCCGAGCAGCCGCGCATCGTTGGCCGAATTGGCCGTGTTGAAGCCGTTGTCGCGCATCACGAACTGGCAAAAACTGTCGCCCAGCGGGACTTCGGCCAGGCTGGTCGGGTTCTCGCCCTGCCGGTCGTACAGATAGATGTTGCGCATCATCTGCCCGTCCAGCCGGTAGATCGCGGTGTAGCGAAAGGGGGTGCGGGCGTTCAGGTAGCGCAGCGCGCCATACAGGCCGCCACTGTCGAATGCCAGGCGGAACTGCGCCAGTTGCTGGTCGAGTTCATGTTGTTCCTGCAATGCCATGGCGGGTCTCCGGTACGGTTGAAAACAGCGGGCCTGACGGCCAGACCCGGCATGTAGGCTCCGATATTGGGGGATTGGGCAGGTTGTCAAGCCATTGCAGAAAATTGTCATGGAAGGTCGAGCCCACCATGACAAAGGGAAGAAAAAACGTTTCAAGCATGCGCAGGCAGTGACTCAATTTCAAGCAAAACAAACCTTTTGCGCAAATCCAGCTTGCATAGTCAGCTATGTAAACAATAGCAAGCTAAAAGATCAAGGATCAGTTGCGCACCATCATCTGGCCCCGGATTTCGCCGCCCGGGTTGGCGGCGGTGTGAATGTTGGCATACCAGCGGCCGGCGACCAGTTCGGCCACTTGCGCAGGCGTCAGGGTGGCGCTGCCTTCCATCGGGCTGGTGACGGGGCCGGGCCACGGCAGTACCACGCCGGCATTGGCGCCAACGGCGGCCGGACCATGAAAATGCGCACCCGTGACGGGGCCGCTCAGGCCGGTGTAGTTGACCTTCCAGCGCAGCAGGTTGGTGTCCTTGTTGAGCACGGCATCGACGGTTCCGGTGGCCTGGCTGGCATTGGGCGGCACCTCGTTGGCGGCGCGCAGCTGGGTGCTCAGGGCCACCATGCTGGCGCCCGGCATGGCGGTCGATGACGGTTTCATCATGCCGCAGCCGCTGATGACGGCAAGCGCCGACACGGTCAGCGTGGCAAGGGAAAGGCGAAGGGCTTGGCGGCGTGGAATCATGGGGTCTCCCGGTGGGTAAAAGAGGTGATTGTGGTCGTACGCGCAGGGCGTCGCGCTAGGATAAACCCGATCGTTCGCGCAGTGCGCCTCCTGGGCCTGCGCGGGCTGCATTTGCGCTTTTCTCCTACGCCACGGACCCCGGCGCGCCGACAAACGGCAAGGATGGCGCGGATCAAAGTCAGGCCATGTTCAAGATGTGAGGAATCCATGTCCAACCCACCGCAACACCAGTTGGGCGGCCTTTGCATTGGCATTGTGCTGAGCGACGGCTTCGAGCAGTCAGAGATGACCGGTCCGCGCGCGGCGCTTGAAGAATCAGGCGTGATCATCCGCATGCTGTCCGATAAAACCGGCCAGGTTCGCGGTGTCCACCATGACCAGCCGGGCGACCTGTTCGATGTGGACACGACCTTCAAGCAGGTCACGGCCGACGAGTTCGATGCGCTCTTGCTGCCCGGCGGGGAAGTCAATGCCAGGCGCCTGCGGGACAATGCCGACGCGCAGGCGCTGGTCCGGCAGATCGACGCGCAGGGCAAGCCGATTGCCGTGATCTGCCATGCGCCCTGGCTGCTGATCTCGGCCGGCCTGGTGCGGGGCCGCAAGATGACCAGTTCGCCCGACGTGAAGCAAGACCTTGAAAAAGCCGGCGCGCACTGGGTCGATGAAAAGGCCGTGGTGGACCGCAACTGGGTCAGCAGCCGCACGCCCGAGGACATTCCCGCCTTCAATGCGGCCTTCAAGGGCATCCTGGCCCAGCGCACGCGCCAGCACATCCGTGGCACGGCAGACGACATCCCCTCTTCTGCCGGTGAAGGCGGCTGAACATGGCGACACGCGCTGTCTGGAAAGGCGCCATCAGCTTCGGGCTGGTGCATATCCCGGTGGCCCTGCATCCGGCCACGGTAGACACCGGCCTGGATTTTGACTGGCTGGACAAGCGCACGCTGGACCCGGTGGGCTACCGGCGCATCAACAAGGCCACCGGCGAGGCCATCGAGGCCGAAAACGTCATCAAGGGCATCGAATACGAAAAGGGCCGCTACGTGGTGCTGACCGACGAGGAAATCCGCGCCGCCTACCCGAAGACGACGCAGACCATCGCGATTGACAGCTTTGTGCCCAACACCCAGATTCCCTTCGTTTACCTGGAACGGCCGTATTACCTGGAGCCGATCAACAAGGGCGAAAAAGTTTATGCGCTGCTGCGCGATGCCTTGCTGCAGTCCCGGCGCGTCGGCGTGGCGCGGGTGGTGCTGCAAAACAAGCAGCATCTGGCAGCGCTGGTGCCGTCGGGTCAGGGCCTGGTGCTGAACCTGCTGCGCTGGGGCGATGAAATCCGCCCCTGGGAAGACCTGGACCTGCCGCCCGTTGGCCCGAAAGCGGCCGGCGTCAGCGACAAGGAACTGGCCATGGCCAAGGCATTGATCGACGACATGAGCGGCAAATGGGACCCGCACCAGTTCAGCGATTCGTTCAAGGAGGAAATCCTCGCGCTGGTCGAGCGCAAGGTCAGGGCCGGCGAGCTGCAACCCGTGGTGCAGCCCGAAGCTGCTGCGGAGGAAGCGATTCCTTTCGGCGCGCAGGTCCTGGACCTGAGCGACCTGCTGCAGCGCAGCCTGCGCAAGGGCGACGGCGCAGATGCCCCGCCCGATGGCGATGGCTCCAGGGGAAAATCCCGGGCACGGGCCTTGCCTGGCAAGAAAGAAGCGCCAGCGCCTGACGGGACCGACGACACGTCCCCGCACTCCCCCGGCCGCCGCAAGGCCGCGTAAAGCCCGGCAGGGGCAAGCGCCTGATGGTGCGGGTCAAGGACCATCCGCTGGCCCACGCAGGTTTCAAGGCAACGATTCCGCCCAACCCACATGCGCGACGGGCCCGACCTGTCGCACGGATTTGCTTGTAGGCCTTGGCCGCAACATGGCCGCGCCTGATGGCCGGGCAGCAAGTGACCGCCTATGATTTGCCACTGCAGAAAGTCTGCGCCTGGAGAACCCGATGAAACGCCTTTTTTTAGTGCTGCCACTGGCCTGCGCGGCCCTGCTGCTTTCAGGCTGTCCCGATGCCAAGCTGCCGACGCCCAACCCCATGGTGCCCACACCCAAGGCACAGGAAGCCGTACGCCACGGCTTGCCGCAAACCCTTGCAGGGCATCAGCCAGTGGCCGCAATGCCGGTCAACGCAAGCCATTCATGAAACCGCGTGACGCCTTGGTGCTGGCGGCCGTCAGCCTTGGAATGGGCGGCTGCGCCATGCTTGCCGAAACCGGGGGGCCGCCCGCACGCAGCGTGACGCTGGGCGGCGAATCCTACCTCGTCAGGCAGATCACCGAAAGCACCTGGACGGCCAGCGCCCCCGGAAGTCAGAAAATCCTGGCAGGAACGCCGGCGGCCAAGGCGTCGCTTCAGAAAGCGGTGGAAATGGTTTCCGGCTGCAGCGTGACCGACAGCGATTATTCACGGCAGGGAACGCAGTTTGACGCACAGGTCAGCTGTGCGGGCGATCTGGCAAATTAGCGGAATCCGTCGCCAAAAAAGAGGGCTGCAGCGGAAAGATCCCGCTGCAGCCCCGGCTTGCCGCACGGTTAGATGCGGCAGGCAAACTCAAAAATGCCAGCCAGCTCAGTGCCGCGCTTTGTACGAATCGCGCAGGGCCTTGATCTCGTCATGGTTTTTCTGCGCGCCCTGGGCCTGCTTCTCGACAGCATTGCGGATGGCCGGCGGCAGGTCCTGCTTGAGCGCCTTGCGGTAGCTCGCCACGGCGGAATCCTCGCCGCGTTCGCATTCATCGAGCATGGCCTGGTCGCTGTGGCCGCTCAGGACGCCGCGCACCGACACCCATCCGCGGTGCAGCGCGCCAGACATCGAACCCCCTTCATCGGGCTCGCCGCCAAGCTGGCGGACCAGCGCCTGCAGTTCCTGGCCGGCGGTGCGGCATTCGGCCGCGTGGCGCGTCAACAGGCTTTTCAGGTCGGCCGTCTCGGTGTGTTCGGCAGAGGTGGTGAATCCATATTCACCGTCGCGGCAGGATTCGAGCAGGTCGTTCAGCGTGCTGATCACGTCATCGTTGCTGGCTGTCATGGTGTGTTCTCCGTCAGGTTCATGGTTGAAAAAAGCTTGCCCAATGGCGCCGTGGCTGAATGCCCGGAAGGGGAAACCGTTCAGCGGCGCGTTTCAGGGCAAGGCCCATGATCGCCTGGGTGAAAAACAGGTTTGGTCAGGCAAGCACAGACAGCGCTGTAGGCGAAAACCGTTGCGCCGTTGCAGACAGCATCCAGCCGATGGCGGCACGCGTGCCGGTTGAAGCCAGCATTTGTGATAAAAAATAGCAGTTTCCGCACGCCCACCATGCATATACAGCTATCAAAATCGAAGCAGTTCGGGTCAGGTGTCAAGTTCCGGACGAAGCCGCCGGGCTAACGCGCAGGGGAATCAGCCCGCCGCTGCAATCTGGCGCAGCGCCTGCTCGAACACCTCGACCGGCTGGCCGCCGGAAATCAGGTGGCGGTCGTTGATGATGACCGCTGGCACCGAATGGACTCCCTGGCTCAGGTAGAACGACTCACGCTCACGCACTTGCTTGGCATAGGCCTGGCTGGCCAGTATCTCGGCGGCCTGGACCGGGTCGAGGCCGCTTTCACTGGCCACCCGGACCAGCACCTCATGCGAAGCAGGACTCTGGCCATCGGTGAAGTAGGCCTTGAGCAGGCCTTCTTTTAACGTCTTTTGCACGCCGCCGCCCTGAAGCCCGGCCCAGTGCAGCAGGCGGTGGGCGTCAAAAGTGTTGTAGATGCGGCTGCGCCCGCCGCCAGGCTGGTCCGCCCGGCTGAAGGCAAAGCCGACCTTTTCACCGCGCTGGCGGATGTTTTCCCGGTTGACATCGGCCTGCTCGGGCGTGATGCCGTACTTTTGGGTGATGTGCTCGGTGATTTCCTGGCCCTCGGGCGCCATCTTCGGATTGAGTTCGAAAGGCTGGAAGTGCAGCTCGGCCGTGATGTCGCCGGCCACGCGCGCCAGCGCCTGGTCGAGCGCCTTCAGGCCGATGGCGCACCAGGGGCATGAAACGTCGGAAACAAAGTCGATCTTGAGGAAGGTGGTCATAGGTTTTTGCCGCAATTCAGGGCCAGCCAGCCAGGGAAAGGCCGGTTTGCTGGTTTTATGCGGATATGAATATTCAAGCATTGTCCACCGTCCAATGGACTTGATGCACATCAAGCCGGAGCATTGCCGGGCTTCCTAAACTCGCGCATGCAACTCCAGTTCCTGGGTGCGACCGGCACCGTCACCGGTTCCAAGTACCTGCTTCGGCAGGGCCCGACCAGCGTGCTGGTCGATTGCGGGCTGTTCCAGGGCTACAAGCAGTTGCGCCTGCGAAACTGGACGCCAATGCCGGTCGATCCGGCCAGCATCGACGCGGTCATCCTTACCCATGCGCACATCGACCACAGCGGCTACCTGCCGCTGCTCGCCCGGCAGGGCTTCAGGGGAAAGGTGTATTGCAGCCCGGCGACCGCAGACCTGTGCGGCATCCTGCTGCCCGACTGCGGCTACCTGCTCGAAGAGGAAGCCGAGTACCTGAACCGGCACAAGCTGTCCAGGCACGCGCCAGCGCTGCCGCTCTACACCCGGGGCGATGCCCAGCGCTGCCTCAAGCTGTTCGAGCCCGTCGGCTACCGCACCGAATGGCTGCCTGCCGAAGGCTTGACGGCGACGCTGGCGCCGTCGGGCCACATGCCCGGCTCGTCATTTGTCCGGCTGGACAACGGCACGCGCTCCATTTTGTTTTCCGGCGACATCGGCCGGCCCAACGACCTGGTGCTGGCCGGACCCACGCCCATGGACGGCGCCGACTACCTGGTGGTCGAATCCACCTACGGCGACCGCCTGCACAAACAGACCGACGTGCTGCTGGAACTGGCCCATGTCATCAACCGCACGGCGGCGCGCGGCGGCGTGGTGGTGATCCCGGCGTTTGCCGTCGGTCGTGCGCAAAGCCTGCTTTACTGCATCCACCTGCTCAAGGCGCAGGGCGTCATCCATGACCTGCCGGTTTACCTGAACAGTTCCATGGCCGCCAACGCCACGCAGGTCTATGAGCGCCACCGCGACGAGCTGCGGCTGACGGCGGCGCAATGCCGGGCCATGGCGCACACCGCCCAGATTGTTCACACGGCCGAGGAGTCGCGCCTGCTCAATGCGCGACGCGGGCCGATGGTCATCATCTCGGCCAGCGGCATGGCCACCGGCGGGCGGGTGCTGCACCATATCAAGGCGTTTGGCCCGGACAAGCGAAACACCCTCCTGTTCGCCGGCTACCAGGCTGGCGGCACGCGCGGCGCCACCATCGCCGGCGGCGCACAGACGGTGCGCATCTTCGGCAAGGACGTGCCGATTCGCGCCGAAGTGGTCATGCTGGGCAGCCTGTAGGCCCATGCGGACGGCGCGGAAATCATCGGGTGGCTGCGACACTTCACCTCGGCGCCGCGCCAGACCTTCATCACCCATGGCGAGCCGGCCGCAGCCGACGCCATGCGCCAGCGCATCGAGCGCGAACTCCACTGGAGCTGCCACATGCCCGACTGCCTGGAATCGGTCACGCTCGACTGAAGCCGGGTGGCCTTTTTGCGGGACAGGCCGCTATTTCAATACTAAATAGGCATCTTGCGCATGACTGTCTTGCACAAGTAGCTATAAATTCAGTAGCAAAAACATCAGGAACCTTGCACGTCATGGTTGCCAACGGGGTGATTGCGCTCTAAGACGTGACGCCTTCCGCAGCCGCCCTGACCACCAGCACCGGAACCGGCGCGTGCCGCACGATCTGCTCGGCATCGCTGCCCAGCAAAATGCGGCCGACACCGCGCCGGCCATGGGAGCCGACGACGATCAGGTCGGCCTTGGCCCGCATGGCCTGCGCGGCCACATGGTCGCAGATGCGCCCCGGGCCTTCGTCGATCAGCACGCTGTCCGCCTCGACGCCCTGGTCGGTCGCTTTTTTCAGGTAATGCGCCAGCAGCTTTTCCCCGGCCACACGCATCAGCGGGATGATTTCGTTCAGGTAGTTCACCGCCGACTCAAAACCGTTGACATAGCCCAGTTCATCGACCACATGCAGCAGCCGCAGGCGGGCGCCGTTCAGCCGGGCCAGGCGGATTGCTTCATCAAGCGCCTTTTCTGACGTGGGACTGCCATCGACCGCGACAAGTATCTGGTGAAAACTGGGCATGAGGTGGCTCCTGGGTTGAAAAATGCATCTTTTCGGTTTTTTGCCCGATGGCACTTGCGCAAGGTCAAGAAGAAACCTGAAATCTTCACGCGCCGGCGGCCCTTGCGTACCATGAATCCATGTTGCCAACCACGATGTTCGCGATGAGCGCCGACCCGGCAGGACACACGCTGCTGGGAGGGTTCAAACCGGCGCCGCAGGCCGTGGAGCACGACGTGGTGGTGCGCGTGCTGGCCTGCGGTGTGTGCCGCACCGACATGGGCGACGGCTTCCGGGTCGGGGTGAGGATCATCACCGACAGCATCGAGCCGGCAGTGGTGGTTCCGGTCGGGGCCGTTCTGGCGCACGGGGAAGGCATGGCCGCCTACCGGCTGGAAGCAGGAAAGGCCAGGCTTCAGGCGGTGGAAGTGGGTGCGCGCAATGCGACCCTGGCCTGGGTGCGCCAGGGACTGGCGCCCGGCCAGACGGTGGTGGTCTATCCGCCCGCAGCGCTGGCCGATGGCCGCAAGGTCCGGGTGCGCAGGCCCTGAAATCAGTGCGACATCAGGACCGGCAGCGTCATCGACTCCAGCACGGTGCGCGAGGTGCCGCCCAGCACCCATTCGCGCGCCCGGCTGTGGCCATAGCAGCCCATCACCAGCAGGTCAGCCCCCATGTCAAAGCAACGCGAGAGCAGCACTTCGCCCAGTGCCGAAGGCTCGTCTCCCTGTTCCAGCCAGTCTGCCGCGACGCCGTTCAGCCGGAGGTAGCCGCGCAGGTCGAGCCGCTTGCCGACCACCTTTTCATCCTCGCCAGACCATGACAGGATGACGACGCGCCGCGCGCGCTTGAGCAGTGGCATGGCCGCGCTCACGGCGCGCGCCGCTTCGCGCGCCGGTTTCCAGGCAATCACCACGGTTTCGCCGATCACGGCGGGCGCCATGCCAGCATACGGCAGGATCAGCGCCGGCTTGCCGCTCATGAGCATCACGTTCTCGGCAAAATCGGACGGCACGCCGGACGAAGAAGCGGTGGACGGGTCATGCTGGCCCAGCACCATCAAGTCAGCGTAAAAAGCCTGCTGCGCAAACGCCGCCATCATCGGGTCTTCACGAATCTCGGCCCATTCGACGGCCGCGCCGGGCGTTGCCAGCGCCTGGTCGAAGGCGGTGCGCGCCAGCCGGCGCTGCTGGTCGTCGATGTCCTGCAGCGCCGAAGCGATGCCGGGACCGATTTCCGGCGAGAAAGGCAATTCCACGAAATGCGACATCACCACGTACATCGCCGTCACTGCGGCGCCTTGCGCCTGTCCGAGCCGCCGGGCGGCCTCCAGGCGCTGCTGCGCCTTCGGCAGGGCGTCCATGTGTACCAGCAGTTGTGCAAGCGATCCGTTCATGGCCGGCTCCATCAGGAAGTGGTGATTGCAGCAACGATATCGACTGGCAAGCTGCTCAGGCTTGACGCAGATCAAGCAGCGCCCACTGCTGGCAGAAAGCGCAGGCCAGTCCTTGCGCACCGGGCCGTCCCTGCCGGCCGCTTGATGCACATCAACCCGGCAGGCCGCAAACCCGGCCAAAATCACCGTCCAGTTTGCACAAGGAGCAGCCCATGTACCAGCGAATACTTGTCCCGGTCGACGGAAGTGACAGCGCCAACAAGGCGCTGGTCGCCGCCCTGCAGATGGCCAGGGATTCGGGCGGCCGGGTGCGGCTGATCCACGTGGTGGAGGAAATCGCTTACCTGACCGGCTACGAGCAGTACGGCGGCTATTCGGGCGAACTGGTTTCGGCGATGCGCCAAGCCGGCACCAAGATACTCGAAGATGCCATGGCGATTGCCCGCTCGGCCGGCAGCGAAGCCGACAGCCTGCTGTACGACAAGCCCGGCGAGCGGCTGGCCGAAGTGGTCGCCGACGCCGCCAGGGAATGGAATGCCGACCTGGTGGTGGTCGGCACCCATGGCCGGCGCGGCTTCGGACGGATGCTGCTGGGCAGCGGCGCCGAGCAGATCCTGCGGCTGTCGGCCCTGCCTGTGCTGGTGATTCGCTAAGGCATCAACGGCGGCCGCGCCGCTTGCAGCCGCAAGCGGGCAGCCGGCGCGCGGCTACGATAGGCGCCTCAATCCGCCTGCACCGGCCTGCCAGCTGGCGCCCTCCACCCTTTGCCCTTTTTCAGAAGAACCTCCATGCCAAGACTCCAGAACAAGGTCAGCCTCATCACCGGCGCAGCGCAGGGCATCGGCCTGGCCACCGCCCTCAAGTTTGCCGCCGAAGGCGCCATCGTCATCGTCTGCGACATCCGGCAGGCCGCGATTGACGAGGCGGTCAAGCAATGCAAGGCCCTGGGCGCGCAGGCGGTCGGCTTTGTCATGGACGTGACGCAGCGGGACATGGTCGATGCCGTGGTCGCCCATGTCAGGGAACAGTTCGGCCGCATCGACGTGCTGGTCAACAATGCCGGCATCACGCAGGATGCGCGGCTGCAGAAAATGACGCTGGAGCAGTTCGACCGGGTGATCGATGTCAACCTGCGCGGCGTGTTCCACTGCGCCCAGGCGGTGACCGACACCATGGTGGCGCAGGGCAGCGGCGTGATCCTGAATGCCAGCTCGGTGGTCGGCATCTACGGCAACTTCGGCCAGACCAACTATGCGGCGACCAAGTTCGGCGTGATCGGCTTCACCAAGACCTGGAGCCGCGAACTCGGCCCCAAGGGCATCCGCGTGAACGCCGTCGCGCCGGGCTTTGTCACCACGCCGATTCTGGCGACCATCCCCGACAATGTGCTCAAGGAAATGGAGCACCGCGTTCCGCTCAAGCGTCTGGGCAAACCCGAGGAAATCGCCAACGTCTACGCCTTCCTTGCCAGCGACGAGGCCAGCTACATCAACGGCGCAGTGATCGAGGTGTCGGGCGGCATGACGGTGTGATGGCACGCCAGCGCGCGATGGCCGGTGTCGTGAATCGCGTGGGCAGTTGGGCGCCGCGCCGGCCTGCAGCCGTCACTTCAGCATGTTTAATGCGTTTTTCGCATATCCAGCGGGCATCTACAGCTATTACTTTCATAGCTTGAAACCGCCTGCATCCGGCCTGGCAGTTCAAGGCGGTTTTCAGGCCAGCGGCGATAATTGCCGCATGAGTTCCCTGCCGGCGCAAGACCATCCGCAACCCCAATCCCTGACCGATCTGTTTGTCTCCTTCACCCTGCTGGCGCTGCAGGGTTTTGGCGGCGTGCTGGCCGTGGTGCAGCGCGAACTGGTCGAGAAAAAGCGCTGGATGACGCGCGAGGAATTCATCGAGGACTGGGCGGTGGCGCAGATCATGCCCGGCCCGAACGTGGTCAACCTGTCCCTGATGATTGGCGGGCGCTATTTCGGACTGAAAGGCGCGATGGCCGCTCTGGCCGGCATGCTCACCGTGCCGCTGGTCATCGTGCTGGGGCTGGCGCTGGTCTATGCCCAGTTCGCCGGCCATCCCGGCGTGGCTGGCGCGCTGCGCGGCATGGGCGCAGTGGCGGCAGGGCTGATCGCGGCGACCGGCCTGAAGCTGTTTGGCGCCCTGCTGAAAAACGTGCTCGGCCTGCGGCTGTGCATTGGCTTTGGCGTGCTGTGTTTTGCCGCCATCGCGCTGCTGCGCTGGCCGCTGGTCTATGTGCTGCTTGGCCTGGGCGGCATCGCCTGCATCATGGCTTATCAAAAGCTCAAGCCATGACCGAACCGCTCACCCTGGTGTTCAGCCTGCAGGACTGGTTCACGCTGTTTCTGCATTACCTGACGCTGTCGCTGCTGTCGATAGGCGGGGCCATCACCACCGCGCCCGACATGCATCGCTTTCTGGTGGACCAGCAGCACTGGCTGACCGACGAGCAGTTCAACGCCTCGATCGCGATTGCCCAGGCAGCACCCGGCCCGAACGTGCTGTTTGTCGCCCTGCTCGGCTGGAATGTCGGCCTGAACGCCGGCGGCATGCTGGCCGGCGTGCTCGGCGTGCTGCTGTCGCTGCTGGGGATTTTGATTCCGAGCACCGTGCTGACCTATGCCGCTGCCCAGTGGGGCCACCGCAACCGCGAACTGCGCGCCGTGCGCGCCTTCAAGCAGGGCATGGCGCCCATCGTCGTGGCGCTCTTGATCGCCACCGGCTGGATTCTGGCCAGCGCCAACGGCAGTTCGCTGAAGGACTGGCCGGTGTGGCTGGTGACGGTGGTGACGGCGCTGATCGTCTGGCGCACCCGGACGCACCTGCTCTGGCTGCTGGGCGCGGGCGCGCTGCTCGGCTGGTACGGGCTGATTTAGGAGTCTGCCGGACTTAGGAGTCGTCGGCTACAAATCGGCCGCAGCGGTCTATTTTTCGCCGCTTTCTTGACCAATATCCAGATATTGGCCTGCGAAATCGTCAAAAACTATCCTCGCTGGGGCCAATTTTCGCTTTCGACGACCTCAGTCCGACAGCCTCCTAAGCTGCTGAATCGGCTGCCGGGCGGCGCTGGCGCAGCGCCTCGTACAGGCAGACGCCGCTGGCGACCGACACGTTCAGGCTTTCCACCGCGCCGTTCATCGGAATGCGGACCAGCTCGTCGCAGGTCTTGCGCGTCAGCTGGCGCATGCCTTCGCCCTCGGCGCCCAAAATCAAGGCTACCGGGCCTCTCAAGTCCACGTCGTAAATCGTCTTTTCGGCATCGTCGCTGGTGCCGATGCACCAGATGTTGCGTTCCTTCAACTCACCCAAGGTGCGCGCCAGGTTGGTGACCATGAAATACGGCACGGTCTCGGCCGCGCCGCTGGCGACCTTGGACACCGTGGCATTGATGCCGGCCGCATGGTCCTTGGGCGCGATCACCGCCTGCGCGCCGGCGCCGTCGGCCACCCGCAGGCAGGCGCCCAGGTTGTGCGGATCGGTCACGCCGTCGAGCACCAGCAGCAGCGGCTGGGCGGTGCCGGCTTCTTCCAGCTGCTCCAGCAGCTCGTCGAGCGAGGTGACTTGGGCGACCACATCGACCCGGGCAACGACGCCCTGGTGGCCGTGGCTGCCGCACATCTTGGCCAGGCGCAGGCCGTCGGACTCGATCAGCCGCACGCCGGCTTCGCGCGCGCGGTCGGTGAACTGGCGCATCCGGGCATCGCGGCGCGAGGCATCGTAAAAAACTTCAATGACCGACTTGGGCGCGGTCTTGAGGCGGACACCGACGGCATGGAAGCCGAAAAGGACTTTGTGGGGGGAAGAAGACATCGGGCAATTATCGCTGCTCGGGTTTTGCGGTCTGCGCGGGGCTAGGCCGGATCACCAGCGAAGCCGTGCGAATTGCTATTTTTTAGATTGCACTCTTCGCACGACTGGCATGCGCAAGAGGCATTTTTTCTCAAGAAACCACGATCTGCCCGGCCTCGATGGTGATGCGCCGCTGGCAGCGCGCGGCAATCGCCGGGTCGTGCGTGACCAGCACCAGCGTCGTGCCGAGTTCCTGGTTCAGCTCGAACATCAGCTTCATCACCGTCTCGCCAGTGGCAAAGTCCAGGCTGCCGGTCGGCTCGTCGGCCAGCAGCACGGCCGGCTTGACGACAAAGGCCCGCGCCAGCGCCACCCGCTGCTGCTCGCCGCCCGAGAGCACCTTCGGGTAGTGGCCCAGCCGCTCGCCCAGGCCGACCCGCTTGAGCATGTCGGTGGCCAGCGCGCGCGCCTGCTTCATTCCCGAGAGTTCGAGCGGCAGCATGACGTTTTCCAGCGCCGTCAGGTTGGCCATGAGCTGGAAGCTCTGGAACACGAAACCGACTTTCTGCGCCCGCAGCGCTGCGCGGTCGTCCTCGCTGATGGCAAAGATGTCCTGGCCAGCCAGCCGCACCGTGCCGGTCGTGGGCGTGTCGAGACCGGCAATGATCGTCAGCAGCGTGCTTTTGCCCGAGCCCGATGCACCGACAATGGCGGCGGTTTCGCGCGGATTCAGCGCAAAGTCGATATCGCGCAAAATGGTCAAGGTGCCGGTCGAGTCGGTGACCGACTTGAAAACATGCTCAACGGAAACAATTGGAGTGCTGGCAGGCTCCAACACGATTGAAGGCCTGGATAAAACTTCACCCATCCCGGAAACCACAGGTTCAAACATGTCAACCCTCTCTGAAAACGTTAAATCGATTGCTGCCGACTGTAGCAAGCCTGGCCTGGGTGCGCGAAACCGCTGGGCCAAATCCTTGGGAAGCGTGTTGATCAGCGCCCTGCTGGCAGTGCCCGCATTTGCCCAGGCGCCGGCGCAGGCCAAGGCGCAGCCGACCGTGCTGATCGTGGGCGACTCGCTGAGCGCCGAATATGGCCTCAGGCGCGGCACCGGCTGGGTTCCGCTGCTTGAAAAGCAGCTGGCCAGCGAAAACAAAAATGTCCGGGTCGTCAATGCCAGCATCAGCGGCGACACCACCTCGGGTGGCCGCTCGCGCCTGCCGGCCCTGCTGGCGCAGCACAAACCCGCCACCGTGGTGATCGAGCTGGGCGGCAACGACGCGCTGCGCGGCCTGCCGCTGGACATGACCGGAAAGAACCTGACGGCCATGACGCAGGCGTCCAAGAAAGCCGGCGCCCGCGTGCTGCTGGTCGGCATGGAGGTGCCGCCCAACTATGGCGGCGCCTACGCCGCCACCTTTTCAGGCCTCTTCTCCAAGGTCGCCAGGGAGGAGAAAGTCGCGCTTGTGCCCTTTTTCCTCAAGGGCGTTGCCGACGGCGACAATGCCGCCGCCAATTTCCAGGCCGACCGCATCCACCCCAACGAGTCATCGCAAGCCAGAATGCTGGCCAATGTCTGGCCAGAACTGAAGAAAATCATCCCGTGAGCCTTGACCGCATTTCCGCCGCAGACGCCCTGGCCCAACTGGGGCAGTTCTCCACCGTCATCGACGCCCGCTCCGAGGGCGAATACGCCGAAGACCACCTGCCAGGCGCGGTGAACTGGCCCAGCCTGCACGACGACGAGCGAAAGATCGTCGGCACCCAATACAAGCAGATCAGCCAGTTCGAGGCCAAGAAGCTGGGCGCGGCGCTGGTCGCCAGGAACATTTCAGAGCACATCCAGCGCGATGTACTCGACAAGCCCAGGGAATGGCAGCCGCTGGTGTATTGCTGGCGCGGCGGCAAGCGCAGCGGCTCGCTGGCGCTGGTGCTGGACCAGATCGGCTTCAAGGTGACGCTGGTCGATGGCGGCTACAAGGCCTTCCGGGCGGCGCTGGTCGCGGACCTGCCGCAAGTCGCCGCGCGGCACCGCTACCGCGTGGTGTGCGGCCCCACCGGCTCGGGCAAGACGCGGCTGCTGCAGGCCCTGGAGGCGCAGGGGGCGCAGGTGCTGGACCTTGAAGCGCTGGCCAACCACCGCAGTTCGGTGCTCGGCATGATCCCGGGCGTGGCCCAGCCCAGCCAGAAGGCTTACGACAGCCGCATCTGGACGGCGCTGCGCAGCTTTGACGCAGCGCAGCCGGTCTATATTGAAAGCGAGAGCAAGAAGGTCGGCAACGTGGCCGTTCCCGAAGGGCTGATTGCCGCCATGCGCGCCAGCCCCTGCCTGCGCCTTGATTTGCCTGAAGGCGAGCGCGTGGCGCTGCTGCTGGAAGACTATGACTTTTTTGTCCGGGACATCGAATTCTTCTGCAACCGGCTCGGCGCCCTGACCGAGGCGCGCGGCAAGGCCACCGTCCAGGACTGGCAGGCGCGTGCGCGCGGCGGCGACGTGGCGTCGGTGGTGCTCGAACTGCTGCTCAAGCATTACGACCCGGGCTACCTGCAGTCCATGCAGCGCAACTTCACCCAGTACGAAGCGGCGCGAGCCCTGGCGCCGCGCGACCACAGCGCGCAAGCCATGACCGAGCTTGCCCGTTCGCTGCTGGCCGAGGCTTGACGCAAAAAAACCCGGCACCACCAGTGGCGGTGATGCCGGGTCAGTCGTATATTCGCTATCAAATCAATAGCTGGTTGCGCACATCTGTGTTGCGCCGGAAGGCTTTTTTCTTTAATTCAGGACTCAGGGAGGGGAACCGGCGGGTGGTATGTCAAGCTGGGCTTCGCTGATGTTGTCCTGATCCGGCACACCGTCAGGGGAAGCATCGCCGTCGTCAGGCTTGCCTTCGCCCTTGCGCTTGAGCTTGTCTTCTTTCTTGCGTTTTTTCGCCAGCTCCTTCTGACGCTTTTCATAGGAGTAATTGGGAGTTGCCACAGCTTAGCTTTCGTGAATAAGTAACCCTTACTGTAATGCATTGCCATCGGGCCTTGCGGACAAGCCGGCCAGCGCCTGGGCCAAGTCGGCCTGCAGGTCGGCAACGGCTTCCAGACCGACCGAAAAGCGCACCAGTCCGCCCTGGTGGGGCCAGGGACGCACCGCACGCAGGGCCGGCATGTCATAAGGCACGCACAGGCTCATCGGCCCGGCCCAGCTATAGCCGAGCCTGAAAAGCTGCAGGCTGTCGCAAAACCGGTCGATCTGCACGGGCGTGATGACAGGCCGGAAGACCGCGCTGAACAGGCAGGCCGCGCCAGTGCAGTCGCGCTTCCATTGCGCATGGCCTGGCGAGTCAGACAATGCCGGATGCAGCACGGCGGCGATTTGCGGCTGGCCCTGGAGCCAGCCGGCCAGCTGGCGCGTGGCAGCATCCTGCGCGGCATAGCGCAGCGCGATGCTGTTCAGCCCGCGCAGCACGAGTTCGGCGTCATTGCCGCTGACGCCGTAGCCGACGCGCATATGGCAAAAATGCATCAGGTGGTGCAGCGCTTCGCTGTTCGTCACCACCGAGCCCATCAGCACGTCGGCGCCGCCGCTCGGGTATTTGGTCAGCGCCTGCACCGAGATATCGGCGCCCAGTGCAAAGGCATTGAACGCCAGGCCCGCGCCCCAGGTGTTGTCGAGTACCGTGATGGCGGCCTGTGGATGTGCCCCGCCCGATGCGTTGTGCGCCTTGACGGCGGCCACCAGCGCGGGAAGGTCCGGAAACTCCAGCGTGATCGATCCGGGCGCCTCCAGCCAGACCAGGCGGGTCCGGCCGTTCAGCCGCGCGGCCAGGTCGGCCGGGTTCATCGCGTCGTAGAACTGGCAGCCGATGCCCCAGGCCGCCAGTTCGGCCTGCGCGAAGGCCTTGTTCGGGCCGTAGGCATTGTCCGGAATCAGGACCTCGTCGCCGGACTTCAGCAGGGCCATGTCCACCAGCACGACCGCCGCCAGCCCGCTCGGAACCAGCGTACAGAACTTGCCGCCTTCGAGCGTCGCAATGCGCGCTTCCAGCGTGAAGGTGGTCGGCGTTCCGTGCAGGCCGTAGGTGTAGCCGGTCTTGTGCTTCCAGTCGCGGCTGCGCAGGGCTGCCACGTTGGGGAAGATGATCGTTGAGGCTTTGTGGACCGGGGGGGATACCGACTCGAAGCCGGCGGGTGGACGGTAGGGATGGTGAATCAGCTGGGTGGATAAATCGCTCATCCACGCATGTTAACGGCATGCGCTTTTGATCAGCCAGGGCCGCGGAACTGGCTTTGCCAGGCCGCAGGCGCAGTAATCCCTCGGCGGGAAGCGAACCACACGAAATCGAGGGCATGGGGGCTTTCCCTTCCCCACCAGCCGGGGCCGCGGAACCGGCTCCGCCGGACCGCAGGCGCAGCGGCCCCCTCGGGGGGCAGGGAGCTACACGCAGTGAGCGACCGTGGGGGCTACTATACCCTCCACTTGTCCATCAGCTGCACCGGCGAAAGCGCATCGTAGCTCTCGAAGGGCTGGTGAATCCACGGGTTGGTCGGCAGCGTCTCGACCGTGTAGTCGGCCTGGAAAGTCGAAACACCCTTGGTCCAGATCACGGCGCTGCGCAGTTCGGTGATCGGCTTGTAGTTGTTGCGAAGCTGGTCGATCACCGCGTTCAGGGTATGGCCCGAATCGGCCAGGTCATCGACCAGCAGCACCCGGCCGGCGATCTCGCCCTTGGGCGTGGTGATGTAGTGGGCAATGTCCAGCTTGCCCTGCACCGTGCCGGCGTCGGCGCGGTAGGAACTGGTGGACATGATGGCCAGCGGCTTGTCAAAGATGCGCGACAGGATGTCGCCGGGCCGCATGCCGCCCCGCGCCAGGCACAGGATGGTGTCGAACTGCCAGCCGGACTGGTGGATCTTGATGGCCAGTTTTTCAATCAGGTTATGGTATTCGTCATAGCTGACGTAGAGATGCTTGCCGTCTTCGGTCAACATGGAGTTACTCCTGATTTAATAGCTGCCTGCGCCCGTGGTTATTGCGCAAGCGGCCTTTTTGTCTAAATTTAAAGGCTTCAGAGCGCGTAGGGGTTACGCAGCAGGATGGTGTGGTCGCGGTCCGGGCTGGTCGAGATCATGTGAATCGGCACGCCGGTGACTTCTTCGATCCGTTGCAGGTAGCGCTGTGCGGCGGGCGGCAGCTTGTCATATTGCGTCACGCCCACGCTGCTCTGGCTCCAGCCCGGCAGGGTTTCGTAAATCGGCACGCAGCGGGCAATGTCGTCGGCGCCCATCGGCAGGATGTCGGTGGTCTGGCCGTCGAGTTCGTAGCCGGTGCATAGCTTCAACTCGTCCAGGCCATCGAGCACGTCAAGCTTGGTGATGCACAGGCCCGACAGGCCATTGACCTGCGCCGAGCGCTTGAGCAGCGCCGCGTCGAACCAGCCGCAGCGGCGGCTGCGCCCGGTCGTCACGCCTTTTTCGGCGCCGACGGTGCTCATGTGCCAGCCCGGCGTGCCTTCGGCTTCCCAGTCGAGTTCGGTCGGGAACGGCCCGCCGCCCACGCGGGTGCAATACGCCTTGGTGATGCCCAGGATGTAGTGCAGCATGCCCGGCCCCACGCCGGCACCGGCCGACGCATTGCCGGCCACGCAGTTGCTGGAAGTGACATAAGGATAGGTGCCGTGGTCCACGTCGAGCAGCGTGCCCTGCGCACCCTCGAACAGCAGGTTGGCGCCGGCTTGGTGCGCATCATTGAGTTCGCGCGACACGTCGGCCATCATCGGCTTGAGCAGTTCGGCGTGACGCATGGCTTCGTCGTACACCGTGTCGAAGTCAACGGCCGGCGCATTCAGGAAACCGGTCAGCACGAAGTTGTGCAGGTCCAGCAGTTCGCGCAGCTTGGCGGCAAAGCGCTCGGGGTATTTCAGGTCCTGCACGCGCAGCGCGCGACGGGCGATCTTGTCTTCGTAGGCCGGGCCGATGCCTCGGCCGGTGGTGCCGATTTTCTCAGTGCCGCCTTTTTCGCGGAAGGTTTCGCGGGCAATGTCGATGGCTGCATGGAAAGGCAGGATCAAGGGGCAGGCTTCGCTGATGCGCAGGCGCGAGCGCACTTCGACGCCGGCTTTTTCCAGCCCTTCGATCTCCTCGAACAGCTTGGCCGCCGACAGCACCACGCCGTTGCCGATGTAGCACTTCACGCCGGGACGCATGATGCCGCTCGGGATCAGGTGCAAGGCGGTTTTGACGCCATTGATGACCAGCGTGTGGCCGGCATTGTGGCCGCCCTGGAAGCGCACCACGCCCTGCGACATTTCGGTCAGCCAGTCGACCAGTTTTCCCTTGCCTTCGTCACCCCATTGGGTGCCCACGACCACGACATTGCGGCCGGTGGCTGCGCTTGGTTTGTTTGTCATCTTCAGTTCTCGTTAAGGATCAAATGGATAAAGCTGGCGCCGGGCCCAGCCCTTCGCACAGCATTTTGTACCGCTTCAGGGTTGCGGCTTAAGGGCGGGGCTGCACCACCCACTGGCCGTCCGTCAGGGCCAACTCGCGGTCGCAGTCAAACTCATTGACTTCATTGTCGTGGCCCGGCAACAGACAGGTCACGGTTTCGCCGCTGCCCCGCAAGCGGGCAATGGCGGCATTGAGCCTGGCATCGTCACCCCAGGGCGCGCAAATGGCCGCCTTGAGGGGTCGCGGCGGCAGCACGCTGACCAGTTCCTTCAGGTCAAGGCTGAAGCCGGCGGCCGGACGGTTGCGACCAAAAACGGCGCCGACCTCGTCGTAACGCCCGCCCCGGGCCAGTTCGGCGCCCTGGCCATAAATGGCGAAGCGGACACCGCTGTAATAGGCGTAGCCGCGCAGGTCAGCCAGATCAAAGCTGACCTTGACATCAGGAAGATAGGCGGCGAGCAACTTCAAATTTTGTAGCGCTTCATGCACGCCAGGCAAGCGCGGAAGGCATTTTTCAGCCTCAAACAACACCTGTTCATCACCGTAGAGCTGCAGCAGCGCCAACATGCCTTCGCGTGCTTCCGATGAAATGCCGCCATGCAGGCCAGCGAGCAAACTGCCCAATTCGCTCGCATCCTTGGCCGCCAGCGCCGCATGGATGCGCGCCAGGATTGAAGGGCCAAGACTGGCGCCGGCCAGCAGGCTGGCAACGATGCGAACGTCCGCCATGTCCACCATGAGATCGGTGACGCCCGCCGCCTTCAGGCAGTCCAGCGCGAGCCGCTGGGCTTCCAGGTCGGCTTCCAGACCGGCATGGCCGTAAATTTCAGCGCCGAACTGCAAGGGCTCGCGGGTCGCATGCGGCCGGTCGGCGCGAGTATGCAGCACCGGACCACAATAGCAAAGGCGGGCCACGCCGCTGCGGTTGAGCAAATGGGCATCAATTCGGGCGACCTGCGGCGTGGTGTCGGCGCGCAGCCCCAGTGTGCGGCCCGACAGCTGATCGACCAGTTTGAAGGTCTGCAGGTCCAGCGCTTCACCGGTTCCGGTGAGCAGCGACTCCAGATGCTCCAGCAGCGGCGGCATGACCAGTTCATAGCCATAGCTGCGGGCGGTGTCCAGGAACAGACGGCGTAGTTCTTCGATGTGACGCGCCTCGGAAGGCAGGACATCGGCAATTTGATCAGGCAATTGCCAAGATGACGACCAGGCGGGCATGTAGATTTAGTAAGCTGTTAAAAACAGGATTTTACCGGCATGGGCTGGATCAAAAAACAGAAAAGGGCAGACTGCCCTTTTGCTTGATGAACACCGCCCGCTGGTGAAGGCAATTCATATCGCCTGGGTGCCGGAAAGCTGACGTTTGTTAACGCGAGGCGGCCCCTGAAGCGCTGCCACTGTTGGCGCCACGCATGGCTTTGAAAAAGTCCGACGAAGGATCGACCACCATCACGTCGCTTTTCTTGCTGAAGCTGGCCTTGTAGGCTTCCAGGCTGCGATAGAACTGCGCAAACTGGGGGTCCCGTCCAAAAGACTGGGCAAAGGTGCTGGCCGCCTCGGCATCGCCCTCGCCCTTGATCTTCTGCGCATCACGATAGGCGTTGGCGACGGTGATCTCACGCTGGCGATCGGCATCGGCGCGAATTTTTTCACCTTCTGCCGCACCTGTCGAGCGCAACTCGTTGGCCACGCGCTTGCGCTCGGCCTCCATGCGGCGGTAAACCGATTCGGTAATGGCTTCCACGTAATCGACGCGGGTAATGCGCACGTCGATCACATCGATGCCCCAGGGCTTGGCGCCCCGCACCACGGCAAGCACTTCTTTCTTGACATCGGCCATCAGCTGCTCACGCTTGAGCGAGAGCAGATCCTTGACGGTGCGCCGGTTGATTTCTTCCTGGAACGCATTGCGAACCACGCGATTCAACTGGTTGGCACCGGCTTTTTCATCAAGCCCGACGTTGCGGATGTATTCCGAAGGGTTGATGATGCGCCAGCGCACATACCAGTCGATCACGACACGCTGCTTTTCGGCTGTCAGCATCGGCTCGGAGTCGGTGCTGTCCAGCGTCAGCAAACGCCTGTCAATGTACGAAACGTTCTGAAATGGAGGTGGCAGCTTGAAATTGAGGCCCGGCTCAAGAACAACCTCCTTGATTTGTCCAAGGGCGTACACGACGCCAAACTGGCGCTGGTCTACCACGAACAGCGTGGAACTGAGCAATGCCAGAAGCACCAGCAATGAAGAAACGACGAGTCCAACTCTATTCACTTTTGTATTCCTTAGCGGGTTTCACGTTCGCGGGTTCGGGAAGCGTCCCGGGCTCGGGAATCTACAGGGACCCCATTGAGCGGGGCTTGCGCTGCAGGCGATGTTGACAGTGGCGCCGTCGCATCGCTGCCTGCCGCCGCGCCGCCCGTTCCGGTCATCTGCATGATCTTGTCGAGCGGCAGGTAGAGCAGGTTGGAACCCTGGCGGGATTCGACCAGCACCTTGGTCACGTTGGTGTAAACCTGCTGCATCGCGTCGGTGTACATGCGGTCGCGGGTGACCTGCGGGGCTTTCTGGTATTCGGTCAACACCGAACTGAAGCGCTGCGCATCACCCTGAGCCTGCGCCACGATCCGGGCCTTGTAGGCATCCGCCTCTTCCTTCAGGCGGGAAGCCGAACCGACGGCGCGGGGAACCACGTCATTGGCATAGGCCTGCGCTTCATTCTTGGCGCGCTCGCGCTCCTGTCCAGCCTTCAGCACATCATCGAAAGCCGCCTGAACCTGCTCGGGAGGCCGGACGCCGCTTTGCTGCAAATTGATGGCGACCACTTCGACACCGACCTTGTAGCGATCCAGGATGGTCTGCATGAGCACCCGGACGCGCGGACCGATCTGGTCACGCTCTTCGGCAAGCGCCATGTCCATTTTCATCTTGCCGACGACTTCGCGCACGGCGGTTTCGGCAGCCTGAACCACTGCGGCAGCCGGGTCCTTGCTTTCGAACAGGTAAGCGCGGGCATCGTTCAGGCGGTACTGCACGGCAAACTTGATCTCGACGATATTTTCGTCTTCCGTCAACATGGCCGAATCGCGCAGGCCGGTTGCCTTGAGAACGGTGTCACGCCCGACATCGACCGAACGAATCTGGGTGACCACGACAATCTCGTGACGTTGTATGGGGTAAGGCAAGCGCCAGTTGAAGCCGGCGCCGACCGTGGACCGGTATTTGCCGAACTGCGTGATCACCGCTTGCTGGCCCTCTTGCACGATGAAAAAGCCGGTACCCAGCCAGATCAATGCCACCACCGCCGCAATCAGGCCAACGCCGATTCCGGCATTCTTCATATCGGGCTGAAAGCCGCCGCCGCCTTTGTTGCCGCCACCACCAAAACCATCGCGGTTGCCGCCGTTCTTCGCGCCGCCAAACAAGTTACCCAGTTTGCGGTTGAAGTCGCGCCACAACTCGTCAAGGTCAGGCGGCCCCTGATTGGGGCCTTGAGGACGACTCGGCGGCTTGGGCGGCTGCCGGTCATCGCGCGAGCCCTCGGGCCTGGAACCATCAGATGCCGACTTGTCCTCATCCCGGCCCCAGCGCGGATCATTCAGATTGAATATGCCTTGGGCGCGTTGTTTGAGCCGACCCGGAAAGTTTGTCAGCGTTTGCAGCACGGGATTCAAATTCATGGAAAAAAACTCGCTTTTTTGTTACACCGACATTGTGCCTAACGAAACTGCCCGGCCGGGCAATATCATTGGGGTGTTTGGGGGCTATCGCCTGCCTGCGCATGGGAACCTCGAATCGCCAGCAATTCGCGCAGCAGATTCAGGCCTTCACCGGTCTTGGCACTCACAAATACGCGTTCGACACTGCGGCTGGCGCCTTCAAAGGCATCCCTGAGTTCGAACCTATCCTGCAGGTGCAGTGGCAAGCTGCTTTTTTCAATAGCGTCCAGCTTGTTGAAAACAAGTATTTGCGGAACATTCTCGGCACCGATCTCGGAAAGCACGCGCTGTACCTGCTCGATCTGCTCAAGGTAGTCGGGGTTGGAGCCATCGACCACATGCAGCAGCAGATCGGCATCGACCGCTTCCTTCAGGGTTGCCGCAAAGGCATCAATCAGCCCATGCGGCAAATCGCGAATGAAACCGACAGTATCGGACAGGGATGCGAAACGTCCGGCCTCGCCCAAATAAAGCTGTCGCGTGGTGGTGTCGAGCGTTGCAAAAAGCTGGTCGGCGGTGTAGGCAGTGGCCTTGACCAGGGCATTGAACAAAGTGGATTTTCCGGCATTGGTGTAACCCACCAGCGAAACCGAAAACGAGTTGCGCCGCTCACGCTGCTTTCGCTGCGTCTGGCGCTGCTTTTTGACTTTGGTCAGGCGCTCCTTGGTTCGCTTGATGGCATCGCCGATCATGCGTTTGTCAAGTTCGATCTGTTTTTCGCCCGGACCACCGCGCACGCCAGCGCCGCCCGTCTGACGCTCAAGGTGCGACCAGCGGCGGACCAGCCGTGTCGAGACGTACTGCAGACGGGCAAGCTCCACCTGAAGCTTGCCCTCGTGGCTGCGGGCGCGCTGTGCAAAGATTTCCAGGATCAGCAGCGTCCGGTCATTGACCGGCATTTCAAGATGCCGCTCAAGGTTGCGCTGCTGGGCGGGACTGAGCGACTGGTCGAACAGGACTTCGGTGGCGCCAGTATCAAGGGCGAGCATTTTGATCTCGTCGGCCTTGCCCGACCCGATGAACAGGGCGGCATCGGGTGCCCTGCGTTTGCAGGTGATGCGCGCCACAGGCTCAAGGCCGGCAGTTTGCGCCAGCAGGCCTAGCTCCAGCAGATCCGTATCAAAATTGGGAAGGCCCAGATCGACCCCTACCAGAAGGGCGAGTGCTTGTGTTTTCACCGGTGCGTCATTGCTTCTCAGCTGGTCGGTGTTTCTTCGGACTCGGTCGTCGAAAAATTCACGGCGCGGCCTGGGACGATGGTGGAAATCGCATGCTTGTATACCATCTGGGTGACGGTGTTGCGAAGCAGGACCACGTACTGGTCGAACGATTCGATCTGGCCCTGTAGCTTGATGCCGTTGACCAGATAAATCGAAACAGGAACATGCTCGCGACGCAAGGTGTTGAGAAACGGGTCCTGCAATAGCTGGCCTTTATTATTGCTCACGATATTTTCCGTGTTCAAAAGTTAGTAAGGGTTTGACCATACCACAGCGATTTCGATGGCCTTGTAATATTAGGCCTATTCTTTATCCGTGAAAGGATTGTGCTGGCTTTTCAGCTGGATACGCAAAGGCGTGCCGACCAGATCAAACTCCTTGCGTATCCGGCCTTCAAGGTAGCGCTTGTAGGACTCGGTCACGTGCTCGAGCGAATTGCCGTGAATGATCACGATGGGCGGGTTCATGCCGCCCTGGTGGGCATAACGCAACTTGGGGCGGAAAACGCCCGAACGCTGGGGTTGCTGGAACTGCACCGCTTCCATCAGCAAACGGGTCAGCACCGGCGTGGACATCTTGCGGTTGGCTGAAGCGTGCGCCTGGATGATGGATTTCCAGACCGGCCCCAGCCCCTGGCGCTTGATGGCCGAAATATGGTGGATGGAGGCAAACTTCAGGAAACCAAGCCGGGTTTCAATCGAGCGCTGCAGCAGTTCGCGCTGGTAAGCATCGACCGCATCCCATTTGTTCACGGCCAGCACCACGGCCCGGCCGCTTTCAAGGATGTAGCCTGCAATGTGCGCGTCCTGGTCTGTCACGCCCTGGGTGGCATCGAGCAGCAGCAGCACGACGTTGGCGTTTTCAATCGCCTGCAGGGTCTTGACGACGGAGAATTTCTCGATCGCTTCAAAGACCTTGCCCTTGCGGCGCAGCCCGGCGGTGTCGATGAGTTCAAACCGCTGGCCGGCATGCTCAAAAGGCACCGAGATCGCATCGCGGGTGGTACCCGGCAGGTCAAAGGCCACCAGGCGCTCTTCGCCAAGCCAGGTATTGATCAGTGTCGATTTGCCGACGTTGGGGCGGCCTGCCACCGCGAGTTTGATGACCGAGGGGTCTTCCTGCTCGACGGCTTCCGACGGATCGGGCAGGTTGAGGGGCGCCAGTGCCAAATCAACCAGCAACCGCATGCCCTGCCCGTGCGATGCCGACACCGCCAGCATTTCACCAAGCCCGAGTTCAAAGAACTCCGAAACCTGCGTGCCTTCGGGCAGGCCCTCGGCCTTGTTGGCCGCCAGCACCGTCGGTTTTCCGAGCTTGCGCAGGTAGTTGGCAATGTCGTAGTCCTGCGCGCTGATGCCGGCACGGGCATCGACCACAAAAATCACCACGTCGGATTCGGCAACGGCCTGGCGGGTCTGCCGGGCCATTTCCTTGTAGATGCCGGTGACGGCATCGGGCTCGAAGCCTCCGGTGTCGATGACGATGTACTCATGCGGGCCGAGCTTGCCGTTGCCGTAATGACGATCACGCGTCAGCCCGGCATAGTCGGCCACGATCGCGTCGCGTGTCTTGGTCAGCCGGTTAAAAAGGGTTGACTTGCCAACGTTCGGGCGGCCAACTAACGCAATGACAGGTTTCATCAAAATGAGTAGATCAGTTTCTGGCGAGAATGCCGTTTATTCGGGCTGAAAGCCGTAAATGCCGCCGTTGCGGGTGACGACGACCAGGGTGTTGCCCGCCAGCACCGGGGCAGCGGAAATGGGCGAACCATCGGTGTTCAGGCGGTTGAGCAGGGAGCCGTCTTCACGCGACAGCAGGTGGATGAATCCGGTGGCATCACCAATCACCACGGAACGGCCGGCCAGCAGCGGCGCGGTCAGCCCCCGGTAGCGCAGCCGCTCGCTGGACCAGACACGCTCGCCATCGCTGCGTTTCCAGGCCAGCACGGTGCCATCGGCTTCCGTGCCGAACAGCAGCCGGTCGTCGCCCTGGATGCCCTGCACACCATTGGCAGGCCGGGTCCAGAGCACATTGCCACGGGCGGTATTCACGCAGCCAATGCTGGACTGGAACGCCCGCACGCAAACGCTATCGCCCACCCGGCTGACGCTGCCGACCAGGTCCACGAGCCGTTCGATGTCATTGATGCCACGCGGGGTGGCGATGGGCGCTTCCCACTGAATGCTGCCATTCGACGGGTTCATGCCCACCAGTCGGCCGCCCACACCGACCACCAGCGTGTCGCCAACGGCCAGCATCACGCCGGACTGGCGCAACACCAGCGGTTCGCTTGAACGCTGCTGCGCCCACAGCTTTCGGCCGGTCTGCCCATCAAAGGCATTGACCGAACGGTCTGCCGCCAGCACAAACACACGCTCACCCGCAACGAACGGGGCAGTGAACGCCTGGGCATTGAGCTTTTGACGCCACAGCTCGCGGCCTGCCTGCATGGCAATTACTTCGTTGTCTTTTGTGACGACGGCGAGAACCTTCCCATCGCTGCCCACGCCGGCGGCAATCGGCGTCTTCAACGCCAGGCGCCAGACGTCGCGGCCGGTCTGGGCATCGAGCAGCGCGACCGTGCCGTCGTCGCTGGCGACCGCCACGCCGTTGCCGGCCACGCCGACATCAAGCGGGAAATTGACCGGACCGATGCGCTGGGTCCAGCTTTGGCGCACGGAAACCAGCGCCGTCACCGGCTGCAGTTCCGTGGGCTGTGGCTTTTTGACGCCCCCAAAGCAACCCGCCAAGAGCGCTATGCTAATAATAGCTACTGGCGCTCGTCCAGCAAGCGCAAATGGCCAAAATGACTGAATTTTCATTTGTTTGCTCCGGCATTTTCGGCAGTTGCCAGCTTGACCTGTCCGGCGGTGGGGTCAACGCCCAGCGCATTGAGCTTGACCTCGACCAGACGCCGGTATTCGGTACGATCGTCAAAGGCCTTCCAGGCTTTTTCATATTCAGCCTTGGCTTCGACTTTTTTTCCTTGCGCCATCAGGATGTCCGCGCGCCGGTCAGCCACCAGCGCATCGAAGTTTTTGGGGAAAGCACCGGAAAGCTGCTGTAGGGCTTCGTCATACGACTTCTTTTCAAGCAACAGTCCGGCAAGCCGAAGCCTGGCAATGGCCTGGTAACCGGGATCGGACGCCTTGTCGGCCACCCAGGCCAGCGCTGCGCGGGCCGCATCGGCGTTGCCTTTGTCATGATGGGCCTTGGCCACGAGAAGGCCGGCCTGCTGGGCGTAGGCGGTGCTTGCGAAACGATCCTTCATGTCGGCCAGGGCACGGTCGATCCGTGCGGCATCGCCCGACTGGACGGCGCGCTCGATCTCGTCGAACATCACCGAGGCCTGTGCCGCCTGGCTGCGTTGCCAGTACTGGTAGCCGTTCCAGGCGGCAAACGCACCCAGAACCACAATCAGCGCCCAGGTGATCAGGTTTCCATACTGTTTCCAGAAATGCTTGATCTCGTCAAGCTGTTCCTGTTCTTCCAAATCGAGGTGTTTTGCCATAAATTTCTGGGGTTCTGCCCGACGCGGGGCGGGCTGGATTGAAGAGGGATTGTAGGGTGCCGAGCCGTCGCTCAAACCATGGGGCTGCTGCGCAGCATGCCTGCCCATGCGGCCACATCATCCAGCGCTTGAAGCGTTTGAGCAGTTGACGACCCGTCTTTCTCGCCGCGCAGCGGCTTGACGGCCACGCAGCCTTCGGCCAGTTCGGCCTCGCCGAAAATCAGCGCAAACTGCGCGCCGCTGCCATCGGCCCGCTTGAACTGCGACTTCATGCTGCCCATGCCGCCCGGTGACGTGCTGGCATGCATCTGCACGCTGATGCCGGCGCTTCGCAGGGCCTGCAGGGTTTTCAGAACGACCGGCAGGGCTGAAGATTCGGGAACCACCGCATAAGCGTCGGGCACGGGGAGTTCGCCGAAGGCGCCCTCCTCCTTGATCAGTTCGAGCACGCGCTCGACGCCCAGCGCCCAGCCGACCGCAGGCGCCGGCTTGCCGCCCATCTGCCCGATCAGGTAGTCGTAACGGCCGCCTGCGCAAATGGTGCCCTGCGCGCCCAGGCGGTCGGTCACGAATTCAAAGACCGACAGGTTGTAATAGTCCAGCCCGCGAACCAGTCGGTGGTTGAGCGTCCAGGCAATGCCGTTGGCATCCAGGATGGCCTTGAGTCCGTCGAAATGCGCCAGTGACTCGGCGCCAAGAAAATCGATGAGGCGCGGCGCGCTTTCAACCAAGGATTTCATCGCCGGGTTCTTGGTGTCGAGGATGCGCAGCGGATTGCTGTGCAGGCGCCTTTTCGCCTCTTCATCGAGCAAATCGGCATGCTGTTCAAAGTGCGCGATCAGTTGCGCCCTGTGCAGGGCGCGTTCGTCAGGCTGGCCCAGGCTGTTGATTTCCAGGCGCCAGTCGCTCAGGCCGAGTTCTTTCCAGAGCGCGACAGCCAGCAGGATCAGTTCGGCGTCTACTTCAGGGCCGGCAAACCCCAGCGCTTCGGCGCCGATCTGGTGAAACTGGCGGTAGCGCCCGCGCTGCGGCCGCTCGCGGCGAAACATCGGCCCCATGTAGTACAGCCGTTTGCCACCGTCGTAAAGCAGGTTATGTTCGGTCACAGCGCGTACCACGCTGGCGGTATTTTCCGGACGCATGGTCAGGTGGTCGTGGTCGCCATGCTTGTCCGAGCGGTCTTCGAAGGAATACATTTCCTTTTCGACAATGTCGGTGACCTCGCCAATGCCGCGCACGAAAAGCTGGGTGTGCTCCAGAATCGGCGTGCGGATGTTGCGGTAGGCATAACGCGCCATGAGTGCGCGAACCTTGTCTTCCAGCCATTCCCAGCGCGCCGAGTCCGGCGGCAGGATGTCGTTCATGCCCTTGACGGCGGCAAGTTTTTCGATTTTGGCCGGCGCGGATTGTTCTGCCGGGCCGGCATTCATTTTTTCAGGCATGTGGTTCAGGAAGCGTCGGCCAGCGCATGCGAGCCAAAGCGTTTTTCAATGTAGTTTTCGACAATCACCTGGAACTCCTGCGCAATGTTGTCGCCGCGCAGGGTCAGCCGTTTTTCGCCATCGATGAACACCGGCGCAGCCGGGGCTTCGCCCGATCCGGGAAGGCTGATGCCGATGTCGGCATGCTTGCTTTCACCGGGTCCGTTGACAATGCAGCCCATCACCGCCACCCGCAAGCCTTCGACGCCTGGGTACTGTTCGCGCCACACGGGCATCTGGGCGCGCAGGAAGTCGTCAATCTGCTTGGCCAGTTCCTGGAACGTGGTGCTGGTGGTGCGACCGCACCCGGGGCAGGCCGTCACGCTGGGCACAAAGGTCCGCAAGCCCAGAGCCTGCAAAATTTCGGCGGCAATGACCACTTCCTGCGTTCGCGCCTCGCCGGGTTGGGGTGTGAGTGAAACGCGAATCGTGTCGCCAATGCCTTCCTGCAGCAAGATAGCGAGCGCCGTGGTCGAAGCGACCGTTCCCTTGGTGCCCATGCCGGCTTCGGTCAGTCCGAGGTGAAGGGTGTGATCGGTGCGCCTGGACAGTTCCCGGTAGACGGAAACCAGGTCCTGGACGCCGCTGACCTTGCACGACAGGATGATCTGGTCGCGCCGCATGCCCATGTCTTCGGCACGCTTGGCCGAGTCGATGGCCGAGGTGATCAGCGCTTCATACATCACCTGCCGGGCATCCCAGGGCGTGCTGCGCGCACTGTTTTCATCCATCAGGCTGGCGAGCAGTTCCTGGTCCAGGCTGCCCCAGTTCACGCCGATGCGGATGACCTTGTTCCAGCGCATGGCCGCTTCGATCATCTGGCCGAACTGGGTGTCGCGCTTGTTGCCTTTGCCGACGTTTCCAGGATTGATCCGGTACTTGGACAGCGCCTGCGCACAGGCCGGGTAATCGGTCAGAAGCCGGTGGCCGTTGTAATGAAAGTCGCCGATCAAGGGAACATCGACACCCATCCGGTCGAGTTGCTCGCGGACATAAGGAACGGCGGCAGCCGCTTCAGGCGTGTTAACCGTGATGCGGACCATTTCGGACCCGGCCAGGGCCAGTTCCTTGACCTGGATGGCCGTGCCAATCGCGTCCACGGTGTCGGTATTGGTCATGGACTGGATACGCACCGGCGCATCGCCGCCCACGGTCACGACACGCGAACCCCAGACGACCCGGGACTGGATGGAATGATGCGGCTTTGGAAAAGCAGATGCGATGGGAAGACAGGTTTGCACTATTTCACCTCGAAACGGGCAATGTTGTTCTTGGTGACGCTGGCGAGATCAAAGGCCTGGCCACGCACCTGAACCTGTATGACGTTGGCACGGCTCGCCACCACGGCCAGCGGCAGCACGCCCGACAGGCTGACAGACTCGCCGGCACGAAGCGTGCGGTCGAGAACCACCGCGCCGCTGGCATCCGTCACCTTTATTTTCGATGCGCCTTTTGCGCTGATGGTCATCGGCGGTTCACCAGCGGCACCCTCTGCGCCTGCGGAAACTGTTGCGAGCGGACCTGTTGCAGCAGCAGGCACATCGGCAGGCGTCACCAAGGTAGAAGACACGCCAGGCACATCATTGCCCGGCGATGTCGGAGTGATCACGGTCGTTGTGACAGAGGCGGATTCCACCGCCTGGCCCGGGACGGTTTCAAGCTGGCCTGCTTGCCGGTATCTGGCAATTTCCTTTTGAATGGACGGCAAGAACATCAGCACGAGCGCGCCGAGCAGCAAAGCCAGACCGACCAGAACGGCTGGCCGCGAAATGTGGGACCAGAAGGGCACCGCATTCCTGCTGCTGCTGCGGACGCGAAACGGCGTGTTGATTCCCCGGTTCTGGGAAGTCACCTTGAACGCGGCTATCGCGGGCAGCCGCTGCAGCACGGGGGCCGGATCCAGCTTGAGGATGCGGCACATGCTGGCGGCCAAGGCCCGCGCGAAGACCGGATCGGCCAAAAGCGCCGACTGGTCCTGCTCAAGCGCCTGCAACTTGTGAACCGGTACCTTCAACAGCGCTGCCAGCGTGGCAATGTCCAGGCCCTGCGACTGCCGGGCCGTGCGAAGCAGGGCACCGGCGGTGTCCGGCTGGCCCGCCGCTTCACGATTTAACGCAATGCCAGACACCAGCACCGCTTCATCCTTACTCATTGAACAGGCCCTTTTCATACGCTGCGGCCTCGGGAGACTGCGCAAAGCGTTTCTTCAACTGACTGGCGAGTTGCACCATCGCCTCCTGATTGTTGAGCTTTTGCTCCGTCTTGATGCCCAGCCAGAGCGTCTGGGCATTGGCCAGTTCGCTGTTGTTCAGGCGGCGGATGTAAAACTGGGCGCGCGTCAGATCGCCGCGCGCATACAGCAGCTTGGACAGGTTGTAGCCGGTCACAGGATTGCCTGCATCGAGTTCGTAGGAATGCATGAGGCTTTGTTCAGCCTCACTTAACTGTCCGGCGTTCACCTGGCACACACCCAGGGCCATCAAAGTTTTCGCTTTTCCCGTGTAAGTGGGATTCGCGGCGGCCTGGGCAAACAGCTTGAACGACTCGGCATAACGCGCCTGCTGGCAAAGCAGCCAACCGTAGTTGTGGGCCACTGCGGCATCGCGCGCATTGAGGGAAAGCGCACGGCGAAAGCTGTCTTCTGCGAGCGGAATGTCGTTGAGCCGCATGTAGACCAGCCCGCGCAGGTTGTAGGCATCGACAAAATTCGGATCGGTTGCCAGCGACTGCTTGATTTCATCCAGGGCCACCTTGGTCTGGCCCTGTTCAAAATAACCGGTCGCCAGTTCGACGCGCAAGCGTGCCCGGCGGCGCTGGTCGGTTTCATCGGAATCGGTGATCAGGTCAGTCCGGTTGCCCAGCCCGTCTATGGAGCCGGGCTGGCTGGCACAGCCGCCCAGCAGCATGGCCGTCCAGCAGACGAAGACCCAGGCAGGACGTGCGATGCGCTTCATGCCGCGTCCTTGCTGAGTACCACCACCTTGATGCCGCCCAGCATGCCCTGGCGCTGCGCAGCCATGCGCTGGTCCACGCCGGTGCGGTCCTGCACATCGCCCGCCAGCTGGCCGCAGGCCGCATCGATGTCATCGCCGCGCGTCTTGCGCACGGTGGTGACGATGCCGGCATCCATCAGGATTCTGGCAAAAGCCATGACCTGCGGCATTTGCGAACGCACCAGGCCCGAAGCCGGAAAAGGGTTGAAGGGAATCAGGTTGAACTTGCACGACAGGCCGTTGGCCGCATGGGTTTTCATCAATGCCACCAACTGGCGCGCATGCTCGGGCTGGTCGTTGACGCCATCGAGCATGCAGTATTCAAACGTGATGAAGTCGCGAGGCGCTGCCGACTGGTAGCGGGTGCAGGCTTCGAGCAGTTCGGCAATCGGGTATTTCTTGTTCAGCGGAACCAGGTCGCTGCGCAGCGCATCCTGCGGCGCATGGAGCGAGACTGCCAGGGCGACCGGGCAATCCCGGGCCAGGCGGTCGATCATCGGCACCACGCCGGAGGTGGACACCGTGACCCGGCGGCGCGACAGGCCATAGCCGTGATCATCCAGCATGACCTTGAGCGCCGGCAGCAACTGCGAATAATTCTGCAAGGGCTCGCCCATGCCCATCATGACCACGTTGGAGATGACACGTTCGTCCCGGCCCAGATGCTTGCGCAGGAAGTGCTCGGCAAACCACAACTGGGAAATGATTTCGCCGGTCGTCAGGTTGCGGCTGAAGCCTTGGTGCCCGGTCGAGCAGAAACGGCAGCCCACGGCGCAACCCGCCTGGGATGAAATACACAGCGTTCCACGGTCGGATTCAGGGATGAAAACTGTTTCGATCACATCGCCCGCACCCACGTCGAACAACCATTTGATCGTGCCGTCCGTTGACTCGTGGCGCGACACCACCTTGGGGCCCGTGATGCGAGCCGAGACCGCCAGCTTTTCGCGCAGCGCCTTGGCCAGATCGGTCATCTGCTCGAAATCGGACGCGCCTTTCTGGTGAATCCAGCGAAACAGCTGGGTCGCGCGAAAGCGTTTCTGGCCGAGCTGCTCGCAAAACGCAGCCATGCCTTCCAGGTCGAGATCGAGAAGATTGGTTGTCATCGCAGGCAGCGATGCGCCGCATCGCCCCACACAAGCGGCGACCCTGTCAAAGGGCGGCAAGGCATGGGAGCGGTACGCATTAATTAACGCGAGTAAACGTTCAGGCCGGCAAAGAAGAAAGCGATTTCTTCCTTGGCGGTTTCGACAGCGTCGGAACCATGGACGGCATTGGCATCGATGCTGTCGGCGAAGTCGGCGCGAATGGTGCCCGCATCAGCCTTCTTCGGGTCGGTCGCGCCCATCAGGTCACGGTTCTTCAGCACGGCGCCTTCGCCTTCGAGTGCCTGGATCATCACCGGGCCGGAGATCATGAAAGAGACCAGATCCTTGAAGAAAGGACGGGCCTTGTGCACGCCGTAAAACGCTTCGGCTTCGGCTTGCGACAGGTGAACCATTTTGGCAGCAACGACTTTCAGGCCTGCGGCTTCAAAGCGTGCATAGATTTGACCGATCACGTTCTTGGCGACGGCGTCAGGCTTGATGATGGAGAGAGTGCGTTCGATGGCCATGAATTTTTCCTAAAAAATATTGGAGTTATTGGATTTTCAAATTATTCAAGGACTGAATAAAGCCCATGATTTTAACCCGCGGGTTTGCCCCTTCCAGAGCAACCGTGCGAAATGGAGTGCTAACGGCAAAGGGCTAGCGGTTTCCGCCCCGGTTGCCACCGCCGCGATTGCCGCCAGAATTGCCGCCATTGCGGCGCGCCCCCCCGCTGCTGCCACCACCAAAGCCGCCGGCATTGCCGCCGCCGCCCCGGCGCTGACCCTGGTCCTGCCGCTGCCGGGTGAAGGTGTCGGCGCCAATGTAGCCAAACGAGGTCTTCATGGGATCGGGCTGGGCGCCTCCGGCCGGTTTGTCGCTGCGCGGACCCCGGTCGTCCCGACGCTTCTGGCCTTGCGGCGCGCCCGCTCCGGGAGGTCCGAAGCGCGTCGCCGGACCGGCATTGCCGCCCTGGCTGCGGCCTCTGGCGCCGCCAGCGCCTGGATTGGCGCCGCGCCGATTGCCTCGCTGCGCAGCATCGTTCCGGTTCATGGGCGGCTGCGAATCATCGAGCGGCTGGACGATGCCGGTTTGGCCTGCGCCCGCATTGCGGGGCCGGCCGCCGTTATTGCGTGGACGGTCGTTGCTGCGCGGACCGCGGCGCTGCGGGGTTCCGCTCTCACCGTCGGGCTGGCCCGCAACGGCAGCGTCGCCACGCGGGTCCGGCCGCGATTCTGACCGGCTAACCGCGCTGGTCAAGGCGTAGATGTCGTTTTCGTCGAGTTCGACAAACGCGCCCCGCTTCAATCCGCGCGGCAGCACCATGGCGCCATAGCGGATACGGATCAGGCGGCTCACCGCGTGGCCCACGGCTTCGAACATGCGCCGCACCTCTCTGTTGCGGCCTTCGGAAATCGTCACCCGGTACCAGCAGTTGGCGCCTTCGCCGCCACCGGCCTCAATCGAGCCGAACTGCGCCACGCCATCGTCCAGCGTCACGCCGTCGAGCAAGCGCTTTTTCTCTTCGTTGTTCAGCGCGCCGAGCACCCGAACAGCATATTCACGTTCCAGGCCGAAGCGCGGATGCATCAGCTTGTTGGCCAGTTCGCCGGAACTTGTCAGCAGCAGCAGGCCTTCGGTGTTCAGATCAAGCCGCCCGACGGATTGCCATTTACCCTGGAACAGCTTGGGTAGGCGCCGGAAGACGGTCGGACGGTTTTGCGGGTCATCATGCGTCACCACTTCCCCAGCGGGCTTGTGGTAGGCGATGACACGCGGCGGCGGCGGATCGATCTGCACACGGATGGGCTTGCCATTGACCTTGACGGTATCGCCAAACTGGATGCGCTGGCCGATATGCGCAGGTTCGGCATTGACGGAAATCCGCCCTTGCAGAATCAGCTGCTCCATCTCCAGACGCGAGCCCAGCCCGGCCTGGGCCAGCACCTTGTGCAGCTTGGGCGTTTCTGGCTGCGGCAACAGGACCCGCTTGGGCAGGTCAAGCGCAGCGTCAGCTTCGTCAGCATCGAATTGACCGGTGATCACGTCCTCGAAGCGAATGGATGCCGGCGGCGGTTTGGGGCCATGTCGCCGAGCGCCAGCCTGCGGTGACGCATTTCGGCCATTTTCCACGTCTGCTATTAATTCAGGAGCTTCTTGCGCTTGCTGGTCGTGCGATAGAGCACTATTTAAATCATTTTCTGGCATGGGCGATGGCTTGCTGGCCGGATTGTCGTTTGAGTTCATGCTTTTACATTCGTTCGTGTGGGTAGCGGGCATACGGATTACTGCGGATCAGGTTGAGAACTTTTGCCGGCATCCGACGCTAGGTCCTCGATATAGGTCGAAATTTGCACTTCCGGCATGGTCAGCGGCGGAAAACTGCCAGGTGCGTCCTCCATGCCCAGTTCGAACTGTTCAAGCTTTGCAATCTGCGCCGGCGTATCGCCCATCGAAGGCAGCCCGGCCAGAGATTCAACGCCCAGGTCATCAAGAAACTGGCGGGTCGTCGCATACAGCGCCGGACGACCAACCGTCTCGCGATGACCGATGACCTCGACCCATCCACGATCCTCCAACTGCCTGAGCAGCAGGCTGTTGATCGTCACGCCGCGAATGTCTTCCATGTCACCCCGCGTCACAGGCTGCCGATAGGCAATGATGGCCAGCGTTTCCAGCGTCGCCCGGCTATAGCGGGGCGGTTTTTCAGGGGTCAGCCGGTCAAGGTACTCACGCATTTCCGGCCGGCTTTGAAAGCGCCATCCACTGGCCACATGCACCAGTTCCACGCCTCGGTTCGACCACTCGTCCTGCAAGTCTCCAAGCGCCAGTTTAATGCTGTCAGCCGCAACATCCCCGTTAAACAAACCCCCAAGCTCGCGCAACGTCAGGGGTTGCTGTGCGCAAATAAGGGCTGTTTCGAGGATGCGCCTGGCATCCGTCGTATTCATGATTGGTCGTTCCGAAATAAACGGGAGGAAAGCGGATCAAGGCGCTTTTGTCAGCGCATCGCATTCGTGCGGGCTCTGCCTGGATCAGGAAGCCATGTTGCCGGTAGCAGAAAACTACAGGGAAGGATTGTATCTTAGGCCCAAAGCATCCATTGCAGACAGCAGGTCGGACGGCGGTGGCGACTTGAATTCCATCGGTTCGCCTGTTGCCGGATGGGCAAATGCCAGCCGGCAGGCATGCAGCGCCTGGCGCGCCATGTCGCCTGCAAGGGCGCCGCCGTACAACGCATCCGACACCAGCGGATGGGCCAGAAATGCCATGTGAACGCGAATCTGGTGGGTGCGGCCGGTATGCAGCCGGCACTTGACCAGGCAATGCTTTTCGGCGTTGCCCATCAGGGAAACCACCGTGGAAGCCGTCTTGCCCGAATTTTTCTCCAGGTCAACCACCGCCATGCGCAGCCGGTTTCGCGGGTCGCGGCCGATGGGTGCCTCGACCTGGCGGGTTTTTGCGCCTTCCCACGCGCCATGCGCCAGCGCGATGTATTCCCGGCTCACTGTGCGGGCGGCAATCATGCCCACCAGCTGGTCCATGGTCTGACGCTGGCGCGCCACCACCATCAGGCCGCTGGTGTCCTTGTCGAGCCGGTGCACAATGCCGGCGCGCGGCATGAAGGAAGCCTGGGGATCGTGGGCAAGCAAGCCGTTGAGCAAGGTGCCGCTCCAGTTGCCGGGGGCCGGATGGACCACCAGGCCGGCTGGTTTATTGATCACCAAGAGGTGAGCGTCCTCATACACAATCTCGAGCGCCATGGCTTCAGGCTTGAAAGCCTGGCTCTGGGGCGTGGGCCGCAACTCGATTGACAATTCATCGCCGGCCTTCACCTTCGCAGAGGTCTTGACGGTTTTAATGCCTTTGACCGTTACGCCGCCGGCTTCGATCAATTGCTGAAGGTAGTTGCGTGAAAACTCCGGCACCAGTCCGGCCAGCGCTTTGTCGAGCCGGCTCCCGTGGCTCTCAACCGGGACGCTGACATGGCGCAATTCCATTTCTGCAGCGGCGTCTCCCTCGTCCTGGGCATCGTCGTCGGGCGATTTGGCATCAACGCTGCCCGATATAATAAATTTTCTCAGTTCTGAATCAGTCATCAAGAGGGTCGATTGCTATGTTTTTTGCCAAATTGTCGGATTTTCCGAAAGCATCGCCGCTTGTAGCAGCCGTTTGCGCAGGCTTGTTTGTGTTGTCGGGTTGCTCAACCACACCGGCGCCCGACAAGACTGCAACCTGGAGTCCGAACAAGATTTACGCCGAAGCCAAGGACGAAGCCAGTTCAGGCGCCTACGACAAAGCTATTCCGCTTTACGAAAAGCTTGAAGGCCGCGCGGCTGGAACGCCGCTGGCGCAGCAGGCGCAACTCGACAAGGCCTATGCCCAGTATAAAGGCGCAGAGCAAGCCCAGGCCCTGGCCACGCTGAACCGGTTCATCAAACTTCATCCCGCCAGCCCGGCCATGGACTACGCCCTGTACCTGAAAGGGCTGGTGAACTTCAATGACAACCTGGGCCTTTTCGGATTCATCTCGCGTCAGGACCTGTCCGAGCGTGACCAGAATGCGGCAAAGGAATCGTTCGAGTCGTTCAAGGAACTGGTCGCCCGGTTTCCCGATTCGCGCTATGCGCCTGATTCACGCCTGCGTATGAATTACATTGTCAATTCGCTGGCGCAGTCGGAAGTCCATGTTGCGCGCTACTACTACTCACGCGGCGCCTATGTCGCCGCCATCAACCGCGCGCAAAGCGCCATCGCCGACTACCGCGACGTTCCGGCGCTTGAAGAAGCCACCTTCATTCTCTACAAATCCTACGATGCCCTTGGCATGACCGAGTTGCGTGACGACATGCGCCGCATCCTGGAAAAAAGCTATCCCCAAAGCCAGTACATGAGCAAAGGCTTCAGGACGGCGGAGAACCCGTGGTACAAGTTCTGGTGAGACTGGCCAGCCTGTCCATCAGCGCCTGTTCCGACGCCAGCCTCTGCATCGGAGGCAGCGCCCTGACCAGGCGGCGTCCATACCCCATCGAAACCAGCCGACTGTCGCAGACCACCAGCACTCCTTTATCCGTTTCCCGGCGTATCAGGCGACCGGCGCCCTGCTTGAGGGCGACAGCGGCTTCGGGCAGGAAGTAATCGGTAAAGGCACTGCGCCCTTGCGACTCCAGCAACTTCGCCCGGGCCTCGGCCAAAGGGTCGTTGGGTGGAGGAAAAGGAAGCTTGTCGATGATCACCAGTTGAAGGGCATCGCCGGGAACGTCAATGCCTTCCCAGAACGATACCGATGCCACCAGAACACAGCCTTTCCCGCCGAGTGAATCGCCTTCACGAAAACGCTCGATCAGCGCACGTTTGGGCATGCTGCCCTGCACCAGCACCAGCGGATCTTCTGGCTCCGTGAAAACAGCGACCAGCGCCTCTCCGATGGTTCGCAAAGCGCGCAAGGTCGTTGTCAGCACCATCGTGCGCCCGCCCAACTGGCGTGACCATGTCGCCACGGATTGGGCAACCTTGACAGGATGCGCCGGGTCGCCAGGCTTGGGAAAGCTGGGCGGAACATAGAGCGCGGCCTGGCGCTGGTAGTCGAATGGACTTCCAATCCGCAGTACGCTGGCATCCTCGAGCCCGCAAGGTTGCGTAAACCAGCTGAGTTTTTCGTCATCGCCCAGCGTTGCGGAGGTAAATATCCAAGTCTTGACACCTTCGCCCGACATGCCGAGCATTTTGCTTTTCACAGCTGCGGAAATATCGAGCGGCGACTCGACCAGCCGCAACTGCGTGCCCACGTCAACCCAGCGTACAAAGCCGGCTTTGCAGGTATTGGCAAAGCTGGCGACACGCTCTGCGAGTTGGGCAGCACGCTCATGAAGACGGACAAAATCAGGCGCAATTTCGCTGACCGTGTCAAGCGCTGCGCAAGCCTGAAGGCAGGAGGCGTGGACAGCCTCCAGGGCGTGCTGCCAATCGATTGCGGGCAAACCATCCGGCACCGAAGCAGCCCATCGAAGTTTGGTACCGGGATAGTGTTTTCCGGCACAAAGGCGCAACTCACGGGCGGCCTGTTCGGTGGCTGCAACCACTTGCTGCCAGTCAACCAGCCCGCGTGCCAATTGCAAGCCGGCCGCCAGCATGTCCCGCGAAAAATCGAGCAACTGCCCGGTGCTCAGGTTGTTTCCCAGAAATTGCACGCCCGTTTCATTCAACTGGTGCGCCTCATCAAAAATGGCAATCCGTACCGAAGGCAGCAACTCGGTCACGCCTGATTCACGAACCGCCAGATCGGCAAAAAACAGGTGATGGTTGATGACAACCACATCGGCCGCCATGGCTTCCCTGCGGGCAAGGTTGACATGGCAGGCACGAAAACGCGGACATTGCGAACCCAGGCAATTGTCCCGCGTCGAAGTGATCAGGGGAATCATGGGCGAACGCTCGTCAAGGCCGGGAAGTTCCGCCAGATCGCCTGTTCGCGTGACCTGGGACCACTCCTCCACCCGGGCAAGCGAGCGTATCGATACGCCCTCAGGCAAAAACCGCTCCTGCCGGGCCATCTCCATCCGATGAAGGCACAGGTAGCTGCCCCGGCCTTTGAGCAGTGCAGTCTTCACTGGCAATTCAAGCGCTTCAACCAGACGGGGCAAATCGCGGCCAAACAGTTGATCCTGCAAAGCCTTGGTTGCCGTGGACAAAAGTATCCGCTCGCCGCTGAGCAGGGCTGGCACCAGATACGAAAAAGTCTTGCCAACGCCGGTGCTGGCCTCGACGACGAGCGGATACCCATCCTCGATGGCCTGCGAAACCGCCAGTGCCATCTCTTTCTGGCCGCTACGAGGAACAAAATGCTCCGTTGTCCGCGACAAGACGCCTCCAGTCGAAAAGGCCTGATCCACCTCGGATGCAAGATTCATCAGGCAGGCGCGGGAGGAGTCAGGGACGCTTCCAGCCGTGAGATGCGGTCCCGAAGCTGAAGTCGGCGTTTTTTCAGCCGCTTGATCAACAATTCGTCGATGTGCGGCGCATGCACTGCCTTGTCGGCAAGTGCGTTCAAGTCTGCATGCTCGATTTTGAGCTGTATTAGCAGCCGCTGGGGAGAGGAATGATTTAGGATCAATGAATTTTTCCGTTTACGCCGCTTGATAATACGTCGATTGCCGCTGGTAATAGAAACAACGAGAAACAGCGAAGCTGCCACGACCACAATGACCAAAAGTTATCGCATCACAGCCTCTACGGGCATCCACAAGGGTGACCGTGACTACCAGCAGGACCAGGTCAGTTTGCTGAGCCATCACCGCATTCCCGAATGTATTTTGGGCATCGTTGCCGACGGAATGGGCGGTCGGAGCGGCGGACGCAAAGCCTCCGACCAGGTGATGCTGACGGCAAAGCAGCTTTTTGACCGCTATTCACCAGACACTGACGATGGCCCATCGATGCTAAGGCAAATTGTCGAGGAAGCCCATATCGTCATCAAACTGACGGCGATTTCCTCTGAACAGGAGCCCCACAGCACGCTGGCTGCATTCCTGATTAATCCGAGCGGCGAATGCCATTGGGTCCACACCGGGGATTCGCGCATTTACCACTACCATGGCAGCAAGCTGGTCTACAAAACTGTGGACCATTCCTATGTTCAAACGCTGGTAGCCAAGGGCGAGATCAGTGAAGAAGAAGCCAACAATCACCCCCAGTCAAATATTCTCATGGGTTGCCTGGGGGCGGAAGAAGCGCCACCCATTGCCCAGCATTACATTCCAAAACTCCAGCCCGATGACGTGTTGATGGCTTGCAGTGATGGCATCTGGCATTACTTCAACACCAGTGAGATGGGGTCTGCCCTGTCAATGCTGTCGCCACGCGAGGGAGCTGAATTCCTGATTCAGAAAGCATGCAAGCGCGCACGAGGCGTTGGCGACAATCTGTCGCTGGTGATTGTCAAGTTTGAACCGCTGGATTAAAAGCCGCCTCCTGCTACTGGGGCAAGGGTAACGGTTTCGAGGCAGGTTTGACACGATTTGCCTGATCGGCTTCATGCTGGGCTCGACGCTCCTGCGCTTGAATCTGACGCTCCTTGAATTTTTTTTCTTCTCCCACTGCATTGGCTTGCTTCTCGGCGCGTGCCTGATTTTTTTTCTCGTGATTTTCAAGCCGGGCCGCGTTGGCTTCGCGGACAGCCGCTTCGTTCGCAACAGCAGCATTGCGCCGCTGCGCATTTTCCTGGTCACGCCCTTGCCGGCCTCGAAAATCTTCAATCGCTTTGGTCCGGCGGTCGCTGTCCTGCTGCATACTTTCAGGCGATGACTTCTCCTGGCTCTTGCGAATCTGCTGCTCAGCCTTGTTTTTTCGCTGCTCGTCATTGAGCATAATTTCCTGCCGCCTCAGGTCTGCCATGACGGTCCTGCGCCTGGCGTTGACGTTCTCAAGGCAGTTGTTGACAGCAAACTTTTTGTAGCAGGCCGCATCTTCGCCCAAGAAACTGGCTTTCAGCCTGTTTCGCTCGGCGGCAATGGCGGCTCTTTGCGCATCGATATCGTCAGTTTGCACATTCACGGGGCCGATTTGCGAGCTTGCAAAACCGCCAAGTGACAACAGAAAAAATGCAGTGACGAAAGATTTCATGTCAAGGTGGTGTCTACAGTTCTGTGCTCCAGAGCCAGAAACTCCATGGACTGCATTTCATTGAGCCGCGACACAGTCCGCGGAAACTCATGCACCAGAGGACCTTCGGTGTACAAAGCTTCAGGCGGCACAGCCGCAGAAAGTATCAGTTTCACCCGGCGGTCGTACAGCACATCCACCAGCCACGTAAAACGCCGGGCCTCCGAGGCCATGCGGACCGGCATATAAGGCACGTCACTGACCAGCACCGTATGGAACTGGGTTGCGATTTCAAGATAATCATTCTGGGACCGCGGCCCTCCGCACAAGGTCTTGAAGTCAAACCATACCACCCCGCCGGCTTTTCGCCTCGCCTGGATCTGTCTGGATTCGATCTGAAGCACCGGGTTTTCATCCTTGGAAGCAGTTAGCCGGTTAAAGGTTTCCGTCATTTCAGCATCGGCCTCAGGACCGAGCGGTAAATGATAGAGCCTGGCCTGTTCTAGCGTACGCCGCCGATAGTCGGTGCCATTGTCAACATTGATGACTTCCATGTGCGTCTTCAACAGTTCAATAGCTGGCAGAATGCGATCGCGATGCAATCCATTGGGGTAAAGCTTGTCAGGATGAAAATTCGATGTCGTCACGAACCCTACGCCGTTGTCAAACAGGGCGACAAGCATGCGATGAAGGATCATGGCATCGGTGATATCAGCCACATGAAACTCGTCAAAACAAATCAGTCTGAACCGCTTCGCCATTCGCTTTCCCAAGGCGTCCAGCGGATTGGACGTCCCTTGCAGATCCAGCAATTCCCGATGGACTTCGCGCATGAATTCATGGAAGTGAAGCCGTACTTTTCGCTTGAGTGGCACTGCATTGAAAAAGCAGTCCATCAAAAAGCTTTTGCCGCGCCCCACCCCGCCGTACATGTACACACCGCGCGGAATGGGCGGACGATTGATCAGCTTCTTGAACGCATTTGACCTTTGCCCCTTGTAGGCTGCCCACTCTGTGGCACAGCGCTCCAGCACATCGATCGCAAGCAACTGCGCAGGGTCACTCGCATAGCCCCGTGCAGATAATTCAGCGTCATAAGCTGACCGAACCGGATGTGACACTACGCGATGCCCTTAGAAATTGAGCGTGCGCTTGTCAACAGCAAGCGCTGCTTCTTTTGTAGCCTCGCTCAGCGAAGGATGGGCATGGCAGATACGGGCAATATCTTCACTGCTCGCCCGGAATTCCATCGCCACGACGCACTCGGCAATCAATTCACTGGCCATGGGTCCGACAATGTGGACCCCCAGAATTTCATCGGTTGCCGCATCGGCCAGCATCTTGACCATGCCGGTCGTGTCGCCCAGCGCCCTAGCCCGGCCGTTGGCCATGAAGGGGAAAGTGCCGGACTTGTAAGCACGCCCTTCCGCCTTCAGCTGTTCCTCGGTCTGGCCAACCCATGCAATCTCGGGGCTGGTGTAGATGACCCACGGAATGGTGTTGAAATTAACATGGCCATGCTGACCGGCGATGCGCTCGGCGACAGCCACGCCCTCTTCTTCAGCCTTGTGCGCCAGCATCGGGCCACGCACCACGTCGCCCACCGCCCACACATTGGGCAAATTGGTCTTGCAGTCGCCATCGACCACAATCGCACCACGCTCGTCCAGACTCAAGCCCACGGCTTCCGGGTTGAGCCCGATGGTGTTGGCCGTGCGGCCGATGGAAATGATGAGTTTGTCAACTTCCAGCGTCTGCGCTTCACCCTTGGCATTGGCATAAGCGATGGAGACGCCCGCCTTGCCGTTCTTGATCTCGCCGACTTTCACGCCCAGTTCGATTTTCAGGCCTTGCTTGGTGAATGCCTTGTGCGCCTCTTTGGCGATCTGCTGATCAACCGCGCCCAGGAAGGCGGGAAGTCCTTCGAGAATCGTCACGTCGGCACCCAGGCGGCGCCAGACCGAACCCATTTCCAGGCCAATCACGCCAGAGCCGATGACGCCCAGTTTCTGGGGAACCGCACCGATGCGCAGGGCGCCGTCATTCGACAAAATGTTGACTTCGTCGAAAGGCGCACCCGGCAAAGCCCTGGCATTGGAGCCGGTAGCCACAATGATGTGCTTGCCGGAGATGGTTTCCTCGGCAGTGCCTGCGACCTTGACGTCATAAGCGCCGTCCCGGGCTGCCACAAAAGAACCACGACCATGGAAAAAAGTGACCTTGTTCTTTTTGAACAGGTAAATGATGCCATCGTTGTTTTGCTTGACAACCGTATCCTTGCGGCCAATCATCTTGCCAACATCGAGACCAAGACCTTTAACCTCAATGCCGTGGTCGGCAAAGTGGTGGCCCGCATGCTCGAAATACTCCGAGGATTGCAGCAGCGCTTTGGACGGAATGCAGCCCGTGTTGGTGCAGGTTCCGCCCAGGGCAGGTCCGCCCTTGGCATTCTTCCACTCGTCGATGCAGGCAACGTTAAAACCCAGCTGGGCGGCACGAATGGCCGCAATGTAGCCGCCGGGACCGCCGCCGATGACGATCACGTCAAATTGTTTGGACATATTCTTTTCCAGTAAATGCGGGGCAGAGGCGCGCAGCCACATGGCCGTGGCCTCTGCCCCAACAGGGTTTAAATATCGAACAGCAGACGGGCAGGATCTTCCAGCGCCTCTTTCATCGCTACCAGACCCAGCACGGCCTCACGGCCGTCAATGATGCGGTGGTCGTAGCTCATGGCGAGGTAGTTCATCGGACGGATCACGATTTGGCCGTTTTCGACAACCGCACGGTCCTTGGTGGCATGCACACCCAAAATTGCGGACTGCGGCGGGTTGATGATCGGCGTCGAAAGCATCGAACCAAACGTGCCGCCATTGGAAATCGAGAAGGTGCCGCCGGTCATTTCTTCAATGCCCAGCTTGCCGTCCTTGGCTTTCTGGCCGTATTCAGCGATTTTCTTCTCGATCTCTGCAAAACTCATCTGGTCTGCATTGCGCAGGATGGGAACGACCAGGCCGCGCGGCGAACCCACCGCAATGCCAATGTCGAAGTAGCCGTGATAGACGATGTCATTGCCATCGACCGATGCGTTGATCATCGGGAACTTCTTGAGCGCATGCACCGCAGCCTTGACAAAAAAGCTCATGAAGCCGATCTTGACGCCATGCTCCTTGCTGAAGGCATCCTGGAACTTCTTGCGCATCTCCATCACCGGCGCCATGTTGACTTCGTTGAAGGTCGTCAAAATGGCATTGGTCGATTGCGATTGCAAAAGACGCTCGGCTATACGGGCACGCAGGCGGCTCATGGGAACCCGCTGCTCAGGACGGTCACCCAGGTCGGCAGCTTTCACTGGCGATGCCACTTTAGGCAAAGAAGTGGTCGGTGCACCCGTCGATATTGCGCTAGTAGCTACTGATTTGATAGCACCAGCAGCAGTGGCGCCCAGAACATCGCCCTTGGTGACGCGGCCATCCTTGCCGGTTCCGGGAACACTGCCTGCAGCCAGGCTGTTGTCCGCCATCAGCTTGGCAGCGGAAGGCATGGGAACGCCCGCCATGGAGCCGCCCGTAGCAGCCGGAGCCGGTGCGGCCACCGATGCTGTTGCAGCAGCTGGCGCAGCAGCGTCAGGCGCCGTTGCACCGACCTTGCCTTCGGTATCGATTCTTGCAATCACCTGGTCCGACACCACCGTGCCGCCATCGGCGACCACCAGCTCAACCAGCACGCCGGCTGAAGGCGCTGGAACTTCCAGGACAACCTTGTCGGTTTCAATTTCAATCAGGATTTCGTCAATTGCAATTGCGTCGCCGACCTTCTTTTTCCATTGCAGCATGGTGGCTTCGGCCACGGACTCGGACAGTTGGGGAACTTTTACTTCTACGATTGGCATTTTGATTCTTTCGAGTGTTTTCTTGTATTTCAGGAAATAGCTTGACCCTTATTTGGTCAGGATAAAGCCCTTCAACTTGGAAAATGCGCCGTCCACCAGCGCCTTTTGCTGTTCCTGATGCAGATGCGAATAACCGACGGCTGGAGAAGCCGACGCAGTGCGTCCCGAATAGCCCAGCTTTTGGCCGTCAAGCATGTTCTCATGGATGTAGTGCTGCACGAAGAACCAGGCGCCCTGATTTTGCGGCTCGTCCTGGCACCACACGATGTCGGTGGCGTTCGGGTACTTTTTCAACTCTGCAGCAAAAGCCTTGTGGGGGAAAGGATACAGCTGCTCCACACGCAAAATCACGGCGTCATCTATACCTTTTTCCTCACGCTTCTTGACCAGGTCGTAATACACCTTGCCCGAGCAGGCAATGACCCGCTTGACCTTGTCGGCCCGCTTGATGATTTCTTCCTTGTTCTCAGGAATGACCGTCTGGAAAGCGCCCTTGGTGAACTCGGACAGCGGCGAGGTCGCGTCCTTGTTGCGCAGCAGCGATTTCGGCGTCATGATGATCAGCGGCTTGCGCAAGTTGCGCACCATCTGGCGGCGCAACACATGGAAAATCTGGCTGGCCGTCGTGGGCTGGACCACCTGCATGTTGGCATCGGCCGACAACTGCATGAAGCGCTCAAGACGCGCCGAACTGTGCTCCGGACCCTGTCCTTCGTAACCGTGCGGCAGCATCAGGGTGATGCCGTTGACACGGCCCCATTTGACTTCGCCAGAAGCGATGAACTGGTCAATCACGACTTGAGCGCCATTGGCGAAGTCGCCGAACTGCGCTTCCCAGATCACCATGGTGCTGGGGTCATTGGACGCGTAGCCGTATTCAAAAGCCAGCACGGCTTCTTCGGACAAGATGGAGTCGATGACGACGAACGGAGCCTGGTTGTCCGCCACGTTTTGCAGTGGCACGTAAGTGCCCGTATCCCATTTTTCGCGACTCTGGTCGTGAATCACGGAATGGCGGTGCGTGAAGGTTCCGCGTCCGCAATCTTCGCCTGACAGGCGCACCGGATAGCCGCTGGCCACCAGGGAAGCAAATGCCATGTGCTCGCCCATGCCCCAGTCCACAGGAATGTCGCCACGTCCCATGGCAGCGCGGTCGTCATACACTTTCTTGACCAGGTTGTGCGGCGTGACGGTTGCAGGAATGGTCGTGATTTTGGTGGCCAGGCGTTTCCACTCGGCCATGGGAATGGCAGTATCGCCTGCATCGGTCCACTTCTTGCCGACGTAGGGGCTCCAGTCCACTGCGTACTTGCTCTTGAAATTGGTCAGGACCGGGTCAAACGTGCTCTTGCCGGCGTCCAGCGCGGCGCGCGTGGCCTTGACCATGTCGTCGCCCAGCGTTTCGCCAAAGCCTTGCGCCGTCAGCTTGTCGGCGTAGAGGCGGCGTGTTCCGGGATGCTGCGCAATCTTTTTGTACATCAGCGGCTGGGTCAGCGCCGGGGTGTCCTGCTCGTTGTGGCCCAGTTTACGGAAACAGATGATGTCCACCACAACGTCTTTCTGGAATTCCATGCGGAATTCAAGCGCCAACTGGGTGGCCAGCACCACAGCCTCCGGATCATCACCGTTGACGTGCAGCACGGGCGCTTCAATCATCTTGACAACGTCGGTGCAATACAGCGTGGAACGGCTGTCGCGCGGATCGCTGGTGGTAAAGCCGATCTGGTTGTTGATCACCAAGTGGACCGTGCCGCCCGTGGAATAGCCACGGGTTTCAGCCAGTGCCAGCGTTTCCATGACCACGCCTTGCCCGGCAAATGCCGCATCGCCATGCACCAGCACGGGCAGCACTTGCAGGCCTTTGGGGTCGGCGCGGCGGTCCATGCGGGCACGGACCGAGCCCTCCACGACCGGGTTCACAATTTCAAGGTGCGAGGGGTTGAACGCCAGGGACAAGTGAACCGGACCGCCAGGCGTCGTCACGTCGGAGCTGAAACCCTGGTGGTATTTCACATCGCCGCTGGGCAGGTCTTCAGGCGCCGTATGGTCGAACTCGGCAAACAGGTTGGCAGGCACCTTGCCCAAGGAGTTGACCAGCACATTCAGGCGGCCCCGGTGCGCCATGCCAATGACAATTTCCTGCACACCGATTTCACCGCCGCGCTGGATCAACTCGTCCATGCTGGCAATGAAGCTTTCGCCGCCTTCGAGCGAGAAACGTTTTTGTCCCACGTATTTAGTGTGCAAGAAACGCTCAAGGCCTTCGGCCGCCGAGAGACGGTCCAGAAGATGAAGCTTCTTTTCCTTGGATAAATTTGGTTTGCTGCGAATGCTCTCTAACTTTTGCTGCCACCAGCGCTTCTGGTTCTGGTCGGTGGCGTACATGTATTCGGCACCAATCGTGCCGCAATAGGTTTCGCGCAGCGCATTGAGCAGCTCGCGCAGGCTCATGGTTTCCTTGCCGAAGAATGTGTTGCTGGTGTTGAACACAATTTCCTGGTCGGCGTCAGTGAAACCGTAAAAAGCCGGATCCAGTTCGGGAATGTTGTCACGTTCGGCACGCTTGAGTGGATCAAGATCGGCCCAGCGCGCACCGACATTGCGGTATGCGGCAATCAACTGCTGAACGGAGGTGCGTTTGCGGCCCATTTCAGAGTCTGCACCGCTGGCAACCACAACCTTGGTTTGCCCCAGCTTGGCCCGCTCGGCAAAGGCATTGACGACCGGCAAATGGGGAATATCCTTGGCATTGCTGCCATCGGTTGCGGCGACATTCTGGAGCGCGTCAAAATAATCGCGCCAGTTATCGGTCACGCTCCCGGGATTGGCAAGGTAGTTTTCGTACATCTCTTCGACATAAGGCGCATTGCCGCCAAAAAGATAGGTATTGCCTTGATAGGCTGTATAGATAGACGCAGGTGGCTGCGAGTTTGAACTCATATCCGCTGACCTCCGTTTCCCTTAGGGAAACATTAGCTGGTTAAAGCTTGGTTGATTAACCTTCCGCAACACGGCTGAACCGATTAGCGGATGCGACTGTGGCAAGGAAGGACCTTCAGAAACATTAAGGATTGTGCCACTTTGCTACCGTATGTGGAAGACTATCCCTGTCTTATCAAGACTGATTTGTAGAAATCGGGCGACTATTCATATCCAAGCCTATCTGACCTTACCCCTACAGGGACTTTTCACGCAGTCAAGAGAGACGGTATTCCTTGCGGCCGAGAAGCACGAAGTGACTTGAAACGAGGAACAGACTACTGAGATGGACCCGGCGCCACCTTTGAAGGAAACTGGGCATCCGTTGTCAACCGTTCTCATCAGGAGGTTCATCATGGAAATCGATCTTCTGGGCATTGATCTGGCCAAGCGTGTCTTTCAACTCCACGGTGCCGACCGCCGTGGTCACGTGCTTCATCGCGCCAAGGTGTCGCGAGCCGCGCTCGTTGACACTGTGCGGCAATTGCGTCCTCGCGTCATCGCCATGGAAGCGTGCAGTTCGGCTCATCACTGGGCTCGGCGCTTCCAGGAGCTGGGCGCCGAGGTGCGGCTTATCAGTCCGCAGTACGTCACGCCCTTCGTCAAGACGAACAAGAACGACCGCAACGATGCCGAGGCGATCGTCGAGGCCGCATGCCGTCCGGCGATGCGCTTTGTAACCGTAAAGTCGGTCGAGCAACAGGACATGCAGGCGGCCCACCGCGTCCGCGAGCTGCTGGTTCAGCAGCGCACGGCACTGATCAACCAGTGCAGAGGTTTGCTCGGCGAGCGCGGCATCACGATTGCCCAGTCACCTGCAGCATTCAAGCGTGCCGTACCGGAAATTCTCAAGGAGTGCGAAGGCGAAATCACCAGCTTTTGCCAGGCGCTCATGATGGAGTTGCTCGAGCAGGTCCATGCCATCGAAGAACGGATTGCAACCTCGGAAGCCTGGATAAAGGCGTTTTTGAAACGCTCAGCATTATGCAAAAAGATTGCTGCCATTGACGGCATCGGCCCGATCACTGCCACGGCCATCGTTGCGGCTGTGGGCGATGCCAAGGCGTTCAAAAATGGCCGACACCTGGCGGCCTGGCTCGGTCTGGTGCCCAGGCAGTATTCATCGGGCGGCAAGTCGCGGCTCCAGGGCATCAGCAAGCGCGGCGATAAATACCTGCGCACGCTGCTGATCCATGGTGCGCGTTCAGTGCTGCGCTACGTCGCCAACAAGACAGACGCGCGCAGCCGGTGGTTGCAGGAACTGATCGCGCGCCGTGGCTATAACCGTGCAGCGGTGGCGCTGGCCAACAAAAACGCCCGCGTTATCCAGGTGCTGCTGAGCAGCGAGGTTGCCTATCACCCCAGGGGCATTTCGGTCTGAGCGGTTGCCAGCCGACGAGCCCAAAGACAACTCGTTTTGAAGGAGGAAGGACTACCCCAACACTGGTTTGCGAAGCTTTTTGAACGTGATGACGAAACCGGTTAGACCAGCTCCCTGAAACCTGTTAGATGTGCCGGCTGGACTTCAATGTTCAAGCCGTCAGACTGCTAAGGACAGGGTGCGCGAATCTCATCGAGGCTGCGGGCATGGATGTGACATTGCCCAGATGCAAGCCGTATACATGCCTGCAAACTGTTTCTAGTCACAAAAAAGCTTGCAAAAGTGCGTCGGGTCCATACATGCAAACCTAGAGACGGGCTTGTTGCACTGGTTACAGTGCGGCCCCAGATACGAACCGCTCAGCAGGACTCCATTCGGATTTCGTGATTCGATTAACCCGAATCACAAGGGGCAAGTCGAGTTTTCCTGCTGCCGGTCTGACCTGTTCATTGCATCTTCGATTTCACGTCTGGCAAGGAAACTACACTGTGATTGGATTCCTATGCCGCCGGCACCAAGAGAGTGGTGCATGCCGGATTGACACTCACATGCCGCGCATCAAAGGGAAGCGCGTCTTTGAGTTTGCGCATATTGATCCTTACAGCTGGCATGTGTTTCTTTGCAAAAAGCATCGAAGCTACACGCCACACAGAGTTTCGTTTATGCACAACACCGTGCCAACGGCGTACACGGCGTTGTTGCATAAATACCCCAAAGTATCCGGATAAGCAGGCTGACGTACCGGTTAGGCTTCGTGCTTTTGCTCCGAACATGCCAAAAGACAGTATGCGGTCAATTAACAGCGTACCTTGCGCCGCTGGCCGGGGTGTGATTGAAATGGCTGAGGAGCGTTGCCCGGCCGCTGCTCAGCGGCCGGGCAATGTAATGCGCCAAGGCAGTAGCGCCTCGTAGTCGTCTGCCGTTTGCGCGCTGGGCAGCGCGGTGAGCAATGCGCGCAGGTACGCGTAGCCGTCGACGCCGTTGACCACGCAGGTCTGCAGCAACGAATACAGGTTGGCGCTGGCCTGTGCGCCGGCTACCGTATCGCTGAAGAGCCAGTTGCGTCTTCCAATACAAAACGGACGAATCGAATTTTCGGCAGCATTGTTGTCAATCGGGTAGGCGCCATCGGTGACATACAGCGCCAGCTTCGTCCATTGCGAAGCCAGGTAATGCAGCGCCTTGCCCAGCAAACTGCCCGGCAGCACGGTGTGCACGTTGGCCAGCAGCAACGCCTCTATCTGGCCAAGCACGGGCACGCTGTGCTGTTGCCGCTGGACCAGCAATTCCTGGGGAGGAAGCCGGTGCTCGCGTGCGCGCGACTCTACCGCATACAACTGGGCGATGAGCGCGAGAAACCGCGCAGCGAGCTGCTCGGGGCCGCGCGCATTCCTGGGCAGCGCCTGCAGCGCCTCATGGAACCCGCGCCTGCAATGCGCCCAGCATCCCAGATGCACGAGGTGGTGCGCCTGCGCGATGGCGTCATAAACCGCGTAGCCATCCGTCATCAGCACGCTGCCTTCTTGCACCCCGGCATACAGGATTTGTGCGGCCGCCGTGCTGCGCGAGGGCGCGTAGCCAAACAGCCGGATGGGTGGCCCCGCTCCCTGCACCCCGGAGCACGGGGTTGTCTGCACCCACATGTAGCTTTTGGACTGCGCGCTTTTGCCGGCTTCTTTGAGTACCTGCACATGGGTTTCGTCGCCATGGATGAGGGGCGAGTCCAGCAAATGGTCGCGCAGCACATTGATGATGGGCTGCACCTCCCGGCCCACGCGCACGACGCTGGCGGCCAGGGTGTTGCGCGCCAGGTCGCCGCCGCCAAAGCGCGAGAGCAGCGCCGTCTGGCGGTACAGCGGCAGGCCGTCGCAATACTTCGACGTAATCACCCAGGCCAGCAGGCCTTCGCTGAACAAGCCCTTGGGGATGATTTGCGCCGGCTTGGACGCCAGGCGCAAGGCGCCATCGCAGCAGGGACAGGCATATTTGACGCGTTCATGGCGAATCACGCGAACCTGCTGGGGAATGATGTCGAGCTGCTCGCTGGTCTCCACGCCAATTTCCACCAGCGCCGTGCCATCGTGCGGGCACACCCGCTGGTCTTCGGGCAGTTCGTGGCGCACCACCTCCCGGGGCAAGGCCGCATCGAGCGGCTTGCGTCCGCGCGGCACGCGCTGATGGGCGCGGACCTCCTGGCTGCCATCTTCGTGGCCGTCGCAAGTGGCCGGTTCGCTGGCCGCGCCCAGCGCCTCGGCCTCGTTGAAGAACAGGTCCCTTTGCTGCGGGCTGCCCGCTTCGCTGCGGGCGGCAAAGAGCTTGCGCATGAACTGCTTGAGCCGCTCCTGGAGCAGGTCACGCTCGGCGCGCACCATACGCAACTCCCCCGCCAGGGCGTCGCTGCGCTGCAAAGCCTGCGCCAGCGCCTCTTTCAAGGCGTCTATTTCTTGGGCATCAGGCACAGCGAGCATGCCCGTTTAGACAAGGCGGCGCGGGTGAAAGTTCCCAAAAATCCGAGTCTGAGCCTTGCCTTCCAAGCCAGAATTTGTCCCCCTTACGCTGCGCGCTCGTAGCGCACGGCCTGGTGTCCGCGCAGGGCCTGGATGTCGATACCCTTGAGCAGCCAGTGCAGCTGCTCCACGCTGAGCGTCACGACGCCGAGTTCGCCTCGCGGCCAGATGAAGCGGTCCTTCTCCAGGCGCTTGTGCAGCAGCCAAAACCCGTTGACATCCCAGCCCAGAATCTTGATGCGGTCGCGCCTGCGGTTGGCAAAGACAAACAGTGCCTGGGCAAACGCGTCCAGGCCCAGGCCATGCTCGACCAGGCTGGCCAGACCGTTGATGCTCTTGCGAAAATCAATGGCCTCCTGGTGCAGGTACACCGCACGGGTGGCGTTCAGCGTGAACACGCCAGTGTGCCCAGCAGTTGCAGCACGGGCGCCATCGCCTCCAGCGGGACCTGGCCCACATCGAGCGCCACCCCGTTGGGCAGGCGCACGTGCAGGCAAAGTGCGACTGGTGCGGTTGTTGCAGCCGGCGCTGCCGGCTCGCTAACCTGCACGGCCACGAAAGCCGCTGGCGACGCCAGCGCTTTGCCATGGTTGGGCTGGCCTGACTTGGCAATCCAGGTGCGCAGCAAATTGGCGTTGATGCCGTACAGCATCCCCACGCGCGCCACCGACACGCCAGGCTTGAGGCATTCGTCAATTAGCGCCTGCTTGGCCAGCGGGTCGTAAGTGCACCGTCCGTCGCGTTTGCGCCCGACCACCAGCCGGGCCAGCAACTCTGCGTTCATCTCTGTCATAGGTGTCCATGTAGTTGTAGATGGACACATAGCATCATCGAATCAGCTCACGAATAAAAGGGCGTGGTTCGCGGACCGCTTAC
>NZ_KL448323.1:582241-1146941 GCF_000709345.1 Polaromonas glacialis | reverse complement strand
GCCACATAGACGCCGCTGTCGGCCAGGCGAGGCACGATCTGGCTCGGCGGCAAGTCCTTGAACGCTTCGCTGTTGAGCGTGGCCATCACGGCCTGGCGCTCTTCTTCAAGCAGCTTGTTGGCCGGGCGTGCATAGCGCCGCTTGCCTGAAGGGCGCTGGTCACCCTCGGCCGCCTCAGAGCGCTGCCAGCGCTGCACGCTGCGGCACGACAAGCCGATCTGGCGGCAAGCCGGTTGCAAACGCGCCCCGTCGGCGCAGGCCTTGTCAATGAGGCCGAGCAACTTTTGGCGCTGCTGGACGGACGTCATTTGTCCGCGCCCTCCAACAGCGCCTGGAAGTTTTTTTGCAACACCAGCAAGGCAGCCACCTCGGCCAGCGCCTTTTCCTTGCGCCTGAGTTCGCGCTGCAACTGATCATGCTGGCGCTGCAGCTCGCGAAAGGCGCCGCTCGCCTCGCGTGAAGCGGGCACGGCAGGGGTGCAAAACGCCTGGTGCCACTGCACCAGCTGATGCTCGAACACGCCATGCTCGCGGCACCAGCTGGCCCGGGCCATGTCATCCAGTGCATAGCTTTGCTGCAGCGCCATCAAACGCTGTGCAGGCGTCCAGGCCGACGCCGGGCCGTCCAGTGCAGCAGTTGCAGCGGACACCGGGGGGGCTATCGTGCCGGTTTTCTTGCTTGCGCTTTGCAGCCACTTCCTGAGCGTGCCGGCGGACATGTTGAGTTCACTGGCAACGCTGATAACGGAACGCGTGCCGCGATGCCTGGCTTTGAGCAATGCCTGCTCTTTAAATTCAAGGGAGTGATGTGAATGCGGTGTTCTGGTCATGAAATGTCGTTGCCGGGCAGTTAGCCATTGAAGAATTGGACGCGACAACAAGTCTGACACCCGGGGGTTGTGTTCAGGGGCTTGAGGCACCATATTCGCTAACGAGAAGCTCTGAGCCATTGCCTGCGCGGTAGGCATATCCCCTGCTGGCGCAAGATGACCACGATCAAAACCACTGCCCTTGTAGTCATCCAAGGTCGCCCTTTCGGCAGAACGTAGCCGTGCATCTGGAAAAAATTTGTTCGTTCGCTTTTCGTCGGCATCAGCTATGGATGCGCGGTTGAGCTTTTCAGCGACAAACACGGCTGTTTTTTTTTCACCAGAGTGCAGGATTGCAAAAGCGTCGTAGCAAAGGTCACGGCTGGTGGGTCGTGGTGCCACAACGGGTGGTTTTCCGCCTGCAAAAAATTGGCGACAGGCCGAAAAAGAATCAGTGTCGTCACCTGTGTATCTCTTAATTGAAGTCGCAGCCTTGGAGGCCGTTTTAGCCGTACTGGCAAGGTCTCGCGCCGCCGTGCCAAGTTCCTTGATGACACCATCCAAGCCGAATTTGGTAGCTAATTCACGCCCCGCAGGAATGTCGGCACAGGAATGAAGAGACAGACCGATTGCCAGCGCCAGCAGCATGTAGATCAGGTGAAACTTTGTTCGGGTATGAGGGCGCTTTGTTGTTCTTCTTTTAGTCATCTACTGGGTAGGAGCATGCTTAACGGATCGGATCGGATCAGGACAGGCAATGCGTGGTTGAGTGGTAAATAACAATTACTTGCCAAACCCAGACCTTTTTGTCCGATTTCATCTTCAATTCATCGAAATCCTTGAACAACGATGTTGAAAATCCACAGCTAACGCAAGGAGGCGTCAGACAATTTAGGCACAATAAAAAATGACTTGCAGGAAATCGCAAGTCATTCGTTTGTAGAAAAATTCTTGGTGGAGCGGATGAGGATCGAACTCACGACCTCTGCATTGCGAACGCAGCACTCTCCCAACTGAGCTACCGCCCCCAAGGGAATGTAATGATGCCACTGATTGCAAGGAGCATCGACAAGATGATGAAGAAATTCAACTTCAATTGCCTTACCGGGTTTGTGATGGTGTGGATGATCGGTACCAGTGTCGTGGGGTTCTCTCCTGATGCACACGCCGCAGGAAAACGAGCACGGCAGCATTCCGTGTCGTCACAAAAGGACACGAAGGCTAAGCCTGACCTGTCGGGTCACAAGCGCATTGGTAAGGCATCGGTTTTTGCGGGAAAGTTAGCAGGCAAAAAGATGGCCGATGGAAAAAAAATGAACCCACACAGCGACAACGCTGCCAGTAAGACTCTTCCGCTTGGAACCACTGCGAAAGTTACTAACCTTCAGACCGGCCAAAGCGCGAAAGTCACCATTCGTGATCGTGGGCCGTATGTGAAAGGTCGGATATTGGACGTTTCTCCTTCTACGGCGCACAAGATCGGGATTACGAAACACGATGGCGTAGCTAAGGTCAAAGTCGATCCCATCGCATTCCCGAAACCTAACGGCAGCGTGAAATCTGGCGTCGCCGCGAAGAAAACGAAAGCGAACAAGCCCACTTCTGCCGTACAGCACAAGTAACTGAGGTAGCCCCCGAAAATGATCTTTCGTTGCGCTACTTTTAAGCCAAAACTTGCACGGCTTTACCGTAAGTGATTCCAAGTCGATAGCTCAGCAACGCTTGGGCTGCCTGTTCTCGTGAAACGCCACCCACTTCAATTTGCCGGGTGTAGGCTCGAACTTCTGCTGCAAGGCGAAATTTTCGGGAAACGAGATACAGAAGCACCCATATTGGTGTCATCCAAGCTTGCTCACGGTAGTGAACCAATTCGTGTTCTATCAGGGCGTTATCGCTGCGATGTTCAGGTCGTACAAAGATGAACGGCCATAAACAAACAGCAGAGAAGCCTTTTGGGATCAGATTTGTGCAAACGATCATTCCAAGCCCCGTTTCACTTCCCCTCAACCAATCGCGCCACATCACCATGGCATTCTGAACACGAACCGACTAGCAACAAGTCGCCACTTTTGACAGCCCCAGTGAAGTTGCTAATGGTGACCTCGTGGCGACATTTTCCGCACAAGACGTTCGAAATCAATTTCTTCTTGATATCAGCAGGAATGGCTGCCCACAGTTCTGCGGCTGCGCCTGTGAATTTGGAGATGGACTCGATGCTCATGGAGTTAAGTTTAGGGCCAATCACAGGCAATGAGTTTCTTAAAAAATGGCTGGCGTCGAACCAGCTAAACCTGCGTGATGCCCTACCCAGTTTTGGCTAGGTGAAAACCACTTCGCACAAATTACTACAAATAGGTAAACTTTATTTACATATTTTTAGGAGTTCAGGTCAGTGTCAGATCATTACCTTATTGAATGCGAATCAACAGCCCTTGGCGGCTTATTACCACCCACAAATCCCAGCCTACTCTACAAAAATCTTTCTTTGGCCATTGCGGTGGCGGCAAAAAGCATGGCACACCCCAAACATCAAGAGGTACGGGTCATTCATATCCCCAGCCTAGAAATTGTGTTTCGCGCACCCGGCCGCAGAAAAATGTTCGCAAATCTGCTTGTCCCAGAAGTAGCGTGAGCAAGTACGCCTTGGATTAAAACGACCCTGTTCAGGCTATCTGACAAGCTCTACCATAGGGGAAAATGATCATGCTGAATCAATACGAATCTGTAAACGGCGAAGATATGACCATGCTGCGTAGGTCATGCTCAACCTGCGCTGCGTTCACCCCAGCAGAACGCAACCAAGTCTCCTCATGCGCCAACCGGGTGCCAGTCGTCAGATACCTTATGGCCAGCGAAAAAATGCAAAAACCAAACCGCAATCCGCAGCCGGATGACTGGTGTAGCTATCACCACACGCATGAAGAAGACCGGCAAAAAGATGCTGCCATAGATACATTCTGGCAGCGGCTGGCTGTTTCTGAAAATCAATCTACTGAAATTCATCCATCGGCTTAAACCAAATAGGTCAAACGATACCGCGTTTTCACTTGTGAATTGGTGATATGTTCATTACATTCTGACCACTTCTTCAAGCCACCATTGTTGGGGAAGCCAATTCAAGCCCAACAACGCTTGGCACCGTCAAATCCGGTATCGCCGCGCAGAAAGTCAAAGTGAACAAGCCCACTTTTGCCATACAACACAAGTAATACCAATCCCGTGTCATGAAATAACCGAAGCCGAAGGCAGCACTGCCCAGCTGCGGGAGCACAAAGAGCGGATGGCGCCAGGGATTTGCGTGAAGGCATTCCAGGCGTCGCAGCAGGCGTCAACAATCTGCTCGTAGCCGTCGTAGCAGCGGTTGGCCAAGTGCCGGTCGCGTAGTTGCGCCCACACCTGCTCGGCCGGGTTGAGCTCGGGCGACCCCGCTGGCAGCGGCAACAATGAAACGTTCGGGAACTGCGGCAGTTTGGGCGTGGTGTGCCATCCCGCGCGGTCCAGCACCAGCACGGCATGGCGTCCCGCAGGCACCGCTTCGCTCAGGACCTGCAGATGATGGCTCATCGCCTCGGTATTGGCGTGCGGCATGACCAGACCGATGGCACTGTCCTGCTGTGGACAGACGGCGCCAAAGACGTAGGCCGATTCGGACTGCTGCTGACGCACCACCCGGGGCCGCGTTCCCTTGCGTGCCCACAGGCGCGTTTGCGTGCCGCGCTGGCCGATGCGCATTTCATCCTGGAACCAGATGTCCACCTGTTCAGGCGCAACGCCTGGCGGCAGCGTTGCGGCGACTTCCTGGACGAAGTTTTTTTTTGAATTCGGCTTGTGCAACCGGATCGGCGTAGGGACTGACGGCGCGGGCCGAAATCCATACCAGCCCCAGGCGCTTCATCAGGTCATACACACCGTTCAGGCTGTAGGCCACGCCAAACTGCCCGGCCAGCAACTGGCGGATGTCTTCGCCCCGCACCCGCCCGCCGCCGCGTTCGCCCTGCAGTTTCTCGACCGCCTGGCGAAACGCCTCTTCGTGCTCTTTGGCAAGGCGCTGCGTACTCCAGTCGTGCGGCATGCCGGCCAGACGGGCCACGCCACCGGCGGTAAACCATTGCACCCAGCGCATGACCGCGTGGCGGGTCACGCGCAGTGCGGCAGCCACCTCGAGATAGCTTTTGCCATCCTTGAGGTGCGCCAGCGCTATCAGGCGCAGTCGCCGGCGTCCATCGGGTTCCCTGCGGGCCAGCCGGTCGAAATCATAGGGCTGCAGCTGATCAATGATGTGCTGAGATGACATTTTCGTAATCTCCTGCGAGAGCCAAGACTGCTCTGACTCCGATCGCTGGCTTTGGTTCTCTATATCTTGGGATTGGTATAACTTAGTAAGCCCCGGGACATGAGCTTTCGCTGCCTTACTTCAGGTTAATTCCTGCATGGCTTTCCCATAGTTGATACCAAGTCGATAGCTCAGCAACGCTTGGGCTGCTTGCTCCCGTGATACGCCCCCCAGTTCAATCTGCCGGGTGTAGGCCCGAACTTCTGCGGCAAGGCGGAATTTTCGAGAAACGAGATACAGAAGCACCCATATCGGCGTCATCCATGCCTGCTCCCTGTAGTGAACCAATTCGTGTTCAATCAAGGCGGTGTCGGTGCGATGTTCTGGCCGAACAAAGATGAAAGGCCACAAGGAACATGCTGAGAATCCTTTTGGGACTAGATTTGTGGAAACGATCATTGCCATCGATCAGTTTTGGACTTTTTCGGGCTGAGCAACTTGATCATCACACCACTTCTTGACAAATTTCTTCAAGAATCTTTCAGCATTTTTCACACGTCCGTTCGGCGTATCGACACAAAAACACAGGAAAGTGGTCTTCGAGAGTTCGCGATACGTAGATTACGTGAGACTTGGTTGAAGATTCGGCTTCATTAAAACAATCTTTTTCAACTACGCGGCAAAAGATCGTCTGACATCAGCACAGAAATGCTGCTTTCCAGTTGACCAAATCCTGTCCAACATCGCAAACAATCCATGATCGTCCACCATTATTTTAGACACTTTTTAGACACCGGGCATAAAAAAAGGGCTTCGCACTAAGAGAAGTCCTTTGATTTTATTATGTTTTTTGGTGGGCGGTGCAAGTTTCGAACTTGCGACCCCTGCAGTGTGAACGCAAGATTCGCATATTTGACACCCTATCCCGACCCTTCCCAATCGCGCCTGAAACCCCAATATTCTTCAATGATATCATGTAGTTATCAAATTTCAAGCCGTTTCATGTGGCCATGAGCCATGCCGCTTCATCACGTACTTTCCCGCTCATTCCCGCTCCGCACTGGCGCAGATTTGGCGCGCTATTGGCGCAGTAAAAAAGATGCCCCCATGTCCAATGTCCCCAGCGACACGCTGAATTATTTCATCCAGACCTCGCCCGGCGGGAGCCTGGAGGTCGCCCTCGCCTGCGCTGCAGACGCTCAACCCCACTGGCAGGCGCTGTTCGAGCATGGGCTGATTGGCGCTGTTGCCGATGATCCACGTCTTGAGCGCCGCCTCTTTAACCATCTTTGCATTGACGCGGTGCAAATCCACGGCAACCCCCTACTCAGGGCGTACCTGGCAGGACTCAGCCCGAAGCATGGCGATCGCATTTTTTCGGATTCAGCCCTGCAGGATAAAAATCACCCGGTCAACCATGTCTTTTCCAAGGCTGCCTTTACGACGCCAGGAGGGGCACTTGCCCGCGAACTGCTGGCCACGTTTATCGCAGCAGGCCTTCAGGGGAAAATACTCCACGCGCTGGCAATGCGGCGGCACAAGGATGTACTGCGCGCCTGCAGTTTTGGAAACCAAGCGTTCTTGGATCTCTTGTTTGCGTATCTGCAGCTAATTCCGATAGAGTTGTTGATCTACGTCGTTGCAGATGAGACGCACAGCAGCACCCTCGTGGCCAACCTGGTCGTTGCAGGCGCCGTGCCGTTGACCGATTTCACCAACCCGAAAGTGCATCGTTTCGCCAGCGAAAAAGCATTATCACTGCTCCATGCAATGGCGGCGCGCGCGTCTCGCCAGCCGGAGCGTGCGATCTATTGACGCCAGGGCGTACATGACGAGGTGTCAAAATTCATGGAGCAATCCCAGCGCTGAAAAATCCCCATAAATATGGTTGAAAGGCCCGTGCAATTATCTGGCGCCAAGTCCAACGCGGGTGATGACCGATTGCTCGATGACAGGAATCGAAACAAGCGTCGGTGTCTGCTTTTTTTCGGTGGTGGCGGATCCTTGGGCCCGCGCCAACTGGTTCAAGCGTTGCGTGTTGGCGGCAATGCGCGGGCGAACGAATTCAAAGGCCTCGCGCAACGTAACGAACCCGTCCCGGTTCATGTCACCGCTGCCATTGAGCGCTTCCAGCAAAGACAGGGTAAATGCCCCGTGTGGAGCGCCGACGGCCTCGTAGGAGGGTTCGTCGCCTGAAGCGGCCGACAGCAAGGCAATCTGGGCGGCTGCGCTGCGTTTGGCCAATGAGTAAGGATTTTGCCTCCCGTCTGCGGCCCCGGAATGGCAGGTGTCCATCATCAGTATCCTTCGGCCGGCCACGCGTTTGAATGCCGCGTAGATTTCGGAGGCAGTCAGCAAGCTTGCCGTCTTGCTTACCGGAATCGGTTCTGCGGAGGTTTGCGCCAGAACCGTTTCGATGTCGCTGAGTTTGGCATCGCGCGGGGTCAGGTAATACTCTGAGGAGGAACGGTTCTGCGAGAAACCGTGGGACGCCAGGAAAAGGATGGTGGTGTCGTTCGGGCCGGCCTCCTCCAGATGCTTCAAATAAGACAAAATATTGTGCTTGGTGGGCTTGTCGGGGGAATTGTCGGTCAGCACAAACGCTTCGACAGAATCATATTGCTGGCCAGCCTGGAGCTTCATCTTTTGCGCGAGCACCTCCGCATCGTTGGTTGCATTGGGAAGGTCGTCGATGCTGATGTTGCAGGGACGCTGCGGCGAACAATTACGGCTGTCCAGAAAAGCACTGACACCGATGGCAACCAGGCGCAGTTTGCCTCGCGGTATGGTGGGTGGCCGGAGGCGCAAGGTCGGCGTGGTCTCATCCACCCCAACCGACATCTCGGTTTCTGCCTCGATCCGCAAGGTATCGGGTGCCGTGCCCACGGGCAAGCGCATGGTTCTGGTCACGCGACCTTGCGTGGCTGCGGCCAGGCGGCGTTCCGTACTTGTCAACATGGGAATGCCGTCTGCGAAAACGCCGATCTCCTGGATCGGGCGACCGGTGGACTCGGCGGAGAACTGAACCTCCAGGGGTTCACCGTCTTTGTAGGTGATTCGCTCTATCGTCACGCGGGGCGGTGCCAGATTGGCAAAAAGGCCTTGCAATGACTGTGGTGTCGAGCGCTCCTGGCCGGGCGAAAGTGCCAGTTGCACCAGGTCGGGCCGGTAAAGATGTCGCTCGAATTGCACGGCACGGTAGAGGTCTGGCGTCTGTTGATCGCCGCGGTTGATAAGCCAGCCGATGTACTCGTCGCCGCGGGGCGATGAGGCGTAATAACCGTCTGGTCGCCACGACACCCAATCCTCTCCATTGGTGTGCAAAAACAGCCCGAGTGCCTCGATGCCCGTGTTAGCTGCAAACCAGCGAATAGTACCGTCCCCTACCGCCGCCACCACCCATTTGCCATCATCGCTTATCACCACGTGGTAGGCGGGCGCCTGCATTGAGCGTTGCCACTTGATCTTGCCCTGGGCGTCGGCCACGAGGACCGTCCACGCAGTCCCGATCGCAGCGATGGGCTGGGTGGCATGCGTCGCCCAACTCCAGACCGATTGGAAAGGCCGAAGGGCCACCGGTTGGCCGTTGACGCGAGTAGGTTGCTTGTAGCCGAAGATACCTGTCTCGGTCTCGACAGTGACGGCCCCCCCCTGGCGCAAGGCTGTTTGGGTCGTGGCTTGGTCTTCGGCTGAAGCGCTTCGGTACGCCCGATCAAGGGTGCTGCCGTTCTCGAAGGCCCGCAGGCTACCACCATCCGCTTGCATGGGCATCACGACCCGGCGGCCGTCGCGGCTCACCCGCAAGCTGCCCTCCACAGATCGAAAATCGCCATTCGGCGGCAGGGTTTCGGCAGACCGGTTCCCGGTAGCACCGTTTACCCGTACCAGGCTGGGGGTGTCGGTGGAAAAGATGATGTCGCCATCAGGCAGCGGCAGCATGTTGGTGTAAAGGTTGCGTCCGACAGGCATCCGCTCAATGAGGCCCCGGCCCCCGTCGGCGATGCGATAGAGCGGCGTAGGCTCGCCGCCGTCATGCACTCCATTCACGTAGAGCAGTTTGCTGTCGGGCGACCACGCAATGCAACACAGTGACCGCTGCTTGGGATCGTCCACCTTGATGACCTTGTGCAGCTTGAGCGACCGCGCATCCATCAACACGACCTCGGGACGGTCCTGCACACCGAAGGCAAGCCACTGCCCGTCAGGAGAAAAGCGGATGCCTCCCAAGGACGCCGTTCCCTTGCACGCCGCTGCGTTGTCTTGACGTGGCGGCCACTCTGCACGAAACACAATCTTGCCGTCCGGCGCATAGACCCGAACACAGCCGTCAGCGGAGGTTGTGGCCAGCAGTCCATCGGCCGAAAAGTCTGAGAACGTGACCCGCTCGGCGTACTGCGCGTCGGCAAAGAGCTGCTGCTTGCCGGGAAGTCCGATGACCATGGCGCCTTGCGCGGCGGTACCGATCGCAAGGCGCTGGCCGTCCCGCGACATCCCCAGCGATTCGATGGATCCGCTGAAACCACGGATCGTTTCGAGCAGCCTGCCAGTCTCGAGGTCGAAGCGATAAAGCTGCGATTTCCTTTGCCAGGTCAGGCCGGTGAACCCGGCAACGATGACCTCCTTGCCGTCGGGCGTCACTGCCAGCGACCGGGGGTCTCCTTCGTCGCCATCCTCGCTCGGCAAAGGGATCACGCGGATCGGCTTGAGGTCCTGTGTGCGCCAGACCCGGACTGTCTTGTCCCTGCCAATGGAAACGACGCGCTGGAAATCGGGCGTGGCGCGGATCTGGGTGATCGCGGCCGTGTGCATGGTGTAGGTGACACGAGGCTGGGGCACGGCCGTTTGAGCAGCCGAGTGACCCGATGCCAACCAAACCAAAGCTATAAAAAAAAACGCACTGCTCGGTCTCGGACGACCAGATTCAGCATCACTATTTGCAGCGCGTTTCATCGTTTGGTGCAATCCCGCCAGTGCCGACAGGAGCGCTCTCAATGTCACCCGGCGCGCACAGCACCGAGTCTGTGGTGTCAGCAATGCGGTAGCGCGTCGCGAACACATTGCGGGCACTACCACTGAGGCTGGAGCTGCGGCCAAGGTCTGCGTCGGAGGCGGGTCGCCTACCTACGGCAACCTCACCGACGTTGATGGGGAGCTGGATTTGTGTTTCGCGGTCTGGCGACTGAGTTGTCGTCACGATGATAGGTAAGGTTTCGGTCGGAGGAGGTGTCACGATTACAGGCAAAACAACGCCTGGCTCAGTCACGACGCTAGGCGGTGGGGTGACCAAAACCGGCACGACCACGACAGGCAGGGATGGCGCAGGCAAGGGAGCAAAACCGCCAATTAGTTGAAAATTCGTTGAAGTGTTGTTGTTCGCAGTGAGATCACCAACTAAATTGCCCTGATTACTTGCTTGGTCGGTTCTTTGTTGAAAGCCGCCACGCTGAATCACACCGTCGAACAGCACACGGCGCGAGCCGATGCTCGACCCGTCTGCAGCCCCGAGTCCGGGAGATGTGCTTACAACAGATCTTGACACTGCAGCAGGCATGATTTCATTTAAATATTGGTCTAGGTCTGCGTCGGTGAATGGGATGGGAGCTTTCGCACTAATGCTGCCCGCCGCGCTGAGGAGTTTGGTGTCGATGCTCAGTTCCGGCTGTGGACTCACGGCGTTCTCGCTTTCGCTTCGAATGCGCAGCCCGGACACGTTCACGGCCTGCGTGCTTCCCATGCCTAACGATTGCGGGGAAGCCAATGAATCGAAAACGTACTGTTTCCTAAACATGTATGTCTTGCCGTCATCAGTAGTCGCCACACAACGTGTCGGCACGCAGCCGTCGACTTTTAAAGTCGTTGATTCGTCGCGGTCAGATCGGTAAGCGAGCAGCTTCAGTGCCACGCCATCTCTTTTAGCAAGAGCTGTGGGGTCCAGCGGATTGCTATTCGGAGTTTTCGACATGGCCACCAAACCAGGGGAATTATCAGCAACTCGAATGCTGGTTTGGGCCGGTTGCAAGGTACCAATAAGAGTCCCTGCCAAAGTAATAAGTGGAAGCTGCTTTACCACCGGCTGAACAAGTGAGTCTTTTTCGCTACCAGCATAGTTGGCCGCATTGTTTGCTACAACTATTTTCGCTAAAGAGTAATAATATTGCGGTGGGCGATAAGCCGTAGGAGGTCGAAATAATGGATCTGGCCCACGATTCTCAGCATCAACATCTTGCGTGTAGTAGTCGATCACATCATTCGTGTTATCGAACAGTGCAATGTTTTTCTCTGCACGGATCGTGATCGCATAGGCTGTCTTGCCAGTGTTAATGTAGCGGGCAGTACCATTCGCAACTCTTGTCCCATCAACACGGTCGTATCCACGCGAATAAACGCTATCACCGAGATAAACGCCGTCCGTATCCCCCAGACCGGCCGAAACAAATTCGATGTTGCCCTTGTTCACTGCGACTTGATGATTGACAATGAGACGACGGCCCGCCACGACCTGTAGGCCGTTGGCCGTGGCCGTTTCGCTGTCGTTGCCGTCCAGGTTCAGCCCATTGGTTTCGACAGAGCCGTTGTCGGCCTGGATGCGAAGGGTGCCGACCTCCGGCCGTCGGTCGCGCCGGTAACCGGCATTGAAAGTCGAAGGGTCGGTGTTAGGCGCGCTGCGTTCCGCTACGGTCGAGTAGCCGGTGTTCGGTCCTCCAAGCGCCTGCGCCAGGACAACATTGCCGCTGGTACTTCTGATATCGACACCACCGCTGGGTGCATCGTTTGAAGCCCGAGTGGCCATCTGATTCACCACCACATCGCCGTTCGAAGTGATCTGGATAGTGCCGCCGTTGGTGGCCAGTGTGCCTGTAGAGGTGACGGACTGGCCGCCGTTGAGGTTGACTTGCGAAGCGCCCAAAACCTCGATGCCACCGGCACCCACGTTGACCTGCCCGTTGGGAGCATTGAGCGTCACCGGCCCGCCCGAGCGCAGCACGGTCGCGCCGGTCGTGATGCTCCCGCTTGCGCTGGCGAGGTTAATTCCCTCGGCGCCCGCCAATGCTCCGTTGATGCTCACACCCGCAGCCCCTTTTATATCCAAAGATGCAAGGGGAAAGGCGGCACCATCCTTCAGCCCAACGATGGGCGCAGCCACGTCCACCCGGCCGGCGGTACTTGTCAGACTCACTGCGCCGGTGCTGACGACTTGCTGCAACTGAACGCTGCCCACCGCGTTGACGTTGACCGAGCCACTGCCGGTGTAAATTCCAGTGCCTCCGGCCTGAGTCAAATCGCCGCGCGACACTGCGCTGAAGTTGCCTTCGTTCAAAACCACGTTGGCCTCCAGCGCAATGCTGCCAGCCTGCAACGTTAGTGCGCCGCCCGGCGTGCCAGTACGCCCATCGATCTGGCTTGCCACCGTCAGCTTCTCGCTGGCCTCCAGGGTAACGGCGGTGCCTTGGGCGAGTTGGCGGTTGAGCGTTCCCACCCCGATGATGGAGTCGCCTGTAGCAGGAAGGTTGGTAACATTATCGGCGCCCTGCGCGGCGACGGTGAGGTTGGTCGGGTCCAGCAGCAGCTTGGCCGCTTGCACGTTTCCGTCAAACATGAGCCGAGCCTTGCCCGACACCTCGACGTTGCCGCCTGAGTTCTGCACCGAGCCTTCGAAGAGCGTGGGGCCGTCGGACCACACCGAGACCGTGCCGCCAGAGGCAAGGCCGCCGGCGCTGATGACGGCGCCGCGCTCGACGTTGACCTGGCTGGCATTCATCAGAGGCCCCTGGCCCTGCCAGTTGCCGCCGACGGAAACCGTGCCGCCCCGCCCGGCCGAGCCACTCGCGTCAAGGCGGGAGGCGGCCGCCAGTGTCACTTTGCGCCCAGTGACTTCAATCTTGCCGCCGTCCGCGCCCGATGCATCCAGCCGGCCGCCCACCGCTACCTGGGTGCCCGCATCGCCTAGCAGCGAGATCACGCCGGGCCTGGATTCAAACGACGTGGCGCGAACGACACCGCCGACGTTGATGACTCCATCAACCAGTCCCTTGGCGGTGGCCACCGTAATGAACACCTGTCCGCCCTCGGCCGAGATATTGCCTGATTGATCCACGAACGACGCCAGCGGCTTGCCGCTTGCGTCGGTGAGGGTTTGCATCGCCGCCGGGTCAACCACCAAGTTGATCAAGCCGTCGCCGTGCAGGTCCAACACGAACGCCGGTGCGCCGCCGAGCGTAACGCGCCCCAGCTTGGCATTAATAACACCGCTGTTGCGAACGCCTGGCGCCACAAGCCCGACAAATCCCCCATCGGCTACCGTGATACTGCCCTCGTTCACGACCGTTGCGTTGGGTTTTCCCGGTTCAGTGAACGCCATGCGTCCGGCCATGAAATCGGCGTTGCTGATATTGGCTGTGCTGGCCAGGATGCTGCCGACATTGACCTGGGAGCCACGCCCGAACAGCACACCGTTGGGGTTGACGAGGTAGACCTGCCCATTGGCGTTGATACGTCCCAGGATGGTGGACGGATCCACGCCCACCACGCGGTTGAGGATGGCCGCTTGCGCGTTGGGCTGCTGGAAATTAACCGTTTCCTGGGCGCCTACACTGAAGCTGTTCCAGTTCACCGCAGCCCGCTGAGAAGCCTGCTGCACCGTGGTGGTGGCGCCTTGCTGGCTGATGGCAGCCTGCCCGGCGACGACTTGGCCACCGGCCGGCGCACCGACCACAACGCCATGCCCGCCAATCAACGCCACACCAAGGCTGCCTGCGGTTAAAGCGCGCCGAATCTCGGCGGCCACTGGAGTAAGACGCACGGGTGTAAAGCTCGGCGATGAGGTTTTGTTCATGACGGCCCTCGCTAGTAGTGATGATGGTAGGAAGTGAAGTAAGTTACCTGCCCGCCGTCGCAAGGGGGCTAGAAATCAATGCCCGCGCCCGCGAAGACGCGCAGACGATTTGAACCAGTGCTGTTGGGAATCTTGTGCCGGGGTTTGGAAACTTCGATGTAGCCACGAACCCCCTGAGCGGCAGAAAACCGCACGCCAGCCCCCGTGGAAAGGATGGATTGGTCCCGGTCGTTGGGTGTGTTGAACCTTACCTTGCCGGCGTCGTGGTACGCGTAAAACGTGCTGCGAAACGCCGACTGCGGCAGGTCGAAGCGCAGTTCGATCTTGCCCGCAATGCCATTGTCACCAAACAATTCAGACGGATCAAACGCGCGCAGGAATACATCGCCTCCCAGCCCGAATGTCTCGGACGTCACCAGAACATCTCTGGAGTGCTGGCCACTGGCGGCGACCAGCACGCTCCAGGGCCCGGTGATGGACTGCAACCGGGCCAAGTAATAGGTCACCTTGCTGAATTGAGGATCTGCAAGTCCGTTGCGTGACAAGCGGGTGTCATCGCGCCGTGATGCACCCAATGCAGAAAGGCCCTTCGATACTTCCAGGTCAGCAATGTTCAGTCCACCAAAGCTGTCCAGAGAATCCAACGTTGCCCCAGCGCGCAACGCGCGTATGTCATCCCGCGTTTCCAAAGGGATGTTCGAAGAATTGTGGGACGCATCCAACCGCGCCCTGACATCCAGATTCCTGGCGCGGGACCGAATCACTGGGTACGAAACACCAACCCCCGCACTGCTGCTGTTGCTGTCGATGTTGAGCGGAATGTTGAGTTGGGGCTCAGACTTCGAAGCAGATGCGTTCCAGTTCAGTTTGAGCCCGTCATGGCCGATGGGCTGCTCTCCAGCGTAGCCAAGATAATTCAGCCGTTGCGACCCTGAGGTGATGAATCGAAAGGTGTGCCGGTCAAAGTGACCAAACACGCCGCGCATATCAGCGCTGGCTTCGGCTCGAACGCGGCCAAGGGCCTTGCTCGAGCGGTTGTGGACTGACACGGAAAATGCTGCGGGATCGCGTGCCAGGGAAAGGTCCATGGAAGTCGCGCCTGGGGTGGCGGAAGCTTTCAGGTTCGCCCGCACGGACAACCCGGCAAGTTCATTCATCAGCAACAAGTTGCGCTCGAGCGTCGCTAAGGTCAAGGGCCGCTCTGCCGTAATTTTCGACGCGTACGGAGCAAGCGCGTCTTTCAGGTTGTCGGCGCCCGAAAAGGTAACTTGGTCCACGTAACCTTCGAGCACCTCGATTTGAAGAGTAGCGCGCTCGGTCAGCAGTTCCTGGCGCGGCACGATCGCTTGGGACAGGATGTACCCGGCTTCGCGGTAGCGAGCCGATATCGCAGCGGCAATGCGGAAGGCATCAGCCAGCGTAATTGACTTGCCGATCCTGTCGACCCACAAGTCACGCAGGTTTTCAATGGAAAGTGCCTGATTGCCCTTCAGTTCCACCGATCCCAGAACGAACTGAACGGTGTCGGCGCCAGCGGGTACCTGGTCCGAAGGCCGTGGGGCTTCGATCTGGATACTCCTGCGAATGGGTTCAAGCGCAGGCCGAACTTCTTGCTCGATACGGCCTGCAGGCGGAATAACCGGTGGAACCTGTGCCTGCGCGATGCCCGATGTTCCAAACGCGGCACTGACGAGGATTCGACAAGTTGAGTTTTGAGCAGACCGCAGACGTTGGCGCATGGGCCCAAGAACACGAAATTTATAACTGCTAGATATCGGTTGATCAGAATATAGGTCATCAGTTTGCCCAGTCGTAAACCGATACGATGGCTGATGACTTCGGAAGGTAGAAGCGGCAATCAGTCTGCAATAAGCTTGATACCAATTTTTAACCATTGAAACCTCCCTAGGGAATCAGCGCAGTAAGTGCAGTTTCCATACACATCAGCGTTTTCTCGTATCAGTTTAGTCCTGTAAAGCAGCCACTCCTTTATGAAAATTTGCAACGAACTGTGGCTCAAGAAGGCATAGGTGTCAGACCCTCTTACAGTAAGCAATAGATTCACTTCCACGGAAGGTTTCACCCACAACCTCAGGCTTCATAAGGCAGTCTGTCACGTTCAGCGAGTGCCAAAACAGTGAACGTCGAGGTCGTCTCAAAAGAATGACGCGCTCCGGCAGACTTCCACGGCATCATGCGATTAGCACAAAACACCTGATTCACAATTCATTGCTCTTGGGTCAGTAAGATAGAAAAGAACTCAAAAAAGGCACGAGGCCATTAATATTAGTACAGCACATTGAATTGGGATCGGAACAACGCGACATTAAGGCACGTGGTTTGCCCCCGGTTGAATGCGGAAGTGACAAGGCATCACCTAAGTCGCAATTGCAGACTAATTTCTAACGAACCCGAGTAACGCATGTGAAATCTATTGAGCCAGATTCACGATAGTTACTCGTCTATTTTCAGGTGCAATCGGGTTAGATGTATTTAATAATTCTTTATCGCCTCGGCCAATCGCTTCCAGACGCCGATCCTCAATATTATTGTTCTGGACTAAATATTGACGTACCGATTCGGCTCGCAACTGGGAAAGTCGGAGATTCGATTCGCTGTCGCCCCGAGGATCAGCATGCCCCTGGATCGCAAAACGGAAATCGGCAAGCTTATTGGAAGTAAGAGCCTGACCCACAACATCCAGCGATTGTTTCGCACGCGGAGTCAATGCGGCAGAGTTGGTTTCAAAAGTAATGAGCAGAGAGGCCTTAGCTGGCTTGGCAGAGGCAGGACGAGGTTCATTGACGGGATTGACACGAATGCTGCGGGTGCGAATGGGGTCTTCAAACTCCGGCGCTGGCGTAAGGGCTTGAATCAGTGCCGATTCAGTAATTTGATTTCCACGAAGCACTTGCTCGCCCTGCGCAATAGCTGAAGCGGAAAATACCGCAAACGGGATCGTCAGTAAAAATGATATTGCTTTCATAAGCCACCTCGAAAAAGTGTATTCGAACATGTGTATAAGAAATCATTCTTACGCCCAAGCCTGCCAGTCACTTTCTTTGAAAATCTAAAGATACAAAGCCATTGTTTTTTGGCGCCTACTTAGGATTTAAAGGAGCAATCGGCATCAGCGTGTGCTCATCAGGCCCGGTACAGGAGATAACCAAAGCGGAGTAATTGTCCTGATCAGCCCGCCCATTCATGATCACATGACTTTCAAGTTTCTGAAGCCACGCTTCGGGAGACTGTGCCGACGCCAACAAATGCTCCATAGCTGGTTCATCAATGTACTCCCAAAATCCGTCGGTACAAAGCAAAAATATGTCGCCATCGCGAATCGAAAACGCTGTTGCTTCAATGCTTGGCTCAAAGTTGTCGGCATCTCCAAGCGCGGCCAGTAGAGCATTGCGACTGGGTGCAGTACGAAGATTGCAAGGTTCAAGATACCCAGCCTCCACCATGTTTTGCACCACACTGTGATCGCGTGTCTGTACAACGATGCGCTGGTGACGAAAACAATACAAGCGCGTATCGCCAATATGGCCCCATCTTGCCACTGCCTGCACGGTATCGACGGCAAGCACTAGAACGGTAGCACGCATGTCAGAAATTTGCGGAGAACGTTTCTGCTCATCGACAATGGCGTCGTTCGCCGCTTTCAGCGCCGCAGCTAAGGCTTGTGCGCCAAGCTCAGGCGTTTGATAAAACCAGCTCAACACTTGTTTAACGGCAAGTTTGGAAGCTACTTCTCCACCCGGATGGCCACCGGCACCATCTGAAATAACGCAAAAGCACGCGCTGGAATTGGACCATACGCCATAAGCATCCTGATTGACCGTACGTCCGCCCGGCTTGGACAACACTGAAATCTTGAACTCCATGGCATTGCCCCTTTTTATGTCTTATCAGCAGCTGACGCATTGCATTCAGGTTTTTGAAGTTTTTCCAGCTGAGACTCGTAAGCACGCAAGAACTCCTTGCCGAACAAGGATTGGAAATCATCTTGGGCCTCTTTAGTGATGTCTGAATACAGTTCGATGAACAGACTCCACAGCTTGGCCTTGCGATTCATCGGCAACATCGAGTCAATAATGTTTTTGTCGGTCAGGCGCAGCTCAAGTTGCGCCGGGTCAAAACGCCGAAGCACGCCATCCAGTGCCGCGCGCATGCCTGCCATGAACCCGAACTGATGGGCACGGAGATCGTCGTACGCATCCTTCACCGCAACCACCGGGCTCATGAAACCCTGCCCGCGCGGGGCCAGCAAATGAGACAGGGCGACTTCCACGTTGGGAGAAAACTTCAGTGGATTGTTTTCACGCGCTAAGATCATCGTCACCTCGGCCCGCACTTCACGCTTGATCAATGCGCGCGCCAGCAATAGATCAAGTGTGCCCTGCGTCGATGCGCGCAGCAACTGGCCGATCATGCTCATCGTCTGCGGTGTCAGCGGCCCATGCATGTCGAGGTCTGATACGCCGGCACCGGCCAGAAACGCGCTCAGTAATTCATCTTGCGATGCAGGATTCATTCTGGATACCGCGGTCTGAGGCGACGGCGCAGACTGCGGGCGAGCTGCATGATCAGGTTGATGATTAACGAGAGCCGGCAGTGCTACCTGATTGCGCGGTTCGACCTGTGCAGCCTGACGCGGCGAAGGAACAATCACGGACTTGATATCGCCGTCCGCTGTGGCGTCATTGGGGGAACTCCAAGAGAACAGCATGCTGCTCGGGTCTGTCGGTGGCGTCGTAGAACTTGGTTGCATCACTGCCGCTGGCTTTCCTTCATTGAAGAATACTGCGGGAGGAATGAATGCAGCATGGATTTCCGGGCTGTCGTCGCGCTGCGTGCCGGGCGCAGGCGAAGGCACGGGCGCGGCGCCCATCGCCACCAACGGATCCAGACTTGAGGAACGCTCAGTGCTTCGAGAAGGATCGCTCAGGGGATGACCTGCACCAAATGGATCAGCGCTCTTGCTGCTATCCAGACCGAAAAGCTGATCGATGTTGTGACTGGAGGCCGGCTCCAGTCCCAAATTGAAATTGTCAGGGAGGCGAGCAGGATTTTTCAAGTCATTCAAGGGGTAAGCCGATGGTGGCGGGGCCATCAAATCGGCAAACGGGTCAAACCCGGTTGGAATAGTTTGTCGTCCGCCAAGCGGAGCATTCCGATCCCGGTATGCGCCAGCTGGATAGCGCGCCGTAGGTGCAGGTACCCCGGGCGCCAGCAAGTCCGCAAATGGATCGACGCTTGGCTGACCGAACATGGCCAAGGGGTCATCCCGGGGCATGGCATTTGGCAGCGGTGCAGTCTGCGCAGGATTCGGCATTTGGGCCAGCACCTGAAGCATGTACCTGCCGATCTTGATTTCATCACCGTCAGCCAATTTGGCTTCACGTCCATTGCCCAATGGCTGACCATTCACATGAACTGGCGACGTACTGCTGAGATCTCGGAGGATGTAACCACCTGAGCGAAAAACAATCATCGCATGGGTACGCGAAACATGCCGCTCGGGATCGGGCAATACCAAGGTATTGCCATCGGCGCGCCCGATCGTCCCTCCCATCTCATCAAATTCGCAATGGACCGGCTGCGCGGACGGCTGACTATTGAAAGTAGCAATCTTGATCGTGATCATGAATGATTAGCCCATTCTTACGCTATTCCATCACCACTGAACCCGGAGTTAATTCGCATTTCAGTCAAATTCAGTATAGGCATGAATTTGGCCCCAAGCCAATGGCGCATACGTTGAAATTGTTCCGAGCCGAAACCGGACATCCTGAAGTTTTGCACTGACGCGCAGACCCGAGTTTGCTGGGCAGAATGGCGACGCCCTGCTCTGCTCTGCAGAGCTTGGTCAGCGGATGATCAGGCCGTCTTGTTGAGCCAGCGTTCCTGCCGCCATGCAGGCGCGCATGTTGGAAACAAACGGATGCCTGGTTCAAGGAGGCTGAGATAGTCGGCTGCGGCGCTACGTTGGCGCTGGTAACCATGACGCAACACGACCTTGCAATTGCGTGCATTGACAGGCTCTCCCATAAAGTAGCAGACGCCTGGCGTGAAGCGTTGACTGTTGAGCTCCCACCATCGCTGGATGCCAAGCGGATCAGGCCAAGGAAGGCCTTCGTCATCGTCCATCTCCACCTGGATATCGTTCGGGTCATCGCTGGGCCCAGCCTCCATCGTGTTTGGCGGTTTGCGGTCCAGGTCGAGATCAGCGAGATCGATCCCAGTGATAAGCGAGAATGATTCGCCCGCCAAGCGGGCCAGCTTTTCCTCAAGCATCTGCCGTATCAGCCAAGGCACATAATAAGGATCACCAGCGGCCCCAATTCCCTGAATCATCGTGCGGATGGCCGGCCGGTCTTGCGCCAGAACCTGAAGCAATGCCCGGGACTGCACTGGTTTGAAAAGCCGGAGCACCAGCTGAAGGGAATCCAGTTGATGCGGGCCTTTGTGTAGTGCCATGTCTTCTAGCATATCAACCGCCTGGTCGCGCTCGCCTAACAGGACGGCGGAGCGAGCTGACCAGAAACGGCAAACGGCTTCCGGATCGGATAAGGCGCAGGCACAGGCTGACAGTAAATTGCGCCGTCCACTCTCGCCGGCGACGCGCAGGCCGCGCGCGCGTAGCAACCGGTCTGCATCCTCCAGCGCCGCCACCAAGGCATTTCCGGGATCGACCCGGTGCATGTTACAAGCAGCGATTCCGACCTGGCGTTGATACCGGCTCTCCGAAACAAGCAATGCCTGGATGGTGCCGGTCAGAAACTGGGCAGAAACCCAACCGAAAGCAGCGGTTAGCCCACGCTGTAATTCGGGAACCGAGTCGGCCATCGCCAGTAGTTTGTCAAGCCTGGGCATGTCCCGGCCTTCGATAGCGCGCGCACAAGCGGCAAATATCTCACCAACGCCGGGGTTGTCCAGGGAAGCATCGCACAGCTTCCAACCGAACTCCCCCGCAATGGCCAGACCATCCAGATGGCCGGCAAGACGGTCGTCCAGACGACGTAAATGCTGCAATTTGACGTGAGGCGCCTTGGCCAGCCTGAGACGCATATTACCCAGGTTGGCAGCTTCTTCTGCATGCTGGCAGGCGACGAGCAGCAAACTTTTGACAGAAGGAATTGGCATGGGCAAACCTACAGCATTTGGATAACAACGGATCATTCGCTGTCATGGATGACTTGAATTTCACACCATCAAGTCATCCGAGCCTTCCTTCATCACGTCGTCATTGAAAAATTTCACCAAACGACCGTCCAGTTCGCTCTCCGCCATGACAGTGCTCAAACTTCGCCAGGTTTTAGCGTGGTACTGGAAAATCATTTTTCTGCCAAAAGCCCATAAACTGTCCGCAGAGCATGAAAGGCACAGAAAGTTTGCCGCATCCATCTGCTCATAACGGACAGCAAGCAGATCATGCTGATTCCAACTGTAAAGCGCTGACCCAATGACCAGGTAAAGCCTTGCTTCAAACCATTTGACACCCCAGATGGTTTCCGTGATTCCGATATCCAGGATTTCCCAGACATCGTATCTTCCGCGAAGCAGGACACCAGCCCTGCCACCGGCATACACAAATCCATCATCGCCGCAGCACAGCGAATGCAAATGCACGTTGGTGGGCGACGCGATGGGTTCCCAATGATGGCCTTGGCCTTGGCCATGGCCCTGCCAAATTTCACCGCCCAGCCCTACGGCATACAGTTCGGATTGGTCAAATCCGTCGATGGCATTGAGGCCTATATCGAAATTCTCGCCCCCATACACCAGCCCCCGATCGATATCGAGCCAAGCGTTGCCGTCCGTTTTTTTATGAACCTGGCGCCTCATGCCCGCCGTATACACCGCGCCATCCACGGCAGCGACCGATCGGATGATCGACACGGGCTGCTGGTCACGTCTCAAAATGCCCTCTCTTGCACAGGCTTGGTTATTCACACTCAAGACTTGCCCGCCCCATCCGACCATCACCATTTGATGGTCCGGCCGCGCCATCTCGGCAAGACCTGCGGCAAGCCAAGGCACGACGGGCTCTTGAGGAATCGATGACCAAGCATTGTGGTGGTGCCATAACGGTATAGCGTGCTGTACACGCTCTTCGGCAAGGCTGTCATTCATCACCGCTATAAAGACATCGTTATTCAACGATGCCACGCCATGAAGCACCGAGCATTTATCCAGAAAATTCATGATGGTTCCTGTCGATGTCACATCAGTTTTGGAATCCATTTCATGGCATCACCGTAAGTGATGGCTCTTAGTGGGGTATTGTCATTGATGCCGCACTTGTGGTGGTAGTCATCCAACTGGGCCCGGATGCATTTTTCCTCGCAGTGGGTGAACACGGCCCGGACAGAACGAGCACCGTTTTCTGCTGCGGCGGCGTAAGTGGTCGCTCTGTTTCCTGAACACGTCCCTCCTCCACTCAAAGGCAGGTCGGCCACCGGGCAGGCGCTGTTTGCTTCGCCGCGAAGGGCACTCAAAAACCCATGGTCCTTGGAGTATGCCCCCCCTTCCGCACAACATGTTGGCGCTTTATTCAGGTCGTAGTTACCGCATCCCAAAAGCGCCGATCCCCCTGTTCTCGAGGTGGCGAACGACGAAGCTTCCACCAAGTGATCACCGGTAGAGCCCTTGCAGCAATTGGGTGAACCGGAACCGCCGTAGGGCACCAGCTTGCAAGCCTGAGCATTTTTGCAGGCAGGATCAGCGCATTGCTTCCCACGGTCACTCCCATGCTTGGAACAGGCGGCCTGCTCTGCCGCTTTTTCGTTCGCGCACGGGTCCTCCGAATTTCCGGAAGCGTCGATGGCCATGCTGTCCATAAACGGCCAGGGCGGCGTATCGCCTGGCATGGAGGCATGGTTGTTAGTAGTCAGGTCCAGGTGCCGATCAACGTTTTCTCCTTCGAATTTCACATCCATGGACCAAGCATTGAAATACACCTTTCCTGTATTTTTGCTGGTGACCACGCCCTTCTTTGCTGCACATCCGGCCTCATCGCCTGAAGATGATTTGAAATATGACTTGTTTTTCAACATGATCTCTTCTCCCGAAATCATGACGCTCTTGCTGCCTTCCGTGGTGTCCGAAGCCAGGCCGGTGTTGGGGTAAGGCACAGGGACGCCGGGTGGCGTTGCAGGATTTTCAGGCGGTGTAAAGCACACATCCGGCATGGCGCAGATGGTCTTGCCAGTTCCAGCCTTGCAGGCTACTTCTCTACTGTTGGCAAAAATCTTGTTGGCCACTATTTTTCTCCTGGCAAGCGCCAGAAAAACACCATGCCAGAGCGCTTGCCGTCATCATTGCCCAGGTGGGCCAGGATATGGCGTCCCTTGGCATAGCCCTTTTCACAGGCCGCTTTCAAGACAGCGATCATCACCGGGCCTATGGCCGCACCGACTTCGCCAACACAATCAGCCGGATGCCAAATATCGAATTCGTCCTTGCGTGTTCTGAGCAACCGCAGCAATGCCAGGCTGGCTTCTTTAAAGTAATACTGATCGCCTGACAGATCGGTTATTCTGAAATCCATATCGTGCATGGCGCAGCCTGCATCGTTCAGGGCATCCCGAATGGCGGTCGTCAAGCCGTCAGCTCTCAAAGGCTGGTCAGAATGAATAGGCGCTGTTTCCACGGAAAATCCCAAACCGGCACAAATCAGCTGACCGTGCTCGCGGGCATGAACCGGCGCAAGGGCCAAAGCGACGCCAGCCTCTCCGGGGATGAAGCCATCAAAATTACTGCTGGTCAAAAGCCGGTCATTGGCCTCAAAAAAGGCCAAGGTCGGCCCCATGAGCAAGCTGTCCGTAGCCACAATCAGGACGTGGTTCAACCTGAAGGTCTGGAACAGTTTTTGGGCATTCTTCAGCGCAATGGCCACAGCGATGTGACCCCGCCCAATCACGCAGGATTCTTCATGAAATCGCATGCCCAATTCATTTTGCAGGGCCACAAGAAACTGATGTTCATCGCCGATCGTACGGCCTTTGCGCTCCTGTTCAGACAAGCACAGCAACAAAGGCGTTGTCACAGGATCCAATGCTTGATGGCTGAGGCATTCCTGGATGGCGCAAGCTGCCATTTTGAGCAGTTTGGTCCGGCCTCGCCAAGGCTCATCCAGGACAACCTCGGAGCCCATGATCCATTCGCCGCCACTGTCCCGATAGCGGGTATCCGTGAAATTATCGATCGCACAGCGAATGGCAGCGCAGGACGATGGCGCATTGCGCCCCACGCCTGTGACCATGCCGACGCCTGTGACGGCCAGAGGAAATGGGGTCATGATTCTTTTTCCTCAGAGGCAGCCCAACGGGTCTGGACAAGCTGTGCCAGCGACGGATGCCATTGTTTTCCAGTTTCCCGCGCCCGCCACCATCCGCGTGGCATCTTTCCGGCAAGCACCTGGGTCACCTCGAAGATGTTTTTTTTCAAGGGCAGACTGGCGCGCCAGGTAAGCGTCAACAGCCTTTTCTCCGGGTGAATGACGATGGTGTCCAGTACCGCGCGGGTAAGGTTCCGTTCTGTTTTTTTCTTGAAAAATACCACCGGAACTTCGAGGGAGGGCAAGGTAAATGTAGTTCGACCTTCTGGGGTCAGATTCACCAAAACTACGTCTTCTCCCCCTTGAGGGTAATTAATTTGCTGATCCAAGGGTGCTGCCTGGTAATAGGCATCGCTGAAGTCGGCGGGCAAAAAAGGAAAGGTATTATCCAGCCAGTGCTGGTCATAGGTTCCCGCGTAGCGCAATCGCGATGCCCAGCCCCGGCCCACAGGGCCGAAGCTCATCGGTGCGTAATGCGCGTCAGGCACAGTGACAGGCTGATCCAGCGCTTCGGTATTAGGCATCGGCGTCCCATCGATGTAGCGGTTTTTAACATGCTTGTGCCATCCGCAGCCCACAGGATTGAGCATGAACGCCGCGTGCTCTTGGGGGTTTTCATGAAAGTCGTCACGTCCGCCGAAGGCGACATCGTAGGACAAGGGCTGAGTGATGAAGGACTCTGGCGCTGACGAACTCACGCCAGTCATGCCCACCTCCCATCGACGTTTGCCCACGACCGTGAACGCTTTTTGCCACTGTCCGATGCGCAAACCCACCGGCACACGCGTGGCAGGCCGATGGGCTGGCGCATGAGCACTGCCCAGTAACAAAATGTCGCAGCGATGCTTGCGTGGCGCAAAATCCACTTCCTCCATCGGCGCCGAAAAACCGGGCTTGCCAGTGAAGGTATCCGCAGTGATCAGCGGCAATTGGTTGTCAGTGTCAAGCAACTGCACCGCCTGGCCGGTCTTGGGCAAGCAAAATGTGCCTTTGACCACCACGACCAGCCATTCCCGCCCCGAGGGCTCCAATCCCATCGTATAGCCGGCGATCATGCGCGTGGCGTTGATCAGGTCCATGGCGGGCTCAATTGATCTGGACTGATCCGCCCTTGATTCTGTTGGCCCCTGATGACCGGCTCAGCAAATAACTACCCCGGATCAGCACCTTGCCCGCCTTGGTTAAAGTGATACTCGCTTTGCCGCAACGCAGCACGAGTTGCTCATTGGCAGTGATCATCAATCGTTCCCCGTCCGCATCGACCTCGACCTGCCCCAGTGGGTCAGGAAGCGTTGAACCTTCACCTGCATGAAGCAGCCCCATGATGATGGGCTTGGTGGCGTCCCCTGCCTCAAACATCAAAATCACTTGGCGCCCAATATGGCCGCCCTGCAAACCCAAAGCGCTGCGCGCCAGAACTGCTGCGGTGCCAAGCTGTCCTGGATAAAGGACTAAGGGGGTGCACCCTGCGTTTGTGATGCCGATCAGTTCACCAATGACCACGCCGATTGGCGGGGCGGTGGGCGGCGGCGTCGTCTCCCGCCGCTTTGCCAGCACCTTCCACAGTTCGGTGACGGAGGCCGGAGGGATTGTGGGGGTTGCTTGTGCTTCGGTCAGGTCTTTTTCGCTCATGCCGTGCTCCTGCAAAGTACCGTGCTGCCTAGTTCTGGAGAATTTTTGAGCCCTTCATCACAATGTCGCTGCTCGCCTTGACATTGATCTTGCCCGAGCCTTCTACTGTGATGTCCTTGCCCTTGATATGTATCGTCCCGTCCTTCTTCATCGTGATGCTCGCACTGCCGGTCTTGATGGTGACGGAATCGCCCGCATCAATCACCAAATTATTGGTAACTTTGAGTGAATCATCTTTGCCAATACTCGCTGACCGGCCACCCGTTACCGCGCGGGATTCATCCGCGCCCACCTTCATCGATACGTTGCCCGTAATGTCCACGGTCTGAGCCGCGCCAACGTTGATCGATCGGGCCGCCGCGACCTTTGTCGATTGAGCCGCACCGACATTCGTTGACTGCGCTGCGCCGATATTGTTGCTTTGGTATCCGCCGACGTTGGTCGTTTGATAAGCACCTACCACGATGGCCTGGAATGCGCCAATCCCAATCTCCTGCGCGCCGCCGACGCCGATGGTCTCGTTGATGCCGACCAAGTGCGTACGTTGCAGCGCCACTTTTTTGGTTTCACTTGCCCCCACCGAGACGGACCGGTTGGCGCCCACACTCACTGTTTCGTTGACGCCAACGTTTTCCTTGCGATTGACACCAACCGTGATGGTTTCGTTGTTGTCCACCGTCTCGGTGCGGTCATGCTTCACATGCGTGGTTTCATCATGGTCGATGGTTTTGGTCCGGTCGTGTCCGACCGAATGCGTTTCATCGTTCTCGACCGAGATGTCCTGGTTTTTCTCCGCATGCAGATAAACCTGCTCTGAACCCTTTTTATCTTCAAAGCGCAATTCGTTGGCATTGGCGCCGGAGCCTCCTTTGGAAGAACGGCTCAGGATTCCGGTCTGAGTCATGTTGGCTGGCAAGGCATAGGGCGGCATCTGCTCGGCGTTGTACACCCGGCCGGTGATGATCGGCTGGTCCGGGTCGCCTTCGAGGAAATCCACGATCACTTCTTGCCCGATGCGCGGAATCGAAATCATGCCCCAGTTCTTGCCGGCCCAGGGATGCGACGGGCGGACCCAGCATGAGCTGTTTTCATTTTTCTTGCCGTAGCGGTCCCAATGAAACTGCACCTTCACCCGGCCGTATTTGTCGGTGTAAATTTCATCGCCCGCCGGCCCGACGACAACTGCCGTCTGCGGACCTTGCATGATCGGTTTGGCTGTGATGCGCCGGGGCCTGAACTGCTGTTTGCTGTTGAGCGCGCTGAAGCCGCAGGTGAAGGTTGCGCTTGGCGCGTCGCCGGTTTCATATTCATTGAAAGTCATCGCATAGCTGGCTGCCAGAATCAGGTATTCACGGTTCTGATCGGCCCGCGCTTGCCCGGTGAGCTTGAACAGGCAGCCGGATGCCAGGCCGCGCGCGTTACTTTCTCCACGGGCGATTTCAAACTGGGCATGCAACTCGTCGATGCGGGCGCCCACATACTGGTCGCCATCGGCAGTTTGAAGATAAGCGCCCGGATAATCGTATATTTCATAATCGGCGAGCGCGTGTTCGCGTGCCATCCTAGAGCGCACCGCAAGCTCGACGCTAGGCCGTTCGAAATCATAATCATCGATCTCGTATTTACCCGGTTGAATCTCGCAGGCATAAGACCAGCGGCTAATGTATTCCTGTTCAGGACGCACCACCCGTTCAGAGTCGATGTACTGCAGCGTCTCGTACCCCACGGCCGGCGCATGCGCGCTGTAGGCATCGGCGAGCACCATGGTGTGCCGCCCTTCCCCGTGCGTGAAAAAATAATAAATGCCTTCCTGTTCCATGAGCCGGCTGAGAAAATCAAAATCAGTCTCGCGGTACTGCACGCAATAGGTTCGCTTGCGGTAGGTATAGGTGAGCTCGTCCTTGAAGTCCGCCACGCTGTGGTCGCCAAATACCTGCTTGATGATTTCCGGAACGGTTTTGTCCTGAAAGATGCGGCAATCTGCGGTACGGGTCAGGAACCACAACCAGGAGCGAACTGTAGCCTGATAGGCGTGGTAACGGCCGTGAAAGCCGACTTGCTGAAAGCGCGTCACATAGCCGTTGAAGTGGCGGGCGCTGTCGTCATGCAGTTCGAGTTTTACCGTGACATTCTTGCCCAGTATCTTGTTAGGGGCAATATCGCCTTTTTCGCTCAGCAAATCGATGTCGAACTCAGTCAGGCGCGACAGTTCCTCGCGTGCCGTCATTCGATGGAATAGCAACACATCATTCCCCAGCGGGGTCACAATTTCCATCGCCCTAGGCATGCTGCACTCCCTTGAGCAAGCGTGTCATTGAATTCCAGGCCTGCGTTGCCGATACGACTGTCGGCGTCAACGTATGACTTACAAAGCCAGCTTTCGGCCCGTCACCACCAATCCGCCAACCGGCTTGCCGCCTTCCATGCGCAGTTCAGCCGTATCGATCGCCTCCACGTCAAAACCTGCCCGCCTCATCGACTCGCAGACATAATTACGCTCATGGCTGTAGCGTCCATGCGGATTAATCCTGTAGCCAGCATCGGCATCATGCGCTTCTTCCACGGTGAATACCAGCAGGCTGCGCGGCTTCAGCGCATGGCAGGCAGCATCGAACACGCCGTCGAGCGCGCCAAAATAAACCAACGTGTCAGCCGAAATAATGGCATCGAATTCCTCCGCATGATTTTCCAGGTAATCCTGTAATTCGATTTTTACAAGTTCATCGTAAATGTTACGACTACGCGCACGTTGCAACATGCCTAAAGACAGGTCCACGCCGACAATGCGGCAGGCATAGGGCGCAATCAGCGTCCCGCACAAGCCAGTGCCGCAACCTGCATCGAGAACAGATAAAGCACGGTCTGGCGCTGCGCAAGCGCGTTCCAGCGCCGCAGCCACCAGCTCCGGCGCACGGTAGCCAAGCTTGCCCAGCTTGGCATCGAAACTTGCGGCGAAAACATCGAAGGTGCTTTCAATATAGGCATCGGAAGCACGCTGCGGCACATCTTTACCAGAGCATGCGGCATACATGTGATGCGCAATCGGATTGTCCGGTTCCTCCTGCAACCATTGGTGGAAGACTTGCGCCGCAGCGTCAATCTGCCCGATGGTGTAGTACGCGACACCCAGCAACTTTCTCGATTGCGGATGATTTGGCATCAAGGTGATTGCCTTGCAGTAATACGCAACAGCTTCCTTGACCCTGCCCCGGCTCGACAATAAATTGCCGAAATTATTGTGCGCATCCACATGTTCCGGGTCGAGTTCGATAGCCCTGAGGTAGGCGACGCTGGCCTCGTCGAGCCGCCCCTGAGCCCTTAAAACCGCGCCAAGATTGTTGTAAGCGTCGGCGTGTTCCGGCTGTAGCGTGATCGCCTGCTGATAGGCATCGGTCGCCTCCGCGAGCCGGTCGAGTTCCAGTAGCACATTGCCCAGATTGTTGTAGCGGTCCGGTTGGCCGGGGTTAAGCGTGATGGATTTCTCGATGAGGCCAATGGCCGCATCGCTATCGCCGCGCTGATGCGAAAGCACACCCAGGAACTGGAGCGTGTCGGGGTGATCGGGCGCGGCGTCAAGAATTCTTTTATAGAGCACCTCCGCGTCGTCGAACTCGCCAGTGCGATGCAGGTGTATGGCGAGACTGAGCGCGTTTTCTACGCTCAGTTCAGAGGGTGCGGCAACGTCTTCCGGATAATTCGTACGTTGAACACTGTCACGCTCCATTCGCGTTCTCCAAATTAATAGTTGAGTACCGCCTACTATTTTCGCTATCGCCCAACGGACTCAACGGCTCGTTGGAGTGCCGAGTTAGTGGTCATTGGAATGCGAAGCGTACTTCCCACCATGCCATACGATTTTTCAGCTCCATTCGTTTGCAGGGGCCTGTTTCACTCAAAACGCGGTGGAGCAAAGCAAAATACAAGTCTCGTCCAAAATCTTGATTGGAGCGAGCGTCTGTTGGGTGAACATGGGCGGGCTCTTGCGAATCCCAGATGAACATTGCGCCAGGACACTCGTCGAGATTCGCACCTGCTTGACCTTTGTAGAGTGATCCGAACGGGGCAAGGGCAAGCGAACGGCGCTCCCCAGCGGCTCCGGGTGCTGGGTCGATGAAAATGCGGCCCCATTTTTTTAGGTTTGCGCCGGTCAGTTGCTGTCGCCAGTGCTCCGCCACCGTTGGGTAAGCTGGGACAAGAATAGTCACATTAATCACCCCCGGCTCAGGTCGAACCGTGCTTATGTATTTTTCCCATCGTGCCATACCGCAGACTCCGTTTATTGAAATCTAACATTTTCATTAATGGACCTTCACCGGTTTGCGGGTACGATTGGAGCCCGAACATTCTGGCTAAAGACCAGATGCCGAAAGTGCGTCACTAGTTTCCCTGATTTGTTGCCTTATACGTATCAGCTGACCATATGCAGTCTTTCGCGCCCCAACCAAGCTACTAGTAGTAGTGATCGTTTCTTTTCCGCGACTTTCCCAATATTCATAAAGATCATTAGCTAGATTGACGAGAACTTTTGTATGGCCCAAAACTTTTCCATATGTGCTTCCTCTGCTGCTTAGAATCGCCGTGACACCATCGACCTTGGCATTTGCGCTGTATATAAGAGCCTTCTTTGCAGTCACATCGCCATTCATGGCATCAACAACCATTTTTGCAACATCGTAGGTAACCGAGATAGCTTTTGCTCCTACTTGCACCCCAACTTTCTCTGCAGCCTCCTCAAGGACAGCGATAGTCAAATCGCAAGTGACCTGTACCAGCTTCGCCGAGACTTCCATAGCTCGCCAAAAATACTCATCCTTTGAAGCTTGAGTTACGTCTTTGATAGCGATGTCCAAGGTTTTCTCAAGATCTTTCAGTTCGATCAGTTTGCCACAAAGTCGCTTCTGTTCTACGCCGCCCAACGTGCATATCCGCTGCGCATCTGATGAGTTCAAGATTTCGTTAGACATTTTCTTATCCCTATAGGAAGTAACGTAAACAGTGCAATTAGGATCAGGCGCATACACTTAAATTCACGAATTACAGTAGTTATGCAAAACTCACTCAAACCCATATCCAAACTCTCCATCTTCCACGCTCACATCTACCCGCGTCACCGGCTTGCCTTCCATAATCCGTGACAAAAATTCCTTGCTGATCTTCGGCAGCACGGTATTTGTCAATATCGCATCAACCACGCGCGCGCCGCTTTCCAGTTCATTGCAACGGCTGGCAATCAGTTTGACCACCTCATCGTCATAGCTGAACGGGATCTTGTGCTGTTCTGCGATGCGCTTCTGGATGCGGCCCAGTTGCAGCCGGATGATGTTGGTCAGCATGTCGTCGGACAGCGGATAGTACGGAATCACCACCAGCCGGCCCAGCAGCGCTGCTGGAAACACTTTCAGCAGCGGTTCGCGCAGCGCCTTGGCGATGCCTGCTGGATCGGGCATCAGCTCCGGGTCCTTGCACATGTTCATGATGAGGTCGGTGCCCACATTGGAGGTGAGCAGGATCAGCGTATTCTTAAAATCGATATAGCGGCCTTCGGCGTCTTCCATCCAGCCCTTGTCGAACACCTGGAAGAAGATTTCATGCACATCCGGATGTGCCTTTTCCACTTCGTCGAGCAGCACCACGCTGTAAGGCTTGCGGCGCACCGCCTCGGTGAGGATGCCGCCCTCACCATAGCCGACGTAGCCTGGCGGCGCGCCCTTGAGGGTCGAGACTGTGTGCGCTTCCTGGAATTCGCTCATGTTGATGGTGATGACGTTCTGCTCACCGCCATAGAGTGCTTCGGCCAGCGCCAGACCGGTCTCGGTCTTGCCAACGCCGGAGGGGCCGCACAGCATGAACACGCCGATCGGCTTGTTGGGGTTGTCGAGTTTGGCGCGCGAGGTCTGGATGCGCCGCGCGATTACCTCCAGGCCGTGGCGTTGGCCGATGACCCGTTGATTCAGCGTGTCGGCCAGCTTGAGCACTGCTTCCACTTCGTTTTTCACCATGCGCCCGACCGGGATACCGGTCCAGTCGGCGACGACGGAAGACACCGCCTGCGCATCGACAGACGGCAGGATCAGCGGCGTTTCGCCCTGCAGTGCGGCAAGCTGGTTTTGCAGGTCGTGTAACTGTGCCAGTAGTCCGGCGCGTACCGTGGGAGGCAGTTCGCTGCTAAAAGCTGTGTCCGCCTGCACGGCGGCGTCGATTATGGGCAGTGCTTCCTCAGCGACGTGGGTTGCAGGTTTTTCTGATCCCTTGACGGCATCCACCCGCTTTCCGCCTGCGCGCAACTGGCACCGCAATTTGAGTATCTGATCGACCAGCGTCTTTTCGCCTGTCCAGCGTGTTTCCAGTCCAGCGTAGCGCGTGCGCTCCTCGCTCATCTTTTGTTCTGCCGTGGCGCGCCGCTCGCTGGCGTTCAGGCCGATTTCCTCTTCGCGCCCAATGATGTCGAGTTCCGTCTCCAGCGCTTCGATGCGCCGCTGGCAGTCCTCGACCTCGGCCGGCGTCGCATGCTGGCTGATGGCCACGCGTGCACAGGTGGTGTCGAGCAGGCTGACGGCCTTGTCCGGCAGCTGCCTGGCCGGGATATAACGGTGGGATAGCCGGACGGCAGCATCAATGGCCTCGTCGAGCACCTGGACGCGGTGGTGCTTTTCGAGCGTGGAAGCGACGCCGCGCACCATCAAAATGGCCTTTTCCTCGCTCGGCTCCTGGATCTGGACGACCTGGAAGCGGCGCGTCAACGCCGGATCCTTTTCAAAGTATTTCTTGTATTCGGCCCATGTCGTCGCGCCGATGGTGCGCAGCGTGCCCCGCGCCAGCGCGGGCTTGAGCAGGTTCGCCGCGTCGCCAGTGCCGGCAGCGCCGCCCGCGCCGATCAGCGTATGCGCTTCGTCGATGAACAGGATGATCGGCTTGGGTGAGGCTTGCACTTCGTCGATCACCTGCCGCAGGCGGTTCTCGAACTCGCCTTTCATGCTGGCCCCGGCCTGCAGCAAACCAATGTCCAGCGTGAACAGCGAGACTTCTTTCAGCGACGGCGGCACGTCACCCCTGGCGATTCGCACGGCAAAACCTTCTACCACGGCAGTTTTGCCGACGCCTGCCTCGCCGGTAAGGATCGGGTTGTTCTGGCGGCGGCGCATCAGGATATCGACGATCTGACGGATTTCTTCATCGCGCCCGGTGACCGGATCGATTTCGCCCTTGCGCGCACGTTCGGTGAGGTCCACCGCAAACCGCTTCAGCGCCTCCTGCTTGCCCATTTGCGCCGGCGCCATCGCCCCGCTCGCTTCGCCCGGCGCGGCAACTGCGGCGCTACCGTCCGAGGCGCGCAAATTTTCTTCAGGCGAACCGGCGACGATTTTGGCGAAGTCTTCGGTCAGCATGTCGAGTTTGATGCGCTCGAACTGACGTGAAATATTCATCAGGGCGTTGCGCAAGGAAGGGGTTTTGAGCATGCCGACCACCAGGTGCCCGCTGCGAACCTGCGATTCCCCATACATCAGCGTGCCGTAAACCCAGCCGCGCTCGACCGCATTTTCGATATGCGGCGACAGGTCCGATATCGAAGTGGAGCCGCGCGGCAGACGGTCAAGGGCGGCGGTCATATCGGCGGCCAGGCGAGACATGTCAAGTTCGAAGTGACGTGCAATCCGCAGCATGTCGGTGTCCTGGACTTGCAGGATCTGCTGCAGCCAGTGCTCAAGCTCGACATAGGGGTTGCCCCGCAGCTTGCAAAACACGGTGGCGCTTTCAATCGCCTTGTAGCACAGGCTGTTTAGCTTGCCAAATAAGGCGATCCGGCTGATCTCTGCCATGTCTTGCTCCTTGTTGTTAGTCTCGCCCCTGCGCACTCCTGTGCGCCAGCAGCCGCTCGGCGTCGAGCGTCAGGTCCGCCGCTTCGGCCAGCCGCTGGTAATCGCCGAGCCAAGTCGTCCATCCGAGGCGGCCGAATGTGCCCAGCCGTGTTTTCGGTACCTGCTCGCATTTAAGCGCCAACTGCACATCCCATTCAAGTTCGAAACACAGGTATTGCCGCACCCAAGCCACCAGTTTGGGGAGGGCAGAGCCGCCCGGCAAAAAGCTTTCGTATTGCACCAGGTCAAGCGGGCCGAGCCGGATACGGAACTTGTGCTGACAATCCCGGACGCGGCTTCCCAGCACCGCGCCATTGCCCAGCATGGCGCCGTCCCGCCCGAGGCGCGTACGGTCCTCTTCCTGCAGTGTCATCCAGTGCCCCACATACTCCTCGACGCTGACCGGTAGTCTGAAATACCCGGTCAGCAATGCCACCAGCCCATCGCGGTTGCGCACATGGCGCGCCAGCAATCCGGAAAAATACAGTTTGGCAAAATCATCGACCGCATCGCGTTGGCGCAAGCTCGTTTCGCCCAGCCCAAATAAGGACCCGGTATAAAACGAGAAACGGTCATCGTGCGGCCGGTCGAGACTGACAGTAGGTTGCGCCTGCGCCCAGGCGCGGTAAAACAATGCCAGGAATCGATGGTGAAAGATGTCGAGAAAGCGAACCAGCGTTTGATCGCCGGCGTGAACCGAACGGCCGCGCGCGAATTCGGTAAGGTGAAGCGGCAGCGGGCCATTCGGTCCCAGCAAGCCGAAAAACCGGACCTCCATGCGCGGCACGGTCGCACCGGCCGGTGTCTTGAACGACGTTACCGTCGAAGGCGCAAACGTCATGGCCGGCTCTTGCGCGAGCCGCACTGCCTCATCCACCGGGCGCAGTGCCTGGCCGATGCGCGGCATCTGGGGAAACAGGCACTCGATGCGGCGCAGGGCTTGGTAAAAGTCGTACTGATACGGCTTGTCCCCCAGCGCCCGAAAAAAGCTCAGATGATCGGCCGCATCCCGCATTGCGGCCTCCATCGCATGATGTCGCCGCGCGTGGTCGAGCGCAATACCGTTTCCGTGAATGAATTAAGGGAGACATGGCGGGCAAAAAATTGCTCCATCACGCTTCCAAACAAAAACGCACTCCCGCCCTGGAAGCCCATTTCATCGACTTCCATCTCGATCAGAATACCGCGACCGAATGAAAGCGGACCGCTGATGGGCAGGCGCCGAACCGTCTGCTTTGTGCGCACCGACAGCAATGCATCGATCTGCTTTTTCAGACCGGATTCATGGCTGGTCGCATACAGCCCCAGCATCTGGCGCAATGCAACAGCGCCTTGACGTTCATCGGTATTGAGCAGCGACAGGTAATTCAGCGACAGATGGCTGATGAAACGCCATGCAGTGGCGCCTTGCGACAACGCAGAGTAGGGTTTGGACGGCCCCTTGACACAACGGATGGCAATGACCGGCGCGGCGCTGTCGAGTGTGAAATCGGAATTTCCCGCCCCCAGCGGCATGTGCAGCGGCAGGTCGCGGTTGGTGCAGACAGTGTTGATCGACAGTTGCCTCAGGTCGTTCCGATAAGGCGCTTCATCCGGGTCCACCAGGGAGATGAACACTTCGCTGCCGATATAGCTGGACCGGAAACCGTTCTTCTTCTGCGCCTCGGACAGCAGGCGCGGTTCACGCTGCGTGCTGAAGTAAGCGGCATGCTTTTGATCTTCGGTGTGGTATGCGGCATAGAAGGGCTCGAAGGCCTGCTCGCTGTCGCTGCCGACGCCATAGCCGACCACGCTGGTAACTTCTTGGACTTCAAAATCCATAGGCCGGGTGCGATCGGCAACGACGTGGTAATCGTAAGTGTTGTTGGTCACATGAATCCGGTCCGCGCGCTTGGGAAACAGGTTAATCGCCGGAGCGCAGAAAAGTGAAAAATTGGACGTATCGACTGCGCCCTCAAGCGCTGGATCGCCGCGCTCGAAAAGCAACACGATTTCCAGTTCATTGCCGGCGTGGCGTCTGACCGCCGGGGCCAGTTCCTGCAAATCGAGGAACAAAAAGCGCTGCGGGAACGAGAAATATTCTTGCAGCAGTCGGTATCCCTGAAACGAGCGCAAGGTCGTCGGCAATAAGGCCTGGTCGTCCCGGTAGCCGACCGGCCTGATGTTCTTGCCGTCCAGGTACACATGCCATGGCCATGGCCGCGAGGCCGGCGCGGCCAGCATGCCAACCGTGTTTCCCACGCACAACTCATGCAGCTTGTAAGCCACCTCGTCGCTGCCCGAAAAAAAAACCCTGAGTTCATTCAGGGACAATTGGTTGAACGCCAGTCCGGCGCTTGTCCTGAGCCGCAGCCGCACGCCGCCCTTGATGCGTTTTGCAATAGGCAATGCGGCCAACGGCAGGTCGGGTGCAAATGAAAAATATTCTGCCGCAACAACTTCAATCGGCCACAGTACGACATCCTGAGCGGTGCGGAACTCGCATGCCGATGTATCGCCCTTGCCGAGCTGGCTGCGCATGGAACTGCCGCGTGGAATGGTTACTCCTTGCGCCAGATTGGTTTCGTCCGGCTGCGGGCGAAACTGCGCAATCAGCATCGACGGCGTTGGCGCCAGGTAATTGGGAAAAACTATTTCCTGAAGGCGCTGGGTGAATTTTGGAAACTCGGCATCGAGTTTCAGCTGGATGCGCGCCGCGAGAAAGCCTGTACCTTCCAGCAACCGCTCGACATACGGGTCGGTAACCTCAATGCCATCCATGCCAAGCCGGGCCGCAATCTTTGGAAACTGCTGCGCAAATTCGGCACCCATCTCATGAAGGTGTAGTAACTCTTGGTTGTAATAACGTAGCAGACGGGGATCCATTATTTCTTCAACATAGTTATTTCTCTCAATGATCGGTATGAGAGACGCATTTGGTTATGGCAGGGTTATCGGTCACTTGGGCGCTATGCAAGCCTGATGCGCGTTGTATCCTGAGAGGATCAACTGAGCGATGCCTCCCGCAAGTAACACCGCACCAATGCCAGTAACAGCCGTGGGCGCAACAAGTGCGACTGTGAGTCCGGAGGCTGCTAGGTCAGTGAGCGCCGCAAGGCACTTTGCTTGTTTATCGTCTTTGCCTGCCAAACCTAATGCCAACGAGGTTTTTTTCACGAACGCTGCGCCGACCGCAACGACTGCAGAAGCTGGTCCTTTGCCCGCCACCGATACTAGACTCGCTGTTGTCAAAATTATCTGTGCAGCAGTTACTCCCACCACCACATTTTGGGAGCTTGAAGACTTTCCCATTAATTTAGTGGTTGACAAGGCCTTATTTGTCAGTCCAAGGACAACATCAGTCGAATTTCCCGAGACCAGTTTCAGCGTGTTGTTGAAGTTTGTCAGAAGAAAAGCGAATAAATCAGCATTGTTCAATACTGCCTTTGTGTTAGCAGTGCTATTGGCTTTCAGACCTTGCTGCAAGATATGTTTTGTTGTCACAGCTTCAGTCATGTGTGCCTTTCAATATGCAGCGTAATGATGAGGATTCGTGGCACTGACTTATTTATCCTACTCTGCCAAGATCACGAATCTCCACTGCCCCGGTTTCCAAATCAACATCCGTGCGCAGCAATAATTCAAGCGGAATCGGCTGCGCCCATAAATTACCGCGTATCTGTATGCTGACGATGTTGTGTTGCTCCAGCATCGACGCTGACGCCAGCGCCTGAACCTGCAGCGAGGCGGGCATGATGCGCGGCTCGTAATCGAGAATCGCCTGCTTGATGGTTTGCTCAAGGCTGACCATGTCGAGCGTGGAGGCCGTTTCGCCGGACAGGGCGGGCAGGCCGAAATTGATGACGGAGTGCCGCGCATAGTCATAGCCGCCGAGTTCCAGTTCGCCACCGAGCCGCGTGGTATTGAATAACCAGGCAAGGTCGCGCAATACCGCTTCACGCAGGCGCTTTCTGGTGATCAGGCGGCTTTCGCGCGGCTCCTGCTGCTTGTCCGGTTCGGTATCGATCAAACGGTCGAGCAGCGCCGGCTGCAGTCTTTCCTTTGGGGTAAGTTCGGCCATGGCTTACTCTGGCTCCGCGCCGCTTGCCTCATGCCCGGGCGCATCGATGATGATCTTTCGCACCTCCATCAACGGCGTTTCACCGGCATCGGTGGCAATGACGCGCTGGCCCAGCCCGTGGTAGGCGTCGACGCCAGGCGTGGCCTCGGTCCAGACGGTCTTGCGGCTGAGCGCGAGTAAGGCGTCGCCGCTGCTGTCAGAGGCAGGATAGCGCGTCGGGATCAGCCCGACCGCTTCGCCGCCGTTAGAAAAGATGAAGTGCGCAGGCATCCACACAACATCGCGCAGGTCGGCCGGCGGCTCGATCACGACCTGGCTCAAACGGGTGAAAGGCAACCAGTAGTAGTTGCCGTTGATGATCGCTTCAAGCGCTGGTCCGAGCCGCGAGTCGGCATCGGCAATCCACTCAAAACGCTGACTATCAAGGGTGCCGCTTGCGGCGTCGGCTTCTTCATAAGCCTGGGCGCGCAGCTGTTCGGACTGCGCCGGCTGACCGCGTCCAGCCACCAGCAACGACTCGATCAGCAGCGCCAGCCAGGGCTCTGGCTGTCCGAAAATCATCGGCGACTTCTTGCCAGCGAACACCTGCCCGCGCAGCACCTCGCACCGGATCGCTTCCCGGTACATCTGGGTCATGGCAAGCGCCGATACGTCAAGCGTCGATGCCAGCTCAAGCTGGGCCAGTGCCCGGTCCCACTGGCCCAGCACGGCCAGGAGCTGAAACAAGAAGATGCGCAGCCTGGCGTCCGCTGGGCTGGCGCGCACCTGCTCCTGCAACTGCTGCAACGCAAGCAGCGGATCGCCATCGCGCAGGCTTTGCTCGGCTGTTTGCAACGCAATCATGGGCAAGCTCGATTCATCATGACCCTTCGAAAATATCCATCTCGAATGAGGTGGCACCACGGAATTGGCCATCGTCGCCCTGCGGCTTGTATTCAACAGCGACCTTGCTGAAGGCGATGCTCACTTGTTCATGAAGCGCAGCCGGGTCCACGCTATCGCCGGATTGCTGCACCAGCGACGTAATGCGCCCTTTTTCCAAGGTGATGCTGTAATACTCGACCGGCTCCCTGCCACCCGCCTTGCGCACCGTCAGGACGGCTTTTTTAATCACCTCGTTGCTGCGCAAGGCGGCCATCAGCCCGGTCGTCGCCTTGTCCACCCGTTTGGTGATCTTGAGTTCGCGCACCGCTGTCTTGACCGTCGCCTGGCCGTGGACTAAATTGCCTTCCATCCCCCACGTCCAGCCGAGCACGTCGATTTCATCCTTGTGCCCTGCGTCGCGCGCCTCGCCCTTGATGGCACCCTGGCGCGTGCCATCGATCTTGAGAAACATGTCTCCTTGAGCCATATCAATTCGCCTCGTCAGGAAAGCGCGACCAATGCTGCCAGTTCGCCCAGACTATTCGGTGCAGTGCAAAGCAGGGTTCCATGTAGCTGCTGACCGGCATGGGTGCGCTACCCTTTTACATTTTCCGCAATATTCCAGACGGCCTCGATGGCCGCGTCGCCTGTGCCGTCTGATTTCTGAGGCGTGTACTCCACCTTGAACGCAGCAAAGTTGAGCGTGACGTTTTCGGTAAGTCGATCTTCGCCCCCGCTGCCGCCGGTGGAAACCGATGAGATCAGCACTTCTTTCATTGTCACCTTGATGTACTCGAGCGGTTTATCCCCGGCTTTGCGGACGGTCAGCAAGGCCTCCTTGTAGTGCTTGCCATTGCAGGTGGCCATGATCAGGTTGGGGGTAGATTTATCAACGTACTTGGTCAGGGACAAATCCTGCACATTCACCTTGCCCGCGCCGCCGCCGCCGCCCATGTGCGTGGTGCCAGACTGGCTCAAGCCCCAGCTCCATGCAAGCACATCAACTTCGTCCTTGTGCTTGCTGTCGCGCGACTCGCCCTTAATATCATCGAGCTTTAAAAACATATCGACTGCCATGGTATCTCTCCTGTTAGTTGATTGGCAATGACCCAGTACATTGGCGAAAACACATGCGTGAGGCCAGACCTGGCCCTATCTGCTCAGGCTGCCTTCGCCGACGGCAGCTTGGATACCAACCGCAGCGATACCGTCAGCCCTTCGAGCTGGTAGTGGGGCCGCAGAAAGAATTTGGACGTGTAATACCCCGGATTGCCCTCGACCTCTTCGACGACCACTTCCGCTGCTGCCAGGGGCTTGCGGGCCTTGGTGCTTTCCGAGGAGTGCGCGGGGTCGCCATCGACATAATTCATGATCCAGTTTTGCAGCCAGACCTGCATGTCATCGCGCTCCTTGAACGAGCCAATCTTGTCGCGCACGATGCATTTGAGGTAGTGCGCAAAGCGGCAGCAGGCAAACAAGTAAGGCAGGCGCGCGGCCAGGTTGGCATTGGCGGTCGCGTCCGGGTCGTCATACTCGAAAGGCTTTTGCAGCGACTGCGCGCCGATGAAGGCGGCAAAGTCGGAGTTCTTGCGATGCACCAGCGGCATGAAGCCGTTTTTGGCGAGTTCGGCTTCCCGGCGGTCACTGATGGCGATTTCAGTCGGGCATTTCATGTCCACGCCGCCGTCATCGGTGGGGAAAGTATGGGTCGGCAAGCCTTCCACCGATCCCCCCGATTCGATGCCTCGGATGCGCGAGCACCAGCCATATAGCTTGAACGAGCGGTTGATGTTCACTGCCATCGCATAGGCGGCGTTGGCCCAGGTGTATTTGCTGTGATCGGCCGAACCAGTGTCTTCCTCGAAATCGAACTCCTCCACCGGCGAGGTTTTGGCGCCATAGGGAAGGCGCGCCAGATAGCGCGGCATGGCCAGGCCGATGTAACGCGCATCGTCCGACTCGCGCAGGGAACGCCAGGCGGCATATTCGGGCGTCGTGAATATTTTGGTGAGATCGCGAGGATTAGCAAGCTCCTGCCAGGAATCCATTTGCATCACAGTGGGTGAGGCGCCAGCGATAAACGGCGTATGGGCAGCGGCTGACACCTTGGCTATTTCGCCCAGCAATTCAACGTCGGGCGGACTGTGGTCGAAGGCGTAGTCGCCCACCAGGCAACCGAAAGGTTCGCCCCCGAACTGACCGTATTCCTCCTCGTAAATTCGTTTGAAGAGCGGACTTTGGTCCCAGGCTGTGCCCTTGTAGCGTTTGAGCGTCTTGCCAAAGTCGAGCTTGGAGATGTTCATGAAGCGGATTTTTAGCTGCTCATCCGTTTCAGTGTTGTTGATCAGATAGTGCAAGCCGCGCCACGAACCTTCGAGCTTTTGGAAATCCTGATGGTGCAGGATGAGGTTGACCTGCTCGGTAAGCTTGCGGTCGAGTTGAGCAATGATGGCTTCGATGGACTTGATGACATCGTTGCCGATCAGTTTCGTTTGCGACAGGGCTTGCGACGCCAATGTGCGTACCGCTTCTTCTACGGCACTCTTGGCTTCTTCACTTTTCGGTCTGAATTCCTTTTGCAGCAATGCAGAAAATTCATTGCCTTCGAGCGTCAGGCGCACAGACTGCGCAGTCGGGAGGGCTTGTTCGGTTTCGGCCATGAAATGCTCCTTGGATAACAAACGGGTTGCTTGGCCTAGGAGGGCGAGCCTTCGGCCGCCCCGCCTGCCGGTGCGGTGCCAGGTGCATCCGGCTTGGCCGTGGCCGCCAGCGACTGCAGCAAGGCCGGATCCTGCAGCACTTTGTTGATCAGTTCTTCGGCGCCGGACTTGCCGTCCATGTAGGTCATGAGGTTGGACAGATGCTGGCGCGCCTGCAGCAGCTTGCCCAGCGCATCTACCTTACGGGCGACGGCAGCGGGCGAAAAGTCATCCATGTTCTCAAAGATCAGGTCAACGCTGATGTTGCCTTCACCGGTCAGCGTGTTGGGCACCTGGAACGCAACCCGGGGCTTGATGGCTTTCATGCGGCTGTCGAAATTGTCAACATCGATGTCCAGGAACTTGCGATCCGCCACCGGCGCCAAGGCATCGGCCGGCTTGCCCGACAGGTCGGCCAGTATGCCCATGACGAAAGGCAGCTGAATTTTTTTCTCGGCGCCGTAAAGCTCGACGTCATATTCGATTTGCACCCGCGGCGCACGATTGCGTGCGATGAATTTCTGACTACTGTCTTTTGCCATGACACGCTCCTTCAATGCATTGGGACAATCAGTTAAAGCCAGATCTTCAAACCCATGCGCCTGGCCTTTGGAAATACAAACACGCAATCTTTCATTTCTACAGGGTTACGTAGTCAATATCAATACCGCATTCAAGTTTTATTGTGTTGCTGCTACTCATCCTTGAGTCCGGCGATATTGCGAATCTGGCTCAGGCTGTCGGGTGCCAAGTCCTGCATGATTTCGACGAAACTCTTGTTGATCAGTCGCTGCGCCCGGCGAATCAGCAGCGGCGCCGGATTCCCGGGCTCGGCGCGTTCGTAAAACTTGCATACCGCGTCAAGTGCGCGCATGGCGTCGTCGCGGCTGCCAATTTCGCTGACCAATGCAGTCGCGCTGCCCGCCTGGCCGGCCGGATCAACGCGACTGTCGGCCACACGGTGCAAAATGACCTCGCTGGTCTGGGGGGTCGCGTTGTCGCAGGCCTGAACGATCAGCTTGAGCATGCTGGACAAGGGACGTAGGTCGGTTGCCAGGTCAGTGCCCACCCTGTCTGAAAGCAACGAATAAATCTTAGGAACCAAATCGGCGCTGTCGCGTGCCGCATCAATCCGCTCGCGATCCTGTGCAGCCGCAGCGGCAATGGCGCTTTCGATTTGCGCTTGGCTCAGCACGGTTTCGCCTTTGGCCGGCGGCAGTCTTCCGGCGGCAACCAGGATGTCGCGCACGGACACGCGGCCATGTGGGCCAGACACCACCACCAGCGCACTGCGCACGTCCAGCAGCAATGCATTGGCATCGCCGAGCGGCGCCAATGCATTCAAACGAATCGTGAAGTCGTCCGGTTCGTCTGGATCAACCGGATGCAATATCGGCCAGTAGCGTTCGATCAAGCCGTGCAACAGCCTCAAGCCATCGCGCAAGCCAGGCAGGTTATCCACCCGGACCAGAGCGCGGGCCAGCAGCACCGCTATCCGCACATCCTTGGAACGCATCAGAAGCGATTCGGCCTGTTGCCTGACAGCTCCCCAGTCGGGCTGTTCGGCGGGGCTGATATGGTCGCCAAGTTGCTGCTCCTGCTTGCCGCGTGCCGCAGTCTCAAGCGCGACGAATTGCGCGTCGTACGTAAGGGCAAGGTCAGGGCCGCACGGCGTATCAGCCGCAATCGCGGCGAGCAGCGCTTCTATGTCAGCCAAATCACTTCTCCTGGGGCTGATTTCTGCATGAATGAAAAACCCTTAAAAACTGTCGCAGGTATAGCGCTGTACCATGCCGATGCAATTGCTCAGGTTCGGGTTTCCTCGAACGCGGGACCATTCCACGGCCAGCGGGTCCTTGGAGTCCGCCAGATCCGACACCAGCGACAGCGGGCCGACCCCCGCGCACAGCCGCTGCGCGCCAAAGTTCCTTTCGTAAAGATTGCTACTGGCAAAGGTCACGTCTTTGAAGATGGACGGCGTGAACCCGAAGATGGCAGGCTCAACCGTCAGCGCCGTTGCGTTGCCAGGTGCCTGCTGGAACAGGTAGTTGGCAGCCGACAAACCGCTGCCATTGATGGCATAGCGGCCGGGTAGCGAAACGATGTCGGCCGGAGTGGAAAAATTAAATGATCCCGTGGTCGAGGTGGCCAGCGTATCGCCCGCCACCAGGCCACTTACGCTTCCGCCCAATGCCGGATTCGAGGTGCCCTGCAGGCGCGTGGCCGGCGTGGCCACATATGTCAGCGTGGCCGGGTTGACCGTCAGCGTCCCTGGCGCGGCATCGATTAAATAGCCGACTGGCGAGACGAAATTACCATTGACGGGATAGTTGCCGACGTTCGATGCCGAGGTGGCCGTTGTCAAGTAGGAGCCGGTGACTGCATCGCCGAAAGTGTCGCCATTGACGAGACCGGTTGGCGTAAATGCAAGCGCCGGGTTCTGGTCGCCGTAAGTACGCGATGGATTGGCAGGATCCAAGACGAAGCTGCCGCGGGGTTGCTGGCGGTATACAAAATGGTTGCCGGTCGTGGGCAATGCGGCTGCGCACGCCGAGCCGAATGCGCAGTTGTAAAAGTTCGGATTTGGGCTTGATCCGGCCAGGCCGCCGCGGTTTTCACCTACCCAGGTATCGGCAAAGACTTTCCAGGTGCCACCGCCCCCCGGCGTGAGCGTTGCATTCACGACATTGCTCATAATCCCGCCAGTTACCAAGGTGATGTCGCTGCCCAGCGTTGCAATGCGCTGATTGAGGGTAAGGTTGCCCGCCGTGTTAACCAGCAAATCGCCAGCCACGACCGTGTTCGCCGCATTGATGCGCACAGGCAGGTTGGCCGCTGCATCGACACCGGTTCCGACCAGCGGTCCGATAGCGAGTGCGCCGCTGCTGACGAAATTCACGTCGCCGTAGGCCGGACTGCTCGCATCCTTGGGGGCGTCGAATTGGGCGGCAAGCGTTCCTGCGCTGTTTGCTGCATTGGTCAACTGGAAGTTGGACTGCGGCTGAGTGCCGTGCAACAGCAAGCTGCCAGCCGCAACCGCACCGCCCTGCGAAACAGTGCCGCCGCTGGACAAAGCCACGAGTCTCCCAGGGTTCGACAAGCCGTTGGCAAGGACGATTCCAGAACTCCCGGCGCCGCCATTTTGCAGGGTGATGTCATACAAGCCATTGACAGGCGCGCCGCCTTGCGCCGTGATCAGCCCGGTGTGGGCCGCGCTGCCGATCACAACGCTGGAGAACCCTGGCTGGATCACCTGCGTCATCTCGTTTTGGTCGAGGCTGAACTGCGTGGAGTTGGGGGCGAACAGGTCAATAGCGACTGCGGGGGCCTCGGTCAGGGCGCCTGTCGTCGAGACGCCTCCAGGGCGCAGGTTCAGCACGCCACTGCTCTGGATTGTGCCGCCCAGTTCAATCATGTCACTCTGAACTTCGTCGTTGGACGCATTGAGCGCCCTGAGCGTGATGTTGCCGGTGCTTGTCAACCCGCCAATCGTCGTGCCGCCGTTGAACACAATGCCGGGTGTGGTACCGGTCGATTCGCCGCTGATCACCATAGCGCCGGGGCCGCCGCTGGTGAAGACGGCGGTGTCGTCCGAGAACACGCCATAAGTGGCAGATTCAGTGGCCTGCGCTATGCCCGCGCGTCCTCGAATGTCGATCGCCCCGCCGCCCGAAGTCGAGATCCGGGCGCTCAGCATAGACACCCCATTGGCACCCGCGCCGCCGCTGCCGTCAATGCTGATGGCGCCGGTAGTGGTCTGAAGCAAAGCCCCTTCAAGCCTGACCCCCTCACCGAAGATCAGACCTTCGCCACTGTCAAAACTCAAACCGCTTCCGCGAATCACCACGTTGCCGCCCGGTCCAGCAGACAGCGGCGCGGAAGCATTGATGGTGGCATCGGTCAGGCGGACGGCATTTCCATTGCTTGAAAGAGATCCGGCGGCACGCCCGTTGGCCGGGTCACTCTGACCATAAAAGCGCACATTGCCGCCATTCGTTGCAATCGATGAGCCGCTGTTCATCACGATAGCGCCACCGTTCAGGTTGTCAAGGTCGGCATTCAGATCGACGTTGAGCCTGCCGCCAGATGGAAGCGAGGTGATGGAGCCTGCCTGACCGCCCTCGATGCTGTCGCTGCCGGCGAAGTTGATGTTGCGGTGCGCATTGAGCGTCAGCGTCGCATCGGCTCCACCTCTTTTGATGATCGGCGCCTCGACATTGATATCGCCCGACTGGCCATTGGGTCCTGAGGTGCCGGTAGTCACTGACACGTTGGTTCCTGTATTGAGCACGTTCTCTATCGTTGAAGGGTTAAGAATTGCATCATTGCTGGTCGAAGTGAAATTGGAGCTTCCAGTGACCCCAACGTCGATTGCGCCTCCATCGACAAGGACTCTGATGGTTATATCGTTAGGATCGAGCAGCCACTCGCCAGCCTTGCCCTTGGCTGCCGATGCATCTACTTGAACGCGCGCAACATCAAGAAATTTTCCGGAGGTTTCGACAAACCCGCCGTCGCCACCCTGCCCGCCACCCTTGGCGCTGATCGTGCCGTGCGCACGTGTTGCGTCATCGCTCCAGACAATGACTTTGCCGCCATGGCCGCTATCGAGCGCATCGGCGCGCAGTATCGTATCCGGGCCGACGAAAGTGGCGGCTGCGTTGCGCACCTGGGAATTCTTGCCCTGGTAATCCCCACCGACCAGAATCGTGCCGCCACCGACATCGCCCCGCGCATCGATCAGCGCCTGGTCAACCAGGCCCACGTGATGGCCGAGCACTTCGGCCGTGCCACCAGTGCGGCCAAGTGCCACTCCCGATACGTCAAGCGTTCCGCTCGCCAGCGTGACGCCGGTGTCGCCGCCATCGAGGACAATTGTGCCGTTGCGCTCCACCAGCGAGCGTGCCCGCACGACGCCCTGCTGGTTGAGCACCGTTTCCGTCAGCGCCTGCGCTGCACGCACCGTCAGGATCACCTCCCCACCGTCGGCAATTACCATGCCCCGATTGGCCACCAGCGCATTGATGGCTGACTGATCAACCTTGACCTTGGTGAGTCCATCGCCATTGAAATCAAGGGAAATTTTTTCACCCGCGGCCAGCGCGGCCGTTCCCAGGCGCGCCGTCAGCGTGCCACTGTTGCTGGCCTGAGCGCCCAGCAAGGCAATGGTGCCGCGATCACCAGCCTGCAACTTGCCCTGGTTGTCAACCGCACCGGCTGCGCCACCGGCAGAAAATTGGTAGCGACCCCCCAGGAAATCCTCATTGCTGATGCGTAGCGTCGAAGCGACCAGGCTGCCCACATTGACCTCGGCCGTTCGGCCGAACAACACACCGCCGGGATTGACCAGGAATACCTGGCCATTGGCATTCATACGCCCAAAAATCTCGCTCGGGTTGTTGCCCGTGACGCGGTTGAGGATCACGCTGGAGGCGCCGGGCTGGCGAAAATCCACCTTTTCAGCCGCGCCAATCGAAAAGTTTTGCCAGTTGACGATGGCTTCCGCCGAGCCCTGGTTCACCACCATTTGCTGCGCATCGGGCCGGCTGATCGCAACTTGCCCCGCTACGGTCTGTTCGCCTGCCGGCAATGCGCTGGCAGGTCCAACCAGGGCAAACGCCAGCATGATCGCAATGCTAATCAGCGTGGGCTTCAGGCCATGCGTGCGCTGGGACTGATGGAAATTACGAATCGGAAAGCGCATGATTTTTTCCTCCAACATGTCAATGCCAGGGACTCAAAAGACCTTGACGAGCTGGGCATACAGCCGAGGATTGCGGTCGTTGCCGGGCGATTCACGGTCGCTGGCACGCCAAGCCAGGCTGGTACGCAGCGAAACGCCGCTGGCCGGGCTCCAGAAAAAACCCAGCCCGTAGCCGCGCAGCGTGCGGGTGTTGGGTGCCCCCGGCAGGGGATCGTGGTTGAACCGGACCCAGCCGGCGTCATAAAACACACTGACCACCGCGTCCGGTCTGAAGCTCCAGCGGTATTCTGCATTCAATATATGGGCCTCGTCGCCAATGCCCGCCGACGACGAGTAAGCCCTGACCGCGCGCGGGCCACCGGCCGCGATCTTTTCAGCGCTGTCCAGGTTCTTGCTTGCCCACTGCCCGGCCAACGCCACCAGCGCGCTGGTCTGCGGCGACAGGGACTGCAGCCGCGACGCCTGATAGACGATGCGCGTGTAGCGGCCCTGGGTATTGAGCCCGCCGGCGCCCTGATCCAGCGCGAGGTCGCGCGGCGAGTCGATGTGCAGCTTGCCGAAGTAGGCAGTCACGCCAGCATTGGTATAGCCGCCAAGCCCCAGCGCATCACGCCCTTCATAGACAAATCCCGCGCCCATGCTGCGCAGCCGCTTGTCGGACGCCTGCGCCACCGCAGCGATGATGTCGAAAAGCCTTTTATCCTCGATGCTGAGTTTTGCGAACAGATTCTGGGCGCGCGAGCGTATGAACGGATAGGTGAGCGCCGCTTCATAGACCTTGGCCTTCCCGCTGGCGCCAAGCGCCGCCAGGTCCTTGCCCAGTTCATAGTCGAGGTGCGAATAGGCCACGCTGGCGCGCAGCCCCGAGTAACCTAGCGGCAGCTCATAGCTGATCCGGCCGAACGTTAGCCCGGTGCCGATGGAGCTGAGCAGGCGCAGGTCCAGGTTGTCACGCAGGCCGAACGGGCTGTTGATGCGGGCAAAGCCGCCCAGCCGGTATTCGTTGGTCACGCGCGAGCCATAGTTGTCCGCATCGACACTGAAATTCGTTCGCGGTGCCGGCTTGAGTTCGACGATGAGGTCGAAAGTCCCCGGCTCGTTGCCGGACTCCAGCGACGATTCGGGCGCCAGTCCCGGCAAATCCGTCAGCAAGAGCATGGCGCGTTCGAGCTGCTTCTGGTTCAGCGGTTTGCCGGGCTGCAGCCCCGCCAGCGTCGCAGTGATGGCGCTTTCCGGCATCGGAATGTCAGCCAGCCGTTCGATGCGGATGCGGCCCAGCCGCCCTTCGATGACGGAGAGCCGGACGCGGCCTGAGCCGACATCCTGCGGCGGCACCACGACCTGGGTCAGGATATAGCCTGCGCGCTGGTAATAGTCGCTCACCTGGGCGGCGAGTGCCTGCAGATCGTCCAGGTTGACCGGCTGGCCGATCTTGCCGGCCACCAGCGGCGCGAGCGTCGCATCGGAAAACACGCTGTTTCCGGTAAAGCCGACCTCGCGCAGCACGAAAGAAACACTGCCGCCGGGCGGCGATGCCGGTGCGGGCGTGGCCGGAGCAGCAGGAACAGCCAGTGGCGGCTCGGCCGACAGGCGAGGCGGTGCCGTGGCCGGAGCCGATTCGCGCAAGGCACGCCCGGCATCGGGCGGGCTCTGCGCCCAGAGGTCGGGAGCCATCATTAGAAGGGCGCCAAGCCCGAGCGCCTCCAGCAGCCGGACCTTGGCGCCAGTGCCGGGCGCAGGGGTTGCAATTTGTTGTTGCCACACATGGCCTTGGCAGGTCTTTTCAGTTTTTTTCACGGACGGGTTTCCAGAAAGTGAGTGTCGGATTTCCAGCTGTACGCACCTGGCTGGCGGGAATGAGCCATGGCGCGCGACATGGCTGTGCGGCTCAGCTTCGGATTTGCAGGCGCCAGTTACCCACCAGATTGAAGGGTGCCCAAAAAAACGGATGCGCAAATTTTTCCCGCCTGAGCACGGTGACCTGTGCCGTCTGCATGGCGACTATGGCCTGCTTGCCGCTGGCCAGTTCTTTGTACAGGGTGCTCATGAGGAGTTCGGTTGAATCGTCGGCCACCGGCCAGAGTGAAACAAACAAGGCCGATGCGCCGGCCGTGAAGAAAGAGCGGGTAAAGCCAAGGATTTCATCGCCACGGGCGATTCGTCCCAGCCCGCTCTCACAGGCGCTGAGGGTGACCATCGCGACCTTCTTGAGGTCCACGTCATAGACTTCGCGGGCATTGAGAAAGCCGGTGTCGCCGGCTTCAGGCGCGAGCAGGATGCGCGATTGCAGCGGATCGATCACATCGACTTCTGCATGCGTCGCCAGATGCAGGATGCCGGCCTGGCCTGCGTTGTCCAGGAACTGCCGTTTTGACGCGTCGTTCTGCAGGAATATCTTTTTGTCGCTAAACAGCGCTCCGATCTGGTTGACCTCGCGTTCCGCGCCCGGCAAGGCAAGCCTGGCATCGGTGCCGGGATTTCCAAACGCCACCAGGTTGCCGGCCCCGCCATGATTTCTCCTGACCAGCTGAATCGCCACGCTGGCCGAGGGCGCGGTGGCCAATGCATGCCTTTCGATGAAGTAACTGTCTGCGTCGCGAAGCGCCTGAAACGGCAAATAATGCAGGGAAGCGTGCGGCACGATCAGCAGGCGCTCGTTCGAGCTCAATCCCAGCGGTTCAATCAGGAGGGCATGGAGTTCGCGGCCCAACTGCTGCGCCTGCGGCCGGCGCTGGAAAACCGATTCGCGAAACGCCTGGACGCGCTGTTCGAGCGCTTGCCGGCCAGGATCCAGGACATAGCCTTGAAGGCCCGACGGCCTCAACACCCAGGCCAGCAGGCGGTCATCAAGGCTGTGGTATTGGACGATGGCCTCACCCGCACGCAGCGCAGCACCCACTTGATCGTCCCCCACAGGCTCGGCATTGAAGGGCGCGTCATTGCCAGGCCCGGCCAGCGACACCCGCTCGCGCACCATGTCAAGCAAGGCACGCGAGCGGCTGGCTTCGCTCAAGCGCCATGCCGCCTGCACTTCGCCGGCCTCCATGGACAAGGAAATCGCGCGATCGAATATCTGCTGGACATCGCCAAACAACCCGGTCTTGAATTCCTCGCTGCGAAATCGCGCCCGTATCGACTCGGATTCTCTGGCTGCCTGCATGTAAGCCTCGCGCGCCTGCGCCTTCTCATCAAGGGCGAGCAGGCTGCGCGCCCTGCCTTCCTGGGCCCACAGCCGGTGATAAGCTGCATCGCTGCCGGTGGCCTGCGCCGCGGCCTGTGAAAAAATCTTCATGGCCTCCTGGGGCTTACCTTCTGCCAACGTGAGATTGCCAAGGCCGCGCTGGTAGGCCTGCTGCAACGCCAGGTTGTCGGGCAGCCCCATCTGGTCGTACAGAGCACGCGCCTCGGTCAGCCTGCCATCGGCCACATAGGCATTGGCCAGCGAAATGTCCACCAGGGGGCGGAACCTGGCGCTGGCGACTTGCCGCGCTTCCTGATAGCTTGAAATGGCATCGGCCAGTCTGCCGCGCCTGGCCTGGACATCGCCCAGGGTCTTGTAAGCCGGGCCGGCAATGACTGGTGTGATGCGCGATGCGCCGGCCAGCGCATCGCGCGCATATTTTTCCGCGCGGTCCAGGTCACCGGCATAGCTGTACGCAATGGCCAGATCCCGCTTAGCAGAGGCGACCAGATTGCCATTGTCCTGCTGCTGGCCAAGAATGAGCGCCTTGCTGGCCGCCTGGATGCTCAGGCGAAACTCGCCGCGCTCGGCCAGCGCAATGGCTTGGGCGCAATACATGGCACCGTCGAGCTTGATACGGTCCTTTTGATAAAGCAGCTGACCTTCAGTGCTCAGGGTTCGTATCGTTTCGGCATCGTGCAACCTTGCGGCGGCGAGCTGGAAAACATTTGAGCCTTCAACCCGTGTGGCGTCCTGCGCCATGGAAATCGACGAGGCCATGAGCAATGCCAGGCAACCCATGGCGCGAACTGACATGAAATGCCGGATGCAAGACATCAACGACCTCCCAGGCAGCCAGATTTATTGTTGACAGAGCTGCTGTCGGGCTGGCCGGCAACTCTGAATTTTTAACTTTTTTACATGAGTCAGACATGAAAATTACCATTTAGCTCGGAGCTTCACAAGACCACGCCAAACGAAAGCGTCACCAGATATTTCAAAGCTCGGCAGGAAAGACGAGCTGCAAACCCCTTTGAAAATCCATGGGCAAAGTGATTGACTTCCATGGGCATAGTGATAATGTTTGAAATGCTGCGGCCTTGGTCGCAGTACCCAGACTGTACGATGATTGTGAGCAAGGATGCCGGCGCCGTGATACGTCAATCCGTTCTGATTTGCATGACAGTTGCATTCACCTCATGCGAAGGCATGGCCCAGGAAGGAAGTCCGGCGCCCGCCCAGGCAAACCCGGCCGACACGGCACTGCGCGCACCATTTCGCACCAAATACGCTTATTTCGAGCCGGCCAGTTTCAGTGAACTGCCGGGGTGGCACGATGACAGGCTGGGCGATGCCTGGCCGGCATTTCGTCAAAGCTGCACAGCGCTTCAACGAAAAAACGCATGGGATCAACCCTGCAGCCGTTCGCGCCGCATCGATGGTTCCGACGAACGGGCGCTGCGCATTTTTTTTGAACAGGAGTTCACGCTCTACCAGATTTACAACACCGACCGCGTCCCCGCAGGAGTGATCACCGGCTATTACGAGCCCTTGCTCAATGGCAGCCGCCGTTACGGTGCGCCTTATGTCTATCCGGTGCACGCTGTTCCAGACGACATGCTGTACCTTGATTCACGCACCTTGCCGACCGGGCGCAATGGTGCCGACATTCGGGTCCGTGTCGAACGCCGCGAAGTGATTCCACTGCAGCCCCAGGACCTTGCCAGCCGCGTCAGCTACAAGCTGGAGATTGCAGGAATTGCGCCTGATATCCGCACCCGCAGGCTCCGCTTGCGAATTGACGGCGAGCGCGTGGTGCCCTATTTTTCCAGGCAAGAGATTGAAAGCGGCCGGATGCTGAACGCCAGCGTGATTGTCTGGGTTGACAACCCTGCCACCTTGTATTCCATGCAGATTCAGGGTTCAGGAAAGGTGCGCTTGCCGAGCGGCGAAATCATCCGGGTTGCCTATGGGGAGCAAAACGGCCACCCGTTCTCCCCGTCCTTGGCGGCCCTGCCGCAAATAGTCAACAGCAAGGGCAGGCGGCAAACCATTGCCACGCGGGGACTCGGACCGGCGTTGACGCAGGACGAGGACGAGCCAGCAAAAATACTGGAGCAGGCGATGGGGCCTTCCGCAGACGATGACTTGCCCGTCACGCGTGGCGTGCGAAAAGCACAGCGCCAGGCAAGCAGCGCCACAGAGGTGGACCTCATGATTGAAGCGCTGTTGGCAAGCGGCCAAACCAAAGCGGCGTCTCAAAATTCTCCGCCCCGCATTGCGCCCGCTTTGAGCGATGGCGCCCAGAACGGTAAGCCAGAGCCGCACGCCGCGCAACAGGAAAGGCGCGAACGGTTCGAGGCGCCCCCTCTGATTTCCGCGCCAACTGCCAGCCAGGCTCCGAATGCGGGCGCGAACAGCGACCCGAGTTATGTGTTTTTTCGCCCAATTCCCAACAATGACGGCGGCCCGATCGGTGCGCTCGGTGTTCCTCTCACGGCCGGCCGCTCGGTTGCAGTCGATCCGCGTACCACTCCGCTGGGTTTCCCGGTTTTCATTTCGACCCGGCAGTCGGGCAGTGCCCTGAACCGGCTGATGCTGGCGCAGGATACCGGCGGGGCCATCCGGGGAGCGGTCCGCGCCGATTATTTCTGGGGATTTGGCGCCAAGGCCTTTGTGCAGGCGAGTCGTATGAAAGAAGATGGCCGGATGTGGCTTTTGATGCCGAAAGCGCTGAAATTTCCTGCCCCTGCCAGTACCGTTACTGTGCGCGGAATCGGAGGGCCGAATCAAGAAGCAGAGCCATCAGAATGCGTTGTGCCTGACCCCGAACTTTGCGTTGAATAACGTTCTGCCTTTTAGTGGCGGAGTGATTCCAATGATTCGGACTCGGTGCCCAGCCAAGTATTTGAACGCAAACATGCGAATAAGCACGCAACGCTGGTGAGCTGGTCGGCGGCAAAGTGTGTTGAAGCGCTCATTGGGCAAAATTCTCTAACCACGGGAAGCAGGAGTTTGTCATGGTCTTGCAAAGCTATTTCCGCGCGGGGTGGCGAGTTTCCTTGTCATTGCTGATCCTGAATTTCTCCCTGCTTGGATGCGCCAAACCGGCACCGCCACCGCCTCCGCCACCACCACCACCCAAACCCACCATTTTTCAGGTCAACCTGGGAGTAGCCCCCGATGTCAACCCAGACGCGCGCGGCAGAGCTTCGCCAGTGGTGGCGCGCCTGTTTGAACTCAAAAGCCTGGCTTCGTTTGAAAATGCCGACTTTGCCTCATTGTTTGATCGGGACAAAGAGACTCTTGGAAATGATCTGGTAGCTAAGGAAGAAATGGTCCTGCAGCCAGGAGAAAACCGCAAGTTCACGCGCGAACTCAACGCGCAGACACGCTTTGTCGCAGTGGTTGCCGGGTATCGGGACATTGAAAGGTCAAGGTGGCGTGCCTCGCTGCCCGCGCCGCTGCATGAAACCACGCCAGTCACCATTAGCGTGCAGGAGCGGGATATTTTGATCCTTCGAAAATGATGCCTGGATCTCACACAAATTCGTTACGCCAGTCAAGGGCGCTTCTCTTAAAAAAATCAAGGGATAAAACATGTCGAGGGAATACAAGGTCATCTGGTCCGAGGGAATGTTTCTGCAGCCGCAGCATTTTCAGCAGCATGACCGCTACCTCGAAAAGCTGATCGAAGCGCGCGTGGCACCAGCGACCCCGTATGGCTGGGGTTTTGTCAGGCTCGCACTGGACGACTCGTCCCTGGCGCTGGGCAAACTGGCGCTGTCTCAGGGCAGCGGAATTTTCCCCGACGGCACGCCCTTCGATTTCCCTGCCACTCAGGCAGGCCCCCTGCCGCTGGAGGTGCCCTCCAGCGCCAAGGACCAGCTCATCGTTCTGGCGGTTCCCTTACGTCGCGCTGGCGCCAGGGAAAGCGGATTCGAACCGGACAGTGAACTGGGGCTGGCGCGTTACACCGTCAACGACCTTGAAGTCTCCGACAACACGGCGGACAGTGCCGCCAGCATTCAAGTCGGCCAGTTGCGCATGCGTCTGATGCTGCAAAGCGATGTCACCGATGCCTATGCCTGCCTGGGCGTGGTGCGCTTGATCGAGCGGCGTGCTGACAATGAACTGGTGCTGGACAAGCCCTACATTCCACCGATGCTCGGCGTCAGCGAAAACGGCACGCTGGCCGGTTACACGCGCGAGCTTGCAGGCCTGCTCCATCAGCGCGGTGAAGAGCTTGCCGCACAGGTGACACAGCCCGGCCGTGGTGGTGTTGGCGAAATTGCCGATTTTCTCTTGCTGCAAACCATCAATCGCTATGAACCGGCTTTCATTCACTTTACACGTGCGCGACTGATGCATCCACAGCAGTTGTTCATCGCCTGCCTGCAACTCGCCGGGGAGCTGTCCACCTTCAGCCGCGAGAGCCGGCGCGCTCCCGTCTATTCCGATTACCTGCACGATAACCTGGCAAAGTCGTTCGCCCCGCTTGTCACCGACCTGCGCCACTCGCTGAGCATGGTGCTGCACCGCAGCGCCGTACCGATTGATTTGCAGGACCGCAAATTCGGCGTGCGGGTCGCCATCATTGCCGACCAGGACTTGCTCAAGAGCGCAAGTTTTGTGCTGGCGGTCAATGCCCAGCTATCGCCTGAAATTTTGCGCACCCGCTTTCCTTCGCAGGTCAAAATTGGACCGGTCGAGCGCATACGCGACCTGGTCAATCTTCAGTTACCGGGCATTCCCCTGCGCGCCATGCCGGTGGCGCCACGGCAGATTCCCTTTCATGCCGGATTCAATTATTTTGAACTTGAACGCGGCGGAGAATTGTGGGGCCAGCTTGAACGCTCCGGAGGAATGGCCATGCACATTGCTGGTGAGTTTCCCGGCCTGGAACTTGAATTCTGGGGCATCAAAGGATAAGCATGAATCAGGATGATCCTTTTTCCCTGGCGGACTCTGATCACACCCTCATCATGCCGACGCCCGGGCGGCGGACCGCAGCGGCTCCGCAAGCCGTCGCGTCCGCAGCACCACGCGGGGATTTCACGGCTGAAGCACCACTGCCAACCAATGGCCTGAATCCGCTGATGGCCGCGGCGAACCCCCTGCTCGACCTCGTGCCGCAACTGCAGGCCACTTTGCAGCATTCGGACCCGACCGGCTTGCGCGACTCCCTTGTGCAAGGCATCAAGTCGTTTGAAGCGCGAGCGCAGGCAGCCGGCGCAAGGCAAGAAACCATCGTCGCGGCGCGCTATGTGCTGTGCACGCTGCTCGATGAGACGGCGGCATCGACCCCCTGGGGCGGCTCGGGTACATGGGCCAGACATAGCCTGCTGGTCATATTCCACAATGAAGCCTGGGGCGGTGAAAAATTCTTTCAGTTGCTATCCAAACTGGCAGAAGATCCTGCGACGCATCGCGATCTGCTGGAGTTGATGTATGTCTGTCTCGCCCTAAGCTTCAAGGGGCGTTACCAAGTGCTGGACAATGGCAAGGCAGCAATTGAAACCTTGCGCGAGCGGCTGGCGCAAATGCTGGGTCAGCAACACGGTGACTATGAGCGCGCGCTGTCCCCTCACTGGCAGGGCGTCAGTGTCAGGCGCAAGGCCCTGTTCACCGCCCTGCCCTTATGGGTAGCGCTTAGCGCCCTCGGCCTGATCTTGCTGGGGATGTATCTGGGATTGAACAATGCCTTGAATGAAAGATCGGACCCGGTGTATGCGCTAATTCATGCGTTGCGCGTCCCGTCCACTGAGCCGCCAGCGCTTCCAAGGGCGGTTCCGCTGGCAACCAGACCACGGCTGGCCGGATTACTGGCGCCGCAAATCAAGCAGGGCTTGGTGGCGGTGCGGGACGAAGAAAATCGCAGCGTGGTGACGCTTCGCGGCGATGGCCTGTTTGCCCCGGGCAGCGCTACCATCGCGCCGGACTACATCGAACCTCTGCAGCGCGTGGCCCAGGCGCTCGACGCGCTGCCGGGGCAAGTACGTGTTATCGGGCACACAGACAATCAGCCGATCCGCTCAGCGCGTTTCCCGTCCAACTGGCACCTCTCGCAAGAGCGGGCCGTCGCCGTCATGGCGCTGCTAAAGGAAAAGGCGCGCGCGCCCACCCGCTACAGCGCCGATGGCCGCGCCGATTCGGAGCCGCTCGGATCCAACGCCACGCCGGCACAGCGCGCACTCAACCGGCGCGTCGAAATCGTGCTGGTCACACCCCCGGCAGCGGGAAATTAGCATGGCGCTTTGCATGCCCTTTGAGCAAACTCCGTCCCATCCGCAAGGTGTGAACGATGATTAAAAAGCTGATCTCGCTCGTTTTCAATCGGTGGGTCATGGCGCTGCTGGGTCTATGCGCCATCGCCTTGTTGGTCTGGTTCGTCGGACCGCTCATCGCGGTTGCTGATTACCGTCCGCTCGAGTCCGAAAGGGTGCGCATGGTGGTCATCGGATTCGTCATTTTCGTGTACGTTGCCAAACTGCCGTGGAAATTTTTCAAGGCCAAGCGGGCGAATGCGAACCTGATGGAGGGCTTGTTAAAACAGGGCGTGCAGCAAGGCGCCGCCCAGAACCAGCCAGGCGCTGAAGAGATCGCCCTGCTCGGCAAACGTTTCGAAGAGGCGGTCGGGGTGCTGAGGCAGGCGCGCCTGGGCCAAGACGGGCAAAAATCGCTGTCTGGCAGTTTGGGCCGGTTTACACGGCAATGGGTGTACGAGCTTCCGTGGTACATCTTTATCGGCGCACCGGGTTCTGGCAAAACCACGGCACTGGTTAATTCCGGCCTGCAGTTTCCGCTGGCCGACCGATTTGGACAAGGTGCGATACGCGGCATCGGCGGCACCCGCAATTGTGACTGGTGGTTTACCAATGAGGCCGTACTGCTCGACACTGCGGGGCGCTACACGACCCAGGAAAGCAATCAAGCGGTTGACAGCGCAGCGTGGTCCGGATTTTTGCAGCTGCTCAAGAAATACCGGGGCCGACGCCCCATCAACGGGGTCTTGCTGACCTTGAGCGTCGCGGACTTGCTTGAACAAAATGGCCCGCAGCGCGACGCGCACATCAATGCATTGCGCAAGCGCATCGAGGAACTCCACAAGGAGTTGAACATCCGATTTCCGCTGTATGTTCTGATTACAAAGATGGACTTGCTCGCGGGTTTCATGGAATTTTTCAGTGAGTTCAACAAGGAAGAGCGAGAGCAGATCTGGGGCGGATCGTTTGCGTACCCTGAAACGCCTGGTCTTTCGGTTCAAGCCAGCGTTGCAGATGAATTCAACGCGCTCGAAAAACGCATCAACGACCGCCTGATCGAACGGCTGCAACAAGAGCGGGACCCGCAAAAGCGGGCTCGGATTTATGTTTTTCCACAGCAACTCCATACGCTGAGGCAGGTGGTCGAAGAGTTCATGGCCGATCTGTTCGCGCCCTCGCAGTTCACTGAAAAGCCGCTGTTGCGGGGCCTGTACTTGACCAGCAGCACACAGGAAGGCAGTCCCATTGACCGGGTCATGGGCAGCCTGGGGCGTGCATTGCAGCTCGACCGCAAAGTGCTCGCCGCGCAGCGCCCGAGCGGCAAAAGCTTCTTTCTCACGCGCCTGCTCAAAGACGTAGTGTTCCAGGAAGCCGGTCTGGCAGGAACCAACCTGCGCTGGGAGCGACGGCGCATGCTGCTGCAAGCCAGCGCATTGGCCCTGGCGGTACTGTTTACGTGTGGCGCCATGGCCGCGTGGACCCTCAGCTTCACGCGGAACCGGGATTATGTCGCTGCGGTCGATGCCAGGCAGTCGGCCGTGGCCAGCCAGCTGAAAACCCTGGGCGCTAATCGCAGTACCGATGTGGTCGGGTTGCTGCCGGTGCTGGAATCAGTCCAGCGGATCGCCGACGTTAGCGGCGCGGACTCAGCCCCATTCTTGATGGGGTTCGGCCTTTACCAGGGCGACAAGCTGGCCGCCGCTTCGCGCGATGCCTACCGCAAGCTGCTTCACAACACCTTCATGCCGCGGCTGGCGCTGCGGATCGAGCAGCAACTTCGCACGGACGCGCGCAACAATCCAGAACTCCTTTATGAAGGGTTGAAAGCCTACATCATGCTGCATGACCCCCAGCATTTCAATGCAGCTGCATTGAAAGCCTATATCACAGCCGATTGGGAAAACAGTTTGCCCCTCGAGGTCAGCCATCCCCAGCGCAAGCAACTCGAAGGGCATCTGGGCATGCTGCTCGATGGCGGCGATGCGGCAACTCTTCCTTCTCCGCCCGATTCGCAATTGCTCGCCGATGCCCGCAATGCAGTGGCGCGTACGCCACTGGCATCCCGCATCTACAACCGCCTCAAGCGCCAGGGCGTGGCATCGACGCTGCCGGAGTTCACCATTGCCAGCGCCGCTGGCCCCTCGGCCGCGCTGGTGTTCAACCGCGCCAGTGGAAAACCCCTGACCAGCGGAGTGCCTGGGCTTTACAGCTTCGAGGGCTACCACAAGGCATTTGTTAGCGAGTCGCAACGCGTCACCGGCCAACTGGCAGATGAGGAAGGCTGGGTGCTTGGAACTCAGGGAAAGTCCCGGATGAACGACCTGTCGGCGCAGGCGCATTTGCTGGACGATGTGCGCAGGCTCTACTTGGAAGACTATGCAAGAACCTGGGAAGATTTCATCAACGACATCAAGCTGCTGCGGGCTGCCAGCTTACAGCAAAGCATTCAGCTGGCGCGGATCCTGTCGGCGCCAGATTCGCCGCTTCCGCTGCTGATGCGAGCGATTGTCAAGGAAGTCACCTTGGTCCAGGTGGAGGAAACAGAAAAGTCAACGATTGACAAAGCCAGCGACAAGGTTAAAAACACACGCGAGGATTTGCTCAAGCTGTTCGGCCAGCAAAAGCCGGCGACCACCGCCAGCGCACTGTCGCGCCCGGAAAGCCTGGTGGACCAGCGTTTCGAGAACATCCGGCGCATGGTGCGCAGCCAGGCTGGCGCTCCAGCGCCGATCGATACGACGGTTGGCCTGATCAATGAACTCTATGCACTGCTGACTGCCACGGAAGCAGCGGTCAGAGGCGGCAACACGCCGCCGCCCAGCGACGTGCCCAACAAGATTAAGGCCGAAGGCAGCCGGATGCCTGAACCGGTCCGTTCGATGCTGCTGAACCTCTCTGGCGGCGGCACCAATCAGGCCATGGGAGTGACACGCGCCAACCTGAGCCAGGCGATGAAAGCCTCAATCTTTGAGTTCTGCACCAAGGCAACCGCCGGACGCTATCCATTCATAAAAGGCAGTACGCGTGATGTGACCCAGGAAGACTTCACCCGGCTGTTCTCCGCAGGCGGCCTGATCGACGAGTTCTTTCAAAAAAATCTGTCTCAGTATGTCAATACCTCAACCCGCCCCTGGACTTTTCGGAACATGGGCGAATCCAGCCTGGGGGATGCGTCGGGCGCACTGGTGCAGTTCCAGCGCGCGCAGGCCATACGCGAGGTTTTTTTTCGCAGCGGCGGGCAAGGCACAGCCATGCGACTTGAGTTCAAGCCAGTGGCAATGGACGCCACCATCACGCAGTTCATTCTGGATGTCGACGGACAACTGGTGAAGTACAGCCACGGGCCGCAAATCCCGGTGCAAGTGCAGTGGCCGGGTCCGCGCGGCAGCATGCAGGTGCGCCTGCAATTGAGCCCGGCCAGCGCTGGCGCATCAGGCCAGGTGTTTGAAGGGCCGTGGGCCTTGTTCCGCATGTTCGATCAGGTCCAGATCGAAAACACTGGCCAGCCGGAAAAGTTTGTTGCAACATTCAATGTGGAAGGCCGCAAGGCGCAATTCGAAGTCCTCACCAGCAGTGTTCAAAATCCGTTCAGGCTGCGCGAACTGGAGCAGTTTCAGTGTCCGAACCAACTTTGATGACTGGCCCGCCAGCACCGGTGGCGGGCTGGTACGGCAAGATTCCAGCACTCGGTGATTTCGCCTCGCGTCGGCTCCCCACCGATTTCGTCAATATTTGGGACGCCTGGCTCCAGGACGCGCTGGCTGCAAGCCGTTCGGCCTTGCGCGAGCGCTGGCAAAATATTTATCTCAACAGTCCCATCTGGCACTTTGCACTGCTGCCCGGTGTCTGCGGCACCAGTTGCTGGGCCGGCGTATTGATGCCGAGCATCGACAAGGTCGGCCGCCATTTTCCACTCACGATCGCGGTGTCACTCCAGCCGCATCCAGAAATAATCGCCACCGTGTTCGGTGCGCAAAACTGGTTCGCTGCCATTGAACAGATCGCACTGTCGAGTCTCAACGTGGATTTTTCAGTGGATGATCTGGAGATGCGATTGACGGCAACGCCTTTCGGCCCTTGTTGTCCGTCCGGTACGCCAGAGCGCAAGGCCGCGCGCGAATGGGCCGCATGGTGGAATGGAGAGAGACAGGCTCCCATGATGCTGAACCTGCCCAATCCTGGCGCCATCGAGGGCGTGCTGGGTTTCAACGCAATCAATTTGCTGCTTGCTCGCGGATTTGGCAAAAGCCTGTGGTGGACATATGACGAATTGGCTGGCGCCTTGTCATTGCAGGGATTTTTTGAACTCCCGCCCGCGGCACATTTCGAAAATTTTCTCACGGGCGTGGCATTGGGGCAGAAGACGATGTAATGTGCAAGGATCAAATGTCACTTTATCTGGACCACTGACCCCCATGAGCGCACTGCCGCCCGAAGATGACCGCACCATCATGCCTCCTTCAGGAGCCACGGGGCCTGGGGCATCCAGTGCCCAGGACAATGACAGCAATGTTCTGCAGTCCGGCGTGCGACTTGGCGAATTCGAAGTTCTTAGCGTCATCGGCAGCGGTGGCTTCGGGATAGTTTATCTGGCTTACGATCATTCGCTGCAACGCAAAGTCGCCCTGAAAGAATACATGCCTTCCAGCCTGGCTGCACGCTCGAGCCTGCTGCATGTCACCGTAAAGTCAGAACGACACGCCGAGACATTTCAGGCTGGAATGCGCAGTTTCATCAACGAAGCTCGGTTGCTGGCGCAATTCGACCATCCTTCCCTGCTGAAGGTTTACCGGTTCTGGGAAGCCAATGGTACGGCTTACATGGCGATGCCCTTTTACCAGGGGTTGACCTTGACGCAGACCTTGCGCGGACGGGAAACGCCGCCAGACGAAGTGTGGCTGAGATCGCTACTGGCGCCGCTACTTGATGCCTTGGAGACGCTGCACGCCGAACAATGCTTTCACCGGGACATCGCGCCCGATAATATTTTGATGCTGGCAGACGACCGGCCGCTACTGCTGGATTTTGGCGCGGCGCGACGCGCCATCGGCGGCATGGCACAGGCGTTCACCGTCATTCTCAAGCCAGGGTATGCGCCGATTGAACAATATGCCGATGTCGCAACCATGCAGCAAGGCGCTTGGACCGATCTTTATGCGCTTGCTTCGGTAGTTCATTTTGCCATCACCGGCCGTCCGCCAGTTCCGTCAGTTGCACGCATTGTTTCCGATCCGCAGATACCGCTGGCGAAAAGCGCGGCCGGTCGATACAGCGATGCATTCCTGCAGGTGATTGACAGAGCGCTTTGCGTCAAGCCACAAGACCGGCCGCAAAGCGTCGCCGAATTTCGCTCTCTACTCGGCCTGCAAAGCGCAAAGGCCAAAGAGCCACCACCAATAGTGCGTCTGCAACCGAAAGCGCCGTTAGCCATCCAGGAATTCAGCAGCACAGACCGCAAGCGCCCCACGAACATACACATGCGTGTCATCGCGATGGGGGCCGTGCTAATTCTGGCGGGTGCGGCAGTGAGTTTTTGGCTCGTGACGCGAGACGCGGCGGTGCCACCTGCGTCCAAAGTGCTGCCGAACAGTCAATTACCGCCGACAGAACAAACAGTGCAAACGACAGCGCAGCCGGCTCCAGCAGAGAATGCATTGCCAGTGGCAAAGCCGGTTGACCCGCTCAAGATGCTTGAGGAAATCATCCAGGCCCGCAACACCGAACACACCGTGTCGATCTCTCTAGACAAGCGACAGGTACGCATTGGCAAGGACGCTCTTCGCTTCTCAATTCGTTCCTCCAAGCCCGGATACGTCTATCTGCTCATGGTCGGAACCGACCAGTCACAGTTTTGGCTATTGTTTCCCAATGCCATTGACAAAAACAACCGTATCAGCGCTGACAGACAGCTTGACTTACCCCGTTCGAACTGGCGCATGGACGCCGCAGGCCCACCGGGTACTGACCACTTTGTTGCTATCGTGTCTGAATCGCCGCGCGATTTCGGTCATGCGGGATTGAAGCCCAATGGTCCATTTTCAGAGTTTCCGCTTACGGCAATAATGCTTCCCGAAAAAGAATCTTTAGGAATGGCGCCGGTATTTGCCGGTAAGGTAAGTTGTTCCGAGAATCAAACCTCAATCTGCTCAGAGCTTTATGGTGCCGAAATATTCACCATCGAAGAAATATTAACTCGATAGTTACGCAAACAAATTTTCTGAAAATGAAAGTAATCGCCCGATTTCAGACTGCCCCCTAACTTGGTAGCGCAATAAGTCAATCAGCTTACCCTTCGAAAACGAACCATTGGGCAACGAAAACCTCATCGTCTGCGGTTTGTTTTACGACATCGAAAAAATTACCTGCTGCTTCGCCAGCGAAAAACATTACGTCCGCATCGAATATAACTGCGTCGTTCTTGGACCTTATGATGAACTCCACATAAGGCACACGCCAGGCGCCACTTCTTCGAGTTCCACGCGAAACACAAGAGCCAGATTGCTGGATAAGCGCTGCACTACATTGAACAATGTTTACGAGATCGAGCCCGAGGTCAAAAACCTGTGCGCGGAGGAGCTCCAGCGAATCCGCCACGCCCGCTCAAAGCCGCTGGCCGACGCACTGCACCAGAAAATCGTGCTGCAGCGCAGCCTGACCCTCGACGGCTCGGCCACGGTCAAGGCACTGGACTAATTCACGTCCGTTAGGATGTCGGCACAGGAATGTAGGGCCAATTGCCAGCGCCATCAGCATGTCGATCAGACAAAACTTAGTTCATGGCTGAGTACACTTTTATTCTTCTTTTTGTCATCTACCTAACAGGGAAATAGTTAACGGATGGGATCAATGAACGAAATGTTTAAGCAACGATGTGAAATTCACAACTTACCAAAATTCAGTTAGTCACTTTAGGCACAATTAAAGTGACTTACAGTAAATCGCAAGTCATTCGTTCGTGGAAAAATTTTTGGTAGAGGGGATGAGGATTGAACTCACGGCCGCTGCATTGCGAACGCAAGATTCGCATATCTGACACCTTATCTCGACCTTTCCCAATCGCGCCTGAAACCCAAATATTCTTCAATGATATCATGTAGTTATCAAATTTCAAGCCGTTTCATGTGGCCATGAGCCATGCCGCTTCATCACGTACTTTCCCGCTCATTCCCGCTCCGCACTGGCGCAGATTTGGCGCGCCATTGGCGCAGAAAAAAGACGCACCTCCATGCCCAATGCCCCCAGCGACATGCTGAATTATTTCATCCAGACCTCGCCCGGCGGGAGCCTGGAGGTCGCCCTCGCCTGCGCTGCAGACGGTCAGCCCCATTGGCAGGCACTGTTCGAGCATGGGCTGATTGGCGCTGTTGCCGATGATCCACGTCTTGAGCGCCGCCTCTTTAACCATCTTTGCATTGACGCGGTTCAAATCCACGGCAATCCCCTGCTCAAAGCCTATCTGGCAAGGCTCAGCCCGAAGCATGGCGATCGCATTTTTTCGGATTCAGCCCTGCAGGATAAAAATCACCCGGTCAACCATGTCTTTTCCAAGGCTGCCTTTACGACGCCAGGAGGGGCACTTGCACGCGAACTGCTGGCCACGTTTATCGCAGCAGGCCTTCAGGGGAAAAAACTCCATGCGCTGGCGATGCGGCGGCACAAGGATGTCCAGCGCGCCTGCAGTTTTGGAAACCAAGCGTTCTTGGATCTCTTGTTTGAGCATCTGCAGCCCATTCCCACAAAGTTGCTGATCTACGTCGTTGCAGATGACACGCACAGCAGCACCCTCCTAGCTAACCTGATCGTTGCAGGCGCCGTGCCGTTGACCGATTTCACCAACCCAAAAGTGCATCGTTTCGCCAGCATAAAAGCATTTTCATTGCTCGACGCGATGTCAGCGCGCGCGACACGCGAACCTGAACGTTTGACCTTCGCCGGCAAATAGACGACCGTAATCCTCAGGCGGCCTGGCGCTCTTACTTTGCTGTAACTTTTGGCACTGTCAGCAATATCGTGATTTTTCCGTCGCTCACGGCAGGTTCGATGCGCTGCGCACCCAAGTAGTCGAGCACTTTGCACCAGATCGCTGAACAGGCCATTTTGGGCGCCTATGCACAGGGCGTGCTCATCCGGGCTGTGGCGATGCGGCTACTCGGAATGGACTGGCAGGGCCATCTTCTGCAACGCATGAATATCCATGGGATCCCACGCCCCCAAGCTTGCGCGCAAGATGTGGCAGGAATGCACGCGGATGCAAATTTTGTATTGGCTGGACTGCAGCCAGTTTAAAAGCCCAATAATTTCTTCCCCACAATGCGATGACTCGGCGCATCAAGATCGCATTTCCTAACACAGGACCGCAGATGACTCTGGCCTACAGGTGACTGGATATGGGAGGCACGGCATCCACAGGTGACTGAAATTGGGAGAACTGTTCATGAGGAAAAAATTGTCCTCCCAAGACAAGAATATTTTGAGATTCATCAGGGTTTACCCTTTATTTTGGCGTCGAACTGACAATTCAATGGCTCCTGAAGGCGACAATTCCCACCGAAATTTCCCCAGTAGGGCTGGAATTTTGGTACAGGTGACAGTTTGTGGGAGATATTTCCCTGTGAGAACACAAGCACGCTCCGGAAAGCGAACATAAACAAGGCTTTGGCCTTGATTTCGTCATCAATCTGATAACTCAGTCGCCCCCTGAAGGCAAAAAAATCCTGAAGTCACTTTTTGGCCACCTTGAAATCACCTTGGTACGGGTGGAAGGCGCCTCAGGTGACTGTTTATGCGAGACTTTTAGCCTTTAGCATCCCACGCCAAGATCTTCGGCCGGCGACGCAAAGCCGGCGCAGACGCGGCTGATGAACAGGTGCGCCAGCAACGGCGCATCAGAAAGCAGCACCGTCTGGACGGGTTTAAAAACACTGTTCATATACAGCATATGGCCCGCACTGTGCAGAGCACCAGAGTTTGCGTGCCTTTATGGCACGTGTAGCCAAATTATTTGCGGATTCAACCTTTGCCGTCCCTCTGCTTGACCTTGGAAAACAATCAAATAGGCGCACCCCAGGCTAGAACTCGAAGCCAGTACATCTGGTCCCGTTACTGATCCTCTTTGTAGACGACCTTGAAAATGTATTTAACCTGAGTTCTGGATAAGCGGAGCCTCCGTGCGGCGTGCAAACAGGATGTGACTGACTGCAGAATTGGCGCATCCGATGCCTATGGAGGTGCCCCATCATGGACAAGACCACAGAGCTGTTCTGCCTCATTGACGACTTCTGCCAGCAATTTGAGCCTCTGCTTGAGCAGCGTCTGCTCAACGAGGGCGGCGACAAACGGCGGCGCAACCGGGAGTGCGCGATGGCGCTGTCCGAAATGACCACGATTGCGGTGCTGTTTCACATGATGCGCGGCCGGCAGTTCAAGGAGTTCTACCGGGGCATCGTGTGCCGCTTCATGACCTCGGAATTTCCCCGCCGACTGTCATATACCCGCTTCGTGGCCTTGATGCCGCGTTGCGCTGTGGTGCTGGCGGCCTTGTTCGAGACGCTCAAGGGCACCTGCACAGGCTTGTCGATTGCCGACGCCACACCGCTGGCCGTCTGTCATAACCTGCGCATCAAGCGCCACAGGGTTTTCAAGGATATTGCCCAGCGCGGCAAATCGTCCACTGGCTGGTTTTACGGCTTCAAGCTGCACGCGGTCATCAACCATCGAGGCGAACTGCTGGCCATCAAGGTCACTCCGGGCAACGTTGATGACCGAAAGGGATTGCTGGCCATCGCCTCAGGCCTGTTTGGCACCCTGTACGCCGACAAGGGCTACATCGGCAAGGAGTTTTCGCAGAAGATGAAGGACAAGGGCATTGACCTTGTCACGCGGGTGCGCAAGAACATGAAAGAGGTCATGCATTCTGAGTTTGACCAGGCGCTGCTGCGCAAACGCTCGCTGGTGGAAACCGTTTTCGATGAACTCAAAAACCTGTGCCAGATTGAGCACACCCGGCACCGTTCACCCATGAACTTCGCCGTCAACCTAATGGCCGGCATCGTGGCGTACTGCCTGCAACCCGTGAAGCCTTGCATTGCAGTATGGGATTCTCGGGACCCCTTGGCCGTGAACTGACTCCCTTCGTTATCCAGAACTCAGGTTATTTAGGCACTATGTGACCTGCCTTGGTTTTATAGGAGTGAAATAAGAACTGCTTACGCCGCGCCGCGGCCCCCTGACCAAACCATAACTTGAAACAATCTAGAAATCTCTCTTGACCATAAGCCAGGAGGTCCCAGCAACCGCAATCACCGTAATCACCGTAATCACCGTAATCACCGTAATCACTGTAATTACAGTAATTACGGTGATTAACCCCCAGGAGAACATCGCATGACACGCAAACTTGCTACAAAAGAAGCCGTTTTCGCCGCAGCCGACGCACTGCAGGCCCAAGGACTTGAAGTGACGGTCGAGAAAGTCACGGCCCAAACAGGCGGCAGTCACTCGACAGTCGGGCCTCATCTCAACGCCTGGTTCGCGACCCAAAAAGTGCATCCCACCCACCCGGCGCCCGCGTCGATCGAGCGACTCTGCAACGCCTTGGGCAACGCGGTGTGGGCCGAGTCCATGCGCGAGCTGCAGCTGCAGCTCGCCGCTGCGCAGGAGCGAGCCGCTGGCGAGTTGGAGCACACCAGCATCGCTCTGGCCTCATCGATCGCGAGCAACGAGACCCTGCAAGCCCAGAATGACGAGTTGACAGGCAAGATCGACGCAAAAAACGCCCAGATCGCCTTGCTGCAGTTGCAAATCCAACAGACTCGACCGCATCTTGACGAGTTACAAAAAGTTCAGTGCCTCGCTGACGAACGGCTTGCAGACAACCAGCAACTCCGAGAGCAGATCGCCAAACTCGAGGGCGCAAGGCAAGCCGTCGACATCCAGATGCAGCACCTGCTGGCGTTGATTTCTCCGCCGCGAAAGCCTCGGCGCGTAAAGACGAAGGTCGATATCCAGGCGGTGTCGAGCCTGACCGCCCTCAACAGCGGACCACTGACAGCGGCTTTTCAAATTTGACAGCCGTTGGAGTTTCTCATTTGGGTCGCGACGCCATGAAGCTGTCCGATCGTCTTTTGCGTCTGATCGAACGCCAGCCAGGCAATGTGATCTTCCGGGCCGAAATCGCCGGACTGGGCAGCCCTGCGCAGATCACCGCCGCATTGACTACCCTGATCGATAAGGGAGTCATTGTGCGGATCAGCCTCGGCATCTACGCCAGGACGCGCAAGAGCTCAGTCACCGGAGCCACTGTTCCGGCCGGCAGCTTGGAAACGCTGGCGACCGAGACCCTCAAAAAAATGGGGGTGCCATTCAACTTGGGCCGCGCTGCTGCTGCCTACAACGCAGGCGATACGCACCAGTTGCCTGGCGCGTTTGTCGTCAACACCGGCGAGCGGCGCATCAGCCGAAAAATCACAGTAGGTGGGCGCACGCTCGGGTATGAAAACAATTGGCAGCGAATGACGCCAGGCGATTGAGCCAAAGACTGTTGCCAAGGTCTTGGCGTCATGCAAGGCCTGATTTGCCGGCCGTCACGCCGGGCCATAAGGTTCCGTCGCCGTGCCGTTCACGCCTGGTCATAGCCGAGGTCCGGGCTGCGCTTTGCATGGGCTTCCATCTGCAGGGCCAGGTCCGAGACGCTCAGGCCCAGGGCATCCGCCAATGCACAGATCGTGTCCAGCGCCGGCGCGCTCAGTCCCCGCTCGACCAGAGATACATAGTTGGTATGCAGGTCCGCTTTTTCAGCCAGCGCTTCCTGGGACAGTCCTTGCGCCTTCCTACAGTTTCGAACGGCTTGGCCAAATGCAGCGATACGATTCATCAAACATCCACGGCCGTATTGGCCAACCGGGAAGTCTTGCGGAATACACAGCTACAATCCACACAATATATTGTGGGTTTTACATATGTTTTTTGATCTTGATGACGGTGCAAGACAACTGCCTGCGCGCAAAGCAGAGTTTTTGAGCGCGCGTGGTGGCCGAGCAGCCCGATACCGGTCCGTATGTTTCATGCAGCACAGCGGCCCGTTGTGCGCCAAAGCCTCGGATGCTTTGTCCGGTTCACGCTTGACGGAGGAGTGCTAAATGTTTGCATCGTATGAACCACTTCAACTTGTCAATAGAACGTTCGAGGAGGACATCAAAGTCGGGTTGACATTGACGCCAATGTTTTTTCTTCAGCCGAAATATGGCTTTTACGTTGCAACCTTGGGTGGGGATTCACAGCTCACTGTGCTCATAGCGCAAGACAGCGTTTTGCGCGAAAACATTCTCAAATCGTATGAAAGGCCTCATTTGAAGTCGCTTTTAATTTTTGAGGACAACGACGAATCCACCGGACTGCGGGCAATGCATAACGTTGTCAAAATTTGGGAGTGGTACAGCGCTACAAATCAGAAGATGCGGCTTTTATTTGAGAGCGACACAGGCCAGATTTTCGGCAAGGGCGCTGGCCTGGAGCCCTTGGATAACAAAAAACTGCTCTGGTCATTGCCTACGTAACCGGCGTGACCGCAACTGATACGGGCGACTTGGCTGGTCAGCCGTAGAAGGTGGCAATATTGATCACGCCAGCCCTGCCCTACCGAATACTGGACCGCCAGGCCGGGCTGCCTTGGGCACCTTGATCATCTGGAGGTCCTTCGATCGCTGCAAAAGTGGGTATTGATTTGTGGCTCAGGAACGATCAGATTATGGTTTTCGTGCTTCCTGGACGGTGCTAGGCAAACCACCAACTTTATTGAAAGCCTTCCAGCAAAATGGCTGCAGATCCGTTGACCGACGACATGCTCCTGCAGCGCCTGGCGGCCCGGGTCAAAGCTGCCAGCGTGAATCAGGTGGCGACGCCAATCTCAAGATTTACACGAAATTATGGCCTCGTCCTGGATCGTGCAACCGCAGGCCAGTTGCAGGTGCTCAGCCGCCATGGTGAGCAGTTTGTTTTGCTCAGCATGGCGCAAGTGCGCAATTTGATCCCGCCCGAAGACCAGCGCACGATGGCCGAACTCTTTGCGGGATTGCCGACGTTATCGGGGCGACCACCTCTGCGTGCCCAGTCCCCTGGCAATGCCGCGACCGCGGCGGATCAATACCGTCTACCCCCTGGTCTGCAAAATAGCAGCCGATGGCGGAAAACCCCTTAAATCTCGACCAGGAGCGCCGGGTCAAAGCGCGCGTTTTCGAAGCTGCGCGCCCGGCGCCCCAGCGGATAGCCGCGCGGGTTGCAGACAACGCGCACCGAGCGATTGGCATCGGCAAGGCGATAGTCGCAGGCGTCGTGGGTATGCCCGTGAATCCACAGCTTGGCGCCCAGCAGCATCTCGTCTGGCAAGATTGATCCAAAAATGCTGGTCAGGGGATCGTCCAGCCACTGCGGCGCGCACGAGTTTTGGTGAGGGAAATGGTGGGTGATCACCACCGTTTTAGCCGGATCGCCCTTTGATAATTCAGCGCGCAACCAAGCCCGGCTATGTTGGTGCCGCTCCAGCGTGTGCGCCGCCGTCAGCCGACCCTCGTACGCCTGGCCTGGGCTCATCGTGACGCCGAAGCCGGGCGCTGGCTCGTAGCACCGGCTCTGCGGCTCGGGCGCGAGGCCGGCCGCGATAAGCCGAAAATCGTTGAGCCGGCATTCCGACACTGCCATGTTATTTGCTCTGGATTCGATCCCGAAAAACTCAAAATCGGTCCAGAGCGTCGTGCCCAGAAAGCGGATACCGCCGATCGTAACCGCCCCGTTTTCCAGAAAATGAACATTGCTTCTAGCGGCTTGCTCCTTCAGTTCGGGCAACAGGACGTCCCAGTGACCGCCATAGAACTCGTGGTTGCCGGCCACGTAGATCACTGGCTTATCGGGAAACGTCCACTGCGCCCAGGCGATGCCCTGCACGCCAAGATGAATATCGCCCGCCAACACGATGACATCGGCGGCATCGACCGCCTCATGATCGGCCGTGAACCCGGCGAACTCGAGATGCAGGTCGGTTAGGACATAAAGTTTCATGTGGAGGCCCGGGTCGGTTAAGAGTAGGCGCCGCTTTGCATGCGCCTCAGGATGCTGAACACCATCGCCTGACCCTCTGGTTGTTCCAGCCACGCGCCCGGCAGGGTGCCATCCAGCGCAGGCAATGGCTCCGCCAGCCAGCTTTTGAGCCAGGCATCCGCGTCAAAACCGGCTGGGCAGCCGGACTCCTGGACCATTTGGCGGACCTGATCGAGCAAGCTCGCCTGGCCAAGTCGCGCCCGCAATTCGCATGCATGCGCTGCGGTAAAACCAACTGCTGAATCGCACAGGATGAGGTTGCCACAGCAGGGCGCAAACAGATATTCCCGGTCATCGATCGCCAGCCAGGGCGCGCCATCCGACCGGTGGGCTCGGAGCCAGTCGACGCACTCCCAGTGCCTGGTAAACAAGCCCAGCCCGTTGGGCGCCATGGTCTCATTGGCTCGGCGATAGTCCGGGGTCACGCCGATGATTCGCCCGGAAATATCGGGCGAAAAATGCTCGCGCAACCGCGAAATCGGGCGGTGCCGGTAGGCAAGTCGCCAGGCCGACGAGATGACCACCTGCACCGCCGGATACTCCCTGAGCACTTCTTCAAACAGAGGCAGGTGGCAAAACAACTCGTCTCGTGCGCAGGGCTCCGAGTGCAGCACGCCGTCGAAATCCAGGAAAACGATCATTCCCAGCCGCCCGCCAAGTGGAGTCCGCGATCACCGGGCAGGCCCGGGACGTGCCGCAGGGCGGCGTGCGGTCTACCGCAAAATCTTCCGGCGAACTGGTGATGGCCGGCCATGTCTGCTGAACAGTGAGGCCGGTAACGCAAGGCCAAGGCGCGATGGATGGTCATGGTGCTGGGTTTATTCGTGCTGCCAACCACCATGATCGACCTGCGCGGGGCCCGCTGTAAAGCACTGTCGGAAGTTTTTTGGGCCAGATCGTTTAGGGTGTAGTCAGCTCACTTGTTCGCGTTGTTTAACCGTAAAAAATTCCTTGCCTGGTTGAGATTTTTGACCCTGACAGGTGATCAAATGACCTGCAAGCATGCACATTCAGCGTTCCTAAGAGGGCCCGATGCCAAAATCCAATGCGCAGGATGACCTTGGTTTTCTGGATGGCGTGACTGCCACGGTCATGCTGACGCCCAGCGGTTTCACCGCGCACCTGTCGACAGGCGAGGTCCTCAAAAACCCGGATCCTGTTGCGCTTGCCGACATGCTTGTCGCTGCGGGACTGACCGCGCAAGCGGTCCGGATGCCGGATTGGCGGGAAGGCGACCACGCTCCCTTAACCGGCCAGAAAATTGCATTGATACAGCGCATGCGCCATGGATCGCTCGGGCCGGGCCGGTGAAACGAATTCCTCGACCATGACGATCGCTGTGGGGTGTCATTAGGTCAAAAACACGGGACAAATCCAGGCGATTGGGTGTCCATTTTCTGTCGGTCCCATCATTTCTGTCCTCGTGTACAAGATGCGAAACCTCCAAAATGCGTGGGGGCCGCCCAGCCAGCGCCAGGGTTCACAATCCCCTTTCCCTACCCTCTTGGGACACCATGAACCTTCCGGAAATTCGTGCTTCGAGGCTGCTCATTCCCTGTCGTCATGCAGTCCCGCTTGTTCAGGTGCAGCCATCCAGTCGCGCCTGGGCATCGAGCGCCGGGCGGGCCAGCGGCCAGGCGTAGCCTTTGCAGCGGTCTACTTTCGTGCCCCTTTGCTGCGGCTTGCGCGGATCTGTTGCGCCAAGCTGGACAGGTCCAGCGGCCTGACCGGAACTGCGGTCTGGATGCTGCCCAGCACGATCACCACTTTTTTGGGCTTGACGGAGCCGCCGCTGCGCCTGCGCATCCCATACCAAGCCACCGTATCGGCTGTCGACTCGCCGATCACGCCTGCGATGTCGGACGTGTCCCAGCCCTCTTCGCGCATCTCCGTGACCAGAGCATGACGGAATAAATAGGCCGACAGGATGACATCTTTTTTGCCAGTGCCTTTGCGCGGAAACAATTTGACAGAGAGCCTGGCCAGGTGCGCGCGCAGTCCGTCGGCCTCGGCGACGACGGACATCGGCCCTCCCGCATCAAGTGTCTGGACAAACCACGCCGGCAGGCTTTCCCTGGCCAGAGCAAACTGCCGCCAAAGCTGGCCGGCCACGCCGTCTCGAACTTTCGCACCCAGGATGCGCACATTGACCACGCCGGCGTCGGCCGTGACGGCCACCCCCTTTTCAAGCTCGGCCGGTCGCAATCCGCAATGGCGCAGCAGCACGCCGGCTGCCCGATAAGTCAGGGAACGCTCGTTGAGCGCCAGAAACTCATCCTGCCACCCGTCGCGCAGGCCGCGCAGTTGCTGGCGTTTCGACACTGAGCGGACGGCCTGCTTCCCGGTCATCTCAAGCAACTGGATCCGGTCCAGGCCATCGATGACTGCTGCGTCGTGCAGACAATGCTGCAACTCGCGCACCATTTGCTGCCACGGTTGCGACAGATTTCCGTTGCGCTGCAGTTCATCCTGTGCCTTGAGGGCCTGCGCAATTTGAGCAAGCACCCGGCGTTTAAGTGCACTGCGCATCGCGGAGAACGTCTGCTTTTTGGGCGCGTGCCGGCTCATGACGACCTCGATCGGATGGCCCCACGGGTACTGCAGAAGAGCCATTTCGGCGTCTAACCGGGCACACTTTTTAGCGTAATCTTCGAGCGTTGAGTCCGAGGCCTTCGTGTCCTTTCTGGCCTTTCTCGCTTCCTTTTCGCTGGAGATGAGCAGCCTGGCTTTTTTGACGATGGCGAACGCTTCGTCGCGGCCCAGCAGTTGGGGGAGTTTGGACAAGCCTTGCCCGCCCGGCCCAGCGTCTGCACTTTTCGGCGGCGTACTTTCGGGCTCGACCCTCATGTTCGCTGGCGTTGAGGCTTCGGTCACGATCGCTTTTTCGACCGCGTTGTCCTGCGTTTTCGATGCTCGTTCCGATGCAGGCTCGGCCTGCATCGGGTGTCCGGTGGCTGCAAGCGCTGCGCCAACCAACGGCGCCAGCAAAGCTGCCTTGTTGCTTGTCACACCCCCTGCCTCCACCGGTCCGTATGCCCCGCCTTTGCTACGCAAACCTTCTCCTCGCGGATCAGGTACGGCCCACATTACCGAACCCTCCCGTGCCACCCCTGGTGGGGTGTTACTGTGAGGTTGCGGCAATGTGATTTTTCCTTCGTTTGCGTATCCATTTATCGTGACCGTTGCAGTGACGTTTGCGCTGCTGCTCGCAGCCGAATGGCTCATCGCGCAGCCACCGCTGGCGTGCTGTCAGATCCGCTTGAAGCGTCTGTTTTCCTCGCCTTCGATGCCGTTTCGCTGTCGATGCCGTACGCGTTCGGGCTCGCGTTTGTGCCGGCGATGTGACGCTGCAGGAACGCATCGATGTGCTTGTGCAGCGCTGCCTGCTGCTTGTCGGTGAGCGCAATGCCAAGCGTAATTTTTGCGTGCCCGCGCTTGTCGATCTGCACGCTGCCGACCTCTTGGCCGGCACAAGAAAGTGCGCCATTGAAGGGGGTGTCGGACCGTCCGACACCCCCTTTTTGCACTCCTACAGCAGGCGCTGCTGCGGCCGCGACGAGCAGCGTGACCACCTCTTTGGCGGCAGGCCGATCCGGTAGTGCTTTGATGGCTCGTGCTGCGCTGAGCACTGCTGACTTGTTTTTGGTGAGCGCTTGGCTGAGCAGATTTTCGAACCGGTATTGCAGGTCCGCAGTTGATGTGAATGCTTCAATGACCTCATCGGGCAGGCTGGCCAATTTGATCGCCGCGCTGACATCGCTGTGATGCCGGCCGATGTGGCGGGCCAGCGCCCGGGCGCTGGACGACAGGCCCGTATCGATCGCATGCTTTAGTTGCCGGCCGAACTCGAAAGGCGAAAGGTCTTGTCGTGCGATATTTTCCTGCAGCGTTTCGAGCAAGCGTTGCTGCTCAGGCACCTGCTGGGCTTGCTTAACAATCGCGAGCACGGGCAGCCTGGCCTGGATGCAAGCGCGTAGGCGACGCTCGCCGGTGATCAGTTCGTAGTCATGCGCGGCTGTCGGGCCGTCCAACTGCACGACGGAGATCGGCACCGAGTTTCCACCCGCCGCCACGATGCTTTGATGCAGGCTCTCAAACTCGTCACTTTCAAATGATGCGGGGTCGCGATTGGGCATCTGAATTGCGCGGATGCGGTGAGGATCGATTCGGCGCAGTTCGCCGAGGGAAGTCGAGGCAGGCGGCAGGGTCGGGCTGGGTAGGCTGTTGCCGAGGGTGTCGTCCTGTGGTGAAACTAGCGAGTGGGTGTCAGCGGATGTTTTCATGTCGGTCTTTTTGAAGCGAACAGTTCCCCGCTTCCGAAGATGCGGGCTTGAGGTTACGGTGGCCGTTGCCGTAGTTGCACTGATTGACCGTCAGGGTCGCGATCCTGATTCACGCCGCCCGAAGGCAGAAGCTTTTTGTTGCGCAGTGCTTGAAATCAATTTAGCAAATTAACGGGCACGCAGGGACTGGGCAGCCCGGTTAAGGCCGGTAGATTTGCCCCTTCAGCGGGTCAGACACAGGCAAACACCGCATTCAGGCGAGCAAAGCGGTAAAGCGACATTGGCTTGAGGCAAGACTTGAGACTCATCCACTGGCAGCACACTGCAGGCGGCGCCGACTGGCTGAGGCTGGCCCAGTGCTGTCAAACGTTACGCGCAAGGCGCCGGTGTGCGCTAGATCGACCTGCATTCAATGCAGAGCGGCCAAGCCACGAGCGGCCGGCATCGATGCAACAGCGAGGCTTTACACGGGCTGACCCCGCCGTTGCAGATCCACCCGAAACATGCTTGGCCTTGAGGAAATAGCAAATCTTTAGCCGGCTAAAGATTCGTGACGGACGGGCCGCCTTGGCTGCTTGGCCAGCCAGCGCTAGCGCACTGAAGTTTAGGCGCCTAAATTATGAGCCTCAGGTACAGCGTATCTTTAGGCGCCTAAAGATTGGTGATGGATGGGCCGCTCTGTCTGCTGGCCAGCGTGGCAATTAATGGTCACTCTTAATTCCTGGACAGTGATAAGTTTTTCTTGTCATTGAGTCGGTTTTTGGGCAAGTTGCAGAATTGCCAATTCCATGATCACGTCGATTTATTTCTGCATCAACAGTTTTATGCACTCGTAGTTCCTGAGTTGCTTACACACTGGTCGATGCGAGCGATTTCCAGGAAACGCCCTCATGAAGCTATGGACCCAGTGGCTCCAGGCGGTACGCACCCTGCGGCCGGCCTGTCAGCGCTCACTCACCTTTGTGTGGATGACTCTTGTCTTGATGGGGCTGTGCTGTCGCGCTGACAACTCTGGCGTCACCAGCTTTGTGCGGGTCTTGAACCTGCGCGGGGCGGCCTACCACCGACTGCTGCATTTCTTTCACAGCAAGGCGCTGGATCTCGATGTTCTGACGTCGTGCTGGGTGCGCCTGTGCCTGGTGCTGTTTCGCCCCTTTGAGGTCGGACAGCGCCTGGTCTGCCTGGCCGACGGGATCAAGGCGCCCAAGGAGGGCAAGCGCATGCCCGGTGTCAAGCTTTTGCACCAGCACTCGGCCAGCAACACAAAGCCTGAGTACATCATGGGGCACTCGTTTCAGGCGATTTCGCTTCTGGTTCACTCTGCTGAGGGACTAGCTGGCGCAATTCCTCTGACTTCGCGCATTCACGAAGGTCTGGTGTTCTCCAACCGGGATTCAAAAACGTTGCTCGACAAGCTGGTGGCGCTCCTGTTTTCGATCACGCGCATCTGGAACAGGTCCGTGGTGCTGGTGGCCGATGCCTATTACGCCAGCGGCAAGGTCATCAAGCCGCTTTTGGACAACGGGCACCATCTGGTGACGCGCGCCAAAACCAATGCGGTGGCATACCTGCCCGTGCCCAAGGTAGAACACCCCGGCAAAGGCAGGCCTCGCATCTACGGCCAGAAGGTTCGCCTCAAGCAGATGGCCCAGGACGATGGCGCGTTTACCAGCGCTCCCAGCCCGGTCTATGGCGAGCGCGATGTCGTGGTCCGCTTTCGTGTGTTGGATTTGCTGTGGAAACCGGTCGGGCGCATGGTGCGCTTTTGCATTGTTCACCACCCGCTGCGCGGGACGATCTTTCTGTTGTCCACCGATACGTCACTGGCGCCCTTGGAGATTCTTCAGCTTTACGGCTACCGCTTCAAGATCGAGCTGGGCTTTCGCCAAGCCGTCCATGTGATTGGCACTTATGCGTATCACTTCTGGATGCAGGGCATGAAGCCGCTGCGCCGTGGCGCGGGCGATCAGTATTTGCATCGAACCTCAGACGAGTACCGGGCCGGCGTGCGGCGAAAACTGCGTGCCTGCCACGTGCATGTCCAACTCGGCTGCATCGCGCAAGGTCTGTTACAGCACCTGGCCATCAATCACACCGCAGAGGTCTGGCGCTGCTTTCGCAGCTGGCTGCGCACCATGAATGCGGCCCTGCCGCCTTCCGAGCTGATTGTCGCCAATGCGCTGCGATCTGCCCTCCCGGTATTTATCGCGGTTCCCGCTTTGGCTCCTGACCTGACGAAAATCATGGCCAAATACCACCGCCATGACCCGCCCTCTGAAGGGCAACGGATAGCTGCGTGAACAGGGGTGAAAACTTGGCACTGTCCAGTGATGTGGATACGGCTGCATTAGTCGTCTGACCCCCATACCTTCGAAAGCGCCGGCCTGCGCCAGCGCTTTGTGCGCCATCGAACAAAACAAGAACCCATGAGAAAACGCTCTCCTGCCAAGCACTCGGGCCCGCACTCGCCGCACATCACGCCTGATTGATCGAGGCCTTGGCGGCCCTGCTTAGTCTCATCTCAAAGCGGAAGCGCTCTGGCAGCATGAGTGTTTCTAAGGCGCAAGGTCACCGGTTTGAATTCAGGCAGCACTGAGTGTTTGATCTTGCTTCGGCCCAGGCGCAGGTCTTCAAGATAATCAGACCAGGCCTGCATCATCTCCTGGCGCTTTGCAAGGAACTCGGCCCGGTTATAAGCCGTTCCGTTGGCATCCTTGACGGCGTGCGCCAGTTGCATTTCAGCCACCGCCTCATCGAAACCCAGGGCTTCGACGATCAGGGTGCGGGCGGTTGCCCTGAATCCATGCGCAGTCATCTCGTCCTTGGCGTAACCCATTGCCCGCAGCGCCGCGTTGACGGTGTTTTCGGACATCGGCCGGTCGCGATGGCGCTCGCCCGGAAACACAAGCGCCAAGTGGCCGGTCAGCAGGAACAATTCCTCCAAAACCTGCACCGCCTGCCTCGGAAGTGGAACGAAGTGAGGCTCCCCCACCTCTTTTTCGAGCTTCGTTCGCTTTAGCCGGGCAGACGGGACGTACCACAAGCCGTTGTCCAGGTCGAATTCGCACCATTGCGCCTTGCGAAGTTCTCCCGGGCGCACCAGCAGCATCGGAGAGAGCTTCAGGGCTGCACGAACGACATAGGTGCCTTGATACGCCTCAATGGCGCCCAAGAGCCGGGCCAACTCCTGAGGCTTGGTGATGGCTGCAAAATGATTGCATTGGGGCTTTTTCAATGCACCCTTGAGGTCCCGTCCCGGATCCGTCAGATCGTGACCTTCTGCAATCGCAAAGCGAAACACGTTGGAGCACGTTTCAAGCACACGGTGGGTGGTTTCGCGAACGCCGCGCGCCTCAACGCGCCTGAGCATGTCAAGCAGCATCTTTGGCGTGATGTCGCTCAGCAGCTGAGAGCCGATGAATGGAAATACATCGTTCTGGAGGCGGGCAATGACCTTGGAGCTGTAGCTCTGCATCCATTGGTCCTGGCGCACATGGAACCAGCGCCGGGCGACCTCTTCAAAGCTTCCCAGCGGGGCTTCTCCGGCTTCCTGACGACGCCCGGCTTCATGTCGCTCGACGATCACCGCACGCTGCTGCCGTCGGTCGTCGCTGGGATCCTGCCCTGCCGCCAGCATCGACCGTGCAACAGTAGCCTTCTGGCGGGCTTGCGCCAGCCCAACCTGCGGGTAGACACCAAGGCTCAACGTCTTGCGCTTACCCTGATACGTGTAGTCGAATCGCCAACCATGCGAGCCGCCGTTGACGAAGGGCAAAAGATACAACCCACCACCATCACTCAGCCTGCCGGCGCCAAACTTCAGCGCCTTGATGGTCCGGTCGCTCTTGATCATTTCCAAAGCCATATTTCGCTCCCCTTTCGCGTAAGCGCGTCCCTCGTTGATGAGTGATGCAGTAACTTTTCTGCAGCTACCTCGATTCTTTCGAGTTACTGCAGGAGTTACTGCAAAAGTGGCTGGATTGGGCCGGAATTTTTCGGACGTCCCCGGACAACAAAAAAGCCCTAAGGTGTTGATACCTAAGGGCTTTTGGACTTCGTCGGACTTCCGCGAAACTTTATATGGTGGCCTGGGGCGGAATCGAACCACCGACACAAGGATTTTCAATTCGTTTGTCGGGCAGGCGGACAACGGTGTTGCTCATTGTCTTCACGCAATACGTCGACATCGCATGCCATTACCGACACCGATGGACGATCTGTGTCCGTGCTTCAGTCTCTTCGTGGGCGAGCCAGTTGAGAATTTCTGCACGAACGTGCTTTCGCTCTCGGCAGTCACCGATCCTGATTGGCCGTGGGTAGCGCAACGGCTTGACCGAGCGCAAATTGCAAAGCGTCTTGCTCGACACCCCCAGAATCTTGGCGAATGCCTTGTCGCTCAAATAAGGGCCCTGCGGTAATTCGCTTTCGAGTCGACTGTAAATACTGTCAAACAGTGCCTGGCCCACTAAAGGGGCTGGCAAGGCAGTGATCCCTGTGGCTGTGGCTGCATTTACAGTGATGAGTTGCGAAACGACGTGCTGAAACATGACTAAACTCCGGCTTGACAAGCAATGGGACATCCATGGCGCCAATTTTCGGAATTTATCGATTCTTTGAGGGCCCAGTCCACACGTTTGCACAAACAGGAATGGGGCGTTTTCCAAATACCGTTCTTATCGCCAATCTGTTGACAGAAGCACTGAAAGTTGATCTATATTTTTTAAACACGGTTTCATGTGTCAGTTACTGTGCGGTGCCAGCGAAACGTCCAGACGCCGAGGGAGAACTTTCAGTTCTCCCCTGCCCCGCTCATTATTTACGAGACTTGGCAAAACGATCAACAAACTCTTCAGGACGCATGTTGTAGTAACGCCGCAGCATGCGCGGGTCGGTGTGGCCCGTGATGCTGCCAATCTCCTCGGCCCGCAGAGTCGTTTGCTCGAAGAGCCGGCTGGTCCCTTCATGGCGCAAATCATGCACCCGCAAGTCGGTGATATGAACGCGTTTTTTGGCCCGGGAAAATGCCATCTTGATGGTGTTTTCATTGGTCGCAAAAATGAAGGAGGAAACCTTCGGCCGGCTCATGATGATGCGCCGCGCCCGGAGCGTCAGCGGCACCATGCGCGGTTTTTTGTTCTTGGTGATGCTTCCTGGCAACATCAGGTAGCCGTTGCCATGATTCAGGTGAAGATGCGCCCACTCCAGCTTGACCATCTCGCCACGGCGCAAGGCGGTCTCGATGGCAAGACTGAAGAGGGCCCACATTCCTCCTCCCTGACGCAGCCGTGCTTTGACAACGGGTCTGGCGGACTTTTTGGCACGCGCCAGCAGCGTGCTGGGCGTGACGTCCTTTTTTCGGGGCCGGAACCACTCGGGGTAGCGGCATGCCCGCAGCAGCGCCTGCTGCTCGGTCTGTGGCATGCTCAACAGCGCGGCGGTTTCAGGATCGAGCTCGAACGCCGCATCGGGCGACTGGCGCCGGTCGCGCGAGGGCGCTGCCCCCAGGCTCTGGACCCTGTGTTCATCGCCCGCGTGAAAGTCGTTGGCGAGCCGGCGATCCCGTTCGTCACCGGGCTCGGCAGCCGGACGCGCGGTGTGCACGCCCGAGGCGGGGTTGATGGCCATGTGCACGTTCCACTCCCTGCGCGCGATCGAAATCACGTTGCTCATGATTGCAAGCTCGCGCTTGACACTCGTGCCCTTGACGGGCGCCCAGATGTTCGAGTCTTTGCCGCCCTGCTTGGGCTCGACGAATCCGCCTTTGAGGCGCTGGTCGCGGTAATGGGCAAAGTCGCTGGCCTGGATCGCAGACATCCGGATCAGCGTGATCGGATGGCGGCCCATTTTGGCGATGCGGGCGCGGTCGGGATCGTGCACGTCCAGATGGCTGAGCCGCTCAGAGTCATAACGACGCAAAAGATCGCCCAAGGTGAACCGATCGGCTTCACGGTAATCGATGAATTGCCTCTTGACGATTTCGCCCTCACGGGCCTTGGCCCATTCTTCGGCCAACGCTTTTGTGGGAAAGGTCCGGGTCAGCTGAGGGGCCAGTTTGCTGCGGATTCGCGCTTGCCAGCCCGTGGACTGGTAGGGCCTGATCTGCGCGAGTGGGTGGCCCGCGGCGTTGAGTTGCTGCGCATAGGCCTGGGCCTGGTCCAACGCGTCAAACGCTTGGCCGAGATCGCCTTGAAGCGCGACGCTCACGCGCCAGGACTTGTAAATGCGCTTGCTGTAACTTGCCATGAATACACTCCAGTGTGAAAGCCTTGCGGCGGGATTGGAGTGTTCATTGGCGCAAAATTGGCGCAGTGTCGCAATTTCACCGTGCCGACGGGCCAAGGACAGGCGCAAGCGGGAACGGCCGGGCAAAAGAAAAAACCCCGTAAATCAAGGACTTACGAGGTTTCAAATTTTGGTGGGCGGTGCAAGTTTCGAACTTGCGACCCCTGCAGTGTGAATGCAGTGCTCTACCCCTGAGCTAACCGCCCTACTGGTTAGCTCACAATTATATGCCGGTTTTCAGGCATTATTTATGATCCCTGAGGTTTCTACACGCCAGATAGTTTTTCCACGGCTAGCCTTGTCGAGTATGACCAAGACTTTTTCATGTGCTTCCATTTCCCTATCACTCGCCACCAGAACCGGCAGGTCAAAAATGCGCAGGTCAATCATGGGTTCGTCATCGCCCGTCTGTACCGGGCCGCCGATGTCCATCATCAGGCTGTTCTGGCCGCGTGTCAGGTTGATGTAGACATCTGCCAGCAATTCAGCGTCCAGCAAGGCTCCGTGCAGGGTACGGCCCGAATTGTCGACTTCAAGGCGATCACACAGGGCGTTGAGTGAATTTCGCTTACCCGGGAACATCTCCTTGGCCATCATCAGGCTGTCCGTGACCTTCGCCACCCAATGCATGATGGGTTCCCGGCCGATCAGTTCAAGTTCCTTGTTCAGGAAACTCACATCGAAAGGTGCGTTGTGAATGATCACCTCAGCGCCTTGCAGGTAGTCGAGCAATTCGTCCGCCACGGCTGAAAACTTGGGCTTGTCTTTCAGGAATTCGTTGCTGATGCCGTGAACCTTCAGCGCATCTTCGTGGCTGTCGCGCCCGGGATTGAGGTAGAAGTGTTTGTTGCTGCCGGTTAACTTGCGCGCGACAAGCTCCACGCAGCCGATTTCAATGATGCGGTCGCCGTTTTCGGCAGAAAGACCCGTGGTTTCAGTATCTAGAACAATTTGGCGCATGGTCGGGATTCTCGCCTTGAATGCATTTAATGATTTTCCTTGGCGTGGTTGATGGAATACTTGGGGATTTCAACGGTGACATCCGCCTGCGCCAGAAAGGCTTGGCAGCTCAGGCGTGAATTGGGCTCCAAACCCCAGGCCCGGTCAAGCAGGTCTTCCTCGCTCTCGTCAATCTCATTGAGCGACCCAAATCCTTCGCGAACGATGACATGGCAGGTCGTGCAGGCGCAGCTCAGGTCACAGGCATGCTCGATGTTGATCTTGTTGTCGAGAAGCGCTTCACAGATGGAAGTGCCTGCGGGCGCCGAGATTTCGGCGCCTTTCGGGCAGTATTCAGGATGGGGAAGAATCTTGATGATGGGCATGGTGTCGATCTGTGGGTGATAAGAGTGCGGTAAGGTGTTCAGACCGACTCGATGTTTTTTCCGGCCAGGGCTTTCTGGATGCCCCGGTTCATGCGCAGAGCTGCAAAAGCTTCGGTGCCTTTGGCAAGCGCCTGCGTTGCGGCCTCGATGAAGGCGGCATCGCCGTTGATACGGGCATCGGCGAGCGCAGCAATCAAGCTGTCGGTCAGCCCACGTTCGCCTGGACCGAGCAGATCGGCGTCAGCTTCCAGAGCGCTTCGAATCGCCAGGATCATGCGGTCCGCATCCACCTGCGCCTCAACCAGCCCGCGCGAGCGCATGTCTTGCTGGGCGGTAGCAAAACTATCCTGCAGCATGCGGGCGATTTCATCGTCCGACAGGCCATAGGAAGGCTTCACGTCGATTTGCGCTTCAACGCCGCTAACCTGTTCCCGGGCGTTGACGCTGAGCAGGCCATCGGCATCCACGGTGAACGTCACACGGATGCGCGCGGCGCCAGCGACCATGGGCGGAATGCCGCGCAGTTCAAAACGCGCCAGGCTGCGGCAGTCTGCCACCAGGTCGCGCTCGCCCTGCACCACATGCAGCGCCAGCGCGGTCTGACCATCCTGGTAAGTCGTGAAGTCCTGCGCCATGGCGGTGGGGATGGTCTGATTGCGCGGCACGATGCGTTCGACCAGACCGCCCATGGTTTCGACGCCCAGCGACAGTGGAATCACATCGAGCAGCAAGAGGTCGTCGCCAGCGTTGTTCCCCGCCAGTTGGTTGGCAGAAATGGCCGCCCCCAGTGCCACCACTTCGTCGGGGTTGAGATTGATCAGCGGCTCGCGTCCGAAAAAAGTTGCGACGGCCTTGCGCACCTGCGGCATGCGGGTGGACCCGCCAACCATGACCACGCCATCGATTTCCTCACGGTTCAGGTCGGCGTCGCGCAAGGCCTTGCGCACGGCAGCCAGGGTGCGCTGGGTCAGATGCGCCGAGGCCGCTTCGAAATCAGCGGCCTTCATTTCAAAAGTGATGGATGCCTTGGACAAGCGAACAGAAAATGGCACCGATGTCGCAGTGGACAATGCCTCTTTGCAGGCACGCGCTGTTTTCTGCAGGACGGCCTTGTCCGACGCGCTCAGCGTATCCGCGCTCACCCCGCCCTTGGCCAGGGTCCAGTCGATAAATGCACGATCGTAATCGTCGCCGCCCAGCGCGGAATCCCCGCCGGTCGAGACCACTTCGAACACCCCTTGGGACAAACGCAGGATGGAAATATCAAACGTTCCGCCCCCAAGGTCATAGACCGCGTAGACCCCTTCGCTGGCATTGTCCAAACCATAGGCAATGGCGGCGGCCGTCGGTTCGTTGATCAGGCGCAGCACATTCAATCGGGCCAGTTGCGCCGCATCCTTGGTCGCCTGGCGCTGGGCATCGTCAAAATAAGCGGGCACGGTGATCACGACGCCATAGATGTCGTCGTCAAAGGTGTCTTCGGCGCGCTGCCTGAGCGACGCCAGAATTTCGGCACTGACTTCAACCGGACTTTTTTCACCAGACACGGTTTGCAGCGTGACCATTCCTGGCTTGTCGATGAAGCGGTAAGGCATCTGCTCGCGGTTGCCAATGTCGTCGATACCCCGCCCCATCAGCCGCTTGACCGAAGAAATCGTGTTGCACGGGTCGTCAACCTGGGCCGTGAGGGCATCAAAGCCAATTTGCGTCCGCCCGCCCTCAAGGTAACGAACAACACTTGGCAGCAACACCCGCCCCTGCTCGTCGGGCAGGCATTCTGACTGTCCATTGCGCACGCTGGCCACCAGCGAATGGGTGGTGCCAAGGTCAATGCCAATGGCGATGCGCCTCTGGTGCGGGTCTGGCGTCTGGCCGGGTTCGGATAATTGCAAAAGTGCCATGGCGCTGTTCTTTACTGAGTTTCTTGAATGTCTTATTGTTCCAGCAGTTCGATGCGCGCATCGACTTCACGGGCAAAGCGTTCAATGAACATGAGGCTTCTGACCTGTTGGGCGGCTTCGGAAAAATCTTTCTTCTGATCCAGAGATTGCTCTATTTTTAATAGCTGCTCACGACCGTCAGTCCTGGACTCCAGGGCGATTTTATCCAGATCTTCGATGCTCTCGGCATCTTCCAGCGCTTCGCGCCATTCCATTTGCTGCATCAGGAAGACGGCAGGCATGGCGGTGTTGTTCTCGGCGTTGATCGGCGCGCCATGCAGTTCGCACAAATAACTGGCGCGCTTGAGCGGGTCCTTGAGCCGCTGATACGCCTCGTTGATTCGGACAGACCACTGCATCGCCAAACGCTGCGCCGCCGGGCCCTGCGCTGCAAACTTGTCAGGATGGGCTTCGCGCTGCAACTCTTTCCAGCGCGCATCGAGTTGCGCCCGGTCCTGGGCAAACTGCATCGGAACGCCAAAAAGCTCGAAGTCGTTGGATTGAAGGTTCATGGAATGGAAAAGCCGCCAGCACGGTCAGTGAAGGCGGCATTGGAAAAAATCGATGCGCAATGCTGCGCCGTGCAAAATATCGCCTGTTTGCCGCTCAGACGCGAAAACTCTCGCCGCAGCCGCAGCGGTCACGCTCGTTGGGATTGATGAACTTGAAGCCTTCATTCAGGCCTTCGCGAACAAAGTCAAGCTGGGTGCCGTCGATATAGGCCATGCTTTTGGGATCAACCAGCACCTTCACGCCGTTGTCTTCGAACACGACATCTTCGGGCGCGATTTCATCGGCATATTCCAGCTTGTAAGCCAGGCCGGAACAGCCAGTGGTCTTGACGCCCAAGCGCACACCCACGCCCCTGCCACGCTTGCTGATGTAGCGGGTCACGTGGCGGGCGGCTGCGTCGGTAAGGGTAACGGACATGTAAATCGCTCGAAATAAACAGGTTGATCAGTGCGCGGCTGCAGCCGCAGGCAGGTGCTTTTGCTTGTAATCGTTCACCGCCGCCTTGATGGCGTCTTCCGCGAGGATGGAGCAGTGAATTTTCACAGGCGGCAACGCCAGTTCCTCGGCAATGGCACTGTTCTTGATACTCGCCGCTTGGTCCAGCGTCTTGCCCTTGACCCATTCGGTCACGAGTGAACTGGAGGCAATGGCCGAGCCGCAGCCGTAGGTTTTGAAGCGCGCATCCTCAATCACGCCGGTGACCGGATTCACCTTGATCTGCAGCTTCATCACGTCGCCGCAGGCCGGTGCGCCGACCATGCCGGTGCCTACCGTTTCGTCGCCCTTTTCAAAAGAACCGACATTGCGGGGATTTTCATAGTGGTCCACCACTTTTTCACTGTAAGCCATTGAATTAACTCCTTGAATTCTGGTTATCGGTCAGATGACGGGTTCAGCGCCATCCGAATGCCTGTTTGATTAATGGGCGGCCCACTGGATGGTGGACAGGTCAACGCCATCCTTGAACATTTCCCACAGCGGCGACAGGTCGCGCAGCTTGGCCACGTTTTCCTTGATCGTGGCAACGGCGTAATCGATTTCTTCTTCCGTCGTCCAGCGGCCAATCGTCATGCGCAGGCTGCTGTGCGCCAGTTCGTCGCTGCGGCCCAGGGCGCGCAGCACATAGCTGGGCTCCAGGCTGGCCGAGGTGCAGGCAGACCCACTCGACACCGCCAGGCCCTTGATGCCCATGATCAGCGACTCGCCTTCGACGAAGTTGAAGCTCATGTTCAGATTGTGCGGCACGCGCTTTTCGGCGTGGCCGTTAAGAAACACTTCCTCGACATCCTTCAAGCCATTGAGCATGCGCTCATGCAACACCTGGATGCGCTTGTTTTCCTCATGCATCTCGGCCTTGGCAATGCGGTAGGCCTCGCCCATGCCGGCAATCTGGTGCGTCGGCAAGGTGCCCGAACGCATGCCGCGCTCGTGACCGCCGCCGTGCATCTGCGCTTCAAGGCGCACACGCGGCTTGCGGCGTACATACAGCGCGCCAATGCCCTTGGGACCATAGGTCTTGTGCGAGGTCAGGCTCATCAGGTCAATCGGCAGACTGGCCAGGTCGATGTCGACGCGGCCCGTGGCCTGCGCGGCGTCCGAGTGGAAAATGATGCCTTTTTCGCGGCAGATCGCACCAATGGCGGCCATATCCTGGATCACGCCGATTTCGTTGTTGACGAACATGACGCTCACCAGGATGGTGTCCGGGCGGATCGCCGCTTTGAGCACGTCCAGGTCCAGCAGACCGTCGGCCTGCACATCAAGGTAAGTGACCTCGAAGCCCTGGCGTTCCAGTTCGCGGCAGGTGTCGAGCACTGCCTTGTGCTCGGTCTTGACAGTGATGAGGTGCTTGCCCTTGGACTTGTAGAAATGAGCCGCACCCTTGAGCGCCAGATTGTTCGACTCGGTAGCGCCGCTGGTCCAGACAATTTCGCGCGGGTCGGCGCCAATCAATGCGGAAACCTGTTCGCGGGATTTTTCAACCACGGCCTCAGCCTCCCAGCCCCAGGCATGGCTACGGGACGCGGGATTGCCAAAATGCTCGCGCAACCATGGAATCATCGCGTCCACGACCCGAGGATCGCAAGGGTTGGTAGCGCTGTAGTCCATGTAGATCGGAAAATGCGGGGTATCCATAGGGCTGGCTCTCTTGTTTTTAATGGCTGGCGACTTGATGAAACGATGGCTTTGCGGTGATGCGTTCCGAATCTCTCAGGATTTGGAAAAAGCATTGCCGAGTGCGAACACGGAATTGGGCGCATTCACGCGCACCGGCTTGACGATGGGCGATGCAAAGACGGCCTTTTTGACCTGCGGCGTGCTTTCAACCATCACGCCCTTGGCCAGTTGGTCATCGACCAGCTTTTGCAAGCTGACCGAATCAAGAAACTCGACCATGCGGGTGTTCAGCGAAGACCAGAGGTCGTGCGTCATGCACCGGGTGCCATCGTCCTGGCAATTTTCCTTGCCGCCGCACTGGGTGGCGTCAATGGGTTCGTCCACCGACACAATGATGTCGGCAACGGTGATTTCGGAAGCCTTGCGGCCGAGCGTGTAGCCGCCGCCGGGTCCACGCGTGGACTCGACCAGTTCGTGGCGGCGCAGCTTGCCGAACAACTGCTCCAGGTAGGACAACGAGATCTGCTGGCGCTGGCTGATCGCTGCCAGCGTGACCGGACCGTTGTTCTGGCGCAGCCCCAGATCGATCATCGCGGTGACCGCAAAACGGCCTTTGGTCGTGAGACGCATAACAAGCTCCTTAAAGTGTGCTTGACTGTCGTTTAACCCCGAAAGCTTGTGACTATCAGGGAACTATCCCTCAACATCCCGGCCAGCAATCAAGTGCGCCAGCGGGAGTTTTTTATTGATGTCAGGTTCCTGACTAATTTCGTCAAGTATACCACGCAGGGTCATTTTTCGCAGTCCGTAGCACCGTGGCCCAGGGTAATAACACCAATCAAATCAACACCTAAAAGACTCGATCGCGCAATGCAACCCTCAGGCCGCCGAAGAAATCGGCACCACATTGTCAGTTCCGGGCGCGCCGAAAGCCTGCTCCTTCAGCACATGCAACTGGTCCCGCACCCGGGCTGCCTTTTCGAACTCCAGGTTTTTCGCGTGTTCGACCATCTGCTTTTCCAGTCGCTTGATTTCACGCGCGATGTCTTTTTCGCTCATGTCCTCGACCAGCGCCTTTTGCATTTCCAGCTGTTGCGCGTCCTTTCCGGATTTTTCGCTGTACACCCCATCGATCAGGTCCTTGATGCGCTTGACGATGCTGCGCGGCGTGATGCCGTGCAGGGTGTTGAAAGCCAGCTGCTTGTTGCGCCGGCGCTCGGTTTCGCCCATCGCCATCTTCATCGAGTCGGTGATCCGGTCGGCATACAGAATCGCCCGGCCGTTCAGGTTGCGGGCAGCCCGGCCAATCGTCTGGATCAGGCTGCGCTCTGAGCGCAGGAAGCCTTCCTTGTCGGCGTCCAGAATCGCCACCAGCGACACCTCGGGAATGTCCAGCCCCTCGCGCAGCAGGTTGATGCCGACCAGCACATCGAATGCGCCCAGCCGCAGGTCCCGCAGAATCTCGACCCGCTCGACGGTTTCCACATCGCTGTGCAGGTAGCGCACCTTCACGCCGTTTTCGGTCAGGTAATCGGTCAGCTGCTCGGCCATGCGCTTTGTCAAGGTGGTGATCAGCACGCGCTCGTTGATCTCCACGCGAATGCGGATTTCCTGCAGCACGTCATCGACCTGATGCGTTGCCGGGCGCACTTCGACCTGCGGATCGACCAGCCCCGTCGGCCGCACCACCTGTTCGACCACCTGGCCGGCATGCTCGTTTTCATACGCCGCCGGCGTGGCTGACACAAAAATCGCCTGCCGCATCTTGGTTTCGAATTCCTCGAACTTCAGCGGCCGGTTGTCCAGCGCGCTGGGCAGGCGAAATCCGTATTCGACCAGCGTCGTCTTGCGCGAGCGGTCGCCGTTGTACATGGCGTTGAGCTGGCCAATCATGACGTGGCTTTCGTCAAGGAACATCACCGCATCCTTGGGCATGTAGTCGCACAGCGTCGATGGCGCCGAGCCCGGCGGCGCGCCGCTCAGGTGGCGGGTGTAGTTTTCAATCCCCTTACAGTGGCCGATTTCGCCCAGCATTTCCAGGTCAAAGCGGGTGCGCTGCTCGATCCGCTGGGCTTCGATCAGCTTGCCGTCGGCGATGAACTGCCCTACCCGCTCGGACAACTCCAGCTTGATGGTTTCCACCGCGCTCATCACCTTATCGCGCGGCGTGACGTAATGGCTTTTCGGGTAGACCACGAAACGCGGGATTTTCTGCCGGATGCGACCGGTCAGCGGGTCGAACAGCTGGAGGGTTTCAATCTCGTCGTCAAACAGCTCGATGCGGATTGCCAGTTCGGAATGCTCGGCCGGGAAAATGTCGATCACATCGCCACGCACGCGGAAAGTGCCGCGCGAAAAATCCGCGTCGTTGCGGCTGTACTGCATGCGGATCAGCCGCGCAATCACATCGCGCTGGCCCATCTTGTCACCAATGCGGGCAATGAAACGCATCTGGGTGTAATCCTCGGGCGCGCCGATGCCATAGATGGCGCTCACGGTCGCGACGATGATGGTGTCGCGCCGCTCCAGCACGCTCTTGGTGGCCGACAGGCGCATCTGCTCGATGTGCTCGTTGATGGCCGAGTCTTTTTCAATGAACAGGTCGCGCTGCGGCACATAGGCCTCGGGCTGGTAGTAGTCGTAGTAGCTGACGAAATACTCGACCGCGTTTTTCGGGAAAAACTCGCGGAACTCGCTGTACAGCTGCGCGGCCAGCGTCTTGTTCGGCGCAAACACGATCGCCGGCCGGCCCAGCCGGGCAATCACGTTGGCCATGGTGAAGGTCTTGCCCGAACCGGTCACGCCAAGCAGGGTCTGAAAGACCTCGCCGTCCCGCACGCCTTCGACCAGCTTGTCGATGGCCTGCGGCTGGTCGCCGGCGGGCAGGTAGGGCTGAAACAACTCGAAAGGCGAATCCGGAAAACGGATGAATTGGCCCACGCCGCCGGAATCCGTCGCGGCAGCCGTGACTTCCATGATCTCTGGCATAAAAATCCCTCTTCAAGCCCCGTTAAAATCCGGGGCAATTAAACACACTATGACATTCGGGCAAAGGCGGGAATTGCAATCCCCGCCGTTCGACGATCAGACCGCTGCCGGGACGACCACCGGTGCTATTCGCCTTGATCAACTTGTTCAAGGCCCATTTTTCACACTTAAGGATATTCCATGTCTTTGTTTACCGCCGTCGAAATGGCACCGCGCGACCCGATCCTGGGCCTGAACGAACAATTTGGCGCCGACACCAACCCAGCCAAGGTCAACCTGGGCGTGGGCGTCTACTACGACGACAACGGCAAGCTCCCGCTGCTCGAATGCGTCCAGATTGCTGAAAAACAGATGATGGAAGTGCCCAAGGCACGGGGCTACCTGCCCATCGACGGCATTGCCGCCTACGACTCGGCCGTCAAGAGCCTGGTCTTCGGCGCCGACAGCGAACCCGTCACGTCCGGCCGTGTCGCCACGGTGCAGTGCATCGGCGGCACCGGCGGCTTGAAGGTCGGCGCTGACTTCCTCAAGCACCTGAACCCGGATGCGAAAGTCCTGATCAGCGACCCAAGCTGGGAAAACCACCGCGCGCTGTTCACCAACGCCGGCTTCACGGTCGAAAGCTACCCCTACTACGACACAGCCACGCGCGGCATCAACTTCGACGGCATGCTGGCCGCGCTGAACGCAGCGCCTGCCGGCACCATCGTCGTGCTGCACGCCTGCTGCCACAACCCGACCGGCTACGACATCACCGCCGAACAGTGGGACGAGGTGATTGCCGCCGTCAAGGCCAAAAACCTGACGCCCTTCCTGGACATGGCCTACCAGGGTTTCGGCTACGGCCTGGCTGAAGATGGTGCGGTGGTCGGCAAGTTTGTCGCCGCGGGCTTGAGCTTTTTTGTCTCGACCTCGTTCTCCAAGAGCTTCAGCCTGTATGGCGAGCGCGTCGGCGCCCTGAGCGTGGTGTGCAGCGACAAGGAAGAAGCCGGCCGCGTCCTGAGCCAGCTCAAGATCGTCATCCGTACCAACTACAGCAATCCGCCGATCCATGGCGGCACGGTGGTCGCCATGGTGCTGAACACGCCCGAGCTGCGCACGCTGTGGGAAAAGGAACTGGGCGAGATGCGCGTGCGCATCAAGGCCATGCGCCAGAAGCTGGTCGATGGCCTGAAGGCTGCCGGCGTGAAGGAAGACATGGGCTTCATCACGAAGCAGATCGGCATGTTCAGCTATTCAGGTTTGAACAAGGACCAGATGGTGCGCCTGCGCAATGAATTCGGCGTGTACGGCACCGACACCGGCCGCATGTGCGTGGCCGCACTCAACAGCAAGAACATCGACTACGTCTGCGCATCGATTGCCAAGGTGATCTAAAAACAGTTGCGGGCGTCCTGAAAAGACGCTTGCTCAAGCCAATGCCAGTCAGCCGCGCGCTGACTGGCATTTTTTTATATCAAAAAGGCCTTTTCCGCACGTCCTGTAAGGATTTTGTGCTATCAATTAAATAGCATATCGTGATAAAGTCAGTGCGTAGGCAGTTTCAGCGCCGGCGCAGCTGCCGGGCGATCAGCGCCAGCGCCACCGCGCCGATCAACACAAAAGAGACAAAAGACCAGTTGGCAATCGAGCCGCCCAGAAAGGTCCAGTCAATCGCTGTGCAGTCGCCGCTGCCCTTGAAAATCATCGGAATGACGCGCTTGAGCGGAAAGGTTTCGATCATTCCGTAGAAATCGCGGCCGCAGGAGACGATTTCAGGCGGATACCACTGCAGAAAACTCTGCCGCGCCGCCACGAAGGCACCAAAACCGGACAGCAATACCAGCACAGCTGCCCCGGTGATCAGTAAATTGCGCCGGGCACTCAGGGCGCTCACGCCTGCAACGATGGCAACCAGCACCAGGGCATAACGCTGCACGATGCACATCGGGCAAGGCTCCAGCCCCACCACATGCTGCAGATACAGGCCAAAGGCCAGCAGCAGCGCGCAACCCAAAGCCACCAGCGCCAGCAGGCGGCGGGGTGCATTCAACAAATTCAACAGCATCAGATTCCCTCTCCAGCATCCACGAACACACGGGCCTTGCGCGGTGTCAGCACCAGCTTGTCGCCCTCCTTCAGGCCCATGTCCCTGAATTTCTGCGACGGCATTTGCGCTTCGATCAGGGACTCGGCCGAGGGTTTGGGCGCGTCCACCGGAATAAGTTCCAGCCGGGCAATCGGCCCGATGACAATCGCCCGGTCCAGCGTGGCCACGATGCCGTCGGCGCCGGGCGCATAGCGGGCAACCTCGAAATCATGCGGCCGCACATAGGCGAAGGCCTTGGCGTTTTGCGCACCGCTGTGCTCGGGCGAATCGAGCTTCATGCCGTCAAGCTGGATTTCACCTTCGTGGGCGCGGCCGTGGAACAGGTTCACGTCGCCCAGGAAGCCATAGACAAACGGGCTCGCCGGATGGTCCCAGACTTCTTGCGGCGAGCCGATCTGCTCGACCTTGCCGGCGTTCATCAAGACCACGCGGTCGGCAACTTCGAGCGCTTCTTCCTGGTCGTGGGTAACAAAAATGCTGGTGACATGCAGATCGTCGTGCAGGCGGCGCAGCCAGCGGCGCAGTTCCTTGCGCACCTTGGCGTCGAGCGCGCCGAAGGGCTCGTCGAGCAGCAGCACCTTGGGCTCGACCGCCAGCGCGCGCGCCAGGGCGATGCGCTGGCGCTGGCCACCCGAGAGCTGGGACGGAAAGCGGTCGGCCAGCCAGTCAAGCTGAACAAGGCCGAGCAGCGAATGGACCTTTTCCTTGATCTGAGCCTCGCTGGGCCGCACGCTACGCGGCTTGACGCGCAACCCAAAAGCGACGTTCTCGAACACCGTCATGTGCCGGAACAGCGCGTAATGCTGGAACACGAAGCCGACGCCGCGCTCGCGCACATGCACGTCGGTGGTGTCCTCGCCGCTGAACAAAATGCTGCCCTGGTCGGGCGTTTCCAGCCCGGCGATGATGCGCAGCAGCGTCGTCTTGCCGCAGCCCGAAGGGCCGAGCAAGGCAACGAGTTCGCCCGCTTCAATGTCCAGGCTAACGTCGGCCAGCGCCTGGAAGTTGCCAAACTGCTTGCTGACGTTGCGAATTTCAATACCCATGATTTTTTCCCCTGCGTGTTTTCAGCGAGCTGCGGCCAGCGCTTGCGGCCGCTCGGGCGGCAACTCGGCCGCCGCTTTCATTTCAGCCTCGTGGCGCCATTCGGCGACCGACTTGATGGCCAGCGTGACCAGCGCCAGGATGGCCAGCAGCGACGCCACGGCGAAGGCGGCGACCGACTGGTATTCGTTGTAGAGGATTTCGACATGCAGCGGCAAGGTGTTGGTCTGGCCGCGAATATGCCCTGACACCACCGACACCGCGCCAAATTCCCCCATGGCGCGCGCATTGCACAAAATCACGCCATAGATCAGCCCCCACTTGATGTTGGGCAAGGTGACGCGCCTGAAAGTCTGCCAGCCGGTCGCGCCCAGCACGATGGCGGCCTGCTCCTCGTCGTTGCCCTGGGCCTGCATCAGCGGAATCAGTTCACGCGCGATGAAGGGAAAGGTCACGAACACGGTCGCCAGCACGATGCCGGGAACGGCAAAGATGACCTTGATGTCATGCGCCTGCAGCCACGGCCCGAACCAGCCCTGCGCGCCGAACAGCAGCACATACATCAGGCCGGCCACGACCGGCGAAACCGAGAACGGCAAGTCCACCAGCGTCGTCAAAAACGACTTGCCGCGAAACTCGTACTTGGCAATCGCCCAGGCCGCCGCCACGCCGAACACCAGGTTCAGCGGCACGGCAATCGCGGCGGCAATCAGGGTGAGCTGGATGGCCGACCAGGCGTCGGGCTCCTTCAGCGCTTCCAGGTAAGCGCCGAAACCCTTGCGCAAGGCTTCGGTGAACACGGCCGCCAGCGGCAGGATCAGGAACAGCAGCACGAACAGCAGCGCCACCGTGATGAGCAGGTAGCGGACCCACGGCGCTTCGGTCGTTCCCGCCTTGGCGCGGCGAATGGGTTGATTGGACGGCCCGCTCATGAGGAAGCTCCGGTATTTTTACGCTGCCAGGTCTGCAGCGCATTGATGACCAGCAGCAGGAGGAAGGAAATGACCAGCATCACCACCGCAACCGCCGTGGCGCCGGCGTAGTCGTACTGCTCCAGCTTGCCGATGATGATCAGTGGCGTGATCTCGGAAATCATCGGCATGTTGCCCGCAATGAAGATCACCGAGCCGTATTCGCCGATGGCGCGGGCAAACGCCATGGCAAAGCCGGTCAGCAGGGCCGGGGCGATGTGCGGAAAGATCACCTTGGTGAAAATCTGGAAGCGGTTGGCGCCCAGCGCCGTGGCGGCTTCCTCCAACTCCTTTTCGGCGTCTTCAAGCACCGGCTGCACCGTGCGCACGACAAACGGCATGCCGACGAAAATCAGCGCAATCACCACGCCGGCCGGCGTGAAGGCCAGCTTGATGCCCATGGGTTCGAGGTACTGGCCCAGCCAGCCGTTGCCGGCCAGCAGCGCCGTCAGCGAGATGCCGGCCACGGCCGTTGGCAGCGCAAACGGCAAATCGACCAGCGCATCGACAATCTTCTTGCCCGGAAACTTGTAGCGCACCAGCACCCAGGCCAGCAGCAGGCCAAACACCAGGTTGACCAGCGCGGCAATCAGCGAAGCGCCAAAGGTCAGCCGGTACGACGCCATGACGCGCGGCGACGTGACGGCAAAGACGAACTGCTCCCAGGTCAGCGTGAAGGTCTTGAAAAACAGCGCGGTGATCGGGACCAGAACGATCAGGCTGAGGTAGAGGACCGTGTAGCCCAGCGTCAGCCGGAAACCCGGCAATACGCGCTGCGGCGTCCTTTTGGGGCTGGCACGAAAAGGGGGCGCCACCCCGGCGGATGGCGCCCCGGAAGTCAAGGAAGTCATGCTTACCGGACGGTGTAGAGCTTGTCGAACTGGCCACCGTCATTGAAGTGGACTTTTTGCGCGTCGCTCAGCGAGCCGAACATTTCCTGCACCGTGAACAGCTGGATCGGCTTGAAGACGGCGGCATTCTTCTTCAGGATTGCCTGCGAATACGGGCGCATCGCATGCTTGGCGGCAATTTCCTGGCCTTCGTCTGAATAGAGGTAGTTCAGGTAAGCCTTGGCCAGCTCGGCCGTTCCCTTCTTGGCCACGGTGCGCTCGACCACCGCCACCGGGTTCTCGGCCAGGATGCTGATGGACGGATAGACCGCGTCAACCTTGCCCTCGCCGAATTCCTTGTTCACCGACACCACTTCCGACTCGAAGGTCACCAGCACGTCGCCGATGTTGCGCTGCAAGAAGGCCGTGGTCGCGTCGCGCCCGCCCTTGCCCAGCACCGGCACGTTCTTGTAGAGCTTGCCGACGAACTCTGCGGCCTGCGCGTCGGTGGCGCCCTTTTTCTTGGCGTAGCCCCAGGCGGCCAGGTAGGTGTAGCGGCCATTGCCGCCGGTCTTGGGATTGACCACGATGACCTGGATGCCGGGCTTGGTCAGGTCGTCCCAATCCTTGATGCCCTTGGGATTGCCGTTGCGCACCAGGAACAGCATGGTCGAGGTGGTGGGCGAGGCATTTCCCGGAAAGCGCTTGGCCCAGTCCTTGGCGACCACGCCGGCATTGGCCAGGAACTCCACGTCGGTCGAGGTGTTCATGGTCACCACATCGGCGTCCAGGCCGTCGGCCACGGAACGCGCCACAGCGCTGGAGCCGGCATGCGACTGGTCAATCTTCACGTCCTTGCCGGTGGTTTTCTTGTAGTGCGCGATGAAGGCCGCGTTGTAGTCCTTGTAAAACTCTCTGGCCACGTCATACGAGCCGTTCAGCAGGGTTTGGCTTGAGGCCATGCCGCTGGCGGCCAGGGCCAGCGTTGCCAGGGCGATCTTGAATTTAGAGGTCATGCGGGTTCCAGAAAGGCTGAAGTAAAAGTCGGAAAGGATAGCTGATGCGCCGCTTGCTTGCTGCGCTGGGGAGTAGGTTCGCTCTTGGAAGGGTTGGGAGTCATATATTCTGGGACGAAATCTTTAAAACTCAAAAGAATATATTTCTCTTAATTTATTAGTTAAATCGAATAATGAAATTTGATTTAATTTCATAAAAAAGGCACCGCCAAGCCCATTCTTTACTATCTTTTAAATAGCTACTCACGCCCACTGTGATTGCGCAAGGCATCGATTTGGCATAAAAAAAAGGCTCATGGAAAAGGCGGAGATGCATTGCCGGCCAATTCATCGCCGCGCATGTGCTGGCCCAGAAAGTCCAGAAAGCTGCGCACGGCAGGTATCTGGCCGCGCCTCGAAGGGAACACGGCATGCGCCACGCCGGGCTTGGGCGCCCAGCCCGGCAGCACCAAGACCAGGAGTTGCGCCTGCAGTTCGGCCTGGCTCAGGCTGTCGGGCAGAAAACTGATGCCGGTGCCGGCCAGCACCGCCAGCTTAAGCGTCTGCAGGTCATCGGCCACGTAGCGCGGCTGGTGCTGGAAGACGAATTCCTCGCCTTGCGGCCCGACCAGCGTCCAGGCGCTGCGCCCGTCGGCCGATGACATGGCCACCGTGTCCAGCCGTGACAACTCGTCCGTGGTGAGCGGCACGCCCTGTCTGCGCAACTGATCCGGGCTGGCCAGCAAATGGCCGCAGGTGGCGCCAAGTTGCTTGACGACCAGGCTGCCGCTGTCGTCGAGCGTGGGCCGCACGCGCAGCGCCACGTCGATGCCCTCGTCCACCAGATCGACCACCCGGTTGGTCACCCGCAGGTCGAGCTTGACGCGCGGAAACATCGCCAGGTAGCGGGGAATCAGATAGCCCAGCGTGCTCTGGGCCAGCGTCACCGGGCAGGTCACGCGCAGCAGGCCACGCGGCTCGACCTGCAGGTGCGCCACGGCATCGGCGGCGGCCAGCGCTTCGTCGCGCATGGCGCTGCAGTGGCGCAGGTAGATGTCGCCCACCTCGGTCAGCGAGAGCTTGCGGGTGGTGCGCTGCAACAGGCGAACGCCGAGTCGCGCCTCCAGTTCGGCCACCCGGCGCGACAGCCGCGATTTGGGAATGCCCAGCGCCCGCCCGGCAGCGGCAAAACCGCCTCGCTCGGCGACTTCCGCAAAGTAAAGCATGTCGTTGAGGTCTTCCATTTACGTACTCCAAGGCTTTTATTGTCCTGAATATAGAACAATCTATCGCGTTTTTGCCGCCTTATCAAAGCATTGGCTTGCCGGGACAATCTATCCATTGGTTAAAACCAACTCATCACTCTCACAATCCCTTCAAACCAAGGACTTTTCATCATGGCCAAGCTTCTTCACATCGACTCCAGCATCCTCGGAACCAACTCCGTATCGCGCCAGCTGACCGCGCAAATCGTCGCATCATGGCGCGCTGCCCATCCGTCCACCGACGTCAGCTACCTCGACCTGGCAGTTAGCACCCCCAGCCATTTGTCAGCCGAATCGCTGGGCTTTCGCCTTCCGGCAGGCGCGGCCGACCTGAGCGATGCCCAACTGCGTGAAAACGCCGTGTCCGAAGCGCTGGTGTCGCAGTTCCTTGCGGCCGATGTGGTGGTGATTGGCGCGCCGCTGTACAACTTTTCCATTCCCACGCAGCTCAAGGCCTGGATTGACCGGGTAGCGCAGGTCGGCCGTACCTTCAAGTACACCGAAAAAGGCCCGGTCGGCCTGGCAGGCGGCAAGACCATCATCGTGGCCTCGGCCCGTGGAGGCGTGTATTCAACCAGCGATGCGGGCAATGCCATGGAGCATCAGGAAAGCTACCTGAAAACCGTCTTCGGCTTTTTTGGCGTGACCGACGTGCGCTTTGTCCGGGCAGAAGGCCTGGCGATGGGCGAAGCCGCCAAGACCGCCGCGCTGGCCGCAGCCCAGGTTGAAATCCTGGCGGAAACACAGGTTGCTGCCAACCAGCCAGTGGCAGCCCTGGCGGCCTAAGCTTTGACCCGAGAACGGAAGGCTTTTCAGCCTTCTTCAACAAAAAACCCGCAATTGCTGGTTTTTTGTTGTTGGGTGCTGCAGCGCTTCAGGCGTGCTTTTTGACCCACGCCACATAGGCATCGACCCAGCCCTGCAAAAACTTCTTGCTGACCTCGCCAATGTAGCCCGCCTCGTCATACAGCCCTTCCTTGTTGTGGATAAAGGCTTCGGGCTGGCCAAGCGTGGGCATGTTCAGGTACGCCAGGATGTTGCGCAGGTGCTGCTGCGCCATGGCCGTGCCGATCGGGCCGACCGAGGTGCCAATTACCCCGGCCGGCTTGCCGTTCCAGGCGCTTTTCCCGTAGGGACGCGAGGCGTGGTCAATCGCGTTTTTCAGTACGCCGGGAATCGACCGGTTGTATTCGGGCGTGACAAACAGCACGCCCTGCGCGGCTGCAATCTCGTCCTTGAGGCGCGTGACCTGGGCGCAGGGCTGGCCGTCGTCGTCCTGGTTGTACAGCGGCAAGTCGTCAATCCGGACCTGGGTGAAGCTGAAATCGGCCGGAAACAACTTTTGCAGCGCCCCGGCGAGCTTTTTGTTGAACGAGTCCTTGCGAAGACTGCCGACCACGACAGCGATTTGGTACTGAGCCATGAAATACCTCCAGAAAACCGACCGGCAAGCCAGTCAGGCGATTGATGAGAGAAAGCGGCGTGAGCGGCCCATTATGCAAAGCGCCAATCAATTGCGCTGGCCGAAGCCTTGCAGCACGGCCACGCAATGCACAGTCATTGATCCAAATCCTGTTTCCCGGACGTTTACTCCATGCCGGTCCCGACTCAGGCCGTTCAAGGCATTACCATTATGGGTATTGACAAGTGCATTCCTCCAGACACGCAAATCGTCAGGAAATGCAGAAGCGCACGAAAGCGCCTTCAACCCCTAGCCACAAGGATCCCGATGAAAAGAGTTGATGATTTCCGCCTGAAATTGGGCCAAAAGGAACTGGTGCCAATCATCATTGGCGGAATGGGCGTTGACATTTCCACCGCCGAGCTGGCGCTGGAAGCGGCGCGACTGGGCGGCATCGGCCATATTTCCGACGCCCTGATCCATGACGTGTCCGACCGGCGCTTCGACACCGAATTCGTCAAGGGCAAGACGAAGTTCTACAAAAGCAACATTACCAACTCGGACAAGAGCAGCGTGCAGTTTGACCTCGGCCAGCTGGCCGAGGCCACCCGGCTGCATGTCGGCAAGACCATGGAAGCCAAGCGTGGCGACGGCATGGTGTTCGTCAACGTCATGGAAAAGCTGACAATGAATTCGCCGCGCGACACGCTGGAAGTGCGGCTCAACTCGGCGCTGGACGCGGGCATCGACGGCATCACCCTGAGCGCCGGCCTGCACTTGGGCTCGTTCGGCCTGATGGCCGAACACGCGCGCTTTCGCGATGCCAAGATGGGAATCATCGTGTCTTCGGTGCGCGCCCTGCAGCTTTTCCTGCGCAAGACAGCCCGCCTGCAGCGGCTGCCCGACTATGTGATCGTCGAAGGCCCGCTGGCCGGCGGCCACCTGGGCTTCGGCATGGACTGGGAAAAATACGACCTGGCCACCATCGTGGCCGAGATTGCGGCCTTTCTGAAGGCCGAGCAGCTTGACATTCCACTGGTCGCCGCCGGCGGCATCTTCACCGGCAGCGACGCGGTCGGTTTCCTGGAAAACGGCGCGGCGGCGGTGCAGGTGGCCACGCGCTTCACTGTGTCCGACGAATGCGGCCTGCCGGCCAAGGACAAGCAGGAATACTTCCGCGCCAGCGAAGCCGACATCGAGGTCAACACCATCTCACCGACCGGCTATCCGATGCGCATGCTGAAGAATTCCCCGGCCATTGGCTCGGGCATCCGGCCCAATTGCGAGTCCTACGGCTACTTGTTGGACGGCAACGGCAACTGCGCCTACATCACCGCCTACAACCAGCAAATCGCCATCCACCCGGACGGCAAGAACATCGTGGTCATGGACAAGACCTGCCTGTGCACCCACATGCGCAACTACAACGTCTGGACCTGCGGCAGCAGCACCTATCGCCTCAAGGACACGACACGCCTTCAGCCCGACGGCACCTATCTGGGCCTGAGCGCCGAGCACATCTTCCGCGACTACCAGTTCAGCGTGGACCACCAGGTGATGCTGCCCGAGTAAGCGCCCGCATGTCGCCGCTCACTTCAGCCATGCCGCACCACGGAAGAAATGCATGAATGAACAGGCGGCACGGGAAGTGGTCATGGTCCGCGCCATTGAAGCGGCGGACCACGCGCATGAAATCCTCAGCGAGGACGACCGCCGTTATGCGAGCCGCAGCGCCATGGAACTGGCCCAGTGGCAGGCGTCCCACGCCGGCTCACCGGTCACGGCGGGCACTTTCCTGCACCAGCGCGCCGGGCAGATTCTCAAGCGCATGTCGGAGCGGCACGCGGCGTTTGGCCCCATTCTTCGGCTGCCCGGGGCGCTGAACCTGCTCTGGACCGGACTACCGGCCCTGGCCCTGCTGGCCGGCGTTTTCCTGGACCGGATCACCGACCCGCACCGCGTTGACCTGCTGTCGGCGCCGCTGCTGTTAATCATCGTCTGGAACCTGGCGGTCTATGCGGGCCTGCTGGTCTGGCCATGGCTGCCGTTTGGCAAGCCGAAACCCTCCGGATCCGGCCTGCTGCGCCTGCTCAGCCTGGGCCGCACACGCCTGCCGCGCAAGCTGCCGCCCGTGCTTGCCAGTGCCTTGCTGGCGTTCATGGCCGAATGGACGCAGCTCGGCCGGCTGCTGACACTGGCCCGGCTGGGCCGCGCCCTGCATCTGGGTTCGGCCCTGTTTGCCTTGGGCGCGGTGCTTTCGCTGTATGCGCGCGGCTATGTCGCGCAGTATTCGGCGGGCTGGGAAAGCACGTTCCTTGATACCGCGCAGGTCCATGCGCTGCTGTCGGCGCTGTTCATGCCGGCCATGGCGATATTTCCGCTCCAGGGGTTTTCGCTGGCCGACATTGAAGCGCTTCGGTTCGGGCAGGCGCCCGCGTTGCCTCTGGGCGGCGCCCGCTGGGTGCATTTGTATGCCGCCACATTGCTGCTGCTGGTCGTGCTGCCGCGCCTGCTGCTGGCCGGTGCTGCCCAGTGGCGCGTCAGACGCTGGACCCGGAATTTTCCGCTGGACCTGGAGCAGCCCTATTTCCGCAGGCTGCTCAAGGCCCTCGGCGGTGCACCCGGCACGCTGCGGGTGCTGCCCTACAGTTTTGCGGTGGATGAAGCGCGCGACAAGGGCTTGAGTCAACTGGCGGCCCGGCTGCTCGGAGAGCAGGCGCGGCTGATGCTGCGCCCGTCAATCGCCTATGGCGACGATCCGCGCGAAGCGCTGCGCGAGGTCAAGCTGAACGACAGCGACGCCACGGTCACGGCGGTGCTGTTCAGCCTGGCGGCCACGCCCGAAACCGAAAACCATGGCGCATTGCTCGACCACCTGGTGCGCGAATCGGCGCGCGGCATTGCGGTGCTGGTCGATGAATCGGGCTACCTGGAACGGGTTGGCGCGCAAGCCGGCGGCCCGCAAAGAATGGCCGAGCGCATCGCCCTGTGGCGGCAGTTCTGCAGCTTTCACCAGGCGCCCGCCACCTTCGTCAACCTGCTCCATCCCGAGGCCCATCCGCTGGACGGCGGCGCCGGGCTGACCCTGTCGGCGGCGGCATGAACAACGCTGCCCCGGTCCAGGTCCAGCTGGCGCTGGTCTCGCACACCAACAACGGCAAGACCACGCTGGCCCGGACGCTGCTGGGCATGGATGTCGGCGAAGTGCGCGATGCCCCCCATGTCACCCTGTCATCCGACGCGCATCCGCTGCTGACGACCAGCGCCGGCGACGCGCTGCTGCTGTGGGACACGCCGGGCTTCGGCGATTCGGTGCGCCTGCTCAAGCGGCTCGGCATGGCCGACAACCCGATTGGCTGGTTTTTGCGCGAAGTGCTGGACCGCTACCGCGACCGGCCTTTCTGGCTCAGCCAGCAGGCACTGCGCACCGCCCGGGACGCGGCCGACGTGGTGCTCTACCTGGTGAATTCGGCAGAAAATCCGGGCGATGCCGGCTACCTGTCGGCCGAGATGAACATTCTGCAGTGGCTGGGCAAGCCGGTGGTGGTGCTGCTCAACCAGATGGGCCCGCCGCGCCCGGCGCACCAGGAGCAGGCCGAACTCCTGCGCTGGAGCCGCCACCTGGAAGCCTTTCCCATCGTGCGCAAGGTGCTGGCGCTCGACGCCTTTGCCCGGTGCTGGGTGCATGAGCGGGTCTTTTATGAAGCCGTTGGCCAGTGGATATCGCCCGACAAGGCCGCAGGCTACGCACGCCTGCTGGCCTCTTGGGAAGCAAACCATGAAGCACGCTTTCAGGCGTCGATGCGGCTGGCGGCGCAGCAGCTGGCGGCGGCGGCGCGGGACAGCCAGGCGGCCCTACCCGAGAGCCGGTCGCTGCTCAATTCAGCGCTGCAGGCCACCGGTTTGCGCAAGGCCGGCAATCTGCAACGCCAGGACCAGGCCATGGGCATTCTGGTCGAGCGGCTCAACGACGGCATTGCCGCAACCACGCGCCAGCTGCTGGCGCTGCACCGGCTCGACCCCGGCGAAGCGGCCCGGATCAACCAGCGGGTGCGCGAGAATTTTGCGGTTCGCGCGCCCATCGACAAGGCGCAGGCGGGCCTGCTCGGCGCGGTGCTGTCGGGCGCGGCGACCGGACTTTCGGCCGACCTGATGGCGGGCGGCTTGACGCTTGGCGCCGGCGCGCTGCTGGGCAGCGTGGTCGGCGCACTGGGTTTTGCGGGTGCGGCCTGGGGCTTCAATTCAAGCACCGACCGGGAACAGACCACGGTGCGGTTCACCGATGAATTTTTGCGCACGCTGCTGGTGGCCGGCGTGCTGCGCTACCTGACGGTGGCGCATTTCGGGCGCGGGCGCGGCCATTTTTCGCAAAGCGAGGCGCCGGCTTTCTGGCAGACTGAAGTCGAGCGCGCGGTGGCCGCAGAAGAAGCTGCCGTGAGCCAGCTGTGGCCGCTGCTGCGGCGGCCCTCAGATGCTGCTGAAAAATCAGCCGGCGCCGCGCAGGCGGTGCTGTTGCGCATCACCTCATCCGTGTTGCGCCAGCTCTATCCGGCGGCCAGCGAAGCACACCGCGTTTAAACGACAGCGCCAAACAAGGCGCCGACCCCGGCGGTGATCGCCATGGCCAGCGCGCCCCAGAAAGTGACGCGCCAAGCGCCCGCAAGCATTCCCGCGCCGCCCGCACGGGCCGCCAGGACGCCCAGCAGCGCCAGGAACAGCAGCGAGGTGACGGCCACCCAAACCACCAGCCCTTGCGCCGGCGCCAGGGCGATGACGGCCAGCGGCAGCGCCGCCCCCACGGCAAAACTGGCGGCCGAAGCCAGCGCTGCCTGGACCGGGTTGGCGCTCAGAGTTTCGGAAATGCCCAGCTCGTCGCGCACATGGGCGCCCAGGGCGTCGTGCTGCATCAGTTGCGCGGCCACCTGCTCGGCCAGTTCGGGGCCTAGGCCACGCGCTCTGTAAATGCCCGCCAGTTCGGCATGTTCCGCCTCGGGATGCAGTTCGATTTCCCGGCGCTCGCGTTCGAGTTCGGCTTTTTCAGTGTCCGCCTGCGAATGCACCGAGACATATTCCCCCGCCGCCATCGACATCGCGCCGGCCATCAGCCCGGCCACGCCGGCGACCAGAACGGCCTGCGGCGTGGCGCCGGCGGCCACCACGCCCAAGACCAGGCTGGCGGTGGACACAATGCCGTCATTGGCGCCCAGCACGGCAGCGCGCAGCCAGCCGATGCGGTCGGTGCGGTGGCGTTCGAGGTGGCGATTGAGTGGTTTCATGGCAGGAACGGTTTTTGTGTTGCGGGCAAGGCCGCAAAAAGGCGACCTTCCACGGGAGACTTTTGATTGAAGCACAGGCGCGCAAGGCATCAGGCGCTGATCGTTAAAATCAGACTATTAGCTACTTTTTTAATAGCTGCTTACGCCCGTCAGTATTGCGCAAACTGCATTATTCATCATATATAACGCGCACGGCCAGCCCGCCCAGCGCCGTCGAATCGCCCACGTCGATCTTCAGCCGGTGGACCGCCGCGATGCGTCGCACGATGGACCAGCCCAGGCCGCTGCCGCTCTCCACGCTGCCGGTCACCCGGAAGAAGCGCTCGCCCAGCCGCTGGCGGTCGGCGGCGTCCAGCCCCGGCCCGCTGTCTTCAACACCCAGCACGACCTGTGCGCTCTGGCGCCGTACGCTCACCTGGATGCGCGCTGCCGGCGGGCTGTAGCGCACGGCGTTGTCCACCAGGTTGCGCACCAGCACGGCCAGCAGCGTCTCGTTGCCGGGCATGACGCAGGGCTCGCTGCCTTCGAATTCGAGCGACTGCTGCTTGCCAATCGCTTTGGGCGCCAGCTCGGCCACGACGCGCTGGGCCAGTACACGCAAATCAACATCGGCCATGGCAGGTAGCTCGGCGGCCTCCAGCCGGGACAGGCTGAGCAACTGCCCGACCAGCCGCGTGGCGCGGTCGCAGCCTTCGAGCGTGCCCTGAAGCGCGTGTTGCCGCAAGCCATCGTCGGCCTCAAGCATCGCCACCTGCGCCTGCATGCGGATGGCGGCAATCGGCGTGCGCAGCTCGTGCGCGGCGTCGGCAGTGAAACGGCGCTCGGATTCAAGCAACTGCCCAATACGCTCGAACAAGCCGTTCAAGGCGTCGATCATCGGCGCCATCTCGGAGGGCGCCTGCGCCAGCGTGACCGGACTCAGCGCCTGCGGCTGGCGCCCGGCCAGGACGCGGCCCAGCCGGCGAATCGGCTGCACGCCCAGGCGCACCGCCCACCACAGCGCCAGTACCAAGAGCGGCAGCGCGATCAGCATGGGCCACAAGGTGCTGCGCAGCACCGCCCACAAAATGTCGTTGCGCGAACCCATCTGCTCGCCGACATAGACCTGCACATCGCGCTCGGCGCCGTGGGCAGCAAACACGCGCCACGCCTGGCCCTCAATCGCGACGGTCTTGAACCCGGACTTGAAATCGGGGTCCGCCTCGACCATCGGCGCCACCGGCGCATTGGCCGAACGCAGCCCCAGCCGGCCCTCATGAAAAACCTGGAACGCCACCTTGGGCGCATAGTGGTGCAGCGTGGGCGCGTCCAGCCCCCGGTCGTCGTCCTGTTCAATCTCCTGCGCCTGCTGCACCACCAGCAGCGCTGCGGCCTGGGCCAGGTGGCCGTCGAGCAGTTCGTCCAGCTCGTGGCGCACATCAATCCAGGTCAGCACCGAAGTGACCAGCCAGACCAGCGCCACACCCGACAGCACCAGCAGCAGCAGCCGGTTTTGCAGCGAACGCGGCGGTCGGATCATCATCCGGGCAGGCGCTGCTGCAGCATGTAGCCCACGCCGCGCACCGTGTGGATCAGCGCCGGGCCGAGCTTGCGCCGCAGGTTGTGGATGTGGACCTCGATGGCGTTGCTTTCCACCTCCTGGCCCCAGCTGTAGAGCTGCTGCTCCAGCTGCTCGCGCGACAGCACCCGGTCGGCGCCCAGCATGAAGGCCTGCAGCAGGTCGAATTCCCGCGTCGAAAGCGCTACCGGCTCGCCCGCCTTGCGCACGGTGCGCGAGGCCGGGTCCAGCTCGACATCCTGCGCGCTCAAGCATTCCTGCGGCTGGCCGTGCGCACGGCGCACCAGCGCGCGCAGCCGCGCGGCCAGCTCGTGCAGATCGACCGGCTTGACCACATAGTCGTCGGCGCCCAGATCCAGGCCGCGTATGCGGTCGGGAACGGCGTCGCGGGCCGTCAGCACCAGCACCGGCGTCTTGATGCCAGCGCGGCGGATGGCCGCCAGCACGTCCAGGCCATCCTTGCGCGGCAGGCCCAGGTCGAGCACGGCCGCTTCATAAGGCTGGGCGCGCAGTTCGCGCTCGGCGGCTTCGCCATCGCGTACCCAGTCGACCTGAAAGCCGAGCTGGCGCAGCCCGGCCCGCAGGCCGTCACCCAGCAATCCATCGTCTTCAGCCAGCAGGATGCGCATGGGGGGCTCTTTCAGTCGTTGTCATGGTTGCTGCGATTATCAAGCTGCACCGCGTCAGCGCCGGTGTTTTGCGGCGCATCGCTCCACTGCCAGCCCCAGAAGCCCAGCACGCTGGCCAGCACCAGCGCGGCCAGCAAGCCGTGGTTGCGCTTGGCCAGGTCCGGGCCGGCGCCAGGCAAGCGGCCGGTCAGCATCGGCAGCGCCTGGTTCTTGCGCCGCAGCAGGCTCATCATGGCAATCAGCCCGATGTGCGCCAGCACCATCATGAGCAGGGCATTGCCGAAAAACTCATGCACGTCTTCGAGCCATTCGCCGCCCCACTCGTCCCAGACCGCATAGCCGCTGAGCGTCAGCGGAACGACCGCGCCCAGGATCAGCACCACGACCAGCGCCATCATGAGGTTCTGTCCCTGGCGCCAGGCGGGCTGCAACGCGGCGGGTGATGTCACCGTGGGCAGGGACTTGAGCCAGGCCGGCAGGCCTTGCAACTTGCGCCACAGCATGGACAGGCGCGCCTGGCGCGGCCCGAACTGGCCCCACAAGACGCGCGCCACCAGCAGCCCGGCCAGGGTGTAGCCCAGCGACACATGCACCAGCCGCCAGCGCTCGCCGTCGGCAGTCAAGTAGGCGCCGGTGAAGCTCAGCGCCATCAGCCAGTGCAGCATGCGCGTGGTGGCATCGACCACGCGGCGGCTTTGCGGACGGGGCAGCTGCGTTTGCGCGCCGGCCGGTGGGCTGGGTGGCGTTGAAGCCGGTGAAGCGGGAAAGGTGTTGGCAGTCATGGCTTTCTCATTTCTTATTTCTCATTTTGGTATGCGGATGTTGTCGTCATCAAAGTCGCCCTTGTCGGCGCCGGTGTGGCAGGCCGCGCAGTTGGCCCGGCTGCCGATGGCGGCGCGTTTCCAGACCTGCGGCGCGACCTCGCGGTGCTTGCCCTCGAACCAGCTTGACGTGGTGATGCGGTCCTGCGGCGGCTCCTCGCTGACGCGCTTGTAAGTACCGGCGTTGGCGCCCAGCCAGGTCGAGAGTTGCTTGACGGTCGCCGGGTCCAGCGATGCGTCGGTGCCGTAATGCCTGGGCAGGTTGGCCATCACCCGCTTCCAGGAAGTCGCCGGCAGCATGCCGGGCGGATACGCCAGGTGGCAGGCGGCGCATTCCTGCTGGTATTTGGGCAGCAGCGGCACCCTGCTCCGGTCGCCGTCGGCCAAGGCATCCTGCAGGATTCCGAGGGCGGCGAGCAGGCCGAACGCGCCCTGGGTGGCCAGCGAAGAAAATCGCAATGACATGGTGTGCTTTCTTGTGCAGTAGATGAAGTGCCGGCCGTCACCGCTTGAGCGCCATCAGCCAGGCCAGCACATCGGCCTTTTCCGCCGCCGTGCATTCGCGGCTTGCCACGTCGTTGCAGTTGCGGCGAAACCATTTTTCGGTCTTGGCCGCGTCAAGGAAGCGCTCGGGATTGAAGGCCGGCGCCAGCGCGCCGATGGTCTTGCCGGTGGACGCATGCTTGCCCGCCTGCGTCGGCAAGGCACCGTGGCAGGAGGCGCAGGTCCATTCGCGGCCGTGGCGGGTGTTGAAAAACTGCTGGCCGCGCGCAGGCACCGCAGGCGCTCCGGCCTGGGCCGTGTAGCCGGCCAGCTGTTCGGCTGGCGTCGTGGCACGGGCCATGGGAGCGATGGCGGCGCAGGCCAGGACGGCGGCCGCCAGCACCGCTTTAAACGGCGATGGATGCGGGAATGGCGGATTCATGAATACTCCTTGTTTTAGGCTGGCTTTCATGATGCGGCGGCGTTCTGAATGCTTTCTTAAGCCATGCCTGCACACGCTCAGACAGCCTTAAGCCGCAGCCTTGAGGATGGATGCATTCACCCACTTCACAAGGAAACAGACCATGCATCCCGCCCTTCGCCTTTTCATCCGCCAATACCTCTGGGTGCTGTGCGCAGCACTGGTGCCAGTCGTCATCACGGCCTTCCTGTCGATTCCGCTCAGCCTGGGCAGCCATCCGGGCGAGCCACACCGTACGGATGCCATGGGCTACCGGCACATGACCTGAAGCGGGGCGCTGGCCCTGAAGCCTGAATTTCGTCAAGGCCGCAGGGTAAGCTCTGCGGCTTAATCCCCGCACCCGCCCTTTTTACCCAGCCGTATCCCATGAAATTCAACGACCTCGCCGAAGACACCGAAGACACCCAGCACAGCCCGGCCGAGCGCTCGGCCGCCGCATCGCGCAGCACCTGGGTCAGCGTGGCGGTCAACATCATCCTGTCGACCGCGCAGATCGGGACCGGCATCCTGTCGAAATCGCAGGCCTTGATTGCCGACGGCATTCATTCGCTGTCGGACCTGGTGTCCGATTTCGTCGTGCTGTTGGCAGGCCACCACAGCAAGAAGGACGCAGACGTTGACCATCCCTACGGCCACCAGCGGTTCGAGACCGCCGCCTCGCTGGCGCTGGGCCTGATCCTTCTGGCGGTGGGCGGCGGCATGCTGTGGGCGGCGGTGGCCAAGCTGCAGTCGCCCGAGTCCATCGCGCAGGTCCATGCCAGCGCGCTGTGGGTGGTCGGCATCGCCCTGGTTGCCAAGGAAACCCTGTTTCGCTACATGCTGGCGGTGGCCAAGCGCGTCAAGTCGAGCATGCTGGTGGCCAATGCCTGGCATGCCCGGTCGGATGCGGCGTCGTCGCTGGTCGTGGGCATCGGCATCATCGGCAACCTGGCGGGCTACCCGATCCTGGACCCGATTGCCGCGCTGATCGTCGGCTTCATGGTCGCCAGAATGGGCTGGAAATTCGGCTGGGACGCGATGCACGACCTGATGGACCGCGCCGTGGACGAGCAGGAAGTCGAAGCGATTCGGCAAACCCTGTTAGAGACGCCCGGCGTCAGCGACGTGCATGACGTGCGCACGCGCAAGATGGGCGACATGATCGTGGTCGATGCGCACATCGAGGTCGATGCCTCCATCACGGTGGAAGCCGGCCACGACATTGCCGTCGAAGCGCGCCAGCGCGTGCTCAGGCGCCACCGGGTGCTGAACCTGATGACGCATGTGGACCCATGGCGGCGGCCCGACCTGGACCATGCGCCGGAACATCCCTGCGCGCCCGTCATCGCGCCTTGAGCGCTGGGCGGCGCAGAGTCGCCCGCCGCCTACAGCATCCGTGAGTTCAGGCCGACGATGGCGCCAGCCGGCGCTTGACACACTGGTTCCAGGCAACCCTTGACTCTCCAAGGTGCCGGACAAACCATGAACCTTCAACATTTCTATCAGCTTGCCAAAAAATCGGTCATGGCCTGGATCGACGACTACGCGCCCAGCATGGGCGCGGCCATTTCCTACTACACGGTGTTTTCGATTGCGCCCTTGATGATCATCGTGATTGCGGTGGCCGGCTTTGTCTGGGGACGCGAGGCGGTGCAGGGCGAGATCGTCGGCCAGTTGTCGGGCCTGATCGGCCAGGAAGGCGCGCAGGGCATACAGGCGCTGATCGAAAGCGCCAACCAGCCGACCAAGGGCCTGGTGGCCACGGCCATCAGCATCGTGGTGCTGGTGATTGGCGCGACCACGGTGTTTGCCGAGCTGCAAAGTTCGCTGGACCGCATCTGGCGGGCGCCCAAGGCACCACCGCAGGCTTCAGGCCTCTGGGCTTTGGTGCGAAGCCGACTGCTGTCGCTGGGCTTCATCCTGGGGCTGGGCTTTTTGCTGCTGGTCTCGCTGGTGAGCAGCGCCGGGCTGGCGGCCGTGGGCAGTTGGGCCAGCGGTCTGCTGCCGGGATGGGAAACGCTGCTCTACGTCATCAACATCGTGTTTTCCATCGGCATTGCCACGGTCTTGTTCGCGATGATTTTCAAGGTCATGCCGCAGGTCAAGGTCGGCTGGCGCGACGTGTGGACAGGCGCGTTCGTCACGGCCGTGCTGTTTGAGGTGGGCAAGTGGCTGATCAGCCTGTACATCGGCAAAAGCAGCGTCACCTCGTCCTTCGCGGCCGCCGGATCGCTGGTGGTGCTGCTGGTCTGGGTATATTACTCGGCGCAAATCTTTTTGCTGGGCGCCGAATTCACCTGGGTGTATGCCAATGAACATGGTTCGCTGGCCGGCAAGCGCAAGCCAGGCGCTGCCGCCGTGCCGGCTGAATCGCCGGGCATCGCCAGCGGGCAAGACAAGCCGGGCCAGCCAGCCGTCAAGCTGCCCGAGCCGCCACGCCAGAGCGACCTGGTCATCATTCGACCGTTCTCGTCACTCCCAACCCCGGTCAGCCGAGAGGTCGCCAGCGAAACGCCAGGCCATCCTAGCCTGAAACAGCGCGCCATCGTGTACGCGGGCAGCGCCGCTGCCTACCTGGCGCTGCGCGTGCTGCTCAAGCGCAAAGGCCGGGGGCGCGCGGGCTAGCGGGGTTCCTGACTGAAAAATCCGGGCGCGGCGAAAGCCACCGCCCTCCATTGCAGTAGCCAAGCGCCTTTGAGCGCATAACATCGCCGGACCAACTATTTTTTTGAAGGATTTCACCATGGGTTTGCTGGACGGAATGATGGGCAACGCATCGAAAATCGATGCCGACAAGATTCAGCAGGAGTTCAGCCAGATCCTGGCCGCCGGCGAGCAGGTCGAGCATGCCTACCAGCTGATACGCGACTATTTTGTCTTCACCAACAAGCGCCTGGTGCTGGTGGACAAGCAGGGCATGACCGGCAGCAAGGTCGAATACCACTCCTTCCCCTACAAAAGCATCACGCATTTCAGCATCGAGACCGGCGGCCATTTCGACCTGGACGCCGAGTTGAAAATCTGGATTTCAGGCACCGCCCTGCCGGTGCAAAAACGCTTCAACAAGAAACTGAGCATTTATGAAGTGCAAAGCGTGCTGGCGGGTTACGTGCTGCGATAAAGCACGTGCGCTGGCCTCAAGCAATTTTTTTATCATAAAATAGGTCGTTTGCGCACGACTGGCATGCGCAAGCAGCTATCAATTCAGTAGTAAAAAGCTGTTCAGCTTCCTTGTACGCACTGCGAACTGGGGCGCCGGTTCCGCGCAAATCGGTGACTGGCAGGTCGCAGCGCCAGGTTGTTGAGTTTGTTTTGAACGGTCGGTGTCCATTGCGATCCGTGGAGCCGGGCCGTGGGCGCCAATGATGGGGCACAAAGCGCTAGATGTCACGCTCGGCAATCGCCGCAACGGCCAGCCGCTCGCTTTCACGCATGAAATTCCTCGCCATTTCAAAGCCGTGCTTTTTTTCAATCGTCTTGCCAATCGGCTCGATCAAGGCCTTCAGTTCCATCAGCGTTGAGGCCCGTTCAATGCGAAGCTGGTGGATGAAGCCGCGAAGCCCCAGCAAGGCCCTGGTTTCCTCGACCAGATAGGAATACAGCGCGTTGAATTTTTCAAGCTTGCTGGTGGCCGTCGCTTTTTCGGGCGCCACCGGCTCGGCAGGGGTGGGTGTTTTGACTTCGGCGGGTGCGGCGGCGCTGCCCTTGAATTTGCGGTCGATGAAGCCGCCGTGAAACAAAATCTCCAGCGCATCGACCGGCAGGTTGAATTCTTGGGCCAGCCGGTTGACTTCCGCCGAGTCCCGGACGCCGTCCACCAGGATCAGCACACTGACCAGCCTTGCATCAATGCCGGGCGTGGGGGCCAGCAGTTCATTCATGCCCTTTTCTGTTTTTTTATAAACGGCCATAAAGGTGCATTTCCCTTAAAGATATCAGTCTACAAAACTTTGGCCCGTCTGCCGACCCATGCATCAGGCCATTCGCCGACAGCTTGCCGGCGCTTGAACGAGCCATCTGGCCTGAACCTTTTCACGAGCTGCAGATCATCACAGCATGGCGGCTGATACAGGGAAAACAGCTTCCCGCCGGCACAGTGAAATGCAAGGATGGGCGGCTGACCACGCTGATGCAAACAGCGGTGCATCGAAAATTTTTCACATTCCATAAAGACATGCCGGGCCACACAACTTTCGCCGTGATACAAATATCCGTGCCGCTCTACGGACGTCAAGAAAAAAACAATGCCTCTTCGCCCTTCTCCTTCTGATCTGCATGACCGGCCGCGCAAGTCGCACTGGATCGCGGTCGTTCTATGGAGTCTTGTCGCTGCGGCAGCTTATGGGTCTTACAGCGGGCGCCTGGTGATTCCCGACCGGTTCAACCCCTGGGCGCCGCTTGATGTCATGGCGACGCCGAACCCGCTGACGCCCTACAAACTCTCGCGCGCGCGCAGCGACCCTGGCCAATGCCTGGCTGCGCTGGCGCAGACCGGAATGCAGTACGACGTGCTGCCCGACCGCGTCACGGCACCGGGCTGCGGCTTTGAAAATGCCGTGCGATTGAGAAGCGCAGGCATTCGCATCGGCGCGCCGCTGTCGCTCAGCTGTCCGATGGCGCTGTCGTTTTTCATGTGGGAAAAGCATGCGCTGCAGGCCAGCGCGCAGCAGCATTTCGGCCAGCGCGTGGCAGCCATTGACCACCTGGGCAGTTACGCCTGCCGCAACGTCAACCGTGGCGAAGGCGCGCCGCCCGATGCGCCGGGCGGCTCGCGGAGCCGGCATGCCACGGCCAATGCGCTGGACATTGCCGGCTTCACGCTGGAAAACGGCCAGAAGATCACGGTGCTGAAAAACTGGCCGGACGCTGCTGCCGGTTCAGCCCCAAGTCCGCAAGCGCGGATGCTCACCGATGCGCACAGCGGTGCCTGCCGGTTTTTCAACGGCGTGCTCGGCCCCGACTACAACGCGGTGCACCGCGACCACTTCCACCTGGAAACTGGCGGCTACGGCATGTGCCGCTAGACGCCTTGCGGCCTTTGGCCCTTTTTCGGCAGCATCGACCGTCTCGCAATGACCGTTGATTCCACGGGTCTGTTCGCACGAAGCGAGCCCACTTCGCCTCAGAGCCCCAGCGACTCAAAGAGGATGTCCATGCGTGCCTTCACCCCGGCATCCATGGCGATGGTCCGGCCCCATTCGCGCTGGGTTTCGCCCGGCCACTTGTTGGTCGCGTCCAGCCCCATCTTGCTTCCCAGCCCGCTGACCGGCGAGGCGAAGTCGAGGTAGTCGATCGGCGTGTTCTCGACCAGCATGGTGTCGCGCACCGGGTCCATGCGCGTGGTGATGGCCCAGATCACTTCGCGCCAGTCGCGCGCATCGACATCGTCATCGACCACGACGATGAACTTGGTGTACATGAACTGGCGCAAATGGCTCCACACGCCCATCATCACGCGCCGGGCATGGCCGGGATAGGCCTTCTTGATCCGCACCACCGCCATGCGATAGCTGCAGGCCTCGGGCGGCAGGTAAAAATCAAGGATTTCGGGAAACTGGCGCTGCAGTAGCGGAATGAACAATTCGTTCAGCGCCATGCCGAGCACGGCCGGCTCATCGGGCGGCTTGCCGGTGTAGGTCGAGTGGTAGATCGCATCGCGCCGCAGCGTGATGCGGTCCACGGTGAACACCGGAAACTCGGCCTGTTCGTTGTAGTAGCCGGTGTGGTCGCCGAAGGGGCCTTCCAGGGCATGCTGGTAGCCGCTCTTGTGGCCGGCATCGGGCTGGATGTGGCCTTCGAGCACGATCTCGGCCGAGGCCGGGACGCGCAGCGGCACGCCAAGGGCCTTCACGACCTCGGTGCGGGCGCCGCGCAGCAGGCCGGCAAACTGGTATTCGGACAGGCTGTCGGGCACCGGCGTGACGGCGCCCAGAATGGTTGCGGGGTCGGCGCCCAAGGCCACCGCGACCGGATAAGGCTGGCCGGGATGCGCGAGGCCATGGTCGCGAAAATCCTGCGCGCCGCCCCGGTGCGCAAGCCAGCGCATGACGAGCTGGTTGCGCGAGAGCACCTGCTGGCGGTAGATACCCAGGTTCTGCCGCGCCTTGTGCGGACCCTGGGTGATGACCAGGCCCCAGGTGATGAGCGGGGCGACGTCGCCCGGCCAGCAGTGCTGCACTGGCAGGCGCGCCAGGGCCACGTCGCTTCCCTCCCAGACGACCTGCTGGCACGGCGCCGAGCTGCATTCCCGGGGCGTCATGTTCCACAACGTCTTCAGCATGCCGCCCATGCCGAGCATGTCACGCAGCCCCCTGGGTGGCTCGGGCTCCTTGAGCGCGGCGAGAAGTTCGCCAAACGTGCGCAAGCCGCGCAGGTCGGCCACGCCCATGGCGCGCGCCACCCTGGCCGGCGTGCCGAACAGGTTGGCAAGCACGGGCATTGCGTGGCCGGTGGGCCGCTCGAACAGCAAGGCCGGACCGCCAGCGCGCAGGACGCGGTCGCACAGGGCGGTCATTTCCAGGTGCGGCGAAACCGGTTGGCTGACGCGGCGCAACTCGCCGGCCTGCTCAAGCTGGGTGATGAAGTCGCGCAGGTCGTGGTAGGGCATGTTTATGTATTAAAAGTGGCTTATCCGCCCGACAGTATTGCTTATTTAGCTATTTTTATAGTAGCAATTTCGCAATCTTCAGCGCTGAAAGACTCAGGCGGACTGCGCAAGTCCGGCGCCCTCCCAGCTCGGCGACAGCGTGTGTGAGATCCCCAGCAGATCGAGCGCGCGGGCCACGCTGTGGTTGACGATGTCGCCAAGGGTTTTCGGCTGCAGGTAGAACGCGGGCATCGGCGGACACACAATGCCGCCCATTTCGGTGACGCTGACCATGTTGCGCAGATGCGCCAGGTGCAGCGGCGACTCGCGCACCAGCAGCACCAGGCGGCGTCGCTCCTTGAGCATCACATCGGCCGCACGCGTCAGCAGGTTGTCGCCCAGCCCGTTCGCCACGGCGGCGAGCGTGCGCATCGAGCAGGGCGCGATCACCATGCCGTGGCAGTCAAACGAGCCACTGGCGATCGAGGCGCCCACATCGCGCACGTCATGCACCTGGCCGGCCATGCCCTCGATGGTGGCGCGGTCCATGTCCAGTCCCAGTTCCAGCTCGATGTTGCGCCAGCCGGCGCTGGACACCACCAGATGCGATTCAATGCCGGGGCGGTTCCGCAGCGCTTGCAGCAACCGCACGCCGTACACGGCGCCACTGGCGCCCGAGATGGCAACGATGAAGCGGCGCGGTGAAGATACAGCTTCGCTGGCGCGGTTCATGCGGCAGCGACGTTCGGTGCGTGGCGGTCAGGCTGCAGATCGATGCTGCTGGCCCCCGCTGGCGTGTCAAGGCATGCAGGCGGGCCGAAGGGCTGGGCCAGCAGATCGGCACTGACGCGTTCCAGCACCAGGGCAGCCTGTTGCGGGTCGAAGTCTTCATGCTGGCGCTTTTTGACGCCGTATTCCTGCAACTGGTAATGCCGCTGGGGGGTGATGCCGTGGCGCGCCAGGCTGCTTTTCACGCAGACCAGCGCGCAGCCGTCGAGCGCGACAATCGGCCGACCCGAACGCGCCGTCTTCAGCAGGCTGGGCACATCGCCGCCAATGCCGGCAATGCATGACATCTCGGCTACTGCGCTGCGGTCAAGCCGCACCGCGACATGGTTGGCCATTTGCGCGGCGCTGGAGCAGCCCGAGCAGGAATAGACCAGCGGCTTTTTGACGGCTGCGTTCATGGCCTGTTGTCCGGGTGGCGCGCTGCGGCCATGGATCTGCCCCACATGCCCAGCCGTGCCAGCACCTGGGGCGGCGTCCACTGGCGCGGGTCGAACACCGGCAGCTCCAGTGCATCGAGCGCGTTCTTGATCACCAGGCCCAGTTCGGTATCGCCCTCGATGGACAGGCGGCGGCTGAAAAACAGGGTGTCCGGGTCTTCGAGGCGCTGCGCCAGACGCACGAAGTCATGGACTGTCGCGCTGAGCGTCAGGTCGGTAGCCTGCTGTTTCGGGCAGGCCGCAAAGCACCGGCCGTTCCAGGAAAAGTCAAAGGTCAGGCGTGCGTCACGCACATGGATGCGCAATTTTCTGCCCAGCACCCGCTGGCGCACATCGTCAGGAAGTTGTCTGGCCAGGACCAGATTGAGCGCGCCCACGAGCAGCAGCGAGCCCGGGTAGGCGGGCAGACTGGACAGGATGGCGCCCATGGACTGGGGCAATTCAAAAGCAGGGAGTGTCGTCATTTCGGTCCAGGCAGTGGTCATTCGTCAGGCCACATGGTGTTGTTCAAGCCCTGGGCGGCCGCGCCAGTACCCGTTGCAGCCCTGCCCGGGCATGAGCGGCCCGGTGCGCGCCAGCGCTTCATGCGGCGCCAGCACCTGCCTTCGGGCCTGATCGAACAAGGCAATGATGTCAGGCATGTGCCGTGCCTGCGGACTCAGGCGCAGCACATCGACACCCAGCGCTTTCATTTCGTCCAGGGAATCGATCAGGTTGTAGACCCGTGAAGACTGGGTCTGGGTGCCATTGATGACCAGGAATTCTTCGCTTTCGCGCGTCTTGAGCAGCAGGCCGTCCGGATGGTCCAGGCAGCTGAAGCGGCAATCGTCCTTGGGCAGGTTGCGGTGCCGCGCGGTGAAGCAGCGCGCCGAGAAGGCCAGCGGCATGCGGCCATAGGCGAACACCTCGGTCTGCAGCCCGCCCGGCCGGCCCTGCTGCAGGATGGCCAGGTCGTCACGCTTCATCTCCAGCGGCATGACCCAGCGGACAGCGCCCAGCGAAGCCATCCACTGCAGCGAAGGCAGGTTGTAAAGGTTGAGTTGCGGCCCGGCCACGAACGGGAGCGTGCCCGCCAGCCGCTGCACCGCGCCCATGTCGTTGGCTTCGACCAGGAAACGGCCGTTGGCCGCAATCTTGTGCATGGTGGCGACTTCGCTGCCCGATTCAAGCAGCACCTGCGTGGACAGCACGACTTCCTTGCCAGCGTTTTGCAGCCGGGCGGCAATGTCCAGCCAGTCGGCCAGGCGCAACTCATGGCGGCGCGAGCAGACGGTTTCGCCGAGATACACCACATCGACCGGCATGCTGGCCATGGCCTCGTAAAAGCTGAAGACGGTATCGCGCGGCCAGTAGTACTGAATCGGACCAAGGGCAATTTTCATCATGGGGTTCGCTATCATTTCCAGGGCCTGTGGTAAGCGCCCAGCGTGTGCTGCTGGCCTTCGGCCAGCTTGTCCAGGCTGGACATCCAGGCCGGCTTGGGGGCATAGCGTTGCAGGTTGGCGCTGCAATGGTCGATGGCCTCGCGCCAGGTCTTCGTGACTTGCGCAACATAGGCAGGGCTGCGCTGCCGGCCTTCTATCTTGAGGGCACGCACGCCCATCTTCATCAGCTGCGGCAGCAGTTCGAGCGTATTCAGGCTGGTGGGCTCTTCAATGGCGTAGTAGTTTTCATCTTCGCCGACATCGAAGCGCCCCTTGCACAGCGTGGGATAGCCGGCGTTCTCGCCATCGGCGTAGCGGTCGATCAGCACGCCGTTCAGTCGCGACTCCAGGCCCTTGGGCGTTTGCTGCCAGCGCACCGCCCTGGCCGGCGAGCACACGCCGTGGGTGTTGGGCGACTCGCCCGTCACGTACGACGACAGCGCGCAGCGGCCCTCGACCATCACGCACAGGCTGCCAAAGCCGAACACCTCGATCTCGACCGGCGTCTTTTCGATCACCTGCTGCACCTGCGTCAGCGACAGCACGCGCGGCAGCACGGCGCGCACCACGCCGAACTGCTCGCGGTAGAAGTTGATCGCGTCAAAATTGGTCGCCGAGCCCTGCACCGACAGGTGCAGCCGCAGGCCGGGGTAATGCGCGGCAGCGTACTGCATCAGCCCCGGATCGGCCAGGATGACCGCGTCCATGCCCAGGTCCGCCGCCTTGTCCAGCGCGGCGCGCCACAGTCCGGGATTGGATGCCTGCGGATAGGTATTGAGCGCCATGAACACCTTGCAGCCACGCGCATGGGCGTACTGGATGCCGGTGGCAATGGCCGCCTCGTCGAAGTTCAGTCCGGCAAAGTTGCGTGCATTGGTGGCATCGCGAAGACCCAGGTAAACGCAGCTGGCGCCGTTGTCAACCGCCGCCTTGAGCGCCGGCAGGCTGCCGGCCGGGCAGACCAGTTCAAAAGGATTGGTATCGGGCGCCGCAGCGTTTGCCGGCAAGTCGGAACCGGGTTTACGAATAAAAGATGCCATGCTTATCCATGTTTTACGACAAGTCGCGACGGATTTGTCGCAGCCGCCAAGAATATGTGCTGGCACGTTCAGCCGCCTTGATCCTGGTCAAGCTCAGCAACGGAATCGGCCAAAATGGCAAGCAAGACAATCCATCCGGAATTCATGCCTTGCATCGCTGCCTTGGGCTAAAGGATCCGCTCGCCCCAGGGAGAACAGGCCGTCATCGTCCCCGGTGCACAAATCACTTTCAGTAGTAGCCGCCCTTCATGCGCTGACCCAGCCGGTCCCTGCGCCTGCCGGACTGGCTCCAGAGCAGCAGCCCCAGCCCGACCACCGCCGACACCACCACGGCTTTCTGTATGGCCGCCTGCCGGTTGTACTTGAACTCGGCCTTGCCGCCCATTTCGGAAAACAGGTTGGGCACATGGCCGCGCATCAGGTCGGCGCCCAACCCCTCGACCATGTTGACCCGGTCGGCAAACAGCAGCATCAGCCAGTGGCGCAGATCGCTTTCGCTGTACTTGAACGCGGCGCGCCGCAGCATGCCGCTCATGCCCGAGGGCGGCAGCGGCGTTCCAAAGATCGGCGTGATCGACGGCCGCTCGATGGACTGGAGAATCTCGACGGTCTGCGCCTGCTGCGCCGGCGGGTGGGAATGGTCGCCCCCCAGGCGCGCCGGCATTCGCTCCATGGGATAGGCCGGGCGATTCGCATGGTCCAGGTCAGCGCCCCAGCCCTTGATATGGGCAAAGCGGGGGGGAACCTCACGTGTCTTATCGGGGGTGTTGGAGAGGGTGTCCATGGCAAACGCCTCCTTCAGGTTGAAGCCATGGCACGCGGCGGTACCAGCACCGTCTTGATGCAGTTGTCGAGCTTGCTGGAGAACATGTAGTACGCATCGGCGACCTCCTCCAGCGGCATGCGGTGCGTGATGACCTCGCCCGGCTTGATGCGGCCGGCCTGGATGTGCTCGACCAGCCGGGGCAGGTGGCGCTTGACGCTGACCTGGTTCATGCACAGCGTCAGCCCCTTGTTGACCGCGTTGCCAATCGGAATCGCATTGAAGGTCGAGCCATAGACGCCGACGATGGACACCTTGCCGCCCTTGCGCACCGAGTTGATGCACCAGTGCAGCACCGTGGCCGAGCCGCCCTGCAGCTTGAGCTTGATGCCGGTCAGCGACTGGGCAAAGTTGGCCCGCCGCCTCGCAGCCGACGGCGTCGATGCAGACTTCGGCACCCATCGAGTCGGTCATTTTCTTGAGGTGCAGCGCCATGTCGTCCACTTCCTTGAAGTTGACGGTTTCACACTGGGCGAAGTTCTTCACGAACTCCAGCCGGTAATCGACATGGTCCACCACGATCACGCGCCCGGCGCCCAGCAGCCAGGCCGACTTGGCGGCAAAAATACCGACCGGCCCGGCGCCGAACACCACCACCGTCTCGCCTTCGCGGATGCCGCCCATTTCAGCGGCCTGGTAGCCGGTGGGGTAGGCGTCGGTCAGCAGCACCGCATCGTCCAGGTCCAGGTCGGCGGGAATCACCGTCGGGCCGACATCGGCCATGGGCACACGGACGTATTCGGCCTGGCCGCCGTCATAGCCACCTGTCGTGCGCGAATAGCCGTAGATGCCGCCCACTGCGCTGGCCTCGGGGTTGACGTTGTGGCAGTTGCTGTACAGCTCGCGCTGGCAGAAATAGCAGGCGCCGCAAAACACGTTGAACGGCACCAGCACCTGGTCGCCGACCTTGAGCTTATGTACTGCCGAGCCTACTTCTTCCACCATGCCGGTGAACTCGTGGCCGAAGGTGGTGCCGACGCGGGTGTCGGGCACCAGGCCGTGGTACAGGTGCAGGTCGGATCCGCAAATACACGCGCGGTTGACGCGGACGATGGCATCGTCCGGATGCTCGATGTAAGGCGCGGATTTTTGCGCTGCGCGCACCCGGCAAGGGCCACGGTAGTTCATTGCGAGCATGCTTGTTCCTTGGCTGAGAAGGCCGGTTGAAACCGCCACGGTAACGAAAGCTGCAGGCTGCCATCGTAGGCGGGTCAACGCAGTGATAGTAAGAAGCAGTAAGAAGCGTCTGACGATGCGGGACCCGCAAAGCAGCGCATGCCAGGCGGTATCAACAGCCGCTGCGTTCGGTCGGCACGCAGGCTGGCCATAACGAGGAGCAACGATAAATTCAAGTAAAAACAGGGTTTTTCGCTTGTCCCATATGCGCAAGCAGCTATGTATTCAATAGCACCCTGATAAAATGCCCGATGCCGGCCTGACGGACATTCCGGCATCGCAGGCGAGCGCCGAAAGGGCCGGGCTTAAACTTGCGGGTTCTGGCGACAACCGGTCGTAGTCCCCAACCGGCTTTCGGCGTCTTCGCTTCCTGCCTTCTTTCCGAGCACCTTTTCCATGCCATTTTCATCCCTCGGCTTTTCGCCGGCCCTGCTGCCCGTCCTGTCGCGCGCGGTTGCCGAAATGGCCTACCTTGCGCCCACGGCGGTCCAGGCGGCGGCGATTCCGGCCATTTTGCAAGGCCGCGACATCGTGGCCTCGGCCCAGACCGGCTCGGGCAAGACAGCGGCGTTCGCCCTGCCCTTGCTGCACCGGCTGGCCGAATCGCCCATTGGCGCCAAGCGCCGCATTCGCGGCCTGGTGCTGGTGCCAACGCGTGAACTCGCCGCCCAGGTGGGCGAAGCCATCGTCAGCCTGGCCAAGTATTTGCCCCAACGCATGAAGGTCGCGGTGGTGTTTGGCGGCGTGTCTATCAATCCGCAGATGATGAACCTGCGCGGTGGCGCTGACATCGTCGTCGCCACGCCGGGCCGGCTGATCGACCTGATCGACCACAATGCGCTGACCCTGGACGCCGTCGAAACCCTGGTGCTCGATGAAGCCGACCGGCTGCTCGACCTCGGGTTTGGCGAGGAACTGGGCCGCATCCTGCAATTGCTGCCGGCGCAACGCCAGAACCTTTTTTTCTCGGCGACCTTTCCCCCCGCCATCGAGGCGCTGTCCGCCAGCATGCTGCAGGACCCCTTGCGCATCGAGGCGCAGGCCGCGCCCCAGGCCGATCCCGACATCGCGCAGCGCGCCATCGAAGTTGATCCGAGCCGGCGCACGCAGTTGCTGCGCCACCTGGTGCAGACCGAGAAATGGAGCCGGGTGCTGGTGTTCGTCGCCACCAAACATGCCGCCGAGATCGTGGCCGACAAGCTGCGCAAGGCCGACATCGAGGCCGAGCCCTTCCACGGCGAATTGAGCCAGGGCAAGCGCAGCCAGGTGTTGCTCGACTTCAAGGAAAAGCGGGTCCAGGTGGTGGTCGCCACCGACGTGGCCGCGCGAGGGCTGGATATTGTTCAGCTGCCGGTAGTGGTGAACTACGATTTGCCGCGCTCGTCAAGCGACTACACGCACCGCATTGGCCGCACCGGCCGGGCCGGTGAAAGCGGCATGGCGATCAGCTTTGTCAGCGCCGCTACCCAAGCGCATTTCAGGCTGATTGAAAAACGCCAGCGACTGAGCGTGCCGCGCGAGCAGGTCGCGGGCTTTGAGCCGGTTGAAGTCCTCCAGCCCAACGCCGCCGATCCGCTGTCGGTGGGCGGCATCAAGGGCAAGCGCCCGAGCAAGAAGGACAAGCTGCGCGAAGCGGCCGGCCAGCTGAAACCGGCGCAGGGCACATAAAGCCTGGCGGCGCCAGGCTCGGGCTTATTCGAAGTCTTCGTCGTCGCCGGAAGCGGCTTCGGCGCCCTCAGCCTGAGGCCGGGCGCTGCGGTGGCCATGTTTGGTGACGACCTCGACGTAAAACTGCTCGGCGCCTTCGTGCACGGCGGTGTCGATCAGGTTCATGAGCGTGGCGAAATGCACCACGGCCGCAGTCGCTTCATCGCTGCCGAACTTGCAGTCGAAATCCCAGAAATCCACGCCTGCAGGCAAGGCCCGGCTGCGTTCGCGCTTGACGTACTTGCGGATGTCGTGCTTGCTGGCCTCGACCAAGCGGTCACGGTTCTTGCCTTCGAGGTTGAGGAGGAATGTTTTTCTCACGGAATGGTCCTAATGGGGGGTTTGATGCGATTCACCCCTTGCGGACGTGACTCAGAAGCGGACCATTATCCGTCCACCGGTGGCGCCTTCACGGCGGCCGGGTTCAGCCGCGCTGCAGCAATGCCTTGTCAACCGCGTCATGCAGGTGCTGCAGGCCGAAAGACACATCGGTGAACACGCCGTTGACGTAAAACGCCGGCGTCGAGCGCACGCCCAGGTGCCGGCCGCCCAGCACATGCTCCTGCACCCGCTGGAGATAGACATGGTCGGCCATTTCATTGCGCCAGCGTGCCATGTCCAGGCCAATCTGGGCGGCATGGTCGAGCAGGTGCTTTTCCTTCAGGTGCTGCGCATGGCTGAACAGCAGGTCGTACATCGGCCAGAACTTGCCTTGCGCGCCGGTCGCCTCCGACGCTTCCGCAGCCAGTTCGGCATGCGGATGCACTTCACGCAGGGGAAAATGGCGAAACACGAAGCGCAACTGGTCGCCAAAATGCGCCCGCAGGATGTTCACCGCGCCGTAGGCCTGGCAACAGGCCGGACACTCGAAGTCGCCATATTCAATCAGCGTGACCGGCGCGGACGCGGGACCGCGAATGTGGTCGGTGGCCTCGTCAGGCTGCAACACGGAGACTGTTCTGGAATGGGGATTCATGACGGGTTTCCCTTTCGATGTCTCTTGCCAATGGTTGCCAGGAATTTCGGTATGCCCGGCAGCACACTATGCGCTTCCCGGCACCCGAAAATCAAGGCTGGGTCAAGCCAGCGAACCCTCGCGGGCCATTCCGACGAACGCGTAAGGCCTCAGGCGGCAGACGCGGCGGCTGCGGCAGCCGAGGCAGCGGCAGCGGCCTCAAGCGCTTCATCGAGCCCCTTGCAGGATGGCGAGCATACGGCCTGGGACTTGCCCAGCACCTTGCGGGTGCCCATCAAGGAGCGGGCGCGGTGCTTGCCGCACATGAAGCACGACATGGTGGCCGCGCCAAACGACGTGGTGGCCGCAAAGGGCGAACCCGAAACTTTGGATTTGTAGCGCAGGCCGTCTGCGAGTACGGCGGTTTTTGCGTCAGCTCTTGCCATGGGTGGGGTCTTCCTTGTGTGATGGGTTGGAGCGGTTCATGGCCCGGCACATTGCGCGGTCCAGAACCTCTTTGGCTTGTTGCTCCGCAGCAAGCGAAGCGTCCAGCGCCGAGCGGCAAAGCCCGGCATGCTGGTAATTGACGTTCTCGTACAGTTCGGCGGCGGCTGGATGGCTGTCGAGCAAGGCGCCGAGCGCCGTTCCCGGCTCGACTTCACCCAGCTCGCTGACCAGATGCTGCACGACCGATCGGTACTGCTCGGCGCCGACAGGCACCGCACTGCGCTCCAGGCGCTCAAGCAATTGGGCGAGCACATGGGTCACAGTCAGATCGGTTTTACGGGCGTATGGTTTGGTGGCGTTCATGTAACAAATCTGGGGGTTCCTTCCCCAAATTCAAGCACTTTGCCAGTCGGCGTCACCAGGGTTGGATCGGCTGCCAGGCCACTGAAAGCCCGGCCCGACAAACGTTATCGCTATATTTTTAATAGCTTTTCACGCTTGCCTGTCGTGGGTTGGAGCCGTATTTTACCGTTAAATCCAGATGACGTCACTATCCTGATTTGCAACGCGGTCTTTCAGGCTGCCTTTGCGCCGTACAGCAAGGCGTGGCGGCCTGCCCGGAAAGCTTGATAAAGTGGCGCCGCACCTCATGGTTTGCGCCGTGTTTCAGAAATGCCGCCGAATGCGGACAAAATGGGTACCGGATACAAGCACTCCTGTTCAAGAAGAATAAAAAATCCTTTTATTCAAAAAAACCCCCTCCATCTTCAAAAGCTAGAAAGAACTTCTCACATGGCACGTCTCGTCAATTGCATCAAGCTCGGCAAGGAAGCCGAAGGTCTCGATTTTCCACCGTACCCCGGCCCGCTGGGCAAGCGAATTTATGAAGAAGTCAGCAAGCAGGCCTGGGCCGACTGGATGAAGCAGCAAACCATGCTGGTCAATGAAAACCGGCTCAACCTGGCCGACGCCAGAGCCCGCCAGTACCTGGCGCGGCAAATGGAAAAGCACTTCTTCGGCGACGGCGCCGATGCGGTGCAGGGCTACGTTCCACCAACGCCTCCCGGCGCCTGAGCGCTGCGGATGCCCGAGCGCATTGAATGGCTGGAAGATGGCACGGCAGGCGGCAGCCCCTACAACCCGCGCTTTGGCGACCGCTACCGCAGCGAAGGGGGCGGACTGGAGCAGGCGCGTGAAGTGTTCCTCAAGGGCTGCGGCCTGCCGCAAGCCTGGGCCGGCCAGCCGCAATGGTGCGTGCTGGAAACCGGCTTTGGCCTGGGGCTGAATTTTTTGGTCACCTGGGCGGCATGGAAAGCCGACCCGCAGCGCCCTCGCCTGCTGCATTTCGTCTCGACCGAGGCGTATCCGGCCAGCGCCGACGATGTGTTTCGCAGCGCCCTGACCCACCCCGAATTGGTTCCGCTCGCGCAGGCCTTGAAAGACCAGTTCTGGGGCCTGCTGCCCGGCGTTCACCGGCTGGTGTTCGAGGGCGGGCAGGTGCTGCTCACGCTGTGCATCGGCGACGCCAAGGCGATGCTGCGCGAAACCAAATTTGAAGCCGATTCGGTCTACCTCGACGGCTTCAGCCCGCAGCGCAACCCTGACATCTGGGATGTGCCTACCTTTAAAGCGGTGGCGCGCTGCTGCCGCCGGGGCACGCGCATCGCCACCTGGACGAGTGCGCGCAGCGTGCGCGACGCGCTGGTGCAATGCGGCTTTATCGTAAAAAAAGTCCCCGGCGTACCGCCCAAACGCGACAACCTGAAGGGGCAATACCAGCCCGCGTGGGAACCCAAAAAATCCCGGCCCGCAGCAGCCCGAACACAAGCGGCACGCTGCATTGTGATTGGCTCGGGCCTGGCCGGCGCCGCCGTGGCGGCCAGCCTGGCGCGGCGCGGCTGGCAGGTCACGGTGCTGGACGCCGCCAGCACGCCTGCAGCCGGCGCGTCGGGCTTGCTGGCCGGTGTGCTGGCGCCGCATGTGTCACCCGACGACAGTTTGCTGTCGCGCCTGTCGCGCAGCGGCATCCGGGCGATGCTGCAGCAGGCCGGCAGCCTGCTTGAAAGCGGTCTCGACTGGCGGCCGACCGGTGTGCTGGAGCATTGCGTCGAACATTCGCGCCAGTTGCCTGCCGCGTGGCGTCCCGGAGAGGCGCTGGCCGATGCGGCCGGCGACTGGACCGGCTTGGCAACGCCCGAACAGCTAGAACACTGCGGCCTGCCGCCCGACACTCCGGCACTGTGGCATGCGCGGGCAGGCTGGATCAAGCCTGCCCGCCTGGTCCGGGCCTGGCTGGCAACACCGGGCGTGGCATGGCGCGGCAACGTGGCCGTCAGCCAGTTGGTGCGACAAGCCAATGGCTGGCAGGTGTGCGATGACGTTGGCCGGGAACTGGCCAGCGCCGAGCTGGTGGTGGTGGCGGCGGGATACGCCAGCCGCCTCCTGGCCGAGTCGGCGGGCTTGGGCAATCCGCTGGCCTTGCAAGCCATTCGCGGCCAGGCCTCGTGGGGCATGCATGCGCCGGACACCGAAAAAGTTATGCCGGTTTTCCCGGTCAATGGCCACGGCAGCCTGGTGCCGGCCGTTGCGCTGGCACAAGGACTGGCCTGGGTTGCCGGCTCCAGTTTCGAGCGCGACAACACCAGCACCGAACTCCGGCCCGAGGACGAACAGCACAATTTCAGCAAGTTGAAGACGCTGCTGCCCGCCGCCGCGCAGGCGCTGACGCCTCAATTTGAAAACGGACAGGTGCAGGGCTGGGCCGGCATTCGCTGCGCCACGCCCAGCCGCCTGCCTTCGCTCGGCCTGCTCGACGGTCTCCCCGATGCGTGGGTGTGCAGCGGCATGGGTTCGCGCGGCCTGACCTTCGCGGCCTTGTGTGGCGAACTACTGGCAGCCCGGTTGCACGGCGAACCGCTGCCGCTGGAGCAACGCCAGGCCGATGCGTTGCTGCCGCAATACACGGCGCGATGACCGGCAGCCACGAGTTGGAGGCGAGAACTGCGCCATGCACCCGCAGGGTTGGCGTTTAAAGCGCAGGCCTCAGATGGACAAGGTCCGACTGCGTTTTTGCGGTGAATCGCCGGGGATCAAAGCAATACGATGTCGTATTGCTCTTGGGCCATCACCGCTTCGGCCTGCAGAGAAATCGGTTTACTAATAAAGTCGCTCAGACTTGCAAGATGCTGGCTTTCCTCGTCCAAAAACAACTCGATCACTTTGGGCGAAGCCACAATTCTGAATTCCCGTGGATTGAACTGGCGTGCTTCACGCAAGATTTCACGCAGGATGTCGTAGGTTACGCTGCGAGCCGTTTTGACAATGCCTTTTCCACTACAGGCGTTGCAAGGTTCGCACAACTGACGCGCCAATGACTCCCGGGTTCGCTTGCGTGTCATTTCAAGCAATCCCAATGCTGAAAATCCATTCACAGCGGTTTTGATGCGATCGCGCTCCAGTTGTCTTTTGAATTCAGCCAATACGGCATCGCGGTGGCTTTCTTTGCTCATGTCGATGAAATCGACAATCACGATACCTCCGAGATTGCGCAGACGAAGCTGTCGCGCAATGGCCTGGGCTGCCTCCAAATTGGTTTTGTAGATGGTTTCGTCGAAGTTGCGGACGCCAACAAATCCCCCGGTGTTCACGTCAACCGTCGTCAACGCTTCCGTCTGGTCAACGACCAGATAGCCACCGGACTTGAGGTCCACCCGGCGGCCCAGCGCTTTTGCAATTTCCTCGTCGATGTTGAACAAGTCAAAAATAGGCCTCTCACCACTGTAAAGCTGCAGCTTGGGGACAGTTGAGGGCATGAACTCCAGGGCAAACGCTTTGAGTTTTTCAAACTGTTCACGCGAATCGATGCGAATAGTCTGTGTGTTTTCCAGCGCCATGTCGCGCAATACACGCTGCAACAGGCTCAAATCCTGATGCAAAACAGACGCCGCCGGCAAACGCAAGGAAGCCTGCTTGATGCGAAGCCAGGTTTTGCGCAAATAGGCAATGTCTTCAGCCAGTTCAATGTCAGTTGCATCCTCGCCATTGGTGCGAAGAATAAATCCTCCCCCCATGTCGGAGACCAAAGACTGGACCCGTTGACGCAACTCTTCGCGCTGGCGAGGCGGAATTTTTTGCGAAACACCAATGTGGTTGTCCTGGGGTAAAAAGACCAACAAGCGGCCCGCAATGCTGATCTGCGCCGTCAACCTTGCGCCTTTGGTGCCCATCGGGTCTTTTAGAACCTGCACCATCAGTGCCTGTCCTTCAAACAGTTGCTTCTCGATTGGCTGTAACGATGGGCTTGCCTGCACCACGGCGGTGCCACCGGAAAGCGATTCGGGCTCGGCATGGCGGCTGTTGATGCTGCTCATCAAGTCGGCAACATGCAAAAATGCAGCGCGGTCCAGGCCGATGTCGATAAACGCAGACTGCATTCCCGGCAGCACACGGACCACCTTGCCAAGATAGACGTTGCCGACCAGGCCACGCTCAAGCGTCCGCTCCACCTGCAGTTCCTGCACAGCAGCATGCTCCACGACGGCAACGCGTGTCTCTTGTGGCGACCAGTTAATCAGGATTTCTTGTTGCATTGTTCTCAGAAAGTAAGGCTAAATATCAAGTCCGGCAGCCCGAAGCAGCGAGGCTGTTTCCCATAATGGCAACCCCATGATGCCACTGTAGCTGCCGTTGATCCGTGTGATATGCATGGACACCCTGCCCTGTATGGCATAGGCGCCCGCCTTGCCCAGAGGTTCACCGGTGGCTACATAGCGGCTGATCTGGTCGGCAGTCATGGGCTCGAAGCTCACCCTCGAACTACTGAGCGCACCAAAACGCTGCTGGCCGTGCTGGATATTTACCGCCGTCAGAACCCGGTGCGTTGTGCCAGAAAGCGCAGACAACATTCGCTCGGCATGACGGGCGTCGTCAGGTTTGCCGTAAATGGTTCGCCCAAGGGCCACGGTGGTGTCAGAGCACAGGATGGGCGCTGGCTGCAGTTGGCGCCGGGCCAGGCGCGCTGAAGCGGCATCGAGCTTGAGGCCTGTCACCCGCTTCACGTAGCGTGCTGGCGCCTCGTTTTCAAAGGCGGCTTCCAGCGCTTCAGCATCTTCATCTGCGTCGGGCAGCAGCAGTTCATACCGAACGCCCAGTTGTTCCAGCAACTGGCGCCGCCTGGGGCTTTGGGAGGCCAGATAAACAAACTCCACCATGCTGGGCACGCCTGAAAAAACTACTCGCGATGATACGGATGATTGATGGTGATGCTCCAGGCGCGGTAAAGCTGCTCGATCAGCAATACGCGCACCATGGCATGCGGCAGGGTCAGGTCGGAAAGGCGAATTCGCTGATGGGCGGACTGCTTGAAGCCGGCATCCAGACCATCGGGCCCGCCGATCACGATGGCCACATCGTCGCCGGAAAGCTGCCAGTTTTTGAGATTCTCCGCCAGCGCCATGGTGGTCACGGCCGTTCCGCGCTCATCCAGTGCCACGATCCGGCAGCCTCTGGCAATGGCGCCCTCAATGCGGCTGCGCTCCGCCGCAAGCAGGTTTTCCAGCGTTTTGGACCCCCTCGGTTCGGTCTTGACGGCCTTTAGCTCAACCTTCAATTCTGGAGGAAAGCGTTTGGCATAGTCGTCGTAAGCTGTCTGGGCCCAATCGGGCACCTTCTGGCCGACGGCTACGATGGTCAGCCTCATTCGCTCCGGGGTGTGGTTTTCTTCGCAGCAGGCTTTCTGGGTGCAGGCTTTTTGGCAGCTGTCTTGACCACAGCCTGCTGGGCGGCGACTTTTTTAGCCACAGGGGTTTTCACAACCGGTGTCTTGACGACCACCTTTTTTACGGCTGCCTTTGTCGCCACCGGCTTTGACTCGGCCGAAGCCACCCTGGCGGCTGGCTTGCGTGCCTTGACCGGCTTGGCTTCAGGTTCTGCAGCCGGTGCCGTTGCATTGCGCTTGGCCGTCCAATCATGCGTCTTGCCAACGCGGCCCACATAAGTGCCGTCATCGGTTCGTGCGAACGTTATGGCGTCTGGCAGGTTCTCGTCGCTAGGACTTTTAGCTGCCTTGGACGGCTTGGGAGTAGTTTTCGATTTGCCGCCAGCCGCAGCACGTGACCGGGCAGGCTTGACTTCTGCCTTCGCTTCGGCCTTGGCGGCTTTTGGCAGCGGCGCCGGGGCTCCAAGCTTGAGCTTGATGGGCTTGTCGCCCCAGAGTTCTTCCAGGTTGTAGTACTGGCGAATCGTCGGCTGCATGATGTGCGCGACCGCCGCGCCGCAGTCAACGATGATCCACTCGCCGTTGTCCTCGCCCTCAATGCGTGGCTTGGCAAAACCGGCATCCCGCACGGCGTCGCGCACGCTGGCGGCAAGCGCCTTGGTCTGGCGGTTGGACGTTCCCGACGCAACGATCACGCGCTCGAACAGCGACGTGATGTGCTCGGTATCAAACACCTGGATGTCTTGCGCCTTGACATCTTCGAGCCCGTCAATGATGGCGCGCTGCAGTTTTTGGACATCTTTTTTGCCCTCGGCGCTTGAGATTTTGACAGTGATAGGGGTCATGCAATGCTTTGCTTCAATAGGGTGAAAATTAACCGGGGCCGTACAGTTGATACAGCGAAATATAACGTGCAACCGCTTCGGGAACCAATTTCCTGGCTTCTTCGGCGGTGGTCGCGCCCGAAGCCATCATCTGGCGAATCTGGGTGGCGCTGACCGGCATCAGGGGCAACTTGAGAACGAAAAACCGGTGATGGTGCGGCGCATAAACGTCAAACTGGATTTGAGTCAGCGCGGATTCTGTACGATCAGCTATACAAATTATAGCGATTTCAAGAATCTGCCTCCATTGATGCCATTGGGCAAAGGTGGCGAACTGGTCTGCGCCTATGAACAGGTAGAGCTGGCACCCGGGATTCTCGGCTTGCAAGGCCTTCAAGGTATCAATGGTAAAGGTAGGGCCCGTGCGCTGCAATTCGCGCGTGTCCACGATGACGCCATCAATGCTGCCGAACGCCAGCCGGGCCATGGCCAGCCGGTGTTCGGGGGCGCTGAGCGCCCTGGCCTTGTGCCATGCCTGGCCGGTCGGGATGACGTGCAGCACATCAAGAGCGAACTGCGCCAGTGCTGCCCTGGCCATTGCGACATGGGCGTTGTGCGGCGGGTCAAACGCACCACCAAACACGCCGATGCGTCGGGGCTGGCCGCTAGCGTTAGTACTCAAACCCAGTCCCGCCTGGCAAGAAACTCTGTATACAGGCGTTCTTCAGGCGATCCGGCTTCATTTGGCCGCTGGTAGGACCAGCTTGCCAGCGGCGGCATGGACATCAGGATCGATTCGGTCCGTCCGCCCGACTGCAGGCCGAAATGGGTGCCCCGGTCCCAGACCAGGTTGAACTCCACATAGCGGCCCCGACGGTACAACTGGAAATCGCGCTCACGCTGGCCAAAGGGGATGTCCTTGCGGCGTTCGACAATCGGCAGATACGCCTGCAGGAAGGAATCGCCAACGCCTTGCATCATCGCAAAGCTCTGCGCCAGCCCAAGCTCCTGAAAGTCATCGAAAAACACGCCACCGATGCCGCGCTGCTCCTGCCGGTGCTTGAGGTAGAAATACTCATCGCACCACTGCTTGAAGCGTGGGTATTTGTCGTCGCCAAATGGCGCCAGTGCGTCCTTGCACACCTGATGGAAATGCACGGCGTCTTCGTCAAAGCCGTAAAAAGGCGTCAGGTCCATGCCGCCGCCAAACCAGCAAACCGGTTCGGCGTCTTCGCCAAGCGGCGTTGCCGCAAGCATCCGGACATTCATGTGCACCGTCGGCACATAGGGATTGCGCGGATGAAACACCAGGGAAACACCCATGGCCTCAAACGGTGCGCCAGCCAGTTCGGGCCGGTGCTGGGTTGCAGAGGGCGGCAGCCTGGGGCCGCGCACATGGGAAAAGCCGCAGCCTGCCCGCTCAAACACCCGGCCGCCTTCCAGGATTTTGGTGATGCCATTGCCCTGCAGCGTTTCACCGGGTTCCTTTTGCCAATGGTCGGCCACGAAGGGCTGGCCATCCACCTGGGCAATCGCACAGGTAATGCGCTCTTGCAAACCCAGCAAAAAGGTGCGGACGGTTGAAAGGTCGATGCTTGACATGTCCGGCCTTCAGGACTTGATCGCCCGGTAGCCAATGTCCTTGCGAAATTGCGCGCCATCGAAATCAATTCCCCGGGCGACTTCGTAGGCGCGCTGCTGCGCCGCCTTGACCGTGCCGCCGAGCGCCGTTACGCACAGCACGCGGCCGCCGGAAGTGACCGTGGCGCCGTCCTGGCGTTGCGTACCCGCATGAAACACCATGGCGTCGTCACTGGCCGGGGGCAAGCCGTGGATGACATCGCCCTTGCGCGGATGCAGCGGATAACCGTGCGCGGCCATCACCACGCCAAGCGCCGGACGACGGTCCCATTCCATTTCCACCTTGTCGAGGGCGCCCGAGGTAGCCGCCATCATCACATCGAACAGATCGGTTTTCAGCCGCATCATGATGGGCTGGGTTTCCGGGTCGCCCATGCGACAGTTGAATTCCAGCGTCTTGGGCTTGCCCTGCGCATCGATCATCAGGCCGGCGTATAAAAAACCGGTGAACGGAATGCCGTCCTTTTCCATGCCCTTGATGGTGGGCAGGATGATCTCGCGCATCGCCCGGGCATGCACATCGGGCGTGACCACCGGAGCTGGCGAATAAGCGCCCATGCCACCCGTGTTGGGACCCTGGTCGCCGTCGAGCAGCCGCTTGTGGTCCTGGCTGGTGGCCAAAACAGCGACGTTCTTGCCATCGCACATGACAATGAAGCTGGCTTCCTCGCCCTGCAGGAATTCCTCGATCACGACGCGCGCGCCGCCCTCGTTGTGCGTCACGCCCAGCGGGTTGAATTCCGGCTCGGGGGCCAGCATGAATTCAATGGCTTCGTGCGCCTCGTGCAGGGTCATGGCGACGACCACGCCCTTGCCTGCGGCCAAGCCATCAGCCTTGACCACGATAGGGGCGCCCTTTTCATCGACATACGCATGCGCGGCCGCTGCGTCGTTGAAGGTTTCATAGTCCGCCGTCGGAATATGGTGGCGCTTCATGAACGCCTTGGAAAAGGCCTTGGAGCTTTCCAGCTGCGCCGCCGCCTTGGTCGGGCCAAATACCCGCAGGCCGTGCTTGCGAAATTCATCGACGATGCCGGCGGCCAATGGCTGCTCCGGGCCGACCACCGTCAACGCTATCTTTTCATTAGCTGCCCAGGCCCGCAGGGCTTGCGGGTCCGTGATATTTATGTTCTCAAGCCGGGAATCCAGGGCGGTTCCGCCATTTCCCGGTGCCACATAAACCGCCTGCACCTTGGGCGACTGGGCCAGTTTCCAGGCCAGCGCATGTTCACGGCCGCCGCCGCCTACCACTAAGACTTTCATGCCGGGGCTTTCATTGTTGTTGTGTTTGCAAAGGATGTCTTATTCGGAAAACTCGGCATTGTGAAAGACTTCCTGCGTGTCGTCCATGTCTTCCAGCACATCGAGCAGCTTTTGCATTTTCTGGGCATCGTCGCCGCTCAGTTCGATGGTGTTGTCGGCGCGCATGGTGACTTCGGCCAGTTCCGGCGTCAAGCCGGCGGCCTCCAGGGCGTTCTTGACGGTTTCCAGCGCGGTATAGAGCGTCAGCACTTCAATGGCGCCGTCATCATGCGCAATCACATCGTCGGCTCCGGCCTCCAGCGCGATTTCCATGACCCGGTCTTCATTTGTGCCCGGCGCAAAAATCAGCTGGCCGCAGTGCTTGAACTGAAACACGACCGAGCCTTCGGTGCCCATGTTGCCGCCGTGCTTGGAAAACGCATGGCGGACTTCAGCGACAGTGCGGACCTTGTTGTCGGTCATGCAGTCCACCAAAATGGCCGCGCCGCCGATGCCATAGCCTTCGTAGCGGACTTCTTCGTAGTGGACGCCTTCCAGGTTGCCCGTGGCCTTGTCGATGTTGCGCTTGACCGTATCTGCCGCCAGATTGGCTGCCTTGGCCTTTTCAACGGCCAGGCGCAGGCGCGGATTGGTCGCCAGGTCGCCGCCGCCCAGGCGCGCCGCCACCATGATTTCGCGGATCACCCGCGTCCAGACCTTGCCGCGTTTGTCGTCCTGGCGACCCTTGCGGTGTTGAATATTCGCCCATTTACTATGACCAGCCACGGAAAATCCTTTAGCAATTGATTTAATCTACAGATCCCATTTTACTTTTCGCCTGGCCTTGGCTCAGGCAAGTTACATCAGGACCTCCACATCATGGCCGAGCCACTCCTTATTGGTAAAAATTCCGTGACGCAATGCGAGCTTCTGCCGGCGCTGGCGAACCGGCACGGCTTGATCACCGGCGCCACGGGAACCGGCAAAACCGTCACGCTGCAAACCCTGGCTGAAAGCTTTTCCAGGATCGGCGTGCCGGTTTTCATGGCCGATGTAAAAGGCGACCTGACCGGCATCAGCCAGGCCGGCGTCGTGGGTGAAAAACTGGCCGGCATTCTTAAGGAGCGCGGCTTGGGGATGCCCGAACCGCGGGCCTGCCCGGCCACGCTGTGGGATGTGTTTGGCGAGCAGGGCCACCCGGTTCGTGCCACCGTGTCCGACATGGGGCCGCTGCTGCTGGGCCGCATGCTCAACCTGAATGAAACGCAGGCCGGCGTCCTGAACCTGGTCTTCAAGATCGCCGACGACAACGGCCTGCTGCTGCTTGACCTCAAGGACCTGCGCGCCATGCTGCAGCACGTGGGAGACAACGCCAGCCAGTTCACCACGCAATACGGCAATGTCAGCGCGGCCAGCGTGGGCGCCATCCAGCGCGGACTGATGCAGATCGAAACCCAGGGCGGCGACAAATTCTTTGGCGAGCCGATGCTCAACATCAGCGACTTCATGCAGACCGACAGCGCCGGGCATGGTGTCATCAACATCCTGGCAGCCGACAAGCTGATGCATTCGCCCCGGCTTTACGCGACCTTCCTGCTGTGGATGCTGTCCGAACTGTTCGAACAATTACCCGAAATCGGCGACCCGGACAAGCCCAAGCTGGTGTTTTTCTTTGACGAAGCCCACTTGCTGTTCACCGATGCGCCCAAGGCGCTGGTCGAGCGCATCGAACTGGTGGTGCGGCTGGTGCGCTCCAAGGGTGTGGGCGTTTATTTCGTGACGCAAAACCCGCTGGACATTCCCGATTCGGTGCTGGCGCAGCTGGGCAACCGGGTGCAGCACGCCCTGCGCGCCTACACCCCACGCGACCAGAAAGCCGTCAAGGCCACGGCCCAGACGATGCGTCAAAAGCCGGGTCTGGACATTGAAGCCGCCATCACCGAACTGGCAGTGGGCGAAGCGCTGGTGAGTTTCCTTGACACCAAGGGCCGGCCCAGCGTGACCGAGCGCGTCTTTGTGCTGCCGCCCGGCAGCCAGCTGGGCCCGATCTCTGCGCAGCAACGCCAGCAACTCCTGCAGGATTCGCTGGTGGCCGGCGTCTATGAAAAGGAAATCGACCGCGCATCGGCCTATGAAATGCTCCAGCAGCGTGCGGGCGCCGCAGCCCCGGCCGCCGCATTGCCCAACGGCGGCGCGGCTGGACAATCGGCTTCGGGCGGCATGCTGGGCGGCCTGAACGACATGCTGTTCGGCACCACCGGGCCGCGCGGCGCCAAATACGACGGCCTGGCGCAAAGCATGGCCAAGTCCGCCGTCCGCACCATGGGCTCTACCGTGGGCCGCGAGATCATCCGTGGTGTACTGGGCAGCCTGTTTGGCGGCAAAAAACGCTGAACCTCACCTCGAATCCCCACAAGAAAGCCTATATATCCATGAGCAATGTCCACCTGATCGACCATCCGCTGGTGCAGCACAAGCTGACGCTGATGCGCCGCAAGAATGCTTCGACCAGCACTTTTCGCACCCTGCTCAGCGAGCTGAGCAACCTGATGGCCTATGAAGTCACCCGCGACATGCCGCTTCAGGACCTTGAAGTGGAAACGCCGCTGGAAACCATGACCAGCAAGATCATCGATGGCAAGAAGCTCGTCCTGGTGTCCATCCTGCGCGCCGGCAACGGTTTTCTCGATGGTTTCCTGAACGTCGTTCCCGGCGCGCGCGTCGGCCACATCGGCCTGTACCGCGACCCGCAAACGCTGGCCCCGGTCGAGTATTACTTCAAGATGCCGCAGGAAATGGAAGAGCGCGACATCGTCATCGTTGACCCGATGCTGGCCACCGGCAACTCGGCCATCGCGGCGGTGGACCGGCTCAAGCAGCTCAAACCCAAATCGATCAAGTTTGTCTGCCTGCTGACCTGCCCGGAAGGCGTTGCAGCACTGCAAAAGGCGCATCCCGACGTGGCGATCTACACCGCAGCAATCGACCGGCAGCTCAACGAGCATGGCTACATCCTGCCGGGCCTGGGCGATGCCGGCGACCGTATTTTTGGAACCAAGTAAGGCCTTTGCGCATATGGAACGTGCGCAAGCAGCTATTTAATTCATAGCGTTCAAAATTGATTTTCAGACTGCCTGCGACCGTTTTGGAACAAAGCAACTCATGCCTTTGCTGAAGGAAACTTCTCAAGCCGCCTTGCCACCGCTGCCATTGCTTGCGGCCGGTCAGGCTTTTCCACCGCTGGAAAATGCCTGGAGCACGGCCGACCCGGCGCCCGGCCTGCTGGCGGCCGGCGAAACTCTCGATGCACCCACCTTGCTCCGGGCTTATTCAAACGGCATTTTTCCCTGGTTCAGCCTGGGGCAGCCCGTGCTCTGGTGGAGTCCCGATCCGCGTATGGTGCTGCGAACCGCCGACTTCAGGCTGCACCGGTCGCTGCGCAAGCGCATTGTTCATTTCATCAATGATGCCCGGTGCGAAATCAGGTTTGACAGCGCCTTCGAGCGCGTCATCGGCGCCTGCGCCAGCAAACCGAGGATCGGCCAGTCCGGCACCTGGATTGTTTCGGAAATGGAGCAGGCTTATGCCGAACTGCACCATGCAGGCCACGCCCACAGCGTGGAAACCTGGATCAACGGAGAACTGGCCGGCGGTCTGTACTGCGTCAACCTGGGCACCATGGTCTTTGGCGAGTCGATGTTCGCGCACCAGACCGATGCGTCCAAGATCGCGCTGGCCGCACTGGTGGCGTTTTGCCGCACTGCGGGCATCACAATGATTGACTGCCAGCAGAACACCGGCCATCTTGCGTCACTCGGCGCAGCCGAAATCAGCCGCGCGGCGTTTGCCCATCACCTGCGCCGCAACGTGAATGCAAACGCGCCCGCATGGCATTTTGATTCCCTATACTGGCAGCAAATCCTGAAGGCTACGGCAACCTCCTTGCCCGCAACACCGTGACGCACCTCAAAGACCTGCCGCTGCACACCCTGCAGTTCTACGCCACCGCGCCCTACCCTTGCAGTTACCTGCCGGGCCGGCAGGCGCGTTCGCAGGTCGCAACCCCCAGCCACCTGATCCACAACGACGCTTATTCAGAACTGCTCACCCAGGGTTTCCGGCGCAGCGGCATGTTCACCTACCGGCCCTACTGCGACGGATGCCAGGCCTGCGTGCCGCTGCGCGTGCCGGTCAACACCTTCGTGCCAGACCGCAGCCAGCGGCGCGCATGGAAGCGGCACCAGGCCCTCAAGGCCAGCAGCCTCAAACTGTGTTTTCTGCCGGAACACTACCAGTTGTACCTGCGCTACCAGAACAGCCGCCATGCTGGTGGTGGCATGGACCACGACAGCATCGATCAGTACACCCAGTTCCTGCTGCAAAGCCGCGTCAATTCAAGGCTGGTGGAGTTTCGCGAGTCCTTACCCAACGGAGAATCCGGCGCGCTGAAGATGGTTTCGATTCTGGATGTGCTGGAAGACGGTATTTCAGCGGTCTATACGTTCTATGAGCCGGAGGCTGGCGCGGGCTACGGAAACTACGGCGTGCTGTGGCAGATCGAGCAGGCCCGGCAACTCGGCCTGCCCTTCGTCTACCTGGGCTACTGGATCGCCCAAAGCCCCAAGATGAATTACAAGCTCGGCTTCAGGCCCAACGAGATACTGCGGGACGGCAGTTGGATTGACTCGCGAACGATCAGCGCCGGTCCCGGGTAGGCTCGCCGCTCCGCTCAGCAGTGGAGCCGGGTCCAGATTCAGCAATGCACAAGTAAATTTCACAAGGTAAAATTTGCAGCAGAAAGCCTGCACATGACAAAACCCGATAGTGAACTTCCCGTCAAACCGACCGTCCAGGTGATCGAGCGCATCTTTACCTTGCTGGACATCCTGGCCAACCGTGAAGAAGCAGTTTCCCTCAAGGAAATCAGCGAGGAATCCGGTCTGCACCCCTCGACGGCGCACCGCATTTTGAATGACCTGGCCTCGGGCCGTTTCGTGGAACGGCCGGCAGCTGGAAACTACCGCCTGGGCATGCGGCTGCTCGAACTTGGCAACCTGGTCAAGGCGCGCCTCAATGTCCGTGAAGCAGCCATTCTTCCCATGCGCGAACTGCACAAACTGACGCAGCAACCCGTCAACCTGAGCATGCGCCAGGGCGACGAGATCCTGTATGTCGAGCGCACCTACGGCGAACGCTCGGGCATGCAGGTGGTACGCACCATAGGCGGCCGGGCACCACTGCACCTGACGTCGGTCGGCAAGCTGTTCCTGGCCTCCGACGACCCGCAGCGCCTGCGCGCCTACGCGACCCGAACGGGTTTGCCCGGGCAAACGCGCAACAGCATCACCGACCTGGCCGTACTGGAACGCGAGTTGTCGAAAGCCCGCCAGTATGGATTCGCGCGGGACAACGAAGAATTGGAACTGGGCGTTCGCTGCATGGCTGCCGGCATTTATGACGACCAGAACAAGCTGGTGGCAGGCTTGTCAATTTCAGCGCCAGCCGACCGGCTCGATGAAAGCTGGCTGCCCAAACTGCAGGCCACAGCCAACGAAATTTCGACGGCGCTGGGCTACATTTCAAGGTAAAACTGGCTTTCACGCACGCTGTGCAAGCATCTCAAGCTATAGATACCATAGCACCATAAAATAAAATGCCGGGTGCGGTTTTTTACAAAACCTGCACCCGGCAATCGTATTTCAAAATTTCCTGCCGATGGCAATCAACCGTTGATCTGCTTGTCAGTAGCGCTGAGCTTGACCTTCTGGTCTGCCACCGGATTGGTTTCGACCCAGCGCCGCACGCGCTCCGCGTCGCCCAGGCGGCTCAGCTTGCCAGCAGAATCCAGAAACACCATTATCAGTTTGCGGCCGGCAATTTTGGTCTGCATGACCAGGCACTGGCCGGCTTCGTTGATGAAGCCTGTTTTCTGCAGGCCAATGTCCCAATCCGGGTTTTTTACCAGCCGGTTGGTGTTGTTGAACTGAAGGGTTCGGCTGCCGACCGCCACCTGATAACCCGGGGATGTGGACAATTCGCGCAGCACCGGGTCGCCATGGGCGGCACTGACCAGTGCAGCCAGGTCTTGCGCGCTGGACTGGTTGCGGCTGGAAAGACCCGTCGGTTCGGCATAGCTGGTGTCATGCATGCCCAGCATTTTTGCCTTGGCATTCATCAGGCTGACAAAAGTGGCCATGCCGCCGGGATAGGTGCGGCCCAGGGCGTGGGCGGCCCGGTTTTCGCTCGACATCAGCGCCAGGTGCAGCATTTCCCCACGGGACAGCGTGGTGCCGACGCTGAGCCGCGAGCGGCTGTGCTTTTCAGTGTCAACGTCATCCTGCGTCACGGTGATCATTTCGTCCATCGGAAGCCTGGCTCCGCTGATGATCACGCCGGTCATCAACTTGGTCAGGGACGCAATCGGAAGCACCGCATGTTCATTCTTGCTGAACAGCACTTCACGCGTGTCCTGGTCAATCACCAGGGCCACGCTGGATTTCAGGTCCAGCGGATCGATCGCGCTGTGCAGGCCAGCCATCTGGCCAAACGAAGGAATGGCTGGAATCAGTGCCTGAATAAGGGAAGGCCGCTTGGCACGGGCTAGCTTGGCGCTGGTTTCAAAGCGTACGTTCTTGCGAACGGATGCTACTTTTTTCGACGCTGTTGATTTTTCGACATGGGGCTTCTTGACAATTGCTCGCTTGGACGACGATTTTGCCGGCGCTGCTTGGGCAGTCGGTGCTACCAGCGCAAACGACAAAGCAAAGAATCCCACGATTTTTAGTGCGCGACTCAAAAGCTGTTTCGACATGGTAAATATTGCCTGTTTGGGTTGCGATAAAGAAAGAGGTTGAAGTGTATAGAAATAGAAAAAGTCACGCAATATCAGGAGCTTGCGTGACTTTCTTAAATAACTACCAGAATGTCTGGCTTCATGCCTTTGCTTACCCCGCAGACCCGACCTAAGCCATTGAATCTAAAAGGTATTGCTCAGACAAAGAGCCATTATCCCTGCGCGGCAACCCTGTCGGCTTTACTTTGAAGTTTGTTCAAAGCGCTTAAATAAGCTTTGGCCGACGCCACCACGATATCGGGATCGGACCCTACCCCATTCACGACACGCCCGCTGTTTTGCAAGCGCACGGTCACTTCACCCTGGCTTTCGGTCGAGCCGCTGATGGCATTCACCGAATAAAGCACCATTTCAGCGCCGCTTTTGACATGCGTCTCAATCGCCTTGAGCGATGCATCCACAGGCCCATTTCCATCGGACTGGCCTTTGACCTCTTTTCCGGCGACCGTGAAAACCACGCAAGCCTGGGGTCGCTCGCCGGTTTCGCTGTGCTGGGACAAGGATACAAAACCGTACTGCTCATTGCTATGGGTGACGCTCTCATCGCTGACCAAGGCAAGAATATCCTCGTCAAAAATTTCGCTCTTGCGGTCGGCAAGATCCTTGAACTTGATGAATGCATTGTTGATGTCGGTTTCGCTTTCCATCGCCACGCCGAGTTCCTGAAGGCGCTGCTTGAAGGCATTTCGTCCGCTCAACTTGCCCAGCACGATCTTGTTGGCCGACCAGCCCACGTCTTCGGCGCGCATGATCTCGTAGGTGTCGCGCGCCTTGAGCACACCATCCTGGTGAATGCCCGACGCATGGGCAAAAGCGTTGGCGCCCACGACGGCCTTGTTGGGCTGCACCACAAAACCTGTCGTCTGGCTCACCAGGCGGCTGGCCGCCAGTATCTGCTGCGTGTCGATGCCAAGTTCGAGTCCAAAGTAGTCCTTGCGTGTTTTTACGGCCATCACCACTTCTTCAAGCGAGCAATTGCCTGCGCGTTCGCCCAGGCCATTGATGGTGCATTCCACCTGCCGGGCGCCACCGATCTTCACGCCTGCGAGTGAATTGGCAACGGCCATGCCCAGATCGTTGTGGCAGTGAACCGACCAGACCGCCTTGTCGCTGTTGGGGATGCGTTCGCGCAGGTTCTTGATGAAGTTGCCGTAGAGCTCGGGAATCGCATAGCCCACGGTATCGGGAACATTGATGGTGGTCGCGCCTTCGTTGATGACCGCCTCGATGACGCGGCACAGGAAGTCGGGGTCGGAGCGGTAGCCGTCTTCGGGGCTGAACTCGATGTCGGCCATGAGGTTACGGGCAAAACGCACGGAAAGCCTGGCCTGCTCAAACACCTGGTCGGGCGTCATGCGCAGCTTTTTTTCCATGTGCAGCGCACTGGTCGCCAGAAAAAGATGCAAGCGTCCTGAGTTGGCCGGCTTCAGCGCTTCTGCGGCCCGCGAAATGTCGCGGTCATTGGCGCGCGCCAGCGAGCAGATGGTGGAATCCTTGATGGATTCTGCAATCGCCTTGACACATTCAAAGTCGCCATTTGAACTGGCGGCAAAACCGGCCTCGATCACATCGACCTTCAGCCGCTCCAGTTGCCGGGCAATGCGCAGTTTTTCGTCACGTGTCATGGAAGCACCAGGGGACTGCTCGCCGTCGCGCAAGGTGGTGTCGAAAATAATGAGTTTGTCAGTCATGGGAAGTTTCTCGGTTTGGATGGGGTTTGCACAAACTGCAAAAATGCAGCAGGGCTGAGGACGGTTATCTGGAGTCAGTTGTCTGCAGGTTTCAGTTGCAATGCGTTTTTCATTAATAAAAACCAGCAACCAAAAAAAACGGCCCGTTGCTGGTGCAAACGGGCCGTGGAAATCAGGTGTACGCGTGCGCTACCGTCTCCGCCCGTTGGCAGATAGCAGTAGTGCTAGCGAAATTTTTTTCATCCGGTCAATGTACCACAATTCATTTGTGCAGCCCACGTTCGTCAGGCTCGTCAGTAGAGGTTGAAATCACACTCGTCTGCTGACCCTTGGCCTTGCGCCAGCCGTACAGCACGTAACCCGACAGTCCATAAATCACGAACAGGCCGAAAATGACCGTCGGCGGATCAATATTGATGATGGCAATGCCGAGTGCGATCAGCACAATGACGACGAAGGGGACGCTGCGCTTCATCTGGACATCCTTGAAGCTATAAAAAGGCACGTTGGTGACCATGGTCAGGCCGGCATACAGCATCAGTCCAAAGGTAACCCAGCGCACCTCCAGGCCCTTGATTCCCAGGTCGTTCATCAGCCAGATATAACCCGCCACCAGCGCGGCGGCGGCAGGGGACGGCAAACCCTGAAAAAACCGCTTGTCAACCACGGCCGTGTTGACATTGAACCGCGCAAGGCGCAAGGCTGCGCAGGCGCAATAAACAAAAGCGCCAATCCAGCCCCAGCGACCCAGGCTGGTCAGTGCCCAGATATAAGCGATCAAGGCAGGCGCTGCGCCAAACGACACCATGTCCGACAGCGAATCCATTTGCTCGCCAAAAGCGCTCTGGGTATTGGTCAGGCGTGCGACCCGGCCATCGAGGCTGTCGAGCACCATGGCACAAAATACGCCAATGGCGGCCTGGTCGAAGCGCCCGTTCATCGCCATGACGATGGCGTAAAACCCGCCGAACAGCGCAGCGAGGGTGAACAGATTAGGCAATATGTAGATGCCTTTGCGCCGCTTGCGCGGTACAACTTCTGTGCCGGTTTTCAGGTTTTCCTCGCCATCATGCATAAAAAGTACTCCTCAGGCACGACTGGAGCGCGCAAATAGCTATTGAATTCATAGTGCAGCGAGTTAGTTCCCCACACAAGAGATTGCCTTGTGAACAAGGCGGGCCCAGCATACCGGTACAGACTGGCAAGGATAAAGTCACGTTTTTGAATCGCAGCAATTTTTGTCAGCACCATTGAAAAAGCCGCGCAAGGACTTTGCGCGGCTTTAGCAAAACCGTCGTAGCTGAAAAGATCAGTTGCGCGTCTGATCAACCAGCTTGTTCTTGGCAATCCACGGCATCATGGCGCGGAGCTTTCCGCCCACTTGCTCGATCTGGTGCTCGGCATTCAAGCGGCGGCGGCTGATCAGGGTCGGCGCGCCAGCGATGTTTTCCAGCAGGAAGCTCTTGGCGTATTCGCCCGTCTGGATGTCTTTCAGCACGGCGCGCATGGCGTTCTTCGTGTCTTCGGTCACGATGCGCGGTCCGGTCACGTACTCGCCGTATTCAGCGTTGTTCGAGATCGAGTAGTTCATGTTGGCAATGCCGCCTTCGTAGATCAGGTCCACGATCAGCTTGAGTTCATGCAGGCATTCGAAGTAGGCCATTTCCGGCGCGTAACCGGCTTCCACCAGCGTCTCAAAACCAGCCTTGATCAATTCAACCGCGCCGCCGCACAGAACAGCCTGCTCGCCGAACAGGTCGGTTTCGGTTTCTTCGCGGAAGTTGGTTTCGATGATGCCGGCCTTGCCGCCGCCATTGGCCATGGCATAGCTCAGCGCCAAGTCGCGCGCTTTGCCCGACTTGTCCTGATGGACCGCCACGAGGTGGGGCACGCCGCCGCCCTGGGTGTAGGTGTTGCGCACGGTGTGGCCAGGGGCCTTCGGGGCCACCATCCACACATCGAGGTCGTCGCGCGGAATCACGGCGCCGTAATGCACGTTGAAGCCGTGGGCGAACACCAGGGAAGCACCCTGCTTGATGTTGGGGGCCACGTCGTTCTTGTAGACCGCGCCGATTTGTTCGTCTGGCAACAGGATCATGACCACGTCGGCAGACTTGACCGCGTCAGCCACTTCAGCCACTTGCAGACCGGCTTTTTCAACCTTTGGCCATGAAGCACCACCTTTGCGAAGGCCTACAACCACCTTGACGCCGCTGTCATTCAGGTTCTGGGCGTGTGCATGGCCCTGGCTGCCGTAGCCGATGATGGCGACTGTCTTGCCCTTGATCAGGCTCAAATCACAATCCTTGTCGTAAAAAACTTTCATCTGTCGCTCCTAAATAATCAGCAAAAAAATAAACTGCCAGATCCGATACCCGGATTCCGGCAATATCAGACCCTCAGAATTCGCTCGCCACGGCCAATGCCGCTCGAACCGGTTCGCACCGTCTCCAGAATGGCGCTGCGGTCGATGGCCTCCAGGAACGCATCGTTCTTGGTCTGGTCGCCCGTCAGTTCAATCGTGTAACTTTTCTCGGTCACATCAATAATCCGACCGCGAAATATATCAGCCATGCGCTTCATCTCCTCGCGCTCCTTGCCGACGGCGCGCACCTTGACCATCATGAGTTCGCGCTCGGTGTACGAGCCTTCGGTCAGGTCCACGACCTTGACGACTTCAATCAGGCGGTTCAGGTGCTTGGTGATCTGCTCGATCACGTCGTCCGATCCCGAGGTCTGGATGGTCATTCGCGACAGGGTCGGGTCTTCGGTCGGCGCGACGGTCAGGCTCTCGATGTTGTAGCCACGCGCCGAAAACAGGCCGACGACGCGGGAAAGAGCGCCCGGCTCGTTTTCCAGCAAAACTGCGATGATGTGTTTCATAAGAAGATTCCTCTTTTCGCTGCCCTCCCCTGCGCACGGTAATGCGCAGGCTTGGCAGGCAATAGATTCGTCAGTTGACGGGGTGAATAATTAAAAGGGCGATGCGTTCAGAGGTCTTCAGACCCGAGCAGCATTTCCGTGATGCCCTTGCCGGCCTTGACCATCGGGAACACGTTTTCCGTCGGATCGGTGCGGAAGTCCATGAACACCGTGCGGTCCTTGAGCTTGCGCGCCTCGCGCAGCGCCGGTTCCACGTCTTGCGGTTTTTCAATCAGCATGCCGACGTGGCCATAGGCTTCGGCGAGTTTGACGAAATTGGGCAGCGCGTCCATGTAGCTGCTGCTGTAGCGGCCGGCGTATTCGATTTCCTGCCACTGGCGCACCATGCCGAGGTAGCGGTTGTTGAGCGAAACGATCTTGATCGGCGTGTTGTACTGCAGGCAGGTCGAAAGCTCCTGGATGCACATTTGCACCGAGCCTTCACCGGTGATGCAGAACACTTCCGAATCCGGCTTGGCGAGTTTGATGCCCATGGCGTAGGGAATGCCGACGCCCATGGTGCCTAGACCGCCGGAATTGATCCAGCGGCGCGGCTCGTCGAACTTGTAGTATTGCGCGGCCCACATCTGGTGCTGGCCCACATCGGACGTGATGTAGGTATCGGCGTCCTTGGTCATGTTCCAGAGCGTCTCGACCACATACTGCGGCTTGATCACGTCGCCCGAGCCCAGGCTGTATTTCATGCAGTCGCGGCTGCGCCACTCGTCAATCGTGCTCCACCAGCCGCCCAGCGCATCGGAGTCGGGCTTGAGGCCCGACTCGCGGATCATGGCGATCAGTTCGGTCAGCACATCCTTGACATCGCCGACGATGGGAATGTCCACCTTGACACGCTTCGAAATGCTCGAAGGATCGATGTCGATGTGAATGATCTTGCGTTCGTTCTGGGCGAAATGCTTGGGGTTGCCGATCACGCGGTCGTCAAAACGCGCGCCGACGGCCAGCAGTACATCGCAATTCTGCATGGCATTGTTGGCTTCGAGCGTCCCGTGCATGCCCAGCATGCCGAGGAATTTTCGGTCGCTGGCCGGATAGGCGCCCAAACCCATCAGCGTGTTGGTGCAGGGATAGCCCAGCATGTCCACCAGGGTGCGCAGTTCCTGAGATGCATTGCTGAGCAGCACGCCGCCGCCGGTATAGATATAGGGCCGCTTGGCCGCCATCAGCAGGTGCAGCGCCTTGCGTATCTGGCCGGCATGACCTTTGCGAACCGGGTTGTAAGACCGCATCTCGACGCTCTTGGGGTAACCGGTGTACAGGGTCTTGTTGAAAGAGACGTCCTTGGGCACATCGACCACCACCGGACCGGGCCGGCCGGTGCGGGCGATATGGAAAGCCTTTTTCATGGTGGCAGCCATGTCCCGCACATCCTTCACCAGGAAATTGTGCTTGACGATGGGCCGTGTGATGCCCACGGTGTCGCATTCCTGGAAGGCATCCAGGCCGATGGCGGCCGTCGGCACCTGGCCGCTGATGATGACCATCGGAATGCTGTCCATGTAGGCGGTCGCAATTCCGGTCACGGCATTGGTCAGGCCAGGGCCTGAGGTGACCAGGGCCACGCCCACATCGCCGGTGGCGCGGGCATAGCCATCGGCGGCATGCACTGCGGCCTGTTCGTGGCGCACCAGCACATGCTGAATCGAGTCCTGCTTGTAGAAAGCGTCGTAAATATGAAGAACAGCGCCGCCCGGATAACCCCAGATGTACTTGACACCTTCGGCCTGAAGCGACTTGACGAGGATTTCAGCGCCCCGCAGGTCTTGAGAATTTGTGGGGACAGATGCCGCTGCTGCGGAAGCGATTTCCGCTTTATTGATTTCCATGATGAACCTTTGTGAATTTCTCTAACGAAATACCTAGGGTGCCTCTTGGCCCGCTCTTGTGGAGCCGCGTCGAGACTTGAGGCCAAAACCATAAGCAGAAACATAATCCGCCGAGCCATGACCCGTTTGCCTTTTGATGTGCAGGCAGCATTATGACACCGTGCGCAGCCTGCCTGTCGTCTTGAACCCGCCGATACTGGAGACGGCACACCTGAGGCTTGCGAAAACCCAATGCGATAATTTCAAGCTGAGCATCGGCCTGAAGCCCATGCAACAACACATCAAGTCCTGAGCACACTGACAACGCTGGACAACCGGGACTCACACAGTTGGCAACTGAACAAGAACTTTCCGACTTTTTGAAAAGCGTCGAAAAACGAGCCTTCAAACGCAGCATCTACCACGTCCGAGACGAAGAAGCCGCGCTTGACATCGTTCAGGACAGCATGATGAAACTGGCCCAGCACTACGGCGACAAGCCGGCGGCGGAATTGCCCATGCTGTTTCAGCGAATCCTTTCAAACACGACGCTGGACTGGTTCCGGCGCCGCAAGACGCGAAACGCCCTTTTTTCCAACATGAGTGAATTTTCTGCATCCGGTGATGATGGAGATTTCGATCTTCTGGAAACTTTGGAGAGCCTGACCAACTCTGAAGGCACAGAAAGTGCGCAGGACGCCACCGAACGGGCTCAGATTTTGCATGCGATCGAAGTCCAGATTCAGGAGTTGCCAGACCGTCAACGGGAAGCCTTTCTGATGCGTTACTGGGAGGAAATGGATGTGGCTGAAACGGCCGCCGCCATGGGTTGCTCGGAAGGCAGCGTCAAGACACACTGTTCCCGTGCAGTTCACGCCCTCAGCAAAGCGCTGAGCGCCAAAGGAATAAAACTATGAAAATTTCGCTCCAGAAAAAATCGGCCATCCTGCAGGACAGGTTTGGACTCAGAACCGCCTCCTACCTGTCAGCCGGCACGGCCGAGCTACCTCATGACATCTCCGAACGGCTGCGGTCGGCCCGCGTTCAGGCGGTTTCCCAGCGCAAGATTCCCCATACCCAGACTGCCGGCGGGGTGGTTCAGTCAGGCGGCAGCGCGGCGCTGACCTGGGGGTCCGGCGAGGGCTTCAGCTGGTGGAACCGGATTGGCTCGGTACTGCCCTTGATTGCACTGGTCGCGGGCCTGCTGGCCATCAATTCGTTTCAAAGTGACAACCGGACCCAGGAACTGGCCGAGGTGGATGCTGCGCTGCTGACCGATGACTTGCCACCGGCCGCATTTGCAGACCCGGGTTTTGTCCAGTTCCTTCAAACTGGACGCCAGCTTGCCAGCCCCCAATGACGCTGACCAATTTTTCACTGGCGATGTCCTGCGGCATTTTTGACGGGCCCATGACGCACCGAGCGATAGTCCCTATGCGTTCAGCCCTGCTGGGCCTGACGGTTGCCATCCTGCTGGCCTGGCCACCCGCCGCTTCGTCACAGATTGAGCGACCCTCGACACCAGCCAGCGCACCAGCATTGGGCAAGCCCCCGACCTCCGGTCCGGCCTGGTCCCAATTGACGCCATCCCAGCAGCAGGCCCTGGCACCACTGGCGTCAAGCTGGAACACCGGCATGAGCGAGCAGCAAAAACGCAAGTGGCTGGAGATTTCGAAAAACTACGGCGCGCTCACGCCCCAGGCCCAGGCCACGCTGAACAGCCGCATGAATGAATGGGTAGCGCTCAGTCCGCAGCAGCGCGCCCAGGCACGGCTGAATTTCGGCAAGACGCTGGAGTTGTCCCGGCAACTGACGCCAGAAGAAAAAAAATCCAAATGGGAGGCCTACCAGGCCTTGAGTCCTGAAGAAAAACAAAAGTTGGCCGCCACGGCCAGCCCCAAGCCAAGCGGCGCGGCCACCGCCGTCAAGCCCGTGGCGCCGCAAAAACTTGCAACGGTTCCCGCGCAGCCCGCCAGCAGCCAGGCTTTCAAGCCTGCGCCTAAAATCACTCCTTCGCCAGCAGCGCCAGTCCCAGTTCCCGCAGCGACGCCTGCGCCAGCATTCGACGCTGTACCGCAGCGATAAGGAACCGGCCTGGCAATGCTTGCCGGCCCTGCCTCCAAATCGGTTCAGCGGCTTCGTGCCAGCCATCCACCATGAGTTGTTCAATTGATTGCTAAAGATATTCAAATACCGTCGATTCCAAGGCGCATGGCCTGCTGGATGTACGAAGGCATGCTCATGTTCGGCGTGGTGTTCATTGCCGGCTACCTGTTCAGCACCCTGAGCCAGACGCGCAATGCACTGGACAACCGGCATGGGCTGCAGGCTTTCGTGTTCGTGGTTTTTGCCGTCTACTTTGTCTGGTTCTGGGCCAAGGGCCAGACACTCGCCATGAAAACCTGGCATATCCGCGTCGTCGATGTGAATGGCCAGCCGATCACCCAGCAACGCGCCCTGCTCCGCTATGTGCTCAGCTGGATGTGGTTTCTGCCGCCCTTGGCCGCAAGCTGGATGCTGGAGCTGTCGGCTGCAAAAGGCGCCGTTCTGACGATGGGCTGGGTGGCCATCTGGGCGATTCTGGCGCGCTTTCATCCGCAGCAACAGTTTTGGCACGACGCCTGGGCCGGCACCCGGTTGATCACCTTGATCACCCCGCCCAAGGCGAAACGCACGGCATCCGCCAAGGCAACGGTTTCAAGTCCATCCTGAAAGCGCTTTGTCATGCTGCGCCGCGAGAATGATGTTCATGCCTGAACAAGTTCCGTTTTCCTCACCCGCCAATGCCCAGAAAAACCGCCGTGGCCTGAGCCGCATGTGGCATGCGGCCGGCTTCTCCCTGGCCGGCCTGCGCGCCGGGTGGAACGAAACGGCTTTCCGGCAGGAGGCGCTGGCCTCGCTGGTGCTGGTGCCGGCTGCGTTCTGGCTGGGACGCAACTGGATGGAAACAGTCCTGCTGGCAGGAACCGTCATGCTGGTGCTGATTGTCGAATTGCTCAACACCGGCATCGAGGCGGCCATCGACCGCATCGGGCCAGAATGGCATGAACTTTCCAAACGCGCCAAGGACATGGGCAGCGCTGCGGTTCTGCTCAGCCTGCTGCTTTGCGCAGTCACCTGGACGCTGGCGCTGGCCGACAGGCTTGGCGCATGAACCTTGAAACTGGCAGTATGAACAAACCTACTTTTTCCTTGTGCGTATATTGCGGCTCGCGCCCCGGCAACAGCCCCGAATTTGCCGCGCTGGCGCGCGAGGTCGGCAGCTGGATTGGCCGGCATGGCGGCCAGCTGGTATATGGCGGCGGCCACAACGGCCTGATGGGCATCCTGGCCGACGCAGCGCTGGCGGCAGGCGCCCGGGTCATTGGCGTGATTCCGAAGGCGCTGGTCGAAAAGGAATGGGCGCACACCGGCTGCACCGAACTGCATGTCGTGGAAAACATGCATGAGCGCAAGCGCATCATGGCCGAGCATGCCGACGCATTTCTGGCATTGCCCGGCGGCATCGGCACGCTTGAAGAATTCTTTGAGGTCTGGACCTGGCGCCAGCTCGGCTACCACGACAAGCCGGTGGGCCTGCTCAACCTGGGCGGCTTCTACGACAGCCTGCTCACGTTCCTGAATTCAGCGGTCAGCAGCGGCTTCATGAATGAATGGCAGATGGGGCTGATCCGCACCGGCAGCGATGCGGAATTGTTGATGGCCGAACTGGTGCAGGCAGCCGGCACCGCCTTGCCGACGGTGCGGCTGGACCAGATCTGAGCCGGCTTAAATCGCCGCTTCGTCTTCTTCGCCAGTTCGGATGCGCAACACGCGCTCGACACTGGTGACAAAAATCTTGCCGTCGCCGATCTTTCCGGTGCGCGCCGCGCGCACGATGGCTTCGACGCAGCGGTCGACATCGTCAGTCTTGACGACCACTTCGACCTTGACCTTGGGCAGGAAATCGACCACGTATTCGGCGCCGCGATACAGCTCGGTGTGTCCTTTCTGGCGGCCAAAACCCTTGACTTCCGTCACGGTCAAGCCGGTCACGCCGCATTCCGCCAGGGCTTCGCGGACTTCTTCGAGTTTGAAGGGCTTGAGGATGGCGGTAATTTGTTTCACGAAAACTCTCTCTGTGGGTCTGAAAACTGAATGGTAAAGGCTGGCTGCTGTCGGCGATGTAACGATTGTGAATCGCTGCCCGCCGTCAGACGCCGAACTTGCTGGTAATAGGATAACGCCAATCCTTGCCAAAACTCCGGTGGCTCACACGGATGCCGACCGGCGCCTGGCGGCGCTTGTATTCATTGATCCGGATCAGCCGGGCCACGCGCTCGACCACCGCCCGCTCGAAGCCGGCGTCCACGATGGCATCGATGCTCTGGTCGTTTTCCATGTAGCGTTTCAGGATGGCATCGAGCACCTCGTAGGGCGGCAGGCTGTCCTGGTCGGTCTGGTCGGCGCGCAGTTCGGCGCTGGGCGGGCGCGTGATGATGCGCTCCGGGATCGGGCTGCTTCCCGTGCCGTAGGGGTCGTTTTCATTGCGCCACCGGGCCAGACGGAACACCGTGGTTTTCAGCAGGTCCTTGATGACCGCAAAACCGCCGGCCATGTCGCCGTACAGCGTGCAGTAACCGGTGGCCATTTCGCTCTTGTTGCCGGTGGTCAGGACAATCGAGCCAAACTTGTTTGACAGTGCCATCAGGAAAACGCCGCGGATGCGCGCCTGGATGTTTTCCTCGGTGGTGTCCTCGGACAGCCCCTTGAACTCGCCGGCCAGTGAAGCCTTGAAGGCTTCGAATTCGGGAACGATCGAAATCTCGTCGTAACGCACTTTCATGCGCTCGGCCATGTCGCGCGCATCGATCCAGGAAATATCGGCCGTGTAGGGCGACGGCATCATCACCGTGCGCACCTTGCTAGAGCCCAGCGCATCGACCGCAATGGCCAGCACCAGCGCCGAATCAATGCCGCCCGACAGGCCCAGAATGGCGCCGGGAAAGCCGTTCTTGCCCAGGTAGTCGCGCACGCCCAGCACCAGCGCATCCCACAGGTCGGCATCAAGGCTGCGCAAGGGCACGCTGTCCGCTACCAGTTCAATAGCGCCCTGCGCCCGTCCCGCCTGCGCAAAGAACAGATTTTCCTTGAAACTCTCGGCCCGGCCGGCAAGCAGCCCATCGGCCTGCAGGGCAAACGAATGCCCCTCGAAAACGATTTCGTCCTGGCCGCCGACCAGGTGCGCATAGACCAGCGGCAGGCCGGTCGCCAGGCAGCGTTCGCGCATCATCAGCTCGCGCTCGCTGCCCTTGCCGACGTGAAACGGCGAGGCATTGATGACCACCAGCAGCTCGGCGCCGGCCTGCCTGGCCAGCCGTGCGGGCTCCTCGAACCAGGCGTCCTCGCAGATCAGCAGGCCGATGCTGACCGCATCAATGCCTTCGCCGGCCTGGAACACGCAGGTGCCTTGTCCGGGCGTGAAATAGCGGCGCTCGTCGAACACCTGGTAGTTGGGCAGTTCGCGCTTGGCGTAGCTTTCGATGATGCGGCCTTCGCGCAGCACCCGGGCGGCATTGTGGCGCTGCTGCACTTCCACGCTGCGGGTGCGCAGACCCAGGCCGCTGTCGCCGTGCGTCGGCGTGCCGACCACGACGCTCAGGCCTTTTAACCCGGCCAGCTCACGGGCCACCAGATTCACGGCATCATCACAGGCCTGGATGAACGAGGTGCGCAGGAACAGGTCTTCGGCCGCGTAGCCGCAGATCGCCATTTCCGGCGTCAGCACCAGCCGGGCGCCCTGCTGGTAGGCGGTGCGGGCGGCGGCGATGATTTTTTGCGCATTGCCGGTCATGTCGCCGACGCAGTAGTTCAATTGGGCAACGCAGATTTTGAGTGACATGTGAAAAATCGAACCCTGAAAAAAACGCCAAGAAACAAGTGAAAAACAAGTCAAACGATTATGTCATCCGCATCCTGGATTCGCCGCTGGCCGTGAATGCCGGCCAGTGGAATGCCCTGCTGGCCGCGCAAGACCCGGACGCCACCGTAAACCCCTTCATGCGCCACGAGTACCTGGCCGCGCTGCACGCCAGCGGCAGCGCCACGCCAAAGACCGGCTGGACGCCGCGCTTCGTCACCCTCTGGAACGGCGACACGCTGGCCGGGGCTTGCCCGCTGTACCTCAAGGCGCATTCCTACGGCGAGTACGTCTTTGACTGGGCCTGGGCCAACGCCTATGCGCAAAACGGCCTGGACTACTACCCCAAGGCGCTGGTCGCCGTGCCTTTCACGCCCGTGCCCGGCGCGCGACTGCTGGCGCGCAATGCGGCCGAGCGTTCGCTGCTGATGCAGGCGCTCGTGGCCTGGTGCGACGAGGAAAAACTGTCTTCATTGCACCTGCTGTTTGCCGCCGATGAGGACGTGGCTGCCTGCGAGGAAGCCGGCCTGATGCTGCGCCACACCGTGCAGTTTCACTGGACAAATAGTGCCCCCACGCTCCCCGCTGCGCGTGGTTCGCTGCCCCCCGGGGGGGCCGCTGCGCCTGCGGCCCGGCAAAGCCGGTTCCGCGGCCCTGACGCGCAGGGAACTGCCGCCTCCACGCCTGTCGCTGCGCGTACTGCGCTGCCTCTTGATAGGACTGGCTTGTTCAAGGACTTCGACGACTTCCTGATGACACTGAGCCAGGAAAAGCGCAAGAAAATCCGCCAGGAACGCCGCAAGGTGCGGGACGCCGGCATCTCCTTTCGCTGGTCGCTGGGACCGCAGATTTCAAGCGCCGACTGGGATTTTTTCTTCCGCTGCTATGAGCGCACCTACCTGGAGCACGGCAATGCCCCTTACCTGAGCCGCGACTTCTTTCATCGCATGGAAAGCACCATGCCGGAGAACTGGCTGCTGTTCGTGGCCGAGCATGAGGGAACCGCCATTGCTAGCAGTTTGATAGCTGTCAGCGCACGTCCTGATTGCGCAAATGGCCATATTGATGCCGAAAATCATCCTGCGCAGCCAGAAAGCTCAGCGAATCCGCCATTCCAGGGCCTGACAGCTTATGGGCGCTACTGGGGCGCGCTGGCGCGGGTGGACTGCCTGCATTTCGAGGCGTGCTATTACCAGCCCATCGAATGGTGCATTGCGCATGGCTTCCAAAGTTTTGAAGGCGGCGCCCAGGGCGAGCACAAGATGGCCAGAGCCCTGCTGCCGGTCAAGACCACCAGCGCGCACTGGCTCGCGCACCCTTCCTTTGCCGACGCAGTCGAGCGTTTCCTGGAGCGCGAAGGCGCGGGCATCGACAACTACCTTGAAGACCTGGAGCGGCGCAGCCCCTTCAAGGCGCCCGCCCTTCAACCCACAACACACCCGACAATCCCCTCATGAGCGAAAAGACTGCCCCCTACACCGTCAAGATGGTTGACGCCACCGGCCTGAGCGCCGCCGAGCGCAGCGCCGCCGAACTGCGGTTTCGCATGGCGCTGGAAGCCGGCGTCGGCGGCCGCGACCTGGTCGTGCCGACACTGCAGGCCTGCATGCTGGCGCGGTCGCTCACCAGCCAGCTGGCGCCCGAGGAACTGGCCGATGCCGACCATGCTGCCGAACGCGAAGTGATCGCGCTCTGGGAAAATGCCGAGGACCGGGCCATCATGACCGCGCTGAAGCCGCTGAACCGCGACACGGGCGACGCACGGTTTGAAATCAGCCTCTGAACACCGAAGCTTCGATGCTTCTTTATTGATAGCTGCTGATGCCCGCGCTGATTGCGCAAAAGGCTTTTTTGACCATGAATCTCCCGTCCAGCCCCGATCACGCTTCACCATCCCTGGCCGAGCCGCTTGCCGCCACGGCGATGGCACCCGCCATCGCGCTCGGCCGCACCCACGCCCGGCGGTTGCGCGAGATTTACCGCTCGGCCGGCTGGCCCTGCCAGGACATGGTCGAGGTCGAACTGCTGGCCGGTGGCATGCTGGAGCGCGTCGCCAGCGCGGCGGGCCACCAAACCCTGCGCGTGAGCGATGCGGGCATTGCCTGGCTGGCGGCGACGCTGGCGGTCAACCGGGCGGCGCTGTCGGCGCATGAAGCGCTGGTGGAACGCGTGGCCTGCGAAATGGTGCGCGCCGGCCGCATCGCCTGGCGCGCCCTGAGCCTGCGCGCGCAATTGCCACCGGCCACGGAAGGCGAAAAGGCCCGGTGGTGCATGGTGCGGCCCGACGTGTTTTCGATCCGCAACACCACGGTCGAGACTTATGTGGACCCCATCGTCCACGAGATCAAGGTCAAGCGCTCCGACCTGCTCGGCGACCTGCGCCGGCTTGAGAAGCGCAGCGCCTACCTCGACCTGGGCGGCGAATGCTGGTATGTGCTGGGCTGCGACGCCAAAGGCCGGCCGATAGGCGCGGCCGATGAGATTCCCGCCGAATGCGGCGTGATGCAGCTTGAAAACGGCCGCCTGGCGGTGGCCCGGGCGGCGCCCCGGCGCTCACGGCAAAACCTGCCGCTGGGCGTGTGGATGGCACTGGCCAAGGCGACGCCGGTTGCCGGCCTGAACGATGGCGTTCAGGGCCTGCTCGGCGAATGCGGCTAGCCGGGCGGCAAACCCGCAGGCGCTGAAGGCAGCGGCCCGGTTAGAGGGCTCCCCCCTGTTCAATCGCGCCGGCCAAACCGATACTGTGTGGATTTGTGCTCCACGCGGCAACCTTTCCAGACCTTTCCACGCCATGGCAAAACCATTCAATCCGCCGCCTGCGCAAAGCCGGCCCGCCCGGCCTGCCAAAGCGCCCTTTTCAGAGCCCGAGGCAGCGCTGCATGACGTGCCACCCAGTGCCTGGTTGCTGGCACTTGAAGTGCGCGCCATTTGGGAATTCAGCGCGCTGCTCCCGGCCTGGCCGCTGCTCAATCGCGCCCCCAGGGGCGACAGCCATCCGGTGGTGGTGTTTCCCGGGCTCACGGCCAATGACATCTCGACCGCGCCGCTGCGCCGCTACCTTCAGCTGCTCAACCATTCGGCCTGCGGCTGGGACCAGGGATTCAATTTCGGCCCGCGCCCTGGCGTCATGGATGAAGCCCGGGACCAGCTGGTGCGCACGTTTGAAAGCACCGGCCGCAAGGTCAGCCTGCTGGGCTGGAGCCTGGGCGGCATTTATGCGCGCGAACTGGCCAAGGAAGTGCCGCAGATGGTGCGCGGCGTCATCACGCTGGGAACGCCGTTTGCGGGTTCGCACAAATCGACCAACGCCTGGCGGCTGTACGAGCTGGCCAGCGGCCGCAGCATCGAGCGGGAAAGCGAAAGCTACAACCTGCCAAAGGCGCCGCCCGTGCCGACCACCAGCATTTATTCGCGCACCGACGGCGTGGTCGCCTGGCAGGGCAGCGTCCAGTCGCCGGGAAGCGAAAACCCGCAGACTGAAAACATCGAAGTCCTGGCCAGCCATGTCGGACTCGGTTTCAACCCCAGCGCCTGGTGGGCGATTGCCGACCGGCTGGCCCAGCCCGAGGGGCAATGGACGCCTTTCATGCGTGAAACGCGCGGCCGCATCCAGGGCCTGATCTACCCCTACCCGTCCCGGCCTGGCTGATTCGGTGTTCAGCCAGGAACAAGCCGCCGTTGTTGCAGGGCTTTAATCCACGCGCGCCGGCTCGACGGCAAAGCGCAAGGTGACCTGGCGGCCTTGCCGGGACAGGTCGACATGCTCTGCCAGCGCCAGCGCCTGCACATCGGCCCACACCAGTTTTCGGTAGCCATCGTCATAACGGTCCAGCTGGCCCTCGCCAATCGGCTCGGCCTGCAGCGTAAGCGTGACTGCCGCCGGGCTGGCCTGGGCCTGGATCGTCACCGTGGCGGGCTCGTCCATGGCGTCGGTCAACGCAAACAAGGCAGCGCCCAGCACCATGCGCAGAGGATCGCGCAGAACCTGGGCCGACAGTTCCTCGACCTCGTTGACCAGGCGAAAACCACAAAAATGCAGCATGGTGGCCATCAGGCCGACGCACTCCCGCACGCCGGACTCGACATCGGTCACGACGCCCGGCTCGGGTGCCAGCCAGGTGCCCATGTCCATGCATTCGTCAAGCGCGGCCTTGGCGAATTCATTGATCTTGTCGGCCTCATCGCGCACCGACCGCAAATCGGGCTGGGCGGCTGAAAGCTTGTGGTGCATGACGCCGTAGATCAGCCCGATGGGCTGCAGCGGCCGAACCATGTGGTGCCGCAAGGCAGGCGCCAGCCGCCTGAGGACCGCATAGCGCGCTGCCTCGATCTGCTGGGCGGAGACCTCGGCGGGCAAGGCGGACGCCATTGAGGCTTGAGGGGTTTCCTGGATGGTCATATTTGCTGCTCTTCACGAGAAATGGGTTGGCTTTCTTGTGTAATTCCGTTTCCAGATCAATCCGGGATTAGGCGCGAAGCCGCAAACAGTGCTGTAGCACGGCAAGGCGAAGCAACGACATATCGGTTTGATCTGGAAATGGAATAACGTCCTGTTGACGTGTGTACCCAAGGCATGGTGTTGAAAGCAGGGGGCTAGCGGGGCAAGTTTCCTGAAAAATCTGCTGGACTGTTTGTATCAAAACAAACTACGCCCCGGCCCGTTGAAGCCAGGGAATTTGTAACCAGCAGCTACGCATTCCGTGCTTTTACAACCAGCGGTTGAGCAGCCAGGCCGGGCGGCAAGCATCACACCTGGCTGCTGGGAACCAGCTGCGCAATGCTCTGGCAGATATGCGCGACCGTGGCAGGTTTTGACAGGTGGGCATTGAAGCCGCTCTGCAAGGCCCGCACGGTGTCCACCTGCCGGCCATAGCCGCTGAGCGCAATCGCCTTGAGGTTGCGCCAGTCGGGGCGCTTGCGTATCTTGCGGATCAGCTCGTAGCCGTCCATGTAGGGCATGCCCAGGTCCGAGATCAGCAGGTCGTAGCTGTTTTTCTCCAGCATTTCCAGCGCCTGCTGGCCGCTGGTGGCCATGTCCACCTCGGCCCCCTCCAGGCGCAGCAGCGCCGAGAAAGGCTCCAGCAGGTCGATCATGTCATCGACCGCCAGAATCCTCAGCCCCTTGAGGTTTCCGACCGGCATGCCAGGTTTTTTATCCTGCACCCTGGTTTGCGCCAGCGGCAGCCAGATGGTGAAGCAGGTGCCCTTGCCGATGCCCTCCGAATCGGCCAGCACCCTGCCGCCCTGGGCCACGGTCAGGTCGCGCACCAGCGTCAGGCCCACGCCCAGGCCGGTGTTGGTGTTGTAGATTTTTTGATCGGGCGCCTGGACAAACATGCCGAAGATGTGCGGCAGGAACGCCGTGTCGATGCCCTGGCCGGTGTCGATCACGCTGACGGTGGAAAAGGTCCCGTCGCGTCCAAGCCGCACTGTGATGGTTCCCCCATCGGGCGTGAACTTGATGGCGTTGTTGATCAGGTTCCACAGGACCTGCTCGGTGCGGACGCGGTCGCACAGGGCCACGAGTTCCTTCTCGCTGCATTCGTAGTTCAGCGTCAGGTTTTTCTTGCTGGCGGCCTCGCGCGCGGCAGCTGCAATCGATGTGGCCATTTCAGCCAGGTCGACCGGCGCCAGCCGCAGCGTCAGCTTGCCGGTACGCGCGCGCGACAGGTCCAGCAGGTCGTCGATGATCTTGGTCTGGCTGACCACGGCGCTGCGAATGGTTTCGCCGGCCCGCGCCACCTCGGGAAGCGCGCGCACCTCGGGATGGCTCAGCAGCAATTCGGTGTTGACCTGGATCAGGTTCAGCGGGTGCTTGAGTTCATGCGACATCACGGCCAGAAACTGGTCCTTGAGTTCGTTGGCCTGCTTTTCCATGGCCAGCAACTCGTCGCGGCTCACCTGCTGCGATCGGCTTTCGGTCATGTCCCGGGCAATCTTGGCATAGCCACCGGCCTTGCCTTCCAGCCGGGTGACCGCGCCGCTGCAAAAAAAGGTGCTGCCGTCCTTGCGCAGGTGCCAGCGCTCGTCCACGCTGCGGCCTTCCTCGCGCGCGCCACGCAGCTCTTCTTCAGGCGCCCCGGAGGCGCGGTCTTCGGGGGTGAAGATGGCGTAAAACGGCTGACCCACGATCTCTTGCGGCGCATAGCCAAAAATCCGCTGGGCACCGACGTTCCAGCTGGTGATGGTGCCCTCCTCATCAATGGTCAAAATCGCATAGTCCTTGGTGGTTTCAGCGGCAATGCGAAGCCGTTCCTCGCCGGCGCGCAGTTTTTCCTGGGCCTTGCGCAATTCGGTGACATCGACAAACGTCAGCACCACGCCATCGATGTGGTCGTCGGTCGTGCGGTAGGGACGAAGGCGGGCCAGGTAGTGTGTGCCGTCGCTGCTGCTGACAGGGTGCTCGATCGGGTTCAGCGTCTTGAGCATTCCGGCAGCATCGTCCGCCAGCGATTGATAGTCGAGCTTGTGGGTGATGTCCATCAAGGGCCGGTCGATGTCGGACTCGATGAGGTTGAAGATGCGGGTGGCCTGCGGGGTAAAGCGCTTGATGTACAGGCTCCGGTCAACGAATATCGTGGCAATGTCCGTCGATGCGATCAGGTTTTGCAGGTCGTCGTTCATCATGCTGGTCTCATCGACCTTGACCTTCAATTCAAAGTTGACGGTGGTCAGCTCTTCGTTGATCGACTGCAGTTCTTCCTTGCTGGTTTCCAGCTCCTCGGTGGCCGAGCGGAGTTCCTCATTGACGGCCTGCTGCTCTTCATTAGATGCCTTGAGTTCTTCGGTCGATATCTCCGTCTGTTCGATGATTTCCCGCAAATCTTCCTTGAGCTGCCTGATTTCGATTTCCATCTGGTTGATCAGCAGCTGGTGCGCCTGACCGACACTTTCGGCCACCGGACCAAGCAGTTTTTCAGGCACCTCCTCGAACATCACCAGCGAGAGCGCCGATTCGCTTCCCGCTTCCCCGAAGAAACGAACCGTCATTTCCACCATGCTCTTGCTGTCACCGCGCCGGACAGCAATGGCATGGGTCTTGACCTGCTTGCCCGTATGCGTTGCCTGGTAGAGTGCCGTGCGCAATTCGGTGCGCAATTCGGACTGCATGTTGTCCAGCAGGTTGACGGAAGGCGTGCCGCTGCCTGGCAGCAAGAATTTGCCGACATTCTCGGACAGGTGCAGGATGTTTTGGTTGCCGTCGATCAACACGCTGGGCAGGACGACCTGGTCAATCAGCTTGTGGTGCAGTTCCGCGAACGAAGCCGGCTTGGGCGCACGCCGGTCGGGCCCGCGCGGGTTGAACACCAGGCGATCGCTGGGCGGGTCCTTGGCGAGCAGCAGATGGCGGATGGAACTGCCATTCGGGTTGGCCTTGAAGAAGCGGCTCTTTTTGTCAAACACGGTGAAAAGCTTGTGCGCTGCCTCGACCGACTCCGAACTGCCCAAAAACAGGAATCCTTCAGGCTTGAGCGCAAAGCGAAAGGTTCCCAGGACATTGGACTGGGCCGACTTGTCCAGGTAGATCAGCAGGTTGCGGCAGCAAATCAGGTCGATGCGGGAAAAAGGCGGATCGCGCAGCACATTGTGGTTGGCGAACAGAACCTTTTCACGCAGCTGCTTGACCACCCTGAACTGCTCTTTTTCCTGGGTGAAAAACCTCTTCAGCCTGGCAGGCGACACATCGGTGGCGATGGATGCCGGATACAGTGCGTTGCGGCCGAAGTTGACCGCGCGCTCATCGATGTCGGTGGCAAAAATCTGCAGATCGGACGTGCAGTGGTGCAGCTCCATCTGTTCCCTGAGCAAGATGGCCACCGAATAGGCTTCTTCCCCCGTGGCGCAGCCCGCCACCCAGACCCGCACCGGCTCGTCCGGTGACCGATGGGCCAGCAGGACAGGCAGCACATCGCGTTCAAGCGCCTCGAAAGCAGCCGGGTCGCGAAAGAAATTCGTGACACTGATCAGCATGTCCTGAAGCAGCAGCTTGACCTCTTCAGGATGCACGCGCAGGAAATCCCGATAGGCCGGCAGGTCCGGCACGCCATTGACCTGGAGCCGGCGCTCGATGCGGCGCAGGACGGTGGCCCGCTTGTACTGCCGAAAATCATTCCTGGAGTGGATGCGCAGCGCCGACATGATGTCGCGCAGGGCATCCTCGGCAAGCAGCACCGCCTCATCGCTGTCGGGAACCTTGACCCGTAGCGACGAGCCGTTTTTCTGGGGCAGGCTGATGCGGGAGGCATTGGCCCAGAGTTCCTTCAGTCGCTTCGGCATCTCGGCCGCCGTCGCGATGAAATCGACCATGCCGGTGGCGATAGCGGCTTTGGGCATGCTGTCATATTCGGCATCTGCAGGTTGCTGCACGAAAGTCACGCCGCCCTCCTCCTTGACCCGCGCCAGCCCGGCGGCGCCGTCGTTGCCGGTACCGGACATCACGACGGCAATCGCCCTTTCCTGGTGAACCTGGGCCAAAGTGCGGAAGAACAGGTCGATGGCCAGGTGCGCGCCCCGGACACGCGAATGGCTGGACAGTTGCAGGTGCCCGTCGTTCATTTCGAGGTCGTGCGTGGGCGGTATCACGTACACATGGTTGGCTTCGATGGCGGTCAACTCGTTGACCTGGACCACCGGCATGCTGGCCACCCGCTGAAGTATTTCAGCCACATTGCTTTCATGCTCGGGTGACAGATGAAGAATGACAACAAAGGCCATGCCATTGGCAGCGGGCATCTGCTCGAAAAAGTGCATCAGGGCCTGCAGGCCGCCGGCCGATGCACCGATGCCCACCACGGGAAAATTGAGCGTGCTTTTGGTCAAGGCGTCGATGTTTTCAGGGTCCGGGGAAGCGTCACGCGGGTCTGCCATGCTGATGAACCAGTCTGGATAAATGGAATTTGATAATACCGTCGGATGCTGACATAAAAGCGTTTCAGGCTGGTGCCGCATCACATGCGAAATTATTTGTCCGGGCCGGCAAAAATGGCCAGACCCCGGACGCTGTCACTCCTGCCAACAGGCAAAAAGCGCCTCCAGACTGAACTGGAGGCGCTTTTGCGTGCAACAGCGATTTTATTGAATACTATTATTTTTATAGCAAACTATGCACATGGGACATGCGCAAAGCACATAAAAATTTTGAATCAATGGAAAAAATCACTTGCCCTGCTGTTCCTTGGCGTAGTTGGCGATGCCGTCGGCGATTTCCTGCTTCGCGGCGTCAGGGCCTTCCCAGCCTGCAATCTTGACCCATTTGCCTTCTTCCAGGTCCTTGTAGTGCTCGAAGAAATGGGCAATGGTTTTCAGGCGCAGCGGGTTCATGTCCTCGGGCTTTTGCCAGTGGCTGTAGAGCGAGCATTTCTTGTCGATGGGCACGGCCAGCACCTTGCCGTCTTCGCCGGCTTCGTCGGTCATCTTCAGGATGCCGATCACGCGACAGGTCACCACCACGCCGGAAATCAGCGGCACCGGCGTGATCACCAGCACATCGACCGGGTCGCCGTCGCCGCTCAAAGTCTGGGGCACATAGCCATAGTTGCAGGGGTAGTGCATCGCGGTGCTCATGAAGCGGTCGACGAAAATCGCACCGGACTCCTTGTCCACCTCGTACTTCACCGGGTCGGAATTCATCGGGATTTCGATGATCACGTTGAACGAGTCTGGAGCGTTTTTGCCGGGTGTAACTTTATCTAGGGACATGGTCGCTTTGAAGTTGATGAAAACAATGAAGAAAAGAAACGGATGCCGTGCCGTTTCTGACGGATTGCCGGCAACGGGCTGAAGGCGCGGGCGCTGTCAGCCGCATCGACCGGGCGGTTTTGCCTTTCATTTTACTGAAGGCCACCTTACGGGTTGCCAACGGCGCCTGTTTTCGCGTTTAATTTCCCTGAGTTGGCCAATCGTCCGATCGCCTTGCACGCGAGCCACGAGGAAGCAACGCAGCGGGGGTCCGCTTGCGTGGCACCCATCAAGGCAAAAAAATAACGTCGGAGGTATTTATGACTGGTCACTCAGCAGCGCTCATTCTTGCGCTGGTTTGCGGGCTCATTGCCGTGGGATACGGCTTCTGGGCGCGCAGCTGGATTCTTTCCCAGGACGCGGGCAACGCGCGAATGCAGGAAATATCGGCCGCCATCCAGACCGGCGCGGCCGCCTACCTGGCCCGGCAGTACACCACGATTGCCATCGTCGGCGTGATTTTGGCGGTGCTGATCGGTGTTTTCCTTGACGGCAAAACCGCCGTGGGCTTCGTGATCGGCGCGGTGCTGTCGGGCGCCTGCGGCTTTATCGGCATGAACGTCTCGGTGCGCGCCAATGTGCGGACAGCGCAGGCGGCCACGCGCGGCATTGGCCCGGCGCTGGACGTGGCGTTTCGCGGCGGCGCCATCACCGGCATGCTGGTGGTGGGGCTGGGCCTGCTGGGCGTCACCGGCTTTTTCTGGTTCTTGGTTGGCAACGGCAACTACACGCCGACCGCCAAACTGGCGGACCTGCTCAATCCGCTGATCGGCTTTGCCTTTGGCTCGTCGCTGATCTCGATCTTTGCGCGGCTGGGCGGCGGCATCTTCACCAAGGGTGCCGACGTGGGCGCCGACCTGGTCGGCAAGGTCGAGGCCGGCATTCCCGAGGACGACCCGCGCAACCCGGCGGTGATTGCCGATAACGTGGGCGACAACGTCGGCGACTGCGCCGGCATGGCGGCCGATTTGTTCGAAACCTATGCCGTGACGCTGATCGCCACCATGGTGCTGGGCGCACTGCTGGTGGCCAGCGCCCCCATGAATGCGGTGCTGTATCCGCTGGCGCTGGGCGCCGTGTCGATCATTGCGTCGATCATCGGCTGCTTTTTCGTCAAGGCCTCGCCCGGCATGACCAATGTGATGCCGGCGTTGTACAAGGGCCTGGCCGTGGCCGGCGTACTTTCCCTGGTGGCGTTCTACGCCGTCACCACCTGGCTGATGCCCGACAACGCCATTTACGCCAGCGGCAGCCAGATGAAGCTGTTCGGCGCCTGCGCCGTCGGCCTGGTGCTGACGGCCGCGCTGGTCTGGGTGACCGAGTACTACACCGGCACGCAGTACGCGCCGGTCCGACACATCGCGCAGGCCTCGACCACCGGCCACGGTACCAACATCATTGCCGGACTGGGCGTGTCGATGCGCTCGACCGCTTGGCCGGTGATCTTTGTCTGCATCGCCATTCTGGTGTCGTACCGCCTGGCCGGGCTGTACGGCATTGCGATTGCCGCGACGTCCATGCTCAGCATGGCGGGCATCGTCGTGGCGCTGGACGCCTATGGCCCGATCACCGACAACGCCGGCGGCATTGCCGAAATGGCCGACATGCCGCCCGAAGTGCGCGCCGTGACCGATCCGCTCGACGCCGTGGGCAACACCACCAAGGCGGTGACCAAAGGCTACGCGATTGGCTCTGCCGGCCTGGCCGCGCTGGTGCTGTTCGCCGACTACACGCACAAGCTGGAAAGCTACGGCCGCGCCATCAGCTTCGATTTGAGCGACCCGATGGTCATCGTCGGCCTGTTCATCGGCGGCTTGATTCCCTACCTGTTCGGCGCCATGGCGATGGAGGCCGTGGGCCGCGCCGCAGGGGCCGTGGTGGTCGAGGTGCGGCGCCAGTTCAAGGAAATTCCCGGCATCATGGAAGGAACGGCCAAGCCCGAATACGGCCGCGCGGTGGACATGCTGACGACGGCGGCGATCAAGGAAATGATCATTCCCAGCCTGCTGCCCGTGGTGGTGCCGATCCTGGTCGGCCTGCTGCTCGGCCCCAAGGCGCTGGGCGGCCTGCTGATGGGCACCATCGTCACCGGCCTGTTCGTCGCCATTTCGATGTGTACCGGCGGCGGCGCCTGGGACAACGCCAAGAAGTACATCGAGGACGGCCACCACGGCGGCAAGGGAAGCGAGTCGCACAAGGCCGCCGTCACGGGCGACACCGTGGGCGACCCCTACAAGGACACGGCCGGCCCGGCCATCAACCCCTTGATCAAGATCATCAACATCGTGGCGTTGCTGATCGTTCCGCTGGTGATGAAATTCCACGGCGGCGAGGTGCAGGCCGCGCCGCTCGCGCCCGTCGTGGCGCCCACGGTCATCAGCACGCCCGCCAGCGTGCCGACCACGCCGGTCATGCCCGCACCAGCGCCAGCCCAGGCGCCGGAAGCCGCGGCCATCCAGACGCCTTCGGCCAGCGCACCGGCGCCGGCCGCTTCCCAATAAGGCTGCGTCACGGCAGACCGATTGGTCAAACGGCCGCTAGCCCGACCCGCTTCGGCGGGTTTTTTCATGGCCGGCAAGCATTGCGATTGAATGCCAAAAAATCAGCAATTGCGATTTTTACGGCAATCAACAACAATGGATTCATGAAAACCTTCGATGACCTTGAAGTCCGGCGGCCCGCACTGGCGCAGGCTTATCTGGCGCTGCTAGGCGCCCAGCCCGGCCGGCCGCTGGCGCTGTTTGCGCCCCGGCGCGTCGGCAAAACCTTCTTTCTGGACCACGACCTGGCGCCGCAAGCGCACAAGGCCGGCATGCTGCCGGTCTATGCCGACCTGTGGCTGCACAAGACGGCCCCGCTGGAAGCGGTGAACCACGCGCTTGAAGAGGCTTTGGACGATGCGCGGGTGCCGGCCAGTTCCATCGGCAAGCTGGCCAAAACCCCGGTGAAAAAGATAGGCGTCCTCGGCGCCAGCATCGACCTGGGGGATGAACCGCAGCGCCGCGCCTTGCCGGAGCAGTCCGCCCTGCGGCTCGATGCGCTGGTCACGCGCCTGGCCGGCCAGCACAAAGGCCAGGTCCTGCTGATGCTCGACGAGGTGCAAACCCTGGGCGAGGCGCAGGGCGGCGTATCGCTGATCGCGTCCTTGCGGGCCGTGCTGCACAAGCGCCGGGCAGAGGTCTGCGCTGTCTTCACCGGCTCGTCGCAGGAAGGGCTGTCCCGGCTCATGAACACCGCTGGCGCGCCGATGTACCAGTTTGCGCAGATCATCGACTTTCCCTTTCTGGGCGATGAATTCCTGCAAATGCTGGCAGTGCATTTCGCCGCCGTGCATCCGGGCAAGACGCTGGCGATGGACGGGCTGCGCAGCGGATTCGAAAAAATCGGCTGCAAGCCGGCGCTGATGCGCGATGTGGTGAAGGCGATGTCGGCCGAAGGCCTGACCGATGTCCAGCGCGGCATCGACAACTACATGGCCAGCGACCACCAGGTGGCAATCTGGCGGGCACTGCTCAATTCGGTCGATGCGTTTGACCAGGGCGTGCTGGCGGTGATTGCCAGGGATCAGGCGCCGCTGAGCCAGTCCACGCTGCAGGCGCTGGCGGCAATCCCCGGCGCGAAGCCGACGATCTCCAAGGTCAGGTCGTCCATCGAAAAGCTCAAACGCAGTGGCCTGCTGTCAAAAAACGCAGGCGGTACGACGATTGACGATCCGCTGTTTGCCGAATACCTGCGGCAACGGGGCGCGCTCTGATGCCATGCTGAACCACAACACCTGTCAGTTTTTGCTACTTAATTTATAGCTGCTTGCGCTTACCGGTTATGCGCAAATAGGTTATTTAATACAAAAATTCGCTTGCATGTCAAAACGAAAGGGCCAGGCGCCATCCAGCGCTGATGACGCAGGCTAAACGATCCACTCCGGAAAACGCCGCTTGATGTCATCGACAAAGGCCAATGTTCCGGACAGGTGCTGGCGCAAGGCCTGCTCTGCGGCCGGAGCGTCCTTGCGAGCGACGGCGTCAAGGATGGCGCGGTGGTCGCGCACGATGGACTGGGGCTTGCCTTCGTCGGGCAGGTTCAGGCGACGCAGGCGGTCGATATGGCCGCTTTGCTTTTGCACCAGGCTCCACAGCGGCCGGACCTTCGCGGCTTCGTACATTTCCTGGTGAAAGGCCTGGTCAGCCAGGGCGAGCCTGGCCACATCGAGCGGCTGAAGCGCCGCCTCCTGCACCGCCAGGTTTGCATGCAGGCGCCGCACCAGTTCGCCATGTTCCGGGTCCGGCAAGCCGCACAACACCTGCAGTATTTCAAGTTCGATCGAACGCCGCAGGAAATGCGACTGCAGCGCCGCCGACAGGTCGATGCGGCTGACCACCGTGGCATGTTGTGGAAAAATATCCACCAGCTGCTCTTCGCCCAGCCGCAGCAGGGCATCGCGAATCGGCGTCTGGCTGATGCCGAAATGGTCTGCCAGCTCGGCGCGCTGCAACACCGTCCCGGGTTCCAGCTGGAACGACACGATCAGCGCACGCAAAGCCTCGAACACCTGGGGTGCCGACTGGCGGGTGCGGTCCAGTTTGAGCGGGGCAACTTTCGCTAGGGCATTCATGCGGTCTTTATGGTGAAGGGGTCGTGCCTAGGGTAAATCATAGCATTGACACACTAATATATTAGTGCTTTAATTTTTCCAATATTTCGAACCTGAAGACCTTTCCATGACCCAGAAAACCTATAAAGAACTGCGCAGCGCGCGCTGGTTCGCCCCCGACGACGTGCGCTCCTTCGGCCACCGCTCGCGCGTGATGCAGCTGGGCTACGGCCCCGAGGACTGGGAAGGCAAGCCGGTCATTGCCATCCTGAACACCTGGAGCGACATCGGCACCTGCCACGGCCACTTCAAGCAGCGCGTCGAAGACGTGAAACGCGGCGTGCTGCAGGCCGGCGGCTTTCCGCTGGAGCTGCCCGCGCTGTCGCTGTCCGAATCGCTGGTCAAGCCGACCACCATGCTCTACCGCAACATGCTGGCGATGGACGTCGAGGAACTGCTGCGCAGCCACCCGATTGACGGCGCGGTGCTGATGGGCGGCTGCGACAAGACCACGCCGGGGCTGGTGCTGGGCGCGCTGAGCGCCGGCGTGCCCTTCATCTACATGCCCGCCGGCCCCATGCTGCGCGGCAACGTCAAGGGCAAAGTGCTGGGCTCGGGCTCGGACACCTGGAAATACTGGGACGAACGCCGCGCCGGCAAGATCAACAAGGCGCAATGGCTCGAAGTCGAGGGCGGCATAGCCCGCAGCCACGGCCACTGCATGACCATGGGAACGGCCAGCACCATGACCGGCATTGCCGAAGCGATTGGCTTGAGCCTGCCCGGCGCCTCGTCGATTCCGGCAGTGGATTCCAACCATATCCGCATGGCCACCGAATGCGGCCGCCGCATCGTCGGCATGGTCTGGGAAGACCTGACCCCGGCCAGGATGCTGTCGCGCGCCTCGTTCGAGAACGCCATCACCGTGGCCATGGCCATGGGCTGCTCGACCAACGCCATCATCCACCTGGTCGCCATGTCGCGCCGCGCCGGCGAACACTGCGCCATCGGCCTGGACGACTTCGACGCCGCCAGCCGCAAGGTGCCGGTGATTGCCAACATCCGGCCCAGCGGCGACACCTATCTGATGGAAGATTTTTATTACGCCGGCGGCATGCTCGGCATGATGAGCGTGCTCAAGGACCACCTCCAGCTCGATGCGCTGACCGTCACCGGCAAGCCGCTGGGCGACAACCTGGTCGGCGCCGAGGTCTACAACCACGACGTGATCCGGCCCCTGAGCAACCCGATCTATGCCGAAGGCGCGCTGGCCGTGCTGCGCGGCAACCTGGCGCCGGGTGGCTGCGTGATCAAGCCCAGCGCCTGCGCGCCGCAGTTCTTCCAGCACACCGGCCCGGCGCTGGTATTCGACGACTACCCGTCGCTGAAAGCCGCCGTCGACGACGAGAACCTCGACGTGACCGCCGACCACATCATGATTTTGCGCAACGCCGGCCCGCAGGGCGGCCCCGGCATGCCCGAGTGGGGCATGCTGCCGATCCCGCTCAAGCTGGTCAAGCAGGGTGTCAAGGACATGCTGCGCATCTCGGACGCGCGCATGAGCGGCACCAGCTACGGCGCCTGCATCCTGCACGTCGCGCCCGAGGCCTATATCGGCGGCCCGCTGGCGCTGGTGAAAACCGGCGACCTGATCACCGTCGATGTGCCGGCGCGGCGCATCCACCTTGAAGTCACCGACGACGAACTGGCCCGGCGCCGCGCCGCCTGGACGCCGCCGCCGCCACGCTTCGAGCGCGGCTACGGCTGGATGAGCGCTAGACATATCCAGCAGGCCGACACCGGCTGCGATTTTGATTTTCTTGAAACCTCGTTCGGCGCGCCCATCGGCGAACCCGACATTTACTGAAAGCGAAAGACATTCATGGCACTCAACCCCGCGACCCGAGACAAGCTCAAGACCGTCAGCACCGCCACGCTGTGCACCGCCCTGTTCAAGCGCGGCCTGCGCAACCAGTTCATCCAGGACGTGCATCCGCTCAATACCAGCCTGCCGACCATGGTCGGCGAGGCCTTCACCCTGCGCTACATTCCGGCGCGCGAAGACCTGAACCCGATCAGCGTGTTCCAGGACCCGAAACATCCGCAGCGCGTCGCCGTCGAGCAGTGCCCCGAAGGCGCCGTGATGGTGATCGACAGCCGCAAGGACGCGCGCGCCGCGTCGGCCGGCTCCATCCTGATCTCGCGCCTGATGGTGCGCGGCGCCGCCGGCATCGTCACCGACGGCGGTTTCCGCGATTCGCCGGAACTCGCCGTGCTGCCCTTCCCCAGCTACCACCAGCGCCCGTCGGCGCCGACCAACCTGACGCTGCACCAGGCGCTGGACATCAACGTGCCGATTGGCTGCGGCGATGTGGCGGTGTTTCCGGGCGACGTGATCGTGGGCGACCAGGAAGGCGTGTTTGTGATTCCGGCGCACATGGCCGATGAGATTGCCGACGAGGCGGTGGAAATGACCGCCTTCGAGGACTTCGTGCTTGACGAAGTCCTCAAGGGCCGGCCCATCATCGGCCTGTACCCGCCGACCCAGCAGCAGTCCAGGGACGACTTCGCCGCCTGGCGACAGGCTAAAAACCGCTGAGCAAGCGCACGCCGAAGTTTCAATCTTTCCCTCACCACCCCAGGAGATAAATTTATGTCAAATCGTCGCTTTGCGCTTGCCACTCTTGCGTGTGCAGCTATTGGTTTCATAGCATCCAGCGGTGCGGCCCTGGCCCAGTCCGACTATCCGAACAAGCCGGTCAAGATCATCGTGCCCTTTCCGGCCGGCGGCACCAGCGACGTGATGGGCCGCATGATCGCCGAGGAGCTGGGCAAGATCCTCAAGCAGCCCTTCATCGTCGAGAACATCGGCGGCGCCGGCGGCGTCATCGGCACCGAGCGCGGCGCCAAGGCCGCGCCCGACGGCTACACCCTGATCCAGACCGGCGTCGGCCAAAGCGCCGTGGCCCACGGGCTGGAGCCCTTGCCCAAGTACGATTCGAACCTGGATTTCATCCACATCACGCAGGTCCACTCCGGCCCCAACGTGCTGGTGGTGCATCCGAGCACGCCGTTCAAGACGCTCAAGGAACTGGTCGATTACGCCAAGGCCAACCCCGGCAAGCTCGACTACGGCTACACCCCGGCGGCGTCGGGCCACATGGCGATGGAGCAGTTCAAGCAGACCGCCGGCATCTTCATGCTGGGCATTCCCTACCGTGGCGGCGGCCCGATGATGACCGACATCCTGGGCGGCACGATCAAGCTGATGTTCATCAACCAGGACGTGGCGCTGCAGCATGTCAAGGCCGGCAAGCTGCGCCCGCTGGCCGTCTCCAGCGCCCAGCGCAATGCGCTGTACCCCGACGTGCCGACCGTGGCCGAGTCGGGCTACAAGGGATTTGAGGCGCTGTCGTGGTCGGGCATGTCCGCTCCCAAGGGCGTTCCCCAGTCCATCGTGGACAAGCTGGAGGCCGCGATGGTCCAGGCCATGACCTCCCCGGCCATCAAGCAGCGGCTGGAGTCGCAGGGCTTCGTGGTGCCGGTGCAAGGCTCGAAGCACTACACCGAGTTCGTCAAGACCGAGGAAGCGCGCTGGACCCGGGTGATCAAGACCGCCGGCATCAAGACGCCCTGAGCCGGCGAAAAGGATGCGGCGCTGGCAACGCCATGGCAATGGCGGCAGCGCGAACCGTTCTATTGACCCCAGCGCAAGGAATGAACCTATTTACGCTTTGTGGCGGGCGCTGGCCATTGCGCAAACTTCAGCAGATGCGTCGCCAGCAGCGTTTCGGCCAGAAAGCACACCAGGGCCGATAAAAAACACACCACGCCGGCCAGAAAGCACACGGTGGCGATCTTGAAAATCGGCAACTCGCTGGTTTCACCCAGGAACAGCAGGATGATGGTGGTGCCGATCAAGATGGCGCAAAACGTCAGCAAGGCCAGGCAGCCATTGACGAGCCAGCCCCGGTGCCTGAGACGGCGCAACTCGTCATAGATCCTGGCGGCTCGGGTTTCTTCCGCAACGCCGATTTCGAGCCGGCCTTCGAGAAACCGGGCCCGGTCGATGATGCGGGCCAGGCGCCCTGCCACGGCGCTGATCATTCCGGAAACGGCGGTCAGCAGAAAAACCGGGGCGACGGCCAGTTGTATGCCGTGTGTCACGGTCGCAAGGTCAGTCGCAAAATTCATCCGGGCTCCGCTGCATGAGGTGATGGGGCGGCTATTTTCTCATGCAAAAGCGCAAGGCTCGGGCGACCGCAACGCAGGGAACAGCCCGCAGAAACACTGCCTGAAACTTCCGGCTGTGCCGCCGCAGGCAGGCAGCGGGCCGCTGGCTGGAATGTCAGGAATGCAGCGGCTGCCCTTCCGGGACGTGGGCTGTCATGGGAAAGAAGCTGCTCGCCAGGGGCGGCATGACGGACTGAAGAACCTCCATCGGTGACTTTGTCCCCGTCTCTTTTTCGCGCTCCAGAACGTGCGTCACGCTTTTGATCATTTCCACCTGTGTCTGCATCGCGCTTGCGGCAATTTGCTGCCAGTATCTGCCGGCGCTCTGCATCGTGAAACGCAGGATTTCGGACTGGATCGCCATGAGTTCGGTGGGCTGGCAGGATACAAAAAGCCTTTGGGCCGTCTCTTCATGAAAAACCGAAGCTTCATGCGCTGCATCCTGCTGGATTTTTCGCAGGGCTTGACTGCCGCGGCACAGGGCCGTGGTGCCATCTACCGCCAGGGCAAGCTGGTGGCGGCCCAGTTCGGAAAGAAAATTGGGCGGATCGCTTGAGGCACCACGCCTGGCGGTGCTGTCTTTTGCTTTCGTGTTCATTGCAATTCCCTGTTCAAGAAATATTTGAAAGGCCGGTAACCCGAGGGTTTCCACGAGCGCAAATTGTGAAGGCGTTTACGCCGGGCACGCATGGATGGGACTGTAAAAACCTTAACAAGAGTTGACCGGAGAATTTGCATGGCACACTGGCAAGCTCAATTCCTTCCTGTATTTTTACCTTTCAACCAAGGACCCCCATGCTGCCCAACAAAGAAGGACAAAACGTCCCCCAAGCCACCTTCAAGACTCGCCAGAACGACAAATGGGTTGATGTTTCCAGTGCCGATCTGTTCGACGGAAAAACAGTGGTGGTCTTTTCCTTGCCAGGCGCCTACACGCCGACCTGTTCGTCCACCCATCTGCCGCGCTACAACGAACTGGCCAACACGCTCAAGGCGCATGGCGTCGATGAGGTGGTGTGTATGTCGGTCAACGACGCCTTTGTGATGAACGAATGGGGCCAGGCGCAGGAAGCGGAAAACCTCACGCTGATTCCCGACGGCAATGGCGAATTCACCGAAGGCATGGGCATGCTGGTGGACAAGAGCAGCCTGGGTTTTGGCAAACGCTCATGGCGTTATTCGATGCTGGTCAAGAACGGCATCATCGACAAAATGTTCATCGAGCCGGAAAAGGAAGGCGACCCGTTTGAAGTGTCGGACGCCGACACCATGCTGAACTACATCGCCCCCGGCGCCAAGGCGCCCGAGCCGATCACGGTGTTCACCAAGCCCGGCTGCCCGTTTTGCGCCAAAACCAAGTCCCTGCTGCAGGAAGCCGGCCTGCGCTTCGAGGAAATCTCGCTGGGCCACGGCATCACCTCGCGCAGCCTGTACGCCGTTTCCGGCGCTGGCACCGCGCCCCAGGTGTTTTGCGGTGGCCAGAAAATCGGCGGCTCCGAAGAACTGGAAGCTTGGCTGGCCAAGCGCGGCCAGTAATCCGGACGTTCAGGCAAACTTTCGCTGCGCATCGAGCGCCAGGCCGGCGCCGATGCTGCCGAACAGGTCGCCTTCGACGCACCGGGCCTGCGGCGTCAGCGCCAGCACCCGCTCGCGCAGCAAGGGAACGCCGCTGGAGCCGCCGGTGAAAAACACCGTGTCGATCCCGGCAGCGGTGATGCCCGCATCGACCAGCAGCCGGGCAACCGTCTGCTCGACAGCGTTCACCAGCCCGTCAATCGACTGGTCCAGTTCGACCCGGTGCAGGGTCACGGTTTCACCGGCAGCAATTCGCCCGATGTCGATTCGCGCCGCATCGGCATTCGACAGGGCAATCTTGGCGTCTTCGACCTGCAGCGCCAGCCAGTGGCCGGCGCGTTCACGGACCAGGCTTTTCAGCCGTTCCATTTTGGGCCGGTCCGCCGCATCCCTGTGCAGTTCGGTTATTTGCGCCCAGGCTTTTTTGGTGTACGCCAGGTTGATGGTGTGCCAGGTCGCCAGGTTGAAATAGTGGCTTGACGGCATTTCGCGCCCGCTTTTGAGCAGGCTGCCCAGCCCCAGCATCGGCATCATGCTGGCCAGGCTCAGGGCCTTGTCGAAATCGGTGCCACCAATGTGTACGCCGCTGGTCGCCAGGATGTCATCGCGCCTTTCGGCACGCTTCGCCCGCTCGGGACCGACGCGGATCAGGGTGAAGTCGGACGTGCCGCCGCCAATGTCCACCACCAGCACCAGTTCCTCGCGCGCGATCTGCGACTCGTAGTCAAACGCGGCCGCAATCGGCTCGTACTGAAAGGCAATGTCGTGCAGGCCGGCCCGGCGGGCAATGTCTTCGAGCGTGTCCTGCGCGCGCTGGTCGGCGGCCGCGTCGTCATCGACAAAAAACACCGGCCGGCCCAGCACCGCGCGGGTGAACTCCTGCCCCGCTGCCCCTTCGGCGCGGCGCTTGAGTTCGCCGATGAACTGCGCCAGCAGCGCACGGAACGGCACGGCGCGGCCCGCCACCTCGGTGTGCTCGTCCATCATCGACGTGCCGAGCAGGCTTTTCAGCGACCGCATCATCCGGCCTTCATGGCCTTCGAGGTAATCGGCCAGCGCAGCGCGGCCATAGCTGACATGCGCGTCCTCGGCATGGAAAAAGATCACCGAAGGCAGCGTCAGCTTGCCGTCCTCCAGCGCCAGCAAGGCGCGCTGGCCCGGTCGGCTCCAGCCGGCGGTCGAGTTGGAGGTGCCAAAGTCAATGCCGCAGGCGGCTGCGGGCGCCGTCGGCTCCAGCGTGGCGCTCATCGCCCGGCCGGCTTGCCAAAGCCGCCTTCCGCCCAGGACACCGCGCTGGCGCGGTTCAGCTTGAACGAAGTAGCCACCCGCACTTCGGCCAGCAGTTCGCCGGTTTCATCGTGGGCGCTCAGCAGCGCATAGGGATGGTCCTCATCGGGAACGATGTCGAGCGACACGGTGATGCGCGCAGCGTGGGCCGTCACCGTGATGCGCTGGTGCAGCGCGGCGTGCAGTTGCTGCTCCTGCCGGCGCACGAACTCTGAGGCGGTCTTGACGAGGGTGTTGAAGGCGTTGACATCGAGCGGCTTGGGATTTTTCTTGTCGCGGCCCATGGTCCAGGGACCGACCAGCGCGGGCTCGGACGCGCCGTCCTTGGTCATGGCCACGGCCCAGCCGTCGTCGTCTTCGTTCTTGATGACCCTGGCGGTCCAGCCGTCGCCGCTCCACAGGCGCGGCTGCTGGATTTTGACAAGGTCGGGTGAAGAAGATTCGTCGTCGGATGCGGGCGGGGTGGGGTGGGGATCAGTCAAGGCGCAGTCACTCAGGTCAAAAATCATGCCGCAAGAGGGCATCTACAAAAGGGATTCGGGATGGGATGCGGATTTTACTGTCGGCCTGAAAGCCAATGGCGCTGACATCGGATAACCAGAAGACCGCCAAACAGTCCCAGCAAAAAATCCACCCCATCAATGAGAAGCTTCTGGCTGATCCGGAACTTCAAGAACAACACGCATTGTGGCCAGGCGTTCAAGGCACCAGGTCAATTTTGCTACTTAATTCATAGCTGCTTACGCATGATGGATGTGCGAAAGAGGCCTATTTGATGCTAAAAATATTTCCAGCCGGGTCAGGCGCCTATTTCAAACTGCGCATCACCCATGTAGCGGTTCGGCCCCAGGGCTGCGGTCAAGGCGGCGGCTTCGGCCGCCTGCCACTGGCTGAAGATTTCCAACTCTTCGGGCGACAGGACTTCTTGCGACGGGTGTTCGCCGTAGGTCGCCACTATCCGGCGATACGCCGCATGCACCGGCGCGACCAGGCTGGCATCGCCCAGCGACGCGTCCAGGGCCTTGCGGAAGCGCTGTTCGGCGGCCGCAAGCTGCTGCGGGCTGGCGTCCTCGAAGGCATAGAGTTTGAGGGTGTAGCTCATTTTTCGTCCTTCCTGAATTCTTTCACGGCCGCATCGGTACCCTGCGCGATGGCGATGCGCCGGCGCAGGCGGGCCGCCTCTTGCGCATCGCCGCCCTGCTCTGCCCGCTGGAGCTGCACCCCCAGCCAGGCCAGCAACGGACGCCGCCAGCCCTGGGCGGAAGCGGTGTCAACCGCCAGCGCCAGCACGGCCGGACTGGCGCGGCCGGTCTGCAGCAGCACGCCCGCCGCCAGAAGTTGCGACAGTGGATCGGCAATGCCCTGGAGCGCGCCGGCATTACCGGCCGCCGCGGCGCGCTGGGCTGGCGGCAGCAGGGCCATGGTTTCAGCCTGCGCCCGGCCCGCCAGGTAGTCGGCATAGGCGCGCTGGGAAAGGGTCGCGTCGGCCCGCAGCGGCTCAAAATCCGCGCACGGCTCGAACACCAGGCTGGCCACGCGGCTGGCGCAATGCAGCAGTTCGGCGGTGGCCAGCAGGTCGGGCCGGCCGGTGCGCGACAGCTGGCTGCGCGCCCGCGCCAGTTCGGCGGCTTCCACGCGGCGGTTGCCTTCCAGGTAGGCGGCAACGGAACGCTCCATGGCGCTTTTCGCTTCCACCTGCCAGTCCGGTGGCCTCGGGTTGCTGCCGCAGGATGCCAGGCCACACAAGGCGGCCGCCAGAAAAACGGGTTTCATCGATAAAAGAAGGGTATTTTTCACGGCAGCTTCATTTCCGCATCGCGGGCAAACGGCCATTTGCGGTTGATCTCGCTGACCAGGCCTTCGACTTTGCGCAGGCTGGCCTCCACGTCGCCGCGCAAGGCGCCCAGGTCGTTCGTGGCGTCTTTGGCATTCGACGCGATGGCCTGGGCATCGACCAAAATGGCATCGACCTTTTGAAGGCTGGTGCGCGCCTCGCCCAGCATGGCATTGAGCTGCACGACGGTGGCGCGGGTTTCGGGCAGAACGCCCTTGTCGCCAAACACCTGGGTGTCGGTCTTGGCGGCGATGCCGTCGAGCCGGGCCAGCAGGGCATTGGTGCGGTCCAGCGTGGCAGAGAATTTTTTGGCCTCCGCTTCGCTGCCGAGCAGTACCGTCAGTGCGCCGCCCGGTCCGTTGAGCCGTCCGGTCAGGACCTGCAGGTTGGCCAGGCTGGCGCCCACCGAGCCGCTGCTGCCCGTCAGGCTGCCCAGGTTGTCGATCAAATCCTTGGCAGCGGAAATGACCTTGGGGATTTCCGCGCTGGCATCGCCCTGCAGAACGGTGCGCACCGCATCTTCGGGCAGGGGCGGATCGTTCAGCAGCCCGGTGTAGGCGCGAATGTTGGGGCCGCCCACAATGCCCTTGACGAGCGTGAAAACGCTGCTGCTACGCAGCCAGTGGGCGTCCTTCTGGGCCACATCGACCAGGATGCGCGCCTTGCCGTCCTCGGCCAGTTCGATGCGGCGCACCCGGCCAATTGGAAAGCCGGCAAAGGTCATGTCCATGCCGACCACGACGCCTTCGGAATCATCGGCCATCAGCACCAGGCGCTGTGTGCTTTCAAACGCGCCGCGTGCATAGAGCACATACAGCGCCGAGCCGCAGACCAGCAGCAGCATGAACAGCAGCAGCAACCTGGCCTTGAACTCCAGGCTGGCCGTGTTGTCAGGCGCGCTGCTGTCCGGCAGGCGCTCAAGCTGCGCCGGGCCATGGCCGACAGGCGGCAGCAGCGGCGGGGACGAATCGGGAGGTGGACTGCTCATGGAAAGTGTGTCTCAAGCTCAGTAATAGTTGCCAACCAGCGAAGCCACTTCAACCAGCAGCAGCACGGCAAACATGCGAACCAGTCCGCGCATCTCGGCACTGGAGCGGATACTGGCGCCGCGCATGCCGTACAGGGCCGAAGCCATCGGAATCAGCGAAACGGCCAGGCAAAAAAATACGGTTTTCAGCACAAAGATCAGCGTGACGGCTGGCGTGAACACCTGGCCGAACAGCCGGGTATAGCCGGCCAGCCCTGACACGGCAAATCCGTACACCGCGACATAGGCCACGACCAGCGCCACCACGCAGCTCAGCGCGGCCAGCGTGATGCCGGCAAACATGCCCGCCACCACGCGCGGCAGCACTTCGCGGCGTATCGGCTCCACGCCCTGCCTGCGCATGTTGTCGAGTTCGCCACTGGCCTGCAGGGCGGTGAGTTCGGCGCCATCGGGAATCGTGCAGCGCAGGGCAACGAACAGCGCGGCCGTCAGGGGGATCAGCTCCAGCACCAGCACACGAATCACCAGCTGCAACGCATATTGGGACAAGCCATAACTCAGCGCGGTCACCATCACAATGCGCGTGAGCACCACCGTCACCAGCGCACACAGCAGCGAAAACCCCAGCAGCACGGGCGCCGTGCTGGTGTAGACATGGCGCCCCAGCACCACCCGGTTTTCGCGGCTGTAGCTGGAAGGCGAAAGGGCCAGCACCAGGATCACGGCGCCCAGATGCACCAGCTGCCACCATTCGACAAACCACTGCCGGACAGACTGACCCGTCTGGGTCAGGCGGCTGTGCCAGGGCGTGGTTGAAGTCATGCCTGCATGATAACGGTGCGTTTGTTTGGCGAAACCGCGAAATGCCTTCGGGAAGCGTCACCGGCGTGCTGCTGGCAAACAGCCTTGATGGCGCGCTGCTTTCACTTGCCGGGCTGTTCGGGCAGCAGCCGGATGAGCTTGCCGTTGCTGCTGTCGGTCAGCACATACAGCAGGCCATCGGGGCCTTGCCGCACATCGCGGATGCGCTCGCCGACATCGCCCAGCAGCTTGTGCTCGCGAACCACCTGGCCGCTGAATGGCGCCGAGAGTTCAATCCGGTCCAGGTAGGAAAACTTCAGCGACCCCACAAACAGGTTGCCCTGCCAGGCCTTGCCATAACGCTCGCTGGTCAAAAAGGTCATGCCGGACGGCGCGATCGACGGAACCCAGTAATGCAGCGGCTGCTCCATTCCGGTCTTGCGGCTCAGGCCTTCACCGATCTTGCCGCCGCCGTAGTTCTCGCCATAGGTGATGTCCGGCCAGCCGTAGTTGGCGCCCGGCCGGGGCAGGTTGATTTCGTCGCCACCCTGCGGCCCGTGCTCATGCATCCAGAACGTGCCATCGGGCGCGAGCGTGGCGCCCTGGGCATTGCGGTGGCCATAGCTCCAGATTTCGGGCAATGCGCCCGCCTTGCCGGCAAAGGGATTGTCGGCGGGCACCGAGCCATCCTTGTTGATGCGCACGATCTTGCCGTGATGGTTGTCGAGTTTTTGCGCATCTTCCTTGCGTGAAAAACGGTCACCCAGCGTCAGGAACAGCTTGCCGTCGGGCCGGCCATTCGCGCCAGGCGCGCGGCTTTCAACGATGCGGCAGCCGAAGTGGGCCGAGCTGGCAAATTTCGGTTTCTGGCTGAAAAGCACCTTGAGGTTTTCCAGCCGCGCGCCGTCAGCGCTCAGGCTGGCGCTGGCCAGGGCCGTGCTGTTGGCCCGGCCGGTGGCGGCAGGCTCCGAATAACAGAAATACAGCGTGCGGTTGCGGGCAAAGTCACTGTCCGTCACCACGTCGAGCAGGCCGCCCTGCCCGCCCGCCGCGATTTCGGGCAGACCGGCCACGGTGGCTGACGCCCTGCCATCGGCAGACAGCAAGCGCAGGGGACCGGCACGTTCGGTGACCAAAAAGCGCCCGTCAGGCAGGAAGGCCAGCGCCCATGGGTTTTGCAGCCCCGATGCCACGATGTCGGCGCGGACTTCCTGTGCCTGCGCCCCAGACGCCAGCAGGCTTGAAGCGATGGCAATGACAGCAGGAAGCACCCGCAAGCTCAGGACTGAAAGCATGTTTTGGTTCCTTGAATTGATGAAGGTGGCTTTGTGATGTTGCCAGAAGGAGATAGTTCAAGACACGGCAGGCTGAAACAGGGATCGACTCAGGGACCGGGTCGATGCTGCACAGTGCCTTCGCCATGCGGCTGCTTTCAAAAAACCAACACCTCACAAACATAGAAACGACTTTTTCAATAAAATACAAGAAAATTTAACTGCAGGAAAAGAAAATGGGCTAGCAATTTTTATTGACGTAGGACTAATTCGTCAAGTATGCTCGGCGCGATGCGAATTATTCCCCCTGCACTTGTCCTGGCTCTTGCTGCACTTTGCACCTTTAGCGCCCACGCAACCCCCGCCAGCTCCAGCGACGAGATCGACAGGCTGCTCGCCGATCGGGGCCTTCTGACCAAAATTGACCATGTTCGCCAAAACGTCGGCCAAAAAGCGTCCGAGCTGGTCGTCAATGCCATGGGCTTTCTCGGGGTTCCCTATAAATGGGGAGGGACCGATGCCGACACCGGGTTTGACTGCAGCGGTTTTGTGGTTTCGGTGTACCAGCAAAGCATTGGATTGCTGCTGCCGCGCAAGGCCGAGCAGCAGGCGGCAGCCACGCAGAAAATAGACCAGACCGACCTGCAACCCGGTGACCTGGTGTTTTTCAATACCATGCGCCGCGCCTTCAGCCATGTCGGCATCTATGTCGGCAACGGCAAGTTCATTCATGCCCCTAGGGCAGGCGCCGAAGTCAGAGTGGAAAGCATGGGCGGCAGCTACTGGCAGAACCGCTTCAACGGCGCACGGCGCGTCATCAGCAATGCGGCCGAGTCGGTCAATCCGATGCCGGTCGCCGCTTCCTACGGCGACGCTGCCTCGATTCGCTGAGCCTGACCGGCCACGCCTGGCTTCAGGTGCTTCGTTTTTAATAGATGCGTGCGCTGTATGCGCAAGGCGGCTTTTTTTATGTCAGGCTGAAATTCCAGCGGTAGAAAAATCAAGCGCCTCGTGCTCGTCTGACGGAGCACGAGGGGCTTTGCTATTTCATAGGGCGTTCATACCGATATGGGACGTTCACTTGGTTCATCCCTGACGGGGTCACGCCGTTCGTTCTCGGCTTGTGCACGGCATGCCTCGGCGGCAAGGCGCGCCGGCACGAGCAAGTTTTTCTCAACATATCGTGCTTCCTCGGATGACATCAATGCAGACATCTTTTCGGACAGCGACTGCGAATCGACAGCAGGGCTGGCGACAAATGTTTGCCGAGAAAAGCCGTGGGTGTTGCCCTCGGCCCCTTTTTAATCCAGGCCGAGCGGTAGAGCATCGCGCGTAGGCCCCGTTTTTTGATGTGCATTTGCATAGCTCAAGAGTGAAGATGCCATGTGTAGCAACTGTGTGGCACGACAGGATTGCCACATTGGCCATCGCATTGATGCCTATTCAAAGACGCGATGCTAAAAAACAGCGAAATCACTCTAAATTTTTAAAGAATTAGGGTGACTGTTCAGCCTACGCGAGCGCCAGGGCCTGTCCCGAGAAGACGGCGCGCATGGCGTGAAGCATGCCAAAGCCTTGCTTGCGCGCGGTGTCCAGATAGGAGCGGATGGTGCAGAAATTCTGCGCGCCCGGCAAGGTACGAAAGCAGCCTGAAATTCTCTGCTTGACCTTTGGCATGCGAATGGCGCGCTCGGCCAGGTTGTTGGTAAAGGGCACACCCAAATCGCGCATGAAGCGCAGTACCTCCTGCTCTCGCTCCAACAGCCGGCGCAGCAGGTTGAAGGCACCTGACTGCTTGGCCCGGCCACGTTGTCCTAGCGCCTTGGCCGCTGGCAGGTTTTGCGCCTGGCCTTCCTGCACCAAGGCGCGGTATTGGCTGGCAAAGACCTCGACCTGCACAGCCTGTAGTGCCGTATCGGTCTGACGCGCCGCCTTGCAGGCTTGGTCAGCGGCCAGCAACAACTCGATAAGGCCCTGGGGCCACGCTTGCGCAGTGGTCTCTTTTTGATAAATCAGCTCGCGCAGTAAGTGTGCGCCGCACAGCGAGTGCGCGCACTCCAGGCTCCAGTAGGGCGCCCAGCAGTCGTGCACCAGCGTGCCCGCGTAGTTGGGCAGCACCCCATGGTCGGCTATTGCTTGCATGCCCCGCTTGGGATGCACGCCGTACCAAGTGTGGGTGGCCGTGGCGGCCGTATGCAGCCACTGCAGGCAAGACGCTACGCGCAGGCCCGATTCATCGACATGCACCACCGCTGCGGCCTGCACGCTTTGCACGATGGCCTGCACCGTGGGCACCAGCGCCTGCGCGGCCTCGTGCACCCACTGCACCAGCGTGGCCGGCGAGATGTCCAGTCCATACAGGTCCTTGATGAGTTCGCCCGCCCGCGCGAAAGGCAGCAACTGGCCCTGCGTCAGGTGCACCGCCAGCGCCCGCACGTTCGGGCCGTATTGCGCGACTTCACACACTTCGGGCGCAAACTCGTTCTCGTGGAGCTTGCCGCACGGGCAGCGCAGTTGCAGCGTCTGGAACTCCACCACCTCAAAACGCACGGCCGGGATGTCAAACACCTGGCCGCGCCGGTGAACTTGCGCATCACTATTGGACAGCGTCGCCTGGCAGGCATCGCAGCGCTCGGGCAGCGCATGCCGGATGACGATGTCTGGCCTGTCTGTTTGCTCCAACGTCTTGCCCGCGTGCCCGGCCTGACCGCCCGGCTTCCTGCCCGAGGCCACGCGCAGCGAGGTCGTCTTTTTCAAGCCGTCCGAAGATGGCGGCTTGCTCGAGTTCTTGCTGTTCTTCGATGCCTGGCCTTCGAGCTCCTTGATGCGCAAACGCAGTCTTTCGACTTCGCTCGTGAGCGCCTGCACTTGCCCTTGCAGCGCTTGGGCTTTCTCGTTCATGGCCTGGAGCGTCAGGTCGGCAGTAGCGTCTGGTTCTTGCACGGCTTCAAGTTTGACATAAACCCCTTGGGCTGCAATTCAGGAGGGCTGAACAGTCACGAATTAGGAATGAAAGGCTCTGGTTCTGCTGGTGGAAGCCACCAGCGCAAAAAACCGTACCCGTCAATATCGAGGGCAGCAATCGGCTCAGAATTTGGTGACAGTTGGCGGTGACAGTATCGAAACGAGCAGGGGTGAACAATTCAAAACAGGTCCATAAAGCAGCAAACCGTCACCAGAATGTCAGCATCTCAGAAATGAAAAAAGCCCGCTATCATTAAAATAGCAGGCTTTCTATATCCCATAATGGCTAGCTGGTGGGTTCTGCGAGATTCGAACTCGCGACCTACGGATTAAGAGTCCGCTGCTCTACCAGCTGAGCTAAGAACCCGAAATTTTTTGGTGGGACGTGCGGGGGTCGAACCCACGACAAACGGATTAAAAGTCCGCTGCTCTACCAACTGAGCTAACGTCCCAAGATTTTCATCTTGGTAGTGCTGTTTGTTTACAGCACAGCCTCAAATTATAACGTTCTTTAAAGCCTTTTTTAAATTAACCCGCAATTTTGTTGAGTACCCAACCGGCAGCACACATTCCAAAAGTTGATGTGATGGTGACTACGGAGCCGTATCCATGACAATTCAAGCTTCCATCAGATTGTGCTGACAACGGCGCAGACAAACTTTCGTTTCCTGCAATGTGACTGGAAAGTTCCGAGGCACCTAGAGCAACTAAAGGTTTCGTAATTGGTTCGCGACTGAACACGCACATCACATTCATCTTGCCGGTACGGGCAGCCTCGTAACCCTTACGCAAGCGGGAACGAATTTGCGCAAGCAATGGGTCGTGTGTTACTGCCGACAGGTCTTCAATGTCCACTTGGTGGGCAAGCCGCTTTCCCCCGGCCGCCCCGACGCTGATAAAACTGACTTTATTCTTCAGGGCCCACGCCGCCAGCGCAGTTTTGGCCTTTACTTGGTCGCAGGCGTCAATAAAAGCCGTGTTGCTGCCATTGGCCTGGAGATCAAAAGAAACCAGCTCAGGCCAGTTTTCCGCGTCGACAAATTCCTCGATGCAGTCAACCCGGCACGCCGGATTGATATGCGCAATACGTTCCCGCATGGCTTGCACCTTGGACTGTCCCAAGGTGGTATCGAGTGCATGAATCTGTCGATTGATGTTGGACTCGGCAATATGATCCAGGTCAATCAATGTCAGACGGGCCACACCGCTTCGTGCCAACGCCTCGGCTGCCCACGAACCGACACCGCCCAGGCCCACGACGATAACGTGTGCCGTCCGGATACGCGCAGCGCCAGCTACCCCATACAGACGTGCAAGCCCTCCAAATCGGCGCTCAAGGTCTATGGCAATCAAGTCGTGCTCATTCATCTTTTTTTGTAACTTCTCATAGGCCCCGCTGTAACCGAAATAAGGTTATTCGGTCTCCAGAAAATTTGAACTGCTACTTGAGCTTCACAAGACGCTCCTTGGCAGCAGATGCAGCCTCGGACTGTGGGTAGGAAGTAATAAGCTCCTCCAGGGTTTTACGTGCAGCCTTTGTATCTTTGAGTTCGACCAGGCAGTTGGCCGTTGACAAGAGAGATTCAGGTGCGCGGGGGTGCTGAGGGTCGGAAGTTGCCAGCATGCGAAAGTTTCCTGCTGCCGATTTGTAGTCACGCAAGGCATACTGCGCATTGGCCAGCCAGAACAAGGACGAGGACTTGTAGCCGCTTTGCGGATAACGCTTAATGAACGCCGTATAAGCCACTTGCGCAGCGGCAAAATCACCTTTCCGAAGATTGGCGAGGGCAGCTTCAAATTCCTGCTTTTCAGCAGGTTCTGCCTCAAAATCCCGCCCATCCAAAGATACCTTTCCAAGCTCGACCTTTCGCAGACGCTCTTCCACGCCTTGGGCTACGTCTTTTTGCGAGCGCTGAACATCGGCAACGCCACGCGTCAACTGTTCATTCTGCCCACGCAACACAGCCATTTCGCTACGCAGGGATTCGATTTGATTAGACAGGTCGAGCAAACTGCGTCGAAGTTGCGCATTTTCTTCATTGCCTCTTCGAAGCTCTTCGGTAGTGCGAAGTTGTGACGCTTCAACTTTTTGCCGCAAATCAAGAATGGCCCTGCGGGCGTCATCATCTTCAAACAAGGCCGCACTGACATTAAATGCCAGCATGCAGGCCGCGACCGCACAAAAAACCTTGGGTATCTTCACTTTCAGCACGCCTGATTAGCGATAGTTGAGTTCAGCACGGCGATTTCGTGCCATTGATTCCTGATCGAATCCGGCAACAGCAGGCTTTTCCTTGCCGAAACTGACCGCTTCAACCTGAGAATCGGTAACACCCAGCAAACCGAGCGCACGACGCACGGCTTCGGCACGCTTTTGTCCCAAGGCCAGGTTGTACTCCCTGCCACCGCTTTCGTCGGTATGTCCCTCAATAGCCATGCGGCGGGACTTGTTGGCGGTCAGGTATCTTGCGTGCGCTTCGATAACGCTCTGGAATTCAGGCTTGACCACAAAACTGTCGAAATCAAAGTAAATGATCTTCGCAGTATTCACCGGACCCGCAGCCGAGGAATCCGAAGCGCCAATCTGCACGGGTGCAACGCCCCTGGCCGCAGCCGCTGCGGCATCCGCATCGGCCTGCGACGAACTGGCGGATCTGTCTTCGACTGGAACGTCCTGCAGTTTGACATTGGAGCCACAAGCCGCCAGTGCGGTTGCCAGGACAAGATACGAAATGATGGAAGAGAAAAAGCGCTTCATTGATTACCTCTGCTAAACAAAATAGATCCAGAATTATTGCCTATCGCTGGAAAGGTCCCCAGTCCGGCTCGCGGATATCGCCGCCTGCGCCTGACAAACGCGCTTTGATCTTGCCGTCAAGCGTCGTGGTCATTAGCGCCTCTTTGCCCTGTTGCTGCGTTGCATAAACAATCAACCGGCTGTTCGGCGCAAAGCTCGGACTTTCGTCTGCGGAGGTATCCGTGATGGCCGTGGTCGTTCCGCTCGAGAGTTCCATGACATGCAGTTTGAACCCGCCGCCAATTCTTGAGATAAATGCCATCCATCGACCGTCAGGACTGAGGGCGGGCGAGATGTTGTAGTTGCCAGTAAACGTGACACGATCGGCATTGCCGCCGGCAGGGTTCATGCGGTAAATCTGCGGAGAGCCACCCCGGTCGCTGACGAAGTAGATCGTACGTCCATCGGGAGAAAATGCAGGTTCGGTGTCAATGCTTGATGTCTGGGTCAAGCGCTTGGGGTCGCCGCCATTGAGGCCCAAGGCGTAAATTTGCGAGCCGCCTGCCTGGCTGAGTGTGGCGACCAGCTGGCTGCCGTCAGGTGACCATGCAGGGGCGCTGTTGGAGCCGCGAAAGTTCGCCAGCAGGCGACGCCTTCCGGTAGCGACCTCGTGAGAGTAAATCACTGGCTTGCGAGACTCGAAAGACACATAGGCGAGCTGGGCGCCGTTGGGCGACCAGGCCGGGGAAATGATCGGCTCGGGACTTGCAAGGGCTGACTGCGCACTTTCGCCATCGGAATCCGCGACCCATAGCGTGTAGCGCTGGCCTGACTTGGTCACATAGGCAATCCGCGTTGAAAAGATGCCTTTTTCACCGGTCAGTTTTTCATACACAAAATCAGAAACACGATGCGCCGAAAGCCGCAGATCGGATTTAGCGACGGTATAGCTTTGACCGCCCAGATCCTGCTCGCGAACGACATCCCACAAGCGGAGGCGAACTTCAAATCGCCCGTCGGCTAGCGGTGAAACGCTGCCAGTGACCATGGCATCGGCGCCCTTTTGGCGCCAGCTTGCCAGATCAGGGCGGGTAGTCTCGTCTGCCACGACGCCTGCGGCATCAACGCCGCGAAACATGCCGCTACGCTCCAGATCGGCTTTGACAATGCCGCCAATTTTTTGAGGCGATTGCGCTTCGCCCCTGAAGGGAGCGATGACAATTGGCAGCTGGGTCGTGCCCACACCCGAGACTTCCACACGAAACTGGGCGAACGCCGGCAATGGTAAGAATGTGCCTGCTGCCAACAGACCGAAAACAGTTCGGCGGTTTAAGGAGGGTGTAATGCTCATAGATCTGGTTCTTATGAATGTAATTGAGTCAATTTGACGAATGCCGACGTGTCAAGTTCCCGAAAACCTTTTTCGGCAAAGATTAGATTGGTGTTCATACGCGAAATGACGCGGTTTTTATTGGCCGACTCACTGTCGCGCTTGCTTTCTGGATGCCAAAGGTGAAAGACCTCGGTCGCCAGGAATCCATTTTTCCTTCGTATCCCAAGATGGCTAAGCCGCAGTACAAAATCAGCATCTTCGTGGCCCCAGCCTTCAAACGACTCGTCAAATCCATTGACATTCAGGAAATCCTTCTTCCATACGCCAAGGTTGCAACCGCGGATTCCACGCCACTCAAAAGTCTTTTTTACGCGGAATAAATTTCTTGGCCAGCCCAGCAGATGCAATAGTTTGTTGCAATCTCCGCGCAGCCTTGCACGCAGCCAGAAATACGCGGACTGACTGGTCAAATCAAGCGCCTTATTGATCACGTTGGTAGTCAGGCGCTGGTTCAAAAGCACCCGGCTGCCGTTGACAAAATGGCCGGTCTCGGCAATACGCTCGTGTTGTGCCACAAAGGCACGATTCGGAATGCAATCGCCGTCAAGGAAAACCAGATACTCGCCTGTGGCATGGTTGGCTGCCAGGTTTCGGGAGCGTGCGATGGTAAAACCGACATCCGGATGCCATACATGCAGGACCGGACATTGAAACATGGGACAGCGCTCCAGCAGCATCTGCACCTGTTCCTGTCGCGACCCATCGTCTGCAATGATGACCTGATGGTGCTGGTTGCACTGCCGGGACAGGGAGCGTAAAACCGCCAGCAATGCGTCTGTACGGTTATAGGTCAGAACAATGAAGCTGATTTTCATGACGACGGAGACGATGCCTTCCGATCAAGCAACAGCAGCCACAGCTTCAAGTACCTGTAATAAGTTCCTTCGGCATTGGAGATGGCCAGCGCAAGGCCCATCCAGCCATCCAGAAATCCCCTCTGCAAAAAATAGGTTCGGATGAATGCCCACAAGCCATGACCCAGCGCCTTGGGAAATGACGACGACTTGCCCATGCTCAACAGGCGCTCGGCGCCGGCACTCGAATAGCGATCAACCTTGTCCAGGACCGTTTCAAAGTCTGGAAAGCTCTCATGCAGCAAGCGGTTGCCCAACGGGCTGACTTGCCCTTTGACGACAAGTTTTTCATGGATGATGTCATCTGAAAACCGGGCGGCACCACGCCGGAAGAGTCGTGTGACAGGGTCGGGGTACCAGCCTGAATGATGAATGTATTGGCCGCAATAACTCGATAGCCTCGGAAAGCAATAGGCATCGGCCACCGGATGCGCAAGGACTTCCTGGATTTCGGCCTGGAGTTCGACGCTCAAGCGCTCGTCGGCATCAATGGACAGTACCCAGTCGGAACTGGCAAGTGCCAGTGCACGGTTTTTTTGAACGCCAAATCCCAGCCATTGGCTGTTGACGATGACCTCGGCACCCAGTTTTCGGGCTAGTTGGACCGTTTCATCCATGCTGCCGGAATCGAGAACGACGATCTGATCAGCAAAGTGAACCGAGCGCAAACAGGCCTCGATGTTATGGGCTTCATTCTTTGTAATCACGATGACCGACAAGCTTGTCAACAAATACCTTTTTAGTTCATCTCCACGGCAGTTCAGGGACTTGGGCAGTCAGCTGATGGGTGCAAAGCATAGCAGACCGTCCACCAAATTCGCTTTGCGGAAAGGCAAACGGAATCACCGATAATGCGGGCAAATCCCCTTCGGCCCCGAACCTAATTTGTTAAAAAACACGATCAATTTCCGGCTTGCAGTCATTTGCCTGGCAGCAGCTTCCGTCGGATTGTCGATGGTTCTCATCAGCATTTCGAAGCTTTTGCTGGTAATTCTTGGAGCAACCGTCGTGCTTTTTGCAAGACGTGCTCCAACGTCAGACCAGCTGTTAAAGGGCATGAGCACTCCGACTGCAGTCATGATTGCCCTGGCTGCATTTGCATTCAGTCTTTTATGGACCGTGGCGCCGCAAGATGATGCTCTAGGCTCGCTGGTCAAGTACGGCAAACTGCTGATGGTGGTTCTTTTGCTGATTACCATCCGCGACCGGCGCGAGGCAATTTATGCCCTGGGCGCGTTTGCCGCGGCACAAACATTCCTGCTGGCAAGTTCCTGGATGCTGTTCGCGCACCTGCCGGTGCCTTGGGCCACTTCCCAGATGGCATTGACCCAATACGCAGTCTTTTCAAGCTATCTTGACCAGGGCATCATAAGTTCGGTCTTTGCGGCACTGTGCTGGCATTTTCGCGAACTCGTTCCCGGGCGGTTCGGCCGAGAACTGGCGATTTTTGTTGCGGTTTTGGCGCTCGCCAACGTCTTTTTTGTTCTGATGGGCCGCAGCGCCCATGTGATTTCGATTGTGCTCATATCGATTGCCATCATGTGGGAGCTGCCAAAAAAATACCGATCCCTTGTTGTCTTGCTGCCATTCCTGCTTGCCGTCGGCTTGTTTTTTGCATCCAGCAAGGTTCGGGACAGGCTGACCCTAGTTCAAACAGAAGTGTCCGCCTACTCTGCCCAGCACAAGGCCAATACATCATCCGGAATAAGGCTTGACTTGTGGAACACGGCGCTACAAGCCATCGGCGAACATCCGGTGGCAGGGTCAGGCGTAGGAAGCTGGAGCACCCAGTTCAACCGGCTGCAACGTGAAAAAGATCCTGCTCACATCGATATTGCCGGCAACGGCAACCCGCATCAGGAATTCCTTCTGTGGGGCGTACAACTCGGGATTCCAGGCATTCTTCTTTTTGCAGCCTTGCTTTTTTCCATGTGGCGAGACACGCTGAAGATGGCGACGCCATATGCGCGCGCAGCACAATCAACCCTCCTTGCATTGGCGGTCGCCTGCCTTTTCAACTCTTCTGTCTACGATGCGCAGATAGGAGATTTTTTTTGCATCCTGATCGGCTTGCTGCTGGCCCTGGGTCGTCAAAGCCTGCCTGAGCCTAATGCCCACCCTTCTTACAAGCAGCCTGCGTGACCAAGCCCCCTCCAAAAAAAATCGTGGCTTCACCCCAAAAACAAACACTGTTGCGCAGGCTGGCGCGCGTGTGGCCCTATTTCAGCGGCTCGCAGGCAGGTTGGGCGCTGGCCATTGGCTCCACCATCGTCGCCTCGGCGACCGAGCCTTTTGTGCCCGCCTTGCTCAAACCCTTGCTGGATCGGGGCTTCCAGCAGGATGACCTGAATCTCTGGCTGGTACCCGTCACGCTGATGCTGCTGTTCATCATCCGGGGACTGTCGGGATTTCTGGCGCAGTTTGCATTGGCAAAAGTAACCAACGATGGTTTGCTCGAACTGCGCAAAGCCATGTTTGGCAAACTGCTCAGCGCCCGGCTAAGCCTGTTTTCCGACCAAAGCTCCAGCATGATTGCCAACACGGTCGTGTATGAAGTGTTCAATGGCTCGTCAGCGCTGATCAATGCGGTCATGCGGCTGGCACGGGACGTGCTTACGCTGCTGGCGCTCATCAGCTACCTGGTCTACCTGAACTGGAAACTCACGCTGATCGTCGGTTTTCTGTTTCCAGCGGTAGCCCTGGTCATTCAGGTCCTGTCCAAACGCCTGTATCGCCTGACCAAAGAGAGTCAGACAGCCACCGACAGCCTGGCCTATGTGGTGGAAGAAAATGTCATGGCGCACCGAGATGTTCGCCTGCATGGCGCCCAGGCGTCCCAGGCCACGCGGTTTGACAATCTGAGCCATTCGCTGCGCGGCCTGTCGATGAAATCAACTGCGGCCTATGCCGGCATGAGTGCCATCACCCAGGTGCTTGCCGCCATGGCGCTTTCGGCCGTGATTTCGATTGCGCTGATGCAAAGCGCCGAAAACACGACGACAGTGGGCGGTTTCGTGGCGTTTGTCACCGCCATGCTGCTGCTGATCGCCCCCATCAAAAGCCTGTCGGACGCCGCCACCCCCATCACCCGTGGGCTTGCGGCTGTCGAGCGCGGCCTGGACCTCATGGAATTGACCCCTGACGAAACCAGCGGCCATTTTGTCAAGACAAGGGCCGTTGGCGACATTGAATTTTCAGGTGTCGGCGTTGCCTACAAGGCCGATGCGGTGCCTGTGCTTCAGGGATTCAGTCTGTCAATTGCTGCCGGAGAAACGCTTGCCATCGTCGGGGCTTCAGGTTCCGGCAAGACCACTCTGGTGAACCTGCTGCCCCGTTTTATCGAAATGACGGAGGGCCGCATCACCTTGGACGGCGAGGAGATTCGCAGTTGGGACCTGGCGTGCCTGCGCTCGCAGTTTGCGATGGTCAGCCAGCATGTGGTGATGCTCAACAGCAGCATTGCCGACAACGTGGCCCTGGGGCAGCCGGTCGATGCGGCCCGGGTCAGGGACTGCCTCGAAGCCGCCAACCTGGCGTCCTTGCTGGCCGGACTACCCGAAGGCCTGAACACTGTCCTGGGCCACAATGCAATGCAGTTGTCAGGAGGCCAGCGCCAGCGGCTGGCCATTGCGCGCGCGCTCTACAAGGACGCGCCGATTCTGATTCTTGATGAAGCCACCTCGGCACTGGACACCGAATCGGAAATTGCCGTGCAGGAAGCCATCCGGCGGCTGACCACGGGGCGTACCTCGCTGGTCATTGCGCACCGCCTGTCAACCATCCAGAATGCTGACCGCATCATCATGATGGACGCAGGGCGGATCATCGAGTCGGGCACGCACAAAAAATTGCTGGCCATGAATGGTGCTTTTGCCCATCTTTACCGGCTGGGTTTTCAATCCTCGTGAATGGTTCCAGCGTGGCCGATGGCGCATTGAAGTCTGAAACCCGCAGCCGCCAGGAGTGCAATCCGGGCCAGATCAGCCAACCAGTTTGCCCTGTTGGCTGGCAAAGGCAGCCATGTCGGTATGAAAATCGCTGTCGCCGCCACGGGTTTCCTGCTGATCGACAGGCTCGTCGGGCAGTTCTCCCAGAAACAATTCACGCAGCGTGCTGGCGTCGGGCAGGTTGAAAGCACTTGTCACGATGTAGGTAATGCCGCAATCGCGCAGTATTGCCTCTTTCAGTTCGCTGCTGGCCTTGCTGCCTTCGTGCTTGCCGAGCACATCCACGCAACCGACGACCTTGCCGTTCAGGGTGCAGATGGTGAAGGTCGCGTAAAGCCCGCCGAGCATTTCCAGCCATTGCTCGCTTTTAAGCCACCAGTCATTCTGGGTGGCGGCATTGCTTGCCAACTTCGACATTGACGGTTCGTGCAATTGGGTGAAGCGCAGGATGGGGACTTTCACCATGACCGCATGGTCATGAAAACCGTCTTTCAGTGAATGCCATATTTCCTGTTCCTGGCTGCTGACAATCGGTCTGCCCCTCAAAGGCCACAAGCCCGGCAACGGAAAAGCCAGCTTGTTGCCGGCCTTTCGCCTGTCCAGCCAAACGGCCCATAGCCCGGCGCCCGACAGCATCCCGACCAGCAAACTCACAACCGACAAAATGACTGGCCATTCACTCAAGATAACTTCCCCTGGGTTGCGCTCTGTGCCTGGTCAGCGGGTTGCCGACACCTGGACACGTTCCAGCGTCAAGGCTGGAATAAAACTATTCCGCATCATGAACGAGATGGCGGCGAACGGCAACCGGATTCATGGCCTGGCATGGCGCTTGCACGCGTTAACATGGCTTGCGGAATTTTCAGCGAATGCCGTGATTTCGCGCATCGCCCACTGCCCGCCAACTTTTACTTTTACCCATTCAAGCCCATCATGAACCTTTCGTACAGAATTTCGGCTGTTGCCGGCAACCCCTGGATGGCACCTGGCAAGCACTTGCGGGTGGAACGCAGGAATGGCACAGACATCGCGGCACACGTGCTGCGCGTTCGCTGAACACCGGCCAGATTAGCCATGGAGCAAGTTCTCTGGTTCGGCTGGTTTCGCGCCGACATCATTTCCCAATACGCCGGCCTGTTCTGGCGCGGTCTGCAAATGACCATTGCCGTCACGCTGATCTGCATCGTGCAGGGCACTGCGCTGGGCCTGGCCGTTGGCCTGGCGCGCGTGGCCGAAGCGCGCCATGCACCGGCCAGGCAATTGTGCAAATACCTGCTGCAGTGGCCGGCGGCGGTGTATGTCAGCTTCTTCCGGGGCACGCCGCTGTTCGTGCAGATCTTGCTGATCCACTTTGCCTTGCTGCCGCTGTTCATCAATCCGACGGACGGCCTGCTCATTGCTGGCGAATCGGCACGCGACCTGAAGCAGAACTATGGCGCCTTCCTGTCCGGCGTGGTCGCACTCACGCTCAATTCGGGTGCCTACATTTCCGAGATTTTCCGCGCCGGCATCCAGTCGATTGACAAGGGCCAGGTCGAGGCTTCGCGTTCGCTGGGCATGTCGTTTCCCCGGACGATGTACCACATCGTGCTGCCGCAGGCTTTTCGCCGGATGCTGCCGCCGTTGGGCAACAACGCGATTTCGCTGCTCAAGGACTCCTCGCTGATCTCGGCCATTGGCCTGGCCGAGCTGGCCTATGCGGCGCGTACCGTGGCGGGCGCCTATTCGCGCTACTGGGAACCGTATCTCACGATTTCGCTCATGTATTGGGTACTGACGCTGGGCCTGGCCTATGGCGTGAAACGACTGGAGGCACGTTATGGACGAGGTGATTCGCGTTAAGGGGTTGACCAAGCTGTTTGGCAAACTGGCCGTATTGCGCGGCATTGACTGCGCCATCAAGGCGACCGAGGTGGTGTGCGTGATCGGCCCGTCGGGCTCGGGCAAAAGTACGTTTCTTCGCTGCCTCAATGGCCTGGAGGATGCCTCGGGCGGCGAGGTGCTGGTGCATGGCGTGTCGGTGCATGAACCCAAGACCGATGTCGATGCGCTGCGTTCCGAAATCGGCATGGTGTTTCAGCGCTTCAACCTGTTCCCGCACAAGACCGTGCTGGAAAACATCACCCTGGCGCCGTCCAAGGTTCGCGGCCTGACGCATGCCCAGGCGCGGGTTCGCGCCTGCGAGCTGCTGGAAAAAGTCGGGCTGCTGGAGAAGATCAATGCCTACCCCAGCCAGTTGTCCGGCGGTCAGCAGCAGCGGGTGGCGATTGCCCGGGCGCTGGCGATGCAGCCGCGCATCATGCTGTTCGACGAGCCCACGTCCGCGCTGGACCCCGAGATGGTCGGTGAAGTGCTGGCGGTCATGCAGGCCCTGGCCGAGGAAGGCATGACGATGGTGGTGGTGACGCATGAAATGGGCTTTGCCCGCCAGGTGGCCGACCGGGTGGTGTTCATCGATGAAGGCGTGATCGTTGAGGAGGGAACGCCAGCGGCAATTTTCGACACGCCGCAGCAAGACCGGACGCGCCGCTTCCTGAGCAAGGTGCTGTAAACGTGCCACGACGTTGTAAATTATTGATAAAAACGGCCTCTTTCGCTTATTGCACGGGCGCAAGCAGCTATCATTAATATAGCAAAAGGGATTGCTGGCGCACTTTTAGCGCCTGCGCAGCGGATCGAGCAGATGCGACAGCCCGTTGTGGTCGATTTCCTGCATCAGCGCCAGCAGGCGGCCGATCTCTCCCTTCGGGAAGCCTTCGCGGGCAAACCAGTTCAGGTAGTTGCCCGGAAGGTCGGCAATCGGCGTGCCCTTGTATTTTCCGAAGGGCATGACACGCGTCAGCAGCAGCGGCAGGTCGTCGGGCGTCATCTTCAGCCGCCTGCCCTTTTGGCGGCGAAGCCCTGCTTGGCCAGTGCAAGCATCACCTGCTCGCAGTGGTCGCCCTGCACTTCGATCACCCCGTCCTTGACCGTTCCGCCCGAGCCGCAGGCGGCCTTGAGCTGCTTGCCCAGTTGCACCAGCGCCGGCTCGCCGAGCGCCAGGCCCGTCACCAGCGTGACGGTCTTTCCACCGCGCCCCTTGGTGCTTCGGGAAACGCGCGCCACGCCGTCCGACTTGGGCAGCGCTTTTGCCAGCCTGCAGACGCAGGCGGATGCCGGCTGGCGGCAACCGGGACACATTCGTCCGGCGTCGGTTGAATAGACGAGGCCGGTTGCTGACAAGGATTTTTTCATGATCTGGACGATGCCGGATGCGCGATGCCCGTCTTCAGGCCGTCCGCTGGCTGAAGAAAAGCACAGGCTCAGGGCATTTCAATTGTTGGTAATGGTGGAGGTATTGCAGGCGGCCCGGATGATTCGCCGGTAAGGATTGGGCTCGACATCGCGAAACTGCATCAAACGCGGTTCCGTCTGCGGGTACACCCGCCGCAGGTAAGGCTCGCCCTTCCAGCCTGGCAGGCGGTAGTAGTCTATCGACAGGTAGCGGGCCACATCTTGAGGGCAATCAAAAAGAACGTCGGCAACATAGGAGCGGTAGGAAATGCCGTCCCAGTTGACGCGGTCTTGCGAACGGCTTACCCGCACCCGCATGATGCGTGTCTCGCCCGTGATGGAAACGGGGGTCGGGTCCACCTCGATGGTGTTGACGCTTTCGTCGGCCGCGTCGCCCATGACGTTGAACCAGTCTGCCCTGGCGTGCGCCAAGGTGCAACACCACAGGCCGCACATCAATATTAAAGTTTTCATCTTCGGATCACGCGTGTTTTCAGGTGCTTCAGGTCAAACCCGGGCCTGATGGACTATGCGAAAAGCAGGAAACGGAATGGCTTCAAAACAGCCGCAAGGCAGCAATTATCAATCCGCAGTGCATCAGCTCATCCGCAGTGGGGTAACCAGCCAGCAGATTTCAGATGCATCAACTGATTGCGGACTGCAGCACCGGCAAATGCTGAGCGCCGGCCCCCCGGAATCCAGCCATGCCCGCCATTCAGCGCTGGCCGGGCCGGGCGGGAAAGGCCGGGTGATCGAAGTTCCCCTGAACGGTCTCCGGCGGTGGCTCCACTGGGCGCGGCCGCCGTCCCTCGGGCGGCAACAATTCATAAGCCCTGGGCATGGCCTGCCCTTCTGGCGGCAGCCGCTGGCGGTCCTGCGCGGGTGGCGGAACCGTGATGTAGCGAACCACGGGCTGGGGCGGCAGGTTTTCCGCAGGCATCGCGCCGGACTCGTCCCGGTAGGGCCTGTCATCCCTGTCAACCGGGTCCGGCTGCCCGGCGCCATCAGGCGGTGTTTCACCGTTTTGAACGCCGCCTTCCTCTGCCCGCATGGGCTCGGCCTCTTCCGATCCATCGGAATTGTTCCATTGGTTGGCAGGCTGCGCGAATTTTGGCGCGTCAAAAAGCAGCGCCGCATCCAGCACTTTGGCGCGCAGGGCCTGCTGGAAGAATTCGCCGACCATCGGCAGCGCGCTGCGGGCCCCCGGCCCCCAGCCATTGCCCATGGTGATGCGGTTGTCGTTAAAGCCGACCCAGGCGCCCGCCACCAGTTGCGGATGCATCAGGATGAACCAGCCGTCGGTGTTGTCCTGCGTCGTGCCGGTCTTTCCCGCCACGTCGGCCTGGATGCCGAACTGGTTGCGGATGCCGGCGCCCGTTCCCTGGTCGATCACGCCGCGCAGGGTGTCCAGCAGGGTTTGCGCCACCTCGGCGGGCATGGCCACCTCGGCCACCTGGGGCGCAAAGGCCTGCAGCACCTTGCCGTTGCGGTCTTCAATCTGCGTGACCAGGACCGGCTCGATGAAGTTGCCGTCATTGGCAATCGTGCCGTAGGCCGTCACCATTTCCTTCAAGGTCACCGGGCTGGTTCCCAGCGCCAGCGACAGCACTTCCTCCAGCCGGCTGTCGCGCACGCCCATGGACCGGGCCAATGCAGCGACATGCGCCGGCCCGACCTGCTGCATGACCTGCGCTGTGATGGTGTTTTTCGAATACATCAGCCCCTGGCGCAGGCTCATGCGGGCGCCGCTCGGGCCGCCGCCATCGCTGGGCCGCCAGAAAGCGCCGTTGCCCAGCGGTATGGCCACGGCCTGATCGACGAAGGTATCGGTCGGCTTGGCGCCGTCCTCGAACGCGGCGCCGTAGACAAAAGGCTTGAAGGTCGAACCGGGCTGGCGGCGCGCCTGCTGCACATGGTCGAACTGGTCCTGCGCAAAATCCCGGCTGCCGACCCAGGCCCGCACCTGCCCGTTTCGCGGATCAAGCGCCATGAAGCCGGCCTGCAGGCGCGTCTTGCCGTCGTGCAGCTTTTGCATGAAACCGGCGTCGGCCAGCAGTTGCTGCAGCGCCTGCTCCGGCGTCTGGCCGGACTCCAGCGCGGCCTTGTAGTCGGGCGTGGCCCGCACAAAGGACTGCACCAGGGTTTTTCTAGCCTTCCAGCCGGCGTTCAGGCCCCACGCCGCGCTGGCTTGCCGCTGCAGCTTGTCGGCATGGCGCGTCACCGCCTTGGTAGCCATGTCCTGCAGGCGCGAATCGATCGTGGTGCGCACCACCAGCCCGTCGGCATAAATGTTGTAGCTGTTGCGATCCGCCCACTCGATCAGCCAGCGTTTGAGCTGCTGGGCCAGGTGCGGCGCTGAACCCAGCGGCTCGGTCTGCCGCTCGAAATCGATTTTCAGCGGCCTTTTCTGCAGGCCGGACAGGCTGGCTTGGGGCAGCGTGCCGTTTTTCACCATCTGCGCAAGCACGATGTTGCGGCGCTGCAGCGAGCGCTCGGGGTTTTGCACCGGGTTGTAATAGCTGGTGCCCTTGAGCATGCCGACCAGCGTGGCACCTTCCAGCACGTCGAGCTGGCCGGCCGTCTTGTCAAAGTAGGTGCGCGCCGCCATCTCGATGCCGTGCGCGTTGTAGAGAAACGGCACGGTGTTCAGATAGGTTTCCAGGATCTCGTCCTTGGTGTAGACCGACTCGATCTTCAGCGCCGTGACGGCCTCGCGGATCTTGCGGTTCAAGCTGGCGGCGCGGCCAATCTCGTCGGGAAACAGGTTGCGCGCCAGTTGCTGCGTGATGGTCGAGCCGCCCTGCAGGTCGCCCGTGAAGGTCTGGAACAGCGCAGAAGCCGTGCGTTTGAGGTCCATGCCGTGGTGCTGGTAAAACCGCCGGTCCTCGGTGGCGATGAGTGCGTCGATGACCTTGGGCGAAATCTCGGCTAATCTGGCCCATTCACGGTTCGCCTGCCGGAACACCGCCAGTTCCTGGCCGTCGGTGGACATCAGCACCGAGGCTTTTTCGGACTTGGCCTTGCGCAGGTCGGAAATGCTGGGCGTGAACGGAACCTGGACCAGCGCGTAAAGCAGCAGCAAAACCGGCAAGGCCAGCGCCACCCAAACCCAGTCGCGCCGGGTCAGACGACGCAGCCGGCCAGGAAGCGAAGCGGCAAATTGCTTGAAGCGGGGCAGGAGCATTCTCATGGCCGCGATTCTAGTGTCGCGTCACACGACACTCGGGCGGCGCCGGCCGACGTGCTTTTGCGCTGCTGGCCACGTGTCAAACGCGTCAGCGGCGCTGCGCGGCGTTCATGATCTGTTCCAGCATCGACGTTCCACGGTTGAGCACCTCGTCGCCGTCATCCGGCACGCCGCCTTGCGGCGTCAGCTGGTTCACCATTTCCGGCAGGATTTGCGCCATGCCCGAGGACACTTCTTCCTGGCTGACGCCGAGCTGCTGCGACAGGCGCGAAAGCTCTTCCGTTCCCATCAGTTCACTGACCGCCTGCGGCGGCAGTTCCTCGTTCTCGCCGGTGGAAACCCACGAGGCGGCCTGCCGGCTGTAACCCTGGTTCCGGAAACGCTCCAGCACCCCGCCAATGCCGCCATTGCGCTGCACCCATTGCATGGCCAGCGGCAGCAGCAGGAGCATCAGCGCGCTTCCCTTGTTTCCCATGCCCGAGCCGCCCTGGACCTGGCCCTGACCCACGCCCAAACCGCCCAGTCCGCCCAAGCCCCCGGGGCTGTTTGCGCCTTGCCCCGCGCCGCCACCCAACAGCCCGCCCAGCAAGTCGCCCAGGCCGCCAGAGCCGCCCGCGCCCTGCGCTGCACCGCCCCCCATCAGCCCGCCCAGCAGGTCACCGAGGCCGCCGCCGCCGCCCATCGGGCTTTGCTGGCCGGCCCGGGCATTGCCCAGCACGCTGCCCAGAATCTGCCCCAGGAAATCATTCGCCATTTTCTTGCTCCTATTGATTTGCCAAAGCTAGAACGTTAAACCCGCATGCTGCGCCCGAGCGTAGGCAAAAACCGCATGGCAGGCACGCTGCCGACCTTTTTTTCGGCTGCCTGCGGCACGCGCCGGGCTGGTAACAAAACACATTGTCACGCGGGTAAACACCAATAACCGTTAGTCTTTATTTTTGCGGTTTGCATTCCGGGCAAACCGCATCTTTTTTTCAATGCACTTGAAAGCCCTTATGAACCGTTTCAGTTCCATCAAGAAATCCCCGGCCATGTCCCGCTCCGGCGCCATCGCCCTGGCTGCCGTGGCCAGTGCGGCCGCCACCGCCGCCTGGGTTGAAGTCCAGGCGCGCCGGGCCGAGCGCGACAACCCGCCCGCCGGCGACTTCATCGACATTGACGGCGTTGACCTGCACTATGTCGAGCGCGGCGAAGGCCCGCCGGTCGTGCTGATCCATGGCAACACCGTCACGCATGCGGACTTCATCGCCAGCGGCCTGATGGACCGGCTGGCCCGCAACCACCGCGTGGTCGCCTTTGACCGGCCCGGTTTTGGCCACAGCAGCCGGCCGCGCGACCGGCTCTGGACGCCAGCGGCGCAGGCCGACCTGCTGCGCGCGGCGCTGGAACGCCTGGGCATCGAGCGGCCGGTCGTCGTCGGCCACTCGATGGGCACGATGGTGGCAGTGGCCATGGCCCTGGCGTATCCGGAAAACGTGCGCAGCCTGGTGCTGGTGGGCGGCTACTTCTACCCGAGCTTTCGCGTTGATGCGCTGCTGACCGCGCCGGTCGCCCTGCCGGTGCTGGGCGATGTGATGCGCTACACGGTCACGGCGTTGTCAAGCCGGCTCATGCTCAAGAAAATGGCCCAGGCCATGTTTGCGCCCAGGGAGTTGCCGGACAATTTCTTCCCGGTCATCTCGCGGGAGATGATGCTGCGGCCGGTGCAGCTGCGCGCCAATGCCGAGGATGCGGCCTTCATGGTGCCTGCCGCCAGTACGATGTCCAAACGCTACGCCGAACTCGTCCTGCCGGTGACGCTCATCGCCGGAGAAGAGGACGTGGTCGTCGATCCGCAAGCCCATTCCGTCCGGCTGCACGATGAACTGCCGCACAGCGAGCTGTTTCTCGTTCCCGGCGTCGGCCACATGGCGCATTACGCCGCGCTGGACCGGGTGGTGAACGCCATCGACACGCCGCTGCATGCGGTGTCGCTGGACCACTTCACGACCATGACGGAGGACGACCTGACGCTGGGGGCTGAGCCGGAAATGGGCCGCCGGTAAAAACCGCATCGAGCTACTGAATTCATAGCTGCTTGTGCAGACTGGCCGTGCGCAGAAGGCATATTTGATGCCTAAAATTCAGTTTGCGGGTTAAAGCGAATGCGTGCCAGCGCCCTGGCGTCAGTCTTTCAACAGCCGCTCGCGCCGGCGCAGCACCCAGGCGAAGTAGACGCCTTCGAGCGCCATCACCGCGCCGCCCAGTGCAATCACCGCGCCGGTCCCGATGCGGTCGATCAGGCTGGCGGCCAGCACCACGCCGATCGACTGGCCCAGGAACAGCGACGAGGAAAACAGCGACACCGCCGTGCCGCGCGCATGTGGCGCCATCTGCGTGGCGTTGGCCTGCATGGTGTTGTGGAACATGAAAAAGCCAAAACCCGCCAGCAAGCTGGCCGGAAGCGCCGGACCCCAGTGCGGCGTGTAGGCCAGCACCAGCGCGGACACGCCGACGATGCCGCCGCCGATCAGCACCAGCCCCTGCTGGCCGAAGCGGCGGATCAGGTGGCGGCCAACCGCCATGTAACCCATGCCGCCCAGGCCGAACAGAGCGACGATGGCGCCGGCCAGCGACAGCGACAGGCTCAGCGAGCGGTGCAGGTGCGAAGCCCAGATCGCCAGCACGCCAAAGCCTGCGGCGCCTTCGACCAGCGCCATCAGCAAGATGATGCGCGACCAGGGACCGGTCACGATCTGCAGCGCCTGCGCGACGAAGCCCAGGCGCGGCGCTGCCGCCCTGTCAGGCGCCTGGGCCTTCGCGGCCGGCGCGCGCTGCCGGCGCAGGTCCAGCCAGAGCAGCGAACCGACCACGCCGAACAGCACCGTCATGAACACAAAGGCCCAGCGCCAGCCCAGCGCATCGGTCAGCAGGCCGCCGACCAGCTGGCCGCCGACAATGCCCAGGGTGCTGCCCAGCCCGGTGCGCGTCAGCATTTCCTGGAGCTGTTCGGACGGCACCGCGTCGCCGATCCAGGCCATCGACAGCGGGATCAGGGCGGCGGCGCCCAGCGCCATCAGCAGGCGCGCAAACACCAGCATGTCCAGCGTGCCGGCAGCCACCGCCAGCGCGCTGCCAATGCTGCACCCGAGCGTGGCAAAGGTGATGACGCGAAACTTGCCGATGCGGTCGCCCAGCGGGCCGTAGAACAGCTGTGCCGCACCGTAGGTGATGGCAAACACCGACACCACCTGCGCCGCCTGCCCCAGGCCGACCGCGAACACGCGCGACAGTTCGGGCAGCATGGCGTCGCAGATGCGCTGCGCCGCCATGCTGGCGAAGGTGGCGAACGACAGCAGCAGGATGGAACGGCGCGTGGCCGGGCTGATGGCCGGCGCCATCGTTGAATCGCTGGATGACATGGGCTGAACTGGCGCTGTCGGCTACTGGAGCTGCTTCAAGATCCTGCCGAACAGGCCGTTGACGATGTCCGCCAGCGGATCGCTCCGCCGCTGCTGGGGCGGCGGCGGTGGCGGTGGCGGCCGCCTGCGCGGTATGTCGAACTCGGCGTTGGGGTCCAGCCAGCGGTTGCGAAACGCGCCCTGGAACACCTCGCCGACCATCGGCAATGCGCTGCGCGCGCCCTGCCCCCAGTTGCCCATCGTCGCGCTGTTGTCGTTGAAACCGACCCGCGCGCCGGCCACGAGCTGCGGATTCATCATGATGAACCAGCCGTCGGTGTTGTCCTGCGTGGTGCCGGTCTTGCCGGCCACGTCGGCCTGGATGCCGTAGCGCTGGCGTATGGCGCTGCCGGTGCCCTGGTCGATCACGCCGCGCATCACGTCCACCAGCGTCAGGGAGTCGGCGCGCGGCATGGCCGGCGTCGCTTCCCTGACCGGCGTGAAGGTTTCCAGCAGATTGCCCTGGTGGTCTTCGACGCTGGCCACCAGCACCGGCAGCAGGTAGTGGCCGCCGTTGGCGATGCTGCCGTAGGCGGCGACCATTTCCAGCAGCGTGACCGGGCTGGTGCCCAGCGCCAGCGAAGGCACCACGTCGAGCTTGCTCTGGCGCACGCCCAGGGCCTGGGCCAGCTGGCCGACGCTGGCCGGGCCGATTTTCTGCACCAGCTGGGCGGTGATGGTGTTCTTGGAATACACCAGCCCGTCGCGCAGCGTGGTGGGCTGGCCGGTGGGCGGCGTGGCATCGCTGGGCGTCCACACGTCGCCGCCGCCCGAGTCGATGGCGACCGGCTGGTCGATGAAGGCAAACGACGGGCTCAGCCCCTGCATGAAGGCCGCGCCGTACACGAAAGGCTTGAAGGTCGATCCGGGCTGGCGCCGCGCCTGGCTGACGTGGTCGAATTGCTCCTGCGCGAAATCCCGGCTGCCGACCCAGGCGCGCACCGCGCCGCTGCGCGGGTCCAGCGCCAGAAAGCCGGCCTGCAGCATGGCGCGCTCGGCGCCGGCCTTGCGCTGGCCGTCCGCCAGCTTTTGCAATTGCGCCAGCTGCCGCGCCACCGCCTGGTTGGCCAGCTTCTGGATGTTGGCGTCGATCGTGGTGCGTACCCGCAGGCCGTCGGCGTGGATGTCGTAGCCCTTGCTGTCGGCCCACGAAATCAGCCATTTGCGCAGGTGCTGGGCGACGTGGGGGGCCGCGCCCAGGGGCTCGACCTGGCGTTCAAAATCCAGCCGCAGCGGCCGCTTTTCCAGCGCGTCGAGCCGGGCCGGAGCGAGCTTGCCATGCTTGACCATCTGCGCCAGCACCAGGTTGCGGCGCTTGAGGGCGCGGTCGGGGTTGAGCACCGGGTTGTAGTAGCTGGTGCCCTTGAGCATGCCGATCAAGGTGGCGCTTTCCAGCACATCGAGCTTGTCGGCCGACTTGTCGAAGTAGGTGCGCGCCGCCATTTCGATGCCGAAGGCGTTGTAGAGAAAAGGCACGGTGTTGAGGTAGGTTTCCAGGATCTCGTCCTTGGAATACACCGACTCGATCTTCAGCGCGGTGATCGCCTCCTTGACCTTGCGCGTGATGGTGGCGGCGCGGCCGATTTCCTCGGGATACAGGTTGCGCGCCAGCTGCTGCGTGATGGTCGAGCCGCCCTGCAGCTCGCCCGACAGGGTGCTCAGCAGCGCACCAAAGGTGCGCCGCAAATCGATGCCGTGGTGCTGGTAGAAGCGGTGGTCTTCGGTGCTGATCAGCGCATTGACGACATGCGGCGAAATCTTGTCCAGCGTGACCCAGCGCCGGTTGCTGCGCCGGTACTCGGCCAGCACCGTGCCGTTGGACGCCAGCAGCACCGACGGCGTTTCGGACTTGGCCTTGCGCAGGTCGCCGATGCCCGGCGTGAAGGGAATCAGCACCAGCACGTAAAGCAGCAGCAGCGCCGGAAGCACCAGGGCAGCCCGGAAGGGGTATTGCTTGATCAGGCTGACAAGGCGGTGGAATTGCACGCGGACAAAAGCGGCGGCGCGCTGGAGGATGGGAGGCATGGGGCAGAGTTTAAAGCGGCGCGCTCACGCAAGCGCCAGGACGCAAGCGAGGCCGCCAGCTCGGCACAAGCCGGTGCCAGGCGGCTTTTTGCCCCGATTCTTAAGAAAAAAATGCCTCTTGCGCATGATGGACGTGCGCTGGCAGCTATTCATTCAATAGCAGATTCAGGTGGCATGGCGCGCCGCCGGTCTATTGCATCGCCGGCGGTTGAATCCCGGCTGCGGCCTTGGCCTACAGGCCGGGCACGGCAAAGGCGTTACGGTTGATTCATCAACCACCTTCAGGAGACCAGCATGGCAACCCAACCCGGAATGGAACCCGACCGCATCGACATGAACGACCCGGCAGCCCGCGCGCAGTGGGCCAGAAAGCTCGACGCCACCGAGGCGCAACTGCGCGAAGCGGTGGGGGCCGTGGGCGATGTGGCCGCCGACGTGGAAATGCACCTCAAGGGCAGCCACAGCACCACGAATGCGGACCGCATGGACGAGCTTGGCGACAGCTGAGCCTGCCGCGAAGGCTTGAAGCCGCGCAAAAAAACAGCCTTATCGCCCGGATCCTGCGCTTTTCGACCGCCTGCGGCTGTAGAGCCACAGCCCCAGCGCCAGCATCACAAGGCACGGCAGCAAAAATCCCTGGAAGCGTTGCACCAGCGCCAGGATTTCCTGCCAGCGGCCGCCCACGTAACGCACGCCATAGACCAGCAAGGGCAGTTCGACCAGCGCGGCCGCGCCGTCGTAGATGAACAGGTGGCGGTAAGGCATCTTCAGCGAGCCGGCGGCAAAGAACAGCGGCGTTCGCAGCCCCGGCATGAAGCGGGCGACAAACATGAAGCCCGGCCCGTAACGGCGCATGACCGCCTGCATCGCCGCGAGCCGGGCCTCTGGCATCAGGCGGGCCAGGAAGCGGTGGCGCAGCAGCTGCCCGCCAAAGCGATGGCCCCAGTGCAGCACCAGCGAATCGGCCGTGACCAGCCCCAGCCATGCCACCGCGACCAGCGGCACCGGATCCATCACGCCCTTGAGCGTGAGCGCGGCCGCGCCCAGCAAGAGGATGTCTTCATTCACCGGCAGCCCGAAACCGCTGCCCACCAGCAGCCCCAGCAGCAGCGCATAGGCTTCAACGCCCTGCAGCGAATGGAGAAAGGCCATCAGTGAGTCCATCAGGCGCCTGTTGCCGTGTTGGCACGGTGCGAGCACAGTGAATCCGGCGTGGCCGCAATCAAAAGAAAATGCAACCCACTTTCACATCCATCGTGGCCGGTTAAATTCCTGATGCACCAATGCATTCAAAAACTCTCACGAAGAAATACTCGTATCCTTGATTTAAAAAATAGCTACTCAAATAATAAAACCATGAATTTATTTACGTTCTGAAAAAATCAAATGTGGAGTTTTTTTGATTTTAAAGTGAAATAACTTTAATTAACATTCAACCAACTTGGTTACTATTGTTTCAACGCAACCTACCCATTTTAATGGGACTGTTTCGCCTAGAATAAAATTCTAAATCGACAGTCAAGAAAAGAATCAGACTTTTAATAGTTTTCGATTTTTATTAAAAGGTAATTAATGCATAAAAAAGTTAAATCCAGAATAGTCCATATCAGCCTTACCGTTATGGGCATTTCCGTGCTGTATGGATGCGGTGGTGGCAGCGACAGTGGTGGCCTGAATACTGCAGATTCTGACCAGCCATCAGCCCCTACCCTGGCCGCAGCCACAGCCCTGGAGGACGGGACCAGCGTCGGCACATTGACTTTTGCAAAAGGTGCAACGGCCACCGGTGGATCAGGGCAGGCTATTGCGGGTCTTGCATGTGAAAAGCCCGCCAAGTCTTCTCCGGCCTATGGCTTTACCCATCTAAGCCTTGTGGTGGACGGCCAGCAAGTTGCGATTCCAGAGGACATTGGCCTGGTCGCCCAAGGCAACCCCGGCATCGCTGATGCGACCTTGAGACAAGTCGGCTGCTATTACCCACTCATGACGACGGACACCAGTGGCAAGATCCGCACAAAATCCGGCGGCGCGGCGCCCTATACGCTGGGTCAGTTCTTTGCACTGTGGGGGCAACCGCTCTCCACGACCAATGTGGCGGGTTATGCCGGAAAGCCCGTCAAGGTATTCATCCGCGATGGCAGCACGCTGGCTGAATACACGGGCGCGCTGGATGCATTGCCGCTGACCGGAAACCGCGAAATCACGATCCAGGTCGGCTCGGCGCTCAGCCAGATTCCAAACTTTGAATGGAAAAATCCGCCTGCGCTGTCCGCCACGCCGCTGATCGTCAATCGGGGGGCGTTTGGAACCGCGCTGAACGGCCAACTCGGCCTGGAAGACAACCGGTCCAATGGCCGTGGCGGACAAGGCCAGCCGGTAGATGGGCTGTCCTGCTACGGACCGCGAAACCAGTCGAATCTGGAATATATCTACCACGCCCATAGCCATGTGGCGATCTACAAGGACGGCGTACGCATGGCCATTCCCCAGTTGATTGGCGTCGTCGGGAACGATGAGGTATTCAGTACGACCTGTTTTTATCCGCTGCATACGCATGATATGACCGGCACGCTTCATATTGAACCGCTGAACTACGACCGTCAGACGCTGGGGCAGTTCTTCAATATCTGGGGACAGCCGCTGACCCGCACGAATGTTGCCGGCCAGCTCAACACACCGGTCGTGGTTTATGTCAGGGACGGCGGCAATCTGCGCATCTACCAGGGCGACCCGGCTGCCATCGAATTGAAATCGTACCGGTCGATCGTCATACAGCTGGGCACCCCCCTGAAGGAGGTTCCTTCTTTCGAACTGGCGAACGAAGCCAATTAACCAGTAGAGGCATGCGCATTCACGCAGCCCTTATTCATTGGCTGCTGTGTGGCGTGACAGGCGCCTGAGCAGATTTCGCTCTCTGCTCAGGCATAAATATTGAGATGGCTTGGAGCCCGGAATCCATGGAGCAATACCTGTAGGCGCCCGCCGATTCAAATCGCCCGGCCGAGCCGCTCCATCCCCTCTTTGATTTTCGACACATCCGCCGTGGCAAAGCTGAGCCGGAACGTTGCCTTGTCGGGATTCGCCGCATAAAACGGCGCGCCCGGCACGAAGGCCACGCCTTGCTCAATCGCCTTTTTGGCGAATTCGCCCGCATCCTTCATCCTGCCGCCGTCGCCCGTCAGGCGCGCCCAGAAGAACAGGCCGCCCTGCGGCTGCTCGAACGCCACCGCGTCGCCCAGTTCGCGCTTCAGCGCATTGCCCATGGCGGCGGCGCGTTCGCCGTAGACCTTGCGCACATGGGCCAGCGTCGCCGGCATGCGGCCGGCTTTCAGGTACTGCGCGGCGGTAGCCTGGGCAAAGGTGCTGGTGTGGGCGTCGCTGAACTGCTTGCACATCACCGCGTTGGCCAGCAGCGCCGGCGGCGCAATCATCCAGCCGATGCGCAGGCCGGGCGACAGCACCTTGCTGAGCGAGCCGCAATGGGCCAGCAACTCGCGGCTGCCCGGCACGTCGTCGCTCAAGGCCAGCAAGGACGGCGGCGGTGCTTCGCCAAAATACAGGTCGCCGTAAGGGTCGTCCTCGACCACCAGCGTCTGGTATTTGACGGCCATCTCCAGCACCTGCCGGCGCCGCGCCAGGCCGAGCAGCGCGCCGCTCGGGTTGCCGAAGGTCGGAATCAGGTAAACAAATTTCGGCTTGTGCTCAACGATCAGCCGCTCCAGCTCGTCGGTCTTCACACCATGCGCGTCGATGGGCGCGCTGATGACTTCGGCGCCGTACAGGCGAAAGCACTGGATGGTGGCCAGGAAGGTCGGACCTTCGACGATCACCTTGTCGCCCGGATTGATCAGCGTCTTGCCCAGCAGATCGAGCGCCTGCTGGCTGCCGGTGGTGACGATCAGGCCTTCGGGCGCGACGGTCACGCCCTTGCTCGCCATGAAGGCGCCCAGTTGCTCGCGCAGCGGGGCGTAGCCTTCGGTGGCGCCGTATTGCAACGCGCCGCCGGGTTCTTCATTGAGTGCCTTGCCGCTGGCTTCCTTGATGCCCTCGATGTCAAACATCGCCGGGTCGGGAAAGCCGCCGGCAAAGCTGATGATGCCGGGCTTGCCCAGCAGCTTGAAGAGTTCGCGGATGGCGGAGGTTTCGACATTGTTGAGGCGGTCGGCGAATTGCAGGGGCATGGCGTGAGTCTCTGGATGGAATGTTGGCGTGCAGGGCGGGGTTGGATGCGTGATTTTCAGGAAACGCGGGCATGAATGGTAGCGCCAGCAAGGCAGGCAGGGACGGCAATCGCGCCACGGCAATCTTCAGGCAGGCCAAGTGCCATGACGCGGCATGCCGCCAGGCGTTGCGCCAGCGCCGGGGTCCATTCGGTCAAAGCCAGGCCCAGGCACTTCAGGCTGGCCTCGAAGTGAACCCATGCCCGGGCAAAGTCGGCTGGCCGTTGCCCGGGCGGCGTGCGCTGCAGCGTGCCAGACACTGACGGACCGAGGTAGTCCAGCGCCACCCGCGCCCAGTCGAAAATTTCGGCAGCGTCCTGTTCGACGCGCATCACATCCAGGCCCGTGGCACCGGCCCGGCCAATGGCGGCCACGCTCATTCCCGGCATGTGGCTCACTGACAGATGCAGGCGCGCAAGTGGAGAATCCACGCCAATCGCCTGCCCCGGGCGGGAAACCAGCGTGATGGATGCGGCAGGTTGATCAAGGAACATTGCCACCGTCTCGCGCAAAGCCGTGCGGATCAGCGCCCTTGCCAGCGAGCGCTCGCCCGTGGCGGGGGTTGCCACGCTGATGACGGCCATCGCCCGGGAACCGCGCAGTTCGTCAACGGCGGCTTGCATGCCTTGCGGCCACGCGTGAACCGCCACCGGCTTGTGCGGAGGCAACAGCATGTCAGTTGCGCGCGGGCGCGGCCGGGCAACCCTTCCAGCTCGATGCGGCAGGGATGAACTCGCCTTTCATGACCAGGGTCAGGGCACCGAGCTTGGCGTTGTCGGCCACCACCGCGCTGTAGAGCACCGCGCTGCGCGGCCCCATGTAGACGCGCTTGCCGATGATGACGTGATCGACCTTCATGACGCGGTCTTCGAACAGGTGGGTCTGGGGGCAAGCCAGCGCATTCAGCTCGCTGTAGTCGCCGATGGTGACGCAGTCGAACTCGGTGATGTCCGTGGTGTCGAGATAAACCCCCTTGCCGATGCGGCAGCCCAGCAAGTTCAAGGCCACGGGCAGCCAGGGGGTGCCGCGCAGGTAGCGCAGGAAATTGGGCACGGCAATGCCTTCATACAGATTGGTCACGCCCTCCGACAGCCAGACAAACGGGGTCCACATCGGCACGCTGCATTGGCGGTAGCGCCGCATCAGCGACCACTTGATGGCCGCAATGAAAAGGAAAGCCCCCACCCCATAGAAAAGTCCGGCGCCCATCAGGTAAACAATGACGGCGCCCCACTGGCCGTCGCTCGCCACGGGCATGATGTCCAGGACCACGGTGTAGCCGACAGAAATCACGATGGCATGCGGCGCCACGATGCGAAAGGCTTCAATCAACCCGCGCGCCAGCCGGCGAAAGGGCGATGGCCGGTAGGTCAGGTGTTCGGGGAAACCGCTGGTCTGCTCGCGCGCAGGCAGGTTGATCGGCGGCGAGCCCAGCCAGGTGTCGCCGTCCTTCATGGCGTCGTTGGCGGGCGCACTGGAATGCACGCCAATGAGCACGTTTTCGGGCAGCGTGGTGCCGTCGGGAATGTAGGCGCCGTTGCCCACGAAGCTGCGGCGCGAAATCACCGTGGGCTGCATGGTCATCCAGCCGCCGTCGATGCTCTCGTCGCCCAGCATGACCGCATCGGCGATGAAGGTTTCATCGCCCAGCGTGAGCATGTCGGGCACCAGCCCGAGCGCGGAAGAAATCTCGGCATCGCGCCCGACCCTGGCCCCCAGCAAGCGGTACCAGAAAGGGGCGTACACCGTGGCATAAACGCCATGCAAGACGGCCAGGCTGGACTCCTGAATCTGGTTGACCAGCCATTTGGCGCAATACAGGTTGCTGTGAACCGGCCAGCTGCCAGGCTTGAGGCGCGGCAAGACCGTCCAGCGTATGCCGGCCGACAGCAGCGCGGTGCAGACGATCAGCACGCCAGTGGCCGGGAAAGCGAGGATGAAATACTTGACCAGCTGGAACGACAGGTCGGTGCCGCGCAGCAGCGCAAAACGCTCGGTATCGTCGATCCAGTCGATCAGCACAAAGCTGGGAAACACCGGCAGGAAGAACAGCGTGGTGATCAGCAAGGCGCCGAACACGAAATACGCGCCTTCGACGACCCTGCGCAGGCCAGAGACGGCGGGCCGGGCGGGCCGGTCCGTGTGGTCGAACACGCCCACGTCGCGCGCCGGCGAGCCTTTCCAGATGCGTCCGGCGGGCAGCGCCTCGCCGTCGCTGAGCGCCGACTGGCCTTCCAGATGGCCGTAGGCGCCGATGCGGGTGTTGCCTTCGAGCACGGCATAGGAGCCCACGCAGGCTTCACGCTCCAGCGTGATCGGCCCCAGGCGCAGTTCGCCGTGCTCGACCCGTGCATTTTCAAAATTGGCCGCGTTGCCGATGCTGACGCCGTCGCCAATGCTCAGCAAGTCCGGGGCGCGCAGGGTGATCGACCCGATGATGACGTCGCGCCCCACCCTGGCGCCCAGTGCGCGCAGCCACCAGGCGTACATCGATGATCCACTGAGCAGGTAGGTGGGTGCCGCCTCTATCAGGCGGTCCGCCAGCCACCAGCGGTAATAGGTCATGCCCCAGAGCGGATAGCGCCCGGCCTTGAGCCGGCCCAGAATCAGCCACTTGCCCGCAACGGCCACCGCAAACGCCAGCAGGGTGGACAGCAGATAGGCGGCCACCGATGCGGCAATGGCCAGCGCCATCGAATCGTCGGGCTCGCCGGTAAAGAAATGGTAGGTAAAGAACGGCGCCATCCATTGCGCCATGTGCAGCGCCACCAGGCCGGGTATGGCGACCGCCTGCGCCATGCCGCAGGTCCAGCGCTTGAGCCGGGGCGGCGCCACCCAGCCGGTGTCCACCGCCATGCCAGGCGCATGGCGCTGGCCCAGCACCTCGGCGATCAGGCCGACCTGGCGGTTCTGGTAAATGTCGTTCACCGTGATGTGCGCAAAACGCGGGTCGGCCCGCAAGGCCGAGGCCAGGCGCGCCGCGAACAGCGAGTGGCCGCCCAGGTCAGAGAAAAAATCGGCGCTGCGCACAATCGGCTGGCCGGGGAACAGCTTGGCCAGGGCTGCGAACAAGGCTTCTTCAGCCGGCGTTTTCGGCGTGTCGGAGCCGCTGGCATCCCCCGTGGCAAGCGCCAGGGGACGCGCCTTGAGGGTGTTGCGGTCGATCTTGCCGGAGGTCAGGCGCGGCATTTCCGGCAGCGGCTCGAAGTAACCGGGCACCATATAGGAAGGCAAGGTGTCTGCCAGAGCGGCACGCAGCTCGGCGCTGGAGCGGCGCATGCCGCCTTCAAAAACGAGGAAAGCAATCAGCTGGTCGATGCCGCCCTCCTGGCGCAGGACAACGGCGACGGTGCCCACCCCCGGCTGATGGGCCAACGCCGCCTCGATCTCGCCCAGCTCCACCCGAAAGCCGCGTATCTTCACCTGGTCATCGGTGCGGCCCAGGCAGTGGACGCGGCCATCGGGGTCGATACGGGCCAGATCGCCCGTGCGGTACAGGCGGTCGTCATGGGCATGGCTGCGCCAGGGATTGGCCAGGAATTTCCCGGCCGTCAGGTCGGGTCGCCCCAGGTAACCGGCCGCCACGCCGGGACCGGTGATGCACAACTCGCCGACTTCCCCGCGCGGCAGCAGCACCAGGCCGTTTTCAACGGCCGGGTCGATCACCATCAATCCGTAATTGGGCAGCGGCCGTCCGATGGTCACGGGCTCGCCCGGCTGCAACTCGGCCAGGCTGGCCGACACGGTGGCTTCGGTCGGGCCATAGGTATTGAACACCTGGCGGCCGGGCCGGGCCCAGCGCGCCACCAGCGACTGCGGACACATCTCGCCGCCCAGATTGATCAGGCGCAGGTTTGGGACGTCCTGGTTGAACAAGGCCAGCAGCGTCGGCACCGCGTGCAGCACGGTGACCTGGTGGTCCACCAGGCCCTGCGGCAGGGCTTCCGGGTCAGAGGCCAGCGCCTTGGGGGCAATCCAGAGCGTGGCGCCAGCCAGGTAGCTGATCCAGATTTCCTCGAACGACATGTCGAAAGCGACGGAAAACCCCTGGTACACCCGGTCGGTTTCGCGAACGCCCAGCAGGGCGTTTTCGCTGCGCAGAAAGTGGCAGATGCTGCCCTGGGTAATCTCGATGCCCTTGGGCTTGCCGGTCGAGCCCGAGGTGTAGATGACATAGGCGGGGTGCGAGGGAAGCAAGCCCCGCCGGCGAAGCCGCCCGGGCGTTGGCACGAGCAAGGCTTCGGCCGTCCAGACGCTGGCAGCGGGCTGCGCCAGGCGCGGCGCGAATTCCTCGCAAGTGACGACCCCGACCGCGCGGGCATCTTCCAGGCACACGGCAATGCGCTCGACCGGGGTATCCGCATCAAACGGCAACCAGGCTGCACCGGCCTTGGCAATGCCTGCCTGCATCACCAGCAGGCCCATGCCGCGCGGCAGCCACAGGCCCACGATGTGGCCCGGCCGCACGCCTGCCTCGATCAGGCCGGAGGCCACCTGGTCCGCCTGCGCATTCAGCGCCTCGTAAGTGAGGTGCCGGTCCGCGAACATCAGCGCGACCTGGTGCGGAATGCGGGCGGCCGTCGCCTCAAGAATATCGGCAAGCACCTCGGCGCGAATCAATTCCGGCTGAAGGGGTCCGGACAAGATATCCGGATGACCGGCACTGCCAGCGGGAGAACTGTCCAGCAAGTGCAAGGCAGGCAGGAGATCGGCTGGGAGAAGTGACGTCATAAAAAAACCAGTTGCCGAAAAAGAGAATGAATAGCCGAGCTAGCCCAGGATTATCTTTTGATAACTGACGCTACGCCATATAAAGAAATAATGGAGTCTGCGCACGCGCAGCCAGCACAGGCTGCTATGTTTTATGAAGCACTGCCCCGGACCTGCGCAGGCGCGGCCCTGCAGCCCTACACTTCCCGCCATGAAAACCAGAGACATCGCCCCGTTCTTTGCCACGCTCAAGGCCGCCAACCCGATGCCGGTGACCGAGCTGGAATACACCAGCGTGTTCGAGCTGCTAACTGCCGTGCTGCTGTCGGCGCAAGCCACCGACGTGAGCGTGAACAAGGCCACGCGCCGGCTGTTTCCAGTCGCCAGCACGCCGCAACAAATACTCGACCTGGGCGTGGACCGGCTGGAGGCCTACATCAAGACCATCGGCCTGTACCACTCGAAAGCCAAAAACCTGCTGGCGACCTGCGCGATATTGATAGCGCAGCACGGCGGCCAGGTGCCGCGCACCCGCGAGGCGCTTGAAAAACTGCCCGGCGTTGGCCGCAAGACGGCCAACGTGGTGCTCAACTCCGCTTTTGGCGAGGCCGTGATGGCGGTGGACACGCACATCTTTCGCGTCGGCAACCGCACCGGGCTGGCGCCGGGCAAGAACCCGCTGGAAGTCGAGCTGAAGCTCCTCAAGCGCATACCGCCCGAATACCTGGTCGATGCGCACCACTGGCTGATCTTGCTGGGCCGCTATGTCTGCATTGCCCGCAAGCCGCTGTGCTGGCAATGCGGGGTAGCGCCGTTTTGCGACTACCAGCCCAAGACTGAATCGCCACCGTCTTCCCCGCAATCGAAGCCTTGACACGCACCGGAAGGCAGCTTCAGCGATTGAACGTCAGACCGCTATTGGCGGCGGAACGTCACGCACAGGCGCCAGTCAATGCGAGACGAAAAAAAACCCCAGGCCGATTGGCGAGGGGGTGAGGACAGCTCGAGTTCTCGAAATCGATTTCTTGAAGGAAAGCGCCGTGCTTTGCATTCTCGAAAGCTGCGTTCGGATGCGGTCTTGGAACCTGCTTCAAGGTTGCGGGCAACACGCTGCTTGAATCACAGGCGCGCTTGCGTACCGCTGGCAGCCAAGGACGCTCCAGAAGCGTCCTTGGCGTTGCCGTATGTGTTATTTGGCTGGTGTTTCCGCAGGCTTGCCTTGAGCGCCTGCCGCGCCGGTGGCACCCGCAGCGCCTGTACTGCCTGTACTGCCTGTGCTACCTGTGGAACCCGTGGAACCGGTGGAACCGGTGGAACCGGTTGCGCCTGTCGCTCCGGCGGGGCCGGGCTGGGTGACAACGGTCTTTTCGCAGGCGGCGAGGCCAAGCGTCATCACGAGTGCGGCTGTCAAGATTGCGTATTTCATGGGAGTCCTTTGAGTGAATGGGTCCGCACCCGGGGTGCGAAGGTTGGTACGGACGCTAGATTAACCACCCCATGCAAACTGAACTGTAGGACGGGCGCACCCCCTGCCGTCCGTTTAAAGCAGCAGTGTGGCCTGTCAGCCCCCTACTGTCTGGAAAGTTGGCGTGGGGTTGACAAGCCAGACCGGCTTGCGCTTGCCGACGAAGGCCGCCACGCCTTCGCGAAAGTCATCGCTGCCGTAGCAGCGGCGGATCAAATCCTCGTCGGCCGGCAGGTTCTGGCTGACTAGCCGGCGCAGCCCTTCCTTGGTCACGCCTTGCGTCACCGGCGCCAGCGAGGCCAGGCGTTCGCACAGCGCCGCCAGCGCGGCATCGATCTCGTCCGCCTCGCAGACCTGCAGCAGGAAACCGCAATCCAGCGCTTCGTCGGCCACCAGCACCTCGGCCAGCATCAGCATGCGCTTGACGCGCGGAATGCCGAACACGGCGCCCAGCCGCGCCAGGTTGGCCACCGACAGGCAATTGCCCAGCGTCCGCGCAATCGGCACGCCGAAGCGCGATGCCGGCGTGGCGATGCGGAAATCGCAGGCCGTGGCAATCGCCAGGCCGCCGCCAATCGCCCAGCCCTCGACCACGGCCACGGTGGGCATGGGCAGCATTTCCAGCTTCTGGATGCACTGGTCGATCTGCTGCTCATAGGCCACGCCGTCCTCGCCTGAGTTAAACGCCGTGAACTGCTCAATGTCGGTGCCGGCCACGAACGCCTCGCCGCCCGCGCCGCGAAACGTGGCCACGCGCACCGACGCATCGGCCTGCAACTGGTCGCAGATCTGGCCGAGCCGCTCGTACATCGCCCAGGTCATGGCATTGCGCGCCTGCGGGCGGTCAAACGTGACCGACGCCACGGCGCCCTGGATCGCCAGGTGAACCTTGCCGCCGCTCATGCCGCGAACGCGCCTTGCGCTTGCATTTCGTCCAACTCGCCAGCGCTGATACCCAGTTCAACCAGCACTTCGGCGTTGTGCTCGCCCAGCAGCGGCGGGTGCCGGCGCACCTGCTGCGGCGTGCCCGAGAGCTTGACCGCAAAGCCGATGTTGGGCACGGTGCCTTCGATGGGATGGTCGATTTCCATGCGCATCTGGCGCACCTTGGCATGCTCGCTGCCGAAAGCTTCCGGGTAGCTCAGGATGGGGCCGGCCGGAATGCCGGCCGCCAGCAGCGTATCGACCCAGTAGTCCTTTGGCTGCAGGCGGAAGGTGCGCTCCAGCTCTTCCTCCAGCGCGGCGCGGTTGGCCAGCCGCAGCGAAATGGTGGAAAAGCGCGCATCTTCGGCCAGTTCGGGCCGGTGGATCAGCGCGCACAGCTTGAGCCAGAGTTTCTGGTTGTTCGCGCCCATCACGAAATAGCCGTCGGCGCTGGCCATCGCCTGGTAAGGCGCAGTCATCTTGTTCGACGTGCCCAGCGGTTCGGGCTCCTTGCCCGTGCCCCAGTAGTCGCAAACGTCCCAGACCGAAAAAGCCATGGCCGAGTCGAACAGCGACGCATCGATGTACTGGCCCTGCCCCGTGGCCTTGGCGCCGATATAGGCCGACAGCGTGCCGTAGACCGCGAACAGCGCGCAGCCAATGTCGGCCACCGGCACGCCGGCCTTGACCGGCGGGCCGCCCGGGTAGCCGGTCACGCTCATCACGCCCGACATGGCCTGCGCCATCAGGTCGAACCCCGGCCGGTCGGCCCACGGGCCGGTCTGGCCGAAGCCGGAAATGCTGGTGTAGACCAGGCGGGGGTTGATCTCTTTCAGCACCTCATAGCCCAGCCCCAGCCGTGTCATCGCGCCGGGGCGGTAGTTTTCAATGAGGATGTCGGCGTCCTTCGCCATGCGCAGCAGCAGTTCGCGCCCCGCATCGGTCTTGAGGTTCAGCGCGACGCTGCGCTTGTTGCGGTTCATGTTCAAAAAGCCCATGGAATCGGGCCCTTTCATCTTGAAGCCCATCGCGCCGCGCGTCTGGTCGCCGCTGCCGGGCGGCTCGATCTTGATGACATCGGCGCCCAGGTCGGCCAGCAGCATGCAGGCATACGGGCCGGCCATAACCTGGCTGATGTCCAGCACGCGGACGCCGGCCAGCGGCAAGGGGCGTTTTTCGGTGCTGGCCTGGGAAGACTCGTCGGAATTCATGCGTCGCCCTTCACATTCGCGTCTTTCACGACCTTGGCCCATTTCTTCGACTCGACCTTGATGAAGTCGCCGAACTTTTCCCTCGAACCGCCGCCATCCTCGGCGCCGTACTGCTCGAACTTCTCCGCCACGTCGGGCATCAGGAGCACCTTGTTGATGTCTTCGTTCATGCGCTGGGCCAGCACCGATGGCAGCTTGCCGGGGCCGACCAGGCCGTACCAGGTGGTGGCCTCGAAACCCGGAAAACCCGATTCGTCCATGGTCGGCACGTTCGGATGGCCCTTGGCGCGCTTCTGGCGGGTCTGCGCCACGGCAATCGCCTTGCCGCTTTTCACATGCGGCGTGGCGGCGGTCATGGTGTCGAAGCTGTAGTGGATCTGGCCGCCGATCAGGTCGGTCAGCATCGGGCCGGAGCCCTTGTACGGCACATGGATGGCGTCGATCTTCGCGGCCAGCTTGAACATTTCCAGCGCCAGGTGCTGCGCCGAGCCGTTGCCGGCCGACCCGAAGCTGATCTTGCCCGGGTTCTTGCGGCACAGCTCGACCACGTCCTTGACGGTGCGCGCCGTTTGCTGCTCGTTGCAGATCAGCAGGTTGGGCGTGACGCCGACCAGCACCACCGGCGTGAAGTCGTTCTCGACGCTGTAGGTCATCTTCGGCGTCAGCGCCGGGGCGATGGCGTGGCTGTTGATGTGCGCCATCAGCAGCGTGGTGCCGTCGCTAGGCTGCCGGGCCACGTACTCGGCGGCAATCATGCCGGCGGCGCCGGCCTTGTTTTCAACGATCACCGTGGTGTTCCACATGGATGACAGCTTTTGCGCAATCACCCGCGCCAGGATGTCGGTGCCGCCGCCCGGCGCAAAGCCGACGACGATGCGGATCGGCTGTGTCGGCAAGGCCTGCGCCCACAGCATCGGGGCGGCTAGTGTGGCGGCTGCGGCGCCGGTGGCGCGGATGAAGGTTCTGCGATGCATGGTGTTGTCTCCTGGTTTAGTGATGAAATAGGCCGTTTGCGCACGGCTCTTGTGCACTGACAGCTATTTAATGAATAGCACTTAAAATTTTTGCTTCAAGCTGCCCTGCGCTCCAGCACCACGGCCGCATGGCTTGAAAAAAAGTCCATCGCGGCCTGCACGCCCGAGCCGGCCAGCTTCACGCCCGCCAGCTTCAGGCCCATCTCGCTACCGCCCAGCGCGGCGATCAGCGTCAGGTCGTTGCAGTCGCCCAGGTGGCCGATGCGGAACATCTTGCCCTTGACCTTGCCCAGCCCGGTGCCCAGCGAGCAGTCGAAACGCTCGTAGATGATCTTGCGCACCGCGTCGGCGTCAATGCCGTCGGGCACCATCACCCCGGTCAGCACCGGCGAATACACGGCCGCGTCAAGGCACTGGATCTGCAGGCCCCAGGCCCGGACGGCGGCGCGAACGCCTTCGCCCCAGCGCTGGTGGCGGGCGAACACGGCCTCCAGCCCATGGGCCAGCAGCATGTCGCAGGCTTCGCTCAGCGCGTACAGCAAGTTGGTGTTGGGCGTGGAGGGCCAGTAGCCGGTCTTGTTCATTTCAATGATTTCGTCCCAGGCCCAGAAGGACTTGGGCAGCGTGGCGGTCTTGCTCGCCTGCAGCGCTTTGCTTGACACGGCATTGAAGCTGATGCCGGGCGGCAGCATCAGTCCTTTTTGCGAGCCGCTGATGGTCACGTCCACGCCCCATTCGTCATGCCGGTAGTCGGCCGAGGCCAGGCCCGAAATCGTGTCCACCAGCAGCAGCGCCGGATGTTTCGCGGCATCCATCGCCTTGCGCACGGCCGCGATGTTGCTGGTCACGCCGGTCGAGGTTTCGTTGTGGACCACGCAGACCGCCTTGATGGCATGCCCGGTGTCGGCCTTGAGCCGCGCCTCGATCTGACCTGCATCCACGCCGTGGCGCCACACTTCGGCACCTGGGTGGCGCATGACCTCGGTTTTCAGCCCGAGCCGGTCGGCCAGCTTTTGCCACAAAGCGGCGAAATGGCCGGTCTCGTACATCAGCACCTGGTCGCCGGGGCTCAGGGTGTTGACGAGCGCCGCTTCCCACGCGCCCGTGCCCGAGGCCGGGTAGATGATGACCGGCTGGCGGGTCTGGAAGATTTTCTTCACATCGGCCAGCACCTTCAGGCCGAGCGCGGCGAATTCCGGCCCGCGGTGGTCGATGGTCGGCAGGCTCATGGCCCGCAGGATGCGGTCCGGCACCGGCGACGGCCCGGGAATCTGCAGGAAATGCCGGCCGGTGGGATGAAAGTCAAGTGTCAACATGTCGCGTTCGCTCCTGAAGTAAGCCGCCATTTTTTGCATACAAAATTCATTTGTCAACAAAAAACAATGAAACTTAGGGTTAACAATGGGTTTGACAGTACCAAGTTTTGCATACAAAATTTAGCCCATGACCGCTGAAATCATTCCCATCCCCCGAGCCGCCCTGCATGAGCAGGTCGCGCACCGCCTGCGCCAGATGCTGGTCGAAAACCGCATTGCGCCCGGCGCCAAGCTCAATGAGCGCGAACTGAGCGAAGTCCTCAATGTCTCGCGCACGCCGCTGCGCGAGGCCATCAAGATGCTGGCCGCCGAAGGACTGGTCGAGCTGCTGCCCAACCGGGGCGCGATTGCGGTCGAGCTGAGCGAAGCCGATGTGCTCAACACCTTCGAGGTCATGGCCGGGCTGGAAGCGCAGTCGGGCGAACTGGCGGCGCAGCGCATCACCGATGCCGAGTTGAACGAGATCAAGGCCATGCACTTTGAAATGCTGGCCGCCTACACGCGCCGCGACCTGCCGGCGTATTACCGGCTGAACTCGGCGATCCACCGCGCCATCAACGCGGCCGCCAGGAACCCGGTGCTGGCCGCCACCTACCAGCAGGTCAACGCTCGCCTGCAAGCGCTGCGCTTTCGCTCCAACCAGAACGAGGAAAAGTGGCGCGAAGCCGTCAAGGAGCATGAGCAGATGGTGGCCGCGCTCAGCGCGCGCGACCCGGCCGCGATGCGCGCCGTCATGTCCGAGCACCTGGCGCACAAGCTGGACACCGTGATCCAGCAGCTGCGCGCTGCCGGCGACGCCAGCCGCCCCCCTTCAAAAGCCTGAAAAAAAGCCTGAACCATGAATGCACCCCTCCCGCTCAAGATCGCCCGGCAAGCCGCAGCCCACGCCTATGACGACGTGGCACGCTCAAGCAACGAAGTCGCCGGCCGGCTGGCCGCCCGGCTGGCGGCCGAAACGCAAGGCGAAGTACTGTTCTCCGGCGCCGACCGGGGCCGCTACGCGACCGATGCCTCCATCTACCAGGTCATGCCGGTCGGCGTGTTCGTGCCGCGAACGGCCGCCGACGTCAAGACCGCGCTGGATATCTCTATAGACCTGCAGGTGCCCATCGTGGCGCGCGGCGGTGGCACCAGCCAGTGCGGCCAGACCGTGGGCGCGGGACTGGTCATTGACTATTCCAAGCATGTGCGCAGCATCCTGAATGTCGATGCCGAGGCGCGCACCGCCGAGGTCGAACCCGGCATCGTGCTCGACCACCTCAACGCCGCGCTCAAGCCCCACGGCCTGTGGTATCCGGTCGACGTGTCCACCAGCGCGCAGGCCACGCTGGGCGGCATGGCCGGCAACAACTCGTGCGGCAGCCGCTCAATCGCCTACGGCAACATGGTGCACAACGTGCTGGGCGCGACCGCCTGGCGCTCCGACGGCAGCCTGCTGGAACTGGGCCGCTACGACCTGGCCGGCGGTGCGGCGCGCCAGCTGGGCGACTACGTCAAGGCGCTGTCCGACGCGCTGCGTCCCGAACTGCAGGCGCACTGGCCCAAGGTGCTGCGCCGGGTGGCGGGCTACAACCTTGACATCTTCAACAACCAGAACGAAAAGCCGTACACCACCGACGGCTCGGTCAACCTGTCGCACCTGCTGATCGGCAGCGAAGGCACGCTGGGGCTGACCAAATCGCTCAAGCTGCGCCTGTCGGAACTGCCGCGCACCAAGGTGCTGGGTGTGGTGAACTTTCCGACCTTCTTCCAGGCGATGGACTCGGCCCAGCACATTGTCAGGCTCGGCGACGGCACGCTGACGGCGGTCGAGCTGGTGGACCGCACCATGATCGAGCTGTCGATGCAGAACCCGGCCTTCGCGCCCACGGTGCGCACCGCGCTGATCGGCCGGCCCGATGCGATCTTGCTGGTCGAGTTCTCGGGCAATTCCAAGGCTGAACTCACGCCCAAGATCAGGCAGCTGGTCGAGCTGATGGGCGAACTCGGCCTGCCCGGTTCGGTGGTCGAGATGATCGACGATGCGCCGCAGAAAAACCTGTGGGAGGTGCGCAAGGCCGGCCTGAACATCATGATGAGCCTCAAGGGCGACGGCAAGCCGGTCAGCTTCATCGAGGACTGCGCCGTGCCGCTGGTACACCTGGCCGAATACACCGACGCGCTGACCAACGTGTTCCGCAAATACGGCAGCAAGGGCACCTGGTACGCGCATGCGTCGGTCGGCACGCTGCATGTTCGGCCCATCCTGGACATGCGCCGCGAAGGCGCGGCCAAGATGCGCGCGATTGCCGAGGAAGCCTCTGAACTGGTGCGCCACTACAAGGGCGCCTACAGCGGCGAGCATGGCGACGGCCTGTGCCGGGGCGAGTGGATCGGCTGGCAGTTTGGCCCGAAGATCAACGACGCATTTGCTCAGATCAAGAATTACATGGACCCGCTGAACCTGCTCAGCCCGGGCCGCATCGTCAACCCGCCGAAGATGGACGACACCCGGCTGATGCGTTTTCCGCCCAGCTACCGGGTCATTCCGATCCAGACCGCGCTCGACTGGAGCGCCTGGAATGTGCAGAACGACCCGGTGACCGAGCAGACCAGCGCGCCGGGCACCGGCGGCGACCCGGCGCAGGGCTTCGCCAAGGCGGTGGAAATGTGCAACAACAACGGCACCTGCCGCAAGTTCGATCTAGGTGTCATGTGCCCGAGCTACCGCGTCACGCGCGACGAAAAGCACCTGACGCGCGGCCGTGCCAACACGCTGCGGCTGGCCTTGTCCGGCCAGCTGGAAGGCATCAAGGCTGAAGACGCCTTCACCAGCGACGCGGTGAAGGACGCGCTGGAGCTGTGCGTCGGCTGCAAGGGCTGCAAGCGCGACTGCCCGACCGGCGTGGACATGGCCAAGATGAAGATCGAGTTTTTGCACCACTACAAGGTCAAGCACGGCTACACGCTCAAAGACAAGCTGGTCGCCCACCTGCCCGACTACGCCCCCTGGGCCAGCCGGCTGGCGCCGCTGCTCAACCTGCGCGACCGCATTCCCGGCCTGGCCGCGCTGAGCGAAAAAATGATGGGCCTGTCGGCCAAACGCACGTTGCCGCAGTGGAAGACCGCTACCTTCTTTAACTCGGCGGCTAGCAGCGCCAGCCGCGAGCAAGTGCTGGCGTCCAGCCAGCCCGTGGTGCTGTTTGTCGATACCTTCAACGGCTACTTCGAGTCCGGCAACGCCGTTTCAGCATTAAAAGTGCTGCAAGCGGCCGGCTACACGGTGCATGTAGCTACCAAAACCGTAGCAGACGGCAAAAGCCTGTGCTGCGGCCGAACTTTCCTGGCCAGCGGCATGGTGGACAAGGCCAGGGCCAAGGCCGGCGAACTGGTTGCCGCCCTGCTTCCGTTTGCCGAAAAAGGCATCCCCATCGTCGGACTGGAGCCGTCGTGCCTGCTGACGATGCGCGATGAAATGCTGGTCATGGGCCTGGGCGAAGCGGCGCAAACCATTGGCGGGCAGGCGCTATTGCTGGAGGAATTCCTGGCCAGGGAAGCGGCTGCCGGAAAACTCGAAGCACTCAAGGCCAAGCTCATGCCCGTCAGCCAGCCCATCCTGCTGCACGGCCACTGCCACCAGAAGGCCTTTGGCGCGGTCAGCCCCATTCTCGACGTGCTCAAACTGATCCCAGGCGCAAAACCCGAGCTGGTCGAATCGAGCTGCTGCGGCATGGCGGGCAGTTTCGGCTACGAGGCCAGCCATTACGAGGTGTCGATGCAGATGGCCGAACTCAGCCTGCTGCCCGCCGTGCGCCAGCAGCCGGGCGCCATCGTGGTGGCCGACGGCACCAGCTGCCGCCACCAGATCAGGGACGGCGCGCAGGTTGACGCGGTGCATGTGGCGGTGTTGCTGGCGCGGCAGTTGCAAGCCTGAGCTGAAGCAATCAAGCAACACGCGGCGACAAAAACGTCGCGACGCGCTGCCGCCAGGCCTTACGATGCCTGCAAACAAGCCTCAACTTCAGCCATGCCTGACATCCTCACCGTCACCATGAACCCCGCCCTGGACGTGTCCACCTCGACTGAAAAAGTCCTGGACACGCACAAGCTGCGCTGCACGGCCGCCATCCTGCACCCCGGCGGTGGCGGCATCAACGTGGCGCGCGTGCTGCACCGGCTCGGCGGCGACTGCCTGGCGCTGTACCCGGCGGGCGGCGCGAACGGCCAGCGGCTGCAGCAGCTCATCGACCAGGAGCAGGTGCGCAGCTATTCCATCGCGATTGCCGGCGAGACGCGCGAAAGCTTTTCGGTGCATGAACAGTCCAGCGGACGCGACTTTCGCTTTGTGCTGCCCGGCCCTGAACTGGCGCCTGGCGAATGGCAGGCTTGTTTGCGCCATGTCGCCGACCTGCCGAAGCCACCGGCTTATCTGGTGGCCAGCGGCAGCCTGCCGCCCGGCGTGCCGGCCGACTTTCATGCGCGGCTGGCCCGGCTGGCGCGCGAACGCGGCAGCCGGCTGGTGCTCGACAGTTCGGGGCCGCCGCTGGCTGCGGCGCTGGCCGAAGGCGTGTACCTGGTCAAGCCCAGCCTGCGCGAACTGCGCGAGCTGACCGGCCATCCCCTCGATACCGAGCAGGACTGGCACGCGGCGGCGCGGCAGATCATCCGGGCCGGCCAGGCGCAGGTGGTGGCGCTGTCGCTGGGTGAGGACGGCGCCTTGCTGGTCACGGCGGAGCAGGCGCTGCGCGCGCGCAGCCTGCCGGTCAGGGTCGCCAGCTCGATTGGCGCGGGCGACAGCTTTGTCGGCGGCCTGCTCTGGGCTTTGAGCCGGCGCGAAGAGCTGGAGCATGCCTTTCGCCATGGCATGGCCGCCGGTGCGGCGGCCCTGCTCGCCCCGGGAACCGCGCTGTGCCAGGCGGCGGATGTGGAACGGCTGCACCGCGAAGTCGCCGTCCACCCGGTCTGATTCCACCGCCTGCATTGCCGATGCTGTCAGGCGTTTTCAGGCCAATTGATCTAGCGCAAGCCACCAGCGTAATGCGGCGGCTACCGTAGTGGCGACAAGAGGTGACCCGGATCAAAAAGGTTGGACAGGCGCGTACCTGAACGCGCCGTGATTCCATGGGCAAGCCCTGTGTTCCCTGTCAAGCCGGAGACAACAACATGACGACACCCTTCATCCGCTGGTTTTCAGACATCGGCATCGCCGATGTTGCGCAGGTCGGCGGCAAGAATGCCTCGCTGGGCGAAATGGTCCGCGAACTCGGCGCGCAGGGCGTGCGGGTGCCCAACGGCTTTGCCGTCACCGCCGGCGCTTACCGCCACCTGCTCGACCAGTCCCATGCCTGGGGCGCCCTGCACGAGGCGCTTGACGGCCTGGACGTGAAGGATGTCGATGACCTGGCCAGGCGTGCCCGCCGTGCGCGGGAAATCATCCACGGCACGCCGCTGCCGGCCGGCATGGTCGCGCAAATCAACGAAGCCTATGCACGCCTGCGCGCCGAATACGGCGAACAGGTGACGCTGGCGGTGCGCAGCTCGGCCACCGCCGAAGACCTGCCGACCGCCAGCTTTGCCGGCCAGCACGAGACTTTTCTGAACGTCTCGGGTGAAGCCCGGCTGCTCGAAGCCATCCGCCAGTGCTTTGCCAGCCTGTTCATGGACCGCGCCATTGCCTACCGGGTGGACCACGGCATCGACCATTTCAAGGTCTACCAGTCGGTCGGCGTGATGAAGATGGTGCGCTCCGACCTGGCCGCCAGCGGCGTGACCTTTTCGCTCGACACCGAAACCGGCTTTCGCGACGTGGTGTTCATCACCGGCGCCTACGGCCTGGGCGAAAACGTGGTGCAGGGAACGGTCGATCCGGACGAGTTCTATGTCTTCAAGCCCACGCTCGCCCAGGGCCACCGGGCCGTGCTGCGGCGCAAGCTCGGCGCCAAGCAGATCCGCATGGTCTATGCGCAGGCGGCAGGCCGCGAAACCACGCGCAACATGCCGACGCCGCCGGAAAACCAGGCGCGCTTTTGCATCACCGACGACGAGGTGCTCGAACTCGCCGATGCCGCCATCAAGATCGAGGCGCACTACAGCCGCAAGGCCGGGCAACCGACACCAATGGATGTCGAATGGGCCAAGGACGGCCTGGACGGCAAGCTCTACATCGTCCAGGCGCGTCCCGAAACCGTGGCGTCGCGAAAGCCGCTGGGCCAGGTCGATGAATACCGCCTGGGCGACAAGGGCCAGCCCGTCGTCAGCGGCCGCGCCGTGGGCGGCAAGATCGTCAGCGGCCGGGCGCGCGTCATCAGCGAGGTGTCCGAACTGAATCAGTTCCAGCCCGGCGAGGTGCTGGTGGCCGACACCACCATGCCGGACTGGGGAACGGTGATGAAGATCGCCGCCGCCGTGGTGACCAACCGGGGCGGGCGCACCTGCCACGCGGCCATCGTCGCGCGCGAGATGGGCATTCCTGCGGTGGTCGGCTGCGACCATGCCACCACGGCGATCAGGACCGGCGACGAGATCACCGTGTCCTGCGCCGAAGGCAGCGCCGGCCATGTGTACGCCGGCCGGATTCCCTTCACCGTCACCAGCACCGACGTGGCCGGCATGGCGCGTCCGCAAACGCATCTGATGGTCAACCTGGCGAACCCCGACATGGCCTTCCAGACCGCGCTGCTGCCGAACGACGGCGTCGGCCTGGCGCGCATGGAGTTCATCATTGCCGAGCACATCCATGCGCATCCGATGGCGCTGGTGCATCCCGAGAAGGTCGAAGACGCTTTGGCGCGCGCTGAAATCGCCCGGCTCACGCACCTGTACGCCACGCCGGCCGAGTATTTCGTGCGCCAGCTGGCCGAAGGCGTTGGCACCATCGCGGCGGCTTTCTACCCCAAGCCGGTGATCGTGCGCATGTCGGACTTCAAGACCAATGAATACGCCAGTTTGCTGGGCGGGCGCGGTTTCGAGCCGGTCGAGGCGAATCCGATGATCGGCTTTCGCGGCGCCTCGCGCTATGCGCACCCGGCCTATGCTGAGGGTTTTGCGCTGGAATGCGCGGCGATGAAACGCGTGCGCGACGACATGGGCTTGAGCAACGTGAAGCTGATGATTCCGTTTTGCCGCCGCATCGACGAAGGCGAGCGCGTGCTCCAGGCCATGACCGGGCACGGCCTGGGGCGTGGCATAAACGGACTGGAAATCTACGTCATGTGCGAGATTCCGAACAACGTGATCCAGATCGATGCGTTTGCGCAGCTGTTCGACGGCTTTTCGATTGGCTCGAACGACCTGACGCAGCTGGTGCTTGGTGTGGACCGGGATTCGGAGATCGTCGCCTTTGACTTTGACGAGCGCGACCCGGGCGTGAAGATGGTGCTGCGCCAGACCATCGAGGGCGCGCGGCGCAACCACCGGCATGTGGGCATCTGCGGCCAGGCGCCGTCGGACTATCCCGAAATGGCGGCCTACCTGGTCGAACTTGGCATCGACGCGATGAGCGTCACGCCCGACACGCTGCTGAAAACCACGCGCGACGTGCTGGCGGTCGAAGCGCGGATGGGACGCGCGCCGCGCGGCGAGGCCGCAGCCGCGTCAACCCCTTCTTTTTCGCAAGGGAGAGCGTCATGAACGATCAAAGCATTGCGTCACTAATGCGCCATGAGGTGCATCCGGTCGGCGCCGATGACACCATCGCGTCGGTCGAGCAACAGATGCTGGCCCGTGGCTTGAGCTGGGCGCCGGTGATGGACGGAGACGGCGCGACGCTGGGCGTCCTCAGCAGCCTGGACCTGCTGCGCTTTCATGCCGATGGCAAGGACGCCGGCAAGGTCTGCGCGTGGCAGATCTGCACCTACAAGCCGATTTCGGTGTCGCCGGATGCCAGCGTGGCCGAAGTGGCCAGGTTGATGGTCGAAGCCGGCATCCACCACGTCGTGGTCCAGGACGGCGGCGGCATCAAGGGTGTCGTGTCGTCCATGGACTTTGTCCGGACCTTCATGGACTAGCAGGCAGAACCGCTACCTTTTTAATAGCTGCCTGCGCCCGCTGGTCCTGCGCAAGAAGGCAATTTGATGCATATTTTTGGGCTTTGGGTGGGTTCTTCTTTGGTTTGGGGGTGAGCGCCTTCCCTGTCAATAGCCTCACTTGCCCGACTGCGCGAACGCTTCCATGTCGAACTCACGCGACAGCGCAAAGCTCGGCGCATTCTGGCCTGAACTGTTGGGCGTGGTGCAGCCATGCCCGACCCATTGCGTGGGCGACTCGGTCCACCACATGCGGTAGTAGAGCCGGCCGTTCGTGGCGTTGTCGCGTAGCCGGCTCCACACTTCAGCGGGCAGCGTGTAGCCCGCCGGGTACAGCGCCGACGACTGGAAGGGCGAGACTTTCCACGAGCCGTAGAAATTGTTGTCGTTGCGCTGCGCGCTGTACTGGTCGGTGAAGTACCAGCTGTTGGTGGACACCTCGACCGCGTAATAGCGGCCAGCCCCCGGGTTGACCTGGAAGCGCGGCGCCGCGCCGTTGGCCGGGAAGGCGGTGGGCGCAGTGATGGCGGGCGTGTCGCCTCCGCCGCTGCCGGGCTGGCTTTGCGTCGTCAGAGTCAAGCTCGGCGCAGCCTGCGCATTGCTGTCGGTTGTCGTAACGCGGTAATTCACCCAGGCGGTCGGACTGGAAGTACACCAGAGCCGGTAGTAAAGCCGTGAAGCGCCCTGGCGCAGGCGATTCCAGGCGTCCAGCGGCACGGTGAACGAGCTGTCCTGGCGGAACGGGCTGACCTTCCACGAGGCGTAGAAATTGTTGTCGTTGCGCTGCCCGCCATTGGCCGTGCTGTTGAACAGCCCGGCCTCGGTGGCGACTTCCACCGCGAAGTACTGCCCCGACGGCACCGACACCGCAAAGGTGACGGGCGTGGCGCCGTTGGCAAAGGAAGACGGCGCCGAGATCGACAGGCCGCCGCTGCCCGTGCCGCCGCCCGCGCTGCCGGTTCCAATCGTGAACGGCTTTTCCGCATCGAAGGCTGGATTGCTCACGCCCGAGCGGAATAAATTGGGCGTCTGGTCCGACGGCATGCGGGCCACGATGGCCGAATGGAACTGGGCATAGCTGCCGCTGAAAGCCCCGCCGTTCCAGACCTCCTTCAGGCGCTGGGTGAACAGGCCGTTGGCGTCGCCGTCGGACGACAGCTGGTTGTCCTGGCAGCCCGAAATCAGCGTCACGCTGGCATTGACCGACGCGCGGTGCGTCCACTGGCTGACCTCGTAGTTGCTTTTGTTGGCCAGGTAGTTGGCATGGACGGCGGCCGGATCGGCGGCGCGAACGCGGGGCGGCGCATTCACCGGGCGGCCGTACTGGGCGGCGAATTCGGCGCTCTTGAACTTTTTCTGAAAGCTCATGACGCGCGCCACCGTTCCGCTGTGGCAGCTGTCGGACAGCAGGAAGATGCGCACGCCGGCGGCAAAGCTGGACCACAGGCCGTTCAGTTCATCGTCGAGCAGCTGGCGGTCCCAGAGCACCCAGGTTTCATCCTTTCCGTCGGGCTCGTCGCCGGTCACGTCGTTAATCTGCGAGCCGTGCCCGGAGTAGCTCACCAGGCAGATGTCGCCCGCCGCCAGCTGGCGAGCCGCCTGGCCGATGACGCGCGTCACTTCCGAAGCGGTGGCCTGCGCGTCGGTCAGCATCGTCGCGGTGTAGCCGAGCTGGGTGGCGATCTGGTTCATGTCTCGGGCGTCGTTGATGCAGCCCGCCAGCGCCCCGTCCCATCCGTTGTAGGCGGCCGGGTTGACAAAATTCAGCCCGATATTGACAGCGATTCCTTTTGCCATTTGAGCGCTCCTTGGGTTGTCTTCGGTTAGACGGAAATCATGTCCGCCGTCAGGGTGACGATGTTGCTGCGGACCTGCATGTCCCAGGCCTGCCATGGCACCAGTTCCGCAGGCTTGCCGGGAAAGACCTTGGTCACCTGGAACTCGACGATGCGCGCCGCTAGGTAAGTCGTCAGCGGCAGCAGAAAATTGACCGCGCCGCGACGGCTGTCCATGCCGACCCGGTAAACGCCCGGCACGCCCTGCAGCCGGGCGTCGAGGTCGAGCCGGGTCAGGCCGTGGTTTTCGTAATTGACCATGTCGAGGAACACGACGTTGCATTCAATCTCCTCGATCATGGCGCGGACTTCTTCAAAGCTCGGGTTGCCGTCGGTGAGCAGCACAGCATCGGCATAAGCCGCCGTGTAGCCGGCGGGCGCGGCAATGTCTATCGAGGCGCCAGGCGCCAGCGTCGCCTCCACCGCGATACGAACCGGCTCGGCCGGCCCGTTGAACAAATAAACATCATTCACCGCCACAGAGCCTTCAACCCGGTTGGTCAATTGCAGCTGATCGCCCTTGGGCAGCAAAGCGATGGCGCCGTGCATCCATGGCCCGGTGATCCGCCCCAGTTGCACCGACAGCGCCGACGTGACCACGCTGCCGTCTTCCAGCACAAAGCGGGCAGCGCCGCTCAAGCCGGTGTTCTGGATCACGGTTTTCAGCAGCAAGGCGCTGCTCAGGTCGGTGGACAGCGCCGTGTGCAGGCATTCGGGCGTGGCCGAGGTGACGGCTTCGATGGGCGGCGTCGAGGTCAGATTCCAGCTGAATTCGGTGCGCTGGGCCAGCATGTTCGGAAGTTCGAGTACCGGGCTGGCGGCCTCCGCCAAGAGCCGGCGGCGCAGGTCTTCCACCTCGTAGGGCGAGAGCGACGGGCCGAGCATGGCCTCGAAGCGGATGCGGTTGTTGGCCGGCTGGTCGGCGTCCAGCGCCGCATAGACGATCAGCGCCGGGCGGTATTCGCGCTCCGGCGTGCCGGGCGCGTAGCGGGTGATCTCGTAGCGCAGCGGCACTAGAAGAAAACGGCCGGGCTGCCTGAGGTTGCGAAACACGCGGTAATTCGGCCGGTTCAGCGCGGCCACTTCCTGGTAGGCCAGCGACGAGGCCTGGCCCAGGCGAAAGGCTTCGGCGCAGCCAATCGACACCGTGGCCGCCGCCTGCTTTTCGCGGTAGAAAGCGCCCAGTTCGGCGCACGAGAAAAACGCGTCAAGCGACTGCTGACGGATGGTGGTGCGCTGGACGTATTGAAACTTCGACGGCAGGGCAATGGCGGCGGTCGAGCTGGTGATGCGCCCGGCCAGCGTGAGGCTGGCGAGATGGGGTTTGGTCGCCTGAAGCGCACCGGGCCGCATGACAAACTCGCGCCCGCCCGTGGCCACCACAATGCTGTCGGCATCGGCCCGCGATTTGGCCACCAGCACCGCGCTGGAAATCTTGCCGCCCAGCACCAGCTGCGTCCGGTCCAGCACCGGCGCATAGCCGGAAAACTGGAAAGCCGCCTCCAGCCGCGCAGGCTCGCTCTGAAAGCCGGCCGTGGACAGCGAACCATAGGCGGTGCGGGCGGCGTCGTTCATCAGTTCGACCGTGACCTGCAGCCGATTGCCCGAACGCACCACGGCGCCCCGGCAGCTGGCCCTTTTGAGCACGCCGGAGGCGTCGTCTATATAAGGAACGCTCAGCGTGACCGAGGGCTCGACGGGCTCGATCATGCGGGCCGTGAAAGAAGGGTTGGCCGCCAGCGCGGCGCTGGTGGCCGCCGAAGGGGACAGCTCCAGCGTGAAGCGCAGGCTGGCGCGAATGGCCGGCCGGCCCGATGCGCTGGTGCCGATGCGTTCGAATTCAAACAGAAACGGGCTGCCGTCCGGTGCCTCGCTGGCCGCAGGCCGCACCAGGGTGATGGCCGGCAGGTACCAGCGCAGGTTCGGGTTATTCCTGTCGCTCAGCAGCGGGGCATTGAGATCGCCCAGGACGGGAAGCGACACGGCGACCAGGTCGGGACGAACGAAAACCGCCTCGGGCAGCAGGAAGTGCGCCACCTGCGCCACGGCCGGGGTTGAAACCGTCCCGGTGCCGGCAACCGGCTCCTGGATGCGGATGGCCTGGGTGGAGATGAGATGCGACGTGGCCAAGGGCTGCTGCGAAGGCTTCAAGGTGGCGGCCACGGTCTGGATCCGGCTGCCCGCGAGCATCGCGCCCATGCCGACCGCGCCCCGGCTGGCGCGCGAACTGCTGCGCGTCAAGGTTTCGAGCGCAGGGCCGCCCTGCAGGTTGCCCGACGGGCCGACCACGCTGATGCAGGCCGCCCGGTCGGCGGGGCTCAAGGCATTGCCCAGCACGGCCTGAAGCGGGCAAGAGACATCGATGAAGCGCAGGCGCCCTTCTTCTTCTTCTTCTTCCAGGCAGCTGGAACCGGGTGCCGGACGGCGGCCCAACTGGGCGCCCTCCAGGCTGGGCACCAGCAGGCTGTCGCAGGCCCGGCGAAAGGCGGGAAACAGCTCGGGCGCGAGCCGCAACTGATCGAAAACCTGCTGAAAGGCGTTTTCCGCCAGCGTACCCTCCAGCGCCACCGCCTTGAGCCGGTCCCACAGCTCGGCGGGCGACACGCCTTGCGCAAAGGTGAAGGCCGGCGCGGCGGCGCGGTATTCGACATGGGCCTTCAGCTCCAGCAGGCCGTGTACGTCATTGAGCGCATCGAGCACCGCCAGGGTTTGCTCGCGGTTGAGCGGCGTGTGCAGCGCGCCGCGCAGCAGCGGCGCGCTCAGGCTGGCCGTGGCAAAGGCCGGCTGTCCGGCGCAATGCAGCGACATGCGCGCCTGGCGCGCAAAGACCGGCTGCGCCTGCGCGGACTCGGCGCTGGCCGCTGGCAGCCGGTAGCTCAGCTCCATGCCGAGGTAGCTTGAAATGAGCAGCGGGCGGATCGAGTCATCACCGGCACCAGGGGCGCGCGACAACAGCAGCACCAGCGAGAACATCGGCGAGGTCTTGCCCGCCACCAGTTGCGGAACTTCCAGAATGCCGTGGTGCCGGGGATTGCCGCGCGCGCCATCCGGGGGCCGGACCGGCTCGGCTGGCCGCTGCATCGCCGGCTCGGCCACAGGCCTTTGCAGCGGCGAAGGGCTGAGGGTTGAGGGCATTGTCATAGACCACCCCGCTTGGGTAATTCATCCGATACGGCCGGGCAGACGCCTGGTTTGAAGGCGCCTGCCCGGCGCCGCCTGGGAACCGCTCAGGTATTGACCCAGCCTTCAGGGTCCTGGCTTTCGCCGCTGGACACCGTCTGGCGCGAGTTGGCCTTGCCTTTGGCGCCCCTGGCCGATTCATAGCCGTCGTCTTGCCTGAAGCCTTCCACCGCGTCGGAATCGGCGCTGACCCGGTAGCCGCTGACTTCGCCAAAAGATGGCCGTTCGCGCGGTGCCTGCGGCTCGGTGGGTGGCGACGGCGGCTGAACAGCCACCGGCGTCGCCACGGGAGGCTGCTCCACCGGCGTGACGCCGGGAGGCGGTGGCGGCTGGCCCGTGCCGCCAACAGCATCCGGCGGTGCCGGCGGCGTTGCGGTGCCCGCGCCGGTTCCGCCTGCGCCGGCATCGAGCCCGTCGGCGGCGCGCACCACCACGTCCGAGAACATTTCACGCTGCGTGAGTGCCCGCTTGGTCACGCCGGGGTCATCGGCCATCGGCACGTTGATCATGATCGCGCCGTTGCCGATGGCGTTTTCCCACGGCCCGGTCCACGCCTGGCCCTTGGCGGTCAGCGTGCCGCGCACCGTGACATTGACGCGGTACTGGTAGTCGGTCTTGAAGTCGGCCTGGCCGGTGTAGATGCGCCAGAAACGCGGCTCCAGCTGGTCGGACGACAGGAACCTGAACCGCGTGACCTTGTCGGCCCGGTTCTTGCCGTCGGTGCGCTGGCCCTTGGCGCGCATTTCCACCTCGACGATCTCGGCGGTGGACTGCAGTTCGACGCTGAGCGCAATCGGCCCGACGTCCAGCGTTCCGGCCGAATCGGCGCGGGCTTCCATGATGTTGTCGTTGGACAGCGTGCCATTGGCGCCGGGGTCCAGGTCGATCACGTTTTGCTCGACATCGATGTGAAAGAACGGAAATTCGCTTTCGGTCGGTGGCTCCAGCAGGTGGATCTTGCGCTTCATGTAGGTGGCGTCAGGCTCCCACGCGGCGGGCGGATTCGACACCTCGCCCTTGCGCCACTGGATCCACACCGGGCGAAAGGTCAGGTCGGGCGAATCGCTCTTCTGGAAGGTGGCGGGCTTCCAGCCAATCGCGCCGCCCGAGTCCGGGTAGCCGACCTGCGCCGAGATGAAGGCCACCGGCTCGCCGGCCCAGTTGCGCGCCTTGTCGGGCCAGTTGACCACCGGCTTGACGATGCGGAACAGCTTGCGGTTCATCTGGCCCAGCACCAGGCGCTGGAAGTACTTGCCCTCGGCCTTGGGATCGTTCTTGATCTCGTTGTAGAAGCCTTCGAGCGAGCTGGAAATGGTATGCGGCTGGTTGTAGCGGAAGTAGCGCGTTTCCTCGTACTTCAGGTCGAGCTGGGTCTCGTCGCGCCGGAACTTCAGCGCCAGGCCGGCGTTGTAGCCGAACAGCGAGCCGAACAGGCCGCCGCCCGAGGTGGATGCCTGCGCAGGTTCGACCTGCGGTGGGGGCGGGTCGAAAATCACCTTCTTGGCCTGCTCGGTGAACTGCGTGACGATCAGGTCGATGCGCTGGTTGATCATCTTCTCCATTTCCTGCGCGCCCGGCATGGTGCCGTCGATATCGACCTCGACCTTGATGTCGCCGTTGACCCGCAGCTTGTTGAACTCGGCCTTGATGTCGGCGGAGAACCACAGGTAGCGGGCGTTCACATGGGCAGAAAAGTGCGTGAAGATGCGCTCCCAGCTGCCGACGATCTTCACCCGCATCAGCTGCGACCACATCGGCATGATCAGGTTTTGCGTCACGAACAGCGGGCTGTAGGTGCCGTGAAAGCCGGCCCAGACGATCTCGCTGGGAATCGGGCCGATCACGCCGCCATAGGCGTTCTCGCCGCCGGTGATGGAGCCCGGGCCGCTGCCCTGGATGCGCCAGGCCCAGGCGTCAAGCTGCGCGCCACGGAAATTGCGGCCGTGCGGCACGGGTGCCCAAGGCGAACGCGTACCGAGCTGCATGAAGTCGCGGCTGCGCGGCCCTTCGGGCGCGCCGGGTTCGCCGCCACCGCCGCCAGGCGTGGGGTTGGTCACGCCGCCGCCGCCTCCACCGCCGGCATTGGCGCCAATGCCGGGCGTGGCGCCCGACGAATCCGGCGCCAGGCTGGAAATCGCGGTCTGGTTGGAGGTGATGGGGGCAATGCGGATTTGCGGGGCGACGCGCGTGCGCAGCCCCCAGTATTTGTCGTTGCGGCCGCTGAAACGCTCCAGAATCTGCGTTTCAGCCTGTTTCAGCACACTGGGCGGAAAGCGCGAGGTGGTGGTCAGCGACAGCACGCCACCCGAGGTTTCGCCCTTGTCGATGCCGGCGATGCTTTCGTCGAACACGCCGACAAAATGGATGTGCCGGAACTTGAAGTCGTTGTTGGCGGCATTGCGCGCCAGCCGGACTTTTTCCGGAATGTAGTAGAAAACAGGGGGTTTGCGCTCACGCTGCAAGGCATCGTTGTTGCGATCCGGCAGGAAAAGCAGCGTATGCCCCTCTCCCGCTTCGTCCTGAATGACAAACTCTTCGAAGCCACCGGCAAAAACCGGCCCTACAGGATCGGACATATTAGGTCTCCTCTGGTTGGGTTCAGGGCTTCCAGGTATTGGACGTCCTGCCATCACGAAGGAAGTTTTCAATCGAGCCGTTCATTCGCGATGTGCGAATTTATACGCTTGCCCCCGCCAGACCTCAACTCGCTGCAAGCCAGCAAAGTTACAACTGACGCGCTTGCTGAATAATCTGGCTTGATCAAACAGGCGCTTTCAGCAGGCAGGGTAATAGTCCAGATTTGTAAATTTTTATATAAAACAACAAAGACGGCTCGACAGGAAAATCACCCGCCCGAGGGCGCCAGAGCCAAGCTCAAGCGGAAACGCCTGTTGCAATCTGCAGCAAAACAGTGTTGTTTGCGAAACGCGGAACCGCCATAACAGCCCCGGATGCCAAGCTGGAACCGGCCGGATGGCGTTAACCCTTGCAAACCGGGGGTACTTGACCTGACCGGGCGGCTGTGACATGGTGAACAAGAGCGTTTTGGATTTCTGAACTTTCAGAACTTTCTTCAAACACCAGCCATTTTTAAAACCAAGGAAAGAAACCAAACATGTTCAAGCACATCCTCCTGGCCACCGACGGCTCCGCAGCTTCCGAGCACGCCGCACAGATCGCCGTGGATATGGCCCGCACCCACGGCGCCCGGCTGACCTCGCTTTATGTGGTCGATCCCTATCCCTACCTGGGCATTGGTGAATCCAATCCGCTGGGTTTCCAGTCCTATATGTCCGCAGCCCATGAACACGCCACGCAGGCGCATGCCAAGGTCGCCGACCTGTGCGGCCAGGGCAGCGCGCCGGTGGCGCTGGCCACCCGCATCTCGGAGGACCTGACCGCGTCCGAGGGCATTGTGACGACCGCCAGGGACGAAGGCGCCGACCTGATCGTCATGGGTTCGCACGGCCGCACCGGCCTGGCGCGGCTGGTGGTCGGCAGCGTGACTGCCAAGGTGCTGGCGGCCGCATTGATCCCCGTGCTGATCACGCGCTAGGAGGCCGCCCATGACCGACGACATGCGCGCACTCCCGCCGCCGCCCCGCAAGCTGTGGGTGCGGGCGCTGCTGATGATCCTGCTGGCGGCGGCGTTCCAGCTGGCGGCCTCGGTGCTGCTGTTTCTTTGCGTGCTGCAACTGGTGCTGGCCGCCGCCACCAGCGCGCCCAACCCGAGGCTGCAGCAGCTGGGCCGCAGCCTGGGCCGCTACCTGTTGCAAATCGCCGAGTTTGAAAGCTTTGGCAGCGAAGAACTGCCCTTCCCGTTCAGCCCCTGGCCAGCGGGCAACGGTCAGATCAATCTATAGCCATAGCGCGAAATCTCCCCGGCCGTCCCTCACGGCGCACAAGGCGCCTGACCGTCTTTCGCTACTGAATTAATAGCTTCCCACGCACGACACGCCTGCGCCAGAGGCATATTTCATGCTGAAATTTCTGCTTTCTGGTTAAAAACGAATCAGCAATGCGCTCTGGCGGCCTGCATGCTGTCCGGGCCACTGTTCGTCTTGCCCTCCAATCGATGCACTGGAAGCGTGCAAAAAATACAGCATCGCACCATATTGGCGCAAATAATTCATTTTAAAAAATTATTGAATCAAATAATTTACTCTGCTAGAGTGACGGCTACCGGACAGCTTTTTTTTCTTCCCGCCATGCCGGCCACTTGCCTTTTCAACCGTTTCCATTCACTGGAGTCAGACAGCATGAAATTCAAACTCTGCGCCGCAATGCTCACCCTGGTTGCCTCTGCGGCCGTCCCGGCTTTTGCCGCCGACTGGACAGTGGGCGCCAACGTCGGCAACGTGCCCTGGGAATTCCAGGACGCCAGCGGCAAGATCGTCGGCTTTGAAATCGACCTGGTCAACGAAGCCGCCCGGCGCGCCGGCAAGACCGTGCAGATCGAAAACATTCCGTTCAACGGCCTGTTCTCGGCGGTGCAGTCGGGCCGCATCCAGATTGCGGTGTCGTCCATCACCATCACGCCCAAGCGCCTGGAATCGGTGGCCTTTGCCCAGCCCTACTACGACAGCGACCAGTCGCTGTCGGTGCTGAAAGCCACCAAGATCAACAGCCTGGAAGACACCGCCGGCAAGACCATCGGCGTGGACACCGGTTCCACCGGCGACATGTACGCCACGCAAAACACCGCCAAATACAAGATTGCCACCATCACCCGCTATGAAGGCCTGGCCCCGGCCATGCTGGACCTGGCGGCGCGGCGCATCGACGGCTATATCAGCGACATTCCGGCGGTCGAGTACTACATCAAGGACAAGCCGCAATACCGCATCGCCGCGCGCATTCCCACCGGCGAGCGTTACTCGTTCATGACGGCGAAGAACTGGCCTGAAGGCGCACGGCTCAACGACATCCTGACGGAAATGAAAAAGGACGGCTTCGTGTCGAAAACCCACCAGAAATGGTTTGGCACCGTGCCGCCGGCCGACTCGTCCACCGTCAAGGTCATGGACGTTCCGAAGCTGTAGGCGGCCATCGCCACCGGCGGCCCAGGGCTGCCGGTGCGCGGCTTTTTTCCTGAATCCGGCAACGACCCCACCCACCCAACAGGCCCATACGCATGGATTTGATCGACACCTTTTTCAACTGGAGCGTGCTGCGCGGCGCGCTGCCGATGCTGATGCAGGGCCTGGGCATCACCGTCATGCTGGGTGCGATCAGCATCGTGCTGGGCCTGGCCGGCGGGCTGCTGCTGGCGCTGGTGAGGCTGTACGGTCCGGCGCCGGTGCGCGCCACGGCCCGCATCTACATCGACGTGTTCCGCTCGATTCCGATCCTGGTGTTGCTGGTGCTGGTGTATTACGCCCTGCCTTTTGTGGGCGTTCGCCTGTCCTCATTCGCCTCGACGGTGCTGACGCTGTCGCTGGTATCAAGCGCCTATGCCGCCGAAATTTTCCGCTCGGGCATCGAGGCACTGCCCAAGGGCCAGTTCGAGGCATCCGAAGCCATGGGGCTGAACTTCCTGGACACCATGCGCGACGTGGTGCTGCCGCAGGCCTTTCGCATCGTGGTGCCGCCGCTGACCAGCAACTGCATCAATGTGCTGAAGGACACCGCGCTGGCGTCGGTCGTGGCCATGCCCGACCTGCTCAAGCAGGCCACGCAGGCGCAGGCGCTGGCCGCCAACCCGACGCCGCTGATCGGCGCCGCCCTGCTCTACCTGCTGCTGCTGCTGCCGCTGGTGCGGCTGGTCGGCTACTTTGAAGCGCGCCACCGCGCCGCCACCCGATGACCTCCACCACCGCATCGCCCCACGTCGCCATGACGCTATCCGAAAACGCCCCGCCACTGATCCGCATCAGCCAGCTGCAAAAGCGCTACGGCGACTTCATTGCGCTGCACGACATCAACCTGGAGATTGCCGAGGGCGAGGTGGTCGTGGTCGTCGGCCCGTCGGGCTCGGGCAAGTCCACGCTGATCCGCTGCATCAATTTGCTGGAGGACTACCAGCAAGGCGAGATCTGCGTCGATGGCCAGCCGGTGGTGCGCGGCAAGACGCTGGCGCTGGTGCGGGCCGAGGTCGGCATGGTGTTCCAGAGCTTCAACCTCTTTCCGCACCTGACGGCCTTGCGCAATGTGGCGCTGGGGCCGCTGCGCGTGCGCGGGCTGAGCCGGACTGCTGCCGACCTGCGGGCGGCCGAACTGCTGGCCAAGGTCGGCCTGGCCGACCACGCGCACAAGCTGCCGGGGCAGCTTTCGGGCGGCCAGCAGCAGCGCGTGGCGATTGCGCGCGCGCTGGCGCTGGAGCCCAAGGTCCTGCTGTTCGACGAGCCGACCTCGGCGCTCGACCCGGAAATGGTCGGCGAGGTGCTCGACGTGATGCAGAACCTCGCCAAGTCCGGCGTGACCATGGTCATCGTCACCCATGAAATGGGCTTTGCCCGGCGCGTCGCCGACCGCGTCATCTTCATGGAAGCCGGCCGCGTCATCGAGCAGGGCCGGCCAGCGGAATTCTTTACCAACCCCCGGGAAGTGCGCACCCAGGCCTTCCTGCATGCCATCGTCAACCATTGAAATCGAAGCACCTACCCATGAGCCCAATGCAAACCGAACTGAACCTTGACCTGGTGCGCGCGGAATTTCCGGCGCTCGCCAGCGGCTACACCTTCCTGGACAACGCCGGCGGCTCACAGGTGCTTGCCCGCGTCGCCGACCGGGTGCGCGACTACCTGCTGACGAGCAGCGTGCAGCTGGGCGCGAGCTATTCCGAATCGGTCGCGGCCGGCGAGCGCGTCATCGCGGCGCGGCGTTCGGTGGCGCAGCTGATCAATGCCGCGCACGAGGACGAAGTCGTGATGGGCAGCGCCTCGACCAGCCTGATGTTCTTGTTCACCCAGGCGCTGCTGCCGGGAATCCGGCCGGGCGACGAGATCATCGTCACCAATACCGACCACGAGGCCAACATCGGCGGCTGGACGCGGCTGGAAAAGGCCGGTGCGGTCATCAGGTTCTGGAACGTCAACCTCGACTCGCTGGCGCTGGACCTGGATGACCTGCAAAAACTCCTGAGTCCGCGCACCCGCTGGGTGGCGATGACGCATGCATCCAACATCCTGGGCACGGTCAATCCGGTGGCCCAGGTGGCCAAACTGGTGCATGCTGCCGGCGCAAAGCTGCTGGTCGATGCCGTGGCCTATGCGCCGCACCGCCTGGTCGATGTGCAGGCCAGCGGCGCGGACGCCTATGTCTTCAGCTTCTACAAGGTGTTCGGTCCGCACTTTGCCGTGCTCTGGGGCAAACGCGACATGCTCTTGCAACTGCCCAGCCTGAACCATTACTTCATCGGCCCCGAGGTGCTGCCCTACAAGCTGCAGCCCGGCAACGTCAACTATGAGCTGTCATATGGCTGCATCGGCATTTCAGATTACCTGTGCGCCATGGGCACGGCGCACGGCGCCACAGGCAGCCAGCGCCAATTGATGCAGGCGGCGTTCGACCTGTTTGAACAGCATGAAGACCGGCTGGCCGAGCGGCTGCTGTCCTACCTGCGCGGCAAGGCAGGCGTTCGCATCGTCGGCCTGCCAGTGCAGACGCCCGGCGAGCGCGTTCCGACCATCAGCTTCATGGTCAAGGGCCGCCCCTCCGAATCCATCGTGCGCCACCTGGACCGGTTCAACATCGGCATCCGCTTTGGCGACTTTTACGCCAAACGCCTGATCGAGGCGCTCGATCTGCAGGCCCAGGGCGGCGTGGTCCGGGTTGCAATGGCGCACTACAACACCCTGGAAGAGATCGACCGGCTGATCCGCCACCTTGACGAAGCCATAGGCCCGGCAGCATGAACACCACCCTGATCCGCAACGGCCGCGTCATCACGGCCACCGACGATTACGTCGCCGATGTCCTGATGCAGGACGGCGTGATCCATGCCATCGGAAAAAACCTGGCCGTGGGCGAAGGCGTCCGGATCATCGACGCCAGCGGCCTGTATGTGCTGCCGGGCGGCGTGGACACCCATGTCCACCTGCAAAACATCATCGGCCCGACGGTTACCTGCGACACCTTCGCCAGCGGCACGCGGGCGGCGGCTTTCGGCGGCACCACCACGGTGGTGGACTTCGCCCTGCAGACCGCCCAAGACTCGCCGCTCGAAGCGATTGCGCGGGCGCAGCGCCTGGCCGACCCGCAGGTGAACATCGACTACAGCCTGCACGTCATCGTGACGCGGGTCGATGCGCAGGTACTGGCCGACGTGCGCCACGCCATGCGGCATGAAGGCGTGACCAGCTTCAAGATGTTCATGGCCTACCCCGGCGTGATGATGGCCGACGATGCGGCGATTTTCCAGATGCTGCGCCAGGTCGGCGCCGACGGCGGCATGGTGGCATTGCATGCCGAAAACGGCACGGTGATCGACCTCCTGATCAGGGAAGCGCTGGAGGCCGGCCACACCTCGCCGCGCTACCACGCGCTGACGCGCCCCGCCATCCTGGAGGGCGAAGCCACGCACCGGGGCATCCGGCTGGCCGAGCTGGCCGAGGCGCAGATCTACTTTGTCCATGTCTCGTCGAACCAGGCGCTCAAGCACATCGTCACCGCGCGCGCCGAAGGCATTCCGGTGTTTGCCGAAACCTGCCCGCACTACCTGCTGTTTGACGATTCGGTCTACAACAGCGACGAATTCGAGATTGCCAAGTACGTCATGACGCCGCCGCTGCGCACATCGGATGACCAGAAACACCTGTGGCGCGCGCTGCGCTACGACGACCTGCAGGTGATCGCCACCGACCATTGCCCGTTCTGCATGAAGGAAGGCCACCTGGGCTACCAGCGCCAGAAGATGAGCGGCCAGCATGACTTCTCGAAAATCCCCAATGGCGCGCCCGGCATCGAGACCCGGCTGGTCAGCCTGTTCGACATCGGCGTGATGCAGGGCAAGCTGTCGCTGAACCGCTTCGTGCAGCTGACCTCGACCACGCCGGCCAAATTGTTCGGCCTGTTCCCGAAAAAGGGCACGATTGCCGTCGGCAGCGATGCCGACGTGGTGCTGTTCGACCCGGCCGCCACGCAGGTGATCCATGCCGAACACCTGCACAGCCAGTGCGACTACACGCTGCTGGAGGGGCGAACGCTGCGCGGCCAGGTGAAAAAGGTGTTCCTGCGCGGCGAGCTGATCGTCGACGGCGAGCAATGGCTGGGCCGCGAAGGCATGGGCCGCTTCGTGCCGCGTGGTACCGTGCAGGCTTTTTGAACCACCACGGGCCCTATCTTCGTGACACCCACCGTCCAGTCCGCAGCACCGGCCAGCCCCGCCAGAGCGGACCGCCCCGCCCGGCCCGCCAACCTGGCCGAGCTGCGCGAACTGATCGGCCGCGAGAGCGAAAGGCTGACGCCCCGCCTGCGCGCCGCCGCGCGCTATGCGCTGGACCATCCCAACGAAGTGGCGCTCAACCCCGTGGCCACGCTGGCACGCACGTCCAAGGTGGCTGCCGCGACCTTCATCCGCCTGGCCCAGTCCCTGGGTTGCGAAGGTTACAGCGACCTGCAGCGGCTGTTTCGCGAGCCGCTGCAGCATGCCGGAAAACCCAGCTTTCCGGAACGCATCCGGCACTTCGGTGGCGAGCAGACGCTGGACAACCCCGACGATCCGGCGCAGGTGCTGCAGGCGTTCAGCCAGGCCAACATGGTGTCGCTGGAGCATCTGCGCGCCGACGCCGCCAGCCTGCCGCTGCAGGCCGCCATCGAGCTGATCGAGCAGGCTCCACTGGTGCATGTGGTGGGGCTGCGCCGGTCGTATGCCGTGGCCGCCTACCTGGCCTACGCGCTGAACCGGGTCGGCTGCCCGACGGTGCAGATCAACGGCCTGGGCGGCAGCATCAACGAGCAGGCCTCGATTGCCGGCGCCGGCCACCTTTTGATTGCCGTCAGCTTTCCGCCGTATGCCGGCGACACGCTGCAGGTGTGCCAGCAGCTGAGCCGGCGTGGCGTGAAGCGCCTGGCCCTGACGAATTCGATCTTCAGCCCGATTGCGCAGGGCGCCGACCTGGTGCTGGAAGTCAACGATGCCGAGCTGCTGGGTTTTCGCTCGCTGTGCGCCGCCATGAGCCTGGCGCAGACGCTGGCCATGGGCGTGGCCTTCAGCAAGCGCGGCAAGCAGCGCCTGGGCGCCGGCGAAACCTTTGAAACCGGTCTTGAAGACATCGACTGCTAGCCATGAACCCCTGCATCCTGACGCCTGAACCCTTGACCGCCGCCGCGTTCGCGCCGTTTGGCGATGTCATCGAGGCCAGCGACAGCGCCCAGCGTTTCCAGGTCAACCAGGGCCATGCCGAGCGCTACCACGACCTGGCCAGTGTTGACCTGGCCGGCAACGGCGCCCGGGCGCTGATCAGCATCTTTCGCTCGCATCCGCGCCAGTTCCCTCTTTTTTTGAACGTGCTGGAACGCCACCCGCTGGGCAGCCAGGCCTTCATGCCGCTGGCAGCCCTGCCCTATCTGGTGGTCGTGGCGCCCGGCGGCGACGCGCCCGACGTGCAGGCTCTGCGCTGCTTCCTGGCGGCCCCCGGGCAGGGCGTGAACTACGCGCGCGGCACCTGGCACCATCCGCTGCTGTCGCTGCACGCGACCACGGATTTCCTGGCCATCGACCGGGGCGGCCCCGGCGTCAACCTGGAAGAACACGCGCTGCCCCCCGAACATATCCGGATTCTTGCGCCGGCTGATGGGCCGCCCAGCCGGTCGTGAAGGCCATGGAACGCATGGCGCCATGAATTGATCTGTTTTCAGCACAAAAAAGGCACTTCCCGCATATCCAGCTTGCGTAAGCAGCTATCTTTTTTATAGTCCCTTGATCACCTGAAAGCGCCCATCAGCGCAGCCGCAGCAGGGGCGGCTGGCCATCTTCGCTGACTTCCAGCAGCGCGCTGAAGGCCGACAGCATGGCCGGGAAATTCGCGTGGCCGTACTCCTTCGCATCAAAGGTCGAATCGAGCCGTCGGATCATCTGCCAGACGGCTTGCGGGCTGACCCAGGCATCGCCCTGGGCCTGGGCCAGCAGGCGAATCGCGCGCGTCAGCAGCCCGGCGGCGGCGTCATCGGCAAGCGACGCTGCCGGTTGCGCGGCCGCCAGCCCCGGCGCCTGCAGGTTTTCCAGCAGGTTTTCGTAGTAATGGAAAGCGTGGCAGCTCTTGGCCCAGTGGCGGTTGGTCGATTTGCGGGTGCCGATGCCGACCAGGCTGCGGCCTGCGGCCTTGACCTTTTGCGACACCGGCATGAAGTCGCTGTCGCCGCCGACGATGATGACCGTGCCGATATGGCCGAAGCGGCCCATGTCTTCCATCGCGTCCAGGCACAGGCTGATGTCGGCGCCGTTCTTGGCCGAGCCGCCGGGCGGGAACAGCTGGATCAACTCGACCGCGCACTGCAGCAGCGCATCGCGGTAGCGGCTGAAATACTGCCAGTTGCAGTAGGCGCGGTTGATGGCGATCGGCCCGAATGAGGCCGCCAGCTCGACCACGGCCTGGATGTCGATCAGCGGCTCCTGCACCCGAAAGCGGTTGTCCTGCTTGCTGTAGGCGCCCTCCTGACGGGCTTCGCACAGGCTGGCGTGCAGGTTTTCAAAGTCCCAGTAAAGGGCCACCGAGGCTTGGGGTTCGCTGGCGCGCTGGCGCATGGAGGCTCCTGGCAAAGCCATGATGCTAACGCGCCGGCACGCTGGCACAGGCAAGGCCGTTCCATCGGACTCGCCCGGCGATAACCCCAAGGCTTGCTGCCCATGAACAGACCGCGCGGCGGCTGGTCGGCGCGCGGCGTATTCTGCTATTTTTTTTAACCAAGGAACGCCCCATGCCGCCACGCTTGACCGCACAAGACTTTGACCAGGAATTGCTGATTCTGTTTGATGCCTACGTCCACGGCAGCCTCGACCGGCGCGGCTTTCTGGTGAAAGCGCAAAAGTTCGCCACGGCGGGCGTCACCGCCGTCGGCCTGCTGGCGGCGCTGAGCCCCAATTTTGCGGCGGGCCAGCAGGTCCCGCAGGACGATGCGCGGCTCAGGACCGAGCGGCCGAGCGTTCCCTCGCCCGCCGGCAATGGCAGCATCAAAGGCTACCTGGCCCGCCCCGCCGGCGCGGGCACGGCCAGATTGCCCGCAGTTCTGGTGATCCACGAAAACCGGGGCCTGAACCCGCACATTGAAGACATCACGCGGCGCCTGGCGCTGGACGGCTTCATGGCGTTTGCCCCCGACGCACTGACGCCAGTGGGCGGCTATCCGGGCGACGAAGAAAAAGCCCGGACCTTGTTCGCCACGCTGGACCAGGCCAAGGCGATGGAGGACTTTTTGGCCGCGAGCCTGTGGCTCAATGCCCGACCCGACGCCACGGGCAAGCTCGGCGCGGTGGGCTTTTGCTATGGCGGCGGCATCGTCCACCAGTTGGCCATACGCCTGCCGGAGCTGCATGCGGCCGTGCCTTTTTATGGCAACAGCCCCGCGCCCGCTGAAGCGGCCAGGGCCAAGGCGCCGCTGCTGGCGCATCTGGCCGCCGTGGACGAGCGCATCAATGCCGCCTGGCCAGCGTACGAAGCCGCGCTGAAGGCGGCGGGCGCCAAATACAAGATGCACCAATACGCCGGCACGCAACACGGTTTCAACAACGACACCACGCCGCGCTTTGACGCGCAAGCGGCCCAGCTCGCCTGGGAACGCACGGTCGGCTTTTTCAAGGTCCAGTTGCAGATGGCTGCGGGCTGAAGATGGTGTCAGACTGCTGAATCCCGGGGTGGGCATGAACCGGCGGCATTGCCTCGCGTGGGGGGCCATCGGCGTCGGCCTGCCCGGCTGGACCGGCGGTGTGCAGACCCGTGCATCGCCACTGCCCGGCAAACTGGTGATCGCCCACCGGGGCGCCAGCGCCTTGCGCCCCGAGCACACGCTCGAAGCGTATGCCCGGGCGATCGACGACGGCGCCGACGCGATCGAGCCCGATCTGGTCAGCACCCGGGACGGCGTGCTGGTCGCGCGGCATGAAAATGAAATCTCCGGTACCACCAACGTCGCCGACAAGCCGGAATTTGCCGACCGCCAGGCGACAAGGCTGATCGACAACGTCAGCACCACCGGCTGGTTCACCGAGGATTTCACGCTGGCCGAACTGCAGACGCTGCGCGCCCGCGAGCGCATTCCCCTGAACCGCCCGGCCAGCACGGCCTTCAACGACCGCTTCGTGGTGCCGACATTGCAGGCTGTGATCGACCTGGCGAAAGCCCAGACACGGGAAACCGGCCGGACGATTGCCCTTTACCCCGAGATCAAGCATCCGGGCTATTTCAGGTCGATCGGCCTGCCGCTGGAAAAGCGGCTGGTCGATGCGCTCCATGCCAATGGCTATCAAGACCGCCCGGCGCCGGTGTTCATCCAGTCCTTCGAGGTGGCCAGCCTGAAGCAAATACGTTTGTTGACCGACCTGCGCACCGTTCAACTGCTGGCGGGACGCGGCCGGCCCGAGGACTTCCGGCTGGCAGGCGACGCGCGCACCTATGCCGACATCGGCAGCGCCGCCGGCCTGCGCGAAGTCGCCGGCTATGCCAGCGGGATCGGGCCCGACAAAAACCTGGTGATTCCACGCACCGCCAGAAATCGCCTGTACACGCCGACATCGCTCGTGGCTGACGCGCACGCTGTGGGCCTGTTTGTGCATCCCTACACCTTCCGCCCTGAAAACCCTTTCCTGCCGGCCGAGCTGCGGCGCGGCGTTACCGCATCGCCGAGCGAACAGGGCGACCTGGCCGCCGAGATCAGCGCGTTTCTGCGCGCCGGCATCGATGGCTTCTTCACCGACGACCCGGCCACCGGCCGCGCAGCGCTCGATGCCTTCAACAGACGCTGAATACCCTTGGCGCGGACGGCTCAGGCTGCAGGCCTGGCCTGGTAGGCCTTGCGGTCGGCCAGCACCTTCTTCGCCGACGGCCGTTCGCTGACCAGGCGGATGTAGGGCTTGTAGTCGATGCCGGCCGCCAGCAGCAGGTCTTCGCCCAGGACGGCCTTGCTGGCCATTCCGACCAAGGGCAGGCTGGCAAAGGCGGCGCAGTCCGCCTGGGTGAACCCCTCGCCCGCCACGTAAGGCGAAAATTTCGCCAGTTGCTTGAAGGCAGGAATGTTCTTTTCGAGTTGCCTGCGCACCCGCGCCTGGGTCGATTCGCTCACCGTTCCGCCAAAAAACGCCTGGCCGTAGAGTTCGCGCGCGACCAGTTCCAGGTGCAGTTCGATGAAGGTGATGAGTTCGCGCACCTTGGCGGCGGCGAACGGGTCGGCCGGCAGCAGCGGCGGCGCGGGCCAGGCCGACTCGATGAATTCCATGATCGCCTGGCTCTCGCACAGGCAGCCGTCGGGCGTGCGCAGGAAGGGCACCTTCCCGAGTGGCGAAGCGGCAAGCGCCGCCTCATCGGCAATGGGCAGCGTCACCACCTCTTCGTTGAAAGGCACGTCTTTTTCAAGCAGCGCCAGCTTGACCTTGTTGTAGTAGTTGGAAACGGGAAAGCCGCAAAGTGTCAGCATGAAATGAAGTCTCCTGAAGTTGGGAATGCCAGTTTAGGTGGAGTCTGGCCACGGGCTTGGAGCGGCTGCGACAGCAGCGCCGCCGCAGGGTCAATCAGCACAGCCATGCTGTCATCGTCACGATAATCAACACCACAGGCCAATGCAGCCTGGGCCCATTTTTCAACGTCAGGAGTCACCCGTTTGCGAACACCGTTCTTTTTTGCCATCGTGATGTGCAGCGTTTTTTCAGCGCAAGCCGCCGAGCCGCCGTCGCCTGCGCCGCATCCCCTCACGGGAAGCTGGTCCTGGACATTGCCGGACAAGCCCTGCACCGAGCAACTTCACTACCGCGCCGACGGCACGCGCCTGGGCAGCAGCGGCGAGGAAACGACGCAAAGCCGCTACGAAGTCGCGGCCATTCCCAGCCTGCTGGGCTTTTACCGCTTGAGTGAAACCGTGACCGAAAGCAACGGGAAACGCGACTGTTCGGGCGACCTGCACGAAGCGCCCGGCGAGCCGCTGACACGCTTCATCCAGTTCAGCCCCCGGAAAGACCAGCTGATCATCTGCCGGGAAGAGTCGCTGAAGGCCTGTTTTGGCCCCTTGAAACGCCTGCCTGGCTAGGCAGGCCTGCAACAGGCCAGAAGGCGGATTGCAGACGGCGCCAGTTTGTAAGGAACTGCTGACAGGCGGCCTAAGGGAAGTTCCCTTACATCCCAAGGCTGGAAGCCGGCAAAGATATGATCAGGCGTTTTTACCCAAAACTGCTGGGGTACCAGGACTGGTTCGCGCAGCGCACGACCTCTAAATCCAGCATCCTGAACCAGTCTTTACCTTATGTACCAAAACCTCCCCGCAGCGTCCATGCCCATGCGTTACCTGGGTTTGGCCTATGCCCAGCGCATGACCGAAGCCCCGGCGTGGCAGCGCTACGCGCTGGCGCTGGTTTTCTTCGTCGTCGCGCTGGCTGCGCGGTTTGAACTGGTCGATGTGCTGCCTGACAAGGGCTTTCCCTTCCTGACCTTTTTTCCGGCCGTGTTCCTGGCCACTTACCTGACGGGACTGGGCCCGGGGCTGCTGGCGTCAAGCTTGAGCTTTCTGGCGGCCTGGCTCTTTTTCATCCAGCCGGACCGGTCTGTTTCTCTGACGGGCGCCGACATGGTCGCCCTGGCTTTTTTCTCCTCCATCCTGCTCATCGACTGCCTGGTGATTCATTTCATGAAGTCGGCGCTGGCACGCGTGAACAGTACCGAGCGGCAATTGCGCGAGTCCAGCCAGCGGCTCAGGCTGGTGCTGGACAACCTGTATGCGTACGTCGGCATCCTCAGCCTCGACGGAACCCTGCACGAGGTCAACGAGGAAGCCTTGCTGGTAACCGAGTTGCGCAGGGATGAGATTCTCGGCCGCCCCTTGTGGGAGGCCTTCTGGCGGGCCAGCGATGCCAGGCAGCAGCGCGTGCGCGCAGCCATCGAGCGCGCGGCAACCGGCGAAACCGTGCGCTTCGACATCGAAGTGGAGCATTCCGGAAAGACGCTCACGATTGATTTCCAGGTCGGGCCTCTGCGCGAGGGCAACGGACAGATCACCGCCCTGGTGGCCAGCGGGGCGGACGTCACGGACCGGGTGCTTGCCATGGCCGCGCTCAACGCCAGCCGCAAGGAGGCCATCAGCGCTGCCGAAGCGGCAGAGGCCGAGCGCCGTGTGCTCGATGCCACCTTCAACGCAGTGCCCGCCAGCATCATCGTGGCCGACGCGCAGGGCAGGATCGTTCGCATGAACGAGGCCACCGAAGATATCTGGGGCACGGCGCCGTTCTCGAAAAATGCCGGCAACTATGGCGAATGGAAAGGCTGGTGGGCCGATGGGTCGGCGCGGCACGGACAGCGGATACTGGCGCATGAATGGGGCCTGGCGCGCTCGCTGCGGGGTGAAACCTGCAACGACCTCATCGAGATCGAACCCTTCGGCCGGCCAAACGAGCGGCTGTTCACCATGCTGTCGTCGGCGCCGGTCCTCGGCGCGGCCGGTCAGGTGGTCGGCGGCGTCGTGGCGCAGGTGGATGTCACGGACCGCATCCATGCCGAGAAGGCGCTGCGCGAACGGCAGCAGCTGCTGCAGAGCACCATGGACAACTTTCCCACCGTGATTGCCTACAAGGACATCGACGGCCGCTTCCTGGACGTGAACCACAAGGTGGAGAAGGTCCTGGGAATGAGCCGGCAGGCAATATGCGGCCTGACGATGCATGACCTGGTTCCCGCGGCCGATGCCGATGTGGTGCGCCAGCACGACCTGCAGGTGATGCAGACCCGGCAGGCCATGCAGATTGAAAAGGTCACCCCGCTCGACAGCGGCACGCTGCACCACCTGGACACCAGTTTCCCCCTGATCGACATCGACGGGCATGTTTACGGCACCGGCCATATCTCGCATGACATCACCGGCATCCGGCTTGCCGAACAGGCGCTGAACGCCGCCAACGGACAACTGCGCGAAGCCGACCGCCAGAAAGACGAGTTCCTGGCGACGCTGGCGCATGAACTGCGCAATCCGCTGGCGCCCATCCGCACCGCCGCCGAGGTGATCCGGCTTCGCAACCCGACTGACCAGACGGTCCAGCGGGCGCGCACCGTCATCGAGCGCCAGGTGCTGCATCTCACGCGCCTGGTGGACGACCTGCTCGACATCTCGCGCATCACGCGGGGAACGGTTCATCTGCAGCACGAGAAGCTGGACCTGTGCGCCGTGGCGCAAAGCGCCATCGATTCGGTGCAGTCCACGCTGGACGCCGCCGGGCTGACGCTCACGCACCTGACCGACCCGCCGCCCATTCCGGTTCGCGGCGATGCGACCCGGCTGGTCCAGTGCGTCGTCAACCTGCTGACCAATGCCGTCAAGTTCACGCCGCCCGGCGGCGCCATCACCGTTCGGGTGGCCCGGGAAGGCAGCGCGGTCGCCATCGAGGTCAGCGACAACGGCAGCGGCATTCCGGCCGGCAGCCTGGAAAGAATCTTCGAGCTGTTCGTTCAGGAGCGCCCCAGCGGCCTGTATGGCAACACCGGGCTGGGCATCGGCCTGGCGCTGACACGCAAGCTGGTGCTGCTGCACGGCGGCAGCGTGCAGGCCACCAGCGCCGGTCCCGGCCAAGGCAGTACCTTTCGCATCGAACTGCCAGTCGATGACGCGCCTGAGAGCGTGGCAGCGCCGGCGGCCGAAGCACCCTTGGCCGATGGCGCCGGCGCGCGCCTGCTGGTGGTGGAAGACAACCGCGATGCGGCCGACCTGCTGGCGGAAATGATGGACATGATGGGCTTTCGGGTCAGCGTGGCCTACACCGGCGAATCGGCACTGGCCGCCATGGAAAAAGACATGCCCGACGCGGTGCTGATGGACATCGGCCTGCCCGACATCAACGGCTACGAGGTCTGCCGCCGCCTGCGCCAGCTTGCGGCTCCAAGGCAGCCGGTGGCCATTGCCCTGACCGGATGGGGCAACGACAACGACCGCGACCGGGCGACCGAGGCCGGTTTCAACGGACACCTGACCAAGCCCGCCGAACCCGACCGGATCGTTGCCCTGCTGCATGAACTGCTTGCCGCACCAGGCGGCCATGCAGTGCCCTGAAAAAATTAACAATTTCAATGCATGTCAGGAATGATGAACTGGCGAGCCGGCAAGGCCACCGGCCGCCAATGCAGGCAATTTATCTAAGGGAGGCGGAGATTTCCAATGTACCCATGTCATGCCGGGCTTGACCCGGCATCCATGAATTCGGGGCCATGGATTGCGGGTCAAGCCCGCAATGACAGGGCGGATTCAAATCGCAAGTGCAACACTACGAATCCGGAGGAGTTGCATGACAAGAACCTATCAACAATTGAATGCTGAAGAGCGCGGCGTGGTGATGGCCATGAAGCTGCAGTTCTGCAGCATGCGCTCGATTGCCAGTGCACTGGGCAGAGCGCCGAGCACGATCTCGCGCGAGCTGCGCCGCAATGAGTGGCAAAGCGAAGCCGGGCAATGCGTCATGGGTCGCCCCCGCATCGCTGGCGGCTATGACGCAAAGCGCGCCGGCAAGCGGGCCAGACGGGTGCGCCGCGAAGCCTGGCCGTCGCGCAAACTCCACCACACTGGTCTCCTGTGGGCCGAGGTCAGGGCGCTGCTGGAACTGAAGTGCTCGCCCGAGCAGATCGCTGCCAAACTCAGGCAGCGCCATCCCGGGCAACGTCAGTTGCAGGCCTGTCATGAAACCATCTACACCGCGATCCACGCCGCCATCTACGCCATGCCCGGGGGAGAGCTGCGCCGTGAGCTGGTCGGGCTGCTGCGCCAGGGCCGCTGTGCACGCAGGCGCCGCAGCCGGGGCACTGACAGGCGCGGCTCGCTGCAGGGCACGTTGAGCATTCATGCGCGCCCGGCCCAGGCCAACGAGCGTTTGCTGCCCGGCCACTGGGAGGGCGACCTGATCGTGGGCAAGGCCAACGCGTCGTCTGTCGGCACGCTGGTGTGCAGGAAGTCGCTGTTCACCATGATGGTCAAACTGGGCAGCAGCAAGGCTGCAGACGTGCTCGACGGCTTCACCAGGGCGTTCTGTGCGCTGCCGCAGGAGTTGCGCCAGACGCTGACGTACGACCAGGGCAAGGAGATGGCGCTGCACAAAAGCCTGGCCGACAACACCGGGATGACAATCTACTTTTGCGACCCCCACAGCCCCTGGCAACGGGGCCTCAACGAGAACACCAACGGGTTGCTGCGCCAGTACCTGCCCAAGGGCACGGACCTGGGCGTGTACTCCCAGCGAGAGCTCGATGAGATGGCCTGGGAGCTCAATACGCGCCCCCGAAAGAGCCTCGGCTGGCGCAGCGCTGCAGAGGTGTTCTACGACGATGCCAGCATGGCAAAAGCCGGCCTTATCCCTACTGTTGCACTTGGTCTTTGAATCCGCCCAGCCATTTAAAACCGGTACTTTTAAAATTCCCTTATCCCTAAAGCCCGCGTCGCCATTTTCAGGCAAACCATGCGCTGAAGAAAACCCGCAGCCACCACCACACAAATGGCCCGCAGCAGCGATTTAAAAATGTCGCAATGCCTTAACGCTGCTTCAGCTATCAAGATTTACCGGTTCACTGTTTTCAGGTGTAGTTACCGTAATGGAGTCAATTTCCCTGGGCTCAGTAGTGTCCGGGCTTGTGGCGATTAAGGCCTTGACTTCTGAAAAGAAGGCGTCCTGCCCTCCTCCTCCGCCGCCGCCGCCTGCGACATCGTCTCCGCCGCTACCGCAGGCAGCCAGCGCCATCGTCAGCAGCGTTAGGGCACAAACCTTGAAGAAGATTTGATGGGTCATTTTTCTCTCCCTTAGTTGTTGAAGTTGCCTGGAATGGGCGTGTTGAAATAGGGAAAGGTGCTTTTGAAATCGGCTGCGGTCTTGCGAACGCCGTCTGTCAGGGCGGCCCCGCCAGCCGGCGCATCAGCGGGTTTGCAACCTACTTTCAGGGTATCGGCAGCACCGGTCAAGGTGCACAGCGCACCCATGGCCACCCGCAGCGACAAGTCCACCACGTCATCGCCAGGGCGACGTCCATTCGGAAAGCCGGCGTTGTCGCCGGCAGCAACTCCCAGAGGATTTTGCGCGCCTGCGGCTATTGGCGCGGTCGTGGTGTTCAAGCGCAGCATTTCTGAGGGCACGACATTTTTGGGCTGGTTAATCCCTTCAAGCCCTTTCAGGAACACCGTCACCAAATCGCTGCGGGGAAAGTTGGTCGGCGCCGGTGCCGTAGGGAACCGGGACTGCACCAGGGCAGGCAGGGTCGGGTTGGTCACGTAATTGAGGAACTGTGCATCGCCTGACGGTTTGGATGCGTTGAAGCGATCCTTGTCATCCATTCCAATCACCACCTCGTTGACCAGCGGCATGCCCACCCGCGATACCTGGCTCCAGGCGCCGCCTTCCAGGCTGGCCCGGTTGAAACCCTTTGGCGACGGATTGATCAGGCGCGCCTGGCGCACACTGGCCGTCGTGTAAGCACCGATGACAGGCTCGCCTCCTGCGGTCAGGCAGGAAATGGGCACTTCCATGGCAATCGAGCTGACATTTTTATTTTCGAGATCATTTTTGTTGCCATTGACCTCAGGGCCGAGCGGGTTCAGGTTGAACAAATCGAAAATCTTGCCGACCGCGATATTGAACGGTTCCTTGCGCTGGCCGACAAACACCTTGCCTTCGCCGCAGCCTGGAATGGCCACACGGTAAATATGCTGGTTGGCATAGGTTTCATAACCGCTGGCGCTGCCAAAAGTGTTGTCGCCTATGTTGTCCACAGGCTTGTCAAATTCAGTGGCCCCGCCCACGGCATTGGTCAGGCGTGTTCTGGCTCCGCCACGGCGGTCACCCCTGACCACGTCAACGGTGTAGGTTTCACGCACATTCAGATTGTCATCGTTGACGGCACTGAGGGGGCCCGAGTTGATCAGCGGAATCAGCACGGCTTTGCCATCCACTGTCAGTGTCTGTTTTTTCGTGTCATTCTTGAAACGGAACTGGAACGTCAGGTGCTCTTTGGCATCGCCCACGTTGTCGATGTGAATTTCATAAAGAGCGTGTGAATCAAACTGATTGAAGTTGGGGCCGCCCTGCGGATCCTGAAAAGGAATGTAATTGGCAATCACCGTCACATAGTCCTGCCGGCCTGCCTCGTAGCTTCGAAACATATACAAGTCGGTGCCGTCAACCTTTTGCTGCCCGGCAATGAACGGCGCTTCCCGGTGGCTCGATGCACTCACTGGAACTGCATACATTAGCGCCATCGCGCCGGCAATGGCCGCAGTGCAAACCATATTTTTTTTGGCAAACTCAGGCATGAATGTCTCCTGTTAAATTGATTGAAAAACCAGCTTCAGGATGGTGGATTGACAATTGACGGATTTGTAGGTTAAGCACGACACATCGAATAGGCGCGAACGCCATTCTTCAACGGGAAGCATGGCTGTTTTTTTACATGCATTCCATGCCGGTGCGGCACGGCGTGAAATGCCCGGTTTTCGGGCCAACGAAGCACCGGATTCCTCATGGCGCCAGCGTCAACACCTCAGTGCGGCGCTGTCAACGCCGCAAGCATGCCTGGCTCGAAGTGCTGTTCGATGTAATCCGCCAGCCCGTCAAATACCGACTCCAGCGTCGGCGTGGCGGAGCCAAACAGCGCCTGCAGCACGCGCGGGTCTTCAAACAGCCCGTGCAGATACAGGCCCAGCACATTGCCAGCCGCGTTTTGCCAGGCCAGGCCGTCGGGCATCACGGCGCAAGCCACATCGCCCGCCGCCGCCATGGCCGAATGCCGCGCGGTCTGGCCGTGGTGAATCTCGTAGCCTTGCACCTCAACACCTGACAGACCGGCCCACGGACCGCCCACGCCGGCAAACGCGGCTTGCCGGTGGCGCACGGTCTTGGCTTCGTCAAACACCGTGACCACCGGCAGCAACCCCAGGCCGGGTCCGTTGCCGTCGATGCCGTGCGGGTCGATCAAGGCTTCGCCCAGCATCTGCAGGCCGCCGCAAATGCCCAGCACCGCGCCGTCCCGGCCCGCGTGCGCGGCAACAGCCTGGTCCAGCCCCTGGGCGCGCAGCCAGGCCAGGTCGGCGCTGGTGGCCTTGGAGCCGGGCAGGATGACCCAGTCAGCCGGCCCCAGGCCAGCCAGTTCGGCCGGGCTGCGCACCCATTTCAGGCGCAGGCCGGGAACGTTTTTCAGCGGCTGGAATTCGTCGAGGTTGCTGATGCGCGGATAGGCGATGACGGCGACGGTCTTGGTCACCGCGCCGGCGGCGGTACTGCGGTCGTCAAACACGCCGTCTTCTTCCGGCAGGCCGTGCTGCCACCACATCGGCAACACAGCCACTGTCGGCACGCCGGTCAGGTCCTGCAGCATCTGCGGGCCGGGTGCGAGCAGGCTGGCGTCGCCCCGGAACTTGTTCAGCACAAAGCCCCGGATCAACTGTTGCTCGGCCTTGTCCAGCATCGCCCAGGTGCCGTACAAATGGGCAAACGCGCCGCCCCGGTCGATGTCGGTGACCAAGAGGCAGGCCGCTTTGGCATGCAGGGCGACGCGCATGTTGACGATGTCGCACGACTTGAGGTTGATCTCGGCGGGCGAGCCCGCGCCCTCGATCACCACCACGTCGTTCTCGGCCAGCAGCTCGTCCAGCGCCTTGGCCACCACCGGCCAGACCGACAGGCTGCGCCCGCGCCACTCCATGCGAGAGAGTTCTGCATTCACCTGGCCCATCAGCACGACCTGGCTTTGCGTGTCTTTCTCGGGCTTGAGCAGCAGCGGGTTCATGCGCACATCGGGCACAGCGCGTGCTGCCAGCGCCTGGAAATACTGGGCGCTGCCAATCTCGCCGCCCGCCACCACGCGGGCGTTGTTGCTCATGTTCTGCGACTTGTAGGGCGCAACTTTCAGGCCCTGGCGGGCGTAGTAGCGGCACAGCGCGGTGGTCAGCCAGCTCTTGCCGGCGTTGCTGGTGGTGCCTAGCACCATGACGGCTTTGGCGGTCACAGGGTCAAGCTCATGGGGTTTCTTTCGATTTCACAGGGGGTGGCAAAGGAGTTTGCGCCGGAGGCTGAACCACGACCAGCTTGGTGCCGGTTTGCTCGGCGATGACAGGCGCACGCTCAGCAGCACGCACCAGTGCGGCGGTGACTTGCTTTCGGCTGGCAAAAATTTGCGTGGGGTTTGAAGCGTTCGAGGGCATCACGAATTTCCTTCGCTAATCAAGACAGGCGTTGGGCCGCTGTTTCAGGAATGTTATGTCCGCCCTGGCGAACGCGCTGCGCCACGCGCTCAATGGCCACTTCGGCGTCTGGCAAGGTCAAAAAATGCAGGGCAACGGCGTAGCCCGCTGCCCGCCACTGAGGAATCTGGCGCGCATAGCCCAGACCGGACAAGGTGGTTTGCAGCGCAAAACTGCGGCCATGCGCGACGTGCTTCGCCATTTGCATCAGCATCAGGCGCCCGGCTTGCAGCGCTGCTGTTTCGGGGGCAAAAGGCGAGAGGCCAGCAGCGATTAAATCGGCATTGACGAACTGCAAGCAAGCTTCGTCAGTCGGCAAGAACTCGCGGGCAAAGGTGGTTTTTCCTGCGCCCTTGGGGCCAGCAATGATGATGATTTTCTTGGCGTTTTCAAGGCTCATGCCAAAGCGCCTTCACGCGCCAGACAGGCCACTTGCGCTGGCTTGAATTGAGTGAGCATGCAGGAAGTGTGCTTGAGGAATTCGGCAAGATTCATGGTTACTTTATTTTGATACTGGCTTGTGTTTTTCTGACTGGGCTTGTTCTGCGTTTACTACGCGCTGAGCCTCTTGAATGCAAATATCGAGTATGAAACCCGACAGGCTGCGGCCTTTGCCAGCTGCCGCCTGCGCAATCTCTTCCTTGATTACCCGGCTGGTACGCAGGCTGATACAGGCTGTCTTTTTTGCGGATGTGGCTGAAGGCATGACAGGCGTCCCAATCAGTTACCTGTGCCTGGAAGGATTTCATCCCCGGCCTGCGCCGGTACATCTGGCACCAGGTTCAGGAAACGCTCAAAATCCTCGCGCTTGCCCAAGACGGCTTCTCGGCGCAGGTAGTCCAGGGTTTGAAATGAAGCCAACTTTTCAGCGGTGGCACTGGCAATGAACTGGTTGACGGAAATGCCGTCCTTGCGGGCCAGTAGCTTGATGCTTTCATGGAGCGAATTGGGCAGCCGAATGGTGAGTGCGGTCATGGTGACTTCTCCTTCAAAATTTGTAAAAACTCAACAGGGGTGACGGCTCGCACACCCAGTCGTTCGGTGCGGCGAAAGTCCTTGATGTTGTGCGTGACGATGTAAGTGCAGCCAGCCGCGACGGCGCATTCCAGCACCATGTCATCGTCCGGGTCGCGCAAAAACGGGCGCCATAGAAAATGAATGTCCTGCAAATGCGCCAGGCCGACCAAATACCGGAGAAAGCCAAGTGCCGCATCGGCATCTGCGCCGGGCGGCAAATGCTCCGGCCTGCTCAACACCGCCGGCCACTCGGTGTAAACCGCGACTGACAGGCATATCTGAAAGCGTGGATGCGGCAGCAATGCCACCAGCGCAAAACCCGCACCATTGCGGGAACGGGCTGCAGAAACCAGAACCGAGGTGTCTAAAACGATTTTAATGGTTGCATCCATATAACCACTATTGTATTGGAATCGCTCAAGTTTCCCATGCCACCCGCAGCGCATCCTGCGCCAGCGGCGGCTGCACGCTGACGCGCACATGGCCGGGCAAGCCGAACGAGGCGGTGTCGCGCAGCTTGATGCCGTGGCCGCGCAGCCGGGCCAGCGCCTGCTGCAGGCTCAAGCCTTCTGGCAAGGCGGGACGCGCGCAGAAAAAATTGGCGTCGCTTGGCAGGCAGGTCCAGCCGATCGATTCGCACAAGCTGATCTGCCGCGCTTTCCAGTCGCGCAGCGTGGCCAGGCTGGCGGCCAGCCAGGCCTGCACGCCGGGATCGGTCCAGGCCTGCAGCAGCGCCACGCCGTGCGCGCCGACCGGCCAGGACGCGCTGAGCTGGTCGAGTTGGGAAACGGCTTCGCCAGCGCCCACGGGCGCAATCGCGTAGGCGGCGCGCACGCCGGTCAGGCCCAGCGCCTTGTTGGGCGTCCAGAGCTGCCAGACGGTTTGCAGCTGCGCTTTTGTCAGCGCGGGCGCGCCGCCGAGCCGCAGCGGTTCGTAGGCGCGGTCGAGCACGAGCACGGCTTTGGCCGCGCATGCATCGGCCATGCTGCCCAGCCCCGCCTGAGCTGCGCCTAGCGGGCTGGACGGCTCGCAGGCCCATAGCAGTTGCGCTTGGTCAGGATCGGTTGCGACCGTCAGCCAGTGCGCGCTGGCGGCTTGCGCATAGTCGCCGTAGCTGTGCGGTGGCAGCCATACCGCGCCGCCCTCGCCGGCTGATGGCTGTGCATGCGCGGTTTGCGCCGCCAGCGCGGTGATGCGAAAAATGAACTCGCTGGCGCTGCCGGCCAGCACCACGCGCGCCGCGTCCACGCCATGAAAATCGGCCAGTTGCCCGCGCAGGGCGGTATAGCTGGCGTCAGGGTACTGGCTGGCATCGGCTTGCCGGACGGCTGCCAGCGCCGCAGGGCACGGCGCGCAGGCGTTGCTGTTGGTGGAAAAGTCATGCAGCGCCGCGCCGTGGCGGTCAGGTCCGCCATGAATGCGCGTGCCCTGCGGCGGGGAAGCATTCATCATCACATCATCCACGCTACTAAAACAATAGCTATAAGTGCACACGGGACAAGCGCAAACACCAGTTTTGATGCATATTTTTGCGCCAGCGTCACATCGCCGGCCTGCGGTGCGCGGCCAGCGGCGTTCAGGGTGTACACGCCCGGCTTGCCCAAGGTGACACCGAGCGCCATCGCCATCGCCGCCATCGGCCAGCCGCTGTTGGGCGAAGGCGTGCGGGCCGCTTCACGCCGCAAGGCGCCGAACTGGCCTTGCCGTGTCACAGCCATCAGCAGCCCGGCCGTCAGCCGCGCCGGCAGCCACGACAGCGCATCGTCGGCGCGCGCGGCCCATTTGCCGGCCCATTCCCAGTGCTGGCCCCGGTTGGTTCCCCGGTAGCCCCACATCGCATCGGCGGTGTTGGCAAAGCGGTAGATCGCCGCTCCCGGCAGCCCGAACAGCACGAACCAGAAGATCGGCGCGACCACCGAGTCGTTGAGGTTTTCAGCGAGGGTTTCGATGGCGCTTTCGCGCACTTGGCTTTCGGTCAGATTCACTGTGTCGCGGCTGACCAGCCACGACAGGCGCTCGCGCCCGGCGGGCAGCGACTGGCGCAGCGCCGCCTCGACCGCGCCGACTTCGTCCACCAGCATGCGCCACGACAGCATGGACTTGAGCAGCCAGGCCATCAGCGCGACCCACAAGGTGGCGGCCAGCGCGTTTTCAATGCCGGGCCGGGCCATGAAACGGGCAAGCTGCCACAAACTCAAGGCCTGCAGCGCCCAGGCCAGCGCGCCGGCCGCCGCCGCGCCCGCCATCCAGGCCAGCGCGCCCAGCACAAAGGCCGGTGCCGGCGGGCAACGCACGGTGACACGGCCGCAGGCCTTGAGGTAATGCCCGATCCAGACCACGGGATGAATCGCCACGGGCGGCTCACCCCAGCGGCGGTCAATCCATAGCGCCAGCAGCAAGACAAGGGACATCGCCAGCGGCATGCCGGGCCACAGCATCGCGCTCACGTCAAGGAGCCGAAGCCGGACCAGGCGCCCCGGCGGGCTGGCCCCAATGGTCTTCAAACACCAGATCGGCCAGCGCGGCGCGGCGCGCCCATTTTTCGGTCTGCAGCATGGGCTGGTCATAAAAAGCGTGGACCGGCCCCAGGCACAGGATGGCAATCGGCTTGCTGCCCTCGGGCATGTTCAGCAGCGCGCCCAATTTGAACGGGCAAAAAATCGACACCCAGCCCATGCCCAGCCCTTCGGCGCGCGCGGCCAGCCAGAGGTTCTGGATCGCGCAGGCGCTTGAGTCCACATCCATCTCGGGCAGCGTGCGGCGGCCAAACACATGTGCCTCGCGTCCCGGCGGCAAGGCGACGACCAGCAGCTCGGCGGCATCAAGCACGCCCTGCACTTTCAGTTTCATGAACTCGTCCTCGCGTTCGCCCAGGGCTTGCGCGGTCAGCAGCCGCTCCTGCTCGACCAGCGCATGCACGCTTTCGCGCAAGGGCCGGCTGCGGATACGGATGAAGCGCCACGGCTGCATGAAGCCGACGCTGGGCGCATGGTGCGCGGCCGACAGCAGGCGCTGCAGCAGCTCGTCGGCGACCATGCCGCCGCTGAAGTGGCGCATGTCGCGCCGCTCGTGAATGGCGCGATACACCGCCTGGCGCTCGGGCAGGCTGAAGGCGTGGTCTGACAGCCGGTTCATGAAATCAGTCTTCAATGCCGCGCTGGGCCGGAATGCCCGCGTTGAACGCATGCTTGACCTTGGCCATCTCGGTCACGGTGTCGGCCAGCTCAATGATCTCGGGCGGGCAGCGCCGGCCGGTGATAACCACATGCACGTCTTTCGGGCGGCTCTTGAGCGTCAGCAGCACGTCATCGAGCGGCAGCCAGCCGTAGATCAGCGGGTAGGTCAGCTCGTCGAGCACCACCATGAAGTTCTCGCCACTCAAAATCTCGGCCCTGGCCTTTTCCCAGCCATGGCGGGCCAGCTGGGCCGAATGTTCCAGGTCCTGGCTTTTCCAGCTGAAGCCGTCGCCCAGCCCCTCGATGGGAATGCCGAGCTGCTCGAACATGCGGTGCTCGCCGAAGCGGGCGCTGGGCACCTTCATGAACTGGAAAATCTTCACGGCCTTGCCATGCACATGGTGGCGGCCATGGGCGCGCAGGGCCAGGCCGAAGGCCGCCGTGCTTTTGCCCTTTCCGTCGCCGGTGTTGACGATGAGCAAGCCCCGGCGTTGGCCCTCGGGCTTGTCGTAGGGTTTGTCGGTGGGGGGCGTTTCAATTTGCATGCTTGTCCTTGATTGGTGGGGTCAAATCCTCGGCACGGCAAGCCACTGCCCGGCCAGCGGATGAATGGCGATGCGATGGTCAAACACCTGCTCCAGCGCGCGGTGCGTGGCCGCATCAATGCAGGCGCCCTGGTGCGTCACCCGGCCCTTGTCCATCACCACCAGTTCATCAGCCTGCAGCGCGAACGAGATTTCATGCAGCACGCTGACGACGGTCTTGCCGCTGGCGACCAGGCTGCGCACCATCAGGAGCCAGTCGGTCTGGTGCGGCGGGTCGAGGTTGGCCAGCGGCTCGTCCATCAGCAGCACCTCGGCCTCGACCGCCAGCGCGCGCGCCAGCAGCACACGCTGACGCTCGCCGCCCGAAAGCTGGCCCAGCGGCCGGCCGCGCCAATCCCAGGCCTGGGTGGCGCGCAAGGCGCGCTCGACGGCGGCATGGTCGGCGGCGCTCGGCGGCGCCAGCCAGGGCTGGTGCGGCAGGCGGCCGAGCATGGCCACGTCGTAGGCGGTCAGGTCGTCGGCCGAGCTTTCGTTCTGGCCCAGCCACGACAGCTGCCGCGCCCGGTCGCGCCCGCGCATCCTGGCCATCGGCTGGCCGAGCAAGGCAACATCGCCGCTGTGTGGCAGCAGCCCGGCCAGCGCCTTGAGCAGCGTTGATTTCCCCGCGCCGTTGGGGCCGACGACGCTGGTCCAGCGCGCGCGCGGCAGCGCCAGCGAAATATCGTGCAATATTTCATCATTTCCGAGCTTTGCGCATAGCTGGCGGGCATCCATAGCTAGAAAATCCATAGCAAGCTGAGGAGGATTCAAGGTCATAGTCCGTTGCCTTTCCCGGTTTGCCGGTGCATCAGCCAGAGCAGATACGTGCCGCCCAGCACGGCGGTGAGCACGCCCACGGGCAACTCCTGCGGCGCCACCAGCCCGCGCGCCAGGATGTCGGCGGCGGTCAACAGCACCGCGCCCATCAGGCTGGCCAGGCCAATCAGCCGGCCGTGCGTGGTCTTGACGACCGAGCGCACCAAATGCGGCGCGGCCAGGCCGACAAAGGCGATCAGCCCGGTCTGCGCCACCGCCGTTCCGGTGGCCAGGGCCAGCACCGCCACCAACGCCGCGCGCATCTGCACCAGCGGCAGACCCAGGCTGTGCGCCGTGGATTCGCCCAGCGCCAGGCCGTCGAGCGCATGGCTCATCATCCAGGCGGCCAGCATCATCACCGCAAAGACGGCGGCCATGATGGCGCAGGCGGTCCAGCCGACAAAGGCGGTGCTGCCCAGCATGAAGGACTGCATCGCCTGCATGATCTCGGGCGTGAGCAGCAGCACCAGCGACGTAATCGCACCCAGCACCACGCCGACAACCACGCCGGCCAGCAGCAGGCGCAGCGTGTGCTGCACGCCCTTGGCCAGCAGCAGCGTCAGCAGCACCGCCAGCACTGCGCCGACAAAGGCCGCGCCGGTCAGCCCGATGCGCGCCAGCCAGTGCGTCGCCAGCGGCGAGATGCCGAACAGCGCCATCGCCAGCGCCACGCCCAGCGACGCGCCCGACGCGCTGCCCAGCAGGTACGGGTCGGCCAGCGGATTGCGGAACAGCCCCTGCGCCACCGCGCCGGCCAGCCCCAGCAGGGCCCCCGCCAGCCAGGCGCCCAGCGTGCGCGGCAGGCGGATGTCAAGCACGATCAGCAGCGCCTGCGGGTCGCGCCGCATGTCCAGCACGCTGTCAAAACCGGTGCTGCCGACGCTGATGCCCAGCCCCAGCAAGGCCACGGACGCCGCCAGCAGGCCGGCTGCCAGCCAGAAGGCCTTGCGGCGCTGGTGCGTGAAAGCCTGGCTCATCCGGCCCCGGCCTTGCGCGCGATGCACTGGGCCATGATGCGCGCGGCCTCGGCCATGCGCGGGCCGGGGCGCACCACCACGTCGGACTCCTCGGCGCTGTACACGCAGATGCGCTGCTCCTTGACGGCCTTGATGTTCGACCAGCCGGGATAGGACGCCATCGCCTGCATGCTGCGGTTGCCGGCCATGATCAGGTCCGGGTTGGCGCGCACCACGAACTCGGGGTTGATGCGCGGAAACGGCCCCAGCGCAGCGGGAATGATGTTCTTGACGCCCAGCCGCGCCAGGGTTTCGCCAATGAACGACGCCTCGCCGGCGGCATAGGGCCCCCGGCTGACTTCAAAATAGACGCGCGTGTTTTTCGCCTGGGGCGAAAGCGACTGCGCAGCGGCCTCGACGCTGGCGTCAATCACGCGCCAGAGCCGGTCGGCGCCCACGGCATCGGGAATGTCGAGCAGCGCGCCGAGTTTTTTCAGCACGCGGCGCACATCGGCATGGTTCTTGGGTTCGAGCGCCAGCACCTTGATACCCAGCGACTCCAGCCGTTCGCTGACGCGCGCGGACACCGCCAGCAGCACCACGTCGGGCTTGAGCGCGACGATGGCCTCGATGTTCGGATCGAGCCCGCCGCCCACCACCGGCAGGCGCCTGATGCTGGCCGGGTGGTTGGAATAGCGGTCCACGCCGACAATGCGATGGCATTGCTCCAGCGCGCACACGCCCTCGGTCAGCGACGGCAGCACGCTGACAATGCGCTGCGGGCTTTGCGCGAAGGTCACGGTCACGCCCCGGTCGTCGGTGATTTGCAGCGCGTGGGCGGGCAGCAGCGCCATGAAGCATGCAATCAGTAAAGCAGCTAATGCCTTCATGGCTGGCCTTTCAGGTTCAGCGGCAGCCCGGCCGCCATCAGCGTGACGCGTTCGCACGCCTGCGCCACGTCCTGATTCAAAAGTCCGAGCGAATCGACAAAGGCACGGGTGTCGCGCCCGAGCGGAATCACGCCCAGGCCAATCTCATTGCCGACCAGCACGACCGGGCCGGCGGCGTTTTCAATTGCTCCTAAAACCATAGCTATCTGCGCCCGTGGATCATGCGCAAAAGCCTCATTTTCCTTGAATTTTTCTGCCGGCATCAGCAAATTGGTCAGCCACAAGGTCAGGCAGTCGATCACGACCAGCGTGTGCGGCTGGCTGCAACTAGCCAGCGCCTCGGCCAGCCGCACCGGCTCTTCCACCGTCTGCATGCCCGGCACGCGCCCGGCGCGGTCTGCCTGATGGCGCGCGATGCGCTCGCGCATTTCCTCGTCCCACGGCTGGGCGGTAGCGATCAGCACGGCGCCGTGCGCGGGCGACTGGGCCAGCCAGCGGCGGGCCAGCAGTTCGGCACGGCGCGACTTGCCGCTTTTCTGGCCGCCCAGGATCAGCTCGCTGCGGGCAAGCGACAAATCCGTCGTCACGATACTCGCCCCGCCGACAGGCCGCCATTAGGCGGGGCAGCCCCCTCGGGGGGCTGCGCAGTACGCGAAGCGGCAAGCGTGGGGGCCATGCTCCATTGCATGATGAACTTGTGCAGCTTTTCCACGCCATCGGTCAGCGCCGCCGGGCCGGGCTGCAAAATTTCGGACGACTTGATCTCGAACAGCTGATGGTTCTGAACCGCCGGCACGTTTTCCCAGCCCGGCCGCGCCGCGACCAGTTCAGGCCTGAATTTCTTGCCGCACCAGGAGCCGAAAATGATGTCGGGCGCACGCCGAACGATTTCCATCCCGTCGGCAATGATGCGGCCCTTGCCCATGGGTTCTTTCGCCAGTTCGGGAAAACAGTCGTCGCCGCCGGCAATGCCGACCAGCTCCGACACCCAGGCAATGGCGCTGATGTGCGGGTCATGCCATTCCTCGAAAAACACGCGCGGGCGGCGCTTGAGGCTGCGCGCCGCCTGCTCGATTTCAAGCAGCCGCTGCTGCATGCCGTGGATCAGCGCCAGGCCGCGCTCGACCTGCCCGACCATGGCGGCGAGCTGGTACATCATCGAGAAAATCTCGGCGACGCTGCGCTGGTTGAAGATCGTGACCTGGATGCCGTGCCTGATCAGTTGCGCCGCGATGTCGGCCTGCAGGTCGGAAAAGCCGATGACGCAGTCGGGCCGCAACTCGACTATCTTGTCGATCTTGGCGCTCAGGTAGGCGCTGACCTTGGGTTTCTCGTCCCGCGCGCGCGGCGGTCGCACGGTGTAGCCCGAAATGCCGACGATGCGCCGCTCCTCGCCCAGCAGGTAGAGCCATTCGGTGGGCTCTTCGGTCAGGCAGACGATTCGCTGCGGGCCGTAGGCGCTGCTGTCGGGGCTGGCGGCCAGTGCACGCCAGTTACTGGATTTTTCAGTCATCGGTGTCTTTCAAAAACAGCCGCGCCGCAGCCGCCGGGCTGGACGCGAACCAGGCATGGAAATAACTCGCCTTGACCGAGGCACTGGTGTAAAGCGCCTCGCCTTCGCCGCGCAAGGTGCGCCCCGGCGCGGCCTGGGTACGGCTTGCGGCGTGCAGCGGCGTCGCGCAGGTGGAATAGTGAAACGTGTGGCCGCGCAAGGTGCCGCCCGCCACCTCAAGCTGCTGCGGCCCGAGCGCGGCCAGGCGTTTTTGCATCGTCACGCGACCGGGCAGGATGCCCCACATCGAATGGCTGCTGCCATCAATGGCCGTGAGCTGGTCGAACAAGGCCATCATGCCGCCGCACTCGGCCCAGACCGGCTTGCCGGCCTGAACGTGCGTGGCGATGCTGCTTTTCATGGCGGTGTTGGCGGCCAGCGCTTCGGCATGCAGTTCGGGGTAGCCACCGGGCAGCCACAGCGCATCGCAGGGCGGCAGCGCGTTGTCCTGGAGCGGCGAAAAATAAATCAGCTCGGCGCCCATGGCCCGCAGGCAGTCGATATTGGCGGCATACAGGAAACAGAAAGCCGCGTCGCGGGCAACGGCAATCGTCCGGCCCTGCAAGGCTTTTAACGGAAAGTCCCGTGTCAACGCATCGCTGCCCTGGAAATCAACGGCCCATGCCTGGAGGTCATCGGCCGTCATCCGGCCCAACCGCGTTTCCGCCAGCGCATCGGCCGCCGCGTCCAGCCTGGCCATGGCATCGCCAAGTTCATGGTCCATGACCAGGCCCAGGTGCCGCTCGGGCAGCGTCAACGCCTCATTGCGCATCAACGCGCCCAGCCATTGGGCCGGGTCGCGCAGGCCGTCCTCCAGCATCAGCGCATGGCCGGGCGACGCCAACCGATTCGCCAGCACGCCTGCAAAACCCAAGCCTTCCCGGTAATGCTGCAAGCCCCAGGCCAGCGCGCCGAAAGTGCCGGCCATGGCGCTGGCGTCAATTACGACGACCACCTTCAACCCAAAGCGCTGCGCCAGGTCGGCCGCGCTGGGCTGGCCGTCAAACAGCCCCATCACGCCTTCGACAATGATGAGATCCACTTCGAGGGCCGCATCATGCAGGCGCTGCGCGCAGTCCGACTCGCCCGTCATCCACAGGTCGAGCTGGTCTACCTGCGCGCCGCTGGCCAGCGCCAGCCAGTACGGGTCCAGAAAGTCCGGCCCGCACTTGAAGACGCGCACCTTGCGGCCCTGGCGCGCATGCAGCCGCGCCAGCGCGCAGGCCACCGTGGTTTTGCCCTGGCCGGACGCCGGGGCAGCGATGAGGATGGCGGGACAGCGGGCCATGCCTACAGCGGCGCCCATTTCACGCCGACATACAGCGAACGCCCGGCCGTGGCATAGGTGCGGGCCAGCTCGTACTGCTTGTCGGCCAGGTTGTCCACCCGGGCCAGCAGGGTCCAGTCCCGGGCGATGGGCGTGCTGGCGCTCAGGTTGAGCAGGCTGTAGCCGCTCAGCACCCGGGTGTTCGCCGCGTCGTCAAAGCGCCGTCCGGAAAACTGCGCTTCGGCGCCCAGCTGCCAGCTGCCCACCCGCGTGTCGGCGCTCAGGGTTCCGTGCTGTTTCGCGCGGCGGGCCAGCGACTTGCCGGTGGCCAGATCGCGCGGCTTCTGCACATCCAGCGAGGCCGCCAGGTTGACGCCGCCCACGGCATGCGCGGCCGTCAGCGTGGCGCCGGAATACTGCGCGCGCGCGGTGTTGGAGTAGCAGCCGAAAGGCGAGGCGCAGGTGCCGGCACCGGCAAAGGTGATCAGGTTGTTCACCTTGTTCCGGTAGGCCACCAGCCCGACGCTGCTGGCGCCCTGAGACCAGCGCAGGCCGAGTTCGACGTTGCGGCTGCTTTCAGGAACCAGTGTCGGCACGCCGTATTCGCTGAAGCGCTGGTACAGCGTGGGCGCCCGGAACGCCGTGCCGGCCGAGGCGGTTGCGCGCCATTCGGGCGTGAAGGCGTAGCCATAGGCCGCGCTGCCGGTGGTCTTGCCGCCAAATTCGCTGTCCTTGTCATGGCGCAGGTTGAGCTGGACGGTGTGGTTTTTTTCAGTGAAGCCGTAACCCAGCGCCACTGCATTCTGCGAACGGCCCTGGTCGATGGGCGCATTTTCCAGGTGGTCTTCCTTGCGCTCCAGGGCTGCGGTGAACAGCTGTGCACCCAGGCGGAACTCGTTTTGCAGCGTATAGCCGCGCAGCCGGGTGGTCGTCAGATAGGGCGAAGGACGGGTTTCATAACGGTCGGTTGAATCGGTGACGGACAGCCGCGTGCTCCAGGCATCGGTCCACTGCGCCTGCCAGTTCAGCCCCAGCGCACGCAGTTCGTGCAGGTTGCGGTCGTCCTTGCCCAGTCCGTTGTCATAGGCCGAGTCCATGTCGCTCGTCAGGTAAGTGGCTTCCAGGCGGTTCGCCCGGTTGACCTGGAAACCGAGCCGCAGATTGGCCGACTGGCCGCGGTAGCCGTCGCGATCCGGGTTTTGGGTGGGCACCGTGCGGGCGTTGAAGCCATCGCTTTGCTCGTGCGCCACGCCCAGAGCATAGTCAAAGGCGCCGCTGGCGCCGCTGAAGCCGGCGTCCAGCTTGCGGGTGTTGTAGGTTCCCACGCCCACGCCGGCGAATGGCGCAAAGCCCTGTTCGCCGCGTTTGGTGAAAATCTGGATGACACCGCCCAGTGCGTCCGACCCATACACCGCGCCGGCCGGTCCGCGCAGCACTTCAATGCGGTCGATCAGCGCCAGCGGAATGCTTTCCCAGGCCGCACCGCCGGTGGCCTGCGAATCCACCCGAACGCCGTCGATGTAGACAGCGGTAAACCGGGATTCGGCACCGCGCAGGAACACGCTGGTGGTAGCGCCAGGGCCGCCGTTGCGCGACATTTCAATGCCCGGGACGCGCTTGAGTACATCCGCCAGGCCCGCCGCGCCGCTACGTTCGATTTTCTGGCGGTCAATGATGGTCACATCGGCCACCACGTCGCTCAGGGGCTGGGCGGTGCGGGTGGCGGTGACGACCGTTTCGCGAAGTTGCGGCGCCGGCTGGGTTTGCGCAAAGGCAGGAAATGCAGGCGTCAACGCCAGTGGCAGCACGGCCAGGCGAAGGTTGGAAATACAAATTTTCATGGGTCAAGCTATCAACAAAAAAAAGCTCTCACCGGCTTCCCCGCCAGTGCATGAGCGTCACGAATGCGGAGCCCCCTGAAAAAGGACGCGCGCATTCACCTTGTTGGCCGGTATCCGGGCTCGCGGAACTGCTTTCATCGCCTTCCCAAACGCGTGTTCAAAACGCTCAGTGGCTCATGATGAAAACTGAATGCGGCCCTGACTTGCTCAGGGCGCTGCATTCGTCCGTTTACCGTTGCGGGGGCAGCGCAGGTTAGAGGCCTTCGCGCTTGCGGCCGGCTTGATTCGGCGTGCATGGCGTTGACTTCCCCCTGCTTCCCGTTGAACTGCAGCATGTGAACCATGCTGCGAGCACCAACAGCGGGCATTCTACGCGGCGAAATACGCCTGACCCTACAATCGGAAGTGCCATGCCGAACCAACACCAAATCGATCCCATCGACCAAATTACCGAACGGGTAGAGCAGCTTTTGCTGCGCTACGAGGAATTGCAGCGCATCAACGCACAACTGGGAGAACAGGTCACCGCCCTGTCGCATGAGCGGGATTCGCTCAGGTCCCGGCTCAGTGCTGCTAGAGCCCGCGTCGATGCACTGATCGAACGCCTGCCCGAAACCACCGACTCCGTTGTCAACCCCTTTGTGGACCCTGCGCGATGAAACAGCTAGAAGTACAGATCATGGGTCAGAACTACATGCTGGGATGCCCGGAAAACAGCGAAACCCGTCTGCTCGAAGCGGTTGAAACGGTGGATTCGGCCATGTGCAAGATCCGCGATGCCGGCAAGGTGAAGGCCCGCGACCGCATTGCCGTTCTGGCGGCGCTGAACCTGGCCTACCAGTTGCTGGAGCCTGCGCCAGCACCGCCAGAACCCGCCCTGCAGTCGCCGGCCCCGAAGGCCGATACTACCGATGGCGCCAGTGAAGCGTCCCGGGCGCAGCTGCAGTCACTGCTTCAAAAGCTCGACACCGCGCTGGCCAGCCAGAATTTCAAGGCTTGACCTTTTCGGGCTTTCGCCTGGCAACCGTTGCGCCGTATGGGCCTACAATGGATTTGTCTGCGGTGCGAGCCGGGCTTTATATTTCCTTGAACCAATGCTCCACGAGCACGGGCTTGGTAAATTGTCAGACAGGTGTGATCGTCTCGCGTCAGACGAACCCGAAGCCTGACTGCCCTCGCCCACCTGAACCCCGGTTCAGGATGACGGTCCGGTGGCATTCGCAGACACCTCATTCTTCATATCGCTTCGGGCACCGCCGTTCAGAACTGAACGCGGCGGCGGCCTTGGTGCGCCACCGCTACCGCCCATGATGCTTGAACCCTTGCTGATCGTTGAACTGGCCGTGCTCGGCGTGTGTACAGGCTTTCTTGCCGGCCTGCTGGGCATCGGCGGCGGCATGCTGATGGTGCCGTTCATCACCATCATCCTGGCCAATCGCGGGGTTTCCGCCGACCTGTCGGTGAAAATGGCCATTGCCACGTCCATGGCCACCATCATCTTCACGTCCCTTTCCAGCGTGCGGGCGCACCACAAGCGTGGCGCCGTGCGCTGGGACATCGTCAGGCGGCTGGCACCGGGCATCGTGGTGGGCAGCATCATCGGCAGCCTGGGCGTGTTTGCCCTGCTCAAGGGGTCATACCTGGCGATTTTCTTTGGGCTGTTCGTGAGCTTTTCCGCGACCCAGATGTTCCTGGACAAAAAACCCAAGCCCACGCGCCAGATGCCCGGCACCGGCGGCCAGCTGGCGGCGGGCGGTTTCATTGGCTTCCTGTCGGGCCTGGTCGGCGCGGGCGGCGGGTTCATCAGCGTGCCGTTCATGACCTGGTGCAATGTTCCCATCCACAATGCTGTCGCCACCTCCGCAGCGCTGGGTTTTCCGATTGCCGTGGCCAATGTGCTGGGCTATGCCGTCAGCGGGCAGACCGTGCAGAACCTGCCCGAAGGCTCCCTTGGCTATATCTGGCTGCCGGCTCTGGCCGTGGTCGCAGTGTGCAGTTTCCTGACCGCACCACTGGGTGCCAGGGCGGCGCACAGCATTCCGGTCGGCAAGCTCAAGCGGGTGTTCGCCAGCATCCTGTATCTGCTGGCAGCCTACATGCTCTACAAGGGGCTGAACAGCTGAGCCTGACGTTGGCGTACCTCATGCCTTGAGCGGCGACGCCATCACGACCATGCCGTCCTCATCGGCATATAGCCAGTCGCCCGGATAGACCCATACCCCCTGAATCTGTATCGCAACGTCGCGTTGCCCTTCCTGCCTTTTTTCGGTGGGCAGTGGCATGGCGGCCAGTGCGCGTATGCCGGTGCTGCACTGTGCCAGTTCACTGACATCGCGCACGCAGCCGTCCACCACGACGCCGGCCCAGCCGTTTCTGGCGGCCGCAGCGCCCAGGTTGCCGCCGACCAGTGCGCGGCGCAGCGATGCGCCGCCATCGACCACCAGCACCCGGCCTTCGCCGGGCGAATCTACCGCAACCTTGACCAGTGAATTGTCTTCAAAGCATTTGACCGTTGACACCGGCCCGCTGAACCTGGCGACGCCGCCGAAATCCCTGAACACGGGCGGCAGGACCCGGAATTGACCGGAAGAGTCGTTTTTATGGACATCGCAAAGATCGCAGGTCGCGAATGCGGGGGGAGAAATAAGGGCCATTTCGGGTTTGCTTTCAGGAAGAGGGGTTGAAGGGTTTTCAGGGCATCGGCACCACCGCATTCGGCTCAGTTCGACGCTCTGGCGTTGATTTTTTGATTTTCAGAGGTAAATCTTCCACATGAGGCCGGAAATAAAGTGTTCTCCCGCTTTCAAACAGGATTTTCTCCAGTAGCATGCGTCAAGCCATCGCGAAGTCGTTCTTCCCGTGGCGATCCGTCAACTGTCAAGAAGGAATCAATTATGGCAACTGCAACAAAAGCGCCAGCAAAAAAAGCGGCACCAGAAAAAACGGTCGCTGCAAAAAAAGCGGCTCCCGCCAAAACGGCTGCCGCTAAAAAAGCAAGCCCTGCCAGCGAGGCTGCAACGGCCAAACCGGCCGCCAAGAAGCGCACACCGAATCCAGCCTTCATGAAAGCGCTGACCCTGAGCCCGGAATTGTCCGCTGTGGTCGGCGACAAGCCTTTGCCACGCACTGAAATTGTCAGCAAGCTGTGGGTCTACATCAAGGCCAACAACCTGCAGGACCAGGCCAACAAGCGCATGATCAACGCAGACAAAAAACTGCTGGCCGTTTTCGGCAAGCCGCAAGTGTCCATGTTTGAAATGGCTGGGCTGATCGGCAAGCACGTCAAGTAAACGGACGCGCACTGATTTCTCTAAAAGCCGCTATTCAGCGGCTTTTTTATGCCTGCTTTCCAGGGAATCCATAGACTCGACCCGCCGTTTGTTCGGGATAGCCGCCAGCCACGCCGCATCAGTCAGGCGAATAGGGTAAACAAGGAGAAATGACGCGACGAAATGAGTCCAGCCCGAAAATTAGTCGCTAAGATTAAAAATTGTTGGTGCAATTATTGCTGCATTGCCAGGCCAATAGCACTTTGATGCTGATGCACCCTCAACTGCGGTTGCAACAGTTATTTGCCAGTTCTTGCCATGGCTTAACTTGCTAATCATTTGCCACCATGCTGCGCTTTATCTTTACCCGCCTGAGCCTGATCATTCCCACCTTCCTGGGCATGACGCTGCTGGCTTTTTTCCTGATCCGCATGGTGCCGGGAGACCCGATTGAAACCATGGCGGGCGAGCGCGGCATCGATCCGGCGCGCCATGCGCAATTGCTCAAGGAGTTCGGCCTCGACAAGCCGGTGCTGGTGCAGTACGGCATCTATATCGGACGGGTGCTCAAGGGAGACCTCGGCAAATCGCTGATCACTCAGGAACCCGTCCTCAGCGAATTCATGACGCTGTTTCCGGCCACGATTGAACTGGCGGTTTGTGCCATTGTTTTCGCGCTGCTGATCGGCATTCCGGCCGGCATTCTTGCGGCTGTCAAGCGAAACTCCATTCTTGATCACGGCGTGATGGGTATTTCCCTGACGGGTTATTCGATGCCGATTTTCTGGTGGGGCCTGCTGCTGATCCTGCTGTTTTCAGTCCAGCTGGGCTGGACGCCGGTGTCGGGCCGCATGTCGGTGCAGTACTACATTGAGCCGACCACCGGTTTCCTGCTGATCGACTCGCTGCTGTCGGACGACAAGGGCGCCTTCTGGTCGGCGGCCTCGCACCTGATTTTGCCGACGATTGTGCTGGGCACCAATCCGCTGGCCGTCATTGCGCGCATGACGCGCTCGGCCATGCTCGAAGTGCTGGGCGAGGACTACATCCGTACCGCGCGCGCCAAGGGCCTGTCCAACCTGCGCGTGGTGGCCGTTCATGCCCTGCGCAATGCCTTGATTCCGGTGGTCACCGTGATCGGACTGCAGGTCGGCGTGCTGTTCACTGGCGCCATCCTGACCGAAACTATTTTTTCATGGCCCGGCGTCGGAAAATGGCTGATCGAGGCCATCAGCCGGCGCGACTATCCAGTGCTGCAGGGCGGCATCTTGCTGCTGGGCGCCATTGTCATGGCCGTCAACCTGCTGGTGGACATCACCTACGGAATCATCAATCCCCGCATCAGGCACCAGCGATGAGCACGGCCATTTTAAAAACCAAACTTTCGGCAGCACCGACCCCGGCCCATCCGCTGCGCGAATTCTGGAGCTATTTCAGCGCCAACCGTGGCGCCGTGGCGGGCCTGGTCATCGTCGTGACGGTGCTGCTGGTGGCCTTGTTCGCCCCATGGCTGGCACCGCATGCGCCCAATGTCACCGACAGCGCCGTGTTCCTGAAGCCACCGGCATGGCAGGCTGGCGGCGCATGGTCCTATCCGCTGGGCACCGACGCCATCGGCCGTGATATTTTGTCGCGCCTCATGCATGGTGCGCGACTGTCGCTGGTCATTGGACTGGCGGTGGTGGCGATCTCGGTCGTGGTCGGCACCGTGCTGGGGCTGCTGGCCGGGTTTTTCCGGGGCATTTTTGAAATCGCCATCATGCGCCTGATGGACATCATTTTGACGCTGCCCAGCCTGCTGCTGGCCATCGTGATCGTCGCCATTTTGGGCCCCGGACTGATGAATGCCATGCTGGCCGTAGCCATCGTGGTGTTGCCGCATTACGTGCGCATCACCCGCGCGGCCGTGATTGCCGAAACCTCGCGCGACTACGTCACCGCCGCGCGCATGAGCGGCGCGGGCCGGATTCGACTGATGTTCAGCGAGATTTTGCCCAACTGCACCGCGCCACTGATCGTGCAGGCGTCGCTCGGCGTGTCCACCGCCATTCTGGACGCTGCGGCGCTGGGTTTCCTGGGCCTGGGCGCGCAGCCGCCTTCGCCCGAGTGGGGAACCATGCTGGCCGATGCGCGTGAATTCGTGCTGCGCGCCTGGTGGGTTGTGACCTTTCCCGGGTTGGCCATTTTGATCACCGTGCTGGCCTTCAACCTGCTGGGCGACGGGCTGCGCGATGCGTTCGATCCCAAACTCAAACGATGAATATGGCCGATGTAAACCCGATAAACCTTTTCGCAAGTAACACCGCGGAACCGGCTTCGCCGGGCCACAGGTGTTGCCCCCAGCGGGGGGATCCGGCTACACGCAGTGAGCCGAGAAGGGGGAGGACTTAACCATGCCCCTGCTTGAAATAGAAAACCTGTCCGTTGAGTTTCCCTCGCAAAACGGCGTGATGCATGCGGTGGACGGCGTCAGCCTGTCGCTGGAGGAAGGCGAAGTGCTGGGCATCGTCGGCGAATCGGGCTCCGGCAAAAGCGTCACCATGATGGCGCTGATGGGCCTGGTGGCATTTCCAGGCCGGGTGCGCGCCGACAAGCTGCGCTTTGCCGGCCACGACCTGCTCCGCTTGTCGGACGGCGAGCGCAGCAAGCTCACCGGCAAGGACGTGGCGATGATCTTCCAGGACCCCACGACCAGCCTGAATCCGTGTTTCACCATTGGCTTCCAGATCACCGAGACGCTGCGCCTTCACCTCGGCATGGACCGCAAGGCCGCCACGCGCCAGGCGATCGGGTTGCTGGAGCAGGTCGGCATTCCGGCGCCGGAAAGCCGGCTCAAGGCCTATCCGCACCAGCTGTCGGGCGGCATGAACCAGCGCGTAATGATCGCCATGGCCATTGCCTGCAACCCGCGCCTATTGATTGCCGACGAACCGACCACCGCGCTCGACGTGACCATCCAGGCGCAAATTCTCGACCTGCTGCGCAGCCTGCAAAAGGAACGCGGCATGGCGCTGGTGCTGATTACGCACAACATGGGCGTGGTGTCCGAGATGGCGCAGCGGGTTGCCGTCATGTATGCCGGCCAGATCATGGAAGAGCAAAGCGCCCATGCGCTGTTCAACACGCCCCAGCACCCCTACACCGAAGCGCTGCTGGCCGCCCTGCCCGAGCGCAGCGACGGCAGCGTGCGGCTGGCGACCATTCCCGGCATGGTGCCCGGCCTCTACGACCGGCCGGCGGGCTGCCTGTTCGCGCCGCGCTGCGCCTACGCCACCGAGCATTCGCGCACCGTGCGCCCGGCACTGCGCGCCTGGCAGGACGGCATGGTGCGCTGCCACTATCCGCTGGGCGACCCCGGCCGGGAAGCGGCCATGGCGCACGACAACCCTTTGGCGAAAACCGCACGATGAGCAGCCCAGCCCCAGTGACCGCGCCCGTGGTCGAAGCCACAAACCTCAAGCGCGTCTATGAAATCCGGCGCGGCTTCTTGGCCAAGCCCGACCTTCTCCAGGCTGTCGGCGGCGTGTCGTTCACCGTCCACGCCGGCAAGACGCTGGCCGTCGTCGGCGAATCGGGCTGCGGCAAGTCAACGCTGGCGCGCATGGTGTCGCTCATCGAAACGCCCAGCAGCGGCGCGCTGAGCATCACCGGCGTCGATGCGGTACATGGTTCGGATGAACAGCGCCTGAAGCTTCGCAAGGCGGTGCAACTGGTGTTCCAGAACCCCTATGGGTCACTCAACCCGCGCAAGAAAATCGGCGCCATCCTGGAAGCGCCGCTTGAGATCAACACCCCCCTGGCGGCACCCGAGCGTTCTGAAAAAGCGCGCGCCATGCTGGCCCTGGTCGGTCTGCGGCCCGAGCATTACAACCGTTATCCGCACATGTTTTCAGGCGGGCAACGCCAGCGCATCGCCATTGCGCGCGCGCTGATGCTGAACCCGGCGCTGGTCGTGGCCGACGAGCCGGTGTCGGCGCTGGACGTATCGATCCAGGCGCAGGTGCTCAATCTGCTGGCCGACCTGCAGCAGTCGATGGGGCTGGCCTACCTGTTCATCTCGCATGACCTGGGCGTCGTGCGCCATATCGCCCACGACGTGCTGGTGATGTACCTGGGCCATGCCGTCGAGCAGGGCGAAAAGAAGGCGTTGTTCGCGCAACCGCTGCATCCCTACACCCAGGCGCTGCTGGCCTCGACGCCGGGCCTGGCGGGCAGCAGCGCCATCAAGCACCGGATCGTACTCAAGGGCGAACTGCCTTCGCCGCTGAATCCACCCAAGGGCTGCGTGTTTTCCACCCGTTGTCCGTATGTGACAGACCGTTGCCGTGCCGAAAGGCCGGCGCTTCGCGACGTTGCAGGCCGGCAGGTCGCTTGTCACTATGCGGAAAATTTTCTCGTTGCCTGAAATGAAGATCAATACGTTGACAGCATTTGCCCGAAACCCCTTTTCGAATGACCAGCAAGCGCGCACCACAAGTGCGGCAAACCTGGCCGCAAACCCGCTGCGTTGCAGCACCAACCTCGAAGGAAGTCGTCAGATGATTCAGTCCCCACCATTTGCCAGCCGGCTGCGTCCGGTGCAGCGCGCACTGCTCTGCGCCCTTGCCCTGCCCGCATTGCTGGCGCTTTCGCCGGTTTCGGCCAAGACGCTGGTGTTCTGCTCCGAAGGCAGCCCCGAAAACTTCTATCCCGGCATCAACACGACCGGCACCTCGTTTGACGCCAACGAACCGATTTACAACCGCATCGTCGAGTTTGAGCGCGGCGGCACCAAGGTAGTGCCGGGCCTGGCCGAAAAGTGGGACATTTCGGCTGACGGCAAGGAATACACCTTTCACCTGCGCAAGGGCGTGAAATGGCACAACACCAGCAAGAACTTCAAGCCCACCCGCGACTTCAATGCCGACGACGTGCTCTTCATGTTCGAGCGCCAGTGGAAGGAAGACAACGCCTTTTTCAGGGTCACCAGCCCCAACCATTCGTATTTCAGCGACATGGGCATGCCCAAGCTGCTGACTTCGGTGCAAAAAATCGATGACTACACCGTCAAGATCACGCTGAACAAGCCCGAATCGCCCTTCCTGGCCAACCTGGCGATGCCCTATGCAGCAGTCCAGTCGAAGGAATATGCCGATGCCATGCTGAAAGCAGGCACGCCCGAGAAGATCGACCAGGACCCGATCGGCACGGGTCCGTTCTCGCTGCTGCAGTACCAGAAGGACGCCGTCATCCGCTACAAGGCCTTTGCCCAGCACTGGGCCGGCAAGGCCAAGATCGACGACCTGGTTTATTCCATCACCCCCGACGCCTCGGTGCGCTGGGCCAAGCTGCAAAAGGGTGAATGCCATGTCATGCCCTACCCCAACCCGGCCGACCTGGAGGCGATTCGCAAGGACCCGAACGTGCAGGTGCTGGAGCAGCCGGGCCTGAACGTCGGCTACCTGGCGTACAACACGACCAAAAAACCGTTCGACGACGTGCGCGTGCGCAAGGCCGTCAACATGGCCATCAACAAGAAGGCCATCGTGGACGGCGTGTACCTGGGCACCGGCATCGTCGCCAAGAACCCGATTCCGCCGTCGATGTGGTCGTACAACGACGCCATCAAGGATGACGAGTACAACCCCGACGCCGCCAAGAAACTGCTGGCGGCGGCGGGCTACCCGGACGGCTTCTCCACCGACCTGTGGGCCATGCCGGTGCAGCGCCCCTACAACCCGAATGCCAAGCGCATTGCCGAACTGATGCAGGCCGACCTGGTCAAGGTCGGCGTCAAGGCCGAAATCAAGAGCTTTGAATGGGGCGAGTACCGCAAGCGCATGCAGGCCGGCGAACACCAGATGGGCATGCTCGGCTGGACCGGCGACAACGGCGACCCGGACAACTTCCTTTACACGCTGCTGGGCTGCGCCTCGGCCCAGTCGGTCAGCGGCAGCAACATTGCCAAGTTCTGCTACCAGCCTTATGAAGACGTGGTGCTGAAAGCCAAGACCGTGACCAGTACGGCAGAACGCACCAAGCTGTACCAGCAGGCGCAGGTGATTTTCAAGGAACAGGCGCCCTGGTTCACCATTGCCCATGCGGTGCAGATCAAGCCGGTGCGCAAGAACGTGATCGACTTCAAGAACTCACCGTTCGGCCGGCACAACTTCTACGGCGTGGACATCAAGGAATAAGCGGCCTGGCTTGCCTGCAAGGGCATCCCCACTCCAACATGCCGGTCAGCCATCAACTGACCGGCATTTTCATTGGATTTCAATCTTTTCAGGCCGTTTGCGCACAGTGCTATTGCATAGTTTGCTAGTATTTTAATAGCAAACTGATTCAACCCCAGACCACCGAACGCATGGAAATCGAGCCGCCCTGGAAGCTGGTATTCAAAAACCGCATCGGCTCGCGCGCATCCACAGCACCGGCTGCGTACAGCAAGGGCAAAAAATGCTCATGCGTCGGGTGGGCCATCTTCGCCAGCGAACCGAGCTTCTGGAAATTCTGCAAGGCATCGAGATTGCCCTGCTGCGCATAGCCGCCTATCGTCTGGTCGAACTCCAGTGCCCAGTCATACGCCTGGTTGCCGCCGGCACCGCGCTGCATCTGGCTCAGGTTGTGCACGATGTTGCCGCTGGCCACGATCAGCACGCCCCGGTCGCGCAGGGCCTTGAGCTGTTTGGCCAAGGCATAGTGGTCTTCAGGCGCGCGGTCATAGTCCATGCTGAGCTGGATCACCGGAATGTCGGCGTCGGGAAACATCGGCCCCAGCACCGACCAGGCGCCGTGGTCCAGACCCCATTCACCGGCGTCGAGTCCCAGCGGCGCCGACGCACGCTGCCTGACCAGCAGGCTGATGGCGCTGGCCGCATCCGGATCGCCGGGTGCGGGGTATTGCTGGTCAAACAGTTCTTGCGGAAATCCGCCAAAGTCATGAATGGTCCTGGGTTTCGCCATGGCGGTGAGCCACCAGCCTTGCGTCAGCCAGTGGGCCGAAATGCACAGGATCAGCTGCGGTCGGGGCTGTTCAGTGCCGAATCGGGCACCCAGGGCCTGCCAGCTGCGCCGGTATTCGTTGTCGCCAAGGGCATTCATGGGACTGCCATGCCCCATGAACATCACCGGCATCCTGTCGGATTTTTTCAGCGATGGCAAACTGTCAAGTGCGTTGGCGTCAAGCGTGTTGAGCATGTTTATCCTGTAGTAATGGTGGAGTAGGAAAAGTTTTGCCAAATAAAGCGGTGCTCAAAATAAATTTTTGGTGCAGCCTTCCTTCAAAGGTTAGAGCTGTTTTCCGATACCCCAATGCGACTGCTTGTGTGATAGTAATACCTTTTGTCTAGCACATCGATCAATTGACAGCGTGGTTTTGTTCCCTAAAATAGGGTATGCCAGCCGCCAAAAAATTGTAAAAAAATGTTAAATACTAGCGATTATCACTAGTTGTCAAGTCTCTTCGGCTGGTATATTGCACTGCAACATATTTCGTTTTTCATAAACGTTTCACAAAAAAGGTTCCTTCCAATGCTGTATCAACTCTATGAATCCCAGCGCACGTTGATGGAGCCGTTTGTTGACTTTGCGCAGGCGGCGGCAAAGCTCTACAGCAGTCCCCTGTCTCCCATTGGCAAAACCCCGCTGTCCCAGCGTGTCTCGGCAGGCTACAGCCTGATGTACCGGCTCGGCAAGGACTACGAAAAGCCATCGTTCGACATTCATCAGGTCGAGGTTAACAAGCAAGGGGTCAGCCTGGCGATTCATGAACGCATTGAAGTTGACAAGCCGTTTTGCGAACTGCGCCGTTTCAAGCGGTTCACCGATGATTCGGCCACGCTGACGCAACTCAAGGACCAGCCAGCCGTGCTGATGGTCGCGCCTTTGTCGGGCCATTATTCGACCCTGCTGCGCGACACCGTCAAGACCATGCTCAAGGACCACAAGGTCTACATCACCGACTGGAAAAACGCGCGTAACGTTCCCCTGTCGGAAGGCGCTTTCCACCTTGACGACTATGTCAACTATGTGCAGGAATTCATTCGCCACCTTCAGGGAAAGTACGGCAACTGCCATGTCATCAGCGTTTGCCAGCCCACCGTTCCGGTGTTCGCGGCGATCTCATTGATGGCATCGCGCGGGGAAAAAACCCCGCTGTCCATGATCATGATGGGCGGCCCGATCGATGCACGCCTGTCGCCGACGTCGGTGAACAACCTGGCAACGACGAAGCCCTTCGAATGGTTTGAAAACAATGTGATCTACCGCGTCCCCGCCAGCTTTGCGGGCAAGGGCCGGCGCGTCTATCCCGGCTTCCTGCAGCATACCGGCTTCGTGGCCATGAACCCCGACCGCCATGCCACCAGCCACTACGACTACTTCAAGAATCTGATCAAGGGCGATGACGTCAGCACGGAAGCGCACCGCAAGTTCTACGACGAGTACAACGCCGTCCTCGACATGGATGCCGACTATTACCTCGAAACCATCAAGACCGTGTTCCAGGATTTCAAACTGGTCAATGGCACCTGGGACGTCATGTCTCCGGAAGGCGTCCTTGAGCGGGTGAAACCGGGCGACATCAAGACCACCGCCGTGATGACAGTGGAAGGCGAACTGGACGACATTTCCGGCTCCGGCCAGACCCGTGCGGCGCTTGACATGTGCAGTGGCGTGGCGCCAGGGCAAAAAACCCACCTGGAAGCCCAGGGCGCAGGCCATTACGGCATTTTCAGCGGCAGGCGCTGGCGCGATGTCGTTTATCCGGCGGTGACAAGCTTCATCCTTGAACACAACAAGTCGCTTGCGCAGATCGAGAAAGCCCCGGCGGCGGCAAAAAAAACAGCCAAGCCCGAGAAGCAGCTCCGGTTGCAAGTACCTGCGACGGTTGAAATTCCAGCTACGCCGGTCGCCACAGAAGCCGTGAAAACGGCCGTCAAGCGCAGCGCCAAGACCACGACCGCCGGACTGAAATCAACGGTTGCTGCCGGGAAAACGGTGGCCAAAGAGCTTTCGGATATCGCCGAAAAACCCGCCGTGGCAAAACCAGTTCTGGTGGCCGTCAAAAATACGGCAGCCAAGCCCGAGCCTGTTGTTGAAGACATCCCGACAGCAACGGCGCTGCCCATTGCCGCGACGGTTGCCACCGTTGCCCCGGCATCTGAGGCAGGTGTCGAAGCGGCATTCAACACGCCGATTCCTCCCGAGAAATCAGCCGCCTGAGAAAGCATGGCGCGGTCCACTACGTGACCGCGCCAGAAATACGGGTAGGCAGGCGATGGGACAATGACAGCGTGATGCCGATCTATCTGAATTCCCTCTTTGACCGGATCAATTCCGCTCTCCCGCAGACCCAGTGCACGCGCTGCGGCTATGCCGATTGCGCAGCCTACGCGCAAGCCATTGCATCGAATGAAGCAGCCATCAACCAGTGCCCGCCCGGCGGCGCTGAAGGAATCCGGCGCCTGTCCAACATCACGGGCTTGCCGGTTCAGCCTCTGAATCCCCTGAATGGCCTCGAAGGTACTCGCGCGGTGGCCATCATTGACGAAGCCTGGTGCATTGGCTGCACCCTGTGCATCAAGGCCTGCCCGGTTGATGCCATCATCGGCAGCAACAAGATGATGCACACCGTGATCGAACCGGCCTGCACCGGATGCGAGTTATGCCTGACAGCCTGCCCGGTCGATTGCATCAGCCTGGAAAATGTCACCGGCAGCCGCACGGGCTGGAATGCCTGGTCAACTCCGGACGCGGACGCCGCACTGAAACGCTATGAAGTTCATAGCTATAGAAGCAGTCTGGACATGCGCAAAGTCCCTAAAACACCTAAAAAAACAATCGAAGCACCAGACAGCCGGACAAGCGAGCCGCCTGTGCAGGCGCAACCCCACGTCGATGAGGCCGAACGTAAGCGCGCGTTCATCAAGGCGGCGCTGGACCGGTCGCGCGCCCAGCGTGCATCAAAGGAATGAGCCTCCGACCGCGCGGCAAGCACGGAATTAGACAAGGCCTGAGCTGACCTCAGACGGCGGCGAGGTCCTTGTAGACGCCGCAGCCGACGAACAAATCGTCCACTTGCTCGACAAGAGACATCTTGGCCTGCACTTTTCCGGTCGTCGGATTGGTGATGTCGTACTCGACCAAGCCCGCCTCGACGCCAGCCTGATTGACGATGGATCCCAGCAGCTGGTTGCCATCGATTCCCGCAATATCCTGCACGCGCGTCCCCACCCGGGACGGGTTCCCGCCAAAGGCCAGATAGGTGCCCCAGGCATCCAGGACAAAGACATACATGTCGCGGTCATGAAATCCTTTAACCCGATGGGTCAGGTCGCGCAGGAAGGCTTCCCTGGTGGTCTGGCGTCGATGGCTGGCCGCGACATGGCTTGACGATCTGTTGATCAGCTGCCTGATTTCCTTGACTGACTCTGCAGAGCGCTGAGAAAGCGAGCGAATTTCGCTGGCCACCACCGCAAAACCCCTCCCGGACTCGCCTTCGCGGGGGCCGCCTCGACCGCTGCGTTGAGCGCCAGGATATTGGTTTGAAGCGCCATGCTGTCGATGAGTTCGACAATTTCGCCCATGCGCTTGGCGCTGTCCTGCACGGCTTCAACGGCTGCGATGGCGCCAACCACGGTGGCAGCACCTCCATTGGCCAGGTTTTGACCTTTCCGGCCTGCAGGTTGGCATGGCTGACCGTGTCTGCATTGGCCTGGAGGACGGATGACAGCTGCTCAACGCTGGCAGCCGTTTGCACCAGATTGGAGGCCTGGAGCTCGGTGCGGCTGTACAAGTTGCGAAGGCAGCATTGCTGCGAACATTCGCCACCATTCCAGACAGAGTGTCGCCAATCTTGCCCAGTGCAATGCTCAGACTATCCAGTTCATCCGGGCCACGCTTGCCCAGGTCGTCGCCTGTGAAAAGCCGGTAGCCCGCCAGCACTGATGCCATCGAAGACGCAGCGGCCAGCAGTTTGACGCAAAATACCCTTGCGATTGGGCAGTCAAGCGTCTTTTCAGCGCTCAGTTTGCGCGTGAAACGCCTGGATCACTTCTGCCGGCGCCTGCACCAGTTCAATCAGCACGCCCTCGCCTGCAATCGGGAACTCTTCGTTCGACTTGGGATGCAGGAAGCAGATGTCAAAACCCGCCGCGCCCTTTCGGATGCCGCCCGGCGCAAAGCGAACGCCCTGCGCCGCGAGCCATTGCACCGCTGCAGGCAGGTCGTCAATCCACAGGCCCACATGGTTGAGCGGAGTGGTGTGAACCGCTGGTTTTTTTTCAATATCCACCGGCTGCATCAGGTCCACCTCGACCTTGAACGGGCCGCTGCCGATGGCGCAGATGTCTTCATCGACATTTTCGCGCTCGCTGACGAAATTGCCGGTGACCTCCAGCCCCAGCATGTCCACCCACAGCGTGCGCAGGCGGTCCTTGCGGGTGGCGCCAATGGCGATCTGCTGGATGCCCAGCACCTTGAAGGGACGCATCGGGGTCGTCGCCTGCATCATGCGAACTCCACGATCGGCTGGTCCACGCTCAAGGACTCGCCCTTGGCCGCCAGCACCTTGCCGACGATACCGTCAGCCGTCGCAAACAGCACGTTTTCCATCTTCATGGCCTCGATCACGGCCACGCGTTCACCGGCCTGGACCTTCTGGCCGACCTGCACCGCGACCTCGACCAGCAGGCCGGGCATGGGCGACAGCACAAAGCGGCTCATGTCGGGCGGCGCCTTGAAAGGCATCAGCGCATGCAGCTCGGCAGCGCGCGGCGACAACACCATGGCATCGAGCCGGGTGCCGTTGTGGATGATGCGTATCGCCAGCGGATTCTTGCCAACACCGCGCTCAACCTGCGCCGCAAACGGCTGTCCGTTGACGGTGCCGCGAATGCGCGTGCCGCCCAGGTGCCAACCGCTGCATATTTCATAGCGCTTGTCGCCCGTCTCTACTGCGCTGGAGCCCGAAATGGTTTGAAAATCCCGAACCACCGCAGGTCGCGGCGTGTTCAGGCCGCTGTCGCCCAGGCCAATCACCACATACTCTTCGCCGATCGTCACGCCATGGCCCGGCAACTGGCCGCTGATGCCCGCAGCGCGCGCCCGGATGCGGCGGTTCACATAGGCCGCCAGCGCAACCAGGAAATCGGCATCGTCATGCGGAACGTCTTCGGCGCGGAAGCCCTGTCCGTAGTTTTCGGCAATGAAGCCGGTGTTGAAGTCACCGGCAACAAACTTCGGGTGCGCCAGCAGGGCCGCCTGGAACGGAATGTTGCTGCTGACGCCGCGAATCACGAAGCTGTTGAGCGCCTCGCGCATCTTGGCGATCGCATCGTTGCGGTCGGTGCCATGAACGATGAGCTTGGCAATCATCGAGTCGTAGAACATCGGAATCTCGCCGCCGTCCTGCACGCCGGTATCGACCCGCACGCCGAACCACTTCGAGGTGTCCGAGGCGAACATGGTTTCCTTCGGCGGCTGAAAGCGCACCAGCCGGCCCGTCGATGGCAGAAAGCCGCGAAACGGGTCTTCGGCGTTGATGCGGCATTCGATGGCCCAGCCGTCGCGCTTTATCTCGTCCTGCGTGAGCGGCAGCTTTTCACCAGCGGCCACGCGAATCATCAACTCGACCAGGTCCAGCCCGGTGATGCATTCCGTGACCGGATGCTCGACCTGCAGGCGCGTGTTCATTTCCAGGAAATAAAAACTCTGGTCCTTGCCGACGACAAACTCGACCGTGCCGGCACTTTGGTACTTCACCGCCTTGGCCAGTTGCACCGCCTGCTCGCCCATGGCCTTGCGCGTCTCGTCGCTGATGAAAGGGGACGGCGCTTCCTCGATCACCTTCTGGTGGCGACGCTGGATCGAGCATTCGCGTTCATTCAAGTAAATTACATTGCCATGGCTGTCGCCGATCAGCTGGATTTCGATGTGGCGTGGCTCCTCGACAAATTTCTCGATGAACACGCGGTCGTCACCAAAGCTGTTGCGCGCCTCGTTGCGGCAGCTGGTGAAGCCTTCAAATGCTTCCTTGTCGTTGAAGGCGACGCGCAGGCCCTTGCCGCCGCCGCCGGCGCTGGCCTTGATCATGACCGGGTAGCCGATGCCCTGGGCGATTTCCACCGCTTTTTCAGCGGTTTCAATCGCGTCGTTCACACCGGGAATGCAGTTCACGCCGGCAGCGCCGGCCAGTTTCTTCGACTCGATCTTGTCGCCCATGGCGGCAATCGAATAATGCTTGGGGCCAATGAAGACGATGCCCTCTTCTTCCACCCGCTTGGCAAAGCCCGAGTTTTCGCTCAAAAAGCCGTAGCCGGGATGCACCGCCTGCGCGCCGGTCTGCTTGCAGGCCGCAATGATTTTTTCGGCCTGCAGGTAGCTGTCGCGACTCGGCGCGGGGCCAATGTTGACGGCTTCGTCAGCCAGTTCTACGTGGCGTGCATCCTTGTCGGCGTCGGAATACACCGCCACCGTCTTGATGCCCATCTTGCGGGCGGTGAGGATGACACGGCAGGCGATTTCGCCCCGGTTGGCAATCAGGATTTTGGTAAACATAGTGTCTTTTACTCGGCGCTTAAAGTGGAATGTTCCCGTGCTTGCGCCACGGATTTTCGAGTTTCTTGTCCTTGAGCATCACCAGCGAGCGGCAAATGCGCTTGCGGGTTTCATGCGGCAGGATCACGTCGTCGATGAAACCGCGCGCACCGGCCACGAACGGGTTGGCAAAGCGCGCCTTGTATTCGGCTTCTTTCGCGGCCAGCTTGGCCGGATCGCCCTTGTCTTCGCGGAAGATGATCTCGACCGCGCCCTTGGCGCCCATCACCGCAATCTCGGCGTTGGGCCAGGCAAAGTTGACGTCGCCGCGCAGGTGCTTGGAACTCATCACGTCATACGCGCCGCCGTAGGCCTTGCGGGTGATGACGGTGATTTTCGGCACGGTGCATTCGGCGTAGGCATACAGCAGCTTGGCGCCGTGCTTGATGATGCCGCCGTATTCCTGTGCCGTGCCGGGCATGAAACCGGGCACATCGACAAAGGTGATCACCGGGATGTTGAAGGCATCGCAAAAGCGCACGAAGCGAGCCGCCTTGATCGAGCTCTTGATGTCCAGGCAACCGGCCAGCACCAGCGGCTGGTTGGCGACGATGCCGACCGACTGGCCTTCCATGCGCGCAAAGCCGATGATGATGTTCTTCGCGTATTCGGGCTGGATTTCGAAGAAGTCGCCATCATCGACCGTCTTGGTGATGAGTTCCTTCATGTCGTAAGCCTTGTTCGGGCTCTCGGGCACCAGCGTGTCCAGGCTGCGGTCCATGCGGCCGGCCGGGTCGGCGCTCGGGCGCACCGGCGCTTTTTCGCGGTTGTTCAGCGGCAGGTAGTTGTACAGCCGGCGCAGCATGATCAGCGCTTCGACGTCATTTTCGAAGGCCAGGTCGGCCACGCCGCTCTTGGTGGTGTGGCTGATGGCGCCGCCCAGTTCCTCGGCCGTCACTTCCTCGTGCGTCACGGTCTTGACCACTTCAGGGCCGGTGACGAACATGTAGGAAGAGTCCTTAACCATGAAGATGAAGTCGGTCATGGCGGGCGAATACACCGCGCCGCCGGCCGATGGCCCCATGATCATGCTGATCTGCGGAATCACGCCGCTGGCCATCACGTTGCGCTGGAACACGTCGGCGTAACCCCCTAGCGACGCCACGCCCTCCTGGATGCGCGCGCCGCCGGAGTCGTTCAGGCCGATCACCGGCGCGCCGACCTTCATCGCCTGGTCCATTACCTTGCAGATTTTCTCGGCATGCGCTTCGCTCAGGGCGCCGCCAAACACGGTGAAATCCTGGCTGAACACGAACACCAGGCGGCCATTGATCATGCCGTAGCCGGTGACCACGCCGTCGCCCGGAATCTTGTTGTCCTGCATGCCGAAGTCGCTGCAGCGGTGCTCGACAAACATGTCCCATTCCTCGAAGGTGCCTTCGTCAAGCAGCACATCGAGCCGTTCGCGCGCCGTCAGCTTGCCCTTGCCGTGCTGCGCGTCAATGCGCTTCTGGCCACCGCCCAGGCGGGCCGCAGCGCGCTTTTTTTCAAGTTGCTCAAGGATTTCCTGCATGGTTCGCTTTCTTTAGGCTCAATAACGCTATAAATTTTTTGCTATCTATTAAATAGCTGCTTATGCCCGCTGCATATGCGCAGAGAGCAGATTTCGTGCTGCAGTCGAGGCTGGAAGCTGGCCTTTGCCGACTTGCTCCAGCAGGGGCGGCAGCATGGCGCTGACTGCCGGGTCTTGCCGGAAGGCCTGCTTCAATCCTGCGTCAACCCGCTCCCACATCCAGGACAGCGCCTGGTGCTGGCGCCGGGCGGCCAGCTTGCCGTTGGCCGTCTGCAGCGTCCTGAACTCCGTCACCGCCGCCCAGAATGCATCGACGCCCTGGTTGTGCAATGCGCTGAGCTGCAGTACCTGCGGGTGCCACTGCTTGTCAAAATCAGCCGCCTGCGCGGCGCCCATAGCGTTGTTGACCAGGCCGAACAGCCGCATGGCCGAGCGGATCTGCGCTTCGGCGCGCATGGCGGCATTGGCGTCGATGTCGGCCTTGTTGATGACAACCAGGTCGGCCAGCTCCATCACGCCTTTCTTGATCGCCTGCAAATCATCGCCCGCGTTGGGCAACTGCATGACCACGAACATGTCGGTCATGTTGGCCACGGCGGTTTCGGACTGGCCGACGCCGACGGTCTCGACAATCACCACATCGTAGCCCGCCGCCTCGCAGACCAGCATGGCTTCGCGGGTTTTTTCGGCCACGCCGCCGAGGGTGCAGCTCGACGGGCTGGGCCGGATATACGCCGACTCGTGAACCGAGAGCATTTCCATGCGCGTCTTGTCGCCCAGAATGGAGCCGCCCGACACGCTCGATGAGGGATCGATGGTCAGCACCGCCACCCGGTGGCCCTGCTTGATCAGGTACAGCCCCAGCACCTCGATGAAGGTTGATTTTCCGACGCCGGGCACGCCGCTGATACCCAGGCGAAACGCTTGGCCAGTGTGCGGCAGCAGCGCTGTCAGCAATTCGTCGCCTTGCGCGCGGTGGTCGGCGCGGGTCGATTCGAGCAGGGTGATGGCTTTGGCAATGGCGCGGCGCTGCTCGGCGGGATTGCCGCGCAGCACGCCCTCCAGCAATGCGCTTTCGGTCACTTCAGGGCAGCCCGGATCTGCTCCAGCACATCCTTGGCGCTGGCCGGAATCGGCGTGCCGGGGCCGTAGATACCCTTGACGCCGGCCTCATACAGCATCTCGTAGTCCTGGCGGGGAATCACACCGCCGACAAACACGATGATGTCGTCGGCGCCCTGCTTCTTGAGTTCGGCAATGATGGCGGGCACCAGCGTCTTGTGGCCGGCAGCCAGCGTGCTCACGCCGACGGCATGCACGTCGTTTTCAATGGCCTGCCGCGCGCATTCCTCGGGCGTCTGGAACAGCGGCCCCATGTCCACGTCAAAACCCAGATCGGCAAACGCGGTGGCGACCACCTTGGCGCCCCGGTCGTGGCCGTCCTGGCCGAGCTTGGAAATCATCACGCGCGGACGGCGGCCTTCTGCTTCGGCAAAAGCATTGATCTCGCTCTTGAGCGTTTCCCAGCCTTCGGCCGAGTCGTAGGCGGCGGCATACACACCGCTGACCTTTTGCGTGTCGGCACGGTGGCGGCCATAGACCTTTTCAAGCGCGTCGCTGACCTCGCCGACCGTGGCGCGCAGGCGCATCGCCTTGATGCACAAATCGAGCAAGTTGCCGCTGTTGCTTTCGGCTGCTGCCGTCAGCGCGTCCAGCGCAGCCTGTACGGCCGCTGTGTCGCGCGCCGCCCGGATGGCCTTCAGGCGCTCGATCTGGCCGTCGCGCACCGCCACGTTGTCGATGTCGCGCGATTCGATGGCGTCTTCGGTCTTGAGCTTGTACTTGTTGACGCCGACGATCACGTCCTTGCCGCTGTCGATGCGCGCCTGCTTTTCTGCCGCCGCCGCTTCGATCTTGAGCTTGGCCCAGCCGCTGTCCACGGCCTTGACCATGCCGCCCATGGCTTCGACTTCCTCGATGATGGTCCAAGCCGAGTCGGCCATGTCCTGCGTCAGCTTTTCCATCATGTAGCTGCCGGCCCAGGGGTCGATCACGCTGGTGATGTGGGTTTCTTCCTGGATGATGAGCTGGGTGTTGCGGGCAATGCGCGAACTGAACTCTGTGGGCAGCGCAATCGCCTCGTCGAACGAATTGGTGTGCAGGCTTTGCGTCCCGCCGAATACCGCCGCCATGGCTTCGATGGTGGTGCGCACGACGTTGTTGTACGGGTCCTGCTCGGTCAGGCTCCAGCCGCTGGTCTGGCAGTGGGTGCGCAGCATCAGGCTCTTGGGGTTCTTGGCGTCGAAACCCTTCATGATCCGGCACCACAGCAATCTGGCGGCGCGCATCTTGGCGACTTCGAGGTAGAAGTTCATGCCGATGGCCCAGAAAAAGCTCAGGCGTCCGGCGAAACCGTCAACGTCCAGGCCCTTGCCCAGGGCGGTCTTCACATACTCCTTGCCGTCAGCCAGCGTGAAGGCCAGTTCCAGCGCCTGATTCGCGCCAGCTTCCTGCATGTGGTAGCCGCTGATCGATATCGAGTTGAACTTGGGCATGTTCTGCGCCGTGTACTCAATGATGTCGCCAATGATGCGCATGCTGGGCGCTGGCGGGTAGATGTAGGTGTTGCGCACCATGAACTCTTTGAGCACATCGTTCTGGATGGTGCCGCTCAGTTTGTCCTGGCTCACGCCCTGCTCTTCGGCGGCCACCACGTAGCCTGCGAGCACCGGCAGCACCGCGCCGTTCATGGTCATGGAAACGCTGACCTTGTCGAGCGGTATCTGGTCGAACAGGATTTTCATGTCCTCCACGCTGTCAATCGCCACGCCGGCCTTGCCAACGTCGCCCGTCACGCGCGGGTGATCGCTGTCGTAGCCCCGATGCGTGGCCAGGTCAAAAGCCACCGACACGCCTTGCCCGCCAGCCGCCAGCGCCTTGCGGTAAAACGCGTTGGATTCTTCAGCCGTTGAAAACCCTGCGTACTGGCGGATGGTCCACGGGCGCACTGCATACATCGTGGCCTGCGGGCCGCGAATGAAGGGCTCGAAACCCGGCAAGGTGTTGGTGTAAGGAAGATCCTTGATGTCCTCGGCGGTGTACAGCGGCTTGACGCTGATGCCGTCGGGCGTTTCCCAGTTCAAGGCGTTGACGTCGCCGCCAGGGGCGGATTTGGCGGCTGACTTGGCCCAGGCTTCAAGATTGGCAGTGTTGAAAGGAGCAGGCGTTGAACTCATGGCGGGTCGGCAGTCTTGGTTAAGCCTTGGAAGCCTGCTTTTTTCGACAGGAAGCCCTCAAGGCAAGCATGTAACGGTGGTCGAAGTTTACATTATTTATAATTATTGATTCAAAATATTCTAACGAACTTTGCCTTAGACTACGGAGCCTTATGGCTGAAACCTCTCTTTCTCCTCGAGCGCTTTATGAAGAAGTTGCCGAACTTTTGCGTCAGCGCATCTTCAACCGGGAACTAGCGCCGGGCAGCTGGATTGACGAACTCAAGCTCGCCGAAGAATACGGCATCAGCCGCACACCCCTGCGCGAAGCGCTGAAAGTGCTGGCCACCGAAGGTCTGGTGACCATGAAGGTGCGGCGCGGCGCCTATGTCACCGAAGTATCGGACAGCGACCTGACCGACGTCTACCACTTGCTGGCCCTGCTGGAAAGCGACGCCGCCGAAGTGGTGGCGGCCAAAGCCACCGATGCGCAGATCAGGGAACTTCAAAACCTGCACAATGAACTTGAAAAAGCCGTCAAGAACCGGGAACGCTTTTTTGAAATCAATGAAGCCTTCCACATGCGGCTGCTGGAAATTGCCAACAACCGCTGGCGTGACCAGATGGTGGCCGACCTGCGCAAGGTGATGAAGCTCAACCGGCACAATTCGCTGCTGAAAAGCGGCCGCATCGAGGAGTCGCTGCTCGAACACCGCGCCATCATGGCCGCGCTGGTGGCGCGTGACGCGGCTGAAACCGCGCAACGCATGCGCGAACATTTCAAAAGCGGGCTGGACGCCGCAGCCTGAAATTTCAGCCCATGCCGCCGTTGCGGCGGGGCAGTGGCGTCACTTCCCAGTGCTTGCTCGTCTTGCCATGAGCGTCAACACTTTCCAGCCGGACCATGAAGCCCCACAGGCGGCCGACATGCTTTAGCACTTCCTTGACTTCGTCGTTCAGCGGGCGGCTGTTGTGCTGGGTATGGCGCAGGGTCAGGGAGCGATCTCCACGAACATCCACATTCCAGACCTGGATGTTGGGTTCCTGAAAGCTTAAATCGTACTGGCGGGCCAAGGCCTCACGCACGTGCCGGTAGCCGCTGTCGTCATGGATGGCCGACACTTCAAGCGCCAGCTCCTTGGTGTCATCAAGGATGGAGAACAGGCGAAACTCGCGGATCAGGCGTGGCGAGAGGTACTGCCCGACAAAACTTTCATCCCGAAAATGCCGCATGGCATGGTCGAGGGCTTGCTGCCAGTCAGTGCCCGCCATGCTTGGGAACCACTGGCGGTCTTCGTCGGTCGGGTTCTCGCAAATGCGGCGAATGTCGGTGAACATCGCAAAGCCCAGTGCATAGGGGTTGAGGCCCCGAAAGCCAGGATGCGCCAGCGGCGGCTGGAAAATCACGTTGGTATGCGAACGAAGGCTTTCGATCATGAAACCATCGCTCAGCAGGCCCTCGTCGTACATCGCGTTGAGCAAGGTGTAATGCCAGAAAGTCGCCCAGCCTTCGTTCATGACCTGCGTCTGCCGCTGCGGATAAAAGTACTGGGCAATCTTGCGCACGATGCGAATGATTTCGCGCTGCCAAGGCTCTAGCAAGGGCGCATTTTTTTCGATGAAGTACAGCAGGTTTTCCTGGGGATCGGCGGGAAACCGCGTACTGGTTTTTTCCACCTCTTTCTCAGCCGCCCTGGGCAGCGTGCGCCACAAATCATTCACCTGCTGCTGCAAATAGTCTTCGCGTTCTTTGCGGCGCGTCTCTTCTTCGGAAAGTGACAGTTTTTGCGACCGCTGGTAACGGTCAACCCCATAGTTCATCAGCGCGTGGCAGCTGTCGAGCAGGTCTTCGACATCGTCAAGCCCGTGCATTTCCTCGCACTCGGCAATATATGCCTTGGCATATACCAGGTAATCAATGATGGACGACGCATCGGTCCACATCTTGAACAGGTAGTTACCCTTGAAAAATGAGTTGTGCCCATAACAGGCATGGGCCATGACCAAGGCCTGCATGGGCAGCGTGTTCTCCTCCATCAGGTAGGCAATGCAGGGATTGGAATTGATGACAACCTCATAGGCCAGCCCCATGTGCCCGCGACGGTAGCTTTTCTCGCTGGCGATGTATTGCTTGCCAAATGACCAGTGCCGGTAGTTCACCGGCATGCCGACAGACGCATAGGTGTCGATCATCTGGCTCGCAGTGATCACCTCTAGTTGCACGGGATAGGTGTCCAGCCCAAAGCGCCTGGCCATGCGCTCGATCTCGCCATGGTAGGTTTCGATCAGTTCAAACGACCAGTCCGACGGGCTTGGCAGCATGTCGCGCCGCCCTTCATAGCGCTTGAATGGCGCAGGCAGCAAGCCAGGCCCTTTCACGGCATCGGCTGAAGGCAGGATGGCGCTCATGCGGCATTTCCTTTCTTGAACAGTTCGCGAAACACGGGGTAGATGCCTGACGCATCGGTAACCTTCTGCATGGCGAAATGCGGCTGGCTTTTGCGCACAACAGAATATTCTTCCCACAGGGTCTGGCTTTCCTCCGCCACCTGCAGATAGGCAAAGTAACGCGAAACCGGGAGTAGTTTTTCGACGAGCAGCGTGCGGCATTTGGCTGAATCCTGAAGCCAGTTGTCGCCGTCAGAAGCCTGGGCACCGTAAATATTCCATTCGCTCGGAGGATAGCGCTGCAGGATGATCTGATGCATCAGCGTCAAGGCACTGGAGGCCACGGTGCCCCCACTTTCGGTGGAGTGAAAGAACTCGTCCTCCGTAACTTCTGCCGCCTGGGTGTGATGCCGGATGAACACCACGTCAGTCTTCTCGTAATGGCGCATCAAAAAAAGGTACAGCAGTATGAAAAATCGCTTGGCAATGTCCTTTCGCGTTTCATTCATCGAACCCGACACATCCATCAGACAGAACATGACGGCGCGGGAAGCCGGCAGCGGGGTGCTGACCCGGTTGCGATAGCGCAGGTCAAAGGGGTCCAAAAATGGAATTTGCTGAAGCCGCTGCTTAAATGCTTCAATTTCATCCTTCAGCATCAGTATTTCGCCGCTCGGCGAACATGGGTCCAGCAACAGTGCTTCCAACGCCAGTTCCAGCCGGCGCAACTGGCGCCGCGCATCGCCGCCCATTGCAATCCGGCGACCCAGCGCCTTGCGCATTGAGCGCACCACATGCAGGTTGGTCGGCGTACCTTCAGAAACAAAGCCGGCACGATGCGATTTCCATTCAGGCACATCAGGCAGCAACTGGGTGCGCAACAGACGCGGAAGGGCCAGGTCGTCGAAAAAATACTGCATGAACTCTTCGCGCGTGATGCGGAACTCAAAATCATCCTGGCTGCTTCCATCCTGGCCAGCGCCCGCGCCCGAACCGCTGCCCGAACCGCCACCACTGGGTGGACGCCCGATCTGATCGCCACGGACATACTCCTGATTCCCGGGATACACGCGCTCCTGGCTTCCTCCTGCGCCATGTCCAAATACCGGTTCGGACACATCACGCCGTGGCAAGGTGATGTTTTCGCCCTGCTCGATATCGTGGATGCTGCGGCCGGACACCGCATGGCGTACCGCTTCACGGATCTGCTTTCGGTAGCGACGCAGGAAACGCTCCCGGTTGCCTATGGATTTATTCTTGCCCGACAAGCGTCTGTCGATGACCTGCTGGAGCATGGATTTCTCCGGTTGATGGGTAGGACAGCCAATCAAGATGCAGCGAAGCGCGCCGGTCGTCAGGAACTCTTGCGAACCCTGAGATACCACTCGCAAAGCAGGCGGACCTGGCGGGCGCTGTAACCCTTGGCCATCATGCGGTTAAGGAAGTTTTCATGCTTTTGCTTCTCTTCGGCGCTGGCCTTGGCGTTAAACGAAATCACGGGCAGCAGGTCTTCGGTGTTCGAGAACATCTTCTTCTCGATCACGGCGCGCAGTTTTTCATAACTGGTCCAGTTCGGATTCTTGCCGGCGTTGCTGGCGCGGCTGCGCAACACGAAATTGACAATTTCGTTGCGGAAATCTTTCGGATTGCTGATGCCTGCGGGCTTTTCAATCTTTTCGAGTTCCGCATTGAGAGATGCCCGGTCAAAAATTTCACCGGTATCGGAATCCCTGAATTCTTGGTCCTGAATCCAGAAATCGGCATAGGTCACATAGCGGTCAAAAATGTTCTGCCCGTATTCTGAATACGACTCAAGGTAGGCCGTCTGGATTTCCTTGCCGATGAATTCGGCATAACGGACCGCCAGATACTCCTTGATGAACGCCAGGTAGCGCTGCTCGATTTCCGGGGTGAATTGCTCACGCTCGATCTGCTGCTCCAGCACGTACATGAGATGCACCGGATTGGCGGCAATTTCACTGGAATCAAAATTGAACACCTTTGACAGGATCTTGAAGGCAAAGCGGGTCGATATGCCTGTCATGCCTTCGTCAACGCCGGCATAGTCGCGGTACTCCTGATAGCTTTTGGCCTTCGGATCGGTGTCTTTCAGATTGTCGCCGTCGTAAACCAGCAGCTTGCTGAAAATGCTCGAATTTTCAGGCTCCTTTAATCGCGTCAGCACGGCGAACTGCGCCATCATCTTCAGCGTTCCCGGCGCGCAGATGGCGCCTGACAGCGAGGAGTTGCGAATCAGTTTCTCGTAAATCCTGATCTCCTCCGAGGCGCGCAGGCAGTACGGCACCTTGACGATGTAAATCCGGTCCAGAAAAGCTTCGTTATTCTTGTTGTTCCGGAAGGCCTTCCATTCACTTTCGTTCGAATGGGCCATCACGATGCCATCAAATGGAATCGCGCCAAAACCCTCGGTGCCCTTGAAGTTGGCTTCCTGGGTGGCGGTGAGCAAGGGATGCAGCACCTTGATGGGCGCCTTGAACATCTCGACGAACTCCAGCAGGCCCTGGTTGGCCAGGCACAGGCCGCCCGAGTAGCTGTAGGCATCCGGGTCATCCTGAGCGAACAGTTCAAGTTTTCGAATGTCGATCTTGCCGACCAGTGTCGAGATGTCCTGGTTGTTTTCGTCGCCGGGTTCCGTCTTGGCGATAGCGCACTGCTTCAAAATCGAAGGAAAACGCTTGACGACACGGAACTTCCGAATGTCGCCGCCATATTCCTCCAGGCGCTTGACCGCCCAGGGAGACATGACGCGTTGCAGATAGCGCGGTGCGATGCCGTACTGGCTTTCAAGCAGGGGAATGTCCTCTGCGTTGTTGAACAAGCCAAGCGGCGATTCATTGACCGGTGAATTCTTCAACGCGTACAAGGGCACCTGCTCCATCAATTGCTTGAGCCGTTCGGCAATCGATGACTTTCCGCCCCCTACCGGACCCAGAAGGTAAAGAATCTGTTTCTTCTCTTCCAGGCCCTGCGCTGCGTGACGAAAATACGACACAACCTGCTCGATTGGGTCTTCCAGGCCGTAAAAATCTCGGAATGCCGGATATATCTTGATGACCTTATTGCCAAAAATACGCGACAGGCGCTGGTCACGGTGTGTGTCAAACACCTCTGGCTCGCCAATGGCCGCAAGCATTCGCTCGGCCGCAGTGGCATAAACCAGCGGGTTGCTTTTGCAAAGATCGAGATATTCCTCAAGGGATAGCTCTTCTTCCCGCGTTTGCTCGTAGCGTGTTAGAAAATTACGGACGACATCCATAAAACCCTCCTTGGTAAGCTGTGCTTGATGACCTAGCGACGACAACCAGAGACCTGAACAACCTGACTCTACAATTTTCCCTGTGAAAAATGTGTATGCAAGGTTATTTAATGAGCAGATTACTTTTTTCAAGTAATTTTCTACGTCATCAATTAGCTCAAGCTTAAGCCCGAAAAATCTGTAAAGGAGTCGCTCCGGCCGCTAGCGCCTGACCGTCACACAGCCTTCAGAACTTCCTCGTGCGCCAGGGCCATGACATCGTGGGGATCCAGCGTTTTGAGCCTGTGGTCGCTCCACACCTGGCGCCAGTGGCGAGAGCCCGGCAAACCGTGGCGCAAACCCAGCATGTGGCGGGCGATGGCGCTGAACGAAGTGCCGTGCTCGGCGGCTTCGCGCACCATGTAGTGGCACATCAGTGCTTCCACCTGCTCCCGGGTTGTCGTCTGGTCGCCAGCACCAAAAAAATCCGCGTCCCAGGACGTCAGCCACCAGGGGTTGTGATAAGCCTCCCGGCCGATCATCACGCCGTCAACTTCAAGCAATTGGGCACTCACCTGTGCGGGGGTGGTCACTCCGCCATTGACGCAGACCGTGAGATCCGGAAAATCCTTTTTCAGGAGGTGGACCAGTTCGTAGCGCAGCGGTGGCACTTCGCGGTTTTCCTTGGGGCTCAGGCCTTTCAACCAGGCATTGCGGGCATGCACGATGAAGGTGCGGCAGCCTGCTTCGCTCACGGTTCCGACAAAATCGCGTAAAAACTCATAGCGTTCGTCCTTGTCGATACCAATGCGATGCTTCACGGTGACAGGGACATCCACCGCATCGACCATGGCCTTGACGCAGTCAGCCACAAGTTTCGGATCGGCCATCAGGCAGGCGCCAAACGAACCCCGCTGTACCCGTTCGCTGGGACAGCCGCAATTGATATTGATTTCGCGGTAGCCCCACTGCTCGCCCAGTCGGGCGCAATGCGCCAGGTCGGACGGCTCGCTGCCGCCAAGTTGCAGCGCAACCGGATGCTCCTCGGCATCAAAGCGCAGATGCCGGCCAACATCGCCATGAATCAGCGCACCGGTCGTGACCATTTCGGTATAAAGCAGCGCGTGCCGCGACAGCAGACGATGAAAATAGCGGCAATGCCGATCAGTCCAGTCCATCATGGGCGCAACGCTCATTCGCCAGGGAGAAGTGACATGAATCAAAGGATCGGTAGAAACGGGAATTGACATCGCTCCATTTTCCCTGAAAGCTGCCAAAGCCGGAGCAAGGGGTATGGCGACTTTCATCAATCTGACCGCTATAGGGCGTGCAAGCCGCGCTGTAAAAGCACTGCGGGGTAATATCATTGCTTCCAAAATTCCGCGAATCACGCCTGACCCATGGTCAACACCCCTAGCCAAAGGATGACCGCCATGCCTTTCTTCTTCTCCCAAACCATCCGTGATACCGCATCGGCCTGCCGTTTCCCCGCCAGGCTGGCAATGACCGCTCCGCTCATTTTTCTGGTCGCCTGCACTTCCGTGCAGTTGCCGCCCTGGGTACCTGAACTGCCGCGCGCGGCTGCACCGGCAAGCGTGGGTCCCGCGCCAGTTCCAGTGGAACCAGCAGTCGTCGTGCAAACGTCTCCAGTGGCTCCTCCCTCGGTATTTCCCTCTGTCCCCGTAGAAGCGCCACCACCTTATGGGCCGGCAGTAGCCGCCCGCTTCACGACGCCCATCATGGTGTACAGCACCCCAGGACTCCAGGGGGGCCGGACAAGCTTCACCACGCAGTCTGAAATCCACGCCTGGCTGCGTGATCAGGCAACTGCCCTGTCCCGCTCGGCGGGTGTCAAGGCCGCCATGCTGCCGATCGGCTCCTCTCAGCAAGGCCAGCCGCTGGAAGCACTGGTGCTGACCCGGGGGACGGGCACAGACCCTGCCAGTCTTTTGGCCACGGGCCGCCCCACGGTGCTGCTGATTGGCCAGCAGCATGGCGATGAGCCTGCAGGAAGCGAAGCCCTGCTGGTCATTGCCCGGGAACTGGCGCAGGGCCTGCTGCAGCCGCTGCTCGAACGCATCAACGTCGTGATCGTTCCACGCCTCAACCCCGATGGCGCGACCCGGGGTGAGGCCCTGGCAGCCGGCGGCCAGGACATTGCGCGCGATCATTTGCTCCTCAGCACGCCGGAAACCCAGGCGCTGGCACGGCTGAGCCGCGACTACCAGCCAACGGTGGTGGTGGACGCTGGGGAATACCGGGTGTCCGACAGCTACCAGCAAAAGTTTGGTGCTGTCCAGAAGTTCGATGCGCTGCTGCAATACGCCACCACCGCCAATCTGCCCGAGTTTTTGACCAAGGCCGATGAGGAATGGTATCGCCGTCCCTTGCTCGCTGCGCTCAAGGGTCAGGGCCTGAGCACTGACTGGCACCACAGCACCTCAGCCGATACAGCCGACCGGACAGTTTCCATGGGCGGACCCGAACCCGTCACGAGCCGCAACGTGGAAGGCCTGAAAAATGCCGTCAGCATGACGATCGACTCACGCGGAGCAGGCCTTGGGAAATTGCACCTCCAGCGGCGCGTGCATACCCATGTCACCGCCATCACGAGCGTCCTGGGCAGCACCGCCCAGCGCGCCCGGGAATTGAGCCAGTTGCGTCCGTATCTCGACAAGGAAGTCGCCGGCCTGGCCTGCAAGGGCCAGGCGGCGGTCGAGGTCGCCAATACGCCTGCGCAGTACGACCTGCAAATGCTCGATCCGGTGACCGGCGCCGACAAGGCCGTGACGGTGGACTGGGAATCGGCGCTGGCGCTGAGAATCCTGAAGTCGAGGGTCCGGCCATGTGGTTACTGGCTGTCCGGATCGTCCAAAACCGCCGTTGAACGACTGCGCCTTCATGGCGTGAAGGTGCTTGAAGTGCTTGAGCCAAGTGCCATGCTGGGCGATATTTACCGCGAATCACAACGCCCGCGCAGTGCGCAGCAAGACGCACCAGGCGCCACGGCCAATAGCCGGCCAGCAGTCAGGGTCGAGGTTTCCTTGGTGCGGGGCGTCATCGATGCGCCGGTGGGAAGCTACTACGTTCCCTTGAACCAGCCCTTGGCCAATCTGGCCATCGCAGCGCTGGAACCGGATACCCAAAGCAGCTATTTTGCAACCCAGCTGCTGAGCGATCTTGCTGGCGTTGCACGCGTAATGTCCGAGCCGTCCCTGAAGTCTGAAGAGTTGCCTTGAACGCCATGGCAGCCGCTACAGGCTGGCCAATTCTTTGTGCTTCAGCAGTTTTACAGCCGGTGCAGGGAATTACCTCTCTGTCACCTTGCAAACTGACCTACAGACACGATCTGCCAGGTGTGACGTAATGGCAGATCAACCAAGGAGAAATGCAGTGCAACCATTTTTGATGACATCCAAAATGACAACCATCCAGGGTGTCTTTTATCCCACGGGATATGCATTCGTCATGTTTCCCGATGCTCAAAGTGCTGAAGATGCAGGCCAAAAAATCGAGCAGGCGGGATTCACCGATCAGCACGTCATGTTCCTCACGCCTTCGGTGATATTGCGTGAAATCGGCAGGATCGATGGCGAATCCTCGGTCGAACTGCCTTCTGTCGGAACCGAGGGTGCCACCGTTCACAAATACATCAACCTGGCCCGCGAAGGCCACCATGCCTTGATGATCAAGGCACCTTCCGATAACGATTCGGAACGGCTGATGTCAGTGGTGCGCGAACTGCCTTTTTCGTATGCTCAGAAATACCACATGCTGGCCATTGAGGATCTTGAATAAACTTGTAGCGCAGCGCTGCATTGGCAAGGCAATCACAAAAACTGCCCATCACCCTTGCGACTCCCGTTTCAAGCTATTAAATATGTAGCAAACTTTTCTTTTACAGCAAGCGCAAGAGCCACTTTTTTCTTAAAAATCTCCGGAATTGTGGGCCAGGCTTTCAAACTTGGTGATCCGGTTGATGAAGGCCAGCTTGACGGTTCCTGTCGGGCCATTGCGCTGCTTGCTGATGATGACTTCCGCCACGCCCGGCTCTTTGCAGGCTTCCTTCGTGTAGTACTCGTCGCGGTAGATGAACATGATGATGTCGGCGTCCTGCTCAATCGCGCCGGACTCACGCAGGTCGCTCATCATCGGCCGTTTGTCGGTGCGCGACTCGACCCCACGGCTGAGCTGCGACAGCGCAATCACCGGACATTGGAGTTCTTTGGCCAGCATTTTCAGACCGCGTGAAATTTCACCCACGGCAGTCGCCCGGTTTTCATCGGCCATGCCGGACGATACGCTCATCAATTGCAGGTAATCGACAACGATCAGGCCGAGCTTTCCGCACTGGCGCGCCAGGCGCCGCGCATTGGCGCGCAATTCGCTGACCGTCAGACCAGCGGTTTCGTCGATGTGCAGGGAAATGGTCCTCAGCTTTTCAATGGCTTCCGTCAGGCGCGGCCATTCCTCGTCGGTCAAGGCGCCGGTACGCAAATGGGTCTGGTCAATCCGGCCAATGGAACCCACGATACGCACAGCCAGTTGGGACGCGCCCATTTCCATGGAAAAAACGGCGACCGGCAGTCCTTCATGCAAAGCGACATGCTCGGCGATATTGATGGCGAGCGCGGTTTTGCCCATTGACGGACGGGCCGCCAGAATGATCAAGTCGCCCGCCTGGAAGCCCGACGTCATCCGGTCCAGGTCAACGAAGCCGGTTGGGACGCCGGTGACATCGTTCGGATTTTCAGACATCTCGGTGACCCGGTCCAGCAGGTCCACCACCAGCGTATCCATGCTCTGGAAGCCCTGTTGCGAACGGCCGCCCTGCTCTCCGATATTCAGGATTTTTTGCTCGGCCTCATCCAGGATGACCGTGACCGCCTTGCCTTGCGGATTGAAGGCGTTGGTCGCAATCTCGTCCGAGGCCGCCACGAGTTTTCGCAAGATCGAACGTTCCCGCACAATCTCTGCATAACGCCTGATGTTGCTGGCGCTGGGCACATACTGGGCCAGTGCGTTCAGGTAGCTCAGGCCGCCTATTTCTTCGTTTTTCCCCAGGCTCTGCAGGCGCTCGAAAACGGTGATGATGTCGGCCGGTTTGGACGCATTGATCAGCCAGCCGATGGCACCATAAATCAGCTGGTGTTCGTGGCGGTAGAAGTCCTGGTCGGCCAGAAGGTCGCCGACACGGTCCCATGCGCTGTTGTCGAGCAAAAGGCCGCCCAGGACACTCGATTCACCTTCAATGGAGTGCGGTGGAATTCTGAGCTGGGCAATCTGGCGGTCAGCGCTATAGGCTGAATCGGGAAAAGGGGAAAGTACGGCTGACATGGGATTCCTTGGGAAGGCTGAATGGTACGCCGTCAGCCTTGAAACGCACGGGACAAGCGTGTGGACAACTTGGGGAAATCTGGTGGAAATGTGTGCAAAAGATGTGCATAACCGATGTGAAACATCGCGTTACTGCACATCAATAAAGTGAATTTTCCAAGAAAAAAACCGCTCCGAAGAGCGGCCTTTCAAGGGGTGGGATGAACCGAATTAGGCAGTTTCGCCGTACACCGTGACAGTAATGTCAACCACGACGTCAGTGTGCAATGCAACATTGACCAGATGGTCGCCAACCGTCTTGATCGCGCCGTTGGGCAGGCGGATTTGCGACTTGGAAACCACAAAGCCCTGCTTGGTGACTTCCTGGGCGATGTCGGCATTTGTGACGGAGCCGAACAGGCGGCCGTCGACACCGGCTTTTTGTGTCAGCTTGACGGTGGTACCGCCGAGCTTTTCGCCTTGCGCCTGCATTTCGGCAAGCTTGGCCGCAGCGGCTTTTTCGAGCTCGGCGCGTTTGACTTCGAATTCCTTGATGGCCGATGCGGTGGCGCGACGGGCGCGTCCGAAAGGAATCAGGAAGTTGCGTGCGTAGCCGTCTTTGACTTTGACGACTTCGCCCAGGTTGCCCAGGTTCACGACTTTGTCGAGCAGAATGATTTGCATGGTCGTCTCTCTTTACAGGCTGCGGTGCTGGTCGCTGTAAGGCAGCATCGCAAGGAAGCGAGCGCGCTTGACGGCGGTGTTGATCTGGCGCTGGAAAATCGCGCGGGTGCCGGTCAGGCGTGCGGGGATGATTTTTCCATTTTCAGAAACGAAATCGCGCAGGGTGTCGATATCTTTGTAGTCGATTTCTTCAACGCCAGCGGCTGTGAAGCGGCAAAAGCGCTTGCGCTTGAACAGCAGGGATTGGGTGTTGCGCTTGGGGCGCTTGTCTTTGTTGAAACGTTTTGGTCCGGCCATGATGGACTCCTTAAATGGGGTTCAGTACTTGCTCTGCCTGAAAGATCGGGTGAAGAGCTTGAATATGAAAAACAACGCCTTTGCTGGTACGCGCATTGGTCAAGAAACCCGTGAACCTGAAAGACTTTGCTAAAGGAAGCTTGACGGCTTGTTCAGCCAGCGTTCCGAAAGCAACCGCCTTGACTGTCAACTTGACTTGTCTTTGAACCCCTGCTTCCAGAACTTCAGACTCGTGTTCAAGAATGAAGTTGATGGCGGGGATTCCAGCGGGCGTGTAGCGCAGAGGACTTAGCTCGGCAATACCTGCAGTCAGATCAACCTGGTTCACTGCGGCTCCTGTTGCACGGCAGCACAGCGTTCAGCAGCATGAGGCAGTTAAGCCGCAAATTCCTGCTGTTGGGTTTTACGGGCTTCTTCCCTCTCGACGTTGCGCATCATGAGGGACGGGCCGGTTTCAGCATTTTTCTTCACCACGGTCAGGTGGCGCAGCACGGCATCGTTGAATTTGAACGCATGTTCGATTTCTTCCATCACAGCCTGGCTGGCTTCGATGTTGATGCAGAGGTAATGGGCTTTGGCCAATTTCTGGATCAGGTACACCAACTGGCGGCGTCCCCAATCTTCGACACGGTGCACGGTCCCGCCGCCGGCGGTAATCATGCCCTTGTAGCGTTCCAGCATGGCTGGGACTTGCTCGCTTTGATCCGGGTGGATCAGCAAGACGATCTCGTAATGACGCATATCTCTCCTTTTGGTTGATTAAAGCTGCCCCAGCGTCAAACCTAAAAGGTTTTGGGTGCAGCAAGGCGAAGCCCATGATTATAGCCCGTCAGGCATTTGCTTTGGCGCAGCCCTGCCTTGACGGCCTGGTGATGCGGCAAAGGACCGGTCGTGGACTTGAAGGTCGGGATAGCGAATGTAGTCCACGAGTGCCTGAATATCCTGACTGGGCGGCTTGGTGACCAAGCTCACAAGGATGATCACGACAAAACCAACCGGCACGCCAAACAGGCCGGCCGATATGGGATCGATTGCCCACCAGAGCTGAACTGGAGAACTGATGCCAAAGGTGTCGCGCAACCAGGGTTGATTGACCACCATGTAGTAGGTCGTGACGCTGAGACCCGCAATCATTCCCATCGTCGCGGCCGTGCCGGTCGCGCGTTTCCAAAAAATACCGATGCTCAGGGCCGGAAAGAAAGATGCGCCGGCAAACGAAAAAGCCGCTGACACCAGGAACAGGATATCGGCGGGCTTCTGTGCCGCTACATAGGCTGCGAGCAAGGCCATCACCAGCAGCAGTATTTTGGACAGCGTGACGCGGCTGACGGTCGAGGCATTCGGGTCGATCATCTTGTAGTAGAGGTCATGCCCCAGTGCATTGGCAATGACCAGCAGCAGTCCATCAGCGGTAGACAGCGCAGCGGCCAGTCCGCCTGCGGCAACCAGCGCTGAAATAACGTAGGGCAATCCGGCCAGTTCGGGCGTGAGCAGCACCACAATGTCGCCGCCTATCGTCATTTCGTTGAGCTGCAGAAGATTGTCCCGGTTGACATCGACCACGGAGAGCAGCGCCGGATCGACCTTGTTCCACTCATGAACCCATGCGGGCAACTGGTCAAACGGTGTTCCGACCAGCACGGTGAAAATTTCGTACTTCACCAATACGGCCAGCGCCGGCGCGGTGCAGTACAAAAGAAAAACGAAGAACAGGGACCAAGTCACCGATTGCCGCGCTTCACGGACACTGGGTACGGTGTAGTAACGCATCAGGATGTGCGGCAAGGCCGATGTTCCGACCATCAGGCAAAAAACCAGAGCCAGGAAGTTGCGCCTTGACAGGTCGTAAAGCGCTTGTTCCTGAGGCGTGCCCTCGGGATTACCCAGGAACTGCGCTGCATGGGCAGGCATGCCGTTCAAAGGCTGGCTTTTGATTTCGTCTGCGGCCTTGGCAACAGACCACTCACGAAGCGCTGTCTCCTCATCTTTCGGCAGGGCCGCCAATGCCTTGCCCGCCGCAGAAATATCAGCCACCGATGCATTGCCGGCCTTGAGCGCTGCCAGCCTTTGGGTGGCAGCCAATCGGTCGGCAGCCATGGCTCGCGCCGGGTTTTTCATCTTTTCAGCCAGTGCTTCTGCGCGCTGGCTGAAAATGGCGCGAACCTCCAGTTCCTTGGGATCAGTGGCCAGCTCTTTTTCCTTGGCTGTCACTTTCTCAAGCTGGTAGCCATAAATCGCTTGGGGAACCGGAATGCCGGTCTGCTTGACCGACAGCCAGACCACCGGAATCAGGTAGGCAATCAGCAAGATGATGTATTGCGCCACCTGTGTCCACGTCACCGCGCGCATTCCTCCCAGGAACGAACAGACCAAAATGCCGCCTACCCCAAGAAAAATACCCAGTTCAAAAGCAATGCCGGTGAGATACGAGGTGATCAGCCCCACGCCGTAAATCTGCGCGACCAGATAGGTGAACGAACAGAGTATGGCTGCGGTCAGTCCTATGAACCTTGGCAGGTGGCCCCCATAACGCTCGCCAAGAAAATCCGGAATCGTGAACTGCCCAAACTTGCGAAGGTAGGGGGCCAGCACCAAAGCCACCAGGCAATAGCCGCCCGTCCACCCCATGATGAACGCCAGCCCGCTGTATCCCGTCAGGTAAAGGGTACCCGCCAGCCCGAGGAAGGAAGCCGCCGACATCCAGTCGGCGCTTATCGCCATGCCGTTGTAAATGGCCGGGACGCGCCGGCCGGCCACATAATATTCGGTGGCATCGGTGGTTCGGGTCAGCATGCCAATGCCGGCATACAGGGCAATGGTTGACAACAGGAAGGTCAGGCCGATCCAGGAGTGTGGCATGCCCAAGCGTTCGAGCCCCCCGAGCAGAAATACGTAAATGACCACGCCGAGCGTGAACCATAAATAGATGCGATCCAATTGGGATTTAAAGCCCTTTTTCGAGTGCGAAAATCCTTCGCGGCGACCCGGCAAACCGTCCATGCTCAGTCGTCCTTGTTCTCAAGGCCATGCTGGGCATCAAGCTTGTTCATGTACCAGGCATAAAAACCCACCACCAAGCCATAGATCAGCAAGGAACCTTGCGCGCCCATCCAGAAACTGAACGGCCAGCCAAAAAAGGTGAAGTTCAGAAACCGCGCGAAATAGACGACGCCAAAGGTGGTGACAAACCAGACGATTAACAGCCAAACGGTCACCAAGAGGGTTTTGCGCCAATAGCGACGGCGCAGGTCAGCGGGCATCGTCATATGCAGCTCCATCTCGCTGACGATTTAAAAAAGGCACATCCACTCCAATGTCGCGCTTGAGTTGCGCGGCCACCCTCGGCTCAAACTGCCGCAGGCGATCAACCACCTGAAGGGCTTTTTCTGGCGCTCCCAGTGCTAGTTCAACCTGTCCCAGCCGGTACCAGCCATGGGGAGCCATGGGTTGCAGAGTCGTTGTTTTTATCAGCATATTCCTGGCTTCATGCAGCCTGCCCTGCTCAATCAGTGCCAGGGCAAGGCCATACCAGGCTTGGTCCATGCCAGGACAATATCCAACGGCATGTTTAAAGGCGCAAACAGCATCGCCATGTCGGCCTTTCTGCTTAAGGACATAGCCCAGATTGAACCAGGCCGCGCCCAGTTGCTCCTTCGAGCCCGCGATGCGGGTGAGTTGTTGCAGGTTCACAATTGATTCATCAAGCCGGTTGAGCTGCACCAGCACATGGGCACGGCTGGACAGCGCATAGCGGTCTGCTGGCACAAGGACCAGCATCCGGTCGAACCGGGGAAGCGCCTTCGCGTGCTTGCCACATGCCAGCAGCGCCAGCGCCTGCGCTTTCAAAAGAAGACAGACAAGATGCTGATTGAACACACGCATCACTTGCACAAGTCCACACCGATCCGCAGGCAGATGCCAACCTTGGCCATGCTTGCCACGCCCCAGACGATCAGCAAAAAGAAAAAGGCAACCAGCGGCAGATGGCGATCCAGCACCATCCGAGGCGAAAGCCAGCGAGCCACCCGAATCCAGGGGCGCCCCAGCAACCGGAGCAAGGCGTAAAAAGGATTGCCATTGCGGCCTGCGCCACACAGACAGCCCAGCAGCCATTGGCCGCACAGCGCGAGGAGCGCGATTTCCGCAATCAGTTTGAAGGCAGTGACAACAATCAACATGACGGGCCGCAGATGTAAGAACAGGACCCGCCGATTGTCATCCAGCGAAGCGCATATGACTGACACGACCTGCACCGGCCGCCAAAGGGTTTTCCCTTGTGCGGCCGGCTGAAAAAGATCAATCAGCCAGACGTTTCCAAGTCTCGATCACGGTGTCAGGATTCAACGAAATCGAACCAATCCCCTGCTCCTTGAGCCATAGGGCAAAGTCCGCATGGTCGCTCGGGCCCTGGCCGCAAATTCCCACGTATTTCCCCTGCCGTTTGCACGCTGAAATAGCCAGGCTGAGCAGCGCCTTGACGGCCGGGTCGCGCTCGTCGAAGTCCTTGGCCAGAATCTCCAGGCCCGAATCGCGGTCCAGGCCGAGCGTCAGCTGGGTCAGGTCGTTCGATCCAATGGAAAAGCCGTCGAAAAACTCCAGAAACTGATCGGCCAGCACCGCATTGCTCGGCACTTCGCACATCATGATGATGCGCAGGCCTTTCTCGCCACGCTTGAGCCCATGCTCGGCCAGCAACTCCGTGACGGCCCTGGCCTGCCCCAGCGTGCGGACAAATGGCACCATGACCTCGACATTCGTCAGCCCCATGTCGTTGCGAACCCGCCTGAGCGCTTCGCACTCCATGGCAAAGGCTTCGCGGAAATCGGTGCTGATGTAGCGCGCCGCGCCGCGAAAGCCCAGCATTGGATTTTCTTCTTCGGGCTCATAGCGCGAGCCGCCAATCAGCTTGCGGTATTCGTTGGACTTGAAGTCAGACAAGCGAACGATCACCGGCTTGGGCCAGAAGGCCGCGCCTATGGTGGCAATGCCTTCAGCCACCTTGTCAACATAAAACGCACGCGGCGACGCATGGCCGCGCGCCACGCTTTCGACTGCTTTTTTCAGGTCTGGATCGACATTCGGATAGTCCAGAATCGCCTTCGGATGCACGCCAATGTTGTTGTTGATCACGAATTCAAGCCGCGCCAGGCCCACGCCCTGATTCGGAATCTGGCAGAAGTCAAACGCCAGTTGCGGGTTGCCCACATTCATCATGATCTTGATGCCTATGGGTGGCATCTCGCCGCGCTGCACTTCCGTGATTTCGGTTTCCAGCAAGCCGTCGTAGATGGTGCCGGTGTCGCCTTCGGCGCAGCTCACCGTCACCAGCATGCCGTCCTTCAGTTGCTCGGTGGCATCACCACAGCCCACTACGGCCGGAATGCCAAGTTCACGCGCGATGATGGCCGCATGGCAGGTGCGCCCGCCGCGGTTGGTCACGATAGCGCTGGCACGCTTCATCACCGGCTCCCAGTTCGGGTCGGTCATGTCGGTCACCAGCACGTCGCCCGGACGTACTTGGTCCATGTCGCGGATGTCATGCACGATGCGGACCGGGCCAGTGCCGATTTTCTGGCCAATCGCGCGGCCCTCGGCCAGCACGGTTCCGGTTCCCTTGAGCTTGTAGCGCTGCTCAGCCTTGCCCTTGGCCTGGCTTTTCACGGTTTCCGGACGCGCCTGCAAGATGTACAGTTCGCCATCAAGGCCATCCTTGCCCCATTCAATGTCCATTGGGCGGCCGTAATGGTTTTCAATGATCACCGCATAGCGTGCCAGCTGCTCGACGTCGGCGTCAGTCAATGAAAAGCGGTTGCGCAATTCAATCGGCACATCGGTGGTCTTGACCAGCTTGCCACCAGATTTTTTTTCCTCGGCCGTGGTGAACTCCATCTGCAGCAGCTTGGAGCCCAGGTTGCGGCGTATGACCGCGCGGTTTCCCGCATTGAGCATGGGCTTGTGGACATAGAACTCGTCCGGGTTCACGGCGCCCTGCACAACGGTTTCGCCCAGGCCATAGCTGGAGGTGATGAACACCACGTCCTCGAACCCGCTTTCGGTGTCGATGGTGAACATCACGCCGGCAGCGCCCAGGTCACTGCGCACCATGCGCTGGACACCAGCCGAAAGTGCCACGTCCGCATGGGCAAAGCCCTGGTGGACACGGTAGCTGATGGCGCGGTCGTTGTAGAGGGAAGCAAACACCTCCTTCATCTTGTGCAGCACATCCTCGATACCGACCACGTTCAGGAAGGTTTCCTGCTGACCGGCAAACGACGCGTCAGGCAGGTCTTCTGCCGTGGCCGAAGATCGCACGGCAAAGCTGGCCTGAGGGTTGCCCGCGCTCAAGCTGGCAAAGCTGGTGCGCACGGCCTGCTCAAATTCAGGGGGAAAGGGTTGTGCCTCGACCAATTCGCGAATCTGGGCACCGGCTTTGGCCAGCGCGCGCACATCTTCGGTATCAAGGGCGTCGAGCACTGCATTGATTTTTTTATCCAGCCCGGCGTAGGCCAGAAACTCGCGAAAGGCATGCGCCGTGGTGGCAAAGCCGGTCGGCACCTGCACACCCTGCGGTCCGGTGGGCAGTTGCGAGATCATTTCGCCCAGGCTGGCGTTCTTGCCGCCGACCGAATCGACATCGGTCATCCTCAGGTTTTCAAACGGCACAACCAGGGCGGTCGCGTCAAACAAGTCAGACATAAAAATACTCCGGGAGGTTAAAAATCGGCGATACCGGTCCGATGCAGCGTTCAACCTGGTTGTTCTTTTTAAGGGCTAATGCGGCGCACCGGACCATAAACTGGATAATTGGCCCGATTGTAGGGGGCTGTCACCCGGCCTGCGTTCCTTCGCTTTTTCATTCGACCGAATCGAGCATCATGTCCAATCGCACCGTGTTTTTCATCTCCGACGGCACTGGCATCACGGCTGAAACCTTTGGCAACGCCATCCTGGCCCAGTTCGAGATCAATCCCCGCCACGTCCGCCTGCCCTTCATCGACACCGTCGACAAGGCACATCAGGCCATACGCCATATCAACCACACCGGCGATCTGGAAGGCAAGCGGCCCATCGTTTTCACCACGCTGGTCAACATGGACATCCTGGCCGTCATCAAGGCGCAATGCAACGGCATGCTGCTGGACATGTTTGGCATGTTTGTCGCCCCGTTGGAAAGCGAACTGGGCATCAAGTCAAACCACCGGGTCGGCCGTTTTTCGGATGCCTCCAAAAGCAAGGCTTACGACGACCGGATCGAGGCGATCAATTTCTCGCTGGCGCACGACGACGGCCAAAGCCATCGGGATCTGGCGGGTTCGGACGTGATTCTGGTCGGCGTCAGCCGCAGCGGCAAAACGCCGACGACCCTGTACCTGGCGATGCAGTACGGGCTGAAAGCGTCAAATTACCCCTTGATTCCTGAAGACTTCGAGCGCAGGCAGCTGCCGCCAGCACTGGTGCCGCACCGCAAAAAGATTTTTGGCCTGACCATCGACCCGGCACGCTTGAGCCAGATACGCAACGAGCGCCGGCCTGATTCGACCTATTCCAGCCTGGCCAATTGCCGCCATGAAATTCATGAAGCCGAAGCCATGATGCGGCGCGAAGGCATTCGCTGGCTGTCGACCACGACCAAGTCCATCGAAGAAATTGCCACTACGATCCTGCAGGAAATCAAGCCTGAACGGCTGGAGTACTGATTCCTGCGCATCACCACGATCCGCAAACAATATCTCACTATCATTTACATAGCTATTGATGCCCGACTGTATTGCGCAAAGCAGCTTTTTTTCTTAAAAATCTGGTTTCTCGCAGTGCCTTCCCTTGAAACGCCAGCGGGACAGCGCACGATGCCTCGATTGCGGAATAGCCAGCGCCAATTCAGTCAATAGAAAATAGCTATTTTATTTATTTATTCATGAGATATAAACTATCGTCTGAGTCAGATTTTTAACCCACCCGAAGGAAGCAAGCCATGTCCCTGATCAATACCGAAATCATCCCGTTCAAAGCCACGGCCTATCACAACGGCAAGTTCGTTCCCGTCAGCAACGACGACTTCAAGGGCAAATGGTCCGTCGTGGTGTTTTACCCGGCTGACTTCACCTTTGTGTGCCCCACCGAACTGGGCGACCTGGCCGACCACTATGCTGAATTCCAGAAGCTCGGCGTTGAAGTCTACGGCGTGTCCACAGACACCCATTTCACCCACAAGGCCTGGCACGACACGTCCGACACCATCGGCAAGGTCCAGTACCCGCTGATCGGCGACCCGAGCGGCAAGCTGACCCGTGCGTTCCAGGTCATGATTGAAGAAGGCGAAGACGCCGGCCTGGCCTACCGCGGCACCTTCGTGATTGATCCCGAAGGCAAGATCAAGACCATCGAAGTTCATGACAACGGTATCGGCCGCGACGCCGCAGAACTGCTGCGCCGCGTGAAGGCTGCGCAATACGTGGCGGCACATCCCGGTGAAGTCTGCCCTGCCAAATGGACCGAAGGCGCCGAGACGCTGAAGCCTTCGTTCGATCTGGTCGGCAAGATTTAAACACCCGCGCTTGCGCCACGGCCCGGGCGCAATTGCACCCGGGCTTTTTTTTCCCAATTTCATTTGAAAGCAGGTCCGCCATGCTCGACGCCAGCACAAAAGCCCAGCTTAAAAGCTACATCGAACGCGCCACGGCGCCTATCGAAATCGTCGCATCGCTTGACGACAGCAAGGCGTCGAGCGAGTTGCAGTCACTGCTCAAAGACATCAGCGATGTGTCGGCACTGGTCAAGGTCAGCGAAAGCACGGGCGACAACCACCGCAAGCCGTCGTTCTCCATCAATCGCCCCGGCGAAAATCACGGCCCGCGATTTGCCGGACTGCCGATGGGCCACGAGTTCACCTCGCTGATCCTGGCCCTGCTGCAAATTGGCGGCTACCCGCCCAAGGTCGATCAAGCGATCCTGGAACAGATTCGCGCGCTTGATGGAGACTTCAAATTCGAGATTTATGTCTCGCTGACCTGCCATAGCTGCCCCGACGTGGTGCAGGCACTCAACCTGATGGCCGTCCAGAACCCGCGCATCACGAACACCATGATCGACGGCGCCCTGTTCCAGGACGAGGTCAAGGAACGCCAGATCATGGCGGTACCGACCGTGTTCCTCAACGGCACGGAGTTCAGCCAGGGCCGCATGAGCCTGGAAGAGATACTGGCCAAGATCGACACCAGCGGGGTCGAGCGCGAGGCGAGGAAAATCGCCGCCAAGGCGCCATTCGACGTGCTGATCGTTGGCGGTGGTCCAGCCGGCGCCGCTGCAGCGGTATACGCAGCGCGCAAAGGTATTCGTACCGGTATCGTGGCCGAACGTTTTGGCGGCCAGGTGCTTGACACGCTCGGCATTGAAAATTTCATTTCGATCCAGCATACCGAAGGCCCGCAGTTTTCCGTCGCGCTTGAGCAGCATGTGCGTGACTACGATGTAGACATCATGAACCTGCAGCGTGCCAAGGCACTGGTCAGCAAAGCCGGTCCAGGCACGGACATGATCGAGATTCAGCTTGAAAGTGGCGCATCCCTTCAGGCCAGATCGGTCATCATTTCCACGGGCGCGCGCTGGCGCAACATCAACGTGCCAGGCGAGCATGAATACAAGAACAAAGGCGTCGCGTACTGCCCGCACTGCGACGGCCCGCTGTTCAAGGGAAAGCGCGTGTCGGTGATAGGCGGCGGCAATTCAGGCGTCGAGGCGGCCATTGACCTGGCAGGCATCGTCGGGCACGTCACCTTGATCGAGTTCGACAGCGTGCTGCGTGCCGATGCCGTGCTGCAGCGCAAGCTGCACAGCCTGAAGAACGTGACCGTGTTCACCAATGCCCAGACGACTGAAATCACCGGCGACAGCCAGAAAGTCAACGGCCTGGCGTACAAAAACCGCTCGACTGGCGAGTTGCACAAGGTTGAACTCGAAGGCGTGTTTATCCAGATTGGTCTGATTCCCAACACCGACTGGCTCAAGGGAACGGTTGAATTGTCAAAGCATGGCGAGATCGTGGTGGATGCAAGGGGCCAGACATCACTGCCAGGCGTTTTTGCGGCAGGCGATGCGACAACCGTACCCTTCAAGCAGATCATCATTGCAGCCGGTGATGGCGCCAAGGCTGCATTGAGCGCTTTTGACCATTTGATCCGGACACCGGTACCAGTGGTTGAACTGGAGCCAGCCTTGGCGGAATGAGCAAGCCAGGGCACTGGCAGACACATCCGGGCTGGGTTTCAGAACCGCGATCATTTGACATGGAAACCCATGGCGCGTGGCGGTTCAGCCATCGCAAAAAAAAGCCCGCTACTTTTTTGTAGCGGGCTTTTCAGTGCCTGTGCGGCTTATCTGGCTCCTCAACCTGGGCTCGAACCAGGGACCTACGGATTAACAGTCCGGCGCTCTACCAACTGAGCTATTGAGGAATCTAGCCTCAAATTATAGCGTCATATTTAAGGCCTTTTGACGCTGCCTGCATTTCGGACGATGTTTTACGCTGGCGCCAGCCGAACCCATGCTGGAACGGCAACCGACCGGCAAGCGACCGGAAGGGTTTTCAAGCAAACCGGTAATCATCGGGGTCAAGCGCGCACAAGCAGACCGACGACGGCATGACGATTCATACTGTCGTCCGTACCCATTACACAAGCGGAATTTTTTATGCTCAAAACGTCAACTGATAAAAATAAAATTAAATTTCTCCTGCTGGAAGGCATTCATCCTTCGGCCGTTGATGTGCTGAAGGCGGCGGGCTACACGCAGATTGAAAGTCTGGCAGGCGCCTTGCCTGACGATGAGCTCAAGCGCAAGATTGCAGATGTCCATTTTGTCGGCATCCGGTCGCGCACGCAGCTGACTGCGGACGTGTTTGCGCATGCATCAAAACTTGCGGCAGTCGGGTGCTTTTGTATCGGCACCAACCAGGTCGATCTGACAGCGGCACGCGAACGCGGCATTGCCGTCTTCAATGCGCCGTTTTCCAATACCCGCTCGGTGGCCGAACTGGTGCTGGCAGAAGCTATCTTGCTGCTGCGCGGCGTGCCTGAAAAAAGTGCGGTGGCGCACCGGGGCGGCTGGCTCAAGTCGGCAGAAAATGCTTATGAGATTCGCGGCAAGACATTGGGCATCGTGGGCTACGGCTCGATTGGCACGCAACTCTCGGTGCTGGCCGAGGGACTTGGCATGCGGGTGGTGTTTTTTGATGTGGTGACCAAACTGCCTCTGGGCAATGCACAGCAGGTCGGCAACCTGAAGGATTTGCTGGCGCAGTCAGACGTCGTGACCTTGCATGTTCCCGAAACCCCGGCAACGCAATGGATGATGGGTGCCGCGCAGATTGATCAAATGAAATCCGGCAGCGTGTTGATCAATGCCTCGCGTGGGACGGTGGTCGAAATTGAACCGCTGGCAAACGCCCTGCGACAGAAAAAACTGCTGGGCGCCGCGATCGATGTTTTTCCGGTCGAACCCCGCAGCAACAAGGACATGTTCGAATCACCCTTGCGCGGCCTGGACAATGTGATCCTGACGCCGCACGTCGGTGGCTCAACGATGGAGGCGCAGGCCAATATTGGCATCGAGGTGGCCGAGAAACTGGTGAAGTACAGTGACAACGGCACATCGACCTCTTCTGTCAACTTTCCGGAAGTGGCCTTGCCGGCGCATCCCGGAAAACACCGTGTGCTGCATATTCACCGCAATGTGCCGGGCGTGCTGTCTGAAATCAATCGGGTATTTTCCGACAACCACATCAACATCGCTGCGCAGTACTTGCAGACCAATGAAGCAGTCGGTTACGTCGTGATCGACATTGATGCAGCGTATTCCGACATGGCGCTTGCCAAGCTGGCCACTGTTCCAGGAACCATTCGCAGCCGCGTGCTTTTCTAGAAAGCCCAGTGCCGACCTAAGCCTGCGCCAGTTGGCGCAGGCGCGACGGGCCAAATCGCTGATGTCACGTCCCGTGTGAAAAATTTTAAGTAAAAAGTGCCGTTTGCGCATGCCCATCAAGCGCAAGCAGCTATTTATTCAATAGCAAACCTCACTTCATGGCATCGGCCGGGCGGCGCGCCTTCACATACGCATCGCTTGGCAGATACGCCTTGCCGTCGGCATAGCGCCAGTTCACCATCGTTCCCTTGTTGCCGCGCAGGTCGAGCTTGCCGACGTAGGCGCCCATGGTTGATTGATGGTCGATGGCGCGGAATTCGGCCGGGCCGAACGGCGTGCTGAATTTGAGGCCGCGCAGCGCGGCGACCAGCTTTTCGTTGTCGGTCGAATTGGCTTTCTTGATGCCGGCAAAAATCGCCTGCATGGTCGAATAGCCGACCACCGAGCCGACCTTCGGGTATTCCTTGAAGCGTCGGTAGTAGTTGGCGGCAAAGCTGGCGTGCTCGCGCGAGTCGATCTGGTCCCACGGGTAGCCGGTGACAATCCAGCCTTTGGGCGTTTCGTCCTTCAGCACGTCGAGGTATTCGGGCTCGCCCGACAGCATCGACACCACCGGCACTTTGGGGAAGATGCCGCGCTGGTTGCCTTCGCGCACCAGCTTGGCCAGGTCGGCGCCAAAGGTCACGTTGAAAATCGCGTCGGGCTTGCTTTGCATCGTGGCCTGCAGGGCGGTGCCGGCTTCGAGCTTTCCCAGCGCGGGCCACTGTTCGCCGACAAACTCCACGTCGGGACGCCTGGCCTTGAGCAATTCCTTGAAGCTGGCGACGGCGCTTTGGCCGTATTCGTAGTTGGGCGCAATCGTCGCCCAGCGCCTGGCGGGCATTTTCGCGGCTTCCTCGACCAGCATGGCGGCCTGCATGTAGGTGCTGGGGCGCAGGCGGAAGGTGTAGCGGTTGCCCTTGTCCCAGACGATGGCGTCCGTCAGCGGCTCGCTGGCGATGTAAATGCGCTTGTTTTTCTGCGCATGGTCAGCTAGCGCGAGGCCGACGTTGGACAGGTAGCCGCCCGCCAACACATCGACCTTTTCGCGCGAGGTCAGTTCAATCGCGTGGCGCAGCGCTTCCTCGGGCTTGCCGGCGTCGTCTCTGGCAATCACCTCGACCTTGCGGCCCAGCAGGCCGCCGGTAGTGTTGATTTCCTCGACGGCGAGCTGCCAGCCCTGGCGGTAAGGCAGGGTGAACTGCGGAATCGTCGAATAGCTGTTGATTTCCCCAATCTTGATGGGCTGATCGGAGGCTGAATGCGCAGAAAGGACTGTGGCCAGCAACATACCGCCCAGCAAGGCAGGTTTCATGAATGTCAAGGTTTTCTCCAGAAGTAAAGCAATCGGGTCGTCGGATGGCGGCCCTGCACAAGCGCGGCCGCCCCGGAAGCAAGTGACTGTACAGCGGACAAGCCGCCTTGCGCGCACTGTCATGCATGGTCATACGATGGAATCCGGGCTGCAGGTCACCAAAAAACTCGCCCAACCCGCATGCGGACTGGTGAATATGCTTATTCGCATAAAGGCAGAACAAAACTGTTGTTTGGTTTCATAAGCAACACCGTTACATTTTCGCCCTTATGCATGATTTCGCTTTTATATTTGCCGGCTTCGTCGTTGGCATCGTGGTGGGCCTGACCGGCGTGGGCGGCGGCTCGCTGATGACGCCGCTGCTGATCTTCGTCTTTGGCGTCAAGCCGCACCTGGCCATTGGCACCGACCTGCTGTTTGCCGCGTTCACCAAGATGGGCGGGACGGTCAGCCTGGCGCGCGCAAGGATCGTGGACTGGAAAATCGTCGGACAGACGGCGCTGGGCAGCATTCCGGCCGCGCTGCTGACCTTGTATTTCCTGCAACGCCTAGGCCCGGCCAATCCGGCGACGCAGGCCATCATGACGACGACGCTGGGCCTGGCGCTGCTGCTGACGGCCGGCGCCACCTTCTACAAGGTGGTGCGTGGCAAGGCGCCGCCCACGCACATTGCGCCTGAACAAATCGCCGAAGCCACGCGCGCGCGGCACTGGGCGCTGCCGATTCTGTTCGGCGCGGTCATTGGCACGCTGGTCACGCTGACCTCGGTCGGCGCCGGCGCCATCGGCGTGATCGTGCTGATGCTGCTTTACCCTACACTTCCCCTGCCGCGCATCGTGGCGGCCGACATTGCCCATGCGGTGCCGCTGACGCTGGTGGCGGGCCTGGGCCATGCGTCCATCGGCTCGGTGGACTGGCCCCTGCTGCTCAAGCTGCTGGCCGGCTCGCTGCCAGGCATCTGGCTCGGTGCGCACATGATGCGCAGGACGTCTGACCGGGTGATCCGCTCGCTGCTGTCCATGCTGCTGGCCTATGCCGGCATGAAGCTCATTTCCATCTAATTTCCAACGACTTTCATTTGTCCCTCACTCTCCATGTACCAATACACAGAATTTGACCGCCAGTTCGTGAAAGCCCGTGCCAGCCAGTTCCGGGACCAGCTGACGCGCTGGCAAAACGGCCAGTTGCCTGAAGACGAATTCAAGCCCCTGCGCCTGCAAAACGGCTGGTATGTGCAGCGCTACGCGCCCATGCTGCGCGTGGCCGTGCCTTACGGCGAACTCTCCAGCGCCCAGTTGCGCGTGCTGGCCAAGATTGCCCGCGACTATGACCAGCCCGATGCGGCGATGCTTCAAGACGCCCAGGCCACGCAGGACAAGCTGGGGCCGGTGGCGCTGAAGAACGGCCAGTCGGTGCATACCGTGCTGACCAAGGGCTATGCCCACTTCACCACGCGCCAGAACGTGCAGTACAACTGGATTCCACTCGACAAGTCGGCCGACGTGATGGACCTGCTGGCCAGCGTGGACATGCATGGCATCCAGACCAGCGGCAACTGCATCCGCAACATCACCAGCGACGAGCGCGCCGGCATTGCCGTGGACGAGATCGCCGACCCGCGCCCGTTTGGCGAAATCATGCGCCAGTGGAGCACGCTGCACCCCGAGTTCGCCTTTTTGCCGCGCAAGTTCAAGATCGCTATCAGCGGCGCCAGTGAAGACCGCGCCGCCATCGGCTGGCACGACGTCGGCCTGCAGCTGCTGCGCAACGAAGCGGGCGAACTGGGCTTTAAGGTGCTGGTGGGCGGCGGCATGGGCCGCACGCCGATCATCGGCACGGTGATCCGCGAGTTTTTGCCGTGGGACCAGATCATGAACTTCCTCGAAGCCGTGGTGCGCGTGTACAACCGCTACGGCCGGCGCGACAACATCTACAAGGCGCGCATCAAGATACTGGTGAAGGCCGAAGGCCAGAAGTACATCGACGAGGTGGAAGCCGAATACCAGCAGATCATCGGGCACGATGGCGGCCCGCACACCATCACGCAGGCCGAATACGACCGGGTGGCGGCCTGCTTCGTGGCGCCCAAGCTGGACAGCGCGCCGCAGGGCGTGCAGCCCATCGCCGCTGAAGACGAAACCGCCTTCAGCCGCTGGCTGCAGCAAAACGTGGCGCCGCACCAGAACCCCGACCTGCGCGCCGTGACCCTGTCGTTCAAGCGCCTGGGCCAGGCGCCGGGCGATGCGACGGCCGACCAGCTCGACATCGCCGCCGGCCTGGCCGACCGCTTCAGCGCCGGCGAAGCCCGCGTGACGCACGAGCAAAACCTGCTGCTGCCGTGGGTGCATGCCGATGCGCTGCCCGACCTGTGGCGCGCCGCGCGCCAGGCCGGCCTGGCCAAGGCCAACATCCACCTGCTGACCGACATGATCGCCTGCCCGGGCGGCGACTTTTGCTCGCTGGCCAATGCGCGTTCGCTGCCGATTGCCGAAGCCATCACCGAGCGCTACCAGGATTTTGACGAGCTGCACGACATCGGCGAGATCGACCTGCACATCAGCGGCTGCATCAACTCCTGCGGCCACCACCACAGCGGCCACATCGGCATCCTGGGCGTGGACAAGGACGGCAAGGAGTGGTACCAGGTGTCGCTCGGCGGCTCGGATGGCTCGAACCTGTCGGGCCCGGCGCTGGCCGGCAAGGCGGTCGGCCCGTCGTTCTCGGCGGCTGAAGTGCCCGAGGTGATCGAAGCGGTGCTCAACACCTACCGCCAGCAGCGTGAAGGCCGCGAAACCTTTATTGCCACGCTGCGCCGTGTGGGCGCCGACCCGTTCAAGGCGGCCGCGAACGGCGCGCGCTTCAGCGCCAGCCGCGTTGACGCTGCCGAAGCCAGCGCCGCCTGAAGCGCTCCATCGCACCTTACACGACTCAATGACTATGAAATTAATAGCTGCCAACGCCCACACCACGGGCGAAACAGGCCAAAATACCGTTGAACTGGCAAACGACGCCAATCCTTTCGAGCTTGCGCTCGAAGGCGTGGACCGCATCGACCTGAACTTTCCCAAGTTCAGCGACGGCCGTTCGTTCAGCCAGGCTTTTCTGCTGCGCCGCCGGCTCGGCTTCAAGGGCGAAATCCGCGCCACCGGCGATGTGCTGGTGGACCAGCTGGCGCAGATGGAGCGCAGCGGCTTTGACGTGGCCGTGCTGCGCGCCGACCAGGACATGGCCATCGCCGAGCGCGTGCTGGCCGCCTACCCCGGCAACAAAGTCGGCAAGTACCAGGGCGACGCGGTGGACATCCAGCCCCACTTCATCACCGCCGCCACCGTTTTAAAGGAAAACGCATGAGCGCCATTTCCCTTTACGCCAGGCCATCGCCCGACTTTGCGCAAAAACTCGCGCACAGCCTGGCGCTGATCAAGACCGCCGCCCTTGACTATTCGCCGCTGGCGCAGGCCTCCAGCCTGGGCTGCGAGGACATGGTCATCACGCACCTGATGATTGAGGCGGGCCTTGACAACGCGAGCGCCAGCATCTTCGTGCTCGACACCGGCATGCTGCACCTTGAGACCCTGGCGCTGGTTGGCCGCATCGAGGAACGCTATCCGTTCAAGGTCGATGTCTATCACCCCGACGCCGACACAGCCTCCGCCTTTGTCGAAGAAAACGGCTCGCAGGCGATGTACAAGAGCCTGGACCTGCGCAAGCAGTGCTGCCACATCCGCAAGATGGAGCCTTTGGCGCGCGCGCTGGACGGCAAGAAGGGCTGGCTGACCGGCCTGCGCCGCGAACAGTCCGCCGCCCGGGCCGAAGTGCATGACATCGAGTTGCAAGCAGAGCGCGCCAAGGTCAACCCGCTGGTCGAATGGACCCAGGGCGACATCTGGCACTACATCTCGGTCAACGCCATTCCCTACAACCCGCTGCACGACCAGTTTTTCCCCAGCATCGGCTGCGCGCCCTGCACCCGCGCCGTGACGCTGGGCGAGGATTTCCGCTCCGGCCGCTGGTGGTGGGAAAACGAAAGCGCCAAGGAATGCGGCCTGCACGTCGCCGCCGACGGCACCCACGAAGCGCAGGAACCCGCCGCGTTCGAACCGCTTTCCAGCATCATCCCCATCCGAGAAATCCAAGCATGAACGCCCGCCTGAACGTGACCAACATGACGAATGAACCCCAGTTGCTGGCCAAGCTCAGCAATTCCCACCTCGACGCTCTGGAAGAAGAAACCATCTTCATCCTGCGCGAAGTCGCCGCGGCCTTCGAGCGCCCGGCGCTGCTGTTCTCGGGAGGCAAGGATTCGCTGGTGATGCTGAAATGTGCCGAAAAAGCGTTTGGCATAGGCCGCATTCCATTCCCGCTCCTGATGATCGACACCGGCCACAACTTTCCGGAAGTGACCGATTTCCGCGACCTGCGTGCCACGGAACTGGGCGCAAAGCTGATCGTGCGCCATGTCGAGGATTCGATGAAGCGCGGCACCGTGCGCCTGGCCCACCCGGACGAGCCGCGCAATGCGCACCAGTCGGTCACGCTTCTGGAGGCGATTGACGAATTCCGCTTTGACGCGCTGATCGGCGGCGCGCGCCGCGACGAGGAAAAAGCCAGAGCCAAGGAGCGCATCTTTTCGCACCGCGACAGCTTCGGCCAGTGGCAGCCCAAGGCCCAGCGGCCCGAGCTGTGGACGCTGTTCAACACCCGGCTGCAGCCCGGCGAGCATTTCCGCGTGTTCCCGATCTCCAACTGGACCGAACTCGACGTGTGGCAGTACATCGAGCGCGAACACATCGCCCTGCCCTCGCTCTACTACGCGCACCCGCGCCAAATCGTCGAGCGCAAGGGCCTGCTGGTGCCCGTCACCGAGCTGACCCCGGCCCGCGCAGGCGAAGATGTGGTTGAAAAGACCGTGCGTTTCCGCACCCTGGGCGACATCACCTGCACCTGCCCGGTGGACAGCCTGGCCGCCACCGCCGCTGAAATCGTGATCGAGACGCTGGCCGCCGATGTCAGCGAGCGCGGCTCCACGCGCATGGACGACAAAACCTCAGACGCTTCGATGGAAAAGCGCAAGAAAGACGGGTACTTCTGATGACTACTATTGATTTAATAGCTAAAAACCCAAGCACATCAAGCGCTAACGGCAATACTGACCTGAAATCGGCGCTGAAATTCATCACCTGCGGCTCGGTTGATGACGGCAAGAGCACCTTGATTGGCCGCCTGCTGGTGGACTCCAAAGCGGTGCTGGTCGATCACCTGGCGGGCGTGCAGCGCGCAGGCGAAACCGACCTGGCGCTACTGACCGACGGCCTGTCGGCCGAACGCGAGCAAGGCATCACCATCGACGTCGCCTACCGCTACTTCGCCACCGAGCACCGCAAGTTCATCATCGGCGACGCGCCCGGCCACGAGCAGTACACGCGCAACATGGTCACGGCGGCATCGAGCGCCGACGCCGCCGTGGTGCTGGTCGATGCAACCAAGCTCGACTGGAAAAATCCCGCGATGGAATTGCTGCAGCAAACGCGTCGCCATTCGCTGCTGGTCAACCTGCTGCGCGTGCCGTCCATCGTGTTCGCCGTGAACAAGCTGGATGCGGTCGAAGACGCCACGCTCGCCTTCAACAACATCAGCGCCGCGCTGGCCGCCTTTGCCGGGGCCGCCAAAATCCCGGTCAAGGCCACGGTTCCGGTGTCCGCCCTCAAGGGCTTCAACGTGGTCGATGGAAAGCCCGGCTGGTGCGGCTACGAAGGCCTGTCGCTCCTGGACCTGCTGGAACACCTGCCCGCCACGCCGGCAGAAACCGGTGAAGCCTTTGCCTTCCCGGTGCAATGGGTCGAAAAGTTCTCGTCCTCGGCCGACACCTCGCAGGGACGGCGCATTTTCTGGGGCCGCGTGGCCACCGGCGGCGTGCAGCCCGGCCAGACCGTGACCATCCTGCCCAGCGGCCAGACCGCCGTCGTCGCCCAGGTGCTGGACCATATCCGCCAGCCCAAGTCCATCCCGGCCGGGCACAGCGCCGGCATCGTGCTCGACCGCGAGGTCGATGTCTCGCGCGGCGACTGGCTGCTGGCGCCAGATACCTTCACGCCGTCGCGCGAGGTGTCGGTCACCATGGCCTGGATGGATGACGAGCCCTTGGTCGCCGGCCGCGTGTACTGGGCGCTGCAGGGGCACCGTTGGGTCAAGGCCAAGGTCAGGCGCATCGTTCACAAGCTCGATGTGAACACCCTGGCCGAGGAAGACGCCAGCGAACTGCCGCCGAACGCCATCGGCCATGTCGAGCTGAGCTTTCAGGAGCCGCTGGTGACGCTGCCTTATGTGCGCTCGCGCATCCTGGGCTCGCTGGTGCTGGTCGATACCGCCTCGCACAAGACATCCGGCGCCGCGCTGGTTCTGTAAGCCCACTCCTTTTTTTAACCCGCCAATCCTGCGTTTTTGCATCGCTGAGCACGCCTCAATTCTTGACGCAACACCTGGGAATCCGTTGATTTCCACAGGTATGCGTTTAGTCAAGTGGCTTTATCAGGCATTGCCTTAAAATTCAGGGTTTTCACCGACCAGCCCATAACACCATGACCCACGTCGTTTCCGACCCCTGCATCCGCTGCAAATACACCGATTGCGTGGACGTTTGCCCCGTGGACTGCTTCCGCGAAGGCCCGAACATGCTGGTGATCGATCCGGACGAATGCATCGACTGCGCCGTGTGCATTCCAGAATGCCCGGTCAACGCCATCTATGCCGAGGAAGACCTGCCGTCCGACCAGCTGCATTTCATCAAGATCAATGCCGACCTGACCAGTGCGCCCGGCTGGAAAAGCATCACCAAGCGCAAGGAAGCCTTGCCGGACGCCGATGAATGGAAAGACAAGACCAACAAGCTGTCCGAACTGGTTCGCTGACCGGTTCTACTGACATGGGTACTGCCGACGCCAGGCTCGCTCCAGAGCCCTCCCCCAATTCAAGCCAAGAAATCATGGAACCTCAACTGAACCAAGAAGTGATCAACACCGCCGCCCAGCACGACGGCCCCATTGAAACCGATGCGGTCATCATTGGCGCCGGCCCTGTCGGCCTGTTCCAGGTGTTCGAGCTCGGCCTGCTGGAAATCAAGGCACACATCATCGACTCGCTGGCCTACCCTGGTGGCCAGCCGATTGAGCTCTACCCTGACAAGCCCATCTACGACATTCCCGCGATTCCAGTCTGCACCGGCAAGGAACTCACCGACAGCCTGATGAAGCAGATCGAGCCGTTTGGTGCAACCTTTCACCTGGGCCAGGAAGTCAGCGTGGTTGAAAAGCAGGAAGACGGTCGTTTCTACGTGGAAACGTCAAAGGGCACGAAGTTCCTCACCAAGACGATCTTCATCGCCGCCGGCGTGGGCGCTTTTCAGCCCAAGCTGCTGCGCGTTGACGGTCTGGAGCAATTCGACAACAGCCAGTTGTTCTACCGCGTCAAGAACCCGGCCGACTTTGCCGGCAAGAACCTGGTGATCGTCGGCGGTGGCGATTCGGCCCTCGACTGGGCGCTGAACTTTGTCGCCGAAGGCCCGAACAAGGCTGAAAGCGTGATCCTGATTCACCGCCGCGACGGCTTCAAGGCAGCGCCTTCGAACGTCGCCAGGATGAAGGAGCTGTGCGACGCCTACGAGATGCAGTTCATCATCGGCCAGGTCACCGGTTACGACGAGAAGGACGGCAAGCTGACGGCCGCCAAGGTGACGGGCGCCGATGGCATCACGCGCGTGGTGCCGCTCGACGTCCTGCTGGTGTTTTTTGGCCTGTCACCCAAGCTGGGGCCCATTGCCCTGTGGGGCCTGGACATCGAGCGCAAGCAGCTCAAGGTGGACACCGAGAAATTCTCGACCAACATTCCGGGAATTTTCGCGGTGGGCGACATCAACACCTACCCCGGCAAGAAAAAGCTGATCCTGAGCGGTTTCCATGAATGCGCGCTGGCTGCATTCGGCGCTGCACCCTTCATCTTCCCGGACAAGAAAATCCATCTGCAATACACCACCACCAGCCCGAAACTGCACAAGGTGCTGGGCGTGGAGTCGCCAGTTTTCGACTGACAGGGGCACAGCCCTTTTCATCAAGCCCGCCTCGTGCGGGCTTTTTTTTCGCCCTGGGCAGCAAGCCGTAAAACCACGTGCCACCAGATCCTGCCGGCTCGAATCGCATCATCCGGCACAAACAGCGCAAGCCGCCCCTTCATTCCGTTTCCAGATCAATCCGAGATTAGGCGCGAAGCCGGAGAACAGGCTGTAGCACGGCAAGGCGAAGCAACGACATATCGATTTGATCTGGAAATGGAATCAGCCGTGCAGGCCTCGCCGGAATTACAGGTCGCGACACACGCCGGCCAAGCTTTCACGCAAAATCATGCGCATGCAGCTCAACTACATCGCCAATGCCTCCGTTCCTTCCCTGTCCGGCAAGACCATTCCCGTCGTGGACCCATCCGATGGACAGGTGTTCGACGAGATCCAGCGCAGCACCGCGCATGACATCGACGTGGCGGTGCGCAGCGCCCGCGACTGCCTGGAACTGGCCTGGTGCCGGCTCAGCGGCGTGGAGCGCGGCCGGCTCTTGATGCGCCTTTCGGTCAAGGTGGCCGAGCATGCCGAGGAACTGGCGCTGATCGAGCAGCGCGACTGCGGCAAGCCGACCCGGCAGGCCAGGGCCGACGCGCTGGCGCTGGCGAGGTACTTCGAGTTTTACGCCGGCGCCTGCGACAAGCTGCACGGCCAGACGATTCCCTACCTGGACGGCTACAGCGTGATGACCTGGCGCGAGCCGCACGGCGTGACCGGCCACATCATCCCGTGGAACTACCCGATGCAGATTTTTGGCCGCAGCGTCGGCGGCGCGCTGGCGGCGGGCAATGTCTGCGTCGTCAAGCCGGCCGAAGACGCCTGCCTGTCGATCCTGCGCGTGGCGCAACTTGCCACTGAAGCCGGTTTCCCGGCCGGCGCCCTGAACATCGTGACCGGCTACGGCCATGAAGTGGGCGACGCGCTGGCCCGCCACCCGGGCATCGACCACATCAGCTTCACCGGCAGCCCGCGCATCGGCACGCTGATCCAGCAGGCGGCGGCCGAGCGCCATTGCCCGGTCACGCTGGAGCTGGGCGGCAAGAGCCCGCAGATCGTGTTCGCCGATGCCGACCTGGATGCGGCCATTCCCGCCATCATCAACGGCATCGTGCAAAACGCCGGCCAGACCTGCTCGGCCGGCTCGCGCCTGCTGGTGGCACGGGAAATCTACGAGCCGCTGCTGGCGCGGCTGGGCACGGCGTTTGAAAACCTGCGCGTCGGCCCGGCGGCGATGGACCTGGACGTCGGCCCGCTGATCCGCCAGAGCCAGCAGCAGCGCGTCTGGGATTTTCTGAGCGATGCCCATGTCGCCGGCATTCCGATGGTGGCGCAAGGCCAGATCGTTGATGAAGCGCCTGAAAGCGGCTTTTACCAGGCGCCGACGCTGCTCTGCGACGTGCCGGCCGGCCACCGGCTGATGCAGGAAGAAGTGTTCGGCCCGGTGCTGTGCGCCATGAGCTTCCAGGATGAAGACGAGGCCGTCGAGCTGGCCAATGGCACCCGCTTCGGGCTGGCCGCCGGCATCTGGACCGCCGACGGCGCGCGCCAGTTCCGCATGGCCAGACGCGTGCAAAGCGGCCAGGTGTTCATCAACAACTACGGCGCGGGCGGCGGCGTGGAGCTGCCCTTTGGCGGCGTGAAGTCGTCGGGTCATGGCCGTGAAAAGGGATTCGAGGCGCTGTATGGATTCACCACGCTGAAGACGGTGGCTATGCGGCATGGCTAGACGCCAGCGCGGCTTGAGTCGCAGCGCATTTTCCAGGTCCATACTTGCCTCCAGCCCCGCTGCCTTGCGAAAATTTGTAGTCTGTCGGGGTCAGCTTCGCGCATGCGCATCAATACTTCGCATTGCCTGGCGCATGACGTCATTGAGGCGTCGCATCCCTGACAAAATTTTTTTGGCAAATGCAAATTACGAATGAAATATGCCTTTTGCGCACGGCTGGCAAGCGCAACCAGCTATTAAAAAGATAGTCAACAACAAGGAGACAAACGCATGCGCGTCAACGACAAATCCATCATCGTCACCGGTTCGGGCGGCGGCATCGGCGAAGGCATCGCCCGGCGGCTGGCAGCGCAAGGCGCCCGGGTCATCGTGAACGACATCAACGCCGAACTGGGCGAGAAGGTCGTCGCCGCCATCGTCAAGGCTGGCGGCACGGCGTCCTTCTTTGCCGCCGACGTGACAAAAACGGACCAGGTCAAGGCGCTGGTCAATGCTGCCGTGCAGCGTTACGGCCGGCTCGATGTGATGGTCAACAATGCCGGCTGGACGCACCGCAACCAGCCCGCGCTCGACGTGAGCGAGGAAGATTTCGACAAGTGCTACGCCATCAACGTGAAAAGCATTTACCTGGCGACCCTCCATGCCGTGCCGGTGTTCCGAAGCCATGGCGGCGGCAGCTTCATCAACATTGCCTCGACCGCCGGCGTGCGGCCCCGCCCCGGCCTGACCTGGTACAACGGCTCCAAGGGCGCGGTCATCACAACGTCGAAGTCGCTGGCGGCCGAAATGGGCCCCGACAACATCCGGGTCAACTGCGTCAATCCGGTGTTCAACCCCGACACCGGCCTGTCAGCCGACTTTGCCGGCGGGCCGCTCGATGAGGACCGCAAGGCCCTGTTCCGGGCCAGCATTCCGCTGGGGCGCTTTTCGACCGCGCTGGACGTGGCCAATGCGGTGCTGTACCTGGCCAGCGACGAGGCCGACTTCATCAGCGGCGTGTGCCTGGAGGTGGATGGCGCCCGCTGTGTCTGAGAAAAAGACGCAATACATTGACCTGCTTCACCCCGATCACGCGTATCCACCGTGGATAAAGCCGGCGGCGAAAAGCCTGAGCGGAACGATAGGGTAAATTCTCCCCCCGAGGCTTTTTTACTATGACAGACATACCGCGCAAGATCATTCCCCTGGCAGACCTGCGTTACGCGAGCCGCATACCGGCTATTCCGGCGAACCTGCTGGCGCCGACCGGGCTGCTCAGCGACACGTTGGGCCGGCCGCTGCGCGACCTGCGCATCAGCGTGACCGACCGCTGCAACTTTCGCTGCAACTACTGCATGCCGAGCGAGATTTTCGACAAGGACTATGCCTTTTTGCCGCAAAGCTCGCTGCTGAGCTTTGAGGAAATCACCCGGCTGGCGAAAATTTTCGTGGCGCACGGGGTGGAAAAAATCAGGCTCACCGGCGGAGAGCCGCTGCTGCGCAAGCACCTTGAAGTGCTGATCGGCATGCTGGCCAGGCTCCAGACGCCGCAGGGCAAGCCGCTGGACATCACCCTGACGACCAACGGCTCGCTGCTGGCCCGAAAGGCCCAGTCGCTGAAGGATGCCGGCTTGAAACGCGTCACCGTCAGCCTCGATGCGCTGGACGACGCCATCTTTCGCGGCATGAACGACGTGGATTTCCCGGTGGCCAACGTGCTCAAGGGCATTGACGTCGCACACCAGGCTGGCCTGGCGCCGGTCAAGATCAACATGGTCGTCAAGCGCGGCACCAACGACAGCCAGATCCTGCTGCTAGCCCGGCATTTCCGGCATTCCGGCGCGGTGCTGCGTTTCATCGAATACATGGACGTGGGCGCGACCAACGGCTGGCGCATGGACGAGGTGATGCCCTCCAGCCAGGTGATTGAACGCCTGCAGGCCGAATTCCCGCTAGCCGCCATCGATCCGAACTACAGCGGCGAAACCGCCGAGCGCTGGCGCTATCTGGACGGCGGCGGTGAAATCGGCGTGATCAGCAGCGTGACGCAGGCGTTTTGCGGCGAATGCAACCGGGCGCGGCTGTCCACCGAAGGCAAGCTGTTTTTATGCCTGTTCGCCAGCCAGGGGCATGACCTGCGAGCCCTGCTACGCGGCAATTTCGCTGACGATCAGATTGCAGCGGCCATCGGGCCGATCTGGCAGGCGCGGTCTGACCGCTATTCGGAAATTCGTGCCGCGCTGCCGCCAGACGCGAGTGCGGCAGGCAGCGCCAAGCGCATCGAAATGAGTTACATCGGAGGCTGAATATGGCCCCCCACGCTTTTCACTTCTTGTAATACGCTGCCCCCCCGAGGGGGCGCTGCGCCTGCGGCCCGGCTAAGCCGGCTCCGCGGCCCCTGCTGGCAATGGACTGCCCACCCCACGCGTGTAGTGATCGGCACTCCCGCACTTGTTGCTCTGCATAATGCGCACTTTTAGGAACTTTCGATGACTATGAACATGACGACGCCCTTGCACGCCGAAGCCATCACCGGCGTGATCCTGGCGGGCGGGCGCGGCTCGCGCATGGGGGGCGTGGACAAGGGCCTGCAGAACTTCAACGGCATCCCGCTCGCCCTGCACACCTTGATGCGGCTGTCGCCCCAGGTCGGCGAAATCATGATCAATGCCAATCGCAACCTGTCGGCCTACGAATCATTCGGCACGCCGGTCTGGCCCGACGCGACCGCCCTGGGCGAATACGCCGGGCCGCTGGCGGGTTTCATCACCGGGCTGGAGCGCTGCGAAACGCCTTATCTGCTCACCGTCCCGTGCGACACGCCGCTGTTTCCCGCCGACCTGGTGGCGCGGATGGCCGACGCGATGGCGCGTGAAAATGCCGACTTTGCCGTGGCCGCCGCGCGCGAGGAAGACGGGCAGTTGCGGCCGCAGCCGGTGTTTTGCCTGATGGGCGTTGACATGCTGGAAAGCCTGGCGCGGTTCACGCAGGCGGGCGGGCGCAAGATCGACGCCTGGACGGCGCAGCACCACACGGTCATCGTGCCGTTTGATCAGCCGGGCGACGAGTTGCACGCTTTTTTCAATGCCAACACGCTGGCCGAACTGCACCAGCTCGAAGCGAAGCAACCGTGAACGCCATTGACCAGATTGCCGCCCAGTTGCAGGGCTACGACCCGCAGGCGATGACCGCCGACGGCGTGCGCGATTTTCTGGCCCGGCTGGTGACGCCGGTGCAGGACGCGATTGAACTGCCCTTGTTCGAAGCGCTGGGCCGGGTGCTGGCGGCCGATGTGGTTTCACCATTCGACGTGCCGCCGCATGACAACTCGGCCATGGACGGCTATGCCTTCAATGGCGCGCAACTCAGGCCGGATTCCGCGCTTGAATTGCAGGTCGTCGGCACGGCGCTGGCGGGCAAGGCGTGGCAGGGCAGCATTTCGCCCGGCCGGTGCGTGAAGATCATGACCGGGGCGGTGATGCCGGCCGGCCTGGACACCGTGGTTCCACAGGAATTTGTCACGTCGAGCCGGGCTGATGACGTTCAAATGATCACGATTCCCCCAGGCCTGATGCGCACTGGCGACAACCGCCGCCTGCGTGGCGAAGACCTGGCGCAGGGCAAGCCGGCGCTACAAAAAGGCGAGCTGCTGAAGCCTGCCCGCCTTGGGCTGGCGGCCTCTTTGGGCCTTAAAACATTGTCAACATGGCGACCCCTGCGCGTGGCCTACTTCTCGACCGGCGACGAAATCCTGTCGCTTGGCGAGGCGCCGCGCGAAGGCGCGGTGTACGACAGCAACCGCTACACCGTGTTCGGCCTGCTCAGCCGGCTGGGTTGCCAGGTCATCGACCTGGGCGTGGTACGCGACGAGCCGGCGCTGCTCGAAGTGGCGTTCACGCAAGCGGCCATGCAGGCCGACGCCATCATCACCTCGGGTGGTGTCAGCGTGGGCGAGGCCGACTACACCAAGGCCATGATGAAAAAGCTTGGCGACGTGGCGTTCTGGCGCATCGCCATGCGGCCGGGCCGCCCGATGGCCGTGGGACGCATTTCAAGCATCAGATCGGCCTTCTCCGCACGTCCTGCCGGAATTTACAGCTATCAAAACGATAGTAAAGGCGCTGTACTCTTCGGATTGCCCGGCAATCCGGTGGCGGTGATGGTGACCTTTCTGGCCTTTGTGCGCCCTGCCCTGCTGCAGATGATGGGCGCCCGGCCAGAGCCCGAGGTGCTGCTCAGGGCGCGCAGCCTGGAAGCCATCCGCAAGAAACCCGGCCGCACCGAGTACCAGCGCGGCCGCGTGAGCAACGCACCGGATGGCAGCCTGCACGTCAGGACCACCGGCAGCCAGGGCTCGGGCGTGCTGCGCTCGATGGCCGAGGCCAACGGGCTCATCGTGCTGCACCACGGCCAGGGCAACGTGGCCGTGGGCGATGAAGTCGATGTGATGATGTTCGACGGCGCCATCTAGACGCCTTGCCGGTCAGGCGGCCAGGCGCGGCTTGTTGCGGCCTACCAGCAGGTGAGCGCCGCCAGCCAGCGCCAGCATCAGTGCCAGCACCAGAGCCCAGACGACCCAGATCACCGGCGACAGCCAGCCCAGCATTGGCGCAATCCAGCTGGTGGCAGTGACCACCGAACCCAGCAGTTCGCTGATGCCCGCCTTCAACGGTTCGATGACGCCGGGCGGCATCCAGTCGGGCAGCGGCCACTGCGCCATGGCCTGCGCACCGCGAATCGCCGGATCAGCGGACGATGCGGCCAGCCAGTTGACAGCAGCAGCCAGCATGGCGGCGGCGCCTGTCCACAGCAGCGCCAGAAAACCGGTCAAGCCCCAGATCAGCAGTTTCATCATTTCCACCTTGTCGTTTGAATACCCGGCCAGCGCAAGGCTGATTCACGGGTATTTGAGCAAAAGTGGTGCATCAGGGCTTTCGGCCAATCCAAAAGGCCGGAAGAAAATCAGGGTCAACCCTTAATCGCGCCTGGCTTGAGGTGGGCAAAAAACCGAAACGGCTTATTTACCGACCAGCGCCTCGTGCCCGGCGGGCGCATTGCGCACCTCGGCGGTTTTGGCGCCCGGCACGGCTTTTCGGGCAAACAGCGCGTACATCGTCGGCACGACAAACACCGTCAGCAGCGTGCCCAGCGACATGCCGCCCACGATGACCCAGCCGATCTGGGTGCGGCTTTCAGCCCCCGCGCCTGAGGCCAGCGCCAGCGGCAAGGCGCCCAGCACCATGGCGCCGGTGGTCATCAAAATCGGGCGAAGCCGCTGCGACGACGCTTTCACCAGCGCGTCGATCATTTCCATGCCCTGCATGCGCAACTGGTTGGTGAACTCGACAATCAAAATGCCATGCTTGGTGATCAAGCCGACCAGCGTGATCAGGCCGATCTGCGAATAGACGTTGAGCGAGCCGCCGCTCCATTTCAGGGCCAGCAGCGCGCCGATCATCGACAGCGGCACCGACAGCATGATCACCAGCGGATCGACAAAGCTTTCGAACTGCGCGGCCAGCACCAGGAAAATGAACACCAGCGCCAGCACGAACACGATCACCAGCGCGCCCTGCGAATTCCTGAACTCGCGCGATGTGCCGTTCAGGTCGGTGCTGTAGCCGGTCTTGAGCACCTTGGCAGCGGTCTGGTCCATGAACGCCAGGGCTTCGCCCAGCGAATAGTCGGACGCCAGGCTGGCGGTAATGGACACCGAGCGGCGCTGGCCAAAGTGGTTCAACTCGCGCGGCGACACGCTTTCTGTCACCTTGACCAGGCTGGACAGCGGGATCATGGCGTCATTGCGGCCGCGCACGAAAATGCGGTCGATGTCCTCGGGCGTGGTTCGGCCGCTGGCGGCTGTCTGCACCACCACGTCGTACTGCTCGGCATCGCGCTTGTAGCGGGTCACGTTGCGCCCGCCCAGCAGCGTCTCGATGGCCTTGGCCACGACTTCGACGCTCACGCCCAGGTCGGCGGCCTTGTCGCGCTGGACCTCGATGCGCAGTTCGGGCTTGTTCAGCCGCAGGTCCACGTCGGGCGAGACGATGCCGGGATTTTTGGCGATCTCGTCAAGCATCTGGCGCACCACGACGTTGAGGTTCTGGTAGCTTTCCGAGGTCTGGATGACGAAATTGAGCGGCCGCTCGCGAAAGCCCTGGCCCAGCGAGGGCGGCGTGATCGGGAACGCCGTCACGCCGGGCAGCGCATTGAACTTGGGGCTCAGCTCGCGCGCCATGTCCATGGTCGAACGCGTGCGGTCTTTCCAGTCCACGGTGCGGTAGACCACGCTGGCCTGCGCCACCGTCGGGTTGCCCACGTTGGCGAAGATGCGGTCGAATTCCTTGAACGGCTGGCCCATCTTTTCAAGCTCCTGGGCATAGCGGTTAGTGAAGCCGAGCGTGGAGCCGTCGGGCGCGTTGACGCTCGCCAGAATCACGCCCCGGTCCTCCATGGGCGAGAGTTCCTGCTTCATGGTCGGGAAGATCAGCAAAATGGCCGCGCCGCTGAGCAGCATGACCGCCAGCACCAGCCAGCGCGCCTGCAGCACCCAGCCTTTCAATCGTTGTCCCGCGCCGCCGGCCTGGGGCACGAAACGCGCCGTGACGATCCAGCGCAGCAGCGCGCCGTAGCGGTCCGAAATGCCGGTCAGCACGCGCTCCATGGTGCTGTCGAAGCGGTTCGGCTCGGGATTGTGCTTGAGCAGCAGCGTGCACAGCATGGGCGTGAGCGTCAGCGCCACCACGCCCGACACCACCACCGCGCCGGCCAGCGCCAGCGCGAACTCGACGAACAGCCGGCCGGTGCGCCCCGGCGTGAAGGCCAGCGGCGCATACACCGCCACCAGCGTGGCGGTCATGGTGATGATGGCAAAGCCGATCTCGCGGGCGCCCTTGATGCCGGCCGAAAACGGGTCCATGCCTTCCTCGATGTGGCGAAAGATGTTTTCCAGCATCACGATGGCGTCGTCCACCACCAGGCCAATGGCCAGCACCAGCGCCAGCAGCGTGAGCGTGTTGATGGTGAAGCCGGCCAGCGCCATCAGCGCGAAGGTGCCGATCAGGCTGACCGGGATGGTGATGATCGGAATGATGGACGCGCGCAAGGTGCGCAGGAACACGAAGATCACCAGCGCGACCAGCAGGACGGCCTCAAAAATGGTCTGGTACACGTTCTTGACCGAGCGGTCGATGAACACCGAGTTGTCGTTGGCAATGTCGATCAGCACATCGGGCGGCAGGTCTGCCTTCAGCTGGGGAATGGCAGTCTGCACGCCCTTGGACAAATCGAGCGGGTTGGCCGTGGCCTGGCGGATCACGCCGACGCCGACGGCAGCTCGGCCATTGAGCCGGACCACCGTGCGCTCGTCGGCCGCGCCCTCCTCGACACGGGCCACGTCGCGCACCCGGACCGAAAACCCGTTGACGGTCTTGATGACGATCTCGCCAAACTGCGCCGGCCGGATCAGGTCGGTCTGTGCGGTCACGCTGAATTCGCGCTGCTGCGATTCGATGCGGCCGGCAGGCAGTTCCAGGTTGCTGCGGCGAATCGCGTCCTCGACGTCCTGCGTGGTCAGCCGGTAAGACGCCAGCTTGTCGGTATCCAGCCAGACGCGCATGGCGTACTTGCGTTCGCCGAAGATGCGCACGTCGGCCACGCCGGTGACGGTTTGCAGGCGCGGCTTGACGACGCGGTTGACCAGGTCGTTGATCTGCAGCGGCGTCATGGTCTCGCTGGAAAACGCCAGCTGGATGACCGGGAACGCGTCGGCCTCGACCTTGGCGATCACCGGCTCCTCGATCGCTTGCGGCAGGCGGTTGCGCACCCGCGAGGTGCGGTCGCGCACCTCGGCGGCGGCGGAATCGGCGTCTTTCTCCAGCCGGAAACGCACGCTGATCTGCCCCTGGTCGGCGCGGCTGATAGAGGTGATGACATCGACGCCGTCAATGCCGGCAATCGAGTCTTCCAGCGGCTTGGTCACCTGCGATTCGATGACCTCGGCCGATGCGCCGGCATAACGCACGCTCACGGTCACGACCGGCTCGTCGATCTTGGGGTATTCGCGCACGGTCAGCCGGTTGAAGCTGACCGCGCCGATCAGCACGATGAGCAGCGACAGCACGGTGGCGAACACCGGCCGGCGAATGGAGGTTTCAGCGAGTTGCATGGGGCGGTACGGCGTTGGTCACGGGAATTCGGGCAGACGACAGGTACTCACCCCGGATTTCGGATCGCAGGAGAGGCGGGGCTGGCTACGGCCGGGGCCGCGCTGCCGGTGGGCACCACGCCGGCGGCAGGCGTCAGCGAAATAATGGAGCCACACGGCTTGGGGCCTGACGGCGCTGCTTTTCCGGCGGCCGTAGCAGCCGAAGCGTGATCGGCGGATGCCGCACCGGCCGGTTTTTTCTCAGTGGCCGTTGCACCGGCAGTTGTGCCGCCGGACAGATCCACCACCGTGACGACCGTGCCGTCCTTCTGGATTCGCTGCTGGCCGGTCCTGACCACGGTGTCGCCGGGCGCCAGCCCTTCCAGGATTTCGACCTTGCCCGGACTGCGCAGACCCACCTTGACCTCGACGCGCTGGGTTTTCCGGGTCGCTTCACTCGGCCCTTCGAGCAGCTTGATGACAAACTGCTTGCCGCTTTGCGGAACAATCGCTTCTTCAGGTATGACGCTGGCATTGTCGCGAACGCCGAAAACGGCATTCACCCGTGCAAACATGCCGGGGCGCAACTGCAGCGCCCGGTTGTCGATGCAGCCGCGGATGCCGACCGACCGCCCGTTGGCGTCGATCAGCGGATCAATCGCCTGGATCTGTGCGGTATAGCGCTGGCCGGGCAGCGCGTCGATGTCGAGCTGCGCCGTCTGGCCGCGCCTGACCTTGCTCTGGAAGCGCTCGGGCAGCCTGAAATCAACATACAGGGCGTCGATGTCCTCGATGTTGACGATGTCGGCGCCGTCCTTGAGGTAGTCGCCGACGTTGACCTGGCGAATACCGGCAATGCCGTCAAACGGCGCGATGATCTTCAGCCGCGCCGCCGTGGCCCTGGCCAGCGACAGCTTGGCCTGGGCGACTTGCAGATTGGCCGCGCTTTCATCGAGCGAGCGCTGGCTGATGAAGTTTTGCGCCACCAGTTCCTGGTTGCGCTTCTGGTTGGCCTGGGCGATGGACAGTTCGGCCTGGCTTTGCTGGATTTGCGCCTGCGGCAACTGGTCGTCAAACTGCACCAGCACCTGGCCCTTGCGCACGCGCTGGCCGTCGGTGAAATTAAGCTGGGTGATGCGGCCGCTGACCTCGGGACGGAGCACCACGCTCCGGCTCGAACGCAGGCTGCCGACGGTCCGGGTGTCGTCAATCAGCCGTACCAGTTCGACCCGAGCCACCTCGACCGAAGGTGGCTTTGCAGCAGCCCCAGGGCTTGCGGCAGCGCCTCGCGCGGGTGCGGAAGCGGCTGCACCCGCAACGGTTGGATCAACGGCCCTGGGTTTCTGGTACCACCAGGCGGCGCCTGAAGCCGCTGCGATGCCCGCCACGGCGACCACGGTATAGATTGCTTTTGAGGCCATGAGGTGGTTGCAAGGTGACTTGGGGTGAAAAAAACAGCCTTTCAATGTAGCAGGATGTCAGGCAACTCGCAGTGGCCCGGTCCGCATCCGGGACATGCTGCACACGCTCTGCAAAGACTTGACCGGTTGGTCCGGAGGATAGCAACCGCTCAAGCGGGCCGATAACATCGCAGGACCGATCAAATGCGTCCCAGCGCGCGCTCCACGCCCTTGTTGGCCAGCGCATCGGCGCGCTCGTTGCCCGGATCGCCGTTGTGGCCCCGGACCCAGCGCCAGTCGATGGTGTGGCCGCTGGACACCAGCAGCGCGTCCAGCCGCTGCCACAAATCGACGTTCTTGACCGGTGCCTTGGCCGCGGTTCGCCAGCCCCGGGCTTTCCAGCCGTGAATCCATTCGGTGATGCCCTTGAGCACGTACTGGCTGTCGAGGTAGAGCGTCACGGTGCATGGTTTTTTCAGCGCCGCGAGCGCCTCGATGACGGCGGTCATCTCCATGCGGTTGTTGGTGGTGCCGAGTTCGCCACCGAATATTTCCTTTTCTGTGCCGCCTCCGGCCAGCAAGGCGCCCCAGCCTCCGGGGCCGGGGTTGCCCTTGCAGGCGCCGTCGGTATAAATCACGACGTGTTGGTTGGGAAAGCTTGGCGCTGCTGCTGAATCGGTCATGGGTTGCTTGTGGTGCCAGGCACGCCTGGTGGGTTGAAAGGGGAAAAAAGCTCAGCCGCTGATTTTGACGCAGTCGGCGGGCATTTTGCTGGCCACGATGGCCGGTGCCGCCACGGGTGATCTGCGCGTTTTCCAGGCGGGCTCCAGCAAACGCATGCCGCGCACATGCTTGACGGCCACCAGAAAATAAACTGCCCCGAAGATCGGCCACCAGCGTTTGCCGGCGTGGTCCATCCAGTCAAAGCGGTCCAGCCACTTCTGGCTGTTGAGTGCTGGCCGGTAGCAGCCAAACTGCGCCGATTCCACCTCGAAATCGAGCAGCCTGAGCCAGTCGCGAAGCCGCCAGTAGCCAATGTATTCGCCGGCGTCCGGCAAAAAAAGCCCCTTGTGGCCAAAGCGCTGGTAAAGATGGTCGCGCCGCTGGCGCATGCCCCATAGACTGGCCGGATTGAAGCCGCTGATGACCACTCGCCCCTCGGGAACCAGGACGCGGGCCACCTCGCGCAAGGCGGAATGCGGGTCGCCGCCCAACTCAAGCGTGTGCGGCAAGGCCACCAGGTCCAGGCTGCTCTCGGGAAAAGGCAGCGCTGCCGAATCGGTGTACAAGGCAGCGTGCGGGGAACTTACGGGGTCAAGCCCTGTCCGATGCTCTGAAATGTTTCTTGAAGGGCGCGGTAAAGTCTGGTTTTCGAGGGAAGAAAGGGCCAGCCATTTGTGCGGCATGCGGTTGGCCTGCAGGGCGTCGAGTTCCGGAAATCCCAGCTGCAGGGCGTGGTAGCCAAAAATGTCGCTGACGGCCAAGTCAAAGTGTGCACGTTCCCAAGCCAGCAGATAGGCTCCCGGCGGAGTGTTCAGCCAATCGGTCAATCCTATAATTTCCGACTTCATCGAGACCACTGCATGTATTTGATTCCTGTTTCCGCTTTTGCCGACAACTACCTGTGGTTGCTGCATGACGGCAAGCGCGCCCTGGTCGTGGACCCGGGCGACGCCGAGCCGGTAATGCAGGCACTGCAAGCCTCCCGACTGCAACTGGAATCAATTCTAGTCACGCACCACCATGCGGACCATACCGGCGGCGTCGATGCGCTGCGCAAGGCGACCGGCGCCACGGTGTATGGCCCGGCGACCGAACGCATTCCGTCGCCCTTCCAGCCGCTGCGCGAAGGCGATCGGGTCGCTACCCTCGGCCTGGATTTCCAGGTGCTCGATGTGCCAGGCCACACCGCAGGGCATATTGCCTTCTATACCCCCGACATGGATGGCGAGCCGCTGCTTTTTTGCGGCGACACGCTTTTTTCCGGGGGCTGCGGCAGGCTGTTCGAAGGAACGCCGGCGCAAATGCTGGCATCGCTGGACAAGCTCGCCGCATTGCCCGGCGCAACCCGCGTCTGCTGCGCGCACGAGTACACGCTGGACAACCTGCGCTTTGCGCTGGCCGTTGAGCCTGATAATGCGGCTCTGGCAGCCTATGCGCAGCATTGCCGCCAGTTGCGCGAGCAAGGCAAGCCGACCCTCCCCACCTCCATCGGCCAGGAAGTCCTGATCAATCCTTTTTTACGCACGCGCCAAGCCAACATCATGGCCGCCGTTCACCACTTTGATGCGTCAACCCATGACGACACCACCGTATTTGCCGCCTTGCGGCAATGGAAAAACCAATTCAAATGACGCCTGCCCCTAGAACCGCCCCGCTTTCCTTTTTTCCTGTCTTTTCTTTTTCCTTTTTTGGCTTTCGATTTGTTTCGCTGGCGCTCCTGCTGGCGATGGCCGTGCTGGCAGGGTGCGCCACGCAGGCGCCAGGCCTGCCGGACGATCCGGTGCTGTCCACCGGACCGGGGACGGTCCCGGGACAAAGGATTCAAACGGGGCCGCTGCGCGCCATCACGCCGGGCCAGATCAGTTCTTTCCCGATTGCATCGACCGAGCCGCCCAAGGAACTCTGGGACCGGATTCGCCGGGGTTTTGCCATGCCCGACTTGCAAAACGAGCTGGTGACCGACCGTGAGCAGTGGTATGCCAGCCGTCCGGATTACATCCAGCGCATGACCGAGCGCTCCAGCAAATACCTGTTTCACATCGTCGAAGAACTGGAGCGCCGCCAGATGCCCACCGAACTGGCGCTGCTGCCCTTCATTGAAAGCGCCTTCAACCCGCAGGCAGTGTCCAGCGCCAAGGCGGCGGGCATGTGGCAGTTCATGCCGGCAACTGGCAAATACTTTTCCCTCAAGCAAAACGATTTTAGGGATGACCGCCGCGACGTGCTGGCGTCGACGCGCGCCGCGCTGGACTACCTGCAAAAACTCCATGGCATGTTCGGCGACTGGCATCTGGCGCTGGCCGCCTACAACTGGGGCGAAGGCAGCGTGGGCCGGGCCATTGCCAAAAACCAGAAAGCCGGGCTGGGAACGACCTATGACGAGCTCAACATGCCGGCGGAAACCCGGCTGTATGTGCCCAAGCTGCAGGCGGTTAAAAATATCGTTGCCAATCCGCAGGCATTCAGCACGCAACTGCCGCTGATTGAAAACCACCCCTATTTCCAGCAGGTGCAGATCACGCGGGATATCGACGTTGCCCTGGCCGCACGGCTGGCCGACGTTGAAATTGACGTTTTCAAGGCGCTGAACCCGTCGGCACGCCGCCCGGTCATCCTGGCAGCGGGAACGCCGCAGATCCTGCTGCCATGGGACAACGCACTGGTGTTCCAGCGCAACTTCGATGCCTATACGCAGGGCCAATACGCCAGCTGGACCGCCTGGACAGCGCCCAGCACCATGAACGCGTCGGAAGCGGCACGGCATACCGGAATGAACGAAGCCGACCTGCGCAGCATGAACAACATTCCGCCCCGCATGCTCATCAAGGCCGGCTCGACGCTGCTCGTGCCGCGCACGGCACAGATGGGCAACGACGTCAGCAGCCATGTGGCGGACAATGCCCAGGTTTCGCTGGCGCCTGAAATCACCACGCGGCGCACGACGGTCAGGGCGCGCAAGGGCGAGTCGGTTGCCAGTGTCGCCAGCCGCTACGGCCTGGCCGCTGCCAATGTGGCCAACTGGAACAACGTCAGTGCCCAGGCAGCCTTCAAGCTGGGGCACCAGGTCGTGCTGTACCTGCCCATCACCGCACGCGCCGTTGCAGGCGATGTGGCAAGAAAGCCTTCTGCATCGAAAGGCAAAACCACGGTCCGGGCGGTCAGGCGCGACACCGGAAAAGCGGTGGTCAAGTCAAGAAGAAAGTGATTTGCGGCGATTCAATTTCATGGCGTCCGCTTGCATCAAATCCGCAGCGAGCCTGTTCCAAACAGCCCGATCAGCCCGATGACGATCAGGTAGACGGCGACGATGTAGTTCAAAAGCCGTGGGATCAGCAGGATCAAAATGCCTGCGATCAGCGCGACGATCGGACCAATGCTCATTGAAAGATTCATGTTTTTTACCTGGAAATTTATTGTTGATGGGTTCAAAGGCAGCCAGAAGCTGGACTGTGCGGATATTTCAACAGGTACTGTAATAGCTCGGCCGGCACGCCCTGTAGGACGACAGGAATATTTTTAACCGTTTCCGCAACCGTCGCGCTACAGACTGCAGTTTGCAGACCGTGTTCCTTCAGGCCTTGAAGCGTTCCTTGGCCCGCTGCGCAAACTCATTGGTATAGGTCTTTGACAGGTCGATCCTGCTGCTTCTGACGCTCGCGTCAAAACCGGCGATCGCCTTCAGGGCGGTACGCGGCGCTTCATCGGCCAGGATGCCGTCCAGGGAAATGGACTCGCGCGCCTTGTTGAACGAGGCAATGTACAGGCCCCGGTCACCCAGCAGGTAATTTTCGGGAACGGTCTTGATGATGTCCCCCGGTCCGGCCGTCTGGAGCCACTTCAGGCCGCGCACCATGGCATTGGCCAGCGCCTGGCAGGTGTTGGGGTTTTTCCGGATGAAATCCAGTGGCGCGAACAGGCAGGCCGCAGGCATCGGCCCACCGAACAACTCGGTCGTTCCCTTGAGGGTACGGGCGTCACTGATGATCCTGACCTCGCCTTTTTGCTCCAGGATGGTCATGAGCGGGTCGCTATGGCTCATGGCATCCACCTGGCCTGAACGCAGCGCGGCCAGTGCGCCTTCCACCTCGCCGACTTCCAGAAAACTGACATCACCCGCTCTCAGCCCGCCTTGGGCCAGCACCATGGAAGCCACCAGGGTGCTTGCGCCTGCCAGCGCGGCGACACCAATTTTTTTGCCCTTCAGATCGGCGATCGACTTGAAGCGGGGCAGACTTTTGGTCGAAATGCCAAAGGCGATCTGGGGCGCCCTGCCGAGCAGTACGAACGACTGGACCATCTGCTGGGCAGACTGAAGGCGAATGATGTGCTCGAAGCCCGCCAGACAGATATCGGCCGATTTCCCTGTCAGCGCCTGCACGGCCTGCGCCCCGCTTTCATGGTCGCTGATGCCCACGTTCAGGCCTTCCGTCCGGAAATAGCCAAGCTGCTCGGAAATGGTCAGGGGCAGGCTGTAAAAAGCCGCCTTGTTCTCCACCGCGATGGTGATTTTCCGGGTTTCAGGCTGGCCTTGCGCATGCAACGTGGGCCAGGCCAGCGTTGCTGCCGCCAGCATGCTGCCGCCGGTAAATAGCCGCCGGGACATGCGGGGAAATCGTTCCATGCCAATTTTCTTTCTTCTCGGTAGCCATGCGTTTCAGCATATCGAGACCGAAAAAAAACCGCATCGGGGTCATCCCGTGCGGGTTAGTACCAGCGCTCGCTCCTTTTGTAACAAGACGTGGCTTCAGGGCCGGAAACCTGTCAGCGAAAGCCGGAAAAAAGGATGCCGATGTTGATGAAAAATGCCAGCGCCCAGACGATGGAACGCGCATTGGCCTCGTTGCCGACGTAAAGCGCGATGTAGATGATGCGCAGTGCGATAAACAGCACGGCCAGGATGTCGAGCCGGGCCTGACTGGCCTGGATCTGGTGGGCAATGATGACCGCGGCAAAAAAGAAGGGAATGGCCTCGAAGGTGTTGGCCTGCGCCGCATTGGCGCGTGCGCGCCAGTCGGTCTGGCGCGACAGCCAGGCCCGGGGGTCGTTGTTGTCGAAGCCGCCTTTTCCCGGCGCGACGCGCATGGTGCCGTATTTGGCAATGCCGGCGCAGACGATGGGCAGCAAGGCGGCCACCAGAACGCACCAGTAGGCCAGCGTGAAATTTGCAAGCGTCATGAGAAACCTTATCTTTTGTGATGACCGGCAGCGGCCCCGGCTGCCTGTCCGCCTATCGCCGGTCGGTCAGTGCGTGGGCAATCGTTCCCAGATCCACATATTCCAGTTCGCTGCCCACCGGCACGCCGCGCGCCAGGCGCGTGACCTGCATGCCGCGGCTTTTGAGCGCCTGGCCAATCACATGCGCCGTGGCCTCGCCTTCGGCGGTGAAATTGGTCGCCAGAATGACTTCCTGCACTTCACGGTCAGCGGCTGGCAGGAGTTCCCCGCTGTCGTCCCGGGGCGCCACGCGGTCGAACAGTTTTTGCAGGCCGATGTCGTTCGGGCCTATGCCGTCGAGCGGGCTGAGCTTGCCCATGAGCACGAAATACAGGCCACGGTAGGCCAGCGTCCGCTCCAGCGCCGCCTGGTCGGCCGGGGTTTCCACCACGCACAGCTTGCTGCGGTCGCGGTGCGGATTGGCGCATGTCACGCAAAGCGCCTGCTCGGTCAGGGTGTTGCACAGCGCGCAATGCCCGATGCTCTGCACCGCATGGTCCAGCGCCCGCGCAATCTGCAAGGCGCCCGGCCGGTCGTGCTGCAGTAGGTGAAAGGCCATGCGCGCAGCCGACTTCGCGCCCACGCCCGGCAGCTTGCGAAGCGCCTGGGTCAGGCCGTCAAGGGCATTGGAGGGGGTCATTTATGGAGTGGGTGAAAGCGAAATTTGATCAGTTGGGGAACGAGCGACGCTGCGCTGCGCGCGTCCGCCGGTCCGTCCCGCAAAAAACTAGAAGGGAAACTTCATGCCGCCGGGCAGCGCCGGCATGCCCGCCGTGAGCTTGCCCATTTTTTCCTGGCTGACTTCCTCGGCCTTGCGCACGGCGGCGTTGAAGGCGGCGGCGACCAGGTCTTCAAGCATGTCCTTGTCTTCCGTCAGCAGGCTGGGGTCGATCTCGATGCGCTTGACGTCATGCTTGCAGGTCATGGTGACTTTCACCAGGCCGGCACCGGCATCGGCCGTGACTTCGACGAACGCCAGGTCGTCCTGGGCTTTTTTCAGGTTGTCCTGCATGGCCTGCGCCTGCTTCATGAGGCCGGCGAGTTGTCCTTTGTTGAACATGTTTTTTCCTTTAAATAGGGTTGCTGAAACGGTCGTTGATCATATCGGCTGACTGCGGCAAAGCGCAGTCACGGCTCAGGACGAAACGCTCTTGATGCTGCCCGGGACAATCCGGGCGCCCCATTGGCGGATCATGTCCTGCACAAACGGGTCGTTCTGAATCAACTGCTCGGCGGCCTGCTGGCGCTCGACCAAGGCGGCGCTGTTGCGGCGCGCCGGCGTATCGGTCACGGCACCCAGTTCAATGGCCAGCCGGAGGGCGTCATCGTTCAGTGCCGCCTGAAGCGCGACCTGCAGCTTTTCACGGGCTGCGGGCTGATTCAATGACTCGCGCTCCACGCGCAGGGTCCACAGGCCTTCGCCCTGGCCGCACAGCTGCGACTGCAGCGCCAGCTCGCGCGTCAGGGCAGCAATGGATTCGGCGGCCACCATCTCGTTGACGATCCGCACCCAGGTATCGCCAAGGGAATCATCTTGCCCGACGGTGTCTGCCGATGGCTGACCCGGCGCCGGCGCCGGCTCGGCACACGCTTCATTATTGATAGCACTCAGCGCAATACCAGCATGCAGAAAAGCCTTATTTAACTCATAAAACACCTTCAGTGGCGGTGCAGGCACCTCCTGGGCCGGCAAGGCTTGAAGCGGGTCTTCCTGCAGCACCGCAGGACTGGCCGGGGCCGCATTGAGTCGGCTGGCAGCAGGCGCCAGGGCCGGCTCAGGCAGCGACTTTTTTGCCGGCTCGGCGGCACTCCCCGGCGCAGGCTTGAGGGCGACAGGCTGCGCCCCGGCGGCAGCGGGCACGACGGCGCCCGTCGGTTTGAAAGCCAGCAGGCGCAGAAGCACCATGGTCAGCGCGGCATATTCGTCAGGCGCCAGGCCCAGCTCGCCACGCCCGTGCAGGCACAGGCTGTAGAGCAGCTGGGTTTCGTCAGCCGGCATGGCGTGGGCCAGCCGGGCGGTTTCGACAACCTCGGGGTCGGTTTCGTCGTCGCCCGCGCCGATGCCGGGAACGGCCTGCAGCACCGCCATGCGCTGCAAAATGGTCGCCATTTCTTCAAGCGTGGAAGCGGCGCTCAGCCCGTTGAGCCGCAGCACTTCGGAAGTTTCGACCACCGTGCGGCCATCGCCGCGCGCCAGTGCGTCGATCAGGCGAAACACATAGCTGCGGTCCACGCTGCCCAGCATGACGCGCACGCTGGCCTCGTCGAGCCGGCCCGAGCCAAAGGCAATCGCCTGGTCGGTCAGCGACAGCGCATCGCGCATCGAGCCGCGCGCGGCGCGCGACAGCAGGCGCAGCGCTTGCGGCTCGGCCGGGACGTTTTCAATGGCCAGCACATGAACCAGGTGCTCCAGCACCGTCTCGGGCGCCATTGGCCGCAGGTTGAACTGCAGGCAGCGCGACAGCACGGTGGCCGGGACTTTCTGCGGATCGGTCGTGGCCAGCACGAACTTGAGGTATTCGGGCGGCTCCTCCAGCGTCTTGAGCATGGCGTTGAACGCCGTGTTCGTCAGCATGTGAACCTCGTCGATCATGAAGACCTTGAAGCGGCCCACCACCGGCTTGTACACCGCCTGCTCCAGCAGCTGGGCGATTTCATCGACGCCCCGGTTGGATGCGGCGTCGAGTTCGGTGTAATCGACAAAGCGGCCGCTGTCGATGTCGCGGCAGGCATCGCATACGCCGCAGGGCTCTGCCGTGATGCCGCCCTGCCCGTCGATGCCGGTGCAGTTGAGCGACTTGGCCAGGATGCGCGACACCGTGGTCTTGCCCACTCCCCGGGTGCCGGTGAACAGGTAGGCATGGTGCAAGCGCCCGGTGCCAAGGGCATTGCCCAGCGCCTGCACGACATGCGACTGACCCACCATTTCCGAAAAGTTTCTGGGGCGGTATTTGCGGGCGAGCACTAGGTAAGACATGAACGCATTCTAAATTGGCCGGGCAGCGCCTGAACCGCAGCCCGCGTGCGGCGCCTTGCGCGGGCTGCCAGTGTTTTATGGAAGAGCTGGCGGCTCAGGGCTCCAGCGCGGCATGCAGTTCCACCAGCGCCTGGGTCAGCTTGTGGCCGGGGTCCATGTAGATCATTGGCAGCGACAGCTCGTGCGATTCGCGAATCCGGATGGAAGCCGGCAGATAAGGATGCAGCACAGGCAAACCCTCTTCAATCAGTTCGTTGACGATTCGCTGGGGCAGATTGGCGCGCGGCTGGAACTGGTTGACCACAATGCCTTCCACCACCAGCCGGGCGTTGTGGTCAGCCTGGATTTCCTGCACATTTTCCAGCAAGGTGTACAAGGCCTTGCGTGAAAAGTCGTCGCAGTCAAACGGAATCAGGCAGGTGCGCGCCGCGATGAGCGCCGAGCGGGTGTAAAAATTGAGCGCTGGCGGGGTATCGATGTAAATCCGGTCATAGCTGCCGGCCAGTTGCTGCAGCGCCTCGCGCAGCTTGAAGATCTTGTGCCGGGACTCCAGCTTGGCCTGCAACTCGTCAAGGATGGGGCTGGAGGGCATCAGGTCCAGATTTTCATGCGGCGTGGCAACGATGAATTCGGCCGGCGAAACGGTGCGCAGGCTGAAGCTCAGGGTGTTTTCAAAAAATCCGCCCACGCCGGGCTGGTCATCGGTAGCGGTGGCGCCCATCAGGTAAGCGCTGGAGTTGCCCTGCGGATCAAGATCGACAACCAGCGTGCGCAAGCCCTGGCTGGCGCTGATGGCAGCCAGGTTGCAGGTGATGGTGGACTTGCCGACTCCACCTTTTTGATTGAAAACGACGCGTGGCATGAAGGCTTCCTTGTGCGGCAGGTAGTGAATCAACGATTGTGCCTGCGATGCCATGAACTCTGGTGTAGGCGCAGGCAGACTTTCGGAGTGGCGATCTGCCAGGGTCAGGAACGCATTCTGCAGCTTTTCCGGGCCGCTCTGGATAAGGAATGGATGAAGCTACTGCTGCGGTTTTCCTGAAAATTCTCCGGGTAAGCCAAAGCGCTAGGCCATCGCCCTTATAATTCGACGTGACGGGCCTTCCCGCATGGTAAAGCGGCCAACCGGGTCAGATGGGGAACCAAGCAGCCCTAACTGCGGAGCCAGTGCCGGGGTCAAGGCTCGTCACCTAATTCATTTTGGCCTTGTACCTTCCCTTCTTCTTCTTCTTCCTGGAAGCGCTGATGCAGATGCCGCAATCAGCCTTCGTTGGGTTCAGGACATCGCCATGACAACGCCGCCAACTCTTGCGCCCACGGTCCTGGTCGCAGAAGACGACGAGAATATTTCGCATTTGCTCTCCTTCATGCTCAAGCGAGAGAAGTACCTGGTCCATCAGGCGCGCGATGGCCGCCAGGCCAAAAAGTTCATAGAAAACAATCCGCCGCCCGCCATGGTGCTGCTGGATGTCATGCTGCCCTTTTTTGATGGTTTTGCGCTGCTTGGCCTGCTGCGCGAGCAGCCCGCCTGGAAGAATACCCCGGTCATCATGCTGACGGCCAAGACGCAGGAGCAGGACATTGTCCGTGCGCTTAGCGCAGGCGCCAATGACTATGTGCTCAAACCCTTTCAGCCGGCGGAACTGCTGGCGCGCATCAAGCGGCTTTCCCTGCAGCGACCATGAAAATACAAGCTTTTTACTTTGTCATGCTGGCGATTCCGGTGGCATCCCTTGCCCAAACCGACACGCTTCAAACCCTGGTCGGACTCAGCGCCGAATCGAGCCAAATGAGCAACGGCAGCCCCGGCTGGCACTCCGAAACACTGCGCGTGGCCCCCAAGTCCAGCCCGCGTGATGTCCTCGAACTGGGCTTCACGCAAACACGCCGCTTTGGCCTGGATGACCAGCAGATCGGCGGCCTGTACGTCACCCCGCTGTCCGGGCAGGCCACCTTGTCACTGGGCGGGCGTATCAGTCCTTCGCACCGGGTGCTGGCCAGGCATGAGCTGGAGGCCACGCTTCAGTATGAATTCGCGCCCGCCTGGCTGGTCCATGCCGGCCTGGGCAACCGGCGCTACAGCACGGCCAACATCAACAGTGCCAGCCTGGCGCTGGAGCATTATTTCTCGTCCTTCAGCCTGTCGGCGGCCTGGCGTCCCGTGCGCGCACTGGGCACCAACGCCAGCAGCACGGAACTGCGCGGCGCCTATTACTACGGAAATGCCAGTTCGATTGGCCTGATCGCCAGCAGCGGTCAGGAAGCAAGCACCGTGAATGCCAACACGGTGCTGCTGGTGGATGTTCGCTCGACAGCCCTTCTGGGCCGTCACTCGCTGAGCCGCCAATGGGCGTTCAGCTATGCCTTGTCCCGCACCTGGCAAGGCGGTTTTTACAGGCAAGACACCGTGCATCTTGGTGCTGAATACATTTTCTGATCCGTATCTGGCGCTGGCTTTCGATATCGGCATTGCCGCTGTCGGCATGACCATCCTGCTGGCGCTGGTGATCATTTACTTGCGGATCACCATGCGCCGAAATGCCCGGCGCGAGGCAGAGTTCATTGCCCGGTGGCGTCCGCTGCTGCTGGAGGCCCTTTATGAAGAAACACCCTCGCCAGTGCCTGAACTTGCCCCACAGGACCAGCTTTTCTTTCTCAAACTCTGGACTTACCTGCAGGAGTCGCTGCGCGGGCCGGCCAATGACCGGCTCAATGGACTGGCAAGGCAGCTGCGATGCGATGCGGCCGCACGCGGCTTCCTGAAAAAGGGAAACCGCTCCGAACGGCTGCTGGCCATCCTGACACTGGGCCATCTTCGGGACGAAGCGTCCTGGGACGCGCTGGCACTGCAGGCCACGCAGGCGGACAGGCTCGCATCCCTCCAGGCAGCGCGCGCCCTGATCAAGATCGACCCGCTGCGCGGCACCGAATGGCTGTTTCCCATGCTGCTCAACCGGCGAGACTGGGACATTGCCCAGATTGCGAACTTCCTGGGCGAAGCCCGGCAGGCTTTCTGGCTGCAGCTAGCCAACAACATCCTGAAGGTGGACCAGGGTCAATGGACGCGCGCGCTGCAGCTAGCCGATGCGCTTCACCTTCAGCTTTCCCTGAAATCCGTGCGCTTCATCCTGGAAAACTGCAAGTCAGCTGCCACGCTGGTGGCTGCGTTGCACCTGGCCTCGGATGCGAAGCTGCTGCCTGCGGTGCGGTATTTCTGGCAGCATGCCGATTGGCGGGTCCGGGTCGAAGTAGCAAGGTTCCTGGGCAGTTTTGGCGAAGAGGACGACATTGGACTGCTTCGCCAGTCGCTGCATGACGAGCAATGGTGGGTGCGCTACCAGGCCGCGCAGTCGCTGGCCAGGCTGCCGTTCTTCGGCCCCCAACAACTGAGCCTGCTGCGCCAACAAACCACGGATGGGCTGGCCATAGGCATGCTGGACCATGTGCTGGCCGAATACCACGGCCCCATGGCCTGAAGCCCTGCCCCCATGATTGAATTCACCACCTGGGCCATCTTCGCGTATTTCATCCTGCTCAACGCAGGCTACCTCGCCCTTAACTTCCTGTCCATCTTTGCCCTGCAGCGCAACAAGCAGGAAAAGCTGCTGGACGACCTGCCGCAGGTCTTCAGCGGCCTGGAGCCAGGCATCAGCATCCTGGTGCCGGCCTACAACGAAGAAGCCACGATTACCGCGTCGATCCGCTCCATGTTCCAGCTGACGTATTCGGAGTTTGAAATCATCGTCATCAACGACGGCTCCAAGGACAACACACTGGAAGTGCTCAAGCGGGAGTTTTCCCTGCTCCCCTTTCCTGCCGCCGAGCGAGACGGGCTGGCGACCAAGCCGGTGCGGGGCATTTACCGCTCACTCGTGCATCCCAACCTTCGCGTGATCGACAAGGAAAACGGCGGCAAGGCCGACTCCCTGAACGCCGGCATCAATGTCGCCCACCACCCGCTGTTTTGCGGCGTCGATGCCGATTCGATCCTGGCGCGCGACAGCCTGCAGCGCGTGGCCAAGCCCTTCCTGAACGATCCCGACACGGTGGCCACCGGCGGCACCGTGCGGGTGGCCAATGGCTGCGAAGTGACAGACGGCTTTTTGACCAAGGTCGGGCTGCCGACCAATATCTGGGCCCTGTTCCAAGTGGTCGAATACCTGCGCGCTTTTTTGTTCGGCCGTCTGGGATGGTCGCAAATCAATGCCATGCTGATCATTTCAGGCGCCTTCGGACTGTTCAAGAAAGAGGTGGTGGTGGCCGCCGGCGGCTACCGCAGCAACACCATCGGCGAAGACATGGAACTCGTGGTGCGCATACATCGCCAGCTCAGGGAACAGGGCAAGCCCTACCGGATCATCTTTGTGCCGGAGCCGGTGTGCTGGACCGAGGCGCCCGAGGACAGGACCACCCTCAGGAACCAGCGCATACGCTGGCAGCGCGGCTTGTCCGAGAGCCTGAGCAGCCACTGGGCGCTGATGTTCAGCCGCAATGGCGGCGCGCCTGGCTGGGTGGCTTTTCCCTTCATGATCCTGTTTGAATGGCTGGGGCCGCTGGTGGAGCTGGGCGGCTACCTGTTCATGCTGTATGCCTATGTGTTTGACCTGATCTCATGGCAGGCTTTCTCGGTGTTCCTGTTCATGGCCATCGGCCTGGGCATCCTGCTGTCGGCCTCGGGCCTGCTGCTGGAGGAAATTTCGTTTCACATCTACCCGAAATTCAGGCAACTGGCCCTGCTGGCGCTGGTGGTGGTGCTGGAAAACCTGGGCTACCGCCAGATCAATAGCTGGTGGCGGCTGATCGGCCTGTACCGCTGGGCGCGTCAGCAGGAATCGAGCTGGGGCGAGATGAAGCGCAAGGGCGTGGGCCATCAGCCTAAACTGCCCTGAACTGCGTGGAACGCTCAGCCAGCCAGCGGCAGATCGAAGTAGAAGGTAGAGCCCTTGCCGGGTTCGCTGACAAAATCAATCCGGCCCCGGTGCGCCTCGATGATGCTTTTGCAGATGTTCAGGCCCAGCCCGGTGCCGCCTTTTTGCCGGCGATCCGAACCGTCGGACTGGGCAAAGCGCTGAAATATCCGGCTGCGAAAATCCTCGGCAATGCCCATGCCGGCATCGGTGACCAAAACACGCACGGAATCCGCACCGCGCCGCAGGCTGACGGTGACGACGGCCCCGCCGGACGGAGAAAACTTGGCCGCATTGGACAGCAGGTTGACCATGACCTGGGTCAGGCGGCCGGCATCGGCCCACACCAGGGTTTCTTCACCGCTGCCCGATACCAGCTCAAACTTCACCTGGTATTGGTCCGCATAGCCTTGCGTGGCCCGTATCGACTCGGCCAGCAGCGGCAGCAGCGGCAGCACCGCCCTGTGGTAAACCATGCTGTGGGATTCGATTTTTTCAACATCCAGAATGTCGTTGATGAGAAGCACCAGCCGCTCGGCGCTCCGGTAGGAAATATCCACCAGCTCTTTGGCATCGGGCGGCAGATCGCCCGCCATGCCGGAATTGATCAGGCTGAGCGAACCATAAATGGCCGTCAAGGGCGTTCGAAGCTCATGAGAGGCTGTCGAAATGAACTCGCTTTTCATGCGCTCGACCTGCTTGCGCTCCGAAATATCGCGCAGGAAAGCGCTGAAAAAATTCAGCTTGCTGTTGTTGATGAGCCCGACTCGCACCTCCACCGCAAGCTCTCCCGAATCACGCGTCTGCACCAGCCGTTCGAGCTTGGTGTTGACGAAGCTGGCCTTCCCCGTGCTGGCAAACACCTGCATCGCCTTGCGGATGCTGCCGGCAAAGCGCTCGGGCACCAGGCGCTCCAGCGGCTGGCCCAGCATTTCATCGCGCCGCCAGCCCAGCATGACTTCCGCCTGTGAATTCCAGTCGGTGATGCGCCCCTGGAAATTCACGCCGATAAACGCGTCCTGGGCGGTTTCGACGATGGTGTTGATGCGGTTTTCGTTGTCGCGCACATTTTGCAGCGCTTGCGTCAACTCAAGGGTTCGTTGCGCCACCCGGTGTTCAAGCGTGGCATTGAGATCTTTCAGGTCGGCTTCCTTTTGCTGAAGGTTGCGGATCAGGGAATTGAGCGACCGCCCCAGAGCGCTGACTTCGGTGTAGGCGGGATCGATGGCGCCGATGGCGTTGATGGCGTCATGCTCGCCGGACTCCAGCCGCTGCGCCGAATGCGACAGCAGCTTGATCGGGCGGGTGATCGCGCGCGCAACCCAGAATCCCAGCAGGGAAAACACCGATGCCACCAGAATTCCAATCAGGAACACCTGCCTGTGCAGCTGCTTGACTGGCAAATAGGCGTTATCGAGAGGCTGGCGCATGATCACTTTCCAGCCCAGGCCCGGATAGTCGGCATAACCGCTGCCTTGGCTGATGCCCACCAGGTAGTCGTTGCCATCGGGCAGGCGTTCCGTGTAAAAACCGCGCGCGCCCTTTGTAAAGCCTTGCAGGCTTTGCAGCGCCAGCGTCTGCCCCTCCAGGTCGGCCGGTCCCAGCAGCACCTTGTTGTCGGCCGACAGGATCAGCGCTTCCACCTCGCGCTCCTTGCCGACCGGCTCGGTGATCGACTGCTCGATCGTCTTGGCCCATTCCCAGGAAAGATGCGCGCCCAGCACCCCCTGCACCCGGCCGTCTGCGCCTGCATAGGGAAAGGCGATGTCCACGAAACGCAAGGGCGCTCCCGTGGTGTTGGGCAGGAGCTTGGCCAGCAGCTTGGCCTCATGCACATCGCCCACATGAATTTCCTTCAGCGCATTCTGAAACCAGGGTCGGGCGGAAACGTCGCTGCCCTCCAGGACGCCGCGGGTGGCCACCAGCACCTGGCCCTGGTGGTCGGCGGCCCCCATCCAGGCGTAATGCGGGTAGGTGCGCTGAAGGCTGTCGAGCGCCCTGCGGTTTACAGGCTCGCGCACGGCCCGGCTGTCCGTGCCGATTCGCTCGGCCATCAGCTGGACTTCTCTGTAACGCTCGAACATGGCCCGGTCCAGCCGGTAGCTCATCTGGTAGGAAAGCTCGGCCAGACTCGCGCCAATGCTGGCCTTGGCCTGCTTCGTGACGGTGACGTCGATCACCGCCACCAAAATAAGGGTCAGCAACAGCGACAGCAGCGAAAAGCAGATCGCCAGGTAAAGACCGAGGCTGCGGGAATGCGTCAATGAAGCCTTTCTCCTGAGGCGGGAAACCAGCCTGACAGGTGCCTGGACTGGGACGGATTTTGTGGACAGTCCGGGCTTCTAACAGCACGGCAACCCCAGGGCTTCAGGGTAAAACCTCTTCAATGGCCAGCGTCGTTTGAAGCGCATGGTCGGCAATCTGCCCAGACATCAGGGCCAGCGACGCCAGCGCATAGGTTCCGCTGATGATTCCCTTGTAGGCTATTTCGGCAGCCACGGCTTCCTGGTCCAGCCCTTCCGTGGCGGCGACGATGCAGTCCTCCATGGAGCCCAGACCAACATCGGCATACAGCGTCTCCCCTTCATAGCTGACGCTGTATTCATACAGGTCCTGCTCCATCGGGTCGATGTGGAAACGAACAATCATGCAATCCCCTTGTCTTTCATTGAAATCAAAAATGATAGCTGTCAGCGCTTGCTGGTAGTGCGCAAAGGCAGTAAATAACCATTAACAGGAACGTCGAAACGCTCCTTCCTGTCACTGACTTCACTGGCCGTGCGCAGGTGCGGCTTCGAGCCGATGCACCCGCAACCCGTTTTCCCCGACAGCGCCAGACGCCAGCGCCAGCAAATGGTGGTGGTGGGTGAACACCAGCACCTGCGATGCAGCGGCGAATTTTGCCAGGGCGCGGAACATGTGGGTGGCCCGTTCGTCATCGGCGGTCATGAACACATCGTCGAGCACCAGCGGCATCATGCGGCCGGGCTTGCGCTGCACTTCCAGCGCGGCCAGCCGCAAGGCGAGGTACAACTGGTCGGCCGTACCTTCGCTCAATGCCGAAATCTCCAGGGCCTTGCCCTGGGCCGGCTGGGCGAGCAGCAGCGGCGTGTCGCTGTCGGCATCGACCACCAGCCGCACAAAGCGCCCCGCCGTCATGAGCCGGAAGTACTCGCCTGCCAGGGCCACCACCGGGCCCTGCGCTTTTTCGCGGTGGCGGCGCAGGGCTTCACCCAGCAGTGCTTCGGCCAGCTTGAGCTGCGCCCAGGGCCGCACGCCGGCGCGGTAGCGGGCAATGGCGGCTTCCATTTCTTCCTTGGCCCGGGCCGCGTCGTCCGATGTGTCGATTGTCGCCAGCGCAAGCCGGGCGGCCTGCTCTGCCTCGATGGCAGTTTTTTCGTCTGACTCCAGCCCGAGGATCGCAGCCGCGCAGGTCTGTTTTTCCTGCTCGATGGTCACGCTGTCCCGGCTGGCAAGTTCGTGGCGCAGGGTGGAAGCGTCCTTGCGGGAAGTTCGTGCAAGCTGGTCCCTGAGCCCCTGAAGGCGCAGGCGCAGCGCGTGCTGCTGGCTGGAGCGGGTTTCCGCCTCCGGCAGCTCGTCGGCATGCTGCACCCCTGCCTGGCTGACCAGCCCTTGAAGGGTCTGACGGGCCTCTTCGAGGGCCGAGCATGCACGTTGCCGGCGCGCGGCTTCCTCGGCCTCCCTGCGTTGCAGCGATGCCTTTGTCGCGGAGGCCTCGCGGGAACGCGAGAGCCTCCCGGCCAGCGCATCGATCCAGGCATCCAGATGATCCAGGAGCGCTTCCCCCAACAGCTGGCCCAGGGCAGCTGCCGATTCGGCGACAGCTTCTTCGCTCGCCTGCATTTGCCTGAGCTGATGCTGCTGGCCCGCATGCAGCTGGTAGTCATTGACCCAGTGCTGGAGTTCAGCGAGCCGCGCCTTGAGGGCCGGCGCTTCGGCATCCTTGTCCAGGAACAGGCGCGAGCAACTGTGGTCCAGCGCCACACGAGAGTTCTGGATCAACCGGGCCAGTTCGGCATCGCGGGCCTGGTCAGCCTGAATGCTCTGCTCCAGGCTGATCAGGTCAACACGCCAGCGCTGCATCGCAGCCCGCGCGGTCACCAGTTCGCGGTCGGCGGCGGTGCCCAGCGCGACCAGCGCATCGAGGGGTGGCTGTATCGCAGGCAGTGCGTACCCCAGCGCCCGCAGGGCATGGCACAAGCCCTGGCAGGCTGCCGCCATCTGCTGCGCCAGCAGGTCCTGGGAAAGCCTGGCCTGCGCAAGGCGCTCATGCCGGTCGAGTGCCGTTTGCCGGACCACCAGCCACTCCCGCACCCCGGCTGCCGTGCCGGCGGGAATCCCCAGGCGCGACAGGGTTTGCTGCCAGCGGCTGTCCAGCGACGCCAGTGTCTGGGCGTGTTCGGCCTGGCGGGCCTGCAGGTCGGAAAGCGCCTGCGTCATTTCTGCAATGCGCTGCCCGCATTCGGCCACTTCGGCGGCTCGCTGCGCACCCTCGCGCAACAGGTCAGCCTGCCGGTCGGCCTCGGCCTGCGCCTGCTCGAAACGTAGCGGCAGGGTGTCGTCGAACGTCTCGCTACTTGAACGCTTGGCCGCTTCTGCATCAGGGTTGAGAAAAACAAACCGTAGGGCCTGCCAGTTGGCTTCCCGCAGTTCCCTGGCTTGGCGCAAGGTGTCGCCCGTCACGACTTCGCCAGTAGCTGCCAGGCGCTTGCTGCGCCGGTGCTGCAATGCCAGATCGGTCTGCAACTGCTCAATCCGGTTCCCGTCAAGCGCTGTCTGCCTGAGCAGTTCGCTGCGTTCGCGTTCCCAGCCATCGATTTCGGCAACGGCGAGCCAGCCCGTGAGCGTCAGTTGCGCGGGCGACTGCAGCCCCATGTCGCGCAATGACCCGTCGAGCTTGCGCTGCTCGGTTTCCAGTCCGGCCTGCAGGCCCAACAGCCGCTGCTGCGCATCGCCCAGCGACCGGGCCTGCTCCAGCGCCAGCGTCAGGGCCTGTCGCAAATCCGCTGCCGGCTCATGGACCTCCTCGCGCCGCAGTTGCGCCAGCTCGCAGTCGTCTGCCGCCAGCCGGGACTGGACATGCTGCAACTCGATGTTCAGTGCCTGAAACGCTTCCAGCGTGCGCAGCACCTCGGCCTGGTCCGCCGCCGACGGCGCATGACTGAAGAATTCTTCCAGGCTGTCAACCGCCTGGCGGCCGGACTGCATCTGCTGCACCCGCAGCATCAGCTGCCGGCCTTCGTCATCGGTCGCAGCCTGCAGCTTGCGCCGGACATCACGCTCGCGCCGCACCAGCGACACGTCGGCCTCCAGTCGGTCGATGGCCGCCGCATGGGTGAGCAGCAGGGGCTCGATCTCCAGCGCCAGCAGCGAATCGCGGCATTGTGCAATCGCTTCGTCGGCTTCAAGCAGCGCGCTGTGCGACTGCGCCTGGTGCAAAAGCGCGGCCAGCCTGCAGTCCCGGGCATCGGCTGGCAGCGCCACATGGCCTTGCACCGCGTCCCACTGGCTTTCGGCCATGTCCAGCTCGCGCAGCAGGGGCTCGACCGCCCGCAACTCGGTCAGCGCTCCAAGCCGCCTGCGCTGGCCGGCCAGTTGTTCCCTGGCCTGCGCAAGCTGGGCCTGCGCCTCGTCATGGACACGCTTGAGCGCCTTCCACTGGTCCGGCTTGGTCACGGCCTGCCGGTAGCGCTGGCGGGCCTCTTCGAGCTGCCGCGCAGCTTCATTGAGGATGGGCAACTGGCCCTTGGGGACAAAGTATTTTTTCGCGTCAAGTTGCAGCGTCTGGAGCATCTGTTTGATGCCGGCCGAGCCGGTGCTGGCCTCGAACAGCGCGGCGCCCAGTTCGCCTTCGCCCTGGATCAGCATCTGGCCGCCCTTGCGCAGGTGCGCGGAATTCAGGCCATACATGGTGTCGAACTGCTCGCGCGCTACCCCGCCGGTCAGCGCCAGCAGCACGTCGGCGGAAACCGCAGGGTCCGTCAAAGGCAGGCCGCTTGACGGGTCGGCATTCATCAGCGGGTTCTTGTTGCCCTTGCGGCGCGCCAGGCCTACAGCGGCGCCCGCCGCATCCTCGAAACACCCCGCCAACAGCATGTCCTTGAAGCCATGCACAAAATCGTCCTTGCTGCGCGGATGAATACCGTAGCGCAGATCGGTCATGGCACGCAGCGCCGAAGACTTGCCGGCCTCGTTGGCGCCATAGACCAGGTGCAGGTTGGCCGCGCCCGAGAAATCCAGCGCGGCATTGGTGAACGGGCCAAACGCCGTCAGGAACAGTTTGCGGATTTTCATGCATTCACTTCTGGGCTTGTCAGCCGCGCCAGCAGCGTGGCTTCGGCATCCTTCAACAGGGCCAGCAGCGCCGCGCCATCGTCCAGCCGGGGAATGTCCGTGGTGGCGTCGGCAGCCTCGTGGGCCATGGCCGCCAGCACCTCGGCAGGCACCTTGCCCAGTACGTCGGTCAGGGCCGTGCGGCAAAAGTCCTCCAGTCCGGGGCCGTCGTTGGCCAGCAGGTCAACCCAGCGCACCAGTTCGCCTAGGGCATCGTCGCCCTGCTCCACCCGCGACCTGTCCAGGGGCGAGCGCAAATCGAGCCTGACCTGCTCGATCCATACCTCCGCGCCAGAAACATCCTGCGCGGCGGCCTGCACGGCTGCGGCCAAGGTTCCGGGCTGGCGCGCTTCCAGGGCATGCAGATGGGTTTCGCCGGACAGCACCATCCGGACCGCATGCAGCGCATCGCCGTCTTCGGATGCCGCAAGTTCCAGCGCCTGCTCAACCCGCAAAGGCAGTTCATCCAATGTCTTCACCGTCTGCAAATCGATGCCGATCTGGTGCCAGCGAACCACGGCCAGCGGCATGAAGCTGGCGGTTATCCGGCTACCTTCGACCGTGACCAGTTCACAGCCCTTGGGGCCGGTTTCGCGGGCATGGCGACCCTGGAGATTGCCCGGAAACACCACCCGGGGCTGCTCGCAGATCACCTGCCGGGCATGGATGTGTCCCAGCGCCCAGTAGTCGTAGCCCCTGGATTTCAGGTCCTGCAAGGTCGTTGGCGCGTAGGTGTCATGCCCGCCAATGCCGGTCAGGCTGGTATGCAGCAGGCCGATATTGAAACAGCCCGGTACCGCCATGGGGTAGCCGGGCACCAGGTCTTCGGGCACCTCGCGGTCCGGAAAGCTGTGGCCGTGAATCGCCACGCCCAGGGCTTGCAGGCAAACGGTTTCGGCGGTGCGGCTGGAAAACACCTTGACATGGTCAGGCCACGGAATCTGCCGCGTGATCACGCCACGCGCATCGTGGTTGCCCTGCACGATGAACACGCGAATGCCCTGGCGGCCCAGGCGCACCATCTGCTCGCGCACGAACAGGCCGGTATGAAAATCCTGCCAGTCCCGGTCGTACAGATCGCCGGCAATCAGCACAAAATCGACCTGCTCATCCAGCGCCAGGTCCACCAGACGCTCCAGCGCGCGGCGCGTCGCGCCACGAAGCCGCTCCAGCGGCGCGCCTTCATAGCGGCTCAGTCCACGCAAGGGGCTGTCGATGTGCAGGTCGGCGGTATGGATGAAACGCATGCAAGTCACTTTCTTGTCGGAACGGCTGCCTGATTTCTTTTGGACAGCGTGCGATTGTGGGGCAAGGCCGGGCAAGTCATTGAAAAAGGATTGTGCACTTCATTATTTATAGCAAAGAAGTGACGGCAGTAAAGCGAAAAGGCCCGATTTAACCTTTTTCGGCGCATGAAGGTTTTCGCTTGTGGCAACCCGCCATGACAAGCTCGACGTCGCGTTTCTGGGCTTCGTGCAATCGCCGCAACCATGAAATGGCTCCATTGACTTTCCGGACATGGCCTGATCATGAACTTTCAGCGTAGCCAGATACCAACAATCGCATCGAGGACTCAAGCCAATTCAGGGGCATTGCGACACGAGACGATGCGTCTCTTCAGTGCGCTTTTTCCCAGTTCCCGCCAATCCCGATCTCGGCCAGCAGCGGTACCTTGAGTTCGGCCACGCCGGCCATCAGGCGCGGAATCTCCAGCCGCACCCATTCGACCTCGGCCTCGGGCACCTCGAACACCAGTTCGTCATGCACCTGCATGATCATCTTGCTCTGGCGATTTTCGGCATCCAGCACCTGCTGCACCTTCACCATGCTCAGCTTGATCAGGTCGGCCGCCGTGCCCTGCATCGGCGCGTTGATGGCGGCCCGTTCGGCGCCGGCGCGGCGCGGGCCGTTCGGCGAATTGATCTCGGGCAGGTACAGGCGCCGGCCGAATACCGTTTCGACATAACCCTGGCTCTTGGCCAGCATCCGGGTTTCGTCCATGTAGTTCTTCACGCCGGGGTAGCGCTGGAAATAGCGGTCGATGTAGGCTGCCGCCGCTTTCGTTTCAATTCCCAGGTTTTTCGCCAGGCCAAAGCTGCTCATGCCGTAGATCAGGCCGAAGTTGATCACCTTGGCGTAGCGGCGCTGCTCGCTGCTGACCTCTTCGAGCGCCACGCCAAAGACCTCGGAGGCCGTCGCGCGATGCACGTCCAGCCCGGCGGTGAAGGCATGCAGCAAGGCTTCGTCGCCGCTGATGTGCGCCATGATGCGCAGCTCAATCTGCGAATAATCGGCGCTGGCGATCAGGCTGCCGGCGGGGGCCACGAAAGCCTCGCGAACGCGCCGGCCCTCGACGGTGCGGATCGGAATGTTCTGCAGATTCGGGTCGTTGCTCGACAGCCTGCCGGTCACGGCCACGGCCTGTGCATAGTGGGTGTGGACCCGGCCGGTGCGCTCAAGCGCCAGCTGCGCCAGCTTGTCCGTGTAGGTGCCCTTGAGCTTGGACAGGCTGCGGTGCTCCAGCAGCTTGGCGGGCAGCGGATAGTCTTCGGCCAGCTTCTCCAACACTTCCTCGTCGGTGCTGCGTGCGCCGCTGGGCGTTTTCTTGACCACCTTCATGCCAAGCTTGTCAAAGAAAATCTCGGCCAGCTGCTTGGGGCTGCCCAGGTTGAAGGGCTGGCCGGCGATTTCATAAGCCTCGGTCTCCAGCTGCAGCAGGCGCTGGCCGAGTTCATGGCTTTGTTTGGCCAGCATCGGCGCGTCGATCAGCACGCCGTTGCGCTCGATACGGTAGAGCGATTCACTGCTGCGCATTTCCAGTTCATAGATGAACAACAGCTTGTGATCAGCCTGCAGCTGCGGCCACAACACGCGGTGAACGTCGAGCGTCTGGTCGGAGTCTTCGCATGAATATTCGGCCGCCTTGGCAATCTCGACCTGGTTGAACTTGATCTGACTCGCACCCTTGCCGCACAGGTCTTCGTAATTGATGCCGCTGCGGCCCACATGCCGCTCGGCCAGGCTGGCCAGCCCGTGCGGCTTGTGCGCCTCCAACACGTAGCTTTGCAGCATGGTGTCGTGCGCATAGCCCTGCACCTCGATGCCGTGGTTGGCGAACACGTGGCGGTCGTACTTGACATTCTGGCCGAGCTTGGCACGGGCCGGGTTTTCCAGCCAGGGCTTGAGGCGGGCCAGCACCTCGTCGATGGGCAACTGCCCGGGCGCGCCGGGATAGTCGTGGCTCATGGGAATGTAGCCGGCCTCGCCGGGCGTGACGCTGAAGCTGATGCCGACGATCTGCGCCCGCATCTCGTCGAGCGAGGTGGTTTCGGTATCGACCGCGACCAGCTCGGCCGCCTCGATCCTGGCCAGCCAGCCGTCCAGCGCCTCCCAGGTCAGGATCGTGTCGTACAGCAGGTTGCTGGCGCGCGCTGCCAGCGGCGCGTCAGGCGGCGAAGGCTCGTCGTCGTCGAACAGTCCGGGCGAATCAGGCGAAGCGACGGGCGCGCGCGGCTTGCGGCGCTCCGGGCCGCCGACCAGCTCGGGCGGCGTGCTTTCGGCGTCGATCTGGCCGACCAGCCCCTTGAAACCATATTTAAGATAAAAAACCCTCAACGCGCTTGTCTGCTGTGCGCCGATAGCTATGGATTCCATAGCAGGCAGGCCGTCGATGTAACCGGCCAGATCGCAGTCCTTTTTGATGGTCAGCAACTCGCGGCCCTTGGGCAGCCAGTCCAGCGACTTGCGCAGGTTCTCGCCGACGATGCCCTTGATCTCGCCGGCCCGCGCCACCAGCGCATCGAGCGAGCCGTATTCGAGCAGCCACTTGACGGCGGTTTTCGGTCCGACCTTGGGCACGCCCGGGACGTTGTCCACCACATCGCCGACCAGCGCCTGATAGTCCACCATCAGGCGCGGCGGCACACCGAATTCGGCCTCGACGCCGGCCAGGTCGCGGCGGCGGTCGTTCATGGTGTCGATGACGGTGATGTGCTCATCGACCAGCTGGCTCAGGTCCTTGTCGCCACTGGAGATGATGACCTCTATCTGCTGGCGGGACGCCATGCAGGCCAGCGTGCCGATGACGTCATCGGCCTCGACGCCCGGCACGGCCAGCACCTTCCAGCCCAGCAGTTGCACCACCTCGTGAATCGCCTCGACCTGGCTGCGCAGGTCGTCGGGCATGGCCGACCGCTGCGCCTTGTACTCGGGGTACAGCGCGTCGCGAAAGGTCGGCCCCTTGGCATCGAACACGCACACCGCGTAGTCGGCCCGAACGTCCTTGCGCAGCTTGTGCATCATGTTGATCATGCCGCGTATCGCGCCGGTGGCCGGGCTTTGCGGGTCGCCGGGAGTGACGCGCAAATCGGGCATGGCATGGAAGGCGCGGTACAGGTAGCTGGAGCCATCGACCAGCAGCAAGGTTTTTTTCTCAAGGGTCATAAGGGCAGATTGTCGGGGATATCGGCCTGGCGTTTCCCGCCTGGGCAACAAGCCATGCGGCAGCGTTTCGACCACGGCCTGGTCCTTGACTTCAAAGACCATTTTGCAAGGAGAAATGCCCTTTTATTCCTGCGTGGGCCCGGCTTCGCACGCCTACAATGCAGGCATGAAAACCGCTCTTCGCCTACTTTTTGCCGCTGCCCTTGCAGCGCTGCCGCTGGCTGCGGCCGTGGCTCAGACGCCGGCACCCGCCGAGGCGGCGATCCGGGAAAAACCGGCCCGGCCCGACAGGAAGATCGAGCGCATCCGCACCGAAGATGCCGGCACCCGCATCGACGAGTTGCGCGTCGGCGGCGAAACCCAGCAGATCACGGTCCAGCCCAAGACCGGCGGCGCCGCCTACGAGGTCAAGCCTGCCGAAGGCGCCCGGGGCACGGCACCCGCTGCCACCAGCAACGACACCAACGGTTCGCGCGTCTGGAACGTGCTGAAGTTCTGATTCCCGCCTCCTTTCTTTTTTTCCAGCACAGGGTTCTTTTTCACGCATGGCCGTATTCACCGAAGTCTCGTTTGACGAGGCTGCAGCGTTCTTGCGCTTTCTAGATTTGGGTCAACTGCAGCACCTCAAGGGCGCATCAGGCGGCATCGAAAACACCAACTATTTCGCCGACACCGACCAGGGCCAGTATGTGCTGACGCTGTTCGAACGCCTGACGTTTGATCAGTTGCCGTTTTACCTGCACCTGATGAAGCATCTGGCGACACGCGGCATTCCCGTGCCCAACCCGGCGCCCGACGCCAAGGGCAAGCTGCTGCACCGCCTCAAGGGCAAGCCCGCCGCCGTGGTCAACAAGCTGCGCGGCCACAGCGAACTCGCGCCCACGCCGCTTCACTCCGCCGGGGTGGGCGACATGCTGGCCCGCCTGCACTTGGCCGGCCTCGACTATGAGCGCCAGCAGCCCAATCTGCGCGGCCTGGCCTGGTGGAACCAAACCGTTCCGGTGGTGCTGCCTTTCCTAGAAGAAGACCAGCGCAGCCTGATCCAGGGCGAACTGGCGTATCAAAACCATGTTGCCGAGTCGCCTGGCTACCGCAGCCTGCCGCGCGGCGTCATCCATGCCGACCTGTTCCGTGACAACGTCATGTTCGAGAACGGCCAGCTCACGGGTTTTTTCGACTTCTACTTTGCCGGCTGCGACACTTTTTTGTTCGACATCGGCATCTGCCTGAACGACTGGTGCATCGAGCTGGAAAGCGGCCGGCTCGACAAAACACGCGCCGATGCGTTCATGTCGGCCTACCAGAAGGTTCGGCCGCTGACGGCGCAGGAACGCACGCTGCTGCCCGCGCTGCAGCGCGCCGGGGCGCTGCGCTTCTGGGTGTCGCGGCTGTGGGATTTTTACCTGCCGCGCGATGCCGCCGTGCTCAAGGCCCACGACCCCGGCCACTTCGAGCGCGTGCTGCGCCAACGGCTGGCGCAGCCCTATCTTTTGTAGCTCTATTCCATGAAATTGAACATTGTTCCCGCCCGCACCGGCCTGACCTGGGTCAAGCTGGGCATCACGACATTTATCAAGCAGCCGCTGGCCATGGCGGGCCTGTTCTTCATGTTCATGGCGATGCTGTCGGTCGCCACGCTGGTGCCCTTCATCGGCGCGGCGCTGGCCTTGGCGCTGCTGCCCGCCGCCACGCTGGGCCTGATGGCGGCGACCCAGGAAGCCACCAAGGGCAAGTTCCCCATGCCCTCCATCCTGATCAGCGCCTTCCGCGCCGGCCAGCAGCGCCTGCGGGCCATGATGGTGCTGGGCGCGCTGTATGCCGCCGGCTTCCTGGCGCTGATGGGCATTTCGGCGCTGGTCGATGGCGGGCAGTTTGCCAGCCTGTACCTGGTGGGCGGAAAAATCACCGAGGAGCTGGTGCTGCAGGACAGTTTCCAGTTGGCGATGTGGGTGGCGATGGCGCTGTACCTGCCGCTGTCGCTGCTGTTCTGGCATGCGCCGGCGCTGGTTCACTGGCATGGCGTGTCGCCGGTCAAGAGCCTGTTTTTCAGCGCCATGGCCTGCTACAAGAACTTTGGCGCCTTCACCGTCTTCGGCCTGGCCTGGACGGGTGTGTTCGTGCTGGCGGCGATTGCGGTGTCGCTGATCGCCACGCTGCTGGGCAACCCGATGCTGGCCACCGTCGCCATGTTCCCGGTGGCGCTGGTGATCGTGGCCATGTTCTTCACCTCGATCTACTTCACCTTCCGGGACTGTTTTTCGGAAACAGATGAAGCGCTTGCCGACGATGCCGCCTGATCCCGGCGCGCGCCGGCGTTAAATCACCGTCAGCTTGGCCACGCTCAGCGCCAGCCATTTCACGCCGTGCCGGGTGAAATTGATCTGCGCACGCGCATCGTCGCCGCTGCCCTCCAACATCTGCACCTTGCCTTCGCCAAACTTGGCATGGAACACATTCATTCCGGTTTTCAGCCCATGCGAAAGCGCGCTCTTTTGCGCCGGAACGGGCGGGCTGGCAAAACGCTCCGCACCGCCGGATTGTGAAGAAAATACACTGCTGGCCCAATCGCCACGGGCACTACCAGCTCCTGAATTGCCAGCATTTCCCCAATTTCCCGAGCCCGCGCCCAGACCCGAGGAAAAGCCCTTCTTCTTCGGCGTGATCCACTTGAGCGCCGCTTCGGGCAGTTCGTCGAAAAACCGGCTCTTGGCGTTGTAGCGCGTCTGGCCGTGCAGCATGCGCGTCTGCGAATGGCTCAGGTACAGGCGCTTTCTGGCCCGGGTGATGGCGACGTACATCAGGCGGCGCTCCTCTTCGAGCCCGTCCTTGTCGCTCATGGCGTTTTCATGCGGAAACAGGCCTTCCTCCAGCCCGGTGATGAACACGCAGTCAAATTCCAGCCCCTTGGACGAATGCACCGTCATGAGCTGCACCGCATCCTGGCCGGCCTGCGCCTGGTTGTCGCCGGCTTCGAGCGCGGCATGGGTCAGGAAGGCGACCAGCGGCGACAGCGTCTCGCCGGTTTCCAGGTCGGGCGCCAGCAGTTCGGGCGAAGGCTGGTCGAGCACGGGCGCGCTCAGGTCCAGCCCCTGGCTGGCGGGCGACTGGCTCAGGCCGGCGTCGCCCAGTTCATCGACCGGCAGCGCCACGGCATCGCGGCCAAAACCTTCCTGGCTGACGAAGGCCTCGGCCGCGTTCACCAGTTCGGCCAGATTCTCCAGCCGGTCCTGGCCGTCCTTGTCGGTTTTGTAGTGTTCCTCCAGGCCGCTGTGCTGCAGCACGAGTTCGATGATTTCGCGCAACGTAGCGCCTTCGGACTGTTCGCGCATCACATCGAGCCTGGCGACAAAGGCGCCCAGGTTGGCGCCGGCCTTGCCCGGAACGGCGCTCACGCCGTCATGCAGCGAGCAGCCCGAGGCGCGTGAAATGTCCTGCAGCTGCTCGATGGTGCGAGCGCCGATGCCGCGCGGCGGAAAGTTCACCACGCGCATGAAGCTGGTGTCGTCGTTCGGGTTGTCGAGCAGGCGCAGATAAGCCAGCGCATGCTTGATTTCGGCGCGCTCGAAAAACCGCAGGCCACCATAGACGCGGTACGGAATGCCGGCATTGAACAGCGCGGTTTCCATGACCCGGCTTTGCGCATTGCTGCGGTACAGCAGCGCGATCTCCTTGCGCTCGGTGCCGTCCCGCACGAGTTGCTTGACCTCATCTACAAACCACTGCGCCTCGGCAAAGTCGCTGGCCGATTCATACACCCGCACCGGCTCGCCCGGCCCTGCCTCGGTGCTCAGGTTCTTGCCCAGGCGCTTGGTGTTGTGGCTGATCAGTTCGTTGGCCGAATCCAGGATGTTGCCGAAGCTGCGGTAGTTGCGCTCCAGCTTGATCTGGTGCGTGACCTCGAACTCGCGCACGAAGTCGGCCATGTTACCGACGCGCGCGCCGCGAAAGGCGTAGATGCTCTGGTCGTCGTCGCCCACCGCGATGACCGAGCCGCCCGGCATGCCCTGCACGCTGTGCGTGGCCTCGTCGCCCTGCCCGGCCAGCATCTTGATCCAGGCATATTGCAGCTTGTTGGTGTCCTGGAACTCGTCGATCAATATGTGGCGAAAACGCCGCTGGTAATGCTCGCGGATCGGCGCGTTGTCACGCAACAGCTCGTAGCTGCGCAGCATCAGTTCGCCGAAATCGACCACGCCTTCGCGCTGGCACTGCGCTTCATACAGCGCATAAATCTCGGCCTTCTTGCGGCTTTCCTCGTCCCGCACCGGCACGTCCCTGGCGCGCTGGCCGTCTTCCTTGCAGGCGGCGATGTACCACTGCAACTGCTTGGGCGGAAAGCGATCCTCGTCCACATTGAACTGCTTGCACAGCCGCTTGATGGCTGAGAGCTGGTCCTGCGTGTCGAGGATCTGGAACGTCGAGGGCAGATTGGCCAGCTTGTGGTGCGCGCGCAAGAAGCGGTTGCACAGCCCGTGGAAAGTGCCGATCCACATGCCGCGCACATTGATGGGCAGCATGGCGGACAGTCGCGTGAGCATTTCCTTGGCCGCCTTGTTGGTGAAGGTCACGGCCAGGATGCCGCCGGGCGACACCTGGCCGGTCTGCAGCAGCCAGGCGATGCGGGTGGTCAGCACGCGTGTCTTGCCCGAACCGGCGCCCGCCAGGATCAGGGCATGCGTGGCCGGCAGGGTGACGGCGGCGAGTTGCTCGGAATTGAGGTTGTGCAGCAGGGGTGATGGGGAAACGAGGTCTGAGAACATCGCTTATTGTAGAAAGTCCCCTGCCCGCCGGCCGGCCGGCCTGATTTTGATCGGAAGGCTACCTGGACGCTTCCAGGATCACTTCCACATGGCGGTTGCTCGCCCTGCCCTGCGCCGTGTCGTTGGACGCAATCGGCCGGGTGTCGGCAAAGCCCGTTGCCCGCATGCGGGCCGCGTCAATGCCCTGTCCCTGAAAATGGCGCACCACGCTGGCGGCCCGGCCGGTGGAGAGTTCCCAGTTGGATGGAAAGCGCCCGGTCTGGATCGGCATGTTGTCGGTATGACCCTCGACCACGACGCGGTAGCCGGGGACCTTGCCCAGGGTCGGCACGAGCCGGCTCATCACGCCGCGCCCCGCCTCGCTGAGCGTGGCCTCGCCGGAGTTGAACAGCACCTCGCTGCTGATGCGAAAGCTGACCGTTCCCTTGCTCACGATCACCTCGATGTTCTTGTCCAGAGGGTCCAGCGCCAGACTTGCCAGCAAATCCGGTTCAGGCGCGATGTCGGGCTCAGGCGCAGCTTCGGAACTGGCGGGCAGCACGGGCACCGGAAGGGGTATCGGCGCCGCGCTGCCAGGAATGCCGAGAACCGGAAGCGCTCCGGATGCCGGCCAATGCCCCGCACTGGGGCTTCCATTGGCTGGCATCCCGTGCGGGCCGGAACCGGCAAAGGCCAGCATCACCACCACCATCATCACCAGCAGCAAGGTGATGACATCCAGGTAGGTCAGGAGCCAGCCCTCTTCCTCGGCCACCAGGGCGGGTTCAAGATGCCAGCGCGCAAAGCGGCCCTTGCGCAGCTTTGCGCTCGCCCCAAAAGGCTTCGGCGGCACGGGTGGAGGCGATGCCCTGGCATGCGGCGCCTGCCTGCCGCCGGCATCCCTTTCATGACCGGCCAACGATGCGCGCGAATTTTCATGAAGCAACATTTCGACGTATCCGGCGGTCGCCATGCTCAGCGGGCGGGACCGGGCGCCGCCACCCGTTTTTCGCCATTTTTCCCGGGCTGCCGGCCATCAAAGATCTCGTCCTCGTGATGCGCCATGAAGGACTTGAGGGTTTCGCGCATGAGCGCAGGGCTGCGCCGCTCGCACATCATCGAGATGCCCTGCAGCACCATGTTCATCAGCACCACCCGGGTTTCGGTTCGGCGCTCCAGCTTGACGGCCACCGGCTTGAACACCAGGTTGGCCAGCAAGATGCCGTAGAACGTGGTCATCAGCGCGACCGCCAGCTGCTGGCCGATGTCGCGCATGTCGCCGCCGCCCAGCAAGCTCATCAGGTTGATCAGGCCGACCAGCGTTCCAAGCATGCCAAAGGCCGGGGCAAAGTTCGCCATGACGCGAAACAGCTGCGCTTCGGCGGCTTCGCGCGCGCGCAGCCGCGAGATGCGCCACTGCATCAGGTCCAGGATGTCGTCTTCCGGTGTCTGGTCGATCACCAGCTGCACCCCGGTGCGCAGGAAGGGGTTGGTCACGTTTTCCAGCGCCCGCTCGACCGCATGCAGGTCGCCGTTGATCCACAGCTTGGAAATCCGCACCAGTTCCTCAATGTCGTTGTGCGTGTACGTGTGCTCGTTGCGCGTCACCGTGGCAATCAGGCTGAAGACCCGGAACACCTCCTTGAGCGGATAGCTCAGGAATGTCGCTGCCAGCGTGCCGCCCAGCACAATGCCCAGGCTGGGCCAGTCCACGTACATGCGTGCATCGTCGGCCGCGAAAAATAGCACGATCGCCAGCAGCAGCACGCTGGCCAGCATGCCGATCAGCGTGGAAGGGTTCATGCGTTTGATCATGGACACGGGCGTTCAGAAATCAGGCTGGCACTTGCAGGAAACCTGCGCAGGGCTTTGCGGCGCAGGCCAGCAGGATTTGTCAAAAACAAGAATGATGGCGCGACTCCATGAAAACATGGCCCAGTTTAAAAAGCCCCGGACGAATCCTTTTTGCCCATGACAACCCTTTCAACTCCTCTCTTCGCGCAATTGCTCGCTGCGGCAGCCTTGGCCGCGTCCATTTCCCCAGCGCAGGCCCAGTCTTTTTGCGCCAGCGACGGCCAGAGCCGGCCGGTCCAGCTCATGGAGCGTTTCATCAACGCCGACTGCGGCACCTGCTGGGCCGACCCGGCCACGCCGATGCCGGCAAGAAATGCCGTCGCGCTGGACTGGGTTCTACCCAGCCTCCAGGGCGACGACGCGCCGCTGTCGGCCGTGGCGACGCGCGATGCGCTGGCCCGGCTGGAGTCGCTCAGCCAAAGCGTGCCGGCCAAAAGCCAGACGGTTGTGCATGCCATCAAAGGCATCAAGGGCGCGGGCTTGCGCGTGGCCCACGGTTTGCCGGTGGCCGATTACCTGGGCGCCTCCATCGAACTCAAGCCGGTATCGCCAGCGGCCAGGCAGCCCTTGACCGCGTGGCTGGCGCTGGTGGAAACGCTGCCGGCCGGCCTGGAGGGCTCGCCCGTGGAGCGAAATCTTGTCCGAAACGTGCTTTCCCGCACATGGGACGGGCGCAAGCAGCTATTAAAAGATGAGCAGAACAGGCTGTTTGAAAGCCGCTCCATGAACATTGCACCGGCGGCCAATCCGGAGCGCCTGCGCGTCATCGGCTGGGTCGAGGATGAAAAAGGCCAGGTGCTGCTGGCGGCGCAATCGCGCTGCGTCGCTCCTTGAAACTCGGACTGCAAGGATATTGCAGCCGATAGTGCCTGGCGGTTTTCCAGGCCTTTAGAATCAGTCACCGGGCCCAAGCAATTGCGCCCGGTTTTTTTATTGAAGCCTCACACTTGCAGTGAGGTTCCCGCCAAAAACCGGCCAGTCCAAGCGCCTTCTGTTCAGCAACAACAGTTTTTTTGGAGCTTGGGAAAATCATGGAAATATTCGACTACGACAACATCCTGCTGCTGCCGCGCAAATGCCGCGTGGAAAGCCGCTCGGAATGCAATGCCAGCGTGACGCTGGGCGCGCGCAGCTTTCGCATCCCGGTGGTGCCGGCGAACATGAAAACCGTCGTCAACGAAGACATCTGCGTCTGGATGGCGCAAAACGGCTATTTTTATGTCATGCACCGCTTTGACCTGGACAACCTGCAGTTCGTGCGCGACATGAAGGCCAGGGGCGTGTACGCATCCATCTCGCTGGGCGTGAAGCAGCCCGACTACGACACGGTGGACCAGCTGGTCGCCGAAGACCTGGCGCCCGAATACATCACCATCGACATCGCCCACGGCCATGCCGACACGGTGCAGAAAATGATCGCCTACCTGAAGAAGCATTTGCCGCAATCCTTCGTGATCGCCGGCAACGTGGCCACGCCCGAAGCGGTGATCGACCTGGAAAACTGGGGCGCCGATGCGACCAAGGTCGGCATTGGCCCCGGCAAGGTCTGCATCACCAAGATGAAGACCGGCTTTGGCACCGGCGGCTGGCAGCTGTCGGCGCTCAAGTGGTGCGCCCGCGTGGCGACCAAACCCATCATTGCCGACGGCGGCATCCGCGAGCATGGCGACATCGCCAAGTCGATCCGCTTTGGCGCCACCATGGTCATGATTGGCTCGATGCTGGCCGGCCTGGAGGAAAGCCCCGGCCAGACCGTCGAGGTCGATGGCAAGCTGTTCAAGGAGTATTACGGCAGCGCGTCGGACTTCAACAAGGGCGAGTACAAGCATGTCGAAGGCAAGCGCATCCTGGAGCCGATCAAGGGCAAGCTGGTCGATACGCTGCGCGAGATGGAAGAAGACGTGCAAAGCGCCATCAGCTACTCGGGCGGCACCCGGCTCATGGACATCCGCAAGGTCAACTATGTGGTGCTGGGCGGCAAGAACTCGAACGAGGACCTGATGATGTGAACCCAGCCGCGCAGCGCTTCAGCGGCTCGGCACTTCATCGAGGCCGAGAAGTTCAAGCGCCAGCCGGTGCAGGCGGTGCGAAGGCTCGACCAGGGCTTCGAGGATGCTGAAATGATTCAGGCCCGGCAGCGATTCGCAGACGGGAACGGTGTCAAGGCCCCAGGCGTGCTGGATCAAGCGGTTCTGCCGCAGGAATTCATCGCTTTCGTCGCCCCCTGCCACGCTGTAAAGCGTGCCTTCCGGCGGAGGCGGCAGCATCACCGGACTGGCCAGGCGAACCTGTTCGGGCGTCAGGTTCAAATCCCTCAAAAAAGGCGTCAGGCGAATCGGCTCCAGGTCGTACAGGCCTGAAATCGACAGCGCATTTTTGACCAGGCCTTGCGGCAGATCGGGCGCATGCGCGGCCCAGTCATGGGCCAGCAGCATGGCGGCCAGATGGCCGCCCGCCGAATGGCCCGCCACCGTGATGCGTTCCGGATCGCCGCCAAAGTCCGCAACATGCCGCCAGGTCCAGGCCAGCGCACGGGCCATCTGCTGGACGATGTCGGGAATGCTGACCGCAGGGCACAGCGTATGGTTCAGCACCACGACGCAAGCGCCAGCCTGCGTGAACTGCGGGGCGATGAAGGAGTGGTCGGCCTTGTCCAGCGCGCGCCAGTAGCCGCCATGAATGAATACCAGCACCGGCTCCTTGTGACCTGCGCGGCTTTCGCTGGCCGGAAAGATATCCAGCATTTCGCTGGGGTTCTTGCCGTAGGCGAGGCCCAGCTGGCAAGGCCATGATTGGCGAGCGCTTTCGGAGTCTTTCGCCCATCGCTCGAAATGCACGCCATGGCCTGGCACCAGCAGCCGGTTGTTGTACATGCGGTCCAGCCATTGCGGATTCCAGTCTGATGCGCTGCTGCTCATGGGCGTCTCCTTGATGTTTTACAAAACCCGCATCTTGGCATGACAGCCATGAAAAAGGCCGCTGCGAACCTTTCGGTTGGCAGCGGCCTTTTGGCTGGAAAGCTGATCATTCAATAATCAGCGTCCGCAGGTCAAGTTCAATCGCGAAAAGGCTTGGTGAACTTGCCGCCCGGCTTCTTGGCCGCATCGCGGGGCACAAACACCTTGCCGGCTGGACGGGCGAAAGCGGGCTTGCGGTCCGCAAAATCGCCACGGGGCGCAAAGCCTTCGTTGCCACCGCCAAAGTTGCGGTCGTCACGCGGTGCGAAACCGGCGTTGCTGTTGCCGCCACCGAAACCACGGTCATCCGGGCGGCGGGCGTTGCGGTCATTGAAGCCCGAACGGTCGGCGTAGTTGTTGCCTTGCGGTGCGGGAGGACGGCCCTGGAAGGCGCCGGCGTCACGGTTGCCGCCGAAACCACCACGGTCATCACGGTTGCCACCGAAGCTGCCTGCATTGCCGCCGCCAAAGCCGCCACCGGCTGGCTTGCGGCCGGCAAAGCCGCCACCACCGCCGAAGCTGCGGCCGCCGCCACGGTCATCACGGCCACCGCCGAAATTGCCGCGGGGACGCTCGGAAGTGGGTGCAAAACGCTGCTGGGGTTCCAGACCGGGGATGGTGCTGGCCTTGAGGTTTTGCTGGGTGTAGTGCTCGATGTCCTGAATCTTGCGACGGTCGCGGAACTCGGCAATCGTGATCGCCTGGCCTTCGCGACCGGCACGGCCGGTGCGGCCAATGCGGTGAACGTAGTCTTCGGCTTTCATCGGCAGGCCGTAGTTGATGACGTGGGTGATGGTCGGAACGTCCAGACCACGGGCAGCCACATCGGTAGCCACCAGAATCTGCACGCGGCCGTCACGGAATGCCATCAGGCGGCGGTTGCGCAGGCCCTGGCCCAGCGCGCCATGCAGCGCCACGGCGCTGAAACCTTCTTGCACCAGGTCATTGGCCAGGCCGTCACATTCCACCTGCGTGCAGGCAAAAACGATGGCCTGGTTGATGGTGGTGTCGCGCAGCCAGTGGTCCAGCAGCTTGCGCTTGTGGGTCATGTTGTCGGCCCACAGCAGCGACTGGGTGATCGATGCATGCTTTTCGTGCGGCGAGTCGATCTCGACGCGCTGCGGCTGGCGCATCACGCGGGTGGCGAGTTGCATGATGCGCGGCGCAAACGTGGCGCTGAACATCATGGTCTGCTTGCGCTCGATGGTGAGCTGGTTGACTTCGGTCAGGTCGTCGGCAAAGCCGAGGTCGAGCATGCGGTCGGCTTCGTCAACGACGAGGAACTGCACCTGGTCGAGCTTGATCTGCATGCTGCGCTGCAAGTCGAGCAGACGGCCGGGCGTGGCCACCACGAGGTCGGCGTTTTGCAGCTTGGCGATTTGCAACTGGTAAGGAATGCCGCCAACGACGTTGGCAACGCGCAGGCCACGGCAATGGCGAACCAGGTCGATCGCGTCGGCGCAAACTTGCTGGGCCAGTTCGCGGGTCGGGCACAGGATCAGGGCGCCGGGGGTGGCGGCCTTGAAATTGCGCATGTTGGTCGGGTCCTTGCGCTTTGGCTTCTTCAAGGGCGCTTCGCCACGGGCGACAGCTTCTGCGCTCAGGCGTTCGAATTCGGCACGCTCATTACGCTCGGCTTCTTCCTGCTGTTTCAGCAGGGTGTGCAGCACGGGCAGCAAAAACGCTGCGGTCTTGCCGCTACCGGTCTGGCTGGAAACCAGCAGGTCGGTGAATTTTGGCGCTTTCGGGTCGGCATCCAGGGCTTGCATGGCCTTGGGGATGGTCGCCATCTGCACCGAGGTCGGCTGGGTGAAGCCCATGTCGGCAACGGCTTGCAGCAGTTCCTTGGCCAGGCCCAGTTTCACAAAGCCATTAGGCTCGGCAACAACGGCTTCCAGCGAGGTTGCCACGGCAACAGGCTCGTCGGACGAGAAATCGGGAATCACGTGGATTTCCAGGTCGGAAATGGTATCAAGGGTTTCGGACGCAGAGTCGCCGCGAGTCTCAAAAGAGTCAGTCATGTTTTCTTCTCACTAATCCCCTGTCCGCTTCGTTTGTGGCGAATGAACAGGAAACTCCACCCCCGCGATGCGGAAGGCTTCGTTCATGGTTAATAAAACATCAACCATCAAACGAATATACGGACCAAGAGCGGAACTGCCTTGATGCGGCGACTCTGAAAATAGAGTCCAAAAGTGTGAGGTAGATGTACAAATGCGGTTAACACGGTGTGCAACTGCAAGCCTTTGATTATGGCATGGTTTGCGGGTTTCTACCAGTTAGCTTTTATAAATCAATGTTATTGCAGTAACTCATCAGCTTCGATACTCAATATCAGTGCGCGCTTTCGCTACCATTTCAATAGCTTGAACCGCCCGCCCCCTATGCGGAAAAGGCCAAAACAATTGAAATTCACTTGAGGAAATGCTCCCGGTAATGCTGCAGCTCGTCTATGGACTCATGCACATCGGCCAGCGCCGTGTGGCTCTGGCGCTTCTTGAAAGCGCTGTACACCTCGGGTCGCCAGCGCTTGGCGAGTTCCTTGAAGGTGCTGACATCGACATTGCGGTAATGGAAAAAGGTTTCCAGCTTGGGCATGTACTTGACCAGAAAGCGCCTGTCCTGGCCGATGGTGTTGCCGCACATCGGCGCCTTGCCCTTGGGAACGTACTTCGCCAGGAAGGCGAGCAATTGCGCCTGGGCGTCTTCCTCGTTCACCGTGCTGGCCTTGACCTTGTCGATGAGGCCGCTGCGGCCATGCGTTCCCTTGTTCCACTTGTCCATCTGCTCCAGCAATTCGTTCGATTGATGAATGGCCAGCACCGGGCCCTCAATGCGCGGCGTAAGCTGCGGTCCGGTCACGACCACGGCGATTTCAATGATGCGTTCCTTTTCGGGGTCGAGCCCGGTCATTTCGCAGTCCAGCCAGACCAGGTTCTGGTCGGATTTCTTCAATAAGGGTTCAGTGTCAAGCATCTTGCGATTCTCGCCTATCGCCTAAACTCGTCTCCATGACCGACCCCTCCTTTGCATTCACCCTGCTGTTTGCCGCCCTGCTCATGCTGGGACTGCTGACCAAGTTCTACCTGGCCACGCGGCAGATCCGCCATGTCGCGCAGCATCGCAACCAGGTGCCGGCCGCTTTTGCCTCCACCATCAGCCTGCCCTCGCACCAGAAGGCGGCTGACTACACGATTGCCAAGACACGCCTGGGCATGCTGGAAATGGCATTCGCCGCCGCGCTGCTGATGGGATGGACGCTGCTGGGCGGCATCGACACGCTGAATCAGGCCGTGATGCGCTCGGGCCTGGCCGACCACGGCGCGCTGGTGCCGCAACTGGCGCTGCTCGCGGCATTCGGCCTGATCAGCGGCCTGCTCGACCTGCCGTTCACGCTGTACAAGACCTTCCGGCTTGAAGAGCGCTTTGGCTTCAACAAGATGACGCTCAAACTGTGGCTGGCTGATCTGGTGAAGTCAACCTTGGTCGGCGCGGTCGTCGGCCTGCCCATCGTGGCGCTGATCCTGTGGCTGATGGGCAGCGCGGGCACGCTGTGGTGGCTGTGGACCTGGGTGGTCTGGATGGGTTTCAACCTGCTGGTGCTGGTGCTGTTTCCGACCGTGATTGCACCGCTGTTCAACAAGTTCAAGCCGCTCGACGACGAAGCGCTGAAGGCGCGCGTCACGGCACTGATGCAGCGCTGCGGCTTTGCCGCCAAGGGCCTGTTCGTGATGGACGGCAGCCGGCGCTCGGCGCATGCCAATGCCTACTTCACCGGGTTTGGCGCGGCCAAGCGCGTGGTTTTTTATGACACGCTGCTCAAGCAGCTCAATCCCGCTGAAGTCGATGCCGTACTGGCGCACGAGTTGGGTCATTTCAAGCACAAGCACATCATCAAGCGCATCGGCGTGATGTTTGCCATGAGCCTGGTCGGGTTTGCGATGCTCGGCTGGCTGTCAACCCAGGTCTGGTTTTACACCGGGCTGGGCGTGCGGCCCAACCTGACGGGCAGCAACGATGCGCTGGCGCTGCTGCTATTCCTGATGGTCGTGCCACTGTTCAGTTTCTTTATTTCACCGCTCATGGCGCAGTCGTCGCGCAAGCATGAGTTCGAGGCGGACGCCTATGCCATCTCGCAGACCGACGGCCGGGACCTGCAAAGCGCGCTGCTCAAGCTTTACAAGGACAATGCCAGCACGCTCACGCCTGACCCGATGTTTGTGAAGTTCTACTATTCCCATCCGCCCGCCTCCGAGCGGCTGGGACGCATGGCCCCCATGACCCCCTCCCCTGAAAGCGCAGCCGCATGAGCAACCCGATCCATCAAAACCGACGCGCCCTGAGCGCCACCGAAATCGTCAGCCAGCTGAGCAAGCTCAACGGCGAGCAGGCCCTGGGCTGGCGTCTGATCGAGGGAGCGCTGGAGAAAACTTTCAAGTTCAAGAACTTTTACGAAACCATCGGTTTTGTGAATGCCGTGGCCTTCATCGCCAACGCGGAAGACCATCATCCCGACCTTGAAGCCAGCTACGGCCAGTGCAAGGTGCGCTTCAACACGCACGATGTCAAGGGCATTTCGGTCAGCGATTTTTTCTGCGCGTCGAAGGTTGACGCCTTGCTGGCTTGAGCAAGCCCTCACGTCCGGCGCGGTCCGGCGCGGCAGCGCTTGCAGGCACGCAATCAGGCCTGGTGGTCGCTGGCTTTGGCCGCCATGTGATGGTCGAAACCGACTCCGGCGAGCGTGTGATCTGCCATCCACGCGGCAAGAAAAGCCAGGTCGTCGTTGGCGACCGCATTCGCTGGCTGCCGTCGCAGGACGAAGGCACGATCGAAAAAATCGAGGAGCGCTGCAACCTGTTCTACCGCCAGGACGAGATGCGCACCAAGTCGTTCGCCGCCAACCTGGACCAGGTGCTGATCCTGATCGCTGCGGAACCCGAGTTCTCGGAAAGTCAGTTGACGCGCGCCCTGATCGCGGCCGAAGCCGAGCGCATCAAGCCCATCATTGCGCTGAACAAGAGCGATCTGGCCGAGCCCTTCGGCCGCGCCTGGGCCAAGCTGGCGCCCTACCGGGCCATGGGCTACCAGATGCTGCCGCTGGCGATCAAGCCCAAAGGCTCGACGGCGCCTGAAGATGCGGGACAGACCCGCGAACTGATGGAACTGCTGCGGAACAAGAAAACGCTGGTGCTCGGCCCGTCCGGCGCCGGCAAAAGCAGCCTGACCAACCTGCTGGTGCCGCAGGCGAAGGTGCTGACCGCCGAGATTTCGCAGGCGCTGAACTCGGGCAAGCACACCACCACCAGCACGACGCTCTACTGGGTCGATGAAGCGAGGACAACAGCGCTGATCGACTCGCCGGGCTTCCAGGAATTCGGCCTGAACCACATCGAGCCGATGCAGCTGGCGAACTACATGCCCGACTTCAAGGCGCATGCGCAAGACTGCAAGTTCTACAACTGCACGCACCTGCACGAACCAGGCTGCGGCGTGATTTCAGAGGTCAAATCGACCGTTCACGCAAGCAGCATAAGCGCTGCACGCTATCGTTTGTATAGCGAACTGTTTGCCGAGTTGTCGCAAACGCGATATTGAAAACGGCAGCCGGATGGCCGCCTGCTATCCCAGCAGCCGCGCCAGCGTCAGCAGCGCCAGCAACACCATCCACAGCACCACCGAACGCCAGACCAGGCCGACGACGCTGCGCAGGTGGGCTACTTCAGGCTCGCGGCAGGTGGTTGAGGCGGTGATGACGGCGTCATCGCCGATGTCGGCCAGTCCGCCCACCTCGAATTCCTGCGCGGCAGCGGGAACCAGCACGGCATCGAGCGCCATGCCCCCAAGCCGCACATTCACCGCGCCCGAGGTGGCCGCCAGGATCAGCCCGTCGTTGCGGCTTGCCGTGGCAAGGGCCGCACCGGCGGGAAAGCGCTGCGTGTAATGGCGCCACGAATCGATAGCGTCCTCGAAACTGCCGACCACGGCAAAGCCGAGCGACGTGACGCGCGAAGGAACGTAATCGATGATGCCCCAGGCACGGCTGGCCACCTGCTGCAGGGCCGGGCTGGCGCCTTCCCCCGGCGTCCGGCTCTTGTAGCTCCAGTAGCGCGCCACAAATTCGCTCATGCGGTAAAGCACCGCACCGGCCGGCCCGAATCCGAAGGCGGCCAGCACCGAAAACCAGCCGAGTACGCCAAACACATGGCGGTGCGCAGCAAGCACCGAATATTCGATCACATGGCGAACGATTTCGCTGCGCGGCAGTTCGCTGGCATCCACCTGGCGCCACTCGGCCAGCAGTTCGCGTGCCAGGTCTTCGTTGCCATCGTCCAGCGCATTGCGTATGTCGGTGAAGTAGTGGCTGAACTGGCGGAAACCCAGCGTGACATACAGCACCGCCACGCTCCACACAAAGGCCAGCAGGATGTTGACCTGCCACAGCATCCAATGCACCAGCAGTGTCAGCAGCGTGGGCACCATGACGGCAAAAACCCAGGTGATCCATCCGTGATGCGGCTTGCCGGCATCCAGGCTGCGATGGCCCCAGCGCGCCCAGCCCAGGAAAGCGGCATGAACCCAGTTGCCACGGGCCAGCGGGCGGGCCTGTTCCAAAATGAGTGCAAACAAAACGGCAAAAAAGCTCATGGCAAATCATAACGGACCCCCACGCTCCGCCGCTGCGCGGGTCGCTGCCCCCCGAGGGGGCCACTGCGCCTGTGGCCCGGCGAAGCCGGTTCCACGGCCCTGACTTGTGAGGAAAGGATGCGCGCGTCACGCAGTGCTTGCTTCGCTTGCGTTCAGGCGCTGAGAAAACGGTAGAAGTTTCGCAGCATGCCCGCCGTTGCGCCCCAGATGTAGCGCTCCCTGATTTCACTGCCTGCCGACTGGCTCATTGGGTCGCTGTAGGGCATGGACAGCCACTGGCGGAGCACGCCGTTGAACTCTGTTTCATGGCGCTGGTGGTGCGCGGGGTTCATCAGGAAGCTGAGCGGCACTTCAAACACATCGGCCACTTCTCCCGGGTTGGGATGCAGCTGAAAGCCCGGCCTGATGAGCGCCACCACCGGCGTGATGATGAAGGCCGATCCGGTGACATAGGTCGGCAAGGTGCCCAGCACCTCGACATGGTGGCGCGGCAAGGCGATTTCCTCGTGCGCTTCGCGCAGCGCGGTATCGACCGCATCCCGGTCGGTGTCGTCGGTGCGGCCGCCGGGAAAGGCAATCTGGCCCGAATGCGTGGACAGGCCGGTCGAGCGCTCGGTCAGCAGCAGCGTGAGTTCGTCGCGCATCACCAAGGGCAGCAAGACCGCTGCCAGCGCCGGCTGCCGGTCGGAGAAGCTCTTTTCCACACTGTGCTCGGGCGCCCACATCGGCGGATGACGGAAGCGGTCACGCAGCGCTTGTGGCGTGAGCCGGTCAGGGGCCACGCCGGCCAGGTGGCTGTCGATGCCCAGCACCGGAATGGAGCGCGGATCGAACACGGGCAGAGAGGAAGGCTTGGCGGTTTTCATGGCAGGACAGGATAACAAGCAAAAAAAAGCCGCTCGGGAGAGCGGCCTTTCAAAAGCAACAGGTGCTTGACAGGTGCTTTTACGCAGCCTGTGCGGGCTGCACGGCCTTGACAGCCTTGACGCCCAGCTTTTCCTTGATACGCGCCGACTTGCCGCTGCGGCTACGCAGGTAGTACAGCTTGGCGCGGCGCACGTCGCCCTTGCGCTTGACTTCAATCTTGGCGATCAGCGGGCTGTACACCTGGAAAGTGCGCTCGACGCCTTCGCCATTGGAGATCTTGCGAACGATGAAGCTGGAGTTGAGGCCGCGATTGCGCTTGGCAATCACAACACCTTCAAAAGCCTGCAAACGTTTGCGCGTGCCTTCAACCACGTTCACGCTCACGATGACGGTGTCGCCAGGCGCGTAAACGGGAATGGTCTTGTTCAAGCGGGCAATTTCTTCCTGCTCGAGGGTCTGGATCAGATTCATGATGGTTCCGTTAACTTTTTTCGTTCATGCACGCGCTGCGCTAAAGACCGCAAATCCAGGAATTGATTCAAAAAGCGAATCAGGTGGTTGCAGTGGCCGCCAGAGGACCGAAAAGCCCATGATTATAGCAATTCAGGCGTCCAGGTCAGGATTTTTGGGCAAGTCAGCCAGGAAAGCCTCGTCAATCTTGCTCAAATGCCCTGCCCTGCGAGCGGCCCGGACCAGTTCAGGGCGCTGGCGCTGGCTCAAGGCCAGCCGCTGCTCGCGCCGCCAGCGCTCGATGCGCGCATGGTTGCCGGACATCAGGACGGGCGGCACCGGCTGGCCGCGCCAGTTCTCCGGGCGGGTGTAGTGCGGGCAGTCCAGCAAGCCGTCGAGCGCCGGATTAAAACTGTCCATCTGGTGGCTGCCCTCGTCGTTAAGCACCCCGGGCTGAAGCCTGGCTACGGCATCCAGCAGGGCCATGGCGGCAATCTCGCCGCCCGAGAGCACGAAGTCGCCCAGGCTGATCTGAAGATCGACATGGGTGTCAATGAAACGATGGTCCAGCCCTTCGTAGCGGCCGCAGATCAGCACCGCGCCGCTGCTGCTGGCAGACCAGCGCTCGACGCCGGCATGGTTCAGCACATCGCCAACAGGGGAAAAAAGAACCGTGGGCGCACTTGGCACTGAACAGGCCAGCCGGTCAGCGCGCAGGCTCTCAAGACACAGCGTGAGCGGCTCGGCGAGCATGACCATGCCCGGGCCACCGCCGAAAGGCCGGTCATCGACCCGCCGGTAATTGCCATCGGCAAAGTCACGCGGATTCCAGAGCCTGACCTCGACCAGGCCGGATTCGTAGGCGCGCCGCGTCACGCCGCAGGTCAGGAAAGGCGCAAAAAGTTCGGGAAACAGGGTGATGACGTCAAAGCGCATGAAAACCTACTTTGAGTACCAAACGAGTGGCTGGAAACGACAAGGCATGACGCCCTGGCGCAGCATCAAGCATCAATAGTCGGGTTGCCAGTCAACCGTGATGCATTTGCCGGCGATGTCAACCTTGTCAACATAGGCTGCGACAAAAGGAATCATGCGTTCGGCTGCGGCGCCGCTGCCGTCTTCCTGCGTGCTGGCGTATTCGATGCACAGCACCGACTGGGGGCCGGTCGTCATCAGGTCGCGCACGCAGCCCAGGGCAATACCTTCGCGATTCACCACGTTCAGGCCGATCAGATCGACCCAGTAATACTCATCGGACGAAGCGGCTGGAAAGGTGCTGCGCGAAAGGAATATCCGGGCGCCGCGCAAGGCTTCGGCAGGCGTGCGGTCGTCAAGGCCGGCGAATTTGACCACCACCGAGCCTGAATGGATTTTGGACTCGTCCACCTTGAAGGAGACGGTACCGGAAAAAAGGCTGAAACCGGGCCGGAACTTGGCGTCAGGCGCCTGCAGGTACCAGGTTTCAGCGGAAAGAAGCGCTTCCGGATCGTTGCTGTGCGGCAGGACCTTGAGCCAGCCCTTGACACCCCACGCATCCAGAATGCGCCCGACCTCGATGGCGTCGTCGGGCAGCTTTGACGGTGTCAAACCCGCAGACGGTTGAAGGCCAGGCATCATCGAAAAAGATCTAAATCAGGCTGCTGCGACTTCAGCAGGCAGTTCAGCGGCAGAAACTGCAACCGAAGCGCCGCCCTGCTTGATCAGGCGCAAAACGGTGGGGGACGCCTGGGCGCCAACGCCGATCCAGTGGGTCAGGCGGTCCTGCACGATGCGCAGGCCTTCTTCGCCGCCTTTGGCAATCGGGTTGTAAAAACCGATGCGTTCGATGAAGCGACCATCGCGGCGAACGCGCTTGTCAGCCACAACGATGTTAAAAAATGGACGGTGTTTGGAACCGCCGCGTGAAAGCCGGATGACGACCATGATTAATCCTTGGGTGGCGGGGTAAAAATAACCCCAGTATTCCTGCAGCGCTTGAGACACACGACATGGCCACCCGGCCAGCGAAATGCTGCAAAGCCTGCGATTATAGCCTGCGGTGTCGCCGATGCACCTTTTTCAGTTGAAAATCGTCCCCGCTGCCGGCACCGCCGACCGCAAAACCCAACCTTTCCAACCCCTTTATCCAGCATGCCTCTCATACGCCCCAGCCGCGACGAAGACATTCCCGCCATCGCCGCCATCTATGCCCACCATGTGCTGCACGGCACCGGCACCTTTGAAACCGAGCCACCCCCTGCTGGCGACATGGCGACGCGGCGAGCCGATGTGCTGTCCAAGGGGCTGCCCTATCTTGTGGCCGAGCAGGACGGAGGGATTCTGGGATTTGCCTACGGCAACTGGTTCAAGCCGCGTCCGGCCTACCGGTATTCGGTCGAGGACTCGGTTTATCTGGCGCCCGGCGTGGACCGCAAGGGCCTGGGCCGTGCCCTGCTGGCCGAACTCCTGGCGCATTGCGAGGCGGCAGGCATCCGCAAGGTCATGGCCATCATCGGCGATTCAGCCAATGCCGGGTCGGTGGGCGTACACCGGGCGCTGGGCTTCACGCAGGTGGGCATCGTCGAGGCCTGCGGCTGGAAGTTCGGCGCCTGGCGCGATATCGTGATCATGCAAAAGACCTTGGGACCTGGCAGTTCCGAGCCGCCCGCCGGGCCGGCCGTTCCATAATCCAGCGCATGCATTCACCCCTTCAGAAAAACAAGACACTCGCCGCCTGGCTGGCTTTCATCGGTGGCCAGCTGGGGCTGCACCGCCTCTACCTGTATGGCTGGCGGGATCTGTGGGCCTGGGCGCATCCCGTGGTGGCGGCACTGGGCTGGTGGGGGGTCGAGAGGGTACGGATGTACGGCCAGGACGACCACCTGGCCTGGGTGCTGGTTCCGCTGCTGGGCTTCACACTGGCCGGCACGGCGCTGACGGGAATCTATTACGGCTTGATGGCGCCTGAAAAATGGAACGTGATCCACAACCCTGCGACGCCCGATGCGCGCGCTGGCAACACCAACTGGCTGACGATAGGCGCCGTCGTGTTTGCCTTGCTGTTTGGCACCATCTCACTGATGTCGAGCATCGTTTTCAGTTTCCAGCGCTACTTCGAGTACCAGGTGGAAGAGGCGAGAAAAATCAGCCAGTGAGCCAGACCCATCATGCAGATGCCTGAACCGATCCATGCAGCAAGCAGACGCAGCATCCTGCTGAACAGTCTGGCGGGCGTGGCCGGAGTGTCGGGGCTGGCAGGATGGCCGGGCCAAATCCACGCCCTGCCCGCCAGGACGCTGGTGTTTCCGCGCGATCGGGGATCGCACCCCGCCTTTCGCACCGAATGGTGGTACATCACCGGACAGCTTGCTTCGCAGGCCGCAGGCCCGCCGCGATTTGGTTTTCAGCTGACCTTCTTTCGTTCGCGGGTCGATGGCACGCAGGCGATGGCGTCGAATTTTGCCGCCCGGCAGCTGGTCTTCGCGCATGCCGCCGTCACTGACGTGCAGGGCAAGAAACTCTGGCACGACCAGCGCATTGCACGCGCCGGCTTTGGCGTGGCATCTGCCAGCGAACAGGACATGGCCATCAAGCTGCGCGACTGGTCGCTCAAGGCCGACGGCGCACGTTACACCGCCGAGCTGCCGGCCACCGACTTTGCACTGAGCCTGCAATTCGAGGAAACGCAAAGCGTGCTGCCGCAGGGCAATCAGGGCCTGTCGCGCAAAGGCCCGGAAGAAAAACAGGCCAGCTATTACTACAGCCAGCCCCAGCTGGCGACGCAAGGCAGCGTGCAGGTGAAAGGGCAGAACTTTGCCGTCACCGGCAAGGCCTGGCTGGACCATGAATGGAGCGACGAGCTGCTGCACCCCAGCGCCGTGGGCTGGGACTGGATCGGCATGAACCTGGACGACGGCGGTGCGCTGACCGCCTTCCGGCTGCGCGACAAGGACGGCCAGGCGGTCTGGGCCGGCGGGTCGCTGCGTTCCGCCGCAGGCGCCCTGCGCATTTTCAACGCCGATGAAGTTCGCTTTGAACCTCTTCGAAGCTGGACCAGCCCGCTGACCCAGACCCGCTACCCGATCGAATGGCGAGTGCTCACACCGCTGGCCTCCTTCACGGTCAAGGCCGTGATCGACAACCAGGAACTCGACAGCCGGGGCTCGACCGGCTCGATCTACTGGGAGGGCCTGAGCGAACTCGCGGACAGCCAGGGACGCCGCATCGGCATGGGCTACCTGGAGATGACGGGCTATGCGCAGGCGCTGCGGCTCTGACGCGCTTCTTGCCCCGGATTTTCCTGCCTGCAACTGCCCAGCCTGGACTGCGGCCAGCGCAAAACAGAGCCCTGACGCCTGCGCGGAAAACGCCGGCACGGGACAATCACGGCATGAAAGAACTTAAAAACATCGCCCTGTCGATGCTCGACCTGGTCTCGGTGCGCGACAGCGGCACCGTGGCTGACGCGCTGGCCATCGCCTTGCGCACCGCGCAGCATGCGGAGCGGCTCGGCTTCAAGCGCTACTGGCTGGCCGAACACCACAATATGGCCGGTATTGCCAGTTCGGCCACCGCCGTGCTGGTCGGCTATATTGCCGGCGGCACCCGCACCATGCGCGTGGGCTCGGGCGGCGTGATGCTGCCCAACCATGCGCCGCTGGTGGTCGCCGAGGCCTTCGGCACGCTGGCCGAGCTGTACCCGGACCGCATCGACCTGGGCCTGGGCCGCGCGCCCGGCACCGACCAGGCCACCATGCGCGCGCTGCGCCGTGAACGGACAGAGACCGCTGATGATTTTCCGCAGGACGTGGCCGAGCTGCAGCGCCTGCTGGGGCCGGCGCAGCCCGGCCAGCGGCTGATCGCCATGCCGGGCGCCGGCACCAACGTGCCGATCTGGCTGCTGGGTTCGAGCCTGTTTTCAGCGCAGCTGGCGGCCGAGCGCGGCCTGCCTTATGCGTTTGCCTCGCCTTTTGCTGCAGGCGATTGCCTTGTACCGCCAGAACTTCAGGCCTTCGGCCACGCTGGCCAAACCTTATGTGACGATTGGCGTGCCCTTGATTGCCGCGCCCACCGACGAGGAAGCCGAGTACCTGGCCAGCAGCACCTACCAGCGCGTGCTCGGCATCCTGACCGGCGCTAGGTCCGGCCTGCAGCCGCCGGTGGACAAATTCCTGGCCCAGCGGCATCCGCAGGAGCGCGCCGCCATCGCCGATTTTCTGGCTGCCGCAGTCATTGGCGGCCCCGACACGGTGCAGGGCGGCCTGAACGCACTGGCGCAGGCCACGGATGCCGACGAATTCATGCTGGTCTGCGACATCTACGACCCGGCCTTGCGGCTGCGCTCGCTGGACATTGCCGCAGCCGCGCTGGAATCCGTGGCGGCTTGACCTTGCATCACGACCGTCGGACAGTTAGCCTTTTTTGCTACTGAATTAATAGCTGCTTGCGCATGCTGGTCGTGCGCAAGCAGCTTATTTGATGCTGAAAAGCCTTTTGCGGCAGGAAACCAGGCGCTTCCTGCCGCCAGCCTTCAGTGCGCGCCGGCCGCTGCGTCGGCGCTGCCCGCGCCCGCATGCGTGGGCCGCGTCAGGTACACCAGCGGAATCAGGAGCAAAAAGATCAGCGCCGACGCATAAAACACGTCGTTCGCCGCCAGCATGTAGGCCTGCTGGTCCACCAGCCGGTTGATGGTTCCCAGCGCCTGGTCGGGCGTCAACCCGGCGCCGGCCAGGCCGGACAAGGCGCCGTTGGCGGCCACGCTGCCCGGATTGACGAATTCGCTGAGCTGCGCATGGTGCATGGCGGCGCGGTCCTGCCAGACGGTCGTGGCAATCGACGTGCCGAACGAACCCGCCGTGATGCGCACGAAGTTCGACAGCCCCGAGGCGGCCGGAATCTTGTCGTGCGACAGGCCCGACAGCGTGATGGTCATCAGCGGAATGAAAAAGCAGGCCATGGCCACGCCCTGGATCAGCGTCGGGACCAGGATGGTGGCCATGTCGGCCTGGGTGTTGAAGTTCGAGCGCATCCACAGCACCAGCGCGAACACGGCAAAGGCAATCACCGCAAAGCGGCGCGGATCGGTCTTGCCGATGTTCTTGCCAATCAGCGGCGACAGCAGCAAAGCCATGATGCCGACCGGCGCCAGCACCATGCCGGCCTGCGTCGCGGTGTAGCCCATGTACTGCTGCAGCCACAGCGGCAGCAGCACGACGTTGCCGAAAAACAGGCCATAGCCGACCGACAGCGCAAGCACGCCGGCCCAGAAGTTGCGCTTCTTGAACAGGGTCAGGTCGACCACCGGATGCTCCTCGGTCAGCTCCCAGATCACGAAGGCGATCAAGCCGACCAGCGCGACGACGCCCAGCGCAATGACTTCGCCGGAATGGAACCAGTCGAGTTCCTTGCCCTTGTCCAGCATGATCTGCAGCGCGCCGACCCAGATCACCAGCAGGGCCAGCCCGATTGAGTCGATTGGCAGCTTGCGCGTCTGGCTTTCGCGCTTGTGAAAGATGCTCCAGGTGATGAAGGCCGCGCCAAAGCCGACCGGAATGTTGATGTAGAAAATCCACGGCCAAGAAATGTTGTCGGTGATCCAGCCGCCCAGCAGCGGCCCCATGACCGGCGCGACCAGCGTGGTCATCGACCACAGCGCCATCGCCAGCCCGGCCAGCGCCTTCGGATAGCTCGACAGCAGCAGCGTCTGCGACAGCGGAATCATCGGCCCGGCCACCAGCCCCTGCAGCACGCGGAAAAAGATCAGCGTGGTCATGTTGGGCGCCAGCCCGCACAGCCAGGACGTCAGCACGAACAGCAGGATGCTGGCGGTGAACAGCCGGACCTGGCCGAAACGCTGCGACAGCCAGCCGGTCAGCGGCACGGCGATCGCGTTGGCGACGCCGAAACTGGTGATCACCCAGGTGCCCTGGTTCGGGCTGACGCCCAGGTCGCCAGCGATGGCCGGCAGCGACACGTTGGCAATCGACGTGTCGAGCACGTTCATGAAGGTGGCGGCCGACAGCGCCAGCGTGCCCCACAGGCGGGCCGAGCCGCTCAACGGAGGCGGCGGAAGGTAGTCAGATGCGGATGGGGGTGCGGACGCCATGAAAGCCTTGACGGAACGAAATGGAAAACAGGTCCGCTCAGTGCGGCAAGGCGGTATCGCCGTCAACGGGCCGGGAAGCCTGCGCTGCGGAGCCGGTTTTGGCGCCTTTTCCGGAATTCGCGGCGATCACGCGCCTGACGTCCTCGTTGGCCGCGTCATCCCGCGCGGCAAACGCCTGCGTATGCGCCTGGGCGGCATCGCGCGGCGCGTCGGCCAGCGCCTTGCCATCCTGGTTGCTGACATCGACCTCGGCATCCATCGACAGGCCGACGCGCAGCGGATGTTCGACGAGCTGCTTGGCATCCAGCGCAATGCGCACCGGCACGCGCTGCACCACCTTGATCCAGTTGCCGGTGGCGTTTTGCGCCGGCAGCAGCGAAAAGGCAGCGCCCGTGCCCACGCCCAGTCCGGCGACGGTGCCGTGGTAGTCCACTTTTTTTCCGTACAGGTCGGCCACCAGCGTCACCGGCTGGCCGATGCGGATATGGCGCAGCTGCACTTCCTTGAAGTTGGCATCGACCCAGACCTGGTTCAGCGGAATCACCGACATCAGCGGCATGCCGGCGGCGACCCGCTGGCCGAGCTGCACGGTGCGCTTGGCGACATAGCCATCGACCGGCGCCGTCAAGGCCGTGCGGCTGGAGGCAAGGTAAGCCTCGCGCACCTTGGCGGCTGCCACCAGCACGCCGGGGTTCTGCTCGATGGCCATGCCGTCGGTCAGCGCCTGGTTGCTGGCCAGCTGCTCGCGCGCCGCTACGACGCCGGCCTGTGCCGCCGCCAGCGCGCTTCTGGCGTTGGCCAGCTGGGTTTGCGCATGGTTGAGTTCTTCCTTCGACACCGCGCCGTTGCCGGCAAGCGACTGGCGACGCGCCAGGTCGTCGGCGGCGCGCGCGATGTCGCTGTTGGCCTTGCTGACCTCGGCATTGCGCAGCGCGATCTGCGCGCTGAGTGCGCCGTTGTTGGCGTATTGCGTGCGCGCCTGGCGCACGGCCTGGGCCAGCGCGGCTTCGGCCTGGTCCAGCGCCACTCGGGCATCGGCCGGGTCGAGCTGCACCAGCGGCTGGCCGGCCTTGACGAAGTCGGTGTCGTCGGCCATCAGCGCGACGACGGTGCCGCCGATCTGCGGCGTGATCTGGATGACGTTGCCCTGCACATAGGCGTTGTCGGTCGATTCGTAGTGGCTGGCCACCAGGTATTCGTAGGCCGCCCAGCCCAGGCCGGCCACGACGACGACGCTGGCGAGCGCGGTCAGCGCCTTGCGGCGCTTGGGGTTGCCTGCCGGCGGTTGAACCGGCACAACCGGACTGGCGGAAGCTGGGGAAGCGGGAGCTTGGGGTGCGTTCATGGTGTCGTTCGGTGTTTGTGGGAAATGGCCTGCGCGGACACTGCGCTGTTCAGTGACGGCTGGCAAACTCTGTTTCAGCTGTTTTATTGGTCAAATAGGCTGTTTTCGCTTGCTGGACGTGCGCTGACAGCTATGATTTTTGAGGCGCCGTGGGTGGCGGCCGATGGCTCGGGCGCATAGCCGCCGCCCAGTGCGCGCATCAGCGCCACCTGTGTCTCCAGCGCCCTGCCCGCCAGGTCAACCGCCAGCCGGCGCTGGGCCAGCACGCTGGTCTCGGCCGTCAGCACATTGAGGTAATTGCCCAGCCCCGCCTTGTAGCGCTGCACGGCGATGTCGTAGGCGCTTTCGGCCGCGTCCTGCGCCGCCCGCTGCTCAAGCTGCTGGCGGCTGATGGCTTGCTGCGACGCGACCTGGTCGGCCACATCGCGCACGGCGTCGATCACGGCGGCGTTGTAGCTTTCGACCGCCGCGTCCAGATCGGCCGTTTTGCCGCGCAGGTTGGCGCGCAGCCGGCCGGCCTCGAAAATCGGCAGCCGCACGGCCGGGCCGACGCCCCATTGCTGGCTGCCCGAGTTCAGCAGATTGCCCAGCCCGATGCTGGAAAAACCGGCAAAAGCGACCAGGTTGATGTTCGGGTAGAACTGGGTTTTGGCATTCGCCACGTCGTTGGACGAAGCCTGCACACGCCAGCGCGCGGCCGCAATGTCGGCGCGCCGGCCCAGCAGGTCGGCCGGGATCACCGGCGCCAGAGCTACATTTTTAATAGCTGCTTGCGCAGACGGGACAAGCGCAAAAGCACTATTTGGCTGTCCAACCAGGGCATTCAGTGCGTTGCGCGTCAGCGCCATCTGCTCCTGAACGGTTTCTAGTTGCAGGCGCGCCTCGGGCAGGCCGCCTTCGCTCTGGCGCAACTCCAGCCGGGTGTCGAGGCCGGCATTGACGCGGTCCGTGACCAGCCTGAGAGTTTGTTCGCGCTGGGCCAGCGTGCGCCTGGCCACGGCCGCCTGTTCGTTCAGCCGCACCAGCTGGAAATAGGTGCGTGCCACCTGGCTGGCCAGCAGCACGCGGGCAGCCTGGGCATCGGCCTGGGCGGCATTGGCGCTGCCCAGCGCGGCATCGAGCGCCGCACGGTTCTTGCCGAAAAAGTCCATCTCCCAGCTGGCGGCCAGCTGCGCCGTTCCGCTTTCGCGAATCGAGCCGGCCAGCGGCGGCGGCACCGCGCCGTTGGCGGTGTAACGCTGGCGCGTCAGGTCGAGCTGGCCGCCCACTTGCGGCAGCGTGGCGGCATTCGCCACTTCGGTGACGGCCTGCGCGCGCGCCAGCCGGGCCTGCGCCAGCTTCAGATTCGGGCTGCTTTCAAGCGCCTGGGCGACCAGGCTATTCAAGGTTTCATCACCAAAGTCGCGCCACCATTCGGTCGCCACCGGCGCCGGAGCCGGCGCGGCGGTCGTGAGCAGCCCGAGCGACGCGGCATCGCGCAGGCTCGCCTGGGGCGCAATGCCCGACATGTCGGCGCAGCCCGCCATGCCGGTGGCGATCAGGCCGGCCGCCACCACGCCGGCGGCTGAAACCAGCGCCATGCGCACCGATGCGCGCCACACCGGCAACGCAGGCTGCCCGGGGATGCACGCCCGTTCGGTGCAAGCCTGCGCGCGCCGTTCGGTACAGGAAATTTGTGGTTTATTTGTCATTTGTTTCTCCCTGGGCATGCAGGGTTTGCGCCGTGTCGAGCATGCGGCGCAGATAGCTTTTGAGGGTTTGCCATTCTTCGGCAGAAAAACCCGCCAGCAGCGCGTTTTGCACGCCGCACAGGACGGCAGGAATCTCCTTGGCGGCCGCGCGTCCGGAATCGGTCAGCTCCAGGTTGACCACGCGCCGGTCGTCGGACGAACGGATGCGGCTGCACAGCTGCTTGGCCTCCAGCCGGTCGAGCAGCCGCGTCATCGAGCCGGCGTCGAGTTCGCACTGGCGCGCCAGTTCCGCCGCCGTCGAGGCACAGCCCATGTAGAGCTTGAGCATCGGCACCCATTGCGCATTGGTCAGGCCCGAGGGTTCGAGTTCGCGCTCGACGCCTTGGGCCACCAGGGAAATGATGCGGCGCATCATGTAGCCCACGCTGTCATCGGGCGTGTAGCTTTCCGCCCGGTAGAAATCAGCCGGGGGGCATGAGGGCGCGTCACCGCAGGGGGTGGAATTGTGCTTTGAATCCATGGCCCGAATAATACTTGCCTGAGCAACTATTGTCAAGCCTGTGTTTGCAATGCCAAGCTTTAAAGTTAAAATACGTTCATGGTTACTTCCACCGCGACTTCCCTTCCCTCCCGTTCCTCACTGGCGCCAGCGTCGGCGCCGGCCAAGGGGTCGCCCCGCTCGCTGTCGGGGCTGCTTCCCTTTTTGCGGCCATATTCAGGCCGCATCGGGCTGGCAGTGCTTTTCCTGGTGCTGGCGGCGGTGGCCACGCTGGTGTTTCCGCTGGCCCTGCGCGGCCTGATCGACGGCGGCATGGGCGCGGCCAGCAAGGGCGAGCAGCTGATGGCGCTGCGCACGCATTTTTTCGAACTGTTCGGCGTGGCGGCCGCGCTGGGGCTTTTTTCGGCCGGGCGCTTCTACACCGTCAGCTGGCTGGGCGAGCGGGTCACGGCCGACATCCGCAATGCGGTGTATTCGCATGTGGTGCGGCAAAGCCCGGAGTTTTTCGAGACCACGCAAACCGGCGAGGTGCTGTCGCGCCTGACGGGCGACACCACGCTGGTGCAGACGGTGGTGGGTTCGTCGCTCAGCATGGGGCTGCGCAACGCGGTCATGGGCGTGGGCGCGCTCGGCATGCTGGTGGTCACCAACCCTTACCTGATGGTGCAGGTGCTCGGCGCGCTGCTGCTCATCGTCGCGCCGTCGGTGTGGTTCGGGCGGCGCGTGCGCAAGCTCTCGCGCGCCAGCCAGGACCGCGTGGCCGACTCCAGCGCGATTGCCGCCGAAGTGCTCAATGCCATTCCGGTGGTGCAAAGCTATACCGCCGAAGACCGGGAAGCGGCGCGTTTCGACCGGTCCACGGCCGATGCCTTCGCCATCGCCATCCGGCGCACCAAGGCGCGCTCGGTGCTGGTGGCGTTCATCATCATCGCCACCTCGGCGGCACTGCTCTGGGGCCTGTACCAGGGTACGCAGGCGGTGACGCGCGGCGACATTTCCGCCGGCCACCTGGGCCAGACCGTGGTTTACGTGATCATCCTGGCCAGCGCGGCAGCGGTGCTCGGCGAGGTCTACGGCGACCTGTTGCGCGCGGCAGGCGCCACCGAACGGCTGATGGAACTGCTGGACAGCCGCTCCCCCGTCACTTCACCCTCAAATCCGCTTCCTGCGCAGGTAGTACGGGCAGGGAGTGCTATCAAATTTGAAAACGTCACGTTTCACTACCCGTCCCGGCCAACGCAGCCGGCCCTGAGCGATTTCAGCCTGAGCGTGGCGCCGGGCGAGACCATCGCCATCGTCGGTCCCAGCGGCGCGGGCAAGAGCACGGTGTTCCAGCTGTTGCTGCGCTTTTACGATCCTGCTTCCGGCCGGATCGAGCTTGATGGCGTTGCGACCCGCGACCTGTCGCTGCAGGACTTGCGCGGACGCGTCGGGCTGGTGCCGCAGGATGCGGTGATTTTCTCGACCAGCGCCCTGGAAAACATCCGCTACGGCAAGCCGGGCGCGACGGACGAGGAAGTCAAGGCTGCGGCCAGCGCCGCGTTCGCGCATGAGTTCATCAGCGCGCTGCCCGAAGGCTTCGACACCTTCCTGGGCGAACGCGGCGTGCGCCTGTCGGGCGGACAGCGCCAGCGCATCGCGATTGCGCGGGCGATGCTGAAGAATTCGCCGCTGCTGCTGCTCGACGAAGCCACCAGCGCGCTCGACGCCGAGAGCGAGCGCATGGTGCAGGCGGCGCTCGAATCGGCGATGAAGGGGCGCACCACGCTGGTCATTGCGCACCGGCTGGCCACGGTGAAAAAGGCCGACCGGATCGTCGTGATCGACCATGGCCGCATCGTCGAGCAGGGAAGCCACGAGCAGCTGATGGCCGCCAACCAGGTCTATGCGCGTCTGGCCGCGCTTCAGTTCGTATCATAAAACCCGCGCGGGGAAAGGCCGATGTGCGCGGTATCGGCGCCTTTCATGGGCCAGAGCAAGGTGCGCTGCCTGGCCTACATTGGGGTGCGTGCGTGCATGCGCTTCGCGCCATGCAACGCTTCCACACCATCACCGGGCAGCAAGCAATCCATGAAGCCAGCGTTTCACGACATCGACGAACGTACCAACCTGACATCGAGCAACAAGTTCGAGCTGCTGCTGTTTCGCCTGGGAGAGGCGGCCAACTCCAGGCAACGGGAGTTGTTCGGCATCAACGTGTTCAAGGTGCGTGAAATCCTGGTCATGCCGCCGGTCACCAGCATGGCCAACGCGTCTCCCCACGTCATGGGCGTGGCGAATATCCGGGGACAGATCATCCCGGTCATCAACCTGCCGGCGGTGGTCGGCTGCACGCCGACGAATGGCCTGGCCATCTTGCTGGTGACCGAGTTTGCCCGCAGCACGCAGGCCTTTGCGGTCGAGGAAGTCAGCGAGATCGTCCGGCTGGAATGGCAGCAGGTGCTCTCGGCCGAAGGCCAGGGCGGCGGCCTAGTAACCAGCATCGCCCGGCTCGACGGTGACAATGAAAACACGCGGCTGGCGCAGGTGCTCGATGTCGAGCAGATCCTGCAGGATGTCATGCCGCCTGAAAAGCAGGCCATCGGCACGGCGCCAGGCGTGAAGGTGAACCTTCCTCCGGGAACGATTGTCCTGGCGGCCGATGATTCCGCCCTGGCGCGGTCGATGATCGCGCAAGGCCTGTCGTCCATGGGCGTTCCTTTCGTCATGACCAAAACCGGCAAGGAAGCCTGGGACAGGCTGCAGACGATCCACACACAGGCGCAGGCCGAGGGCAAGACCGCTCACGACAAGGTCGCCCTGGTCCTGACCGACCTGGAAATGCCTGAAATGGACGGCTTTACCCTGACGCGCAACATCAAGAGCGATGCGCGCTTCAAATCGATTCCCGTCGTCATCCATTCTTCCCTGACGGGCGCGGCCAACGAAGGCCATGTCAAGACGGTCGGCGCGGATGCCTATATTGCCAAGTTCGCCGCTGACGAACTGGCCGCCACCCTGCTTGAGGTCTTGTCGAAGCGCTAGACGCCGAGCGTCTGCTCACTTGAACAGCTGTCGAGACGCGTGATTTTCAAATCTATGCGTTTTATGCATAAATGTAAGTAAAGTAAGCCTTGGACAGTTGGGATTGCGCGCACTAAGCTGCGCTACCTTCATTTGTTTTCACAAGGATTCTTCATGTCACAAACTTCCGCCGAAGGCGAAAGCGCGATTGCACCGGCCTCCGCCGTTCCGTCCTACCTTCAGGCCGACAACCTCGGACCCTGGGGCAACTATCTTCAGCAGGTGGACCGGGTCATTCCGCACCTGGGCAGCCTGGCGCGCTGGGCCGAAACCCTCAAGCGCCCCAAGCGCATCCTGATTGTCGATGTGCCGATTCACATGGACGACGGCACAGTTGCGCACTTTGAGGGCTACCGCGTTCAGCACAATGTCTCGCGCGGCCCCGGCAAGGGCGGCGTCCGCTTTCACCAGGATGTCACCCTGTCCGAGGTCATGGCACTGTCGGCCTGGATGTCGGTGAAGAATGCGGCGGTCAACGTGCCCTACGGCGGCGCCAAGGGTGGCATCCGCGTTGACCCGAGAAAGCTGTCCCGGGGCGAACTCGAACGCATGACGCGCCGCTATACCAGCGAGATCGGCATCATCATCGGCCCCAACAAGGACATTCCGGCGCCTGACGTCAACACCAACGAGCAGATCATGGCCTGGATGATGGACACCTATTCCATGAACACCGGCTCGACCGCCACCGGCGTGGTAACGGGCAAGCCGGTCGACCTGGGCGGCTCGCTGGGCCGGCGCGAAGCCACCGGGCGCGGCGTGTTCACGGTGGGCACGGAAGCGGCACGGCACATCGGACTGGACATTGCCACATCCCGGATCGCGGTGCAGGGTTTTGGCAACGTGGGCGGCGTGGCCGGCAAGCTGTTTGCCGATGCCGGCGCCCGCATCATTGCCGTGCAGGACCATGGCGGAACGATTTTCAAGGAAGCCGGACTCGACGTTCCCGCCCTGCTTCAGCATGTCGCCAGCACCGGCAGCGTGGCCGGTTTCGCCCAGGCCGAAGTGATTGCGAACGACTTGTTCTGGGAGGTGGACTGCGACATCCTGATCCCGGCGGCGCTGGAGCAGCAGATCACGGCCGCCAATGCCGGACGCATCAAGGCTTGCATGGTGATCGAAGGCGCCAACGGGCCCACCACACCGGCGGCCGACGACATTTTGAAGGAACGCAATGTCCTGGTGGTGCCCGATGTGATCGCCAATGCCGGCGGCGTGACCGTCAGCTATTTTGAATGGGTGCAGGATTTTTCCAGCTTTTTCTGGGACGAGGACGAGATCAATGCCCGCCTGGTCAAGATCATGAAGACCGCTTTTGCCGCTGTGTGGCAGATTTCGCAGGAAAAACAGGTCAGCCTGCGCACCGCCACCTTTATCGTGGCCTGCCAGCGTATTTTGCATACGCGCGAACTGCGCGGCCTGTACCCCTGATCAGGGCTGGTTTTCAGGCTGCAAGCAAGCAAGTCCACCGCTTGCAGCCTGGCTTTTCTTGCCTACTGCAAGGTTTCCTTGAGGGCGGCGAGCATGGGCAGCGGAATGACCTCAATCCCCTCCTCCAGAAGTTCCACCGCCTCGCGCGCGCTGGCCCGGCCGCGAATGCTGCGGGCTTCGATTTCCCCATAGTGCATGCGGCGTGCTTCCTCGGCAAAGCGTGCGCCCATGTCTTCGGTCGTTGCCATCACCTGGCGCAGGGCGGTCAAAAAGGCGGCCTGTGCAGCAGGACCGGGTTCTGGCATGGTCGCGCTTTCAGCGTCGTCGATGCGTGCCTTTCCGTCTTTTACCGCAGGCTTTCCACTGGATGCGCAAACGGTGGCTGCTTGATCGCGGCCTGGACTGGCTTCAGGGACCGGATGCCCGCCAAAATTGAGCCGGGGCGCACTGGGCATTTTTTGAATGCCGGTGTCGGCGCACATTGGGCAGGCAATCAGGCCGCGCCGTGACTGGTCCTGGAAGTCATCCTCGGAGCCGAACCAGCCTTCGAACGAATGCAGGCGTGAACAACGGAGATTGAGGACTTTCATGGGCGAAGTATCGCAAGGCCGTTACGGCTCCGCCGCATGCCATTGCAATGTCCATGCGCCCGACAACACGTTTTTCAACCACAGCATGCCGGTGAGGGACTTGGCATCCGTCACCTGCCCGTTGCCGCACCAGTCCATCAGTTCGTCAGGCGTGGCGCTGAACACATCAAGGAATTCGCCGGCATCGAGTTTTTGTTCGCCCAGCGTCAATCCGCGTGCAAACCAGATGTCGATGAATTCGGTGGAATAGGCAATTGCGGTATGAAGTACACCCGCTTTGGCCCATTCGCGCGCTGCATAGCCTGTTTCTTCCTGCAGTTCACGCCTGGCGCAGGCCAGCGATGACTCGCCGGCATCCAGCTTTCCCGCAGGAAACTCAATCATCACGGCATGGAGCGGATAGCGGTACTGGCGCTCAAGCACCACGCGCCCGTCGTCCAGCAGCGCCACGATCATCACGGCCCCCGGATGCACCACGTATTCGCGCGTGGCATGCCTTCCGTCGGGAAGCTTGACCGTATCGCGGCGGATCTGAAGAAAATTCCCGGCGAGAATTTCGTCCGAATTGAGTTTTGTTTCAGCCAGGTGGGAATCGTCGCCGGAAGCTCTCACGTCGGCACCGGATACGGTCGTCATGATCGGTGCTTGAACAGGTAGCGGTACGTGAAGCCAGGAAATGCGAACGTCAGGAAAAGCGTTCCCGTGATGGCATAAAACTCCCATCCCTGCGGTGCAATCTGGCCGTTTCGCTGTTCAAGGTACAGGCCCACGCCACCGACCAGCAGATACCACACCAGCAACTCTGCCAGCCGGACGGCCAGGTTCTTGGGTGAATTGAGCGCGTACACGGCAAACAGCCGGTTGCTGATAAACGGCATGTTGGCCATCAACAAGGCCAGCATCAGCACCAGCCATACCGAAGCGGTCTGATTCAAACTCAGACCCCGAGCGAGTTCACGATGCTGTTGATCGACTGAGCGCAAAGCGTCATCAGGCCGCCGGGTGCGATACCCAGGGCCAGAAGCAGCGCACCATTGATGGCCAGCACGATCCGCGCATCGGCAGGCGCATGGATTGGCTGCGCATTGTGGCTGTGAGGCGAGTCGAAATACATCACCTTGATCACGCGCAGGTAGTAGAAAGCGCCAATCAGGGACATCATTACGGCAAAGACCGCCAGCACCAGATAACTGGTCTGGCCCGACGAGATCAAGGCTTGCAATACGCCCAGCTTGGCGTAAAAGCCCACCAGCGGAGGCAGTCCGGCCAGGGAGAACATGCTCATTGCCATGACACCCGCGTACAAGGGGCTGCGCTGGTTCAGGCCGGAAAGATCGGTGATTTCTTCAGACTCGTGACCGGAGCGGGCGAGCAGCAAAATGATGCCGAAGGCAGCAAGTGTCGTCAGCACATAGGTCAAGGCATAAAACATGGCTGCGCCGTAGGCCGATTCAGTGTTGAGCTGATTGCCATTGACCACTCCGGCCAGCAAACCCAGCAGCAGGAAGCCCATCTGCGAAATGGTCGAAAACGCCAGCATGCGCTTGAGGTTGGTCTGTGCAACGGCGGCCAGATTGCCAATCAGCAAGGATCCGATGGCCATCAACGCAAGCATCTGCTGCCAGTCAATCGCCAGCGGCAGCAGGCCTTCGACAAGCAGGCGAATCGTCATGGCGAATGCAGCCAGCTGCGGCGCACCACCGATGATCAGCGTGACCGCAGTGGGCGCGCCGTGATAAACGTCAGGCAGCCACATGTGAAACGGCACCGCGCCCAGCTTGAAAGCCAGCCCCGCCACAATGAAGACCAGGCCGAACACCAGCACCTGGTGCTTGACCTGCCGGCTGGCAATGGCGTTAAAGACTTCATTGATGTTAAGCGAGCCAGTGGCGCCGTAGAGCATTGAGAGGCCGTAAAGCAGAAAACCAGAAGCCAGTGCGCTGAGCACGAAATATTTCATCGCTGCTTCGGTTGCCTGCGCGTCGTCCCGCCGCAAGGCGACCAGTGCATAGCTGGACAGAGCCATCAACTCCAGGCCCATGTACAGCACCAGGAAGTTATGGCCTGAAATCATCACGAACATGCCGAGCAGGGAAAACAGGCTCAGCGTGAAAAATTCACCGCCACGCAGCATGTCGCGGTCGGCGGCATAAGGCCGGCCGTAGACGATCGTAACCATCAGGGCAACGCTTGAGAAGCACTTCATCCAGCTACCCATGGGGTCCACCACCACCATGTTTCCAAAGCCATAAAAAACCTGCCCACCCAGGGCGGTTGTGGCTTCCATGATGGCCACCACACCAAGCGTCAGCAGCGTCAATGCGTAGGTGAGCGAGCGTCGTGGCGTCTTGACGCCCAGGTCGACCAGCGCGATGACGCAGGACATGACCAATAGAACAAGTTCTGGATAAACCGCGATCCAACTGAGTTTGTCAATCATCTGAATTCTTTGAGTTTTCTTAGTTCAGTTTCGAAAGCGCGACGTGCCTGAGCAGGTCAGCCACCGACGTGTTCATCACATCAGTAAACGGCTTGGGATAAATACCCATGTAGAGCACCGCGACCGCCAGCATCGCCAGCATCAGGAACTCGCGGTTGTTGATATCAAGCAATTTCTTGACATTCTCATTCGTCACGGGGCCAAGATACACGCGCTTGTACATCCAGAGCGTATAAGCAGCACCCGAGATCAAGGCCGATGCCGCCGCCATGCCAATCCAGAAATTGGACTTGACGGCGCCCAGGATCACCATCCATTCGCCCACGAAGCCAGCCGTGGCCGGCAAGCCGCAATTGGCCATGGCAAACAGCAGCGCAAAAGCCGCAAACTTGGGCATGGTGTTGACCACGCCGCCGTAGCTCGAAATTTCGCGCGAATGCACCCGGTCATACAGCACACCAATACAGAGGAACATGGCGGCCGAAACAAAGCCGTGGGCAATCATCTGGACAATGCCGCCGGAGACACTCAAGTCGTTGAACAGGAAAAAACCAAGCGTCACGAAACCCATGTGCGCCACCGATGAATAAGCCACCAGCTTTTTCATGTCGCGCTGGACCAGCGCCACCAAGCCTACGTAGATCACCGCGATCAGCGAAAAAGCAATCATGAGCCATGCCCACTCGCGCGAGGCGTCGGGAACGATCGGCATCGAAAACCGCAAGAATCCGTAGGCGCCCAGCTTGAGCATGATCGCTGCCAGCACGGCCGAGCCGCCAGTGGGCGCTTCGACGTGGACATCAGGCAGCCAGGTATGAACGGGAAACATCGGAACCTTGACAGCGAAAGCTGCAAAGAACGAAAAGAAAAGCAGGGTTTGTGCCGTGCCGGACAGGGGCAATTTGTGCCACGCAAGGATGTCGAAACTGCCGCCAGACTTGTTATACAGGAAGATCAGTGCGACCAGCATCAGCAGCGAGCCGAGCAGCGTATACAGGAAGAACTTGAAAGCTGCGTAGATCTTGTTCGGCCCACCCCAGATGCCAATGATCAGGTACATTGGAATCAAGGTGGCTTCAAAGAACACATAGAAAAGCATGCCGTCCAGCGCAGCGAACACACCGATCATCAGGCCGCTCAAAATCAGAAACGACGCCATGTACTGGTTGACACGGGTTGTGATGGATTCCCAGCTGGCGATGATGACCACCACGTTGATAAAGGCGGTCAGCAGCACGAACCACAGCGAAATGCCATCGACGCCCAGGTGGTAGTTCATGTTGAAACGTGGAATCCAGCTGCTTTTCTCAACGAACTGCATGGCCGAGGTGCCAAGCTGAAATCCGTCATACAGCGGCAGCGTGACCAAAAAACTGATGATGGCGCCGATCAGTGCAATCCAGCGAACGGTACGCGCCTGACTCTCCCGACCCAGGGCCAATAAACCGACGCCAAAAAAAATCGGCACCCAGATGGCAAGGCTCAACAATCCCATTTTTCTCTTCCTTCTTCTTCTTCTAGATTGTTTTTATCGGTTGAGCCAGACGAAATACGTCATCAACACAAAGATGCCAATAATCATGCCAAAGGCATAGTGGTAGATGTAGCCCGACTGCAGGCGTCTGACCATGCCGGACACCCAGCCAACCAGTTTCCATGAACCGTTCACGAGCGCGCCGTCAATCAGCATCTGGTCGCCCACCTTCCAGAACACGGTACCGAGTCCGCGCATCCCTCGGGCAATTACGTTTTCATTGAACCAGTCCAGGTAGTACTTATTTTCAAGCAGTTTGTAGACGGGGTTCAGGTTGCGCTTGATGGCAGTGGGCAACGCAGGATTGACCATGTACATGTAGTAGGCCAGCACGACGCCCGACAGGGCAAGCCAGAAGGGAGGCGCTGTCAAGCCATGTATTGCCATCTGGACGGGTCCATGGAACAGCGCAGCTAACTCTTCCATCGCGGGATGCCGTTCCAGATTGACAAAAATCGCACTCTTGAAAAAGTCACCGTACAGCATCGGATCAATCGTGATGAAACCGATGATGACCGACGGAATGGCCAGCAGAACCAGCGGCAAGGTCACGACCCAGGGAGATTCATGGGGTTCGTGGTGCTCATCGTGATGGCCGTGATCGTCATGCGCATCATGGTGGTCATCGGGGTTCTGGTCATACCGCTCCTTGCCGTGGAACACAAGAAAATACAGCCGGAATGAGTAGAACGCTGTCACAAAAACGCCTGCCAGCACCGCAAAATAAGCAAAGCCACTGCCCCAGAGATGGCTCTCGGCCACGGCTTCAATGATGCTGTCCTTGGAGTAAAAACCCGAGAAGAAGGGGGTTCCAATCAGGGCCAATGAACCCAGCAGGAAGGTAATCCAGGTAATCGGCATGTATTTGCGCACACCGCCCATCCAGCGGATGTCCTGATTGTGGTGCATGCCGATGATGACCGAGCCTGCGCCCAGAAAGAGCAATGCCTTGAAAAACGCATGCGTCATCAGGTGAAACACGGCCACCGAATAAGCAGATGCGCCCAGCGCTACCGTCATATAGCCCAGTTGCGACAGTGTGGAATAAGCAATGACGCGCTTGATATCGTTCTGGATGATGCCCAGAAAACCCATAAACAGCGCAGTAATGGCGCCAATCACCATGATGAAGCTCAAGGCGGTATCGCTGAGCTCAAACAGCGGCGACATCCGGGCCACCATGAAAATGCCGGCCGTCACCATGGTTGCCGCATGGATCAGCGCCGAGATCGGCGTAGGGCCTTCCATGGAGTCAGGCAGCCACACATGCAGCGGAAACTGTGCTGACTTGCCCATCGCGCCGATAAACAGGCAGATGCAGATCACGGTGATCAGCATCCAGCCGGTTCCCGGGAACGTCAGCTTGGAAAGCTCGTCCGCCTTGGCAAAGGCTTCGCCATAGTTGAGGGTGCCCGCATAGGCAGCGATCAACGCAATCCCGAGGATGAAGCCAAAGTCACCGACCCGGTTCACCAGGAAGGCTTTCATGTTGGCAAAAATCGCGCTGGGTTTGTTGAACCAGAAACCGATCAACAGATAGGAAACAAGGCCAACAGCTTCCCAGCCAAAAAACAACTGGAGCATGTTGTTGCTCATCACCAGCATCAGCATGGAAAAGGTAAACAGTGAAATATAGGCAAAGAAACGGTTGTAGCCTGCATCCTCTTCCATATAGCCGATGGTGTAGATGTGAACCATGAGCGAGACAAAAGTCACCACGCACATCATCATGGCGGTCAAACCATCCACCAGAAAACCGACTTCCATCTTCAGGTTGCCGACCGTCATCCAGGTGTAAAGCGTTTCATTGAACCGCGCACCATCAATGACAACGCTTTGCAGCGTCATGGCCGAGAGGATGAAGGCCACAAACACGCCCAGAATAGTCAGGGTATGCGCCAGACGGCGCCCTATCCAGTTGCCACCAAACGTGGTTCCCAGAATACCGGCCAGCAGCGCGCCAGCCAGAGGTGCCAGCGGAACAGCCAGCAGCGTCGATGCGGAAAGGGTTTGGCTCATCTTGTTATTAACCCTGAAGCGTGTTGAGTTCGTCGACGTTGATGCTGGACTTGTTACGGAACAAAAGCACCAGAATAGCCAGACCGATGGCAGACTCGGCTGCAGCGACAGTCAGAATGAAAAACACAAATACCTGACCAGCCATGTCGTTCAAATAATAAGAAAAGGCCACGAAATTCATGTTCACGGCCAGCAGCATGAGTTCAATGGCCATGAGAAGCACGATCAGGTTCTTGCGATTCAAGAAAATACCAATGACTGACAGGGCAAACAGCATGGCGCCCAGCGAAAGAAAATGTCCAAGCGTGAGCGTCATTATTATTTTTCCTCGACGGATGTGACGGATGCAATCTCAGGTGAAGCAACGACTGACTTCATCTTGACCAGCCTGACACGGTCTCGCGCTTTAACGCGAACCTGATCCGCCGGATTGGTTCGCTTGGAATCCTTGCGCTCGCGCAAGGTCAGGGCAATTGCAGCAATAATAGCCACCAGCAAGATAACAGCAGCAATTTCAAGCGGGTAGATATAGTGTGTGTACAGGACCTTGCCCAGTTCCTTGGTGTTGGAAACCTGCGTCGCAATGTCGCCGGACACAGGCGCTGAAGCGCCTTGTGGTGGCTCACGAAATCCGCCCATCAACACGTACGACATTTCCAGGGCGATGACGGCACCCACCGTACCAGCCAATGGAAAATGCTTCCAGAAACCCTTGCGAGCACTGTCCAAATTGATGTCCAGCATCATCACCACGAAAAGAAAAAGCACCATGACGGCACCCACGTAGACCAGCACCAGGGTGATCGCCAAAAACTCGGCTTTCAGCAAAATCCAAATAGCCGCTGCCTGAAAAAAGGCAAGCACCAGAAAAAGTGCAGCATGCACCGGGTTGCGGGCTGTAATAACGCGAAACGCTGCGAAAAGCAGTATTGCGGCAAACACGTAAAAAAGACCTGTTTTAGCGTCCATGTTGAAGGTGATTCTTTCTACTTACAAGAGCGGGCAATGGAGCGGGAGGTCTTAGCGGTACTTGGCATCTGCTGCACGGTTGGCAGCAATTTCGCTTTCATAGCGGTCGCCCACGGCAAGCAACATCTCTTTGGTGAAGTACAAATCACCCCGTTTTTCGCCGTGATATTCCAGAATATGCGTTTCAACGATTGAATCAACCGGACAGCTTTCTTCACAAAATCCGCAAAAAATGCATTTGGTCAAATCAATGTCGTAGCGTGACGTGCGGCGGCTGCCGTCTTCACGCACATCGGACTCAATGGTGATTGCCAGCGCCGGGCATACCGCTTCGCAAAGCTTGCAGGCAATACAGCGTTCCTCTCCATTTTCGTAGCGGCGCAATGCATGCAGGCCACGAAAACGCGGGCTCAATGGGGTTTTTTCTTCAGGAAACTGAATCGTGATCTTGCGGCTGAACATGTACTTGCCGGTCAGGGCCATGCCCTTAAGCAGTTCGGTCAGCATGAAACTTGAAACAAAATCCTTGACGGATGCAACAGCAGACATGACTTTTTGCCTATTTCCAGATGTTGTAAGGGGTCTGCATCCAGGCCCCGACGACCACCAGCCAGACCAGGGTCACAGGTATGAAGATTTTCCAGCCCAGGCGCATGATCTGGTCGTAACGGAAACGCGGGAAAGTGGAACGCACCCACAGGAAAATGGTGACGACCACGAAGGTCTTCAGGCCTAGCCAGATCCAGCCTGGAATCCAGTTGAACAAGGCATGGTCAATCGGCGACAGCCAGCCACCTAGGAACAACAGTACACAAAGAACGGATACCAGAATCATGTTGGCGTATTCAGCCAGAAAGAACATGGCAAACGACATGCCGGAATATTCCACCATGTGGCCGGCCACGATCTCGGACTCGCCTTCAACCACGTCGAACGGGTGACGGTTGGTTTCGGCCAGGCTGGAGATGAAATAGACCACAAAAATCGGCAGCAGGGGCAGCCAGTTCCATGAAAGGAAAGTCAGGCCACGGCTGGCAGCCATGCCCGAGCCCTGGCTCATGACGATGTCCGTCATGTTCAGACTGCCGGAAACCATCAGCACCACTACCAGGCAAAAGCCCATCGCAATTTCATAGCTCACCATCTGGGCCGACGCACGCATTGCGCCCAGAAATGCATATTTCGAGTTTGAAGCCCAGCCAGCAATAATGACGCCGTAAACCTCAAGGGAAGTGATCGCCATGACAAATAGCAAGCCCGCGTTCACGTTAGCCAAAGCCACATCCGGCCCGAACGGAATCACAGCCCAGGCTGCGAGCGCGGGCATGATGGTCATGATCGGACCCAGCACGAACAAGCCCTTGCTGGCTGCCGTGGGAATGATGATTTCCTTGGTCAACAGCTTGAGCGCATCGGCAATCGGCTGAAGCAAGCCAAACGGTCCAATACGGTTGGGTCCAACTCGGACTTGCGTGAAACCAATGGCTTTACGTTCCCACAAAGTGAGGTAGGCTACGCAACCCATCAACGGCGCCAGAACTGCCACGATCTTGATGAGAGCCCAAAGAACAGGCCAGACAGTGGCTGGCCAGATTCCACCCATCAAGCCCTGGCCTGTCGCGTACATGCCATCAATCATGCCTGCCCCTTCGTAACGGCGACCTTGCGCGCATCTGTGGTCAGCTGCAGCGAGGTGGCTCTTCTGACCATACCGTCGAGCTGGTAAATACTGGCAACAACTGGCGCAGGGCCGGTCACGCCAGTGACAACGATTTTCCCTTGGCTGGCATTGCCCAAGCGAGTTGCAGGCACCTGGCCGGCATCGGCACCCGGAATTCTCTTGAGTACATCTTGAGACGATTCAAAGTCAAAGCCCGGCAAATTGAGCAGGTTTGCCAGTACGCGCAGGACTTTCCAGGCAGGACGCGTTTCGCCCCGAGGTTTGACCACAGCATGAAAACTCTGCACGCGGCCTTCAGCATTAACGAAAGTGCCCGGTGTTTCTGTAAAAGGCGCGATTGGCAACAACACGTCGCTGAAATGCATATTGGCCTTGAAAGGACTCAGCGTCACAACCATTTGCGCCGAATTCAGTGAATCCTTGGCCTTCGCGCCGGCGGCTGAATCAAACTCGGGTTCGTTATTTAGCAGAATCACCGCCTTGAGCTTACCGCCCAGCATCTGGCCCGCATTCAAGCCAGAGTTGCCCGGCATGGCGTTGACCAGTTGCGCGCCAACCGTGTTGGCTGCTTCGGTCAGGTATCCCACTGAAGCGCCGGTTTGCTCGCCAATCCAGTTCGCGAGTGCCAGCAGACTCGAAGCGTTAGCATGGTGCGCTGCGGCATTGCCTAGCAAGATGGCCTTGCGTTCACCGCCCAGCAGGGAAGCCGCCATCGCCTTGACAGCGTCGCTGGCATGGCCGGCAGCCGGTGCGGCAACGCCCTTTTCTGCTGCAATGGCCGTGGCGACATCGGCCAGCGCTTGCACCCAATCTTCAGGATGTGCAATCGCCACATTGGCGAGAGGCATGGCCCAGGCGTCCGCAGACGCGAGTTCAGAGACGGAATTAATGGCATTCAACGCACAGCCGTTGCGAACCGATTGCCGGATGCGCAGTGCAAACAACGGATGGTCCTTGCGCAGGTTGGAACCAACTACCAGAACACGGTGGAGTTGCGACAGCGAAGCAATCGAAGTGCCGAGCCAGCGAACCGATGTCGAAGATGTGAATTCGGCATTGCGCAGACGATAGTCGATGTTTTCGCTGCCCAGTCCACGCATCAGCGAAGCCGCCAGGTGCAACTCTTCCAGCGTGCTGTGCGGGCTGGCCAGCGTGCCGATGCTGTCAGCACCATATTCAGACGTGATCTGTTTTAGGCCGTTGGCGACATATTCAAGTGCAGTTTGCCAATCAACCGTTTTCCATTCTCCACCCTGCTTGAGCATCGGACTCAACAGACGGTCGTCGGTATTCAGGGATTCATAGGAAAAGCGGTCCCGGTCGGCAATCCAGCATTCATTGACGGCTTCGTTTTCAAGCGGCAGCACGCGCATCACCTTGTCATGCTTGACCTGGACAATCAGGTTGGCACCCGTTGAGTCGTGCGGGCTGACCGACTTGCGGCGTGACAATTCCCAGGTGCGGGCGCTGTAGCGGAAAGGCTTGCTGGTCAGCGCACCCACCGGGCACAGGTCGATCATGTTGCCCGACAGTTCGGAGTCCACCGACATGCCGACAAAGGTTTCAATCTCTGCATGCTCGCCGCGGTGCGACATGCCCAGTTCCATCACGCCAGCGACTTCCTGACCAAAGCGAACGCAGCGCGTGCAGTGAATGCAGCGGCTCATTTCCTGCATGGAGATCAAGGGTCCCACATCCTTGTGGAAGACCGTGCGCTTTTCTTCCTGGTAGCGCGACTCGCCTGCGCCGTAGCCAACGGCCAGATCCTGCAACTGGCATTCGCCACCCTGGTCGCAGATTGGGCAATCCAGGGGATGGTTGATCAGCAGGAATTCCATCACGCCCTTTTGGGCCCTGATGGCTTTGTCGTTCTTGGTGTGCACGACCATGCCCTGCGTGACAGGGGTGGCGCATGCCGGCATCGGCTTGGGCGCCTTTTCGACATCAACCAGGCACATGCGGCAATTGGCGGCGATGCTCAGCTTCTTGTGATAACAGAAATGCGGGATATAAGTGCCTGCTTTTTCCGCCGCATGCATCACTGTGCTGCCTTCGACCACTTCCACCTTCTGGCCGTCGAGTTGTATTTCAACCATAGTTTATTCTTTCCGCCGTTCAAGCCTGTGTTGCGGCACGGCCTGCGCCCAGGGGAGCGGCGGCTTGCGATGTATTTTGCTGGATCATGCTTTCAAATTCATGACGGTAATGCTTGATCATGGCGCGCACCGGCATGGCTGCGGCATCGCCGAGCGCGCAAATCGTGCGGCCCTGGATGTTGTCCGCCACCGAATTGAGCAGGTCCAGATCGCTCTGGCGGCCCAGACCACCGTGAATGCGGTCCACCACACGCCACAGCCAACCCGTGCCTTCACGGCAGGGTGTACATTGGCCGCAGGACTCGTGCATGTAAAAGTAGGACAGGCGCTTCAGGGACTCGACCATGCAGCGGGTGTCGTCCATGACGATGACTGCGCCCGAGCCGAGCATCGAGCCGGCCTTGGCAATGGAGTCGTAGTCCATCGTGCATTCCATCATGATGGAAGCAGGCAGCACCGGCGACGACGATCCACCAGGAATCACGGCCTTGAGCGTACGGCCCTTGCGAACACCACCGGCCAGTTCAAGCAGTTTGGCGAACGGTGTGCCCATGGGCACCTCATAATTTCCGGGCAATTCGACATCGCCCGAAACCGAATAAATCTTGGTGCCGCCATTATTCGGTTTGCCGCATTCGAGGTAAGCGGCTCCGCTGTTGCGGATGATCCATGGAACGGCGGCAAAGGTCTCGGTGTTATTGATCGTGGTGGGCTTGCCGTACAGGCCAAAACTGGCCGGGAACGGCGGCTTGAAGCGCGGCTGGCCTTTCTTGCCTTCGAGCGATTCCAGCAAGGCAGTTTCCTCGCCGCAAATATAAGCACCGAAACCATGCGAAGCATGAAGCTGGAAATTGAAGTTGCTGCCCAGAATGCCATCGCCCAGCAGGTTTGCTGCGCGCGCCTCGTCCAGCGCTTCTTCAAAGCGCTGGTAAGTGGCAAAAATCTCACCGTGGATGTAGTTGTAGCCGACGCTGATTCCCATCGCATACGCGGCAATCGCCATGCCTTCGATCACGCTGTGCGGGTTGTACTGCATGATGTCGCGGTCTTTGCAGGTTCCTGGCTCGCCTTCATCCGAATTGCAGACCAGGTACTTCTGACCCGGGAACTGGCGCGGCATGAAGCTCCACTTCAGCCCGGTCGGAAAACCTGCCCCCCCCCGACCCCGCAAGCCGCCCGCCTTGACCTCGGCAATGACTTGGTCAGGTGTCATTCCAGCGCCGCCGTCCTGACCAAGAATCTTGCGCAGTGCCTGGTAGCCGCCACGCGCTTCATAATCGCCGAGACCCCAGTTGCTGCCATCTAGGTCAGCAAGGATTTGCGGATTGATGTGCCTGCCATGAAAGCAGGTCTGTACGCCGGTGGCCGAAAATTGCGACAGCACGGACTGAGCCGCTCCGTTGCCGCTGGAATGTGATGGGAGCGTCATGGAACTCAAGCCTCCGCCGATTTTAGACCATCAACAAGCTGGTCCAGTTTTTCGTTGCTCATGAAGCTGCACATGTGAATATCGTTCACCAGCATCACCGGGGAATCGGCACAAGCACCCAGGCATTCGGACTGCTGCAGCGTAAACAAACCGTCTGCCGTTGTTTCACCCATCGCAATGCCGAGTTTTTTCTCCAGATGGTGCAGCGCTTTGGCGCCATCGCGCAACTGGCAAGGCAAGTTGGTGCAGACATTGAACTTGTACTTGCCCACCGGCTGCTGGTTGTACATGTTGTAGAAAGTCGTGACTTCATGGACGGCAATTGGCGCCATGCCCAGGTACTCGGCCACCAGCTTTTCGCTTTCGGCACTGACAAAGCCCTGCTCCTGTTGCACGATCTGCAGGCAGGCCATCACGGCCGACTGCTTCTGGCTGGCTGGATATTTGGCGACTTCGCGGTCAAAAAACGCTTTGGTTTGTTCAGAAATCATGGAAGAAGTCATGCGGTTAGCGGTCAATTTCACCGAACACGATGTCCATCGTGCCAATCACGGCGACGGCATCGGCAATCATGTGTCCACGCGCCATTTCATCCATGGCAGCCAGGTGCGAAAAACCTGGCGGGCGGATCTTCAGGCGGTACGGCTTGTTCGCACCGTCGCTGACGATGTAGATGCCGAACTCTCCCTTGGGATGCTCGACGGCAGCATAAGCCTCGCCTTCAGGGACGTGAAAACCTTCTGTAAACAACTTGAAATGGTGAATCAATTCCTCCATGTTGGACTTCATGGATTCGCGGTTCGGCGGTGCCACCTTGTGGTTGGTTGTGATCACCGGGCCGGGGTTGACGCGCAGCCAGTCAACGCACTGCTTGATGATGCGGTTGGACTGGCGCATCTCCGCGACGCGGACCAGGTAGCGGTCATAGCAGTCGCCCGTTTTACCCACGGGAATATCAAAGTCCATCTGTGCATAGACTTCATACGGTTGCTGCTTGCGCAGATCCCAAGCGAAGCCGGAACCCCTGAGCATCGGACCGGTAAAGCCGAGGTTAAGCGCGCGCTCGGGCGACACCACCCCTACTCCGACGGTACGCTGCTTCCAGATGCGGTTGTCGGTCAGCAGGGTTTCGTACTCATCGACCAGCTTGGGAAACTTGGTCACGAAGTCATCGATGAAGTCGAGCAATGATCCCTGGCGGTTTTCATTCAGGGCGTCGATCGCCTTGGCATTGCGGATCTTGTTGACCTTGTACTGGGACATGCTTTCCGGCAGATCGCGGTAAACACCGCCCGGGCGGAAATAGGCCGCATGCATGCGCGCGCCTGACACTGCCTCGTACATGTCAAAAAGCACTTCGCGTTCGCGAAAGCAGTAGATCAGCATGTTCATCGCGCCGCAATCGAGTCCGTGCGCACCGAGCCACATCAGGTGATTGAGCAGGCGGGTGATCTCGGAGAACATCACGCGGATGTACTGCGCACGAATCGGCACATCAACCCCGATCAGTTTCTCGATGGCCAGACAGTAAGCATGCTCATTAGACATCATCGACACATAGTCGAGCCGGTCCATGTAAGGTAGAGACTGAATGTAGGTCTTGCTTTCGGCCAGTTTTTCAGTCGCGCGATGCAGCAGTCCGATATGTGGGTCAGCGCGCTGGATCACTTCTCCATCCAGTTCAAGCACAAGACGCAAAACACCATGGGCGGCCGGATGCTGCGGTCCAAAATTGAGCGTGTAGTTTTTAATTTCAGCCATGTCGTATCTCTTGCGAAAACCGCCTATTGAAGACCGCCGTAGTTTTCCTCGCGAATCACGCGGGGAATCATTTCGCGGGGCTCGATGGTGACGGGCTGATAAATCACGCGTTTTTGCTCGGCGTCGTAACGCATTTCCACATGACCGGTGGTCGGAAAATCCTTGCGAAATGGATGACCGATGAAACCGTAATCTGTCAGGATGCGGCGCAGGTCGTTGTGCCCTTCGAAAACGATGCCATAAAGGTCAAAAGCTTCACGCTCGAACCAGTTAGCCGAACTCCAGATCCCATTGACCGAATCAACAACAGGCAAGTCATCGTCGGGACAAAACACCTTGAGCCGTACACGCTGATTGAGGCTGACCGACAACAAGTGTGACGAGACGCAATAACGCAGCCCGTCATATTGACCGTTTTTATATTCGGAATAGTCAAGTCCGCAAAGGTCCATCAGTTGCTCGAATTTACAGGCAGGCGCGTCACGGAGCAGTGTTGCCGCTGCCAGATAGTCGGCAGCCGCCACGGTTACCGTGATTTCCCCAACAGCAATCTTGACACTTTTTGCATTGCTGCCCAGCACTGATGCAATGGTTTCAGCCAACTGGGAGATTGAAACCGGAGGTGAAGACAATGGCATCAAGCCCTCGCAATCGTGTTGGTCCGACGAATCTTCTGCTGCAACTGAATGATGCCGTAGAGCAATGCCTCGGCGGTTGGCGGGCAACCTGGCACGTACACATCCACGGGCACGATACGGTCACAGCCGCGAACGACGGAATAGCTGTAGTGGTAGTAACCACCGCCATTGGCGCACGATCCCATCGAAATCACCCAGCGCGGCTCGGCCATCTGATCGTAGACCTTGCGCAGCGCCGGACCCATCTTGTTGCACAAGGTGCCTGCAACGATCATCAGATCGGACTGTCGCGGACTGGGCCGAAACAACATGCCAAAACGGTCGATGTCATAACGGGCAGCACCCGCATGCATCATTTCGACGGCGCAGCACGCTAAACCGAAGGTCATGGGCCATAGCGAGCCGGTCTTGGCCCAGTTGACCACCGAGTCATAGCTCGTGGTCACAAAGCCTTCTTTGAAAACACCTTCAAGTGACATACCCGTACCTTTTTTGAAAGGCCTTCTTCAAGGCTTTTTCTTATTCCCAGTCCAGCGCACCTTTTCTCCACTCGTAGACAAAGCCTACGACCAGAATGCCCAGAAAAACCATGACCGACCAAAAACCGAGCGGACCGATTTCCTTGAGCGAAACCGCCCATGGAAAAAGGAAAGCAATTTCAAGATCAAAAAGAATGAACAAAATGGCGACCAGGTAGTAGCGCACATCGAATTTCATGCGGGCATCTTCAAAGGCCTCGAAACCGCATTCATAAGGAGAGTTTTTTTCGCTGTCGGGCCGGACCGGCCCCAGGAAACGACCTAAAACCATCGGTAATATACCGACACCTACGCCCACCAGGATAAACAAGAGAACAGGAAGGTATTGGTCGAGGTTCATCGTGGGTTTCAACTTCTGAAAAGCCACTCGCACAGCAAGCTGCACAGATTACCTGCACAGCCTGCACGAGTTTACCGTTTGAGCCGAAAGCAGCGACTTGGGCGCTGCTGCCGATGCTAGTCAATCTGGTGCGGACGGCGAGACTCGAACTCGCACAGCTTTCGCCACTACCCCCTCAAGATAGCGTGTCTACCAATTTCACCACGTCCGCGGTACTTACTTTTGCCTGGATGGCTTGAGGAAACTTTGCAGCTTTTTTGCTTTCCAGACTGTCTTAGAGTTTACCCTGAAATGACAAGGCTTTTACCCTCAAGCCCTGGCTTTGTTGTCTTATTTCGTGGGGATTTGAGCTGCGCCCGAAGCAGGCACGGCGGGTGCAGCAGGAACCGCCACATTGGCCGAAGCCGGCGCGGCCGTGCCAGGAATCTGGGCCGCGCCAGAAGCTGGCAGGGCGGGTGCCGTGACGGCTGCGCCTTCCAGAACGCTTGAGCTGGTGCGGGGTTGCTGCGCACCCCCAAAATAAGCCAGCATGAGGGTGCAGGCAAAAAACAGCGCTGCCAGGATACCGGTCGTGCGCGACAGGAAATTGGCGCTTCCGCTGGCGCCGAACAGGCTTCCAGAGCCGCCACTGCCAAACGCCGCACCCATGTCGGCACCCTTGCCATGCTGAACCAGGATCAAGCCAACCATGCCGAGCGCCGAAAGCATTTGAACGGCCAGCACGGCAGTCAATAAAATATTCATGATTATTCCTAATTTAATAGCGAACTGTGTCCGTCAAACGGGCGAAGAAGCAATAATTTTCAAAAAATCCGGGGCCTTGAGCGAAGCGCCGCCTATCAGCCCGCCATCGATGTCCTGCTGGGCCAGCAAGGTCGCGGCATTGGCGGCGTTCATGCTGCCGCCGTACAGTATCTTGATGCGAGCCGACTGATCGGTCGCGGCCTTCAGTTGGGCCCTGAGCACCGCATGCACGGCCTGGGCCTCTTCTGGCGAAGCCGTCTTGCCCGTGCCGATGGCCCACACCGGCTCGTAAGCCACCACGACCTCGCTGATGCAGTGTCCGTTGGCATGGATCACCGCGGCCAGTTGGCGCTTGACGATTTCTTCGGTGCGGCCGGCTTCACGTTCGGCCAGCGTTTCACCGACGCAAACGATGGGCGTGATGCCTGCGGCCAGCGCGGCCCTGGCCTTTTCAGCCACGAGCGCATCGGTTTCAGCATGGTATTGGCGGCGCTCTGAATGGCCGACGATGGCGTAGCGGCAGCCGAGTTCCTTGAGCATGGCCGCGCTGATTTCACCGGTGTAGGCGCCCGAAGCATGCGCGGACACATCCTGCGCGCCGACTTCCACCACCGACAGTGCCGGATATTTTGATTTCAGCGACTGAACCTGCGCGAGGTAAATCGCAGGTATGCAGACTGCCATCTCGCAGTAAGTGCCTTGATCCAGCCCGGCGGCAAGCGCGGCCAGCAGTTCTTCATTGGCAGCCAGGCTGCCGTTCATTTTCCAGTTTCCTGCAATCAGCTTTTTCATTTTTCTTGCCATTTACCAGGTTAAAACAATCTTGCCGATATGCTGATTCGATTCCATGAGCGCATGCGCCCTGGACGCCTCGGCTGCGGCAAAGGTGCTGTGGATCACGGGCTTGATCGCCCCGCTGGCGATCAGGGGCCAGACCTTTTCTTTCAGCGCTGCAGCAATCGCCGACTTGAATTCCAGCGAACGCGGGCGCAAAGTCGAGCCGGTGATGGTCAGCCGCTTGCGCAGCACCATACCGGCATTGAACTCGGCCTTGACGCCGCCCTGCACCGCAATGATGACGAGCCGGCCGTCCTCTGCCAGGCATTCGACTTCGCGTGCGACATAACTGCCGCCGACCATGTCGAGGATGACGTTGACACCCTGCCCGTTCGTCAGTTTCCTGACTTCCTGAACAAAGTCGCCAGTCTTGTAATTGATTGCGTGGTCAGCGCCCAGGGACAAACAGGCCGAGCACTTTTCGTCTGTGCCTGCGGTCACCAGCACCTTGGCGCCCAGCGCCTTGGCAATCTGGATCGCTGTCACGCCGATGCCGCTGGAGCCACCCTGGATCAGCAGGGTTTCACCTTTTTGCAGATTCGCGCGCTCGAAGACATTGCTCCACACGGTGAAGAATGTCTCTGGCAGCGATGCCGCCTCGATGTCGCTCAGTCCCTCGGGCACCGGCAGGCATTGCCCGACGGGTGCCACGCACAGTTCGGCATAGCCGCCACCCGCCACCAGGGCGCAAACCCGGTCGCCGATCCTGAAACCGGCAGCCTCCATCGCCTGCGCATCACCGGCAATGATTTCGCCAGAGACTTCCAGCCCCGGAATATCCGACGCGCCGGGCGGCACCGGGTAATTTCCGGTGCGCTGCAACACGTCGGGACGGTTCACGCCGGAGGCAGCGACACGGATCAGCACTTCTCCCGCAGCGGGATGTGCATCCGGACGCGTACCCGGTTGCAACACGTCGGGCGCGCCAAAGGAAGTTATTTCAATGACTCTCATGCTTTTTCTTAATCATTTGTGCCATTTGCGAACGTCCCATATGCGCAAGCAGCTACAAAATTAATAGCAAATACCGATCAGCCCTGGTTGTGGACAGGACGGTCCAGCAAGGCCTTCATCGACAGCTTGACGCGGCCTTTTTCATCGGTTTCCAGAACCTTGACCTTGATGATCTGGCCTTCCTGGAGGTAGTCGGTGACCCGCTCGACGCGCTCGTGCGCAATTTGGCTGATATGCAGCAGGCCGTCCTTGCCGGGCATCAGGTTGACCAGCGCACCGAAGTCGAGGATCTTGGTGATCGCGCCTTCGTAGACCTTGCCGATTTCGACTTCGGCGGTGATCTCGGCAATGCGGCGCTTGGCTTCGTCGGCCTTGGCGCTGTCGTTCGAGGCGATGGTGATGGTGCCGTCTTCCTCGATGTTGATCTGCGTGCCGGTTTCCTCGGTCAGCGCGCGGATGACGGCGCCGCCCTTGCCGATCACGTCGCGGATCTTCTCGGGGTTGATCTTCATCACGTACAGGCGTGGCGCGAAATCAGAGACTTCGGCATTCGCCTGGCCCATGGCTTCCTGCATCTTGCCCAGGATGTGCATGCGGGCTTCCTTGGCCTGCGCCAGCGCGACCTGCATGATTTCCTTGGTGATGCCCTGGATCTTGATGTCCATCTGCAGCGCGGTGATGCCGAACGTCGTGCCGGCGACCTTGAAGTCCATGTCGCCCAGGTGATCTTCGTCGCCCAGGATGTCGGTCAGCACGGCGAAACGGTTGTCTTCCTTGATCAGGCCCATAGCGATACCGGCCACGTGCGCTTTCATGGGAACGCCGGCATCCATCAGCGACAGGCAGCCACCGCAGACCGACGCCATCGACGAGGAGCCATTCGATTCTGTAATTTCCGAAACCACGCGCATGGTGTACGGAAACTCTTCTTTTGAAGGCAGCACGGCGATCAGCGCGCGCTTGGCCAGGCGGCCGTGGCCGATCTCGCGGCGTTTCGGGCTGCCCACGCGGCCGGTTTCGCCGGTGGCGAACGGAGGCATGTTGTAGTGCAGCATGAAGCGGTCTTCGTAGTCGCCGCTCAAGGCGTCGATGCGCTGCGCGTCGCGCTCGGTGCCGAGCGTGGTGACGACCAGCGCCTGGGTTTCGCCACGCGTGAACAGGGCCGAGCCGTGGGTGCGCGGCAGCACGCTGTTGCGGATTTCGATCGGACGCACGGTGCGCGTGTCGCGGCCGTCGATGCGCGGGTCGCCGGCCAGGATCTGGCTGCGGACGATCTTGGCTTCGATGTCGAACAGCATGCCTTCAACGGCCACGCCGTCGAATTCGACGCCTTCGGCCTTCAGGCCCATCTTGGTCCAGGTCGTCACTTCGCGCGTGGCCTGCGTGCGGGCCTGCTTGTTGCGAATCTGGTAGGCGGCGCGCAACTTTTCTTCAGCCAGGGCGCCGACCTTGGCGATCAGCACGTCGTCCTTGGCGGGCGCCTGCCAGTCCCAGACCGGCTTGCCGGCATCGCGCACCAGTTCGTGGATGGCGTTGATGGCGATGTTTCCCTGCTCGTGGCCGAAAACGATGGCGGCCAGCATGATTTCTTCGGACAGCTGCTTGGCTTCGGACTCGACCATCAGCACGGCGGCTTCGGTACCGGCCACGACCAAGTCCATCGTCGAATCCTTCAGCTGGGTCTTGCCGGGATTGAGCACAAACTCGCCGCCGATGCAGGCCACGCGGGCAGCGCCGATCGGGCCGTTGAACGGGATGCCGGAAATCGCCAGCGCGGCGCTCGAAGCGATCAGCGCGGGAATGTCGCCCTCGACTTCAGGATTGAGCGACAGCACATGGATGACGACCTGCACTTCATTGAAGAAGCCTTCAGGAAACAGCGGGCGGATCGGGCGGTCGATCAGGCGCGAGGTCAGGGTTTCGAATTCGCTCGGGCGGCCTTCGCGCTTGAAGAAGCTGCCGGGAATGCGGCCTGCGGCGTAGGTCTTTTCCAGGTAGTCAACGGTCAGCGGGAAAAAATCCTGGCCGGGCTTGGCATCCTTCTTGGCGACCACGGTGGCCAGCACGACGGTGCCGTCCATGTCGAGCAGCACGGCGCCGCCGGACTGGCGCGCCATTTCGCCGGTTTCCATCGTGACCTTGTGCTGGCCCCACTGAAAGGACTTGGTGACTTTGTTGAAAATGCTCATGTTCTGTTCTCCGTTTGTTCAAGGCACGTGAGGCGGTGCCGAAAGCCCGGAGCTGCGGCTGGCTGAACACGATGCCATTCCATAAAACGCCTGAAATCAAGAAATTGCAGGGCTTGTCTTGTGGAATGACACAGCGCGTGTTCGCTGGGCCTTGCTCCGAAATTTTCAGGTGCGCCAAAGCAGCGCGCCTGAAGGTGAATACGTTATTTGCAGTTTTAAAGTGCAAAACGCCTGAGCTAGTGAACTAACTCAGGCGCTTGTCGATGGGTTTACCGATTATTTACGCAGGCCAAGCTTGGCGATCAGCGCGATGTAACGGGCGGCGTCGCGGGACTTCAGGTAGTCCAGCAGCTTGCGGCGGCGGCTAACCATGCGCAGCAGGCCACGGCGGCCGTGGTGATCTTTTGCATGGGTCTTGAAGTGGGGCATCAATTCATTGATGCGGCCGGTCAGCAGGCCGACCTGGACTTCAGGACTGCCGGTGTCTGTGGCGGAACGGGCGTTGTCCTTGACAATTTCGGCCTTGATTGATTTTGCGATCATGGTTTTTCCTCTTGCAACGGTGTTGCGACTGGCGAGCGAAGCAGTGTTCCCACGATTGGGACTTGACCGCTTTCGTCGTGATTTCCGGCGGTTGCAAGCTGCTTTTTCAAGCCGCCGCATGTAGCGCGGAACTTCGGATTATAGCGTAAGCCAGCGCTTGAGCCGATCGACGCCCTGCGACAAGCGGGCCACATCCCGGCTGGCAAAACACCAGCGCAGCCAGCCCTGGGCATCAGGACCGGGATTGACCATGAAGGCATTGCCTGGCGCCAGGCCGAGTCCGGCCTCGACCACCAGACGCTTGGCGGTTTCCAGCGAATCACCGAATCGGTCTTGGTCGGACAGCCTGAAAAAAGCGTACATGCCGCCCTTGGGCGTGGCCACTTCCACACCGGGCAGTGCCTGCAGCAGCGGCACCAGCGTATCGCGGCAGGTTTTCAGGTGCGCTACCAGTTGTGGCGTGACGTCGTTGGTCCCCTGCAACGCGACCAGCCCGGCACGCTGGATGAACACCGGCGCGCAGGAGGTGTTGAATTCGACCAGCTTGCCCATGTGCGGCGTCATGCTGGGCGGCATCACCAGCCAGCCCAGACGCCAGCCGGTCATCAGGAAGCTCTTGGAAAAACTGTGGGCGACCACCAGCCGGTCTTCGGAATCGGCAATATCCAGGAAGCTGGGCGCGCAGCCGTTGGGCGTCGGCTCGAAGTACAGGCGCTCATAGACCTCGTCGGCCAGAATCCAGGTGCCGGTCGTGCGACAATGCGCCAGGATCGAAGCCTGTTCTTCCCGGCTCAGCGTCCAGCCAGTCGGATTGTTCGGTGCATTGACGATCAGCAGCCTGGTGGCCGGCGTGATGGCGGCAAGCAGTTCGGCCATGTCGAGCTGCCATTCGCCTGCCACCGGCTTGAGGCTGACGCAGCGCAGGTCAGCGCCCATGATCAGTGGCTGCGCCGTCAAGTTCGGCCAGACCGGCGTCACCGCCACCACCTCGTCGCCGGCATCGACCAGCGCCTGCACGGCGAGCATCAGCGCATTGACGCCGCCCGAGGTCACGGCGATACGGCCGGCGGCAATCGGTGCGGCGCCCGGGTAGCGCAAGCCTGTCGAATACCCGGCAATGGCGTCGCGCAATTCCGGCAAGCCGAGATTGTGGGAATAAAACGTCTCGCCCTGCTGCAGCGAAGCGATGGCGGCGTCCGTGATGAAAGCGGGCGTCGTCTCGTCGCTTTCGCCAAACCAGAACTTCAGCACATCGCTGCGCCCCATGCCCGCATTGGCCACCTGGCGGATCATCGACTCTTCAAGGTTCAAAACTGACTGTCTCATGCCTGCCTTCTTATGGTTGAACGGGTATCAGAGGCTTATGGCCGCGCCATCGTGCAACTGGTCGGCTGCTCGGCGCGCTGCGCAGAAATCGTCTTGATGACGCGAAAACCGTAGCCTGAACCCTCGACATCGAACTTCGTGCCTGGCGCGCCCTGCCGGTCCATCATGGCGACGGCCAGCGGCTGCTGGAACTGGTGGTCGGTGGCGCGCATGCGGCCCTTGAAGCCGGAAAAGTCCACTGTGGCCTTTTCCATCTGCGCGGCGACGGCGCCAGCTTCGCTGCTGCCGGCTTTCTCCAGGCTCTGGGCGAGCGTTTCCACCATCAGCTGCATGCGCATGTGGACATAGTCGTCCTGCGGCCGGGGAAAGCGCTGGCGAAACGACTGGTAAAAATTCTCGGACGCCGCGCCCGGCGTGTTAGGGAACCAGTCGGCCACGGCGATCACCTTGCCGACGCCGGCATCGCCCAGCGCAGCGGGAACCCCCAGCGCATTGCCGTAGAAGGTGTAGAACTTGCCTTCGTAGCCGACTTCCCTGGCCGCCTTGATGAGCAGCGTCAGGTCGTTGCCCCAATTGCCGGTCAGCACTGCCTGCGCGCCGCTGGACTTGATCTTGACCGCATACGGAATGAAATCCTTGACGCGGCCGATCGGATGCAATTCGTCGCCGACGATCTGCACATCGGGCCGCTGCGCCGCGATCTGCTTGCGCCCTTCGCGCAGCACGGCCTGGCCGAAGCTGTAGTCCTGGCCGATCAGGTAGACCTTCTTGACCGCCGCGTCGTCCTTGAACACGTCCATCAGCGCGGCCATGCGCATGTCGGCATGGGCGTCGAAGCGGAAATGCCAGAAACTACATTTCTCGTTCGTCAGGATGGGATCGACCGCCGAATAGTTCAGGAAAAGCACCCGCTTGCCCGGCTCGCGTTCGTTGTGCTTGTTGATGGCGTCGATCAGCGCCGCCGCCACCGACGACGAATTGCCCTGCGCGATCACCGTCACGCCGTCGTCGATGGCCGAGCGCAGCGCGGCCAGCGCTTCCTCGTTCTGGCCCTTGTTGTCATAGCGTTCAACGGCCAGGGTGTGCGCGCCGTCGGCCAGCTTGACACCGCCGCGCGCATTGACGCGTTCAGTGGCCCAGACCAGGTTGCGGAACACGGCCTCGCCGGTATTGGCAAAGGCGCCGGACAGGCTTTCGATCAGCGCGATGCGCACCGGCGGCTGGGCAGCGGGCTGCGCCTGGGCCAGCAATGAAAGGCCCAGGCCCAGGGCGGCGGTGGTGGATTTGAAAAGAGTTCGCATAAGAAAAGAGAAAAAGTCCTGTATTGTTGGAATCTCAAGCCGGCGCCAGCCTGACATGGCCCAGCCCCGGCGGAACGTAGCGGGCGTTCAGCCTGCCGGGACGGGTCCGGGCAGGAATTCCGAAAGGTTCCAGCGCGGCTTCACGTCAAAGGCGTAGCGGCCCTGAAGCATGGGCAGATCGACCAGCCCGGCCTGCAGCCGCATGCCTGCCGCCATCGCGATCATGGCGCCGTTGTCGGTGCAAAACGCCAGTTCGGGGTAATGCACGCGAATGCCGCGCTGCCGGCAGGCGGCATCGAGCTGGCTGCGCAGCAAGGCATTGGCGCCGACGCCGCCCGCCACCACCAGCCGCTTGAGCGCGGTCTGCGACAAGGCAGCCAGCGTTTTCTTCACCAGCACCTCGACAATCGCCGCCTGCGTGGACGCGGCCAGGTCGGCCTTGCGGCTTTCCAGTTCGGGGCCGAGTTTTTTCGCCTGCGTCAGCACTGCAGTTTTCAGGCCGGAGAATGAAAAATCGAGGTTGCCGCTGTGCAGCAGCGGGCGCGGCAGCTTGAAGGCCGCGCCGTCTCCGCCCAGCGCCAGCCTGGCCAGGTGCGACCCGCCGGGATACGGCAGGCCCATCAGCTTGGCCGACTTGTCGAAGGCCTCGCCGGCCGCGTCGTCGATGGTTTCACCGAGCATCTCGTAGCTGCCGACGCGGTCCACGCGCATCAGCTGGGTGTGGCCGCCCGACACCAGCAGCGCGACAAACGGAAACTCGGGCGGGTCGGCGCTGAGAAATGGAGACAGCAGGTGGCCTTCCAGATGGTGAACGCCCATCGCAGGCTTGCCCAGCGCGGCGGCCAGCGAGCACGCCACGCCGGCGCCTACCAGCAGCGCGCCCGCCAGGCCCGGGCCGCGCGTGTAGGCCACCACATCAACCTCTGCCAGCGCGCGCTGCGCCCGCTGCATGACCTCCCGCGTCAGCGGCAGCACGCGCCGGATGTGGTCGCGGCTGGCCAGCTCTGGCACCACGCCGCCAAAGGGCTGGTGCATGGCGATCTGGCTGTACAGCGCATCGGCCAGCAAGATTGGCGCATCCTGCCCGCGCGTTTGCACCAGGGCCACGCCCGTTTCGTCGCACGACGACTCAATTCCCAACACCAGCATTTTTTCAGACATAGACCGGTAGTTTAGGCCACGCGGTCTGGTCGCTGGGCATGGAAGACAAGAACGCAAGCGGGCTTTTCAGCGTCCGTCGCGCCGGCGCAGGGGCTTATTTCATCACCAGGCCGCCGTCCACGAACAGCACCTGGCCGGTCATGAAGCGGCTCCAGTCCGACGCCAGAAACAGCACCGGCCCGGCCACATCGTCGGGCGTGGCGATTCTGCGCAGCGGGGTCTGGCCCATGATCTGCGCCTTGACCTCTTCGCGGGTAGCCAGGCTGGCCTGGGTCGGGTAGACCAGGCCGGGCGCCACGCAGTTCACGCGTATGCCCAGCGGCCCCAGTTCCACCGCCAGGTTGCGGCTGAAGCCAACCAGCGCCGACTTGGCCGTGGTGTAGTCGTGGTAAGGCACCAGGGGCCGCTCGACCAGGTCGCTCACCAGGTTGACGATGCAGCCCCGGGCGCGCTGCCTGAAATGCGGCAGCGCCGCCTGGCAGACGTTGTAGACGGCGTGAACCGCCCCGTCGAGCTGGGCTTCGTAGTCGGACCAAGCCAGTTCCCAGAACATCTTGCGCTGCTCGGGGTCGAAGGTGAAGGCCTTGAAGGCATTGTTGACCACCACGTCCAGCTTGCCGGCTTCGTCCAGAATCTGCGCCACCATGGCCTGCACTGCGGCTTCCGAGCACACATCGGCCTGAATCGCCCAGGCGTCGCCGCCCAGCGCCTTGCAGCGCGCCACCACGTCGGCCGCCGCCGCCGCGTTGTGCAGGTAGTTCACGACCACCAGCGCGCCCTCGCGGGCAAACGCCAGCGCGATGGCCGCGCCAATGCCCCGGCTGGCCCCCGTGACGAGGACCACCTGGCCCTGGAACTTCATGGCCGCTGCCTGGCTCATTTGGCGGGCAGAAGGTCTTGGCTCACCACCTCGGAGACCTTGATGGCGCGCTGCACCAGGCCCAGCGCCAGGTAGGTGTCGGCGGCTTTTTGCAACACGTCCATGTCAAAGGCGCCCAGTCCTTTTTTCTGCGTGGTGGCGGATACGCTGGCCAGGTTGCGCAGGCGGATCACGTCCAGGTTGACGGCGGCATCCTTGCCGTCAATGGCGCGCCTGACGGCCAGCGCCGCCGCTTCCTCGGGCTGCTGGATCATCCAGTTGATGCTGTCGCGGTAGCCGGCCAGGAATTTTTTCAACAGTTCCTTTTTCTGCTGGTAGGTTTCCTCGCGCACCACAAACAGGTCGCTGGACACGTTCAGGTGGTTTTTGACCTCCATCACATTGACATCAGCCAGTCCTTTTTGCCGGCCGACCAGCAGGCCGGTGTCGGTGGCGGCGGTGGCGTCGACCTGGCCCTGCATCAGCGGCGCAAAGTTCAGCAGGCCAGTGACCACAATCGTCACGTCCGATTCGCGCAGGCCGGCCTGGTGCAGCAGCACCAGCAAATTTTGCCGGGTGCCGCTGGACAAGCTGTAGACGCCAATTTTCTTGCCCTTCAAATCGGCCGGCTTGGTGATGTTCCGGCTTTTGAGCGACACCACATTGAACACATTTTGCGGATAGATGTCGTAAATTGCGCGCAGTTTTTCGCCTTTTTCAAGCGCCGCAAAAAACGACCCCGGATCGGTGAAGGCCAGATCGGCCTGGCCAGTCAGGATGTTGCGAATCGCATCGCCGCCGCCCGCGCCCGGCACATACTGCAGGTCCAGGCCTTTGGCCTTGAAAAAGCCCTTGTCCTCATCGACCAGCAAATTGGTGACTTCCGTGATCGGCTTGCTCCAGCCTGCCACCACGACCTTTTCCAGCGCCGCTGGCGAGGCCGCCAGGCCGGCGCCCGCGAACCCCAGACTCAACACGGTTGCAGCCGCCAGCGCGGCCACTGAACGAACGATGGCTAATTTCATTATTTGATTTCCTTTGGGAGAGTGGTGAAGCGTGATGCGAGCAAGCGTTTTTCAAGTGCCACGGCGAACTGGTACAGCCCCAGCCCCAGCAAGGTGATGAGAACCAGCACGGCGAACATCAGCGGCGTGTCCATCATGCCCTGCGACGCAATGATCAAGGCCCCCAGGCCCTGGCTGCCGCCAATGAACTCGCCGACCACGGCGCCGACCAGCGCCAGCACCACGGCGACCCGAAAGCCGGCCAGGATGCCGGGCAGGCCAGCCGGGATTTTCAGCCGCAGCAGCGTCTGCCAGCGCGTCGCCCCCAGCATGCGAAACAGCTCCAGCCGCCGCGCATCGACCTGCGCGATGCCGGTCATGGTGTTTTCCATCAACGGAAAAAAGCAGATCAGCGCGGTGATCACCACCGTCGAGGTCATGCCAAAACCGAACCAGACAATGAACAAGGGCGCCAGCGCCAGCTTGGGCACCACCTGGCTGGTCACCACATAGGGCATCAGCAGGCGGCGCAGCGCGGCGGATTCGCCCAGCAGCACGCCGCTGGCCAGCCCCAGCGCGCAGCCAGCCGTCAGCCCGAGCAGCAGTTCCAGCATGGTCTGGCCGATGTGCGGCCAGAAGTAGCCGGAGCGCAAGCCCTGCCACAGCGCGGCGAGCACCGCAGATGGCGGCGGCAGCACCAGCGCCGACAGCTTCAGTGCGCGCGCCACAAACTCCCAGCACAGCAGCCCGGCAGCCAGCAGCACGCAGGCGCCGAACCGGCTCCAGCCCGCGCTCATGGCGCCCCCCCGTCCATCGCCGCCCGGAGCTGCGCGCACAGCGCATTGAACGCCGGGCTGTAGCGGATCTGGCGCCCGCGCGGCCGGGGCAACGCCACCTGCAGGTCGTGACGGATGCGGCCGCAGTCCATCACCGCGACGCGGTCGGCCAGGTACACCGCTTCGGCGATGTCGTGGGTGACAAAGAACACCGTGGTCTGGCGCAGCCGGCACAGCGCCAGCAAATCGTCCTGCAGTTCCTCGCGGGTGATGGCGTCCAGCGCCGCAAACGGCTCATCGAGCAGCAGCATGGCGGGCTCGCCCACCAGTGCGCGCGCAATCGCCACCCGGCTTTGCTGCCCGCCCGACAAGTGGCGCGGATAGTGGCGCTCGCAGGCCGACAAGCCCATCAGCGCCAGCAACTGCTGCGCGCGGGCCACTTCCTGCGGCGTCGGCTTGTGCCGCAGCGACAGCGGCAGCAGCACGTTGTCCAGCACGGTGTGCCATTCCAGCAAGGTCGGCGCCTGGAACACAAAACCCAGCTGCGGCCCGGGCGGGGCGAGCTGCTCGCCATGCAAGGTGATGCGGCCCTCGCCGGGCTGCAGCAGCCCGGCGGCCAGCTTGAGCAGCGTGGTTTTTCCGCAGCCGCTGCGGCCCACCAGGCAATGAAATTGCCCCTGGGCAATGCGCCAGTCGACCCGCTGCACCACGGCGGGGCGGCCCGGGAAGGTGAAGCTCACCTGCTGCAGGTCCAGGAAACTCATGGCCGGCGCCCCGCCAACATTGACGGGCTAGTCAGCATACGGCGCGAAGCGTTCAGCGGCCAGTTCGGCCGACTGCTCAATCTCGACCATCTGGACAAGGTCCAGCAGATTAAAGCGGCCGTCGTGGTGCCAGCCAGCCTCGGGCGCAGTCATGGCGCCCAGCGCACAGATGCGGGTCACGCCCGCGCGTCCCAGCGCCTCGGCCAGCGCAAACAGCTCGGCCGGCGCAGCGGCCAGCCCCACGGTCTGCAAAAAAGCCCGGCTGCGGGCGATCACCGGCACCACGTCTTCGAGCCGGTCAACGGCCACCACCTGCACGGTGCGGTTCAGCGCGCTGGGCGCCAGCGGCTGCAACTGGTCGGCATAGGCCACGCGCCAGGGCGCGCCGGCCTCGCCGATCAGGGCGTTGCCCGGCTGTGCGAACAGCTGCATTTCGTGGTCCTGCTGCCAGCGGGCGACGCTGGCGGCGTCGTCCAGCGGCAGCACGCGGCGCGCAAACTTGTGCTCAAAACTGGCCAGCTCATGGGCCAGGTACTGCGAAAAGTCGCGCGGCGAGACCTTGCCGCCGCGCTCGACGTAAAACAGCTGCGGCGAATAGCAGCCCTGCTGGTCGTAGCGCACCACGTCGTAGGCGGCCAGGTGCGCCGTGCCCTGCGCCTTGCGCGCATCGAGCGCGGCGCGGGACACCATGCCAAAGCTGAGCTTGTGCCCGTAGCCCAAAAACCGCGTGGTGACCGGGACCTGCTGCCGCACCGCCTGCAGCGCGGCGTTGCCGCCGTAGGCCAGCACCACGTCGGCCTGCGCAAAAAGCGCCTGCTCGCGCGCCGCATCGCCGCCCTTCCACCAGCCCACGGCCAGGCAGTCGGCCAGGCCGGGGTCTTCCTCGACCAGCAGCCGGGCGAACCAGCCGGCAAACAGCGGCTCGGCGCCGGGCAGCTTGCCGATGTTGCCGGCCTTGACCAGCAGGCCCGAGATCAGGCTCCAGACCGGCAGGCCCGGCACGTTGCCGGCCCAGATGTGGACCAGCAGGTCCGGTCCCATGGCCTTGGCAAAGCCGCCCTTGGGACGCGGCTGGAATTCATCGAGCAGCTTGGGATTGGCAAAGTCCTCGGCCACGAAGCGCTGCAGCTGCGGCTGGCGAAAGGTTTTCAGGTAGGCCGTCAGCCCCAGCCGCACCATTTCGGCATCAAAGCCCGTCACCAGCGGCAGCAGCCTGTCGGCCTGCTGGCGCCAGGGGTCGGCCGGGTCAAGCAGACGCGCCACCGCGCGGTCTACCACGGCGATGATCTGCGACACCGTCCGGGTTTTCAGGTAGGCCCGGCTGCCCTGCTTGACGCGCTCGGCCAGCGCCACCCACTGCGCCGGGCTCAGTTCCGGCACGGCCACTTCCAGCCGGTCACCGGGGCCTTCAAAGTGCAGCGTTTGCCAGGCCAGTTCCTCGGGCTGCAGGCCCGGCAGGTAGCCGGCCACCGCGTGCAGCGTGGTCACGCCTGGGCCGCCCGCAAGAACTCTTCGACCGCCAGCGAGCAGCCCTTGGCCTGCGCGCCTTCGGCCCGCCCAAGCAGCAGGAAACCGCCGTCGACCGCCACGCCGACATCCTCGGTCAGGATGGTCGTGACCGAATTGAAATTGGCCAGGTCGCAATGCGCCAGCACGCCGGGCGCGCCATGCGCCACCTCCTCGCCCGTCATCGGGTTGACCAGACGCGAGCGTATCCAGTGCGGCCCCGACTTGACGGACGGCAGTACCGCATTGCCGTCGTCGTAGAACTGCGTGCTCAACTCGGTCATGCCGTACATGTTGATGCAGTGGCTGGCCGGCACGCCCAAGAGTTGCGACAGCTGCGCATAAAACTGCGCTATCGGGATGTCGCGCGACTGGCCCTTGAAGCCGCCGGTGTCCAGCAACCGGCTGCCTGGCGGCAAGGCAAACCTGCGGCCCTGCTGCTCAAGCGCATCCATCAAATGCACCAGGCTGTAGCTGGCGCCCAGCAGCGCATAGGGCGTGCCGTTCTGCTCGGCCTGCGCCAGCGCCGCGCACAGGCGCGCGGTGTCCAGCCCCTGCGGCGTCAAAAAATACTGACTGCCGGCCATGCCGAAATCCTGAACGGCCAGCGCCAGGTAGTGCGCCAGGGACGAATTCGGCAAGACCTCTTCAGTCGGAAACAAAATGCCCATGGCGATGCGATCAGTGCCGCGCATGAAGCGCTGGCTGAAATTGGCGCGCATCGACGCGTCGTAGACCGCCAGCGTCGGATGGTGGTGTTTGCCCTTGACGTCGCCCTGGGTGGTGCCGCTGGTCATGAACACGCGGTCCGTGTCGGCCAGTGGCTGGCAGCTCAAGGTCAGCGCCTTGAAGGCACTGATGGGCACGGCGGGAATGTCCTGCCAGCGGTTCACGGTGCGCGGCGTCCGGCCTTTTTGCCGGCAAAAGCGCTGGAATGCCGGGTTGTGCTGGAACTGGTGCGCAAACAGCGCCAGCGCCTGCTGGTTGAAGGCCTCGTCGCTCGCGCCGTCCTGGGCCATGAAGGCCAGCAAGCCCTGCACGATGGCGTCGGTGCGCGCTTGCGGGCTCAGGTCTGCGGGGGTGTTGATTGCATTCATGGTCGCCATTCCTTCGGTGGTCTGCGGGTGCAGGGTGCTCCGAAAGTTGTGGCGGGGGCGTGGCCCCTGTCCTGACAGCTCTTCTTACGTCGGCATGATCCGATTCAAGTTCGCGGGTTCGGTTCTGACCATCTCAGCCGCCCTGCCGTCAGCAGCAGAAAGGCACCCCGGAGCGGGGCCGATTCTACGCGGAATGACCGTGGCGCGGCTGGCCGACGAAGGAGCCCACAAAGCGCCATTTTTGGCGCGATTCTTGCATCAATTTTTCGATGAATGACGCCCTTCGCATTGTGGTGGTCGCGCCCGACCTGGCCATCACCGATCCCGACGACGACGACGCCTTGAGCCAGGCCGAGCGTTCGCGCACGCTCCGCATTGGACTGCTTGCAAGCGGCTTCAACCTGGTCGCCACCCTGCCCGCCGACATGTTCCTGATGGACAGGCTGGCACAAATCCAGCCCGACATGATCATCGTGGACGCCGAAAGCGACGCCCGCGATTCGCTTGAGCACGTCGTCATGGCCACGCGCGACGCGCGCCGGCCCATCGTGCTGTTCACCAATGACGACGACACCCGCCATGTCAAGGAAGCCGTGGCGGCCGGTGTCTCGGCCTACATCGTCGCCGGGCTGGAGCCTTCGCGCATCCGCCCCATCCTGGACGTGGCCATGGCCCGGTTCCAGCACGAACAGGGACTGCGCCGCGAACTGGCCGAGGCACGCACCGAGCTGAAGGACCGAAAGGTCATCGACAAGGCCAAGGGCCTGCTGATGCAGCGCCAGGGCCTGAGCGAGCAGGCAGCCTATGAAAAACTGCGCAAGGCGGCCATGGACAAGGGCATGCGGCTGGGCGACGTGGCGCAGCGCATGCTCGATGTGGCCGACCTGCTCGGCTAGCGCGCCAACGCCGAAATGGTGCGGCGCACAACAGCAGTGCGCCTTCGGAGAAACCGGAATTCGACCCGCCAGCAGCCAAATTGCTATTTATTTAATAGCTGCTTTCGCAAGCATGACAAGCGCTACAGCCCGATTAGCTTAAAACTTTCAGCCTTTGCCGAGCAGCACGCCAAAACTGGCACAGCTTTTGCAATGAATTCAATACCGGGCCTTCCGCTTCAACGGCGAAGCGGAAAGTCCAAGAACAAAGGCGTTCGAACCCTGTCGTCACACCACCGTGTGGCGGCTCGGGTCGAACGCCTTTTTTTATTTTGTTTTATTTCCAGGAGTTGCTGAATGACGGACCTGCTCAAATCATCCCTCACCCGCCGCAGCGTGCTGCAAGCCGCCGCCGTGGGCGCCGTGGGCATCAGCCCGGCATTGCGCGCCGCCGTGTATGCCCAGGGCTCGGACGCCCCGGAAAAGAAGGAAGTCAAGATCGGCTTCATTCCGCTGACCGACTGCGCGTCGGTGGTCATGGCCTCTGTTCTCGGCATCGACAAGAAATACGGCGTGACCATCATCCCGAGCAAGGAAGCGAGCTGGGCCGGCGTGCGCGACAAGCTGGTCAACGGCGAACTCGACTTTGCCCATGTGCTGTACGGCCTGATCTACGGCGTACACCTCGGCACCGCCGGCCCCAAGAAAGACATGGCCGTGCTGATGACGCTGAACAACAACGGCCAGGCCATCACGCTGAGCAAAAAACTGGCCGACAAGGGCGCGGTGGACGGCCCCGGCCTGGCCAAGCTGATGGCCAGCGAAAAACGCGAATACACCTTTGCCCAGACCTTCCCGACCGGAACCCACGCCATGTGGCTGTATTACTGGCTGGCGGCCAACGGCATCAACCCGATGTCGGATGCCAAGGTCATCACCGTGCCGCCGCCGCAGATGGTCGCCAACATGCGCATCGGCAACATGGACGGCTTTTGCGTCGGCGAGCCCTGGGGCCACCGCGCGATCATGGACGGCATCGGCATCACCGCCGTGACCACGCAGGACATCTGGAAAGACCACCCGGAAAAGGTGCTGGGCACCACGGCCGAGTTCACCCAGAAATACCCGAACACCGCCCGCGCCGTGACCGCCGCCATCCTGGAAGCGGGCCAATGGATCGACGCCAGCCTGGCCAACAAGAACAAGATGGCCGAAACCATCGCCGGCAAGGCCTATGTCAACACCAGCGTGGACGCGATCAACCAGCGCATCATGGGCCGCTACCAGAACGGCATGGGCAAGACCTGGGACGACCCGAACTACATGAAGTTCTTCAACGACGGCGCGGTCAACTTCCCCTACCTGTCCGACGGCATGTGGTTTTTGACGCAGCACAAGCGCTGGGGCCTGATGAAGGAACATCCGGACTACCTGGCCGTGGCCAAGCAGATCAACCGGATCGACATCTACAAGCAGGCCGCCAGCGCCGCCAAGGTGAATGTTCCGAAGGACGTGATGCGCACCAGCAAGCTGATCGACGGCACGGTCTGGGACGGCAAGGACCCGAAAAAGTACGCCGACAGCTTCAAGGTTCACGCCTGAAACCGCCCCTGAAATTTCATTGAAACATTACTCCAAGAGGTCACGCCATGGTCAGTGCCGTATTTCACAGCCCGCTGGAGAGCGCCCCTCCGGCCGCTTTCGGCGCGGAGCGGAGCGCTACGCATTCGATAGCTACTCATGCAGACGGGGCAGGCGCAAATGCCGTAAAAGGCCTTGAAAAGAGCACGGTACTGGCGCCCAGGCCGCAGCGGGACTTCTCGGCGCTGTGGCTGCGCGTATTGCCGCCCCTGCTGGGTCTGGCGCTGCTGGCGGTGATCTGGGAGGTGGTGTCCATTGCCACCAAGGCCAGCATTCCCTCGCCCAAGGACACCTTCCTGCAAGCCGTCGTGCTGTTCAGCGACCCGTTCTACCGCAACGGCCCGAACGACCAGGGCGTCGGCTGGAACGTGCTGTCGTCGCTCAAGCGCGTCGCCATGGGCTTTGGCCTGGCGGCTGTCGTCGGCATTCCGGTCGGTTTCATGATCGGCCGCTTCACCTTCCTGAGCCACATGTTCAACCCGCTGATCAGCCTGATGCGCCCGGTGTCGCCGCTGGCCTGGCTGCCGATTGGCCTGCTGGTGTTCAAGGGCGCCGACCCGGCCGCCATCTGGACGATTTTCATCTGCTCGATCTGGCCGATGATCATCAACACCGCCGTCGGCGTGCAGCGCGTACCGCAGGACTACATGAACGTGGCGCGGGTGCTGAACCTGTCGGAATGGAAGATCGTCACCAAGATCCTGTTCCCCTCGGTGCTGCCCTACATGCTGACCGGCGTGCGGCTGGCCGTGGGCACCGCCTGGCTGGTGATCGTCGCGGCCGAGATGCTGACCGGCGGCGTCGGCATCGGCTTCTGGGTCTGGGACGAGTGGAACAACCTGAACGTCAAGAACATCATCATCGCCATCTTCGTGATCGGCATCGTCGGCCTGGCGCTGGAATACGCGCTGATCAAGCTGGCCACGGCGTTCACGTTCGAAGAAGTCAAGAGCTGAGCTTCCCACCCCATCCAAGGACCATGACCATGAACACCACCGTCAATCCCCAGTACATCGACATCCAGGGCGTCGAGCAGACCTTCAAGACCAAGAAAGGCCCGTTCTGCGCGCTGCAAAACGTCAACCTGAAAGTGGCCAAGGGCGAATTCGTCGCGCTGATCGGCCATTCGGGCTGCGGCAAATCGACGCTGCTCAACCTGATCGCCGGCCTGACGATGCCCACGCAGGGCGTGCTGCTGTGCGCCAACCGCGAGATCGCCGGCCCCGGCCCGGAGCGCGCGGTGGTGTTCCAGAACCATTCGCTGCTGCCGTGGCTGACCTGCTTTGAAAACGTGTACCTCGCGGTTGAGCGCGTGTTTGCAGCGACTGAAAACAAGGCCCAGCTCAAGGCGCGCACCGATGCAGTGCTGACGATGGTCGGCTTGACGGCCGCGGCGCAAAAGCGCCCCGGCGAAATCTCGGGCGGCATGAAGCAGCGCGTCGGCATTGCCCGTGCGCTGTCGATGGAGCCGAAAGTGCTGCTGCTCGACGAGCCCTTCGGCGCGCTCGATGCGCTCACCCGCGCCAAGCTGCAGGACGAACTGCTGCAGATCGTCGCCAACACGCAGAGCACGGTCGTCATGGTGACGCACGATGTCGATGAAGCGGTGCTGCTGAGCGACAAGATCGTGATGATGACCAACGGCCCGTCGGCAACCATTGGCGAGGTGCTCAGCGTTGACCTGCCGCGCCCGCGCAACCGCGTCGAACTGGCCGAAAGCACGCAGTACCTGCACTACCGCAAGGCGGTGATCGACTTTTTGTACACGCGCCAGGCGCATGTGGAAAAACTGACGGCCTGAGCCGCAGAAACTTACGCGTCAAACGCCCACCAGCCCGATTAGCCGGGCGCTGAAAAAACTGGATGCACCCGCTTTGGGCGGGCACCAGTTTTCTTGTTTGGCACTACACCGTGCAGCCGCGAAACTGGCAAAAGCACCTATTTTCACAAGCACCTTCCCGTGAACTTCTTCAGAACATTCCTTAAATCGGGGCACTCCCCCACCCTGTTCGCCGCCTTCCTGTATTTCGCGTTCTCGTGCTGCATCTGGGTGCTCAACGGCGCCATGGCGCCCTTCATCTCGGAAACCTTCAACCTGAGCCCGGCGCAAAAGGGGCTGATGCTGTCGGTGCCGATCATTGCCGGCGCCTTGATGCGCTTCCCGCTCGGCCTGCTGTCGCAGTACATCGGCCGCAAGAACGCCACGCTGGTCGAGATGGGCCTGATTGCCGTCGCCATGCTGTTTGGCTTCTTTTTCGTCAAGAGCTTCAACGACCTGCTGGCCATGGGCGTGCTGCTGGGCATTGCCGGCGCCAGCTTCGGCGTGGCGCTGTCGCTGGGCTCGGGCTCGTTTCCGGCACGTCACAAGGGCCTGGCGATGGGTTTGGTGGGGGCCGGCAACGTCGGCACGGCGGTGTCGGTGCTGATCGCGCCGCCGCTGGCGCAGGCTTTTGGCTGGGTCACGGTGTACGGCATTGCCGCTGTCGCCATCAGCATTCCGATGGTCGTGATGATCGTGTTCGCCAGGGAGCCCGACGACCTCGACAAGCACGCCAGCTTCAAGCAGCACATTGCCTGCCTGTATGAGAAAGACGGCTGGGCCTTCAGCCTGATCTATGCGGTGACGTTTGGCGGCTTCATCGGCCTGGCAACGTTTTTGCCGACCTATTACTACGACCAGTTTTCGGTCAGCAAGGTGCAGGCGGGCCAGCTGACGATGCTGGCGGCCTTCATGGGCGCGGCGCTGCGGGTGTTCGGCGGCTGGATCTCGGACCGCTGGGGCGGCATCAACACGCTGAGCGTGGTGCTGGTCACGGTGGCGGTCACGCTGACGCTGTGCGGACTGGCGGGCACGTCGCTGGTGGCCACGACGCTGCTGGTGATGCTGTGCTTTGCGGCGCTGGGGGCTGGCAACGGGGCGCTGTTCCAGCTGGTGCCGCTGCGCTGGCCGCTGGCGACGGCTGTTGCGGGGTCGATGATCGGCGAGATCGGCGCGCTGGGCGGCGGCCTGGTGCCGAGCGCGATGGGCTTGTCGAAGCAGTATGGCGGGACGTATGCCTGGGGATTTTTCCTGTTTGCCGTGCTGGCGCTGGCGATGCTGGTGATGCTGCGGGTGATGCAGATGCGCTGGACGCGGACCTGGGCTGAGAAGGGTGGGCGGGCGCGAACCGCTTGACGGGATTTTTCTGGCTTGGTTGGGTTATGACTTCCTGCTGCGCTTGTGGTTTGTTTGGTTATTTGTTTACCCTGCCTGGTTTGGCTGGCCGGGGGGTAGCCCGGCCAGCAGGCTCGCGAAGCGAAAGCCGCGCTATGAATTCAGTAGTTACCCAAGCACGACAACATTGCGCAAAAGGCCACTTTCAACAAGAACGCCCTACTTCGGCAAGAACAGTAACCAATAAACCAGCAATAAATTGAACAGCAGCGACACCCCCAGCGCCAATTTCCACACCGCCGTCGGGTCGCGCTGCAGCAAGGCAGACGCCTGCGGCGCCGTCAAGGGCCGCGAAGCCCCCCGCTCCAGCGCCAGAAGCAACTCCTCGGCGGTTTCAAAGCGCTTGCGCTTGTCGCGCGCCACTGCTTTCAGCACGATGTGGTCCAGCCAGATCGGCACCTCCGGGCTGATGCGGCTGGGCGGCACCGGGTCGCGGTAATAGCGGCCCGACTGGTAAGGCAGCACCTCGCCATACGGCAACCGTGCCGTCAGCAACTGGTACAGCGTCACGCCCAGCGCGAACAGGTCGCTTTGCGCATCGGGCAGCTCCTCCTGCCCCACGGCCGCCACCGCGCTGTAGCCCCACTGCTCCGGGTTGATGAAGCTCGGCGTGCCGGCATGCAGCTTGCGCATCGACTCGGGTTCGCGCCCGCTCAGCGCCACGCCCAGGTCCAGCAGCCGCAGCACGCCGTCCTTGCCCTGGTGCAGGTTGGCCGGCTTGATGTCGCGGTGAATCACGCACTGGCGGTGCAGCCGGCCCAGCGCCTGGGCGGTCTGGGTGGCGGCGGCCAGCGCTTGCTGCACCGTGAACTTCTGGCCACGGTCCAGCTGCTGCTGCAGCGTTTCGCCGGTGTGCCAGTCATACAGCAGGTAAAAGGCGGTGCGCTCCCGGGCGCCCGGCAGGCGTTCGTGAAGATGCACCAGATGGTCCGCCGCGCGGCCGGTCTGCATGCGGGTGGCCAGCCAGGCTTCATGCGCCAGCATGGTGCGCTCCTGCGCGTCATGCGCACGCGCGGGGTGCAGCGTTTTCAAGGCATACAGCGCCTGGCTGGCGCCATCGCGCACCTGGTAGAGCAAATTGATGCCGCTGTCGGCGACCAGCGCCGTCACGCAAAAACCGTCGATCACCTCACCCACCTTCATCAGGCGCGGCGGAATCGGCAGGCCCTGGGCCATGCGGTTGACATCGGGCAGGCTGGCGTCGAGCAGGCCCAGCACCCGCACCACGACGGCCGTGACATTGTCCTGGCTGCCGGCGGCCAGTGCCGCATCGACGATGTTCTGGCTGGCCAGCGGCGCGCTGTCGGTGGCCTGAAGGCTGGACAAGACCTGCAAGCGGCGGTCGCTCAGCACGCCATGCACCCCGTCGGTCACCAGCACGAACACGTCGCCCACCAGCAGTTCGCCCTGCAGGTAGTCCACCACCACATGGTCTTCGGCGCCCACCGAACGCAGCAACTGATGCCTGAAATCCGGATGGTTGACCACGTGGTCGTGGGTCAGCTGGAGCATCTCGCCGCCGCGCAGCAGATAGGCCCGCGAATCGCCCACATGCGCCATCGTGTAGGACTGGCCGCAGAGCACCAGCGCGGTCAGCGTGGTCAGCCCCATGACCGGCTGGCGGCGCCGGTTGATGCTGGCCAGCCAGGCGTTCTGGGCGGCGATGATCCGGTCCAGCGCCACGGTGGTGTCCCAGGTTTCGGGCGTGGCGTAGTAGTCGCGCACCAGGCTGGTGACCGTGGTCTGGGCGGCTTCCCGGCCCATGCCGCCGGCGCTCACGCCATCGGCAATCGCCACGATGGAGCCCATGCCTTCCTGCCCCGGGTCGGGCAGCATGGCGGCGCAAAAATCTTCATTGGGGGTCTTGCGCCCTGCCTGTGTTGCAAAGCCGATGTCTATGTTGAATGCCATGCACCAAGGCCAAGCAAGTCGCATGCCCAATTTTGGTGCACCACAAGCATCAGATTAAAAGCCTGGTTGGCAGTTTGCACCGGACGGTGGGGCTTGCTTAAATACGCTGGCCGGAAATGTAGTGCTCAAGCTGCTCGATGACGAATTTCTGCTCGGAAATGATGTCCTTGACCAGGTCGCCGATTGAAATCAGGCCGACCAGCTTGTCGTCCTTGACGACAGGCAGGTGGCGCAGCCGGTTGTCGGTCATCAGCGCCATGCACTCCTCGCTGGTCTGGCTGGGCTTGACGAACATCACCGACGTGGTCATGACATCGCGCACCTGCGTCAGCGCCGAGGTGCGTCCCTTGAGGGCAATCTTGCGGGCATAGTCGCGCTCGGTGACGATGCCGACAATCCGCTCGCCTTCCATGACGAGCAAGGCGCCAATGCCCTTGTCGGCCATGCGCTGCAGCGCATCGAAGACCGAGTCGTCCGGCCTGATCGAATGGACGATGGCGTCGCCCTTGGCTTTAAGAATGTCGGCAACAGCGGTCATAGATAGCTCCCTCTTGAAACAGTGAACATGCACATGCGAGTTTCGGGCCATTTACACAGGCAATGCAAGAGGCCTGCAAGCAGCAAAGGCTGATTTTGATGTTGAAAACTTTCAGGCCTCTTGCAAGCGGGTTAAACGCACAAAAGCTGCAAGGAGAAAACCCGGCGCGCTCCCCGCTGCGGCCGCGCCGGCAACCACAGGCATGGTGCAACGCACAATTGCAAGGCGCGGATGCACCACGCAGGACGCTGGCAGCGCTCGTTATCAGCTATATTTTTAATAGCTAAATATGCTTATCTGATATGCGCAAACAATACTTTTCATTCATAAATGGAAAAATGAAAAGACATGGCACAACCCTTGCATAAACTAAGCCGCTGCCAATGCTGGCGGCATGTATGCCCGGTGCAATGGCGGATTGGGCAGACAGGACGATGGCGTCCCCACGGACATGCCGGCTTCAGGCCCTGGCAAACCGTGCGGACGCCTTTTTTGTTTTTGCGAACTGCCTACGGGTGTCATGATGAAAAAATCCAGACTGGTAATGATTGGTAACGGCATGGCCGGCGTGCGCGCGCTGGAGGAACTGCTCAAGATTGCGCCCGAGCTCTACGACATCACGGTGTTCGGCGCCGAGCCGCATCCCAACTACAACCGCATCCTGCTCTCGCCCGTGCTGGCCGGCGAGCAGACACTCGATGAAATCGTGCTGAACGACTGGTCCTGGTACACGGACAACCACATCACGCTGCACGCCGGCTGGACCGTGACCAGCGTGGACCGCGTGCGCCGCGTGGTGCATGCCGCCAACGCCGCTGGCGAAACCGTCAGCGCCGAATACGACCGCCTGATCATGGCGACCGGCTCCAACCCCTTCATCCTGCCGATCCCGGGCAAGGACCTGAAAGGCGTGCTCGCCTACCGCGACATCGCCGACACGCAGGCCATGATCGATGCGGCCGTCATCTACAAGCACGCCGTCGTCATCGGCGGCGGGCTGCTGGGCCTGGAAGCGGCCAACGGCCTGATGAAGCGCGGCATGGAGGTGACCGTGGTGCATGTGGGCGACTGGCTGATGGAGCGCCAGCTCGACGACGTGGCCGGCAAGCTGCTGCAAAAGTCGCTGGCCGAGCGCGGCATGAAATTCCTGATTGGCGCGAACACGCAAGAGTTGGTCGGCGGCGAGGACGGCCGCGTCAAGGCAGTGAAATTCAAGGACGGCCTAGAGGTCCCGGCCGACCTGGTCTGCATGGCCGTCGGCATCCGCCCCAACACCGGGCTGGCCGAAACAATGCGCCTGCATGTGAACCGCGGCATCGTCGTGAGCGACACCATGCAGACCACCACCGACGCGCGCATCTACGCCGTCGGCGAATGCGCCGCGCACCGGGGCATCGCCTACGGCCTGGTCGCGCCGCTGTTCGAGCAAGGCAAGGTGCTGGCCAACCACCTGGCGATGTTCGGCATCGGCCGCTACACCGGCTCGCTGACCTCGACCAAACTCAAAGTCACCGGCATCGACCTGTTTTCAGCCGGCAATTTCACAGGTGGCGAGGGCACCGAAGAAATCATCATGAGCGACCCGTTTGGCGGCGTGTACAAAAAGCTGGTGATCAAGGACGACAAGCTGGTCGGCGCCTGCCTGTACGGCGACACGGTCGATGGCAGCTACTACTTCAAGCTGCTGCGCGACGGCCGCAGCGTGGCCGAAATCCGCGACAAGCTGATGTTTGGCGAGTCCAACATCGGCGACGTGGGCCATGAAGGCCACAACAAGGCAGCTTCCATGCCTGACAGCGCCGAGGTCTGCGGCTGCAACGGCGTGAACAAGGGCACGATCTGCAAGGCCATCAAGGACAAGGGTCTCTTTACGCTGGACGAGGTGCGCAAGCACACCAAGGCCAGCGCCAGCTGCGGCTCATGCACCGGGCTGGTCGAGCAGATCCTCATGTTCACCGCCGGCGGCGACTACTCGGCCACGCCCAAGCTGAAAGCCATGTGCGGCTGCACCGACCACGGCCACCAGGCGGTGCGCGACGCGATCCGGGGCAGCAAGCTGCTGACGATTGCCGACGTTTACCAGTTCCTGGAGTGGCGCACGCCCAACGGCTGCGCCAGCTGCCGCCCGGCCATCAACTACTACCTGATCAGCAGCTGGCCCAAGGAAGCGAAGGACGACCCGCAAAGCCGCTTCATCAACGAGCGCAGCCACGCCAACATCCAGAAAGACGGCACCTACAGCGTGATTCCGCGCATGTGGGGCGGCCACACCACGCCCGACGAGTTGCGCCGCATCGCCGACGCGGCCGACAAATACAGCATTCCCACCGTCAAGGTCACGGGCGGCCAGCGCATCGACCTGCTGGGCGTGAAGAAAGAAGACCTGGCCAATGTCTGGAAGGACATCGGCATGCCCAGCGGCTTTGCCTATGCCAAGTCGCTGCGCACCGTGAAGACCTGCGTGGGCAGCGAATGGTGCCGCTTTGGTACGCAGGACTCGACCCAGATGGGCAAGGACCTGGAACGCGCGCTGTGGGCCATGTACTCGCCGCACAAGGTCAAGCTGGCGGTCAGCGGCTGCCCGCGCAACTGCGCCGAGGCCGGCATCAAGGACATCGGCATCGTCGGGGTGGACTCGGGCTGGGAGCTGTACGTGGGCGGCAACGGCGGCATCAAGACCGAGGTGGCCCAGTTCCTGGTCAAGCTCAAGACCAGCGAGGAAGTGATGGAGTACAGCGGCGCGTTTTTGCAGCTCTACCGCGAGGAAGGCTGGTACCTGGAGCGCACGGTGCATTACATCCACCGGGTCGGGCTGGAGCATGTCAAGAAGCAGGTGCTCGAAGACAACGAGCGCAGAAAAGCGCTGTGGGACCGGCTGCAGTTCTCGCTCGACGGTGAGCCCGACCCCTGGTTCGAGCACAAGGACGCGGCCGTGGATACGCGCCAGTTCAACGCCATTCCAGCCTGAAGACCACCCAATGAAAAATGCATTGACCCGCCGCAGCTTTTGCGGCGCCACCCTGGCCCTGGCAAGCGCAGGCGCAAGCCATGCCCAGGTCAGCAACCTGGGCGACGCGATCAACAAGGCGGGCCGCCAGCGCATGCTGTCGCAGCGCATGGCCAAGGCGTGGATGGGCCTGGGCCAGGGCGTCGAGGTCGAGTCCGCGCGCCGCGTGCTGGACCAGTCGATAGCACTGTTCGACCGCCAGCTGACCGAACTCAAGTCCTTTGCACCGGCGGGCGAAACCCGCGATACCTACGTGCAACTCGAATCAGCCTGGTCGGGCTACAAAACCCTGCTGGTGGGATCTGCGCCGTCAAAAGACCTGGGCAAGCCCCTGTTAGAGCAGGCCGGCAAGGTGCTGGCGCTGGCGCACAAGGGCACTGGGCTGTACGAACTGCAATCGGGCAAGCCGGGCGCCAAACTGGTCAATGTGGCCGGCCGCCAGCGCATGCTGTCGCAGCGCATGGCGCAGTTCTACCTGGCCAATGCCTGGAATGTGGACAGCGCCGCGAGCCTGCGCGAGATGGCCAAGGCCCGGGATGAATTCATTCCAGCGCTGGAGCTGCTGCGCAACGCGCCCGAAGCCACGCCGGAAATCAAGCAGACGCTGGCGCTGGCCGATGGCCAGTGGCTGTTTTTCGACAACGCCCTGAAAGCGCGGATCAACAGCGCCAAAGCCGCATCGGATGTATTTGTCACCAGTGAAAACCTGCTGCAGGCGATGGACCGGGTGACCACCCTGTACGCCCGCATTCTTGGATAAATGAGGAGCTACAGATATGAGTGAATGGAAAAAAATCTGCCTGGTCAATGACATTCCCGTGCTCGGCTCGCGCCGGGTGTCGCGCCCGCAGGGCATGGATGTGGCCGTGTTCCGCAACAGCGAAGACCAGGTGTTCGCACTGCTCGACCGCTGCCCGCACAAGGGCGGCCCGCTGAGCCAGGGAATTGTCTTCGGCACCCGCGTCGCCTGCCCGCTGCACAACTGGAGCATCGGCCTGTGCGACGGCCAGGCCGCCGCGCCGGACGAAGGCTGCACGACCCCCTTTGCCTGCAGGGTCGATGCCGGCGAAGTGTTCCTGGACGCCGGCGAACTGGCCACGCTGGCGCTCGATTTCGTGCCGCCCAGAGCCGGCCCGGGCGCCGCGTCCGCCGGCGCCATCGGCGACGCGACCTACGATGTGCAAACCCCCCACAGCGCCTGAACCCGCCTTTTTTTGACTGAAGCCTGCTGGAGCCGCCATGCCTGATACGCGATCAACCTGTCCTTATTGCGGCGTCGGCTGTGGCGTGATCATCGAATCGCAAGGAAACGAGATCACCGGCGTGAGGGGCGACCCGGACCATCCGGCCAATTTCGGCCGGCTGTGCAGCAAAGGCTCGACCCTGCACCTGACGGCGTCCAGCGCGGTCACGCGTCAGACGCGGCTGCTGCATCCGATGCGGCGCGAGCACCGGCTTGAGGCGCCCAAGCGCACGTCCTGGGACAGCGCGCTGGACTTCGCCGCCGAAAGCTTCGCGCAGATCATCCGCGAGCACGGCCCCGACGCCGTGGCTTTTTATATTTCCGGGCAACTGCTGACCGAAGACTATTACGCCTTCAACAAGCTGGCCAAGGGGCTGATCGGCACCAACAACATCGACTCCAACTCGCGCCTGTGCATGAGCAGCGCCGTCGCCGGCTACAAGCAGACGCTGGGCGCCGATTCGCCGCCGGCCTGCTACGACGACCTGAAGCATGCGCAGTGCCTGTTCATCACCGGCAGCAACACCGCCTACGCGCACCCGATTTTGTTCCGCCGCATCGAGGATGCAAAAGCCGCCAACCCGGCACTGAAAATCATTTACTGCGACCCGCGCCGCACCGACACCGCCGAAATCGCCGACCTCTACCTGCCGCTGCAGCCCGGCACCGATGTCATGCTGTTCAACGGCATGCTGCACATCATGCTGTGGGAAGGCTGGACCGATGCGGCCTGGATTGCCGCCCACACCAGCGGCTTCGAGGCGCTGAAAACCACCGTGCGCGACTGCACGCCGGACCTGGTGGCGCAGACCTGCGGCATCAAGAAGGATGACCTGTTCGCCGCCGCCAAAATGTTCGCCACCTCGGGCGCGACGCTCAGCCTGTATTGCCAGGGCCTGAACCAGTCGAGCAGCGGCACGGCCAAGAACGCCGCGCTCATCAATTTGCATTTGGCGACTGCGCAAATCGGCAAGCCCGGCGCCGGGCCGTTCTCGCTCACCGGCCAGCCCAACGCCATGGGCGGGCGCGAGGTCGGCGGCATGGCCAATCTGCTCAGCGGCCACCGCGACCTGTCCAACCCTGCGCACCGCGCCGAAGTCGCCGCGCTTTGGGGCGTGCCCAGCGTGCCCGAAAAGCCGGGCAAGACCGCCGTCGAGATGTTCCAGGCCGCCGCCGATGGCGAGATCAAGGCGCTGTGGATCGCCTGCACCAACCCGGCGCAGTCGATGCCCGACCAGGCGCTGGTGCGCCGCGCACTCGAACGAGCCGAACTGGTCATCGTGCAGGAAGCCTTTGCCACCACCGCCACCTGCACGTACGCCGACCTGCTGCTGCCCGCCACCACCTGGGGCGAAAAGACCGGCACCGTGACCAACAGCGAACGCCGCATCAGCCGGGTGCTGCCCGCTGTGGCGGCGCCCGGCGAGACGCGGCATGACTGGTCGATTGCGGTCGATTTTGCAAGGCGGCTCGAAGCATTGCTGCCTTCTCCCGCCGTGCGTCCTCCCCAGCCTTCCCCCAACGGGGGAAGGAGCAATACCCTGTTCAACTACCCCACCGCCGAATCGCTCTGGAACGAGCACCGCGAATCGACACGCGGCCGCGACCTGGACATCACCGGCATGAGCTATGCCCTGCTGGAGCAGGCACCCTTGCAATGGCCGATGCGTGAAGGCGAAACGGCGGGAAAAATCAGGCTGTACGAAGACGGCATTTTCCCGACGCCCGATGGCAGGGCGAATTTCGTCAACACCGTGTACCGGCCGGTGGCCGAGCCGCGCGAATCACGCTACCCGTTCTCGCTGACCACCGGCCGCCTGCGCGACCAGTGGCACGGCATGAGCCGCACCGGCACGATCGGCCGGCTGTTCGGGCATGTGGCCGAACCCAGCGTGCAGATGAACGCCCAGGACATGGCGCGCCGCCTGCTCAAGGAAGGCGACCTGGTGCATGTCACGTCCAAGCGCGGTTCCATCGTCGTGCCGGTGCAGGCCTCCAGCGAAGTCGCGCTCAGCCAGGCCTTCATGGCGATGCACTGGGGCAGCGAATACCTGGGCGGCCTGTCCAGCACCGGCCAGCCGCTGGCGGGCGTCAATGCCCTCACCACCTCGGCCTATTGCCCCAGCTCCAAGCAGCCCGAGCTCAAGCATGCGGCCGTCAAGATACTGAAGGCCGAACTGCCCTGGTCGCTGCTGGCCATGGCCTGGTTCGACGAAGGCGATACGCTGGCCTCCCACGAACAGCTGAAACCCCTGCTGGCCGCCTTTCCGTTTGCCAGCTGCGTGCCGTTTTCCAACAACAAGCCGCTGGCCGGCCCCCAGCCCGAGCGCAGCGGCCTGCTGTTCCGCGCTGCGGCCCATGAGGCGCCCGGCGACGAAACCCTGGCCCTGCTGGAGCGGATTTTCGGCCTCGACGGCTCCTACATCCTGCGCTATGCCGACCGCAAGAAAGGCCAGCGCCGCACCATCCGGCTGGCGCGAACCCACGAAGAGGCCGAGCTGACCGGCTTCGTGCTGGCCGGCGACACCAGCGCCCAGGCCTGGATCACCACGCTGCTGCGCGACGAGCTGCCGGCGCAGGCCTATGGCCGGCTGTTGCTGTTGCCGGGCGCCAAGGCGCCGGTGGCCGTGCAGTCGCGCGGCCAGGTCGTGTGCAGTTGCATGAATGTCACCGACACTGCCATCGACCACTACCTGGCCCTGCAGGTGTTGGGTTCTGAAGTTGCAGACACCGACGAGGCCCGGCTGGCATCGCTGCAGCAGGCACTGAAATGCGGCACCAGCTGCGGCTCCTGCGTTCCCGAGCTCAAGCGCAGGCTGCGCTCGGCCCGCAGCGACACGCCAGCGACGCCGCGCAGCGTGATTCCGATCCGGCAGGTGGCTTAAGCTCATAACGGCAAGTCATCTGGATTCACGCACAATCGCCGCATGAGCATCAGCCACTACATCAAGGAAATCGGGCGCGGCAAGGACGGCGCCCGCCCGCTGTCGCGCGAACAGTCCGCCGACCTGCTCGGCCAGGTGCTCGACGGCGTCGTCACCGACCTGGAAATCGGCGGCTTTTGCCTGGCCATGCGCATCAAGGGCGAGACGCCCGAGGAAATGGCCGGCTTTCTCGACGCCGTTCACCAGCGCCTGAACCTGATTCCCGCCAGCGACGGCCCCATCGTGGTGCTGCCCAGCTACAACGGCGCGCGCAAGCTGCCGGTGCTCACGCCGCTGCTGGCGCTGCTGCTGGCGCGCGAGGGCGTCGGCGTGCTGGTGCATGGAACACCCACCGAATCGAAACGCGTTTTTTCATCCGAAGTGCTCGCTGCGCTTGATACACCTGCGCTGACAGCTATCAAAACCATAGCAGCCGGCGAGGTGGCGTTTGCGCCCACCGAACTGCTCAGCCCGGCGCTCAAACGCCTGCTCGACGTGCGCCGCGCCGTCGGCCTGCGCAACCCGGCGCACAGCCTGGTCAAGCTGATGAACCCGGTCGCCGGCAAGGCGCTGGTCGTCAGCAGCTACACGCATCCCGAATACGCGCTGTCCATGGCAGCCACCTTCGAACTCGTCAAGGCCGATGCGTTGCTGCTGCGCGGCACCGAGGGCGAAGGCGTGGCCGACCCGCGCCGCTCGCCGCAGATGCAGGGCTTCATTCAGGGCGAGCAGGTGCTGGCGCATGAAGGCGTGAAGGGAACCCTGCCGTCGGTTCCCGATCTGCCCAAGGCCATCGACGCCGACAGCACGGCAGCCTATATTCGTTCGGTGCTGGACGGCGACAGCCCCCTGCCGCCGTCAATTGCGCAGCAGGTGGCGCATATCTTGCAACTGCTCAAGCAACTATGAACAATCCCAAAGTCACCCTCGTCGGCGCCGGTCCAGGCGATCCCGAACTGCTCACCCTCAAGGCCGTCAAGGCCATCGGGCAGGCCAGCGTGCTGTTCGTCGATGACCTGGTCAGCGAGGAAATCGTCGCGTTTGCCGCCCCCGGCGCCCGCATCGTGTATGTCGGCAAGCGCGGCGGCTGCAAGTCAACGCCGCAGGCCTTCATCGAAAAGCTCATGGTCATGGCCGCCCGCGAAGGCGAAAACGTCGTCCGGCTCAAGGGCGGCGACCCCTTCATCTTTGGCCGGGGCGGCGAAGAGGTCGAGCACCTGCAGGCCGCCGGCATCCGGGTCGAGGTCGTCAACGGCATCACCGCCGGCCTGGCGGCGGTCACCTCGCTGGGCGTGCCGCTGACGCACCGCCAGCATGCGCACGGCGTGGTGTTCGTCACCGGCCATGCCAAGCCCGGCGACGCCGGCACCGACTGGCGGCTGCTTGCCGCCACCGCCCACAGCGCGCGGCTGACGCTGGTGATCTACATGGGCGTCAGCGGCGCCGAGCGCATCCAGAACGAATTGCTCAGCGGCCTGCCCGCCGACACGCCGGTCGCGGTGATCCAGAACGCGTCGCTGCCGACCCAGCGCCACATCGCCACCACGCTCGCCCGGCTGTTCGCGGACGTCAAGCTGTCCGGCCTGGCCAGCCCGTCGGTCATCGTCGTCGGCGATGTCGTCAGCGCGCTGGCGCAAGCCGCCGAGCATCCGGAAGTGCGCCGCAGCGCCTGAAACGCCGGGTTCAGCTCATCCGCCCTGGCGCGGCTACACTCCCGTGTTTCATGAGACGCAGCCACAGGACATGCCAGATCGCTATGCTTTTCATAGCTGCCTGCGCCCGTCCTTCCTGCGCAAGAGGCTGATTTGACTTATAAATTCGATGTGGTCGTGATTGGCGCAGGCGCGGCCGGCCTGTTTTGCGCGGGCCAGGCGGGCCAGTTGGGCCTGAAGGTCTTGCTGGTCGATCACAGCGACAAGGTGGCCGAGAAAATCCGCATCTCGGGTGGCGGGCGCTGCAACTTCACCAACCGCGACGCAACGCCGGCCCAGTTCCTGAGCGACAACCCGCATTTTTGCCGCTCCGCCCTGTCGCGCTACACGCCGCAGGACTTCATCGAGCTGCTGCAGCGCCATGGCGTGCCGTTTCACGAAAAGCACAAGGGCCAGCTGTTTTGCGACCGCTCGGCCGAAGACATCATCAACCTGCTGCTGGCCGAATGCGATGACGGCCAGGTCACGCGCTGGCAGCCTTGCAGTATCAAAAGCGTGGTTTGCGCAGAACAGGCGGGTATCAACAGCTATCAAATCCAGAGCGACCGGGGTTTGATCGAAGCGCCGCAGGTGGTGATTGCCACCGGCGGCCTGTCGATTCCGAAAATCGGCGCGACCGATTTCGGCTACCGCATCGCGAAGCAATTCAATCTGCGCCTGATTGAACCGAGAGCCGCGCTGGTGCCGCTGACCTTCGACGGCGACGCCTGGGCGCCCTATGCCCAACTGGCCGGCCTGGCGCTGCCGGTGCTGATCGAAACCGGACCGCTAGATGCCACGCCCAAACAGCGCAAGAAAGCCATGGTGTTTGCCGAAGACCTGCTGTTCACCCACCGGGGCCTGAGCGGTCCGGCGGTGCTGCAGATTTCGAGCTTCTGGCGCGAAGGCCAGCCGGTCCGCATCAACCTCGCGCCCGGCACCGATTTGCCCACGCTGCTGCTGCGCGCCAAGGCCAGTTCAAAAAAGCTGATCGCCAACGAACTGTCCAGCCTGGTGCCCGGCCGACTGGCCGACGCCTGGGTCGGCCAGGACGCCGCCTTGCAGCGCCCCATCGTTGACGCCACCGACAAGGCGCTGCAAACCTTGGGCCAGCGCCTGGCCGACTGGCAGCTCACGCCCAACGGCTCCGAAGGCTACCGAAAGGCCGAAGTCACGGTCGGCGGCGTTGATACCCGCGACCTGTCATCGCAAACCATGGAATCGAAACAGCCCGGCCTGTATTTCATCGGCGAAGTGGTCGATGTGACCGGCTGGCTCGGCGGCTACAACTTCCAGTGGGCCTGGGCCAGCGGTTTTGCCTGTGCGCAGGCGCTGGCGGCGCGGCAGGCTGAGCTGATTGCCTGACGCGCGCGTTCAGGGCTTTGGCGATGACCGACAGCCGCCGCGAAATTCAAACATATTGCGCCACGCCGGCCGCCATCGTGTTGCGGTGAATCTCCAGCACGCGGGAATGCGGCTCCTGGTAGCCCCCGGCCAGATTCCAGACCACCGGAAGGCCAAGGGCTTTGGCGGCTGAAAAAACGATGCGGTCGCGCTCCGCCAGCTCCGCCGTGGTGAGAAACCCGCCCAGCGGATCGTTAATGTGCGGGTCGGCCCCGGCCTGGTACATCAGCAGGTCGCAATCCGCGAAGCTGCGCACCACCTCGGGCAGCGCGTCGACAAACGGCCCGGCATCGTCGGCGCTCCCGTATTCGCGGGAGACATGGCGAATCCAGTCGATCTTCAGCGCCTGCATGATTTCAGCCGTTCCGTCGCCGTAGTGCTGGTCGCAGTCCAAAATACCCACGCGCCGGACTTTTCCCTCTGCTTTCAGGGTCAAGGCTGCGACCATCAAGCCGTTGAAAGTGCAGTAGCCATAGCCCGATTCGTAGCCCGCATGATGAAACCCCGAGGTCGGGGAACAGGCGACCAGACCATTGTTCAGCGCACCACGGGCGGCCGACAGAAATGAGCCGCAGGTCCAGGGCAGCGAGTCCGCCACATCCTGCTGACGGCCCCGAAAGCCGTTCATCAGCCGGCAACTCAAAATCCCCTCCACGTAACCGGGCGCATGGGCCAGCGCCATCTGCTCGCATCTAGTCGGGACGGGCTCGACGATGCGCACGGGCAAGCCCTGCGCCATCCAGTCCGCCACCACCCAGGCCGGTTTGCGCGGGCTGGGGGAAGAACTTTCTGGACAGGAAACCTGCTGGGGTGAGTAATAGACCTCGATGAAATCCATGCGAACCTCCCTGTGTTGATCGAAGGCTCCAAGTGTGCATGGCCCTGCGACACAACGCGACGCATGCCGGATGACAATGAGGTGAATCACCCAACCCCACCCGCCATGACAAACCACCCCGCCTCCCCCTGGTCCGACAGCCTGCAGCAGCAAACCCGACAAGCCATTGAGGAAATGCCGTTGACGCCCGATGGGCGCCTGCACTTCAAGCATTCCACGCTGGGCTATGCCTCTGCAACTTTGGAGGATTTATGCAATGACCGCCTGGTATTGCGTTCCAAAACAGGCTGCGGTGACTACGTGTTTGATGGGATTGATGCCTTGCTACAAGCGGGCTGGGCGGTGGATTGAGAAAAATGCACTGTGACATGAAGCCTTGAGTCATGCCCAAACGCCCGGATTCACTGGAAACACTCCAGCTTTCACTTGAACTGCTGCGCCGCATTCCCAGGCGCGGCACCGTCACCGCAACCTAACTGCGCCTGCAACTGCGCGAAGCCGGTTTCGAGCGGGAGCCGCGAACCCTCCAGCGCCTGCTGCAAACCCTGTCCGAGTTCGGCGCCATCGAACGTGATGAAAGAAGCAATCCCTACCGCTACTCCGAGAAAACGAGCGTAAAAGGCTGGTCCATGCGGCTGAGCCCCCAGGAATCCCTGCTCCTCACGCTGGCCGAGCAGCAATTGGGCAGCCTGCTGCCGGTCCGGCTAATGAAATCCATGGATGGCTTTTTCAACCAGGCGCGCAGCCAGTTGGGAGACCAGGGCACGCCCCAGCGCGAGCGCGAATGGCTGAACAAAGTGCGCGTGGTCAGCACCAGCCAGCCACTGCTGCCACCCAAAATCAATCCCGAGGTCTTCGAGCAGGTCAGCAACGCGCTTTACGGCAACCAATGGCTGGAGGTGGACTATAAAAATGCCGAGGGTGACAGAAAAACCGCCAAAGTCATGCCGCTGGGTTTAGCGCAGCAAGGGCCGCGCATGTACCTGATTTGCCGGTTTGATGGTTATGACAATGAACGCTGCCTGGCGCTGCACCGCTTTATTTCAGCCCAGGCGTCCACGCTGACTTTTGAGCGCCCCAATGATTTCAACCTGAAGCAATTTGATGACGATGGCCGCTTTGGTTATGGCGATGGCACGAAGATTCGCCTGAGTTTCCAGATAAAGAAAGCAGCCGGACTGCACATCGTTGAATGCCCGCTGTCCACCGACCAGCAGGTGGTGGTACTGGACGACACCTATGAGATTACGGCCACGGTGGTGGAGTCGGATATGCTGGACTGGTGGCTGCTAGGGTTTGGGGATTCGATTAAAAAAATCATGCGAAACCAAACTTGAGAATTACTCAAGATATTTTTAAATTCAATCAAGGACACAATAAAAATGCCAAGACTTTTTTCTTATTTGATGACACATGATACTGGATTTGCTCCTAACCCTTTTTACAAAACACTTACCTTAGCAACCTGCAAGCCAGGTATTCGTCGAACCAAAAAAATAGGTGATTGGGTTGCTGGTTTTGCTTCAGAAACATTAGTTAAATCAAGTAAATTAAAAATTAATAGTCAAGGTCTAATTTATGTGATGCGGATTGGTGAAATTCTGTCGTTTAATGAGTATTTTTTTGCTCCTGATTTCCAAAACAAAAAACCATCTCCACAGATCAACACTCTAAAAAATTTTCAACAAGATTATGGCGATAATATTTATTATTGTGATGATCTTGGCAATCAGCAACAACTACCGAACGGTAGTCATAGTCTGCAGGAAATGAACCACGACACAGGTGGGGAAAATGTACTTATCGCTGATAAGTTTTACTATTTTGGAAGAAATTGTCTCGTACCCGAAGGCGGATGGGAAAACATGGGCGTCCGAATTCCACTTGGATACCCTACATGTTATGGCTATGAAAGTGATGAAGTTGCAATAAATAATATCTGCTTCTTCTTGCATTCAAAAAATTATGGTAAAGGCATTCACGGCAATCCATGTCTATGGGAAGAAAAACAAATTAAACCCACATATACCAAAAGTTGCCATAAATAAAAATACTCGACCATGAAAATATTATTTCTTCGCGTCGGAATTGATCGTGGTTGCGGCGGCACATTATCTCCACGATTCTCAAATGGCACTTTTGAATACGTACCCATACCCGAGTCATCTGAATTATCCTCAGGAAAAGGAGTTACCTACTCCGAACTTCCTGGCAGGCATGGCGGCACTTTGGATAAGTACTCAGGCTCTACTGGGTACACACACTACGACCCAGAGTTTGAGTCTTTCACCTATGGCGAGCCCAGCGAGCCAAAGCGCTCACAGTTACTTCGACTTACTGCGGGTGACCATCTGGTTTTCTATTCCGGATTTCAGGGGCCGGATATTTCAAAGGGCACTTGTTTCGTCATCGGATATTTAGTGGTTCGTGCGATTCATCGTGCTCCCATGAATGAACCCTGGCCGCCAATTTCCCTTGCGCATCTTCATCGGAACGCTCACTTCCGTCGAAAAAATCCCGAAGCAACCCTGGTTGTAGTTGAAGGCAATCCATTGAGTTCCCAGCTTTTTACGATTGGGGCCCAACTTTCGGATGACAATCAGAAGGTGTTGCCACATCTTCAGGAAGTGATCGGTTTCAGTGGATCGGTCATGAGAGCCATTGGCCGTTGGGTTCCAGAAAGCCACAACGAAAAAGTTCTTGAATGGCTAACTAAAGCATGATTTTTGAACACATTGGCGGCGTAAAAGTGAATGCACAGTTTTCCTCGGAATACGAGTTTCACTACCACTATCCGCAGTAAGCAAAATGAACCACCCAGCAAAACAAGACCCGCTGTACGAGACGGTAAAACAATTGGTCATCGAAACCAAAAATCCGTCTGTTTCACATGCGCAGAGAAGATTCAAACTTGGATACAACCGAGCTGTCGGGTTAATTGAGGCGATGGAGGGTGAAATTGTCACAGCCAGAGATGCAAATGGTTGGAGAAGCATGCTGACGGGCGAAACCAACGGACGGGATTAGCTTGATACGTCCAGGTTGATTGCTTTCGCTTGTTTTACAACGAAGATGCCATGCTGCTCAATGACGGGATGCGCTGATGATCTTTCGGCAATAGTTCTGACGCCTCTCACCCCGGCTGCCGAATCAAAGTCTCCGCCGGAATACCCAGCCCGACATGCAGGCGCCACACCATCGCCAGCGTCAGCTTTCGCTTGCGGTTCAGCACCTCGTACACCCGGTTGCGCTGTCCAATCATCGGCTCCAGGTCTTTGGGCTTGAGCCCCTGCTGTTCCATGCAAAACAAGATCGCCTCTATCGGATCAGGCGGGCTCATCGGGTAATGCTTTGCTTCATAAGCTTCGATCAAGGTCAGCATGGCCTCGAAATGCGCGCCCGCATCGCTGTCAATGTCGGGCTCGTCATCAAAATAAGGCGCCACCAGCGCCAGTGCGGCGCGGTAGTCCGCATCGGTACGGATGGGACGAATAGGATAGCTGTCGGGCTTATTCACGGCTGATTCTCCACGATGGCAGCGTCGATTGCATCGTATTGGGCGTGTGTGCCAACAAACTTGATGTACAGGGCCGCAAAGCGGTAGGCTACCGCCACCAACAGGCGGTAATCATTGCCCTTGATATTGAACACCACCCGGTTGACTGCCACGAAGCTGGCGCTGGCATACCGGAGCTTGATGTCCTGCGAAGTCTTCCACTGGGCGTGGCTGGCATCTTCAAACCAGGCTTGCAAGGCCTGTCTTGACGCCGGATGCCTGAGCCAAAACTCCACCAATGTTGCCTTTGAGATCACCCGGATCGGTAAATTTTAGTCCCAAATTGGGATCAAGTGGCAAAACTGACCGGCTGGCTGGGCGGCTACAACTCCAGTGCTGGCGGCGCGGCAGGCTGAGCGGGCGCTATGATCGTTGACATTTGGCATTTCAGAGACTGCTATAATCGCAGGCTTTGCTAGCAAACCCGCACCTGGCCTGATCCTGATCAGATCAATGAAAAGTGCATCTTTTGAATCGATTCATCAATGACCACCATTCGCGTAAAAGACAACGAACCCTTTGACGTCGCGCTGCGCCGCTTCAAGCGCACCATCGAAAAACTCGGCCTGCTGACCGACTTGCGCGCGCGCGAGTTCTACGAAAAGCCAACCGCCGAGCGCAAGCGCAAGAAGGCAGCCGCTGTCAAGCGCAACTACAAGCGCATTCGCGCCATGCAGTTGCCCAAGAAGCTGTACTAAATCAGTACTTGCCTCACGGCAGCTCAAGCCCGCAAGAGGACGCTCTGCGGGCTTTTTTGTTTTCTAGCGCCAGCTGTTTCATTCCCAAATTCACAACCCTTCAGGAGCCCTGCCATGACACTCAAAGAACAAATCACCGAAGACATGAAAACCGCCATGCGCGCCAAGGACAGCGAGCGCCTGGGCACCATCCGCCTGCTGCTGTCGGCGATCAAGCAAAAGGAAGTGGACGAGCGCGTGGTGGTCGATGACGTGATGGCCGTCGCCATCGTGGACAAGCTGATCAAGCAGCGCAAGGACTCGATCGAGGCGTTTGAAAAAGCCGCACGCCAGGACCTGGCCGACAAGGAAAAGGCCGAGCTGCTGGTGCTGCAGGCCTACCTGCCCGCCCGCCTGAGCGGTGACGAGGTCACGGCCGAGGTCAAGGCCATCGTTGCTGCGCTGGCTGCCGAACTGGGGCGCGCCGTGGGTCCGGTCGACATGGGCAAGGTCATGGGCGCGGTGAAGGCCCAGCTGGCCGGCAAGGCCGACATGGGCCAGGTGTCCAGCGCGGTGAAGGCTGTGCTGGCTTCTTGATTCACTCCACGCGCACGGTTGTGGAAACCGAGTCAGCCAGCATTTTTCCTGCATTCAGGTTGTCCACTAAATCGAGCTTCAGGACATAGGCGCCCGCTGGCGGTGCCAGTTGGATTTCGGTCTGGCCGTTCGGGAAATCCATTTCTACCGGCTTGTCGCCGCTCTTGGGTGTCACTGTCAGCCGGAAATGCCCTGTGTCTTTTTGCTTTTGGCTTAAATGCGCCACATTGAAGCCTGAAGCCTGAAACTGGACTTTGAACGGCCCCTTGAGACGGGCATCAGGGGCCATGTTCAAAAAACTGATTCCCTTGCTCACCAGGGTCAGCGGATCGGTGTCTTTATTTTTTCGCGTGACCGTGATCTTCAGAGGCTTGCTGTAAACGAAATGCGGCAGGTGCCTGTCATCGGCCAACAGCAGGCGCAAGGTGTAGGTGCCGGGCTCCAGCGTCAAGACCGTTTCCATCTGCCCCTTGCCAAAGTGGATGTATTGGTCATCAAAAGGCAAGGCTTTTTTGAAATCCAGGGGAAGCCCACGGTTGATCAAAAGATGATGGTGACCGCTCTTTCCGGCCTGCGGAACACTGATCGGGGCAAGCCCCCAGTTGCTGGTCAGCCCAAACGTGATGCGAAATGGCGTTTCAATCCTCGCGCCGTTCTGCAGGTTGGTGAAATAGGCTTCGGCCGTTGTCAGGGTCGGCGCGGCTTGCCAGGTGTAGAAGGTCCGGACAGGCGCCGGGCTGGCTTGCGCCAAACCAATAAGCGGGAGTAGAGCGGCCAAGCCTGCAGCCAGAGTGTGTTGTAACGCCAATTTGGTTTTCCTTAATGACAAAAACATGCAAGCCAGCAGGTTACATATCTTTACCTGGAACTCAACACAAGGGTAACAATTTACTTACATTTTTCAGGGTGAATAAAACAGGCCTGATGATTTTTTGTGAATGTGCTTGACTGCCGACGCATGGCCTGCAGCCGTGGCTTGGAAAAGCTCAGGACCCGGCGACTTTCATCCGGTTGACCAGAATGGAACCCACGGTCTTGGCACCGTAGTTGTAGGTGTCGGCGCCCACGGCATGGATGCCCAGCAGCATGTCTTTCAGGTTGCCGGCAATCGTGATTTCCTCGACCGGAAACGCGATTTCGCCGTTTTCGACCCAATAACCCGAGGCGCCGCGCGAGTAGTCGCCGGTCACGTAGTTCACGCCCTGCCCCATCAGCTCGGTCACGAACAGGCCGGTTCCCAGCTTGAGCAGCATCGCGTCCAGGTCATCGCCGGGCTTGGTCTTTCGGCTGCTCATCGTCAGGTTGTGCGAGCCGCCAGCGTTGCCCGTGGTGCGCATGCCGAGCTTGCGGGCTGAATACGTGCTTAAAAAGTAACCAGCGACGCGTCCGGATTCGACCACCTGGCGGGCGCTGGTCTTGACGCCCTCGTCATCGAACGGCGAACTGCCCTTGCCCTTGAGGAGGTAGGGGTCTTCATGGATGTCGATGTGTTTCGGAAAGGCCAGCTTGCCCAGGCTGTTGGCCAGGAAGGTGCTCTTGCGGTACAGCGCGCCGCCGCTGACGGCGTGCACAAAGCCGCCCAGCAGGCCGGCGGCCAGCGGCGACTCGAACAGCACCGCGCATTCAACGGTCGGAATCTTGCGGCCTTTCAGGCGGGCCAGCGCGCGTTCGGCGGCATAGCGGCCCACCACTTCGGGAAGGGCCAGTTCGCTGGCGTCGCGCATCGAGCTGTACCAGGCGTCGCGCTGCATCTGCTTGCCCTTGCCGGCAATCGGCGCCACCGAAATGCTGTGGCGCGAACTGGCGTAGCCGCCGCGAAAACCTTTGCTGTGGGCGCTGAAGAAATGGCTTTGCTGGGCCGACACGCCCGCGCCTTCGCTGTTGGTGATCAGGCGGGAGGTGGCGAAGGCGGCGGCTTCGCACTGCAGGGCCAGATGGGCGGCTTCCTCGGACGTGATGACCCACGGGTGGAACAGGTCCAACGCAGGATGTTCGGTAGCGATATCCTGCTCGTCGGGCAGTCCTGACGTTTCGTCTTCGGCCGTGAAACTGGCGATGTCGTAGGCGGCCTTCACGGTCTGCTGGATGGCGGCCTTGGAAAAATCGCTGGTCGAGGCATTGCCGCGCTTCTTGCCGACATAAACCGTGATGCCTAGCGACTTGTCGCGGTTGCGCTCGACCGACTCCAGTTCGCCCTTGCGCACGCTGACCGACAGGCCGCAGCCTTCCGACGCTTCGGCGGCCGCATCGGTGGCGCCGAGTTTCTTGGCATGGCTCAGGGCGGTATCGACCAGGTCTTCAAAAAAGTCCCGGTGGTAGCTGAAACCGGCTTCGGGCTGGCTGGTTTTGGCACGGGAAACGCTGCGGGGTGGACGGGAAGAAATTTTTTGGGTCATGTAGCTATGATACTAAGCGCTATGAACAACAAGACTCCCAAGGCCATCAAAGGCTACTGGTCCAACGGCCGGTTCGTGAAACCCGAAGAAATTGCCCTCGAAGAAGTGGGTCCACCCAGCAAGACCCAGCTCAAGGCCGAGGCCGACGAAAAGCAGGCGCTCGGCGAGGCGCTGCTAACGCTGCGCGCCGACCTGATGGCGCGGCTGGACCTGCCCGACAAGCTGCTCGACGCGCTCAAGGAAGCGCGGCGCATCACCAACTTCGAGGGCCGGCGCCGCCAGATGCAGTTCATCGGCAAGCTGATGCGCACGCTCGACATGACGCCGATCCGCGCGGCAATTGACGAGCAGGCCAACGGCTCGGCCGACCTGACGCTGGCGCTGCACCTGGCCGAGCAGTGGCGCGACAAGCTGATCGCGTCGGACGATGCGCTCAGCCAGTGGCTCACCGACTATCCGGCGACCGATTCCCAGCAGCTGCGCGCGCTGATCCGCCAGGCGCGCAAGGACATCGCCAAGCCTGAAACGCCAGGCGAGGCGCCGCGCCACGGCAAGTCCTACCGCGAGATTTTCCAGCTGGTCAAGCTGGCCATGGCCGAGGAACCCAAGGCATGAGCCAGGGTTTCGACGCGGTCAGGATCGGCATCGTGTCGGTCAGCGACCGGGCTTCAAGCGGCGTCTATGTGGACAAGGGCCTGCCCGCCCTGAAGGACTGGCTGACGCGCGCCCTGCGCAACCCGATCACGTTCGAAGAGCGGCTGATTCCCGATGAGCAGGCCGGCATCAGCAGCGCGCTGATCGAATTGGTCGATGCCGGCTGCGCCTTGGTGCTGACCACCGGCGGCACCGGCCCTGCGCTACGCGACGTGACGCCCGAGGCCACGCTGGCCGTGGCGCACAGGGTCATGCCCGGCTTTGGCGAGCAGATGCGCCAGATCAGCCTGAAATTCGTTCCCACCGCCATCCTGTCGCGCCAGGTCGCGGTGATTCGCGGCCAGAGCCTGATCCTGAACCTGCCCGGCCAGCCCAAGGCGATTGCCGAGACGCTGGAAGGCCAGAGGAACGAAGCGGGCGAATCGGTGGTGCCCGGAATTTTTGCCGCCGTGCCTTATTGCATCGACCTGATCGGCGGACCTTACCTGGAAACCGACCCGGTGGTTTGCAAGGCCTTTAGGCCCAAGAACGCCATTCGCGCGGTATAAAAGCCGACAGCGCTGCATTCGCACGACATGAATGTGAATGCAGCGGGAAAAGCCGGGCCGCATGGCCTGGCATTTTTGTCTGTTTTTTTTACCTGAGTGACTCCATGAACGCTTCCTTTCGCACCAGCCTTTCCATCGTCGCCCTGGCTGTGGCTTCACTGACGCTGCCTTCGCTGGCCCATGCCAAGCGCATGGGCGGTGGCGGCATGAAAGCCGCACCGCGCACGTCAGCCCCCGCACCCGCCAAAGCCCCGGCAGCCGCAGCACCGGCCCCGGCGGCCACGCCTGCAGCGGCAGCGCCTGCCGCCGCAGCACCTGCAGCGGCGGGTTCCGGCATGATGGGCACCATGGGGTCGATGGCCGTCGGCGCGGTGGTCGGAACCATGGCCGGCAGCGCCATCGCCGGGGCGATGAACCCGGAAGAAAAACAAAAGGCCGCAGCGGAAAAAGCGGCAGCGGCGGCGTCAGCTCCGGCGGCCGCCAAATAAACATTTCAAGCGTTTGATGGCCGGCGCATCCGCCGGCTATTTGCCAACCAGCTGGTTCAGCCGGTCGGCCTCGAAGTTTTCTTGCAGCGCGGCATCCTTGGGAACGCAATCGCGGTGCGGCGCGGCCGCCGGGCTTGAGAGCTTTTCAATCGCCTGCCAGAGCAGCGAAATCTGGTGCTCCTGCCCCGAGGCGTTGTCAATCAGTCCGCGCAAGGCCTGGCTCAACGGGTCGTCGCTCTGCGTCACGCCGTAGGCTGAAAAGCCCATCTGGCTGGCCGCCTCCTCGCGTTTCAAGTCAGCGCCGGGCTGGATGATGCGCGCCGGGTTGCCCACGGCCGTGGCCCCGGGCGGCACGGGCTTGACCACCACGGCATTCGAGCCGATGCGCGCGCCGTCGCCGACGGTGAAGCCGCCCAGCACCTGCGCGCCGGCGCCCACGACCACGTTTTTGCCGAGTGTCGGATGGCGCTTGGTTCCCTTGTAGAGCGAGGTGCCGCCCAGCGTGACGCCGTGGTAGATGGTGCAGCCGGCGCCGATTTCAGCGGTTTCGCCAATCACCACGCCCATGCCGTGGTCGATGAACACGCAGCCGGCGATTTGCGCGCCGGGATGGATCTCGATGCCGGTCAGCCAGCGCGAAATGTGCGAGATGAAGCGCCCCAGCCATTTGAAGCCGTGGCTCCAGCACCAGTGCGCGCGCCGGTGCAGCACCAGCGCATGCAGGCCGGGGTAGCAGGTCAGCACCTCCCAGCGGGTGCGGGCGGCCGGGTCGCGTTCAAGGATGCACTGGATGTCGGAGCGGAGTCTGGAAAACATGCCAAGGAGTTTAGGCGCTGGCCGGCGTATCCGCTGGCGCGGGCGGCTTGTCCGCCGCAGCAGACGTTTTCTCGGACGCGCCGCGCATCATCGCCTTGGCCACACCGCGCAGGATGTGGATTTCCTCGGGACTGAGCTGCGCGCGGTTGAACAGCTGGTTCAGGCGCGGCATCAGCTTCTTGGGCGATGCCGGATCGAGAAAGCCGATATCAATCAATGCTTCTTCCCAGTGCCTGAGCATGCCGCCCACGGCGGCGGCGTCGGCCAGCCGGGGTTCTTCAGGCGCGGCCTGAATGCCAAAGCCGCCCAGGGCTTCGCGCCAGTCGTAGGCAATCAGCTGCACCGCCGCGCCCAGGTTGAGCGAGCCAAATTTCGGATCGGTCGGAATGCTCAGGGCGACGTGGCAGCGGTAGACGTCCTCGTTCTGCATGCCGAAACGCTCGGAACCGAACAAAAAAGCAACCGAATCGGGCTTTTTCGCAGTATCGACGGGCGCTTGCAGCTCTTCATTCGATAGCAAACCGGACGTCCCCAGCAATTCGGCGAAATGCACACGCGGCGCCCGGGTCGGCGGGCCGAAGTCGCGCGGCGTCATGGCGGTGGCGCACAGGTGCGCCATGCCATCGAGCGCCTCGTCGAGCGTTTCAACAATCCGCGCATTGTTCAACACGTCGAGTGCGCCGCTGGCCCGCTGGATGGTTTCTTCCCGCCGCAGCACATTCTCCCAGCGCGGCGCGACCAGCACCAGGTCGTCAAAACCCATGGTTTTCATGGCGCGGGCGGTGGCGCCGACGTTGCCGGCGTGGCTGGTGTTGATCAGGATGAAGCGGGTTTTCATGGGGATAAAAAGGGGCCGGAGCGCTAGCGCGAAAATCCGGCTGCCGGGGTCATTCGGGGCCGGGCGGGCGAAGCCGGTAAAATCCGCTATTGTCGCCTGCCATCGGTTCCCGGTTTTGCAGTTCCTGCCCGCTCTTTCTTACAATTTATGTCCAGCAATCTACACCCCATGCTCAACGTGGCCGTCAAGGCTGCGCGCGCCGCCGGCGCCCTCATCAACCGCGCCGCCCTTGACGTCGAGGCGGTCCGCGTGTCGGTCAAGCAGACCAACGACTTCGTCACCGAAGTCGACAAGGCCGCCGAAGCCGCGATCATCGAAACCCTGCTGACCGCCTATCCCGGCCACGGCATCCTGGCCGAGGAATCGGGCAGCGAGCATGGCGCGAAAGACTCCGAATTCGTCTGGATCATCGATCCGCTGGACGGCACCACCAATTTCATCCACGGCTTTCCGTTCTACTGCGTCAGCATTGCGCTGGCCGTGCGCGGCAAGGTCGAGCAGGCGGTGGTCTACGACCCGAACCGCAACGATATCTACAGCGCCAGCAAGGGCCGTGGTTCCTACGTCAACGACCGCCGCATCCGCGTCGGCAAGCGCACGCGCCTGCAGGAATGCCTGATCTCGACCGGTTTTCCCTACCGCCCCGGCGACAAGCTCAAGCCTTACCTGAACATGCTCGGCGAAGTCATGAGCCAGTGCGCTGGCGTGCGCCGTCCGGGCGCTGCGGCGCTGGACCTGGCGCATGTTGCGGCCGGCTTCACCGACGGCTTTTTCGAGACCGGCCTGCACCCCTGGGACGTGGCGGCGGGCTCGCTTCTGATCACGGAAGCCGGTGGCCTGATCGGCAACTTCACCGGTGAGTCCGATTTCATCGACCATGGCGAATGCGTCGCCGGCAATCCGCGCATCTACGGCCAGCTGGTCGGCACGCTGGGCAAGTACAGCAAGTTCGCCGGCGCCGGCGACAAGGCCAGCGTGCGCCAGGCACTGCTGGGTGACGCCGAAGCGCAAGCCCCGTCCGAAGGTGGTGAAGAAGCCGCGCCGGCCGCCAAGCCCACGCTCAAGGCCAAACGCATCAAGGCCGGCAGCGCCGCCGTGCCCGAGGTTGAGGCTGCCCCGGTGCCCGACGCGCCGTTCTAAGGCGCAGCGCCTGTCCTGCCCCGCCAGCGCGGGGGGACGGCGCACCTGATTTCGTTTCCAAATCAATCCGATGCAGTTCAAAACTGCGTATGGTTTGCCAGGCAAGCCAACGCATGCGCTCGGTGATGGGACACGCAATCCTGTAAACGGCAAGGTCACCCGATGCCCGAACCGTTTCAGGCTTCTTTTCAGACGCGCCCGGCGACCCATTCCTGCACGGACTTGAGTGCCGCTTCCAGGCCCGACGGGTCGGTGCCGCCGGCCATGGCCATGTCGGCTTTGCCGCCGCCCTTGCCGCCAACCTGGCCGGCCACGAAGTTGACCAGTTCGCCGGCCTTGACCTTGCCAGTGCTGTCGTTCGTCACGCCGGCGGCGATCTGGACCTTGCCGCCGTCCACAGCCGCCAGCACGATGACCGCCGTTTTCAGCTTGTCCTTGAGCTTGTCCATGGTCTCGCGCAGCGTCTTGGCGTCGGCGCCTTCGAGCCGGGCGGCCAGCACCTTCAGGCCGTTCACCTCGACCGCCTGCCCCATCAGTTCGTCGCCCTGCGATGAAGCCAGCTTGCCCTTGAGCGCGGCGACTTCCTTTTCGAGCGACCGGACCTGATCCAGCACCTGGCCGATGCGGTTTTGCAACTCCGACGGGCTGGCCTTGAGCGTTCCGGCGGCCGACTGCACGGTGGCTTCGAGCGACTGCAAATAAGCCAGCGCGTTCTGGCCGGTCACGGCTTCGACCCGGCGCACGCCCGAGGCCACGCCGCTTTCGGCCACGATCTTGAACAGGCCGATGTCGCCGGTGCGGCCGACGTGCGTGCCGCCGCACAGTTCCTTGCTCGAACCAATGCTGAGCACGCGCACGGAGTCGCCGTACTTTTCGCCGAACAGCATCATCGCGCCCGATTGCTGGGCCGATTCCATGTCCATTTCGCTGGCATCGGTGGCGATGTTGGCGAGGATTTCGGCATTGACGATGGCTTCGACCTCGCGGATCTGCGCGTCGGTCATCGGCGCGTTGTGCGCGAAGTCAAAACGGGTGCGTTCGGCGTTGACCAGGCTGCCCTTTTGCTGCACATGCGTGCCCAGCACTTCGCGCAGCGCCTTGTGCATCAGGTGCGTCGCGCTGTGGTTGCGCACGGTGGCGGCGCGCACGGCCGCATTGACGCGGGCGCTGACATGATCGCCCACGGCCAGCGTGCCTTCGGCCTGCGTGCCGTGGTGGCCGTACACGTCGGCCTTGATCTTGAGCGTGTCGCTGACAGCGAACTTGGCGGATCCGCTGATCAGTTCGCCCTCGTCGCCGGCCTGGCCACCGCTTTCGGCGTAGAACGGCGTCGAGTCCAGCACGACCACGCCGCTTTGACCGGCCCTCAAGGCTGCCACGCTGGTCCCGTCTGCATAGATAGCTATGATTTTTGACGTTTCTTCGAGGTGTTCGTAGCCGGTGAAGACGTTGCCGGTGCCGGTGTAGTCGAGGGCGCGGTCCATCTTGAACTTGCCGGCGGCGCGGGCCTGGGCTTTTTGCTGGTTCATGGCCACGGTAAAACCGGCCTCGTCCACGCTCAGTCCACGTTCGCGGCAGACATCAGCCGACAGATCGAGCGGAAAGCCGTAGGTGTCGTGCAGCTTGAAGGCGACTTCGCCCGGCAGCACTTTCACGCCATCGGTCAGCGCGGCGTCAAGAATCTGCATGCCGGTTTCCAGCGTCTCGAAAAAGCGCTCTTCCTCGGCCTTGAGCACGGCGGTGATGCGCGGCGCGTCGGCCGCCAGGCGCGGATAGGCATCGCCCATCAGCCCGGCCAGGTCGGCCACCAGCTTGTGGAAAAACGGCGTCTTCTTGCCCAGCAGGTAGCCGTGGCGGATCGCGCGGCGAACGATGCGGCGCTGTACGTAGCCGCGCCCTTCATTCGACGGGTTCACGCCGTCGCTGACCAGGAAGGACGTGGCGCGGATGTGGTCGGCAATCACGCGCAGGCTCTTGTGGCCCAGGTCGGTTTCGCCGGTTTCGCGAGAGGCGGCCTTGATCAGCGCGTCGAAAATGTCGATCTCGTAGTTGCTGTGGACATGCTGCAGGATGGCTGCCAGGCGCTCCAGCCCCATGCCGGTATCGACGCAGGGCGCCGGCAGCGGCGTGACGGCGCCGGTTTCATCCATGTTGAACTGCATGAACACGTTGTTCCAGATTTCAATGAAACGGTCGCCGTCTTCGTCCGGGCTGCCGGGCGGGCCGCCGGGGATGTGGTCGCCGTGGTCGTAGAAGATTTCGCTGCACGGGCCGCACGGGCCGGTGTCGGCCATCATCCAGAAGTTGTCGCTCTTGTAGCGCCCGCCCTTGTTGTCGCCGATGCGGATCACGCGCTCGGGCGGCAGGCCGATTTCCTGGGTCCAGATGTCGTAGGCCTCGTCGTCCTCTTCATAGACGGTGGCCAGCAGGCGGTCAGCCGGCAGTTTATAGACCTCGGTCAGCAGCTCCCAGGCCCATTTGAGCGACTCGCGCTTGAAGTAGTCGCCAAAGCTCCAGTTGCCGAGCATCTCGAAGAAGGTGTGGTGGCGCGCGGTGTAGCCGACATTTTCCAGGTCGTTGTGCTTGCCGCCGGCGCGCAGGCAGGCCTGCACCGACGTGGCGCGCACATAGGGGCGCTTGTCGGTGCCGAGGAACACGTCCTTGAACTGGACCATGCCGGAGTTGGTGAACATCAGCGTCGGGTCGTTGCCCGGCACCAGCGAGCTGGAGGGCACCACGGTGTGGCCCTTGGAGGCGAAGAAGTCGAGGAAGGTCTTGCGGATGTCGGCAACGGTGAAGTCGGGTGTGCTCATGGAATGGGTTCAACTCTCAGGAAATGGCAGGGAACAGGATCGGGCCGCTGCGGATGCAGGCAAGCGGCTGATTTTAGGCGGCTTTGAGGGTCACGAGGAAACGCAGCAAGGCATCGTCGTCGGACCAGGCCACGTTGAAGCGCAGCCACGGGCTGGGCTCCAGATCGACCGAAAACAGGTGGCCCGGCCCCAGCAGGATGTCCTGCTCCGCCGCCTTGTAGGCCAGCTCGCCGGCATTCTGGATGGCCGGGTGGCGCGCCCACAGGAACATGCCGGCCTTGGGTTCGCTGAACAGCTCGAAACCGATCGCCAGCAGCAGGCTGGCCAGGCGCCGCTGGCCCAGCGCCAGCCGGTCGCGCAGCGTCTTGAGGTGCTTGCGCCAGCGGCCGTCCACCAGCGCGCCATAGGCCAGGCGCTCGGTGAACTCGGACGAGGTCAGGCCCGAGATCATCTTCAGCCGCGCCAGGTCTTCCAGCACCTCGGGGCTGGCCGCGAGGTAGCCGGCGCGGATGTTGGGCGAGATGGTCTTGGAAAAGCTGCTGATGTAGATCACCCGCTTCAACTGGTCCAGGCTGGCCAGCGACGGCCGCGACTCGGGGTCGAGGTCGGCGTAGATGTCGTTTTCCACCACCATGAAGTCGTATTTTTCGGCCAGCTGCAGCACCCGGTGCAGATGCGACAGCACGGCGGTCGAGCCGGTCGGGCTTTGCAGGCGGGGCTGGGTGAAGAACACCTTGGGCCGGTGCTGGATGATGCGCGCTTCCAGCGTCTCCAGGTCGTAGCCCGCCGGGGTGCGCGGCGCGCCCACCAGCCGGGCGCCCAGGAAGCGCAGCGAGAACAGCAAGTTGGCATAGCCCGGCTCATCGACCAGCACGGCGTCGCCCGGCCGCACCAGCTGGCGCGCGGCCAGGTCCAGGCCCTGGCTGGAACCCTGGGTCAGCAGCACCTGCTCGGCATTCACCACGATCTCGCGGCTGGCCAGCAGGTCGCGCACCACCTGGCGCAGCGGCAGGTAGCCCTTGGGCTCGCCGTAGCCGCCCAAGTCCACATCCTCGGCGGCCAGGTTGCGCAGGCTGCGGCGCATGCCTTCGGTGAACAGCCAGTCGCCGGGCAGCCAGCCGCAGCCCGGCTTGCTGCGCAGCGCGCGGTTTTCAAAAATGCGGCGCAGGTACCACATCGAGTCAAAGCTGTACTGGCTTGAGGCGCCCAAGGGCAGTGCGGCCGGGCTGACGCGGCTGCGCACGAAGAAGCCGGAGTTGGCCTGCGACTGGAAATAGCCGAGCGCCACCAGCCGGTCGTAGGCATCGACCACGGTGTAGACGCTCACGCCGTGGGCATGGGCGAACTGGCGGATGGACGGCAGCTTGGCGCCGGGGCGCAATGCACCATCATCGACCATCTGGCGGAATCCCCCGACGATCTGGGTGACCAGCGCGACGGTTGACTGGGGATCAAGTACGAACATGGAAGGGGCTGGCCCCAACAAGGGGCAAAGGGTTTGTATGTACAGGTGGTGCTGGCAGCACAGTACACCGCCGAGCAGGGGTTATCTGTATATGGTAACGCCCGGCAGCCGTCCGTAAAGTACAGGCATACGCTCGGCAGCCGATGGCGAGCCCGGACTTCAACCACCGAAAAGGATGTTTCCCATGCACCGTGAACCTCATTTGACCAACGCCGCCCTGTTCGCCCGCCGCGAGGCCGCCATCCCGCGCGGCGTGGGCCACAGCCACCAGATCTTCATTGCACGCGGCGAGAACGCGGAAATCTGGGACGTCGAAGGCCGGCGCTTCATCGATTTTGCCGGCGGCATTGCCGTGCTCAACACCGGCCACCGCCACCCCGCCGTCATCCAGGCGGTGAAGGACCAGCTCGACAAGTACACGCACACCTGCTTCCAGGTGCTGGCCTACGAGCCGTATGTGGAGCTGGCCGAGCGCATCAATGCCAAGGCGCCGGGCGACTTCGCCAAGAAAACGCTGTTCCTGACCACCGGTTCCGAAGCGGTCGAGAACGCCATCAAGATTGCCCGCGCCTCCACCGGCCGCTCGGGCGTCATCTGCTTTTCCGGCGGCTACCACGGCCGAACCCTGCTGACGCTGGCCATGACCGGCAAGGTAGTGCCGTACAAAGCCGGTTTCGGTCCCTTCCCGGCCGAGGTCTTTCACGCCACCTTCCCGAACGCGCTGCACGGCGTGACGGTCGATGATTCCATTGCATCAATCGAAGCAATTTTCAAGAACGACATCGAGGCCAGGCGCGTGGCCGCCATCATCATCGAACCGATTCAGGGCGAAGGCGGCTTCACCGTGGCGCCGCCCGAGATGCTGCAGCGCCTGCGCGCCCTGTGCGATGCGCACGGCATCTTGCTGATCTGCGACGAGGTGCAGACCGGCGCAGGACGCACCGGCACCTGGTTTGCGGTGGAGCAAAGCGGCGTGGCGCCCGACCTGATCACCATGGCCAAGTCGATGGCTGGCGGCTTCCCGATCTCCGCCGTGGTCGGCCGCGCCGAAGTGATGGACGCGGCCGCACCCGGCGGCCTGGGCGGCACCTACGCCGGCAGCCCGATTGCCTGCGCCGCCGCACTCGCCGTGCTGGATGTGTTCGACCAGGAAAACCTGCTGCAGCGCAGCCGCGACGTGGGCGAACGCCTGACCGTAGCGCTGAAGGCCATGGCCGTGAATCACACCTGCATCGGCGACGTGCGCGGCATGGGCGCCATGGTGGCCATCGAGCTGTTCAAGAACGGCGACGTGAAGCAGCCCGACGCCGACCTGGCCAAGCGCATCACGGCCGAAGCCACGGCACGCGGCCTGATCCTGCTGACCTGCGGCACCTACGGCAACGTCATCCGCATTCTGGTGCCGCTGACCGCCAGCGACGCGCTGCTCGACGAAGGCCTGGCCGTCATGGCCGCCTGCTTTGACGCCGCCGCCTGATCGGTCCATGATGCTTCATGCATGCCATGCGCCGCCTCCCGATATTGGCCATGGCATGCAAGTTGCACCCACGTTTTCGGCACGGCGACCGCCCTTAGCCCTCCAGAATCAGGCCCCCTACGAATGACAAGCACCTCCACACTGGTAAGTTTCACCGGCGTCCAGAAGACCTACGACGGCATCAACCTTGTCGTTCGTGACCTGAACCTGGACATCCGCAAAGGCGAATTCCTCTCGCTGCTCGGCCCCTCGGGCTCGGGCAAGACCACCACCCTGATGATGCTCGCCGGGTTCGAGTCGCCTACAGCGGGTGACATCATGCTGAACGGCCGGCAGATCACCCGCACGCCGCCGCACAAGCGCAACTTTGGCATGGTGTTCCAGAACTACGCCTTGTTCCCGCACATGACGCTGGCCGAGAACATCGCCTATCCGCTGACGGTGCGCAAGCTGCCCAAGGCCGAACGCGAGGCCAAGGTGCTGCAGGCGCTGGACATGGTGCAGCTCGGCCGCATGGGCGGGCGCTACCCCGGCCAGCTTTCCGGCGGCCAGCAGCAGCGCGTGGCACTGGCCCGCGCGCTGGTGTTCGACCCCCAACTGGTGCTGATGGACGAGCCGCTGGGCGCGCTCGACAAGCAGCTGCGCGAGCACATGCAGATCGAACTCAAGGCATTGCATCGTCGGCTGGGCGTGACCTTTGTCTATGTCACGCATGACCAGACCGAAGCGCTGACCATGTCCGACCGCGTCGCGGTGTTCAACGACGGCGCGATCCAGCAGATCGACGTGGTGGGCAACCTGTATGAAACACCCAGCAACCGCTTCGTGGCAGGCTTTGTCGGCGACAGCACGGTGCTCGATGCCGAAGTGACCCGGCTGGACGGCGCGCATTGCGAGGTCCGCCTGCCCAGCGGCGTGGTGCTGCGCGGCCTGAATGTCAACACCTGCGGCGTCGGCGACACGGTGCAGTGCGGCACCCGGCCTGAACGCCTGAAGATTGCCGAAGCCGCTGGCGCCAACACCTTCCAGAGCAAGGTGCTGGACGTGATCTATTTTGGCGACCATCTGCGCCTGCGCTGTGAGCTGCCCGGCCAGCCGGACGCGACCATCAAGATGCCGCTGGGCCATGACCAGTTGCCCGAGCCCGGCCAGACCATCCACGTCCATGCGCCGGTCGAGCACCTGCGCATGTACCGATGAGCTGCGTTCCTGCCCAATTCCCCCGTTTTCTTTCACCCTTGCCAACCTCCCACCAAAGGAATTCCCGATGAAACTCAAGCCCCTGATCATTGCCATTGCAGCCGGTGTATGCCTGCCGGCGCTGGCCCAGAACCAGCTGACCGTGGTCAATTTCGGCGGCGCCAACGGTGCCGCGCAGAAAAAGGCCTATTTCGAGGCTTTCGAGAAATCGGGCGCCGGCAAGATCCAGCAGGTCGAATACAACGGCGAGCAGGCCAAGATCAAGGCCATGGTCGAGACCAAGAAAATCACCTGGGACGTGGTCGAGGTTGAAAGCCCGGACGTGAACCGTGGCTGCGACGAAGGCCTGTTCGAGAAGATTGACTGGTCCAAGGTCGGCAACAAGGCCGACTTCCAGCCCGCTGCCGTGCATGAATGCGGCGTCGGCACCTTCATCTGGTCCACCGTCATGGCCTACAACGCCGACAAGCTCAAGACCGCGCCTGTCACCTGGGCCGATTTCTGGAACACCCAGAAATTTCCCGGCAAGCGCGGCATGCGCAAAGGCGCGCGCTACAACCTGGAATTCGCCCTGATGGCCGACGGCGTGAAGACCGCCGACGTGTACAAGGTGCTGGCCACCAAGGACGGCGCCGACCGCGCCTTCAAGAAGATGACCGAACTCAAGCCAAGCATCCAGTTCTGGGAAGCCGGCGCGCAGCCGCCGCAGTTCCTGGTCGCCGGCGACGTGACCATGACCACCGCCTACAACGGCCGCATCGACGCCGCCCAGCGCGAAGGCAAGAACCTGGCCATCACCTGGACCGGCGGCATCTACGACCTGGACTACTGGGTCATGCCCAAGGGCGGCGCGAACAAGGACCTGGCGCTGAAATTCATCAGCATGGCCTCCAGCCCCGATGCGCAGGCCGAGTACGCCCGCAACATCTCCTACGGCCCGACCAACAACAAGGCGCTGGCCAAGCTCGATGCCAAGGTGCTGGCGCTGCTGCCGACCTCGCCCGCCAACAGCAAGGACGCGCTGCAGTTCAACATCTCCTTCTGGGCCGACCAGGGTGAAGCGCTCGAAAAGCGTTTCGCGGCCTGGTCCGCGCAATAAGCGCCGGCTAAGCAAAGGACCCATGCAATGAGCGCGACGGCCTCCCTTCCCACGATGCCATTGGTGATCGATGGCACCCCCGGACCGGCCCTGGCCGACCAACTGCGACGGGTGGAGCGCCGCAAGCGGCTGCGCGCCATTGCATTGACCCTTCCGCTGCTGATCTTCCTGGCGGTCACCTTCCTCGTGCCGCTGGGCGCCCTGCTCGTCAGGGCGGTCGAAAACCCGGAAGTCGCCGGCACCCTGAGCCGGACCGGCGATGCGCTGGCCGGCTGGGACCGCAAGGCAGCGCCGCCCGATGCCGCCTACAGCGCGCTGCTGGCCGACCTGGCGGCCATTCCCGAAACCGCGCAGGCCGGCGTGCTGGCCCGGCGCCTGAACAGCGAAGTCAGCGGCGCCCGCTCGCTGATCATGGGCACCTACCGCGCCCTGCCGCTGGGCGACAAGCTGAGCCCGCCGCAGGCGAAAGAAAAACTGCTGGCCCACGACCCGCGCTGGGCCGAACTGCCCTACTGGTGGGCGATTGCCAAGAACAGCTCGCGCTGGACCCCTGACTACCTGCTGGCCTCGGTCGATCTGAAACGCGATGCGCAAGGCCATGTGGTGCGCGTCGGCGCCGAGGAAGCCGCGTTCAGCGACATCCTGGTGCGCACCTTTTCCATCAGCGCCGTGGTCACGCTGATCTGCATTTTGCTGGGCTATCCGCTGGCCTACTGGCTGGCCACGCTGAACGAGCGCAAGGCCAACCTGATGATGATTTTGGTGCTGCTGCCCTTCTGGACCTCGGTGCTGGTGCGCATCGCCGCCTGGATCGTGCTGCTGCAGACCAACGGGCTGGTCAACCGCTTCCTGATGTTCACCGGCCTGACCGGCGAGCCGGTGCCGCTGCTGTTCAACCGGCTGGGTGTCATCATTGCCATGGTTCACATCCTGCTGCCCTTCATGATCCTGCCGCTCTACAGCGTGATGAAGTCGGTGCCGGGCAATTACGTTCGCGCCGCCGTGTCGCTGGGCAGTTCGCCGCTGGCCGCGTTTTTCCGGGTGTATGTGCCGCAAACCTATCCCGGCGTGGCCGCCGGCGGCCTGCTGGTGTTCATCACCTCGATTGGCTACTACGTCACGCCGGCCCTGCTCGGCGGCGCGGCCGACCAGATGCTGAGCTACTACGTCGCCCAGTACACCAACGTGGACGTGAACTGGGGCATGGCCTGCGCGCTGGGCTCGGTCCTGCTGGCCACCACGCTGATCCTGTATGCGGTGTACCGCCGCTTTGCCAAAGCCGAACTGAGCCTGGGCTGAACACCATGAAACTTTCCGCTGTTCCTGTTTTCCCCGCCTACTACACGGCTCTGGACAAGCTCGGCTGGTACAGCCTGCGCGTGCTGTGCGGCGCGGTGCTGCTGTTCTTGCTGCTGCCGATCATCGTCATCATTCCGCTGTCGTTCAGCAACTCGTCCTTCCTGTCGTACCCGATTCCGGGCTGGTCGCTGCGCTGGTACGAGGAGTTGTTTGCTTCCCAGGACTGGGCGCGGGCCACGCGCAACAGCTTCATCGTGGCCCCGCTGGCCACCTTGCTGGCCACGGCGCTGGGCACGATGGCCGCCGTCGGCCTGGCGCGGGCGCAGTTTGCCGGCAAGGGCCTGCTGACCGCCCTGCTGATCTCGCCGATGGTCGTGCCCATCGTGGTGGTGGGCGTGAGCACCTACCTGTTCTTCGCGCAGATCGGCCTGTCCGACTCCTACACCGGGCTGGTGCTGGTGCATGCCGCGCTCGGCGCACCGTTTGTCGTCACCACCGTGATGGCGACGCTGCAGGGCTTCAACCAGAACCTGGTCAAAGCGAGCCTGAGCCTGGGCGCCGGGCCGCTGCAGACCTTCTTTCGCATCACGCTGCCGGTGATTGCGCCGGGTGTGATCTCGGGCGCGCTGTTTGCCTTTGCCACGTCGTTCGACGAGGTCGTCGTCACGCTGTTCCTGGCCGGTCCGACGCAAACGACGCTGCCGCGCCAGATGTTCACCGGCATCCGAGAGAACATCTCGCCGACGATTGCCGCTGTGGCGACGCTGCTCATCCTGTTCACCGCCTGCCTGATGATGACGCTCGAATGGCTGCGCGGACGCGTGAAGAAATAGCGTCATGGCGTGGAATCCGCCCGGGTGACATTTGCTACTAAATCAATAGCTTCTCGCGCTTGCCAGACGTGCGCAAATGGCCTTTTTGATGCCTGATATTTGTTTTCAGGCTGAACCCAAGGCGTTTTGGCCCTCACTTTTTTGAGAACGGAGATTCATGACCTTCAACCAACCCTTGAGCGGCAACGCCATGCCGCGTTTCGGCGGCTGGGCCAGCATGATGCGCCTGCCGATGCGCAGCGAGGCTCATGGCCTGAACGCCGGCTTCATCGGCGTGCCACTGGACATCGGCACCAGCCACCGGCCCGGCGCGCGCTTCGGCCCCCGGCAGATCCGCGCCGAATCGAGCCTGATCCGTCCCTACAACATGGCCACCGGCGCCGCGCCTTTCGACGCGCTGCAGGTCGCCGACCTGGGCGACGTGGCGATCAACACCTACAACCTTGAAAAATCCGTCGAGATCATCGAGCAGCATTACCGGCCCGTCATCGACACCGGCTGCATTCCGCTGACGCTGGGCGGCGACCACACCATCGTGCTGCCCATCCTGCGCGCCCTGGCCAGCCGCCACGGGCCGGTGGCGCTGGTGCATGTCGATGCGCATGCCGATGTGAACGACGACATGTTCGGCGAGCGCATCGCGCACGGCACGCCATTTCGCCGCGCCGTGGAAGAAGGCCTGCTGCAAGGCAGCAAGGTCTGGCAGATCGGCCTGCGTGGCACCGGCTACGGCATGGACGACTTCGACTGGCCGCGCCAGCAGGGCTTCACCGTGGTGCCGGCGCACGAGGTCTGGTACCAGTCGCTCGCGCCACTGATGGCCCGGGTGCGCGAGTCCATCGGCCAGGCGCCCTGCTACCTGAGCTTTGACATCGACGGCATCGACCCGTCCTTTGCGGGCGGCACCGGCACGCCCGAGGTCGGCGGGCTGAGCGTGCCGCAGGCGCTGGAGATCATTCGCGGCTGCCGGGGCCTGAACCTGGTCGGCGCCGACCTGGTCGAGGTGTCGCCGCCCTATGACACGTCGGGCAACACCGCCCTGCTGGGCGCCAACCTGCTGTATGAAATGCTCTGCGTGCTGCCCGGCGTTCACTACCGGTAACACCCTTCGGCAACACGAACCAGCTTCGCGCTGTATTCTTGCTGGCTGATTTCGACCCCCCGGCCGCTTCGCCCTTGCAGGAGCGGCCAGCCCTTCAGAAAGAACATCCATGGACATGAAAACCTCTCCCCTTTCGCTGCTCAACGACCCCAGCCTGCTCAAGACCGATTCACTGGTCAACGGCCAGTGGCTGGCTGGCGCTTCGCGGTTTGACGTGTACGACCCGTCCAACGGCCTCAAACTCGCCGACGTCGCCAACCTGGGCACGGCCGACGCTAGAGCGGCGATTGCCGCCGCCAATGCCGCCTGGCCCGCCTGGCGCAGCAAGACCGGCAAGGAACGCCACGCCATCCTGATGAAGTGGTTCCAGCTGCTCATGGCCAACCAGGAAGACCTGGCGCGCATCATGACCGCCGAGCAGGGCAAGCCCTTTGCCGAGGCCAAGGGCGAAGTGGCCTACGGCGCCAGCTTTGTCGAATGGTTTGCCGAGGAAGCCAAGCGCGTCAACGGCGAAACCCTGCCGCAGTTTGACAACAGCCGCCGCCTGATGGTGCTCAAGCAGCCCATCGGCGTGTGTGTGGCCATCACGCCGTGGAACTTCCCGCTGGCCATGATCACCCGCAAGGTCGCCCCAGCGCTGGCCGCAGGCTGCACGGTGGTCATCAAGCCAGCCGAACTCACGCCCCTGACCGCGCTGGCGGCAGCCGAGCTCGCCGTGCGCGCCGGCATTCCTTCGGGCGTGCTCAACATCCTCACGACCGACGACAGCGCTGAGGTTGGCAAGGTGTTTTGCGCCAGCGACGTGGTGCGCCACATCAGCTTTACCGGTTCCACCGAAGTCGGCCGCATCCTGATGGCGCAAAGCGCGCCGTCGATCAAGAAGCTGTCGCTGGAGCTCGGCGGCAATGCGCCCTTCATCGTGTTCGACGATGCCGACATCGACTCGGCCGTCGAGGGCGCAATGGCCAGCAAATACCGCAACGCCGGCCAGACCTGCGTGTGCGCCAACCGCATCTATGTGCAGGAAGGCGTGTACGACCAGTTCGTTCACAAGTTCGCCGAAAAGGTGAAACTGCTCAAGGTCGGCAACGGCTTCGAGGACGGCGTCGGCCAGGGCCCGCTGATCGAGGATGCGGCGATTGAAAAGGTGCAGCGACATGTGCAGGACGCGCTCGCCAAGGGCGGCAAGCTGCTGGCGGGCGGCCACAAGCTGGAGGGCCAGTTCTTCGAGCCGACGGTGATTTCCGAGGCGACCGCCGACATGCTGTGCGCCCGGGAAGAAACCTTTGGCCCGTTCGCGCCAGTGTTCCGCTTCACGCATGAGCAGGAAGCGATTGACGCGGCCAACAACACCGAATTCGGACTGGCCAGCTATTTCTACAGCCGCGACATCGGCCGCATCTACCGCGTGGCCGAAGCGCTGGAATACGGCATGGTCGGCATCAACGCCGGCGTGATCGCCACCGAGCATGTGCCGTTTGGCGGCGTCAAGCAGTCCGGCCTGGGCCGCGAAGGCTCCAGCCACGGCATGGAAGAGTACCTGGAGATGAAATACCTGTGCATGGGTGACATGAACAAGTAAAAAGGCCGGCCGCAAAGCAAACCGCTGCGGTCCGCAGAGGCAAATTCAAGCAGCCTGGCACTACTGATTTAATAGCAACTCAAGCAATACCAGCCTGCGCAAAAGCCGTATTTTCCTTGCAAAATAAGGTTTGGGGAGGCGTTGGCGGCTTGCTCCTATAATCCGGGCTATCGCGGGTGTAGTTCAATGGCAGAACGGCAGCTTCCCAAGCTTCATACGAGGGTTCGATTCCCTTCACCCGCTCCAGACGCAAAAAAAGGCCCTCGCGGGCCTTTTTTTATGAGGCGCTGAAATTCAAACCAGCGTCACGCCCGTCTTCGACTGCAGCAGCTCGCGGGTCACGCCGGGCGCCAGCTCTACCACCTTCAGGCCCAGCGGCGTCACATCCATCACCGCCAGGTCGGTGATGATGCGGTCCACCACGCCGACACCGGTCAGCGGCAGCGTGCATTGGGGCAAAATTTTCATGTCCACGGTGCCGTCTTTCTTGCGGGCGACATGCTCCATCAGCACGATCACGCGCTTGACGCCGGCAACCAGGTCCATCGCGCCGCCCATGCCCTTGACCATCTTGCCCGGAATCATCCAGTTGGCCAGGTCGCCCTGCTCGCTGACCTGCATCGCGCCCAGGATCGACAGGTTGATCTTGCCGCCGCGAATCATCGCAAAGCTGTCATGACTGCCGAAGATCGACGAACCCGGCAGCGTGGTCACGGTCTGCTTGCCGGCGTTGATCAGGTCGGCGTCCACCGCATCTTCAGTCGGGAACGGGCCGATGCCCAGCATGCCGTTCTCGGACTGCAGCCAGACTTCCTTGTCGCTGGGAACGAAGTTGGCAACCAGCGTCGGAATGCCGATGCCGAGGTTGACGTAGAAACCGTCTTCGAGTTCCTGGGCAGCGCGGGCCGCCATTTGGTCTTGGGTCCACGGCATGCTTTTAGGCTCCTTGTTGGCCGCTGGCGGCCTTGATGGTGGTTGGCGCAGGTTCGTCGGCGGTGATGACTGCCGCCTGGGCAATGGCCGCCTGGGCCTCGACCTTGGCGGCGGCGGCATCGACCGGCGCTTCGGTCACGGTGCGTTTTTCGATGCGTTTTTCAGGGTTCGGGTTGTGCACGATGCGATGCACGTAAATGCCCGGCAGATGCACCTGATCGGGCTCCATGTCGCCGGTTTCCACGATCTCTTCCACCTCGACGATGCAGACTTTTCCCGCCATGGCCACGGCCGGGTTGAAGTTGCGGGCAGTCAGGCGGAACTGCAGGTTGCCCGACTTGTCGGCCCGGTGCGCCTTGACCAGTGCCACGTCAGGCACCAGGGCGCGTTCCATGACGTAGGTTTCGCCGTCGAACTCGCGCAGTTCCTTGCCTTCGGCCACCAGGGTGCCGACGCCGGTCTTGGTGAAGAAGGCCGGAATGCCGGCGCCGCCGGCGCGCAGCTTTTCAGCCAGCGTGCCCTGCGGCGTGAATTCGAGTTCGAGTTCGCCGGCCAGGTACTGGCGCTCGAACTCCTTGTTCTCGCCCACATAGGACGAAATCATTTTCTTGATCTGGCGCGTCTCCAGCAGCTTGCCCAGCCCAAAGCCGTCGACGCCGGCGTTGTTGGAGATCACCGTCAGCTTCTGGACGCCGGTATCGCGCAGCGCATCAATCAGCGCCTCGGGAATGCCGCACAGGCCAAAGCCGCCGACCGCCAGCAGTTGTCCGTCCTTGACGACGCCCTTGAGGGCTTCCGCGGCGGAGGGAAAAAGTTTTTTCACAAAAATGTCTCCTTGTTTCTTTCAGCCTTCAGGCCGTTTTGCATGCCTATCCTAAGTCCATTACGATACTACTTATTGCGCTACGTAGTTTCTCTTAAAGGTTTGCCCTGATGTCAACGGATTACCAACTGGCTTTCGATCTGGCACCGGTAGGGCTTGTCTTGTCGCGCAACCGCTCGATTCTCGATTGCAACCAGCATGTCTGCGAAATGTTCGGCACCACGCGCGAACGGCTGGTGGGCCAGTCCTTCCTTATTCTCTACCCGAGCGCCGACGAGTACGAGCGCATCGGCGCGCGCATGCTTCCCATCCTGAATGCCACCGGCATGTATTCCGATAACCGCATCATGAAGCGTGTCGATGGGCGATGCAAGGACGAAACTTTCTGGTGCCACGTCACGGGCCGGGCGCTGAACCGCAATGCGCCGCATGAATCGGGCATCTGGACGTTTGAAGACCTGAGTGCCAGCCGTCCGGTGACGGCCGAACTGACGGCCAGAGAGCGCGAGGTGGCGGCCCACCTGATGCGCGGCCTGACCTCCAAGGAGATCGGCCGCGCCTTGACCATCAGCCACCGCACAGTGGAGATTTACCGCGCGCGCCTGATGCGCAAGTTCAAGGCATCGACCACGGCCGACCTGGTGCAAAGGCTGATGGGCGGGGATTGAGCGCCGTGCCCTGACAGGCACTTGCCGCCTGCCAGGGGCTTGAGCCGTTCAGGCGTTGTCGAGGTCGGGCTCGCGCCGGATCGATTCGCGGGCGCGGTGGTCGCGCAGCTTGCCCAGGGTGTGTTCCAGCACGCGCTTGAGCTTGTCGCTGGCGCCCCGGAAGGCTTCGTCCTGGTTGGCGCCATGGTGGTTGACCGCGACGGGCTCGCGGTTGGCCAGCCGGGCTTCCATCATGCAGCGCGTGTGGTCGGGGCTGACCTTTTCGCCGTTTTCGTCGCTCATGTGGACTTCGATGCGGGTGATGTCGTCCTTGTAACGGCTGAAGGATGCATTCAATTCGGCCGTGGCCCAGCGCTCGAACGGTTCGCCAGTTTCAATGCTGTTGTTGGAGTTGATCTGAATTTGCATCTGCCTGTTTCCTTTTCTGGAGAAAGCACAGCATCTGGCCAGGCGGCCGTGCTGCGTGGTGACACCGCCAAAAAGGCGGAAGGGAAAAACCATTATGTTCCCGCAGGCCGAGGTGGCCCGTAGTCCACATTCTCCGCCGGGATGTCGGGCCAGGATGACGCGACGGGAAATGGCTTTTTACCGAGGCTGCTAGCTTTTCAATAGCTTGAAAAGCGCATGGGTATTGCGCAGCAGCACTAAAAACCTTGAAATTGCAGGATTGCGATGCGACCGGAGAAGCGTGATCCGCCTTCAGTCCTTCTTCGGGCCTTCCACCACTTCGGCAGCCGTGCGAAAGGCCTCGACCGCCGTCGGCACGCCGCAATAGACCGCTGCATGCAGCAGCACTTCCTGCAGCTCGGCCGGCGTGGCGCCGTTGTTGAGCGCGCCGCGCAGGTGGCCCTTGAGTTCGTTCTGCTTGCCCAGCGCCGTCAGCATGGCCACGGTGATCAGGCTGCGGGTCTTGAGGTCGAGGCCGGGCCGCTGCCAGACATCGCCCCAGGCCTTGGCGGTGATGTGTTCCTGGATGGGCCGGGTGAAGTCGGTCATGCCGCCCAGGGCTTTGGCAACGAAGTCTTCGCCCATGACTTGTTTGCGAAGGGCCAGGCCAGCGTCGCATTCTTTGTGCAGAGGTTCTGTCATGTTGGAATTTCAGTGAGTGATGGGCAGGTGAAGGCAGGGCAAAGCGTAACCACAAAATGGTCAAGGCCTGGCCTGGGCCTGACAGCCCAGCGATTGTTGAGCGCCAGGCCTGCACAGGCCGCTTTTCATTTTTCAATTAAAACTATCGATGTAATTATAAGAAATTATTTTGACTATCAACAGTTCATCCCTAAACTGACATTTTCCAGCAGTTGCAACCATACCCAGAAAGAGCCCATGACAACCGAAACGAAATGCCCTTTCCCGCACGCCGGCGCCAAACCCGCCGCCCCCATGCGCACCAATTCGCACTGGTGGCCGGAGCAGCTCAACCTGAAGGTGCTGCACCAGCAATCAGAAATGTCCAACCCGATGGGCAACGAGTTTGTCTATGCCGAAGCATTCAAGACACTGGACCTGCACGCCGTGGTGGCGGACCTGCATGCGCTGATGACCGACTCGCAGGCCTGGTGGCCGGCGGACTATGGCCACTACGGCCCGTTCTTTGTGCGCATGGCCTGGCATGCCGCAGGCACATACCGCACCTTCGACGGACGCGGCGGCAGCGGCAGCGGGGAGCAGCGTTTTGCGCCGCTCAACAGCTGGCCCGACAACGGCAACCTCGACAAGGCGCGCCGGCTGCTCTGGCCGGTCAAGGCCAAATATGGCCGCACGCTGTCCTGGGCCGACCTGTTCATCCTGACCGGCAACGTCGCCATGGAGTCGATGGGCTTCAAGACCTTTGGTTTTGCCGGCGGCCGCCCGGATGTGTGGGAGCCGGAAGAAGACATCAACTGGGGCTCCGAGACCACCTGGCTGGGCGACGAGCGCTACAGCGGCGACCGCGAGCTGGCCAACCCGCTGGCGGCGGTGCAGATGGGCCTGATCTATGTGAACCCGGAAGGCCCGAACGGCCAGCCTGACCCGCTGGGCTCGGCACGCGACATCCGCGAAACCTTTGCCCGCATGGCCATGAACGACGAGGAAACCGTGGCGCTGACCGCTGGCGGCCACACCTTCGGCAAAAGCCACGGCGCGGTGGATGTCAAACACATCGGCGCAGAGCCCGAAAGCTCGGCCATCGAAAACATGGGCCTGGGCTGGATCAACAGCTTTGAAACCGGCCACGGCGTGCACACCACCACCAGCGGCATTGAAGGCGCCTGGACCGACCACCCGACGCAGTGGGACAACGGCTACTTCGAGAACCTGTTTGGCTACGAGTGGGAGCTGACCAAGAGCCCGGCCGGCGCGCACCAGTGGAAGCCCGTGGGCAGCACCGGCGACGGTACGGTGCCCGACGCGCACGACCCCGGCATTCGCCACGCGCCCATGATGACCACCGCCGATATGGCGATGCGCATGGACCCGGCCTACGAGAAGATCTCGCGCCGCTTCATGCAGAACCCGCAGGAATTCGCCGACGCCTTTGCGCGCGCCTGGTTCAAGCTGACGCACCGCGACATGGGCCCGGTCGCGCGCTACCTCGGCCCGCTGGTGCCCGCGGAAGAACTGATCTGGCAAGACCCGGTGCCCGCCGTCGACCACCCGCTGGTCAACGCGCAGGACGTGGCTGCCCTGAAGTCCGCGCTGCTCGCCAGCGGCCTGAGCACCTCCCAGCTGGTCACCACCGCCTGGGCGTCGGCATCGACCTTTCGGGGCAGCGACAAACGCGGCGGCGCCAACGGCGCGCGCATCCGCCTGGCCCCGCAGAAGGACTGGGAAGTCAACCAGCCGGCAGCGCTGGCCCGTGTGCTGGCCACGCTGGAAGGCGTTCAGCATGCCTTCAACGCGGCGCAATCCGGCGGCAAAAAGGTCTCGCTGGCCGATTTGATCGTGCTGGGTGGCGGTGCCGCCATTGAAGCCGCCGCGACGAAGGCGGGCCACAGCGTGACCGTTCCCTTCTCGCCGGGCCGCACCGACGCCTCGCAGGCGCAGACCGACGTGGCGGCCTTTGCCGTGCTGGAGCCGATGGCGGACGGCTTTCGCAATTACGCCCGCTCCGGGCACGAAGCCACCGTGGCCGGTCAGCTGGTGGACAAGGCCAACCTGCTGACGCTGACCGCGCCGGAAATGACGGTGCTCATCGGTGGCCTTCGCTCCCTGGGCGCGAATGTCGGCGGGGCCAAGCACGGCGTGTTCACCGAGCGCACCGACGAGTTGACCAACGACTTCTTCGTCAACCTGCTGGACATGAACACGAAGTGGCAGAAGTCCGCCGATGCCGAATTTGTGCTGGAAGGCCGCAACCGGCAAACTGGCGAACTCAAGCTCACCGGCACGGTGGTCGACCTGCTGTTCGGCTCCAACTCGCAGCTCCGGGCGCTGGCCGAGGTCTATGCCAGCAGCGATTCGCGCGAGGTCTTCCTGCGTGACTTCATCGCGGCCTGGACCAAGGTGATGAACCTGGACCGCTACGACCTGGCGTGATCTGAAAACGGCGCATGCAAGCGCCCTGCACAGCGCAGCCGCCACTTGGCTCCGGGTTTGCCCGGGCTGGCTGGCGGTTGCGTCATTGGCGGCACACGCGGTCAGGTTTCAGGGTTAATCTCAAAGGCCACCCCCAGATTGATCCCCACAGGAAACCCCTATGTCCGCACCGCCCCGCTACCCCGCCCCCGACCTGTCCAGCCTGTCCGAAGACATCCGCACGCGCATTCTGGCCGTGCAGGAAAAAGCCGGTTTTATCCCCAACGTGTTTCTGGGCCTGGCACGCCGCCCGGCCGAGTGGCGCGCATTTTTTGCCTACCACGATGCGCTGATGCTGATTGAAGAAGGCTCCAACCCGACCGGTACCCTGACCAAGGGCGAGCGCGAGATGATCGTTACCGCCACCAGCGCCGCCAACCATTGCCTGTACTGCGTGGTGGCACACGGCGCCATCCTGCGGATTTATGAAAAAAAGCCGCTGGTGGCCGACCAGGTGGCGGTGAACTACCGCAAGGCCGACATCACGCCGCGCCAGCGCGCGATGCTCGACTTTGCGATGAAGGTCTGCCTGCAGTCCGACCAGATCGAGGATGCCGACTTCGAGGCGCTGCAGGCCCACGGCTTTGACGACGAGGACGCCTGGGACATTGCCGCGATCACCGCGTTTTTCGGCCTGTCGAACCGCATGGCGAGCTTCAGCGGCATGCAGCCGAACCCGGAGTTCTACCTGATGGGGCGTTTGCCGAAAGCGCCCAGGACGGCTTGATTGCTATTTATTCAATAGCTTTCAGCGCACACCGGTATTGCGCAAAAGGCCTTTTCGGCTATATTTTTCAACCCGCAGCCCGCAACGCCAGCACCGCATTCGTTCCGCCAAAGGCAAACGAGCTGGACAGCATGCTGCGCACCGCAACGCCCTCGCGGGCGGCGTTGGGCACATAGTCCAGGTCGCATTGCGGATCGGCCTGCTGCAGGTGCATCGTCGGCAGCGCGACCGAATGCTGCATTGCCATGAGCGACAGCACGCATTCCAGCGCCGACGTGGCGCCGAGCAGATGGCCGTGCAGCGCCTTGGTCGCGCTGATCGGAATGCGCGCCGCGCGGCTGCCGAACACCGCCTTGATGGCGGCGGTTTCGATGCCGTCATTGGCCGGGGTGCCGGTGCCGTGGGCATTGATCGCATCGACCTCGCCCGCATCCATTCCAGCCGATTCGAGCGCTGCGCGCAGGGTCGCCGCCTGGCCCTCCACGCTGGGCCGGGTGATGTGCCCGGCGTCGGTACACAGGCCGTAACCCGCCAGTTCACCATGAATCGTCGCGCCGCGTGCCAGCGCACGGTCCCACGGCTCTAACACCAGCATGGCCGCGCCCTCCCCCAGCACCATGCCGCTGCGGTTTTCTGAAAAAGGCTTGCACGATGCAGACGGGTCGGCCGTGTCGATGCTGGCCACGGTTCGCAGCGCCTCCCAGGCTTTCAGGGAACCGAAGCACAGCGGCGCCTCGGCGCCTCCGGCCAGCGCGAGGTCGATGTCGCCACGGGCCAGCCGCAGCCAGGCCTCGCCGATGGCCACGGCCGACGACGAGCAGGCGGTCGAATAGCTCAGGTTCGGTCCGCTCCAGTTGTGCTCGATGCCGATCCAGGCGGCCGGCGCATTGTGCATGCCTGTCAAGACCAGGAAGGGCTTGACACGGTCGGAATTTTCGCCGTACAGCGTCTGGTAGCCGTCGTCGATGCTGCCGATTCCGCCCATGCCGGTGCCGACGAAAATGCCGGCGCGGTGGCGCTCCGCCTCCGCCAGCGCAGGCCGCGCATCGGCCAGCGCCTGGCGGGCCGCCACCAGGGCGAACTGGCTGACGCGGTCCAGCATGCGCAGTTGGGGCGGGTCGAAATGCTCGGCGCCATTGAAGGCCACCGTGGCGCCCAGCGGCGCGGCCAGCCGGTGGGCGAAAGCAGCATCGAGCCGGTGAATGGCGGAACGGCCGGCGCGCGCGGCGGCGAATGCCTCTGCCGCGCCGTGGCCCAGGGGCGAGACCACGCCCATGCCGGTGACGGCCACCCGCCTCACGGCGCGGGGGAGGAAATGGTGTGGGGCAAGGCGGCCGCCGGCGCGTCTGCCTGGCCCTGCGGCCTTGCCACCAGTTCGTCGATGAAGCGCGCCACGTCACCGACAGTCAGCAACTGCACCGGCTCGGGCGGCAGGCTGATGCTGAACTCGTCCTCTATATTGAACAGCAGGTCGGCGACGCCCAGCGAATCGATGCCCAGGGCTTCGAGCGGCGCGTCTGGCGTGAGCTGTCCGGCTTCCAGCTTGTAGTCCTTCATCAGGATGGCGCAGAGCCGGTCGAATGTCGTGGGGCTTGGCATGTCTTTCCTTTGCTTTATCCAGGGTCAAGATGGGTGGAAGCCGCTGCAGCGGGCCTGGCGCATCGTGCGCTGGCGCCCGCTGCCAGCCAGCTGACGGTGGCCGGGCTGATCGCGCAGCGAACCTTGCCGCCCCGGCGCGCGCCCTGCGTCAGCAGCCCAGGCCAGCGGGCCAGCAGCCCCAGCCATGGCGATGTCAGGGCGGGCCGCATGGCCAGGTGGGCCAGGCCAGCGGCCAGTCGAAGGCGCGGCGCGAACTGCCGGCGCCATTCGGCCGCGTAGCGGCGGCGGACGCCGGATTGCCAGGCGGCGTTGGCCAAGCCGTCGCGCGGCACGGCCGGACGCAGCAGCTGCGCGCACAGCACCCAGGCCGACTGCATGGCCATGCTCATGCCTTCGCCGATGATGGGGTGCGCCTCGCCCGCCGCATTGCCGATGCGAAACAGGGCATCGCCCGCACGCAGTCTGATGCCCGGATCAATCGGCGCGGTGGCCAGCCAGGCGCCTTCGCGCTGCGCCGAACCGAGCGCCTCTGCAACACCGTGGCAGGCCTGTTTCAAATAGGCCTCGACCGCTTCGCCCGCGCTCAGGCCCGTGAACTGGCGGCGGCAGGCTTCCAGCCGGTCCTCGCGGATGCAGCAGGCCAGCGTGGTGATGCCCTGGTCGGCCAGCACCATGCCGCCGTAGCCGCCTTCGAACGACAGCACCGGCAGCAGGCCGGGCGCCAGCCGGGCATGGCGGAAATTGGCCTTGAAGGCAAACAGGTCGCCAGGCCGGCGCGCCAGACGCCGCTCAGCCCGGCCTGTGGGCAGCGGTTCCCAGGAGCCGTGCGCGGCAATCAGCACCGGCGCGTGCAGGCGCTCGCGGTGGTCCGAACCGATGGCGCGGATTTCGCACCAAGGGTCGCCCGCGCCGCCGTCGAGCGCCTGCACCGACCAAGGCTGCAGCACTACCGCGCCGCTGGCACGGGCCTGCGCCAGCAGCAGCGTGTCGAGCGTCTCGCGGCCCAGCGCCCTGCCCCAAGCGCGATTCGGCTGATCCGCCGCCGGCAGGTCGGCGATGAGCGTGCGCTGTCCGTGCATCAGCGCAAGCTGGCGCAGTTCCGGCCCGGCGCTGGCGTCGAATTCAGCGCCGATGCCCAGGGCATCGAGCAGCGGCAGGTTGCTGGCCGCCAGGCATTCGCCGCAGACCTTGCGGCGCGGAAAGCGCTGTTTTTCGACCAGCGCCACCGACCAGCCGGCCCGCGCCAGCAAGATGGCGGCGGTCGAGCCGGCCGGCCCCGCGCCGATGATGATGGCGTCGAAGCGGTTCTTCACAATGGCACTCCAGCGCCGCCCAGACCGCTTCGTTCGGCCAGAAAACAGTGGCTGAACAGGCCCGCCGGAGATTCGCTGACGGCCCAGAACGCCCGACCTCCCGGCCACAGCGCACTGAGTTCCTGGTCGCGGAAACCGGCATGGACACTGATCACGGCGTCCTGGCGCGTCACTGCATTGGCGCCCATCGCCCCGACCAGATGGCTGCCTGCCAGGGCGAGCCGCGCACGACGCGGCTCGCAGGCCAGAAATCGCCGGGCGCGCGATTCAATCGCCGCCAGCAGCGTGGCCAGCGCTGGGCCTTCGAAATGGTGCAGGAACAGGCTGGCGACGATGACATCCCAGCGCGCGCTCGGCTCACGCACGGCCGGCGAATGGCTCGACGCCCAGTCGAACACATCGATGACCTGCGTGCTGGCGGTCCAGCCCAGACGGGCATAGCCGTCAAGGGTTGCGGGGGTGACCAAGTCCTGCCGGTCGAGCAACGTGATTTCAACCGCCGGCCAGCGCGATCCCAGCGCGCGGGCGACGCCCAGCATCAGGCTGCCGTCGCCCGCGCCGAGTTCGAGCATGCGAAGTGGCGCTCCTGCGGGACGCGATGCCAGCAGTCGCTGGAGCGCCCGCGCCATGATGCCGCGCGTGCGCATGAGCCGGTGGATGCGCTGGAGGTCGTGGCGTGAGCGCATGGCCGCCGGGTCGTCTTCAGCCAGTCCGTCAAGCGTTTCGGCGGCAACGATCCGCGGCAGGGTCATCATGTGCCCTGGACTTCCAGCAATGCGCCGTGGCAGCTAAAGCCTGCGCCAAAGGACGACAGCCACCACCAGCCGCCAGGCGCATGGTCCTGCAGCGCGGCCTGCAGCACGAAATAGACAAAGGCACTGGACAGGTTGCCGTACTCGCGCAGCATGGCGGCGCTGTAGCGCAGGTCGGACGGCGCAAGTTCCAGGCGGCGCTCCAGCGCCAGCAGCACATCGCGGCCGCCCGCATGCATGATCCAGGCGCTGATGTCCTGGCGGCCCAGGCCTGCCCGATCAAGCACGGTGCCAAGTACCTGCTGCGCATGATCGGCCGCCAGCGCCGGCACTTCGCGCGTCAGGATGTTGCGCAGCATGCCGGCACGCTGCTCGAACTTCAGGGCATCGCGCCGGGAAGGCACCAGCAGCGACGCGCTGTCCTTCCATTCGACCTGCCGGCCGGCCGTGCCAGGCCTGCGCGACAGCACCGCCGCGCCGGCGCCGTCGCCGAACAGGCAGGCGCTGATCAGCACGCCGGGGTCGTTGTCGAGGTACATCGCGGCGCTGCTGACCTCGACGCAGACCGACAGCACCCGCTCGCAGGCACCCGATTTGAGCAGCGCAGCGCCCAGTTGCAGATTCGGCAGCGCCGCCGCGCAGCCCTGGCCGACCAGGTCGAAGGCCTGGACATCGGGCCGCAGGCCAAGCCGCTCGGCCACATGGCTTGAGAGGCCCGGGCACAGGTAGCCGGTGCAGGTGCTGACCACCACCGCATCCATGTCCTGCGCAAGGCATCCGGCGCTGGCCAGGGCGCGCGCCGCTGCCTCGGCGGCCAGCGCGGGCGCATGGTCCAGGAAACGTCTGTGGAGGGTGTCGGGGTCGATGCGGAACACATCGGCGAGTGAACCGACGGCCAGCCGGCGCGCTTCGATGCCGTTGTCGCGCTGCAGCACGGTGCGCGCCACCAAGTGCGCCCGGGCATCGAGCCTTTCAAACCATGCGGAATGCCGGAAAGCGTCCAGGCACTCGGCTTTCGTGTAGCGCAATGCAGGCGTGGCCGTTCCGATTCCGATAATAAACATGGGGCAGCGTGCCTTGTTGCTGGACAGGCAAGCAGGATACGACCTTTCGAAATTCTCCGGGAACCCATTGGGTGTCTCACGCGGTAGGACAGTGCCGCCAGGCGCATCGGCAACTGCGCAGGCGGGCCGTGATGATGGCCGCCAGGCCTGAAAGGGGGGTGCCCCAGACGTGATTCGGGGCTTCAGGCAATTGCTGCCTGAAGCCCCGAAGCCTGTCGATCAGATGCGGCTATTAATGCAAGAGCCTTCAATCCTTAGCAGGCATACCGGGACCAGAAATAGGTGCTGATGGTCGGGTTGTAGCCTGGGTTGGCGAAGTTGGCCTTGTACTTGTAGCCGTTTGAATAAGTCACCACGCTTCCTGCAGCATATTGCTTTCCCTGCGTCCAGGTCGAGCTGCTGCATGCCGGTGCAGGTGCCGGAGTTGGCGCCGGTGCGGGAACTGGTGCCGGCGCCGGGGCGGACGACACCGCGCAGATGTACTTGGACCAGAAGTAGGTGCTGATCGTCGGGTCATAGCCCGGATTGGCAACCTTGGCGAGGTACTGGCTGCCGTTTGAATAACTCACAATGCTGCCGGCAGCGTATTGTTTGCCCTGAACCCAGGCCGGGCTGCTGCACGCGGGGGCTGGCGTTGCCGGGGTCGTTGCCGCTGGTGTCGTCACAGTTGGTGCCGTCACAGCCGGCGTCGTTACCACCGGTGTTGTCGTTGGCGCAACAGAAGCACCGGCGGTCTTGAAGATGTTCAGGAACTGGTAGTTGGACTGCGCGACGCCACTGAACGAGCCCAGATCATTCGAGGCGTTCGAGGCTTGCGCCTGGTCGCGCTGAAATGACCAATAGGACAGCAGGCCGATTCCATTGGCCTTGACGAAATCGGCAATCGTTTTTGCATCCACCAGCGAGAAAGTCGAGCCGTCATCGTTCTTTCCGATCATCGGCGTCATTCCCATCATGGCGTGCAATTGCGCCTGGGTCTTGTTCGGATAAAGGGTCGCCATCTGGCTGACCGTGGCGCGGAAGGTCATGATGGAGGCCTGCGCCACCGTCGAAGGTACGACCATGGTCCTGAGGTTTTCAAGGCCAAAGCTCATGGTCATCACATTGACCATGCTGATCCGCACGCCTGCGGCGATGGTCGTCTTCAGCAGGTTCATCGAATTGGCATCGACACCGCGCAGCCAGCCTGGCAAGGTGAAGGACGTATAGAGATCAGGGTACTTGGCCTGAAGGCGGAGCAAGACACGCGTCCTGCGGGCGGAGCCTTCGACATCGAGCAACTGATGGCCCTCGACATCCCAGTCAATCCGGCGGCTTCCGGAATCGACGATCAGCTTGTCCAGCAGGTTGAACAGCTGGTTGTCGTCCTTGCAGGCAATCTCTGCATACACGCCGTTTTGTCCGCCGAACGAAATGATGAGCTGGCCACCTGCGCCGACATAAGTCCGCGCATCGGGGAGCTTGTTGAGCAAATCCTGGTCTAGCGCGCAACTTCCCTTGGTGATGGCGAACGCAAGCGTCGCACTGTCCAGCCCTGCGGCGCGCTTCGCCTCGGTCAGGGTGCCGCCGCTCCATGCATGGAAGTAGGGAGCGATTTCAAGCGCACTGGCTGACTGACCCAGGCTGAGCAAGACTGCAGCAGTTACAGCGCCGGCGATCTTTGAGAAGTTACGTTTTTGCATAAAAAATCCATTCAAATGTAAAAGTCGTCGGCATCCCACCGAACAAAAAACCAACTGAGCCGTTTGTTTTCACTTATTGAAGTGATTTCCATCTAGCAGCTGCGACCCTGACCACCTGGAAACCCACCAGGCTGAAGTGCCGGGTTTGTGAAAACACTGACTTAAGCTCAACACTTGACTGAATCGTAATAGGTACCCAACCGTTTATTGTTTACATGTTTTTTGGCAAATTTCTTAGTTTTGCCTACACAAAATGTAGGCAAAGTCTTACAAAAATCACGAATTTCGAAAAAATTTTTGATACCTCGGTGCTTTTCATGGGTTGTTGCGGGTTCGAAAATTCGACCGTCAAAAAGAAGAAATCAAGAGCGAAATGTAGTTCCATCGCGCAGGTTGAAACTGGCCGGCGCCTAGGAGAATCAAGCAAAAGCAGATGTTTTTAGAACATCCGCTTAAGTCGTTAATGGATACGCAAAATAACGTCAACTTGTAACTCAGTAACAAATTTTTATCTCATCAAAAAATCAACAATTAAATTTAATAAAACAACTTATTCATTGTTTTAATTAGTAACATTAATTTAATGGACTGAAACCATATAGTTACATTAAAACTTTTAGTTACTAATAATTGGTAAATTTTCAAAAAAATAGTCGATTTTTTTGAAATAAATCGACTTTCGTAAGAATTTGTATTGTTATTGCTGCTGTTTGTAGGGTAAAAAAACTCTCTCGTGTAGGCAAAAGCCGCCCCAGCCAAGCCCGTTGTGGGATCAAGAAATACAAAAAGGCAGGTTTTCGATCTGGCGGATGCAGTCGCTTGGGATCGCTGACTGGTTAGAAAAAGCCAGCAGTCTTCCTGGGAGGTCCCTGGAAATACCTATGCACGAGGGTGTGCGGGTGATATCGAAGGGGTCAGCCCATGTGGCGGATGACGGCAGTGCCTCCGCAGGCTATTGATCGATAGGGATGTGGGGTGCAGGCTGGCGCGGGACGGCCATAAGCGCGGCAAGCAGCACGCCATCAGCGAATGAGGCCATGCCAGATCGGTAATCAAGATACCTTGCCGCTTGCCGGGAAAGCAGCGAACAAAACAGGTCCACTACGGACCCATAGCTATTTTTTTGATAGCTGGTAGCACCCGTCCAGATTGCGGATATGGCACTTTTTATGCCTGAACTAGCCCTCGACTTGCTGGCGCATCCAGTCCGGCAGGGTCTTTGCCTTTTGCGCGGGGAAATCCACCCAGATGGTGGTCGCGCCACCGGCTGCACAGATGACGCCGGGTTGTTCCGCGCGTTCCATGGTGGCCCAGCTTTCAAAGGTCGTTCGGCCGGGGTCGCTGACATACATCTTGATCAGCACATCGCCAGGGTATTCGAGTTGCTTGTAGAAGTTGCAAAACGCATTGACGATTACCGGGCCTTCACCCTGCGGATCAGGCTGGCAGCCAATGGCATACATCCAGTCGATGCGGATGGTTTCCATGTAGCGAAAGTAGGTGCCATTGTTCAGGTGCCCCATGGCATCCATGTCGCCCCAACGGATGGCAATGCGCATTTCATGAACCAGTTTTTTCTTCTCGGGAATTTCAATTTTCATGATTCAGTCTGTTGTGAAAAGGCTCAGCGATGAGCCCTGATGGATGCCAGGATGCCGAAGGTAAACAGTGCGCAGGCGCCAAACTGCCCCGGCGTCGGCCAGTGGCCATCCCAGGCAAAAGAATACAGCAAGGCAAACAGCGTTTCGCTCACGATGAGCTGGCCGCACAGGCTGGCGCTGAGCCGCTGGCTGGCAACATTCCACAATATCGTCGCCAGCCAGGTCGAGCCAAAACCAGCCACAACGCACAGCAGCACAAATTGCATCGAGTCGCCGCGCGCAGCCACTGCCTGCATGCCGGAACCCGCGGCGATCCACATCAGCAGTGCCCCCAGGCCGGTGGCCACGCCCAGCCAGTTGGCCCAGTCGGTGGCGTTCACTTCAGGATGGCGCTTGAGCCAGGCGGAATTCAACAGCGCAAAGGCGGTCCAGCTCAGCAGCGACACCAGTGCGTAGCCCATCCCTCGCCAAAAATGCAGGCCTGCGCCATCGGACACGCCTGAGGTGGACGCCATCATGAGCAGCAGCCCGGCCCCTGTCAGCGCCAGGCCTGGCAGCAATGCGGACCAGCGCAGGCCGTGCGGCTTGCCCAGCAGCATGATCCACAGCGGAATCGTGCCGATAAGGAGCGAAGGCATTTCGGTACCGGCATCGCGAATCGCCACCACCAGAAGAAGGTAATAGCCGCTAAAGCCCAGCACGCTCATGCCGAGCGCGGCGCCCATCTGGCGCATCGTGGGCCAGCGCCGCCGGCCCAGGCCAAGCAGCATGCCGAGCACCGCCACCAGGCCATAAACCGCGAAGCGGCCGGAAGTCAGGTCCACCGAGGAATAGCCCCCCGCCCCCGCCGAAAGCATGCGCGGCGCCACAAAAACCAGGCCCCAGAGCGCGCCAGCTGCCAGGCCTGCCAGGATGCCGGTCAACATGCGCCTATGTTCGCCGTGGTGTGTGATGCGCCCGGCTTGCCGACGGCCTGCGCGGCAGGACAAGTGCCTGCGCCTGTTCGGCGCAGACCATAAAATTCATACCAAAAGTAAATAAAGATTCCCCGATGCAAGCAGTCCGTAAGCGAACAGTCGTTTGGCGCCTGTCTTCACAACATAAAATTGCACAGAGACACCCCAACCTTTCCTGAAATCATTATCAGCGAGTGCCCCCGATGAATAACCAAGAAATCCTGGCCCAGTTCGGCCCTAGAGAATCGATGGACTACGACGTGGTCGTGGTCGGCGGCGGCCCGGGCGGGCTGTCGGCGGCGATTCGCCTGAAGCAACTGGCGGCTGAAAAAGGCACGGAGCTGTCGGTGGTCGTGCTCGAAAAAGGCTCCGAGCCCGGCGCGCACATCCTGTCGGGCGCGGTCATGGACCCTAGAGCCCTCACCGAGCTGATCCCCGACTGGAAGGCGCTGGGCGCGCCCTTGACGCAGCCGGTCACGGCCGACGAAGTGCTGTTCCTGAGCGAGACCGGCGCGACCAAAACGCCGGCGTTCTTCGTGCCCGACTGCTTTCACAACGACGGCAACTTCGTCATCAGCCTGGGCAACGTCACGCGCTGGCTGGCGAGTCAAGCCGAAAGCCTGGGCGTGGAAATCTTTCCCGGCTTTGCCGCCGCCGAAGTGCTGTACAGCGACGACGGCTCTGTCCGGGGCGTGGCCACGGGCAACCTGGGCGTGGGCAAGGACGGCGAGCCCACGGAGAACTTTCAATTGGGCATGGAACTGCTGGGTAAGTACACGGTGTTTGCCGAAGGCGCGCGCGGCCACCTGGGCCGCCAGCTCATCAGCCGCTTCAAGCTGGACGAAGGCCGCGACCCACAGGCCTACGCGCTGGGCGTGAAGGAACTCTGGGAAATCGACCCCGCCAAGCACCAGCCGGGACTGGTCGTTCACACCGCCGGCTGGCCGATGACGAGCGACACCTACGGCGGCGGCTTTTTGTACCACCTCGATGGCAACCAGGTCACGCTGGGCTTTGTCACCGGGCTGGACTACAGCAATCCCTACCTGAGCCCCTTCGAGGAAATGCAGCGCTGGAAGACGCACCCGGCGATCCGCAAATACCTGGAGGGCGGCAAGCGCATCGGCTACGGCGCGCGGGCACTGACCGCCGGCGGCGCCTTGAGCCTGCCAAAAACCGTGTTTCCCGGCGGCGCGCTGATCGGCTGCGAGGCGGGTTATCTGAACGCGGCGCGCATCAAGGGCAGCCACGCGGCGATCAAGACGGGCATGCTGGCGGCCGAGGCGGCGTACGAAGCCGTGACGGCAGGCCGGCACCATGATGAACTGGGCAGCTACCCCGAGGCGTACGCAGCGAGCTGGCTGGCCAAAGAGCTGAACCAGTCGCGCAACTTCAAGTCGTGGTTCAAGAAGGGCCTGTACGTGGGCGCGTTGATGACGGGCGTCGAGCACTGGCTGCTGCCGCGCATCGGCGTGAAGAGCCCGCCGTGGACGATCCACCGTCACAAGCCCGATTACGCGATGCTCAGGCCGGCATCGGAGTGCCAGCCCATCGTTTACCCCAAGCCGGACAACAAGCTGACCTTTGACCGCCTCACGTCGGTGTTCATCAGCAACACCAACCACGAGGAGCACCAGCCCGCGCACCTGACGCTCAAGGACGCCAGCGTGCCGGTCAGCATCAACCTGGCCCGGTTCGCCGGCCCCGAGAGCCGCTACTGCCCGGCCGGGGTGTACGAATACGTCAAGAACGCCGACAACACAGACCGCCTGCAGATCAACGCGCAGAACTGCGTTCACTGCAAGACCTGCGACATCAAGGACCCGACGCAAAACATCGTCTGGGTCACCCCAGAGGGCGGCGGCGGGCCGAACTATTCGGGCATGTAGCGCTGGACTGGACGGGAGTTTGGACGTTCCCAACCGTCCCGGCAACCAGATACCCTTTTAAGCATCCCAAGCAAAAACCCCGGATCTTCCGGGGTTTTTCTTTGTAAAACACCGCAATAAAACTGCGCAGATGCAGCTTTATGTTTCCCAAAACCGTCGGTTTATATCCTGAAAATAGTTCGTGGGCCATTCGGACTATTGCAGATTAAAGCCTCGGCCAACAAACTTGAGCTTGTTCAAGTAATGGGAATTTCATGTGCAGAGCACCGTTTTCTATCGTATTCATGGCTGCCTTGCTCGGCGCATCATCGTCTGTGCCGGCGCACAAGGTGACGGCTGCCAGCATGGCCCCCGCAGCGGTTGCCAGCCTCAACGAGGCTTCCAGTCTTGAGCACCTGGGTACCGACAAGGCGACCCGATCAAACACGGTATTGACTCCCAGACAAAATCCGGCATCGAGCCAGATCATTTCGTCAGGCTATCGTGACGTGGATCGCATTGCGCCCAGTCCTGAATTTAGTTCCGCCGCAGGCCAGACCACACAGGTCAATTCCGGATGGCGCTACACAGCGGCAGTGCTGGGCACCCTGGCCATCATCGGTACCATCGCCGTTCGGCGACGCAAACCAGGAAAGCCCTGGGCATGAGCGGGCTCGGCCAGTCCGGCGTCACTGCGGTCAAATGGAGCGCCATCTCGACGCTGGCACGTTTTGTACTGCAGCTGGTTGCCCAGGTCATCCTGGCCAGAACCCTGGGTCCGGAGATATTCGGGATTTTTGCCATCGGCATGGTCGTGCTGACCTTTGCCACTTTCTTTTCAGGATTCGGCTTTAGCTGGAGCCTGCTTCAGCGCACCACGCTGTGTGACGAAGATGTGCGTTTTGCATGGACATGGCAACTGGTCGTTGGCCTGGTCACCACGCTGGGCGTCTATTTGCTGGCGCCAGCACTTGCCGATTACTTCAGGGAACCCAGGGCTCAATCGGTCATCGAGTGGCTTTCGGTTGCTTGTCTGCTTTCCGCCGCAGCTGCGCCTGCCACTTACCTGCTGCAGCGGGACCTTAACTTTCGGGCCGGCGGACTGATCCAGGTGGGCAGCTACATGGCCGGCTATATTGTCGTCGGCGTGCCGATGGCGATGTCAGGCTGGGGCGCCACATCACTGGTAGCTGCCTGGCTGGTTCAGGCGGCGGTGGTTCTGGTGGCGAGTTATGTCGCCAAGCCGCATGCGGTACGCCCTCTTTTCTGGTATGCCGGTGCAGCCTCCGCAGTCGGCACGGGCCGGGCGGTCTTCCTGACCAATATCGTCAACTGGATGCTGAACAACCTGGACCGGGTCATGATCGGCCGCCTGCTCAATGCGCAGGCACTGGGTCTGTACAACGTAGCCTATAACCTGGCAGCAATGCCCAACAACTTGCTGCTGGGCGCGTTGCAACCTGCATTTCTGGCGGCGGGCGCGCGCCTGCAAACTGAACTCGAGCGCATGGCCCGTGCCTATTTCCAGATGCTCGCGACGATTTTCGTTCTGGTGTTTCCGTTCTTTGTGTTTCTGGCGCTCGTGTCCAATGACGTGGTACACCTGCTGTATGGATCGAAATGGAGCGATGCCGGACCGGTCTTGAGCATTCTGTTCCTGAGCATGCCTGCCTATGTGATCTGGGGACTTTCCACGCCGGTTCTCTGGAATACTGGCCGCAAATATTACGAGTCGGTATTGCAGTTGCCCATTCTTGCCGTGGGCGCGCTGGGTTTTTACTTCTATGCGGACCAGGGAATTCAGGCCGCAGCGACAGTGGCGGCCCTGGTGCTGGTGCTGCGTGCATTGGTGATTGGCACGACTGCGTTTCGGGCGCTCAAGTTGAGCTGGATTGAATTGATGCCGAATGTGGGGCGTGGAATGATTCTCTGCGCCTTGTGCGCCATTGGCGTCAAGGCAGGTCAGGCGGCCGTATCGGATTACGAAATGCCGCTGCTCTCACTGGCAGCCAGCACGTTCATGGCTCTGTGCATGCTGGCATTGCTGCTGGTTGTTCGTCCCCAATTGCTGGGCGTTCAAAGCGCGACCATGGTGATCAGGTTTTTTCCAGGACTGGCTCAATTGTTGAGCCGGGCTGGTCCGGGCATTCAACGGGGTCCGATCATCGACCCTGCAAGCGAACAGCGTCTCTGAGGTCCGCTCCAATGCAAGAAACCATATCCCTCTTTATTTTGGTCGCGAGCGCCATCCTGGCGGCACTGGCGGCCGCCACCATGATGGTCGGCACCGTTCAGTTGACATCCCGCCGTTCCCATGGCTACCTGCACCTGATTTTTTACGCGATGGTCGTGATGGTGGCACTCAGTACGATTTTGTCAGGACGCGATTTGTCTGTCGTCAACTTCGATCTGGTGGAAGCGCCCGCAACGCCACGTCACCCGATCATGCGATGGACCCAGCCGCTGCTTTCGCTGTTGATGCTGACGGTCGCAGGCGAGCGGATTCTCAGCTATTGGTTCCGGCGCGATAAAACCGTGCATGCGCCTTTGGTGCTGCTGTTGAGTTACATCATTTTCTGGCTCGGCACCGTGGTGGCACCTGCATTGCTGGGCGCGCACCCTAATATCAGCCACGATTACGCCTACCCACTGGTCATTGGAACTGCAGCGGTACTGGTGACAGGCATTGAGCGCGACGTGGCATTCAAGGCCGCACGCAATGTGCTGTTTGTATTCATGGTGGCAAGCTTGCTGCTAATTCCGTTCAAGTCAGGCATGGTGCTGGAAACTACTTATTCGCAGGGCTTGCTGCCGGGCGTGCCACGCCTGGCTGGTCTGGCAGCGCATGCGGTCTCTCTGGCGATTTTGGCCCAACTCGGATTGATATGCCTGTTGACAATTCCTTATGAACAAAAGTGGCTGAATCGTCTCGCTTGGGGAGTCGGACTGACAGTGCTTTTTCTTGCTCAGTCCAAAACCACCTGGATTGCTTTTGTCCTCAGCTGGATGTGCTTTGTTGTTGTGCGGCAAGGTCCAAGCTTCTTGCGCCGTGTCGGTGACCCGGTTCGTCCGGAATTCGGTATCGTTTCCATTTTGATGGTGATGCTGGCGGTACTGGCCGTGGGCATGGTGTTGGTGTTTGGCGATCTGGGAACCCGCATCAACATCTTCTTCAACAGTGCCGAAGGCGCGCAGCTTGCGTCATTGACGGGACGGGACAAGATTTGGGCTATTGCCTATGACGAATGGCAACGCAATCCAATATTTGGTTATGGCCCCCTGATCTGGGAAACCGATTTCCGCAACAGCATTGGCATGCCCAACGCCACCCATGCACACAACCAGTTCATGGACACATTGTCCCGCTCAGGCATCGTGGGTGCAGTGTCACTGTTAATTTATGCATTGGTATTGATGGTTTTGTCCATGCGTTATGCACGTGACAGCAAAGGGCTGACGCTCGCACTCTTCGTTCTGCTAGCCATGCGCTCTGTCAGCGAGGTTCCGCTTTCCCTCTTTGGCTATGGCCCTGAATTTGTTGCCCACCTGCTCTTGCTGATGGCGCTTGCAGCAAGCGCCAGTGATATTCGCGTTCGATCATCACTGGCAATCCACGCACAAAAATATACCGGTGCATTGTCAAAATATCCTCCAGCAAGAAACCCGCTGAGTGCTGCCAGGACACGTGCATGAAGTTTTCCGTTGTTATTCCCCTCTACAACAAGGCGTCTTACATCTGCTGCACGGTGCAGTCGGTACTGGCCCAATCGTTTACGGATTTTGAGGTGATCGTGGTTGATGACGGCTCCAGCGATGGCGGTGCTGAATTGGTCAAGGTCATGACCGATCCTCGCATTCGCGTGGTGCACCAGACCAACGCCGGTGTTTCGGCAGCCCGAAACCGGGGCATCGCGATGGCGCGAGGCGAATGGATTGCGTTTCTTGATGCCGATGACTGGCATCATCCGCGGCATCTTGAATGTCTGCTGAACGCCCACAAAGCCTGGCCGGACACCGATGCGGTGGCTACCGATTTCATCCTGGTTGCCGATGCGCAGGGACCTTGGCCGCCTCCTTGGCCGACATGTGCCGAGGTTCCCGAGGTCGAACTCATCACGGATTTGCCACGCCGGTGGATGATCGGGCCGTCGCTGTGCAGCAGTTCCGTGGCGGTGCGAAGACAGCGTCTGCATCAGATGCAGCCATGCTTTCCACCTGGAGAATCACAGGCCGAAGATCTCGACTTCTGGTTCCGTCTGGGCGAGCAGACTTCAATTGCCTTGGCGCATGCGCCACTTGTGGCGTATCGCATCGATGTCGATGGAAGCCTGTCAGCCCGGCACATAGTGATCAAGATTCCCCGCTCCCTTCAACGTATGGAGGCTCGCGCTGAATCGGGAGTCCTGACGGCGGCGCAGCGCGAGTCCGCCTTGTGGTTCATTGCGCAGCACAAGTTGACACTGGCCCGTCTTGCACTGTCGTCGGGTGAGCGTGTTGAGGGTCTGAAATGGCTGATCAGGGGACGCCGTGCCGCCACCAGCAAACGCTGGTGGTTGACAGCCGCGATGGCCTGTTTCTGCCCGCAAGCGCTGGTGGCCAGTTGGGAGCAGTGGCGCACAAGCCGCAGGTACCTTCACACCAGCATCACGGATGGCGGACACTGATATGAAACCTGAAAATTTCTCCCAAAACTTTCCGGCAACTGACTGCCGGGTTTCAATCATCATCAAGTCGCTGAATGAAGAAAAGCGGATTTCAGCCGCCATAGAGAGCGCATTGCGTGCAGTTCGCAGAGTAGGCGGCGAGGTCATTCTGGCTGACTCGTGCTCGACGGACAGAACCGTCGAGCTGGCCCTGGCGTATCCCATACGCATTGTGAAGCTCGCCAATGCGGACGATCGCTGCTGCGGTGTCGGCCCGCAACTGGGTTACCAGCATTCGCATGGGGAGTTCGTCTATCTTCTCGACGGTGACATGCAGATGCTCGAAGGCTTTCTGGAAGTCGCGCTGGACTTCATGCTGGCACATCCCGATATCGCTGGCGTCGGAGGCCTGCTCGTTGAGCTGAACACCGAAAGCCTTGAATATATTGCCCGCAGTGCACAGACGCGCGCGCACGTGAAACCTGGCGCTGTAGACCGGCTCGACGGTGGCGGACTGTACCGGCGTAGCGCCATTGAAGCGGCGGGATACTTTTCCGACCGAAATCTGCACAGCTACGAAGAATTTGACCTGGCCATTCGGCTGCGCAGCCTGGGCTGGAAACTCTGGCGCCTTCCCATGGACGTCGTCCATCACATGGGACATGACGCACCACCCTACCACTTGCTGATGCGGCGCTGGAATACCCACTACCTTTGGGGTCTGGGGGAACTGGTCAGGGCTTCAGCGGGTCAGCTTCGACTGAAAATGGTACTTCAAGGCCTTCGCGAACTCTGGATTTACCTGGGCATCCTTGGATGGTGGGCGTTTTTGCTCAGCATTCCGTTCTGGCCGCTTTCTGGAATCACACGGCTGGTCTGGTTTGGCGCGTCACTGGCCGCGCCGCTTGCCCTGATGATCTGGCGCAAGCGTTCTTTCTCCAAGGCACTCTACAGCGTCGTTTCCTGGTGCTTTAACGCTGCGGGCTTGGTGCGAGGTGTTCTAAGGCCACGACGTCCGGCCAGCGCACCTATACCGAGCTTGGTTCTCAGAGAGCCACGCGGCTTGTCATCTCTTTCAACGCCAAGTGTTCCGCATTGAGGCGGCACCTTCAATCACCAAGGCCATGCATGCCTGCCAAGCAATTTATCGGCGTTCAGATACTCAGGTTTGTCGCAGCCATGCTGGTCGTGGTGATGCACACTACCGAAGCCATCTCGGTTCGAATCACCGGTGCCGGGCCGGATCATTACTGGAGCGGTGGTGCTTTTGGGGTAGACATCTTTTTTGTCATCAGCGGGTTCGTGATGGCCATGTCAACTGCGAGGTTGCCAGCAGGCAATCAAACACACCTGCAGGCTGCCTGGATTTTTTTGAAGCGACGTCTTCTACGAATTGCGCCACTCTACTGGTTTTACACACTGCTGAAGGTGGCTCTGGTACTGATATTGCCAAGCCTGGCATTGAGGTCTTCGAATGATACCGGGCATCTTTTCGCTTCCCTGCTTTTTATTCCTGTCATCAGTCCATGGGGGCTTGTGCAGCCAGTACTGCCTGTAGGCTGGACGCTGAATTTCGAAATGCTGTTTTATGTGGTGTTTGCCATCGGCATAGCCTTGGGAGCTGCGCGTATCAAGTTTTGCTTTCTTGTTTTCTTGCTGATCTTTGCGGTCGCGCAAATTTTTCCCGAGTCAGTCGCATTGAATTTTTATGGCAAGTCCTTGCTCTTTGAGTTCATCCTCGGCATGGGCATTGCACACCTGTACTTGAACTATCCACCTGTGCCGCCAAAAATAGCCTTGGTCGCGGCAATTGCCGGAACCATGCTCATATTAGGAATCAACTGGGTTGATCCAGTTGACAGGTTTTCAACATGGGAAGTCGGAGCGGGTCTCTGTGTGCTTGTCGCTGTGTGGATCGAACCGTGGATCGCCCGCCTTCGCTTGGCATCCCGGTTGTCCTTTTTGGGTGACTCGTCTTACTCGATTTATCTTTCGCACACCTTTGTAGTTCCTTTTGGCGTGTTGATACTGAAAAAACTGGGGTTTCAGGAAAGCCTGATCATCATCCCGGTCATCTGTCTGGCCGTGATTGCAGGGGGTTGCCTCTCCTATGTATTGATCGAATCGCCAATGACCAGTTACTTCAAGCGAGCCTTTTTTAAAAAACCAAGTTTTTCTCTATAAGGCTTCCTGGCAAAGATGCAAATCGAATCAATGCAACGCGCAGTTTTTCGTGAACAAACGGGCAATTACATTTATATTGCCTGCCCCTGGACACCCAAGGGGGGAGGCATGTTCAAGGTCGCGGATTATCTGATTCAAGCACAGGACCATAGCGCTCCTGATGCGGCTGCATTGCGGCCGCTCGATACACGCGGCGGGGGAAGTGCGCTTTATTCTTTCTGGATTCTGGCTACGGCTCTGGCGAAGCTGGCGCGCGGCCGATTCAGCGGACAGTTGGCAGGCGTTCATGTCAACATGGCCGAGCGCCTGAGCCTGTTTCGAAAAAGTGCGGTCGTGGTGATATGCCGAGCGCTTGGCATTCCGGTGGTGCTGCATCTTCATGCCGCGCAACTGCACCACTTCTACCGCAAATTGCCAAGTCCCCTGCAGGGTCTCACACGCTGGGTGTTTTCACTTCCCGCCACCTGCCTGGTGCTTGGGGGCGAAGCGCATCGCTTTGTCACCGAGGAGTTGCGGGTTCCCGGCAATCGCGTGGAGGTCATGATCAATGGGGTTCCCGAGCCTAGCCACGATAGGCGCAAAGCAGGCGATAGTCCGGTGCAGCGAGTGCTTTTTCTTGGTAACCTGTCAGAGCGCAAGGGTGTTTCAGACCTGTTGCAGGCGCTTGCATTGCCAGGATTTGACATGGCCCGGCTTGAAGTCACGCTTGCTGGCGGAGGTGATATCGCGGCCTACCAGGCAGCAGCGCTTCAGCTTGGCATTGGCGGCTTTGTACGTTTTGCAGGCTGGTCGGATCAGCATCAGGTTTCGCAACTGATGGCGCAAACCGATGTCTTGGTCTTGCCTTCGTATGACGAAGGCTTGCCTCTGGTGATCCTTGAAGCGCTGGCCAATGGCGTCGCTGTCGTGTGTACCCCGGTGGGTGAAATACCGGCCGTTCTCAGCCATGGCGTGACCGCCTGCTTTGTCCAGCCCGGCGATGCCGCCGGGATCGCGGCTGGGCTGCAGCGCATCCTGAATGACCCGGTATTCAGGCAGACGCTTGAACACAATGGACGCAAGCTTTATGAAGAGAAATTTTCCCTCAACCAATTTTTTGTCAGCCTGGCAAGAATTCATCAACGCCACTTTGGCGCGGCAGGTCAAGTGCGCAGAGACAGCCAGTTGACTAAAAAGGACGCTCCATGATCGCCAATGCCGACAGTATTCCCAACGGGGCATGCCTTCAGGCAGATGTCTGCGTCATAGGCGCTGGTCCTGCAGGCATAGCGCTTGCGCTGGACCTTTCGGAACGCGGATTTTCAGTCCTGATGCTGGAGTCAGGGTTCATGAAGGAAGACAGCAAGACACAGCAGCTCTATGAGGGCGAGGTTGCGGATGACAGACTCCACAGCCCGCCCGACAAATACCGTCAGCGCCGTTTCGGCGGCTCCACCGCCATATGGGGGGGGCGCTGCATGCCCTTCGATCCTATCGATTTTGAAACCCGCGACCATGTGCCCCACAGCGGATGGCCCATTTCTTACGATGACTTGCTGCCTTACTACCCCCGTGCCAATGAGTTGTCGGAAGCGGGCCGTTTCAGCTACCGCGCAGAAGATGCGCTCGGGTCGAATGCGCTGCCACTCATTCGCGGTTTTGACAGCCAGCGCGTTCTTACCAATGGGCTGGAGCGCTTTTCCTGCCCGACCCACTTTGGCAGCCGTTATGAGAAGCAGCTTCGCCTGTCACCTCATGTCAAGGTATTGCTGGGGGCAAATTGCACAGGCATTCGACTGCAGCCGCAGGGCAATGAGGTTCGCACTGTCGAGGTGACCACACTCGCAGGCACTCGCTTTTCAGCAACATGCCGTGCCACCGTACTGGCCGTTGGCGGCCTTGAAACGGCCCGTCTGCTGCTGGCTTCGCGGGACGTCGCACCGCAAGGTATCGGTAATTTTCATGACGTGGTGGGTCGCTACTACATGTGCCACATGGCGGGCAATGTTGGCCGGCTCACAATTCCAGGTTCCACGCAGAACGTGCGGCATGGTTATGAGTTAGCGCCCGAGGGAATCTATTGCCGTCGCAGGCTGGCGGTGGCGCCTGCCGAACAGCGACGCCTGGGACTGGCCAATGCAGTGGCTCGACTTCATTTTCCACGCATCACGGACCCGGTCCACCATAACGGAGTGCTTTCAGGGCTCTTTCTGGCGCGCAGGCTGATCAGCTACGAGTATGGCAAACGACTCAATGACGGCAGCAGTACAACAACGGCGGCAGACTACGCTCGACATCTACTCAATGTGGCAACGGACCCTGTAGACACCACGGCTTTCCTGATGCACTGGCTTAGTCACCGCTCGCTTGCTGAACGAAAGTATCCATCGGTTATCTTGAGAAATCGCACCAACCGATTCAGCCTGGAAATGCATGGAGAGCAAATTCCGCAGGCGCAGAGCCGGGTCATGCTCGGCGATAAAGTCGATGCCCTTGGCATGCCGCAACTTCGTGTTGACTGGCGATACAGCCCAGCAGACATCGACTCGATACGCGGCACCCTGGACGTGCTGTCGCAGGAGTTTGCAGCGAGTGGCGTCGCGCGGTTCGAGTACGATGCCGAAAGCCTGGAAGAAGACCTGACACGCTTTGGCGCTTACGGCGGCCACCATATAGGCACCACACGAATGGGCACTGACGAGCGTACCAGCGTCGTCAATGCCCAATGCCAGGTCCATTCAGTCAATAACCTCTTCGTCGCTGGTAGCGCCGTTTTCCCCACTTCAAGTCAGGCCAACCCGACACTCACACTCATCGCCCTGTCACTCCGGCTTGGTCACACTCTGGCGCAAAGACTCGGCACGCCTCACCCGGCAACGGCCATCGTGGAGGAATTCGCATGAATGTACTTGTATTGGGAGGCTCTGGCCACATTGGCAAGCGGCTGCTCGAAACACTGGCGGGCGCTTCGGGTGACAGGCCAACCGGAGCGTCACGAGGGTTTGCAGTATCCCCTGCACAAGGGGTGGACTGGATAAAGCTCGACACCTGCAACGTCTCCAAGTTGACGACTGCCCTGCGAGGCTTTGACGCCATCGTGAACTGCGTCGCAGGCGACGCCCGATCTATTTCACAAGGAACCCAGGCGCTGACAGAAGCTGCACGGCAGGCAGGAAATCCGCGCATCATCCACCTCAGCACCATGTCGGTGTACGGTCCGGTGGAAGGCAATGTCCGGGAAGACGCGCCGCTCAACACTGAACTGGGCTGGTATGGGCGTGCCAAGTGTGAGGCCGAACACCACATTGGCGACTATGTGCGCCAGGGGGGCGAAGCCGTGGTGCTGCGGCCAGGATGCGTATTTGGACCGGGCAGTGAACTTTGGGTAGGGCGAATAGCCCGCTGGTTGCAGGCCGGGCGGATAGGCGATCTGGGCGTGGGTGGCGATGGCTGGTCCAATCTGGTTCATGTGGACGATGTCTGTCAGGCTGCAGTGGCGGCTCTTCGGTTGCCGGTCAAGCCAAGGGAATTACCGGTCTTCAATCTGGCGGCCCCTGACAGTCCACGCTGGAATACTTATTTTGTAGATTTGGCATTAGCGCTGCAGCTCACCCCCGTCAGGCGGATCAGGCGGCGTCAACTCCAGTTAGATCGCTGGCTGGCCAGCCCGCCACTCAAGCTTGCACAAATGCTGTCAAAGCGCTTTCAATGGCCTGCATCAGCATTGCCTGATTACATGCCACCCGGATTGATGGACCTCTGGGCACAGCATATCCACCTTGATGCGACTCAGGCAAGCCATCGGCTTGGGCTAGTCTGGACCACGTATGCTGCAGGCTTGCAAAGTTCGGCTGCATGGGTCGGTGAGCATGATGCTTGTCTACACCTGAAAGAGCGTGCGGCATGCATGCGTTGAAAGCAGATACCCATCGTTTATTTGGACGCTTTAACTGGTTGTTGATAGCCAGGGCCATGGTGTCGAATCAGGCATTTTTTGTCTTGGCCACGGTACGTTTTTGCCAGTGGGCCCAGTGCCAGTCGTTTGTTTGGCGCAAACTTTTTCTGCTCCCGGCAAGACTCCTGCACCTGCTGGCAGGTGTCATTTCAGGCATTGAACTCCCTTGGAGGACAGTGATAAGGCCAGGACTGGCCCTGACCCATGGACGAGGCATCGTGGTCAATGTGAATGCGTCCATAGGAAGTAATGTGACGCTTTTTCACGGTGTCACATTAGGCCAGCGCGACTCTATCGCCAAAGATGGAACCAGAAAAACCATCTATCCAGTCATCGAAGACGACGTGTGGATCGGGCCACATGCCATCGTCGTAGGCGTGAGAATCGGCAAGGGCAGCCGGATCGCAGGTGGCGCCTATGTTTTTGAAGATGTACCACCCCATTGTGTGGTGGTTGGCAACCCCGGAAAGATTGTCAAAACCGATTGCACTCCAGATGTTGCCAATCGCTGGGAAGCCTGATGGATTTTCCAAATCAATCCGGACTTCTGGCAGTAAACAGAAGACTATTGCAATTTTTTAACCGCTCAAAAACCATCATTTGAAAGCAGAGGTGGAATTTTTCACTTGCCTTTTAATAACCGGCCGTCCCAAACGCCGGTCGAAGGCAGGGAAGACCATTGCACGTGCCAGAAAAACCAGATTGCCAATCACGTAGCGCTGAAAGAGCCTTCGTGGCTCCATTTGCAAACGGAACAGCCATTCCATGCCACTTTGACGCATCCACAAAGGCGCTCTTGATGTTTTGCCACCCCAAAAATCAATGATCGCACCGCCACAAATGATCAGGCATGGGAAAGTAAGCCTTGATCGTAATGCGATGGCGACCTCTTCCTGCCGGGGCATGCCCATGCCCAAGACAATCAATGCCGGGCGGCATTCAGCAGCTAGCGAGATGTAGGCATTGTCATCAAGAAAGCCGTCTGCGCGTACACAACTGCTTTGAGGTGCAAGGTTCTTTTGAACAAACTCAACGCCGGATTCCAGATAAGGCTCTTGGGTACCCAAAAAGGCAATACAGTGGCCATTAAATTGACTAACCGCATCTGGAATCAAGTCGGTACCGTTGAGATTAAGACCTGGCGGAATGTTCAGCTGGTTAAAAAGGGTTTCCATACCTGAACCATCACGAAGTACGATGTCGGTAGCACAAAGCGACTCAAAAAAATATTCGGATTTGGCGAGCAAATTCATTGCATGCGCATTGGCAAACGCCAGAATCACAGGCTTGTCCGGGTGGCATAGTCTTTCAAGCAATCCTTGCCTGTCGCCAAGCGTGTGTATTCTTTCGATTTTTCGAACCAGTTTCGACCAACGCAATTTCCAACCTTTGCCACGCTCCATGAAAATCCCTAACCAGACATAGTATTAAAAATGCGCGTCGCAATGAAACCGTTTTATAACTTGATCACGACAAGCCAGGCTAGGAATCATTGATGCGCAAAAAATCGGGAAAGGGCATGTAAATACGCATCGCTAGAAAACTAAAGCCTATTCATTTTAACGAGCGAACATTTTTTACATAAAATAGGCTTCTTACGCACGGCCTGCATGCGCAAGCAGCTATAAATTTAGTAGCAAAAATAGTCACGCCCCCCGAGTACCGTGATGAAAGATCGGGTGATTCCGCGCTTGCATGGCACCCCCGCAAACTTGACTCAAGTGTCGTTAAGTACCGAACCCACCAAAGTGACACCAAATTCACGCAGACTATGGGTGAACTGCCCAAGTTGCACCATGGAACTCTTGTCCTGCCGCGCCACGATCAGCGCAGCACCTGTACGTACCGCGACCGTATGTGCATCGGCACAGGCGCTCGCTGGCGGCGTGTCAATAATCATCACATCGAAGTGTTCGCCTAAGGAAATCAGCAATTTTGAAAAACTCTGCCGGCCAAGCAGTTCTTGGGGATTGGGAGGAATTGCACCTGCCGTCAAAACCGACAAGTTCGGCAATGCATCAATACTCACAATAGCGTCTGATCCAGCCCGCCCGACAAGAATGTCCGACAGACCAGCCCGTTTTCCAAGACTGAAAAGCTTGTGCTGACGGGGAACCCGCATATCGGCATCGATAAGCAAGGTTCTCTCGCCGAGTTGCGAGAAGACAATAGCCAGATTCGCGGCAATATAGCTGCGGCCATCACCAGGGCCTGCACTGGCGACGGCCAGACCTTTGTGATCTGCACCGTTGTTAAACCAGCGCAGCATCAACTGGCTTCGAAGCATGCGCAACTCCTCGACCTGGGGACTGTCAGGCTGGTACGCCGCGATGAGTTCCTGGCTCAGGCTGCTTCCCGAAGGAATATAGGAGTAGTGAAACTGGACTGACAAGGCAAACCGCACATCGTCTTCGGTCAGCAAGCCTAAAGCCCTGCCCGCTTCACCAAAACGCACGCCGTTTTCTCGCTGATATGTCAATATTTTTTCGGCATTTCCAATGGAAAGCCGGCCCGAATCAATCAATATCGACCCCATGGGTGTCGCATGACCTGTTTCAGCCAGGGAATGGCTACTGGCCTTCGCCAAAGGAATTGATCGGACGATCTGCGAATTTTGTGTTGTCATGCGGGGCTTCCATTAGGCAATGCCAGATGGCCTGGGCCACCCATCATGCGGCGTTTTCCGCCGTTAGAAGAAATGCTTGCCAGCACCGGAAGGTCCAGCATCTGCATGAGATCCTCGCTGGATCGGACACGACGGTTCATGAGTTCGAGCACCATGGCATAACCCACGCCAAGCAGGGTTCCTACAAATGCGGCAATCAGCAGATTCAGCGACAGTTTGGGACTGGAAGGATTAATCGGAGCCAATGCGGTATTCAATCGAACCACATTCGTCTGATTGGTCAGGCTTTGCAAACGTGTTTGCGACGCACTCTGGCTGACCGTTTCATAGGCACGTTGTGCAGCTTCCACATCACGTCGGTAAACGTTAAGTTCATCACGCTGTTTGTTCAGCGCAAGAACTCTTGTCTTTTGCGCGTTGACAGAGGCTTGCAGCTCGCGTTCACGGTCCTTGCCAACCCGGTAGGCCGTTTCGATGGAAGCCGAAATACGGTTTGACTCGCTGGCAAGCCGGCTTCTGAGGGATGCCAGCTCAGCTTCGGAACGCTGACGCAAGGGATGATTCACGCCCAAATTGACATTGTTCTCGCTGACTTTGGCTTCGAGCCGGGCAATGTCAGCTTTAAGGCCGTTGATCAATGTGCTTTGCATCACTTCAGCAACCGTGTCACCGCGCGAATTGCGCTTGCTTTGACTGTCAGTGGTTTCACCCTGCACAGCCGTCAGTTGTGTCGAAATTTGAGCCAATTTGGCCGTTTCATAGTCAACGCGCTCATCCGATGAAACGATGCCAGCCTTTTGCTGGTAATCTGATAAACGGGCTTGGGCATCTTCCAGTTTTGCACGTGAAACCTTGGTCTGCTCGTCAAACCATGTGGCATATAGACGCGCAGGCTCGGTTTTCAAGGACAAATTGGTATCCAGGTAAGCTTGCGCAAAAGCATTGACGACTTGAGCAACATTCTCTGCATTGCCGCCTTTATAGGTGATGTTGATGACATTGCTCTCACGTGCAGGCTGAACCAAAAGGCCACTTTGCAAATCCTTGGCAATCCATGATTCCAGCGAACCCCTGCCCTCGGTGTCCTTTTTCCAGGCTGCCTTTGTTTCCTCATCTTCGTCAAGCTTGAGCATCTTTACCACCCGCCGGGCAACCAGATCGCCTCCAATGATGTCTACCTGGGTAGCCATGTAGCTGGGGGCGATCACACCGGACATTCCGGCGCCAGCCACTGGATCAGGCGTTCTGACATCAACCAGCAAGGAGGTCTGGGCAGTGTATTTACGAGGCATCAACAGGCTCGCTGCCAATGCGGCAGTCAAGGCAAGAGCCAATACCAGGAGGATCACCCGGTTACGGGCTCGAAGAATGAGAAGAAACTGGTGTAGGGTCATAACAACTTAAAAGAGGCTTTCGCGAACATAAATGACATCCTCGGCCTGAACTGCATCGTTTAGCTTTGGAGTGGTTTCCACGACATTGCCATTGAGATCACGCCGGTGCAGACGCAAGCGATTTTGACTTCCACGCACGGTGGGCCCGCCACCCGAAGCCAAGGCTTGCATCATCGTCATGCCTCGCTCGATACGGTAAGGACCAGGACGCTGTGCCTCGCCATAGATATAAAAAACTGGCGCCTTGTTGACGTACAAAGTGTCACCGCCTGACAACACAATATCGTTGTCTGATTTGTCATTCAAAAAAAGCGCTGGAATATCAATAACCTTGCGAAACGGCTTGTTATTGCGCTGGCCCGTAACGATGAGCACATCATCGCCCAGGGCAGTCGTGCCACCGGCAGCCGCGAGCATGTCGCTTACACGCGTATTAAGTGTCTCCAAAGGAAAACGGCCTGGCTTGCTGACTTGTCCGAGAACCGCTACCTGACTGCCCCGGACCTGGCGAAGTACGATGTTCACCTGAGGAACCTTGACAAAACCACCAGTCCGCAACGCATCGGCGATCTTTTTCTCTGCTTCGGAAATGGTTAGCCCACCAAGCTGAAGGGTACCTACCAACGGATAACTGATGACGCCGGTTTCTGACACACGGGCATCCACGGAAAGATCAGGACTCTGGTAAACCTGAACACCAATTGAATCGCCCGCCCCCAGACGGTAATCTTGCTGGGTTTGCGCTCCCGCCCCCCCCGCTGGAGAAGGCTGGCTGGGCTGCGAGAATGCAGTCAAGGCAAAAAGGAAGAAAAAAACCGAAGCAAGAGAGCGAATGAAGATATTCATCGTTGCGCCTTTGGATGAACTATAAAAATAAGGTTACATCTTAGGCTGGCAGGTGAAACATCTGCAATAGCCCTTTCTTCCTAATGCTTCAGCTCTTTACAGAAAAAAAACATAAACCCTTTTAAGTAATTCCTCGAATTACACGAGTCTCCATCCCAGATAATTTATATGATGAAATCGATAAAATTCAAAATATTTTCTCGTAATACAAACAGAACTGCCACTGACTTTAATTACTGAGTCAAAGCCAAAAAAAATAGGCTCGTCTTTAAACAATTAACTACTCAATAAATTCTCAGGACAGGTTCAGTCTTTTTAAATGGGCAAGATACATTAAAAAAACTTCACGCTCTCTTTTGCAGGAACCTTTGCTTTTAATGGATTTGAGAAGATGCTTTGCATTCGCCCACTTCATCCATGGCTTTTGGGGTCCGACAAAATGAACAACATGCACATTTTTTAATTTATTAGCAGCTCCGACGGGCATCTGGTACCCGTGTCGATCGATATAAGCATCGAGATCAGAGAAAAAAATATTGTAGCCATCATCAAGATGAATATCCTTCCGGTCAGGCCAGTCGGGATAGTAAGCGTTGACAATATCCTGATCGCCTATTTTATTACTGCCAAGTGCACTCACCTCCTCTATAGCACGATCTACCACTCCGACCATTTTTTCAGGAAGCTGATCCTCAGGCTCTATTACCATCAGACCCGAATTAAGCCGTGTCCAGTCTGGATGCTCAAGCTGACCAGCGGCCACAGCCGACAGATGAGGTTTTTCAAACAGCTCATCGATATTTTTCAGAACGATCATGTCACTATCGAGATAGACGAGTTTGGCAAAGCTTGTCAATCCGAAAAGATGAATCTTGTCAAACGTATTTCCCCAATGCCCGGAGTTCTCCCTGAAAGTCAGAGGTATTTTTACAGGCAAGGGAAGCCTTACAACATACATGCCTCTGTTTCTCAATTCAACATCGACATCTGGAGGAATACTGGATGAAATCGCAACCCAAAAAGGATAAGGGGTATTGGTGCGCTTCACTGAATCGTGCAGCACAATCACACCAGGCAAATAGCTCATGGTGCTCAACAAGGTTATATAAGCTTTCATTGCGTGTATGTTGCACGTCAAATCAGAAATTCAACTAAAAAAAATGCAACACCAGGCAACAAAAGAAAATATTGATTTTCCAATAAACCAAAATTTCCGAAATAAAAATAAATATTGCCTGAAACCATACAGTCTTTGGTAAAGACTGTATGGTTTCAGGCAATTAGAAGATATGGATCAGTAATGTTCAGCTGAATAATTGCGAGCCAAACAGAAAATTAAAAGCTTGCGAGGACTGAAATATTTGCACCGTGACTCTTGTAATCAGCAGCAAACTCATTGGATTTACGCCGGTCCGTGAATACGGAGGTCGTCACCTTGACTGCGCGAATCACTTCCCACTCAAAACCCAGTACGGCCAAGTCGGTGGTGTCGCGACGATTCGTCGCAACAAAGCCAGTCAAAGGACCTTTATAGTTTCGTACGCCATGATCGTAACGAAATTTAAGCGCTGTTTTTTCTGTAGGTTTCCAGGTGGGAGCGATAAAAAAACGGTTACCCTGATAGTAGCTTATATTGTTTGTTTGATAATCGCCCAACTCCCGCACCACGCCCCCATTGACAGTGGTTTTTCCGGTTGCCAGCCAGGTGGCTTCAAGCTGGCCAACGAATCCGGAGAAGTCTCTGGCGGCAAGTCCGTCATGCGCCCGGTCGAAATAAGAAAGTCGGGATTGAATGGTCGTTTTTCCGGTGATTGGCCAGACAAGCTTGAACTCATGTTCGCGGTCCTTGAAGTCGCTGGCAAATGTAGAAGATAGAACCCGGTTCGGGTATTCACCTCGCCCTTGTTTCAGGCGATAGGCAAATGAGCTGTCTGACGCAAACACGTATTTGACGCCAGCTTCTATGCCGCGGACCTTTGAGTCGCCTTCAAATGTAAGCGCCTGGCTGTTTGAACTGCTGCGCTCGAAGACACCCCCCAGAACACGCCATGGACCGTCGATTGCATATTCAGCATCCAGCAGTGTCAGACGATCAGTTCGACGGTTGAGTTGTCCTGGATTTTGAAAATTCGCAGTGTTGTCAGTATATTCCTGACGATCGGTTGTCAAATTTCCGTACAGCGCGGGCGTAAAGCTCCAGCGCCAGGCGGCGGCATAATTCACGGCAGTAAAGTCGAGTGCTGAAAAATTTTTGTAGTTATACCGATTGGCATTGATGTCGAACTCAAAACGCTGGAGGCCGTAGCTCTTGTCTATCTTCGCGCCTATTGTGGTGACGCCGAAGTGATCGGAAGGGGGAGCGATTACGGCGTCCGACAAGCGAAACACATTGCTGTCGTACTGCCAGGTCTGGCCGGCCCTGAACTGGAATGTATCCAACTCATCAGCCTGAACGTCCAAGGTCATCACGCCTGCCAGAGCCAGATTCAGTACCAGCAATTTACGAAGCAACATTATTAGAATCCTGTTTCAGGAACGATTTAAAAAAAGCATGAGGAGATTTTAATCTCACCACGATCCACGCATGATTACAATACTAACAATTTTAATCTTAAATTGATGAACTTAGCAATAGTTCTTTTGAACCATTGATAAAGTTTCTTCAATACGCTGCGCTATCTTTGAACACTAGGCGGATGGTCTTCAGGACAATGAAAAGATCCAGTTGCAGTGACCAGTTTCTCAAATAGTCCAGATCATAATCAATTCGCGCTTGCATCTTGTCCAGCGTCTCGGTTTCTCCGCGATAGCCGTTTACCTGAGCCCAACCGGTGATTCCCGGCCTGACCTTGTGCCGGACCATGTAGCCCTTGATCAGTGTTCTGTACATTTCGTTGTGGGCAACTGCATGGGGTCGTGGACCCACGATGCTCATTCGTCCTTGCAGCACGTTGAAAAACTGGGGTAACTCGTCCAGCGAAGTCCTTCTCAGGAATGCACCAAGCCTGGTGATGCGTTGGTCATTTTTTTTTGCCTGCTGGATGATGCCGCCATCCTCCACCACGGCCATTGACCGAAACTTGTAGACGAGGATCTGCTCGCCATCGAGGCCATACCTGCGTTGCTTGAAGATAGCGGGTCCTGGCGAACCCAGCTTGACCATGATGGCAATAAGAATCATGACTGGAGAAACAAGCAAGAGAATGAGCAAGGACAGGACAATGTCGCTCGCCCGCTTCAAAATTCCGTTGAGACCCCTGAACGGGGTATCGCAGACAGAGATCACATTGACGCCGCATACCGAATCGCTTCGCCCTTGAATCAGGTCCGTGATGAACATGTCCGGAACAAAATAGATCGAGGCAGTGGTGTCCTTGAGGTCATCAAGAATCTGCAGGACCCGGGGACGCGCAATCATTGGCAAGGACAGGTAGATATACTGAATCCGGTATTTTTTGACATAAGCGGCAAGCTCATCTATTTTTCCCAGGAGCTTGTATTTTCTTTGTTCATGCCGTCTCACTTCGCTACGATCGTCAAAAAAGCCCCGCATTTCCATGCCCGAATAAGCCGAGTCGCCGATATTTTCGGCCAGCGAAACGCCCTGTGTGTTCATGCCGACAATAACGACCCGCTGGGCGGGGCCCTGCATTTTCAACAGTTTGGTGGTAGTTGCACGAAGTGTCAGGTTTCCGGCGATCTGGGTAAGTGGGGCAATCCATAACCAGTTAATAGTGACGATTACCGGAAACTTAAAAAGATAATCGGTTGCAAAGCCAACCAAAATCAGGAGTCCGGCAATCCAGAACCAGTGGAACAAGATATTGAATATCATGCGTTCCACGGACAATCGCAACCGCGAGGCGCCAGGAAATGTCAGGGAAAAAACAACCACCGAAAGAATCAGATAAGGCGGCTTGATCGATCCCTCAAAATAAAATGCTAGACTCCAGAGCGATAAAATAAAAATGACCGGGTCAAGAGCGCTTTCGATCATTCTGAAAAGATAGCTTCTGCCCAGACCCGAGCGTGGCTCCCGGTTATTTTTCCAGACAGCAGCCGACTTTATCCCATGCATTTCAGCCATTAAATGTCACTCCGTTGATTTTTGAAACGGCCTGGGCACGGTTGAATACATTAAGTTTCTGAAAAATCCGCTGCATGTGATTTTTTACCGTAAACCCGCTGATATTCAAAATGCTTCCGATTTCGGAGTTGGTTTTCCCCATGGCGACCCAGTCCATGATCTGAATTTCACGATCGCTAAGGCCAAAGGCTTCGTCCTGGCCGACACGAAGGGATTTTGGAAATGGTTTTTGCTGCTGTGGCAGCTGGGTCACCTGACGCAATGCGCTGTCGATCACCGGCATCAGTACCTTGATAGCGGTGCTGGCGGGCTCCGGCGGAATTTTCTGGCTGCTGAGCAGGACGTAGAGGCACTCGCATTGGCCGCGCTCGTCGCGCATGCCGTGAATCAACCCCGAACGCATGTTGCGCAATGCGCTGCTGAACGAGCCAGGCAAGCTGGCGTTGCCCAGAAGGTATTCGAAGTTACGAAAGTCCAGGCTGCTTGGCTGCCTGCCTCCGAAAACCCAGCTTTCGTGAAATTTTCCCAGCAAGAACGGCAATCCATCGGTACCAACGGCGTAAGACCGCACGCCCGGCAGCCTGGACACGATGTCATGCCGGATGGAACCCTCCTGAAAATTCCCCCATCCTGCAAGCAAAATCTCGTGCGGCATGCACTGCTGCACGTCGCCCTGGAGCCATTGGAGCAGGTCGATATGCCGTCGGATGGCCGTGGCGTCTTCGATCAACTTGAGATAGTGCCCGGAATCGCCAGATACAGGAATCGTGTGACTCTGCATTTTTTTCTTCCCCCTGAATATGTTTTTGTCGTATGCGGTACCGATAGCATCGATCAAATGTGAAGCCTTAAAGCGACTTTATATCAATCGTATGCGTAGGACATACAACAATTTACAAGTCATCAAGGATGACGTGGAAAGTCGGTAAACCCATCCCGAATTGTTCCCGTGGCTTGTCATCCAAAAAATCTGCAGATGCATGAAAGCGGTCTGGAGAGACTCCATGTAGACAGCATAAACTGCTTGCGTGACCATGAAATTACCGGATTTTCAAACAAGAACCCGCGCACGTCCGGACAAGACCTGCAGCAATAATGAAAGTGCTTACAGCGCATTACCGCCATCCAAAAATTTTCACCGCCCTCGCCAATAACCCATCCCGAGGCAGCAGCCTGGCAGACCGGCTGGGCGCTACTGATGCCGACCATCATTCTGGGCGGTATTTACGGCGGCATTTTCACGCCAACGCAGGCCGTAGCCGTCGCGGTTCTTCTATGCGCGGGTGGTCGGCATGGTGATTTACCGCGAAATCAGCCTGGCCAGTTTGGCTGTGATGCTGCGCAGGTCGGTGCTGTCGAGCGAGTTGTCGCTGGCCTTGCGCGACCTGCTGTGCGCGAAATAGAAGCACTGAAAAGCAAGGCTTCGCTCGGCTACACTTGCCAGCGTCAGGAGAGAGTTTTCCCCCGAGAAAACCGCCGAAGGCGCATGCGCCACCCTCAATGGTGGACTGAACGCTCAGGCAAAAGGACTGGCAACCGCCCCGCAGTGTTTGACATTGCAGGGCGTTCCCTACTGGAGAGAGGCCGCTGTCAAGGTGGTCCACCGAAGGAGCAAACCTGCATCGCCAGGCGAATCTCTCAGGTAAAGAGGACAGCAGGGGCAGCCCATGGTTTTTGGCCATGGATTCATGTTTGCCCCTGGAGAATGCCATGTCCCTTACCCCGTCAGCCCCCTTGCTCAACACGCCGCTGAATGATTTGCATGTGGAACTTGGCGCGCGCATGGTGCCGTTTGCAGGTTATTCCATGCCGGTGCAATACCCGGCCGGCCTGATGGCCGAGCACCTGCACACCCGCAACGCCGCCGGCCTGTTCGACGTGTCGCACATGGGCCAGTTGCGCCTGGTCGGCCCGGACGCAGCCGCCGCCTTTGAAAGCTTGACGCCGGTGGACGTGATCGGGCTGGCGCCGGGCAAGCAGCGCTACGGCCTGCTGCTGAACGACGACGGCGGCATCATCGACGACCTGATGTTCTTCAACCGCGATTACGCCAACGGCGGCGACATCTTCGTCATCGTCAACGGCGCCTGCAAGGCGGGCGACATCGCCCATATCCAGGCCAACATCGGCCAGCGCTGCGATGTAATTCCCATGCCCGAGATGGCGCTGCTGGCGCTGCAGGGGCCGCAGGCGGTCACCGCCCTGCAGCGCCTGGCGCCCGGTGTTGAGCAGTTGGTGTTCATGACCGGCGGCCGCTTCAACGTCGCGGGCTGCGACTGCTTTTTGACCCGCAGCGGCTATACCGGCGAGGACGGCTTCGAGATTTCCGTTCACGCCTCCGAGGCTGATACGCTGGCGCGCGCCCTGCTGGCCCAGCCTGAAGTCAAGCCGGTCGGCCTGGGGGCGCGCAACTCGCTGCGGCTCGAAGCCGGCCTGTGCCTGTACGGCAACGACATCGACACCACGACCACGCCGGTCGAGGCCAGCCTGAACTGGGCGATTCAAAAAGTCCGGCGCACCGGCGGCGCGCGCGCTGGCGGATTCCCCGGTGCCGACAAAATACTGGCCCAATTGGACAACCCGGCCACATTGACGCGAAAACGCGTCGGCTTGACAGCGCTGGAACGCATTCCGGTGCGTGACCACACGGCACTGCACAGCCTGGAAGGCGCGCCTGTCGGCGAAGTCACCAGCGGCCTGCTGGGCCCCACGATCAACCAGCCTGTCGCCATGGGCTACCTGCCGCCCGATCTGGCGGCCATCGGAACGCGCGTGAATGCCATGGTGCGCGGCAAGCCGGTGCCGATGGAAGTCACGGCGATGCCCTTCGTGCCCACCCGCTACCACCGCGGCTGATTTATCCTTTCCCTTCCTTTTTTCATACCACCTCCTGGAGAACCCGCATGACCGTCAAGTACACCGAAGACCACGAATGGCTCAAGCTTGAGGGCGACACCGCCACCGTCGGCATCACCGTTCACGCGCAGGATGCGCTGGGCGATGTGGTGTTTGTCGAACTGCCCGAAGTCGGCGCGACCTTTGCCCAGAAAGACACCGCCGGCGTGGTCGAGTCGGTCAAGGCCGCCGCCGATGTGTACATGCCGGTCAGCGGCGAAGTCATCGAAGTCAATGAAGCCCTGCGGGGCGACCCGTCACTGGCCAATTCCGACCCGCTGGGCGCCGGCTGGTTCTTCAAGGTCAAGCTTTCAGACGCGTCGCAGCTCGATGCCCTGATGGACGAAACCAGCTATACCGCCTTCTCCGAAAAAGCCTGACCCGGGATCTTGCCATGCTGATGCCATCCGCCACGCCGCTGGGCGCGCTTGAAAATCCTTCCGAATTCATTGCCCGCCATATCGGCATTGACGATGACGATGAAGTCCACATGCTCGGCGTGGTCGGCTCGGCCTCGCTGCGCTCGTTGATCGACGGCATCGTGCCGCCTTCGATTGCGCGCCGCAGCGCGATGGCGATTCCGCCGCCGGTCACCGAAGCGGCCGCGCTCAAGCAGCTCAAGGCCATGGCGGCCAAGAACCAGGTGTTCAAGAGCTTCATCGGCCAGGGCTATTACGGCACCTACACGCCCGGCGTGATCCTGCGCAACGTGCTGGAAAACCCCGCCTGGTACACCGCCTACACGCCTTACCAGGCCGAGATTTCGCAGGGCCGCATGGAGGCGCTGATCAATTTCCAGACCATGGTCTGCGACCTGACCGGCATGCCGATGGCCAATGCGTCGATGCTCGACGAAGCCACCGCCGCCGCCGAAGCCATGACGCTGGCCAAGCGCAGCGTGAAAAGCAAAAGCAACGTCTTCATCGTCGCCGGCGACTGCCATCCGCAAACCATCGAGGTCATCCAGACGCGCGCCAGGCCGCTGGGCATCGAGGTCAAGGTCAGCAGCCTGTCGTGTACTGTGCCGCAGCTCATGTCGCAGGGCGACTACTTCGGCGTGCTGGCCCAGTACCCTGCCACCAGCGGCACCATCCACGACCTGCGGCCGCTGGCGGGAGTCGCGCATGCCAACGGTGCTGCCCTGTGCGTGGCCGCCGACCTGCTGGCGCTGACGCTGCTGGCGCCCCCGGGCGAATGGGATGCCGACATCGTGCTGGGCAGCACCCAGCGTTTCGGCATGCCGATGGGCAATGGCGGCCCGCATGCGGCCTACCTCGCCTGCCGCGACGAATTCAAGCGCTCGCTGCCGGGCCGGCTGGTCGGCGTCAGCGTGGACAGCCACGGCCACCCGACCTACCGCCTGGCGCTGCAAACGCGCGAGCAGCACATCCGCCGCGAAAAGGCCACGTCCAACATCTGCACCGCGCAGGTGCTGCCGGCGGTGATGGCCAGCATGTACGCGGTGTACCACGGCCCGCAGGGCTTGCGGCGGATTGCCGAGCGCGTGGCCACCTACACCGCGATTTTTGTCCGTGGCCTGCGCGAAATGGGCTACGACATCACCAACCAGGGCGCGTTTGATTCGGTCACGGTCAAAACCGGCGACGCTACCAATTCAATAGCTGAACGCGCCCGCCAGTCGTGCGCAAACCTGCGTTTTCGCTTGAAAAATCATCTTGGCGTGTCGCTCGACGAGACCACCAGCCGCAGCGACATCGAACTGCTCTGGTCGTTCTTTGCCAAGCCCGGCAAGACCGTACCGGTGGTGAGCCGCTTCGAGCAGGGCATCGAAACCCTGATCCCGGCCGAGCTGCGCCGCAGCAGCGACTTCCTGACGCATCCGGTGTTCAACACCCACCACAGCGAAACCAGCATGCTGCGCTACATCCGCAAGTTGAGCGACAAGGACCTGGCGCTGGACCGCAGCATGATTCCGCTGGGCAGCTGCACCATGAAGCTCAACGCGACCAGCGAGATGATTCCCATCACCTGGCCCGAATTCGCCAACATCCACCCATTTGCGCCGCCCGACCAGTTGCAGGGCTATGCCGAACTCGACCAGCAATTGCGCGACTGGCTCTGCCAGGCCACGGGTTATGCCGGCATCAGCCTGCAGCCCAATGCCGGCTCGCAGGGCGAATACGCCGGGCTGCTGGTCATCAAGGCCTACCTTGAAGCCAATGGCCAGGGCCACCGCAACATCTGCCTGATTCCGTCGTCGGCGCACGGCACCAATCCGGCCAGCGCCCAGATGGCCGGCATGACGGTGGTCGTGACCGCCTGCGATGCACAGGGCAACGTGGACATGGCCGACCTGAAGGCCAAGTGCGAAAAGCACAGCGAAAAATTGGCCTGCGTGATGATCACCTACCCCAGCACCCACGGCGTGTTTGAAGTCCAGGTCAAGGAACTGTGCCAGCTGGTGCATTCGCACGGCGGCCGCGTCTATGTGGACGGCGCCAACATGAACGCGCTGGTCGGCACCGCCGCGCCGGGCGAGTTCGGCGGCGACGTGAGCCACCTGAACCTGCACAAGACCTTCTGTATTCCGCACGGCGGCGGCGGACCCGGCGTCGGTCCGGTGTGCGTCGTGGCCGACCTGGTGCCTTACCTGCCCGGCCATGCCACGGCGGGTATTCATGTCAACGGCGTCGGCGCGATTTCGGCCGCACCGCTGGGCAATGCGGCCGTGCTGCCGATCAGCTGGATGTACTGCCGCATGATGGGCCCGGAGGGTTTGAAGCAGGCGACCGAAGTGGCGATCCTGAGCGCCAACTACATCAGCGCGCGCCTGAAAGACCATTACCCGACGCTGTACGCCAGCGAAAACGGCCATGTCGCGCACGAATGCATCCTGGACCTGCGCCCGCTGAAAGATACCAGCGGCGTGACCGCCGAAGACGTCGCCAAGCGCTTGATGGACTACGGCTTTCATGCCCCCACGCTGAGCTTTCCGGTGCCCGGCACGCTGATGGTCGAACCCACCGAAAGCGAAACCCTGGCCGAACTGGACCGCTTCATCAACGCCATGATCGCGATTCGCGAAGAGATTCTCCAGGTCGAGAACGGCCACTGGCCGCAGGACAACAACCCGCTCAAGCATGCGCCGCACACCGCCGCCAGCCTGCTGGGCGCCGACTGGGACCGGCCGTATTCCCGCGAAACCGGCGCCTTCCCGCTGGCCAGCCTGAAGGCGGTGAAATACTGGCCGCCGGTCGGCCGGGTGGACAATGTCTATGGCGACCGCAATTTGTCGTGCAGTTGCATTCCGGTGGCCGACTACGCCTGAACCCGCATGCCTCCCTCTCCTTCCGGGAGAGGGCCGGGGTGAGGGCCAGCGGTGGCCGCAACGGCAATCCCACCTCACTCCATCCACCCTTCACAGAAAACTCCCATGAAATCAACGCTCTTCCTGCTCGCCCTCGCCGCTTTCGCTTCCAGCGCCTTCGCCGTGGCGCCGCCCGAAACCCTGCCCTCGGGCGTGAAGATTGTCCACACGGTCGATGGCACGGGCGCACAGCCCAAGGCGTCGGACACGGTGAAGGTTCACTACCGCGGCACGCTGGCCGACGGCAAGGAATTCGACAGCTCGATCAAGCGCGGCACGCCCGCCTCGTTCCCGCTGAACCGCGTGGTGCCGTGCTGGACCGAAGGCATGCAAAAGATCAAGGTCGGCGGCAAGGCGACACTGACCTGCCCGCCCGCCACCGCCTATGGTGATCGCGGCGCGGGCAACGCGGTGCCGCCGAACGCCACGCTGACGTTTGAAGTCGAGCTGCTGGCCATCGAGAAGTAATCCTTTTCCCGGACAGCGTTCGCCGCTTACAAAGCGGCGTCGAGCGCGGGCTGCAGCGCCTGGTCAAAAGCTTCGGCCCGCTCGAACTGGACCCAGTGCCCGGCCCCTTCAACCAGCGTCAGCGCCCTGAAACCGGGCGCCAGCCGCAGCACCGGCTCCAGCGCCTCCATCTTTCCCCTGTACAGCGCATCTTCAGCGCCATAAATGGCATGCACCGGGCATTGCACTTGCGCCAGTGACCGGGCCAGCGCATCGGTGCGTGACAGGCTGCGGCCCTTCATGCGGTCGCGCAGCACGTTGGCCACATGCAGGCGCAAGGCCGTTTCGGTGATGGATTGCGGATGCAGCAGCATCAGCGCAGCGAGATTGCGGTGATGCACCTCGTCGCGCTGCGCTGGCTCTTTCAAATGCCGCCAGGCATTCAGGCGAATCGCCCTGTCCGGCGCGATGCCCAGGCCCGGCGCGCCCACCAGAACCAGCCGCGCCACCCGTGCCGCAAACTTCTCGGCGATGAATCCGGCCACCATGCCGCCAAAAGAAAAGCCGACCAGATCGCAAGCCTCATCGCCCAACAGGCACTTCAGCCCTTGTTCCACCGGTTCGGGAAGCGCGTCGGCATCCGTGCCATGCAAGGGCGCGGCGGAATCGCCAAAACCGGGCAGATCAGGCACCAGCAGCCAGCGTCCGGCATCGACGAGCGCAGTGATATTGCGCAGCCAGTGCATCCAGCTGCCGCTTCCGCCATGCAGCAACACCAGCGGTGGCATAGCCGGATGGCGCGTGTCCTTGCCCCACAGATGCCAGACCATGGTGCCCGTGCCACAAGGGGTTTGCGTGCGGGTTGCGGTTGCCAGGAGGGCTTGCGCCTCAAGGGGTAATTCAACAGGCGATTCAGGCGTCATCCCTGGTTTATACCTTTGCGCCAAAACGTTGCCGCCTCAATCGAACAGGCTGTCAAAGCCGTCGCCGGGCTCAAAACGCTTGTTGCGGTAATACAGCCGCGTCGGGCCAGGCATGGCCAGCTCGCGGACCGGGTGGCGCGCATCACCCGGATAGCAAATCACCCGGCCCCCTTCCAGATCAAACGGCTCGGGCTGGATAAGCGGCGGCAGGCGGCCGCGCGCCTGCGTCAGCACGCTCTGGACGCTGGCATGGTGCGACAGGTGCGCCAGGCTCATGATCTGCGGCGGTGCCAGCGCGATCTGGCCGTCCCAGTACTGTTGCAGTGCCGTGCGCGGGCTGAGCCAGATGCTGTCGGTGGTTTCATGGTTATCGTGAACCGCCACCTGCCCGGCTGGAACGGCCGACACGAAAAAACGGGTGTCGAAGCGCTTGCTCATGACCGAGGGCGCTGTCGGCGTGATCCAGCGCGACCAGGGCACCAGGCTGCGGGTCTGCAGGCGCAGCGACATCCGGGCCAGCACCGCGTTGAAACCATGGCCTTCGCGCAGCAGCGCGGCCACCCGCGCCGTGTCAATGTCCTGCGCGCCCAAGCCCTGCGCAAACAGCACGCCCGACTCTTCAAAGGCTTCCCGCAAGGCCGCCACGTACAGCCCGCCCGCCGTGCGTTCGCTGATGTCGGCCTCGTTCAGGCCGGCATGCAGCACCGGCAAAGGCTGGTCCAGATGCGCCGCCATGTCCAGTTCGGCATCCACCGCGTCAACCTTGCCGCCCGGAAACACATAGGCACCGCCCAGCACGTCGGACAAGGTGTGGCGTTTCATCAAAAACACCTCCAGGCCCGCAGCCGCATCGCGCAGCAGGACCACCGTAGCGGCAGGGCGCAGGGGCGTGGTGACGACTTGCAGATTCAATTCCATGCGCTGCTTTCATTGGGACACCGCACAGTCCAGTCCGTGCGGCCAGGCTGCAGAGGCTATCAGAAGCGCAAGGGAAGCAGTCGCGCCCGGCCTGGAAACAGGCGCGGTCCATGACGCCCAAGTCTGCGACGACCAGCGGCGCCAACGCCATCGGGTCCGGCTTATCGCGCGGCAGGTAGATGCGGCCGCAGACATCACGCAGGCAGAGGCCGGACGAACGGAGTCAACTTTATTGGCTCTGTCACTGTTAGATGTGGAATTTTTTTTCCAGAGGCGTAGAGTTCATAGCGAACCGTGAAGGAGGTTAGCCATGAACGCCGAGACTTTCAATGCGTTGATGAACCAACAGGTGCCCCGGCTCACGCTGCGCCAGCGTGAACTGCTCAAAAAGCGTCTGGATGAACTCGATGAGCAGCAAAAAGGGCTGGCCGTCATTGAGTCGTCCAGCGCGACTGAGCCGCGCTGCTGCCCACACTGCCAAGGCAGCGAGCTTTACCGGCATGGCCACGTCAGTGGGTTGCAGCGCTACCGCTGCCGGACATGCCACCGCACGTTCAATGCCCTGACGGGCACCGCGCTGGCGCGGCTGCGCAAGAAGGGCAAGTGGTTCGGTTTTAGTCAAGCCCTGGCCGCCTCCCTCACCCTTCGCCGGGCCGCTACTGCCCTGCAGGTTCACCGAAACACGGCGCTGCGCTGGCGCCATCGCTTTCTCAGCGGCCTCAAGGCAGACCGCGCGACAACGCTGCAAGGTATTACCGAGGCCGACGAGACCTATATCCTGGAGTCGCGCAAGGGCTGTCGCAAGCTGGACCGCCCGCCTCGCCGTCGCGGCAGCAAGGCGAGAAAAGCGGGCCTGTCCGGTGAACTGGTCTGCGTTTTGGTGGCTCGGGACCGTGCCGGACAGACGCTGGACTGGGTGATGGGACGCGGGCAGATGACAAAAGCCGCACTGGCCGGCGCACTGCAGCCCGTGCTGGCCAAGGATGCGCTGCTGGTGAGCGATGGCAACCGGACCTACTGCGGCTTTGCGCACGACGCGCACCTGGCGCACGAGGCGGTCAATCTGAACGCAGGCGTGCGCGTCAACGGCGCCATCCATGTCCAGAATGTCAACGCCTATCACGGCCGTCTCAAACAGTGGCTGCACCGCTTTCACGGCGTTGCCACGGGCTATCTGGACAACTACCTGGGCTGGTTTCGCGCCCTGGACAGCCACCATGGCGACTCTGGGCAAGCTGTCTTGGCGATGGCCTTGGGAAAATTTCCACATTTAACAGTGACATAGCCACTTTATTTGATCAAATATGCCTCTACCGCATATAGGACGGGCGCCTACAGCTATCAAATAAATAGCTCTGAAATCTTTATTCGCCTATTCCTTGTTCACCTTGCCGCGCAGTTCCTTGGTGGCAGAGCGCTGGCTCTTGCCTTCGAGCCGGCGCTGACGCGAACCATAGGTGGGTTTGGTGGCGCGCCGGGCCTTGGGCGGGTTGGACACGCCGTCGATGACCTGCTGCAGGCGCGCCAGCGCATCGGCGCGGTTCATCTCCTGGGTGCGGTGCTGCTGCGCCTTGAGCACCAGCACGCCTTCCTGGGTGATTCGGCTGTCGCTCAGGCACAGCAGGCGTTCCTTGATCTCGTCGGGCAGCGACGAGGCCTTGATGTCATAGCGCAAATGCACGGCGCTGGACACCTTATTGACGTTCTGCCCGCCCGCGCCCTGCGCCCGGATGGCGCTGAGCTCGACTTCGCGCTCATCAATCAGAAACTTGTGAATCACGGGCATGCAGGTTTTCTTCCGGTGGTTACGTCAACTCCTGCACGGCGACGGTCTGGCCGCTGGCTATCGAGCGCCGCACGGCCTGGACGGTGCGCAGGCGTTGCAGGGCGTCGGCCACGGTGATTATCGGCGCAGCCTGACCGACGATCAGATCGCAAAAATGACCGAGTTGCGCGGTCAGCGGATCGACACCCCTACACGCCAGTCGGTCTGAATGGCAGGCCATGTCGCTACTTATTTAATAGCTGCTTACGCTTTCCAGTAGTGCGCAAACGGCCTATTTCATCACTAATTCATGGTTTTCAGCGCTCAAGCGCCCACGCTGCCGGTCACCGGCAGCACGATGCCGGTGATGTAGCTGGAGCACACCGGCGAGGCCAGGAACACATAGGCGGGCGACAGTTCCTCGGGCTGCGCCGGGCGCTTCATGTCGGTGGCCGCGCCAAACTTCTGGATCGACCCGGCGTCCTTGTCGGCCGGGTTCAGCGGCGTCCAGACCGGTCCGGGCGCCACCGCGTTGACGCGAATCCCCTTGTCGAGCAGGTTGCTGGCCAGCGACTTGGTGAAGGCATGGATCGCGCCTTTGGTCGCCGAATAATCGAGCAGCTGTGCGCTGCCCTCCAGCCCCGTGACCGAGCCGGTGTTGATGATGCACGACCCGCGTTGAAGGTGCGGCAGCGCGGCCTTGGCCATGTGGAAATAGCCGTAGATGTTGGAACGCAGGGTTTCGTCGAAACGCTCTTCGGTGATGTCTTCCAGCGAATCGGCATGCGCCTGGAAGGCGGCGTTGTTGACCAGGATGTCGAGCTTGCCGAATTCGCTGACGGTTTTTTCGACCACCTTGCGGCAGAAGGCCGCGTCCTTCACATCGCCGGCCATCAGCAGGCAGCGCCGGCCCTCGGCCTCGATGCAGCGTTTGGTTTCCTCGGCATCGGCATGTTCGTTCAGGTAAAAAATCGCCACGTCGGCGCCTTCCCGGGCAAACAGCACCGCCACCGCCCGGCCAATGCCCGAGTCGCCGCCGGTCACCAGCGCGGTCAGCCCTTCGAGCTTGCCGCTGCCCTTGTAGCCTTCGGCCATGAACCGGGGCTGCAACTGCATGTCGGCTTCAAGCCCCGGTTTTTCGAGATGCTGCGCGGGGAGCGGCGGCTCGGGCTGATGGGTCAGGCCGGCCTGGACAGGTGGCTTATTGCTTTGTGCGCCGCCGCCTTTTCCGGATTTCGCGGCGTCCTTGCCGTCCTGCTGTTGCTGGATGCTGCGCTGCTTGTCAACGACGGCCTGGGCGCCGTCGTCCGGCAGTGAGCGCGATGGGGTGTTTGCCATGAATGCCTCCTGAATGATCAAAAGGCTCAATCTACGGCGCTGATTTTTTCCGTGCTGTAGGCAAATTCCCCGCTTCGGCCCCAGAACCGCCAGCGTGGGCGGGAGCGCCAAGCTTTATCGCTCAGCCTTGGTGACGCATGATGTCTGGCGTGCCGACCTTCACATCGCCGCACTGCGCGCGCCGGCGCAAGGCATGCTCCATGACGACCAGCGCCAGCATGGCCTCGGCAATCGGCGTGGCGCGAATGCCGACGCAGGGGTCGTGCCGGCCCTTGGTCACCACCTCGGCCGGCTGGCCGTGGATGTCAATCGACTGGCGCGGCGTGATGATGGAACTGGTCGGCTTGATGGCAATCGACACTTCCAGGTCCTGCCCGGTGCTGATGCCGCCGAGCACGCCACCGGCGTTGTTCGACATAAAGCCTTCGGGCGACAGCGAATCGCCGTGGGTGGTGCCGCGCTGGGTCACGCTGGCAAAGCCGGCGCCGATTTCCACGCCCTTCACCGCATTGATGCCCATCATGGCAAAGGCGATGTCGGCGTCCAGCTTGTCGAACAGCGGCTCGCCCAGGCCGACCGGCACGTTGGATGCCACCACGCGGATGCGCGCGCCGCAGGAATCGCCGGCCTTGCGCAGCGCGTCCATGTAGTTTTCAAGGTGGGACACGTCGGCCACGGGGGCAAAAAACGGGTTGTGGGCTACATGCTCCCACGACTCGAACGGAATCACCGCCTCGCCGATCTGCGCCATGCAGCCGCGAAACGTCGTGCCGTATTGTTCAAGCAGCCATTTCTTGGCCACCGCGCCGGCCGCCACCATGGGCGCCGTCAGCCGGGCCGACGAACGGCCGCCGCCACGCGGGTCACGCAGCCCGTACTTGTGCAGGTAGGTGTAGTCGGCATGGCCGGGACGGAAGGTATCGAGGATGTTGCCGTAGTCCTTGCTGCGCTGGTCGGTGTTCTTGATCAACAGGCAGATCGGCGTGCCGGTGGTCTTGCCCTGGTACACGCCGGACAAAATTTCGACCGCATCGGGTTCGTTGCGCTGCGTGACGAATTTGGAGGTGCCGGGGCGGCGCCGGTCGAGGTCGCCCTGGATGTCGGCTTCGCTGAGCAGCATGCCCGGCGGACAGCCGTCGATCACGCAGCCAATGGCCGGGCCGTGGGATTCACCGAAGTTGGTGACTGCGAAGAGATTTCCAAAGGTATTGCCGCTCATGGCGGGGATTATCCTTGATGGGTTTGGGTGGTTTCAGCATGAGCGGCGGAAAGTCGGCAGCCGGCTCCTGCCATAGGGATGCGCCGGCGTGGCCGACTGGCTGCATTGCAGCGATTGCTGCCGATCACCCAATTTAGCTGTTAGTCAGGTTTCGACCAGGAGCGGACATACAGCGTTAGAGCCCTGACCTGGCAGGAAACCAGCCCCAAGCTGGAGAATATGTACCGCCTCACGCAAAATCGAGCCTGGTGGTCTCGGTGCCACGCGCGACACTACCCAGGCCATTGGATAGCCTCGACGAGATTCATTGGGTGAGAGTGCCTGAAGCGGCCTGCCGGGGCGAATCCGCTCGAACGAAGGGTTGGGCCAACGCTGTGGCTAATGGGCTGCGGCTTCACGAGTAATACACCAAGCGCCTCCTCGTGAAGCCAGCCGAAGGCGCGAATCTTTTAGGTCAATGAAAGCATGGCCTGCCGAAGTATCGATTTGCTTGAATGTAACGCCGAGTGCTGGTGCGACCCAAAATGAGCCTTCAGCCACCCTTGGCTGACGCTTGTACCAATAGGGCTCAAGGTCAAATACTCGCGAGCGAATGCAGCCTTCTTCCAGCCCACGGCCCGCGCAGTATTCGGTGTCATTGGGTTCGCGTGGAACAACAAGGAGAACTACGGGTGAGACTGTCAGAATGTGCAACCGGTAGGGCAGCCGGGTTCCCAGTGACGCTTCCGGCGAGCGATTCAGCCGCTCAACTTTTACCCAAGGCTTAAGTTTGGCGACCTGCGGCATGAAGTCGTCTAGTAACTTCTGAACGTCGTCATTAACGTCAATCTTGCTCCCGCGAAAATCTACGAATGCGAGCTTGCAACGGGTTACGTCCGACATGAAGCCCGGACCCAGGTCGCATTTCTCAATTATCCGAGCGAGGTCGTTGCCCATGGCAAGAGGCCCGGTCCAGCTTGTGTATTTCCACGCAAGGCTTGGCACAGCGCAGCCGGCGAGCGCTAGGGTACAACACAAGGCGACTGACCGATGGAGCACGAGAGATTTCAGAGACATTTCGTGCAGCGGCAGGTTGTGTTTTGTGGGCTCTAACGTTGATGCTTAGTCGAGAGCGGAGGCAGGTTCGTAGCCAATTCCAAAAAAGTTGAAGTCATTTCCAACCCTTTAACTCTTGTTGCCTACCTTGGCGAAATTCAGTCAGCGCCGAGTTCGCTGCCCCAGCGCATCATTCGCCAGACTATAGCGCAGTGACCACGCGCCTAAATCTCGGCTAACGCTCGCAACTGAGCCAATCGAACTGAAATTTCATGCGTCTGCTTTGGGAACGAAGCTGACTTTCGCGTTTGAAATTTTAATGACCGCTGTCAGTCTGAAGCAGCCCGCCAACCGAATTCCCAAAAAAAACAGCGCTGCTCCAGCAACAGCCTGCCTCGCATCGCAAAAAACCAACTGGAACATTTCCTGCTTCGTGCAGCGCAGCATTCCTTGCCGCAACTCGACTGAATAGGAGTTTCCCCATGCTGGACCGCACCGCCACCACGTTTTCGCATGTCAAACCCGGTGACACGTCTTTTTTGCCGGGCGGCCTGCGTGATTTCTTTCTTTACCGCGACTTGGGCATTGCCGCAGCGACGAACGGAAAAGTGATTGCGCACCTTGTCAAGGCGAACATGGCACCAGAAAGCGGCACGGGCTGGCACCGCCATGAGGCGGATTTCCAGATTGTGATCATGATGAAAGACTGGGCGCGCTTCATGTACGGCGACCAGGAAACGCTGGTCGAAGCGGGTGATGTGGTGCATCAGCGGCCCGGCATCAGCCACTACCTGTTCGACTATTCGCCCGACATGGAATACCTTGAAATCGTTTCGCCAGCGGACTTCAAATCGATTGACGTAGCGCCGGTATGCGCCATTCCAGCGCCCACGCCGTGGACAAACTGAAGTAAAACGGCGGCCTGCCCTGCCGCCCGCACGAAATCACCAGCACCGTCCATTGCGGCGCACAAGGCGCCGGACCGATTTTTGCTACTTAATTCATAGCTACTCGCGCTTGAACAGCATGCGAAAACGGCCTATTTGATGCTAAAAATTGTCTGTTGGCAAAAACGAATGCACGCTAGAACTCCGCGTCCAGCTCGTCGATGTCCTCGGGCTCTTCCTTGGCCTCGGCCACCCACTCCTTCATGGCCGGCAATTCCATGATGCGCTTGCAGTAGGCGGCGCAGACCTTGTCGAGGGCCACGTCGTAGGTCAAAAAGCGCGTGACGACCGGCGCGTACATGGCGTCGGCCAGGCACGGTTTCTTGCCGAACAGGTAGGGGCCGCCGTAGGTGACCAGGCAGTCCTTCCAGATTTCCAGCACCCGGTCGATGTCGCCCTGCGCGCGCGACCAGACCTTGAAACCCGGGAAGTGCGCCTTGAGGTTCATCGGCAACGATGACCTCAGCGAGGCAAAGCCGGAGTGCATTTCGCCGCAGATGGCGCGGCAATGCGAACGCGCCTTGATGTCGGGCGGTAAAAGCTGCGCTTCGGGCCTGATTTCGTGCAGGTATTCGCCGATGGCCAGGGTGTCCCAGACCTTCAGGCCGCGGTGCTCCAGCGAAGGCACGAGCATGCTCGACGACAGCAGCAGCATCTCGGCGCGCATGGCCGGATCGTCGAGCGGGATCACCTTTTCCGTGAACTCCAGCCCCGCCAGCCGGGCCATCAGCCAGCCGCGCAAGGACCAGGAACCATAGTTTTTACTGCTGATCGTGAGGACGGCTTGGGCCATGAAACGCTCCTTAAACAAAGGGTGGTGCGGATTTCTTTGCAAAGGTTGTGCCAGTTGCCTTGCTCGGCCGGCCCAGGCCCAAACCGCTCTGGCGCGCAAATTGCCTGCAAATCAAACATCTCTCAGACAAAACCAGGACATCCACATGCTTTACCAGGCCTACCAGCTCCAGTCCGATCTGATGTCACCATTTCGCCTGCTGGCCCAAAGCACCAGCGCCGCGATGTGGCTGAACAAGACCGAAGGCAGTTTTTTGCGCAAGTGGTCGGCATCGATGGAGGTGTTCTCGCGCATGCGGCTGACGCATTCGCGGCCGGCCTACAACCTGGATTCGGTGAACGTGGACGGCCAGGATGTGCCGGTCACCGAGGAAGCGGTCATGACCATGCCCTTCGGCACGCTGCTGCGCTTCAGGAAGGATGCGTCCATCGACCTGCCCTTCCAGCCGCCGGTGCTGCTGGTGGCGCCGCTGTCAGGCCACTTTGCCACGCTGCTGCGCGAAACCGCCCGCACCCTGCTGCAGGACCATGACGTGTACATCACCGACTGGCACAACGCGCGCGATGTGCCGTTGGGCGAAGGCGCCTTTGCGCTGGATGACTACATTGACCACATGATCCGCTTCATCCAGACCATCGGTCCGGGGACGCACGTGATCGCCGTGTGCCAGCCGTGCGTGGCGGCGCTGGCGGCCACGGCCCTGATGGCCGAGGACGATGATGCGGCCCAGCCGCGCAGCCTGACGCTAATGGCCGGCCCGGTCGATTGCCGGGTGAACCCGACGGGCGTGAATGTGCTGGCCACCAGCAAGCCCATCGAATGGTTCGAGAAAAACCTGATCAGCCGTGTGCCGTTGCCGCATGCCGGCCACGGGCGCCGCGTGTACCCGGGTTTTGTGCAGCTCAGCGCATTTTTGGGCATGAACCTGGAGCGCCACAAGAAGTCCTTCAAGGACCTGTACCGGCACCTGGTCGAGGGCGATGTGGAAAAGGCCGACGTGATCCGGCTGTTTTATGACGAATACCTGGCCGTGAACGACCTGCCGGCCGAGTTCTACCTGGAAACCGTCGAAAAGGTATTCCAGACCTACGACCTGCCGCTGGGCAAGCTCGGCTACCGGGGGCGGCTGGTCAATCCGGGCGCCATTCGCCATACGGCGCTGATGACGGTCGAGGGCGAGCGCGACGACATCTGCGCCGTCGGCCAGACGGTGGCAGCGCAGGACCTTTGCCCGAACATTCCGCTGCACCGGCGCGTCCACCATGTGCAGATCGGCGTCGGGCATTACGGCGTGTTCAGCGGCCGCAGGTGGAACCAGCAGATCTATCCGCGCGTTAGGGAGATGATCCACGCCAGCGCAATCTGACAGGAAATCCGAAAGCACCACGACGGGCGGCTGCGGCCCGCCCGGACATCAATCGCGGTCGGCGCCCTCTTCGGCAGGCCAGTCGCGGATGTAGGCCTTGAGCATCTTGTTTTCAAAATTCTGGCTGTCCACCACGGCCTTGGCCACGTCGTAGAAGCTGATCACGCCCATCAGCATGCGCTGGCTCATCACCGGCATGTAGCGCGCGTGGCGCTCCAGCATCATGCGGCGAACCTCGTCGATCTCGGTGTCGGGCGTGCAGGTCATCGGATGGTCGTCCATTGCCTTGCGCACCAGCGTGCGGCCGATTTCGCCGCCATTGTTCACGATGCAGACAATCACCTCGCGAAAGGTAAGCATGCCGACCAGGTCGCCATGCTCCATGACGACCAGCGAGCCAATGTCTTTCTCGGCCATGATCTCGGCGGCCTTGGCCAGCGGCTCGTCAGGCTGGACGGTGTAGAGCGTGTTGCCTTTGACGCGCAGGATGTCTGCTACCTTCATGGTTTTTCCTAGGTGGTCTGGCAGCAGCGTCTGCCAGTGTGTGTTTCAGGTCTCCGCCGTGACGCGGTACGGGTATTCAGGGTGTAAATCGGCTTTGAATATAGCCCACAATGCCTTCGCCACGGGTAACGATCATCTTGACTTTACCGGTCCTTGAACCGGCGCATTTCCCCGTGGCCCGAACGCAGCCGCAGGCGCTAGACAAATCAGCTTTTTTGAACTGGAGACTTCATTCATGCCCGGTTATTCAGACCCCGGTTTCGACACCCTGGCGCTGCACGCAGGCGCCAGCCCCGACCCGGCCACCGGCGCGCGCGCCGTGCCGATACACCTGACCACGTCCTTCGTCTTTGAATCGAGCGACCACGCGGCCAGCCTCTTCAACCTGGAGCGCGCCGGCCATGTCTATTCGCGCATCAGCAACCCGACCAACGCGGTGCTGGAGGAGCGCATCGCGGCGCTCGAAGGCGGCATCGGCGCCATCGCCACGGCCAGCGGCCAGGCGGCGCTGCACCTGAGCATTGCGACCTTGATGGGCGCCGGCTCGCACATCGTCGCCAGCACCGCGCTCTACGGCGGCAGCCAAAACCTGCTGCACTACACGCTGCGCCGCTTCGGCATCGACACGACGTTCGTGAAGCCGGGCGACATCGACGGCTGGCGCGCGGCGGTGCGGCCCAACACCAAATTGTTTTTCGGCGAAACCGTCGGCAATCCGGGCCTGGAAGTGCTCGACATCGCAACGGTGGCAGCCATTGCCCATGAATCGCAGGTGCCGCTGCTGGTCGATTCGACGCTGACCTCGCCCTGGCTGATCAAACCCTTCGAGCACGGCGCCGACCTGATCTATCACTCGGCGACCAAATTTTTGAGCGGCCACGGCACGGTGATTGGCGGGCTGGTCGTCGATGGCGGCAGCTTCGACTGGGACCGGTCGGGCAAGTTTGCCGAGCTGACGCAGGCCTATGACGGCTTTCACAACATGGTGTTCAGCGAGGAAAGCACCGTCGGCGCGTTTTTGCTGCGCGCCCGGCGCGAAGGCCTGCGCGACTTTGGCGCCTGCATGAGCCCGCACACCGCCTGGCTGATCCTTCAAGGGATTGAAACGCTGGGCCTGCGCATGGCGCGGCACATGGGCAACACGGAAAAGGTGGTCGGCTTCCTGGCCAGCCATCCGCTGGTGGCGCGTGTCGGCCATCCGATGCTCGAATCGCATGCCAGCCATGCGCTGGCAAACAAGCTGCTGCCGCGCGGCGCGGGCTCGGTGTTCAGCTTTGACCTGAAAGGCAGCCGGCAACAGGGCAAGGCATTTGTCGAGGCGCTCAAGGTCTTCAGCCACCTGGCCAATGTCGGCGACTGCCGCAGCCTGGTGATCCACCCTGCCAGCACCACGCATTTCCGCATGAGCGACGACGCGCTGGCGGGCGCCGGCATCACCCAGGGAACGATCCGCCTGTCGATCGGCCTGGAAGACCCGGACGACCTGATCGACGACCTCAAGCGTGCCCTGAAGGCCGCTGAGAAAGCAGGTGCGTGATGGAACTCAGCGTCAACGGCCACAAGACTTATTGCTACACCGGCGGCAAGCCCTTCGATGCCGCCCAGCCGACCGTGGTCTTCATCCACGGCGTGCTGAACGACCACAGCGTCTGGAGCCTGCAAAGCCGCTACCTGGCGAACCATGGCTGGAACGTGCTGGCGGTGGACCTGCCGGGCCATTGCCGCAGCAGCGGCGAGGCGCCCTCCTCCGTCGAGGAAGCCGCCGGTTTCATCGCCGCGCTGCTCGATGCGGCCGGCGTGCAGCGCGCCGCGCTGGTCGGCCACAGCTGGGGCTCGCTGATTGCGCTGGAGGCCGCGTCAAGGCTGAAAGCGCGCATCAGCCACCTGGTGCTGGTCGGCACCGCTTTTCCGATGAAGGTCTCGCCCGCGCTGCTGGACGCGTCACTGAACGAGCCGATGAAAGCGCTCAAGCTGGTCAACGTGTTCTCGCGCAGCACGCTGGCGCCGCCGCCGTCCGCACTCGGCCCCGGCACCTGGGTGTATGGCGCCAGCATGGCGCTGGGCCGGCGCGTGCTGGCGAGCAACGCCACGGTCAACGTGTTTCACCGGGGCTTCCAGGCCTGCGACCGCTATGCTAACGGCGAGGCGGCGATGGCGGCCATCGCCTGCCCGGTGCTGTTCGTGCTCGGCGCGCAGGACCAGATGACGCAGCCCAAGGCGGCGCGAGGGCTGATCGCTGCGGCGCGCAATGCAGGCAAGGTTGTTCAGATCGCCAGTTTGACGGTCGGCCACCACCAGATGACCGAAGCGCCCGATGCGACACTGTTCGCCATTCGCGACTTTCTGAAGGCATGAGCATGTCCCTGCCGCAAGAAACACCGCTCGATGCAGCCGATATTTCCCGCGTCATTGAAATGGCGTGGGAAGACCGCACGCCCTTCGAATCCATCGCCGTGCAGTTCGGCTTGAGAGAGCCGGCGGTCATTGCCCTGATGCGGCGCCAGCTCAAGCGCTCGTCGTTCAAGATGTGGCGCGAACGGGTGACCGGCCGGGCGACCAAGCACGCGGCCCTGCGCAGCCCGGACGTGACGCGGCACCGGGCTCAACATACCCGCCAGGCGTGACCGCCGGAGCCGGCTGACGAGCCAACCTGCATTTTTGCTATTAATTAAATAGCATAAAACGCTTATACGGCAAGCGGAAAAGGCATTTTTTATGCATAAAACAGGTCGTTGACGGCCCGCCCGCGCACCTCAAACCATCTTGCCCAGAATGGCGTTCATTTCGTCCTTGGAAAACGCCCGCAGCATCTCGGTCCGGATATTGCCGGCGACGCCTATGCTCAGGCCGAAGGCGTTGGCGGACTCCTCGTCGTCAGCTTCGATGACCGCCACCAGGTCATATTGACCCGATGTCCAGTAGAGCTGGCTCAGGCTGGCGCCGAATTTCTTGGCCAGTTCCCTGACGGCATCGGCGCGCTTCGTGGTGTCCTTCACGCTGCGGATTCCCTGGTCGGTGAAATGGCAAAGGGCAATATAGGTTTTCATGGTTTTTCTTCCTGTCAGCGAGACCTCCGGCATCCGCAGGCCGGTGGCGGTCCCGAAACGCCGGCCCGGGTTACAAACCCGCAAGAATCTTCAGGACGCGCCCGGCGCCTGCAAGCGCCGGGGTTGCGTTCAGGCAGGCCGGATGTTCTGGTTGGTGCTGAACAGGTTGGCCGGGTCGTAGCGGCGCTTGACCTGCGCCAGCCGCTCGTAGTTCTGGCCATAGGCGGCCTTCACCCGGTCGCCCTCGTCGTCGGTCAGGAAATTGACGTACACGCCGCCGCTGGCAAAAGGCGCCGAGGCCTTGAAGAAGTCGCGCGCCCAGGCGATGCAGCGCGCGTCATCGGCAGCGTCGTCCCAGCGGCCGTGAACGTTCATGACGAAGCGCGCGTCCCGGTGGGCATAGGCGGTGGCGCCGGGCGCGGGCCGCGTGGTCGCCCCGCCAATGGCGCCGAAAAATATCTCGCACTGCGGCGACGGCAGCGTCCCGATGGCGGCGATGACGGCATCGAACAGCCCGTCCTGCAGTTCCGAGAAATTGTGCGACTTCCAGTAGTTGCGCGCGCCGGGCGTGAGCAGCGGGTCGAAAGCTTTTTGCCAGTCCACATAGGGCATGGCGCCGACATGCGCACCCAGCAGCGTGCCGAAGGCGTGCAGCGGCTTGACCAGCATTTCACCCTGCGCCGGGTCGCCGGCGTACAGCAGCGCCAGCACGACCACCTCCTGCCCATGGACCTTTTGCGGCAGGAACGGCAGCGGCGGCGCCTTGCGCATCACCGTCCACACCGACAAGTCGTCGGGCGCCTGCGCGGCAAAGTCGCGGTACTGCCGCAGCACCGCCTTGGCCTCGGCGAACGGATAGACGATCAGGCCGGCCAGCACCTGGGGGCCGACCGGATGCAGGTGAAAGTCAAACTGTGTCACCACGCCAAAATTGCCGCTGCCGCCGCGCAGCGCCCAGAACAGATCGGGCTGCCCGGTGGCGCTGGCATGCACCACCTCGCCAGCGGCCGTCACCACTTCGGCGGACTCCAGGTTGTCAACCGTCATGCCGTACTTCCGGCTGAGCCAGCCGAAGCCGCCGCCCAGCGTCAGGCCGGCCACGCCGGTGGTCGAATTGATGCCGAGCGGCGTCGCCAGGCCATGCGCCTGGGCGGCGGCGTCGAAATCGGCCAGCGTGGCGCCGCCTTCGACGCGGGCGCGCCGCGCCGGGGCATCGACCTGCACGGCCTTCATCTGCGACAGGTCGATGACGATGCCGTCGTCGCACACCGCGCTGCCGGCAATGTTGTGTGCGCCGCCGCGAACCGCCAGCGGCAAGCCCTGGTCCCTGGCGAAATTCACCGCATGGACCACGTCGGCCGTGCCGGCGCAGCGGACGATGGCGGCAGGGTGCCGGTCGATCATCGCGTTCCAGACCTGGCGGGCGCCGTCATAGGCCGCATCGCCAGCGGGAATGACGGTTCCCTGAACGCCTTTTTTCAGCGCATCGATTTGCGGGGGTTGCAGGTTTTTCATGGCTGTCTCCTTCCTTGTGCTCTGGCGCAATGCGCTCAACACACAACAACAAGGGACAAAACCGACCGGTGCCCCGGATCAGTTGCGTGAGCAGATTCGCCATATCGAGGTTTAGCACTGCCCCCGGCCCGGTGCAAGGCCTGCTGCCAATCGGAGAACAGCCTTACCTTGGTTTACACGTCTGCAGCCTTGACCCAGTGTTCGGGCGCAGTTTGCAGGGCGGCGAGCAATTGCCGCGTCGCCGGCGCCAGCGGCGCTGCTTGCAGGCTGGCGCTTTGCAGTGAATCGAGCAGCCGCGCCAGGGTGTTGGCCTGCGGCGTCAGGGGACCGAAAAACCGCGTGCCCTGCGCATCGGCCATCAGCACCGTCGGGAAGGTTTCCACGTCGATGTCGCCCACCAGGTCGGACTGGTCTTCAATGTCCAGCCAGGCAAAACGGAAGGCCGGATAGCGCGCCGCCATCTGCGCAAAAACCGCTGCATAGTCGCGGCACAGGCCGCACCAGTCGGCGCACAGGCAGACGACCCAGGTCACGTCGGTTGCTGGCAACGGCGGGGCGGCGGAGGGGTCGTTCATGCATTGCATCGGGTTGCTCATGTTTTCATAGCGCATCGCGCAGGCGCAGCGTGCGCCAGCCGGCTTTTTCCCATAAATTATGGACCGAAGGCGCGCGGTCGAGCAGCAATTGCTGCATCAGCGGCGCCAGCGGCGTGCGGTCCGGATCGACTAGCAGCAGGTAGCGCGACGCGGCGTTTCCCTCGGCATCGTTGAGCTGGCCGATCCAGTCGAGTTCAAGCAGCGTTTCCAGCACCGGCTCCAGCTGGAGTCCATCGACTTCGAGCGATTCGCCGAGTTCGGCGATGTTCAGGCCCATTCGCGCCGTGCCGCGCGCCTGCTGCAGATGCTGCAGCACTTCGATGGCCAGCTGGAACTGCCAGCCATGCGCACTGCCGCGCCGCGAGACACCGGCCATCAGGCTCGGCAGGTAGGCGGTGATGACCGCGCCCATCAGCACGATCACCCAGGACACATAAATCCACACCAGCAAAATTGGCAACGCAGCAAAGGCGCCATACACCATCGAATAGGTCGGCACGGCGGTCAGGTAGGCGCCCAGGACTTTCTTGCCAATCTCCAGCCCCGCTGCCACGAACAGGCCGCCGACAAAGGCGTGACCCCATTTGACATAGGTGTTGGGCACATAACGGTAGAGCGCCGCCATGGCGCCGGCCACCAGGAAAAACTGCGCCACGTCGAGCACGAAGCGCACGCTGACCGGCAGGGCGCCGACCAGCCCGCTGGAGGCCGACACCACATACGACGTCACCGCCAGGCTGGCCCCCAGCACCAGCGGCCCGAGCGTGACGGCCGCCCAGTAGATCAGCACGCGCTGCGCCAGCGGCCTTGGCTTGCGAACGCGCCAGATGCTGTTCAGCGTGCGGTCGATGGTCAGGATCAGCGCAATCGCCGTGACCAGCAGCACCGCCAGGCCGGCGCCGCCGAGCTTGCTGGCCTCGCCGCTGAACTGCGTCAGGTAGCCCAGCACCTGGCGCGAGATGTTGTCGGGAATCAGGCTGCGAACCAGCCAGGCTTGCAGCGCCGCCTGCAGCGTGGAAAACATCGGGAAGGCGGTGAAGATAGCCAGCGCCACGGTGAAAAAAGGCACCAGCGCAATCGACGTGGTGAAGGTCAGGCTGCTGGCGGTCAGCCCCATGCGGTCTTCACGGAAGCGCTTGTGCAGGGTGATGGCGGTGTCACGCCACGGAAAATGCGACAGATCGACGAGCAAGGCCTCAAGCGAGGGCGGAAATTTCATCCCCGGTATCATGCCACTGCCCTCAAAGACCCAAATGAACAAAGCAAACCAAATTGAAATGACACGCCTGCTGGCCCTGGGCAGCCTGGCCGGACTGATCGTGCTCGGCCTGGCCTGGGAAATGTGGCTCGCGCCGATACGCCCCGGCGGCTCGCTGCTGGCGCTCAAAGTGCTGCCGCTGGTCATCCCGCTGGCCGGCATCTGGAAGAACCGCATGTACACCTACCGCTGGGTCAGCCTGATGGTCTGGCTGTACTTCACCGAGGGCGTGGTTCGCGCCTGGAGCGACCGCGCGCCGGGCAACTACCTGGCCATGGTCGAGGTGCTGCTGTGCCTGCTGCTGTTCATTGCCTGCGCGCAGCATGTGCGCGTGCGCTTCAAAAACCTGCCCTCCGCCGCCGTTGCCGGCGACACCGCACCATGACAACTCCAACCGATTTTCTCGACACCCTTCGCCAGATCACCGGGGCGCCGCACGTGCTCTGCGACGGCGACCTGAGCGCCTACACCCAGGACTGGCGCAAGCGCGCGCAGGGCAAGGCGCTGGCCGTGGTGCGCCCGGCCAGCGTGGATGAGGTGGCGGCCGTCGTCAAGGCCTGCCTTGCCGCCGGCGTCAGCCTGGTGCCGCAGGGTGGCAACACCGGCCTGGCGGTCGGCTCGGTGCCTGACGAATCGGGCACGCAGGTGGTGCTGAGCCTGCAGCGCATGAATGCGGTGCGCGCCCTCGACGCGGCCAACCTGACCGTTACCGTCGAGGCCGGCTGCATCCTGCAAAACCTGCAGCAAAGCGCAGAAAAAGCCGGCTTCCTGTTTCCACTGAGCCTGGCCGCCGAAGGCAGCTGCACCATCGGCGGCAACCTGGCCAGCAATGCGGGCGGCACGCAGGTGCTGCGCTACGGCAATGCGCGCGACCTCTGCCTGGGGCTCGAAGTGGTCAATGCGCAGGGCGAGATCTGGCACGGCCTGTCGGGCCTGCGCAAGGACAACACCGGCTACGACCTGCGCGACCTGTTCGTCGGCAGCGAAGGCACGCTGGGCATCATCACCGCCGCCACGCTCAAGCTCTACCCGCAGCCAGCTGCCCGGCTGACCGCGTGGGCCGCCGTGCCGTCGATGGAAGCGGCCGTGACGCTGCTCGGCCTGGCGCACCAGCACCTGGGCGCGGGGCTGACCGGCTTCGAGGTGATGGGCCAGTTTGCCCTGAGCCTGGTGGACAAGCATTTCCCCCAGCTGCGCGTGCCCTTCCTTGACGCGCCGGCCAGCAGCGAACCGCACGCAGCGGCAGTAGATTCCCGCCTGCCCCAGCAGGGGCCGCAGGACCGGCTTTGCCGGACTGCAGGCGCAGCGGCCCCCCCGGGGGGCAGCGAACCACACGAAGTGGGGAGCGTGGGGGCTCCTTATTTTGTGCTGCTGGAGAACTCCGACAGCGAATCCGAAGCGCATGCACGCGAACGCTTCGAGGGCCTGCTGGAAACCGCCTTTGACCAAGGCTGCGTGGTGGACGCCGTGGTCGCCGAGAACCTGTCGCAGGCCAAGGGCCTGTGGCACATCCGCGAAAGCATTCCGCTGGCGCAGGCCGAGGAAGGCCTGAACATCAAGCACGACATCTCGATTGCCGTTTCGCGCATTCCCGAGTTCGTCGCGGCGACCGACGCCTTGCTGCGCCAGCGCATCGACGGCGTGCGGCTGGTCAACTTCGGCCATCTGGGCGACGGCAACCTGCACTACAACGTGCAGGCGCCCGAGGACGGCGACGCCAAAGCCTTCCTGCGCGACCGTGAAGACGAGGTCAACACGCTGGTGTATGACTCGGTGGTGCGGTTTGAGGGCTCAATTTCCGCCGAGCACGGCGTGGGTAGCCTCAAGACCGACAAGCTGCCACATTACAAGTCGCCGGTGGCGCTGTCGATGATGCGCGCCATCAAGGGCGCGCTGGACCCGCAAAACATCATGAATCCCGGGCGGATCGTGAAACTTTGATTTCGAGGCAGTCGAAAGCCCGGCGATATCGGCATTGAAGCAGGAACTGCTCAGCGCATGAGGTGTCGAATCGACCCGCAAATCGACAGCAGCTGGGCCTTGTCCATTCGGCCGATGATGCTGCGCAGCACTGAACCCAGCACCTGCAACGCACCGGCCATGCCCAGATTGGCAGACTGCTGGGTGACGAAACCCGGATTTGCCAGTTTGAGTTGCGCGATGAAGCAGTAGTCCATGCCGGCGTTCGTCAGCTCGACCACCAGGTTGGCGAGTTCATCGCGGTGCTTGACCGGGTCTGGCGACTCCTCCAGCCTGGCGAGCACCGCAAGGGCTTTCTGGTGCATCGCCTGGGAAAAAATGACGCGAACGAAGTGCTCCGGCGCTCCCTCTGCGGCAGGTTTCTGCGTCTTCAAGGGCCTGGGCGCGGCACGCTTTGCTACCGCGGGTTTTGACGGGAGTTTTGATGAAGCAGCCATCAAAACATGATACCCGCGCAACCCCATGGCGAGTCTGCGCCATCTCACGGCCAGACAGGCACGGGGCATAATTGGCGACCCTGCCGCCTGGTCGGCCCGCCCTCTGATTTACTTCCACTGCCTTGCCATGACCCGCCCCATCCGCTCCCAATACGAAGACCTCATGCGCCTTGTGGACACGCAAGGCGCCCGCAAGGCCGACCGCACCGGCACCGGCACGAAAAGCGTGTTCGGCCACCAGATGCGCTTTGACCTCAACGAAGGCTTTCCGCTGGTCACGACCAAGAAGGTGCATGTCAAGTCCATCATCCAGGAACTGCTGTGGTTCCTGACGGGTTCGAGCAGCAACCACTGGCTGCTTGAACGCGGCGTGACCATCTGGAACGAATGGGCGCGCCCGGATGGCGACCTGGGGCCGGTCTATGGCGTTCAGTGGCGCAGCTGGCCGACGCCTGATGGCGGGCGCATCGACCAGATCGCCGAGGTCATCAAGACCCTGAAAACCAACCCGGACTCGCGCCGCATCATTGTCAGCGCCTGGAATGTCGCCGAGTTGGACAAGATGGCGCTGATGCCCTGCCACGCGCTGTTCCAGTTCTATGTCGCGCCCGCCCTTGACGCCGGCGGCAAGGGCCGGCTCAGCTGCCAGCTCTACCAGCGCAGCGCCGACATCTTCCTGGGCGTGCCCTTCAACATCGCCAGCTATGCGCTGCTGACGCACATGGTGGCGCAGCAGTGCGACTTGGACGTGGGCGACTTCATCTGGACCGGCGGCGACTGCCATATCTACAGCAACCATGCCGAGCAGGTCGCGCTGCAGCTAAGCCGCGCGCCCCTTCCCTACCCGACGCTGAACATCAAGCGCAAGCCCGAATCGATCTTCGACTACCAGTTCGAGGACTTCGAATTCCTCGACTACCAGCACCACCCGGCCATCAAGGCGCCGGTGGCGGTCTGATGTCAAGAATCAACCTGATCTATGCGCGCGCCGCCAATGGCGTGATCGGCAAGGACAACGCCATGCCCTGGCACCTGCCCGAGGACCTGGCGCATTTCAAGCGCCTGACGCAGGGCTGGCCGGTCATCATGGGCCGCAAGACCTGGGATTCGCTGCCCGCCCGATTTCGCCCCCTGCCCGGCCGGACCAATGTGGTCATCACACGGCAGCTGGACTGGCAGGCGCCGGGCGCGCTGCCGGCCGCCAGCCTGGCCGACGCGCTGGGGCAATGCGGCCTCTCCGAAGAAGTCTGGGTCATCGGCGGCGCGCAAATCTATGCACAGGCCGAGCCGCTGGCCGAGCGCATCGAGGTCACCGAGATTGCCCGTGACTTTGACGGCGATGCGTTTGCGCCGCAGCTCGGTGCCCAATGGATTGAAGCGGCGCGGGAGAACCATGTTGCCGCCAGCGGGCTGGAATTCAGCTTTGTCACCTATCAAAAAGAAACGAAAAGATAAGCATGTCAGGACACGGATTTCACGTACACGGCCCGCACGACCATGAACTGGAGCATGCCGCGCAGGGCGGACATGACGGCCACGACAAGGGCGGCGGCATGATTGCGCAGATTGCCGTCGTCACCGCCATCATCGCCACCGTGGGTGCGCTGTTTTCCTACCAGGGCGGCGCCACGCAGGCCAATGCCGGCCTTTACAAAAACACGGCCGCCATCAAAAAAACCGAAGCAGCCAACCAATGGAGCTTTTTTCAGGCCAAAAGCACCAAGCAGTCACTGGCCGAATTTGCCCGCGACCTGGCGCCTGACGACAAGAAGGTGGCCTACCAGAGCAAGATTGACCGCTACGAAACGGAAAAGAACGCAATCAAGCTCGGCGCTGAAAAGCTCGAAGCCGAAGCCATTGCCTGGGACCACTCGTCTGACGAGCAGCTGCACCAGCACCACCGCTGGGCACAAGCCACCACCGTGCTGCAGGTCTCGATTGCGCTGGCGGCGATTGCGCTGCTCACGCGCAAGAAGTGGCTGGAGTACGGCATGTTTGCCCTGGCGGGCGTTGGCCTGGTGCTCGGCGGCCTGGCTGCGCTACATATTTAATAGCTGCTTGCGCCCGTGCCTATTGCGCCAGGGTGCTAAAACCTCTGTAATTTTCCCTCGAGCATCAGCATCAATTGCGATCGGCTGCTGGCCGGTCCTTGCCCAGCATCCGCCCGAGCAAATCCATCGGCAGCGGAAACACGATGGTCGAGGCACGGTCGCCGGCCACCTGCGTCATGGTTTGCAGGTAGCGCAGCTGCATGGCCTCGGGCTGCTGCGCCAGCATCTGCGCGGCTTCCAGCAGCGCCATCGCCGCCTGCTTTTCGCCCTCGGCATGGATGACCTTGGCGCGGCGTTCGCGTTCGGCTTCGGCCTGGCGCGCAATGGCCCGCACCATCGACTCGTTCAGGTCGATGTGCTTGATCTCGACATTGGTCACCTTGATGCCCCAGGCGTCGGTCTGGGCGTCGAGGATTTTCTGCACGTCCAGGTTCAGCCGTTCGCGTTCGGCCAGCATCTCGTCCAGTTCGTGCTTGCCCAGCACCACGCGCAAGGTGGTCTGCGCCAGCTGGCTCGTGGCCATCAGGAAGTTCTCGACCTGGATGATCGCCTTCTGCGGATCGACGACACGAAAGAACACCACCGCATTGACCTTGACCGAGACGTTGTCGCGCGAGATCACGTCCTGCGGCGGCACGTCCATCGTCACCACCCGCAAGTCCACACGCACCATCTGCTGGATGCCCGGAATGACCAGCACCAGCCCCGGACCCTTGACCTTCCAGAAGCGCCCGAGCTGGAACACCACGCCGCGCTGGTATTCGCGCAGCACGCGCACCGAGCTGAACAGCAGGACCAGCAGCAGCGGCAGGAGCACGGCGCCCAGGCCCCAGTTGAGGTTGAAGATCATGGCCGGAATCCTTTCATGGTGGAGTCAAGGGAGAATCGGCGAGGACGACTTCCAGCGTCAACCCGCGCAGCGCCAGCACGCGCACCCGCTGCCCTGGCGCCAGCGGGTCGGAACTGGTGACCTTCCAGCGCTCGCCGTGTACCAGCGCCCAGGCGGTGCCGTCGGCTTCAACGGCCAGCACTTCTCCGGGCGCGCCGGTCATTTCCTCGCGCCCGCTGACCACCGGGCGGCGCCGCGCCGTCAGCGCCATGCGCCCGCCGAGCAGGAAAAATGCAGCCGAGGCGGCGGCCAGGCCAATGATCAGCGGCAGCGGCACGCCGGCGCCGGGAATGTCGCGGTCGAACAGCAGCAGGCCACCGGCCACGAAGGCCACGGCGCCGCCGATGCCGAACACACCGAAGGCCGGCGTCAGCATCTCGGCGGCGAACAGCGCCATGCCGAGCAGGACCAGGCCCAGCCCGGCGTAGTTGACCGGCAGCATCTGCAGCGCAAACAGCCCGAGCAGCAGGCAGATGGCGCCGGTCACGCCCGGCACGCCAAAACCCGGCGACATGAACTCGAAAATCAGCCCGTAGAGGCCGATCATCATCAGGATCAGCGCGAAGCTCGGGTTGGCAATCACCGCCAGCAAGCGTTGCCGCCAGTCGGGCAGGACGGTCTCGAAGCCCAGGCCGCGCGTGGCCAGTTTCACCTCGGCGCCCTGCACACGCACCGTGCGGCCGTCGATCTGCGCCAGCAGGTCGGGCACGCCCTGTGCAACCACGTCGATCACTTTCTCGCGCAGCGCCTCGCTGGCCGTCAGGCTGACCGCTTCGCGCACCGCGCGTTCGGCCCACTCGGCATTGCGCCCGCGCTGCTGCGCCAGGCCGCGAATGAAGGCCGCCGCATCGTTGACCTGCTTGGCGGTCATGGCGTCGGCGGCTGGCGCCGGCGAAGGAGCGCCGGCTTTCGGCTCGCCGCTTTTGGCGTCGTCCGGCCTGGCTTCGCTGCTGCGGCTGGCGGGCGGCCTGGCCGGCTCGCCCGGCGGGTTGCCGAACCCCGGCAGGCCGATGGCCACCGGCGTTGCCGCGCCCAGCGTGGTCGCCGGCGCCATGGCGGCGATGTGCGCCGCATACAAGATGTAGGTGCCGGCGCTGGCGGCCCGCGCGCCTTCGGGGCTGACGAACACCGCCACCGGCACTGGCGACGACAGCATCGCCTGGATGATCTGGCGCATCGACGTGTCCAGCCCGCCCGGCGTGTCGAGCGAAATCACCACCAGCGGCGCCTTGGCCTCCCCGGCCCTGGACAGGCCGCGAATCAGGTAGTCGGCGCTGGCCGGGCCGATGGCATCGTGGACTTCCAGCACGAGCACCGCCGCGCCATGGCCGGCGGCTGCGGCCAGCCCCAGCAGGAGAGCGGCGATGACGCGTCTGACCCAGCCAAAAGTCGGCCACCGCCAGCCCCGGTTACTGAAATATCCGGGCAGCACGGCGCGTGGACCGGATGCGTGCGGATGACTGTCGCAGCCACGCGCCGGCCAGGGCATTGCAGCGCAAGCGTCGTCTGTCGGACCAGCGGCAATGTTCATGGGCAGACCTTGTGGACTTCAACCGGGCCGTCCGCGCTGCGCGGTGCTTGCCACAGCGGGGAAACAACGAACTCCCAGCGTCATGAAATGGTAAACAAGCAGGGCGCCGGCTGGCAAGGCTTGCGCAGGCGCAGGTCGTAGCAAGGTGTAAACGATTCCCCGCCCTTGGGCGATGTGTCCCTGCCCGGCCGAAAGCCGCGCGAATAATGCGAAACTTGCCGCCTCGTTCAAAACCTTGTCCCACTTCACCGCCTCACCAAAGCTTCTATTCCGATGAAAATTGCCACCTGGAACATCAATTCCCTGACCGTTCGCCTGCCGCAGGTGCTCGACTGGCTTGCTGCCAATCCAGTCGATGTGCTGTGCCTGCAGGAACTCAAGCTCAGCGACGACAAGTTTCCGCGGGCCGCACTTGAGGCCGCCGGCTACCAGAGTGCCGTGTTCGGCCAGAAAACCTACAACGGCGTCGCCATCCTGAGCCGCACGCCGGCACGCCACATTGTGAAGAACATCGTTGGCTTCACCGACGAGCAGTCGCGCGTCATTGCCGCCACGGTGGACATGCCCGGCGGCGATGTGCGCGTGGTGAACGGCTATTTCGTCAACGGCCAGTCGCTGGGCAGCGAGAAGTTCGACTACAAGATGAAGTGGCTGGAAGGCCTGCGAAACTGGCTTCGGGACGAGCTGGCGGCGCATCCGAACCTGGTGTTGCTGGGCGACTTCAACATCACCGCCGACGACCGCGACAGCTTCGACCCCGAAGGCCTGCGCGAAACCATCCACCACACCAGCGAGGAGCGGCTGCATTTCCAGGCGCTGGTCAAGCTCGGCCTGACGGACGCTTTTCGCATGTTCGACCAGCCCGAAAAAAGCTATTCCTGGTGGGACTACCGCGAGATGGCCTTCCGGCGCAACCGGGGCCTGCGGATCGACCACATCCTGGTCAGCGAGCCGCTCAAGCCGCTGGTCCGCAGTTGCGTGATCGACAAGCTGCCGCGCAAGAACGAAAGGCCCAGCGACCATGTGCCGGTCGTGGTGGAACTCGACTCACTATAAAAAAGATAGCTGCTTGCGCACGTCCAGCATGCGCAAACGCCCTTATTTACTCAAGATTGAGTTCCTGGATCTTGCGCGTGATGGTGTTGCGGCCAATGCCCAGCTTGTGCGCCGCCTCGATGCGCCGGCCGTGCGTGTTGGCCAGCGCGGTCATGATCAGGCGGGATTCGAAGCGGCGCGTCAGCACGTCCCAGACATCGCTGCGCCCCGACACCAGCAAGGCCAGCGCCTCGGCCTCCAGCCCGCTTTCCCAGGGCGACGGCAGTGCGCTACTCTCGGCGCCTGTCGCGCTCACCGCTGGCGCTGACGCAAGCGCAAGCGCCTCCGACGGATACACGGCAGCGACCGGCCTGTCGGCATCGGCTGTCCATTCCTGCCGGGGCACGTCGGTTTTTTCGGCCGGCGACGCGCCGGGTTTCCACTCGGGCGTCGAGCCGAGGACTTCGGGCGGCAGGTCCTTGGGCTCGATCACCTGGGCCGGCGCCATGACGGTCAGCCAGTGGCAGATGTTCTCCAGCTGGCGCACGTTGCCGGGAAAAGCGAACAGGCTCAGCTGCTGAAGCGCCGCTTCCGATATCCGCTTGGGCTCGACGCCGAGCTGCTTGGCGCTTTGCTGCAGGAAGTGGCGCGTCAGCATGAACACATCCTCGCGCCGCTCGCGCAGCGCCGGCAGCCGCAGGCGGATCACGTTAAGGCGGTGAAACAGGTCTTCGCGGAAGCTGCCTTCCTTGACGCGCTGCTCCAGGTCCTGGTGGGTGGCGGCAATCACCCGCACATTGGCCTTGACGGCATTGTGGCCGCCGACGCGGTAAAAATGGCCGTCGCTGAGCACGCGCAGCAGCCGGGTTTGCAGATCGAACGGCATGTCGCCGATTTCGTCGAGGAACAGCGTGCCGCCGTCGGCCTGCTCGAAGCGGCCGCGCCGCAGCGTCTGCGCGCCGGTGAAGGCGCCGCGCTCGTGGCCGAACAGCTCGCTTTCCAGCAAATCCTTGGGGATGGCGGCGGTGTTGATGGCGATGAACGGCCCGTTGGCGCGCGGCGAATGCTTGTGCAGCGCGCGCGCCACCAGTTCCTTGCCCGAGCCCGATTCGCCGGTGATCATCACCGTGACCATGCTCTGGCTCAGACGGCCGATGGCGCGGAACACGTCCTGCATCGCCGGCGCCTGGCCCAGCATCTCCGGCGCGTTGGTCATGCGCTCCTCGGCGACTTCCTCGCGCTGGCTTTCCTCGACGGCGCGGCGGATCAGCTCGACCGCCTTGTGCAAATCAAACGGCTTGGGCAGGTATTCGAACGCCCCGCCCTGGAAGGCCGACACGGCGCTGTCCAGGTCGGAAAATGCCGTCATGATGATGACCGGCAGGCCGGGCAGCTTGGCCTTGACCTTTTCAAGAAGGTCCAGGCCCGAGCCGCCGGGCATGCGGATGTCGCTGACCAGGATTTGCGGGCCGTCGCCTTCGGTGGCCACGTCGAGCGCCGCCAGCACTTCGCGCGGATTGGTAAAGCTGCGGGTGGGCAGGCCTTCGCGCAGCAGCGCTTTTTCCAGAACAAACCGGATGGACTGGTCATCGTCAACAATCCAGATCGGTTTCATGCTTTGTTGTCCCTTTGCTTGGAGCGTGGTTATCTTTGAAATGAAAGACAGCAGACTTCAGGGCAGCGGTATCAGCAGCTTGAAGTCTGTATGGCCGGGCCGGCTTTCGCACTCAATCAAGCCGTGGTGTTGCTGGACAAAGGTTTGCGCCAGTGTCAGCCCCAGCCCCGAACCGCCTTCGCGCCCTGAAACCAGGGGATAGAAAATACGGTCCTTGATGGAGTCCGGAACACCCGGCCCATTGTCAATGACATGCAATTCCAGTGCCAGCCGATAGCGCTTCTTTCCAAAAGTTACCTGTCGGGCAATGCGCGTGCGGAAAGTGATTTTTGCGTTGCCCGCCGCGATGCGTTCGGCCAGTTCCTGGGCGGCGTTGTGGGCAATGTTGATGACCGCCTGGATCAGCTGCTCGCGGTCGCCGCGAAACTCGGGAATCGACGTGTCGTAGTCGCGCACCACCCGCAAGCCCTTGGGAAACTCGGCCAGAATGAGCGAGCGCACCCGCTCGCAGACCTCGTGGATGTTCACGTCGCCCACCAGGTGCGGCCTGCGGTGCGGCGCCAGCAGGCGGTCCACCAGCGTCTGCAGGCGGTCGGCCTCGTGAATGATGACCTGGGTGTATTCGGTCAGCTCCCTGCCGATTTCCATCTGCAGCAGTTGCGCCGCGCCGCGAATGCCGCCCAGCGGATTCTTGATCTCGTGCGCCAGGTTGCGGATCAGTTCCTTGTTGGCCTGCGCCTGGTCGATCAGGCGTTCCTCGCGGTCCTGCTTGGCCTGCTGCTCCAGCGGCAGCATTTCCACGATGGCCTCGCCGGGCGTGTCGGTCTGCGCCACCACGACATGCACCGGCATCGGCTCATGGTTCAGGCGGCGCAGCCAGGCGTCGTAGCGCAGGGCGGCAAACTCGTTGCTGCCCGCGCCTTCCAGCGCATGCTTGAGGATGTGCGGCTCGGTGAAGCATTCGGGCAGTTGCGAGCCCTCGATGGTCCGGCGCGAGGTGCCGAGGGCGTCTTCAAGTGCCGCGTTGGCAAACACCACGCAGCCATTGGTGCGGACCACCGCAATCAGGGTGGCCAGCAGGTCAAAGGCCTGGAAGCGGATGGTTCCCGAAGCCGGGAAGGAAGACAGGAAGGTGGGGATGGATGGCTTTTTCAAGCGCCCCATTTTCATCCAGAAGCGGGGTCAATCGGGCTTAATTTGCCGCTGGCAGTCGGGAAATTTCGCGCTTCAGGCCGGCAATGTCGCTCTGGCTGCGCGCAATGCTGTCTTTCAGGTCGCTGACGCGGTCGAGGTAGCGCTGGTAGTTGCGCCCCTCGATGCCTTGCTTCTCGGGCTCGCCGTTGTTGTATTCCTTTTGCAGTTCGGCCAGCCGGGCTTCGGACTTGCGCAGCTCCGACTCCAGGATGATGCGCGAATCGCTGTCGCGCGCCCGCTGGTCGGGGCTGCTGTCGGCGCGCGAAGTGCCGGCCGCCGGGCTGGTAGCCACGCGCGCCGGCGCCTTCGGGATGGGCGTGCCCTGCACCACCGTGACATTGCCACCGGAAACCGCCTTGCAGTTGCGCGTCTGCGCATCCTTGACGTTGTTGATGTATTCAGGCGCTGCGCCTCCGACGCCGGCACAGCGGTAAATCTGTTGCGCCCAGGCGCTCTGGCCGGCACTGATCAGCAGCATGGAAAAAACAGACAGGGAGCAGAGAATTTTCATGGGGAGGATTACAGCGCCTGGAAGCGCTTGCCGGTAAGTGCAGGGTGGATACGGAATTCGCCCATGAGTATGCTGCAAAGCGTCAAAAATACGAAATCATCCGGGCATCAACCCCGTGGCGCCATAAAAAAAGGATGGCACAAGCCATCCTTTTTGTTGAGCCGCCCGCTTTAGCGAAGCGGGTGGACTGACGCTGATTACAGCGAGTAGTACATGTCGTATTCGACCGGCGAGACTTCAACGCGGGTGCGGTTGACTTCGCCCATCTTCAGTTCGATGTAGGCATCGAGCATGCTGTCGGTGAACACGCCGCCCTTGGTGAGGAAGGCGCGGTCCTTGTCCAGTTCTTCCAATGCCTGGTCCAGGCTGTGGCAGACGGTGGGGACCAGCTTGTCTTCTTCGGGCGGCAGATGGTACAGGTCCTTGGTGGCGGCTTCGCCGGGGTGGATCTTGTTTTCCACGCCGTCCATGCCGGCCATCAACAGGGCCGCAAAACCCAGGTAAGGGTTCATCAGCGGATCAGGGAAGCGCGCTTCGACGCGGCGGCCCTTGGGGTTGGCCACGTAGGGAATGCGGATCGATGCCGAGCGGTTCTTGGCCGAATAAGCCAGCTTGACCGGGGCCTCGAAATGCGGGACCAGGCGGCGGTAGCTGTTGGTGCCGGGGTTGGTGATGGCGTTCAGGGCACGGGCGTGCTTGATGATGCCGCCGATGTAGTGCAGCGCAAAATCGCTCAGGCCGGCATAGCCGTCGCCGGCAAACAGGTTCTTGCCGTCTTTCCACACCGACTGGTGCACATGCATACCCGAGCCGTTGTCGCCCGCATAAGGCTTGGGCATGAAGGTCGCGGTCTTGCCGTAGGCGTTGGCCACGTTGTGAACCACGTACTTTTGCAGGATGGTCCAGTCAGCGCGCTCGACCAAGGTCGAGAAACGCGTGCCGATTTCATTCTGGCCAGCGCCCGCCACTTCGTGGTGGAACACTTCGACCGGGATGCCCAGCGATTCGAGGATCAGCGACATTTCAGCGCGCATATCCTGCGTGCTGTCCACCGGAGGCACGGGAAAGTAGCCGCCCTTGACAGTCGGACGGTGGCCGCGGTTGCCGCCTTCGAGCTTGGTGCCGGTGTTCCACGGCGCTTCGTACTCTTCGATTTCGTAGAAGGTGTGGCCCGGCTCGGTGCTCCAGCGCACGCCGTCGAAGATGAAGAATTCTGGCTCTGGTCCGAAATAGGCGGTGTCGCCCAGGCCGGTGGACTTGAGGTAGGCTTCGGCGCGCTTGGCAATGGAGCGGGGGTCGCGCTCGTAGGCCTTGCCGTCGGTTGGCTCGATCACGTCGCAGGTCATGATCAGCGTCGTTTCCTCAAAGAACGGATCGATGTTGGCCGTGGCCGGATCAGGGATCAGCTGCATGTCCGAGGCTTCGATGCCCTTCCAGCCGGCGATGGACGAACCGTCGAATGCATGGCCGTCGGTGAATTTGTTTTCATCAAAATGAGACACGGGCACCGTGGTGTGGTGCTGTTTGCCCCGGGTGTCGGTAAAACGGAAGTCAACGAACTTGACTTCGTTTTCCTTGACCATGTTCATGACGTCTGCGACGGTCTTTGCCATTCAAGAATCTCCTGTACTGGATGGTGGTTTAAAAATTCGGCTCAGTTTTTGTTGAATGCACTTTTTGTGCCAAAGCCGGGAACACCGGGGTTTTGGCCAAACCCGTCATTGTGCCGCCGCTATTGTCGCTACGGAATGGCGATTGACTTGTTTTGAAACAGCAGTTTTGAAAATTAACCCAGAAATGCACTATTAAGGTGCAGATATTCGCTTAATTTGGCAACTTTATTGTTAGCGCACCAATTCAGGGCCAAGCTGAAGATTGAATTGGTGCAAGCCTGCCAGCAAAGCGGGATAAGCCCGGTTGATGGCCTCCGCCGGCCCTTTGACACCAAGTTCAATATGCCGGCCATATTGCGGATGGTCGACGCTGGGCAGGCTGAACACCTTCACGCCGGCATGCTCGGCTTCAATCGCCAGCATCAAGGGCGTCAGCGTGGCTTCCATCGATCCCATCACGATGACCGATTTTTCGACAGCGCCCGAGGTGCTGTGCAAGTGGGCATAGCGGTTGTCCAGCACCCACTCGACCATGGGCCAGGCCATGACTGGAAAACCCGGCAAGAAGTGGATGCCCCCACGGTCGCTCACTTCGTGTAGCTCCCTGCCCCCCGAGGGGGCCGCTGCGCCTGCGGTCTGGCAAAGCCAGTCCCGCGGCCCCTGCTTTGGCAGAGTGGAGCGCTCACCCGGCAGGACTGCGGCACTTGTAGCAAGCACTTCGTGGTACTCACGCTCGACAAAGCAGCTGAAGCCCGGAATCTTGTTGTACGGGTTGGGAATGATTTGCGCGCCCACCGGAAACACGCCCATGTTCAGGCGGTGCAGGTTGTCAAGGCGGTCGGGCTCGTAGGCGGCGCCCTGCTCTTTGGCCGTGTCGCGTATGCGTTCCTCGATCAGCCGTTTGGCTTCGGGGTGCAGCGCCAGCTCAACGCCAAGGGCTTTGGCCGCGCACTGGCGCGTGTGGTCGTCCGGCGTGGCGCCGATGCCGCCGGTGCTGAACACCACATCGCCCGAGGCACGCGCGGCTGCAAAGGCGCGCGCCAGCGTGGCGGTGATGCGCTCCGGGTCGTCGCCGACATATTCGGCATAGGCCAGCGACAGGCCCCTGGCTGCCAGCAGTTCGATGATTTTGGGCAGGTGCTTGTCGGTGCGCTTGCCTGAAAGGATTTCATCGCCAATGATGATGAGTCCGAATTGAGGGGTCATGCGAAAAAGTCCTGAAGTTAGGCCAATGAATCGGACGAGCCGCCTGCCGACCTGGGCGCCATAGGCGGCGGTGACTCGTCAACTATTAATTCTGTAGCAGCTTGTGCATATGGCGCCTGCGCAAAAGCACTATTTCGCTTGCGAAGCTGCTCCAGCGCGGCCAGGCAGTAATGGGCAAACCACAGCGATGAAAAGGCGAACACCAGCGTATAGATCCAGATCGCCAGCGGCACCAGGATCGGCGCCATGGCGATGAACATGGCGCCCGAGGCCCAGAGCAGGCTGGGCGCCGCGCCAAGGTAGCCGCTGAGCACACCGATGCCGAGCAGCGGCAGGCGGTTTTCCCGGAACAGTTGCTCGCGTTCCTCGCCACTAGCATGGTCGGCCAGGGCATCGTAGGACATGACTCGGTAGGTCAGCCAGCCCCAGATCAGCGGCGGCAGGATCAGGATCAGCGGCGGCACCAGCCAGAGCGGAACCGTCGCCACCAGCGCCACGATGGCCAGCAGGGTCGAGCCCAGCGACCAGACGATGCTGGCAAGCATCGAGCCGCCCTTTTTCCGCTCCAGCTGCGGAAACCGCCGGCTCGCCACCAGCGCGACCATGCTGGGCGTCATGAACACCGCCACCAGCAGCAGGGTCACGACGACGATCACCGGAATGGCAAGGAACAGCACCAGCGCCGGTGCCAGCACCAGGCGCAGGCTGCCCAGCCCGATGCCGTCGAGCCAGTGGACCATGGCATTGACCAGTTCATAGCTTTCCAGGCTGGCGCGCACCGCGACCAGCGCGCTTTCCCAGTAAAGGTAGCCCAGCGTCAGCGATAGCACGCCCATGATGACGACGGGCAGGATCGACAGGACGATGACGCGGGGATGCAGGCAGTACATCACCGCCCGCCAGAAGGAATCAAGCATCGTGTTCATGCGCCGCTTCATGCCCGCCCGAACAGCCGCTTCAGGCCCAGCCACTGCTGCGACCAGAAGCCGCTGCCGTAGTCGCGATGCTTCTCGACCTGGTCGCGCACGCCGGTGGGGTCATAGCGAAGCTCGAAATTGGCCGTGCCGAACAGCATGTCCCACCACGGCAGCAGCACGCCAAAGTTAAAAGCCCCCACGCTCCCCACTTCGTGTGGTTCGCTGCCCCCCGGGGGGGCGCTGCGCCTGCGGCCCGGCGAAGCCGGTTCCGCGGCCCCGGCTGGTGAAGATGAGGACGGCTCTTGGACCGGGTTCAGGCCGATGCTGTGGTGCAGCCGGTGAAAGCGCGGGCTGACCCACAGCCGCTCGCCTACCCGGCCAAACCAGAGCCGCACATTGGCATGCTGGAAACTTTCGCTCAGTTGCGTCAACGCGACGATGAGGATGAACTGGTCAGACGCCACGCCGATCAGCTGCGCGACGACCACGATGACACCGTCGATCAGGATGCTGTCGAGCAGGTGGTTGCGGTTATCGCTCCACATCGTCATCCTCCGCTGCGAATGGTGCAGCGAATGCAGCCGCCACCACCACTCCAGCTGGTGCTGGCCCCGGTGCGTCCAGTAAGCGACGAAGTCGAACACCAGCAGGTAGATCAGCAGGCTCACGACGGCCATGTCGGTCACGCCGGGCCACAGCTGGTCCAGGTGAAAGGTGCCGTAGCCAGCGGTGCGCAGTGCGCCGAATGCCGCATCGAACCACGGGTCCAGCGTGAAAAACAGCGCCAGCCGGAACAGCCCGAGCCGGTGGATCAGCGTGTAGAGCACATCAATGCGGATGCTCGCCCGGTCAGCGGGCGAGTCCATCGCCTCGACCGGCCGCCAGCGCTGCAGCGGGCCGATCACCGCGACCAGGACGATGACCTGGAGGACGCCCACCATGAACCAGGCCGTCGCCGCGTAGCCGTCCTCGAACAGGCTGGCCAGGTCAAGCGCGAACAGGGCGGGCTGCACCACTGCCTGGAACAGCCAGCCCTGAACACCCGCGAAAATTCCAGTCAACCAGTCCATCGGGTTATTTTCCAGTGGGATTTTTCAAGGCAAGCGGCTGCTCGTCAATCCAGGCCTTGTACTGCGGATGCTCGCGCAGCGTCCTGAAGCAAAAGCCCTGCGACTGCAGGCCGGTGATCAATGGCTCCAGCACGGCGGGCGCCCACGGGTCCTGGCGCGACCAGATGCCCAGGTGCGCGACCAGCACATCGCCCGCCCGGACACCTTGCAGCGCCTTGTTCAGCAGCACGGCGTTGGGGTATTTGTCGCTGGGCAACTCGTCGCCCAGAAAGCCGGCCGGCGACCAGCCCACATGCGCATAGCCGCACGACCGGGCGGCGTCCAGAAGCTGCGGCGAGGTTTTACCGCCCGGCGCGCGGAACAACGGCAGCGGCTTCTTGCCGGTGATGTCCTGCAGGCGCGCGCCGGCACGGCTGATTTCCTCGCAGTATTGCCGGGCCGTCCAGGTGAACTCCTTGCCCTCGGACGGACCCGCCGAAGGGCGTACCCTGAATTGCGCCGGCGCCCCCGATGCACCCGGCGCGTCGGCGCGCCAGTAGGCGTGGTCAAAGGTATGCGAGGCAAACTCGTGGCCTTCGGCCGCGCGGGCCTTCCACCAGGGCGCCCAGTGCGTTCCCAGGCTGCCATCGCCGGTCTTGGTGCGCTCGTTGGCGGCAAAAAACGTGACCCTGACCTGATGGCGCCTGAGCACGTCGGCCATCAGCGGCGCCACGTCCATGTGGCCGGTGTCCAGCGTCAGGTAAACCGGCTTGCAGGAAGCACTCTCATCCGAATTTTTTACATCAAATCGGCCGTTCTCGCTTGCTGCATAAGCGCAAGTAGCTATTGGAAACATAGCAACCAGCAATTGACCAAGCCTCATGCCCAAGCCCAGGCTGCGGAACCGCCTTCGCCGGGCCGCAGGCGCAGCGGCCCCCTCGGGGCTGAAGGCTGCGGCTCCGAGCCCGCCTGCGCGGGCTTGGACAGCCTGAAGATGCGTCGCCTCTGGCGGCGTGGCGCCCTGCAAGGGCAGGGAGCTACACGAAGTGAGCGACCGTGGGGGCCAACTACCGTGGCGAGTGATCGAGCGTCCAGACGCCATGGGGACTCCTGCCAACGTTGATTTGACGCACCACCTTGCGGCTGGCCACGTCGATGAAAGTGAGCTTGCGAATCCAGCGCGACGTCACGATGATCTGGCTCAAGTCGCGGCTCACGTCCATGCAGTCGGGACCGCCGGGCGCAGGGAAACTGTTCACCACTTCGAGCGTCTGCAGGTCGATCATGCTGATGGTGTTGGCCACCCGGTTGCTGACCAGCACATGGCGCTGGTCGCCGAAAGCGCGAAAGGCATGGGCGCCCATCGCCGTCTTGATGAACTTGACGCGCCTGGGCTCCTTGCCGCTCACGTCATACACCTCGACGCCGTCGCCGCCGGTCAGGGCGACCAGCACGAATTTGTCGTTGGCCGTGCCAATCAGGTCGGCGGGCGTCGAGCCGGTTGGGGTACGCCACTTGACGGTCTGCGTGGCCAGATCGATGGCGATCAGTTCGTCGCTTTCCTGCATGGTCGAATAAATCGTGCTGCTCTTGCTGTCGATCCACAAATGGCTGGGCGTCTTGCCGGTGGCGATGCGCTTGGCCAGGGTCATGTCCTTGCCATCCCAATGGAAGATGTCGATATGGTTGAGGCGGTTGGCGGCCGTCACAAACCACTTCATGTCGGGTGAAAACCGCAGGTGGTAGGGATCGATGATGCCGCGCACGGTGCGCTGGACTTCGGCCGTTTTCGGGTCGATGAAGGTCAGCGAATCGGACAGCGCGTTGGCCACGATCACCGATTTTTCGTCGGGCGTGAGGTAGAGGTGGTGCGGCTGCTTGCCGGTCTCGATGCGCTTGATCTCCGTCCAGTTCGCCGGATTGATCACGCTGACGCTGTCTTCCAGCGAATTGAGCACGAACACAGGCGTGGTGATGGCGCCAGTGGCCGGCGCGGCTGCTGGCACCTTTGCAGTTTGTCCTGCAGCAGACAGACACAGCAAGGCCGAAAAAGCAGCCATGCAGACAGCCGGAAAACGGGAATAAGCATTCACAAAACGGTTCTTTCCAAGGTCAATCCTTTAGTGTAGCGGCCGGCCGTGAACCGCCCTTGCCGTGGTGCCATGAAGGCCTTATCGGCCACGCAAGGCCATGCGCCTTTTGGTCAGGAAACGTCTGGTCCTCTACTTGGCGGCGGTGCCGGCAATGCTGGCAAGGTCTTGCGCCGTCAGCCAGCGCCATTCGCCCGGCTTGAGGTCCGCCGGCAACCCCAGCGAGCCGATGCAGGAACGGTGCAGCCCGCCCACGTCTTCCACCCGGTTGCCCACTGCGGCGATCATGCGCTTGACCTGATGGTATTTTCCTTCGGTCAGCGTCAGGCTCAGCTGCGACTCGCCGGTCTGCTCGCAGGCCGCCGCCCGAACCGGTTTGGGGTCGTCGTCGAGCACCACGCCGGCCAGCAGCTTGCTGATCTGCTGCGCGTCCACCGGATGCTTCGCACTGACCTGGTAAACCTTGGGCACATGGTGCCGGGGCGAACTCATGCGGTGAATGAACTTGCCGTCGTCCGACAGCAGCAACAGGCCGGTCGTATCCTGGTCCAGCCGCCCAACCGCCTGCACGCCCGCCGCCGCGCCGCCACCACGCTGGCGGATCGGCGCCGGCAGCAGTGTGTAGATGCTGGGATAGGTGCTTGGCTTTTGCGAGCATTCATAGCCGGCGGGCTTGTGCAGCATCAGGTAGGCTTTTTCATGGTGTTCCCAAGCCACGCCCTGGACCGTGAAGTGCAGGCCTTCCGCTACGAAATCCATAGCTGGTTCGGTACACGGGACGCCCGCTACCGTCACAAAACCCTGCTGAACCAGCCCCGCGCAGACGCGCCGCGTACCAAAACCCTGGGAAAAAAGGATTTCCTGCAATTGCATGTGTTTTTTTGTCATGGCGCTATTGTCGCCCGGCGAATCAGGCTGCCGGACTACCGGCCTGCAGGGAATCGGCTTTCGACAAAAGGGCCCGCCTGTCAAATAATGCTGAGCTTGAACTTGTGCAGACGGGTTCAGGCATTTCATCTTCCACCTGATATTTTTGCCATTCCACGATGATTAAAAAGAAACGCCTCGCGCTGGTGATTGCCGCCACGTTTTTTCTGACGCTGATCAGCTTGCTGATTGTGATGAACTTCAGCAGCGGTGAAAAAGACGTCAGCCGCGAACTGCCACGGCTGTATTCGACCCACGACCCGCAGTTTCGCCGCGCCATCGGCACGCTGCTGGGCCCGCCGCTGGTGGGCGGCAACCGGGTCCAGGAGCTGATCAATGGCGACCAGATTTTCCCTGCCATGCTGACGGCGATACGCGGCGCGCAGCAGAGCATCACTTTCGAGACCTATATCTACTGGTCGGGCGACATCGGCCGCGAATTCGCCGATGCGCTGGCAGAGCGTGCCAGGGCGGGGGTGAAGGTGCATGTGCTGCTGGACTGGGTCGGCAGTGCCAAGATCGACGAAGGCTTTCTGCAAGAAATGCAGAAGGCTGGCGTGCAGATCCGGAAGTTCCACAAGCCGAACTGGTACAACCTGCACCGGCTCAACAACCGGACCCACCGCAAGCTGCTGGTGGTCGATGGCAAGACCGGATTCACCGGCGGCGTCGGCATTGCCACCAAATGGACTGGCAACGGCCAGGATGCCGACCACTGGCGCGACTCCCATTTCCGCATCGAAGGCCCGGCGGTCGCCCAGATGCAAGCGGTGTTCATGGAGAACTGGCTCAAGGTCACCGGCCAGGTCATGCATGGCGAGAATTACTTTCCGGCGCTGCAAGCCCTGGGCAACAGCGACGCCCAGGTTTTTTCAAGCTCGCCTTCGGGCGGCAGCGAAAGCATGCAGCTGATGTACCAGTTGTCCATCACCGCCGCCAACGACGCGATTGACCTGTCCAGCGCTTACTTTGTCCCCGATGACCTCACCACCCAGGCCCTGGTCGATGCGCTCAAGCGCGGGGTGAAAATCCGCATCATCACCCCCGGAGAAATCATCGACACCGACACGGTGCGCGCGGCGTCTCGCGGCACCTGGGGACCGCTGCTCAAAGCCGGCGCAGAGATCTACGAATACGTGCCCAGCATGTACCACTGCAAGGTGATGATTGTTGACAATCTGCTGGTATCGGTCGGTTCGACCAATTTTGACAACCGGTCGTTTCGCCTGAACGACGAGGCCAACCTGAATATTTACGACACGGCTTTTGCCGAGCGCCAAACCCGTATTTTCGAAGACGATCTAAAGAGCTCCCGCCAGGTGACTTACGACCAATGGGCAGCCCGGCCCCTGAAGGAAAAACTGATGGAGCGGCTGGCCTTGCTGCTGGAATCCCAGTTGTGACGAGTTGTTAACCTGGCCAATCGGCATAGGGGGCAGCCATCATAGGCTGCACCCCTGCCACACCACCCGGCATGCGGGTCCGCACCGGGCGCTTCGAGAGCTTGAGGTCAGGACAGTCGCGGCACCCCCAGACGGTCGAAGTACGCAATGGTCAGCACACTGTTGAGCAGCATCGCGCCGTTGCGCCACCAGCGGTGGCAGTTGCCCGCCACCTGCTTGGCTACTTCTTGCGAGGCCCCAGTACCTTGAGTTCCCGGTAGATGGTCTTGGGCCGCTTCCATTGCCGGAGCTGGATCGCTCGCAATCGGTGGCGCAGCCATTCGTCCAGCCTTCGCCAGACCTTGGGCGTTTGCGCCAGCCCGAAGTAAGCCTTCCAGCCCAGCAGGTAGGGCCGCAGTTTGTCCACCACTTCGCCCATGCTCCGCCGGCCCGAGCGGCGCGTGAGTTGCCGGATGCGGGCCTTGAAGTTGTCCAGTGCCTTGTGGGCCACCGCACATTTGCGGTTTGACCTCCTGGCCCTTGGCCACCGCTATCGGCAACGAGCCAAGGGTGTTGAAACATCAGAGGTCCGGATCACAGCATTACTTTTTCGCTGACCTCATTGGATAAGCCCGAGGGGTTGTCAAGCATCCTGCCGGCTGAAGATTACTTTGCCGCCTGGATATTCGTTACAAAAATGGCACCGTTGGCTTTTTCGGCCGCAAATTGGATCTTGTCTCCGACCTGCAATTTCTGAAGCATCGCTGAATCAGTTGCCTTAAACACCATGGTCATTCCCGGCATTTGAAGGTTTTCAATTGCCTCGTGCTTGATGGTGAGCTTGCCCTGCTCGGTGTCGATCTTGCGCACTTCTCCAGACGTCAACTTTGTTGAAACGGCAGGCGTTGCAGTTGCGCTCAAGGGAATAGTCTGCGTGTCAGAGGCAGCCATCGCCAGCCCGGAACTCCCCGCAAACAGGGCTGCAGCGACCAGCAATGCATGGATTTTTGTCTTCATAGAAATCCTACGTGTGTTTAATCATTGACTGATGTGGTGTTTATCGGCGGTACAGTTCACGCTGCAGGCGCTTTTCTGCATCCGTCATCACCAAATTGGGCTTCGGGGTGTCATGTGCCAGGCTGTCCGTATGGACAAGGGTGCCACCCTGAAATGCGTAACTGTGCTGAGGACCGATAAAACCTTTGTCGGTATTGACGATTTTGGTGCCGTCGGCAGTGAAGGGATTTTTGCGGAAAGCCTCTAACTCTTGCTGGACCTCAGCGCGGCTTTTTGTGCTGTTGCCGGGATGAAACTCAAAGCCTCGGTCGCCTCCAACCCATGTGGTGCCGCTGTTGGCAAAGGCAGCAGGAAGGGCGGCACCTACAAGGGCCAGGGCAACAATGGTTTTGCGAATAGACATGATCAAGCTCCTTTAATATCGACTGTGCTGTCCCAAGCCTGGGAGCAACCTGGATGCAACTGCTGCATCACGGTTCTTAATGTAGAAGCCGGGTGTCAACACCGGGCTGACTGGCAGATTACGAATACGTTATGTACGGTGGGAGCCCATTTTGAAGATTTTGGTGATTGAGGACGAGCCCAGGGCTGCAGAGTATTTGCGCCAGGGCCTGACGGAAAGTGGCTACGCCGTTGAGGTTTCCCACAACGGAACGGACGGCCTTCACGCGGCTGCCAATGGCGATCATGTGTTGGTGATTCTGGACATCATGCTGCCAGGCATTGACGGATTTGCCGTGCTGTCAGCGCTGCGAACCTCCAAGCAAATACCCGTTTTGATGCTCACCGCCCGCGGCAAGACCGACGACAAGGTGCGCGGCTTTGACTTGGGCGCTGATGATTACCTGGTCAAGCCCTTTCAGTTTCCTGAACTGTTGGCAAGGGTGCGCGCACTGCTCAAACGCGGCCAGCCAGTTACAAGTGATCCCGTTTTACGGGCAGCCGATCTTGAGATAGATCCAGTGCGTCACCGGGCAACCCGGGCAGGCCAGCGGATCGACCTTTCCGCCAAAGAGTTCGCCTTGCTGACCCTTCTGGCCCAGAAGTCGGGTGAGGTGCTTTCCAGGACACAGATTGCGTCGCTTGTATGGGACATCCATTTTGATTCGGACACCAATGTTGTCGAAGTGGCGATCAGACGGCTACGCGCCAAGATCGACGATCCTTTTGACGTAAAGCTGATTCACACGGTGCGCGGCGTAGGTTACGTTCTTGAACGCCGGAATCCGGTGTGACGCAACGCGCGCTACTCAGCTTCTGGTCCCGGAAGTCACTGGCGGCACGAATCGCGGCCACCAGCGCATTCTTCGGCCTCATCGTCACGGGCGGGGCCATTGTGGTCGGTTTTTATGCCCTGTCACAACAGCTCGATGCACGTGCAGCCGAAGAGCTCAAGGGAAAGCGCGACTTGCTGCTGCATATGTTGTCTGAAATGCCAACACCTGAAGCAATTGTTCAGAACCAGCACAGGTTTGGGGATCTGATGATTGGCCATGATGACCTGCATTTGGCCTTGACTGACCCAGCCAGTGGTCAATGGGTGGCGAGCTTTTCCGAAATCGCAAAGCAATCAGTGTCTGCGCTGGACGCCAGTGCGGTTATCAATGCGTCCATTGAAGTCTGGAGGATGCCCAACGGTGGCCAACTCAATGCCATTCGAGGCATCGGTCCGGTCGTCGATGGTAAAGCGGTGCGTTATTACCTGTCTTTGGACCGGCGCCATGACCGCAAGCTGCTGAGTGGCATTATCAGTACCACATTGGTCGCGTTGCCAATACTGTTGCTCATCGTGGCACTTGGCGCCTGGTTCATTGCGCGCACCAGTTTGGCTCCACTGCGACGATTCCATCGATTGGCCGCATCCATCGGAACTCAGTCCCTCAGCCGCAGGGTGTCTTCTTCGGGATTGCCAACGGAGCTCTATGAGCTTGCGGAGGAGTTCAATAGCATGCTGGAGCGCATTGATGACGGTTATAAAAGACTGCAGGAGTTTTCGGGTGAGCTCGCCCATGAAATGCGCACCCCCGTTGCAACGCTTTTGGGGAGAACGCAGGTTGCGCTTTGTCAAATTCGCACAGTTGCTGACCTGCGAGAGGTACTGGAAGGCAATGTCGAAGAACTCGAACGCCTGTCCCGCTTGATTTCCGACATGCTTTTCATCGCCAGCGCAGACCACAACGAGAATATTCTCAAATGTGAGCCGGTCGAACTGGCCCGAGAGGCCCAGCAGGTAGCGGAGTATTTATCGCTGATTGCGGAAGAGCGAGGATTGACGGTTGAAGTCACAGGCGCAGCGACTGTCTTGGGCGACCGCCTGTTGGTGCAGCGCGCAATTACAAATCTCGTGTCCAACGCGATTCGTCATGCGCAAGCCAATTCCAAAGTCGACTTGTTGATAACTGTTGAAAATGAGAGCACCACATTGGCTGTAGTCAATGAAGGGGATGGTATCGCCCCGGATCATTTGCAACACATTTTCGACCGCTTTTACCGGGTTGACTCTGCCCGAGCCCGTCTTGACGGTGGCGCAGGTCTTGGCCTGGCGATTGTGCGCTCCATCATGTCAGCGCATGGGGGACGGGTGAACGCGCAAAGTCTGATGAGCGGCAGAACAATTTTCACGCTGTCATTTCCAGCAAAAATTGTTTCTCCACTAAATCCATCGAGATCCGCTGCTGTTCCCTGCAAGGACGATTGACCGGAGGAAATATATCAAAATCGTAATGTTCCGGTCAGGCAGCTGTCTGACCCCTTACTCTACATTGCCATCAGTGATGCAAAGGTTGGCATCTCAGGCCTGGTCGATTTCCTTGGGCCTATTACAAAGCGCCAGGAAAGATTTTTATCATGTCTATTGTCAAAACCGTCGTTGGGTTTGGTCTCATTTTTTCGGGTCTGTCTGCATTTTCAGTCGATCAAGCGGGCATAGAAAAGTCTGTAGAACTTAAAGATGGTTCGACAGTGCACCTGTTCAAAGACGGCAAGATGGCAATGGAAAATAAATTCGGGCGCCCCTATCGTATGCAAGAAGGGGAGATGATGCAAACCAAGGATGGCAAATCAATCGCCATGAAAGGTGATGAGGTTGCCAGACTTTCCAATGCCATGCGGACACACTTGAGCCGCTAGAACTTAGTTCTCGTTGCACTTTCGCATAGGCTTTGTTGCAATAAATGTTGACCTTGCCCGTTTAGATCGAGTGAATTTGTTGCCTACTGGCCGGCAGGGTAAGCGCCTGCGCGTTGGGCAATGCTGCCGTTAACGGTTTTCTGCCTCGCAATATAAAATGAACTACTAAAAATCTCCTGTATCTGACCAACCCATGCGCCACCTGTTCCTCATCCTCATGATCGCCCTGCTGCCTTTGCGCGGCTGGGTCAGTGACGCGATGGCGACGGGAATGCTTGCGAGCCAGGTGCAGCAGCAACAACAAACCGCTACAAAAACAGAAGCAACTCACGGTCATGAAGCTGGGACGAAAGCTCATCAGGATACCGAAACAGTGGTGGCAGATGTGACCCCAACTGCAGCCGACTGCCCAGGCCATGCTTCTGGTGCAGAATCTCACGCCGCAGATGCCCACTGCGAATCCTGCAGCGTCTGTCAGGCCTGCCATACTGTCGCGTTGTCCCCAACGGGGACCGACGTGACTGCCGTTTTCAACTTGAGCATGCTGCCTTGGGCGGCAGTTGCGCAATTTTCCAGTGCCGAAACCGCACTCGGCGAAAAAACACCGATTTCCTGATCTTCAGGCCCGTATTGGGTCTGTACTTGCTGCCGGCACGCCCTTTTATGGCTTTTTCACATCCCATGTGACGACCGGACAACCGCGATTGCCCCCATCGCACCGCTTGTATTTCAGGAGATTTTTGTGAGCATTCACCTCGATTCAAACTTGACCGCTGCACTGGCTTTGCTGGTCGCGTCCCTGTGGGCCACCCAGGCCACTGCGCAAATTTCTGCAGTAGCCCCTGTAAAACCTGTCGCGCCGGCAGCTGTGGCCGACACTGCGCCGCCACCCTACCGCTCGGCGCTTGAGGACTATCAGCGCTATACCGAAGAAAAAACGGTCAACTGGAAAGAAGCCAACGACGCCACCGCGCGCATCGGTGGCTGGCGCGAGTACGCCAAAGAAGCCAGTCAAACGCAGGTTCCAGAAGGTGCCGCCAAGCTTGACTCCGGTGCAACACCGGCCAAACCGTGACAGGAACAACCATGAAAACAATATTTCGATTAACCGCCCTGGCTGCGGCCAGCCTGGTGCTGGCGGGCTGCGCTTCGGTCAACATGGACCAGGCCGTGCGGGACACCAACGACACCACGGGCACCTTCACCCAGGGCAAACTCGAGCTCAGTCGTACCGAGCAGCAAGCTCAGGCCCGAGCCAGGCTGAGCAGCGAGTTGCTGGCCAAACCCCTGGGCATGGATGACGCCGTGCAGTTGGCGCTGGCCAACAGCCCGGCGGTGCAAACCCTGCTGGCCCAAAGCTGGGCCGACATGGCCCAGGCGAACCAGACCGGCCGTATTGCCAACCCGGTCTTCACGTTCGAGCGAATCCGCTTTGCTGACGAACTGGAACTGGGCCGGCTGCTGTCGTTTGGCCTGCTGGACTTGCTGACCCTGCCACGGCGCATGGAGATTTCAAAAGGTCAGATGGCGCAAGCCAGGGTACAGCTCAGCGCCAATGTAGTGGAACAAGTTACCCAGGTACGCCAGACCTGGGTGCGCGCCGTCGCCGCGCAGCAGTCTTTGGCGTATGCAAACCAGGTCAACCGCAGCGCGCAGGCGAGCGCCGAACTGGCACGGCGCATGCAGCAGGTCGGCAATTTCACCAAGCTGCAGCGCGCGCGACAGCAAAGCTTTTATGCCGACAGCGCGGCTCAGCTGGCGTCCAGCCAGCATGCCAGCACTGCTGCCAGGGAAGAGCTGATACGGCAACTCGGTTTGACCGACGCACAAGCCGTACAACTCAAGCTGCCTGAGCGCCTGCCGGACTTGCCCAAAGAGCCGCGGCAGGTAGCCGTGGTGAATGCCACGGCGACCCAGCAGCGGCTGGATGTGCAGATGGCGCGCCAGCAGCTCGACAACGCAGGAAAATCGCAAGGCTTGAACCTGATCACCAGTCTGGTGGATGTGGAGCTTGGGGTGCGCCGCGACACCGTGTTCGACAACGCGGCAGGCACCAGCACACCGCGCAAAGGCTACGAACTGGGCATTCGTCTGCCTATCTTTGACTGGGGCACAGCGAAGCGAGATGCGATGAACGCGCAGTCGCTGGCGGCGGTCAACCGGTATGAAAGCGCGGTTCGCGGCGCGTCGTCGCAGCTGCGCGAAAGCTATTCGGCCTACCGCACCGCCTACGACGTGGCCCGGCATTACCGCGATGAAATTGTGCCGCTGCGCCGGACCATGGCCGATGAAAACATTCTGCGCTACAACGGCATGCTGATCGGGGTGTTCGAGTTGCTGGCCGACAACCGCGACCAGATCGCCAGCGTCACCGCCGCCCTCAACGCCTACCAGCAGTTCTGGCTAGCCGATGCCGCACTCGCCGCGTCCATGACTGGCAAGCCGACCGCATTGGCAATGGCCTCTCCGGCTGCCGGCGGTGGTGGCGAAGCGGCTGGCCACTGATGCTAATTGCGACCCGATTCACAAAAACACATTGAGCAAAAATCTTATGAAGAACAGAAGAAATTTTCTAACCGGCGCCGGCGCACTGACGACGGCGGTTGCAGCCGCTGCGGTCAGCAGAGTAGCCATGGCCGCCCTGCCTGAGCCCGTTTTTCAGACCAAACCCGACACCATGGCGCCGCTGATACCCAACACGGGCCGCCCCTACAACCCTGTGGTCACGCTCAACGGCTGGACGCTGCCCTGGCGCATGAACAACGGCGTGAAGGAATTTCACCTGGTGGCTGAACCCGTGGTGCGCGAGATGTCCCCCGGCTTCAAGGCGCACCTGTGGGGCTACAACGGCCAGTCGCCCGGCCCGACCATCGAAGTGGTCGAAGGCGACCGGGTGCGCATCTTCGTGACCAACAAGCTGCCCGAGCACACCAGCGTTCACTGGCACGGCCAGCGCCTGCCCAACGGCATGGATGGCGTCTCGGGCCTGACCCAGAAGGCCATTCCGGTTGGCAAGACCTTTGTCTACGAATTCGTGGCCAAGCGCCCCGGCACCTTCATGTACCACCCGCATGCCGATGAAATGACGCAGATGGCCATGGGCATGATGGGCTTCTGGATCACGCACCCCAAGACCCGGCATCCCTTGATCGACGAGGTAGATCGCGACTTCGTGTTCCTGCTCAATGCCTACGACATTGACCCGGGCGCCTACACGCCCAAGATCATGACCATGCTGGACTTCAACCTGTGGAGCTGGAACAGCCGGGTCTTTCCCGGCATCGACCCGCTGGTCGTGCGTAAAAACGACAAGGTGCGCATCCGTATCGGCAACCTGACCATGACCAACCACCCGATGCACCTGCACGGGCATGAATTCACGGTGACCGGCACCGATGGTGGCCCGACGCCCAAATCAAGCCGCTGGCCAGAAGTGACCGCCGATGTAGCCGTCGGCCAGATGCGGCAGATCGAGTTTCTCGCTAACGAGGAAGGCGACTGGGCATTTCACTGCCACAAGAGCCACCACACGATGAACGCCATGGGGCACGACGTGCCGACCCTGATTGGCGTGGACCACCGAAAAGTCGTCAAAGACATCACCAATGTCATTCCCGACTACATGGTGATGGGCGAGCGCGGCATGGCCGACATGGCCGAGATGGACATGCCCTTGCCGGACAACACCGAAAGGATGATGACCGGCGAGGGGCCGTTCGGCTCGGTCGAGATGGGCGGCATGTTCAGCATGGTCAAGGTGCGCAAAGACCAAAAGCCCGGCGATTACAAGGACCCGGGCTGGTACAAGCACCCGGCCGGTGAAGTGTCTTATGAATGGACTGGCGCTCTGCCCAATCCGGCACGCTTTGCAGCCGAGGGCGGCCAGTCCATGAAAGCGCAGAACATGCCGAAGAAAGAAGTCGAAGTTCAGGTCCGCAAGCCTGTCATGGGCGGCATGGGCGGCATGGGCGCCATGGGCACGATGAAGCATTGAGTCAGTTTTTAACCAACCACCCTTGAAAGGTATTTCATGAAATCACGCAACATCTTGATCGTAATTCCCGGCATTTTTCTGGCCATGACGGCCATGGCCGCAGGCAACCACGCCGGGGGCCATGGCGGCGTCGAGGAGATCGGAAAACCCGGCGTCGCCGCCAATGTGACGCGCACCGTCAACGTCAACATGACCGACGACATGCGCTTTCACACGTCAAAGATCGCTGTCAAGCAAGGCGAAACCGTCCGTTTTGTCGCCAAGAATTCCGGCCAGGTCAAGCATGAAATGGTGCTGGGAACCGCGAAGGAGCTCAAGGACCATTACGAGGTGATGAAGAAAAATCCCGAAATGGAGCATGCCGACGAAAACATGGTCACCGTCGCGCCAGGCAAAAGCGGTGAAATCATCTGGCATTTCACCAAGGCCGGCAAGGTGGACTTTGCCTGCCTGCAGCCTGGCCACTACGATGCCGGCATGAAGGGCATGGTCAATGTGGCGAGCAGCAAGGCGCAGTCGAAAGGAAATGCTCATGTCGACAACAAACATTGAGACTGCTTCCCGTCGCTTCGCATTGAAGATACCACTTGCGCTCATGAGCGCCGCCCTCTTGACGCAGCCCTTGCGTGCGCTGGCTGCCAGCAGCGCCAACCAGGTCTCCGTCTGGAAAACGCCAAGCTGCGGCTGCTGCCATGAATGGGTGGCGCATCTGCGCAAGAGCGGCTTTGAGGTGGTGACCCATGACGTCGAGGACACGGCACCCATTCGCCAGAAATTTGGCTTGAATGCCAAGTTTGGCTCCTGCCATACCGCCCGCCTGGGCAACTACGTGGTTGAGGGGCATGTTCCGGCGCAGGAGTTGCGCCGGTTGCTGCGTGAGCAACCCAAGGCACTCGGCCTGGCCGTACCCGGCATGCCGATGGGCTCTCCGGGCATGGAAATGGGCGACACCCGGGATGCCTACGACGTGCTGCTCGTTCTGGCCGATGGCAGCTCGCGCATTTATCAGTCCTACACCTCCAAAACTTCTGTCAAATCCTGAAAGAATCATCATGAAAAAATTCAATGCTTTGCTGCTTCTCACCGCCCTGCTGGCCGGTACTGTTTCGGCTCAAACGAACATGCCTTCGGGCGGTGGCGCTATGCCCATGGGCGATGTCATGAAACAAATGCCGATGGCGGCTTCAAGCGACATGGCAGAAGGCGAAATCCGAAAAGTCGACATGGATGCTAAAAAGATCACCATCAAGCACGGTGAGATCAAGAACCTGGACATGCCTGGCATGACCATGGTGTTCCAGGTCAAGGACCCTGCCCTGCTGGAAAAAGCAAAGGTCGGGGAAAAGGTCCGCTTCAAGGCAGAAAAAGCCGGTGGTGCCATGGTGGTGACGGACATTCAGCCGGCCAATTAATCAAGGGCAAGTCGGGGGAAAGGCTGATGCGCCCCGGGCCCTCCATATCCCGAATCAGGCTTTCATTTGAGCCCATCCTTGACGACGCAGGAAATTCCCGTGCAGCCTTTCGCATCGCAGGATGGGTGTGACCGCGATACTGCTCAGTCCGGGCGCCAGTGGCCTGGTGGTTCTGCTGATCATTGGCTATTTCCTTTGGCGTGACCGCGCAAAGCACAAGAAGACTGGCCGAATGCCAAACAGGGCACCACGGAAAAACGCAAGACGCATTCGCGGTGAACCCGTCCGGGGATGGCATCGCAGGATGCGCTTCTTCATGTGAACGTTGGCAGGCTCATCGCCTGGACTTGCCGTTTGACCTGGTGCGAAATGAACCGCCGATCAGTATTCGTCACGTCACAATCGCAATATTGTTGAAACACCGGGGCAATGGCTGTATGCCTGTCCCCCCTTAAATCTTCGGAACCTGGGTTTGTCCAGCCAGCAAATCAGCATTCCCCGAGATAACACGCGAGGCCCAAAAGCCACAAGAGCGCGGGCAGCAACAGCAGCCATCGGAAATCCGAGTTCAGAAGAAAGTTGGTTGCGCTCATCAGCCCGACGCTGGCCGCGCCGGCCACTGCCAAGGCGGCGAACGTGCCTCGCTCGCGCTTTGCAAGCCAACGACAGGCTGCAAGCATCGTCAGCGCGCCGGTGGCCACCATAAAGCCACCCATGACCTTGAACACGAGTCCAAGCCAACGTTCCAGTCCGGGCGCTGCGGCGCGAATCGCCTCAAGCGAGCTGCCGATGTAGCGCGGATCTTCGGGCAGCAAGGCCGGGCGCAGGAGCGCGAAGTACAGGCCCAGCGCAACAAGATAGAAACCGCAAACAAGGAACACCTTGGCGGACAGCGGCAAACGCTGGGAATCCGTCATTGCGTCATGGCGTCATGCTGATGCCGTTGGGACCCTTGCCGACAGGAACGGTCTTGGTGACCTTGCGGCCCTTCACGTCGAGCACGGAGACCGAGTTGGCGTAGGTGTTGGTCACGTAGGCGTACCGACCTTCGCGGTCGACGACCACGCCATGGGCACCGGCGCCGGTTACGACTGTCTTTGCGACCTTGAAACTCTCCAGGTCAATCATGCTGACGGTCCTGCCAGGCTTCTTGCGCGTACCCTGGTTGGCCACCAGCAGCGTGCGCGAGTCAGGCGTGGCGTACAGCTGGATCGGCACCGAACCGACCGCGACCTTGCGAATCACTTTGCGCGTGGCCGGGTCGATCACGGCGACAGCGTTTTCTTCCGACAGCGAGACAAAGGCAAGAAGGCCGTCCGGCGTGAAGCCGACCTGTGCCGGGCCCTTGCCTGCTGGCACCTGCCCGACCTCCTTCTGGCTGGCGGTATCGATGACCGACACCGTGCCGCCCTTGAGGTTGGCCACGTAGACCTGCTTGCCGTCCGGGCTGAACCGAAGTCCGTGGGGAAACTGGCCGACCGGAATCGTCGCCACGAGGCGCTGCGCCGAGGTGTCGATCACACTGACCGTGTTGTTGCCGCCGTTGGTGACGTAGGCGAAGCGGCCGTCGGGCGATACCACCACATGGGCCGGGTGCATGCCAACCGGCACCTTGGCGACGACTGCGTCGCTACGGGTATCGATGGCCCAGACGGCGCCGGGCTTTCCCATCGCGTCATGGTCGCCTTTGGCCATTCCCGTATGCGAAGACGTGTCGGCCGACTGGTCAGGCTCGCCGTTGTTGGTGACCCACACGAGCTTGCCGTCGGGCGATACCTGCACGTTGTGCGGCATCTTGCCGACCCGCACGTTTGCGAGCGCCTTGAACGAAGCGGCATCGAGCACGCTGACCGTGTCAGCGCCCTCATTGGCCACATACACCTTGTCAGCGGCCAAAGCGGTGCCGGACCAGGCCAGCAGGCCCAGCTGAATCGCTGTCAAAAGCCAGTTATTTTTTCTCGTCATCATGATCACTCTTTGTTGGAAAATAAAAACTTCTATCAGGGCTCAGCCTGCAATAGCGCGTTCCGGATGCCATTGCCGAACACGCCCTCTTTCTTGAGCCTTCACGTCTCTGACGATGGCAGTCGTTGCCGGCGATACGGCCAAAACAGCGGAGTCATACGTGTTTGTTTCGCAGACGCAAAGCGTTGCCAATCACCGATACCGAGCTCAAGCTCATGGCCAGCGCGGCAATCAAGGGCGACAGCAGCCAGCCGGTCAGCGGATACAGCACACCGGCGGCAATCGGGATACCCAACGCGTTGTACAAAAAGGCAAACATCAGGTTTTGCTTCATGTTGCCCACGGTGGCTTCCGACAGCGCGCGCGCAATCGCGATGCCGCGCAGATCGCCCTTGACCAGTGTGATCTGCGCACTATTCATCGCCACGTCGGTCCCGGTGCCCATTGCCACGCCGACATCGGCCTTGGCCAGCGCGGGTGCATCGTTGATGCCGTCTCCGGCCATCGCCACGACGCGGCCTTCCTTCTGCAAGCGCTCGACCAACAGCAGCTTGTCGGCCGGCTTGACCTCGCCGTGCACCTCGTCGATGCCCAGGCGGGCTGCGACAGCCTTAGCCGTGGTCAGGCCATCGCCGGTCGCCATCACGATGCGCAGCCCGGCCGCTTTCAGCGTCGCCAAGGCTTCCGGCGTGCTGGCCTTGACCGGATCGGACACGGCCAACAGGCCCATCAGCTGGCCATCGACTGCCAGGTGCATGACGCTGGCGCCTTCTGCGCGCAAGGCTTCGGCCTGCGGCACCAGGGGCGCGACCGAGACACCGATCTGTTCCATCAGCGTGGTGTTACCCAGCGCCAGTTGATGCCCGGCCACCTGCCCGCGCACGCCAATGCCCGAGCCGGATTCGAAGTTTTCGGCCTTTTCTAGCGCCATGCCGCGCTCGCGGGCGGCGCGCACGATGGTTTCGGCCAGCGGGTGTTCGCTGCCCTGGTCCAAGCTAGCAGCCAGGCGCAGCACCTCGTCGGCGTCAAAACCAGGCGCTGGCACGGCCCGGTCAAACGTCGGGCGGCCTTCGGTCAGGGTGCCGGTCTTGTCGATGATGAGGGTGTCGATCTTGCGCAGGTTCTCGATAGCCGCCGCATCGCGAAACAGCACGCCCTGCGTCGCGCCGCGTCCGGTGGCGACCATGATGGACATCGGCGTGGCCAGGCCCAGGGCGCACGGGCAGGCAATGATCAGCACCGACACCGCGTTGATCAAGCCAAAAACCCAACTGGGCTCAGGCCCGAAAAATCCCCAAACAAAAAAGGTCAGCAAGGCAATGCCCACCACCGTGACGACAAAGTAGCCCGCCACCACGTCAGCCATGCGCTGCATCGGCGCCCGGGAACGCTGGGCCTGGGCCACCATCTGCACGATCTGCGACAGCATGGTGGATGCGCCCACGCGCTCACTTCGCATCACCAGCGCGCCGCTGGTGTTGAGCGTGGCGCCAATCACCTTGTCGCCCACGCGCTTGCTGACCGGCATCGGCTCGCCCGTGAGCATGGACTCATCGACTGCGCTGCCGCCTTCCGTCACGACGCCATCGACCGGCACTTTCTCACCGGGACGCACGCGCAGCACATCGCCCACATGCACATGGGTCAGCGGCACGTCCTCTTCGGTGCCATCTTCCCGGATACGCCGGGCGGTTTTTGGCGCCAGGCCCAGCAGCGACTTGATCGCCGCCGAGGTCTGCGACCGGGCCTTGAGTTCGAGCACCTGGCCCAGCAGCGTGAGCGAGATGATGACAGCAGCCGCTTCAAAGTACACGGCCACGCGGCCCATGGAAATGAACGAATCGGGAAACACCTGCGGTGCGAGGGTCGCCACCACGCTGTAAACGAAAGCGGCGCCGGTGCCCAGGCCAATCAAGGTCCACATGTTGGGACTGCGGTTCACCACGGACTGCCAGCCGCGCGAGAAGAACGGCCAGCCGGCCCACAGGACGATGGGAATCGACAGCGCCAGTTCGACCCAGCTCTGCACGGTCATATCCATCCATTGGAAACGGTGGCCGAACATGGCGAGCACAAAGACCACGGCCGTCAACGGCAGGGTCCACCAGAAGCGGCGCTGAAAGTCGCGCAGTTCGGGGTTCTCATCGTCACCGAGTTCCGGCAACAAGGGCTCCAGCGTCATGCCGCACTTGGGACAGTTGCCCGGATGGTCCTGGCGAATCTCCGGATGCATCGGGCAGGTGTAGATCGTGCCGGCCGCCGCTGGAGTGGCCTCCACCGGTGGCGCGGGCGCGAGGTATTGCAGCGGATTCGCCGCGAACTTGCCTTGGCACTTGGCGCTGCAGAAATAGTAGGGCCGCCCCTCATGCGTCAGCGTGTGAGGCGACTGCTCGGTAACAAGCATGCCGCACACTGGATCCTTGAGATCGGTTGGCGCGGATGACCTGGCTGGCGGGGTGCCACTGTGGTGCTGATGTGTTTTCATGTCCATGGGGTTATTCCTTGTCGTTATTGGTGCGCTCAGGCGTCTGCGAGTGCCTGCCATGGTCCCCATGGCCGTGCCCATGCATCAGGTGCATCAGCGGGCAGGCCAGCAGCAAGTACGGCCAGTAGCCCAGGACATGCCCCCAGTGCTCGCGCAGCAGGTAAAAACCGGCGATCAAGGCGGCCGTTGCCAGCGCCATGCCGACCGGGCGTCGCCAGAACGATGGCGCATGGGAGTCGTTTTCAAGCTGATTCATGGCATCGCTCATTCAGAGTTGCCAGCGAAAGGTACGGGGCGCGGATTCGCCTGGCCGTTCGATCCGGAGTTCGATCGCGCCAGGCCGCGGCGCCGGCACCTCGAATGCCAGCACGCCTTCACGGTGATGGCCGCCCGGTGGCGCGCCGAGCCAGCCCGCAGGCTTGAACGTGCGCCCGTCGTCGGTCGTCAAGGTGGCGCTTTGGCTCAGGTCGTCGCTCAAGTCGGCACTGTGGGTATCCAGCACGACAGCGAACTCCCACTGGCTGCCCGGCAGTCCGATCGACTTCGCCGTCACCTTGACTGTCACGCCCTGCTCGCTTGACGACTGCGTGGCGGTGGCATCAAGGCTTGTTTGGGCCAACGCTACCAAAGGCGACGTCGCCAGCCCGAGGCCAGCGCAAGCCATCCAGCCCGCGAGCATCCATCGTTGTCCCATCATGTAGCCTCTTGTGTAAACCATGCCGATCTCCCTTGGAAAAATATTTTGCAGAAGATCAGCCCGCGGCCAGCGCAGTGCACACCCGTTGCAATCGTTCGCGGGCCTCCTGTGCGACCGTTGCCACTTCCGGGTTGTCAGTCACTTGAAGCATTGCTATGGGGTCAATAAGGCCGACCGTCACCTTGCCGTCGGCGTCCTGACGCACGACTACATTGCACGGCAGCAACAGGCCGATGTCAGGTTCAGCCATCAGCGCGCGGTGAGCCAAAGTGGGATTGCAGGCGCCGAGAATGCGATGCGCAGGAACATCGATGCACAATTTGTTTTTCATCGTTGCCTGCACGTCGATCTCGGTCAAGATGCCGAAACCCTCCTTCTTCAGTGCGTCGCTCACCTGTTCGACGGCGGCTGCAAAGTCGGTATTTCCGAGGTGGGCGTGAAACCCGTACGATGGGGATTCGGGCTTCTCATTGACCTTGGGCTGTAGGGGTCGGCCGTTAGAGGGCATGGTCATTTCTTTCAAGGAGTGTTAACTGTCCGGGCATCAGAGTCCACCGCAATCAGCAACAACTGCAACCGCCTGTGCCGCCGATGTGGCAGCCAGAGGCTTTGGAAGCAGCCTTGCCGCAGTGGGACAAAAAAGGTAGGCCACCAGTAGCTCTTACCGGCTTGCCTGCGAGACTTCCGTCAACTTGCCATTGGCAAGTTTGAAGTGAAACTTGGCGTTCACAGGTTTGGACCACAGGTCTTTGTCTTTCAGTTCGCGCTGGAACGTCGGGACATCGACCGTCACCGTGGCGGCGTATGTATCCATGGATTGCATATCGGTTTCTCCTTGAGTGAAGAGTCCGTGTTCAGGCGTTTGGTACAACGCCAAAGAGCAAGGGCGTGGTGGAGGTCATCCACGGGAGGCGCTCGAGATCAATAGAGTTGGTTGCTGGCATGGTTTATTCGGTGGGGAAAACAGGTTCAAGTTGAGGTGTCACTTTGATACGGTGTCTTGATCAAGCAATGCCTTGTGCTGCTCATACTCTTCGGGCTTGATCTCCCCATTGGCCAGACGGCGACGCAATACTTCATGCGGTGTCTCCCGCCCGCGGTCGTGGCGACGCTCCGACCTGCCCCGGCCACTGAACAGGATCGACACAATCAGGATGATCCAGAAAATCCACCAGAAGGCGTGCATGCCAACCATGTAGTAACCGTAGTCTTGAAACATTCTTATTCCTCCAGTTAATCAGGTTTCATCGCTGTCAGCGGCAACCGCAACCCCCCGTGCTGCCGCTGTGGCAGCCCGAGGCTTTCGACGGCGAGGCCGCAGAGGAAGTTGAAGCGTCTGTGGCCAGCTTCGCGGGGTAGCCCGCGCCCGTCAAAGCCGTCATGAGGGAATCGCCGCCTGGCGCCAGCTCACCGCTCACCCGGACACGGCCAGACGCAAGATCGACCTCCACACCGCCGACACCCGGCAGCGACTGCAACGCCTGCGTGACGTGCTTGACGCATGTGCCGCAGCTCATGCCCTCGACTTGCAGATCAATCGTGTTCATATATCAAACTCCTAAAAAATTAAATGAAAATTGCCGGAAAAACCCAGGTCATCTTTTGGACACCGAGTCAGCTGTCGACTCGGCCTTGCCCATGCGAGGGATAAACCGGGGCGTGCGCTGGGAGTAACGCTCGAACGCTTCGCCAAATTGCGCGCGCATCTCGGCCTCTTCTGTCAGCGCCAGGCGCCCATACATCACCAGCAGGACGGGGAACATGACCAGAGTCAGCAGCGTGGGCCACTGCAACAAGAAGCCCAGCAGGATCAGGACAAAACCCACGTACTGTGGATGGCGAATCACGGCATAAGGCCCGGTTGTCGCCAGCGCATGCTGACGCTGTGCGTGGTACAGCACATTCCAGGCGCTGGACAGCAGGATGAAGCCCCCGGCGAGAAATAAGTAGCTGGCAAGATGCAGGACACCAAAGTGCGGATCACCTTTCTCTCCCAGCAAGGTCGACCACAGGTGACCGTTATCGTGGGACAAGATGTCCAGTCCCGGATAACTGGTCTGCAGCCATCCTGAAAGCAGGTAGATGGTCAAAGGAAAGCCATACATCTCGACGAACAAGGCCACGATAAAAGCGGCAAAAGATCCAAAGGTCCGCCAGTCCCGCGCCGTTGCCGGCTTGAAAAAACTGTAGGCGAACATGATGAAAACGGCTGAGTTGATGACAACCAGCAGCCACAGCCCGTAGGCCGGTTGGTCGTGACTCATGAGGGGTCCCCCTGGTTCGGTTGGCCTGGCTTGGCCGGTCCGGCCACTTGTTCGCCGGGACTCGGGTGATGGCCATGACCACCGTGGCCGTGGTGCATGAACACATGCATCAGCGGGCAGGCCAGAAGCAGCAGATAGGGCAGCGCACCCAGAAAGTGGGCACGGTGTTCGCTCAGCAAAAAGTAGGCGGCGACGGCACCGAACACCACCAGACCCAGGCCGTACCGGGAGCGCCAAAATGGCGGCGCCTCTGATGACGCGCTGATCTGGCCTGGCGGTGCATCGTGGTCGTGGTTCATTTGAAATCTCCTGGACTGAACTTGCTTAAAGCCTGCGGGCAGCTTTTAGCCTTGCACGCGAAAGTTGATCATCATTCCGGCGTCCTCATGTTCGAGGTTGTGGCAATGGAGCAGATAGGTCTGATCGCCGGGAAAGTCATGGGTGAAGTCGATGGCAATGCGCACCGTTTCGCCCGGCCATACCAGCACGGTGTCCTTCCAGCCCAGGTCGCCCGCCGTGCGCCCCTTGTCAAAACGTGCCGAAGACGACACCTGGGCCGGGCTGTTGAGCCGCTCCAGCACCTGGAACGAAAAGCCGTGAATGTGCATCGGGTGAGGCATGCCTAGAGTCGGGTTGCTGATGCTCCAGACCTCCACCGCGCCACGCTTAGCATCAAACGCGATCTCGTCCATGACAAAAGTGCGCCCATTGATGAGAAAACGCATGTTTTCCAGCGAAAGTTCAATCTTGCGCTGCGTGGCGCCTTGAAGGCGAATGGCGCTGACCTTGGACAGCGTGGCTGGCAGCTTGGCAACGATGCGCTCGCCAGCCGTGACCGAGAGCTTGAGCACATTGAACTCGACACCCAGCGGCAGCCGTGACGAGGCCACGCCAGGCGCTGCATGCCCGGCGCCATGCTCCATTCCCGCCATTCCGGGCATGGCGGGTCCTTCGTTTTCCATGGGATCGAATGCCAGGCTTTTGAGAAAGATGTCGGTGCCTGGTTTGACTTGGCCGGCATCCAACAGGACATCGAGACGCTCCCCCGGTGCGAGAAAGGCTTCGGCCACCGTTTCCGGACGCTCGATCAGGCCGCCATCGGTGCCGATGACGGTGAACTTCAGCTGTTTTTTGCCGGTGACGAAGGCAAGCCGGTAGATGCGTGCGTTGGACCCATTGAGAAGACGCAGGCGGTAGGTGCGCGGGGTGACAGTCTGCACGGCATTGGGCGTCAGGTTGGCGAGCACCACGTCGCCCAGCCAGCCCATCATCGACTCCTGGGCGTTGGGCTGGTAGCGCAGCTTGCCTTGCGCGTCGAACTGTTTGTCCTGGATGACCAGGGGCAGATCAGTCACTCCCAGTCGCAGATCCAGTGCCTTGGCCAGGCGGCGCTGGTCGTCGTCGTCCACCAGGAAAAAGCTCGCCAGACCGTTATAAGCCTGCTTCGCGGTCAACCCGTGCGCATGCGTGTGATACCAGTAAGTGCCGCCGCGATTTCGCACCGTGAAGTCGTACTCGTAGCGGCCACCTGGAGCGATGGTATTGACCGGATGCCCGTCCATGGCGGCGGGCGTGTGCAGGCCGTGCCAGTGGATGATGGTCGGCTCCGGCAGCGCGTTGTCCAGGCTGGCCGTAAAGCGCGACCCGCTCTCGATGCGCAGGATGGGATTCTGGTAGGCCTTGCCCGCGTGTTCGGTCTGGTACAGCAAAAACGGCGAAGGGATTGGCGTTTTGGGGCCGGGCAGGATGGGAAAACTCGCTGCGGTGACGCGGATTTTCAAAGGCCCAACGACATCGAGCACGCCGAACGGACCGTTGTTACTGGGCACGAAAAGCTTTTGCCGGAAGTTGGCAGCGTCGACGGGATCAAGGGGGTAGTGACGAAATGGCACTGCGGCCACTTCCTGGCTGTGACCCGCGCCGGAATACATCCAGGCTGCCACGCCGGCGAGCTGAAACAATTGTCTTCTCTTTGTGACTGTTCAGCCCTCCTGAATTGCAGCCCAAGGGGTTTATGTCAAACTTGAAGCCGTGCAAGAACCAGACGCTACTGCCGACCTGACGCTCCAGGCCATGAACGAGAAAGCCCAAGCGCTGCAAGGGCAAGTGCAGGCGCTCACGAGCGAAGTCGAAAGACTGCGTTTGCGCATCAAGGAGCTCGAAGGCCAGGCATCGAAGAACAGCAAGAACTCGAGCAAGCCGCCATCTTCGGACGGCTTGAAAAAGACGACCTCGCTGCGCGTGGCCTCGGGCAGGAAGCCGGGCGGTCAGGCCGGGCACGCGGGCAAGACGTTGGAGCAAACAGACAGGCCAGACATCGTCATCCGGCATGCGCTGCCCGAGCGCTGCGATGCCTGCCAGGCGACGCTGTCCAATAGTGATGCGCAAGTTCACCGGCGCGGCCAGGTGTTTGACATCCCGGCCGTGCGTTTTGAGGTGGTGGAGTTCCAGACGCTGCAACTGCGCTGCCCGTGCGGCAAGCTCCACGAGAACGAGTTTGCGCCCGAAGGCCATGCG
>NZ_KL448323.1:208883-582231 GCF_000709345.1 Polaromonas glacialis | reverse complement strand
CCGCGCAGGCGCTGGTGCCCACGGTGCAGGCCATCGTGCAAAGCGTGCAGGCCGCAGCGGTGGTGCATGTCGATGAATCGGGCCTGCGCGTAGCGTCTTGCCTGCAGTGGCTGCATACGGCCGCCACGGCCACCCACACTTGGTACGGCGTGCATCCCAAGCGGGGCATGCAAGCAATAGCCGACCATGGGGTGCTGCCCAACTACGCGGGCACGCTGGTGCACGACTGCTGGGCGCCCTACTGGAGCCTGGAGTGCGCGCACTCGCTGTGCGGCGCACACTTACTGCGCGAGCTGATTTATCAAAAAGAGACCACTGCGCAAGCGTGGCCCCAGGGCCTTATCGAGTTGTTGCTGGCCGCTGACCAAGCCTGCAAGGCGGCGCGTCAGACCGATACGGCACTACAGGCTGTGCAGGTCGAGGTCTTTGCCAGCCAATACCGCGCCTTGGTGCAGGAAGGCCAGGCGCAAAACCTGCCAGCGGCCAAGGCGCTAGGACAACGTGGCCGGGCCAAGCAGTCAGGTGCCTTCAACCTGCTGCGCCGGCTGTTGGAGCGAGAGCAGGAGGTACTGCGCTTCATGCGCGATTTGGGTGTGCCCTTTACCAACAACCTGGCCGAGCGCGCCATTCGCATGCCAAAGGTCAAGCAGAGAATTTCAGGCTGCTTTCGTACCTTGCCGGGCGCGCAGAATTTCTGCACCATCCGCTCCTATCTGGACACCGCGCGCAAGCAAGGCTTTGGCATGCTTCACGCCATGCGCGCCGTCTTCTCGGGACAGGCCCTGGCGCTCGCGTAGGCTGAACAGTCACTTCTCTTTAACATAGGGCTTTTCTTTTCTAACCTTCAACGCTTCCCGCCAGATCATCAAACCCGGCGTTAAGCTAAACAAAATAGGGTGCGGGCCGTTGGGCCCACCGCCTTGCGCGATGGCTGCAAATTTCCCTAGGCGGGAGTTGATCAACGTATCAATCGATTGGACAACCACGCAAAGAAAGCACCGGCAAAAAAGGCCCAAGTGCTCAGTACGAGGAGCGCCATCAGGAATCCCTGCCATGCGAATGGCCGAGGCTGCACCATGGTGCTGAAGTCCATGCCATGGAACAGGCTGTTCATGAAGCCCAGGAACGGACCGGGTGCCAAGGCCCAGACCAGCGCGCACAGGGCATAAAACAGCCCGACGGTGATGGCCAGCGCGAGACCCGTGCGAAGCGGTGTCATGGCATGGGCTCCTTTATTTGGCGGGCGCCGCCGGCATGCGGTCCATCATCATTTTCATCATGGTCTGCATCATCTCCATGCGCTTTTCCATCATCTGCTGGTGCGCGCCCATGTCGCCCGGCATGCCCGGCATGCCCTTCATGCCGCCCTTGCCGGCGCCGGACATGCCTTCCATCATGGCCATGCCGTCCTGCATGGTTTTCATGTGTTCTGCCATCAGCTTGCTGCGCTCTTCAGGGGTCTTCGCGCTCATCATCTTGTCGTGCATGGCCTGCATGGATTTCATCTGCGCATCCATCTTGCCCATCTGATCGGGCGTGGCCATGCTGCTGGCAGACGCGGTGCCCATGGGCATCATCGTCGGAGCCGTGTTGCAGGCGGTCAATGCGATGGCGGCGGTGAGGGCAGCGGCAAGGGGAATGAATCGAAAATGGGTCATGACAGACTCCTGGTTAGGTAACAAAAAATGAATATGGTGTGCGATGCTGTGCCTTGGGTAGGCATAGACGATGCTGGTGCAAGGCTCAAGTCTGCTTTGCGCGCCCGGGGGCAAAAAGCAAACTGGATGGAAATACGAACGCAGGCCACAGAGCGCGAGGCTCAGGGTCAAACGTCGGAAGGCCGCTAAATGGCCAGTCGCGAGAAGCGAACGCGGATGGGCAGCTCAGGCGTGGCTGGCTGCTCCTCATCCAGTTGGCGAAGCGTTGGAACGACGGGTGCTACTCTGCCCCAGAGAACCTGAACGAGGGGCGCTGGACCGGCATCGTTCTGGGCAACCGTCGAGTCCTGCTTGGGGAAAGAGCGCGTGCCATCGTCGCAAACCTTCAAGCATGGCGCCTTGAAGTGCGACTCGCCAACGCCATCAGCAACGGCTCCCGTGTGACCAGGAAATATCACGGATGCATGCGCAGAAGCTTCGGGAGATGCAGCTGTAGCAACGTGGGAGTGCGTTTGACGCGCTTCCAGCAAGCACGCATTCGCAACTCCTGAAGTCAGCGCAAACAGCCACACCAGCAACACCATGAATGCGGTGTTGCGCTTGGCGCGGGTGTTGGAAAAAAGCTTCATGAAAGTTGGGATCGCAGGGATTTCATCCTACGCGCATATGGCTACCAATAATTGATTTACGTCAACAGACGCGGTATCAGCTTACAAGCTCGACAAGTAAACGCCGAGCCCATCAGCCCAAACAAGCCCGAGCAATTCTCAAACCACTGCACGGCGGTGCCCCCAGAAGCGGCCCGATGTGCGCTGAGTTCCTCGAGGCCTGCGCATCAGGAGGTACACCGCCGGAATCACGAACATCGACAGCAGCGGTGCCGTGATCATGCCGCCCACCATGGGCGCGGCGATGCGCTGCATGACCTCGGAGCCCGTCCCGCTTCCCCACATGATGGGAAATAGGCCCGCCAGGATCACGGCCACTGTCATGGCTTTGGGCCGCACGCGCAACACCGCGCCTTCCCGGATGGCGTCCAGCAGATCGGCAGCACTGGTTTTCCCCTGCGCGAGCCTGTCGTCCCAGGCAGACCTCAGGTACAGCAGCATGATCACGCCGAATTCCGCTGAGATTCCGGCCAGTGCAATGAACCCGACAGCGCCGGCAACCGACAGGTTGTAGCTCAGCAGGTAGAGCAGCCAGATACCCCCCACCAGCGCAAACGGCAGCGTGGCCAGGATCAGCAGCGCCTCGTCGAGGCGCTTGAAGGTCAGGTACAGCAGCACAAAGATGATCAGCAGCGTGAACGGCACCACCACCTTGAGTTTGGCCGTCGCACGTTCCAGGAACTCGAACTGGCCGGACCAGGAAATCGAATACCCGGGCGGCAGCTTGACCTTCTCCGTGACGGCCTGCTGCATGTCCTGCACGGCCGAGCGCAGATCGCGCCCCCGGATGTCCACATAAACCCAGCCCGACAGGCGGGCGTTTTCGCTGCGCAGCATGGGCGGGCCATCGGTGATGCCGATGTCGGCCACGTCCGACAGCACCAGGCGCTGACCGCGTTCCGTCACAAAAGGCAGGCGCCGCAGCTTCTCCAGGGAATCGCGGATTTCCCGGGGGTAGCGCACATTGATCGGGAAGCGCTGCAAGCCCTCGACCGTTTCGCCAATGTTCTCGCCCCCCACCGCCAGAGTGATGACCGACTGCACGTCAGCAATGTTCAGGCCAAAACGTGCAGCAGCGTCACGCCGGATGTTCACATCCACGTAACGTCCGCCGGTCAGGCGCTCGGCCAGCGCGCTGCTGACGCCCGAAACATCCTTCAGGATCCGCTCGATTTCACCCGTCAGCCGGTCGATGGTCGCCAGATCGGTGCCGGCCACCTTCACGCCCACCGGGCTCTTGATACCCGTGGCGAGCATGTCGATGCGGTTGCGGATCGGCGGCACCCAGATATTGGAAAGGCCCGGCACCTTGACGATGCGGTCGAGTTCTTCCACCAGCTTGTCCTGCGTCATGCCGGGGCGCCATTGGTCCTTGGGCTTGAACTGGATGGTGGTTTCAAACATTTCCATCGGCGCCGGATCAGTGGCGGTTTCGGCGCGCCCGGCCTTGCCATAGACACTGGCCACTTCGGGCACGGTCTTGATCAGCCGGTCGGTCTGCTGCAGCAGCTCGGCCGCCTTGCCAGCCGACAGGCCCGGCAGCGCCGACGGCATGTAGAGCAGGTCGCCCTCGTCCAGGCGCGGCATGAACTCGCCGCCAATGTGCTGCAGCGGCCAAAGGCTGAGCACCAGCACGACGGCCGAAGCCAGCAGGGTAAGTTTGGGCGCGCGCAGCACCACCTCCAGCATGGGCCGGTAGACCGCGATGAGCAAGCGGTTCAGCGGATTGGCCCGCTCATCGGGAATCCGGCCCCGGATGAGGTAACCCATCAGCACCGGAATCAGGGTGACTGACAGCCCGGCCGCCGCCGCCATGGCATAGGTCTTGGTAAAGGCCAGTGGCGAGAACATCCTGCCTTCCTGGGCTTGCAGCGTGAACACCGGGACAAACGACAAGGTGATGATGAGCAGTGAAAAGAACAGCGCCGGCCCCACTTCGGCCGCCGCGTCGCCGATGACCCGCCAGCGCGCCTCGCCCTGCAAGGTTTTGTCGGGATGGTCGTGGCCCCAGTGCTCCAGGTGCTTGTGGGCGTTCTCGATCATGACCACCGCCGCGTCGACCATGGCGCCAATGGCGATGGCGATGCCGCCCAGCGACATGATGTTGGCATTCACCCCCTGGTAGCGCATCACGATGAAGGCGATCAGAATACCCAGCGGCAGCGAGATGATGGCCACGAAGGCCGAGCGCAGGTGAAATAGGAAGATAAAGCACACCAACGCCACGACAAGGAACTCCTCCAGCAGCTTGTAGGTCAGGTTGTCCACGGCGCGCTCAATCAGCTTGGAGCGGTCGTAGACCGGCACGATTTCCACGCCCTTGGGCAAGCTGGATTGCAAGGAGGCGAGCTTGGCCTTGACCGCCGCAATCGTTTCGAGCGCGTTCTTGCCCGAACGCATGATGATCACGCCGCCAGTGGCTTCGCCCTCGCCGTCCAGTTCGCCGATGCCTCGGCGCATTTCCGGACCGATCTGGATGCGCGCCACGTCACCCAGGCGCACTGAAACGCCGCCAGGGGTGGTCATCAACGGCACCGCCCGGAAGTCGTCCAGACTCTGCAGATACCCCGAGGCCCGCACCATGTACTCGGCCTCCCCCAGTTCGAGCACCGAGCCCCCGGCTTCCTGGTTGGCCTTCTGAATGGCTTCGACCACCCGGGTGTGCGGGATGGCATAAGCTGCCAGCTTGTCCGGGTCGAGCACGATCTGGTACTGGCGGACCATGCCGCCGATCGAGGCGACCTCGGCGACGTTGGGCACGGTTTTGAGTTCGTACTTGAGAAACCAGTCCTGCAGCGCGCGCAGTTGCGAAACGTCCTGGGTGCCGCTGCGGTCGATCAGGGCATACTGGTAAATCCAGCCCACGCCTGTCGCGTCAGGCCCCAGCGAGGCTTTTGCAGCCGCCGGCAAGCGCGATTGCACCTGGTTGAGGTATTCCAGCACCCGCGAACGTGCCCAGTACAGGTCGGTGCCGTCCTCAAACAATACGTAGACAAAGGAGTCGCCAAAAAAGGAGTAGCCGCGCACCGTCTTGGCGCCCGGCACTGAGAGCATGGTCGTGGTCAGCGGGTAAGTGACCTGGTTCTCGACGATGCGAGGCGCCTGACCCGGGTAGGTGGTGCGGATGATGACCTGCACATCGGACAGGTCGGGCAAGGCATCCAGCGGCGTTCTTTGCACCGAGTACACGCCCCAGGCGCTGATCATCAAGCTGGCCAGCAGCACCAGAAAGCGGTTCGCGATGGACCATCGGATCAGACTGGCGATCACCTCTTGCTCCCTGTCGCTGCGGATGTAGCGCCCGGTGCTGAGGCCAGAGGCGTGACTTTTGTCAGCTGAGGCAGCCCGTCCTCGCCCATGTAGAACTCAAAGCGCACCCGCTCGCCGGCTTGCAGGTTACGCGGCAGTTCCTTGGGAGGCGGTGGCTTGAAATCCATGGTCATCGCGCCCCACTTGAGCGAGGCAATAGGTCCGTGCGACAGGGTGATCTCGTCTTTGCCAATGGCTTCGACCCGAGCCTCGCCTTCGTGGCGCGGTGCCGCCGTGGCGGCTGCCGCCTGGGGAACTTCGTTCAACCGGGCTTCCACACCCTTGAGGCTGGCCTCGGAATCGATCAGGAATTGTGACGACACCACCACGCGCTGTCCGGCCTGCAGGCCGGCCTTGATTTCAGTCTGGCCACCACTTTCAATCCCCATCTGAACATCGACCGGCCGGAAGCGCCCGTTGTCCTCGGCCAGCATCACCACCGTACGCTTGCCGGTCTGGATGACGGCTTCGGTCGGGATCAGCAAGGCTTTGTCGGCGCGCATGTCCATGAACTGCATGCTCACAAACATGCCCGGCACGAGGCGCCCGCCTGGGTTGGCCAATTCCATGCGGGCCTTGAGCGTGCGTGTCACTGGATTGACCTCGGGCAGGATGGCCTGCACCTTGCCGTCGAACGTCATGCCAGGTGCAGCCGGACTGCGGGCCTGCACCTTAGCGTCTGGGCGCAGCAGGGCAGACTGGCTCTCCGGTACCTCGGCGTTGGCCCACACGGTGGACAGGCCATTGATGCGAAACAGCGTGGAACCGGCCTGCACCGTCATACCTTCACGCACCATCAACTCCACCACCACCCCGCTGAGCGGTGCCGCCACGGTAATTCGCGTCTGGGTTAGGCCGCTCGCATCAACTTGACGAATCTGCGCTTCGCTCATGCCCGCCTGGCGCATGCGCTGGCGGGCGCCGTCCACCAGTGACGCCAGGTCATGACCCTGCATGCGTTTGATGGCCAAAAACTCTTCCTGCGCAGCCACCCAGTCCGGAACATACAGCTCAACCAGCGGCTGACCCTTGGTGACCCGGTCCAGCGTGGCCCGCACATGCAGGCGCTCAACATAACCGGTGGCCCGTGCCTGGACGGTCGCCTGGTCGCGTTCATTGAACGCAATGCTGCCTACAGCGGAAACCTGCGGCGACAGCGTGCCCTCGGTCACCAGCGCGGTTCGCACGCCTAGATTTTGTTGAATGCGTGGACTGACGGTGACATTGCCCTGGTCGGCGCCACTTTGTGCATAGACCGGCACGAGCATCATGTCCATGAAAGGCGATTTGGCCGGCTTGTCAAACTTGCTGCCGGGCACCATGGGGTCGTGGTAATAAAGAATTTTTCCGCCGGTCATTGGATCGATGTCCCCCGCCTTGAGGCCTGTGGCGATATGGCGGCGGGTCGACTCTTCACCTTCGGCGACGCTCTGAGGGCCGGGCGTTGGCACTGTGGTTGGGCTTGGCGGTGCGTCACCAGGCGTGGCGACTGCAGCCATGCTGCTTCCGTTTTTCAACCCCAGGGTGTACAGGCCGTAACCGGCAGCACCAAGCACGCCCGCAGCAAGCAGCGCGGTAATGAGAAATTTCCTGTTCATGGCAGCTTCCTGGCGATGGTTGCCATATCGTGATCGGGAATCAGGAAATGGAGTTGTGCCCAGGAGCGCGCCGTTTCCATCTCCAGGACCAAAGCCTGCATGCGAACATCAATTTCATCGCGGCGTGCTGACAGCCCGGCAGCCAGGTCGGTTTTGCCACTGCGGTAAGCCGTGAGCATCGCCTCTGAGCGCTGTCGGGCAGTGGGAATGAGTTCATCCCGGTACCGAACCAGCCGCTCCTTGCCCGTCTGCCATTCGTTGAGCAGGACGCGTACCTCGGCTTCGTTCTTGCGCAGCATGTCTTCGTACCTGGCCCTGGCCTCATCGACCATGGCCAGCTTGGCGCTCAACTCTCGGTTCTGGCGGTTTTTGGGGTTCCACTGCAAGGGGATGGATACCCCGATGGAAAGCATGTTGGAGAAGGCTGGGCCGCGCTGGGCGTAACTCGCCTCCACACTGATGTCGGCCTTCTTGTCAGCCTGGGCAAGCCGGGCCTCGGTTTCGGCCACCTCAATTTCGGCGCTTATGACCAACAGTTCGGGATGCCACTGGAGGTGTTCGTTCAGAACGTCATCGTGCAACGGCGTACTTTGCCATTGTGGTGTTCCTGCAAGTGGTCGTTCCGCATCGGCCGCGCCCACCCACCGGGCCAGCATCAAGGAAGCGCTGCGCGACTGGCGGTCAATCTGGCTCAGCCGGTCTTGCAACGTGATCACTGCGGCCCGGGCTGCGAACACGTCAGCCTGGCTACCCCGGTTGGTACGAAAGGCGCTGTCGGCGGCCTGAACCTGCAGCCCGGTTTCTTCTATTTGCTGCTGCAGCAATTCACGCTGGGCTTGCGCGTAATGGCGATCCAGCCAGGCCAACGCCGTGTCCCGCTGCACGTTGACGAACGTCACTTGCCGCTGCGCCTGCACCCGCCGGGCGTCGCGTTCAAACTTTTCCGCCCTGAGCTGGCGTTTCTCAAGGCGCGGAATCTCCTGCATGACGCCAATCCGGCGCATGGTCATGAAGTCACGCGTGAGGCTGAGACGGTCCGGGCCATTGGCCGGCAGGTTGTCAATACCAAGCTTGAGCACGGGGTCGGGCAACTGGCCGGCAGCCACGCCCTGCTCGTGAGCGGCAGTGGTGCGTGCGTTCTGGGCAATCAGTTGCGGGGAACGGCCCACCGCAATGCGCTGCGCCTCCACCAGGGTCAACGGGTCAGTTGCCCAGGACGGGAACCCCATGGCAACAAGCACGGCGGCAACGGCAGCCCGGTAAATCGGAAACGAAATAGACATAAAACCTCCTGAGCACGAATAAAAACCTGCCAATGCATCAGAAATGCATCCAGGCAGGCGTTAAGCGATCAGGGAGGTCAGAGACGAAAGCAGCAGTTCCGGATGGCGACGGGCGGAGCCGTGGTGCGCTTCAGGTGGGGCGCTTGCAATGGCGCTCCCAAAAACACCGGGGCAGTAACCGACAATGTGAAATCGGCCGGCAGAGTAACAGTGACCACCGAGGCAGGCAATTCATACCTGTCGGCAGTTTGCTGCCCGGCCTGGCAGTGTGCCTGACACAGGTTGGGCTGCGATTCGTCCATGGCCAGCGTCATGGATTCAGCGCATGGCATGTCGGCCTCCGCCATCGCCGCAACTTCAGCGACTTTTGATGCAGTGCCCGGGCAAACGTATCTCGCCACCGCCAACTGCATGAACAGCAGGCTGACCAGCGCGAAAAGCACAGTGATCAGGCGATTGCGGCGATTGCGGGTCATGGGCTGAGTTTAATGAATTAAGACTTATTCCGGATCATCATCGGAGAAATCATGACTTACATGAAGACTGCGACCAACAATTTTACCTGAGCCACATCTTGCGCAGTGACCGCCTTGAGCAGGCACGTCCATGCTTTCCAGCAATTGTTGCAGCATGGGCGCGGCTGGGCGGGGTCTTGAGATATTCGATGACGGTTGCCGGCAAACGCAGCCAGAGCAGTGTCGCCAAGGCTTGCGATGGGCATGATCATCGGACCCAGGTCACTGGCAATAATGTTGGCATAAATCATCGCTTCGCGAACGCGCATTGGGCGGAAGAAACTTCGATTGACAAAGGACTGACCAGCACGGTAGGCATGTTGTTCATCACCGATGACAAAGCGGCCGTGAGCAAGCCGTGCCTCTGACTGCGCCCCATACACCGAGTGTGCGAACTGATTGAGCAATCCAGTCAGGTGGCCTGCGTGTCCAGCATTGCGCAGGCCAGTCGATGGCAGAAGAACCAGTCAGCAACAAAACCCTCAAGCCTTGACAAGTCGGGGCCATTCCCAGGACGGTTTGAGTGCCCAGACTCCTAGTGAACTTTTACTGGGTTGCCCAAGTAAAAGGTGCGGGTAAACTTGGAAGCGCTGATCCACTCTTGGAGTGCGGAGCGAGTGGCGCGCAGCATCAATCCGAATCGTTTCCTGGCACTGCAATGACCTGCCACCGCATGAAAAATGCCTTGCGCGAGTGGCGCGACCTGCCGGATGGCGTTCCGGGTCACACGGCGGTCTTTGGCCCCGTTGAGCACACCATGTGTGGCTTGGAGCCCGCATCGGTGACGATAAAGTTCGAACGAGCAAGGCTCTTGCGATTGTGAAGCCTACGAAACCTAGCTTTTCGAAGCAGCTGCGGAATGCACTTCGCTGGCCCGAACTCGCTCTGGCGGGCTTCGCTTTCCTGCTGAATTTTCCATGGGAAATCATCCAGTCGCCGCTGTTCGTAGGCATGGCCAGCATGCCGCACGGCGACGCGTTGCAATACTGCACACGCGCGGCCTTCGGCGATGCGGGAATCATGGTCATCGCCTTCTGGACCGTCGCGGCGGTATCCGGCAGTGGCCGCGGCTGGCTGCAGCAGTCGGGGCCCATGCCAATCGCAATCTTCGTGATCGTTGGTGTGCTGATCACGACCGTCATCGAGGTACTCGCCACGAGCGGGCGGTGGCTTGAGGGATGGACCTACTCGGCCGACATGCCGGTTTTGTGGGGCGTCAACGTCGGCCTGGTTCCCATTCTTCAGTGGATCATCCTGCCCCCGGTGGCCGTCCTGCTCACGCGGCGTCAGTTGCGATCGTGATGATGCCCGACCCGATGTATCGAGGCCCGAAACAGGGAATCCACAGCCTCCGATCCGAGGCTCGGCTGAGTCAAATCGATCAGCTGTTCACGGAGGGCGACGCACTGTACGAAGCGATGCTCGCGTCAATCGATAGCGCCAACACCGTCGTGCGCATGGAGAGCTACATCTTCGCCAGCGACGATGTCGGCTGGAGATTCGCCCAGGCGTTGGTGAAAAGCGCTGCTGCGGGCGTCGATGTCCGGGTGCATCTGGACGCGGCAGGTGCCTGGGGCAGCACATCGTCTTCGCTGCAGCGCTACCTGCGCGACCACGGCGTGCAACTGCGATGGTTCCATCGCTGGAGTTGGCGCGAACCGTTGCGCTACAACCGGCGAAGCCACCGCAAGCTGCTCGTTGTCGACGACCGTGTCGCGTACGTCGGCGGGTTCAATATTCACCGGGAGAGCTCGCGCCAGTGCTACGGCGAGTCGCGGTGGCGAGACACGCACGCGGAAGTTTCTGGAGCTTTGGCAGCCGATGCAGCGTACCTTTTCGACGCGTTTTGGCGAGGCCACCGCCGCTGGACGCCGGTTGAGCGCGATGTGCGCGAGCTGCAACTCGTCTCGAACCACTCGCGAGCCTGCCGGCATCGCATTCGCTGCCTCTACGCCGAGGCGTTCCAATCTGCCAACGAGCGCATCTATCTTACGACGCCTTACTTCGTTCCCGACCTGTCCACCCTGCACCAGTTGATGGCCTGCGCGCGTCGAGGCGTCGACGTACGATTGCTGGTCCCGGCAAAGAGCGATGTGCCGATCACGAGATGGGCGGCGCACGCGCTCTACGCGTCACTGATGTCCGCCGGCGTGCGCATTTACGAGTACCTGCCACGCATGCTCCACGCAAAAACCGTGGTGGTCGACCGACATTGGGCCACGCTCGGGAGCGCCAACTTCGACTACCGCAGCTTCTTTCTCAACTACGAGTTGCTGCTCGCGACGACTGCACCCGATGATTGCGAGCGCCTGCATCGGCAGTTCTGCGAGGACATATCCGCCTCGCGCCTGATCCATGGCGACAGGTGGTCCGGGCGGTCCTGGACGAATCTGCCACTCGAAGCCATCGGACGAGCTTTGCGCCGCTGGCTCTAGAAGACCAACCCGGAACACGAAGGAGCCTAAGGTGTTGCCTGGGGCAACTCAGGCAGAAAGTTGCAGCGACTGCAGATTCACAACCGCGGGCGTGTCAACTGTCCGCTGACAGATTTTGATCGCATTGCACTCACGCTCCAGGTGAAGTGCTCATAAACGCCCGACCAGTACAGACCGAACGCAAAGCCGAACAACAGCTCTTCAGTGGGTATGCCGTACACCAGCCCTACTTTCAATGCGGGCAGGTTCCAGACTGCGGCGATGTAGCCCGGCGCGAACCCCTTCAATCCCAGCATGAACACGGCGTGCAAAGCGAGGAAAAGAAGGCCACCAACGAAAGACTTGCGCCGCAGCTCCGGGCAACAGAGATTCGATGCGACCGCGCCCAGCACCAGACACGCGAGCACCGCGTAGATCGGATTCCAAGGCAGGACGCAGCGCGGCACAAACGTTGCGGATGGCAACAGCATTGCCCATCGGTGCAGGCAGTGCTGCAGCGCCTGGCGTAACGCGGCACTGGCTGGCACAAGGTCTCGTCCGGCGAGGGCGTCGTACAACACTGTGCCGGTGCCCCCGAGAGCAAAAGAAAAAATCAGGCTCTCGATGTCGAATCCGGTGCGTTGGGCCAGATTGAAGAGGCTGGGCGGATTCCAGTATTCAGGCACGAAGATCAGCTCCGTGAGCCCGAACAGCGTGATCGCGAGATTGGCGGCCACATGACCGCACGGAGTGGCGGCCGGGCCATGTAGAGGACAGCCCAGAAAATCAGAAAGGCGCTTGACCAGATGAGCCAAACGTAATGCTGCTTCACCGCGCGTGTCCCGGTGGACTGAGCGCTCGACTGGCGGGCGCGTTCATAACCAACCGTTCCTGAATCCTGCCCGCCTCAGCCCGCTTACGATGGCAGGGCAAGCTCTCATCAACCGCCAAAGTAATCCTGACCGGTAGTTCTCGCACATCAGCACGACTGGGCCCAAATTGATGCCGAAGTGATAGGGCGATGTCCAGCCCACGTGGCCATCGCTTTCAGCCTCGTCCGAGAAGCTCAGGTTGAAACTGCACCTGAAGCAGTATTCGCCAGTGACCTGTGGATAGACGTCCTGAAAATGCTGCAGCGTCGGCAGCACGATCTCGGGCGCAAACGGCAACGACGCGGCCACGGCCCAGGGCGCGATGGTCCCGTCGTCGGGGCCGTACGGTGCGCCGCGGGCCACATAGTCGAAGAACGAGCGCTCTATGCCCTTGATGCGGCGCGTCGTCGAGCCTGGCCCATCGCTCGCGGTCAGACCCCAGAAGTTTTCACCGTAGCCCGCAAAGTCCAGCGGGTTGCGGATGGCGTACTCCCGCTGCACGTAGGTCGCGCGGCGGCTGTTCTCGCAGTAGTCGATGCCCTTGTCGCGCGCGAAGGCATCCTGGATGCCGCGCAGGTCCAGCCAGATGTGCGAATACTGGTGGATGAAGAGCGGTCCGCCATAGAGCAACTCGTGGCCGTAGATAGTCTTCCACTCGTAAGTTGAGGTCCAGGCTGTGTAGCTCTCGGCCGACAGCGGGTGCGTCGGCGAGCCCAGCCCCAGCACGTATAGCAAGGTGGCTTCATCGTAGCCGCTCCAGCGGTAGGGCAGGAAGCCACCTTCGGGTCTCCAGCCATGCGTTACGGTCGCTGCCCCGTTGCAAGCCCATGCCCAATCGACCCGGCAGTACAGCGCGTCGGCCAGCGTGCGCACTGCTTGTTCGTCTTCGTCCTCGTGGTCGAAGTACGCAGCGGCGGCCAACATGCCGGCAATGAGGAATGTGCTGTCGATGGTGGACAGCTCGCACAAGCCCGCGCGGTGACCCGTGCTCATGTTGAGAAAGTGGTAGTAGAAGCCTTTGTACCCGGTCGCGTCGGGCGCCGTTCCTTGTGGGCTGGCCCAGAAGAACCGCAGCACCGCCAGCGTGCGGGCCAGCGCATCCGCGCGCGTCATCCAGCCACGCTCGACCCCCACCGGATAAGCCGCCAGCGCAAAGCCCACGGCGGCGATGCTTGCGGGCGAGCCCGGCTGCGATTTGTCGGCGACGAGCCCGTTCGCAAGGTTGGTCTCGCGCGAAAAATACTCGAAGGCATGCCGCTGCAATGCGTCCAGCCGTGTTTCACCGAAGTTCAGCGAAATCGCATGTTGCTGCACAGGAGGGGGCACGAGTCTCAACCTTCCGGGGGCCTCGCAAGCCCTACAGCAGGCGCCCCGTCTGAAAAACTGGCTGCAGCCTTGGCCAGCTCGAAAATATCAACCCACTGTCGGTAGCGCCGGGCGATTTCAGCCACAGCAACCTCGCGAGTGATTTTCTTGTCGCGTACGGCGACCAGCGGCTCCCAGAAGGTGGTCCGCCCCACCGCGAAGCCGATGAAACCGGCTACGCCCGCTGCGGTGGCCAGCCAAGCGTGAACGTGCTGCTCGTTCTCACCGCGCCCGAGCACGATGCAGCCCACGTTCGCGCGCCCGTCGCGCCGCGCCATCAAGACGAGGCGCTCGCAGTCGCCTTGGTTGTCGAGGCCCTCGACTTTCCAGACATCGGCTTCGACCCCCGCATCCTGCAGCTCGCGCAGGGCGTGCAGCATCAGTGCGGGCCGGACCTTGCGGTCGTAGGCTTGGACGTCCCCGCCGAGTGCTTCAAGCTGTGTGGGCGTTGCGGGCACCAGCAGCTCGAACATGAATCTTGATGGGCCACCACCGAGGTATTCGGACAGTCTCCGAAGACGCGACGCCTGGCGGCGGTTCATGGCCGCATCGCCTTCGGGGTTGTAGCGCACCAGCACCTTGCAAAAGGTCGGCGCAAAGGCCCGGATGTGCCGCGCGAAGTCGTCGCCGAACTCGAAGTCAAATTCGTCCTGCCCGCTCTTCTCGGCGGGGACGCAGGTGATGATTCCGCTGCGTTTTGCATCGCGCAGGATCTCTTCGCCAAAGTGTGCATCAACCAGGATGCCGGCCTTGTCCTTGTCAACACCGCCTGCCACTGCGGCCGTGAAGCCGTCATAAATCACGCGCTTGGCAGCGTTGATTTGCGCGATCTGCTCAGGCTTGAGCGCGCCGCGCCAGCCGAACATGCCGCTCACGAAAGACGCGCGATGATCGAAAGGCAGGATGTACAACGGTTGGGTATAGCCTATGGGCATGATTTGGGCACCTATTCTGTAGCGGCTCGCTCAGAACACGAACCGCTTTTCAGGCCATTGGGTGGTATTGGGAGGTTTCTCAAGAAAGTGATCTTCGAGTTGCCTCCTCACCAACTGGATGCCGCTGGACTCGCGACCTTCAAATTCCGAGGCCTTGAATGCCGTTTCCATCTCCGCAGTGGAATGGTTGTGGGTCATTGAACGGACTCCTTCAATGAAGTTGGGCGTGGCTGCATCGCGAATGCGCAATCATAGTCTTGTGCACTCAAAGTACGTGTTCATGCGCGAAGCGTCTGTGCGGTGGAGCACCCTCGGGAAAGATGAATGTGGCGACGCCATGCGAGGAAAGTGATCACGTCATGCGGGCGGATTGATCGCCTGCACGGTTCAGCCATTCAGCCCTTGGCCGTTTGGCAATAAGCGGCAACGTATTGACTGACCCCGGCTGGGCCGCTACAGTAACACTTCGTCCCGGCACCGACATGCCCAAAGTGAAATTGCTCTCGATGGTCATTCATGTCTGGCGTGCGGCGTAGGTGACTGGCGCTAAGGACAAGCAGATGCAGCTCGGAATGATCGGTTTGGGTCGAATGGGCGCGAGCATGGTTCGGCGCCTGCTGGCGAAGGGTCACGGGTGTGTCGTGCACGACCGGCAGCCTGCGGTGGTGGCCAGCCTGCAGAGTGACGGCGCCGAAGGCGCAGCGTCGCTTGCCGAACTGGTCTCGAAAATGACTCGCCCGCGGGCGATCTGGCTGATGGTGCCGGCTGGCGCCGTGGACCAGGCACTCGCCGATTTGGTCACGCATCTGTACGCGGGCGACATCGTGATCGACGGCGGCAATTCGTATTACCGCGATGACATTCGACGCGCCAAGGATCTGGCAGCAGCGGGGCTTCACCATGTCGATGTCGGCACCAGTGGCGGCGTTGCCGGTCAGGCGCGTGGTTACTGCCTGATGATTGGCGGCGAAACCGATGTTGTGAAACGCCTGGAACCTGTGTTCATGGCGCTGGCGCCGGGTGTAGGCGCCGCACCGCGCACGCCCGGACGCAGCGGCGGTCACGCCAGTGTCGAGCAAGGTTTCCTGCACTGCGGACCGCACGGCGCTGGCCACTTCGTCAAGATGGTTCACAACGGCATCGAATACGGCGTGATGGCGGCCTATGCCGAGGGGCTTAACATCCTGCGAAACGCCAATGTCGGCAAAGGTACACAGACGGCCGATGCCGAAACCACGCCGCTGCGCGATCCCGAGTTCTACCAATATGAGATGAACCTGCCCGACATCACCGAGGTCTGGCGCCGCGGCAGCGTGATCGGCTCGTGGTTGCTAGATTTGACGGCCGGCGCATTGCTGCACGACCCCCAGCTTGGGGCCTACGGCGGACGTGTCTCCGATTCGGGGGAAGGCCGCTGGACGCTGCAGGCGGCGATCGACGAAGCGGTGCCCACGCATGTGCTCAGCGCCGCCTTGTACCAGCGTTTCGCTTCGTGTGGCGAAGCCGGCTTTGCCTACCAGGTGCTGTCGGCCATGCGCCACGAATTTGGTGGCCACGCCGAAAAAACCGTAGACGACTCGAAATGAGGCATCCGGTGTCACCCTGCCCGTGCTCGACTGCCGAGGGGCAGATATGAGCCAGAACACGACACCGGACGTGGTGTTCCTGCTGGACGTCGACAACACGCTGCTCGACAACGACCGAATCATCCTCGACCTTCGGCGCCACCTCGAGAGCACATTCGGCGTTGCCAGTTCGGGCCGCTACTGGGCCATCTTCGAAGAACTGCGCGAGGAACTGGGCTACGCAGATTACCTCGGTGCGCTACAGAGCTACCGGGCTAACGCCGAACACGGCGTGTCGGCCGATGAGCGGCTGCTGCTGATGGCGTCCTATCTTATCGACTACCCCTTCGCCGAGCGACTGTATCCGCGTGCGCTTGAGGTCATTGCCCACCTCGACCGGTTCGGCCCGACGGTGATCCTCTCCGACGGTGACGTCGTATTCCAGCCGCGCAAGGTTCAGCGTTCGGGCTTGTGGGATGCGGTCGGTGGCCGCGTGCTGATCTACGTTCACAAGGAGCAGATGCTTGAAGCGGTTCAGCGTCAACATCCGGCGCGCCATTACGTCATGGTCGACGACAAGGTGCGGCTGCTGGCGGCAGTGAAAGCGGTCCTGGGCAATCGCCTGACGACCGTGTTCCCGCGCCAGGGACATTACGCCCTCGACCCGGTCAACGCGAGCCTGTACCCGACGCCTGATGTCACGGTCGAGCACATCGGCGATCTGGTCGATGCGGATGCCGCCACGCTGCTGCGGCTACCCAACGCTTCGCATACCGGTCAGTAGCTTGCGTGCGCGTGCAGCTACGTTGTCGACGGTGAAGCCGTATTCGCGCAGCAGGATGTCGGCCGGAGCGGACGCGCCAAAGCGTTCAACGCCGAGCACATCGCCGCGGTCGCCGACATAGCGATGCCAGCCCTGAGTCATGCCCAGTTCCACCGCCAGCCGCGCCGGCACGGTTGGCGGCAATACGCCGTCGCGATAGCTCTGCGGCTGGACGTCGAACAGGTCCCAGCTCGGCATCGACACGCAGCGCACGGCAATGCCTTCGCTTTGCAATCGCTCGGCGGCGGCCAGGATCAGGGCGACCTCCGAGCCATTGGCGATGAGGATCAACACCGGCGGCTGGTCATTCGCATCGTTGAGCACATAGGCGCCACCGCGCAGCCCTTCGGCGCTGGCATAACGGCTGCGGTCCAGCGTGGGCACCTCCTGCCGGGTCAGCGCCAGCAACACCGGACGCTGTCGGCTTTCCACCGCCACCGTCCAGGCCACTGCGGTTTCATTGGCGTCGGCCGGGCGGATCACGGTGAGCCCCGGAATCGCACGCAGGCTGGCCAGCTGCTCCACCGGCTGGTGCGTGGGGCCGTCTTCGCCGACGGCCAGGCTGTCGTGGGTGAACACGTAAACGACATGCAGCTTCATCAGCGCCGCCAGCCGGATCGCCGGGCGCATGTAATCGCTGAAGATCAGGAAGGTGGCGCCAAACGGGATGAAACCGCCGTGCGCAGCCAGGCCGTTGACGATGGCGCCCATCGCGTGTTCGCGCACGCCGAAGTGCAGGTTGCGGCCAGCAGGGCTCCAGCCGCCGCTGTCGGCGCCCTGGGTGTCGTCGGTCTGGGTCACGGGAGGATTGAAATCGCCACCCCCTTTGAGAACGGTTTTGGTCGAAGGGTCCAGGTCGGCCGAGCCGCCGGTCAACGCGGGCAGCCGCTGGGCCATTGCATTCATCACCTTGGCCGACGCAGCTCGCGTGGCCATGCCCTTGGCATCAGCGGGAAATGTCGGGATGTCGGCGTCCCAGCCGGAGGGCAGTTCGCCGCGCAGACTGCACTGCAGTTCTGCTGCCAGGTCCGGAAACGCCAGCGCGTAGGCCTGCATGCGTTGGCTCCACGTTGCCTCGGCGTTCTGCCCGCGCGCGCGCGCCTGCCGCATGTGCGCGAGCGCCGGCTCGGGTATCAGGAATGGCGGCTCGGTGGGCCAGCTGAGGCGCTGCTTCGTCAGCCGAACCTCTTCAACGCCAAGCGGCGAACCGTGGGCTTCGAAACTGTCGTGCTTGTTCGGCGAGCCGTAGCCGATGTGCGTGCGCACCAGGATCAGCGACGGCCTTGAGGCCTGCGACCGCGCCGATTGCAGCGCTGCAGCGATCGCCTCGACATCGTTGCCATCCGCCACTGCCACGGTATGCCAGCCACAGGCTTCGAATCGAGCAGCCCGATCTTCCGTGAATGCCATGTCGGTGCCGGCAGAAAGCGTCACGCGGTTGTCGTCGTAAAGGCAGACCAGCTTGCCGAGCCTCAGATGCCCGGCCAGCGAAGTGGCTTCAGCCGCCACACCTTCCATCAGGTCGCCGTCACCGACGATCACATAGGTGTGGTGATCGATGACCGCGTGTCCCGGCCGGTTATAGCGTGCCGCGAGTTGCGCTTCGCCGATCGCCATGCCAACCGCGTTTGCGAAGCCCTGGCCCAGCGGCCCAGTGGTGACTTCGACACCTGGGGTGTGCCCGCGTTCCGGGTGGCCTGGCGCCTTGCTGCCCCATTGGCGAAAGGCCTTGATGTCGTCGAGTGAGAGGTCGTAGCCACTCAGATGCAGCAGACTGTAAAGCAGTGCCGATCCGTGACCGACGGAGAGCACGAAACGGTCTCGGTCCGCCCAGTCGGGGTTGCCAGGATTGCATTTGAGAAACTGCGTCCATAACGCATAGGCCATGGGCGCTGCGCCCAAGGGCATGCCGGGGTGGCCGCTGTTGGCCCTTTGCACGGCATCTACCGAGAGGAAACGCAGGGTGTCGATGCACTGCTGGTCGAGTGTGTTCGTCATGGGAGCTCCAATGTGTTCGTTCAGTTGGGCGGTTGCGTCAGCTGCCAGGTGCGCCAAGCGATCAGTTCTTCTTCCTGTGCCGGAGATACCCGGGTCATTGCTTTGTGAATGCCCAGCACTTCGAGTCCCTCGCAGATGAAAGCGCGCGTCGAAGCATCGTTCTCGCCGATACCACCCGTGAACACCAGGAGGTCCACGCCGCCCAGCACGACCGCCATCGCGGCAATCTGCTTGCGCACGGAAGCGCAGAATATCGCGATGGCCAGCCGCGCATCAGCGCCCGACGCGGAAGTCGACGCTGCGGCCGCATGCAGCTCGCGCATGTCGCCGCTGAGGCCGGAAATCCCGAGCAGGCCCGAGCGCTGATCGATCAGTGCTTCGAGCTGGGCCGCGTCATAGCCATGCTCGCGAACCACATACGCCAGCACGCCCGGGTCGATGTCGCCGCAGCGTGTGCTCATGATCACGCCGCCTGTCGGCGTCAGCCCCATGCTGGTGTCTACCGATGCCCCCTGAGCTACCGCAGTGACGCTGGCGCCGTGGCCCAGATGGGCAATCACCACGCGCGGCTGCAAATCACTGCCCAGTTGCCGCACGATCGATTCGCCCGACAGGCCGTGGAAACCGTAGCGTTCGATGCCCAGCGCGCGCAGCTCGCGCGGGAGGGGAAGCGTGCGGGCCACATCCGGCATGCCGGCATGGAACGCCGTGTCGAGACACGCCACCTGCGCGATGCCGGAGAAGCGCGCCTGCGCCGCTCTCACTAGCGCAAGTGCGGGCGGCACGTGCAGGGGCGCGAACGCGGTCGCCGCTTCCAGTTGCCGCATCACCGCAGCGTCGATCAAAGTATGGCGGCGGCACTGCGGTCCCCCATGAACGATGCGGTGACCAACCGCAATGGGCGCGGGCAAGCCCTGCGCTTCCATGCGCTGCGCAATACGGGCGACCGCTGCCTGCGGCTTCGCAAGCGTTTCTTCCGCTCCGGACAGCAGCACGCGGCTACCGCTCGCGCCCACCATGAAAAAGCCGAACTTGAGCGACGACGAGCCCGCGTTCAAGGCCAGCACGGGCCGACCCAGGTCATCGCTCATGCTGGCCAGCGCCAGTCACGCACTTCCGGCAAGTCCTCACCGTGTTCGCTGATGTAGGCCTTGTGCCGCGTGATGCTCGCCTCATATCGCCGGGTGGCGTCGTCCACAAGATGCGCCAATCGCGGGATGCGGCGTATGGCATCGAGCGCCAGCTGATAGCGGTCGATGTTGTTCAGCACCACCATGTCGAACGCCGTGGTCGTCGTGCCTTCTTCCTTGTAGCCGCGCACATGCAGGTTGTCGTGGTTGTGGCGGCGGTAGGTGAGGCGGTGGATCAGCCCGGGGTAACCGTGGAAGGCGAACACGATGGGCCGGTCCAGCGTGAACATGGCATCGAACGCGTCATCGTCCAGGCCGTGCGGATGCTCGGATTGCGGCTGCAATGCCATCAGATCGACCACATTCACGACACGGATGCGGATGTCCGGCACATACCCGCGCAGCAGCGCGACGGCAGCCAGCGTTTCGAGCGTCGGCACGTCGCCGGCGCAGGCCATCACCACATCGGGCCCACCTTGGGCATCACCGGAATCGTTGCTGGCCCACGGCCAGATGCCGGCGCCTACTGCGCAGTGGTGTGCGGCCGACTCGATATCGAGCCACTGCAACGCCGGTGCCTTGCCGGCGATGATCAGGTTCACGTAATTGCGGCTGCGCAGGCAGTGGTCGGCAATCGAGAGCAGGCAGTTCGCGTCGGGTGCCAGATAGATGCGCACCACGTCGGCTTTCTTGTTCGCCACCACATCGATGAAGCCCGGGTCCTGGTGCGAAAAGCCGTTGTGGTCCTGCTGCCAGACATGCGAGGTAAGCAGGTAGTTGAGCGACGCGATGGGCAAGCGCCACGGAATCTGCCGGCACACCTCCAGCCACTTGGCATGCTGGTTGAACATCGAGTCGATGATGTGGACGAACGCCTCGTAGCACGAGAACAGGCCGTGACGCCCGGTCAGCAGATAGCCTTCGAGCCAGCCCTCGCACAGGTGTTCGCTCAGCACCTCCATCACCCGGCCGTCGGCTGAAAGATTGAGGTCGACCGCGTCGATCTCGGCCATCCACGCCTTGCCGGCGACTTCCACCACCGCACCGAGCCGGTTGGATGCAGTTTCGTCAGGCCCGAAGAGGCGGAAGTTGGCGCTGCCGGTGTTCCTGCGCATCACCTCGGCGAGGAAGGTTCCGAGCACGCGCGTGGACTCACCCATCGTGCCGCCTGGCACCGAAACCGGCACCGCGAAGTCGCGGAAGTCCGGCATGACCAGCGGTGCGAGCAATGCACCGCCGTTGGCATGCGGATTGGCGCCCATGCGCCTGTTGCCGGTGGGTGCGAGTGCTGCGAATTCTTCCCGGAAGCGGCCATTGGCGTCGAACAGTTCCTGCGGCGCATAGCTGCGCATCCAGTCTTCGAGCTGGCGGATATGCTCGGCGTTGGTGAATTGCGTGATCGGCACCTGGTGCGCCCGCCACGTCCCTTCCACCGGCAGGCCATTGACCTCCTTGGGGCCGGTCCAACCCTTGGGCGTCTGCAACACGATCATCGGCCAGCGCGGAAGTGACGCCGGCATGGGCGCATGCGTCGCACGCGCGGCAGCCTGAATGGTGTGGATCTGCGCAAGGACGGCGTCTAGCGTCTGCGCCAGTTGCTGGTGCACCGTCATCGGATCGTCGCCGACCACGAAGTGCGGCTCGTGGCCGTAGCCTCGCAGCAAGGCCGTCAGATCCTCCCGGCCGATGCGCGCCAGCACGGTGGGGTTGGCGATTTTGAAGCCGTTGAGGTGCAGGATCGGCAGCACCGCGCCATCGCGCGCCGGGTTCAAGAACTTGTTCGAATGCCAGCTTGTCGCCAGCGCGCCGGTTTCAGCTTCACCGTCACCGACGATGCAAGCCACGATCAGATCGGGGTTGTCGAATGCCGCGCCATACGCATGCGCCAGCGAGTAGCCCAGCTCGCCGCCTTCGTGGATCGAGCCCGGCGTTTCCGGCGCCACGTGGCTTGGAATGCCTCCCGGCCACGAGAACTGGCGAAACAGCTTGCGCATGCCGTCGCGGTCGCGCGAGATGTCGGGATAGGTTTCGGTGTAAGTGCCTTCCAGGTACGTACTCGCCACCAGCCCGGGTCCACCGTGGCCGGGGCCGATGACATTGATCATGTCCAGATCGTGCTCCCTGATCAGGCGGTTCAGGTGCACGTACAGCAAGTTCAGGCCAGGTGTGGTGCCCCAATGTCCGAGCAGGCGCGGCTTGATGTGTGCCAGGGTCAGCGGCTCTTCGAGCAGCGGGTTGGCGTGCAGGTAGATCTGCCCCACCGAGAGGTAGTTGGCAGCGCGCCACCAGGCGTGCATCTTGCGCAGGAAGTCGGGGGTCAGGGTCTTCATGATGATTCCTTGGGTTCAATTGCGGCGTCCACGATGCGTTGTGCCTCTGCGAGCAGGCGGCGCAGGTGGGCGTCGCCCTGGAAGCTTTCCGCGTAAATCTTGTAGATGTCTTCGGTGCCCGAAGGCCGCGCGGCGAACCAGCCGCTTTTTGCGCTGACCTTGATGCCACCGATCGCCGCGTGGTTGCCGGGCGCCTGGTCGATCACGCTGGTGATGGGCTCGCCTGCCAGTTCAGTCTGCACGATCTGCTTGGGCGTCAGTCTTCCCAGGGCCTGCTTCTGCGCCGTGTTTGCCGGGGCATCGATGCGATCCGCAAAGAATTCTCCGAACTCAGTGCACAGCTCGCTGTACCGGGCGCCCGGGTCGCGCCCGGATCGGGCGGTTATCTCGGCCGACAGCAGCGCCGCCGCGATGCCGTCCTTGTCTGTGGTCCACACCCTACCGTCGCGGCGCAGGAAGGATGCGCCCGCGCTCTCTTCACCGCCCAAGCCCAGGCTGCCATCAAACAGGCCTGCTGCGAACCACTTGAAGCCGACCGGTGCTTCGAACAAGGTGCGGCCCAGGCGAGAAGCCACACGATCAATCATTGTGCTGCTGACCACTGTCTTGCCGACTGCCGCCGTAGCGCTCCACTGCGGCCGGTGCTGAAACAGGTAGTCGATGGCGACGCTGAGGTAGTGGTTCGGCGCGAGCAGACCGCTGCTGGGCGTGACGATGCCGTGGCGGTCGTGATCGGTATCGCAGGCGAAGGCGATGTCGTAATGGTCCTTCAGTCCGATCAAGCTTTGCATCGCGTAGCGGGACGACGGGTCCATGCGAATCTTGCCGTCCCAGTCTGCCGTCATGAATGCAAATTGCGGATCGACTTCTGTGTTGACCACCGTCAGGTCAAGCTGGTAGCGCTCGGCAATCTGCGCCCAGTAGTGCACGCCGGCGCCACCGAGCGGGTCAACGCCCAGGCGCAGGCCGGCGCTGCGGATCACATCGAAGTCAATCACGTTGCCGAGGTCGGCGACATACGCGCCCAAGAAGTCGTGTTCATGTGTCGTGGCGGCTTTTCGCGCCTGGGCCAGCGCCATGCGCTTGACCTCCTTGAGGCCGCCTTCGAGCAAGGCGTTGGCGCGCTCTTGCACCCAGCCGGTGATGTCGGCATCGGCCGGGCCCCCGTGGGGCGGGTTGTACTTGAAGCCGCCGCTGTCGGGCGGGTTGTGCGACGGCGTGATGACGATGCCGTCGGCCAGCCCGCTGCTTCGGCCCCGGTTGTAGACTAGGATCGCATGCGAGACCGCCGGCGTGGGCGTGAACTCGCCGCCACGCGCGACCATGGTCTGCACGCCGTGGGCGGCCAGCACTTCCAGCGTGTTATCGAACGCTGGCTTTGAGAGTGCATGCGTGTCCACACCGATGAACAGCGGGCCATCGATGCCGTTGTCCTTGCGGTGCTCGCACAGGGCCTGCGTGATCGCTAGGACATGCCCCGCATTGAAGCTGCCGTCGAATGAGGTGCCGCGATGACCCGAGGTGCCGAATGCCACGCGCTGCGACGGCACGGCGGGGTCGGGCTGCAGATCGGCGTACGCGGCCAGCAGGCCTTGTATGTCGACGAGCTTCGCTGCCGGAAGTGGCTTGCCGGCGAGTGGGCTGATGATCTGGCTCATGTGCCGATGGCCGGCGCAGCGGGAGCCGGCTTGAGCGCACCCGATTTTTCGGCGATTCGCTGCATGAGTTGCTGCCACGACTTGACGAAAGACTGCGCCCCGTCTTGCTGGAGTTTGGCGGCCAGTGTCGGGACATCCACACCTGCCCCGGTGATCTGCGCCAATACCGCTTCGGCGTCACCCCCGTCGGCTGGCATCACGCCCTGCAGTCGGCCGTGGTCGGCGAATGCATGCAAGGTCTTCTCAGGAAGGGTGTTGATGGTGTCGGGTGCGGCCAGCGCGCTGACGTACAAGGTATCGGGTGCTGCAGGGTCCTTGGTGCCAGTGCTGGCCCACAGCAAGCGCTGAGGCTTTGCACCGGCGGCGGCGAGTTTCTGCCAGCGCGTCGAAGCCAGCAGGTCGCGGTAGGCCCGGTAGGTTTGCCGGGCCACCGCGATGCCGAGCTTGTGCTGCAACTCGGTGGGCAGTTGCGCGTTGCCGGCCACGTCCCAGCGGCTGATGAACAGCGAGGCGACCGAGCCCACGCGCAGATCGAGTCCCGCCGCGAGGCGCCGTTCGATGCCGCGCAGATAGGCTTCGGCAGCGGCCTGGTAGTGGGCGCAGGAAAACAGCAGCGTCACATTGATGGGGATGCCGAGAAAGATCGCTTGCTCGATCGCTGGCAGCCCTTGCGGCGTGCCAGGAATCTTCACGAACAGGTTGGCGCGCTGGGCCTGGTCGTGGATCTGGCGGGCTGCTGCGATGGAGCCTGCGGTGTCAGCGGCCAGCAGCGGCGATACCTCCATCGAGACCCAGCCATCGGCCTGATCGGTGGCGTCGAACACCGGCCGGAACAGGTCGGCCGCGCGTCGCAGGTCTTCCAGCGCCAGCTCTGTGAACAGCGCCTCACCGGCCAGCCCGGCCAGCGTCTTGGCGTGGATGGCCGCGTCGTAGGCTTCGCCGCCGCCGATGGCGGCATCGAAGATGCTGGGGTTGGAGGTCAGGCCGGTGATCGAATCCTCGGCGATGTAGCGCGCCAGCGTCCCATCGTCGAGCAGGGTGCGGGTGATGTTGTCCAGCCACAGGCTTTGGCCGAGATCGTGCAATTGGCGGGTCGGTTTCATGGGGTCTCCGTTCTGGCCTGGGATGGGCCTGTTGATGATGCCGAGCCATAAGGTTCGTCGACGTTCAATTGCAGCCACAGCTCCAGCAGCGCCAGATGCCATAGCTTGCTGCCCTGGATGCGGGTGAACCAGGCCTCGGGTGCCGCCAGCAGCTTGTCGACATAGGCTCGCTGGTACAGGCCGCGCAGGAGACAGGCGTCTGAATTGAGGATGCCATGCATGAAGGCCAGGAACTCGCCGCTCACGTGTTTCAGCACCGGCACCGGGAAATAGCCTTTCGGCCGGTCGATCACAGCATCCGAAATCAAACCTCGGGAGATCGCCTTGAGCGGGAACTTGCCGCCCTGCCTGAGCTTGAGCTCCGGGGGCATGCGCGCTGCCAGTTCCACCAGTTCGTGGTCCAGGAATGGCACACGCGCTTCCAGGCCCCAGGCCATCGCCATGTTGTCCACGCGCTTGACGGGGTCGTCCACCACCAGCGTGGTGGCGTCGAAGCGCAGTACCTGATCGATGAAGGTGTCGGCCTGCGGCTGTGCCAAGGCTTTCGCCACCAGCGCGGCCGTCACGTCGGGCAGGTGATAAGCGGGAGTGACCATCTCAAGGTACTCGTCGTGGTCCCGATCAAAGTAGTGGGCGCTGAAGCGCGCCAAAGCCGAGCCCTTGGCGGCATCCATTCGGGGGTACCAGAAGTAGCCACCAAAGACTTCGTCGGCACCCTGGCCTGAAAGCACCACCTTCACCTGCTTAGAAACACGCTCGCCCAGCAGGTAAAAGGCGATCACGTCCTGGCTCACCATGGGTTCGGACATCTGCAATACCGCTTCGGGCAGGCGGCGCAGCACTTCGTCATAGGGAATGAGGTACTTGTGGTGGCGCGTTCCGAATTGTTCTGCCACCTGGTCGGAGAACTCGAATTCATCAGCCTTTTCGCCCCCTTCGCCCAGCGTCTCGAAACCCATCGAGAAGGTCTGCAGGTCGTCCACGTGGTCAGCCAGCAGGCCGACGAGCAGGCTGGAGTCCAGTCCACCGGAGAGCAGTACACCCACGGGTACATCGGCGGCGAGGCGGTGGCGTTCCACTGCCCGCACCAGCACCTCACGGGTGGCAGCCAGCCATTGCGCCTCGGACAGGGCTTGCGCCGGGCGCGTAGCATCGAGCTTCCAGTAGATGGCCTCTTCAATGTGGCCGGAGCCATTGATCGTCATCGTGGTAGCGGGGCCGAGCTTCCTGACACCCTTGAGGATGGTGCGCGGTGCGGGCACCACTGCATGCAGGGTGAAATGGTGGTGTAGCGCCACCGGGTCGATGCCCGTGTCCACACCGCCCGCTGCCAGCAGGGCCTGCAAGCTGGAGGCGAAGCGCAACCGCGATCCGTCCAGCGTGTAGTACAGCGGTTTGATGCCGAAGCGGTCGCGCGCCATGAACAGGCGCGCATCGCGCTGGTCCCATACTGCAAAGGCAAACATGCCGAAGAAGCGCTGCACGCATTGCGCACCCCAGGCGTGATAGGCCTTCAGGATGACTTCGCTGTCGCTCTCGGAGAAGAACCGGTAGCCCATCGCGATGAGCTCGGCGCGCAGTTCCTTGTAGTTGTAGATCGTGCCGTTGAAGACCAGCACCAGCTTCAATTCCTCGTCGATCATGGGCTGGTCGCCGTCAGCGCTGAGGTCAATGACCGCCAGGCGGCGGTGGCCCAAGGCCAGCGCGCCGTCGCTGAAGATTCCGGCGTGATCCGGGCCGCGCCGGGCGATCCTGTCAGACATGCGTTCGATCGCCGACATGTCGACCGTCGAACCGTCAAAGCGCAATTCACCGCAGATGCCGCACATGGGGACCTCGATTCTTCAGGAGAGATGAGGAACGGCGTCGCCGAACACCAGGGCGCGGATCTGCGCCCACTGGGCTTCGGTCGGGCTGGGCGGCACGTTGATCGTATGGGCCGCGTGCGGGTCCAGCCATCCATTGGCGTCGAATACCATCCAGCTGCAGGTTTCGTTGACGACGGCCTCAGATTGGCTGCAGGCCAGGCGCAGGTACCAGTCCACCAGGATGAAGCGATGGTCGGCGAACTCGCCTGCAGGTGCCTCGCCACGAGCGAGCGCCACGTAGCGCTCATGGTCCAGCTCCTGAACAGCGTCGTCGTCGAGCAGAAACAAGCGGCTTTCATGCTGCACCGGCGTGCAACCCATCATATGTCTGTCTGCCGGCCCTTCGTACACCGGCGCAAAGCCGCCGCCGGGGGTGCGAAAGTTTGTGGTCTGGCCCTGGTACAAACGCGCCGCCACCCACTGCACGCTGCCATCGTAGGTGTAGGTGCGCAGGTCGAACTTGAGCATTTGCACCGGTTCCTGGTTCGAGAGAGCACGTCCGCCGGGCGCCACCAGCGCCTGTGCCACATAGCCGCCGGCGAGGATTTCCTGCCAGACGCGCTGGGTGAGTTTGTCGCCCCGGTAGGCGGCACGGCCGCCGAACCCGGCGAAGGGCTTGAAGAACAGCCGTCGCCGGTCACGCCAGAGCCGCTCGGCTTGTTGCGGGTCCACAATTTGAGTATGGGGAATGCCGGCCAGCAGAACATCTTGTGTGGCCTGCGGCACGCCCAACGCCTGCAGCCGCGTTGCATCGCTGAGCAAGGTCAGATTGCGCTTGTCCGCGTACAGGGCATGCGCTCGCGGGTGCGGCGTGAGCACCATGGCGTTCGTCAGGTAAGCCTCTCGCAGCGTCGCGCTGGCGGGTTCGGCCAGCGAAAAATCGGTCAGACGGTTGTAGACAATGTCTATCGCCAGATCGCCGTGCCAGAGCACACCCCCCCGCAACGTGAACTCGGACGGGCCGGCGATCACCGCTTGTACCCCGTGCCGCTGAAACAATCGCTGGAACAGCAAAAATTCCGGGTAAAGGTACTGTTGCGCGGGGTTCTCGTCGACGATGGCGATGCTGCGCAACGGTCGCTTGTGTCCACTAAGCGACCACTCTCGACGAAACATCGACATGATGCTTTCTTCGAACGAACTGGCTGCGTCCGGTGACGGCTCCAGACCCTGCAGCGCCGCGCAACAAGCGCGTTGTGCCCGCGCCAGCACGGCGTTGAGCATCGCACCGCCCGCATTGGTGTTGATCTCGATGAGCCCGAAGGCACCTTCGGTGACATGGAAGTCGTAGCCGAAGAACACGCCCTTGGCGCCACCGGGATCGTGGCGCGCAATGGTGGGTGCGGCGGCCAGAACCTCCTCGCGATAGGCCGGCAGCGCGACCACCGACTCGACGGCCTGCACTACTTGAGCCATGCGCCGCATGTGTTCGTGCGACAAAAAGACCGGGCGCGTCGCGAACAGGTAGGGGCAGCGCTGCTGGATCAAATCGAACAGACCGGGCTGGCCGATCTCGGACTCCAGCGCCTGGCGCAGCGCCGCGGTGTCCAGGCTGATGCAGAAGCATTCGCTGTTCAGCACTTCCATCGAAATCGGGCCGGGCGGCAGGCCTGCGGATGCGATTGTCGAGGGGTTCGGTAGAGTATTCATGACAGAAGCCCACCCTCGACCCACCCCTGGAAGTGCTGGGCTCGTTCGACAAGATGGACCATCTCAGCAGCCGCAGCCAGCGTTCTGGTGTGCTGAGTGAACCCTGATCTAGGTGAGATGAACGTGGCCATCTCGCGACCCAGCGCACGCTGTCGCTCAGGGGCTTGGGAAAGCAGCGAGATCACCAGGTTCTCCAGTGCAATCACACGAACGCGCAGACGCTCGAGTTCAGTGCTCATCGATTGAGGAACGTTCTTCGGCGCAGCGCTGTCAGACAGCAGACGCCGCGCTCGCGCGCCTCCTTCGTTGTCCCACCTGGAAAGTGCGGCCTCGAGCTGCGAGGAGGATCGCGTCCGGTCTGCGCTCATGCCATCAGCGCTTGGCGTGGCGCATCAAGGTCAGGCACTCGGGTTGCCAAGGCTTGCCGCAGGTGATTCAGGGGTCGTGTGACCATGATGTGTTCCTCAGGAAGTGACGGGATCAAACCGGCGCGCAAAAAAATTGTAGACCGGCACGTACACCAGACCGGCGTAGGCACCATAGAGAAAGCTTTCGACCAGCCCGATCAGGAAAGCCTGCAGCGTGAGCCACTTGAAGCCCGGTAGCACCTGCTCGAGGAAGGCGTGCATGTGCAGGGTCTCCGGCGTCGCGAGACCGTAGGTCACGCAGACAACAAACGAGATCGCCGTCGTTGTGGCGAGCGCCCATGAAACAACTTTGATGTTCAGCATGAGATGCTCCTAGTGCTGGTGCGGGCCGCGCGTATTGGCGGGCGTCATTGGGCTGGATCCTTCCGGCCGCCCCGCCGGGACGGTGCTCGCATCGCGGCGACTACTCTGATCCGAGCCGTGGCCGCCATGGCCGCCGTGCCCAAACATGTGCATGGCCACGAAGGCCACTGCGAAAAGTATCCAGATCCAGTTCTGTGCGAGCCAGTCCATGTCTATCTCCTTGTGGTCAAAAGCAGTGTCATGACGCGACTGATCGATCGCCTGCCTCGCATCGACAGGCGGAAATGTTGCGCCAGTTCCCGGGCACCAAGGGCATCGGGTCGCGCCCAAGGACCAGCGACCGGACCACGCTCGGGTGCCGACGCACCAACGTGAACGACAGACGCAGGTTGACACGCCCCGCGTTGCCCAAGCTCAAGGTAGTGCCGTTCCACAAGCGTAGCGCAAGGCTTCCATCGAAGACGCGAAATAGCCGCGTTAGCAGGTCGGACGATTCCTTGACGCCGCGCTGCAACGCCGGCAATGCGGGTAGCAGGTCCTGCACAGGCGCCACGGTGCCGTTGGTGTAGGCTGAGGCGCGATCCGCAGCAATCGAGATGCGGCCCGCAATGGGCCTTTGCTCGTTCATGCAGTCGCCCCAGCGGCATCCGACGCCACAGGAGCGGCGGCTTTGGGCTTGGCACTCTTGATGCCGGCCAGCTTGGTGCGCTTGAGCAGCAGCGCGTTGATGGCCACCACCGCCGAGCTGCCCGACATCGACAGTGCCGCGATCTCGGGTGACAGCGTGAAGGGATAGAGCACCCCTGCGGCCAGCGGGAAGGCGACCACGTTGTAGCCCACCGCCCACCACAGGTTCTGGTGCATCTTGCGCAGCGTCGCGCGCGACAGTTCGATGGCGCCGACGATGTCGTAGGGGTCGCTCTTCATCAGTACCACATCGGCGCTGTCCATCGCCACGTCGGTGCCGGCGCCGATGGCAAATCCCACGTTGGCCTGGGTCAAGGCGGGCGCATCGTTGACACCGTCACCGACCATCCCGACCCGTTTGCCCGTGGCCTGCAGTTCCTTGATCTTGGCGGCCTTCTGACCGGGCAATACATCGGACAGCACGCTGGTGATGCCCAGGTCGGCGGCGATGCGCTTGGCGGTGCCGGCGTTGTCGCCGGTGAGCATCACGACCTCGATGCCGCGCTCGCGTAGCTTGGCCACCGCGGCCTTGGCGGTGGGCCGAATGGCATCGGCGATGGCGATGAGCCCGATCACCTTGCCGTTCTGCGCCACGTGCACCACCGTGCGGCCTTCGCCCTGCAGCCGCGCGGCGTCAGCTTCCAGGGCCCCAAGCGCAAGCTTCTGGGTGTCCATCAGCAGGCGGTTGCCGAGGAAGACCATGCCGGCGGCAGTTTGCGCCTGCGCGCCCTGGCCGTCTATGCTCTTGAACCCGGTCGGGGTGACGACCTGCAGCTTTGCAGCGCGTCGCAAGACCGCTTGCGCCAAGGGGTGAGCCGATCCTTGCTCGACGGCCGCAGCCGCGACCAGCAGCACGTCCTCGGTGATGCCTTCGGCCATCACCATGTCCACCACCTCGGGCTTGCCCACGGTGAGCGTGCCGGTCTTGTCGAAGACGATGACGTTAAGCTTGGTGGCGTCTTCCAGCGCGGAAGCGTTCTTGAACAGGATGCCGTTGGCCGCGCCCAGTCCCGTGCCCACCATCACCGCCATCGGTGTCGCCAGGCCCAGCGCATCGGGGCAGGCAATGACGAAGACTGTGATGGTCAGCGTCACGGCAAACAGCAGCGGCTGGCCGATCCACCAGAACCACACCGCGAAGGTCACGAGCCCGACGGCGATGGCGGCGACCACCAGCCACTGCGCGGCCCTGTCGGCCAGCAGTTGCGCCGGCGCCTTGGAGTTCTGCGCCTCCTGCACCAGCTTGACGATCTGGGCCAGGGCAGTGTCGGAGCCGACCTTGGTGGCCTTGTAGCGAAAGGTGCCGCTGGTATTGATGGTCGCACCGGCCACCTTGGCGCCGGGGCCTTTTTGCACCGGCATTGACTCGCCGGTGAGCATCGATTCATCAACCAGTGAATCGCCTGACTCGACCGTGCCATCCACCGGGATCTTGTTGCCGGGGCGGATGACAACGGTGTCACCGACCACCACGTCAGCAGTTGCGACTTCGACCTCGGCGCCCTTGCGCAACACGAAGGCTTTGGCAGGTGCCAGATTCATCAGCGCCTTGATCGCCGACGACGCACCGGCACGGGCGCGCATCTCCAGCCAGTGGCCGAGCAGGATAAACACCAGCAGCACGGAGACTGCTTCGAAGAACTGGTCGCTCTCGAAAAAGAAGGTGGCGCCGACGCTGAACAGGTAGCCGGTGCCTACACTTAAAACAATCAAAGCGGCCATGCCGAGCGTGCCCTTCCTGAGCCCACGCCAGGCGGAGACGAAGAACGGCCAACTCGGGTAGATAACTGCGGCACTGGCCAGCCCGAACAGCCACTGGTTGAGCGGCAGGCCAAAGGGCGGTGTCGGTGCCGGGAACATATTGCCCATTGGCGAGTAGATGAAAATCGGTACCGCAAACACCAGGCAAATCCAGAAGCGGTTGCGCATGTCGCGGACCATGGCTGGGAGGTCCATGTTGCTGCCATGACCCATTTCCTGGGCCATGTCTGACGACATCGGCGACGATGTACCGCCGTGGGCGGCGTGACCCTTGTGGTCGGCCGCGACTGGGGCCGGCGAAGCAGCCTTGTCTTCAGCAGTTGCCGGCGAAAACCACGACTTCAGTTTCTGAAACAAGGATGTAACCGGCACCGGCGCGGCCGAATCGTGAGAAGTGCTTGGCTTGGGTGGGCTGACAGCGTCGGCAGCGGGCGGAGCCATATCAGGCATCGCCATGCCCGCAGGCATGGCGTCAGCGCTGGGCGTCGCCGTCTCGCCTGGTGTGGCTTGTACGGCTGGTGTGGCCGATGCGGCTTGAGCAGTTGCCGGGGCCACCGGTACCGCTGGCAGCGCGGCAGCAAGGGGGGCAGGGTCAACGTCATGGCCTGCTGGCCCGGTATCGGACGCAGGCCCAGCGGGCGTGGAGGGTTCGTGCGCGCGCCGGCGAAGAGCGGACTTGATGTCGGCGACTTCCAGCCGGGTCTCGTCGTAGCGCACGGTGGCGTTCTTGGCGGCGTAATTCACCGTCACGCTTTCGACGCCCGGCACCTCGCCGATGCGCTTTTCCACTTCGTCCACGCGTAGCACCGACAGCATGGCGTGAACTTCGATAACGCTGGTCTTCATCGTGTTTCCTTGGTCGGATTCATGTGCAGGGGTCTTTGCCGGTGCCATGAAACCGGCTCATCTAAACAGGATTAGTTCCGTGTTGGCATCTTATGTTTGACAGTGGGCATCTCATCGTCTGAACAGTAGTCGTTCTGCACCATCTCGCAGACGGCCGACGGCATCGACACGCCACAACGCCAAACCCAGGCTACGGGCAGAAATCGGCCCGCCTGCCTGGCGATTTCTGCTGTGGGTTGGAAGCTCACCTCCAGACCAGCCTCTACTTGCATGATCTCATCGGGAAGCGGCTGGAATTCGCCGGTGGCTTCGTCGTGCATATGCGGCATACAGATGCCCAGCCCGTACGCGGACAGCCGGCACAGCATCTCCTGCACTTCGGCCGATTGCATCGCTGCCTGGGCGGTTATCACCGCGGATGGCAAGCCTAGCGCGTTGCGTTGTGAAGCGGTCGCTGTCGTCATGGTGATCTCCAGAAGAGCAATTGCTGGCCCATTAAAGTGGCTGGGTCAAATGCCACATGCGTTCGGTTTGGAGAGCTGAAAACGGCGCTAACCTTTCTCGGCTGCACTTTTGTCTTCTTGGGAATCGCCCGCAGGGGCAGCATCCGGCGCATCTGGCGTGGTCGATGGCGCTGCCGTGTCCGGCGGTGCCGCATCGGCAGGACCCGTGGCCGCTGGTGCGCCCGGGGCACTCGTCGGTGCTGCCGACTTGGGGGATTCGGACGGCGCGGCAGGTGGTGCATGTCCAGCGTGCCCCTCTTTCAGTGCGGTACCAGCGGGCGTGGCCGCGTCATGGCCGCGTTGGCGCACGGCCGACTTGATATCGGTCGCTTCGAGCTGTGTCTCGTCATAGCGCACGGTAGCGCTGCCGGCCGCAAAGTTCACGGTCACGCTCTGGACACCAGGCACCTCGCCGATCCGCTTTTCGACTTCGTCGACGCTCAATACCGACAGCATGTCGTGCACTTCAATGGAGCTGGTTTTCATGGTGGTTCCTTGGTGAATGGGGTTCAGCGAGCCAGGCGCTGTGACTCGATACAGTCGGGTGTGAACTCAAACGCAACGTCTGCATCGGGCTGGACGAGCTTGTTCTTCTTGCCAACGTAGTGGAGCCGGGACAAGAAGTCGCGGATCAGGTTCAAGCGCGCCAATCGCTTGTTGTTCGTCCGTACGATGTGCCACGGAGCGATGGCGGTATGGGTGCGCAGCAGCATCGCGTCGCGTGCTGCCGAGTACGCCTTCCAGTGCTTGACCGCTACGGCATCAATGGGGCTGTATTTCCATTGTTTGAGCGGGTCGCGTTGGCGCTCAGCCAGGCGTTTCGCCTGTTCGTCCTTCTCGATGTCGAGGTAATATTTAAGCACCTTGATGCCCGAGTTGACCAGCATCTCCTCGAACTTCGGCACCGAACGCATGAACTCTTCATGCTCTTCCTTGGAGCAAAAGCCCATGACGTGCTCGACACCAGCGCGGTTGTACCAACTGCGGTTGAAGAGGACGAACTCCTCGGCCACCGGGAGTTGGGCGATGTAGCGTTGGAAGTACCAGCTGCGCAGTTCCCGGTCGGAGGGCTTGCCGAGCGCGACCACACGCGTCTCCCGAGGGCTCAGGTGTTTGACGATGCGCTTGATGCTACCGTCCTTGCCGGCGGCGTCGCGGCCCTCGACCAGCACCAGAATCTTGTCGCCGCATCCGATGAAGTGACGCTGCAGCTTCACCAACTCGACCTGCAGAAGATGAAGCTGCGCGTGGTATTGCTTGGACGAGATCGCCAACTTCTCGTCCACCGCGTCCACTGCGGGCGCGGCAGACAGGTTGCGGTGGTCGCTGGACGCACCGTGGTGCTTGTCCTTGTGTTCCTTCTTGCTCATGACGCGGACCGCACCTCTGACGGGTGCAGTTTGGCTTGATAGCCAAGACTACTGATCGCGGCTTCGATCTGGGTAGTCGTCACGCGCGTGGTATCGGCCTCCAGGGTGGCGGCGCCGGGGCGCAGCGTGACATCGACGTGGCTGACGCCATCGATCTTGCTGAGTGCGCGCTGCACGCTGCCGCTGCAGCCGCCGCAGGTCATGCCGTGGACATCAAATTTGAGGGTTTGCATGGTGAATTCTCCTTGAACTTAGGGGGTCAGGCCCCGGTGTGACCTCGTCAATTCTTTGGTGTTGCAGGGAAGCGGTAGCGGGTGATTTGGGTGCGAATCTCCATTGCCTGACAGTAGTCCATGCCATCTGGACAATGGTGGTCGCGATGACGGCGGTGCCAATGGCAAGGGCGAGTGAGGACATGAAGTTCATGCGAGGCTCCTGATGCAGGAAGGTGGGTAGCAATACCCGGTGTCTTGGTTGTGGGGAGCTGGCGGTGCAGCCTGTACTTGGGTACAGGGTCAAGACGCTTGCAACCGGAGGCATGAGTCGCGGATTGCGAGACGCCGGATTTGCCCCAAAAGGCTATAGGGCCAGGCGCGAGTAGAGCACTCTGATGGGTGGCCCGTATTCCGGGAGGCGCAGATCATTCGCTCGACTAAACAAAGTCGAAACGTGCCTTTCTGCAAACCATGCGGCTGACACGAAATGCGCCAACACAAGGTGTGGCGTGTCGAGGCTGGAAGGCTGCTTCATTAGCGACAAAGAACCCTCTTCACAGGCCTTCAGGCACGATTGCTTGGCAGGTTCCGCAGCGGGATGATATTCGTCGTGGGCAGTACCAACAGCATGGTTCTGGGCTATTCCATGTACCGCGTCCGTCGCCGGCAGTTGCACCGCCAGTGTTCCTTGGCTGTGGCTTACGCGCGCCTCCAGCAGGCAAGCGTTGACTGTTCCTGACGCCAACGTGAATAGCCAAACCACCAACATCATGCAGGCGGTATGGCACTTGGTACGGGTATTTGAGCGCAGCAACATGTAAATTATTTAGCGTCTGCGGTCAGTACCAAAGCTCGGGGCCGTTCTTCGAGCAAGGAATTCGTGCGCGCATTGGGACGTCAAAACACATTTGAGCGTTGACGAGGAATTTCTTCATCAAGTAATGTCTTTTTTAAGCGGCATGACGGCTCCGTTGATCGGTCCAACTGCCAGTGTGAACGCAGTGTGAGAAAAACGTCTGTGCGTTACCGCACTTAACGCTGTACTTGCGCTTAGTTTACGAAAACTTGTCGAAATATCGGTTGATCCAGCGCAAACAAGGTTTCGGTGACCCGCGCAGATCGCGCGGTTGAGACCAGACAAGCGCACGCCGAACTTTTTGATTGATTTCGAGTCGTAAGGATGTGGCCAGAAATAACTTCCCGAGCTCAGCCATTGGCCGGGACGGCACGGTAGTTCCAGCGGGGCAGATGTTCATCGAAGACGATACGCATATTTTCAAGAAAGTCTGCCGCGACTTTTTTGCCTTTGACGTAGACCCCGCCGAGTACCTCGGCCGTCACCTTCAGCCCTGTGGTAGTTTTGGCCTTTGCCATGAATTGCCGGGCGATGTCCACCGTGTGAAACGTCACGCCCTGGCAGGCGCGCGTCACATGGGCAAACAGGCGGTGATCGATCGGGTTGTGTTTTGAGCAGTACGGCGGGTAGTGCGCGATGCGGATCTCCAGTCCAAGCCGACCTTAGCTGTCAATGTCGAGCTTTGTACTTTCCTGAACTGTAACCTGTTGATTTACCAATGAAAAAGGCCGCTAGGTGTATGTCCCTAGCGGCCTTTGTCTTTAGTATGGTGGAGCTGGGGGGATTTGAACCCCCGTCCGCAAGCCTTGTTCGGGCAGATCTACATGTTTAGCGGTCTGGTTTTAGTCTCGCCACCTGTGTCGCACAGTCGCATGCTATACAGGACGCCAGCACCCTATTTTCTTGTCCCGGGTTAAGGTACCCAGCCCGAGACCAGCCGATAAAATTATCTTTACAGCCTGGAACCTTTAACTTGCGCTAAAGACCCCTTGCCCAGCCCATCGGCCTGCTGTTGTAAAGCTCACAGGCAATTAAGCTGCGAGTGCGAAACGTTCGTCGTTTGCAGTTAGTTTGTTTGAATCAGTTTTACGAGCACACTCAGCTCGACATGCACCACACCGCGTCCGAACCCGCGTCGAAACCAATGCAGCCCCAAGATAGTTATTTTAAGCCATTTTCAATAAATTCAAGAGTTCTGAAGGTTTAATGATCGTAAAGTCAGCGTTCCAGCTTTTCGTATCGCTGGTATTTCCCAGATAGCCGTAGGCTGCAGCCACTGTTGGCATACCAGCCGCGCGACCTGCGACGATGTCGCGTTCATCATCACCGACGTAAACACAGCGTTCCGGGGGCAGGTCAAGTTGCCGCGCCGCTTCAAGCAAGGGGGCAGGATGTGGTTTTGGATGAGACGTAGTATCACCACTGATGATGGTCTGGGCTGTCGCGAAAAGTGACATTGCCCGGGTCAGTGGAAGTGTAAATCGGGCTGACTTGTTGGTGACTACACCCCATTTGAATCCGGAATCACAAATTCGAGTAATCAGTTCGGCTACGCCATCAAACGCATAGGTACTCTTAACCAGCCGTGCTTCATAGTTTGAAAAAAACTCTTCCCTCAATGCTTCAAATGCAGCATCTTGAGGCGTCATGCCGAAAGCCACGGCAATCATTCCTCTGGCGCCGGCACCCGCCATTGGACGATAAAGGGACAGAGGAAGTGACTCAAGATATCTGTCTGTGCGCATTTTATCAGCTGCTGCACCCAGATCAGGGGCGCTGTCGATGAGAGTACCGTCCAGGTCAAACAGTACTGCACTTACATTATTTAACATTCTGCCTACAATTTCTCTTCGACATGATTTGATGCCATTTCAGGCCTTTGGGTAGCAACTAGATAATTCACGCTGGTGTTGTTGCTCAGCCAGTAATGACGAGTCATCGGGTTGTATTCAAGGCCCTTGGTCTGCACGAAATCGAGATTTTCTGCCCGGAAATAACGAGCGAGTTCACTAGGTTTGATCAACTTTGAATACTCATGCGTGCCGCGGGGCAGCATATTGAGCACGTATTCTGCACCGATGATTGCAAAGAGAAACGCTTTGGCGTTACGGTTGATAGTCGAAAAAAACACGTAACCGCCCGGCTTGACCAAAGCAGCGCAGGCTTTTACCACTGCGGCCGGATCGGGCACATGCTCAAGCATTTCCATACAAGTGACCACATCAAAAGTGCCCTGTTGCTCAGCCGCGAGAGCTTCTGCACTTATTTCACGGTACTCAACACCCTGAGTCTGGGCCTCAAGCGCATGAAGTTCAGCAACTTTCAATGCCTTGCCTGCCAGATCTATTCCAAGCACGGTTGCGCCTCTGCGTGCCATCGAATCTGTCAGAATGCCGCCACCGCAACCTACATCAAGTACGCGTGAACCATTCAAGGGGGCCAGACTTGCAATCCAGTCAAGCCTAAGCGGATTGATTTCGTGCAATGGTCGAAATTCACTCTCTTTGTCCCACCAGCGATGGGCAAGGTCAGAAAATTTAGCCAGTTCGGCAGGGTCAAAATTTTTGGTTGTGGGCATCAGGCTATTATCGTCGAGGCATAAAAAAACCGCGCTGATGCGCGGTTTTTTAGGTAATCTGAAAAGGATTACTTGTTGGCGCGGGTACCAACCACTTCGATTTCAACGCGGCGATTTTTCGCGCGACCTTCAGCGGTTTTGTTGTCAGCAACGGGCTGTTTCTCGCCTTTGCCTTCGGTATAAACACGGTTTTTCTCAATGCCCTTAGACACCAGATAAGCCTTCACAGCCTCTGAGCGGCGAACCGACAGTTTTTGGTTGTACGAATCACTGCCAACAGAGTCAGTATGACCGACAGCGATAATGACTTCAAGGTTGATGTCCTTGATCTTTCCGATCAGGTCGTCAAGTTTTTCTTTTCCTGCTGGCTTGATTACTGACTTGTCAAAGTCAAAGAAAGCATCGGCGGCGTACGTGACCTTGGTAGCAGCAGGTGGAGCTACAGGAACAACGACAGGAGCGGCTACAGGAGGAGCAACAGCCACAGGAGCAGGAGCAACTACAGGAACAATCGCACCATCGCAACCTGGAGCAGCAGTTGCCGGGGTCCAGAAGTTGTCACGCCAGCACAGTTCGTTGGTACCGTTTTTCCAGACCAGCTCGTTGTTGCCGTTTTTCCAGTTGTCGATTGTTTGCGCACCAGCGGCGGTAACAAGCGCTGCGGAAGCAAACAACATTGCCACTTTGTTGAGTTTGTTCATGATTCTCCTCTAGAGAAAAGCCGCAGACTTGCTGCGATTATTAAGATTACACGCCCCAAGTGACCATCACTCGGGGAGTTGGTTTGATTGTGCCACACACATTCTGGCCTTCAAGCGCGCTATAGGCTTCGTCCGACACAGAGCGGCGTTTCTTCCAAATATGTTGCGGACCTGCCACAAACAAGGCGTTTTAAACTCGAGCATTAAAATCAAACCACTTTTCGCTCATTCCTCAACACTTCCCAAACCAGGCTTTTCATGACTCAGTTCGCAAAAGAAACCCTGCCCATCAGCCTAGAAGAGGAAATGCGAAGAAGCTACCTCGACTATGCGATGAGCGTTATCGTGGGCCGGGCTCTGCCTGACGCGCGCGACGGGCTCAAGCCGGTACACCGGCGTGTGCTGTTCGCCATGCATGAGTTGAACAACGACTGGAACCGGCCCTATAAGAAATCTGCCCGTATCGTCGGCGATGTCATTGGCAAATACCATCCGCACGGTGACCAGTCGGTGTATGACACCATAGTGCGCATGGCCCAGGACTTTTCACTGCGCCATTTGCTGGTGGATGGTCAGGGAAACTTCGGCTCGGTCGATGGCGACAGCGCTGCGGCGATGCGTTACACGGAAATCCGGCTGTCCAAGATTGCTCACGAACTGCTGGCTGATTTGGACAAGGAAACGGTTGATTTCGGCCCCAACTACGATGGGAGTGAACAGGAACCGCTGGTCATGCCGACCCGCCTGCCGAATCTGCTGGTGAACGGCTCCGGTGGCATCGCTGTGGGCATGGCAACCAACATTCCGCCGCACAACCTGAATGAAGTGGTGGATGCTTGCTTGCATCTGCTGAAACAGCCTGAAGCGTCAATTGATGAACTGATGGAAATCATTCCAGCGCCAGACTTTCCCACAGGCGGAATCATTTATGGCATCAATGGCGTGAAAGATGGCTACCGCACCGGCCGCGGCCGGGTGGTCATGCGCGCCAAGTGCCATTTCGAGGATATCGACAAGGGTCAGCGCCAGTCCATCATTGTCGATGAACTCCCTTACCAGGTGAATAAAAAGACGCTCCAGGAGCGCATGGCCGAACTGGTCCATGAGAAAAAAATCGAGGGCATCAGCCACATCCAGGACGAAAGCGACAAGTCCGGAATGCGGCTGGTCATTGACTTGAAGCGCGGCGAAGTGCCCGAAGTGGTACTAAACAATTTGTACAAGCAGACCCAGTTGCAAGACACCTTCGGCATCAACATGGTGGCGCTGATCAACGGCCAGCCCAAGCTGTGCAACCTGAAGGACCTGATCCAGGTCTTTATTTCGCACCGCCGCGAAGTGGTGACGCGCCGCACGGTTTTCACGCTGCGCAAGGCACGCGAGCGCGGTCATGTGCTGGAAGGCCTGGCCGTCGCACTGGCCAATATCGACGAGTTCATCGCCATCATCCGCAATGCGCCGACACCGCCAGTGGCAAAAGCCGAACTGATGACCCGGGCATGGGACAGCAGCCTGGTTCGTGAAATGCTGACCCGGGCACGGACCGATGGCGGCATCGTCAATGCCCACGATTACCGTCCTGACGGTCTTGAGAAATCATTCGGCATGGGCAGCGACGGCCTCTACCGTCTGTCAGAAACCCAGACGCAGGAAATTCTACAGATGCGCCTTCAGCGCCTGACTGGCCTGGAGCAGGACAAGATCGTCGCTGAATACAAGGAAGTCATGGCCGAGATTGACGACCTGCTCGACATTCTGGCCAAGCCGGAGCGGGTCTCGACCATCATTGGCGAAGAACTGGCGGCTATCAAGATGGAATTCGGCCAGACCAAGCTGGGCAAGCGGCGCAGCCATATCGAGCACAGTTCGTTCGACCTGAGCACCGAGGACTTGATTACACCGACCGACATGGTCGTCACGCTCTCGCACACCGGCTATATCAAGAGCCAGCCGCTGTCGGAATACCGGGCGCAAAAGCGTGGCGGCCGTGGCAAGCAGGCCACCGCGACCAAGGAAGACGACTGGGTCGACCAGCTGTTCATTGCCAATACGCATGACTACATCCTGTGCTTTTCCGACCGCGGCCGGCTCTACTGGCTGAAGGTCTGGGAAGTGCCGGCAGGCTCGCGTGGCTCGCGCGGCCGGCCGATTGTCAACATGTTCCCGCTCCAGGAGGGGGAAAAGATCACCGTGGTCCTGGCACTGACGGGGGAAAAGCGCAGTTTCCCGGCTGACCAGTATGTGTTCATGGCCACGTCCATGGGAACCGTCAAGAAAACACCGCTGGACGACTTCAACAATCCCCGCAAGGGCGGCATCATTGCCGTGGCACTTGATGAGGGCGACTACCTGATCGGCGCCGCACTCACCGATGGAAAGCATGACGTGATGCTGTTCAGCGACGGCGGCAAGGCGGTTCGATTTGACGAAAACGATGTCCGTCCGATGGGCCGCAATGCGCGAGGTGTCCGGGGAATGAATCTGGAGGATGGCCAGGGGGTCATTGCCATGCTGGTTGCCGAAGATGGCGAACAAAGCGTGCTCACAGCCACCCAAAAGGGTTTCGGCAAGCGCACGTCCATTACCGAATATACCCGTCATGGCCGGGGCACCAAGGGAATGATTGCCATTCAGCAAAGCGAACGCAATGGCAAAGTGGTTGCGGCAACACTGGTTCATGCCGACGATGAGATCATGCTGATCACTGACCGGGGGGTACTGGTGCGCACGCGTGTCAGCGAAATTCGTGAAATGGGACGCGCCACCCAAGGTGTTACGCTGATAGGCTTGGATGAAGGTTCGCAACTAAGCGGCCTCCAGCGCATTGTTGAAAACGATGCGACTCTGGAAGAGGCAGACGAAAGCCTTGATACAGAAAACGACGCTGGCAGCGATGCCGTCAACCCGGAAAAAAATTGATGAAGAAACTGATCACCACGCTGGCTTTTGCCAGCCTTGCTCTTAGCACAGGCCTGCACGCCCAAACCACGGACGCCAAAACCGAAATGGCAGCCAAGGTCGTCAAGCTTCAGCAGGGGCCGGAACTTGACCGGCTCATCGCCCAGCTGGCAGGCAGCACAACACAGGAACTGATCGCCAGCTGGGGACCCCGGCTGGAAACGAATGTAGCCAAGGCCAACCAGCAAAAAGCGTCGGAAGCGCTGAATGCCGAACTCAAGAAGTATTCCGACGATACCAATCAGCTGATTGCCAAACAGGTCAGTAAAGTCAGCGCCGACGTTCTGGTGCCAGCCTATGCAGAGCGTTTTACGCTGGAGGAGCTGCAGCAGATTGCCGCTTTCTTCGAATCCCCTGCCATCAAGAAATACCAGGCTAATTCACCAGAACTTGGCAATATGTTTGTTCAGAAACTGATTGAAGCTTCAAGGGCCGATGTGCTCGCCCGGGCCAAGCAGTTTGATGCAGCGGCGCTGAAAATTGTGGGCGGGCCTGCAGCAGCACCCAAAGCCAGCCCGCCTGCCAAGAAATGACCCGGCCCTTCAACTTCTCGGCCGGTCCTGCCAACTTGCCGGAAGCTGTGTTGCAGCAGGCAGCCGAAGAAATGCTTGACTGGCACGGCAGCGGCATGAGCGTGATGGAAATGAGCCACCGGGGCAAGGAATTCATTTCGATTTACGAAAACGCTGAAGCGGATTTCCGGGAACTGATGGCAGTTCCCAAGAACTTCAAAATACTTTTCATGCAAGGCGGCGGACTGGCGGAAAATGCCATCGTCCCGCTGAACCTATCGCACGGTGGCTCGGCTGATTTTGTGGTGACCGGCAGCTGGAGCGACAAGTCGCAAAAGGAAGCACGCAAATATTGCGATGTCCAGATTGCCGCCACGACTGAAAGCAGCGCCTTTACCAGCCTGCCCCCCCTGGCATCCTGGCAGTTGCGCCGTGATGCCAGCTATGTGCATGTCTGCACCAACGAAACCATTCACGGCGTCGAGTTCCAGGAGTTGCCCGACTTGAAGTCCCTGGGCAGCAACGCACCGCTGGTGATCGACTTCTCGTCGCAAGTGGCTTCACGGCCCGTTGACTGGTCGAGGGTGGGCCTGGCTTTTGGCGGCGCGCAAAAGAACCTGGGGCCTGCCGGCGTGACGCTGGTGGTGGTGCGCGAAGACTTGCTCGGCCTTGCCCTGCCAGTCTGCCCGAGTGCTTTCAATTACAAGACGGTGGCAGACAATGATTCGATGTACAACACGCCGCCAACCTACGCCATCTATATTGCGGGGCTGACCTTTCAGTGGCTCAAGCGGCAACGGGCAGGCGAGGCAACCGGCATAGAGGCCATTGAAAAGCACAATGCGGCCAAGGCGCAGCTGCTGTATGACGCCATCGACAGTTCGGCGCTGTATGTCAACAAAGTCAGCAAGGACTGCCGTTCCCGGATGAACGTGCCATTCTTTCTGTGCGACGAGTCACGCAACGATGCCTTTCTGGCTGGCGCAAAAGCACGCGGCCTGTTGCAATTGAAAGGCCATAAATCCGTAGGTGGCATGCGGGCTAGCATCTATAACGCCATGCCATTGGCCGGTGTTCAGGCACTGGTGAGCTATCTGCAAGAATTTGAACAAAAACACGCCTGATATGACTGCCAACCTTGCTGATTTGCGCGTCCAGATCGACGCGCTGGACAAACAACTGCTGACACTCCTGAACCAACGCGCACTGGTTGCAGAACAGGTTGGAGAAGTCAAAAAGCGCGAAGGAACCCCTTTTTTCCGGCCCGACCGGGTTGCCCAGGTGATTGAAAAGATCCAGCAGAACAACAAGGGGCCGCTCAAAAATGAACATGTGGCTGCCGTCTGGCGTGAAATCATGTCGGCCTGCCTGGCGCTTGAGTCACCGGTGCGGGTAGCGTACCTTGGCCCTGCGGGAACGTTCAGCGAAGAAGCCGCCGTGCAGTTTTTCGGCTCCAGCATTGAACACGTCCCCTGCACCAGCTTTGATGAAGTGTTTCGTGCTGCCACGGCAGGCACGGCCGAATTTGGCGTGGTGCCGGTTGAAAACTCGACAGAGGGCGTCGTGTCACGCTCGCTCGACCTGCTGCTGAACTCGCCGCTGCACATCGTGGGAGAAGTCAGCCTGATGGTGCGACACAACCTGCTGCGGCTTTCAGACTCACTGGAAGGCATCGAAGTTGTCTTTGCGCACCCGCAAGCCCTGGCCCAATGCCAGGGATGGCTGACCACCCATTTGCCTCATGTCGAACGCCGCACCGCTTCCAGCAATGCAGAAGGCGCGCGCTTGGCAACCACCCATCCGGCCTGGGCCGGCATTGCCAGCGCCAGAGCAGCCACGCAGTTTTCACTGCACACGGCAGCGCATGCCATTCAGGACGACGCATTCAACCGCACCCGCTTTGCGGTGGTTTGCCTGCCCCAGACACTTCCAGCCCCACCCGCCTCGGGCAAGGACTGCACCAGCCTGGTGGTTTCAGTCCCCAACCGGCCGGGCGCCGTGCATGACATCCTGGTGCCGTTGAAAACCCACGGCGTTTCCATGACGCGCTTTGAATCACGTCCAGCACGCTCGGGTCAGTGGGAATACTATTTTTATATCGACCTCCAGGGCCATCCGTCCCAGGATCATGTGAAAGCCGCGCTTGCAGACCTCCAGCAGCTTTGCGCGTTTTACAAGATCCTGGGCTCCTATCCCGTCAGCGACTGATGCGCAATTCACGGCGAGATCGACCCGAGCCGGGTCATCACCATCATTTCAGGAATTCAGCATGTTCGAACAATTAGGCCTCATCGGCTGCGGTCTGATGGGCAGTTCCTTCGCACTGGCGCTCAAGCGCGCGGGTCTGGTCAGGCGAGTTGTTGGCTACAGCAAATCCCCCTCCACCACCGAGCGGGCTCGCCAGATGGGGGTAATCGACGTGGAGGCACCGTCGGCACTTTTGGCGGTTTCCGGTGCAGATATCGTCTTGCTGGCCATCCCCGTGTCGGCCACAGAAGCTACTTTCAAGGCCATACGGCACTTTGTCGGACCGACGACGCTGGTGATGGATGTAGGCTCAACCAAGCAAGATGTCGTGGATGCAGCACGCCGCGTACTGCGTGATCAGGTCGGCTCATTCATTCCCTGCCATCCGATCACCGGCAAGGAAGTTTCGGGGGTCGAACATGCGGACGTGAACCTCTACGCAGGCAAGCAGGTCATCCTCACACCGATCGAACGTACCTTGAGTTCACAGTTGCAAAAGGCAACGGATATGTGGACGGCCTTGGGCTGCAAGGTATTGCGCATGTCGCCCCAGGCACACGACGCAGCTTATGCAGCAGTCAGCCACCTGCCGCACCTGATTGCCTTTGCCATGATCAATGGCATCACGTCCCAGGCGCAGGGCCATGACTACATGGCACTTGCAGGACCGGGCTTTCGTGATTTCACCCGCATCGCCGCGAGCGACCCGAAGGTCTGGCGCGACATCCTGATGGCCAACCGCGAAGAGTTGCTCGCGCAGTCCAGAATTTTCCAGCGATCCCTGCAATCGCTTGAACAGCTGATTTCAAGTGGCAACAGGGAGGCGCTTGAATTACAAATCGGGCAAGCCCGTAAAACGCGCGCCAACTGGCGTATTTCCTCGCATCAAGCTCCCAAGTAAAGCACCGCTTCATGTACGACATCGAGTTTCTGGACCTCCCGCCGCTGACATGCGCCGCAGGAGAGGTCCACCTGCCCGGCTCCAAAAGCATTTCCAACCGCGTACTGCTGCTTGCCGCATTGAGCCACGGCCAGACCACGGTTCATGATCTGCTGGCGTCCGACGATACCGCCGTCATGCTCACCGCACTCAAGCAACTCGGTTGCACGGTGTTGCAAGATGGCGATACCGCCGTGATCGGCGGCCTGGGCGGTCAGCTCATCGAGCGCAAAGCCACGCTTTTCATGGGCAATGCGGGCACCGCCATGCGCCCCCTGACCGCTGCACTGGCGCTGCTGGGCGGCGAGTTTGAACTGTCGGGCGTGCCGCGCATGCACGAACGGCCCATTGGCGACTTGGTCGATGCCCTCAGGCAACTGGGATGCGCCATCGACTACCTGGGCGACGAGGGTTTTCCCCCTTTGCGGCTGCATCCAGGGTTTTTGAAGCTCGACCAGGCTATTCGTGTCAGGGGCGACGTTTCCAGCCAGTTTCTCACAGCCCTGTTGATGGCTTTGCCGCTGGTGGCCAGGAAAGCCATCTGTATCGAAGTCGTCGGCGAATTGATCTCACGGCCTTACATCGAGATCACTCTCAAGCTGCTCAGGCGCTTCGGCATTCAGGTCGAGCGCGAAGGCTGGCAGCGTTTCACGATTCCGGCTGGCAGCACCTACCAGTCGCCGGGTGAAATCCATGTAGAAGCCGACGCCTCATCCGCTAGTTATTTCATAGCACTTGGTGCAATAGCAGCAAGCGGAAAAGGCAAAAAAGGCTTAAAAATATTGGGAGTAGGAGCGGATTCCATCCAAGGAGACATCCGTTTTGTCGAGGCCGCTCGTCTGATGGGCGCCCGCATTGACAGCCTGCCCAACTCGCTGCAGGTATCGCGCGGCGCCTGGCCGCTCAAGGCCATTGACATGGACTGCAACCACATCCCCGACGCCGCCATGACGCTCGCCGTGATGGCGCTGTATGCCGACGGAACCACGGTGCTGCGCAACATCGGCAGTTGGCGCGTGAAGGAAACCGATCGCATCGCCGCCATGGCCTGCGAGTTGCGAAAGCTGGGGGCGACTGTCGAGGAAGGCGCTGATTTTTTGAAAGTCACCCCGCCCGGCCAAGCCGGCGCCTGGAATCCCGCAGTCATTCATACCTACGACGACCACCGCATTGCCATGTGTTTTTCGCTGGCGGCCTTCAACCCGGCCGAACTGCCAGTCCGGATTCTGGACCCCAAGTGCGTTGCCAAGACTTTTCCGGACTATTTTGAAGCGCTGTTCTCGGTCACCGAAGCACGAGACGACCAGATACCCGTGATCTGCGTGGACGGTCCGACCGCCTCCGGAAAGGGAACGCTGGCAGCGCTGACGGCGCATCACCTGGGTTATCACTACCTGGACTCGGGCGCCCTGTACCGCTTGAGCGCTTTCGCGGCCTTGCGCGCCGGCCTGTCGCTTGATGACGGCGACGCCATTGCCGAGATTGCACGCAGCTTGCCGGTCCGGTTCAAGGGCGACCGCATTTTCCTGGCCAACGGCGATGCAGAAGAAGACGTTTCCGAGGAAATTCGCACCGAAGTCGCCGGCATGGCGGCGTCCCGGGTTTCGGCCCATCCGCAGGTGCGCAATGCCTTGCTGGACCTGCAGCGCAGTTTCCGGCAACTGCCCGGCCTGGTGGCTGACGGCAGGGACATGGGCACGGTCGTGTTTCCCGACGCGCCACTCAAGATTTTCCTGACCGCCAGCGCCTTGCATCGCGCCGAACGCCGGTACAAGCAATTGATTTCAAAAGGAAACGCGATTACAATCGCCGCCATTCAACAGGATTTGGAAGCGCGCGACCAACGGGACATGTCCCGCAAAGCCGCACCGTTAAGACCTGCTGATAATGCCCGGCTACTGGACAATTCCGACCTGACGATCGATGAATCGCTGGGTCTGGTGATGGACTGGTGGCAAGGCACCCGGCCCTTCTGACCCTCGACGCGCATCCCCCTCATGGGCCGCAGGGTTCGCAGGAATATTTCAAGTAACCTGCGGTCTTACCTGTCGTTTGACCGCGTAAACCTCACCAAACCGCCGCAAGCAGTCGTAAAAACAATAGCAATTCCGCTATTGGAAACCTGTTGTGTGGATTAGGAAATTCATGTCTGAATCTTTTGCCGACCTGTTTAACGAATCACTCGAACGCTCTGAAATGCGCTCCGGTGAAGTCATCACCGCTGAAGTAGTGCGCATCGATCACAACCATGTGGTTGTGAACGCCGGCCTCAAGTCAGAGGCTTACATTCCTCTCGAAGAATTCAAGAACGACCAGGGCGAAGTTGAAGTCCAGGTCGGCGACTTCGTCTCCGTCGCCATCGATTCCGTTGAAAACGGCTACGGCGACACCCTGCTGAGCCGCGACAAGGCCAAGCGCCTGGCGTCGTGGATGAGCCTGGAAAAAGCCCTGGAATCCGGCGAATTCGTCACCGGCCAGACCAGCGGCAAGGTCAAGGGCGGCCTGACCGTTCTGGTCAACGGCATCCGCGCTTTCCTGCCCGGTTCGCTGATCGACACCCGCCCCATCAAGGACTTGTCTCCGTACGAGAACAAGACCATGGAATTCAAGGTCATCAAGCTCGACCGCAAGCGCAACAACGTCGTGCTGTCACGCCGCGCCGTGGTCGAAGCCAGCATGGGCGAAGAGCGCGCCAAGCTGATGGAAACCCTGAAAGAAGGCTCTGCCGTCAAGGGCATCGTCAAGAACATCACCGAATACGGTGCATTCGTTGACCTCGGCGGCATTGACGGCCTGCTGCACATCACCGACATGGCATGGCGCCGCGTGCGTCACCCAAGCGAAGTGGTGACGGCTGGCCAGGAAATCGTAGCCAAGATCCTGAAGTTCGACACCGAGAAAAATCGCGTGTCGCTGGGTCTGAAGCAGATGGGCGACGACCCATGGATGGGCGTGAACCGCCGCTACCCGCAATCGACCCGCCTGTTCGGCAAGATCACCAACATTGCCGACTACGGCGCATTCGTGGAACTCGAACCCGGCATTGAAGGCCTGGTCCACGTGTCCGAAATGGACTGGACCAACAAGAACGTAGCTCCTAGCAAGCTCGTGGCCCTGGGCGACGAAGTCGAAGTCATGGTCCTCGAAATCGACGAAGACAAGCGCCGCATCAGCCTGGGCATGAAGCAGTGCAAGGCCAACCCATGGCAGGAATTTGCCGTGGAAACCAAGCGCGGCGACCGCGTCAAGGGTCCGATCAAGTCGATCACCGACTTCGGCGTGTTCGTGGGTCTGGCTGCCGGTATCGACGGTCTTGTGCATTTGTCTGACCTCTCGTGGAACGAGCCCGGCGAAGCCGCAGTTCGCAACTACAAAAAGGGCCAGGAAGTCGAAGCCATCGTGCTGGCTGTCGATGTGGACCGTGAGCGTATCTCCCTGGGCATCAAGCAGCTTGATTCCGACCCGTTCACCACCTTTGTGTCGATCAACGACAAGGGCGCGATCGTGACCGGCAAGGTCAAGACCGTTGATGCCAAGGGTGCCGAAATCGACTTGGGCGAAGACATCATTGGCTACCTGCGCGCCAGCGAAATCAGCCGTGACCGCGTTGAAGATGCGCGCAATGTGCTCAAAGAAGGCGATGAAGTGTCGGCAGTCGTGGTGAACGTGGATCGCAAGACCCGCAACATCCAGTTGTCGGTCAAGGCCAAGGACAACGCCGACCAGCAGGAAGCCATGGCTTCGCTGAGCCAGCAGTCCTCACGTGAAAGCGCCGGCCTGACCAGTCTGGGCGCCCTGCTGCGTGCCAAGCTGGACAGCAACGAGTCCAAGTAATCTTGCGGGACAGTCCACATGACGCGGCTTGCCGCCCATGTGCTCTGTCCCCAACCAGATAATTTCGGATGACCCGAAGCGATTTAGTCGAAGAACTGGCAGCCCGATTCAGCCAGCTGACGCACCGTGATGCCGAGTTGGCGGTCAAGACGCTTCTTGACGCCATGGGTGACACCCTGGTGCGCGGCAACCGGATTGAAATCAGGGGTTTCGGCAGTTTTTCCATCAACCGGCGCCCTCCTCGCATGGGACGCAACCCTCGCTCCGGCGAGAGCGTGGCGATTCCTGAAAAGCGGGTGCCGCATTTCAAACCGGGCAAGGCCTTGCGCGAAGCTGTTGATGCCCGAACGGAAGAATTGCTGAAGGTTCCGGTGTCGAGTTGACGCTTGGGGCTTTCTCGCTCGATGGGCTGGCTACAATTGCCAGACCACTCCGGGAATTGCCAGTGAAATACCTGATGTGGCTGCTAAAGGCAGCCATTTTTTTTACGCTTTTTGCTTTTGCGCTGAACAACCAGCAAACGGTTGCAGTGCACTTCTTCTTTGGTACCTTGTGGCAAGCACCCCTGGTGCTCGTGGTGCTGGTCACCTTTGCCTGCGGCCTTTCAATGGGTATTTTGGTCATGATGCCGCGCTGGTGGAAGAAACGCAAAGCGGCCTTGGCCCCTGCGCCGGCTTCGCTGCCAGATAAAGCCGCGAACAACCCCATCCCGCTTCAACATGGAATTTGACTTCACCTGGGTTCTGCTCGGATTTCCGATTGCCTTTACGCTGGGCTGGCTGGCCTCCCGGCTGGACTTACGGCAACTGCGTATCGAGAATCGCCAGGCACCCAAAGCCTACTTCAAGGGACTGAACTTCCTGCTCAACGAGCAGCAGGACCAGGCCATTGATGCCTTTATTGAAGCTGTTCAGAATGATCCCGACACGTCCGAGCTGCACTTTGCCTTGGGCAACCTGTTTCGCCGCCGTGGCGAATACGAGCGCGCCGTAAGGGTTCATGAGCATCTGATGTCGCGCGGCGACTTGACCCAGCCTGAACTCGAGCGCGCCCAGCATGCACTGGCACTGGATTTTCTGAAAGCCGGTTTGCTTGATCGCGCCGAGGCTGCGCTTCGAAAGCTCGAAGGCACAGCGTTTGAAGAAGAAGCCCGGTTGGCGCTGCTGTCGATTTACGAGCGTTCGCGAGACTGGGCCAATGCCACCGAAATTGCCGCCCGGCTTGGCAATTCCAGCCACGGCAGCTTCAGCACGCGGCAATCGCATTATTTGTGCGAACAGGCGAGTGCGTCCGTTGCCATGGGTGATACCGGCGCGGCACTTGGCGCGCTGATGGAGGCTGTTGCCATGGCGCCCGCTTCAGCCAGGCCATTGATTGATCTGGCCAAGCTCCAAAGCCAGCTAGGCCAGGGACAGGATGCGTTTCAGACTCTGCGCACGCTCACCACAGTCGCCCCGCAGGCATTGCCACTGGCCGCCAACCTGTTGGCCAATGTGGCGCAAAACAGTGGCGAACAGCAAGCCGCGCTGGCGCTGCTCAAGGCCGGCTATGCCCAGACACCTTCGATTGACCTGATCGAAGCCATCGTCAAGCTTGAAAAGGATTCCTTGTCCGCGCGTAACTGGTATGTCACACACATGGAGCGTGAAATTTCCCTGGTGGCGGCCGGCAAGTGGATTGCGGGAGAGAAACTTGAAGACGAACATCACCACACGCTAGTGCAGCGGGCGATGGATCAGGCCACCAAACCCTTGATGCGCTACCGTTGCGCCGCCTGCGGCTTTGAAGCCACGCAGCATTTCTGGCATTGCCCAGGCTGCCAGGCATGGGACAGCTACCCCGTGCGCCGCATTGAAGAGTTGTAACGCTGTTGACCTTACAAAAATGAAACCGACCATCACTCCCGAAAAAATCGCATCGGCCCGCGTCCTGGTGGTTGGCGATGCCATGCTGGATCGCTATTGGTACGGTGCCGTCGACCGGATTTCGCCCGAGGCGCCAGTTCCCGTGGTACGCGTGACCCGCACCGAAGAACGGATTGGCGCGGCGGCCAATGTGGCCTACAACATCGTGACGCTGGGGGCCCAGGCTTCGCTGTTGACGGTGGTAGGCGAGGATGAAGCCAGCCACACGCTGGAAGACCTGGTGGCGAAAACCGGTATCACGCCCTACTTCGGTCGTGATGCAAATCTTAAAACCACGGTTAAATTGCGCGTGATCGGGCGCCAGCAGCAACTGCTGCGGCTGGACTTTGAAAACACACCTGAGCATGAAGTGCTGGCATCCCAGTCCGCCACCTTTGAAACGCTTTACCCCGAGCATCAGGCGGTCCTGTTTTCGGATTACGGCAAGGGCGGCCTGGCGCACATCGTGACCATGATTGCCCAGGCGCGCGCTGCCGGCAAGGTGGTGCTGGTGGACCCCAAAGGTTCGGATTTCGACCGCTACAGGAATGCCAGCGTCATCACGCCGAACCGCGCGGAACTGGAGCATGTCATTGGTCCCTGGAGCAGCGAAACCGAACTGCGAACCAAGACACACAACCTGCGTTCGGCGCTCAATCTCCAGGCTTTGCTGGTCACCCGCAGCGAAGAAGGCATGACCCTGTTCGACGCGCAAGGAGAACTGCATGTGCCCACGGTGGCCAGGGAAGTTTTTGATGTCACCGGCGCTGGTGATACCGTGATTGCCACGCTGGCCACCATGGCGGCGGCCGGCTTGAGTCTGCGCGACGCCGTACTGATTGCCAACCGTGCCGCAGGCATCGTGGTGGGAAAATTCGGCACGGCCACGGTCAATTACAGCGAGCTTTTTGCCACTTCCTGAGCGCTGCGTCGCCCTGAACACCTAGGAAATTTCATGAAAATCGTAGTCACCGGCGCCGCCGGATTCATTGGCAGCAACCTGGTCAAGGGACTCAATGCCCGCGGCATTGATGACATCATTGCTGTCGATGACCTGACCCAGGGCGACAAATTCCGCAATCTGGCCGACCTGAAAATCGCCGACTATATTGATACAGATGATTTTTACGGCCAGTTTGCCGACGGCGCTTTTGGCCATGTCGAGGCAGTGTTTCATGAGGGCGCCTGCAGCGACACCATGGAACTTGACGGCAAATACATGATGGCCAACAACTACACGCTGTCGTGCGATCTGTTTCGTGCCTGCCAGAACCAAAATACCCGCCTGCTGTATGCCTCGTCAGCCGCCACGTACGGCGGATCAAGCACCTTCAGCGAGTCTCCGGAATTTGAACAGCCGCTGAATGTCTACGGTTACTCCAAGCTGCTGTTTGACCAGCACTTGCGGCGCGAACTCGGCACGAGATTTGAAAACGGGGAGACGCAGGTCGCGGGATTTCGCTATTTCAACGTCTATGGCCCGCGCGAGCAGCACAAGGGCCGCATGGCCAGCGTGGCCTTTCACCAGTACAACCAGTTCCAGGCAGAGGGCAAAGTCAAGCTGTTTGGCGACTACGGCGGCTACGGCCCGGGCGGGCAAATGCGAGACTTTGTCTTTATCGACGACGTAGTCGCGGTGAATCTCTGGTTTTTTGACCATCCTGAAAAATCGGGTATTTTCAATCTTGGGACGGGCCGCGCCCAACCGTTCAACGATGTCGCGATTGCCGTCGTCAACACCTTGCGCCAAGGCCAGAATTCAGCTCCATTGAGTCTTGAAGAGGCAGTGCGCGGAGGCATGATTGATTACATCGGTTTCCCCGAGGCACTCGTTGGTAAGTATCAAAGCTACACGCAGGCCGACTTGAGCGCATTGCGTGGGGCAGGCTGCGAGCATGCGTTTGCTGATGTGCAAACCGGGGCAGCGGCTTATATGCGCTGGCTGAGCGACGGTAAAAAATAACAGCTTGTCCGATTGCCCGTTTTTTCTGCCGTGAATCTTCCCAGGCCATGCATTCAGTGAAGGCTTGACCACTTTGAAAGCGCTTCGTTGTTCCATGGTGCATCGCTAGATGCCAATCCACTCCAGTTCAAGGATTTCCAATGCTGAAACAATTATTGGCATTTTTTGCGGCGCTTTCTTTCACGGCAGCCTTTGCCGCCGTTGATGTCAACCAAGCCAGCGAAGCTGAACTCGACGGGGTCAAGGGTATCGGACCTGCCACCAGCCAGCTGATTGTTGCCGAGCGTAAAAAATCCGAGTTCAAGAACTGGGCAGACTTCATCGGGCGCATCAAAGGCCTGGGCGACAAAAGCGCGGCAAGGTTTTCCGCACAAGGCATGACCGTGAGCGGCGCGGCCTACGAGGCGGATATGGCTGACAAAAAACCTGCCAAAAAATGACCCGGTGCATACCGAGTGGCATGAACTCTACGCAGAAGAGTTCCGTTGAAAACTGAATTTGATTTGCCCATGAAAAAACCCGCTTCGAAAGCGGGTTTTTTTTAATTGAAAGCCAAGGCGTCCAAACCATCAGCCCATGTGCAGTCCACCATTCAGCGAGAAGTCAGCGCCCGTGGCATAGCCGCCTTCTTCGGACGCAATCCAGGAAATGATGGAAGCAATCTCTTCCGGTTTGCCCAGACGCTTGGCGGGCACGCCAGCCACGATTTTCTCCAGCACTTCCGGACGAATGGCCTTGACCATGTCGGTGCCGATATAGCCCGGGCTGACCGTGTTGACGGTCACGCCCTTGCTGGCCACTTCCTGCGCCAGCGCCATGGTAAAGCCATGCAGGCCGGCCTTGGCGGTGGAATAGTTCACCTGGCCAAACTGGCCTTTCTGGCCATTGACCGACGAGATGTTGATGACGCGGCCAAAACCTGCGGTCACCATGTCTTCGATCACCTGCTTGGTGACATTGAACATGCTGTCGAGGTTGGTCGAGATCACGGCGTCCCAGTCGGCCTTGCTCATCTTGCGGAACTGACCGTCACGGGTGATGCCTGCGTTGTTCACCAGCACGCTGACCGGGCCATGCTCTGCCTTGACCTTTTCGAAGGCAGCCACTGTGGAATCCCAGTCGCCCACGTTGCCAACCGAGGCATGGAAGGAATAACCCAGTGCTTTTTGCTCGTCGAGCCATTTGGCGAAGTCACGCGTGGGACCGCAGCCGGCAATGACGGTGAAGCCATCCTTGGCCAGCCGCTGGCAAATGGCCGTTCCGATGCCACCCATGCCGCCGGTTACATACGCTACTTTATTGCTCATTGTCTTCTCCTAGGATCGTTGGATTAATTTAAAACTGTTGCTATTACTCTAATAGCTGCTCACGCCCTGCTGGCAAGCGCGCATGGCTGTTTTACCTGATATTTAGCGTTCCAGTGTGAGGGCAACCCCCATGCCGCCGCCAATACACAGGCTGGCAATGCCTTTTTTGGCATCGCGCCGCACCATCTCGTGCAGCAGCGTGACCAGAATGCGGCAACCGGACGCGCCAATCGGGTGGCCAATGGCAATCGCGCCGCCGTTGACGTTCACCTTGCTGGTGTCCCAGCCCATTTCCTGGTTGACCGCGCAGGCCTGGGCGGCAAACGCCTCATTGATTTCGAGCAGGTCAAGATCCTGCGCCTTCCAGCCAGCGCGCTGCAAGGCCTTGGTCGAGGCAGGCACCGGACCCATGCCCATGTAGGCGGGGTCCAGGCCGGCCGTGGCATAGCTGGCGATGCGGGCCAAGGGCGTCAATCCCAGGGCGGCGGCCTTTTTGGCGGTCATGACCATAACAGCGGCAGCGCCATCATTCAGTCCGGATGCATTGCCTGCGGTGACGCCGCCCGCCTTGTCGAATGCCGGTCGCAAGCCGGCCAGGCCTTCGGCGCTGGTCTTGCGGTTCAGAAATTCGTCTGCCGAAAACACTACCGGATCACCCTTTTTCTGGGGAATCGAGATGGGAATGATTTCATCCTTGAATTTGCCCGCATCCTGGGCCGCCGCCGCCTTCGTCTGGCTGGCAAGGGCCAGCGCATCCTGGGCTTCCCGGCTGATGCTGTACTTCTTGGCGACGTTTTCGGCGGTAATGCCCATGTGGTACTGGTTGTACACGTCCCACAGGCCGTCAACGATCATGGTGTCGACCATTTTCCAGTCGCCCATGCGCTGGCCGTCACGCGAGCCGTTCAAGACATGCGGCGAGGCGCTCATGTTTTCCTGACCGCCTGCAATCACGATCTCGCTGTCGCCGGTGGCCACGGCCTGGGCTGCGAGCATGACGGATTTCAGGCCGGAGCCGCAAACGGCGTTGATGGTCAGGCCCGGAATGCCCTGGGGGAATCCGGCTTTGAGCACGGACTGGCGAGCAGGGTTCTGGCCTGCACCAGCAGCAAGCACCTGACCCATGATGACTTCGCCAATCTGTTCAGCGTTCAGCCCCGAGCGCTGCAGCACGGCCTTGATGACGGCAGCGCCCAGTTCGGTGGCAGGTATTTTTGCCAGCGAGCCGCCGAATTTTCCGACAGCGGTCCGGCCTGCTGACACGATAACGATATCTTCCATGTTGTCTCCTTAAAAAACCTTAGATGCTTCCGGGTGCTGTTGAACCAAAACACCGAGACGGTGAAACCTGTCCGCGCCTGAAACCGGCAATGGTTTGCGGCCTGATTCAGGCCTTGGCCTTGACGTAGCGGCCGGGTGCGGGTTCGATGGTCTTGAACTTGCGGCTGCCATAGGTTTTGGGTGCCGCTATCTGCTTGCCGGCTTGGCTCTGCAGCCAGTCGGACCAGTCAGGCCACCAGCTGCCGGCATGCTCGGTGGCATTTTTTTGCCAGTCTTCCTGCGACGCGGGGTATTTATCGCCAGCCGTACGGCTGGACGCCAGCTGGTCATTGGTCCAGTAGCTGCGCTTCTTTTTGGCAGGCGGATTGATCACGCCGGCAATATGGCCGGACGCCCCCATCACAAAGCGCTTTTTGCCCGGCAGAACCTGGGTTGACGCATAGGCGCCGCCAATCGGCACGATATGGTCTTCGCGCGAGCCATAAAGGTAGAACGGCATGTCGAGCTTGCCGAGATCGACCTTTTCGCCACACACAACCATTTTTCCGGGCTTGATCAGGTTGTTTTCGAAATAGGTATTGCGCAGGTACCAGGCATAGAACGGTCCTGGCAGGTTGGTCGAATCGCTGTTCCAGTAGAGCAGGTCAAACGGCGGCGGGGTTTCGCCCTTGAGGTAGTTGCCGACCACATAGTTCCAGACCAGGTCGTTCGGGCGCAAAAAGCTGAAGGTGGACGCCAGGTCCTTGCCCTTGAGCAAGCCGCCCTTGCCCATTTCGGCTTCACGGTACTTGACCGACGTTTCGTCAATGAAGATGTCCAGGATGCCGGTGTCGCTGAAGTCCAGCAGCGACGTCAGCAGCGTGACGCTTTCCACCGGTTTTTCGCCGCGTGCTGCCAGCACCGCCAGCGCCGTGCTCAGGATCGTGCCGCCGACACAGAAACCCAGGGCGTTGATGGTGTCGGCGCCGGTGATCTCGCGCACTACTTCAATCGCCTTGATGGGCGCGTTCTCGATGTAGTCGTCCCAGGTCTTGCCAGCCATGGACTGGTCCGGATTGCGCCAGCTCATCACGAAGGTCCGGTGACCCTGGGCCGTGGCATAGCGAATCAGGGAATTTTCAGGCTGCAGGTCGAGGATGTAGAACTTGTTGATGCAGGGCGGGACCATCAGGAAAGGCTTTTCAAATACCTGTTCCGTCAGCGGCTTGTATTCGAGCAGCTGGAAATACTCGTTCTCGAACACCACGGCGCCTTCGGTGGTGGCGACGTTTTTTCCGACCTCGAAGATACTTTCGTCAGTCATCGACACATGGCCCTGCTTCATGTCGTGAAGCATGTTCGCCAGGCCCTTGGCGATGCTTTCGCCCCGGGTTTCGATGGCTTTTTTCTGCGCTTCGGCATTGAGCGCCAGAAAGTTGCTGGGTGCTGAAGCTGCCATCCACTGCTCGACCGCGAAACGCAGCCGCGCCTTGGTCTTGGCGTCGCTTTCGACGGCTTCGGCCAGACTCATCAGGGTGGTGGCGTTGAGTTGGTAAGCCGAGGCCAGGAATTTGGACACCGGGCTGGCCTGCCAGGCGGGATCGGAGAAACGCCGGTCGGCCGGGGTCGCGGCCTCGTCGCCTGCGTGCAATCCCTGGTTCCAGAGCGCCGATGCGCCGGCAATGTAGCGCTGCTGAAGCTCAAGGAGCTTGGAGGGCTCGAACGTGATGGACGGCTGGGAAGAAGGCGCCATGGACTTGAACGCCGACAGGTCCATCGCTGGAAAGCCGGGCGCGGTCCCAGCCCCAAAGGACGACATCACCTGCTTGATCCCTTCTCCAAGGGTTTCCTGCATTTGTTGAGTCGCCTGTGTCCAGTTCAGTTCAGAATTCATCCGTGTCTCCTCGGTTATGCAATGTCTTGGCAAACGCCATCTGCTGCTGCCAGTATCCTATCAATTACTTTTTAGATCCTGACAAGAAAGCATGAACTCACTATGTATTTGGTCGTTATAGCGTGGATGTATGTCGTGCTGATGATGAGCGCCGCCGAAGCCGCGAGCATCAATGGAACCGTCCTGGGCGCATTGGTCACCCTTTTACTCTATGGCGTGGGTCCGGTGATATTGGTGGTTTACCTGATGGGCGCGCCTGCGCGCAACAAGGCAATCAAAAAGCGCGAGGCCGAGGCGCGGGCAAGCCATCTGGCCTCCGCCGGCCAGGTGGCGAATCCGGCCACTGCTTCAGCCGTCGAGCCAGATGCAGGCAGCCATGCGCCCGGTGGTGGCGAAGCCATTGCCCGGGATGCCGGCATCGCGCCGGTGGGAAAAAAATCTTGACGGATTGGCCACCGTACACCAAGGCGCGCTGCCGTCGTTTCCATAAACCTGCGTGATACCCAGCGCCTGCAACCGAAGGCGGGCCAGGGCTGGCAGGTCGGCCAGGTATTTGCCCGGCCCGATGGTGGTGAAGCAACGCGCAGCTTGCGGCTGCCGCGCTGCAAACGCAGCCCTGACCTCATCGCCCACCTCGAACGCCGCAGGCCCGATGCACGGGCCCAGCCAAGCTATTATTTTTGTAGCTGCCTGCGCATGCCCGTATTGCGCAAGCGAACTAAAAGACTCAAAAACCGACTCGATGACGCCCTGCCCTGCGGCATCAGCACTGCCGGCCAGCCCCCGCCAGCCGGCATGGGCCGCGGCGACCTTTTTGCCGTCCAGGGAGGTCAGCAGCACCGGCAGGCAGTCGGCCACCATGACGGTGCAGGCGAGCTGGCGATGCACCGTGACGCAGGCATCCGCAAGCTGGCCGTCGGGCGTGTCCGGGTCCAGCAGTTCCACCCGGACGCCATGCACCTGGTTGAAGAAGACTGCGCGCTCGGCGCCCGTGGCCATCTTCAGCAGATGGCGGTTGGCATCCACCGATGCCGGCATGTCGCCCACATGGCTGCCCAGGTTCATGGCGTCGAACGGCACGGCCGACACGCCGCCGGCGCGGGTGGTGAACACCGCCCTGACGCTAGCCGGCGCAGGCCAGTCCGGGACCAGCCAGTCGGGATGAAAACGGCTGTACAAGTTCAAGCCCGACTGTCAGGACAGGCTGACGGCTGCGCCTTCTGGAAGGCTGGCAGCGCCATGCACGCATGATAGGCAGCCATGGTGAGCGGCAGGCTGTCAAAACTCACCTCGAAACGTTCGGCATTGAAAATCTGCGGCACCAGGCAGCAGTCGGCCAGCGTTGGCGTGTCGCCGTAGCAATAGCCAGAGGCGGGCAGGCGGGCAAGCTGGCGCTCGAAGGCCTCCAGCCCCTGCCTGCACCAGTGGCGATACCATTTGTTTTTTTCCTCGTCCGCCACATGCAGCTCGCCCACCAGATACTTCAGGACGCGCAGGTTGTTGAGGGGATGAATTTCGCAGGCAATCGACTGCGCCAGTGCCCGCACCTTGGCGCGGCCCAGCGCGTCGGCGGGCAGCAGAGCGGGCGCGGGATGCATTTCGTCAAGGTATTCGATGATGGCCATCGACTGCGACAGCTTCTCGCCCTGCACCTCGAGCAGCGGCACCAGGCCATCAGCGGAAAGCGCCGCATAGGGCTCTTTCATATGCTCGCCCCGGGTGAGCTGGACCGCGATGTAGTCGTAAGCCAGGCCCTTGAGTTCCAGCGCGATGCGCACCCGAAATGATGCCGAAGAACGGAAATAGTTGTGCAGCTTCATGGCCGAAAGCATAAACCGGGATTGCGTTCCCTGCTTTTTCGGCTGCGCGGAGGGTTGCCTGGCCGTTGGCGCGAAGACAGGCCCGCCAGTCAGCCGATGGCGGCAAAGCGGGTGCCGGCCTGCTTGATGCTCCAGAGCAGTTCGACCAGCGCCGGATTGTTCAGCAGCGGTTCGCCCATCAGGATCAGCCAGTAACCCGCACCGTCCACCCAGAAGGGCAGAAAGGCCTGGTCTGGCAGCAAAAATTCCGGGTCGCTGTGAAACGACACATAGCGCGTGGCGCCGTCCCAGCCGCGCCGCGCCTGCCGCGCCGCAAAATCCGAATAGTCGGCAGCGGCAGCGCAGAGCAGTTCGGCCTCGTCCTGGCCGACGCCGGCGCGGCCCAGGCAGAAGCCACCTTCAGACGCCAGCACGGCGCGGCGCTCGCCCGACAGCGAGGCAATCACATGCTGCAAAAAATCGTCCAGCCTGGCATCGGGACCCTGAAGCGATCCGGGCAGTGCCTGCACCCAGCCGTTTTCAAGCGCGCCGGCCAGCAGACCGGGCGCGGCTGGCTCGGTGGCGGTCCAGGCGGCCAGACTTAGTGAATGCTCGCCGGCCAGCAGACTTTGCAGGGCGGCGGCGGTGTCATCGGGTGTTTTTCGGGCAAACGCACGCAGCACGCCGGCGGGCGTCAGCATGAAGCATTCGGATGCAGTCAGGGTCATGGCATTTGCTCGACAAAGTGGTTGTTTGAAAAAGTTTTTGCGGCAAGCCCGCGGCAGGTTCAGGCCTTTCAGCCTGGAAGGAGTTGGACCAGCTTCCACAGCAAGGCTTGCAGCGGCTGCGCGGGAATGTCCAGTCGCGCAGCGCGCGCCCGGGCATCCCGGCTGTCAATTGCGTCGATTTCGATGCTTGAGGCCAGTTCGTCGTCCTTGCACAGTTGTTCGAGCACCGGCGCGGGCGTGTTGCTTGCCGCCCATTGCTCGCCGGGATGAAAGATCATCCGGTTGACGAACGATATCCGCAGCTCAAAAGGCTGCTGCTGCGCCAGGGATTCGGCCAGCCTTCGCAGGAAAAGCGGCATTCCGGGCAAGGCGGCCATACGTGCCTGGAATTCGCTGGAAGCCAGCGTGCCCTCCACCAAGGCAGGCGCAGCCAGCGGCGGCCGTTCAACGGCATCAGGCAGCGCCATGGTGCCAGTCGGCAAGGTCTGGGCAGGCTCCACGGGGAGCAATGGCCGCGAAGACGGGCGGGCTTGGGCTGTGCGCACCCTGTCAGGTGCTGCTGGCTTCATGGCCGTTGATCTTGCCGGAGCGGTCCGGCCGGCCGCCGCCTGCTGGAGCGCAGCCCGCATGGCTTCGACGCCGTAGGGCTTGTTCAACAGCACCAAAGGCTGGCTTTGGCTGCAATGGGGGCCCAGCGCCGACCAGGTCTGGTCAAAAGCGGGCGCTACCAGCACGGCGGGCGCGCCGCCGAGCGCCTTGAGCAGTTCATCTTGCGCCGCATCGGTCCAGCGCGCCATGCCCCTGCCCGCCAGATCGACCACGTAAAGCTCCGCCGGTGGCAGGGGCGCCCCGGGTCCGTCCGTGGCCGGCAGGCACTGCCAGCCGGGCAGTGACTTGCCCACCAGCATGCCCAGAGCCACTTCTTCTCGGGCCGTCAGGCCGGCCAGTGCGATGTTCATGTCGTCTCCCGGGGTTGTTCGAGTTGCAGGCTCACCGCTTCCCAGTCTGCGGGCAGGGCCGCGCCCGACTGGCGCAATGCACGCCGCGCCAGCATGAAGGCCAGGTTGTCATGGCAGGTCACGCAGTGGTGCAGGAATTCGTTTTGGGCCGTCTGGTTCCGGGCCTCGAAGGCCAGCACCGCCTGCCCGGCCAACAGGCGTGAATCGTCCACGCTGCAGCGCCGCGCGCGGGTGGAAATGTCGGCCGAAGGATGGGCCAGCACGCTCCATCGCGTGGCCAGGGGGTTGATGGCGGGCAAAGGCGCCTGGTCGAGCTGCGCCTCGAACCAGCGGGCCGCATGGGCCGAAAGCCGACCTTTCGCCAGGTGCAGGGCGGTGCGCTTGAGCGTTGCGTGTGGCGTGCCGAAACTACCGAACAGATCGGCCAGCGCCCCCTGCACTGGTTCGGCGCCGGGCAGTTCGAGCGTGGCCTGCAGACGCGCCATGTGGGCGTCCGGGTCGCCCGGAACGCGCAGCATGCGCCGCGCATGCCGCCTTGCCGCCAGCCGGGCGACTCGGGGGCCGGGCCCCGCGCCAGCCGTTTGCGCGCGCTCAGTCAAGAAGTGTGTCCATCAGATCGATCATGAATTCCGCGTCTTCCTGGCTCATGGGTTCAAACCCCTTGGGAAGGCCCAGCGCGTCGAGCACGTCGCGGTCGGCCGGCTCGCTGCCGATACCGAGCAAGGCCTGGCTGACGCGCGGCAGGTCGCCGGCCATGCGCGGATGGGCCAGCACCACATGCGAGATGTCGCTGATGCGGCTTTCCACCAGCACGCGCAGCTGGCTGCGGGTCATGCGTGTCAGCGACGCATAGGCTTCGGCCAGGAAAAACCCGGCCTGCACCTCGCCTTTGATCGTCAGGCGCGCCGCCGCCTGAAAACTGTCCACCGGCACCCATTCGATCAGAGCCTCCGTCAGGTCGGCCGGCTCCAGCAGGCGCAAGCCGATCAGCTTGACATCCTTGTTGTCGGTCAGTGCAATTCGGCTGCCGGGCCGGAGGTCCTCCAGCCGTTGCAAGGCCGATTCGGCAGCGGTGGCAATCACCATCTCGTCAGACTTCCCGGCTGGCCGGGCGAACGGCACGTACCCCTGCTGGCGGATCATGTCTACGGCGTCGAAGGGGTTGGCATAGACCAGGTCAACGTTGCCCCCGGCAAGCAGGCTGGATTGTTCCGGCGGGCTGGCCGGGGTCAGCAGGTGCAGCCTGATGCCGGAGCGGCGCTGCAGCAGGGTGTTGAGCATGTGCCAGCCGGCAAAACGCTCGGGCGAAAAATCGGGGGCGATCAGGAAATTGAGGGTCATGGTGCGGCTTTCTCTTTGTCCTGGGCCTGTTCCTGCTCCAGCCACTGGCGGTACACCGGAATCAGCTCGTCGATGCGGGTGCGCGAGGGCTTGCGCCGGACCGAGGTATAGCCCGCAATCTGCCCGTTGCGTATGTTGGGAACGGCGGTGGCGTAAACCCAGTAGTAAGAGCCGTCCTTGCGCAGGTTCTTGACGTAGCCATGCCACTTCTTGCCCTCGGCGACCGTGTCCCACAGCCCCTTGAACGCGGCCTTGGGCATGTCGGGATGGCGCAGGATGTGGTGCGGCTTGCCGATCAGCTCGTCCCGCTCCCAGCCGCTCAGCTCGACAAACGCGTCGTTGGCATGCGTGATGATGCCTTCCAGGTCGGTGCGGGAAACAATCAGCCGCCCTTCGGGAAACGGCACTTCCACACTGGTGGTGAAAACCGTGCGGGAGGTCCCGTCGGTGTAGGTCAGGCTGGACTCGACGGCGTCTGGGGTCGGCCGGGACATGTCGGAAAGTTGCATGGCGGCTCCTTTAGATCAGCTTGGACAGCGTTTCGGCGGCCCGCTTGATGTCCAGAAAGATCAGGCCGAGCTTGGCGTTCGACTTGGCCAGCACCGTCAGCACGGCCTCGGGGCCCGCCGAACTCATGATGACGTAGCCGCGCTCGCCCTGGATCAGCACCCGCGCCAGCGTGCCGCGCGCCAGTTCGCGGGCGGTGCGCTCGCCCAGCGACAGCAAGGCGGCCGACATGGCGCCAATGCGGTCCTCGTCCATGCCGTGCGGCAGTGCCGAGGCAATCATCAGGCCGTCGGTCGAAATCAGCGCCGAAGCCTCGATGTCGGCGGTTGAGCCGTTCAAGTCTTCCAGCGCCTGCTGAAACATGTCTGTGCGCATTATTTACTCCGTGTTCATGCATCCAAATTCGTTGAAACCATTAAACAGCACACACCAAACGTAACGACTGACACAAATCAATACTGATTAAAAAAAGTTCTCTGGAGGCCACCGGATTTTTCATTTTTCAGGACCGGCGCAGCGATTCTGGCGGGCGCCAAGCCATGGCAGCTGAAATTTGCGGCTAGAGTCAAGCCTTTGCTGATCACCCCATTGACCGGAGCTTTCATGATTCTTGAACTTGCCGACATCCGTATCCACCCCGGCCAGCAGGCCGCTTTTGACGAAGCCATCGAGCGTGGCGTTCGCACCGTGATTGCCCATGCCAGGGGATTTGTGGGCTACCAGGTCTTCAAGGGCATCGAAAGCCCCGAGCGCTACCTGCTGCAAATCCGCTGGGAATCGCTGGAAAACCACACCGTCGATTTCCGCGAGTCGGCTGCGTTTGCCGACTGGCGGGCGATTGTCGGACCGTTTTTTGCCGGTCCGCCCACGGTGGAACACTTCAGCATGGCGGCCGGATCGGTCTGACACTGCCGTCCTTCAAACCCGCCCGACCAAAAATGAAACTCCCCACTTTGATGCCCAGCCGGCTGAAGCTGCGTTGCCGCGCCATTTCAAACCATGCCGCATTTGCTATTATTTCAATAGCTGCCTGCGCCCTGCCTATAAACGGGAAAGCCCAAAACATTGATAAAAAAGCGGAAGCCCCACAGGCCTGGCCGACACGGCCGGTCCGCATCCTGGTGGGCTTTCCAGGAGGATCGACGCCCGACATGTCGGCCCGAACGCTGGCCGAGCCCCTGTCCAGGGCCTTGGGCCAGCCGGTCATCGTCGAAAACCGGGTGGGCGCTTCGGGCAACATCGCAGCCGACCTGGTCGCCAAGGCCACTGACGACCACACGCTGGGCGTCGTCATCAACGGCAACCTCACCTCGGCCAAGCAGCTTTACGCCAAACTGCCCTACGACCCGGCCAGGGACTTTGCGCCCATCTCGCTGCTCACCACCGCGCCGCTGATGCTGGTCGCACCCAGCAGCCTTCCGGGCGGGGCCGAATTCTTCACGCTAGCGCGGCAGGCAGGCAGGCAGTGGAACTACGGCTCCGTCGGCAATGGATCGGTCGGACACCTGGGCATGGAGCTGGTCAAGCTGCGCTCGTCGGGCATGACGCCGGTGCATGTCCCGTATTCAGGCAACCCGCAGGTGGTCACGGCGATGCTGGGCGGCCAGATCCAGATGGCGCTGATACCGCCCGGCATCGCCCTGCCGCACATCCGCTCGGGCAAGCTCAGGGCCATCGGGTTGACAGGCGGGCGCAGCCTGCTCGCACCCGATGTGCCGCCACTGGCAGAGGCTGGCCTGAAAAATGTCAACCTGGAGGTGTGGACCGCGCTGATCGGTCCGGCCCGCCTGTCCAGCGCGGCCCAGTCGCGGCTGGCCCAGGAGGTGCCGCGCATCGTCCGCGATGCAGACACGCGCCAGAAACTGTTTGCGCAGGGCTGGCAGGCCGTCGGCACATCGCCTGACGGACTGCGCAGCCGCCTCAAGGACGAAAGCGCCCTTCTGGGCAACATCATCCAGACGCGCGGCATCAAGATCGAATAGCGCCAGGCACGATGGATGGCTGCAGGCTGGCCCGGCCTATCCGGGGCCATCGTGGCACACTGAGCCGCTGGCCTGATCCCTGGCCAGCCTGTACGCTTCACGATTTTTCAACCGCCCGGCCGTCAGGTCCGGGTTCAGACCTGTCAAGGAATGCCCGCCATGCGTTTTGTCGTAACTCCGCCCGCCACGGTTTCAGTGCCTGTCGTGGGCACCGAGGACCGCTTTCCGGTCCACCGCATTTATTGCGTCGGCCGCAACTATGAAGACCATGCCAAGGAGATGGGGTTCACAGGCCGAGAGCCGCCGTTTTTCTTTCTCAAGCCAGCCGACGCCATCGTCGCGGTCGAAGCTGGCAGCACCGGCGTCATGCCCTACCCCAGCCTGACCCGGAACCTGCACCATGAAATCGAACTGGTTGTGGCCATCGGCACGGGCGGCAAAAATATTCTGGCGGCTGACGCGCACAAGCACATCTTTGGTTACGCCGTTGGCCTGGACATGACACGCCGCGACTTGCAGGGCGAAATGAAAAAACAGGGCCGGCCCTGGTGCATCGGCAAGGGCTTTGACCATTCCGCACCCATAGGCCCGATCACTCCTGCAGCGCAGGCCGGCGATGTCGCCAACGCCGAAATCCATGTCCAGGTGAACGGCCAGGACCGCCAGCACAGCAATGTCTCCAAACTGATCTGGAATATCGGTGAAACCATCGAGCACCTGTCGGCCGCCTGGGAACTGCAGCCCGGCGACCTGATCTACACCGGAACCCCTGAAGGCGTGGCGGCCGTGTTGCAGGGCGACACCCTGACGGGCGGCGTCGCGGGCCTGGAGCCGCTGAACCTCAAAATTACCTGAGCGATAAAATCCGTGGCCGGACGACCCGTGCGGCCCAGCTGCATTTTCAGGGTCATTCAGGCCTCCTGCGCTTTACCAGCCTACCTTTTCAGCTATGCTTTTTGAAATAGATCAAAGCCCTGAAGGCTGCCACGAAGCGAACACAAACGCCAAAGCCGCTACACTTATTTGATGCATCGCCCCCCTCTGAAACACTGCCGCGTCTGCGGCACCGCCGTGGTTTACCGCTTGCCCGACGACGGCGATACCAAGCAGCGGGCAGTCTGCCCGGCCTGCAACACCGTGCATTATGAAAACCCGCTGAACGTCGTCGGCACGGTGCCGGTGTGGGGCCACGACGGCGCTCAGGTGCTGCTGTGCAAGCGCAACATCGAACCGCGCTGGGGCAAATGGACCTTGCCGGCCGGCTTCATGGAAATGGGCGAAACCACGGCAGAAGGCGCAGCCCGCGAGACCGACGAGGAAGCCGGAGCGCAGTATGAACTGCAGGACCTCTTCAGCATCATGAATGTGGTCCGCGTCGGCCAGGTCCATCTGTATTACCGTGCCCGGTTGCTGAGCACCGACTTCAATCCCGGCCACGAAACCATTGAGGCCAGGCTGTTCACCGAGTCCGAAATCCCGTGGGAAGAGCTCGCCTTTCGAACCGTCAAGGAAACGCTGGAGCGTTATTTTGACGACCGGCGCAAGGGCCGATTCGGCATTCATGTGCTGGATGTTTGCTGAGCTTGCGGCCTGCGGCCCCTGCGGGCCAAGCGCGTCCGGCATGGCAGGCCGGGCTTAGAATTTCAGGCTTCGACCCGACTTGTCGCCTGGCTTTTTGCTCTGGCTTTCGCCGTTGACGCTCCTCCCTTTTTCACCAGATTTCCCCAACACCGAAACCCCATGTTCAAATCCGCCTCCTTTTTCCGCATTGCCTCCGATTTTGTTCTGCCGCCGCTCGAAGCGCTGGAAGAAGTGCTCCAGACCGCCCAGTTCATGCCCTGCGGCGCAACGCAGCCCGAGTCTGTCGGCTGGGTGCCGCCGCGCGGCAATAAAAGCACGGTGATGGTGGAAACCGTGGGCACGCAGGTCATCTTGCGGCTGAGCATCGAGCGCCGCCCTGTGCCCGCCTCCGCCGTCAAGGCCGAGGTCGAAGCACGCGTTGAAAAGTACAAGCAGGAAACCGGCCGCGAACGCGCCAGCGCCAAGATCAGGAAAGAATTCAAGGAAGAAGCCATGCAGGCGCTGTTGCCGCGCGCCTTCACCAAGCGTTCCTCGACGACGCTGTGGATCGACCCGGACAACAAGTTCCTGGTGGTCGATTCCGCCAGCCTGACCGGCGCCGACAAGGTGGTCAGCCAGCTGATCGAGGCGCTGAGCGAGATTCCCGGCTCGCGCCCGGGCCTGATGGCCAAGCCCGTGCAGACGACCATGGCAGCCGGCGCCGCCATGGCGCATTGGCTGGCCAGCCGCGAAGCGCCTGTCGGCTTTACCGTGGACCGCGACTGCGAACTCAAGATGCCTGACGACCAGAAGTCAACGGTCCGCTATTCGCGCCACACGCTGGAGATCGACGAAGTGGCCGAGCACATTGCTTCGGGCAAGGTGCCCACGCAGCTGGCCATGACCTGGAACGAGCGGGTGTCGTTCATGCTGACCGACATGGCCCAGGTCAGGAAGATCAAGCTGCTCGACGTGGTGCTCGACGGGGTGCAGGAAAACGGCAAGGACGACGACGGCTTCGACACCGACGCAGCCATCGTCACGGGCGAGCTGTCGGCGCTGATTCCGGATCTGCTGGAAGCACTGGGTGGCGAGTTGTCCATGGACGGCGCGGCTCCGCCCGCAGCAGTCGGGCAACTTGCGGAACGCCTTCGCGCGGCGGCATGAAAGCCGTTCGCAGCTGAACGCCGTGGGCCAGCGGGAGTGACGAAATTTCAGCGGATACCCGTGTAAATTGCCAAGCCACCATACGTATGACGGCAAAATCAGAACCGTCCGATTGACAAAATCAGAGCAGGCCTCTATCAATGATTTGACAGGCAGGACGGGAATTTTTTCAGACTGGACTCTGTTTTAAAGTCATCAAGCCACATCTCGGCAGGAGGGTGTCATGCGATTTCATTTATTCGGGCCACGCACTGAGGCGCACATTCGCAGGTCTCTGGAATACCTTGAAGAGGCGAACCTGGCCTGGGTCGAGCATCAGGCGGCGGCAGAACACCATGCGGCACTGGCGAAAATGTATTCCGAGAGAATCGCCCGAATCGAGGCGGAAATCAAAAATGCGCATCCGCTCCGATCCATGGTGCCTCGTCAGCCACCGGAAGATCCACGCGACGAAATCGAGCGGCCAAAGGCAGAATCCGTCGTGGTTTATCCCTCCCGAACCACGCGATAAATTCAGTAGCGGAAAGCGCCACAGCCGGGGAATGACTGCTTGGCGTCTTAATCCTGCCCCGGTTTTTCCCCGGAACGTTCTCCCGGGCTGGCCGTGCCTTTCAATGCAGCGCTTTGCTCGTCGTTGGCGGCCTTTGTCAGATCAGCCATAAAAGCTTATTTCAGCGCCTTTAGCTTGCGGTAAAGCGAGCGTTCGCTGATGCCCAGCTTGTTCGCCAGGTCTGCCCGGCTGCCCTGGTGGTTGCTGACCAGTTGCTGCAGCGCAGCGCGCTCTATGGTTTTGAGCGCGCCTGGCGCCAGGGCCAAGCCCTTCAGGCTGCGGGCGGCAGTGTCGGCATCGCCAGCTTGCGGATGGACACGCGGCCCGGCCGGCGGGCGCCTTCCCGACATAAGGGCCTGCTCGATATGGCTGGTTTCCAGCGTGTCGCCATCGCACAGCAGCGCCGTGCGTTCCAGCAGGTTGCGCAGTTCCCTGACATTGCCCGGGTAATCCTGCGCCTGCAGCAAGCGCAGTGCGGGTTCGCTGATGCGCAGCTTGCGCTGCGGGGCCACGCGCTCCAGCAAGGCGGCTGCCAGCAGGATGATGTCGTCCCGCCGTTCGCGCAAGGCGGGCAGGTGAATCGGAAACGTGCTCAGGCGGTAATACAGGTCTTCACGAAACAGCTCCTGGGACACCATGCGGTCCAGGTCGCGGTGGGTGGCCGACACCACGCGGATGTCGGCATGGCGCAGCTCGGTGCTGCCCACGCGGCGGTAGGTGCCGGTTTCCAGCAGGCGCAGCAGCTTGACCTGCATGGTCAGCGCAATATCGCCCACCTCGTCGAGGAACAGCGTGCCGCCGCTGGCCGCCTCGATCAGCCCGCCCCGGGCGGTGCTGGCGCCGGTGAAGGCGCCGCGCTCGTGGCCAAACAGCTCGGACTCGAACAGGTTTTCGGGCAGGCTGGAGCAGTCCACCGCCACCAGCGCACGGTGGGCGCGCGGGCTGGCCTCGTGGATCGCCTGCGCGACCAGCTCCTTGCCGGTACCGGACTCCCCCAGCAGCAGCACCGTGGCCTGCGACGGTGCAACGCGTGCCACCAGCGCCAGCATGTGCTGAAAGGCAGGCGCCCGCCCGATCAGTCCCTGCGCTGCCGGCTGACCCTGCGCCACCCGCAGCCTTTCCATCTTCTCGACGAAATAAGCCTGCTCGCCGTGTGCGTCCAGCAGCGGGGCAAGCTCAATGTTGACGTACTCCTCACCCTTGGGCGTGTGGTGCAGGTGAAGCACACGCTCGCGCTGGCCGGACACGCGTGACCGGGCCAGCGGGCACGATTCGCCGGCTTGGTCGCACGGCACGTTGAAGTGGTGCGACACCTCGTAGCAGGTGCGGCCCACCACAGAGTGAACCGGGCTGAACTGCTGCCGGTAGGCCGCGTTGGCCGCCAGGATGCGGTATTGGGTGTCGAACAGGATGTGCGGCTCGCTCAAGCCCTCCAGGTAGGACATCAATTCGGGCAATGGCTTCACGCTGGCTCCTTGGTTTGGCTGACATGCAGTCTATGCCGGAATTGGCAGCCACTGCCAAATATGGCGGTTATTTCCTTCCGGCATCTCACGCTGGCCTGATTTAAAACCGTAACTCATTGAAATTAAACGATATTTTTTCGGATTGCAGCTCGGCACGGTTCTTGAGTTACAGCACGCACAAGCGCATTGATGGTCATGCAAACCCTGAAAAATTCCCTCGCTAAAAGCATGGCCTTGCAGTTTTTGCAGAGCGCTCCTATCCGTGCCGCTCATGAAACGTTCTGCGCGGCCACTTCACGCAAGGAAAACACGATGACGCCAACTGCTGCCCTTTCCGCTTTCCCGGCGATTGCCGGCGCTGCGCATGAACATGACGCCGAGCGCCGCCGCATGATCGTGCTCACCGCAGCCACTGCCAGCGCCGGCCTGGCCGCTGTCGCCGTGCCTTTCGTGTCGAGCTTTGCGCCCAGCGAGCGCGCCCGGGCTTCCGGGGCGAGTGTGGAAGTTGACATTTCGGACCTTGCGCCCGGCGGCATCAAGACGGTGGAGTGGCGCGGCAAACCGGTCTGGATCATGCGCCGCACGCCCGAGATGCTGGCGCTGCTGCCGACGCTCGACGCCCGCCTGGCCGACCCGGCTTCTTTACGAGATCAGCAACCAGGCTACGCGCGAAATGCGCAGCGCTCGATCCGGCTCGACGTGTTTTTCGGCGTGGGCATCTGCACCCACCTGGGCTGCACGCCCAGCCAGGTTCCCGCAGGCAGCGCCAACCCCAGCGTGGGCGAAGACTGGAAAGGCGGCTTTCTCTGCCCCTGCCACGGCTCGACCTTTGATCTGGCGGGCCGGGTGTTTCTGAACAAGCCCGCACCCACCAATCTTGAAGTGCCGCCGCACAAGTACCTGGCCGAGAGCAGATTGCTGATCGGCGAGGACGACCTCGGCGCGGCCTGAGGAGGGATGTGAAGATGGACATGTACTTTCGCATCCTGCATGACGAGGCCAGCGGCGAGCTGACCTATCTGCTGGCCGACCAGGACACCCGCGAGGCCGTGCTGGTGGACCCGCGCGGCCGCGATCTGCCGGTGCTGGCCGCCTTGCTGGCGGAGCGCGACTTGCGCCTGCGCTGGGTGCTGCGCACGCATCAGCACGATCACCTGCAAGTCCGGGAGCCGGCGCAACTGGCCCGCCTGGGCGCGCCGCTGGTGCAGGGCGCTGCCGGTGAAAACATCCGCATGGCCAGAGACGGCGACGTGCTGCCCTTTGGCCGTGAAGGGGTCCGCGTGCTGGCCACACCGGGCCATACCGCCGGATGCCTGAGCTTTGCCTGGCGCGACCGGCTGTTTTTCGGCGGCCTGCTGGCGGCCGATGCTTGTGCGCACCAGCCCCTGCCCGCCCAGCCCGAAGCCCTGTGGGACAGCGTGACGCAGCGCGTGTTCACCCTGCCTGACGAAACGCTGCTGTTCGCCGGCCATGCGCGCCGCGCCCGCGCCGTCAGCACCGTGCTGGAGCAGCGCCGCTGGCATCCGTTGTTTGCCGGCGTGTCGCGCGACGAGTTCCTGGCGCGCGTCGCAGCGCTGGCGCCTGCACCGCACCCTGCCGCGCTCAATGCGCCTGCATGAAAACCATTCAAGCCAAGCTTTCACCTGGAAAAACACCATGCCAACACCCCGCAAAGTCATCCCCATCGTTGCGCAGCCTGCGGACGGCGAACCGATCTCGCTGTACGCGGCGCACGAGAAAATCTATCCCCGCAGCGTGTCGGGCTACTTTGCCCATTGGCGCTGGGCCGTGGTGTTTTTGACCCAGCTGGTGTTCTACGGCCTGCCGTGGATTGAATGGGGACAGCGCCAGGCGGTGCTGTTTGACCTGGCGTCGCGACGTTTTTACATCTTCTGGCTGGTGCTGTATCCGCAGGACTTCATCTACCTGACGGGCCTTCTGGTCATCTCGGCCCTGTCGCTGTTCCTGTTCACGGCGGTGGCCGGGCGCCTGTGGTGCGGCTACGCCTGCCCGCAGACGGTCTACACCGAGATTTTTCTCTGGATAGAGCGAAAGATGGAAGGCGACCGCACGGTCCAGATGCGCCGCGATGGCCAGCCCTGGTCGCCGGGCAGGCTGTGGCGAAAAGGCGGCAAGCACCTGCTGTGGCTGGCCGTCGCCCTGTGGACCGGATTCACGTTTGTCGGCTACTTCACGCCCATCAAGCTGCTGGGCCTGGAATTTGTGCAGTTGAACATGACGTCGTGGGAAAACTTCTGGGTCTTTTTCTACGGCTTTGCCACCTACGGCAATGCCGGCTTCATGCGCGAGCAGGTCTGCAAGCACATGTGCCCGTATGCGCGCTTCCAGAGCGCCATGTTCGACAGGGACACCTTGATCATCACCTACGACGCCGAGCGCGGCGACCCGCGCGGCGCGCGCTCGCGCAAGGCTGACCCGGGAGCACTGAGTCTGGGTGCGTGCATCGACTGCAACCTGTGCGTGCAGGTCTGCCCCACCGGCATCGACATTCGCAAAGGCCTGCAGTACGAGTGCATTGGCTGCGGCGCCTGCGCCGATGTGTGCAACACGGTGATGGACAAGATGGGCTACGCGCGCGGGCTGGTGAAATACACCACCGAAAACGCGATGAAGAACAAGTGGACCCAGGCGCAGACCTGGCGCCATGTGCTGCGGCCTCGCATCCTGATCTACACGGCCATCTTGCTGGGCATTGTCATGGCCATGCTGGTCAGCCTGACGCTGCGCACGCCGTTCAAGGTCAATGTGCTGCGTGACCGTGGCGTCATGGCGCGCATTGTCTCGGGCGGCAACATCGTGACGTCTACCAGCTGCAGGTGATGAACGCCACGGAAACCAGCCAACGCTACAAGATCCGCGTCACGGGACTGCCCGGCCTGGCCATCACGTCGGAAGACGTGGTGGCGGTGGAGTCCACCCAGGCACGCAAGCTGGCCGTCCGGGTGCAGGCGCCGTATGAAGCGGCGGCGCCGGGAACGCACCCGATCGCGTTTGAAATCGACGCGCTGGACGCTGCGGGCCATTTGTCGGAAAAATCAGTGTTCATGCTTCCCCGCTAAAGCGAAGCCAGGCTGGCGTGTTCAAGTAATCCTGCAGTTTTTGCTACTGAATTAATAGCTACTTGCGCCGTCCAGGCAAGCGCAAGTGGCATATTTGATACATGAAAGCATGTCTGCTGGACAAAACGAGGACGCCGTATTTGAAGACACATACACAAGGAACTGCCAATGACTGCCGAAGCGACCGCAACACCTTATGACGCACTTGGCGGCGAGACAGGCATCCAGCGCCTGGTTCACCGCTTTCATGACAGGGTCGAACATGCCCAAGATGCCGGCCCACTGCGAAGCGCGCCAGGCCTTGTGCCCTCGCAAAAGGCTGGCACGCCGTGATGAAACGCCTGCGCCGTGGTGTGCATGCGCAGATCCTGCGCCGGCTGCGCGCGCCGCGCCTGGCCCACCACGGCTCGCCTTCAGCGCTCGGCCTTGACGCGCAGGCGCTGCGCCTGCCGGCCGCAGGCGGCAAAACCTTGTTTGCATGGTTCGTGCCTGCCCTGGGCGCTGGCCCCGCGCCGGCCGTCGTGGTGATGCACGGCTGGGGCGCCAACGCCAGCCTGATGCTGCCCGCTGCGGCCCCCCTGCATGCCGCCGGCTTTGCCGTGCTGCTGGTGGATGCGCGCTGCCACGGCGCCAGCGACGATGAAGACTTCACCTCGCTGCCGCGCTTTGCCGAGGATATTGAAACCGGCCTGGACTGGCTCGGGCAGCAGCCCGGCGTTGACGGCGCCCGCCTGGCCATCATGGGCCATTCGGTAGGGGCTGGCGCTGCGCTCTTGTGCGCCGCGCGCCGTGCGGACGTGCGTGCCGTGGTGAGCCTGAGTGCTTTTGCGCATCCCCGCGAGGTGATGCGCAGGTTTCTGGCCGAGGCGCATATCCCCTATCCGTTGCTGGGCTGGTATGTGCTGCGCCATGTGCAGCGCGTCATCGGCGTTTGCTTTGACGAGATTGCCCCGCTGACCAGCATGCGCCGCATACGCTGCCCCGTGTTGCTGGTGCATGGCACGCACGACGAGGTGGTGCCGTTCGACGATGCCAGGCGCCTGCAGGCAGCGGGCCTTTCTGGCATGGTGCAGTGTCTGTCGGTGGCGGGCGGGCATGACCCCAGCCGGGCGATGGAAGCGAACTTTCCTCAGCTGATAGACTTTTTGCAGCGTTCCCTCCACGCCATCCACCCACATCGTCAGGAATTACCCATGAAAAATGCGCATGATCTCGTGACGGCCGCCAAGCTGCGTATCGACGAAGTAGCGCTGGACGATGCCGAGCAAGCCATCCGGGAAGCCGACGTGCTGCTCGACGTCCGCGAAGCTGACGAGTATGCGGCGGGCCACCTTGTCGGCGCCATCCATGCCTCGCGCGGTGTGCTGGAGTTCAAGCTCAGCAGCACGCCCGAACTCAGCTCGCGCGATTTGAAGATCGTGCTGTATTGCAAGACCGGCGGACGGGCTGCGCTGGCGGCCTGTGCCTTGCATGACATGGCTTACCTGCAGGTCAAGTCCATTGCCGGCGGCTTCGATGCCTGGGCCGGCGCAGGAAAGAGCGTCGTCAAACCGACTGCGCCCACATTCGAATAAAGTGCATTCGTTTGAATCGGCAAACACCTTTTCAGCATCAAATACGCCTTTTCCGCACTACTGGCGTGCTTAAGCAGCTCTATATTCAGTAGCAAAATAGGTCAGGCGCCTTGAACGCCAAGATGCACTGCACCGACAAACACTGAACCCCTTTTCAGGCTTGAAACATATGCAAGAACCCACCATTCAGTCGTTTTTTGACCCTGACACCTTCACCGTCACCCACATCGTGTCCGATCCGGCGACGGCGCGCGCGGCCATCATCGACAGCGTGCTGGACTATGACCCGAAGTCGGGCCGCACCTCGCACGCCAGCGCCGACAAGGTGGTGGCGCATGTCCGGCAGGCCGGACTGAAGATCGACTGGCTGCTGGAAACCCACGCGCACGCTGATCATTTGTCGGCCGCGCCCTACCTGCGGGAAAAGCTGGGCGGCAAGATCGCCATTGGGTGGCACATCTGCGAGGTCCAGGGCGTCTTCAAGAAGATTTTCAATGCCAGCGACATGAACACCGAGGGCGCAGAGTTTGACCACCTGTTTGACGACGGTGAACGATTCCAGATCGGCCAGGTCGAGGTCCGCGTGATGCACACCCCGGGGCATACGCCGGCCTGCCTGACCTACCTCATGGGCAAGGATGCGTTTGTCGGCGACACCTTGTTCATGCCCGACTACGGCTCGGCGCGCTGCGACTTTCCCGGCGGCGATGCGGCAATGCTCTACCGCTCGATCAAAAAAGTGCTGGCGCTGCCGCCCGATACGCGCCTGCACCTGTGCCACGACTACCCGCCGGACGGCCGTGCCCCGGCATGGGTCAGCACCGTGGCCGAGCAGCGCGCTGGCAACATTCATGTGCATGACGGTGTGACCGAAGCCCAGTTCGTCAGCCTGCGCACGGCGCGCGACAAGACGATGGCCATGCCCATGCTGATCCTGCCGGCCGTGCAGGTCAATGTGCGCGCAGGCCAATTGCCGCCGCCCGAGGACAACGGCGTGCGTTACCTGAAGATTCCTGTCAACCTGCTCTGAGCGCCCGGCGCACGGAACTTGTCGCGCCCGTCTCACCTTGCGCAGGCTGATTACTTGACGGTGGCTTTTGTCAAGCTGGCCTTGAGGGACTTCATGTTTTCCTGCAGCGGGCCGAACGGGCCAAATTTATGCTGGTCTGCCTGAGCGCCATCGACATAGGGCGGGAACGGGGCATCGACCGGCTTGTTCCAGCGGGCCGGAAAGTCACGCTCGGTATGGGCCTTGACCGGCCGTGGCTTGCTCAGAACGAAGGCCGCGACGTCGTAGGCCTGCTCATCGCTCAACTGGGGCTGGCCGTGCTGCGTGCCCAGCGGCATGTTGGTTTTGATGAAGGAAGAGGCAAACAGCAGGCGGCTCATGCCGGCGCCGTTGTTGAATGAATCCTTGCCCCACAGCGGCGGGAAGGTGTAGCCCGTGGCGCTGCCCGGTGCGCCGGCCCGCACGCCCGCACCTTCGGCGCCATGGCAGCTGGCGCATTTCTCCTGGTAAACCGTGTTGCCCGCCACGGTGTCGGCACGGCGGTCCGGCGCCTTGAAGGGTGGCAATCCCTGGCCTTCGACCTTGGCGCCCACCGGCACATCTTTGGACAGGAAATGCATGTAGGTGATGAACGCCTTCATTTCCCGGCTGTCCAGCGGCAATACCTTGCCCGCCATGCTGCGCTCCATGCAGCCGTTGACACGCTCCTGCAGCGTGCTGACTTCGTCTTCACGGGCACGGTATTGCGGAAAAGTGGCGTGCGCGCCAACCCAGGGAATGGCGAATTTCTTGGTGGCCGAGGCTTGATGGCAGGAGGCACAAGCCAGGTTGTTGCCGGAAAACCGCATCTTTTCATTTTTGACCTCGGGACCGATGTAGGCAAAGGTGCGGTCCGTCAGCTCCTTGCCGTACCGGACCAAGCGGCCATAGGGGTCGTCAGGCAGGCGCGAGGCATCATAGGCTTCGGCAGCGCCCATGGCAGGCGCTGCCGGGGCAGAAGTCTGTGCATGCAGCCCCCCAGCTGCAGCAAGCAGGGCCATGAAAATCAAGGGTTTGGTCATGTTGAACTCCTTTGGCAGGGTGAATAAAAAAGCGCTCGCCTGAATAAACCGGAAGTTGACTCAAATCAAACGCAAGGGCGATGGGATCGTTAAATTCATGCGCAGGCGTCCCGCCATCGGCGCCTCATTCGGAGGGGGAAAAGACTTGGTGCTTCTGGGCGGCTTGCTGCAGTTGCCTTGCAATTTTTCCGCAGACCAGATCGCACAGTTCATACACCGACTCATCGGCAATACGGTAATACGCGCTGGTTCCCCGGCTTTCGCGGGCCACCAGTCCGTGTTTGGTCAGCATCGTCAGGTGGCGCGATATGTTGGCGGCCGTAAAACCACACAGCTGCGCCAGTTCGCCCACGTTGCGCTCCTCCTGCCTGAGCAGGTTGAGGATTTGAAGCCGTGTCGGCTCCGACAGGGCCTGGAAGTAGGCGGCGATTTCAGTCAGCGCCTCGGGCGGCAAATTTTCCATGATGGGATGTCCTCGTCAAGCTGTGTCTTCAAGCCTGTCAAAACCTTTGCACAACAAAAGTACAAGCTTATTATTATACAATTTGACTAATTAACTAAGTAGCTAAATAATCAACAATGATTCGCTGACGCACTGTAGTCAGGAAAGCACATGAGGAAATCCGGATGTCCCAAAAACGTCTTGTCGCTATTGCAGCCCTGACCAGCCTGTTGGTCTGCGCGCCCGTCCGGGCGGCTGAAAACAGCCCGCTCGCCACCGTGGTGGTTCAGGCCTCTGGCACTGGCGCGGCCGACAGCATCAGCCTGGATGCCGTGGTGGAGGCGGTGCGGCAAACCACGTTGTCAGCCCAGGTGCCCGGCGCCATCGTTTCCTTGCGTGTGAAGGCGGGCGACAGCGTGAAGGCCGGCCAGGAACTGCTGCGCATCGACGCCCGCTCCGCCAGCCAGAATGCGGCCGCCAGCGATGCCCAAGTGCAGGCCGCGCAGGCCAGCCTGAATGTGGCGACCAAGGACTATGAACGGCAAAAGCAGCTGTTCCAGAAGCAGTACATCAGCCAGTCGGCACTCGACCGGGCGCAAGCCCAGTGGCAGGCGACGCAGGCCCAGGTCAGGGCGCTGCAGGCGCAGGCCGGCGCGGCCCGGACCCAGTCGGGATTTTTTGTGGTCAACGCGCCCTATGCCGGGGTGGTCAGCGACGTTCCCGTGACCTTGGGCGACATGGCCATGCCCGGCCGCGCACTGGTCACGATGCATGACCCGGCGGAGTTGCGGGTGACGGCCGCCGTGCCGCAAAGCGCCATCGCCGGCCTGGGCGACACCAGCGCCGTCCGGTTCGAGCTGCCCGGCCTGGCCACCGGCCTGCTGCGCCCCACGCAGGTGCAGGTGTTGCCGGTGGTGGATGCCGCCACGCATACCGCGCAGGTCCGGTTGGGCCTGCCCGCTGGCATCAAGGGCGTGGCGCCCGGCGCCTTTGCCCGCATCTGGCTGCCGCTCGGAACGGCAAAGGGCGCTATGGCCAAGAGCGAACGTTTGTATGTACCCGCCAGTGCCGTGGTCCGGCGCTCCGAAATGACCGGGCTGTATGTGGTGAATCCCGAGGGGCTTGCCTTGTTGCGCCAGGTCCGGCTCGGCGGCACGAAGGGCGATCAGGTGGAAGTGCTGAGCGGCGTCAGCCCCGGCGACAAGGTGGCGCTGGACCCGCAAACTGCCGCACGGGTGCGCTGACATGAGCACGAAACCAAGCATGGGCGTTTCAGGCCGCATCGCCGCCCTCTTCCAGAGCGCGCAAATCACCCCGCTGCTGGCGCTCGTCGCCTTGCTGCTGGGCATTTTTGCGGTGCTGGTCACGCCGCGCGAGGAAGAACCGCAGATCAACGTCACCATGGCCAATGTGCTGGTGCCGTTTCCGGGCGCCTCGGTGCGCGATGTCGAGCAGATGGTCGCCACGCCGGGAGAACAGGTGCTGTCGCAGATTGCCGGCGTGGAGCATGTGATGTCCGTGTCGCGCCCCGGCATGGCAGTGCTGACGGTGCAGTTCAAGGTGGGCGTGCCGCGCACCGAGGCGCTGGTGCGGCTGCACGACACCATCAAGGACAACGCCGACTGGCTGCCTAAAGGGCTGGGCGTGATGGAGCCCATCATCAAGCCCAAGGGCATTGACGACGTGCCCATCGTCACGCTGACGCTCTACAGCAAGGATGCAACGACCAGCGCCTACGACCTGGAGCGGGTGGCGCACAGCATCGAGGCCGACATCAAGCGCGTTCCCGGCACGCGCGAAGTGCAGACGCTGGGCGGCCCCGGCCGCGCCGTGCTGGTCGAACTGGACCCGGGGCGCATGGCGGGCTCGGGCGTGACGGTGCAGGAGATGCGCCAGGCGCTGCAGTCGGCCAATCTGGGCATGCCGGTGGGCGAACTGCTGGCCGGCAACCAGAGCGTGGCCATCGAAGCCGGCCCCTTCCTGGCGCAGGCCAGCGAGGTCGCCGACCTGATGGTCAGCGTGCGCGAAGGCCGGCCAGTATTCCTTAAAGATGTGGCGACCGTGCGTGACGGCCCGCTGCCCGCCAGCCGCTATGTCTGGCATGGCCTGTCCGCAAAGAACGGCGGCGGCGAATATGCCGCCGTGACCGTGGCGGTGACCAAGAAGCCGGGCGAGAACGCCATCGACGTGGCCAACGCCGTCATGGCGCGGGTGGCGCAACTGCGCAACACCCTCATTCCCGAGGCCGTGCAGGTGGCCGAAACCCGCAACTACGGCGCCAGCGCCAACGACAAGGCGCAAAAGCTGATCCAGAAGCTGCTGTTTGCCACGGCCTCGGTGGTGGCGCTGGTGTTCCTCGCGCTGGGCCGGCGCGAAGCGGCGATCGTCGGCACGGCGGTGATTCTGACGCTGACCGTGACGCTGTTCGCCTCGTGGGCATGGGGCTTCACGCTCAACCGGGTGTCGCTGTTCGCGCTGATTTTTTCGATTGGCATTCTGGTCGATGACGCCATCGTCGTCGTGGAGAACATCCACCGGCACCAGGCACTGTTTCCCGGTAAAAAACTGGTGGACATCATTCCCGGCGCGGTCGATGAAGTCGGCGGCCCGACCATCCTGGCCACGTTCACGGTGATTGCCGCGCTGCTGCCGATGGCTTTCGTCAGCGGCCTGATGGGGCCGTACATGAGCCCGATTCCCATCAATGCCAGCATGGGCATGCTGCTGTCGCTGGCGATTGCCTTTGTGGTGACGCCTTGGCTGGCCCGGCTGTGGATGAAGGAAAGCCACGGCGACCACGCCACTGCGGGCAAAGCCACCGGCATGGCGGGCAAGCTCGCGCCCCTGTTCGAACGCGTCTTCAAGCCGCTGCTGGACGACAAGCGCGGCGGGCGCAACCGGGGCCTGCTGGGGCTGGGCATTGCCGGGCTGATTGTGCTTTCCCTGGTGCTGCCGGCCACCGGGCTGGTGCTGCTCAAAATGCTGCCCTTCGACAATAAGTCCGAGTTCCAGGTCATCGTCGATATGCCGGCCGGCACGCCGGTCGAGAAAACCGCCGCCGTGCTGCATGAACTTGGCGCCTACCTGGCCGGCGTGCCGGAAGTGACCGACTACCAGGCGTATGCCGGCACGGCCGCGCCGATCAACTTCAACGGCCTGGTGCGCCAGTACTACCTGCGCGCCGGCGGCGAGGTCGGCGACATCCAGGTCAATCTGGTGGACAAGCACCAGCGCAGCGACCAGAGCCATGCGATTGCCACGCGCGTGCGGCCTGAGTTGCAAAAGATCGGCCTGCGCCATGGCGCCAACGTGAAGGTGGTCGAAGTGCCGCCCGGCCCGCCGGTGCTCGCTCCAATAGTCGCCGAAATCTACGGCCTAGATGCCGACGGCCGCCGCGCCGTGGCCAAGGCGGTGCGCGCCATTTTCGAGAAAACCGACAACGTGGTCGATGTGGACGACAGCAGCATTGCCAGCGCACCGCGCGTCGTGCTGCTGGTGGACCGCCGCAAGGCCGCCATGCTGGGCGTGCCGCAGCAGGCCATCGTCAGCACGCTGCGCGCCGGTCTGGCGGGCGAGGCCGTGACTTATCTGCACGACGGCAGCAAATACCCGGCCCCGGCGCTGCTGCAGTTGCCGGCCGAAAGCCATGGTGACCTCGATGCCCTGCTGCAACTCGCCGTGCGCAGCGCCTCCGGCAAGCTGGTGCCGATTCGCGAACTGGTCACGCTCAGCGACACGCTGCGCGAGCAGCCGGTGATCCACAAGGACTTGCTGCCGGTGAACTTCGTGACGGCCGACATGGCCGGCAAGCTCGACAGCCCGCTGTACGGCGTGTTCCAGATGCGCAGCCAGATCAACGCCATCACCGCGCCCGACGGCGGCAAGCTGGCCGAGTATTTCATCAGCCAGCCAACGGACGCCTGGCGCGGTTATGCGCTCAAGTGGGACGGCGAGTCGCAAATCACTTACGAAACCTTCCGCGACATGGGCGCGGCCTATGGTGTCGGCCTGATATTGATCTACCTGCTGGTGGTGGCGCAGTTCGGCTCCTACCTGACGCCGCTCATCATCATGGCGCCGATTCCGCTGACCATCATCGGCGTCATGCCCGGCCATGCGCTGCTGCATGCGCAGTACACCGCCACCAGCATGATCGGCATGATCGCGCTGGCCGGCATCATCGTGCGCAATTCGATCTTGCTGGTCGATTTCATCAACCTGCAAACGCGCGAAGGCATGCCTTTCAAAGAGGCCATCGTGCATTCGGCCATCACCCGCGCCCAGCCCATCATGCTGACCGGACTGGCCGCCATGCTGGGCGCCTTCTTCATCCTGGACGACCCGATTTTCAACGGGCTGGCGATTTCGCTGATCTTCGGCATTTTTGTCTCCACCGTGCTCACGCTGGTGGTGATCCCGACGCTGTACTACGCGGCCTATCGCAAGCAGTTTTCGTCCCCTGTAGCCATCACCTTCAAGGAGTAAACAATGAAATCATGGCAACTCGTCCGGCTGCTGGCCGGCACCTTTATCCTGCTGTCGCTGGCGCTGGGCTCACCTAGCAGCCCGGTGTTTGTCAGCCAGTGGTGGCTGGCCTTCACCGCTTTCGTGGGTGTCAACCTGCTGCAAAGCGCCCTCACCCACTGGTGCCTGATGGAGTCCATCCTGCGCAAGCTGGGCGTGCAGCCCGGCTGCTGAACAAAGGTACGCCATGAAGCAAACCCACCTGCTGGCCGCGGCCGCCCTGGCGCTGTGCGCTTTTTCAGCCCAGGCCACCGACCTGATGCAGGCCTGGCAGGCGGCGCGCCAGCATGACCCGCAAGCCGCCGTGGCCGATGCCGCCCGCGCCGCCGGAGAAACCCGCCGCGCGCAGGCGGCTTCGCTGTGGCGGCCCAACGTGATGCTCAGCGCCGGCGCCGGCCGCGTGAGCGCCAACAGCGCCACCAGCGGCGCGCAGTTTGCCGCGCCCGGCTTTGGCCAGTCCAGCGGCGTGTCGTTTGACACGTCGGTCAACAACGGCAATTCCACCCGCTGGGCCATGACGGCGCGCCAGCCGCTCTACAACCCCGAGCGCAGCGCCCAGCGCCAGCAGCTGGAAATCGGCGCCGACTCGGCCAGCCTGCAATGGCAGGCGGCGCAGCAGGACTTGATGCTTGCGACCAGCCAGCGCTATTTCGACGTGGTGCTGGCCGAGCGCAAGCTGGCCTTGCTGCGACAGCAGCAGGCGGCCGTGGACCGGGCCTTTACCGAAGCCAAGGACCGGTTTGAACTGGGCGATGCGCCCGTCACCGACACCCACGAGGCCTCGGCCCGGGCGCTCGGCCTGCAGGCGCAGGTGCTGGCCGCCCAAAGCGAGCTGGTACTGGCCCAGACCATTCTGCTTGATGCCACCGGCCTGCCGCCCGATGCGCTGCAGGTGATGGCGCCCGCCGGCGAAGTCGCGCCAGCCGACCTGCCGCCGCTGGCGCAGTGGCTGGCCCTGGCGCAGGAAAACAACCCGCTGCTGCGCCTGCAGCGGGCCAACGCCGACGCCGCCCGCCAGGAAACCCGCAAGCACAGCGCCCTGGCGGCGCCCACGCTGGACCTGGTGGCGCAGGCCGGCCGAGAGCGCCTGAGCGGCAGCGGCGACTTCGGCGCGGCCAGCAACACCTCGCGCCAGCAGATGATTGGCCTGCAGCTCAACGTGCCGCTGTACACCGGCGGCATGCGCAGCGCCAAGCTGGACGAAGCCCTGCGGCACGAAGACAAGGCTAGAGCCGAAGTCGAACAGGCCGGCCAGCAAACCAGCCAGCAAACCCGCGCCGCCTGGCTAGGGCTGCAAACCGGACAGGCCCGGCTGAGCGCCCTGGCCGAAGCCGTAACGGCCAGCCAGGCCCGGCTCGACGCCACCCGGCTCGGCCGGCAGGTGGGCGACCGCACCACGCTGGATTTGCTCAATGCCGAAAACGATGCCAGCGCCGCAGACCTGGCGCTGCTGCAGGCCCGCATCGAGGTGCTGCACAACCGCTTGCGCCTGCAGGCGCTGGCCGGACAGCTCGACGAAACACGGCTACAGACCGTGAACGCGCTGCTCCAGCACTGAACCCGTTCCCTTTTCAAACCCCCAGAGGAGACAAGCCATGGCCCACATCATCATCATCGGCGCCGGCACCGGCGGCATGCCGGCGGCTTACGAGTTGCGAGAGCAACTCGGCGCGCAGCACCAGATCACCGTCGTCAACGCGGTGGACTATTTCCAGTTCGTGCCGTCCAACCCGTGGGTGGCGGTGGGCTGGCGCCAGCGCGAGGCCATCACCTTCCCGATCCGGCCGCACCTGGAGAAAAAAGGCATCGGCTTTGTTGCCCAGCCGGTCAAGCGCATTGACGCCGAGCACAACGCGCTGGAGCTGAACGACGGCAGCCGCCTGGACTATGACTACCTGATCATCACCACCGGCCCCAAGCTATCGTTTGACGAGGTGCCCGGCTCCGGCCCGGCGGGCCACACGCATTCGATCTGCACCATCGACCATGCCGAAAAGACCTGGGCCGACTATCAGGAGTTCCTGAAGGCACCGGGGCCGGCCATCATCGGCGCCATGCCGGGCGCTTCGTGCTTTGGTCCGGCCTACGAGTTCTCGTTCATCTTCAACAAGGACTTGCAGCGCCGCAAGCTGCGCAACAAAGTACCCATCACCTACATCAGCCCCGAGCCCTATGTCGGCCACATGGGCCTGGGCGGCGTGGGCGACAGCAAGTCGATGCTGGAGAGCGAGTTCCGCAACAACGACATCAAGTGGATCACCAACGCCAAAGTCACCAAGGTCGAAGCCGGCAAGATGTTCGTGAGCGAAATGGACGACAGCGGCCAAATCAAAAAAGAGCACGAACTGCCCTTCAAATTCAGCATGATGCTGCCGGCCTTCAAGGGCGTGGACCCGGTGGCCGCCGTCGAAGGACTGTGCAACCCGCGCGGCTTTGTGCTGATCGACGAATACCAGCGCAGCAAGAAATACCGCAACATCTTCTCGGCCGGCGTGTGCGTGGCGATTCCGCCGGTCGAAGTCACTCCCGTGCCGACCGGTGCGCCCAAGACCGGTTACATGATCGAGACCATGGTGACTGCCATCGTTCATAACATCGCCGCCGACCTGGCTGGCCAGAGCGCCACGGCCAAGGCCAGCTGGAACGCCATCTGCCTGGCCGACATGGGCGACACCGGCGCGGCCTTCGTGGCGCTGCCGCAAATCCCGCCACGCAATGTCAACTGGTTCAAAAAGGGCAAGTGGGTGCATGTGGCCAAGGTCGGCTTCGAGAAATATTTTCTCTACAAGATGAAGAGCGGCACCTCCGAGCCGATCTATGAAAAATACCTGCTCAAGGCGCTGGGCATCGAGCGGCTGGAGCGATGAACTTGAAGCCTGATTTTTTTGTTCCTGAAAGAAGCCTATGAACTGGTTTTCCAGAATAAGCGGCCCCGCAGAACCGGCCAGCGCCCCCTTGCCCGGCAACACCCTTGTCATCGATGTGCGCTCGCCAGGCGAATATGCCTCGGGCCATGTGCAGGGCGCGATCAATCTGCCCCTGGACCGCTTTGAGCAAGAGATCGGGCGCGTGGCGCCCGACAAAAGCATGCCCGTGATGATGTACTGCCTGTCGGGTGGCCGCTCGGGCGGCGCCTGCCGGCTGATGCAGCAACTCGGCTACCGGCAGGTGATCAATGGCGGTTCGGTCGGCGCCGTGGCACTGAAACTCAACCGACCCATCGAACGGGCTTGACCCCGGAAAGAAGAAACCCCCATGAGCGAGAACTCCGTCACTGTCGAGCTGATACAACAGCACGACTACCGCTTTGACATCCACTTCGCCGACGCCATCCCCGTTCTCACCAGCGACGAGCCGGTGCCGCTGGGAACGGGCCAGGGCCCCTCGCCCGTGCAACTGCTGTGCGCCGCCGTGGGCAACTGCCTGAGCGACTCGCTGCTGTTTGCGCTGCGCAAGTTCAAGCAGGCGCCCGAGCCGCTGCGCTGCACCGTGCAGGCCGAAGTCGGCCGCAATACCGACAACCGCCTGCGCGTGCTGCAGATGACTGCGACCCTGCGCCTGGGCGTGCCCGCCGCCCAGCTGGAGCATCTCGATCGTGTGCTGACGCAATTTGAAGCCTACTGCACCGTCACCCAAAGCATCAGCCAGGGCATTCCCGTCACACTGCAGGTGTTTGACAGCACCGGAATGCAGCTGCGACAAGACCCGCTCAACCCTCAGGAAACGCCATGAAAACCGCCCACGACCTCGTTGCCGCCGCCAAAACCCGGGTGCAGGAAATCGCCATTGCCGACGCCGATCAGGCCATCCGGGAAGCCGACTTGCTGCTCGATGTGCGCGAGGCCGACGAATACGCCGCTGGTCACCTGAACGGCGCAATCCATATTTCGCGCGGCATGCTGGAGTTCAAGTTCAGCAGCAACCCCGCGCTGCAGCCGCGCGACCTCAAGATCGTGCTGTATTGCAAGACCAGCGGACGCGCCGCACTGAGCGCCGCCGCGCTGCATGAGATGGGTTATCTGAACGTGCAGTCCCTGGCCGGCGGCTTTGACGCCTGGTTGGCAGCCGGCAAGCCGGTGGTCAGGCCGCAGCCGCCGTCGTTTGAATAAGCCGCTTGCGCAAAAGCGCACTCAGCGGGGCTCTGCCGTACGGATAGAACCTTCTTAATGCTATGAATTAGATAGCTACTTACGCCCACAGCTATTGCGCAAACGACTGTTTTTATGCAGAAAAACGTAAAAACCCGGCGAGTCTGCGGTGCGCCTTTCCCAGCGGCGCCCCTTCGGTATTGTTGAATCCCCCCGACTGGTGAGAGTCGTTTTCAGAGGCTGCGCCCCTCGCCGGCTTCCTCGAACGTCTGGCCGTCGCGGATGTGATAAATCCGCTTGAAGGTGGGAATGATCTTTTCGTCGTGCGTCACCACGATGATGGCGGTTTGCGCCTGCCGGGCCATCTGGTTCAGGATGCGCATCACGGCCAGCGCACGCTCACTGTCCAGCGGCGCGGTGGGTTCATCGGCCAGAATCACCGGCGGGCGATTCGCCAACGCGCGCGCAATCGACACGCGCTGCTGCTCGCCGCCCGACAGCTGAGACGGCTCAGCCCTGGCGCGGTGGGCCACGTCCAGCGCGCTCAAGAGTTCCAGCGCGCGGCGCCTGGCCTCGGCGTTGGGCACGCCGGCCAGCATGGGCAGCAGGGCGACGTTGTCGGTCACGTCCAGAAACGGAATCAGGTACGGCGCCTGGAACACGAAGCCGATGCGGTCGCGCCGCAGCGCGCGCAGGTCGGAAGTGGTCCAGCCGTTGTCGTAGATCAGCTCGTTTCCCAGCGTCATGCGGCCCGCCGTGGGCTCGATGATGGCGCCCAGGCACTTGAGCAGCGTGCTTTTGCCCGAGCCCGACGGGCCGACCAGCCCCACCACTTCGCCGGGGCCGACTGTCATGTTGACGTTTTTGAGCGCCTCGACGGCGGTGTCGCCGTGGCCGTAGACCTTGCGCAAGCCTTCAATCAGGATGCCGCCGGGGCTTGGGGCTGGTGTCATGGGTTCATTCGAGTCATCCGATGGCGGTGGCCGGATCAACGTTGAGCGCGGCGCGAATCGCCAGCGTGCTGGCCAGCGCGCAGATCAGCAGCGTGGCGGCCAGCCCGGTCAGGGCATCCTGCGTCAGCAGCAGCACGAATTTTGGAAAGATGGGCGCCCAGACCGTGGCGGCCACCTTGCCGACCACAAAACCTATCAGCCCCAGGCCCAATGCCTGCTGCAAGATCATGCCGGCAATGGTGCGGTTGCGCGTGCCAATCAGCTTGAGCACGGCGATCTCGCGGATCTTGCCCAGCGTCATGGTGTAGATGATGAAGGCCACGATGGCGGCGCTGACCACCGCCAGGATCGCCAGGAACATGCCGATCTGTTTGGCCGACGTGGCGATCAGCTTGGCTACCAAAATTTCTTCCATGCCCGCGCGCGTGAACACCGCCAGGTGCTTCCAGCGGCGAATCGGTTCGGCCACCTGTTCAGCTTCAAAACCGGGCTGCAGCTGCACCAGCACCGCGTTCACATTGCGGCTGCTGGTTTGCAGCGCCTGCACCGCGTCCAGCAGGGCGGGCACGCCGGGGCGGTTGAAGGCCGGGTTATTGGCGGTTCGGCTACGGTCGTTGACGATGGCGTCGTTGTCTTTCAAAAACTGCGCTTCCTGCGCGTCCTTGAGCGCAATGAAGACCATCGGGTCGCCGCCGGACGACACCATGCGCTGCGTCAGCCCGACCACGCGGTAGTCGTGGCGGCGGATGCGGATGCGCTGGCCCAGCGTAAAACCGGCCTTGACATCGGCCACCGCCTCGTAGTGGCTGCGCGTGAGCTGGCGGCCCGCCACCAGGTAGCTCGGTGCGCCGGGTCCATCGGGCTCGATGCCGACCACCATGGCACGCGTTTCGCCGCCATCGTCGTTGCCCACCTGCATGGTGAAGTAGGTCACGTTGGCGGCCTGCGCCACGCCCGCCATGCCGCGCACGCTGCGCACCACGTCGTCCTTCAGGCTGGATGATTCAGCGTAGGGCCCCTGCGTGTCCTTTTGCACCACCCACAGGTCGGCCCGGCTGTTGGTGAGCAGCGCCTGCGCGTCATCGACCATGCCGCGGTAGACGCCAGCCATCGTCAGCGTCACGCCGATCAGCAAGCCCAGGCCCAGGCCGGTCAGCACGAACTTGCCCCAGCTGTGGGCAATGTCGCGCCCGGCCAGGCTGATCACGGGGTGGCTCCGGCCGGCGCTTTGACCAGCGCATCGACCACCTGCACGCGGGCGCCGGCGCTTACGCTTAGGGCTTTCTGGCTGTAGACAACGACCTCGTCACCGGCTTTCACGCCGTTCAGCACCTGCACCTGGCCATCCAGGCTGTGCGCGCCCAGCTGCACCGGCGAAAAGACCGGCTTGCCGCCGTCCAGCCGCCAGACGCCGGTCTGACCCTGCTGGCGCTGGATGCTGGCGTTGGGCAGCAGCAGCGAGGTGGGGGTTTCGTGCAGTTGCAGCGTGACTTCGGCCAGTTCACCGACCGAAGCCCCGGAAGTTCCACCAGCGGCGTCAACGCCACCTGCGCAATGCGTTCCTCGGTCACGCTGTCGGCCAGCAGTTCGACCCGCGCGACCTGGCCGGCCAGCGGCGTACGCGGCTGGGAGCGCAGCACGATGTGCGCGGACAGGCCGGGCGCCAGTCCGGCCGAGCGGCCCTGGTCCAAGCGCAGCCTGACCCACAGGCTGGCCGGGTCGATCAGGCGCAGCACCGGCTGGCCAGCCACCACGGTGCTGCCAGCTTCGGCGTCGCGGCCGGTCACCACGCCGTCGGCCGGCGCCTGCAGGCGCACGTTGCCGCGTTGCTGCGCCAGCGCAGCACGCTCTGCCCGCTGTCGGGCGACATCCTGGCCCGCGCCCGCCAGATTGGCTTGCGCCGCCTGCAGCCCGGCATCGGCCGAGGCCTTTTCCTGCATTCGGGCTTCCAGTGCGCTGGCGCTGATGAAGTTTTGCGCGGCCAGGTCCTAGTTGCGTCTGGCGTTCATCGTGGCCAGTTCGCGCCGTGCCGTGGCATCGCGGACCTGCGCTTGCGCGGCGGCCTGCGTGCTGCCCGCGCGGGCAAGCGAAGCGTCGAGGGCGCTCAGGCGCTGGTCCAGATCCACGGGATCCATTTCGGCAAGCAGCTGCCCGGCCTTGACCGCATCGCCCACGTCCACCTTCACGCTCAGCACCCGGCCCGCCACCGTGGGGCCGACCATCCAGCCGCGCCGGGCTTCCACCGTACCGATGCCAAAGAGGGCCGGGCTCAGCCGCCCTTCCTGCAGTCGCGTGACGGTGACCCGTGTTGGCGCCAGCGGGCTGGTTCGCAGGGCCACAAAAGCCAATGCCCCCACCAGCAACAGCGCCAGTCCGCCCAGGGCCAGGCGTCGGATTAGCAGCGGGTTGCGCTTCATGGGGTTTCTCTCAAGGTGAGTCCGCGCACATAAATCTTGAATGCGCCAGGCGCCTGTTGGGCCATGGCGCGCACCTCGCCGCTGATCAGCGACTGCATCACTAGGCCCTGCACCGCACCGACAAACAGCACCGCAGCGGCCTCTTGGTCAGTGCCTGGCGCCAGCAGGCGCTGCTCATTCGCATGCTCCAGCACACCCATGAGCAATCTCCGGTACCGCTGCATCAGGCCGCGAACGCGGGCCTTGAGCGCCGTGTCCTGCGCGTGCTGCAGTTCCTGAAAAATCACCCGTGGAACGCCGGGATGGGCGACCACAAAATCCACATGCGCCATGAATACCGCCTGCAGCGCAGCCAGCGAAGCGAGCTTGTCCGGTTTGGCCAACTCAGCGTCAGCGGCCGCCTGAAGCCGACGCATCAGCGTGTCTGCGGTCCAATCCAGCACCGCCAGCCAAACGGCCTCCTTGCTGGAAAAATGGCGGAACACTGCGCCTTGCGTGATACCCACAGCCTGCGCCAAGTCACCGGTAGTGATGTCTGGCGGGCTGCGCTGCGCCGCCAGCCTTAAGGCCGCCTCCACCAGAGCAGCCTGACGGATTTCCGTGGGCTGCTTGACGCTCTTTAAGGGGTTTTCCATGAGAAACTCAAGTAATTAATTACTTGAGTTGTAGGGCTGACTCCGATTTTGTGCGAGCGACGCAGTGGTCCTCACGACCTGTCAATGTCGCGCTTTGTACGTCGTTGCAACGTAAGATACTGATTTACCAATGAAAAAGGCCGCTAACTGTATGTCGTTAGCGGCCTCTGTCAGAACTAATGGTCGTGTGAAACCTCTCTAAAGATGGCTGGAAACCCGCATGGATTATAGGTTCTACTTTTCAAAAAGCCATTTCGTTCCCCGGTTTGTTCCCCGGTTTGGTGTTTGCTACCCCCTTTTTCTATCTTTACAGATGCTCTACAGCACAAGCTCAGCCACTGTCACGGTCACTTAAAAAAAATCAGGCTGTTGTGCATCAGCATCAGCATGGCGCAGGGGTCAGATTCCAAATCCGTGCCCTTGCACTGGACAGGCAATTTTAGGAATTGCCCCGGCTTGCCCCCTGAGTCTTGCCGCGCATAGGCAGCAAAGACACCACAACGTCTTGTCAAAACTAGATAGATGGTCAACGGGCCGAAGTTTTGGCCGGTTGCTTATGCGAAAAGTTTGTTTTGTGGCTCATGTAGCCAGCAATACAGCTTTTCTGCACCGGTACAAGCAAAGTTTATTGTTGAGCTGGCTTTATAGTCTGGATCACGTCCTGACAAGCAACTCCTGCTTGATGACGCTCTGGAGACCTCAGTGAAAAATAAGCTCATCGCGCTGATTGCAATACTTTTCCTGTGTGTTGCGTGCGCCCCAAAGCCATCCACTGCCGATGTGGATGCCGCGCTGACAGAAAATATATCTGAAAACATAAAAGCGGTTGTCGTTGTTGATCAAACACAGTCTGACATTTCAAGCGATGGTGATGATGTGCTCGTTAAGTTCAAATCACATCTGAAGCTTACTCAGCCGCTATTTGTGAATGCTGACTTTGCAACAGTTTCCAGTGCTGCAGGTGCCGATATCTCGTTATTTGACAAAATTCCAAAAGAGGCTCAAAACTTGAGCGCTGCTGCTCGTGAAAAAATGGATGAGGCCATAAAGTCGAGCACGGGCAAGCCAATATTTTTAGCTCAGGCTAGTCCTGCAGGTACGGCCGTGGAATGGTATGGGTCATTCAAAGCTAAAAAGCTTGTGGACAAGTGGGTGACCACTGACTTCAAGACTGACATTGAGCCGAAATTTAAGGGACAGATTAGGTCAGAGTTTTCTGACGCGGCTGTTGAGAGCGAAAACGCCGGCAAATGGTTCTCTGATATCAAGGCACAACAAATTGCCTTGCTTCAAAAGATCGATACCGTACGCCAGCTTGAAATCAAGGATGCCGAAGCCGAACAAGCGCAAGTTGACAATGCCCAGATGCTCAAGCAAAAAGAGGCCGAACTTGCTGAAGCACGTTTTATTGCCCAGAGGGAGCATACGGAAAAACAGGGCCTGATTGCACAACAGCAGCAGCAAGCACGGCATTTGCCCGTAAAGGTTAGCTTTCGCCATGCTGCATTTGGAAGTACTGCAGTTATCCAAGTTCAGGCTGCTCTGCCGATTACCGTTAGGTTGGAAGTATCCAGGGCCGCTCAAGTTTTTGCCCGTGATTTGCAAATTGCCCCGGGTCGTATTGTCGAAGTAGGGCATGTCGAAGGATGGGGTTTCAAGTCAGGTGACAAGGTAACACTTTCAAATCAATCCTTTGATCCAGTATTTATTTACGCTCCTTGAAATCTCAATTGTTTTTGTGGCAGTGCAGCTCACGTCGTAGTTTGCTTAAACAAGCTTCTTTCTTTCTATTTGTTTGTCATCACAGGTCCGGTGTTCGATGCAAACGGCACCATGTTTGGCGCTAACCGATTGCGCGTCCTCAGCCATCCCTACAAGCTGGTCTATGACGCACAGACGGGAGGCGCCTGGGCGCACTGGCAGGTCAATTCGGACAGCACGGATCCAGGCCACTGTTCAGCTACCGTGAACTGGTTCAGCGGACGGGACTGGAGTTCTTGCCGGTAGCGCCGCAAGATTGAACTTGGCGCAGCAGTCAAACGTCACAGCCAACCCTCAGCATCGTGTAAGTTACGCAAAGTAACATTTAGCCGTAAAGTTTCTGGCCTGCCTGTCCTGGTGCGGTTGAATCGTTTAAGAGAGCCTACTATGAAGGGATGGATCATCAACCTCAGCCTTGCGCTAACACGCATCGCTGTGCATACGCAAGTCCCTCCCATCTTGCTTGAGGCATGCAACCAGATGGAGCGGTTCAATAAGCGAATGGAATGCCTGAGAGCGGCAAACCGGTCTGGCAGCGCTTCCTTATCTGGTGCATTAGCTCAACCAGCCTACGCTGCACCAACAAGCACTAGGTCCTACACAGGACAGCGCGCACCGCCCGCTACGTAGGGCAGCGCGGCGGCACGTACATCCTCACAGCCAGTGGGCGGAAGAACTACAGCGGGTGTTGACGCCCAAAACCGCGCCCACGCGGCCCGTGGAAAACCAAAAATAAGAACACATGAAAAAACTCATCTTCACGGCTGCAGCAATGTTGCTGGTATCCGGCTGCGCCTTCAATGTCACCTTGATGCCCCGCGACTCAGGCAAGTTTTACACAGGTGAAATGGCAGGGCCTGGCAATGGCACTGGCACCATGACCATCAAGATGGAAGGTGATGATGTATGTACCGGCCCTGTCGCCAGGGTAGCATCCAACGAATCATTTGGGTTTGCCAATACCTATTTGGCCAATAGCAAGGGAAAAGTGTCTAGCGCACTTACAACCGTTGCGACATCTGGTGATGTCACGATCAAAGCCATACTGTCATGCACCAGCGGGAAGGGACTGCGCTGCGAGATGACCGGCCAGGGCGGTGGCGGCGGAATCTGCGTTGATGACAGCGGCCGAATTTTCGATGCGTTGGCAATCAGGAAATAACCACGCATCCCTGCCCATGGAAATCCAAAAAGAAAACATGAAAAACCTGATCATCTTGATGACTGCGGCACCAATGCTTTTGGCCAGCTGCGCGAGCCACACCGGCATCATTCCAATGGGTCAGGGCAATTACATGATTGCCAAGCAGCAGGCCACCGGCTTTCCTGGCTTGGGCAACCTGAAGGCTGAAATCATCACCGAAGGCTTGGCGCAATGTACGAGCCAAGGCAAAAAGTTTGAACTCGTCTCAAGCCAGGAGACGCAGCCGCCGTACATCCTCGGGAACTATCCCCGCTCAGAGATCTTGTTCAAGTGCATTTAGGCTTCGCATGAACTGGAACCAAGGACTTCGCCGCTTGAGTGCGGCCATATGGGGATTTTTCGCTTTTGGCTGCGGAATTTTCGGATTTGTGTTTTTGTTTCTGAACGCATCCAGAGAATGGGGCTTTGGCCTTGCCTTAATCGCTTTTCTTATTCCCTTGTACATCGGCCACAAGGTCACATGCTGGATCGTTGACGGGTTTTTCCAGGGCGTGAAGCGCGCCCCACTTGCTTAAAACCGCACCCACGCGGCCCGTGGGAAAAATGGAGGAAAAAAATAATGAAGACGATTATTCTTTTGATAGCAGCCTGCACCCTGTCCATTGGCGCCTTTGCCAAAGGCGGCGGGCATTCAAGCGGCAGCGGCCACGTTAACTCAAGCAGCCATTCCGTGAGTGGCTACACCACTAAAAGCGGCACCTACGTGGCGCCGAGCCACGCCACGAACCCCAACAGTACCAAGACCGACAACTACACCCAAAAGGGCAATACAAACCCCTACACCGGAAAAGACGGTATGAAGGACTGATCTGGTCGATTGATCCACTTTCTACGGCGTAGCGCCCCGGTGGCGCACGCCCTACTCGTCCTAACGACACCTCTCCCGAATGACAAGAACCACATCGCGCAAGCTCACGCGCGCTAAAACCTTCCCTGTGCTGGTCCGTCGCATGGGCCTCGCCCTGGTTGCAGCCGTAGTGGTCGGTCTCCAGGCTACAAGCTGCAGCTTCCAGCCGTTCACCGCCAGCCCAGGCTCGCCTACCCTGCCCGCAGGTCCGCAAGCGCAGCAGGAGACACGGTTCAAGGCATGCCCTCAGTTCTTCGCCCAAGGCATTGCACCTGCAGTCCCGGCAGCGCCCAAGCAGCGCGACTTGTGCTACGAAGCCTTTGCCATTCTGCACAGCGGCGAAACGCGCACCCCTGTGTTCGTGGCTCAAAGGCTCAACCGGCAAAGCATCCTGGATGCCGACGAAAAGCGAACGGACAGGTTTTTCGCAGATGCGCGCTTGCCCACGGCCGAGCGTGCCGAGTTGGCTGACTACAAGGGTTCAAACTACACCAAGGGCCACATGGCGCCAGCCGGTGACATGCCTACGCCAGCGGCCATGGCGCAGAGCTTCAGCTTGGCAAATATGGTCCCGCAAGTGGGCAAACACAATTCAGGCGCATGGGCCAAGATCGAGAAGGACACCCGGCTGTATGCGCTCAGGGCCAAGGGTGATGTGTTCGTCATCACCGGGCCGGTGTTCGGCGCCAGCAGCGGCACTATCGGCGCAAACCATGTGCGCGTGCCCAGCCACCTCTTCAAACTGGTCTATGACGCGCAGACGGGGCGCGCCTGGGCGCACTGGCAGGCCAATGCGGACAGCACGAAGGCTGGGCCACCCATCAGCTACCGCGAGCTGGCGCAACGGACGGGAGTGGAGTACTTGCCGGTGATGCCTCGAGATGATTGAGGTGGAAAGGACTTGACAAATAAAAAACCCAAAAACCAGTCTTTGCCTTATACCGTCATTGATAAATAAAGCATTGATAAGTCACGAATTTTTCATAAAAAGCAATAAGACAAGGCCGATTTGCAAGAAATTGACGACAATTGTTGTGTAGAAAATTTACAACCATTCAGCCAAAGTGGCAATAAAAGCAATACCAAAATTGATATACACTTCTCCACTAAGCCTACACAATGATGTAAAAGAGGACTTATCTGCTATCAAAATAGCGGATCCAATTGCTTACGCCAAGATTGCAGCGTTAATTCGACAGCTTCGAGCTGATTGCAAATTGGCTGAAAAACTGCTTGATCATGGATTTGGCGAAAAAAGAACTGAAGAGCTTTCTGTGAGCAAATGGTTCGATGTATGGAAACAAGGCAAAGATCTATGGCGCTTAAAGTCGTGGGAGTTAGAAGATCAAGGCCTTAAGTACCGAATTATTTACTTGTACCTGCGTAATGAAGCGCGGTTCGTAGTGATGGCAATAGTAAAACGGGAGAATTTTGATTATGACGACCATGAAGACAACATTAGGAGGCGCATATGTGCAAGCCTACAACGCACATACGACATCCACTGAAGTTGTCCCCACTAGCCCTGAAGCGCCACACACTTATAACCTTCGCCAGGACGATTTGCGCCAAACTGGAGTACAAGATGAATTTGATATTGATGAATATATTGAACAACAAGATAAGCTAACTCGCGATGCAATAGCCGCGCAAGGCGAATGGGTAGTAGAGAATTTTTACCCAGGTGTTGTTTCCTTGGCGACCCTGCGCATGCAGGCTGGCCTATCCCAAAACCAATTTGCAGTGATGCTCAAAATTGGACAACCGCACGTTTCTCGCTATGAATCTGGTCGCCACGAACCGGGCGTTTTCCTTGCAGATGCAATGGCTAAGGCCTTAGGTGTTTCACTCGACCAAGTTGTAGCGGCACTGCGCGAAGCAGCAAATTCTGGCAAAAAATGAGACTTATCAAACAACGTTGGGTTAACGCGATCTGGTGCGATGACATACGACATGAAGTAGGTAACAAACCTTCCTTTATGGGTGTCTACGGAATGGAACTTGTTATGCCACAACTACCTGCCATTCTCTCGCGCTTGGCAGTTTACGTGACCGTTGGCACTCCAATCTTGCAACCTTTTCAACAATTAAAGGTGCGTATTCAAAGGGATGATGTAGCTGAGGCCTTAGCATCTATTGAAATTCCAAAAAATGAACTTGAAGTTGCGGCCAAAGAAATAAGCGAACATCTGACGTCGTGTGTTGATCCTCAAGAATTAGATTCACCCACATATATAATGAGTTTTATATTACTAGTTGGACCTATTCAACTTAACGAAACTACAAAATCATTTAAAGTTTGGGTAGATACGGAGTTAGGAACCCTTGAATCTTTCAAGCTAAAAATCAGCTCGCCCGCAATTACGCAACCAGTCGAGTGCTAAAGCAAAGAGATTTTTTGATAAAAGCTTTCGTTCTCGTCTAGCATGATGCTTTTGCAAGGAGGCTCTATGCGGAAATTGAAGTCAAGCGACCCGACGAATCCCAACTGGCCCAGTAAAGAACCTGGGCATCCTTCTGGACCACGCAGGGGGAACGCTCCCCCCGGTAAAAAGTAAGTCAAGCATCAGCCCGCCCCAAGCGGGCTTTTTCACGCCCGTCCCAAGCCATCCATGCAACCATGGCGCCAACCTCTCTACCCCCGCCCCATCCAGTCACGCCTGACCGCCGCTACTTCGTGGTGCGCGGCCGGCTCTGGCGCATGGCCAATCCCGAACTGCCCGGGGAAGAGCGTGCCCAACTCGTCGCGGACCTGATGCGGGCACGCCGGGAAGTGGGGAAAGCACTGCGCAGCAAAGACGCTGACGCCGAAAGGCTGGCCCGCCAAGCTGTCGAGGTGGCCAAGCACAGCCTGGGCGAGCGCGGGCCACCCTGGTGGCGTGATGGCGCGCCCGACTACAACCGGCGCATGGTGCGCAATACGCCCTACGCACAGTGGTTTGCAATGCTGGACATTGAGTAATGCCACCGATTTAACGATCCCGATAGCGCGGGCCACCTTATCTCTACAATTAGGACGCCCAGCATTTACCAAGTACAGCATCAGCCAAAATAAGATTCATGCCCTGCGTATCCAATAGAAGGACTTCTTAAAAATTAGGCGGCCAAGTTGACCCGTTCTGGCACAGCATTGTCAGGTAACCCTTGACTAAGCCTTGAGATCTCGGGGTTTTTTAACAAACGCATCCACACTCATCAAGTTGTCCGTGTCGAGGCTGTGCTGAAAGAGCAAGTTCTGAATGTGCGTAAGGGAAAGGTCATTAAAGTCGATTGCCTGGAAAGACTTAAAGAATCCTCGAATCACGCGGACAAATCTCGTTAGTTCTTTTTCTCGCATGATGCCGACAGGAAAACGAAAGGCAGAGGCACTGCTTACGACGCTGGCAGGATGGACTACGATGTACTTTGGCGTGGTACCTGGGTAGTGTTTTTCAAACCACGCTGCTGAACTATTCATCTGGTCTGTCTCGTACTTGCTTATCTCGGCGCGATCAAGATCGACTTCATTCTTAGATTCCCAAACGATGAAGTTGGTAGCGTCCAATGCCCAAATGTTGTCGGGGCCCTCCTTCCACTCCTTGTCGGGCCGCTCACCAACATATCCCAATGCGCGGCTGAGTTCGTCCAACGCACGCTCGAACTTATCGGCCTTTACCCCAAACACAAGTCGGCCGAGAACGTCCGAAAGCGCAACGTCAAGCTGCGCATAGTCCCCATGTTGAGCAATCCACTCCGCAATGCGTTCGACGCGCCCCTGACTGATTCCATTCAGCCTTGCAACAATCATTCCCTGCGGTGGACGCATTAGCATGCGATTCTTGTTGTGGGCTGCGAGTTGAAGTCGCTGTGACTCGGCGCGGTTACCGGGATAGTTGAAGCGCGCCATCATCTGCAAATACCATCCCACATCGTCGGTGGTCATCGTCTTGGCTTGATCCAATAGTGTCTGCAGCCTTGCAGCAGCCTTGGCGTAGTCGCCGCAATTGTAGAGTTCCTCGGCCTCAAGTTCAGCCGAATAAAGGTCCAGGATTTCCCTGTTCGAGCCCTTCGGCTTTACATTCTCCATCTGCTCGCTGTAGAAGGCCTTCCAACCGTCGTCACGGTTCAAGCACTGCCCAATCAGGGCAAGGAACGCAGCAAGAGGCTCCACACCATCCTCGATCTCACTTTTCGCCATCGCGGCAATTTCCATCCCGATCTCAATTTGCGTAGCCATTTGGGATGACAAGTAACTTCTAGAGTGGTGATCGCGAAGCAGCCGCGCGAGATCGGCTCCCAAAACGACAATTGCCGAATAGTCTTTTTCACCCCGAACACTACGTCCCATCCCCTGTTCTACCGTCCTCACCGCGCGCATGAGCGTAGCGTTGCTATCAGGCCGACACGCCTCTTGATAAAGGTCCAGCAGGCTCTCTGAGAAAGGCTTTCCATCAAACATCAGGATCCGGCAAGAATCGTCCGGTAGATCAATTCCGTCGTACCGATTCACTAACATGAGGGATGTGTCGTACTTCCCGGCCTTCAGTGCGGCGATGTCCTTCCACACGCTGTCCGTATCAGCTACCTTTGCTCCATGCAATTTCCAGTCACCTGTGCGCAAAAAGGACGTTCCTAGCGCGACGACTCCTGAGCGTCGCTTAGGATTTACTGGCGCGAAATAGGCGACCAGCTTTGACCGGTCGAGGCTTTCATCGATAAGCGAAGGCAGCAACACCATCTTCTCGCCAGACCAACGCTCCTTCTCGTAAACCAGGGGTTCGAGAATGGTCTTGGGCGGCAACTGCAATCCTTTAATTAGGAAAGCGTCATCAGTCACCGTGGCAGACATGAAGATTCGGTGCGGACATTCCCAGTAGCTTCCGAATGCTTGCAACGGTGCGATGTGGGGCTCGATCTCTATCGCGGTTCCAGACACCACGCACTGACAGTGCCGCAGCATGTTTCGCAGTAATGGCCATGCAAACTTCACCGAGTTGCGATCAGAGGCTGCAGAAAGGATGGCAGCTATGTCGGTTTCGCGATCCAGCCATGCCCAGTAAGGCACGGGTAAAAGTGCCTCTCTTTTGGCATTCAAGATGTCCGCATACGTACCGATACCCTGCTGCTCCAGTTCGGCTGCAAAAAGCGTGCGGATTGCCAAATATGCTGGGTCGGAATTTGGAATGCGAATCTGGCAGCTTTCCCGTATTGCGTCGGCGCAAGCATGGGCATCGTCCATCAATAAAGTGCCAACAGATGTGGACCTTCTGTTAAGGCCGAACTTCGTCAGTCCGTTAAAGAGCTTTTGAACGGAGGTGATAAGGATCCGTTCGCTATTCAAGAACGCTTCTGGCAAATCAGGGTCAGCCAAGCAGGTCGCAACCCCGAACTGTTTAGCTTGCTCTGCGGTCTGGTCGATCAGGAAGTTATTCGGGCAAAGGTAGACCGCTGGACCTTTACCTTCGTTCAGTCGAGCTTGTAGCATAAGCAGACCCACCAGTGTCTTACCTTGTCCCGTGTGGAGTTTGACAATTACGTCTTTAGCGGCACGGCCTCCGTCGTTCCAAGCTGTTAACACGGATTCTTGAGAAGGCCTCAGCGGACCTTTATCGTGCGCCCTATCAAGGGTCTCATACAGCTTTATCGGGTCGGTGATGCGCGTAAGGTGTTGCCCCGCAAGACGTTTTTTGAAATCAACCAATTGAAATCCTCTTTGAAACTGTTTAATGGGCCAAGAGGTATCGTGTGCTGCGGGTCAATGGTTTTCGCAACATTCACTACTTTGGACGTAAAAATGCACGCTAATTTTTGGAGCCAATCCTGAACTCGATATCCTGGTATGGCAGTGTCGCGCTTTTTTAACTGAGGTTTCTGTAAAGCACTCCATGGCCGATGAGCAACCCTCGTCGAAATGCAATTGCGGCCGACTGTAGCCACCAATAGTGCGAATGCAAATGATAGCCACTCTAAAACCCGAAAATAGATAGTGTTCGGCCTAGGTCCAGTCTAGAAATCAGTCGCGATCTGATTGTTTATGCTCTAGATGTTTGGCATCAAATTTTTATCACTACACCCGGCCGAGTGGCAGCCAGCATCTCCAGAGCACTTTGCATATCGTCAAAATCCACCACCGCCCCCATACTGCCATCATCATTTACCCAGCGCATGCGATTGCCATCAGGAGTCAAAAATAAGACTTTTCCATAGCTTGCCGGAGAATGTTTGGATTTTCCAGATGCATTTTTGGTGTCATCTTTGGTTTCCAGTAAACGCAATAGAGGCTCGTCGGCTGGATTATGCCGAATACACACAACGAAATCAGGATAGAAATAGTTGTCATGCTCAGCGCGAACCACTCGCACTGCGTAAGGCTTGTTACGCGGATTGCGGTGCCACCAAACCACGTAATCTGTCCTGTCCAATGCCCGTGAAAACGCGTTTTCCAGGTTATTGCCAAACCATGTCCCGTCATACTGGCCCTGGCTGAACTCCACACCTTCAAAGGCATAGGTCTTGTCGGCCAACCACATGCGGTCGTCCACCATCATCACAGTCGATACTTTCTCGCCATCTTCGCGGGACGGTGGCAGCACGCCATAAATGTTTTTGGCAGACAACTCCAGAGCAATTTTTCTGGGGAAAATCATCATGTCAGGCAGCGGCTTGGCATCAACCATTTTGGCGCGTGCCGCAATCTCGCTGAATATGGCTTCGCGCAACTCCTGAGAACTTCTGCGCACAACCCAATGCGCTGCATCACGCGCAAGCCGGGCTCGCTCGGCCTCGGTGGGTTGTGTCTCAATTGGCAAGTTTTCGATTTCATCGTCAACCGAACGGCGCAAACGGCTGGCTAGTACCTGCACAATAAGCTTGTAATCCTCTTCCTCTGCTTGCGGCAATGCTCGCAATGCAGCCATCGCCTCGCGCGCCAGGGCGCTGCGGTCGGTGAAAACCTGAATTTCTTCGGTATAACCCTCGCCAGTCGTCAACTCAGTATGGCGTTCAATTTCCTTGATGCGGTTCAGGGCGGCTTTGACGGCTGTTGCGCGTAATCCTTCAGAAATAACCAGCCGCGATGCGACCGCCCGCGAAATCTCTGACATATCGTCCAGTTCGGGCTTTTCTTCTGTTTTTAGGCTGCGTTCTAGTTTGGCCAAGTTGTGTTTGAGCGGATAAGCGCGCAATCCGCGCCGGTCCAACTCGGCCATGAGTTCTTCTCTAGTTTTCGGGTCTGTGCGTCGCATGCGCGGGTTGGCAGTTGAGGCTGGCACCACTTCATCGAGCGCACCATTCAGACCGCCCGACATATCGTAAGGAACGGTGTGGGCCTCAACAAACAACGATGCTTGGGGCTCTATGGCTATAACTGCAACTTCGGCAAGCGTCTTTAGCGTTACCTCCAGCCGGTCAGGCTCCTGCATGTCAAACGCTACGGGTTCCTGATCAGTTGGTCGATTGCTGTAGACCACTGCTCCCGAAACGGTTTGCCGTGTTTCCAGCTTTTCGGTTTGGCCTTCAAGCTGATCTTTTACTTCAGTACTGGCTTTCACCGCTGATTCAAACCCCGCTTGTGCCTGCGCATTGCCCAAGTAAACATAGGCGGTGTTCAAGTCGGCTGGAATATCCTTGGGCTTGCTGAATGCATCGCGTACCGGGCGCGCCACCCGCATCACCCGACCAATGAACTGCATGGCAAAGTCGGCGTCGTTCACAGGCTTGGTGCTGGCCAGCACGAAAGCGCGTGGGGCGTCAAACCCCGTTCCGGCTGACTGTTTGAAAATCAGTACCTGCTTGCTGCTGTCGTTGGCAATGCTGGCCATCAGAACCGGGTCTGGCTCATCAGACGAATGCCGTCCAATGGCTTCAGGTGGCACGCCGCACAGACGCATCAGGTCATCTGCGGCTTCATCCACGGTCTTGTCGCCATTGGCCACCTGCACCAATAGCAACGGGGTCAAGTTAATGCCCGCTGTGACCAAATCTCGCTTTATTTTCAGGTTGCGCCGCCAGCTTTGCCTCAGCACCGTGCGCCTCAGGTCCGTGATGTGGGCCATGGTGTTGCCTAGGCTGTACACCACGGCTTCGATGTATTTCTTGTTCAGGCGGGCCTTCACCACCTCATCACGGCTGACGGCAAAGCTCACCTGCGCGTTATAGCCTGCATTCGTCAAAAATTCATTGAGCCGCTCGTCCTTGGGCGTGGCCGTGGCCATCACCAAGTAATCGGCCTTGAGCCAATGTGCAAATTTGCCAAACTCAGTGCCTTTGTCCAAGGCAATGTGGGCCTCGTCCACCACCAGCCCAATTTGCAAGCCCTGCACACGGGCGCGGGCCAAAAATGCGGCCAGTGTACGGGTGTCGTCGTCGCCGTCTGCGTCATAGCCCTTGGTGCGCGACTGCGCACGGGCCACCCCTTGCGCGGTGGACAGCAGCACCATACCGCCATGGGCTTCTTGGTTTCGCCCGGCGTTCAGTCCGCACGGAGCCAGACTCGGGGAATTGGCGCGCAAGGCGTCCTCGGTTTGCTGCACCAGCGTCACAAACGGCACAAACCAAAACCAAAGCACATTGCGCTCTTCGCTGACCCGTTCCAGTACCTGACTGATGACAAAAGTCTTGCCAGACCCGGTAGGCGCACGCAATAGGCATGGCGGCGATGGTGTGCGCAACAAGGCGCGCGTCATGCCGCTGATCAAGTCAGTTTGAAAGCGCTCTGGCTGCACTGCCGTGCTCTGCGCCGCCATCTGAATGATGGGCATCGGCGTGACTATGGGGGGTATCCCTGGCATATTGTTCTTGAGGGTGTTCATGCTGCAGTCCCGTCGATCCCGGCTGTGTTGCGCGTGGTTTTGCCAATGACTTGGCCCTTCAGCAGGGCATCGGTAATGGAATAGGTATTGGCTTCAATGCCGCGTTCGGCCAGCAGTGCGGCTAGCGCCTTCGGCCGGGGGCAAAACACCGCTAGGCGGGCCATGCCGTGCTCGGCCAGTAACGCGGCCAAGGCTTCAAGCGTGTCTGTCGTGGCTTGCGGACAAAGCACCGTCAGCCAGTCGCCATATTTACCAATGATTTGTATTGCGGCTGCAGCGTCAACAGGCACTGAAGCGGCTTCTCGCATGGACAGCAGAACAGCGGCATGCTCTGGCGTGGCCTCAAATGCCACATCGGCGGCTTCGATTTTGTCGAGCTGCAGGTAAGCGAATTCACCCCCTTGCTCAGAGGTATAGCCCTGCTTGCCGCCATAGCCAGCCATGACACGACGCAGGCGTTCAGCGCACACGTCCCGGCAAAGATTCTTGTCGGGCTCTTTGCTGGTGGCTTCGGTGCTGGAGCAGAGAATGAAACGGCGCTGACCACCGTCCTCGGCGTTGAGTTCAAGCAACGAATATGCGGTTGTTCCCGACCCGGCAAAGAAATCGAGCACGATGTCGTTCGGCTTTGTGGCTTGCGAAAGCAACCCTTTAATTAGGGAACTGGGCTTGGCGTAGTTAAATGCCCTGTCGCCAAACACTGCAGCCACTTGTCGCGCACCTTCCTGGTTGGTGGCGGATACAAAGCTGTTTTCTGCCTCATAGGTGCCTTCTTCAAACGACGGCACGATCCAACTGCTCAAGGGCTGAGTTTGATTACGTAAATCTGCCTTGTAGCGCTTAAATGCTGGCCGACCAAAACCGACCGGTTTGCCTACCCAAAATTCCAAATTCGGTAAATCACGCCGCAGAATGGGTGACTTACCCGAACGCGGTACGTCACCTGCGTCGATGGCAATTAATAGCTCATCCATCGTTTTCCAGGTTACGACCTTCTGATCTTTTGGGTAAAGAATTTGCCCTATGCGTGCAAACTCTTCCATAGTCTTGGCTTGCACGGTCTGACCAGCTTTGAGTCTTGCCTCACTCGCATACACCCAAATCCGATCTGGGTTTGGCGGGTACCAAATCCCAGATGTGGCGTCCTGCAGCGGGTAATAAAGATTGGGACGCTCTTTATATGAAAAGCCAAGTGTCAAATCGCTTGTGCGCCAGTCACCACGTGGATCATTGTCCAGGTTGCTGTACATCTCATAGCTTTTGTCAAACCCGTTGAAACTAAAGCCGGAATTGCCATAAACCAGTACATGCTCATGGTCAACGCTCAGAAAACAAGATTGGTCGGCATTGGAACCCTGCCGTGTCCGCCAAGTAATGGATCCTAGTCGCCGCCCTGGAAAAACCTCGTCCATCAGCAGTCCTAGCCGGTCGCGGTTCTCATCATTGATGGATACCAAAATCACGCCGTCGCTGGTCAACAGTTCACGCGCCAGCGTCAGGCGCTGGTGCAAAAATTCAAGCCACTGGCTATGCCGCCAGCGGTCATTGGCGCCAACAAACTTGTCGTTGTAAACCCAGTCTTTGTTGCCGGTGTTATAGGGCGGGTCAATGTAAATCACCCGTACCTTTCCCGCATGGGTGGCACGCAGCAGGCGCAGGCTGTCAAAGTTGTCGCCCTCGATGATCAGGTTGCGGTGCTGGCTGGTGCCCGCTGGCGTGTGGCTGAAATCAGGCATCAGCCGGGGCAGGACGACATTGGCATTGAGAGCCGAATCGCGTTCAATAGCGTTAGATTCCCAATAAAGTCCGAGTTTTTGCTTTGTCAGGTGCTCCACCAGAAGGCGGCGTAGTTGCGGGGCGTTAAGGTTCTGGAATTGCTCCAGTAGTGAGTTCGCAGTTGCTAATGCCATGCGTGCATCATAGAAGGCGTTGCCTACCTTATCGGTTCATCTCACGGCAAATGCTTTGCAGGCAAACCTTGCGCGGCACAGCCCACACATGACCACATGTGCAATGTTCTGGGCTGTTCAATAGATGCTATTTACTCGCCATGACTATCTTTGTCGGCCTTGGGCAACTCTAGATAAGCCGTGTGCAGCCGCTGCAGGTCCAGCAGCAAGGCCAAGTGCTTGGGCACCCAGCCAGGAATCGGCGTCTTACCGTTCACCCAGCGGCTTGGGGTGTTTTTGTCAAGGCCAGCCTTTCGGCAAAAATCGGATTGCTTCCAGCCCAAGGCATCAAGGGCTTGCGTGAATTCGTCGGGGTTCATATTGGAAGTCGCTTTCTCAAGTTAAATTTTTGCAGATATTTGCAATTTTACCTTAAAGCGTATATTTTATACAATTATCTACTCTTTTTTAACATAACGCCCGTCGTAGAACATACGAATGTGGATAGTTTTCTACGCTTTAAGGGAATATCCAACAAAATCAACCACTTGCGGCCGTGCCGTATTTGCTCAAAATTTAAGCGCTACAGCAGAGAAAAGTTATCCACAGGCCCGCAAAGATGGTCCAGTTTTGGACCATCTTTGCGCCGGGGTTGGAAAGCTCGCCCGTATGCCCGCCACTATCCGTTCGGCCTGGGTGTCATGGTTGTCCTTCAGCCGCCAGTAGGTTGCCCAGTGCATTCCTTTGGGCTTGCCGCCGGCCGGGTTGAAAATGCCCGCCTTCCAGCCCAGCCGGGCGCGCACCTTATTGATCCGCCGCGCTTCCAGGTCTTCCCGGCTTTCCCGCTGACTTTGGTAGGCCCGCTGGTGGCAGTGCCGGCACGCAAACATCGCACCGCCATACAGCACGGCCACACGTCGCCCACAGCCCGGCATCGGACAAAGCCACCAGACGCGCTCCCCACCATAGTGGCAAGCCGTCCAGGACAGGCGCACCGGATAGTTCATGGCCTGCCATTCACCGCCAAGCGGCAAATTCGAGTAATTCAGGGTCACGCGGTCGCTGACCACTTTGAGGCTGATGCTGGCATCCTCCACCTTGATGCTCTTGCCGGCGCTGTTTATGCTGTTGCGCGTCCAAGTCAAACTGAACTGATACCCCGGCCGCAACTGGCCGTCGCGCTGCAACTGGCGCACGTCGAGCGCCCGCATATCGCTGAGGGTGCCTTTGCCGCTGTGCCTGCCACTGTTGAATCCGCCCATACTTTGCTTTCTGAAATATTTACCGAAATCATTAAGCAAAAACGCACTGAACGGATTGCTCTTTTTCCTCGAAATCCTCGCCAAGCCGCGCTGGTGCTGGATTTGAAGGTTTCGCAAGCTTGGGTTTTCCAAGCATGGTTTCGCAAGGTTTCTCAGAAACTATCAAAACCCAAGCTTGCGAAACCATGCTGCCCCACCCAATAATCGAGCCAATCCTTTTACAGGCAGGCATTGATTGCTATGTATTTGATAGCTTTTTATGACTGTTTAAGCTTGTGTTTTTCAGTTTCAATGTTAACTTTTGCATCGTTTTCCAAGCTTGGAGAAACCATCAAATCCAAGCTTGCGAAACCTTGAACGGCATTGCGCGCCGCCTTGACCTTGTGCAATGCTGGCACCGGGCTACACGTAAAATCAACTTGTGGCGGTATCAAGGCCAGCCGTGTCATCCTTGATTCCAACAGGGGCGGTGTCCATCGTGGCGTCCCTGCCGTCACCAGTTGGAGATCAGTCGTCTTTTCGACTCATCTCAAAGGGTTGGATTGGAAATCGAACCCCTTTTGGATTGCAAATCCAGAAGTTTTAGCGGTGGACCTCCTCTCCAATGGGGATCAGCTCAGTTTTGAGCGCATCTACTGCGCCGGGTTTTCGGCTCACTTCCCAAAGGGTTTGCGCAGTATGCAGGCCCTCACTGGCGAGATACCCCTCAAGTTGAGGGATAGCTCACGGGCGCGATAGTGAACGGTTTGAAGGGTGTGGTGAAGCGGCGCACCCTCCTCGCGGGCGCGTGCGCAGCGTTTTTGGCTGGATTTCAAATCCGACCATTCCGAATTCCTCCAGGTCAGACTAATAGGTCCGGCCGGCTCTTGAAGCACCTCAGTCTCGCCCGCGTGGGAAATGACACATTTGTCGGGGTTTGCCGGGGTTTGCATGGCTTGCCTGCTTCGATTTTTCCAAGCTTGGCTTTCTTCTTTCCAAGCTTGGGTTTTGCCTTAGCAAGCTTGGGTTTTGCAAACTTGGGCTGCACCGCCCCACCCTTCTCCCAACCTTCGGCCTTGGCGCGCAGGCGCAGCGCTTCCGCGCCCACCGGCAGCCCCAGCTCGTCAATCAACCATGCCAGCGGCTTGCGCGGGTCCGCCTCCCACGTCGCCCGGGTGCTACCCATTGATCGGGCGATAGTTTGGGCTTGCCGGCCATTCAGGGTGTTCCCACCACCGGGGGCCGGCCGGGGCTTTGGGCTGGGTGCGGTTGTTCATCCCCCAGTGGGGGTTGGACGATGGGTGCGGGGTTGCTGGGTACTGGTGCGCAAGGGAACAGTCTGGCTTTCGCCGGCTTGCAGCCGGACCCGCCTGGGACCGCGCGAAATGCAGCCCACGGGCGCGTGCGCATCGGTGAATAGAAGATGCACTCAGTTTTGAGCGCATCTATTTTGATGGCATGAACTGGAAAGCAAAGCAGGATTTCTTGCTTTGGACATCCAGCACAGCGCGCTCGATCAACTCCTTGCACTCTGGCATGGGCAGGTTGATGAAGGCGTCCAGACTGGTGCCGACAAGGCGGTCCAGGTCATCGCCCAAGGCTTCGGCGCGGGCGATGTGGCGGTTGATGGCCTGCTTGGTCATGCCAGTGGCGGCGGCGGTTACTGCGGCGAACTCTGGCGGTCTTCCGCGCCCGCGCTCTGGAATAGTGGAACCACTTGTTCCACTATTCGCCTCAATCGGCAGTACATCCTTGGCCTGCTCAGGCTTCTGACTGGCGGGCGGGTGCATCGCCTCCCAAATGACCTTGCGCCGCTTGGTGTAGCTTGAGCGCTGGCTGGCCGTCAGCTCGGAGCGGCACAGGTTCTCGTCAATCTCGATGATTTCCGCCTGCAAGTTGCAGAACGATGTTCTATATTTTCTATAAATTCAATATATAAAATAACTTTTATATATAAATTATAGTATTTATATACTTTATTCTGAATATATAAGATATATTAAATATATAAGGCGTTCGACCGAACTGCAGTGCTACCCAATGTGGCCCAGGCCGCCGCTCACCACATGGGCGATGGAGCGGTCGCCCACATCCTGGCCGATGGGCTCGCGCATGGACACGTTCACGGGCGCCTGCTTGGCGTTGTTGAGCTGCGCTGGAATGGCCGCGTCGGGCGCCGGCGCGATGCGCTCGGGCACGGCTGACGGGATCGACACCGGCGGGATGCGCGCGGCACTGGCATTCACCGTGCCCGTGCCGGTGTAGGCGGCCAGAAACCCGTCCTTGTCCTGCGCTACGTCGTTGTAATACTTGCGTGCCGACGTGCCGTTGGCATCGACCGCGCCCGTGCCGCCCCTGGCAACCTTTATGGCGCCAGTCATCCCAGCGATGTGCCGCGCTTTCAAAAGTCCGGCGATGTTCTCCGGGGACTTGTCCTTGACATTCGGGTTTGCCATCAACGACTTGTACGCCGCGTCCGAATTGGTCTTGAAAGCCAAGTCCTGTGCCTCCGGACTTTTGAGGTAGGCGTCATAGGACAGGCCGCCGCCCCAGTTGTCCTTGTTTTTCAGGAACTTGGTCATACCGCCGGACTTGCCCCACTTGTATTCATTGTTGAAGCCATCTCTGGCCATGGCTGACTTGACCCCCTTTGCACCGCCTTTGATCAGCCCGGCATCAGCCAGCCAGCCGGCGCCGGCCTGATAGGGGCCCATGTAGCCCGCCTCATTGACCACGCCCAGCTTGCCGCCGCCGCTTTCGGTCAGGGCGGTGGATGCCACCAGGGCGCGCGTCTGCGCATCGCTCAGGTTGCCGATGTTGCCAGCCGCATAGCTGGCGCCGGTTTCGAGCGCGCGCTCCTGGTTGCTGCCCTTTTTGAAAAGCTGCTTGACGCCACCGACAAAGCGGCCGGCGCTCTGCACAAGGGACTTGGCCGGCGGCAGCTTGGCCGGTGCGCCCGGCGCCGGGTCCGTCTGCTCTTTGGCGCCGCCCTTGAAGTCGTTGACCACACCGACCACGGCGGTCTTGGCCGCCTCATACTTCTTTTTGCCCCAGTCAGCCGCGCTCAGGATCACCTGCTTGGCCGCGTCAACCGCATCGAAAATTTTGGCCATCAGGCCGCTGTCCGTCAGCCACTTGTAGATGAACTCGCCCAGTTTGACGCCGCCCAGCAGCGCCAGCCCGCCCAGCAGCACGCCGCCGATGGCCGTGAGGATCGGCATGATGAACAGCATCATCTTGGGCGCCAGCTCGCCCATGAGCGTTCCCATGAAACTGCCGGACTTGACCGATTCGCCGCCACCCATGCCGCCGCCCGGGGCATCCTTTTTGCCAGTAATGGCCTTGAGCAGACGCTTGTGCCACGCTTCCTTCTTGCGGTCGGCCGTGCGCCCGAACATCGAGAACATGCCCCGGCCCAGCGGCCCAACAACCTCCTTGACCTCCTTCATGGCGGTGATGGTCGGATCGAGCTGGTCGGCGCCGTCCAGCGAATCGCCCAGCTTGCCGATGGCATTCGTCAGCAGCCCCATGCCGTCTTGCTCACCTTTGTCGCCGGTGCCGTCATCGCCGCCAATGCTGCTCTTGCCGCCGCCGGTGAAGCGCCCCAACGCATCGCGGGTATCGACGGCATCGGGCGTGACCGGGGTGTCCAGTCCGGCTGTGCGGACCCGGTGGCGCCCGGCCGGCGTCACCGTGGTCGTGCTGGTGTTGCTCTGCGCCCTCTCGGCTGCGCTGGCGGTGCGTTGCGTGCCCACGCCGCCGCCGGCCGCGCGCGCCGCGCCATTGCCTGCGCGCCCGGCCGGCGTGGCCACCTGACGCACAAACTGTCCGCTCGCACCGCGCGAATGGGCGCTGCCCTCGTTGGGCGCCTTGGCGCTGGTCCGGCGACTGCTGTCCGCCGTGGCGCGTAGCTGCAGCTTGGCCGCACTCGCGGACATGCGCGCCTGCACACCCAGCGCGTGGGCAATCGCCTTCACATCGCTGCGGATGCCGCGCCACACGGCCATGCCGGCGGCCTGCGCATCCAGCAGCTCGCGGTTCACGTCCAGCAGCTCGCCGACCAGGAAGCCCTGGGAATCGTGTTTAAAGGTTGTCATTTTTGATCCAGTCCAAAGACACGACGGTGCAGGCCGTGCCAGCGTCGTTTATTGGCTTGGCGCTTGTTCTTCAATGAAGTTTTGAGACGCTGCAATGAGGGCTTCAAAGCCGACAAGGCCTTCCAGGTGCGCCGGGCTGCAGAGCGGATCAGCAGAGAACGCACGCAGGGCGGGCAGTTCGGCCTGCAGCACGGCAATCCGGTCCTTTGCGGCCTGAACGTCTTTTTCGGTCTGACTCACCGGGTTTTCCACGCCCGTCAGCTTGATTTGCGCGTGCGTCAGGCCAGCTTCAATCAAGCGCTGGTACGCGCTCGGCGACTGGTGTCCGAACGGCGTCGCCTCGGCAAGCCGAACTTTTTCGGCCAGACGCGGACCCTCAACTTCACAAGCCGTCAGTCGCGCCGACACAGCCGATTTCAAGGGCTGCAGCCGGTCTGTCCGGGCTTTCACGCGGGCATCGTGCCGGGTACGCTCGATCTTCGCCAGTGCAGTCTCGGCTTCAAGCGCGTGCATTGTGTGCTGCAGCCATGCAGCGGGCGTGTCGCCATCGGCCTGTGCGGCTTCGATAGCAGTGCTTGCGAAGTGGCTGTAGGCGTTTTCGCGGACCAGTTGCTCCAGGGCAGCGGCGCACCGGCTGGCCAAGTTGCGCACGGTGGTATCTCAGAAGGCCAGTGCATGGCGCTCGATGACGCTGGAATGAACTGGCGAGGCGTCGCCCAGGCGGATTGGGGCGAACACGCGGGCGGGGACGGCTGGGGATGGGGCGGTGAAATTCATGGCGAAGGGGGTTTCCTGTGTGATGGCTGGGTCTGCCGGTGCGGTAGGCGGTTTGGGCAGAAATGCGGCAGGCGCTGGCCTGTCCGCGCGATGAAAGGATTGAATCGTGGGTCGTGGCTTGGCGCGGCCTATCGAGAAAAAGCGGATCACGCGGCGGCTCCCGGCTGGGGGGCGCTGCTCAGGGCTTGGCGTCCTTTGCGCATGGCGTGCTCAATGCGAAATTCAGCACGGTTCATGGCGGCAGCCACGCCTTCGATGGCTTCGCGGGCGTCGCGTGCTGTGCGCAGCAGCAAGGCGCTGCAGGCTGTGTCATCAAAGGCGTCAGCGTTCCTTGCGCGGTATTGCTCCACGCCGCTGCACAATTCCAGCACCAGGGTGCAGACACGGGTATTCCGAAGCATTGGAGTCGGGTCGAAGCGGTGCGTCTCCAGCAGCACATCGGCAATCGCCTGTGCATTGCGCTCCAGCAGGCCAGTCATGCGGCGCACGGTCGCATTGCGCGCGGCCATGGCGCTGTCCCGCTCGGGCGCTTCATCCAGGCCCAAAAGCCAGTCCGTTGAAACGGCCAGGGCGGCAGACAAAAGGCTGACAAAGTGCAGCGGCGGAACTCGCTTGCACTGCTCCCACAAGCAGAGCTGGGTGCTGTTGGCAAAGCCCAGCGCCTGCGCCAGTTCGGCTTGCGTTAGTCCGTTCATTTCACGCGCAGCAACAATGCGCTGCCCAATGCCCAGCCGCAAGGCTTTGTTGGATCGGCTTTTCATTCCCTTCATGGGCTCGGTATCGGCGTCGTCGCCTTCAGCATCGGGATCAAGGACTTCCGTCGCCGGCAGTGCCGGGTTTGAAGCCCGGTTTTCAGGAACGAGCTGGGGCACCATGGATTGCAGGACATTTTCAGGGTGTGGCATGGCAGCTTTTGAGTGGTTGAGCCGCCATCATCGGCAATGGCACGCATCGAACAGAGCGACGTTTTCCAAATCGAGAAACTTGTTTTCCAAACCAACAACTGCCGGGCTATACCCCCAAGTCGTCGCCGTTAGCCAGCAGCTCGTGTGCGACGGTAACTGGTCGAAGCAGGCATTACTGCTGTGGAAACTCCCTCATAGGCCCGGCCCGGCGGTGAACATGCGGAGAATTTTTTCTTCGTGTTCATGCAGCACCAGACGCAACAAAGCCCGCACGATGGCGGGCCTTGGGCCTTGGAGTTGCGCCGGGTCAGTCGGGAAGGCGTCCTCGTTTCGGCTCAATCCCCAGGCGCTGCCAGAACCCAGCGATGGCGACATCTTCTGCCCTGTCCTCCTTGTGCGTCATGTGGCTGGGGCACCAGTCAGCAGGGCCGGGGTCACGGCCGACGGCTTGCTGCGTCCCGTGGTGCTCGGTGATGAAAGTCAGGTTCAGGCAGGCCGGGTCATCACCATGTGGGGCTGGGTTGAAGGCGCAGCAGGTCGCGCAGGTGCGTTTGATGATATTCATGACGTTTTTCAGGTGTTTTGGTTGTGGGTCGAAAGTTCTGGGTGAATGCTTCGCGGATTCACGCTTCATCGGTATATCGCTTGCCGCTGGCCGTCTTCCTGACCTGCAAGGGCGCACTGCTTTCCTGCCAAAGCTGGTACCTGCCTTCAAAGCTCAGCGCCAGCTCGCCTACACGCCCTTGGCGGTTCTTCGGTACATCGCAGGCAATCACGTTGGCGCCTTCGGGATTGGCGCTGTAACAGCTCAGCAGGATGACCACATCGGCGTCCTCTTCGATGGCGCCGGACTCCTTCAGGTCGCTCAGGATGGGTCGGCCGCTCGTGCGCTTTTCCACCTCGCGGTTGAGCTGGCTCAGCGTCACAATGGTGATGTCGAGCTGGCGGGCCAAGTTCTTCAGCCCCCGGCTCATTTCCTCAATCTGGTGATGGCGGCTGTCCGTGGCCTTGCCGGCGGCGCAGAGCTGCAGGTAGTCGATGGCGATGAGCTTGATGCCGTGCTGGCGCTTGAGCATCCGGGCCTTGGCCGATATGTCGGAGAGCGTCAGGGCGGGCTGGTCATCGAGGTACAGCGGCAGGTTGCGCATCACCTCCATGGACTCGGTCATCCGACTCCATTCGTGTTGCTCCAGTTGTCCGGACAGCAGACGGTCCATCGCAATGCGGCCGATGTTCGCCACCGCCCGTTCTGTCAACTCCTCCTTGCTCATTTCCTGCGAGAACATGGCCGCCGGGTGGCCGGCGCGCGCCAAGTTGATGCACAACTGCTCGGCCAGGGAGGATTTGCCGACAGATGGACGCGCCGCGATGATGACCTGCTTGCCGGGCTTGAAGCCGCCGCCCAGCATCCGGTCCAGCGATGGGATGCCCGTGGGGATGCCCGGCACGGCGGTGCCGTCCGCCAAGCGCTCTACGCGGTCCAACAGCCCCACGATGGTGTCGGCAATTACCGTGGGCATTTGGCGGGACTTCTTGACCTGCAGCGCCTGCAGCAAGCCTTGCGCCTTGTCCAGGCGGCTCTCCACCGGCACGCTGGTGTCGCCGGCGATGGACTTGACCTCATCGGCGGCACGTATCAGGCTGCGCATCAGCGCGCGTTCGGCCACGATTTCAGCGTAGCGGCGCAAGTTGCCGGCGCTGGGCACGAACTGCGCTATCTGGTCCAGCATGGCAAGGTCCACTCCTTCCCCGCTGGCCGATGCCTGCAACTGGTCGAACACCGTCACGATGTCGGCTGGCTTGGATGCCGCAACAAGCCCCGCAACGGCAGTGAAAATGCGGCCGTTGCGGGCGTCGAAGAAGTGCTCAGAGGTCAACAGGTCGCCCACGCTGTCCCAGGCCGTGCTTTCGAGCATCAGGGCGCCCAGCACGCTCGTTTCCGCTTCCGGGGACCAGGGCAAAGCTTCCGGCATGAATTCACGCGGGTGCATGGTCGGGCTCCTTGGCTTCGTTCATCCGGTTTTCGATGACCAGCTTTTCTTGTAAGCCATTGGCGGTCCAGGCGATTTGCCCTTGCGCATCCACGCTCCACAGGCGGTACCAACGGTCTTTGATGCTGTTTGCAAAAGCCGCTGGCCAGTCGGTGTACTTCTTGGCCGTCGGGTTGGTCAGGTGCCGGTCTTTGAAGACCAGCCAAGCAATCTGAAGCATGTCGTCAGTGATGGTTGCGTCAAGGCAATAGGCATGGATGGCATGGTCGGCAGGAATGGGTTTCTTGCTTTCTGCCTTGCAGCGCTCCAGGTATTCGGTCAATGAAATTTCGAGAGAGACAGCACGCAGCTTGCGCGTGCTCTTTATCAAGGAATCAGGAATCAGTAACAAGGAATCAGGAATCAGCCCGGCTAGCGCCGGTAAAGGCAGTGTGTCGTCTGGTGCTTGTCCGGTGCTAGAACTGTTCTTGTCTGGTGCTTCTTCTGGTAAGGCAGTGACGCCGCCCGGTGGTGGCAGGGTGCTGGCCGCTTCTTTGACGTGGGGATTCTGGTGCTTGTGCCATGCAAGAACCTGAATGACACGTTGCCCGTCAGCTTCGTATCGGTGGAGAAACCCAGCTTTTTCAAGGCTCTGCAGCATCTCATCCGCGTCGCACACGTCATAGGGCAGCGTCTCGGCCCGGATTTTCTTGGGTCGGTCCTCAAGGCGCCCCTCGCGGTCGCAAAGCGTCCAGATGCCAGCGAACATCAAACGAGTCAGCGCAGGCAATTCTCCCAGCACATCGTTCGTAAAAAAGCCCGGTTTGATGTTCCTAGAGCGTGCCATGGCAACCCCCATCCTTGACTTCGGGGTAGTCGCCCAACGTCTTCAGGAAATTTTGAAGGGGCTGGTCACGCCGGGCGGCCGGAAGGCGCTCCTGCACTTCTTCGGCGCCGGGCAGCCAGACTGCCGTGGAGCCGGTGATGGCTTTATGCACCTGACCGATGGCGGCGGTTATGGCGGCGACGGCCTCCGGGTCAAGCGCAATGGTCGCGTTCCCAAATTGCCGCCTTTCTGCGTCGCCCGTGGCAGTGGCCAAGATGACGGAGGTGAATATTTGGATGCGCACCTGCGCGGACGATTTCCACGCGGCCAGACTGAGGTACTCATCGCCTCTCGCATGAATGTCAAATTCTTGTCGAGCTTGTGCAACTGGAATGTTTTTAGCGGTCATGCTCAAGCCCTCTCGCTGGCGGCGGCTTCGCTGCAAGCCTGCTTGAGCATGGACGCGGCGCGGATGGCGCGGCCTGTCGCAGCCTTGAGGCCCGATTCGGTATGCGGCAAGCGGATGAAGTACAGCGCCGTGGTGAGGGCGTTCTCGATGGCTTGCTGACGTGCCAGCGGGGAGGTGTTGCCCGATTTGGGCGTGGTGAGGGTGTTGACCGTGGTCATGGTTTCGGCTCCGGAATGAGACTGAAAACCACTTGCTGCTTTACGACAAGCAGCAGGTGGACGGGATGTTCGTAACATGGATTCCGCCATGCGGCCAGCCTCACGGACAAGCCCATCCCGCCCGTAAACCAAAGTATTCGGACGTGAAAAAACCGCGCTTGAGGTGGCGGTATAGACCCCGGAATCAATAACGGTGTTACGAGCACCAGCCCCGCAAATCGGGGATAGGCAAAATGTAGCACAGCATTTCAGTGCCGTGTGGCGATTTTTGCAGCGCTGCGCAGCCCTCTGGCCGGGCTGGTCTATGCCGGCGCAAGGGATGGGGCGAAAAGTGGCTCCAGCGCTTGCCTGACGGGCGCCAGCGGCGATAAAATCTGCAGCGTTCTGTGATGCGGTCGCCGTGGTGGTCTCGAAGCCCCCGGCGGCTTTTTTTATGGGCGTCATCAGTGCAGCCCGGATGTGGGCGCACTGCACAGCGCGGCTAAGGATCGACAGTCGGCTCACGTTGCACCGCCCATCTTTTCTGCCTTCAGCAATATCTTGTCGAAGACCTTTATCAACCAGTTGTGCCCCTTGCCCGTCATGTAGGCTGTCAGGTCAATGTGGGTACGCCCGCTGGAAGATTCGCGGATGGACTGGACAATTCGGAAGTAGCCGCGCTCGCGGTAGTCCTGCATCGGCAGGTTGGACGCCTTCACCAGCACGCCAGCGCGGCGAAGAACGTCCATCAGGCGATTGCGGCCCACGCGGTAGCCGTGCTCCTGCAAAATTAGTGCCATTTCCCGAAATGTGAAGTCGTCTTTGCTAGACTGAACCGCTTGAAGGTGTGCGATGGCGGGCGCGGCGATGGCAAGTTGGGCCACGGCCTCAAGCCGGCCCTTTTCGCTTTCTATGGCCAGCGTGAGAATGTCCAGTGTGGACAGAGCGGCAGGCGCGGCGGGCGCGGGCTTGGCTTCGAGCGCCGTCATCCGGTCAAACACCTTGGCCTGCAAGTCGTAGCTGTAGCTCATGGCCATTAGACAGGCTTCGCGCTTGGGGAAGGTGTAAATGGGCCGGCGCAACTGCCCGCCAGTGCCATTTGCATAAAAAGCAGCTCCGAAAAATTTCCGAGCTGTTTCTTCACCAAGAACTTCCGGCACCTTCTTCATGAAGTCCGGGTGTTCCAGTTTGGCATGGCCCTTTGATGGAAAGGGTGCACCAGCGGCTTCTGCCTGCTCCTTGCGGTGGGCATTGATGAAGTCCACCTGCTCAAGGCTGGTCATGGTCGGTTCCTGATTGGAACAATCAGGCTGCGGGGAAAGCGTCATGGTCGTGTTCATGGCCATCCCCTTTATGCCTGCACCAGGGCGGTACGCTGGGCGTGAAGGCGGTTCACCAGCGCCTTGATCTGCTCGTCGGTCTGGCCTGCGATGCGCGCCCGATTGATGGCCGAAACCTCGTAATCCGGCCAGCCCACGGAACGCTCGCCGATAGGCACGGGCTGGGTGAACAGTCCCTTCTTGATGGCCATATAAATCGAAGCGTGTGAACGGTGCCCGGTCTCCTCCTTGACGGAGTTCATTCTCAACATACTCATAAAAAGTTCCTATGTGTCGTTGGCAAAACGCGCTAACGAAAGTCAGTGCGCGCCAACTAGGAATGAGTTTCGAGCGGGGTCAAGGATGTGATTAGGGCATTTTTCCAAAATGAAATACACAGCAAAAAACCCTTGAAATACAACGTTTCCAAGGGTTTTTATGTGAAAGTTGAACTTATGAACTTATGAACTTATGAACTTATGAACTTATGAACTTATGAAAATTTAGAGTTGGGCAGGCCGTAGAGGCCACGACCTATCTTTCTAACGTCCTGTTCTTCTACTGCCTTGGTAATCGCATTGCGAATGGAGCCCTCCTTTAAAGCTGAGGTGCTTTCCTTAAGTACTGCCTGAACAAGATCAGCACTTTTTATCGGTGCTTGGGATCGTCCCAACACGCTCTTTATCGCAAGCAGAATAGTTGGCTCTGGCCCAGGTGAGCCCTTTGATTTTGGGGTGGGGTTGACTGTTTTCCCCCTTTTTGCTGTTGGTGTCATCAGCTCAGTTTCGGGTTTATTTTCGTCGTCATCAAAGCTTGGACATTCAGCCGCTTCGATGTCTTCTACCAACGTTTGGAATAGATCTGAAGCATTGCAGTGATTGCAATCTTTCAATTCATTCCAGCTTTTTTCGGCCATCTCGCGAGAGGACACCATGCCTCGAAGCCATCCTTTCTCGAACGTATTTTCGAGATCGTCAGGTTCGTCTTTTTTCTCGATTTTCGACGACTCGTCAGCCTCTAACAGCAGGTCAACCAGCACGGCGATGACCGGGTCTGAGGTCCAGCCCATCATGCTGCAATAGTCTGCAATTTCCACACTATCCATTGCCCGGCTAGCATAAGAAAACATCCGTCTGATCTGGTTGTCTTGTCCTTGCATTAATGCATTCCCTGTCTCGCACCTGAAAAGTAAGCCCGCGCCGCCGGGTCAGGGTGTCCCGGTTTTCACCATCGGGGATCAGCCGATAATTAGGCGTGGTTCAAAACTGTTATGCCGCCCTGAGCTGCACCACGTCTGCCCCGGCGGCCAGCTTGTCCAAAAAATCGGCCCACGTCTGCATCATCCCGGTGCGGTGCTTCATGTACTGGGTGCGGTTGTAGGCCCGCCCGTTCGCATCCTTGACCGCATGGGCCAGCTGCGCCTCGATCACCAGCGGGTCAATGGCCAGTTCCTCGGCCAGCAGCGTGCGCGCCGTCGCTCTGAAGCCATGCACGCTCTGCACGTCAGGCCCAAATCCCAGCGTCATCAGGGCGGCGCGCAGGGTGTTGTCGCTGATAGGACGGTCGTGGCTGCGCTCGCCATGAAAGACCAGCGTGCCCTGCCCTGTCAATGGTTGAAGCTTGCGCAAAATCTCCACAGCTTGCGTGGGCAAGGGAACGAGGTGCGGATCACCGTTTTGCTTGCCATCGACGCTGCGTTTCATCCGCATGGCTGGAATCGTCCACAGTGCCGCATCTAGATCAAGCTCGGCCCAGCCCATGCCGCGCAACTCGCCCGGGCGCTGAAAGAGCATAGGGGCAAGCTGCAGCGCTGCCCGGACTATCGGCCCGCCCTGATAGCCACGAATGGCCCGGATCAGCCCGCCCAGTTTCACCGACTCAGTGATGGCAGCAAAGTGCTTGCCCCGGTGGGGCTTTAAGGCGCCGCGAATGTCCGGGGTCACGTCCCGCTTGGCCCGTGCGGTGGCCACCGCATAGCGCCAGACCTGCCCGGCCGTGGTTAGCACCCGGTGCGCCACATCAAGCGCGCCGCGTTCTTCTACCAACCGGATGACGGCCAGCAGCTCGATGGCTTCGATCTCACCGATGCGCCGGGGGCCAAAGTAGGGGAACAGGTCTTTTTCAAGGTTGCGCTTTTCCCGGATGGCGTAGTGGCTACTCCAGCCATCGAGCTTCATGGCGTACCACTCTAGCGCCGTCGCCTTAAATGTGTCGCCGTCTGGGGTGATGGCCTTGAGTTTTTCCACCTTACGCGCCTGTACTGGGTGAAGTCCTTGAGACTTTTGCAGCTTGGCGGCATCACGAGCCTTGCGAGCATCTGCCAAACCTACCATTGGATAGCTGCCCAAAGCCATGCGGCCTTCCTTACCGTCGGCGTAGAGCTTGCAGAACCAGCGCTTTGACCCGGCGGGGCTGACTTCCAGGTACAACCCGCCCGAATCAGTGAAGCGTGCTCGCTTCTTGTCTGGTGGGCAAATAGCATTTTTGCAATGTTTGTCAGTCAACACGGGAGAACTCCAGCCGGGGAACAGGTTTTCAAAGGGAAACCGGGGAACAAATCATGATTTCTCAGTATTTACCCCGGTTGTTCCCCGGAATGTTCCCCGGTTTAGCCGTGCCTGTCAATGTCGGGCTTTGTACGCCTTTGCAGCGTAAGACACTGATTTACCAATGAAAAAGGCCGCTAACTGTATGTCGTTAGCGGCCTCTGTCAATAGTCGTGGTCGGTGTGAAAGGATTCGAACCTTCGACCCCTTGCACCCCATGCAAGTGCGCTACCAGGCTGCGCCACACACCGAAACAAGTCCGTCATTATAACCTGACGATTCCACTATCAGCCTATTGGCCCAGCAGATCGCGAATGCTCATCAACTCGTGGCGTACCAAGGCGAGAAGTGGCCAGGAAAACGCCGGGTCAAAAAAATCTACGTCATCAACCAGATTATTTTGAGCGGTGGTTGCATCTGCCGAATTGCCATTTTGCTTGGCCTGTGATTTCAATTGCAAAAATAGAGGGTCGTTGTCAAATCGCTTGCCAGATGCGACAGGCAAGAATTCCTGCAACTTATTTCTGGCGCCAACAATGGTGAATCCCTGCTCATACAAAAGTTGGCGTATTTGACGGATCAATTTCACTTCATGAATCTGGTAGTAGCGCCGATTGCCGCGTCTTTTCATCGGGCGCAATTGTGTGAACTCCTGTTCCCAGTAACGGAGTACGTGGGGCTTTACGCCACACAGCTTGCTAACTTCGCTGATGGTGAAGTAGCGCTTTGCAGGAATGGAAGGAAACGAATTCTCCAATTAAATCAATGCCCTTCGAAAAGATGCGTCGTATCTACTCTAGCCTTTGCTAGCTTAACAAAGGAAATCAGATCACGCACTATTGCCCGTAGCGCAAATAGCTTCTATTTCGGGTTTGCCAATGGATGTCCCCTGTATCTGGTCTTTTAGTTTGTGGCTGGCGTGAAAAGTCACCACCCGCCTTGAGCCAATAGGAATTGCTTCGCCGGTTCGCGGATTACGTCCCGGTCGGGGCGCCTTGGTGCGTATCTGAAAGTTGCCAAATCCAGATATCTTCGCATCCTTGCCTTCAATCAGACATTCCGAAATGAGTTCAAAAAATGCATCGATCATTTCCTTGGATTCGCGTTTGTTCAGACCGATCTGCTCAAACAACAACTCGGCCAGATGCGCTTTGGTCAGCGCAGGTGCTTCCAGGCTTTCAACAGAAAATTCCATGGGCATCTTTCTGGTTATTGTTAGTTTGAAATGGTCTGAATTGAAAGCTCAAGCACGCAGCCGGGCATGGAACCGGACTTGCAGCATTGCCAATATTTCCTGAACTGCTGCGTCAATCGACTCCTCAGCCAAAGTGGCGACATCGCTGGAAAGGACCAGACGCACCGCCAGACTTTTTTCACCTAGTTGGACATTCAGGTTGGCATGCTGCGGACGGTACACATCGAACAAGGTCGCATTCTTGAGCAAGCCTTGTGTATTGGCATCACGAATGGCCGACATGAGCGCTGCATGGGTCACACTTTCCTGCACGATCACAGCAATATCGCGCTCGACAGGCTGGAACTTGCTGACAGCCTTGAAAACCGGTACCTGACGCTGCAGGACGGCATCGAGTTCAAGTTCAAATAACAGGGGCGCCTGAGCCAGTTCGTAACCTTGTCGCCACTGCGGATGCAGTTCACCGAAAAAACCGATCTGCCTTCCGGCAGCGGATACGCTGGCACACCGCCCTGGATGCATGGCAGGATGCGCCGCAGGCGTAAAAACAACTTGAAGCGGCGCCAGCAAGGCTTCAACATCTCCCTTGACATCGAAAAAATCGACGCCCTTGTCAGGCTGACCCCAATGCAACGCAGCGCGCGGGCCATAGGCTAGCCCTGCGACCCGCATGGGCTGATCAAAGCCGGCGACGGTGGTGTCTGTATCCTGGCTTTTGGGATCGCGCAGGAACACCCGGCCCAACTCAAAGACATTCACGCGTGAAGCCTTGCGGTCCAGGTTGAACTTGAGCACCTGCAGCAATGAACCTAGCAACGAGGAACGCATGACGCTCATCTGGCTGGCAATCGGGTTGAGCAGTTTGATGGGTACGGGATTGCCAGCCAGCTCGTTTTCCCAGCGTGCTTCGACAAAACTGAAATTGATGGTTTCCTGGTAACCCAATGATGCCAGGGCACGACGCACGGCAAACGGACTTCGTTCGGCTTCAGGGCGGATTCGGGCAGTGATGGGGGCCAGCGGCGGCGTTTCCGGCAACTGCTCATAACCCACAATACGCACCACCTCTTCAATCAGGTCTTCCTCTATTTGCAGGTCAAAACGGTAGCTTGGTGGCGTCACTGTCAACAGTCCCTCGCCCGCCTTGACATCCAGACCCAGGCGCACAAGTGCGTCCTGACATTGCGCCTGCGTTAACGGCATACCGATGATCTTGGCTGCACGCGCCACGCGCAATGTTACCGGCACTGCCTTTGGAAGGTTGACTTGAAGGTCGTCAACCGGCCCGCAAACCGTCTCTGGCGTTCCGCAAATGTCGATGACAAGTTGCGTAATGCGTTCGATATGCTCCACGGTTTGTCCGGCGTCGACGCCACGCTCGAAGCGGTGGCCGGCATCGGTGGAAAAGTTGTAGCGGCGTGAACGGCCTGCGATGGCTTTGGGCCACCAGAAAGCTGCTTCAAGATAGACATTTTTTGTGTCATGCGACACTGCCGTGGCATCGCCCCCCATGATGCCGGCCAGCGATTCAACTTGGTGTTCGTCAGCGATCACGCCGACCCGTTCATCGATCACGATGGTATTGCCATTCAGCAGTTTGAGCGTTTCCCCCGGCTTGCCCCAGCGAACATCCAGGCCGCCTTGGATCTTGTCGAGGTCAAAAATATGGCTGGGGCGGCCCAGTTCGAACATCACGTAATTGGAAATATCCACCAGTGCCGCTACGCTGCGCTGACCGCAGCGCGCCAGGCGGTCGGCCATCCATGATGGTGTGGCCGCTTGCGGATTCACGTTGCGCACGATACGGCCTGAAAAACGGCCGCACAAGTCGGGCGCGCTGACCTTGACAGCCAGCTTGTCCTGGTTGCCGACTCGCACGGATGGGAAAGACAGCGTATTCAAGGGCGAACCGGTCAGCGCCGCAACCTCGCGAGCCACCCCATAAACGCTCAGGCAATGCGCCAGATTGGGCGTGAGCTTGAGCGTGAACAAGGTGTCATCCAGTTGGAGATGCTCACGGACATCCTGCCCCACCGGCGCGTCAGGCGCCAGTTCCAGAAGTCCACCATGGTCTTCCGAAAGCTTAAGTTCCCGCGCCGAGCACAGCATGCCTTCGCTCTCGACACCGCGCAGTTTGCCCACCTTGATCAGGAAAGGCTTGCCATCTTCGCCAGGCGGCAACTCGGCACCCACCAGCGCGCAAGGCACCTTGATGCCGACTCGGGCATTGGGCGCTCCGCAGACGATGGTGAGAAACTTGCCCTGCCCCACATCAACCTGGCACACGCGCAGGCGGTCGGCATTGGGATGCTGCTTGGCTTCCATGATCTCGCCGACCACAATGAGGTTGAACGGCGGTGCGAACGGCTTGAGCTCTTCAACTTCAAGCCCGGCCATGGTCAGGGTTTCAGCAAGTTGCTCGGTGCTGATCGGTGGATTGCAAAATTCGCGCAACCAGGATTCTGGAAATTGCATGGTGTGACCTTGTTCTTTCGTTTACTGTTCTTGTTGTTATGACTGGAACTGGGACAGGAAGCGGATGTCGCCGTCGAAAAACAGGCGCAGGTCATTGACGCCGTAGCGCAGCATGGTCAACCTGTCCGGCCCCATGCCAAAGGCGAAACCGATGTATTTTTCAGGATTGAGCCCCATGTTGCGCACCACATTCGGATGGACCTGTCCTGAACCCGCCACTTCGAGCCAGCGACCCGACAACGGACCGGCCTGGAATTGAATGTCGATTTCGGCGCTCGGCTCGGTGAACGGGAAGAAACTGGGGCGAAAGCGGAGCACCAGATCATTGCTCTCAAAAAAGGTGCGGCAAAAATCGGTGAACACGAACTTCAAGTCCTTGAAACTCACGTTCTCGCCAATCCACAGCCCTTCGCATTGGTGGAACATCGGCGAATGTGTCGCGTCACTGTCGACGCGGTAAGTGCGACCGGGCGCAATCACGCGAATTTCGGGCATGCGGCCACCCGCATCAATCAGTGCGCGATGCTTTTTGACATGCTGGACGGCATAGCGGATCTGCATCGGGCTAGTATGGGTGCGCAGCAAGTTAGGTGCGTTTTCAGTACCGCCCTCGACATAAAAAGTGTCGTGCATGGATCGCGCCGGATGGTCTTCGGGTGTGTTGAGCGCGGTAAAGTTGAACCAGTCGGTTTCAATCTCCGGTCCCTGTGCCACATCAAAACCCATGGACCCGAAGATGGCTTCAATCCGTTCCAGCGTGAGCGACACGGGATGCAGGCCGCCCTGCGGACGCTGGCGACCGGGAAGGGTCACATCGAGCGCCTCGGCTTTTAACTGCTTTTCAAGCTCTGCATTAGCAAGTGCTTGGCGACGCTCGTTCAACGCGGTTTCGATGGCCTGCTTGGCCAGGTTGACGGCAGCACCGCGGGATTTTTTTTCTTCCACCGAAAGCTGTGCCATACCCTTCATGAATTCGGTAATACGGCCTGATTTGCCAAGAAATTGTGCTTTGGCATTTTCCAGATCAGCAGGCGTTACAGACTGCGCAAAGTTGGCTTTGGCAGTGCTTATCAGTTCATTGAGGGTATCGGCGTCGTTCATAAAATCTCTTGTACGGGTGCAGGGAGAAACACAGCAGCGCTAATTTCGGTCGCGTGACCATGACAAGGCCGCTACACAAAAGCCATGAAAAAGGGCCAGAGCCTTTTCAAGCTCCAGCCCTCTATTTTCCTACGTAAGCAGCTATTTATTTAATAGCGTACTGTCCTGAAAATCAGGTAGCCAGCTTGGCTTTGGCCTGATCGACGATAGCGCCAAAGGCAGCGCTGTCATGGATTGCCATGTCGGACAGAACCTTGCGGTCAATCTCGATTCCAGCTTTTTTCAGGCCATTGGCAAACTGGCTGTAGGTCAGGCCAAATGAACGGCTTGCAGCATTGATACGGGCGATCCACAAGCGGCGGAACACACGCTTCTTGTTACGACGGTCACGGTAGGCATATTGCCCTGCCTTCATTACCGCTTCTTTGGCGATTCGGAAAACATTACCGCGGCGACCGCGAAAACCTTTTGCAAGGGCTAGAACTTTTTTGTGGCGGGGGCGAGCCGTTACACCACGTTTGACGCGAGGCATGTATTACTCCTTGTTCGTCGTTAAATTAAATGCCACGGCCTGGCAGCATCTGTGCCATGTGACCCATATTGGTCTCATGAACAGCTACCGATCCACGCAATTGGCGTTTGTTTTTGGTGGTCTTCTTGGTCAAGATGTGACGTTTGAAGGCTTGACCACGTTTGACCGTGCCACCTGGACGAACGCGGAAACGCTTTTTAGCGCCGCTTTTGGTCTTCATTTTGGGCATTTAAATGCTCCTTTTCGTTTGTGCTCGTGAGGCGCTACGAAACTTTCGCAGACTTGATGGCCCCGAGCCACTTGTCATGACAAGATTTGACACTTGCCATTGGCGCAACGGCTTTTACGACGTTACTTTCAGAAGTCCGGCTTAACGCCAGAGTTTCCTGGAACACTGTTTAGATGCACCTTTATTATTTGCTGGAAAAACCGTCAGGTCATTTCTACAAAGGCAGACAGCCCAGCCTTAAGAGGAAAGGCTCACGCGACTTCTGCTGATGCTTTTGAAGCAACTTTCTTGCGGCCTGGTGCGATCATCATGACCATCTGCCGACCTTCAAGCTTTGGAAACTGCTCCACCAAAATCAAGTCCGCCAACTCATCACGAATCCGCGCCAGCAACGCCAATCCCAACTCCTGATGCGTAATTTCCCGGCCACGAAAGCGCAGCGTAATCTTGCACTTGTCGCCATCATCCAGAAAACGCTTGATATTGCGTAGCTTGATGTTGTAGTCACCGTCATCAGTACCAGGGCGGAACTTGACTTCCTTGACCTCAATTACCTTTTGCTTGGATTTCGCCTCTGCAGCTTTTTTCTGCTCGGCATACTTGAATTTTCCGTAATCCATAAGCCTACAGACAGGCGGCATGGCCGTTGGCGAGATTTCAACCAAATCCACATCCGCTTCACCAGCCAGACGCAACGCTTCCATAAGACTGACAACGCCAAGAGGCTCATTGTCCGGCCCGGTAAGGCGTACTTCAGGGGCCATGATTTCACGGTTCAAGCGATGCTTGCGTTCTTCACGGTGACGGCGGTCACGAAATTCTGTAGCGATGGTGCGAATCCTTCAATATTTGCTATAAAAGCTATAGCTGCTTGCGCCCGTCCTTCAAGGAAGGCAGCCTAATTTCACCATGTTCATAGATTCATCAGGCTTTTTGTGCGATGTCCGAAGCAATTCGATTGGAAAAAGCTTCGAGAGACATCACGCCAAGGTCTTTGTTACCCCGGGCACGCACTGAAACTGCGCCTGCTGCCATTTCTTTATCACCTACGACGAGGATGAATGGGAGCTTTTGCAATGAGTGCTCACGTATTTTATACGTTATTTTCTCATTACGCAGATCAAGGTTGACCCTAAGCCCTTGATTCTGCAGCGTTTTAGCAACTCTTCTGGCGTAATCAGCCTGAGAATCGGTGATGGTCAGCACAGAAACCTGCTCTGGTGCGAGCCAAGTGGGCAATGCACCGGCGTGTTCCTCGATCAAAATTCCAATGAATCGCTCCAGGCTTCCCACAATGGCGCGGTGCAGCATCACGGGACGATGGCGCGCGCCATCTTCGCCCACATACTCCGCATCCAGCCGCTCAGGCATCGAGAAATCGACCTGGATCGTTCCACACTGCCACTGTCGGCCAATGGCATCTTTTAGCGTGTATTCAATTTTTGGACCATAAAACGCGCCCTCGCCTGGGGAAATCTCGAATTCGCAGTTTGATGCGCGCAGGCTTTCGATCAGCGCGTGCTCGGCCTTGTCCCAGCTTTCATCGGAGCCAATGCGGGCTTCAGGCCGTGTGGCCACTTTATAAATGATGTTTTTAAAGCCGAAGTCTGTGTAGACCTTTTGCAGCAGCGTGGTGTAGTCAACGCACTCTTTCAAAATCTGCTCTTCGGTGCAGAAAATATGGCCGTCATCCTGGGTAAAGCCACGCACGCGCATGATGCCGTGCAGGCCGCCTGTCGGCTCGTTGCGGTGGCACTGGCCGAATTCGCCGTAGCGCAGCGGCAAATCTCGATAGCTCTTGATGCCTTGCTTGAATATGAGAATGTGACCGGGACAGTTCATCGGCTTGAGAGCGAAATCACGCTTTTCACTCTCGGTCGTGAACATATTGTCGCGGTACTTGTCCCAATGGCCGGTTTTTTCCCAGAGCGTTTTTTCCAGCAGTTGCGGGCCTTTAACCTCTTGGTAGCCGTTGTCCTGGTAGACCTTGCGCATGTATTGCTCGACGCCCTGCCAGACCGTCCAGCCCTTGGGATGCCAGAAAACCAGACCCGGCGCATGGTCGTCGATGTGAAACAGATCCAACTCCTTGCCGAGCTTGCGGTGGTCGCGTTTGTCGGACTCTTCAAGCATCGTCAAATACTGTTGCAACTCGTCCTTGGTGGCCCAGGCGGTGCCGTAGATGCGCTGCAGCATCTCATTGTGGTGGTCACCGCGCCAGTAGGCGCCCGCTACCTTCATGAGCTTGAAAAACTTCAGCTTGCCAGTGCTGGGAACATGGGGGCCTCGGCACAAATCTTCAAACGCGCCTTCGCGGTACAGCGACACGTCTTCATTGGCAGGGATGCTGGCGATGATCTCGGCCTTGTAATGCTCGCCGATGCTCTTGAAATGCGCAACGGCCTCATCACGCGGCAGGACGCGGCGCGTGACGGGTTCATCCTTGGCGACCAGTTCGGTCATGCGCTTTTCAATGGCGACGAGGTCTTCCGGCGTGAAGGGCCGCTTGTAGGAAAAATCGTAGAAAAATCCGTTTTCAATCACGGGTCCGATGGTGACCTGCACTTCCGGGAACAATTCCTTCACGGCATAGGCCATCAGGTGGGCTGCGCTGTGGCGGATCAGCTCCAGGCCATCCGCATCCTTGGCCGTGATGATGGAAACCGCACTGTCCTGGCTGACAAGGAAACTGGTATCGACCAGTTTGCCATCAACTTTTCCGCCCAGTGCTGCCTTGGCCAGGCCAGTGCCGATAGACGCAGCAACTTCTGCCACCGTGACCGCCTGGGAATATTCGCGTTTGGAATTGTCGGGAAGTGTGATTTGAATCATGGTGTCGAATGCAAAAATAAAAAAGCGCGGACGAGCCGCGCTTGGAAAAAAAACAGAAAGCCGGGATGGCGTAATTTTACGCCGCACCGGCTTGCGGTTTGGTCAGTGGAACTGCTCTTCTTCGGTCGAACCTGTCAGCGCGGTCACGCTGGACTTGCCGCCCTGGATGACGGTGGTCACTTCGTCGAAGTAGCCGGTGCCGACTTCCTGCTGGTGCGACACGAAGGTGTAGCCACGGCCGCGGGCAGCAAATTCTGGCTCCTGCACCTTTTCGATGTATGCCGTCATGCCGCGTGCCACGTAGTCCTGGGCCAAGTCGAACATGTTGTACCACATGGAGTGGATGCCAGCCAGCGTGATGAACTGGTACTTGTAGCCCATGGCGCCGAGTTCTTTCTGGAACTTGGCAATGGTTGCGTCGTCGAGGTTTTTCTTCCAGTTGAACGATGGCGAGCAGTTGTAAGCCAGCATCTTGCCGGGATGGACTGCATGCACGGCATCAGCGAATTTCTTGGCAAATTCGAGGTCAGGCGTACCGGTTTCGCACCACACCAGGTCAGCGTAATGGGCATAGGCAACAGCGCGCGAGATCGCCTGGTCCATGCCTTTTTTGGTCTTGTAGAAACCTTCAGCGGTGCGTTCACCGGTGATGAAAGGCTTGTCGTTCTCGTCGTAGTCGCTGGTCAGCAAGTCGGCCGCTTCGGCATCGGTACGGGCAATCACCAGGGTAGGCACGCCGCAAACGTCGGCGGCCATGCGGGCAGCGATCAGTTTTTGGCAGGCTTCAGCCGTAGGCACCAGGACCTTGCCGCCCATGTGGCCGCATTTCTTGACGGAAGCCAGCTGGTCTTCAAAGTGAACGCCGGCCGCGCCGGAACTGATCATGGCCTTCATCAGTTCAAACGCGTTCAGCACGCCGCCGAAACCGGCTTCGGCATCGGCCACGATGGGCGCGAAGTTGTCGATGTAGCCTGCGTCGCCGGCGTCAATGCCTTTGGAGTGCTGGATTTCGTCGGCGCGGCGGAAGGTGTTGTTGATGCGCTCAACGACTTTTGGCACCGAGTCCACCGGGTACAAAGACTGGTCGGGGTACATCGCGGCATAACCGTTGTTGTCAGCGGCGACTTGCCAGCCCGACAGGTAGATGGCCTTGACGCCAGCCTTGACCTGCTGCATGGCCTGGCCGCCGGTCAGGGCGCCGAGGCAGTTCACGTAAGGCTCATTGTTGACCAGGCCCCAGAGCTTTTCAGCACCGCGGCGAGCCAGCGTGTGCTCTATCGGGAAGGATCCGCGCAAACGGACCACGTCGGCGGCACTGTAGCCGCGCTTGATGCCTTTCCAGCGGGGGTTGGTGGCCCAGTCTTTTTCAAGGGCTTCGATCTGCTGGCTGCGGCTAAGCTGTTCCGTGAGGGTTTGTGGCATGGTGAACTCCGTTAGTGGTGAAAAGAAAGTGGCTCTATTTTAAGTCTTCTACAAGACTGCATTCATCTCTTATGTCTTATATAAGACTAAATTTATTTATAAGAATCAATTACTTAGGTGAATTTTTCACAATATGGAAACAACTTTCTTATTGCGCATCCTGCAGAAGGATAAAATTTTCCTCTTATTTCATATCGTGGTAAAAATTACTGACTTGTGAAAATTTCAGCCAAACCTGCCGCCTTTTATTCCAACGTGATCAGGTGATGGGTGAATCACGTAATACGTAGAACGAAAGCACCCTGCCCCTGCATCACGCGACCTCCAGACACTTGACAATTTTTTGCTACTATATTTATAGCTTAATACGCATACCAGCCGTGCGAAAATGGCATATTTGATGCTTAAAATTTGTTCGCCGCTTCAAACGAATGCGCACTACTTGACTGACGCCCTCAGTTCCGTGCGGGTTGCCGCTGAAATCTCACGTTCCCGCTGTCGGGTTTGCCGCGCTACCCAGACGCTGTAACTGACGATGACGATGGTCACCGCTGCAATCAGCAAGGTCGCCGCAGCATAGATGGTCGGGTTGATGCCGCGCCGCGCATAGCCAAAGATCACCTGCGGCAGCGTGTTCACGCCCGGGCCCGAGAGGAATTCAGCAATCACCACGTCATCGAATGACAGGGTGAAGGACAGCAGGAAAGCAGCGAGGATGGCCTGGAAGATGTTGGGCAGCGTGATCAGGAAAAACACCTGGTGCGGCCTGGCGCCCAGGTCCATGGCGGCTTCCTCGATCGAGCGGTTCATCTCCAGCAGCCTTGACTGGACGACCACCATGGCGTACGCCATGCCCAGGAGCGTATGGCCCAGGATGATGGTCAGCATGCCGCGCTGCGGCCAGCCCAAAAAATTTTGCGCGCCGACCATCAGCAGCAGCAGCGACAGGCCAATGACCACTTCCGGCATGACCAGTGGCGCGTTGACCATGCCAGAGAAAGCGGTTCGGCCAGGAAAGCGGCGGTAGCGCACCAGTACAAAGGCGCAAAACGTGCCCAGCGTGGCAGACAGCAGGCCGGACACCGTGGCGATTTTCAGCGACAGCCAAAAACCATCCACGATTTTGGTGTCGCGCGTCAAGGCGTCATACCAGCGCAGCGAAAAACCGGTGAATTCCGCATCCTGGCGGGTGCTGTTGAACGAAAAGACGACCATGAAAATCAGCGGCAGGTACAAGAACAGGTAGCTAAGCGCCATCCACAGCTTGCCGAAATGCTTTTCAAGCATGTTTTTCATGGCCAGGCTACTTTCGTGGCTCGGCGGCATCGCCGGTGTAGTGGTAGTAAATCGCCAGCGGCACGACGATCAGTCCGATCATGACGACTGCCAGCGCCGTCGCCCGGGGCCAGTTGTTGCTGGTGAACATTTCATCCCAGACCACGCGTCCGATCATGATGTTTTCCGGACCGCCCAGAAGCGAGGGAATCACGAATTCCCCCACGCATGGAATGAACACCAGCATGAAGCCGGCGATGATGCCGGCCCGCGACAGCGGCACGGTGACCAGCCAGAAAGCCTTGAAGGGCGAAGCGCCCAAATCATGCGCGGCTTCGAGCAGGCGAAAATCCATCTTCACCAGGTTGGCGTAGAGCGGCAGCACCATGAAGGGCAGGTAGACATAGGTCATGCCCACCAGCATGGACACATCGGTGTACAGGAGTTGCAGGGGCTCGGCCGTGAATCCTAGCGCCATCAGCGCCCGGTTCAGCACGCCCTGGTCGGCCAGGATGCCTTTCCAGGCATAGACGCGCAGCAGGAACGAGGTCCAGAACGGCAGCATCACCATCATCAACAGCGCGGGCCGAACGCTGGCCGGCGAGCGCGCAATGAAATAGGCGAATGGATAGCCGACCGCCAGGCACAGCACGGCGGTACACAGCGCATACCAGAGCGAGCGCACATAAGCCTCGACGTAGATCGTCTGGAACAGCGCGCCGCCTTCGCTGCTGCGAAAAATCGACCCGTAGTTCTCGTACTTGAGCTTGAGCAGGCCGGTTTGCGCGTCCCAGATCGGCTTGAACGGATTGATGTCGTTGCCCATGTCGACAAAGCTGATGTACAGCAGGATCAGGAAGGGCAACAGGAAAAACACGATCAGCCAGAGATAAGGCACGCCGATCACGAAGCGTTTGCCCGGCATGGGAAAGGTGGAAGCGGCCATGGCGTTTTTGCTCCGTCAATCGCGCAGGACAATGCCGGCACGGTCGTCCCACCAGAAAAAGACCTTGTCTTCCCAGGTGATGTTGCTCAGGTCCTGCCGCGAGGTGTTGGCTTCGGTGATCCGGACCCGGGAGCCGTCGCCGGCCACCACGATGTAGGTGTTGTAGGAGCCGAAGTAGGCGATTTCCTGGACCTTGCCGGTGAAGACATTGCGGTCTGCTGGCGGGCGCTCTTTGCTGATCTCGATTTTCTCGGGCCGCACGGCAATCGCCAGCGGCATGTTCAGCGTGCCGCTCACCCCGTGGCCGACCTGGATTTCACCGATGGCGGTCACGGCGGCGCAGCGGTCTATCTCGTCCACGCTGAGCCGGCCTTCGAACATGTTGACGTTGCCGATGAAGTCCGCCACGAAGCGGTTCGCCGGATGTTCGTACACCTCCTCGGGCGTGCCCACCTGCAACACCCGGCCCTTGCTCATCACCGCGATGCGGCCCGCCATGGTCATGGCTTCTTCCTGGTCGTGGGTCACCATCACGCAGGTCACGCCAACTTTTTCGATGATGTTGACCAGTTCGAACTGGGTCTGCTCGCGCAGTTTCTTGTCCAGCGCGCCCAGCGGTTCATCGAGCAGCAACAGCTTGGGCCGCTTGGCCAGGCTTCGGGCTAGCGCCACCCGCTGCTGCTGGCCGCCGGAAAGCTGGTGCGGCTTGCGTTTGGCATAGGGGCCAAGCTGCACCAGGTCAAGCATTTCGCCGACGCGCTGCTGGATCTGGGCCTTGGGCAGGCTTTCCCGCTTCAAGCCAAAAGCGACGTTTTCCCAGATGTCGAGGTGCGGAAACAGCGCATAAGACTGGAACATCATGTTGATCGGGCGCTCGTAAGGCTGCAGGCTGGCCACGTCCTGCCCGCCCAGCAAAATACGGCCGGAACTGGGCTTTTCGAAACCCGCCAACATGCGCAGCAAGGTGGATTTGCCGCAGCCCGAACTGCCCAGCAGCGCAAAAATCTCGCCACGGTTCACCGACAGCGACACTTCGTCCACTGCCACGGCTTCGTCAAAGCGCTTGACCAGTTTCTCGGTGACCAGGTAGCCCTCTGTCCCATCCTTTTCAGCCATGCATACATCCTTGCCTTGGTATTTCGGAAATCAAAAGGGCTGTTCATACCGTGGGTACAAACAGCCCGAAGTCGCTCAAGACAGGAAGTTACTTGCCTTTTTTGACGCTGTTGTATGCATTCGCCATGGCTTCCCGGGCCTCGTTGGTGAAGCTGTTCGGGGGAATCATCTTGCTGAAGTAGGCAGGCTCGACAAAGATGGTCTTGTTGCCGGAAATTTCAGGCTTGACCTGGGGAATAGCCGCCTTGTTGGCCGTCGGGTAGCTCATGGTGTTGGTCACCGACGCGGCGTTTTCGGGCCGCAGGTAGAAATCGATGAACGCATGGGCATTGTTGGGGTGCTTGGCATCCTTGGTCAGGGCCATCGTGTCGGCAAAAATCAGCGCGCCCGTGCTGGGCAACAGCGCCTCAATGACCTCCTTGGAGCCGTTTTCCCTGGCCCGGCCAGCGGCAATGTTGATGTCGCCCGACCAGCCGATGACCGCGCAGGCCTTGCCGCCAGCCACGTCGTCGATCATGGTGGCGCTGAACAGGCGCACATCCTTGCGAACCTTGAACAGCATGTCGGCGGCCGCCTTGTAGTCGGCCGGATCGTTCGAATAGGCGTCCTTGCCGATGTAGTGCAGCGCCGCCGGGATGATTTCGGTGGGCGAGTCCAGATAGGCAATGCCGCAGGACTTGAGCTTGGCTGTGTATTTCGGATCGAACACCAGGTCCCAGGCGTTTTCAGGCATGGCCATGCCGGCCAGCGCCTTGTCCACCTTGGTCTTGTTGATGCCAACGGTGGTGAAGCCCCAGGCCCACGGCACCAGATACTTGTTGTCCGGGTCGGCCTTGGTCAGGGTGTTCATGATGGCCGGCTCCAGATTGGGCAGGTTCGGAACCTTGGACTTGTCCAGCGGCTGGAGCAGCCCGCCAGCGATCTGGGGCTTGGCGAACACCGTGCCGGGCACCACGATGTCGTAACCCGTGTTGCCCGCGACCAGCTTGGCATGCAGGGCTTCATTGGTCTCGAAAGTGTCGTAGTTGACCTTGATGCCGGTTTCCTTTTCAAAGGCGGCAATCATGCCTTCGGGAATGTAGTCGGGCCAGTTGTAGATGTTGAGCACCTTCTCTTCGGCATTGACCGGTAGCGCGGGGGCCGATGCCACGGGCGCTGGCGCAGGAGCCACCGCCACGGGCGCCTCTTTTTTGCCACAGGCAGCCAGCAAGATTGCCGACATGGCCGTAACCAGTACAAGTTTTTTCATGGTGCGAACGACTCCGGAGAAAGGTAAGAATTAACGTGGCGCCGTGGCGAAAAATGGCCAGAACACGCCCCGTTGACGATGCAATATCCGGACCAGGCAGCCTGCGGAAAATTGCAACAATTATTCTATTCAATCCAGCTGACCGGCAGCCTGCAAATCGGCCAAAGTAGCGTCCAGGCAACTTCGAATCAGTGCGATCATCTCGTCGATCTGCGCATGCGTCATGACCAGCGGTGGCGCGATGATCATGCGGTCGCCCACGGCGCGCATGATGAGCCCCAGCCGGAAGCAGTGGCTGCGGCACAGCATTCCCACACCCAGCTCGGGCATGAAGGCTTCATGTGTGGCCTTGTTTTTGGTCAGCACCAGAGCGGCCATGAAGCCGCAGGTCTCGGCCAGCCCCACCAGCGGGTGCTCTCCCAGTTCGGCAAAGCGTTTGGCCAGGTAAGGGCCGATGTCGTCCTTCACGCGCCCGGGCAGGTTTTCCTTTTCCATCAGGTCCAGGTTGGCCAGGGCCACGGCACAGGCGACCGGATGGCCGCTGTAGGTGTAGCCGTGGTTGAATTCGCCGCCCTGCTCGATCAGCACCCGGGCCACCCGGTCGCCGACCATCACGCCGCCCAGCGGGATGTAGCCGCTGGTCACGCCCTTGGCGAAGGTCACCAGGTCGGGCCGGTAGCCGAATTTTTCGTAGGCGAACCAGTGCCCTACCCGGCCAAAGGCGCAGATCACCTCGTCGCTGATCAGCAAGATGCCGTATTTGTCAACAATGCGCTGGATCTCGGGCCAGTAGCTGTCGGGCGCGATGATCACGCCGCCCGCGCCCTGCACCGGCTCGGCGATGAAAGCCGCCACCTTGTCCGCGCCCAGCGCCAGGATTTTTTCTTCCAGCCAGCCGGCTGCGCGCAGGCCGAATTCATCCGGCGTCTCGCCCGGCCGGCCCAGTTCGTAAAAATACGGCTGTTCGATGTGCGTGATGTTGGGAATCGGCAAGTCGCCCTGCGCATGCATGCCGCTCATGCCGCCCAGCGATGCCCCGGCCATGGTGCTGCCGTGGTAGCCGTTGATCCGGCCGATGATGACTTTGCGCTCTGGCTGGCCCAACAAATCCCAGTAGCGGCGCACCATGCGCACGTTCGAGTCGTTGCTCTCGGAGCCGCTGCTGGAATAAAACACATGCTTGAAACTGCGCCCGCCCACCTCGGGCGCCAGCGCCGCCAGCCGGGCCGCCAGCTGCACCGCCGGCACATTGGTGGTCTGGAAAAAGCTGTTGTAGTAGGGCAGCGTCATCATCTGCCGGTAGGCGGCGCTGGCCAGTTCCTCGCGCCCGTAGCCGACATTGACGCACCACAGGCCGCTCATGGCGTCCAGTATCTTGTGGCCCTCGGAATCCCAGACATAGATGTTCTCGGCCCGGGTGATGACCCGCGCGCCGCGCGCCGCCAGGTCCTGAAAGTCGGTGAAGGGATGCAGGAAATGTGCGCGGTCCAGGGCCTGGATCTGTTCGGTGTCGATGGGGGTCTTCATGCTGCGGCTCTTGGTTGCGGTGGATCGGGTCGGGCGGCGCTTCACACCAGCAGCAGCAGGTGCTCGCGCTCCCAGGGAGAAATCACTTTCATGAACTCGGCGAACTCCATTTCCTTGATTTCGGAATACACCGTGACAAATTCGCGGCCCAGCACTTCATGCAGGTCCGATTCACGGCGCAGCCAGTCCAGCGCCTCCCCCAGGCTGCGCGGCAGCGAATACGGCGACAGGTAGGCGTCGCCCTTCATCTCGGGCTTGGGCTTGATCTTGTTCTTGATGCCCAGGTAGCCGCAGGCCAGCGTCATGGCCAGGGCGATGTAGGGATTGGCGTCGGCGCCGATCACCCGGTTTTCGACCCGGCGCGCCTGCGGCGTGGCGATTGGCGAACGAATGCCGACGGTGCGGTTGTCGTGCCCCCAGGCGATGTTGATCGGCGCGGCCGTGTCGCGCGACAGGCGCCGGTAGCTGTTGACATACGGCGCCACCAGCGCCATGGCCGCCGGAATGTAGCGCTGCAGCCCGCCGATGTAGTGAAAGAACGCCTCCGACTCGCTGCCGTCCTTGTTGCTGAAGATGTTCAAGCCTGTTTCCTTGTTCAAAATGCTCTGGTGCACATGCATGGCGCTGCCGGGCTCGGCTGCAATCGGCTTGGCCATGAAGGTGGCGTACATGTTGTGGCGCAGCGCCGCTTCACGCACCGTGCGCTTGAACAAAAACACCTCGTCGGCCAGCCCCAGCGGATGGGCATGGAAAAAATTGATTTCCATCTGCCCGGCGCCAACCTCGTGGATCAAGGTGTCCACGTTCAGCTCCATCTTCTCGCAGTAGTCGTAGATGTCCTCGAACAGCGGGTCGAACTCGTTCACCGCGTCAATGCTGTAGGCCTGGCGCGAGGTTTCGGCGCGTCCGCTGCGGCCAATCGGCGGGCGCAGCAGCGTGTTCGGGTCGGTGTTGCGGGCCACCAGATAGAACTCCAGCTCGGGCGCCACCACCGGCACCAGGCCCTCTGCGTCATACAGCTCGCAGACCCGGCGCAGCACGCTTCGGGGCGCGAACGGCACCAGCTTGCCGGCCGGATCGAAGCAGTCGTGGATGACCTGCGCCGTCGGGCTCGACGCCCACGGAACGATCCGCGCCGTGGAAGGGTCGGGCCGCAGGTGCATGTCCTTGTCGGTCGGGCTGATGACATCGTAATAAGGACCGCTTTCCGGAAACTCGCCGGTCACGCCCATGGCCACCACCGCTTCGGGCAGGCGCATGCCCCGGTCCTCGGTGAACTTGCCGCGCGGCAGGATCTTTCCCCGGGCCACGCCGGTCAGGTCGGGCACCAGGCATTCCACTTCGGTGATCCTGCGCTCGTTCATCCAGTTTTCAAGTTCCGTGAAAGTCGTTGCCTTGCTCATGCTCATGTTCAAACTCATGGGGGCGCTCCTGTGATCGACGCATGTCGGTGGATGGGGTTGACTTGAATTCAGACGGTGGCGATGGCCTCTTTTGTTTTGCGCCCAGCATGGCTGCGCGCGCAGGCCTGGCCAAAGGCCGCAAAAATGGCACGGTAAAAGGTGTTTTCCTGGCAGTTCCACTCGGGATGCCATTGCACCGCATAGGCAAACGCGGCGGCGCCCTCGATTTCGAACGCCTCGACCAGGCCGTCGGACGAATGGCCCAGCGCCCGCAGCCCGTGGGCCAGCCGTGCAATGCCCTGGCCATGCAGCGAATTGACCTGGGCCGTGTCGCCGCCAGCCCATTGCGCAAAGGCGCAGCCCGGCGCAAAAGAGACCTCGTGCGCCGGCCCGTAGGCCTGGTCCAGGCTGACGCCCTCGGGGTCGCGGTGATCAAAATGCCCTGCCCGCTCATGCACGCTCTGCTCCAGCGAGCCGCCCAGCGCCACGTTGATTTCCTGGAACCCCCGGCAGATGCCCAGCAGCGGCACACCGGACTCACGGCAGGCCCGCACCAGCGCCAGCGTGAGCGCATCGCGCTGCAGGTCCAGCGGCAGGCAGGCATCGAGCACGTCCTGGCCAAAATGGGAGGGATGGACGTTCGACGGCGAGCCGGTCAGCATGACGCCATCGACCAGCCCCAGGAGCGCCGGTATCTGGGCCATATCGGCCAGCGGAAACAGCACCGGCTGGGCGCCGGCGCATTGCTTGAGGGCGCGGGCATATTTATCGCCCAGCACCAGGAACGGCGACTGGTGCCCCTCCTCACCCAGAAGCCGATGGTCGGCCGGCAGCCAGACCAGCGGCTGGAGAAACGGTTGCAAAGGAATCGACGGGGTTGGCCGCATGGAGTGCATTGGTTTTGAGGGGTTCCAGCCAGTGTAACCAGCCCAACATGAGGCTGCGCCGCCGCTGCTGGCGCGCTTGATCCATGATGAAATTTTTCACCGGAAAGCAGATTATTAAGCCAAACCAGGCTTATCCGCTTGATGCGCGGGCACAAGCTGCTATCTTTTTTAATTGCAAACGCATTTCACGGGATCGGTTTGCGTGTCCGGTTCAAGCGCGCCAGCGTTGAAGTGTCACCCTGGCTGGCCGTCTGTCTCATCGACAGCACCAAGGGCCGGTCAGCACAACCATTGAAATACCCTGCGTCACCCAAGCGTGCCTAGTAACTTATTTTGCGGGTTTTCGCCATTCGATTGGCGTCTTTTGATTGGTCCGTTTGGGGGGTTGCGGCATCAAAACTATCGACTTACCATTTTCTTCATCAGATTTGATCAATAGCCGCACGCCTTAAATGTCAATAGGCTGCGCCTTGAAACTGAACTTCACCTTATCAGGACGTTTTATACATGGCAGTTTTAATGGTACCCAGTTCGCTGCGCCGGTACACCAACCAGCAAAGCCGCATCACCCTTTCGGTCGGTTCGATCGAAGAAGCGCTCAGGCGTTTCTCCGAGGACTCTGGCGAGCTTCGCAACCACCTGTTCAGCGGCCAGGCCTTGCGCAAGTTCATCGTCGTCTGCAAGAACGGCCAGGACATCCGGCTTCTCGATGGCTTGCAGACATCGGTCACCGATGCCGATGAAGTCCAGATCATTGCGAGCGTTGCCGGAGGATGAGCACGCACCTTCATCCTGACACGTTGCCGGAACTCACCAGCAGCGAGCTCCGGCGCTTCAACCGCCAGATCATCCTGCCCGAGTTCGGCATCGAGGCGCAGCGGCGCCTCAAGGCAGGCAGCGTGCTGCTGGTCGGCCTGGGCGGCCTGGGCAGCCCGGCGTCGCTTTACCTGGCCGCTGCTGGCGTCGGGCGAATCGGGATGGTGGATGCCGACGTGGTCGAGGAAACCAATCTCCAGCGCCAGATCGTGCATGGCCAGGCCGTGCTCGGGCGCCTGAAAAACGAAAGCGCCCAAGCGCGCATGCTCGACCTCAACCCCAACGTGCAGATCGAACGTCACGATGTGCGATTCGGCATCGACAACGCGCTGGCGCTGATTTCCCGCTACGACGTGATCATTGACGGCTCGGACAATTTCCCGACCCGCTACCTGGTCAACGATGCCTGCGTGAAGCTCGGCAAGCCTGACGTCTATGGCGGCGTGCTGCGCTTCGACGGCCAGCTCAGCGTCTTCGATGCGCGCACCGGTCCCTGCTACCGCTGCTTGTTTCCCGAGCCGCCGCCGCAGGAGTTCGCCCCCAATTGCGCCGAGGCTGGCGTGCTGGGCGTGCTGCCCGGCGTGATCGGATCGCTGCAGGCGACCGAGGCCATCAAGCTGTTGACCGGCATCGGCTCGCCGATGATCGGCCGCATGCTGGTCTATGACGGGCTGGACCTCAGCTTCAACACGGTCCACATCGCCAAGGACCCCGACTGCCCGGTCTGCAGCCATGCGCCGCAAGACATCACGCTCAGGGAAACCGTCATGGTCTGCGCCGCGCCGGCCGGCCGGTCCATCTCTTCAGGCGCGCTCCAGGCCAGGCTGCAGGCGCAGGACGACCTGGTCATCGTCGATGTGCGCAATCCGGCCGAATGGCTGCCGGGGCGGATTCCGGGCGCCATAGGATGGCCCAGGCCGGAACTGGAACGCGCGCTGCATGAACCCGGCGCCACGCCGCTGCCCAAGGACCGCGACATCGTGCTGGTCTGCCAGAGCGGCATGCGCAGCCACAGCGTCATCAGATCCATGGTGGCCGCGGGCTATGACCCGCTGCGGCTGTACAACCTTGAACTGGGAATGGCGGCATGGCAGGGTGATGTCCAGCTTGTCTGAATGAAAGGGGCGCTGCGCCCCTGACAAAACCCGTAACGAATTTTCCGAAAGGATGGTGCTTCATGTCCATTGATGACGCCTGCTCCACTACCGCCAGCGACGACCTTGTTCGCCAGATTGCCAGCCTGGCCCTTCCCGGCGCGCCCATCACCCCTGCCATTGCCGAACAGCTTGAGGTGGCCACCCAGGCCCTGATCGCGCTTGCCATGGCCGATGGAAAGCTCGAACAGAGCCCCATGACGCTGGCGATGGAGCGCACGGTAGACCTGCACCACGAAGCCGCCGAAAGGCAGCTCAAAGGCCGGCGCGTGCTGATCACCGGCGGTGCCGGTTGCGTCGGCTCGCACCTGATTCCTTTGCTGCAAGCGCTGGGCGCGGGCGAAATTGCCATCGTGGACATTGCGGTGCCCTCGGGTGAAGCCGCTGACGGGCGCCCGGCGGCCTGCCATGCCGATATCCGGGACGCCGCCGCGCTCGATGCCGCGTTCGCCCGGTTCAAGCCGCACATCGTCTTTCACCTGGCCAGCATCCGCGAGCCCGGGCGGGCCGAGGCGGTGGTGCGCGAGGCGATTGAAACGAATGTGTTTGGCACGCGCAATGTGATCAGCGCCTGCGTCAAACATGGCGTGCAAACCGCGATTTATTCCTCGACCGGCAAATGCTTTGCCTACGTGTCGGACCATGTTTACACAGGCAGCAAGAAACTGGCCGAGGCGCAATGGGCCGCCGCCGCGCGCCGCAGCAGCTCGACGCTTTTTCGCTGCACGCGTTTCACGCATGTCATGGAAAACGGCGTGGTCACGCAAGACATTGTTGAGGGCATTGCCCGGGGGCTGGTCGGCCTGCACGGCCCGGACCGTTTTTTCAACATCCAGAATGTGCGGCAGGCCGGCCACCTTCTGGTCAACGCTTTGGCGCTTGCCGACCAGACACCGGCCGATGGCTTCTGGGCCGCCGTCGATCTGGGCTGGCCGGTGAACACGCTTGAACTGGCGCTCTACATGATCCAGCGCAGCGGCAAACCGGCTGCCCTGTATTTTCTGGGCGTGCCCAAGGGCTATGACGAAATGTTCTTCCGTGGCCAGTTCTGCTGGGACCGGGACACCCCTTACCACCCGCTCGTCAATGCGCTCGAAACGCACGGCGGCTTTGAAGACAGCAGCGGCACCATGGTCGGCGCGCGCGTGCTGCCTTTCAGCGAAGACGCATTGATCGTTGAACTGGAAACGCTCAAGCAGGCGCTGGACGACAGCACGCTCGATGTCGTGGCGGTCAAGGAAGCGCTGGTCCAGGCGGTGGCCGGCCTGGCGCGCGCCATGTTTGCCGCAACACCCTTGCCACGCCTCATCGACGTGCTCTGGTGCGGGGCCGCGCCGGACTGGGCCGGGCCGTCGGCCAGCCAGGCCAGGCGTTTCAATCTCGTCATTCGCCTGCTGACCGACGCGGTACTGGACAAGCTGCACCAGTCGCCCGGCCCGCTGCCCTGCGAAATGCTGCAAAAACTGCGCGACGTGGACCAGACCCTTGCACTCTTGCCAGGCCTTGCGGCCCAGTCGGACGGGCTGTCTGCCTTGCTGGAAGGCTCGGCCACGACCACGGCGTGACAGGCCCGGCGGCCGTGCTACTGAATTCATAGCTGATTACGCTTGCCATACGTGCGGGAACGTCATATTTGATGCTGAAAATCTTAACCACTTGCCTTGGTGCAGGCGAGTAGTTACGTTTAAAGGATGAAATATGCTTTTTACGCTTATCCAACCTAATTTTTAACTATGAATTCAGTAGCAAAAGCAGTCAGTCATCGCGCGTCGCAAGGGCCGGGTTATGGCCGGCTCGATGGCAATGCTGCGGGTCATGGATTCCTCACCGCCGTCCGGCCAAATTGCCGCTTGAAGGTCGGCGCCATTCGCCAGCACATCCGCATCCACCCTGCCCTGCAGCGGCGGCGGCGCGCACGGCGCACTGGCTTTGTAATAACTGTGGCGGCCCAGCCGGGCGTCGGCTGCAATCAGCATCTGCAATTGCCCTCCGGTAAACTGGATTGAAGATAACGCGGACAGGCCGTCCTGGCAGGGCCCGCTTCATTTCAATTCCTTGCAGACAAGCCCAGCCTTGCCCGCCCCCGCCCTGGAGCCTTCAACTTGCCGCACCGCCCCGCTTCCCCCTGGTCCGCCTATGCCTGCCTGGCGCTGAGCATGTCGCTGGTCGGCAGTTATGTCGCCCTGTCCAAGCCGCTGGTGGCGGCGCTGCCGGTATTCCTGCTGGCCTGGCTGCGCTTTGGCATTGGCGGGCTGGCGATGGCGCACTGGCTGAAGAAACCGGCCGGTGAGCTGCCCATGAGCCCGCAGACACGCCGGCTGGTGTTCCTGGAGTCCTTCCTGGGCAACTTCCTGTTCTCGATTTGCATGCTGTTCGGCGTGAGCCTGACCAGCGCGGTGGCCGCCGGCGTCATCATGGCGGCGATCCCGGCCACGGTGGCGCTGCTGAGCTGGGCTTTTTTGCGCGAGCGGATCAGCGGCCGGGTCTGGGCTGCCGTGGCCTGCGCGGTGCTGGGCATCGCCCTGGTTTCGCTCTCAAAAAGTGAGCTGCCCGCGCAGATGGGCACTGCGCAAGAGGCCGATTTGGCATTAAAAAACGCCTGGCTGGGCAATCTGCTGCTGGTGGGCGCGGTGCTGTGCGAGGCGGCGTATGCGGTGATCGGCAAGAAGCTGACCGGCGTGCTCGGCCCCAAGCGCATCACGGCGCTGATCAACCTGTGGGGCTTTGCGCTGGTCACGCCTTTCGGGCTGTGGATGGCCTGGGGCTTTGACTTTGCCGGTGTCGCACCCGGCAGCTGGGCGCTGCTGGTGTTCTATTCGCTGGCGGCGAGCGTCTGGACGGTGTGGCTGTGGATGACCGGCTTGAGAACCATCCCCGCCAACCAGGCCGGGGTGTTCACCGTGATGCTGCCGGTCAGCGCGGCGGCCGTCGGCGTGGGGGTGTTGGGTGAAAGCCTGAACGCAACGCAGGTCGGCGCCTTTGCGATTGCGCTGGTGGGCGTGGTGCTGGCGACGTTGCCCGCACGCAGCAAGCCCAAGCAGGCAAAAGCCGTGCCGCTGCAGTGAATGGCGGCCCTGCGGGCTTCAGGCGAACAGCGCCTTGTACTGCTCGCGCAAGACATTTTTCTGCACCTTGCCCATGGTGTTGCGCGGCAGCTCGCTGACCACGAAGCAGTGCTTGGGCACCTTGAAGTTGGCCATTTTTGACTTCATCTCGGCCACGATCCGCAGGCTATCAAGCGTGGCGCCGGGCCTGGCAATCACCACGGCCACGCCGACCTCGCCAAAGTCCGGGTGCGGTACGCCGACCACGGCGCTCTCAAGCACGCCGGGCAGCTCGTTGATAAAGCCTTCGATTTCAGCCGGATAGACGTTGTAGCCGCCGCTGATGATCAGGTCTCTGCTGCGCCCGACGATGGTGATGTAGCCGTCCGCGTCAACCTTGCCGACGTCGCCGGTCCTGAAATAGCCCTCCAGGGTGAACTCCTCGGCGGTTTTTTCTGGCATGCGCCAGTAGCCCGAAAAGACATTCGGCCCCTTGACCTGGATGTTGCCGATCTCGCCTGGCGGCAGGCGCTGGCCCGTGTCGTCCACGACGCGCAGGCTGACGCCCGGCAGCGCAAAGCCGACCGTTCCGCCGCGCCGCTCGCCGCCCTGGTAGGGGTTGGACGTCAGCATGGCGGTTTCGGACATGCCGTAGCGCTCCAAAATGGTGTGACCGGTGCGCTCCTGCCATTCGCGGAAGGTCTCGATCAGCAGCGGCGCCGAACCGGCGATGAACAGGCGCATGCTGCGGCAGGCTTCGCGGTTCAGGCCGGGCTCGGCCAGCAGCCGCACATACAGCGTCGGCACGCCCATGAACACAGTAGCTTCGGGCAGTTTTTCAATGACCTTTTTCGGATCGAACTTCGACAGCCAGATCATCTTGCTGCCGTTGATCAGCGCGCCGTGGATGGCGACGAACAGGCCGTGGACATGGAAGATCGGCAGCGCGTGGATCAGCACGTCGCCCGGTTTCCAGCCCCAGTAGTCCTTGAGCACCCGCGCATTGCTCAGCAGGTTGCCATGCGACAGCATCGCGCCCTTGCTGCGCCCGGTGGTGCCGCTGGTGTACAAAATCGCGGCCATGTCGTCAGCCTGTCGGGCGACGACTTCATGCCGGTCGCTGCAATGCGCGGCGCGCTCCAGCAGCGAGCCGGTGCGGTCATCGTCGAGCGTGAAGACGTTTTGCGTGCCGGCCTTGAAGGCGATCTTGCTGACCCAGCCAAAATTGGCGCTGCCGCAGACCACCACCGACGGCTCGGCGTTGCCTAGAAAATACTCGATCTCGGCGCTCTGGTAGGCGGTGTTCAGCGGCAAAAACACATAGCCGGCGCGCAGCGTGGCCAGGTAAAGCACCATCGCCTCGACCGATTTCTCGACCTGCACGGCAATCCGGGCGCCTTCAGGAAGATTGAGCGACTGCAGCAGGTTGGCCATCATGGCGCTGCCGTGCTCCAGGTCGCGCCATGAATACAGCAGGCCGGGGCCGGTTTCAATGGCGACTTCGTCCAGGTCGCCGGGAAAGGCCGAACGCAGCGCGGCAAACAGGTTGTGGTTGGTCATGGAATTGGGGATGTCAAAAATGGGGAATGCAGCCATCTAGGTGCTGAAGGCCGGCGGACGCTTTTCCATGAAGGCGCCTATGCCCTCACGGTGTTCGCCAGAGGCCGCGTAGTCATACGCGGTCGCTATTATATTAATAGCTGCTTGCGCAGGCGGGACGTGCGCAAGAGCCCGAAATGATGCTTTATTCAGGCGCGCGGCCTGCGGCGCCAGCTGCCCGATGCGCTGGAGGCGCTCCTGCACCGCAGCGCCCAGCGCATCAAGCGCCAGCACCTGGTTCAGAAAGCCGCGCTGTTTCATCTCGGCCGCGTCCAGAACGGCGGCCGACAGCAGCATTTCGCGCGCCGTCAACTCGCCCACGGCGCGCATCACCAGCGCCGCCTCGCGCGGCGCCATCGGAAAGCCCAGCTTGCCAATCGGCGCGCCAAAGCGGGCGCTGTCGGCGGCGATGCGCAGGTCGCAGCAGCTGGCGATCTCGACGCCGGCGCCCATGCAATTGCCCTCGATGCGCGCCACGATGGGCACGTCGCAGTCGAGCATCGCCTGCAGCCCGCCCCAGACGTCGTTTTCATGAAAGTCGCGCAGGCTGGCTTGCTCGAAGCGGAAACCGGCGTATTCGGAAATGTCGCCGCCCGCGCAAAAGTGGCCGTTCTCGCCCTGGACCAGCACGCAATGCACATCGCGACGCTGCTGGATGGATGCAAACACGGTGCGTAATTCGCGCCACATCACACGCGACATGGCGTTGAACTTGCCGGGATGCGACAGCGTCACCGTCGCCAGCGAACCCGAAACCTCAAGAAGTACAGCGCCACTCATCGAATCAATTTCCTGCGGCAAGTTTCAAGCATGGTGAAAGGCAGCATTCCCCAGCCAGCAGGGGCCGTGGAACCGGCTTCGCCGGGCCACAGGCGCAGTGGCCCCCTCGGGGGGCAGCGAACCACACGAAGTGGGGAGCGTGGGGGCAACACCCTGCAGCGAACCACGCGAAGCGGGGAGCGTGGGGGCCATTCCTAGTCGAGTTTGGCGCCAGAGGCTTTGACGACAGCCGCCCAGCGCTTGACTTCGGCGCTGACAAACGCGCCGAACTGCGCGGGCGTCAGGTTGCCGAACTCGGCGCCGTTGCTCGCCCAGATGGTTTTCAGCTCGTCGGTCGCTGCGGCCTTGCGCAGGTCTTCGACGATGCGCGCCTGCACCTCAAGCGGCGTGCCCTTGGGCGCCCACATGCCGTACCAGGTGGTGACGGTGTAGTCGGGCAGGCCGAGTTCGGCCGCGCACGGCACGTCGGGGAAAGCCGGGTTGCGCCTGGCGCCCGAGACCATCAGCGCCTTGATGCGGCCGCCCTTGATGTGCGCCGCCGACGAGCCCAGGCCGTCGAACATCATGTCCACGTTGCCCGAGATCAGGTCCTGCAGCGCGGGCCCCGCGCCCCGGTAGGGAATGTGCGTGATGAAGGTTTTTGTCTGCTGCTTGAACAGCTCGCCGGCCAGATGGTGCGAGGTGCCCGCGCCCGCCGAGCCGTAGTTGAAGCGGGCCGGCTTGGCGCGCACCTGCGCCAGGAAATCCTTGAAGTCGCCCGGAAGGTTCTTCGGGTTGACGACCAGCACCTGCGGCACATTGGCCACCAGCGCCAGCGGCACGAAGTCTTTTTCAATGTCGTAGTCAAGCTTGGGGTACATCGACGGCGCAATCGCATGGTGAACCGCGCCCATGAACAGCGTGTAGCCGTCGGGCTGCGCACGCGCCGCAATGCCGGCGCCCAGCGTGCCGCCCGCGCCGCCCCGGTTGTCGATGATGAGCTGCTTGCCGGTCAGCTTGGCGAATTGCGCCGACAGCGGGCGGGCAAAGGCGTCGGTGCCGCCGCCGGCCGGAAACGGCACGATGACGGTGACGGGCTTGGCAGGCCAGGCCGACTGGGCGTGGCTTGCCCAGGACAGCGCCGCCATGCCGGCTGCGGCGGCGCGCAGGATGCTGCGTCGGGTGCCGCTGTTCTCAATGTGAAATGTCATGCAAGTCTCCTTTTTATTTCTAGCTCGGGCCTGTTGAAGGCAAGTTGTCAAATATACAAATCATGGATCTCGGTGGATACCGGGACTTTCCCCTGCGCCAGCATGGCCCGGTGCTTGTCGAGGCGCTTGAGGTCGTACAGGTAGTTCACCATCAGTCCGTAGGACTGCTTGAGACCCTTGGGCGACGGGTCGGCGGCCCAGTTGAGCCGCTCGACCCGGGCGCCGTTGCCCAGGTGGAAGCGCGCCACCGGGTCGAGCGGCTTGCCGTCCTTCAGCCCCTGCCCGAGGTAGTGCGCGGCACATTGCAGCAGCAACTGGCGAACCGGCGAGTTGTCCGCCAAGTCCAGCGGATGTTCAATCGCCGCCAGGAAGCTGCCCGGCGTGGGCGCGCCGGTCCCAATGGCATGGCCCAGCGCCGCACGTTCCTTGTCGGTCAGCCCCTCAAACAGCGCTGCGGCATTCCTGCCCAGCCAGCCGCGCAAACCCGGAATCGGCGACAGCGTGGCAAACACCTTGAGCTTGGGAAATTCGTCCTTCAGCGTTTCCGCCACGCGCTTGATCAGCGAGTCGCCAAAACTCACGCCGCGCAAACCGGGCTGGGTGTTGCTGATCGAATAGAAAATGGCCGTCGTCGCCTTGCCCAGGTCGGCCGCAGCCGCCTGTTCGTCCAGCAGCGGCATGATGCCTTCGGCCATTTCATCGACCAGCGCGACCTCGACAAAAATCAGGGGCACCCCTGGCAGGCGCGGGTGAAAAAACCCGTAGCAGCGGCGGTCGCTGTCCAAGCGGTTCTTCACATCGGACCAGCTCTTGATGTCATGCACCGCTTCGTACTCGATCAGTTTTTCAATCAGCGACGCCGGCGAATCCCAGCTGATGCGGCGCAGGTCCAGAAAACCCACGTCGAACCAGGTCGAGAACATGTACTCCATTTCCACATCCAGCGCCATCAGCCGCTTGTCAGCTTTGAGAAAAGGCAGTATTTCGGCGCGCAGTTCGACCAGGAACTGAACGCCCTGCGGGTACACGCTGAAGCGCTGGAGCAGGCGGCGGCGCGGCGACACGGTGGCGCGGCGGTAATGCACCTCGGCCACGGCTTCGTCAGGCGTGCCGACTGCGGCGGCGAACCGGGCCTGGGCCTCTTTGGCTTTTTGCGCATCGGCGACAAACATCTCGCTCATCAGCAGCCACAGGTCGCGGCGCTGCGCCAGCGGCGCGCTGGCATGCCAGGCGGCCACGTCCATCGCGCGGCGCCCGCCCTCGATCTCGCTCACACGCGGGTCGATGATGGCCTGGAGTTCCTCGAAGGCCCGGCGCAGCAGGCGCGGCGACAGCGCCTCGCCTTCCTGGCGAAGCGTGGCGTCCAGGCGCGCCTGAGTGGATCGGGCGGCCGGCGCTGGCGTTCCCGATGTGCCGCTCGCAGCCTGCGCGTCAGCCTCCGGTTTCGGCGAGGCGCCAGGCAGCAGCCGGGAGACGCTGCGGCCAATCCAGTTGCTGGTGCTCATGGAAGAAACTCCTGGAAGTGACGGAATGCCGGCATTCCTTGCCGTTCCGAAAAAAGGAAAAATCTGATTTGCTATTAAATAAATAGCTGCCTACGCCCGTGCTATATGCGCAAAGCCCTGTTTGAGGCCCAAACCCAGAGCCAGACACCCGCTGCGATCATGGGGATGCACAGCCACTGTCCCATGCTCATGCCCAGCGCCAGGATGCCCAGGAAATCATCGGGCTCGCGGAAAAACTCGGCAATGAAACGGAACACGCCATAGCCGACCAGGAAGGCGCCCGAGACCTGGCCCATCTTGCGCGGCTTGCGCGCATACAGCCATAGCAGCACGAACAGCAGCAGGCCCTCCATCAGGAACTGGTAGACCTGCGACGGATGGCGCGGCAGCATCGAGCCGCTGTGCCTGAAGACCATGCCCCACGGCAAATCAGGCGCGCTGAAGCGGCCCCACAGCTCGCCATTGATGAAGTTGCCGACGCGCCCTGCGGCCAGTCCGGTCGGCACGCAAGGCGCGATGAAGTCCATCACCTGCAGCCATGGCCGGTGGCGCGAGCGGGCAAACCAGAGCTGCGACGCCAGCACGCCCAGCATGCCGCCGTGAAAGCTCATGCCGCCCTGCCAGACATAGAAAATTTCCAGCGGATGGGTGGCGTAGTAGCCGGGCTTGTAGAACAGGCAGTAACCCAGCCGCCCGCCAATCACCACGCCCATCACGCCCAGGAACAAGATGTCCTCGATGTCCCGGCGCGACCAGGCACCCGGCCCGGAGATGGACGCATACGGTTCGTGTCGCAGGCGCAGGCTGGCCAGGAAAAAAAACAGGCCAAAGGCGGCCAGGTAGGTCAGGCCGTACCAGTGAATGGCCAGGGGGCCAAGTTGCAGCGCAACAGGATTGATTTCAGGATGAATGAGCATGGGGTGCCATTGTGCATGCAAGCCAGGCCACCGCTGGCGCCCGCAGCCTTCAGACTTCAGGCGCCACGGCTAGCGCCGGCCTGGCCTGCAAGGCGAGTCGCTCGCCAACGGTTGCCAGTATTTCTTCCACCTCGCGCACCCCGGCCGGCTTGACCAGATGGTAGGAAAAACCGGCGTTTCTGGAGCGCTGCCGGTCCGACTCGCGTCCATAGCCTGTCAGGGCGACCAGCACGGTGTTTTTCAGCGCGGGTTCCTGGCGCAACTGCCTGGCCACCTCGTAACCCGTGAGCCCCGGCAGGCCAATGTCGAGCAGCACCACGTCGGGGCGCATGGCCAGCGCGGCTTGCACGGCGCCGGGGCCGTCGTAGGCGACTTCAACCTCGTGCCCGGACAGCCTGAGCAGCCTGGCCAGGAACTCCACCGCATCGACGCTGTCATCGACGGCCAGCACCCGGCAGCGCCTGCCCGCAGGCCTGGCCGGCCTGGCCACAGCCGGCGGCAAGGACAGCAGCCGCGCGGCAGCCTGCCCGACCGGCAGGCGCACGACAAATTCACTGCCCTGCCCCAGGGTGCTGTACGCCTTGACGCTGCCTGCGTGCAGCTCGACCAGTTGCCGGACCAGGCTCAAGCCGATGCCCATGCCGCCTTGCGAGCGGTCGATGGCGCGCTCGGCTTGCGTGAACAGGTCAAAGATGTGCGGCAGCAGTTCGGCGGCGATGCCCATGCCGTTATCGCGCACCTTGATCACGGCCACCGCCCCGCCGGCCGTTGCATCGCCTTCCTGCACGACGCTCAGCCACAGGTGGCCGCCCTCGTCGGTGTACTTGGCGGCGTTGTTGAGCAGGTTCACCAGCACCTGCTCCAGCCGGGTGGCGTCGGCATCGAGCCAGACCGGATGCGGCGGCAGCGACACGGTGAGCTGTTGCCGTCGCCTGGCGATCAGCGGCTGGGCCGTTTCCAGCGCCCTTTCGACGATATCGGCCACGCGGACCGGCTCCTTGCGAAGCCGCACATTGCCGCTGGTGATGCGGGAAACCTCCAGCAGGTCATCGATCAGGTGCTTCATCTGGCTCACCTGCCGCTCGATGACCTGACAGGCCTGCCGGTACACCGGGTCCTGGTTCTCCTGTCGCCCAAGCAGTTCCGCCGCGCTGGTCAGCGGCGCCAGCGGGTTGCGCAGTTCATGGCTGAGCATCGCCAGGAATTCGTCCTTGCGTCGGTGCAAGTCAGCCAGGGCCTGCGCCTGCGCCTGCGTCTGCCGCTCCAGGCGGCTGCGCTCGGTGATGTCGTAAAAGCAGTTGATGGCGCCGGTAATCTCGCCCCGGTTGTTCTTGAGCGGAACAATATTGCCGACCACAGCCTTTCGCAACCCGTCGGACCTTTCAATGACCACTTCAACGTTATGCGCCGCCGTGATCTCACCCCTCAAAACCTTGGCCATTCCGGTTTGCGCGTAGGAGCGCAAGCTGCCGTCAGGGTGATGGAATTTGAACGAGCCGCGAAACTGTTCGTCGGTTTCCCCTGGCTTTGGTTTGCGTCCCCATAAATCGACGGCGCCGCGGTTGAATTCCAGAATCGTTCCGGAATGGTCGCACGAGTGCATTGCGACCGGGCCCCAGTCGAACAAGGCGCGAAAACGCTGCTCGCTTTGGAGCAGGGCTTCGGCTGCCCTGCTGCGTTCGGTGATGTTGTTGAAGACGATGGCGACTTTTCGGCTTTCATCGCTACCCAGCGGCGCGGCATAAATATCGAACTTGATGCCAAGCGCTTTTTCATCGTGGGTGAACCGAATGGGTTGGCCTGTCAGGGCCACCTTGCCGCAAGTTTCCAGCCATCCCGCTTGATGGTCCGGGGCGATTTCACGCAGGCGTTTTCCGGCAATGCCGTGTATTCCCGTCTGCACCGAAAAAGCCGGATTGACTTCCACAAAGCGGCAATCCACCGCTTGTGCCCGGTCGTTGAACACGATGTCAATAATGCAGAAACCCTCGTCCATCGAATTGAACAGCTTGCGGTAGCGTTCATCGCTTTCGCGCTGGGCGTTTTCGGCCAGTTTTCGTTCGGTGCAGTCGTCATGCACGATGACGATGCGGACCGGCCCGGCGCTCTGGAAGCGCGTGACCCGCATGACAAACCAGCGCTTCTCGGTCGGCGAGTCACAAGGGTATTCCATCTCGAAGCGCATGCGCCGTCCGGCGATGATGTCCTGGATGGCCAACGCATAAGCCGGGGTGTCGCCACCCTGCAGCAAGGTCTGCCGGCAATGATCAAGGTAATTGACGCCGATCCCGATGCCGGACGCAGCCACGCCCGGCGGCTGGTTTTCATCGGCAAAGCGTTGCCAGGCCTCGTTGATTTCCAGAATCGTTCCCGACTCATCCAGCACGGCGATATGGCCCGACAAGGCATCAAGGGAGGAGCGCAAAAACCGTTGCGATTCGCACAGGGCTTTTTGCGAGCGCTGGCGCTCGGTGATGTCGCGAACAAGAACGGCGATGGTTGCACTCTCCGGCCCGCCGATCCGGCAGGCATAGCCTTCCAGGCAGCGGTCCAGCGCTTTCGAGGGGTTGACAAAGCGGATCGCCTCGCCGGTCCGCAAGACTTTGGCATACATCTCGATGCCGTCCGCTGTCTGACCCGGGGCGATCTCGCTGATCCGTTTTCCTGCCGCGCCGCAGATGCCGGTATGCCTCTCAAACGCCGGATTTGCTTCCAGACAGAGGCAATCAACCGGCTGCCGGCTTTCGTCAAAGATCAACTCGATGATGCAAAAGCCTTCGTCAATCGAATTGAACAAGCGGCCATAACGCTCCTCGCTCGCGTCCTGCGCCGTCTCGGCCCGGCGTCGGCTGGCCCGCTCCCACCGCAGGCAGACCAGCAGCAGCAGCAGCGCGAAACCGCCCAGCGCGCTGGTCAGCAAAAGCGATTGACTCGACTTGCGATTGTCAGACTGGCTTTTGATGACGCGGTCTTTCAAGAATTGCATCTCTTGCGCCTGCGCTTGGGCCACCAGCAGGCGAATCTGGTCCATGGTCGACTTGCCTGACCCCACCATGAGCGACTCGCTGGCAGCCTGCAATCCTTTAGCCTCGCGCAGCGCAACAAGCGCTTTCATATCGGCGAAATTAGCTGCGGCCAGCGGCACGAGCGCGGCGAGCCGTTGCTTCTGCTCATCGGGATTGGCTGCTGTCAGGCGGCGCACTTCCGCCAGCCGGACCGGGAAGGTTTTCAGACTTTCATGGTACGACGCCAGGTAGTCAGGATTCCCGGTGATGATGAAGCCGCGCTGCCCGGTTTCGGCGTCCTTGAGGCTGGAGAGCAGTTCGCCAAGTTCCTGGATCACCACGCGGGTGTGCGCTTCCCAGCGTTCGGAATCGGTTGCGGCCTGCATGTTTCGGTACGCCAGCCAACCCACGCCCGCCAGGCAGCCGAGTACAAACACCAGCAGGGCTCGGACCAGCAGGCGTTTGTTGATGAAGGCCGGCAGTGCTTTACCGGGCAAGCTTGCGCAAATGCCCGCACTGCCCGGGCCGCGCAAGGCCTTGTCCGTTTGCGGACCCGACGCGGTCATGCCGGCATCCAGGCCTGAAAGAAAGCGTTCGTCATTGCGTGAAGCCTTTCAAAGGCGGAAACATAACTGGCCATAGAGTAACAAAAGTAATTTTCACTACCTAGCACGCCTAACGTTACGCCTTTTAGCCTTCATGCACCTTGCAAATTTCAACTTCCGGCCGGGACCCGCAAGGCATGCTTCCTGTTCGGCCAGCGAAATGCCGTCAGCCCGGTGCAAACGCCATGAAGCGCAGCAGGGCCGGCCCGCCAGGCACTGGATAATCTCCCCTGACGTCACTCTTTTGAAAACCTCAAGGCAAACCCATGGAAACCAAAGTCATCCAGATCAACCGCCGTTCGGCCAACATCACCGAAGGCAAATCGCGCGCCCCGAACCGCTCGATGTACTACGCCATGGGCTACGAAGCCGATGACTTCAAAAAACCCATGATCGGCGTGGCCAACGGCCACAGCACCATCACGCCGTGCAACAGCGGCCTGCAGAAGCTGGCCGACGCGGCGATTGCCGCGATTGAAGAAGCCGGCGGCAATTCGCAGGTGTTCGGCACGCCGACGATTTCCGACGGCATGGCCATGGGCACCGAAGGCATGAAGTATTCGCTGGTCAGCCGCGAGGTCATCTCGGACTGCATCGAAACCTGCGTGCAGGGCCAGTGGATGGACGGCGTGCTGGTCGTCGGCGGCTGCGACAAGAACATGCCCGGCGGCCTGATGGGCATGCTGCGCGCCAACGTGCCGGCGATTTACGTCTATGGCGGCACCATCCTGCCCGGCCATTACAAGGGCAAGGACCTGAACATCGTCAGCGTGTTTGAAGCCGTCGGCGAGAACGCCGCCGGCCGCCTGAGCGACGAAGACCTGCTGCAGATCGAGCGCCGCGCCATTCCCGGCACCGGCAGCTGCGGCGGCATGTACACCGCCAACACCATGTCCAGCGCCTTCGAGGCGCTGGGCATTTCGCTGCCCTACTCCAGCACCATGGCCAATCCGCATGACGAAAAGCTGAACTCGGCCCAGGAGTCGGCCCGGGTGCTGATCGAGGCGGTCAAGAAAGACATCAAGCCGCGCGACATCATCACCCGCAAATCCATCGAAAACGCGGTGGCCGTCATCATGGCCACCGGCGGCTCGACCAATGCGGTGCTGCACTTCCTGGCGATTGCCCATGCCGCCGGCGTCGAATGGACGATTGACGACTTCGAGCGCGTGCGCCAGAAAACCCCGGTGCTGTGCAACCTGAAACCATCGGGCGAGTACCTGGCGGTGGACCTGCACCAGGCCGGCGGCATTCCGCAGGTCATGAAGATGCTGCTGGTCGCCGGCCTGCTGCATGGCGACTGCATCACCATTTCGGGCCAGACCATTGCCGAAGTGCTGGCCGACGTTCCCGATGCGCCGCGCGCTGACCAGGACGTGATCCGCCCCATCGGCAAGCCGATGTATGCCCAGGGTCACCTTGCCATCCTTAAGGGCAACCTGTCGCCCGAAGGCTGTGTGGCCAAGATCACCGGCCTGAAGAATCCGGTCATGACCGGCCCGGCCCGCGTGTTCGACGATGAGCAGTCCGGCCTGAAGGCGATTCTGGACGGCAGGATCGTGGCCGGCGACGTGATGGTGCTGCGCTACCTCGGCCCCAAGGGCGGCCCCGGCATGCCGGAAATGCTGGCCCCCACCGGCGCCTTGATTGGCGCCGGCCTGGGTGAAAGCGTCGGTCTGATCACCGACGGGCGTTTTTCCGGCGGCACCTGGGGCATGGTGGTTGGCCATGTGGCGCCTGAAGCGGCAGCTGGCGGGAACATCGCCTTCATCCGGGAAGGCGATTCGATCACCATCGATGCCAAGCAACTGCTGCTGCAACTGAACATCAGCGACGCCGAGCTCGAAAGCCGCAAGGTCGGCTGGACGGCACCGGCACCGCGCTACACGCGCGGCGTGCAGGCCAAGTTCGCGTTCAACGCGTCAAGCGCCAGCAAGGGCGCCGTGCTGGACGACTATTGATGCCTGAGCGCTGAGATGCGCTGAAAAAAGCCCGTGAGTTACAAACTTCACGGGCTTTTTACCTTGCTCAAAGCAGCCCTATTGCGGGTGCAAACCGACGGCTTCAAGGCCGTTTTTTAGATGTCAGGCCCATGGCCGCGCGCTGCCTGTCGATACGTTTTTGCTTGCGGCCATCCATCTTTTCAATTTCCTTGCGCTTGGTGTAGCCTGAGGCGTCAGCCCATGCCCACCAGGCGACAGCCAGTGCAAACGGCGACAAAACCAGCCACCAGCTCAAACCGGCCACCGGTTCGACGGCCAGGTATTTCAGGGCCAGTCCCAAAACGCCAATCAATAACAAATACATGCCGAACTCCTGAAAATCGGGCGGACCCTCTGCGGTCTGTGACCAAGGTATATGGTCAACGCCCGCCCCTACAATCGCGTTAAATCACTGTAACCGAATCCATCACCCTTTACGACTGAGGCAAGCCATGAAACTGAAACGCACTCTTTTGACAATTGCTTCCGTGGTGGCAACCTGGACAGTCTGCGCTCCGGCCATGGCTGACCTGCAACTGGCAACGGCAAAAAACTGCATGGCCTGCCACGCTGTTGACAAGAAGCTGGTTGGGCCTTCCTACAAGGAGGTGGCGGCCAAATATGCCGGACAGGCAAACGCAGTGGCCAAGCTCGAAGCCAAGGTACTCAAGGGAGGAGCTGGTGTCTGGGGCCCCGTTCCCATGCCGGCCAATGCGCAGGTCACGCCGGCAGAAGCCAAGCAGCTGGTCGCCTGGATCCTGGCGCAAAAGTAGCGTCTCGCAGTCGCTGGAATGCCCTGGATTCAGGGTGGACAAGTAAAAAAAGCCCGTCAATGACGGGCTTTTTCAATGGTCGGCCTGGCCTGTAAAAAGCTTACAGGTTCTGCGACAGTTGCTCCAGAATCGCTGGATTTTCCAGCGTCGAGGTGTCTTGCGTGACCGCTTCGCCCTTGGCCACGCCGCGCAACAGGCGGCGCATGATCTTGCCGCTGCGCGTCTTGGGCAGGTTGTCGCCAAAGCGGATGTCCTTGGGCTTGGCAATGGGGCCGATCTGCTTGCCGACCCAGTCGCGCAATTCCTTGGCAATGGCCTTGCCTTCTTCCCCTTCAGGACGCGAACGCTTGAGCACGACGAAGGCCACGATGGCTTCGCCGGTCAGGTCGTCGGGACGGCCGACCACGGCGGCTTCGGCCACCAGCGGATGGGCCACCAGCGCCGACTCGATTTCCATCGTGCCCATGCGGTGCCCCGACACGTTCAGCACGTCGTCGATACGGCCGGTGATGCGGAAGTAGCCGTTGTCAATGTTGCGCACCGCGCCGTCGCCGGCCAGGTAGATCGTGCCGCCGAGTTCTTCAGGGAAATAGCTCTTCTTGAAACGCTCGGGGTCGTTCCAGATGGTGCGGATCATCGACGGCCAGGGGCGCTTGACGACCAGCAAGCCGCCCGAGCCGTTGGGCACGTCGTTGCCGGTTTCATCGACGATGGCGGCCATGATGCCGGGCAGCGGCAGCGTGCAGCTGCCGGGCACCAGCGGCGTGGCGCCGGGCAGCGGCGTGATCATGTGGCCGCCGGTTTCGGTCTGCCAGAAGGTATCGACCACCGGGCAACGCTCGCCGCCGATGTTTTTGTAGTACCACATCCAAGCTTCGGGGTTGATCGGCTCGCCGACCGAGCCCAGGATGCGCAGGCTGCTCAGGTCGGAGCGGTCCGGATGCACGTCAGCATCGGCGTCGGCGGCCTTGATCAGCGAGCGGATGGCGGTCGGCGCGGTATAGAAGATCGAGACCTTGTGCTTTTCGATCATCTGCCAGAAGCGGCCGGCATTCGGGTAGGTCGGAATGCCTTCGAACACCACTTGCGTCGCGCCGGCGGCCAGCGGGCCGTAGGTGATGTAGGTGTGGCCGGTGATCCAGCCGATGTCGGCGGTACACCAGAACACATCGCCAGGCTGCAGGTCGAAGGTCCAGTCCATGGTCAGCTTGGCCCACAGCAGGTAGCCGCCGGTGCTGTGCTGCACGCCCTTGGGCTTGCCGGTGGAGCCGGAGGTGTAGAGCACGAACAGCGGATGCTCGGCGCCGACGAATTCGGGCTCGCACACCGGGTTGGCCTTGTCCATGACTTCATGCATCAGGCTGTCGCGGCCTTCGACCATGTTGCACGCGCTCGGCGTGCGCTGGTACACGACCACGTTCTTGATCGACTCGCAGCCGCCCATCGCAATGCCTTCATCGACGATGGCCTTGAGCGGCAGTTCCTTGCCGCCGCGCAACTGGTAGTTGGCGGTGATGACCGCCACGGCGCCGGCGTCCTGGATTCGCTCCTGCAGGCTCTTGGCCGAGAAGCCGCCAAACACCACCGAATGCGTGGCGCCGATGCGGGCGCAGGCCTGCATGGCGACGATGCCCTCGACCGTCATCGGCATGTAGATGACCACGCGGTCACCCTTCTGGACGCCCATTTCCTTCAGGGCGCTGGCAAACTGGCTGACCTTGGCGTGCAGTTCCTTGTAGGTGACGTTGGTGACCTTGCCGTCGTCGCTTTCGAAAATGATGGCTTTCTTGTCTTCCGTCGGCGTGCCGAGGTGGCGGTCCAGGCAGTTGTAGGAGGCATTCAACTCGCCATCGGCAAACCACTGGTAGAACGGCGCATTGGATTCATCCAGCACCTGGGTAAACGGCTTGTTCCAGCTCAGGTTTTCACGCGCCAGCCGGGCCCAGAAGCCTTCGAAATCATTTTCGGCTTCGGCGCACAGGGCGTTGTAGCCTTCCATGCCGGAGATTCGGGCGGACTGCACGGTGGCATCGCTGGGTGGAAACACGCGGTTTTCAACCAATGTGGACTGGATGGAATTGTCAGGGGTGCTCATTAATCATGTCTCCTTGGGTCATTGAATCGAGCGTACTTTCGGCCTTCGCACTTACAGGCCACTGACGTGCTTCACCCTTAATCCATGCAATTCGGCCGGAGTTCGGCGCGCCCTACAATTCCCAGCCTCTCATAACGGTTTGCCCCATGTCCCTGCCCATCCCCCCAAAACTCACGCCGCTGCGCCCTTTGCCCAACCTGATCTTCGCCAGCCGCTGGCTGCAGGTGCCGCTGTATCTGGGGCTGATCGCGGCCCAGGGTGTCTATGTCTTCCATTTCCTGGTGGAGTTGCTGCACCTGGTCGAGGCGGTCTTTGGCAGCCAGACGGCCTTGCAGGCGCTCGTCACGAGCATTGGCTACAAGACCGGCGCGCCGGTGACCACGCTGAACGAGACCGTCATCATGCTGGTGGTGCTGGCGCTGATTGACGTGGTGATGATTTCAAACCTGCTGATCATGGTCATTGTCGGGGGTTATGAGACCTTTGTCAGCCGCCTGGACCTCGAAGGCCACCGCGACCAGCCGGAGTGGCTGAGCCATGTGAATGCCTCGGTGCTCAAGGTCAAGCTGGCCACGGCCATCATCGGCATCAGCTCGATCCACCTGCTCAAGACCTTCATCAATGCCGACAACTACACCGACCGGGTGCTGATTGCGCAAACGGTGATCCACATCACCTTCCTGCTCAGCGCCCTGGCGATTGCCGCAACCGACCGCATGATGTCGCAGAACCAGAACTCCCACTGAACCCGTCAGAAGGCTCCACATGACCCTCCTGCTCTTCATAGGCGGCCTGATCGGCCTGGTTGTGGGAGCCGAACTGCTGGTGCGGGGTGCGTCGAAGCTGGCGCTGTCTTTCGGCATTTCGCCGCTGGTGGTGGGCCTGACCATCGTGGCCTTTGGCACCAGTGCGCCCGAGATGGCGGTATCGACGGCTGCGGTGCTGAACGGCCAGACCGACATTGCCATCGGCAACGTGGTCGGCAGCAACATCTTCAACGTGCTGTTCATCCTGGGTTTGTCGGCGCTGATCACGCCGCTGGTGGTCAATATCCAGCTGATCCGCCAGGAAGTGCCGATCATGATTGGCGTGTCGCTGCTGCTGCTGGCACTGGGACTGGACAGCCGGATCAGCCTGATGGATGGCGCGATTCTGTTCTCGCTGCTGCTGGCGTATACGGTGTTCCTGGTCGTGCAGTCGCGCGCCGAAAGCAAGGCCTCGCAAGACCACTATTCGGCTGAATACAAGCCTGCCGCGCCCGGCGGCTGGGACTCGAAACTGCCGGTCCAGCTGCTGCTGATCGCTGTCGGCCTGGGCCTGCTAGTGCTCGGTTCGGACTGGCTGGTCACGGCATCGACCATTTTTGCCAAGGCGCTGGGCGTGAGCGACCTGGTGATTGGCCTGACCATCGTGGCCGCAGGCACGTCCATGCCCGAAGTGGCCACCTCGGTCATGGCGGCCATCAAGGGCGAGCGCGACATCGCAGTCGGCAATGTGGTCGGCAGTTGCACCTTCAACATTCTGGGCTGCCTTGGCCTGGCAGGACTGGTGTCCGGCAATCTTGGCCTGGCCGTGCCGGCGCCCATCCTGAATTTTGACATCTGGGTGATGATTGCCGTGTCCCTGGCCTGCCTGCCGGTCTTCATGACCGGGCGTGAAATCGCCCGCTGGGAAGGCGGCGTGTTCCTGCTGTATTACCTTGCCTATGTGACCTACCTGATTCTGGCCACACAGAAGCATGCGGCGCTAAGCCTGTTCTCGACGGCCATGATGAGTTTCGTGGTCCCGATCACGGTGATCACGCTGGTAGTGGTGCTGGTCAGGCGCGGCAACCGTCCGGGCAAACACGTCTTGAGCAAGATCACGAGCGCCATCTTTGCACGATGCGCTGATGCATTGGAAGCCCGCATGGCCGGTGATTGTCGTGCTCCGGAATCGACCCCTGGAATAAATCGTCTCTCAACCAGAGAAAACGCCAGACCTTGTTACTGCTGATCATTTTCCTGCCGTTGCTGGTGGGCACCCTGGCCACCGGCTGGAGCGGCGCCCAGCGGTCCGCCGGCCATCGCGGCCGCACCGCCTGGCTGGCTGCGGCCATCACCGCTTCATGCCTGGCCTTGCTGCTCTGGCAGACGCCGTCGGTCATGCGTGGCGAGGTGCTGTACGACTTCATTCCCTGGGTGCCGGAAATCGGCCTGAACCTGGGCCTGCGGCTCGATGGCCTGTCGCTGATGTTCGCGCTCCTGATCACCGGCATCGGCCTGCTGATCATCCTGTACGCGCACTTCTACCTCGGCAAGGACGATCCGGTCGGCAAGTTCTACAGCACGCTGATGCTGTTCATGGCGGCGATGCTGGGCATTGCGCTGTCGGACAACCTGCTGCTGCTGATCGTGTTCTGGGAACTGACCAGCATCTCGTCGTTCCTGCTGGTCGGCTACTGGCAGCACCGCGCCGATGCGCGCGAGGGCGCGCGCATGGCGCTGGCCATCACCGGCGGCGGCGGCCTGGCGATGCTCGGCGGCTTCGTGCTGCTCGGCCAGATCGCCGGCACCTATGAGTTGAGCCAGATGCTGGGCCAGGGCGCGGCCATCCAGGCCGATCCACGCTATCCCGCCGCGCTGCTGCTGATTTTGCTCGGCTGCTTCACCAAAAGCGCGCAGTTCCCGTTTCACTTCTGGCTGCCGCAGGCCATGGCCGCGCCCACGCCGGTGTCGGCCTACCTGCATTCGGCCACCATGGTCAAGGCCGGCATCTTCTTGCTGGCGCGCCTGACGCCGGTCATCGGCGGCACCGACCTGTTTTCCGGCCTGGTCAGCACCACCGGCTTGGCAACGATGGCGTTTGCCGCCTTCATCGCGATTTTCAAGCACGACCTCAAGGCCCTGCTGGCCTACTCGACCATCAGCCATCTGGGGCTGATCACGTTCTTGATCGGCCTGGGCTCGCCGCTGGCGGCAGTGGCGGCGCTGTTCCACATCCTGAACCATGCCAGCTTCAAGGCCTCGCTGTTCATGATTGCCGGCATCATCGACCATGAAACCGGCACGCGCGACATGCGCCTGCTCGGCAACCTGGGGCGCCTCATGCCCTGGACAGCGACACTGGCGATGGTCACGGCAGCGGCCATGGCCGGCGTACCGCTGTTCAACGGCTTTGTGTCCAAGGAAATGTTCCTGACCGAGGCCGTGACCTTTGGCCAGGCGGGCGGCTGGCGCTGGGTCGTGCCGGCCCTGGCGACCCTGGCGGCGCTGCTGAGCGTGGCCTATTCGGTTCGGCTGGTCCACGACATTTTCTTCAACGGACCAGCGCGCGATCTGCCCAAGGCGCACCCGCATGAGCCGCCCCTGGGCATGAAGGCCCCGGTGATCCTGCTGGCCGTGGTCTGCATCGCGGTCGGCATCCTGCCGTCGCTGCTGCTCGGGCCGATGGTGCTGGTGGCCGCCACCGCCATGCTGGGCACGGCGCCGCCTGCATTCCACCTGGCGATCTGGCACGGCTTCAACCTGCCGCTGGCGCTGAGCGTGCTGGCGCTGGCCGGTGGCGCGGCGCTGTACTTCGTGCTGGCGCGCGGGGGACTGCTGCATCGCCTGAATTCCGAAAATTGGTTCGGCCTGCTGACCGGCCTGAAGCTGTTCACGCGGGGAAGCGACCGCCTGTTCGAAAGCGCCGGCCGGCTGACGGGACTGCTGGAAACCGCGTCGCTGCAACGCTACATCGCCTGGATGCTGATCGCCACCGTGGTCGTGGCAAGCACGCCCTTGCTGTCTGGCGATGCGCCGGGCACCGGCTCGCGCACCTTGCTGCCGGTCAACCTGCCGGCGCTGGTGCTGTGGGGACTGGTGCTGATGTCCTGCGGGTGGCTGGCGCTGCGCCACCACGACCGCTTCCAGTCGGTGGTGGTCGCCGGGGTGATCGGCCTGGTCACGGCCATGACCTTCGTCGGCCTGTCGGCGCCCGACCTGGCGCTGACCCAACTGACGGTCGAAGTCGTCTCCACCGTGCTGCTGCTCATGGGACTGGCGCTGCTGCCCCGGCAGACGCCGCGCGAATCGAGCGTGGCCCGCCGCTGGCGCGATGGCGTGCTGGCGCTGGCCGGCGGCTCGGGCATGGCCTGGCTGGCCTGGGTCATGCTGACGCGCGACCACGATTCAATCGCCTGGTATTTTCTGAACAACTCGGCCGTGGCCGGCGGCGGCACCAACGTGGTCAACGTGATTTTGGTGGACTTCCGGGGCTATGACACCTTTGGCGAAATCACCGTGCTGGCCATCGCTGCCGTCGGCGTTCTGGCGCTGATGGACGGCATGCGCGCGCGCCGCCCGGCGGTCGATGGCGGCGGCCTGCCCTGGACCTTTGCGACGCAGCCGCTGATGCTGCGCGTGGCGGCGCGCATGCTGCTGCCGCTGGCGCTGGTGGTGACGCTCTACATCTTCATGCGCGGCCACAACCAGCCGGGCGGCGGCTTCATTGCCGGCTTGATCACCGCCGTGGCGCTGGTGCTGCAGTACATGGCCATGGGACAGTCGCGCGCCGAGGCGCTGCTGCGGGCCGATGGCGGCAGCCGCTTCGTACGCTGGATCGGCATGGGGCTGGGCATCGCGGGGCTGACGGGCATCGGCGCTTTCGTATTCGGCCAGCCTTTCCTGACCAGCGCCCACGGCCATCCGTCCGTGCCGCTGCTTGGCGAGCTGCCGCTGGCCACCGCCGCGCTGTTTGACCTGGGCGTGTACATCACCGTGGTCGGCGCCACGCTGCTGACGCTTTCCACCTTGGGCACCGTGTCCCGCGAAACCGGCACGCCAGCGCCGGCACGCCCCTTGAAAGAAATACAACCATGAGCCTCGAATTCCTGGTGGCCAGCGGCATTGGCGCGGTGACCGCCGCCGGCATCTACCTGATCTTGCGCGGGCGCACCTGGCCCGTCGTGCTGGGCATGACCCTGCTCGGTTATGCGGTGAACGTGTTCCTCTTCGCCATGGGCCGACTCTGGCAGGATGCGGCCCCGATTCTCTCAAGCGCCGGGCGCGTTGCCGACCCGCTGCCGCAGGCGCTGGTGCTGACCGCCATCGTGATCGGCTTTGCCACCACCGGCTTCGTGGTCGAACTGGCGCTGCGCAGCCGCCATGAAACCGACAGCGACCATGTGGACGGCCACGAGCCCAGCCACCGCACGGGCCATGCCCGGGACGATGCCGCATGAGGGAACTGCTGAGCCTCTTTTTTGAAACGCACCTGCCGGTGCTGCCGGTGCTGCTGCCGATGTTCACCGCCGTGGCCCTGCTGCTGATGGGCGACGAGGGCGGCGAAGCCAACCACGGCGGGCGGCTGCTGCAACGCCGGCGGCTGCTCAGTTTTGCCTCGGTGGTGCTGGGCGCCGTGCTGGCCTGGCGGCTGATGAGCGAAGCCGCACTGGGTGGGCTGAACGTGTATCCCCTGGGCGGCTGGCCCGCGCCCTTTGGCATCGTGCTGGTCGTTGACCGGCTGAGCGCGATGATGCTGGCGCTGACCTGGACCATCGCGGTGCCGGTGCTCTGGTATGCCGCCGGCGGCTGGGACTCGCGCGGACGGCATTTCCACACCATGTTCCACTTTCTGCTGATGGGCCTGTCGGGCGCCTTCGTGACGGGAGACCTGTTCAACCTGTTCGTGTTTTTCGAGGTGCTGCTGATCGCCTCCTATGTGCTGCTGGTGCATGGCCAGGGGCAGGAGCGTTTCAAGGCCGGCGTTCACTATGTCGTGCTGAACCTGGTCGCCTCGGCGCTGTTCCTGGTGGGCCTGGCGATTATTTACGGCGTGGCTGGAACGCTCAACATGGCCGACCTGGCCTTGCGCGTGGGGCGGCTTGACCCCGAACAGGCCTCGCTGTTCAAGGCCGGCGCCATGGTGCTGCTGGTGGTGTTCGGCCTGAAGGCGGCCATTGTGCCGCTTTACCTGTGGCTGCCCAAAACCTATGCGGCAGCCAGCGCGCCGGTCGCGGCCATGTTTGCCATCATGACCAAGGTCGGTGTGTACAGCATCATCCGGGTGCATGGCGTGATTCTGGGCGAAGGCGCGGGCCATGCGGCGCTGGCGGCCGAGCCCTGGCTGCTGCCGGTGGCGCTGCTCACCATCGGCCTCGGGGTGCTGGGCGCGCTGGCCGCGCACAGCCTGGCGCGGCTGGTGTCTTACCTGACCGTGGCGTCGGTTGGCACCGTCCTGGCGGGCGTTGGTTTGTACACGCCGGCCGCCCTGTCGGCAGCGCTTTACTACATGATGCACAGCACGCTGGTGGCGGCGGCGCTGTTCCTGCTGGTCGAGCTGGTGGCCACCCAGCGCGGCGAGTCCGGCGACCGCCTGCAGCCCGCAGCGCCTGTCGCGCAGCCGGTACTGCTCGGCATCATGACGCTGCTGGGCGCGGCCTCTGTGGCCGGCCTGCCGCCGCTGCCCGGCTTCCTGGGCAAGCTGATGATCCTTGAAAGCTCGGCGCTGACGCCTGCGCATGCCTGGGTCTGGAGCGTGGTGCTGGTGACCAGCGTCATGACGCTGGTCGGGCTGGCGCGCGCCGGCTCCATCCTTTTCTGGAACGTGCTGCCCGAGGGCCGGCATTCGATCCGCGCCGGTTCCAGCGTGCGCCTGACCCGGGCCACGCTGGGGCTGCTGGGCCTGAGCCTGGCGCTGGCCGTGGCGGCGTCTCCGCTCAAGCGCTACACCGATGCCGCCGCGGTGCAACTGGTCGACCGCGACGCCTACGCGCAGGCGGTGCTGGGCAAAGTCGGCGGCGCGGCGGCGGACACCACCCGGCCCTACCGGGGCGGAGAAGGCGAAGTGATCCTGCCAAAGCCGAAGGGAACTCCATGAAAAACCCGCGCTGGCTTCCCCACCCCTGGCTGACGGTGCTGCTGGCGCTCAGCTGGCTGCTGCTGCAGCACACGCTGGCGCCCTTCCACCTGATCTCGGCCGCGCTGATCGGCCTGGTCGTGCCGCGCCTGCTCAAGGGCTTTCTGCCCGCCGCGCAACCGGTCCGGTTGCTTCCCTCGGTGCGGCTGCTGGGGGTCGTGTTGTGGGACATCGTGACGTCGAACATCACCGTGGCGCGGCTGGTGCTGGGTCCGATGTCGCGGCCGCACCCAGCCTGGTTCAAGGTGCCGCTGGAACTCACGCACCCGACCGCCATTTCCCTGCTCGCCAACATCATCACCACCACGCCTGGCACCGTGTCATGCACCGTTGACGAGCCGGGCCGCTACATCCTGGTCCATGCGCTGGACTGCAGCGACCCGGCGCAGATGGCGGCCGACATCAAGGCGCGCTACGAACTCCCCCTGCTCGCCATCTTTGAATTCACCCCGCCCGAAGCAGGGCAAGCTGCCAACCCAGGAGAAGCCCCATGAAACTCAATCTTCTGCCGCTGGCACTGGACATCGCCTTTGGCATGGTGGCGCTGGCGCTCGCGCTGTGCGCCTGGCGCCTGGTGCGCGGCCCCGGCATCATGGACCGCGTGCTGGCCATCGACACGCTCTACATCAATGCGGTCGCATTGGTGGTGCTGCTGGGCATCCGCCAGCAAAAGCCGGTGCTGTTCGAAGCTGCGCTGATCATGGCGATGCTCGGGTTTGCGTCCACCGTGGCGCTGGCGCGCTACCTGACGCGCGGCGATGTCATCGAATGAAACAGAGGGCATGAGCATGGAACTTCATCCTGTTGTCGAAGCGCTGGCGGCCGCCTTGCTGCTGGTAGGCGCTTTTTTCCTGCTGGTGGGGGCCATCGGCCTGGTTCGCCTGCCCGATTTTTTCATGCGCCTGCATGCGCCGACCAAGGCGTCCACGCTGGGCATTGGCAGCTTTCTGCTGGCCAGCATGCTGCTGGCCGCCACCCAGGGCCGGGCCGGCTTTGCCGAGTTGCTGATCACGCTGTTTGTGTTCGTCACCGCGCCGGTGTCGGCCAACATGATGGCGCAGGCCGCGCTGCACCTCCTGGTGCCGGTGAAGGTGGCGCCTCCCGAGGACGTTGTGCCCGAGCGCCGGCCCTCCTGACTTGCGCAGCAGCGTCCTTGAGGCCGCTCTTCTCAAGCCAAAAACCTTATTCGGATGCAGAAAATAGGCTAATGGGTATAATCCGACCTCGATTTACAACCTGAAACATAGCTAATCACCTCTCACCCGAGGTAAAACTTCAGGCCGGCCGCCGCGCCAGCCCTGATTTCCCGGCGCCATGCACCGCATGTCGCCTGCGCAATTCAAGAGTCCTCTGCCCAGACCTCTTTTGTTGAAGCGCTCCACGGCACCCGAATGGCCTTGCCGCCAAGTCGGGTTGCCGTAGCAGATATCCCGTCTGTCCGCCCTTTTTCCGTGCTGTGCCGGCGTGCCCTTGCACCCGGCCCGGCAGCCGCATCAGGATTTTTTTTGAATCCCCCTGCCCGGCTGCCGCATGGCGCAAGGCTTTTTATCTTTCAACCCGGAGAGAACCCGCCGCATGGCCAAACAAATCATCATCGACCAGGTATTCAAGGTGTTCGGCGACGAGCCGCAAGCCGCGCTTGAACTGGTCCGCCAAGGCGTCCCCAAGCAGGACATCCTGGCCCGCACCGGCTGCTCCATCGGCGTGTTCAACGCCAGCCTGACCATCGAGGCCGGCGAAATCTTCGTCGTCATGGGCCTGTCGGGCTCGGGCAAATCGACGCTGGTGCGCATGCTCAACCTGCTGATCGAGCCGACCGCCGGCCGCATCCTGGTGGACGGCACCGACATCAACGCGCTGTCCGACAAGGCCTTGCGCGCGCTGCGGCGCAAGGACATCAGCATGGTGTTCCAGTCGTTCGCGCTGATGCCGCACATGACCGTGCTCGACAACACCGCACTCGGCCTGGAACTGGCCGGCGTGGGCCGCGACGAGCGGCGCGAACTGGCCGGACAGGCGCTGGAGCAGGTCGGCCTGAACGGCTGGGGCGAGAGCTACCCCGACGAACTCTCGGGCGGCATGCAGCAGCGCGTGGGACTGGCCCGCGCCCTCGCCTCCGACCCGTCGATCCTGCTGATGGACGAGGCGTTTTCCGCGCTCGACCCGATCATCCGCACCGAGATGCAGTCCGAGCTGCTGCGCCTGCAGAAGGTCAAGCGCCGCACCATCGTCTTCATCTCGCACGACCTGGACGAGGCCATGCGCATCGGCGACCGCATCGCCATCATGAAGGACGGCCAGGTGGTGCAGGTCGGCACGCCCGAGGAAATCCTGCGCAACCCGGCCGACGACTATGTGCGCAGCTTCGTGCGCGGCGTCGATGCCTCGGCCGTCTTCAAGGCCGGCGACATTGCCCGCAAGAGCCTGGTCGTGGTGTCGGAGCAGCCCGGCAAGGGCTCGCGCGCCGCCCTGAAGCTGCTCGAAGACCAGGACCGCGACTATGCCTATGTGGTCAGCCCCTCGCAGCGCTACCTCGGCGTGGTGTCGGCCGAATCGCTGCGCTCGGTGCTCGACGGCCATGTCGGCCCGCTGGGCCTGGCGCCGGCGTACCTGCCCGATGTGCAGCCGATTGCAGCCAGCGAGCCGGTCAGCGGCCTGTTCGGCCAGATTGCCAAAACCCCTTACTCCGTGCCAGTCGTCGCCGATGACGGGCGCCTGCAGGGCGTCATCAGCAAGACCACCTTACTGAAGTTCCTTGACCGCGACACCCCGCCCGTCCCGGCGCATGCCGCCTGAAGAAAGACCTTTCATGAATCCAATCCAAGAAACCCAGGAAACCCTGACGCCGCCGGCGCAAGACATGGCGGCGCCAGCCGCTCCCCAGGTCGATGCCTGGGGCATGCCGATGCAGGCGGCAGAGGCCGGCGCGCCAGCCGCCCAGTTGTCCGATTCGCCCGCCGATGCCTGGGGCTCGGCGCCGCCGGCTGGCGCGGAGAGCGCGATGGACGCGGCCAGCAGCGGCAGCGACTGGCTTGACGCGCCCGCCAGCGCCCTTGATGCCGCAGACACCGTGACCGGCTTCCAGATCCAGCAGCTCTGGGACGGCTCGCTCCCCGTCGAAAGCTGGATCAACCAGTCGCTCGACTGGGTGGTGCTGAACTTTCGCCCGTTTTTCCAGACCGTGCGCGTGCCCATCGACAACACCCTGGGCGGCGTCGAAGGCGTTCTGCTAAGCATGCCCGCATTGGCAATGATCGGCCTCATCGCCCTGCTGGCCTGGCAGTTCGCCGGCCGCGCCGTGGCCATAGGTGCGGCCGTGTCGCTGCTGCTGGTGGCGATGCTGGGCATCTGGCCCGAAGCCATGGTGACGCTGTCGCTGGTGCTGACCTCCCTGGCGTTTTGCCTGGCCGTCGGCCTGCCCATTGGCATCTTGCTGGCCAGCAGCGACCGCCTGCAGCGCTTCACCCGCCCGCTGCTCGACGCGATGCAGACCACGCCGGCCTTTGTCTACCTGGTGCCGGTGGTGATGCTGTTCGGCATCGGCAACGTGCCCGGCGTGATCGTGACCATCATCTTCGCGCTGCCGCCGCTGATCCGCATGACCAACCTGGGCATCCGCCAGGTCCGGCCCGACCTGATCGAGGCGGCTAGAGCCTATGGCGCCTCGCCGCTGCAGCTGCTGACCAAGGTGCAGCTGCCGCTGGCCATGCCGTCGATCATGGCCGGCATCAACCAGACGCTGATGCTGTCGCTGTCGATGGTCGTCATCGCCTCGATGATCGCGGTGGGAGGCCTGGGCCAGATGGTGCTGCGCGGCATTGGCCGGCTCGACATGGGCCTGGCCACCGTCGGCGGACTGGGCATCGTGCTGCTGGCCATCACGCTTGACCGCATCACGCAGTCGATGGGCCAGCCCAGCCGGGGCGTTCGCCACTGGTGGCAAACCGGCCCGGCCGGCCTGGTGTGGCGGCTGATGCAACGCAAGCCCAGCGCCCCGGCCCCAAAAACTTCTGCGCCATCGCAATCCGCACCCATGCTTTCACCCCTTGCGCAGTAACGGCTATCCGCCGGTCAACTGCTTTTTCGCACCCCCTCACAAAGGACTTCACCGAATGATGAACAAACGACATTTCACCCGCACCCTGATCGCCGGCAGCCTGCTGGCCTTGAGCCTGGCCGCCCACGCCGCCGACCTGCCCGGCAAGGGCGTCAAGGTGCAGCCGCTGCAAAGCGCCATCGCCGAGGAAACCTTCCAGACCCTGCTGGTCAGCCGCGCGCTGCAAAAGCTGGGCTATGACGTGCAGCCGATCAAGGAAGTCGAGCCCGCCACGGCGCATATCGCGATTGCCAACGGCGACGCCACCTTCCTGGCGAACCACTGGAACCCGCTGCATGCCGACTTCTACAAGAACGCTGGCGGCGACGCCAAGCTGACGCGAAACGGCACGTACTCGGCCAATGCCGCGCAGGGTTACCTGATCGACAAGAAAACCGCCGACCAGTACAAGATCACCCGCATCGACCAGCTCAATGACCCCAAGCTGGCCAAACTGTTCGACACCAACGGCGACGGCAAGGCCGACCTGACCGGCTGCAACCCCGGCTGGGGCTGCGAAAGCGTGATCGAGCACCAGCTCACGGCCTTCAAGCTGCGGGACAGCGTGACGCATGCACAGGGCAGCTATTCGGCGCTGATGGCCGACACCCTGACGCGCTTCAAGCAGGGCAAACCGATTCTTTATTACACCTGGACGCCCAACTGGGTCAGCGGCGTGCTGCGCCCGGGCCAGGAAGTGGTCTGGCTGGAAGTGCCGTTCTCATCGCTGCCCGGCGAGCAGGCCAAGCTGGACACCAAGCTGCCCAACGGCAAGAACTACGGCTTCACGCTGAACAACCAGCACATCATGGCCAACAAGACCTTCGCCGAGAAAAACCCGGCTGCGGCCAAGCTGTTTGAAGTGATGGCGCTGCCGATTGGCGACATCAACAGCCAGAACCAGCGCATGAATGCGGGCGAGAACAAGCAGCAGGACGTGGCGCGTCACACCGACGGCTGGATCAAGGCGCATCAGAAAACCTTCGACGGCTGGGTCGCGCAGGCCATGGCGGCCGCCAAATAAGCATCAAACAAACCTCTTGCGCAAGCTGGACGGGCGCTACCAGCTATTTAAACCATAGCAGGTAGCGCTTTTTCAGGACGGTGTCGCATCCTGTTGTGCGGCGTGCCCCATCGTTGGCTTTTGTGCCGCTGGCGCGCTGCGCATGGCGCAGCCAGTTCAGCCCGGCCTGGCCTGACGCTCTGACAGCGCGGCCGCGCGCAGGCACTCCAGATCGGGCTCAAACAGGCCGGCATGCGCGGCCCGCTGGATGGCCTCCCGGGAGATCTGATCGAGCACCGGGTTGAAGGCCGCATGGTTCAGCCGCCGGAGGGAAGCCAGGGCGTGCTGCAGCGCCACGCCCACATCCACCGCCAGAGCGCCATGGCGGGCCAGCGGGTCAAACACATCGGTCAACATGCCCGCCTCCCGCAAATCCGGCGCGGACACACGGTCAAACTCGGCTTGAACAGCCTGGGAGTCATCGGGCAAAGTGGATTTGTTTGGCGCCCGCTGCCCATCGACCCAGTAGATCATCGTCCTGACGGCGGTCGCCAGCACTTCGATGGCCGTGCCGGGGTCATTTACAGCCGGCGACAAGGCGCGTGCGGCGATCTCGCCCATCACCCGCAGGCCAAAGCGCGGGTCGTAGTCGAAAGTCCTGGCCGCACCAATCAACACGGCATCAGCGACTGCCTTGCAGCCTTCGGTATCGAGCGCTCGCGTGCTGCTGGCGATCACCGTCGAGGGCTCGACAAAGTCCCCCGGCTGAACATGCAGGTGAATCATGGCGTCCGTGCGCTCTGCGCATTCCTGCAGGATGTCCATCGACACATGCTGTACAAAACCGGTGGCCGGGGCACGCAGGGTCTGCTCGCCACTGGCGCCTTCAGCTTGCTTTCGTCCCCCCATAAAAGGCTTTTGCAGGCGTTGCGCCATGGCCTTGGTGGTGGCTGCTTCGACCCGGCTGATGGTTTCGCCCATTCGCCCCAGCACCGACAGATAGTCCAGCCAGCGCAGCAGCACGATCACTACCACCAGCAGGATGACGAGGGTGAAACCAAAAAGCACCAGACGCCCGCCACCGCCATAAATCTGGGCATTGAGCCCGACAAGGGCAATCACGCTGTATAAAAAAGCCCCGACAAACGTGGCCAGCGTATTTTGGATGGTGCTGTCTTCGATCAACAACTGGGACGCGCGCGGCGTGGCCGTACTGGCCACGGCCGCAAACGAGGACACCATGGTGCTGGCAGAAAAAACCGCCACGGTCAGCATGCTCGTGGCAAGGATGTTGAGCAGGCTGCCGATGGAGTCGGAGCCCAGCTTGAGCGCAATGTCTTCGGGAATGAACTGCCCGAACAGCTTCGCCAGCGTCACGGCCAGCAGGGCCACCAACGAAAACAGCGCGCACCGCAACCAGGTTTTGCGCAGCAGCCGCTGCAGAAGGTAGAGAAGCTTTTCCGACATGCAGGAAGTATCGCGCTGACTGCCTACCGACCGATCATCTTCGCCGGATCGACCCAGGCGTCAAACTGCGCCGCCGTGACATGGCCTGACGCCAGCGCCGCTTCGCGCAGGCTCGTGCCTTCGTGGTGCGCCTTCTTGGCGATGAAAGCCGCCTTGTCGTAGCCGATGTGCGGGTTCAGCGCCGTCACCAGCATCAAGGAGCGGCTGACCAGCTCGGCAATGCGCTCGCGGTTGGGTGCTATGCCCACGGCGCAGTGGTCGTTGAAACTCACCATGCCGTCGGCCAGCAGGCGCACGCTTTGCAAAAAGTTGTAGGCCACCATCGGCCTGAACACATTCAGCTCGAAGTTGCCCGACGCGCCGCCGAAATTGATCGCCACGTCGTTGCCGAACACTTGCGCAGCCAGCATGGTCAGCGCCTCGCTTTGCGTCGGGTTCACCTTGCCCGGCATGATCGACGAGCCCGGTTCGTTCTCGGGAATGCTCAGCTCGCCGATGCCGCTCCTCGGGCCGCTGGCCAGCCAGCGCACATCGTTAGCGATTTTCATGAGGCTGGCGGCCAGTGTCTTCAGCGCGCCGTGGGCATGGACCAGCGCGTCGCATGAAGCCAGCGCCTCGAACTTGTTCGGCGCGGTGACAAACGGCAAGCCGGTCAGCCGCGCCAGCTCGGCCGCCGCCTGTTCGGCATAACCCTTGGGCGCGTTCAACCCCGTCCCCACCGCCGTTCCGCCCAGGGCGAGTTCATATAAATGCGGCAGCGCCGCCCGCACATGCGCATCGCCGTGCGCCAGCTGCGCCGCGTAGCCCGAGAATTCCTGGCCCAGGCTCAAGGGCGTGGCGTCCTGCAAATGGGTGCGGCCGATCTTCACGATGTCGTCGAAGTCACACGATTTCTGCGCCAGCGTGGCGCGCAGCTTTTCCATCGCCGGCAACAGTTTTTCAGTGATGGCAATGACCGCCGACAGATGCATCGCCGTGGGAAACACATCGTTCGACGACTGGCTTCGGTTCACGTCGTCGTTCGGATGCACCAGCCGCGCATCGCCGCGCTCGCCGCCCAGCAGTTCGCTGGCCCGGTTCGCAAGCACTTCATTGACGTTCATGTTGGTCTGCGTGCCCGAGCCGGTCTGCCAGACCACCAGCGGAAACTCGTCCGGATGCTGGCCGCTGATGACTTCATCGGCCGCCGCCACGATGGCATCGGTTTTTTTCGCATCCTGCAGGCCCAGCGCCTGGTTGACCAGCGCCGACGAGCGCTTGATCTGCGCCAGCGCCCGGATCAGCTCGACCGGCTGACGTTCGCCCGAGATGTCGAAGTTCTGCAAGGAGCGCTGGGTTTGCGCGCCCCACAGCCGGCCGGAGGGGACCTCGATCGGCCCGAAGGTGTCGCGCTCAAGGCGCGTGGTGGCGGTTGTACTCATGGTGTAAGCCCTGACCTGTCAAAATAGAGGGGGATCGTTTCAGCATAGCCGCTAATAAAAGTAATCAAAAGCAAACCCCGTCAACGGGCGTTGCCTTCATTCACTCTACCCACCCAAGCCATGACCACCATCAAACAAGCCGACCTCATCGAATCCGTTGCCGCCGCCCTGCAGTACATCAGCTATTACCATCCGACCGACTACATCGCCCACCTGGCGCGCGCCTACGAGCGAGAGCAAAGCCCGGCCGCCAAGGACGCGATTGCGCAAATCCTGACCAACAGCAAGATGAGCGCCACCGGCCACCGCCCGATCTGCCAGGACACCGGCATCGTCAACGTGTTCCTCAAGGCCGGCATGGACGTGCGCTGGGAAGGCTTCACCGGCAGCATTGACGACGCCATCAACGAAGGCGTTCGGCAAGGCTACAACCACCCCGACAACACGCTGCGCGCCTCCGTCGTCGCAGACCCTCAGTTCGACCGCAAGAACACCAAGGACAACACGCCGGCCGTGATCTTCACCGAGATCGTTCCCGGCAACACGGTTGAAGTTACCGTCGCGGCCAAGGGCGGCGGCTCCGAGAACAAAAGCAAGATGGTCATGCTCAACCCCGGCGACTCGGTGGTGGACTGGGTCTTGAAGACCGTTCCCACGATGGGCGCCGGCTGGTGCCCGCCCGGCATGCTGGGCATCGGCATCGGCGGCACGGCCGAAAAAGCCGTGCTGATGGCCAAGGAAAGCCTGATGGACGACCTGGACATGTACGAGCTGCAGGCCAAGTCGGCGGCCGGCGAGGCGCTGACCAAGGTCGAGGCGCTGCGCCTGGAACTGTTTGAAAAGGTCAACGCGCTGGGCATTGGCGCGCAGGGCCTGGGCGGCCTGACCACGGTGCTCGACGTCAAGATCAAGCTGTACCCGACGCACGCCGCCAGCAAGCCGGTCGCGATGATCCCGAACTGCGCGGCCACGCGCCACGCCCATTTCGTGATGGACGGCAGCGGCCCGGTCTACCTCACGCCGCCGTCGCTCGACACCTGGCCCGACGTGAACTGGACGCCCGATTACGTCAAGAGCAAGAAGGTGGACCTGAACACGCTGACCAAGGAAGAAGTCGCCAGCTGGACGCCCGGCCAAACCCTGCTGCTCAACGGCAAGATGCTGACCGGCCGCGACGCCGCGCACAAGCGCATTGCCGACATGCTGGCCAAGGGTGAAAAGCTGCCGGTCGATTTCACCAACCGGGTGATCTACTACGTCGGCCCGGTCGATCCGGTCAAGGGCGAAGCTGTCGGCCCCGCCGGCCCCACCACCGCCACGCGCATGGACGGCTTCACCGAAATGATGCTGGCGCAGACCGGTTTGATCTCGATGGTCGGCAAGGCCGAGCGCGGCCCTGTGGCGATTGAAGCCATCAAGAAGCACAAGAGCGCCTACCTGATGGCGGTCGGCGGCGCCGCCTACTTGGTGTCCAAGGCCATCAAGCACGCCGAAGTCGTCGGTTTTGCCGACCTCGGAATGGAAGCGATCTATGAATTCGACGTGGTGGACATGCCCGTGACCGTGGCGGTCGATTCGGGCGGCACCAGCGCCCACATCACCGGCCCGGCCCTGTGGCAGGAACGCATTGCCACCGGCGAGTTCAAGAACATCGCCGTGACCAACGCCTGACCAGCGGCCGGGTGGCACGTAACCGTGGGGGCCATCTCCCTTCAAACAGGGGCCGCGGATCTGGCTTAGCCAGTCCGCAGGCGCAGCGGCCCACTCGGGGGGCAGCGCAGTACGCGAAGCGACAAGCGTGGGGGCCAGTGTTTTGATCGGCGTGTTTGACAGCGGCATCGGCGGCCTGAGCGTGCTCAAAGCGCTGCGGGCCGACATGCCGCACGAAGACTTCATCTACATCGCCGACAGCGGCCACGCGCCCTATGGAGAGCGGGACGTAGCGCATGTGCTGGCCCGTTCGCGCGCCGTCGTGCAGTATCTGGTGAGCCAGAATGTCAAGGCGCTGGTGATAGCCTGCAACACGGCCACGGCCGCCGCGATTCATTTATTGCGCGCCGAGCATCCGGGGCTGGCGCTGATCGGCGTCGAGCCGGCGCTGAAACCGGCCGTGGCGCTGAGCCGGACCGGGCGCATCGGCGTGATGGCCACGCGCGGCACGCTGGCCAGCGACAAATTCCAGGCGCTGCTGGCGGCGCAGGCCGCAAACACCCAGTTCGTCCTGCAACCCTGCGACGGTCTGGCCCACGCCATCGAGGCCAGCGCCGACACGGGCGACGCTACCAGAACCATAGCACTCTGCGCACACTACGTAAGCGCCATGGGCCGATTTGGCACTGAAACAGGCGAAATTGACACGCTGGTGCTCGGCTGCACGCACTATCCGTTTGCCAGCGAACACCTGCGCGCGCTGGTCGGCCCTGGCGTGCAGTTCATCGACAACGGCCAAGCGGTGGCGCGCCAGACGCGGCGGCTGCTGCCCGATGCCTTGATGGCGGCGAACGCGCCGCCCGGACAGGTCAGCCTGTTCGCCACCAGCCAGGCGCGCACGCTGCAAGCAGCGGCGCAACGCTGGCTGGACTTGTCGGTGCCGGTCAGCTTACTATCGTTTTAATAGCTGTTTGCGCACGCCCATCATGCGCAAACAGCATAAAACATCAATTTTTTATCCGCCATGCACTGCTGGTGGAAGTGAAAGCCTTGCAGCCTACGGTTTGGGCGCAAGCGCTGCATTCGCCACCGGCGCCGCCTCGCCGGGTTCCTTCCAGCCGCCGCCCAACACTTTGTACAGCGTGACCTGGCTTTGCAGCTGCGCCAGCCGGGTTTGCACCACGGCCTGCTGCGCGGTGAACAGCGAGCGCTGCGCATCGAGCAGGTCAAGCTGGCTGGCAATGCCGCTCTGGTAGCGCAGGTTGGACAGCCGGTAGCGAACGCCTTCGGCACTGGCCTGGGCCTGCTGGGCGCGCAGTTGCTCGCCCAGCGTGGCGCGGCCGGCGAGTGCATCGGCGACTTCGCGAAACGCTGTCTGTATCGATTTTTCGTATTGCGCCACGGCAATGTCGCGCCCGACTTTGGCCGACGCCAAGCCGGCACGGTTGCGGCCCGCGTCAAAAATCGGCAGGAACAGCTGCGGCGCCAGCGTCCAGCCAAAGCTGCCGCTCTGGAACAGGTTGCCCAGGTGCGAGCTGGCGCTGCCGGCGCTGGCAGTGAGCGAGATCTTCGGGAAAAACGCCGCCCGCGCCGCGCCGATATTGGCGTTGGACGCCAGCAGCAACTGCTCGGCCTGGCGCACGTCAGGGCGGCGCGTCAGCAGATCGGACGGCAGGCCCGCCGGCACGTCGGCCATCACCGGCATGTCGGCCAGGCCCTTGCCGGCCGGCAGGGCCACGGCCAGCTCGCCGGTGGCGGGCTGGCCCAGCAGCAGCACCAGCGCGTTCTGGTCAAGCGCACGCTGGCGCGCCAGCTGCGCCAGCGACACGCGCGCCGCTTCAATCAGCGACTCGGCCTGGCGAACGTCGAGTTCAGAACTCACGCCATTGTCAAATCGCAGCTTGCTCAGGCGAAACGAGTCCTCGCGCGTGGCCAGCGTCTGCCGGGTGATGCCGATCAGTTCCTCGTCGGCCAGCAGGCTGAGGTAGGTGTTGGCGACGGCCGCAACCAGGCTGATCTGCGCGGACTTGCGCCCTTCCTCGGTGGCCAGGTACTGGCTGAGTGCGGCTTCCTTCAGGCTGGCGACGCGGCCGAAAAAGTCGAACTCGTACGACGTCATGGCCAGGCCGGCGGTGTAGACGCTGGTGATGCCTTCGTTGGCTCCAGGCTGGCGCGAGCCGGTCACGGCGGCGCCCACTGTTGGCAACTGGTCCGCACGGCGAATCTGGTATTGCGCCCGGGCCTGCTCGATGTTGAGCACGGCCACGCGCAGGTCGCGGTTGTTGCGCAGCGCCGCGTCAATCAGCTGGCGCAGCCGGGGGTCGCTGAAAAAGCCCTGCCACTCGATGTCGGCGGCAGCGACGCCGCTGCCAGTCGTTCCGGCCGCAGCCGCAGCACTGAGCGCGGGCCAGTCAGTGGCGATAGGTGCGGCCGGACGCTCGTAGGTCGGGATCATCGAGCAGCCGGCCAGCAGCACTGCGGCGCTCACGGCCAGGCGTTGGAAAAGTCTTGTCTGGTTCATGTTGTGGCTTTCATTCATGGCCGCCGACCCCTGCCGACTTGGCATGCTCTGCGTAAACTTGCTGCTGCCGCGCGCTGCCCTTGAAAAAGCCGCGCACCACGACAAAGAAAATCGGCACGAAGATCACGGCCAGCGCGGTGCCGGTGATCATCCCGCCAATCACGCCGGTGCCGATGGCCCGCTGGCTGGCCGAACTCGCGCCGGTGGCAATCGCCAGCGGCAGCACGCCCAGCATGAACGCCATCGAGGTCATGATGATGGGCCGGAACCGCAAATGCGCAGCGGTCAGCGCCGACTCGATCACGCCCTTGCCCTGCGCCTGCAGGTCCTTGGCGAACTCGATGATCAAAATCGCATTCTTCGCCGACAGGCCAATGATGGTGATCAGGCCCACCTGGAAATACACGTCGTTGGCATAACCCCGGAACAAGGTCGCCAGCAGCACGCCGACCACGCCCAGCGGCACGACCAGGATCACCGCCAGCGGAATCGACCAGCTTTCATACAGCGCGGCCAGGCACAAAAACACCGCCAGAATCGCAAAGCCGTACAGGATCATGGCCTGCGAGCCGGCGAGCTTTTCCTCGCGCGACTGGCCGCTCCATTCAAAGCCGAAACCCTGCGGCAGCTGGGCCGCCATCTTTTCCATCTCGGCCATGGCGGCGCCCGTGCTGTAGCCTGGCGCGGCGGCGCCGCTGATGCGCATCGCCGGGTAGCCGTTGTAGCGAACCGTCTGCATTGGCCCCTTGACCCAGTGCGTGGTCGCAAAGGCCGACAGCGGAACGGATTCGCCCCGGCTGTTGCTGGCATTGATCTGCAGCAGGTCATCGGGCTGCATGCGGGCTGGCGCGTCCGCCTGCACCACGACGCGCTGCAGGCGGCCCTGGTTCGGGAAGTCGTTCACATAGCTCGAACCGAGCGAGGTGGACAGGGCGGTGTTGATGGCGTCAAAGCTCACGCCCAGCGCGTTCGCCTTGTCGCGATCAATGTCAAGCTGCAACTGCGGCGCGTCTTCCAGGCCGTCGGGCCGCACCTGCGCCAGCACCGGGTTCTTGCCTGCCATGCCCAGCAACTGGTTGCGCGCCGCCAGCAGCGCCTCGCCGCCCACACCGGAGCGGTCCTGCAGGCGGAAGGTAAAGCCGCTGGCCGAACCGAGTTCGGGAATCGGCGGCGGGCTGAGCGGAAACACGAACGCGTCGCGAATGCCCGATAACGCGCCAAAGGCCCTTCCGGCCAGCGCATCGGCCTTCTGGCTGGCTTCCTTGCGTTCGGACCAGTCCTTGAGCGTCACGAAGGCCAGTCCGGCATTTTGCCCCTGGCCGGAAAAGCTGAAGCCCAGCACGCCGACCATGCCCTCGACCTCGGGCTGCTTGAGCATGAAGCCTTCGACCTGCTCCATCACGGCGCGGGTCCGCTCCAGCGTGGCGCCCGGCGGCAGCTGCACGTTGACCAGCAGCGTGCCCTGGTCTTCGGCCGGCAGGAAGGATGTTGGCAGGCGCGTGTAGACCAGCGCCACGACGCCAATGATGGCCGCGTAAATCACCAGGTAGCGGCCGGCGCGTTTCAGCAGGCGCGCGACCAGGCTTTCATAGCCCTTGGCGGTGCGCGAAAAGCCCCGGTTGAACCAGCCGAAAAATCCGGTCTTTTCATGGTGATGGCCGGCTTCGACCGGCTTGAGCAGCGAAGCGCACAAAGCCGGCGTGAGCGACAGCGCCAGAAAGGCCGAAAAGCCGATCGAAGCGACCATGACGGCGGAAAACTGGCGGTAGATGTTGCCCACCGAGCCGGCAAAAAACGCCAGCGGGACGAACACCGAGATCAGCACCACCGTCACGCCGATGATGGCCCCGGAAATCTGGCCCATCGCCTTGCGTGTGGCCTCTAACGGCGGCAGGCCTTCCTCGCTCATGATGCGCTCGACGTTCTCGACCACCACGATCGCATCATCGACCACGATGCCGATCACCAGCACCATGCCGAACATCGTCAGCACGTTGATGGAAAAGCCCAGCGCCAGCAGCGTGGCAAAGGTGCCCAGCAAGGCAATCGGCACGACGATGGTCGGAATGACGGTGTAGCGCCAGTTCTGCAGGAACAGGAACATCACCAGGAACACCAGCACCACCGCTTCAATCAGCGTGGTGGCCACCTGTTGAATCGAGATGCTGACGAAGCGCGAGCTGTCATAGGGAATCGAATAGTTCACGCCCTGGGGAAAGTAGGGCTTGAGTTGTTCCATCTTGGTGCGCACGGCCTTGGCGGCATCCAGGGCGTTGCCGCCCGGCGCGAGTTGCAGGCCGATGCCGGTGGCCGGCTTGCCGTTGAGGCGGGCCGAAGTTGCATAGGTTTGCGCGCCGAGCTCGATGCGCGCCACGTCCTTGAGCCGCACGGTCGAGCCCTGGGTCGTGGCGCGCAGCACGATGTTGCCGAACTGCTCGACGCTGGACAACTGGCCATTGACGACCACCGTGGCGGCAATGCCCTGGCCGGCCACATTGGGCAAATCGCCAATCGTGCCGGAGGCGATCTGCGCGTTTTGCGCCCGGATGGCATTCGTGACGTCAGCCGACGACAGCGCAAAACCCGCGAGCTTGGCCGGGTCGATCCAGATGCGCATGGCGCGCTCGGTTCCGAAAAGTTGGGCCTGGCCGATGCCGGTCAGGCGCTGGAGTTCGGGAATCACGTTGCGCGATGCATAGTCGCCCAGCGCCACCGGATCGATCGCCGGATTGCTGGATGCCAGCATGGTGAACAGCAAAAAGTTCGAGCGTGACTTGTCCACCCGCACGCCCTGCTGCGTCACCGCCTGGGGCAAGCGCGGCGCGGCGCGCGACAGCCGGTTTTGCACATCGACCTGGGCCAGATCGGCATTGGTGCCGGTCTCGAAGGTCAAGGTCAAGGTGCCCGAGCCGTTGGCCTGGGCCACCGATTCCATGTAGATCAGACCGGGCGAGCCATTCATCTCACGCTCGATCACGCTCAGCACGCTGTCTTCCAGCGTCTTGGCGGATGCGCCGGGGTAGCTGGCCGACACCACGATGGAAGGCGGCGCCACCGGCGGGTATTGGGCAATCGGAAGCTGCGTGACCGCCACGCTGCCCAGCACCAGGATGAACAGGGCAATCACCCACGCGAAGATGGGCCGATCAATAAAAAACTTTGCCATGCGGTGTTCTCCTTACTTCGCTGCGGCAGAGGCGGCAGGGGCGGCAGGCGCTGCGCCTGGACCGGCCGGAGCCGAAGCGCCTGCCGCGGGCGCGGAAGCCGCGCCCGCGGCGGCGGGTGCGCCCGCAGGCTGCCAGGGCACGGCCTTGACCGGCGTGCCCGGCGGCATCATCTGCAGCTTCTGGAAGCCATCGACCATCACCTGCTCGCCGGCTTTCAGGCCCTCCAGCACCACCCATTGCGAGCCTTTGGCCGAGCCGATCTTGATCGGGCGCGGCGTGACCTTGCCATCGCTGCCCACCACCATGACGGTGTCGCCCTGCGCCGTGCGCGTGACGGCCTGCTGCGGCAAAGTGATGGCATTGGCAGCCTGGGCCTGCTCCAGGCGTACGCGCACATACAGGCCGGGCAACAGCTGGCCGCCCGGGTTGGGCACTTCGGCCCGCAAGGTGATCTGTCCGGTGGTGGCATCGACCGTCAGGTCTGAAAACAGCAATTTGCCAGGCTGCGCGTACTCGGTGCCGTCTTCCAGGACGATGCGGACACTGGCCGCATCGGCGCCGCTGGCCCGCTTGAACTGGCCGCTGGCCATCGCGGAGCGCAGCTTCATCACATCGGAGGCCGACTGGGTGAAGTTCACATACATCGGATTGATCTGCTGGATGACGGCCAGTTGCGTGGCGTCGCCCTGCCCCACCAGCGCGCCTTCAGTGACCAGCGAGCGGCCGATACGGCCGGAGATCGGCGCCGTCACCGAGGCATAGCCCAGGGTGATATTGGCAGTCTGCACATTGGCCTTGCCCACGGCCACATCGGCGGCGGCCTGCTTTTGCGCGGCGACGGCGTTGGCGTATTCCTGCTTGCTGATGGCGTTGGCTTCAACCAGTGGCTTGTAGCGCTCGGCCAGTGCCGTGGCCTGCGCCAGATTGGCCTCGGCGCGCGCCTGACCAGCCCGGGCGCTCGCGGCGGCGGCGGCATAAGGGGCGGAGTCAATGGTGAACAGCGGCTGGCCAGCCTTGACGTCACTGCCTTCGCGGAACAGGCGTTTTTGCAAAATGCCGGCGGCGCGCGCCCTGACCTGCGCGACGCGCGAGGCCTCCAGACGACCGGGCAACTCGGTGAGCAAGCTCACATCGCCAGGCGTGACCGTCACCACCCCGACCTGGGGCGGCGGAGGCGCGGCGCCTGCGCCGGCAGCCGCAGCCGGCGCATTGCCCTTGCCGCAGCCAGCCAGAAACAATGCAAGAACCGCAGCCAGTACAAGCGACTGCTGACGCCCGAACCTGACGGGCAAAAAAGAAGGGGCAACGCGGGGCGTAGGCATATCTATTCCTCGGATTTTTAGGGGAAAAGGCGAAAAAAGTAGTGCGGTACCGGCAGGAACAAAACAAATCTGCCGAAAACGAAAAATCTAATAGTAAGGGTTTACGAGTGATATAGTTTACATACGTTTTTGAATGTATGTAAAAGTTAATTGAAATCGATTTCAGGAGATGTCCATGGTCCGTCGAACCAAAGAGGAAGCGCTCGAAACGCGCAACAAACTGCTGGACTCGGCGGAAGGCCTGTTTCAGTCCCAAGGCGTTTCACGCACCACGCTGCAGGACATTGCCCTTCACGCAGGCGCCACGCGCGGCGCCGTTTATTGGCACTTCAAGGACAAGGCCGACCTGTTCGACGCCATGATGGAGCGGGTCACGCTGCCGCTGGAAAGCTACTTCAGCCACGAACAGAGTCCGGAGGAAACCAGCAGCGATTCCGGCACCCAGGCGCTCATGCACACGCGAAGCGCGATCCTGAAAGCGCTTCACCAAATCGTGAACGACCCGCAGACGCGCCGCGTCTTGGAGATCGCCACGCAAAAGGTGGAGTACGTGGAAGGCATCCGGAACATTCGCCTTCGCCACCTGACCGCCTGCAATGGTTTTTTGTGCCGGGTCACCCAAGGGCTGGACATGGCCGCGCGGCAGAAAAACCTGACGATGCCCGTGCCAAGCGCCCTGGCGGCGCGGGGATTGCACGCCCTGATTGATGGCTTGATACAAAACTGGCTGCTCGATTCGCAAGCGTTCGACCTGCTGGAAACCGGTCAAAGCACGATGGACATTTACTTCAAGGGCCTGGGATTCACCATCGGGTAGAAAAGCCCTGCGCCACTCCAGTGGAAATGGACCAAAAAAAACGCGCAACCGGTGAAGATTGCGCGTTAGATTTGGCGGAAACGGAGGGATTCGAACCCTCGATGAGGCTCTACACCCCATACTCCCTTAGCAGGGGAGCACCTTCGGCCACTCGGTCACGTTTCCAATTCAAAGATTATCGCACGACTTCGGTGCTGTTTCAGTCAACGGGCTGATCGAGGTCAAATGCCTTGTGCAGCGCGCGCACGGCGAGTTCCATGTATTTCTCGTCGATCACGACCGAGGTCTTGATTTCGCTGGTCGAGATCATCTGGATGTTGATGCCCTCTTCGGCCAGCACGCCAAACATCTTGCTGGCAATGCCGACATGGCTGCGCATGCCGATGCCGACGATGCTGACCTTGCAGATCTTGGCGTCGCCGGTGACTTCCTGCGCGCCCAGCGCGGGCACGACCTTCGATTTGAGCAGGTCCAGCGTCTTGGCAAAGTCGTTGCGATGCACGGTGAAGCTGAAGTCGGTCAAGCCGCCCTTGCTGATGTTCTGGATGATCACATCGACTTCGATGTTGGCCTCGGCCACGGCGCCCAGGATCTGGTAGGCGATGCCCGGGGTGTCGGGCACGCCGAGCACGGAGATTTTGGCTTCGTCGCGGTTGAATGCGATGCCCGATACGATGGCTTGTTCCATGTTTTCATCTTCCTCAAAACTGATCAATGTGCCTGATTTGGCTTCTTCGTCGATGTCGATATCCCAGTCGGTAAAGCTGGACAGCACCCGCAGCGGCACCTTGTACTTGCCGGCAAACTCGACCGAACGGATCTGCAGCACCTTCGAGCCCATCGAGGCCATTTCCAGCATTTCCTCGAAGCTCACGGTCTGCAGGCGGCGCGCCTCGGGCACGACGCGCGGGTCGGTGGTGTACACGCCATCGACATCGGTGTAGATCAGGCATTCATGCGCCTTGAGCGCGGCGGCAACCGCCACGGCCGAGGTGTCGGAGCCGCCACGGCCCAGCGTGGTGACGTTGCCGCCCTCGTCCATGCCCTGGAAACCGGTGATGATGACGACCTTGCCGGCGTCCAGGTCGGCACGGACCTTTTCGTCGTCAATCGACTCGATGCGGGCCTTGGTGTAGGCGCTGTTGGTCTTGATGGTGACCTGCCAGCCGGCATAGCTCACGGCCTGCATGCCCTCGGCCTGCAGGGCAATGGCCAGCAGCGCGCTGGAAGCCTGCTCGCCGGTGGCGGCCAGGGCGTCGAGTTCGCGGCCGTAGGCTTCGTCGGATTTCGTGGGGGCCAGTTCCTTGGCCAGGCCCAGCAGGCGGTTGGTTTCGCCGCTCATGGCGCTGGGAACCACGACCATCTGGTGGCCGGCGCGTGCCCACTTGGCAACGCGTTTGGCGACATTGCGGATGCGCTCGGTCGAGCCCATCGAGGTGCCGCCGTATTTGTGAACGATCAAAGCCATGGCGGTTGGTCAATCAGGAGTTGGTGGTGAAATTTTTTTTCCTGCTGGCGGTCCGGAAAAAGAGCTTCAGAAAAAGCCCGCTGTTCAGCTCGGCAGCAAAGCTTTCAATTATAGCCAGCGCAATTTTCGTTCAGCGCCCTGCCGGGGCGGCCGCGTAGTGCAGGCTGCCGCCCTGCCGCGTCACACGGCCCGTCGCCACTTTGAGGTGAATCCGGTGGCCGCGCGTGGTGCAGGCGGTGACCTGGTGCAGCAATTGGTCCAGCTGCGCCGCGCTCGGCGTGGCCTGTTGCTGCAGCAGCCAGTAGCGCAGCAGATTGGCCTGGCGCGCTGGTGACAAAGCCTGCAAAGCCTTGATGGCGGGCGGATTGCCGGCGGCGGCCAGGTCCAGCGCGGCAACCTCGACCAGCACCGCCTGCGCCTGCGCGGCATGGCGGGCGCTGCGCGCGAACGTGGCCCGAAACTGCGGAAACGCCTGCGCCAGCGCGGGCAGCAGGCGCGCCCGGATGCGGTTGCGCGTGTAGCGTTCGTCGATATTGGTCGGGTCGTCCACAAATTCAATCGGCTGGCGCACCAGCCATTCACGCAGGACGGCGGAAGGAATCTGCAGCAGCGGCCGGTAAAACACCACGCCGCCGCGCTCGAACCGCGCCGGCATGGCCGACAGGCCGGGCAGGCCGGCGCCCCGGCTCAGCGCCAGCAGCAGGGTTTCGACCTGGTCGTCGGCGTGTTGGCCGAGCAGAATGCCGTGCATGCCCCGGGCTGTCGCCGCCGTGGCCAGCGCGGCATAGCGCGCGCGCCGTGCCGCGTCTTCGGGGCTTTCGCCGCAGGCATGGCGGGCATCGACCTGAACAATATGCAGGGGCAAACCAGCCTTGGCGCACACCGCTTCGCAGACGCGTACAAAGTCATCGGCAGCGGCCTGGAGCCCGTGGTGAATGTGAAAGGCCTGAACCTGCCCCGGCCAGCGCTCGGCGGCGGCCAGCAGCAAGGCGGTCGAGTCGGCGCCGCCGCTGTAGGCCACGCCCAGCGGCAAAAATGGATCGGCGGGAAAAAGGGCGTCAATACCCGCCAGCGCCGGATTCAGCGACTTGATGAGGCGCGCCGCGCCGGGCGGCGGCGTATGCAACAGGCTATTTTCCGGCGTCGGCTTTGGTGTCGGTGAAGCGGCCATAGCTTTGCAGCCGGTCATAGCGACGGTTGAGCAGTTCCTTGACCGGCAGGTCGCTGACCTGGCGGAAGGCATCGTTGAGCGCACGCTTCAGGAAAGCCGACATCTGCTTCGGGTCGCGGTGCGCGCCGCCGACCGGCTCGTTCACGATCTTGTCGATGACGCCAAGCGCCTTGAGCCGGTGCGCGGTAATGCCCAGCGCCTCGGCCGCATCCTGCGCTTTTTCAGACGTTTTCCAGAGGATGGATGCGCAGCCTTCAGGGCTGATGACCGAATAGATCGAATACTGCAGCATCACGACCTGGTCGCCGACCGAAATCGCCAGCGCTCCGCCGGAGCCGCCCTCGCCGATGATGGTGGTGATGATGGGCACCTCAAGCTGCGCCATTTCAAAGATGTTGCGGCCGATGGCCTCGGACTGGCCGCGCTCCTCGGCTTCGATGCCGGGATAGGCGCCGGGCGTGTCAACAAAGGTGAACACCGGCAGCTTGAATTTTTCTGCCGTCTTCATCAGGCGCAGCGCCTTGCGGTAGCCCTCGGGCTTGCTCATGCCGAAGTTGCGCAGTCCACGTTCCTTGGTGTCGCGCCCCTTCTGGTGGCCCAGCACCATGCAGGCATTGCCGTTGAAGCGCGCCAGGCCGCCGACGATGCTCAGGTCGTCGGCGAAATGCCGGTCGCCGTGCAGTTCGACAAAGTCGGTGAAGATGTCCCGGATGTAGTCCAGCGTGTAGGGCCGCTCGGCATGGCGGGCAATCTTGGTGATCTGCCAGGGCGTCAGGACGCTGTAGATGTCCTTGGTGAGCTGCTGGCTTTTTTTGGCCAGCTGCTCGATTTCGTCCGAAATATCGACCGCTGACTCGGTTTGCACATAACGCAATTCTTCAATTTTTCCTTCAAGCTCCGCAATCGGCTGCTCGAAATCGAGAAAGGTCTTTTTTGCCATGGTAATCCTCAGACTTTTAATTCTTGATCAGGCAGATTGCGAAGCGAACTGCACACCGTTGCTCAGGCGCCGGGCACGATTTTAGGGTCCAGCGACCGCCAAATATACCAAGTCGCCACGCTGCAGTATGGCGTCCAGGCGGCGGCGACTTCGCGCGCATCGCTGCGGCTGACCGATTCGCCGGAAAAATAGTTGTGGCTGATGCCGTTGATCAGCCCGACGTCATCGAGTGGCAGCACGTTGGGCCGCGTCAGGTAAAACATCAAAAACATCTCGGCCGTCCAGCGGCCGATGCCCCGGATGGCGATCAGCTCGGCAATGATGGTTTCATCGTCCATCGCCTGCCAGTCCTGCACATGGACGCGGCCGGCGTCGAAATGGATCGACAGATCGACCAAATATTCGACCTTGCGCGCGCTCAGGCCGGCCGCGCGCATGTCGTCGATCTTCAGGCGCAGCACATGGGACGGCGTCATTTCGGCGGGCAAGGCGGCGAAGCGGTGCCAGACGGTCTGCGCGGCCTTCACCGAAATCTGCTGGCCGACAATGCTGCGCGCCAGCGTGCTGAACGCGTCGCCACGCGACTGCAGGCAAGTGTTGCCAAACTGCGGAATCAGGCGTTTCATGACCCGGTCCTTCTTGACCAAGTGCTTGCAGGCGTCCTGCCAGTACGGCGGCACGACGATGGCCGGCTCGGGCGCGCCGGCCTTGTCGGTCAGCTCGATGGGCGCCGGGCTGGCAGTTTCAGCAATTACTATGTTTTTCATAGCTGCTCACGCCCGCTACACGTGCGCAAAAGGCCTGAAAGGCTGAAGAATTCTGAACGTTTCACGATTTCACCTCCCAGGTCGTTCCCTGGGGCGAGTCCTTGAGCACAATGCCCTGGTCCAGCAGATCGGTGCGGATGCGGTCGGCGGCCGCAAAGTCCCGGGCTTTCTTGGCATCGGCGCGCTGCACGATCAGGGCCTGGATGCTGGCGTCGTCCAGCCCGGCACCGGCCTGCAGGTAGGCTGAAGGATCGGCCTGCAGCAAGCCCAGGCAGGCGCCCAGGCTTTTCAGCAGCCCGGCCAGCTGGGCGGAACCGGTCCGGTTGACTTCGCCCGCCAGGTCGAACAGCACGGCCACGGCTTCGGGCGTGCCGAAGTCCTCGTCCATCGCGGCCTTGAAGCGGGCGGCAAACGGCTCGGCCCAGTCGATTTCGACTTCGGCCGGCGCCGCCAGGCCGAGCGCGGTGTACAGGCGCTTGAGCGAATTGCGGGCGTCGTCCAGGTGCGCGTCGCTGTAGTTGAGCGCGCTGCGGTAGTGCGCGCGCAGGATGAAAAAGCGCACGGTTTCGGCGTCGTACTTGGCCAGGACCTCGCGAATGGTGAAGAAATTGCCCAGCGACTTGGACATTTTCTCGTTGTCCACGCGCACGAAGCCGTTGTGAACCCAGAAGCGCGCCAGCGGCTTGCCGTTGGCGCCTTCGCTCTGGGCAATCTCGTTTTCATGGTGCGGAAACTGCAAATCAGCCCCGCCGCCGTGAATGTCAAAGGTCTCACCCAGCGTCGCGCAGCTCATGGCCGAGCATTCGATGTGCCAGCCCGGCCGGCCCCGGCCGTAGTCGTGGCCCAGCGCGGCGCTGTCCCACTTGGCGTCCTCGGGTTCGCTTTCCTTGGCCGACTTCCACAGCACGAAGTCCAGCGGGTCATCCTTGCCTTCAAGCACGGCCACGCGCTCGCCGGCGCGCAGCTCGTCGAGCGACTTGCCCGACAGCTTGCCGTAGCCCGGAAACTTGCGCACCGAATAATTCATGTCGCCGCCCGATCCGCGGTAGGCCAGGCCCTTGCCTTCCAGCGTGCCGATCATCGCCAGCATCTGCGGCACGTACTCGGTCGCGCGCGGCTCCAGCGTCGGCGGCTCGATGTTCAGCGCGCCGATGTCCTGGTGCATGGCGTCGATCATCTCGTCGGTCAATGCGCGGATGGTGATGCCGCGCTCGACGGCGCGCTTGATGATCTTGTCGTCGATGTCGGTGATGTTGCGCACGTAGGTGACCTGGTAGCCGCTTACCTTGAGCCAGCGCTGCACCACGTCAAAGGCCATCATCATGCGCGCATGGCCGATGTGGCAGAGATCGTAAATCGTCATTCCGCAAACATACATGCGGACCTGGCCGGGAACAAGAGGGGAAAAATCTTCTACGGCACGCGACAGCGTGTTGTAAATGCGAAGGCTCATGGAAATTGTCTGGATGCGTGGTCTGACGTTGGAATGCCAGGGGGAGGAAAAAGGAAAAACCTGAATATCCGGGCGCCACCGGCGGCGATGGCGCTGAAACGGAAGCGAAATCCTTGCGGTGGAACCGGGAAAGAACATCACGGCAAGGAGGGTGACTATACCCCCTCGGCTAGAATTAAACAGTATATCGAGCCGGGCCCGGCGCCTGTTGCGGCGCTGCAAACCCGGCCCGGGGCGGCTTGTCTTGCGGCCACCTTCCGCCCCGGCGCGGCCCCCTGTTTCCCCAAAAACAACGAGAGTCTTATGCCCACGCGAGCCGTCCTTTTCCGCCGTCCCCTGTCATTCCTGTCGGCCAGCCTGCTGCTGCTCGCGCTTTTTGGCGCGCCGGGAGTCCATGCCGACGAGTACACCGATGTCAACCGGCTGATCAGCGCCAAACAGTTTCCCCAGGCCCTGGCCGGCGCCGACAAATACCTGGCCGCCAAGCCGCGCGATCCGCAGATGCGTTTCCTGAAGGGCGTGATCCAGAGCGAAACCGCCCTGACCGCCGAAGCCATGGAAACCTTTGCCCAGCTCAACCGCGACTATCCGGAACTGCCCGAGCCCTACAACAACCTGGCCGTGCTGTACGCCGGCCTGGGCCAGTTCGACAAGGCCCGGGAATCGCTGGATATGGCTATTCGCCTGAACCCGCGCTATGCCACGGCCCACGAAAACCTGGGCGACATCCATGCCCGGCTGGCCAGCCAGTCCTACAGCCGCGCGCTGCAGCTCAATGCCGCCAACGCCGCGCTGCCGCCCAAGCTGGCGCTGGTCAACCAGTTGCTGACACCCGCCGCCAAGGCTGCCGCGCCAGCCAAGGCACCTTGAGTTCCAATTTTTACCTTTTGAAAAAGAACCACTTCATGAATATTCCAGGCACCGCTTTCACCCGCCGCAGCGCCACCCTCCTGCTGGCCGCCCTCACCCTGAGCGCCGGCGCGGCCCTGGCGGCCGACCCCGCTGCGCCCAAGGTCAAGTTCGCCACCAGCGAAGGCGACTTCGTGGTCGAGGTCTATCCCGACAAGGCGCCCAAGACGGTCGAGAATTTTCTCCAGTACGTCAAGGACAAGCACTACGACGGCACGGTGTTCCACCGCGTGATCAACAACTTCATGGTGCAAGGCGGCGGCTACGACGCCGCCTATGCCGAGAAGAAAACCCGCGCCCCGGTGGTGCATGAAGGCCGCGAGGCGCTGGCCAAGGGTGGCCCGAAAAACGTCGTCGGCACGCTGGCCATGGCCCGCACCAATGAGCCCAACTCCGCCTCGTCGCAGTTTTTCATCAACGTGAAAGACAATGACTTCCTGAACCCGAACGCCCTGGCCCCCGGCTACACCGTGTTCGGCAAGGTCACCAGCGGCATGGACGTGGTCAACAAGATCAAGTCCGTGCCCACCGGCAGCGGCGGCCCCTTCCCGTCGGACGTTCCCAAGACGCCCGTCGTGATCAAATCCGCAACCCTCGTCAACTAACCCACTCCAAAGGACAACTCCATGAGCAACCCGAAAGTCGAACTGCACATTGCCAAGCACGGCGTCATCACCCTGGAACTCGACGCCGACAAAGCGCCCAAGTCGGTCGCCAACTTCCTGAACTATGTCAACAAGGGCCATTACGACGGCACCGTGTTCCACCGCGTGATTCCCGGCTTCATGGTCCAGGGCGGCGGCTTTGCCGTCGGCATGACGCAAAAGCCGACCGACGGCGAGATCGAGAACGAAGCCACCAACGGCCTGAAGAACGACATGTACACCGTCGCCATGGCCCGCACCAATGCGCCGCATTCGGCCAGTTCGCAGTTTTTCATCAACGTTGGCAACAACGGCTTTTTGAACCACACCGGCCAGAACGCGTCGGGCTGGGGTTACGCCGTGTTCGGCAAGGTTGTTTCTGGCACCGACGTCGTGGACAAGATCAAGGCCGTCAAGACCGGCCGCAAGGGCTTTCATGACGACGTGCCGGTTGAAGACGTCGTGATCGAAAAAGCCGTCGCGCTGGCTTGATTGGGCAGCCGGACTGAGCTTGTGTGAGCTTGATTGAGTCCGACATGCACCCTTTTTCGACCGTGCCCCCCCTGGCCGAGCTTGCTGCTTCGCCATCGTGGCGCACGGTCGATTTCATTTCCGACCTGCACCTGTTCGCCGACGAGCCCGCGACCTTCAGCGTGTGGCAACACTATCTGCAGCACACGCCGGCCGATGCGGTGTTCATCCTCGGCGACCTGTTTGAAGTCTGGGTCGGCGACGACGCCGTCAGCGCCGACTTTTCCGCCCCTGCCCAAACCAGTTTTGAAAACCGCTGCGCCCGCGTGCTGGCCCAGGCGGGCAGCCGGCTGGCGCTTTTCTTCATGCACGGCAACCGCGACTTCCTGGTCGGCCCGGCCTTCATGGACGCCTGCCACGCTACCTTGCTCGACGATCCGACGGTACTGAGCTTTGCCGGCCAGCGCTGGCTGATGTCGCACGGCGATGCGCTCTGCCTGGACGACCTTGACTACATGGAATTCCGCCAGCAAGTGCGCAGCCCCGGCTGGCAGCGCTCTTTTCTGGCTAAGCCGCTGGCCGAACGCCAAGCCATGGCGCGCGAGATGCGCCGGCAAAGCGAGGCGCGCAAGCGATCAAGCATGGACTACGCCGACGTGGACATTGACGCCGCCCGCCAGTGGCTGCAGGCAGCGAATGCCCCCACGCTGATCCACGGCCACACCCACAAGCCCGCGCTGCACGACCTGGGCGATGGCCTGTCGCGCGTGGTGCTGAGCGACTGGGACGCGCAGGCCAGCGTGCCGCGCGCCGAGGTGCTGCGCCTGGACAGCAGCGGCCTGCGGCGCATCGCCCTGCCTGTCGCATGAGGCCGGCGCCATGCTGAACTGGCTGAAAAACCTGGCCGGCGCACTGGGCCTGCCCGGCGCCCGGCCCAAGGCGATTCCCGAAGCGCTGTGGCAGTCCACGCTGCGGCATTACCCTTTCCTGGAAAAACTTTCCGCCGCCGACCGGCAGGCGCTTCGCCTGCTGGTCGGCCGCTTCCTGCTGCACAAGGAATTCACCGGCGCGCACGACCTGGAAGTGACCGACGGCATGGCCGTGGCGATTGCCGCGCAGGCTTGCCTGCCGGTGCTGCGCCTGGGGCTGGGCTGGTATGACGATTTCACCGGCATCGTCGTACACCCGGGCGCGATGCTGGCGCGGCGCAAGGCCATCGACCCCGCCGGCGTGGTGCACGACTACCGCGAAGCGCTGCTCGGCGAGGCGATGCACGGCGGCCCGGTCACGCTGAGCTGGCAGGACGTGGCCGCGTCGGGCGCGTCGGCCGAGCGCGGCCACAACGTCGTGATCCACGAATTCATCCACAAGATCGACATGAAGGACGGCGCGGCCGACGGCTGCCCGCCCCTGCCGTCCCGCGCCGCCCAGGCGCACTGGCAGGAAGTCATGCAGGCGGCCTACGACCAGTTTCGCGAGCGCGTCGCCATGGCCGAGCGCTTCGGCGCCGAGCCGCCCTGGCTGGACGCCTATGGCGCCAGCGCGCCGGCCGAGTTCTTTGCCGTGGCTTGCGAGGCTTACTTCGTGAACCGCGAACGCTTCACCGAAGACTTTGCGCCGCTGACCGATCTGTTCGACCAGTTTTTCAAGCGAAACAAGGCTGTTTCGCAGGCTGCAACTGCACAGCCTGCTACTGATTAAGTAGCAGCCCAGCGTGCCGCACCGACCGGCAAGGCGACGGGGTAACCCGCATCACCAAGTGCTTGTAAAGCCCGCCAGTACGGACACAAAAAAAGCGTAAATTCCAGCCACGTTCGGCACAGGTGATGGTGGCTAGTGCTGCCAGGCGGAAAAACAAAAAAAAACAGCCCATTTCCATGAACATCTTCAGCCAGCTTTTTGGGCGCTTCCTGGCCTCGCGCCGCACCAGCCATCTGTTTCGCAGCCGGGCGATTTTCGAGTCGCTGCCGAAACAAGGCCGCGCCGGGGCGGTGCCCGATCCCTTGTCCCGGCAACTGGAACGACAGGCACGGGACGACCTGGGCAGCGTGCTGGCGCAACTGGGCAGCCGCAAGGAAGGTCTGAGCGACGCCGAAGCCGACGCCATCCGCGCCCGGGTCGGCCCGAACGAGGTCGAGCACGAAAAGCCGATGCCGTGGTGGCTGCACCTGTGGCTGAGCTACAAGAACCCGTTCAACCTGCTGCTGACGCTGCTGGCGGTCGTGTCGTATGTCACCGAGGACCTCAAGGCGGCCATCGTGATCGGCAGCATGGTGGCGCTGTCCACCCTGATCCGCTTTGTGCAGGAGCGGCGTTCCAACCAGGCCGCGCTGGCGCTGAAGGAGCTGGTCAGCAACCAGGCCACCGTGATCCGGCGTGGCGGCGCCGGGGCACCCGCCGCGACCGGCATGCCGCCGGCCGGCCAGGTCGAGCTGGCGATCAGGCAGCTCGTGCCCGGCGACATCGTGCTGCTGTCGGCCGGCGACATGATTCCGGCCGATGGCCGCGTCATGAGCGCCAAGGACCTGTTTGTCAGCCAGTCGGCCATGACCGGCGAATCCCTGCCGGTCGAGAAATTTCCGGAGGCCGGGGCCAAGGCCGGGAGCGCGCTGGAAATGGCCAACCTGGTGTTCATGGGCACCAACGTGGTGTCGGGCTCGGCAACCGTCGTCGTGCTGGCCACCGGCAACCACACCTACTTCGGCGCGCTGGCCACGCGCATCACGGCCGACACGTCCGAGGTCAACGCCTTCCAGGCCGGCGTCAACCAGGTCAGCTGGCTGCTGATCCGCTTTGCCTTGGTCATGGTGCCGATTGTTTTCCTGATCAACGGCTTCACCAAGGGCGACTGGCCGCAGGCTTTTTTGTTCGCGCTGTCGGTGGCGGTCGGGCTCACGCCCGAGATGCTGCCCATGATCGTCACGTCCACGCTGGCCAAGGGCGCGGTGCTGCTGTCGCGCAAGAAGGTCATCGTCAAGCGGCTCGACGCCATCCAGAACTTTGGCGCCATGAACGTGCTGTGTACCGACAAGACCGGCACGCTGACGCAGGACAAGATCGCCCTGGCGCGCCACACCGACGTGTTCGGCCGCGAATCGGAGGAAGTGCTGGGCTTTGCCTACCTCAACAGCTACTACCAGACCGGCCTGAAAAACCTGCTCGACCACGCGGTGCTGGAGCATGCCGAAGTCCACCAGGCGCTGCAGCTGGCCGAGAACTACCAGAAGATCGACGAGATTCCGTTTGACTTCCAGCGCCGGCGCATGTCGGTCGTGGTGTCCGAACGCAACCACCACCACGAGCTGATCTGCAAGGGCGCGGTGGAAGAAGTTACCGCCATCTGCACGCAGGTGCGCGATGGCGACAACATCGTGGCGCTGGACGCTGCCATGCTCGAGCGCGTGCACCGCGTCACGCGCGAGCTGAACGAGAAAGGCCTGCGCGTGGTCGCCGTGGCGATGAAGGAAATCCCGCCCAGCCAGTCGGTGTATTCGGTGGCCGACGAGTCGGCGCTGATGCTGATGGGCTACATCGCCTTTCTCGACCCGCCCAAGGAATCGACCGCGCCGGCGCTCAAGGCGCTGGCGGTCCACGGCATCACCGTCAAGATACTGACCGGCGACAACGAACTGGTGACGTCCGAGGTCTGCCGCCAGGTCGGCCTTCAAGTGCAAGGCATCGTGCTCGGTCCGCAGATCGACGCCATGGACGACCCGGCGCTGGCCGAAGCGGTCGAGCGGCACACCATCTTTGCCAAGCTGTCGCCGATGAACAAGGAGCGCATCGTGCGCAGCCTGCGCGCCAATGGCAATGTGGTCGGATTCATGGGCGACGGCATCAACGACGCGCCGGCGCTGCGGGCCGCCGACATCGGCATTTCGGTCGATACGGCAGTCGATATCGCCAAGGAAGCGGCCGACATCATCCTGCTCGAACGCAGCCTGATGGTGCTCAAAGAAGGCGTGCTCGAAGGCCGCAAGACCTTCAGCAACATGCTGAAATACATCCGCATGACGGCCAGTTCGAACTTTGGCAACGTGTTTTCGGTGCTGGTGGCCAGCGTTTTTTTGCCGTTTTTGCCGATGTTGCCGCTGCAGCTGCTGGTGCAGAACCTGCTGTACGACGTGTCGCAAATCGCCATTCCGTTTGACAACGTCGATGCCGACCAGGTCAGCCAGCCGCTGAAGTGGAACCCGGACGACATCGGCCGCTTCATGGTTTACTTCGGGCCGATCAGCTCGATCTTCGACATCACCACGTTCGCGCTGATGTGGTTCGTGTTCAAGGCCAACGCCATCGAATCGCAGACCCTGTTCCAGTCGGGCTGGTTCGTGGTCGGGCTGCTGACGAAAACCCTGATCGTTCACATGATCCGCACGCCCAGGATCCCGTTCATTGAAAGCCGCGCCGCCTGGCCGCTGCTGGGAATGACGCTGCTCATCATGGCCGCAGGCATTTTCCTGCCGATGGGCCCGCTCGCCAGCTACTTCAAGCTCCAGGCGCTGCCGCCGGCCTACTTTGGCTGGCTGGCCGCGATCTTGCTCGGCTATGCGCTGCTGGCGACGCTGATGAAGCGCTACTACCTGCGGCGCTTTGGCTGGCAATAGGCTGCGCCTGCTTTGGCGGCTAAGCCACCGGCCAGAAGCTCGGTTAGCCAGAGGCAACCTGGTCAGCCGCCGCCGCTGTCGCAGCGCCAGCCGCAGCCAGCGCCATGCCTTTTTTAGGCGACAGCGCCGGCTTTTGCAAGATCAGCTGCAGCTTGCCGGTGGCCCAGCCAAAACTCCATATCCATTCCGCCAGCATGGCCTGCCCCTGGGGATGCCGCAAGGCCCGCGACAGCGCTGCCCAGGCGCCTGCCGGCAGCGACCGGGCCATGGACACCAAGTGCCGGGGCAAACTGAGCCGGCCCATCGCCGTTCCATAGTGGTGGTGCAGCCGGGTGGTGTCGCGCCCCCAGTTCTGCCCCTGGCGAAACCGCGCCATGAGCGACGACTTTTCGCGGTAATGCACCAGCGCTTCGGCTTCAAAGTGCAGCGCATAGCCGGCCAGCTGCGCCCGCCAGCAATATTCCCCGTCGTGAACAATGGGGAAATCGATGTTCAGCGGACCCAGCCTCTCGTAAATCGAGCGGCTCAGGCCAAAACCACAGGCGCTGGCCGAGAACAAATGCGGCGCCACCGGCATGCGAAAAAGCCCTGCCGACTGGTAGCCCTCGCCGTGCGGCGGATGAAGCCAGTCGGCGTTCAGCTTGCGGTGGTCCAGCCGCGCCAGCACAAAGTCATGCGCCGTCAGGGCGCGGCCCATGGCGGCCAGCCAGCCCGGCGCGACTTCATCGTCGGCCTCGCAAAACACAAACGCATCGCCCGTGGCCGCCTTGATGCCCGTGTTGTAGGAATGCGGCACGCCCAGCCGGGGCGTGCCGGGTACATACGCCTCGACGATTTGCAGCACGGGAAGCCGCGCCCGGTAGGCCTCGACCATCGCCATGGAGCCGTCGGTCGAGCCGTTGTTGACGACGATCAGTTCCCAGCCGCCCGGCCAGTCCTGGAGCGTGAGCGCCTCAAGCTGCACGGCAAGCGTGGCCGCACCGTTGAAGCACGGAAGGATGACGCTCAATTTCAGAACATCCGGGACTGATCTGCTTTGCATGCTGTGGCGCTTCTTGTTGTTGAGTTTCCCTGAATTATTGAATTCCGACACGCTTTTAACAAGTTGACGCGTTAGCCTCTTTGCCCTATTGAAGAGGTGAGGCCAGAACGCACCGGATGACCTGAAAATCTCCAGTTTTGAGAAAAATAGGCCGTTTGCGCACGTCCCGCCTGCGCGAGCAGCTATTTATTTAGTAGCGCCCTGCACCTTGGCGCGCTGCAGGTTCAGGGCCAGCAGGCGCTTGAGAATTTCCTCGTCCGGCAGGTCGGCGCGGTAGTCAAGCCAGCCATAGGCGGCGGCCACGGCGTCGTCGAGCGCCTGGTGGGCGGCATCGAGCCACGCTGGGCGCTGGTTGTAGAGCTTGGTCAGCGTGCGTTCGGCCAGTTCCTTTTCGTGGCCGTTTCTGGGCACGATGCGGTCGGGGTACGGCGACGCGTCCATGCCCAGCGGAATCACCTCGGGCAGGCGCTGCGTCCATTCGGGCGGATTGAGCCAGTTCTCGCGCAGGTCGTTCAGGCGCTTGGCGGCGCGGGCGATGTGCATGGCGTGTTCGCGAATCGCTATGCTTTTAATAGCTGCCTGCGCCCGTGCCTTCTGCGTAAGAGCCTTTTTTGGTGCTGAAATATCGGCCGGGATCAGCGCCCCGCCCTCGATGGCCTCGGTTTTCTGGTGCGCGGTGTCGGCGGGGGTCAGGCCTGCGGGGAAGGGGAAGGTTTCGAAGCAGGATTTGGCGTTGTAAGTTGGATCGTTACCCACGCCATGCATTGACGCCTGCGCTAGCGACCAAACTTCGTGGATGCGCGAGCTAAGAATGCCAAAACTTCCGTCATCCAAGCGAGCGAAAACGTTCAAACGGGTATCCGGCAAAATCGTTGAATCCAAGAAGCAGAAATATCGATGCTTTGACACGCGCACCGTAGCGACATAACGGGAAAGTGGCAACATAGCAATGCGCATGGCCCCGCGTGGACGTTCATGCAACCACCACTTTTCGGTCAGATTTGCTTTCATCCGTTCGGGCTTTACCACACGCTGAAGGTGTGTAAAAGGTGCTTCGAACAATACAGCTTCGAATTCGCTTGCCTCTGAGCCGAAATCAATAATCCAAGTGTCGGTTGGCCTCTTGGCAAGGCCTTGTCCGTTACGCCACGGCTTAACCACCTCGGAATTGGGCCGACCGTGTGGGTTGGGCTGTAGCAACCAAGAGCGAGCCAGTTCACCCGAAATATCAAAATCGCCGTATTTTTTGGTGCCTTCAAAGCTGGTGCCGGAATTTTCAACCAGCGGCTTGGCAAGTGACATATCATACCAATCCCGTGTCATGAAATAACCGAAGCCGAGGGCAGCACTGCCCAGCTGCGGGAGCACAAAGAGCGGATGGCGCCAGGGATTTGCGTGAAGGCATTCCAGGCGTCGCAGCAGGCGTCAACAATCTGCTCGTAGCCGTCGTAGCAGCGGTTGGCCAAGTGCCGGTCGCGTAGTTGCGCCCACACCTGCTCGGCCGGGTTGAGCTCGGGCGACCCCGCTGGCAGCGGCAACAATGAAACGTTCGGGAACTGCGGCAGTTTGGGCGTGGTGTGCCATCCCGCGCGGTCCAGCACCAGCACGGCATGGCGTCCCGCAGGCACCGCTTCGCTCAGGACCTGCAGATGATGGCTCATCGCCTCGGTATTGGCGTGCGGCATGACCAGACCGATGGCACTGTCCTGCCGTGGACAGACGGCGCCAAAGATGTACGCCGATTCGGACTGCTGCTGGCGCACCACCCGGGGCCGCGTTCCCTTGCGCGCCCACAGGCGCGTTTGCGTGCCGCGCTGGCCGATGCGCATTTCATCCTGGAACCAGATGTCCACCTGTTCAGGCGCAACGCCTGGCGGCAGCGTTGCGGCGACTTCCTGGACGAAGTTTTTTTTTGAATTCGGCTTGTGCAACCAGATCGGCGTAGGGACTGACGGCGCGGGCCGAAATCCATACCAGCCCCAGGCGCTTCATCAGGTCATACACACCGTTCAGGCTGTAGGCCACGCCAAACTGCCCGGCCAGCAACTGGCGGATGTCTTCGCCCCGCACCCGACCGCCGCCGCGTTCGCCCTGCAGTTGCTCGACCGCCTGGCGAAACGCTTCCTCCTGTGCTTTGGCAAGGCGCTGCGTGCTCCAGTCATGCGGCATGCCGGCCAGACGGGCCACGCCGCCAGCGAGGAACCATTGCACCCAGCGCATGACCGCGTGGCGGGTCACGCGCAATGCAGCCGCCACTTCGGTATAGCTCTTGCCGTCCTTTAGGTGCGCCAGCGCGATCAGGCGCAGTCGCCGGCGCCCATCCTTTTCCTTGTGGGCCAGTCGGTCGAAATCATAGGGCTGCAGCTGATCAATGATGTGCTGAGATAACATTTTCGTAACCTCCTGCGAGAGCCAATATGTCTCAGACTCCGATCGCTGGCTTTGGTTCTTTGTCTGTCGGGATTGGTATCACTCGCCACTGAATCACCCAGCTCTGCGGTAATTTGATCGACCCGTTTACCGTTCAAAAAGCAACCTTCGCCCATGCCAAAACTTACCAGCGAAACTCTTACGGCCGCACCGTCGTTCACCCAAGCCTCGTCACTCCATGCGTCAAAAATTCGGGTTTGTTTTCTGATGGCAATGGGGACCGCGCGGTTTGAGCCGCTTCGGATACTTTGCGTTGTCACCATTCCAGCAGCGCCTAAATCGTTGCATTCAATAGCAACTCGGGCCTTTTCAAACCAGTAGCAAACCAAATCCGCGCCAGCGGGAACACGCCCAGCAAACACGGTTGACAAGGCTTCAAAGTACCCATCGCCCAGTTCGCGGCGCTTCTTGCTGCCGCCCAGAAACGGCGGATTCCCCATCACCACGCTGGCTTTCGGCCATTCGGCCTCGACCGGCACGGCGCCGCCAGCCCCAAATGCCAGCAGCGCGTCGCGGCACTCGATGTGGTCGAGCGGTTCCAGCACCGGGTTGGTCTTGAACTCGTAGCCGTGCAGCAGCCACCATTGCAGCTCGCCAATCCACACCGTGACGCGCGCCAGTTCGGCGGCGTATTCGTTCAGCTCGATGCCAAGCATGTTGTGCGGGCCGGTCACCAGGTCGGCTTCGCGCTCAAGCCCCAGCGTGGCCGCCTCGATGTGGCTTTTGTGCTCGATGTCCTTGAGCGCCTTCAGACCCATGAACAGGAAATTTCCGCTGCCGCAGGCCGGATCCAACACGCGGAAGTCTTTCAGCTGGTCGAGCTAGCCGATGAATTTGACTTGCGCGGCCTTGTAGTTTTTATCGCCTTTCCGGGTGCTTTTGGCCAGATGCGCTTGCAGCACGGGCACGAGCTGCTCCCAAACCTGTAGCAGCGGGCGCTTCAGCACCGGCTCGACGATGCGCTCGATGGTGGCCGGGTCGGTGTAGTGCGCGCCGAGCTGGCTGCGTTTGCCGGGGTCGAGCCCGCGCTCGAACAGCGTGCCGAAGATCGACACGTCAATCGCGCTCCAGTTCAGGCCGGCGGCATTGCGCAGCTCGGTCATTTCCATCACGCTGAGCGGCGGCACCTTGATGGTCTTGAACAGCCCGCCGTTGAACCACGGAATGTCGTCGTTGCCGTACAGCCCGCCGTCACGCATCACGCTGAACAGGTTGTGCATGCCGCCGGTCAGTTTTTCGCTGGTGAGCTTGCGGTTGTTCACCAGCCCCTCGAACATGCGGCCGGGCAGCAGGCCCACGTCTTCGGCAAAAAAGCAGAACAGGCATTGCGTGAGGAAATGCGCGACCTCGTCGGCATGCGTTTGCCAGCCCTGCGGGTCGGCGTCTTTCGCCGGGCCGCGATTGCGCATGCCTTCGGCCAGCGTGGCAAAGCTGCGCGCGGCGGCCTCGGTGATGTCGCGGCTGGTTTTCTTCGGGCGAAAGCTCTCGGGCGCCGTCCAGATGCGGCGCAGCAGCGCCAGCTTGTCGGGCTGCGCCAGCTCGGCCAGCAGCACCGTGTGCGTTTCGGTCGGGTGGCCGGTGAACTGGGTGTGGATGCGGATCGTCAGGCGGTCGCAGACCACCTGAATCGGCGGGTTGCTCAGGGCGAGGCTGTAGCTGAGCAGCTGCTTGAGCGCGGCGTCCAGGTTCTTGCCGGGTGCCTTGTTTTCCCAGGCAAAGGCGCCGGCCTGAACACGTCGGCATAACCCGTGCGCCCGCCAATGACGCTGTTCTTTTCCTCGAACAAGTAGCCCGCTTCGCTGCCGGGCTTGGGCACGGCCAGCAGTTCGCACAGGTCGAGGAAATGGCTTTGCGCGCCCTGCTCTTCGTTCAGGCCGCAGGCCGGGCCGCCGGGACCCCATTTTTGAATAAAGTCCTGGGGCGTCATGGCGTCCTGGCGTTGGAGGGAATGAGGGGAATCGGAGTGGGCGCGGGCTGGGCGGGCAACAGGCAAAAACCCGGCACCAACGCCTTGAAAAACGTCGGTGCCGGGTTGCCGTGCAGTGTTAGGGAAGCGGAAATTTCCGATGTAGCCATGTCATGCCGGGCTGAGCCTGCCCCGGACCTGATCCGGGGACCCGGCATCCATGAACCCGGGGCCATGGATTGCGGGTCAAGCCCGCAATGACAGCCAATTGAAACCGGCACTTTTCAATTTCCGTCTCCTTTAGCCCGGAAGCGCGCGGCTTCAGCGCTTGAGCAAGGCCTTCAGCGCGTTCTGCAGGCGCCGCGCGTTGCCGGCGTCGAACTCGGCGGCCAGCACCTTGGCGGTGTCTTCGCCCCAGGTTTCGGTCGGTGCGGGCGCATTGCGGCGGGTCAGCAACTGCAGTTGCAGCATGCGGCGCGCGCTGATGTGCTCGGCTGGCGTCGGCAGTTCGGCGGCCATTTCCAGGCGCAGCAGCGATTCGGCGGCATCTTTTCCAGCCGGCTCGCCCAGCGCCTTCACCCAGCTGGTGCGCACCGCAGGCGCGACCTGCTTGCCCAGTTCCTGCACGGCGGGCAGCTGCTCGGGGTCGCGCTTTTCCCATGCGGTCAGCAGGTTGGTCAGCACTTCGCCGTGGGCCTGCATGGCGAGCTTTTTCAGCGCATGGTTGGCGGCCTCGAAAGCCTCGCGCTGGGCGCGGAAGGCGGCATCGCCCAGGCGCGGGCCGCGCTCTTCAAATGCCGGACGCTCGCTGCGTTCGCTGAAACGCTCGGTGCGCTCGGGGCGGTAAGGCTCGAACTTGTTGTCGGTGCTCTGGCGCGGGCCGCTGGGCTTGCCGCCCGGACGCGCGTCCTTGCGGTCGCCAAACTTGCCGCCACGGCCGGCGGCGGCGGCGGGCTCGGCCTTGCGGGCGCCGGGACGGTCGTCGCCGCGCATGGCGATGATCTTCTTGGGGGCAGGTTTCGGCGGGGCAGCAGGCTCTGCGGGCGCGATGGCGGGTTCCGAAGATTCGGAAAAACCGGCCTCAATGGCTTCAGGCGTCGGGTTGCCGTCGGCATCGACTGTAGCGTCGGCTGCTATGCTTTCAGTAGCTGCCTGTGCAGGCGCATCCTGCGCGGAAGGCTGATTTTGCTCAGAAACCGAGGATTCGGCGCGGCTGGCGGCGGCATCGGCCACGTCGGCGGCGGTCTTGGCATCGGCTGCGGCGGCGGCAACCTGCCCGCGCACGGCGGCTTCCAGCGCCTTGGCGGCGGCGTGGATTTTTTGCGCGTCGCCGCTGGCGGTGGCCAGCTCGACGGCCTTGGCGGCCTCCAGCACGTAACGGTCGTGTTCGCCCAATGCAGAGGCGGCTTTTTCGCGCTCGACGGTCTTGCGCTGGAAGGCGTCATCAATCGGCTTGCGGAAGGCGTCCCAGAGCTTTTGCTCCTGCTTGCGCTCGATCGGCACGCTTTGCGCTTCATGCTGCCAGCGCTGCTGCAGCGACTTGACGGCGTCGATGCGCAACTGCGGCTCGGCGCCCAGCACCGAGGCTTCCTCGATCATGGCGCGGCGGCGCGCCAGGCTGGCGCCTCTAGCGGCGGTCAGGCCGGCATCGGCCTGGTCCATCGCGGCTTTCCAGACCGGCTGGATTTCGGCAAACGCCTTGTCGCCCAGGTGGCCGGCTTCGCGCCATTTCTCGACAAAGCCGTTCAGGCTGCGGATGTGCATTTTCCAGTCGGCGTTGTCCTTGTGGGCTTCGGCCCAGGCCAGCACTTCGTCGATCAGCGCCTGGCGCTGGGCCTTGTGGGCTTCGGCCTGTTCCTTGACCTTTTCCAGCCAGGCTTCGACGACCTTGTGCGCTTCGTTGCAGGCGTCGTCAAAACGCTTCCACAGCGCGTGGTTGGGCGTGCCGCCCTGGTCGCTGGTCTTCCACTGCTCGCGCATGTGGCGCAGCGCGTCCTGCTGCTTGCGACCACCCAGCGGCTTGGCGAGCAGCGCTTCGGCCTTGACGACCAGTTCCTCGCGGATCTGGTCGGCACGCCAGCGCTGCCAGCCTTCGAGTTCGCCAGCGGCGGTCAGCGCGGCATGCGCGGCGGCCTCTAACTTGCTGTCGATGTGGCGGATGTTGTCTTTCAGCGCCTGGCGCAGTTCGGCGGCGACCTTGGGCGTGGACTTGCCGTGGCCTTCGGTGACTTCATGCTCCAGCTTGGCGAGCGCCTGCTGCACGATGGCGGACGACTTGGCGCGCAGGTCGTTCAGCGCGGCCGGGTCCATTTTGGTCTTGGGCGCGCGGGCCGGCTGGCCGGCGTCGGCAGCGCTGTGTTGTTCGGATTTCGAGGTCGGCTGGCCGCGCGCGGCGCGCAGCTCGTCGGCCCAGACCGGCACGGCGGGCAGTGGCGCAGTCGCATCTTCAGCAGCTTTCATGGCCACGGCCAGCGCGCTTTGAAAGGCTTCCCAGACGGCCAGCAGCTGGCCGCGCGAAGCTTCCAGCAGCGGCGGGAACTTGCCATCGACGCTGGCCCAGTTGGCATCCTGCGTCAGTTCGTCGGCCTGGGCCTGCCAGTGCGCGACATCTAGGCGCAGCGTTTCGAGCACGGACTCGGCATCGCGCCACGGCTTGATCGACAGCACTTCGATGCGCTGGGCGATCAGCACGGCGGCCTCGCGCTGAACCTGGGTGCGGTGCTGCAGGTCTTCAATCGTCTTGACGCGCTCGGCGAGCTGCACCTTCAGGCCGGCCAGCGGCTCCTTGGACAGCGGCGCGCCGGCCTTGGCGGCATCGCGCTGCCAGGCCAGGGCGTTGGCCAGGTTGAGCTTGGGCAGCGCCAGTAGCGCCTGGGCTTTTTCAGCCCATTCGGCGGCGACGGCTTCCTGGCCCCTGCTGCGACGGGCTTCGTCGAGCTTTTCCTTCAGGGGCTTGGCGGCGCCCTTGTCGCGGTTGGCCAGGTCCTTGTAGACCTCGGCCATCTGCTCGACGCTGGGGTCGGTGGCTAGCCACTGGCGGATGCGGGAAGCCCGCTCGCCCGAGGTGGAGGCTGAAAAAGCGCCGCCCGTCAGGCCGTCCAGCGGATGGACTTCGGCACTTTTGCCGGGGCTGGTTTTCACGGCGGCGGCCGGCGTGGTGTCGGCTTTGGAAGATTTGGACAAGGGAAAGCGCAGCATAGTTAACAATCGTTTCGGAAAAAAAGCCGCCAGCAACAGCACCTGCGCCACGCATTCAAAGCCCCAAACCAGCGTGCCTGCCGGCAGCGTCAAGACTCAAGGGGCGAAGAACAGGAAGTTCTGTCAGCGAAGAAAAATTTGGTTTGTGGCTTGCAAGGCCTGGCTACCTACAGCTTTAGACATTAAAGCAATCCGCGTATTTTCGCTGTTTTTACGGCATTGCCAAATTAAGTTCGGCATGCGGCGTCCATTTGGCGTCTGGCGGCACGGCTTTGGCCGCGCCCAGGAACAGCCGGGCGGGCGGCAAGTCACGCGAAACCAGGTAATCCTTGACCGCCTGGCCGCGCTTCACAGCGAGCTGGCGCAGGTCTTCGGCGCTGACCGCAATGCCGGAGAGCAGCAGCTTTTCCATCTCGCCGACCGGCAGGTCCCGGGCCAGGCCGACCAGGTTGCGCGGCTTGGGCAGCTCGCTTTGCCGGTACACCGCCTTGAGCAGCGCCGGGTATTCGTCCGCACCGACGCTGGCGGCTTCAGTCGCGGCGCCGCCCTGCTGGCGGCGCTTTTCGGCGCGCACGCGTTCGGCCAGCTGCTCGCGCTGGTAGGCGTCGCGCTCGGCATCCAGGCTGCCGGTGCCGACCACGGTGAGCTGCAGCGCCGGGCGCTCGGCCAGTGCCTTGGCGACCTTGTCGAGTCCGGCGCGGGCGTCTGGCGACAACTGCGCGCTGCCGGCCGCGAAGTTCACCGTCGCCAGTTCGTCGCCGCCGCCGCCCAGCGCGCGGGCCAGCAGGCTGAAGGGCGCGGTGATCGCCTTGGTGATGACATTGAGGATCACCTTGACGATGACCGGCCCCAGGCTGAACTGCGGGTCGTTGAGCGAGCCGCTGATGGGCAGGTCCAGGTCGATCACGCCGTTGCGGTCGGCCAGCAGCGCCACGGCCAGCTTGACCGGCAGGCTGGCCGTGGACCCTTCGGCCTTGTCGCCGAAACTGAGCTGGTTCAGCACCAGCTTGTTTTTGGCGGTGAGCTGCCCGTTGGGCAAGACCACGTAGTTCACATCGACGCTCATCTTGCCGCGCTCGATGCCGTAGCCCGCGTACTTGATGGCATAGGGCGACAGCGGCGGCAGTTCCAGGTCGCGCACCTTGCCGGTGATGTCCAGCGCCAGCGGCGTGACCAGCGGGTTGAGCTTGCCGGTGATTTCAAGCGACGCGCTGCCTTCGGCCTTGCCGCGCAGTTCCAGGTCGGCCATGGCGGGCGCCGCCGCCGCGCCGTTGGCCGGCGTGGCAGGCGCTACGGAAGAAAACGCGCTGAGCGTGCCGGTCAGCTCGCTCAGGTCGGCCGAGTAGTTGGGCTTGACGAAGCGGTCGGAAAACCGCACCTGGCCGTTGAGCAGGCTGATCGGGCCGAAGTTGATGACCGGCTTGGGGCCGGACGGCGCGGCGGCGGCAATTTCCGGGTTTTTCAAGTTTTTTAGGCCGTTTCCGCTGGTCTGTATTGCGTTTTCAGCTATGTTTTTTGTAGCATCGGCTGGGGTTTTACCGGCCCCGGTCGTTGCCGGCTTCACCAGGTCCTGCAGGTTGATGCGGCCGTCGGGCAGGATGATGACGCGGGCAAAAAAGTCGCTCAGCACGGTTTCCCGCACGTCCACCCGCGTCGGCCTGGCCGGTTCCAGCGCCACCTTCAGGCCGCGCACGTTCAGCGACTTCCAGGCCAGCAGTTCCTCGGCCGGCGCCAGGGTGTTGGCGCTGAACGACTCCAGCGCCGCGTCGCCCGCCACCTCGGCCTGCGGCCCGGCGGCGGTGTCGCGGTAGGCGACCCGGCCCTTGAAGCTGGCATCGGCGCGCAGCAGTTCGATGTTCAGCGCGCCGGCAAAATAAGGCTCGAACGCCTGCACCGGCAGTCGCTCGACCGCCAGCTGGCCTTTGGCCTGCAGCGGCGCCAGGGCCAGATCGCCCTTGAAATCGAGCTTGCCCGGCGCAAACCGGCCGCTGGCCAGCCGCAGCGAAGCCGACAGCGGCATGGCCTGCGCGGCCTGCTTGCGCCCGGCCGGGCGGTCGCCCAGCACCAGCGCGCCGAGCCGGGCATTTGCCGCCGTGACCTCGAAGGCCACCGGCTTGTCGCCGGCCTTGTCGGAAAACGACATGGCGCCGCCGTCCAGCACCACTTCATCGATGGCGACGGCCCACGAAGGGGCGGCCGGCTTGGCAGATGCGGCGGCGGGCGCTGCGGCTGACGGTTCGCGGGCCACCAGCCAGCGTTCAACCATCCAGCGCTTGCCGGCATCGCGCTCGACCTTCGCCCGGGGCTGGCCGAGCTGCAGGCTGGCGGCGCTGAAGGACTGGCCCGGCAGGTCGATGTCCACGCCGGCCAGTTCCGCGCGCTGCACCGACACCAGCGCGTCGCCGCCTTGCGCCAGTTGCACATCGCTGAGCGCCAGCGCGGGCGCGATGATGCGCAGGGCCTGCGGCTTGCCGGCCTGGGCGGCCCGCCATGTCAAGCCGATGTCGGCATCCAGCCGGCCGCTGAGCGCGGGCAGCAGGAACTGGCCGACGTATTTCGCCGCCATGTCGAGCGGCCAGGCACTGACGGTGGCCGTGGCATTGGCGGCCGTGTCGGTGGCCGAGCCCTTGAAGGTGAAAAGCGTAGCAGTTGGCGGACTTGACGGCGGCACGGCGGCAACGGCGACCTGCGGTTTCGTGGCCGACCTTGCAGCGGTTTTGACCTGCACGGGCAAAGAAGCCGGCATGGACGGGGCTAGCCCGAGCGAGCCGCTGAACTGGAGCGGCGCGTTGTCCGCGAACGGAAAGGCGATTGACGTGGCATTCAGCGTCAGGTCCTTGAGGCGGATGCGGGCAGGCGACGGCAGGCTTTCATCGCGCCAGTCCAGCGCGCCGCCCTTGACGTCCACGCTGTCCACCTGGATGCGCCAGGGTTGGGCGGAAGTCGTTGCGGCCTGATTTTTAGCATCATTTTGGCCTTCTCCGCTTGCTGGACGTGAGCTTGCAGCTACGCTTTTTGTAGCAACCGGCTGCCCGGCCGGCAGCAGGTTAAGCCGCCCTGCCCGGTCGCGCGTGACGGAGAGCAGGGGCGCGCCCAGTTCCACCGCCGACAGCTTGACCAGTTGCTCCAGCGGCCGCACATCGTCGAGCACCAGATGCAGGCGGTCAAAGGCCAGCAGTTCGGGACCGGCGCCGGGCGCGCTGCCGGGCGGCCGGGCTTCCAGCAGCCGCACCTTGCCGGCCGTGACGCTTCCGGAAATCTTCAAGCTTGGCGCGGGGTTCTGCTCGAACGCGAGCTGGATGTCGGCCTGCAGCACGGCGCTTTGCAGCCGGAACGGCAGGCTGTCGGGCCAGTACGCCAGGTAGGGCTGCAAGTCAAGATCGCGCAACTGGAGCGTTGCGTCGGTCTGGCGCGTCGGCGCGAACGGCGTCGCCACGGCGGCCGTGTCAAACCGGCTGCCGTTGAGCACGAACGCCAGCCGGGGCGCGGTCTTGATCTCGCGCTGAGAAGGCAGATTGCTCAGGAAGGGCACCGCCAGGTGCAGGTCGTGCAGGCTGTGCGTGGCGTGGACCGATTCATCGGCAACGTCCACCCGGCCGCCGCTGAGCACCAGGTTGTAAAGCGCAAACCGCGCGCCGTCGCCGGCCGGTTGCGGCTCGGCCGTCTTGAGCCGCTCCAGGATGCCGTCGATGTCATAGCGCCCCTGGCCGAAATAGGTCAGCGAGAGCGCCGGCTCCTCGACCGCCAGCGCATCGGCGACAGGCGCCAGCCGCAGCAGCGACGCCAGTTCCGCATCTATATAGAGGCGGCGGATTTTCAGCTGGGGAACGGCCTGCGGGGAAGCCGGCTCGGCAGCGGCCGGACCGGCTTTGGCCACCGCCAGGTCATGCACCGTCAGCTCCAGCGACCAGGGCCTGAAATCCACCGAACCGACACTCACCCGGCGACCCAGCTTTTCAAAACCCAGGCGTTCCAGTTGCGACTTGACGAGCAGCGGCACGGCCACATAGGCCAGCGCCCAGACCAGCAGCCAGATGCCGACGGCCCAGGCCACGCGGCGATGCCAGCGGGGCGAACGAAGCACCGCGCCGGCGCCGGCCCAAAAAGTGTTTAGACGGTTGCGCCACCCGGGATTGATTGCATTGCCTGACATAGGGGCCTAGTTTTTGACACCCGGCGCCAAAGGTCAATGCCCTGCCGTGAAGCGTGTCGCCGGAAAAAAGAAAAACCCCGGTCAGCAGAACTGGCCGGGGTTGATGGCGGGCATAAAACCCATGCCATCTGGCTTCGCAAAAGGAGAGATGAATCGTCTCGCAGTGCGATGGAAGCAAGTGATTGCTTCCGGGTATTACCGGGACTGGTTACCCGGTTGGCATCCGAATAACTCGGACAACTGAAGGTTAAAGCCGCCGCATCATGCCGGCAAGCCTAATTTTTCAATCACGCAAACCGGGGTGATTGAGATTTTCTTTGGCCATTTTCAGGCTGCAGCCGAAGCACTGCCCAAACCCATCGGCCCCAAACGTTACCTGAAGCAAGCTTTGCAAAGAAACACAGCAAAGCATGAAATGAAGCATTATTCCACGAAAAAAGCCATCTTCAAACATTATTAGATATATCAAACAAATTCTTTATTATTGACAGGTTATTTAACCGGAAACTAGAATGCGCTCAAGTCCCACAAAGATAAGGGCTTACCCGAACGCGCTGCCTTCCCCGGCAGTATCAACGAGGGTCAACAACCGGCAGGCATCTGCCTGGTTTGATGGCGACCCAATCAAAGCCTGCGCAACCCTCCAAGGTCTGCATGCAAAGAAAGGAGTGCTATGACAGCGCTAGTGAACAACCGTCCTGATTTCAACGTCAAGGATCTTTTTAAGAATGTGCGGAGCGGCCTTGGGACGGTTGCCGACGACATTGCCCGCGGATTTTTCGTGATAACGCACAGCAGTTTTGCCCTTCTGGGCCTGGTCGTGGCCTTTGCGGTGGTCACGCTGATGGCCCGGCCCGACCTGCGCGACACCGGCGAGGTCAAGCTCATGGCCTGGCTGCAGGAACGGCGCGCAATCGTGGTTGAACCGGAAAGCTTCACGCCCCGGGAAACCGTGGTCGTGGTGGCCGAGCGGCCGGTAGCCGACAAGCCCAAGGCACTGTCGAGCCAGCAGGCGGCCGTCGCCTCGTGGATCAGCAAGAAGTATTCGGTGGCGCAAGAGCCCGTCGGAACGCTGGTGGCCGAAGCCTTCGAGATCGGCCACAACGTCAAGCTCGACCCGACGCTGATCCTGGCGATCATGGCGATCGAATCGGGTTTCAACCCGTTCGCCCAGAGCCCGGTGGGCGCCCAGGGCCTGATGCAGGTGATGACGCAGGTCCATCATGACAAATACGCCAAGATCGGCGGCCGACTCGCGGCCTTCGACCCGGTGGCCAACCTGCGGGTTGGCGTCAAGGTGCTGCAGGAATGCATCACACGCGCCGGCTCCATCGAAGGCGGGCTGAAATACTATGTGGGCGCCGCCAATCTGGAAAGCGACGGCGGCTATGCGAGCAAGGTGATGGCCGAACGCGCCCGCCTGCTGGCCGTGGTCGGCGGCAAGCGCCCGCCCACCACCACGCCGCGCTTTGTTGCAGCGTCAGCGCCCGCGCAAACCACATCGGTGTCCTTTCCAGCCGAGACCCAGCGCCAGTCATCCGACCGCAAGCCTTCACAGGATGTGGCGCAACTAGACCAGTCCTGAAGGCTTGAGAACTGGCCGGGCAAGCACCCTGCGCTACACTAGCGCGGTGCGCGACTGGCGATAGGCACCGGGGTTTTACAACCATCGGTGCGGACGTGGGACACCACGGGGAAGCGCACCGTTTGCGGCCATTTGGCCAAAAAGCGTTCAGCCGTTCGCCTGGGCAGCCCTTGCTTCCTCTGCTCTGAAACAGAGCCAAAGGACAAGGAACCGAAGTCTTGAAGGACTGCCATGTACCACCGCAACATTCTCATCGAACAGACCGACCCCGAAATCTTTGCCGCCATCCAGGCTGAAAACGCCCGCCAAGAGCACCACATCGAGCTGATTGCCAGCGAAAACTACGCCTCGCCCGCCGTCATGGCCGCGCAAGGCTCGCAGCTCACCAACAAATACGCCGAAGGCTACCCCGGCCGCCGCTACTACGGCGGTTGCGAACACGTCGATGTGGCCGAGCAACTCGCCATCGACCGCGTCAAGCAGATTTTTGGCGCCGATGCCGCCAACGTGCAGCCCCATTGCGGTGCGTCGGCCAATGAAGCCGTGTTCCTCGCTTTCCTCAAGCCTGGCGACACCATCATGGGCATGAGCCTGGCCGAAGGCGGCCACCTGACGCACGGCATGTCGCTCAACATGAGCGGCAAGTGGTTTAATGTCGTGTCCTACGGCCTGAACGACAAGGAAGAAATCGACTACGACGCGATGGAGCGCAAGGCCCACGAAAGCAAGCCCAAGCTGATCATTGCGGGCGCGTCGGCCTACAGCCTGCGCATTGATTTCGAGCGTTTCGCCAAGGTGGCCAAGGATGTCGGCGCGATTTTCCTGGTGGACATGGCGCATTACGCCGGTTTGATTGCCGCCGGCATCTACCCCAACCCGGTGCCGCATGCCGACGTGGTGACCTCGACCACGCACAAGAGCCTGCGCGGCCCGCGCGGCGGCATCATTTTGATGAAGGCCCAGCACGAAAAGGCCATCAACAGCGCCATCTTCCCCGGCCTGCAGGGCGGCCCGCTGATGCATGTGATTGCGGCCAAGGCCATCGCCTTCAAGGAAGCACTGTCGCCCGAGTTCAAGACCTACCAGCAGCAAGTGCTGAAAAATGCGCAAATCGTTGCTGAAACGCTGACCGAGCGCGGCCTGCGCATCGTCAGCGGCCGCACCGAAAGCCACGTCATGCTGGTCGATTTGCGCGCCAAGGGCATCACCGGCAAGGAAGCCGAAGCCGTGCTGGGCAGCGCCCACATGACCATCAACAAGAACGCCATTCCGAACGACCCGGAAAAGCCGATGGTCACCAGCGGCGTGCGCATTGGCACCCCGGCCATGACGACGCGCGGCTTTGGCGACGAGGAAGCGCGCATGACGGCCCAGCTGATTGCCGACGTGCTCGACAATCCGCGCGATGCGGCCAACATCGAAGCGGTTCGCGCCAAGGTTCACGCCCTGACCAGCCGGTTTCCGGTTTACGGCTGAACGCCATGAACGGCGCGGCAGCTATTGAATCGATAGCTGCTTGCGCCCGTGGCTGTTGCGCAAACGGCCTGAAACGCTTCAAAAATTGCCGGGAGGACGCATGAAATGTCCTTTTTGCAGTCACCTTGAAACCCAGGTGGTCGAAACCCGGGTTTCAGAAGACGCCGAATTCATACGCCGCCGCCGCCAGTGCGCGGCCTGCGAAAAGCGCTTCACCACCTACGAGCGCGCCGACGTCAGCTTTCCGGCCATCGTCAAGAAGGACGGCCGCCGCACCGACTACCAGCGCAGCAAGATACTGGGTTCGATGACCTTGGCGCTGCGCAAGCGCCCGGTCAGCACCGCGCAGATCGATGCGGCGGTCGAGCAGATCGAGGAAAAGCTGCTGAGCCTGGGCCTGCGCGAGGTAGCCTCAAACCGCCTGGGCGAACTGGTCATGCTGGAACTCAAAAAACTCGACAAGATCGCCTACATCCGCTTTGCCAGCGTGTACCGGAGTTTTGAGGATATTGACGAGTTCAGGGCGATGGTGGATGAGGTGGGGCGGTAGACGTATAGGCTAACAAATAGTCGCCATAGTTACGCTTATCCGCCATTTTTAACCATCTGTCGGATCCTGCCTAAATAAGTGTGAGGCGCAGATACACTTCGGCTATGCAACGATCTGGCCAGTTCCTCCATCTACAAAAAAATCAAGGATTTGCCTTGATAGAAATTCTGGTTTCTCTGGTGATTTTTGCTATCGGGATGCTGGGAACGGCAGGCCTGCAACTCGCGACTTTACGCAGCAACCAGTTCTCGACCCAAGCCGCTACTGCAACACAACTCGCCCGGGATTACGAAGAAATCGCGCAGTTGGTTCCATCGGCCTCAATCTCAGCGTCCGAAGGCACAAGCGCTTTAAGCGTTCTGGATACCAGCATTGCAAACACAGGCACGATAACGGAGTGCAAAGGCACCTCGGCTGCGTGTACGCCAGCCCAATTGACGGCCTTCATGCTCAATGAATGGAAAAACAGGGTAACTACAGACCTTCCCGGAGGACGTGCAAAAGTTTGCCGGGATAGCGCGCCTAAAGACACTTCGGGTTCTAGTGAAGGCCTGTATCGCTGGGCCTGCGACGACCAGGGCGACATGATCATGATCAAGTTGGGATGGGCGGCCAAGACCGCTAAGAACGACAAAGTCATGCAGGCAATCGCAACGGATGATCGCCCCAGGATTGTCATTACCGTGTTTGGAAATCAAAAAGATTTCGAGGATTGACGATGACGCCCGCTGCCCTTTTTGCGCAACGTGGTCTCACCCTAGTTGAACTGCTGGTTTCGCTGGTCCTGGCCAGCCTGATCACGTTGGCTGCGACAGCACTATATTCCGTGACACTTTCAAGTTATCGAACTGTAGACGCCGGCCAGGAAATTCAGGAAAACGGACGCTTTGCGCTTGAAGTCATTGGTCAGGCGGCACGCTTGGCAGGCTATCAGAACTACACCCAGCGCGATGGAGATGGAGATGACAATAGTCGGCGTTTCGTGGCTTCCTCGTTCCCGACCGTGCGTGGATTCAACAATTCTAAAGTTACCGTAGCCACCAGCATCACGAATGACGGAGCAACGAACAACGGAGGGATCAACCAGAGTGACACACTTGCTTTACGGTTTCACGGCTCAAGCTTAGCCACCGACGCTACCAAACCTGACGGATCCATGATCGACTGCCAGGGCGTTGCCCAAAATTATCCGCTCAATGCTGATGATGTGGCCCTTAGCCTGTTCTGGGTTGCTAACGATAGTACAGGCGAGCCGTCGCTGCAGTGCATTTCACGTGGAGATCCGACAGCAACAACCCTGACCCGCAATACGCAACCCATTCTCAAAGGCGTGGAAACATTCCAGGTCATGTACGGCCTGGACACCAACGGCGACAGCGTGCCCCGGCAATGGGTGAGCGGACAAAGCGTTACCAATTGGCAGCAGGTGGTTGCTATCCGTGTTGGATTGGTTATTCGTGGAGACTTGGGCAGTTCTCAAGGTCAATCCGCCACAGCGACTGAAAACAATCTTTATCCTTTGGGAAAAGAATTTACAGGTAGCAGCACCGAGGCAGGCCTGGTATTCACTGCACCGAATGACGGCAGACTCAGGCGCGTGTTCAACGCAACGTTCAAACTGCGCAACCCCCAGGATTGATGGTCATGGTTGCCAACCGACTTGTTTTTCATGCTCAACGCTCCGGCCAGCGGGGCATGTCGCTCATTGTCGTGCTCATCATGCTCAGCGCGATTTTTATGATGACGGCATTTGGCGCGCGCCTGACCTTGCTGAGCGAAAAGGCTGCGCGCAACGACCGGGACCGGCAAATTGCCTTTCAGGCTGCCGAAGCGGCCTTGGGCGATGCCGAGATAGACATCATGGGTCCCAACACAGAAAGCAACAGCCGTGAGGCTGAGTTGGACAGCCGCAACCTTCAGTTGTTTGCCCAAGGCTGCGGCGCTACGGCCGAAAACCGTGGCTTGTGCAATACCAATACATCGACAACCACGCCCTTTTATCAATCCATTAATTTTGAAGACACCGGTTCCTCCAGGCGTTACGTTACGTTGGGTGAATATACCGGGCGCGGCAGCGGCTTCTCTACGGGTAACAGTGCCCTGCCCGCAAAGTTGCCCCGTTATATCGTGGAGACAATTCCATACCACGTTCCGGGCGGCTGCACCAATCAAAAAGCGTTTCTGATCACGGGTCTGGGTTACGGCATGAACCAGCAAACCCAAGTCATGCTGCAGAGCGTGGTCTTCAAGCCGAGCCCGATACTCAAATGCTGAAACTATGAAAATCCGCAAAACACTCTCATGGTTTGCATGCTGCGCTGCAGCGATGCTTGTAGCTGGAAGCGGTGCGCAGACCACGCCTATTCCCTCAGTCGATCTCAGCCTGGGTCCGCTGACGGTCACAGCGCAGGCAGTGAACATTGCGCTGGCTTTGTCGGTAGAGTTTCCGACCGCAGGGGCTGCTTACCGTTCAGGCACCTACGATCACGCCCAAGAATACTTGGGCTACTGGGACCCGAAAGGATGCTACGAGTATTTCGATGCCAATGACACCAGTGTATTAAAGGGCGAGTATTTCCGGCGTACTGGTTCTGTTGATAGCAATAAATACTGCAACGTGTCTGGAAGTGGCACAGGCTACAGCGGCAATGTACTGAACTATGCCGCGACCTCTTCGATTGACTTGTTGCGTTATGCGCTCACCGGGGGAAACCGAGCATTGGATATTGCCAATAAAACTGTATTGGGAAGGGCTTACCTTCCCTCCAATTTTGGCGGCATACGCAATGCCACTTACTTTCCGCAAAAACAGGTTAATTCCGATCTGGTCGGCAAGGTAACGCCGCAGTTCGTCACCCCTGGCGCAACAAGCAATTACAGTGGCACAGTCTATTTTAATTCGTGCAACAACTTGATGTACGTAGGCAACGCCAGTTCAGGCGGCGATTGCACCACGCCAGGCAATACCAACATCTTTGCACCGCTTGTTCCTAATCTGAACAGTACTCCCACGATTCAATACTTTCCGTTTATACCCACGAATACAGCCTCCATCATCTATGTGCTCGACCCCGCAGGCAGCAAGCAATGGGTTCGCAACGTACCGGAAGCCACGACAACTGTCATGCCCACGGGTACTGACCCGGTGGCTGGTACCCTGGTGCCAGAAGCGGTGAGTCCGACGCCGCGCAACATGGCGGTTGTAACTGGCACATCTACCACCCCACAGCGCACAGGTGACAATCCATCTAGTTATAGCTATATCCCAACCGGGCAATTGACGAACGTTATACCACCGACCGACGCACCAGACACAAGTATTCAGAGCTATATCTGGCAAGACAACACGGGAGCCCATGGAACAGCCTATTACGAAGGCATCAAGGAAGAACTCAATTCCTCAAACTGGGGTAGCGCTGGGGCCGTTGGAACACAATCCCACAACACCACCCATCGTGTTTGTCGTTCTGGCTCTGGCGCCAATGTCACAAATGTTCGACTCCGAATTAATTCTTCGGATGACAAGTGTCCCGATGGAGGTAATGGATCAAACATAAACAACATTCAGACTTATCGGCTTTACACCCGCATGGCTCAATATAAGGCATATTTCAGCACGCCTCTTTATAACTACTACCAGGAAACTCCGACTTGGTACCAAGCCAGTGTAGGCACCGGCTATAGGGCTTACACCAATGGTACGTCGCCGGCCAAGATGAAAGCCTACGTTCAGGTGTGCGACAACACCGAAGGCCCGAGCCGGCAAGGTTCGGATGGCGTTCGTTTTTGCAAGCGTTACCCGAATGAGACAGCAAGCTCTGGCGTTTACAAACCTATTGGCGAGCTGCAAACCAGAGCCGAAGGCGTTCGGGTATCCGCTTTTGGATACGCTCTTGAAAATGGCAATGGCCGCTATGGCGGCGTACTGCGCGCACCCATGAAGTTTTTAGGCTCGCAATACCGCGATACCAGTGGCGTTCTCCAATCCAACACCCAAGCCGAATGGGATGCCAGCACCGGCGTTTTTGTCACGGACCCGCTTAATGCCGTCGGCGGATCAAGCGCCTTCCCCGCAGGAGCACCCGCCTTTACCACCAGTGGGGTGACCAATTACCTGAACAACTTTGGCAGCACTGGCATTTACAAAAGCAATGATCCGGTAGGCGAGTTGTACTACGAGACACTGCGCTATTTTCAGGGCCTGCAACCCACGGATACGGCGGTTGGCAATCTGACGACAGCCGCCATGTATGACAACTTTCCGATTTACAAGACCTGGACCGATCCAATTCAGAATGGCTGCCAGCGACGCAATTTCATTTTAGCCATTGGTGATGTCAACACCCACTATGACAAGCAACTGCCAGGGCACGGAACTGGTGGTGTGTCTGAGACCAGCACTGATCCCGCCAGGGCAGCGCTGGCCATCCCGGGTTCATCCACTAAAACTTTCAGTGCGGTGGATTGGACAAATCTGCTGACAGGCTTTGAAACCGGCGTCAGCTACCCCTATACCGATGCTTTGGGCCGCGCTCAAAATACCTTGGGCAACCCGAATGTTGTTTCAGACAACACCACACTGCAAAGCAAGAGCACCGGATCGCAATCCAGCGCCTATTACTGGGCGGGTGCAGCCTACTGGGCCAACACCCAGCCTATCCGCGAGGACTCGCTCACCGTGGATGGCAAGACGCAATCGCTCAAGGACATTCGCGTCAAGACCTTCACCATTGACGTTGACGAAGGAGGAAATGGCTTGATTGACGGCAATACGCGTGGCATCAAGCCACGCAACAGCAGTTTCTACCTAGCAGGCAAATATGGCTGGTTCAGCGACGCCAATGATGATGGCAACCCGTTTAAGACCTCAGGCGGGCAGATCAATAACAAGGAATGGGAAGACCCCTCCCTGGCCAACGTACCCGATGGCTATGCACTGGCCAGCCAAGCCCAACGCATGATCGCTGGCATCCGCAAGTTTTTTGCCTCGGCTAGTGCTCAAAGCGGAACGGTGTCGGTGTCCTCGCTCAGTTCCCAACGCTTCAGTACCAGTTCGCCAAATGGGGATCTTTACGCCCCGCGCTTCGATTCTCGTGACTGGTCGGGTACGGTGATCAAATCGTCATTGGCACTCAACACCACCACAAACACCATCGACGCCCTGCAAAATGTGGCATGGGATGCCGGCACGATACTGACAGCAGGCTCAACCCTTGTCACATCGACTGCGGCGGTTGATCCGTATGTCAAACCTGCTGAAAGAAAAATCTTTACCTATCGGAGGCAGGCCAGCAGCAACCCGGGCATTGCGTTCACCCCTGAAAACCTGGACCAATTTGATGCCGTCATGCGTGATGGACTCAATGCGAATCCGTTAACTGGCACAGCCGATAGCCTTGGAGCTCTGCGGGTCAGCTACCTCCGAGGAGACAGGTCGCAGGAAGGCGCTGCCAGCAACACCTTCCGCCGCCGCACCAGCCTGATGGGTGACATCATTAACTCAGGCCCGATATACAAGAGGGAAGCCGATCCAAGCCTTGTGGGCGATGATGACTATCTGGCTTTTTCAAGGACAGCAGCCACGCGAACAGCCGCTCTTTACGTGGGCGCAAATGACGGCATGCTGCATGCCCTCCGAGCTTCCGATGGAAAGGAGCTGTTTGCCTATATTCCACTGGCCGTAGCCAAAAACCTCAATCAGTTGACCAGCGTTGCTTACCAACACCGCCCTTTTGTCGATGGAGTTCCCCAGGTGGGGGAAGCAAAGTTGGGAACGGGTTGGCGCACCGTATTGGCAAGCGGCATGGGAGGCGGTGCGCAAGGCATCTTTGCGCTTGACGTGACCAACCCCAATACATTCGAAGATGGCTCTACAGGAGCGAGCAAAATTCTTTTCGAGTTCACCGACCAGGACGACCCCATGATGGGAAATGTTGTAACGCAACCCAAAATAGTCAAATTGAAGATTCCTGCCAACACGACAGGCGGGACACCAAGCTATAAATGGTTTGTTGCTGCAGGCAGCGGATACAACAACTATGTGAACGACGGGTCAGGAAGGTACACCACTACCGGGGATCAAGCGCTGTTCCTGCTTAGTCTTGACAAGACTCCTGGCGAATCTTGGACGGAAGGCACCAACTACTTCAAAATCGTGGTTCCAGCAGCAAGCACGAGTCTTGCCAATGGCTTGGCAAATCCGGGCTTTTTAGTTGGGGATGCTGGGGAAACAACCACTATATATGGCGGTGACTTACAGGGCCAACTCTGGAAGTTTGACTTCACTGAGGGACTGAGCAGCGCAAACATCAGCAACAACAAAATTGTCAAGGTAAATGCAGGGGCCAAGAAGCCACTTTTCACGGCTCTGGACAGCGCAGGAACGCGTCAACCTATAACGATTGCGCCGGTAATCACCACTGCCAAGCAGCGCGGCGTCATGGTGGTTTTTGGATCTGGTAAGTTCATAGAACAGGCTGACGCATCGTCCAGTGGCACGCAGACCATCTATGGCGTCTGGGACAGCGGCGGCACAGCCACATCCGATTATGGGTTGCTTAGGAACAGCCTTCAGCAACAGACAGCGGCAGAAAGCACCAGCGCCGTTACCATCACAATAACAAACTTTACGCTCGGTACGGGTTCTGGCGAAAAGAAAGGCTGGTATTTCGATCTGCCCAACGGTCGTGAGCGCATCGCAGTCGAAGGAGATCAGGGCTTAACCTCAGTGACCTTGAACTCAATCATTCCTTCGGGAGATTGCTCTGGTGACGGGAACGGAAGAAGTTACACACTCAATTCACTGACTGGTGAAGCTGCGGGCACTATACAGGTCAGCAGTTCCATAGGACTGTTGAGCCGGCCAAACTACATTTCACTGGAGTTGGACAACGCCTACACAACCCGCCGTGCGGACGGAACACGCAAATACACGGTCCGCGATACCGTTGTCAGCACAGGAACACGCCTCACCAGCGCCGGAAACGTCGGTTCCCAGACCACCACTCCAACAGCAAGCCAAATTACGGCTGGCCGTATCAGCTGGCGGGAAATAAGAAATTTCAAAAATTGACATGAACCATCACCGGCAACACGGCAGCGACGGATTTACCCTGATCGAATTGATGATCACGGTTGCCATCATTGCAATCTTGGCATCCATCGCGTATCCGGCATACACCGAGCAGATTCGCAAAGGTAGAAGGGCAGAGTGCCGCAGCGGCTTGCTCCAATCAATGCAACAGCAGGAAAGGTATTACACGCAATTCAATCAGTACGTTACGTTTGCGACTGGCGCCGCCACGTCAAAAACCCAGTCGTTTTCTGGCGATTCTCTGGCCGCAAGTGCATGTAGCATTGCTGCAGTTCAATGCACAAGCGGCACTACAGCCGTGGCGCTCAATCAGTGCGTTGAGTTGCAGGCAAGCATGCGGTCAGGCAATGACCCGGTCAGCCTGCTTTACATCACAAGCAATGGCGATAAGGGCTGCACTTACAACGGGACAGCCCGAACAGAGAATGAAAAGCAATGCTGGCCTTGACGCGTTCCTATCCTGCAAAAACGCAGGGCTTCACGCTGATTGAACTCATGGTCGTCATCGCATTGATTGCCATCATCGCCGGTCTTGCAGCACCTGATTTCCAGCGCATGATTGCTCGGCAAAAACTCAACGTCACTGCGAGCGATCTTTTGGTTTCCGTCATGCAGGCACGCGGCGAAGCCATCAAGAACAATAGGCAAGCCATTGTGCAGCCGCTAGTTTCTACTGACTGGAGTCGGGGCTGGCGCGTCTACGTTGACATGAATAATGACAAGGCCTATACCGAGGGAACCGACACACTTATTACCACCGTCAGGGAGGCAGACAGCAGTGTCTTGCAATATCAAGTTGCCCGAAACACAACCGTTGGAAACTTGATCGGTTTCGACGCGAGTGGCTTTGTTCTTGGCGCCGATGCCGGCCGGGTGGTTTTTTCTTCCAACATTCTGGGCACGAGCTACCGAAAAGGTGTCGTCATCTCCAGAACGGGACGGGGGCGCATATGCACCTACTCAGCACCCTCTTCAGGCACTGATCAATGCGCGGGTGCCAGCGAATGAAACGCACACTGGCGCTCGCATATGACGCCTTGCGGCTGACATCACCAAATCCACGTGTTGGCGCGCTTATCAGTACGAACGATGGCACCATTCTGGGCCAGGGCCACACCCAGCGCGCCGGCGGCCCGCATGCCGAAATCATGGCTCTGCTCGACGCAGCCGCCCAAGGCCATTCAGTCGAAGGCGCAATCGCCTACGTCACCCTTGAACCCTGCTCCCACCACGGCCGCACCGGCCCGTGTTGCGATGCACTGATTGCCGCAGGCATCAAGAAAGTCGTCGCCTCCATCGCCGACCCCAACCCGCTGGTATCAGGCCAGGGCTTTGCACGCTTGCGCGCCGCCGGCATCGAGGTCGAAGTCGGCCCCGGCGCTGCTGAATCCCGTGAACTTAACATCGGGTTTTTCAGCCGCATGATCCGCCGCACGCCGTGGGTGCGCATGAAAATGGCGGCGTCGCTCGATGGCACGACGGCGCTGTCCAATGGTCAGAGCCAGTGGATCACCTCGCCTGACGCCCGCGCCGACGGCCATGCCTGGCGCGCGCGCGCCTGCGCGGTGTTGACAGGCATCGGCACGGTGCTTGAAGACAACCCGCGCCTCGATGTGCGCGAAGTCGCCACGCCCCGCCAGCCGCACATCGTCGTGGTGGACAGCCGGCTTCAGACGCCGCTGGACGCTCATCTTTTCATAGCTGGTCGCGCTTGCCTGATATACGCTGCAGTCCAAAATGATGCAAAAAAAGCGGCACTGGAAGCGCGTGGCGCGACGGTGGTCATGCTGCCTGACGCGAATGGCAAGGTGGACCTGGCCGCGATGATGCGCGACCTGGGCCGCCGCGAGATCAACGAGTTGCATGTCGAGGCCGGCAGCAAGCTCAACGGCTCGCTGATCCGCGCCGGGCTGGTCGATGAGTTTGTGCTTTACCTGGCACCCAAGCTGCTCGGGCCGGGCCAGGGCATGGCGGCGTTCGGTCCCCTGCAGTCGCTGGCTGATGCGGTGGCGCTGCAGTTCCAGTCCGTTGACCGGGTGGGCGCTGACTTGCGCATCGTGGCCCGTGTCGCCGGGCGGGACCAGTTCTAGAAGCCTTCCTGCCCGAGTCGGTCCAAGGCCATCCGGCAGCCTTTTCAACGCCTTTACTGCCCGTCCAGGCGATATGGCTCTTTTCCCTGCGAAAATACGGCATGTTTACCGGAATCATCACCGGCATGGGGCGCATCGTCGCCATCCATCGCCTGGGCAGCTCTTCAGACCATGGCAACCGTCTCACCATCGAAGCACCTCCGGGTTATCTCGATGACGTGGGATTGGGCGACAGCATTGCGCTCAACGGCGCCTGCATGACGGCCACGACGCTGGACCCCGCCAACAACTGCTTCACCATCGACATTTCCGCCGAGTCGCTGGACAAGACCTGCGGGCTGGCCGAGCCCGGCGTCATCAACCTTGAAAAAGCCTTGCGCGCCCATGACAGGCTTGGCGGCCATATTGTGTCCGGCCATGTGGACGGCATTGGCCGCGTCACGCATTTCGCCCAGGTGGGTGAAAGCTGGGAGCTGCGTATCCGCGCGCCGCAGTCGCTGGGCAAATACCTGGCCTACAAAGGCTCCATCACCGTCAACGGCGTGAGCCTGACGGTGAACCGTGTACAGGATCTGGCGGGCCATGCCGAAGAGGCGCCGGGCTGCGAGATCAGCATCAACCTGATTCCCCACACCGTTCAAAATACCGCACTGGGCCAGCTGGGCCAGGGCTCGCCGGTCAACCTGGAAATCGACCTCATCGCGCGCTATGTCGAGCGCATGCTCCAGGACTCTCCCCTCAAACAAGCAACTCTCTAAATGACCCCTCTGATTTCCCCTGTTGAAGACATCGTCGCCGACATGCGCGCCGGCCGCATGGTCATTCTGGTTGACGAAGAAGACCGCGAGAACGAAGGCGACCTGGTGCTCGCCGCCGACCATGTGACGCCCGAGGCCATCAATTTCATGGCACGCTTCGGCCGTGGCCTGATCTGCCTGACGCTGACGCGCGAGCGCTGCGAACGGCTGCAACTCCCGCCGATGGTGGCGCGCAACGGCGCCCAGTACTCAACTGCCTTTACGGTGTCGATTGAAGCGGCCGAAGGCGTGACCACCGGCATTTCGGCCGCTGACCGCTCACGCACCGTGCAGGCGGCGGTGGCCAGCGATGCAAAGGCCAGCGACCTGGTGCAGCCCGGCCACATCTTTCCGCTCCAGGCCGTTGACGGCGGCGTGCTGATGCGCGCCGGCCACACCGAGGCGGGTTGCGACCTGGCAGGCATGGCCGGCTGTTCGCCGGCAGCGGTGATCTGCGAGATCATGAACGACGACGGCACCATGGCCCGGCTGCCGGACCTGCAGGTGTTCGCCGCCGCGCATGGCCTTAAAATCGGCACGATTGCCGACCTGATTGAACACCGCAGCCGCACCGAATCGCTGCTGGAGAAGGTCGGCAGCCGCACACTGCAGACCGCTTTTGGCGAATTTTCCGCACATGCCTTCAAGGACAAGACCAGCCACGACCTGCACCTGGCGCTGGTCAAGGGGCGATGGGGAGCCGACGACACCGTGGCGGTGCGCGTACACGAGCCGCTGTCGGTGCTCGACCTGTTAGAGACCGGCCGCACCATGCATTCGTGGAGCCTGGACCAGAGCCTGAAGCACATTGAGGCTGAAGGCCGGGGCGTGGTGGTGCTGCTGAACTGCGGCGAGAGCGCCGCGCAGCTAATGGCACAGTTTGAAGGCACCGCCAGAGCCGCCCAGGCGCCGGAACGCGGCCGCATGGACTTGCGCACCTACGGCGTGGGTGCGCAGATTTTGCGTGAATGCGGCGTGCAGAAAATGCAGCTGATGGGCAACCCGCGCCGCATGCCGAGCATGAACGGCTATGGCCTGGAGATCGTCGGCTACATCGGCAAGCACCAAGCCCAGCCCCAACCCGAAACCGTTTAAGGAAAGCGCACCATGCTCAATGCAGACAAAGGCCTGGGCGAAAATCTCGACGGCAAAAAACTCTCGATCGGGATCGTGCAGGCGCGCTTCAATGAAGGGATCACCAACATCCTGGCGGCAGCGTGCCGCCAGGAACTCGCTGCCCTGGGCGTGAAAGAAGAGAACATCACGCATGTGAAAGTGCCCGGCGCGCTGGAAGTACCTTGCGCGCTGCAGGCACTGGCGGAAACCGAAAACTTCGACGCGCTGATCGCCTTGGGCTGCATCATTCGCGGTGAAACCTATCATTTCGAACTGGTCGCCAACGAAAGCGGCGCGGCCGTGACGCGCCTGGCGCTGGACTACCAGTTGCCGATTGCCAATGCGATCCTGACGGTCGAAAACCTGGCGCAAGCCGAGGCGCGGCAAACTGAAAAAGGCCGAGATGCGGCGCGCGTGGCGGTCGAAATGGCGAATCTCCTCGAAGCGCTTGCCTGAACATCCCACCTTACAAAAATCCAACGGAGCTTCATGGCTGAACCCCTCATCAAAACCAAGCGACCGCCGCAATACCGCACCGGCCTGACCGATACCGGCGTCAAAAAGGCTGCCGACAAATCGGCCCGTACCCGCGCGCGCGAATTTGCGCTGCAGGGCCTGTACCAGCACCTGGTCGGCCAGAACCCGCCCGATTCGATCGACGCCTTCACCCGCGACCTGGTCGGGTTTCACAAGGCCGATTCGGCCCATTTCGATGCCTTGCTGCACGGCTGCATCGAATCGGAGACAACGCTCGACGCCGCCATCATTCCCTTGCTCGACCGGAAAATGGCCGAAATATCCCCGGTGGAGCATGCCATCTTGTGGATTGGCGCCTATGAATTCACCCATTGCGTGGATGTGCCTTACCGCGTCGTGATCAACGAATGCATCGAGCTGGCCAAGGCCTTTGGCGGCACCGACGGCCACAAATACGTCAATGGCGTGCTGCACAAGATGGCACCTTCGCTGCGCGCCAGGGAAGTCGCTGCCGACCAATCGCGCCAGGCCTGAAAACCTGTTCCTTGCCCTCCTGAAAGCCCAGCCTTGAAAATTTCCCAGCGGGCCGCCCGCATCGAGCCTTTCTACGTCATGGAAGTTGCCAAGGCCGCCAGCGCGATGGCGCAGCAGGTGGCCCATACCGCCGCACCAATGATTTTCCTGAACATCGGCGAGCCTGACTTCACCGCGCCGCCACTGGTGCAGCAAGCGGCCAGCCGGGCCATTGCGCAGGGCAACACGCAATACACCCCGGCGATGGGCCTGCCGGCCTTGCGCGAGCGGATCAGCGGCTGGTATGCGTCGCGTTTTGGTGCCGACGTTTCGCCCGGCCGCATCGTCATCACGGCAGGCGCTTCGGCCGCGCTGCAACTTGCCTGCCTGGCCTTGATCGAATCCGGCGACGAAATCCTGATGCCGGACCCCAGCTATCCGTGCAACCGGCATTTCGTCAGCGCCGCCGAAGGCACATCGGTGCTGATCCCGACCACCGCCGGCGAACGCTTCCAGCTGACCCGCGAGAAGGTCGAAGCCGCCTGGAACGACCGGGCGCGCGGCGTGCTGCTGGCATCGCCATCGAATCCGACCGGCACCTCGATTGCGCCCGAGGAATTCAAAAGCATTCACGAATTCGTCCACAGCCGGGGCGGCATTACGCTGATCGACGAGATTTACCTGGGCCTGAGCTACGAGGAACACTTCGGCCACTCGGCGCTGGCCCTGCCCGGCGAACTCGGCCAGAGCGTCATCAGCATCAACAGCTTCAGCAAATACTTCAGCATGACCGGCTGGCGGCTCGGCTGGCTGGTGGTGCCCGAAGCGCTGGCGCCGGTCATCGAACGCATCGCCCAGAACCTGTTCATCTGCGCCAGCACGGTCGCCCAGCATGCCGCGCTGGCCTGCTTCGAGCCTGAAAGCCTGGCCGAATACGAACGCCGGCGCGCGGAGTTCAAGGCCCGGCGCGACTACTTCATTCCCGAACTCAACCGCCTGGGCCTGCGCGTTCCCGTCATGCCCGATGGCGCGTTCTACGCCTATGCCGACTGCACCGCTGCGGCGGCCCGGCTGGGCGTGAGCGGCAGCTGGGATTTCGCCTTTGAACTGATGAAGCGCGCGCATCTGGCCGTCACGCCCGGCCGCGATTTCGGCCATGCCGCGCCAGAGCAGTTCGTGCGATTTTCAACCGCCAATTCCATGGCGCAGCTGAAGGAAGCCGTGACGCGGCTGGAGTCTGTGCTTGGTTGATCAAGTAAAAGAACCCCCCACATTCCAGTGGGATGTCCGCGTCTATTGGGAAGACACCGACGCGGGCGGCATCGTGTTTTATGCCAATTACCTGAAATTCTTTGAACGTTCGCGCACCGAATGGCTCAGATCACTCGGTATTCAGCAGCAAAGCCTGAAGGACAGCAGCGGCTGCATGTTCGTGGTGACCGACGCCACGCTGCGCTACCACCGCCCTGCCCGTCTTGACGATCAACTGGTGGTGACCGCCAGCATGATCGACATCGGCCGCGCGTCCATGACGCTCAAGCAGCAGGCGCTACTAAAATCAGAGCGCGCAGAGCACCCGCCGGCCACCTTGCTGTGTGAAGGATTGATACGCATTGGCTGGGTCCACGGCGCCAGCCTGAAACCCCGGCGCATCCCTGTTTCCATTCTGGACAGCTTGAAAAACTGATGATAAAAAAAGCTTCAACATGAACCAAGACCTCTCCATTGTCAGCCTCCTCCTCCATGCCAGCTGGGTTGTCCAGGCCGTCGTCGCCTTGCTGATCGGCATTTCGATTGCCAGCTGGGCGGCGATTTTCCGCAAAATCGTGGCGCTCAAGCGCGCCCAGCAACTCAATGATGAATTCGACCGGGGCTTCTGGTCGGGCACCAGCCTGAACGACCTGTTTGCCGGCGCGGCGCAGAACGCCAAGACCTCGGGCTCGATGGAACGCATCTTTGCCAGCGGCATGCGCGAATACCAGAAGCTGCGCGAGCGCCACATCAGCGACGCCGGCACGCTGCTCGACGGCGCGCGCCGCGCCATGCGGGCCAGCTACCAGCGCGAGATGGATGCGATCGAGGCGAATCTGTCATTCCTGGCGACGGTCGGCTCGGTGTCGCCTTACGTCGGCCTGTTCGGCACGGTCTGGGGCATCATGCATGCCTTCACCGGGCTGGCGGCGATGGAACAGGTGACGCTGGCCACCGTCGCGCCCGGCATTGCCGAGGCGCTGGTGGCCACGGCGATTGCGCTGTTCGCGGCCATTCCCGCCGTGGTGGCCTACAACCGCTTTGCGCATGACATCGACCGCATCGCGAACCGCCTGGAAACCTTCATCGAAGAATTCTCGAATATTTTGCAGCGCAACCTGGGCGCGCAATCGCCTTCAGGCCACTAAAGATATGGCCCCCACGCTTGTCGCTTCGCGTACTGCGCTGCCCCCCGAGGGGGCCGCTGCGCCTGCGGCCCGGCAAAGCCGGCCCCGCGGCCCCTGCTGGTGGGGAGAAGATGTCTCCACGCTTGTTGTAACGCGGCCCATGCTGCGGCCGTCACCGTCAGTTTAAGGAAACCGCCATGCCAGCAGTCAGTTCACGCGGCCGGGGACGCCGCACCATCAGCGAAATCAACATGGTGCCCTTCATCGACGTGATGCTGGTGCTGCTCATCATCTTCATGGTGACGGCGCCGCTGATCACGCCGAGCATGATTGCCCTGCCCAAGGTGGGCCAGGCGTCCAAGCAGCCCCTGAGCCCGGTGCGCATCGATATTCAGAAGGACGAAAGCCTGCAGATCCGCTTCAAGACCGACACGGTGTCGAGCACCGTGGGCGGTGTGGCGGCCGATATCGTCAGCCGGGAGCCCGACGTGAAAGCGCAAGGCGCCGAGGCCGTGCCGGTGGTGATCAGCGCCGACAAGTCGATCAAGTACGAAACCGTGGTGCAGGTCATGGACACGCTGCAAAAAGCCGGCGTGGCCCGTGTCGGCCTGTCGGTGCAAACCAGCAAGTAATTCATCCCGCCCAACCGCAAGCCCCTCCGGAAAGCCATGTCCAGCAACGCAGAACGCCTTGAATTTGCCCCGCCGCGCGACAAGGGATCGCCGCGCGCGTTCGGGCTGGCGCTGCTGGTCCATGTGCTGCTCATCGCCGCGCTGACCTGGGGCGTGAACTGGAAGCGCACCGACGAAGCGGCATCGTTTGAAGCCGAACTGTGGTCGGGCGTGCCGCAACCGGCGGCGCCCCGGCAGATTCAGGCCCCGCCGCCGCCTCCACCGCCCGCGCCGGCTCCAGCACCTGCGCCAGAGCCCACACCACCAGCCCCTCCCGCGCCAGCGCCGCCGCCCCGGCCTGCGCCGCCCGTTGCCACGGCGCCCGAAGTCAAGGAAACGCCGCCGCTGCCCGATGTGGACATTGCGCTGGAAAAAGAGAAGAAACGCAAGCTGCTCCAGCAGCAAAAAGAAGCTGAAGTGCTGAAGGCGCAAAAGCTGCAGGAAAAACGCGAGGCCGAACTGCAGGCCAGGCAAGCGCGGGAACTGGAGCGAAAGAAGGAAAAGGAACAGCAAGCCCGGGAAGACCTGGCCGAGCGCAAGGCCCGGGAAGTGGCTGAAAAGGCAGAGGCGAAAAAGCAGGAGGCCCGGCAACTGGCCAACGAGAGGGAAAGAGAGAAGGAGAAGGAGAAGGAAAAACGCACCGCCGCCGCCAATGCCGCCGCTGCCGAGAAGCAAAAGCAGGCCGCTGCCGCCTCTGCCGCCGCTGCGGCTGAAAAGCAGAAACAGGCAGCCGCTGAAAAACAAAAAGCTGCTGCTGCCGCAGCCACGGCTGCGGCCAATGCCGAAAAACAGAAAGAGGCAGCGGCCGCCGCCGCAGCCTCTAAACAAAAGGCCGCCGCAGTAGCGGCAGGCGCGGAAAAGGCACGCCAGGCGGCCATTCAGAAGCGCATCATGGACATGGCCGGCGCGGGAAATTCCGACGGACCGTCTGGCGCCGGTGCGGCCAAGGCCAGCGGCCCATCGGCGGGTTATGCCGGCAAGGTCAGGGCACGGGTCCTGCCCAATGTGGTTTTCAACGACGACATCCCCGGCAACCCCAAGGCGGAAGTCGAGGTGCGGACCACCGCCGATGGCACCATCATGAGCCAGCGCCTGATCGCGTCGAGCGGCAACAAGGCCTGGGACGACGCCGTGCTCAAGGCCATCGTTCGCACCGGCTCGCTGCCGCGCGATGTCGATGGCCGGGTGCCGACACCCATGATCATCGAATTCCGGCCCAACTAGGCCGGCTCTTACGGTTTGATCGTCACTATCAAATAGATAGCTGCTTGCGCCCGCCCATCCTGCGCAAAAGCACTATTTCATTCATAAACAATGCGCGCCAGGCCGTTGTCGGCCTGCGCCGTCCAGCTGGCCAGCGCCGCGTCGGTCGGGAAGAAACGGGCGGCGTCGCCCAGGTGCAGCTCGGCCGTCGCGCCTTGGCGGCGCAGGCTAAGCCGCACCGGCAGGCCGCGCACCGGCTCTGACGGATCGGCCAGGCCGCTCTGGCGCGGGGGGAAATCCCTGACCAGCCTTGAAATGTCCGGCGCCGTGCCGTTGACCGCCACGCGCAGGAACTTGCCGAAGCGGCAGCGCGCCGACTCCAGGTCCCACACCTGCGTGATCTTGAAGCGCCGGCCAAAGCGCTCGGACGCGCCCTGCAGCGTTCCCTGCACGACCACCAGCTCGTCTTCCTTGAGCAGGTTGCGGTTGGCGTTGAAGGTCGCCTCGTCCACCGACACTTCCAGCGCATCGGTCTTGTCGTCGAGCTTGAAGATGATCAGCTTGCCGCGGTTGCCGTTGATGATGCGCAGGTCGGTCACGATGCCGGCCAGCAGCTGCGATTCGCGCGAGTCGATCAGGTCTTCGATCTTTCGCTTGGCGAACTGGCGCACTTCCTGGTCCACCTCGTCGAACAGGTGGCCCGACAGGTAAAAGCCGATGGCGGTTTTCTCCAGCACCAGCCGCGCCTTGACGCCGAACATCGGCGCCTCGACCAGTTCGGGCTCCTGCGTGCTGGCCGCGTGCGAGTCGGACATGTCGAACAGCCCGCACTGGTTGGCGTTGGCCTGCGTGGCAGCGGAAAAGTCAAAGGCGCGCTCGACCGAGGCCAGCAAGGCGGCGCGGTTCGGCTCCAGATTGTCAAAAGCGCCGCCCTTGATCAGCGCTTCGACGGTGCGCTTGTTCATCTTGCTGCGGTCCACGCGCAGGCAAAAATCGAACAGCGAGGTGAACGGTCCGCCTTCCTTGCGGGCGGCAACGATGGCGGCAATCGCCTGCTGGCCGGTGCCCTTGATGGCGCCCAGGCCGTAGCGAACCGACTTGGACGTGATCGGCTCGAAGCGGTAGTCGCCCTGGTTGATGTCGGGCACCTCAAACGTCAAGCCCATCTTGTGCGCGTCGCCGAACAATATCTTGAGCTTGTCGGTGTCGTCCATTTCGACGGTCATGTTGGCCGCGAAGAACTCGGCCGGGTAATGCACCTTGAGCCAGGCCGTGTGGTAGGCCAGCAGCGCGTAGGCGGCGGAGTGCGACTTGTTGAAGCCGTAGCCCGCGAACTTTTCCATCAGGTCGAACACCTCGTCGGCCTTTTCCTCGGTCAAGCCGTTGATGCCGGCGCCCTTGCGGAAGATTTCCCGGTGCTGGGCCATCTCCTTCTCGTCCTTCTTCCCCATCGCGCGGCGCAGCATGTCGGCGCCGCCCAGCGAGTAGCCGCCCAGGATCTGCGCGGTCTGCATCACCTGCTCCTGGTAGACCATGATGCCGTAGGTTTCCTCCAGCATGGGCTTGACGCGCGGGTCCGGGTATTCGGGCACTTCCTTGCCCTGCTTGCGGGCAATGTAGGTCGGAATCAGGTCCATCGGGCCGGGACGGTAGAGCGCGTTCATCGCGATCAGGTCTTCGAGCCGGTCGGGCCGCGCGTCCTTCAGCATGCGCTGCATGCCGATACTTTCAAACTGGAACACGGCTTCGGTCTTGCCGTCGGCAAACAGCCGGTAGACCCGCGCATCGTCGAGCGGCAGGTCCTCGAACTTGAAGTCTTTTTGCGCCGGGTAGCGCGCCATGATGAACTCGCGCGCGATTTCCAGGATGGTCAGCGTCGCCAGCCCCAGGAAGTCGAACTTGACCAGGCCAATCGCCTCGACGTCGTTCTTGTCGAACTGGCTGACCGCCGACGTGCTGCCGGGCTGCAGATACAGCGGGCAAAAATCGGTCAGCTTGCCCGGCGCGATCAGCACGCCGCCGGCATGCATGCCAACGTTGCGCGTCAGGCCCTCTAACTTTCGGGCGAGCTCCAGCAGCGTGCGGACGTCTTCTTCCTTGCTCTCGCGCTCGGCCAGAATCGGCTCGGCCTCCAGCGCATAGACCATCTTGTCGTTTTTCTTGCGGTCGGCCGGAACCAGCTGAAGCGTGACGGCCTGGCCGGGCTTGTTCGGGATCAGCTTGGAAATGCCGTCGCAAAAGCCGTAGGGGAAATCAAGCACCCGGCCCACGTCGCGAATCGCCGCGCGCGCCGCCATGGTGCCGAAGGTCACGATCTGGCTGACGGCTGCGTGGCCGTACTTGTCCTTCACATAGTCGATGACGCGGTCGCGGTTGCTCTGGCAAAAGTCGATGTCGAAGTCGGGCATCGAGACGCGTTCGGGGTTCAAAAAGCGCTCGAACAGCAGGTTGTAGCGCAGCGGGTCCAGGTCGGTGATCTTCAGCGCATAGGCGACCAGCGAGCCGGCACCGGAACCGCGCCCCGGCCCGACCGGGCAGCCGTTGGCCTTGGCCCACTGGATGAAGTCGCCGACGATCAAAAAGTAGCCGGGGAAACCCATCTTCAGGATGGTGTTGATCTCGAATTCGAGCCGCGCCACGTATTCGGGCCGCTTGGCGCCGCGCACCGACGGGGACGGGTAAAGGTGCAGCAGCCGCTCTTCCAGCCCCTCGAAGGACGTGTGGCGGAAATAGTCTTCAGGCAGCATGCGAACGCCATTGACCTCGGGCGTCGGAAAATCGGGCAGCATCGGCTTTCCCAGCTCCAGCGTCAGGTTGCAGCGCTTGGCAATTTCGACCGTGTTGGCCAGCGCCGACGGCACATCGGCAAACAGCGCTTCCATCTGGCTTGACGACTTGAAATATTGCTCGCGGGTGAACTTGCGCACGCGGCGCGCATTGCCCAGGATTTCGCCTTCCGAAATGCAGACGCGCGCCTCGTGCGCCTCGTAGTCGTCGTAGGTCAGGAACTGGACCGGATGCGTGGCCACCACCGGCAGCTTGAGCTGCGCCGCCAGTTGCACGGCGGCGGTGACATGGCGTTCGTCATCGGGATGACCGGAGCGCTGCAGCTCCAGATAAAAGCGCTGCGGAAACATCGCCGCGAAATGCAGCGCGCATTCGGCGGCCCGCGCACTGTCGCCCTGCACCAGCGCCTGGCCGACGGCGCCGCGCTGCGCGCCCGACAGGGCCATCAGCCCTTCGTTGAGTTCCTGGAGCCATTGCAGCTTGACGACCGCCTGGCCCTGCACCACGTTTTTTGTCCACGCGCGGGTGATTAGCTCGCACAGGTTGAGGTAGCCCTGGCTGTCCTGCACCAGCAGCAGCAGGCGCGACGCCGGGGCGCCGGCGTCCTTGCCGGGCGATTCGAGCCAGATGTCGGCGCCGATCAGCGGCTTGACGCCGGTCTTGCGCCCTTCCTTGTAGAACTTGACCGTGCCAAACAGGTTGCTCAGGTCGGTGATGGCCAGCGCGGGTTGCTGGTCGGCGGCAGCAGCTTCAACAATTTCATCAATGCGGTTGGTACCGTCAACGACTGAAAACTCGGTGTGGATTCTAAGATGGACAAACATGCGCTTCATTTTAGGTCTGGGGAAACGGCCCGGATGCTGCCGCCCCGCCAGCGCGCCCGGGCCCTGCGCCGGAGCGCCTGCCTACAATTGCGCCATCATGAAAATTCTGAATATTGCCGCCTACAAGTTCGTGGCGCTCGACCGGTTGCCCGAACTGAAGGACGCCATCGCGCAGGCGCTGGCGGCGCGCCAGATCAAGGGAACGGTGCTGCTGGCAGAGGAAGGCATCAATCTTTTCCTGGCCGCCGACAGCGCCGCGATTCATGATTTTTTGGCATGGCTGCGGCTGGATGCGCGTTTCCAGGACCTTGACGTCAAGCAAAGCTGGTCGGCGGCCCAGCCTTTCGGCAAGCTGCTGGTCAAGATCAAACCGGAAATCATCCGCATGAACCACCCGGCTATCCAGCCCTCGGCGGGCCGCGCACCAGCGGTGAACGCGGCCACACTCAGGCGCTGGCTCGACCAGGGCCATGACGACGACGGCAGGCCGGTGGCGATGCTGGACACGCGCAACACCTATGAAGTCGATGCGGGCACCTTCCACCGGGCCATCGACTGGCGGCTGGAGAAGTTCACCGAGTTCCCGCAGGCGGTGCTGGACCACCGGGACGCGCTGGCCGGCAAGACCGTCGTGAGCTTTTGCACCGGCGGCATCCGCTGCGAGAAGGCGGCGATCTACCTGCGCGAAGCCGGCATTGAGCATGTCTACCAGCTCGACGGCGGCATCCTGAAATATTTCGAGGACTGCGGCCCCGCGCATTTCGACGGCGAATGCTTTGTGTTCGACGACCGCCGCGCGGTGGACGCGGCACTCAAACCCCGCGTCGATATTGGGGCATCGTCTGACAGCCATGCCCCACAGGCCGTGGGAAGCTTGCCAGCCTGACCCTGACGGAACCCGCCATGCCCTCCTTTCAAACCGCATTTCCCACCGCCGCGCCGGCATTGCCGCTGGCGCTGCGCTTCGAGCAGGTTCGCGCGCAAACCGAACGCCTGATCGGGCCGCTGACCGCCGAGGACTGCCAGTTGCAGTCCATGCCCGACGCCAGCCCGGCCAAATGGCACCTGGCGCACCTGACCTGGTTTTTTGAAACCTTCGTGCTGGAGCGCTTCGAGCCGCGCTTCAAGCCGTTTGACGCCGGGTTTCGCGTGCTGTTCAACAGCTATTACAACGGCGTGGGCGCCAAATACCCGCGCCCGCAACGGGGCCTGATCAGCCGGCCGTCGCTGAAGGAAGTGCTGGCCTACCGGGCGCAGGTCGATGCGCGCGTGCTTGACGTGATTTCCAGGGCCGGTGAGCCCGACCTTGCGGAACTTAGGCAGCTCATCGGCCTGGGCCTGCACCACGAGCAGCAGCACCAGGAACTGCTGCTGACCGACATCGGGCATGCGCTGTCGTTCAACCCGCAGCATCCGGCCTATGCCAGGCACTGGCCGCTGGCAAGCACCGCGCCCCAGCCGCTGCGCTGGCATGCCTATGAAGGCGGACTCGTCCACCATGGCTTTGACGCCGGGCTGGATGGCGAATTCACCTTTGACAACGAAACCCCGCGCCACCCGGCCTACGTGGCGCCGTTCGAGCTGGCCAGCCGGCTGGTCACCAATGGCGAGATGATGGCATTCATGGCGGACGGCGGCTACCAAAGGCCCGAACTGTGGCTGTCGATGGGCTGGGACTGGGTGCAGGCCGGGCAGCGGCAGCTTCCGCTTTACTGGCAAAACGACGCGTGCAGCTACCGCCATTTCACGCTGCAGGGGCTGCTGGAGGTAGACCCGAACACGCCCGCCTGCCACCTCAGCTATTTTGAAGCGGATGCGCTGGCGCGCTGGGCCGGGGCGCGGCTGCCGACCGAGTTTGAATGGGAACTGGCGGCGCGCCGGCTGCCCGCTTCCAGCGCCAAGCCGGGCAATTTCGTGGAAACCGGGGCGTACCATCCGCTGCCGCAGCAGCACGCCAGCCTGGACGCGCCCGCGCAGATGCTCGGCGATGTGTGGGAATGGACGCAGTCCAACTACAACCCCTACCCCGGCTACCAGCCCTGGGAAGGCCTGGTCGGCGAATACAACGGCAAGTTCATGTGCAACCAGTTCGTGCTGCGCGGCGGCTCCTGCGCCACGCCGCAAAGCCACATCCGCGCCAGCTACCGCAATTTTTTTCCGCCGGATGCGCAATGGCAGTTCAGCGGCGTGCGGCTGGCGCGCGACCTCGGCGCGAAATCAGCCTGACAGGTGATCACGGCGCGCAAGGCATCCGTCGTTTTTTGCTACTGAATTTATAGCTGCTTGTGCATGATGGATGTGCGGTAACGGCCTTTTTGATGAAAAAATTGTAATTACTTACGCTGCTGGTTTGACCGCTGCGGTTTCTGTTTCTGTTTCTGTTTCTGTTTCTGTTTCTGTTTCTGTTTCTGTTTCTGTTTCTGTTCTTGGGCTTTGGGTGGATTCTTTTGTGGATTAAGGGGTGAGCGCCTTAATCCACAGAAGAAACAGGCAAAAGGAGACGCAAACCTGTGCTTGGCCAAGCTAAGGACAACACCAGGGACCGATCAAGCCGTTGACCTGCAGCAAGGCAAGCAGTTACAAAAAATCTGATTGCTGGCAAAAACGGATGCGCGCAAAGAAGCAAATCAGAGGTAAAACGCTTTGGGCGGCGGCGCGGGTTGCGCCGGCTGCGGCCTGCGCTCGGGCAGCGGAATGAATTCAGGGTCGCCGGCGACCTGCCCCATCGTTTGCGCCAGCCAGTCGTCGCCGGCCTGCACGATGCGCTCCTTGCGGCTGGAGACAAAATTCCACCAGATATGGCGGTGCCCGTCGAGCGCATCGCCACCCAGCACCATGAAACGCGCCGGCGCTGCGGAGCTGATACGCGACGCCGTGCCAGGCGCCAGAATGGCCAGGGTGCGCGCCGCCAGCGCTTCGCCATCGACCGCCAAGTCGCCCTGCACGCCGTACAGCGCCAGTTCGTCTGCCAGCGGCGGCAGGTCGAGATGGCCCCCGGCGGCGAGGCTGATGTCGAGGTAAACGGTTTTCGAGAAGGTCTTGACCGGCGATGCCTGCCCGAATGCCTCGCCGATCAGCACGCGCACCTCGGCCGCCCCTAGAGTCACGACGGGAATGTCGCTGGCGGGCGTATGGACGAAGTCGGGCGCCGCCTCTTCATGCGCCTGGGGCAGCGCCGCCCAGAGCTGCAGGCCATGCTGCCGATAAGCCTTGTCCCGCAGGTCGTCGGGCGCCCTTTCGGAATGCACGATGCCGCGCCCGGCCGTCATCCAGTTGATGGCGCCGGGCTCGATGCGCTGGACCGACCCCAGGCTGTCGCGGTGCAGGATGGCGCCGTCGAACAGGTAGGTCACCGTGGCCAGCCCGATGTGCGGATGCGGCCGCACGTCATGGTTGGCACCGGCCTGCACCTGAAGCGGTCCGAAATGGTCGAAGAACACAAACGGCCCGACCGATTGCCGGCGGACCGCCGGCAGCAGGCGGCTGACCAGGAAGCCGCCGCCCAGGTCCTTGTCGTGTCCGGTCAGTTTGAGGTCGATGCTCATGGCAGCCGCTCCATCCGCGTGGTGATTTCCGTCGTGACCGTGGTCATGAGCTTGTGAACCGGGCATTTCTGCGCCACGGCTTCGAGTTCCTTCAGCTGCGCATCGCTCAGGGCGCCATGCACCTTCAGGGTGGTGGCCAGGCGGTAGATGCCCTTGCGCTCGTCGGCATCGTCGCGCTCGACCTGCACCTGGATGTCGTCGACGGGAATGCCTTTCTTGCGGGCGTACCACATCACCGTCAGGGCCTTGCAGGCGCCCAGCGCGGCATCGTAGAGGTCATGCGGGCTGGGGCCGGTGTCACCGCCGCCTTCGACCTCGCTGACATCGGCCACCAGTTCGTGGCTGCGGATATGCACCGTCTGCGCGAGCGTGGCGGTTTGGTCTAGCCGGAGTTCAATCGTCATGCGTTTTCCTTTTGAAAAAAATAGACAAGTCCCGAGATGCCGCAGGGCACCGCGCATCAGCGGTGGAAACGCTCTGCCACACCGGCCACACGTTCGCCGAAACTGCGCGCTGTTTCCAGGTCGCCGGGCGCCATTTCACCGGCGCCGGCGTCCGAGGGCGAATGCGCCATCGCGCCGCTGTAGGAGCCCAGAAAGTTCGGGTCGTTGCGCTGCGCGGCCTTGCTGTTGCTGGGCAGGATGCCCTGGCTGACCCAGATGCCGCCGTGCTGCATGGCCAGGGTGAACAGATAGTTCAGCGTGGACGACTTGTCGCCGTTGGGCGCCGAACTGTTGGTGAAACCGGCAAACAGCTTGTCCTTCCAGGACTCGGTGTACCAGGGCTTGGACGACGCGTCGGCGAACTTCTTGAACTGCCAGCTGACGCTGCCCATGTAGGTCGGCGAGCCCATGATGATGGCGTCAGCGGCGGCCAGCGCCTCCCAGCCGCCCGCCGGCAGGTTGCCTTCGGCATCAATGGCGATCAGTTCGGCGCCGGCACCCGCCGCAACGGCTTGCGCCATGCGCTGGGTGTGGCCGTAGCCGGAGTGGTAGATGACGACAACGAGCGGCTCGCTGGAAGCGGCGGCGCCTTGCATCACGCACCCCGCCGGTTGCCGTCAACGCTCCAGGCGCCAGCGCCCCAGGCGGCCACCGTCAGCAGGCCGCCGACCACGGCGATGTTCTTGAAGAAGGACTGCTGCTGCGCCATGACCTGCTCGGCCGGCACGGCCCAGAAATTGTGAAAGATGAAGGTGATGACGACGGTGAACAGGGCGATGCCGAGCGCCGCCCAGCGCGTCTGCCAGCCGATCAGCAGCAGCAGGCCCAGACCCAGTTCGACACCGACGGCGGCGGCGGCGGCCAGCTCGGGAAGCGGCACACCCTTGGAAGCGATGTAGCCCGCAGTGCCGGCAAAGCCGCCGATCTTGCTGAAACCGGCAGGAATGAACAGCAGCGCCAGCAGCACGCGGCCGATGAGCGAGAGGGGGTTTTGAAGCGATGCAAACATGTTGAGTCCTTGAAAAATTAACGGAATGATGAATTAAAAGAAGCCGCCGGGCAAGCCGGCTGCGTGGTTGACGGTGACCGGCCTGGCCTTTCAGGGCGCCAGGTCGAACACCAGTACCTCGGCGTCCTGGCCTTTTGCCAGGCTCAAGCGGTCTTCTGCCTGGAGTAGCGCAGCGTCGCCGGTATGCAGCACCTGCCCATTGACCTCCAGCTGGCCGCGCACCAGATGCACATAGGCTTTGCGCTTCGAATCGAGCGCCAGCACGGCGGATTCGCCGCCATCGAACAGTCCGGCATACAGCCTGGCGTCGGCATGGATCAGCACCGAGCCCTGCGCGCCATCGTTTGAAGCCACCAGCCGCAGGGCGCCGCGCTTTTCAGCCTCAAGAAACGTTTTCTGCTCGTAGCCGGGCGCAATCCCGGTGACGTTGGGCAGGATCCAGATCTGCAGGAAATGCGTGGTCTGGCCCTCGGCATGGTTGAACTCGCTGTGCTGCACGCCGGTGCCGGCGCTCATGCGCTGCACGTCGCCGGGCGGAATGCCCTTGACATTGCCCATGCTGTCCTTGTGCGCCAGCTCGCCGCTGAGCACGTAGCTGATGATTTCCATGTCGCGGTGGCTGTGCGTGCCAAAGCCCCGGCCGGCGGCAATGCGGTCTTCGTTGATGACGCGCAGGTTGCCAAAGCCCATGTGCTCCGGGTCGTGATAGCCGGCAAAGGAAAAGGAATGAAAAGACTTGAGCCAGCCGTGGTCGGCATAGCCGCGTTCGCCCGAAGGCCGTAAGGTGATCATGAAATGCTCCTTTCAAGGTGCGTTGCAATGCCTTTACTGTAGGTGCCGCCAGCGCTTGCATCATTGCGCCGGTTTGCTGGCATCATTCAAATTATTTGAAGGATTCTCATGCCAGCACCCCACAATCCGGTGCGCGACGCGCTGACGCCCGAAGTCATCCGGCTGATCGACAGCATCCACCGCAGCGGCAGCATGGCGGCGGCCGCGCGCGAACTGGGCGTGGTGCCCAGCGCCCTGACCTACCGCATCCGGCAGGTCGAGGACGCGCTTGACGTGCTGCTGTTCGACCGCTCGTCGCGCCAGGCCCGGCTGACCGTGGCCGGCCAGGAACTGCTGCGCGAAGGCAACCGGCTGCTGCTCGAACTCGACGCGATAGCCAACCGCGTCAAGCGCGTGGCCACCGGCTGGGAGCCGCAGCTCACGCTGGCGGTGGACAGCGTGATCTCGCGCACCACCGTGCTGGAACTGTGCGAAGCCTTCTTTGCATTGAATCCGCCGACGCGCCTGAAAATCCGCGAGGAAGCGCTGTCGGGCACGTTAGAGGCGCTGACATCGGGCCAGGCCGACCTGGCCATCGGCGTGGCGTTGGATCCCGCACCCAACCTGTCGGTGCAAAGCCGGCCGCTGGGCACCATTCACTTCGTCTATGCCGTCGCGCCGCACCATCCGCTGGCGCAGGCCGCCGAGCCGGTGCCCGATGCGCAGCTCATGCTGCACCGCGCCGTGGCGGTGGCCGATTCGGTCAAGCAGGGCAGCGGCGTGACCAGCGGGCTGCTGGGCGGGCAGGACATTTTCACCGTGCCTGGCATGCAGGAAAAGCTCGACGCGCAGTTGCGCGGGCTGGGCGGCGGCTTCTTGCCGGAATACCTGGCGCGGCCGCACATCGACGCCGGACGGCTGGTCGAAAAGCAGATGCAGCGCGCCCCGCGTGTGATTCCGATGCGCTATGCCTGGCGCTGCGCGACGCCCGCTGCCGAAGGACGGGCGCTGCAATGGTGGCTGGAGCAGCTCGGCCATCCGGCCACCCGCAAGGCGCTGCTGGAGCGCGCCCACTCGCTATAAATCCGCGCTTGCGGCCGCCAGGCACCGGCTGCGGTGTAGAGTGTGCGCATGGCGTTCGTTGATGCCTGACTTTTCGTCACGATGCCATTTCTTCCCGACCTTTTCCTTCACCTCAGAAAAAGTAAAAAAGTCATGACAAACAAACCCTTTACCGACTCCTTTTTCGAACCCGCCGCACAGCGCCACATCGCCGTGATTGGCGCCGGCATTGCCGGCATCACCTGCGCGCGAACGCTGGTCCAGGCCGGGCACCGCGTCACCGTCTTTGAAAAAAGCAAGGGCGCCGGCGGCCGCATGGCCACCCGCACCACCGAATTTGGCGGCTTTGACCACGGCGCGCAGTATTTCACCGTACGCGACGAACGCTTTGAGAAAGCACTCGCCACCGCCACCGGACTGGTGCGGCCGTGGAGCGCCAACAGTGTGCAAGTGCTGGACGACCTGGGCCGCGTAGTCGCCGCCTCGCTGCCGGCCAAGGAAGCCCACTGGGTGGCCAAGCCGGGCATGAATGCGCTGGTCCGCCAGTGGGCCCAGCCCTTGCTTGACGCGGGCCAGCTGGTGCTGGACACGCGCGTGGTCTATATCGAGGAAGACAAGCTCGACCCCAAGCGCTGGCAGTTGCAGACCGACGGCCCGGGCGCCGGGGTGCATTCCGGCTTTGACGCCGTGGTGCTGGCGATTCCCGCGCCGCAAGCCCATGCCCTGCTGCGCGATTCGGAGCAGGCCACGCCACTGCTGGCCGACCTGGCAGGCGTGAACGTGGCGCCCTGCTGGACGCTGATGGTGGCCTTTCCGCAGGCGCAGCAGCCCACTCTGTCGAGCCTGGGTCCGCAGTGGAACGTGGCGCGCAGCACGCATCACCGCATCGCCTGGCTGGCGCGCGAGTCGTCCAAGCCCGGACGCGGCCCGATCGAACGCTGGACCGTGCAGGCCAGCCCCGCCTGGTCGCAGCGCCACCTCGAAGACGATGCCGAACGCATCAAGGGCAAGCTGCTCAAGGCCTTCACCGAAGTCACCGGCATTCGCGCCGAACCGCCCTACGCGTCGGTACACCGCTGGCGCCATGCCCAGACGACCAAGCCGCTGGGCAAGACGCATGCGTGGGATGCCGAATCACGCATCGGCGCCTGCGGCGACTGGTGCCTGGGCCACCGGGTAGAGGACGGCTTCGTGTCGGGACTGGAAATGGCGCTGGCGATTCTTTGACGGGTTGAGGCGGACAGCATGGAGGCCAGCGAATGCCGCATGGAGGCGCACCCTCCCCACCAGCAGGGGCCACGGAACCGGCTTCGCCGGGCCGCAGGCGCAGCGACCCCCTCGGGGGGCAGCGAACCACACGAAGTGGGGAACATGGGGGCCACATCCTGCAGCGAACCACGCAAAGCGGGGAGCGTGAGGGCTTATATTGGCCGGTTTGCGCCTTCGCCTACCGGCCCGCTGCATGCCGGTTCGCTGGTCGCAGCGCTGGCCAGCTGGCTCGACGCCCGCGCGCACGGCGGCCAGTGGCTGGTGCGCATCGAGGACGTGGACACGCCGCGCTGCGTACACGGCGCCGAACTGACGATCCTCACGCAACTGGCCGCCTGCGGGCTGGTACCCGACGCGCCTCCGGTCTTTCAGTCGCACCGCAGCGCGCTATATCAGCGGGCGCTCGATCAGCTCATTGAAAGCGGCACGGCCTATCCCTGCGGCTGCACGCGGCAGGACATTGCGCGCGTGCTGGCCGCGTCGGGGCAAGCCCGGCAGCGGCACGGCGAACTGGTCTATCCGGGCACCTGCCGCAGGGGCCTGGACGGGCGGCCTGCGCGCGCCTGGCGCTTGCAGCTCGATAAAAATGAACATAATAGTGCTTTTGCGCAAACTGGGCGTTCGCTATCAGCTACTGAATTCATAGCAAATTCGGTTACCAACATGCTGGAAACAGAAGTCGTCTGGCACGACCGGCGGCTCGGCCCGCAACACCAGAACGTCAGCCGCGAGGTGGGTGACTTCGTGCTCAGGCGCGCCGACGGGCTGTGGGCCTACCAGCTGGCCATGGTGGCTGATGACGCCGCGCAAGGCATCACGCATGTGGTGCGCGGCGCCGACCTGGCCGACAACACGGCGCGGCAAATCCTGCTGCAGCGCGCGCTTGGCCTGCCGACGCCGCATTACCTGCACACGCCACTGGTGCTGGGCGCGAACGGCGAAAAACTCTCGAAACAAAACGGCGCGCAGGCGCTCGACACCCTCGATCCGCTGGCGGCGCTGAACCGGGCGGCTACCGTTCTGGGGCTGGCGGCACAGGCCGGCCCGGTGGCCGATGCGCTGGCCGCCTGGGTGAACGCCTGGCGGGACACACTGGCTTGCGAAGAAAACCCTCCGCTTCCCGGCATCCTTGCCAACCATCCCCACCAGGCGGTGCCCTGACATGCCCCCTTTACGCATCCTTTTGCTCACCGCAATGTCTATGGCCGCGTTTGCCGGCAATTCACTGCTCTGCCGGCTGGCGCTGAAGGAAACCGGCATCGATGCCGCGTCATTCACCGCCATCCGTCTGGTGTCCGGCGCAATGGTGCTCTGGGCGGTGGCGCGCGGCGCGCAAACGGGCAAGGGCAACTGGCTGTCGGCGCTGGCGCTGTTTTCCTATGCAGCGTGCTTTTCCTTCGCCTATGTCAGCCTGCCGACGGGAACCGGTGCGCTGCTGCTGTTCGGCGCGGTCCAGGCCTTGATGATCGGCTACGGCATCTGGTCGGGCGAGCGGCTGCGGCCGCTGCAACTCGCCGGCCTGGTGCTGGCCTTTGGCGGGCTGGCGGGCCTGCTGCTGCCCGGCGTGTCGGCGCCGCCGCTGGCCGGTTCGGTGCTGATGCTGCTGGCCGGCATGTCGTGGGGGATTTATTCGCTGCGCGGCAAGGGTGCAGGCGACCCGACGCGGGTGACAGCCGGGAACTTTTTGCGTGCCGCGCCGCTGGCCGTGGGGCTGGGCCTGTTCATGCTGCTGTCCCGTGGCGCCTCGCTGGACGCGGCGGGTGTCTGGCTGGCGGTGGCGTCGGGCGCGCTGACCTCGGGCATCGGCTACGCGGTCTGGTACACCGTGGTGCCCGCACTGAAAGCCACGAGCGCGGCCAGCGTGCAGCTGAGCGTTCCGGTGCTGGCCGCGCTCGGCGGCATCGCCTTTCTGGGCGAGCCGCTGACCCTGCGACTGGTGCTGGCATCAAGCGCCATTCTGGGCGGCATCGCGCTGGTGGTGCTGCAAAAGCGCGCCGCGCCCGCGCTGGCACCCGGCGGGCAAAAGGCGGCGCACTAAAATCGCCGGGTGATTGAATCTTCCTCCCCCACCCCGCCCGCCACGCCCGCCATGTCTGACATTCGCGAAGGCGCTCCCGCCGACGTGAGCCATCCGCGCACCATCCGCAGTTTCGTGCGCCGCACCGGCCGCACCACCGTCGGCCAGGCCAAGGCCTTCGCCGATGTCGGCCCGAAGTTCCTGCTGGCCTACACCGGCACGCCGATGGACTTCGCGGCTGTCTATGAACGCGCCGCGCCGACGATTCTTGAAATCGGCTTTGGCATGGGCGAAGCCACCGCGCATATCGCCGCCCTGATGCCGGAAAAGAATTTCCTCTGCTGCGAAGTGCATACGCCCGGCGTTGGCGCGCTGCTCAAGCGCATCGACGAGCACAGCCTGAGCAACATCCGCATCCTGCAGCACGACGCGGTCGAGGTGATCGACCACATGCTGCCCCTGTCCAGCCTGGACGGCGTACACATCTTTTTCCCCGACCCGTGGCACAAGACCAAGCACAACAAGCGCCGGCTGATCCAAAGCCCGCTGATCGTCAAGCTGGCCGCCCGCCTCAAGCCAGGGGGCTACCTGCACTGCGCGACCGACTGGCAGCCCTATGCGGAGCAGATTCTGGAAGTGCTGACCGCCGAGCCCCTGCTGGTGAACACGGCAGGCGCAGGAAGCGACGGCTACGCGCCCAAGCCCGGCTACCGCCCGCTGACCAAGTTTGAAAACCGGGGCATCAAGCTCGGCCACGGCGTGTGGGACGTGGTGTTCACGCGCGCGTGAGCCATTCCCTGGCCCACGGCGGTCTGCCAACGCGCCACGGCGTCAGCCCGAGTTGCGTCGGCTTGCCGGCGGGCGACTGGCCGACGTTCACTGATTTCCTGGTCGAGCGCTTTCCGGCCATTTCCCGGCAGACCTGGCTGGAGCGCATGGCGGCCGGGCTGGTGGCCGACGAGTTCGGCGGCATGGTCACGGCGCAGCGAGCGTACCAAGGCCACATGCGTCTGTACTACTACCGCGCCCTGCCGGTTGAAACGCGCATTCCGTTCGAAGCCGCCGTGCTGTTCCAGGACGAGCACCTGGTCGTGGCCGACAAGCCGCATTTTTTGCCGGTCACGCCTTCGGGCCACTACCTGCAGGAAACGCTGCTGGTGCGGCTGAAGAACCAACTCGGCATCGACAGCCTGATCCCGATCCACCGCATCGACCGCGAGACCGCCGGCCTGGTGCTGTTTTGCGTCCGGCCCGAGGAACGCGACGCCTACCAGGCACTGTTCCGGCGGCATGAAGTCGTCAAGCATTACGAAGCCATTGCCCCGTGGCGCGCCGATTTGCAATTTCCCCTGCGGCGAAAGACGCGCATCGTGGAAGACGAGCCTTTTTTCCGGCAACGCGAAGCGCCGGGCGAGGCCAACAGCGAAACACTGATCGAGGTGCTGCAGGTCCGGGGCGAACAGGCGCTGTATGCGCTGAGCCCCGTGACCGGGAAAAAGCACCAGCTGCGCGTTCACATGAATGCGCTGGGCCTGCCGATCTGCAACGACCGGATGTACCCGCCGGTTGAAGTGACGCCTGATGATGACCATGCCCAGCCGCTGCAGTTGCTGGCCCGGTCGATTGCCTTCACCGACCCGCTGACCGGTCAGGCACGCAGGTTTGTCAGCCGGCTTTCGTTGATGCAGCTGTGAGGCTGGAATCCATGCGCTGCCGCAGGCGAGTCTGAAAACTATCATTTCGATAGCTGCCTGCGCTGACAGGACCAGCGCAAAGGGCCAATTTGGCTTGAAAAATCAGCCCTTCAGCCGGGCACCGCGCGCGTCGGCCTCATACCAATCCCGACAGACAAAGAACCAAAGCCAGCGATCGGAGTCTGAGACATATTGGCTCTCGCAGGAGGTTACGAAAATGTTATCTCAGCACATCATTGATCAGCTGCAGCCCTATGATTTCGACCGACTGGCCCACAAGGAAAAGGATGGGCGCCGGCGACTGCGCCTGATCGCGCTGGCGCACCTAAAGGACGGCAAGAGCTATACCGAAGTGGCGGCTGCATTGCGCGTGACCCGCCACGCGGTCATGCGCTGGGTGCAATGGTTCCTCGCTGGCGGCGTGGCCCGTCTGGCCGGCATGCCGCATGACTGGAGCACGCAGCGCCTTGCCAAAGCACAGGAGGAAGCGTTTCGCCAGGCGGTCGAGCAACTGCAGGGCGAACGCGGCGGCGGTCGGGTGCGGGGCGAAGACATCCGCCAGTTGCTGGCCGGGCAGTTTGGCGTGGCCTACAGCCTGAACGGTGTGTATGACCTGATGAAGCGCCTGGGGCTGGTATGGATTTCGGCCCGCGCCGTCAGTCCCTACGCCGATCTGGTTGCACAAGCCGAATTCAAAAAAAAACTTCGTCCAGGAAGTCGCCGCAACGCTGCCGCCAGGCGTTGCGCCTGAACAGGTGGACATCTGGTTCCAGGATGAAATGCGCATCGGCCAGCGCGGCACGCAAACGCGCCTGTGGGCGCGCAAGGGAACGCGGCCCCGGGTGGTGCGCCAGCAGCAGTCCGAATCGGCGTACATCTTTGGCGCCGTCTGTCCACGGCAGGACAGTGCCATCGGTCTGGTCATGCCGCACGCCAATACCGAGGCGATGAGCCATCATCTGCAGGTCCTGAGCGAAGCGGTGCCTGCGGGACGCCATGCCGTGCTGGTGCTGGACCGCGCGGGATGGCACACCACGCCCAAACTGCCGCAGTTCCCGAACGTTTCATTGTTGCCGCTGCCAGCGGGGTCGCCCGAGCTCAACCCGGCCGAGCAGGTGTGGGCGCAACTACGCGACCGGCACTTGGCCAACCGCTGCTACGACGGCTACGAGCAGATTGTTGACGCCTGCTGCGACGCCTGGAATGCCTTCACGCAAATCCCTGGCGCCATCCGCTCTTTGTGCTCCCGCAGCTGGGCAGTGCTGCCCTCGGCTTCGGTTATTTCATGACACGGGATTGGTATCAGGCCTTGATTTCCTTGGCGGTGATCTGGTACTTGAAGTCATCCGGCGCGTACGAGTCAAAACGTCCGGCGGCGTTTTCACCCACGGGGTACATGAAGAAACCCAGTTGGCTGCCTTTGGCATGGGGCAGCGACACGTCATGCGCGGTGTTGTAGGCCATCCAGTTGCCTTCCCAGCCGCCGAACAGCGCCTTGTTGACCGGGGCCACCACGGGGTCGGTGGTGTTCTTGATCCAGTCGGCGGTTTCCAGGCGCATGACCTTGGCGACGTCGGCCGGGTCCATCGCGACCCAGCCGTAGCCCTTCAGGTAGGCTTCGCTTCGGCAGTGCTGCGCGCCCTTGAGGCTGGCCGGGTTGCCCGACAGTTCCTTGTAGCCAAAGCTTGACGGTACCAGCCGGATGCCGTACACGTCGCGCGCCGGAACGCCGGCGGCGCGGCACAGGCCGACAAAGATCGCATTGAGGTCGGCGCACTTGCCGCCCAGGTTGCCGGTTTCCAGCATGCTCTGGATGTCGCCTTCGCCACAGCCGCGCACCTTGGGTTCGCGGTAGGTGTTGGTGACCACCCAGTCGTAGATCTGCCGGACTTTTTGCAGGTCGGTCCTGGCGCCCTGCGTGGCTTCGAGTGCGGTCTTGCGCACGATGCCATCCGTCGGAATCAGGTCGGTGGCCCGGGTGAAATAGCGCAGCGTTTCTGCATCTTCTGCCTTGGCGGTTTTTTGCGACCAGTCCACGGCACGGTTTTGCGTCTGCACGCGGCTGGTGAGTTCGGCAAACGGCCTGGCCTCGCCAGGGGCGAAGTCAACGTACAGCATCTTGGCGCCGTCCTGGCCGTCCTGCAGAAACTTGCCGGCGCCGTTGCTGGAGAAGCTGCTTTCGAGCGAATGCTGGTAGCCGCTGTTGACCGACGGAATCGGCAGCCACACCCGGGTGGCGCCATTGGGCTTGGCAATGTCCACCCGGGTCGTGACCTCGAACGTGCGCCAGGCGCCGCTTTGCGGTGCAAACAGGGTGCGGGCGGGAGCGGCGGGCGCCTGGGCAAAGTTGAGGCTGGGCAGGGAGGCGGCCAGGGCGGCGGCAGCCGTATTTTTCAGAAAGCTGCGGCGTACGGTGGTCATCGATGAACTCCGGGAGGGATGGTGAAAGGGTCACAGCACCGGCGCAGGTAAAGATGCGCCGGGAAGTGGTGCCGGGCTGGACAGTCGCTGCAGGGCAGCGCGCCAGTCACCGGCAACCTTCGATTATCGCTGGAGCCGCCCGTGCAGCGGTTTTTCACGCAGGCAACGTGGACCCTACAGCAGGCTGGCGATCAGTTTCGCGGCCGCCGGGCCGGTCCAGTCCAGTTCGCCCTGCACCCGGTTCCTGGGACGGCCCCGGCGGTCAATGGTCAGCGTGGTCGGAAAAATCCGGACACCCCAGCGTCGGGCGGCCTGGCCATCGACATCGAGCAGCACCGGCAGCGTGATGCCGGCCCGCTCGGCGAACTGCAGGGCGCTGGCCGGTTTTTCCTTGAAGTTGATGGCCAGCACCAGCAGCCTGCCGGCGCCATGCAGGGCGGCCACCTGCTGGAGCGAAGGCATCTCGGCGCGGCACGGTTCGCACCATCTGGCCCAGAAGTTGAGCAGCACGGCGCGCCCCCTGAAGTCGGCAGCGCGCCAGATCTTGCCGGTGGTATCGACCAGTTCGAAGCCATCCACCGGACCGGCCCACGGGCTGACCTGATAAGCCTCGCCCGTCAGGTGCTGGGCGCCCGCTGGCAGCCACAACGGGGCGCTGGCGGCGGCACAAGTGGTTTGCAGGAAATGGCGACGCGACTGGAAGAGAGCAGGCATGCACCCGAGCTTACCCGTGAATCTGGAGCGCGCTCGGCAGGTCGTCAGGTTCAACCACCCTTCGCTCTTGAGCGCCGCGACGCGCGTGCGCACAGGCAATTGGACGCCGCGCTGCGCTCCGGCCGAAACGCCGACAGGCGCCAGGTCAGCGGCATTTATGCCTCGCTGTTCCAAGCGGCGGTCTTGGCATGCCTGATGCCGAATGCCCGACCAAGACCTAGGCCTGCGCTGCCCTCAATTCAGGCCGTGACGCAAGCGAAGTCGAACTCAGGATGGTGCGAGAGACGGGACTTGAACCCGTATGACCTTTCGGTCGGCAGATTTTAAGTCTGCTGCGGCTACCGATTACGCCACTCTCGCCGGTGATTTTTGGAAAATTTGTTGACTGAGCCAAGCTGTATTGTCAAACAAAAAGCCCCTTTTCAGGGGCTTGACGATCATCATTTGATGGAGGCGCGGCCCGGAGTCGAACCGGGCTAGCCGGATTTGCAATCCGGTACATAACCGCTTTGTTACCGCGCCCTTTTTTTCTTATTTTCCAACCAAAAAGGGCAGCATTTTGAAGTGCTGCCCTTTGAATTGGAGCGGGAAAAGAGGCTCGAACTCTCGACCTCAACCTTGGCAAGGTTGCGCTCTACCAACTGAGCTACTCCCGCGAGTCTAGCTATAAATTATAGCTTGGTTTTTCGCCATTCCAGCTTTTTCCAAATGAAAAACTGACGACCATCGTTTGATGGAGGCGCGGCCCGGAGTCGAACCGGGCTAGCCGGATTTGCAATCCGGTACATAACCGCTTTGTTACCGCGCCCTTTTTTTCTTATTTTCCAACCAAAAAGGGCAGCATTTTGAAGTGCTGCCCTTTGAATTGGAGCGGGAAAAGAGGCTCGAACTCTCGACCTCAACCTTGGCAAGGTTGCGCTCTACCAACTGAGCTACTCCCGCGAGTCTAGCTACATATTATAGCGTGATTTTTTACACTTTCCTGAATCACGGAGAAGTTTTCTCAATGCTTGACCGTGCCGACGGCTTGCGACGGGGCGGCGGCGCTGGCGGCGGCAATCAACGCAACTTCTTCATCGGTCAAGGGCACCGGCTGCCGCTCCAAGGCAACCTGCAGCACTTGGTCAATCCACTTCACGGGGATGATTTCGAGACCTGCTTTGACATTGTCTGGAATTTCCTGAAGATCCTTGGCATTTTCCTGCGGTATCAGCACGGTCTTGATGCCTCCGCGCAGGGCAGCAAGCAGCTTTTCTTTCAGACCGCCAATGGCAGTGACCTCGCCCCGCAGCGTGATTTCACCGGTCATGGCCACATCGCCACGGACAGGAATTCCAGTCAATGCAGAAACAAACGCGGTGGTCATGGCGGCCCCGGCACTCGGGCCGTCTTTGGGGGTCGCGCCGTCAGGGACATGGATGTGAATGTCACGCTTTTCAAACATCTCATCCTTGATACCCAAGCCCCTGGACCGGCTTCGAACCACGGTTCGGGCCGCCTCGACCGACTCTTTCATGACATCGCCCAATGACCCTGTGCGTGTGATGACGCCCTTGCCCGGCATGACGGCCGCTTCGATCGTTAGAAGGTCACCACCCACTTCAGTCCAGGCCAGACCGACGACCTGGCCCACCTGATTGTTCTTTTCCGCACGGCCGTAATCGTATTTCCTCACACCCAGGAATTCATTCAGGTTGTCGGGTGTGACGAGCACTTTTGGCGTCATCTTCTTGAGCTGTATGCCCTTGACGACCTTGCGGCAAATCTTGGACAGTTCCCGCTCCAGCGAGCGAACACCGGCTTCACGCGTGTAGTAGCGCACGATGTCGCGCACCGCCTGCTCCTGCACTTCCAGTTCGTCCTCCTTCACGCCATTGTTCTTGACCTGCTTGGGCAGCAGGTAACGCATGGCAATGCTGGTTTTTTCGTCCTCGGTGTAGCCCGATAAGCGGATGACTTCCATGCGGTCCAGCAGGGCCGGCGGAATATTCATCGAATTGGACGTCGCAACAAACATCACGTCACTCAGGTCAAAATCGACCTCGACATAGTGGTCGCCAAAGGTATGGTTCTGTTCCGGGTCCAGCACTTCAAGCAGCGCGCTGGAGGGGTCGCCGCGAAAATCAGTGCCAAGCTTGTCAATCTCGTCAAGCAGGAACAAAGGATTGCGCGTGCCGGCCTTGCTCAGGTTCTGCAATACCTTGCCAGGCAGGGCGCCAATATAAGTACGGCGGTGGCCACGGATTTCGGCCTCGTCGCGCATACCGCCCAAGGCCATGCGGACATACTTGCGACCGGTGGCTTTGGCAATCGACTGGCCGAGCGATGTCTTGCCGACACCCGGAGGCCCTACAAGGCACAGAATCGGCGCCTTTAGTTTGTCAACCCGCTGCTGCACCGCGAGGTATTCGACAATGCGATCCTTGACCTTTTCAAGGCCGTAGTGGTCCTCATTGAGCACGGCTTCGGCGTTGACCAGATCATGCTTGATCTTGGTTTTCTTGCTCCAAGGTAAACCCAGCAGCACATCGATGTAGCTGCGCACCACTGTGGCTTCCGCCGACATTGGCGACATCAGTTTCAGTTTCTTGAGTTCGCTTTCTGCCTTTTTACGGGCTTCCTGCGGCATTTTGGCGTTCTTGATCTTCTTTTCGATCTCTTCGAGATCAGCGCCTTCTTCGCCCTCACCCAGTTCTTTCTGGATGGCCTTGACCTGCTCGTTCAGGTAGAAGTCGCGCTGGTTTTTTTCCATCTGCCGCTTGACGCGACCGCGGATCTTTTTGTCCACATTGAGAATATCGACCTCGCGCTCGAGCTGCTCGTACAGATTCTCAAGACGCGCTTTGACATTGTCCATATCCAAAATGACCTGCTTGGCATCCAGCTTGAGCGGCAAGTGCGCAGCGATTGTGTCAGCCAGGCGCCCGGCATCATCAATGCTGGAGATCGATGTCAGTATCTCGGGCGGTATTTTCTTGTTCAGCTTGACGTAATGGTCAAACTGCTGCGTCACGGCGCGGCGCAAGGCCTCGATCTCGCTGCCCTTGCTACCCGCGACAACGGCCACGGGCTCGACCGGTGACACATTGGCGGTGAAATGCTGCTCGCCGTCCTCGATCTTGTTCACCCTGGCGCGCTGCTGCCCTTCTACCAGGACTTTGACCGTGCCGTCTGGCAACTTCAGGAGTTGCAGAATGGTGGCCACGCAGCCCACCTCGAACATGTCATCAACGGACGGTTCATCCTTGGCTGCGGTTTTCTGGGCCACCAGCATGATTCGGCGCTCGGATTCCATGGCCAGTTCCAAAGCCTTGATGCTCTTGGGCCGGCCCACAAACAGCGGGATCACCATATGCGGAAAAACCACAACATCGCGCAAAGGCAGCAAAGGCAGGTCAATAGGCGTGGGAGGAAGAAAAGTTTGTGCAGACATATAAAACCTTAAACCTTCATAACAAGGCAAAACGCGACGAGCCTTCTCAGGATCGGGCGAAATTGTAGTGACCGGGGACAAAGGCTGCCGTTTCAGGCACGTGCCTCGTCCTGTCCGGGACTCAGGCTTTCTTGGCGGCTTCGCGGTAGACCAGCAGAGGCGGCTTGTTTTCCTCGATCGTCGCTTCGTCAACGACCACCTTGTCAACATTGCTGGTGGTCGGCAAATCAAACATGGTGTCGATCAGGGATTGCTCCAGAATCGAGCGCAGGCCGCGCGCGCCGGTTTTTCGGGCAAGTGCCTTGCGGGCGATGGCCTTGAGGGCCGATGGCCTGATTTCCAGATCGACGCCTTCCATGGCGAGCAATTTGCTGAACTGCTTGACCACGGCATTTTTCGGCTCCGTCAGGATCCGGACCAGCGCATCTTCGCTGAGTTCGGCCAAGGTGGCGATGACCGGCATCCGTCCGACGAGTTCGGGAATCAGGCCGAACTTGATCAGGTCTTCGGGTTCGACATCCTTGAACGCTTCAGTCAGGCTACGGGCCTTTTTACTTTTGACGGCGGCGCCAAAACCAATACCCGAAGCTTCGGTACGGCCCTCGATGACTTTTTCAAGTCCGGAAAACGCGCCGCCACAAATAAACAGGATGTTGGTGGTGTCAACCTGCAGAAAATCCTGGTTCGGATGCTTGCGTCCGCCCTGCGGCGGCACGGAAGCCATCGTGCCTTCCATCAGCTTGAGCAGCGCCTGCTGGACGCCTTCGCCCGACACATCGCGGGTGATGGACGGGTTGTCGGATTTGCGAGAAATCTTGTCGATTTCGTCAATGTAGACAATCCCCTGCTGGGCGCGGTCAACCTCGTAGTTGCAGCTTTGCAGCAGCTTCTGGATGATGTTTTCGACGTCTTCACCGACATAACCGGCTTCGGTCAGGGTGGTGGCATCGGCCATCACAAAAGGCACGTTGAGGGTCCGGGCAAGTGTCTGTGCCAGCAACGTCTTGCCGGAACCCGTGGGCCCGATCAGCAAGATGTTGCTCTTGGTCAGTTCGACGTCATCCTTCTTGGCCGATTCCTTGTGGCGCAGCCGCTTGTAGTGGTTGTACACAGCAACGGCCAGCGTTCGCTTGGCGGGTTCCTGGCCAATGACATAGCCGTCCAGCGTCGCCTTGATTTCTGCTGGCGTTGGCAGGTCACTGCGCGTCTCGGTCACTTCGCTGCCTGCAGGCAATTCATCGCGAATGATCTCGTTACACAGATCAATACACTCATCACAGACAAAAACGGATGGACCGGCAATCAGTTTCTTGACTTCATGCTGGCTTTTGCCGCAAAAGGAGCAATACAACGTCTTTTCGCTGGAGGAGCCTTTTTTATCGGCCATTGTGGGGGACACCTTTAACGTGACATGGTGAAACTATGCGCTTCGCCAATGATAACCAATAAAAAAACGGCGTTTCTGTAACAGAAAAACGCCGTTATTGCAAAGCTGTCTTACGCTCTACAAGGCAGATCAGGGTCGTTTGGAGATTACCTGATCGACCACGCCATAGGCTTGGGCTTCGTCGGCAAACATGAAATAGTCGCGCTCGGTGTCGCGCTCGATTTTTTCAACCGTCTGGCCGGTGTTGTGCGCCAGGATGCGGTTTAACTGATCGCGTGTCTTCAGGATGTCTCTGGCATGAATTTCGATGTCCGATGCCTGTCCCTGCGCACCACCCGACGGCTGGTGAATCATGACGCGCGAATTGGGCAGCGAAAAGCGCTTGCCTTTGGTGCCGGCTGACAGCAAAAATGCGCCCATGCTGGCCGCCATTCCGACGCACAGGGTGGAAACGTCGGGCTTGATGAACTGCATCGTGTCGTAAATCGCCATGCCGGCCGTCACCGAACCGCCGGGCGAGTTGATGTAAAACGAAATGTCCTTGTCAGGATTTTCGCTTTCCAGGAACAGCAACTGTGCAACCACCAGGTTGGCGGTCTGGTCGTTGACCGGGCCGACCAGGAAGATCACGCGCTCCTTGAGCAGGCGCGAATAAATGTCGTAAGAACGTTCGCCACGGCCGGATTGTTCAATGACCATGGGAACCATGCCCAGGCCCTGAATTTCCTGGCTGTCGGATTGGGGGCTGCTGTAGCCGCCGTAATTAATGTTTCTGACCATTGGTTTTTCTCCAGAGATGTAGGTACTGTACCGAAAATGAGTTGGGGCCTGTACCGCAAAGCACAAGCCCCAGCGTCAGGAGAAGTCAGCGGCTCAGTTCTGGCCCATCAGTTCGTCGAAGGAAATGGCCGTCTCGTTGACCTTCGCTTTGCCGAGGACAAAGTCGGTGACATTGTTTTCAATCACCACGGCCTCGACTTCGGCCATGCGGCTGTTGTCGCTCAGGTACCAGCGAACGACTTCCTGCGGCTTTTCATAGCTGGCGGCGAGTTCTTCGATGTGCGCCTTGAGCTGCTCGGGCTTGGCCTGCAGTTCGTTGGCGCGCACCAGTTCGGCCACCACCAGGCCCAGGCGGACGCGCTTTTCGGCCTGCGGACGGAAAATGTCGTCGGGGATCGGCGCCTTGTCAGCGTCCTTGATGCCGCGCTTTTTCAGGTCGGCGCGTGCGCCTTCCACCAGGCGCTCGAGTTCAGCCTGAACGCTGGCGTTGGGCAGGTCCAGTTCGGCATTGGCCACCAGCGCATCCATCACCGCATTCTTGTTGCGGGCCAGCAGGCGGAACTTGACTTCGCGCTCAAGGTTCTTCTTGATGTCCGAACGCAGGCCTTCGACCGTGGCGTCGGCAATGCCGAGCGACTTGGCCAGCGCCTCGTTGACCTCTGGCAGGTTCGCTGCTTCGATTTTCTTGACCGTCACCAGGAAATCGGCCTGCTTGCCGGCCACGTCCTTGCCGTGGTAATCGGCAGGGAAGTTCAGGGGAAAGGTCTTGCTGTCGCCGGTCTTCATGCCGCGCACCGCATCTTCAAATTCCTTGAGCATCTGGCCGTCGCCGACGATGAACTGGAAGTCCTCGGCCTTGCCGCCGGCGAAGGTCTCGCCGTCCATCTTGCCTTCGAAGTCGATGGTCACGCGGTCGCCGTCCTGCGCGGGCGCATCGGCTGCGCGCTGGGCAAAAGTGCGGCGCTGCTTGCGCAGGATGTCGAGCGTCTTGTCGATGGCGGCGTCGCTGACTTCGGCGCTGACCTTTTCGACTTCGGCATTGGCCAGATCGGCAATCTTGACTTCCGGGTAGACCTCGAAAATCGCGTCAAAAGCCAGTTCGCCTTCAGGGGCGTCTTCCTTTTCGCTGATGCGGGGCTGGCCGGCCACGCGCAGCTTGGCTTCGTTGGCGGCAACGGCAAAAGCCTCGCCGACCTTGTCGTTCATGACTTCGTAATGCACCGAATAGGCATAACGCTGGCTGACCACGCTCATCGGCACCTTGCCGGGACGAAAACCGTCCATCTTGACGGTGCGGGCGAGCTTCTTCAGGCGGGTGTTGACTTCCGACTGGATGGTATTGAGGGGAAGCGTGAGCGTCATTTTGCGCTCGAGCTTTTCAAGATTTTCGACAGTCACGGCCATGATGGTTTCCTAAAAATCAAAATTTATTCAAAACAGGGCTTTCACCTGTTCAGGGATGGTGCGCGGGGCGGGACTCGAACCCGCACAGTATTGCTACCGTCAGGACCTAAACCTGGTGCGTCTACCAATTTCGCCACCCGCGCTCCTGAAAAAAACAACGGGAATCCGGATACTTTCCAAATTCCCGCCTGAAATCGGTCAACTTTCTATTTTAGCCTGTATCGGGAACACGTTTTCCGGCGGGACGGATTCAAGCCGCAGCGGGCTTGCCGCCCTCGTCCCGCCGGACACGAAACCAGGCCGCATACATGGCCGGCAAGGCCAGCAGCGTCAGTACCGTGGCGACAATCAGCCCGCCCATGATGGCTACTGCCATCGGCCCCCAGAACACGCTGCGCGACAGCGGAATCATGGCCAGCACGGCTGCCGCCGCCGTCAGCACGATGGGCCGCAGGCGGCGCACGGCTGACTCGACAATCGCGTCCCAGGCGGGAATGCCTTGCGCCCGGTCCTGCTCGATCTGGTCAATCAGGATGACGGAATTGCGCTGGATCATGCCCATCAGCGCAATCACGCCGAGCAAGGCCACGAAACCGAACGGCCTGCCCAGCAGCAGCAAAGCCCCGGCCACGCCGGCAATGCCCAGCGGCCCGGTCAGGAACACCAGCATGGCGCGGCTGAAGCTGTGCAACTGCAGCATCAACAGCGTAAAGGTCAGGAACAGCATGATCGGAATGCCGGCGGCAATCGACGCCGAGCCCTTGGAGCTTTCCTCGACCGCGCCGGCCACGGCAATGCGGTAGCCGGCCATGCCGCTGGCGTGCCACTTCGTTTCCAGCGCCTTGAGCGCGGGCAGCAGTTGCGCCGTGATGGTCGCGCCTTGCAGGCCTTCGGCGATGTCGCCCTGCACCGTGATGGCGTAGTCACGGTTTTCGCGCCACATCACGCCCGGCTCCCAGGCAAACACCGGCTTGGCAATCTGCGTCAGCGGAATCGACTGGCCCGACGCGGTGGGCATGTAGGCATTGCCGATGTCGCTGATGGCGCTGCGCTCGTCCAGTGGCTGACGCAGCACGATGTCGATCAGTTTGTCGCCCTCGCGGAACTGCCCCACCGCCTGGCCGCTGAGCAGGGTGCGCGCCGCCTGTGCGATCGACTGGCTGGTCACGCCCAGCGCCCGCGCCTTGGACTGGTCCACTTCCAGCCGCACCACCTTGACCGATTCGTTCCAGTTGTCGTTGACGCCGCGCATGCTGGCGTTGCCCCGCATCAGCGCCTTGACCTCGTCGGCGCGCTCGCGCAGCACCAGCGGGTCGCTGCCGACGACGCGGAACTGCACCGGATACGGCACCGGCGGCCCGTTGGGCAGGAGCTTGACGCGGCCGCGCACTTCCGGGAATTCGGTCGCCAGCAGCGCGGGCAGCTTGACGCGCAGCGATTCGCGCTCTTTCAGGTCGCTGGGCAGCACGATCATCTGCGACACGTTGGTCTGCGGAAAGACCTGGTCCAGCGGCAGGTAGAAACGCGGCACGCCCGATCCCAGCCAGGTGCTGACCGACGCCACGCCCGCCTCCTGCATCAGGCGCTGCTCGACGCGCCTGGCAGTGGCTTCATTGGCCGCGAACGAGGTGCCTTCGGGGAACCAGATGTCCACGATGATTTCAGGCCGGCTGGAGTCCGGAAAAAATTGCTGCTGCACCCGGCCCATGCCGACAATGCCCAGCGCAAAGATCAGCACCGTCGCGCCAATCGTCAGCCAGCGGTGTTCCACGCACCAGTTCACGGTGCGGCGAAAGGTGTTGTAGAACGGGGTGTTGAACATTTCGTGCGGGCTGTCATGACCAGCCTGCACTTCCTTCACGTGCGGCGGCACCTTGAGCAGCAATGTGCCCAGATACGGCACGAAGTACACCGACACGATCCAGCTCAGCACCAGCGCCACCACCGTGACGGCGAAAATCGCATAGGTGTATTCGCCGGTCACCGACCTGGCCAGGCCAATGGGCAGGAAGCCGGCGGCGGTGATCAGGGTGCCGGTCAGCATCGGCATGGCGGTGATTTCGTAGGCGAAGGTGGCGGCGCGCACCTTGTCGTAGCCCTCCTCCATCTTGCGCACCATCATCTCGACGGCAATGATGGCGTCGTCAACCAGCAGCCCCAGTGCGATGATGAGCGAGCCGAGCGATATCTTGTGCAGGCCGATGCCCAGGTACCACATCGCCAGGAAGGTCAGGCTCAGCACCAGCGGAATGGTGATGCCCACGACCAGCCCCGGCCGCATGTCGATGTAATAACGCTTCCAGATCGGCAGCTGCCCCGGCCCCGCGTGCGGCCGCTTGTGCAGCCCCAGGCTGATGAAGCTCACTGCCAGCACGATCAACACGGCCTCGATCAGCACGCCGACAAATTCGTTGACCGAACCCGCCACCGCCTTCGGCTGGTCCTGCATGTGAACCAGCTTGACGCCGGCCGGCAGGCTGCGCTCCACGTTGGCCGAGAGTGCTTCCAGCGACTTGCCCAGCCGGATGATGTCGCCGCCCTTGGTCATGGCCACGCCCAGCGCAATCACTTCCCGGCCCTGGTGATGCACCTTGACGGTCGGCGGATCGACATAGCCGCGCCGGATCTCGGCAATGTCGCCGAGCTGGAACTGCCGGCCCGAGCTGCCCCGGATCGGCATGGCGCGCAACTGCTCTATGGCCTCGAACTGGCCGGCAACACGCACCTGCACCACGTCGAGCGGCGTCTGCACCGCGCCGGCCGATTCAACCGCATTTTGCTGGCCCAGCTGCGTCAGCACCTGGTTCAGGTCCAGCCCCAGCGTGGCCAGGCGTTTTTGCGAGACTTCCACAAAGACTTTTTCGTCCTGCACGCCAAACAATTCCACCTTGCTGACATCGGGCACGCGCAGCAGTTGCTGGCGCACGTCGTCGGCAAAGGTCTTGAGTTCGGCGTAGTTGAAGCCGTCGGATTCCAGCGCATAGATCACGCCATAGACGTCGCCAAAGTCGTCGTTGAAAAACGGCCCCTGCACGCCGGCGGGCAGCGTGCCGCGCATGTCGCCGATTTTCTTGCGCACCGAATACCAGACATTGGGCACCTCGCTGGCTTTGGACGAATCCTTGATCTGGAAAATGATCTGCGACTCGCCCGGTTTGGAATAGCTGCGGATGCGGTCGGCATAAGGCACCTCCTGCAGCGTGCGCTCCAGCTTGTCGGTGACCTGCTCGGCCACCTGCTGCGCGGTGGCGCCCGGCCAGTAGGTGCGCACCACCATGGCGCGGAAGGTGAACGGCGGGTCTTCGTCCTGCCCGAGCTGAAAGTAGGCTGAAAAGCCCAGCACCATCAGCACCAGCAGCAAATAACGTGTCAGCGCCGGATGCTCCAGCGCCCAGCGCGACAGGTTGAAACGCTCCGAAGGCGCAGCGCGCGCGTCAGCGGCAGGTTCGTTGTGGATGGGTTGCGTCATGCCAGCCTCACTTCGTGCCGGAAGCGGAAGCCGCCGGCGCGGCCAAGGCCGGCTTTGCTATTGAATCAGGAGCTGCTTGCGCCCGTCCAGCTTGCGAAGAAGGCCTGTTTGGCTCATAAATACTGACTTTCTGGCCGGGCGACAGCACATGCACGCCGGCGCTGACCACCTGCATGCCCGGCGCCAGGCCGGCGCCCACCACCACCTCGTTGCCGTCGGCGGTCGCCACCTGGATCACCTGCGGCCTGACCGTCATGCTTGCCTTGTCCAGCACCCACACCGTGGTGGCCTGAGCTTCCTGGCGCAGGGCGCTGGTCGGCAGCTTGATGACCGGCGTGCCGGCAGCGGCGCCGGACGCCAGGATGGCGTAGACCGTCGCGCCCAGCGGCGGCGCCTTGCCCTCGATTGCCACCTTGACCGGATACGTGCGCGTCACCGGGTCGCTGCTGGCGGCCACCTCGCGCACCGCACCTAGCAGTTCGGTGCCCTGCGCCCAGACGCGAATGCGCACTGGCGCACCCACCTTGATGCCGGCCACCTTGTCCTCTGGCACCGAGAACACCATGTCGCGCACGCCATCGGCGGCAATCCGCACCACGGTCGCGCCAGCGGCGACGACCTGACCCGGCTCGGCCTCGACCGCCGTCACGATGCCGGACACGTCGGCTGTCAGCACCGCATAGCCGGTCTGGTTGCCCTGCACCGCCGATTGCGACTGGGCCTGCTCCAGCTGCGCCTGCGCGGCCTTCAGGGTCGCTTCACGGCGCTCCAGTTCGGCGCCGCTGATGAAGTTCTGGTCTTTCAGCGCCTGGTAGCGCTTGAAATCGGCGGCGGCCAGGTTGCGGTTGGTGGCGGCGGCGGCCACCTGCGCGCGGCCAGCCTCGGCGGCCAGCCGGTAATCCTGCGGGTCGAGTTGCGCCAGCACCTGCCCGGCCCTGACCTGCTGGCCGACCTCGGCCTGCCGCTTGACCAGCTTGCCGCCAACCCGAAAACCCAGCCGGGACTCGACCTGCGCCCGGACTTCGCCGGCATATTCATGGCTCGGGGAATAGGCGCTGGTGCCGACGGTGATGACCTTCACGGCGCGAACCGGTTCCTCGGGCGGCGCGGGCCGGGAGCAGGCGGCCAGCAGCAGGGCGGCGCCTGCCAGGGAGACAACGGTTTTGTTCATGATGGGCGGGTGGGCTGATGGGAAAAGGTTCCGGGCGGTCACGGCTTGGAGCGGCTCAGCCAGCGGTTACTGACTGAGCGGTTAGTAATCTATGAGAAATGCAAAAGCTTGTCAAGCGACAATCCGGCGCATGAATCCAGGCCCTAGCTCGTCCACCCCACACGCCGCCAGCCTGCAAGGCGTCAGCCACTATGAGAATTTTCCGGTGGCCACGGTGCTGTGCCCGCCGCATCTGCGCCCGGCGATTGCCGCCATCTACTGGTTCGCCCGCACCGCCGACGACATCGCCGACGAAGGCATTGCCGCGCCGCAAACCCGGCTGGACGACCTGGCCGCCTACCGCGCCGACCTGATGGCGACCGCCGCCGGCCGGGCGCCATCAACGCGCTGGGCCGGCGTGTTCGGGCAGTTGGGGCCGATGATCCGGCAATTCGACCTGCCGGTGAACCTGCTGGCTGATCTGCTCAGCGCCTTCGAGCAGGATGTCGTCAAGCAGCGTTATGCCAGCCAGGCCGAACTGTTTGATTACTGCCGCCGTTCGGCCAATCCGGTCGGCCGGCTGCTGCTGCACCTCTACGGCGTGAAGGATGCGGCGGCGCTGAGCGAGAGCGACTGCATCTGCACCGCGCTGCAGCTGATCAATTTCTGGCAGGACCTGGGCGTGGATATTCCACGTGGGCGAATCTACCTGCCGGCTGATTCCTGGGCTGGCCATGGCGTCAATGAAGCGCAGCTGCTCAGGCTGGACAGCAACCCGAACACTATAAATTTAATAGCTGCTCACGCCCGCCAGGCAAGCGCAATGATGCTAAAAGGCTCGAAACTGGTGAAAAAGGTGCCCGGGCGCGGCGGCTGGGAGTTGCGGCTGGTGGTGCAAGGCGGCCTGCGGATTCTGGACAAGATCGAGGCGCTGGGCTTTGACACCTTGCGGCAGCGGCCCAAGCTCAACGCCTGGGATGTCGCGGTGATGGGCTGGCGCGCGCTCTGGATGTGAATGTGGCCCCCACGCTTGCCACTTCGTGTGCTGCGCTGCCCCCCGAGGGGGCGCTGCGCCTGCGGCCCGGCAAAGCCGGTTCCGCGGCCCTGGCTGGTGGGGACGGGAAGCCCCCACGCTTTTTAACCTTGCATCCCCGACTGGCGCAAATCGGACATTTCCGCCTGCGACAATCGCCGGCATGACGCCCGAGAACTATGTCCAAGAGAAAGCTGCCGCTTCCGGCAGCAGTTTTTACTACGCCTTCCTGTTCCTGCCCACGGAAAAGCGCGCCGCCATCACGGCGTTTTATGCTTTCTGCCGCGAAATCGACGATGTGGTCGATGAAGTCACCGACCCCGGCGTCGCGCATACCAAGCTGGGCTGGTGGCAGGGCGAGGTGGCCAAGTCGTTTGCCGGCAACCCGACGCATCCGGTGATGCAGGCCTTGATGCCGATGACCGACGCCTACGGCATCGAGGCGCGGCATCTGCAGGCGGTCATTGACGGCTGCATGATGGACCTGTCGCAAAACCGCTATCTCGATTTTGTGGCGCTGCAGCGCTACTGCCACCTGGTCGCCGGCATCGTCGGCGAAGTGGCGGCGCGCATCTTTGGCCAGACCGACCCCGCTACCACCGCCTATGCGCACAAGCTGGGCCTGGCGTTCCAGCTCACCAACATCATCCGCGACGTCGGCGAAGACGCGATGCGCGGGCGCATCTACCTGCCGGTCAACGAGTTGCAGCAGTTCGAGGTGAAGGCGCACGAAATCTTGAAGCGCGAATATTCAGACCGTTTCACCGCGCTGATGAAGTTCCAGACCGAACGCGCGCTGGCTTTGTACGACGAAGCGCTGGCGTTGCTGCCGGACGCCGACCGCCGCGCCCAGAAGCCCGGCCTGATGATGGCCAGCATCTACCGAACGCTGCTGCGCGAGATTGCCGCCGACAACTACCAGGTGCTGCACCAGCGCGTCAGCCTGACGCCGCTGCGCAAGTTCTGGCTGGCGTGGAAGACGCAGGCCTTCGGCAAGGTGGTATGAACATGGCCCCCACGCTTGTCGCTGCGCGTACTGCGCTGCCCCCCGAGGGGGCCGCTGCGCCTGCGGCCCGGCAAAGCCGGCTCCGCGGCCCATGCTGGTGGAGAGGGAAAGCGCCCGCTGTTACTAAATTGGCCACATGAAAGTCGCCATTGTGGGCGCAGGCTGGGCCGGTTGCGCCGCCGCCGTCGAGGCCGCGCGGCTTGGCCACCAGGTGACGATTTTCGAGGCTTCGCGCACAGCCGGCGGTCGCGCCCGGCGCGTCATGGCGACGCTGAACGGTCTGCCTGTCGCCCTGGACAACGGCCAGCACATCCTGATCGGCGCCTATGCCGAGACGCTGCGGCTGATGAAGGAGGTCGGCGTCGATGAGGCTGCGTCCTTCCTGCGCCTGCCGCTGACGATGCGCTTCCCCGACGGCAGCGGCCTGCAGTTGCCCGACTGGCCGGCGCCGCTGGACGCCGTGGCCGGCATCCTGAACGCACGCGGCTGGTCTTTAGCCGACAAGCTGTCGCTGCTCAGAGTGGCACTTGGCTGGCGGCTGGGCGGCTTCTCCTGTTCCCCTGGCCAGTCGGTCAGCGATTTGTGCAGCGGCCTGGCGCCCGGCCCGATGGCGGCGTTGATCGAGCCGCTGTGCGTGTCGGCATTGAACACGCCGCCCGGGCGCGCCAGCGGGCAGGTGTTCCTGCGGGTGATGCGCGATGCGCTGTTTGCGCAAAGCGGCGGCTCGAACCTGCTGCTGCCGCGCGCCGACCTGAGCGCCCTGCTGCCCGATGCGGCGCTGGCCTGGCTGGATGCACACGGCGGGGCGCAACGCCTGGGCGTGCGGGTCCAGGCGGTGTCGCCGGCCGGTCCGGGCTGGACGGTGGACAGCGAAGCCTTTGACCGCGTCGTGCTCGCCTGCCCCCCAAATGAAGCGGCACGGCTGGTGCAAGGCAGCGGCGTCGCCGCCGAGGCGTGGATGGCGCAGGCGCGCGGCTTGCCGCATGAAGCGCTAACGACCGTTTATGCGCACGCGCCTGAAGCCGGTTTGCGACAGCCGATGCTCGCCCTGCGTTCAAGCGCGGCCGAACCTGCCCAGTTCGTCTTTGACCGGGCGCAGCTCGGCGGCCCGGCCGGACTGCTGGCCTTTGTCATCAGCGCCAGCACCGGCGACAGCGCCACGCTGACCGCGCAGGTGCTGGCGCAGGCCGCGCGGCAGCTAGGGCTGACGGACTTGCGGCCCGTGCGAACGATTGTCGAAAAACGCGCCACCTTCGCCTGCACGCCAGGCCTGCAGCGCCCGGCGGTTCACATTACCGACGGCCTGCTGGCCTGCGGCGACTACCTGGCCGGTCCGTATCCGGCGACGCTGGAAGGCGCGGTGCGCTCCGGGTTTGAGGCCGCCCGCAGCTTGCGCTGAACCACTGGCAGCGCGGCTAGATACTCATTAATTGATAGCTATAGGTGCTTACAGGATAAGCGCATCAGGCATTTTCGGCCATGAAACGAACCTGCTGGAAGGCCGGCCGCGCCAGGCAGCCCTGCAGCCAGTCGCGCACCTGCGGGCATTGCGCCATCAGCTCGCTCGCGCCTTCGACCCAGGCGATGACCGACGCCACGCAGATGTCGGCCACGGTGAAGCGGTCGCCGGCCAGCCAGGGGCGGCCCTGCAAATGCTGGTCCAGGATGCGCAAGGGGCCGGCCAGGTGCCTGAGCGATTCCTCGACCAGTTGCGGCTTGCGGCGCTCGGGTGGCATGAGCATGGCGTGCATCAGGAAAATCAGCGCGTCCTTTTCGCACTCGGTCACGACCCAGAAGGTCCAGCGCAGGATCTCGGCACGCTCGGCATTGCTGCGCGCGGCCAGCGACAGGCCGTTGCCGTCCAGGAAGCGCTCGGCCAGGTAGACCGTGCAGGCCATCGATTCCCAGACCAGCACGCCGTCGTCGTCCACCACCGGGATGCGCCCGTTCGGGTTGACCTTCAGGAACTCGGGCGTGCGCGTGGCGCCGCCCACGTAGGGCAAGGCGATGTGCTCGTAGGCCAGGCCCAGTTCCTGCGCGACCCACAGGGGACGGGCGGCACGGGAAGCGGCGGTGCCGTAGATTCTCAAGGTCATGTCGGCTTTCAGTTGGACTCAGAGGGAAAGAGATCGCACAGCTCAAGCAGCGTCGTCACGGTTTCGTGCGGCGTTGCGGGATGCGTCCAGGGATGGTCTGTGCGGTTCACCCAGACCGTCTGCATGCCGCAGTCGAGCGCCGCCAGCACATCGAGCGCGGCGTCGTCGCCCACATGCAGCACCTCGTGCGCCTGCACGCCGGCGGCGCTTGCCGCCGCATGGAAAATGCGCGGATCGGGCTTGCCGACGCCAAACTGCTGGGCACTGACGCTGGCTGTGAAATACGAACCAATGCCGATGCGGTGAACGTCGGCATTGCCATTGGACAGCGCCACCAGCGGAAAGCGGCGCGACAGGAACTGCAGCGCCTGCGCCACGTCGTCAAACAGCGTGACCTGGTGGCGCGCGGCAAAAAACACCTCGAACGCCGCTTCGGCCAGGCCCGGGTCGTCGCCGCTGCGGCTCAGCGCCAGCCGGATCGACCGGGTGCGCAAGGCACTCAGGTTGTGTTTGAGTTCAGGATACAGCGCGTTGACATGCTCGCGAATCTCGTGGCGCGCCTCCGGCTGGGCCAGCAGGGCCGCCGTCTGCGGGGCATGCCGGGCGAGCCAGTCATGCAGCGCCTGCTCGGCTTTTTCTATGGTCGGCCAGATCGGCCAGAGCGTGTCGTCCAGGTCTAGGGTGATGGCTTTGATGGGGGCAAGTTCAAGCATGGCGTAGGCGAGAATACCGCATGTCTTTTGCCCCCGAACCCTCGTATACCCACGGCGCGCCGCCCAAGGCGCTGGCCACTACCGCCATTTTGTTGTGCAACCTGGGCACACCCGACGCGCCCACCGCGCCGGCGCTGCGCCGCTACCTTGGCGAATTCCTGAGCGATGCGCGGGTCGTCGAGATTCCCAAGGCGCTCTGGTGGCTGATTTTGCACGGCATCATCTTGCGCACCCGGCCCAAAAAATCGGCCGCCAAGTACGCCAGCGTCTGGCTGCCCGAAGGCTCGCCGCTCAAGGTCTGGACCGAAAAACAGGCGCTGATGCTGCGCGGCTACCTGGGCCAGCGCGGCCACCACGTCGAAGTGCGCTATGCCATGCGCTACGGCAACCCGTCGATTGCCTCGCAGCTCGACCAGCTCAAGGCGGATGGCGTGACGCGCATCCTGATCCTGCCGGCCTACCCGCAGTACAGCGGCACCACCACGGCCAGCGTGTTCGACGCGGTCTACACCTGGGCGGCCAAGGTGCGGCGCATTCCCGAATTCCGATTCATCAACAATTACCACGACGATCCCGGCTACATCGACGCGCTGGCCGACAAGATTCGCCAGCATTGGAAACTCAACGGCCAGGCCGACAAGCTGGTCATGAGCTTTCACGGCGTGCCCGAGCGCACCCTGATGCTGGGCGACCCCTACCATTGCGAATGCCACAAGACCGCGCGCCTGCTGGCCGAAAATCTTGGCCTGTCGAAGGACCGCTGGCAGCTGACCTTCCAGTCGCGCTTTGGCAAGGCCAAATGGCTGGAGCCCTACACCGAGCCGACACTGGTCAAGCTGGCGCAGTCGGGCCTGAAAAGCGTTGATCTGGTCTGCCCGGGCTTCACCGGCGACTGCCTGGAAACGCTGGAAGAAATCTCGATGGAGGCGCGCCACGCCTTCCTGGAGGCGGGCGGCAAAACCTTCAGCTACATCGACTGCCTGAACGACAGCCCCCGGTGGCTCGCAGCCCTGAGCGACATCGGCATCCGGCACATGGGCGGCTGGGACACCGGGGCAGCACCCGATGCCGCCAATCTGGCGCAAACATGTGCCCGTGCCCGGGCTCTGGGCGCCCCGCAATAATTCCCACTGCCACAGGAAAAGCATGGTGCGGGAAAGCGGGCCGGCGAGAGCTTTCCCAAAAATGGCTTCTGAGGCAGGTGCGGCCTGCACAGGCAGCCATGGATTCAGCAGCAGAATCAGGCCTTTAACTTCAGCAGATGCATCATGACCCGCGAAGTGGCCAGGTCGAAGTCGATGAAACTGCTGAAGGCCGGCCCCGACAGCCAGGAGGATTCCCAGCGATTTTGCTGGAGCGTTTGTTGCCAGGATTCATGCGCCGTGGCCGCCTTGACCGCCTGTACCATGGCAGCTTGGCGCGCTGCCGGCACGCCCTCGCCGGTGAAGACACCGCGCCAGTTGGCCATGTCTACATCTACGCCCCGCTCCCGGATGGCCGGAATGCCAAAGGTCGAGCGCTTGGAGGACACGCCGATGGCGCGCAGCTTGCCGCTGAGCAGTGCTTCCCTGAATTCGCTGTAGCCTGAAATGCCCGCTACCGCCCGGCCGTCCAGCACGGCCTGAACGACTTCGGTACCGCCCGCGAACGGCAGGTAAAGCAGGTCTTCGGGCTTGCCCTTGGCACCGCGCGTGAAAACGCCCGAGAACACATGGTCCACGCCACCGGCCGAACCACCAGCAATCGGCGTTTCTTTTTGCTGGGTGCGAATGCGCTCGGCCAGGTCGGACACGGTGCGGACCGGGGAATTGGCCGACACCACCACCACCAGGTAGTCGCTGGTCAGCCGGGCAATCGGCCTGATGCGGCCCATGTCGATGGCCGGTTTTTGCAGCGCAATGGCGCCCACCATGACCATGCCGCCCATCAGCAGGGTGTTGGCATCGCTGCCGTATTTTTCAGCGTAATGCGCCAGCCCCAGGGTGCCGCCCTTGCCGCCCTTGTTTTCATACTCGACTGCGTCGGTGACACCTGCGCCCACCAGGGCTGCGCCCAGGGCGCGTCCGGTCTGGTCCCAGCCCCCGCCGGCATTGGCCGGAATCACGATGCGCAGGCTGGGCGCCAGCCTGGCAGGCTTGGTCTTGTCCGCAGCAAGGGCAACGGATTTCGCCGCTTGGGCCCACAGCGGTGTGACGCTACCGCCCAGCAGGGCCATTCCAAGACCACCAACTATTGTGCGACGCTCAATCTTCAGCATATTCAAGTTCTTTCTTTGCAAGAATTAAAAGGTTCAGGACACGGCTTTTCTTCCAGCCCAGCGTTTGAACAGGCGCGGCAGCACCAGCACGGCCACCACCACGACGATCAGGATCAATGACACCGGGCGCTCGATGAACACCATCGCACTGCCCTCGCCAATCGACATCGCGTTGCGCAACTGCGCCTCTGCCAGGGGGCCGAGGATCATGCCGACGACGACCGGCGCGGTCGGAAAGTCAAAGCGCCGCATGACCACGCCCAGCACGCCGATGCCGTAGAGCAGGAACAAATCGAACGCGCTTTGCCGCATGCCGTACACGCCGACGGTGGCAAAAATCAGGATGCCGGCGTAGAGGTAAGGCTTGGGAATCTTCAGCAGCTTGACCCACAGGCCGACCATCGGCAGGTTGAGCACCAGCAGCATCACGTTGCCGATGTAGAGCGAGGCGATCAAGGCCCAGACCAGCGACGACGAGGTGGTGAACAGCTGCGGGCCGGGCTGGATGCCGTAGTTCTGGAAGGCGCCGAGCAAGATGGCGGTGGTGTTCGACGTCGGGATGCCCAGCGTCAGCAGCGGAATCATGGCCATGGTGACGGTGGCATTGTTGGCCGCTTCCGGACCGGCCACGCCCTCGATGGCGCCCTGGGTGCCGAACTCGGCCTTGTCTTCGCCCTTGGCCAACTTTTTCTCCACCGCATAGCTGAGAAACGTCGGGATTTCGGTGCCGCCGGCGGGGATGCAGCCGAACGGCGCGCCAATCGCCGTGGCGCGCAGCCACGCTGGCCAGGAACGGCGCCAGTCGCGCCGGGTCATGTGGACCCGGCTCAGCTTGTTCTGGGTATCGACGATGCGGCCTTCGTAGAGCACCGCGTACATCGCTTCGGCGACGGCGAACAGGCCGACGGCGACCAGCACAATCTCGATGCCGTCGAGCAGTTCGGGAACGCCGCCGGTGTAGCGCGCCTGCGCCGAAATCTGGTCCAGCCCCACCAGGCCGGCGGCCAGGCCGATGAAAAGCGCCGTCATGCCGCGCACCGTGCTTTTGCCCAGCACCGCGCTCACGGTGGTGAAGGCCAGCAGCATCAGCATGAAGTATTCGGGCGGGCCGAGCTTGACCGCCAGGTCGGCGACGATGGGCGCGAACAGCGTCACCAGCACCGTCGCAATCGTTCCCGCCACGAACGAGCCGATGGCGGCGGTGGCCAGCGCGGCGCCGGCACGGCCGCTCTTGGCCATCTTGTTGCCTTCCATGGCCGTGACCATGCTGGCGGTTTCACCCGGAGTGTTCAGCAAAATTGAGGTGGTCGAGCCGCCGTACATGGCGCCGTAGTAGATGCCGGCGAAAAAGATCATCGACGCCGTGGCCTCGACCTTGACGGTGATGGGCAGCAGCATGGCGACCGCCACCGCCGGGCCGATGCCGGGCAGCACGCCAATGGCCGTGCCCAGGGCGCAGCCGACAAAGCACCAGATCAGGTTGATGGGCGTGGCCGCCGTGGCAAAGCCCTGCAGCAGCTGGTTGAAGATATCCATTTAGAGCCATCCCGTCGAGGTAAGGCCTGGCAGGTTGATCGCCAGGAATTGGGTGAACATCCAGAACACCGGGGCGGCAATCGCCATGCCGATCAGCGCGTCCTTGAGCCAGACCGCCGGCCCGCGGCGGGTAGCGCCCTCGGCGCCTTTGAGCCCCTGGACTGCCAGCACGAAGCACAGCGTGCAGCTGAAGATGAAGCCAATCGTCGTGATGAGCGCCGCATTGGTCAGCAGCCCGGCCGACATCCAGGCAAAGCCCAGCCAGTACGGCGCGGGTCCGCCGACCGGCTCGTCCATCGCCCGAAAGCCGCCCGAGCGCGATTCCCAGATGATGAAGCCACTGCACACCAGCAGCGACAGGGAAATCAGCCACGGCAGGAAATTGGGGCCGACGCCGCCGTAGCCGGCCGCCGACGGAATGGTGAGCGCGCCTGCGGCCAGGCCAAGTCCGATCAGCAGCACGCCGATGCCGACCAGCGTCTGGAGCGGATAGGATTTTTTTTGAAGTGTCATCGCTTGTTACCTTCTTGGGCATCTTCTCCGGCACGAAAAGACGAATTGAATAAGGGCGTTGCGCAGGCCTCTGGCCTGCGGCGGCCGCATCAAGGCTTCATGGTGCCGGGCATGGAGGATGCCGTGAAATGGAATGCGGGACGCCAGCCCGGCAAGGCCGTGTCCCGTCTTTCGCTGAAAAACAGCCGGACAAACCGGCCGTCAGGCTCAGACCATGCCGGACTTGACCATGGTGGCGCGCAGGGCGGCGAAGTCGTCATCGACAAACTTCTCGAACGCCGGGCCGGTCAGCACCGCAGCCGTCCAGTTGTTTTTCTCGGACGCTTCGAGCCAGCTCTTGGACTTGACGGCCTTCAGGATCATTTCGGTCAGCGCCTGGCGCTGGGCCGGCGTGATGCCGGGCGCGCCGTACACGCCGCGCCAGTTGCCGATCACCACGTTGATGCCCTGCTCCTTGAGCGTCGGAATGTTCACGCCCGGCAGGCGCGTCTCGGATGTGACGGCCAGCGCGCGCATCTTGCCGGTGTTGATGTACTCGGCGAATTCGCTGTAGCCGCTGCCGCCGATGGTGACATTGCCGCCCAGGATGGCGGCCGTGGCTTCGCCGCCGCCCCGGAAGGCGACGTAGTTGATCTTGGCCGGGTCGGCGCCGACTTCACGGGCAATCATGGCCGCCGCGATGTGCTCGGTGGCGCCGCGTGAGCCGCCGCCCCACTTCACGCTGCCCGGGTCTTTCTTGAGCTGCTCGACCACTTCCTTGATCGACTTGAAGGGCGAGGCGGCCGGCACGACGAACACGTTGTATTCGCTCGACAGGCGCGCAATCGGCGTGGCCTGGCTCAGGCTGACCGGCGGCTTGCCGGTGATCAGGCCGCCAAGCATGACCGCGCCCATCACCATGAGGGCGTTCGGGTCGCCCTTGCTGCCGTTGACGAACTGCGCCAGGCCGAGCGCGCCGGCCGCGCCGCCCTTGTTGTCATAGCTGACGGTGGCGGCCGCACCCGAATCGACCAGCGCCTTGCCCAGCGCCCGGCCGGTGGTGTCCCAGCCGCCGCCGGGGTTGGCCGGCACCATCATCTTGACATTGGCGGCGGCAAAAGCCGACAGTGGAAAGCTGCCTGCAGCGGCCAGGGCGGCCATGGATTTCAAAAAGGTGTCGCGACGCATGGATGTCTCCTTGTAGTGGAATGAACCCCTTGATGATGCATGCCGTGGCTGTCAAACGGCTGTCCTGAAACCTAGGGGAAAGTGCTAATGTCCGGGCCATGACTTCGACTCTGAAATTGCTGCTGATTGAAGACGATGCCTCGATGCAGACCGCCTTGCAGCGCACGCTCGGCCGGCGCGGCATCGAGGTGTTCGCCTGCACCGACGGCCGGCTGGCCCTGGCGCAATGGACGGCCGTCCAGCCCGACGTGGTGGTGCTTGACCTGAGCCTGCCGGGCCTCGACGGCCTGCAGGTGCTGGCGCAGGCACGCCGCCAGGGGCTGGCCACGCCAGTGCTGATCCTGACGGCGCGCGGCACGGTGGGCGACCGCATCATCGGCCTGAACACAGGGGCCGACGACTACCTGCCCAAGCCCTTCGACCTGGACGAACTGGAGGCGCGTTTGCGCGCGCTGGTCCGCCGCCGCCCGGAATCCAGCACCAAATCTGGCTCTACCGCTTATTTGGCGGGCACTCTTCGCTATGAAAAAGAGAGTGGCGCCATCTACCACCAGGGCCTGGTGCTGGAACTCACGCCGCGCGAGCTGGCGCTGCTGCAGGCGCTCATCGTCAAGCCCGGCCATGCGGTGTCCAAGGAAAAGCTGTTCGAGCTGGTGTTTCCGGGCGAAGCCGAGGTGCAGTACGAAGCGGTCGAAGTGGTCGTCTACCGGCTGCGCAAGAAACTGATGGGGACCGGCGTGACGCTGGTCACGCTGCGCGGCCTGGGCTATTTGCTGAAGGTCGATGCGTGAGCCAGGATAAAGACAGCACAGCAAACGAAGCAGCCAGCGCGGAGGCTACTCCACACCAGCCAGGGCTATGGAACCGGCTTCGCCGGGCCATAGCCGCAGCGGCCCCCCTGGGGGGCAGCGAACCACACGCAGTGGGGAGCGTGGGGGCAAGTCCACGGCTTCGCCGGGCCATAGGCGCAGCGGCCCCCTCGGGGGGCAGCGCAGTACGCGAAGCGACAAGCGTGGGGGCAATCTCACTTCGCAGATATCTGTTGCTTGGCATCTTGCTGCCTGTCGGACTGCTGGTCATCGTGAACACCGTGGGACTGTACAGCCAGGCGTTCAGCGCCATCAACACCGCCTATGACCGCACGCTGCTGGCGTCGGCCAAATCGATTGGCGAACAGCTCGACGTGACCGGCTACGACGAGCTGTCCGTGTTGCGCGTCGCCGTTCCCTATGCCGCGCTCGAAGCCTTCGAGGCCGACAACCAGAGCCGCCTGTTCTACCGGGTGTCCAGCCTGGACGGCGAGATGGTGTCTGGTTTTGCCGGCCTGCCGTTCTGGCGCGGCCGCATTCCGGCCAAGCCGCCGTATTCGGCGCTGGTGGATTTTTACGACGACGTGTTTGGCGAAGACGCGGTGCGCGTCGCCGTGCTGCTGCAGCCGGTCGCCAGTTCCAAAGGCCGGGGAATGGCCGTCATCCAGGTGGCGGAAACGCTGGAATTGCGCACCACGCTGGCGCGCAAGATTTTGTTCGACACGCTGTGGCGCCAGGCGCTGCTGCTGGCCGTGATTGCGCTGGTGGTGGTGGTCGTGGTGCAGCGCGCCACGCGGCCGGTGCGCCGGCTCAGCGCCGAACTGCAGGCCAGGGCCGAAGGCGACCTGAGCGTCATCGACGCCCGGGATGCGCCGCGCGAACTGCTGCCGCTGGTCGATGCCACCAACCAGGTGATGGGCCGGCTGCAGCACCTGCTGGAAAACCAGAAGCGCTTCGTGCGCGACACCGCGCATCAGCTGCGCACGCCGCTGGCGGTGCTCAAGGTGCAGGTGCAGTCGGCGCTGCGCGGCGACCTGGACGCGAACGAGGCGCTGGCCGACATCAGCCATACGGTAGACCGCGCCACGCAGCTGGCCAACCAGATGCTGGCGCTGGCCAAGGTCGAACAGCTGCGCCAGCAGCCCGACCCGCAGGCCATCGACCTGGCCCAGGTGGCGCGGCAGGTGGCGCTGGACCTGTCGCCGCTGATTGCCGAAAAGGACATCGACTTCGGCATCGAGACGCAGCCCGGACGCGTCCAGGCGCATGAATGGATGCTGGGCGAGCTGACGCGCAACCTGCTGCACAACGCCATCAAGCACACGCCGCCGGGCGGAACGCTGACGGTGCGCACCGCCTGCGAGGCCGGCCGGGTGGTCTTGAGCGTCAGCGACAGCGGCCCCGGCATTCCGGACGAGCTGGCGGCGCGGCTGTACCAGCCCTTTTCGGCCGGCGACGTTCCCCACGGCTCCGGCCTGGGCCTGGCGATCTGCCTGGAGATCGTGCAGGCGCTGGGCGGCAGCATCGCCCTGGAAAATCGGCTTGCGAACGGCAAGGTGATGGGCCTGGAGGCCACGGTGCGCCTGCCGCTGGTTCAAAATAAAGATTGAAAGGATGTTGAATGGAAAAATTGCGTATTGACAAATGGCTCTGGGCCGCCCGCTTCTACAAGACGCGTTCGCTCGCCGTCGAGGAAATCGACAAGGGGCGCGTCCGCGTCAATGACCTGGAAGCCAAGCCTTCGCGCGAGGTCAAGCCGGGCGACACGGTGACGCTGCGGCAGGGAACGGTCATCCGCACGGTGGTGGTGCAGGGCGTCAGCAGCCAGCGCGGACCGGCGCCGGTGGCCCAGCAGCTTTATGAGGAAACCGAAGAAAGCCTGCGGCTCAAGGCCCAGGCCGCCGAGCAGCGGCACCTGACCAGCGACCCGGCCAGCAGCCTGGAGCACGGCCGCCCGACCAAGCGCGACCGCCGCAGCCTGGACAAGGCGCAGGGAAACGGCTGGGACAGCCGCTGGAGCGCCTCGGCCGACAAATAAGTGCTGCCGCTGCGGCCTTTGCTGGCTGACAAGCGGTCACAGCCACAGGCACGCAGCCCCCAGCAGGCGGCCTTCCGGACCAGGATTCCTGGCCGCTCATGAACCCTTGTTTCACAAGATTCAATAGTCCGTTTGCCAGATTGACCTGATCTGGTGAGGTTGCGATCATTGCCCGCGCCCCTCAAGCCGCCAACAGGCGGGAATATCTTGAAACCTTACCCGTGAAAATCCTGGCTGGAAAACGCACCGCCTTGTCCCGCATGCTGCATTACAACCAGTGGCGGCGCACTGTCAATGCGTCTAAAAATGGACCCGCAACCCACAGATGAAACCCAATATCGTTTTTCTCGTGATGTCCGCTGTCTGCAAGCCGGAAACAGTCGATCAGCTTGCAAGGTCCCTGGCGCCGCACACCGTACTGGTGCATCATGATTTTTCCCAGACGCCCGCATTTCCGCTCAGCGCTCCGAACGTCGTGTTCGTTCCCCATCCCAAGCGCACCGGCTGGGGGCTGTTCAGCTTTGTCGAGGGAATTTTTCACTCGATGCACTACGCGCTGGCCAACCTCGACTTCGACTACCTTCAGCTGTTGAGTCCCTCATGCCTGCCGATCAAGCCCATCGAGGAGTTTGAAGCGCATGTATCGGGCCCTGCCGAGGCACATTTCGACTGTGTTGACGTGTTGCACGACCAGGACGCGCTGATGTCCATCGGCTACCGGGCCTTCACACCCGACAACTCATTGCAGTTCCGGGTGGCCAGGCGGCTGTCCAACGTCTACTTCGGCGCCTCGCTGGGCAGGCGGGAAGAGGCGGGCATCTGGCTGCGCAGCGGCGAACGGCGAAATCCCGCGTCATGGCTCGCGCTTCAGTTCACGAAGGCACTGGGCCGGCAGTCCATCGGGCGGCATATTTTTGACGAAAACTATCGCGCCTATTACGGCACCACCTGGTTCGGCGCCCGCCGGCATGTCATCGCCGAAATGGTCGAGCAGTTCGAGCGCCCTGAGATACGAGGCTATTTCAGCCGACTGTGCCTGCCCGAGGAAATCGTGCTGCCCACGCTGCTGATGCATCTGCAATTGAACAAGGGGCCGATGAACCACTGTTTCCAGAACTTTGAACAGGCGCATCCGCGCCTGTTCGAGCCAAGGGACATCGAGCAACTGAAGCTATCCCCTGCCTTTTTTGCGCGCAAGTTCCCCGACGACCCGGCAGCGCCGGTTCGCACCAGAGTGCTTGGCGAGATGGTCGGTGTTTAGGCGCCGTGGTCGCCAGGCAGGAAAAAAGCGATGAAAGCGTGGCGCTCTGGCGAAGGTTCACGGCAAGGGCCGGGACAGCCGCTGGAGCGCCTCGGTAGAACGCCAGGAAATTGCTACGCTTTTAATAGCTACTTGCGCACGTTCCTATTACGCAAGAAGGCTTTTTTGTTCGAAAATCACAGCGCCGGCGCGTCGCTCATGGCCTTCAGGTTCGCCTTGAGCTGCTCGCTCATCGGCAGGTTCAGGTTCACGCCCTTGGGAGGAATCGGCGAGGCGAACCACTTGCTGTACATCTTCTCGAATTCGCCCGACTTCATCAGGCGGTTGATCGTGCCATCGACCAGCTTCTTGAATTCCGGGTCGTCCTTGCGCAGCATGCAGGCATAGGGCTCGACCTGCAGCGAGTCGCCGACCACTTCCAGCGCCGCTGGATTCTTGGAGTTCGCCATCAGGCCGAACAGCAGGATGTCGTCCATCGCAAACGCCAGCGCGCGGTCGTTTTCCACCAGCAGCAGCGAGTCGTCATGGTCCTTGCCCAGGATCAGCTGCAGGTCCAGGTTCTTGTCGGCGCTGTACTTGCGGATCACCTGCGCGTTGGTGGTGCCGGTGGTGCTGGCGACGGTCTTCCTGGCCAGGTCGGCATAGTTCTTGATGCCCGAGCTTTTCTTGGTCAGCAGGCGCGTGCCGGTGTAGAAATGGTTGGTGGCAAAGGCCACGTCCTTGGCACGGGTGCTGTTGTTGGTGGTCGATCCGCATTCGAGGTCGTATGTGCCGTTGACCAGCAGCGGAATGCGGTTTTGCGACGTGACCGGCATGGTGGCGACTTCAAGGTTCGGTTTTTTCAGCTTTCTGCGCACATCTTCCACGATGGCTTCGGTCAGCTCGACCGAAAAGCCGACGGCCTTGGTCGAGCCGATCAGGTAGCTGAACGGCACCGACGCCTCGCGGTAGGAGACGGTGATCTTGTTGCTGTCGCCAACCTTTTGCAGCGTCTGGGCGCTGGCGGCAGCGGCCATGCCAGCGGCCAGCAGGGCGGCGGTCATCAGTTTCGAGAGTTTCATGCTTTTTCTTTCAAGGATAAGAAGGGCTGAATCCGGGCCATCATGCCACGCAATATTCCGGCCAGCCGCCTGTAAACCCTGACAAACCGGGCCAAGCCAGCGCACGGCACCACGCCGATACAGCGACTCGCTTATAGTGCCAAGTCTTCCCCGTTCACCCTGCGCGCAAGCCTTCAACACCTCTATCCACCCATGAAAACCAAAGCCGCCGTTGCCTGGAAATCAGGCGAACCCTTGAGCATTGAAACCGTTGACCTCGAAGGTCCGAAGTTTGGCGAGGTGCTGGTCGAGATCAAGGCCACCGGCATCTGCCACACCGACTACTACACGCTCTCGGGCGCCGACCCGGAAGGCATCTTCCCGGCCATCCTCGGGCACGAAGGCGCGGGCATCGTGGTCGATGTCGGCCCCGGCGTGACCACGCTGCAAAAGGGCGACCACGTCATTCCGCTGTACACGCCCGAATGCCGCCAGTGCAAGTTCTGCCTGTCGCGCAAGACCAATTTATGCCAGCTGATTCGCGGCACGCAGGGCAAGGGATTGATGCCCGACGCGACCAGCCGCTTCAGCCTCGATGGGAAGCCGATCTTTCACTACATGGGCACGTCAACCTTCAGCAACTACACGGTGGCGCCCGAAATCTCGCTGGCCAAGATCCGCAAGGACGCGCCCTTTGACAAGGTCTGCTACATCGGCTGCGGCGTGACCACCGGCATTGGTGCAGTGCTGTTCACCGCCAAGGTCGAGGCCGGCGCGAACGTGGTGGTGTTCGGCCTGGGCGGCATCGGCCTGAACGTGATCCAGGGCGCGAAGATGGTCGGCGCCGACAAGATCATCGGCGTGGACATCAACCCGGCGCGCCAGACCATGGCGCGCAAGTTCGGCATGACGCACTTCGTCAACCCGAAGGAAGTCGAGAACGTGGTCGATGCCATCGTGCAGATCACCGACGGCGGCGCCGACTACAGTTTTGAATGCATCGGCAACACCCAGGTCATGCGCCAGGCGCTCGAATGCACGCACAAGGGCTGGGGCCGCAGCATCATCATCGGCGTGGCCGAGGCCGGTGCGGAAATCTCGACGCGGCCGTTCCAGCTGGTGACTGGCCGTAAATGGGAAGGCTCGGCCTTCGGCGGCGCGCGCGGGCGCACCGACGTGCCGAAGATTGTCGATTGGTACATGGACGGCAAGATCAACATCGACGACCTGATCACGCACACCATGCCGCTCGAAGACATCAACAAGGGGTTTGACCTGATGAAAAGCGGCGAGTCGATTCGCGGTGTCGTGCTTTATTAACAAAATCGGCCTTCTGCGCACGCTGGATCTGCGCAGGCAGCTATCAAATCAGTAGTAATTAGATGAATCCTGAAAACTTGGAACTCCTCAGCGAACATGCCTGCTTTGGCGGCACGCAGCGCTTTTACCGGCACGAGTCCCTTGAGATCGGCCTGCCGATGAAGGTCTCGGTGTTTTTGCCGCCGCAGGCATCTGCAGGCCCGGTGCCCGCCCTGCTCTACCTGGCGGGCCTGACCTGCAACGAGGAAACCTTCATGGCCAAGGCCGGCGCCCAGCGCCTGGCCGCCGAGCTGGGGCTGGCCTTGATCGCGCCCGACACCAGTCCGCGCGGCGCCGGTATTGCAGGCGAAGCCAACAGCTGGGATTTTGGCGTCGGCGCCGGGTTTTACCTCGATGCGACGCAACCGCCGTGGGCGCGGCATTACCGCATGGAAAGCTGGCTGACGGCCGAACTGCTGCCGCTGCTGGCCAGCGCCTTGCCGGTTGACGCAGCGCGCATCGGCATTTTCGGCCACTCGATGGGCGGCCACGGCGCGCTGACGCTGGCGCTGCGCCATCCGGGACTGTTCAAGTCGGTTTCGGCCTTCGCGCCCATCTGCGCGCCCAGCCAGTGCCCGTGGGGCCGAAAGGCGTTTGCCGGTTACCTGGGCAGCGACGAATCGGGCTGGCTGGCGCACGACGCCACGGCCCTGATGCAGCACCAACCCGTCGCGCCCTACCCCGGCGGCATCCTGATCGACCAGGGCCTGGGCGATAAATTCCTTGCCGGGCAACTACATCCCGAATTATTCGAAGCGGCCTGCGCTTCAGCCGGCCAGCCCCTAACACTGCGCCGCCACGCGGGCTACGACCACAGCTACTACTTCATCGCCAGTTTCATGGACGATCACCTGGCGCATCATGCCCGGCAACTGGCCCCAGCCGGAACGTAAACCCAGCGGGAGCCGCCATCTTGTTGGATGATTTGGATGGAGTGGGTTTGCAGCACAAAATGCATCTACAAAAATCGGTTGACCTTCAGAATTAAGGCATCTACAGTAAATAGATGGAAGTCAAACTGATCTGGGACGAGACCAAGCGCCGCTCCAACCTGGCCAAGCATGGGCTGGATTTTGGCGATGCGGGCGAAGTGCTCGAATCGCGCTTTCGCCTGGACATTGCGGTGGTACGTGGCGGCGAGTCGCGGATGCAGTCGGTTTCCTACGCACTGGGCTTTCTGGCGGTGCTGACGGTGGTTCACACCGAGCGCGAGGGTGCAACGCGCGTCATCAGCTTTCGCCCGGCAAGCAGCAAAGAACGTGAGGTTTACGATGCCTGGCTCGAAAACGAATGCAATGAACCGTGAGGAAGTGCTGGCCGCCGTGCGCGCCGTGCCACCGGCTAAAAACTTCGTCTGGGACGGCGTGGACGAGGACGAGCGCCCGGCCAGCGATGAGGAGTTGCGCGCTGGCGTGACTGCCCATCGCAAGCGCGGGCGCCCGGTTGGCGGTGCCACCAAGGAGCAGGTGGCGATTCGCTTTGACCGCGAGGTGCTGGCCGCCTTTCGCGCCGCCGGGCCGGGGTGGCAAACGCGCATGAACGATGCGCTCAAGGACTGGCTGCACACGCGTTCGCAGGGTTGAATTTGCAGGGCAGGCTGGGCCGCCTGGCCGGACAGTTGCATCCGCATCTGTTCGAAGCCGCCTGCGCTTCAGCCGGCCAGCCCTTGAGCCTACGCCGCCACACCGGCTACGACCACGGCTACTACTTCATCGCGACCTTCATGGCTGAGCACCTGGCGCACCATGCCGGCCAGTTGCAGCCTTAAGGCGGCCCTAAGCCGTTGGCCCGACAATACTGCGCTATGCCGCTGCACCTGCCTGACCTTTCCAAACCACCCGCCCCGTCCGCGCCGCGTTCTCTTTCCTTGAATGCAACAGCGCCGGTAGCCGGAATGCGCCCGCTCTGGGTGGTCGTGCTCGCCAGCTTCTGGATCGCCACCATTTGCAACGTGGCGCTGTGGCGCGCGCTGGCCCGGCTGCCCGACCTGACCAGCGGCCAGGCGGTCACGGTCAGTGTGGCGCTGGGGCTGGTGATCGGGCTGGCCACGGCCGGATTGCTCAGCCTGCTGGCCTGGCGCTGGACGCTCAAGCCGGTCATCATGCTGTTTTGCGTGTCGGCGGCTTTCGGCGCCTATTTCATGATGGCTTATGGTGTCGTCATCGACAAGGCCATGATGATCAACACGCTGCAGACCGATATGCGCGAAACGCGCGACCTGCTGAACTGGCGCCTGCTGGCCACCGTGCTGGTGCTGGCGGTGCTGCCCTGCGTGCTGCTGTGGCGCCAGCACATCCGGCTGCAAAGCCCGACGCGCCAGGCCGTCTCCAACCTGGCCGCGCTGCTGGCCAGTTGCGCCCTGCTGGTCGTGGTGCTGGTGCTGTTCTTTCAAAGCATCGCCTCGGTGATGCGCAACTATCCCCAGGTGCGCTACCTGATCAACCCGCTCAATTCCTTCTATGCGCTGGGATCGGTGGCGGCCCGGCCGTTTCAGCGCGACGAGTCGGCCATCCTGCCGCTGGGCGAAGACGCAAAGCTGGGCGCCAGCTACACCGCCCAGGCCAGGCCGCCGCTGCTGCTGCTGGTGCTGGGCGAAACCGGCCGCAGCGTCAATTTCGGGGTCAACGGCTACGGCCGCCCGACCACGCCCGGACTGTCAAAGGAAAACATCGCCAGCCAGCGCAACGCGTGGTCGTGCGGCACCAGCACGGCGGCCTCGGTGCCGTGCATGTTTTCCCATTTCGGGCGGGCGAACTACGAATCGCGCCCGGCCAATTACGAAGGGCTGATGGATGTGCTGCAGCATGCCGGCCTGGCCGTGCTCTGGCTCGACAACCAGTCGGGCTGCAAGGGCGTTTGCGACCGCGTTCCCCATGTCGATACCAGCCAGCTGAAGGTGCCCGGCCTGTGCGACGGCGGCGAATGCTTCGACGAAGTCATGCTTGCGGGCCTGGACGCGCGCATTGCAGCGCTGCCCGCCGAGCGCCGGGCCAAAGGCGTGGTGGTCGTGATGCACCAGATGGGCAGCCACGGGCCGGCCTACTTCAAGCGGTCGCCCGCCGCGTTCAAGAAATTCCTGCCCGAATGCACCGACAACGCCCTGCAAAGCTGCACGCAGCAAGGGCTGGTCAATGCCTACGACAACAGCATCGTCTACACCGACCACCTGCTGGCATCGAGCATCCAGTGGCTCAAGGCGCAGGAGCCGCTCGCATCGACCGCAATGCTCTACCTGGCCGACCACGGCGAGTCACTGGGCGAAAACAACATTTACCTGCACGGCATGCCCTACACCGTGGCGCCCGACGTGCAAAAGCATGTGCCGTGGATCACCTGGCTGTCACCCGGCTTCGAGCAGCGCAGCCAGATCACCACCGCCTGCCTGAAGCAGCAACTCGACGCGCCGATCAGCCATGACAACTACTTTCATTCGGTGCTGGGCCTGATGAACGTGCAGACCCGCGTGTACCAGTCCGGGCTGGACATCTATGCCCGCTGCCAGGCCGGGTCGGCCCAGGGCAAACCGGCTGCGCTTTAGCCAGCGGCCGGGCTCAGCACCCCGCCAGGGCGCAATAAGCCTTGCGGGTTTCAGGCGCGACGGCGTTCACGACTTGCTCATACGATGTTTTCTGCCGACCCAGCATGCGGGCGGAGGCAATGGTTTTTGACTTGCAGAACCAGTGGCAGGTGTGCTGCAGCAGGAACAGCTCGGCCGATACGGTGAATGCCTTGGCCTTGGGGCTGCGGTTGGCGCCATTTCTGGCTGCCTGGCTGATGCCTTGCGCGTGAATCGCCAGCGCCTTGCGCAGGTCAAAGGTGGCGGTGGGAAACAGCTTGTCGGCATAAGGAATGGTCAGCGGCAGCTTGCTGACCCGGGCCTCGGCTTCATCGACTTTCGAAAACTCGGCGCTGAAACGATTGAGCTGGTCGCACAGCGACGCCTCGGTGCTGCCGAGCAGGTTGAAAATCTGTTCGCGGCGCTCGCCATCGGATTCACCCAGCGCGCGCATGTAGCCCTCGGTCAGCGTTTCCATCAGCTTTTCGATCTGGTATTTTCCGAGGTGGCTGCCCAGCAGGGCAATGCGCCGGCTCTGGTATTTCGACTTGAGCATGTGCGCGGCGATGGCGACCAGCATCGCCAGCATAAAAATATCCATGGGTACGGTTTTTTAGGAAAGATTGGAAAGCGGGAAAGAGGAAAGCGAAGTCGGAAGTGTAGTCACCCGGCATTTTCGGTCAGGACGGCTAATGCTGAATCACCAGGCGGGCTGGCGGCATTGCAGTCACGCCGGCCACAGGCGTTGCCATTTGCACCCTGGCCTGAATCCAGTCCAGAACCAAGCCAAAAAACCAATGACAGCCGCCCCCTGCGTCGTGGCTGGGCCATGAAGCGGCGTTGAAGCTGGCCATGTTCAAGCATTAGGCGCTATTGATTCCATAGCTGCTTGCGCACGTTCAGTCTGCGCAAACGGCACTTTTTACTTGAATTTACGGTTTTTCACGCCGCATCAGGCAGCAAAGCGCAATTTGAGTCGGCCGGAATAAAGCGAAGCCCTGGATTCAACGTTTCGGTACAACACGCTGCCCGCGCCCACCGACAGCGCAAACGCCGCCAGCAAACCCGCCACATTGGCCAGCAAGTGCGCAGGCCAAAACCAGCTCACCACCGCGTTGACCAGCAGGCAGACCGGAAAGTGAATCAGGAAAATCGAATATGACATTTGTCCGACTCCGGCCAGTTGCCGCTGTGGCCAGCGTGGCGCACCTGGCCCTGAAGCCATGCGCTGCAAGAATACGAGCCCGAACGCCACAGCCAACGCCACCAGCAGCCGCCCCCTGAAATCAAGCAGCAGCGCAGTGCCGGCCAGCAAGCCGATGCACAGCAGCCACGCCCCGCGCCGGCCTGAGTTCGCGGCCCAAAAAGCCAGCATGCCCAAGCCGTAAGCGCCAAAGAAATACACCCCGGCCGTGTCCCAATGGCTGTTGTTATTGAACACGAACAGCGACGCCGCGCAAACCATCACCGTCAACACCAGTCCCGGCGCAACCGGCCAATCGAGCAAACCCGGCCAGCGCCGCTCAAGCCGCCGTGACAGGCTGAACAGCAGCACCGCCATGGCAAACAGCTGGAAATCAATCGCCACATACCAGACGCCGGCGGACAGCCCTTCAAATTCCAGCATGTCCTGCAGCAGCAGCCCATGCGCCAGCAACTGAAACAATGTCGGTGCAGACGGCAGCGAAGCATGGTCAAACCACGGACGCACCAGCGCGGCCACTGCCACGCTCGCCGCCACCGCCACCAGATAAGGCAGCAGCAGCCGCCGGTAGCGGCGCGCCATCAGCCTGCCCGGCGACGCAAAGGTCGCCTGGCCTTGCGGCGCCAGAGACTTGGCCGCCAGAAAACCGCCGATGACCAGAAACACCTGCACCGCCATGCGGCCGTAGTCATACAGCCAGTCGGTCAGGTCAGGCGCAAAGGGATAGAGCACATCCGACATCGGCCCGTAAAAAGCCAGGTGATGCCAGATGATGAGCACACAAGCCAACCCCTTGAGCGCGTCAATGCCAGGCTGGCGCAGATGAGCGGGCCGACCCATCAGGCCAGCAGACGCTGGCGCGCTGGTTCAGCTTCGCACGGGCGCCGGGCGATGAAACCGGCGTTCACGCGGGCTTGACGGTCAGCGCCTGCCGCCGCAGCTCGAACTCCCGACGCAACTCGCGGCGGATTTTGGCGTCGGCGTAGCGTCGGATCTGATCAGGCGTTTCGGGTTCGAGCGGCGCAATGGCTTTGGGCTTGCCGTCTTCGCCCACGGCGACCATCGTGAAAAAGCAGCTATTGGCATGCCGCACGCTTTGACCACGGATGTTTTCGGTGATCACCTTGACGCCCACTTCCATCGACGTGTTGCCGGTGTAGTTGACCGACGCCAGCAGCGTGACCAGCTCGCCCACATGAATCGGCTGGCGGAACATGACCTGATCGACCGACAGGGTGACGACGTACTCGCCCGCGTAGCGGCTGGCACAGGCGTAGGCGACCTGGTCGAGCAGCTTGAGGATGGTGCCGCCGTGGACATTGCCGGAAAAGTTAGCCATGTCCGGCGTCATCAGCACGGTCATGCTGAGTTGGTGATTGGGCAGGGGCATGGAGGGACTGGAAAATGGAAACCGCGATGTTACCGCTGATCGCTGCGCTGGCTGTGCGGCTCATCCGTTCCGAAACCGAGTCCGAGACCGAAAAGTCCACGATAAACCGCCCCCTCAACCCAGCAACCGCGCCCGCGCCTCTTCGTATTCGCGCCGGAGCTGGGCCACAAAGGCTGCCGTGGGCTGCACCTTGCTGACGCTGCCGATGCCCTGGCCGCAGCCCCAGATGTCTTTCCAGGCTTTGCTCTTGTCGCCGCCGAAGTTCATCTTGCTCGGGTCGCTTTCAGGCAGCTTGTCGGGGTCCATGCCGGCGGCTCGGATCGACGGCGCCAGGTAGTTGCCGTGAACGCCGGTGAACAGGTTGCTGTAGACGATGTCGTCGGAATTGCTTTCGACAATCGCCTGCTTGTAGGCGTCTGACGCCCGGGCTTCTTCGGTGGCGATGAAGGCCGAACCGATGTAGGCAAAGTCGGCGCCCATGGCCTGCGCGGCCAGCACCGCACCGCCGGTTGAAATCGAGCCTGACAGCGCCACCGGGCCATCAAACCACTGGCGGATTTCCTGGATCAGGGCAAACGGGCTTTTCACGCCGGCGTGGCCGCCCGCGCCGCAAGCCACCGCCACCAGGCCGTCGGCGCCTTTTTCAATCGCCTTGTGCGCATGCTTGTTGTTGATGATGTCGTGCAGCGTCACGCCGCCCCAGCCATGCACCGCCTGGTTCAGGTCCTCGCGCGCGCCCAGCGAGGTGATGATGATGGGCACCTTGAAGCGCGCGCACACTTCCAGGTCGTGCTCCAGCCGGTCATTGGACTTGTGGACGATCTGGTTGATGGCGAAGGGCGCGGCCGGATTGTCCGGATTGGCCAGGTTGTAGGCCGCCAGCGTCTCGGTGATCTCGGCCAGCCAGTCTTCGAGTTGCGCGGCTGGACGCGCATTGAGCGCCGGCATCGAGCCGACGACGCCGGCCTTGCATTGCTCGATGACAAGCTTCGGGTTGCTGATGATGAACAGCGGCGAGCCGATGATGGGCAGGGGCAGGTGGTTCAGGGCGCCGGGCAGTCTGGACATGGTTGTCTCCGTGATCGTTTGTCTATTTTTTTAAGTAAAAAATGGCTTTTGCGCACGGCTGGCATGCGCAAGCAGCTATCAATTCAGAAGCAAAACCGGATCGCGCTCAAAACGCGTCCAGCGCCAGCGCATTCACGCTGCTTGCGCCTTCGACGATGCTGTCGCGCATGCCGGGCGCCTTGGTCAGCAAGTGGTCGGCGTAAAAGCGCGCGGTGGTGATCTTGGCCTGCATGAACGCGACATCGACACCCTGCGCCAGCTGCTCCTGGGCCACCAGCAGCGAACGCGCCAGCTGCCAGCCCGCCACCACGTTGCCCGCGAGCATCAGGTAAGGCACGCTGCCGGCGAACACCGCGTTCGGGTCGCTCCGGGTGTTGGCGGCGACGAACTCGACGACATCGACAAGGGCTTCGCGGCCGGCCTTCAGGCGCCTGGCCACGGCCAGCGCGTCGGCGCTGCCTTGCGCGACCAGTTCGCTTTCAGTCGTCTCGATCTGCGCGGCAACGCCCTTCGCCGTCTGGCCGCCGTCGCGCGCGGTCTTGCGGCCGACCAGGTCGTTGGCCTGGATGGCGGTCGTGCCTTCGTAGATCGTCAGGATGCGCGCATCGCGGTAGTACTGCGCCGCGCCGGTTTCCTCGATGAAACCCATGCCGCCATGGACCTGCACGCCCAGCGAGGTGACTTCCTGGCTCATCTCGGTGCTGTAGCCCTTGACCAGCGGCACCATGAATTCGTAAAACGCCAGGTTCTGCTTGCGCACCTCGGCATCCGGATGGTGGTGCGACGCGTCATAGGCCGCAGCGGCGACGGTGGCCATGGCGCGGCAGCCTTCGGTGTAGGCGCGCATCGTCATCAGCATGCGCTTGACGTCGGGATGGTGAATGATGGGTGCGCTGGCCTTGATCGAGCCATCGACCGGGCGGCTTTGCACGCGGTCCCTGGCAAAGGCCACAGCCTTCTGGTAGGCACGCTCGGCCATCGAGATGCCCTGCACGCCCACGGCGTAGCGCGCCGCATTCATCATGATGAACATGTATTCGAGGCCGCGGTTTTCCTCGCCGACGATATAACCCACGGCGCCGCCATGGTCGCCAAACTGCAGCACGGCCGTCGGCGATGCCTTGATGCCCAGCTTGTGCTCGATGCTGACGCAATGCACGTCATTGCGCGCGCCCGGCGTGCCGTCCGCGTTGACCATGAACTTGGGAACGACAAACAGGCTGATCCCCTTGACGCCCTCGGGCGCGCCGCTTGCGCGGGCCAGCACCAGGTGGACGATGTTTTCGGCCATGTCGTGCTCACCGTAGGTGATGTAGATCTTGGTGCCGAAGACCTTGTACGTGCCGTCGGCCTGCGGTTCGGCGCGGGTGCGCACGGCGGCCAGGTCGGAGCCGGCCTGCGGCTCGGTCAGGTTCATGGTGCCGGTCCACTGGCCGCTGACCAGCTTTTCCAGGTAGACCGCTTTCAGCTCGCTTGACCCGGCCGTCAGCAGCGCCTCGATGGCGCCATCGGTCAGCATGGGGCACAGCGCAAAGCTCATGTTGGCCGAGTTGAGCATTTCGCCGCAGACCGCGCCAATGGTCTTGGGCAGGCCCTGGCCGCCAAAATCGGCCGGGTGCTGCAGGCCCTGCCAACCACCTTCGGCATATTGTTTGAAGGCTTCCTTGAAGCCGGGCGTCGTCGTGACCACGCCGGCCTTGAAGCTCGATGGATTCTGGTCGCCGTCCCAGTTCAGCGGCGACAGCACGCCCTCGGTGAACTTGGCGCACTCCTGCAGCACCGCCTCGGCCGTTTCATAACCCGCGTCTTCAAAGCCCGGGATTTGCGCAATCTGGTCGATACGGGCCAGGTGCTGGATGCCAAACAACATGTCTTTAAGGGGTGCTTTGTAGCTCATCTTTTCTCTCCAATAAATCAACAGTTGCCCGGCCTCCCAGGCAGTCCAGATAAAAAAAAGGCGTCCATTAGACGCCCTTTCGCTTTGTTTTGCTTTACAGCGCGGCGACCAGTTCAGGCACAGCGGTGAACAGGTCGGCCTCCAGCCCGTAGTCGGCCACGCCGAAGATCGGCGCCTCGGCGTCCTTGTTGATCGCCACGATGACCTTGGAGTCCTTCATGCCGGCCAGGTGCTGGATCGCGCCCGAGATGCCCACGGCCACGTAGAGCTGCGGCGCGACGATCTTGCCGGTCTGGCCGACCTGCCAGTCGTTGGGCGCGTAACCGGCATCGACCGCGGCGCGGCTCGCGCCCATCGCGGCGCCGAGCTTGTCGGCCAGCGGCTCCATCACCTCATGGAACTTCTCGCTCGAGCCCAGCGCGCGGCCGCCCGAGACGATGACCTTGGCCGCCGTCAGCTCGGGGCGGTCACTCTTGGCGATTTCCGAACCCAGGAAGGACGACTTGCCGCTGTCTGCCACGCCGCTGGCAACTTCGATGCTTGCCGAGCCGCCGGTGGCAGCGGCGGCATCAAAGCCGGTGGTGCGAACGGTGATGACCTTCACCGCGTCCAGGCTCTGCACGATGGCAATGGCGTTGCCGGCGTAAATCGGGCGCTCAAAGGTGTCGGCCGCATCAACCTTGGTGATGTCCGAAATCTGGCCGACGTCGAGCAGCGCCGCGACGCGCGGGGCGATGTTCTTGCCCGACGCCGTGGCCGGGAACAGCAGGTGCGAATAAGCGCCGGCGATGGCGATGACTTGCGCGGCCATGTTCTCGGCCAGGCCGTGGGCGAAATGCTCGCCATCCACGTGGATGACTTTGCTCACGCCGGCAATCTGGCTGGCCGCTTGCGCGGCGGCGGCGGCATTCAGGCCGGCCACCAGCACATGCACGTCACCGCCGCACTGGGCAGCGGCGGTCACGGTGTTCAGGGTCGCCGGGCGGATGCTGGCGTTGTCGTGTTCTGCAATGACTAAGGAGGTCATGGTTGTGGTGCTCCGTTTTAATTTAGATGACTTTGGCTTCGTTGCGCAGCTTGTCCACCAGCGCGGCGACGTCGGCGACCTTGATGCCGGCGCTGCGCTTGGGCGGCTCGCTGACCTTGATCGTCTTGATGCGCGGGGCGGCATCGACGCCCAGGTCGGCCGGCTTGACGTTTTCGAGCGTCTTTTTCTTGGCCTTCATGATGTTGGGCAGCGTGACGTAGCGCGGCTCGTTCAGGCGCAGGTCGGTCGTGATGATCGCCGGCAGGGTCAAGGAAAGCGTTTCCAGGCCGCCATCGACTTCGCGCGTGACCTTGGCTACGCCATCGGCCACTTCGACTTTCGAGGCAAACGTCGCCTGGCCCCAGCCCAGCAGCGCAGCCAGCATCTGCCCGGTCTGGTTGCAGTCATCATCGATGGCCTGCTTGCCCAGGATCACCAGTTGGGGTTGTTCCTTGTCCACCAGCGCCTTGAGCAGCTTGGCCACGGCCAGCGGCTGGAGTTCTTCCGCAGTCTCGACCAGGATGGCGCGGTCGGCGCCAATGGCCATGGCGGTGCGCAGCGTTTCCTGGCACTGCAGCACGCCGCATGAAACGGCGATCACTTCCGTCGCCACGCCCTTTTCCTTCAGGCGCACGGCTTCCTCGATGGCGATCTCGTCGAACGGGTTCATGCTCATCTTGACGTTGGCGATGTCGACGCCGCTGCCGTCGCTTTTCACGCGCACCTTGACGTTGTAATCGACGACGCGCTTGACGGGGACCAGGATTTTCATGACGGGGCTCCAAAAATTGTTGATTGACGTTGACGTAAACGTAAGCTCTGCATTCTATGCCGGGGCACCCGGGGTGCCGTGCGGCCGTCCTGCGAAATAAAAACGTATCTTGCCGCAGAAATAAAAAAGAACGATCGTTCTATTTTATTATAAAGGGCATCCCACCCCAAATTAGAGCACTTCCTCCATTAGCCGTCATCCAGGTTCCGGCAGGGCTTTCCCGGAGCCGGCGGCCGGTATCGATGGCCCAGAGTCCGTTTCTGGGGCCCGGTCTGCCCGGGTGTGAATCACCCGCTGCGGATAAGGAATCTCGATATGGTGCGCGCGCAATGATTGCAGGATAGCCAGGTTGATCTTCGAGCGCACGTTCTGCTGGCCGTTTTCCGGGTCGCAGATCCAGTAGTTCAGCGTGAATTCCAGCCCATCGGCGCCAAAATTGGTCAGGTTGACCCCCGGCGCCGGCTCCGGCAGCACGCGCTCCTGCGCCAGCGCCGCCTCGGTCAGCAGGCGCATCACCAGTTCCTCGTCGCTGTCATAACCGACCGACACCACGGTGGACTGCAACACCCGCGTATCGGTCAGCGACAGGTTTTCGATCCGGTTGATGATGAACATCTCGTTGGGCACGATGGATTCGCGCCCAGACGGCGCACGCACCACGGTGTACCTAGCATTGATGTCGGTGATACGGCCTTCGAAGTTGTCGACGCGTATGTTGTCGCCGATGCGCACGCTGCGCTCGGCCAGCATGACAAAGCCGCTGACGTAGTTGGAAGCGAGCTTTTGCAGGCCAAAACCCACGCCCACGCCAATCGCGCCGCCCAGCACCGACAGCGCCGTCAGGTCGATGCCCACGGACGACAGCGCCATCAGCAGGCCGACAAACATCAGCGCCGCGCGCGTAGCATTGCTGACCGCCTTGCGCAGCGACAGCTCGCCGCCGGTGGCCGAGCGCAGCAGCCGGCTTTCAATCGCCGACGAGATCCACAGCGTGATCAGCAGCACGACGCCGGCCGTCAGCACGCCCTGCAGCAAGGCGCGCACCGACAGCAGCGAACCGCCAACATTCCACTTGATGCCGTCGAGTTCGTCCAGGATGATGGGCAGCAGGCCGCTGACCCACAGCACCATCAGCGCCCAGGCCAGCCACGAGAAGGTGCGCTCCAGCGCGCGCACCACCGGCGCGTCCTTGAAAGCGGCGTGCAGCACCTTGACGCTCAGGCGTATGGCCGCCAGCGCCAGCAGCACCGGAATGGCCAGCCGAAACAGCGCCAGCGGAAACAGCCGGGCCAGCAGCGTCTGCGCGACATACGCCAGGGTCAGCAGCAGCAGCGGAAACAGCGCGCCATCGACAATGCGCCGGCCAAACAGGATGGACGAGTCGTTTTGCACTTGCTGCGCGCGGCTCAGCACCTTCACCGCCAGCCAGGCGAGCAGCACGCAGGCCATCAGCGATGCCAGCTCGATCAATGCGTTGGGCCGGGTCATGGCCCGCAGCCAGGCATCCAGGCTTTCCATGGATGCAGGCGCGGCAGCCGAGGCAGGCGTGACAGCGGAAGCAGGAACCTCAGCCGGGCTCACGGCACCGGCCACTGAGGTTTTCGTTTCTCGACGAAGGCCTGCACGCCCTCCTGCGCAACGGGGTGCATCATGTTGCAGGCCATGGCCTGCCCGGCCAGCTGATAGGCCGCTTCAATGCCGGTTTCACGCTGCTGGTAAAACAGCGCCTTGCCCATGGCGACGGCTTCGCGCGGCTTGGCCAATATCGCCTGCACCATTTTTTCGACCTCGTCGTCGAGCGCCTCCAGCGGCACGACGCGGTTGACCAGCCCCCGCACGCGCGCCTCGTCGGCACTGATGAAGTCGCCGGTCAGCAGCATTTCCATGGCCTGCTTGGCGGGCATGTTGCGCACCAGCGGCACGCTGGGCGTGGCGCAGAACAGGCCGACATCGATGCCGTTGACGCCAAAGCTGGCGCCGCTGGCGGCCACGGCCAAATCACTTTGCGCCACCAGCTGGCAACCGGCGGCCGTGGCCAGCCCCTGCACCCGGGCAATCACCGGCACCGGCAGCTTCTGGATGCTCATCATCATGCGGCTGCACTGGGCAAACAGCTTCTGGTAATAGCCAAGTTCCGGCAGGGCGCGCATTTCCTTCAGGTTGTGGCCGGCGCAAAACGCCTTGCCCTGCGCCGACAGCACCACGATGCGCGCCGATTCGTCCAGCGCAATGGCGTCGAGCGCCGACTGCAGCGCGGCCAGCATGTCCTCGCCCAGCACATTGAAGGACGCCGGCCGGTTCAGGACCAGGCAGTGAACGCCGCGCTCGTCACGGGTATGCAGCAGCGGTGATGAAACCTCGGCCAAAGAAATAACACTCATGAAAAAATTCCTATAAATCAGCCAACACGCGGATATGCGCCTCGACACTGCGCCCCAGCGCGCCGAGGTGGTAACCGCCTTCGAGCGCGGACACGATGCGGCCTTTTGCATGGCGGTCGGCGACCTGCTTGATGCGCCCGGTGATCCAGGCGAAATCCTGTTCGGTCAGGTTCATCTGGCCCAGGTCGTCGTCGCGGTGGGCGTCGAAACCGGCGCTGATGAAGATCATCTCAGGCCTGAATTCCTCCAGCCGGGGCATCCACATCAGGTCGATCAGTTCGCGAACGTCCATGCCCCGGGTGTAAGCCGGCACTGGCAGGTTGACCATGTTGGGCGCCACGCTGTCGGCGCCGCTGAACGGGAACAGCGGATGCTGGAAAAAGCTCACCATCAGGATGCGCTCGTCGCCCCGGACGATGTCGGCGGTGCCGTTGCCGTGATGCACGTCGAAGTCAACAATCGCCACCCGCTTCAAACCATGGCGCTCCAGCGCGTACTTGGCGGCGATGGCAATGTTGCTGAAAAAACAAAAACCCATGGCTTTGCCCCGCTCGGCATGGTGGCCCGGCGGCCGCACCGCGCAAAAGGCATTGGCCATCTCGCCGGCGATGACGCTGTCGGTAGCCGCAATGACGGCGCCTGCCGCGCGCAGGGCGGCGCTCCAGGTGTGGACATTGAGCGAGGTGTCGGGGTCGATCTGCGCATGGCTCGGGCCGCCGGCCAGGATGTCATCGGCGAGCTGGTCGCTCAGGCCACGGATGGCCGCCACCAGCATGCGGTCGTGCGCCAGCTCGATGTCGCCGATGGGCGCGAGCGGCGCTTCCCGGCGGTCCAGCAAGTCGGCCAGGCCGCTGGCCAGAAGCTGGCGCTCGATGGCGTCCAGCCGCTCGGGGCATTCGGGATGGCCCGGCCCCATTTCATGTTTCCAGCAATCCGTGTGGGTGAAATAGCCGGTTTTGTTCATGACAAGTAAATCATGTTAAAAATTACGTTATGGTTCAAAGCATGCATGTGAAAGAAAAACTCCAGGCCCTCCTGAATCAGCTTAACACGGTGATTGTGGGCAAGACCGCCCATGTCAGCGACTGCGTGGCCTGCCTGCTGGCGGGCGGCCACCTGTTGATCGAGGACGTTCCGGGCGTCGGCAAGACCACCCTGGCGCATGCGCTGTCGCGCTCCTTCGGGCTGCAGTTCTCGCGCGTGCAGTTCACCGCCGACCTGATGCCCAGCGATTTGTCGGGCGTGTCGATCTACGAGCGGCAAAAGGAAAGCTTCGTGTTCCACCCCGGGCCGATGTTTGCCCAGGTGCTGCTGGCCGACGAGATCAACCGCGCCAGCCCCAAGACGCAGAGCGCGCTGCTGGAGGCCATGGAAGAAAAGCAGGTGACCATCGAAGGCCAGACGCGCCCGCTGCCGCTGCCGTTTTTTGTCATCGCCACGCAAAACCCGCACGACCAGCTTGGCACCTACGCGCTGCCCGAGTCGCAGCTCGACCGCTTCCACATGCGCATCTCGCTCGGCTACCCGGACCGCGCCGCCGAGCGCGAACTGCTCAGGGGCGCCGACCGGCGCGAGATGTTGGATGCCCTGCCGGCCATGCTGGCGCCGCGCGAGTTGCTCGAACTGCAGCAACTGGTCCAGCAGGTGCATGCCGCCGAGCCGCTGCTGAACTACCTGCAGGACCTGATCGCCGCGACCCGCTCGGGCCGATGGTTTGTGCAGGGCCTGAGTCCGCGCGCCGGCATCGCCATCATGCGGGCGGCCAAGGCGCAGGCCTTCTTGAGCGGCCGGGATTACGTCGCGCCCGACGACATCGCCGCCATCTTGCCGCAGACCGCCGCGCACCGGCTGGTGCCGGTGAGCAGTGCCGGCCGGGGCGCCCTTGAACAGGTGCGCGCCATGCTGGACGCCGTGCCGCTGCCTTGACGCGCGGACCTGCTCTTTTCATGGCCGCGTTCGCCTTCCTTTCCAAGCCGGCATCGTTTGTCAGGACACGCTTTGGGCACTGGTTCGAAGCCCGCCTGCCGCTGTCCGACAGCGTGACGCTGACCCAGCGGACCGTCTACATCCTGCCGACGCGCCCCGGCCTGATGCTTTTTCTGACCCTGCTGGTGCTGCTGGTCGCCTCGATCAACTACCAGCTCAACCTGGGCTACCTACTGACCTTCCTGCTGGCCGGAACGGCGCTGGTCGGCATGCATGTCTGCCACGGCACGCTGCGCGGTCTTGCCATGAATTTGATAGCGCCTCATGCCCACTACGCGGGCGCAAGCACCGCTTTTGACATCAAACTCACGAATGCGCGGCGCTCCGTGCGCCACGGCATCGGCCTGGGACTGCTGGACCCGCAGGCGGTCGACGGGCAAGCGGGCGCAGGGCGGCGCTTAGCCTGGACCGACGTGCCAGCGCAAGGCAGCAGCCTGGTGCAGGTGGCCTTCACGCCGCAGCGGCGCGGCCTGCACCGACTGCCGACGCTGACGGCGGAAACCCGTTTTCCGCTGGGCACCTTTCGCGTCTGGACGGTCTGGCGGCCCGCCGCGCAGGTCATGGTCTACCCGGCGCCCGAGGCCAGCGCGCCGCCGCTGCCACCCGGTGAACCGCGCGCGCAGGGCGCGGGCGATGCGGCGCGCGCCCAGAGCAGCGGCGAATTCGACGGCGTGCGCGGCTACCGGCGCGGCGATCCGCTGAAGCACGTGCTCTGGAAAAAAGCCGCCAAGGCCGGCGAACAAGGCGGTGAAAGCGCCGGGCTGGTGGTGCGCGACACCCAGCAGGCGCAGCGCCATGAACTCTGGCTCGACATCCGGCAGGCCGGTGCGCCGGACCTGGAGCGCCAGCTGTCGCGGCTGTGCGCCTGGGTGCTGCAGGCCGACCGGCTCGGCCTGCGCTACGGCCTGCGCCTGCCTGCTCGCGACATTGCTCCGGCCAGCGGCGAAGCCCACAAGCGCCATTGCCTGGAGGCGCTGGCCACATGCTGACGCCCGGGCTGGCCACGCTGCGAAGCTTGCCGCGCGACGGCCGCGACACGCTGTTCCTGCTCGCGGTGATTGCCTGGGTGCTGCTGCCGCAGGCAGGCCGGCTGCCGCTGTGGTGCAGCCTGGGCGCCGGCGCGGTGCTGCTTTGGCGCGGCTGGCTGGCGCTCGATGCCCGCGCCCTGCCCGGCAAGCGCTGGCTGGCGCTGCTGCTGGTAATGACCCTGGCCGGGACTTACGTCACGCACGGCACGCTGCTGGGCCGCGACGCCGGCGTGACGCTGCTGGTGGTGCTGATCACGCTCAAGACGCTGGAACTGCGCGCCAAGCGCGACGCCTTCGTGATTTTTTTCCTCGGCTTTTTCTGCATACTGAGCAACTTCTTTTATTCGCAGTCGCTGCTGACCGCCGTCAGCATGGTGCTTGGGCTGCTGGGCCTGCTGACGGCGCTGGTCAATGCCCACATGCCGGTTGGCAAGCCGCCGCTGGCGCAGGCTGCCAAAACCGCCGGCGCCATGGCCCTGTTTGGGGCGCCCATCATGCTGGTGCTGTTCGTGCTGTTTCCGCGCATGGCGCCGCTGTGGGGCGTTCCCAGCGATGCCATGACCGGGCGCAGCGGCCTGAGCGCCAGCATGGAAGTCGGCACCATCGCCACGCTGGCGCTGGACGACAGCGTCGCCATGCGCATCAAATTCGACGGCGAGACACCTCCGCAACGCGAGCTGTACCTGCGGGGGCCGGTGCTGTCCAGCTTCGACGGCCGGCAGTGGCTGCCCTTGCGCGCCAGCCTGCCAGCGCACTACGCCCTGCCCGCCGATTTGCAGGTATCCGGCCAGCCGGTGCCGTATGAAGTGACGCTGCAGCCGACCAACCGGCCCTGGCTGTTCGTGCTCGAAGCGGCGGCGCAAAGCCCGGTGCTGCCGGGCTACCGCAGCGTGATGCAGGACGACCTGCAGTGGATCACCAACCGGCCCGTGACCGACCTGGTCCGCTACAAGGCCATCAGTTACCCGAATTTCAACCATGGGCCGCAGCAGCAGGTGCTGGGCCTGCAGGAGTTCGTCGATCTGCCGCCGGGCTTCAACCCGCGCACGCTGGCGCTGGCCGCCTACATACGGCGCGACCCGCGCTATGCGCAGGCTGGCGCCAGCGCGCTGGTGCAGGTGGCGCTGGAGCGGCTGCGCACGGGCGGCTACAGCTACACGCTGGAACCCGGCGTCTATGGCCGGGACACCGCCGACGAGTTCTGGTTTGACCGCAAGGAGGGTTTTTGCGAGCACATTGCATCGAGTTTCGTCATCTTGATGCGCGCGCTCGACATACCGGCGCGCATCGTCACCGGCTACCAGGGCGGCGAGATGAACAGCGTGGACGGCTTCTGGGTGGTGCGGCAAAGCGATGCGCATGCCTGGGCCGAAGTCTGGCAGGACGGACGCGGCTGGATGCGCGTCGATCCGACCTCGGCCGTGGCACCCGGACGCACCGGCGCCTTCCAGCGGCTGGCCCCGCCCCGGGGAGCGGTCGCGCAGGCCTTTGGCAACTTCAGCCCGACCCTGTCGGCGCAGTTTCGCGCCACCTGGGAAGCGGTCAACAACGGCTGGTCCCAGTGGGTGCTCAACTACACGCAGGGCCGGCAGCTGAACCTGCTGAAGGACATCGGCTTCAAATCTCCCGGCTGGGAAGACCTGGCCACGCTCTTGATCGGCGTCATCGTGCTGGCCAGCGTGGCGGGCGGCGGCTGGGCCTGGTGGGAGCGCATCCAGCACGACCCGTGGCTGCGGCTCCTGAGCCAGGCGCGCAGGCGGCTGGCCCGCGCCGGCATCGACAGCACGCCCGCCACGTCGCCGCGCCAGCTGGCCCGGCAGGTGATGCAAAAATATGGACCCCGGGGACAGCCGCTGCATGACTGGCTGATGCAGCTGGAAATACAGCGCTATGCCGCCCCATCGGCCACGCCCAAGAGCCAGGCCCGGCAATTCGGCCTTCTGAATCAGCAACTTCGCCGCCTCAGCTGGCCTGCTTAAAATCCAAAAGCCTGATCGCCAGGCTCACCCATACTTTCCTGCATGACACTTCAACCACCGTTTTTCCGCTTCAAGCCGGCTGTTGTTCTAACAGCCTGCCTGATCCTTGCAGCTTGCGCCGGCGGCAAGAAACCGCTCCCCCCAAAGGTGGAAACCGAAACCGCCCAGCCCCAGCCCCAGCCCCAGCCCCCAGCGCCCATCGAACAAGCCCAGCCGCAGTTGCCACCCCAGCCGTCGCTGCAGCCACAGCCGCAGCCGCCTGGCGGTTCCTACGCCACCCGCCCCGACGTCATGGCATTTGCCGACGAGCTGGCCAGCCGCCGCAAGCTCGACCCCCAGTGGGTGCGGCTCGCCATGGGCCAGTCGAGCTTCAACCCCACGGTCTCGCGGCTGATGCAGCCGCCGACCAAGACCTTTGTCAAGAACTGGCGCGTTTACCGCAGCCGCTTCATTGACCCGGTTCGCATTGCTGCAGGCGTGCGTTTCTGGAAAGCCAACGCAGCGACGCTGGCACGCGCCGAAAAGGAATATGGCGTTCCGGCCGACATCATCGTCGGCATCATTGGCGTGGAAACCATTTACGGCCGCGACACCGGGAGCTTTCGGGTGATGGACGCGCTGATGACGCTGGCCTTTGATTTCCCGTCGAACCACCCGCGCGCGCAGGAGCGCAGCACCTATTTCAGGGGCGAGGTCGAGCAGTTCCTGGCACTGCAAAACCAGCGGCAAGCCAACCCCATGGACGTCAAGGGCAGTTACGCCGGCGCCATGGGCATGCCGCAGTTCATGCCGTCGAGCCAGGCCAACTATGCTGTCGATTTCGATGGCGACGGCAACATCGATTTGTGGAACAGCCCGGCCGACGTCATCGGCTCGGTCGCCAACTACTTCAAGGCCTACGGCTGGCAGAGCGGCATGCCGACGCACTATCCGGTGCGCTTTGACGCCAGCCGGCTGGACATGGACGCGCTGATGGCGCCTGACATCCTGCCGACCTTCGGCGTGGACAGCTTCATGTCCAAGGGCGCGGTGCTCGAAGGCCCGGCACTGGAACACAAAGGCCCGCTGGCACTGGTCGAACTGCTCAACGGCCCGGACGCACCGAGCTATTTCGCCGGGACCGAGAACTTCTACGTCATCACGCGCTACAACTGGAGCAGCTACTACGCGCTGTCGGTGATTGAGCTGGGGCGCGAAGTGGCGCAGGCCATGCGCAAGGATGCCCGGCGCTAGCGCGCGATTTTTAAAGCGCATTTGTTTGACTCAGCAGACAAATTTAAGTACCAAAAAAGCGTTTTCTGCAGGTACAGACTGCGACAGCAGCTATTGATTCAGTAGCAAAAATATGCACTTGGAACACTGTGGCAGCAAGCGCGGCTGATATGGGTTCAGACGCCTTGAATTGCGCAAGGCGTTTGACTTGACAACCAACACTTTGTGCCGCTCCGGCGCCAGCCCGTCAAGCCCGGAAACATGAAGCAAAAAGGCCTGAAACCGGGGTTTCAGGCCTTTTGCCATCGACAGGCCGCAGCAGGTGCAGCCCGGGAGCCAGAGCGCAAATTAGTTCACGGTATGCGCACCCAGACCGTCGGACGTGTCCTGGGCAAAGCCGTCCCACTGCAACGATGGATCAAACACGGCAGCGGCGTTGTTGTCGCCCGAAGTGAAGGCGCTCTTGCGGCGCAGCGTGCGGTTCAGGGTGCTGATGCCGTTGCCTGACCACTCCGTGCCGGGATCAACGCCAAGCTGGCCAATCCGGTCGATCACCGTGCCCGATTTTTCCAGCGTGACCGCATCGTCTCCATTGAAATTGACCACCGTGTCGGCCGTCACGCTGCCCGTTACCTGGAAGGGCGCGGTGGCTTTGCTGTTGACCAGCACCAGCACCTGGCCTGGCGCCAGGCTGCCCGAAAGCGGCAAAACAAAGGTGGTGGTGCTCGCGCCGTTGCTGAACAGCTTGACGGTGTAGGCCGACAGGTCGACCGCTCCGGCCGTCGGGTTGTAGATCTCCAGCGCCTTGTTGCTGGCGCCACCTTCGATGTATTCACTGAAGAACAGCTCCCGCGTGCCGGACGGCGTCACCGGCGGCGTGACCGCAACGGCCGTGACGGTGACAGTGCCGGTTTGCGTGGCGGTTTGCCCTGCTGAATTGGCCAGCGTCAGCAGCACATTGAACGTCCCTGCGCTGGCGTAGGTGTGCGCCACGCTGCCAGCGCCGGGCACCGAGGCAGCGGCCGTGCCATCACCCCAGTCCACCGACACCGAGGAGATGGTGGCGTTGGTGCCGGCACTGGCTTCGGTGATGGTGACGCTGTAGGGCTGCGCGGCCTGGGCGCTGGCTGGAATCGTGGCGCTCAGCAAGGGCAGGCTGACCGCCGCGTCGGCTGCCAGCGTGAGGCCTACCAGCACCGGATCGTGGTCGGAGGCACGGAAAGGCGTGGGCGCAAAGCGGTCGTCGGTGTTGTAGTCGGTGTTGTAGTCCAGCACGCTGGGCTCGTCGGCATTGATGTGCCACACGCTGACGCCGCTGACCTGCTGGCGCAGCGAGGACGATGCGTACGCATGGTCCAGCGCGCCGGTTTCGCCGCCAAACACATAGGTGAAGCGGTCGTTGGCGGGCATGCGCTTGAGCAGGCTTTCATGGCCGGCCGTTTCAAGCACCTTGGTCGGGTCTTCCAGCAGGTAGCTGTTGAAGTCGCCCATCATCAGCACGTCTTGCTCGCCTTGCGCCTTGAGCTTGTCAACAAAGCTGTTGAGCGCGGTGGCCTGCTGGGTTCGGCCGGTATTGAAGCAGCCCTGGCCCAGATCGACATCGCCGCTGCTCGGGCAACTGCCCTTGCTTTTGAAATGGTTGACAACGAACCAGAAGCCGCCGTTGTTGCCGGCGCTTGTAAAGCGCTGCGCCAGCGGTGGCCGGTTGCTGGGGGCGGTGTAGTTGGCCAGGTCCGCGCCGGTGGGCAGCTGGACGCCGCCCACGCGCTGGACCTTGGCCGGTTTGTACAGGATGTCCACCTTGATCGCATCGGTGCCGAAGGCGCCGCTGTTGACGGCGGCATAGGTTCCGGCGCCCATCCTGGCGTTGAGCGCCGCCACCAGGTTGGTGGTGGCGACATCGGTGTTCTGGATCTCCATCAGGCCCACCACGTCGGCGTCCAGGCCGGCAATGGCCGCGACGATTTTGGCCTGCTGGCGCTGGAACTCGTCAAGGTTGTTGGCGCCCCGGCAGTTGCTGGACGTCACGCTGGCGCTGCCAAGCGTGCAGCCCTGGCCGGTCTGGCCTGAGGCGGTCTGGCCGTCGGTGAAGGTCGTGAAGTAGTTCAGCACGTTGAAGCTGGCCACTTTCAGGCTGCCGTTGACCAGTGGAGCCGACGCCTGGCGCAGGTTGACATTGGCGAAGGCGGGCGCCACCGTGGGATGGACGCGGTAGGTGCCGAAATTGTGGCTGAGCACGCCGGTGACTTTTTGCACCTGGTCACCCATGCGCCGGGTGCCTGTGGCATCAAGGGCGCTGAGGTAGGGAATCGGGCTGGGGTTTTGTCTGGAAGAACCATCGTCCAGAACAATGCGCGCCAGCAGGTTTTGCGCGTGGGTGACCACCACGTTGCCGTTGTTGGGGTGAAACTGGCGGCCGCCCAGCGCCAGCGCCATCTGGCCAAAGCGCCCCAGCTCAAACAGCTCGGTCACGGCCAGCGTTTGCGAGAACTCAACCAGCATGCCCTCGTAGCGCTCCAGCGTTGAGCTATCTGCCACCGGCAGGGTGACCTGCGTGGCAGCCAGCGTCACGCCGCTGCCGCACACGCTGATGACGACCGGCGCAGTCGTGCTTCCGGTGATCTGCGTGATGCTGTCCGGCGCGGCGCTGGCGCCGGAGGACTGGCCGAATTCTGCGACCAGGCCGGAGACCTGCACAAAGTCGCCCGCCTTGACGCGGGTGGCATTGTCGGGCGCAAAGACAAAAATGCCTTCGGATGTCAACGGGTCGGCATCGGGAACGGCCTGCTGCACAAAAAAGCCGTTGAGGCGGGTGCTGGTCGTTCCCGTGTTTTGAAACTCTCCCACCACCACGCCCCGCACGGTGACGTGTTGCGCGGCCAGCGGGCTCAGGTTGCCGCTGCCCTGAACCGCAGATATAGCCGTGAGCGGCGCGGTGGCCGGGATGGTGCTGGTGCAGGCAGGCAGGGTGGCGGCGACTGGCGGCGGTGCCAGGACGGGCGGAACTTCGGCGCCCGGAACTTCGCCGACCGGAGCGACGTTGACACCGCCGCCGCAAGCCGCCAGGGAAATCACCAGCGCGCTGAGCGCAATGCGCCCTGCCAGTGCTGAAGCGCCCAAAAATTCTCTTGTCATATTTTTGTCTTTACTGAAGTTGAAACCGAGGGCGCTTTTTTACATGTCCAACATGTCAAGCACATGAAGAACTTTGCTCGCCCTGTCTCCTCACGAGCCAACTGCCAACTGCCAACTGCCAACTGCCAACTGCCAATCATCAGCGTTCCAGCCAAAAAATTTTAGAGCGGCTCCGTGCAGACTAGCAAAGAAGACAGAGGAACTTGGGCGGGGAAAGTGTGGTCAAGGCCCGATTTGGAGACAAGAATGATGTCTTGGCGATGCGGCAAAGCTTATGCGCAGGATTTGCGGGATCGCGTGTTGGCCGCAAAGGGGCGGCTTCGGGTAGTGGCTGAGCGCTTTGGTGTCAGCCAGGCCTACGTGTCGCGGGTGCGTTCGCGCCATGAGCGGCTCGGTCAGGCCAGCGCTGGAGCGCAGCACAACCATGTGCCGCTGCGCCTGGCCGGGCTGAAGGCGCCGCTATTGGCGCAAGTCGCCCTGGCGCCCGAGCAGACGCTGGTGCAGTTGTGCCAGTGAGTGCGGTCCGAGCACGGCATCGAAGTCGGGCCGACAGCGATGGGCAAGACGCTGGCCCGGCTGGGGCTGACGCGAAAAAAAAAGACGGTGCATGCTGCCGAGCAAAAGCGAAGCGACGTCGCGCAGGCGCGCGCGGACTGGGCCGCTGAACAAGCTTGGCCGGCCAGCGGGCGGCTGATCTTTCTCGATGAAACGTGGGCCGCGACCAACGTGACACCGACCTGGGGCCGCTCGCCCAGGGGCGAGCGCTGCCTGGGCTATGCGCCGTGCGGTCACTGGCACACGACGACGTTTGTCTGCGCGTTGAGCAACGAAGGCCTGCTGGCGCCGCTGGTGCTCGACGGGCCGATCAATGGTCATGCCTTTGTGGCCTGGATCGAGCAATTCTTGGTGCCCGAGTTGCGCGCCGGCGACATCGTCGTGATGGACAACCTGAGCTCTCATAAGGTCGCCGGCGTCAAGCCGGCCATTGAAGCTGCGGGCGCGGCGCGGCGCTACCTGCCGCCGTACAGCCCGGACTTCAACCCGATCGAGCAGGTGTTCTCCAAGCGCAAGACGCTGCTGCGCAGCGCCCAGGCCCGCACGCTCGAAACGCTCTGGAGCGCCATCGGTTCGCTGCTGGACAGGTTTCCTCCCGAGGAGTGCGAGCGCTACGTTCGCCACTGCGGCTATTGCCAGTCAGGATGATTCTGCTCTAGCGTTTCAATCAGCTTGAGCAAAGAAGCCGGGACAAGCCGCCGGCTGTTTGACGCTTTATTTCGACGCGCTATTTCGACTGCTCGCTGCCGTAGGTCTTGGCAAGGTAATCGACGATCAGGGGAATGTCGGCATCGTCCACAGGCGCATTGAACACCCCCTTCATGCGCTTGACCATGGCTTCCCAGTAAGGGCGAGGCGCCGAGGCGGGCTGGTACTGCATGTACTCGGCCGAATGGCAGGCAACACAGAGCGCCTGGGCTTTGGCATAGCCCGGCAGGCTGCTGGCCTTGAGCTGCACGCCATCGGACGGCAGTTCAATGGTCTTGGAAGCGGCGTTGGCCAGCGCTGCGGCGCCCAGCATCAGCAGCACGGCAACCGCCTTGCGGGTTTGTTTCTGGTTCATGGTCTTCCTTTCAGACGGCAGTGATCTGGACGGACTCGACCACGTTGCGCATATAGCCGGCGGGCTGCCACAAGGCCTGCAAGGGCTGGCTCTGGCCGGAACGGTTCCAGGCGCGCACGCGCAGGTCATGGCGGCCCTTGGCCGGCGTCAAGCCGAAGGTGAACTCACGGAATGAATACCGGCCCATGTCGGCGCCCAGCCTGGCGCCGCGCCAGCTCTGGCCGCCGTCGCTGGAATACGCTACTTCGCGGATGCCCTGGCCGCCGTCAAAGGCAATGCCGCGCACGACGGTGCTCTGGCCAGCCCGAAGCCGGCCGCCGTCCTGCACCGAGGTGATGAAGGAGCGCACATTGAAGCGGCCAATCGGGCGCGTCGCCGCCGGGGCCGCGCCAGGCTCGACGCAGGCGCAGTCGTTGTCGGGAATGCGGTAGGCCGGCTTCATCCAGAAACCCTCGAAGGTCTGGTCCACCAGCTCGATTTCCGACAGGTGCTTGACCCAGTAGGTGCCGTAGTAGCCCGGCACGATCAGCTTGACCGGGTAGCCGTTGAGCAGCGGAATGTCCGCCCCGTTCATCTGGTAGGCGATCATGACTTCGCCATCCATCGCATGGTTCATGTTGATGGACTTGACGAAGTCGCCGCCGCCAAACAGCGCCAGGTCAAGGCCATTGAAAGTCACCTCGCGGGCGCCGTTTTTGGGTTCGGCACGGGCCAGCACATCTTTCAGGGCAACCCCCACCCAGCGCGCATTGCCCATGGCGCCGTTGGACAGCTGCCCGCCGGTCACGCGCGGCGCAAAGTGGCCCCGGCTGTTGCCGGAGCACTGGTTGACCGCCAGGTATTCGATGGGCTTGAACTGCGTGCGCAGATCGGCCAGCGTCAACTCATAGGGCTTGCCTGCGGCATTGCCGCCTATCTTGATGACATGCTTGTCGGCATCAATGGATGTTGGAATGCCGGCGTTGTGGTAACGCACGAAGAAGGCATCGTTAGGCGTGACCAGGCCGTCGTTGAAGACCTCGAACGGTGTCTCCAGTTGCGGCGGACGTGACGTCAGCACGATCAGGGGCCGCTTTTCCGGGTAGGCCACCAGGTTGCGCCTGCCGTTGGCAAAAGGCAGCTCCAGGCTGGCAGCCTGAGCAAAAGAGCCCGGGCTGAAGGCCGCTGCCGCGAGTGCGCCGGCGCCGCCGGCAAGCAGCCTGCGACGCAAGGGATGGGGGGTGCGGTTGTCCGTCATTTTTTGTCTCCTGGTCGTTGTAAAAAGAGTTCAGTGCGCGCTTGCGGCGCCCTGATCCTGAACATATCGCCGCGTGTTTACCGGCGCTTCCGGGTTTGTGCGAATCAACCGCCGCGCACGGCGCCCAGCGCGGGATAGCCGCCGGGCTGCGGATCGGGTCCTCCCCGCAACACCGCCATTCTCCCGCGCATGGCGGCCATCTCCACCGTCTGGCTGGCAATGATGTCCTCGGCCAGCTGGCGCACCATCGGGTCGCGCCCATGGATCAACACCAGGCGCGCCATCTCGACAGCGCCGGCATGGTGCGGAATCATCATGGCCAGAAAATCCGTGTCGGGCTGGCCGGTGTAGCCCGGCGCGTGCATCTCTTGCATCATGCGGACCATGCCCCCATTCATTTCCGACTCAAAGGCACTGGCGGCCCCGCCACGCCGGCCAGCGTGCTGATGGCTGCCGTGGTCCGTCATGCGGTTTGCCCCTTGGCGCCGGGACGCACATACACCAGGTTGATGCTCTTTTTGTTGCGCAGCTCGCCAGAGGGCAGCTTGAGCGAGCCGAGCGGAATCTGGGTGATGAGCCGGGGCTGCAGCGGCGCCGACACGTCGAAGGCCGAACACACCACCTGACCGGCGTGGGCGGTGCCGGGCAGTTCATCCTGCTCATGGGCCACATACAGCAGATTGTTGGCCGGGTTGGTCCACAGGCCGTGGGCTTCGCGCCCGCCAGTGAACACCATGCCCACGACCTTTTGCTGCGCCAGCGGCACCGAGCGGTCGATGATGGCCAGCCGGCTGGACGCCGCGCCATTGGGCCCGCCGTCATCGACCCGCGCCAGGCTCATGTAGGTGACCTGGCCGCCGGCGTTGTCAACGAATTCAAGATGATTGGGCCGCGCCATCTCGCCCAGGGCGAGCGTCGCCAGCACGGTGCCGGGGTCTTTCACCGAAACAATCGAGACCGCGTCAGCCAGCTTGTGCGACAGCCACATCTGGCTGCCATCGGGCGAGAGCTTCTGAAACGGCGTGAAGGCCGGCTTGTCCTGCATGCCGAGGTCCACCAGCCGCAGGCGCTTGGGCCTTGAATGGCCTTTCGCATCGGGGTTGACCTGGAAGATCTCGAGTTGCGCCACCTTCTGGCTGATAACGAATGCCAGCAGGCCGTCCTTGGAGAACCAGACCTGCGCCGGGCCATTGAGCGTGGGCAGATAGCCCCGGACGGCGCCGGCGGGTTCGCCGCCGGCCTGCCTGGTCGCCTGCGCCACGTCCAGAATGGCGATGCGGTCTTCGCCGCGCAAGGTCACCCACAGCTCCTTGCCATTGCGCGTGAACGTCGGCTCATGCGGTTCCCGGCCGAGCAGGATGCCGCTGGACAGGCGCTCCGGGCTGGTCGTCGGGCCGGCCTGCGGGTTGACGGCATTGCCGAGGACGCGGCGGTTCACCGCATCGATCAGGTAGATGTTGCTGCTGCCGCGCCCCGAGGTGGCCAGCAGGGTGCCGTCGGGGTTGGGCACGGCGCCATGCGCGTCCACGCAGCCGTGGTAAAGCGGCTTGTGGATCATCGCGGCATGGGTGGGCATGACGCCGCCGGTGACAAAGCGAAATGGCGGGCGCGCGTCCTCGTCGAAGCTGGTGAGGTTGATGGTGGTGTCGACCGTGTTGCCCATCGGGTTGATCACGCTGATGGTGTTGGAGTCTTCATTGGTGATGAAGACGCGGTCCACCGGCGCAATGTCCGGCCCTGCGGTGGGCGCCACGGTGGCGGCAGGCTCCTGGGCCATGGCCCACGGCGCGGCGACGGCAGCTGCAGTAGCTGCCGGGAAGGCCACCGCGACCTTCAGGAAATCGCGGCGCGTATCGTTCAGTTTTTCATTCATCGGTCAGCCTTTCGGTAAATTTTGGGAAGCGGCAGGTTGCACAAGCCGCCGCAGCGGCGTTTCACGGCCGGCAACGCGTACGCGCATCCGGAGTAGTCTTTGATGGCCCATTTGGACGGGCGCCAGCGCACTCAGCGCACGGCCCCCAGTTGCCGGTACACCTCGGCCGATACCCGGGCCAGTTCGGCCTTGTCGGCATCGGCGGAGATGGCATAGCCGAAAGGACCGTTGACCCAGTAAAACACGTTGACCCGGCCTTCCCGGGCAAAGCTGAAGGCCGTTTCGCGGTTGCTTCCGGTCTGCCCTGCCGGGTCGGCGTGCGCCACTTCGTTGGAAACGTACAGCGTCAGCTTGGCCCCCGTGCTGTCGTGGTACATGAACTGCGCGACCGGTCCCTGACCACCGGGCAACAGCCGGCCGCCATCGAGCGCATAGCCGAGGGCCTGCAGATGGGGCGGCTTCATGGGAGCGCCCATGCGCTTGGACAGCCAGGTCACCAGCTGGTCTTCCTGGTCCGCGCCGACTTCCACGGCGCGGCGCGCGTCCGGGCTGTACACCGCATGCGCGATGGCCGCGCGCTGGGCAAAGCCGGTGGCCGAAGCCATGGTGATCGCGCCGGGCGCACGCTGCGCCAGCGTCGCGTCGCCGGGCTCGGCGCCGATACCGCGCAGCCCCCAGCCTGCGGCCCCGCTGACCACCGCGATGGCGACACCGGCAGCCAGGCGCTGCAGATACCAGGGCGTGCGCGGCGTGGCGGCCCGCCTCAGCCGCTGCGGCACAGGCTCATCGATCACCGGATCGAACAAGCCACGGAGTTCGCGCTTGTGCGCCAGGTAGGTGTCCACGCGCAGAGCCTCTTCGGGCCGCTTCGACAAATAAGCCTCGATCTCGCGCTGGCGCTCAGGCGTCAGCTGACGATCGACATAAGCCTGCAATTCGGCTTCGGTCACCGGTGCTGCCGGCGGGGGTGGGGGCATGACAGGATTCATAAGGGTCTGTTAGATTGACGACTCATTTGACAACTTTGAGGCGAATGGGTTCGGCCCGGCCTTCCATCAGCGCGCGCAGCCGTTCGCGTCCGCGCGACAGCCGGGACATGACCGAACCGATGGGAATGCCCAGCGTGGCCGCGACTTCGGCATAGCTCATGTCCTCCAGCGCCACCAGCAGCATGATTTCCCTTTGCTCGATCGGAAGCTGCTCCAGCGCGGCCTGCAGGTCAAGCACCGCCAGGCGGTCGCCCTGCGTCGGCGCCACTGGCGCCTCGGGCGTGTCATCGTCCAGCACCACGGTCGCGAGCCGGGGCCGCCGGATGCCGTCCACATGCAGGTTGTGCATGATGCCGAACAGCCAGGCGCGCATGTCGGCCACGCCGTGCCAGAGGCCGGATTTGGCGCAGGCCCGCTCCAGCGTGTCCTGCACCAGGTCATCGGCATCGTCGCGGTTGCCGGCCAGCGCCCGCGCGTAGCGGCGCAGGCGCGGCACCCAGGCCAGCACCTGCTGGCCGCTGCCCATCTCGTTGGAGTGATCGTTGTGCACGCTGCCGTCTGGAGGGTGGTATGGCGTTGTCAGAACAAAAGCCCGGCGCTCACTCCTTGACGATGTGCCAGACGTCCTTGAAGTTGTCACCCGTGCGGTCACCGGCCTTCTGGTCAGCCTTGTAAAAATAAAGCGGCTTGCCCTTGTAGGCCAGCTGACGGGCGCCATCGTCGCGCATCACGACACTGTAGTCGCCCGCCGGCTGCTCGGCCGCAGTGGCCAGCAGGGGCGGCCACAGGCCGGCGCAGGGACCATTGCAAACGCTTTTGCCGCTGCCCGCCTTGTCGTTGTCAAAGGTGTAGAGCGTCATGCCATTGGCGGCCACCAGCGCGCCGCCACTGAGCCTGGCCGGTGCATCGGCAGCCACGGCAAGTGTCATGGAAGCGGCACCGAGGGCCAGCGTGGCGATAAGCAGGGAAATTTTCATGGGATGCTCCAGTGGGTTGTTCGAGGGTACGGTTGGGCGATCAATACGCTGCGGCCACGGCCAGCTTGGGGTCGATCTGCCAGGTTTCGCTGACGATCTTGCCCTCGCGGAAGGTCAGCACATAACGCACCTTGATGGGCGCCTTGCCTTCAAACTGCACATTGGCCGAAACCGTGGCGCCCTTGGGATTGGCGGACTCTTCGAGCTTGTCAACGCTGACTTTCAACGGACCTTGCGATTTGGTGAACTTTTCCCAGACGCCGCGGATGGCGTCGGCGGAGGCATACGTGCCGTCCAGCGGGCCCCCGATCCAGTTGAACTGCGCCTGGTCGGCGTAGCCGCGCATCACTATGGCCAGGTCACCCGAGCCGATGGCCTGGAAATGGGTCCTGGCATCGTCGGCGGGTGCCGCCATCGCGCCGCTGGCGGCGAACAGCATGGCGGCGGCGCATGTAGCCAGGGAAAAATTTTTGAACATGAAGGGCTCCAGTTGACGTTAAGGATTGAACTTGGGGTTTCAGGCTGCAAGTGCGCCTGACACTGAGGTAGACGCAGCCGCCTGCCGCTTTATTCCCCTGAAAAGAAAATCTTTTTAACCATCGGCTTTTTTCTATGTTCCAGGCAGCACGAACGACTGCCAGCTGAACAGCACGAAGGGGGCAAGCCGCGCCACGGCGCCAGGCATTCCCGGCTTTACCCCAGCAGCCCCAACGCCCAGCGGTTGATGAGCGCACCGCCCATGACCAGCCACGCAAAGAGCATCAGCGCCAGCAGCAGCGGCTTGATGCCCGCCTTGCGAATCGACGAAATATTCGTGGCAAGACCCAGCGCGGCCATGGCAGTGGCCAGCAGGATGGTGTCGATTTCGGTGCTGGCGGCCACCACCGGCGCGGGCAGCAATTGCAGCGAATTGAACAGCACGACACCGACGAAGGCAAAGGCGAACCAGGGCACGGCCAGCTTGGCTTCAGGCTGCGCCGAAGCTAAATCGACGCGCCGGCCGCCCGAATCTGGCTGGTCAGCACGCGCCTGCCGCTGTGCATCGTCCCGGGCCAGCCAGGCCGACAGCAGCAGGAGAAAAGGGGCCAGCATCATGACGCGGACCATCTTGGCAATGACGGCGGTGTCGGCCGCATGGGCACCGACAGAACGCGCAGCGGCGACCACCTGCGCCACTTCATGGATGGTGGAGCCCGCATAAACGCCAAAGCCATCCGCGCCGCCGGGAATCAGCGGCCATTGCTGGTTCAAGCTAAACAGCACCGGGTACAAAAAGATCGCCAGGGTACCGAACACCACCACGGTTGCCACGGCAACGGTGACCTGCTCCGCGCGCGCCTTCACCACCGGTCCGGCCGCCATCACCGCGGCGGCGCCGCAAATCGAGCTGCCCGCGCCAATCAGCATGGCCGTTTTGCGGTCCATGCCCAGCCACCGGATACCGATGAAACAGGCCAGCGCAAAGGTCGAGCCCAGGACCAGCGCGTCAGTGACGACCCCGGCCATGCCGACATGGCCGATGTCCTGCACCGTCAGGCGCAGGCCGTACAGCACCACGCCCAGACGCAGCAGGCTTTGCTTGGAGAAGTCCACGCCGGCGCCGCTCAGCGCAGCAAAGCGCGAAGAGGCCGTGCTGGCGGTGTTGCCGACCAGCATGCCGAGGACGATGGCCAGCGTCAGCGCACTGAAACCATGGTCTTGCAGCCAGCCCATTCGGCCCAATGCCATGCCGGCCGCCGCCAGCGCGCCGCTGAGCGCCAGGCCCGGCAGCAGACGCAGCAGCGCGTTCGGCGCCGGCTCGGCAGGTATGGCAGCAGCTGTTGACAAGGAGGCGTTGGCGGTGGTGGTCATGGCGGACTTGCGTAGGTGGGTGGGTGGGTGGGTGGATGGATGGATCGAACTCGAATGTAAACACCCGTCAACAAGCTGTCCAACAGCTTGTTCAATTAAGATCTACCGCTTAAATCGCTATACAGCCGCACTCAAGAGGACTCGAATCATGGACGTTTTGCGCCTGACGCTGCGCCAGCTGCAGATCTTCACGGCCGTGGCGCGCAGCGGCAGCACCACGGCAGCCAGCCTGCAGCTGGCACTGTCGCAGTCGGCCACCAGCGCGGCGCTCAATGAACTGGAGCGGCTGCTGTCGCTGCGGCTGTTCGACCGCGCCGGCAAGCGCCTGCTGCTGAACGACAACGGCCGGGCGCTGTTGCCGCGCGCGCTTGCCATGCTCGATGGCGCGGCGGGCATCGAGCAGATGTCGCGCAACGGCGTCGCGCAGGCGCAGTCGCTGCGCATCGGCGCCAGCACCACCATCGGAAATTATGTGCTGCCCGGGCTACTGGGCCAGTTTCTCGAAGGGCGCCCGCAGGACGAAAGCACGGCCTGGCATTCCAAAGTCATGATCGGCAACACGCAGGCCGTCTGCGATGAAGTAGCGGCCTACGCGCTGGACATCGGCCTGATCGAAGGACCCTGCCACCAGGCCTGCCTGGCGGTTACCCCGTGGCTGAAGGACGAGCTGGTGGTCGTGTCTTCTGGGCAAAACGCGCGCGCAGGGTGTTCGTCCGCACGGTTGCCAGCCGGGCGCAAGCCGGAAAAAATCACGCTCCAAGCCCTGCGCGAGCGCGTCTGGCTGCTGCGCGAAACCGGATCGGGCACGCGCGAGGCGACCGACCAGCTGCTGCTGCCGCATCTTCAGTCTTACCGGCGCAGCATCGAGCTGGGCAGCTCGGAAGCCATCAAGCATGCGGCGGCGCAAGGACTGGGCGTGGCCTGCCTGTCGCAGTGGGCGGTGAGCGACCTGATCGAGAGCGCGCGCCTGCAGCGGATCAAAACTACCCTGCCCAGAATGACACGGCAGTGCTACCTGGTTGTTCACCGCGACAAGCAGCCCACGCCTGCCCTGCGCCGCTTCATGGCGCAGGCCCTTTCACCCGCCGGCTTGACGGCAGGTGCGGCGTGAAGGCTGCCAGGCTTTGCCGACAGCTCCTCTCAGACCGGCACAAGGGTCCAGCGATAGTCCAGCACGCAAGACAGCGGATAGAAGTATCCGCGCACCACATCCAGCGGGTTGCCGCCCAGCCCTGAATGGATCATCAAAACTGCCTCTGGCGCAATATTCGCCTTCACAAGCTGCTACTTAATCAGTAGCAAGAAAAGTAGCAGGTTAAGAGAAAAATGGCCCCGGCGCGCAGCCGCTGCCGCCGCAGTCAGGCCACCAACCGCAGCTGATCCTCCATTTCCACGACGATTTCCAGCGCCAGCAGGCGGTCTATTGCTTCATCCGCTCGGGCCTGCGCATCTGGAGCGATGCGCGTCATGCCCAGCAGCCGGCAGACCGAACGGGCAAGGTCTTGCCGCGACGAGGCGCCCGACTGGCCAAGCACATGGTGCACCAGCGTTGAAATCTCTTCAAGGCACACCTCGTCGATACGGCGGCGAGTCAGTTCGTCCCCGGCGTCGGCAATCCGCACCCGCTCCCACGAGGTGGTGTCGGTGCCCGCAGGCCAGTAAAAAATCGCTTCCGCCTCGATTGAACGCACCATGCCGTCGGGCACCAGCGCACTGAGCCGCTCGACCACCCTGGCGCTGGTGCGCTCCAGCCCCCAGGCCCTGGCCACCTTGCGGAACAGATTGGCATCGGTCAGGGGACCTTCTGCCTCGATCACCATGGAAAGCTGCTCGACCAGGCTGGCCAAAGCGCTGGCATCGTGGAACAGCAAGGAATCGCCGCCGGGCAAGTTCACCGGGCGGTAGATTTCCGGGGCTTGAAGCAGGTTGGCCGTTTCGTCTTGAACCGCCTGCTGGCTGAGCGCTTGCAGCCCTGAAATTTCTGGCGCGTCAGCCGTATCTTTTTGCGTTTCCACCGAATCCGTCACGGATTCAACAGGCGCGGGTAGCGCTTGCGCTGACTGCGTGGCTTCCGGCATTTCCACCATGGCCTTCAAATGCCGGGTGATTTTGTCGATTTCCCCTTCCGGGTTGAGCCACCAGTCGGTCGACCAGATGCGCAGGATGCGCCAGCCCAGGCCTTCGAGCACATGCTGGCGCAGCCGGTCGCGGTCGCGCGAGCTGGCGGCCGAATGGTAGGTGGCGCCGTCGCATTCGATGCCGGCCAGGTAGCGGCCCGGCGCGCGCGGATCGACCACGCCAATGTCCAGCCGATAGCCCGAGCAGCCGACCTGCGGATGCACGTCCCAGCCCTGGCTTCGCAGCAGCCGGATCACCGCCACCTCGAACGGGCTGTCGGGCTCGCGGCCGGTCGGCAGGCTCTGGCCGGCCAGCGCGCGGTAGCCCCCGATGGCGAATTCCAGGTAATGCTTGAGGTCGCGCACCCCGGAGGCGCGCACCCGGGCCAGGTCGATCTGCTCGGGCAGCAGCGTGCTGTAGATGACGACGGCTTCGCGCGCCCGCGAGATCGCGACATTGAGCCGGCGCTGGCCGCCCTCGCCGTTCAGCGGCCCGAAGTTCATCATCGTCTTGCCGGCCGCGTCGGTTCCGTAGGTGATCGAGAAAAAGATCACGTCGCGCTCGTCGCCCTGGACGTTTTCCAGGTTCTTGATGAACAGCGGCTCCTGCGCGCTGGCCGCGATGGCGCGGTCGAGTTCCGGGCTGGCGCGGCGCCGGGCATCGACCAGCGTCTCGATCAGCAGCTGCTGGGTCTGGTTGAAGGTGACGACGCCGAGCGTCAGGTGCTTTTTCTCGGGCGCCAGGTAATGCGCGCTGATGCCTTCGACAATCGCGTCAGCCTCCGCCCGGTTGGTGCGGCTGCCGCCCCGGTCGTACACGCCCGCTACGTGCTCGAAGCGCACCGCGCTGTCGTTGGTGACGGGCGAGGGAAAGGTGACCAGGCTGGATTCGTAGTAGTTGACGTTGCTGAAGGTGATCAGGCTTTCATGCCGGCTGCGGTAATGCCACTGCAGGCTCAGGCGGTTCATGCCGGCGCCCAGGCATTCGTCCAAAATGCTTTCCAGGTCTTCGACCTGCTCGTCGCCGCCTGCCGCGCCATCCGGGTCGCTGGACTTGCTGAAAAAGCTGGTCGGCGGCAGCTGCTTGGGGTCGCCCACCACCACCAGCTGCCGGCCCCGGGCAATGGCGCCGATGGCGTCCCAGACCGGAATCTGCGAGGCCTCGTCGAACACCACCAAATCGAAGGGCGCATAGCCGGCGTCCAGGTATTGCGCCACCGACAGCGGCGACATCAGCAGACACGGCTTGAGCCGGGGCAGCAGCGTCGGCAGGCTGTGGACCAGCTGGCGCACCGGCATCTGCCGGCGCTGCTTTTGCAACTCGCGGCGCAGGCGGCCCAGTTCGCTGTCGGGGCCGACCGCATCGCCGGAAATCGACGGAATGCGGCTAGAGAGCGTGGCGACGATGTATTGCGCGGTCAGCGTCTGGAAGCGGGCGTCGAGCTCGCGGAACTCGCGTATCTTGCGCGCCTGTTCGGCGCTGGAAAAACCGCGCAGCAGCGGGTCCTGGTCGATGATTTTTTTGAGCCACCAGTTGCGGTAGCTGTAGTTGAAATGCATGGCAACCTCGCCCAGCGGCACGGCGCCGCTTTCAAGGCGGGCGACCAGCGCCTGCAGGCCCAGGTCAATGGCTTGATCGCGAACGTTGCGCCACAGGCACCAGGGCTGGAGCTGCCGGCGACCAGCCTGCCACGCGCCCAGCACGCCCTGGATTCGCGCGAGCGCGGCGCCGGCATCAGCCGGGCCTTGCAAGGGTTCGACCGGCCGGGCGAGCGCGGCCAATGCCGCCAGTTGCTGGCTGAATTCACGCCAGGCGTTGCAGTAGGCCAGCAAAGCACGGCCTGCAGCGCCACCTTCAGCCAATGCCGCCCGGCCGCTGGACACCAGCGGCGCCAGCGCCTGGTGCAGGGGCGCGACCCGCGCCAGGTCAGAGCCGGCCACCCGCGCGGTCGCATCGGCGAACTGCTTGGCCCACAGCTCATGGCCGGCCAGGCTGGCCCAGTCGGTCGCCAGGCCGGCATACGATTCCTGCAGCAGCGTCTCGGCGTCTGGCTGCATCGCGCGCAGCGCCCGGTCTTCTTCGTTCAGCGCCGCCAGCGGCGCCAGCAGCGCCTGCACGTCAAGCTCCAGCGGGCGCTGGCCGTCGCGGCGAAAGCCGCTCAGGCGGCCAGTGATGGCCCGCTGCGCCAGCATCGACTTGGGCCACCAGTCGGACCGGGCTTGCGCCCATTGCGCCTGCAGCTCGGCCGCGTCGAGCGTGGCGACTTGCTCCGTCCAGCCAGTCCCGACCTGCTGCCAATGCTGGTTGCGCGCCAGTCCATGCCTGGCCAGCGCATGCACCCGGGCGCGGGTGCCCGGCTCATGCGCCTGGCCCGCCAGGCCGGCGGGCACGCCGGGCGCCCGCAGCAGTACATCGGCCAGTTCGTCCAGCGCGGCATGCGCCTGCAGGCTCAGGCCGGACGCCGGCTGCCCGGTCAGGGCTTCCAGTTCAGAAGATGTTTCGTGCAGCGCCCGGGTGCTGGCATCGAGCGACCGGGCGGCGCCCAGCAGTTCATCCTGCCATGAGGGCGACCAGTCGGTCTGGCCGATGAGGGCCAGCGGATGCGCCTGAAGCGTTGGCAGCGCGCCGGCCAGCGAGGCCATGCGCCGGACGGTTTCCTCCAGCAGGTCCAGGGCCGCTCGGTCATGCATCAAGGGGTCGGCCCACGGCATCGCCGTAGCGTCCTGGCCGCTGTGGGCGATGCAGATGCCGGTCGCCTCGAAAACGGTGAAGCCGTTGGGGTATTGCCGGTGCAGCGAATCGACCAGCCCGTTGAGCGACTGGCGCAGCTGGCCCAGCCGGTCGGCCTCTCGCGCCCAGTCGTCGGCGGTGCGCTGGCCGCTGATGGCCAGCGATTGGCCGAGTTGCTGGAGCACGTCGGTCTTGCGCGCTTTCGATGAATGCAGTTCCAGGCAGAACGGACCCAGCCCGATGCTGGAAAGGCGCCGATGCACCACTTCGAGCGCGGCCATCTTTTCCGACACGAACAGCACCGTCTTGCCTTTGGCCAGGCTGTGCGCGATCAGGTTGGTGATGGTCTGGCTCTTGCCGGTGCCGGGCGGGCCTTCGAGCACCAGGTCCCGGCCGGCATCGACCGCGCAGATCGCCTTGAGCTGCGACGAGTCGGCCAGCAGCGGCGCCAGGATGTCCTGCGGGCGGTGGGTCGCATCTAAGCGGTCGAATTCGCCGGGCGTGCCTTCGCGGGGAAAGGCCTCGCCCGGATGGTCGATCAGGTGCCTGACGACGCGGTTTAGCCTGAGCTGCTCGGTGCGGTCCTGCAAATCCTTCCACATCAGGTACTTGGTGAATGAAAAAATGCCCAAATGCGCCTGTTCCAGCACTTCCCACTGGGCAATTTCGCGCACCGCCAGCCGGAACGACTGCAGCACCTGGGCCACGTCAACGCCCTTGTCGTCCGACGGCACCGCCTCCAGGCCGGCGACCTTCAGCTCGAAGCTGGTCCTGAGCAGGTGCAGCAGCGTCGGGTTGACGATGGCCTCGTCGTCATGGCGTATCAGGCGAAAGCCGCTGCGCACCGACTGGCGCTGCAGCGTGACCGGGATCAGGAGCAGCGGCGCCAGATGCACCGCCTCGGAATTGTCGGCTTCGGTCCAGCGCAGCAGGCCGATCGCCAGGTAGAGCGTGTTGGCGCCGCCCTCTTCCAGCCCGGTCCGGGCGGCGCTGTAGACCGCCAGCAGGTTGCCGTCGAGCGCGTCCTTCGACGCCCGCGCCAGCAATTCCCGGTTGCCCAGCGCCTCCAGCGCCATGTCGTCGAGCGGCGTACTGCCGGCGCGCTGCGTATGCACCTGCGCCATGCGCGGGTCGGCGCCTTCCATCAGTTCGGGCAGCGGCCGGATCTTGAACTCGGCGCCGTCGGCCAGCGCGTCTTCGAGCCGGGCCAGGTCGGGCGCGACGAACTGCAGCGTGGCCTTGGTCGGCTTGAAATTGAGCAGCCGGTTGCGCAGCGTCAGGTCGAGCAGCCGCGATTTCCAGGTGGACAGCCGGCCCTCGGGCGTGTCGTCCGCGCGCGCATCGAGCGGCGCCAGCGAATCGGCGTCGAGCGGCGGCAGCAGCGGCATCGCTTCGATGGCCGCCGGCGCGCCCTCGGGCAGCGCCTCGCCCGGCACGGCGGGAAGCGCGCGCGACGGCAGCGGCCTGATCTGCGCTTCGCGGGCGCGGTGGATGTCAACGGCATAGCGAAAGCTGGCGTCATCGAGCAGTTGGGCATGCCCTTGCTCCATGGCGATGCGCAGCGAAGGCCGGTATCTAGCATGCCTGGCCACGCCAGTGGCTTCAAACACCAGCAGTTCGCCGCTGTCAACGCGCTTGCGAATCGCCTGCACGTCATCGACCAGCACATCGGCAAAAGACGCCAGGTGCAGCCAGACGCCGACCCAGGCATGGCCTTCATTCAGCAAGACGACCGGGCGCAGGCCGGCCTGCTCCAGGCAGGAGGCGAACAGCATCGCCAGGTCCAGGCAGGTGGCGACGCGCGCCTCCAGGATGCGGTCGGGCGTGCGGATTTTCTGGCCGTCCGAGCCGAACGATGCGGGCGGCTCGACATACTGCAGGTTTTCCGCCGCGATCGTGCTGTAGATGCTGGACACCTGTTTCCAGACGACATCGCGGCTTTTCGACTGGTAGCCGTTCATCGACAGCTCGGGGTGGTTGGCGCGCAGCAGCCGCGACGCCTTGCCGATCAGGCCATCGACCGCCGGATGGTTGGGCATGCAAAAAGCCGCCAGCAGTTCGGGCAGCGCGCGCGTTCCGGCCCACTGGTCATAGGCCAGGACCTGGACCGGCTGGGCGGCGCTGGCCAGTTCCAGGCCGCCGGCTTCAGCCACGACGCGCACGGTGGCGTTGACCGACTCCTGCAAATCGGCCAGAAAGGCATGGTCAGGCGACAGGTCCAGCGGCGAGATGCGCCGGGTTTCGCCAGCGGCCAGCCTGTCGAAACGCAGCGTCAGGCCTCTGGCAAAGGCAGGGCTGCACGAAAGGGTCACCGCCAGTTGCAGGGCCGCTTCGGGCTGCAGGTTGGTCAGGCGAAGCGCACGCACCACCGGCACGGCATTCTGGATCGCGGCATAACCGGTCGTGGCGTCGGCCTCGATGTCGATCCGGATTTTTTCTTCGAGGGGTGCAAGGGGCGCGGGCGCCATCGCGCCGTCCATGGCCAGGGGTTCGTTCTGCAAATAACTCATCAAGGCTCAACTTTTCCGGGGGGTTTTCACGGGGCGAATGTCCCGAATTCAAGGGCAGTCCGCGCGGGCGCGGGACAGCGGAATTATGCGGCGAGTTGTCTTGTGAAACCGGGTGCGCCAAATGCAACCGCAGGAAACAGGCGCAGGCCCCGTACCGTTGCTGGCGCTGTACGATGCTGGCGCGGCCACGCCGCCCATTCAACCACGATGACAAGGGAAATCACATGTTCCAGGCCCTGCTACTGACCAAAAATCCGGAAGGCGCCACGCTGGCGGAAATTGCCTCGCTTGACGAGGCGCAGCTGCCCGAGGGCGAGGTGCTGGTCAATGTGTCGTATTCGACCGTCAACTACAAAGATGCCCTGGCGATCACCGGCACTTCGCCGGTGGTGCGCAAGTTTCCGATGGTGCCGGGCATCGACCTGGCCGGCAGCGTGGCCGAAAGTAGCGATGCCCGCTTCAAGCCAGGTGACGCGGTGCTGCTCAACGGCTGGGGCGTCGGCGAAAACCAATGGGGTGGTCTGGCGCAAAAAGCGCGGGTCAAGGCCGACTGGCTGGTGCCGATGCCCCAAGGCATGGATGCCAGGAAGGCCATGGCCATCGGCACGGCCGGTTACACCGCGATGCTGTGCGTCATGGCCTTGCAGGACCGGGGCGTCACGCCGGCCGCCGGACCGGTCCTGGTGACGGGCGCGAACGGCGGCGTCGGCAGCATCGCCATCGCCCTGCTCGCCCGCCTGGGCTTCGAGGTGCATGCCTCGACCGGCCGGATGGCCGAGGCCGGGCACCTGAAGCAGCTCGGCGCGGCCGAACTGATCGACCGCGCCACGCTGAGCGCGCCAGGCAAGCCGCTGCAAAAAGAGCGCTGGGCCGCCGCCGTGGACAGCGTGGGCAGCCACACGCTGGCCAACGTATGCGCCAGCCTGAAATACGGCGGCACCGTGGCCGCCTGCGGCCTGGCGCAGGGCATGGACCTGACGACCAGCGTGGCGCCGTTCATCCTGCGCGGCGTGACCCTGGCCGGCGTGGACAGCGTGCAGGCGCCGATGGCGCGGCGCCTGACGGCCTGGGAGCGTCTGGCGCGCGAGTTGCCGGCCGATCTGCTGGAAGCCAACACCGAGACCATCGCGCTGGACGGGGTCGCCGCGCTGGCACCGCGCCTCCTGGCAGGTCAGGTGCGCGGCCGGGTCCGGGTGAACCTGGGCGCCTAGACGGCGGCCGGGACGGCGAACGCCAGGCTCAGGCAGGCTCGATGGTGATGCTGACGGTCATCGATTCCTCGCCGCCGCCGTGGCGCACGCCCTTGATGGGCGGGCAGGCGCTGTAGTCGGTACCCATCGCCAGGCGCACATGGCGCTCGTCGATCACGCAGCGGTGGGTCACGTCAATGCTGACCCAGCGCCGCCCGGCCACGTCCAGGCAGACATCGGCCCAGGCATGGCTGGCCAGGTCGGGCTCGTTGGCGGCATAGAAATAGCCGCTGACATAGCGCGCCGGAATTCCCAGGCTGCGGCAGACGGCGACCATCACATGCGCCTGGTCCTGGCACACGCCGGCGCCGGCCTCGAAGGCCTGTAGTGCCGTGGTGGTGACATTGGTACTATTTTTTTGATAGCTGACAGCGCCCGCCACACCTGCGGCCAAGGCCAAAATCGCTTGCAAATCGGCTTTTCCGTCAGGTGCCGGGGATGTGATGAAACGGCGGCCGAACTCGGCCAGGCTCGGATGCGGCCGGGCCAGCGGCGACTCGCGCAGGTAGAGCTGCGGCAGCGGCATGCTCTGGGCGTCGGTGAATTCGGCAACGCCCAGGGTCTGCACCACGCCGGCGGCGTTCACCAGGCTCCAGCGCACGTTGTCGGACAGTTCGCCGACAAACGTATAGGAATGGATGCTGTTGCCAAAGGCGTCGGTCTGGGCAAACAGCTCCTCGGGCGCGCCCAGGCTCCAGAAGTCCACGGTTTGCGCCGGCCCGGTCAAAGGCGTGAGCCACAGCGTCTGCAGCGCATAGCGCAGGGGCTCGGTGTAGCGGTAGTCGGTGGTGTGCTTGATGTGCAGCTTCATCGCAAGGCCTTTACAGAAGCGCCGGCCAATACCGCCTTCAACGCGTGACCGGAACCAGGAACTCCCGGCTGATGTGCGCGCCGAGTTCGTTGACGCGGTCCAGGAACTGCATCAAAAAGGCATGCAGGCCGGCCGACAAAATCTCGTCGATGCGGGCGTACTGCAGGTCCGAGCGCAGCTTGCCGGCGCGGCGCTGGGTTTCGCTGAGCGGGTCGCTGGTGACCATCGACAAATTGGTGATCAGCTCGTTCAGGCAGGCCAGCAGCGAGCGCGGCATGTCCGGGCGCAAGATGAGCAGCTCGGCCACGCGTTCGGGCTTGATCACGTCGCGGTACACCTTGCGGTAGACCTCGAAGGCCGAGACGCTGCGCAAAATGGCGCTCCAGTGGTAAAAATCGTGCTCCTGCTCCTCCTCGCCGGCCACGTTCGGAAAGTCGCTCTGGATGGCGTGGAACTTTACATCGACCAGCCGGGCGGTGTTGTCGGCGCGCTCCAGGAAGGTGCCGACGCGCAAAAAGTGATACGCCTCGTCCTGCAGCATGGTGCCGGAGGTCACGCCGCGCGACAGGTGCGAGCGGAACTTGACCCATTCAAAAAACTTGCCCGGGTCGCGCTCGAAGTCCCCGGCGCGCAGCATGCGGATGACTTCGAGGTAGGTCTGGTTCTGGGTTTCCCAGACTTCGGTGGTCAGCGTGCCGCGCACGGCACGGGCGTTCTCACGGGCATTCTTCAGGCAGGAAACGATGCTGGACGGATTTTTTTCATCGCGCACCATGAAGTCCATGACATCCTGGGCGGTGATGCTCTCACCATAGCGGGCGGCATAGGCTGGCTTGAGTTCGCTGATGCTGAGCAGGCCGCGCCAGCCGGTCTGCACATCGGCGGTGGACTGCGGCAGCAGCGAGGTCTGGTAGTTCACGTCCAGCAATCTAGCGGTGTTCTCGGCGCGTTCGGTGTAGCGGGACATCCAGAACAGGTGGTCGGCGGTGCGTGACAGCATGTTCAGATTCCTTCGGTGACGGTGACGGATGACGACTGCGACTGTGACTGCGTCTCCGGCGGCATGAAGGAAGTGGCATCGGCCTCCAGGATCCAGGTGTCCTTGGTGCCGCCGCCCTGCGACGAATTGACCACCAGCGAGCCGTCCTTCAGCGCCACGCGCGTCAGGCCGCCGGGCACCATCTGCACTTCCTTGCCGCTCAGCACGAAAGGCCGCAGGTCGATGTGGCGCGGCGCCACGCCGCTTTCCACATAGGTCGGGCAGGTGGACAGGCTCAGCGTCGGCTGGGCGATGTAGTTTGACGGATTGGCGATCAGGGCGCGCCGGAAATCCTCGATTTCAACTTTGGACGCGGCTGGCCCCACCAGCATGCCGTAGCCGCCGGCGCCATGGACTTCCTTGACCACCAGATCCTTCAGGTTGGCCAGGGTGTATTTCAGGTCCTCCGGTTTGCGGCACATGAAGGTCGGCACATTCTTGAGGATGGGCTTTTCGCCGAGGTAGAACTCGATCATCTGGGGTACGTAGGGGTAGATCGACTTGTCGTCGGCCACGCCGGTGCCAATCGCATTGCAGATGGCGACGTTGCCGCTGCGATACACACCCAGCAAGCCGGCGCAGCCCAGTGTGGAATTGGGCCGGAAGGCCAGCGGGTCGAGGAAGTCGTCGTCAACGCGGCGGTAGATCACATCGACGCGCTTGGGTCCGCGCGTGGTGCGCATGTACACGAAGTTGTCCTTGACGAACAGGTCCAGGCCCTCGACCAGCTCGACGCCCATCTGCTGGGCCAAAAACGCATGCTCGAAATACGCCGAATTGTGCATGCCGGGCGTCAGCACGACCACGGTCGGCTCGGCGGTGGCCGGCGGCGCCATGGCGCGCAGGGTCTCTAACAGCAGGTCGGGGTAATGCTCGACCGGCGCGACGCGGTTCTTGCTGAACAGCTCTGGAAACAGCCGCATCATCATCTTGCGGTCTTCGAGCATGTAGCTGACGCCGCTGGGCACCCGCAGGTTGTCTTCCAGCACGTAATATTCGCCTTCGCCCTGCGCGTTGGGCGCGCGGACGATGTCGATGCCGCTGATGTGCGAGTAGATGTTGCCCGGCACGTTCACGCCGATCATTTCAGGGCGGAACTGCGAGTTCTGGAAAATCTGCTCGGACGGAATCAGGCCGGCCTTGATGATTTCCTGGTCGTGGTACACGTCGTGGATGAAGCGGTTGAGCGCGGTGACGCGCTGGACCAGGCCTTTTTCCATCGACGCCCATTCGTGCGCCGGAATGATGCGCGGAATCAGGTCGAACGGAATCAGCCGCTCGGCGCCCGAGCCGTCCTCGTCCTTGTCGCCATACACGGCAAAGGTGATGCCTACGCGGCGGAAGATCATTTCAGCTTCGGCGCGGCGCGCCTGCATGATGTCGGCCGGCTGCTGCGCCAGCCAGCGCTGGTAGCCCTGGTAGTGTTTGCGCACGCTGGTCGTGCTGGCATTCATCTCGTCAAACATCGGTGGGCTCATAAGCTTGAATTTCCGTCTGGTTTGGAATGGGTAGGTACTTTCACCATAGCTTAGCAAGTTATGCGCCATATGAGTGCATCAGCCCGCATTTTTAGAGCGGCTGCGCGGCCTGCCAGTAGCGCGGCTCGGCCTGGCGCTGGCAGCGGATTTCCGCCGGTTTCACACTCTGCCAGGTCGCCGCGCCGCAGTCGGGCGAGCGCACCAGCCGGATGCCGCGTTCGTCGTAGCGCGCCGCCACCCCGGCGACCGGATGGCCAAAGCGGTTGCGGTAGCCCGCCTGGGCCAGCGCCAGCCGGGGCTGCACCGCGTCCAGGAAGGCCGGGCTGGACGAGGTCTTGCTGCCATGGTGCGGCACCAGCAGGAAATCGGCCTTCAGCCGCGCCGCGTCGCCGGCCACCAGCCGGGCCTCCTGCGGCGCCTCAATGTCGCCGGCCAGCAGGGCCGTCTGCACGCTATTGGAAATGCGCAGCACGCAGCTCATGGCGTTGGACTTGTTCGGCACGTCGTAGTCGCCAGCCGCTGGCGCCAGCACCTCGAAATCGACGCCGTCCCAGGTCCAGCGCTGGCCGGCGATGCAGCGCGTTGACGGGCGCAGGGCCTGCAGTTCATGGCCGTCCTCGATGGAAGCCAGCAGCCTGGCCTGCGGCTGCATCGCCAGCACGGCCGGGGCGCCGCCAGTGTGGTCGCTGTCGCGGTGGCTGAGCACCACGATGTCGAGGCGTTCGCCCAGCGCCCGCAGCAGCGGCACCAGTACCCGGTGGCCGGCATCGCTTTCGCGCGAAAAACGTGGCCCGGTGTCGTACAGCAGGCTGTGGCCGGCGGTGCGCACCAGCACCGCATTGCCCTGGCCGATGTCGGCCCCGAGCAGTTCGAACTGGCCCGGCGCCACGCGGGCCGGCTGCCACAGCAGCACCGGCAGCAGCAGCGGAACACCAAGCAGCCGCCAGTGCCAGGGCAGGCGCAGGGCAATCAGCCCGCCGCCCAGCACGCCGGCCAAGGCGCACCACAAAGGTGCAGCCGCGACGCTGACCGAGGCCATCGGCCAGCCGGCCAGCCCCTGCAGACCCCACGCCAGCAGCCCGACAGCCCAGGCGGCCACGTCCCATAGTGGTGCATACATGACACCCATCAATGCCAGCGGCGTGACCAGCAGCGTGACCCATGGAATGGCGACGGCATTGGCCAGCAGGCCGACCAGCGAGACCTGGTTGAACAGCAGCAGCGACAGCGGCGTGAGCGCCAGCGTGACCACCCATTGCTCGCGCGCCCCGCGCCACAGGCTTGAGAGCGGCCGGTGCAGCCACCAGGGCACGAATTTTGAATGAAACACGGGCTCTGCGCTTTTCTGGCCTGCATCTCCAGCTCCTGAATCCGTAGCAAACAGCACGCCGACCGCCACAAACGACAGCCAGAAGCCCGCCTGCAGCAAGGCCCACGGATCCAGCATGACGACCACCGCCATCGCCAGCAGCCAGGTGTGCTGCCACGGCCACTGCCGGCCGCCCTGGCGCAGCAGCACGACCGTGGCGAGCATCCAGATGGTGCGCTGCGCTGGAACGCCCCAGCCCGAAAACAGTGCATACAGCACTGCCAGCAGCAACCCGCCCAGCGCGCCGGCGCTGCTGGCCGGCAGCGCCAGGCACCCCCTAGGCGTCAGCCGCACCGAAGCGCGCCACAGCCTGCCAGCGAGCAGCGACGCCACCCAGGCGAACATCGTGATGTGCAGCCCCGAGATGCTCATCAGGTGCGCCACGCCGGTGGCGCGAAACACGTCCCAGTCGGCGCGCTCGATGGCGTTCTGGTCGCCGACCACCAGCGCGGCCAGCACCCCGGCCAGCTGCCGGTCGGCCACCTGACGGTAAATGGCCTCGCGAACCGACTGGCGGGCGCGCTCCACCGGATGGCGCCAGCCGTTTGAGAGCCTGAGCGGCGGCGCATCCTTCGGCCCGGCGCGCACATAGCCGGTGGCCTGGATGCCCTGCTCCCAGAGCCACAGCTCGTAGTCAAAACCATGCGGGTTGCTGTTGCCGTGCGGCGCCTTGAGCCGCACCGTCATTTGCCAGCGCTCGCCGGCGCGCAAGGGCTGCGGCTGGCGCTGCAGGTCCAGCGCGAGTTCGGACGCATCGCTGCTTTCAGCCGATGCATTTTTCGGTTCGCGCGGGGTGAAGCCCGCATACCAGCCCAGCTGTATCTGCGGCGGCAGCGACACCGCCCGGCCGTCGAGGCGGACCGACTCCAGCCCCAGGCGAAAGCGCACGGCGTCCTCGCCGATCTGCGGCATGGCCACTACCCTGCCGGTCACGTCGATGTCGCGTCCTTCCAGCGACGGATCGAGCGCGGTCGCCTGAAAGGCAACGGCCCGCCAGCCGGTAAGGCCAAAGCCCAGCAGCAGGGCCATGAGGAGCACCAGCAGCGCGCCAGCCATGCGCAGCGCCTGGCCTTGAAGGGGTTTTCGAGTCTGGAATGCGTACCAGCCAGCGGCCAGCGCAAGGGCCAGCTCCACCATCGCGGCATAGCGGTCGGCGGGCCACAGCGCGGGCTGCTGCAACTGCAAGGCCACACCCGCGACAAAGCCGGCCAGCGCAGGCCCGAAGCCTGTACGACGGGTGGCAGTCAAAGAGCGCAGGGTTGTCTTTCTTGACGGGTGATAGGCCCGGGCCGACCTGGAAAAAACCGGCCCATGGCAGAGCTTACCTTCCTTCAAACCTGCGAACGCAGTGCGTTACCATGCCAGGACGTGCCGGCCGCCAATGCTTTGTTATTCATAGCAGCTCACGCCCGTAGCGATTGCGCAAGCACCGTATTTGACCTGATTTATTTAATTTTCCGGCTGGAGAATCCCGCCTTTTCCCGCCGGCGCAAATCCATCACCCGTTTTTCCTTTCACACACCTACCACCATGACCACCAGCACCCACCCTGTTTACGCCAAGCTCCAGTCCCTGGGCATCACGCTGCCCGAAGTCGCCGCGCCGGCGGCCGCCTACCTGCCCTTCGTGCGCACCGGCAACCTGCTGTTCCTGAGCGGCCATCTGGCCAAGCGGGACGGCCAGGTCATCGTCGGCCAGCTCGGCAAGAACGTGACCACGGACGAAGGCAAGGCTGCCGCCCGCCTGATCGCCATCGACCTGATGGGCACGCTGCATGCCGCCGTGGGCGACCTCGGCAAGGTCAGGCGCATCGTCAAGGTCATGAGCCTGGTCAACTCGACCGGCGACTTCACCGAACACCACCTGGTCACCAACGGCTGCAGCGAGCTGCTCGGCGAAGTCTTCGGCGACGCCGGCAAGCATGCGCGCAGCGCCTTTGGCGTGGCGCAGATTCCGCTGGGCGCCTGCGTCGAGATCGAGCTGATTGCCGAGGTCGATTGACATAGCGCAAGCGCAGTTTAAATGGCAGGCCGCCGCCGCGCAAGCCGGCTGCTGCCCAGCTTGAAAGCACGCACCCTGCGGGTGTAGAGTGGGCGCCCACTCGTCAAAAGGGGCGCGCCATGCCGACACCCACCTTCCAGCGTTTGTCGCCGGATCAGTTCGAGCAGCTTCTCCAGAAGTTTCCCTTCACCCGCAAGATCGACGCGGTACACATGCACCACACCTGGCGGCCCCGGCACGCCGACTTTCGTGGCCACGACACGATTGTCTCGATGTGGCGCCACCACACGCAGGTCAACGGCTGGAGCGACATTGCCCAGCACCTCACCATCGACCCCGAGGGCATGGTCTGGCTGGGCCGCAACTGGAACCTGCCGCCGGCCAGCGCCGCCGGACACAACGGCAACAAGGCCTTCGGCCCCTTCATGTTCGAGATGATCGGCGACTTCGACACGGGACGCGACCCGTTCGGCGGCGCGCAGAAGGACACCGCGCTGCGGGTCGTGGCGGGGGTCCAGTCGCGCTTTCACCTGCCGGCCAGCACGCTGCGCTTTCACAATTCGATGTCGCCCAAGTCGTGCCCCGGCAGCGCGCTGGTGTATGCCGACATCCTGGCCGAGGTCGATGACATCCGGCAGGAAATGCAGGCCAGTGCCTCGCGCGGCGCGGCCCAGCCCCAGCCCTTTCCCGATGAAACCGACCGCTTCGTCGCCGGGGCCATCCGCTCGCTGTCGCGCACCCTGGACAATGCCGGCGAGCGCGGCGATGCCGAGCTGTCGCATGACGAGCAGGAAGCCGGCCAGGCCACCGCCGCAAGCCGGGCAGGGGGCGCTGGCGATACCGGCGACGCATCCGGCACTGCGCAAAGCCGGGACTCGGGCCTGGGCACGGCAGCGCTCAACGCCATGCGGCCGCACCTGGTCAACCTGCGGGTCGGCCGCCTGTCGGGCGAAGGCGAGGCGGCCTCGACGCCAGGCGACATCGACGCCATCTTCGAGCAGCACCTGCCTCAGGCGGTCAGCGAACTGCCGGCCGGCCACAAGCTGCGCCTGGTGTTCTACGCGCATGGCGGGCTGGTGTCCGAATCGAGCGGCCTGCAGATCGCCAACAAGCACATCGACTGGTGGCGGCACAACGGCATCTATCCCGTTTACTTCATCTGGGAAACCGGTTTTTTCGAGACCATCGGCCAGTTGCTGGGCCGCGCGCAGCAGGGCAGCCGCGCCCTGTCGCGTGGCTTGGCCGACTTCACCACCGACCCGCTGGTCGAGATCGGTGCGCGCGCCCTGCAGGGGCCGCGCATCTGGGGTGGCATGAAGTCCAGCGCCGAGCATGCGATGGATGCGCCGGCGGCCGGCGACGACATCGGCGGCGGCGCGCATTACGTCGCCGCCAAGCTCAAGGCGCTGTGCGACGAGCATGCCGAGCGGATCGAGCTGCATGCCGTCGGCCACAGCGCGGGCTCGATCTTCCACAGCCATTTCCTGCCGCTGGCCCACGCGCTGGGCGTGCCCGGCTTCAAGACCGCGCATTTCCTGGCGCCCGCAGTGCGCGTGGACACCTTCCGCCAGCGGCTGATGGAGCACATCGGCCCGGGCCGAGCGGCCGAGTCGCTCACGCTCTACACCATGCGCCGCGACTTCGAGCGCAAGGACAACTGCGCGCAGGTTTACCGCAAGTCGCTGCTCTACCTGATCTTCAATGCGCTGGAAGACCGGCGCGCCACGCCGATCCTCGGGCTGGAGGAGAGCCTGCGCGGCGATGCCGACCTCAAGCGCCTCTTCGGCCTGGCAAGCGCGTCGCCATCGCCTTCGAGCGTGGTCTGGTCGCCCACGCCGGGCGACACCGGCCGCTCGGCCAGCAGGTCGCTGTCGCACGGCGGCTTCGACGACGACGCGCCGACGATGAACAGCATCGTGCGCCGCATCCTGGACCAGCCCGACGCGGCCGACATCGCGGCCTTCCCGGCCAGCCGCAGCGCATCGCGGCCCTGGACCGAAGAGGTCGACTGGCCGGCAGAGTTCGGTTTCAGCGCATTGCCCGGCGGATCCGGCGCCGCCTACGCGATGCCGCCGACCAGCCTGCCCGCGCCGATGCCAGGCGCTGCGGCGATGCCACCTTTTGTGCTTCCCCCGGTGGCGCCCGTGCCGGCCACCCCGGCAGGCAGTGCCAGCAGCGGCGGCCGGCGGGTCGCGCTGTGCGTCGGCATCGACGCCTACCCGGCGCCCGAGCACCAGCTCGCCGGCTGCGTCAACGATGCCCGCAACTGGGCGCGCACCCTGTCGGCGCTCGGATTCGAGACCCGGCTGCTGGTCAATCTGGACGCGAGCCGCGCCGCACTGGACCGCGAACTGGACCGGCTGGTCGATGAGTGCCGCCCGGGCGACGTGATCGTCTTCCAGTACGCCGGCCACGGCACGCACGTGCCCGACCTGAACGGCGACGAGGACGACGCGATTGACGAGGCGCTGTGCCCGGTGGACTTTGCCAGCGGCGCGCTGTACATCGACGACGACATTGCCGAGCTGTTTGGTCGCATCCCCGACGGCGTGAACATGACCTGCTTCATGGACTGCTGCCATTCGGGCACCAACAGTCGGTTTGCCGTCGGTTTGTCGCCGGGCGAAATGGCCGTGCCGCCCGGCACCAAGGCGCGCTTCGTCAGGATGACGCCGGAGATTGCCGAGGCGCACCAGCGCTTTCGCCGGCAGTCGCGCAGCGCCACGCGGGCGCTCAGCAGCGGCGGGCCGCAAGGGATGCGCGACGTGAAGTTCTCGGCCTGCCTGGACCATCAGGTCGCGCTGGAAAGCGGCGGCAATGGCGACTTCACGCGGCGCGCCACCAAGGTGCTGGCCGCAGGCATCGAGGGCATGAGCAACGAGGAATTCCTGCGCCGCGTGCTGGCCGAGTTTGGCAGCGCGGCACGCCAGGCGCCGATGCTCGACTGCGCCGATGCAGCGCGCCAGGGCGCCCTGCTCCAGCCGCTGGCCACCGGCAGCTGTTCGCCCGCCAGCCGGCAAGCGCCCATGGCGGCAGCCCCCGGCGACACAGGCTTGCTGCAAGCCGTGAACGAGCTGGCCCAGGCCGTGAAAGCGCTCGCGCCGGGCAGGCGCTGATGGCGTCCGAGCCTGCGGCCGCAGCAGCAACGGCAACGACCACCGAGTCCGTCGCCGCCGATGCCGCAAGTCGCGAGGAAGGCGGCGCTGCTGCCGCGCCCCCGTCCGTCCTCCGACATCCGGGCGAGGGCCAGGACTATGCCATCGGAACCGGCGTGCGCCAGCCGCTGGTCACGCCCTATGAACGCCAGCACGGCGACCCGCTCTACCGTCCGCTGCGCATCTACACGGTCGATCCGTCGGTGTCGCGGCTTGAAGGCTCAATTGCGACGCTTAACGTCCCGTTCGAGCCGCTGGCGCCCGGTCCGGTGGGCAAGCTGTTCGAGGTCGATCCGAACGACGGGCAGTTGGGCATTCACTACCGCGAGGCGGACCTGGAAGACCGCAAGGTGCTGATGGCCAATGGCTACGACCCCTCGCCCTCGGACCCGCGCTTTCACCACCAGATGGTCTATGCGGTCTGCAGTAATGTCTATTCGACCTTCAAGACCGCGCTGGGCCGCAACCTCGGCTGGGGTTTTGGCGACGGCAAGACGCCGGCCCGGCTGGTGCTCAGGCCGCACCACGGCCAGGAGCAAAACGCCTATTACGAAAACGAAGTCACCCGTGGAGAGCTGCGTTTTGGCTATTTCCCGGCCAGCGACAGGCCAACCAAACGAACCATGCCGGGCGGCTATGTCTTCACCTGCCTGTCGCACGACATCGTGGTGCATGAGGTGACGCATGCGCTGCTCGACGGGCTGCGCGCGCATTTCATCGTGCCGACCAACGCGGACGTGGTCGCGTTCCATGAAGCCTTTGCCGACCTGGTCGCCATCTTCCAGCATTTCAGCTACGCCGAGGTGGTGCTGGCCGCCATCCGGCGCTGCAAGGGTTCGCTGCAGCACGCGGAAATATTGACCGAGCTGGCAGGACAGTTCGGCCACACCACCGGCCAGAATGGCCCGTTGCGCAGCGCCGTCGAGAAAGACACCGGCAACCCGACCCGCTACCAGAGCAGCCTGGAGGCGCACCAGTTGGGCACGGTGCTGGTCAGCGCGGTGTTCGACGCCTTCGTGCAGGTCTACCAGCGCCGCACCGAGCGTTTCGTGCGCCTGGCCACCGGCGGCAGCGGCCTGTTGCCGCCGGGTGAACTCTCGCACGACCTGCAGACCATCCTGGCCGAGCGCGCCAGCAAGCTGGCCAGCCAGTTCCTGGGCATCTGCATCCGCGCCATCGACTACTGCCCGCCGGTCGGCATGACCTTCGGCGACTACCTGCGCGCCATGATCACCGCCGACTACGACCTGGTGCCCGACGACCCCTGGGACTACCGGGGCGCGCTGATCGACGCCTTCTGGCGGCGCGACATCTATCCACGCACGGCGAACCACCTGTCGCAGGACGCGCTGCTGTGGCGCCGGCCCCGGCTGGAACTGCCGCCGGTAGCCGGCCTCGATTTCGCGGCGCTGCGCTTCAGCGGCGACCCGGCCAATGCGGCCGGGCTTGACGAATTGCACCGCCAGGCCTGCATGCTCGGCCACTACATCACGCACCCCGGCCGCACGGAGGAATTCGGGCTGGTGGCCAATGGCGACGCGCGCCTTGACGGCGACACGGTCGGCCTGCCCTGCATCGAATCGATCCGTTCGGCAAGGCGCGCCGGACCCAACGGGCAGATCGTCTTTGACCTGGTCGCCGAAATCACCCAGGAGCGCCATGTGCGCGCCTCGGCCGAAGGACCAGCCTTTACTTATTACGGCGGCTCGACGGTGATCCTCGGGCCGACCGGCGACATCCGCTACGTGGTGCTGAAAAATGTCGTCGGCGCCGGCCGGCTGGAACGGCGGCGGGCGTTTTTCGACACCGCCTGCGGCCAGAAATACTGGCATCTGGCAGGCCAGCGCTGGCTGCCGCTTCCAAGTCTGTTTGCGCTGGTGCATGGCGGGCATTGAAGGCTTGCGTCGGTCTTGCAGCAATGGATGGCTGCGCTGGAACGCCTGACTGATATTTAGCTATGAAATAAATAGCATCTTGCGCTCGTCCATATTGCGGAAACAGCCAATTTCATCAATAAATCCGCACAATTCACCCCGGCTTGAAGCCGGTAGAAAATTTGATCGTTCTACAACGCCGACAAATCAACCCGCTCGGACCCAATGCGCTCGGCCACGCCCAAAGCCAGGCTGGCACTTTCCACCACATCCACACGAAACGGCAGGCGGCTGGCCTCAAAGCCGTCTGTCAATGCCGCACGCTGCGCCCAGTTGAGCGTTGGGGGTTGCGTGAGCAACAAGTCCAGGTCTGAAAATGGCCGTGCCTTGCCGGTGGCGCGTGAGCCAAAGACCCAGACCTGCGCGCCAGGAATGACTTGGGCAATGATTTGCCGCACATCGCGCAGTTGCTCCGGGCTCAGCGCCACCCCCAGGCGGAGTGGGTCAAGCCGTTGGGTAACTTGCGGGTCAGCGTCCAAGGCTTTTCTCCAGTTCGGCCAGCAAGGCCACGGCGCCTTCGGCAAATCGGTCAACCCCTGCGGCTACTTCAGCGGCTTTGGCTTCATCGTAGGTGTGGCTGGTGGCATTGCGCATTTCACGCCACTGCCGCCACAGGCCGGGGTCGGCCAGCAAACCTGCGTCGGCTGCCTTGCGCAGCAGGTCATTGAAGGACAGGTCAATGACCAGGTCCGCCGCCTCCGAGCGCTCGATCAACACGCGTCTGAGCATGCGCACGGACAACTCGTAGGTGAATTCAAACGACTGGATGACCGCCGAACGCAAATGCGGCTTGAGTGCGGCGCCTTGCGGCAGTTCATGCCAAAAGCGCAACGCCTCCTGCAACTGGGCAAGCGCTTTAACAAGCGACGACAGGTCGATGGGCTTGGCGGTCATGACTGGATTGTCTGATGGTTTGGCGGGCCATGTCAAAGATCAGCGCCTGATGGGACAGCTATGAAATAAATAGCTGCTTGCGCCCGTCCCTATTGCGCAAACAGCCTGTTTCATCACTCAACCCGGACAATTCCCGTCGGCTTGAAGCCCAGGTCGGCTGATTTGCCTTTTCGGGCGCGCACGGTGCGCGCGTTGTTCAGGCTGCGGATTTCCAGCGTTTCCTCGCGCGCCTTGGCGCCGCGCCCGATGCCGTCGATGCGCACGCTGCGGGTGTAGGCGGCCGCGCCGGCCAGCGTGTCCGTGCCCTCCAGGTCGATCAGCATCAGGCCGCGCCCGCCCTTTTCCATCTGCTTGATCTCGGCGATGTCGAAGGTCAGGATGCGCTGGCCGGTCGAGGCGCAGGCCACGTGCGTGGCGGGCGGCAGCGGCTGGCTGCCAGAGGTGCCCTTGACGTGCGACGGGCGGCAGAGCGTCTCGCCCCCACCCTCACGCTCATTCAGCGTGATGAAGGCCTTGCCGCTCTTGTTGCGCGAGACCATGTTCTCCACCGTCGCCAGGAAGCCGTAGCCGCCCGAACTCGACAGCAGCAGCATCGCGCTGGACGGCCCGGCAAAGTAATGCAGCAGTTGCGTGCCCGATTCGAGTTCGATGAGCGTCGTGACCGGCTGGCCGTCGCCGCGCGCGCCGGGAAGCATCGCCACCGGCACTGAATACAGCCGGCCGTTGCTGCCAAAGGCCAGCAGCGTATCGACGGTGCGGCATTCGAACGTGGCATACAGTTCATCGCCCGCCTTGAAGGCAAAGCTGGCGGGCGCATGGCCGTGGCCGCCGCGCGCGCGCACCCAGCCCTTGCTGCTTACCACGACCGTGACTGGCTCGTCGAGCACCTTGACTTCGAGCACCGATTTCTTCTCGGCCTGGATCAGGGTGCGGCGCGGATCGGCGAACTGCTTGGCGTCGGCCTCGATTTCCTTGATCATCAGGCGGCGCAGCGCTAGTGGGTTGCCCAGGATGTCTTCAAGCTTGTTTTTTTCATCGCGCAGGTTTTTCAGTTCCTGCTCGATCTTGATGGCTTCGAGCCGGGCCAATTGGCGCAGGCGGATCTCCAGGATGTCCTCGGCCTGCCGGTCGCTCAGGGCGAAGCGTGCTATCAGCGCCGCTTTCGGCTCGTCCGACTGGCGGATGATGGCAATCACCTCGTCGATGTTGAGCAGCACGATCTGCCGCCCTTCGAGGATGTGGATGCGCGCCAGCACCTTGTCGAGCCGGTGCTGCGAGCGTTTTTCAATCGTCGTCTGGCGAAACGCGATCCATTCGTTGAGCATCTGGCGCAGCGACTTTTGCGTCGGCCGGCCGTCCAGGCCGATCATGGTCATGTTGATCGGCGACGAGCTTTCCAGGCTGGTGTGCGAAAGCAGCGTGTTGATCAGTTCTGACTGGGCCGTCCGGCTGGTCTTGGGCTCGAACACCAGGCGCACGGCGGCGTCCTTGCTCGATTCGTCGCGCACCACGTCGAGCACCGCCAGCACGGCCTGCTTGAGCTGGACCTGGTCCAGGCTGAGCGCCTTTTTGCCAAGCTTGATCTTGGGGTTGGTGATTTCCTCGATTTCCTCCAGCACGCGCTGGGTGCTGACGCCGGGCGGCAGTTCCTGCACCACCAGCTGCCACTGGCCGCGCGCCAGTTCCTCGATCTTCCAGCGCGCGCGCACTTTCAGCGAGCCGCGCCCGGTGCGGTAGGCCGCCGCAATCTCGGCGCCGCTGGAGATGATCTGGCCGCCGCCCGGATAGTCGGGGCCGGCGATCAGCGCGTACAGCTCCTCGTCGGTGAGCTTGGGGCTTTTGATCAGCGCGACGCAGGCATCGGCCACCTCGCGCAGGTTGTGGCTGGGGATTTCGGTCGCCAGCCCGACGGCGATGCCGCTGGCCCCGTTGAGCAGCGTGAACGGCAGGCGCGCCGGCAACTGGCGCGGCTCCTCGGTCGAGCCGTCGTAGTTCGGGATGAAATCGACCGTGCCTTCGTCGATCTCGTCCATCAGCAGCGTGGTGATGCGCGCCAGCCGGGCTTCGGTGTAGCGCATCGCGGCGGCGCCGTCGCCATCGCGGGAGCCAAAGTTGCCCTGGCCGTCGATCAGCGGATAGCGCTGCGAAAAGTCCTGCGCCATGCGCACCAGCGCGTCATACGCGGCCTGGTCGCCGTGCGGGTGAAAGCGGCCGAGCACGTCTCCGACCACGCGGGCGCATTTGACCGGCCGCGCGCCGGTCGCGCCGTTGGGGCCGCCAAAGGCCAGTCCCATGCGCGCCATGCTGTAGAGAATGCGCCGCTGCACGGGCTTCTGGCCGTCGCAGACATCGGGCAGCGCCCGGCCCTTGACGACGCTCAGCGCGTATTCAAGGTAGGCGCGCTGGGCATAGGCAGCCAGCGAGTCTTCGTCAGGCGTTGCAGGGATTTGCGGTTCAGTGTCCGGCGTGAAAAGATCCATTTTTTTAATCAGTCAGTAAGAAGGCATGCATTGAAAAAGGAAAAGGCGGATGCCTTGTCCGGTTTCCAGATCAATCCGGGAGTGGACAAGAAGCGGCAGGGTGGTGCCGCAACGGCAAGGCGAAGGAACGCACCTGGCGGATTGATTTGAAAACGGTATCGAGCGGCATTTTCCGGCACATCGCGTACCGCAACAAAAGTAACGAAACGCTCATTGTGGCGGATGAATGGGGGAAATCAGGTGGGCGGCCTTTGCCGGAAAGCTTCAGACACCCCCGGAACTGCGGAAAAATCCGGGCCTACTCGCGTGTCAACTCGGTGCGAGACAGCGGATAGGCCGAATCGGCCAGCGTCGGCATACTGGCGCGTCCGGTGCTGGCGCCCTTCAGTTCCACATGCACCCGGCCGGTCGCGGCCTTGAAGCCGGGAGGCGTCAGGCCGCCGTAGAGCTGCATGACGGTCTTCACGTAGTTCTGGGTTTCGGGGTAGTTTGGAATCCGGTTGCCGGCACGCTGCACCGCGCCTTCGCCGGCGTTGTAGGCGGCCAGGGCCAGTTCCAGCCGGCCCGGGAACATCTTGATCAGATCGGCCAGGTAGCGCGCTCCGGCCCTGATGTTGGTTTTCGGATCGGTCAGCTTTTTTTCAATCGAACCGTCCTTGCCCGCCGTGACGCCGTAGCGCTGGGCGGTCGGCGGTATCAGCTGCATCAGGCCCACCGCACCCTTGGGCGACACGGCAAAGGTGTTGAAGCCGGACTCGGTGGCGATCAGCGCCTTGAGCAGCGAATAGTCGATGCCGTGGGTGTTCGATGCTTCGCGCAGCAGCGGGCTGACCGCCTTGTAGCCTGGCGAGCGTTCGAAAAAAGCCTCCATCCGGGGCGAGAGCACACCGGTACCCGTCATGCCGGCCACGGCAGGCAAAGCGGCCGCGTCCAGACTGCGTTCCTGCGCCTTGCGGGGCACGTCCATCAGGCGGTAGGGTTCGACGCTGTCGCGCAGGAAAAGCTCGTAGCGGTCGTCAAGGCGGCTGGAGGCGAAATGCGGGATGCGGTCCTCGTCCACATAGCCCCAGATGTCGGCACGCGCCGGCGCGGCACTCAAGGCCAGCAACACCAGCGTGGCCAGGATTCCCGCGCGCCGGTAAGGCATCGTCCAGGATTGTTGGATTGTGGCGATTGTTGCGGCGGCCAATGGGGGTAATGGGTCAGTGGTCATCAAATATCAATGTCCACAGCGTCTCCATGCAGTTCCATCAACTCCCTGCGCGCTGCGGCCTCTCCCTTACCCATGAGTTTAGTGATCAGGCTTTCGGTCTGCAAGAAATCCTGGTTACCCAATTGCACCGGCAGCAGGCGCCGGGTGTCGGGGTTGAGCGTGGTGTCCCAGAGCTGCTCGGCGCTCATTTCGCCCAGCCCCTTGAAGCGGCTGATGCTCCAGGCGTTCTCGCGCACGCCGTCCTTGCGCAGCTTGTCCAGAATGGCGGTCAGCTCGCCCTCGTCCAGCGCATAGACCTTGGACGCCGGCTTCTTGCCGCGCGCCGGCGCATCGACGCGAAACAAAGGCGGCCGGGCCACATACACATGGCCGGTTTCGATCAGCTTGGGGAAATGGCGGAAGAACAGCGTCAGCAGCAGCACCTGGATGTGCGAGCCGTCCACGTCGGCATCACTCAGGATGCAGACCTTGCCATAGCGCAGGCCGCTCATGTCGGGCGTATCGTTCGGTCCGTGCGGGTCAACGCCGATGGCCACGGCAATGTCGTGGATCTCGGTGTTGGCAAACAGCCGGTCGCGGTCCACTTCCCAGGTGTTGAGCACCTTGCCGCGCAGCGGCAGCACCGCCTGGCTTTCCTTGTCGCGGCCCATCTTGGCGCTGCCGCCGGCCGAATCGCCCTCGACCAGGAACACCTCGTTGTGCGCCAAATCCTTGCTTTCGCAGTCGGTCAGCTTGCCCGGCAGCACGGCCACGCCCGAACCCTTGCGCTTTTCGACCTTCTGGCCGGCCTTCTGGCGGGTCTGCGCGGCCTTGATGGCGAGTTCGGCCAGCTTCTTGCCGTAATCAACATGCTGGTTCAGCCACAGTTCGAGCGACGGGCGCACGAAGCTGGAGACCAGCCGCACCGCATCGCGTGAATTGAGCCGCTCCTTGATCTGGCCCTGGAACTGCGGGTCCAGCACCTTGGCGCTCAGCACGTAGCTGGCCCGGGCAAACACGTCCTCGGGCATCAGCTTGACCCCCTTGGGCAGCAGCGAGTGAAAGTCGATGAAGCTCTTCACCGCCGTGAACAGGCCGTCGCGCAGCCCGCTTTCATGCGTGCCGCCGGCGCTGGTCGGGATCAGGTTGACGTAGCTTTCGCGCACCGGCTGACCATCCTCGGTAAAGGCCACGCACCAGCTCGCGCCCTCGCCTTCTGCAAAAGTCTCGTGCGCGCTGTCGGCAAAGCCTTCGTTCTCGAACATCGGGATCACCGGGTCGGCGGTGAGCGTCTGCATCAGGTAGTCGCGCAGGCCGCCCTTGAAGACCCAGGTCTGCACGTCCTTGGTTTTCTCGTTCGTCAGCGTGACGGTCACGCCGGGCATCAGCACCGCCTTGCTGCGCAGCAGGTGCGTCAGCTCGGCCATTGGCAGCGCCGATGATTCAAAGTATTTGGCGTCCGGCCAGGCGCGCACCGTGGTGCCGCTCTTGCGGTCGCCGTTGCCGTTGCTGACCGGGCGCACCACCAGCGGCTCGATCACGTCGCCGCCTGAAAAGGCCAGGCTCGCCGCCTTTCCTTCGCGGTAGGAGGTCACTTCAAGCCGCGTGGACAGCGCGTTCGTCACGCTGACGCCCACGCCGTGCAGGCCGCCCGAAAAGCTGTAGGCGCCGCCTTTGCCCTTGTCGAACTTGCCGCCGGCATGCAGCCGGGTAAAGACCAGCTCGACCACCGGCGCCTGCTCTTCCGGATGCATGCCGAACGGAATGCCGCGCCCGTCGTCTTCCACCGTCACCGAGCCGTCGATGTGCAGCGTGACCTTGATCTTCTTGCCGTGCCCGGCGAGCGCCTCGTCGGCCGAGTTGTCGAGCACTTCCTGGATGATGTGCAGCGGATTGTCGGTGCGGGTGTACATGCCCGGGCGCTGCTTGACGGGCTCCAGGCCCTTCAAGACGCGGATCGAGCTTTCGGAATAAGCGGGGGAAGCGGTGATGTTTTTGTCGGCCATGGCAGTTCAAGTGTTGGCTGAATTGTAGACCGGGGCGGCCAAGGAAGCTGTACAAACATACAGCCTTCGAACCCGGCCATTTCCACGCCCAAATCCTGGCAAGTCAACTTTTGCGCAGGCGACTGCCGCTGCAGAACATTTTCGTTAAAGTCTGTACATGACTTCCAGCGCGCTTTCATCCCCCCAAAAACTCTCGATGTTCCAGGTCCTGGCCTGCGGCGCGGCCATTGTCACGCTGTCGATGGGCATCCGGCATGGATTTGGCCTGTGGCTGCAGCCCATCACGCAGGCGCAGGGCTGGACGCGCGAAACCTTTGCCTTTGCGATTGCGGTGCAGAACCTGTCGTGGGGCATCTTCGGCATTTTTGCCGGCATGGTGGCCGACCGCTTCGGCGCCTTCCGGGTGATCGCGGGCGGTGCGGTGCTCTACGCGCTGGGGCTGGCCGGCATGGCGCTGTCGCCGACGGGTTTTCTGTTCACGCTGACGGCCGGCGTGCTGATCGGCGCGGCGCAGGCGGGAACGACGTATGCGGTGATCTACGGCGTGATCGGCCGCAACATCTCGGCCGACAAGCGCTCGTGGGCCATGGGCGTCGCGGCGGCGGCGGGGTCATTCGGCCAGTTCCTGATGGTGCCGACGGAAGGCTTTTTGATCAGCGCGCTGGGCTGGCAGACCGCCCTGCTGGTGCTTGGCGGCGCCGTGCTGCTGATCGTGCCGATGGCGCTGGGCCTGCGCGAAAGCGGTTTTTCCGGCGGCGCGCCTGCCAGGCGCGACCAGAGCATCGGACAGGCGCTGCGCGAGGCGCTGAAGTACCCGAGCTTCCAGATGCTGATGGCGGGCTACTTTGTCTGCGGCTTCCAGGTGGTCTTCATCGGCGTTCACATGCCCAGCTATTTGAAGGACAAGGGGCTGTCGCCGCAGGTGGCCGGCTACGCGCTGGCGCTGATCGGCCTGTTCAACGTCTTCGGCACCTACGCGGCGGGCGTGCTCGGCCAGCGCATGGCCAAGCGAAAAATCCTGGCGACGATCTACCTTTCGCGCGCCGTGGTCATCGCCGTGTTCCTGGCCGCGCCGCTCAGCCCGGCCAGCGTCTACATCTTTTCCAGCCTGATGGGCCTGCTGTGGCTGTCCACGATTCCGCCGACCAACGCGGTGGTCGCGCAGATCTTCGGCATCCAGCACATGTCGATGCTCAGCGGCTTCATCTTCTTCAGCCACCAGATTGGTTCGTTCATGGGCGTGTGGCTGGGCGGCTTCCTGTATGACCGCACCGGCAGCTACGACATCGTCTGGTACATCGCGATTGCGCTGGGGGTGCTGGCCGCGCTGGTGAACCTGCCGGTGCGCGAAACGCCGATTCACCGGAGCAGCCCCGGCGGCTTGCCGCAGGGCGCTTGAGATGCTGCAAAAAACCCTGCTGTGGAGCCTGGCCGTCGTGGCATCGCTGGGCGTGTTTTCCCTGTACACGCGGCCTGATTTCCTGGTGACGCTGGCCAACCAGGTCTGGTCGTGTTTTTAGGCCTTCTTCTCCAGATTTCAAGCCTTTCAGGCCGTTTGCGCAAGCAGGGCGTGCATTAACAGCTGCATAAATGATAGTAAACAAACCTGCTTTTGACGGACTTCGTGCGGACGCGTCGGCGCCTTCCGCCTGGGTTCGGCGCTGGTCGCACCTGGTCACGCCGGGCGGCGTGGTGCTCGACGTGGCCTGCGGCCATGGCCGCCATGCGCGCTGGTTTCATGAACGAAATCACCCTCTGGCGCTGGTGGATCGGGCGCAGGCAGCTATTGAATCCATAGCAATCCCGGCGCCGGCCTGCGAAGCCGTGGTGGCCGACATTGAAAATGGCCCCTGGCCTTTCGCGGGCCGCCAGTTCGATGCGGTGGTGGTCACCAATTACCTGTGGCGGCCCTTGATGCCGACGCTGCTGGACAGCCTGGCACCCGGCGGCGTGCTGATTTACGAAACCTTTACGCAGGGCAATGAAACGGTCGGCAAGCCCTCGCGGCCTGATTTTTTGCTGCGCCCCGGCGAATTGCTGGACATCTTCCGCACACTGCGCATCGTCGCCTTCGAAGACGGTTTTCAGGAGGCGGCGCCTGGACAGGCCGCGCGTTTCGTCCAGCGCATCGCCGCCGTCCGTGAAGCGGCGAATGCGGCGCGTTCAGGCGATGCGCTGCCGGCGACAGCGTCCGGCCCGCCCAGATACCACCTGCGTTGAGCTCTGGGTAGAATGCACATTTGGCTTTTTGGGCCGGCCTTCAACGCCTTGAAGCCGCCCCATCACTCCAGCCATGACGTTACAAGCACGACATGAACCCCATTACTGGCAGCATTGTTGCCCTGGCAACCCCCTTGCATGAAGACGGCAGCGTGGACTACCCCGCGCTGCGCAAACTCGTTGACTGGCACATTGCCGAGGGCACCGACTGCATCGGCGTGGTTGGAACCACCGGCGAATCGCCCACGGTGAACGTCGAGGAGCATTGCGAGATCATCCGCGTCTCAGTCGAGCAGGCCGCCAAGCGGGTGCCGATCATGGCCGGCTGCGGTGCCAACTCCACTGCGGAAGCCATCGAGCTGGCGAAGTTCGCCAAGCAGGTCGGCGCCGACTGCCAGCTGCAGGTCGTGCCCTATTACAACAAGCCGACGCAGCAAGGCCAGTACCTGCACTTCAAGGCGATTGCCGAAGCCGTGGGCGACCTGCCGCTGGTGCTCTACAACGTGCCCGGCCGCAGCGTTGCCGACATGGCGCATGCCACCGTGCTGCGCCTGACCGAAGTGCCGGGCATTGTCGGCATCAAGGAAGCCACAGGCAACATCGAGCGCGCCCAGTGGCTGATCAAGGAAGTGCCCAAGGGCTTTGCGGTTTATTCAGGCGACGACCCGACGGCCGTGGCGCTGATGCTGTGCGGCGGCCAGGGCAATATCAGCGTGACGGCCAATGTCGCGCCCCGGCTCATGCACGAGCTGTGCATGGCCGCCGTGGCCGGCAACGTCAGGCTGGCCATGGAACTGCAGTTCAGACTCCTGCCGCTGCACCGCAACCTGTTCGTCGAGGCCAATCCAATCCCGGTCAAATGGGCCATGGCCCGCATGGGCCTGTGCGGCAACACGCTGCGCCTGCCCATGACACCGCTTGAATCCAGCAACGAAGCTGCCGTCGAGAACGCCCTGCGCGCTTGCGGCCTGATCTGATTTTTAAGGGAACCCCCACGTGAAGACATTGCCGAGAACCCTCCAGCGCCCTGCCCTGCGCAAAGCCCGCAGCGCGGCCGCTCTTTCCGCGCTGGTCGCCGCCAGCCTGCTGGCAGGCTGCTCCACGATCCGGGACACCATGGAAGGCGAGCGGGTCGATTACAAGTCGAGCGGCGCCAAGGGCCCTTCGCTCGATGTGCCGCCCGACCTGACCCAGCTCAGCCGCGACACCCGCTACGTGGTGCCGGGCACGGCCGTCAGCGCCAGCAGCTACCAGCTCGCCCAGCCAACGCAGACCGTCACCACGGCGGCCGCTGCAGTCGGCGATGTACGCATCGAGCGCGCCGGCAACCAGCGCTGGCTGGTCGTCAACCGCCCGGCCGACAAGCTCTGGACGCCGGTGCGCGATTTCTGGCTGGAAAGCGGATTTTTGCTGGCGCAGGACCAGGAAAATCTCGGCATCATGGAAACCGACTATGCCGAAAACCGCGCCAAGCTGCCGCAGGATTTCATCCGCAATGCCCTGGGCAAGGTCTTCGACAGCCTGTACTCGACCGGCGAGCGCGACAAGTTCCGCACCCGCCTGGAGCGCCGGCCCGACGGCGGAACCGAAATCTACATCAGCCACCGGGGCATGGAAGAAATCGTCACCGGCACCAAGAGCGGCGGCAGTTCGGCCAACGGCGACGGCACGATCTGGCAGCCACGCCCGACCGATCCCGAACTCGAAGCCGAGTTCCTGCGCCGCCTGATGGTCAAGCTGGGCGTGACGCAGGAGCAGTCCAAGGCGCTGATTGCCGCAGGCGCCACGGCGCAGACATCGCGCATTGCCATGGTCAACAACCTGCCCGTGGTGCAGATGGACGAAGGCTTCGAGCGCGCCTGGCGACGGGTCGGCCTGGCGCTGGACCGCACCGGCTTCACCGTCGAAGACCGCGACCGCAGCCAGGGCACCTACTTCGTGCGCTATGTCGAGCCGACCGCGGGCAAGGGCGAGCCGGGCTTTTTCAGCAAGCTGTTCAGCGGTTCGGCTGCGGCCGCGATGCCGCTGAAATACCGCATTTCGCTCAAGAGCGAAGGTGAAAAGACCACGGTTTCGGTCCTCAATGCCCAGGGAATGCCTGAATCGTCTGCCAATGCCCAGCGCATTGTCCAGGTGATTGCCGACGATTTGAAGTAAGCCCAGTTCAGGCGGCAGACCAGCAAGCAGTTGATTGGCAGTGTTGCGATTCAGGAGCCTAGGCAGCGGTAGCGGCGGCAACGCCACCCTGGTGGAAGCCGGCGGCCTGCTGCCCTTTCGCCTTCTGGTGGACTGCGGCCTGGGCATCCGGCAACTCGCGGTTCGCCTGGCCCAGGCCGGGCTGCTGCCTGAAAACATCGATGCGGTGTTCATCACCCATGAACATGGCGACCACATCGGCTGCGCGCATGCGCTGGCGCTGCGCCACCGGATTCCGGTCTGGATGAGCCAGGGAACGCATTTGGCCATCGGTTCGCCTGACTTCGACGGCCTCCTGCATACCGCGCGGGACGGAAAAGCGATTGACCTGGGTGGCCTGCAGCTCATGCCCTTCACCGTTCCCCACGATGCCCGGGAGCCGCTGCAGCTCAGTTGCACCGACGGATCGGCCAAGCTGGGCATTGTGACCGACCTGGGCCATGCAACGCCGCATGTGATGGCGCATCTGCAGGCCTGCCATGCCTTGCTGCTGGAATCCAACCACGACACCGACCTGCTGGGCCAGTCGGCGTATCCGCCTTTTTTGAAGCGACGGGTGGGCGGCGACTACGGCCATCTGTCGAATACGGCGGCCGCCGCCATTGCCTGTGCGGTGACCCATGGCGGCCTGAAGCACCTGGTGGCGGCGCACCTGAGCGCCAAAAACAACCGTCCCGGCCTGGTTCAGGGCGTGCTCTCGAACGCCCTGGGCTGCCAGCCCGGCGACATCGTGGTGGCGGGACCGGCCAGCGGGACACCCTGGCTGGCACTTTGAAAATGCCATGAAAAAAGCCGCCCGGAGGCGGCTTTTTTGGAATCAGGAAGTCTTACTTCGCAGCGGATGCAGCAGCACCGGCGGAAGTCGCAGCGCTGCCAGCAGCAGAAGCTGCGTCGGTAGCGGCGCTCACAGCGGCATTGGCAGAGTCGGCAGCGGCCGAAGCGGCACCGGTGGCAGCGGAAGCGGCGCCGGTGGCGGCTGCAGCTGCGGCGGAAGCAGAAGGAGACTCTGCAGGAACAACAACGACGGAAGGCGCAGGTGCAGGCGCAACGACTTCTTCTTTTTTACCGCAAGCGGCCAGGGCAACAGCGGCAACGATAGCGGCCAGTACGAGAGACTTGTTCATTTTTACGATCCTTGATGATATTTAAGAAAACAATTTCCGGAAATTGTCAAAACCCCAAGCTCAAACAAAATTCGAGCGATGTCCTGACCTGTGAGGAAAGGACTCGAGCTCTTTCTACCCAGCCTCAAATTATATGCTGCCGAGCACAAGCATGAAAACCCTTAATTGCTTGAAATAAGTTGTGTTGCGCCCGCCTGCAACCGTAAAACCACACTTACAGTCCGAGAACGGTCGCTGGAAATCCAGCCGAACTGGCTGAAAGGTGCTCGTTGAGGCGCTCTTTCAAAGCAGTGCGCCGGGCAAGGTCCGTACCGGCAACGCCTGTGCAGCGCGGGCTGTCGAGTCGCTCAAACACCCACTCTGGACTCCAGAACGCGCTGGGCAGGCAACCTTTTGAAGCCGCGCCGCTCTTGCGGCACTCGACAACATGCGCCCAAGTTCGCCGCCAGGTGACGAAGCGCGCATGCTGACGCAGAACGGCATCGTAGTTATCGGCCAGCATCGTGAGCTTGCGGCCGCTTTCCGCCCAGTCGTTCAGCGCCTGCGCCACGGCCCGCTCGCCCAGCGGCCAGTCGCCGAAGTCCGGATCGCACCAGATCATTTCGCGCCAGCCCTGCGTTGCGGCCGCAGCCATGGCGTGGCGAACCAGTTCGGCGAATTCACTGCGGCCGCTGAAACGGCCCTCTGGAAGCATCGACGGCGCAGCGCCTGCCTGTCCGGGTGTCATGTTGCTTGCTCCTTGAATTCAGTGGAAGCACAAACCGTCAAGCCTTGCCCGGCAGCGCGGGCTCGCTTTGCTGGAGCCAGCCCGCTTCATGCCAGTCGCCCAGCAAGGCAGTGGCGCTTTTACCGGCCTTGCGCAAGTCGCTCGCCGCCAGACAGCGCTGATTGGCCAGGCGCTGCATCAAGGCGGCATCGGCGCCTTTGGCCCGGTAGCTTTCGCCATTGATGAAGATGTGGTCGCTGTCATACATCATGCGGGTTCGCGCGTCGAGCGCAATGCCTGTCTGGCCGGCCTTGGCGGCTTCGGCATCCCAGGCTTGTCCGGGTTCGTCGAACCAGATGCCCGGCTTGGGCTCGGACATGGATTCCCCTAGCGCGCACGCCAGCGCCAGCGGGTCCTTGAGGGCGTCAAACACCGCCTGCCGGGCAAAATCCGCCAGGCCGGCCGGCATGGCGGCCGGCGTTTCGGTGGCGGGCTGCGCGGGGTCGCGGTACATGCGCCTGGGGACGGCGCGCGTGCCCTCGCTTTCTTCGTCGCACGATTGGGCGGCATCCTCGCCCATTTCAGCCAGCCGGTGCAGCAGGTCGGAGGTCAGTTCGCACTGCACCGGGCAGCGAAAGCCAATCGAATACGTCATGCAGTCAGCGGGTTTTCCATCCGGCCCGACGCTGGCCTCGGCAATACCGTCATGCGCATAGCGCGGCGGAAGGTAGAGCATGTCGCCGGCCTCCAGCACGAATTCCTCGTCGGCCTCGAAGTTCTGCAGGATTTTCAGTGGCACGCCCGGCTGCAGGGAAAAGTCTTTCTGCTTGCCGATTTTCCAGCGCCTGCGGCCGCTGGCCTGGAATAAAAACACGTCGTAGCTGTCAAAATGCGGCCCCACGCCGCCGCCCGGCGTGGCAAACGAGATCATCAGGTCATCCATGCGCGCATCAGGAACGAAACGGAATTGCTGCAGCAGCGCGTGGCCGGCCGGCTCGTGCAAATCCACGCCCTGAACCAGCAGGGTCCAGCCTTGCTGGCCCAGCGGCGGCAGGCTCCGGGCGGCAAACGGCCCCTTCTTCAGGGTCCAGCCATTGTCCTGCTGGACGATCAGGCGCGACTCGACCTCTTCCCGTGAGGCCAGCCTGGTCAGGGCCGCGCGGCTGAGAAACGGCTGGAAGCCGGGGATCGCCTGGCGCACCAGCAGCGGCTTTTTCTGCCAGTGGCGGCGCATGAACTGGGCGGGGGTAAGACCGGCGAGAAGGGAGAGGGGCAAATTGACATCCATGGGACAATTGTCGGATGAAAATCACCCCGCAATGCGTCGTTGCCCTGACCTGGACGCTGAAAGACACTTTGGGCGATGTGCTGGACGAACTGGACGAGCCGGTCGAGTTCCTGCTCGGCGGCAAGGACCTGCTGGCCAGCATCGAGGAAGCGCTGCTCGGCCATGCAGCCGGCGATACGCTGGAGCTGCACCTGGAGCCCGAAAACGCCTTCGGCGACTACGATGAAAACCTGGTGTTCCTGGAGCCGCGCAGCATTTTTCCGGCCGAACTCGAGGAAGGCATGACGTTTGACGGCGCGGCCATGCCGTCGGGCGCCACCGCGCAGATTCCGCCCGAGCACATCTACACCGTGACCGACATCTACCCCGAGCATGTGGTGCTGGACGGCAACCATCCGCTTGGCGGCATTGCCATCCGGCTGGCGCTGAAGGTTGAATCCGTGCGCGAAGCCACCGAGCCGGAAGTCGGCCAGGGTTCACTGGGCACCGGTTTCTTCAAGCTGGAGTCCACGGCGACCGGCAACGACACGCTGCACTGAAAACGGCCGCAGCCACTGGCCCACAAAAAAAGCGGCGCCGCAGATCAAACTGCGGCGCCGCTTTTGCGTCAGAACGCCTGCGGATCAATAACGGAACAGCTGGTTGTTCTGGATCCTGACGCGGTCACCGATGCGCAATTCACCGGTGGCCGGCACGTCGTAGGCGCGCGCACCGCCGTTGTCGAGCTGGACCGTGACCCGGTAGGTCTGGCTGACGTTGGCATTGCGGTTGTTGTTCTGGATCGCATTGCCCGCCACGGCGCCACCGAGGGCGCCAGCTATCGTGGCAAAGTCACGTCCGGTGCCCCCGCCGATCTGGCGGCCAACCACCGCGCCGGCGACGCCACCCAGCACCGCGCCGATGCCAGGGCTCTGCGCCTGCGGCTGGCCCTGGAACACCTCGATGTTGTTGACGCGGCCGTATTCCACATAGTTGCCCTGCTGGTTCTGGGCGGGATATTGCGATTGCGCCGGGTACTGTGATTGCGTGGGGTACTGGTTCGGATACTGGTTCGGGTACGGGCTCTGGCCCGGGTACGCTGGCGCCGGGTATGACGACTGGTTGTCCATGGGCACGGTGCCGCAGGCGGCCAGACCGGCCAGAACAAGCACTGAAGCGGTCACTGAGACAAAGCGGGAAATACGGCGCATGAAACTCTCCTCGGATAAAGTCATTGAAGTTCCGTCCTGCCTGGACTTTTCTTTTTTAATTCAGCACAGCGTCAAGGAACCTGAAGCCCTGATTTGAAAGGTTGGCCGCCGGTTTCTAGGTCAGGTCCAAAGCTTAGCATGCGTGGGATGGTGCATTCAATTCGCGTAGGACTGAGCTCACGCACATCCTGGGCCTGGCGCAGTGCCTGCTCAGGCTTTTCCTGTCGAGCCGTAACCGCCCTCGCCGCGTTCGGTGGCGACGAATTCGCTGACCACCCTGAATTGCGCCTGCACCACCGGAACGATCACCAGCTGGGCGATTCGCTCCATCGGCTCGATGGTGAAGGGCACGTCGCTGCGGTTCCAGGCGCTCACCATGAGCTGGCCCTGGTAGTCGCTGTCGATCAGCCCGACCAGGTTGCCCAGCACGATGCCGTGCTTGTGGCCCAGCCCCGAACGCGGCAGGATCATCGCGGCATAGCCGGGGTCGTGCAGGTAGATGGCCATGCCGGTGGGAATCAGCTGCCAGGCGTTGGCTCCCAGCGTCAGCGGCGCGTCCAGGCAGGCGCGCAGGTCCAGTCCGGCGCTGCCAGGCGTGGCGTAGGCGGGCAGATTGTCCTGAAGGCGCGGGTCGAGTATCTTGAGGTCGATGTTCATGGCTTGTTTTTGGGACGGGTTGAGGGTACTTTTCGAGCTTCTTCGGCTGCGCGTTTGGCCAGTGCGGCCATTTTGTTGACGAAAGCGCCCGGTGGCTGCGATCTCAAGCGGTAGATGAGCCAGGCGACATACGCCGCGAGCATGGGAATGAACAAGAACCCGGCGCCGGGCACGAAGCGGCCCAGGATTTGCGTGCCGACCCACAGGCCGACGATCCATTTCACATGCCGCAGAAAAGGAATGCGCGCCACCGATTGCAGCCCATCCGCCACCGACGGCAAGCCCGGAATCGCCATCGGCGCGCCAGGCGCTGGCGCACTCCTGGCGACTGCCTGTGCAGCTGTAAGGCGTTCGACGTAGCGCACAAAGTCACCGTCAGGCGGGGTATTCGAAGGCTGCATCATGAGAGCGTGGTGTTCTGCCTGGCGGGCGCATGGGTTTCAATCCGGCGGGCAATCTCGCCGACCAGCCGCTGCGCCAGCGAGCGCTTGGACGCCCGGGGCAATTCAAGGCTGCCCTGCGCATCGATCAGCAGCAGGGCATTGTCGTCCTGGCCGAAGGTATCGGGGCCGATGTTGCCGACCAGCAGCGGCACCTGCTTGCGCAAGCGCTTGGCCTGCGCGTTTTCCAGCAGGTCATGGCTTTCGGCCGCAAAGCCGACGCAATACAGCCGGCCCGCCTGCGCGGCCGGCGACTGGGCAACCGTCGCCAGGATGTCGGTGTTTTCGGTGAAGGCCAGCTGCGGCGTCTGGCCGGAGCCGTCCTTCTTGATTTTCTGCAACGAAGGGTCGGTCGGCCGCCAGTCGGCCACAGCCGCCGTTGCTATGAAAATAGTAGCTGACTGCGCACATCCAGAAACCGCAGAGAGCATATTTGATGCTGATTTCACGTCGATGCGCGTGACGCCGCGCGGCGTGGCCAGAACGACCGGCCCGGCCACTAGCGTGACCTCGGCGCCGGCCTCGCGCGCGGCGCGGGCAATGGCAAAGCCCATCTTGCCGCTCGACAGGTTGGTGACGCCGCGCACCGGGTCAATCGCCTCATAGGTCGGCCCGGCCGTTACCAGCACGCGCTGGCCGCGCAATACCTTGGGCGTGAAAAAGGCAATGATGTCTTCGAGCAGCTCGTCCGGCTCCAGCATGCGGCCGTCGCCGGTTTCGCCGCAGGCCTGGAAACCCGTGCCCACGCCGAGCACCGTGGCGCCGTCCTGCGCCAGCTGCGCCAGGTTGCGCTGCGTGGCCGGGTGCGCGTACATCTCGCGGTTCATTGCCGGCGCCACCAGCAGCGGCACGCGGTCCACGGGACGCGCCAGGCACATCAGGCTCAGCAGCTCGTCGGCACGGCCCTGGACCAGCCGGGCGATGAAGTCGGCGCTACACGGCGCAATCACGATCGCGTCGGCTTCGCGCGACAGGTTGATGTGCGCCATGGCGTTCGGCTCGCGGCCGTCCCACTGGTTCAAATACACCGGCCTGCCGCTGAGCGCCTGCATCGTGACCGGCGTGATGAACTGGGCGGCCGCCTCGGTCATCACCACCTGCACCGTGGCGCCGGCCTTGATGAGCCCCCGGCACAGCTCGGCCGACTTGTAGCAGGCAATGCCGCCCGACAGGCCGAGCACGATATGTTTGCCGGCCAGCTCAGCGGGTTGGTTGCTGCCCGGCGTGTTTGCTTGATGTGTCATGGCAGGCAATGTAGCAGTTTCAAGGTAGCGCCAAAGCGCCCTGCTCCATGCGGCCTTGTCTGACAACCGGGCGGTATTGCAGCTTTCAATCGGCTCGGTGGCAGCGCTCTAGCATTCAATTTCATGACCGGCCCTGCGGTCAAAAACCCCACCACCAGGAGCTTGCCATGGCTGACCAACCCCCTTCCGCCGCGCTGGCCGGACCGCCGCAACACACCATCGAGTTGCGCATCAACCGGCAGGATTACCGGCTGGAAGTGCAGGCCTGGGTGTCTTTGCTTGACCTGCTGCGTGACAAGCTGCAGCTCACCGGCACCAAGAAAGGCTGCGACCACGGCCAGTGTGGTGCCTGCACGGTGCTGGTCGATGGCCGGCGCATCAACGCCTGCCTGACGCTGGCGGTGATGCAAAACGGCCGCGAGATCACCACCGTCGAAGGCCTGGCCAACCTGGTGACCGGCCCGGAGCTGCACCCGCTGCAGCAGGCTTTTATCGACCACGACGCCTTTCAGTGCGGCTACTGCACGCCGGGCCAGCTTTGTTCGGCTGTCGGGCTTATCAACGAAGGTCACGCCCGCACGCCGGATGACATCCGCGAGCTGATGAGCGGCAACATTTGCCGCTGCGGCGCCTACCCGCAAATCGTGCAGGCCGTCAGCGACGTGGCGCTGGGCAGCGCAAAACCGGGCACGGCCTCCACGGCCAGCCGGCCCGTCACCACCGGCGTGGTGCCGGCATGATCAACTTTGCCTACCTTCCCGCGAGTGCCGTGGAAACGGCACTGGAACAGATCGGCCCCGGCCCCGGATCTACAACGTCGGCAGGCTTTGGCAAGTTCATTGCCGGCGGCACCAACCTGCTCGATCTGATGAAGGAAAACGTGATGCGGCCGGCGCGGCTGGTGGACATCAACCCGCTGGCGTTGAACAGCATCGCGACCCTGCCGGACGGCGGCCTGCGCCTGGGCGCACTGGCGCGCAATGCCGATACTGCCTATCACGCGCAGGTAGTCAGCCGCTACCCGCTGCTGAGTGCGGCGATCCTGGCGGGTGCTTCGGCGCAGATCCGCAACATGGCCAGCAACGGCGGCAACCTGCTGCAGCGCACGCGTTGCTATTATTTTTATGACACCGGCGTGCCGTGCAACAAGCGCGTTCCCGGCAGCGGCTGCCCGGCCATCAGCGGACTGGCGCGCCTGCATGCGATTCTGGGAGCCAGCGAACAGTGCATTGCCACGCACCCGTCGGACATGTGCGTGGCGCTGCGGGCGCTCGACGCCGTGGTGCAGGTGCAGTCGCCGCGCGGTGGCCGCGCCATTGCCATGGCCGACTTTCACCGCCTGCCGGGCGAGCAGCCCGACATCGATACCACGCTGGCGCACGACGAGCTGATCACCTCCATCGACCTGCCGCCTGCGCCCGGCTTTGCGGCGCATTCGGCCTACCTCAAGCTGCGCGACCGGGCCTCGTATGCGTTTGCGCTGGTGTCGGTCGCTGCGGCGCTGGACATCGGCACGGATGGCTTGGTGAAAGAGGCGCGCATTGCCCTGGGCGGCGTGGCGCACAAACCCTGGCGCGACCCCGAGGCCGAGGCGCTGCTGGTGGGCCAGCCCGCCAGCCCTGCTGCCTTTTCGCAGGCCGCCAAGCACCTGCTGCGCGGCGCGCAGGCGCAGGGCGTTGGGCCGGGCAGCAATGCCTTCAAGATTCCGATGTCGCAGCGCGCCGTGGTGCGGGCGCTGGAAATGGCGCTTGCGGGCACCGTGGCAAATACAGTCAATAACGACAACGACAACGCGGAGGATGCGCCATGAACGCAGTTTTAAAGGAGGATGTGCAGCCGGTGGCCGAACCCGGCACCGGCCTGGTGGCCAAGGGCGATGCAATTTCGCGCATCGACGGCCCGGCCAAGGTAACGGGCCAGGCGCGCTATGCCGCCGAACACAGCGCGCCCGACATGGCGTACGGCGTGGTCGTGAACAGCACGATTGCCAAGGGGCGCATCACCGCCCTGCATCTGGACGAGGCGCGCGCTGTACCGGGCGTGCTCGACATCCTGTCGCACCTGCACCGGCCCAAGACGCGCAAGCTGGACCTGTTCTACAAGGACATGACCGCGCCGGGCGGCTCGCCCTTCAAGCCGTTTTACAGCGACGGCGTGCTCTACAGCGGCCAGCCGGTGGCGCTGGTGCTGGCCGAGACGTTCGAGGCGGCGCGCTACGCCGCTTCGCTGGTGCAGGTGACCTATGAAGAGGAAGCGCACCAGACGGACCTGCTGGCCAACCTGAACCGCAGCCACAAGCCGAGCCGGCTGAAGGCGGGATTTTCGCCGCCGCCCAAACCGACGGGCGATGCCGATGCAGCCTATGAGGCCGCGCCGGTGCGCATCCACGCTGACTTCTACAGCGGTGTGGAGCACCACAACCCGATGGAAATGCACGCCAGCACCGTGATTCGCTCGGACGACGGCCACCTGACGATCTACGACAAGACGCAAGGCGCGCAAAACAGCCGCTGGATGGTGTCGCAGGTGTTTGGCCTGTCCAAGGACAAGGTGACGGTGAAAAACCCGTTTGTCGGCGGCGCTTTCGGCTCGGGCCTGCGGCCGCAATACCAGCTGATTCTGGCGGTGATGGGCGCATTGCAACTCAAACGTTCGTTGCGCGTGGTGCTCACGCGCCAGCAGATGTTCACCTTTGGCCACCGGCCCGAAACCTGGCAGCGGGTGAAACTCGCCGCCGAGCGCGACGGCACGCTCAAGGCCGTGGTGCATGAAGCGGTAGCCGAAACGTCCAGGCTGGAAGACTACGTGGAAGTGGTGGTGAACTGGTCGGGCCAGCTCTACCAGTGCGACAACGTGCGGCTGGACTACAAGCTGGTCGCGCTCGACCAGTACAGCCCCCTGGACATGCGCGCGCCCGGTGCGGCGCACGGTGTGCATGCGCTGGAAGTGGCGATGGACGAGCTGTCGTATGCCCTTGGCATGGACCCGCTGGCGCTGCGGCTGAAAAACTACGCAGAGCGCGACGCGGCCAGGAACCTGCCCTACTCCAGCAAGGAACTGCGCGCCTGCTACGCGCAGGGCGCCGAGCGCTTTGGCTGGGCCGGCCGTCCGGCCGCACCGCGCTCGATGCAAGAGGGCAACGAACTGATCGGCTGGGGCATGGCTACCGGCACCTGGGATGCGCTGCAGATGCTGGCGCGCGCGGGCGCGGTGCTGCACGCCGACGGCCGGCTTGTCGTCAGCAGCGCGACCAGCGACATCGGCACCGGCACCTACACCGTGATGAGCCAGATCGCCGCCGCTGCCATGGGCCTGCCTCTGGAGAAGGTGACGTTTCGCCTTGGCGACTCGACGCTGCCGTTTGCGCCGGTCGAAGGCGGCTCGTCGCATGTCGCCACTGTCGGCTCGGCGGTCGAAGGCGTGTGCGAGAAGCTGCAGAAAAAGCTCTGGAAGCTGGCCCGGGCCATGCCCGATTCGCCATTTGAAATCACCGCATCCCATGAGGTCGAATGCGTCAATGGCTGCCTGCAGCTGATCAAGATGCCGGGCTCGGCCGTGCCATTCACCGACATCCTGGCGGCCGCTGGCCTGGACAGCATCGAGGAAAAATACCTGATGCTGCCCAACGCCCTGAAGCAGAAGCAGTATGTGCGCGCCACGCATTCGGCGGTGTTTTGCGAGGTGCGGGTGGACGAGGCCTTTGGCACCGTGCGCGTGACGCGGGTGGTCAGCGCGATTGCGGCAGGCCGCATCATCAGCGCCAAGACCGCACGCAGCCAGATCGTGGGCAGCGTGGTCTGGGGCATCAGCCAGGCACTGCACGAGGAAACCCACAGCGACCACGCGCTGGGCCGCTTCATGAACCACAACCTGGCCGAATACCACGTGGCGGTGAACGCCGACATCCATGACATCGACGTGATCTTTGTAGAAGAAGACGACCGTATCGTCAGCCGCCTGGGCGCCAAGGGGGTGGGCGAGATCGGCATCGTCGGCGTGGCGGCGGCCGTCTGCAATGCGATCTACCACGCCACCGGACGGCGCGTGCGCAGCACGCCGATGACACCGGACAAGGTCATGGCGCCGGACTGATTGCTCTTTTTTCAATAGCTGCCTGCACATGCCCGTATTGCGCAAAAGGCCTTTTTTATCAAAAAAACCCCGCGCTGCGCTCATCCGGCCAACGGAAAATTCCTCAAGCCGATCAGCCGCTCGGCGCGGCGCAGGTCCGCAAGCGTGTCGATGTCCAGAATGCAACCGGCGTCCTGCACCGGCCAGAGCGTTTCGCCCCAGGCGCGCACCAGGGCGGCAGCGCCCTGCGCGCCAGTGAGCTGCATCAGTTCAGGCCCGCAGCGCGCCGAAAACCGCACCGGGTGGCCGCGCTGCAGGCCATTGACCGGATCATCCGCGTGACCCGTCCTGACCAGCGGAACCACCACGTCCAGCGACTGCGGCGCCTGCGCGATCTGGCGCAGCGTCTCCGGCTGCACCAGCGGCAAGTCGCCCGGCAGGATCAGCCAGGCCGGGCTGCCCGCCGTCGCGCGCACACCGGCGGCAATCGAGTCGCCCATGCCGGGGTGCATCGCCGCTTCAAGATGCCAGGGCAGGCCCGAAGCCTGCACGGCGCTCAACGTATGCTCCAGCACGCTGCAGCCGCCCAGCCGGGCCTGCAGCTTGGCGCCGCTACCGCCGCTGGCCACGAACCGCTCGCCGCGTCCGGACGCCAGCACGATCACCATGGGTTTTGCAGCCATGACTTCAGCCCTGCGCCACCGCACTGGCGGGACGTGCCGCCACAAGCTGCGCGTTCTTGACCTCGATGATCTGCGCCATGACCGACACGGCAATTTCCGCCGGCGTCCGGGCGCCGATGCGCAGCCCCACCGGCCCGTGCAGGCGGTCCAGTTCCTGCGCACTCAGTTCAAAATGCTCGGCCAGGCGCTGCTTGCGCGCCATCTGGTTGCGCGCCGAACCGAGCGCGCCAACATAAAACGCATCCGAGGTCAGCGCTTCCAGCAGTGCCATGTCGTCGAGCTTGGGGTCGTGCGTCAGCGCGACGATGGCAGTGTGCACGTCGGGCAGGAGTTCGCGCACCACGTCGTCGGGCATGCCTGGCAGGCGCCGCACGCCTGCCAGGGCCAGCGTGGCCGCGTAGTCCTCGCGCGGATCGCACACCAGCACCTCGAAGTCGAGCATCAGCGCGATGCTGGCAACGGCCTGGCTGAGCTGGCCGGCACCAATCAGGAGCAGGCGCCAGCGCGGGCCGAACACCGTGGTCAGGGTGAGGCCGTCAAAATGCAGGCCGGCGCCGCGCGGCGCATCGCTGAGCGTGACATGCCCGGTGGCCAGCGTCAGGCTGCGCGCCACCCGTTGATGCCGGGCCGTGCGCCGCAGCACGTCCTCGACCCAGGCGGTCTCCTCAAGCGACTCCTGCACCAGCCGCAGCGTGCCGCCGCAAGGCAGGCCAAAGCGCGCCGCTTCCTCGCTACTCACGCCGTAGGCCATCATGTCCGGCTTGGGGCTGCTGTGGGCGCCCTCGCCCGAGCGGATGCGGGCAATCAGGTCATCCTCGACGCAGCCGCCCGACACCGAACCGCTCACCGCGCCGTCACCGCGAACGGCCAGCAGCGCACCGGGCGGGCGCGGCGCGCTGCCCCAGGTTTGTACAACCGTGACCAGCGTGACCGGCCAGCCGGTGCGGCGCCAGTCCAGGGCATCGGCCAGCACACGCAAATCCAGACTTTCCATTTGAAGCTCCAGGGTTCGGGCAGATACAACCGTGTCAGTGTCCCCAAGGCAGGATGTTCTTTTGTGAAGGACGCGGCCGGCTTTGGCAGACAGCCAACCCCTATAATCTCCGTTTACCACCTCAGCGAACTTGCAGGTTCGCACAACGGCATGACCAAATTTGTCTTCGTCACCGGCGGTGTGGTGTCTTCCCTGGGCAAGGGAATCGCCTCAGCCTCCCTGGCTGCGATCCTTGAATCGCGCGGCCTCAAGGTCACCCTCATCAAGCTCGACCCCTACATCAACGTAGACCCGGGAACCATGTCCCCGTTCCAGCACGGCGAGGTGTTCGTGACCGAAGACGGCGCCGAGACCGACCTGGACCTGGGGCACTACGAGCGTTTCGTCGAAACGCGGATGCGCAAGGCCAACAATTTCACCACCGGCCAGATCTACCAGAGCGTGCTTGAAAAAGAACGCCGCGGCGACTACCTCGGCAAGACGGTGCAGGTGATTCCGCACATCACCAACGAAATCCAGGACTTCATCAAGCGCGGCGCGCGCTTGGGCACGCCGGACGCGGTCGATGTGGCGATTGTCGAGATCGGCGGCACGGTGGGCGACATCGAGTCCCTTCCCTTTTTGGAGGCGGTTCGCCAGATGAGCCTGCGCATGGGGCCGAACAACACCGCCTTCGTGCACCTGAGCTACGTGCCGTGGATTGCCGCCGCCGGCGAACTCAAGACCAAGCCGACGCAGCACACCGCCAAGCAGCTGCGCGAGATCGGCATCCAGGCCGATGTGCTGCTGTGCCGCGCCGACCGCCGCATTCCCAGCGAGGAACGCGAGAAAATCTCGCTGTTCTCCAACGTGCCCGAATGGGGCGTGATCTCGATGTGGGACGTGGACACCATCTACAAGGTGCCGCGCATGCTGCACGAGCAGGGGCTGGACGGCCTGATCTGCGACAAGCTGCGCCTGAACACGCCGCCGGCCAACCTCAAGCGCTGGGACGACCTGGTCTATGAAACCGAGCATCCGCAGTCCGAGGTCAGCATTGCCATGGTCGGCAAGTATGTGGAGCTGAGCGACAGTTACAAGTCGCTCAACGAAGCGCTGCGCCACGCCGGCATGAAAAACCATGCCAGGGTGCGCATCACCTACTTCGATTCGGAAACCTTGAACCCCGACACGGTGTCATGCCTGGCCGCCTTCGACGGCATCCTGGTGCCCGGCGGCTTCGGCATTCGCGGCGTCGAAGGCAAGATCTGCGCGGCGCGCTTTGCCCGCGAGAACAAGATTCCCTACCTGGGCATCTGCCTGGGCATGCAGGTCGCCACCATCGAATTCGCGCGCCATGTCGCCGGACTGAAAGACGCCAACAGCACCGAGTTCGATCCGGCCACCAAGCATCCGGTGATTGCCTTGATCACCGAATGGAAGGATGCCGACGGCACCATCAAGACGCGCCATGCCAAGTCCGACCTGGGCGGCACCATGCGCCTGGGCGCGCAAAGCTCCGACGTGGCGCCGAACAGCCTGGCGCACCAGATCTACGGCGACGTGGTGACCGAACGCCACCGCCACCGCTACGAAGCCAACGTTAACTACCTGGACGCGCTGCGCAAGTCCGGCCTGGTGATTTCAGCGCTCACGCAGCGCGAGCACCTGACCGAAATCGTCGAATTGCCGCAGGCGGTACACCCTTGGTTCGTCGGCGTGCAGTTCCACCCCGAATTCAATTCGACGCCATGGAACGGCCATCCGCTGTTCAACGCCTACATTGCCGCCACGCTGGAACACCGCCATGCGGCCAGCCTGGCGCAGACGGCGGAAGCGGCCAAACCCCTCAAAGTGGTGGCATGACCAGGAAAAGCGGTTTTACTGAAAATAATTTTGGTTTGTAATTTTTGATTGAAAGAAAAAAAATGAGCGCAATTGTTGACATCGTCGGCCGCGAGATTCTTGACAGCCGTGGCAACCCCACCGTCGAATGCGACGTGCTGCTGGAATCCGGCGTGATGGGCCGTGCGGCCGTGCCTTCGGGCGCATCCACCGGATCGCGCGAAGCCATCGAACTTCGCGACGGCGACAAGTCGCGCTACCTGGGCAAGGGCGTGCTCAAGGCCGTCGGCCACATCAACAACGAAATCTCCGAAGCCGTGCTGGGGCTGGACGCCAGCGAGCAGGCTTTTCTCGACCGCACGCTGATCGAACTCGACGGCACCGAGAACAAGTCGCGCCTGGGCGCCAACGCCATGCTGGCCGTCAGCATGGCCGTGGCCCGCGCCGCCGCCGAGGAAGCCGGCCTGCCGCTGTACCGCTACTTTGGCGGCATGGCGGCGGTGCAAATGCCCGTGCCCATGATGAACGTCATCAACGGCGGCGAGCACGCCAACAACAACCTGGACATCCAGGAATTCATGATCATTCCGCTGGGCGCGCCGAGCTTTCGCGAAGCCCTGCGTTATGGCGCCGAAGTGTTTCACGCCCTGAAGAAAATCCTGCACGACAAGGGCATCAGCACCGCCGTCGGCGACGAAGGCGGCTTTGCGCCCAATGTGACCAACCATGAAGCGGCGATCCAGATGATCCTGGAAGCCATCGACAAGGCCGGTTTTGTCGCCGGCGAGCAGATCGCCCTGGGCCTGGACTGCGCCGCGTCCGAGTTCTACAAGGACGGCAAGTACGTGCTGGCCGGTGAAGGCGGCCTGAGCCTGAGCGCGCAGGAATGGACCGACATGCTGGCGACCTGGGTGGATAAATACCCGATCATCAGCATCGAGGACGGCATGGCCGAAGGCGACTGGGACGGCTGGAAAATCCTGACCGACCGCCTGGGCAAGAACGTCCAGATCGTTGGCGACGACCTGTTCGTCACCAACACGAAAATCTTGAAAGAAGGCATCGACAAGGGCATCGCCAACTCGATCCTGGTCAAGATCAACCAGATCGGCACGCTGACCGAAACCTTTGCCGCCATTGAAATGGCCAAGCGCGCCGGCTACACCGCCGTGATCTCGCACCGCTCGGGCGAAACCGAGGACTCGACGATTGCCGACATCGCCGTGGGCACCAACGCCGGCCAGATCAAGACCGGCTCGCTGTCGCGCTCGGACCGCATGGCCAAGTACAACCAGTTGCTGCGCATCGAGGAAGACCTGGGTGAAGTCGCCGTCTACCCTGGCCGCGCTGCTTTCTACAACCTTCGCTAAGGCATCCGCCAGCCCATGAGCAAGCGCTTATTGGTTCCTGCCGTTCTGGTCGCGCTGCTCGGGCTGTTCCAGGCCCAGCTCTGGATGGGACGCGGCAGCATTCCCAACGTGCGCGAGATGCAGCAGCGCCTGGAGGAGCAGATGGCGAACAACAAGCTGCGCCAGGCGAGCAACGACCAGCTGGCCACCGAGATCAAGGATCTGCAGGAAGGCCTGGAGATGGTCGAGGAAAAGGCGCGCAGCGAACTCGGCATGGTCAAGCCCAATGAAATGTTCGTGCAGTTCACCGATTGATCGGCTTGGCCGGCAGCCAGCGGGCCATGCGCCTGTTCAGGGCGCGCTGCATCGGCATGCACGGCCATGCTGAACATTGCGCTGCTGGATGCCTGTCCGGCCCAACTGTCGGAACTTGCAGTAGCCCTGGAAAAGGCGATGCACGCCCTCGACCCCCACATGATGCGGCTCACGGCTGCCGGCGCGGGCGCACTCCCCGCCAGCCTTTCCGGTTTTGACCTGGTGTTGCTGGCAGGGGTGGAACCACCCGATCCCGCGCAAAGCCGGGAAACGGCCGACCATTCGATTCGCACCGCGCTGGCACAAGATGCCGTTTCCTACCGCGTGCTGTACGGCACGGCCGGCGAGCGGCTGGCCCATGCGCTGCAGGCGGTGGAAAGCTTGCTGCCGGCTGCCGGCCGGCCCAGGCAAGCCACTCGCCCGTCCGGCCTGAAAAGCCAGCCCTGGGTCTGGATGTGCGACAAGTGCAGCGACCCGCAGTGCGAGCACCGGCTGCTGACCGCCTTGCTGGCCCGGCGCGACAGCGTGGATTCAACGCCCGGCCAGCAGGCGCGTCCCTTATTGAACCGTTGACGTCGGCGGCGGCTGCTGGACCGGGTGCGTGAAAATCTGCGCCGCATCGACCGGATCGAATCCGTACTGCGCCCCGCAGAATTCACAGGCCACATCGACCTGGCCGCGCTCGGCAATGATGCTTTCAATCTCCGCCGTTCCGAGGCCGCGCAGCATGTTGCCCACACGTTCGCGCGAGCAGCTGCAGGCAAAGCTCGGCGTGAGCGGCTCGAAGCGCGTGACGGGTTCTTCCCAGAACAACCGGCGCAAGATCGTGTCCACATCCAGGGTCAGCAGCTCCTCGCGCTTGAGCGTGCCGGCCAGCAGGGCGATGCGCTGGTAGTCTTCATTCACGCCGATCTGGTCTTCATTGGCCTGGCGGTCCATCTGGCCTTCGAGGTTGCCCTGGCCCTTGACCGGCAGGCGCTGGATCAGCAGGCCGGCGGCCACGTTGCCGTCGGCCGCCAGGATCAGGCGGGTGTCGAGCTGCTCGCTTTGCAGCATGTAGTGCTCCAGCACCTCACTGAGCTTTTCGATTTTTTCATGCCGGTCGCCAAACAGCGGCACCACGCCCTGGTAGGGTTGCTGGCCCGGGAACTTGTCCTTGGGGTCAAGCGTGATGGCGCAGCGCCCTTCGTTCTTCACATTGACCAGCTGGCTCAGGGAACTTCCCTCGGGCACCTCGCCGGTCACGGTGGCGGTGGCGCGCAGGCTCAGGTCGGGCTGGACCTCGGCCACGGCCAGCTTGACCGGGCCGTCGCCGAAAATCTGCAGGATCAGCGCGCCGTTGAATTTGATGTTGCTTTGCATCAGCGCGCCGGCCGCCGTCATTTCGCCCAGCAGCTGCATGACTTCGGGTGGGTAGCCGCCGGCCGCCTCGCGGCGCTTGAGGATTTCCTGCCACGAGTCGGTCAGGCGCACGATCATGCCGCGCACTGGCAGGCCGTCGAAAATAAATTTGTGGAGTTCGGACATGGCTGGAAAATATAAAAGTGGCTGGCGGGCTTTGCCCAAAAAAGCAAAACCGGGCGTTCAGCCCAGTTTCTTGAGGCCGGCCTTGTAGCGCCGGGCATTGTCCATATAGTGCTGCGCGCTCATTTTTAAACCCTCGATCTGCGCGTCGGTCAATTGCCGCACCGCCTTGGCGGGGCTGCCCAGGATCATGCAGCCATCGGGAAACTCCTTGCCTTCGGTGACCAGCGAGCCGGCGCCGACCAGGCAATTTTTGCCGATCTTCGCGCCGTTAAGCACCACCGCCTGGATGCCGATGAGCGATCCGTCGCCAATCGTGCAGCCGTGCAGCATGACCTGGTGGCCGACGGTGACGTTCTCGCCAATCACCAGCGGCATGCCTTCGTCGGAATGCAGCACGCTGTTGTCCTGGATGTTCGAGCCCTTGCCGACACTGATGGGTGCGGTATCGCCCCGGGCCACCACGCCAAACCAGACGCTGCTGCCCTCAGCCAGCGTCACATTGCCCATGACCTGCGCGCTGTCGGCCACCCAGGCCGATTCATGGAGGGAAGGTTGCAGATCGTCCAGCTGGTAAATGGCCATGGGGTTCCTTCGGAGTAGCGGGTGGTGAAAACGGTTTTCGATTGTAGGCAGGCGCCGGGCCGCGTGTCCGGGCCGGGTTTTTGCCGCCAAACCGCATCAACGACAATCCGGGCATGACCGACACGCCACCCGCGCCCGAACTGCGCCAGCTTGCCCTGCAGGCGATCCTGGAGCCTGATTCACAACAAAAAGTGCTTCTTGCGCAGGCGCTACATGCACAAGCAGCTACTATTTTAATAGCACCTGACAAACACATCACCGCGCCCTCTGGCGTTCCGGGCTGTCCGCCTCGGCCCGAATTGCGCACGCACCTGGACATGCCCCGGCGCTCGCCCTTCACACCGGACGGGCTGGCCGCGCTGCTGCATGCGGTGACGCATATCGAGTTCAACGCGATCAACCTGGCGCTCGATGCGGTCTGGCGCTTTGCCGGCATGCCGCGCGCCTATTACCTCGACTGGCTGCAGGTGGCGGCGGAAGAGGCCGAACACTTCAGCCTGCTGCGCGGCCACCTGCAAACCCTGGGCCATGACTACGGCGACTTCGCGGCGCACACCGGCCTGTGGGACATGACGCGCAAAACCGAGGGCGATGTACTGGCGCGCATGGCGCTGGTTCCACGCACGCTGGAGGCGCGCGGGCTGGACGCCACGCCGCCGATGCAGGCCAAGCTGCGCAAGGTCGGCACGCCGCAGGCCCTGCGCGCAGTCAGCATCCTGGACATCATCCTGCGCGACGAAATCGGGCATGTGGCCATCGGCAACCACTGGTACCGCGCCCTGTGTACCCAGCGCGGGCTGGAACCGCTGGCCACCTATGCGCTGCTGGCGGCGCAATACGGCGCGCCACGACTGAAAGGGCCGCTGAACCTGCAGGCCAGGCGCCAGGCGGGTTTCAGCGATGCCGAACTGGAAGCGCTGAATGCCAGCGCCTGAAGGTGCCCGGCCATAGTCCAAACGGCTCAATCGCCTTTTTGCACAGCTGGACAGGACGGCGATATATTTAAAACCGCTGGCAGCAAATCCATTGGGCGACTGAAAACAGGAGACTCGCGATGATGATGAAGCAACTGATTCAAAAGGCAAAAATCAAATTTTTTGAACCCGATGAAGTCAGCGGACCTGCGGTCCGTCGCATGGCCAGCCCGCTTAAGGGGGCCCTGTTGAACCGGCCAAGCCCCGAGCAGCAGCGCATCCAGCATCTCGAAAACCAGATACAGCAGCTGCGCGCCGACGTTGCACGCTGGAAAAGTTCCTCGCTGTGCTTTGCGCATGAAGTGCGCGACCTGCTGACCGACTGAAGCGCTGCTTCGCCAGCGGCCGCCCGGGCCGGACCTTGGGCATTTCAGGTGATGGCAGAGCGCCTGTCGGGGCGCTAGACTTTTTGCAACCCCAAGGAGTTGCTCATGTCACAGTCCCTGGCTTCCGGCCGTTTGTCCGCCCTTTCCGGCCTGCCCGAAGAGATTGCCGTGCGCTTGCCGCAGGGCCAGCAACTGGGGGCGGCAGACGCGCCGGTCAGGCTGTCGCTGTCGCGGTGGTCGAGCATTGCCCGCCTCAGGGCCGGGCAGATCGGCGCGCTGGCCGAAGAGTATGTCGAGGGCAAGCTGCAGTTCGAAGGCGCCATGCGCGATGTGATGGGCGCCATGCTCAAGCTCCTGCCCGACAAGCCGGTTCAAAGCGACACCGGCTGGTGGTCCCGCCTGATGACCCGGACATGGTCCGCATCGACCCACACGCGCGACAAGGACTCGGCGCAGATACAGTTTCATTACGATGTTTCAGATGCTTTCTATGGGCTATGGCTGGACCCGCGCCGCGTTTATTCATGCGCCTATTACCAGGGCAGCGGCATGACGCTGGCGCAGGCGCAGGAAGCCAAGCTCGACCACATCTGCCGCAAGCTGATGCTCCGCCCGGGCGAGCGTTTCCTGGACATCGGCGCCGGCTGGGGCGCGCTGCTGCTGTGGGCCGCCGAGCATTACGGCGTCGATGCAACCGGCATCACCCTGTCGGCCAACCAGTATGCGCATGTGCGCCAGCTGATCGCCGAGAAGGGCCTGGAGCGCCGGGTGCGCATCGAAATGCGCGACTACCGCGACCTGCCGGAAGCACAGCCGTTCGACAAGATATCGTCGGTCGGCATGTTCGAGCATGTCGGCCAGGCCAACATGGAGGCCTACTTTGGCAAGATCATGCGGCTGCTGGCGCCGGGCGGGCTGGTCATGAACCATGGCATCACCGCCGGCGACCTGCAGCACCGGCAAATGGGCGCCGGCATGGGCGACTTCATTGAAAAATATATTTTTCCGGGCGGCGAGTTGCTGCATGTCAGCGCCGTGCTCGGCCACCTGGCGAATGCCGGCCTGGAAATGGTTGACACCGAAAACCTGCGCCCCCACTACGGCCGCACGCTGTGGGACTGGTCCGATGCGCTGGAAGCGCACCTGGACGAAGCGCGCCTGGCGCTGGAAACCGAAACCAGCGCCGAACGCGCCGAAAAGATTCTGCGTGCCTACCGCCTGTATCTGGCGGGCAGCGCCATGACGTTCGAGCAGGGCTGGATTGCGCTGCACCAGGTGCTGGCGACGCGGCCCGCAGCGGACTTTCAGGGCGAGGCCATCCGGGGGGCGAAGTCTGCCTACCCCTTCAACCGCGAATTCATGTACGGCTGACGGTACCGGAAAGCGGCGCCGGACCGGTTCAGCCGCGCGGATGATGCTCCGCATGAATCGCCTTCAGGCGCTCGCGCGCGACGTGGGTGTAGATCGTGGTGGTGGAAATGTCGGCATGGCCGAGCAGCATCTGCACCGCGCGCAGGTCGGCGCCGTGGTTCAGCAGGTGCGTGGCAAAGGCATGGCGCAGCGTGTGCGGCGACAGCGGCGAATGGATGCCGGCGAGCAGCGCATACTTTTTCACCAGCATCCAGAACATCACCCGGCTCATGCCGTGGCCGTGGCTGGTGACGAACAGGTCGTCGGTCTGCTGGCCGCCCAGGATGGCGGGCCGCGCCTCGGCGATGTAGCGAACGATCCATTCGCGCGCCACCTGGCCGAACGGCACCAGCCGCTCGGTGCTGCCCTTGCCCAACACCCGCAGCACGCCCTCGTTCAGGCCGACATGGAAAGTCTTCAGCCCGACCAGCTCGCTCACGCGCAGGCCGCTGGCATACATCGTTTCCAGCATGGCGCGGTCACGCAGCCCGAGCGGCGTGCCATCGTCGGGCGCCGACAGCAGGGCCTCGACCTGCGCCTCGGACATCACCTTGGGAACGCGCAAGGCCTGCTTGGCCGACTCCAGTTTGAGAGTCGGGTCGGCAGCCACCAGGTTTTCGCGCAGCGCCCAGCGAAAGTAGCGCTTGAACACCGTCAGGCAGCGGTTCGCCGAGGTGGCCTTGGTCACCGCATGGCGGAACGCGAAATAGGCCTTGATGGCGTCTTCATCCGAATCGTCGAGCCTGCGCTGCTGCTGTTCCCCGGCATTGAGCCAGACGGCATACAGCGACAGGTCGCGCCGGTAGGCCGCCAGCGTGTTGTGCGACAGCCCGTCTTCGAGCCACAGGGCGTCGATGAACGCGTCGATGGCCGACTGGCTTTGCGGGTGCATGCCGGGCGCCGCAGAAATGGGCGCGGCGGCCGACGCATCGTCAGCTTGCGGCGGTGGCGACGATGGCGGCGGCTTACTCAAGCTTGAGCTTCGAGGTTTCGACGACCTTTTTGTACACGTCGAATTCGGCCTTGATCTGGGCGGCGAACTGCTCGGGCGTGTTGGCGACGATCAGCGAGCCGGTGTCTTCGATGCGCTTGCGCACCGCCGGATCTTCAAGCGCCTTTTTCACACCGGCATTGACCTTGTCCACCACCTCCTGCGGCAGGCCTTTGGGACCGACCAGGCCATAGTAGGCCATGCGGTTGACCGGCTCCAGGCCGACTTCCTTGAACGTCGGCACATCGGGCAGCACGGCCAGGCGCTGCGGTGCGGCCACGACGATGGGAATCAGGCGCTTTTGCTGCACGAAAGGCAGGGTGGACGGCAGGTTGTCGAAAATGATCAGGACCTGGCCGGCCACGGTGTCGTTCAGGGCCGGACCCGAGCCGCGGTAGGGAATGTGCGTGATGAACGTGCCGCTCAGGTTTTTATACAGCTCCATCTGCAGGTGGGCAATCGAGCCGGTGCCCGACGAGGCAAACGAGTACTTGCCGGGATTTTTCTTCAGCTCGGCGACAAACTCCTTGTAGTTGCGCGCCGGAAAGCTCGGATGCACGGCAATGATGTTGGGCGTGGCTGCAATGTTGATGATCGGCGTGAAGTCGGTCAGCGGGTTGTAGGGGATTTTCGGGTTGATGGCCGGGTTGGCCGCCGTGGTGGACACGGTGGCCATGCCCAGCGAATAGCCGTCAGGCTGCGCGCGCGCGGTTTCGGTCGCGCCGATCACACCGCCGCCGCCGGCCTTGTTTTCGACAATCACCACCTGGCCCAGCGCCTTGCCCAGCGGATCGGCCATGACGCGGCCGATGATGTCGGTCGTGCCGCCCGGCGCAAACGGAATCTGCAGCTTGACGACCTTGTTCGGATAGCCCTGGGCCATCACGGCGCCTGAGGCGGCGGTCAAGGCAAGCGCGGAAAAAGCCAGCAGGCAGCGACGTTTCATGATCAGTTCCTTGGGATAAGACAAGCGTGAATCGTAAACGCTACCGTGGTCGCGGCCACCTGTGGAATACGCATAAGGGCTAACCCCGATGCATTGCGGTTATTCTTCGCCCGGTGATTTACGCCCAACTGCTTCTGCCCGACTTTTCGCTCATTTTGTGTGGCTACCTGCTGTGCCGCCATACCCCGCTCAACCGCACGGTGTGGGGTCCGGTGGAAAGCCTGGTCTATTATTTTTTGTTTCCGCTGCTGCTGTTCCAATCGATCATCAAAAGCCCGCTTGACCTGGCGGCGACGTCCAGCCTGATCGGCGCCGGCGTGGCGCTGGGGCTGGCCGGCATCGCCATGGCCTACAGCCTGCCTTACCTGCCGGGCCTGCGCCGGCACATCGACCTGCGCGAGCATGCCGCCAGCGCGCAGGTGGCTTTTCGCTTCAACTCCTTCATCGGCCTGGCGCTGGCCGAGCGGCTGGCCGGCAGCCAGGGGCTGCAACTCATCGCCGTGCTGATCGGCGTGTGCGTTCCGCTGCTCAATGTGGCGGCGGTGTGGCCGATGGCGCGGCATGGGGGCAGCGGCTTTCTGCGTGAACTGGCGCGCAACCCCCTGATTCTGGCCACGGCGTCGGGCCTGACGGCCAATCTGCTGGGTTTGAGCCTGCCCGCCTGGTCGATGCCGACGCTGTCGCGCCTGGGCGCCTCGGCCATCGTGCTCGGCCTGATGACTGCCGGCGCCGGCATGCAGTTCGGCCATCTGGCGCAGGCCAAGACCCTGGCGGGCGCCGTGTTGCTGATACGGCACCTCCTCACCCCGCTGGTGGCGCTGGGACTGGCCCGGGCCTTTGGCCTGGACGCCGTGCAAAGCAGCATCCTGCTGGCGTTTTCCGGCCTGCCGACGGCATCGAGCGCCTATGTGCTGGCCGCGCGCATGGGCTACAACGGCGGCTACGTGGCCGGCCTGGTCACGCTGTCCACGCTGCTGGGCGTGGTGAGCCTGCCGTTTGCGTTGGGCCTGCTGCCTTGAGGCTGCTGGGAATACACCACTAATCGCTATGTATTTAATAGCTACTAACGCTTATGTAGTATGAGAAAATGGCATTTTTTATGATGAAAACGGTAACTACTAACGTATCCGGTTCGATCGCTGCGTTGATTGACTTTGGCTTGGCGGGTTCTTCTGTGGTTTGAGGGGTGAGCGCATTCCCGGCGAGGGGTAACTTTATTTTTTTGCCAGAAAAGAAAGTTACCCCCCGCCGGGAAGGCGCTCCACACCCAAAACCCAAGAAAAGCAGGAAAAAGAGACCGCAACCCTGCGCCATGCCAAGCAAGGGCAACATCAAGGACCGACAAAGCCGTTGACCTGCAGCAAGATAAGCAGTCACTAAAAACGCTATTGAGCGGCCTCACTGGCCCAGCGCCCAGGCCACCTGCTCGCGCACCACGTCGCTCGGGTGATCGGCGCGGCCCTGCAAACTGGCGCGCAGCAAGGCATCGTCTGCCGTGCCGCCGCGCAAGGCATTGCCCATGGCCACCGCGATGTTGCGCAGCCAGCGTTCATGGCCGATGCGGCGAATCGGGCTACCCTCGGTCAGGCGCAGGAAGGCGTCTTCGCTCCAGCCGAACAGCGTGACAAGCTGCTGTCCCGTCAAGCCCTGGCGTTCGTCGAAATCGCTCAAGCTGCTGCGCTGGGCGAACTTGTTCCACGGGCAGGCCAGCTGGCAGTCGTCGCAGCCGTAGATGCGGTTGCCCATCAAGTGGCGCAGTTCCAACGGAATCGGCCCGGCGTGTTCTATCGTCAGGTAAGAAATGCAACGCCGCGCATCGAGTTTGCCCGGCGCCACGATGGCCTGCGTCGGGCAGATGTCGATGCACGCCTGGCAGCTGCCGCAATGGGCCGTGACCGGCGCGCTCGGCAGCAGGGCAATGTCCACGTAGATTTCGCCCAGGAAAAACATCGAGCCCGCCTCGCGGTTGAGCACCAGCGTGTGCTTGCCGCGCCATCCCTGGCCGCTGCGCGACGCCAGTTCGGCCTCCAGCACCGGCGCCGAGTCGGTGAAGGCGCGGTGGCCGAACGGGCCGACATGCTCGCCGATGCGCTCGGCGAGCTTTTGCAGCCGGGCGCGCAGCACCTTGTGGTAGTCGCGCCCCCGCGCATAGCTTGACACAATGCCTTCGGCCGGCCGCTGCAGTCGGCCGAGTTCTGTCGCCTGCCATTCGCCGGGCTGGCGCGGAGTCGAGGCGGGCAAATAATCCATTCGCGCGGTAATCACGCTAACCGTTCCCGGAACCAATTCGGCCGGACGCGCTCTTTTAAGGCCATGCGCCGCCATGTAGTGCATGCTTCCATGAAAGCCGGCGGCCAGCCAGGCCGATAATCCGGGTTCGGCTGACGACAAGTCAACATCCGCGATGCCGGTTTGCGAAAATCCCAGCTCGCGCGCCCAGGTTTGAATTTGAGAAACGAATTGATGACTGTTCCACTGATTGCAGGTCGGCATCCGCTGATTGTAAAAAACATCACCTGGCCAGACGAGGCCGCCACGCAATCCTTTGCGCAGGCGCTGGCCGGGAAGCCGGCGATCAGGCACGCGCTGGTCGAGCTGCACGGCGACCTGGGTGCCGGCAAGACGACGTTCGTGCGCCACCTGCTGACCAGCCTGGGTGTGCAGGGACGCATCAAGAGCCCCACTTATGCGGTGGTGGAAGCTTACACATTGGATGCACCCGGTCTTGACTCGGGCCACAATCTTGAATTGTCGATCTGGCACTTTGACTTTTACCGTTTCAATGATCCGCATGAGTGGGAAGAAGCCGGGTTTCGCGACATTTTCGCCAGCCCCGGGCTCAAGCTGGTCGAATGGCCGGAAAAGGCAGGCGATCACCTGCCCCTGCCCGACCTGGTGATTGCCATCGAGATGCAGGCCGACGAATCGCGGCGCATCACCCTGACGGCCCATACCCCCACGGGGGCGGAGTTACTGGCATGAACAACAAGAAGTCTCCCTCGGGTCCGAACCGTCGCCATGCGCTGCAAATGGGCGGCATCGTGCTGCTGCTGGGCACCCAGCACATCGCGCGGGGCGCCTCGATCGTCGCTGTCCGTGTCTGGCCGTCGAAAGACTACACCCGCCTGACCATCGAATCCGACACCGAGATCAAGGCGCGCCAGTTCTTCATTCCCGAGCCGCCCCGGCTGGCCGTGGACATCGAGGGCATCGACCTGATCCCGGCGCTACGCGAACTGGTCGCCAAGGTCAAGTCCGACGACCCGAACATCTCGGGCATTCGCGTCGGCCAGAACGCCCCCGGCGTGGTGCGGCTGGTCATGGACCTGAAAAAACCCATGCTGCCGCAGGTCTTCAGCCTGGCGCCGGTGGCCGCCTACCAGCACCGGCTGGTGTTCGACCTGTACCCGGCTCAGCCCGTGGACCCGCTCGAAGCCTTGATTGCCGAACGGCTGGCCGACCCGGTCAAACCGGCCGCGCCCGTGGCCGCTGCGCCACCAGTGCCGCCGCCGGGCAATGCAGCGGCACAGGCCAATGACCCGCTGGGCAGCCTGATGGCGCAGCAGTCAGGCAAGGCCGCTTCCGCGCCTTCCGCGCCGGCGCCTGCCGCGCCGCCACCCAGCGTTGCGGCCAACGCCGGCCGGCCGCCCGCCCCCAGGCCGCCGGTCGTCGCGTCCGTGGAACCGCCGGCCATAACGCTGCCGCCTTCCCGGCCCCAGGCGGCCACCACGCCCTTTTCAAGGGGCGATACAGCGCCCGAGATTGAAAACAAGACCGACCGCCTGGTCATCGTTGCTCTCGACCCGGGCCATGGCGGCGAAGACCCGGGCGCCATCGGCCCGGGCGGCACGCGTGAAAAGGACGTGGTGCTGCAGATCGCGCACCGCCTGCGCGACCGCATCAACCAGCAGCCCAACATGCGCGCCTATCTTACGCGCGACGCCGATTTTTTCGTTCCGCTGCATGTGCGGGTGCAAAAGGCGCGCAGCGTGCAGGCCGACCTGTTCATCAGCCTGCATGCCGACGCTTTCTTTACTGAAACACCCGCAGGCGCCAGCGTTTTTGCATTGAGCGAAAAAGGCGCATCGAGCAGCGCCGCCCGCTGGCTGGCCAACAAGGAAAACTCGGCCGACCTGGTCGGTGGCATCAATGTCAAGGCCAAGGACGCGCAGGTGCAGCGCGCCCTGTTCGACATGAGCACCACGGCGCAGATCAACGATAGCATGAAGCTGGGCAGCGCCATGCTGGGCGAGATCGGCAACGTCGGCAAGCTGCACAAGCCGCGCGTCGAGCAGGCCAGCTTCGCCGTGCTGAAGGCGCCCGACATTCCCAGCGTGCTGGTCGAGACCGCCTTCATCAGCAACCCGGTGGAAGAAGCGCGGCTGCGCAGCGACGGCTACCAGATCCAGCTGGCCGATGCGCTGATGCGCGGGATTTCGCGCTACTTTGCCAGGAACCCGCCGCTGGCGCGCAACCGCGCCCTGTAAAAACGGCTGACCTGGCAAGGGGTCGTCCATACGACACCGGCCGGCGATGTCCGCCTACAGTCCGGCTTCAATATGTGGACTAGACTGAGACCACAGGCTGCGCCGAGATGTCACGATGTGACGACCTCTGGTGAATTAGCCTGGATCCAACAGAAAAGGTGAAAACCATGATCACGAAAATTTTGATGTCAGCCGCTGCAGCTTCCCTGATTGCCCTGACCGGCTGCGGAACCAACCCGACCAACGCGCAAATCGGCACCGGCGCTGGCGCAGTGCTTGGCGGCGTGGCCGGCAATGCGGTCTTTGGCGGCACGCTCGGAACCGTTGGCGGCGCCGCTGCCGGCGCGCTGATCGGCAACGAGGTCGGCAAGCGCAAATAAGCTTTCCAGCCTGCATGCCGCCCTGGGCGGTGCCGTGCAAACTGCTTTCAGCCAGACCGGCTGAAACAAAGAAGACGATTCCTGATTGATTTCAGCGGGTCGTTTTTTTTCGTCCGCGCAAAACCGCAAGTCCTGTGGCTATCCACGAAGGCCTATGCGGGCACCTTCACCTGGCGCACTTTCGGGTGATACATTGCCTCGATCTCGCCGGCATAGCGCGCCATCAGGTTGTTGCGCTTGAGCTTGAGGGTCGGCGTCATGAGCGTGTTTTCCACCGTCCACGGCTCGCGTGTCAGGAAGATCGCGCGGGGCATGGCATAGCGGGCAAAGTCGCGGGCCTGGACGGCAATGCGCGCCAGCGCCGCACGGTGGACGGCCGGCTGATTCAGGCTGGCGTCGGCGTCGAGCCCGAGCGAGGCCGCCAGGCGCAGCCATTCAGCCGGGTTGACCACTGCCACGCAGGCAATGAAGGGCTGGTTCTCGCCCACCACCAGCACCTGCGCGAACAGCGGATCGACCGCAATCGCCAGTTCCAGATCGCCCGGCGGCACCTTTTCGCCGGTCGATGTCACGATGATTTCCTTGATCCGGCCCCTGATGCGGATGCGGCCGTCCTGCAGGTCGGCCTGATCGCCGGTGGAAAGCCAGCCGTCCGGGGTCAGGACGCGGGCCGTGTCTTCGGCGCGCTTCCAGTAGCCTTGCATCACCGATTGGCCGCGCACCTGCAGTTCGCGGTTGCCGCCGATGCGCACCTCGACGCCGGGCAGCGGGCGCCCGACCGTCGCCGGGTCGTTGTCATCGACGCCGTTGGCCGCCACGACCGGCGAGGTTTCCGTCATGCCGTAGCCCTGCAGCAGCGGCAGGCCCAGCCCCAGGAAGCAGCGCGCCACGGCATGCGACAGCGGCGCGCCTCCGCTCACCGCCACGCGCACCCGCCCGCCGAACTGCGCCCGCAGCTTGCCGGCCACCAGCCGGTCGAGCAAGGGCCACAGCAGCGGGTCCAGCACCGCCCAGGCGCTGCCTTCGCCGTCGGCCAGCGCCCAACGCTGCGTCCTGCAAAAACGCCGCCAGCCAACGGCCTGCGCGGCATGGAACAGGCGCGTCTTGAAGGCCGAACCGGCCAGCGATTCCTGCAGTTTGCCGAACACCCGCTCATAGATGCGCGGCACCGAGATCAGCACCGTCGGCCGCACGGTCTTGAGGTCTTCAGCCAGCAGCGCAACCGAACGCGCATAGGCCACGCAACTGCCGACAGCCAGCGGCAGGTAGTAGCCGGCGGTGCGCTCGAAGGTATGCGACAGCGGCAGAAAGGACAAGAACACATCGTCCGCCGTGGGCACCACGCGCGCCAATATGGCGAGCACGTTGGACACCACGTTTGCATGCGTCAGCATCACGCCCTTGGGCTTGCCGGTCGTTCCCGAGGTGTAGACGATGGCCGCCAGGTCGCCGGCATCGGGCGGCTGCGCGGCATGCGGCAGGCCCTGCCCCGCCGCCAGCCAATCAGCCAGCGAAACCACCGGCACGCCAGCGCCGACAGCACCAAGCGGCAGGGTATCGAGCGCCGTCACGACCACCCGCCGCAGCGCCGGCAGCACCAGGCCGACGCCTTCGATGGCGCGCCACTGGGCCAGGCTGGACACCATGAGCACCGACGCTTCGCAGTCCGACAGGATGTAGGCAATGCTGCCGGGGTTGTCGATGGCATGCAGCGGCACCGGCACCAGGCTCAGCGACAGCGCGGCCTGGTCGATGCACACGGCGTCCAGGCCGTTGGGCAGCAAAATGGCGATGCGCGCCTGCCGCTCCAGCCGCATCGCCGCCAGCGCCCTGGCCCACTGCGCGATGCGCGCGCCGGCCTCGGCCCAGCATGTCGTCTGCCACTGGCCGGTGGCCTCGTCAAACGCGCGGTAAGCCGCGCCCCCGGGGCTTTGCGCCAGCCGGAAGGCGAGCAGTTCGGGCAGGGTGCGCACGGCGGAAAGCGGGATCGGCATCGCGGTCATTCAAAAAAAGCGCAGCGTAGCCGCTTGGGCATGGCGTGCAAAGCGATGGATTGTCTGTCGCCCGGCAAGGTCGTGGCCGCCGCAACGTCGCGCAGGCGTCAAGGCTGGACCGGCATGCTGCCGGACTGACGCCGTGCCCGCCAGGCGCCAAACAGCACGAACAGGCCGGGCACCAGGATCATCGCCCAGATGATCTTGTCCAGGTTCGCCTTGACGAAAGGCACGTTGCCGAAGGCATAGCCGGCCGTGACGATACCGCCGACCCACAGGGCGGCCCCGACGACGTTGAACAGCGAGAACTTGCCGCGGCTCATGTGCGAGATGCCGGCGACGAAGGGCGCGAAGGTGCGCAAAAAAGGCATGAAGCGCGCGGCGATGATGGTCACGCCGCCATAGCGCTCGTAGAACGCATGCGCCTGGTTGAACGCCCGCTTGTTGAAAAAGCGCGAGTCTTCCCACTGGAACACCTTGGGCCCGATGTAACGGCCAATCGAGTAGTTGCACTGGTCGCCCAGCACCGCCGCGACAAACAGCAGGCCAACGGCCAGCGGATAGCTCATCAGGCCGACGCCGCACATCGCGCCGACGACGAACAGCAGCGAATCGCCGGGCAAAAATGGCATGACGACCACGCCGGTTTCGACAAAGATGATCAGGAAAAGCAGCGCATAGACCCACAGGCCATAGCTGGCCACGAAGGTTTCCAGGTGCTTGTCGACATGAAGGATGAAATCGATGAGAAAGGCGGCTAGTTCCATGACGCTGATTTTGACAGGTCCGCCACGGCTTTTCCCCGCTGTCCTGATCAGCCGCGCGGAAAACCGTCCGCGGGGCACGCACCTTCAGCAAGGCCATGCCCCTGCGGTCAAGGCGGGCCGACGGGCGGCTGCGCCTAAAATTGGCGCCTCATGACGCCTCAAACCCCGGCCGCGCGCCGCCCCATCCGCGACCTTCCCGATGAACTGATCAGCCAGATTGCCGCCGGCGAGGTGGTCGAGCGTCCGGCTTCGGTGGTGCGCGAACTGCTAGACAACGCGCTTGACGCCGGCGCGACGCAGGTCACGGTGCGCCTGTCGGCAGGCGGCGTGCGCCTGATCCTGGTCGAGGACGACGGCCTGGGCATTGCCAGAGAGGAACTGCCGGTGGCGCTGCGCCGCCATGCGACCAGCAAGATCGCGTCGCTGCAGGACCTGGAAGCCGTCGGCACCATGGGGTTTCGCGGAGAGGCGCTGGCCGCGATCAACTCGATCGCCGACATGAGCCTGGTCTCGCGCACGCTGGACAACGAGCACGCCTGGCAGCTCGACGGCCGCACCGGCGAATTGAAGCCGGCTCCGCGCGCGCGCGGCACCAGTGTCGAGGTGCGCGAACTGTTCTATGCCACGCCGGCCCGGCGCAAGTTCCTGAAAACCGACGCCACCGAACTGGCGCACTGCATCGAAGCCGTTCGCCGCCATGCGCTGGTGCGGCCTGACGTGGGCTTTGCCATCTGGCACGAAGGCAAGCTGGTCGAGCAGTGGCGCGCCTGCGTGGGGCTAGAGGGCACAGATGGTTTTGAAGCCCACACCCAGCGCCTCGCTGATGTGCTGGGGGACGACTTCGTGGCGCAGTCGGTGGCTGTGAGCTACCAGAGCAGCGCCACCCGGCTGGACGGCCAGCCCGCCGTGCGCGTTTGGGGACGGGCCGGCATTCCCGACGCCGCCCGCTCGCGCGCCGACCAGCAGTTTGCCTATGTCAACGGCCGCTTCGTGCGCGACAAGGTGCTGGCCCATGCCGCCCGCAGCGCCTACGAGGATGTGCTGCACGGCCACCGCCAGCCGGTGTATGCGCTGTATGTCGAGATTGACGCGGCGCGGGTCGATGTGAATGTGCATCCGACCAAGATCGAGGTGCGCTTTCGCGACAGCCGCGAAGTACACCAGGCGGTGCGCCATGGCGTGCAGGATGCGCTGGCCGCGCCCCGTGCCGGCGCGGCCAGCGCGAACGCCACGCCCGCCGAGGCCGCCCCTGAGCCGCCGCTGAACTTCAATTTAAAGCCAAAACAGGCTTTTGCGCAGCAGGGATGGGCACAACCAGCTATCAATTTCAGAGCAAATCAGGAACACCGCGTGTCGGACTTTGAAGCCCTGTGGCCGGTGCCGTCCGGCACGGGACGGCCCGCTGCGCCCGACCGCGACATGCCCGGCGCCCCCGCCGCAGCGGTCGAAACCCCGCAGTCCGGCCCGCCGCCCGACACCGCCCTGCCCCACGGCGACTGGCCGCTGGGCCGCGCCCTGGCGCAGCTGCAGGGCGTTTACATCCTGGCCGAAAACAGCCAGGGCCTGGTCATCGTGGACATGCATGCGGCCCACGAGCGCATCGTCTATGAACGGCTGAAAATCCAGTTCGAGGCCTCGCGCATCGCCAGCCAGCCGCTCTTGATTCCCGCGACCTTTGCCGCCACGCCGCACGAAGTGGCCACGGCCGAAGCCTGCATCGACACGCTGGCCCTGCTGGGCCTGGAAATCACGCCGTTTTCGCCCAGGACGCTGGCGGTGCGGGCCGTGCCGACCAGCCTGGCGGCGGGCGACGCGGTGGAACTCGCCAGATCGGTACTGGCCGAACTGGCGCAGATGGACGCCAGCACCGTGGTCGAGCGGGCGCACAACGAACTGCTCGGCACCATGGCCTGCCACGGCGCGGTGCGCGCCAACCGGCAGCTGACCGTCGAGGAAATGAATGCCCTGCTGCGCCAGATGGAAGCCACCGATCGCTCAGACCAGTGCAACCACGGCCGGCCGACCTGGCGCCAGGTCAGCCTGAAGGAACTGGACAGCCTGTTTCTGCGCGGACGCTGAAAGCCCGTAGACCGGGTTTCAGCGCTTCAACGCATTGCCCAGGCGCCGGCGGCCAGGCAACACAAGGTGGCGACGCTAGTGAGTTGCAGGCGCAGGCCCAGCCAGCCCGACAGCCCGGCGCTGGCATACAGCGTTCGGTCCACCGCATAGCAGGCCGCCAGCAGCGCGGCCAGCAGCCATAGCGCAGGGCTGACCGGCAACAGCAGGGCGACCCAGGCCAGCAGGCTGGGCGAAACGCCCCAGCCCAGGCGAACGTTGACGGGCGGCACGCCCCGCATCGCCAGCCCCCAGTGGATGCCGCCAAGAAAGGTGGCGATCAGCGCGCCGTAGGCCACCAGCGCCGTTCCCGCCCAGGCGCGCAAGCCGGGCGCATCGAGCACGGCAAGCGCAATCGCACCGGCCAGGAAAGGCAGCAGGCCGGCCAGCCCCAGGACGCGGGCGGCGGTGGAAGGGGTGGAAAAACCGCTTGTCATCATGGCTGAAGTGTAGGGGCGAGGCAGTGCAACCCCGCCTTTTGACGGGAACGAAGGCCTGTTTTCACCAAGGAATAAAAAGCCCTGATTTGGTGCAATCCAGATCAGCCGATGTGGATAAAAGCCAGAAACAGGTCTGTTTCGCGGCAAAATTCAATTCCTGCATGAGTTTATGCACCAATATGAGGAATTGAACGGATGAAATACAAAACCCTGGACAGCTTTTTAAGCCACGTCGCCGGCTGCAATCCAGGCCAGCCGGAATTCCTCCAGGCCACGACCGAGGTGCTGGAAAGCCTCTGGCCCTACATTGAAAAGCATCCAAAATATGCCGAGCACGGCCTGCTGGACCGCCTGATCGAGCCCGAGCGCACGGTCATGTTCCGCGTCTCGTGGATTGACGACCGGGGCGAAGTCCGGGTCAACCGCGGCTACCGCATCCAGCACAGCTCGGCCATCGGCCCGTACAAGGGCGGCCTGCGCTTTCACCCTTCGTGAACTTGTCGATCCTGAAATTCCTCGCCTTCGAGCAGACCTTCAAGAACGCGCTGACCACGTTGCCCATGGGCGGCGGCAAGGGCGGCTCGGACTTTGACCCCAAGGGCAAGAGCCCGCTCGAAGTCATGCGCTTTTGCCAGGCCTTTGTCACCGAACTGTTCCGCCATGTGGGCTCGGACACCGACGTGCCGGCGGGCGACATGGGCGTGGGCGGGCGCGAGGTCGGCTTCATGGCCGGCATGATGAAAAAGCTGACCAACCGCGCCGACTGCGTGTTCACCGGCAAGGGCCTGAGCTTTGGCGGCTCGCTGATCCGCCCCGAAGCCACCGGCTACGGCACGGTTTATTTCGCCGAGGAAATGCTCAGGCAAAAAGGCCGCAGCCTGGACGGCCTGCGCGTCAGCGTGTCGGGCTCGGGCAATGTGGCGCAGTACGCGGTGGAAAAAGCCATGGCGCTGGGCGCCAGGGTCATCACCGTGTCGGACTCCAGCGGCACCATCGTCGATGAAGAGGGCTTCACGACCGAAAAACTGGCCGAGCTGATGGAAGTCAAGAACCACCTGTATGGCCGCGTCAACGACTACGCCAAGCGCACCGGCGTGGCTTTCCAGCCTGGCGTGCGGCCGTGGCATGTCCCGGTCGATGTCGCCCTGCCCTGCGCGACGCAAAACGAGCTTGATGCCGTTGACTCCGCCCTGCTGGTGAAAAACGGCGTGATCTGCGTGGCTGAGGGCGCCAACATGCCTTCGACGCTAGACGCGGTGCGGGTGTTTGAAGGCCACGGCGTGCTGTATGCACCGGGCAAAGCCAGCAACGCCGGCGGCGTCGCCACGTCGGGGCTGGAAATGAGCCAGAACGCGATGCGCCTGTCGTGGTCGCGCGACGAGGTCGATGCGCGCCTGCTGCAGATCATGCAGGACATCCACGGCGCCTGCCTGCAGTACGGCCGGCGCGAGGACGGCACACTGAGCTACGTCGATGGCGCCAACGTGGCGGGCTTCGTCAAGGTGGCCGATGCGATGCTGGCGCAGGGCGTGGTCTGATTGCGGCCCAGCCTGCCGCCTGACCCGGGCGCTGCCGCCGGCCGCCCAGGCCGGCAGCGGCAGCCGGCTTTACCGGAACTTCGTCATTTCTCAGCTTCAGCGGCCAGAACTTTTTGTTTCAAGGCGGGTCAGTTCAAGGCAATGAAACACTGGCCCATCATTTCCTCCCTCGCATTGGCATTCGCCGTTCTGGCCGGATGCGCAACACTCGACGAAAAACAGCGCGGCTGGATCTTCCAGCCCAGCGACCGCAGCTGGGGCTCCAGCGCGGCGCTGACGCAGGACATGAAGGATGTCTGGATCGACTTTGATTCGGCCGCCACGGGCCAGCCGGTCAAGCTGCACGGGCTGTGGCTGCCGGCCGATGCCGCCCAACCCGCCTGGAACGGCGCCAAGGCGCCGGTGCTGCTGTATTTGCACGGCGCGCGCTGGAACGTCGAGGGCTCGGCGCCGCGCATCCGCCGCATGCAGGAACTGGGCTTTTCGGTGCTGGCGATCGACTACCGGGGTTTCGGCAAAAGCTCGCCGGGCCTGCCCTCGGAAAGCATCGCCGCCGAAGACGCCAGAGCCGCCTGGGACTGGCTGGGCGCGCGGCAGCCGGGCCAGCCGCGCTACATCTTCGGCCATTCGCTGGGCGGCGCGGTCGCCATCGAACTGGCGGCGCGGGTGGACAACGAGGCCGGCACCATTGTCGAAGGCACCTTCACCTCGATCGCCGACGTGGTCGGCACCATGAAATGGGGCTGGCTGCCGCTGCGCCTGTTGATCACCCAGCCCTTCGAATCGGTGGAAAAAGTCACCCGCCTGGGCTCGCCGCTGCTGGTGGTGCATGGCTCGGACGACCGCTTGATCCAGCCGGCGCTGGGCCGCAGGCTGTATGAAGCGGCGCAGCAACCCAAGGCCTTTGTGCTGGTCGAGGGCGGCTCGCACCACAACACCAACTCACTGGGCCAGGCGCAGTACCGCGTGGCGCTGGCCGGCCTGTTTGGCGCGCGTTCCGGTGGCGCCGGCCTGCTCGCCGCGCACTGATGGGCCGGGCGCCTTTCTGGTAGCCTAGCCCGCATGTCTGTTTCTTTTGAGCCGGCGCGCACCGCGCCCCCCCTGAACCTGCGCTGCATCGCGCTGGCCGGCCCCACCGCATCGGGCAAGACGGCCGCCGCGCTGGCCATTGCCCGGCATTGGCCCGTCGAGATCATCAGCGTCGATTCGGCGCTGGTCTATCGCGGCATGGACATTGGCACAGCCAAGCCGTCTGCTGGCGAACTGGCCGCAGTAAAGCACCACCTGATCGACATCCGCGACCCGCTCAACGCCTACAGCGCCGCCGAATTCGTACACGATGCGCGGCGCCTGATCAGGGAGATCAGCGCGCGTGGCCATCTGCCGCTGCTGGTCGGCGGCACCATGCTGTACTTCAAGGCGCTGTTCGACGGCCTGGACGACATGCCGCCGGCCGACCCGGCGGTGCGCGCCGTGCTGGCCGATGAGGCCGCCGCAAAAGGCTGGCCGGCGCTGCATGCCGAACTGGCGCAGGTGGACCCGGTCACGGCCGCGCGCCTGGCGCCGAACGACTCGCAGCGCATCTCGCGGGCGCTGGAAGTGTTCCGGGTATCTGGCCAGCCGCTGTCCTTCTTCCACCAGCGAAATGCTAGCAAAAACATAGCTGACAACACAGATGGAATAAGCGCAAAAGCACTTATTTCTTTGGAACCGGCAGATCGCGCCTGGCTGCATGGCCGCATCGCCCAGCGTTTCGACGTCATGCTTGCTTCGGGCTTTGTCGATGAGGTCAGGGCGCTGCGCGCGCGCGGCGACCTGGCGCCCGACCTGCCGGCCATGCGCTGCGTCGGCTACCGCCAGGCCTGGGAAATACTGGACGCACGCGAGGCGCGCGGCCTGGACTGCAGCTTTTCGGCCCTTGAATGGAGCGAGCTGCGCGACAAGGGCATCTTTGCCACGCGCCAGCTGGCCAAGCGGCAGATCACCTGGCTGCGCGCGATGCCGCAGCGCCGCGTCGTCGCCTGCGATGACCCCACGGCGCTCGAACAGGTGCTTGCGCTTGTCAAGGCCGAAGCCAGGGCCTTCGCATGAGCTTGCGCCTCCACAATCTCGGCAAGCGCTACGGCGACACGGCCGTGTTCAGCCAGGTCACGCTCGACGTGGCGCCCGGCGAATTCGTCGCCATCGTCGGCGAGTCGGGCGTGGGCAAGTCCACGCTGCTCAACTGCATGGCCGGGCTCGACAGCTGGGACGAAGGCACGGTCAGCCTGGGCGGCGCCGACCTGGGGCAAATGACCGACGACCAGCGCGCCCTGCTGCGCCGCCGCCATGTCGGTTTTGTATTCCAGGCGTTTCATGTGCTGCCGCACCTGGACGTGGCGCAAAACGTCGCCCTGCCGCTGCTGCTGCTGGGCCAGCCCGACGACGCGCGCGTCGAAGCGCTGCTCGAAGCCGTCGGCCTGGGTGGACTGGGCAAGCGCCTGCCGCAGCAGCTGAGCGGCGGGCAGTTGCAGCGCGTGGCGATTGCCCGGGCGCTGGTGCACCGGCCCGGCCTGCTGCTGGCCGACGAGCCGACCGGCAACCTCGACCCGGCCACCGCCTCCAAGGTGATGGACGCTTTGATTGCCCAGACCCGCGAGCATGGCGCGGCCATGGTGCTGGTGACGCATTCGGCCGCCGCCGCCGCGCGCGCCGACCGGGTGCTGCACCTGAGCAGCACCGGCATCTCGGCCTGAGGCGTGGCAAGCATCCAGCCCATGCGCGCCCTGCTGCAAACCTTTTCCTGGCAGGAGCTGCGCCACCACCCGTGGCGCAGCGTGGCCGCCGTCGTCGCGGTGATGCTGGGCGTGGCGCTGGCGTTTTCGGTGCATTTGATCAACAACTCGGCCCTGTCGGAGTTCTCGCAGGCGGTGCGCGCGGTCAACGGCCAGCCGGACCTGGAACTGCGCGCCGTGCAGGGCAGCTTTGACGAGGCGCTCTATGCCCAGGTGGCCAACCATCCGCAGGTGGCCATGGCCAGCCCGGTGTTGGAGCTGTCAACTTACGCGCTCGATGAAAACGGCGACCGCGCCAGGCGCCAGTCCTTGCGCATCATCGGCGTCGATGCGCTGGCCGTGGCGTCGGTGGCGCCCGGCCTGATGCCGGTGCCCGCGAAGGACGCCGACCGCATGGCGCTGTTCGCGCCGGGCACGGTGTTCCTCAATCCGGCGGCGCGCCGGGCCTTCGCCAGCGGCCGTCTGCAGCTGCAGGACGGCCTGCAACTGCGCGGCGTCAGCGTGGCGGGCAGCGTGAACGCCGGCGGCGGGCCGCTGGCGGTGATGGACATCGGCGCGGCGCAGGAGCTGTTTGGCCGCAGCGGCCAGCTGTCGCGCATCGACGTGCGGCTCAGGGCGGGCGCCGACACCGGCCGCTTCATCGACAGCCTGCGACTGCCGGCCGGCATCACCGCCACCGCGCCCGGTGACGCCGCCGAGCGCGTCAGCAACCTGTCGCGCGCCTACCGCGTCAACCTCACGGTGCTGGCGTTGGTGGCGCTGTTCACCGGCGCTTTTCTGGTGTTTTCGGTGCTGTCGCTCAGCGTGGCCAAGCGGGCGCAGCAGTTCGCGCTGCTCGGCGTTCTCGGACTGACCGGCCGCGAGCGCCTGCAGCTGGTGCTGATCGAGTCGCTGGCGCTGGGCATTGTCGGCAGCCTGGCCGGCATCGCCCTGGGCGGCGGGCTGGCGGCGCTGGCGCTGCGGCTGCTCGGCGGCGACCTGGGCGGCGGCTATTTTGCCGGCGTCGCGCCAACGCTGCAGTGGAGCGGCGGCGCGGCGCTGGGCTACGGGCTGCTGGGCGTGGCAGCTGCCGGCGTCGGCGGCTGGTGGCCGGCGCGGGGGGGGCCAAA
>NZ_KL448323.1:0-208873 GCF_000709345.1 Polaromonas glacialis | reverse complement strand
TGGCCGGCGCGGGCGGCGCAAAAGCTGCCGCCCGCGCAAACCCTCAAGGGGCTGGGCCTGGCGCCTGCGTCGGGCGCCGGCCGCTGGCTGAGTATTTTCCTGATCGCGGCCGGCGCCCTGCTGGCGATGCTGCCGCCGGTGTTCGGCATTCCGCTGGCGGCTTATGTCTCGGTGGCGCTGCTGCTGGTCGGCGGCATCACCGCGCTGCCCTGGCTGATCACGCTGCTCTATGACCGGCTCAGCCCGTTGACCCGACACCGCCTGCTGCCGATGCTGGCGGTCGAGCGCGCGCGCCGGGTGCGCGAAAGCGCGGCCGTGGCCGTCAGCGGCGTGGTCGCGTCGCTCAGCCTGGCCGTAGCGCTGACGGTGATGGTGGCGAGTTTTCGCGGTTCGGTCACGAACTGGCTGGACACGCTGCTGCCAGCCGACCTGTACGTGCGCTCCACCCTGAGCGCCTCGGCCAGCGACACCGCCTATTTTTCTCCCGGGTTTGTCAATGCGCTCGGCAGCCTGCCCGGCGTGGCACGGGTCAGCACGCTGCGCACCGTGCCGCTACTGCTCGATGCTGCCAAGCCAGCGGTCACGCTGATTTCCCGGCCCATCGACAACCCTGCCACCGACCTGCCGCTGGTCGGCGCGGCGCTCGGGGTGCCTCCCGGTCAGATCGGCATTTACGTGAGCGAAGCGATGGTCGATCTTTACGGCGCCGCGCCCGGCACGGTGTTTACGCCACTTTCACAGGCTTTTAGTGCTTTTGCGCAATCAGGGCGTGCGCAACCAGCTATTAATTCCATAGCAAACCAGAAATTCTTCGTGGCTGGCGTGTGGCGCGACTATGCGCGCCAGTTTGGCGCCATCACCATAGCCCAGCGCGATTTCGAGCGCCTGAGCAGCGACGCGCGGGTCAACGACCTGGCGCTGTGGATCGACGGCAGCGTGCCTGACGCCGAGGTGCAGCAGTCGATTCGCAGCCTGGCCGACCGCCAGTCAGGCGGCAGCGGCGCCTTGCTGGAAATGGCCTCGGTCAGCCAGATCCGCGCCATTTCCCTGAAGATTTTCGACCGCAGCTTTGCCGTGACCTACTGGCTGCAGGGCGTGGCGATTGCCATTGGCCTGTTTGGCGTGGCGGCCAGCTTCAGCGCGCAGGTGCTGGCGCGGCGCAAGGAGTTCGGCCTGCTCGCGCACCTAGGGCTGACACGCCGGCAGATTTTGACCGTCGTGGCCGGTGAAGGCGCGGCCTGGACGGTGATTGGCGCGCTGGCCGGGCTGGCGCTCGGGCTGGCGGTGTCCACCGTGCTGGTGTTTGTCGTCAACCCGCAAAGCTTTCACTGGACCATGGACCTGCAGGTGCCGTGGGGACGCTTGGCGCTGCTGTGCGCCAGCGTGGTGCTGGCCGGCACGCTGACCGCCTGGCTGGCCGGACGCGCGGCCGCTGGCAGGGATGCGGTGCTGGCGGTGAAGGAAGACTGGTAGGCGGGTTGGCCAGCCCGGCGTGTGGGGAGCCGGGCCGCCAATTCTGAACGGTTGCAGGCGATCTGCCTGCCGCGCAAGCAGGCCGAAGGCTTAGATTCCCAGAAGTTTCTTGGCGTCGCCCAATGCCTTTTCAGACTCCGCATGCTTGCCCGCCTTGTGAAAGGCTTCACCGTCGGCGCGCAGCTTTTTGACTTTCTCCATATCAGCGGCCGCAACCGCTGGGCTGCTGGACAGCTTGGCGTCGATTTCCTTCATGTGGGTGGGGCAACTGTTGGCAAAGGCCAGTGACGAGGCGGCCATGGCCATGACGGCAATGATTTTTTTCATGAAAATCTCCGATAAATGTCAAAAAATATTGACAGGAAATACTACCAAATTGCGGCTGGGCGAGCGTGCTGCTGGCTGTTTTAACCCTCACAGCCCAGGCCATGCTTTTCGCCCTTCGGGCGTTGCGCAAGACGGCGAGGGCAGCTCATGCATTTTTCAGCCAGCCGGTTTCTGGATGCTGGAGTGCCGGCGGAACGCCAGCCATGAATATACGGCGATGTTGATGCCAGCCACGATGGCGGCCAGAATCCACTGGATTTCGCGCGTCAGGCTTGTCGGATAGATCAGGTCGAGCAGATAGTGTTCGACAAAGCTCCCGGCATAACCCGACTGGCCGGCGCCGAGGCGGAAGCTGTTTTCGACTGCCGTCAGCGGGCAGAGGCTTCCCGCCAGCTCCACATAAACAGCCCAGGCCACGGCAGGCAGATGAAGCAGCGGCAGCCAGCGCCACCTGAGGGCAAGCAACCCACCGAAGACGGCAAACACGATGAAGGCCAGATGAAGCAGCAGGACGGCGTCGGCGGCCAGGCGAAAGTGCATCGCGGTTCACCGACCAATTGGCGCCTGCTGTCAGGAAAAATCCGCCAGAAACCCGTGCTCAGAGCTTGGGAAAGCGGATGCGGCTGACCATCAGCGAGCCCGACAGCGCGAACAGCAGCACCAGCGGATGCAGCGTGAAGCCGCCAAACTTGACCTGGCCAAACCACAGTGCGTCCTGCAGCGCGCCTTGCCAAGCGGCCACCAGCATCACCATGACCAGCACCAGCGAGGTTGGAATGGGCGTTCCCTCGAAATACTTCACCTTGCCGCCGTCGCCGGTCAGCGACTCGGCGGTGACGTTGTAGCGTGCCAGCCGGGACACGCCGCAGGCGACGAAACCGGCCAGGATGATGCGGTCGTAGAGCCCCTGCATGCCGCAGCCGTAGGCGATCACCGCCGGGGCAACGCCGAAGGAAATGATGTCGGCCAGCGAGTCGAGTTCGCGCCCCATGGCCGAGGTTTTCTGCCGCCAGCGCGCAATCCGCCCGTCGAGCACATCGAAAATCAGCGCGGCCACGACCAGCCAGCAGGCAAAGTAAACATGCCGGACATCGTTCACCTGGAGGTAGGTCATCATGGAAAACAGGGCCCCGATGCCGCAGATGGCATTGGCCAGCGTGAACCAGTCGGCCAGGTGGAATTCCCGGATCATGGCGAAAGGCTTGTTTATTTTTGGCAGGTTCATGGAAGAAAGCGTACCTGAGTTTTCAAAAAATGAAATCGTCCATCAGGACGGATGCACTGATGAACAGGGTGTTTTCAGCGTCGCCGCCCTGCCCGGCGGACTGGCTCAATCAAAAATCAGCAGGCTGGCCCAGTAGGCAATCGCGGCCACGCAGGCCGATGCCGGAATGGTCAACACCCAGGCCCAGACGATGCTGCCGGCCACGCCCCAGCGCACGGCCGAGGCGCGGCGCGTCGAGCCGACGCCGACGATGGCGCCGGTGATGGTATGGGTCGTCGAGACCGGAATGCCCAGCACGGTGGCCAGGAACAGCGTGATGGCGCCGCCGGTTTCCGCGCAAAAGCCGCCCACCGGCTTGAGCTTGGTGATCTTCTGGCCCATGGTCTTGACGATGCGCCAGCCGCCGAACATGGTGCCGGCGGCAATCGCCGTGTAGCAGACCACAATCGTCCAGGTCGGCGGCATCGCGTCGGCGGCCGAGGTGTAGCCGGTGGCAATCAACAGCATCCAGATGATGCCGATGGTCTTTTGCGCATCGTTGCCGCCGTGGCCCAGGCTGTAGGCACCGGCCGACACCAGTTGCAGGCGGCGAAACCACCGGTCCACCTTGGACGGCGCGGAGCGCAGGAAGATCCAGGACACGGCCACCATCATCAGCGAGCCGAGCAGAAAGCCCAGCAGCGGCGAGATGAAGATGAACGCCACCGTCTTGACCAGGCCGCCCGAAATCAGCGCACCCGTACCGGCTTTGGCAATCACCGCGCCCACGATGCCGCCAATCAAGGCATGCGACGAACTGCTGGGAATGCCGTAATACCAGGTCACCAGGTTCCAGGTGATGGCGCCCATCAGCGCCCCGAAGACGACGTGGGTGTCCACAACGTCGATCTCCACAATTCCCTTTCCGACCGTGGCGGCCACGCTCAGATGGAAAACGAACAGCGCCAGCAGGTTGAAGAATGCGGCAAACACGACGGCATGGCCGGGCTTGAGAACGCCGGTGGACACCACCGTGGCGATGGAATTGGCGGCGTCGTGAAAGCCGTTCATGAAGTCAAAGGCGATGGCCATGAAGACAAGCAGGGCCACGACCCAGAGAGCGGTCTGTGCAGTTTGCATGAGAAGGTCGGTTTCAGTCGCCGGGAATCAGGAGTTTTCGAGGACGATGCCCTCGATCAGGTTGGCCGCGTCCTCGCACCGGTCGGTGATGGTTTCCAGCAGTTCGTACACCGCCTTGAGCTTGATGAGTTCGCGCACATCGGGCTCCTCGCGAAACAGCCGGCTCATGGCCGAGCGCATCACATGGTCGGCGTCGGATTCGAGCTTGTCGATCTCGGCGCAGGTCTTGAGCGCGGCTTCGGCCGTGGCGGCATCGCGCACCTTGCCGATCAGGCCAACGGCGTCCTTCAGGCGTTCGCAGCATTTGACGCTCAGGTCGGTCAGGCGCACGATGTCGTCCGTCATGTGGTGCACGTCGTACAGCGCCATGGTCTCGGCCGAATCCTGGATCAGGTCGGCCACGTCGTCGAGCGTGTTGATCAGCTGGTGGATCTGGTCCCGGTCGATCGGCGTGATGAAGGTCTTGTGCAGCACGCGGCTGACTTCATGGGTGATGCGGTCGGCGGCGCGCTCGGCTTCATCGACTTCGCGGTGGTGCAGGTTGCGTTTTTCCACATCGCTGTAATTGGCCACCATCTTGGAAAATGCATGGGCGGCTTCGACAATCCGGTTGGCATGCTGGTCGAACATCTCGAAAAAATTGCCTTCTCGCGGCAAAAACTTGCTGAACAGCATGGGAATCCTCAAAAAAATTTAGTCCGAAATATGACGGATTTGTGACTGCCGGGAGTTTAACCGCGATGACTTTGCCGTCCGTTTGACTGCCAGGCAAACATTTTTGTGATGGATAACCCTGAGGAATGAGCGCTCCCGAAGGACGCAAAAAACAGTCAGCGGCGGCCGTGGGGGCGCACCTCCTCAAGCAGGGGCCGCGGAATTGGCTTCGCCAGGCCGCAGGCGCAGCGGCCCCCTCGGGGGGCAGGAAGCCACACGCAGTGGGCGACCGTGGGGGCCTATCCTCTGAAGATGAAGTAAACCGCCCCCATCATGCACAGCGCCGCCCACAGGTAGTCGAGCTTGAGCGGCTCGTTCAGGTAGAACACGGCGAACGGCACGAACACGGCCAGCGTGATCACCTCCTGCATGATCTTGAGCTGGCCGACGCTGAACTGCGTGAAACCGATGCGGTTGCCCGGCACCTGCAGCAAATACTCGAACAGCGCAATGCCCCAGCTGATCAGCGCGGCGATGTACCAGGGCGACGCGGCCAGGTTCTTCAGGTGCCCGTACCAGGCAAAGGTCATGAACACGTTCGACAGCAGCAGCAGGCCGACCGTCTGGGCCAACACGGGAAGGGATTGCTGGAATTGAATCATCCGGCAAGCTGAAGCCGGTTCAGGCGGCTGGCCCGCTGGTGGCGCAGTCGGCGCAGACGCCGCGCACCGCGAAATCCATGCTCAGGCCCTGGTAGCCCAGCGCCTTCAGCGCGGCCAGCGCCGACTGGGCGGCGCGCTCCAGGTCGTCGGCGTTGCCCATCAGCGCGCCGTCCAGCGGGCTGTCGCGGTGGCAGCTCTGGCATTCGAAGTGCGGCATCGCATGCACGCTGGCCGGCATCGCCTGGTAGCGGCGCACCCGGCTGGCATCGACCCGGCACAGCAGCAGCCCGACCTGCGTCAGCCGGTCGATCAGCCGGTACAGCGTGACGCGGTCCAGTGCCGACGGACCTTCGCCGCTGAGCGCCATCTGCAGCTGCGCATGGGTAAAGCTGGTGTCGGGATGCGCCAGCAGCCAGCCCAGCACCAGGCGCGCCGCCGCCGTGCGCCGCAGGCCGTGGGCCGACAGCAGCGCGTCGATGGGGTCGAGCCTGGCGGATTCGGGAGACTGGAAAGAGGCCATGGATTGACGTTCACTCGCTTGTAATTCGCTTTTAATGCAATTCAGTTGCGTTACAATCTACCGCAATCTAGTTGCATTATTACCGCAACCTGCGGCTCGCCCGCCTTCATTTCTGGAAAGCCATGACTTCGCAAACAGTTTCCGCGCACCGCTCCACCCCTTCCCGCGCCGCCAGCGTGCTGGCCTGGCCGGCCTGGCTGCGGGTGCTGGCCGTGCTGCCCGCCGTGGCGCTGCTGTGGCTGGCGGTGGCTTGGGCGCAAGTGGAAGTCGCCCCGTGGTAGCGGCCGGCCCGGTGGTGTCGCTGCGCGACCTCACGGTCAGCTACCGCCGGCATCCGGCGCTGCACCACATCAGCGGCAGCTTCGCGCCGGGCTCGCTGACCGCCGTGGTCGGGCCCAATGGCTCGGGCAAAAGCACGCTGCTCAAAAGCATCGTCGGCCTGCTGCCGATTGAAGGCGGGCGCTCCGGCGGCGCGCTGACGGTGGCGCCCGCGCGCGAACGCATCGCCTACCTGCCGCAGGTGGCCGACATCGACCGCAGCTTTCCCATCGACGTTTACGACTGCGCGCTGCTGGGCTGCTGGGGTAGCGCCGGCGCGTGGGGCGCCGTCACCCGGCGCATGCTGGAGCGCGTCGATGCCGCGCTTCACGCCGTCGGGCTGGAGGGCTTCGAGCGCCGCTCCATCGGCAGCTTGTCCAGCGGGCAATTGCAGCGGGTCATGTTTGCCCGCATGCTGGTGCAGGACGCCGAGCTGATCCTGCTCGACGAGCCCTTCAACGCGATCGACGCCAAGACCACCGCCGCCCTGCTGGCGCTGGTGCGGCAGTGGCACCAGCAGCGGCGCACGGTGATTGCCGTGCTGCACGACGACCACCTGGTGCGCGAGTATTTCCCCAGCACGCTGCTGCTGGCGCGCGAACTGGTCGGCTGGGGCGCCACCGCCGACGTGCTGACCGAGCCGAACCTGCGACGCGCCCGCGCCATGGCCGAAGCCTGGGACGAAAACGCCGAGCTGTGCGGCACCGGCACGCTGGCCCTGCAGAAAGCCGTTGCATGATGGCCTTCGCCGCCTGGCTGTGGGACACGGCGTTTTCCCCGTTCGCCGAATTTGCCTTCATGCGCCGGGCGCTGGTCGCCACGCTGGCGCTGTCGCTCAGCGCCGCGCCGCTGGGCGTGTTTTTAACGCTGCGGCGCATGAGCCTGCTGGGCGACGCGCTCAGCCACGCGGTGCTGCCGGGCGTGGCGATCGGCTTCATGCTGGGCGGCCTCTCGCTGACCGCCATGGCCATGGGCGGCGTGGCGGCGGGCATGGCGGTGGCGGCTGTCGCCGGGCTGGTCACGCGCTTCACGGTGCTCAAGGAAGACGCCAGCCTGGCCGCGATTTACCTGGTGGCGCTGGCGCTGGGCGTGACACTGATCTCGGGCCACGGCACCCAGCTCGACCTGCTGCACATCCTGTTTGGCAGCGCACTGGGCGTGAACCGCGAGGGCCTCTTGATGGTGGCCGGCGTTTCCTCGGTCAGCGTGCTGCTGCTGGCCGCGATGTACCGGGGACTGGTGCTGGAAAGTTTTGATCCGGTGTTCCTGGGTGCGGCCGGGCGGCGCGGCTGGCTGTGGCAGCAGGGCTTTTTGATGCTAGTCGTCATCAACCTGGTCGCCGGTTTCCAGACGCTGGGCACCTTGATGGCCGTCGGGCTGATGATGCTGCCGGCCGTGTCGAGCCGGCTGTGGCACGACACGCTACCCGCGCAGCTGCTCAACGCCAGCGCGCAGGCGATGCTCGCCAGCGTGGCCGGGCTGCTGCTGTCTTACCACCTGGACACGCCGTCGGGCCCGACCATCATCGGCTGCGCCGGGGCGCTGTACTTTGCTTCACTGCTGGTCGCGCCGGGCGGCTGGCTGCCGCGCGTCTGGGCTACCCGCCACCGGGTGGCTTGAGAGCCTTCCTCTTTTCGTTTTATCCACTCCTCCTGAAGGTCAGCCATGCATCGTGTCATTCGCAAACTCCTGGCGGCCTGCATTGCCGGCGCCGCCCTGCTGCCCTGCGCCAGCTTCGCGGCCGAGCCCGTGCCGGTAGTGGCCAGCTTCAGCATCCTGGGCGACCTGGTGCGCGTGGTCGGCGGCGAGCGCGTCAGCGTCACCACGCTGGTCGGCCCCGACGAAGACGCCCATGTGTTCGAGCCCAAACCCACCGATGCCAAAGCCCTGGTGCAAAGCCGGCTGCTGGTCGTCAACGGGCTGGGCTTTGAGCCGTGGGCGCAAAAGCTGGCCAAATCGGCCAGCTACAAGGGCGAGACCGTGGTGGCCTCCATGGGCGTGAAGCCGCTCGTCATGGCAGAAGAAAAAGGCCACGAAGGCAAAGGCCATCAGCACGACGAGGCCGACCCCCACGCCTGGCAAAACCCCCTCAATGTCGTGCTGTACACGCGCAACATCGCCGCCGCGCTCGCCAAGGCCGATCCCGCAGGCGCTACCGCCTACCAGGCCAACGCCAGCGCCTACGTGAAGGAGTTGCAGACGCTCGATACCTGGGCCAAGGCGCAGTTCGCGGCCATTCCGGCGGACAAGCGCAAGGTCATCACCTCGCACGATGCGTTTAGCTACCTGGCCGCGCAGTACCAGATCAGGTTTCTGGCGCCCCAGGGCGTGTCCACCGACGCCGAACCGAGCGCCAAGGAAGTGGCCCAGCTGATACGCCAGATCCAGCGCGAAAAGATCCGGGCCGTGTTCGTCGAGAACATGAGCAACCCCAGGCTGCTGGCCCAGCTCGGCAAGGACGCGGGCGTGACCGTCGGGCCGGCGCTGTATGTCGATGCGCTGTCAGCCGCAGGCGGACCGGCGGACAGCTACCTCAGGCTGATGCGCCACAACGTCACGCAACTCGCAGCGGGCATGCGGGGCAACTGATACAAGCGACATGGACAGGCAGGCATCCGCCTTTTGTTTGCGCCACCTCAAGTCAGGCCGCGCCAGCCTGCCTAAAGTGGTGGCGTGCAGACAGCCGGAATTTCAGCCCGTCAAAACTTCCAGACGCCGCCAGGGTCCAAGCCCGGTGTCTGATCGAAAGGAGCGTTCACATGCCTACCCGCCTGAGAGACTTTGCGACGGCCATGGTGGCCGTCGCCGAAACCGAAACCACCGCGCTGGCAACGGCCCAGCTGATGCGCAAGCACCATGTGGGCGCGCTGGTCGTGGTCGATGCGCTGGAAAAAGCCAGGCCGGTGGGCATCGTCACCGACCGGGATCTGGTGCTGGCGCTGATGGCCGAAGGGCTGGACCCCGAGATCTTCACCGCCGGCGACATCATGTCGGTCGAACTGGTCACGGCCAGCCCCGAGATGGATGCCATGGACGCGGTGCAGCTGATGCGCAGCAACCGCCTGCGCCGCCTAGTCATCGTGGACGATGCCGGCCGGCTGACAGGCATCGTCACCATGGAAGACCTGCTCGAACTGCTGACACGCGAGCTGGCGGCACTGGCCGCCGGCGTGCTGGGCGCCAGGGACCGGGAATTCGAGCAGCGCGCCTGATTCAGACGCTTGCCTGTTTTTGAGTTTTTCCCAGGTTTTCGGCCAAGCTGCTTTTCTCATAAAACACTAGGCCCACCCGCTGGATATGTTCGGTTAAATCCGGGTTGTCAATTTGACTGAACAGGGAAATGTCAAAGGAATAAGGCAGCATCAAGTCATCGAGTTGCGACTCGATCTGCCCCAGATGCGCGTGGCTTAATGTGTCGCCAAACAGGCTCAGGTCAATATCCGAGCCTGGCCGGTGATTGCCCTTGGCGCGAGAACCATACAGCACCGCCTTTTCCAGCGCCGGGCACCGCGCCAGCACCGTGATGATCTTTTCCAGCGTGGCGGGGCTCAGGCCGCTCTGCGCGCTGAGCGAATCAAGCGCCATGTCGCAGGCTCTGCAGTTTTTTCTCCAGCGCCACGAACAGGGCATGAAACCGCTGGGTGATGTTTCCAACGATGGCCTTGGCGGTTTGAGGGTTGTAGGTATGGCTGGTCTTGTTGCGGTCCTGGATCATCACCATCCAGCCTTCGCCGTCTTCGAGCAAGCCGAGCTTGAAGGCTTCGCGCGTGGCGTCTTTCGAGCCAAAAATCCCGGTGTTTCCGCTGTTCTCCAAAAAATCCTTGAGGGTTTTCCACGCCAGTTCGTGGGTGTATTCAAAACACTGAATCAGACCCTGCTCTTCCAGTTCATTGAGGTCCGTGCGGGCGGCGAACCTGTTCAGTTGCGCCAGGGCTTTTTGGTAATTGGAAAAGCGCTGCTGCCAGCGGATGTCGAGTGGCGACTCTCCGGGAATCGGGTTCATGCCATTTCTCCTTCATTTCTTCTTCGTCAGCCACTTCAATTTTAATAGCAGCTTGCGCATATGCAGCTTGCGCAAAAGGCCTTTTTTGTTTGAAAAACCGGCTCAATCCCTGACCCGCGACGCAAACGTCTTGCGGAACTTCTCGACCTTCGGCCCGACGACAAAAGCGCAGTAGCCCTGGTTCGGGTTGTTCTCAAAATAGTCCTGGTGGTAGCTTTCCGCCGGCCAGTAATTCGCCAGCGGCAGCACTTCGGTGACGATGGGCTTGCCAAAGGTCTTGTCCTGGCTAGCTTCGCGGATGAAGTCGTCGGCCACCGTTTTCTGCTCGGGCGTCTCAAAATAGATGCCGCTGCGGTATTGCGTGCCGGCGTCGTTGCCCTGGCGGTTCAGGCTGGTCGGGTCGTGGATGACGAAGAAGATTTCAAGGATTTCGCGCAGCGTGATCTGCGCCGGGTCGTACGTCAGCTTCACGACCTCGTTGCAGCCGGTGCGGCCGGTGCAGACTTCCTCATAGCTGGGCCGGGCCGCCTGGCCGTTGCTGTAGCCTGATTCGACGTCAAGCACGCCGCGCACCTTGACGTAAACCGCCTCGGTACACCAGAAGCAGCCGCCGCCCAGGGTGATGGTTTGTGATTCGCTCATAAGAATGGTTTCCTTTTGCTGAACGGCCACTTTAGCCGCTTGGCTGCGCGCTTGCATCGCGCACGGCTTTCACGAAGGACGCCAGCGCGGGATTGTCGCGGGCGGTTTTCCACAGGCAATGCGTGTCGTAGGGCGTGGTGGTGCGGTCCAGCGGCACGAAAACCGTTCCCGCCATGGCCGAGCGGCTCAATGCCGCCGGCACCAAGGCAACGCCCATGCCCTGCGACACCAGCGACACCACGCTCAGCCAGTGGCGCAGTTCAAAACGAATCTCGGGGTGAAAGCCAGCATCAGTACAAATGCCGAGGATGCGCTCATGGTAGTCAGGCGACACCGCGCGCGACACCACGGCAAAGGGCTCGCCCTGCAGCGCCCTGAGCGACAGCGTGGCCTGCTGCGCCAGCCGGTGGCCCGCCGGGAGGCAGCCGACCAGCGCCTGGCTGAACACCAGGATCTGCGACAGCTCGGGCGGCACGCGGGTGGTGTGGACAAAGCCGATGTCGAGCCGGTCATGCGCCAGTTCGACCAGTTGCTCGCTCGAACTGAGTTCCTTCAGCATCAGCCGCAGCAGCGGATGCTGCGCCTGGAAACGCTCCAGGATGCCGGGCAGGCCGCTGTAGAGCATGGTGCCGGCAAAGCCGATCGCCAGGCTGCCGGCCATGCCCTGCCCCACGTCCCGCGCATGGCGGGCCGCCTGCGCCGCCTGGTCGAGCAGCGCCCGCGCGGCCGGCACAAAGGCCAGGCCGGCGGCGGTCAGCGCGACAGATTTGCTGCTGCGCGTGAACAGGCGCGCGCCGACCGACGCTTCGAGCTGCTGGATGTTGAGCGACAGCGGCGGCTGCGAAATGGACAGCCGGCGCGCAGCCCGGCCAAAGTGCAGTTCTTCGGCGAGAACCAGAAAGTAGCGCAGGTGTCGGAATTCCATGAATACAAATAATATATCGTTGCATTGCTAATTGATATTGGACAAGTATTCATGATGGCCTAACAATGCAGGCGCGTGACAGGCACGAACTCATTCCCTACACTTTGCCCACGCCCCATTCAAATCACTACTCACCCGCCCCACCGACCTTCAAGGACCGCACCATGAAAACCAAATTCAACTGGGAAGACCCGTTTTTTCTGTCCGAGCAGCTCACCGACGACGAGCGCGCGGTGCAGGAGGCGGCCAATGCCTTCTGCCAGGAAAAGCTCCAGCCGCGCGTGCTGATGGCCGCGCGCCATGAAAAATTCGACCGCGAGATCATGAACGAGGCGGGCGAAATGGGCTTTCTGGGCTCGACCATTGAAGGCTACGGCTGCGCCGGCCTGAACTACGTCAGCTACGGCCTGGTGGCGCGCGAAGTCGAGCGCGTGGACAGCGGCTACCGCAGCGCCATCAGCGTGCAGTCGTCCTTGGTCATGCACCCGATCAACGCCTATGGCAATGAAGCGCAAAAGCAGAAGTACCTGCCCAAGCTGGCGACCGGCGAATGGGTCGGCTGCTTCGGCCTGACCGAGCCGAACCACGGCTCCGACCCGGCCAGCATGCTGACGCGCGCCAAGCCGGTCGATGGCGGCTTCATCCTGAACGGCGCCAAGATGTGGATCACCAACAGCCCGATCGCCGACGTGTTCGTGGTCTGGGCCAAGCTTGAAGACGAAGACGGCAAGGTCGGCGGCCAGGAGGCAATCCATGGCTTCGTGCTCGAAAAAGGCATGAAGGGCCTGAGCGCGCCCAAGATCGAAGGCAAGATGAGCCTGCGCGCCAGCATCACCGGCGAGATCGTGATGGACGGTGTGTTCGTCCCGGCGGAAAACCTGCTGCCCAACGTGTCCGGCCTGAAAGGCCCGTTCGGCTGCCTGAACAAGGCGCGCTTCGGCATTGCCTGGGGCGCCCTGGGCGCGGCCGAAGACTGCTGGTTCCGCGCCCGCAACTACACGCTGGACCGCATCCAGTTCGGCCGTCCGCTGGCACAAACCCAGCTGATCCAGAAAAAGCTGGCCGACATGCAGACCGAAATCACGCTGGGCCTGCAAGCCTGCCTGCGTGTCGGCCGGCTGATGGACGAAGACCGTGCCGTGCCCGAGATGATCTCGCTGATCAAGCGCAATTCCTGCGGCAAGTCGCTCGACATTGCCCGCATGGCGCGCGACATGCACGGCGGCAACGGCATCCATGACGAATACCATGTGATCCGCCACATGATCAACCTGGAAACCGTCAACACCTATGAAGGCACGCACGACGTGCATGCCTTGATCCTGGGCCGTGCGCAGACCGGCCTGCAGGCTTTTTATTGATCATTTATGCCTTTTGCGCAGGTTCCGCCTGCATAAGTAGCTATTACTTTCATAGCTATCGATGGAACTGGGCTTTCTCAAGCCGCTGCTGACCAGCCTGGCGATGCCGCCGCTGGCGCCGCTGCTGCTGGCGCTGCTCGGCGTGCTGCTGGCCTGGCGCAGACAACGCGGCGGCCTGGCGCTGGCCGCGCTGTCGCTGGCAGCGCTGTGGCTGCTCAGCTGCCACGGCACGGCGGTGTGGCTGGCGCGCCATGCGCTGCCGCAGTTTGAGGCGGCCACGGCCGCGCAGCTCAAGACCGGCCAGATTCAGGCCATCGTCATTCTTGGCGGCAGCGTGCTGCCGGACGCACCCGAATACGGCGGCGCGCCCCAGCCTTCCGCTGTCACTGCGGCCCGGCTGCGCTACGGCATCTGGCTGGCGCGCCGCTCAAGCCTCCCAGTGGCCTTCAGCGGCGGCATCGGCTGGGCCGCCGACGGCCTGCAGGCGGTGTCGGAGGCCGAAGTGGCCGCGCGCGTGGCGCAGCAGGACTTTGGCTTTGCGCTGCGCTGGAGCGAAGCCGTATCGCGCGACACCTCAAGCAATGCGCGCCTGGTCGCGCCGGTGCTGATGCGCGAAGGCGTGCAGCGCATTGCGCTGGTCACCGATGCCTGGCACATGCCGCGCTCGGTGGCCGCTTTTGAGCGCGCCGGCTTTGTCGTGACGCCCGCGCCGATGGGCTTCACGCGGCCCGTCGAAAGCCGGCTGCTGCAATGGCTGCCTTCGGCGCAAGGGCTGCTGGCTTCGCGGCAGGTGCTGCGCGAATGCCTGGGGCTGGCGGTCGGGCAGTTCACGCCCATGTAAGGACGGGCTGCCGGTATCATCGACGCTGGCCATTCCGGCGCCGCTCCTCTTACTCCCCCTTCCCCATGAAAAAGCCACAGGGCTTCACGGTCCACGATGTTGCCCGGCTGGCCGGCGTGTCGGCCATGACCGTCTCGCGCACCCTGAACCAACCCGAAAAAGTTTCCCCGGACGTGCTGGCCCGGGTGCGCGAAGTCGTGGCCCGCACCGGCTACGTGCCCAACGCCATGGCGCGCGGCCTGCGTTCGTCCAAGGCCAAACTGGTGGCGACCGTGCTGCCCACGCTGGTCGGGCCGGTGTTCCAGGAAACCATCCGCGCGCTCAGCGAGGCGCTGGACGCGCAGGGCTACCAGTTGATGATCGGCCAGAGCGGCTACGACGCATCGCGCGAGGACGCGCTGCTGGACGCCATCATCCGCCGCCGGCCCGATGGCATCGTGCTGACCGGCATCATGCATTCGCCCGAAGGCCGGCGCCAGTTGCTGGCGTCCGGCATTCCGGTGGTCGAGACCTGGGACCTGACGCCCACGCCAATCGACATGCTGGTCGGCTTTTCGCATGAGCAGATCGGCCAGTCGGTCTGCCACTATCTGCACAGCCGGGGCTACCGGCACCCCGCCTTGATCAGCGCCGGCGACGAGCGGGCGCTGCGGCGCATCGAAGGCTTCCAGCGCATGGGCCGCACGCTTAGCCTGGACGAGGCGCCCACGCACTTCGTGCCCGCGCCGACCACCCTGGGATCGGGCCGCGCCGGGCTGGCGGCCATTCTGGAAGCGCATCCGCAGACCGACGCGGTGTTCTGCAGCTCCGACATGCTGGCCCTGGGCGTGCTGATCGAGGCACAAACCCGGGCTCTGGCCGTGCCAGGGCAACTGGGTGTGGTGGGCTTTGGCGACCTGGAACTGGCCGCCAGTCTGCAACCGGCCCTGACCACCGTGCGCATCGACGGCACGCGCATGGGCCGCACCGCCGCGCAGTACATCGTGGACCGGGCCGAGGGGCGAAGCGTCAGCCAGCCGATTGTCGATATCGGCTTCGAGATCATCGAGCGCGCCAGCGCCTGAGCGGTACCGGCTCAAGCGCTTGAGCCGTATCCGAAGCGGTCCAGCGACGCCCCTCACCTTTCTAAAATGTTATCGATACAGAGATTTTCCGCTTCGACTTGAACGCGGGAGATTGACAGCTAACTGCGCATCTTGGCGAAATTTCTCTTCAGTTTCTTAGATTACGCTGCAATTTCAGCTTTTAAATTACTGAAATTCCGGGTTTACCCCAGCTTGTCCTTATTTTTCAAGTGCTATTCTCTGCAGAAATGTTATCGATAACATTAACCTGAAAAAGCTGACAAGCGCTTCAGGATGCATCCGGGAAGCTGGCCTTTTTTAAACACAATCGACAGGAGACATACGTGAAAACTACCGTGCAAAAACAATTCCACGCCAGGCCGACCGCGCTGGCGGCCAGCGCGCTCATCGGTGCGCTGATGCTCACGGCATGCGGCGGTGGCGACGGGGATGGCGTTGCCATTGACACCGGCATCGACAACACCCTGGCCCAGCCGGTGATCAGCGCGCAGGTCAAGAGCGTTCTCACGGTCGAAGGCAAGCAGTTCAAGGACTCGAACGGCAATGGTCAGCTGGACAAGTACGAAGACTGGCGCCGCACCACTGACCAGCGTGTTGACGACCTGGTGGGCAAGATGACGCTTGAGGAAAAAGTCGGCCTGATGCTGATCAACACGCTGAACTCGGATGCGGGCGGCGCGGTTTCGCAAACGGCGTTCGACTACATCAATACTCAAAAAATGAGCCGCTTTGTGTTTCGCAACGTGGTGACGGCCACACCGACGGCAGGACAGGTCACGCCCGAGCAGGCGGCAAAGTTCACGAACGCCGTCCAGGCCATGACCGAGGGCACGCGCCTGGGCATTCCGGCGGTGTTCAAGTCCAACGCCCGCAACCATTATGAAAAAGACCCGCGCTTCGGCATCAGCGAGGCAGCCGGCGCGTTCACCGAGTTCCCGAAGGAAGCCGGACTGGCCTCGGCTTCGCTGGGCGCGGGCGACATGTCGCTGGTCAAGAACTTCGCCACGGTCATGGGCGACGAGTGGAAGTCGATTGGCCTGCGCGGCATGTACGGCTACATGGCCGACCTCTCGACCGAGCCGCGCTGGTATCGGGTGCATGAAACCTTCACCGAAGATGCCGACCTGAACGCCAGCATCATGAAGACGCTGGTGCAGACCCTGCAGGGCCCCACGGTCAGGGATGGCACTTCGGTGAACCCGAATTCTGCCGTCGCGCTGACCTTGAAGCACTTCCCTGGCGGCGGCCCGCAGGAAGGCGGCTTCGATCCGCACTACGCCCATGGCAAGAACCAGGTGTATCCGGGCGGCAATTTCGCCTACCACCTCAAGCCCTTCATGTCTGCGCTGGACGCCGGCGTGTCGGCGATCATGCCGTACTACGGCGTGCCGATCAACGTGACCTACGAAGGCGTCACCTACGACCAGACCGGCATGGCCTTCTCCAAGCAGGTGGTCACCGACCTGCTGCGCGGCAAGCTCGGCTTCAAGGGCTATGTGAATTCCGACACCGGCATCATCAACGACCGTGCCTGGGGTCTGGAAAAGAAAACCGTGGCGGAACGCGTCGCCGCAGCCCTCAATGGCGGCACGGAAACGCTGTCGGGCTTCAGCACCAACAAGACCATCATGGACCTGGTCACGGCCGGCCTGGTCACCGAAGCCCGGGTCACCGAAGCGGCAAAACGCCTGCTGAAAGAGCAATTCCAGCTCGGCCTGTTTGAAAACCCCTACGTCGATGCCAGCAAGGCCGGCGGCGTTATCGGCAGCGCGGCCAATCTTGCAGTCGGCATGGACATTCAGCGCAAGTCGATTGCCCTGCTGCAAAACCAGGACCAGGCGACTGGCGGCAAGACCCTGCCGCTCAAGGCCGGCGCCAAGGTCTACACCATGGGCCTGGCCAAGGCCGATGTGCAGAAATACGGCTATACCGTGACCGACGGCGAGGCCAACAAGAATGCCAGCGGCGCCACCGTGACGGACGTCAATGGCGACGTCGTGGGACGCCCGAGCGCCGCCGGCAGCGACTACGCCGTGATCCGGGTGGAAGTGTCCAACAACAAGCTGGTGCCGGGCACCACCACCAAGTACACCAGCACCTATAAAAGCGATGACCCGGCGACCGGCGGCCGCATCAACCCCGCCACCGGCAAGTCCTGGGGTTCAACCGACCGCTGCGTCGCCAAGGCGGACTACTCGGTCGAGGATTCCACCAAGGCCTGCCTGGACAACGGGCTGGGATTCGGTGGCTCCTTCCCGTGGGAGAACGGCATGCTGTCGTTCACCGAGATGGCGGCCGCGCAGTCGTGGCAGATTTCGCCATCGCTGGCCGACATCAAGAAGGTCATGCAGGAAGTGGGCGACCCGAAAAAAGTCGTGCTCAGCATCTATTTCCGCCAGCCCTATGTGCTTGACGATGCCAGCGGCCTGAAGAGCGCGGGCGCCATCGTGGCCGGCTTCGGCGTGAGCAACACCGCGCTGCTCGATGTGCTGAGCGGCAAGATCCTGGCAACGGGCGCAGCCTTCAAGCCGCAGGGCAAGCTGCCGTTCGCCCTGGCCAACAACTCGAAAGCCATCGTGGACAACCAGCCCGACGTGCCCGGCTATCCCGAAAAGGACACGCTGTACAAGTTCGGCTTCGGCCTGACGTATTGAGCAGATACTCCGTCTGTTAAGCCGAAACGGAAATAATCAGCCTTGATTGAACGTTAGCCGACCTGCCGCCCACTGGGTGGCAGGTCGGCTGCGGCGCTTTCCTGATGGCGCCTTTCCCAACCTTTGAAACACCCCCCCATGTCAACCCACTCCACCCCCTTGATCACCGAACTGCAGGTGATCCCTGTCGCCGGTCGCGACTCGATGCTGCTCAACCTGAGCGGCGCGCACGGGCCGTATTTCACGCGCAACATCCTGATCCTCACCGACAACGCCGGGCGCACCGGCGTGGGCGAGGTGCCGGGCGGCGAAAAGATCCGCCAGACGCTGGAAGACGCGCGCGCCCTGGTCGTCGGCCAGCCCATCGGCAGCTACCTGAGCCTGCTGCAGCAGATGCACCGGCAGTTTGCCGACCGTGACAGCGGCGGGCGCGGGCTGCAGACCTTTGATCTGCGCACCACGATTCACGCCGTGACGGCGGTGGAGTCGGCGCTGCTCGACCTGCTGGGCCAGCACCTGGGCGTGCCGGTGGCGGCCCTGCTCGGCGAAGGCCAGCAGCGCGAAGCGGTCGAGATGCTGGGCTACCTGTTCTTTGTCGGCGACCGCACAAAAACCGTTCTAGCCTACAACAGCGAACCCGATGCCGACAACACCTGGTCGCGCGTTCGCCACGAAACAGCCTTGACGCCCGAGGCCATCGTGCGCCAGGCCGAGGCCGCGCACGAGCGCTACGGCTTCAACGACTTCAAGCTCAAGGGCGGCGTGCTGCGCGGCGAGGAAGAAATCGAAGCGGTCACTGCGCTGCACGAGCGCTTTCCGAAGGCGCGCGTCACGCTCGACCCCAACGGCGGCTGGCTGCTGAAAGACGCGATTCGGCTGATGCGCGACATGAAGAATGTGGTGGCGTATGCCGAAGACCCGTGCGGCGCCGAAGACGGTTTCTCGGGCCGCGAGGTGATGGCCGAGTTCCGCCGCGCCACCGGGCTGCCCACGGCGACCAACATGATCGCCACCGACTGGCGCCAGCTGACGCATGCGCTGAGCCTGCAGTCGGTGGACATTCCGCTGGCCGACCCGCATTTCTGGACCATGGCCGGCTCGGTGCGCGTGGCGCAGACCTGCCGCGACTGGGGGCTGACCTGGGGGTCGCACTCGAACAACCATTTCGACGTGTCGCTGGCGATGTTCACCCACGTCGCCGCCGCCGCGCCGGGCCGCGTGACGGCAATTGACACGCACTGGATATGGCAGGACGGCCAGCGCCTGACCAAGGAACCGCTGCAGATCGTCGGCGGGCTCGTCGAAGTGCCCAAAAAGCCTGGCCTGGGCGTTGCGCTGGACATGGCCGAGGTGGAAAAAGCGCACCAGCTTTACAAGCAGCACGGCCTGGGTTCGCGCGACGATGCGGCTGCGATGCAGAGCCTGATTCCGAACTGGGCCTTCAACCCCAAACGGCCGGCCTTCGACCGATAGCCACGCACCTCCAGTGTGAAATAACGCCTGCCCTTCCGTCGCGGCGCGCAAAGCAGTTGACAGCTTTTTGCTACTGAATAAATAGCTGCTCGCGCATGTGGGATCTGCGGAAAATAGCTATTTAGGGGTAAGGAATTTTTAAAAGTACCGGTTTTAAATGGCTGTCATTGCGGGCTTGACCCGCAATCCATGGCCCCGAATTCATGGATGCCGGGTCAAGCCCGGCATGACATGGGTACATTGGAAATCTCCGCCTCCCTTAGGCTTAAAACGTAACTACTGACGCTGCCGGTTTGATCGCTGCGGTTTCTTTGTTCTTGGGCTTTGGGTTTGCTTCTTCTGTGGATTAAGGGGTGAGCGCCCAAAAACCCAAGTGAAGCAAGCAATAGAGAACGCAGTCCCGAACTTAGCCAAGCAAGGACAACACCAGGGACCTCGAAAGCCGTTGACCTGCAGCCAGGGAAGCAGGCACAAAAACGCCAGCCGGCACAAGACGAACGTGCGCCAAGCCAAACCGGCGCCTTTGTGGTTGACGGGGCAAAGGCTAAAAGCTATATTACTAACCAGTCAGTCAGTAATAAACCAAGCCTCTTTTGCCCACCGACACCCCACCCACCCCAAGCGCCAAACGCGAGCGCCGCAAGGAAGCCCGGCCCGGCGAGTTGCTTGATGCCGCGCTGGACCTGTTCGTTGAAAAAGGCTTTGCCGCCACCCGCGTGGAGGAAGTCGCCGCCCGCGCCGGCGTTTCCAAGGGCACGCTGTTTCTCTACTTTCCCAGCAAGGACGAACTGTTCAAGGCAGTGGTGCGCGAAAGCATTTCAGGGCGGCTGGTCGAATGGAACAGCGACTTTGAAGCGTTCCAGGGCAACAGCTGCGACATGCTCGGCTACTGCATGAACAGCTGGTGGGACCGGGTAGGCGCGACCAAGGCCTCGGGCCTGACCAAGCTGATGATGAGCGAGGCCGCCAACTTCCCGGACATTGCCGCCTTTTACCAGCAGGAAGTCGTCCAGCCTGGCCATTCGCTGATCCGCCGCATCCTGCAGCGCGGCATCGACCGTGGCGAATTCCGCCCCATGGACCTGGACTGTGCGGTCTACAGCGTGGTCGCGCCGATGGTCTTTATGATCCTGTCGCAGCATTCAATGGGCGTGTGCATGCCCAACCATCTCACGCTCGATCCCCGGAAATACATCGCGTCGCAACTGGGAATCCTTCTGGACGGCATGCGCCCCGCGCAGGCCCCGGCGCGCCATCCGCGTCAGGATGGCGCAGCGCGCGCCGTCTAAAATCAGCGCCTGCGCTGCATGCCCTGCACTTTTCAATACCACCGCTCCCACAACAGGTCCGCCATGAACTACGAACAAGCCCGCTTCAACATGATCGAGCAGCAAATCCGCCCCTGGGAAGTGCTCGACAGCCAGATCCTTTCCCTGCTCGCACTGGTCCGCCGGGAGGACTTCGTGCCGCCGGCCTGCAAGGCGCTGGCCTTCGTGGACATGGAAATCCCGCTGCCGCCGCAGCACAACCCCGGCCAGTGCATGCTGGAGCCCAAGGTCGAAGCCCGGCTGCTGCAGGACCTGGCCGTGCAAAAGCATGAAAAGGTGCTGGAAATCGGCACCGGCTCCGGTTACATGGCCGCGCTGCTCGCGCACCGCGCGCAGCAGGTCATCACCCTGGAGATCGAACCGGCGCTGGTGGACATGGCGCGCCGCAACCTGCAAAAAGCCGGCATCTACAACGCCGAAGTGCGCCTGGCCGACGGCGCGGCCAACCTGGCCGAAGCCGTGTCCGAGAACGGCGCGCTGCGCGGCCCGTTCGACGTGATCTTGCTGAGCGGTTCGGTGGCCGAAGTGCCGCCCGCGCTGCTTGAGCTGCTCAAGGTCGGCGGCCGTCTCAGCGCCATCGTCGGCTACGAGCCGATAATGCGCGCCACGCTCATCACCCGCGTCGGCAAGGAATCGTTTCGCACCATGCAGGCCTGGGACACGGTCGCGCCCCGGCTGCTCAACTTCCCCGAGCCGTCGAAATTCACGTTCTGACTGCCTGAACCCACCGCAAGGCCAGCCGAATGATTTCTCAACTCAATCCCTCCGACTTTGCCGCCTGGCGCGACCGTGTCGCAGCCGGCTTGGCGCCAACCGTCCTGCCAGTGGTACTCGATGTGCGCGAACCCTGGGAAGTGCAAACCGCATCGGTCCGGGAAGACGGCTTCAGCCTGCTGGCCCTGCCCATGCGCGAGGTGCCAAGCCGCCTGGCCGAACTGAAGGACATGCTCGGCACCGACCATCCGATTGCCTGCCTGTGCCACCACGGCATGCGCAGCCTGCAGGTGGCCAACTACCTGGCGCAAGGCGGTTTTGCCGAAGTCGTCAACCTGCAGGGCGGCATCGACGCCTGGACGCAACAGGTCGATCCGTCGGTTCCCCGCTATTAAGCGGCCGTGGTCCGCAGCGGTACACCCGCCCGGACTGCCTCGCGTGCGTTGGCCAGGCGCAGGCCGGTTTATTTTTGATTCATTCAACTTCAAGCAAGACTTTTATGAACCTGCTCCACAAACTGTCGGCCCCCCGCCTGTCGATGCTGCCCGCTTCGGTCGCATTCGCGCTGGCCAGCCTGGCGCCACTGGCGCAGGCGCAGACCCTGGTCGAGTTGTATGAATCAGCGCGCGCCTTCGACGCCACCTACCAGTCGGCCAAGCTGCAATACGACGCCAACCTGGCGCGCGCCGACCAGGCCCGGGCCGGCATATTGCCGACCGCCGGCCTGTCGGCGGGCGCCTCGCGCGTCAACGTGGACAGCACCACGTCCCCGGCGGGCGGCGGCACCAGCTTCAACACCCAGAACGCCACGCTGAGCGCCAGCCAGCCCCTGTACCGGCCGGGCAACTGGGCCAATTACGAGCAGGGTTTCCGGCAGGTCGATCTGGCCCGCGCCCAGCTGGAATCGGCATCGCAGGACCTGATCGTTCGCACCAGCCAGGCTTATTTTGACGTGCTGGCCGCGCAGGACACGCTGGCCTTCGTGCGGGCGCAAAAGGAAGCGGTGAACGAGCAACTCGCCTTTGCCAAGCGCAATTTCGAGGTCGGCACCTCGACCATCACCGACACCCGCGAAGCCCAGGCGCGCTTTGACCTGGTGGGCGCCCAGGAAATCGCCGCCGAAAACGACCTGCGCGTGCGCAAGATAGCGCTCGACCAGCTGGTCGGCATCACCGAATCGCAGCCCCGGCCGCTGGCGCTTCCCGTGAACCTTCCCGACGTGGTGCCGGCTGAAGTCAACACCTGGGTCAGCCAGTCCGAACAGGTCAACCCCGCGATTCGCCAGGCCCGCAGCAATGCCGAGATCGCCGACCTGGAAGTCAAAAAAGCCGAAGCCGGCCACAAGCCCACGCTGGACGCGACCGCCAGCTACAACGTCACCAAAAACCCGTCGAACACCGCGCAAGCCGGCATTTCCTCACGCGCCAACACCGGCAGCGTCGGCCTGCTGCTCAACGTGCCGCTGTTCGCCGGTTTCTCGACGCAAAACCGCATCCGCGAAACGCTGGCGCTGCGCGACAAGGCGCTGAGCGACCTGGAAGGCGCGCGCCGCAGCGTGTCGCAAAACGTGCGCACCGCATTCTTCGGCGTGCAGTCGGGCCAGGGCCAGGTGCGCGCGCTGGAGGCCGCCGAGCTGTCCAGCCAGAGCGCGCTGGACGCCAACCGCCTGGGCTACCAGGTCGGCGTGCGCATCAACATCGATGTGCTCAATGCGCAAAGCCAGCTGTTCCAGACCAAGCGCGACCTGGCGCAGGCGCGCTACAACGTGCTGCTTGGCGGGCTGCGGCTGCGCCAGGCCAGCGGAACGCTGACGCCCGAGGATTTGCAGCAGGTCAACGGGCTGCTGGCGCGCTGATTTGGTGACGGGCAGAGGTCCGCTCTGTACGCGTTTTCACACGGCTACTTGAGTTGAGACTTGAAGTAGTTGTAGGAATGGGCAACGGCGTCGCGGATTTTTTCCATCTCGGCGACCATGGCGTCCCATTTCTCTTCCCCGGAAGCCTTGAGTTCTTCTAACTTGCCTTTGGCCAGCCTGGATTGCTGGCGCAACTTGGCAATTTCTTCCTTGTACTTTGCGCGCGCGTCTTCCTTAGCTTCTTTCGCCTTGGCTTCCAGCTGGTCCATCTTGGCGTCAAGCTCGTCGAGCTGAAGTTTCATTTTTGCGATGTATTCTTCTCTTTTTGTCATGGTAATGTTCCTTGCCGGTTTTAAAAATGGCTCGTGGGCGGCTTGGACAATGGCCACCTTAGCCAGCGCAAGCGCAATGCCCTTGATGCTTGTCAAGACAGATGTAAATCGCGAGATTCCGGCAGGCGCCGGTTCGGCCACGCGCTCTGGGACGACGCCTGTGCGCCTGGCCATGCCGGACCACTGGGCAGGCTACAGATAGCTGCGCAACGCCTGCACGGTCCGCGCCGTCGCCCCCCGGTTGCGCGCCGCAAATGCCAGTCCGGCCGCCGCCGCTTGCGCCCGCGCGGCCGAATCTTGCAGCAGCGCCAGCCCGGCCTGCACCGCCTCGGCCATGTCCGCCACGCGCAGCGCCGCGCCCTCGGCCTCGGCCAGCGCCGCCGCTTCGGTGAAATTGAAGGTGTGCGGCCCCATCACCACCGGGCAGCCGCAGGCGGCGGCTTCGATCAGGTTTTGTCCGCCCAGCGGCGCAAAGCTGCCGCCCAGCAGCGCCGCGTCGCCCAGGCCGTAGTACAGCGCCATCTCGCCCAGCGAATCGCCGAGCCAGACATCTGCGTTCATCGCCTCCATGTTGTCGGCGGGGCTGCCGGTCCAGTGCGAGCGGCGAGACACGCGCAGGCCGTGCTGCGCGGCGAGCACGGCCACTTCGTCGAAACGCTGCGGGTGGCGCGGAACGATCAGGGCCTTGAAACCGGCGGCCGGCTTGATTGCTACTGAATTCATAGCTGCTTGCGCAGGCGAGGCGTGCGGAAAAGCCTTTATTTGCTTAAGAAACTGGTCTTCCTCGCCTTCCCGCGAGCTGGCGAACACCAGCACCGGCTGCGCCAGCGACTGGCGCCAGGCCTGCCCTTTTGCCAGCTGGGCGGCGTCCGGCGTCGCGTCGAACTTCAGGTTGCCGAACACGCCGGCGACCGGCGCGCCCAACTGGCGAAAGCGCCCGGCGTCGCGTTCGGTTTGCGCGTACACGGCCGACAGCGCGCCATAGGCCGGCAGCGACAAGGGCGCCAGGCCTTGCGCCTGCTTGAGCGACTTTTCCGACAGCCGGCCATTGACCAGTACCAGCGGCATGCGGCGCGCCTTGGCCTGGGCAACGAGATTGGGCCAGATTTCGGTTTCCATCAGCAGGCCCAGGCGCGGCTTGAAGTGGCTGAAGAAGCGCTTCACCGCTAGCGGGCTGTCCCACGGCTGCCAGACCTGAATGTCGCCGGGCCGGCCGATGGACTTGAGCAGCGCCCGCCCCTCTTCGCGGCCGGTGGCGGTGCCGTGCGTGAGCAGCAGCCGCAGCGCCGGATACTGCGCGCGCAGCGCCTTGAGCAGCATGGCGGCGGTGCGGGTTTCGCCCAGCGACACGGCATGCACCCAGACCAGTTCCGCTTGCGTTTCAGGCGGCTGGCTGTAGTGGCCGAAGCGTTCGCCCACGGCTTCGAGGTAGCCCGGTTCGTGCCGCCCGCGCCGCGCCAGCTTGCGCCGCAGCAGCGGCTGTCCGAGCGTCATGAGCGACGAATACAGCGCGCGCGCCCAGCCGCTCATTCGCCGTCAGCCCCGGACGCCGACCATTCCAGGGCGTCCGAAGTCTGCTCCGGTGCCTGCTGCACGGTTTCCAGGCAACCGAGCCAGGCGCACCAGACATCATCCACGCCGGGCGCGGGCGCGCCGTACACGCTGACCTGCCGACCGCTGGCCGCGTCGGGGCCGGTGCGCCAGGCGGTGTCGAAGTTGTAGAGCTGCACATGCGGCAGGTCGAGCGCCACGGCGATGTGGCTGACGCCGCTGTCCACGCCGATGACACCGGCGCACTGGGCCAGCTCGTGCGTCAGCGCATCGAGCGGCAGCAGCGGCCAGACGACGGCATGGCCGGGCGCGCTTTCATTCAGCGCGCTGGCAATCGACTGGCTTTTGCGCTTCTCGTTTTCATTGCCATGGGGCAGCACGACCTGGTAGCCGGCGGCATTCAGGCGATGGCCCAGTGCGGTCCAGTGCGCCAGCGGCCATTCCTTGTCGGCGCGCGACGTGCCATGCACGAAAGCCACCCTGTTTGCTATTTTTTCAGGAGCTGTTGGCGCCCGTGCTGTGTGCGCAAAATGCCTTTTCAGCCCAAAGTCCGGGCTTGGCGCGAGGGAATAGCCCAGCGCCCGGGCCGCCAGTTCGCGCGAGCGCTGCACGGCGTGGATGTGCGGATTGACGCGTATCGCTACGTCGGCCACCCAGCGCGTGGGCGCTTCGTAGCCCGAGCCGTCGGTCTGGTTGGCCAGCGCGTAACGCTTGCCGCCGGGCGCCAGCCGCGCCAGCCGCGCCACCACGGCCGATTTGGTCAGACCCTGCAGGTCGATGACCGCGTCGTAGTCGGTCTGGCGCAGGTCGGCCTTGAAGGCGTTCCACTGCTGGCGCGTGACGGCGGACAGCGGCGACTTGCGCCAGCGCCGGATTTCGCAGGGAATGACGCGCTGCAGCCCGGTGCTCAGCGCCAGGATGGGCGCAAACGATTTTTCGACCACCCAGTCAATCTGCGCGCCAGGCAAGGCCGCGAGGATGTCCTGCACCACCGGCAGGGCATGCACCACATCGCCTAGCGAGGACAACTTGACAAGGAGGATTTTCACGCGGGATGATTTACTGGCGCGGTACAGCCCATCACTGTCATTCCCGCGAAGGCGGGAATCCAGTGCGGCGCATGGGGATGGATTCCCGCCTTTGCGGGAATGACGGAAAGTGGCTCAATGCGCAGGCGCGGCAAACACCGCATCGGGTTTCACGCTGCGAAGCAGCACCAGCATGTCGGCCTGGATGCGGTCCAGCGCCGCCTGCGTCTGGCCTTCAAAGCGCAGCACCAGCACCGGCGTGGTGTTGGACGCGCGAATCAGGCCAAAGCCGTCGGGCCAGTCCACGCGCACGCCGTCGATGGTCGAGATTTTGGCCGGCGCGTCGAACAGAGCCCCTACGCTCCCCGCTTCGCGTGGTTCGCTGCCCCCCGAGGGGGCTGTGCTTGCTTGGGGCGGCCCGGCGCTGCGCACGGCCTCATTGGCCATGCCCACCATTTTTGCCACCAAGGTGTGCTGCTCGCCTTCGGCGCAGGGCACGTTGATCTCGGGCGTGCTGAAGCTGGTCGGCAGGCTGTTGAGCAGCACGCCGGCGTCTGGCGCCTTGCTGACGATTTCGAGCAGCCGGCAGCCGGCGTAGGTGCCGTCGTCGAAGCCGAACCAGCGCTCCTTGAAGAAGATGTGGCCGCTCATCTCGCCGCCCAGCGGGGAATCGACTTCCTTCATCTTGGCCTTGATCAGCGAATGGCCGGTCTTGTACATCAGCGGCACGCCGCCGGCGGCCTCGATGTCGGGCGCCAGGCGCTGCGAGCATTTCACGTCATAGACGACGGTGCCGCCGGGCACGCGGCTCAGCACGTCACGCGCGAACAGCATCATCTGGCGGTCGGGGTAGATGTTCTGACCGTCCTTGGTGACAATGCCCAGGCGGTCGCCGTCGCCGTCGAAGGCCAGGCCGAGCTCGGCGTCGCCGGACTGCAGCGCCTTGATCAGGTCCTGCAGGTTCTCGGGCTTGCTCGGGTCGGGATGGTGGTTGGGAAAGTTGCCGTCGACCTCGCTGAACAGTTCGGTCACCTCGCAGCCGATGGCGCGGAAGATATCGGGCGCCGTCGCGCCGGCAATGCCGTTGCCGCAATCGACGACGACCTTCATCGGCCGCGCCAGCTTGATGTCGGAGACGATGCGCGCCTGGTAGGCGTCGGTGACATCGACAGGGCGCACGCTGCCGCCGTCTTTCAGCGCCCAGGTTTCGCCTTCCATCATGGCGCGGATCGCCTGGATGTCGTCGCCGTAGATGGCGCGCCCGGCCATGACCATCTTGAAGCCGTTGTAGTCCTTGGGGTTGTGGCTGCCGGTGACCTGGATGCCGCTGTTGCACAGCGTGTTGGCGGCAAAGTACAGCATCGGCGTGGTGACCATGCCGACATCGATCACCTCGATGCCGACGGCGGTCAAGCCGCGCACCAGTGCCGCGCTGAGCGACGGGCCGCTGAGCCGGCCGTCGCGCCCGACCGCCACCGCCGTCTCGCCCTGCGCCAGCGCCAGGGTGCCAAAGGCCTTGCCGATGGCCTCGGCAACCGCTTCGGTCACCGTGCTGGGGACGACGCCCCGGATGTCATAGGCCTTGAAGATCGAAGCGGCTACTTGCATGGTGGGGCTCTTTTTAAAGTGGATGATGGCGCTACAGGCCGGAGTGCAGGAAAGAAAAAAACAATGCGTGGAAATTTTATACAGCGCCTCAAGCTGGCGCACTGGCGCCCTGGTACAGCGCCATGTACTGCGCGGCGGCCGCGTCCCATGAGAAATTTTGCGCCATGCCGCGCAGCATCATCTGGCGCCAGAGCGCCGGCTGTGCGTAGGCGCTGACCGCCTGAAGCAGCGCCTGCGCCAGGGCGGCGGGCGTGGCCGGGCCGAAACTGAAACCGGTGGCCGAGTCGTTCAGCACCGTGGCCCGCGTGGCGCCGACCACCGTGTCGGCCAGGCCGCCAACCTGCCGCACCACCGGCACCGTGCCATAGCGCAGCGCATACAGCTGGGTCAGGCCGCAGGGCTCGAAGCGCGACGGCACGAGCATGGCGTCGGCGCCGGCCATCATGCGGTGCGCCAGCGCCTCGTCATAGACCAGCCGCACCGCGACACGGCCCGGATGCATGGCCGCCGCCTGGGCAAAGGCGGCTTCGAGCGCCGGGTCGCCATTGCCCTGAACGGCCAGCTGGGGGCCGCCCGCCGCCGGAAAATCGAGCAGCGCGGGCAAGGCGCCCAGCAACAGGTGCAGGCCCTTTTGCGACGTCAGCCGGCTGACGACGGCGAACAGCGGCGCGCCGGCATCGACGTTCAAGCCGAGTTCGCGCTGCAGCGCCGCCTTGCACAGCGCCTTGCCGTCCAGCCGGCCGGCCGAATACGGCGCGGCGGTCAAGGTGTCGGTGGCCGGGTTCCAGACCTTGCCATCGACCCCGTTCAGGATGCCGGACACGTCCGCGCCCCGGGCGCGAATCACGCCGTCCAGGCCGCAGCCAAAGGCGTCGGTGGCGATTTCGTGCGCATAGGTCGGGCTGACCGTGGTGATGCGCCGGGCATATTTCAGGCCGGCTTTCATGAAGGACAGCTGGCCATGGAATTCGAGTCCGACCGGCACCATCAGGCGCGACGGCAGGCCGAGCAGGTGAAAGTCGCCTTCGTCGAACAGGCCCTGATAGGCCAGGTTGTGAATCGTGAAGACCGTGGCCGCGCGGGTGGCCGGATGGCAGGCGGCATAGGCGCACGCCATAGCGGCATGCCAGTCGTGGGCATGCAGCACATCGGGCGTCCAGCCGGGGTCAAGTTCGCCGGCGGCCAGGTGCGCGGCCACCCAGCCCAGCAGGCCAAAGCGCTGCAGGTTGTCCGGCCACTCGCTGCCGTCGGGCGCCAGGTAGGGGTTGCCCGGCCGCTGGTAAAGATAAGGCGCGTCGATGACATAGGCGGCGACGCCGTTGTGTGCCAGCCGGCCCAGGCGCAGGGTGACGCGGCCGGCGCCAAACATGGCGCCCAGTTCGCAGACCGGCTGCTGGCCGGACACGCCCGCCAGAATGGCCGGCAGGCCGGGCAGCACCAGCCGGACATCGGCGCCCTGTGCCATCAGGGCCTCGGGCAGTGCGCCGACCACATCGGCCAGGCCGCCGGTCTTGATGAGCGGAAACACCTCGGCGGCGGCATGCAGGACTTTCATGCGGCAATCTTCTCCAGCATGCTCCGGGTCACCAGCGTGATGCCGTTCGGGCTGCGATGAAAGCGCTGGCTGTCGAGTTCGGCGTCCTCGCCGATCACCATGCCGTCAGGGATGCTGCAGCCCCGGTCCACCACCACGCGGTTCAGGCTGGCGCCGCGCCCGACCTGAACGCCGGGCAGCAGCACGGCCCAGTTGACCTTGGCATGCGAATGCACGCGCACGCTGGAAAACAGCACCGAGCGGAACACATAGCCCGACACGATGCAGCCGCCCGATACGGTGGACTCGATCGCCATGCCGCGCCGGTCTTCCTGGTTGTGCACGAACTTGGCCGGCGGCAGCTGCGCCTGGTAGGTCCAGATCGGCCAGTGCTGGTCGTACAGGTTGAGTTCGGGGTCGGTCGCGGTCAGGTCGATGTTCGCCTCCCAGTAGGCGTCGATGGTTCCGACATCGCGCCAGTAGGGCTCGGCCACGTCGCTGGACGGCACACAACTGAGCGCGAACGGGTGCGCCGCGACTTCGCCGTTTTTCACCGCGCGCGGAATGATGTCCTTGCCGAAGTCGTGGCTCGAATCGGGGTCGTTAATGTCGCGCGCCAGTTCCTTGTAAAGGTATTCGGCGTTGAAGATGTAAATGCCCATGCTGGCCAGCGCCATGTCGGGGCGGCCCGGCATGGGCGGCGGGTCGGCGGGTTTTTCGAGGAATTCGGTCACCATGCTTTGCGCATCGACCGCCATCACGCCGAAGGCGGTGGCTTCCATGCGCGGCACGGCGATGCAGCCGACGGTGCAGTCGCGGCCCTTGGCCACGTGGTCGGCCAGCATCAGCGCGTAGTTCATCTTGTAGATGTGGTCGCCGGCCAGCACCACGATGTAGTCGGCGCCGTAGCTTTCCAGGATGTCGTAGTTCTGGTGTACCGCGTCGGCCGTTCCCCGGTACCAGCTTTCGTCGCCGCTGCGCTGCTGCGCGGGCAGCAGATCGACGAACTCGTTCATCTCGGTTTTCAGGAAGGCCCAGCCGCGCTGCAGGTGGCGCAGCAGGCTGTGCGACTTGTACTGTGTGATGACGCCGATGCGCCGTATGCCCGAATTGAGGCAGTTCGACAGCGCAAAGTCAACGATGCGGAACTTGCCGCCGAAATACACCGCCGGCTTGGCCCGGCTGTCGGTCAGGTTCATCAGGCGGCTGCCGCGTCCGCCGGCCAGTACCAGGGCAATCGCCCGTTTCGGCAAATCAAGGCTTTGCGCAAGTTCGTTCGGTTTCATTGTTTCCTGCCATGAGGGTGATGAAGGGCGCCACCATCTTAATACCGCAAACGGCGCCTTTGAGCAGATGCCACCGGTGGCGTTACCGCCGGTCGGTTCAAGGGCTGCCTGCGTCTTTTTTCGCATGCGAGAATCAGCAAAATATGGCAGATGGCCCGCTCCTTGCTGGTAGCCCTGACTGTCTGCTGCACCTCTAAGGATACCGCCGTGAACTCAAGCCCCCCCATCGCCAGGCATGCCCTGGCGGCGCAAATCGAAGCGCATTTGCTGTGTACCGTCGGCGTGGCCTCCGAGGACGCCACGCCCACCGACCTGATGCAGGCCGTCGCCCAGGTGGCGCGCGAGCAGCTGTCGCAGCGCTGGGTTGAAACCCAGGCGCTGCAACGCGCGGCCAAGGCGCGCCGGGTGGTCTACCTGTCGATGGAATTCCTGATGGGCCGCACGCTGTCGAACGCGCTGGCCGCGCTTAACCTGACCAGCGGCGCGGCGCAGGGCTTGATCCTGCATGCCCAGACCCTGGAAGACGTGGCTGACCGCGAGGCCGACGCCGCCCTGGGCAACGGCGGCCTGGGCCGGCTGGCGGCATGCTTTCTCGACTCGATGGCGACGCTCGGCCTGCCCTCGTTCGGCTACGGCATCCGCTATGAATACGGCATGTTCGCGCAGGAAATCCAGGATGGCTCGCAGGTCGAATACCCCGACCCGTGGCTGCAGGACGGCACGCCGTGGGAATTTCCGCGCGCCGGCATCAGCTACCCGGTGCGTTTTGGCGGCTGGGTCGAGCACCTGAACGGTACGCCCGTCTGGCGCCACGCAGGCGAAGTCGCCGCCAAGGCCTACGACATGGTGGTGCCCGGCCATGGCACGCCGCTGGTCAGCACGCTGCGCCTGTGGAAAGCCGTGGCGCCCGCGCACATCGACCTGAGCGCCTTCAACACCGGCGACTATGCCCGGGCGGCGACGGCCAAGAACGAGTTCGAGAACATCTCCTGGGTGCTCTACCCCAACGACAGCACGCCGGCCGGACGCGAGTTGCGACTGAAACAAGAGTATTTTTTTGTTGCCGCGTCGATACAGGATTTGGTGAAACGCCACCTGGACGAGCACCCGACCCTTGGCAACCTGGCCGAACAGGTCGCGATTCACCTGAACGACACCCATCCGGCCATCGGCGTGGCCGAGCTGATGCGTCTGCTGTGCGACGAACACCAGATGCCGTGGGCTGACGCCTGGGCGCTGTGCGGCAAGACCTTCTCGTACACCAACCACACCCTGATGCCCGAGGCGCTGGAAACCTGGCCGGTCGCCTTGATACAGCATGTGCTGCCGCGCCACCTGGAAATCATTTTCCGCATCAACAAGGAATTCCTGGAAATGGCCGCGCGCCACCGGCCGGGCGACAACGCATTTTTGGCGCGGCTGTCGCTGATCGACGAACACGGCGAGCGCCGCGTGCGCATGGCCCATCTGTCGGTGGTCGGCAGCCACAAGGTCAACGGCGTGTCGGCGCTGCATTCGGATTTGCTGGTGCAGACCATCTTTGCCGACTTCGCCGACCTGTGGCCCGAGCGCTTCACCAACATGACCAACGGCGTCACGCCCCGGCGCTGGCTGGCGCAGGCCAACCCGCAACTGGCCGGTCTGCTCGACGACACGCTGGGCCGGCGCTGGCGGCTGGACCTGGACCAGCTCAAGCGGCTGGACGAATACCGGGGCGACGCCGAGTTCCAGGGCCAGTTCATGGCGATCAAGCGCGCCAACAAGGCGCGGCTGGCGGCTTATATCGAAAAGACGACGGGCGTCACGGTCAGCCCCGACAGTCTGTTCGACGTGCAGGTCAAGCGCATCCATGAGTACAAGCGCCAATTGCTCAACCTGCTGCATGTGGTGACGCGCTACCAGGCGATATTGGCGAACCCCGGCGCCGACTGGGTGCCGCGCACCGTCATCTTTGCCGGCAAGGCGGCATCGAGCTACCACACGGCCAAGTCCATCATCCGGCTGATCCACGATGTCGGCAGCGTCATCAACCAGGACAAGCGCATCGGCGGCAAGCTCAAGCTGGTGTTCGTTCCCAACTACGGCGTGTCGGTGGCCGAGGTCATCATGCCGGGCGCCGACCTGTCCGAGCAGATTTCCACCGCCGGCACCGAAGCCTCGGGCACCGGCAACATGAAGCTGGCGCTCAACGGCGCGCTGACCATCGGCACCGACGACGGCGCCAACATCGAGATCCGGCAGAACGTGGGCGACGAGAACATCTTCATCTTCGGCCTGAAAACGCCCGAGGTGCATGCGCTGCGGCAAAGCGGCTACCAGCCGATGCGCTACTACGAGAGCCTGCCGGCACTCAAAAGCGTGCTGGACGCGATTGCCGGCGGCCAGTTCAGCCCGAAGGAGCCGGGGCTCTACCGCGCGCTGGTCGATTCGCTGCTGTGGGGCGGCGACCATTACCTGCTGCTGGCCGATTACGAGGCGTATGTGGCCACACAGTTGCGGGTCGATGCGTTGTACCGCCAGCCGGCGCAGTGGTGCGAGCGGGCCATTGCCAACGTGGCGGGCATGGGCGTGTTCTCGTCCGACCGGACGATAAGGGAATACGCCCGCCAGATCTGGAACATCGAACCCGCCGCGCACTGAGCGCGCTTTTCCCTGCGCGCATCCCTGCGTCATTCCCGCGAAGGCGGGAATGACGGTTTAACCACCCCAAGGACTATTCCATGCTGAACCCGCAAGAGATAGAACTGATTTGCAGCGCCCGCCACGGCGACCCGTTCTCGGTGCTGGGGCCGCATGCGGATGATGGCGGCGTGGCGATCCGCGCTTTTTTGCCGGGCGCCCGGCGGGTGGAGGTGCTCGACGCCGATTCGGGCCACCCCATCGGCACGCTGGAACCGCTGCATCCCGACGGATTTTTCGAAGGCCTGCTGGCGCAGCCGGCCCTGGGGGCCTACTGCCTGCAGGTGCAGTGGGACAACTACCAGACCGCCGTGCTTGAAGACCCCTACCGCTTCGGACCGGTGCTGGGCGACATGGATATCTGGCTGCTCGGCGAAGGCACGCATTTGCGGCCCTATGAAATCCTGGGCGCCAACCAGCGCAGCCTGGACGGCGTGGATGGCACCAGTTTTGCCGTATGGGCGCCCAATGCGGCCCGCGTCAGCGTGGTGGGCGATTTTAATTTCTGGGACGGCCGGCGCCACCCGATGCGCCTGCGGCGCGAGTGCGGCGTCTGGGAAATCTTTTTGCCCGGCGTGGAAATGGGCGCCCGGTACAAGTTTGAAATCCTGGCGGCCGACGGCCAGGTGCTGCCGGCCCGCGCCGACCCGTATGCGCGCCAAGCCGAACTGCGCCCCGCCACGGCCAGCATCGTGGCCGGCATGCCGGCGCGCCAGCCCGCGTCCAGCGCGCGCCAGCAGGCCAACGCGCTGGATGCGCCCCTGAGCATCTACGAAGTCCACCTCGGTTCCTGGCGGCGCATCGACGACCCGGCCAGCGGCCTGCAGCGCTGGCTGACCTGGGACGAGCTGGCCGCGCAGCTGGTGCCTTACGCCCTGGACATGGGCTTTACCCACCTGGAGCTGCTGCCGGTCAGCGAGCATCCGTTCGACGGCTCCTGGGGTTACCAGCCGGTTGGCCTGTACGCGCCGACCTCGCGTTTCGGCGATGCCGAGGGCTTGACGCGCTTTGTTGCAAGCTGCCATGCGGCGGGCCTCGGCGTGCTGCTCGACTGGGTGCCGGCGCACTTTCCGACCGATGCCCACGGGCTGGGCAATTTCGACGGCACGCCGCTGTACGAATACGCCGACCCGCGCGAAGGCTTCCACAACGACTGGAACACGCTGATCTACAACCTGGGCCGCACCGAGGTGCGCAACTTCCTGATCGGCAATGCGCTGTACTGGCTGGAGCGCTTCGGCGTCGACGGCCTGCGCGTCGATGCCGTGGCGTCGATGCTCTACCGCGACTACAGCCGCAAGCCCGGCGAATGGATTCCCAACCAGCACGGCGGACGCGAAAACCTGGAAACCATCGCCTTCCTGAAGCGCATGAACGAGGTGATCGGCATCGAGCGGCCGCAAGCCGTCACCATGGCAGAAGAGTCCACCTCGTTTCCGGCCGTGTCGCGCCCGACTTTTTCCGGTGGCCTGGGCTTTCACTACAAATGGAACATGGGCTGGATGCACGACACCCTGCAGTACATGGCGCGCGACCCGGTGCATCGCCAGCATCACCAGAACGAGATGACCTTTGGCATGGCCTATGCCTTCAGCGAGAACTTCGTGCTGCCGATCTCGCATGACGAAGTGGTGCATGGCAAGGGCTCGCTGCTGGGCAAGATGCCCGGCAACCCCTGGCAGCAGTTCGCCAACGTGCGCGCCTACCTGGGCTTCATGTTCGGCCACCCCGGCAAGAAGCTGCTGTTCATGGGCTGCGAGTTTGCGCAGATGCGTGAATGGAACCATGACCGCAGCCTGGACTGGCACCTGCTGGACGATGAACGGCATGTGGGCGTGCAGCAACTGGTACGCGACCTGAACCAGTTGTACCGGGCCACGCCGGCGCTCTATCAGCTCGACTTCGTTCCCGCCGGTTTTGAATGGATGGACCATCAGGATGCGGCGCATTCGGTGCTCGGCTTCGTGCGGCGCGGCCTGGATGCGCGGCGCTTCCTGCTGGTGGTCTGCAACTTCACCCCCACGGCGCAGACGGCCTACCGCATCGGCGTGCCGCAGCCCGGCGAATACCGCGAGCGGCTCAACACCGACTCGGCGCATTACGGCGGCAGCAACCTGGGAACGCCGCTGGGCGCCGCGACGGCAGAGCCGCTGCCCTGGCACGGCCAGCCGCACTCCATCGTGCTGACGTTGCCGCCGCTGGCGACGGTTTTTCTGGAATGGACAGCATGAACACGATTGACCAACTTTTGCCCGGCAAGCCCTGGCCGCTGGGCGCCCACTGGGACGGCCAGGGCGTGAATTTCGCTGTCTTTTCAGCCCATGCCTCGGCCATCGAGCTGTGCCTGTTCGACGAGGCCGGTACGCTGCAAACGCGCTGCGAACCCCTGCCCGGCCACACCGACGACATCTGGCACGGCTACCTGCCGAATGCCGCGCCGGGCCTGATCTACGGCCTGCGGGCGCAGGGCGACTGGCAACCCGAACACGGCCACTATTTCAATCCGAACAAGCTGCTGCTCGACCCCTATGCCCGCGAAGTGGTGGGCACTTTCGAATGGCGCGATAAAAACTTTCCCTATGTCCACCCCAGCGCGCCGGATACACCGCCCGAGCAGCCGCCCGCCATGGACAGCCGCGACAACGCGCAATGGGCGCTGAAAGCGCGGGTGGTGCAAGAGGACAGCTTCGACTGGTCAGGCGACCAGCCGCCCGGCGTGTCGTTGCCCGACACGGTGCTGTACGAGGCCCACGTCAAGGGCTTTTCCAGGCGCAACCCGGCGGTACCCGAAGCGCTGCGCGGCAGTTATGCCGGCCTGGCCGATCCGGCGTCGCTGGCGCACCTCAAGCGCCTGGGCATCACCAGCATCAGCCTGTTGCCGGTGCATTACGCGCTGGACGAAGAGCGGCTGGCCGGCATGGGCTTGAGCAATTACTGGGGCTACAACTCGCTGGCCTTCTTTGCGCCCAGCGTCCGGCTGGCGTCGCAGCAGGGCGGCGTCAACCCGCACGACGAATTTCGCAGCATGGTCAAGGCGCTGCATGCCGAGGGCCTGGAAGTCATTCTCGACGTGGTGTACAACCACACGGCCGAGGCCGACGGCGGCGGCCCGTCCATCAGCTTTCGCGGCCTGGACAACGCCAGCTACTACCGCCATCCGCCCGAGTCGCCCGCCGCCTTCGAGAACCACAGCGGCTGCGGCAACACGCTGGACATCCGCCAGCCCCGGGTGCTGCAACTGGTGATGGACAGCCTGCGCTACTGGGTCCAAAGCATGCATGTCGATGGTTTCCGCTTCGACCTGGCACCGGTGCTGGGCCGGGGCAGCGAAGGCTTCGAGCGCGATGGCGCGTTTTTCACCGCCGTGGCGCAGGATCCGGTGCTGTCGCGGGTCAAGATGATTGCCGAGCCGTGGGACATCGGCCCCGGCGGCTACCAGGTTGGCGGTTTTGCCAAAGGCTGGCTGGAGTGGAACGACCATTTCCGCGACGGCATGCGCAGCTTCTGGCTGCAGCCGGGCGAGCAGGCCACCTCGCTCGGCGACTTCGCCCGGCGCCTGTGCGGCTCGGCTGATCTGTACCAGGGCAGCGGTCGGGCACCAAGCACCTCGGTGAACTACCTGGTGTCGCACGACGGCTTCACCCTCCTTGATCTGGTCAGCCACAACGAGCGCCACAACGAGGCCAACGGCGAGGACAACCGCGACGGCCACGGCAACAACCTGAGCAACAACTGCGGCGCCGAAGGCCCGACCGACGACGAAAACATCAACGAACTGCGTGGCCGCATGCAGCGCGCCCTGCTGGCCACCACGCTGCTGGCCCAGGGCACGCCGATGCTGTGCGCCGGCGACGAACTCGGCCACAGCCAGCAAGGCAACAACAACCCCTATTGCCAGGACAACGAGATCACCTGGATCGACTGGGCGCAGGCCGACGACGACCTGATCGACTTCACCGCCTGGGTGCTGTCGCTGCGCCGCCAGCTGCTGCCGTTTGGCAACCACTGGTACAGCGGGCTGAGCGACACGCTTGGCCTGCACGACCTGCACTGGCGGCAGGCCAGCGGCGAACCGCTGGAGGACGACGACTGGGGCAATCCGGACCAGCGGCTGCTCGGCTGCCTGATCGGCCAGCCGGGCCGGGCCAAGGCGCCGCTGCTGCTGCTGGTGAACCCGGAGGTTGAAGCCCATGACGTGCTGCTGCCCGCCGGCGTCTGGCAGGCGGTGCTGGACACCAGCCATCCGCGCGGCCTGACGCGCTGGCAGGGACAGGGCGAGGCGCCCTTTGCGCTGGCCGCGCACAGCCTGGTGCTGCTGGTCGCCGCCGGCACCGAGCTGCGTTGCTAGAAAAAATCCCTTTGGACTTCCATCACAGCCTTCAGTGAATCCGCAGACTGACGATTGAATTTGCTACTGAATTCATAGCTGCTTGCGCAGACCCGACGTGCGCAAGCGACCTGTTTGATGCTTGAAAACCGCTTGCTGGCCACGGCGAGCGACGAATGTGCCGCCAGCATTTTTTAAGGGACCACCCCCATGACCTTTCCCCGCGCCAGCGGCGTGCTGCTGCACCCGACTTCCCTGCCCGGCCCGCACGGCTGCGGCGACCTCGGACCGGCCGCCTATCACTTCGTGGACTGGCTGGCCACGGCGAAACAACGGCTCTGGCAGATCCTGCCACTGGGCGGCATCGGCCCCGGCAACTCGCCCTACATGAGCAGTTCGGCGTTTGCCGGCAACCTGCTGCTGATCGACCTGGCCGAGTTGCAGCAGCGCGGCTGGCTGATTGATGCCGACCTGCTGCCGGACGCCGGCTTCAGCGATGCCCGCGTGTACTTCGGCGCCGTCGTGCCCTGGCGCATGGCGCGGCTGCAACAGGCCGCCGCCCGCTTTGCCCGCAGCATCAGCGCCGCCGACCAGGTGGACTACGCGGACTTCTGCCTGCACCACGCCGGCTGGCTGGAGGACTACGCGCTGTTCATGACGCTGGCTGAAATCCACGCTGGGCGCGACTGGTGCGACTGGCCCGCGCCGCTGGCCCGGCGCGACGCACAGGCCTTGCAGCAGGCGGGCAGCGCGCATGCCGAACGCATCGCCTTCTGGAAATTCGGCCAGTGGTGCTTTTACCGGCAATGGAAAAATCTGCGCGCTTACGCCAACGAGCGAGGCGTCAAGATCGTCGGCGACGCACCCATCTTCATCGCCTACCAGAGCGCCGAGGTTTGGGCGCGCCCCGAACTGTTCGAACTCGATGCCGATGGCCGGGCGACGGTCATCGCCGGCGTGCCGCCCGATTTCTTCAGCGCCACCGGCCAGCGATGGGGCAATCCGCTGTACCGCTGGAGCGCCCATGCGGCCGAAGGCCATGCCTGGTGGATCGAGCGCGTGCGGCGCATCTTCGAGCTGGTGGACATTGTTCGCATCGACCATTTCCGGGGCTTTGCCGGCTACTGGGAAATCCCGGCCAGCGAACCCAACGCCATCCGGGGGCGCTGGCTGCCCGGCCCCGGCGCGGCGCTGTTCCAGGCCATCGAAGCGGCGCTCGGCGAGCTGCCCATCATTGCCGAAGACCTGGGCGTCATCACGCCCGACGTGGACGCATTGCGCCATGAATTCAGCCTGCCCGGCATGCGCATCCTGCAGTTCGCCTTTGGTGAGGATGGCGACAACACCAACGCCTACCTGCCGCACAACTACGACAGCAACACCGTCGTCTACACCGGCACCCATGACAACAACACCACGCAAGGCTGGTGGGCCGAGGCCACGCCCGCGCTGCGCCAGCGGGTGCTCGACTACCTGGGCAGCAGCGACGGCCACGACATCCACTGGCAGCTGATCCGCGCCGCCTGCGCCAGCGTCGCCGACACGGCCATCCACCCGCTGCAGGACGTGCTCGGCCTGGGCGCCGAGCACCGCATGAACCTGCCCGGCCAGGGCGAAGGCCACTGGGAATGGCGCTTTGGCTGGGACCAGGTGCAGCCCGCGCATGCCGAACAGCTGGCGCGGTTTGGCGCGCTGTACCGGCGCGAATAACGCGGGTGCGACGCGGAACGGGCCGCGTTTGACAGGTCCGGAAACGGCCAGTAGCCATCCCGTGCGCGCCGTATCATTGGCGCATGACAACGAAAACCGCCCTGCTGGCCGACGACGACTGCTACCTCGCGCTGAAGGCGAAGGACGCGCGCTTTGACGGCCGTTTCTTCACCGGCGTGACGTCCACCGGCATCTATTGCCGGCCGGTGTGCAGCGTCAGGACGCCGCTGCGCAAGAACTGCCGTTTCTTCGGCCATGCGGCGCAGGCCGAAAGCGCCGGTTTCCGCCCCTGCCTGCGCTGCCGGCCCGAGATGGCGCCGCATTCGGTGGCCTGGTCGATCCAGGATGCCTCGTACATCCTGGCGCACCAGGCGGCACGGTTGCTCGATGAGCCCGACAGCTGGACTGATTGCGCACCCTCGGTTGAAAGGCTGGCTGCGCGACTCGGCATCAGCGACCGCCATGTGCGGCGCATTTTCGAGGCGCAGTTCGGCGTCACGCCGCTGCAATACCTGCAGACGCGCCGGCTGCTCATGGCCAAGCAATTGCTGACCGACACCGATATGCCGGTCACGCTAGTCGCCTTGACGAGCGGCTTTGCCAGCGTGCGCCGCTTCAATGCCGCGTTCGCCCAGCACTACCACCTGAACCCGACGCAACTGCGCCGCCAGGGCGCGCGGCCCGCAGGCGACGGCATCACGCTGCGGCTCGGCTACCGGCCGCCTTATGACGTGGCGGCGATGCTGGCGTTCATCGGCAAGCGAAGCATAAACGCTATCGAATTTGTAGCTTCTGATGCAGGCCAGTCGTGCGCAGGAAGGACATTTGGCATCGAATCCGGCGGTAAAACGCATGCCGGCTGGCTGCTGGCCCGGTTTGACGAGGCGCGCTGCCAGCTGGTGCTGCAGGTCAGCGACTCGCTGCTGGGCGTGCTGCCGCTGGTGATCCGCCGGGTACGCGCGATGTTCGACCTGGACGCTGACCCGGCGGCGATCAACAGCGTGCTGCACGCCAGCTTTCCGGGCGGCGATGGCTTGCGGGTGCCCGGCGGGCTCGATGGCTATGAGCTGGCCGTGCGGGCGGTGCTGGGCCAGCAGATAACGGTGGCAGCGGCGCGAACGCTGGCGCAGCGCATGGTGGACCGCTTCGGCGCGCCGATCCAAACCCCGTGGCCGCAACTGACCCGGCTATTTCCGGCGCCCGCCGTGCTGGCCGCCGCCAGTGGCGACGCGCTGGGCCAGCTTGGCATCGTGAAGCAGCGCCAGGCCGCCATTGTCGGCATCGCCCGGGCCGTCGCCGACAAGCGCCTGAAGTTGCACGCTAGCGCCGATGTCAACGCAACGATTGCCCAGCTGAAGGAACTGCCCGGCATCGGCGACTGGACAGCGCAGTACATCGCCATGCGCGCGCTGCGCTGGCCCGACGCATTTCCGTCGGGCGACGTGGCCTTGCAAAAGGCGCTGGGCGTGCAGGCGCTGAAAAATCCGGCCCGGCAGGCCGAACTGGCATCCACTGGCTGGAAACCCTGGCGCAGTTATGCCGTCATACGCGCCTGGAGCGGCCTGCTGGACACCGCGCCGGTCACGCCGCAACCCCTGGAAATGGCGAAATTGCTATTTAAATAATAGCTGCCTGCGCATGACCCGTATGCGCAAACCCCTTAAAACGCTTGAAAAAATCGACCATACCCCCGGATCACAGAGACTTCGACAATCCGGCGACACTTCAGGAGACCACCATGAAATTCACCACCTCCATCGTTCAAACCACCGTTCCCAGCCCGCTCGGCCCCATCGCCATCGCGGCCACCGACAAGGGGCTGGCCGGGCTATGGTTTACTGACAACCAGCGCTATCTGCCAAAAGAACTCACCGGTCCGGCAGCCTGGCCCGAAGACGCCGATCACCCGATACTGAAACAGGCCACCCAGCAACTCGGCGAGTATTTCGCCGGCCGGCGCAGCCGGTTCGAGCTGCCGCTGGACCTGAGTTGCGGCACGGCTTTCCAGCAATCGGTGTGGCAGGCGCTGCTGGCCATTCCCCAGGGCGAAGTCACCAGCTACGGCGAAGTCAGCCGGCGCATCGGCAAGCCGTCGGCGGTGCGCGCCGTGGGCGGCGCCATCGGGCGCAACCCCGTCAGCATCATCGTGCCCTGCCACCGGGTGACGGGCTCAAGCGGCGCGCTGACCGGCTACGCAGGCGGACTGGACCGCAAGACCGCCCTGCTCCGGCTCGAAGGCGCATTGGCCGAGAGCCTGCTTTGAGTGCCCGGCCTTCCGCGCTGGGCGCGCCCGCCGCCGCAGGTGTTGCAACGGCCAGTTCCAAAAGCTGGGTCACCGACTTCCTGCTGCTGGCCGCCATCTGGGGCTCGTCCTTCCTGTTCATGCGCATGGGCGCGGTCGAATTCGGCGCGCTGCCGACCGCCGCCGTTCGCGTGGCTATTGCGGCGCTGTTCCTGCTGCCGCTGGTGTGGCTTCGCGGCCTGCTGCCGGAACTGCGCAAGCACTGGCGGCGCACCTTCCTCGTCGGCCTGCTCAACTCGGGCATTCCGTTTGCCTTCATTGCCTTTGCGCTGCTGTCCATCAGCACCGGGCTGGCGTCGATCCTGAACGCCACGGTGCCGATGTTCGGCGCGCTGATCGCCTGGCTCTGGCTCAAGGACCGGCTGACCGCCTGGCGCATCGCGGGGCTGGCCATCGGCTTTGCCGGCGTCGCGCTGCTGGCTTGGGACCAGGCCAGCTTCAAGCCCACCGCCTCGGGCATGGCGCCGGGCTGGGCGGTGCTGGCCTGCCTGCTGGCCTGCATCTGCTATGGCATTTCGGCCAGCTACACCAAGCGCTACCTTTCCGGCCTGCCGCCGCTGGTCACGGCCGCCGGCAGCCAGCTTGGCGCCACGCTGGGCCTGGCCCTGCCCGCGCTGTGGCTGTGGCCGGCGCGCATGCCGGGCGCATCGGCCTGGCTGGCGCTGCTGGCCGTCGGTGTGGTCTGCACCGGCATCGCCTACATCGTGTTTTTCAGGCTGATTGAAAACGCCGGCCCGCAGCGCGCGCTGTCGGTGACCTTCGTGGTGCCGGTGTTCGCGGTGCTCTACGGCGTGCTATTTCTGGGCGAGTCGGTCACGCCGTGGATGGTCGGCTGCGCAGCGGTCATCGTCTGCGGAACCGCGCTGGCCACCGGCCTGCTCCAGCCCGGGCGCCAGCGCTAACGCCGCCCGGCGCTACTGCAGGGCGCCGGCCACCACGTTGATGCTGAGCGCCAGCACCAGCATGTTGAAGCCGAACGACAGCACGCTGTGGACCAGCGTGAGCCGGCGCATCTCGCGCGAGGTGACCTGCACATCGGACACCTGCGAGGTCATGCCGACCACATGGGCGTAGTACAAAAAATCGAAATAATCCGGGTCCAGCCCGCCTGGAAACTGCAGGCCCGGACCGCCGGGCTCGTTGCGCCGGGCTTCCTGGTAATAGCGGTGGGCATAGCGAAACGCAAAGATGGTCTGGATGAACAGCCAGGAGGCGATCAGCGCCACCACCGACAGGGCAATATGCATCGAGCGTTCGGTGCCCGAATAGTCCTTGCCCTGCTGCATCACGACGACGATGGCGGCCACGCAAGCCATGCTGGCCAGCAGCATGAGAAAAAACAGCACCACGCTGGGTTCGTCCTGCGCCTGCGCGCGCTCGCGGGTTCGCTGGGCATCGAAGCGCTCGCACAGCCACCAGGCCAGCGCCAGGTACACCGCCACGCCGACGCTCCAGCCCAGCAATCCGCGAAACTGCCAGACCAGCGGCAGCGGCAGCGCGGCGCTCGCCAGGCCGGCCAGCAGTCCATATATCAGCCGCTGCGGGCCGGAGGTTTCAGAAAGATGGTGACGCATGGCGCCATTGTGCGGCCCAGCCGGCGCGGTCAATAATCGGTATTCCCATTCGCCAGACCCAGGCCGCCCATGTCGTTCAAGAAATACCCCAGAAAAGTCCATATCGCCCGCCAGGGCGTTATTTATTCGCTGGTCTTGTGCGGTGTGATCCTGCTGCTGGGCGGCTTTGGCTTCTGGATGCTGGACCCGGGCGTACACACGATGGCCGAAGGCCTGTGGCTGGCGTTCACCACGGCGGCTACGGTGGGTTATGGCGACGTGGTGCCCAGCACGCATGCGTCGCGCGCGTTTGCCGTCATCGTGGTGCTGCTGGGCCTGGCTGTGCTGTCGCTGGCCACGGCGTCGCTGGCGGCGATTTTTGTCGAGAAAGATGTCGAGGAAGGCGAGGAGCGCCAGATGGAGCACGAACTGATGCGCGAAATCCGCCAGCTGCGCCAGGAGGTGCAGTCGCTGCGCCATGACATCCTGCGCGAAAAATCGAATCAAGCCTGACGCGCAAACCGACAAAACAACCCTTTTCCCCTGCCAGGCAGCCGCGCCTTGGCTGGCGCAAATGAATCGATTGAAAAATGGAAATTGCCACCGTCTCCGGTCACCTCGCGCCGCAATTGACGCCCAGGGGCCACCTGCTGGCCACACCGCAGGACGATGCGCCGCCACTGGCGCCGCACGTCAGCCAGGAACTGCACTCTGCTTTTGCGCTGGGCAGCGGACATGGCCTGCTGCTGCTGGGAACCAGGCACATTGGCCAGGCCCTGCCGCCGGCCTGGGCCTGGTGGCGCGCCGTGGCAACGCGCTATGCGACCGCCCTGTGTACCGTGCCCGAGAACGGCGAGATCGCGCTGGCCACGCCCGATGCCGCAGATTTCGAAACCCTGGTCGCCGACCTGCCGCCCATGACCGGCGCCGAGTACGTGACCCCCGAAAGGCTGGTCGCGTTGTGGAACGAGATGGATGGCGCGCTGCACCAGGAACTGGCAGCGGCTGGGGTTTCGCTGCAGGCCTTCCTCAAATCGCGCCACCCGGCCTGGAACCTGGTCGGCCGCGTGCATTTCAACCTGGCGGAAAACCGCAAGGACGAGGAAGCGCCATTCGCCTTCCTGGCGACCTACACCGCGCGCCTGTCGGCCCACGGCACCGCGCAGCACCAGCCGCTGTCGCAAGCGCTGGCGGAATTTTCGGATGGCCGGAGCCGGGCGCAGCTGCTGTCGCTGCTGCTGCCGGTGCAGCGCGCGGCGGAACACTGCGGCTGGCTGCAGGGCATGGTGGACGCCGGCGACATCTACCACCCGCTGCGCTGGACCCCGCCGCAGGCCTTGCGCTTCCTGTCCGACCTGCCGCAACTGGAGGCCGCCGGCATCATCGTGCGAACGCCGAAGGTCTGGAAAACGGGCAAGCCGCTGCGCCCGGTGGTCAAGGCCAGTGTCGGCACGCGCCCGCCGTCGCTGCTGGGCCAGGATGCGCTGCTGGACTTCAGCATGCAGGTCTGCCTGGACGGCGAGGACCTGAGCGACGCCGAAATCGAGGCACTGCTCCAGCGCGGCGATGGCCTGCAGTTCATTCGAGGGCGCTGGGTCGAGGTGGATCAAAAAGCCATCGGCCGCCTGCTGGAGCGCTTCAAGGCGATTGAGGCATTCGCCGAAAACGGCCTGCCCTTTGCCGAGGCCATGCGGCTGCTGGCCGGCGCTTCGCTCGACGAAGGCGGCGAGCCGCTGGACGCCGACTGGTCGGAACTGGCCGCCGGCCCATGGCTGGCCGAGACACTGGCCGGGCTGCGCAAGCCCGAGGGCCTGGCGCAAATCGATCCGGGGCCGGAACTCAAGGCCACCCTGCGGCCCTACCAGCAGGCCGGCGTGCGCTGGCTCTACCTGCTGACCCGGCTCGGTCTCGGCGCCTGCCTGGCCGACGACATGGGCCTGGGCAAGACGATCCAGGTGCTGTCGCTGCTGCTGGTGCTCAAGCGCGAAAGCCAGGCCGTCGCCCCTCAGTCCAGCCTGCTGGTGGCGCCGGCTTCGCTGCTGGCGAACTGGGCCGCCGAGGCCGAGCGCTTTGCGCCCGGACTGCGCCTGCTGATCGCCCATCCGTCGGCCATGCCAGCCGCCGAATTCCGCTCACTCGATGCGGCGCGGCTGGCCGGCGTCGATCTGGTCATCACCAGCTACGGCTCGCTGCTGCGCCAGCCGGTGCTGGCCGATTTTGACTGGCGACTGGCCGTCATCGACGAAGCGCAGGCCATCAAGAACCCCGGCGCCAAGCAGACCCGGCAGGTCAAGAAGCTGCACGCGCAGTCGCGCATCGCGCTGACCGGAACGCCGGTGGAAAACCGCCTGTCCGATTTGTGGTCGATCTTCGATTTCACCCACCCCGGCCTGCTGGGCTCGGACAAGGTGTTTGGAAAGTTCACGAAGCGGCTGGCCAAGGCCGGGCATTTCGGCCCGCTGCGCGCGCTGGTGCAGCCCTACATCCTGCGCCGCCTGAAGACCGACAAGCGGGTCATCAGCGACCTGCCCGACAAGACCGAGCTCAAGGCCTGGTGCCACCTGAGCCCCACCCAGGCGGCGCTCTACCAGCGCGCAGTGCAAGAGCTGGCCGATGCGCTGGAAGACGCCGAAGGCATTGGCCGCAAGGGCGTGGTGCTCTCCTTTTTGATGCGCTTCAAGCAGATCTGCAACCACCCGTCGCAATGGCTGGGCGACGGCGCCTGGAAAGCGCCCGACAGCGGCAAGTTCGCCCGCCTGCGCGAACTGGTCGAGGTGATCGCCGCCAAGCAGGAAAAGGTGCTGGTGTTCACCCAGTTCCGCGAAACCACCGAGCCGCTGGCGGCTTTCCTGGGCAGCATCTTCGGCCGCGAAGGCCTGGTGCTGCATGGCGGCACGCCGGTGGCCAAACGCCGCGAGCTGGTCAGGCGCTTCCAGGAGGATGAGCAGACGCCGTTTTTCGTGCTGTCGCTCAAGGCGGGCGGCGCCGGCCTGAACCTGACGGCGGCCTCGCATGTGATCCACTTTGACCGCTGGTGGAATCCGGCAGTGGAAAACCAGGCCACCGACCGCGCCTTTCGCATCGGCCAGCAGCGCAACGTGCTGGTGCACAAATTCATCTGCCGGGGAACGGTCGAAGACCGCATCGACCAGCTGATTGAATCGAAGCAGCAACTGGTCCAGGATGTGCTGGAGGGCGGCGCCGAACTGCTGCTGACCGAGATGAGCGACCGCGAACTGCTTGATCTGGTCAGGCTCGACATTCATGCCGCGCAGGAAAATTGACCATAAAAAGGAGTTCCACCATGGGTTATTTTGGAGGATGGCCACCTTATGTATCCGCCGCAGAGCGGCGCGAAAAAGCCGAAGAGGCTGCCGCCAAGGCCAAGAAATCCGGCGCCACCCTGACGTCCATCGCGCCTTTTCGCGGCGCCATCGCCAAGACTTTCTGGGGCAAGGCCTGGTGCGACAACCTGGAGCGCTACAGCGACTATGCCAGCCGGCTGCCGCGCGGCCGCACCTATGTGCGCAACGGTTCGGTGATTGATTTGCAGATCACGCCGGGCGAGGTGCGGGCGCAGGTGATGGGCTCCAGCCTGTACACCGTGACCGCCAGCGTGACGCAAGTGCCGGAAAAGCAATGGAAAACCATCTGCGCCGATTGCTCGGGGTCGATTGCTTCGCTGGTCGAGTTGCTGCAGGGCAAGCTGTCCAACGCCGTGATGGAACGCATCTGCAAACCGGGCAGCGGGCTTTTCCCGTCGCCGAAAGAAATTTCATTCGAGTGCAGCTGCCCGGACTGGGCCGGCATGTGCAAGCATGTCGCCGCCGTGCTCTACGGCATAGGCGCGCGGCTCGACCAGCAGCCGGACATTATTTTCAGCTTGCGCCGGGTCGATGCCAAGGATCTGGTCCAGCAGGCGCAGGCGGGCCTGCAGCCCTCCAGCAAGCGCGTGGCGCCCGCAAAGGTGCTCGACGACGCGCTGCTGGCCGATGTGTTCGGCCTTGAGATGGCTGACGTTCCCAAGCCAGTCACGAAAGCAAACGCAGCGCCCCAAAAAGCGCCCTTGGCGGCAAAAACAGCGGTTGCGAAAAAAGCGGCAACCCGAAAAGTCGCGGCAACTGAAACCAGGGTGAAGAAGCCTTCACCGGCAATGTCAAAAACCGCGTCAGTCGCGGTAAAGCGTCCCCGTGGGCGGCCGGCGAAGGAGAAAAAGCCGGTTTGATCCCTGCGCATCAGCCCATGAAAAAGCCGTTGCAGACAATCGTTTGCAACGGCTTTTTATGACTGGCGGAGCGGACGGGACTCGAACCCGCGACCCCCGGCGTGACAGGCCGGTATTCTAACCAACTGAACTACCACTCCTGGTAGCCTGGCGTTTGCTCTTGCGAGCCAAGTGCCTGACAGACTTGTGCTTTGTCCCTTCACCTTGCGGTGAGGAAATTTGGCGACCCTACGGGGATTCGAACCCCGGTACCTACCGTGAAAGGGTAGTGTCCTAGGCCTCTAGACGATGGGGTCTTAACCTGGTGACTTCCGGCGCAGGCTTTTAACGGCTTGCAACAAAACTTCAAAAAACTTTTTAAACCGCAAAGCGATCTAAGAGGAAAGCCCTTGTAACTCAATGAATTGCAAGGGCTTCAATCTGGCGGAGCGGACGGGACTCGAACCCGCGACCCCCGGCGTGACAGGCCGGTATTCTAACCAACTGAACTACCACTCCTGGTAGCCTGGCGTTTGCTCTTGCGAGCCAAGTGCCTGACAGACTTGTGCTTTGTCCCTTCACCTTGCGGTGAGGAAATTTGGCGACCCTACGGGGATTCGAACCCCGGTACCTACCGTGAAAGGGTAGTGTCCTAGGCCTCTAGACGATGGGGTCTTAACCTGGTGACTTCCGGCGCAGGCTTTTAACGGCTTGCAACAAAACTTCAAAAAACTTTTTAAACCGCAAAGCGATCTAAGAGGAAAGCCCTTGTAACTCAATGAATTGCAAGGGCTTCAATCTGGCGGAGCGGACGGGACTCGAACCCGCGACCCCCGGCGTGACAGGCCGGTATTCTAACCAACTGAACTACCACTCCTGGTAGAAAAGCGTTTGCTCTTGCGAGCCAAGTGCTTGACAAACTTGTGCTTGGTTTCTTCGCCTTGCAGCGAAGAAATTTGGCGACCCTACGGGGATTCGAACCCCGGTACCTACCGTGAAAGGGTAGTGTCCTAGGCCTCTAGACGATGGGGTCTTAACCTGGTGACTTCCGGCGCAAGCTTTTAAGGGCTTGCCACAAAACTTCAAAAACTTTTCCGACAGTTGGTGGAGGTAAACGGGATCGAACCGATGACCTCTTGCATGCCATGCAAGCGCTCTCCCAGCTGAGCTATACCCCCCAATTCCGCTAACGTCACCAATTTCTCAGTAACCTGTCGAGCCTCAAATTATATCGACAAAATTCAAGCTTTTAGAAACTTTCAAACTAAATTCAATTTGGCGATGACTTTTTCTCGCGCCATGAGTTCCACCACGGCATCGAGCGAAGGCGTCTGCGGCGTTCCCAGGAGCAGCACGCGCACGGGCATGGCCAGATGTGGCATCTTGAGGCCGCACTCGAGCAGCACCTGCTTGATCGCAGCGGCAATCGCCGGCCGGCTCCATTCGCAGCTTGACAGCGCCTGCGACAGCCTGGCCAGTGCAGGCCGAACCGCCTCGGTGACATGGGTGCTGATGTCCGCCGGGCTGGCTTCGCCGCCGTTGACCAGCAGCTTGAGCCAGCCGGCCAGTTCCACCAGCGTGCTGCAGCGGTCCTTGAACAGCGCGCAGCCGCGTGCCAGCCAGGCGGGATCGACATCGTTCACGCCCTGCTGCGCCAGGAAAGGCTGGACCAGCGCCGCCAGTTGGTCGTCGGCCATGGCCTTGAGGTGCTGGGCATTGACCCAGCGCAGCTTGGTCTCGTCGAACTGCGCGGCGCTCTTGCCGAGGTGATCGAGGTTGAACCACTGCAAGAACTGCTCGCGGCTGAAAATCTCGTCGTCGCCATGGCTCCAGCCCAGGCGCGCCAGGTAGTTCACCATCGCGTCCGGCAAATACCCTTCGGCAGCGTATTGCGTGACCGGCTTGGCGCCGTTGCGCTTGCTCATCTTCTCGCCCTGCTCGTTGAGCACCGTGGGCAGATGGGCATAGACCGGCACTTCGCGGCCCAGCGCGCGGAAGATGTTGATCTGGCGCGGCGTGTTGTTCACATGGTCGTCGCCGCGAATCACATGGGTGATCGCCATGTCCATGTCATCGACCACGACGCAGAAGTTGTAGGTCGGCGTGCCGTCCGGCCGGGCAATGACCAGGTCGTCAAGTTCGTCGTTGCTGATCTCGATGCGACCCTTGACCTTGTCGTCCCAGACCACCGCGCCACCCTGCGGATTTTTGAAGCGCAGCACCGGCTTGATGCCTTCGGGAATCGCAGGCAGCGCCTTGCCGGGCTCGGGCCGCCAGGTGCCGTCGTAGCGCGGCTTTTCCTTGGCGGCCATTTGCGCCTCGCGCAACGCATCGAGTTCGGCCACGCTCATGTAGCAGGGGTAAACATGGCCGGCGGCCACCATGTCGGCGAGCACGGCCTTGTAGCGGTCCATGCGCTGCATCTGGAAGAACGGGCCTTCGTCATGGTCCAGGCCCAGCCAGCGCATGCCTTCGATGATCACATCGACCGCCGCCTGGCTGGAGCGCTCCACATCCGTGTCCTCGATGCGCAGGATGAAATCGCCGCCAGTGGCGCGCGCAAAGGCCCATGGGTACAGCGCCGAGCGGATGTTGCCCAGGTGGATGAAGCCGGTGGGAGACGGCGCGAATCGGGTTCTTGTTTTTTGTGTCATGTCAGGCTGTCCAGACCGCGTGCGAGGTCGGCTTTCAAATCGTCGATGTATTCCAGGCCGGCCGCGAAGCGGATCAGGCCCTGGCTGATGCCCGCTGCCTGGCGCTGGGCCTCGGTGAGCCGGCCGTGGGAAGTGGTTCCGGGATGCGTGATGATGGACTTGGTGTCGCCCAGGTTGGTCGCAATGCTGACCACCTGCGTGCTGTTGATGACATGAAAGGCGTTGGCGCGCGCCGTTTCCGGGTCGCCGCCGCGCACGTCGAAGGACACCACGGCGCCACCCAGGCCGCCCTGCTGGCGCATCGCCAGCGCATGCTGCGGGTGCGACGGCAGGCCGGGGTAATACACACGGCTGACGGCCGGATGCGCCTCCAGCCACTGCGCCAGGCTCAGCGCCGTGGCGCTTTGCGCCTGCATGCGGATGCGCAGCGTTTCCATGCCCTTGAGCACGACCCAGGCGTTGAACGGCGCCAGCACCATGCCGGCGGTGCGAACGATGGGGCCGAACACATCGACGATCAGCTTCGACGGCCCGCAAATCGCGCCCGCCATGACGCGGCCCTGCCCGTCGAGGTATTTGGTGCCTGAATGGATGATCAGGTCGGCGCCCAGCGCGCTAGGGCGCTGCAGGGCGGGCGAGCAGAAACAGTTGTCAACGGCCAGCAGCGCGCCGCCCGCATGCGCCACGTCAGCCAGCGCCCGGATGTCGCAGACTTCGGTCAGCGGATTGGTCGGGGTTTCGGCGAACAGCAGGCGGGTAGTGGGCCGCATGGCCGCCTGCCACTGCCCGATGTCGGTTTGCGAGACAAAGCTGGTTTCGACGCCGAACTTGGCGAACTCCTTGCCGAACAGGTTCAGCGTCGAGCCGAACACCGACTGTGAACACACCACATGGTCGCCGGCCCGAAGCAGGCCCATGCCCATCATCAGGATGGCGCCCATGCCGCTGGACGCTGCAATGGCGGCTTCAGTGCCTTCGAGTGCGGCCAGACGCTGCTCGAAGGCGGCCACCGTCGGGTTCGACGTTCGGGCGTAGGTGAAACCTTCCTCGGTGCCGGCAAAGCGGCGCGCCGAGGTTTCGGCATCGGGCTGCACAAAACCGCTGGTCAGGTACAGCGCCTCGGAGTTCTCGCCAAACTGGCTGCGTTCAATGCCGGCGCGCACGGCCAGCGTGTCGGGGTGCAGGTTTGCGGGCAATGCCTGTCGGGTCATGTGTCAAGCCTCCTGCGGATTGGGCAGCGCCAGGCGCGAGACATCGACATCGCTGTCTTCGCCGATTTTCTCGGCGGTGTCGCCGCGCGACGAATTCATCGCGGCAATGGTGTCAAGCGTCACGTCGCCGGTGACATACACGCCGTCGAAGCAGGACGCGTCAAAGCCATCGAGTTCGGGGTTCAGCGAACGGATGGCGCGCTTCATGCCCTCGACATCCTGGTAGATCAGCGCATCGCAACCGATCACCTTGCGGATTTCCTCAATGCTGCGGTCATGCGCGACCAGCTCGTCCGGCGTCGGCATGTCGATGCCATACACGTTCGGAAAGCGTACCGGCGGCGCGGCGCTGGCCAGGTAGACCTTGCGCGCGCCGGCATCGCGCGCCATCTGCACGATTTCCCGGGAGGTGGTGCCGCGCACGATGGAATCATCGACCAGCAGCACGTTGCGGCCCTTGAACTCGCTGGCGATCACGTTGAGCTTCTGGCGCACCGACTTCTTGCGCACGCCCTGCCCCGGCATGATGAAGGTGCGGCCGACATAGCGGTTTTTCACAAAGCCTTCGCGGTAGGGAATGCCCAGCAGGTGCGCCAGTTGGGTAGCGCTGGGGCGGCTCGATTCGGGAATTGGGATGATCACGTCGATCTCGCTGGGCGGCACGGTGGAAACTACGCGCTTGGCCAGCGTTTCGCCCAGGTTCAGGCGCGCCTGGTAGACCGAAATGCCGTCCATGACCGAATCAGGACGCGCCAGATAGACAAACTCAAAAATGCAGGGCATGAGCTGCGGGTTGGCGGCGCACTGCTGGGCATGCACCTTGCCGTCCAGGTCCACATACACGGCTTCGCCGGGCGCGATGTCGCGCTCGAACTGAAAGCCCGTGCCTTCGAGCGCCACCGACTCGCTGGCGACCATCACGCTCGCGCCGCCTTCGTTCTGGCCATGGCCGATGCACAGCGGACGAATGCCGAACGGGTCGCGAAACGCCAGCAAGCCATGGCCGGCGATCAAGGCCACCACGGCATACGAGCCCTTGACGCGCTTGTGGACGCCGCGCACGGCGGCAAACACGTCGGCAGGCGTCAGCGGCAGGCCGCGCGTGGTTTTTTCCAGCTCGTGCGCCAGCACGTTGAGCAGCACTTCGGAGTCGCTGTCAGTGTTGATGTGGCGGTGGTCGGTGTTGAACAGCTCGGCCTTGAGTTCGGCCGCATTGGTCAGGTTGCCGTTGTGTGACAGCACCAGGCCAAACGGCGCATTGACATAGAAGGGCTGCGCTTCGTCCTCGCTGAAGGCATTGCCCGCCGTCGGGTAGCGCACCTGGCCGAGTCCTACATTGCCCGGCAGCGCACGCATGTTGCGCGTGCGGAACACGTCGCGCACCATGCCCTTGGCCTTGTGCATGTAGAACTTGCGCCCCTGCTGGGTGACGATGCCGGCGGCATCCTGGCCACGGTGCTGCAGCAGCAGCAGCCCGTCGTAAATCAGCTGGTTGACCGGGGCCTTGCTGACGATTCCAACTATTCCGCACATGGTGTGTTACTCATGGTGTGTTGATTTCTCAACGTAAAGACAAAACAACAAAAACAATCAACCCAGATACCTTGCAAAGGGCTCTGGCAGCATCGGCTTCAGGCTGGCAAGCGCAGACGTCAGCGTTTGCGCCCCGATGGACTCCTGCCACCAGTCGCTCGACTTGAGCGCCGTCATGTCCACGACCACCGTGGCGGCCAGCAGCAGGATCAGGCCGCGCAGCACGCCAAACGCCGCGCCCAGCGTGCGGTCCACAGGCCGCAAGCCGATGGCGTCCACCAGCCGTTTCAGCAAGGCGGCCAGCAAGCCGGCCGCGAACAGCGCGGCAATGAAAACCAGCACGAAAGCCGCCGCATAACGCACCGGCTCGGTGGCGGACTGCCAGGGAAGCAGCAGCGCCACCTGCGGCGCGAACCATTGCGCCGCATAAAACGAAGCCGCCCAGCCCAGCACCGACAACACTTCGTAGACCAGCCCGCGCCAGGCGCCCAGCAGCAGGGAAAAAAACAAGACCCCCGCCAAAATCCAGTCAAGCGGCATCACAACGCAGCCAGCAAGCTTAGAAACTCAGGATGGCAACCGGCAAATCAAGCGACCTGATCTTGTTCACCGCCCTTTCAGCCTCCGCCTTGTTGGCAAAGGGCCCGACGCGAACCCGGACGCGCTTGCCGTCCTTTGTGTCAGCCACCTGGGTGTAAGTGGTCAGGCCGGCTTTTTCCAGCTTGCGGCGTGTTTCCTCGGCCTTGGCGGCATCGGCAAAAGCCCCGACCTGCACCACCATGCGGCCTTTGGTTTCAGCAGCAGCGGCCTTGGTTTCTTCGGTGGCCGCAGGTTTGGCCGGCGCCGCCACCTTGGGTGCAGGCGTGGCGTTGAGCAGCGCAATCGCCCGTGCGCCGTCGTCGCTTGAAGGGGCCGGCTTGGCGGGAACTGGTTTGGGCTCGGGCTTGACAACCGGCCGGGCTTCGACTTTTTCGACGGGCCGGGGTTCAGTTTTAGCCTCGGGCTTGGGTTCGGGGCGTGGCTTGACCTCTGGCTTGACTTCGACCTTTGCCTCCTGCCGGGGTTCTGGCTTTACTTCTTTTTTAATAGCTGGAGAAGCAGGCTCGGCAAGCGGTGGCGCTGGTTTTGATGGATAAATCTCTTCGGTGGGCGACAAGCTGGCGGCCGCAGTCACCGTCTGCGCTGCAGGAGCCGGCGTTTTGGCCGGCGCTGGCGCAGTGGCCACCGCAGGCGCAGGCGCGGGAAGCACCAGCGGCCTGACGGCATTTTTCCCGGGAATTTCAATCGGAATATCGACGGCCACGGGGCGTGGCTGGGTTTCAAACAGGATAGGAAAGCCGACGACGCCGAGCAACACCAGCACCGAAGCGCCGATCAGGCGGTGCTTGGCGCGCTTGCGCAGCACTTCCACGCTTTGCGCCTGGGTGGCTGAACCGGCAGGAGGGGTTGGACTGGCGTCGCCCCGGCGGAACTTGAAAAACGGCATGGTGTGGTTGGAATCCGTTAAAGGCCAAATGGGGGTTGCAGACCGCTTGCCGTTCTGGCGCAGGCGATTGTCCGGTTAATTCGGCCTCAGGCCGAAAGGTGCGGCGCAAAAAGTCGCGGCACGCCGTTCTTGAGGATTCCGCCCACGGTGTAGAACGAGCCAAAAACAACGATTCTATCAGTGGGGTTTGCCGCCTTGACAACCGCTTGCAGTGCTGACTCGGGGCTTTTGTAAGCGCTGGCCGTGGCGTCAAGCCGGGTGTTGCCGGCCTGCCAGGCGTCGCGCAGCGCTTCGCCAGTGGCCGCCCGGGGCGTGGGCAGGTCGGTGAAATACCACTTGTCGATCAGCGGGCCGATGCGCGCCAGCATGGGGCCGACGTCCTTGTCGGCCATGGCGCCAAACACCGCATGCGTACACGGATAAAAACCCATGGCGTCGAGGTTTTCAGTCAGCGCGGCGACCGAATGCGGGTTGTGCGCCACGTCGAGCACCAGCGTCGGCTGGCCGGGAATGATCTGGAAGCGCCCGGGCAGCTCGACCAGCGACAGGCCGTTGCGCACCGACTGTGCGGTGACCGGCAGCCGGTCGCGCAGCGCCGTCAGCGCCGCCAGCACGCCCGAGGCATTGACCAGCTGGTTGGCGCCGCGCAATGCCGGATACGCCATGCCCGCATAACGGCGGCCGCGCCCGGCCCAGCTCCACTGCAGCTTGTCGCCGGAAAAATTGAAGTCAATGCCAAAGCGCCACAGGTCGGCACCCAGGACGCTGGCGTGGTCCAGCACGCTTTGCGGCGGCACCGGATCGCTGACGACGACCGGCCGGCCGGCGCGCATGATGCCGGCTTTCTCGAAGCCGATGGCTTCCCGGGTCTGCCCGAGCAACTCCATGTGGTCCAGGTCGATGCTGGTGATGACGGCGCAGTCAGCGTCAAGGATGTTGACCGCGTCGAGCCGGCCGCCCAGGCCGACTTCCAGAATCACGACGTCGAGCTTTGCATCGGCCAGCAGCTGCAGGATCGCCAGCGTCGAGAATTCAAAGTAGGTCAGCGATATTTCATCACCGTTTTGGCACCTTGCGCTTTCCACGCGGGCAAAGTTTGCTACCAGATCCGTAGCACTGACGATGTCGCCGCGCACCCGGCAGCGCTCCTCGAAATGCACCAGGTGCGGCGAGGTGTAAACGCCGGTCCGGTAGCCCGATTCCATCAAAATCGCTTCAAGCATGGCGCAGGTCGAGCCCTTGCCGTTGGTGCCGGCCACGGTGATGACCGGGCACGCAAACTTCAGGCCCATGCGTTCGGCGACGGCCCGGACGCGGTCCAGTCCCATGTCGATGCTTTTCGGGTGCAGGCGCTCGCAATGCGCCAGCCAGTCGTCCAAAGTGGTGAGATGTTCCATAGAGTCGTGCATTGTCGCGCAAGGCGGAAAACCCTGAACACCAGCGCTCATGGCGTTCAAGCGGGCAAAACGGCGCCATGGGCGGGTACAGCGCAGGCTCGGCAACAATGGTGCAAGCGGCCGAAGGAGCCAAGCCTTGTTCCAGCACTCGAAATGGCGGCTTGATGCTACAAAATCAATAGCTGACTACGCCCGTGCCTATTGCGTAAAAGCTATTTTTTCCTATAAATATTTCCAAGAATCAAGACATGATCAAACTCTACGGCATTCCCAATTGCGACACCGTCAGGAAAGCCCGGGCCTGGCTCACGGAACACGGGCAGGCCTACACCTTTCATGACTTCAAAAAGCAAGGCGTTTCGCCTGAACTGCTGGCGTCGTGGATGCAGGCGGCCGGCTGGGAAGCGCTGCTGAACCGCAAGGGCACGACCTGGCGCAAGCTGGAAGCTGGCGATCGAGCCGCCGTGGTGGACGCTGCCAGCGCCTGCGCGCTGATGCTGGCCAACGCGAGCGTCATCAAGCGCCCGGTCGTGGACTGGTGCGGGGACATCACGGTCGGCTTCGATGCCGCCGGCTGGGCCGGGCGGATTTGAGCCAGAACTCCCGCCCTTGCCGATCACCAGCTTTACAGAGCGCCGACCGAACTTTGTCTCTCCAAACCGGTCTGATTCACTAAAATCGGCAGCTGAGAAAAGGGGTTCGGACATGACACACACATTCGTTAAAACCATCGTGGCTTCGGCTGTCGCCGCAGCGGCGGCCATGGCGTCAGTGCCGGCATCGGCCATGGACATCCTGGCCCGGGTCATCTCCAGCACGCCGGTGGTGCAGCAGGTCGCCGTGCCGCGCCAGGTGTGCAGCCAGGAAGCCGTGATGACGCAGGCGCCGCCTTCGGGCGCGGGTGCGCTGATGGGCGCCATCGCCGGCGGCGCGGCCGGCAATGCCATTGGCAACGGCGGCGGCCGGGCTGTGGCGACCATGATCGGCCTGGTCGGCGGTGCCATGGTGGGCGACCGCATCGAAGGCCCCCGCAACCAGCTGCAAAACGTCCAGCAGTGCAGCACGCAGACGTTTTACGAAAACCGCGCCAGCCACTTCAACGTGGTGTATGAATACCAGGGCGCCCAGTACAGCGCGCAAATGCCCAGCGATCCGGGCCTGCATGTGCGCCTGCGGGTGACGCCGGTCGGTGCCATCGAACCCGCGCCGCAAGCGTTTGTGCCCCAGCCGCAAAGCTACTACCCGCCGGCACAGGTTCAGCCGCAGCCGGTTTACGTGCAGCCGGTGGCGGCGCCGGTTTACTACCCGGCCTACGCTCCAAGCCCCTACTACGCCCCGTATTACCCGCCCATCGGCCTGTCGCTCAACTTCGGCTACAGCCGGGGTTTTGGCGGCGGGCATCGCGGCCACTGGCGCTGAGTTTTCGTTGAAATAAAAAAAGGGACGTTTTTCAACGTCCCTTTTTTCTGTACCGACACGGCACTGCGCGGCGGCCGGGCTGCGGTTATTCAGGCGTCCGGATCAACGCACCTTTGAACAGGATCGGACCAGTGGCCGCCGTTCCGGGCGGCACGCCGCCCTTGGGCTCCAGGGTGATCGCCAGCGCGGGCGACTGGCGGATGTCGCTGCCGGCGGCGGTCAGCTGCACCACCGCGTCACCGCTCATCACGCCCAGCGACTTGGCCGGCGCGCCCGGCGGCAGCGCCCACAGTTCGAGCGACTTGTCGGGCTGCTCGCGGAAATCGCCCACGCGCTTGAGCATCAGCTTTTGCGTGTTCGGGTCGAAGGTCACCAGGATCGAGGCATTGGCCTTGTCATCGGCCAGCACGGCGACATACTCGATGGCAGGGGTGGCTGAAAGCCGGGCGCTGAGTTCCTGCACCTGGCCGTTCAGCTGATTCGTGTAATTCAAGCTGACCACTACGGCCAGCACGGTGGCGAGCGCGCCGGCTGCGGTGGCGCCGCGCCACAGGCCCAGGCTGGCCCACCAGCCGCCGCTGGCAGGCGCTGGCGCCGCCTGGCTGCGCGCGGACTGCATCGCCTGCGCCTGCTTTTCCGCATGGACGAGGTTTTCAATCCGCTTCCAGACCGCCGGGCTGGGTGCCACTTCGGGCTGCAACTCGGCCACCGACGCCAGCCGGCCTTGCCAGATCAGCGCGGCCGCACGCAAGGTCGCGTTGTCCCGGGCCAAGGCTTCAAAGCGGCGCCGCGCACCGCCGCGCAAGGTGCCCAGCGCATAGCTGGCGGCCAGCTGGTCCATCAGCGCAGGGTTTTTATAAATATTCATAATGAGGTTTCAAACGACGCAGCAAGCAAAGCGGCAAGACGAACGGTGCCAACCATTCCCCGTTCATGCCAGTTCCGGCCGCGGAACCGGCTTTGCCGGGCCGCAGGCGGGGCGACCCCCTCGGGGGGCAGCGCAGTGCGCGAAGCGACAAGCGTGGGGGCCACATTCATGCGAACCTCGCCATGCAGCCGCGCAGCTGCTCCAGCCCCCGGCGAATCCAGGTTTTCACCGTTCCCAGCGGCAGCCGGAGCTGCTCGGCCAGTTCGCTATGGCTCAGGTCGCGCAAGTAAGCCAGGCTGACCACTTCGCGCTGCTTGTTCTCCAGCTGGCTCAGGCACTGGTGCAGCGCCCAGGCCTGCTCGCTGGCTTGCGTGGTGTCCATCGGGTTGGGCGAGTCGCCAGCCACCGTGTCCGAGATCACCTCGTCGAGTTCCTGCATCCGGTCGGCCCGGTCGGACGCCCGGCGGCGCAAAAAGTCCAGGCCCCGGCTGCGCACCAGCAGCCCCATCCAGGCCATGGGCGGCGACAGCGTGGACTGGTACGTCCCGGCCACCTTCCAGATATTCAAATACGCCTCCTGCAGCACATCCTCGGCCCACTCGCGGTTGGTCACCACGCGCACCGCCACGCCGTAGAGCTTGGAAGAGGTCAGTTCGTAGAGCGTTTTGAGCGCCGATTCGTCGGCCAGCGCCACACGGTCAAGGAGTGCAATCAATTGGCTATCCGGGCTTTCTGGTTTCATGAACGTCATTGTCCACACTATTCATACGCCGCGAACAGCGCATTGGATTCATGCGGCGCCCGGCCAGGGTGCAGGCTGACCTAAAATCCGGGCCTGATCCGCCCGCCTGCCCTGCGCAGCGTTTACACCCGTACAAAACCCTCATGACCACCGAAAAAATCGACAACGTCAACATCACCACCCAAGCCAATGTGTACTTCGACGGCAAATGCGTGAGCCACGGCTTCACGCTGGCCGACGGCACCCAGAAATCGGTCGGCGTGGTTCTGCCGTCCACCCTCACTTTTGGCACGGCCGCGCCCGAAACCATGGAATGCGTGGGCGGCGCCTGCGAATACAAGCTGGCCGGCAGCGACGAGTGGGTGAAATCCTCCATGGGCGAATCCTTCAGCGTGCCCGGCAACTCCAAGTTCGACATCCGCGTCGAGCAGGCCTACCACTACATCTGCCACTACGCCTGAACCTAGACACCACGCAGCAACCAGGAACACCCCATGGCCACCATTCTCCAAAACCTCCCCATCGGCCAGAAAGTCGGCATCGCCTTTTCCGGCGGCTTAGATACCAGCGCCGCGCTGCACTGGATGAAGCTCAAGGGCGCGATTCCCTATGCCTACACCGCCAACCTGGGCCAGCCCGACGAGCCCGACTATGAAGACATCCCGCGCAAGGCGATGCAGTACGGCGCCGAGCAGGCCCGGCTGATCGACTGCCGCAGCCAGCTGGCCGCCGAAGGCCTGGCCGCGCTGCAGGCCGGCGCCTTTCACATCACGACCGCCGGCGTAACCTACTTCAACACCACGCCGCTGGGCCGCGCGGTGACCGGCACCATGCTGGTGGCGGCGATGAAGGAAGACGATGTCAACATCTGGGGCGACGGCTCGACCTACAAGGGCAACGACATCGAGCGCTTCTACCGCTACGGCCTGCTGACCAATCCGTCGCTCAAGATCTACAAGCCGTGGCTGGACCAGTTGTTCATCGACGAGCTGGGCGGCCGCGCCGAAATGTCGGCGTTCATGACCGAAGCGGGCTTTGGCTACAAGATGTCGGCCGAAAAAGCCTATTCGACCGATTCCAACATGCTGGGCGCGACGCACGAGGCCAAGGACCTGGAGCACCTCTCCAGCGGCATGAAGATCGTCAACCCCATCATGGGCGTGGCGTTCTGGAAGGACGAAGTCGAAGTCAAGCGCGAGGAAGTCAGCGTGCGCTTCGAGGAAGGCCGTCCGGTTGCCATCAACGGCGTCGAATATGCCGACCTGGTCGAACTGATTTTGGAAGCCAACCGCATCGGCGGGCGCCACGGCCTGGGCATGAGCGACCAGATCGAAAACCGCATCATCGAGGCCAAGAGCCGGGGCATCTACGAGGCGCCCGGCCTGGCTCTGCTGTTCATCGCCTACGAGCGGCTGGTGACCGGCATCCACAACGAGGACACGATCGAGCAGTACCGCGACAGCGGCCGCCGCCTGGGGCGCCTCTTGTACCAGGGCCGCTGGTTCGACTCGCAAGCCATCATGCTGCGCGAAACCGCCCAGCGCTGGGTGGCCAGCGCCATCACCGGCGAAGTCACCATCGAGCTTCGCCGGGGCAACGATTACTCGATCCTGAACACCGAGTCGGCCAACCTGACCTACCAGCCCGAGCGTCTGAGCATGGAAAAGGTCGAAGGCGCGTTCACGCCGCTGGACCGCATCGGCCAGCTGACGATGCGCAACCTGGACATCGTGGACACCCGCGCCAAGCTGGGCATTTATGCCAAGAGCGGCGTGCTGTCGCTGGGAACGGGTGGGGATTTGCTGAACCTGACGGGCAGCTAGGCAACGTAGCCACGCCTGGAGGGCGGCGACAGCGTTGTCCTTGAAAAGGCTTTTTCATTTCTCCGAATTTTCGCAATCCACGGTCACCGAGGGTTTGTCCGGTGTGGTGCATGTAATTTGCGCGACAGGAACGCTAGCAAGCGCAGATGTACTCTTCCGGCAGAAAAAAAAATGCCGCGATCGTGGCTACAACCGGAGACATCAATGAAACAGCATTTCGGGATTTTTCGACCTGCCCTGGCGGCCATTGGCCTGGCTTCGCTGGCAGCCTGCGGAGGCGGCGACAGCGGGCCCACGGCTGTCGCCGTGCCAGAAGAAACCAGGCTCCAGGACGCGCGCGTTTTCACACCCGTGGCAGAGTCGACGTTTGCCGCGCTGGGCGGCAGCACGGTTGACACCGACCGCTGGACCGGTGTGCTGGGCGGGGCCGCCTACCGCGTGGAAGTGCCCAAAACAGGCTGGAACGGCAAACTCGTCATGTGGGCGCACGGCTACCGCGGCACCGGCCCCAACCTGACGGTCGACACCCCCATCATGCGGCGCTACCTGCTCGACAACGGCTACGCCTGGGCCGCATCGAGCTATTCGAAAAACTACTACGACGTCCGGGTGGGTGTGGAAGACACCAACGCGCTGGCACTGAACTTTGTGCAGATCGCGGCCGCCAAAGGGCGCACGCTAGCCACACCGTCAAAGATTTTTATCACCGGTATTTCCATGGGCGGACACATCACGGCAGCCGCGATTGAGGCAGAAGCCCAGGTCAACGCCATCAACAAGGTCAAATACGCCGGCGCCGTGCCGATGTGCGGCGTGCTGGGCGACACCGAGCTGTTCAACTACTTTGGCGGCTACCAGGTGGCGGCGCAGCAACTGGCAGGGTTCCCGATTACCAGTTTCCCAACCACCGACTTCGATGCATTGACACCAGCCATCCAGTCGGCACTGTGGAGCACCTTCCCGACCCAAACCAACGCGCAGGGAGACAAGCTGAAAAATGCGGTCATGAACCTGAGCGGTGGCGACCGGCCCTTCTACAAAGAAGGCTGGGCCAACGCGGGCAACCAGGGCAACATCTTCGCCTCGCTGGGCGGTGATGGCACCATCAGGGGCATCCTGAAGGAGAACGTGCTGGACACCACCCAGCTCTTCTACAAGGTGGACGCCACGGCCACCACGAACACGGCGCTGGACACGTCTTTCAACGCCAGTGCCTTCAAGATTCGGCCTACCGCCGACGCCAACCGGCTGCGCCGTGATGGCCTGCGCTGGATACCCACCTCCCCCGGCAACATCAGCATCCCGGTGGTGTCCATCCACACGCTGGGCGATTTGTTTGTGCCGTTCAAGATGGAGCAGGTCTACTTTGACCGCACCAAGGCCAAGGGCACAGACCGCTTCCTGGTGCAGCGCGCTATCCGCGATGTGGGCCACTGCGCCTTCACTGCGGCTGAAGCCAGCACCGCGTTTGACGACATGGTCAAGTGGGAAGCGGGTGGCCCCAAACCTGCTGGCGACGACGTGAAAACCGCCGCCGCGCTGGCATCCCCCATCTATGGCTGCACCTTCACCAAAAACACACCAAGCGCAGACGACTACACACCCCCCGCCGTCCGCGCCGCTTTCCAGGCCAACTACCCGGCTTGCCCGGTGAACTGAGCAACTGGGAGCCGACCACAATCACAATTTTTGCGTTTCAGCCCCAGGAACTGTGCAGGCCCGGATCTTCCGGGCCTTTTTTTGCCCGATTGGGCGGCGTAAGAACGTATCTATGTTTTCAAACCACTACCGGCTCCGGCTCCAGCCGCAAGCCAAAGCGCTCATAGACACTCGTCTGAATCGCCTTGGCCAGCGTCATCACCTCGCCGCCGGTCACCGGGTTGGCGGCGCCGCCCCGGTTCACCAGCACCAGCGCCTGCTTGTCGTACACGCCGGCATTGCCAATCGACTTGCCCTTCCAGCCGCAGGCATCGATCAGCCAGCCGGCGGCGAGCTTGACCGAGCCGTCGGCCAGCTGGTAATGAACGATTTTCGGGTCGCGCTGGATGATGTCCTCGCACTGCTCGGGCGAGACGGTCGGGTTCTTGAAGAAGCTGCCAGCATTGCCGATGACCTTCGGGTCGGGCAGCTTGGCGCGGCGAATCTCGCAGATCCACTCATAAATCTGTAGCGCACTTGGCACATCCACATTGCGGGAAAGCCTCTTTTTCTCTATATCCGCATACCCCAGCACCGGTTTCCAGGCCTTGGGCAGAAAGAAGCGCACCCGGGTAATCAGCGCCCTGTCCTTCAGGCCCAAGGCTTGCGCGCCCGAGGCTTCGCCAGGCGTGCTGGCATGCTTGAACACCGAGTCGCGGTAGCCGAAGGCGCATTGTGCGGCATTGAGCGTGAAGGACTGGCCGGTCGTCAGGTCCACGGCGTCGAGCGAGTCGAAGCGGTCCTGCAATTCAACACCGTAGGCGCCGATGTTCTGCACCGGCGAGGCGCCGACCATGCCGGGAATCAGCGCCAGGTTTTCCAGGCCGGGAAAGCCGTTCTCCAGCGTCCAGGCGACCAGTTCGTGCCAGTTTTCGCCGGCGCCGGCCTCGACGATCCAGGCCTTGGCGGTTTCGCCCACCAGGCGCTTGCCCATGATCTCGACCTTGAGCACCAGCGGCTTGACGTCGCCGGTCAGCACGATGTTGCTGCCGCCGCCCAGGACGAATTTAGGTTGAGCCTGCAAAGCCGGGTCTTGCAGCAGCGCGGCAATATCGGCTTCGCTGCGGATGCGCGCCAGGGAAAGCGCCTTGGCATTGATGCCGAAGGTGTTGGAAGACTGGAGGGGGACGTTTTTCTCGACTAACATTCCCGGGATTGTCGCACCCCTGCGGCGCACCTTTTTTCAGGAAACCACCACCATGCCTTCATTCGACACTGTTCTGGAAACCGACCTGGTCAAGGTCAAAAACGCGGTGGAAAACACCGCCAAGGAAATCGGCACCCGGTTTGACTTCAAGGGCACGGCGGCCTCGGTCGAGCTGAAGGAAAAAGACAAGGAGATCATCCTGATCGGCGACGGCGATTTCCAGATCGAGCAGATCCACGACATTTTGCGCAACAAGCTGACCAAGTCGGGCGTCGATGTGCGCTTCCTGGACATCGGCAAGGTCGAGAAAATCGGCGGCGACAAGGTCAAGCAGGTCACCAAGGTGCGCGACGGCATCGAGACCGAAGAGGCCAAGAAAATCCAGCAGCTCATCAAGGGCAACAAGATGAAGGTGCAGGCCGCGATTCAGGAAGGCAAGGTTCGCTTGACCGGCGCCAAGCGCGACGACCTGCAGGCGGCCATGGCCTTGATTCGCGCCGAGATCAAGGATTTGCCGCTGAGTTTTGACAACTTCAGGGATTGAGCCCCCACGCTTGTCGCTTCGCGTACTGCGCTGCCCCCCGAGGGGGCCGCTGCGCCTGCGGCCCGGCGAAGCCGGTTCCGCGGCCCCGGCTGGTTGGAACTGCCCCCACGTTTCTCCCCTATTGAATTGCTTGCAGTGAACTTCTTTAGCCTTTTCACAACCCTGTTGCTGGTGATGCTGGCGTGGCTTCCGGCTGGCGCTCAGGCTGAAAGTGTCGCGCTGGCCGGCATGCTGGGCAGCAAGGCGCTGCTGGTGGTCAATGGATCGGCGCCAAAAACCGTTGCCGCCGGCGAGACGCATCAAGGCGTCAAGGTGATTTCCACTTCGGGCGACCAGGCGGTCATTGAGCAGTCGGGCAAGCGCCAGACACTGCGCGTCGGCGAAGCGCCTGTGAGCATGGGCGGCGCTAGCGGGCGCGCCAGCCGCATCGTGCTGACCGAAAGCAGCGGCGGCCACTTCATGACGCCCGGCCAGATCAATGGCCGCGCCGTGCAGTTCATGGTCGATACCGGCGCGACCGGCATCGCCATGAGCATGCACGATGCCGAACGGGCCGGCATCCACTACAAAAATGGGCAAGCCGTGCAGATCAGCACCGCCAACGGAACTATCCAGGGCTTTCGCCTCAAGCTCGACTCCGTGCGTGTTGGCGATGTCGAGGTGTACGCGGTTGATGCCGTGGTGACGCCGCAGCCCATGCCCTTCGTGCTGCTGGGCAACAGTTTTTTGTCGCGCTTTCAGATGAAGCGCGACAACAATTTGATGACGCTGGACAAGCGTTACTGACGCGGTTTTTTTCCGCCCTGCTTCGAAGCGCCGAGTTTGGACTCGGTCCCTTTGAGCAGCTTGCCGATGTTCTCGCGGTGGCGGTAGACCAGCAGCGCGGCAATCGCCACCAGCGCCAGCACGATGGTGTTGTCAACATTCCAGGCGGCGCGGTCGCCCAGCAGGTAGAAAAAGGGCGCGAACACGGCGGCGGCCATCGATGCCAGCGACACATAGCGCGAGAAAAACACCACGATGCCGAAGGTTGCCAGCGTGGCCAGGCCCAGCACCCCATTGATGCCCAGCAGCACGCCGGCCGCCGTGGCCACGCCCTTGCCACCCTTGAACTGGAAGAACACAGGGTACAAATGGCCGACGAAAGCCGCCAGCGCCACCGCCGCCACGGCACCGTCGCCCAGGCCGTAGTCGCGGCCGAACCAGCGCACCAGCACCACCGGCAGCCAGCCTTTCAAACCGTCGAGCAGCAGCGTGGCGATGGCCGCTGACTTGTTGCCCGAACGCAGCACGTTGGTCGCGCCAGGATTCTTGCTGCCGTAGCTGCGCGGGTCACTCAGGCCGGACAAGCGGCTGACGATGACCGCAAACGACAGCGAGCCGAGCAGATAGGCCAGCAGCGTGGCGCCGAGAAAGTAGGCGTAGTTCAAATTCCGGTCTCCTTGTTGTTATTCATTCGACCAATGCGCACTGCACCGGTTTGGCGCCGAGCAGCATGACGCACACCTGCGGGTCAAGGCGCACCAGGTAGCCACGCCGCCCGCCATTGATGGCGATTTCGGACAAGTCCAGGATGCGTTCCTCGATGTACACCGGCATGGTTTTGCGCGTGCCAAACGGCGAGGTGCCGCCGACCAGGTAGCCGCTGTGGCGGTTGGCGACCTCGGGCTTGCAGGGCTCGACCGACTTGGCACCGATCTGGCGCGCCAGGTTTTTCGTCGAGACCTTGCGGTTGCCGTGCATCAGCACCAGCAGCGGCCTGGCGTCCTGGTCCTGCATCACCAGCGTCTTGACGACGGTGAACGGATCAAAGCCCAGTACCTGCGCGCTGTGCTGCGCGCCGCCGTGCTCCAGGTACTCGTAGGAATGCCCGGTGAAAGCGATCTGGCGGACCTTGAGCAGTTGCGTGGCTGGCGTCTCGGACACGTGGTCTTTTTTAGCCATGGCAGCGTCCGGAAAAATTTGGCCCTACAGCGCCGGGTCCCGGCTTTCCCAGCGAATCTTGTCGATTTCTTCGAGCACTCCGGCGCTCAGCGTGGTGCCGTACGCGTCCAGGTCTTCGTCCAGCTGCGCCACCGAGGTCACGCCGATGATGGTGCTGGCGACCTGCCACTTGGTGTAGCAAAAAGCCAGCGCCAGCTGCGTGGGTGTCAAGCCGTGGCCCTGCGCCAGCTGGTTGTAGCGGCGGGCCGCCGCCAGCGCTTCAGGACGGCCCCAGCGCTGCTTGCGGACCGACTCGTACCGGGCGATGCGGCCGTCCTGCGGCGCGCCGGCGCCTTCAAGGCCGGACGCGTCGTACTTGCCGGTCAGCAGGCCGAAACCCAGCGGCGAATACGCCAGCAGCGACACGCCCAGGCGGTGCATGGTTTCGTCCAGGCCGTTTTCGACGGTGCGGTTGATCAGGCAATACGGGTTTTGCACCGTGGCCACGCGCGGCAGGCCGTGCTGCTCGGCCAGGCGGACGAACTCGTGTACGCCGTAGGGCGATTCATTCGACAGACCGATGTGGCGCACCTTGCCCTGGCTGACCAGCCGGCCCAGCGCTTCGAGCTGCTCGTGGATGGAGGTTGTGGTGCGTTCCTGCGACGGGTTGTAATACAGCGCGCCAAAGGCAGGCACATGGCGCTCGGGCCAGTGGATCTGGTAGAGGTCGATCACGTCGGTCTGCAGGCGCTTGAGGCTGGCGTTGCAGGACGCGGTGATGTCGTCGGCCGTCATGCCCGTGCCTTCGCGAATCCAGGGCATGCCGCGCGACGGTCCGGCTACCTTGGTCGCCAGCACCAGTTGCTGGCGCGCGCCCTTGTTTTTAGCCAGCCAGTTGCCGATGATGGTCTCGGTGGCGCCAAAGGTTTCGGCGCGCGCCGGCACTGAATACATTTCGGCCGTATCGAGGAAATTGATGCCGCGCGCCAGCGAGCGGTCCAGAATGGCGTGCGACGCGGCTTCATCGACCTGTTCGCCAAACGTCATGGTGCCCAGGCAGACCGGGGTCACGTGCAGGTCGCTTGCGCCGAGTTGAACTTTATTCATGGTGTGGAAGGGTTTGGAGTGAAGGGGTTGGCAAAAGTAAGCAGCCTTGCCGGCAATGACCGAAAGGCGCTAGTTTAAAGGCAGTAAAAATGGCCTCATCGCACTCCGATTTGGGCGTTTGTCTGACACTTTCATACAATTGCAACGTTTAGTATTCACTTACTGGCGCTCTAATGCGTCGTTCGAATTGAGCAATATTATTATTTTGAGGAGTCTCCCATGAGAAAAGCATTCACCACCACCGCCACCTGCGCAGCACTGGCACTGGCCGTTTTGTCGGGTTGCGCGAATATGAGCGAAACCCAGCGCGGCACGGCTCAGGGCGCGGGCATTGGCGCTGGCCTGGGCGCACTGCTGGGTGCAGCCACTGGCGGCTCCAAGGGCGCGGCGCAGGGCGCGGTGCTGGGCGGCGCGGTCGGCGCGGGCGGCGGCTACATCTGGTCCAAGAAAATGCAGGACCAGAAAGTTGCCATGGAACGCGCCACGGCCGGCACCGGCATTGGCGTCAGCCAGACCCAGGACAACCGCCTGAAGCTCGACATCCCGAGCGATGTGTCGTTCGACGTGGGCCGCTCGGCCATCAAGTCGAACTTTGCGCCGGTGCTGACGAATTTCGCGACCAGCCTGAACCAGAACCCGATCACCACCGTGTCCATCATCGGCCACACCGACAGCACCGGCTCCGACGCCATCAACAACCCGCTGTCGGTAGACCGCGCCAACGCCGCCCGCGACTACCTGGTCGGCCGTGGCGTGGCCGCGCAGCGCGTTGCCACTGACGGCCGTGGTTCGCGCGAACCGATTGCCGACAACGGCAGCGACCAGGGCCGCGCCAAGAACCGCCGCGTCGAAATCTACGTCGCCGAACCGGCTCCGCGTTAATTCCCGCCTGGCGGGTTGACCCAAAAAAGCGCCTTCGGGCGCTTTTTTCATGCTTTTTTGATCAAATTCGGCTTTTACGCTTTACAGGCCGGCTTTAGCAGCTATTAAATCAGGAGCATATAACAACAGGCCTCGGCACTGTTGCAGTCCTTGTCCACCTGCACGCAGAAGCTGAAGTGCAGTTCGGCATGGCGCTTGGCCCTGTCGCTGCCTTGACTGCGTTTGAACATCCGTCTCCTTATGATGTGCGTCCAATGTACAAAGAAACCCGACTTTTTCGCAGCGAGTTTGTCCCCATGCGCGGACTCGACCACCATGTGCTGACCTGGACCAGCGGGCAAGGTGCCGCATTGCCGCCGTTGGTTTTATTGCACGGCTGGATGGACGTGGCGGCGTCCTACCAGTTCATGGTCGATGCCTTCACCGACGCCTTTGCCGCCGGCCGCACCATCATCGCGCCCGACTGGCGCGGCTTCGGGCAGACCGGCTTGCTGCCTTCGGGCTGGCAGGCCGACAGCTACTGGTTTGCCGACTACCTGGCTGACCTGGACCATTTGCTCGACCATTACGCGCCCGGCCAGGCGGTGGACCTGGTGGGCCACAGCATGGGCGGCAACGTGGCCATGCTGTACGCTGGCGTGCGGCCGGCGCGTATTTGCCGGCTGGTCAACCTGGAAGGATTCGGCCTGCCGGCCAGCCGGCCCAGCCAGGCGGCCGGACGGCTGGCGCAATGGATGGACGGACTCAAAAGCGTGCAGCGCGGCGAGATGGCGCTGAAAAGCTATGACGATGTCGGCGGCGTCGCGCAGCGCCTGATCAAGACCAATCCCCGGCTGACGCCGGACAAGGCGCTCTGGCTGGCCAGCCACTGGGCGCGGCCCGATGCATCGGGCCAGTGGCGGATTCTGGGCAACCCGGCACACAAGGTCCCGAGCGCGCAGCTCTACCGGGTCGATGAAGTGCTGGAAATCTACCAGCGCATCATCGCGCCGGTGCTGGCGGTCGAAGCCTCCGGTGATTCGATGGCGCAGTGGTGGAAAGGCAAGTATTCGCTCGATGAATACCATGAGCGGCTCGGCCAGGTGCCCGATGCGCGGGTGGCCGTGGTCGAGGATGCCGGCCACATGCTGCACCACGACCAGCCCGAGGCGCTGGCCCGGCTGATCGAAGCTTTCCTGGCCTGAAGCACCCGCGCCGCCAGGCCCGGGCGCCGGGCTTTTTAGGGCAAACTTGACGCTTTTTGTACCCCGAAGCGCAAAGCCCCCTTTCATGAACGATTCGCAACCCGTCACCCAGGACAGCTTTCGCCGCATCCTGTCGCGCAACATCAGCTTTCCGCTGGGGCTGGGCGCCCTGAGCGCCGTTCTGTTCCTGGTGCTGATCGCCTACCTGCTGTCCATCCTGAACTGGGTGGAACACTCCGAGCGGGTCATTGGCAACGCCAACCAGGTGGCCCGGCTGAACTCGGAAATGGAATCAAGCATGCGCGGCTACCTGGTGACCGGCGAGGAACCCTTCCTGGAACCCTACGAGGTGGCCTTGTCCCGCTTTGACAGCGAAGTCGCGACCCTGTCCGCCATGGTCAGCGACAACCCGGTGCAGGTGGCCCGGCTCCAGCGGATCACCGGCCTGCAGCAGCAATGGAACGAGTTTGCCAAAGAGGCGATTACCCTGCGCCGCAACAATCTGGACTATGTTGCCCTGGCGCGCACAAGCCGTGGCAAGCGTCTGAAAGACGAGATCCGGCAGGAACTGGACAGTTTCATCGCCATGGAGCAGCGGCTGCTGCTGCAGCGCAATGAAGAGGCGCGCAGCACCACGTTCTGGAGCGTGCTGGCTTATCTGCTGTTCACGCTGGGGGTCAGCGGCCTGCTGGCGTTTCGGGGGCGGCGCGAACTGCTGGGCCTGTCGGTCAGCTACGACGAGGTGCTCAAGCAGCAGGCCGACCATGCCGCCCAGCTGCAGCAGCAGGCCTGGCTGCGCAGCGGCCAGACGCGGCTGGCCGAACAGATGCTTGGCCAACCGGACATGGCACGGCTGGGGCACAGCGCGCTGGAATTCCTGGCGCATTACCTGGAGGCCCCGGTGGCGGCGCTTTACAGCCGCGACAGCGATGGCCGGCTCAAACGCGTGGCAGCCCATGGCTTCACCCCGGGGAGCGAACAGGTCGAGCAGACCTTCTACGGCACCCAGGGGCTGGTGGGCCAGGCGGCGCTGGAAAACCGCATCGTCCGGCTCGACGACGTGCCGCCCGACTACCTGAAGGTAGCGTCGGGACTCGGGCAGGCCGCGCCGCGCCATGTGCTGGTGGTGCCGCTGCACCACGATGCGCAGGTGACGGGCGTGGTCGAAATGGCCTTTTTCCGGGGGCTGCAGCCGCGCGACATGGAGCTGACCGGGCTGGTGGCGCACACCATCGGCACCGCGCTGCATGGTGCGGTGTACCGCCAGCGCCTTCAGGATGCGCTGGGCGAAACGCAGCAGCTCAATGAAGAGCTGCAGGTCCAGCAGGAAGAACTGCGCACGGCCAACGAAGAACTGCAGGAGCAGTCAAACGTCTTGTCGCAGTCGCAGGCGACGCTGGAAAACCAGCAGGCCGAGCTGGAGCAGACCAACGAGCAGCTGGCCGAGCAGGCGATGTCGCTGGACCACAACAATGCAGCGCTGCGCCAGGCGCAGGCCGACCTGGAAGCTCGCGCCGAGGAACTGGCGCGCGCCAGCCGCTACAAGTCCGAGTTCCTGGCCAACATGTCGCACGAGTTGCGCACGCCGCTGAACAGTTCGCTGATCCTGGCCCGGCTGCTGTCCGAGAACCCGAAAGGCAACCTGACCGACGAGCAGGTGCGCTTTGCCCGGGCTATCCATTCGTCGGGCAACGACCTGCTGAACCTGATCAATGACATCCTGGACATTTCCAAGGTCGAAGCCGGCAAGCTCGAACTGGTGCCGGAACAGGTCACGCTGGCCGCCCTGGTCGATTCGCTCAAGACCAGCTTCGAGCCGCTCGCCCGGCAGAAAAATCTGGTTTTTGAAATACACATTGCGCCCGGCACGCCGGCGGCCCTGCTGACCGACCGCCAGCGGGTCGAGCAGATCTTGAAAAACCTGCTGTCGAATGCGCTCAAGTTCACCGAAACCGGCGCTGTCCGCCTGCAGGTGGTGCCCGAAGCCGCCGGCGGCATTGCGCTGGCAGTGCAGGACTCGGGCATTGGCATTGGCCAGGAGCAGCAGGACATCATTTTCGAGGCCTTCCGCCAGGCCGACGGCACCACCAGCCGGCGCTACGGCGGCACCGGGCTGGGGCTGTCGATCTCACGCGACCTGAGCATTTTGCTGGGCGGCTCGATTTCCGTGCACAGCATTCCCGGCCAGGGCAGCACCTTTACCCTGCACCTGCCTGCCGCCCTGCCCGCTCCGCTGGACAAGCCGGCAACCGCCGCCCTGCAGCACGCCGTTCAGCCTGCCCCGCAGGCGACGACTGCGCCAGTCCCGCCGGTTTCATCGCAGTCTGCGCTGCCCGCTTTTGCCGACGACCGCTTCATGAAGGGCAAGGGCCGGGTGGTGCTGGTGATCGAGGACGACGCTGTCTTCGCCCGCATCCTGTACGACCTGGCGCGGGAGCTTGGCTTCAACTGCCTGGTGGCGCACAGCGGCGAAGACGGTTTCCTGCTGGCCGGGCAGTTCAAGCCCGATGCGGTGCTGCTCGACATGGGGCTGCCTGACCGCTCGGGCCTGTCGGTGCTGCAGCGACTGAAGGAAACGCCCGCGACACGCCATATTCCGGTGCATGTGGTGTCCGGCCAGGACCACCGGGAAGCCGCCTTGCTGCTGGGCGCTGTGGGCTATGCCATCAAGCCGTCGAGCCGTGAACAGCTCAAGGAGGTGTTCACCACCCTGGAGCACAAGCTGACGCAAAAGCTCAAGCGCGTGCTGCTGGTGGAAGACGATGAACTGCAGCGTGAAAGCGTGATGCGGCTGATTGCCGACGACGAGGTGGACATCACCGCGGTGCAGACCGGCGCCGAAGCGCTGGCCCTGCTGGCCAGCACGATCTTCGACTGCATGATCGTGGACTTGAAGCTGCCCGACATGCAGGGCAATGAACTGCTCAGGCGCATGTCGGCGGGCGACATCTGCTCGTTTCCGCCGGTGATCGTGTACACCGGCCGCAGCCTGAGCCGCGCCGAAGAGGCCGACCTGCTGAAATACTCGCGCTCCATCATCATCAAGGGCGCGCATTCGCCCGAGCGCCTGCTCGATGAAGTCACGCTGTTCCTGCACAAGGTCGAGTCCAGCCTGTCGGCCGAACAGCAGCAACTCTTGAAAACCGCCCGCAGCCGCGACGAGGTGTTCGAGGGCCGAAAAATCCTGCTGGTCGATGACGATGTGCGCAACATTTTTTCGCTGACCAGCGCGCTGGAGCAAAAGGGCTTCGTGGTCGAAATCGGCCGCAACGGCTTCGAGGCGCTGGAGCGGCTGGGCGAGGTGCCAGACATCGAGCTGGTGCTCATGGACATCATGATGCCGGGCATGGACGGGCTTGAAGCAACGCGCCGCATCCGCCAGAATCCACGCTTGCAAAAACTCCCCATCATCGCGGTGACCGCCAAAGCCATGAAGGACGACCAGGAGCAATGCCTCGCGGCCGGCGCGAACGACTACCTGGCCAAGCCGATCGACCTGGACCGGTTGTTTTCCCTGCTCAGGGTGTGGATGCCCGTGGCCGGGCGGGCTTAAGCCATGCCCCAAAAAACCAGTCCCACAGGCCCGCCGGCGGCCGAACCCGGCAACGGCCTGCAGGCCAGCACGACCGACGCCGAACTGCAGCGCCTGATGGAGGCGATCTACCTCAAGTACAGCTACGATTTCCGGGACTATTCCGGCGCCTCGCAAAAACGCCGGGTGCTGTATGCGCTGACGCAACTCGCCTGCCCGAGCATTCCCGAGCTGCAGACCAGGTTGCTGCACGACCCCAGGGTGTTCCAGCAGGTGCTCCAGTACCTGACGATTCCGGTCAGCGAAATGTTTCGCGACCCGGCTTTTTTTCTGGCCCTGCGCCAGCAGGTGGTGCCGTACCTGCGGACCTATGCGTCCCTCAAGGTGTGGATTGCCGGCTGCAGCACCGGCGAAGAGGTGTATTCGCTGGCCATCCTGCTGCGCGAGGAAGGCTTGCTGGAGCGTTCGCTGATCTATGCCACCGACATCAATCCGGCTTCGCTGGACAAGGCACGGCAAGGCATCTTTGCGCTCAGCAGCATCCGCGGCTTTACCGCCAACTACCAGCAGTCCGGCGGCCAGCGGGCCTTTGCCGACTACTACACCGCCGCCTACGATGCGGCCATCTTCGACAAGTCGCTGCGGGACAACATCGTCTTTGCCGACCACAGCCTGGCCACGGACAGCGTGTTTTCGGAAACCCAGATGGTGCTGTGCCGCAACGTGCTGATCTATTTCACCAAGAAACTCCAGGACCGCGCCTTCGGGCTGTTTCACGAATCGCTGGGGCACCGCGGCTTCCTGTGCCTGGGCAGCAAGGAAAGCATAGACTTTTCCAGCTACGCCACCCGTTTCGAGCCGCTGGTGCGCGCCGAGCGGATCTTTCGCAAGCGGCCGGGGCTGGCGTGATGGACAAGCTGACCCAGGCGAAATTGCAGCGCGTCAAGGCGGTGGTGATCGGCGCTTCGGCCGGCGGCGTGGATGCGCTGATGGAACTCCTGACCGGACTGCCTGCCAGCTTTGGCCTGCCGCTGGTGGTGCTGCTGCACCTGTCTGAAAGCCACCACAGCCAGCTGGCGGAAATATTCCGGCGGCGCACGGCCATGCAGGTGCGGGAGGCGGCGGACAAGGAAACCTTGACGCCGGGAACGCTCTACTTTGCACCGCCGGGCTACCATTTGTTGGTCGAGACGGACCATTCGCTGTCCCTGAGCTGCGAGGCGCAGGTGCATTTTTCGCGTCCCTCGATTGATGTGCTGATGGAGTCGGCCGCCGACGCCTACGGCCTGAACCTTGCCGGAATCCTGCTGACCGGCGCCAACGCGGACGGCGCCCGGGGGCTGGATAAAATCGGCCGGCAAGGCGGCCTGACCGTGGTGCAGGACCCGGCCGAAGCCTGCATGGCCGTGATGCCTGAAGCGGCCATCCGCCTGCGCCAGCCCGACCTGATCCTTGATTTGAAAAGCATCCACAGCCTGCTGCTGGAACTGGGAAAGAATTCATGCTGAAAGACAACAACGTCAACGTCCTGATCGTTGACGACCTGCCCGACAACCTGCTGGCGCTCGAAGCCGTCATCCGCCTGGAAGGCCGGACGGTTTTTCAGGCGTCCAGCGGCGAGGAAGCGCTGGCCCTGCTGCTGACCCATGAATTCGCGCTGGCCATCCTGGATGTGCAGATGCCCGGCATGAACGGTTTCGAGCTGGCCGAGCTGATGCGCGGCACGGAAAAGACGCGCCACATCCCGATCGTCTTCGTGACGGCGGCCGGCAAGGAGTCGAACTTCGCGTTCAAGGGCTATGAAAGTGGCGCGGTGGACTTTTTGTACAAGCCGCTCGATGTGCAGGCGGTCCAGTCCAAGGTCAATGTGTTTGCCCTGCTGTACCGGCAGCGCCTGGAAACCCGGCGCCAGGTACTGGCGCTTGAACACAGCAGGAAGAAACAGGAAGCCCTGCTGGCGAACCTGCAGACCACGCAGATGGAACTGCAAAAGGCGCTGAAGCTGCGCGACGAGTTCATGTCGGTGGTGGCGCATGAACTGCGAACGCCGCTGAACACCCTCTTCATGGATGTGCAGATGCGAAAAATGCTGCTGGAGCGCGGCAAGGTGGCTGTTTTCGACGTTGCCTACCTGGAAAAAATGGTCGCGCGCGACCAGCGCCAGGTCCAGAGCATGGTGCGGCTGATCGACGACATGCTCGATGTCACGCGCATCCGCAGCAACCGGCTGTCGATCCGCCCCGGCCCGGTGGACCTGCCGGCCTTGCTGGCCCGCGTGGTGGGACACCTGAGCCACCAGGCGCAGGCCGCAGGCAGCACCATCACGCTGCATGCCGACCAGCCGTTGACCGGCTGCTGGGACGAATTCAGGATCGAGCAGGTGGTGACCAACCTGCTGACCAATGCGCTGCGCTACGGCAACGGCAGGCCGGTCGAGGTCAGCCTGGTCCTGCTGGCCGACAGCGTGGCCATCCACGTCCGCGACCAGGGCAAGGGAATACAAGCCCGGGACCAGCAGCGTATCTTCGACCCCTTCGAGCGGGCCGTGGGCCAGGGCGACAGCACGACCGGCCTGGGGCTGGGTCTGTACATCACCCGGCAGCTGGTCGAAGCGCACGGCGGAACCATCAGCGTGCAGAGCCGGGAAGCCGAAGGCGCACAGTTCAGCGTCACGCTGCCGCTGGCCGTGCCTGCCACGGCGTCACTCTGATCTGCCTGCAAGGCGGTGCCCGGCGGCCCTGCTGCGAGCATGAGAAAATGGCCGATTGAATTTCAGACAACGACAGGACTTTCCCCATGGACGCAGAACACATCAACATCATTTCCAACCAGATCGAGGACCTGAGCAACCGGGTCAATGAACTCAGGGGGTATCTTTGACTATCCTGCCAAAGCCCGAAAACTGAACGAAGTCAACGCCGCGCTCGAAGACCCGAAGGTCTGGGACAACCCCAAGCGCGCGCAGGAACTCGGCCGCGAGAAAAAATCGCTCGAAGACGTGGTGCTGATCCTGGACCGGCTGGAGCAGGAACTGGCAGACAACACCGAGTTGTTCGAGATGTCCAAGGACGACAACGACGAAGCCGGCATGCGCGCCATCGAGGGTGAAGCGGCCAAGGTTGTCACTGAAGTCGAAAAGATGGAATTTCGCCGGATGTTCAACAACCCGGCCGACCCGCTCAACGCTTTTCTGGACATCCAGGCCGGCGCCGGCGGCACCGAAGCCTGCGACTGGGCCAGCATGCTGCTGCGCCAGTACCTCAAGTATGCCGAGCGCAAGGGGTTCAAGACCACGATCGAGGACGAGTCCGCCGGCGACACCGCCGGCATCAAGGGCGCAACCATCAAGATCGAGGGCGAATACGCCTTTGGCCTGCTGCGCACCGAAACCGGCGTGCATCGGCTGGTGCGCAAGTCGCCGTTCGACTCGTCGGGCGGGCGCCACACCTCGTTTGCCTCGGTGTTCGTCTACCCCGAGATCGACGACTCGATTGAAATCGACATCAACCCGTCCGACGTGCGCACCGACACCTACCGCGCCAGCGGCGCCGGCGGCCAGCACATCAACAAGACCGATTCGGCGGTTCGCCTGACGCACATCCCGACCGGCATAGTCGTGCAGTGCCAGGAAGGCCGCTCGCAGCACGGCAACCGCGATGTCGCCTGGAAACGCCTGCGCTCGCGGCTGTACGACTTCGAGTTGCGCAAGCAGCAGGAAGCGCAGCAAAAGCTGGAGGACACCAAGACCGACGTGGGCTGGGGCCACCAGATCCGCAGCTATGTGCTGGACAACAGCCGCATCAAGGACTTGCGCACCAACTACGAAACCTCGGCCACGCAAAAAGTGCTGGACGGCGACCTGGATCCGTTTATTGAAGCGTCCCTGAAACAGGGCGTCTGATGGCGGCTTCGGCCGCCTGTTTTGAATTTCTGGATTTTTGAGGAACCCCCCATGCTGCCAATGCTTGACGGAACAGGACCCGGCGCCGCCGTGGTCATCAACCGCGCCGACTACACCGCCCCGGCCTACTGGATCGACACCGTTGATCTGTGCTTTGACCTGGACCCGGCGAAAACGCGCGTGCTCAACAAGATGACGCTGCGCCGCAACCCGGACGTGCCGGCGCAGCCGCTCCGGCTCGACGGCGAGGAACTCAACCTGGCGCGCGTGCAGGTCAACGGGCAGGGCACGTCGTTCAAGATGGAAGGCGGCCAGCTGGTGCTGTGCGACCTGCCCGATGCGTTCGAGCTGGAAATCTTCACCACCACCTGCCCGTCCAGGAACACCAAGCTGATGGGCCTGTACGTCAGCAACGACTCGTTCTTCACCCAGTGCGAAGCCGAAGGCTTCCGGCGCATCACCTATTTCCTCGACCGCCCGGACGTGATGGCCAGCTACACCGTCACGCTGCGCGCCGACAAGGCGAAATACCCGGTGCTGCTGTCCAACGGAAACCTGGTGGCGCACGGCCCGCTCGACGATGGTCCGAACGGCGCGCGGCATTTCGCCAAATGGGTCGATCCGCACCGCAAGCCGAGCTACCTGTTTGCGCTGGTGGCCGGCCAGCTGGTGGCGCGGGAGCAGCGCATCACCACGCGCGCCGGCAAGGAGCACCTGCTGCAGGTCTATGTACGGCCCGGCGACCTCGACAAGACCGAGCACGCCATGGTCTCGCTGATGCATTCGGTCGCCTGGGACGAGGCGCGCTTCGGCTTGCCGCTGGATCTTGAACGCTTCATGATTGTCGCCACCAGCGACTTCAACATGGGCGCGATGGAAAACAAGGGCCTGAACATCTTCAACACCAAGTACGTGCTGGCCAACCAGGCGACGGCCACCGACATTGATTTTTCGAACATCGAAAGCGTCGTCGGCCACGAGTATTTTCACAACTGGACCGGCAACCGCATCACCTGCCGCGACTGGTTCCAGCTCAGCCTGAAGGAAGGCCTGACGGTGTTTCGCGACCAGGAATTCAGCCAGGACCTGTGCGACCAGCCTTCAGCTAGAGCCGTCAAGCGCATCGAGGACGTTCGCGTGCTGCGCACCGCCCAGTTCCCCGAGGACGCCGGCCCGATGGCGCATCCGGTGCGGCCAGACAGCTACATCGAGATCAGCAATTTCTACACCGTCACGATCTACGAAAAAGGCGCCGAAGTCGTCCGCATGATGCAGACGCTGGTGGGCCGCCAGGGTTTTGCCAAGGGCATGACGCTCTACTTCGAACGCCACGACGGCCAGGCCGTGACCTGCGACGATTTTGCGCAGGCCATTGCCGATGCCAATCCGGCGTCGGATCTGGCGCGCCTGCTGCCGCAGTTCAAGCGCTGGTACAGCCAGGCCGGCACACCGCGACTGGAAGCGCAGGGCCTGTACGACGCGGCCGCCCGCAGCTACACCCTGACGCTGTCGCAAACCTGCTGGCCCACGCCGGGACAGCCGGTCAAGGAGCCGTTCGTGATTCCGGTCGGCCTTGGCCTGCTCGGCGTGGACGGCCAGGATGTGCCGCTGCAACTGGACGGCGAAACCGCTGCTGCCGCAGGAACGCGCACCGTCGTGCTGGCGCAGGCAAGCGAAAGCTTCACCTTTGTCAACCTCGACGCCGAACCGGTGCCGTCCATTCTTCGCGGCTTCACCGCGCCCGTCGTGCTGGAGTTCGACTACCGGGATTCCCAACTGCTGCATCTGCTGGCGCACGACAGCGACCCCTTCAACCGCTGGGAAGCCGGCCAGCGCCTGGCGGTCAACAGCGCTATTATCGCTATTAAAAAAATAGCTAGTGATGCAGTCGCAGCATGCGCAAACGTGCTAAATGATGCTTATTTAGACGCCATGCGCGAGATCCTGCGCCACCCGACGCTCGATTCCGCCTTCAAGGACCTGGTGCTGACGCTGCCATCCGAAACCTATCTGGCCGAGCAGCTCGACGTGGTCGATCCGCAGCACATCCACGCCGTGCGCGAAGCCATGCGCCAGCAGCTCGCCAGCGCGCTCCAGGCCGACTGGGAAGCGGTATACGAAGCGAATCACGACACCGGCGCCTACACGCCCGACCCGGTGTCCAGCGGCCGCCGCGCGCTGGCCGGCATGGCGCTGACACACCTCTGCCTGGCCGCGCGGGAAACTGGCGACACCGTGTGGCCGGGCAAGACGCTGCAGCGTTTCAAGGACGCCGGCAACATGACCGACCGCTTCAACGCCCTGGCCGCCCTGGTGTCCAGCAGCCATCCGCTGGCCGCGCAGGCGCTGGCCATGTTCCACGCCATGTTCAAGGACGAGGCGTTGGTCATCGACAAGTGGTTCAGCCTGCAGACCGGCGCGCCCGATCGCGGCGGCAACATCCTGCCGGCGACCAGGCAGCTCATGAAGCATGCCGACTTCAGCCTGAAAAACCCGAACCGCGCGCGCAGCGTCGTCAGCACCTTCTGCCAGGGCAACCCGGCGGGCTTTCACCGGCTTGACGGCGCCGGCTACGCCTTCTGGTGCGAACGCGTGGTCGAACTCGACGCCCTCAATCCGCAAGTCGCCGCCCGGCTGGCGCGCGCGCTGGACCGCTGGAGCAAGCTGGCCGAGCCCTACCGCAGCCAGGCGTACCAGGCGATTGCCCGCGTTGCCGCCCGCACCGACCTGAGCAAAGACACGCACGAAGTGGTCACGCGCGCCCTGGGCCATTGAGCCCGGCAGGCCCCCTATTCATTTACCGACTGGAGTTTTTCCTGATGTCCAAAAAGATTTCCCTCACTCGCTACCTGGTCGAGCAGCAGCGCCTTGAAGGCCACATTCCGCCCGAGCTGCGCCTGCTGATCGAAGTGGTGGCCAGAGCCTGTAAAGGCATCAGCCAGGCCGTCAACAAAGGCGCGCTGGGCGACGTGATGGGCACGGCCGGCAGCGAGAACGTGCAGGGTGAAATCCAGAAAAAGCTCGACATCATCGCCAATGAAGTGCTGATCGAGGCCAACGAATGGGGCGGCCACCTGGCGGCCATGGCGTCCGAGGAGATGGACAGCATTTACGTGGTGCCCAACCGTTATCCGCAAGGCGAGTACCTGCTGATGTTCGACCCCCTCGACGGCTCCAGCAACATTGATGTGAACGTCAGCATCGGCACCATCTTCAGCGTGCTGAAAAAAGCCGAAGGCAACCACGGCGTCGAGGAAAGCGATTTCCTGCAGGCCGGCAACCAGCAGGTGGCGGCCGGTTACTGCGTCTACGGTCCGCAGACCACCCTGGTGCTGACCGTGGGCGACGGCGTGGCCATGTTCACGCTCGACCGCGAACAGGGCTCGTTCCTGCTGACCGAGGAAAACGTGAAGATTCCGGACAACACGCAGGAATTTGCCATCAACATGAGCAACATGCGGCACTGGGACGAACCGGTCAAGCGCTACATCGACGAATGCCTGGAAGGCAAGGAAGGGCCGCGCGGCAAGGACTTCAACATGCGCTGGATTGCCTCCATGGTGGCGGACGTACACCGCATCCTGTGCCGGGGCGGCGTGTTTTTGTACCCGTGGGACAAGCGCGAGCCCGAAAAGGCCGGCAAGCTGCGCCTGATGTATGAAGCCAACCCGATGAGCTGGCTCATCGAACAAGCCGGCGGCGCCGCCACCAACGGCAAGCAGCGCATTCTCGACATTCAGCCGACCAAACTGCACGAGCGTGTCAGCGTGATGCTGGGCTCTAAAAATGAAGTCGAGCGGGTCACCGCCTATCACTCCGGGCTATAATCGAGAGCTTAAGCCGGTGTAGCTCAGTCGGTAGAGCAGCTCATTCGTAATGAGAAGGTCGGGTGTTCGATTCATCTCTCCGGCACCAAAACAGATAAAGGTTCATTGCTATGAAAATAGTAGTGAACCTTTTTTTTGTGGCCCAATATTCAAATATCAGCAAGTGCTCGATTAAGGGCATGTGATTACTGATCTACGAGACGGCATGAAGCTGAAAAATTCGAGCCACAAAAAAGCCCGCCAAGTGCGGGCTTTTGAGATGTGTAGCCCGCGCAATGTACGCTGGGGCTCTAAATGGGGACGGTAAAAGTGGGTTAACCGCCGAGGCCAGTAGCGCCAGTAGCAATGACAAACGTGATAGTGCCAAAAGGCGTTCCGCTCACCGTTACGACGCCAGATTCACTGATCGTCACGGTCACACCCAGACTAATGCTGGAAGCATTGCCCAATATCCACTTCACAAATGAATTGGATGAGCCAGTGGTCAAACCAGCAGTGGCCAGTTTCAGATCACAAGGTTTAACTTCGGTCGTTGCACCAACTTGCAGCTTTGTGAAAGTTGCTGGAAAGTTAGATTGAGTGATTTTAAAAATACACGAACCATAGGTCATCCCACCTTTTGCACCGAATCCTCCCGAACTGAGGCTGAAATCGGGGTTTGCACTGGAGCCGGAGAGTGCAATCGTTGTGGCTGATGTCGTTCCTAAAGCGGAAACGCCAGAGTCAAAGCTAAAGCTTTTATTCACCATCGCTTGCGCAGTGGAGGCGGTAACTGCTGCTGTGGTGTCAGCTGATGCAACAGTTTTAGAGGGTGTACTGTCGCCACCACATGCAGCCAGCAAAACGCCGCAGCCAAATAGCGATGCTGCCAAAGAGATTTTATTGAAATGCATACGTTACCTTTTGTTAAAAATACATAAATTTTGTACTAATCTGTTTAATACTTCTGGCGAATACTAACTTAATCTTGCAAATTTTTTTAGCTTTTACCAATTGATGAATGATGTTTTCATTCGATTTGGTCACGGGCGTAGAGAAAAAACGACTCTCGCATACGTTGAACCTGCTCCTTGATGTACTCCGGCGTGACGCGGCCCGCGTTTAGCAATTCCACTTCAGACTTGTAATTCAGGTTGACTGGGCGCACCGCATCGGGACGTACATAGTTACCCGGGTTGGCCGCATTGGTGATGAGTGTCCGAAGCGACTGCGCATAGCGTGGCGTTCCAGTCAGTTGCACCGGGCCGGACCCCATGCCCTGGCGCGGCGTCAAAGGCAGGCTAAGTTCCATGCCCACAAAGGTGCTGTTGCCCCCCTTGCGGGCAAACACTTGCACAGCCACATCGCCAAACCAGCGGGTCACGGTCACGCTTGGCCCCGTGGAACGGTCGGTGTACTGTTGGTAACTGCCCTCTACCCAGGTCTGGGTGTCGAATTTCCAGCGGTAGGACGCCGCATAAGCCTCTTCACGGCTGGGCAACGTATTGTCCTTGTTGCGCTGGTAGCTGCCTTTGAGGTGCAGGGTGTCCTCGTTCCATGGCAGAAACAGGATGGATTCGCCCTCTGTGCCGTAGGCTTGGTAGTTGTATTTACCCACGCCCACACTGGTAAAAAGGCGTGGACCCAGCCAGAACGACTGCTGCACTGCCAGCGTTTTTAGGCCGTTTCGGTGCAGTGAACTGGCAAACAAGCGACCGGGCTCCATGTCGCTGCTGTTGTTCAGGCGCTTCACCAAGTCGGCATAGACTTCTCCGCCGGGCCATATGGTGGCTGTACCGCGAACATTGGCAGCGAGCGAGTAATCAAAAGCGCCATATTCGGTGGCAAACGCATAATTGAGCAGCGGCTTGAGTTCCACGCGCAACAATGAGCGATGTTGCGCTGCCCCTGCATCGCCTGCGGCCCATTGCACGTTGGCGGCATCGTAACCTGCGAGTCGGCCAAAACCCATGGTGTCTTTGATGCGGCCAGCATCGCCGTCGCGCAGGAAATTGCGAAATGCAGCCACCTCGACCGAGGTTTCAAAGACCACCAAACCGGCCTTGCGCGAAATCACATTAACCCGGGCAATACCGGTAGGTGCATGCTCTGCTGCCAAGCCGAGAACGATGCCAAGCGCATCGGCCTCGTTGTGCAGGTAACGGTAATTTTCATACTCGACCACCCATTCATTGCCCAAGGTTCCGATTCGTACGCGGTCCAGACCGCTGGCGCGCAAGCTGCGCGACAAGCTATCCATTCGATCTTCGGCTGTGGCAGTCATGCCGTCGCCGGCCATCACTGAAATGGGCTTTAACGGCCTGTGCACAGCATCTGCCTTGGCCTTGCGAGTGCTGTCATCCGTGTCCAGTGGCAAGACCAGCGATACATTGAAACTTGTCGCATCGGCTTTGCGTCCGGCCATGTTGCTGACGCCAAACGAGCGCTGAAGGGTGGTGACGACCTGCCCGTCGCCCAGCCAGGGCAGCATTTCAGAGTAGTAACGCAAGCCGGCGTGGCGCTGCGTTCCGTCAGTTTCGGCCAATGCGGTAGCGCGGGTGCTGCCGAGTTTGAATTCGACGCCGCCAAATGCGCCGTCCAGTACCTTGGAGCCATTTTTGCGGGCCTTCGCTCTGGCATAGCCCAGTGACCAGCGCAAGGGACCATATTCATCGCTGGCCACCGCATACTTGGAACTGAAATTCACAGCACCACCGCTGACGTCAGTCGCACCTACAGCCAGTTTGGGCAGACCGGCCATGTCCAGGGGCAGCTGCCATTTGACATTGGCCGAAATATCGCGCGGTCCGTTAATGTCAGGCAGTCCTGGCAATGTCGCCTTTGGATTTTGGTAGTCGGCGAAACGCCCGAATACCTCAACCCGTGGGATCAATCCAAAGCCCAGACTGTAATTACGCCGGTAACTGAAATTGCCAATTAACGCAGGCTGGTAGTTACCCACGCTCAATGCCATGTCGCCTGAATCCAGCACGTAGGCTGATGGAATGTTCAGTCCTCCTGTGGCACCCAAGCTTGCCACGCCCAGGCCTTGGGCCTGCAGACCCGTGCTCTGGCATAAGGCTACCAGTCCCATGAAGGTAGCAAACACGGGAAATGGCAGGTTTCGGACCAACGGAGTTGATGTCATGAAATAATTTTTTTCAAAAATGGCAATTTAAAACAATAAATATGTTTCAAATTATATGCAGCGCGTAATACTTTTCTGAAATGAATCCCAGGCTGAAAGTTGTCTCGGGCAAATACTTGACAGCTAAAACAACAGGTTTTTCCAGGCGTGTCCCTGGTTCACGGCTGTTGTGTGCCGCGCGCAACACAGTGGCCACAGTCAAAATTGAAGGCTCAAATGCTGGTTTCTTCGTCAAAGGTTGACGCCACACCCGCTCGGTTGATTGAGAAAATTTTCAGCTTTCACAACGGGGGCGTCAAAACCTGACGGACAGACTTCATTCCGGGGGCGGCCAAACTGGGCGGCATGATAAAAGGCAGAGGCCTTGACCGTTCATTTGTGGTGCTGCTCTGCTATCGCGCTTAAACAGCTAAAGTCAGGCCTAGCCAAGTCAAAAAACTGGGCACGAATCCTGCGTTGTAGACATTTTTTATTCAGTTCCCGGCGATGCGGTTGCCCGTGTTGCACTCACCACCCTCCGAAAGGCACCCTCCAATGGCCATCCGTGTTGCGCTGCACCACAAAACCAGCTACCACTACGATCGCCTGGTCGCGCTGTCACCACATGAAGTTCGCCTACGTCCGGCGCCCCATGCGCGTACGCCGATTCTTTCGTATTCGCTGACCGTCACGCCAGTCAACCATTTCATCAACTGGCAGCAGGACCCGTACGGCAATTACATCGGCCGCTACGTGTTCCCTGAAAAATCGGACAAGCTTGAATTCACGGTTGACCTGGTGGCCGACATGACCGTCATCAACCCGTTTGATTTTTTCGTTGAAAAGTATGCCGAATTTTTCCCGTTCAGCTACCCGGTGCAACTCGCCGCCGAACTGAGCCCCTACCTGAAGACTGACAAGCCCGGGGAACTGCTCGTTGCCTGGGTGGCGGCGGCGCGGCGCGATTTGCTGAAGAAAAACCTGGCGACCAACGACTTTCTGGTGGCCGTCAATCAACGCCTGCAGGGCGACATTGCCTACCTGCTGCGGATGGAACCCGGCGTGCAGACACCTGAGGAAACGCTGCAGAAACGTTCGGGTTCCTGCCGGGACAGCGGCTGGCTGCTGGTACAAATCATGCGCGAGATGGGCCTGGCCGCGCGTTTCGTGTCGGGTTACCTGATCCAGCTGCGCGCCGACCAGGCTTCGCTTGATGGCCCGAGCGGCACCGAAGTCGACTTCACCGACCTGCATGCCTGGACCGAGGTGTATGTTCCCGGCGCCGGCTGGATCGGGCTGGACCCCACATCGGGCATGCTGGCCAGCGAAGGCCATATTCCGCTGGCCTGCACGGCCATGCCGTCGTCGGCGGCGCCAGTCACCGGTTTTACCGACAAGGCCGAAGTCACGTTCTTCCATGAAATGACGATCACGCGCATTCATGAAGACCCGCGCGTCACCAAGCCGTACAAGGAAGAGGACTGGCAGAAAATCAACCTGCTTGGCCAGCAGGTTGACGCCGACCTGAAGCGCCAGGACGTGCGCCTGACCCAGGGCGGCGAGCCGACCTTTGTGTCCATCGACGACATGGACGGGCCAGAATGGAACACCCTGGCGCACGGCGACAAGAAGCGTGAACTGGCCGGCCAGCTCATGCATCGCCTGAAAAATCACTTCGCGCCAGGCGGCATGCTGCATTACGGCCAGGGAAAATGGTATCCCGGCGAGCCCCTGCCGCGCTGGGCCCTGAACATTTTCTGGCGCATCGACGGCCAGCCGATGTGGCTCGATCCCACGCTGTTCTCGGACGAGGCCAAACCCGACGGCTATGGCAGCGAAGAGGCCGAGCGCTTCAGCGCCGAACTGGTCAAGGCGCTGGGCCTGCCGGCCTACAGCCAGATTCCGGCCTATGAAGATGTCCTGCAGCAAGCCCGGCTGGAGCAAGGCCTGCCGGTGAACCTGGACCCGCTGCAGGTTGACCTGAAAGCATCGGAGCAGCGGCGGCGCCTGGCGCGCCTGCTCGAAAGCGGACTGGGCCAGGTCGTCGGCTATGTCCTGCCGCTCAAGCCCCGGGACCTGGACCCGAGCATCGCCCTGGGAACCGCCTGGCGCACTTCCCCCTGGCCGCTCAAGCGCGAGCACCTTTACCTGACCGAGGGCGACTCGCCCATGGGGCTGCGCCTGCCGCTCAATGCGCTGCCCTGGGTGCTGCCAGAAGAAAAAGAGCCTGAATTCGACGTTGATCCTTTCGCACCGCAGGCGCCACTCGATGCCGGCCGAAAGGAAAAACGCGGCACGGCCAAGGTGAAAAAGCCTGTTCCTGCCGACGAGCAGCCCGAGCCACGCGAAGTCATCCACACTGCGCTGTGTGTGCAGGTGCGGGGTGGCCGGCTGCATGTCTTCATGCCTCCGGTCAAACGCATCGAAGACTATCTGGCGCTGGTCACGTCGGTCGAGAACACGGCGGCCAAGCTCAAGCTCAAGCTGTGGATCGAAGGCTATCCGCCGCCGCGCGACCCGCGCATCAAGCTGCTCAGCGTCACGCCCGATCCGGGCGTCATCGAGGTGAACATCCACCCGGCGGCCAGCTGGAACGAGCTGGTCTACAACATGACCACGCTGTACGAAGAGGCCCGCCTGACGCGCCTTGGCACTGAAAAGTTCATGGTGGACGGCCGCCATACCGGCACCGGCGGCGGCAACCACGCAACCCTCGGCGGCGCGACCGCCGAAGACAGCCCGATGCTGCGCCGGCCCGACCTGCTCAAAAGCCTGATCACCTACTGGCAGAACCATCCGGCGCTGTCTTACCTGTTTTCAGGCACGTTCATTGGCCCCACCAGCCAGGCGCCGCGCGTTGATGAAGCGCGGGACGACAATCTGTACGAGCTGGCGATTGCCTTCCAGCAGATGGACAAGGTGCTGCCCACGATGCAGCCGGGCGACAAGCCCTGGATGGTGGACCGCCTGCTGCGCAACCTGCTGGTCGATCTGACCGGAAACACCCACCGCTCGGAATTTTCCATCGACAAGCTCTATTCCCCCGACGGCCCGACCGGCCGCCTGGGTCTGGTTGAATTCCGCGCCTTCGAGATGCCGCCGCACGAGCGCATGAGCCTGCTGCAGATGCTGCTGCTGCGCGCGCTGGTGGCGCGCTTCTGGCGCCAGCCCTACCAGTCGAAACTGGTCCACTGGGGCACCGCACTGCATGACCGCTGGATGCTGCCGCATTTCGTGGCGCAGGACATCCGCGACGTGGTCAAGGACTTGCGCGCCTCGGGCTATGCCTTCGAAGAACACTGGTTCGACCCGTTCATCGAGTTCCGCTTTCCCCGTTTCGGCACCGTCGTCTATGAAGGCGTGGAGATGGAACTGCGCCAGGCCATCGAGCCGTGGAATGTGCTGGGCGAGGAAATGAGCGCCGGCGGCACGGCGCGCTATGTCGATTCGTCGGTCGAACGCATGCAGTTGCGGGTACGCGGGCTGACCGACGGGCGCCACGTGATTGCCTGCAACGGGCGCATGCTGCCGCTGCATCCGACCGGCGTTCCGGGCGAGTATGTGGCCGGCGTGCGTTTTCGCGCCTGGAGCCCGTGGTCTGCCCTGCACCCGACCATCGGGGTGCAGGCGCCGCTGACCTTCGATCTGGTGGACACCTGGAGCGGCCGCGCCATTGGCGGCTGCACCTACCATGTCGTGCATCCGGGCGGTCGCAGCGAAGAGCATTCACCGATCAATGCCAACGCGGCCGAGGCTCGCCGCTTTGCCCGCTTCTGGGCGCATGGGCATACCCCGGGACCGATGAACGTGTACAAGGAAGATTTGAATCCAGGCTTTCCCATGACGCTCGATTTGCGTTGGCAGCCTTATTGACGGTATCCTTGTAAGGTCCCCCAACGCGGATGCCTCGTTCTGAGTCATCCGCGTTTTTGCTGGAGCCAAACCACCCTGAACTTACATCACCAGAGCGCCAGGCGCATGGCAGCTTTTTGCTACTGAATTTATAGCTTCTTGCGCATACCAGACGTGCGCAAAAGGCTTATTTGATACCAAAAAATTTGCTGGCTGGTTAAAACGAATGCGCTTTAGAGAAATACCCGATCCGATGCTGAATCAACTACTTGCCGGTTACCCTGCTTCGCCCGACAGTTTTGATGAAATGCTGGATGGCTCGAACCAGCCGCGCGCGCATTGGCGCACCTTCCTGGACAGCATGGCGCACGAAGCGCCTGATGTCATGCGCAAGCGCACCGAATCGGTGCAGCGCCAGGTGCGCGAAAACGGCGTGACCTACAACGTCTACACCGACGACAAAGGCATGCAGCGCCCGTGGGACCTGAATGTCCTGCCCATGATCCTGCCGCACGACGAGTGGGCGGGCATCGAGGCAGCGGTGATCCAGCGCGCGACGCTGATGAACCGGCTCCTGATCGATGTCTACGGCGAGCAAAAAATGCTGGCCGAAAGGCTGTTGCCGCCCGCGCTGATTCATGGCCATGCCGGCTTCCTGCGTCCATGCCATGGCATGCGGCACAAGGACGGCGTCGCCCTGCACTTTTACGCCATTGACCTGGCACGGGCGCCCAACGGCCGCTGGTGGGCCGTGGCCGACCGGACGCAGGCGCCCTCGGGCGCCGGGTACGCGCTGGAAAACCGCTCGGTCATCTCGCGGACCTTTCCCGATCTGCTGCGCGACCTGAACGTCCAGCACCTGGCGGGCTTCTTCGACACCCTGCGCGACAGCCTGGCCACCTGGGGACGCCAGTGCGCGGCCAGCGGCAAGGGTGCCGTGCCGCTGCGCGAGAGTGAAGCGCCGCTGATTGTTCTGCTGACGCCCGGGCCGTACAACGAAACCTATTACGAGCAGGCCTACCTGGCGCGCTACCTGGGACTGCCGCTGGTCGAAGGCAGCGACCTGACGGTGCGCGACGGCATCGTCTGGCACAAGACCCTGTCCGGCATGCAGCGGGTGCATGTGATCATGCGGCGGGTCGATGATGACTACTGCGACCCGCTTGAATTGCGCACCGACTCGGCGCTGGGCGTGGCCGGCCTGACCGAGGCCGCCCGGCGCGGCAATGTGCTGATTGCCAACAGCCTGGGATCGAGCCTGCTGGAGTCGGGCGCGCTGCTGGGCTTCCTGCCGTCGCTGTGCAAGCGCCTTCTGGGCGAGGCGCTGCAGATGCCGTCCGTGGCCACCTGGTGGTGCGGCGAGGCGGCTGCGCTGGAAGTGGCGATTAACCGGCTCGACCAGCTCATCATCAAGCCAAGCTTTCCCCAGCTCCGGGAATTTCCCGTTTTTGGCAAGGACCTGACAGGCGAGGCGCGCACCGCCTTCATCAACAAGATGCGCGCCAATCCCAAGAACTACGTGGCGCAGGAACTGGTCCGGCTGTCCCAGGCGCCGGTGTTGAGTCCTGATGCTGGCGGCCTGAGCGCCCGCGCCATCGGCCTTCGGGTCTATGCGTGCGCCACGCCAAAAGGCTACGTCGTGATGCCGGGCGGACTGACCCGCGTGGCGACAGGCAGGGATTCGCGCATCATCACCATGCAGCGCGGCGGCGGCAGCAAGGACACCTGGATACAGTCCAGCAACCAGGTCGAGGTACACAGCCTGCTCAAACGCACCATCACCAGCCAGGACCTGATCCGCGACGACACCCATCTTTCCAGCCGCGTGGCCGAAAACCTTTTCTGGTTCGGCCGCAATGCCGAGCGTTGCGACAATACCGCCCGCCTGCTTCGGGTGACGCTGAATTTTCTGTTCAACGTCGGCCCCGCCAATCGCGGCGACGAATGGCCAACCGTGGTGGCGCTGTGCGACTGGTTTGGCCTGGTCGAACTCAAGGAAAGCACGAAAAGCCACAGCCAGACACAGGCCGGCAAGGCGGCGGCACTCCTGAGCGACGCGAAGATCGAGGCAGAACTGCTGCTGGCAGTGACTTCGCCCGACGTGCCGGGGCTGGCCAGGCAGCAGCAGCAGCTCTACCAGAGCGCCGGCCAGCTGCGCGAACGCTTTTCGGTTGACAACTGGCGCGCCTTCAACCAGATGGTGGAAAGCGTATCCGGCACCGATGCCCGGCTGTCCCAGTCGGAAGCGATGAGCATTCTTGACGACGCCACCACCGCCCTGATGACCATGTCCGGCTTTGCCCTCGACGGCATGACCCGCGACCTGGGCTGGCGTTTTCTGTCCCTGGGCCGGCGCCTGGAACGCCTGCAGTTCCAGGCGGTGACGCTGCAGCATGCGCTCGGCATGCAAGCCAGCGGCAGCCTGGACTGGCTGCTAGAGTTGTCCGACTGCATCATCACCTACCGCGCCCGCTATCGCGCGCAGCCCGAATGGCTGCCGGTGCTGGACCTGCTGCTGCTGGACGACAGCAATACGCGCTCGATCCGGTTCCAGCTGGAAGGCGTGTTGAAAAGCCTGGCAAAGATATCCCTGACCTACGGCCCGTGTGGCGAAGAGGAACTCGAACTGTTGAAGCAGGAACTGTTGTTGCTCAAGCCCGATACGGATCTGTATTGCGGCAATGCGCAGCTGATCGACCTGCTGTACCGCATCCAGGTCGCAAGTGCGCAGATGTCCGAACAGGTCAGCGTTCAATTCTTCAGCTACACCGGCACGCGCCAGACCAAGATACAGACAGCATGACCCATTTGCCCCTGAGCGCTGCCGTGCGCGCCCGCTACCACGTGGTTCACGAAACCGAAGTGACCTACCGCAGCCCGGTCACGCTGTCGCAGCAATACCTGCACATGACGCCCAGGTCCTTCGCCTGCCAGCAGATCGAGTCGCATGAGACATGGGTGACCCCGCTGGAAAACGATGGCGTTGACGGGACTGATTATTTTGGCAACAAGACCCGGCAGATCACGATCACCGCACCGCACCAGAGCCTGCTGGTGCATGCCGAATCGACGGTCGCGCTGATGCAGCGGCCCGATCTGGACGGCATCAAGGGAACGTCTTCATGGGAAAGCCTGCGCGACCGGCTGCAGCAAGGCATGGACGCCGCCATGTTTGACGCCTACCGCTACCTGTATGCCTCGCCGCATGTGAGCTGTGGCCTTGAACTCGAAGCATTTGCGCGCACCAGCTACACGCCGGGCCGGCCGCAGCTCGATGCCGCACTCGACCTGACCCAGCGGATTTTTGACGAGTTCGATTTCGACGACACCGCCACCGACATTTCCACGCCGCTCGAAGAGGTCCTGCGCGGCCGCCGGGGCGTGTGCCAGGATTTTGCCCAGCTGATGATCGGCTGCCTGCGCAGCCTGGGCCTGCCCGCACGCTATATGAGCGGCTACATCCTGACGCACCCGCCCGCCGGCCAGCAGCGCCTGATCGGCGCCGATGCGTCGCATGCCTGGGTGTCGGTTTTTTGCCCGGGCCTGGGCTGGGTGGATTTTGACCCGACCAACCGCTGCCTGGTGCAGCACGACCACATCACTCTGGGCTGGGGCCGCGACTTCAGCGATGTCACGCCCATGCGCGGCGTGGTGCTGGGCGGCGGCGAGCAGGACCTTGAGGTGCGCGTGACCGTCACGCCGCTGCCGCTCGATGGCGCAGCCCGGCCAAGCAGCACGGTACCTGCAGGTTGTCAGGGCTGAACCTTCAGGCAACGGCTTGCCGGCAGGCCCGTATTTTTCACTGCGGTTTTTTTCATTTCACACATCGAGTCCCACCATGAAGCAACTTTCAAACAGCGGCCAGCAGGCCGTCAACGACATCGCCCAGCGCCACGGATTCAGCCCCGGGGCGGTCACGAGCATGCTCGAATCCGTCATCAACGGCAACGGCAGCATGGCGCAGTTCAACCACCCCGAATTCAGCGGCTCCGGCCAGTGGATGAGCGGCGGCATGACCATGGTGTCCGACATGTTCAACGGCCAGCTCAAGGGCCGCGTCGATGCCCTGTGCTCCGAACTCTCAAGGCTGGTGGCCAATCAGCCCGGCCTGCTTCAACTAGGTGGCTTCCAGTCGCAAAACCAGGGCGGCCAGCAGCAGACCAGCCATTCTGGCGGCGGCTCGAACCAGGAAGCCCATGCACCCATCAATCCTTCGGCAAGCCTGTTTGTCGCGCCCGCCCCGGGCATCTCGTCCGACTGGTGGCCGTCCGACCTGCGCTGGCCCAACAGCACCGGCGCCCAGAATGGCGTGCGCTATGCGTACTTTGCGCAGGTGCGCCGCCTGGCCATCGAGTTGAATGGCAGCGTCACCGTCTACGACACGCAGGACCACCAGATCGGCGGCGTTTCGCAGCAGCAGTCCTACGGCGGCTCCGTCACCTTTACCAGCCAGTACGGCCTGGTGGATGTGAACCGGCTGCCGGTCATGTCGGTCAATGGCGTGCAGCAAAACAACAACGGCTTTGCCCCAACGCAGGCCGTCATTCCTGAATTCCTGCCCGAGCACCTGCCAGCCGTGTCCGTGCCGCAAACTCCCTTCCCGCTCCAGACTGAATCGCAGTCCCGCCCTGGCAAGCCCACAGCAGGCGATGCCGACATTTTCCTGATGATCGAAAAGCTCGCCGACCTGCGAAGCCGGGCCATCATCAGCGATGAGGACTTCAACGCCAAAAAAACCGAATTGCTGGCGCGCCTGTAGGCCGGGTAGGACGCATCCGACAGCCTTGGCTGTTCACCACTGATTGCACAGTCGAGTCAAAAAGAGGACGCTCTGCACTCATCAACAGCCGAGCCTTGACGTGTCCGCCATCTTCGACATCACCCACACCACCCATTACCGGTATGCCCAGCAGGTCATGCTGGGCGAGCACTGGGTGCAGTTCCGCCCACGCGACAGCCATGACCTGCGGGTACTGGCCACTGACCTGCGGGTCACGCCCACACCGGTGGACATCCGCATGTTCCAGGATGCCTATTCCAATTCCATCGCGAAGATCCAGCCGCAAAGCCCGGCGAATGAACTGGAGGTGGTGTGCATGTCGTCGGTCGAGCACACCGGCACCCGCGCGGTCAACTTTCCCATGAGTTCGCGTGCCCGGCAGTTTCCGCTGGCGTATGGAGACGAAGAACGGCTGGTGTTGCATCACTACCTGACGCCCTACTACGACGACCCCGGCGGCATTCTGCAGGACTGGGCCAACCAGTTCATCCGGCCCGACGAAATTACCGGCACCCGCGAACTGCTGGTGGAAATGACGCAATTCATCCGCAACGCCATGACCTACCATGTGCGCCTGAACCCCGGCGTGCAGACGCCATATGACACGCTGCGGCTGAAAAGTGGCGCCTGCCGGGACTTTGCGACCCTGATGATCGAGGCGGTGCGCCGGCTCGGCTATGCGGCACGTTTCGTTTCGGGCTACCTATACACGCCGTGGCTGGACACCGAAGACCAGCAGAGCCACGGCAACGGCTCCACGCATGCCTGGGTGCAGATTTACCTGCCCGACGCAGGCTGGATTCCGTTCGATCCGACCAACAACCTGATCGGCGGCACGGACCTCATCCCCGTCGGCGTGGCCCGCCATGCCAGCCTGGCCAAGCCGCTCAGCGGGTCCTGGGACGGCTCGCCGGGCGACTTCCTGGGCATGGATGTCACCGTCCAGGTGCGCAAGCGAAGTTGAATTAGATTCAACAGCCCGCAACGGCGGGCTTCGTCCTACACCACCACTTCCGGCCTGCCGATGCGTCGGCCCTGCCGGGGCTGGTTTAATTCATAAGCTTTCGAATCCGCTTGAGCCATGCCTCAAGACCTCCTATTGCCCCGCAGGAACTCCGATGAACGATACCTTGATGAACGACCCCAGCGTTGCCTTGTTGTTTCAAGACAACCTGGCCCCCGCCGCCACCGTGGCGCAGCCATTCAACACCAACCGGCTGCAAATTAATTCGACGCTGGACTATGTCGTCGATGGCCCGTCCGAGTTTGTATTTCTGATCCATGTCGCCAACGGCATGGGCCAGACGCTGGTACAGGAAAGCCTTCAGATCGAGCCGCCGACGCCTTTCAGAACCTATTGCGACGGACAGTCCGGCAACCGCTTCCTGCGCTTTCAGGCCCAGCAGGGCCCGCTGAAGGTGGTCTATCGGGCCCTGGTTGACCGCATGATCGAGCCCGCCGATGTCAATGCCCCTGAAGTGCCGGTGCACGAGTTACCGGACGATGTGCTGCATTACCTGACGCCGACCCGCTACTGCGAATCCGACTTGCTGGGGCCCAATGCCGCCGAACTGTTTGGCCAGTTGCCCCGGGGCTACTCGCGCGTGCAGGCGATTTGCGAATGGGTGCGCGGCAACATTGAATACCGTATCGGCTCGACCAACGCCACCACGACAGCGCGCGAAGTCTTCACGCAGCGGGCCGGTGTCTGCCGGGACTTTGCGCACCTGTCGTTGACCTTTTGCAGGGCGCTCAACATCCCGGCTCGGCTGGTCAGCGGTTACGCCACGTTTGATGAGCCGCCGCCGGACTTTCATGCCGTTTTTGAGGCCTACCTGGGCGGGCGCTGGGTGCTGTTTGATCCGACCGCGATGTCGCCGCTGGACCAGATCGTGCGTTTGGCGCATGGGCGCGACGCGAAGGATGTGGCCTTCGCCACCATTTTTGGCCCCGCGCACATGGTCTCGATGAGCCCCGATGTGGTGCTGGTGAACCGCAACGCGGCCCTTGCGGGATAAGCGATCACCTGCGGCTGCCGCTGCGCAAGGTTTCCAAAAAACTTATTTCGCTACGTATTTCATAGCTATAAACGCACGCCAGTCCTGCGCTAAAGGCATATTTAACCTTATATATAGCCTTCCGGATTGCCGCTTTGCCAGCGCCAGGAATCCAGGCACATGTCGGCCAGGTCGCGGCTGGCGCTCCAGCCCAGTAACTGGCGCGCCAGCGCGGGGTCGGCATAGCACTGCGCCACGTCGCCCGGCCGGCGCGGGGCAATCTGGTATTGCACTGGACGACCGCTGGCCTTTTCAAACGCCTTGACCACTTCGAGCACGCTGTTGCCCCGGCCGGTTCCCAGGTTGACGGTAAAGCTTTTTTTCGTTTCCAGCAGCGACTGGAGCGCGGCCACATGGCCTTCGGCCAGGTCCTGCACATGGATGTAGTCGCGCACGCCGGTGCCGTCCGGCGTCGGGTAGTCGTTGCCGTAGACGTTCAGGAAAGGCCGCTTGCCAATCGCCACCTGCGTCACGAAAGGCATCAGGTTGTTCGGAATGCCGCTCGGGTCTTCGCCGATCAGGCCGCTCGGGTGCGCGCCGACCGGGTTGAAATAGCGCAGCACGCCCAGCTGCCAGGACGGGTCGGACACCTGCACGGCAGACAGGATGTCCTCGATCACGAGCTTGGTATGGCCGTAGGGGTTGGTGTGGCTGCGCGGAAAACCTTCGGTGATGGGCACCGACGCCGGGTCGCCATACACCGTGGCGCTGCTCGAAAACACCAGCGTGCGGCAGCTTGAGGACTGCATCGCCTCCAGCAGGCTGACCGCGCCGCCAATGTTGTTGCGGTAGTACTTGAGCGGCTGGGCCACGCTTTCGCCGACCGCCTTGTCGCCGGCAAAATGCAGCACGGCGGCAATCTGGTGGCGCGCCAGCACGCTGCCCACCCACGGCGTGTCAAGCACGTCGCCTTTTTCACACGCCACGTTCTGGCCGGTGATCTGGCGCAGTCGCTCCAGCACGGCCGGATGGCTGTTGGAAAAATTGTCCAGGATCACCGGGGTGAAGCCCGCCTCGATCAGCGCGACGCAGGTATGGCTGCCGATATAGCCGGCACCGCCGGTCAGGAGTATGTTCATGGAGGGGTGGCCCATTGGATTGAAGGTGTCTGAAAGGTCTGAATCGCCGGGCTCGGCCCATCATGGCGGGCCGGAGTTCGTTCACACGGTTGAGTTTCGTGTGATTATGATCAAATCGCCCCTTTGCGCAATACCCATCTGCGCAAGCCGCTATGGATTCAGGAGTTCTTCACGTGGCGCGCCGGCCGGCGGACGGCAGCCCGGGCGGCCTTGCATCGAAATGAAATTACAGGTTGCGGGCGCCAAAGGTGTCGCAGGCCTTGACGCTGCCGTTCTTCAGGCCGGTGTCAAACCACCGCTGGCGCTGCGAACTGGTGCCATGGGTGAAGCTCTCAGGCACCACGGCGCCACGGCCCGAGCGCTGCAGTGCATCGTCGCCAATCTGGGCGGCTGCGTTCATGGCTTCCTCGACATCGCCCTGCTCCAGGATCTTCCGGGCGCTCTGGGCGTGGTTGGCCCAGACGCCGGCAAAGCAGTCGGCCTGCAGTTCCAGGCGAACGCTCAGCGCGTTGTACTCGACCTTGCTGACGCGGCCGCGCATCTGCTCCATTTTTTCGCTGATACCGAGCAGGTTCTGCACATGGTGGCCGACTTCATGCGCGATCACATAGGCCTGCGCAAAGTCGCCGGGTGCGCCGAGCTTGTTTTTCAGGGTTTCGTAAAACCCGAGGTCGATGTAGACCTTCTGGTCGCCGGGGCAGTAAAAAGGCCCCATGGCCGCCTGCCCCTGGCCGCAGGCGGTTTGCGTGGCGCCGCGAAACAGTACCAGCCGGGGTTCCTGGTAGGTGCCGCCGCCCTTGGCGAACACGTCTTTCCAGACGTCTTCGGTGTCAGCCAGCACGGTGGACACGAAGGCGGCCATGCGGTCGTCGGCCGGCGGCCGCTGCGCGGGCGCTTGCTGCTGCACTTGCGCGGTGGGCGCTCCCCCACCGCTGAACATGCTCAAAAGGGTCAGCGGGTTGATGCCGAATATCCAGCCGCCCACCAGCGCCACGACGATGGTGCCGATGCCGATGCTGCGTCCGCCCAGCAGGCCGCCACCGCCGCCAAAACCGCCGCCACCGTCACTGCGCCGGTCTTCGACATTGTCGGATTCTCGATTGCCTTCCCATTTCATGGTGCCTCCGGGTACAAAGTGGTCAACAGGCCGATGGTAATCAAGTCAAGGGGGCAGGTAGCGAACCCTGTGAAGTCAGTTCCGGCTGTTCGTCCACGGCCAGCCCTTGCCCTAATGGCTGACAAAAACTGCCTCGGTGAAGCGGTGCGCAGCCAGGCCAGGCGACCCGGTCGGCGCGCCCTGCCCGGCAAGCACGGCCGGCGGCTCCAGCTGGACGCCCGCCTGCACTTCAACCTCGGGAAATTGGGTGGAGTCCAGCGCAAGCCGTGCATTGACTTGCGCACTGCACTGCCTGCGCGCCGCCCCCGAATAGTTGGCGACACAACCGGACAAGGCGGTTTGCGCAGCCTGGTATTGCGTCTGGCGAAGATGCGCCTGTGCGACCTGGCCATTCACCACCTGCACGAGGGCGGCCAGAAGCAGCAGAAACAGCAGACCGGCGGCCATGACGTACCAGGCACGACCCGACGACATGCCCCACTTCTTCACACGATCAGAAATCATCACCCGGCTCCTTTTTCCCCTGGAGCGATGCTAAAGGTCGAGATTTGCGGCAAGCGCGGCAATTTGCGCATCCCTGCGTAGGAGAGAAGCGTTTTCCATTGCCTGCGACCTGGGTCAGCGAAGCAGACGGGTGCGGCTGCGCCATTTCGAAAAGCTGCCGCAGAGTTCGCCCACCGGCGTGAACAGCCTCGCTGCGTCATGCTGCCGGACCGCAGCTGGCAGCCAGGGCTTGCCAATGGCGCGCAGGTGCGGGTCGGGCAGCAGATGCACGGAACGGGCCGAGTGCAGGGCCTCGCCTATGGTTTGCGCGGGCGCGTACCAGCACAGCGGCGCCAGCTGCCGCATCCGCTGGGTGACGAAGTGCCAGCGCTGCGCTGTCCAAGGATGTGCATCGTGAAACTCGGCCAGGGCAATGCCCAGCGCCAGCACGCCTGAAGGCAGTTCGGCAGGCAGCGCGCCCAATGCCCACGGATGCACCAGCCAGACATCCCTGCCCTGCACCGCCTGCGCATCGACCGGCGAAAAGTCATCCGGCCGTGGCGGCTGGCTGAACCGTTCGGGCGGACTGGTGCCGGCGGCGTTACTGCGTCCAAAAACCGCCGGCTTGGCGCTGCGGGCAATGCGGTCCAGCGCCTCGTACGAGGTGTCGATGACGCTGCCCGGGCTGTGCCAGGCGGCCGGCGCGTAACGCTGCACGTTGTCGGCATTGAACACATAGGGCTTGCTGCTGCCGGTGCCGGCCACCCACTGCCAGCTCAGGTGGTTGCTGGCCAGGTCGCCGTCAAGCAGGTGCGAATACAGCCATTCGGCTCCGACATGCCAATGAAACTTGCGCAAATGCACCACATAGCTGGCCAGCCACATGCGCGCATGGTTGTGCAGGTAGCCGGTGGCGTACAACTCGCGCACCGCGCAGTCGATGGCGGGCACGCCGGTCCTGGCCTGCACGATGTCTTCGGGCAACTCGTTGGCATAGGCGGCCTCGGGCATCAGGCCTTCATGCAGCGACTGGTGAATGCCTGCGCCGACATGGCTCCACACATGCTGAAAATACGCGCGCCAGCCCAGTTCGAAGACAAACTTGTGCTGGTCATCGAGCGGATAGCTTGAGGCCACGCCCGCATGCACCTCGGGCAGCGAAACAAACCCGTGCGTCAGGTAGGGCGAGAGCCGGGTGACGGCGCCATAGAGGGCATTTCGCGTGCGGGCATATTCTTGCGGGCGGACCGCCTTGATGCGTTCATGGGCGGCCTGCAAGGTGGGTTCAAACGCAAAGGGGGTCATGGGGAAACGGGCGGGCTGACGGCGGACTGGTGGGACTGCGCCTTTTCGAGGATGAGGGCGCGCTTCTCCGGGCTCAGGCGGGCGATGTTCTTGACCTGCAGCGCCATGCGCGGGTTCTTGGCCAGCCGCGCTTCGTGGCGCATCAAAAAATCCCAGTACAGGGTGGTGAAGGGGCAGGCTTTTTCGCCCACAGCTTCGGCCGGGTCAAACCGGCAGCCCTTGCAGTGGTTGCTCATGCGCTGGATGTACTTGCCAGTGGCGGCATAGGGCTTGCTCGCCATCAGGCCGCCGTCGGCGAACTGGCTCATGCCCAGCACATTGGGCAGTTCGACCCATTCGACCGCATCGACATACACGCTGAGGTACCAGGCATGCACCGCCTGCGGCTTGACGCCGAGCAGCAGCGCATACAGGCCGGTGACCATCAGGCGCTGGATGTGGTGCGCATAGCCGTGCGCCAGGGTTTGCGTCAGGGCATCGCGCAGGCAGGCCATGTCGGTCTGGCCGGTCCAGTAAAAATCCGGCAACGCCTGCTGCGCGTCCAGTTCGTTGCGCCGAGCGTAATCGGGCATCTGCGTCCAGTAGATGCCGCGCACGAATTCGCGCCAGCCGAGGATTTGCCGGACAAAACCTTCAACGGCCGCCAGCGGCGCCTGCCCTGCCCGGTAAGCCGCCTGCGCGGCATCGACGACTTCGCGCGCGCCGAGCAGCTTGAGGTTCATCGACGACGACAGGTGCGAATGGTAGAGCCAGGCTTCGCCGTTCCACATGGCGTCTTCATACTGGCCGAACAGCGGCAGGCGCCGGGCAATAAAGGCGTCGAGCGCCAGCAGCGCCTGGGCGCGGGTGACCGGCCAGCCAAAGGAATCGAGTTGGCCGGGATGGCTGGCAAAACGACGGTTGACCAGCGCCATGACCTCCAGCGTGGTGGCATCGGGCGCAAAAAAGCTGCGCGGCGGCAGCGCGCCCGGCCCTGCCGCACCAAAGGATTCGCGGTTGTCGGCATCGAAATTCCACTGCCCGCCTTCGGGCTTGCCGCCTTGCATCAGGATGCCGTTTGTGGTGCGCAGTTCGCGGTACCAGTATTCCAGCCGCAGTTGCTTGCGCCCCTGGGCATGGGCGGCAAAGTCGCGCACGGTGCTGAAGAAATGCCGGTCGTCGCGGATGTCCAGCAGCTTGTCCGCTGCCTTGGCCGCGCCGCGCAAGTCCTGCAGCACGCGCCAGTCGCCCGGCGCGGTCATGACCAGCGCTTCGGGCGCCAGCCCGGTGATGGCGGCCTGCAATTGGCCCGCCAGCGTGCCGCAGTTGCCGCTGTCGTCCAGCCGTGAGTAGTGAACCGTCCAGCCGCGTTCGCGCAGCTGGACGGCAAAGTGGCGCATGGCGCTTAAAAACAGGGTGATGCGCTGCTTGGCCGACCACACATGGGTGGACTCCTCGGCTACTTCAGCCATCCAGACGGCATCGAGTTCGGCATCAAAACCATCAAAAGCCGAAGCCTGTTCATCCAGCTGGTCGCCCAGCACCATGACCAGATGGCGCAGCCGCCCCGGCTGAACGGGACTGGCCGCAGCCCATGCAACAGGGGCCCCGGTCATGGCGCGGCGCCGTGGTGCTTTTTCCTGGCGCGGCAGGCGTCAGAGCAGTACAGCACCTCGGCCCAGTTTTTCGCCCAGGCCTTGCGCCAGGTCATGGTGCGGCCGCAGACCGCGCAAGGTTTGGCGGGCAAGGCGTGCTTGTTGCCTTTGAAGTCATTTTTCATGAGCCGATTGTGTCAAGACCGATCCGCCAGGCACCGCCAGCCCGATTTTCAAGGGTCATTGCATGCTATATATTTAATAGCTGCCTACGCTTACGGGTATTGCGCGGGACTGATTTTTTTATTCAAAAACAGCAGCCAGGGCCAGCGCTTTATTACGTTTTCAAATCAGTCCGGGATTAGGCGCGAAGCCGGAGAACAGGCTTTGGCACGGCAAGGCAAAGCAAGGACATATCGGATTGATTTGGAAACGGAATTACTTCTCCAGCATCCACTGGATGAAGTACTTGGCGACAAAACCCACCATGCCGAAAGCCAGGCCCAGAAAGATCACGAAAGTGCCGAACTTTCCGGCCTTGGACGACCACGCCAGCTGGCCGATGATGAACAGCATGTAGAGCATGAAAGCGCCCACGCCGAACGACAGGCCAAAAGCGGCCACCTGCTCCTCCGAGTAACCGAACATCAGGCGGCCCCCTCGGGCGGCAGGCGCTCGGGCAGCGCACTGGCATCGACCAGGTCGCGGTAGGCATGCCAGCTGGCATGGCCCAGCAGTGGCAGCACCACGACCAGGCCCAGCAGCAGCGTGCCCAGGCCAAGCAGCGTCAGCAGCATGATCAGCGCCGCCCACAAGGCCAGCGGAACCGGGTTGGTCAGCACCGCCTGCCAGCTGGTCAGCACCGCCTGCAGCACATCGACCCGGCGGTCGAGCAGCAGCGGCATGGCAATCACGCTGGAGGCAAAGATCGGCGCCGCCATCAGGCCGCCCATGGTCAGCCAGAGTTCGAAGACGTAGTGGCCCGGCGCCAGCACGACGTGGCGCAGGAAATCGAGCGGCGTGTTGACGGGTTCGGGCGCCAGGAGGGTGATCAGCGCGGCCGACGTCAGCACCCAGCCGGTGCCGGCCAGCGCCAGCAGCAGGCCAAAGCGCACCATGCTCCAGTAGCCGCCCCTGGCCGCATAGCGCGAGTACTGCCAGCGCGTCCAGGTGTTGACGATGAGCCGGAGATTGACCGGCTCATCGCGTTCAATCGCCCGGCTGATCGCATACAGGCTGGTGGCCAGCACCGGCGCCACCACCAGGAAACCCGAAAACGCACCGGCCAGCAGCCAGAAACGGTCGCGCGCCAGCAGCACCAGCAGGCCGCCGAACGCGGCAGGCACCAGGCCGTGCAGCAGGCTCAGCCAGCCGCCGCGCCGCATGTCGCGCGCGCCGCGCGCCAGCCATTTCAGCGGCTGGGCCACGTCGATGCTCCGGATGCCGGGCAGGGCCAGGGCGCCGCGGCTGGCGCGCGGCGGAAGGGGTGGGGGGGGAGGAAGGTTGGATGGCGGCACGGTGGGATGCAAGCTTACCTGCAAATCTTCGGGCAGCCCCTGGATGCACCGGCAATAGTGCTGAAAAATCGCCCGGCGTTGCCTCCGTGCAGGCACGCGATGCGGGCGCTCCATGGGTGCTTAACACGCGTTGACCCTTGTCAATGAAGAAAATACCGCGCGGGTGCATGATGAACCCAAACCCAACAAGGAGACCTTCCCATGACCCCAGAACAAGCAAGCCCTTACCGCCAGCAATTGACGGACATGCGCACCGCCATCCTGGCGCAGATCAGCGACCAGCGCGGCGGCGTGCTGGGCCGCGCCGAAGCGGCAGCCGACCATTTCGAGCGCCGCGAGGATTCCAGTGCCCAGGTGGCCACCGAGCGTGAACTGGAGTTCGCCATTGGCGAGCGCGAAACCAGCGAACTGGCCATGATCGACGCGGCCCTGGCGCGCATTGAAGCAGGCAACTATGGCGAATGCATCGACTGCGCGGTCCCCATCCCCGCGCCAAGGCTGAAGGCCAGCCCCGAAGCCCCGCGCTGCATTGCCTGCCAGGAAAAATTCGAACAGCACCAGGCCGCCTGAAACACGGTTTTTCCTATTTTTCCCGGTACTCTGGAGCGAGCGTGTTTCAGGCAGTACACCGAAACGCAGGGCGACGCGCATGCACTGGAAATCCATACCGGCAACGCTTGTTGGTACTTTCCTGCTGGTCAGGGCCTGGGGAACTGGTTACGCTGGCGGCTGACGACAGACCCGCCTTCTCAACCAAAGCCCCATGAACTCTTCCCCTTCCCGCGACGACGGCAGGGTGCCGCCCGCAGCCCTGCCCTCCCAAGCCCAGACGCTGCACGACGAGCTGCCGGTCATGGACACGCCGTATGTGCCTCCGCCTCCGGTCGGGCCGCAGGCGATCATGCGGCCGCTCGGTCCGGGTGCGCCCTTTGCCTGGCTGGCCGCCGGATGGCGCGACCTGTTGGCGCATCCCGGCATCGGCCTGTTTTACGGGATTTGCTTCTGGCTCATGGCGCTCACGCTCGGCGCCGTGTTTCGCGCCCGGCCTGAATACACGCTGACGATTGCCTCGGGCTGCCTGCTCGTCGGCCCCTTCCTGGCGATGGGCCTGTATGAAGTCAGCCGCCGGCGCGAGCAGGGCCTCAGGCCCGAACTCGGGGCGTCGCTGACCTGCTGGGACAGCCACATCCGCAGCATGGGCATGCTGGTGCTGGTGCTGATCGTGCTCGAACTGCTGTGGGGCCGGGCCTCGCTGGTGGTGTTCGCGGTGTTTTTCAACACCGGCATGCCTTCGACCACTGGCGTGCTGAACGCCGTGTTCAACCCCGACAACTGGGAATTCGTCGCCGTCTACCTGGCGGTGGGCGGGATGTTCGCGGTGCTGGTCTTTTCCACCGCCGTGGTGTCGATCCCGATGATCCTGGACCGCGACACCGATGCGATTTCAGCGGCCATCACCAGCATCCGTGTGATGTTTTCAAGCCCCGGCGTGATGCTGCTGTGGGGGCTGCTCATCACCACGCTGATTGCCGTGGCGCTGCTGCCCTGGGGCGCCGGCCTGGTGGTGATCGGCCCGCTGCTCGGCCATGCAAGCTGGCACGCCTACCGGGGCGCGGTGGGCTGGCGCGAAGCCGAGACGCCAACGGCTCAGACCGCTCCAGGCTGACCGGAAAAAGGAGTCAGCGCATCGCCCTGTTCGTGTGAAAAACCCCTGATTCAGGGCGTCTTGATTTCCATCTGGATTTCGTTTCGGCGCCACATCGGCAAGGTCCACGGCGGGTCGTAGCGCGCAAGCTGGGGCACGCTGACAGCCTGCAGGTTTTTCGACTTCATCCACAGGGCCAGCTCGTCCGTTTTCTCCTGAACCCTGGAGGCCGTGTTGAAACCGGAGTAGCTCAGCACCGCAAAAGTCCTGGCGGGCACTGCCCGCAACTTCACCGCCTCGTTGTTGGGTTTGGGCAGCGTTTGCATCGAATACTGGCTTGGCATCACGAAATGAATCCGCCATTGGGTGGCGCTGGCCATGGAGGCAGCAGCCGCCACAGGCTCCACGGTCACGGGAGCGGTCATCGCGATCTTCCCGGACGCAGCCACGGGCTCGGCGGTGACGGGCGCCGTCATTGCGATCTTTTCCGAAGCCTTGTCTGGCGCCGTGCCTGCCAGCTGGTTGTTGCCAAAAATGTAATCGGCGATCAGCTTGAAACCCTGGCGCGAGGCCGCATCCATGTCACCTTCCACATAGGTTTCAGCCACGATGACCGGGGCATAGCGGCGCACTTCGCAGTTGCCGTCCTTGACCGTGACTTCAAACTTCGGTTCTTCAACGGCCATGGCCACGCTCCCTGCGGTTAATCCCATCGCCAAGAGGCCTGCAAAACGCGCCTGGCGCAGCAGCAGGCTGCGGGGTTTCATGCGCTTGCCGGCTTTCATACCCAGCCCTGCTTCCAGAGGTCGTCGTTTTGCAGGTCACGCCAGGCAAGCCTTTGCGTGGACCGCGAAAACACCGCTTCGATGTCCACCCACTGCGTTTTTTCTCCCACAAACTCGGGCGCAACTACCTTGGTGACCAGGAAATGCTTGTCCTTGCGGATGGGCTGCACCGCCGTCCATTTGGAAAGCAGGAGTTTTTTGGGGTTCAGGGGGTTCATGCGGCAGGCGGATGATCAAGCATCCGAAGTTCCGATGATTTTTCAGCAAGCCCGGGTTCAAGCGCCGCCTGGCCTGGCTGCCCGCCGGGCAAGCCCGGTGCGCACATTTTTTCTCCGTCCCAGCGCTGCCCGCACCAGCAGAAACCTTGCGCATTGATCATGCAGGTGCCGGTTCCGCAGCAGCGGGTGTCGTCATTTCTCATGGGTTGCCTGCCTTTCGTGGGTGGACTTCGCAGGCCGCATTGTGGCGCGGCCATTGCGCCAGGCCAATAGCCCCCGGCGTTCAAGGCCTATCCGCAAGTGCGGCAGCTCACGCCTTGGGCAGCGTCACGCCCACCTGGCCCTGGTATTTGCCGCCCCGGTCCTTGTAGCTGACTTCGCAGACATCGTCCTTGTCGCTTTCAAAGAACAGCACCTGCGCGCAGCCTTCGCCGGCGTAGATGCGGGCGGGCAGCGGCGTGGTGTTGGAAAATTCCAGCGTCACATAACCTTCCCATTCGGGCTCGAAGGGCGTGACGTTGACGATGATGCCGCAGCGCGCATAGGTGCTTTTGCCCAGGCAGATGGTCAGCACGTTGCGCGGAATGCGGAAATATTCGAGCGTGCGCGCCAGCGCAAAGCTGTTGGGCGGAATGATGCAGCTGTCGCCGTGCATGTCCACGAAGCTCTTTTCATCGAAGTTCTTCGGGTCCACCACGGTGCTGTGGATGTTGGTGAAAACCTTGAACTCGGGCGCGCAGCGGATGTCGTAGCCGTAGCTCGACGTGCCGTAGCTGATGATCTTGTGGCCATCGCGCTCGCGGACCTGCTTGGGTTCGAAAGGCTCGATCATGCCGGTGGTCTCGGCCATGTGGCGTATCCATTTGTCGCTCTTGATGCTCATTGGGAAGGTTCCTTGCGTTGCCGGTGATTGTAGGCAGGCTGGATTGCACAAGCGGCGCGCCAGGGCGTCTTTAACGGCCAGCAGACCGGCCCGTTATCACGCTATCTATTCAATAGCTTACTTCGCCCGTCCTGCCTGCGCAAAATACCTTTTTCATCATGAATCCGGCCTATTTCAGCAGCCCTGCGCCACCGGCCTGCGAAATCACGGTTTTTTCGACCAGCCGGTCGTCCCCGAGCACGATCATTGAAAACAGCAGCTCGTCCAGGCTGGACGCCTGCGAGGCGCGGCGCGCCAGCAGTGCCGTAGCCTGCGGATTGAGCACGACAAAGTCGGCCTCGCAGCCGGGTAGCACGTTGCCCACCACGCCTCCCAGGCCCAGCGCCTGCGCGGCGCCCCCCGTGTGCTGCCACCACAGGTGTTGCGGGCTCAGGGAAACGCCGGTCTTGGTCTGCCCTTCGCGGCCAACGTAATACGCCGCCAGCATGGTGTGAAACGGACTGAACGACGTGCCGCCGCCGACGTCGCTGGCCAGCCCATAGTCAAAACCCACGCGGTCGGCGCCGGCATAGTCGAAAAATCCGCTGCCCAGGAACAGGTTGCTGGTCGGGCTGACGGCGGCGGCCGCGCCCGTGCTGCGCATCAGCGCCCGGTCTTCGTCGTCGAAGTGAATGCAGTGGGCGTAGATGGCGCGCGGGCGCATCAGGCCGAACTGCTCGTACACGCTTAAATAACTACGCGCCTCGGGATACAGGCCCTTGACCCAGGCGACTTCATCCTTGTTTTCGGCGACGTGCGACTGAATCCACACGTCCGGATACTTGGCGGCCAGTTCGCCGGCGCCGCGCAACTGGGCGGCGCTGCAACTGGGCACGAAACGCGGCGTGATGGCATAACCCAGCCGGTCCACGCCGTGCCAGCGCCGGATCAGCGCCTCGGTGTCGAGCAGGCTTTGCTGCGTCTCGTCGCGCACGCCGTCGGGCGCGTGCTGGTCCATCAGCACCTTGCCGGCGATCAGGCGCAGATTGTTTTTTTGCGCCTCGGCAAACAGCGCATCGACCGATTCGGGATGCGAGCTGGCAAAGGCCAGCGCCGTGGTGACGCCGTTGCGCAGCAGCTCTGCTATGAAAAATGTAGCTACCTGCGCACTGTGGCCGTGCGCAGAGAAGCGTTTTTCCTGGGGAAAGGTGTAGTTTTCAAGCCACGGCAGCAAGCCCTCGGCGGGCGAGCCGATCACATCGACTTGCGGAAAATGGAGGTGCAGATCGACAAAGCCCGGCGCGATGATGCGGCCGGGGAAATGCTCGGTCGGCACGCCGGCAAAGCGCGACGCCAGTTCGGCGTAAGGGCCGAGCGCCTGCACCACCTGCCGGCCCCGGGCGTCCGGACCGACGACCAGCAGGCCGTCGGCTTCCAGCGCCGCCCGGGGGAGCGCAGGATCGGGAAAATGAAGAATCGAGGCGCGGTAGGCTTTCATCGCGTCAAGATTACCCGATCACAGCGGCCGGGTCACCCGGCAGCCATCGCCAATCGACACGCGCCAGACCCGCACCGAGCTCAAGGCCGGCAGCGCGGGCAGCAGTTTGCTGAAGATGAACTGGCACAGGTTTTCCAGCGTCGGCGGCCCCAGGCCCGGCACTTCGTCAAGCAGGTGGTGGTCGAGTTGCTCGCGCAGCAGCGCCACCTCGCGGCGCACCAGCCCGAGGTCGATCACCATGCCGGTGGCCGGATCGGGCTGGCCGGTCAAGAACACCTCGGCGTTGTAGGTGTGGCCGTGGATGCGTTTGCTGCTGGCGGTTTCGATGGCGCGGTCCAGCGTGTGCGCGGCGTCGAAAAAGAAGGACTGGCTGATCTCGCAGACCATGGGCGTTGACCTATCGTTCATCGGATGCCGGTGATCTTGTGGGTTTGCAAGCTCAGGCGCCAGGCGGGCTGGGCCAGGCACAGCGCGATGCAGGCCTGGGTATTTTCCTGGCGCGCGGCGTTGTCCATCGGCTGCAGGTAGCGATGACTGAAATTGGCCGCCTGCAGTTCAGCCCAGTCAAGCGCCGGCTGCGGCCAGACGACCTTCAGCTCATCGCCTTCGCGCTGGACCCATGGCGCGCCGGCCTTGGGGCTGACGCAGATCCAGTCGATGCCGGGCGGCGCGGCGATCGTGCCGTTGGTTTCCACCGCGATCTGAAAGCCGCGCGCATGCAGCGCTTCGATCAACGCGCTGTCCACCTGCAGCAGCGGCTCGCCGCCGGTCATCACGACAAAGCGGTGCGCGCTGTCGCCGGCGGGCCACTGGGCCTCGATCTGGCGGGCCAGCGCGTCGGCATCCCGGAACTTGCCGCCCAGCGTGCCGTCGGTGCCAACGAAGTCGGTGTCGCAAAACCGGCAGACGGCGCTGGCGCGATCTGGCTCGCGTCCCGACCACAGGTTGCAGCCGGCGAAACGGCAAAAAACCGCAGGACGGCCGGCATGGCTGCCCTCGCCCTGCAGCGTGTAGAAAATTTCCTTGACCTGGTAGCTCATGGTGTTGATCTCGTTTATGGGTTCAGCTTGCCCTGAACGCCCTGCACCAGGAAGTTCATGTTCAGGATCTGTTCGTCGCTCAGCGCCCGGCCGGCGGCCAGCACTTCACGGCCTTCGTTGTCAAGCAGCGCGCCTCGTGCCTTGAACGGATGCAGCCGGCCGGCGGCGATGTCGCGCTGGCGGGCCAGCACTTCGTCGGCGACCTGTTTCGGCACTTTGGGGCCGAAGCTGTCCACGCGGATCATTCCCTCCTTCACGCCGCCCCAGAGCGCGGCGCTTTTCCAGCGACCATCCAGCACGGCTTTGGCGCGGCCGGTGTAGTAGTCGCCCCACTGGTGGGTGATGGCCAGCAGCTGCGCGTCGGGCGCGACCTTGCGCATGTCGGAATGGTAGGCAATCGCCAGCTTGCCGCGCTCTTGCGCGGCGCTCATCACGGCGGTCGAGCCGGTGTGAAAGGCGATCACTTCCACGCCCTGATTGAACAGCGCCATGGCCGCTTCGCGCTCGCGCGGCGGGTCGAACCAGGCGCCCAGCCAGACCACCTTGACCGTCGCCTGCGGGTTGACCGAGCGCATGCCCAGCGTGAAGGCGTTGATGCCCTGGATCACCTCGGGAATCGCAAAGCCCGCCACATAGCCGGCGCTGCCCGCCAGCCGTCCGGCGGCAATGCCGGCCAGGTAACGGCCTTCGTAATAACGCGCATTGGCTACCGCCACGTTGGGCGCGGTCTTGTAGCCGGTGATGGATTCGAACTTCACGTCGGGAAAGTCTTTGGCGACCTTGAGCGTCGGCTCCATGTAGCCAAAGCTGGGCGTGAAGATCAGCCGGTGGCCCTGGCTGGCCAGGTCGCGGATCACCCGTTCGGCGTCAGCGCCTTCGGCGACGTTGTCGACATGGGTGGTCTGCACCTGGCTGCCCAGCGCCGCCTCGACGGCCTTGCGCGCTTCGTCGTGCTGGCGAACCCAGCCGGCCTCGGTGACGGGCGCGACATAGACAAAGCCGATCTTCAAAGGCGCTGGCGCCGGGGATTGGGAAAAAGCGGGAGAAAAAAAACAGGCGGCCACGAGCGTGGCGGCGAGGTTTTTATACATGGTGGTCCTCTACATGGTCCCGGAAAATAAAAACACCAGTGCGCCGGGACAGCGCGCTGGTGAAGCCGTGATTTTAGCGTTTTATTTCAAAACTGGATAAGCGCGCACCATCCAGGCATACATGACTGCGCCGACCAGCAGGGCGCTGGCGGCAATCTCAAGCGACAGCGTGAAGCCTTCGCCGGTGGTCGCGCTGTGCCTGAGCAGCAGCGCCACCAGCGGCGGGCCGGCAATCTGGCCCACGCCGTAGGCCGCCGTCAGCAGGCCGATAAAGGCGGGGGCTGTGGCCGGGCGCAGGCGCCGCACCTCCTGCACCCCGAAAAAGGTGATCGCGGTAAACGGAATGCCCAGCAGCAGGCTGCCGACGACAAAGCCGGCCAGGCTCGGACTCCACAAGCTGGCGAAAATGCCCAGCGCCTGCACCGCATAGCAAATGCCCAGGCGCACCCGCATGTCGCCGTGCGGCAGGCGCGTGGCCAGCAGCGCACCGGTCATGACGCCCAGGCCGAAGATCGGCCAGAACAGGTCGAGCCAGGCCGAACCGGGCAGCGCTGCTCTAGCAATCACCGGCAGGAAGGTCGCCGTGATGATGTAGCCGAAACCGGCCAGGCTGTAGGCCAGCGTCAGCACGGCCATTTCAGCCGGGCCATGATTTGCAGTTGCGGACAAGCTGGCCGCTTGCGGGCCTGGCGCGCCGAGCGCCTTCAGGCGTTCGTCGCCGCCGCGAAAAATTCGCCACACGGTCGCTGACAGCCCGAAGGCCAGCAGGCCCACCACCACCCAGCCGGCAGCCGCCGCCAAGTGCTGCGCCACCATGGCGCTGGCCAGCAGGCCGCTCACGACAATGCCAGCGCCGGGACCGGCGTAGATCATGCCGCCCATGCTGGGCACGCCCAGCCGCGACAGGCGGGCAAGGCACCAGCCCGAGGTGTAGACAAACACCACCGCGCTGGTCACGCCGGCGGCAAAGCGCAGCGCCGGCCAGGCGGCCGGAAAAGGCCAGGCCATCGCCAGCGTCAGGGCGCCGGTCGCCAGCAGGCCGGCGCGCACCAGCGACGAAAAGGCCAGCGCCGGCAGCCAGCGCAGGCGCGCCCAGATCCAGGGCTGGAGCGTGCAGAAAATGGCGCCCAGCATGTAGCCAAAATAATTGGCGCTGGCCAGCCAGCTGGCGCCCGGCAGATCGACCACGCCGTCGCTGAGCATCATCGGCAGGAGGGGCGTGAAGGCAAACCGGCCGATGCCCATGGCCACGGCCAGCGACACCAGCCCGGCCAGGGCAATCGGCCATGCGCCGGACGGCGTTGCGGAAATGGGTTGGTTTGTCGAAAGCGCCATGCCAGGTGTCTGTCTTTTTTGCTTCAGCTCAGCCCAAAGTCAGGCCAGGGTCGATTATCAAGGGCGCGCCGCCCATACCTGGCGTAGTTGTTCAGACAGCTTCATCGGGTCGAATGGTTTGGAAATCACCTCCAGCGCGCCCATCGACTTGTAGAGCGCCACTTCGGCGGCCTGCACCTTGGCGGTCATGAAGATGACCGGTGTCTGCGCCGTGGCGGGAAGCTTGCGCAAGGCCTGCAAGGTGCTGGGCCCGTCCATGCCGGGCATCATCACGTCCAGCAGCAGCAGATCGGCCATGGCGTCCGGGGCGCAATTGAGCGCCTCCTGGCCCGAAGCGCAGGCCACGACGGTAAATCCCCCGACGACCTCCAGCGCCATCTTGGCCACCAGGCGGATGTCAGGCTGGTCTTCAACATAAAGGATGCGGCAAAGCGGTGAGGACATGGTCAATCTTGATTTTTGGGATGAATGCGCCCGGGGTTCCCGGAATTTTCGGGAATCAGGAGCGCGCGCTGTATTGCATTGAGCAATTCGGTGTTGGAAGTGTTGGATTTGACCAGAACCGCTGCAACCTTTTTTCTTTGAGCCGGGTCTTCATCACTGGCAGAAAACACGATCACCGGCGGCCTGGGGGTGAGTTGGTCGATGTCCTCGAACAGGCTCCAGCCCGAATCCTTGCCAAGCGCAAGGTCCAGCAGTATCAGGTCAAAGGAGTTCTCGCGCAGCCGGGCACGGGCTTCATGGAGCGTGGCCGAAAACTCGAACACGGCATTGTCCTGAACGATGGCGGCAACGATGCTCTGGATATCAGGATCGTCTTCGACATGCAGGATGCGCGGCTTTGCGCTTTTCGAGCTGGCCACGGCGCGGCGCACGCTGTGTACCAGCCGGCTTTCGTCGATGGGTTTTTCAAGCCAGTCCGACACCGTGAGCAGTTTTTGGTTGAATTGCAGGCGCCCTTCCCCGGCCATGGCCGAGATCGCCACGACCGGCAGATGGCGTGTCCGTTCATCGGCGCGCAAGGCATTGATGAAGGCCGCGCTGCCCTGGAGATTCAAGTCCACGGTCAGGGCCACGAAGCCACCGAGCACCACGCGTTCCAGCGCCTGCGACGCGCCATGCACCATTTCCGAATCGAACCCCGCTTTTTCGAGCATCATGCGGATCAGGCGTGCAACGTCCGGATCGCTCTCGCAGACCAGGATGCGTGGCCGCGCGCGGACGGGCTGAACAGCGGCAGGCGGAAGTTGCACCGCCGGTTCCGGGTTGCGCCATTCGGGGAGCTCGAAGAAAAACGTGGAACCCGCGCCGGCCCTGCTGGCAAAGCCGATCTGGCCGCCCATCTTGTGGACCAGGGCCTGTGAAATATTGAGCCCCAGGCCGGTGCCGCCTTTTTGCCGGCTGTCGGAAGCATCGGCCTGCGAGAACTTCTCGAAGATACGGTCGCGAAATTCATCGGGAATGCCCGGGCCGCAGTCAACCACCTCGACACGGACGCCCTGCGCGACCTGCAACACCTTCACGGTCACCGTGCCATCAGGCGGTGAAAACTTGACGGCATTGGACAACAGGTTGGTCACGACCTGCACCAGCCGGTCGCTGTCCACGCTCGCCTGCAGCGAATCGTCGGGCGCTTGCAGCACCAGCTTCACGCCGTGCTGGTCGGCAAAGCCTTCGTTGGCGGTCATGGCCTGCTGCACCAGTTGCGCCATGTTGACGACCTTCAGCTCCAGCTGCATCTTGCCGGACTCGATTTTTTCGCTGTCCAGGATGTCGTTGATCAGGCGGATCAGGCGTTCGCAGTTGTTGTTTGCGATGTCCAGCAGGCTTTTGACCGCGTCGGGCAGTTCACCGGCCACGCCGCCCAGCACCAGCCCCAGCGATCCCCGGATGGAGGTCAGCGGCGTGCGCAGTTCATGGCTGACGGTGGAGATGAATTCGGTTTTCATGCGGTTGATCCGCTTGAGCTCGGTGATGTCCGCGCCCAGCGAGTAAAAACCGATGACCCGGTCTTTCTCGGTTCCTTCGCCATAACGCGGGGCGTACTGCATGTCGTAGATGCGCAGCTCGCCCAGCCGGTTCCTGAACGACTGTTCGTAGCGAACCGGATGGCCGCGCAGCACCTCCTCGAATTTGTCCTGTACCCGATCGTTGGCTTGCGGGCCAGCCAGTTCGGCAAAGGTGCGGCCCTTGATCTGCCTGGCGCTCAGGTTGAAGAGTTCTTCATAGGCCCGGTTGTGAAAGCAGAACCGCTGCTGGCGGTCCCGGTAGGCAATCAGGGCGGGCACGGTGTCGGTGATCTGGCGCAGCCTGGACTCGCTCTCCCGGGCGGAATTGACCGCCAGCGTCAAGGCCTTGTTCGTGAGTTCGAGCATGACCAGTTCCGCCAGGTCGTGCAGAGCAGCCGCATCTTCGGGGCTGAATTCTCGCGGCGTCGGGTCAATCAGGCACAGGGTGCCGACTTTGTGGCCTTGCGGCCCCTTCAGCGGCATGCCTGCGTAAAAACGGATGCCCAGCGGGCCCGTCACCAGCGGGTTGTCGGCGAAACGCGGATCAAGCGACGCGTCTTCCACGACAAAAGCGCCATCGGCCAGAATCGCGTGGCCGCAAAACGAGATGTTTCGAGGGGTTTCCCGTGCATCGAGCCCCTGGCTCGACTTGAACCACTGGCGTTCATCGTCGATCAGCGACACCAGCACGATACGCACGCCGAACAGGCGCTGCGCAATGCGCGTGAGACGATCAAAGCGTTCTTCTGGCGGCGTATCGAGCAGGCACAAGTTGTGCAGTTCGGCCACGCGGCCCCATTCGTCCGGCGGTTTTATGGGCTCAAGCATCTGTATTGTTCATTTCACATCCAGGGACCGGCTTCATCACTGCAACAACGTGCGCGATGTGACAGCACTATAAGTAAATTCGTGAAAGCTTCATTGGACAAGCTGCGCTGGAAATTCGGTCGTCCTGTGCGCATCGGCGGGCTCCGGCGTTCAAGATGCCCGGCGATTTTTGCTACTTAATCCATAGCTGCTTGCACATACCAGGCGTGCGACAAAGGCCTATTTGATAACAAAAAAGTGGTTGTCCGGGCGAAAAGCCATGCGCGCTACTGGAAAGCCTCGAAAGTCGCATCCAGCCGGTCGATATGGCGCCGCTTGGCCGCGTCGTCGATGAAGCTGGCCTCGAAACTGTTGCGCGCCAAGGTGTAGGCGTGCTGGGCATTGAGCGGGCCGGCGGCAAAGGTCTGCGTGAAGTTCTCATTCATATAGCCGCCAAAATACGCCGGGTCGTCGGAATTGACCGTGGCCGCCAGCCCGGCGTCCAGCAGCTGGCGCAGGTTGTGGCTGGCCAGGTCGGGGAACACGCACAGCTTGAGGTTGGACAGCGGGCAGACCGTCAGCGCGATGCGGTCCCTGGCCAGCCGCTGCATCAGCAGCGCGTCCTTGCTCGACTGCACGCCGTGGTCGATGCGCTCGACCTTCAGCACATCGAGCGCGGTCCAGACATAGGCCGGCGGGCCTTCCTCGCCGGCATGCGCGACCAGGTGAAAGCCGAGTTCGCGGCAGCGGGCGAACACTCTGGCGAACTTCTCGGGCGGGTTGCCGACCTCGCCCGAATCAAGGCCGATGCCGAGAATCAAGTCCCGAAAGGGCAGCGCCTGCTCCAGCGATGCAAAAGCGTCTTCCTCGCTCAGATGGCGCAAAAAACACAGGATCAGCGACGCGCTCACGCCCAGTTCCGCCTGCGCATCGACGCAGGCGCGGTGCAGGCCGTTGATGACCGTTTCCATGCGCACGCCGCGCGCCGTGTGCGTCTGCGGGTCGAAAAACAGTTCGGTGTGAACCACGTTGTCCTGCGCCGCCTTGACAAGATAGGCGCGCGCCATGTCGTAGAAATCCTGCTCGGTGATCAGCACGCTGGCGCCGGCGTAGTAGATGTCCAGAAAGCTCTGCAGATTGGTGAAGGCATAGGCGCTGCGCAGCTCGTCCACGCTGGCATACGGAATCTGCACGCCGTTGCGCCTGGCGAGCGCAAAGATCAGTTCGGGCTCCAGCGAGCCTTCGATGTGGATGTGCAGTTCGGCCTTGGGCATCTGCCTGAGCAGCGCGGGCAAGCGGTCGGCGGCAACGGGTTTGACTGGCGTCATGGCAACTCCGGAAAAAGAAAAGGCTGCCCGAAGGCAGCCCGCAAGTATCTCTGTTTTGCGCCCTCCCCTTTGGGAAGGGGGCAAGCCGGGGATCAGCCGCCGGGCACCTTGCCTTCGACGCCCTTCACATAGGTCTTCAGGCCGCCCAGGAACTTGTCGTCGGCGACCACGTCCTTAGGCAAAAGTTCCTTGCCGGTGTTGTCCATGATCGGGCCTTTCCAGATGGAAAAGCTGCCGTCCTTCAGGCCGGCCTTGACTTCGTCGATGCGCTTTTTCGTGTCGTCGGGCACGTCGGCGGCGATGGACACCAGGTCAATCGCGCCTTCCTTCACGCCCCACCAGGCTGAGGTGCCGCCGGTCCACTTGCCTTCGAGCGCCTCGCCCACGGACTTGACGTAGTACGGACCCCAGTTGATCACGGCCGATGCCAGGTGGGCCTTGGGGCCGTAGGCGGTCATGTCCGAATCCCAGCCGAAGGCGCGCTTGCCCATCTTCTCGGCGGTCTGCAGCACGGCCGACGAGTCGGTGTTCTGGAACAGCACGTCGGCGCCGCCGTTGATCAAGGCCGTGGCGGCTTCGGTTTCCTTGGGCGGGTTGAACCATTCGTTCACCCAGACCACCTTGGTCGTGATTTTCGGATTCACCGACTGCGCGCCCAGCGTGAAGCTGTTGATGTTGCGCACCACTTCAGGAATAGGCACCGAGCCGACCACGCCCAGCGTGCCGGTCTTGCTCATCTTGCCGGCCACGACGCCGGCCATGTAGGCGCCTTCGTAGGTGCGGCTGTCGTAGGTGCGCAGGTTGGCGGCGGTCTTGTAGCCGGTGGCGTGCTCGAACTTGACATCCTTCAGGTCGGCGGCGACCTTGAGCATGGGCTCCATGTAGCCGAAGGTGGTGCCAAAGATCAGCTGCGCGCCTTGAGAGGCCATGTCGCGGATCACGCGCTCGGCATCGGCCGACTCGGGAACTTTTTCGACAAAACTGGTGACGACCTTGTCGCCGAATTCCTTTTCAACCGCCTTGCGGCCGTTGTCATGCGCGTAGGTCCAGCCGCCGTCGCCGACCGGGCCGACATAGGCAAAAGCGATTTTCAGGGGTGCGGCCTTGGCCGGGGCAGCAGCGGCTGGCGCCGGTGCGGGCGCAGGCGCCGCTTCCTCTTTCTTGCCGCAACCCGCGAGGGCGGCCACAGCCACCGCCGAGAGGGCGGCCAGCTTGAGCAGGGAGCGTTTTTGCAGGTCTGTCATGTCATGTCGCTTTCATTCAAGGGTCAAAAAAATCGGTCACGCCAGGCTTGGGCAAGCGCCATTATCGGGCGCGAAAAACTCAGGCGCCGGGGTAAAACGGCTTGCCGATGGAAGTCGGCATGTTGATGCGTATCCACAGGGGATTGCGCGAAATCAGCACCAGCACCACGATGGTCGCCAGGTAGGGCAGCATCGACAAAAACTGCGGCGGCACATCGACGCCCAGCCCCTGCAGGTGGAACTGCAGCATCGTCACGCCGCCGAACAGGTAGGCGCCAAGCAAGACGCGCGCCGGGCGCCATGTGGCAAAGGTGGTCAGCGCCAGCGCGATCCAGCCCTTGCCTGCAATCATGCCCTCGACCCACAGCGGCGTGTAGACCACCGACACATAGGCGCCGGCCAGGCCGCACAGCGCGCCGCCGGCCACCACGGCGGCCAGGCGGATGCGCCGCACCGGGTAGCCCAGCGCATGCGCCGACTCGGGGCTCTCGCCGACCGAGCGCAGCACCAAGCCGGCGCGCGTGCGGTACAAAAACCAGATCAGCCCGGCGGTCAGTGCCATCGCGATGTAGACCATCGGATGCTGGCGGAACAGCGCCGGGCCGATGAAGGGAATGTCGGCCAGCAGCGGAATCGGGTAGAGCGTTTGTTCGGGCAGCTTTTCCTGCACATAGTTGATGCCGGCAAAGGCCGAAAAGCCGGCGCCGAACATCGTCAGCGCCAGCCCGGTGGCGTACTGGTTGGTGTTGAGCCAGATCACCAGCGCGCCAAAAATGGCGGCCAGAAAAGCCCCGGCGGCCATGCCGGCGGCAAAGCCCAGCCAGCTGTTGCCGGTATGCACCACGGTGGCAAAGCCGGCGATGGCGGCGCACAGCATCATGCCCTCGGCGCCGAGGTTGACGATGCCGGCCTTTTCATTGATCAGCAGGCCGAGCGAGGCAATCGCCAGCACGGTGCCGGCACTTAAGGTCGAGGCCAGCAGCAAGGCGGTGGAATCCATCAGCGCGCTCCCTGGGTGGAAAGGGGAAGCGGCCGGGACAGCCGCAAGCGGTAGGCAATCAGGGTGTCGCAGGCCAGCAGGTTGAACAGCAGCAGGCCCTGGAACACGCCGGTGATCGACTTGGGCAGGCCCAGGCGCGACTGCGCCAGCTCGCCGCCGATGTAGAACATGCTCATCAACATGGCGGAAAACACCACGCCCACCGGATGCAGCCGGCCGACAAAGGCGACGATGATGGCGGCAAAGCCGTAGCCCGCCGGCACGTAGGGCGTGAGCTGGCCAATCGGCCCGGCGACTTCCAGCGCACCGGCCAGCCCGGCCGCGCCGCCCGAGATCAAGAGCGCCACCCACAGCGCGCGGCGCGACGAAAACCCGGCATAGCGGGCGGCCGCAGGCGCCAGGCCGCTGACCTCCTGCGCAAAGCCGGCATAGGTGCGGTACAGGTACAGCCACAAGGCGCCCACGCCGGCCAGCGCCAGCACGATGCCAATCGTCACGCGCGAGCCGGCCATCAGCCGGGGAATCTGCGTGACCGCCTCGAAGTTCCTGGTTTGCGGAAAGTTGTAGCCGTTCGGGTCTTTCCACGGGCCGAACACCATGTAGTTCAGGATCAGGCCGGCCACATAGACCAGCATCAGGCTCACCAGGATTTCATTGGCATTGAAACGATCGCGCAAAAAGGCGGTGATGCCGGCCCAGAACATGCCGCCCAGCACGCCCGCCAGCAGAATCGCCGGAATGATCCACGGCCCGGTGGTCTTGTCGGCCAGCAGCGCCACGCCGCCAGCCGCCAGCGCGCCGATGACAAACTGCCCTTCGGCGCCGATATTCCAGACATTCGAGCGAAAGCACACCGCCAGCCCCAGCGCGATGATCAGCAGCGGCGTGGCCTTGACCAGCAATTCGCCTATTGCATAGGACGACTTGAGCGGCTCCCAGAAAAACACCTGCAGGCCCTTGACCGGGTCCTTGCCCAGCGCCAGAAACAAGCCTATGCCGATGGCCACGGTCAGCAAAAGCGCCAGGATGGGCGATGCGTAGCTCCAGAAGGGTGACGGCTGCGGCCGCATCTCTAACTTCATGCCGCACTCCCTGACGTGGCGGCTGGCGCCCACAGGCCGCTCATCCACAAGCCGACTTTTTCGACCGTCGCGTCGGCGCGCGGCAGCGAAGGCGACAGCTGGCCCTTGGCCATGACGTACAGCCGGTCGCAGATCTCGAACAGCTCGTCAAGTTCCTCGCTGACCACCAGCACCGCGCAGCCGGCGCCCGCCAGCTTGAGCAGTTCGCCGCGAATCTGGCTGGACGCGCCCACATCGACGCCCCAGGTCGGCTGCGAGACGATCAGCAGCGCCGGTTGGGCATCGATCTCGCGGCCCATGATGAATTTTTGCAGGTTGCCGCCCGACAGCGACTTGGCCACCGCCTGCGGCCCGCCGCACTTGACCTTGTAGCGTTCAATCGTCTGCCGGGCCTGCGCCAGCAGCCTGCCGCCGCTGATCCAGCCGCTGGAAGACACCGCGTCCCGGCGCGTGAGCAGCAGGTTGCGCGCCAGCGACAAGGTCGGCACGGCGCCGCGCCCCAGCCTTTCCTCTGGAACGAAATGCAGGCCGAGACGGCGCCGGCGCGCCGGGCTCATCCGGCCGGCGCCTTGACCCCTGACGGTGATCGCGTCGCTCGCGGCGCGCGTGTCCTCGCCCGACAGCGCATACAGCAGTTCCTTCTGGCCGTTGCCCGACACGCCGGCAATGCCGACCACCTCGCCGGCGCGCACCTGCAGCGCCACCTGGCTCAGGTCAACGCCGAACTGGTCCTCCTTCGCCAGGTCAAGCTGCCTGACATCGAGCACGATGTCGCCGGTTTTCACGACGCGGCGCTCCAGCGCGGGCGGCTCGGCGCCGATCATCAGCCGGCTGAGCGACGCGTTCGATTCCTCGCGCGGGTCGCATTCGCCCGCTACCCGGCCGGCGCGCAGCACGGTGCAGGCGGTGCACAGCGCGCGGATTTCGTGCAGCTTGTGGCTGATGTACAAGATGCTGCAGCCCTCAAAGGCCAGCTTGCGCAGGGTGACGAACAGGTTTTCAACCGCCTGCGGCGTGAGCACCGACGTCGGTTCGTCCAGGATCAAGAGTTTGGGATTCGTCAGCAGCGCGCGAACGATCTCGACGCGCTGGCGCTCGCCGACGCTCAGCGTATGCACCGGCCGCGTCGGGTCCAGCTGCAGGCCGTAGGCCTGGGTGGTTTCCAGGATGCGCCGGGACACGTCGGCCAGGCTCAAGTGCTTGCCCAGCCCGAGCCAGACGTTTTCGGCCACCGTCAGCGTGTCGAACAGGCTGAAATGCTGGAACACCATGCTGATGCCCAGCGCGCGCGCCTCTTGCGGATTGCGCACCGCCACGCTCTGGCCGTCGATGGCCATGCTGCCGGCGTCGGGCTTGACCGAGCCGTAGATGATCTTCATCAGCGTGGACTTGCCGGCGCCGTTTTCGCCCAGCACCGCATGGATCTGGCCGGGCAGCACGCTGAGCGCAATGTCGCTGTTGGCGACCACGCCCGGATAGCTTTTGCTGATGCCGGCAAGCTGAAGCCGGGGCGCCGGGGCAGTGCCGGGGGCCGCGAAGGTGGAAGGAGCGGTCATGGGAATTCTGATGGTCCGGATAACTTGTTTTTTTCAGGCTTTTAGCCTGTATACGCACACACTATGGGCATGGTCAGCTATGTTTTCAAGAGCACAGGGGTCACGCGAGAGCGCGTTCGGCGGCGCGGCATTTTCCTTGCTTTGCATCCTGGCTACCGGCCTGAACGCAGCGCTTGCAGCAAGCTTGATGCCATGCCCGATGGATCAGGCGTCCGGCGCGCCGGATGACTGATACCTGTCTGCCCTGGCGGGTAATATGAAGCGCCGCAGGCAGTGCAAGGCCCGATTGTTTTAACCTGATTTCCATGACCCTCCACCCCCTCGCTGTTCAGCCCGCCGTCAAAAACATCCGCTTCATCCGCAAGGGCGAAGTGGTCAATCTCGGCAATGTACCACCCGGACGCACCGTTTTGGAGCTTCTGCGCGAAGACCTCGGCTGCACCGGCACCAAAGAGGGCTGCGGCGAAGGCGACTGCGGCGCCTGCACCGTCGTGCTCGGCCAGATCGAGGACGGCGTGCTGTGCCTGCGCGCCATCAACAGCTGCATCCGGCTGGCACATTCGATTGACGGCATGGCGCTGTGGACGGTCGAGGATATTGCCCCCACGCTTGTCGCTTCGCGAACTGCGCTGCCCCCCGAGGGGGCGCTGCGCAAGCGGCCCGGCGAAGCCGGTTCCGTGGCCCCGGCTGGCGAGGAAGTCAGGGCTGAGCCAACACTTCATCCAGCGCAGCAGGCCATGGTGGACTGCCACGCCAGCCAGTGCGGCTTTTGCACGCCGGGTTTTGTCATGAGCCTGTTCGGCATGTACAACAACCATGTCAGCCGGGGCGAGCCCATCACGCGGGCGATGGCGCAAGAGGAACTCTCGGGCAACCTGTGCCGCTGCACCGGCTATCGGCCCATCTTGGACGCCGCGCAACTCATGGCCAGCCTGCCGCCGGTGGCGCTTGACGAAAACACGCTGCTATCAAAACTGGAGCTGCTTGCGCAGGCGGGCTATGCACAGGAGCTTGATTCGGCTTACAAATTGCCGTACACGCTGGCCGAGCTGCTCAGGCTTCGGGCCGCGCATCCGGCGGCGCAGCTGGTGGCCGGCTGCACCGACGTGGGCCTGTGGGTGACCAAGCAGCACCGCCAGCTTGATGAGGTCATCGACCTCACCCAGGTGCAGGAATTACGCCAGATTGAAGACCAGCCGGGCCACCTGACGATTGGCGCGGCGGTGACGCTGGCCGATGCGTTTGCCGCGCTGGTCAGCGACCGGCCGCAGCTGCACTCCTTCGCCAGCCGCTTTGCCGGCCTGCCGGTGCGCAATTCGGGCACGCTGGGCGGCAACATCGCCAACGGCTCGCCGATTGGCGACTCGATGCCGCTGCTGATCGCGCTGGGCGCCCAGGTGGTGCTGATGAGCGGGCGCGGCCAGCGCGAGATGCCGCTGGAAAATTTGTACACCGGCTACCGACAGAACGTGATGGCGGCCGATGAAGTGCTGGCCTTTGTCCGGGTGCCCAAGGCCTCGCCCGAGGAGACGATGAAGGTTTACAAAATCTCCAAACGCTACGACGACGACATTTCCGCCGTCTGCCTGGCCGTCAAGCTGCAGATCTGGCAAGGCGTCGTGGCCTGTGCGTCCATCGGCGCAGGCGGCGTGGCGGCCACGCCGGCCAGGGCCGTCCAGACCGAAGCGGCGCTGACCGGCCAGCCCTGGACCCTTCAAACCGTGCAGCAAGCCATCGCCGTGCTGCGCGCCGAGTTCTCGCCGATTTCGGACATGCGTGCCTCCGGCGCCTACCGCAGCGAAGTGCTGGGCAACCTGCTGGAGCGCTATTGGCTGGAAAGCCAGGGCGTGCAGCAGATCAACCTCGAATCGTTCGTTCTGGAAGAAAGGGCATGACCATGGACAAGGACATTTCCCCCAGCCGCGATGAAGTCGCCGACCCGGACGTGATCGACGCCAACGCGCACGCCGACCTGATGGCCGACACGCAGCCGGCCCCCATCAGCCCGCCGCCGGTGCCGCAGGCGGCAGGCACCTCGCGCTTTCACGAAAGCGCTAGAGCCCAGGTTCAAGGTGCGGCCACCTATGTCGATGACATTCCCGAGATCAAGGGCACGCTGCATGCCGCGCCGATTTTGTCCACCGTCGCCCATGGCCGGCTCCTTAGCGTCGATGCCTCGGCCGCGCTGGCGATGCCGGGCGTGCGCGATGTGATCCTGGCGCGCGACATTCCCGGCGATCCGGTGCTGGGCAACTTCGCCCACGACGAGCCGGTCTTTGCGCAGGACAGCGTGCAGCACATCGGCCAGGTGATCGGCGTGGTCGTGGCCGACACGGTGATGCAGGCGCGGCGCGCGGCGCGGCAGGTCAAGTGCCAGATCGACGCCCTGCCCGCCATCCTGAATGTGCATGACGCGTTGAAGGCGCAAAGCTATGTGCTGCCGCCGGTGTTCGTCAGGCGCGGCGATGTGCAGGCCGCGCTCAAGACGGCCGCGCACACGCTGCACGGCACGCTGGAAGTCGGCGGCCAGGAGCATTTCTACCTCGAAGGCCAGATCGCCTATGTGCTGCCGCAGGAGCAGAACCAGTGGCTGGTGTATTCGAGCACGCAGCACCCCGGCGAGATCCAGCACTGGGTGTCGCATGCCCTTAGCATTGACAACCATGCGGTGCGCGTCGAATGCCGGCGCATGGGCGGCGGCTTTGGCGGCAAGGAAACGCAGTCCGGGCACATGGCGGTCTGGGCGGCGATTGCCGCGCGCAAGCTGAAGAAACCCGTCAAGCTGCGCATGGACCGCGACGACGACTTCCTGGTCACCGGCAAGCGCCATCCGTTCGCCTACGACTACACGGTAGGCTTTGACGACAGCGGCCGCATCACCGGCCTGAAGCTGACGATGGCCGTGAACTGCGGCTTCAGCGCCGACCTGTCCGGCCCGGTGGCCGACCGCGCGGTGTTCCATGCCGACAACGCCTACTTTCTGGAAGATGTAGACATCGCCTCCTACCGCTGCAAGACCCACACGCAGAGCCACACCGCGTTTCGCGGCTTTGGCGGGCCGCAGGGCATGATCGTGATCGAAACCATCATGGGCGACATTGCGCGCCAGCTCGGCCTGGACCCGCTGGACGTGCGCCGGCGCAACCTGTACGGCACGGGCGAGCGCGACGTAACGCACTACCAGATGAAGGTCGAGGACAACATCCTCGAACCATTGCTATTAAAACTGGAGCAGACTTCGAGCTACCGCCTGCGCAAACAGTCGATTTCGGCATGGAACGCCGCCAGCCCGGTGATCCAGCGTGGCATTGCCCTGACGCCGGTGAAATTCGGCATTTCCTTCACCGCCACGCTGTTCAACCAGGCCGGCGCGCTGGTGCATGTGTACACCGACGGCTCGTGCCAGGTGAACCACGGCGGCACCGAAATGGGCCAGGGCCTGAACACCAAGGTGTGCCAGATCGTCGCCGACGAACTCGGCATCGCGTTTGAAAGCGTGCTGGCCACGGCCAGCGACACCAGCAAGATTCCCAACGCCTCGGCCACGGCTGCATCGGCCGGAACGGATTTAAATGCCCGGGCCGCGCAATACGCCGCCCGCAATGTGCGGGACAACCTGGCGCAGTTCGTCGCCGGCATGGACGGTTGCGGCGCGGGTGCGGTGTCGTTCAGAAGCGGCCAGGTCATCACGCCCATGGGCAGCCGGCCCTTCACCGAGGTCGTCAAGCTGGCCTATGCCAACCGCATCCAGCTCTGGAGCGACGGCTTTTACCGCACGCCCAAGATCCACTACGACAAGGCCACGCTGACCGGCCGGCCGTTTTATTACTTTGCCTATGGCGCGGCCTGCACCGAAGTCGCCATCGACACGCTGACCGGCGAAAGCCGCGTGCTGAAGGTGGACATCCTGCACGACGTGGGCAACTCCATCAACCCGGCCATCGACATCGGCCAGATCGAAGGCGGCTTCGTGCAAGGCATGGGCTGGCTGACCACCGAGCAGCTGGTTTGGAACGACAAAGGCCAGCTCAGCACCCACGCCCCCAGCACCTACAAGATTCCAACCACCGGCGATGTGCCCGAACATTTCAAGGTCGATTTGTGGCCCGAGCCGAACCGCGAGGACAACGTGTTCGGCAGCAAGGCCGTCGGCGAGCCGCCGCTGATGCTGGCGATCAGCGTGTTCGAGGCCTTGCGCGATGCGGTGGCCCGGGCGCGGCCGGGCGCGCGGGTGCAGCTTGACGCGCCGGCGACGGCGGAAAACGTGCTTCGGGCGCTGGGGCGGCTGGACGCCTGAGCCGGGCTGGGGCGCACTGGTTTTAGGCAGCCAACGGATTTTCTGCATCGAATCTGCCTTTTGCGCACGTTCTGTAAGCGCAAACAGCTATCAATTAAATAGCAATACCCGCCAGGCGCCTTGAGCGCTGTGGCGGGTGGTCGGTGTGACGTCGATTCAGCCGCACCGCACCCCTCAAAATAGGGAAAACCCTGGGCACAGTCCTTGCAAGCCGAAACACATGGATACGAATTTCCCGCATGACTGGCGAAGTCGTATCCATGCGAATGCCGAGTCCTCGGCGCTTTCATCACTTGCTGGAGTTTCGATGCATAAAAAAATCATGGCCCTGGGCGCCGCACTGCTGTGCGCCGCCGGAGCCCACGCGCAAACCGCCGTCCAGTTCACCGGCATCGAGGACGCCTATGCCGGTTCCATGAAGATGGCCGGCGATGCCAGCCGCCAGTCAGCCGTCAACAGCGGCGGCCTGACCACTTCCTGGTTCGGCTTCAAGGGTTCCGAAGACCTGGGCGGCGGCTTGAAGGCCAACTTTGCGCTGACCAGCTTCTTCAGGGGAGATACCGGCGCGCAGGGCCGCTTTGCCAACGACCCGCTATTCTCGCGCGATGCCAATGTCAGCCTGTCGGGCGACTTCGGCTCGGTGCTGGTGGGCCGCTGGATGGCGCCCAACTTTTTGCCATCGGTCGTGGGCAATCCGCTGGGCGACTCCTTCGCCTTTTCGCCGCTGATCCTGCACATGAACGTGCCGCTTTTCAACGGCACTGGCTGGGCTTCCACCACGCCAGCCGACACTGGCTGGAGCAACCAGATTGCCTACACGACGCCGAAGTTCGGCGGCTTCCAGGCCAACCTGCAGTACCAGTTCGGCGAAGTGCCGGGCGACAACGGCAAGAAGAACATCGGCGCCAACTTCTTTTACCTTGGCGGCCCGCTGACGCTGACCGGCTTTTACGAGCGTGACCAGGTCAAGAACTACCCGCTGGCCCCCGGTGCCAGCCCCCTGATCGGCAGCACCAGGAAGGACTGGATGCTGCTGGGCGCCTACGACTTCGGCGCTATCAAGCCTTTTGTGAGCTATGGCCGGTCCAAGGCCGACAACTCGACCAACGAAGCCGGGACGATGCAGCTCGGCGCCTCCATCCCGGCCGGCCCCACCGGCAAGGTGCTGGTGGACATGGTCAGCACCAAGCTGTCTCAGACCGGCGTGAAACGCACCACCGCCACGCTGGGCTACGACTACAACCTGTCCAGGCGCACCGATGTCTATGCCTTGCTGATGAACGACCGCATCACCAACAAGTCCACCGGCAACAGCGTCGGACTTGGTGTGCGCCACCGTTTCTAAACGCACTTGCGCCCGGCGCCGCCGTACAGCGGCGCTTGATCGGTCCGGGCACCACCATAAGATTTATTTAAAATACATCTTATGGTGCGCAAAGACTGCAATGTTTGCAGCCCCGCCTTGCCCCGAAAAGGAATCCAGCATGCCAGCCGCCGATCTATGCAGCGAAGAGGAAATTGTCCAGCTGGTGCATGACTTTTACGATGCGGTGCGCCGCGACGACGTGCTCGGGCCGATCTTCGACCGGCATGTGAAAAACTGGGATGCGCACCTGCCGACGATGGTGGACTTCTGGTCATCGGCGCTACGCGGCACCGCCCGCTTCCGGGGTTTGCCGATGCCCAAGCATGCGGCGCTGCCAGGACTGAGCATCGAGCTGTTCCAGCGCTGGCTTCGATTGTTCAGGCAGACCACGGGCGCATTGCCGAATGCGGCGCTGGCCGCAAAAGCCAATGACCTGGCCGAGCGCATTGCGCACAGCCTGTGGTACGGCTACCGGATGCGCCAGGACAAGCCAGGCCAGGCGCCAGCGATGAGCGCACCGGGTTAAAAGCCCGGACCGATGCCGTGCCGACCAACCCCGGCAGGCTTGACGGCCATCGCCAAAGAAGAAGCCTGGCATCTTCCGGCCAAGGGAAATCCCACGGTCTGCCAAATAAGGTTCACCCTAGAATTGGCAACCACGACATGCCCGGAGCACTCGGCTTGCAGCGCATCGCTCAAGCCCTGCCGGTCCATCCCGCAAGCCCTTCACCAAGACAATCCAATGTTGCGTAAACTTTTTTCCTTCCTGCTGATGGCATGCGCCCTGACGGCGGCGCAGGCACAGACCTATCCGGCCAAGCCGATCCGCATGATCATTCCCTTCCCGCCGGGCGGCGGCACCGACATCCTGTCGCGGCTGGTCGCCAACAAGCTGACCGAAGTGAGCAAATGGACCGTGATTCCCGACAACCGGGGCGGCGCCGGCGGCACCATCGGCATTGCCGAAGCCGCGCGGGCAGCGCCCACCGGCTACGAGATGGTGATGGGCCAGAAAGACAACATGGTGGTCGCGCCCTGGCTGTACAAGAACCTGAGCTATGACCCGACCAGGGACCTGGTGGCCGTCGCCCATGTGGCCTTCACGCCGGTCGTCATCGTCACCGCCGTCAACTCGCGCTTCAAGACGCTGGCCGACGTGGTGGCCGCCGCCAAGGCCGCGCCCGACCAGATCACCTACGGCTCGCCCGGCAACGGCACGACGATTCACCTGGCCGGCGAAATCTTCAACACGGCGGCCGGCATCAAGCTGCGCCACATTCCCTACAAGGGGTCCAACCCCGCCATGATGGACGTGCTGGCCGGCAATGTGGACCTGATGGTGTCGTCGCTGCCGTCGGCCATGGGCCAGATCAAGGCCGGCAAGCTGCGCGCCCTGGCGGTGACCTCGGCGCGGCGCAGCACGTCGCTGACCGACGTACCCACGGTGGCCGAACTGGGCTACAAGGACTTTGACGTGAGCACCTGGTACGGCCTGTTCATGCCTGCCGGCACGCCGAAGGAGATCGTCGCAACCGTCAGCGCAGAAGTCAACAAACTGCTAGCCATGCCCGACATCAAGGCCGCCATCAATGCCCAGGGCGCGGAGACGCAAAACATGACATCCGAGCAGTTTTCCACCCTGCTCAAGACCGATTACCAGAAGTGGAAAGGCATTGTGCAGGCCTCGGGTGCGACCATCGAATAAGCATCTAGCCATGCTTGACCCAAGGGACGGCCAGGCCGTCCCTTTTTTTATGCGTGGCAGCGAAACGAAAGCCCGGAATCCTGCAACGGCGGGTTAAAAGCCCAGGCCAATGCCCACGCCGCCAAACCCCCGGCCGCCCCAGCTTCCCAGGCCGATGCCCAGGCCAACGCGCGGTGCGCGGCGCGGCGCCGGTTCAATGGGAACGCCATTGGCGTCCTGCGTCACGACCGGGTATTCGGGATTGACATTGGCATTCGGGCCGGGCGGCGCCGTGGCGCATCCGGCCAGCGAAGCGCTGATCAAGGCAGCGGCAAACCATGGTTTCATCGCAGGGCTCCTATAGGTGGTAGCCAAAATGGTAGGCGTGCCCGGCAGGACTTCACCATGGCTTCGTCAAAAAGCCATTTTGCCGTGCTGGCCTTTAAAAGCCTGGATTGACGGCGGCGTCCCTGAAGCGGTGCGAAAAGGCCGTGGCCGCCAGGCAATTGCCGGGCTTCGAGCTGCGGCAATTTCAAAATTCGCAGCATGTCCGAAGTCTTCACCAAAAACCGGTATTTCAAGCATCAAATAGGCATTTTTCGCACAGCTGGTATGCGCAAGCAGCTATTAATTCAGTAGCAAAAACCCTCACAAGCTAAAGCACCAGGATCGCCCTGAAATCATTCACGTTGGTGTAGGTCGGCCCGCTGATGACCAGGTCATCGAGCTTTTCAAAGTAGCCGTAGGCGTCGTTGCGGTCGAGGTAATGGTCCAGTTTCATGCCGGCGGCCAGCGCCCGTTTGAGCGTGTCGGGCGTCACGCAGGCGCCGGCGTTGTCCTCGATGCCGTCGATGCCATCGGTGTCGGCCGCCAGCGCATACACGCCCGGCTGGCCCTGCAGCGCCAGCGCCAGTCCCATGCAGAACTCGCCGGCGCGCCCGCCACGCCCCCGGGGCGTGCCGGGCGGCTGCTTGCGAATCGTCACTGTCGTTTCGCCGCCGCTCAGGATCACGCAGGGTTTCTGGAACGGCTCGCCGGTCTGCGCCACGGCACGCGCCAGTGCGGCATGCACCTTGCCGACCTCGCGCGACTCGCCTTCCATTTCGTCGCTCAGGATGTAGGCGGCCAGTCCGGCGGCGCGCGCGGCGTCGGCGGCGGCCTGCAGGCTTTGCCGGGGCGTGGCGATCAGATGCACTTCATGGCCGTCGAACAGCGCATCGCCGGGCTTGGGCGTTTCCAGCGCGCCTTGTTCGAGCAGGCTCATGATGTCGCCCGGCACGTCGATGCCGTAGCGCTGCAAAATCGCCACCGCCTCGGCGCAAGTGCTGGCGTCGGGCACGGTCGGGCCGCTGGCGATGATCGACGGGTCGTCGCCCGGCACGTCGCTGATGGTCAGCGTGACGACGCGCGCCGGCGCGCAGGCCGCAGCCAGGCGGCCGCCCTTGATGCGCGACAGGTGCTTGCGCACGCAGTTCATCTCGGAAATGTTGGCGCCGCTGGCCAGCAGCGCCTGGTTGACCGCCTGCTTTTCTTCCAGGCTCAGCCCCTCGGCCGGCAAGGCCAGCAGCGACGAGCCGCCGCCCGAGATCAGGCACAACACCAAATCGTTGGCGGTCAAGCCCTGGACCATCGCCAGGATGCGTGCTGCCGCCGCCTGACCGGCTTCGTCGGGCACCGGATGCGACGCCTCGACGACTTCGATGCGCTGCGCCAGGCCTTCGGGACGCGACGGCACATGGTGGTAGCGCGTCACCACCAGGCCTTCGAGCGGCGCATCCGCCGGCCAGTGCGCCTCGACCGCCTGCGCCATCGCGCCGCCGGCCTTGCCCGCGCCGATCACAAGGGTTCGGCCGCCGCTGCCTGGCGTGGGCGGTTCAGGCAAAAACCGCGCGGTGTTGGCCAGTGGCAAGGCGCGCGTGACGGCGGCCTGGAACAGGTGGTCGAGAAACTGGCGCGGCTGCGCGCTGACATCGGCAATGTCATTGAAGGATAGGGGTATCGGTATCGTCATGAAAATTAGTGCCTCCTGCCCGGATTGTGCCGCGCCATACCGGCCTTCTTAAAATCACCAGCCACGACGGAACCACCGAAAGCGCGGCCCATGAATGCTTACCTTGCCCTGGGCATTGCCATCGTTGCCGAAGTCATCGCCACCACCGCCCTGAAAGCCAGCGACAGCTTCACGCGCCTGCTGCCCTCGGCGCTGGCCGTGGCGGGTTATGCCATTGCCTTTTATTTTCTGAGCATCACCTTGCGGTCAGTGCCCACCGGCATTGCCTATGCCATCTGGTCGGGGCTGGGCATCGTGCTGATCACCATGGCCAGCTTCTTTATTTACCGCCAGACCCTCGACCTGCCCGGCCTGCTGGGCATGGGGCTGATCATTGCCGGGGTCGTGGTGCTGAACGTCTTTTCAAAATCGGCGACGCATTGATGCCGCAAACCCAGTTTGTTCTGGAAATCGTCGGTTTTCTGCGACCAAATAGTGCTTTTTCGCAGGTGCTGCTTACGCAACCAGCTATTGATTGCATAGCATATCTATAGGATCGTGCGCTTCCCTGCGGCTAGCCAAGCATCTGCAGCAACTGCGCCGCCACCGCCACGGCAATCACTTCGGGTTCCTTGCCGGTGATGCCGGGCACGCCGATCGGGCAGGTGACGTGCGCCAGTTCTTCGGCGCCAAAGCCGCGCGCCTCCAGGCGGTTCCTGAACGTGGCCCATTTGGTCTTGCTGCCAATCAGGCCGACATACGGCAGGTCGGCTTTCCCGCGCTGGCGCAACAGGCAACTGGCGACGATTTCCAGGTCTTCGGCATGGCTGAAGCTCATGATCAGCACGCGCGACTGCGGCGCCAGGCCGGGCACCGCCGACTGCACCGGCTCGGAATGCTCGCAGGCCACGCGCGCCGGCAGGTCCTGCGGAAAAACGCCGTCGCGGCTGTCGATCCAGGTGAGTGAAAACGGCAATGGCGCCAGCACCCGCGCCAGCGCATGGCCGACATGGCCGCCGCCGAACAGCGCCACCGGTGTCAAGGGGGCTTCCAGCGTTTGCGCCAGCACCGGCAGGTCGCTGGCGCTGACGCGTTCAAACGCCAGATGCACCACGCCGCCGCAGCACTGGCCCAGCGAAGGCCCGAGGGCAAACCGCAGGCGCAGAGGAACGGCGTTTTCCGGGCCAGAGGACTCGCCTGATGCCGCCAGAAGGGCTCGCGCCCGTGCCGTTGCATCGAACTCCAGGTGGCCGCCGCCAATCGTGCCGACCAGCGCATCGGCAAACACGCCCATCCAGGCGCCGGCTTCGCGCGGCACCGAGCCCTGGGTCGAAACGACACGCACCAGCACCGCCGGCTGGCGGGCCAACGCTGCAAAAAAGTGTTCGGCACAATGGACGGAATGGCTGAGAATCATGAATGAAGCGTCTCGAAATGAAAACCATGCGGATGGAAAAAAACGGCAATATTGGCGTCCGGCCCGAATCACCTTACCAAACTATGCCCATGTCTGAATCCAAACCCCGCCGATTCTGGCTCCTCCGGTGGCTCACAGGCGCCGCCGCGCTGGTGGCCAGCGCCTGCAAGATGGCGCCTCCGACCCTCCCTGGTTCAGCGCCGTCCCAGCCGACCGGGGTCGTCGGGCCGGTGCCCGCTGCTCGCGGCTCGGCACGCAATTCCTCGGCGGCGTCGCCCCGGGCCTACCGGGAAGATGGCGCCAGCCACCTGTACGGTCTCAATGCCGAGCGCATCTACAAGGGCCGGCTGCCGCCGCTGCTGTACGCTGTGGGCGTGATGAATGTGGAAATCGACCGGGTCGGCCGCGTCACCCGGCTGGACTGGCTGCGGGCGCCGCGCCATGCGCCCGAAGTGATGGCCGAGATTGAGCGCACCATCCGGCAGGCCTCGCCCTTCCCGGCGCCGGTGCGGCTGGGCAAGGTGGTCTACACCGACACCTGGCTGTGGCACAAGAGCGGCAAGTTCCAGCTGGATACGCTGACCGAAGGGCAAGATTAAGCCCCCACGCTCCCCACTGCGTGTGGTTCGCTGCCCCCCGAGGGGGCGCTGCGCCTGCGGCCCGGCAAAGCCGGTTCCGCGGCCCCTGCTGGGTGGGGAAGTGTCACCCCCCACGCTCCCCACTTCGTGTGGTTCGCTGCCCCCGAGGGGGCCGCTGCGCCTGCGGCCCGGCGAAGCCGGCTCCGCGGCCCCTGCTGGCGGGGCGTGCCACCCCGACGCTTGTCAGTGTCGAAGGCCGCTGTTGCAGCTTTACCCCCCAGATGCGCGGGCTACTCGATCTTCAGGTTCTGCGTCTTCACCACATTGCGCCAGGCGCGGTAATCGGCTTCGATGAAATGGCCGAGCAGTACGGGCGAGCCGGGCGCGGCTTCGACCGCGTCGGCCTTGAAGCGGGCCAGCACTTCGGGCAGGGCCACGACCTTGTTGATGGCTGCGTTCAGGCTGTTGACAATGGCGGGCGGTGTGCCGGCAGGCGCCATCAGCGCAAAGTAGTTCACCACGTCAAAGCCTGCCAGCCCGGCCTCGCTCATGCTGGGAACGTCGGGCAGCGCGCTGGAGCGTTTGGCGCTGGTCACCGCCAGCGGCTTGACGCTGCCGTTCTTGATGAAGGGCAGCAAGGCCGGAATGGTGCCGGTGACCAGCTGGATCTGCCCGCCAATCATGTCCATGGTGGCCGGCGCCACGCCACGGTAGGGAATGTGCGTGATGAAGGTGCCGGTGCGCGCCTTGAGCAGTTCGAGCACCAGGTGGTTCACGCCGCCGGCGCCGGCCGAGCCGTAATTGAGCACACCGGGCTGCCGCCGGGCCAGCGCGACCAGCTCCTTCATGCTGTTGGCCGGCAGCGCGTTGTTGGCCGCCCAGACCAGCGGCCCGGTGGCAATCATGCCGACCGGCGTGAACTGGCGCAGCGGGTCGTAGTGGGCGCCGGGAACCGACGCGGCCACGGTAGTAAAAGGAGACGCCGCCAGCAGCAGCGTGTAGCCGTCGGGCGGGGCCTGCGCCACGTATTGCGTGCCGATGGCCCCGGAGGCGCCGGCGCGGTTGTCCACGACAAAGCTGGCGTTCATGACTTCGCCGAGCTTTTGCGCCACCAGCCGCGCCATCGCATCGGTGCCCGCGCCGGGGGCAAAAGGCACGACGATCCGGACGGCCCGATCCGGATACACCGCCGAAGGCGTCGACAGCCCTTGCGCCAGCGCGGCCGGCATTGCCAGGCTGGCGGCTGCGGCGGCGAGCAGCGCCAGCATCTGGCGGCGGCCCGGGGCGCTTGTTGAACTGAGATTCATGGACGGAGCAAAAAAGTGGCGGAAGAAAGATTGTCGCCGTGACGCATGACGGCCCGATGACACGCGGGTGCGGGCTTCAGGCGCCTGGCTTGCGGCGCAAAAAAACACCGCCTTCGGGCAACTGCAAGCCAAAAAGCGGCCTCCGTCCAGCATGAAAGCCCGCGCATTTGCAGTACCCTTTAGCGTTATCTGCATGTGTTCAACAAAAAGTCAGGAGACACCATGGACAAAGCCCTTTCCCCGGCCGAAGTGGCCCTGCGCGAAGCCGCGCGCGACTACCACCGCCTGCCCACGCGCGGCAAGATTTCTGTCAACGCCACCAAACCCCTGTCCAACCAGCGCGACCTGTCGCTGGCCTACTCGCCCGGCGTGGCCTACCCCTGCCTGGACATCCAGGCCGACCCGTCGCTGGCGCACGATTTCACCTCGCGCGGCAACCTGGTCGGCGTGATCACCAACGGCACCGCCGTGCTGGGCCTGGGCAACATCGGCCCGCTGGCCGCCAAGCCGGTGATGGAAGGCAAGGGCTGCCTGTTCAAGAAGTTCGCAGGCATCGACGTGTTCGACATCGAACTCGACGAGAACGACCCCGACAAGCTGGTCGATATCATCGCCGCCATGGAGCCGACGCTGGGCGGCATCAACCTGGAAGACATCAAGGCGCCCGAGTGCTTCTACATCGAGAAAAAACTGCGCGAGCGCATGAACATCCCGGTGTTTCACGATGACCAGCACGGCACCGCAATCATCTCGTCGGCCGCGCTGCTCAACGGGCTGGAACTGGTGGGCAAGAACATCGAGGACGTTCGCGTCGCGGTCTCGGGCGCGGGCGCTGCGGCGCTGGCCTGCCTGGACGTGATGGTCGGCCTGGGCGTGCGCGTCGAAAACATTTACGTCTGCGACTCCAAGGGTGTGATCTACGAAGGCCGGCCCGGCGGTTTTGACGAATCGAAGGCACGCTTTGCACAGACCGGCAGCGAGCGCACGATGGCCGATGCAGTCAACGGCGCCGACGTGTTCCTGGGCTGCTCGGCGCCCGGCGTGCTGACGCAGGACATGGTCATGACCATGGCCAGCAAGCCCATCATTCTGGCGCTGGCCAACCCGGAGCCTGAAATCCGGCCCGAACTGGCCAAGGCCGTCCGGCCCGACTGCATCATCGCCACCGGCCGCTCGGACTATCCGAACCAGGTCAACAACGTGCTGTGCTTCCCCTACATCTTTCGCGGCGCGCTCGACTGCGGCGCGACCAAGATCACCGAAGCCATGAAGCTGGCCTGCGTTCGCGAGATCGCCAACCTGGCCAAGGCCGACATCAGCGAGGAAGTGGCCAGAGCCTATGCCGGCCAGGAGCTGTCGTTTGGTCCCGACTACCTGATCCCGACGCCGTTCGACTCGCGCCTGATCTTGCGCATCGCACCGGCCGTGGCGAAAGCCGCCGAGGCGTCGGGCGTGGCCACCCGCCCGATCGAGGACATGGAAGCCTACCGCCAGAGCCTGAGCCGTTTTGTCTATTCCACCGGCATGCTGATGCGGCCGGTGTTCGGCGCCGCCCGCGCCGCCACCACCAAACGCGTCGCCTATGCCGAGGGCGAGGACGAGCGCGTGCTGCGCGCCGTGCAGCTGGCGCTGGACGACAACCTGGCATCGCCCATCCTGATCGGCCGCCCGGCCGTGATCGAGGCGCGCATCCTCAAGGCCGGCCTGCGCATGCGCCTGGGCAAGGACGTGGAATGCGTCAATCCCGAGGACGATTCGCGCTTTCGCCAGTACTGGGAAACCTACCACCGGCTGCTCGGCCGCGAGGGCGTCAGCCCCGAAGCCGCCAAGGCCGCCGTGCGCCGCTCGACCACCAGCATTGGCGCGCTGATGGTCCACCTGGGCGACGCCGACGCCATGCTGTGCGGCCTGCACGGCCGCTTCGACGTCCACCTGGACCACATCCGCGACATCATTGGCCTGAAAGAAGGCGCGCCCGGTTTTGCCACCGTCAATGCGCTGATGCTGCCCAAGCACACGCTGTTCATCGCCGACACCTTCGTCAACGAAGACCCGAGCGCCGAGCAGCTCGCCAGCATCGCGCTGATGGCCGCCGAGGAAGTGCGCCGCTTCGGCCTGCCGCCCAAGGTGGCGTTTTTGTCGCATTCGAATTACGGCTCGTCCAAGCGGTCTTCCGCCCTGAAGATGCGGCGCGCCCGCGAACTGTTTGCAAGAATAGCGCCGGACGTGGAATGCGACGGCGAGATGCACGGCGATGCCGCCCTGTCGGAGACGATCCGCCGCAATTCGCTGATGGACACCACGCTGACCGGCGAGGCCAACATCCTGATCTGCCCGAACCTGGACGCAGCCAACATTTTGTTCAACGTACTGAAAGTCACCGGGGGCGAAGGCATCACCATCGGGCCGATCCTGCTGGGCGCGGCCGCCACGGTGCATGTCATGACGCCGTCGGCCACGGTGCGGCGGATTTTGAACATGACGGCGCTGGCGGTGGCCAACGCGGGCGCGGGGCGCTGACGGCTGACTTGCTCCTTCCCCCGCTGGGGGAAGGTTGGGATGGGGGCGGACCCGAATTTATGCTTCAGCCCGAACCTGATCGCCAAGATTGCGGGTTTGAGGATGTTTTAAGGCTCTGGCGCAATACCCCCCTGCGCAAGCTGCTATTTATTTTGTAGTGCTGGCTGGCCTGCCATGAATGACGGTAGCGGGTGCAAGGTGCTTTTTTTATCCGAATGTGAACGTCAAAGCCCACCATCAGCACGAGAAGCGGCTCCGCTGGAACGAGCCGTTGAATTTTTCGGGGTCAGCGATTTTCGAATCAGCCTGACTTCCAGCGTGCAGCCCAAAGCTTGCGCATATTTCGAAAGCGTGGCCAGCGACGGTGAGTGCTTGCCGCTACCCGATTCCATGCGTGCCACGGCGGACTGGGTCGTGCCAATCTTCTCGGCCACTTGCGCCTGGGTAAGCCCTTGCGCCGCGCGCGCCTTGAAAAACTCATCCAAAAGCGAGAATTCATCGGCCAGCTGGTCGAATTCTGTCTTTACCTCTGTGTTTGCCAATGCCTTGGCGCGCATCTGCTTATGTGTCAACATTTTTCCACTCCTTCATGCGCTGGCGCGCGAGACTCAATTCCTTGGGAGGCGTCTTGTTCGTCTTCTTCACGAACTGGTGAAGCATGACGATTTTTCGTCCCGCCATGGTGCAGTAAAAAACTCTTCCGATGCCCTCACGCGATTTCAGACGCAATTCGAACAAACCCGCAGCCATTGCGCGCGTATGCGGCATTCCTAAATCAGGGCCAAATTCCAGCATGCGATCAGTGCAATGAAAATACCTCGCCAATAGTCCGGTTGGAAGCGCAAGAATGTCTGACTGCAACTTCTCGTCGTGATATTTGATCTCCCATTTCATGGGAAAATAATAGCGTATTTGCGATAAACAAGACGTCACGTGCAGGTACTGATATTCAATAGCTCCTTTGCAGCAGCTTGACACGGCTCCAGCGCCATGAAACCCCGCCACTGGCACAGTCTTTGCAAGCCCTGCGTCATCACTCTCACCCAAGGTCATCCATGCCATTGCACCCTTTCCTCGTCACGTCCTTGAGCGCTGCCGTGCTTGCCGCCACCTCCGCCGCGCACGCGCAGAACACGCCCATCAAGTTCCAGCTCGACTGGCGGTTTGAAGGCCCTGCGGCGCTGTTCCTGACGCCGGCGGCGAAAGGTTATTTCAAGGACGCCAGGCTTGACGTGACGGTGGATGCCGGCAACGGCTCGGGCGGCACGGTCACGCGGGTGGCGTCGGGCGCCTACGACATGGGCTTTGCCGACATGGCCGCACTGATGGAATTCCACGCCAACAACGTGGACGCGCCAAACAAGCCGGTCGCGGTGATGATGGTTTACAACGACACGCCGGCCTCGGTCATGGCACTGAAAAAATCCGGCATCAAGACGCCCGCCGACCTAAGCGGCAAGAAATTCGGCGCCCCGGTGTTCGACGCCGGCCGCCGCGCCTTTCCGATCTTTGCCAATGCCAACGCCATCAGCAACGTGACCTGGACGGCGATGGACCCGGCGCTGCGCGAAACCATGCTGATTCGCGGCGACATTGACGCCATCACCGGCTTTACCTTCACCTCGCTGCTGAACCTGGAGGCGCGCGGCGTCAAGGCCGCCGACGTGGTCGTGCTGCCCTACCCCGACTACGGCGTGAAGCTGTACGGCAACGTCATCATCGCCTCGCCCAAAATGATCAAGGAGAACCCGGCGGCGGTCAAAGCCTTCCTCGCGGCCTTAGCCAAAGGCGCGAAGGACGTGATCGCCAACCCCGCCGCCGCCATTGCCGACGTCAAGGCGCGCGATGGCATCGTCAACCCCGAGCTCGAAACCCGCCGCCTCAAGCTGGCCATCGACACCGTGATCAACAGCCCCAACGCCCGTGCCGAAGGCTTCGGCCAGGTCAACGGCGCGCGCCTGTCGCTGATGGCGTCGCAGGTGTCCGACGCCTTCAACACCAAGACCCGCGTCAACCCCGAGGCGGTCTGGAACGGCGCGTTCCTGCCCACCAAGGCGGAATTGAACGTGCTGCCCAAATAATCGATTGCTCTGTTTTTTATAGCTGGTTGCGCTTGCACGGAAAGCGCAAAAGCACTTTTTGATACCTAAAACCATGCACGAAACCGAAACACCCTGGTTTGTCGATTTCCAGGATGTCTGGCTGGCTTACAACGATGAGCTGCGCAAGCAGAACAACTTTGCCGTCGAGGCCATCGACCTGAAGGTCAAGCCTGGCGAATTCATCGCCATCGTCGGGCCGTCGGGCTGCGGCAAGTCGACCTTCATGAAGCTGGCGACCGGGCTGAAGATGCCGTCGATGGGCAAGATCAGCATCGACGGCCAGCCCGTGACCGGGCCGCTGAAGGTGTCGGGCATGGCGTTTCAGGCGCCGTCGCTGCTGCCCTGGCGGACCACGGTGGACAACGTGCTGCTGCCGCTGGAAATCGTCGAGCCTTACCGCAGCCAGTTCAAGCACAAGCGCAAGGAATACGAGGAGAGCGCGCGCAAGCTGCTGCAAAAAGTCGGCCTGAGCGGCTACGAGGACAAGTTTCCGTGGCAGCTGTCGGGCGGCATGCAGCAGCGCGCCAGCATCTGCCGGGCCTTGATTCACGAGCCGAAAATGCTGCTGCTCGACGAGCCCTTCGGCGCGCTCGATGCCTTCACGCGCGAGGAACTATGGTGCATCCTGCGCGATTTGTGGACCGAGCAGCGCTTCAACGTAATTTTGGTCACGCACGACCTGCGCGAGTCGGTGTTCCTGGCCGACACGGTGTATGTGATGAGCCGCAGCCCGGGCCGCTTCGTCGTCAAGCGCGAGATCGACTTGCCGCGCCCGCGCGAGCTGGAGCTGACCTACACCAAGGAATTTGCCGACATCGTGCTGGAGCTGCGCGGCCACATCGGCGCCTTCCGCAAGCCGGCCGCTGTCGCCTGAGCCTCGGCGCTTTCCCTTTCCTGCTTATTTGCCAAGGCTTTCATGCACAACAAAACCGTCGAGCGCTGGTCACCGTGGCTGCTGCTGACTGCCGTGATCGTGCTGTGGCAGGTCATCTGCTCGGCATTCAGCATTTCCGAATTCATCTTTCCCAGCCCGTGGCGCATCTGGACGCAACTGGTCGAATACAAGGGCCTGATCGCCGGCCACGCCTGGCGTACCTACTGGGTGACGATGGCCGGCTTCGGCCTGGCCATCGTGGTCGGCGTGCTGCTCGGTTTTCTGGTCGGCAGTTCGCGCCTGGCGTATGCCGCGCTGTACCCGCTGATGACGGCGTTCAACGCGCTGCCCAAGGCGGCGTTCGTGCCGATCCTGGTGGTCTGGTTCGGCATTGGCGCCGGCCCGGCGATTTTGACGGCGTTCCTGATCTCGTTTTTCCCGATCATGGTGAACATCGCCACCGGCCTGGCGACGCTGGAGCCCGAACTCGAAGACGTGCTGCGGGTGCTGGGCGCCCGGCGCTGGGACGTGCTGGTCAAGGTCGGGCTGCCGCGCTCCATGCCCTACTTCTACGGCTCGCTCAAGGTGGCGATCACGCTGGCGTTTGTCGGCACCACGGTGTCGGAAATGACGGCGGCCAACGAAGGCATCGGCTACCTGCTGATCTCGGCCGGCTCGTCGATGCAGATGGGCCTGGCGTTTGCCGGCCTGATGGTCGTCGGCGCGATGGCGATGGCGATGTACGAGTTGTTCAGCCTGGTGGAAAAGCACACCACCGGCTGGGCGCATCGCGGCTCGCAGGGCTGATGCCGCGATGCACCGGCACCGGCAGGGGCATGCAGCGTAGATGACCGGGTTGGCGCTGCGCAACCGGACCTGAAAATGCTATTGATTCAATAGCTGCCTACGCCCGTGTCTATTGCGCAAAAGCCGTTTTTGGATCATAAAAACCGCTCTAGTAGCCGGCGCGACGCCTTGTCCAGCGCCGTCATGTCGGCAATGCGGTACTGCACGCCTTCGCTGGCGGCGATCAGCAGCTCACCGCCTTTCAAACGGCGGATGTCTTCCTCGCCCTTGAGCACGAAGGCGGTGTTGCCCCGGTCGGTTTCCACCGTCCAGGTGCTGGGCGTGCCGAAGGACGACACGCTCGCCAGCCGCTTGATCTCGGGCACGAAGTCGCGCAGCGCGAGTTCTTCCTTCAGCAGCCGCTGCACGGCGGCAGGCAGGCTTGACAGTTGTTCGATCCATGCCAGTTCATGGCCCTCCAGGCTGACCAGGGAAATGCCCTCCTCCGGCGCAGCCAGCGGAAAGGCGCGCACCGGCACGACGCCCTGGTGTACCTCGCCATGCGGGCTGATGTACTTCAGGCGGCCCGAGGCTTCGCGCTGAAGCTGGAAATCGGGAATGAAGGTGAAATTGGTCATGGTCTGTATGTCCTTTTACCGCGCTGTCACGGGGTGCCGGCCTGCTGCAGCGCATGCTGGGCGGTGTGCTCGACGTGCGCGGTGGCCACGGCGATCAGGCTGTCCTGCGCATCGGTTTCCGTCTCTTCGGTATCGACCTGGCGCAACTGCGCTTCGTAAAGCCGCCAGTAATGGCCCTGCTTGGCCATCAGCTCCTCGTGCGGGCCGACTTCGACCACCTGCCCCCGGTCCATCACCACCAGCCGGTCGGCCTTGCGCAGGGTGGACAGGCGGTGCGCAATCGCAATCGTCGTGCGGCCCTGCACCAGGTTGTCGAGCGCCTTCTGGATTTCCTTTTCGGTCTCGGTATCGACCGACGACGTGGCCTCGTCGAGGATCAGGATGCGCGGGTCGATCAGCAAGGCGCGCGCAATCGAGATGCGCTGGCGCTCGCCGCCCGACAGGCCCTGGCCGCGCTCGCCGACCAGCGAGTCGTAGGCCTGCGGCAGCCGCAGGATGAATTCATGCGCATGCGCCGCGCGCGCAGCGGCGACGATCTCGGCGCGCGTCGCGCCGGGCTTGCCGTAGGCGATGTTCTCGGCAATGGTGCCGAAGAACAGGAAAGGCTCCTGCAGCACCAGCCCGATGTGGCGCCGGTAGTCGGCCACGGCAAAGCGCCGGATGTCGGTGCCATCAATCTGGATCGAGCCATCTGTCACGTCGTAAAACCGGCACAGCAGGTTGACCAGCGTGCTCTTGCCCGAGCCGCTGTGGCCGACCAGTCCGATCATCTCGCCGGGCTTTATTTCCAGGTCGAGCCCGCGAATCACCGAGCGGTTGCCGTAGCGAAAGCCCAGGCCCTTCATCTCGATGCGGCCCTGCAACTTGTCGATCTTCACCGGCTGCGCGGGTTCGGGCACGTTGGACACATGGTCGAGGATGTCGAAGATGCGCTTGGCGCCGGCCGCCGCCTTTTGCGTCACCGAGACAATCCGGCTCATTGAATCGAGCCGGCCGTAAAACCGGCCGATGTAGGCAATGAAGGCGGTCAGCACGCCGACCGTGATCTCTTGCCGCGACATCAGCCAGATGCCGAAGGCCCAGACCACCAGCAGGCCCATTTCGGTCAGCAGCGACACCGTCGGCGTGAACAGCGACCAGACCTTGTTCAGCTTGTCGTTCACCGCCAGGTTGTGCTGATTCACCACGCGAAAGCGCTCGGCCTCGCGCTTTTCCTGGGCAAAGGCCTTGACCACGCGGATGCCCGGAATGGTGTCGGCCAGCACATTGGTCACGTCCGACCAGACGCGGTCGATCTTCTCGAACCCGGTGCGCAGCTTGTCGCGCACAACGTGGATCATCCAGCCGATGAAGGGCAGCGGCACCAGGGTCGCCAGCGCCAGCCAGGGATTGATGGAAAACAGGATGGCGGCGGTCATGCCGATCATCAGCACGTCGGTGGCGAAGTCCAGCGCATGCAGCGACAGGAACACGCAGATGCGGTCGGTTTCCGAGCCGATGCGCGACATCAGGTCGCCGGTGCGCTTGGCGCCGAAATAGTCCAGCGACAGCTCCAGCAAATGGTCGAAGGTCGCGGTGCGCAAATCAGCGCCGATGCGCTCGGACACCAGCGCCAGCAGATAAGTGCGCGCCCAGTTCAGCGCCCAGCCCAGCACCGCCGCGCCCAGCAGCGCCCCCAAAATCAGGCCGACCTTGCCCGGCTCGATCTGCTGGCCGTTCTGGAACGGAATCAGGATGTCGTCCATCAGCGGAATCGTCAGGTAGGGCGGCACCAGCGTCGCGGCGGTCGAGGCCAGCGTCAGCAAAAACCCGGACAGCAACTGCCAGCGGTAAGGCCGGGCAAAGCGCCACAGCCGCAGCAGCACCCAGGTCGAAGGCGGCGTATGGACCTTGCCCTGGGCGCAGGCCGGGCATTCGTCGCTGTCCGGCGGCAGCGGCGCATCGCACTCGGGGCACAGGGGAAGCTCGTGGCCCGTGCGGTCCAGTTCAATCGCCTGGAGCCGGGCCGCGCTGGCCTGGCGCTGGGCCTGCTGCTGCGCGAACAGCCGCACCATGCGCAAGGCCTGCGGATTGGCCCCCAGGGTGAAGCGCCACAGGGCCAGGCGCCGCGAAGGCTGGCCCTGGACATCGTGCAGTTCCAGCGTTCCGACACCGGCATGGTCGAAATGGCGCAAATCGAGCTTCTGGATGGGCTCGTCGTCATGGTTCTGCATGAACAGGCTGGACCAGTTACCGGCAGCGTTGCGCGACAGCAGGCGACGGTCCGTCAGCACCAGCGCGCCGGGCGAAAAACGCAGCGCCTGGTCCAGGTCAACCAGCAAGGTACACAAAACGTTCTCTTGGGTTGCCAGTTGCGATGCAAGCCCTGCGAGTGCCGGGTCGTCGGAACTGGAATCTTCCACGGGGTGCTGATGTTGCATGTTGTCTCGAATTCATTTTCCGGTCATGACCGTGTTGCCGGTTGCGGCCTTGATACCCCTCAAGGGTAGGGACACAGTGGCGAAAGGCATTCAAAACAACGATTTTCGCCCAAGCGGCCGGCCTGCCCGAGAGGTTAACCCCCTTGAAGCCCTGGCAGGCCCCGCCCGTGAAATTCTGAATTCGTAAAACGGCACAATGAGGCCAGCCCCATTGACCACGATGACCCACCCACCGCTGCCCACGCTTCTTACCCGCACCCCTGGCCGGCATGTCGCCGGACCGGAACCAAAACGTTGCACCGGCACAGCCGGTTGACCTTAAATTTTTTGCCAACCATGAGCAAACTGGACGATATCAAGCTGCTGCGCATCAGTTACCTGCGCGGACCCAACATCTGGACCTACCGGTCGGTGCTGGAAGTCTGGCTCGACCTGGGCGCGCTGGAAGACTTTCCGAGCAACCTGCTGCCCGGCTTCAACGACCGGCTGCTGGGCCTGCTGCCGGCGCTGCTGGAGCACCATTGCGGCGTCGGCGAGCGCGGCGGTTTTCTTCAGCGCCTGAACGAAGGCACCTGGACCGGCCACGTGCTCGAACACGTGGTGATCGAGCTGCTCAACCTGGCCGACATGCCGACCGGCTTTGGCCAGACGCGCAGCACCTCGACGCACGGCGTGTACCGCATGGTGTTTCGCGCGCGCGACGAGCAGGTGGCCCGCACCGCACTGGCCGAGGGCCACCGGCTGCTGATGGCCGCTATCAACGCCGAAGCCTATGGCGCAGCCGAGGTGCAGGCGGCGGTGCAGGTCATCCGCGACCAGATCGACGACTGCTACCTCGGCCCCAGCACGGCGGCCATCGTGGCGGCCGCGACCGACCGGGGCATTCCGCACATCCGCCTGAACGACGGCAACCTGGTGCAACTCGGCTACGGCGCCAGCCAGCGGCGCATCTGGACGGCCGAGACCGACCTGACCAGCGCGATTGGCGAAAGCATCGCCCACGACAAGGACCTGACCAAGAGCCTGCTGGCCAGCTGCGGCGTGCCGGTGCCCGAAGGCGAGATCGTCGCCAGCGCAAAAGCCGCCTGGGAAGCGGCGCAGGACATCGGCCTGCCGGTGGTCGTCAAGCCGTCGGATGCCAACCACGGCCGGGGCGTGTCGCTCGACCTGAACACGCGCGAGGAAGTCGAGGCGGCTTTCGCGATTGCCGAACCCGAAGGCAGCGAGGTGATGGTAGAGCGCCATGTGCGCGGCCAGGAACACCGGCTCCTGGTCGTCGGCGGGCGGGTGGTGGCCGCCGCGCGCGGCGACATTGCCCAGGTCACCGGCGACGGGCAATCGAGCGTCAACCAGCTGATCGATGCGCAACTCAACACCGATCCCCGGCGCGGCCTGGGCGAAGACTTTCCGCTTGGCCGGATCGACACGGCCGTGGATGCCGCCATCGTCCTTGAACTGCAGCGCCAGGGCTTGAGCCCCGGCGCCATTCCCGCCGCCGGCCGGGTGGTGCTGGTGCAGCGCAACGGCAACGTGTCCATCGACTGCACCGACGAGGTACACCCCGAGGTCGATTACATCGTCTCGCTGGCCGCCCGCGTGGTCGGCCTGGACATCGCCGGCATCGATGTGGTGGCGCAGGACATCTCGCGCCCGCTGCATGCGCAGGGCGGCGCGATCGTCGAGGTCAACGCCGGCCCCGGCCTCCTGATGCACCTCAAGCCCGCGCAGGGCGCGCCGCGCCCGGTGGGCCGCGCCATCTGCGACCACCTGTTTGCGCGCAACGCCGAAACGCCAGACCACCGCAGCCAGGGCAGTGACGGCCGCATTCCCATCGTCGGCATTGCCGGCCTGGACGGCACGCAGCACATTGCGCGGCTGGTGGCGTGGCTGCTGCACCTGTCGGGCCGCTACACCGGCCTGGCCTGCCGCGATGGCCTGTTCCTGGACCAGCGCCGCGTGGAAAGCGCCGACAGCACGAACTGGGAAGCCGGCCAGCGCCTGCTGATCAACCGGGCGGTGCAGGCCGCCGTGTTTGAAAACGGCGCCGACACGATCCTGCGCACCGGTCTGGCCTACGACCGCTGCCAGGTCGGCGTGGTCACCGACCTGGGCGGCGCCGACGGGCTGGCGGAATTCGACATTCTTGACGACAGCCAGATGTTCAAGGTCCTTCGCTCGCAGGTCGATGTGGTGCTGCCAGGCGGCGCGGCGGTGCTCAATGCCGCCGATGCCGGCGTGGTGGAGATGCAGCAACTGTGCGACGGCGAAGTGATTTTCTACAGCAGCGACCCGGGCGCGCCAGCCATTGCCGCGCACCGCGCCAGCAACGGCCGCGCCGTGTTCGTGCGGCAGAACCAGGTCGTGCTGGCCACCGGCGGGGCCGAGTCCTTCCTGCCTGGCCTGGGCAAACTGACCGCCTGGTGCAAGCGCCATGCAAAAAGCGCCATCGCCGAGCCTTCGCTGCTCGCCGCCGTCGCCACGGCCTGGGCGCTCGATATTCCGCTCAACCTGATTGGCGCGGGCATCGAAGCTTTTGAATCCAACCCACTACCTGCCGGGAGGGCAGCCTGATGGAAGTTTCCCGCATCCGGGCCCTGCGCGGCCCCAACCTCTGGAGCCGGCGCACGGCCCTGGAAGCCATCGTCGCCTGCACGCCTGACGAATGCTCCATCGACCACCTGCCAGGCTTCGAGCCGCGCCTGCGCGCGCTGTTTCCGGACATCGGCGTGCTGCGCGACACCGGCCCCGCCGGCCCGGTATCGCTGGCGCATGTGCTCGAAGCGGCGGCGCTCGAACTGCAGGCGGCCGCCGGCTGCCCGGTCACCTTCAGCCGCACCTCGGCCACGCTGGAGGACGGAACTTACCAGGTCGTGGTCGAGTACAGCGAGGAAGCGGTGGGCCGCCTGGCGTTTGAGCTGGCGCAGGCGCTGATGCATGCCGCCTTGCAGGACGCGCCCTTTGACCTGCAGGCCGCCATTGCCCGCCTGCGCGATCTCGATGAAGACGAGCGCATGGGTCCGAGCACCGGCGCGATTGTCGAGGCTGCCCTGGCGCGCGGCATTCCCTTCCGGCGCCTGACCAAGGGCAGCATGGTGCAGTTTGGCTGGGGCTCGCGCCAGCGCCGCATCCAGGCCGCCGAGATCGATGCCACCAGCGCGGTAGCCGAATCGATTGCGCAGGACAAGGACCTGACCAAGAAGCTGCTGCGCGCCGCCGGCGTTCCGGTGCCGCAGGGCCGGCCGGCAACCAACGCCGACGACGCGTGGGCGGCGGCCCAGGAAATCGGCCTGCCAGTGGTGCTCAAGCCGCAGGACGGCAACCAGGGCAAGGGCGTGACGGTCAACATCACGACACGCGAACACCTGGACATCGCCTGGCGCGCCGCCGCCGAGCATGGCGAGGTCATGGTCGAGCGGTTTTTGCCGGGTTGCGACTTTCGCCTGCTGGTCGTGGGCGACAAGCTCGTCGCCGCCGCCCGGCGCGAGCCGCCGCAGGTGGTGGGCGACGGCCTGCACACCGTGCGCGAGCTGGTCGACATCGTCAACCTGGACCCTAGGCGCGGCGAAGGCCATGCCACCTCGCTGACCAAGATCCGCTTCGACGACATCGCCGTCGTCCGGCTGGAAACCCAGGGACTCACGCCCGAATCGGTTCCGGCCAAGGGGCGGCGCGTCATCCTGCGCAACAACGCCAACCTGAGCACCGGCGGCACCGCCACCGACGTGACCGACGAGGTGCATCCCGAGGTTGCCGCCCGCGCCGCGGCCGCCGCGCAGATGATCGGCCTGGACATCTGCGGCGTCGATGTGGTGTGCGAAAGCATGCTGCGGCCGCTGGAGGCGCAAAACGGCGGCGTGGTCGAGGTCAATGCCGCGCCCGGCCTGCGCATGCACCTGTCGCCCTCGTACGGCAAGGGCCGCGCCGTCGGCGCCGCCATGGTCGACGAGCTGTTCCCGGCCGGCGACAACGGCCGCATTCCGGTGATTGCCGTGACCGGCACCAACGGCAAGACCACCACCACGCGCCTGATCGCCCACCTGCTGGCCGCGCACGGCCTGCGCACCGGCATGACGAACACCGACGGCGTGTACATCAACGGGCGGCAGACCGACAGCGGCGACTGCAGCGGCCCGAAAAGCGCGCGCAACGTGCTGATGCACCCCGACGTGGATGCCGCCGTGTTCGAAGTCGCGCGCGGCGGCGTGCTGCGCGAAGGCCTGGGGTTTGACCGCTGCGAAGTCGCCGTAGTCACCAACATCGGCAGCGGCGACCACCTCGGGCTGAACTACATCACCACGGTGGAAGACCTGGCCGTGTTGAAACGCGTGATCGTGCAGAACGTCGCGCCCACCGGCTACGCGGTGCTCAACGCGGCCGACGCCATGGTCACCCGGATGGCGCCTGCCTGTCCCGGCAAGGTGATATTTTTTGCCGCCGACCGCCATCACCCGCTGATGGCGACGCACCGGGCGCAGGGCAAGCGCACGGTGTTTGTCGATGGCGCCATGCTGGTGGCCGCCGAAGGCTCGCGCGTCGAGCGCATCCCGCTGCAAGGCATTCCGGTGACGCGCGGCGGCAGCATCGGCTTTCAGGTCGAGAACGCCATGGCGGCCGTGGCGGCAGCCTGGGCCGTCAACCTGAGCTGGGACACGATCAAAAGCGGCCTGGCCAGTTTCGTGACCGACACCCACAATGCGCCCGGCCGCTTCAACGTGATGGACTATGCCGGCGCCACCGTGATTGCCGACTACGGCCACAACCCCGACGCCATGCAGGCGCTGGTGGCGGCCGTCAACGCCATGCCGGCCGAGCGCCGCAGCGTGGTCATCAGCGGCGCGGGCGACCGGCGCGACAGCGACATCTCCGACCAGACGGTCATTCTGGGCGCGGCGTTCGACGAGGTGATCCTGTACCAGGACGCCGCCCAGCGCGGCCGCGCCGACGGCGAGGTGATGGCGCTGCTGCGCGAAGGCCTGCAGGGCGCCAGCCGCACGGCGCGTATCGACGAGGTGCGCGGCGAGTTTGCCGCCATCGACGAGGCGCTGTCACGCCTGCAGCCGGGCGACCTGTGCCTGGTGCTGGTCGACCAGGTGCAGGAAGCGCTGGACCACCTGGCGCTGCGCATCGGCGAGGCGAAGGACAAGCTGATGGCGATTCCTTGAAGCCAAGGCGGCGGCCGGCCGACATTTTTAATGGAAAAGGCCTTTTGCGCATATCACACGGGTGTTAACAGCTATTAATTTAGTAGCGCCTTGCAGGCTTTTCGGTTGGCGGCCGCGTTAAACTGCAGCGATGACATGGAACGCAACGCTGGCACTCGACTACACCCGACAGGCTGAAAAGACCGTCGCCCATTTTCGCCACAGCGGCCCGCTGCGCATCCTGCAAAGCCTGTACCCCGAGGGCGAAGGCATCTGCCACAACGTCATCGTCCATCCGCCCGGCGGGCTGGTGGGTGGCGACACGCTGGACCTGGCCTTCAGCGCCGGCCCGGGCGCGCATGGCCTGGTCACCACGCCCGGCGCCACGCGCTTTTACCGCTCCACCGGCGAGACCGCGCTGCAGCGCACCAGCTTGTCGCTGCAGGCAGGCGCGCGCATGGAATGGCTGCCGTTAGAGGCGATCTGCTACAGCGGCTGCCTGGCGGAAAACCACCTGACGATGGACCTCGCGCCCGGCGCCGAACTGATCGGCTGGGACGTGACGGCGTTCGGCCTGCCCGCAGCCAGACTGCCGTATGCGCAAGGCAGCTTTTGCCAGCACATCGAAGTGCCCGGCGTGTGGCTGGAACGCGCGCGCCTCAAAGCCAGCGACACGCTCCTGATGGACAGCCCGCTGGGCCTGGCGGGCCACCGCTGCATGGCGTCGATCTTCTTCGTGTCCGGCAGCAAGCTGGAGCGAAACCGCCGTCAGGCCGCGCTGGAGGTGGCGCGGGAAGTCATCGAGGCGCATGAACTGCGCGCCACGGCAGGCGCCACCAGTCCCGATGCACAGGTGGTCGTCGTCAGGGTGCTGGCGCCGCTGGTCGAGCCGGCGATGGCCTTGCTCAGGCAGGTCTGGCAGGCCTGGCGCGGCCATTTCTGGCAGCAGCCGGCGTCCACGCCGCGCATCTGGTCGATGTAGCCAATCGTTTCATGACCAAAACTTCAAGTCGCCGCAAGTGCGTCCTGCTGAAAGACAGGTCCTACAACTGAATCCGGTATTGCACGCGCCCGGCCCGCCGCATTTCCTCTCAAGCTGCACAGCCTTGTGGTTTCACACTCCTCTTATAAATATTTATCAGGAGTCCCGATCATGTTCACATCCCTCAAGTCCCGTTTCCTGGCCCCTTCGCGGATCAACCGTCTGGGCAAGGGTGTCGGCTATTTCGGACTCACCGCCTTGCTCGCCATGACCGCAGCGACTGCCCAGGTTGCCCCCCTGGACGCCACCGGCCTGGATGCCTCGGGCAATGCCCGGAGCGAAATGGCCGCCTGCAACAGCGGCAAGACCCAGCAGGACCGGGTCGCCTGCGTCACGGAAGTGCGCAATGCGAACGCGGAAAAACGCGCCGGCACGCTGCGCAACGGCGGCGACTACAGCGCCAACGCCATGCGGCGCTGCGAAGTCTTCAAGGACAGCGAAGACGCGGCCGCCTGCCGCGCCCGTATCGAGGCACAAGCTCAGCTCGATGGCAGCGTGGCCGGCGGCGGTGTGATGCGCCAGAGCGAAATCGCAGTGCCTGCCGCGCCGCGCTAAGCTACGCCGGATCTGCGGCCAGCGCTGCCGGAAGCGTGAAGAAAAACGTCGCGCCTTCGCCCACGGCGCCCTGCGCCCAGATGCGGCCGCCATGGCGGGCAACGATCCGGTGCGTGGTGGCCAACCCTATGCCGGTGCCCGAGAATTCTCCCGGCGAATGCAGGCGCTGGAAAGTGCCAAAAAGCTTTTCGACATACGCCATGTCAAAACCCGCGCCATTGTCGCGAACAAAGAACGTCGTTATTTCCGGGCCATCCTGCGCCAATTGACCGATCCAGATTTGCGCATCGGCCGCATGGGCCGTGAACTTCCAGGCATTGCCGATCAGGTTTTCCATCACCTGGCGCAGCAAGGCGCGGTCGCCCATCGCGACCAGCCCGGCCTGCACGTGAACCGTCACCAGCCGGCGCGCCTCCCGCTCGCGGCAGGCCTGCAGCGCATCTTGGGATACCGCGCCAAGGTCGATGGATTCGTTCTTCAGGCTGGTGCGCGACACGTGGGCCAGCGACAGCAGGCCATCGGTCAGTTCTCCCATCTGCCTGACGCCTGCGCGGATGCGATTCATGTAGTGCCGCGATCGTTCCGCCGTCTCGATGGCAATGGTTTTTTCCAGCAAATGGCTGAAGCCGTCAATCGAGCGCAAGGGCGCCCGCAGATCATGCGCGACGGAATACGAAAAAGCCTCCAGCTCCTTGTTGGCGGACTCCAGTTCGGCTGTGCGTTTCCTGACCTTGTCCTCAAGTTGCGCGTTCAGCGCACTGATCTCGGCCTCAGCCCGCTTGCGCTTGGTCACGTCGCGCAAAAACAGGTTGTTGCAAGCCTCGCCGCCGGGCGTCAGGTAATTGGTCAGCGACAGTTCGCATTCAAACCGCGAGCCGTTGCCCCGGTGCATCGTGACCTCGCCCCTGGCATGGCCGGACAGCATCGCCTGCGCGACCAGGATATGCAGGCGCGAGTCATGCGGGTCCACCAGTCCGGCACGTCCGCGCTGCCGGATCTCTTCCTGCGTCAGCCCGAACAGCTGGCAGGCGGCCGGATTGGCGTACTGGATCGAGCCATTCGGCATGGCCTGCAAAATGCCGTGGAGGCTGCTTTCAAACAGCTGGCGAAAATTTTCCTCGCTGGTGCGCAGCGCCAGCTGCGCGGCCTGCCGGTCGGAAATATCCATGTGCGTTCCGGACATCAGGTCAGGCTTGCCCGCCAGTGTCCAGGTCGACACCTTTCCCCGGTCCAGCACCCAGACCCAGCGCCCGTCGCGATGGCGTATCCGGTGTTCGCATTCAAAATACTGGCTTTTTCCCCGGAAATGCCGTTTCAGCGCGGCGTTCATCGCTGGCGCATCGTCAGGATGGATGCGGTCGCGCCAGTCGCTGATCTGCTGGGGACCCAGCCGCGCCAGGTCATAACCCATCATCGCCGCCCATCGCTCATCGAGCTGAAGCGCTCCGGTCTGCACATGCCACTCCCACGTCCCCACATGCGTGCCTTCCACGATGTTGTGCAGCCGCTGGCGTTCGCGCGCCAGGTCAGCCGTCATCCGCCGCGCCAGCGCCAGGGCGCGCGCCCGGCCGCTGCCCAGCAGCCAGATGGTCAAGGCCAGCAGGCCGCTCAGCACGCTGCCCGACAAGCCCATGAGCCAGGGCGCCAGACTGCCCTGCTGCGCTTCAAAGGCTGCCGTGGTACCCATGCGCAGCGTCAGCGGCCGGCCGCCGACGAGCACGACGCGCGCGGTCTCGAACATCGGCGTGGCATCCCTGGCCAGACGGGAAAGGCCTCCGAGTTCAAACAGCAAATTATCGGGCGTCGCGCCCGAATCATCCAGGCTGTCATGGACGGCCAGGCGGGTCTGGCCGCTCATTCCGGCGACGACCTGGGCCATGATTTCCTCCACCACCACGGGCGCCAGCAAAATGCCCAGCAGTTCGGCTTCCCGCTTCTGCACCGTGGCGGGCTGCAGTCCTTGCCGGTAGATCGGCAGGAAAAAGGCAAACGCAGGTCGCTGGCTATCATCCTGGACCAGCTGGATACGCCCGCTGAGCGTGGCCTCGCCGGTCGTGATGGCGCGCTTGATCGCCTGCATCCGGACCGGGTCTTCGGCAAGATTAAGGCCCAGCGCGGCCTGGTTGGGCGCGGCTGGTTCCAAAAACTTGATGATGTACAGGTCTGGCGCCGTGCCCCGGTTTTTCACCGTGAAGCCGGGGCTGCCATCGCGCCGCTGCGCTGCAACAAAAGCCTTCACGGCGCCGCTTTTGACCCGCTCGACAAAACCAAAGCCGCGGATTCCGGGGTATTCGAGCCCGACATTGCTCGACTCGACAAAGGCGCGGAACTCGGCCCGTTCCACCGAGAGGCTGGCCGCATAGACGCCCGCAGCCCCTTTCAGGCCGGTGAAGGGCAGGTTGAGGTGGTGCTTGACATCGGCTTCGATGCGGTCGACCTGCTGGTCGAAGCGGTTTTTGGCCCGGGCCTGAAGGTCTTGCTGCTGCCAGCGCAAGGCCGCCGCCGTGGCGCCCAGCCCGGCGACAAGCACCAGTGCCGTGGCCAGCCGCATCGTGCGTACATTGCCGTCGGAACTGCTTTGGCCAGCGGACAGGTAGTGGAAAAGGGCTTTCATCGAGTCGAACGCGTCGTTCAAGCGCCCAGTGGGGATAGCCCTGTAGTATCCCCCAGCATGCCGGCGCTTTGGCCTGGCGCCGGGCAGGCAGGGCCGCAGAAGTCGCTACGCGATCAAGCAGCTTGCCAGCCCGGACCGTTGACCCGCCTTGTCGCCGGGGCGGCGTTCAAATCGCCACCAGCTGGCGCACGCCATTGGCCTGCATGTCCCGGCCCTGCCCGCGCGCGATGAATTCGCCGCGCTCCATCACCAGGTAGTCGTCGGCCAGTTCCTCGGCGAAGTCATAGTACTGCTCGACCAGCAAAATCGCCATGTCGCCCCGGTCGGCAAGCATGCGGATGACCCGGCCGATGTCCTTGATGATGCTGGGTTGGATGCCTTCGGTCGGCTCGTCGAGGATCAGGAGCGTGGGCTTGGCGGCCAGCGCCCGGGCAATGGCGAGTTGCTGCTGCTGCCCGCCCGACAGGTCGCCGCCCCGGCGGTTGAGCATCTGCCTGAGCACCGGGAACAGTTCGAACAGTTCGGCGGGAATCGGCGTGCTGGCGCTTTTGTAGGCCAGGCCCATGCGCAGGTTTTCCTCGACCGTCAGGCGGGCGAAGATTTCACGGCCCTGGGGGACGAAGCCGATGCCGGCCCTTGCTCGCTCGTAAGGAGTGGCGTTCTGGATTGGCTTGCCGTTGAATTCGATGGTTCCGGTCTTGATGGGCACCAGGCCCATGAGGGATTTCAGCAGCGTGGTCTTGCCGACGCCGTTGCGGCCTAGCAGGACGGTGACTTTCCCCAGATGCGCTTCCAGGCTCACATCGCGCAGGATGTGGGAGCCGCCGCCGTAGTATTGGTTGATGTTTTTGACTGTCAGCATGACTTTGTTCCCGGAATGGCAGCAGAGGTTTGCAATGTTGGGAGGCCGGGGGTTGCCCGGCGGCAACTCACTTTTCTTTGCTTCGCCAAAGAAAAGTAAGCAAAAGAAAGGCGACCCGACTGTCTGAGTCCCTTCGCTTCGCTTCGGGCAACCTGTGAGAGCCCATCAAAACGGGGGTCCGCGCAAACTCGCCTGCGGCTCAAACAGCGCGCGGCCCTGATCCCGTTTTGATGGACTCTCACAGGCTCAGCCAGAACGGGACTTGCGGGAGCGGGAGCGGGAGCGGATTCGGATTCGGGGTCATATGCGCTCACTTTTGCGTAAAAAGTGCTGTTTCCGCTTTCTACGCCTGCGCAAGCAGCTATTGAATTAGTAGCATTCATAATTTCGGCATGGGCGCGGTGGCTGTTGGCTGTTTGGTTTTTTTCCCCGCCTGTCCCGTCTGTCCGGGCCTGTGATGCCCCGGAAAAACGGGATCAGGGCGGCGCGCTGTTTGAGCGCAACGCAGTGAAGCGAGTTTGCGCCGACCCCCGTTTTTCCGGGGCAGCGCAGGTTGCCCGTAGCGCAGCGTAGGGACCCGGACAGTCGGGTCGCCTTTTCTTTGCTTACTTTCTTTTGGCGAAGCAAAAGAAAGTGAGTAGCCGCCGGGCTACCCCCGGCCAGCAAGTGCAAGCAGCGGTAACCCAGCCACGAGCAAACACCAAAGCCGCCAAAGCCGCCAAAGCCCATATCAGCGCCCAAGATAAACCTCAATCACCCGTTCATCCGCCTGCACCTGGTCCAGCGTCCCCTGCGCCAAAACAGACCCGTCGCACAGCACCGTAACAATCTCGGAAATAGTCCGGATAAAGCTCATGTCGTGCTCGACCACCATCAGCGAATGCTTGCCCTTGAGCGTCAAAAACAGCTCCGCCGTTCGCGCAGTCTCTTCATCGGTCATGCCAGCAACCGGCTCGTCGAGCAGCAGCAGCTTCGGGTCCTGCATCAACAGCATGCCGATTTCCAGCCACTGCTTTTGCCCGTGGCTCAGGTTGCCCGCCAGCCGGTTCACGCTGCCAGCCAAGTGAATCGTCACCAAAATCTCGGCCAGCCGGTCGCTTTGCAGCGAGTCCAGCCGGAAAAACATCGACGCCTTCACGCCCTTGTTGGTTTTCAGCGCCAGTTCCAGGTTTTCAAACACCGTGAGCTGCTCGAACACCGTCGGTTTCTGGAACTTGCGGCCAATGCCGAGCTGCGCAATCTCGGCCTCCTTGTGGCGCAGCAGGTCAATCGTGCTGCCGAAAAACACCGTGCCTTCATCGGGCCGGGTCTTGCCGGTGATGATGTCCATCATCGTCGTCTTGCCAGCGCCGTTGGGCCCGATGATGCAGCGCAGCTCGCCCGGCGCAATGTCCAGTGAAAGCTTGTTGATGGCCTTGAAGCCGTCGAAGCTGACGCTGACATTTTCCAGATACAGGATGCGGCCATGGGTCACATCGACTTCGCCCGGCGTGCTGATACGGCCGGTGCTGGCGTTACGGCCGCCGGATTCGGTGTTGTTGAGGCCCGTCGGCGCCGCGCCATGGCGTTCAACCCGGCGCGCACCCTCTTCCAGCAGGTCGGGGGTCATTGCTCACCTCCCTTGCGGAGTTTCTTCACCAGCCCGACGACGCCGTTGGGCAAAAACAAGGTCACTCCAATGAACAACGCCCCCAGAAAATAAAGCCAGAACTCGGGGTAGGCCACCGTCAGCCAGCTCTTGGCTCCGTTGACGATGAAGGCGCCGACAATCGGCCCGATCAGGCTGGCGCGCCCGCCTACGGCCGCCCAGATGGCGATTTCAATCGAGTTGGCCGGGCTCATCTCGCCCGGGTTGATGATGCCGACCTGCGGCACGTACAGCGCACCGGCTACGGCGCACATGACGGCCGAGATCACCCAGATCGTCAGCTTGTAGCCCAGCGGGCTGTAGCCCGAGAACATGACGCGCGTTTCGGCATCACGGATCGCCTGCAGCACGCGGCCGAACTTGCTGCCGACCAGCCATTTGGCGAACAGGAAGAAACCCAGCAGCGTCAAGCCTGTCATGACGAACAGCGTCATGCGCATAGCCGGCGTGGCAATCGAAATGTCCAGGATGCGCTTGAAATCGGTAAAGCCGTTGTTGCCGCCAAAGCCGGTCTCGTTGCGAAAGAACAGCAGCATCGCGGCAAAGGTCATGGCCTGCGTGATGATCGAAAAATAGACCCCCTTGATGCGCGAGCGAAACGCAAAGTAGCCGAACACAAAGGCCACGATGCCCGGCACCGCGACGATCAGGAACAGCGTGCCGACAAAGCTGTCGCTGAAGGTCCAGTGCCAGGGCAGCTCTTTCCAGTCGAGGAACACCATGAAGTCGGGCAAGTCGCTTTTATAGTTGCCGTCCGCGCCGATCTGGCGCATCAAATACATGCCCATCACGTAGCCGCCGAGCGCAAAAAACACACCGTGGCCGAGCGACAAAATGCCGGTGTAGCCCCAGATCAGGTCCATCGCCAGCGCGGCAATGGCGTAGCACATGATCTTGCCGAGCAGCGCCACCGCGTAGGTGCTCAGGTGCAGCGCATGGCCTTCGTGCACCCACAGGTTGAGCACCGGCGCCAAGGCGCAGATGACGATCAGCGCGATGACGAAGGCGCTCCAGCCGCTGCGGGTCAGCAGCGGGCCTTTGCCGGGAAGCAGGGCGCGCGCCGGGCTGGATGGCGCTGGCGGGCGGGCCTGAACTGGCACTTTAGGTGTCATATCGGTGCCCTGCTCGGCCAGCAAGGATTCGTTGATGGTGGGAAATGGTGTGCTCATGATTTATGCCTCTGCCGAACGGCCCTTCATCGCGAAGATGCCCTGGGGCCGCTTCTGGATGAAGACGATGATGAGTACGAGCACGGCGATCTTGGCCAGCACGGCGCCGGTCCAGCCTTCGAGGAATTTGTTCAGGATGCCCAGCCCCATGGCGGCGTACACCGTTCCGGCCAGTTGGCCCACGCCGCCCAGCACCACGACCATGAAGGCATCGACGATGTAGCCCTGCCCCAGGTCCGGCCCGACGTTGCCGACCTGGCTCAATGCGCAGCCGGCGAGTCCGGCAATCCCGGAACCCAGCGCAAAGGCGTAGGTGTCGATGCGCGCGGTGTTCACGCCCATGCAGGAGGCAATCGGGCGGTTTTGCGTCACGCCGCGAACGAACAGGCCCAGCCGCGTCTTGCTGATCAGCCAAGCCATGCTAAGGAGCACGGCAATCGCAAAGCCGATGATGACCAGCCGGTTGTAGGGCAGCGACAAATTGCCCAGCACCTGCACGCCGCCGCTCATCCAGACCGGGTTCTCGACGCCGACGTTCTGTGCGCCGAAAATCGAGCGCACCAGCTGCTGCAGCATCAGGCTGATGCCCCAGGTCGCCAGCAGCGTCTCCAGCGGCCGGCCGTAGAGGAAGCGGATCACGCTGCGTTCCAGCGCCGCGCCCATCAGCGCCGAGGCCAGGAAGGCGACAGGCACGGCCGCCAGCAAATACCAGTCGAACGCGCCGGGCAGGTATTTCTGGAACAAGCCCTGCACCACGTAGGTGGCGTAGGCGCCGATCATCATCAGTTCGCCGTGCGCCATGTTGATGACGCCCATCAGGCCGTAGGTGATCGCCAGGCCAAGCGCCACCAGCAGCAGGATGCTGCCCAGGCTGATGCCGCTGAAAATCGCGCCCAGCTTGTCGCCCCAGGCCAGCGAGGCCTGAACTTTTGTCAATGCGGACTGCAAGGCGACCTTCACATCGGCATCGGTTTCAGTGCCCAGCCGCTCGATCAATACGGTCTTGGTGGCCGGGTTGTTGCTGGCCGACAGCAGCGCGGCCGCATCCAGGCGTTTGGCCTTGTCGCTGCTGCCGAGCAGGATGGCGGCGCGCATGACTTCGAGCTGGCTCTTGAGCGCAGGTACCGTTTCAGCCGCCCAGGCTTTCTCGATCAGCGGCAGGCGCGCCTCGTCGCTTTCGCCGGCCAGCGTCCTGATGGCTTCGCTGCGGAGCTTTTCGTCTTTGGACAGCAGCTTGATTGCCGCCAGGGCGTTGTCCAGTTCGCTGCGCATCAGGTTGGGATTGATCACGTCTTCGGCATCAGGCGGCAGCGGCTGCTCGGCGCCGGTGATCGGGTCAAAGGCTTTTTCATCCTTGACCACGAACACCTTCTCGCCGCTGGTCTTGACGGCATCGTCGGCCAGCGCCTGGATGAAGGCGGCGGTTTTTTCATCGGCGGTGACGGCCGCCTTGGCCAGCGCCTCGACGCGCGCTTCGGTTTCGCCAAAAATAATGCCTTTTACCTCGTCTGCGCTTAAGGCATGAGCGTGACCAGCTATGAATAGCGTAGCAAGCAGGAGTAGATGTCGAAATAGCATAAAAGAACCTGTAGGTTGGGCGGGCACGCCCTGTGGCGGTACGCCCAGACTGCAATTTCCTTGAAAAGCGGTTACGCCGATTTCAAATGGCTGTCATTGCGGGCTTGACCCGCAATCCATGGCCCCGAATTCATGGATGCCGGGTCCCCGGATCAGGTCCGGGGCAGGCTCAGACCGGCATGACATGGGGTACATCGGAAACTTCTGCGTCCCTTCCTCCCTCCCCCGCTGGGGGAGGGTCGGGGTGGGGCCGCACCCGAAATCCGGATTTACTTCTTGACGACGGTCATGCCCTTGACCGGCTCGTCAGGCTTCTTGTCGTTGCCTTCGATGTACGGGCTCCATGGCTTGGCTTTCACCGGGCCGGGCGTTTTCCAGACCACGTTGAACTGGCCATCGGCCTTGATCTCGCCGATGAACACCGACTTGTGCAGGTGGTGGTTCTTCTCGTCCATCTTGCTCAGGATGCCCGACGGCGCCTTGAAGGTCTGGCCGGCCATGGCGGCAATCACCTTGTCGGTGTCGGTGGACTTGGCTTTTTCAACTGCCTGCTTCCACATGTTGATGCCGATGTAGGTCGCTTCCATCGGGTCGTTGGTCAAAGGCTTGTCCTTGTGGCCGGCAATGTTCTTGGCCTTGGCATAGTCGCTCCACTTCTTGATGAACTCGGTGTTGGTCGGGTTCTTGATCGACATGAAGTAGTTCCAGGCCGCCAGGTGGCCGACCAGCGGCTTGGTGTCCACGCCGCGCAGCTCTTCTTCACCCACGCTGAACGCCACGACCGGCACGTCCTTGGCTTTGAGGCCGGCGTTGCCCAGTTCCTTGTAGAAAGGCACGTTGGAGTCGCCGTTGATGGTCGAAACCACCGCCGTCTTGCCGCCTTGACTGAACTTCTTCACGTCAGCGACGATGGTCTGGTAGTCCGAATGGCCGAACGGGGTGTATTTCTCGTCGATGTCCTTGTCGGCCACGCCCTTGGATTTCAGGTAGGCGCGCAGGATCTTGTTGGTGGTGCGCGGGTACACATAGTCGGTGCCCAGCAGCACCCAGCGCTTGGCGCCGCCGCCGGCCTTGCTCATCAGGTAATCGACGGCAGGAATGGCCTGCTGGTTTGGCGCTGCACCCGTGTAGAACACGTTCTTGCTCAGTTCCTCGCCTTCGTACTGGACGGGGTAGAACAGCAGGCCGTTCATTTCCTCGACCACCGGCAGCACCGACTTGCGCGACACCGAGGTCCAGCAGCCGAAGATGACGGAAACCTTGTCCTGGCCGAGCAGCTGCTTGGTTTTTTCGGCGAACAGCGGCCAGTTGGAAGCCGGGTCAACGACCACGGGTTCGAGCTTCTTGCCGAGCACGCCGCCCTTGGCATTGATCTCGTCAATTGCCATCAGGACGGTGTCTTTCAGCACGGTCTCGGAAATCGCCATGGTGCCCGACAGGCTGTGCAGGATGCCGACCTTGATGGTGTCTTCCGCCGCATAAGCGGGCAGCGCGGACAGGGTGGTCAGGGCGACGGCGGCGGTGAGCGCCTTGAGGGTGAATCGACGTTGCATGAGTGCTTCTCCGGTGGGTTGACAAGTTTCCGTTTCGCTGGGTGGGGCCTGGGGAACCGGGCCTTTTTCGTCGCGATGGGTGAACTTTAGGGAGAAGCTGGGGATTGGGGAATACGCCGGGTGGCGTATGGGCTTGCTTGAATTCAATACGCCTCCAGCATCAAAAAAGATCGTCATGCCGTGCAAACCTGAGCAGAAATTAGCGCCACAACATCCGAAGCCTTGAAAGAAAAGCTAAAGTACGTCGCTACCTACTCTCGAACAATTGGCACTTGAGAGCCCCAAGCGGCTGCCACCACCGCAGTGTGCAATTGCTCAGTGCCTGGTTTGACAAGCGGTGTTGAGGATGTTCGTTTTGTCTTGTCAATGCCAGATTTAAAAAGACAGACACAGCCATGGTGCGGATGTTGGGCCGAGGCATAGAAAATGCCGTCCAGGTCTTGCCGTCGGCAGTCCAGCGCAAAGCTTTGCGTGGATTCATAGCGGAGCGACTGCAACACGGGGTAGAGCTCTTCCAGCCCACGCAAATCAACCAGGCGCAGTCGATGCAGCGTTTCAAAGCGGGCCAGTACGCGCTGCTGCAACCTGTCCCAGTGGCAGCTGCGCACTTCTCTTCGGAACAGTGATTCATACAACGCCGTTTCCGGGCTGTCACCCAGGTAGGCAATGGGTTCGTCCGCAAGGTCAAAGCGGCCGGTCAAGCCACCCAGTGGCGCTAGCAAGAAACCATTGACTCGCACACTGTCGATGCGTGCCGTTTTGCGCTGCACGCGGTGCCAAATTTGGCGGGTAGGAAGTTCAGTGATGGGTGGGTTCAGTTCTTTGAAGTTCATGGATGAGGTCAATGTGCCTCAGCCGTTGCCAGTGTCAGGATTCGCTCCAGCGGGGCGCCTTGCTCCAGTGCGGCGCGCGGTGTCTGGCCGTCAAGCGCAGCGGCCGGCGACTCCAGAAACCCAAGCAGTTGCCAGCCATCGCTGGTGCCCAGGCTCTTCGCGATGGGCTGCAATGCGGGCCAGATGGCAGGCTCGAACTGCCAGCGCGGCAGTTTGAAGCCCCGGCGCAAGTTAGACACGCCGATGCAGCGCCCGCTTTTAATCCAGGCATTGATCGTCACACGGCTGGTGCCCGCCAGTTCGGCGGCTTCCTCGGTGGTGATCATGTCGGTAGCCTCCATGCGGTCGCGTCGGTACTGCACGCCCGAGCGCAACAAGGCCGCTGTCTGCGTGGCGGGGGCATATGGACTGTCATTCGCTTCTTGGCGTGGCTGAGCGGTTTTGGTGGAAAACGGTGAGTGGATGGTTAGGGTGTTCATGCGTTGACTCTGAAAAAATGCGCTTTAGGGCGCGTTACGCAGGTTGACTTTTCCGGACCAGAAAAAACAGATCAACCGAGGACAAGCCACGCTGTCGGCTCTAGAGCGCAGCAAAGGTCGCACCAGCAAGCGATGTATATGCAAGCTCATGAAGGCCACCATCCGACTTCCTGCTTGATGCATTTCATACACGCAAAGGCAATGCTCAACGTTGCCACTATGACCATCGTTCTTTCCATGAACCGCCAAATAAGCCTTCCTCATGGCTATCTCAATCTTGCTAGGCTCGAACGCCACCACTGAGCCATTGCGACGAATGATTTGGTAGTGAGCCAGTGGCTGTGTATCTGCGATGTCAATTTCGTCCCAAGTAAGCATTTAAGCCTCCAGGTCGCATGAACCGCACCGACGCGGGGCGATCAACATGCTGGCTAAATTCTAGTTAACTTCGATTGATTCGTCAACTTTGATTAACTGGTTAATTTCGTTAACCAAAAATCACTTAAACAGCACGAGGTATTGAGTAGTTGTAAAAAACCAGGTCGATATAGAAGTCCTTGTTCCCGGTGCTGATACTCTGCTGCCGCGCCACGAAGGCAAAGCCCTTGTCCAGTTCCAGCAAAAACGCCTGCAGCTTGTCCATCAATCCCTGCTCCAGGTCGGAGTCGAGCAAGCGCCCGGTGCCCGGCAGGCCCAAAAACTCCAGCAGCACCGGGTCGCGGACAAATTCGCGCGGCGTCTGGCGCAAGGGCGCCAGCAAGGCGTCGGCTTCCGACGCCACGGCGGCCTTGTCCTGGCTGGCCAGCAGGCGCTCGTAATACAGCGTGCTGATCTGCCGCTCCAGCGCGCGGGAACTCCAGTTCTGGCGGACCGCTTCGCTCACATACCACTGGCGGGCAGCTTCGCTTTCGACCCGTAATAGGCGCCGGTAATGCGTCCAGCTCAATTCGTGACGCAGTGCGTCACGAATTGGAAACGTTTGAAAAAACATCCGCATATTGCGCAAATTGCTGGCGTCAAAACCCCGGCCAAACTCTTGCGTCAAGCGTTCGGCCAGGCGCGCGCCATACGTTGCGCGCGCCTGGCCCTGCTGCTCGAACTCCACGATATGGCGGCCAATTTCCCAGCAGGTCTGGACCTGGATTGCATCGACCGCACGCAGCGCCTGCGTGCGCACCTGCACGATCAGTTCGCGCAAGCGGCCCAGCAGAGGCCCGGGCGCGACGGCTTCAGGCTCGGCGGGTCAAACTTTGTCACCAGGGTTCATTCGATTGCTTTTCGTGTACGTCGAAGTGCCGATGTTAAGGCTGTCGTGCATTACGGCATGGCCCCCGATCAACTGCTAAATTGCATCCCTGCCCGCGCGTTGCGGGCCAGATCACTCAAACCGGAGACAAACCATGGCCAAGCTTTTCGCGGTTTACCAGCAGCCCGCCGACACCGCTGCATTCGATGACTACTACTTCAGCAAGCATGCGCCGCTGGCCAAGACGCTGCCGGGCCTGCGCGGCTATGAAGTCACGCAGGGTGACGTGATGGGCGCGACCGGCAAGCACGGCGTGTACCGGGTCGCCATCCTGGAATTCGATTCGATGGCGGCTATTGAAGCGGCCATGGCGTCGCCGCAAGGCCAGGCCGCCGCCGCCGACCTGGCCAACTTTGCCGGCGCCGGCGTGGACCTGATGATGGGCGAGACGCGGCTGATCTGAACCAAGCCAGCGCCGGATCAATGGCGGGCGCCTGGCAGGGCCATCAGCAGCCACCATGCGCAGGTCACGTTTTCCAGATCGCAGGCCACCGGATCAAGCGGCGCGGGGTATTTTCTGGACGGCGAACCTTTCTGCGAACCAAACAGGCGAGCCAGTTCCCGCCGCAGGCCAGGGTCTGTCCCTGCCTCGAAACCGGGGCGCATGCCATCGGCGAGCAGGTGTTTTTTGGCTGACCATGAAAATCTGACCATTTCCAGGCCGTAGAGCGATTCCAGACGGTCGCAACGTTCAAAACAGGCGGCCGGCGTGCTGTTGTAGCCATGCAGGTAAAGCAGCAGCGGTCGCGCTTCCTGAAACAACTGTAACAATTCATTCATGGATTCGGCATCGTCCACGTCGCAGTCGATTTGCACCACTTTCCAGTCTTCTTCCTGTGTCTGCGGCGCATGCTGGCGGGTGGCCCGCGCCAGCGGGTCCGCACCGGCTGTAAATTGTTGCTCGACGGCTGACGTGGCAGCGCGGCCTTCCGATTCACGGCTGCTGAAAATAAGCATCTTCATCCCCCTTGTTACTTTTTGTCCAACGGTGCTTGCGCGCACCGTCAAGCCATCGTGACCAAAGCGCTTGATGATGGCTATCCCCCAAACAAGGGGGGTTTGCAGGCAGGCGCGGCGGCAAATTCAGCCCGCGTTTTAAACCCCCGTTTACTGCCTGCTACAAAATATATAGCTGCCTATGCTTACCTGATATGCGCAAAGCATGCAAACCATGCATGAAATGGACGATTGGACAATGAAGCCGGGTCCTACGCGGGTTTGGGCAGTCGGGTCATGCGGCAGACTCGCTAAAGGGCTAGCATGAGTCGCTTGCCAACTCACAACTCCTGGATTTCGTCATGACCCAAGCACTCGGCTACGCCGCCACCTCCGCCACCACCCCGCTCGCGCCCTTCACCTTCGAACGCCGTTCACCCGGCCAGCTTGATGTGGCGCTCGACATCCTGTATTGCGGCGTCTGCCACTCCGACCTGCACACGGCGCGCAATGAATGGCAAAACACCGTGTATCCATCGGTGCCGGGCCACGAAATCGTCGGGCGCGTCACGGCGGTTGGCGAGCTGGTGAGCAAGTTCAAGGTCGGCGACATCGTCGGCGTGGGCTGCATGGTGGACAGCTGCCAGCATTGCGCGCCCTGCGAAGGCGGCCTGGAGCAATACTGCGACAACGGTTTTACCGGCACCTACAACGGCCCCGAGCAGGGCACCGGCGCCAACACCTACGGCGGCTATTCCAGCCACATCGTGGTGCGCGAATCGTTCGTGCTGCGCATTTCGCATCCCGAGGCCGACCTGGCCGCTGTCGCGCCGCTGCTGTGCGCGGGCATCACCACCTATTCGCCGCTGCGCCAGTGGAAGGTCGGCCCGGGCCACAAGGTCGGCATTGTCGGGCTGGGCGGGCTGGGGCACATGGGCGTGAAGATTGCCGCCGCTATGGGCGCGCATGTGGTGCTGTTCACCACCTCGGCGAACAAGCGCGAGGACGCGCTGCGCCTGGGCGCCAAGGAAGTCGTGGTGTCCAAAAATGCCGACGAAATGGCCGCGCATGCCGGCAGTTTCGATTTCATCCTGAACACGGTGGCCGCGCCGCATGACCTGGACGCTTTTTTGGTGCTGCTCAAGCTCGACGGCACCATGACGCTGGTCGGCGCGCCCGCCACCCCGCACCCGTCGCCTGGCGTGTTCAACCTGATCATGAAGCGCCGCCGCCTGGCCGGCTCGCTGATCGGCGGCATCCGGGAAACCCAGGAAATGCTGGATTTCTGCGCGCAGCACGGGCTGGTGTCGGACATCGAGGCGATCCGCATGGACGAGATCGAGACGGCCTACGAGCGCATGCTCAAGAGCGATGTGAAGTACCGCTTCGTGGTGGACATGGCCACACTGCCCATCGGCCAGCAGCCGACCCCGGTCCAGCCTGCTATTTAATCAATAGCTGCCCGCGCCCGCAGCTACTGCGCAAACAGCCTTTTTTATCGATAAAACCCGGTGGTTCAGGGCAATGGCGGTTCGGCCAGTTCATCCTCCCGGGCCTTCATGAAAATGTCCCACGCCGCCATGAACATGGCCGCGATCACCGGGCCGATGACAAAGCCGTTCAGGCCGAACAGCGACATGCCGCCAATCGTGGAAACCAGCACCACATAGTCGGGCATCTTGGTGTCCTTGCCGACCAGCACCGGGCGCAGGATGTTGTCGACCAGGCCGATCACCAGCACGCCATAGGCAATCAGCAGCACGCCCTGCCAGATCGCGCCGGTGGCCAAAAAATAGATGGCGACGGGAATCCACACGATGGCCGCGCCGACGGCTGGCAGCAGCGACAAAAACGCCATCAGCGTGCCCCACAGCACCGGCGCGTGAATGCCGAGGAACCAGAAGATGAGCCCGCCCAGGGCGCCCTGCAGCATGGCCACGACGATGTTGCCCTTGACGGTGGCGCGAATGACGGTGGTGAACTTGCTGAAGATGTTGCGCTTGATCTCGGCTTCGAGCGGAATCGCTTCCTTGATGCGCCGCGACAGGGCGCCGCCGTCGCGCAGAAAGAAAAACAGCAGGTACAGCATGATGAAAAAGCTGACGAAAAAATCGAAGGCGTTCTGCCCGATGTTGAGTGCCTGCGTGGCGATGAACTGGCTGCCCTGCGTCAGGCTGCTGGTCACGCGGTCCTGGATCAGCCCCAGGTTGTCCAGGCCCGAACGGCCAAGGATTCCGTTCACCCATGACGGAAGGGCGTTGTAGATTTGCTGGAAATAGCGGCCAAAACTCAGTTCGCCGGACTGCACGCGCTGGTACACGCTGGCCGCTTCCTGCGTCAGCAAGGCGCTGATCAGCCCGACCGGCAAGATGACCAGCACCAGGATGATGGAAAGCGTCAGCAAGGCGGCCAGCGTTCGCTTTTGCGGCATTTTTCTGAGCAGGCGCAGGAACAGCGCATTGAACAGGATGGCCAGCACCGAGCCCCAGAAGACCGCGCCGTAATAAGGCCAGAGCACCCAGAAAAAAGCCAGTGAAACCAGGACCAGCAGGAGCAGGAAGGAGCGGTCTTCCAGACGGGAAGACTTGGCCATTTTTGAGAGTTTCATAGGCTTGCACAAAGGGTTGAAGGAACTGGAGCGCCCATGGTAACGGTATCGATTGCCAATACTGGAAGCTGTTGCGCGCAAGCCAGCGGGCCAGGCCCAAATTGTCTTGGCTGCCCGGTTCGAGGCCTGCCCAGGAGCCCGCTACGCTGCGCAGGCATGAGTTGAAAACGTGGCTACCGCGACGGGTTCGGCGCATGGCCGCAAGCCGCTGGCCGGGAAAAGGGCAGGATTTCAGCGTGACGCGTTCGCAGTTTCGTCGCCGTCATCTTCCACATCGATGTCCAGGTCATCGCCGTCATCGGCCAGGTCCTCGACTTCGCTCAGGTCATTGAAGTCGTCGCCGGCATCGGCGTCGACATCGCTGTCCGAATCGGTGCCAGGCGCCTGTTCGATGCGGTCGGGCAGGATGTCCGCATCGGGCTGGTTGCGGTCAAGGCCTGCGGAGGCGCGCTCGCCGGTGCCCACGGCGTCGCTGTCGCTCGACAGTTCGTCGTCGCCATAGGCGCCCACCGCATCGCTGCCGCTGTCGGAGTTGTCGCTGGGACCCAGGGCATGCAGGTCTTTACCGCTGATTTCCTCGGGGGCCTTGGAGCCGCCCAGAATGCTGCTGGTTGCCATGGTGTTTCCTTGTGCTTTTAAAATCCATATGGAAGCCCTGATTGTCGAAAGCCGGCCCAGTGGCTGCTGTGGGACAGTCCATGCCCGTGCTGTCAGCCGCAAGCGCATGCATTGCCATGGCATGAAACCGGATCAGGCCCGTCGCAACGGCAAAGCAGTGCGCGCGGTGTGCCCGCCAGGTAAAGCTGCGAAACACGCTGCAAGTTTGCTGGAGCCGCCGGGCAAACTGGCGTCCAATCGCAGGCATGTTTGACCTTTTAATGAGCCGACCCATGAATTTTTCCACGGTCTTTTCCGTCCATCCCGTTAACCGAAATCCGGCCCTTTCCGCCGTGCGCACTGGCAGAACTTCGTTGCAGGTCTGGTCCAGGATGCTCGGCGTGAGCGCGGCCGCTGCGCTGTGGGCCCTGGGCGCCCAGGCCCAAGGCACCGATTCCCCCACTGCCGCCACTTCGGGCGCGGCCGCTGCGGAAGTTTCTGCGCCGGCGCCGCGCTACGCGGCCAGCGACCTGGAACGGGCCTTTGGTTTCATGGACGGCAACCGCGACGGCAAGGTCAGCTGGCAGGAAGCCTCGGGCTTTCGCGGCGTGGCGAAAAATTTTGATCGGGCCGACACCAACCAGGACGGCTTCCTGTCGCGCGAGGAATTCGACACGGCCATGAACTACGTCAAGCCCCAGTGACGGCGCTTCACAACTTGGCCCGCGCCCCAGCCAGCCAGCCGACGCTGCCAGCGGGCGCCTGAATTGCGCTATGTCGTCGCCGTCCGGGCGCTGTGCGAATTCACCGCCAAGCAGGGGGACCTGGACCTGCGTTTCACGCCCTCGCCTTCCGCGCAGGAAGGCATTGCCGGCCATGCGCTGGTCGCATCCCGACGCGGCGCGCTCTACCAGGCCGAAGTGAGCCTGAGCGGCGACTACAAGGAGCTGCGGGTGCGCGGCCGCGCCGATGGCTACGACGCGCAAAACAGGCAGCTCGAAGAGGTCAAGACCTTCCGGGGCGACCTGGCCGACATGCCGGAAAACCACCGCCAGTTGCACTGGGCGCAGGTCAAGGTCTATGGCTGGCTGCTGTGCCAGAAGCTGGAGCTGGCCGAGGTGAGGCTGGCGCTGGTTTACCTGGACATCGGCAGCCAGCAGGAAACGGTGCTGGCGGAATGCTTCACCGCCGAGGCGCTGAAAGGCTATTTTGAAGCGCAGTGCGAAAAATTCCTGGACTGGGCGCGGCAGGAACTGGCGCACCGCGCGGCACGCGATGCAGCGCTGGCGGCGCTGGCTTTTCCGCATGCGGCCTTTCGCACCGGCCAGCGCGAACTGGCCGAGGCGGTGTACCGCTCGGCCGCCAGCAGCCGCTGCCTGATGGCGCAGGCACCCACCGGCATCGGCAAGACCATAGCCACGGTCTTTCCGCTGCTCAAGGCCGCGCCCCGGCAGCACATCGACAAGGTGTTCTTTCTGGCGGCCAAGACCCCCGGCCGCCGGCTGGCACTCGATGCGCTGGCGCTGATCAATCGAAGCGCGCCGACCCTTCCCCTGCGCATCATCGAGCTGGTGGCGCGCGACAAGGCGTGCGAGCACCTGGACAAGGCCTGCCATGGCGAGTCGTGCCCGCTGGCCCGGGGGTTTTACGACCGCCTGCCGGCTGCGCGCAGCGCGGCGCTGGCCGAACCGGGGGCGGGCGGCCTGCTCGACAAGGAAGCGCTGCGTACGGTGGCGCTGGCGCATGGCGTGTGCCCGTATTACCTGAGCCAGGACCTGGTGCGCTGGAGCGATGTGGTGGTCGGCGACTACAACTATTACTTTGACGTGAGCGCCCTCCTCCATGGCCTGACGGTGGCCAATGGCTGGCGCGTCAGCGTGCTGGTCGATGAAGCGCACAACCTGGTGGACCGGGCGCGAAAGATGTATTCGGCCGAACTGGACCAGGCCGAACTGGCCGGCGTGCGGCAGTCGGCCGGGCCGGCGCTGAAAAAGCCGCTCGACCGCCTGCACCGCGCTTGGCGCGACCTGGCCAGGGGGCCACAGCATCCGCCAGAACAAGCCTATCAGGTGTGCGACAGTCCGCCGGACAAGTTCCTGCTGGCCTTGCAACAGGCTACGGCCGCCATAACCGATGACCTGGAGGCGCATCCGACGCGAGTGGATGCTGCGCTCCAGCGCTTTTACTTCGATGCGCTGCATTTCTCGCGCATTGCCGAAAGCTTTGGCGCGCATTCGCTGTTTGACATCACGCTTGACGATGCGCGTGTCCGCAATGGCCCTTTCGGCTCCAGCCGCCCGGCGGCCCGGTTCAGCCGGCTGTGCATCCGCAACGTCGTGCCCGCGCCTTTCCTGGCGCCGCGCTTTGCCGCTGCCCGGTCGGCCGCGCTGTTTTCCGCGACGCTGAGCCCGCAAAAATATCATGCCGACACGCTGGGCCTGCCGGCCGACACGGCCTGGGTCGATGTGCCGTCGCCGTTCCTGGCCGAGCAGCTGGCGGTGCAGGTGGTGAGCGACATCTCGACCCGTTACCAGCACCGCGAGGGGTCGCTGGCGCCCATCGCGCACCTGATGGCGCGGCAGTACGACGACAAGCCGGGCAACTACCTGGTGTTCCTGAGCAGCTACGACTATCTGGAAAAGCTGGCCGAGCGCTTCCGGCAATTGCACCCGCAGGTGCCGATATGGCAGCAGACCCGGCGCATGGATGAAGCGGCGCGTGACGAATTCCTGGCGCGCTTTGTGCCGGAGGGACGCGGCATTGGTTTTGCCGTGCTGGGCGGCGCGTTTGCCGAGGGCATCGACCTGCCCGGCCAGCGGCTGATTGGCGCCTTCATCGCCACGCTGGGCCTGCCGCAGGTCAACCCGGTCAACGAGCAGATCAAGCTGCGGATGGCTGAAAATTTTGGCGCCCGGCAGGCTTATGACTACACCTACCTTTACCCGGGAATCCAGAAAGTCGTGCAGGCCGCAGGCCGGGTGATACGCACCACGCGGGACCAGGGCGTGATCTTCCTGATGGACGACCGGTTTGCGCGGCCGCAAGTCCAACGCTTGCTGCCTTCATGGTGGCAGGTGCGGCAAATGCGCCTCCGCCCTGCCAGCGTAACCGATGCAGACAGGCGCGTGTGGGTGTCAGCCGATGGCGTGCAGCCATGAAAAAACCCGCCGAGGCGGGTTTTTTTGCATCCTTTTCAGGGTGGCAGGCAGCTTTTCAGAACACCCCGAAAAGCATCAGCAACAAGATGACGGTGATGGGGACACCGAGTAACCAGGCAATGATGGGCATGTTGATTTCCTTTGAAGTGGATCTGTCCGGTTGACAGCCCTAAGTTAAAAGGAATCGCTTGCGGTGCTTGCCAGCCTGCAAGACAGACGCCCGTAAGAAATCTCCGAAGACCGTGTAGTTCTGTAAAACCGTGCCGCCACTGGGAAAGCCATGGAACGCGGCCTGAAATAAATGACAAACAGGCTTCTTGCGCAATACTGGCGGTCGTTAACAGCTATAAAAAATAGAGCGCCGCGCCTTGTAGGAAAACACTCCGCCGCGCACGCTGTCAGGCGCGTTTTGCAAACATTCTTCGAGCTTGCAGCAACTCATTCATTCGGGTTGTTGCCCTTGATGCCGTGCTGTTCCTTGAAGGCGAGCTGAACCAGTTCAAGCTGGTCAACCAGCGCATCAATTCTTTGAAAATCCTTGTCCGGCTCGGTCAGCAGGCGCTCCAGCTCTTCACGCATACGGGCGTATTCAGTCTGGAGGTCGGCATTCGCCAGTTCATTGGCAAGGTAGCTGCTGTGAAGCGAAGGTGTCGTGTTCAAAGACATGGAGGAACTCCTTGTGTAGGGAATGCAGTCGTAGCGGGCTGATGGCTCGCACCGGCAGGACAGTCATCTAAGCATTCGCTCCTGTGCATGAATGTAGGACGGCAGCGTATTTTTTGTTTTTCAGCTCCTGTCGAGATATCCACAAGAACTGGCCGGTCATAGAATCCGAAAAAAACGTCCATCCCGAATTTAAGTGTTGAAAACATCCCTTTTTGTGGCTACTACGTATATTCAATCGGGACACGCTGGCTATATTGGCTTTCCTCAATCTTTTACTGCCGCATCAGCCGATGCACCCCACGCATGACCACCTCAACACTCCCGCGCAAATTGCCGCTTTACCGTTCCCTGTATTTCCAGGTGATCTGCGCCGTCATTGCAGGCGTCGCACTGGGGTTTTTCTACCCTTCGGTGGGCGAAAGCATGAAGCCGCTCGGCGATGGCTTTATCAAGCTCATCAAGATGATGATCGCGCCGATCATTTTCTGCACCGTGGTCGTCGGCATCGCCGGCATGGAAGACATGAAGAAGGTGGGCAAGACCGGCGGACTGGCGCTGCTGTACTTTGAAGTCGTCAGCACCTTCGCGCTGATCATCGGGCTGGTGCTGGTCAACGTGCTCAAACCGGGCGTCGGCATGAATGTGGACCCGGCCACGCTGGACACCAAGGCCATTGCAGCCTACACCGGACCGGGCAAGATGGTCAGCACGACCGACTTCATCATGAACGTCATCCCGACCGCCTTTGTCGATGCCTTTGCCAAAGGCGAGATCTTGCAGGTGCTGCTGCTGGCGCTGCTGTTCGGCTTTGCCTTGCACCGCTTCGGCGGCCGGGGCACGATGGTGTTCGACATGATCGAGAAGACCTCGCATGTGCTGTTCACCATCGTCGGCTTCATCATGAAGGTCGCGCCGATCGGTGCGTTTGGCGCCATGGCGTTCACCATTGGCAAATACGGCGTCGGCTCGCTGTTTTCACTCGGCAAGCTGATGGGTGCGTTCTACCTGACCTGCCTGATCTTCATCTTTATCGTGCTCGGCACGATTGCCAAGCTCCACGGCTTCAGCATCTGGAAATTCATCAAGTACATCAAGGAAGAACTGCTGATCGTGCTCGGCACCTCGTCGTCCGAATCGGTGCTGCCGCGCATGATGGAAAAGATGGAAAACCTGGGCGCCAAAAAGACGACCGTGGGCCTGGTCATTCCCACCGGCTATTCGTTCAACCTGGATGGAACATCGATCTACCTGACGATGGCGGCGGTCTTCATCGCGCAGGCGACCAACACGCCGATGACGCTGATGCAGGAAATCACGCTGCTGGGCGTGTTGCTGCTGACCTCGAAAGGCGCTGCGGGCGTGACCGGAAGCGGCTTCATCGTGCTGGCGGCCACGCTGTCGGCGGTCGGCACCGTGCCGGTGGCCGGCCTGGCCTTGATTCTGGGCATCGACCGCTTCATGTCGGAAGCGCGCGCGCTGACCAACCTGATCGGCAACGGCGTGGCGACGCTGGTCGTGGCCAAGTGGACCAACGAGCTTGATGTGGAGCGGCTGCATGCCGGCCTGAACAACGAGACGTGGGAGGAAGCCCAGGAACCGGAAATGGTGCTGGACGAAAAGACGGAGCACATGGCCGTGGGGCACTGACCTGCCTGGGAAAACCGCACCCAGCCGGGTGCATCGGGTGCATGGTGCCCGAAAGCCATGGCACCGGGTGCCATGGAAAACTGCGGGAAGGGCTTGGCTAGTTAGCGGTTCTGGCGTGGCGCAGGTCCTGGCCCGCGACCGGCGATGTGACGGAAGGTGATACGGCCCTTGCTCAGGTCGTAGGGTGAGAGTTCCAGCGACACCTGGTCGCCTGCCAGGATGCGGATATGGTTCTTGCGCATCTTGCCCGAGGTGTAGGCCACGAGCTTGTGGCCGTTGTCCAGCGTCACGCGAAAGCGCGAGTCGGGCAGGACTTCATCAACCAGACCATGCATCTCAATCAATTCTTCTTTGGCCATCTATCAACTCCTGATATTTCAAAATTATGGGGTGTCGCCAGCCCACGCGGGCTGGCTGTGCATCATGCGCAAACCGGCGATGAACGCTCGTGAATCCAGCCCAGGGCGTGTTCGGTAGCGTAATGTACGGCAGCGGCGGCGCTGTCAAAAATTCCGGTGAAACGCAGCACCCGGTCATGGGTGCCGCTGCCGCGACCGGAGCGGATGGAAACTGAAGCCGCGAAGCGGCCTTCGCCCTGCGCTTTGGCAGTGGGCGAGACGAGATATTTGCCTACCTCTAATTGGGTATCGTTCATGTTCATAAAAGTCTTTGCCGGATATTTTTTCCGGCTTCATGGGAGAGTAACCAGCTTGGAAGCCAAGCCAACGTGTATTCGGTACTGGCCGCCAGGCTCTTGAAAGCCGGACAGATTGAGCCATGAGTGGGCACCGTTGGTGGAAGTGCTCGCCAGGAGATGAAACAGTGCTGTGGGCATCAAGGCTGAAAAACCTGTGAAAGCAGTGCCAGATCGCTGGGAATTCGGGCTCTGGGAAGCGCCGCATTTGAGAAAGAAGCCGGATGAAATGGTGACTTCGATGAAAAACGCTGATGCGTTACCGAACCCGCCATTATAACCGGACAGCCAGTCAGGTACCTTTCTTTCTTCAGCATTCAAACTGCGGATGAAGCTGGCGGATGCGGTTCATGGCCCGGCCGGCTGCTGCCGTGCGGGTTTCCACGCCGAGCTTGGCGTACACGCGCTCCAGGTGTTTCTTGATCGTCGCCGGGCTGGCGCCCAGGATGTCGCCAATGTCGCGGTTGACCTTTCCCTTGACCACCCAGTACAGCACCTCGGCCTCTCGGGCGGTGAGCTTGAAGCTCAAGGCTATCGCCTCGACCACGGCATCGTCGGAAATTTCACGCATCACGATGAGCCAGTCGCCGCCGCTGTCGTTGTCATCGGTTTGCTGGTGCAGCCGGAATGTCAGGCGGCGCGGCCCTTGCTCGACCGTCAGGCGCGGCGGCTCGATCTGTCGTTCGGCATCCGGCAGATGGCGGCGCAGCCATTGCAGGACCGGTTCAGGCGTTTGCGGCGCCGTGGTGCCGTAGTAGCGCATGAGCAGCTCGCGCGCCAGCGGCGTTTGCCAGACCAGCTTGCCGTCGCCTTGTCCATCGGCATTCATGCGCACCGTCATGCTGGCGTAGCCAAACGCGTCGAGCGCGTTGCGCGCCTGGCCGGCCTGCCGCGCCTCCTGCCTCGCCCGGCGCGCGCCCTGCAGGTGTACGCCCATGCGCGCCATCACTTCCTTGGGCTTGATCGGCTTGGTCACATAGTCCACGCCGCCGGCCTGCAAGGCGGCCACCAGGTGCTCGGTTTCGGTCAGGCCGGTCATGAAGATGATGGGAATGTGAGCCGTTTCCGGCATCGCCTTGAGTCGCCTTGCCACTTCAAAGCCATCCATGCCTGGCATCATGGCGTCCAGCAATACGATGTCGGGCACGGCCTGCCGGGCCCGCTGCAGCGCGGCTTCGCCGCTGGTGGCGACCAGCACGGTGTAGCCCGATTCATCGAGCGCGTCATGCAGCACCGACAGGTTGTCAGGCACATCGTCAACAATCAGCACGACGTCGCTGTTGGCGCGGTCCAGCGTCTGGTCCAGGCGGCTGTCCGGCATCGGGCTGTTTTCAGGCATCTTGTTCATGGCCGGGTTCTTTCTGTGTGAGCTCTCTGGCCATGGCTTCAAACCGGAATTGGCGCGCCATCAGGCGCATTTCCTCGACAAAGGCAGCGGTGGCGGGTTGCTGCGTTTCAATTTCCGCCAGCTTGTTGAGGATGCCACGGTAAAAGCCCAGATGGACCACTTCGAGCAGGCTGGCGAGCTGCAGCGCATCCGGCAGGACACGCTTTGCGGGCACGTCAAGCACCGGAACAGGGTTTTCTGCCGGGGCGTCATAGGACCAGACCAGGCCCAGGTTTCGCTCCAGCCAGTCGAGCAATTCGGTGTGGCGCACGGGTTTGAGGATGAAGTCCTCGGGGCGTATGCCGACGTCGTTGTCGAGCCCCTTGTCAAAGGCGTTGGCCGACACAATCGCCAGATCAATGCCGGCATGCCCCGACTTGCGCACGCGGCGCATCGTTTCCCAGCCGTCAATGCCTGCCATGGCCAGGTCCATGAAGATCACGTCGGGCCGATAGCCCGCCGCCAGCAGGTCCAGGCAGTCGTGGCCGCTGGCGGCGGTGCGCAGTTGGAAACCCATGGGTTCCAGCAGATGCACCAGCAGTTCGCGGTCGGGCTCCTCGTTGTCCACCACCAGCAGCTTGCGGCGCGGGCCTTCGTAACCCTGCGGCCGGCGCCTGGCATCACGGACCTTGGTGTCAGGAAAACTGCCCGCCGCCAGATGCACTTCCGGCAGGAACAGCCGGATGCGAAACACCGAGCCCCGGCCCGGCGTGCTGTCCACCCGCATCTCGCCGCCCATCAGGTCGGTCAGCATCTTGGCGATAGTCAGCCCCAGGCCGGCGCCCGATGCGCCGCCCACGCTCTGACCCGCCGTGCTGCCGCGCGCGAAGGGCTCGAAAATCTTCTCCAGTTCGGCCGCGCGCATGCCGGGGCCGGTGTCCTCGATGTCGATATAAGCCATTTCACGCGTGTGGCGCACCCGGAAGGTGACCTGGCCCTCGGCGGTGAACTTGATGGCGTTGCCCAGCAGGTTGATCAAGACCTGGCGGACCCGCTGCTCGTCGGCGCGAACCAGTTCGGGCAGATGGCCTGTAGCTTCAAAAACAAAGCGCAAGCCCTTGGCCGCCGCCTGCAGCTCGAACATGCCGGCCACCTCGTGCACGCAGTCGGCGAACTGCATCGGCCTGACGTTGAGCGTGAGCTTGCCGGCCTCGATGCGGGCGATGTCCAGCGTGCCCTCGATCAGCGACAGCAGATGCTCGCCGCCGCGCTTGATGACGCTGACCGCCTGCTTGCGATGCGGCGGAATGCAGGCATCCTCGCCCATGAGCTGCGCATAGCCCAGAATGCTGTTGAGCGGCGTGCGCAACTCGTGGCTGATGGCGCTGATGTAGCGGCTCTTGGCCTGGTTGGCCTGGTCGGCCACGCGCTTGGCCTGCTGCAGGGCTTCGTCAGTCTGCCGGTGCGACTCGATTTCCTGCATCAGCAAGTGCGTCTGGCGGTTCGACTCTTCCTGCGCCACCTGCCGGCTCTTGTGCGCCAGCACCAGCCACCAGGCGACCAGCCCGGCCATCACCAGCAGCGCCATGTAGGCCTTCAAAAAACCCGAGCGCAAGGCCGATTCGGACGCCGCCAGTTCGGCCAGCGAACTGATTTCCTGCCGATAAAGCAGGCCGAACATGGCGGCCAGCAGCGGCACGATGATTCCCATCAGCAGCAAGAAGTGGCTCAGGCCGGTGTCCAGGTAGGGCCAGATGCGGCGCGGCAGCAGCCAGCGCAGGGCCGCCGACCACTGCACCGACAGAGAAGCATGGGGCTTGCACAAATCGCCGCAACGCGCGTCCAGCGTGCAGCACAGCGAGCAGATCGGCCCCTGGTAGGCCGGGCAATGCGCCATGTCGGGGCCTTCGTAGCTGCGCTCGCAAATCACGCAGCGCTGGGTCGCGTAGCGTTGGTAGATCCCCTCGGCGGCCAGTGGCTCCGAACGGCGGGCGATGTAATAGCGTCCTTTTGTGGCCCAGGCGATCAGCGGCGCCGCCACGAACGCCGTGGTCATCGCGATGACGGCCGAGAATGCCTGCGCCAGCTCGCCGTACAGCCCCAGGTGCGCGGTGACCGACAGCAGCGACGCCAGCGCCATCGCGCCCACGCCGACCGGATTGATGTCATACAGATGAGCGCGCTTGAACTCGATGCCCGGCGGCGACAGGCCCAGCGGCTTGTTGACGACCAAGTCAGCCACCACCGCCATGACCCAGGCAATCGCGATGTTCGAATACAGCCCCAGCACGTCGCCGAGTGCCTGGAACACATTCATCTCCATCAGCATGAAGGCAATGGCGGTGTTGAACACCAGCCAGACCACCCGGCCCGGATGGCTGTGCGTCAGGCGCGAGAAAAAGTTCGACCAGGCCAGCGAGCCGGCATAGGCATTGGTCACATTGATCTTGAGCTGGGACACGACGACGAACAGCGCCGTCGCCCCGACCGCCCAGCCGTAGTCCGCAAACACATATTCATAAGCCGCCAGGTACATCTGGTTCGGGTCTACCGCCCGGTCCAGCGGAACCATGTTGGAAATCGCCAGGTAGGCCAGCAGCGCGCCGCCCAGCATCTTGACCACGCCCAGCAGCACCCAGCCCGGCCCGCCGACAAGCACCCCGCCCCACCAGCGCCATCGGTTGGCTGGGGTCTGCACCGGCATGAAGCGTAAATAGTCAGCCTGCTCGCCCATCTGGGTAATCAAGGCGATGCCGACCGTCAATGCAGCACCAAAAAGGTGCAAATCAAACACGCCGCTGCGACCTTTTTCGCCGGCGTAATTGACGACGCCTGAAAATGCACCAGGAGCGAGCACAAAAACGTAAACGAAAGGCACCACCAGCAAGACCAGCCAAAGCGCCTGCGTCCAGACCTGCAGCCGGCTGATGGTCGAAACCCCGTGGGTGACCAGCGGAATCACAATCAGCGCGCAAACCAGATAGCCCCATTTGGGCGGGATGCCAAAGGCCAGTTCCAGCGCATAGGCCATGACAGCGGCCTCCAGCGCAAAGAAAATGAAGGTGAACGAGGCGTAGATCAGCGATGTCAGCGTCGAGCCGATGTAGCCAAAGCCCGCGCCGCGCGTCAACAAATCCATGTCCACGCCATAGCGCGCTGCATAAATGCTGATCGGCAACCCGGCCAGGAAAATGATCAGCCCTGTCGCCACGATGGCCCAGAACGCATTGGTGAAGCCGTATTTCACCAGCAAGGTCGCGCCCACGGCCTCAAGAATCAGGAACGAGGCCGCGCCAAAGGCAGTGTTCGCCACCCGCCATTCCGACCATTTGCGAAAGCGCTGCGGCGTGAAGCGCAGCGCGTAATCTTCCATGGTTTCGCTGGCGACCCAGCTGTTGTAGTCGCGCCGGATTTTGATGATGCGCTGCACCGGCACCTCGGCAGTCGCGCCTGCGCCCCGTCCCTCATCCGACGGGGCCGGGGAAAGCGGTGGCGGTGAAGGCGTGGCGGAAGTGTCCATGAAAAAAAATGGGGCAGGTCAAGTGAAGATTGGAAGGCCGGTGATTGCTGCACCTTCTGTGCCACCCGGGCAACGGCCCAAAGGCCGGTGGCACCAATCTTGCATTTTTCAGGAAGCCGAACCCGAAAGAGCCCTCATGGAATTGACCCCCCGCGAAAAAGACAAGTTGCTGATTTTTACCGCCTCGCTGCTGGCCGAGCGGCGCCGCGCCCGTGGCCTGAAGCTCAACTACCCTGAAGCCGTGGCGCTGATCAGCGCCGCCGTGATGGAAGGCGCGCGCGACGGCAAGACCGTCGCCCAGCTGATGAGCGAAGGGCGAACCATCTTGAGCCGCGCCGACGTAATGGACGGCATCGCCGAGCTGATTCCCGACATCCAGGTCGAAGCCACCTTTCCGGACGGCACCAAGCTGGTGACCGTCCATCAGCCGATTGTGTGAAACGCCTGTTCATTCACTCATTTTTTGATAGCTGCATATGCAATACCAGCTTGCGGAAAATCCATTTTTCGACACTTTTTTGAGGAAATTACTTATGTCCGGCAAACTGCATCGCGCTCTTTTATTGATAGCTGCCTGCGCCCTGGCGACAAGCGCATCAGCCCACATTGGCACGGATTCTGGCACCCATGCAGAGATTGGTTTCATCGACGGCCTGCTGCACCCCTTCACCGGCCTGGACCACCTGGCCGCCATGCTGGCCGTGGGTTTCTGGAGTGCCTTGAGCGCACGGCGCCTGTGGGCCGCACCGCTGGCTTTCGCCGCCATGCTGCTGGCAGGCGCACTGATCGGCCAGGCCGGCATCGAACTTCCGGCGGTCGAGCCGATGATTGCCGCCTCGCTGCTGGTGCTGGGCTTGCTGGTGGCCTTGCGCATGCACCTGCCAGCCGTGCTGGCGGCGGCGCTGGTCGGCGTGTTTGCGGTTTTTCATGGTGCGGCGCATGGCACCGAACTGGCCGGTTCGGCAAACTTCATGGCGCCGCTGCTGGGCATGCTGATCTCGACGCTGGCGCTGCACGCCGCCGGCCTGGCATTGGGCCGGGCTGCGCGCAACACCTCCCTGGTGACGCGGCTGGCAGGCGCAGGCGTTGCGACGCTGGGTGTGACGCTGCTGGCCCAACTGGCCTGAAGAAAGCACCATCATGATTCCAGGCGAACTCTTTACCGACGGCCCCGACCACCAGCTCAACGAAGGCCGGCGTACCTTGACGCTGGTCGTGCAAAACACGGCCGACCGGCCGATCCAGGTCGGCTCGCATTATCACTTTGCCGAAACCAACGCGGCGCTGGGTTTTGACCGCGAGGCCGCGCGCGGCATGCGGCTCAATATCGCGTCGGGGAGCGCCGTGCGCTTCGAACCCGGCCAGCAGCGCACGGTCGAACTGGTGGAGTACGCCGGCGAACGCAACATCTACGGCTTTCGCGGCCTTGTTCAGGGAGCGCTTTAATGGCAACGATTGGCAGACGCGCGTACGCGGAAATGTTCGGCCCGACCGTGGGCGACCGGCTGCGGCTGGCCGACACCGATTTGATGGTTGAAGTCGAGGCCGACTACACGCTGCGCGCCGGCAGCTACGGCGAAGAAGTCAAGTTCGGCGGCGGCAAGACCATCCGCGACGGCATGGCGCAATCGCAACGAACCAACGCCGAAGGCGCGATGGACACGGTGATGACAAATGCGCTCATCCTCGACCACTGGGGCATCGTCAAGGCCGACATCGGCCTGAAAGGCGGGCGCATCGCCGCCATCGGCAAGGCCGGCAACCCCGATGTGCAACCGGGCGTGGACATCATCATCGGCCCCGGCACCGAGATCATCAGCTGCGAAGGCATGATCGTCACCGCTGGCGGCATCGATTCGCACATCCATTTCATCTGCCCGCAGCAGATCGAGGAAGCGCTGACCTCGGGCATCACGACCATGATGGGCGGCGGCACCGGCCCGGCCACCGGCACCTTCGCCACCACCTGCACGCCCGGCCCGTGGAACATAGAGCGCATGCTGCAGGCCGCCGACGCCTTTCCGATGAACCTGGGCTTCCTGGGCAAGGGCAACGCCAGCCAGCCCGCCGCGCTGCACGAGCAGGTCAACGCCGGCGTGATCGGCCTGAAGCTGCATGAAGACTGGGGCACGACGCCCGCCGCCATCAGCAACTGCCTGGACGTGGCCGAGGAAGCCGACGTGCAGGTGGCGATTCACAGCGACACGCTCAATGAGTCGGGCTTTGTCGAGAACACGATTGCCGCGACCAAGGGGCGCAGCCTGTGCGCCTTTCACACCGAAGGCGCGGGCGGCGGCCATGCGCCGGACATCCTGCGCGTGGTCGGCGAGGCGAACTTTTTGCCGTCATCCACGAACCCGACCATGCCCTACACCATCAACACGCTCGACGAGCATGTGGACATGCTGATGGTCTGCCACCACCTAGACCCTTCGATTGCCGAAGACCTGGCGTTTGCCGAAAGCCGCATCCGCAAGGAAACGATTGCCGCCGAGGACATCCTGCACGACCTGGGCGCCATCAGCATGATGTCGAGTGACAGCCAGGCCATGGGACGCGTGGGCGAAGTCATCATCCGCACCTGGCAAAACGCCCACAAGATGAAGCAGCAGCGCGGCAAGCTGCCAGGGGACACCGAGCGCCACGACAATTTCCGCGTCAAGCGCTACATCGCCAAATACACCATCAACCCGGCGATTGCCCACGGCATCTCACACGAGGTCGGCTCTATCGAAGTCGGAAAATTCGCCGACCTGGTGGTCTGGAAACCGGCGTTTTTCGGCATCAAGCCGTCGATCATCCTGAAAGGCGGGTTCATCGCCATGGCCGCCATGGGCGACCCGAACGCCTCAATCCCGACACCGCAGCCGGTGCATTACCGGCCGATGTTCGGCGCTTTCGGCGGTGCCATCGCCAAGGGCTCGCTGACCTTTGTGTCGCAGGCCGGGCTGGCGGCGGGGATCCAGGAGCGCTTCGGCCTGGCCAAGAAGCTGAGCGCGGTGAAGAACATTCGCGGCGTGCGCAAGCAGCACATGGTGCACAACGACTACCTGCCGAAAATGGAAATCGACGCCCAGACTTACCTGGTGCGCGCCGACGGGCAGCTCTTGAGCTGCGAGCCGGCGACCAGCCTGCCGATGACGCAGCGCTACTTTTTGTTTTAATCAGGCGATGCTTCAAATCTCCAAAATCATTTCGCAGGGTGCCGGTCTGGCCCCGGTGCTGGTCAAACGCGCGTCCACCCTTGAGCTCGACTGGGATGTGCGCCAGAAAAGCCGCTTTGACGCGACCGACTCGCTGGGCCGCCAGCTCGGCGTGTTCCTGCCGCGGGGCACGCTTGTGCGCGGCGGCGATGTGCTGGTGGCCGAAGACGGTTCCATGCTCCGCGTGATTGCCGCGCCGCAGGCCGTGCTGCGCATCACGGCCTGCACGACGCACGGCTCGCCGTTCGACCTGACCCGTGCCGCCTACCACCTGGGCAACCGCCATGTGCCGATAGAACTCAAGCCCGACCACCTCAAAATCGAACCCGACCATGTGCTGGCCGACATGCTGCGCGCAATGCACCTGACGGTTCAGGAAGTTGCCGAAGCCTTCGAGCCCGAAGGCGGCGCCTACAGCGCAGGCGGTCATGGCCATGCGGACGGCCACGCCCATGCACCGGTTACGGCGCCCGCGCCCCATGTGCATGGGCCCGACTGCAACCATGGCCACGAGCACGGGCCGGCTGACGCCATCAAGCCGGTCGCGATTCAGATCCATCCGCGTAAGCCGCACAGCCACTGAATCAGGCCCGGGATTGCCTGATCAAACCGCACAAGCCCTGCCAGCGGCCAGCCTGCTCCAGCTGATCTGGCTCGCCTCCCCGGCCTTGCCCGTGGGCGGATTTTCATATTCAGAAGTGCTTGAAGCAGCCGTAGACCGTGCGGGAGTAGCTGCAGAAAGCATAGCATCCGACTGGCTGACAGACCAGCTTCACCTGACGCTGGCCCGCGGCGACCTGGCCGTGATTGCCCAGTCCATCCCGGCCTGGCGCGAAGCCGACCTGATTCGTATCCGGCAGCTCAACGACTGGGTGCTGCAAACCCGCGAAACCAGCGAGTTGCGCTTGCAGGCCGAGCAGATGGGCCGCTCGCTGCTCGACTGGCTGCGCAACCATGACGGAGCCAACGCCGCGCACATTGACGCCTGCGCCAAAATGCAGCCGACCTATCCCGTCGCCTTTGCGCTGGCGGCATCACAAACGGCGGCCGGTACGCGCGACTGCATGCTGGCCTACGCCTTTGGCTGGGCTGAAAACATGATGCAGGCCGCGCTCAAGTCGGTGCCGCTCGGGCAAAGCGCTGGTCAGCGCATCCTGGCCCGCCTGAGCCGGGACATTCCGGCAGCGGTCGAATCGGCCCTGCGGTTGCCAGAGTGCGAACGCCAGGCGTTTTCGCCCATGCTGGCGATTCTTTCGGCCCAGCACGAAACCCAATACTCACGGCTTTTTCGCTCCTGACGAAACGCCGCATCTTCAACCCTCTAAGGAGAATCCTCATGAGCCTGCACCACATCGCCAACCGCACCAAAAAACTGCCGCCCCTTCGCGTGGGCATAGGTGGCCCCGTAGGCTCGGGCAAAACAACTCTTTTAGAAATGCTCTGCAAGGCCATGAAGGGAAAATATGACCTGGTGGCCATCACCAACGATATCTACACCAAGGAAGACCAGCGCCTGCTGACCGTCAGCGGCGCGCTCGACGCCGAGCGCATCATGGGCGTGGAAACCGGCGGCTGCCCGCACACGGCCATCCGCGAAGACGCATCGATCAACCTCGAAGCCATCGACCGCATGCTGGAGGAGTTTCCCGATGCCGACGTGGTGTTTATCGAATCGGGCGGCGACAACCTGGCCGCCACCTTCAGCCCCGAACTGAGCGACCTGACGATTTATGTGATCGACGTCGCCGCCGGCGAAAAAATCCCGCGCAAGGGCGGCCCGGGCATCACCAAGAGCGACCTGTTCGTCATCAACAAGACCGACCTGGCGCCTTACGTCGGCGCTGATCTGGGCGTGATGGAGCTTGATACCATCCGCATGCGCACCACGGCCAAGGGCCTGAAGCCCTTCGTCATGACCAACCTCAAGACCAACACCGGCCTGGCCGAGGTGATTGCCTTCATCGAAACCAAAGGCATGCTGCAGGCCGCATGATCCTTATTTTTCAAGACCGCTCCCGAAGTCGGCATGCCCTGCGGTTAAACTAGCGGGCTTGGAAGCGTGGCAGAGCGGTTGAATGCAGCAGTCTTGAAAACTGCCGAGGATGCGAGTCCTCCGTGAGTTCGAATCTCACCGCTTCCGCCAGGAACCCTGGCATTCATGCAGGTTTCATGACAATCAGGTGACACCACCGCACTGTTACCCCCCAATCGCTGAAATTCCTGAAAACGGTTTTTATTGTGCCCTTAATCCTTCGGGACATTGGCATCAGCTTCAACGTTCAAAAATCTAGTCCGGCGACCCGCAGGATTTCGCGCCCAAGCCGCATTCGGCAAGCTCGCACCTACAGCAGGAATGCGCGCGTAAAACTGGAGACGTATTCCGAGTCAGACTTCAACTTGGCGGCCAACGCCTTGTGGACAGCCGCGTAGGCGAGGTGCTCACCCATCTCTACGAAAGGCGTTTTCACCCGGTCGCCATCGGAGTCGGTCCAGTATCCGTCCCGCGCCAGGAGCACGGCGTTGAGTTTTCGCGAGACGGATCGGTCATCGACTTTTTTCTCATCGGTGAAAATCATCGCGGCGCCCACATGGCCGTCGTCGAAGGTCTAGGCGGCAGTGGCAAAAAGGTCGCCAAACGGCGTGATGATGCGCAGGCGGGCCGGGCCATCTCGCTGGGGCATCAACTCTGAAGAAATATCGAGGCGCAGAAGCGCCGGCCTGAACTCGTCGAACAGCGCGAAAAACTGCGCATGGAGTTCCCGTGCATGCTCGACGCCCTTGCTCAGCTTGTCAGCCCTTGTCGCATACTGGTATTTCTTGAGTTCTGGGTTTGCCACGTTCACCTCCAAACGCCAATTTCGGCATTCGGAAAGTTGCACCTCTTCCGTGGTGCCGGGCCATGCCCGCCTGAAAAATCACGCGGCCTTTCCTGGCCTGGTGTGAAGCGGTTCAGCGCTTCGGGCCGGAGAACCCTTTTTGCGCCTGCTGAAGCTGCCGCTTGCGTTTGCTCTTGTTTTTCGATTCCGGCTCGGCAGGCTGCTCGCGCAGGGCTCGCGCCTCGCGTTCCTGGGCGTCTTTTTTCTGCTTCTTCTTGCGAAAATGCATGAAGGTGCGCCCCAGGCCGAAGCTCACGGCGGTGCTGACGGCCAGCAGGACAATGCTTGAAGTTTCCAGTTCCATGGTGTGTGGTTGCCCGGTCAGTCAGCCAGGAAAAGCGATTGCAGGTCGTTCAAAAAATCAAAGCCGCGCTCGGTCGGCCGGACATGGACAAAATCGCGCTCGATCAGCCCCTTGCGCTCGGCCTCTTCCAGCCCTTTCTGGATCGCGGTGAACGGCAGGCCGGTCTTGTCGGTAAAGTCTTGCAGCTTGAAGCCGTCCCGCAGCCGCAAGGCGTTGAGCATGAATTCAAACGGCAGATCGGCACGGCTGACCTCGGTTTCCTGCGCCACCGCCTGGCCGGCCAGCGCCTTGTCCATGTAGAGCTTGGGTTCGCGGTAACGCACCTGGCGCACCACCCGGTGCGCAAAACTGAGCTTGCTGTGCGCGCCGGCGCCTATGCCCAGGTAGTCGCCGAACTGCCAGTAGTTGGTGTTTTGAAAGCAGCGGTGGCCGGGCTTAGCATAGGCCGACACTTCATAGCGCTGCAGCCCGGCGCCTTCGGTCATTTCGGTGATCTGGTCGAGCATGGCGTAGGCCGTATCTTCCTCGGGAATCACCGGCGGAAACTTCGCGAAGTAGGTGTTGGGTTCGATCGTCAGGTGGTAGATCGAGATGTGGGGTGGGTCCATGGCCAGCGCCTGGCGCATGTCCTGCGCCTGGTTTTCCAGCGTCTGGCCGGGCAGCGCGTACATGATGTCGAGGTTGAATGTGTCGAAGGCCTGCGCCGCCTCTTCGACCGCCGCAATCGCCTGGGCGCGGTCGTGAACCCGGCCCAGCGCCTTCAGGTGCGAATCGTCGAAACTCTGCACGCCGACCGACAGGCGGTTCACCCCGGCGCTGCGAAACGCCTTGAAGCGGTCTTTTTCAAACGTGCCGGGATTCGCTTCGAGGGTGATTTCGCAGTCGGCCGTCAGCTTGAGCCGGGCGCGGATGTCGCCCAGCAGGCGGTCGATGGCCTGCGGCGAAAACAGGCTGGGCGTGCCGCCGCCGATGAAAATGCTGTGTACCGTGCGGCCCCAGACCAGCGGCAGCGACGTCTCCAGGTCGGCCACGAGTGCATCGATGTAGCGCTGCTCGGGCATCTCGCCAGTCATTTCATGCGAATTGAAGTCGCAGTACGGGCATTTTTTGATGCACCAGGGCAAATGCACATACAGCGACAGCGGCGGCAAGGCCGCCAGTTGCAGCGTGCCAGCGCGCATGTAGTGCTGAACGTCGTGTGGGGTCAGGGAGGGGATCATGGCGATGTGATTCCGGTTGGCAGCCATCGTTCACGCAGCAATTCAATCATCTGCCGCATGGCCTTGCCGCGGTGGCTGTTGGCGTTCTTCACGCTGACCGGCAGTTGCGCAAAGGTCTGGCCGAACGCGGGAACGAACATCACCGGGTCAAAGCCAAAGCCGTTGCCACCGACGGGCGCCAGGGCGATTTCGCCGGCCACGCGCCCGCTGGCGATCAGCGGCTCGGGGTCATCGGCCGAGCGCACCGCAACCAGCGTGCTGACCAGGGCGGCGCGCCGTTGCTCGCGCTGCGTCAGGTGCGCCATTTGTTCCAGCAAGGCCTTGACGTTGTTGTCGTCGCCCTTGGCATAGCCAAACTGCGTGGCATAAAACGCGGTGTCCACGCCCGGCTGTCCGCCAAACGCTTCCACGCACAGGCCGGCGTCATCGGCCAGCGCCGGCAGGCCGCTGAGGAGTGATGCATGGCGTGCCTTGGCGAGCGCATTTTCGACAAAGGTGCGAAATGGCTCTTCGGCCTCCGGGATGGCCAGATCGGACTGCCTGACCAGTTCCAGGCCGAGCGGCTCCAGCATGGCCTGGAGTTCGGCCAGTTTGCCCTGGTTGTTGGATGCGAGAACGATTTTCATGATGAAATAGTGCTTTTGCGCTTACCTGGCATGCGTAAATAGCTATTAATTTAATAGTGAATTTTAATGCAATGCCACAAGTTCGCGGATGCTGCTTTTGGCCAGGCAGAGCAGCGTATCCATTTCCTGGAAAAAAACGCCACGCCGGCAACGAAAACGCCGATCAGGTTTTCCTGACACCCGAACGGCGGATGGCTGCGTTGATTTCGGCAATCGAGCGCTCGATCATGGCTTCATCGAGGTCGTCGGCGGTGTCAAAGCCCCCTCCTGCTTCGAGGGTAGAGGCGAAACCGCCGTCCATCGCGCTGTCGGCAGCGCCGAAGCGTGTGGGCGCAAATTCATCGGGCGTCTCCCACTCCATGGCCAGCACGGTCACGTTGTCGCTGTGCTTTCCCCCGGCTACCAAGGCGCTTTCCACCAGGGCCGGGACCGCCTCGGAAACGCGCTGGCCGCTTAATTGCGCAACGATCTGCGCATCGCTCAGGCTGCCCCACAAACCGTCCGAGCAGAGCATCAGCCTGTCGCCCTGCTGCAAGGCAAACGGCCCCGCAATTTCCAGTGTTGGCCTGGCGGGCGAGCCCAGGCAGGTGAACAGGATGTTGCGGTTCACGGGCTCGAATTCGTTCAGCCCGGCCTGCTCCTGCTCAAGAAATGAATGGTCCCGGGTGCGCAGCAGCAACTGGCCATCGCGCACCAGGTACAGGCGCGAATCGCCGCAATGCACCCAGGTGGCACTGGCGCCCTGCACCACCGCTGCCACCAGCGTGGTTCGCGGGGTGTCAAGCATGCCTTTCTGGGAAGCATGGCGAATGATCCGGTGATGCGCCGCCAGCGCCGCGTCGGCAAGAAATCCAGCGGGATTGCTGACCAGGGGCTTGGCCTCCTTCTGGTACAGGGCCGAAATCGTGTCGAGCGCGAACTGGGCGGCAACTTCGCCTTCAGGATGTCCGCCCATGCCGTCGGCCAGCACAAACAGGCCAGACTCGCGGGTATAGCAGTAGCCCATGCGGTCTTCGTTCATGGCCCGGCCGCCGCTACGGCTGAGCTGAAAAACCGAAAATTTCATTTGAACCGGGTTCCCGGCACATTGGCCTTGCGCGCTGTTTTCTTGGTGTCGGACACCACGCTGTCAAACTGCAGCCGGACCCGTTCGCCGACCGTGAGCTTGGTGTAGCGGCGCGCGCTTTCACGGCTCAGTTCCTTTTGCAGGGCAAACACCGATTGCGGCCGGGCCAGCGGGTCGAGCGCCATGCACCACTGGACGACCTCGATCAGGTTGTCCGAATAAACGCCACGCAGCCTGGACAAGGCCAGCGACAGCCGGTCTTTTTCAATCCGCTGCGGCGCGTCGTTGGGCGGATAGCCCTGCATGCTGGCGTAGATGCAGGCGCCTATTGCATAGATGTCGGTCCAGGGCCCCATGGACGAGTCGCGCCGGTACATTTCGGGCGCTGCAAAGCCGGGCGTGTACATGGGCCGGATGAAGTTGCCCTCCTTGCTCAGCACCTCTCTGGCCGCGCCAAAGTCAATCATCACTGCCCGGTTGTCGTCGGTGATGAAGATGTTGGCCGGCTTGATGTCCAGGTGCAGCATCTTGTGCTGATGCACGATGCGCAGCCCGCGCAGGATTTCGTCGAACAACGAGCGAATGGTTGACTCGCGAAACACCTTGGAATTTTTCAGGTCGCGCGCCGTGATGATGAAGTCCTGCAGGGTTCCCCCCTCCAGATAGTTCATGACCATGTAGACGGTTTCATTCTCACGAAAGAAGTTCAGCACGCTGACCACCGAGCCGTGCGAAATCTGGGCCAGCGAACGGCCTTCCTCGAAAAAACTCTTCAGGCCCAGGCGGTAGAGCGAAAGTTTTTCGGGCAGTACCTGCGGCAGCAATTCGCCGGCGGCGCGGCTGGCCAGGGAGGACGGCAGGTACTCCTTGATGGCAAACTGCTGGCCCCCGCTGTCAACGGCCAAGTAAACTACACCGAATCCACCGGCCGAGAGTTTTCGTTCAATGCGATAGCCCCCGATCATGGTGTCAGGCGGCAGGGGTGAAGGCTTGACCTTTGACATAAATTCTCTGGTGGGCTGGGTAAAAGTTCGCCCAGTCTCTTTTCTCTTTAGTAAGGCGTAGAAAGCGAATGTCAGTTTACAGCATGACGGGCTATGCAAGCCTGCAGTCCAGCACCGCGCAAACGGCCCTTGAAACCGAACCGTCGCGCGACAGCAGTTCCCGGCTGGGCATTGAAATCCGTTCCGTCAACAGCCGCTTTCTGGACCTGGCTTTTCGCCTGCCCGATGAACTGCGCCAGGCCGAACCGGCGCTGCGCGAGTTGCTGACCAGCAAACTCAAGCGCGGCAAGGTCGAGGTGCGCGTCTCGCTTGAAAGCACGGCGGCCAGCAGCCTGCGCGCGCCGTCTCCGGCCACGCTGCAGCGGCTCGGTTCGCTCGAAGACAGCATCAAGTCCTGGCTGCCGCAGGCTGCGCCGCTCAGCGTGGCCGATGTGCTGCGCATTGCCACGAACGAAGATAAAAAGCCGCACGACTACAGCGAGGAATTGCTGCAGACTGCCCGACAGGCGGTGCATGAGTTGATGGCTGCGCGTGAGCGGGAAGGCGCCCGCCTGAGCCTCATGCTGCTGGATCGCACCGCGCAACTGCGGGTATTGGCCGAATCCGCCGTACCCATGGTTCCCAAACTGGTCGAGCAGCAAAAAAACCGTTTTCTGGAACGCTGGAAAGAAGCGCTGAAGCTGGGCAGCAGCAGCGTGCTGCCGGAAATAGCCGAGGACCGGGCGCTGACCGAGGCGACCGCGTTTGCCATCCGGATTGACGTGGCAGAGGAAATCACCCGCCTGGCATCGCACCTCGATGAAATCGACCGCCTGCTGGCCAGTGGCGGCGAACTGGGCAAGCGACTGGATTTCCTGATTCAGGAACTGCACCGCGAGGCCAACACCCTGGGCTCCAAATCGGCATCGCTGGAACTGACGCGCGTGTCGGTCGACATGAAGGTGCTGATCGAGCAGATTCGCGAGCAGGTGCAGAACATCGAATAAGACCGCACGCTTTCTATAACTTCTAAATCAATAGCAAACATCGCTCGCCAAGTATGGACTATCCCGGAAATCTCTTTGTTGTAGCCGCCCCCAGCGGGGCTGGAAAATCCAGCCTGGTCAAAGCCTTGATGGAACTCGATTCGGCCATCCAGCCTGCGGTTTCGCATACCACCCGCCCGCCACGCGGACAGGAAAAGCACGGCAGGGAATACTTTTTTCTCTCGCCCGAAGAGTTTGACGGCATGGTGACGCGCGACGCCTTCCTGGAATGGGCGCATGTCCACGGCCACCGCTACGGCACGTCGCGCCACACCATCGAGGAACGGGTGGCGCATGGCGCCGACGTGATCCTGGAAATCGATTTCCAGGGCGCCATCAACATCAAGCAGATTTTTGCCAACGCGGTCCTGATCTTCATTCTTCCGCCCAGCTGGGAAGAACTGCGCTCGCGCCTGCAGCGACGCGGCGAAGACAGTGCGCAGGTTATCGAACTGCGGCTCCAGAACGCTGCCGTGGAGATGGCACAGGCGCAAAGATTCGACTTCGTTATAATTAATGAGTTGTTTGAGCGGGCAGTTTTCGACTTGAAAACCATTGTGCATGCCCAGCGGCTGAAATATTCGGCCCAGCGACGCGCCAGAGCCGAGACTTTCATGGCGCTTCAAATTCCCTAAATAAACGTCACCAAGTCAACGATCACCTGAAAGAACACCATGGCCCGCATTACCGTTGAAGACTGCCTTGAAAAAATCCCGAACCGCTTCCAGCTGGTTCTGGCCGCCACCTACCGCGCCCGCATGCTCAGCCAGGGCCATGCCGCCAGGATCGAAAGCAAGAACAAGCCCGGCGTCACCGCCCTGCGGGAAATCGCCGCAGGCAAGGTTGGCCTGGAGATGCTGAAAAAAGTCCCCAACTAGAACTGCCAAATTCATGAAAAAAGCACCTTGACAGGTGCTTTTTTCATTTTGAAAGCTTTCCAAAGCCATTTTTCATCGTCTTTATTCAGCTGGCGTTACAGTCGGGGATATGAACGCCATGCCGACCACCGCCGTTCCCCACAAGCCGACACCTGCCGCAGCCAATGCGGCGGCGGCAAGTTTTGCGGCCCTGACCGCCAAACTCGACTACTTGAACGCCGCCGACATAGAAAATGTCCGGCAGGCCTACCGCTTTGCCGACGAGGCCCACCTGGGGCAATTGAGGAACAGCGGCGAGCCCTACATCACGCATCCGATTGCCGTGGCCCAGCAGTGCGCCGAATGGAAACTCGATGCGCAAGCCCTGATGGCGGCGCTGCTACACGACGCGATGGAAGACTGCGATGTCAGCAAGCCCGAGCTGATCGAGCGCTTTGGCGCGCCGGTGGCCGATCTGGTCGATGGGCTGACGAAGCTGGAAAAACTCGAATTCAACACCCGCGAAGAAAACCAGGCGGAGTCTTTCCGCAAGATGCTGCTGGCCATGGCGCGCGATGTGCGGGTCATCTTGATCAAGCTGGCGGACCGCATCCACAACATGCGAACGCTTGGCGACGCGCCGCGCACGAAGTGGAAACGGATTTCCAGCGAAACGCTGGACATCTACGCCCCGATTGCGCACCGCCTGGGCCTGAACTCGACCTACCGCGAACTGCAGGACCGGTCGTTCCAGCACCTGCATCCGTGGCGCTATGCCATTTTGTCCAAGGCCCTGACACGGGCGCGCGGACGCCGACGCGACGTGATCAAGCGGGTGCAATCTGAAGTCGAGGCTGCATTTGCCACCGCGCAGATTCCTGTCCGGATTTATGGCCGCGAAAAAACGCTTTATTCCATCTATCACAAGATGGATCAAAAGCATTTGTCTTTTGCACAGGTGACCGACCTGTATGGTTTCCGGGTCATCGTGAACGATGTGACCGCCTGCTACAGCGCCATGGGCATCCTGCACCAGCTCTACAAGCCCTTGCCGGGAAAGTTCAAGGACTACATCGCCATTCCCAAGGTCAACGGCTACCAGTCGCTGCACACCACACTGGTCGGCCCGTTCGGAACCAACATCGAGTTCCAGATGCGCACCGATGCGATGCATGTGGTGGCCGAGGCAGGCGTGGCGGCCCACTGGCTGTACAAGGCGTCCGATCCGAACAGCGACACGTCGCAGCGTCTGGGAACCAAATGGCTGCAGTCGCTGCTCGACATCCAGAATGAAACCCATGACGCAGCCGAGTTCTGGGACCACGTCAAGATCGACCTGTTCCCCGAGGCGGTCTACGTCTTCACCCCCAAGAGCCAGATCATGGCGATGCCGCGCGGCGCCACGATTGTGGACTTTGCCTATGCCATTCACAGCGATGTGGGCCACCATGCAATTGCCGCCAAGGTCAACGGCGAACAGGTTCCGCTGCGCACCGAACTGCTGAACGGCGATGTCATCGAAATCATCACCGCGCCGGTTTCCACGCCGAATCCTGCCTGGCTGGGGTTTGTCCGAACCGGCAAGGCACGTTCAAAAATACGCCATCACCTCAAGAGCATGGCCATCACCGAATCACAGGAACTCGGTGAAAAAATGCTTGCCCAGGCGCTACGTGCCGAGGGCATCGACCGGCAGCGTCTTTCGGAAGACGACGACGCCCACCACGCGACCTGGGAGAAAATCCTTCGCTTCACCGGCAACCGTTCGCGCGCCGAGTTGCTGACCGACATCGGCATGGGCAAGCGCATTGCCAGCATGATCGCCAAGCGCATCGTCTCGTTTCTGGCTGAGAAAGGCGAGAAACCCGATGCCTTGCTGATGAGCCGGGAACGCTACATTCCGCACGAATCCATCTCGCAAGGCGGCCTGGTGCTCGATGGCAGCGAGAAAAGCTCGGTCCAGTTTGCCCGATGCTGCAGCCCGATTCCCGGCGACACCATCGTGGGTTACCTCGGGCGGGGCGAGGGCCTGTTCGTGCACACCGAGGACTGCGCAGTGGCCAAGCGCCTGCAGCAACGCGACATTGAACGCTTCATTGCCGTGGACTGGTCAGACGAGCCCACCAGAACGTTTGAAACCAATCTCATGGTCACGGTTTCCAATGGCAAGGGCGTGCTGGCCAAGGTGGCCGCCGCGCTTGCCGGTGCCGAGGTGGACATCACCCATGTGGACATGGGCCATGAACCGGCCAACGGAGCCACCGACCTGAGGTTCAGCGTGGCGGTGCGCGACCGCGTTCACCTGGCCGCTGCGATGCGCAATGTCAGGCGCACTCCGTCGGTGCTTCGGGTTCAGCGCTTCAAGGCCAGCGCCTGAAAAGCGTGGCCTTGGCTTTCGTGGATTGAACCGATCAGGCTGGCCCGGCCGCCGCGCCGGCCTCGGGATAGGCCACCTTCAGCACTTCCAGCAACTGCGTTCCCTGGGGCGTGACCAGGCTCACTTCGTCGCCTGTGCGCGCTTTCAGCAACGCGCGGGCCACGGGCGAAATCCAGCTGATCTGCCCCATGGCACTGACGGCTTCGTCAATGCCGAGAATGGTCACGGTTCTTTCGAGCCCTTCCTCATCGGCGTAGGTGACCGTGGCGCCAAAAAACACCTGGTCGTTGCCGTGGTGAAGGCCGGGGTCGCTGATTTCAGCGATTTCCAGCCGCTGCGTCAAAAAGCGGATGCGCCGGTCAATCTCCCGAAGGCGTTTCTTGCCGTACAGGTAATCGCCGTTTTCCGACCGGTCGCCGTTGCTTGCCGCCCAGTGGACGATATCGACAACCTTGGGCCGCTCGTTGTCGATCAGGTCGAACAACTCCTCCCGCAAACGCGCATAGCCCTGAGGCGTGATGTAGTTCTTTCCGCTGGCCGGCTGGCTGGGAACGGGCAGTTCGTCCTCGTCGTCCGCATCGGATTCTTTGGTGAATGCTTTGTTCATGCTGGCGCCAGAATAGCATTCGCGCGCGCCAACTTTGCCCGTGGCGAACGGTGCCAAACGAAAAAGCCTGCAACTTTCGTTGCCGGTTTTTCCCTTTATGGGCCCGGCAGCGAAAAACTTTTGAAACATGTGGAAGGATGGACTGGCGTAAAAAACGGGGCAGGCGCATGCATCATGGTGGCATTGGCTGATTCGGAAAGGAGTTTTTCCATGCACCCGAAGCAAGTGCCCGATACGTGGGAGCGCGGCGATCCCTATGAGCGCTATGTCGGCCGGTGGAGCCGCAAGGTCGCGCCCTTGTTTCTGGACTGGCTGGACGTTCCGGCTGGCCGCCGATGGCTGGACATCGGCTGCGGCACAGGCGCCCTCTGCGCTGCCATTGTGCAAGCCTGCGCGCCCTCGTCGCTCGATGGGGTTGATCCTTCGCAGGGGTTTCTGGCGTCCGCGCGTCGGCAGATCGGCAGCCGGGCAACGTTTCATTGCGGCAACGCGACCGCCCTGCCCCTGGACGATGGCTCGGTTGATGTGACGGTGTCAGGGCTGGTGCTCAACTTCGTTCCAGACCAGGCGGCTGCACTGGCCGAAATGAAAAGGGTCACGCACCAGGAGGGAATCATTGGCGCCTACGTCTGGGACTACACGGACAAGATGGAACTGATGCAGTTTTTCTGGGATGCCGCTGTCTCACAAGAAGCCGGCGCCCTCAAGCTCGACGAGGGAAAACGCTTCCCCCTGTGCCGGCCCGAAGCCCTGACCGGACTTTTTACCCGTGCAGGGCTCGAACATATCGAGGTCACGGCTATCGACATCGCCACGCCGTTTGCGAATTTTGACGACTACTGGCAGCCATTCCTGGGCGGCCAGGGGGCCGCACCGGCCTACGCCATGTCGCTTGATGCCGCGGCACGCAAGCGGCTGGAGGAACGCCTCAGGGAGCGCGTCCCCATGCTTGCCGATGGCTCCATCCCGATGACAGCCAGGGCATGGGCGATTCGCGCGCGGGCCACTGCGTAGCCCGATTCGCAAGCCGTGCGCTTTGCCAGCGCTGCCGGCCAAAATCCAGATCAATAAGCCATATCGAATCTACAATTTATTCTTTGTAGAAATAAATATTGGATTTCATAATCCTCCTGGTTATGAAGGAGGCTTGTTTTTTATGAATTTCCAGCAACTGCGTTCCGTGCGGGAGGCGGTGCGGTGCGGCTTCAACCTCACCGAAGTGGCCAACACGCTGCACACCTCGCAACCGGGCGTCAGCCGGCAGATCCGCGAACTGGAGGAGGAACTCGGCATTGAACTGTTCGCTCGCGCCGGCAAGCGACTGACCGGCCTGACCGACCCGGGCCGCCACGTCTTGCCCATCATCGAACACATCCTGCTCGGCAGCAGCAACCTGCGCCAGGCCGGGGCGGAATTTGCGTCGCAGCAAAGCGGCCTGCTGTCGATTGCCGCCACGCACTCCCAGGCGCGTTACGCCCTGCCCATGGCCGTGCAGGCATTTCGCGCGCAGTTCCCCGACATCAAGCTGCACCTGCACCAGGGCTCGCCCGAACAGGTGGCCGAAATGCTGCTGTCCGGCGAGGCCGATGTGGGCATCGCCACCGAGGCGCTTGCCCAGTACGATGAACTGATCGCGCTGCCCTGCTACCGCTGGACGCACTCGGTCATCGTGCCGCCGGGACACGCGCTGCTCGATGAGCCGCTGACGCTGCAGCGGCTGGCCGGCTATACCTTGATCACCTACGACACCGGTTTCACCGGCCGCACGCGCATTGACGAGGCCTTCAAGGCGCAACACCTCACGCCCGACATCACGCTCAATGCAATGGACGCCGACGTCATCAAGACATATGTGGAACTCGGCATGGGCGTGGGCATCGTGGCGTCGATTGCTTTCGAGGCCGAGCGCGACCTGGCGCTGCGCGCCATCGATGCAGGCGAGCTGTTCGGCATCAACCTGACCAAGCTGGCGGTGCGGCGCGGCACCTACCTGCGCGGCTACGTGTACGCCTTCGTCGAGTCTTTCGCACCCATGCTCACCCGCAGCATCGTCGAGCAAGCCTTGAGCAGCGCCGGAACGCCTTTGGAACGGGCGGAGTCTGCGGCCTTGCCTGAAAGGCTGTCGCTCAGCGGGCCGGAGGAAATCACGATATAAAAATCTGCCTCACAGCTTGGCAATCGACACTTCGGTCGATTTGACCAGCGCCACCACCTCGCTGCCGATGACGAGTTCGAGCTGGTCCACTGATCGCGTGGTGATCACCGAGGTGACGATGCCCCACGGCGTTTCGACATCGATCTCGGACACGACATCGCCGCGAATGATTTCCTTGACCTTGCCGCGAAACTGGTTGCGCACGTTGATGGCCTGGATGGCTTGGGACATGAAGGTTCTCCTGGAACGGTTAAAAAATTGGAAAATCAAAAATACTATGAAATCAATAGCTGCATGCGCACGCCCCACTTGCGCAAAAGGCTTTTTTTATCATCAAACTGCCCAGCGCAGGCCATGCGCGGGGGTGGCGGGCCAGGCCGGCTCGCGTGACGGCATTTCTTCCGCCGGCTGCTGCAGCACGCGGTCCAGAATCCGTTTTTCGATCACGCCGAACAGCGGGTCGCTGCGCTGGCGCGGACGCGCCAAGGGAATCCGCTCGTCAAGCGCGATGCGGCCGTCCTCGATCAGGATCACCCGGTCGGCCAGCGCCACGGCTTCCTGCACGTCGTGCGTGACCAGCAGCGCGGTGAAACCATTGCGCTGCCACAGGCCCTCGATCAGCTGGTGCATTTCGATGCGGGTCAAGGCGTCGAGCGCACCCAGCGGCTCATCTAACAGCAGCAGGCGCGGGTTGTGTACCAAGGCTCGGGCCAGCGAGACGCGCTGGCGCTGCCCGCCCGACAGCCGCGCCGGCCAGTCCACCTGCCGGTCGGCCAGCCCGACCTGCGCCAGCACGCCGGCCGCTGCGTGGTGACCGGCAGCGCCCAGACCCAGCGCCACGTTGTTGATCACCCGGCGCCACGGCAGCAGGCGCGAGTCCTGGAACATGACGCGGATGTCGTCGCGCAGGCCTTTGACCTCCTGCGCATCGAGTTCGATCACGCCCTGCGTCGCCGGCTCCAGCCCGGCCACCAGGCGCAGCAAGGTGCTTTTGCCGCAGCCGCTGCGGCCGACGATGGCGACGAACTCGCCCGGTTCAATCATCAGTTCGGCATGCCGCAGCACCTGGCGCTGGCCGTAATGCTTGGACAGGCCGCGCACGTCAAGGCGAAGGCCGCGTGCATTCTCTTTGGCAGTTTTAATGGTCAAAATGGTCTCTCCCGCACGCAGGTATTGCGCAAGCAGCTATCAAAAAATGATTATTCATGCCGTTGAAGATGCGCTCTGGTAGCCCGGATGCCAGCGCAGCCAGTAACGCTCCAGCCCGCGCGCAAACACATCGGCCAGCTTGCCGAGCAAGGCGTAGAGCAGGATGCCGACCAGCACCACATCGGTCTGCAAAAACTCGCGCGCATTCATCGTCAGGTAGCCGATGCCGGCCTGCGCCGAGATGGTTTCGGCGACGATCAGGATCACCCACATCAGCCCCAGCGAAAAACGAAGCCCGACCAGGATCGACGACATTGCGCCGGGCAAAATCACTTCGCGGTACAGCTGCCAGCGCGTGAGTCCGTAGCTGCGGCCCATCTCGATCAGGCCTGGGTCCACATTGCGGATGCCGTGAAAGGTGTTGAGGTAGATCGGAAAGAACACCGACACGGCAATCAGGAACAGCTTGGCGGTCTCGTCGATGCCGAACCACAAGATCACCAGTGGAATCAGGGCCAGCGCCGGAATGTTGCGCACCATCTGGAGGGTCGAGTCCAGCAAGGTCTCGAAAAACTTCACCGAACCGGTCAACAGGCCCAGCGCCAGCCCCAGCCCGCCGCCGATGGCCAGCCCCGACAGCGCGCGCCCGGCGCTGACCTTCACATGCGTCCAGAGTTCGCCTGACAGCGTGAGCGCCCAGGCGGCCTTGACGACTTCCGCGGGAGCGGGCAGCACGCGGGTCGAGAGCCAGCCGAGCGACGCCGCCACCTGCCAGAACACGATCAACCCGACCGGCACCAGCCAGGGCAGCGCGCGCTGGCCCAGGTCGCGCAGCAAGGCGCTGTCGTCAAGGCGCGGCAGTCGCAGGCCGCCGCTCCACGGTAAAAGTCCCAGCCCCGGCCTGTTGATCACGTCGGGCATGGGCGTTATCTGGAGTTCGCGCGTTGCTTGTGTCATCGGTAGTTCCTTGAAAAGTCGTCCATGCGAATCTGCTGTGCCGCATCAGCTTTGCGACGCGCGCGGCAGGTAGTTGTTGGCCACGACTTCGCCAAACGGGCCGGTCAGGCCGCTGCCCGGCAGCTTTTGGCGCAGCTTGCGCGGCAGCAGCGGAAACACCAGTTCGGCGAAGCGGTAGGCTTCCTCCAGATGCGGATAGCCCGAGAAGACAAAGGTGTCAATTCCCAGCGCGGCATATTCCTCGATACGGGCGGCCACGGTTTTGGCGTCGCCCACCAGCGCCGTTCCCGCGCCGCCACGCACCAGCCCGACGCCGGCCCACAGGTTGGGGCTGATTTCCAGGTCAGCGCGCGTGCGCTTCTTGCCACCAGAATGCAGCGCGGCCATGCGGCGCTGGCCTTCCGAATCCATGCGCGCAAACGCCGCCTGCGCCCGGATCACCGTGTCGTCATCGAGCCGGCTGATCAGGCTTTCAGCGGCGCGCCAGGCGTCGTCGTCGGTCTCGCGAACGATGATGTGCAGGCGGATGCCGAACTTCACCGTGCGGCCATGTTTTGCGGCGCGCGCTCGCACATCGGCCACTTTCCTGGCCACCTCGGCGGGCGGCTCGCCCCAGGTCAGATAAGCATCGACCTGCTCGGCCGCCAGGTCGTGGGCTGCTGGCGACGAGCCACCGAAATACACCGGCGGATAAGGCTTTTGCACCGGCGGATAGAGCAGCTTGGCGCCCTTGACGCTCAGGTGCCTGCCTTCGTAGTCGAAACTCTCGCCGGTGTGGCTGCGCGCGATGATCTCGCGCCAGATGCGGATGAACTCGGCCGACTGCTCGTAGCGTTCGGCATGGTTCAGGGATACGCCGTCGCCCTCCAGCTCGGTCTGGTCGCCGCCGGTCACCAGGTTGATCAGCAGCCGCCCGCCCGAGAGCCGGTCAAAGGTCGCGGCCATGCGCGCGGCCAGGCTGGGCTGGTGCAGCCCCGGCCGCACGGCCACCAGGAACTTGAGGTTTTTCGCCACTGGCAGCAGGCTGGACGCCACCACCCACGGGTCTTCGCACGAGCGGCCGGTGGGAATCAGGACGCCTTCGTAGCCCAGCGTGTCGGCGGCCACGGCGACTTGCTTGAGGTAGTCAAAGCTGACTTCGCGGGCGCCTTCACTGGTGCCGAGGTAGCGGCTGTCGCCGTGGGTGGGGATGAACCAGAAAACTTGCATGGTGAAACTCCTTATTTGTGGGTGATGGGGTTGCGCTGTGCCAGCCGCGCCGCGTCAAGCTGCCAGACGATCTGCGCGACCTGTACCGGCCGGGGAATCAGGCCCAGCTTGAAAAAGGCGTCGGCCACGCGCTGCTGGTCGGCCACTGTCGCCGCGCTCAGCGGGCCAACAGGCGAGGCCGGGCGGCGCCGGAGAAACAGGCTGACGATGCCAGCGTCCAGCCCGCTGAAATCGGCGATCAGCTTGATGGCGTCCTTGCGCCTGGCCTGCACGAAGGCGTCGGCGCGCGTCAGTTCGTCCAGCAGCACCGCCAGCGCCTGTCCGTGCTGCACGGCAAAGGCCCGCGACGCGAGGTAAAACGAGTTGTTGCTCGACAGCTCGCGGCCGGAGGCGAGCACGCGCGGCCTGATGTCGAGTTCGATGGCGGCATAAAACGGGTCCCAGATGGCCCAGGCATCGACGCTCTTGCGTTCAAAGGCGGCGCGCGCATCGGCCGGCACGAGGTAAATCGGCTGGATGTCGCTCCACTTCAAACCGGCTTTTTCAACGGCGCGCACCACGAGGTAGTGCTCGCTGGAGCCTTTTTGAAGGGCGATTTTCTTGCCCTTCAAATCAGCCAGCGTCTTGATGGGCGAGTCGGCCAGCACCAGGATTGCCGAACTGTCGGGCTTGGGCGGCTCGGCGGCGACATACAGCAAATCCTTGCCGGCGGCCTGGGCGAACACTGGCGGCGAGTCGCCCGTCAGGCCGAACTCCAGGCTGCCGACCGCCAGCGCTTCGAGCAGTTGCGGGCCGGCCGGAAACTCGGCCCAGGTCATCTTGACACCAGGAAAGCGCTTTTCGAGCACGCCCTGCTGCTTCAGGACGACCAGGTTGACGGCGGACTTCTGGTAGCCGATCCTGAGTTGCTGCAGTGGCTGCAAGGGTTCGGCGGCTTTTTCGGGCGCTGGCTGCGCATGGGCGCGGCCGAGCCCCAAGCCCCACCAGGCGGCGGTGGTGCCGGCAATGGCGAGAAAGCGCCGGCGTAGCTGAAAAGGTGTTTGCGTGTTCATGACGTGTTTTCCTTTCAGTGCGCTTCAGGGCGCGGCTTTGTAGGCGGCATCGCGCACGGCGATGGCCTTGGGAATCAGCTTGAGGTCAAAGAAGGTGTCGGCCAGCTTTTGCTGCTCGGCAATCACGCTGTCAGGAACCGGCCTGACGTTGAATTCATAGCGGTGCAGGCTGAGTTCAACGACCTCGACCGGCAAGCCCTGCAGCGGCGCGATCTGTTCGGCTGCTTTTTTGATGTTGGCCTTGAGCCAGGCGCCCCGCTCGACGGAGTCGTCGAACAGCGCCTGGATGACCTTGGGGTTCCTGGCGGTGAAATTGCGTTCGGCCAGGTAATAGGCGTAGTTGTTGACCACGCCCCGGCCGCTGGCCAGCACGCGGGCGCCAATGGCTTTTTCAGCGGCGGCGGCAAACGGGTCCCAGATCGCCCAGGCATCGACGCGGCCGCTTTCGAAGGCGGCGCGCGCATCGGCCGGCGGCAGGTAGATCGGCTGGATGTCACCTGGCTTGAGGCCGTTTTTCTCCAGCAGCCTGACCAGCAGGTAATGCACATTGCTGCCCTTGTTCAGCGCGACTTTCTTGCCCTTGAGGTCGGCCACGGACTTGATGGCGGAGTCCTTGGGCACCAGCAGCGCTTCAGCTTCAGGCGCGGCCGGGTCGTAGCCGATGTAGGCAAACCGGGCACCGGCAGCCTGGGCAAAAATCGGCGGCGCTTCGCCCACGTAGCCGACATCGACCGAAACCAGGTTCAGCCCTTCGAGCAGTTGCGGGCCGGCTGGAAACTCCACCCATTTGACGCTGGCCTTCAGCGGCGCCAGGCGCCTTTCCAGTGTGCCCTGGACTTTTTGCAGCACGAACAGGCTGGCCGACTTCTGGTAGCCAATGCGCAGTTCGATCTTGTCCTGGGCATGCGCTTTCGGCAGCAGAAAAAGGCTGACCAGCGCCACGGCGGCAACCAGCAGGACGCTTGCGATCAGATCGTGCAGGATCAGCCGAAAGGCACATGAAGAGGCCGCCAGAGGAGGCTGGGCAGTAAGGGAAAAAGTCATTTTGAAGCCTTTGATGGGATTTGCCGGCGCTGGCTGGGTGTCTGCAGGCAAGGCGCTGCCACCCGACTGCATGGCGGTATTTAAAAAAATTGGAATTCAGGCCAGGCCGCAAGGACCGGCAGCGTCAGACGCTACATCGCACCTGCGAAAACAGCACCGGATCGAAGCGGGTCGGCTGCGGCATTCGAAAGCCCTCGGCCAGCAGCGTGGCCACGGCCTCGTCGAGCCGGGTCGCGATGTCCGCATCGAGCGTGTAACGGCCGTCGGCCGAGCGCGCAATCTGTGCATCGGTGGCATACACGCCGGGCAGGATGTGGCGCGCCGAGAGCGACTGCAGCACCGGCCGCAGCGCATAGTCGAGCGCCAGCATGTGGTGAGGACTGCCGCCGGTGGCCAGCGGCAGCACGGTTTTTTCCTTCAGCGCGGTTTGCGGCAATAAATCCAGGAACACCTTGAGCACGCCGCTGTAGGCCGCCTTGTACACCGGCGTGGCCACGACGATGGCCCGGGCGCGCTGCACCTGCGCCAGCGCCTTGACAATTTCGGGATCGCCCCACTCGGCCAGCAATAGCGCCTGGGCAGGCAGCTCGCGGATGTTCAGGCGTTCGACCTTCAGGCCGCCGCTGCGCGCCAGCCGGAGACTGACCGAATCGAGCAGCGCGGCGGAACGGGAAGACTCGGACGGGCTGCCGGCAATCAAGAGGACGGTGGACGCTACGGACATGTGGGGGGTTCTCTGGTGGCTCGATGGAAACAGTTGTTGGCGGAAGGCTTTACTTCTGCGTGTAGATCTGGTCGAACGAGGCGCCGTCAGCGAAGTGGTCCTTGTCCGCCTTCGTCCAGCCGCCAAAACCCTGGTCGATCGTGAACAGCGTCAGCTTGGGGAACTGGCTGGCGTACTTGGCCTTGGCCTTCTCGCCGGTCGGGCGGTAGTAGTTGCGCCCGGCAATGTCCTGGCCTTCTTCGGAGTAGAGGTAGTCGAGGTAGGCGGTGGCCACCGCGCGTGTACCCTTCTTGTCAACGTTTTTATCGACCAGCGTCACCGTCGGCTCGGCCAGAATGCTGATGGACGGCACGACGACCTGGAACTTGTCAGCGCCAAACTCCTTGAGTGCCAGGAAGGCTTCGTTTTCCCAGGCCAGTAGCACGTCGCCGACATTGCGCTGCACAAAGGTGATGGTCGAGCCGCGCGCGCCGGTGTCCAGCACGGGGACGTTTTTATACAGCTGGCCGACGAATTCCTTCGCCTTGGCGTCGCTGCCGGCGTTCTTGCGCTTGGCGAATTCCCAGGCGGCCAGGTAGTTCCAGCGCGCGCCGCCCGAGGTCTTGGGGTTGGGCGTGATGACGGCCACGCCGGGCTTGGCCAGGTCGTCCCAGTCCTTGATGCCCTTGGGGTTGCCCTTGCGCACCAGGAACACGATGTTCGAGGTGTAGGGCGCCGAATTGTGCGCCAGGCGTTTTTGCCAATCCTTGGGAATCAGGGCGCCGTTCTTGACCAGCGCATCGACATCGCCGGCCAGCGCCAGGGTGACCACATCCGCATCAATCCCGTCGATCACCGAGCGCGCCTGCTTGCCCGAGCCGCCGTGCGACTGCTTGATCGTCACATCCTGGCCGGCCTTGACCTTCCAGTATTTGGCAAAGGCCGCGTTGTAGTCCACATAGAGTTCGCGGGTCGGGTCGTAGGACACATTGAGCAGCGTCACGGGTGGCTGCTGGGCGTGGCTGACCAGGCTTGTTCCGGCAAGTGCCCCCCCGAAGCTCAGGGCCAGCAGGGTACGGGTTGAAAAAGTGACAAAGTGACGACGTGTGGCCATAGCGGTGTTCCCCGATCAATAGATGCAAAAAGTTGAATGCGTGAATTTTGAAAGCCTTCGCTTAAAACTCAAAAGAAGAATATGTAGCTTCTTTATGCAAAAAACGTTTTTGCCGTCTGGAGTCGTTAACCAGGGTACGCTAAAGTTATCGCAGACTCAGGCGATTGCTTTTGAACCAAATTTTCTGACGAAGTATGAAACTCGTTACGTGGAACATCCAATGGGGACGCGGCGCCGACGGCAGGGTTGATCTCGACCGGATCGTGGCCCATGCACGCCGTGTGGCTGATTTCGACGTGCTCTGCCTGCAAGAGGTTTCAGCCGGTTATCCCGAATTGCCGGGCTGCGATGGTCGAGACCAGTTCCAGTATCTGGCCGATCGTCTGCCGGGCTACACCGCAATCGCGGGCGTGGCTACCGACACCCCCCATCCAACGGGTGGCCGCCGCACATTCGGCAACATGATTTTTTCGCGTTTTCCTGTGCAGCAGGTATTCCGCCACCTGTTGCCGTGGCCGGCTGACCCGGGTGTCCCAAGCATGCAACGGATTGCCCTGGAAGCCACACTGGACACTCCATTGGGTTTGGTTCGCGTCACCACCACCCATCTGGAATTTTATTCCAGCCGGCAACGCGCGTCCCAGATTGAACGGCTGCGCCAATTGCACCAGGAAGCCACGGCACAGGCATGTAGCGTGCGACCCGGTCAGGCATCAGAAGGCCCGTTCTTCTTCGTGCCACGTGCTGCAGCATCGATTCTTACCGGTGACTTCAACTGCCTGCCAGAGTCGGCTGAAAAGGCGAGACTGCTCGCTGCGATGGACAATGCCACGCGGCCTTACCGTGATGCTTGGGAAATCACCCATGGCAGCGAACCACATGCCCCGACAGTGGGGATTTACGATAAGAGCCAGTGGCCGGACCCGCCGTTTACCTTCGACTTCATTTTGGTTAGCGAGGATCTTGCGCCCCGGGTAAAGGAAATGCGGGTGGACGCGATGAGTGACGCATCTGACCATCAACCTGTACTGCTTGTACTGGGCCAAGAAGGAAACAAGTCCGATTCAACGTCTGATTTGAGATAAAACGCCAGGATTTTTGCAACAACTTAGCGTCTTCCAAGCCAGCTTTTCAGTGCATGGGTGCAGAGAACGCTTCCTTGCGCTCCCAGTGTCGACCTTGGTTTTCACTGAGATGATTCTTTGAATACCTGGTCATATTTGACTCGATTTCACGCTTCACCTGCATGACCAACTCATCGTCCTGGCCATACCGGAACTGCAGTTTTTGGCAGAGTCTTTCGAGATTTTGAAGGTGTTTGTGCATCAGCTTTTTCTCCATTTGAAAGGCACAATGGCCTCTGAAAGCGCCTCAAACCTCGCAACTTTGCACCGAAGGTGTGAAATTCCGTGTCATTGGCAACGAATCCATGCAAAACCGCATGGGGGTATCGAATTCGGCAGTGCAACAAAAACCGCAACGAAACCGGGCGTGGTCAATTACGCGACGCCGTGACTGCACTGGTGGCGATTTCCTTGTTCACGCTTTGCCTGCATGCTGTCATGCCGCGTATTTTGCATGCTTGCCCTAAAGAGACTACTTTGAAATTGGTAGAAAATCGTAACTTGAAACAGGGCTTCTGAAGACCGATCAAGCAGCTTTCATGAGTTCTGGCGACCTTGGGTAAAAATTGGCTACAGCGGCCGTAACAATTTTCGGTTGCATACCATCAGGTAGCCCGGCATCCTCTTGGGTCAGTCGCCCCTTGCGCCATCAACTGTGAAATGTGAACGGAACGCCATGAAAAAAGACGACGCCTTATCCCGCCGACCACAAGAGTTAGAACTCAAGCTTGCGCTACCAGCATGCGACCCGGCTGAACTGGAAAAAAAACTGGCCCGCATGCCTGGGCTGGCGCGCCGCAAGCCAAGCCATCTGCAGTTGCACAATACCTACTACGACACCCCTGAGCAAACGCTGCGCCGCAAGCGTGTGGCCTTGCGGCTCAGGCGCGTGGGCAGTGATGCAAAGCCTGAATGGCTGCAGACCCTCAAGATGGGTGGCACAGGCAACTCGGCCTTGAGCCAGCGCGGCGAATGGGAAACCTCCGTGCCTGGTGCCCAATTGGCCTTGCCGGCGCTTGAAGCCACGCCTTGGATAGACATCGATCCTGACGGCGATCTGTTTCGCAAGCTTGCGCCATGCTTTGTGACCAGCTTTGACCGGACCAGCTGGGCCGTGCGCAAGCCGGGCGGCAGTATCGTCGAGGTGTCGCTCGACGTCGGACAGATTGTGGTTGAGGGCAAAAGCATTCCTATTTGCGAGCTTGAACTCGAACTGCTGGCAGGCCAGCCATCAGCGCTGTTTGGTCTTGCCCGGCAGATCGCACGCAGCATCGCGGTGATGCCGGAAACGCGGAGCAAAGCCGAGCGCGGTTATGCATTGGCCGAGGATTCGCTGGACCGCCCACTGCGAGCGCAGCCGCCACCGTTGCACGCCAAAATGGTTCCCGCCGAGGCGGCGCAGTGCGTGCTCCGGGAAATGTTCTGTCAGTTCACGGCCAACCTCAATACACTGCGTCATTCAAATGCCCCTGAGGTGCTACATCAGGCACGGGTCGGCTGGCGACGATTCAGAAGTGCCTGCCGGCTTTTCAAGCCCGTCCTTGATGCCGATACGGTACCCTCCTGGGAGCCACTGAAAACGCTTTTGACGCTGGTCGGTGAACTGCGAGACCTGGATGTGGCACGAACTGAAACCCTGCCGAAGTTCGCGGACGCCTACACGGCAGGCAATGTCCGTCGGGAAGAAAAGTGGCAGGCGTTGAATCAAGCCTTGACGCAGTCGGCAGACGTTCAGCGCAAAGCCATTTGCTACGCACTCGAAGTGCCAAGTGTCGGCGCGGCCTTGCTTGGAATCACGCAATGGCTGGAAGAGCTGCCTCAGCAGAAGGAATCAGGGAAAGCTCTGGATGCTCTCGACATGTCGTTTCGCCGCTGGGCCAGGCGCTGCATTGCCCGCCTGCACAAGCAGCTCAAAGGGGCGCTGCATGATGCCGATACGCTCGAAGGTCAACACCAAGCCCGCATTCTGGCCAAGCGAACGCGCTACGGCATCGAAGCATTGAAGCCGCTCCTGAACCGGCAGCGCACCAAACGCTGGTATCGGCAGGCCACGGATTTGCAGACGAACATTGGCATGGCGCGCGATCTCGTGCAGGCAAATCTGCTGGTGGTTAAGGTTGAAGCAGACCATGAACTGGCAGAGTTCTTGCGCGGCGTCGCGGTGGGGCAGGAGCGTTCGAACTGACTTTCACGCGAGGTGCTCAATGGGGGGGTTGTGATGGATCGCACTGTCCGAGATGCGCCGCCCTTCCCTCTCTAGCTCAGCCGAAGGGCGAGCGCTGCCAGCGTGACCAACAAAACAGGCAACGTCAGCACAATGCCAACGCGAAAGTAGTAGGCCCCATGCAAGACTACCTGCAGATGGGCGTGATGGAAGCCATGGCCGCCGTCAAGTCGCTTACGGGTGCGCCCCGCATTCACGCGATGGGCTACTGCCTGGGCGGCACGTTCCTGTCCATCGTGGCCGCCGCGCTGGGCCTGAAGGAAAATGCCGCCCGATGGGGCTATCTGCCCGAGTTGGCCACGGTCACCCTGCTGGCGTCGTTGACCGACTTCAGTGAACCCGGCGAACTTGGCGTTTTTATCGACGATGACCAGATCCAGACCTTACGCGAGACCATGGCACGCACCGGCTACATGTCGGGGCGGCAGATGGGCGGCGCCTTCCAGTTTCTCAATTCCCGCGAGTTGATCTGGTCTCGCCAGACGCATCGTTACCTGCTGGGCGAGGACGACGTGGGCAACGACATGATGAGCTGGAACACCAACGTGACGCGCCTGACCGAGCGCATGCATTCGGAATACCTGTCTTCGCTTTATCTTGACAACGCGCTGGCCTGCGGGCATTACCGTTTGGGGGGCACGGGCGTGTCCCTCATGGACATCAAGGCGCCCATGCTGGTAGTGGGCACCATGCGGGATCACGTCTCGCCTTGGCGCTCTGTCTACAAGATTCACCTTCTCGATGCCGGACCCGCAAGGCCACTGGCGGAAGTGGGAAGTCCATTGTCGGCAGACAATGGACGCTGGTGCAATGGAAACAGACCTGCCCATTGCAGGCATCAGCACGAAGAAGGAATTCAATGAACACTCCTATTCCAGCGCCTTCCGGGGAGGCTCCCGCACCCACCGGATGGCTCAAACGCGCGGGCCTCATCGCTGCGCTAGTAGCGCTGGCCGCCGTCGTGCTGATGCCCTCCGCGCAAGGTCTGCCTGCGTCGGGCCAGGTGACACACCGACACGTTCGAGGCGCGCGACTTCGTGCGCACCGGCTTCGTCCTCACCCTGGCGGCCGTGCTGCTGGTGGTGTTCGACCTGACCTACTGGCCCATGATGGGCTACATGACGCTGCCTGGCGCCTGAGCCACGGGTTGCAAGTCAAAAGAGCTGCCAGCGCTTGCCTATCAAGCGCTGGCAGCTCCTATTTTCGACAGTATTCATTGTTCGCGGGGGTTGCCACGCCTGCAATGTGTCGGCTATCTACCCCAGCATTCAAGTTAGGTTGGGCAGACTGACAACGATGGGGAAGTAGCCCTGTGATTTGATTGCATTAATGGCGTGTACTTGACTTCAGTCTCTAGGCGAGCGCGGTACGTTATCAACTCGGCAATGATTACTACGCGGCCGATCACGGCCGGTAAACCCCCTTTGGTTCAGGCTCCGGAAAAATTGGGCGCCCCTCATACCGTTCAGCGAGCTGTTGCTTGTCACGTCGGCGTTGGCTGGTACGACTTTGCTCGGCATGCCGTTCCTTGCGCTCAGATCGTTCTTTGCGGCTTTCGCTCATTTGATACCTTTCATGGTTAGCAAAAAAGTAGCTCCCGAGAAAAAGACTACCAGAATTGCGTATACGAATCATGACAAGGACGCGGATAGGAAAAGGCGTATTGCGACACGAAAGCGAGTCAGACTCAGAGTGAATTCACGTCCCCATGGAAGGCTGTGACCCATGCATGGTCAGTAACCTAATGCGAATCGAATGAAATCATTCCTAGTATCAGCAAAGGCTTTTTTAACTAAAGATGTAAGCATTTAGAAACACAAAGACTGTCATTGTCATCAATTCGACACATCCAACTTTTAGCATTGCCTGTGAATTTCACTCCAAATCGAGAATTCACATGCTTAAAGAAAAAGCGGTCGCATCCCTGGGACAGTCATCCCTGCTGATGCCCGCCTGGGTCAAGGCGGCGCTGCTGGCGAATGATCGCCTGAAGTTGTACCTGTCAATGATCCAGTCCGCTGCCCAGCATGCCGCTTCGCCGGATAACCCTGCGGCAGACTGGGGACGGGAGCTTGCGCAGTGCGGCCTGCATGGCACGGCCTGGCTCCAGGAACTGGTCAAGACGGCTTACCTTGATGACCGGACGCTGGTCATTCCCCAACTGGGGCAGTTGCTTGGTGCGCTGGCGTCGGATTTAACCCTGATGGCCCGTCCTCTTGCAGAAGGGGGGCGTGAACGTCATCCGGAGCTGATGGCCCGGCGAGACCTTTGGTTGCAGAAACTTCATGTCATGGAAGACGAGGAAGGGCTTGGGCCTCAGGCACTGGCTGACCTGACCCGTGGAGACCGAAAGCATGGCGACAGTTTCCATATCCTGGTGATGGATTTGCACAAGCAACTCAACGCCATGGCCAGCGAGATCGCCACCGAAGACATTGATGGAGCCCATGTCTGGCAAATCGACGAAGCTGATCGCCCGCTGATCAAAGCCTTCATGCGAGGCCTGCATCGAACGGCGCCGCTCAAGTTTTACCACCCCGGCCTGGACACCGCCGTGACCCGCAATGGCTCGCAACTCCTGATCCAGAACGACATTGGCACCAACGATGTGCATGTCCTGGTGATCGAGGTGGAGCATCGCACCATCAACCTGACCTATTCCGATCTTCATGCCGGGCGCTTTGAATTTTTTCGCCAGATGCTGGAGGCCGCAGGTTTCGAATGGACGGTGTACGACCCTGTAACCTCCGACGGTCTCAATGCAGGCAAGCCGTACCAGGTGGGAAAGGCCGAACTCAAAGCCGATGACGACGAGCTGCTCATGGACGGACTCGAGGCCGTCGCCTCCCGCATCGTGTTTGTCATTGACTGGAACCGCGCCCGCAAACGCCTGCAGAACTTCGTTAAAAAGCCTCAGGCGCAGGCGATCCTGCGCCGTGCCGCAGATGAGGAACTGGGACACATGGCATGGCTTCTGGCGGGCGGAGAACGGCTGGTTTTCAGCACAATGCAGGCGGTGGACAGCGAGGCTTTTCGCGTCGGTGATCGGCTTGATGACGTTCTAGGGGAGGCATCGGCAAGCGAATTTTTGCTGGCGCTCCTGCGCATGTCCAGCATCATGCTGCGTCAGCAGCAGCCTGTGGCACTGGTGGCCGACGAAGCACAAATGCTGCTCGCTCGCGTGCTGCGCCAGCGCACTTTCGAGTTCGATTTGCTGGCCGAGCATGCGGCGTACTGTCATGCGATTGCGCTGGCACTGTGCGATGCACTTGAAAACGGAGCAGCGATGGATTCGTCGCAAAGCGCCAGCCTCGTACTGCGCGCAAAAACCTGGGAACGGCAGGCGGATCATCTGCTAATGGACGCTCGCCAGCGCGCGGAGAGGCAAAGCCGGTGGCGCCCGGTAGTAGAACTTCTGGAGAAGTCCGATGATGTGGCCGATGCCCTGGAAGAAGCCTTCTTCATCCACTCCATGACACTAGGGGAGCCTCTTCAGGGGCTTCCGACACCGGTCACCGAGGTGCTGCGCAAGCTGGCGGACACGACCCTGACAGCCATTCAGGATCAGGTCAAGGTCATCGAGATCGCGCGCCAGGTCAGTGAGCACGGCGACGCGGCCGACAGCGACCTGTTTCTGCAGACACTCTGGCGCATGTTGCGCGCGGAGCGGCTGTGCGATGAATTGTCGCGTCAAGCCCGCAAGAGCATTGTCATCTCGCTCCATGCCTCGCCTGCCGGCATGCTCCTGGCCAACGACCTGGCCACCACGATCGAAAAAGCTTCTGACGGCCTGCTCGCAGCCGGTTATGCGCTGCGCAAGATGGTCCTCACCAAAACAGGTATGACGGCATGAACTCAGTAAGCCTCTGGCCCAAACATCTGTATCTGATTGCCGAGGGCAACACGCCCCCCCATCACAAGCCGAACCGGGAGACCATGGGGTCCAAGGCCTACAACCTTCTGCGCATGACAGGTATCGGACTGCCCGTTCCGCCGGCGCTGGTGATCGGAACGCATTACGCAAAATCACCCGAAGAATGCATGCTGCCCGTGTTCACCATCGGGCTGCCGGCCCTGCAGGAAGCGACGGGACGCGTACTTGGCGATGTGCGCAGGCCATTGATCGTTTCAGTCCGCTCCGGAGCCCCCGTGTCCATGCCGGGCATGATGGAGACGCTGCTCAACATCGGGCTGTGTGACCAGACCCTGCCCGGCCTGCTGCGCCAGACCGGTAATCCCAGACTGGTCTGGGATGCTTACCGGCGGCTTATTGCCAGCTATGGCGAAGTAGTGGCAGGCTTGCCGGGCTCCCTGTTTGAGGACGAGATCGAGCGCCTCACCCAAGGGCGCGACGAGCGGCAGCTGGACTTCGCTGAATTACGCAGCCTGACGCGCCAGTTTCTGGCGCTCTACCAGTTGCACACCGGGCAGCCGTTCCCGCAGGATGCCAATGCACAGCTGTCCGGAGCTATTCGGGGGGTTTTCATGTCATGGCACGCGGAAAAGGCACAGGCCTACCGCGAGATCAATCAGATCGACGCTGCCGTGGGGACGGCCGTGACGATTCAAAGCATGGTGTTTGGCAACAGCGGTGGACATTCGGGTGCCGGCGTCGGCTTCACCCGCAATCCCACGACCGGCGAGCGCCAGCCATGGGTGGATTTTCTGGCCAATGCCCAGGGCGAAGACGTTGTTTCGGGTCGCAGGAATGCCCATGGACACGAGGCTCTGGCCAGCGTAGCGCCGGACGCCTGGAGCAAGCTGCAGGACGCGGTGCAGACCCTGGAGCGTGAGTTCTCTGACATGCAGGATTTCGAATTCACGGTACAGGACGGCGTGCTGCACATGCTGCAGACACGGTCTGGCAAACGAACACCCCTGGCTGCCGCCCGCATCGCACTCGATCTCCTGGATGAGGGCCTGATAGACGCCGCCACCGCCCTGGAGCGCACGAAGGACTTTAGCGAGGAAGACCTTGGCACGGTGCAACTGGCGTCGCAAGGCGAACCGGATGCGCAGGCTAGCCCGGTCGGCCGGGCCATGTCGGCCTGCTCCGGCGTGGTGTCCGGTGAAATTGTGCTGGACAGCGCACGCGCCGCAGTCCGTGCTGCTGAAGGTGCCAGCCTGGTTCTGGTCCGCCAGGACGCCGAAACCAGTGACATCGCGGCCCTTGAATTTGCAGCCGGCTTGCTGACGGGGCGTGGCGCGCGCACTTCCCACGCCGCTGTGGTGGCTCGACAGCTGGGCAAAGTCTGTCTGGTCGGTTGTGAAACACTGCGAATCGACCTGAGCGCACGGACCATCCGCCTGGGGGATCTGCTGCTTAAGGAGGGCGATGTCATCAGCCTGGACGGCAACGAAGGCATCGTTTACGCCGGCGAGGTTGCCGCCGTCTTCGTGCCCGATGCCGCCATGGCCGATCGGCTCAGAGCACTTCGAGAGGCGCAGGCCCCCGCCCATCATCACCACCCCAAACACAGCACTTCATGAGTGCCGCCATACCGGCATGACCGGCCAGACAATTTACGTCGATGGCGGTTGCCACACCGCTGCCTGATTGTTCAATTCATTCGCACAAGACCTCATGAAATTCATCCCTTCTGCGTTGACACTAAAACCGTCACATCCGATCGAGACATCGATTGACAGGGCGTTGCATTTGCAGCTTTCCAAGTCCAGCATGGGCCTGTCACCAATCTCGCTCGGTTTGGCATTTGCAGATTGGGCCCTGCACCTTGCCGTCTCGCCGAGCCGCCAAGCGCGCCTGGGCAGGTTAGGCATGTCGCTTTCCTGGGAGGCCTGGGTCAATACCTTGCAAACCCGAACTGGCGTCGATGCGCATGAAACACCGGGCCAGGAAAATGACCACCGCTTTAACGATGAATCATGGAAATCATGGCCTTACAAAGCACTGAAAGAAGGCTTCAAGGCCAGTGACTCCTGGCGACGGGAATCCGCCAGAGTGGATGGCGTGGCCAAACATCACCAGCATGTCGTTGACTTTTTCAGCCGCCAATGGCTCGATGCGCTGTCGCCTTCCAACTGGCCGCTGACCAATCCCGAAGTGCTCAAGAAGAGCCAGGCGTCCATGGGGAAGAGCTTGCTCCAGGGGCAAAAAAACTACCTTCGGGACCTGAAGGAGGATTACAAGGCCCGAACCGTCGTCGGTTCCGGATCGCTCAAACCACTGGCTTACGAAGTTGGCAAGGACGTGGCGGTGACCCCGGGCAAGGTGGTGTTCCGCAATCACCTGGTGGAGCTGATTCAATACCTACCGACCACTGACAAGGTGGTGCCGGAGCCTTTGCTGATCGTGCCCTCATGCATCATGAAGTATTACATTCTTGACTTGTCGCCCGCCAATTCCATGGTGCGCTACCTGGTCGGCCAGGGGTATACGGTGTTCATGATCTCGTGGCGCAACCCGGATGCCCGCGATCGCGATCTGGGCATGCAGGACTACCTGCAGATGGGCGTGATGGAAGCCATGGCCGCCGTCAAGTCGCTTACGGGTGCGCCCCGCA